>OY969101.1:0-4737850 GCA_963697905.1 uncultured Actinomycetota bacterium | reverse complement strand
GACCTGCTGGGGTTGGCCGAGCTGCGCAGCCGTCCGCTGCACGAGCTGTCCGGTGGCCAGCAGCAGCGGGTGGCGATCGGCTCGGTGCTGACCGCGCACCCGCGGGTACTGGTGCTCGACGAGCCGACCTCCGCGCTGGATCCGACCGCCGCCGAGGAGGTGCTGGCCGCCATCACCCGGCTGGTGCACGACCTCGGCGTGACCGTGCTGCTGGCCGAGCACCGGCTGGAGCGGGTGGTGCAGTACGCCGATCGGGTGGTGTACCTCAGCGGGAACGGGGAGGTGGCGGACGGCCCGCCGGCGGAGGTCTTCCGGCACACCAGCGTGGCGCCGCCGGTGGTCGAGCTGGGCCGGTTGGCCGGCTGGCTGCCGCTGCCGCTGTCGGTACGCGACGCGCGCCGGGCCGCCGGCATCCTGCGCAGCGGGCTGACCGGCCACGAACCAGTCACGATTACCCCGTCTTCGCAAGAGGAAATCCTCACCGCACGGCGGGTGGTGGTGCGCCATGGCGAGCTGGTCGCGGTCCGCGAGGTGGACCTGTCGCTGCGGGCCGGCCAAATCGGCGCGCTGATGGGACGCAACGGATCGGGCAAGTCCTCCCTGCTGTGGGCGCTGCAGGGCTCCGGTCCGCGGCAGGCCGGCACGGTGACGGTGCACGGCAGCGATCCCAAGCGGTTGCCGGCCGCCGAGGCACGCCGGCTGGTCGGGCTGGTGCCGCAGACGCCGACCGACCTGCTGTACCTGGACACCGTGTCCGCCGAGCTCGGCCAGGCCGACCGCGAGTCCGCCCGGCCGGCCGGCACCACCCGCGACATCCTGGACCGGCTGGCGCCGGGCATCGACGGCGAGCTGCATCCGCGCGATCTGTCCGCCGGGCAGCAGCTGTCGCTGGTGCTGGCGATCCAGCTGGCCGCGACGCCGACGGTGCTGCTGCTCGACGAGCCGACCCGGGGGCTGGACTACCACGCGAAGCAGGCGCTGATCGGCATCCTGCGGGCGCTGGCAGCCGACGGGCACAGCGTGCTGGTGTCCACCCACGACGTGGAGTTCGTGGCGGCGGCGGCCGACCGGGTGCTGGTACTCGCCGAGGGCGAGCTGGTCGCCGACGGACCCACCGCGCAGGTCATCGTCGCCTCGCCGGCCTTCGCTCCGCAGACCGCGAAGATCCTCAGCCCGCTGCGGTTCCTGACCGTGTCGCAGGTGGCCGAGGCACTCGCCGGAGCCGCCCGGAGCCCGGCACTCTGACGCCCATGGGCGCCGGAACGCGCCGGAGCCACCATTCCGCAGTCTGTCCATTCTCGGCTATCGGCGATATTCGGCCGGTCTCAGCGGAATCCGGTCACTACCATGGCGAGGTGCCGTCCTTTACCTGCCCACGGCCAGCCGTCGCTGGAGGTCCTGCATGACCGAGGCCGGGCTGCCGGGAGCCGACGGGTCGCCCGATCCGGTCGGGTCGGTGGCGGCGGTCGAACCCGTCGAGGGCGGAGCCACCGGCATCTGGGTCACCTTCTCCGAGTCGCCGATGGAGGTCCGGGCCCTGCTGTTCGGCGTCTGGGTGAACAAGCTCGGCGCCTTCCTGCAGGTGTTCCTGGTGCTGTTCATGACCCACCGCGGCTTCTCCGACGTCCAGGCCAGCGTGGGGCTCGGCGTCTACGGGGCCGGCTCGGTCTTCGGAGTGATCGCCGGCGGCACCTTCACCGACCGGTTGGGCCCGCGCCGGACCATTGCCGTGGGCATGATCGGCAACGCGGTGCTTTTGATCGTGCTGCTGTATATGGGCAGCTATGCGGGCCTGCTGAGCATCGCGGCACTGGTCGGGGCGGTGAGCCAGCTCTACCGGCCGGCATCGGCGGCCCTGCTCGGCGAGCTGATCCCCGAGCAGCGGCAGGTGATGGTGTTCGCCATCTACCGGCTGGCGCTCAACCTCGGCACCACGGCGGCGCCGCTGATCGGTGCCGCGCTGGTCGCGATCTCCTATCAGATGCTGTTCTGGGGCGAGGCCGTCACGTCCCTCGCCTACGCCGTGATCACGTTGCTGACCCTGCCCCGGACCCGGCCGCCGGCCAACGACAGGATCGAGGACAAGACTGGCGACAAGGCCGGCGGCGAGACCGTCGGCGCGGCCGAGGGCGGCGCTGAGGCCGAGCCGGTCGTGCCGGCCGGCTACCGCGCGATCCTCGCCGATCACCGGTACGTGGCCTACATCATCGCCATGCTGATCAACTGCATGGTCTACGTCCAGTACATCAGCACGCTGCCGCTGAGCATGCGCGATGCCGGGCTGAGCACGTTCTGGTACGGCGCGGTGGTGGCGCTGAACGGCTTCGTGGTGATCTGCTTCGAGCTGCTGATGACCAACGTGACGCAGCATCACCCGATCAGCCGGGTCATGTCGGTGGGATTCCCCCTGATGGGCTGCGGGGTGGCCCTGTACGCACTGCCCGGTGGCGTGGCCGTGTTCCTGGTCGGCACCCTGATGTGGTCGGTCGCCGAGATCATCCACGGGCCGAGCATCTTCGCCTATCCGGCCAAGAACCGGCCGCCGAACCTGCGCGGCCGCTACGTGGCAGCGGCGCACGCGATGATCGGCATCGGCTGGTCGATCGGCCCGGTTGTCGGCATCGCGCTCTGGGCACAGCTGGGCCGGGCTACCTGGCTGATCATGGGAGGCGCCTGCATCCTCGGCCTGGCACCGGCGCTGTGGGGGGTAGCCGCCGATCCTGCCGACCCCGCTCAGAGGAACGGCAGGTTCAGGGCGAACCGCTCGGCGGCGAAGGTGCGGATGTAATCCAGGGCGGCCCGCTCCGGCTCGCTGCTCAACCCCGCCACGTAGCTTTCCAGGCAGCTCATCACCTGGCGCGCATAGCCGTCGGCGTCGATGTCGGCTGCCGGCAGCAGCAGGCTCTCCAGCTCCCGCAGCGGCCTGGGCAGTTCCGCACCGCCCGCGGCCAGCCGGTCCCGGTGCGCCCGGGCATAGCGCAGGTCCCAGGTCAGCACGCCGGTGGAGGCCAGGGCAGCCTGCACCAGGTTCTCGGCGGCGCTGCGCGCAGCGATCACCGTGCCGAACGGATCCCCCACCGGAGCAGCAGCCAAAACCGCACCCGAACCCGTAACCGCACCCGAACCCGAAGCCGCGCCGTTCCCGGCGGCCGGCCCGTCGCCGGCGTCGAGGTTGCCGATCGCCCAGGCATCCTCCAGGAAGCTGAGGCAGCCGACCAGGCCGCCGGCGATCTTGATGACCGGAAGCGCGGACACCCGCAGGGCCTGCCGCCACGACTCGACGGTTGCCGGCGACTGCAGCACGGTGACCCGGTAGAGCCTGGTCAGCAGCTTCATCTCCAGGTACTGCAGCCCCGGCAGGCTCAGCAGCTCGCCCTGCGGAGTGACCGAACTGGCCAGCACCTGCCGCAACGGCGAGGCCTGCTCGCGGTCCACCACCCAGATGTCGAACTCGATCCCGCCGACGACCCTGAGCAGCCGATCGACGAAGCTGGACCTGGTGACCTCGGCCGGCTCGAAGCCGCGGTCGGCGATCAGGTCGGTGAACTGTCCTTCGCTCTCACGCAGCACCACGAAATCCAGATCCGACTCGCGGCGGCCGGTGCCGTCGGCGAGCGAGCCGGCGAAGATCAGGCCGTCAGTGGCCGGCCAGCCCAGCACCGCCTGCAGATCCGCGGCGGTCAGCCCGGCCTGGGCGATCCGGTTGCGCACCTGCTCGGGCAGGCCGCTGATCACCGAGTCGACCGCACCGTTCATGACGCCTCCCAGAACCCGTCCGAATCGGTTCAACCTAACCGAAGCATCGCCGCATGCAGCGGGAGTCGGTTCAGGCCGTGTCGTTCCTTGTACTCCCGGTTGCGCCGGCCACCCTCCAGGATCGGCCGGCCGCTGGCGATGGCCGACCGCACCGATTCCAGAAACAGCAGGCCGTACGGGCTGAACGCGGCGTCGTGCTGGTACACCGCGCCGCAGGTCCACAGGTGGAAGCGATCGCGGTCCGGCATGCAGAAGCCGACCGCCAGCAGCCGATCCGCGTCGCTGATCCTGATCGTCGTGACCAGCTCACCCAGGCTGCGCAGGAAGTCCTGGTAGGGGCCGTCGCGGTAGAAGTCGGCGGTACCGTGCCGGCCCGACGTCTGCCTGATCAGCGCCACCGCCTCGTCCAGGTCGGTGTCGCGCACCGCCAGGTTCTCGACCTTGACACCGCATTCCTGCGCGCGCAGCGCGTACCGGCGCAGGTTTCGCCGCGGGCTTGCCTTGAGCCGCTCCAGGAAGTCCTCGATCGTGTCGATGCCCCGGAGGTCCAGGCAGAACCGCTCGTCCACCTCGGTGACCTCGAACCCGGCGGCGGCCAGCGCGGTCAGCTGCGGGCCGGCAGCCATGTTGATGAAGCCGAGCCAGGTGGCGCCAAGTTCGACGGCCAGCTCGCGCAGCGTCTCGACGATCAGCGGCGGCGCCTCGGGATCGACGGCCGGCACCCGGGTGTCGTAGCACTGCCAGTTGTGGCTGAGCAGCGCGCGGTCGTCGGGGTGATAGCCCTCGATGTTGCGGGCCAGCGCGCCCAGCGGATCGCTCGGCGACTGCAGGCTCGCCGGGCAGATCGCGACCGGATCGCCGCTGCCATCGCGGGCCACGATCAGGACCTGGGCGTGCGCGGGCAGCACGGCGGTGCGGGCGTACGCGCTGAGGTAGGCGTACCGGTAGAACGTCGGCGCACCGGTGCGCTCGACCACCGAATCCCACTCCTCGGCGGGAACGTCGGCGATATCGCGATAGACGCTGATCGTGATCATTCAAGCCTCTCCAACCAGCCCGCTTCCAGCAGCGCCTCCAGCCAGCCGCGGGCATCTTCGGACGACATCGGCAGGCCGCTGGAGAAGGCCGCTGCCTCCACCACGCCGGCCAGGTCGTGCTCGCCGTCGACCGCGAGTGCGAGCGCCACCAGCCTCGCGTAACCGGCTCCCCGGTCCTGCCCGATGCCGTCCCAGGCGCGTTGCCTGGCTCGCTCGTCCACCGCGTCCAGGGCCGCGAACAGGTTGAACGGCCCGCTCCAGCAGCGGCTCAGGGCGGCTCCGGCGGCCGGGCCAGCGTCCCCGGCGGGCGGCAGCAGCGGCGCCAGCGACCGCGCGACCGCGCGCAGCCCGTCGCGGTATCCGGCCACCCGGTCAGGCTCGACACCGGCCAGCCCGGCGATCCACGCCAGGTCCCGGTCGCCACCGGCCAGCACGCTGGCCAGCCGGCGATGCGCCCGGCCGGCCGCCGCGGGCTCGATCCAGCCCGCCCGCTCCCCGGCCGTCCGGGCGGCCCGCACGACGTCGAGCAGGTCGCCGTGCCTGGCCGACAGGCAGGCCAGCACAAGCGGGCCGACGTCGTCGCCGGCCAGCAGTTGGACGGCCACCGCGGCGCAGCCGCTGATCGCGAGCAGCCGATCGAGGTCCACCCGGTCGGCGGTGTCGCAGGAGGAGTGCCGGTAGCGGTCTGGGTGGTGGCTGAGGCTGGTGGCCGAGACCGGCCTGCCCCGGTCCAGGTGCAGCAGGTGATCCGAGGCACCGACGAACGGCACCGCGACCCACGGCACCGTCGCCACCGACCGGGCGCCGGCATAGGTCCGCCTCGGCCCCGGCAGGCTGTCCAGCACCATCCCGACCACGGCCGAGGCGACATCCGGCATGCCCAGCGGGCTGCGCTCGACGTTCAGCAGGCCGCCGGTCTCGCGCTCGTGCTCACCCACCATGTCGAGGTTGACCAGCGCCACCAGCTCCGGCATCGTGCCGGCCGCCACCGCGTCGTGCAGGTAGGCCGCCGAGCCGGTGAACTCCGGACCCCACAGGAACCGAACGCCCCGCCGGCGTCCGGGCAGTCGCGCGAGGGCCCGGGCCAGCTGCAGGCAGGCCACCACGCCGGAGGCGTTGTCGTTGGCGCTGGGACGAGGGTGGTCCAGGTGGGCGTGCACCGCCACCTCGCCGAGGCTCGGGTCCGCACCCGGCAGGACACCGGTCACCACCGGCATCGCGGTGTCGCCGGCCTGCACCCGTACCGTCACCTCGACCTGGTCGCCGGCCCGGTGCCCGGCGACCAGCTCGCGCATCACCGAGGCACGGACGCTGAAGGCGAAGATGCCGGCGCCGGGCGGCAACTCCACCCGCCGGGTGCAGTCCTGCTCCCCCTCACCGGGCCAGCCGGGGCTGCACACCACCCCACGGGCACCGGCCAGCTCGACGTCGCGCAGCAACGTCGGTGCTACCACCGGCTCCTCGACGAGCACCACCGCGTTCCGCCAGGACGCCGAGGATCCGCGCACCAGTGCGGCCCGGGTGTCGTCGCCGGCGGTGGCAGCGGAGTTCATCGCCAGGCCGAAGGCATCGCGCGGGTAGTCGACGAGCACCCGCCCGCGCCAGCTCAGCCGCGACGGTCCCGGGGTCCAGGACGCCGGGGCGCGAAACGTCCACCAGCGCTGCGGCTCGCCGGCAACCGGCCAGCGCAGCACCTCGACCTGCCGCACGCCGGCCGCCTCGGCCGCCTCGGCCACCAGCTCGGCGGCACGGTCCAGTCCCGCCGAGGCGGGGAACCGGTCGAGGTCGCTGAGCCGCCCGATCAGCTCCGCCGCTCCCGCGCGGTCAAGGGCAGCGGTCGCTGTGTGCAGGGCGTCAGCAACGATCACGCCTGCACCACGTCGAGGAAGCGCTGCACTCGGGCCTGCGACAGCGGCAGCGCCAGCCGTACCAGCTCCGGGCCGCCCCCGCCGGCCGGCCGGAAGCTCTTGTGGCTGATGCCGGCCCGGCCGAGCACCCGCGAGGCCACCGCGGCGTCCTCGGCCATCAGCCACGGCAGCGCCGGATGGCCGGTCCGGGTCGCCACGCCGAGCCGCTCCAGCGCCCCCGCGACCACCGGCCTGACCTCGGCGATCCGGTCGCGCAGCGGCTGGAAGATGTCGCCGGCGGCGGTCAGCCGCAGCGCGAACTCCAGCGACGCGGTGGCCACCGCCATCGGGACGACGAGGCTCCTGACCCGGTGAGCCAGCGCTGCCGAGCTGACCGCATAGCCGGCGCGCAGGCCGCCCAGGCAGTAGGCCTTGGAGTAGCCGCGCAGCACGACCAGGTTGTCGACCTCGGCGGTGACCGGCACCGCCGAGGCGCTCGGGCCGAGGTAGTTGGCATAGCTCTCGTCCACGACCACCACCGCGGTGCTGGTCAGCCGGCGGCACAGCCGCGCCAGCCCGTCCGGATCCAGGATCTCCCCGGTCGCGTCGGGTGAATCCAGGACGACCAGCGAGCCATCCAGGTCGCCTGGGCTGGCCGCCACCAGCACGTCCGAGCCGGCGGCCGCGGCCCACGCGGCCAGGTCCGGATGGCCGAACGGAGCGGTGGTCACCGGGCCGCCCTCGGCCAGCGCCGCCAGCGCCGCCAGCAGCTGGGTGACGCCGGCTCCGAAGGTGATGCGGTCCGCCTCGAGGCTGACCCCGTAGGCAGCGGAGAGCACGGCGGCGGCGCGGTGGCCGCCGTACGGATCTGCCAGGCCGTAGTCGCCGACCAGTGCTAGCTGCTCGGCCGCGGTCTGCGGCCACCATTGCTGCCAGAGCTGCTGGGTGCTCGGGCGGAGGAACTCCGCCTCGTCCGGAGTCCAGTGCAGGTCGAGCTGCGACCCCGGCGCGCGGGTCGAGGTGACCAGCGCCAGGCTCTCCGGCGGCACCGCGACCGCTCGGCAGACCAGCTGCACGTAACGAGATTCCATGGTGACCGGCTGGTTCCGGTCGAACTCGGCATGCATGGCCTGCACGGTGAACCCGCACTGCTTGACCAGGCCGATCACCTGCTCGGTCAGGTACACCCGGATCGACTGCCAGAGCGAGACCGCGCTGCCCTCGACCGGCTGGTGTTCGAACCAGCCCTCGATCCGGCCGGTGTCGGGCAGGTAGGACCGCCGGATGGCGAACGAGCCGTGCTCGGAGGCGGTCTGCCAGTTGCCGAGGAAGTTGCGCAGAATCGCGCCGAGGTTGGACAGGTCGAGCACCAGGATGCCGCCCGGCGCCAAGCACTGCCGGACGCGGCGCAGCAGCCGGCGCTGGTCGGCGTCGGTGCCCCAGCCCAGGCCCTGGACGAAGACCACCGCGTCGACCTCGTCCACCGGCCACGGCTGGGCGGTCATCGCATCGTGCTGGACGAAGCTCAGACCGTCCGCACCGGCGTGCTCGGCCCGGGCCCGGTCCAGCGCCCACTCGGACACGTCCAGACCGGTCACCCGGAAGCCGTGCGCCGCCAGCGCGCTGGAGTGCCGGCCGGTGCCGCAGCCCAGGTCGAGCACCCGCCGTCCGGGCGCGTATTGCTCGAGCACCGCCCGCAGGTACTCCACCTGGGCTGCCGTCCACTCGGCCGTGTACTCCTGCTCGACCAGCGCCCAGAACGCCGGACCGAAGTAGGTCCGGTACCACGGCTCAGCCGTTAGGTCATCTCCTGGCACGAACCAGTTCCAGGCGGGAGAACACGTCGCAGACGTCGCAGAGGTTCTTCGGGCCCGGGTACCCGACCTGCGGCATGAGCGCGCCGCCGCAGTTCTCGCACTTCTCGCTGACGATCGGCTGCATGTAGTTCTGCATGTTGGCGAAGGCGTTGAAGGCGTAGTAGTCCGCCCCCGGCCACAGGTCCAGCAGGTGGTCGGCGATGGAGTAGGCCATCGAGCGCTCGTCGGGGCCGGTGGTGAACCGGCCGGGTGCGCCCTGGCGGTTCCAGTCCGGCTCGGTCAGCTGCAGGTACAGGGTCAGTTCCTTCTTGGTGATCCGGTACAGCGGGAAGGTGTAGCGGAAGTCGCCGAGCTGGCGGATCGGCAGGCCACCCATCCGGAAGCCGCTCATCCAGAAGGTGACCATGCTGGCGAGCAGGTCATCGGCGTTGAAGCCCCAGGCAATGTCGTGCAGGTCGCGCTTGCCGGCCTCGATCTCGATCAGCCGCCGCAGCACCTGGTGGGCGATGACCATGATGCTGGCGGAGCGGTCGCTGGCCACCACCGCGGTCATCGCGTCGATGAACGGCACCTTCAGCTGGAAGACGTCCTGAACCTCCTCCGCGGTGGCGATGACGTGCTCCATGCCCAGCCGCACGCACGCGTCCACCGCGGCCTGGTAGGTGGCGCTCTCCTCCCAGTCGGGCAGGCCGGTCACGGTCAGCGCGGTCATCGAGAAGTCGGGCAGCCGGTCGCGGGTCTGCTCCAGCAGCTTGAGCAGCGCGATGGAGTCCCGGCCGCCGGACAGGCCCAGCACGATCCGGTCGCCGTCGCGGATGGTCTGGCCTGATTTCACCGACTCGATGAAGGTCGACTCGACGAACTTCGGGTAGGAGTCCCGGTCGAACTGCTCCCGGCGCACCTCCAGGTCGCCCTTGTCGTCGTACAGGATCGACTTGGTGTAGACCGGCTTGACCGCGGCGTACTTGCGCTCGGACGGCGCCCGGGTGACCCCCATGTCGTAGTGGCGGGCCTGGAACACCTCGATCACGTCGTCGGCGCCGAGCAGCACGCTGTCCTCGCTGGCCAGTTCGCCGTTCACCTGGGTCATCACCGCGTTGACCGGCACGCCGGCCACCCGCAGGACGTCCAGCAGGGATTGGCCGGTCTCGGCCGGCAGCGTCGTGACCCCGCCGACCTTGTCACGCAGAATTACTTTTGGCATGTGTGCTCCTACCTCACCAGACCGCGAACGGGACCAACATTTCCATCGGGGTAATCGAGCCGTGCTCGTACCGCATGTCCTCCTGTAGCACCGGGAAGGTGGGAGCCATCGCGACGGCTACCACGTCACCCACCCGGTCCAGCAAGCTTTCCGAAGCCGGCCACAATCCACTCTGCGCGACCTCCCATTTGCTCGCTACCCAGGCGACGTCGCCGAGCGAGTGCCGGGCCAGCTGAAGCAGTCGCTCATGCGCCCCCGGGCAGGAGTGTAACCACCGCACCCGGCCGGCTCCTCCGCCGACCGGATCGCACAGGCCGGAATCGGCCACGGCCGTCCAGCGGCGGACCACCGCGTCATCCGGACGAACCTCGACAGCGCCGTGGTCGGACAGCGCCATCGTGAGAACCTCGTGCCTGCGCCAGCGGATCGCGGCGGAATCCAGGATCGCCAGCGCCTCCCGGACCCGGTCGGAGTAGCCCTCCTGGTGGACCGCGGCGTCGATGTCAACGTAGGCGACAACGAGGTCGGCGCCGAGGCTGAGCGCGGCGTCGACGTCGGCAACGGACTGGCTCGCGGTATCGCGCGGGTCCGGCGGGGTGGCGACCGGTCGGCTGGTCGGCACGATGCTCGCGCCACGCAGGAGCGCGCTCGACCAGGGGCCCGGATAGGTGGCGAGCACCGCGGGAATCACCGACGACCTGACGCCGACGGCGTGCAGGCGGCTGAACACCGACTCGACCGGACCGAGCAGGTTATCCGGACCCGAGTCCACCGCCCCGACCGGTGAGCCGTCCACCTGGTAGGCCATGCCGGGAACCAGGTGTTGCTCCAGGCTGGCACCGGTCAAAGCTGTCAGCCAGGCCGTCGTGGAGCAGCTGGGGAAGGTCGTTACCAGCGACTCGCAACGGGCCCCCGGCCAGCATGCTTCGGCGATCGGCAGGCCGACACCATCCACAGCCAGCAGGACCGACTGACGCCCGGAGCCAGATTGGGCGCGCGCCCGACGTTCGATGACGTCGGCCGCGCGCCCAATCGTGGTGTGTTCGATTGGTCGAGAAGATTACAAGTTCGGGACGCAGTCAGTGCAGGTGGTCCGGAACTTGGCCAGCTGTGCTTCCTGGCGCTTGCTCAGCATCTTCTCGATCGCCGAGGGAACGAGTACTGCCGGAGCCGTGACGACGTCGACGCGGCTGATCTGCTGGGTAGGAGTCATGAAAACCTCACAAGGGGAGAAGTGATGCAAAGGACGGTACACCCTGGTTTTACCGGTGACAATGCCTTCGTCAGGTATCTACAGGTGTTGCCGTGGTACCGCTGTCACTAGGCTGCATCACGTACTCGACAGTGTCCAGCATCTGCCGATGAATCTTGCCGAGGCCGGCCGAATCCACCCCCGCAGTCACCGCGACCACGCCGAAACTTTCCCGGTCCATGCTGTTCACGACGTGCCCCGGCTGCAGCAACGCCGATACCGAAACCACCCCGGAAATCTTTTGGCATTCTTCGACACCGTCGATGCGTTCGATCACGCCGGGCCGTGGCGGGTAGCTGATCACCATGCCCGCCGGCAGCGCGTACTCCGGCTGCACCCGCTCCGGCGACCAGCAGTACAGCGCCGCGCGCACCGTCTCGATGAACTCGTCACGCCCGACCGCACCGCGGACCAGGGTGGTGATGAGGCCGCCGCCCGGCCGGCCGGCGTTGATCTCCACCAGCGAGACGCCCTGCGGGGTGTCGATGACCTCGACGTGGCACATCGCCGAATCGAGCCCGATACCGGTCACCGCGGCTTCGACGAATTCCCAGATCGGTTCGCTGACCGCGGGATCCTCCACGCTGAGGTATGCCGTCTCGAAGAACGAGACGTCATCGACCATCAGCTTTTCCAGCAGCGCGATCCGGGACACGCCCTGTGGGCTGACCACGAGCTCGGCCGAGTACTCCGGACCTGCCAGGAACGGCTCGACCAGGAACTCCGAACTCGGAGCGGTATGGCCACTCTCGCCGAACCCGATCGGATGGGCATACAGCGCCGCCAGGTCGGTGCGCACCCGGCCCCGCAACCGGTGCAACGCGGCCTGCAACTCCTGCCGGCTGTCGCACTTGACGACCAGGTGCGAGGCCACCCCGTTGACCGGCTTGACGATCAACGGGTACGGACCGACCGTCCGCTCGACCGCGGCGAGGTCGTCGTGCGGGCCGACCAGCGCCGCCGCCACCCGATCGACGCCGATCTCGCGCAACCACGCGCGCGCCTCGTACTTGTTGCGGGCCCGGCGCAGGGCCGTGCTGTCGCAGTGCGGCAGTCCCAGCACCGAGGCGGCGAGTGCGGCGGGCAGCACGCAGCCGTCGTAGCAGGAGAACACCCCCGCGAGCGGGCCGGGTATCCGGCGAGCGGCCGCCGCCAGCGCCTGCGCGCTGTAGGGGTCGTCCACCACCTCGATCACCTCGTGGTGCTTGCCCCAGGCAGCCAGCTGGTCGTCCGTGGCCGGCCCGGTGATCAGCGCCGGCCGGTAGCCGGCGCTGCGGATGACGTCTCCGACGAGCACGGGCGCGCCGAAGCCCTGGTCCACGACCAGCACCGCGAAGCGGCCGTCGGGGGCGCTCACGCCGCCCCCCGGTCCGTCGCGGCACCAGGCCGCCGGTCAGTGGGCGTGGCGGCACCAGGCCGCCGGTCAGTGGCCGTGGCGGCACCAGGCCGCCGGTCGTCGGCGCGTGCCGGGTAGCCGGACGTGCCGGCTTCGGTCGGAGCTCGACGCATGCCACCTCCCCGCGGTCTCGCTGGCGAGAATATCTGCTGCCGTCAGGGCTGCGAACCGCAGTTCCCGGGCGCCCGTCGGCGGCCACTTGAAGCCGCTCGTAGGCTTGGCGGCCGGCAGCTACAGCAGCGGCGGGCGTTCCGGAAGTTCCTGCTGCACCAGGTGCGAGGCGACGAGCGCCCGATCCCAGGCCGGCACACCGGCCAGGCCGCTCAACCAGCGCACCAACTCCAGCAGCGGAGTGCTCTCCGGTGTCCCGGACAGCCAGTTGTGCACCTGGCGCACCCTCGCCTGCTCCTCGGCCGCGACCGAGCGCGCCAGGGTGTCCAGGGCCCGATCCAGGTCCAGGACGATGGCGCCGGTGTCGCGTTGCAGTCGCCGGGCCACCTCCAGCATCGCCGGCTCGGACGCCCCCTCACCCGTGGCCAGGACGCGATAGGCCCGGCGCCTGGCGGTGTGGTCGAACCAGATGCCGAGTTCGCGGACCAGGTCGGCCGGCTCGTCCGGCACGTGCAGGTAGCTGTGCAGCCTGGTGCCGCCGCCCAGCAGGGTGCGGAGGTCGGTCGGCCGGCGGGTCCCGAACGAGACGCCCTTCATCCTGCTCAGCCGCTCGCTGGCCGACACGCCGGGCTGCCGGGCGCCCGGCTCCTCGGCGAGCAGCGCGATCGCCGACGGCCCGCAGGAGACGATCAGATCCACCGTGGCCAGGGTGGCCAGCGGCGCCGCGTTCAGCTGGTACTGCCACAGCGCGCGGGTCCGGTACCGGTCCAGCACGACGGGTTGCAGGTCGAGCAGCCGGTAGCCCCGCTCTCCGATCAGCCTGAGCAGCAGTTCCACCTGCCCGGTGGCCAGCGTCTCCGGCTTGATCAGCACGTAGGTGTTCGCGCGCAGGCTCAGCTCGGCCTCGGGCAGCAGCTCGCGGGCCTGGTCCCACGACTCGCGGAAGTAGATGTCGTCGCAGTAGCGGGCGGCCTTGGCGGCCGAGCCGGTCAGCCAGGCCGGCAGCTGGTAGGCCGGCTCGTCGGCAGCGACGGTTCCAGTCGTCGGCTGCGGCTTGTCGGGCATCACGACTTGTCCTCCCGCGCGGGGCTCGCCCCCGCGATGGCGGCGATCGCCTGCTCGACCTTCTCCTCGGTGACGACCGGGACGAGAACCGCCAGGAACGGGCCGACCGGGGTGTCCAGCACCAGCATCCGCCCGGTGTCGTAGACGGTGATGCCGTCGGAGTCGGCGGCCGGGCCCGCGCCCGTTCGCCGGCCGGCGGCCGCCGGATCGTCGGTGTCCAGCGGCACCAGCGTCAGGCTGATCCCGGCTGCCAGCTGGCGGCCGGCCGGCCGCCGGTTGAGCACGGAGGCCGCCCGGCCGGCCCAGACCAGCATCCGGTCGCTGACCTCGCCGGTTTCGGTCTCCAGCCGGGCGCCGAGGGAGTCCCGGCTGAAGGCGATGCCCGCCGCCCGGACGGCCTGGCCGACGCCGGCGGAGCGCATCATCGGGTACCCGTGCATGACCGTCCGGAAGGTGCTCGGCGCCCAGCGGCGCACCCGCAGCCACGGGTTGCCCTCGAGGTCCACGTCGTCCGAGCCAGTGTCCCGGGCTGCCGCCAGCTCCCATTGCAGCACGTAGCGCCGTGCCAGGTCGGTCAGCCAGGCCTGGTCGGATTCGTCCAGCCGGGCCAGCACGGCGCGGGCGTCCAGCCGGTCACGCAGTCGTAGCCGGGGCCGGTCCAGCATCTCGGCGATCAGGATCGCGGCGGCCCAGCGGCGCCCGGGCACACCGACCCCGCGGACGGTCTCCCGGTCGTCGAAGAGCTCGGCGTCCCAGGGCAGCACCGAATGGCTGTGAAAGATCATGCCGGCGCAGTTCAGCTCGACATGGCTACCCTGCTCGTCCTCCAGCACCAGAGCGGTCGACCAGCCCCAATCGCGGCGTGCCACGGTGCCCGCTATCAACCAGTAACCGAGTTCGGCCAGCGCGCCGACCGCCCGCCATCCGTCGGCAACGGTGGGCAATATTAGGTCCAGATCATCCATCTGCCGCTGGTAACCGGCCGGTTGCAGGTGCTCGTAGCCGAAGCCCTTCATCACCAGGAACGGCACGCCGGCCGAGCGCAGCGCCTCGTCCACCTGCTGCAACTGCGTCACCGCCCGGGCGTGGTTGCCCCGGCGCAGCGCCACCCGCTGGACGACCAGTTCGGTGCAGGCCGGCGCCGCCAGGAACTGCTCGGCCATCGGCAGCAGCACCTCCTGCTCCTCGGCCAGCAGGGCCAGCCGGTCGAGGGTGGCCGCGTCCGCCGAGTCCAGGCCGCCCGGCCGCAGCAGCGCATTCCACAGCCGCTGCCGGTCCGACAGCTTCGTCCGGCTCATCGCACGCCTCCCTGTGTCCACTCGGCTCCGGGCTCGCTGCGTGCCGCGCCCACGGCGCGGGCAGCCGGTCCGGCCAACTAGACCAACCCCGCGCGGCGGGTGGCCCAGCTCTGGGCGAACCGCAGCGACCCTATCGCCGCCAGCAGCCACACCGATCCCACCAGCACCTCGCCGAGCAGTGGCAGCAGCGCCCCCGCGGCGTGGCCGAGCGCCAGCTGGCGGCAGCCCCGGACGCCGTTGCCCAGCGGCACCAGGTGGCTGACGAGCGCCAGCCGACCGGTCGGCTCATGCGGCAGCACCGCGCCGGACAGCAACGTCAGCGGGACGACCAGGGTGCCGCTGAGCAGGTTGCGGGCGTCCGGCCGGAGCAGCGCGACCGCGGCCAGGTTCATCGACAGGCAGGTGGAGCTGTAGGCCATCGCCGCCGCGAGCACCGGAATCAGCAGCGAGGACGGTTGCAGCAGCCGGACCTCGGGAAGGTAGGCGAACACCGCCACCAGCGCCGTGGTGCTCATCAGGCCTCCGTCGACCACCCGTTCGACGGCCCGCCCGAGCATCGACGGGACCAGTCCGGCCGGCGAGACGACCAGCAGGCCGAAGGTGCCCAGCACCCGCTCCATGGTGGCCAGCGGGATGGCCAGCACCGCGCCGGTGGCCGCCGCGGCGCACGCGCCACCGATCGCGATCCGGTGCGCCACCGGCTGGCTGCCCACCAGCAACCCCACCGACGCCAGGAAGGCCGCCTGGGCCACCACCCGGACCAGCCAGCCGCCGGCGTAGGTGTACCACCGGTACAGCGCGATGAAGTCCCGCCAGCCGATGACGGTGGCGAACCGGAAAGTCGCGAACAGGCTGGCTGCCTCGTCGATCGGCGTGTCGGAGGCCAGCTGGTCAGATGGCATCAAAGGCTCCCGTGGCCTGCACGCGCCGGATCGCCCAGCGCAGCGTTGCCAGTGCCAGCACCCAGGTGATCGCGGCCAGGCCGGCGGCGGCCAGCGCCGGTCGCAGCACCGCGCCGGAGGTCCGGCCGGTGGCCACCGCGAACAGGTCCATCACCCAGGACAGGAAGAACAACCGGCCGGGCACCCGGATCCACAGCGGCCAGGCGCGCAACGGCGCGAGGACGCCGCCGAGCACGTAGGCCGGGTAGGTCATCGCGTTCTGCCAGGGACGCGGGTTGGTGGTCAGCAGGAACACGGCGCCGAAGAAGTAGGTCGTGCCGGCCATCGCCACGCTCAGCAGCGCCACGGTGCCCACCAGCAGCCACGGCCGGTCGATGCCCAGGTCGATGTGGAAGAACAGCACCGCCACCACGCCAGCCTCGATCAACCCCACCAGTCCGAGCAGCGAGATGGCCAGCACCCGGCCGAACAGCGACCGGGCCACCGACACCGGCGTGACCAGCAGCGGCGCGAACGTCCCGTTGTGGCGCTCCTCGTCGATCAGGTCACCGCCGGAGAAGAGCGCCAGCGACCACACCGAGGTCACGTAGCTGGCCAGCACGCCGACCACCGCCAGGTCGCGCCGGCCGGTCTGGGCGAGCATGGTCAGGTACAGCACCGCCGAGAACGGCACCAGGGCCAGCAGCTGCACGTCGTCCAGCCGGCGAAGGCTGGTCAGCAGCTGCATCCGCAGCCCGGCGAGCAGCACGCTCATGAGGTGGGCACGTCGAAGAGCGCGAGATAGGCGTCCTCGACCGAGGCGGGAGCGATGCCCAGCCGGTCGGCGCCGGCCGCCTGGGCCCGGGACGACAGCTCCGCGGCGTGCTCCTTGCTGTCCAGGCCGAACCGGGCGGTGCCGCCCGGACGCAGCGAGAAGGTGAGCACCCCGGTCAGCAACGCCAGTTCTCGGTACCTGGCCTCCGACAGGCCACCGACGTCGACCGACACCCGCACCTGGGACGGGATCTCCAGCTCACCGGGCGCGCCGCGCAGCAGGATCCGGCCGCGCGAGACCAGCAGCACCTGGGCGCACAGCGCCTCCGCCTCGGCCATGTCGTGCGTGGTCAGCAGGATGGTGACGCCGCGGGCGGACAGGTTCACCACGATCTCGTGCAGCGAGTGGATGCCGATCGGGTCCAGCCCGGTGGTCGGCTCGTCCAGGAACAGCACCCGGGGGTCGCCGACCATGCCGCGGGCCAGGTGCAACCGCTGCTTCATGCCGCGGGAGTAGCTGGAGACCCGGTCACCGCCACGCTCGCCCAGGCCGACCAGTTCGAGCAGCTCGGCCGCCCGCCGTCGTGCTGCCGGGCGGCGCAGCCGGAACAGCGAGCCCCAGTACTCCAGGTTCTCGGTGCCGGTCAGCCTCGGGTACAGCCCCTGGTCGCCGCCCAGCACGACGCCGATGCTGCGGCGCACGTCCGCGGTCTGGCTGGCCACGTCGAAGCCGGCCACCGTGACCGTGCCGCGCTCGGCCCGCAGCATGGTCGAGCACACCCGGACCAGCGTCGTCTTGCCCGCCCCGTTCGGGCCGAGCACGCCGCAGATCTGCCCGGCCGGCACCTCCAGCGACACCCCGTCCAGCGCCCGGCGCAGCTTGGCGCCGCGGCCGAATTCCTTCACCACGTCGTGCACGGCGAGGGCGAGCTCAGGCATGGCACACCATCCGGCGATCGACGAATCCGGCCGCGGCGGCAGCGACCTCGTCCGGCGTCACCGCGAAGCAGGCCCGCGCCCAGCTGGCCAGGTCGCCGCTGGCCTCCGCCGGCAGGAACTGGACCCGGCCGGCGGCGAACACCCGCTCGATGCCGTCCTCCCAGGACTGGAAGCGCTGGCCGACCAGTCGCCGCTGCGCGGTCTCCAGCTCGGCACCGGTCACCGGCTGCTCGACCATCCGCTGGATCTCGGCGTTGACGAGCTGCTGGACCAGGCCGGCATGCTTGGCGCTGGTCTGCGCCAGCACGGCGCTCAGGCCGGCGTCGGTGTAGGCGGTATGCCAGCCGTCCACGCCGTAGGCCAGGCCGTGCTCGCTGCGGAGCCGGTGGAACAGCCGGGAGCTGCTACCACCGGCGAGCAACGACACCGCCACCTCGGTAGCGGCCAGCGCGGGGTCGGTGCAACCCGGCCCCGCCCAGCCGATGCCCTGCAGGACGGGGGTGTCGGCGTCCAGGTCGGCCGGGTCGGCGAACTCGAAGCACGCTCGATCGAGGTCGTCGGCGACCGCGCCGTTCGCGGTCGGGCTGGCCGGCAGGCTCGACAGCGTCGAGCGGTCCACCGCGTCCAGCACGACGGCCAGCGGCAGTCCGGAGACCACCAGAGCCATCTGCGAGCGGGCCCAGAGCCGGTCCGCCAGGCCGGCCACCGCTGCCGGCGCCAGCAGGTCCAGGTCCTCGTCGGTGCCGCCCGGATAGTGCCGCAGCTGGCCCGACAGCAGCCGTTCGTGCAGGCCTGCCAGCAGGTAGGCGACCGGGTCGCTGGCCAGGTGCCGCCACTCCTCGGCGAGCACGCCGGTTTCGATCGTGAAGTCGTCGTCGGTGAAGGACCGGGTCGCCGGGGGCAACTGGTCGAGGAAGGCAGGCAGGCACTCGGCGGCGAACTCGGCCGGCGCGCTGTAGAAGAAGGTCAGGGACTCCCGGTCGGTCACCGCGTTGAAGGAACCTCCGGCTTGCTCGACCAAACCCTGCCAGGTGAAGTCGTCGGCCCGTCGCACCGCCAGGTGTTCCAGTGCGTGGGAGGCCCCGTAGGTGCCCGGCCCCTCGTGTCGGGAGCCACCGCGCACCCAGAGCGAGACGTGGGCCAGGCGCTGGGGGGCGATCACCTCGGCCAGCACCGGGATGCCGGCTGCGGAGCGAGCCATCTCGAAGTGAGGGCTCTGGGCACACATCCGCTCCAGAGCCGATTGCGCTTTCGTCAAGTGCGCGACTCTTGCCTGGCTGCGACCACCGGGCGGGAACCGCCATCGGCCCGCGAGGGGTGGCCGCCAAACAGATGCGGCGCGCCATGATCATGGCGCGCCGACACCCGAACTTCGAGGATCAACGGTCCTTCTTCCGCTTGATGACGTGCGAACGCAGGGTTGACTTTGCCATGATTCCTACCCCCTTACCAGGTTGAGACGCGGCGAACGGGAACGGTGTACCAGAGGCCGGCTAAATCGGGACGTAGCCGGTGGCTGCTGCCAGAAGTGTAGAAGTCACCGCCGGTCTACGGCAATGATTCGGGCCTAACCGGCCAGAGCCGGCCGGTCGGTGGTCAGACGACGAAGGGCCCCGACCCAACGCTGCGGGTAGAGCCCTTTTCGGCATAACGGTGCTGGTCGCGCGGCACCCGGCATCGGCCGGCCGGCGCATGCGGCGCGCCATGATCATGGCGCGCCGACACCTGCACGTCGAGGATCAACGGTCCTTCTTGCGCTTGATGACGTGCGAACGCATGCTCGAGATCAGCTGTGCCATGACTCTTACCCCCTTACCCGGTCGAGACGGTGCGGCGTACCCGAACGCCGTCCACGCGGCTGGGCTGCGTGCCGAATACCGTTTTCCGCGGCATAAATCAGGACGTAGCCGGTAGCTGCTGCCAGAAGTGTAGAAGTCACCGCCGGGTAGGGCAATGATTCGCCGAAGTAATAAAAAATGGCCCCGGCCCCGGCAATCCGGGGGGAGCCTGTTCAGCGAGGGATCGGGTCGCCGTGGTGCTGTCGGCGCGCCAGCTCGTGACGCGCCGACACCTGGACGTCAAGGATCAGCGACCCTTCTTGATGATGCGTGGACGCAGGGTGGACATGTGGTTTGCCATGGCTTCTTACCCCCTCACCAGGTGAGACGTTGTGGCGAACACAGGGTTCCGGGCAGCATCCGGATTTCCGTGGCTGCATAAATCAGGCGTAGCCGGTTGCCGCTGCCAGAAGTGTAGAAGTCGCCGCCGGTGTACGGCAATGACTCGCCGGGGCCAAACCGCAGGCATTGAAGGGGTTTTGGACATGGAAAAGGCCCCACCCCGGCACTGCGGGTGGAGCCTTCTCCATCGGAAGACGCTGGTCCAGGGCGGTTACGCGCCACACCTGGAAGCGGGACGGTACGCATGTCGGCGCGCCATGATCATGGCGCGCCGGCACACCTGCACGTCGAGGATCAACGGTCCCTCTTCCGCTTGATGACCTGTGAACGCAGGGTTGACATCGACTTAGCCATGATTCTTACCCCCTAACCAGGTTGAGACGTAGCAGCGCGGCGGCGTCGAGATGAGCCCGGGCAAATCGGGACGTAGCCGATACTGCTACCAGAAGTGTAGAAGTCATTGCCGGGGAATGGCAACGTTACGGGCAGCCGAAGAGCCCCGGTGGTCGCTGCGCGGCGCCGGCCGGCTCATCGATCCTGACTCCCGGCGGCAGCGTCCGGGTCGCCGCGCTCCAGCAGATCCACCAGCCGGGACAGCGCCGGTAGCGCGGCGCCGATCGCGCGTTGGTCGGCGGCCGGCAGCCGGCTGAGTCCGCCGGCCAACCGGCGCTGGTGCGCGGCCTGCCAGTCCGCCAGCACCTGGCGACCGCGGTCGGTGAGCTCCAGCATCACCGCCCGGCGGTCGTCGGCACGGGTGGTGCGGGTGACCATGTCGGCCGTCACCAACTGCTGCACCAGCACACTCACCGTGTTGTTGGCCAGCCGGTGCCGCGCCGCCAGGTCGTTCAGTCGCAGGCCCGGCTCGTCGCGCAGCCGCTGCAGCAGCTCGACCTGCGCCATCGGCAGTGATTCCCAGGGATATTCGCTGCGAATGCTGGCCCGCAGCACCCGACGCAGCCGGGTCACCACCTCGGTGAGCAGCCAGGCGTCCACCGTCGTCTCCGGCACCCCACGTCTCCTTCGCGCGACTACCTTTCGCACACCGTACGGTCCGCACTGCGCTAGGATTAGTTCTGTGCCAGAACTGTTAGGGCACCGAGGCTCCTCGCTGGCCCGCGCGCTGCTGACCGAGCCGGCCCGGCCGGAGCGGATCCGCGCGGCACCCCGGGCGCCGTGGCTGGCGGTGGCAACGGTCTGCGTCGGTGCCTTCATGGGCCAGCTCGACGCCAGCATCGTCACCGTGGCCCTCCCCCGGCTGCGCGCCGACCTGCGGATCTCGCTGGGTGCCGCCGAGTGGGTTTCGCTGGCCTACCTGCTGGTGCTGGTCGGCACGGTGCTCGCGGTCGGCCGGATCGCCGACATGCACGGACGCAAGCTGCTCTACACCTACGGCTTCGCCCTGTTCGGCCTGGCCTCGTTCGGCTGCGGGGTCAGCTCCACCCTGGCCGAGCTGGTCACCTGCCGGGTGCTGCAGGCGGCTGGCGCGGCGCTGCTGCAGGCCAACAGCGTGGCGCTGATCCGCACCACCGTGGCACCGGGCCAGCTCAGCCGGGCAATCGGCTGGCAGAGCGCGGCGCAGGCGCTCGGGCTCGCGCTCGGCCCCACGCTGGGCGGCCTGCTGATCGCCGCCGGTGGCTGGCGATGGGTGTTCTGGGTGAACCTGCCGGTGGCTGCCATCGGCATCGTCTCGGGACTGCTGCTCCTGCCGCGCACCCGGATCCGAGCCGTCGGCGGACGGTTCGACTGGACCGGTTTTGGCTGCCTGCTGCCGGCCACCGCCGCGCTGCTGCTCGGGCTGTCGCTGCTGCCCGACCGGCCCGCTCCGGCAGCCGGGCTGATGCTGCTCGGCTCAGCCGGACTGGCAACCTTCCCGCTGCTGGAACGGCGGGCGGCAGCGCCGCTGGTCGAGCCGGCGCTGCTGCGGGACCGGACGTTGCGGATCGGCCTGGTCAGCGCGCTGATCGGCTACCTGGTGCTGTTCGCCGCGCTGCTGCTCTGCTCGCTGTTCGTGCAGGCCACGCTGCACCTGCCGGCGGCGCAGGCCGGCCTGCTGATCAGCATCCTGCCGGTGGCTCTCGCGGCGCTGGCGCCAATGGCCGGCGCCGCCGCCGACCGGCACGGCGCACGCCGGATGACCGCCGCCGGCCTGGCGGTGGCCGCGCTGGGCTTCGGCTGCGCCGCGCTGCTGCCCGGCCGGCTGGCCGGCCCGGTGCTGCTGCTGGCGCTGGCCGGCGTCGGACTCGGCCTGTTCCTGCCCGCCAACAACGCCACGGTGGCCGGACGCGGCCGGCCGGATCAGGCCGGCCTGGTCAGTGGGGTGCTGAACATGACCCGCGGCATCGGCACCGCACTCGGTGTCGCGGTGGCCGGCGCGAGCTACAGCGTTGCCGACCCGGTGGCCGGGTTCCGGCTGACCAGCGCGGTGCTGGCCGGGCTGGCGATGCTCGGCGTGCTGGCCAACCATCGCCGAGCGGCCGGCCGCTGACCCAGCCGTCAGCTCAATCGGCGGCCGCCGACCTGGCGGCCGATCAGCTCAATCGGCGGCCGGCGAAGCCGGTCGGCAGCTCGGCCACCGCGTCGGCGGGATCCAGCACGGCGGCCTGCCCGGCAACGGTGAGCACGTCGTCCGGACCGACGGTGCGCTTGACGATGGCCAGCGCGATCGGGCCGTACTCGTAGTGCTGGACCGCGCTGCCGACAAAGCCCACCGTGCGGCCGTCGCGCTCCACCGGGCTGCCGGGCGCCGGCAGCTGGCCGGTGTCGCCGGCCAGCTGCAGCAGCACCAGCCGGCGGGGCGGCTTGCCGAGGTTCTGCACCCGGGCCACCGTCTCCTGCCCGCGATAGCAGCCCTTGTCCAGATGCACCGCAACGTGGATCCAGCCGGCCTCGTGCGGCAGCGTGCGGTGGTCGGTGTCCAGCCCGAGCCGGGGGCGGCGCGCTGCGACCCGCAGCGCGGCGGCCGGCCACGCCCCGATCGGCACGGCGCCGGCCGAGCGGAGCGCCGCGGCCAGCTCGGCCAGCGCGGGCCGCGGCACGATGAGCTGGTACTGGCCGGCCAACCTGCGCACCAGGCCACCGCCGGGCAGTGACAGTGACGGCGGCAGCGCCACCGCGAGCGGCTCCGGCACCGGCAACCCGGCCCCGGCGAGCACCTGCGCGGCCTGCGGGCCGACCACCGCCAGCATGCCGAAGTCCTGGCTGACCACCACCGGATCAACCTGCTTCAGAAAGCGCATCCTGAGCAGGTAGCCCAGCACTACCTCGGCCGCGCCCGGCTCGGTGTCGAGCCAGATCTGCTCGCCGAGTTCGGTCAGTTGCCAGTGCTGCTCGACGTGCCCGTTCGGCGAGAGCACCAGCGCTTCGGTGGATTCACCGGCAGCCAGCTCGGCGACGTGCTGGGAGCAGATGGCGTGCAGCCAGCCCAGCCGGTCCTCGCCGGGCACCCACAGCACGTCCCGGTTGCTCAGATCCAGCAGGCCGGCCCGCTCCTCGGCCGCGCGCTGCTCGCCGAGCGGGTTGCCGTAGTGCCAGGCGATTCCGCCGTCCGGAGCCTCGGCCGGCACCGCACCCGGCCAGTCCAGTAACGGCGAGCGGTATTCGGTCACCGGTTCCACCGCCTCAGCCATGCCTGGTCGCCGCCGTGCAGTCGGAGCAGGTGCCGAACACGGTCAGGTGCGATCGGTCCACGACGAATCCGCGCTCCTCGGCCAGCCGGGAGATCAGCTCGTCGGCCAGCCCGGGCGGCGCGTTCACCACGTTCGAGCATTGATGGCAGACCACGTGCAGGTGGTCGTCGGAGGCCAGCCGGTAGGACGGCGCGCCGTGGCCCAGGTGGGTGTGGGCGAGCACGCCGATCTGCTCCAGCTTCTCCAGCGTGCGGTACACCGTGGTCAGATCGACGTCCGGCACCAGC
This sequence comes from uncultured Actinomycetota bacterium, assembly GCA_963697905.1. Classification (GTDB taxonomy): domain Bacteria; phylum Actinomycetota; class Actinomycetes; order Mycobacteriales; family Jatrophihabitantaceae; genus Jatrophihabitans_A. The sequence continues at coordinate 4,714,380 of OY969101.1, read as the reverse complement.
TCGGCCACCTGGTCCGGGGTGGCGTGCACCAGCTCGGTTACCGCCTCGACCACCCGCTGGCGCTGCGGGGTCATCCGCATCCCGTGCGAGTGCAGCTGGGCGGCCAGCGAGATCCCGGTGGACGGGACGGGGTGAACGTGGGTCATGACCGATTCATGGTAAGTCGCCGGCGCCCGATCCGGTTACGTCGGTAAGCCCGGGCTCCCTACGCCAGTGAGCCCCGTCAGTAAGCTCAGGCATCGTGACCCGACCAGCGCGCGCGGTGGCCGTGCTCGGCCTCGGACCGATCGATCCGCAGTCACCGGCGGTGCGCGCCGACGACCTCGGCTTCAGCCGTGGCGACGGCTGCTTCGAGGCCACCCGGGTGGTCACCAGCCCGGACGGCGAACACCGGATCGACCACCTGGACGAGCACTTCGACCGGTTCGACCACTCCTGCGCGGGCCTGGACCTGCCGCCGATCGACCGGCTCGCCTGGCGGGAGCTGATCGGGCAGCTGCTGGCCGGCTGGACCGAGCCCGGTGAGGCGATGCTGCGGCTGCTGCTCAGCCACGGCCGGGAGTGGGAGCCGGACGCCGGTGTTACCGGGGTGGCCACGCTGGTCCCGACCTCGCCGGAAACCCTGCGGCAGCGGCACGAGGGCGTGCACGTGATCACCCTGCGGCGCGGATTCACCGAGGACGCGTTCCGCGACGCGCACTGGTTGCTGGGCGGGGTGAAGACGCTGTCCTACGCGGTGAACATGGCGGCCCTGCGGGAGGCCAAGCGGCGCGACGCGCAGGACGTACTGTTCCTCGACGACGCCGGCCGGCTGCTGGAGGCACCCACCGCGTCGGTGGTGTGGCTGGCCGGCGACGTGCTCACCACCGTCGCCGTGGACGGCACCGGCATCCTGCACTCGATCACCCAGCGCGCCCTGTTCGCCGCGGCCGAGCAGGCCGGTTACCGGACCGGCTACGCCACCGGCACCGCGGCGGACCTGCTGGCCAGCGACGGCGGTTGGCTGGTGTCCTCCGGCCGCGGCGTGGCGCAACTGCTCACCCTGGACGGGCAGCCGATGCCCAGCCAGCCCGGGCGGACCGCCGAGCTGGCCAAGCTGGCCGGCTTCTGAGTGCGAGGCCGCCGGGAACGGCCTGACCCCGTTGGCGAAATCAACTGGCAGCTGCCGCCGCGGCGTCGTACCGTATGTCGGGTAAGGGAAGGGAGGTGGTCCGAAACTTGATTAACTCTCGGACACACGAGGAGGTTGCCGGCTAGTCCCGGTGACTCCAGCCCCCGAGCCGTCGGACTTGTCCGACCGGCAACAGGCTCACCGTGAGCCGGCTCGGGGGTTCTTACTTCTCTGCAGCCCGCCCGCTTTCCTCCAGCCCCGCTCGACTCGCTCGGATCGAGGTGCCGGTGTGTCCGATGTGGCCGAGGTGATGGCCAAGCCGATCACCCAGCAGTTGCTGCAGGAGCCGATCCTGCGGCTGTCCTACACCGGCCTGGACGGCGGCCCCCGGGTCATTCCGCTGGGCTACCTCTGGGACGGCGACCGGTTCCTGGTCTGGACCATCCCCCGGTCGGCCAAGGTTCGGGCGCTGCGCGCCGACCCGCGGGTGGCGATCACCATCGACGTCCTCGGGCCGCCGCCGCGGGTGCTGCTGGTCCGCGGCCGGGCCGAGCTGAGCACGGTGGACGGGGTGCCGGACGGTTACCTGCGGGCCTCGCACCGCGGCATCCCGGCCGAGAGCTGGGATTCCTTCGACAGCCAGGTGCGGGCGCTGTACGAGCAGATGGTCGCCATCGCCATCACGCCCGACTGGGCCAAGCTGCTCGACTTCGAGACCACGGCGCCCAGCGCGGTGGAGCAACTGGTCCGGGAGCGAGGCAACCGGTAGCGGTACGGCCCGAAGCCCCCGAGCGCTCGGCGGCTGCGGCCCGGCGTCAGTCGGGCAGCTGGTAGATCAGCTCGGTGACGGTTGCCTGGCGTCCCTCGGCGAAGGACTCCTCGCTGCCGATGAGGACGAATCCGTTGCGTTCCAGAACCCGGATGGAGCCGATGTTGTCCTCGACGGCCCGAGCGTGCAGCGGTCGCGCGGTGGCCTCCTCGAGGAACGCCGCGAGGGCCGCGGTGGCCACTCCCCGGCCCCATATGTCCTTGCGGATCCAGTAGGTGATTTCGATGTCACCTGCCATCGGGAACATTCCCACGCTGCCCACGACGTCGCCGTCCAACTCGATGACCTTCGTGGTGATCGCGGGGTCGAGCAGAATCTTCCGCCACTTCTCCAGGTAGGCCTCGCGGTCCCGGGCCGCCTTGCCGACGAAGGCGGCGAGCTGCTGGGCCGCTTCGTCGAGTTGAATCTCAAACAACGTCGCAAGGTCGGCCTGCCGTAGCGGCCGGAGCGACAGGTGCCCGGTCACGCCGGCTGCCGGTTCCTGCGGCGGCACTGGATTCCCGTCTTGTCGCTGTCTTGGCCAACGACGATTGATCGCTCCATCACGGCTCCTTGGATTTGCTGCATCATCGGCGACGCCGAGCCCGCGGGCTCGGCGTCGCCGATGTTTCAGCAGCCGGCCTCGGCCAGCGCGAGGTCCGCACCGTCCGGCGCGGCGGGGTTCATCGGTTCGGCAACGGTAGCCGGATTCTTCATCGTCAGCAGGGCGATCAGGCTGCCGAGCAGCACCAGCGCGGCGGCGATCCAGAAGCCGACGTGATAGCCGCCGGTGAGCGCTGCCGGCAGCGACCGGCCGGTGTCCAGCAGGTGGCTGGTGCGTCCGGAGGTCACCGTTGCGAAGACCGCCAGGCCGAGCGCGCCGCCGACCTGGCCGGTGGTGTTCACCAGGCCGGAGGCCAGGCCCGCATTCCGCGGCTCGACGCCGGACATAGCCAGCCCCATCAGCGGCGGGAAGCACAGCCCGGCGCCGATGCCCAGGGCCACCAGCGAGGGGAACAGGTGCAGCCAGTAGCCTCCGGTGACCGGTGCCAGCGCGAACAGCGCGAGGCCGGCCGCGATGAACCACTGGCCGAGGACGCACAGCCGGCGGCTGCCGAACCGGGCGATCAACCGGTCGGCATAGCGCACCGAGATGAGCCCCATCAGCACCGAGACCGGCAGGAAGGCGAAGCCGATCCGCAGCGGGCTGTAGTGCAGCACTCGCTGCACGTACAGCGCACCCAGGAAGAAGGTGCCGAACATGCCGGCCGCCCCGAGCACCTGGATGACATTGGCCGAGCTGAGGTTGCGGGATCGGAAGATTCCCAGCGGGATCAGCGGATTGGCTGCCGTCGCCTCGCGAACCACGAAGCCCGCGAGCAGCGCCAGGCTGGCCGCGGCCAACAGCAGCGTCGCCGCCGAGGTCCAGCCGTAGTCGGCGGCCGGCTTGACGATGGTGTACACGCCGAGCATCAGCGCGCTGGTCACCAGGAGTGCCCCGGTCAGGTCAACGCCGCCGGAGAAACCGGTTCCCTCATCGGACGGTACCCAGCGGCGGGCGCTGAGCGCGGTGGCGATCCCGATCGGCACGTTGATGAAGAAGATCCAGTGCCAGTTGATGGCTTCGGTGAGCACGCCACCGGCAAGCAGCCCGACCGCGCCACCGGCCGATGCCACGAACGCGAACACCCCGATCGCCTTGGCCTGCTCGCGCGGCTGGCTGAACATCGTGACGATCATGCCGAGGATGACCGAGGAGGTCAGCGCACCGCCGGCGCCCTGCACGAACCGGGCCACCACCAGCGTCAACTGGTCCTGTGCCAGCCCGCACACCACCGAGGCGAGGGTGAAGATGACCAGGCCGGCCTGGAAGATCCGCAACCGGCCGAGCAGGTCACCGAGCCGTCCGGCCAGCAACAGCAAGCCGCCGAAGGCGATCAGGTAGGCGTTCACCACCCAGGCCAGGCTGGCCGCGGAGAAGCCGAGATCACCTTGAATGTAAGGCAATGCGACGTTGACGACGGTCACGTCCAGCACGATCATCAGCATGCCGGTGCACAGCACGTAGAGCGCGATCCAACGGGATCGTTCGGTATTCATGAGCTTTCCTTCTCCAGGTAGGTGGCGAGCGCGTCGAGCAGCCCGCGGGTGCCCTCCTCGCGCTGCGCGCTGGTGTCCAGGCCGTCGAGGTAGGCACCTTGTTCGGTGAGGATGAGCCGGGTTCCGCCGTCGGCGGCAAGGAACTCCAGCGTCGCGACCGACACCGAGATCCGCTGGCCGTCCATGGTCATCTCGTAGGAGTAGACGATCCGCGAGTTCGGCACGATGTCCTGGTAGACGGCGTCGTAGCTGAACGACGCGCCGCCGCCGGGGACGTCACCGGCCAGCACCTCGCGGCCGCCCACCCGGAAATCGATCACATGCGGAGCATTCTGCTCGATGTCGGGGTCGCCGAACCACTCCTTTTTCACCGCCGGGTCCGCGAAGGCGGTGAAGACCCGGGCCGGCGAGGCGGCGTAGCTGCGGTCGATGACGAAGGTGTCGTGCACCACGGTGCGGCTCATGACTGTTCTCCTCGGTGATGGGTGTCGGGCTGCTCGCCGGTTTGCGGCTCCGGCGGCAGGGTGGCCAGGAACGCGTCCAGCCGGTCGAGGCGGCGCTCCCACATGGCCTTGCGTGCTTGGATCCAGGTTTGAGCCGTGTTGAGCATCTTCAGCTCCAGATGGCAGGTCCGGACCCGGCCGACCTTCTCGGACCGGACCAGCCCGCAGTCCTCCAGCGCGCGCAGGTGCTGCAGGACCGCCGGCATCGAGATCGGCAGTGGCGCGGCCAGTTCGCTGACCGTGGCCGGCCCCTGCGCCAGCCGGTCCACCAGTTCGCGCCGGGTCGGATCGCCCAGCGCCTGGAAGACCAGGTCGAGCTCACCCGAATGCTTAAGCATGTACTTAAGTATTCGGATTGCGGCCAGCGCTGTCAAGTCCGAAGGCGGCCAGCCATCTTGCGGAGCGCCGTGGAGCGGGGGCAGGCTGCGGGCAACACACGGTCGATCGGGGGTCGCCATGTTGTCCGAAGCCGCAATCACCACGATCCTGCAGGTACGCGACGGCTCCGCCGCGGTGAGCTACTACCGCGACAGGCTCGGCCTGCACTACCTCGGTCGGAACTCCGAGGGACAGGAGCTTTTCTCGGCCGGCGACCGAACGGCGCTCGCCTTGATGCCGTCGGTTGACGCCAAGCCCAACGGCCACACCGAGCTGTCCTTCGAAGTAGCCGATATCGTCGCCGAGATCGAGGAACTGACCCGTCGCGGGGTCGAGTTCGCCGACTACGACCTGCCCGGGCTGAAGACCGTTAACCATGTCTGCGTGCTCGGCTCGCAGAAGGCGGCATGGTTCGAGGATCCGGACGGCAACGTGCTCTGCCTGCACGAAGTCACGGGTTAGCGTCCGGTCTGCGAACCGGACGGGCACAATCGACGGAATGGACGAACAGACCCGAGCCCGGCGCGCCGCCTGCACCACCTTCCTGGCCGGCGACGGCTGGGTCCGACCGGCCGAGCTGCTCGCCTCGATCCCACCCGAGGTGGAGCCGGACAGCTACGGCGGGGGTGGCGTGGTCGCCGAGCTGGAGGGCTACGTCGCCGGGCTACTGGGCAAGCCGGCCGCGGTGTTCCTGCCGAGCGGTGTCATGGCGCAGGGTGCGACCCTGCGGGTGCATGCTGACCGGCGGGCCAGCCGCACGGTGCTCTGGCATCCGTTCTGCCATCTCCAGCAGCACGAGGACCAGGCGCACGTCCGGCTGCACCAGCTGCTCGGCCGGCCGGTGGGCCAGCGACACCGGCTTATCGAGCTGGCCGACCTGACCCAGGTGGCCGAGCCGATCGCCGCGCTGTTGCTGGAGCTGCCACAGCGCGATCTCGGTGGCCAGCTGCCGCCCTGGGACGAGCTGGCCGCGCAGGTCGGTTGGGCCCGCGAGCGAGGCGCCGCGGTGCACCTGGACGGGGCCCGGCTGTGGGAGGCCTCGGCCGGTTATGCCCGCACGCCGGCCGAGATCGCGGGGCTGTTCGACACCGTCTACGTCTCCTTCTACAAGGGCATCGGTGCCCTCGCCGGCTGCTGTGTCGCCGGGCCCGAGCAGGACGTGGCCGAGGTGCGCGAGTGGCGACGGCGGCTCGGCGGCACCCTGTACGGGCTGTGGCCGGCGGCCGCGTCGGCGCTGTCCCTGCTGCCGGAGCGACTGGCCGAGATGCCGGACCGGCTGGCGCATGCTCGCGCCATCGCGGCGGCGCTGGCCGGCCTCCCCGGCGTCCGGGTGCTGCCGGATCCGCCGCAGACGCCGATGCTGCACCTGCTGTTCGACACCTCCACCGAGCGGTTCGCCGCCAACGCCCGCAAGTTGGCCGAGAACGACGGCGTGTGGGTGTGGCCGGAGGCCGCGGCCACCGACGATCCGACGGTGGTGCGGTGCGAGCTGAGCGTCGGCCGGGCCACCTGCCAGCTCGAACCGGCACGGATCGCCGAGATCCTTGCCGCCCTCGTCGAGTGATCGCGCAGAACGCCCTTGCGGAGTGTCGGATCTCCGCGGAGCCGTTCGTCGTCTCCTCGTATGGTTCCACCCAAGGAGAGGACTGACGCGATGAAGTACATGATGTTCGTGGCCACCGACCCCGAGCCCGGCGACGGCAAGGACGCGATCGACATCGAGGACTGGATCGACAAGGTGTGCGGTGAGAAGCGGCTGACCGGCGACCGGTTGCGCCCGACCAGCGACGCCACCACCATCCGGGTCCGGTCGGGCGAGACGCTGGTGACCGACGGGCCGTTCACCGAGTCCAAGGAGTGGATCGTCGGCTTCGACATCCTCGACTGCGAGGACCTGGACGAGGCCATCGAGATCGCCTCCAAGCATCCGGTGGCGCACTCCGGCCGGATCGAGCTGCGGCCGTTCTGGCCAGGCGACGAAGACTGACTCGACCATGCACGATGCGCAGCCGCTTGCCGCGACCATCGCCGGCGAGCGGCTGCGCATCGTGGCCACCCTGATCCGGATCACCGGTGACTGGGACCTGGCCGAGGATTGCGTGCAGGACGCGGTGGAACGGGCGCTGCGGCGCTGGCCGCGCGACGGCACGCCGGACAACCCGGCCGCCTGGCTGACCACCACCGCGCACCGGCGGGCGCTGGACGTGCTGCGCCGGCGGCGCACCGAGACCGACAAGCTGGCCGAACTGACCGACTGGGCCGAGCGCGCCGAGGCTGCGGGCGGCGACCTCGATCCGTACGGCGGGGTGTATCGCGACGACCAGTTGCGGCTGCTGTTCACCTGCTGCCATCCGGCGCTGCCGCTGGCCGGTCGGGTGGCGCTCACCTGCAAGACGGTGGGTGGGCTGTCCACCCGGGAGGTCGCCCGGGCGTTCCTGGTCAGCGAGGCGACCATGGGGCAGCGGCTGCTGCGCGCGAAGAACAAGATCGCGCACGCCGGCATCCGGCTCAAGGTTCCGCCGCCGGACCGGCTCGCCGAGCGCACCGCGGGCGTGCTGGCCGTGATCTACCTGATCTTCAACGAGGGCTACTCCGGTGCCGAACCGGAGCGCGCACGGCTCGCCGGCGAGGCGGTGCGGCTGGCCGGGCTGGTGGCTTCGGTGCTGCCGGACGACGATGAGGTGCACGGCCTGCGGGCCCTGCTACTGCTCCAGCACGCGCGCCGGGCCGCCCGGACCGATCCGGCCGGCGAGCTGGTGCCGATGGAGGACCAGGACCGCAGCCGGTGGGATTTGGCAATGATTCGCAGCGGATTGGCGAGTTTAGAGGTGGCCAGGGGTTGGTCGCGGCCGGCCGGCCCGTACCGGCTGCAGGCCGAGATCGCCGCCGTGCACGCGACCGCGCCGGACGCCGGGTCCACCGACTGGGCACGGATCGTCCGCTGCTACGACGCGCTGCTGGAGCAGCATCCGTCACCGGTGATCGCGCTGAATCGGGCGGTGGCGCTGGGCTACCGGGATTCGCCCGTCGCCGGGCTGGCCGCGCTCGCTGAGGTGACAGCCAGTGCCGAACTGGCCGACTACCCGCTGCTGCCGGCCGTGCGGGCCGGCCTGCTCCGGCTCGCCGGGCAGTCCGAACTTGCGGCGGCGGCGTACCGGGAGGCGATCGAGATCGCCCACAACCCGGCCGAACGACGCTTCCTGCAACGACGGCTGGCCGAGCTGGGCGGTGGGTAGCCGGTGCTCGAAGCGCGATGAGAAAGTGTCGTAGGCAGCTAGTAGGGTCATGGGGTTGTGGCTATCTCGATGCAGAATCGCCTTTAATTTACTGGCAAATCTCTATTGCCTCGAGCGTCCCGCATCGATAGAACCGAATGATGGACGAGTGGGTAGCCGAGGAGGAGCCGACCGGTTCCGAGCTGCTCGCGGGCGTCGTCGCCGAGCATCCGGCGTTCCGGTCGGGTGCGGACTTGGACCGGATCGACCCATCCGCCTTGTCGGCCGGGGAGCGGATCGATCTGCTTGCGGTGCTGGAGGAGCAGCGGCGCTGGTTCGAGGCCGCCCAGTTGCGCGTGTTGGCTGCCATCCAGGCCCGGGACGACTCCGGGCTGGGGTTGGGTGAGGAGGCGGTGTCGCTGGCGTTGCAGTTGCCGCTGCGCACCGCGCAGGCCCGGCTCGCCCAAGCCACAACCCTGGTCACCGAACTGCCCCGCACGGTGGCCGCCGTCGCTGACGGTTCGCTCTCTGCCGCACACGCCGGCGTGTTGGCCGAAGCGGTCTGGCGGCTGCCGAACGACGATGCCGGGCTACCGGCCGCGTTGGAGGACGCGGTGCTGCCGGGCGTGCTGTCGGCCGGCTGCGTCACGGTGCCGCAACTGCGTCGCCGGGTCCGCCGGGCGGCTCTCGTCCTGGACCCGGCCACCGCGGCAGAACGGCACCAGCGCGCCCTGGCCGACCGACGGGTGGAATACCACCCCGGGGAGGACGGCATGGCCACCCTGGCCATGCTGTTGCCCGCTCCGGAGGCCCAGCTCCTCTACACCAGGCTCACCGCCGCAGCCGGGCTGCTGCCCGCCGGGGACGCCCGCACCCTGGATCAGCAACGCGCCGACCTGCTCGTCGACGGCCTGCTGTCCGGGCTACCGGCCGACGCACTGCCCACGGTCCAGGGGCGGCGACCGGCTATCCAGGTGGTGGTCTGCGCCGACACCCTGCTTGGCCTGGACGACCAACCCGGCCATCTCAGCGGCTACGGACCCATCACCGCCCAGGCGGCCCGCCGACTCGCCGCGGACAGCTCCGGTACCTGGCGCCGACTGCTCACCGACCCCGACACCGGTGCGCTACTCGACATCAGCCCACATCGCTATCGACCACCTCAACGGCTCCGCGACTACCTGAACGCCCGCGACGACACCTGCGCCTTCCCTACTTGCAACCAACCTGGCTATCGCTGCGAACCCGACCACACCATCCCCTTCGATCGGGGCGGCCCGACTCAGCGGGACAACCTGGCCCTGACCTGTCGGCGTCACAACCGCACCAAGGCCGGCACTGGCTGGACCTATCGGCACAACCGAGATGGCAGCTACACCTGGAGCACCGCGACCGGCCACCGCTACGCGAGCCTCCCAAGCCGGCCTTGGCTGAGAACGAACCCACCGGCCAGGCCGGCCGCACCACCGGCGGGCAGCCCGGCCGAGAACCAACCCACCGCACACGACCCGCCACCATTGTGAGCAGGTGACTGAAGGCTCAGGTCCGCACGAAGCTCAGGTCCGCACGAAGCTCAGGTCCGCACGGTCAGCGTGTGCCGCCCGGCGCCGGTGGCCACCGTGACCTCCACGCCCCGGTTGGTTGTCACCATCCGGTAATGGTGCACCGCGTGCCCGTCCAGGTAGACCGCCGCCGGGTGCGTTCCGCGCGGCAGGGTGGCACCGAGCTGGACCAGCCGCGCGCCGACCGCACCGTGGCTGCTCACCGAGGTCACGTACCGGTCGCCGGTGTGGCTGGCCGACACGTCCACCGAGCCTCGGCCCAGCCGAATGTCCCGGCCGGCGACGGTGGTTTGCCCCTGCGGCACCTGCGGAACGACGTCGAGTTCGGCCATGCCGAGGTTCGGCCGCACGCCCAGCCACTGGTGCACCACCGGCCAGGCGGTGCCGTAGTTGCCCCAGGCCTGCATGAACATCGAGCGGCAGGTCCAGCACCGGTCGATGTTGGCACCCTGGTCCGGCGACGGGAAGATCTCCGGCATCGCGCCCGGCTGCTCGTCCGGCGTGCCACCGGTGGCCGGCTCGGCGAACATGGTCTGGGTCAGCGCGTCCAGGTACCGGCCCTGTTGATCCGCACCGAGCCTGCCATAGTTGCCCTCGCCGACGGACTGGATCGAGGTGGTCAGGCCGTAGATCACCTTCTCGCCCGTTCCGTTCGGCGGTCCGCCGCAACCGGTGTGGAACAGGCCGGTGTTGAACGGCGGCGTGCCCGAGTAGCAGTCGTTCTCCCGGCCGGCCAGCGCGGTGCTGCCGTGCTGGTACGGAGCCACGCCGGGCACCGTGACGCCGTTGATGTTGAGCTCGGCCTCCATCGGCGTCTGGCCGATCCAGTACTGCTGGAACAGTTGCTGGTTGCCCGGATCGACCAGCGAATCGGCGTACTGCGACGCGGCCTGGTACCACCAGGTCTTGTCGAACTTGGCCAGCAGCTTGTCGGCCAGGTCCTCCGCCCAGTCGTAGGTCCTGGCGTCGTGCTTCGACTTGGCCATGTCGGAGAGGTCGTACAGGCCGCGGATCAGGTACACCGCGTTGTCGACCTTCTCCGGGCCCATGCCGGTGCGCTCGACGTTGCCCGAGCCCTCCGGCCAGCCGTCGGAGTCAACGTCGAGCTTGTTCACCACGTACTTTAGGTTGCGGACGGTGAAGTCGTACATCTCGTCACGGAAGCGGTTGTCACCGGTCCACCGCCAGACCAGCGCCACCGTGCTGGGGAACTTCACCGTCTCGTCGGTGTTGAAGTCGTTGGTCTTGGTGCCGTCGGGGTTGGTGGTCTGCGAATCGTGGCCGAAGTAGACCGAGCCGTCAGAGACCGTCTCGTGCGCCACCACGCCGGACCGGTGATTCAGGATGTCGGACACATCCCGCAGCGCGCGCAGGTGGTCCTCGATCGCCGAGAACTGCCCGACCGATACCGCGGCGAACGCGGTGTACTCCGCGTCGGTGGCGAATATCCAGGGATAATCGGGGAATCCGGCACCGATCCAGGTCGCCGACGGCACCGTGCCGAGCGGGGCGGGGTACTGCTTGCCCTGGTTGGTCCAGCGGATCTGCAGGTTGCGCGCGCTCAGCGTCAGGTCGGCCAGGTTCTGCTTGCCCCAGTCCACGGCCGCGGCCAGCGTCGGATCGCCGGGCAACGACAGCTGGGTCTGGCTGGCCAGCCGCTGCCGGCTGTCGATCTTCTTCTCCAGCGCCTCGGCCGGCTCGTGCAGCACCTGGCGCAGTTGCTGGCGGGCGTCGGCCAGGCCGCTGTCGGAGCCGGCGACCGCCAGCCAGACGGTGCGCGAGCCGTGGGCGGGCAGCGTGACGGAGTAGGTCAACTCACCGCCGGTGCCGTTGCCGAACGGCCCGTCGTCGCAGGCCGACGGTTTCGGGTCGGCCGGCGCGCCCGGTTCGGTGCCGGTGCACCGGTGGCCCGGCTGCGGCCCCCAGAACTGGTGGCCGATGGTGCCGGAGTCGGGCTTGAGCGAGGTGCCGACCAGCGCGGCGTAGTGGTGCACCGGAGCGCCGGGCAGCGCGCCGTTGTCGGTGAAGACCAGGCTGCGGCCGTCGAAGCTGCCCGCGTCGGGCAGGTTGTCGCTGGCGTTCGGGGTCATCCCGGTGAAGCCCCACGGGTACTGGCCCAGCAGCTCGGAGTGCGCGTCCACGGTCAGCTTGGTGGTGCGGGCCGCGCCGCTGTTGGTGATCTTCAGCCCGTACAGCACGCCGCGCCGGCCGTCCGGCACGAAGTCGGTGCGCTGCACGCCGAGCCCGGCGGTGGCCGGCAGGTCGTAGCGGGTGTAGCCCCAGCCGCTGGTGAACTTGGTGGCCGGACCGATCCACTGGCCGTCCAGGCCGAACCAGACGCCGTCGAGCAGCTTCAGCGGCGGCGTCCAGATGCCGCCCATCTCGCCGGTGGTGTGCCAGCCGTTGGCATAGAACCGGCCGTCCTCGAAGCCGAGCGAGTAGGCCCTGGTGCCGGAGGAAACCTCCCGGCGGTCGGCCAGCCGGGTGCTGACCGACAGCTGTCCGGCCGAGCCGGGCCTGGATTTCGAGCCGCCCGACGAAGCCTGGCCGGCCGAGGATGCCTGGCCGGCCACCGGCTGGGCCAGCACGGCCATGGCCAACCCCAGGCCGGCGGCGGTCAGGGCAAAGGGGATCTTGCGCGACATGGCGGCACCTCCGGCGCTACGGGGTGATCGAGAGGCCAGGTTCAGGCACTCGATGCAGCCGGTCCAGCCAAGGCAGGACAAAGTGACATTCCACCGAGCAGGCAAGGTATGTCAAGGCCCCGGGGGAGCGCCGCACTCAACCGGCCACCGGCAGGCTGAGCTGCTGGGCCGGTGAACCGGTGCGCACCGTCACCGGGGTGGCGAGCAGGCCGCCGCGGTAGTTCGCGTCGCCGCCAGCCAGCACGATCTCGATCCGGTGGCCGGCCGGGAACCGGTGCGCGATGGCGGGCAGCGTGATCTGAACCGGCTTGCCCGGGTCGGCGATTCGGACCGGTGCGACCAGGCCATTGATCAGCGCGCCGGTGCCATCCGGTGCCACGTCGCGGAGCTTGGCGACCAGCACCAGTTGGCCGGCCGGATCGTCGGTCCGCAGCGCGGTCGGCACGCTGAGCCGGACGGTGAACACCGGCGATCCGACCACGGTGAGGGGCTGGCTCAGCGCCGGGGTCGTCCAGTGCAGGTAGCTGCCGGGAGCATCGACATCCGGCAGGTGGAGCGGGGTGGGCGACACCGCGCCGAGCACGTCCAGCCCGTCCAGCGAGGTCGGGGCACCCGCCGGCGGGGTCAGCATCGATTGCGAACTACTCGTGACCGCCGAGGAATCCGGAGTGAGGGTGGCGCCCCCGGAGAGGTAGTAAACCTGGCTGCCAGTCGCCGCCGGGTAGCCGCCGGCCTCGGCGAAGGTGCCGGACCAGTCCTGGTAGTAGGCAAAGGGAGCACCGGTGCCGACGGCGGAATCCTTGAGGTAGTGGTCGAACCAGTCCTGGATCCGCGACTGCTCGTAGGTCAGGCCGGCCGCCGACGGGGTGCCGCCGGAGTGGCCCTGCTCCCGCCAGAGCATGGCGACCGGGGTGCCCTGAGCCTGCAGCGCGTGGAAGGTGGCCACCGCTTCGTTCAGGTTGAACAGGGTGTCCACCTCGCCCTGGTCGAGCAGCACCGGAATGCGGATCCTGCTGAGGTAGCTGGAGACGGAGGCGTGCCGCAGGTGCTCGACGTCGGCCGGCTGCAGGTAGCCTCCTGCGCCGGCGGTGACCAGCGCCGGGCAGACGAAGTCGGCGAAGTTCGGGCAGCCGATCAGCCGGGACGGGTCGTTGCCGGCGTACTCCACGCCGTCGAAGATGCCCTCGGCCGAGAAGGCCGCCGCCCAGGTGGACTTGGTCGCTCCCGGCGTCGTGGTGCTGACGCCGGTGGCCTGGCCGGTGTTGTTCGGATCCAGCGAGTAGGAAAGGTCGTTCCAGGTGATCTGCGGGTTCAGCGCATCGATGCGCGGATCGACCGCGGCCGCGGCGAACTGCACCTCGCCGCCGTAGCTGCCGCCCCACATGCCGACCCGTGGGTCGTAGGCCTGGGCCTGGCCGTCGTGGTCGGTTGGGTCGTGGGTGACCACGTCGAGCACCGGAGCCGGGACGGTGTGCTGCGCGTCGGCGAACGCGATGCCGGGCGCGCCGCCGAGGTAGCTGACCAGTTGGCTGGCGGCCAGGCCGTCGTAGTCCGGATCGTCCAGGGTGATCTTGCAGCCCGAGCCGCCGAAGCCGAGCCCGGAGTAGGACAGCACGACGTAGCCGCGGGCGGCTTCGGCCTCGGCGAACGGCACCTGGTCAGAATCGGAGCCGCCGAAGCCGTTGGTGGTCAGGATGGCCGGCGCCGGGTCGGCCGGAGTGGCCGACGATGGCGTGAACAGCAGGCCCACCAGGTCGCAGACCTGGCTGTGGTCCGGGCCGACCGTCACCCGGAAGTGCAGCGTCTGGCTGGTGTAGGACGGCGCGGCGTTCGCCGGCTGGCCGGCGACCAGCGCGGCCGAGGCGGCCAACGCGGCGACGCCCAGCATTCCGGCCATGCTGGTCCTGCGGCTGATCGTGCTGGTCCTGCGGCTGATCGTGTTGGTTCTGCGGCTGATCGTGCCTGGCATGTGGCGGCTCCCTCGCGGACGCAAGGTTCAACGAGGTTCGCCGCCCGGAAGTTACTCGCCGGTACGGGCCCGCTCGTACACCGAAACGTGCAACCGGCTGTCGGCGGTGAACGGGTGGCGACGCCAATCGCCCCAGCGTTCGGAAAGCCGCAGCCCGGCGATCCTGGCCATCAGGTCCAGTTCCGCCGGCCACGCATAGCGGGTGACGATCGGATGAAGCCGGACGCCGCCCTCGGCCGTCAGCACCACGTGCGATTCCTCCAGCGTCTGGCTGACCGGATCGTGCCGGCCGACGTCCAGGACCACCCGCCGGCCCTCGACCGACTCCGCATCCACGTACTGGCCATCCCGCAGCCGGTACAGGTAGCCGGGGGTGAACGCCTCGATCACGAACACGCCGTCCTCGGTGAGGTGCCGGGCGACGTTCTCGAAGCAGCGGACCTGCTGGTCCTGGCTGAGCAGGTTGAACAGGGTGTTGAACACCAGGTACACCAGCCGGTAGCTGCCTGCCACGTCCACCTCGGCGAAGTCCCCGAGCCGGACCTCGAGTTGCTCGCCACCCGGCTTGGCGCGCAGCGTGGCCACCATCGGCTCGGAGAAGTCGATTCCGTCGACCCGAATGCCCTTCGCGGCAAGCGGTATCGCGATCCGGCCGGTGCCGATGGCCAGTTCCAGGGCCGGTCCCGGCCCAGCCAGCGCGGCCAGGAACTCGACCGCCGCCGCCTCGTCACCGCGAGGCTGCTCGTCGTAGCCGTCGGCCGTTTCCTGGTCGAAGCTGGCCTGCGGCCGGTAGTCCTTCATGGCTTCGGTCTATCCGCTGCGCCCGTGCCTGGCAACCAAATAACCCATTCAGGCCGGCGGGAAGGCCGCCGCCAGCCGGGCATGGGTTTCGGTGATCTGCGCACCGGAGAGCAGCGCGGTCGCGCTCACCCGCTCGGCGATCCGTTTCGGCCAGAGCACCTCGATGCCATCGATCGTGAAACTGCCGCCGAACGCGGGCCACTCGGCATCGACGAAGCAGAGCATGCCCTGCACCGGCAGTTCCTCCGGCAGCAGCGCGGCTCGGACCAGTCCGAGTTGCTTGTGCATGCCGGTCAGCAGCTTCGTGCGATCCCGGCGACCGACCAGCAGCGTCTCGGTGCGCGGACGCAGGATGCCGCCTTCGACCCTTCGTTGCGGGCGACCGGCATACCGCTTGGCATCGACCACGAACACGCCCGCCGGCCCGACCACCAGGTGGTCGATGTTTGCCCGGGAGCCGGGTATCCGCCGGTCGTGCAGCACCTTCGCGCCTCGTTCGGCAAGCTCGTCCAGCCGGCGGGCCACCTTCTCCTCACCGACGGCGCCGCGCAACCATGCCTGAGTGCTCTGCGGCTCCTTGGACAGTGCGTGCATCAGCCCGCCGATGCGCGGATGTGCCGAGCGGGCACGTTCCTCGCGCTTGATGGCCCGACGCTGATATTCCCGGCGGGCCGAGGCACCGGCCTGGCCGGATGCCGGCGGCGCCTCGCTTGCTACCGGTTCATCCGCTGCCGGCTGGCTCTCCTGCGAAGCTGGGGCCGCATGGCAGCTCAGGCAAACCACCTGCTTGACCTCGCGGAGGTATACCGCCCACTCGCCGGCCGGCAGCGCCACCGAGCAGCCCCGACAGGTACCGGCGTAGCGCAGTCGCATCCGTCTGGCGGCGGGAGTCGTCACCGTTGTCGGATCGACCGATCGAAGCTGGTCTGGAGCCTCCGATCGATATGCTGCCTGCGGGAGGTTTCGATGCCGGACGAACTCCGCCGCCGATGAGCGCGGACGAGGTACGCGAGGGCGTCGAGCTGACCCATCTCGACCAGCCGCTGTTCGACGACGCCGGAGCGACCAAGCGGGATCTGGTCGATTACCTCGTCGCGGTGGCCGACCGGATGCTGCCGGTGCTGCGCGACCGCCCGCTGTCGGTGATGCGGGTACGGCCGGGCCAGCCGCCGTTCATGCAGAAGAACGTGCCGAAATACACGCCGGACTGGGTCGAGACGGTCACCGTCTGGGCGGAGCGGTCGCGGCGCGACATCCACTACGCGCTGTGCAACGAGCTGCGGACGCTGCTCTGGTTCGCCAACCAGCGCGCCGTCGAATACCACCCGACGCTGTTCCGGATCGACGAGCCGAACCGGCCCACCCACCTGATCCTCGACATCGACCCGCCGGAAGGTGGCGAGTTCTCCGTTGCCGTGCGGGCCGCCCTGCTGGTGCGCCAGGCGCTGGCCGAACTCGGCCTGGCCGGCGCGGTGAAGACCAGCGGCGCCAAGGGTGTGCACGTCTTCGTGCCCGTATCCGGCGCCACGACCGAGGAGGTCGCCGCGTCAACCCGAGCGCTGGCGGTTCGCGCGGAGCGGCTGGATCCGGAGCTGGCCACCACGGCGTTCGTCGTGGAGAACCGGCATGGCAAGGTGTTCCTCGACTCGACCAGGGCCGGCGGCGCCTCGGTGGCGGCCGCCTACAGCCCGCGGCTGCGGCCCGGCGTGCCGGTGTCGTTCCCGCTGTCCTGGGACGAACTGGACGGCGTGCTGCCCGGCGACTTCACCGTGCGGACGGCGGTGGACCTGCTGGCCGCCCACCCGTCCTGGCAGGATCTGATGCCGTCGCCGCAGCAGCTGCCGGACGAGCTGATCGAGCACGGCCGGACGATCCCGATCGCCCGGGTGCAGGCGATGCATGAGGGCAAGCGCCGGGCGCGGGCCCGGCGCGAGGCCAGTGAAGAAAGCGCCGCTGAGGACTGAAGCGAGGCGGCGGCCGGCCAGCGCGACCCGCTCGCTCAGGGACCACCCGAAGGCCGCCGCACCAGGCTGTCAACCCTGCCGTCGAAAGCTTTCCGCCTCAGGGACGGGCCAGGCTGGCATTCAGGTGCGGACGGTACTCCCCCGGCTGCAACGCCAGCTCGGAAACGTAGGACAGTTCGCGGTCACCGGTCAGCGCGTACAGCCGGCGCTCGCCGGCGACCTGCTTGGCGGTCGGGCTGAACCCGACCGCGGTGGTGGCGAACTCCCAGCGCCGGTCGCCAGCCAGGCCGTCGAACACCGAGACGATACCGGCCGCGCTGGTCAGCAACAATTCCAGCCGGTCCTCCCCGGCACCCGGCCGCAGGAAGCCGCCCTCGCGGAATGCCGGCCGCAGCACCGATCCGTCCGGGCCCAGCAGCCAGCTCTGCGATTGATAGCTCAGGAACGGCCGGCCGTCGTGGCTGAAGATCACCCGCTGCGCATAGGAGAACGCCTCGCCGTCCGCCGGCTTCACTCCGGTGCCGCGGCCACCCCACTCGCCGACCAGCGGCAAGACCTCCAGCAGCGCGTCGTGCAGTGGCGGGCCTGACCGCAGGTCGGTGGTGTCCGCCCGCTCCGGAAGGGAAGACACCTACTGCTGACCGGCGAACAGCTTGGCGATGATCAGCACCGCCATCCCGGCGATGGCCAGGAACACGGCGATGAGCAAGATGGTGTAGAACGTGGCCACAACCAAAGGATATCCCGCCGTGAGCCAACCCCCGCAGAGCCAACCACCGCAGAGCCACGCCGAGCCGGGCCGAACCGAGCAGCACCAGAGCGAGCCGAGCCGGGCCGGCGCGCGGAACCTGGTCATCAAGTGCACCGTCGGTGCCGAGGCCCCCGAGCGGTGCGCGCAGGCGTTCACGGTCGCGGCCACCGCGGCCAGCACCGCGACCACAACCTCGCTCTGGCTGACCGGCGAGGCGTCCTGGTTCGGCCTGCCCGGCCGGGCCGAGGAGTTCGTCCTGCCGCACTCGGCGCCGCTGGCCGAGCTCCGCGACCTGGTGCTGGCCCTCGGCACGCTCACCGTCTGCACCCAGTGCGCGCAGCGGCGCGGCATCGAGGCGGACCAGCTCATCCCCGGCGCCCGGATCGCCGGCTCGGCCAGCTTCGTCGCCGAGATCCTGCGTCCGGACGCCCAGGCCCTGATCTACTGAGCCGTGGCCAGGCTGAAGTTCATTCCATTCGATGGGACCGCCGAGCGGCACCTGGCTCGCGCTCGCGACCAACAACCCACCTACACCGGCGGCCTGCAGGCACCGGCCGGCTTCGGCTCGCTCAGCCGGAGCCGGCAGTTGACGCCGGGTGAGGACACCTTCCGGCGGGCCGGCGAGGCCGTCCTGGGCTGGGACATGCACCGGCGCGCCGGGCTGAGCGTCCGGCCGAGTTCGCCGCGGGCGGTCGAGGGCAGCACGGTCGTGCTCGGGCTCGGCGTGGCCGGCGTCGCGCTGGTCATCCCGTGCCGGGTGAGCGCCGTCTTCGATGAGCCGGACCGGCTCGGCTTCAGCTACCTCAGCCTGCCGGGCCATCCGGAATGCGGCATGGAGCAGTTCCTGGTCGAGCAGGCGGCCGACGGTTCGGTGCGGGCCACCGTCACCGCGGTCAGCCGGCCGGGAACCCTGCTGGTCGCGCTCGGCGGCCCGGTCAGCGGGCTCGTCCAGCGCCGGATGGTGGACCGGTATCTGGCCGTGCTCTGAACCGCCGTTCTCTGAAAGGCCGTGCCCGGGATGCCGTGCTCTGAAAGGCCGTGCGCTGAATCGCCGCGCCCTGGAACGCCGCGCGCTGGGTCCGATCGCGGAGGGTCATCCACCGCACGAGGTGGACGACCCTCCGCGACTGGTCAGGACAGCACCAGGGGTACTTCCACCAGCCCCGGCGAGGTGGCCACCACCGGACGGCGGACCCTGCCCGAGTTGTGCATCACCGACAGCGTCCACTCGCCCGGCGCGGCGAAGAACCGGTAGTCGCCGGTCGCCGAGGTGACCACCTCGGCGGTGAACTCGCCGGTGCCGTCCAGCAGCCGGACGTAGGCCGCCGGCACCGGCGAACCGTCGGCGGCCGAGACCGTCCCGTAGATCACCGTCTCCTTGGAGATGTCGACGTGGGCCGGCAAGGTGGGGGCTTGGGCGGGGGCTCCGCACATGTCGATCTCCTAGCTTTCGCTGGCTGTCGGGCTCATGGCTCAGACGTCCTTCTCGATCGGCACGCCGACCAGCGAGCCGTACTCGGTCCAGGAGCCGTCGTAGTTCTTCACGTTCTGCTCGCCCAACAGCTCGTGCAGGGCGAACCAGGTGTGCGAGGACCGCTCACCGATCCGGCAGTAGGCGATCGTCTCCTTCGAGGTGTCCAAACCGGCGTCGCCGTAGAGCTGGCGGAGTTCGTCGTCGCTCTTGAAGGTGCCGTCCTCGTTGGCCGCCTTGGACCACGGCACGTTCAGCGCGGTGGGGATGTGGCCGGCCCGCTGGGACTGCTCCTGCGGCAGGTGCGCCGGGGCGAGCAGCTTGCCGGAGAACTCGTCCGGGGAACGCACGTCGATCAGGTTCTTGTTGCCGATCGCGCCCACCACCTCGTCCCGGAAGGCCCGGATGGACTGGTCCTGCTCCTGGGCCTGGTACTGGGTGGCCGGCCGCTGCACCGGGTCCTTGGACAGCTCCCGGCCGTCCAGCTCCCACTTCTTGCGGCCGCCGTCGAGCAGCTTCACCGCCTGGTGCCCGTACAGCTTGAAGTACCAGTAGGCGTAGGCGGCAAACCAGTTGTTGTTGCCGCCGTAGAGCACCACGGTGTCGTCGTTGCCGATGCCCTTCTCCGACAGCAGCTTCTCGAACTTCTCCTTCGACACGAAGTCGCGGACGACGGAATCCTGCAACTCGGTCTTCCAGTCCAGCTTGACCGCGCCACGGATGTGGCCGCCGTCGTAGGCGGAGGTGTCCTCATCGACCTCGACGAACACCACCCCCGGGCTGTCCAGGTTCTCCTCGGCCCAGTCGGCCGTGACGAGCGCATCGGTGCGGCTCATGAAATGTCTTCTCCTCGGTGTGAGATCCGGTGCGGAGCGGGAATCGGTGCGAGTTCCGGTGCGGAGCGGGAATGCGCACCACCGGACCTGCGCAGAGGATCAGCCGGTGGGTGCGCGGCACAGGTCAGCCGGACGAGCAGCTACCTGGCGAGGAAACCGGGACACAGCGCGCTGCCGACGCGGCACAGATCCACCGCGCGGCGAGAAGTCAGCAGCTGTCCCATAGCGCTCCCCACCCTAGCGATTCCGGCCTGCTCCGGCCAGTGCCGGGTCAGCTGGTGAGCGCGTTGGTCAGCACGTAGGCCGCTGGCACGGTCAGCGCGATGGTGATCGCCGCCGCGGCTGCCGGCCGCAATGCCGCCAGCCGATCCCGGCCGCCGGATGGGGTGGTCTCGCCGACCGCGGCCGTTCCGCTGCCGGCCGGTTCTGAGTCCGCACCGTCCGGCCGTGCCGTGCGGGACTCGGCGAAGCTGGCCGCGATCGACAGCAGGCAGGCCACCGCCGCGATGGCCGCGCCGACAAAGGCACCCCGGCCGCCGGCGAAGTCGATCAGCCGCCGCAGCCCGAGATAGCCGACCACACCGCCGGCCGCCACGCCGACCACCACCGCCGGCAGGCCACGGTCCATCCCCGGATCGAAGCGCGGTGCCGGCAGCACCGCGTCGGTCAGGTGGGCGGCCACCAGGCCGATGCCGAGCGCGGCCAGCACGGCCAGCACGATGGTCCGGCCGGACGCCTCGTGCCGCAGCACGATCAGGCCCGGCAGCGACACCACCGCGACCAGCAGCAGGGCGATCCCCGCCAGCGACTCGACCACCCGGGCCCGCACCACGCCACGGCTGAGCTGGTGGAAGAACATCAGCGGGATGGCCACCCCGAGCACGCCGAGCACCGGCGAGTAGCCGCTGTCCGGCCAGTGCAGGGTGAGCCCGTCGGCCGCCGCGGCGGCCAGCACGCTCAAGCCCAGCCCGCCGATCCGACCGGGCAGCCGGTGGCCCAGCATCCAGCAGGGGATGAGCACCGCCTGCACCACCGCGACCGCCGCCACGGTGGCCGCGCTGCCCAGGTAACCGCCCGCGGCCAGCACGCCGGTCAACACCGCCGTCAGCGCGGCCAGCTGGATGTGGTTGAGGCCGGCCGACGCCCGCTCGGCCGCGGGCGCCACCGAGGGCTCCGTCTCGGACATGCTCACCGGTCCATGCTCTCAGATGGTGCGGTTGGCGACGCTCACCGCGCGCTCATCGCCGGCTCACCGGGCGGGACCGGCGGACAGCGCGGCCCGGGCCCAGTCGTCCATTCGGTCCAGCAACCCGACCCCGGTGGCGTTCTCGGCATGCCCCATGCCGTGCTCGATCCACAGCTCGGCATTGGGCGCCACGCCGGCCAGCATCCGCGGATGGTCGAGCGGGAAGTACGGGTCGCGGTCGCCGTGCACGATGAGCAGCGGAGCCTTGATCGCGCCCGCCACCTCGACCGGGGAGACCGGCAGCAGATCCCAGCCGGAACCGATCCGGGTCTTGAACACCCGGGCCAGGATCCGCCGGCCCAGCCGGGTCTCGACGCCGAAGTGCAGCCGGCGCATCGGCTTGGTGCCGCGCTCGTACCAGCGGCCCGGCCCGCTGACCGCGATCACCGCGTCCGGACCCGGGGCACCGGCGGCCGCGGCGAGCCCGGCGTGCCGGACCGCGATCGAGGCGCCCATCGAGAACCCGAGCGTGACCACCGGCACACCCGGCCGTCTCGCCGACAGCCAGGCCAGCCCCGCGGCGACGTCGGCGACCTCGTCGGCGCCCACCGTTGACAGCCCGCCCGAGCTGCCGTGGCCTCGGAAGTTCAAGGCCAGCACGCAGCTGCCCCGTCCGCTCAGGTGCCGGGCGACGAATTGGATCGGCGGCTTGGCGGTGGAGCCGGTGAAACCGTGCAGCAGCAGGTAGCTGGGCTGCTCGGAAACCTGGCCGTAATAGTCGGCGGTTAGAAATATCCCGTCCTCAGTGCAAAGGCGCACCGGCTCCGGAACCGACATGGTCCGTATTCTTGCCTGAGCGAGTCCGGTTCTCGCGCACCGGGAGGTGCCCGTGCAGATCTTCCTGCTGACCACCGCTGCGCAGCCGACCACCGAGGTGCTGCCCGCGCTGGGCCTGCTGGCTCACCGGGTCTCGGTCTCCGACTTCGACGTCTCGCCACTGCTGACCGGCACCGTCGACGTGGTGCTGGTGGACGGCCGGTTCAACCTGGCCGGCGCCCGGGCATTCAGCCGGGTGCTGTCGGCCGCCGAACTCGACGTGCCGGTGCTCGCGGTGCTCACCGAGGGCGGCCTGGTCGCGCTGTCGGCCGACTGGGCGGTGGACGACGTGCTGCTCGACACCGCCGGGCCGGCCGAGGTGGACGCGCGGCTGCGGCTGGCGTCGGCCCGCCGCACCGCGGCCACCCAGGGCGAGCCGGGCGTGGTCCGGATCGGCGAGCTGACCATCGAGGAGGCCACCTACACGGCCAGGCTGCGCAGCACCACGCTGGATCTCACCTACAAGGAGTTCGAGCTGCTGAAGTTCCTGGCCCAGCATCCGGGCCGGGTGTTCTCCCGTTCGCACCTGCTGCAGGAGGTGTGGGGCTACGACTACTTCGGCGGCACCCGGACCGTGGACGTGCACGTCCGACGGCTGCGGGCCAAGCTGGGCGCCGAGTTCGAGGCGCTGATCGGCACCGTGCGCAACGTCGGCTACAAGTTCGTCAAGCCGACCGAGCCGGGCCCGCGATCCCGCGCCGCCGACGAGGGACAGCCCCCGGCTACCGTGCAGGGGTGAGCCTGCAGATCACCGACCAGGACGTCCTCGACAGCGGCCGGCTGGCGGCCGTGCGCGAACTCGTCCAGGCCTCGCCCGGCGCCGCCGACACCCCGCCGATCAGCGAGCAGGGCATGCTCGCGCTGGCCGAACCGGGCCGGCACCTGCTGGCCACCGACGGCGACGCGGTGCTCGGCTACGCCCAGCTGGCCGGCGACAACCCGACCACGGTGGAGCTGGTGGCCGCCGACGCCGAAGTGGCCGGCGAGCTGCTGCGCCGGCTGCCGGCGGGCTACCGGCTGTGGGCACACGGCGAGCCGAGCGTGGCCAACCAGGCTGCTCGCCGGGCCGGGCTGGAGCCGGTACGGACCCTGCTGCAACTCAGGGCGACGCTGGCCGAGGTGGCCGAACGGCCGCTGCCGGACGGGATCCGCATCCGGCCGTTCGTGCCCGGGCAGGACGACGCGGCGTGGTTGGCGGTGAACGCTCGGGCGTTCGCCGGCCATCCGGAGCAGGGCCGCTGGGATCAGCACGATCTGGATCAGCGGCTGCACGCGGACTGGTTCGACCCGGCCGGCTTCCTGCTCGCGGTCTCCGGCGACCGGCTACTCGGCTACCACTGGACGAAGGTGCACTCCGAACTGGATCCGCCGGCCGGCGAGGTGTACGTGCTGGGCGTGGACCCGTCCGCGCAGGGCATGCGGCTGGGCAGCGCCCTGCTGGCGGCCGGGCTGCGGCACCTGCTCGGCCGCGGCCTGCACACGGTGCTGCTCTACGTCGAGCAGGACAACGCGGCCGCGGTGCGGCTCTACCAGCGGGCCGGCTTCACCACCCATTCGGCCGACATCCAGTACGCCGGCTGAGGCGGCAGCGACTTTCCGAAGCGGGCCGGCCGGGTGCCCATACTCTCCCGAGATGTCGGAATTCAAGCCCACCAGGCCTGATTTCACCTACCAGCCATGGCAATTCCATCCAGCCGTGCGGCAAACTGCGCCACCCGTTCACCTGCAGTTCACGTGCGCCTCTCCGACCGGCCATGTCGGCTCCCTAACGTCGGAAAGCGTCAGCCACACCGGCTGGCGCGACAGCGGCTGCGGGGTTGTCCGCCCACCAGCCCGAGAACGAAAGACGAAGGGGAATACCGGTGCTCATCACCCGAGCAGGCCTGATCGCGGGGCTGGCAGCTGGCGCCGTGGCGCTCACCGCCTGCGGTTCGGACAGCAACTCCGCGAGCACGACGACCCAGGGCGCCGGCAACGGCGGATCCAGCTCGTCCTCGACCGGCAGCACCTCGTGCGCCTCCGGCTCGCTGAAGGCGGAAGGCTCCACCGCGCAGAAGAACGCGATGGACCAGTGGATCACCGACTACCAGAACCAGTGCTCCGGCGCGACGATCACCTACAACGGCACCGGATCGGGCGCCGGCGTCTCCAACTTCATCGCCAAGCAGGACAACTTCGCCGGCTCGGACTCCGCGCTCGACCCGAAGAAGGACGAGCCCACCAAGGCGAGCACCGCCTGCGGCTCGGCCGCGCTCGACCTGCCGATGGTGGTCGGTCCGATCGCGATCGCGTACAAGCTCAACGGCGTCTCCGACCTCACGCTGACCCCGACCGTGCTGACCAAGATCTTCCTGGGCAAGATCACCACCTGGAACGACCCGGCGATCAAGTCGCTTAACTCCGGCGCCAACCTGCCTTCGACCAAGATCACCGTCTTCTACCGCAGCGACTCCTCGGGCACCACGCAGAACTTCGAGCGGTACCTGGCCGCCAACGACCCGACCGATTTCACCTCCACCCCGGACAAGGACTCCTCCAAGGCGGGCTTCGCCGGACAGGGCAAGACCGGGTCGCAGGGGGTGCAGCAGGCCATCGGCTCCACCGAGGGCGGCATCGGCTATGACGAATGGTCCTACGCGGTAAGCGGTAACCTGAGCACCGCGAAGATCGACAACGGCGCCGGCCCGGTCGAGCTGACCGCGGATTCGGCCGGCGCCGCGGTGGCAGCCGCCAAGACCGCGCCGAGCGGCCCCGGCGACCTCAGCCTGAAGCTGGACTACGCCACCAAGGCCTCCGGTGCCTACCCGATCATCCTGGTCACCTACGAGATCGTCTGCTCGAAGTACTCCGACGCCAACATCGGCAAGCAGGTCAAGGCATTCCTGAACTACACCGCCGGCGCCGGGCAGGACAAGCTCAAGGATCTGGGTTACGCACCGCTGCCCGACAGCATCAAGACGCAGGTGCAGGCCGCGATCAACGGGATCAGTTAGGCACGCATGACCAGTACCGAGCACGATTCGGTTCACAGCCACCCCGCCGGGCGCGTTGACTCGCCCGGCGGGTTCGGCCGTGAAGGGGGCGGACCGATGTTGGAGCGGGAGCGGATGACCGAACGCGCGCAGCCGCCGATCGCCGAGGTGGCGACCACTTCGGTGGAACCACTGGCCGTCGGAACCCTGGAACACGAGGTCTTCGGTGCCGGTTCGGTGGACCTCGGCACGCCGGCCGGCAAGGTGCGCCTCGGTGACCGGGCCATGCACGCGCTGGCCGCCGGTGCCGGCGCCTTCGTGGTGCTGCTCATCGCGCTGGTGGCGATCTTCCTGCTGATCAAGGCGATTCCGGCCATCACCGGCGACCACGACAACTTCCTCACCTCCCGCAACTGGGACGTCGACGGCGCGGTGCTGCACTACGGGGTGCTGCCGCTGCTGTGGACCACGGTGCTGATCTCGCTGCTGGCCATGGTGCTGGCGGTTCCGGTCGCGATCGGCATCGCGCTGTTCATCACCCAGTACGCACCGAGGCGGCTGGCCCGGCCGGTGGCCTACGTGGTCGACCTGCTGGCCGCGGTGCCGTCCATCATCTACGGCATCTGGGGCATCGCGGTGCTCGCGCCGAGGATCCAGCCGCTGGCCAACTGGGTTAGCCGGCACCTCGGCAGCTTCCCGCTGTTCGCCGACAAGAACGTGCAGTACGGCACCGTGTTCACCGGCGGGGTGGTGCTCGCGGTGATGATCCTGCCGATCGTCACCGCGGTCGGGCGCGACGTCTTCGAGCGGACGCCGGCGGCCAACATCGAGGCTGCCTGGGCACTGGGGGCCACCAAGTGGGAGATGATCCGGCTCTCGGTGCTGCCACACGGCCGGCCGGGCCTGGTCAGCGGCGCCATGCTCGGCCTCGGCCGGGCACTGGGTGAGACCATCGCGATCTCGCTGATCCTGTCCAAGGTGTCCAACGCCGGCCCGTTCTCCTGGTCCATCTTCGACGGCGGCGAGACATTCGCCTCCAAGATCGCCAACAGCGCCTCGGAGTTCAACACCCCGCAGCAGACCGGTGCCTTCATCGTGGCCGGCCTGGTGCTGTTCGTGCTGACCTTCGCGGTGAACGCGATGGCCCGAGCGATCGTCAACCGGCGCAGGGAGTTCTCATGACAACCGGCACGCCGACCAGTTCGCTGACCACCATCAGCAGCGTGCGCCGAGCCAAGGACCGCACGGCGACCGCGCTGATCTGGCTGTCCTTCGGTGTCGCGCTGATCCCGCTGGTCTGGCTGCTGTGGACCGTCGTCGCCAAGGGCCTGCACGCGGTCACCCGCAACGGCTGGTTCACCGAGAGCCAGCGCGGCATCACCTACCGGCTGCCCGGCGGCGGTGCCTGGCATGCCGTCGTGGGCACGCTGGAGCAGGTCGCGCTGTGCACCGCCATCTCGGTGCCGATCGCGGTGCTGGTGGCGATCTACCTGGTCGAGTACGGTCGCGGACCGCTGGCCCGGGCGACCACCTTCATGGTGGACATCCTGACCGGCATCCCGTCCATCGTGGCCTCGCTGTTCATCTACGCCGCGTTCATCACCACCTTCGGCGGCCAGCGGGCCGGCTGGCTGGTGTCGCTGGCCCTGGTCATGCTGATGATCCCGGTGGTGGTGCGCACCACCGAGGAGATGCTCAAGCTGGTGCCCAACGAACTCCGTGAAGCGTCCTACGCCCTCGGCGTGCCCAAGTGGAAGACCATCGTGCGGATCGTGCTGCCCACCGCGGCCAGCGGCATCATCACCGGCGTGGTGCTCGGCATCGCCCGGGTGGCCGGCGAGACCGCGCCGCTGCTGATCCTGGTCGGCTACTCACCGAACCGGAACTACAACCTGTTCTCCGGCCCGCAGGGTTCGCTGCCCGGCATGATCAAGGACGAGTTCGCCAACCTGGGCAACACCCACGTGCTGATCAACGGCCACCCGGCCACCGTGCACTGGGCGGCGAACCGGATGTGGGGCGCGGCGTTGACCCTGATCGTGCTGGTGATGGCGCTCAACCTGACCGCCCGGCTGATCGCCCGCCGCAGCAAGGTCTCCTGACCGAACGACCGATACGATCAAGATTCTCGATAAAGGAAGATTCCCGTGGCCAAGCGGATCGACGCCAAGAACCTCAACATCTACTACGGCAAGTTCCTCGCCGTCGCCGATGTCAACCTGACCATCGCGCCACGCTCGGTCACCGCCTTCATCGGACCGTCCGGCTGCGGCAAGTCCACCGTGCTGCGCACCATCAACCGGATGCACGAGGTGATCGCCGGCGCCCGGGTGCAGGGCGAGGTGCTGATGGACGGCGAGAACATCTACTCCCCCGGCGTCGACCCGGTGAACGTCCGGCGCACCATCGGCATGGTGTTCCAGCGGCCGAACCCTTTTCCCACCATGTCCATCTACGACAACGTGGCCGCCGGGCTGAAGCTGCAGGCCGGCCGGCTCAAGCGCGACGAGCTGGACGGGGTGGTCGAGCAGTCGCTGCGCAGCGCGAACCTCTGGGAGGAGGTCAAGGACCGGCTGGACAAGCCCGGTGCGGGGCTGTCCGGTGGCCAGCAGCAGCGGCTGTGCATTGCCCGGGCCATCGCGGTGCAGCCGCAGGTGCTGCTGATGGACGAGCCCTGCTCGGCGCTGGATCCGATCTCCACCCTGGCCATCGAGGATCTGATCCAGTCGTTGAAGGAGCAGTACACGATCATCATCGTCACCCACAACATGCAACAGGCTGCCCGGGTGTCCGAGCGGACCGCGTTCTTCAACCTGGCCGGCGTCGGCCAGCCCGGCCAGCTGGTGGAGGTCGACGACACCCAGAAGATCTTCTCCAACCCCTCCGAGCGGCGCACCGAGGACTACATCTCCGGCCGCTTCGGCTGAGCCGGTGTCGACTTTCTAACACCTATTGACAGGATTTTCCCGCAAGCCCACACTTCGGCCTACCCGGATGAAACAGACATCTGTTGGAGGCTCCGATGTTCAAGCGATTGATCGCGCTGGTAGCAGTACTGCTCTCACTGGGTGGAATCGCCGTAGTGTCGGCGGCGCCGGCAAGTGCGAGCGTCAATGTCACCTGCTTCGGCTACACCGGCACCTTCGCCGATCAGACCACCCCCTATCCGACCTGGGTCGCCGTCAACTGGGCCTACGGTGCGTCCAACTGCTTCGGCATCTCGCCCGGCCGCCATATCTGGAGTACCTCGTCCGGCCATCCCTGGTCCACCATCCCGGGCGGCGGCCTGGCCGACGGCATCTCCAACGTCTGGGAAACCGGAACGGCTTCCCTGTACGGCAAGCACATCGAGGTTTACGTCGCCTCCAGCGGGCACTACTTCTGCCAGACCTGGTGGTCCGACACCGGCTGGGACGGCAGCTGGTTGCGCTGCTAGTCGGCCCGGCGCGAGTGGAGCGATCTGGCGATCCTGGGACCAGATCGCTCCACTCATTCAGTCTGCTCAACCGCCTGCAGGCTGCGCACCGGCTGACCGGTTGGCATCGTTTCCGAAGTGGCATAGCGTCGAAGGCGGCTGAGCCAGCAGTCGAAGCCCACCGCGAAGCGAGATCGCCTTGTCCGAATCGAGCACCTTCCAGCCCGGCCGCACGTCCCCGCACGCGGAGGACCGGGACACCAGCAGGCCGATGACCGAGGTCGAGCTGACCATCCAGGCCAGCGCGGACCGGATCTTCGCCGAACTCGCCGACGGCTGGGCCTACACCGGCTGGGTGGTCGGCGCGGTGCACGTCCGGGATGTCGAGGCGAACTGGCCGGAGGCCGGCAGCAAGATCCACCACAAGGTCGGCTGCTGGCCGTTCTCGGTGGCCGACGACACCGAATCGCTGGAGTGCGAGCCGGGCCGCCGGCTGGTGCTGCAGGCCCGGGGCTGGCCGCTCGGGGAGGCCACCGTGGAGATCCTGCTGGAGGAGCAGGACCCCGGTCGCACTCGGGTCCGGATGCGGGAGGCACCGACCGCCGGCCCGGCCAGCCAGCTGGACAACCCGGCGCTGCGCTGGGTGCTGCGGGTTCGCAACAACGAGGCGCTGCGCCGGCTGCGGGACCGGGTCGAGAACCGTCCCGAGCCGCACTACCGTGCCCCGCAGTAACCCGGCCCTCAGCCCGTCCAGCGCCGCTGCCACGGCCCACTGGCCGCCTCGCCGGACGGGTTCGGCTCCAGCACGTTGCCGTCGCTCGGCTGGGTCGGTTCGCTGGTCAACGACAGCAGGTTCAGCAGCGGGCCTACCATCCGGTCGTACAGCCAGGGGAAGACCTGGAAGCCGAACTGCATGAAGTGATTGGCCAGCCCGACCGAGACGCGGTTGCGGGGATGCTCCATGCAGTGCAGGATCGCCTCGGCCACCTTCTCCGGCTGGTCCACCGGCAGCGGCGGCTTCGGCGATCGGCCGGTGATGTTGGCCGCCTGCTGGTAGATCGGCGTGTTCACCCCGCCCGGTGCGATGGTGCAGACATGGATGTCGGGCTCGGCCAGCACTTCCAGCTGCAGCGTCCGCAGCAGCCCGGCCTGTCCCCACTTCGCGGTGACGTAGGCACCCAGCTGCGGCGCGGCGATCGAGCCGACCACCGAGTTGACCACGATCAGGGTGCCGGCCCGCTGCCGGCGGAAGATCGCCAGCGACTCGCGGGCAACCGCGAAGGTGCCCTCGATGGCGATCCTGGTCACCCGCTGGAAGATCTCCGGATCCAGTTCCTCGAGCTTGCCGTAGGCCATCGTCGCCGCGGTGTTCACCACCACGTCGAGACGCTCGGCCCGGGCGCTCATCGCCTGGAAGAACGCTCGCACCGAGTCGGTGTCGGCCACGTCCAGAGTCTGGCAGTGCACACTGGCCGCGCCCAGCTTCCTGCACGATTCGGCCGCCGCGGCAAGGGAATGCTCGCTGCGCGAGCCGAGCAGCAGCGCCTCACCCCGCGCCGCGCACGCCCGGGCGGTGGCCAGGCCGATTCCGCTGGAGGCTCCGATGATGGCAACAACCAACGGCGTTCGCTCGTCCTGCACAGGCAAATCTCGATTCACACTCGCCCCGCGTCGGTACCCGGCCCGGCGACCGGGACCAGCGCCGGATGGCTCGCGCCGCTGTTTCGGCGAACACCCCGAGTCTAGGCGGTGTGCGGCGACTCCCGCTCCCCCGCGCGGCGGAGCGGGCAGTTGTCAGCTCACCCCGACCATCGGCACAGGCGGTACCGTGCTGCTCATGCAGGCGATGCGGCGCTCGGCCGGCGCGGACGTGGACGCCGTGGTGGTCGGCGGCGGGCACAACGGCCTGGTGGCCGCGAACCTGCTGGCCGACGCCGGCTGGCAGGTGGTGGTCTGCGAGGCGACCTCGTACGCCGGCGGCGCCGTGCGCACTGCCGAGGTGGCCGCCCCCGGCTACCTCTCGGACATGTTCAGCGCGTTCTACCCGCTGACCGCGGCCTCCCCGGTGATCCAGTCACTGGAGTTGCAGGACTACGGACTGCACTGGACACATGCCCCGGACGTGCTGGCGCACGTCTTTCCCGACGACCGGTGCGCCGTGCTGTCCCGCGACCTGGACCGTACGGCCGCCTCGCTGGAGGAGTTCGCGCCCGGCGACGGGGCGGCCTGGCGACGGTTGGCCGCCGGCTGGGCCGAGCTGGAGCAACCCCTGCTGGACGCGCTGTTCACCCCGCTGCCGGCGCTCGGACCGGCCACCAGGCTGCTCGGCCGGCTGGGCATCGGCGGCGCGCTGCGGATGGGCCGGCAGGTGCTGCTGCCGGTGCGCCGGTTCGGCGAGGAGTTGTTCGACGGCGAGGGCGGCACCATCCTGCTGGCCGGCAACGCGCTGCACGCCGACCTGCCGCCCGAGGGCGCCGGCAGCGGCGTCTACGGCTGGCTGCTGGCGATGCTCGGCCAGCAGCACGGCTTCCCGGTCCCGGTCGGCGGTGCGGGCAAGCTGGTCGAGGCGCTGGTGAACCGGCTGACCGCCCGCGGTGGCGAGCTGCGGTTGGAAAGCCCGGTGGCCGGGATCGAGATCCGCGGCCGGCGTGCCAGGGGCGTGCGGCTTGCCTCGGGCGAGCGGATCACCGCCCGGCGCGCCGTGCTGGCCGACGTGGCGGCGCCGATCCTGTACGGCGAGCTGGTCGGCACCGACCGGCTGCCGGCCAAGTTCACCGAGGATCTCGACCGGTTCCAGTGGGATGCCCCGACTTTGAAAGTGGATTGGGCGTTGAGGGGTCGGATCCCGTGGCTGGCCGAGGGTGCCCGCGGCGCCGGCACGGTGCACCTGGGCGTGGACCTGGACGGGCTGACCCGCTACGCGGCCGACCTGGCCACCCGCACGATGCCGCGGGAGCCGTTCATCCTGCTCGGCCAGATGACCACCGCGGATCCGAGCCGGTCGCCAGCCGGCACCGAATCCGCCTGGGCCTATACCCACCTGCCGCACGGCATCGAATACAACGACGAGCTCGTCGAGCAGCAGGTCCGGCGGATCGAGGCGGTACTGGAACGGCACGCACCCGGCTTCGGCGAGCTGATCGTGGGCCGCTACGTCCAGTCTCCCGGCCGATTGCAGCAGGAGAACCCGTCGCTGGTGCACGGGGCGGTCAACGGCGGCACCGCCCAGCTGCACCAGCAGCTGGTGTTCCGGCCGGTGCCCGGCTTGGGCGGGGCCAACACCCCGATCGACCGGCTGTTCCTGGCCGGTTCCTCGGCACATCCGGGCGGCGGGGTGCACGGCGCCTGCGGCTCCAACGCTGCCCGCGCCGCGCTGGCCCGGGCCGGCGCGCTGGGCCTGCCCCGGCGCGGCCTGACCAGCCTGGCGCTGCGCCGGATCTACCGATAGAGCCGGACTACCGATAGAGCCGGATCTACCGATAGAGCCGGATCTACCGATAGACAGGGCTGAAACCACCGGCAGCCCAGGCTGAAGCAATCGATCGCCAAGGCTTGAACGGCGCGCAGTTCGGCAGCATCCACCAAGAACTTCGGCGGGAAGGACCGAACCTCGCCAGCCGCGGAAGCGAATTTCGGGGGCAAATCCCTCGGTAGCGCCGGCAGGCCGGGCCGCCGGGAGCCGATCATCGAGCTATCCTTGAGCTACGTCAACCCGCGACGTAAAGCTGCTTTACCCCGCGGTGCGCGTCCACCGCGGCTGACGAGGCTCATGAGGTTCCCCTATGACCCACCCGCCTGAAGTAGCCAAACTGGCCGAGTTGCTGAAGAAGTTCCGGATCGCGATGCTGACCACGGTGACCGCGGACGGTGCCCTCACCAGCCGTCCGATGGCGGTGCAGGAATCGGAGTTCGACGGCGACCTGTGGTTCTTCGCCCAGCGGGACTCCGACCAGGTCCGGCAACTGCGGGCCAACCCGACGGTGGGCGTTGCGCTGTCCGCCAGCGGCACCTGGGTGTCGATCTCGGGCACCGCCGAGATCGTCGAGGACTCGGCGAAGGTGCACGAACTGTGGAACTCAGCGGTGCAGGCCTGGTTCCCCGAAGGACCGGACGATGAGAACGTGCTGCTGCTGCGAGTGCACGCCGAGGGCGCGGAATACTGGGACTCACCGGGCTCCAAGGTGATGACCGTGCTCAGCTACGCCAAGTCCAAGCTCACCGGCACTCGGCCGGATGTGGGTGAGAACGAGCGGGTGGATCTGTAGGACGCGATCACAGGTCCAGCCAACACCCTTCTAGGAAAGGGATATCCGATGACCGTTGCAGAACCAGCACGCACCCGGACCCGCACCATGCGGGTGCCACGCAGTCGCGGTGCCGTCAGCGGCCTGCTGCTCATCCTGCTCGGCGCCTGGGGCGCTCTCATCCCGTTCATCGGGCCCTACCTGGACTACAGCTACGGCACCGACCAGAGCTGGCACTGGACCACCGCCCGGTTCTGGTTGGAGGTGCTGCCGGGCGCGGCGACCGCCCTCGGCGGCCTGCTGGTGCTGGTCAGCGCCAACCGGATCCGGGGCAGCTTCGGCGGCTGGCTGGCCGCCGTGGCCGGCGCCTGGTTCGTGGTCGGCACGACCCTGGCGCCGCTGCTGCACTTGGGCAACATCGGCCAGCCGCTGAGCCAGACCGACCGCGGCCGGGCCGCCGCCCAGATCGGCTACTTCTACGGCTTGGGCGCGGTGATCCTGTTCCTTGCCGCGTTCGCGCTGGGCCGGCTGGCCGTGGTCGGCGTGCGCGACCTGCGGGCCGCCGAACGAGACGAGTTGCGGGCCGCCGAACAGGCTCGGGCCGAGGAGGAACTCGCCCACCGGCGCGCTCTGGAACGCGATGCCCGGACCGACGACGAGACGGTCGCCACCGGCACTGCGGGCACCACCGCCGCCGGCACCACGGCGGGTGCCGCTGCCGCCGGCGGAGCGCACGAGCGGACCGCCCGCTACGAGCCGACGTACGGCTCGTCCAACCAGCCCAACCAGCCCAACCAGCCCAACCAGCCCGACCAGCCCACCGCCCGGTACGAGCCGGACCGGCCGTACGGCTCGCAATCCCACCTGCCGGACGAGCCAACCACCCGGTACAACCCGGACGGGGTCGGCTCGGACTACGGCTCGGACGCCTCCGGTCGCCCGCCGGCCCACCAAGCACCGGGCGAGGAGTCACGCTGACCGCGTTGGCAATAAGCCGACGCTGAATCACCGAATACCCCAGTACCGCCACCCATTTGCGAACAATCCACGGGTTGGCCTGCACGATGCTCAGCGCATTTGCAGGCCAACCCTTTCCTTTTCCAGCCTCTTGATCCACAGTGATAGCGGCCCCAGCGACGTCGCAACGCACCGTACGGGGGACGAGAGGCCGATGGCGGGTCGACACCACGAGCCGAATCACGGAGCTAGCCGGCGGTCGCTGCTTGCCGTCATCGTGATCGCGGTGCTGATCGGCGCCGGCGTGATCGGCACCCTGCTGCTGGCGCGCGACAAGCCGGTGGCCGCCAATCGGGCCGACGTGCTTGCCTCGCCGGCATGCACCGCGGCCAACTCGGTGAACCTGGTGGTGCAGGTCGCACCCAACCTCGCGGTGGCGGTGAACCGGATCGCCCAGGACTGGACCGGGCGCAATCCCGAGGTGGCCGGCAAGTGCGTCCAGGTCGAGCTGACCTCCGACGCGGTGGACCAACAGGAGCTGAGCCTGCTCGGCGACGGCGCCACCACTACCGAGATCTGGCTGCCCGACTCCACCGCGTGGGCGCAGCGGCTGGCCGCCGACCGACGATCCATGCCGGGCAACACGCTGGCCATCACGGTGCACCCGTCCATCGCCAACTCCCCGCTGGTCGCGGTGACCAGCCCGGCACGGGCAGCCAAGCTGGCCGGCCAGCTGTCCGATCCGGGCTTCGACCCGCTGTCCGATGCCGCCATCGCGGAACCGGTGCGCAACTCCGAGGGCCTGCTCAGCCTGCTCAGCCACACGCCGCAGCCCGGCACGCCGACCATCAGCCAGGGCCAGGCGCTCGTCGCCCGGCTGCTGGAGCTGAGCAGGAGCGCGTTCGTCAACCCGCTGACCGCCTTCGACGAGTTGGCCGGCACTCCGGAGCAGGCGGTCACCTTCGTGGCCAGCGAGCAGGCGGTGATCGAGCAGAACCGGCAGCACGGCAGCGTGTTCGCCGTGGCGGTGTATCCGGCCAAGCCGACGCTCGCCCTCGACTTCCCGGTGGTGCGGCTCAGCCGGCCGGGCGACGACCCGGCGCTGGCGCGCGCCGCCGACGGGTTCGAGAAGGCGCTGCGCTCCTCCTACGCCGCCGCCCGCTACACCGACGCCGGCCTGCGCAGCGCCGACGGCACGCCGGTGCCCAAGTTGGGTGCCGACCAGGGTGTCACGGCCAACCTGGTTCCGCTGGCGCCGATGCCGCCGGCCGACCAGACCATCAACCTGGTCCGGCTGTGGAACGCCGCGGTGGCCGACGACAACGACCTCGCCGTGATCGACCTGTCCGGTTCGATGGCCGATCCGGCCGGCAACGGCCAGAGCAAGGTGTCGGTGGCCGCCGCCGCGACCGCCCGGGCGGCCACCTTCTTCCCGGACACCTCCGCGCTCGGGCTCTGGGCGTTCTCGACCGACCAGGGCGCGAGCACCCCCTGGTCACAGCTGGTGCCGATCGGGCCACTGTCCGGCCGGGTCGACGGGGTGGGCCGGCGGCAGGCACTGCTCGCCGCGGCAGCGACCATGCCGACCCGGGTGCACGGCGGCACCGCGCTCTACGACACCGTGCTCGCCGCATACCGGCAGGTGCAGGCCCACTATGACTCCAGCAAGGTGAACTCGGTCGTGCTGATGACCGACGGCAAGAACGAGGACACCAACTCCCCGCTGACCCTGGCCCAGTTGCTGGCCCAGCTGAAGTCAGCCGACCCGCAGCGGCCGGTGCGGGTGATCACCATCGGGATCGGCAGCGGGGCCGACATCCAGTCGCTCGGCAAGATCGCGGCTGCCACCGGTGGCAAGTCCTACCTGGTGCAGGACGCCGGCGACGTGAGCGGCGTGTTCCTCGACGCGGTCGCCCAGCGCAAGTAGGGGTTGACAACCGCCGGACGGCACCGGCCGCCGGTCCGGCTGAGCGGCTACCGGTAGCTGGCGGCGGCGCCGCATTCGGCGCACCGGTAGATCCCGTCCGGCTCGGCGGCCAGCTCGCCGTGCGTCACGCAACTGGGCCGGCCGGCCTCGTCCAGCCCCACGTTGCCGAGGCTGACGTCCCAGCCGCCGGCGACGTCGGACAGCCGCCGGCCGCGCGGTGCGGCCAGCTCCCGGGCGGCGTGCACCGCGGCCACCGCGGCCACCGCGGCGACATAGCCGGCCGAGGACTCCGACCAGTCATCCACCGCGCTGGCCGGCAACACCACCGCGCCGTCCCGCATCCGGGCGACCACCGAGCGCTCCTCGCCGGTGCCGAGGGTAAAACTGACCGCATAACAACCGAGTTCGGTCAATGCTTCGATCTTGGTCAGTTGCGGCTCCACACCTGGCAGCATTCCGGGTGTCCGCAGTCAGTGCCAGCCGGCGCGCGCGTTAAATGCGCATCGGACAAAATATGCACTCTTCCGCGCGCGGCGCAAACCTATACGATATCCAGCGTGCTGAGCCATTTGCGGCTGTTAGAAGCCGAGAGCATTTCGATCATTCGCGAGGCGGTGGCCGAGAGCGAGCGTCCGGTGATGCTCTATTCGGTGGGCAAGGATTCCACGGTGCTGCTGCATCTGGCCCGCAAGGCGTTCTTTCCGGCCAAGCCGCCGTTCCCGCTGCTGCACGTGGACACCACCTGGAAGTTCCGCGAGATGTACGCCTTCCGTGACCGCGCCGCCGCCGAGGCGGGCATGGAACTCATCGTGCACCAGAATCCGGATGCGCTGGCCCGCAACATCAACCCCTTCACCCACGGCTCTTCACTGCACACACACGTGTGGAAAACCGAAGGCCTCAAGCAGGCCCTGGACAAGTACCACGTCGACCTGGCTTTCGGCGGCGCCCGCCGGGATGAGGAGAAATCCCGCGCCAAGGAGCGGGTGTTCTCCGTCCGCTCCGCCCAGCACCGCTGGGACCCCAAACGGCAACGCCCGGAACTGTGGCAGCTCTACAACGCCCGCACCGCGCCCGGCGAGAGCGTGCGGGTGTTCCCGCTGTCCAACTGGACCGAACTCGACGTCTGGCAGTACATCCGCGCCGAGCAGATCCCGGTCGTCTCGCTCTACCTGGCCGCTGCCCGGCCGGTCGTCGAACGCGACGGAACGCTGATCATGGTCGATGACGACCGGCTGCCGCTGACACCGGGTGAGCAACCGGTGCTGCGGCACGTGCGATTCCGCACCCTGGGCTGCTACCCGCTCTCCGGCGCGGTCGAGAGCACCGCCAGCACCATCGAGGACGTCATCGCCGAGATGCTGCTCACCACCAGCTCCGAACGTCAGGGCCGGCTCATCGACCACGACGCCTCGGCCTCCATGGAACGCAAAAAGCAGGAGGGCTACTTCTGATGCCGTCGCAGATCCTCGGCATGGACATCGAGCAGTACCTGGACGCCCACGAGGACAAGTCCCTGCTGCGCTTCATCACCTGCGGCAGCGTGGACGACGGCAAGAGCAGCCTGATCGGCCGGTTGCTCTACGAATGCCAGCTGATCTTCGACGACCAGCTGGAGTCGCTGGCCAGCGACTCCAAGCGGTTCGGCACCCGCGGCGAGGCACTGGATCTGGCGCTGCTGGTGGACGGGCTGAGCGCCGAGCGCGAGCAGGGCATCACCATCGACGTGGCCTACCGCTACTTCACCACCGACCGGCGCAAGTTCATCGTGGCCGACACCCCGGGCCACGAGCAGTACACCCGCAACATGGTCACCGGTGCCTCCACCGCCGATGTCGCGGTGATCCTGCTCGACGCCCAGCACGGCGTGCTCACCCAGACCCGGCGGCACACCTACCTGGTGACCCTGCTCGGCATCCGGACGGTGGTGCTGGCCATCAACAAGATGGATCTGGTTGGCTACTCCGCCGAGCGGGCGGCCGAGATCGAGGCGGACTACCGGACCTTCGCCGCCCGGCTCGGCGAGCTGGACATCACCTGCATCCCGGTCTCGGCGGTGCACGGCGACAACGTGGTGACCCGCAGCGACCAGATGCCCTGGTACGCCGGACCGCCGCTGCTGGAATACCTGGAGACCGTCCAGCCGCAGCAGCCGCCGGGGCCGGCGCCGTTCCGGATGCCGGTGCAGACGGTGCTGCGGCCGGACGCCAACTTCCGCGGCTTCGCCGGCCCGGTGGTGCGTGGCGCGGTGGCGCCGGGCGATCCGGTGGTGGTGCTGCCGTCCGGGCGGACCTCCACCGTCGAACGGATCGTCACCTTCGACGGCGACCTGCCACGGGCCGAGGTCGGCCAGTCGGTCACCGTCACCCTCGCCGACGAGGTGGACGTCAGCCGGGGCGACGTGCTGGCCAGCGCCGATGAGCCGGCGGCGGTCGCCGACCAGTTCGAGGTGGACCTGGTCTGGATGTCCGAGCACGAGATGCTGCCCGGCCGCAGCTACCTGATCAAGCTGGGCACCCAGACCGTGCCGGGCAGCTTCAGCAAGCCCAAGTACCGGATCAACGTCGACAACCTCGACCGGCTGGCCGCCACCAAGCTGGAGCTGAACGACATCGCGGTGTGCACGCTCAGCCTGGACCGGCCGGTGCCGCACGACCGCTACGCCGACAACCGGCAGCTCGGCGGCCTGCTGGTCATCGACCGGCTGACCAACGACACCGTGGGGGCGGGCATGCTGCGGCTGGCGCTGCGCCGCTCGGCCAACGTGCACTGGCAGGAGGTCGAGGTCAGCAAGGACGCGCGCGCCCGGCTGGCCGGGCACCGACCGTGCGTGGTGTGGTTCACCGGGCTGTCCGGCGCGGGCAAGTCCACCGTGGCCAACCTGCTCGAACGGCGGCTGCACGCGCTGGGCTGCCACACCTACCTGCTCGACGGCGACAACGTCCGGCATGGGCTGAACCACGACCTCGGCTTCACCGAGGTGGACCGGATCGAGAACATCCGCCGAGTGGCCCAGGTGGCCGCGCTGATGGTGGATGCCGGGTTGATCGTGCTGGTCTCGCTGATCTCGCCGTACCGCAGCGACCGGGAGGGAGCCCGGGCACTGGTCGAGCCGAACGAGTTCTGCGAGGTGTTCGTTGACACGCCGCTCGAGGTGGCCGAGGCACGCGACCCGAAGGGCCTGTACGCCAAGGCACGGCGGGGTGAGCTGCCCAACTTCACCGGCATCGACTCGGAGTACCAGCCACCGCTGTGGCCGGAGGTGCACCTGGAGCTGGCCGAAATGCAGCCCGAGGACGCCGCCGAACGGGTGCTGCTCGCGCTGCGCGACCGAGGCATCCTGCGCTAGCTGTCCACTGCCGGGGTACGGGCCGGCCCCCGGTGCCTACCGCTGGGTCGGCAGTTCCGTGAGTCCACGCGGGCACCGGCGTTCCCCGCCTGTCGCCCCCCGCGTGGTCGGCGTTTCTCCTCATGCCGGTGACAACTCGGCCGGGCTCGACGGCGCGTTTACCCGGGTAAGCACCCCGTCGAGAACCGGCCACGACGGCACCGCGCAATGGCTCGGCAGGGCTGCCGCCGATGACGACGCATCGTCCCGATTGGCTGCGTAACGTCCGAAACATGCTGAATGGAGCCACCGTTCAGTCGGACCGTCGTGTACAGGAGAGACCATGACGAGTTGTCCCGAGTGCGCAGCCGACGTCGACTTCGCCGAACCGCCCCGCCTCAGCGAGGTGGTGGAGTGCGCCGACTGCCACAGCGAACTCGAAGTGATGACGCTCGACCCGATCAACCTGGTACTCGCGCCCGAGGTGGAGGAAGACTGGGGCGAATGAGCACCCCAGCCAGGCTGGCGCTGCTCGCCTCCCGGGTACGTGCCGACGAGCGTCGGCTGCTCGACGCGCTGGACCGTCGAGGCGTGGGATACCAGCAGGTGGACACCCGCCGGCTGTCCGGCGGGTTCGGCCCACCCCGGTGGACGGTGGTGCTCAACCGGGAGATCGGCCAGGTCCGAGCCCGCTACGCGGCCTGGATGCTGGAGGCCGAGGGCAGCCGGGTGCTCAACGGCGCCCGGGCGATCGAGGTGTGCGGGGACAAGTGGCACACCTCGATGGCGCTGCACACGGCCGGCCTGCCGACCCCGCGCACCGCGCTGGCGCTGACCCCCGAGGCCAGCCTGGACGCACTCGAACTGATCGGCTATCCGGCGGTGCTCAAGCCGCTCACCGGATCCTGGGGCCGGCTGGTCACCAGGCTGGACGACCGCGACCAGGCGGCGGCGGTGCTGGAGTACGTCGCCGCGCTGCCCTCGCCGCAGGCGCACCTGGGCTACCTGCAGCAGCTCATCCCGGCCGACCGGGACATCCGGGTGATCGTGATCGGCGGGGTGGCGATCGGGGCCAGTTACCGGCGCGGCAACGGCTGGCGCAGCAACGTCGCTCGCGGCGCCAGCAGCGAACGCTGCGAGCTGGGTCCGGAGCTGGCCAAGCTCGCGGTGTCGGCGGCCGACGCGGTCGGCGCCGAGATCGCCGGCGTGGATTTGATCGAGGACGCCACCGGCCGGCAACTGGTGCTGGAGGTGAACTCCGGGGTGGAGTTCTCCGGCTTCCAGCAGGCGCACGGAAGCGCGGTGGACGTGGCCGACCGGATCGTCGACTACACGCTCGCGGTGCTGGACGCATGCCGCGGGTAGCGGTGGTCGGCGGTGCCGGCTACATCGGAGGCGAACTGCTGCGCCTGGTGCTCGGCCATCCGCAGCTGGAACTGGCCGCGACCACCTCGCGCCGGCTGGCCGGCCGGCGGGTCGACGGCAGCCACCCGAACCTGCGCGGGCACACCAACCTGACCTATATCAGACCGGACGAGCTCGGCGAGTACGACGTGCTGCTGCTGGCCACCGGGCACACCGAGACCATGCACGCGATGGAGCGCTACCTGCGGCTGGCGCCGGTGGTGATCGACCTGTCCGGAGACTTCCGGCTGGCCGACCCGGCGGTGTTCCAGCGCTACTACCACGTCGAGCACGCCCAGCCGGAGCTGCTGGACAGCTTCGTCCCCGGCCTGCCGGAGCTGCATCGCAAACGGCTCGCCGAGGCCGACCGGATCAGCGTTCCCGGCTGCATGGCGACCGCGGCCATCCTCGCGCTGCACCCGCTGGTCAGCTCCGGCCTGGTCACCGGGCTGGTCAGCGTCGACGGCCGGTCCGGTTCCAGCGGCTCGGGCGCGGTGCCCAGCAGCGCCAACCTGCACGCCGAACGGAGCGGTGCGATGCGGGTGTTCGCGGCCGCCGGGCACCGGCACGAGGCCGAGATCAGCCAGAGCTGCGGGGTGCGGGTGGCCATGTCGGCCACCGGCGTCGAGGCGGTGCGCGGGGTGCAGGTGCTCTGCCGGGCACCGCTGTCGGCCGGGGTGGACGAGCGCACGCTGCGCCGGCTGTACCGGGAGTGCTATTCCGACGAGCCGTTCGTCCGGATCGTGGCCGGCAAGGCCGGCGGATACCGGCTGCCCGAGCCGAAGATCCTCACCGGCACCAACTACTGCGACGTCGGCTTCGCGGTGGACGAGCCGAACCGGCAGGCGGTGCTGGTGGCCGCGCTGGACAACCTGGTCAAGGGCGGCGCCGGCAACGCCGTGCAATGCCTGAACATCCGGTTCGGCTGGCCCGAGCGAACCGGCCTGGACTTCATCGGCCTGCACCCGAGCTAGCCGAAGCAGCGACTACCCCAGCGAGAGGCGAGCAGACCATGGCGCAACCCCCGGAGACCCAGCCGGCTCGACGCACCCCCGGCGATACGGCGGCGGTCGGATTGCTCCGGCAGATGCTGGAGATTCCGTCACCGTCCTATGCCGAGGCGGAGCTGGCCGGCTTCCTGGCCGCCGAGCTGCCCGAGCTGGGCTTTCGCACCGAGGTGGACGCCGCCGGCAACCTGGTGGCCGAGCTGGTCCGCGGCGACGGCCCCACCGTGCTGCTGCTCAGCCACCTGGACACGGTCGCCGGCCAGCTGCCGGTGCGCGAGCAGGACGGCCGGCTCTACGGCCGCGGCGCGGTGGATGCCAAGGGCCCGCTGGCCACGATGCTGTGCGCCGCGGCGGCTGCCGAACGATTCACCGGCCGGCTGCTGGTGATCGGCGCGGTGGAGGAGGAGACCCCGCTGTCGCGTGGCGCCATGCACGTCCGGGCTAACCATCCGGCACCCGACGCGCTGATCATTGGCGAGCCCAGCGGCTGGCAGTCGGTGGTGTTGGGCTACAAGGGCAAGCTCGATTTCGAGTACCGGGTGGAGTGCCCGGCCACCCACCCGAGCAATCCCGCCCCCAAGGCCAGCGAGCTCGCCGCCGACTGCTGGCAGCAGGTGCTCCGGCTGCTCGGCCCGGACGCCGGGCACGACCGCTTCGATCAGCCGGGCCCGACCCTGACCTCGATCGCCGGTGACCTGGATTCGGCGACCGCCGAGATCAGCATCCGCACTCCGCTCGGGTTCGACGCGGACGGCTTTCTGGCGGCACTCACCGACCTGCTGCCGGCCGGCAAGCTGGTGCCGGTGAATTTCGTGGCGGCCTGCCGGGCGGACCGGAACGACCCGGTGGTCCGGGCGCTGACCGCGGCCATCCGGCACCGCGGCGTCCGGCCGGTGGCCAAGGTGAAGACGGCCACCTCGGACATGAACACCCTCGCCGAGGCGTGGCAGGTGCCGATGGCCACCTACGGCCCCGGCGACAGTAGCCTCGACCACTCCGCGGACGAGCACCTGGTGATCGCCGATTACCTCGCCGGCATCGAGGTATTGAGCACCGCGCTGGTGAGCCTCGGCGCCGAACTCGCCGGTGCCGAGCCGGTCGTGGCAGCACCGTACCGGGCCGGCCCGACGGGGCACTCGCCGTCCCGCCGGATGGCCGCGGCGATGGGCGGTGGCCGGTGACCGGCGCCGCGCTCGGTACCGAACTGGAGCCGGAACTGGCCGACCGCGCCCTGATGGTCCGGGAGCGGATCGTCGAGATGTGCTCCGGCCGGGACGGCGGCCATCTCGGTGGCGGCATGTCGCTGGTGGAGATCCTGCTGGTGCTCTACTTCCAGGTACTGCGGCTGGATCCGGAACGGCCGCAGGATCCGGAACGGGATCTGCTGCTGCTCAGCAAGGGTCACGGTGCGCTCTGCCTGTACGCGGTGCTGGCCGAACGCGGCTACTTCCCGCCGGAGCGGCTGGCCGACTACGGCCGGCCCGGCAGCGAGTTCATGGCGCATCCGAACCCCG
Source organism: uncultured Actinomycetota bacterium (assembly GCA_963697905.1). Lineage (GTDB taxonomy): Bacteria > Actinomycetota > Actinomycetes > Mycobacteriales > Jatrophihabitantaceae > Jatrophihabitans_A. The sequence goes on along the minus strand of OY969101.1, from coordinate 4,671,436 downwards.
CGCTGCCGGGGGTGGAGATGCCGTCCGGCGCGCTCGGGCACGGCCTGCCGATCGGGATCGGCGCGGCGCTGGCGGCCCGGCTGGCCAGCAGCCCGCGCCGGGTCGTGGTGGTGATGGGCGACGGTGAGCTGCAGGAGGGCTCGGTCTGGGAGGCGGCGATGGCGGCCAGCAGCCTGCGGCTGGCGAACCTGGTCGCGGTGGTGGACCGCAACCGGCTGCAGATCACCGGCGACACCGAGTCGGTGATCGGGCTGGAGCCGTTGGCCGATCGCTGGCGGGCATTCGGCTGGACGGTGCGGCAGGTGAACGGGCACGACCCGGAGGAGTTGCTGGCGGCGCTGACCGAACCGGCCGAGGGCGACCGGCCGACCGTCCTGCTGGCCGACACGGTCAAGGCACGCGGGCTGCCCTACGTCGAGGGCACCGTCAAGAGCCACTTCGCGCGGCTCGGAGACCGGCAACGGCGGCAGGCCCTGGCCGCGCTGCACCGGCCACGCGCATGACGGCGATCGCCGCCCCGTCCACCCGGGAGGCCTACCGGGACGCGCTGCTGGCCGCCATGCAACTCGACCAGCGGCTGGTCTGCCTGGACAGCGACACCGGGCTGTTCCAGGGCCAGGACTTCAGCGCCGCCGCCGACCGCTACATCAACCTGGGCATCGCCGAGCAGAACCTGCTGGGCGCGGCGGCCGGCCTGGCCAAGTCCGGCCGGATCCCGGTGGTCAACACGATGGCCACCTTCGCCAGCACCCGGGCGCTGGAGGCGGTGAAGATCGACCTGGCGTACGCGAACCTGCCGGTGCGGATCGCCGCCACCCACGGTGGGCTGTCCGCCGGCAACCTGGGACCCACCCATCACAGCCTGGAAGATCTGGCGATCATGCGGCTGCTGCCCAACATGACCGTGCTGGTGCCGGCCGACGCACCGGCTGCCGGCGAGCTGTTCCGGCAGAGCCTCGCGCTGCCCGGCCCGGCGTACCTGAGGCTTGGCCGCTCGGCCACCCCGGAGCTGCCGGACTCGGCGCCGCCGATCATCCTCGGCCGGGCACAGCGGTTGCGGTCCGGCACGGACGTGCTGCTGGTGGCCTGCGGCGGCTACCCGGTGCAGTTCGCGCTGCAGGCGGCCGACGCGCTGGACACGGCTGGGGTGTCGGCCGCGGTGCTGAACATGCACACGATCAAGCCGCTCGACACCGCGGCGTTGACCGAGCTGCCGGTGCCGGTGGTGACCGTGGAGGAGCACTGGCAGGCCGGCGGGCTGGGTGGTGCCGTGCTTGAGGCGCTCGCCGAGAGCGGCCGGCCGGTGGCCAGGGTCGGGGTGGCCGACCGGTTCGTCTCGATGGCGGGTGGCCAGCCGTTCCTGCTGGAGCGCGCCGGCATCACCGCGGACGCGGTCGAGCGGGCCGCGCTGCGCCTGCTGCGGCGAGAGATCGGGCCGGCGTCAGCAGGCTGACCCGGAACGGGCCGGCGTCAGGCTGACCGGAGTCAGGCTGACCGGAGTCAGGCTGACCGGAGTCAGGCTGGCGTCAGCAGGCTGACGTCATCGGGCCGGGCCATCAGGCCGGACCGGAACGCCACCGACACCATCTGGGCGCGGTCCTTGACGTCCAGCTTGCAGCGCAACCGGTAGACGTGGGTGCGCACGGTGGTGACGCCGATCGCCAACTCGGCGGCCACCTCGTCGGTGCTCATGCCCCGCGCGATCAGCAGCAGCACCTGCCGTTCCCGCGGGGTGAGCGCGGACAGCACCGGGCGCAGTTGCTCGTCCGGCCGGCGGTCCTGCCGGCGGAACCAGCTGACCAGCCGGTGTGCCACCTGCGGGGCGAGCATGATCTGGCCGCGGGCTGCCGCCCGGATCGCGGCGCCCAGTTCCTCGGCGGTCGCCTCCTTGACCAGCAGGCCGTTCGCACCGGCGTGCAGCACGTCGGTGATCACCTGGTCGGAGTGGTTCATCGCGAAGACCACGACCCGGGGCTGCGGGTTGAGCGCCTCCTGGCGCAACCGCTTGATCAGTTCGATGCCGGACAATCCATGCAGCGAAAGGCCGGTGACCACGACATCGGGCCGGACGGTGCGGCACAACATGATGGCGTGGATGCCGCTGTCGGTCGATCCGACGACTTCCACGTCGGATTCCGCGCCCAGTGTGGTCGCAATGCCGTCCCGCACAATCGGAAGCTCATTGCAGATAAGTACGCGCACCGCCATACCGGTCACCTCCGGTGATCCATCAGCAGGCACCGTCGCGCGGCACAGCACAGGAGAACTGTGTTGATGAGCGGACGGTCATACGTTCGATGAGGTCATCAAAACTTATATAGGAGAAGTGAAACGATTACTTCCCGATATATGTAGATAATCGGGTGTTCAATTGGTAGTGGGAAGCTTGACTCACAACCGACATTTCGTCAACCCCTCACCTGCCGCCCCTAGGCGCTCGTCGGGGGCTGTCGGCCGTCGGGCTCGGCGAATCGGCCACCGGCGGCAGCCGCGGCGTCCACTCCCCGCCCCGGATGCGACCGGTGGACGGCTCGCATCGGTCGTTGCGGTGTTTACCCCGCGCTCGCCGGATAACTGATGTGACCGGTAGCGGTTTGCCTGTTTTGTGGTTGCTGGACTCGCCCTGGCAATCCGGTGGTGCCGCCGAGAGAGAGAACGCCATGCCCAGCTCAACCGCAGCCCGCGTCGCCGGGCAACCCACAGGCCGATCAGGCTCGCGCGAATTCGGTGCGGTCATACCGGAGGCGTTCGAGCGGGTGGTGGCCCGTTGCCCGGATGCGGTGGCGTTGCGCTGGGGTGAGCAGTCGATGAGCTACGCGGAGCTGGACGCCCGCGCCAACTCACTCGCCCACTGCCTGCTGGATCGCGGCGTCCGGGTCGAAACCCCGATCGCGGTGGTGAACGACCACAGCCCCGACGTCATCGTGGCGCTGCTGGCGATCGGCAAGGCCGGCGGCAGCTACCTCGGGGTGGACACCCGGCAGCCGGCCGACCGGATCCGGACGATGCTGGCCGCGGCCGGCTGCACGCTGGTGCTCGGCAACGCCGGGCAGGTGCCGCTGCCGGACGGTGTCGAGGTGCTGGCCGAGCTGCCCCTGCAGGACTTCCCCGACAGCCCGCCGGCGGTGCCGGTGCAGCCGGCGAACATCGCCTACCTGGCCTACACCTCCGGCTCGACCGGCGTGCCCAAGGCCGCGATGATCCCGCACGACGCGGTGATCCGGCTGGTCAACCACGCCGACTTCCTCACCGTGCAGGCCGACGACGTGTTCGTCCAACTGGCGCCGCTGGCCTTCGACGCCAGCACGCTGGAGATCTGGGCGCCGCTGCTGAACGGCGCGACCCTGGTGCTGCCGGACGCTCCGGTGGAGTCGGCAGCCGAGATCCTGGAGCTGGTCAGCCGGCAGCGGGTCAGCGTGCTGTGGCTGACCGCCGGCCTGTTCCACCAGCTGGCCGGCGCCGGCATCGCCGGCCTGCGCGGGTTGCGCTGCCTGCTCGCCGGCGGCGACGTGCTGCCGGTGCCGAGCGTCAACCAGGCGCTGGCCGACCTGCCCGGCGTGCGGCTGATCAACGGGTACGGGCCGACCGAGAACACCACCTTCACCTGCTGCTACCCGATCGAGGCCTCACAGTCGGACCGGGTGCCGGTCGGCTTCCCGATCTCCGGCACCACGGTGTACCTGCTCGACGAGGACTTCCAGCCGGTTCCGGACGGTGAGCCGGGCGAGCTCTGCGCCGGCGGCCGGGGGCTGGCGCGCGGCTACCTGGCGCAGCCGGAACTGACCGCCGAGCGGTTCATCCCCGACCCGTTCGCCGACCGTTCCGGAGGCCGGCTGTACCGGACCGGCGACCTGGCCCGACGGCGCCCGGACGGCGCCATCGAGTTCCTCGGACGCCTGGACAACCAGGTCAAGATTCGCGGATTCCGGGTGGAGACCGGCGAGGTCGAGGCGGCCCTGCTGTCACTGCCGGAGGTGCGCGAGGCGGCCGTGGTGGCCCAGCCGTCCCGGTCCGGCCGCCGGCTGGTCGGCTTCGTGGTGCTCGCCGAGCCGGGTTCGGTCTCGGCCCTCGTGCTGCGGCAGAGCCTCGGCGCGCTGCTGCCGGACTACGCGATTCCCTCGATGCTGGTGCTGCTGGACAGCCTGCCGTTGAACCGCAACGGCAAGGTGGACCGGGCAGCGCTGGAAGCCCGGCAGGGCCGGGCCCGTCCGGAGGCGCTGTCCAGCGACTTCCGGGCGCCGGCCACCGAGACCGAGCAGTCGGTCGCCGACACCTGGGAGCTGCTGCTGGATCTGAGCGGAATCGGTGTCGATGACGACTTCTTCGAACTCGGCGGCCACTCGCTGATCGCGGTCGGGATCACCGCCGAACTCAGCGGCAGCTACGGAATCGCCTTGCAACCACGGCACTTCTACCAGAATCCGACGGTGGCCGAACTGGCCGGCCTGCTGGATGAGCTGCGCGCCGAGCAGAGCGCCTCGCTGGCCGCGTCATGAAGCTCAGCAAACCGATCGACGGGCTGGAGATCGACCTGGACGCGATCGACCTGTTCGATCCGTGGCTGTACGCGACGGGCGACCCGCACCCCATCTGGGCGGTGATGCGGCAGCGCGCGCCGGTGCACGAGCAGCATCTGCCGGACGGCCGCCGGTTCTTCTCGGTCACCAAGTACCACGACACCGCCGAGGTGCTGCGCGACTCCAACCTGTTCACCTCCGAGCGGGGCACCCTGTTGTGCGCGCTCGGCGTCGGCGACCCGGCCGGCGGCAAGATGATGGCCGCCTCCGACCCGCCCCGGCACACCGAGCTGCGCGAGCCGCTGAACCGGGTGCTGTCGTCCCGGGCGATGGCCAGCCGGCGACCGCAACTGCTGGAGATCGCCCGGCGGCTGCTGCTGCCCCTGCTGCGCGAGGAGACCTGGGACATGGCGGCCGACCTGGCCGCGTTCCCGATGATCTTCACCGGCGTGCTGATGGGCATTCCGAGCGAGGACTGGCCGGAGCTGACCCGGCTCACCACGATGGCCATCGCGCCGGACGACCCGGAATTCCAGGAGGTGAACAGCCACATCTCGCTGATGACCGCCCATCACGGCCTGTTCGACTACTTCTCCCGCCAGGTCAGCCGGCGGTCCCGGCAGAATCCGGGCGACGACCTGATCGGCCACCTGATGACGATGAGCGTCGGCGGCCGCCGGGCGACCCACGAGGAGATCGTCTACAACTGCTACAGCCTGCTGCTGGGCGCCAACGTCACCACCCCGCACGCGGTGGCCGGCAGCGTCCTGGGGTTCATCGAGAACCCGGCGGAGTACCGCCGGCTGCTGGAGAACCCCGGCCTGGTGACCCTGGCGGTGGAGGAGGGCCTGCGCTGGTCCTCGCCGGCCAACCACTTCATGCGCTACGCCCGCACCGACCTCGAGCTGTCCGGCGTGCGGATCCGCGCCGGCGACGCGGTGGCGGCCTGGCTCGGCTCGGCCAACCGGGACGAGGAGGTCTTCGACGACCCGTTCCGGTTCGACGTCGGGCGCACCGGCAAGCGGCACCTCGCCTTCGGCTTCGGCCCGCACACCTGCGTCGGCGCCCCGCTGGCCCGGATCTCGCTCAAGCTGCTGTTCGCCGAGCTGATCGAACTGGTGGAGGAGTTCGAGCTGGCCGGCGAGGTGGGCCACCTGTGTTCCAACTTCGTCGCCGGCATCACCCACATGCCGGTACGCGCCCGGTTGCGGGCCGGCGCCGCGGATCGGCTGGCCGACCTGGCCGAACCGGTCGCGTCGTGACCGCCGCGGGCCGCCGATGACCACCACGGTTGCTACCGACGTGGTGGCGCTGACCCAGCAGTTGGTGCGCTTCGACACCACCAATCCGCCCGGCAACGAGGCGGCCTGCGTCGGATACCTGGCCGAGCTGCTGGCCGGCGCCGGGCTGGACTGCCGGATCGTCGCGGCCGACGACCGACGGCCCAACCTGATCGCCCGGCTGCCCGGAGCCGGCACCGCCCCGCCGCTGCTGCTGCACGGGCACGTGGACGTGGTGCCGGTGGCTGGCCAGCGGTGGTCCCGGCCGCCGTTCGAGGCCGAGCTCGAGGACGGCTGCGTGTGGGGTCGCGGCACCGTGGACATGAAGGGCGCGGTGGCGATGATGGTCACCGCGCTGCTCCGGCTGGCCGAGCAGGGCCGGCCACCCGCCGGCGACCTGCTGCTGGCGATCGTGCCGGACGAGGAGGCGGGCAGCGAGGTCGGCGCCGGCTACCTGGTGCGCGAGCATCCCGAGCTGTTCGAGGGCGTGCGCTACGCCATCGGGGAGGACGGCGGCGCCTCGCTGGAGCTGCCCGGCGCGCCCCGGCTGCATCCAATCGTGGTGGCCGAGAAGCGCGCCTGCTGGTTGCGGTTGACCCTGCGTGGCCCGGGCGGGCACGGTTCCCGGGTGGCCGCGTCGGCCAACCCGATCCGCCAGCTGAACCGGCTACTCACCGCGATCGCCGACGGCGGCCTCGGAGTGGCGCCGACGCCGGTGCTGCGCCGGATGCTCGCCGAGCTTGCCGCCGCGATTCCCGGCCACCCGGCGCTCGGCCGGCTGGCCGCCGACCCGACCGACCTGGCCGCGCTGGCGGAGCTGACCGAGCGGGACGCGCTGTACCTGCGCTCGGTGCTGCAGCACTCGGTGAACGCCACCGTGATCCGAGCCGGTCACCAGGTCAACGTGCTGCCCACCGAGGCAACCGTGGAGCTGGACGGCCGGCTGCTGCCGGGTGCCGCCGACTCCGCCGACCTGATCCGGGCGATCCGCGACCTTGTCGGTGAGGACGCCGAGATCGAACTGCTGGTGGAGGGCGAACCGTTGCCCGAGCCGGACTTCGGCCCGATGTACGAGCTGCTCGCCGACGTGCTGCGCCGAGCCGACCCGGCCGGGGTGCCGGTGCCAATGATCACCACCGCCTCCACCGACGCCCGGCTGTTCCCGGCACTGGGCATCACCTGCTACGGCTGGCTGCCGCTGCTGTTCGACGGGCCGCCGAACTACCGGGACCTGATGCATTCGCCGGATGAACGGATACCGGTCGAAGCCCTGCAATTCGGTGCACTATGTTTCTACGATCTGGTAACTCGCTATGGCTGAAGGTCGTCGGCAGAGGAGATCGAATGAGCACCAGGATCGCGAACATCGTGCTGGACACTCCGGACGCGGCGCGTTCGGCACGATTCTGGGCGGCGGTGCTGGACTGGCAGGTCAGCGACTGGTCCAACCAGGAGGAGGCGGCGGTCCGGAATCCGGACGGTGGCACCGCCCTGTACTTCATGCAGGTGCCGGAGGGCAAAGCTGTCAAGAACCGGCTGCACCTGGATCTGGAGCCGGAAGGTTCGACCCGCGCCGAGATCGAGCGGCTGATCGGGCTGGGCGCGGCCAAGGTGCAGCACTTCGAGAGCCACACGGTGATGCAGGATCCGGACGGCAACGAGTTCTGCGTGACCGGCGACCCGAACAGCTGAGTCACGAGTCCGTCCGGTCGTTCCGGGCGGACGCGGCCGGCTGGCTGGCCGAGCCGCTAGCCGAGCTGACCCGGCTGGCCTACGCCGGCAGCGACCCGCTGCCCGGCCTGCCGCCGCCCGACGGCGCCTTCGAGGCAGCCGCGACCGTGCGGGCCGAACTGGCCGCCGGCGGCGAGGTGTACGCGGCCTGGCCGGAGCACGCCGGCCCGGTCGCGGCGCTGCGGGTACGCCGGGCGGAGCGGAGCTGGGTGATCAGCCGGATCTCGGTGCTGCCCGGCTGGCGCGGCACCGGGCTGGTCCGGCTGCTGCTGGCTGCCGTCGCCGACCGGGCGGCCGCGGCGGGGGTCGCCGAGTTGGAACTGGCCGCGGTGGTTGAGCGGTGCCTGCCCGCGCTGTACGCCGGGCTGGGTTTCCAGGTTCGCGACAACTGGCCGAGCCCGGGCAAGCCGCTGTCCGAGGTAACCATGTGTCGCCGGTGCGACGGCCCGGTCATCCCGGGCCGGTTCGGCTGGCAACAGGCAGTCTTCACCGAGCACGATGCGGTGGCCTGCTGGTTCCTGACCGGCGATCGGCTGGTCAGGGTGACGGTGTCGGCCAGCGGAACACCGCTGGCCGACACCGTCCGTGCTGCCCGGTTGCTCGGCGAACCGGGGGCGCTGCTGGCCGGGGTGGATCTGAGCCGGCAACGGCCCGGCGACCGGGACCTGGTCGAGCCGGTGGCCGGCGATCGCCGGCACCCCGACCACCTGATGCCGCGGGTCCGGCAGCCGAGCACCCTCGCCGTCTGGCGCCCGACCCCTGGCCGGGAGCTGCCGGTGGCCGAGCTGGTCCTGGAGGAAACCGGATGACCCAACAGCTGATAGCGACCGGCCGGCCGGCCGAGCTGCGCGAGCACTTCGACAACCGCGGCTTGACGCCGGCCGAGGACACCGGCGGCGGAGCGTTCAACGTCTGGTCGAACACCTTTCCCGCCGAGCAGCTGCCGGCACCCGGTTCGCAGGTCCAGGTCGGCGGCATCGCCTTCCGGTTCCCCGATCCCAGCGCCGGCGGGCAGGACAACCTGCGCTGCACCGGCCAGCTGATACCGCTGCCGGCCGGTCGCTACGACTGGATCTACCTGCTGGCCGCGGCCGAGCGGCGTACCGAGGACCTGCTCTGGCTGCACTACGCGGACGGGGCGGTGGACCAGGAGTGGCTGCGGGTGTCGGACTTCTGGCCACAGACGCCCGACCGGTTCGGTGCGGCCCTGGCCTACCGGTGCACGGTGCTGCACTACCCCCGGCACCAGCAGCAGGGCATGGATCCGACGATCTGGCGGCACCGGGTGCCGGTACCGCGGCATGCCGACCTGGCAGCGGTTCGGCTGCCGGACAACCCGGCGGTGCACATCTTCGCGATGACCCTGCTGCCGTCGGCCGACGCGACGGAGGGGTAGGCGGTCGATGAAGCTGGTGCTCGACGGGATCCGGCCATGGCGGCACGACCTGGCCGGCTGCCTGCACGCGTGCGCGGCCACCCTGCTGGAGCACGCCGGCGCGGATCCGCTGCAGGTGCTGGGCGCCGCCTGGCAGTTCCGGTACACCGACGGCGACTACCGCCCGGAGGAGTACTACTTCCCGGTGCCCGACGGCAGCTCGCTGCTGGCCGCGCTGGCCCCGTACCACCCGGTCGGCTCCCGGTGGCACCGGCCGGCCTCGGCCGAGCAGGGCTGGCAGGAGGTGCGCCAGCAGGTGATCGCCGGCCGGCCGGTCGCGGTGGCGGTGGACAACTTCGAGCTGCCGTTCCGGCCGGCCTACACCGACGTGCACTCCAACCACCTGGTGGTGGTCTACGGCTTCGACGACGAACGCGACACGGTCACCGTGCTCGACGCCGTTCCGCCCTATTTCAACGGCGAGATCCCGCTCAGCCGGCTGACCGCCGCCCGCGACTCCGGCAACCAGATCCGGCACGAGCGGGACATGTTCTTCGCCGACAACCCGATCGGCAACCGGTGGCTGGAGCTGGTGATCGGCGAGGCCGGCCCGGCCGGCCCACCGGAGGGCTACCTGGCCCGCAACCTCAAGCAGTTCCAGGCAGGCTGCTCGGACGGCGAGTACCTGGGCCGGGACGGGCTGCAGCGGTTCCTGCTGGAACAGGAGCGCCGGCTGGCCGGTGGCGAGTGCGTCGCCGACGAGTTGTTCGTGGTGGCCGGGGTGGCGCTGGCCAGCACCGCCGTGCACGCCGACTGGCTGGCCGAAACGGGTCGTCGACTGGACCTGCCGGGCTGGCCGGAGCTGGCCCGCCAGGTGAGTCGGGTGGCCCATCACTGGAGCGCGGTCCGGATCCTGGCCGCGTTGAGCCGGCCCGGCGCCGGGCTGACCGGCGCGGTGCCGAGCGAACCGGTCTCGGCCGGCCGGCTGGGCCGCCGCCGCCAGGCGCTGTTGTCGGACCTGGACCGGGCACTGGCCGAGGCCGAATCCGTGATCGCGGCCGGCTGAGAGGGGAACGCGATGGACAAGTTGGCGATGCTGGGCGGCAGCCGGGCGGTGCCACGGGAGCGGCGGGTGCTGCCCTGGCCGATGGTCACCGAGGAGGAGGAGCAGGCGGTGGCCCGGGTGCTGGCCAGCGGCAAGTTCACCTCCGCCTCCGCCGGCGAGCCGGAGGTGGTGGGCCTGGAACGGGAATGGGCCGACTTCGTCGGCACCGAACACGCCATCGCGGTGGCCAACGGCACCGTCGCGCTGTCGTTGGCGCTGGCCGCCGCCGGGGTGCAGCCGGGCGATGAGGTGATCGTGCCGGCGCTGAGCTTCATTGCCTCGGCGATGGCGGCGGTGCACATCGGTGCCGTCCCGGTGTTCGTCGACATCGACCCGGTCAGCTTCAACGCCACGGCCGAGGCGATCGAGGCGGCGGTCGGCCCGCGCACCCGAGCCATCGTGGTGGTGCACCTGCACGGCCTGCCGGCCGACCTGGACGGCATCGCCGCGGTCGCTGAGCGGCACGGTCTGCTGGTGATCGAGGACGCCGCCCAGGCGCACGGCGCGCTCTACCGGGATCGGATGGTCGGCTCGTTCGGCGCGATCAACTCCTTCAGCCTGAACGTCAGCAAGAACCTGCCGACCTGCGGCGAGGGCGGCCTGCTCAACACCGACGACGAGCGGCTGCACCGGCGGGCGGTGATGCTCCGGCAGTTCGGTGAGACCATCGCGAGCAAGGGCGACCGCAGCTACCTGTCGCACCTGATGGGCTGGAACCACAAGCCGAACGCCATCCAGTGCGCGTTCACCCGGGTGCAACTGGCCCGGTTCGAGGCCGCCGCCAAGGCCCGTACCGACAACGTCGAGACGCTGCTCGGCCGGCTGGCCGAGCTACCTGGCCTGCGAGTGCCGACCTGCCCGCCGGACCGGACGCACGCCTGGCACATCCTGCGCTTCCGGGTGGACTCGGCGGCGTTCGGGCTGCCGGATGCCCAGGCCGGCGCGCTGCGGGCGGTGCTGATGCGGGCGCTGCGGGCCGAGGGGGTGGCGGCCAGCCAGTACCAGCTGATGCCGCTGCCGATGCAGCGGGTGTTCGACGGACCGGCGGTGGCGCGGCAGTATCCGGCCAGCTGCCGGGTGATCGAGGATTCCTTCACCATCCAGAAGGCACACCTGCATCCGGACGCCGGGCCGCTGCTGGCCGCCTACGCCGACGCCTTCGCCAAGATCTGGCAGCATCGCGACCTGCTCGCCGGCTATGCCGCGGCCGCCGACTACGAGCCGCCGTGGCAGCTGGCCGGCCGGCTGGCCGACCAGGAGGCTGCCGAGCTGCCCTGGTGACAGCGGCGACAGCGGTGACAGCGGTGTCACACCAGGCCGGACGCCGGGATGCGAGGACCGCGCGGGTGCGCAACGGCTGACTGCAGCTATAAGGTGCACATCACCCGCACGAAGTGCGCATCAGCGGCAACGAGGTGCACATCCCCCGGCAACCGAGCGAGGTCTTGAGTGGGAGGGCCCGTGGCAGCACCGGACACGGCTGGGTCGCAGGCCAGGTGGAAACGTGGCCTGATCTTCCGGCATCACGACTTCCGCTGGTTCTGGGCCGGCCAGAGCATCTCGGTGATCGGCACCCAGGTGACCGCGGTGGCGCTGCCGCTGGTGGCGGCGCTCAGCCTCGGCAGCGGCGCCGGCGGGGTCAGCGTGGTGGCCACCGCCTCCTTCCTGCCGAACGTGATCCTGCCGCTGTTCGCCGGGGAGTGGCTGGAGACCCGGCGGCGGCGCCGGATCATGATCTGGGCCGACGTCTTCCGCGCCGTGCTGCTGGCCCTGGTGCCGCTGGCCTGGGCGCTGGACATGCTGTCGCTGCCGCTGCTCGCGGTGGTGGCCTTCGGGGTGGGCTCGGCCAGCGTGATGTTCGACATCGGCAGCTTCGCCTACGTGCCCAGCGTGGTCGAGGAGGACGACCTGCCGGCGGCCAACCAGGCGATGCAGGGCTCGATGACCGCCGCCCAAGTGGCCGGGCCCGGCGTGGCCGGCCTGCTGGTCCAGCTGGCCGGACCGGCACCGGCCATCCTGGCCGACGCGATCAGCTACGCGGCCAGCGTGTTCGGGCTGTCCTCGGCACGTCGCCCGGAGCCGCCGCCGGCGGTGGACGACAGCATGCCGGCCGGGATCCTGCAGGGCCTCAAGCGGATTCTGGTCAACCCGATCCTGCGCGCGCTCACCACGCACGCGGCGATCTACAACCTGGCCGCGCAGATCCTCACCGTCAACCTGATCGTCTGGCTGGTCAAGGACCGGCACCTGAGCCCGGGCCTGTACGGCCTGGCGCTGTCGGCGGCCGGGCTCGGCGCCTTCTTCGGCACCATGTTCGCGCTGCGACTGGCCGGCCGGCTCGGCTACGGTCGGGCCTTCGGCACCTCGCTGATGTTCTCCACCGGCATCCCGCTGCTGCTGGCCACGCTGCCCTTCCACGGCCTGGCGCTGGGCGGCGCGGTCGCGGTCATCGAACTGCTCAGCGGCGCCGGGCTGGGCAGCGCGAACGTGCTGTCGGTGACGCTGCGCCAGGTGGTCGCGCCGCGTGGCTCGCTGGCTCGTACCAACGGCGGCTACCGGCTGCTGATCTTCGGGGTGATCCCGTTCGGCAGCGCGCTCGGCGGCGTGCTCGGTTCGGTGTTCGGCAGCCGGTTCGGGGTCGCGGTGGGCACCATCGGGCTGACCGTGTCGGCGATTCCGATGTGGCGGCGCCGGGTACGCACGCTGCGCGATCCCAAGGACGCCCGGCGGATCGCCGGGGTGGATCCGGACCCGGCGGCCGGCGAGGTCCCGGTGGCGGTGCCGGCCGGCGAGGTCCCGTTGGCAGAGCCGGCCACCGGTGCGCCGGCGGGCGGCGGGGCAGCCGAGCCGGCGGCCACCGAGGCACTCGCCGAGTCGTGACCCGGCCGGCCCGATCGTGACCGAACTGCCCCAGGAGGTGCCGTTCGGCATCCCGGCACGGTTCAACGGTCCGCCCGCGTCCGCGCACGGCGGCTATGCCTGCGGCAGCATCGCCCGGCTCGCCGAGCCCCGCTACGGGCCGAACGTGACCGTCAGCCTGCACCTGCCACCCCCGCTGGAGCACCCCCTGCTGCTCCGGCTCGGCGCGCGCCGCGGCCATGTGCTGGACGGAGCCGACATCGTGGCCACGGTCAGCCCGAGTTCGGTCGGGGTTCCCGCGCCGGCGGCGGTGCCGGAGGAGGAGGCGGCCGCGGCCGAGCAGCGCTTCACCGGGGACTCGGGGCATCCGTTCCCGACCTGTTTCGTCTGCGGTGGCGACCGGGCGCCCGGCGACGGGCTGCGGCTGCGGCCCGGCCCGGTGGCGGAGCGGCCCGGGGTGGTGGCCTGCCGCTGGCTGCCGGACGACTCGCTGGCCGACGCCTCCGGCGGCATCCCGCCGGTGGTGGTGTGGAGCGTGCTGGACTGCCCCGGCGGCTGGACCGGCGATCCGGCCCGCGAGCCCGCGGTGCTCGGCCGGTTCACCGTGCGAATCCACCGGCTGCCACGCATCGGCGAACCCTGCGTGGTGGTCGGGCAGCTGGACGAGCGGCAGGACCGCAGCTCGCTGAACAGCACCGGCTTGTACACCGCCGACGGCGAACTGCTGGGCTCGGCCGGCGCGCTGTGGCTGCGCACCGATCCGTTCACCCTGGGCGTCAACGCCGCGTTGACCCGGCGGTAGCCGCCCCGTTGGCAGCGGTAGCCGCCGCCGCTCGACGGCTTGGACACAGGTCGCCAACCCAGTAGACGTGCGGGCTGATGTAGTACGCCCGATTCGCTCATACAGTCAGGCTCGAAAAGGCACTTTTCGCCGAAATCTCGCACGGAATAGGGGTTGACTGTGGCGGACTCGGACGCGCCCGACCGGATTTACCGGGTGGTCTTCAACGACGAGGAGCAGTACTCGATCTGGCCGGCCGAGCGTGACCTGCCGGCCGGTTGGCAGGCCGAGGGCACCACCGGCGCCAAGAGCGACTGCCTGGCGCACATCGGCGAGATCTGGACCGACATGCGCCCGCGCAGCCTGCGCGCGGCCATGGGCTGACGGTGCGGCTCCCAACGCCGGGCGAGCGGCCGCCGGTCCGCACCGTTCGGGCCGCCGGGCCGCGTGCCGGTGGCCCGGCCAAGCCCAAGCAGGGCCGCTGGCTGCTGCGCCGGCCGAGCGAGGACGCCGCGGCGCGGTTGTTCTGCTTCCCCTACTCCGGCGTCGGCGCCTCGATGTACACCAGCTGGCCGGAGACCATCGGGCCGGCCGAGATCTGCCTGATGCAGCCGCCCGGTCGGGAGAACCGGCTGCGCGAACCGCACTACGGCGACTACGACGCGCTGGCCGAGCAGCTGATCGAACAGCTGGCGCCCTACCTGGACCGGCCGTTCGCCTTCTTCGGCCACTGCGGCGGTGCGCTGCCCGGCTTCGCCACCACGCTGCGGCTGATCGAGGCCGGCCTGCCCACGCCGGCCGTGCTGTTCATGTCCTCGCAGGTCGCCCCGCACCAGGGGCCGTACGGCCGGTTCCTGTCCATGTCCGAGCCGGAGCTGGCGGTGGAGCTGGAGAAGCTGGTGCTGGCCATGGGCGGCACCCCGCATCCGGACCTGATCGAGCTCGGCCTGCAGGTGCTGGTCTCCGACGTGGCGGCCAACAAGGCCTACCGGCTGCCGGAGGCGGTGCGGGTACCCAGCCTGATCACCGCGTTGAGCTGGCGGGATGACCAGGAGGTGGCGCCGGAGCTGATGGCCGGCTGGGTCGACTGTGCCGAGCCGGGCCGGTTCCGGCAGGTCGTGCTGCCGGGCTCGCACTACTCCTTCCTCAACGCGCCGCCGGCGCTGCTGGCCGAGTTGGCGGCCGACCTGGAGCGGGCGGTGGCCGACCGGCAGGCCGAATCCGCCCAGCCGCAGGGAGCCCGGGCGTGACCACCACGGAGGAAACCGCGATCGATCGCAAGCGTGCCGAGCTGCTGGAGGAGCTGCTGCGACGCCGGCGGCTGGCCAAGGCCGACCAGGACCACATCGAGGTGGTGCCCCGAGAGGCCACCGCCCCGCTGGCCATCCAGCAGGAGGGGCTGTGGCTGACGTCCGAGCTGCGGCCGGACGAGACCAACTACCAGATGGTGGTCGCGATGCGGCTCACCGGCCCGCTCGACGTCGAGCTGCTGCGCGCCGCCGCGACGGAGCTGACCGCCCGGCACGAGAGCCTGCGCACCGCCTTCGTCGCGGTGGACGGAGTGCCCCGGTTGGTGGTCGCGCCACCGCCGGGCGCGGTGGCGATCGAACAGGTTGACCTGACCGGCCTGCCGGAGCCGATCCGGCTGGATCGCGGCATGCGGCTGGCGGTCGAGCACGCCGAGCAGGTGATCAGCCTGCGGCACGCTCCGCTGCTGCGGATTCTGGCTGGCCCGGCTGGGTGAGCAGGACCACCTGCTCGAACTGCTGATGCACCACATCGTCGGCGACGGCTGGTCGATGCCGATCCTGACCCGCGACCTCAGCGAGCTGTACAACGCCGCGCGGACCGGCCGACCGGCACAACTGCCGGAGCTGGCCGTCCAGCCGATCGACGTCTACACCTGGCAGCGACAGCGGCTGAACGGCGAGCAGGGCCGGCAGCGGCTGGAGTTCTGGCGCAACCAGCTGGCCGGCATGCCACAGCTGCGGTTCCCGACCGACCGGCCGCGACCGGTGCAGCCGAGCTTCGCCGGACGTACCGTCTCGGTGCCGCTGCCGAGCGAGCTGATCGAGCGGGCCGACGCCGAGGCGGCAGCGTCCGGCAAGATGCCGTTCGCGGTGCTGCTCGCCGGCTTCGCCATCCTGCTGCGGCAGCGTTGCGACCAGCACGACCTAGCGATCGGTTCGGTGTTCTCCGGGCGGGTGCGCACCGAGATGGAGCAGCTGATCGGCTTCTTCGCCAACACCGCGGTGCTGCGGGTGCGGCTGGCCGACGAGCAGCCGGTCAGCTCGGTGATCGAGCACTGCCACGAGGTGCTGCTGGACGCCCAGCGGATGCAGGACGTGCCGTTCACCGAGGTGGTGAACGCGGTGCAGCCGGAGCGGGTGCCCGGCGCGAATCCGCTGTTCCAGATCTGCTTCACCCTGGCCCGGGATCGGGTCCAGGTGGCTCCGGTGGCCATCGACGGGATGGCCGCCGAGCAGTTCACGGTGCTGCCGCGCGGTTCCCGGTTCGACATCACCTTCCAAGTGACGCAGTTGCCCGACGGCCAGTTCGACATGCAGGTGGAGTACGCCGGCGCGCTGTTCGAGGAGTCGACGGTGCACCGGCTGGCCGTTGACTACCGCGAGCTGCTCACCCGGATGCTGCCGGCGACCGGCCTGGCCGGGCTGACCGTGGGCGAACTGCAGCAGCAGTGCGAGTTGGCCAAGCCGGTCCAGGTCAGGCCGGCCGAGGGAGCGGCCAGGGTGGCGGCCGAACCCGAGCCGGACGGCTGGGCCGAGCTGCCCGACGACGGCACCGGCCTGCTCTGCGACGAGCTGGCCTCCATCTGGAGCGAGGTATTCGACGTCCCGGCCGGCCAGTACAGCTACGACCAGAGCTTCTTCGAGGTGGGCGGAACCTCGATCCAGGCGGTCCGGCTGCGTACCCGGATCGAGAACAGCTTCGGCGTCGACATCGAACTCGCCGACATCTTCGCAGGCGGCAGCGTGGCCGAACTGGCAGCCAGCATCGAGGCTGCCCTGACCGACGACGGCACCGAGGCCTGGGAGGTAAGCAGCGATGACAGCTGAGGCCGGCGACAAGACCACCGTCTCCGACGCCCGGCGCGCGGTGCTGGACTGGAAGCAGCGGCAACGGCAGCGACAGGCGGTCCAGGACCGGATCGAGCCGATTCCGCGGGTCGGCCTGCTGCCGGTGGCCGAGCAGCAGCGCTACCTGTGGTTCCTGCACCAGCTGGCGCCGGAGGTGCCGGCCTACAACGTCCCGACCGCGCTGCGGCTGCGGGGCCGGCTGGATCCGGAGGCGTTGCAGGTCGCGCTGTCGGAGCTGACCGGCCGGCACGAGAGCCTGCGCACCCGGTTCGGCGCCGAGCGCGGGGTGCCCTACCAGGTGGTCGACCCGATGGCCGACAACCGGGTCCGGTTCGCCGACGTGGCCGACCTGCCTGCCGACGAACGGCTGGCCGCGGCGCTGGAACTGGCCCAGACCGAGATCCGCGAGCCCTTCGACCTGGAGCGCGGCCCGCTGCTGCGCTGCCGGCTGATCCGGCTGGACGAGCAGGATCACCTGCTGGTGCTGACCGTGCACCACATCGTGACCGACGGCTGGTCGGTCGGCGTGATCCTGCGGGAACTGGCCGCGCTGTACGCCGGCCGCTCCGACAGCCTGCCGGCGCTGGCCGTCCAGCCGGCCGACTTCGCCGCCTGGCAGCAGCGGCGGCTCGGCTCGGACGCCGCGGCGCGCCAGATCGAGTACTGGCGGCGGCAGCTGGCCGACGTCCCGGCGGTGGAATTCCCCGCCGACCGGCCGCGGCCGGCGGTGCCGACCTGGCGTGGCAGCAGCTACGACGTCAAGTTGCCGGCCGGCGTCCTGGACGCGGCAAGCGAGCTGGCCGGCGCCGAGCGGACGTCGTTGCTGGCCGTGCTGACCGCGGCGTTCGACACCGTGCTCAGCCGGTACACCGGCCAGGACGACATCGCGGTGGGCTCGGTGTTCTCCGGCCGTACCCGTACCGAGCTCGAGCCCATGGTGGGCTTCTTCGCCAACACCCTGGTGCTGCGCACCGACCTGTCCGGCGACCCGACCGGGCGGGAACTGGTCCGACGGTGTGGCCAGGTGGTGCTCGGCGCGCTCGGCAATCAGGACGTGCCGTTCGGCACCGTGGTCGAGGAGCTCAAGCCGGCCCGGGTGCCCGGCCGCAATCCGCTGTTCCAGGTGAGTTTCACCCTGCTCACCGGCGAGATCACCGGCGGGTTCGGCTTCGGCGACCTGGCCGCACAGAACGTGCCGCTGCAGTTGGGCACTTCGCGCTTCGACCTGGCCTTCCAGGTCACCACCGAGCCGGACGGCGTCGCCACCGTCTGGGTGGAGTACTCCACCGAGCTGTTCGACCGGTCCCGGATCGAGCGGCTGGTCGAGCACTTCCAGGCGGTGCTGGACGCCCTGACCGCAGATCCGGACCGCCGGCTGAGCGAGTTGGAGATCATCCCCGCCGGGGAGCGCGCGTTCCTGCTGCAGGAGTGGAACCCGGCTCCGGTCAGCTTCGGCACCGAATCGACGCTGCTGCACGAGCTGGTCGAGGCCTCGGCCGAGCGGTACCCGGACCGGCCGGCGCTGGTCTACCCCTACGTCGAGCTGAGCTATGCCGAACTCGACCGGCAGGCGAACCAGCTGGCGCGGCTGTTGCAGGACGAGCATCAGGTGGTGCCTGACCAGGTGGTGGGCATCCTGCTCGACCGGGACGCGCGGCTGCCGATGGCCCAGCTGGCCGTGCTCAAGGCCGGCGGCGCCTGGCTGCCGCTGGATCCCGGCCAGCCGGCCAAGCGGATCGCGTTCCAGATCGCCGATGCCGGCGTGACGGCGGTGATCACCGACTCCGCGTTGGCTGGCATGCTGCCGGCCGAGGTGGTCTCCCGGATCGAGCTGGACGACGCCGGGCTGCGGCACCGGCTGAGCCAGCTGCCCGATACCCCGCCGGCCTGCTCCGCGCTGCCGGAACACCTCGCCTACGTCATCTACACCTCCGGCTCCACCGGAACCCCCAAGGGCGTGCAGATCCCGCACCGGGCGGTGGTCAACTTCCTCGGCGCGGTGCAGCAGCTGTTCGGCATCACGCCGCGGGACCGGCTGCTGCAGTTCGCCAATCCGTCCTTCGACGTGAGCATCTTCGACATCTACGGCGCGCTGGCGCACGGCGCGAGCGTGGTCGGCGCACCGCGTTCGGTGCTGCACGACACCGATGAGCTGGCCGAGCTGCTGCGGGTGCAGCGGATCACTCTGGCCGACATCCCGCCAGCGGTGCTCGGCCTGCTGGATCCGGCGGCGCTGCCCGACCTGCGGGCCTTGTTCGTCGGGTTGGAGGCGTTCCCGGCCGAGCTGGTGAACCGGTGGCGAAGCCCGCAGCGGGAGTTCCACAACGGCTACGGTCCGACCGAGGCCACCGTGGCCTGCATCGACTACGCCTGCCCGCCGACGCCGCTGGCCAGCGCGCCGCCGATCGGCCGGGCGATGGCCAACTACCGCGCCTACGTGCTGGACCGGTTCGGCCAGCTGGCACCGATCGGCGTGCCGGGCGAGCTGTTCGTCGCCGGCGCCGGGCTGGCCCGCGGCTACGCCGGGCGGCCCGGGCTCACCGCCGAACGGTTCGTGCCCTGCCCGTTCGGCGCTCCCGGCGAGCGGATGTACGCGACCGGCGACATCGTGTGCTGGCAGCCGGACGGGGTGCTGCAGTTCGTCGGCCGGGCCGACCGGCAGGTCAAGATCCGTGGCCTGCGGATCGAACTCGGCGAGATCGAGCACGCGCTGGCCAGCTTCTCCGCGATCCGGCAGGCGGCTGTCGTGGTCAACTCGGCCGCGGCCGGCGGCCCGCGACTGGATGCCTACCTGGTGCCGGCCGACGGGGACCCGATCGAGGAGGCCGAGCTGCGCCTCCACCTGGCCGAGCACCTGCCGCTGCACATGATCCCAAGCACCTTCACCGAGCTTGAGGCGTTGCCGCTGAACGCCAGCGGGAAGCTGGACCTGGGCCGGCTGCCGGAACCGGCGCCGGTCGGTGACCAGCCTCGCACGCCGCCGGCCAACCACACCGAGCGGCGGCTGGCCACCGTCTGGGCCGGCGTGCTGGGCATCGAGGTGGACCGGATCAGCCAGCAGGACAGCTTCTTCGAACTCGGCGGCAGCTCGCTGCAGGCGACCCAGTTGATCTCGCGGATCCGGGACACCTTCTACCTCGACCTCGACCCGCGGCAGTTGTTCACCCATCCGGTGCTGCACCAGCTGGCCTCGTTGATGGAGGCCACGGTGCGGGCCGAGGTGGGTGATGAGGATCTGTCCGCGCTGGAGGCCGAGATCGCCGGGCTGTCCGAGGAGGAGATCGACCGGATGCTGGCCGAGGGGTCGGGATCGTGACCGAGCCGGCTCGACCTGCCGGCGAATCCGCTGCCGGCGAGGACAAACGCCGCGCGCTGCTGGAGCAGCAGCTCTGGCAGCGTCGGGCGGGTTTGGTGGGGCGTGATCGGGTGGTGCCGGTGGCGCGGTCGGGGCGGTTGCCGTTGTCGGGGCAGCAGGCGGGGTTGTGGTTTCTGTATCAGTTGGATCCGGGCTCGCCGACCTATCACCTGCCGGTGCTGCTGCGGCTACGCGGCCGGCTGGAGATCACCGCGCTGACCGCCGCGGTGCGGGCGGTGATCGCCCGCCATGAAGGGCTGCGGACCCGGTTCGACAGCCGCGACGGTGAGCCGTTTCAGATCATCGACCCGGTCCCCGAGCAGCCGCTAAGCGTGGCCGAACTGCCCGAGACCGGCTGGCAGGACCTGGTGCAGGCCGAGGTGCTGCGCCCGTTCGACCTGCGCGGGCAGGGCGGCTTCCGCTGCTGGCTGGGCCGGCTCGGGACCGAGGATCACGTACTGCTGCTCAACTGCCACCACATCATCACCGACGGCTGGTCGGTCGGCATCCTGCTCACCGACCTGGCCCAGGCCTACCAACACGCCCGCACCAGCGACTCCCTCGACGATGCCTGCGGGCTGGACCCGCTGTCGGTCCAACCGGCCGACTACGCCGCCTGGGAACGCGCGCAGGCCCACCGCTGGAACACCGGACTGGACTACTGGCGCCACCAACTCACCGACCTACCCACCCTGGCCATGCCCACCGACCACCCCCGCCCCGCCAACCCCACCGGCGCCGGCGCCGGCCTGGCCGTGACGCTGCCGGCAGGTATCGGCGCCGAGGCCCGGAAGTTGGCCAAGCGGTTGAACGTCTCGCTGTTCAGTGTGTTGTTGGCGGCGTTCGGGGTGGTGGTGGGGCGCTATTGCGGGCAGTCGGATGTGGCGTTGGGTTCGGTGTTCTCGGGTCGGACCCGGTCGGAGGTGGAGCCGCTGGTGGGGTTCTTCGCCAACACCGTGGTGTTGCGGCTGGACCTGGCCGGGAATCCGACGGTGGCGGAGTTGATCGCCCGCTGCCAGGACACCGTGCTGGGTGCCCTGCAGCATCAGGACGTGCCCTTCACCCGGGTCGTCGATGCCCTGCAACCACCCCGCCAACCCGGCACCAACCCCCTCTTCCAAACCTCCTTCTCCCTGGTACCGCCGCAGGTGGCCGGCGGCCGGCTGACCCTGCCGGAACTCGACGTCGAGCCCCTGGACAGCTTCGCCGGCCGGGCCCGGTTCGACCTGCGGTTCGAGGTGACCGAGGTGGGCGACGACCTGGAGGTCTGGGTCGAGTATGCGTCGGAGTTGTGTGGGGTGGGTCGGGTTGGGCGGTTGATGGAGCATTTCGGGGTGGTGTTGGGGTTGTTGGTGGGCCGGGGTGGGTTGGCTCGGCGGGTGGATGGGCTGGAGGTGGTGGGGGCTGGGGAGCGGGAGTTGTTGTTGGGCCGTTTCGCTGCCGGTGCGGTGCCGGCTGGTGGGTTGGCCTGGCCGGGTGGGTTGGTGCCGGGGCTGCTGGCCGAGGCGGTGGCCGCGCATGCCGGGCTGTGCGCGTTGGACTGGGATGGTGGGCAGCTGTCCTACGCCGAGTTCGGCCGGGCGGTGAGCACGCTGGCCGGCCGGCTGCGCGGGCACGGCGCCGGCCGGGGTCGGGTGGTGGCCCTGTGCGCCCGCCGCTCGGCGCAGCAGGTGATCGGCCTGCACGCGATCCTGGCCGCCGGCGCGGCGTTCCTGCCGCTGGACCCCGACCAGCCCGCGGCCCGGCTCGGCTTCCAACTCGCCGACGCCGAACCGGTGCTGCTGCTGGCCGAGCCCGACCTGGACCTGCCGGTGCCCGCCGGGCTGACCCGACTCCCGCTACACCCACCCGGCCACGACCCGGACGGCGACGAACCACCGGATGAAGACGTGGCTGGTTTGGCGGGGTTGGCCGCGGGCGTGCGGGGCAGCGATCCGGCCTACCTGATCTACACCTCCGGCTCCACCGGCCAACCCAAAGCCGTCATCAACACCCACGCCGGGCTGGCCAACCGGCTGGCCTGGATGCACACGAGCTACCCGATCGGCCCGGCCGACCGGGTGATCCAGAAAACCCCCGCCACCTTCGACGTCTCGGTCTGGGAATTCTGCTGGCCCCTGCTCACCGGCGCCCGACTGGCACTACCCAGCCACACCGGCCACCGCGACCTGCCCTACCTGGCCGACTTCCTGCACCGCCACCAGATCAGCATCGCCCACTTCGTGCCCTCAGTACTACGCGCCTTCCTCACCACCACCGACACCGCACTACCCGCCCTGCGCCACCTGTTCTGCTCCGGCGAAGCGCTGCCGGCCGACACCCGCGACAGCACCCTGCACCGCTACCCCCACACCCACCTGCACAACCTCTACGGCCCCACCGAAGCCGCCATCGACGTCACCGCCACCACCTGCACCACCTCCGACGGACCCACCGTCAGCATCGGACGACCCATCGCCAACATGCGCACCTACCTACTCGACCCCCACACCGGACAACCCGGCCCGATCGGCATCCCCGGCCACCTCCACCTCGCCGGCATCGGCCTAGCCAGCCACTACGCCCACCGCCCCGCCCTGACCGCCGAGAAATTCCCCCCCAACCCCTACGGCCCACCCGGCGACCGGCTCTACGCCACCGGCGACCTCGCCCAATGGCAACCCGACGGCACCCTGCACTACCTCGGCCGCACCGACCACCAAATCAAACTCCACGGCCAACGCATCGAACCCGGCGAAATCGAAAACGCCCTCACCCAACACCCCGCCATCAACCACGCCAGCGTCCAACTCACCACCCCACCCGACCAACCACCCTACCTCACCGCCTACCTCACCACCACCCCCGGCCACCCCACCCCCACCGACACCCAAATCCGCACCCACCTCGCCCACCACCTACCCCTGCACATGATCCCCACCACCTACCACCACCTCCCCCAACTCCCCCTCACCCCCAACGGCAAACTCGACCGCACCCAACTCCCCCAACCCAGCACCCCCACCACCCACCAACCCCCCACCACCACCACCCAACACACCCTCGCCACCATCTGGGCCGACCTCCTCAACATCCCCACCACCCACATCACCACCCACCACAACTTCTTCGAACTGGGCGGCAGTTCGCTGCGCATCACGCAGCTGGTCTCGCGGATCCGGGACACCTTCTACCTGGACATCGATCCCGCGCGGTTGTTCACCCATCCGGTGCTCGGTGAACTGGCCGAGCTGGTGGACGACGCGATGCGCGCCGGCATGGCAGAGGACGAGCTCGCCGAGCTGGAGCAGAGCGTGGCCGGGCTCTCGGAGGAGGAGATCGACCGGCTGCTGGCCGAGCGCGCCGAGGACGGGGCCGAGTGATGGAGCCATCGGATCGGCAAGCCGGCGACAGCCCGACCGGCAACGGTTCGGCCGGGACGAACGCGGCGCTCGATAAGCGCAGGGCGCTGATCGAGTTGCGGTTACGGCAGCGTCGGGCGGGTTTGGTGGGGCGTGATCGGGTGGTGCCGGTGGCGCGGTCGGGGCGGTTGCCGTTGTCGGGGCAGCAGGCGGGGTTGTGGTTTCTGTATCAGTTGGATCCGGGCTCGCCGACCTATCACCTGCCGGTGCTGCTGCGGCTACGCGGCCGGCTGGAGATCACCGCGCTGACCGCCGCGGTGCGGGCGGTGATCGCCCGCCATGAAGGTTTGCGGACCCGGTTCGACAGCCGCGACGGTGAGCCGTTTCAGATCATCGACCCGGTCCCCGAGCAGCCGCTGTCGGTGGCCGAGCTGCCCGAGACCGGCTGGCAGGAACTGGTGCAAGCCGAGGTGCTGCGCCCGTTCGACCTGCGCGGGCAGGGCGGCTTCCGCTGCTGGCTGGGCCGGCTCGGGGCCGAGGATCACGTACTGCTGCTCAACTGCCACCACATCATCACCGACGGCTGGTCGGTCGGCATCCTGCTCACCGACCTGGCCCAGGCCTACCAACACGCCCGCACCCAGCCTGGTGACGATGCCTGCGGGTTGGACCCGCTGCCGGTCCAACCGGCCGACTACGCCGCCTGGGAACGCGCGCAGACCCACCGCTGGAACACCGGACTGGACTACTGGCGCCACCAACTCACCGACCTACCCACCCTGGCCATGCCCACCGACCACCCCCGCCCCGCCAACCCCACCGGCGCCGGGACCTCGGTGGAGTTCAACCTGCCACCCGAGCTGGGGGAGCAGGCAGTACGGCTGGCCGGTGAGCTGCGGGTGTCGCTGTTCAGTGTGTTGTTGGCGGCGTTCGGGGTGGTGGTGGGGCGCTATTGCGGGCAGTCGGATGTGGCGTTGGGTTCGGTGTTCTCGGGTCGGACCCGGTCGGAGGTGGAGCCGCTGGTGGGGTTCTTCGCCAACACCGTGGTGTTGCGGCTGGACCTGGCCGGCAATCCGACGGTGGCGGAGTTGATCGCCCGCTGCCAGGACACCGTGCTGGGTGCCCTGCAGCATCAGGACGTGCCCTTCACCCGGGTCGTCGATGCCCTGCAACCACCCCGCCAACCCGGCACCAACCCCCTCTTCCAAACCTCCTTCTCGCTGCTGCCCGCGGCGCTGGGCGGTGACTTCCAACTGGGTGAGACGCAGGCGGAAAGCTTGCCGACGCCCAGTGTCGGCGCCCGCTTCGACCTCTCCGTGCAGGTCGCCCAGGCTCCGGACAACTCGCTCTCGGTGAACGTCGAGTATGCGTCGGAGTTGTGTGGGGTGGGTCGGGTTGGGCGGTTGGTGGAGCATTTCGGGGTGGTGTTGGGGTTGTTGGTGGGCCGGGGTGGGTTGGCTCGGCGGGTGGATGGGCTGGAGGTGGTGGGGGCTGGGGAGCGGGAGTTGTTGTTGGGCCGTTTCGCTGCCGGTGCGGTGCCGGCTGGTGGGTTGGCCTGGCCGGGTGGGTTGGTGCCGGGGCTGCTGGCCGAGGCGGTGGCCGCGCATGCCGGGCTGTGCGCGTTGGACTGGGATGGTGGGCAGCTGTCCTACGCCGAGTTCGGCCGGGCGGTGAGCACGCTGGCCGGCCGGCTGCGCGGGCACGGCGCCGGCCGGGGTCGGGTGGTGGCCCTGTGCGCCCGCCGCTCGGCGCAGCAGGTGATCGGCCTGCACGCGATCCTGGCCGCCGGCGCGGCGTTCCTGCCGCTGGACCCCGACCAGCCCGCGGCCCGGCTCGGCTTCCAACTCGCCGACGCCGAACCGGTGCTGCTGCTGGCCGAGCCCGACCTGGACCTGCCGGTGCCCGCCGGGCTGACCCGACTCCCGCTACACCCACCCGGCCACGACCCGGACGGCGACGAACCACCGGATGAGATGGCCGGTGACGAGGACGGCTTTGACAACTCCGCCGGCGACGGGGTGGTGGGTTTGGCGGGGTTGGCCGCGGGCGTGCGGGGCAGCGATCCGGCCTACCTGATCTACACCTCCGGCTCCACCGGCCAACCCAAGGCCGTCATCAACACCCACGCCGGGCTGGCCAACCGGCTGGCCTGGATGCACACGAGCTACCCGATCGGCCCGGCCGACCGGGTGATCCAGAAAACCCCCGCCACCTTCGACGTCTCGGTCTGGGAATTCTGCTGGCCCCTGCTCACCGGCGCCCGACTGGCACTACCCAGCCACACCGGCCACCGCGACCTGCCCTACCTGGCCGACTTCCTGCACCGCCACCAGATCAGCATCGCCCACTTCGTGCCCTCAGTACTACGCGCCTTCCTCACCACCACCGACACCGCACTACCCGCCCTGCGCCACCTGTTCTGCTCCGGCGAAGCGCTGCCGGCCGACACCCGCGACAGCACCCTGCACCGCTACCCCCACACCCACCTGCACAACCTCTACGGCCCCACCGAAGCCGCCATCGACGTCACCGCCACCACCTGCACCACCTCCGACGGACCCACCGTCAGCATCGGACGACCCATCGCCAACATGCGCACCTACCTACTCGACCCCCACACCGGACAACCCAGCCCGATCGGCATCCCCGGCCACCTCCACCTCGCCGGCATCGGCCTAGCCAGCCACTACGCCCACCGCCCCGCCCTGACCGCCGAGAAATTCACCCCCAACCCCTACGGCCCACCCGGCGACCGGCTCTACGCCACCGGCGACCTAGCCCAATGGCAACCCGACGGCACCCTGCACTACCTCGGCCGCACCGACCACCAAATCAAACTCCACGGCCAACGCATCGAACCCGGCGAAATCGAAAACACCCTCACCCAACACCCCGCCATCAACCACGCCAGCGTCCAACTCACCACCCCACCCGACCAACCGCCCTACCTCAGCGCCTACCTCACCACCACCCCCGGCCACCCCACCCCCACCGACACCCAAATCCGCACCCACCTCGCCCACCACCTACCCCTGCACATGATCCCCACCACCTACCACCACCTCCCCCAACTCCCCCTCACCCCCAACGGCAAACTCGACCGCACCCAACTCCCCCAACCCAGCACCCCCACCACCCACCAACCCCCCACCACCACCACCCAACACACCCTGGCCACCATCTGGGCCGACATCCTCAACATCCCCACCACCCACATCACCACCCACCACAACTTCTTCGCCGACGGCGGAAGCTCACTGGGCCTGATGCGGCTGATCGGCGACGTGCGCAACCGGTTCGGGGTCGAACTGGAGCTGCGCCACCTCTACCTCTCGCCCACCCTGGAGGCGGTCGCGGCACTGGTGGACGAGCGGCTGGGCCGAGCGGCGGAGCCGGTGACCGGTGCCGCGCCGGACGGCCCGCAGCTGGTGCCGCTGCGCACCGGCGACGGCAGGCCGCCGCTGTTCCTGGTGCACGCCATCGGCGGCTCGGCGGCGCCGTACCTGCCGCTGGTACAGGAGCTCGACGCCGAGCAGCCGGTCTATGCCTTTGAGGCGGCCGGATTGTCGGGCTCTGGGCGGCCGGCGGGCAGCATCGAGGAGCTGGCCGCCGAGTATCTGGCCATGGCACGTACGGTCCAACCGGCCGGACCGTACCGGTTGGCCGGCTGGTCGGTGGGCGGCGTGATCGCGCAACAGGTCGCGACGCTGCTGCGGTCGGCCGGTGAGCAGGTGGCACTGCTCGCGCTGTTCGACTCGGTCCCGGCCGAGCCGGACGAGCCGCCGGAGCTGGCCGAGCTGCTCGACTGGTTCGCGCACGACCTGGCCGGCCTGCGCGGTAGCGGCCCGTTGCCGCCAGCCGACCAGCCGGTGGCATCGGACACCGACCCGCTGGCGGCGGATGCTGATCCAGCGGCGCCGGACGCCGACCCGGTGTCGCTGATGCTGGATCGGCTCGAGCGGGCCGGCCTCACCGATGCCGCGCTGCGCTCGCAGATGCGCGATCGCTTCGAGGTGTTCGCCGCGCTGGCCGGCTCGTTCCTGCGGCACCGGCCGCAACCGGTTGACGTGCCGATCGACCTACTGGTGGCCGATGACAGCCCGGCCGATCCGATCGCGGAATGGAAGCCGTACGGGATCGCCGGCCTGCGCGAGCACCCGGTCACCGGCAGCCACTACACGATGCTGCAACCGCCGCACCTGTCCGCCTGCGCGGCGGTGCTGAACGAGCTGCTCGAGCAGTCTGGCCCGATCCGGAACCAGTAGGAAGGAAGCGGGATGGAGCTGCGGCTGACTGCCGAGGAGCAGGAATTCGAGCATGCCGTCTGCCGGCTGCTGTGCGAGGAATCGGTACGCGCCGAGGTCGCCCGGGCGCGCCGGCTGCCGCATGACGACGAACCCGGCTTGCTCGAGGTGTACCGCCGGCTCGGCGAGCGCCGCTGGCTCGCCC
Source organism: uncultured Actinomycetota bacterium (assembly GCA_963697905.1). Lineage (GTDB taxonomy): Bacteria > Actinomycetota > Actinomycetes > Mycobacteriales > Jatrophihabitantaceae > Jatrophihabitans_A. The sequence goes on along the minus strand of OY969101.1, from coordinate 4,643,545 downwards.
CGAACTGGGCGGTCGAGCACGGCGGGATGGGCGGCAGCATCGTGCAGAAGGCGATCGTCACCGAGCAGCTGATCCGGCACGGCATTCCGGACGTGGTGCACACGCTGTCCATCGACATCGTCGGCCTGGCCATCCAGCTGCTCGGCACGCCGGCCCAGCGCCAGCAGTGGTTGCCGCGGCTGGCCGCCGGCGAGAGCGCTGGCTGCGTCCTGCTCAGCGAGCCGGAGATCGGCTCGGACCTGGCCGCCATCACCGCCCGCGCCGAGCCGGACGGTGACGGTTGGGCGCTGTACGGCCGCAAGGTCTACAACCTCAAGTCGCAGCTGGCCGACCTGGCGCTCTGCGCGGTGCGCACCACCGAGTCGGCGGTGCGGTTCCACGGGCTGACCGTCTTTATCGTGCCGATGCGCACGCCGGGGGTTCGGGTGGATCCGCTGTGGAGCATGAGCGATGAGCGGTACAACCAGGTCGTGCTCTCCGGCATCCGGATGACGCCGGACGACGTGCTCGGCGAGGTGGACAACGGCTGGCAGGTGCTGCACGACCTGCTGTATCTGGAGCGGACGGGCATCGAGTTCGAGGCCAAGGCCAGGCGATTGTTCGATGCGGTGCTGGACGAGGCCGACCGGGACGATGCGATCACCGACGGCGGCTACGGCGAGCAACTGGTCGAGCTGGACGCCCAGGTGCGAGCCGGCCAGCTGCTGTCCTGGCGGGCGTTGGGAAAGGTGGCCGAGGGCAATCTCGCCGACGACGTGCTGTGCGGGATGGCGAAATGGCACACCACCGAGACCGCCAAGGCAATCGCCGAGCTGAGCCCTGAGGTGTGCGGCCCCGGCGCGCTGCTGGCCGCCACCGACGAGGAGAGCCGCCCCGGCTGGCTGATCGAGTCGGCCTTCCGGGACGGCCCGGGGTTGACGATCGCCTCCGGTACCTCGGAAATCATGCTGACACTGGTCGCCTCCAGCGGCCTCGGCCTGCTCGGCTGAGGAGGAACTGTCCGATGCGCATCGAACTGAGCGCCGCGCAACGCGAGCTGTGGGACCGCTTCGCCGACCTGTTCGACGAGGACCTGACACAGGCTGTCCGCAGAATGTCCGACCAGTCATCAGACGATGATGCCGAACTCGGCGAGGTGATCTGGCGGGCGCTGGTTGACCTGGGTGCCAGCCGGTTACTGCTGCCCGAGCGGCACGGCGGTGAGGAGTTGGGCCAGCAGGGCGCGGTGATGCTGGCCGAGCTGCTCGGCGGCGCGCTCTACCAGGGACCGCTGCTGGACACCCTGACCGCGTCGGAGTTGCTGCTGGCCGCCGGCGCCGGGTTCGGCAAGCTGCTCGACCAGATTGCCGAGGGCGCCTCGGTGGCGTTGGCACCGCGCGAGACCGGCCTGGATTCACCGGCCAGGCCGGGCCCGATCACGCTGGCTGGCGATGCGGTGACCGCCCAGCGCAGGTTCGTGGCGGCCGCGGCGGAGGCGGATTTCCTTTGCCCGCTAGGTGATTCACCGGACGGTCCGGTCTGGGCACTGGTCGCGCGGGAGCATCCCGGCGTGTCGATGCGGCGCCAGCACGACGTGGCTCGTGGCCAGCTCTACCAGGTGTGGTTGGCCCAGGCGGCCGCCGTGGCAGCGTCCGGCTCGGGCTTCGCCACCGACTGGCCGCGGCTGCTGGCACACGCCCGGCTGCGCCAGGCGGCCTACCTGGTGGGGCTCAGCCAGGCCGCGTTGGACCTGGCGGTACGGCGTGCCCGGGACCGCAAGCAGTTCGGCCAGCCGATCGGACGCTTCCAGTCGGTCGCGTTCGGCCTGGCCGGCAACGCGATCCGGCTGGAGGCGGCCCGCTGGCTGGTCCGGGCCACCGCCTGGGAGGCCGACAACGGCGAGGACGTCCGGCTGCACGCGGCGCAGGCGCTGGCGATGACCGCGGACCTGAGCCGGCAGCTGGTCAGCGCCAGCATGCAGGTGCACGGCGCCTACGGCACCACCGAGGAGGCCGACATCCAGCTGTTCTACCGCCAGGGCGCGGTGGAGCGGGTTCGGCTCGGCACGCCGCAACAGCTGCGCGCCGAGGTGCTGCCGTTGCTGCTGGCCCAGCACCGGCAGGCCCCCCGGCTGACCGGCTGAGAAGCGTTCGACCCCTCGCCAACAACTACCGGTGGACCCACGAAACCCTCAGTCGTCTGGGGCTTCTGCGCTCTCCCTCTTGAGGCAGCCCGAACCACTACGATCGTGGTCCACCCGCCAACCGAGCCGGAAGAGGCGCAGACGCTCTTCTGCCACGGGAAGTGCCTCGTCGAGCGGCTCGATCCGAGCGAGGGCGTTCCGCTAACGGGACGGTGTGCTAGATCCGCCGTCTGCTGACGGCCGTGGCCGACACCGGTCAGGTGGCGGCGAGGTCGCGGCGATATCGGAGGCCCTCTTTGCCGCCGAGTTCGTGAGGATCCGCCGGACCGTCGGGCACGAACCCGGCCTTGTTCAATACCTTCTGTGAAGCGACATTGTCATGCGAGGTCGCGGCGGTGAGGGTGCCCACTCCCAGGCTCTTCGCTACCTCGCAGAGCTCGCGTACCGACGTGGTCGCTACACCCCGGCCGGCGAGGCGCTGGGCGACCCGGTAACCGACCCTGGCAGCACCGTTCTGGATGTCGTAGAGATTAAACCGGCCGAGTACCGCGCCGTCCTCCTCGACGAGCACGTAGAAGGCGCACTCTCCTGCGTCTTGTTCAGCGAGCAGCTCTCGGTGCCGCGCTGTGAACTGGTCGAAGTACTCCTCGCCGCGGTCGGAAATCGAAGTAGCGAAGTACGCACGGTTCTCACGTTCAAAGGCCATAATCGCCCGGGCATGGTCCGCACGCACCTGCTCAAGTCTGGGCACAAGCAAACTCTGCCATGCCGGGGCCTGGCACGACCCGCGTCAGCAAAGCAAATCCGTTGACAGGCGCGACCCGGGCCGGCGGCTATCGGCGCGCGGAGGGGATCCTTCCCGAGCGGGTTGTGACGGGCTCCTGATCCGTCCATGATCTACCGGCGGCAGAACGGCACCGCGGTGAATTTAAGGGTTGAACTCGGTGAGCGTCTGGGTGGCGCCGCCGCCGGCCGCGGTGAAGTTGCCGATGGCCCAGGCCTGGCCGGAGGCTGGGTCGGCCGACGCCCCGCTGAGCTGGGACGCCGAGCCGGGGGCTGGGCTGGGGACGATGCTCCACGCGGTGCCGTCCCAGTGCTCGATGAGGGTCGCTGGGATGCCGCTGCTGTTGTCGGACTCCCCCACGGCCCAGACATCATTGCTGGACACGACGGCGGCGCCGGCCAGGCTGTTGAACACCGCGCCGGGCGGGGTGGGGCTGGGCACGGCAGTCCAGCTGGTGCCATCCCAGTGCTCGGTCAGCGCGCCGGTGCCGCTGTCCCCCACGGCCCACACGTCGGTGGTGGACACGGCCGCGACCCCGCGGAGTTCTGATCCGGAGGTGGTGCCGCTGGGGCTAGGGCTGGGGACGATGCTCCACGCGGCGCCGTTCCAGTGCTCGGTGAGCGTCTGGAATACGGTGCCAGCGCTGGTGGTGATCTGAAAGTCCCCGACCGCCCAGACGTCGGTGGCGGAGATGGCTGTGACACCGGTGAGGTGGGTGTTCCCGGTGCCGTCGTTGGGACTGGGCACGATTGACCATTTCTTGCCGTCCCAGTGTTCGGTGAATGTCTGGGCCACGGAGCCGGTAATAACCGACCCGACGGCCCAGACGTCATTGCTGGAGACGGCGGCCATTCCGGAAATGCCACCCGTCGTGGCGGGACTTTTCGCGATGGTCCACTTGCGGCCGTTCCAGTGCATGAACTGGGCGGTGTTGCCACGGCGGGACAGCAGGAAGCTACCGCCGGCCCAGACATCGGTGCTGGAGGTGGCCGTCACCCCGGACAGGGTGCCGGTCACGATGGCGGGGGTGGGCACGGTGCTCCACGCGGTGCCGTCCCAGTGTTCGGCAAGCAACTGGTCGTTGCCCAGGGAGTTCTCGGCTGACCCTACGGCCCAGACATCGCTGGCTGAAATGCTGGCCGCCGCGTTGAGCTGGTTGTTGCCCGGGGAGGGGTTGGGGCTGGCGACGACGGTCCAGGGCGCTGTCTGCGCCTGAGCCGCCGGTGCTAGCAGCAGCGGGCTCAACCCCGCGGCCACCGCCAGCGACAAGACGCGGACCACTGACGACCTCAGCCTCATATCATTCTCCTGACTTGTGATGTTCTGCGCCGAGTAAGCCCGGTTGACCTACACGGCTAGGGGGCACCTCCGGGCCAGTGCCCGTCCGATGAGACCGAACCTCCCTCTGCCATGCCTCGGCGCTTTCAGCGGGGCATGGGCATCTGCGGGCAACCTGTTCAGGTATTCGTACGGATGACATGAACGTCTGGTTCAACCGAAGTAGACGGCTACCGCCCGACCTTCACGAGGCCCAAAGACCGAAGATGGTGACCGGCGGCGCCGCCAAGGCAATGCCGCCACGGCAATGCCGCGCCGGACTATGAGACACCGCTGTGACGGCCACCTGGCTGGTGAGAAGCGCCGCCTGCCGATGAGACACCCGACAGCAATCGGTAGAGCATCGAGGTCCGAACCGAATTCGCCGCAGCCGGCCGGCTGAATCACCGCCGCCAGCTGATCAGCATTGGCGGCCGGGTGCTTACTGATCGACCGAAGTCACCAACGTGCTTGCCGGTTGCGCCGGTTCGGGCACGTGCCGCATCAGATCCATGCCCCGCGCGCCCACGCAGAGCAGCGCGGGCAGTCCGAGCACCAGGCCCACCGCCAGATCGGCGCTGCGGGTCACCGATGCCGCCACCATCGCCGCGCCGAGTGCCACGCCGATTCCGTTCGCCGCGTACTGGATGGAGAATCCCTCGCTGCGCAGGGGCAATGGCAGCGCCTGTTCCAGTGCCTTGGCGCGCAGCGCGTTGACCGGCGCGATGAACAGCCCACCGGCCAGCACCGGCAGCACCAACCAGCGCGCGGACAGGTGCAGCAGCGCCGGTGCGAGCAGGGCGCACATCAGCAGCATCGCCAGGTCCGCCTGGCCGCCCGGTTCACCGGGCAGCCGCGACTCCACGTTGGCGAGCAGCACGCCGCCGACCATGCTGCCGAGCGCCAGCAGCGCGGTGAACAGTCCGGCCTCGGCCGGATGGGCGTGCCGGCTGACCAGCACTGCGGGCAGCGCAGCGACGAAGCCGCCCTCGGCGATGCCCAGCGCCGCCGAGGTCAGGTAGCTGGGCCAGCCGGCCGGTTGCCGCCAGGCCCGCCGAGCGGGCATCACCCGTCGTCCGGCGTCGCAGTCGTTCGCCGTGGACCGCGGTGACGATCCGGCCGGCACCAGGCTGGTCAGCACCGCGCCGCCCAGCGCCCAGGCCGCCATCACCAGGTAGGCGGTCGCCGGCTCCCCGACGAGCAGGGCGGCGCTGACCAGCAACGGGCCGATCAGCCACTCCACCTCCAGCAGGGTCGCGTCCCAGCTCAACGCCGGTAGCAGCCGATCCGGCTCGATCAGTTCGGTGAGCAGCGCGCGGTAGCCACCCGGCACTCCGGAGGCGCTCATCGCCGCCAGCAGGGTGAGTATCGCCAGCACCAGCCCCGGCGGCCGGGTCCAGACCGCGATTGCCAGGCACACCAGCAGCGCCGCCGACACCAGCAGCGCGCGGCGCATCCGCCGCATCCGGACGTTCGGTGGGCAGCCGTCCAGCGCGCGGCCGCGCCAGGGCGCGCCAAGGCACTCGCCGACCGCGTAACAGCCAGCCAGCAGCGCCCCGAAGCCGTACGAGCCGGTCACCTGGTGGCCAGCGAAGATCGAGGCCAGAGTGGCCATGGCCGGTGGCAACCGGGCGCAGCCGGCCGCGGCCGTCCATCGCCACCAACGCCCGTCGCGGAACAGGGTGTTAACCGGCTTCACGTATTTGACGGTAACAGACCTCGAAGAATCCGCAATCGCAGTATGGTAGAACTGTGCCGCAGCATGAACACGAGGAAGCGCCGGGCGCGCTGGAGCTGGTCCGCCGGCTGCTGAACACCGAACTGATCCCGAACGACAGCAGGCAGCTGACCGACCTGCTGGGTGGGCTGCGCCGCGATCCGGCCGGCTGGCGGGCCAACTTCGGCGGGTTCAGCCGGCCGCGCACCGCGGCGGAGCTGCGGCCGCTGATCGAGCTGCGCAACGGCCTGCGCCGGATGGTCGAGGGCGCCGAGTCAGCCGAATGGCTTCGCAACGCACTGGCCCGGCAGCCGGTGGCCGTCTCGGTGACCGACGGCGCGGCCGGCCCGGAGCTGGCACTGACCGCCGAGCCGGTCGGGTCGCTGCCGGCCGCGGTGCTGGCCGCGGTGCTGCAGGCGATCGGAGACGGCAGCTGGTCGCGGCTCAAGGCCTGTCCCGACTGCCGCTGGGTGTTCTACGACCACACCCGCAACGGCAGCAAGCGCTGGTGCGGGATGACCGCGGTCGGCCCGGCCGGACGGTCATGTGGCTCGATAGCCAAGGTGCGTGCCTATCGTCGTCGGCAGGCCGAGGCAGCTCGCCCCGGCTGAGCCGGCCCCTAACCCACCACCGCCGCCGGTTCCAGCACCACCTCGGTGCCCGCACCGGCCAGCGCACCGGAGACCGGCCGGTCGGCCAGCCCGCTGCCGATGCGCACCCGGACGCCGGCCAGCAGCGCGTCGCGAGCCGCGGTCAGCTTGGCGCCCATGCCGCCACCGGTCACTGGCGGCGCCCCGCTGGCCGGCACCGGGCAGCGGGCCAGCGTCGAGCCCGGATCCGCCAGATCGGCCAGCACTCCGGCCACGTCGGAAAGCAGCAGCAGTTCCTCGGCACCGAGCGCGCCGGCCACCGCGGCTGCCAACCGGTCGCCGTCCACGTTCAACTCACCGTCCGGGCCGAGGGCCGGCGGCGAGAGCACCGGCAGGAACCCCGCGGCCAGCAGTTGCCGCAGCACCGCCGCGTTCACCGACTCGATCCGGCCGCTGCGATCGTCGCGGATGATGGCCGGCCGGCCATCCAGCATCGACCGGAACGGTGGCTTGGCGCGGGATCTCACCACAGCGGCGTCCAGGCCGGTCAGGCCCAGCGCCGGCACCCCCTGCTCGACCAGCGCCCGGACCATGCGCGGCTTGACCGCACCGGCCAGCGCCAGCGTCACCGCCCGCAGCGTCTCCGGATCGGTATAGCGGCCGGACACCCCGCCCGGACCGACCAGCCGGCGCTGCGGCAGGCCGAGCTGCCGAGTGATCCGGTCGATGTCGCTGGATCCACCGTGTACCAGCACCAACTGGCGGCCCGACCGGTGCAGCTCGGCCAGGTCGGCGGACAGCCGTTCGGGCCGCTCGGTCACCACTCCGCCACACTTGACCACGACCGTACCCGGTGAGGTCGTCCGTCCTGACGGATCCGCCTGACTCACCAACCCACCTTGGCGCGCGATCGGGCGAATCGGCTCAACGTGGCGGCTCGCCAGATCGAAACGCCACGATGAGGGCCGCGGCCGAAGAGTTCAACATCGCGCGCTGTCTCGGGACAAGCAGCCTTCCTAGCATCGGAGAGGTGCCCCTGACGGGCTGGATCTGCCGACCGATGGAGGGGAACCGATGCCCGCTGGCGGCCCGACCGCGCCGATCCTCGCGCTCTGGAGCGCTCCGCGCTGCATGTCCACCGCGTTCTTCCGGATGATGCTCGAACGCGGCGACTTCTACCCGGTGCACGAACCGTTCTCCTACCTGGCCGAGTTCGGCAGCGTGCAGGTCGGGGAGAAACTGCTGACCAGCGAACCGGAACTGCTGGCCGAGTTGCGCGCGCTGGCGGCCGATCGGCCGGTCTTCTTCAAGGACACCACCGACGAGCGGTATCCGGCGGTGCTGGCCGATGCGGCATTTCTGGGCAGGGACGCGGTGCACGCCTTCCTGATCCGGTCACCGCGCGAGACCATCGCCTCCTACTACCGGATCAACCCGGCGGTACGCGCCGAGCAGATCGGCTTCGGCCACCAGTTGGAGCTGTTCGAGGCGGTCCGGGCGGCCACCGGTCGTACCCCCTTCGTGATGGACGCGGCCCGGTTGGTGGCCGACCCGGCCGGCGTGGTTGCCGGATTCTGCGCCGCGGTGGGCATCGAGTTCCGGCCGGAGGCGCTGAGCTGGCAGCCTGGCCACCGGCCCGAGTGGGGACCGTCGCAGAAGTGGCATGCCGAGGTCAGCCGGACCACCGGCTTCGCCACCGTACGGCCGGGCGGCACTCCCGAGCTGGCCGAGCTGGACGCCCGGCTCACCGGCGTCCTGGACTCCCAGCAACCCTTCTACGAGCGACTGCTCAGCTACGCAGGCTGAGGAGGGGTACGTGCTGAGCCATTTGCGGCTGTTAGAAGCCGAGAGCATTTCGATCATTCGCGAGGCGGTGGCCGAGAGCGAGCGCATCCCCGATGTGGAGGCTCAGGTGAGGACGTCGTTGACGGTGACATTGACGGTGATGTCCTGAAGTCCGACTTTGGCGCGTAGTTCGGTGATGACGCGGTGCTGAACTTCCCGGGCGATGTCGTGGACGGGTTGGCCGTACTCGACGGCGAGGGCGAGATCGAGGACGGCGGTGCGTCCCAGGACCCCGATGGCGGCGTGCGGGTGAAGGTGACGCAGGGTTGCCCTTTCAACCTGGCCGGCGATGCGTCCGGTGGAGCTGCGGCCGAACGCGACGCGCACGCCGGACACGGTGCGCGCAGCGGCGCGGGCGAGGCTGGCTACGACCCGGGCGGCGACGCGGACCTGCCCACCGTCGGTGAGCTGCATGGTGTACCAGACGTCAGTCACTAGTCTGCGAACCTGGCCTTGCACGGCCGAAGTGAGTGCTGCGGGGATCGAAATGGTTTCGGCGGCCCGAGCGCGCACCGGTGCCCAGATGCGACTGAACTCCCGCAGCGCGGCTTGGCAATGCACACAGCCTTCCTGGTGCTCGGTCAGCTGGCCTGCTCGGCCTTCGGACGCCTGTTCGAGTAGATCATCGACATCGGCGCCACACGGGAGCTGAGCCTGTCGCAGCCACGCAAGTGCAGAAGAGGGGGCGTCAGCCACAGTCACCTCCACTCTTCCAACGTTGTGGTCAGTGTGCGCCTAGCTCGATGCAAATGACTGCGAACGGCAGGCACCGTGCTGTGTGTGATGCGAGCGATCTCGGCGTAGGACAGGTGCTCGAAGTGATGCAGTACAACAACGACGCGTTGGGCCGGCGGCAACGCGGTCACCGCCTGGGTGACGGCGTCAATGGCGTGATTGCGTTCGGTGAGCAGCGCCGGTCCCGCATCAGTATCGTCGGCTTGTTCAAGTAGGTTGACCGGTTCGGTGTGCTTGGTGCGGGTAATCCGATTCAGCGTCCGACGCGTAACGATCCGGTACAGCCAGGTGGCGAAACTGGATTCCGCTTTGAACTGGGACAGCTGTTGCCAGGCGGCGACCAGTGCTTCCTGAGCGACGTCCTCGGCGTCATAGTGGTTGCCGAGCAGCCGCAGCGCTACCCGGTAGGCCAGCGCGCCATGGCGGGCCACGAGTTCGGAGTAGGCGTCGAGGTAACCCTCTTGGGCACGCTTTACCAGGAAGGCGTCGTCAACGTCCGGTTTCACTGGCCGCCCTCCGGCTCGGGATGTGCTCAAAGAGCACCTGATCCGGCTGAGGCTCAGGATTGCACAAGTGGCCTCATCCCCCTCAGGCTGAACCGGCCAATCGCAGGTTTCCGTCGTCTCGACTGCCTTCCGGCGTGGCCGGATCGACGCCCCCACAAACTGGGCTGCGATCTTCTGCGCTGGGCGGTGTCTAACTTGATGACGACCCGTCCCTGCAAGCCGGACAGCCAGGCGAGTCGGATATGTCAGCCAGGGGTGAAAATTCGTGACTTCATCATCGACGACAGAGCGGCACGGATCCACGGTCGAATCCGTCGGTAAGGATGCCCTGACGACCAACGAGGGCAAGATCAGCATCGCCCAAAGCGTGGTGGCCAAAATCGCCGGTGTCGCGTGCCGGGAGATCAGCGGGGTGCATGCAATGGGCACCTCCAGTGGCCGGGCGCTGGGCGCGCTGCGTGAGCGCATCCCCGGCAGTTCCGGGGCCAAGGTCGACCAGGGGGTCGGCGTCGAGGTCGGCGAGACCCAGGCCGCGATCGACCTGGACATTGTGGTCGAGTACGGCGTGTCCATCGCCGATCTCGGCCAGAGCATCCAGCGCAACGTCAAGCAGGCAGTCGAGCGGATGACCGGCCTGGAGGTCGTCGAGGTCAACGTCAACGTCGATGACGTCTATCTGCCCAGCAACGACGAGCAGGACAGCCCGTCGCGGGTGTCATGACCCAGCCGCCCGACACCTCGCTGAGGCCGCCTCCGCAGCAGGTGGATGGCGTCGATGTCGACGCCGTCGCTGCCGCCGTGCGGTCATGTTTGGACGTCGACGACCTCGACGGTGGACCGTTCGACGCGGTGGCGTCGTACCTGCCAGGCCGCAGGGTGCCCGGCGTCAGAGTCGCCTCGGACCGGGTGACGGTGCAGTTGCGCAGCCGGTGGGGGGTGCCGCTGCCCCAGATCGGACAGCAGGTCCGCGCCGCGGTCCTGCCCTTGGTCTCGGGGCGCAAGCTCGACATCGTGGTGTCCGATATCACGGACCCACCCGAGATGGAGCCCGCGCCGATCGCCGCGGGCGAAAGCGAGGTCGCGTGGACGAGCGGCAGCGACAGCGTCGGGCATTCATCCGCGAGCATCATCCCGACCGAGGCGGAGACTCCGACGAGTTCGCTGCCGGCCTCGCCGCCATCGACGCTGCCATCGAGGCCACCCGCCTGATCAACTCGCCGCGAGTCGTGTTCGTGCCGAGTCTCAGCTGGCGATCTCGTCTTAGCCGGTTCCTGCGGCGGACACCGCACAGGCCGCCGCGAGTGCGGTGACCACTCCTCCTTCGAATGTGAGTAGATATGCAACGCAGCACCATCGGAATCTTCGTCGGACTGTTGCTCGGCCTCGCCTTCGTGCTGGGCAGCTTCGGCGACATGCTGATCGTCGCCCTCTTCACGGTCATCGGCTTCGTCGTTGCCAAGGTGCTGGACGGCGACATCGACCTTTCGCAGTACGTGTCCGGTCGTCGGAATAGTCGATGACCTCGACGCTCGACGGAACCGCTGAACCGGCCACCGGCGCCGGTCAACTCGGAAGTAACCGATCGGTCCCATCGGTCGGACGCACCGAGATGGGCGCGATCAGCATCGACGACCGGGTCGTGGCCAAGCTCGCCGCGCGCGCTGTGGTGGAGGTCCCCGACGCCGGCGGGGCGGCACCGCGGATCTTGGGCAGGTCACTCGACGGAGTCCTCGGCGCCCGTGACACCAGCCTGGACTCGCTACCCAAGACCTCCGCCGACGTGGACGGCTCCCACGTTGTGCTGAAACTGCAGATCAGCGTGCGCTGGCCGGCTTCGGTCCCGGATACGGCCGCGCAGGTGCGCCGGCACGTCGCCAGCCGGATAAGCGAGCTCACCGGCCTGCGAGTCGGCGAAATCCAGATCGAGGTATCCGACCTGGTCACCCACCTCGCCCCGCCGCCCCGGGTCCACTAGCAGGCAAGGACCGACACCATGCGACAACTCAACCGGCTGCTCGGCGCCCTGCTCAGCCTGTTCCTGATCACCGCCGGCGTTCTGCTGATCATCGAAGTAACCGCCGACCGGATCAACCACAAGCCGGCCCTCGTGCATTGGCACCGCTCCTACGAGTGGGCCGGACGTACCCCGTGGCAGTCAGGTGCGGTCCGGGTCATCTGCGTCCTGCTCGTCCTGATCGGTCTGCTCCTGCTGATCGCCGAGTTGAAGCCTAAGCGTGTCAGTCGACTGACGCTGACCGAGGAGGTTTCCGGCATCGACAGCGCCTACACCCGTCGCGGGGTCGCGGCGGCGGTGAAGGCGGCGGTCGCCGATGTGGACGGAATCCGCAACGTCGACACCAAAGTCTCGCGGCGCAAGGTTACCGTGACAGCAACTGCCGGCGCGGACGATCGCGCCGCCGCCAGGCAATTGACCGAACCGGTCACCACCGCGGCGCAAGAGCGGCTGAACAGCATGACCTTGAAGTCCGTCCCCTCGGTCTCGGCCACTGTGAAAACCCGGAGCTCTTGATGCATGCCGACAAGACCAATCGAACGATGCTTGTCCTGCTCTCCCTGGTACTGGTCGCCGCCGGCGCAGCCGGCCTGGTAGCGGGCTCCGGGCTCATGGGATCGGTGACGAAACACGGGGCGTTGACCCATAATCGGGTCGGCGCCTTCATCGGCCGCAACGGGGACTGGCTCTGGCCGGTGGCCGCGATCGTCGCCTTTGTGATCGTGCTGCTAGCGCTGCGCTGGCTGATCGCGCTGCTGTTCACAACCGACCGTTCCGGCGATCTGCGCTATCGGAGCGGCGGCGACATCCCAGGCCGGACGTTTCTGTCTGACGCCGCGCTCACCTCGGCCGTGACCGGGGAGATCTCCTCTTACCGCGGCGTGCACTCGGCGCAGGCACGTCTCATCGGCGACGACGAAGACCCGCAGCTCGTAGTCGGCGTCACGCTGGAGGACTCGGCCAACCTCGCCGGCCTGCGGACCCGAATCGAAACCCAGGCCCTGGCCCGCGCCCGGCAGGCGACCGGGAAACCGCAGCTGCCGATCCAGTTGGACCTCGCGGTCACCGCCAAACGAGCCAGCCGTACGACGTGAACCGCGCGGGTGGCGGGCGGCGCGGTGCACGTCCCACAATGAGGCATGCCTGACGCCGCCCGCTCGACCGCCCCGTCAGCACCGGACCGTCCGCCGGCCAGGGCCAACCCGGCGCTCCGGCAGGCCCGCACCTGCTATGACCACCTGGCCGGCGTGCTCGGGGTGGCGGTCACCGAGGCACTGGTGTCCCGGCACGCGGTGACGCTCGGCGAGGACGGCTTCGGACTGGGTCCGCGAGCCGACGCCGTCTTCGCGGCGCTGGAGGTGGAGCTCGGCGAGCAGCCGCAACGCCGGACCGGCCGGCCGCTGCTGCGGTCCTGCCTGGACTGGACCGAGCGACGCCCGCACCTGGCCGGACGGCTCGGGGCGAGCCTGGCCGGCACGATGCTGGCCCGCGGCTGGCTGGTCCGAACCTCCGGACGGTCGGTGGCCCTGACCGAGCCGGGCAGGCAGCGGCTGCACGAAGCGTTGGGGCTGAGCTTCGACGGCGTCCCGCTGGCCTGAGGTACCAACCTGAAGCACCAACCTGGCGCGTCGTCGCCGAGGAACCACGGCTGCGGCCAGTAATCTCGCCGACGTGAAGCGCGGGCATGCCATCGAGGGCCGAGCGCGCACGGAAGGGCCGAGCGGGTGCGTGCACTGACCAGAGCCGGCCGGCTGGCAATCCTGCCGCTCGCCGCGGTGCTCGCGACCGCCGGCTGCGGGGTGCTGGGCGGCGGCGGGAGCAAGTCGGGAGTCTCGGTGTTCGAGATCAAGGCCGGCGAGTGCTTCAACCCGCCGGGCACCATCAAGGCCGAGCTCAGCAAGCTCAGCACCGTGGCGTGCAGCCAGCCGCACACCGAGGAGTCCTACGCCGAGGTCACGTTCACCAACGCCGACGGCAGCCAGGCATCGGCCTATCCCGGCGACGCGCTGCTCAAGACGTTCGCCGACGGGGCCTGCGCGCAGCGCTACACCGGCTACGTGGGCAAGGACTACCTCGACTCGTCTTACTTCTTCACCTACCTGCTGCCCTCGGCGCGTGGCTGGGAGCAGCACAAGGACCACACCGTGGTGTGCTTCGTGACCACCACCGGGCAGCCGCTGACCGCCACGGTCAAGGGTTCCAAGCAGTAGCCCGCTCACCCGGAGGCTCGATATGGGAAGCATGTGCGTGACCACCGGTGCGATGCTGCAATGCTCGTTCGGGATGGCGCCGACCACCCTGAACGTGCTACCGATCAGCCGGGTGACCGTGGAGGGCAAGCCGGCCGCGGCCATCGCCGACATGGCGCCGCTGGTCAACATCCCGCCGTTCGGTATGTGCTCCAGCGCGGCCAACCCGACGGTGGCGGCGGCCACCGCCGCCGCGCTGGGCGTGCTCACCCCGATGCCGTGCGTGCCGGCCATCGCCGGCACCTGGACGCCGAACGCGCCGACCACCACCGTCGGCGGCAAGCCGGCGCTGGTTTCCGGGTCCACCTGCGTCTGCTCCTACGGCGGCGTCATCACCATCTCGATGCCCGGCGCGGTGCGCACCACGGCCGGCTGACCGGACGACTCGATTCGTTACACGTTCTTAAAATCCGTTCCGGAGTGGTTCCTCACAGAAGCCGAACACTGGGGTTAGCCTTCGGCTGATCTTTGGCACTGGCGGCCAAACCCGAATTCCTCTCCCTGGAGCTGATGCGTGCCTACGTACACCGCCCCCGGCGTCTACGTCGAAGAAGTCCCCTCCTCTCAGAAGGTGCTGTCGGCCGCACCGACGGCCATCGCAGCCTTCGTCGGGTTCACCGAGCGGGCGCCTGACGACGACCTGGTCAACGACCCGGCCGGCGTCGCGCCGCGGCTGGTCACGTCCTGGTCGCAGTACGAGAAGCTGTACGGCAGCTTCGCACCGGGCTGCATGCTGCCGCTGTCGGTCTACGGCTACTTCGCCAACGGCGGAAGCATCGCCTACATCTGCCGAATCCCGAACGCGGAGCCGTCCGGCCAGCCGGCCAAGCTGGAACTGGCCGCCGCCGACCGCACGCTCGGCAACCCGCTCAGCATCGAGAGTGTCACGCCGGATGCGCTGCTCAGCGTGCGGATCGACGCCGAGGAGCCGCCGCCGGATGCCCCCGACACCGACCCGTCCCCGTTCACCCTCTCGGTGATCGAGGCCGGCCAGGTGGTGGAAAGCTTCCCGCACCTGAGCTTCGGCTCCGGCGACAGCAACGTGGCCACCGTGGTCAACAAGACCTCCACCAAGATCAAGGTCACCGTCACGCTGGACAAGGACGCCGACCTGACCGGCCAGCTCGACATCCTCAAGCCGGGCAACTTCCCGCTGCAGACCGCCGCGCCGACGCCGGTGCCGGTCAGCGGGCGGCAGTTCGCCGGCTCGGAGTCGGCCCGCAACGGCATCAACGGCCTCGCGGTGGCCGACGACGTGACCATGGTGATCGTGCCGGACCTGATCACCGCGGCCACCGGTGCCGACGGCACGGTCGACCTCAACCTCTGGCGCTCGGTGCAGACCGCGCTGATCTCGCACTGCGAGCAGAACGGCAACCGGATGGCCATCCTGGACGCGCCGCCCGGCTTCACCCCGCAGCAGATCAAGGACTGGCGCTCGGACACCGCGATGTACGACTCGGCCTTCGCCGCGCTGTACTACCCGTGGATCAAGGTGGACAACCCGATCGGCAGCAACGGGAACTCCGAGATGTTCATCCCGCCGTCCGGCCACATCGCCGGCGTCTGGGCGCGCACCGACGAGACCCGGGGCGTCTGGAAGGCGCCGGCCAACGACACCATCCGCGGCGTGCTGGACCTGGAGCGCACCGTCACCCAGAACGAGCAGTCGCTGCTCAACCCGATCGGCATCAACTGCATCCGGCCTTTCGGCACCAGGGGAATCCGGATCTGGGGCGCGCGCACGCTGGCCTCGGACAGCGACTGGCGCTACATCAACGTGCGCCGGCTGTTCAACATGGTGGAGAGCACCATCCTGGAAGGCACCCAGTGGGCGGTCTTCGAGCCGAACGACATGACCCTGTGGGAGGGCGTCAAGCGGACCCTGAACGGCTTCCTGCGCGGACTGTGGTCGGCCGGCGCGCTGTTCGGCGCCACCGCCGACCAGGCCTTCTACGTCAAGTGCGACGCCGAGACCAACCCGCCGCAGTCCATCGACGAGGGCAAGCTGGTCGTCGAGGTTGGCATCGCTCCGGTCAAGCCGGCCGAGTTCGTGGTCTTCCGGATCAGCCAGCAGAAGCAGATCGCCAGCTGACCGCCGTCCCTCCCTGACTTACCAGAAGAGCTAGGAGCATCATGCCCAACGACCTGATCAATACCGACCCGATCGTCGCCCAGAACTTTTACCTCGAGATCGACGGGGAAAAGCTGCTGCTGTCCGGCGTCTCGGGCCTGGACATGGAACTCGACGTGGTGACCGTCCAGCAGAACGGCAAGGACGGCAAGAAGCAGTCGGTCAAGACGCTGGGCACCTCGCTGAAGGTGCCCGACCTGTCCATCACCCGGATGGCCCCGATGAGCGCCGGGGACGACCCGGTCTGGAAGTGGTTCAAGGCGGTCCGGGAGTCCGGCTTCAAGGGCACCGACCGGGCCGGCAGCCGCAAGAACGGCTCGATCGTCTTCTTCGACACCGGCCTCACCGAGGTCGGCCGGTTCAACTTCTTCAACGGCTGGCCCAGCAAGATCGGCACCGACGCGGTCAGCACCGACTCGAACGACCCGGTGAAGGAGACGATCACGCTGGTCATCGAGCGTCTCGAGCGCGTCAAGTGAGCCTGCAGACCAGCTATCCGTTCGTGCTGCCGCGCGGCTACGTGGACGCGCACGGCGCGGTGCACCGGGAGGGCCGGATGCGGCTGGCCACCGCGCGGGACGAGCTGGAGCCGCTGCGGGATCCGACGGTCACCGGGCCGGACGACCCGCGGCTGACCGTGCTGGTGCTGGCCCGGGTGGTCGAGCAGCTCGGCTCGCTGGAGATGATCACCACGCACGAGATCGAGGGCCTGTTCGCCATCGACCTGGCGTTCCTGCAGGATTTCTACGGCGTGATCAACTTCGGCAACCAGGAGGAGTACGAGCAGCTGCTGCGGGCGCAGGCCGAGGGTCCGCCGCTGCTCGGCCAGTCCCGGCCGGCCGTGGCTCCGGCTTCCGGCACGGCTTCGGCTTTGGCTGACGCTGAGCCGGTTTCCTTCGACGGCGGCGACTCATTCGACGCCGAGTTTGGGGCGGGTGCGCTGGCCGGCGCCGGTGCGCTGGCCAGCAGCTTCGCCGGTGACTTCGGCGGCTCGGCCGAGCGGACGCTGCCCCGGCGCGGCGCGGTCGAGGAGATCCCACGTAGCAAGTGAGCGGCATGATGCGTTACCCCGCCGACGCGCTCTGGCAGGAGATCGCGTACCTCGCCTATCACCTGCACTGGCCGTTGGACGACCTGCTGGACCTGGAACACCTCGATCGAGTACGGATGGTGCGCGCCGTGGCTTCCTTCAACGAGCGGGCCTGGCAGGCGGTGCGTGACTATGCCTAACGGCTTCTCCGAACCCACCATCAACTCCTACTTCCTGTTCGAGGTGGACGGCGTCGAGATCGGTTACTTC
Source organism: uncultured Actinomycetota bacterium (assembly GCA_963697905.1). Classification (GTDB taxonomy): domain Bacteria; phylum Actinomycetota; class Actinomycetes; order Mycobacteriales; family Jatrophihabitantaceae; genus Jatrophihabitans_A. Next base: position 4,626,232 of record OY969101.1, on the reverse strand, counting down.
ACCGAGGTAACCGGTCTCGCGCTCAACATGACCGTGGAGGAGGTGCACGAGGGCGGCCAGAACGGTTTCGTGCACAAGATGCCGGGCCGGATGACCTGGCCGCACCTGGTGTTCAAGCGAGGCATCACCTCCAGCGATGCCCTGTTCAGCTGGATGAACAAGTCCAGCGGTGAGGGCTTCGCCGGCAACGGCAACAAGCTCACCCGCAGCACCGGCGCGGTGACCGTGCTGGATGCCGAGGGAACCCGGTTGCGGGCGTGGGAGTTCGACGGCGTCTACCCCGTGCGCTGGACCGGCCCGGAATTCAGCGCGACCAGCAACGAGGCGCTGCAGGAGCAGTTGGAGGTCGCCCACCACGGTTTCCGATCGAGGAACCTGTGAGCGGCTCTGTTCAGTCGGGAGACCACGTTGCTGCGGCGGAGGTCGATCGCAGCGCGCTGGGGCGGGCGGCGGCGGTTCGGCTGCGCCGGCCCGGCCGGCGTGCATCGGAGGCCCGGCCGAGCACGCTGGGCTTGATCGCCGAGTCCTCGCTCCGGTTCGCCGCCGGCACCGCCCGTCCGGTCGCGGTGCGCCGCGCACTGGCCGCTGCCGGCTCGGCCGCGGTCCGCTCGGTCGGCCAGGCCGAGGTCCGACCGCCCCGCTGGTGGGTTCCCGGCTCCGGTCAGGACGCGGAGTCGCCGGCTGGCCGGAGCGTCGTCGCGGGCAGCCGGACCGTCCAGCGGACAACGGCGGTTTCGACGGCTTCGGCGACTGCTGGCCACGCGGCTGTCGAGGCAGCACGGGCGGTTTCGGCGGCTTCGGCTGAGCCACGCCAGGCGGCGGAGTCGGACCGGACGGCTTCGGGCGGTGACGGGCAGCGGGTGAACCGGTCGGTGATTCAGCCGGCTGCAACGGCCGAATCGGCTCGGCGCGAACAGGCGGCTCGGCCGGATAACTTCGCGCCGGTCAACCTGGCAACGCTGCCGCCCCGCGGACTGGCCCGGGCCGCTCGCAGGGTGCCGGAGGACAACCAGCCGCGCTCGCCGGGCACCATCGCCGGCGGCCTGGTCTCGACGGCTATTCCGGTGCGGCGGATGGAGGAGGTTGTCGCGGCCGGCCCGATGACCAGCTCGCACGAGCAGCGCCGGCTGCACGCGCCGCGGGCCGGATCACCGCCGGGGAACGCGGCCGGGAGTGGGAACGCAACGCCTTCGCCAGCCGCGAGCGCAGGTGCCACTTCCGGATCAAGCGGCGGCCGGGCAGCTCCTCGACCGGGCGACGGCCTGCGTGCGGTGGTGGGAACCGCCGCACTGCTGCGCTCGAAGGCAGCCACCAGCCAGCAGAACGTGTCGATCGCACGGAGTTCGCCGCCCGCCGGCCCGATGGCCGCCGGCCCGGCGAACCGCGCGGCTTCGGCGCCTTCGCGAGTCGGCACCCCGCCGGCCGTCCGACGCTCGGGATCGTCGCTCGACCGGACGGCCGATACCGCTCCTCCGACCGCTACGGCCCATCCGGCAACTCCAGCTGATTCAGCAACACCGGTTGGTCCGGCTGCCTCGACGCAGTCGGCTGTTTCGACGCATTCGGCTGCTACGGCTCGTTCGGCAACTTCGACGCATTCGGCTGCTCCGGTTCATTCGGCTGGCCCGGTTCATTTAGCCGCTCCGGCTCGTTCGGCTGCTCCGGCGCAGCGCACGAGCCGAGTGGCTGTGCGCCGCGCGGCCGCGTCGGCCGCCGCGAGTTCGGTTGCCACCGGTTCCGCCGTGGCCCGGCCGGCAGGCGCCGGCTCACCTGCCGCTGGCGTTACCCGCTCGGGAGTCGATCGAGCACTCGGATCCGCCTCGCCGGCGAGTGCCGGCATGGCAGCGTCCTCAACGGCGAAACCGGGTTCGCCGGTCACCGCGCCGGTCCACCGGGATGCGGCTGGGCGGGGCCCCGAAGCGCTGCCCGGCTCGGCTACCGCGTTGCGGCGGGCACTGGTAGGCCAGGCGTTGAGCGGTTTAGGCCAACGCGCACCGGTTGAATCGCGATCGGTCGGAACCAGCTCGGCTGCCAGCCAACCCGATCACTTCGGCCGGTGGGCCGCCGGCGCTGGCCTGCGCAATCGGGCCGCCGAGCGGTCGGAGCCGGCCGGTGCCTTGCCCGACGTGGTCCGGCGCCGGCCTTCATCGGCTTCCGCGGCAGCGCCCGATGCAACGGGCAGCCCGGCGGAATCCACCGCTCCGGACGGCGTGATCGGCCACATTCCCGCCTCGCTGCCCTTGGGCTTGGCAGCGCCCGGCAGTCGGCCGACGCTGCTTCGGGCCGTGGCGGCTCCGGCGGCCGTTCCGGTCGCCACCCGGCTAGGAGCGGTGCGGCCGGGAACGCTGACCCCGACCGCCGCGTCGGCGACGCCGGAGACGCGAACCCAGCCTGCGGACGTCGGGAGCCGGTCAACGCGGCTGCCGGGCCGGCACCGCCTTCCCGACCGGGCAACCTCATCGGCCGGTATCGAGCGGAACGCCTCCGGTTCCGAGGCGCCGGTCCCGCCAACCGTCAGCCAAACCCAGGCGAAAGTGGCCCGCTCGGAACCTATCGCTCACTCGGAACTTCTCGTAGCGCACGCGGAATCTGCCGCGTCTCACGCGGAATCTGCCGCGTCTCGCGCGGAATCCGTTGCCCGCTCGGCCGCCGCGCCCCATTCGGACTCCGTCGCTCGCTCGAACTCCGTCGCTCACTCGGACTCCGTCGGCGCATCCACCCAGCCAGCCGCGCATAAGCATTCTGCCGCCGCCCACGTGCCGCCCGCTCGCCATGTCGAATCAGCCGCGAATCGTGGGGCATCCGGATCCGCCAGCGGTTTGGCCAGCGCGGCTCGGCCGATCCGACGCTCCCTCGCCGCGCCAGCCGCCGCCGGTCCTGACCGGGCCGTCCCGCAACGCGGCGTCGCTAGCCTGCCCGCGAACCACACCGGCGGTTCGCTGGCGGCACGGTGGTCGATGCCGGCCGCACTGAGCCTCGGTGTGGCGCCGGCCGCGCGCCAGTTGCCCGCGTTGCTGCGCCAGCCGGTCGAGTTGTCGCCGGCCGCTCGGCTGGGCACACCGCGTCCGGGCCTGGTCAGCTCGGCCTTCGGTTCCTTGCCCCAGGCGATGCGCGTCCAGCGGCAGATAGATCCAGTCGCGCCGGGACGGTCGGCAGCCTCGGTGTCCTCGGCTCGACTCACCTCCTCGACCGGCTTGAGCTCCTCGACCGGCTTGAGCTCCTCGACCGGCTTGAGTTCCTCGACCGGCCTAGGCTCCTCGGCTCCCCTCGCCTCCTCGGCTCGCATGGCCTCGTCGATCGGCTCGGCCTCCTCCACCCGCACGAAGGGCGCGGTGGCCGGGCCGAGCCAACCTGGCCGCACGGTGCGTCGCCAACTCGTGCCGCACGCCCACCCCATCGTGCCCGCAACGGCCGGCCTGCTCTCCGGCCCGCACCTCCCGCAAGGCCTCCACCCGCAGAGCTCGCACCTCCCGCAAGGCCCCCACCCGCAGAGCTCGCACCTCCCGCAGGCCGCACGCCTGATGCAGGGTGCACGCCTCTCGCAGAACTCGCACCTCCCGCAGGCCGCACGCCTGATGCAGGATGCACGCCTCCCCCAAGGCCGAGCGATCTCCCGAGCCACCGCCGCGCCCGATGCCGGCCGGCTCGTCACCGGTGTGCGGCGGCTGCCCGCCGGCGTGCGGCCACTGGCTGCCGGCACGTCTCCTACCGACGGATTCGCCAGCTTCCAGCAGCAGCACCTCGATGCCGCCGTGCGACGCAGGGCCGCCGACCCGATCCGGCCGGTCACCGGCGCAATGCCGGCTCCCGGCGCGGTATCGGCCACCCGCACGGCACACACCACCGGGGCAATCCCTCGAACCAGTGCCAACGCGGCCGCCAATGCGGCCCCAGGAACCGTCGAGGGCAGCCACCACCCGGCAGCCGGATCCCCGGCCGGTTCGCTCGGTTCGGTTCCGGCCCGGTCGGGTTCCACACCACACCCACCGACAACACACCGTCCGGCAGACCGCCCGGCAGCGAGCCGCCCGGCGGCCGAGCACACCGGTCCCGTTCGTCGCAGCCTCGCCGCCGGCCCGCATTCGGTCTGCCGAGCCGACCGGCACCGTGCCCAGCCGGCAGTTTCCGATCGGCAGCTCCCCGGCCAGCTTCGCCACCACCACGGCATAGCGCGCCGGGCGGTCGGAACCCCGTTGCTGACCACGCACACAGCAGCCGCTGTCGCCCCACCGGTCACCGCCCACGCCGCCCGGCACACCGGCACGCCGGGCGGTGCGCTGGGTACGGTGCCGGCCGATCACCGGCTCGGTGCGTTCGTCCGGCGAGCCATGGTGGTGGCGCCGCCGCGGGTCAGCGTCCGGCCGGCCGATCCGATCCCCGCCGCACCGGCACCCACCGGCGGTCCCGCGGTGCCCCGGGTTGCCCGCGGCACCGACCACAGCCGGCGAGCCGCCGGCGCAACCCGGTCGGCGGCCGACCTCGAGGCGGACGGACCGGTGATCCGCCGGTCGCTGTCCGGTACCGCGCATTCGCTGTTCCGCAGCCTGTTGCAGGGCTCGGCAGGGTCTCCTAACGTTCCCGTTTCAGCAGAAGGCATAGGCATGTTCGATGAACCTTCCGGCCACGAACCGGCCGTGATCCGGCGCTTCCGCCCCGACTCCGAGCCGGAGCGGCAGCTGGATGTCCACTCCGGGGACGGCGACGCCAGCCCGGCCATGCGGGCCCGCGACTTCGACGAGCTCATCGACCGGATCGTGGCCAAGCTGGAGCACCGGATCCTCGAGGACCTCGAACGGCGCGGGCGGCGCGGCATGCCGGAGGTGTTCTGATGCCCGAATTGGAAAAGGCATTCCTGGAGATCGAGGGTGGCCAGCGGGTGCCCTGCCTGTTCAACCCGAACGAGATCACGGTCGGCCGGCGCAACAACTGGGCCGCCGAGCCGATGCCCGGCAAGGGCGTTTCCCGGCTGCGCTACTCCGGCGCCCAGTCCGGCTGGATGCGGGTGGAGCTGTTCTTCGACACCACCTCCGACGGCACGGCGGTCACCAAGCACACCGGCGCCATCCTGAAGCTGATGGACGTGGACAGCTCGCTGCCCGGCTCGGACGAGACCACGCACAACGTCCGGCCGCCGTTCGTCACGTTCCACTGGGGCGACCTGCACTCGTTCAAGGCGGTGCTGACCGACCTGCAACTGGTCTTCACCTACTTCTCGGCCACCGGCGTTCCGCTGCGTGCCCGGATGAACCTGGTGATGCAGCAGTACGAGGAATCGCAGGCCTTCGGCCCCCAGAACCCGACCTCGGGCACGCCCCGGCCGCACCGGGTACACCGGGTGCAGCCTGGTGAGACGCTGGATCGGATCGCCGCCCGCTACTACGGCGACTCGACCCGCTGGCGCGCATTGGCGGCAGCCAATTCCATCGAGGATCCGATGGGAATCCGGCCCGGCGCGCTGCTGTCCGTGCCGCGGAACGAGCGCCCGTGAGCGCGTACGCCAAGAACCGGGAGCACTCGTGAGCAGCTTCGACGGGCTGAGCCCGACCGTGTCGGTGGCCGGTTCACCGCTGTCCGCTGCGGTGCTGCAGCAACTAGTGTCGGTCCGGGTGCAGCGCAGCCTGCGGTTGCCCGGCCGGGCCACCCTGCGCTTCGCCGACGCCGGATATGCCGTGTCCTCCGGTGGATTCTTCAGCATCGGCAAGCAGGTGAGCGTCGGCGTGTATCGGGCGGGCTCGCTGCTCAGCGGCACCGTCACCGGGATGAGCCTGCAGCAGCAGGAGGGAGACCACCCGGACCTGGTCGTGGTGGTGGACGACGGCGCCTACAAGCTGACCCGCGGCAGCAAGGTGAAGACCTACCTGAACATGACGTTCTCCCAGGTCGTCCAGCAGCTGGCCAGCGGTGCCGGGCTGCAGGCCAACGCTACCGCGAGCAGCGAGACGCATCCCTACCTGCTGCAGGCCGACACCGATCTCGGCTTCCTCGACGAGCTGGCCTCCCGGCTCGGCTACGACTGGTGGGTGGAGGGCAGCACCCTGCATTTCTGCCCGCCCGACTCCGCCGGGCCGGTCGCCACGCTGGAACTGGGCAAGGATCTGCAGGAATTCTCGGTGCAGGCCTCCGGCCTGCTGCCCACCAAGGCGCAGGTGACCGGTTGGGACAATGCCACCCAGAGTTCCATCGTCGGCCAGTCCGGCTCGGCCAGTGCGGCGGTGCTGCCGTCGGCGGACTTCGTCAAGCCATTCCTCAGCAACAGCAGCCAGCTCGGCGACGCACCGGTGGTGACCGGAGCGCTCACCCCACTGAGCCAGAGCGAGGCGGCGACCGCCGGCGACGCCTACCGCTCGCAGTGGGCGGCCGGCACGGTGCAGGCCCGCGGTGTCGCCGAGGTCAGTGACAAACTCAAGCCCGGCGTCACCATCAAGGTCAGCAACGCCGGTCCGGCGTCCGGCAACTACCACCTCAGCGAGGTGGAACACCGGTACGACCGAAGGGGATTCCGTACCCAGTTCGTGGCTGGTGACCGTACCCGGACCGGGCTCGCGGACACCCTGAACGGGCGTCCGCGCACCAGCAGCTTCAACGTGCCGGGCCTGGTGGTCGGCGTGGTGACCAATGTCGACGACCCGGACAAGGCCGGCCGGGTCAAGCTGAAGTACCCGGCGGTGAGCGCGGACATCGAGGGACCGTGGGCCCGGATCGTCACGCTCGGCGCCGGCAACAAGCGCGGCATGGTCTTCCAGCCCGAGGTGAACGACGAGGTGCTGGTCGCCTTCGAGGGCGGCGATCCACGCCAGCCGGTGGTGCTCGGCGGGCTGTTCAGCGGCAAGAACGTGCTGCCGGAGTGGGGCGTCAAGTCCGGCCAGGTGCAGACCCGGCGGATCACCTCCCGGCTCGGGCACGTGATCGAGCTGGCTGATGGGACGGATCCGGCGACCCAGCACGTGCTGCTGCAGCTGAGCACCACCAGCCACAAGATCCGGCTCGGCGCCGACAAGCTGGAGGTCGAGGTGGCGGCCGGCAAGCCGGTGTCGATCAAGTCGGGCTCGGCGTCCTTCGAGATCGACGCCCAGTCCAACGTCACGATCAAGGGCACCAAGGTGACCATCCAGGCCGAGACCGAGGTTGCGATCACCGGCAATTCCAAGGTGGGCGTGTCCAGCCAGGGACAGCTCGACCTGCAGGGTTCGATGGTCGGTGTGAAGGGTCAGGGCACCACCAGCGTCGAGGCCAGCGGCCCGCTCACCCTCAAGGGCGCGATGGTGGCGATCAACTAATGAGCGATCAACTGAGCGACGGGAGCGGCCGATGACAGCAGCGAGCGACGGGAGCGGCCGATGACAGCAGCGAGCAACGCGAGCAGCCGATGAGCCAACCCAGCCCGACCCGGCAGGCCGATATCGCCTCCTCCGACGGCTCGTTCGTCGGCCGTGGCTTCAGCTGGCCGCTGGAGGTCGACCACACCGGTTCGATCCGGCTGACCGACGGCGTGGCCGACCTGGACCGTTCCATCCGGGTGGTGCTGCTCACCGCGCCTGGCGAGCGGCTGATGCGTCCGGAATTCGGCTGCCGCATCTGGGATCTGCTCTTCGAACCGGTCACGCCCAACCTGCTCGGCCTGATCGCCGAGGCGGTCCGCGACGCGCTGGCGCAGTGGGAGCCGCGGATCGTGGTGGACGACGTGCAACCGACGCCGGATCCGGACGACGCGGCGCTCATCCGGATCCTCATCGACTACCGGGTGCAGGCCACCAACGACCGGCGCAACCTGGTGTACCCGTTCTACGTGATCCCGCACGAGCCCGAGACCTGATCCGAATCCCGTGAGAATCCACCGGAACTAGCGAGAGTTCTGCCGATGCCCCTGCCAGCACCCAACCTGGACGACCGCACCTTCCAGGACATCGTCGATGAGGCCAAGCGGCTCATCCCGCGCTACTGCCCCGAGTGGACCAACCACAACCTGTCCGATCCGGGTGTCGCGCTGATCGAGCTGTTCGCCTGGATGAGTGAGATGGTGCTGTACCGGGTGAACCAGGTGCCCGAGCGGCTGTACGTGCACTTCCTCAACCTGGTCGGCATCGAGCCGTTCCCGCCGTCGGTGGCCCGGGCGGAGCTGACGTTCTGGCTGTCCGCGCCGCTGGATCAGCCGGTGGCGGTGCCGGCCGGCACCCAGGTCACCACCGCGCTGAGCACCACCGCCGGCAGTGCCGGGCGGGAACCGGTGGTGTTCAGCACCAGCTCCGAGCTGGTGATCCGGCCGCCGCGACTGCGTGCCGCGCTGACCCAAACCGCGGCCGACGACCGGCTCACCGACGTCTGGGACGACCTGCGCTACCCGAACGTGGTCGCCACCTGCTTCGCCTCGAACCCCCTCGAGGTTGGCGACGCGTTCTACCTGGGGTTCGCCGAGAGCCTGGCCGGCCTGGCGATCCGGCTCACCGTGGCGGCCGACGCCGAGGGCATCGGGGTGGACCCGCGCAACCCGCCGCTGACCTGGGAGGTCTGGAGCGGCGATTCCTGGATCACCGCCGCGGTGCACACCGACACCACCGGTGGTCTGAACCGGGCCGGTGAGATCGTGCTGCTCATTCCGATGCAGCACCAGCTGCTCAGCATGGGCGGCGGTGCGTCCTACTGGCTGCGGGCCCGGCTGGTGCAGCCCAAGCCGGGGCAGCCGACCTACCAGGCCTCGCCGCGGATCGGTTCGCTGACCGCGGTGGCCATCGGTGGCACGGTGGCGGCCGAGCACGCCGAGCAGGCCGGTGCGGAGGTGCTGGGCCGCAGCGACGGGACGCCGGGCCAGTCGTTCACGGTGAGCCGGGCGCCGGTACTGCCGCGCGGCGAGGGTGAGCGGGTGGTGGTGACCGATCGCGGCAGCGCAACGACCTGGCAGGAGGTCGATGACTTCACCCGGTCCGGTCAGGACGACCCGCACTACACCTTCTCCAGCGGCAGCGGGCAGATCACCTTCGGGCCGCGGGTCCGTTACCCGGACGGATCGGTGCGCCAGCACGGGGCGATTCCCCGGGACAGCAGCGAGATCACCGTCACCGGTTACCGGCACGGCGGCGGCAGTGGCGGCAACGTCGGCGCCCGGACGCTGACCGTGCTGCGCTCGACGGTGCCCTACATCGCCAGCGTGATCAACCTGAAGCCGGCGACCGGCGGGGTGGATCCGGAGACGGTGGCCGAGGCGAAGGTGCGCGGGCCGCTGACCCTGCGCACCGGCCAGCGCGCGGTCACCGCCGGTGATTTCGAGCGGCTGACCAGGGAATCCTCGATCGAGGTGGCGCGCGCCCGCTGCCTGCCGACCACCGACGGCAACACGCCGATCCGGGTGCTGGTGGTGCCGCAGGTCCGCACCGACCCGCAGCAGCACCGGCTGGACGACTTCGCCATCTCCGCGCCGCTGCTGGAGCAGATCAGCAGCTACCTGGACCGGCACCGGCTGGTCGGCACCGCGGTCGAGATCGGCACGCCGTACTACCAGGGGGTGAGCGTGGCGGCGTTGCTGGACACGCCACCCGGACGGCCGGGCGCGCTGGTCAAGCACCGGGTGCTGGAGGCGCTGACCCGCTACCTGAACCCGCTCACCGGCGGAGCGGGCGGCACCGGCTGGCTGTTCGACACCGACCTGCACAGCTCGATGATCGCCCAGCTGCTGGAATCGGTGGAGGGTGTCGAGCGGGTGGAGGAGGTGCAGTTGTTCGAGTACGACCTGCGCTCCGGCCGGCGGCTCGGCAGCGGCCGGGACACCCTTCGGCTCAAGCCACATTCGCTGTTCCTGTCCGCTCAGCACCAGGTGGTGGCGCGCTGATGACGGTGCAACAGGTCTCGGACGGCTCGGCCGGCGCCGGACTGGCCCGGCGGCGCTCGGAGGTGGCTCGTTCGCACCGGGCGCCGCGCAACCCGTTCTGGATGGTGAACCAGCTGCCGGTGGGCATGCTGGACAGCTCATTCTTCGTACGGTTCGTCTCGATGTTCCAGGAGCTGGCGAACCCGCTGCTGGAGGATGCCGACAACATCGAGCATGTGGTCGATCCGACCGTGGCACCGGAGCCGATGGTGCGCTGGCTGGGCTCGTGGATCGGGCTGGACGCGATCGATCTGCAGTTGCCGGCCGAGTTGCAGCGGCTGGTGGTGCGCAGCTCTGCTCGCACGCTGAGCGGCCGCGGCACGAAGGCGGCGCTGGCCGAGTTTCTGCAGATGACCAGTGGCGGTCCGGCGGAGGTGGTGGACGGCGGCGGCGTCTGGCGGGAGGGCGAGGCGCCGGCCGACACCGCCTACGTCCGGATGTCGGTGGAGTCCACCGGCTGGCAGGAGGAGGAGGATTTCATCGCGCTGCTGCGCGACGAGATTCCGGCGAACGTGCGGGCCGAGCTTCTGGATCGCCGGCCGGCTGGCCTGGTCGTCCGCCGAGGTCGAGCGATGACCGGGTACGGCGATCTGGAGCACACGGTCGAGATTCCGGTGGTGTCATCGGACGAGTCGGTGCTTGGTGCGCCGGTGCTGGTGCCGCCGCCGCTGAGCTCACCGGTCGGGGGTGTACCGGCGTCGGCCTCGGATTGGCCGGCCGCGGACGGATCGCTCGGCTGGAACCTGCCTCCCGACGCCCCGGCGGAGGCCGACACACTGCCCGCCGCGTCGCCGGCGGTCTGGGAGGGGGCTGCGGCTGGCTGGGACCGGGCTGCTTCGGCGCCAGCGGCGATCCCGGCAGCGTCGGTGATCCCGGACCCGCCGGCGCAGCCTAGGCCGGGCCGGTATCCGGCGCTGCCGGAGGGGCATCCGGTGAGCCTCAACTGCCCGGAGTGCGGGGCGCCGGCCGTCATGGATCCGACCCGCCGGGATGCCAGCGACTTCTGCGCGCACTGCGACTTTCCGCTGTTCTGGTCGAGGGAACGCATCCCGGTCGGCGAGGCGGCCGATGCAGGCGAGGACGCGCTGCGCCGGCTGCCCGGCGCGCTCGGACGGGTGGTGATCGCCTCGGTGCCGTGCCCGCACTGCAACGAGCTGAACCTGCCCTCGGCGGTGTACTGCGTCCGGTGTGACCTGGCCATGCAGTACACCCCGCCCCCGCCAGCTCCACCGACGGCGGTGCACTTGCCAGCCCCCGAGCCGCCGATGCTGCCGCTGGAGGACGAGCCGCAGCGAATGTGGATCTGGTGGGTCCTACTCATCGCGGTGTTCCTGCTGGCCGGCGTTGCCCTGGTCTGGGCGCAGCACTGGTACTGGTGGCGCTAACGGGAGTTGGCTAGTCGGAATCGATCACAACCCGGGCTGACAGCTCGGACACTCGATAGCTGTCGAGATGGAGGCGCTGCGCAACGGAACCGACCGATACGTTCCAAACTTACTTCCGGCGCTTATCTGGCTGGGGCGCACGCAGGTGTCTGCAAGATCGTTCTGTCGCGGGACGACTCGGCTGCGCCATAACGGCTCCTCTCTGTCAAGCGTTGGTCGCTGATCTAGTCGTTCGTGATGTCCTCGGCCTGTTCGAGGAGTTCGGGACGGAGGCGGGTGTCGGCGTCAAGGACTTCGATACCGACGAGGCGGTCGTCTTGCCAGTCGAGCGCGACGAAGCCGTCGATCCCGGGAGGGAGCGCCGCGAGGGTGGTGGTGTGTCCGGCTTCGAGTTCGGCGTCGGTGAGGTAGATGTAGGCCGCGTTGGCGGCGCGGTCGTAGGTGATCCGCACGCATCGATTGTGCTCGGCCGGTCGGCGAGCAGCTGCCGGTAGACGGCGTCGGAGAGTCGACGCTTGAGGCAGCGCAGCGCTTCTTTCGGGGTCTTGCCCTCCAATCGCTTGCGTTCGTAATAGCGGCGGCCCTCGCTTTCGGGATAGCGAATCTGGGTCACCGCCATCATGTGGAGCGCGTGGTTCAGCCGCCGGTTCCCGGCTCGGGACAGCCGGTGTCGGACGTGGTCGCCGGAGGACGCATCGATGGGCGCGGTGCCGTTGTAGGAGGCGAAGTGGTCCTTTGAGGGGAACCGGTCGATGGTCTCGACCTCGGCCAGGATGCGGCCGGCGATCACCGGGCCGACGCCGTAGAGGTCGGCCAGGTGCGAGCCGGTCGTCTTGACCAGCTCCTCGATCTGAGCGCGGACGGCCTTCATCTTCGCGTCCAGTGCGCAGATGTCTTCCAGATGCTGGGCGGCGAGCTGGAGCCGGACCTGCGCGACCGGGTCCGCGGGTCGCAGCTTGTCCAGTAGCTGCTGGGCTCGGCTGGCCTTGAGGCCGCGGTGGGTGCCGCCCGGCGTGAGTTCGGCCAGCAGACGGTGCAAGCGGCAGACGGCCTGGGTCCGCAGGGCACCGAGCTCGTCACGCCGGTCGGACAAGAGCCGCAGGCTAACGAGGGTGTCGTCGGTGCGGACCGCGACCACGCTGCCGCTGTTCAGCGCGGCGAGTCCGATCGAGACCGCGTCGTTAACGTCGGTCTTGCGGCCGTGTTCTTGGGAGTAGACCCGCACCCGAGCAGCGAGCTTGGCCGGGACGTCGAGCACCAGCTCGCCGTCGGCGACCAGGCGTTGGGCCAGCGATCGGCCGGCGCCGTGGCAGCCCTCGACCGCCCACCGGCGTTGCTGCCAGCGGCCACTGAACTCACGCAGCTGCCGGTAGCCGGCAGCCGTGTTCGTGAACCGCCGGCTGTCGATCACGATCTTCGTGACCGGGTCCATGACCGCCGCGGTGTTGCTCGCCTTGTGCGGATCCACGCTGATCATCACATCGTCAGCCACGCCCTCGCCTCCTCAAATTCACCGGACCGGACTTGGCGAGGAGGGCAATGCAACTACCGGCAGCGCAGACCTCTCTTGAGCCACAACCTCACCGGGTGGACCCGATCGAGCCGCGGGCCGTTCGTGAGCCAGAACATCGCCAGGACGACGGCAGCCGATTCGCGAGCGAACCCGACCAAGTCCAAACGCCTGAGGATGCTGCTCCCAGGCTCCCGAGGTCGAGTCAAACAAGTTGCCGACTATGCGCGCCCTAGTGGTCGGCCGGAGCTGTATGGGCGACGGTGCTCTGCGCGCCTGAGAGCCATCGGCCAAAGATCCAGATGGTCTAGACCGGGGTCACCCGCATACACCGATTCGGCGCGCACGGGTGGCGGCCAAGAGCGGCCCGGCCGACGTCCTTCTGCGCGCCCGGAACCTTCGACCAAATCAAGACCCTCTGGGCCGTGACCACTCGTATGCCGCCGATTCTCCGCCTCGAAGGATGCCCGGGTGTTGTGCAGCGAAGATGACAATCGTTGTCATTGTCAAAACTACACAAGGTGAGTCGGCCTACGCGCTGCGTCTCGGCGTACGGGCCGCCATCCAGCGGGACGGCGCGGGCGGACGCGGAACCGTCGGCTGGCCCGGCTACGGTCTGAGGCAAGGCCGCGGTTGCAGAATGGAGTCGCGCGTAGCGCGGGTCAGGTCGGGCCGGTTCGTCGAGTCACTGGAAGGCGACCACCGAGGCGCTGAGTTGGGTGGCCGTGTCGGTGGTAGGTAGGAGGAGACGAGTGGGTCAGACGATCATCGAGGAGCAGGTCGTGAGGTCGCGGCATCGTGTGAAGGCCTACGGCGAGGTATTCACGCCGCGTCACATGGTCGACCGGATGCTCGATCTGGTCGGTGAGGAGTTGGAGTCCGGCCCGGACTTCGTCGACAAGACCTTCCTGGAGCCGGCGGCAGGCCATGGCAACTTCCTTGTGGCGATCCTGAGCCGCAAGCTCCACGCGATCGAGAGCCGATACCCGGCTGAGTCGTGGCCGATCGAATCGCTGTTCGCGCTCGCCTCGATCTACGGGGTCGAGGTTCTCGAGGACAACCACCAGGACGCCAAGGTGGTCATGCTCTCCGAATTCCATGGCTTCCACCAAGCCCACGGCAGCCCGTGCGAGCCGGAGAGCGACCTACACCAGGCAGCAGCGTTCCTGATCGAGGCGAACATCGTGCGCGGCAACACCCTCACGGGCCAGACCCCGGACGGGGAGGACATCCAGTTCTCGTGGTGGCATCGAATCGAGGGAAAACCCGGCGAGGTGCAACGCGATCCCTTTACGCTCGCCTCGCTGCGCGACGACGCCGGCCTCGACTTCACCGTCTACGCCAGCTATCGGGCGTGTCGAATCGAGAAGGTCCACGAGCAAGAGAAGACCGATGTCTAGCCCGAAGATCAGGACCTATCGCGAGGTCGTCCCTTACATCTACTCGTGGCGCACCCCCGACATACCGAAGTACGACGGGTGGGAGAAGATCGGGTACACCGAGCAGGACTCGGCTGACAAGCGCATCAACCAGCAGGCATCCCAGCTCAACATCACGAAGATTAAGGTCTGGGCATACAGGGCAGCGTTCATCACCGAGGACGGTGGGACCTTCCGCGACAGCGAATTCCACGCCTACCTCAAGCAGCAGGGGATCCAGCGCGAGGTTGACCCTAACGCCACCCCCCACCGCACGGAGTGGCACAAGTTCGCCGGCGCCCCTAAGACCAGCCAGCAGTACTTCCTCGAGTTCGCGTCGAAGTCCTTCACCACACCGCTCACCATGTCGCAGGATGACTACATGCTGCGGTCTGAGCAGCAGCAGGCGGTCACCCAGGCGATCACGGCATTCGGCCTGAAAGGTTCTGTCGAGGTGCTGTGGAACGCGAAGCCGCGTTTCGGCAAGACACTGACGACCTACGACCTGATGCGGAAGATGGACGTAAAGCGCGCCCTGATCGTCACCAATCGCCCTGCCATCGCCAACTCCTGGTTCGACGACTACCAGCGATTCATCGGCCACCAGACCAACTACCAGTTCGTCTCCGACTCGCCGTCGCTCGCCCAGCGCAACCCGATGACGCGCGAGCAGTGGAGGGCGTACTCACGTGAGAACGTCGACCAGGATCCCCGTATCATCGAGTTCGTCTCGCTCCAGGACCTCAAGGGCTCGCAGTACTTCGGCGGCTCGTTCGACAAGCTCAGACACATCGCCGACTTCAAGTGGGATCTGCTCGTCATCGATGAGGCGCACGAAGGCGTCGACACGACCAAGACCGACGTCGCGTTCAACCAGATCAAGCGCAAGCACACGCTGCACCTGTCGGGCACACCGTTCAAGGCGCTGGCGTCAGGACGCTTCGGTGAGGATCAGATCTTCAACTGGACCTACGAAAATGAACAGACCGCCAAGGAGTGCTGGACGGACGACTCCATCGACAACCGGTACGCCCAGCTCCCGACCCTCAACCTCTTGACGTACCAGCTGTCCCGCATGGTGACCGACAAGCTCGCCGAAGGCGTCGCGCTCGACGAAGAAGCGGGGAACGTCGACTACACGTTCGACCTTGCGGAGTTTTTCTCCACCAAGGACAACGGCTACTTCGTCTACGAAGCAGACGTAGCACGGTTTCTCGACGCGCTAACGACGCAGGAGAAGTACCCGTTCTCCACCGCGGAGCTGCGCGACGAGATCAGGCACTCGTTCTGGCTGCTCAACCGGGTCGCTTCTGCAAAAGCGCTGGAGCGGCTGCTCAAGAAGCACCCCGTCTTCGGCGAGTACACGGTCGTCCTGGCCGCTGGTGACGGCCGTCCCCACGCTGATGAGAACGACGGCTTGGAGGAGGACGCCGACGATTCGGTGACCGTGGGCAAGTCACTCGACAAGGTCCGCGCCGCCATCGCGAAGGCGGAAGCTGTCGGCGGCAAGACCATTACCCTGTCGGTGGGCCAGCTCACGACGGGCGTGACGGTGCCGGAGTGGACGGCGGTCATCATGTTGTCCAACCTGTCCTCGCCTGCTCTCTACATGCAGGCGGCTTTCCGATCGCAGAACCCGTGCACGTTCACGCGCGGCGACAAGGTGTTCCAGAAGCACAACGCCTACATCTTCGACTTCGCCCCCGAGCGCACGCTGACGATCTTCGACACGTTCGCGAACAACCTTGCACCGCATCCGCCGACAGACACCGCAGAGCGTCGGGAGAACATCCGGCGGCTGCTCAACTTTTTCCCCGTCCTCGGTGAGGACACCGAGGGTCGCATGATCGAGCTCAACGCCGCCCAGGTGCTCACGTTCCCGCAAGTGTTCATGGCCCGCGAGGTCGTTCGGCGCGGCTTCCTTTCGAACCTGCTCTTCGCGAACGTGTCCGGCATCTTCCGGGCTGTGGAGCACTTCCAAGACATCCTCAACCAGCTCCCCGTCGCAAAGGAGAAGAAGACCGAGAAGGGCAAGCCGGTCGAGGTGCCGATCCCGCCGCCAACCACGGACGCCGACGGAAACGTTCAGGTCGACGCCGTCACCGTCATCAACCCGAAGATCGCCGAGTTGGGCAAGCCGGTGTACTCCGACGCGGACGTGCCACCGCTGGACCCGGCGACCACGAAAGCGGCTGAGGCGGCCACGAAGATCGCCGCGGTGGTGACGGAGAAGGCACGCGAGACACGAACCAAGGCCGCGGCCGAGTACGGCATGACGGCCAAGCAGGTCGAGAACGATGAAAAGGCCACCGAGGCGCAGGTGAGGACCAAGATAGAACGCGCCTACGTCGACCACCAGATCGCTCTCAGCCATATCGCCGCCGAAGCCCAGGAAGCGGCGACTGAAGCGGAGTTCCAGTCAGTCGAGGCCAAGAAGGCCGAGGTGAAGGCCCAACTCGACGCGCAGGTGCTCTCGATCTTCCACGACACACTCGACAACGTCACCGAGACCGTCGTCAAGCGCGAAGAGATCAAGAAGGCCCAGAAGCAGGCCGATAAGACAATGGACGCGGCCCGCGACCACCTGCGTGGATTCGCGCGCACCATCCCGATGTTCCTCATGGCCTACGGAGACAAGGGCGTCACGCTCGCCAACTTCGACAACTACACCCCCGACGACGTGTTCGCCGAGATCACCGGGATCACCGAGGAAGACTTCCGCAAGCTCCGCGACGGTCGCGAGGTCACCGACCCGACCACCGGCGAGGTCACCAGAAGTTCCCGGCTTGTTCGACGAGGCCGTGTTCAACCAGTCCATCCAGGAGTTCCTCAAAAAGAAGGACGAACTCTCCGACTACTTCGACCCAGCGCTGACCGAGGATATCTTCGCGTACATCCCGCAGCAGAAGACCTCGCTCGTGTTCACCCCGAAGAAGGTCGTCGCGCTCATGTGCGACACCCTGGAAGTAGAGAACCCGGGCATCTTTTCCGACCCCGAGAAGACATTCGCCGACCTGTTCTCCACCGCCGGCCTGTTCCTCATGGAGATCGTCCGCCGCCTCGATAGCGGCCTCGCCGACGCGATCCCCGATCAGGACGAACGGCTACGGCACATTCTCACCCGTCAGGTGTTCGAGATGAGCCACAACGAGATCTTGCACCGGATCACATTAGAGGCCGTCAGCGGTGGCGTGCCGGAACGCCGGACATGGCTCAAGGACTCAGGGCACTTCCGGGTCGGCAACCTCGCCCATATGACACCTGCAGAGCGCGAGCAGATAGTGCGCGAGATGCTGGGAGGCAACTGACATGACCAAGAAGTTCGACGTCGTGATCGGTAACCCTCCTTACCAGGAGGAAGCCCAAGGCGGAGGCACCCGCGACACTCCGGTCTACCACCAGTTCATGGACGCTGCCTTCGAGGTCGGCACCAAGGCTGTACTTATCACGCCCGCGCGCTTCCTGTTCAACGCAGGCTTCACGCCGAAGGCGTGGAACGAGAAGATGCTGGCCGACGAGCACCTGAGCGTGGCACATTACGAGTCCGACTCGAACGGCCTGTTCCCGAGCCTTGCGGACCCCATCAAGGGCGGGATCGTCGTGACATACCGCGACTCGGAGCGCAAGCTCGGCCCCATCGGCTTCTTTGCCAAGCATCTCGAGCTAGACCAGATCCTCCAAAAGGTCCGCGAGTCGGGTGCGGCATTCATCGATGGAGACGTGTCGAGCGGGCGCGCATACGCGTTCACCCAGGCGATGCACGACGCCTATCCCGAAGCGTCGAGCATCATGTCGAGCGACGCACAGTTCCGCGTCAGCACGAACGCCTTCGAGCAACTCGCGTTCCTCTTCCACGAGACACGGCCAGCCGATGGCGGCGAGTACGTGCGGCTCGTTGGAGTGATCAAGAACAAGCGCGCGTCCCGTTGGCTTCGCGACGAGTACCTCACCGGTCCCGAGAGTTTCGGTAAATACAAGGTGGCGGTCCCGAAAGCAAACGGGTCGGGGTCGACGACCGACTTCTTCGGCATCGCCCTGAACAAGCCGACCGTCCTCGAGCCGGGCACCGGCGTCACTCAGACGTTCATCACCATCGGCTCGTTCGAGACCGAAGCCGAAGCGAAGGCGTGCGAGAAGTACATCAAGTCCAAGTTCGCACGAGCGATGCTCGGCATCCTCAAGATCACCCAGGACAATCCGCGAAGCACGTGGAAGTTCGTCCCGGCGCAGAACTTTACGAGCGCCTCGGACATCGACTGGACCAAGTCGATCCCCGAGATCGACGCTCAGCTCTACGCCAAATACGGGCTCGACGCCGAGGAGATCGCGTTCATTGAAGCCAACGTCAAGCCGATGGAATGACCCGTTCCAACGTTTGAGAGCCCCAACACGGGGTGTGGACCTTGGAGACTCATCGCCTCGCGCCATCGACCCGGGGAGTTCGAGTCACCGTGGCAGGTCAACTCACGGACCGGCAGATGACCGCCGCGTGGTGGCTCCTTGCAGTCCCGGCGGTCTGCTGCTTGGCGGCCTGCAACCTTGACGCTTTTGAGGGCAGCTCGGTTGCCGGAACCCCGTCCGGGCTCGTCAGCGTCGGCTTTTGGCTCAACTTTTCCTCTGACGGCGCCGTCGGCGCCAGTCCCGAGAAGTCAATGCGCTGGAGTCGCGCTAGGACAACACACCGGACGCTGAATACCTCATCTGCGCGAAGGCCCGAGACCCTGCGAGCCAACCGCGGGCGCGCCTAACGACGGGTAGCGCGTTGTTCAACTCCGCTTGCCGCAGCTGATGTTCGGATGTCCGTGTCACGGTTGAAGATTTTGCCTAACCGGTTCAGCCTAGGTTGACGAGCGCGACCATAGTATGGCGATCCCACGAGTGGGGTTTCAGAGGCTACATCGAACGGGACGCCGTTGGCTGTCGCAAAGCCAAGTACTCCAATGTGGAGTCGATCAGGTCGGCCACGTCTTGAGCTGACGCACGCTCGAAGTCGATGTCCGCGACGGCTTGGAAGCGGAGCGCTCCGTCGCCGAAGAAGTCAGGTGATGTGAGTCGACGGTTGTTTCTCTTCCCGCTTGGCAATACCGCCCCCTCGAAACCGCGGACAATCACCTGCTCCCAGTCACCCTTCGCCTTGGGTTGACTCGCCTTGACCCGCCGCATAACGTCGGCGAGGCCGGGCCGAGCCTTGGAAAGATGGGCGCTGAGGCTGGTGTAGTCGATGTCGGCATCCATGCTGCGCGCCAAGTCGTACGCGGCTCTGCGCACTTCCTCGTCCTCCTTCTGCCCAGGCCGGGGATCGAAGTCGATGCCGAATCGCAGCTGCCCTCCCGGCTTGGTCTCCCACCACCGAACCTCGGCCATGAAGGCGCGGTCTTCACCTTCCCCTCTGATCGGAGTCCAACCCTGGATGAGCGGCAAACCACCCCCACTCGTGACTCCCGCACAGGCCAAGCGCCCTTTGTCGCGCAGATCCTTCGCGATCCTGCGCGTGACCACTCGCGCCAGAAACTTCTGGTTCAGCACGCTCAGCGGCATCCAGGTCTCCACCGACCGATGGTCGAAGACCCCCGAGACCATCTGGTCCCAGGCGCGAAGGATCCTGGCGGCCTCGCGGGCAACGAGCCGGGCCAGCTCGTCGTCAACCTGCTCCCACCGACTCACCAGGTCAGTGAGGCTCAGGAATTTCCAACGATTCGAATCGGCCTGCAGCCGGATTTCATCGGAACTCAGCGCGGCCAGGTAGAGATCCGGTCGGGAGGGGAGCGCCTCGTACTGCTCTTGCTGATCCGGGCTCATCAGATGGCCTAGCTTGACCTCAATCACGGCCGCTTGCGAATCGGTGGTGAGCAGCAGATCCGCATGGTTGGCCTCCAGCGCTTCGCGAGCGACAGAGGTAGGGATGAAGCCCACGAGATCCACCCAGGCCGACGGTTCGCGGTCACTCAGGAACTGGATCAGGTCAGAGACATTGGCCTCCCGGGCCAACAACCGATCCAGCCCTCTGCCGCGTGTCCATCGCGTGAGGCTTTTGCTCATCCCACCAGGATGACCTTGCGGGGCATCATCCCAAAGCAGCGGGGCCGTGAGGCGCATACGTCCTGATCTGCGTGCCACATCACCCAGCGTGCACTCGGCCGGCCTTACAGATCGACGGCTCGCGCTTCTCGGCAGGTGTTGGTTGGAGGCCGAGCGCGATCGGTCCGACTTGCCGCGAGCCGATCCGGCGAGGCCCCGGGATGGGTGACTCTTAGGTGGCTATGGCCACCCGCTGCGCGAGTTGTCCGGGGTCGGCGCCAAGGTGGATGCCAAGCCATGATTGGATCAGCAGGCGCCCAGAAGTCAGCATGTCCCAGGCAACCTGTGAGTCGGTCGCCGCATTGTCAGCATGCTTGACGCCCTTGTACGCAACGTTGAAATTCTGAGCCCACGCCCGAGCATCTGGTCCACATATCGCTCCTGTAACAGCTGGACCGACCGCATCGGCGACCGCAATGAGGTAGTCGGCAAAGTACTTGGTTTGGCCGGCAATGCTGTAGCCGAGAGCTTCGAGTGCCGTGGCCACTTGCAACAGATCGGCTTCCGCTGGTGTACCGCCAGAAGAACAGCAACGCCGCCAGCGGCCACATCGGACGGCCGAGGGTCTGGTACTCCCGCAGCCACTGAGACACGCCCCGCGGGCCGATGTCGCTGAACGCGAACAGCGGATGCGCATGTGCTGGCAGCTCAAGATCGTGCTCTGGCCTGGCGCGTCCAGGCCGGGTCACGATCGCTTCGAGCCATCGCGAGCCGAGATCTTGGTCGTCCATGGTGCGGTACGGGTCATCCAGACGTTGCGCAGCGGTGACGCGCAGAGCGCACGGATGCCAGTAGGCCAGGCTGAGCAGATCCTGCAGAGCGCGGTGGGTGCGCAGGTGTTCGTCCCAAGGCGCAGCAGGCCGCGCTCGAGTTTCGACGAGGATCTGTTCCTGGATCAGGGTGCGTCCGTTGGCATCGTCCGGCCTAATCAAGAAGTACGGAGTCAACAGGACGGAAGCGTCGTCGCTGACCGCGACAGCGTCCTGCGATTCAGCGGTAATGACGAAAGATCGTAGTCGGCCTTCCTCGGTGTGGGCTCTGTCTTCGGTCACTGAGGACAGGCCACTCCAGCGGGCCATGCCGGCGACTTCGGACCGAAGGCCGTCCAGCGATGAGTAGTCCGCGACATCCGCACCTATGACGGCTTGGCCGACTCTGATGGTTCCGCCAGCCAGTCCCGACGCCAAGCTGCGGTTGTAGCGTTCGAAACGCAGACCGGCCAGCGCGACTGGGCCGGAGGTATCCCGGAAGGCAAGGAAACTCGGAAGCTGCCTCATCCTGAACCAATCCGCATAGTAGTCAGTTACGTCGGCCAGCAAGGACAGCTCCAGATGAACGCCGGCTGAATCCCGTCGCAACTGGGCCGCTACATGAGGGGTGTCCTGAACATCGTCGTAGAGCTGGCCAATGCGCGCTGCTCCGATCGGCAAGGTGTTGTCCATTGCTGAAGGCTCGCACGCTAGACCGGATGCAGCTATCCCATTTAACTCGCGCCGCCGGTCAAGGCTTTCGCACCTGCCTCACTTAGAAGCGCTTCAATCTGCTCGCGGCGTGAAGTCACTTCACATCATCTGCGAGAACGCCTCGCTCTTACACGCGACCCGCAGTGGGCTGCCGCACCGCACCGCAACCCCTGGGAGCTCGGACGCATACGCACTCATCTGCTAGCACGACATACCGGGCCGATCTTGATGCTGCATAGCGATTAATCTGCCCGCGACCTAAGCGTGGCAGGACCCCGTGAATTGATCCAGGGTTTGTGAGAGTCGTCTGGTTTTCATTGGTGGTTGCAGGTCGCAGCGTATCGGGCCGGGGTGAGGTAGCCCAGGGCTGAGTGTCGGCGGTGGTAGTTGTATTCGGTCTTCCAGTCGCTGATCACGACGCGGGCGTGGGCCAGTGACCAGAACAGGTTGATGTTGAGGCACTCGTCGCGGACCCGGGAGTTGAAGGATTCGACGTAGCCGTTGCGCCACGGCTGGCCCGGCGGGATGAACGCCAGGCCAACCTGCTCGCCGGCCCAGTCGGCCATCGCCTCGCAGGCCAGTTCCGGGCCGTTGTCGCAGCGCAGCACGGCTGGGTAGCCGCGCTCTTGGGCGAGCCGGTCCAGTTCGTCGATCAGGCCATCGCCGGTGATCGAGCGGGCGACCAGCCCGCCGAGGCATTCGCGGGGTGTGCTCGTCGATGATCGAGGCGATCTTCAACGGCCGGCCGTCGGTGATCGAGTCGAACTGGAAGTCCACCGCCCAGACCCGGTTCGGCGCGTCCGCGCGGTAGGAGTGTCCGGGGCGGTGGAGGAGCCGAGGCGTTTGCGGCGCCGCCGGATGAGCACCCGCAGCCCTTCCTCGCGCCCGAGCCGTTGCAGCTTCTTGTGATTGACCAGCCAGCCCTCGGTCCGGGCATCGTGATAGGCGCGGCGAAATCCCCACCGCGCGGGAGACCGCTTCCGCGTACGCGACGAGCTCCGCGTCAGGCAGACTGACACCGATTCGCCGTAGGGCGAGGACTGCGAGGGACTTGATGTCCTCGGCAGGTTCGCCGGTGTGCTTGTCGCGCAACTCGGCATCGAGTTCGTTCAGCCGCGACGAGGACTGAGCGAAGATCGACTGCCCGCCGCCGACATTCATGTTGAACACCATGGATCCAGCATCGCACGGTATGGCGCCGTCGATGTCTGCTGGGTTCCGACGACTATCACGCGGCCGATCCGACCCTCGAGCCGGTCACAAATGACCCGCCACAACCGTGCGGGGCCGGTTGTTCTCACGCCGCATCCTGCTTCACCGGCACGGCGCGCATAGTCCTCGACTTTCGGCCGCCCCGCACGCGACCAGCCACTACCGAGGTCCCCAGCTCAGGAGATGGTGACCGTTGTGGAGGTGGTGTTGCCGACGGTGACAGTGACGGTCCGGCTGCCCGTCTTGGTGGTGGTCGTCCCGCCTACCGTGGTCGATTTGGTGGCGGTGATGGTGTAGCTGCCGGCTGGCAAGTCACTGAAGCTGACCGAACCGTTGACGCTCACGTCGCCCGGCGGCGCGGTCACGTCGGAGTCGGCCGGGGCCACGCTCACCTGGGCGCCGTCCACCGAACCCCCGCCGGCGACCTTCACGGTGATGTCGAGCGAACCGCCCTTCTCGTTCAACGGAACCTGGGCCGAAACCGGAGTGGCCGAGGAGGCCGGCGTCACGGTGCTGGTGGCCACCGTCCAGCCGGGACCGAAGCCGTTGCCGGGATCCGCACTGAGCGTGTACGCCACCCCAGGTGCCACCCAGATCGGCACCGTGCTCGGCGTACCGGTCGTCGAGGTGTCGAACGAGGCCGCCGTGTAGATCACGGTGGCACCCTGTTTCACCAGCAACGAAACGGTATCCGGCACCTGATTGCCGTCCAGCTGCAACGGAGTTGCCTGCACGCTCAGGTCCAACTCGCTCTCGGCGACGGCCAGGTTGACCGTGCTGCCGACGCCAGCAGAACTGGATACCGTTACCGCATAAGGCGAACTCTGGCTGACCTGGACCGGTGAGCTGCCGGTGGTCATCACCTTGCCGGTGTGGCCGTCGGGCAATTCCACCCACAGCGTCCAGTTGCCGGACGGCACGGCGCTGAAGGTGGTCGTATACGCACCACCGCTCAGGATCAGCGGCTGGTCGGCCTGGGCGGGGTTACTACTGACCGGGCTGGCGGTCAGATGCGCCAGCGCGCCGGCGAGCGGAAAGCCGTTGGTCGAGGTCAGCCTGACCACCACGTTGTTGGCCACCCGATCCAGCTTCGGGTTCAGCGTGATGTTCTGCCCGGCACTGACCGTGGTCGGGACGTCGCTGCTCACGTAGCCGGTCTTGACCAGCCGCACCACGTAGCTGCCATCCGGCACCGAGCTGAACCCGAAGTAGCCGCTGCCAGCCGAGCCGCCGCTGGTCACGCTGCTCACTACGCTGCCGTCGCTGGCCCTGACCAGGCTCACCGTCACCCCGTCCAGCGGCGCGACCGCCAGGCTGGTGCCCTGCTGGCCGGAGACGATGCCGGCGATGCTGTTGCTGCGCACGTCAATCCGCACGTACACGGTCTGGCTCGGCACGCCGACCAGCGCGGTCAGCTGCACGGTCAGCGGCGCGATGCCGGATCCGCTGATCTGCAGCGAGTACGTGGTCGGCACGATCGCGTTGAACGGATAGAGGTTCCCGGTGCCCGCCGCGTTCAGCGTCACCGGATCCTGGCTGTTGTTGACGGCGGTGAGGATGAGCGTCGCGTTGGCGATCAGGTCGGCCGAGGCGTGCGAATCCGAGCTGGCCACGCCGACCTTGAGATTCACCTTGTTCGCATCGAGCTTCAGCGTCCGGCTCACGTCGGCGCCGGCCACCTGGAAGTACTCCCGCTGCTCGGGGGTGTAGCCGGCGGCAGCCAGATCGACCACCCAGCCGCCCGGCAGCAGGCCGTCGCGGGCATTGGTACCGGTGATCCGGAAGCTGCCGTCGGTGCCGCTCACCGCGGAAAAGGCCGACCCGTCGGTCGCGGCGCTGGCCGGACAATCGCCGATGCCGGTGGCCGAGGCACCGCAGTAGGTCGCGGTCAGCGCCACGTTGCCCAGCGCCTGGTCGATGCCGTTGCCGAACACCGCCTGGGTGGTGCCGGTGATCGCACCGCGCGTGGTCAGCGTCGCCACGCACTGGGTCTGCGTCCCGGCGGTGATCTCGATGCTGCTGGCCCCACCGGCCGGACACTGCACCGCGATGCCGGCACCGGTGCTGGCGAAGGCATAGCCGGCCGCCTGGATCCGGACCGAATACGCCGCACCCGGCACCAGGTTGGCGAAGCTGACCGAGTTGACCCCGGGCGGCGCGGTCTGGGTCACCGGTGGGCTACCACCGCCGGACAGCACGAAGATCGCGTTCGACACCGGCGCACCGCCGGAATTCACCGCGGCGATGCTGAGCCCGCCCAGTCGCTGCAGCTGGATCGGCGGCACCGTACAGGCCGTCCCCAGGTCACAGCTGAAGTTGATCGTGCTGGTGGCATAGCCGGACAGGCTCGCGGTGAGCTGGTAGCTGCCCGGCCGGACCAGGTTCACCTGCTGGTACTCCGAGTCCTGCCAGCTCAGCACGCCGCCGTCGTCCACCGCCGCATCGATGCTGCCGCTGCCCGGCGCCTTGCGGTTGACCGTGAGGATGACGTCCGAGCGGTGCGCCGTCGGATCGTCCGGAGCCAGGCTGAGGCTGCCCGAGATCGGCTGCGGCGACGGCGACAGGTTGGCCGCCAGCAGCGACGTCGCCGACACCGCCACCCCGGTCACGTTGTACGGCTGGTAGTTCGCGGCGGCCACGCTCAGGTCGGCCTGGCCGATCACCAGCGCCAGCCGGGCCCGCGGCAGGTTCGCCACGTCCGAGCACGGCCGGGGCGGGGCGTTCGGGTCGCTCGGCGGCGGGCTCGGCGCGTTGCCGTCGGCGGTCACCGCGAAGCAGCCGTTGGCGTCGGTGACCACGCTGACCTGCGCCCGGATCGGCGTCGAACCGGAGTACGCGACCACCCCGCTGACCGCCACCGTGGCACCGCCCACCCCGTGACTGGTGCCGGTGAAGGAACTGGTGACCTGGCCGATCACCTGGGAGATGGACAGCGTCATCGCCAGCTGGTCATCGACCTGCTGGTCCTCGCCCACCGACACCGTCACCGAGCCGCTGTTCACGCCCTGGCTGGCCGACAGCACGTGCGCACCCGAGCTCAGCCCGACGATCCGGATCCGGCCGTCCAGCCCCGAGGTGATGTTCGGCTGGGCCGCCGACGGGGCCGGACTGACGGTGACCGGCACGCCCGGGGCGTTCACCAACCCGCCGGCCGAGTTCGGCGCCATTACCGAGAGCACCAGCCGGCCCAGCCGATGCAGGTTCGCGTCGTAGCGGTCGGTCGCCCCGCGGTCCAGGATCAGCTGTACGCCGGCCAGCGGGTGGTACTCCGGGTTCATCGGATCGACGTAGATCTCATACGTGCCGTGCGCCAGGCCGCGCACGGTGTAGGAGCCGTCGGACACCGAGGTGAGCGAGCACTTGGCACCGGCCACGCTCGCGGTGCAGGAGGCCGGCGTATTGCCGCTCGGCGGTGTGACGCTACAGCTCGGCTGGCCGACCGGTGCCGGGTTGCCCGGCGCCACGATCACGCACGTCCGGTAATCGACCTGGTGGGCGTAGTCCTGCCCGGCCGGCACCGGCTCGTCCGGGTCGTCCGGCACGCTCAGGTCCGGGCCGGTGCTGAGGTTGCCCACCGCGGCGTTGATGGTGCCGACCACGGTCGCGGCCGGGAACAGCGCCAGCGGGGACGCCTCGGTGGTGGCGTCCAGCGGCACCTGCACGTCCACCGTGCCGGACTCGTAGCCCGGCGCGGTGATCAGCAGGTGATGCAGCCCCGGCAGCAGCCCGGGAACCGGCTGCTGGTCGATGGACGGCACCGTGTACTCCTGGCTCGGATCGACGCCGCAGACCACCATCGGGTTGGTGCTGGCCGGCGTGGCACAGGCCGCGGCCACCGCCGCCTCGGTCACGTCCACCCCGACGTTCAGCTTGCACAGCGCCAGGTTGCCGGGACTGCCGGGCTGGCTCGGGTCGTAGCCGTCGGCCTGGTCGCAGTTCAGCTGGCCGCCGCTGCGGGCGTCGGTGACCCGGCCGCGCACGTGCGAGGTGGCCGGCAGCACCCCACCCGGCGTGCTGAGCAGCTTCAGCGCGACCGGCGCGGTGCTGCCGGACTTGGCCTGCACTGTGACGTAGCTGGTGATCCGGCCGTACAGCTCGGCGCTGAGCACGTACGTGCCCGGCGTCACCCCGGTGAAGCTGAACGAGCCGAGCGGGTCGGACAGGCTCATCGTCTTGTAGGTGCCGGCTGGCCCGGTGAGCACCAGCCCGGCGCCGGCCAGTCCGGCCCCGTCCGAACCGGCCACGCTGCCCTGCACGGTGACGGTGGACGAGCGCAGGCTGGCGTTCACCGTCGCCCGGGACTGGCCGGCGACCAGGCTGATCCGCTGCGTCTGCGGCAGGTAGCCGTCGCCGGAGATGGTGACCGTGTAACTGCCCGGCACCGGCAGCCCCGGCACGGTGTAGTGCCCGACCGGGCCGCTGGTCACCGTGGTGGCGGTGCGGGTGATGGTGCCGTCGGTGACGGTAACGCCGGCGCCGCCCACGCCCTGCACGGTGCCCAGGCTGTCCGGGCCGTCCACCACGCCGACCAGCGAAGCAACGCCCGCCTTCAGGGTGAGGTTCAGCGTGCCGGACTTGCCGGCGTCCAGGGTGATCAGCGACGACTCCAGGCTCAGCCCGTCCTTGCTGGCGCTGACCAGGAAGGTGCCCGGCGTGGACAGCCCGTTGATCGACCAACTCCCGATCGCGGCGGTGCCGCCCGAGGAGGTGGAGCTGGTGGACAGCGTGTCCTGCCCGTCGCTGATGCTGATCGTGGCGCCGCCGACCGGCCCGGACGGCCCGTCGATCCGGCCGCTGAGCCGGCCGGTACCGGCGGCCATGGCCACCGTGAGCGGCTTGCTGGCGTCGGCGTCGGCGGCGTTCAGGATGTACTTGCGGGTCTGGTAACCGGGCTTGGTGAAGGTCAGCAGGTAGTAGCCGGGCGCGCTGACGCCGGCGAAGGACCACGCACCGTTGGCCTGGGTGACCGTGGCCAGCCGCCGGGACACCGCCGACTGGGTCCTGCTGCCCAGCAGCTGGGCCGGGATCTTGCCGATCGTGCCCAGCTCCTCGGACATCGAGCTGGCCGACTCACCGACCGGCTGGGCACCCTCCGCGCTCTCATCCACCAGCGAGGTCGGCTGCAGCGACACCGCCACGCCGGCCGGCGCGGTCGCGGTGACGATCCCGTTCAGCCGGACCCCGGCCGCGGCGGCCGACTTGCTGTCAGGCGAGCCAGCCGAGCCCTTCGAACCGCCCGATCCGGACGAACCCTTCGAGCCGCCGGAGCCGTTCGAGCCCTTCGAACTGGACGAGCCGGATTTGCCGCCGGACGCCTTGCCGCCACCGGACGGTGCGGCGGACGGGGAGCTGCTGCCGGCCGCGGCAGGAGCCGCCTGGTTGCCCCGCATCGAGCCGGCCAGCTTGCCGATGCCGACCGCGGCCACCGCCAGCCACACCGCGAGCACCGCGACCACCGCCAGCAGCTTGGTGGTGAACGGGCCGAGCAGCGGCCGGGCGGTCAGCGAGCCGGTCACGCTGGTCGGGGCGCCCATGCCGCGGGCTGCGATCAGGAACGGGTGCCGGTTGCGGCCGCCGACCAGGCAGGGCCGGGTGACCGCCAGCCGGCCCCGGATCCGGGCAACGCCGCCCGGCGGCACCTGGAGCCGGTGCCGGCTCAGCCGCAGCGCGGCGCCGTCGGACACCTCGGTGCGCAGCTCCACCTCGGCCGGGCTGCCGCCGGTGTTGCGCAGCTCCACCTCGATCCGCCGGCCGAACACCGCGCTCGAATCGGCCGGCTGCACGCTCATGCTGAGCCGGCTCGGCTCGTCCACCAGCAGCGCCGACTCGGCCACGGTGGTCGGCGCGGTGGGCCGTCCGGTCGCCGGGTCGCTGGCCTGCACGGCCACCGCGAACGGGTAGCTGGCCGGCAGCGTGCCCGACGGCGGCCGCAGCACCAGCTCGACCAGCTCGCTGGCGCCGGCCGGCACCGGGCCGAGGAGCACCGGCAGCGGCAGCCAGGTGGCGTCCAGGCCGAGCACGGTGACGGTCAGCAGCCGCGGTTGGTCGGCGGTATTGGCCAGGCCGAGGCCGACCACCACCGGGCTGCCGGCGCCGGTCCGGGCGACCGGATCCAACCTGGCGACCGGTGGCGGCTCCGGCCGGGACGACCCGGACCTGGGCGGCCCCGGCGGGGGCTGGCTCATCGGCACACCCGGCTCATCGGCACACCCGGCTCATCGATACATCTCACTCATCGGCACAGTCGGCCCATCGGCACACTCGCTCATCGCCTCAGCCACCGGTGGCCGAGACGGTGATGTTGGCGACGAGCTGCTCGCTGGCATCGATCTGGTTGGTGACCGAACCCTGCGGCGCCGCCGAGGCGGTCGGCCGCGCCTCGATCACGTAGCTCTCCGGTGCGTCCACGTCGGCCAGCAGGTAGTGGCCCGCGCCGTCGGTGGTCACCGTCCGAGTCACCACCGTCGGGTACTGGCTGGCCAGGTACAGCACGACCTGCCAGCCCGGTCGCGGCTGCCCGTCGGCGGTGGCCACCGTGCCGCTGATCTGGGCCGGCGCCGCCAGCACCGGGTTGACCACCTTCTGCTGGCCGGCGGTGAGGGTGATGATGCTCGAGGTCGGCCGGGTGCCACGCCGGTTCTCACTCAGCGTGTAGGTGCCCGGCGGCACCCCGTCGATCTCGAACTCGCCGAGCCGGCCGTCGGGCTTGCTGGCGCTGGTCACCGCGAAGCTGGAGTTGCCCGAGACCAGGCTGATCTGCACCTCGCCGGCCCGCACCGTGCCACCCTCGCCGTCGGCGCTGCGCTGGGAGACGGTGCCGCGCACCACCGCGGTGGCCGAGCGCATGCTGACCCCGATGCCGTCGGAGGTGATCAGCGCGCCCTGCGAGCCGGGGGTGATCGCGCCGAACTGGTCCAGCGACACCGACACCGTCTGCGCGGCCAGGTCCGGACGGGTGAAGGTGACCGTGTAGGTGCTGGGCAGCGCGAGGCCGCCCACCATCCAGCTGCCGACCTCGCCGGTACTCTGGGTGACCGTCTGCACGGTCAGCACGCCGTTGGTGATCGTCACTGTGACGCCGGAGCCCGGATTGCCGCTGGGCAGCAGCCGTACCTTGCCGGACAGGCTGCCGGCCGAGGCGCCCAGGCTGATCGCCACGCCGCTCAGCTTCTGCCCCGCGCTCAGGTTCACGGTCAGCGTCTGGGAGGCGAAGCCGGGCTTGCTCACCACCACCGTGAAGCTGGCCGGGGTGGGCAGGCTGAGCAGCGTGAAGCTGCCC
The DNA here is from genome assembly GCA_963697905.1 of uncultured Actinomycetota bacterium. Classification (GTDB taxonomy): domain Bacteria; phylum Actinomycetota; class Actinomycetes; order Mycobacteriales; family Jatrophihabitantaceae; genus Jatrophihabitans_A. Next base: position 4,596,028 of record OY969101.1, on the reverse strand, counting down.
GGCTGGTCCTGGGTGAGCGACACGGTACGGGCCACCGAGCCGCCCGAGGTGGCGGTGATGGTGGCTCCGCCGAGCCCGCCGGACGGCCCGTTAACCTGCCCGCTGATCAGCCCGTCGCCCTTGCGCAGCCGCAGATCCACCCCGGTCCGGTTCTCCCCGCCGCCCAGGTCCACCCGCTGCACGTCGTTGGCGTAGCCGGTCTTGGTCACCACCAGGTCGTACACGCTCGGCGACGGCACCCCGGTGATGCTGAACAGCCCGTCCGAGCCGACCGGGACGGTGCGCACGATCGCCTCGCTGGTGCCCGGCACGTCCGTGCTGGTCGGCGGCGCCGAACCGGGCAGCTCCAGGTAAACCGTCGCGCCGGACAGGTCGTCGCCGGTCACCGTGCCGGAGATGCTGGCCGGGATGCCGCCCAGCCGGACGTCCAGGTTCTGGTGCAGCTGGCCCGGCTGCAGCGTGACGGTGCTGGCGTCGGCGTCGGTGGCAGCCCCCGGGTACCAGAGCTGGACGAAGCCGGCGCCGCGAAAGCGCAGCTTGTAGTCGCCGCCGGCCAGGTTGGCCAGAGTGAACGCGCCGGTCGAGTTGGTCGCGGTGGTGGCGATCGGGTTGGCCACGTCGGAGGCGTTGAACGCCTCGACCGCCACGCCCGGCACCGGGGTGCCCGAGGTGAGCAGCCGGACCGTGCCGGACATCGCCGCGGTGCCGGTGCTGCCGGTGGCGTCGCGTGCCTGCGCCACCTGCAGGGCCAGGTCCCGGTCGGCGGCCGACTGCCCCACCAACCGGGCCATCGCCACCGTGATAACCAGAGCGAAGACGGTCACGGCGGCCAGCAGCCCGACCAGCGAGATCGGCCCGCGGGACAGCCATGGCCGCTGCAGGAAGGTGCCGGTGGCCAGCGGCGGCGGCGCGGGACTGGCCTCCGGGCCGGCTTCGGCGGCCGCCCCGCGCTGGTCCAGGTGCACGGTGAACACCCGGACCTGCGGCGAGCCGGTCAGCGGGCGGCGGGCACGGGTGGTCAGCTCGACGATCCGATGCTCGCCCGGTGCCAGGAAGATGGCCTCCGGGGCGAAGCTGAACCGCAGCTTCTCCTCGGCGTCGGCGCCGCCGAGCCGGCCGATCAGCACGGTGTTGCCGCGGTTGGAGACCACCGCGCCGAACGAGGCCCGCCGGCCGCCGTAGGAGGTCACCGGATCCAGCTGCACGTCCACCGCCGGAGCGGCCGGCACCTGCAGCTCGACCTCCTCCACCGCGATCGCGTTGGGCGGGGTGAGTTCGCGCACCTGGATGGCGATCCGCCGGTCACCGGCGGCGAGGCCGTCCGGCACGGTGAGCTGGACCAGCACGGTCTGCGAGGTTCCCGGGAACAGCGACAGCCGCTCGCGCTCCAGCCGCACCCAGTTCGGGTCGGCGCCGAGCACCCGGATCGTGTAGCCGCCGATCAGCTCGCCGGTGTTGGTGATGGTGACCGTGATCGGCAGCGGACGGCCCGGCTCCGCCAGGATGCTGCGGGGTCCCACGTTGACGCGCACCTAGGCGTGCCTCCCTATCCCATGCTCTGCTGCGCGACGCTCGGGCACGCGATCTGCCGCGTTGTCGTCGTCGGCGATAGCGCTGCTATCGACTCCTCCTCCGCCTTGCATCTCGCCCACCCGAGGAGTCGCTCGCGACGAGCGGGGACAGGGAGGCACGCCTCAGCCCCCCGCCAACAGCCGGAGATCCTGCCGGGTGGTGTGCCCGGCGGACACGGTGAGCAGCGCGGTCTGCTGGCCGAAGCCGGGCATCGTCGCGGTGACCGTGTAGGTGCCCGGCAGCAGGTTGTCCAGCAGGAAGCCGCCGTCGGCCAGGCCGGGACTGGCGCCGGTGGCCTGTACCCGCCAGCTCTGCCGGCCGTCGGTGGCGGTCACCGTGGCGCCCGGCTGCGGGCTGCCGTCCGGCCCGGTGATCACGCCGGTGATGGCGCCGAGCGCGGTTGCCATGGTCACCCGGACCGACGGCGGCGCGCCCTCGGCGGTCAGCTGGATCGGCACCGTGGTGGAGGCGTAGCCGGCCAGGCTGAAGGTGAGCGTGTATTCCCCCGGCGCGGGCAGCGAGTTGACGCTGAAGTAGCCGACCGCGCCGGTGGTCAGCGTGGTGGAACTCATCGGGCTGGGCGCACCGCCGACGGTCACCGTCGCGCCGCCGAGCCGGTTGCCGGCCGGGTCGGTGAGCATCCCGGTCACGCTGCCCACGCCCGGCTGCAGGCTGGCCCGCAGGTCGCCCCGGCTCTGGCCGGGCCCCAGCTCCACCACCGAGGTCTGCGAGCCGTAGCCCGGCGCGCTGAAGGTGATCACGTAGGTCTGCGGGGTCGGCAGGTTGCCGATCACGAAGCTGCCGACCGCGCCGGTGGTGGGCGTTCCCACGGTGACGTCCTTGCCGTTGACGGTGGTGGTGATGACCACTCCGCCGAGCGGCTTGCCGTCGGCGGTCACGATGCCGCCGATCTGGCCGTTGCCGACGCTGAGCGGCACGGTCGGCTGGTAGCGCCGCTGGCCGCCGCCCACGGTGGTCACCACGGTGGTGGGCTGGTAGCCCGGCGCGGTGAAGCTCAGCTGGTAGGTGCCCGGCGCGGGCAGGTTGGCCAGCCGGTACTGGCCGGCCACCGTGGTGGTCGTGGCGATCGGCTTGGTCACGTGCCCGACCAGCGAGGTCGCCTGCACCGTCGCGGTCACCTGCTGCAGCGTGTCGCCGGGATCGATGCTGCCCTGGATGGTTGCCGGCAGGCCGGTGATCACCGCGTCGATGCCGCTGGTCACCGCGGCAGCGGTGGTGCCGACCGGCTTGGCGCCGGCCTCGCTCGGCGCCGCCGGGTACCAGACGGTGCGGTAGCCGGTCGCGCTGAACCGCAGCAGGTAGTCGGTCGGGAACAGCCCGGCCAGGGAGTAGCTGCCGTCGGTCTGGGTGGCCGCCGAGCTGACCACCTGCAGGCCCTTGTCCGTCCGGCGCAGCGCCTCGACCAGGATCCGGCCGGCCGGCTGGGAGTTGCTGGTCGCGGTCACCGTACCGCTCACCACGGCGCCGACGCCGGCCGGCAGCGGGCCGGTCTTGGGCAGCGCGCCGGCCGGCGTGCCACCGCCGGTGACGGCCGCCGCGTTCGCGCCGACCGGGCTGTTCTGCCCGGCGGCCGCGGCGAAGAACGACGCCGGTGCCTGCTTGGTCATCGGCTCGGACTTGAACGCCTGGCCCAGGCCGAGCAGGAACGCCGCCGCCCACAGCCCGACGATGGCGACGAGCACCAGCGCGGTCAGCATGCCCCGGCTGAGCAGCGGCCGCTGCCGGAGCCGGATCAGGCCGGTCTGCACCAGCGGCGGCAGCAGGCTGGTCGGATCCACCTCCTCGACCGGTGCCGGCAGGCCACTGTGCCGGCCGCCAGGTTCCCGCAGCTCGGCCAGCCAGCCCTCGTCCTCGTCCTGGCCGGTGTAGTGCACGGTCTGGCCGTCGGGTTCCGGCGCGCTGTTCCGGCCGGCCGCCTGCGCGGTGGCGCGCACGGTCAGCGTCCGGTCCAGCTCGGCGCCGGTGATCATGCGCGGCCCGCGCACGGTCAGCAGGCAGGTGGCCACGCTGCCCGCCTCGATGCGCAGCCGGGCCGGCTGGAACGCGGTGGTCACCGCGCGGTCGGCGTCCACCGCGGCCAGCTCGACGTCCAGCGGCACGTTGCCGGCGTTAGCCAACCGCACCGCGAACCGGCCTTGCCGGCGGGCTCGGACCAGTTGCGGTCGGCAGCTCAGCGCCAGCTCCGGACGGGGCGCCACCAGCAGGTCCAGGTCCAGGTAGCTCGGCGGCAGCGCGCCGGACGAGGCGACCTCCACGGTCACCGGATGCCGGCCGGCCGGGTAGCTGGTGGGCAGGCCGACCGACATGGTCAGCTGGCCGCTGGCGTCCGGGAACAGCGGCAACAGCGCTGGCCGGCTGGTGATCTCGGCCGCCGGCACGCCGATCATCCGGGCGGTGACGCCGTCGATGATCTGGCTGGTGTTGCGAACCTCCAGCACGACCTCGGCGCTGCCTCCGGACGGCACGTCGATCAGCCGGGTCTGGGCGGTGACACGCATCTGCTAGCCGTTACCGCCATGGACGATCGGGTAGCCGTCGCCGCCATGGACGATCGGCTCGGCTTCGACCGCCATCAGCCGCTCGGAGCGTCCCCAGCCCGCCGCCGCGGCCGGACGGGCCGGCATCGGCGCGGCGAGCGTGGCGATCCGCTGTACCCGGGGCGCGGCGTCGGCCCAGGCGCCTGTGTCCAGCGCGGTCGTCAGCACGATCTCGAAGCAGGCCCGCATCGAACCTTCCACCGAGGAGAAGACGTCCTTGGCGCGGCCGATCTCGTTCGGCGCCAGCGCGATCTGGACGCTGGACAGCAGCGCCGGCGCGGCGAACTCGGCGGGCAGCGCCTGGTGGGTGAGGAAGCAGCCCAGCACGTCGCCGAGCAGCTCGTGCTCGTCGCGGACGTTGCCGGCCCAGGCGCTGACCAGGTAGTTCAGCTCGACCATCGGCACCGGCCGGCGGCGCTGCAACTGGCCGTCCGAACCGGTCCGGTCGGGCACTGGGCGCGGCGGCTGGGCGCTGCGGCCGATGCCGAACAGGAACATGCTGACCGTGATCTGGCTCAGCTGGGCGGCCCAGGTCCGCGACGGCGGGTCGAACGACACGCCGCCGACCTGCTCGGGCAGCGGCAGCGCCGTCCGGACCAGCTTTTCCAGGCCCTGCTCGATCAGCGGGATCAGCATCCGGCCGGCTCCGGCGAGCACGCCACTGGGCCCGCCACTGGGCCCGCCACGAGGTCGGCGAACGGCCTGCCTGACCGACCTGCCCCGCTGCGCGTGGCACCCTTTTCCACGCCGGTCAGGACCATAACGCCATATTCGCAAATGTGGTGCCGCCGTTAGGAAAGGCGCGCGGAGCGGCCGGGCAGTCGGAGAGGAGCGGCATGCAGCAGCGGATCCGGGCGCTGGTCGAGCGGGTCGCCGCGGCCGGCTCCCGGCGCGGCGCGGGCACCTCCGCGGCATGGCCGCCGGCCGAGTTCGGCGCGATCCTCGCGGTGCTGCAGGCCGACTACGCAGAGCCCTTTCCGGCCGAGTCCGCCGAACCGGATGGGTCCGCCGAACCGGCCGGACATTCCGACTCCGCGTCCGGCCAGGCCGAGCCGGGCGGCAAGCCGGACCTGCTCACCGGGTTGAGCGAGGTCTTCGGGCTGGACGCGGTGGACGCAGCGCTGCTGACCGTGGCCGCGGCACCGGACCTGGACGCCAACCTGGCCCTGGCCTTCGGCCTGCTGCGCGGGTTGGCCGCGCCGGCCCGGGCCACCGTGGGACTAGCCCAGGAACTGGCCGGCCTGCCCACCCTCGGCCCGGACGGCTTCGACCGGCTCGGCCCGGACGGTCCGCTGCGCCGGCACCAGCTACTGGAGGTGCTCGGCAGCGAACCCTGGCTCGGCCGGCCACTGCGGGTGCCGGATCCGGTGCTGGCCTTCCTGGCCGGCTCGGCGCAGTCGGACCCGGCGCTGACCGGCATGTGGGCCTCGCCGGTGCCGCTCCGCTTTCCGGAGACCGAGCTGCTGGCCACCGCGATCGACAACGGCGTGCCGCTGGCCTGGATCCGGTCGAGCTCGGCCTCGGCCGGCAACTCGCTGGCCGCCGGCGCGTTCGCCGAACTCGGCCTGCAGGCGCTGGCGGTGGACGCCCGGCGCACCCCGCCCGGCACCGATCCGGCCGCCGCGCTGGCCGCTGCCGCCCGGGAGGCCGGCCTGCGCGGTTGCGGGCTGATCGTGACCGGCGCCGAGCTGCTGGCCGAGCCTGCCCACCGGGCCGTGCTGGCCCAGCTGGAACAGGCCGCGGTGCCGGTGGTGGCCATCGCGAGTCGGCAGTGGGATCCGAGCTGGCTGCACCGGTATCCGCTGGTGCTGGACGCCCGCCCGCTGTCCGTGGCCGACCGGGCCACTGTGTGGCAGTCCAGCCTCGGTTCGGTCGTCGAGATCGACGAGGAGCTGCGCCAGGTGCTGCTCGGCCTGCGGCTGAGCCCGGAGGAGGTGCTCGAGACCGGCCGGTATGCCCGGACGCTGGCCGCGGCCCGTGCCGCGCCGCTGTCGGCCTCGGTGGTCCGCGAGGCGGCCCGCCGGGTGGGCGGATCCGGCGGCGCCGGGGCGCACCGGATACCGCGGGCGGCGGCTGGCAACGGGCCGAGCTTCGCCGACCTGGTGCTGCCCGAGCACGCCGCCGCCTCGCTGCGCCAGCTGGTCCGCTGGGCCCGGGTGCGCGACCAGGTGTCGGCTCGCGGGCCGCTCGGCGCGAAGGGCAACGGGATCGCGGCGCTGTTCACCGGCAGCCCGGGCACCGGCAAGACGCTGGCCGCCAACGTCATCGCCGAGGAGCTGGCCATCGACCTGTTCCAGGTGGATTTCTCGGCCATCGTGGACAAGTACATCGGTGAGACCGAGAAGAACCTGGAGCGGGTCTTCCAGTCGGCCGAGGCGCTGAACGTGGTGCTGTTCTTCGACGAGGCCGACGCGTTGTTCGGCAGCCGGTCGGAGGTTCGCGACTCCCGCGACCGGTACGCCAACCAGGAGGTCGCCTACCTGCTGCAGCGGATGGAGCAGTTCGACGGCATCACCATCCTGGCCACCAACCTGCGCGGCAACCTCGATCAGGCGTTCTCCCGCCGGATGAGCTTCATCGTGCACTTTCCTGATCCGGATCCGGGGACCCGGCGCCGGCTGTGGCAGGCGCACCTGGATCAGCTGCCGGTCCTGGCCGAGGACGACCCGGTGGATGTCGGCCTGCTCGCTGAGACGGTGGAGTTGGCCGGCGGCGACATCCGTAACATCGTGCTGGCCGCTGCCTATGACGCGGTCAGTGCCGAGTCCCCGGTCGGCATGCGGCACCTGGCTGCCGCCGCGGTGGCCGAGTACCGCAAGCTCGGCCGGCGGGTCCCCGAGCACCGCTTCCTGCCTCGCTGACCTCCGCCCGCCCGGGCCGCGTCGACCCGGCTGGACGCAAGCCCGGCCGGTGCCAAACCAGATATATGCCAGTTAGTTTCGCAATATAACTGAAATGGCCGAAGTGCCTATATTTCTGGGTTAGGTATTCTTCTAGCTTGGCGCGATGAAGATTCGTCCGCTGGTAAAACCGATCGCCGCATTCACATGCCGCGGCTGATCATCGCCAACAATCGCACTGCCCAGATGGTGGGCGAGCTCGCCGAGCTACCGCCGATCGAGCGCGAGATCGCCGGCTGTTCGGCGCTGCGCCTGCTGTGGCACGCCCGCTCCGGCGATGTGGTGGTAGTACCCAGGCTGCCTCGTCCCGAGCTTCTGGCCTATGTCTGCGATCTCACCGGCACCGACCTCGATTCGCTCGTGGTGCTCGCCCCGCCGGAGGGCGAGCTGGGCGGCGACCTGCTGACCGCCGACCGCACCGGCGACGCCGGCTTCCGGGAACGGCTGGCAGCGGCCGTCCGGCAGCAGTCGATCACCGAGGTGCTGATCTTCTGCAAGGACGTTGCCAGCGTGCGGCTGGTCGACTCAGTGGGATTGACCGTGCCCGGCCGTGCCTTCAGCGCACAGGGCGGCGACGCGATCCTCAACAGCAAGGCGGGTTTCCGGGCCATCGCGGCCGGCGCCGGAGCGCCCATCGCGGAGGGATTGGCCACCACGCGGTCGGCCGAGGCGGTTGACCTGGTCACCGAACTGCTCGCCGCCGGGCACAGCGCCATCCTCAAGCAGGAGTTCTGCTGCGGCGGTACCGGCAACGAGATCCTCACTCCGACGGCGGGGGTTCGGACGGCCGGTGCGCTGAGCGCCGTGGTGCTGAGCAACCCCGCGGAGGTGGCCGACTACTTCGACCAGCGCTGGGATTGGCTCACTGCCGGCGGCCGGCACCAGTTGGTGATCGAGCGGTATTTCCCCGACTGCGACACGGTGTACGGCGAGTACCTGATCGACGAGGACGGCCCGCTGCTGGTGGGCCTCGGCGAGATCCTGATGTCACCGATACCGGTCGGCGAGATCGTCCCCCCGCAGGCGCTGTTCCCCGCGGCCCGGACGGTTCTCATCGAGGCAGGTACCCGGATCGCCGATGCCGTCCATGCGATCGGTTTCCGCGGCTATTTCAGCACCGATGCGGTGTTGACGCCGGCCGGCGAAATCTTCATCACCGAAACCAACGCGCGGATGAGCGGATCAACCCATCTCAACGTTGTGTTCCGCAGCCGCGTGTTGGAACCGGCCCATCGAGATTCCCGGGTGCTGCTGGAGATGCACGACTGGCCGGTGCCGTCGTTCGCGACAGCGGTCCAGCGACTGGACGAGGCCGGCCTGACGTTTCGGCGCGACACCGGTACCGGGGTTCTGCTCACCACGGACCTGATGCCTGACGGCACCGTGACCTACTGCGTGGTCGCGGAGGATCTCCCGACGGCCAGGACGATCGAGGCCGAGCTCGCCACGCTGTTCGGCGAAGCCACACCGGGCGCCGGGGATGCGGCCACGGCTGATCGTGGCAGTGCGCTGCAGGCGAGCTGCGGGTGAGCCCAGCCCGGGTCGGGAAACCCCGCCCGGCTGAAGTCCAGCGGTGGCTGGCGGCATCGGGTCGATAGCCGAATTCCGATCGAGGGCAGGCAGAGGAGACATGACAGTGACCAACATCGAGGTCCAGCCATCGGTCGAGGGTCGGCATCGTTACCGCAACAGCGACACGATGTTCCAGAATGCCGAACCGTCGTGGCAGGCAGCTGCCGACCACGGCCTGCTCGACATCCGGGCCGAAGCCAGGCCGGGCAACGCCTTCTTCGTGCCCGAGACCGGGCACGAGTTCGTCAACATGTGCTCATGCGCCTACCTCGGCCTCAACTGGCATCCCTCGATCATCGAGGGCGGCATCCGGGCGTTGCGGGAGGCCGCGATTACCAGCCCGTCCGTCTCACCCACCCGGATCCAGCTCAACCTGCTCGGCCAGCTCGAGGAGGAGCTCGGCGACCTGTTCGGCGCACCGGTCCTGTCGGGCCTGGCCTGCAGCGTGCTCACGGCGGCGATCCTGCCGTTGCTGGCGGCCGGTCAGCTGGTTCCCGGCGGTCCACGGGTCATGGTCTTCGATCGGTACTGCCACTTCAGCATGAACTATGTCAAGCCGATCTGCGCCGACGAGAGCCTGGTGCTCAGCTGCGGCCACAACGATCTGGAGGCGCTGGAGGACATCTGCCGCCGGTATCCCAGCGTTGCCTACATCGGCGACGGCGCGTATTCGATGGGTGGCGCGGCTGCCCTGACCGGCTTGCTCGAGCTGCAGGAACGCTACGGCATGTTCCTGTACCTGGACGATTCGCACTCGCTGTCACTCATGGGCCGGCGCGGCGAGGGTTTCGTCCGATCCCATCTGAGCATGAACGAACTCACCATGATCGTCGTCAGTCTCGGCAAGGGGTTCGGAACCGGCGGTGCGGTGGCGATGCTCGGCGACCCGCGGCTGAAAGGCCTGCTGGCACGCTACGGCGGCCCGTTGCTGTGGTCGCAGGAGATGGGCGTGCCGCTGATCGGGGCCTCGCTGGCGAGTGCGGCCATCCACCGCGGCGCCGAACTAGGTGAGCTGCAGCGGCGATTGCAGGACAACCTGGCTTACTTCGACGAGCTGCTGCCCACCGCATTGGCCGGCAACGGGTTGCCGGTACGCCGGATCGAGGTCGGAGAGGCGGACCGGGCGGTCGAGTTGTCGGCCGAGCTGTACCGACGCGGCTTCTACTGCACCCCGGTGTTCTTCCCGATCGTGGCGCGGGGTGCCGCGGGGATCCGGGTCATGGTGCGCTCCGACGTCAGTCGCGAACAGTTGACCGCGTTGGCTAGCCACATCGGCGAGTTGACGGCAGCGCCGTGACAGCGCGGCCACCGAGGTACCCGTCCTCGGACGCCCAGCCAGGTTACGAAGAAGGAGAGAAAGATGAGGAAACCCCTGTGGAGCTGAACAGCCACGACGACTTCACGCCGCTCAGCGAGGTCGTCGTCGGTTCCGCCGAGAATTACCTGTCCCACGACCGGGATGTGACCTTCGAGCTGTTCCATCACGACAACCTGACCGGCATCCGCAGTGACTGGGGCTATCCGCGGCTGGCGGCCACCGGCAGCGCCGGCACGGCCGAGAGCTGGGGGATCAAGAAGCGGTATACCGAGGAACTCCACGAGGACGTGGAGGGCCTGGCTGAGGTGCTCGCCGAGCTCGGCGTCACCGTCCACCGGCCGCTGGCGTTGCCCCCGGATGCCCCCGTCGTCGCCGGGCTGGGCTGGCAGGCCGCACCAACCCCGGCCCTGAACGTCCGCGACAACACCCTGGTCCTCGGCGACGAGATCATCGAGACGCCGCCGATGGTCCGCTCGCGCTACCTCGAGACCCGGCTACTCGCTCCGATCTTCCGGCGCTACTACGACTCCGGAGCTCGCTGGACCACGATGCCCAGGCCGGTGCTCACCGACCTGTCCTTCGACCTTTCCTACGCCCGCGATACCTCGACCACCCAGGGTGGACCGACCGAGCCGATCTCCGAGCCGCAAGCCAGCCCGTTCGACGTCGGCCTGGAGATGATGCTCGACGCCGCCCAGGTGCTGCGGCTAGGCCGGGACCTGATCGTCAACGTCGCCCAGGAGAACCACCGGCTGGCGGTCGATTGGCTGGAGCGTCACCTCGAGGGTCGGTATCGCATCCACCGGGCGTACCGGATGGCCGACAGCCACATCGACAGCATGCTGTTGGCGCTGCGGCCGGGCGTCTTCATCGCCCGGCACGAGGGCCTGCGGGACATGCTGCCCGAGGCACTACGGTCGTGGAAGTTCCTCATCCCGCCGCCGCCGGACCCGGGTGACTTCCCCACCTACGACGAGCACGACCTGGTGCTCACCAGCCCGTACATCGACCTGAACGTACTGTCCGTCAACGAGGAGACCGTGCTTGTCAACGAGGATTGCACCGGGGTACGCAAGATGCTCGACGCCGAAGGCTTCAACACCGTGCCGGTCCGGCATCGACACCGACGGCTCTTCGGCGGTGGCTTCCACTGCTTCACCCTGGACACCCGGCGCGCCGGCGGCTGCGAGGACTACCTGTCCTGAGCGTCGGCATCCCGGGTTCCGGGTACGGAGCCGGATCGCATGACCGGCAACCAGCTGGAAGGCGACGGCGTCGTCGTGCGGGAAGTGTCAAGCCCGACCGGCCCGGTCGCCGTGCTGACCGACCCGACCGAGCCGGCTCCGGGCGTCCCGGTGCTGGGCCCGAGCATCGGTGAGTACCCGGTCTACGACGCCACCCTCTATGAGGTGATGACCACCGACACCGCGCGCAACGAGCTGTTCCACCAGGCGCTGGCCGCCCGTTGCCGGGGCAAGCGGGTGCTGGACGTGGGCACCGGCGCCGACCTCAACTGGGCGCTGGCTGCCGCACGCTGCGGAGCGCGCCAGGTGGACGCGGTTGAGGTGGTCGAGGCCAGCTACCACGCGGCCGGGCAGAAGCTGGCGGCGCTGGAGGACCGAGCGCTCGCCGAGCGGATCCGGTTGCACCTCGGGGTGTCCACCGAGCTGACGCTGCCCGATCGCGCCGATCTCTGCGTCGGCGAGGTGATCGGCTCGGTGGCCGGCGCCGAGGGTGCCGCCGCGGTGATGGCCGACGTCCGGGCCCGGTTGCTGGCGCCGGGCGGGGTGATCGTGCCGCACCGAGCGGTGACGCTGGCGGCCGGCGCCACGCTGCGGGAGGTGCTCGGCGGCCGGCCGGCGGCGTTCTCGGCGAGCTGGTTGCCTTACCTGTCCGGCATCTTCGCGGCCACCGGCGGCCCGCTGGACGTCCGGCTGCGGGTACGCAACCCGGCCGCGGACGCTCGGGTGACCGACAGCGCCGAGGTGGAGGTGCTGGACCTCAACGGCGAGCTGCCCACCGATCAGGAACACCAGGTGGACCTGGCCATCACCCGCCGGGGTGCGCTCGACGGCGTGCTGACCTGGATGCGGCTGGAGTGCGCCCCGGAACTGCCGCCGCTGGATGCGTTGCAGACTCAGACCAACTGGGCCTCGGTGTTCTTTCCACTCTTCGACGAGGAGATCACCGTCGCGCCCGGCGACCGGCTGACGGTGCGATTCCAGACGCTGCTCAGCGACGACGGCGTGCACCCCGACTACCAGCTCACCGCCACCCTGACCGCGTCCGGCCGGCAGCACACCGGCCGGCATGTCTCCCGCCACCACGGGCCCGCGTTTCGGGCAACCGGCGCCCACCGGCGGCTGTTCCCGTAGCCGTAGCCGCCGGCTTCGATGGCCGCCTGCAAAGTACTTATAGCGCCTATTGTGGACCAACCAGGACGATGCTTGAATCGCCCGATGAGACCACCGAACGTGGCCGGGTTTGCCCCATGCCCAGCTTGATCATCGGCAACAGCCGGACCGAGGAGATGGTGGGCGAACTCGCCGCCCTGACCCCTGTCCAGCGCCAGGCCGGCGGCTGCTCGGCGCTGCGTTCACTGTGGTACGCCCACGCCGGCGACGTGCTGGTGTTGCCCTACCAGCCGCCGGCTGAGTACCTGGGCTACGTCACCGGCGTCATCGGGGTCGATCCGGCCTCGCTGGCAGTGCTCTGCCCGCCGCCTGGCGAACTCGGCCCCGACCTGCTGACCCCCGACCGGCTGGCCGATCCCGGCTTTCGCGAGCGACTGCGCGCGGTCGTCGCCGAGCACGCCGTCGAGCGGATCCTGGCCGTGTACAAGGACGTTCCGCTGACCCGGCTGGCCACCGCGGTCGGGCTGGCCGTGCCCGGCCACGCCTTCAGCGCCCAGGGCGGCGATGCGCTGCTGAACAGCAAGGCGTCGTTTCGCGCACTGGCCGCCGGCACCGGCGCGCCGATCGCTGCCGGCCTGGTCACCGCTCGGCGCGCCGAGGCCGAGCAGCAGGTCAACGAACTGCTGGCCGCCGGCCACAGCGCGATGGTCAAGCAGGAGTTTCGCGGTGGCGGCGGCGGGAACGAGATCCTCAGCCCGGCACCCGGCGTCCGGATGGCCGGCACCGAGCGGGCCGAGGTGCTGCCGGACGCCGCCGCGGTGGCCGACTACTTCGCCCGGCGCTGGGATGAGCTCACCGAGGGCGGCCGGCGCCGGCTGGTGGTCGAGCAGTACCTGGCGAACTGCGACACCGTCTACGCCGAGTACCTGATCGGCGACGACGGGCCCCGGCTGTCCGGCCTGGGCGAGCTGCTGATGGAGCCGGTGGCGGTCGGCCAGCTGGTGCCGGGCCTGGCCGGCGTGCCGGCGGTCCGGGACGCGCTGCTGGACGCCGGCCGGGACCTGACCGGAGCGGCCCACGCGATGGGCTATCGCGGCTGCCTGAGCACCGACGCGGTGCTGACCCCGTCCGGGGAGCTGTTCCTCACCGAGACGAACGGAAGGCTTTCCGGTTCCACCCACCTGCATGTGGTGATCGAGGACCGGTTACTTGCCCGGGGCGAGCACGGGCCGCGGCTGCTGTCGGAGCGCTGGGACTACCGGGTGCCGTCCTTCGCCGTCGCCGTGCGGCGGCTGGCCGATGCCGGGCTGGCCTTCGATCCGGACACCGGCACCGGCGCGCTGGTCACCAGCGACCTGCTGCCGGACGGCACGATCACCTGCTGCGTGGTGGCGGCCGACCGCCAGTCGGCCCGGACGACCGAGCACCGGATCGCCGAGCTGTTCGGCGCCGAGCCGGCCGCCGCCCAAGCCGCTCCGGCGGCGATGAACGACAAGTAGCTCCGGCCCTGAACACCCCTGCAAAGCCCGACAAGGAGGACCGATGACCGAGACCGGTATTCGCGAGCAGGTGGTCGGCCCGCACCGCTACCGCAACAGCGAGAAGATGGTGCAGGTTGCCGACCCGGTATGGCAGGCGGCCGCCGACAACGGGCTGATCGGCATCCGGGTGGACGCCGAGTCCAACAACAAGCTGGTGGACGAGACCGGGCACCAGTTCGCCAACATGTGCTCCTGCGCCTACCTGGGGCTGAACTACCACCCGGCGGTGATCGAGGGCGCGATGAGCGCGCTGCGCGAGGCCGGCACCACCTGGCTGGTCACCTCCACCACCCGGATCCGGCACAACCTGCTGGCCCGGCTAGAGGAGGAGCTGGGCGAGCTGTTCGGCGCCTACGTGCTGCCGGGCAGCTCGTGCAGCGCGCTCACCTCCGGCATCCTGCCGCTGGTCGCCTCCGGCCACGTGGCTCCGGGCGGTCCGCGGGTGATGGTATTCGACCGGTTCAGCCACTTCTGCATGTCCTACGTCAAGCCGATCTGTGCCGAGGAGAGCCTGGTGCTCACCTGCGACCACAACGACCTGGACTACCTGGAGGACATCTGCCGGCAGTACCCGAGCGTGGCCTACGTCGGCGACGGGGCGTACTCGATGGGCGGCTCCGCCGCGCTGGACGGCCTGCTGGAGTTGCAGGAGCGCTACGGCATGCTGCTGTTCATCGACGACTCGCACTCGCTGTCGATCAAGGGCGAGCGCGGCGAGGGTTTCGTTCGGTCTCGAGTGACCATGAACGAGCTCACCGTGATCGTGACCAGCCTCGGCAAGGGATTCGGCACCGGCGGCGGGGTGGCGATGCTGGGCAGCCAGCAGGCGGTGAACTTCCTGGCCCGCCATGCCGGGCCGGTGGGCTGGTCGCAGAACATGGCGGTGCCGCTGGTGGGCGCCTCGCTGGCCAGTGCCGCCATCCACCGCTCCGCCGAGCTCGGCGAGTTGCAGCAGCGGCTGCAGGACAACGTGAACTACTTCGACGAGCTGCTGCCCACCTCCTACGCCGGCAACGGCCTGCCGGTGCGCCGGATCACCGTGGGCGAGGCCGATCGGGCGGTGCGGGTGTCGGCCGAGTTGTACCGGCGCGGCTACTACAGCTCGGCGGTGTTCTTCCCGATCGTGCCGAAGGACGAGGCCGGCATCCGGATCATGATCCGGGCCGACATCGGCCGCGACCAGCTGGCCGACTTCGCCGACCACGTCCGCGAGCTGACGGGCGAGCCGTGACCGCCCGGCGGCGTAACCGCCCGGCGCCGCCGCCCTGCGGGCGGAGAACGCCGCGCTGCGGATTTCACACGGTTTGGTTGAGAATCCCTTCCTCGTGGACGAGGGGTTAGTCGATCACCGCGATCACGGCTATCGTCGTTGCATCCCGCCCATTTGGCTCGTTCTCGGCGTTTGGAGTAAACCGTGACTCTTACTCGAAAGCTCACCGGCGTGGTAGGCGCGGTCATCCTGATCGGAACCATGCTGGTCGCGCAGCCAGCCGGAGCCAACGCGGGCGGGACGTCCGGCCTGATTCTCTCCTCCGGCGGCCGCCCAACACCGGTAGCAGCGAGGAGCGCAACGACGCTCGGCTCCTACATGGTGAACTACCACAGCAATTTGTGTGCCCAGATCGTCGGTGCGAGCACCGCGTCGGCCGCTCCGCTCGAGCAGCGGACCTGTGACTACACCGGCGGCAATCACTCCCAGCTGTGGAACTTCGAGTTGACCGCCGACGGCGCCGGATACCTGTGGGTGAACTACCACTCATCGCTCTGCGTAGAGCCACAGGGTGCCAGCACGTCCAGCGGCGTCGCGCTGCTCCAGGCCGTCTGCGTGACCAGCGGGGCGAACCATGGCCAGGCGTGGAACCCGGTCGCGGCGGCCGACGGTAGCGGCTTCCTCTGGGTGAATTACCACAGCGGGTTGTGCGCCCATGTCGTCGGCGCGTCAACCTCGAGCGGCGCCCGGCTGGACCAGCAACCGTGCGTCCTCAGCGGCGGCGACCACGCCATGGTCTGGACGCTGCTGAACTAGGTGTGACCTGTTCTGCGTAGGGAGCGGTCGAACTCCGACACCCGCTGGGCTCAGGCTGGGCCGCCGTACGGTGTCGCGGCCGAGTAGCCGGTGCCCGTTTCCTTGGGTGAGCTGCCGTAGCTGTTCGAGCCCGGCTGGCTGTCCTGGCACTCGAACACCAGCAGCACGATGGCGCCGATCACCGGGATGAGAACGAGCAGGATCCACCAGCCAGTGCGGCCGGTGTCGTGCAGCCGGCGCGCGGTGACGGCCAGCGACGGCAGCAGCAGGGCCAACCCGACGATGATTGAAACCACGGAGTTACCGATGGCGGCGTCGATGATGGCAGCGACGATGTAGACCAGCACCGTGAACAGCGTGTACCACCAGAACTCCGAGCGGCGGGCCCGGCCGCTGAACGTGGCGTACTTGCTGAACACGCTCCGAATTGCCTCGGCGAAGCTCACTGGCCAACCCTTCCACGCGAAGCCGCGGGACGTCCGCGGCAGCGGCGATCATCGCAGCTATTAGGGGGCTCGGTAGGCACTTTCGCAAAAATCACCGAGAACGCCGCGGCGCCGGCCGTCAGCATGCGGAATGGACCGCGAGTGAGAAGCGACTACCACTGATGCAATGGCGGAACGAGGACGTATGCGCGCATGAGAGAGTTGCTTTCAAACCCACACCGAGTTTAGATCGCGTCCTCGGACCGGCACCACGGGACCGGGTTGATCGAGCAGCAGGAGAGACGGCCGCTGCTTCGTCGCCGCACAATGACGTGGGCGACGAGCAGGACTGCGCGGTCCGCCGCCGAATCGGGCAGGTGCAATCTCAATGCCGAGTCCGCAGATTGGGACCATGGCTCTACGCGTTATCGCTGTAACTTGTCGCCATGTCAGATGAACAACCACCAGTGCAGGATGAGCCACCTTCCCGGCCAAGCCAGCCATCGCCCCGGCCTAAGGGTGAGCGCCGAGCATCAGCTGGGCCCGCAGATAGCGCTAAGAAGGATTCCATTGCGTCGCCGCCTGGATGGGTCACCTATATTGCGCTGATTAGTTCGACCCTCATTGCTGTAGTCAGCTTGGTTATCGCCATCGGCACTACCAAAAGCAACCACACTTTCGAGAAAAAGTTGGCGGCCACACAAGATGCACGTACACAGAAATACGCCGCGTACCCTAAGCTGCAGGGCGACCTACTGGCACTTGAGAAGGCGGTGGGCACATGCCAGGCCGCGGAGGAACAAATACTCCTGCCAGGAGAAGCAAAGATCGTAGGAACAACGAACCAGGAAACCTGGTTTCAACAGCGCGTCATCGATCCAGCCAACGAAGCTTCCGCCAAGCTGCTTGCTGACAGCCGAACACTAGCGAGTTCGTTATCTCCCGCAGTCCGGAAGATCGTACACGACATGCAAGAGATGCAGCAGACGTCCGTAACGCTGTGTATCCATTACACCGCAGCGCTGCGTCGGTTATCTGGTTCACCACGCGATCCAGGCTTTTCAAAAGACGCGAATGACTCAAAGGCTAGCCTCACCAAAATAATGCAATACTTAAAAGAGCAAGATACGCAGCTAGATAAGGATATTATGGCGGAGATCGCCGAACGCTAGCGCAAAGAGCGCACCTTGCGTTCTCTGTTCGCGCTATAGGCGCTGGTAAGGTCATGGCTTACTGCCGCTCTCATCGCTATCCCCTGCGCGGCAGCTTAGCCAGGGACCGTTCATGACGACATGTCATTCGAGGTCTTGGGACTAACCGATCACCGTCTGGTACCGCAGCATGGCCGGCACCAACGGTCTCCAGCTGCTCAAGAGGATCCCCGTTTCACGACGCATGGCTAGGTGAACAGCCGGCACAAGATCGCAGAAGAACAGCCAGCCGCGGAGGAACCTTGCAAATCTGGCTGCGCGACGGCGCCCACAAGTAGCCCACGCCTCGCTCCGGCAGGCGGCCGAGGACGTATCCGGAACCGGGGTGAAGTGCCACCAGCCCGAGCACGACCAGCGTGGTGGTGCCATTGCGGAACGGTCATTCTCGGGGGCATCGTCTCATCGAGACAATGCCCCGGTAGGCGAACCCGATGGACCGGTCGGGGGTCGTATCAGGAATCGAGGATGATCTGCAGCTTTCCCAGCGACTTCATCGAGATCGGTGCGGTTGCAGAGGCGGACGGACATAGGCCGATGAACTACAGACGCATCCCGGATCGAGCAAGATCGACAAGGTCGGGATCTTGTTCGACGAGCTTGTCCTCGAAAGCTTCCCAACCACGTCGGGAAACGAAGTCCGCCTCGTGCGTACTGATCGGCACCAACCAAGCGATGACGACGTCCCCATCTTCCCCGGCGAACGTCGCGAACTCGTCCGGAAAATGGACGGGCATCGTGACGTAGAGCGCTGTCAGAATCCGACCCGGGGACGAGGGCGCCCGCCGGCCCGATCACATCACCCCGCAGCAGAGCCCTTCCAGCCCCAAGAGCCGCTGAGCCGACTTGAAGAAGCAACGAGAGAATGCGATCCGGGGACAGCGCATCCGACACCAGCATCAAGAGTTCTTGGCGGATAGGGCGTCCAGAGGTTGGGGACGATAACGGATACCGGCTCAGTCCGAGTGTCGCGTAGCCGACCGAGTGTGCGTCCGATCCGCCGGCGAACCGCACGATTTGGAAGGGCATTGGCTTCTCATCAGGATCGAGTTCCCATCCCGTGTGAATCGGGCCAAGTACCTTTTCGAAATGCTCGACAAGAGTCATGTTACGGTCCGCCGAATCGCGTGTCGTTGTTGCCGGCACCACGATTACACACCGGGTCCAGTCCGTGCTGTTGACCTGGATTGCGCTTTGGCGAAGGCCTATGCGATCCGGTCCAAGAATGAGCATGAGCTCCGCACTCTTGCGCCAGAGATTCACCTCATCGCGAAACGCGCCGAGACGACCGCTGTGGAAGGAAGCCGCGTCTTTGGCCTTGAAGGTCTCAACCGGCTTACTCGTCACGTCGTGCGCACGTACGTCGGCGAGGCGCCGGTTGGGGTCGACACGGCTTTCGTCTGGCGAGACTCTCTCCCGGGGCGGCCCGAGCCAGGCTGACGCCGCAGCTGCGGATTCACCAGCCTACGGCGCCGCGTCAGCCGTACATATCGACGGATATTGGCGTCGCCGTCGCCAAGAAAGGAACACGGCATCAGCGCACGTAATGTCGGAATTACTACATTGTGCGCCCACCTGGTGTGTAGTTCCACGAGATCGTTGATAGGTGAGTCGCGTCATCGTTGATACCGGACCCGGTGTCGATCATGGCCCATGTCCAAGGCCAAGGTCATCGTTTTGTCCGTCGTCCATCAGGGCCTGACCAAGGCCGAAGCCGCCCGCCGCTACGACGTGCGCTGGCAGTGGGTGCACACCCTGGTCCCGCTACCAAGCCGGGCGGTCTGGAAGCCCTGGAGCCCCGTTCCCGCCGGCCGCTGTCGAACCCCGCGCCACCCCGGACGCCTTAGCTGACCGCATCGTCGAACTGCGCAAACAACTCGACGCCGACGGCTTGGACGCTGGCCCGGTCACCATCGCCAGCCACCTGACCGCAGAGAACGGCACCGCTCCGTCGACCTCGACGATCCGGCGCATTCTGCACCGGGCCGGGCTGGTGGTCCCCACGCCGAAGAAGCGGCCCCGCAGCTCGCTACGCCGCTTCGCCGCCGACCAACCCAACGAATGCTGGCAATCCGACTTCACCCACTGGCGGTTGGTCGACGGCACCGACACCGAGATCCTGGACTGGCTCGACGACCACTCCCGATTCCTGTTGTCCCTGACAGCCTTCCACCGCGTCACCGGCGACGACGTCGTTAACACCTTCACCGACACCATCAACGCCTATGGGCCACCCGCCGTCACCCTCACCGACAACGGCTCGGTCTATACCTCCCGATTCACCGGTGGACGCAACGCCTTCGAATACCTGCTCACCACCCTGCGCATCCAGCAGAAGAACGGCCACCCCGGCCACCCGCAAACTCAGGGCAAGGTCGAACGCTTCCACCAAACACTCAAGAAATGGCTCGCCAAACAACCCCCGGCCACCAGCCTCACCGATCTACAAACCCAACTCGACCGATTCCGCCATCTCTACAACACCCAGCGGCCACACCGCGCCCTCGACGGCGACACCCCCACCGCGGCCTACCAAGCCACCCCCGCCGGCACCAGCGCCAACGAACCCTTCCGCCTCCGCCTCGACCACATCGACGCCGGCGGGAAAGTCTCCCTCCGACGAGCCGGACGCATGCACCACCTCGGCGTCGGCTACGCCCACCGAGGCCAACCCGTGCTCCTGCTCGCCGACCCAACCACCATCACCGTCGTCCACCGCACCACCGGCCAAGCCCTCAGCGAACACAACATTGACCCCACCAGAACCTACTGGCCCAACAAACAACGAGAGCCCGGCCGCTGGCCGGGCTCTCAACAATGACCCGACTCACCCATCAACGATGACTCGACTCATCACACTGGCGCGCCCGAAGGGACTCGAACCCCTAACCTCTTGATCCGTAGTCAAGTGCTCTATCCGTTGAGCTACGGGCGCAGTGGAACCGGCTGCCGAGTCTACCGGAGGACCGAGAGCAGGTTTGACGTGGCCGGCTCGTGGTGACCGGACGTCCGATCACCGGCCGGGAAACGACGAGGGGCCCGTCAGCGGACGGACCCCTCGAACCCGCGGAGGCTCGGGGATTTGAACCCCGGATGGGCGATAAACCCAAACCGCATTAGCAGTGCGGCGCCATAGACCGGACTAGGCGAAGCCTCCTCGAGCCCGCGGCGTACCACGGCCTCAGCGGCATACCTTACTTTGCCCGCCGGGCCCGGACCAAGCGGGCTCCGGCTCAGGTCGGCGGCCGGATGGCCGGCATCACGAAGCCGTCGATGAACTCGACCAGTTCGGCCTCCACCGCTGGCTGCCGGCGAACCAGGTAGCGGTGGATCAGCGCGCCGGCCAGGATGTCGATCAGCAGGCCGCTCATCCAGTCCGGACGCACCTCGCCGCGCTGCACGCCCCGGCCCAGCACCTCGTTCAACAGTGCCTTGCGCGGGTCGTGGAAGTTGTCCTGGAAGGTTGCCGCGAACTCCGGGTCGCGCAGCGACTCGCTCATCACCGAGCGCATCGCCGCACCCAGCTCCCCGGTCATCGACCGCGCTGCCTGCTGGGCCAGGGCGAGCAGCGCGTCCCGGGTGCTGACGTCGTCGGCCAGCTTCAACTCCGAGACGGTCATCAGCGGGCCGGACAGCAGGCAGCAGACCGAATCGAAGACCAGTTCCTGCTTCGTCGGCCACCGCCGGTAGATGGACGCCTTGCCGGTCTGGGCTCGCGCCGCCACCGACTCGATGGTCAGGCTTCCGTAGCCGCAGCAGGCCAGCTCGGCGATGGTCGCGTCCCGGATGGCCTGTTCCAGTTCCGCGCCGCGCTTGCGCTGGCGGCCAGCCTCCTCCTCGGCGGCCACCGCGGAACTGTCAGCACCCCCTGCAATATTCGCTGGTGCCGATGTCATGACCGAGCGCATCCTTTCCACGGCCAGCGCGGGAGACCGCCGGCGGACGGGGAGTTCAAGCATTCCGGCGGGTCGTCATCGCCTTGGCGGGTCAACCTGTGGGACAACTGAGTCAGAAGGATAGTGCACGATTGCGTCTCTTAACCATCCTCCGATAGCGTACCTGAATAGAGAACGGTGCCGTTTCTTTTGACCGTTTTCTCCAGACTTCTGGCTTCCACATCCCGGGCGGCAGCACGGAGCTTCCGCCCGGCTACGGCAGCCATCATGCACCGCACACGCCGGCCGGACCACCGGGCGGTACTGGTACCAGTTCGAGGAGTGTCGTGACCACGACAGAACCCGCCGGCACGGTCAAGGCCGGCGCCGCTCGCAAGGTCGCCCATCCGGCGCTGGTCCTGCTGATCATCGCGGGAACCCAGCTGATGATCGTGCTGGACGGCACCATCGTCAACATCGCGTTGCCGAAGATGGGCGAGTACTTCGGCAAGAACCAGACCGACATGACCTGGGCGATCAACGCCTACACCCTGGCCTTCGGCGGCCTGCTGCTGCTCGGCGGCAAGGCCGGTGACATCCTCGGCCGGCGACGGATGTTCATGGTGGGGCTGGCCCTGTTCACACTCGGCAGCTTCCTGGGCGGCCTGGCGCACAGCTTCGAATTCCTGATCATGGGCCGGATCATCCAGGGCGTGGGCGGGGCCATCTCCTCCCCCACCGCGCTGTCGCTGATCACCACCGAGTTCGACGAGGGCCCGGCACGGACCAGGGCCTTCGCGGTGTTCGCCGCGGTCGCCGGCGCCGGCGCCGCGCTCGGCCTGCTGCTCGGCGGGGTGCTCACCGAGTACCTGACCTGGCGCTGGGTGCTGTTCGTCAACGTGCCGATCGGCGTGCTGCTGATCGCCGGGGCGTTCCTCTACCTGCACGAGTCCGAACGACTCAGCGGCCGGTTCGACTGGTGGGGCGCGGTGCTGTCGGTCGTCTGGACCACCGCGCTGGTGTACGGCTTCATCCACGCCGCCTCGCACGGCTGGAGCAACGGGGTGACGCTGGCCGCGTTCGCCATCGCCGCGGTAGGCCTGATCCTGTTCGTGGCGCTGGAGGGCACGCTGTCCTACGCGATGATGCCGCTGCGCATCTTCCGTGACCGCAGCCGCTCGGGCGCCTACGTGGTCATGTTGATCATCGGCGCGTCCATGTTCGGCATGTTCTTCTTCGTCACCTACTTCGTGCAGCTGGTGCTCGGGTACTCCGCGCTGCGGACCGGCCTGGCATTCCTGCCGGTGGCCTTCATGATCGGCATCGCGGCACAGATCTCGGCGGCGCTGCTACCCCGGCTCGGCCCGCGCACGCTGATCGGGTTCGGCTCGATCGTGATGACCGGCGGCATGTTCTGGCTGTCCACCATCAGCGCGGATTCCGGCTACTTCAGCCACCTGCTGCCGTCGCTGCTGGTGCTGGCCTTCGGCATCGGCAACATCTTCGTGCCGCTGACCACGGTCGCGGTCGCCAGGGTGGAGCCGAACGAGGCCGGGCTCGCCTCGGCGCTGCTCAACGTCGGCCAGCAGGTCGGCGGCTCGATCGGGCTGTCGGTGCTGACCACCGTGTTCGCCACCGCATCGCGCAGCGAGGGCAAGCACCAGGGCACCATCCTGGGCGGGCTGGTACAGGCAGGCAAGGCGCCGAAGGCCGTGCTGCAGCACTTCGCCGAGCTGAGTTCGCAGGCCAGCGGCAGCACCCGGGTCTCGGCCGGGGCGCTGTCCGACCACACCGCCGTGCGGGCGTTCCACGTCGTGCTGGCGCACGGGTCCTCGCGCGGCTTCCTGGCCGCCGCGATCTTCGCGCTGGTGGCCGTCGTGGTCACGTTCGGGATGATCTCCACCGGCAAGGACGTGGTGCCGCAGAACCAAGACGGCAGCACGCCCGGCGACGAAGCGGCGGCGGTTCCGATCGGCTGAACCCCGCAGCGTTTGCTCGTCCCCGGGCCGGTCACCTTTCCAAGGTGGCCGGCCCGTCGGCCGCTCGGCTCCTCCTGGGAAAACCTGACTAAAAATGTCGTAGCCCGCTGGTAGGAAGTATCCGGCATGGTTACATGGCCTCGCCTTTGTCAGTCATAACGGGGGGAACCCAACGTGAGACGTTTATTTCCGGCTGTTCTGGCGGCCGGTGCACTGGTGGTCGGCGCACTCGCCACCGCGGCGCCGGCCAGGGCAGCGAGTTCGGCCTCGCCGGCCGGTTCGGCATCGGCCAGTCCAGCCAGCGCGTCAACGACCGGTCCGACCTCGACCCCGTCGGCGAGCGGCCGGCAGGCGACCCAGCAGCCCGGCGCAGCCAAGGCACCGGTCGCAGTTCAGGCCGCGGCGGCGGACACCACGCCGCCCGGCCCGGTCAGCAGCCTGGGCATGACCGGCAACACCATCAGCACGGTCACCCTCGGCTGGGCCAACCCGACCGACGCCGACCTGGCGCACGTCATCATCCGCCGAGCCACCGGCGGCACCGCCCCGGCCGCCGGCCAGGGCACTCTGGTGGCCACCCTCGGCACCAGAACTACCAGCTACACCGACAAGTCACTGACCAACGCCACCGCCTACAGCTACGCGCTGTTCGCCCAGGACAAGACCGGCAACCTGAGCACCGCCGCGACGGTCACCGCCTACACGGCCTCCACCGACGCGCACACCGGGATCCAGGGCAAGCTGACCGACAGCGCCGGGCACGGCATCGGCAACCTGCTGGTGCACGTCCGGCTCGGCGGTGACAAGGACGCGGGCGACGCCATCACCAGCAGCACCGGCGCGTACTCGGTGACCAACCTGCTGCCTGGCAGCTACACCGTCTGCTACGAACCGAAGACCAACGTCGGTGGCAACTCCGTCTCCGGCTACGTCGCGGGGTGCTACCACCAGCAGCCGAACTCTGGCGGCACTCCGGTCACCGTGACGGCCGGCTCGATCACCGCCAACGTCAACGACACGCTCGCGCCGGCGGGCGCGCTGTCCGGCCGGGTCACCGGCCCGGACGGGTCGCCGATCGCCGGAGTGGTGGTAACCACCACCGTCTACGGCTCCACCAACCAGTACATGAGTGCGATCACCGGTTCGGACGGCGTCTACCTGGTGAAGAACCTGCCACCGAACCAGTACGTCAACATTTGCTTCGACCCGAGCAAGGCAGTCGGTTCGTCGCCGGACGGCTACCTCGGCGACTGCCCGTACAGCTACCCGCCGCCGGTCGCGGGCAAGATCACCACGCTCAACGTGACCCTGAACGTCGGCGGCATCATCACCGGCGTGGTGCGTGACCACAACGGGAACCCGGTGGCCGGCGTCAAGGTCTACGACACCAACTACGGCGTCGAACCGTTGGTCACCGATGCCCAGGGCGCATACCGATTCGCCAACCTGCCGGCTGGCGGACACAGTCTCTGCGTGGACGGCTCGGCCGCGCCGGCCAGTACCACCGCGCCGTACGGCTACGTCAACGGGTGCTACGACATCTATGTGGTGACGGTCAACGCACAGCTGAACCAGACCGTCCACCAGGACTTGACCATCGCCCAGAAGGGGGCACTGGGCGGCACGCTGCGGCGGTCGGACGGCGCGCCGGCCGCCGGCGTTCAGGTCGAGCTCTTCACCTCGGACGGATACGGCGCGGGCAATCTCCAGACCGACGCCGACGGCAACTGGCAGGCCGACCAGCAGCCCGGGCAGTACTACGCCTGCTACGTCGCTGACGACCCGATCGACCTGGGAACCTGCCACACAGCGGCCCGCTTCAACGACTACCCGGCAGGCGATCTGATCACCGTGGCCGAAGGCGTCCTCACCCCGGTGAACGACACCCTGCTCGCCGGTGGCGTCGTCTCCGGCACGGTCACCGATCCGAACGGCGCCCCGCTGGCGAACGCCACGGTCGAGGTCAGCGACGGGTACTACCCGTACAACCAGGCGGTGACGGACAACGCCGGCCACTACTCCGTGGCCGGCTTGACCGACGGGCAGTACCGCGTCTGCGTCACGGTGAGCCAGGACCACCAGCCGGGATCACCCGGCTGGACGGACCAGTGTTACGGCCGGACAGCGGCCGATGAGTACCCCTATGCGCTGTCGGTCAGCGCGGGGCAACGGTTCACGATCGACCTGCAGGTGGGGTTGGCCACCGAGATCGAGGGTCGGATCACCGATTCCGCCGGAGATCCGGTCTCGAACGTGTCGGTGTACATCCTCAATCAGGCGGGAAACAACGACGGTCAGGTGTGGACCGACAGCAACGGTGACTTCGACCTCTACCAGCTGACGCCCGGCGACTACACGGTCTGCTACGGCGGCGGCTACGCCTCCCCGCAGCCGGTCACCGGGTACCTGGACGGTTGCTGGCAGAACAAGCCGGTGGGCGGCACCGGCGACCCGGTGCACACCGTCGCTGGGCAGGTCAGCACGGTGAATCCGGTGCTGATGGATGCCGGCGGTGTCAGCGGCACCGTCACCGACAGCAGTGGCAATCCGGCCAGCTACATCTACGTGACGGCGGTCGGCTCGGACGGCAGCATCCTCGCCTCGACCTATGCCGATTACCAGGGGAACTATCAGCTCATCGGCTTGCCGATCGCTCCGGTTGCGGTGTGCATCGGGGCTTGGGGCTACCAACCGGTCTGCTACGCCAATGCGCCGGACTACCAGTCGGCAAACCTGGTGACGCCCACCGCAGGCACCGTGGTGACCGGAATCGACATCCAGGTGACGCCCAGCACGTCCTCGCAGGTGGGTGTCAACCGGCCCGACCTAGCCCAGCGGAACAGCCGGACGGCCTGAGCCGCTTGCCATCGACTCATCGAGTCGGGGACGGTCGCCAGTCCCCGCCTCGGTGGGTCGGCCCCCGGGCCGAACGCCCGGGGTTCTGCCTGGCAAGAGTTTTCCCAGTAAGCCAACGAACTGTCGTACTCGGTTGGTAAGAAGTTATCCAGCATGGTTACATGCCCTTTGCCTCATCAGTCGCACCGGGGGGACTCCGCGTGAAACGTCTATTTCTGGCTGCCTTAACAACAGGCACCCTGGCGGCCGGCCTGCTCATCACGGCATCACCGGCCCAGGCCTCAGCTGCCAGCGCGGCGCCAGCCGGTTCTGCATCGGCCGGTTCCACCTCGGCCAGTCCGGCGTCCAGCAGCCCGACCGCCAGCCCGGCGCCGGCCGTTTCTCCCACAGTCGGGCCGACCGGCTCACCCTCCCCTTCCGGTTCCGGGCAACCGTCCCCGGCGACCCAGCCACCGTCCGGCCAGCACATCCAGCAGCCCGGTGCGGCCACCTCGGCCACGGACACCACACCGCCCGGGCCGGTGACCGACCTGGGCCTGACCGGTAACACCATCAGCTCGGTCAGCCTCGGCTGGACCAACCCGACCGACGCCGACCTGGCGCACGTGATCGTCCGGCGGGCCACCGGCAGCACTCCGCCGGCCGCCGGCCAGGGCACCCTGGTGGCTACTCTCGGGGCCAGAGCAACCAGCTACACCGACAAGTCGCTGGCCACCGGCACCGCTTATAGCTACGCGCTGTTCGCCCAGGACAAGAGCGGCAACCTGAGCACCGCCACCACGGTCACCGTCGCCACCGCGGCCTCCGACGCGCACACCGGAATCCAGGGCAAGCTGACCGACAGCGCTGGCCACGGAATCGGCAACGTGCTGGTGCACGTCGCTCTCAACGGCATCGACGCCGCGAACGCCACGACCACCAGTACCGGCACCTACACCGTCACCAATCTGACGCCGGGTACCTACACCGTCTGCTACGAGCCGACCGGCAACGTCAGCGGCCGGTCGATCTCGGGCTATCTCGCCGAGTGCTACCACCAGCAGTCCTACCAGCCCGCCACGGCCACGCCGGTCACGGTGCGCGCCGGGGCGATCACCAGCAACGTCAACGACACCCTGGCCGTCGCAGCCGGTCTCTCCGGCCTGATCGCCGATCCCACCGGAGCCCCGCTCACCGGCACGGTGAGCATCGCGATCGACGGCACCCTGACCACCAGAACCGCCTCGGACGGGATCTACGAGTTCAAGAACCTGCCGCCGAGTACGACCATCTACCAGCTCTGCTTCCGGCCGGACCAGAACGCCGGGCCGTCGCCGTATCCGTACCTGTACACCTGCAGCTACAGCTACCCGCAGCTGTCCGCCGGCACCATGACCAGCCAGAACCTCACGGTGAACGTCGGCGGCGTGCTCACCGGTGTCATCCGGGACAGCGCGGGCAACCCGGTGGCCGGCGCGTCGGTGGACATGCCGATCGGCGCGTCGGCGGTGTCCGACGCCTCCGGGCGGTACCAGGTCACCGGGCTGTTCGATGAGGTCTACAACGTCTGCGGTGACGGCTCCACGGCTGCGGCAACCTCGACCGCGCCGTACGGCTTCGTCAACGACTGCCGGAGCTACACCTACAGTCAGGTCAGCCTGCACCCGAATCAGGTCGTCACCCACGACATCACCCTGACCTCGAACGGCGCGCTGGGTGGCACCCTGACCACGTCGAACGGCTCGCCGGCCGCCTACACCGCTGTCAACCTCTACGGCCCGAACTACTACTACCCGGTGCGCACCACCACCGACGGCGCCGGGAACTGGCTGCAGGCAATCCCACCGGGCAGCTACCTCGTCTGTTATGAAACCTATAGTTCGGCGGTCAACATACCTACCTGCCACGGCGGCCAGGTCTTCCGCAGCAACGCCATCCCGGCCGGAACCCCGGTCGCGGTCACTGCCGCCACGCTGACCACCCTCCACGACTCGTTCCTCAAGGGCGGCACCCTGACCGGAACGGTGACCGCGCCGGTCGGCACCCCGCTGGCCGGCGTGGCGGTACGGATCCTGGTGCCCAACGGCGACTACTTCCTGCCGCCGACCTTCACCGACAGCAGCGGTCACTACCAGGTCAGCAACCTGGTCCCCAACGACTACTGGGTGTGCTTCGACGCCAGCTGGTCCCGGCAAGCCGGATCACCCGGCTATCTGTATCAGTGCTACGGCACCACGCCGGGAGACCCGAGTGCGCCGACCGTCGCCGTGCGCAGCGGAGTGACGACGGTTGCGAACATACAGCTCAGCTACGGTGCCGCCGTAGCTGGCCACGTCACCGACAGTGCCGGCAATGCGGTGTCCAGCGTCAACGTGGTCGTCACCGATCTGACCACGAACACCGTGCAGCAGGACTACACCGATGACAACGGCGACTTCGGGTTCTTCGGCCTGCCGGCCGACGACTACACGGTTTGCTACGACCCGACGAATTCCTCGGTACCGGCCGACGGGTACACGGCACCACCGACCGGCTTCGTGGCCGGCTGCTGGCGGAACGAGGCTCCGCAGCAGGCACCCGATCCGGTGCACACGGTCGCCGGATCGATCAGTCAGACCGATATCACCCTCGCCACCGGCGGCGAGGTCAACGGCACTCTCACCGACAGCGACGGCAATCCGATCATGAGCGCCACCGTCACCGTTCTGTATGCCGACGGCACGCAGGTAACCGGCGGCTACACCGGCTACGACGGCCGCTACCAGATCGACTCGTTGCCGGCAGTGCCGGTCGCCATCTGCTTCGAGGCAGGTTGGCAGGGATTCGACTCGGCCTGTTACGCCAACGCCCCCGACTACCAGTCGGCGACCCTGGTCACCATCGGCGCCGGGCAGACCCTGACCATCGATCAGCAACTGGCGACCAGTACCACCGGGCAGGCCGGCGTCAACCGACCCAGCGCCAGTACCGCGATCAGCCGGAAACAGCCAGCCAGCCAACCGGCTCGGCCCGCCTCGGTGTCCAAGCCGGCAACCGCCTAAGCACGAAGGGCCCGAGGAGGTTCGTCGGGCTGCTCTCCAGAATTGCACCCGCCGGATCCCGCCGAACGGCACTCGTCGGGATCCGGCGGCGCTTCGAGAACGGCCCGCCGGGGCGGTCGGCCCGTCGGCCCGTCGGCCCGTCGGGTCGTCGGGTCGTCAATCACCCGGCCCGTCGGCGCGCGCCAGCCGATCGGCCGGTCGGTGTCAGCCGCGGGCGGTTGGCCCGCCGGTCAGCACTCGATGACGTTGACCGCCAGGCCGCCGCGCGAGGTCTCCTTGTACTTGACCTTCATGTCGGCGCCGGTCTCGCGCATCGTCTTGATGACCTTGTCCAGGCTGACGATGTGGCTGCCGTCGCCGCGCAACGCGATCCGGGCGGCGTTGATCGCCTTCACCGCGGCCATCGCGTTGCGTTCGATGCACGGCACCTGAACCAGGCCGCCAATCGGGTCGCAGGTCAGGCCGAGGTTATGCTCCATGCCGATCTCGGCCGCGTTCTCCACCTGCTCCGGCCGGCCGCCGAGCACCTCGCACAGCGCGCCGGCGGTCATCGAACAGGCCGAGCCGACCTCGCCCTGGCAGCCCACCTCGGCGCCGGAGATGGAGGCGTTCTCCTTGTACAGCAGCCCAATCGCGCCGGCGGTGAGCAGGAAGCGGACCACTCCGGAATCCGACGAGCCCGGCACGAACCGCCGGTAGTAGTGCAGCACCGCCGGCAGCACTCCCGCCGCGCCGTTGGTCGGTGCGGTGACCACCCGGCCGCCGGCCGCGTTCTCCTCGTTCACCGCCAGCGCGAACAGGCTCACCCAGTCCATCACCCGAAGCGGGTCGGTCGAGAACGACTCCTCGGTCAGCGTCCGGTACAGCTCGGGGGCGCGCCGGCGCACCTTCAACCCGCCGGGCAGCACGCCCTCGTTGCGGAAGCCTGCATTGACGCATTCCTGCATCACCCGCCAGATCTCCAGCAGGCCGGACCGGATCTCCTCCTCGCTGCGCCAGGCCTTCTCGTTCTCCATCATCAGGTCGGAGATGGCCAGCCCGGTCCGGCTGGCATACGCGCACAGCTGGGCCCCGGTGGTGAACGGATACGGCAGCACGGTGTCGTCCGGCTTGATCCGGTCGGCGCCGCTGGCCCGTTCGTCCACCACGAACCCGCCGCCGACCGAGTAGAACGTCCGCTCGCGCACCTGGTCCTCGCCTGCGAAGGCGGTGAACCGCATCCCGTTGGGATGGAACGGCAGGCTGGATCGCCGGTGCAGCAGCAGATCGTCCGGTCCCAGCCGCACCGGGTACTTGCCCAGCAGCAGCACCTGCTCGCCCTCCCGCGCCGCCTGGTAGCGCTGCAGGACGGTGGAGGTGTCCACCTGCTCCGGCGTCTCACCCTCCAGCCCGAGCACGATCGCCCGGTCCGAGCCGTGCCCACGGCCGGTGGCGGCCAGTGAGCCGTAAAGCTCGGCCCTGATCCGGTCGACGGTGCCGATCAGCCGGTCCTCGACCAGTCCCTCCGCGAACGTACGAGCCGCCCGCATCGGACCCACGGTGTGCGAAGAGGACGGCCCGATCCCGATCGAGAACAGGTCGAACACGCTGATGGCCACACATCCATCTTGCACCCTGACCGAACCGGGCCGTGACCGGTTGCAACGGTTCGCCCGCCGGACGGGCGGCAGCGACGGCTCAGACGACCGTGAGGTTCACCACGATGTTGTCCCGGGTGGCCTTCGAGTACGGGCAGAACTGGTGGGCAAGCTGCACCAACTCCTCCAGCTGCGCCCGGTCCACGCCGGGGGCGCTGACCTCCAGGTCCACCGCCAGGCCGAAGCCGCCGTCGCCGGTGCCGCCGAAGGACACCTTCGCGGTCACCGTGGAGTTCGAGGTGTCGACGCCTTTGGTCTGGGCCCGGTTGGCCAGCGCACCCTGGAAGCAGGCCGCGTAGCCGGCCGCGAACAGCGTCTCCGGATTGACAGCCGGCTCCGGCGTGGTGCCCGGCTGGGCGAGGTCGAAGTCGATCAGGCCGTCGGCGCTGCGCACGTGCCCGGCTCGACCGCCCTTGGCGGTGGCGGAGGTGGTGTAAGCAACCTTCTTCAGTTCGGCCGGCATGGAGTTCCTTTCCTCGGGGTGTGCACTGGCATGCTGTTTCATCATGCCTGCCGCACAACAGCCGAGGAGAACCAGCCAGTTCCGGGCCAGCGTCAGCGAGCTGACCAGCTTGTCGCCACTGATGCGCCGGATCGTGCTGAACGCACCGGAGCTGACCGGGGTGCACTGGCCGCTCGGCTGCGACATCGCGATCGTGCTGGCCGGTCCGGACGGACGAGAGGTCCGCCGCCGCTACACGGTGCGATCGGCCGCGGCGCAGTCCATCGTGGTGGACGCGGTGCTGCATGGCCACGGCCCCGGCTCGGCCTGGGCAGCCGGGCTGCAACCGGGCGATCCGGTGACCTTCTTCGGACCGCGCGGTGAGATCGAGCTGGCCGAGGCCGACTGGCTGATGGCGCTGACCGACGAATCCGGGCTGCCGGCTACCGCGGCGCTGGCCGAGGCGCTGGGCGATCGGCCGATCAGCGTGCTGGCCGAGATCGCCGACGACGCCGAACGCTATCCGTTCGGCCCGAACGCGGCGGTGCGCTGGCTGTCCCGAAACGGCCGACCGGCCGGCACCGCCGAGTTGCTGTCCGGCGCACTGGCCAGCCTCGACCGACCGACCGGTGCCGGATATGCCTATGTGCTTGGCGAATCACGGATCGTGGTGCAGCTACGCGACGAGCTGGTCGGCCTCGGCCTGGACCGCACAGCGGTCTACGCGAAGGGCTACTGGAACCGCAACTCCCGGCCCACCCGCTAGCGACCACGTACCGGCCGGCCGTTCAACGAGCCGGGATCGGCCAGCGCCCGGTCTACCAGCGCGGCCGGATCGGCCAGCGCGCGGTCAACGAGCGCACCGGCCGCGCCCAGCACCGCCGCCTCGGTGCCGAGCTCCGATCTCCCCAGCCCTACCGGAGCGCCGGACAGCGACCGCCGGTCCAACTCGGCCCGCAGCGGCGGTGCGAGCAGATCGAACAGCGGTGCGTAGACGCCACCCAGCACCACCGCCGGCAGGTCCACCACGTTCAGCAGCGAGGCAAGCCCCACCCCGAGCGCCGCACCGGCGGCGGCGATCGCGTCCCGGGCCCGCCGGTCACCCGAGCCGGCGGCGGCGACCAGGCTTGCCAGGTCCGGACTACCGGATGCGCGCAGCAGAACCTGCAGTCCGGCGTACTGCTCCAGGCAGCCACGGCCACCGCAGCCGCACGGCGGGCCGTCCCGCTCGATCACCACGTGGCCGAGTTCGCCGGCGAAACCGGATGCTCCGCGAAACAGCGTGCCGCCCAGTACCAAGCCGGCGCCCACGCCGACTCGCCGGAAACGTAGACGAAATCCTGACCGGCGGCGCCGCCGCGCAGGCAGCCCAACGCGCCGAAGTTGGCTTCGTTGTCCATCAGCACCCCCGGCAACGGCAGCCGCTGGCCGAGCTGGTCGGCCAGCGGCTGGCCGGCCAACCTCGGCAGGTTCGGCGCGCGTACCAGCCGCCCGTCGGCTCCCACCACGCCGGGCACCGCGAGCGCCACGCCGAGCAGCGGCCGTCCCGGCGTAGCGAGTTCGGCGCACAGCCGGGCGAGTTGGCCCAGGATGCTTGCCGCCGTCCGCGGCCGGTTGTCGATTGCCAGTTGGCAACGGGCCTGCACCGCCCCGGTGAGGTCCATCCGGCAGCCGGCCAGGTAATCGACGTTGACCTCCAGCCCGATTGCCACCGGGCCGCTCGGATTCAGGGCCACCGGACGGGCAGGCCGACCGACTCCAGCCGGCGCCGGCTCTCCCTCGACGACGATGCCCTGCGCCAGCAGGCTGTCCACCAGCGAGGAGACCGTCGCCTTGGTGAGCCCGGTCCGCTGGGCAAGCTCGGCCCGCGAGCCGGGCGCGTGGCTCACCGCCCGGGTGACCAGGCTCAGGTTGTGCCGCCGGATGGACTGCTGGTCGGCCGGCCGCCGGCCGGCGAGATTCATCGACCCTCCCGCAGCGGCAAACCCCCGACGTCCGATCCGGATCCGGCCGCCCGCAGCGGCAAACCCCCGACGTCCGATGCAGAGCCGCCGTCTCGCAGCGGCAAACCCTCCCCGGCGGAAGCGGATCCGGCCGTACGGGAAAGGAACTTTCCGGCCGCCTCGGCGTACCGCTCCCGCAGCCCCGGCGCCGGCTCGGCCCGGCACAGCTCGAGATCCCCGATCGGCCAGTCCGGTGGCTCGGCGGTGCCGACCAGCACCCAGGCCGCCTGCCGGGCCGCTCCGTCGGCGACGTACTCGCCGGGTGGCGGCACGCTGACCGGCACCGCGAAGATGCTGGGGGCGATCCGGCGCACAGCCTCCGACCGGGCCGCCCCGCCGACCAGCCGGATGCCGGACACCGAGACCCCCTGCCCGATCAGGGCGTCCAGGCCGGCAGCGATGCCGCACAGCATCCCCTCCACCGCGGCCCGGGCCAGGTTCGCCGCGGTGGCGTTGGCCAGCGTCAGCCCGTGCACGGCGCCGGTGGCGTCCGGCAGGTTCGGCGTCCGCTCACCCTCCAGGTACGGCACCACCAGCACGCCCTGCGCACCCGGCGGCGCGGCCAGCGCCAGCGCGCTCCAGTTCGGCCAGCCCGATCCGGAGCAGCCGGGCCGCGGCCTCCAGCACCCGCGCCGCGTTCAGCGTGCAGGCCAGCGGCAGGAAGGCCCCGGTGGCATCGGCGAAGCCGGCGACCAGGCCGGACGGATCGGCGGCCGGCACCGTGCTGCGTGCGCACACCACGCCGGAGGTGCCGAGCGAGACCAGCACCTGCTCGCCGATCGGCACGCCGAGCGCGGCGGCGGCGTTGTCGCCAGCACCCGGTCCGACCAGGCAGCCCCCTGCCTCGGCGGCCGGCTCGGCGGGTGACAGCACCCGGGGCAGCAACGCCGGGCGGCCGAGCGCACGCTCGAACAGATCCATCCGATACTGGTTGGTCCGGCCGTCGAAATAGCCGGTGCCGGAGGCATCGGAGCGGTCGGTGGACAACCCGGACAGCCGGAGCGGGCCGCCGGACAGCTCCGCGCCGAGCCGCCAGCTCAGCCAGTCGTGCGGCAGGCACACCGCGGCGGTCCGTTCGGCAGCCGCCGGTTCGTGCTCGGCCAGCCAGCGCAGCTTGGCCACCGTGAACGAGGCGACCGGCACCGAACCGACCGCCTCGGCCCACGCTTGCGGGCCCAGTTCGGCAACCAGATCCCCGGCCGCCCGCGCCGACCGGGTGTCGTTCCACAGCAGTGCCGGCCGAACCACGTCGCCACCGGCATCCAGGCACACCATGCCGTGCTGCTGGCCGGCCACGCTCACCGCGTCGACGTCGGCCAGGCCACCTGCCTCGGCCAGCGCCTGCCGCAGCGCCCGCCACCATGCCTCGGGATGCACCTCGGTGCCGTCCGGATGCGGCGCCCGGCCGGAACGCACCAGCGCGCCGGACTCGGCGTCCCGGATCACCACCTTGCAGGCCTGGGTTGACGAATCGATCCCCGCGACCAGCTTTGCGCGATGCTCCACGCTCGCTCCGCTCCTCGACGCAGACGGGCCTGCGATGCTCAGCGGGCGCCGGTCAGGTGCTCCAGCGCGAGCTGGTTCAGCCGGACGAAACCGTAGCCCCGCCCCGCCGCGGCCTCGGCGTCGAAGTCCTCGAAGGCGCTGCGGTCGGCCAACAGCTCCCGGTACGTCTCACCTTCGGCCAGGGTGGGCGTGGACAGCTCGGGCACCCGCGCCTCGGCCAGCGCCTGCCGCACCTCCGGGTCGGCGCGAAACGCGTGGGCCCGCTCGCGCAGCAGCAGGTAGCTGGCCATGTTGGCGGCCGCGGAATCCCACACCCCGGTGTAGTCCTCGGTGCGCGACGGCTTGTAGTCGAAGTGCCGCGGCCCGGTGTAGGCCGGCGCGCCGGCCGGGCCACCGAACTCCAGCAGGTCGACCAGGGCGAAGGCGTTCATCAGGTCACCGTGGCCGAAGACCAGATCCTGGTCGAACTTGATGCCGCGCTGGCCGTTCAGGTCGATGTGGAAGAGCTTGCCGTGCCAGAGCGCCTGGGCGATGCCGTGCACGAAGTTGAGCCCGGCCATCTGCTCATGGCCGACCTCGGGGTTGACGCCGACCAGCTCCGGCCGGTCCAGGGAGGAGATGAACGCCAGCGCGTGGCCGACCGTCGGCAGCAGGATGTCGCCGCGCGGTTCGTTCGGCTTGGGCTCGATGGCGAACCGGATGTCCCAGCCCTGGTCGGTGACGTAGCCGGTCAGGGTGTTCATCGCCTCCCGGTAGCGGTCGAGCGCGGCCCGGACGTCCTTGGCGGTGTCGTACTCCGAACCTTCCCGGCCGCCCCAGAGCACGAAGGTCTGCGCGCCCAACTCGGCCGCCAGATCCAGGTTGCGCAGCACCTTGCGCAGCGCGAACCGCCGGACCTGCCGGTCGTTGCTGGTGAATCCGCCGTCCCTGAACACGGGGTGGGTGAACAGGTTGGTGGTCACCATCGGCACCACCAGCCCGGTCTCGGACAGCGCCTGGCGGAACTTGTCCAGCCGGACGTCCCGCTCGGCCGAGCCGGTGCCGAACGGGATCAGGTCGTCGTCGTGGAACGTGATGCCCCAGGCGCCCAGCTCGGCGAGCCGGTGCACCGCCTCGACCGGATCCAGCGGAGCCCGCACCGCGTCGCCGAACGGGTCCCGGCCGAGCCAGCCGACCGTCCACAGGCCAAAGGAGAACCGGTCGTCCGGGCTCGGGCTGGGAATCATCGCGGCACCTCACAGCTAATTTGTTCAGGCGATAAACTTAGTACGGAGAGTACGCCTGAGCCGTCCCCCGTTCAACGGCGAGCGGGCGGCCGCGGCACAGTGGTTGGATTGATCCCATGGCCAACTCGCCTCGTGCCGGGCAACCCGCCGGCCCCGCCGACCTGATCGACGTCGCGGCGGTGGTCGCGGCCTACTACGACATCCGACCGGACGCCGGCGAGCAGGCGCAGCAGGTCAGCTTCGGCACCTCCGGCCACCGCGGCTCGTCGCTGACCGGCACCTTCAACGAGGCACACATCCTGGCCACCAGCCAGGCCATCTGCGAGTACCGGACCGAGCACGGCATCGACGGGCCGCTCTTCCTGGGAGCCGACAGCCACGCGCTGTCCGAGCCGGCGACCCACTCGGCCATCGAGGTGTTCGCCGCCAACGAGCTCACCGTGCTGATCGACTCGCGCGGCGGCTATACCCCCACCCCCTCGGTGTCCCGGGCGATCCTGGCGCACAACCAGGGCCGGCCGGAGCGGCAGGCCGACGGCGTGGTCGTCACCCCCTCGCACAATCCGCCGGCCGACGGCGGCTTCAAGTACAACCCGCCAGACGGCGGTCCGGCCGGCACCGAGATCACCGGCTGGATCCAGCGGCGGGCCAATGAACTGCTCGCCGCCGACCTGGCCCAGGTCCGGCGGATCCCGTACGAGCGGGCGGCCCGCGCCGAGACGGTGCACGGCTACGACTTCCTGGACAGCTACGTCGCGGCGCTGCCCGGCGTGCTGGACCTGGCGGCGATCGCGGACGCCGGCGTGCGGATCGGCGCGGACCCGCTGGGCGGAGCATCGGTGGCCTACTGGGCCGAGATCAGCACCCGGTACGGCCTGCAGCTGACTGTGGTGAACCCGCACGTGGATCCGCGATTCGGCTTCATGACGCTGGACTGGGACGGCAAGATCCGGATGGACTGCTCCTCGCCCTCGGCGATGGCCGGGCTGATCAGCCGGATGGCCAACGAGCCCGGACGCTACGACATCGCCACCGGCAACGACACCGACGCCGACCGGCACGGGATCGTCACCCCGGACGGCGGGTTACTCAACCCGAACCACTACCTGGCCGTGGCGATCGACTACCTGTGCCGCAACCGGCCCGACTGGCGCCCGGATTCGGGCATCGGCAAGACCCTGGTCAGCTCCTCGATGATCGACCGGGTCGCTGCCGACCTGCAGCGCACGCTGGTCGAGGTGCCGGTCGGCTTCAAGTGGTTCGTGCCGGGCTTGCTGGACGGCTCGATCGGCTTCGGCGGCGAGGAGTCGGCCGGCGCCTCGTTCCTGCAGCGGGACGGGTCGGTCTGGACCACCGATAAGGACGGCATCATCCTCGACCTGCTGGCCGCGGAGATCCTTGCCCGGACGGGTAAATCTCCCTCCCAGCGGTACGAGGAGTTGACCAAGCGGTTCGGCAGGCCGGCCTATGCCCGGATCGACTCGCCGGCCAGCCGGGAGCAGAAGGCGATCCTGGGCAAGCTGTCGCCGGAGCAGGTCAGCGCCGACACGCTTGCCGGCGACCCGATCACGGGCAAGCTCACCGCCGCGCCGGGCAACGGCGCGGCCATCGGCGGGCTGAAGGTGACCACCGCAAGAGGCTGGTTCGCCGCCCGACCATCCGGCACCGAGGACGTCTATAAGCTCTACGCCGAATCCTTCGACGGCCCCGACCACCTGGCGCGCATCCAGCAGGAGGCACAGGCCATCATCGCGGCGGCGTTCAGCGCTGAGCAGCAATGAGCTAGGACTGTTCCTCCGGGACGGAGGAGCCCCGCGCTCCGCCTGCCGGTTCCTGGGTCTTCGACACGTACTGGCCGATCTCAGCCGACGTCGCCTCATTGAGGAACTTCTCCACCTCGCGTTCCGGCGCCGACTCCGTTAGCGGTTTCTCATAACGCTCCATGAACAGCATGAAGGCCAGCAACGCGACCGGAAACAGCAGGACGAGAAACCACGCATACATGTCACTAGTATGCGGCACAACGACTAACATCCGACCAGCAGTCATTTCCGACAACTTTGAGAGGTTGCAACAGCCGGATGGGATGGTCGGGTTTCACCACGGCATGGGAAGCCGGATGGCAGGATATCTTTGTTCTTCGACTCCTCGGTGCCCGGACCGGCATACATCTGGACCATCGAAGGCTGAGCACCCTTTATCGGTGGTTGATCTGGTCCCTGTGGCCCGTCGCGCTGCTGTTGGTTCTCAAACTTGTTTCTCTCACCGGCGTGCTCCATATTTATAAGTTGGATTGGATCACGGCGACCTCGCTCGCGGTGGTGAACCTCGGCATGTTCGGCGCTGCCAACAATGCTTGGCGGTATGCGCTTCGCCGTTCTCACACCATCGATGAATTCCTGGCCACTTCGCCCGACCGAGACTCCATAGTCCGTCCCATCCATACGGGTCTACGGCCGGCGATTCAGTTCATCCTGCCCGTGATCTTTGCCGTTATCCCGCCAGCAATCCTGCTTTACAGGACGACTCCCACCTCTTTGAGTGCGATCGATTGCGCTGTGACCTGCATTCTCATGTGGTCCATGTTCCTGTATGGCAACGTCACCTGGTGGCTTCTGGTTCCTCCGATACTTGTCTGGCGCATTCGGAAGTCCTCCCGCCTCAATTGCCGCTGGCACGACCCCGCGAGAACCCCCGGCATAAGAACCTTCGTGGAGGGCTACGCCAATACCGGAATTTATCTGGGCCTGGGCGCGATCGGCGTGATAGTTACTCGTATTGCTATGCCCCGAAGCTCGGCCCTGCAGTACTTTCCGGCGCTGTACCTGTCGCTATTCCTGACCAGCCTGTGGATCGGACTCGGCACCCAGCTCGCCCTTTTCCTTACTATCAGGCGGGCAAAGCTCGAGCAGCTCGATTATTTGGCGGTGGGACTGAATTACCCTCAAGGGTCGGCGGCGCACTGGGAGCAGGCCGCTAACAAGCTGACGATATACTCTGCGGTGGCTGGAAGTTCGTTGATGCCCTACAGCACCTCTACCGTGCTCCAAGTCGTCACAGCACTGGGTGGTGCGCTCGCGGGCTCGTGGGCCACAACCATACATTTCTGATTAAGAGGCGATAGCAGTGGGTGACAGCAACATCGAAGACGTGTGGCGATACTACGATCGCACCGAATCACGCATTGGCTATCGAGTATTCCTGGGCGGGACGAAGCACTTCGGACTCTATGAGCCCGGTGAGTCCAAATGGCGCTTCGACCGGGCCCTCCGGCGCATGGAAGAGCGATTGGCGACAGCTTTATCCCTTCCGAATGATTCCTACGTCCTGGACGCCGGCGCCGGAATGGGCGATGTCTCGCGGGCATTAGCTGCCAGGCACGGCCTTCGGGTCGAAGGCATAGATATCCTCGACTTCAACATAGAGGAGGCGAAGCGGCGGGCCGCCAAGGCCGGCCTCGACCGCCGTGTTAACTATTCATGGAGCGATTTCCATAACCTGCAGCAGCCCGATGTCACGTTCGACGGTGTGTACACGATGGAGACATTGGTGCACGCGTCGGATCCACGCCAGGTACTGGCCGAGTTCTACCGCGTGCTCAAGCCGGGTGGCAGGCTCGCATTGTTCGAATACTCACGGCGCCCCGATGCCGAACTCAGGTCTGCCGCTCTGGACGCCTTGACCAAGGTGTGCGAGCGTGCCGCGATGCCTTCCTGGCTTCAATTCGTGGATGGCGTGTTAGAGAAGATGCTCAGCGATGCAGGTTTCACCGGGATAGGCGTAGAAGACCTGACGGCCGGGATGTTGCCGATGGTGCACGCCTTCGCGGTGGCTGGTGCCATGCCTCTCGCCGTGATGAGAAGGATCAACAAGGAAGAGAAGGCGATCAACGCGATGAGCGGTGTGGAGATGTACAAGCATCGAGGCGCCTGGAGCTACAAGGTGTGGACCGCTCACAAGCCGGCTGACAACGGCTAACCACCCGAAGATCAGACCCGGTTGAACGTCTCCGGGTTGGGGCCGATCCGCTCGCCGTCGGACAGCCCGGCCAGCGCCGACATGTCCTGCTCGGTCAGCGAGAAGTCGAACAGCTCCAGGTTCTCCGCGATCCGCGACGGGGTAACCGAGCGGGGCAGCACCACATTGCCCAGTTGCAGGCTCCACCGCAGCACCACCTGGGCCGGGCTCTTGCCCACCCGGTCGGCGATCGCGACCACCGTCGGGTCGGACAGCACCGCGCCGCCGCGGGCCAGCGGTGACCAGGCCTCGGTGACGATGCCGTGCTCGGCGTGGAACTGGCGCAGCTCGTCCTGCGGCAGTTGCGGATGCAGTTCGATCTGGTTGACCGCCGGTACCACCGATCCCTCGTCGAGCAGCCGCTGCAGGTGCGGGACGTGGAAGTTGGACACGCCGATGGCGCGTACCCGCCCGTCGGCGTAGAGCTTCTCGAAGGCGTGCCAGGTCTCTACGTAGCGGTCCAGGTCCGGCACCGGCCAGTGGATCAGCAGCAGGTCCAGCACCTCCAGGCCCAGCCGGTCCAGCGACGCCTCGAAGGAGGCAATGGCCGGGTCGTAGCCCTGCTCGGAGTTCCACACCTTGGTGGTCACGAAGATCTCGTCACGCGGGAGGTCGGACTCGGCGATGGCCTCGCCCACCTCGGCCTCGTTCTGGTAGAGCTTGGCGGTGTCGATGTGCCGGTAGCCGGCGCTCAGGGCGGTGGCTACCGCCGTCTTGGTCTCGGTTTCCGGGATCAGGAAAACCCCGAAGCCGACCTGGGGGATCTCGACGCCGTTGTTCAGGCGCAACGCGGGAACGCTCATGCCTCCACAGTAGGGGCTGGCCGCGGCCCGGCGACCGGCGGCACGAGCTGTTCATCGAGCGGCCAACCCCGGGCTGCCTACCCTGCCGCCGAGCACCGGCCGTGTACGGTGCCAATCGCCTGCCAACGGGTTTAACGCCCTTTCTGCACCACCGTCACTATCGGTGAATGCACGTAATACACTTGACGACTCAGTGTGATCCATAGCACACTCATTGTTGGTCGATCGACGCGATCCAACAGGGTATGGAATCCGAGCTATAACCGCCGGCTCTTGCAGCCACGGCGCGGTATATGCCCGCTCGCCGATACCTTCCGCGTAAAAAATACGTCCGCTATTTCCAATGGCTGGGGGATTTGCCATGCCGCATTACTGCACCTTCATTCCACCGCACATCCTGGACAACCTCGCTCGCAACCACGCCCGGCAGAGCCTCGAGCCGTCCTCGGCCCAGCGTTCGACCGTCATCTCGGCCCAGCTGCGGCGCTACCGGCGCAACCTGGTCACCAGCACCACCGGCCCGGCCGCGGACGTGGGCGGGGTCGAGGGCATCGCCGAGGGGCTGCAGGTCCCGCAGCCGGCCAGCGCCGGACGGCTGGTCTACGACGACCAGAACAGCTGGAACTTCGACGTTCAGTTCGTCCGCGGCGAGGGCGATCCGGCCACCGCCGGCGACAACGTCAGCCGCGCCTACGACAACCTCGGCCTGGTCCGGCAGTTCTACAAGGAGAAGCTGAACCGCAACTCCATCGACAACGCCGGGCTCAACCTGATCGCGAACGTCAACTTCGGCCTCGACTTCAACAATGCCTTCTGGGACGGCGTCCGGATGGTCTTCGGCAACGGCGACAGCACCGTTTTCAAGGACCTGACCGGCGACCTGGACGTGCCGGCGCACGAGTTGACCCACGGCGTCACCCAGTACACGGCGGGGCTGAATTACACCAACGACCAGACCGGTGCGCTGAACGAGTCCTTCAGCGACATGTTCGGCTCGGCCATCGACGCCTGGGCCAACAACCGGGACGCCGACAGCCACAACTGGCTGATCGGCGAGGACATCATGGCCGACGACCTGTACGGCGAGGCGCTACGCAACATGGCAGAGCCGGGCACCGCCTACGACGACCCGGTGCTCGGCCGCGACCCGCAGCCGCGCGACATGAGCGGCTACTACGACGCCGACCCGCACATCATGTCGGGCATCACCAACCGCTGGTTCTTCCTGATCTGCCGGGAGATCGGGATGGCCGCCGGAGCGTTGATCATGTACCAGACGCTGCAGAACCTGTGGCCGACCGCGGTCTTCCACGATGCCGCGGTGGTCGCCGCCGCGCAGGCCCGGATCCTGGCCGAGACCAAGGACGTGCCGGCCGACGCCGCGCAGGTGGTGCGGGCTGCCGCCCGGCAGCAGGGCTTCTGGTAATAATCGCCGGCTCGGATAATTCGACAGAAAGCTCGAGGCCGCCTTTGGCCACATCTGATGTGGCCGAAGGCGGAGCCCTTGAATGCGGCAAAATGCTAGCCAACTAATTCGGGCCGCCTGAAATGCGCCCTGAAATACAAATGGCGGCCTCCGGAGTCTTTTCGGAGGCCGCTAATTCGATGCGCAGTAATACCGTCGCGGGCGTCGTCCGCTCCTGCTCAGCGAATTCGATGATCGTGCCCGGTGCCATGCTGCCCGGACGGCTGGGAGGCTGGTCTACACTTCGTCGTTCCGAGAGAGCCCGCGCAGTCGAACGCCGCGGGCGGCCGGCGGACCGGCAGGGAGGGGTGCGGAGTGTCGATCGCTCGGCCGACGGAGGATCTGCTTGCCGACTATCGACAGATAGTGCTGATCCGCGCCTTCGAGGACACCATGCTGGCACTGCATCGCCAAGGCCTGATCGGCGGCGTGGTGCACCCCTACGTGGGCCAAGAAGCCATTGCGGTGGGCGTGGCAGGCGAACTCGGCCCGGCCGACCACCTGGTGTCCACCTACCGCTGCCATGGCTTCGCCATCGCCCTCGGCACCGATGTCAACCGCCTGATGGCCGAACTGATGGGCCGCCGCGCCGGCCTGTGCCGCGGCCGAGCGGGCTCGATCCTGATCGCCGACCGAAGCATCGGACTGCTCGCCTCGATCGGCATCGTGGCCA
Source organism: uncultured Actinomycetota bacterium (assembly GCA_963697905.1). Taxonomy (GTDB): domain Bacteria; phylum Actinomycetota; class Actinomycetes; order Mycobacteriales; family Jatrophihabitantaceae; genus Jatrophihabitans_A. The sequence continues at coordinate 4,553,052 of OY969101.1, read as the reverse complement.
GCGGTGTCCCGATCGCCGCGGGGGCCGCGCTGACCGCCCAGGTGCGCGGCACCGGCGGCATCGCGGTCGCGGTGCTCGGCGACGGTGCGATGGGTGCCGGCGTCGTCTACGAAACCCTGAACGTGGCGGCCGCCCAGCGGTTGCCGTTGATCCTGGTGTGCGAGAACAACCATTATCAGGACCACACCCGCACCGACGAGGTGATGCGAGCCGGTTCGATGGCCGAGGTGGCAGCCGGACACGCCGTTCCGGCGGTCACCATCGACGGTAACGACGTGGCCCGGGTCCGGTCCGCCGTCCAGGACGCCGCAGCCCGGGCCCGCGCGGGCGGAGGCCCGTCGTTCATCGAGGCGATGACCTACCTGTCCTACTTCCATCTGCAGTTTCACGGCCCGCCGCCGGAATATCGCCCGGAGGCCGAACGGCGGCACTGGGCGGCCCGGGATCCGGTCGGCCGGATCGAGCAGGCGCTGCGCGCGGCCGGCACCACCGAGGACGTGCTGGCCGAGGCGAGGTCAGCGGCCGGCCGGGTGGTCAGCGCGGCGGTGGAGTTCGCCACCGCCAGCGAGCCGCCCGGGCCCGAGGAGGCGCACGAGTTGCTCGCCGCACTGGGCCAGGAGGTCCGATGAACGGCGTAGACGAACTCGACGAGGTGATCTTCGAACGCTTCCATGCCGATGACAGCTACGTGTTTCTGTCCACTCATCCCGATCCCGCCTGGATCGAGGAGTTCGGCCCGACCCGGATCCGAACCTGTTCGATCTCCGAGCCGACGATGATCGGTGCGGCGGTCGGTGCCGCCCTGACGGGCCTGCGACCGGTGGTGGATCTGAACCGGGCCAGCTTCGCCTTCGTGGCCATGGAGCAGATCGCCAACCAGGCTGCCAAGCTGGCCTACGTCTCGGGCGGCCAGAGCAGGATGCCACTCACCGTGACGTTCAGCACCGGCGGTGGGTTTGGCTTCTCCGCGCAGAGCGAGGTCAGCCCGTACAGCATGTTCATGCAGGTGCCAGGCTTGCGGGTGGCCATTCCCGGCACGCTGGCCGACGCCCGTGGCCTGTTGCGCACGGCACTGATGCAGGATCACCCGAGCTTGTTCTTCGTCTCGCTCGACATGCTGCGCCCGGCCGGTCCGGTCCCGGCCGTCGAGCCGGTGCCCTTCGGGGTCGCCAACCGGCTGCGGGCCGGACAAGACATCACCCTGGTCGCCATCGGCGGCATGACCGCCCTGACGTTGGCCGCGGCCGACCAACTGCGGGAGGAGGGAATCTCCTGCGATGTCTACGACCCGCGAACGCTGGTGCCGCTGGATCTCGCCACGATCGCCGAATCGGTGACCCGAACCGGGCACCTGCTGGTCGTGGACGAGGCACCCGGCCCGGCCTCAGCGGCCTCCGAGATCATCGCCGGCGTCACCGCCGAGCCGGCGGCCTTCACCGCGCTGCGCGCCGCCCCGCGCAAGATCTGCGCGCTCGCCACGCCGATCCCGTTCGCCGCTTCGCTGAAAGCGGAGATCCTGCCGAACGCCGCCGCGGTGGTCGCGGCGGCGCGGGACATGCTCGGCCGCGGGCCAGCCGGCTGAGGTGCTGGTAGCCGTGGCTGAGACCGGCCGAACCGGTGACCAGGCGGGCCGGCAGGCCGGCCGCGTCGCGGTCGTCACCGGCGCCAGCGGTGGCATCGGCTCGGCCGTGACCGAACGGTTGCGGGCTGAGGGCTGTCGGGTGCTGGCTACCGATCTCGCCCGGTCCACTCGGGCACCTGCCGACGGAGTAGCCGAGTTCGTCGCGGACGTCACCGACCCGGATGCCGTGGCGGGCGTCTTCGAGGCGGCGGTGCGGGAGTTCGGCGCGCTGGACTACCTCGTGCACACGGCGGGCACCATTCTGCGTGCCCCGCTGCTCGGCACCGCGCCGGACGGCTGGCGACGAATGCTCCGGGACAATGCCGAGGCCGCCTTTCTGGTGGCCCGGGCGGGTGCTCCACTGCTCGCCGGCCGGCCCGGGGCGGCGATTGTTACGGTAAGTTCGGTGGCCACCCTGCTGGGCGGCACTGGCATCGGCGCCTACGCCGCGGCCAAGGCTGCCCTGCAGGTGATGACCCGGATCCTGGCCCTGGAGATCGCCACCGACGGGGTGCGGGCGAACTCGGTCGCTCCGGGCGTCATCGACACCGCGTTGATCTCCGACGCCGCGCCGGACGAGCTGGCCAGGGTTGCCGCGGGGATCCCGCTCCGCCGGCTCGGCACCGCCGCCGAGGTCGCCGGCGCGGTCGCCTTCCTGCTCTCGCCCGACGCCGCCTACCTGACCGGGCAGACCCTGATCGTGGACGGTGGGCTAGCCGCCGGCTAGGGGTGTCTGATCACTCGGCCCTGATCCCCGCCGGGCGCGATCGGCCAGTATCAGCCCCGCCGCAGCCGCGAGACCCGCGCCGTGCCAGACATGCGGCCAGTCGCCGGAGGTGTGGCCGCCGAGCAGCACTGCGGTCGCCCCGGCGTTCACCGCAGCCTGGGCATCGGTCACCCGATCACCGACCAGATAGCAGTCCGACAGCCTCAGGCCGTGCGCGGCGGCCGCCTGGTGGAGCAGTCCGCTGGCCGGCTTGCGACACTCGCAGCCGTCCCGCGGGAGATGCGGGCAGACGTAGACGCCGCTGATCCCCAACCGCTGGCACAGCTGCCGATGCATCTCGGCAAGCTGGTCGGGCCGGAGCAGGCCGCGTGCCAGATCCGGCTGGTTGGTGATGACCAGCAGCCGGGCACCGGCCGCGCGCAGGCTGCTCAACGCGGCAACCGCGTCCTTGACCAGCACCAGTTCGGCAGCGCACCGCGGCGAGCTTCGCCGGCCGGCACGGTGGACGTGCTCGTTGAGCGTCCCGTCGCGGTCGAAGAACACCGCCCAGGCGGCGCCCGTCAGCTCGCCCACAAGTCGAGCACCTGCCAGCCGTCCGGCGCTCGTGCCGATCCGGTCAGGTCGAACAGCAGCCGGCGGCCTGGCTCGGTAGCACCCAGGTCGGCCGTGCGGAGTTCGTCGTGAGCAGTCACCAGGACCACGCAGTCCACCCCGGCCACCGCGGCCGCCAGGCTTGGCGAGCGCTCGATACCCGAGGCCGACGGCAGCGGTTCAGCGACCGGGTCGTAACCGGTGACCCGGCAGCCATGCTGGTGCAGCTGAGCCGCCAACCGCAGCGCTGGGGAGTCCCGCAAGGTCGAGACATTCGGCTTATAGGTGAGACCTAGCAGGCTCACCGCCCGGCCGGCCAGGCCGTCGAACAGCCGATCCAGCACGGCGACGGCTGCCATCGCATGCACCGCGTTGGCCCGGCTGATCGCGTCGAAGAGGCTGTCCCGGCCGACCGGCCGGCCCAGCCCGCAGAGTGCGCGGACATCGCGCTGCAGGGTGGCGCCGGAGTAGGCATCGCCCGGCCGAAGCGGTGCCTGGTCACCGACCCGCTGGTCGGCCCGGACGGCTCCCAGCACCCGGCCGGCGTCAGCGCCCAGCGAGCGGGCGATCCAGCCGAGATCGTTGGCGAACGCTATGCACAGGGCCAGGAAGGCGTTGGTGCCGTGCTTGACCAGCTCCGCCTCGGCGAGCCGGAGCCGGATCGGCTGTGTCGTGCCCAGCCGATCGATGAACTCACGCACCGGCTCCGGGAGGTTGTCGTTGCATCCCACCACCAGCCGCTGTGGGTGGGTGAAGTCGGCCAGTGCACGGCCGAGCCGCAGGTTCTCCGGCAGGTGCACCAACCGCGGGTCCGCCGAGCCCCCGGCCAGCTCGGCCAGCAGTGCGTCGCAGGAGCCGGCGCGCACCTGACTGCTCAGCACGATCGGGCAGCCGCCGCCGGTCAGCTGCCAGATTCGGCGGACCGCATCGGCCGGCCGGCTGTCGGCCACGGTGCCATCGCTGGCGCTCGCCGAGTCGAAGGCGACGAATGCGAGAGCTGCCGCGCCGAGCGCTGCGCCGAGCAGGTTCTCGTCCTCAATCGGCTGACAGTCTCCGGTGGCCAGCAGCTGGGCGACTTCCGGCTCGGCGGCCGCGCGCTCGCCCCGGACGACCGCCAGGGTGGTCGGCGGGTCACCGGCCCAGAGCCGAACCCGGTAGCCGAGCCGGACCAGTCCGGCCGCGGTGACCGATGCCAAGTGCCAGTCGCCCAGCACCACCGCGCTAGGCATCCGGGCAAAGCTCCTCGCACAGCCGTCTGGCCGCCTCCCGCACCGCCTCGGCCGAGCTGCGAGATGCCCGCCAGCCGAGTTCGTGGGCATGGGCCAGCACGAACTCCACGGTGGGCACGTCACCCGGCCAGCCGCGTTCGCCACCGGTGTAGCTCAACTCCGGCCGCAGGCCGAGCTCAGCTGCGACGATCTCGGCGATCTCGGTCACGCTTACCGTGTCCACCGCGCCGAGGTTCACCACCAGGACGCCGCCGGCGGCCTGCTCGGGCAACTCGATCAGGCCGCGGGCACAGTCCTCGACCAAGAAGTAGTTCTTGTGCTGCCGGCCGTTGCCGAGCACCTGGAGCCGGGCCGGATCGGCTTGAAGCTTCTGGATGAAGTCGTAGATCACGCCATGGTTCATCCGGCCACCCACCACGTTACCGAAGCGGAAGATGGCAGCCTCGATGCCGTAGAGGTGGTTGTAGGCAGACAGCAGCGCCTCGGCGCCTAGCTTGCCGGCACCGTAGACCGATATCGGCAGCAGCGGACCGGCGTCCTCCGCAGTCGGCCGGGGTACCGACTCGCCGTAGATGGTAGATGAAGAGGAGAACGCGATGCGCTTGGTCCCGGACCGGCGCATCGCCTCCAGCACCGAACGGGTACCCACGATCGACTGCTGGACGTCCACCCAGTTGTCGGCCAGGCCGACCCGCATGTCTACGCTGGCCGCCAGGTGGATCACCCGGTCGGCCCCGGCCATCGCCTCGGCGAGCGCATCGGTGTCGAGGATGTCAAGGTGGGCAAAAGTGATCCGGCCGCCGTCCAGATGTGGCTCCAGCCAACGCAGCGTGCTGTTGGACAGGTTGTCCACCACGCTGACACGCGTGCCCCGATCCACCAACCGGTCCACGACATGGCTGCCGATGAAGCCGGCCCCCCCGGTGACGAGCACGCTGGGGGCGTGGTCCGCTGTGGTCATTCGATGTGCTCCTTCTTCCGGACCCCGAGGCAGAGGGCGTGGGCAAGCAACAGATGGACGGATTCAACCCCTGGCGTCGCCATAGGCTCGCTCGCCATCGGCACGTTGAGGTGGACGTCGGCGATCTCGCCGAGCATGCCGCCGTCGAATCCGGTGAGCGCGATCACCGAGGCACCCATCCGTCCGGCGTATCGGGCCAGCTCCACCAGGTTGTTGGACACCGAGCCGTCCCGCGCCCCGCCGTGCACCGAGAACAGCACCACCGCGTGCCTGCGGTCCGTTCCGTCCGGCTGCAGCCACGGCTCGGCCAGGTGCATCGCCGAGCGCGCCGGGTCGTCGTCGTTGGTCCACGCGGTGTGGCAGGCGACGTTGTCCGCCAGTGCGACGCTGCGCAGATGCGGCAGGCCGGCCACCCGGGCGAACTTGGTCAGATCGGCGGCGAAATGTGACGCGGTCGAACTGGAACCCCCGTTGCCGGCTGCCAGCACCACGCCCTGAGTTCTCCTCACCTCGCAGAGCAGGTCCACCGCTGCGGCCACCCGCGCCAGGTCCACCCGGTCCGCCGCCGCTCTGGCCTCGGCATGCAGTTCGGTGATCGATTCGATGCTCATCGCGTCGCGGGTCTCCTTCCGGCCGGCCGGTCCGCCGGGCCTGCTGTCAAGACTTGCTGGACCCGGCCCAGCCGCTCCGGTGTTCCGATGTCGAGCACCGGGCCTGGAATCAGGCAGTGCGCGAGCCGCCGGTCGGCCACCAGAAGCACCGAAGTAGTCCGAGTCGGAATCACCCGCCGCACTGTCCAGCCCGGCCCGGCTCAGCAGTCGGACGCCACGGTCGATCAGTGGAGCGGGTCGTGATCTGTCATAGCGCAGAACGAGGTCGCCCTCCACCTGGAGGTTTCCCTGATCCATGCTCTCCTGCTCGTCGGCGCTGGCTAGCACCGCGGCGGCACCGGACCGGTCCAGCACCGCGAACATCCGCTGCCACATGTCCGGGTCCGCCGGCGGCAGCACATCGCCGAGCGCGACCAGGAAGGCGGCATCGAGGCGGTCGGCCACCGCACGGACCGAGCCCACCGTGCCCAGCGGGCACTGCTCGATGTGGCAGCTCAGCCGGTACCCCCGCAAACCGAGGCCGGCGGCGAAGGCGGCGACCTCGTCGCCGCGGTGACCGGCCAGCAGCAGCACCTCCGACACTCGCCAGGCTTCGGCCACGTCGAGCACGTGACTCAGGAACGGCCGGCCCGCTACCGGTAGCAGGCACTTCTGGCTGGTCCCGCCGGTCACCGATGCGATACGCGTTCCCTTGCCGCCGCACAGGATCACCAGCTGGCGGCTCATGCCGACCCGGCGGCAGTCACCGCGACCGCCTCGATCACGAAGGCCACGTCATCGTCCGACATCGCCGGGTAGATCGGCAGGGACAGCAATCGCGGATAGACCCGCTCGGCCGCCGGCACGGTCTCCGGGGCGGTCGGAAAGCGCTCGGCGTAGTAGCTGAACTGGTGCAGCGGGCGCAGGTGCACGCTGGTGCCGACCCCCCGCTCGGCCAGTCGGCGGGCGAATCCGTCCCGGTCCGTGCTTGCCGGCAGGCGCAGGATGAACAGGTACCAGGACGAGAGGTCGGTCGCCCGGTCGGCCGGTGGCAGCTCGAAGCCAGCCAGCCCGGCCAGGCCGTCGAGGTAGCCGGCGGCGATCGCGCGGCGTCGCTGCCAGAGCCAGTCGGCCCGTCGGAGCTGGCAGCGCAACAGTGCGGCGAGCACATCCGGCAGGTTGTACTTGAAGCCGGCTGCAACCACGTCATAGTGCGGGGATCTGCCCAGCGGATGGCCGTCACCCGATTCACGCACGATGCCGTGCGAGCTCAACATGCGAGCGCGGGCCAGCGCCGCCGGATTCCTGGTCGCCAACAGGCCGCCCTCGGCGGAGGTGAGCGGCTTGGTGGCGAAGAAGGAGAATGCCGCGGCGTCGCTCAACTGACCTGGGCCGTAGCCGTCCCGGCTGGCCGGCAGCGCGTGTGCGGAGTCCTCGATCAGGAGCAACCCGTGCTGGTCACACAACCGCCGCAGGGCCACCAGGTCGGCCAGCCGGCCGGCCATGTGCACGGCAAGCAGCGCCCGGGTGCGCGGTGTGATGGCCGCCGCCGCCTGGCGCACATCGATGTTCAGCGTGTCCGGCTCGACGTCCACCAGAACCGGAGTGGCGCCGGTGTGCACCACGGTCGCCGCGCTGGCGGTGAAGGTGATGGTGGGCACGATGACCTCATCACCCGCGCCGATGTCGTGGCTGAGCAGGGCCAGGTGCAACGCGGCGGTACCGGAGTTCAGCAGCAGGGTGTTCGGCAGCCCCAGGTACCGGCCCAGCTCGCGCTCGGTCTCCGCTGCCACGCCGCCGGTGCCCAGCCAACCACTGCCGACGACCTGGGCGACCGCCTGCTGCTCCTCAGCAGCCAGGTACGGCGCGGCGAACGGGACCACCCGCGCCATGCCGGCCCCTGTCGCGGATTGCAACCGATGCCCCTCCCTTGCCTAGGCGGCGTTGTCAGGTGACCACTGTGCCGTGTCACCACGAGCCGGCTGACCCGCTCTTGTGGATGAAGGCTATCTCGTCGTACAGGTGCACCGACTCGACAGCGCGAGCCAGGCCCTCGGTGTCCCAGTGCTTTCGCAGGGTGTCGTCGAGCAGGCCCTTGATCAGCCCCAGGTGGCCGATGTCGCCGGGCGGACCGCCGCCGTAGTCGGCCAGGTAGGCATGTTCGAGGTCCTCGATGACGTAGACGCCGCCCGGCACCAGATGGTCGAAGAGCACCTCGAAGCTGGCGAGCACGTCGGCTGCCACGTGGCTCCCGTCGTCCACGATGATGTCGAAGGGTCCGTGCCGCCGTGCCACCGCAAGCAGGAAGTCCCGGTCGTCCTGGCTGCCTCGCTCCACGGCGATCCGCCGGCCGCGCACCGCCTTGGCCTCGATGTCGATGCCGACGATCCGCGCCCGCGGGAAGTAGCTGCGCCACATCTTCAACGACTGGCCGCCGGCCGGGGTGGCGAACCCGCTGCGCGAGGTGATACCGCCGATGCCGATCTCCAACACCGACCGGACCCGGCGCCGGCGGCTGTCCAGGTGCCGCTGGTACAGCACGGAATAGCCGTGCGCGGCATTCGACTTGTCGGTGCCGTAGAAGCGTGCCGCCAGAATCCAGGTGGCGGTTGGGTGGGAACGGCAGCGCGACCACCAACCTTGCTCGCCAATAGGCCAGCAGCCCGGACAGGCCGGCAGGCACCGGCGGATCGGCATCCTCAGCACTCATGGCCCACCCCCGGTCAGGTCACCCAACACCTCGTCGAAGAGCTTGCCGACGTTGCGCTTGAAATCGTGGCAGCGCCGGACCCGGTCGGCCGCCGCGGCTCGCAGCCGGCGCCGGTCAGCCGCGCTCGAGCCGAGCACCGTGCGCAGTGCCGCGGCCACTCCGCTCGGGCTACGTTGCGCCACGACGCCGGTCAGGTCGTCCACCACCAGTTCCGGGAAGCTGCCGGTCAACGTGGCGACCAGCACGCATTCCGGCCCAGCCGTCCAGGCGGCCTCCATCGGCGCGACGGCACCGTGCTCGCTTGCCGACAGGAAGCAGGCGGCTACGGTATTCGGGGCGCGCAGCACGGCGGCGATGGTCGCGAACGGTTCGCCGTGCAGCAGGATCGCCTGCGGCGCCAGCTCCGCCGCGAGTCGGACCAGGCCGGGATCTGGCTCCGGGGTCACCACCACTGGAACGACGGCATCGGCCAACAGGGCGGCCGCCCGTAGCAGCAGATCGTGACCCTTGTCCAGCCCGGGCCGGCTGTTACGGCCCCAGGTCAGGACAAGCGGACGATCCGGCGGCACTCCGCGGGCGGCCAACAGCACGGCATCTCCCGGCTGCTCGCCGCCGCCGAAAGCGGGATCGGAAAGCACTATCCCGCTGAGGTTCGGCAGCAGCCGATCCTCCGGCACCGCGTACTGCCGGCTGAAGACCTCGCGCATGAACTGGGAGATATAGGCGATCCGGACCCGTTGCGAGCGGCGGCACCAAGCGGCCAGCGCGGCGTCCCCGGCGAGTTCAGCCAGGTCCAAGGGGTATGGCCCGTCCGGGATCGCCGCGCCATGGGTGTGGACCAGCCTGACGTCGTGGGCCGAGCCACCGATCTGGTGGTCCACCAGCACTGGCAGCCGGGCGAACGCGCTCTCGCCGGAAAGCACGAACACCGCCTCGTGCCCCTCGATCAACTCGAGCACGACCTGCGCGGCTGCCGCCGCGAGCGCCGGCAAGTCGGCGCGCCCGGTGCCTACCTCACAGCCGGACTCGTTGGACAGCAACCGGACGCCGCCGCCTCGGGCGACCAACGACTCGGTGGCGGCAGCCAGCCGGCCGGCGTCGTAGCCGGGGGTCGACGGCGACAGCCGGGGCTCAGCCAGGAAAGGGGCGATCGCCACTCCCCGGCCGGCCCACCGAGAACACAGTTCGGGAAGGAACGCGACGAGGTTGTTCGCCCACCTGCCCACGCCACCACGGGAGACCTGTAGGCCTTCGATGGTGATGTGTAGGAAGGCGACCTGGCGTGGCGACCGGTCAGCTCGGGCAGGCATCGTTTGCTCCTACGCCGAGCAGCGCCGGGAAGGCCGGTGGCCCGGATGGTTGGGTCGGGTTGGACGAGGGTGCGCCTGACGCGGTGAGCCGACGTTTCGTGGCCCGACCGCCGGCGTCGTGTTGTGGCGTCCACCCCCACCACGCCATGAGTAGCCTCCTCCCGGACTCGAAAAGACGGCTGGGCCGGTCGGCGACACCGTGGCGATGCCACGCTCCGTCAGGGCACGCCGAGCGCACCGACCGGTTACCGGCACAACCCGCGAGGACCAGCCCGAAGACGGCACCCACGCCAGGAACCATGCCACCAGCGCCCGGTCCCGACCACCGCGACATGCGGCCCCACCTCGACACGCGAGACACGCTACCGAGTTCGAGTAGCTCCGGCCGGCGCGCTTCGGCCTGGTGGCCGGTGCGCCGTACGCTTCCGACGTGCCGCCGAGCCAGGAACCAACCCGCCTGCCGGGTGAGCCAACCGTCGTCGCGGCCCCCCATTGTGAACTCGGCTGCGCCGCGACGGCGCTGGCCCGGCACGGCATCGACATGGTGCGCGACCTGATCGGTGCGGAATGGAGCCTGGCCGTCAGCACCCGGCGGCTGACCACGGTGCCGCAGCCATTCCTGGACCGTACCGATGTCGCGTTCTCCGCCCAGGGTCGCGGCTGGCGCGAGGCCGCTACCGAGATCGCCGGCCTGGCCGTCGAGGATCACGTGGTCGGGCGAGCGGACTACCTGGGCGGGGTTCGCTCGGCGCTCGCCGCCGGTGGCGTGCTCAGCCTGGTCAACGACTCGGCGGTGCCCTGGCTGAGCCACGCGTCGTGGAGCCATGGCCTGCTGCCGCACGCGATCGCGATTTGGAGCATGGATTCATCGATCGGCACGGTGCGCGTCATCGAGGGCCACGCGTGGTGGCAGGGCATCTACTCGATGACGGAAGCAGAGTTGCTGGCGGCCGCCTTCCCGGACGAGGACGTACACGGCATCGCCGGCCGGTTCCTGTCCTACGGGGTGGCGTCCCAACTGTCGTCCGAGGAGCGACGACGGCGCTCGGTTCAACGGCTGGCGGCCTCGGCGCAGGACACGGTGGCCGGGCACCTGACCGGGGCGGCCACCGCCCATGGCACCTTCGCCACCGCGACCGGCCGGTCAGCAATCGAGTTGGCAACGCAGGCCTACCGTGGCTTGCGCTACGTCTGCAGGTTGGCCGAGCGGCCGGATCCGTCGCCTGACATGACGCGGGACCTCGCCTTCGGCCGTTACACCTTCCAGCGATGGGCCGAGGAGCTTGCCTTCGTTGCCTTCGCCCGGGCGGCAACGGTCCGACTGCTGCGCGAGGAACTCGGTGGCGGCGAGGCGATCTGGCAGCCGGTGGCAGAGCTGGCCGCGGCATGGCGGGCGCTCTGGCGATCGGCCGAGTCGCTGGCCGCCGCGCCGGCCATCGAGCGACTGGACGACGCGCTGCGTCGCTGGCAGCAGGTCGCGGATGCCGATGTCGCCGTCGCGGTCCGGGTTGCCGACTTCGCCGGTCGCAGCCCGGTGGCCGGTTGACCCACCAGCCGAGCGCCGGGCAATCCGCTCAGAGTTGGAGGTGGCTGGCGTCGGCAGCGAATTGCCGCGCGGTTTCGACGGTCATCGGCTCGTCCAGCCAGGCGGTGAGCACCCGTTCCGGTATGCAGACGGCATCGGCGCCGGCCCGGATGGATTCGGTCACGTCGTTCGGTTGCCGGATGCTCCCGACCAGTATCGCGGTCGGTGAGCCGGCCCGGTCCCGCGCCGAGACCAGAATCCCGGACCAGCCGGCCGGGGTCCTCACCGGCGTCGCGAGAACGCGCCCACAGGACGCTGACGTAACAGGCGCCCAGGGCGACCACAGCAATGGCCTGGCCGAAACCGGTGCAGGCCGTCACGTTGACCTGGATACCGGCATCGACGCATTGTCGGACCAGGTGGAGCCGGCTCGCTCCGTCGGAGCCGGCGAACGGGATCTTGACTCGCACCCGGGGATCGAGTGCGGCCAGCCGGTGAGCCTGCTCGAACGCTTCATCGTGCTCCTCGGCAAGCACCTGCAGGTGTAGTTCCGACACGCCCAGCGAGAGAATCTCCATCGCATGCCCGGTCAGTGAGCCGACGCCCGCGCGGTGGATCAGGGTTGCGTTGGTGGTCACGCCCCGGATCACCCCGGTGTCCATCCACCGGCGACAGTCCGCCAGTTCCGCGCTGTCGAGCAGCAAGGACAACAAGCCAGCCTCCCCGCTGACACCGTGCGACGGCAGTCGCATACCGTCCTGTCTACATCACGCGCACCGGGCGGGGGTGGTTATGGTCGAGATCATCGCACGGGCACCGCTGCGAATCTCCTTGGCCGGCGGCGGCTCCGACCTTCCCGAGCACTACTCGCAGCACGGCTGCGAGCTGCTCGCGGCGGCCGTGGACCAGCACGTCGAGGTCCGGCTGGCACCGGCTGCCGGGGTCACCGTGGACGACGAATCGCTGCTGACCACCGGCGGCGTGGCCGACCTGCCGCCCTCGCTCACCCGTTGCGTGCTGCAGCACTTCGGCATAACGAGCCGGATCAGCGTGCGGGTTCGATCGAGCTGCCCACCCGGCTCCGGGCTGGGCTGGTCCGGCGCGCTGACAGTCGCGCTGATCGGTGCCGTGAGCGCCTGGCAGGGTCAACGCCTTTCGGAACAGGACGTGGCGGCAACGGCGTTCGCCGTCGAACGGCACGACTACGGCAGCCCGGTAGGGCAGCAGGACCAGTGGGCGGCCGCGGTGGGCGGCGTGCTTCGGTTGCGCATCGACCAGGCCGGCACGGTCACCGCACATCGCGAACCGGCATTGGAGAGTGCGCTGGCGGCACTGCTGGATCGGGGCCTGCTACTTTTCCGAACTCCGCTGCGGCGCTCGGCGGCAGCGATCCTGGGCGAGCAGGTCAGCCGGCTGTCGGTTGAACGGCCCGGCGCCTCGGCGGCCGCAATGGCCGTGATCACCGGGCTGGTCGAGCCGTTCGGCCGGGCGCTTGCCGATCGGAACACCGCCGAACTCGGCCGGTTGTTGCACCTGCACTGGCAGGCAAAGGTGAGGGTCTCGCCAGCGGCAAGCACCTCGGCCATCGATGCCTGGTATCGCGCCGCCAGGTCGGCTGGCGCCCACGGCGGCAAGATCATCGGAGCCGGCGGGGGTGGGCACCTGCTGCTGGCCTGCCCGCCCGATCGGCTCAGCGCGGTTGTCGAGACCATGCGGCAGGCGGGGCTGCACCGGGTGCCGGTCGGGCTCGACCGGAGTGGGCTAGTGGTCGACAGCGACACCGGCGGCTGATCCGCGCCGCCGGGGCTCCGCGGCGTCAGCTATCGGCCGGCCCTTCGGCCACCAAAGGCAGGCCTGGCCCGCGAAGCGGCTCGCCCGCCGCGACCCGATCCCGGTCTATCACGTACTGCCGCAGCGGGCCGAACCGCCGCGCGCCGTCCGGGTAGTAGCAAGTCAGCACCGCGGCACGCGGCAGCTCGGTACTGTTCGGCCCGGCGCCGTGCAGGACGTTGCCGTGATGCATCACCACGCCACCCTCCGGGATCTCAGCCGGCACCGCGGACTCCAGGCAGCCCGGGTCGGGCAGCAGCGGCCGCACGGCGTCCAGGCTGGTCAGCGGCACGGCTGGCAGCAGCGGCCAGTGGTGCGATGCAGGCAGGTAGCGCAGGCATCCCATGTCGGCGGACACCCCGGTCAGCGGCGCCCAGATGGTGATCACGCCGGCTGTGGCCGGGTCCAGCGGCATGTAGGCGTTGTCCTGGTGGTAGGGGGTCGGGCCGCCGCCCGGCTGCTTGATCATCAGCTGGTCGAACCACAGCCGCAGCCCCGGCACTCCGAGGGCAACCCGGGCCAGCTCGGCCAGCTCCGGATCCAGGCTGTGCGCGCGCATGGCGGGTATCCGCTCCCAGAGCTGGTACATGTGCATGACCACATGGGTCCACTCAGTCGCGTGCACCACGTCGCCGCTCGCCTCGGCCTGGCGCATCGCGGCGACCGATTCCGCGTGCTCGGACTCGTACGCGTCACGCAGCGCGATCGCCTCCCGGGCAGCCTGGCGAAGCAACGTCAGCCGGCTCGGCGACAGCACGTCGGGCAGCACCACGAAGCCCCGTTCCCGCAAGGATGCGCATTCCTCAGACGTGAGCGTCCGCATTCGGGCCCCCTCGAGCGGATAGTTCCCGAGCCGCGGCCGTTGCCGCGGCACGATCCAGCTTGCCGTTGTCGTTGCGGGTGAGTTCGGCCACCGCCCAGATCCCGGCCGGCACCGCGGCGGGCATCAGCCGGCGACGGCATTCGGCCAGCACCGACTCCGGCGCGACGCTGGCCGGCGTTACCAACAAGCAGATTCGCCGGCCGAGCCGGCCGTCCGGCAGCGTCACCGCACATGCCTCGCTGACCTCCGGTGCCATCAGTGCGGCCTGCTCGATCTCACCCAGCTCCACTCGGACGCCGCGCACCTTGACCAGCTGGTCGGCACGGCCGAGGTACTCGAACGTGTTCGGCGCGACCAGTCGCACCAGGTCACCGGTCCGGTAGGCCCGGCTGCCGACGCCGGTCGCCATCCCGGCGCCGGCTGGCAGCGGGACGAACCTGCCTGCGGTTTCGGCCGGCCGCCCCCAGTAGCCATCCGCGAGGGTCGCTCCGGCAACCCACAGTTCGCCCACGCTGCCCGGCTCGGTCACCGCAGTGGCACCGTCCATCACCCAGCAGTGGTCCGGCCCGATCGGCCGGCCGATCGGCACCGGGCCGGTCGGCGGCCGATCGACCGGCCAGAACGTGCACACGTTCGTCTCGGTAGGCCCGTACAGGTTCGCGTGGCTGGCGGCCGGCGTCACCGACATCAGCTTGGCCAGCTGGCCGGGCGGGAACACCTCGCCAGCGAACAGCACCACTCGTAGCGAGGCCAGCGCCGGTGCCGCCGTCGCACCGAGTTCGGCCAGCCTTGCCAGCGGGAACGGCACCGAGTACCACACCGTGGGCGCGTGGTCGGCGATGAACCGAGCCAGATCCGGCGGGAAGCTCGCGAGGTAGGCCGGCACCAGCAACAGCGTGGCGCCGGTGGCAGCAGATGCGAAGAGGTCGAAGACAGACAGGTCGAAGGAGAACGGGGCGGTACCGGCGAGCACGTCCGAGGCTGCCACCTCAAACCGCGAGACCGCCCAGTCCACGAAGGCCCTGCCGGCAGCGTGCGAGACCACCACGCCCTTCGGAGCGCCAGTCGAGCCGGAGGTGTAAAGCAGGTAGGCCGGATCGCTCGCGCGCACCTCGCGGCGCGGCCAGGACGGTGCCGACTGTCCGGTGGTGGTAGCAAGCTCGGACCGGCCGACCGCGATCAGCACGGCCGGCCGGCCGGCGAGTGCGGCCTCGGCGGCGGCCCGGTCGTTGGCGATCAGCGCGGCAACCCCGCAGTCCCGGCAGATCGCCTGGATCCTGGCCGGCGGCCACTCCACGTCCAGTGGAACGTAGGCGGCGCCGGAGGCCAGCACACCGTGGATCGCCGCCACCGCGGCCGCGTCCCGTCGGCACAGCACGCCTACCCGGTCACCTCGGCCGATGCCGCCCTCGGTCAATGTCCGGGCGATCAGCGCCGCCGACGCGCCCAGCGCGGAGTAGCTGACCGGACCGGCCTCGTCGATCACCGCGGCCCGAGCCGGATCGGCCGCCGACGCGTCGGCGAGGACGGCGAGGTGGCCTGCAGCTCGTATCATCTCCTCGGGAATCTAGCAGTCGGCACCATCCCGTTTCGGCTGTCGCCGACCGCTCCCGACAGCCCAGTTGGCACGAACGAAGTGAGGAATCTCCGTTGGCCGACCCGACCCAACCGCTCCGTGTCGCCATCGTCGGCACCGGTCTGCAAGGCCATCGACGCGCCACGGCGATCCTGCAACTGCCGTCCCTGCGACTGGCCGCGGTGGCGAGCAGATGCCGCGACGACGCCACGGAATTCGCCCGGCAGTATCATGCGGCGGCGGCCCGGGACTGGTCCGAGGCGGTCGTTGCCGAGAACGTTAACGCGGTGCTGGTGTGCACGCCACCGGACTCGCATGCCGAGATCGCGCTGGCGGCGATCGCAGCCGGCAAGCATGTGTTGTGCGAGAAGCCGATGGCGCGCACGTCCGCAGAGGCTGCCGACATGGTGGCAGCGGGCGAGCGGGCCGGAGTGGTCGTCAGCTGCGGCTTCAACCACCGTTATCACCCCGCCGTCGCGGCGCTGGCCCAGCTGGTGCGCGACGGAGCGCTCGGCCGCCCATACCAGCTCAGGTGCGCCTACGGCATCGCCGGCCGGCCGGGGTACGAAGGGGAGTGGCGCTTCGATCCGCAGGTGGTGTCCGGCGGCCACCTCATGGAGCAGGGCATCCACGCGATCGATCTGGCTCAATGGCTGCTCGGGGAGGTCAGCGCGATCACCGCCACCTGCGCCACCCAGCACTGGCCGAGCGCGGGGCTGGAGGACAACGCCGTGGTGCTGCTGCGCTTCAGCTCCGGCGCGGTGGCCGAAATACATTCCTCGCTGACCCAGTGGGTCAACCTGTTCCGGGTCGAGATCGGTGGCGAACATGCCTTCGCCGTGGCCGAGGGGCTCGGCGGCGGCTACGGGGACGAGACGCTCACCGTCTGGCGCCGCACCGACGGCCCGTTCGCCGCAGAGCGAACCGTCTTCCGCGGGGTGGACCAGTCCTGGCGGCTCGAGCTGGCCGAGTTCGTCCGGCAGATTTCCGCTGGTGAGCTGGTGCGCCACGCTCATCCCGGTGTCAGCTCGCTGCGGCTGGTGGAGCTGGCCTACCAGGCCGATCGGCAGCAAATCTGGATCACGCCGTGACCGAATTGTTGGACGAGGTCCGGGCGCAGCTGGCCGGCTGGCTGGCCGATTCCTGCGAGCCCGACGAGCACCTGTTCTCTACCGGTCGGCTCAGCTCGGCCACCCTGATGCAGCTGATCGGCTGGCTCGAGCAGCGCTATCGGATCGAGGTCGGGCCCGCCGACGTGAGCCTAGCCAACTTCGACACGGCCCGACGGGTGTCTGCCTACCTGACCGGCCGACTGGGCGTCGTGCGGTGACCGAGAGCGGAGCGCGGGACGACTTCGCCCGGCGGCTGGACGCGGCGGCCAAGGCCGGCGCCGAGCGATTGCACTGGCCGGCGGAGCGGATGGCGGCCTACCGGAACACCCGCCTTCGCCAGCTTCTCGGCCACGCACGGCAGCACAGCCGGTGGCACGCCGACCACCTGCGTGACATCGATCTGGACCGAATCACCGTGGCGGACCTTGCGGCCATTCCGCCGATGACCAAGGAGCATCTCCTCGAAAACTGGGACGGAATCGTCACCGACCGGTCGCTGACCATGGCTCGTGCCGAGGAGAACCTGCGCGCCTGCGAACGGCTCGGTCGGCCGGCGCTGCTGGACGACCGGTACGCCACGGTGGCCAGCTCGGGAGCCAGCGGGCCACGTTCAGTGGTGATCTGGGCGCTGCCGGACCTGCTGGAGGCGGCTGCCGCGGTTGCCCGCACCGGAATCGGCCGGCTCGGCACGACGCCGCGGGGAGAGATCCAGGCACGGCTGTTCTCTGCCCATCCGGCAAACGTCGGCTCGGTGATCGGCTGGCTCACCCGCCGGCCAAACTTCCAAACGGTGAACATCAATCACGCCCTGCCATGGCATGCCCAGCTCGAGCTATTGAACGAGCTGCAACCGACCATGGTCTCCGGATACGGCTCGCAACTCAGCCGGCTGGCAGCGGCGCAGCGCACCGGGCAGCTGCGGATATCGCCGAAGTTGCTGGGAACCTCGGCCGAGCCGGTCAGCGCCGAAGCCTGGGACAGCATCGAGGCGGCGTTCGGAGCACCGCTGATCGTGGAGTACAGCTCGACCGAGTGCCTGAGCATCGCCGCGTCGTTCCCGACCGGCCGGGTGCTACAGCTGTTCGAGGACATAAACGTGCTGGAGCCGGTGGATGAGCACGGCCAGTCTGTCGAGCCCGGCGTCGCGTCCCGCTCGGTATACGTCACCAGCCTGATCAACCGAGCCATGCCCTTCATCCGGTACGAGCTGCGCGACGAGGTAACCATCCGGCACGACCCGGTGCCCTCGCCTTGGCGCGGGCGCCAGCTCGAGCGGATCGACGGCCGGTGGGATGACTGGTTCTGCTATGACGGCATCGAGGTGCACCCGACGGTCTTCCGGTCGGTGCTGTACCAGCTGCCCACCCTCGCCTACCAGGTCCGGCAGACCGAGCGCGGCGCCGACGTCCTGGCCATCTTCGACGGCCACTGCGACACCACGGCCGCGGCGGCCGAGCTGACCGCCGGCCTGGCCGAGCTAGGTTTGCGCGACCCGGTCATCCGGATCACTGCGGTGGATGAGCTGCCCCGGTTGCCGGGCTCGGGCAAGCTGCGGTACTTCCTGCCGCTGCCACCGCACTGACGCTCGCCAGCCGGCCTCGCCAGGCGCCCCGGCTCGCTGCAATTCAGGTGGTCGCGCCGGCCAGCTCATCCAGAATCAGCACGGTCTGGGTAGAGAGCACATCGGGCATCGTCTGGAAGGTATTCAGCACCAATTCACGCAGGCTGGCCGCGTCCTGGGTGCGCACCAGCAACACCAGGTCGTTGTCGCCGGAGACCAGCGCGCCGTGCCACACCTCGGGGATCTGGGTGATTCGCCGGCGCACGCTCTTCCAGGAGTGCTGGCTGATCTTGAGGTAGACGTAGGCGGAGATGCCGAAGCCGTACCGCACCGGGTCGATGGCCGCGGAGTAGCCGGTGATGACGCCCTCGCCGACCAGCCGCTCCACCCGGCTGTAGGCGCTGGCCCGGGAGATGTGCAGCCGCTCGGCCAGCGCCCGCATGGACAGCCGGCCGTCGGAGCGCAGTTCGGTGACGATCGCCCGGTCAGTGTCGTCCAGTCGAACCGGACGTCTGGCCTCGCCCGGCTGTTCGGGCTGTCTGCTGGACATATTGCCGGACTATACCGCTGTTCGGAGCCGTAAATCTCGGCTGCGGGGTGAATTCTGGAAGAACGGCCGGCCCGGGTAGCACACTAGGCGCATGACGGTCATTGATGCCCAAGCCATGCTGCCCACCCCGCAGCCGCGTCAGCTGATCGACCCCGATGGCCGGCCGAGTTCGCTCACCGAAGCGCTGCCGCCGAACGAGGTGCTGCTGGAGCTGTACCGCGCGATGGTGATCGGCCGCCGCTTCGACTCGCAGGCCACCGCGCTGACCAAGCAGGGGCGGCTGGCGGTGTACCCGTCGGCGCGCGGCCAGGAGGCCTGCCAGGTCGGTGCGGTCGCGGCGCTGGCGGACCGGGACTGGTTCTTCCCCACCTACCGCGACACCATGTCGATGGTCAGCCGCGGCATCAACCCGGTCGAGGCGCTCACCCTGCTGCGCGGCGACTGGCACTGCGGCTACGACCCGTACCTGTACCGGACGGCTCCACAGTGCACCCCGCTGGCCACCAACACCCCGCACGCGGTCGGCCTGGCGCACGCCGCCCGGCTGTCCGGTGAGGACACCGTCGCGCTGGCGTTCCTCGGCGACGGCGCCACCAGTGAGGGCGACACCCACGAGGCGCTCAACATCGCCTCGGTCTGGCAGGCCCCGGTGGTGTTCCTGATCCAGAACAACGGCTACGCCATCTCGGTGCCGCTGGCTAAGCAGAGCCACGCCGCGCACCTGGCCGACCGCGGGATCGGCTACGGCATGCCGGGCGTGCTGATCGACGGCAACGACGCGGCCATGGTGCACACGGCGGTGACCGAGGCGGTCGAGCGCGCCCGCGCCGGTGGCGGGCCGACCCTGATCGAGGCGCTCACCTACCGGATCGAGGCGCACACCAACGCCGACGACGCCTCGCGCTACCGCGATGACGCCGAGGTGACCACCTGGCTGGCCCGCGATCCGATCGACCGGTTGCAGAAATACCTCCTGGCGCAGGGGATCCTCGATCAGGATGGGATCGACGAGGTGGCCGGTGAGGCCGAGGCCAAGGCCGAGCGACTGCGGGTGGCGCTGCACGCCGACGCCGAGCTCGACCCGGCCGAGCTGTTCGAGCACGTCTATGCCAAGCCGACCGCGATGCTGCGCCGGCAGGCCGCCCGGCTGGCCGAGGAGCTGAAGTCCCGATGACCGCCACCGTGGCCCAGGCCACCGTGACCATGGCCGGTGCGCTGAACCGGGCGCTGGCCGACGAACTGCGCGCCGACGAGCGGGTGCTGGTTTACGGCGAGGACGTCGGGACGCTCGGCGGCGTGTTCCGGGTGACCGACGGCCTGGCCGCCGAGTTCGGCGAGGCACGGGTGTTCGACTCCCCGCTCGCCGAGGCGGGCATCGCCGGCACCGCCATCGGCATGGCCATGCACGGCATGCGTCCGGTGGTGGAGATGCAGTTCGACGCCTTCGCCTACCCGGCCTTCGAGCAGATCACCTCGCACCTGGCCAAGCTGCACAACCGCACCCGGGGGCGGATCACGCTGCCGGTGGTGATCCGGATCCCCTACGGCGGCGGGATCGGCGGCGTGGAGCATCACAGCGACTCCTCGGAGGCGTACTGGGTGCACACCCCCGGACTGCGGGTGGTCGCGCCTTCTTCGGCATCGGATGCCTACTGGCTATTGCGGCAGGCGATCCGGTCGGACGATCCGGTCATCTTCCTCGAGCCCAAGCGGCGGTACTGGTCGAAGGAGGAGATCGCCGCCGAACCTTCGGCCGACTTCGACTCGGCCCTGGTCCGGCGTCCGGGCAACGACGTGACCCTGATCGGCTACGGCGCGATGGTGGCCACCCTGCTGGAGGCCGCGGAGGCGGCCGCGGCCGACGGTGTTTCAGTCGAGGTGATCGACCTGCGCACGCTGTCGCCGTTCGACGACGAGACGGTCGTGGGTTCGGTGCGGCGCACCGGCCGGGCCGTGGTGGTGCACGAGGCGCACGGCTTCGCCGGCTACGGCGCGGAGGTGGTCGCCCGGCTGACCGAGCAGTGCTTCCACCACCTGCACGCGCCGATCGGACGGGTCACCGGCCTGGACATCCCCTACCCACCGCCGATGCTGGAGGAGCACTACCTGCCCTCGGTGGACCGCATCCTGGATGCCATCGACCGGCTGCAGTTCGACGACACGGTGGTGCTGCCCTGATGGCCCGCGACTTCCTGCTGCCCGATCTGGGCGAAGGACTCACCGACGCCGAGGTCGTGACCTGGCTGGTCTCGGTCGGCGACACCGTGCGGGTGGACCAGCCGGTGGTCGAGGTGGAGACCGCCAAGGCTTCGGTAGAGGTGCCGATTCCCTTTGCCGGTACGGTAACCGCGGTGTTCGGCCAGCCGGGTGAGCGGGTGCCGGTCGGCTCGCCGCTGATCAGCGTCGCGACCGAGGAGGCTGCCAGCGGCGGTTCAGCCGGGAACCGTGGTTCAGCCGGGCCGGCCGCCGCGGAGGCCGAGTCCTCGGAGTACTCGGGCGCCGTGCTGGTCGGCTACGGCACGGCGGGTTCCCGTCCCCGGCAGCGCCGGCTACGCTCGCACGCCTCGCCGGCCTCGGCCAACCCGGAGCAGGAGGCGGGGCTCGAGCCGCGCCGGACCAACGGCCATCAGGCCCGGTTGGCGCCGGCGGTGATCTCGCCGGTGGTCCGCAGGCTGGCCCGCGAGCGCGGCATCGACCTCAGCCAGGTCAGCGCGTCCGACCCGTCCGGCGTCATTCGGCGTTCCGACATCGAGGCATTCTCGGTTGCCGCACCGGCCGAGCAGTTGACGGAGCGGATTCCGCTCACCGGCTTGCGTGGCCTGGCCGCCGAGCGATTGGCCCGGTCCCGCCGGGAGATCCCGGAGGCCACCGTCTGGGTGGACGTGGACGCCACCGCGCTGCTCGCCGCCCGCCGCCGGCTGAACGAGGCCGCGCCGGATCGTCCGGTGAGCGTGCTCGCCATGGTCGCCCGGTTCTGCGTGCTCGGGTTGTCGAAGTTCCGAGAGCTGAACAGCCGGGTGCACGCCGACGCGGTCGAGCTGCTGCCGCAGATCAACCTTGGTTTCGCGGCACAAACCGAACGTGGCCTGGTGGTGCCGGTGGTGCACGACGCGCAGTCGCTGACCACCCGGCAACTGTCGGCGGCGCTGGCCGAGCGCACCGAGGCCGCCCGCACCGGCTCGCTGGCTCCGGCGCAGCTGACCGGCGGCTCCTTCACCGTCAACAACTACGGGGTCTTCGGAGTGGACGGCTCGGCCGCCATCATCAACCACCCCGAGGTGGCGATGGTCGGCCTCGGCCGGATCGTTGATCGCCCGTGGGTGGTGGACGGCCAGCTGGCGGTGCGCAAGGTAAGCCAGCTGACCCTGGCCTTCGACCACCGCGCCTGCGACGGCGGGGTGGCCGGCGGCTTCCTGCGCTTCGTCGCCGACTGCGTCGAGGATCCGATCACCGCCCTCGGCGAGCTGTAGGCAGCACGCCGCCGGGAAACGTGCGATGACAGAATCGGGTGCGTGACAACGCCCCTTCTCGACTTCATCGCCGGCCTGCCGAAGGCCGAATTGCACGTCCACCACGTCGGATCCGCCTCGCCGCGAATCGTCGCCGAGCTCGCCGCCCGGCATCCGGACGCTGGCGTGCCGGCAGATCCCGCCAAGCTCGCCGAGTTCTTCACCTTCCGGGACTTCGGCCACTTCATCGAGGTGTACCTGGCCGTGGTCGGCCTGATCACCGACGCCGGCGACGTCCGGATGCTGACCTATGAGGTGGCTCGCGAGCTGGCCGCCCAGCAGGTCCGCTACGCCGAACTGACCGTCACCCCGTACTCCTCGGTGATCCGCGGCATCCCGGCCGAGGCGTTCTGCGAGGCGATCGAGGACGCCCGGCTGGCCGCCGAGCGGGAGCTCGGCGTGGTGCTGCGCTGGTGCTTCGACATTCCCGGCGAGGCCGGCGTGCCGTCCGCCGAGCTGACCGCCCGGATCGCCACCGAGCTGCAGCCGGCCGGGCTGATCAGCTTCGGCCTCGGCGGCCCGGAGATCGGCGTGCCGCGCGGGCAGTTCCAGCCGTACTTCGACCAGGCGCGGGCGATCGGGCTGCACAGCGTGCCGCACGCCGGTGAGACGACCGGTCCGCAGACCATCTGGGATTCCCTCCGGCTGCTCGGTGCCGAGCGCATCGGGCACGGCATCTCCGCCGCCCAGGATCCCGATTTGCTCGACCATCTCAGGCAGAACGGCATCGCGCTGGAGGTCTGCCCGACCTCCAACGTGGCCACCCGGGCGGTGGCCAGCCTGGCCGAACACCCGCTGCCGAAGCTCGTCGAAGCCGGCGTGCAGGTCACCATCAACTCCGACGACCCGCCGATGTTCTCCACCGACCTGAACAGCGAGTACCTCATCGCCGCCGAGCTGCTCGGCCTGGACCGGATCGGACTGGCCGAGCTCGCCAGGGCCGCGGTGAGCGCCTCGTTCGCCCCCGAGCCGGTCCGGCGCCGGCTGCTGGCCGAGATCGACGGCTACCTCGGCGCGGCCAGCTAGACGGCGCACCAGCACGGAGCGCCTACCGTGGTGGCCATGAGCAACCCGTCCTCTGACCACGCCCACCACGCGCACCCCACCGAGCCGGAGTTCGCGGAGCTGCTGGACCTCGACGGGGAGGTGCTGCACTCCTACTGGGCGGCCGTGCTGGACTGGGTCCGAGAGACGGCCACCGACGTGCGCCGCATCCTCGACCTGGGTGCCGGCACCGGCAACGGCACCATCGGCCTGGCGCAACGCTTCGAGGACGCCGAGGTGATCGCGGTGGACACCGCCGACGACATGCTGGACCGGATCCGGGCCAAGAGCCTGGAACTCGGCCTGACCGAACGGGTCCACACCCTTCGCGCCGACCTGGACGACGGCTGGCCGGTTACCGGTCCGGTCGACGTCACCTGGGCCTCGATGTCACTGCACCACCTGGCCGAGCCCGACCGGGTGCTCGCCGACATCTTCGCCGCGACCAGGCCTGGCGGCCTGCTGGCGGTGGCCGAGTTCAGCGAGCAACTGCGGTTCCTGCCGGACGACCTCGGCTTCGGCCGTCCCGGACTGGAAACCCGCTGCCTGGCGGCGCTGGCCGCCGAGCATGCGCACGCCCTGCCTGACCTCGGCTCGGACTGGGCGCCCCGGCTGACGGCGGCCGGCTTCACGCTGCTGGCCGAGCGGGACTTCCCCATCGAGCTGGGCCCGCCGCTGCCGGACCGCGGCACCGACTACGCCGAGCACTGGCTGCGCCGGCAGCGAGCCCGGCTGGCCGATCGGCTGGATGCGGGCGACCTGGACGCGCTGGCCGAACTGCTCGACGGCCACGGCCCGGGCTCCATCCGGCAGCGGAACGACCTTCAGATCCGGGGCTGCCGGACGGTTCTGCTCGCCCGGCGCGACTGAGCTGCCGATCGTCGGATTCCGCCGGAGAGGGCCTCAGGCGAGCAGCGCCTCCAGCCGTGTGTAGGTGGGTTCCATGCCCTCGACCATGCCCGAGGCGAGCGCCTGATCGCGAGCCTCGCCGTCTGGGTAGGTGTGCACCTGGGTGAGCAGCGTGCCCCCGTCGAGCGGGGTCAGCGTGACGACCTGCACCGTCTCGGGCCCGTCGTCGCCGAACATGCGTTCGGTGGTGACGAGCCGGTGCGGTGCTTCGACGTCCCGGATCTCACCGCCGAACTCGAACGCGTCAGTGCCGTCCTCGCGCGCCCAGCCGAGGCGGTAGGTCTCGCCGACGGCGGTCGTCCAATCGCACTTGGTCATGGCCCAGCCGTCGGGGCCGAGCAGCCACTGACGCATGAGTTCCGGGTCGGTGTGGGCGCGCCAGACCTGCTCGACCGCGCCACGAATGACGCGGCTGATCCGGATCTGAGTCTGGCTGAGGACGTCGAGCGTGGTGCCGCGGCCTGCCGCGAACGACTGCAGGTCGGCGAGCACGTCGTCCATCTGCGCCATCGCGGAGCGCAGACCCTCCTCCATACCCATCTCGAGCAGTTGGGCGAGGGCCTCGGTAGACGGGAAGTGGGTGGTGGTCGTGACGCGAGAGCCGGTAGCCGTCGATTCGAACCAGAAGTTCATGGACATCGATGGCAGGTCCGTGTTGGGTTTCCCGTCGGGACGGGTGAAGCCGTCGCGGACCTCGAACGACGCCACATCGCCCTCCGGCTCCTTGACCTCGGCCCACTCCCAGTACCCGCCATGCGTGGACCCGTCCGGCCCGGTCATGACATACGTGCTCACGCCGCCGGGGAAGGCGTCGTGTCGGGTGAAGGTGGCCGGAAACTCCGGCGGTCCCCAGAACTTCTCCAGTTGGCGCGGGTCGACGTAGGCGTCCCAGAGTCGGCGCAGCGGCACGGGGAAGTCGGCGACCACGGTCATGGTCAGGTTCTCCGGGTCCTTTGTGACGGAGGTGATGGGCATGGCGAGTCCCTTCAGGCGTCGTCGGCGAGGAGTGCGTCGAGTCGTTCGACGCGCGCTCGCCAGAGCTGTTCGTAGGAGTTGAGCAGCGCTTGGGCGCGCTGGATCTGGGCCGGGTTGCCACGGACGATGCGCTCGCGGCCGCGTGCCTGCTTGGTCACCAGTCCGGCCCCTTCCAGCACAGCGACGTGCTTCTGTACGGCGGCCCAACTCATCGCGTAGTGATCGGCGAGTTCAGACACCGTTGCCTCCGCGACCAACGTGCGGCGCACGATGTCACGTCGGGTGGAGTCGGCGAGCGCCCGGAACAGCCGGTCGACCTCGTCGTTGCTCAGTGCATCTTGTACAACCATTTGGTTGTACGATAGCAGCGGTTGTCGTGACCCGCAAGCGGAGCCGACTTCGTACCCAGCGAAGGCCCCACTGGCGCTGTCCGGGCGAACGCCCGTACCCGGGGCGATTCGCCTACAGCTACCTCGGGTTAGCGGTCGTCGGTGTGCTCGCCGGTAAGGCGTGCGAGAAATTCAGCGGTCGAGTTGACGTGTGGAAACGGCTCGTCCGGTACGGGCAGGCGCAGCGCCGTGCACAGTGGCTGCCAGCCATCCCCCGGCCGCCATTCGACGAGTCGTTGCGGTGCTACGCCGCGGCGCACCGACTCAGCATGCCGGTCGTAGGCAGCCATTGCGGCGGTGTCGTCACGCCACTGTGGATCGAGCGCGGCGAACATGGCCTCGTCCATGTCCCGCATGGCACGCCATCGTGGGTCCTCGTACCAGGCCGGTGCCGCTATCGGCATGACCGTGGCTCGGGCACTGCGCAGCCAGGTCGCTGCATCGTCTCGTAGGGAGAGCAGCACGACCGCGTCCGGGTGCTCCGCCGCGAGCAGCCGCCAGAGCGCCGCTCCCGGCCAGTTGACGGTCGCGGCGTACCCGGCGAGAAGCTCAGCCAGGCCCTCCGGTTCGACCGAGCAACGCATCCAGCCAGACCTGCGCGTGCTCCGGATGACGGTTCACCTCGATCATGTGATAGCACGGCGCGTCGAGCAGCCGTTCGAGTGCCAACTTCAGCGAATTCGTGCCGGTGCGTCCGAGCCCCGCGCCGATCACCCGCAGCATCTGGACCTCCCGGCCTCGACTATCTCCCTCATCGAACCTAGCCGCGACATCAACCGTCCCCTGCAGCACGTCTTGAGGCATTCGCCGTCTGCGTGGCTACCGCACGAGGTGGAACTCAATTCGATAGAGCAACGTGTCGGCCTGGATGGGACCAGCGTGCGCGGCCCGGCGACGCAGGGACTCGAGATCGGGTTCGCCTGAGCGCCGCACGTTGACCATGTCGATCGAGGCGAACGGAACGAGTTCGATCGAGTCGACCTCGATCTGTGCGCTTCCAATGCGATAACGGCCGCCGGCCTTGACTTGAGGCCTGCTCCACAGCCGGAATGTGACCGTGATGTCCCCGGACAGCACGTCCGCGCGCAACTCGCGGCTGAACTCCACCAGGCCACGCTACCCACGAGCGGATCGTCGCAGGTAACGATCACAGCTTCGTGCCGCGAAACCGCTGCGCATCGAAACGGCTGGGCGTCAGAACGCCTTGTGCAGGGCGAGCGGGTACACCGGGCCGGCCCCGGCCTCGCGGAGCAGCGCCGCCGCAACAGTCATGGTGAAGCCGCTACGAATGACGTCGTCGAGCAGCAGGACCGGGCCCGACGGCACCGCGTCGGCTATCCGCAACCGGCGCAACGCCAGCGCGGCCGAGTCGGCGTTGGTGGCCGCGTCCTCTTGAAAACCCGGTCCCTCGGCCGACAGCGGCGCAGCGATTTCCATCCGGCCGAGCGCGGCCAGCCGGGTAGCGAGTTCGGTGAGCAGCGGCTCGCGCCGGCGGGACGGCACCCAGGTGACCCAGCTCGGCCGTCCGGCCGGCCAGCCCCACGCCTTGAGCAAGGCCACCACGCCCTCGAATACCTCGGTGGGCAGGTCGCCGCCGCCAAGCGCGGCCCGCACTGGGTCGCCCCAGATGGCATCGTCGCCGCGGGCAAGCGCGCGTCCCGGCTCGTGGCGCTGCCCTTCGGCGATGCGGCCGCGCCGCTCGATCCCGGTGGGCCACATCTTCCGGGGCTCCAGCACGACCTGTTGCGCCCTGAGGTGCTGCCACGCGGCCCGGACCGTCTTCTCGGCCGGCGTCGTCCCGGGTGCCGGTAGCCGTCCGGTGCATACGGCGCAGCGGCCACAGTCGGCAGCACCCGGATCGTCGAGCTCGCTGCGCAGGACGCGCATCAGGCACCTCGCCCCGGACTGGTACTCACGCATGACCTGCTGCTCGCGACGGCGGGCCGCGGCGATGCCGGCGTACCGCTCGGCGTCGTAGCGCCACTGCTGCCCGGTCGCCGCCCATCCGCCGTTGACCCGCTCGACCGCACCGTTGACGTCGAGTACCTTGAGCAACGATTCGAGGCGTCCGCGCCGCAACCCGCTCTCGACCTCGAGCTTCGGCAGGCTCATCGGGCTGGCCTCGAGGCGGTCCAGCACCGCGCGCACCTTCTCCTGCGGTGGGAAGGCGGTGGAGTCGAAGTAGGCCCAGATCCGCTCCTGCGCGGCGGTCGGAAGAAGGACCGCGGCGGCCGATTCGAGCGCGCGTCCGGCCCGGCCGACCTGCTGGTAGTACGCGATGGGCGACGACGGCGCGCCGAGATGGACGACAAACCCGAGGTCGGGCATGTCGAGGCCCATGCCGAGCGAGGACGTGGCCACGAGCGCGCGCAGGTCATGGCGGACAAGCGCGCCTTCCAGCTCGACCCGCTCCTCCGGCGGGGTAGCCGAGGAGTAGGCGGCGACGCCGAGTCCCTGGCTGCGCAGGAATTCGGCGAGCTGCGTGGTCTCATCGACGGTCAGCGTGTAGATGATGCCGCTGCCGGGGAGGTCCGGGCCGGCCAGCGCGTCGGCGATCCAGGCGTAGGCGGTCGGCAGATCGGGCGTCGGGACCACGGACAGGACCAGGCTCTCCCGGTCCAGCGTGCCGCGCAGCGTCAGGGTCTCCGAGCCGAGTTGGGCGGCGACGTCGCGGCTCACCCGCTCGTTCGCCGTCGCCGTGGTGGCCAGCACCGGGGTGCCGGTAGGCAGCCGGGCCAGCACGCTCGCCAGCCGGCGGTAGTCGGGACGGAAGTCGTGCCCCCAGTCAGACAGGCAGTGCGCCTCGTCGACGACCAGCAACCCGATCCGCGGCGCGAGATGGGGCAGCACGCGGGCCCGGAAGCCGGCCGAGTTGAGCCGCTCGGGCGAGATGAGCAGGACATCGACCTCGTCGGCCGCGATGCGCGACTCGATGCTCGACCAGTCCTCGATGTTGGCGCTGTTGAGCGTGACCGCGCGCAGCCCGGAGCGTTCGGCCGCCGCAACCTGGTCGCGCATCAGGGCAAGCAGCGGCGAGATGACCAGCGTCGGCCCGCGACCACGCTGGCGCAGCAGGCCGGCGGCGATCCAGTAGACGGCTGACTTGCCCCAGCCGGTCCGCTGGACGACCTCGACCGTGCGGCCGCCCAGCAACGCCTCGATGGCCGCCCACTGATCCTCTCGCAGTCGGGCGCCTGGTCCGGCGAGTCGGGCGAGATGATCTTCGGCCGTGGCGCGGGGGTCGCTGGCGGTCATGGACCCATCGTCGCCGATGGCTCTGACAGTTTTTTGCCGCACCGTCCACGCCCCGGTCAGTCAGTTGAAGCATGAGCGGCCTGCCGGTTGGCGTCAGCGGCCTGATTCCGTCTTACGCGCGACGATCACGACCTGCGGGCGCTGCGGCGGCTCGGGCGGGAACCGCAGCTCGACCACGATCTCGAGCTGGGCAGCTGTCAGCATCGCGGCGAGCTGCTCGGGTTGGTAGAGGTGCGTCGTCCATTGCACTGGGACGTCGCCATATCCGCTCGTGCGCTGAATGTCGCCGTCCCCGCAGTGCGTCCCGACGAGCAGCTGGCCGCCGGGCCGCAGGGCGCGCGCCATCCTTGCGATCACCTGCGGCACAACCGCCCGCGGAAGGTTGAACCAGGACCACCAGCCCAGCACACCGCCCAGCGACTCCGCCGCTAGCGCGAATTCCGTCACCGACGCCACCTCGAACGACACCTGCGGGTGCAGCCTGCGCGCATGCGCGATCATGCGTGGCGAGAGATCGATGCCGGAGACCTCGAGGCCCAGCCGGTGCAGGTACGCCGAGGTTGTGCCCGGTCCGCATCCGGCGTCGAGCACCGGGCCGATGCCGCGGACCTGCTCAGCGAACGCGTCCAGCGCAGCGCGCAACCACGGCGTCGGGGCAAGATCGCCCACGTTCATCGACACGTAGTTGTCGGCGACGGCGTCGTAGGACCTCCGCACGGCGTCGAGATCGGCCGGCGGGTTAATGGTCTCGGTCATGGCCGGCGACGCTAGCGGAATCAACCGACAACGGCCGGGCGGGTCAGGTGACGTCGTCCATTCCGTGCCGGACGGTTGGGAGAAGGCTGCATCACGGCTACTCCCCAGCAGCGCCCAATACAGCAGCGCCGGGCGGTTGCTAGCTCGGCGCTGCTGGTTGCTCATTGGTGGAGCGTTCGTTGATTTGCCACCGGAAGTCGTGGCGCGTCGCGAACTCGATGTAGCCAGCCCGCGCGAAGGCGGCACGCATGGGCCGGTTTTCCTCGTCGGTGTCGGAGACGATCGCGGTCCGGCCGGTGTCGAGCACGATCGCGGTGCCGTAGGCGAGCAGTTCGTCGACATAACGGTGTCCGCGTTGGGATTCGACGACGCCGACCTCGGCCAGCATCGGCCGTTCGCCGTCGGCCAGAGCCGACTGCACGTAGCCGACCGGCTCCCCGGTCAGATCGAACCCGACGACGAACCAGTCGTTGGGGCAGTCGCGGTGGTGAGCCCACCCTAGACGCAGTGCCGCCTCCTGTTCACGCCCGCGCTCGACGCGCCCGGTCCGCATGCCGTGGTCGAGTGACCCATCGCCGACTTCGGCGAAGATCCGCTTGAGAAGCTCCGGCTTGACGTCCGCGGCGGGGACGAAGGTGAGCCGGCCGGTGGGTCGCGGTGGGGGCGACTCGATCGGCCAGGATAGCCGCACCCGGTCGACCATACGCCTGAATCCGGCCGCCTCGAGCATGCTCGGCTGCGACCGCCGTAACGACCGCAGTTCCGGTGAGGCCGCGGCATCGATGACGATGTGGGCTTCCACCGATGTGACGTTGAACTTCTGCACATCATGGGTCAGCAGCGAGACCGCGGCCGCCTCGTCGGTGTGGCCGAGCAATTGCACGAATGTCGGCACCGCGCCGGGCTCGGTGTCGATCGAGAATGAGTCGAAGACGTGTGCGGCGAGCAATTCTCCAGTGTCGGATCGGGCCATGCGGCACCACTCCAGCCGGGACTCACCACGAGTGAGTAGTCCGGTCACCCACCGCGCACTGACGTCCCGCTTGGCGCTCAGGCCGACGAGCTCGTTGATCTCGGACAGGTCGGTGATGCTGCTGAACCACACGAAGACGATCTCCTCTCTTTCAAGGCAACCGCAGACGCTACGGCGGTTCAGGTTGGACGAAGGCACTGGCGCCGTGACTCACCGGGCTACTGGCCGCCAGCGTCGGCCCTGGCAACCACCGGCGCGAGGTCCGCCACCGGGGAGCCAACACGCCAGGCATCCGCGCCGACTGCCCTGGCCCCATCGAAGCTAGTCCAATGCGCCCTAGAGCACGCGAGTTCCACGCCCTTATCGCCAGCGCCTTGGCAGCGGCAGCTGGTGGGGAACGCGAGACGGCCACCCAGGTCGTAGGGATCCTTGACCGGTGCTTGCCCACCGACTCAAGCGCGCCCCACGTCCCGCCACCGACCCCCGATTCAAGCCCTGCGGCAGCGGTGATCTGCTCAACAAACCTTTGTTCAGTCCGCCCACTTGCTTCAAGATCACTTTTGCGGTAAGCAATGGTCAACTTTGTCCCCATGCCTAGGGAGCGCGGGGCAGCTGTGTTCATCGGGGGTCGCGATGCGAAAAGTGATGGCGCTGGGTGCGGTACTTACGGCCTTCGCCGGCAGCTGGCTGGTGCTCGCTGGTCCGGTGGCCGCGGCCGGTTTGCTCTCCAGCGTCCGGGTGAGCGTCTCCAGCTCAGAGGCACCACCCTCGCCGATGGCTGGCCCTGTCGAATACGACCCCACCAATGTCACCTCGGTCGGAGGCTATGCCCACACCGACGAGCTGAGCATCGCGATGGGTGGCGGCACCGCGAACCGCTCCTTCGCCCTGGATCTGAGTGCTCCGACCGGTCAGACCTTCCACACCGGCACCTACTACGGCGACGACGTGTATGGCGTGCGCGGCGAGGGCACGCTCGACGAGGGCGACAACAGCTGCCCGAACGTGCGGTTCACCATCGTCAACATCGCTTCCAGCGGCGCCGACATCACCCGGCTGGACGTGCGTTTCCAGACCACGTGCGGTTACACCAGCAACGACAACGCCACCATTTTCGGCGAGTTGCAACTCGGCGAACCAGCCGCGGCACCGAACGTGGTCACCGGCGCGCGATCGTTCTCCTGGCCGGATGTTCCGGTCGGTACCCGGTCCCCGGCGCTGTTGCCGCTCTGGTTCCGCAACACCGGGACAACCTCCATGGCTGCCGGTGCCGTGACCTGGTCCGGTGCCGCCAGCAGCGACTTTCCGATCCTTAACAATGGTTGCTCGGGCAAGACTCTTGCCCCGCATACGTCCTGTTCGGTGGTTCTCGCCTTCGCGCCGCGGGCCGCAGGTGCTCGAAGCGCAAGCCTGACGGTCCCGATCGGAGGCAGCAATGTCGCTACCGTCGTGGCCGGCACCGGACCCGCTGGGCGCACCCTGTTGCGCGTCAACAGCCAGCCAGGCGATTTCGTCGGCGGCGGCAAGTCTTATCTGATCACCGATGCCCAGGCGCGGATGCAGGTGGCTACTCAGGGGCCAGGCAGTTTCAGCGCCACCACGCAGAATGCTTCCGCCGCCTGGGAGGTAATTATCGAAGACCGCACCGGCGGGTCGCTCGCCGTCGGTTCCTATGCGGCTACCGACGACGGCTCGAACGGGCTCCGGTTCCTGGTGACGGGTGAGGGGCGTGGCTGCGGATACTCGACCGGAACCGTCACCATCAAGCAGGTCAGTTTCGACGCCGATCACGAGCCAACTGCCTTCAACGCAACCTTCACCCAGACCTGCCAAGGCAGCACCGGTGCCAGCCTGACCGGTGAGATCGCCTACCGTGCCACCACGACGCCGGTGGCGGCGAGCGGATTCTTCATCCTGCACAGCGGCCAGAGCCTGGCCGCTGGCTCCTCCATCACCAACGGCGAGGGCTCGGCCGCCTACCGGCTCGCTGTCACCACCGCCGGTCGGGCGGTGCTCACCAACTCCGCCGGCAAGGTGCTCTGGGCCACGCCTGCCACCGCCGTCGCCGCCCATGATCGACTGGCAGTCAAGACCGCCGGAAACCTCGCGCTGGTCACCTCGTCGGGCTCCGTGCTGTGGACGACAGCCAGCTCGGGTACCGCCGGCAATCTGTTGGTGTTGCAAAGTGACGGGAACCTCGTGCTGTACAACGCCGGTTACCGGCCGATCTGGGCGTCCCAGACGGCGCAACCCGTGACGTGACGTCTTTTCCGAGCTGAGGTAGGCGCCTTACGGGCGCCGGCGGTTATCTCGTTTAGTGTTTGCGGATCACCCGCTCCGGCTGCCCCGCACAGACGGTGATGCCAGGTGGCCGCTAGGCGCGTCCTCGCACTCGTGGGTGGCGTATATCGGTTCGTCCCGGCGGAGGTGATGCGCCGCCGGCTTGAGCTGCCGTGCCAGGCCCTGAGCGACCTCCAATGCAGCTGATGGAGTAGATGTTGGATCCGTGCCAATCGACATCGTCCTGAGGGAGACACTCCGCTACAACCCGCAGAACGCGGTAACCGAGATCGTGGAACGCGTCACGGATACGCATGGCATGAGCTTGGTTCACAAGCGGTTGCGCTGCCCGCCTTCCGAGTCCGCGCCACTCGGCGATCCGTGGGCTGCGTCCTCGTCGCCGCGGGACTGGAACTACTGGCGTCGGGAGGCGGACGTCTACGCCGGCGATGACGTGCGCGAAAGCTTGCACGGGACCGGCCTCGATCTTCCCGATGCGCACGTCACCGAGGACGAGGCCGGTATCTCGCTATGGCTTGAGGATGTCGTCGGGACCCCGGGCGTCAACTTCGCCCTGGACGACCACATCGCGCTCTCAGTCGGGCTCGGACGCTGGCAGGCAGCTGGCCCGCGCGAGTGGCCATGGCAGTCGCGCGGCTTTCTTCGTCGTTACTCCGGAAGCCGCCAAGTTGATCCCAGCCTTGTCGATGACGACGAGGCATGGGCCCAACCACTTATCCGCGATACCTGGCCGGGGGGCCTGCGCGAGGGCTGGCAGCGCCTCCTCGCCCACCGCGACCACCTGCTTGACGTTATGGAAAGCCTGCCCCGCACCCGCGGCCACCTCGACCTGTGGGTGAGCAACGAGCATCGACGACCAACCGGTGAGGTGGTCTTATTCGACTGGGCGTTCGCCGGCGACGCGGCGATCGGCGAGGACCTCGGCAACCACATTCCCGACGCAGCGTTCGACCTGTTCTGGCCGGCAGAGCGCCTAGCCGAACTTGAGAACGCCTGCTTTGACGCCTACCTACAAGGCTTGCATGAGGGGGGCTGGTCCGGACTCGCTAGCACAGCCCGCCTCGCCATGGTCGCCTCGTGCGTGAAATACAGCTGGCTGCTGCCGCGCATGCTCCAAGCCGCGAAGAAGACCCGGCAACGCGCCTACCATCGTGACGTTGACGCCCACCACCTGTATCAGCAGCGCGGACTCGCTCTCGCCCACATCGTCCGATGGTCCGATGAAGCCCTCCGTACGACCGGCCACCAATAAGCGCCCGCCACCAAGCACACTGACTCACAACCATCCGCCTCCGGCCCACGAGCACAGGCCGAGAAGCGCGCGATCCGTCGATATGCGCGCTGGGCCGCCGAGTGTGCCGTGCTACGGGCCACTCGGCGAGGAGTTCGCCGAACCGGACTACGCACTCCCCGTCCGGTCAGTCGCTGATCGTCACTGAGAGCCCGCGGCCACCAGGATCGCGGTGATGGGTTCGAGCTCGGTGACGAGTTCGGCGAGTTCGGCGGGAGAGAGGGCGTCGTAGGGCGAGGCGGCGAGTTCGTCGGTAAGGGATTCGATGCGTTGAGTGGTCTCGCGGCCGGCGTCGGTGAACCGGCCGTCGGTGTCGATGAGCCCGCGCTCGCGTAATCCGTCCATGACCGCGGCCAGCCGCTCCTTCGGCAGGTGATGGATGCGCCCGAATGACTCCGGCGGGTGGATGCCCTGCGCCAGCGCGGAGAGCACGTGGGCCTCCGTGCCGCCGATGCGTGCGCCGACGAGAGCGGCGATATGCCCGTCAGCGCGGTGCTCGCGCAGCATGGTCGCGCTATGCCAGAGCCGGGCGACCGGGTCGTTCGGCACCGCAAGGGTACGCATCCCGGCGTACATCACCCGACCTTCCGTGGGCGCGCTCGTCGCGGCTTTGGTGGTCAGGTCGGCGGCGCGTATCAGGCCCGGGGAGTCGGCAAGCTCGTCGCCGAGGATCCGCCGCAGGGAGGCCGTGCTGCCCCGCTCTCGGGCGGTGACGGACGCCTCGGGTGGGATCGTCTCCCATGCGCTCGGGATGTGCCGGGCGACCTCTCCGTCGGCGAAGCTGTAGAAGGCCGCGTGCACGACCTCGGCCGGCACCCGCCCCAGCGGCGCGGCGCGGCTGGCGAAGTAACCGTCCCAGTAGGTGCGGTGGCCGAGTGCGGCCAGTTCCTCGTTGCACTCCTCGGCGAAGTAGGTGACCAGGCAGATCGGTTCCAGCAGCTCGTACATCCGGCGGGCGGTGCGGGCCCTGACCGGTATCGTCCCGACCTGGGTCATGGTCGTCAGCTTCATGATCGCGTCCTCTACCTTGGCGTCGCCCCCTTGTGGACGGCCTCACCTGTGCTACGAACAGCGCCCTCCCAATCCGACACCGTCTCGAAATCTTCGAGGACTTCGACACGCGATACCCGTCGTTCTCGCGTGCCATGTTCCGGCCAGCCAGGTGGCACGACGAGTCACCACTTGGCACGTGCGGGACTGAACACGGCTAGACCACGGACCCCTCCCACCGAAACGAGTCAACCCAACCGCGGGCAGGCCGCCCAGCCCGCAACCAAGCGGCACTCTTCCACCGCCTCGGGATCGAGTAGCGCGCCAGTTCTACCCGCCACAGCGCACACGCCGGACCGGGAACTCACGCTCGGCAGCGGTAGCTGGCGGAGGCACTGGCTACTGGTAATCCTGGCAGTTGAGCGAGTAGGTCACCGCGTCGGAGGCGCCGATCGAGTCGGTGAAGCGAGCGGTGATCGTCATGGTGCTGTTGTCGAAGCAGCGCCCCTCGAAGTTGGAGAAGGTGTTGCCGCTATGCGACAAGGTACCGTTGTAGCCATTGGTGATGAAGTAGGCGACGGTGACTGCTCCAGTTCCACCGTTGACGGTGTAGTTGCACCAGAACTTCAACCGCATGTCGCCGGTGTTGTCGTCTACCCATTGGGTTTGGAAGCACCCGCTGTTGTTCAGATCCACCTGCGGTGGACCGCTGGCCAGGGCAGGGGGTGCGAAGATGACGATAGGGGTCATCGCCGCGATGGCAATTGCTGCAATTCGGGTAAATTTCATGCTGACATAATGGAGGCCGCTCTACATTTTGTCTACATCCGTTCGGCAAGCCAATGAGGCGACGCAGCCGACGTGGCAGCTGTCTAGATGGTTCAGCGCTCCGGCAGCGATGACTGCCATCGGTGCACCGATAACGGAGAACGGCTACCCCCGCCGGACCCATGAATGAAGGACTGGCCGCGACGCCTGTCCTCGCGCGAAGGGGGCCATCCGATCCCTGGCGCGCACACGTGATCCCGAGCCCATCTTGAGCCAGAGCGGCAGCGTCACTCAGGTGTCGGTCAGCCAGTCCGACACCCCGGTCGTCCGTTCAGGGCAGTGAGTGGCCCGAAACAGGCCATCGAAACCGAGCTGTTCGGCACAGCAGTAGACCCCGGAGCCCACTAACGTGCGCTGCCGTGAACAGCAACCTCCCGTTGGCTCGCGCATAGTCGGCGATGTGCGCGGTGCAGGTCGTCCAGGCCATCCGGACTACCGCAGCACTCCCGCTACGAGGGCGAAAACGTGCCGACGACGAACAGCACCGCCAAGACGAACACGATCGCGCCAGCCACGTTGGTCAGGATGAAGTTCCGTGCCAGCGCGTCGAACGCGCGCGTGTCGTCGCGGGCGGAGAACACCGTGGTTTCCGTGGCGAAGATGACCAGCGAGATCGCTGCGAACGCTCGCGCCCACAGGTGGCTGGCGTGCGGATCCGTTCCGGGTAGGAACGCGAGCACCGACGCTGCCAGTCGAGACTGACGCTCATCGCCCTCAGCCGCGGACAGGTTGCGAGGTCACCGCAACCGGCGCGTGCTCACAGCGTAAACGCCCCGACGGCGGTTCAGGCCCCGGAATCGCGCAACCTGACCGGCCGATACCGTACGTTCAACACTGCGTGAGGATCCCCGTCACCGACCGCGTCGAGCCGGATCGGCGTGCCGCTGGGGTTGTCGTAGAGCCGGATGCCGTCGCCGAGCAGGACCCGCGCGATGTGCAGGTCGATCTCGTCGATGAGCCCCCTCTCGAGCAGTTGCCGGCCGATGGTCGGGGAGAAGACCTCGACGTTCTTCCCGCCCGCCGCGTCGAGCGCAATGCGCACGGCTTCCTCGACCGGACAGCTGAGAAACGTGATGTCGTCGGCTTGCCGCGCGTCGTCCGGATGATGGGTGAGGACGAAGATCGGGCCACGCCACGCTCCGCCGTACGGGCGGGAATCGCCGATGGCGCTGTCGAGCCGCTGCGCCCGGCGAGCACCGCGCCCGTCGTCTCGATGTACTCGCGATGCAGGGCCGGCCGGGTGGAGAAGCCGGTCATCCACGTCATGTCGTGGTCCGGCCCGGCCACGAAGCCGTCCAGCGACATCAGGAAATGCCAGAGCACCTTTCCGTCGGCGGTCCGCGGTTCGGTATCGGTCATCGCTTTCGTCCTTCCGGGCAGCTACGCAGCCAGTCCCGATCATGCCCGCAGCAAGCGGTACGTCACGTGCGGCGCCGAGGGCCGATCGGAGCCGGGTAGCCGCCGTGCGGACAAGGCAAGGGCCGGACGGAAAGCTTCGTCCGTCCGGCCCTCGATCCCAGAAAGGAACTTCAGTCGGCCGGTCCCTGGCCCAGCGTCACCGTCACCGAGTGGCTGGCGCCGGAGGAGTCGGTGTAGCCGATCTTGACCTTGTCACCGGGGTTGTGGCTGTCCAGCAGCGGCGACAGCGCGCTGGCGTCGGCCACCGCCGTGCCGTCCACCGAGGTGATCACGTCGCCGGCGGCCAGGCCGGCGTTGGCCGCACCGGATCCGGGAACGATGCCGGAGATCGCCGCACCGACAGCCTGGCCGGTCGGGGACAGCTGCACGCCCAGGAACGCCGGGTAGCCCTGGTGGATGGTGGCGTTGTCGGTGCCGTTTTCGATCTCGCCGGCGATGCTGGTCGCCTTGGCGATCGGGATGGCGAAGCCGGTGGTGCTGGTGGTCGCGCCGAACCGTGAACCGGACGACGACGCCGCAGTGTTCATCCCGATGATGGTGCCGCCCGAGTTCTCATACAGCGCGCCACCGGAGTCACCGGCCTGGATGTTGGCGTTGACCTCGATCATCCCGGTGAGCCGCTCGGCATTGCCACCGTTGTCATCGCTGGCGGTGATGGACTGGTTCAGCGCGGTCACCGTGCCGGTGGCCGACGACGGGGTGCCGCCGGTGCCACCGGCGTTGCCCACCGCGGTCACCGCCGCGCCCACCGTCACTGAGGAGGAGTTCCCGAGCTTGGCGGTGGACAGGCCGCTGGCGTCCTGCAACTGGATGACGGCGACATCGTCACTGGGATCGGTGCCGACCACCTTGGCGGTGTAGGTCTTGCCCGTGCTGACCACGGTCACCGAGATCGCGGTGGAATCCTGCACCACGTGGTTGTTGGTCAGCACCTCACCGTTCGAGGTGAGCACCATGCCGGTGCCGGCCGCCTTGCCCTGGCCGTAGTCGAGCGTGGTGTTGATGTCCACGATGCCGACCGACTGCGCCGAGGTGGCGGTGCCGGTAGTGCCGGAGCCACTCGAGTCCGACCCTCCCTGGCCGAAGCCAAAGCCGTTCTGGCCCGAGCCGTTCGGATCGGTGCCCGAGCCGGAGTTGCCATTGGAGAACGGGTCGGTCTGGCTGGGAGTGCTCAGCGAGGTCTGCTGCGAGGAGTTGTTGGCGTGGTCCACCGCGACGGCGATGCCACCGGTGGCCACCGCCGCCGCGACCGCAGCGGCAACCGAGCCGTATAGCAGCCGGTGCCGGTGCTTGCGCTGCGGCACCGGCGGCGGAGCCCAGTAACCGTACGGCGGCGGGTAGCCGGCCTGCGCGTACCCACCCTCCGGGTAGCCGGGCTGGGCGTACCCACCCTCCGGGTAGCCGGGCTGCGCGTACTCACCCTGCGGGTAACCGCCTGGCGGGTATCCGCCCTGCTGGTAATCGCCCCGCGCGTACTCACCCTGCGAGTACTGCTGGTAGTGCTCAGCCTGCCGGTATGGCTCGCCCCATGGATAGCCGGCCGGCGGCTGCCAGGGGCCCTGCCGCGGGGCCGGGTAGTAAACCGGTGCCGGATAGCTCGCCGACTGGTACGGCTCGGCCGGCAACCCGGACCCCGGCGGGTTGGGCTCGGCACCGGGCAGCTGCGCCGACGGCTCTGCCGGCAACCCGGAGTCGGCGTGCTGCTCCCGCTCGGCGGGTGTCGCGTCGGAGTGGTTCGTCGGCCGGTCGCTGGGTTCGTTCTGGCCCTGGCTAGGTAGCTCGGTCACTGCTGGCACCTTCTCGGTTCCGGATCTCCATCTGGTTACCAGCTCAGCGAACACCGCCGGCCTGACGGAAAGCTTGGCGATAAAGCAGAGCTTGCTGTGAGACCCGCGCCCGAAAAGGTAACCGGCATCCGAGAAGGGAAGATCAGGATGCCTGCTCGACCGGGCGCTTGGCGACCAGCGTGAGCACGTCGTAGCTGGCCACCAGCTCGTCGTCCTGGTTGCGGACGTTCAGATCCCAGCGAACCTCGCCGTAGTCCTCGGTCTGCCGGGCCTTCTTCTCCTTGCAGGTCAGCTGGGCCCGGATGGAATCGCCCACCTTCACCGGCGTCACGAAGCGCAGGTTGTCCAGGCCGAAGTTGGCCAGCACCGGCCCCGGCGACGGCTCGACGAAGAGCCCGGCGACCCGGGACACGACGTAGTAGCCGTGCGCCACGATGCCCCCGAACAGCGGGTTGCGCGCCGCCGCCTCCGGATCGGTGTGGGCATAGAAAGCGTCGCCGGTCAGTTCCACGAACCGGTCGATGTCGGCAGCGGTCACCGTGTGGCTCTCCGTGTGCAGCACCTCGCCGATGGCCAGCTCCTCCAGGTAGTGCCGGAACGGGTGCTCCTCCGTTACAACGGTCGGCGCGCCGGCCACCCAGCGTCCGGTGACCGCCGAGACGGCACGCGGCGAGCCCTGGACGGCGGTGCGCTGCATGTAGTGCAGCACCCCCCGGATGCCGCCGAGCTCCTCGCCGCCGCCGGCCCGTCCGGGACCACCGTGCACCAGCAGCGGCAGCGGTGAGCCGTGCCCGGTGGAGGACCGCGCATCGTCGCGGTCGATCACGATCATCCGGCCGTGGTGGGCCGCGGCACCGCGCACCACGTCCCGGACGAAGGCCTGGTCGTAGGAGTACACCGAGGCGACCAGCGAGCCCTGCCCGAGCGCGGCCAGCCGGACGACCTCCTCGGCATCGTCATAGCCGATCACGGTGGCCAGCGGGCCGAACGCCTCGACGGTGTGCACCGCGTCCGCGTCGCTGTCGCGCGCCCGCAGCACGGTGGGCACCACGAACGCGCCCCGCTCCGGCAGCGCCGCGGCGGCGGCCGAGTCCGGGCCGCCGATCGCGATGTCGGCCACCTCGGTCAGCTTGGCCAGGTTGGCGTTGAACTCCTCGCGCTGTTCCAGGGTGGCCAGCGCGCCCATGGTCGTCGCCTCCTGCCGCGGATCGCCCACCACCACCTTGGCCAGCCGGGCCCGCAGCGCCTCCAGCACGTCGTCCAACCGGTCCGACGGCACGAACGCCCGGCGGATCGCGGTGCACTTTTGGCCCGCCTTGACGGTGATCTCGCGGCTCAGCTCGCGCACGAACAGGTCGAACTCCGGCTCGCCGGCGGCCGCGTCCGGGCCCAGGATGGCCGCGTTCAGCGAATCCGCCTCGGCGGTGAACCGGACCGACTCGGCCAGCACCCGCGGGTGCTGGCGCAGCGCCCGGGCGGTGGCCGCGGAACCGGTGAAGGCGACCACGTCCTGGCTGGTGAGATGCTCCAGCAGGCCCTCGGTCGAGCCGCACAGCAACGAGATCGAACCCGGCGGCAGCAGCTGGGATTCCACCATGTCGGCGAACACCCGCTCGGTGAGGTAGCCGGTCTGCTCGGCCGGCTTGACCACCACCGGCACGCCGGCCAGGAAGGCGGGGGCGAACTTCTCCAGCATCCCCCAGACCGGGAAGTTGAAGGCGTTGATGAACAGCGCCAGGCCGTGCAGCGGGGTGTAGATGTGCTGGGCGACGAAGCTGCCGTCCTTGCTCAGCGGCTCCACCGGCCCGTCGGTGTAGACCTGCGAGTCCGGCAGCTCGCGCCGGCCGCGGGAGGAGTAGGCGAACAGCACGCCGATGCCGCCGTCGACGTCGAAGCGGGAGTCGAACAGGGTGGCGCCGGTGGCCATCGACAGCGGGTAGTAACGCTCCTCCCGCCGCTCGTTGAGGAACTGGGCCAGCTGCTTGAGGATGGCCGCCCGCTCGGT
Source organism: uncultured Actinomycetota bacterium (assembly GCA_963697905.1). Taxonomy (GTDB): domain Bacteria; phylum Actinomycetota; class Actinomycetes; order Mycobacteriales; family Jatrophihabitantaceae; genus Jatrophihabitans_A. The sequence goes on along the minus strand of OY969101.1, from coordinate 4,511,905 downwards.
GAAGGTGAGCCGGCGCAGCGCCGGGCCGCCCACCGTCCGGGCGTAGTCGTACATCGCCGGCACGTCCACCGGGCTGGTCGACCAGCGGGCGACCTCCTCGGAGGTGGCGGCGTCCAGCAGCGGCATGCCGGCGTCGTCGGCGGTGTGCCAGGCGTCGGAGTAGTAGGAGCGCAACAAGTCGGCCATCGACGCAACAGTCCCTTCAACACGGCTGTCCGGCGTGCCGCCAGCTTGCAGCCGGCGACGCGGTCAGCATAGACTAAACGAACGATCATTCGGTAAATAGGAGTCCGTTCTAGGAGCCCACAGATGACCGCGACCGCACCACTGTCCGAGCAGGAACAGTCCGAGCACGAACAGCTCGATCCGCAAGCCGGCTTCGATGCGCTGGTCGCCGCCGACGCCACCATCGAGCCGCGCGACTGGATGCCGGACGGTTACCGCAAGACGCTCATCCGCCAGATCGCCCAGCACGCGCACTCCGAGATCATCGGCATGCAGCCGGAGGGCAACTGGCTGACCCGCGCGCCGTCGCTGCGCCGCAAGGCCATCCTGCTGGCCAAGGTGCAGGACGAGGCCGGGCACGGGCTCTACCTCTACTCCGCCGCCGAGACGCTGGGCATGGGCCGGGAGGAGATGCTGGACCTGCTGCACGCCGGTAAGCAGAAATACTCCTCGATCTTCAACTACCCGACGCCCACCTGGGCGGACGTGGCCGCCATCGGCTGGCTGGTGGACGGCGCGGCGATCACCAACCAGGTGCCGCTCACCCGCTGCTCCTACGGTCCGTACGCCCGCGCCATGGTCCGGATCTGCAAGGAGGAGTCGTTCCACCAGCGGCAGGGTTTCGAGTCGCTGCTAGCCCTGTCCAACGGCACCCCGGAACAGCACCAGATGGCCCAGGACGCGATCGACCGCTGGTGGTGGCCGTCGCTGATGATGTTCGGGCCGCCGGACGACGACTCGCCCAACTCGGCGCAGTCGATGGCGTGGGGGATCAAGCGGTTCTCCAACGACGAGCTGCGCCAGCGCTTCGTCAACATCTGCGTGCCTCAGGCGGAAGTGCTCGGATTGAGCCTGCCGGATCCGGACCTGAAGTGGAACGCCGAGCGCGGCCACTACGACTACGGCGAGATCGACTGGACCGAGTTCTACCAGGTGGTCAAGGGCAACGGCCCGTGCAACCGGCTGCGGGTGCAGGTCCGCCGGCAGGCCCACGAGGACGGCGCCTGGGTGCGCGAGGCGGCCGCCGCCTACGCCGCCAAGCAGGAGGCCCGCCGGCAGGAAGCCCGCAGGCCGGCATGACCACCCCGACGCCGCTCTGGGAGGTGTTCGTGCGGCCGGTGCGCGGCACCAACCACGTGCACGTCGGCTCCCTGCACGCCCCGGATGCCACCCTTGCCCTGCAGAACGCCCGCGACCTCTACACCCGGCGCAACGAGGGCGTGTCCATCTGGGTGGTGCCCTCGACGGCCATCGTGGCCAGCTCCCCGGATGAGAAGGATTCCTTCTTCGCACCCGCCGGCGACAAGCCCTACCGGCACCCGACCTTCTACACGATCCCGGACGGGGTCGAGCACCTGTGAGTGAGCACCAAAGCGAAGCGAACGGCGATGAGCTGGCCAACAGCTCCAGCGCGGCGGGAAGCCAGGAACTGACGCCGGAAGTGGCCGAGTACGCCATCCGGCTGGGTGACGACGCGCTGATCCTGGCCCAGCGGCTGACCGAGTGGTCGGCCCGTTCGCACGAGATCGAGGAGGACATCGCGCTGGCCAACATCGCGCTGGACCTGCTCGGGCAGGCGCGCAGCCTGCTGTCCTACGGCGGCTCCTACGCCGGCACGTCCGAGGACGAGCTGGCCTTCCAGCGCGAGGAGCGCCGATTCACCAACGTGCAGCTGGTGGAACTGGACAACGGCGACTTCGCGGTGACCATGGTCCGCCAGCTGCTGTTCTCCGCCTACCAGCACGAGCTGTACCGCACCCTGGAGTCCTCGGCCGACGGCCAGCTGGCCGCCATCGCGGCCAAGGCGGTCAAGGAGGTCGCCTACCACGTCGAGCACGCCGGCGGCTGGGTGCTCCGGCTCGGCGACGGCACCGAGCTGAGCCACCAGCGGGCCCAGGCCGGCCTCGACGCCGTGTGGCCCTACACCCACGAGCTGTTCACCGACGACGAGCTATTCGGCCGGGTCGCCGACCGCGGCGTCGGGCCGCTGCCGTCGCTGCTACGCGACGGCTGGCTCGGCACGGTACAGCCGCTGCTGGCCGAGGCCACGCTGTCGATCCCGGACGACGACTGGCGGCCGTCTGGCGGCCGCGCCGGCCTGCACACCCAGAGCTTCGGCTACCTGCTGGCCGAGATGCAGCACCTGCACCGATCACATCCCGGAGCGACCTGGTGAGCGCCGAGGTTCGGGCTGCCGGCGGTTCGGAGGTCGAGGCACGCCTCGCCGAGCTGCGGGACGCGGTCGCCAGCGTGCCCGATCCGGAGATCCCGGTGCTGACCATCGCCGACCTGGGCATCCTGCGCGACGTCCGGTGGGCCACCGACGGCCAGCCGGAGGTGGTGATCACCCCGACCTACTCCGGCTGCCCGGCCACCGAGGCGATCAAGGCCGACGTGCTGGCCCGGGCGCTGGACGTGCAGCCGACCGTCCGGGTGGTGGTGGAACTGGCACCGGCCTGGACCACCGACTGGATCACCGAGGCCGGCCGGCACAAGCTCGCCGAGTACGGCATCGCACCGCCGGCCAAGGCCTCCGCGCCGACCGAGCGGCCGGGCCCGATCCGGCTCCGGCTGGGTCGGCGGGTGGTGGCCTGCCCCCGCTGCGGCTCCACCGACACCGAGGTGGTCAGCCAGTTCGGTTCCACGCCGTGCAAGGCGCTGCGCCGGTGCCGGGGTTGCGCCGAGCCGTTCGACGAGTTCAAGCCGCTATGACCGCCCAGGTGGGCCGATCCGGAGCCGTTCTCCCATGAGCACCTTCCACAAGCTGCCGGTCTCGGCCATCGGCCGGCTCACCGAGGCCGCCTGCGCCGTCGAGTTCGCGGTGCCCGAGGACCTGCGCGCCGACTACGCCTTCCGGCCCGGCCAGCACCTGACCCTGCGCCGGCTGGCCGGGAACTCCGAGGACCGCCGCACGTACTCGATCTGCTCCACGCCGGCCGAGTTGGCCGAGCACGGCCGGCTGCGGATCGGGGTGAAGCGGATCCCCAGCGGCAGCTTCTCCGGCTGGCTGACCGAAGCCCTCCAGGTCGGCGAGGTGGTCGAGGTGATGACGCCGGCCGGCTACTTCGGCCCGTCCGGGATCGGTGAGCCGGCCAGCGACGGCCGGCGGATCGGTTGCCTGGCGGCGGGTTCGGGCATCACTCCGGTGCTGTCCATCGCCGCGACGGTGCTGGACACCGAGCCGGGCAGCGAGGTCTTCCTCGCCTTCGGCAACCGGACGACCGCGGACGTGATGTTCCTGGAACAGCTGGCCGATCTGAAGAACCGCTACCCCGACCGGCTCGCGGTGCTGCACGTGCTGTCCGGCGAGCCGCAGCTGGCCGACCTGCTGACCGGGCGGATCGATGCCACCAAGGTCGCCACCCTGCTCGCCGGGCCGGCCAGCGGCGTCACCGACTGGTACCTGTGCGGCCCGTTCGGCATGGTGACGGCCGCCCGGGAGGCGCTGGTGGCCGGCGGGGTGCCCGAGGCGAGGGTGCATGCCGAGCTGTTCTACGCCGGTGAGGTGCCCGAGCCCGAGGCGGCGGACACCAGCCGGCCGGACGAACGAAGCCAGGTCACCGTCACGCTGGCCGGCCGCACCTCGACCGTCGCGGTGAGCTACGCCGGCCCGAGCATCCTGGACGCGGTGCTGGCCGCCCGGCCGGACGCGCCGTATGCCTGCAAGGGCGGGGTGTGCGGCACCTGCCGCGCCAAGCTGGTCTCCGGCGAGGTGCGGATGAGCCGCAACTACGCCCTCGAACCGGACGAGATCGCCGCCGGCCTGGTGCTGGCCTGCCAGTCCCATCCGGTCACCGACGAGGTCGAGCTGGAGTTTCGCTGAGCCGGCCGCCGCCGGCCGGCGGAACCGCCATCCGAGCGCGGACTTCGCCTTCACAGCCGACTCTGCACTAGCCTGGCTCGCACTATGGATGCCAAGGGTGCGGTGCCGATCGGCGGGGAGCCTGTCCAGGAAGTTGTCACCGTGCGGCGGCCCCGTTCGGTGATCGCGTTCGCGCTCTGGTTCTCCATCGGCGTCGGAGTGGCCTACCTCGGCTTCCTGGTGTTCCAGCAGCTCAGGACGATCCTGTACCTGGTGGCGTTCGCGCTGCTGATCGGGCTCACCCTGGACCCGCTGATCGGCTTCCTGGAGCGCCGCGGGATCCGCCGCAGCTATGCCGCGCTACTCACCTGGCTGATCGCGGTCGTCCTGTTGACCGCGCCCATCGTGCTGGCGGTGGACGCGGCCAGCACCCAGCTGCCGCAGCTGATCAAGAACGGCCCGCAGCTGATCGCCAACGCCGAGTCGCACCTGGGCTCGCTCGGTGACCGGCTGTCCTCGGTGACCAGCGCCAGCAGCAACTCCAAGGTCAACTTCGCCAAGGTGCTGGACTACGTGCTCTCCGGCGGCGAGCTGCTGTTCAGCGCGCTCACCGACATCGTGGTGGTGGCCTTCCTGTCGCTGTTCTTCGCGATCAAGCTGCCCCAGCTTCGCTCGCTCGCGCTGCGCGCGGTGCCGGCCTCCCGCCGGCCCCGGACCGGCCGGATCGTGGACGAGCTGATCGGCCTGGTCGGCAAGGTGATGCTGTCCACCGTGCTGATCGCGGTGCTGTGCGGCTTCGGCACCGCGATGTGGGCGCTGGCCTGGCACATCCCGTACGCGGTGATGCTGGGCGCGCTGGTCACCGTGCTGTCGCTGGTGCCGGTGGTCGGTTCCACCGTCGGCGGCGCCATCGTGACCCTGGTGTCGCTGACCGTCAGCTTCCCGACGGCGCTGGCCACCCTGATCTTCTACATCGGCTACCGGATGGCCGAGGACTACCTCATCCAGCCCCGGGTGATGAAGTTCTCGGTCGAGCTGCCGGGAGTGATCACGGTGCCCTCGGTGATCCTGGGCGGTGCCATCCTGGGCATCCCCGGGGCCCTGTTCGCGGTGCCGATCGCGATCGTTGTGCGGGTGCTGGTGCGCGAGATCGTCTTCCCCGCGGTGGACCGGGCCTGACGCGGCTCGCCGACGGCCCGGCCTGTCGCGGCAACCTCAGCGGCGGGCGAACCGGTCCGGCGACAGGAAACCGATGTCCAGCCGGCTGGCCCCCTCAATGACCAGGTCGGCCACGATCTCGCCGACCACCGGAACGAACTTGAAGCCATGCCCGGAGAAGCCGACCGCCAGCACCACCCGACCGGACGAACCCGGATGGATGCCAAGCACGAAGTCGTCCCCGGCCGCCGCCGGGTACATGCACACCGAGGAGTCGACCGGCTCGCCGGCCAGCTCCGGCAGCAGCCGGGCCAGCAGTTCCCGTACCGGCTCCAGGTCGGCCTCGCTGATCGTCCGGTCCAGCTTGTCCGGGTCGATCGGGGTCGCCGCGCCCCGGTAGATGGCCGCCTTCACGCCGGCCTCGGTGGGCAGCCGCGGGAAGCCGTACAGCTGCCGGTCGATGCCGCCGGGCGCGTCCCAGAGATAGACCGGACACCGGTCGGCGGCGTAGTCCTCCGGCCGGTCGGTGCCGAACCAGTGCACGGTCTGCCGGGTGGTGCTCAGCGGGAAGCGGTCCAGGCCGGCCAGCCGGTCGGCCCAGGCGCCGGTGGCCAGCACTACCCTGGGCGCTCGGATCTCCGCATCGGCGGCGGTGAGGTGCACGCCGTCCGGGCCGAGTTCGATCGATTCCACCACCGTGTCGAACCACAGCTCCGCGCCGGCGTCGAGGGCCAGCTCCAGGTTCGCCAGCACGGTGGCCTCCGGCCGCGCGTAGCCGGCGTCGGCCTCGTACAGCGCCCACTGGTCGGCCGGCAGCTGGAACTGCGGGAAGCGCCGGCGCAGCCCGGCGGCGTCCATCAACTCGTACGGCAGGTTCCACTGCCGGGCCGAGGCCAGCGCGCCGGCCACCACCGGACTCTGCCGGTCCCCCATCATCAGCGCGCCGCAGCGGTGGAACAACTGCTCGCCGAACTCGGCCGACAGCTCGTCCCACAGCTGGTAGGTCCGGACCAGCAGCGGCACGTAGGCCGGGCTCTCGAAGTACGCCTTGCGCACGATCCGGCTGCCGCCGTGCGAGGAGCCGAGGGTGTGCGCCGGACCGAACTGCTCGACCCCGAGCACCCGCAGCCCCCGCCGGGCCAGCTGCCAGGCAGCGGCCGACCCCATGCCACCCAGGCCCACCACGATCACGTCGCAGTCAGTCGCCATCCGTCCATTCTCGCCGAAGCCAACTGCCGCCCGACAACGGATGTGGCTACGGTTGGGCGGTGAGCTGGCTGACCGAACCGGATTCGGAATGGGATTCCGACGACTCCCCCCGTAAGCCGCGCAGCCGGCTGCGCCTGGTCGCGCTACTGCTCGGCGGCTGGCTGGTGGTGAGCGTGGTCGTGCTGCTGATCCTGCTCGCCGTGGGCGGGCACCATTCGGCCGACCGGGCAGGCAGCGGAGCGACGGCCGGCAGCTCCGGCTCGGCCAGCAAGCCGGCCAGCTCGGCCTCGCCGAACGCCTCGGCACTGCCGGACGGCTGGGTCCGCCAGGCCGCGGACCGCCAGACCGACTGTGCCGCGCACGCCTATGGCCAGGTGCAGGCATTCTTCGCCCGCACGCCGTGCACCTCGGTGCAGCGACTGCTGGCCACCACCAACTCGCACGGCCGGACGGTGGTCATCGCCAGCAATGTGGTGACCTTCCGCACCGCCGCGCAGGCCCAGCAATACCTGGGCCTGGTCAACGCCGACGGCACCGGCAACATCGCCGACCTGCTGCGGGACGGGGTCACCTACCCCGGCGGTCCGGACAAGCTGCCGGATGCCGCGTTCGCCTCCCGGCTGGATGGCACCCGGGTGCTGGTGGCCGAGGCCGGCTACGTGGGCGGCACCTCCGGGGCGACGGATTCCGACGCTGCGAGAGATCGCCGAACAGGGCGTGCGCTGACTCCACCGGGGCGGCCTCACCGCTGGCAGAGCCGAGCGGGCCTGGGCAGAGACCGGACAGAGAGAAGCCCCGCTGGAGCAGGTACCCCCATACCCGGTCCGCAGGGCTTCAATCTCTTACTGCGTTTCCCCCATATGCACCCCCGTGCGATGTAAACCCTACCGGCGCTCACGACCGCCAAACAAGCCGCAATCTAGTCACCGAACGATCACCGAGCGTATCCGCCGCGGTGGCGTTTGAGCTTATTGAACAATTAGATCCGATGTTGCACGGCGTCCCGACTGTCGGCTGCACAGGGCAGACTGGACCTCGTCCGCGGACCGCCTCGACAAGGAGACGAACATGCGCAAGTGGCTGCCACTGATCGCGATCTGCTGTGGCACCTTCATGCTGCTGATCGACGTCACCGTGGTGAACGTGGCGTTGCCGGCCATGGCCCGCAACCTGCACACCTCCTTCGCCGCGCTGCAGTGGGTGATCGACGCGTACGCGCTGAGCCTGTCCTCGCTGCTGCTGGGCGTCGGCTCGATCGCCGACAAGCTCGGCCACCGGCGCGCCTACGTCACCAGCCTCGCGCTGTTCGCGGTGGCCTCGCTGGCCTGCGGCCTAGCACCCAACGCCGCCGTGCTGATCGCCTCCCGAGCGGCGCAGGGCATCGGTGCGTCGGGCATGTTCTCCTGCACCTACGCGCTGCTGAGCAGCTCCTACCAGGGCCGGGACCGCGGCATCGCCTACGGGATGTGGGGTGCGGTGCTCGGCGCCTCCGCGGCGGTCGGCCCGGTTCTCGGCGGCCTGCTCACCCAGGGGTTGTCCTGGCGCTGGATCTTCTTCATCAACCTGCCGGTCTCGGCAGTCGCCATTCTGCTCTCCCAGCGGGTGCTGTCCGGCGAGCGGCACGGTGCGGGTCAGCGGATCGACCTGCCGGGCATGGCGCTGTTCACGATCGCCGCCGGCGCGCTGACCTTCGGCCTGATCCGGGCCAACGACGACGGCTGGGTCTCGGCGCCGGTGCTCGGCCTGGTGGCCGGCAGCGCGGTCGCGTTCACGCTGTTCTTCGTGGTGGAGTTCCGGTCGCGGGCGGCCATGCTGGATCTCAGCCTGCTGCGCCGCGGGCCGTTCGTCGGGATCCTGCTCGGTTCGCTGCTGGGCAACTTCGCCGCGTTCGCATCCTTCGCCTACACCTCGCTCTGGCTGCAGTCGGTGCTCGGCCTGGGGCCGATCGAGGCCGGCCTGACCGGCCTGCCGCTGTCCGTCGCCTCGTTCGTGGTCTCCGCCGGCATCGGACGGTTCATGCACTCCCGGTCGCCGGGGCCGATCATCGGCGTCGGACTGCTGCTCATCGGCCTCGGCGCCGGCACCTGCGCGCTGCAGATCGGGCCGCACTCCAGCTGGCCGGCGCTGCTGATCGGGTTCGTGCTGATCGGCATCGGGGTTGGCCTGTCCACGCCGACCCTCAGCTCCTCGGCGATGTCCACCGTGCCGCTGTGGCGCGGCGGGATGGCCGCCGGCGCGGTGACCACCATGCGCCAGCTCGGCTTCACCCTCGGGGTGGCGGTGCTGGGCACGCTATTCGCCAGCAGGGCGCGGCAGCAGATCTCCGACGCCGGCGTGCCGAACGCGCGCGAGGTGGCGCATGGGCTGACCAGCGGCCAGGGGCAGCAGTTGCTGGCCCACGCCGGCTCCGGCCGGTCGGCGCTGGAAGGCGTCCTGCGCTCGGCGTCGGCGTCCGGCATCGACCTGGCGTTCTGGGTGTCCGCGGCCGGCGGCCTGATCGGCGCGCTCGCGGTGTTCCTGCTGGTCCGGCCGGAGCAGGGCAACCAGCCGTCCTCCGAAGCGCAGCCCGACGCTGCCGTCGCGCCTGCCTGAACCGGACGAGCGGGCCGTCCGGCGCACCTCCTGAACGACGGCCAGGCCGCCGTGGTGTCTCTCAGCGCGCACTCCTGGGTCATCGGCTCGCGGCGTAAATAGACGGCTCGCCTATCGGCGAATACCAGCCGGGTAGATATCGCCATAAGTGGATCGCAGGCAATAGCGCGCTGCCGACGCATTCGGACGCTATTCGCAGCTGCAGTCTCCGCGGCAGTCGGTGCGGTTGAGCCACCACGATCGTGGCCGGCTAGTTCTACAGGCGACGGAGGAAAGGCCCCATGCGAACACGGGGGATTACGGGTCGGGACGCGGCGGCTCACCGGACAAACGCGAGCAGGCGCACCAGCTGTCGCGGTCCGATCGTCGGTTGTATTCCCCGTGACAAAAGCGAGCCGGCGACGCCCAGATGGTGTGCGCCGCCGGCTCCTTTGGAGCAAAAACCTTTGAGTGACAATGTGCAGTTGATTATGTACCGTCTGTCGTCTAACGAACGCATGGTCGGGGTCAGTTCCACTCAAAGCTACGCATCAGACCTCACCTCCTGTTCCTGAACCGCGTCGGGACCATCACGAGAGGACTTGGGGTTGGGGAGCAGAGCAGTCACCGCGTGGCCGGTCTGGCGGGAGCGACGCCTCGTGCTGGCGGTTCTCGGCGCGGTCGAGCTGACCGCGCTGGCGGCGCCGCTCTTCACCTGGTCACCGATCTCCAGGGCGGATTTCGGCCTTGCCGTGCTGCTTGTGTCATTGAGCGCCATCTACTCTCTCGTGGTCTTCGGGTGGGAGAAGGCCCGCCGCTATCTGCTGTACGAACGCGTTCCGGCAATGACGCCGAACGTGCTCACCACCTGGCGGTTCGCCGCGGCAATTCTGCTGCCGCCCGAAGTCGCGGCCATGGTCACGATGATCTCGGCCGTCGGCGGATGGACCGCATACAACCCTGCCGGCACCAGACGGTCCTACCGGTACGTCTACAGCACGATGGTTTCGGTTCTTGCCACGACTGCGGCAAGTTCACTCCTGCAACTTCACCTACCGCTTGCGGCGGCCTTGGCCGCGGCGGCTGGAGCTTGGCTGTTGATCGAGGGCGGCGCGACCGGATTGGTTCTGCTCGCATCAGGTCAGTTTGGCGCGGCAAAGGCGATGGTGCACTTTCAGACCTATCGCCTCGAAGCTGTCACCATGGCCGTCGCCGGTGCCGAGTACGCGACGCATTGGATTGGCCTGCCTCTCATCTGGTTGTCGCTTCCTGCCGCTGTGGTGATCCAGCGATACTTCACCACCACCGAGTTGCACGCGCGCGAGTTGGGTGCCCGTCCGATGGATGAGCAGGCATGGCTGCACGTCGCGAAGGTGGTCGTCGAGGCGACCGTGACGGTGAGCGTGCTGCGCATCGACACCTCGGATCCCCAGACGGCTCGGACGGTGGCCATGATGCAGGGCGGCTGCGATGCCATTGGCACCTATGCCGACGGTGGATTGGCGGTCCTGCTGCCCGACTGCCCACCGGCCCAGGGTGACGCGTTGGCGCGTCGGTTGAGAATCGCAATGAAGCTCCACAAGGTTGACTGCAACATAGCCGCGGCGGCCAAGCCCCGCGACGGTCAGGCTTTGGACGATTTGCTCGCCGTCTCCGAGGCGATGCTGGTGCTCTCCAGAGAAGCCTCCAGGCGGTCTGCCAACTCGCCCTGACCTGTCTGGCGCAACTGCTCGACGTAGGCACGCATCTGCGCCAACACCCCGGTCACCCCGAGGTTTCGAGCCACCGCGGTTTCCTGTTCCGAGGTTGCCGCCCCGGACCTCGCCCCGTCCGAGTTCGCCCGGTCCGAGCCTGCCTCGTCCGAGCTTGCCTCCTCCGCGGTGGCCTCCCCCGATGAGGAATCCGCATTGACGGTAGCCCGAATGAAGGCCGCAAGCGCGTCGCGCTGTCCACGGTTGAGCCGGTTGGCCTCCAACGGCGGTTCCCACGGTTCCTCCTCACCCGTCGCCGCGCCGGCGGCCTGGCGTAGTTCGACTATCGAGCAGCCGAGCGCCTTCGCGAAGGCATTGAGCACGAACTCCGGCGGCGTACGGGAGTGCGTGCCCGCCAGATACCGATACACGGTGGTGCGATCAAGCGAACCCTCGAGTTCCCGTATGACGTCGCGCTTGCTCCAGCCAGGCGGGAGGTGCGCGTTCAGGTAGTCGGACAGTGCGCTCACGCGTCGCTACTCCTGTCTGTACGCGGCGGTTGCTACCTATCCAGAGCCAGCCGGTGGAGAGCGTCCTGTCCTCCGTTGCGGCCGAATGCCAATACCCTTGTGATTACTTGTCGTTAAGTGCCGGCGACTCGCATCGCATGCACTCAGCGACAAGTTTTTCCTTGTGTAACCGGAGGAATCTTAGCGGCACAGCGCTGGCACTTGTGTACACCGAGTGACGAACCCGGCCCGGAACCGGAGCCAGCGCGATGCCGGCCGTCGGAAGGCCGACATACTCGATCAGACAGCCACTAAAGCACAGCGCCGCGGATCCGTTGCGGGATCCGCGGCGCCGTGCGTGCGTAGTGCTATTCGATTGTCAGCACCCGATCAGCTGGCGTTGCCCACCGTGTAGCTGTACGGGATCTGGGCCAGCAGGTCGCCGGTGGTGTTGAAGGTCGGGTACGCGAACGACGGCGGGGTGTAGACATTCAGCACACCCTCCACCACGGAACCCTTCTTCGCAGTCGGCGTGATGGTGACCGTGATGGTCGCCGTCTGACCCGGCTGGATGGTCACCGGAGTGCCCAGATCGGCGTTCGGGTCCACCGCGACGTTCCAGAAGTCACCCGTCGATGACGTCACCGCAGTGTCGAACGGATTCGTCCGGGCCGTCAGGTTGACCGTGGAAGTGGCGGTCGGAGCACCCTCCGGACCGACATAGCCCACCTCGTTGACATCGGTGAACCACACGCCCGTGGCCACCGTGCTGCCGTTGCTCTCCTTGACCTTGGCCACCGAGACGGTGCTGCCGTTCTGCGCCGCCTTGAGGTCACCGACCACGTCGATGCCCTGGGAGCCGTCCAGCAGGTCGGCAATCGCAGGGATGTCCGAGACCGCGGTCTCGGTCAGGCTGGTCGTGCCCGGCGGAACCAGGAAGGTCGGCGCGGCGTGTGCCGGCAGTTCGAACGTCTGCGGTCCGAACGGCGACACCAGCTGCACGTTCTGCAGCTTGGCAAGCCGCGGGTCGACCTGGACGTTGATCGGCGCGATCCCGGTGTTGGTCACCTTGATCTGAGCCGTCGTCGAGCTGCCCTTGGCCAGCGTGATGTTCGGCGAGTTCGGCAGCCCGATTGCCTGCACCTGGCTCTTGTTGAACTCCACCGTGCCGGTGAAGTTCTGGGTGAGCGCGGTGCCCGGCACCGGGTTGATCACCAGGATGATCACCCGCCACCTGCCCGGGGTCGGGTTGGCCGCGGTCAGCTGCATGCCCAGCCCCGGAGTGCCCAGAGTGCTGATGTCCGTCGACGGAACGTTGCTGTCGATGGCCTGGGTCTCGTCGTTCGGGTCCACCAGCACGCCCTCGAGGGTGTACTTCGGGTCGCTGGCCAGCTTGACGCCGACGCTGACGTCACGCTTGCCCGCCGGCACGTCGAAGGCGTAGGTGAACACCTGCGCCGCCGAACCGGGCCGGGCGTTGCCACCGGTGATGGTCCCCGAGAAGGTGCCGACGCCGTGGCTGACCGGCACGATCGTGCGGATGATGACCGGCACCGAGGTCTGGTGACCGTCCGAGCTGGCGAGAGTCACCGAGTAGCTGGTGTCACCGCCGGCCGGAACCTTGAACGACACCTTGACGTTCTTGGTCTGGCCCGGGTTCAGGGTGAATGCCGGGCTGCTGACCGTGCCCACCGGGACGGTGTCCTGGTGGGTGAACCGCAGGGTGACGTTGCCGGTGTAACCGGTCGCGTTGCCCGGCGTGTAGAGCACCGCGGTCCAGGTACCGGCAACCGGACGGCGGACATCGAGGTTGGCGTAGTTCGCCACGATGCTGCCGCCCTGCGGCCGGCTGTTGGCCACGTACGTGCCGGACGGGTCGAACAGGCTGACCCGGACGACCGGCTGGACGCCGCCCACCGACTTCGGTGCGCCGGCCCAGATCATCTGCAACGCGGTCCGGTCGGTGCCGGCCGGGACCGTGAAGCTGACCTTCTTGTAGACCCACGGCACGCCGTTGGTCGGGTACGGGAAGGTCGTGCCACTGGTCGCGTCGATCGAGGTGCTGATCTGCTGCACCGCCGTGGTCAGGTAGTCACGGGTGGCAGCGGCGACGGTCAGCGGCTTGGTGCCCACGTTCTGCACGCCGATGGTGGCCGACTTGGTGCTGCCCGGAGCGCCGGACAGGTTGATCTGGTTGTTGGTGAGCACGATGTTCGAGCTCACGCCGGCCGGCGCACTGCCGCCACCCGGGTAGGTGAGCGCGGCCTCGACCGCGGCCCGGGAGTCCAGCAGGCCGGCGCCCTGTTCGAAGGCCGGCAGGCCCAGGTCGCGAGCGGTGCTGGTCAGGATCCGCTTGGTCAGTTGCGGCGACGGCGAGGCGCCACCGTGGGTGGACCGGTAGGCCGAGATCACCAGGGCCGCCGCGCCCGCGGTCAGCGGAGCGGACTGGCTGGTGCCGCCGAACAGCTGGAAGTCGGAGTGCCCACCGCGGTAGTTGCTGCACTCCGGAGAGCCCGCGTCGCAGACCGCCCAGCCGGCCTCACCAGGAGCGGTGATGTCGGCGGTGCCGCCGCTCTGGGTGAAGCCACCGGAGGACAGCGAGGAGATCTCGTCGTTGATCCACTTGCCGTTGCCGAACGCCCGAGCGCCGGCGTAGCCGGTCTGCAGGTAGCCGCGGGAGTTGGTGTTGCCGGCCACCGAGATCACGTTCGGGTCGGTGGAGGGGTTGCCGATCGTGCTGGTGGTACCGGCGTCACCGGTGGACACCGTCACGGTCGTGCCGGCCGCCACGGCCATGTCGTTGAACAGCGAGATGGCGCTGCGGGACGAGGCGTCCGGGATCGGCGCACCGCCGAAGGACTCGTTGATGACGTCCACGTGGTCGTTGCTCACCGCGTAGTCGATCGCCTGGATGATCGAGGTGGTGAAGAAGTCGATCTTCAGCGCCACGATGCTGGCGCCCGGCGCCATGCCCAGGATCCGGATGTTGCAGCCGGCGGGCAGCGGGTAGGCCGGGTTGACGAAGGTGGACAGGTCGTGCGAGACCAGACCCTGCGCGGCGATCGAGGACGCGTCGCCGTAGGCCTCGGCGCCACCCTCGTCCGGGGTCGGGCCGTCGGCCGAGAAGGCCTTGTAGTCGATGATCACGTGCGAGCCGTCGGCCCGGATGAAGTCCGGGTTGTCCGGGTTGATCGCGTCAGCGATATAGGCCACCTTGACGCCGGAGCCGGTGGTCAGCTGCTGCGCGGTCTTGGCGGTCGGGTCGTCCGAGGCGGTGTTGGTGTCCTGCAATGCCTCCGGTTCGAGCAGCGGCTTGCTGGGATCGGTCGGGCAGACCGCGGTCGACGGCGGCACGCCGATGGTCTTGCCTGACTGGACCTGGCCGGCGGTCTCGGAGACCTTGGTCGGGATGGTGAAGGCGACCTTGTTGTTCGGAATGACCGCAGCCACCGACGGGTCCGCCGAGAGGGCGGCTACCTGGGCGGTGGTCATGGTGGCGGAGAAGGCGTTCGCCGCGGTGTAGTGCTGAACCTTGCTCGGCTTGGTGCCGCCGCGCTGGGTCAGCCGGCTGATCACCGCGTTCTGGTCGTTGGTCGCCAGCGACTTGCGGGTGCTGACATGGGTCTTGTTGGCCGGAGTCGAGGTGAGCTGGTCGTGCAGCACCACGATCACGGACTCGGAATTGCTGGCAGCGGACGCGGTGGGCGCCGCCACCGCCGCGCTGCCGCCGAGGAACTGGCACACGGTGCCGAGTGCGGTGGCGCCGATCACCGCCCCGACGAGCTTTGACCTGGATTTTTTCACGGTCATTCCTGGTGTTCCCCCTGAAGGTTCTCGCGGCGCCCGTCGCCGCGAGCAGGCAGTCGGCGGCACTTGCCTGCCGCGGACATACCGGTGCGACTATTCCTTCGATTTCGCGCCCGCACAAGACGAAGTATTTAACTTGGGTAAAACACAACACTCACTTAACAACTCGCCTTCGATGCGTGATCGGCTTGCTATACCCCCCGTAACCAGGGCCCTCCGATGGCCCCGGACGAATCGTCTAGTACCTCGCGAAAAATATTTTTGCCTCGCATGCAACCGATCCGCCGCCCAGGGTGTCCTATCTGCGCTCCGGTTCGTTCAGGCCGGATTCGCAGCGGGGGGCGTCATGGTTCAACTCATCAATCCGGCCGACGGCGCGCTCGACCCGACCGTGCCTACCTCGCGCCGTTCAGACCCCTCGGACGAGGCGAGGCAGCAGCTGCTCGCCGCGCTGCTGCTGGCCGGGCTGTGCGGCGCGGCGTGTGCGCAGGGCGCGTTCTACCTCCGGGGCCAGATCCTCCTGGCCGCGGTGCTGGCCGGCGCCGGCTGCCTGGCGCTGGCGATCCGACGGTTGGAGATCGGGCCGGCCGGAACCCGCCCGGTGGTCCTGATCGCGGCGTTGGCCGGCTGGCCGCTGCTGGCCGGTGTCCTGCGCGGGCAGTTGGCGAGCGGCGAGCGGCTGGCCCTGCTGGCGCTGGCGGTGCCGCTCACCATCGGCTGCGCCCGGCGGCTCGGCGGCTCGACCCGGCTGCTGCTGGACGGCCTGACCGGCCTCGGCGTGCTGCTGGCCCTGGCCGGCTGGTACGGCGTGGCGCGCCATCGCGTTCCGCTGGCCATCCCCGGCCAGGGATTGTTCCGGGCGGCGAGCACGCTGAGCTATCCCAATGCGGCCGGCGTGCTGCTCGCATTGCTGGTCCTGACCACCATCGGAGCCGGCTTCGCGGCCGGCTCCCCGGCTGGCTTCGCGGCCGGCTCCCCGGCTGGCTTTCCACCCGCTGGCTTTGCATCGGCTGGCTCGTCGGCCGGGCGGCAGTCCGCTGCGCGCGGTGCGGCGCTGGCCGTGCTGCTGACCGGGCTGGCGGCCACGCTCAGCCGCGGCGCGTTCTTGGCGTTGGCTGCCGGGCTTGTGGTGCTGCTGGTCGGGCTGGGCCCCCGCCGGCTGCTCGCGGCACTGGCCGGCCCGCTGGTCGGCGCGGTGATCGGCACGCTGGCGCTGCTGCCCACCGCACCCACCGGGCCGGTCGGGCCGAGCCCCGCGCACCTTGCGCTGGCGGTGGCCGGGTTGCTGCTCGGCGCCGGCGTCGGATCGCTCTCGCTGCCGGCCGGCCGGTCCAGCCGCTGGTTGCTGCTGCCGTACGGCGGGCTGGCCGCCGGCGCGGTGGCGATCGGGCTGCTGCGGCCGTTCCCCGCCGTCGGCGGCGCCCGGCTGAACCTCGACTCACCGGACCGCTGGGCCGCCTGGCACGCGGCCTGGCAGGTCTTCACCGCGCATCCGGTCACCGGCGCCGGACCGGGCCTGAGCTCGCTCACCTGGCACTCGCCAACTGGCGGCGTCCGGGTGTTCGGATACGCCCACAACGAGTACCTCCAGCTGTTGGCGGCCTTGGGGCTGCCGGGCCTGGGGCTGCTGCTGGCCGGCCTGCTGGCGGTGGCCACGCTGCTGGTCCGGCGCCGCCCCTGCCGTCCGCTGACGTTCGCCGCGGCCGCGGTGAGCATCGCGCTGCTGGTCTCGATGACCCTCGACTTCACCGGGCACTTTCCGGCCATCGTGCTGACTGCAGCAGCCGTGGTCGGTTGTGCCGTGCCGGTCCAGCCGGCCCGGCCATAACGAACTATCAATCCGAGAAAGGGAAATCTGCTATGCATCCACTATTGATGAAGGTCGGCATCGGCGCCGCGGCGCTGGCTGCCGGCGGGGGGTTCGCGTTGTGCGGTACCGCCTCGCCGGCGGTTGCCTACAGCTCGCCACCATTGTTCCTGTCCATGTCGATCCAGAGCCCGGCCGCGCTGGTGGCACGCGGTGCCGCGGTGAACGTACCGGTCGTGGTCAGCTGCTCCAGCGGGGGTTCGGCGGGTGTCACGGTCACCGTGACCGAGCGGGTAGGAAAGAAGACCGCCTCCGGTACCGGCACCGTCACCGTCGGCTGCACCGATGCCAACGAGACGGTGCTGGTCACCGTGCCCAGCCGCAACGGCGTGGCCTTCGCCAAGGGCTCGGCGCTCGCACAGGGTGACATCTTCGAATGCCTCTACTACACCTGCGGCGACGAGACGGACACCGCGACCATCCGCATCAAGTAACGGCTACCTGACCAGGGCTGCTCCGCCGGACCCTCCTGCCGGCGGGGCAGCCCGTCCAACCCCGGTTCGCGGCCTGGTCTGGTCGGGCAGGCTGGAGGGTTTCGTATCCGATTTGACCGCCAGGGCGTGCGGATCGGATACGAAACCGGCGGCCCGCAAGCCCTCCGGAGGCCGCGAGCCAACCGGCAAGCCAACCGGAGGCCGCGAGCCAACCGGCAGGCCGCGAGGTGTTTAGAGGTCGCGGAAGGTGTGGATGCTCGCGCCGAGCAGGTTGAGCCGGTCGGCCAGCTGCTCGTAACCGCGGTCGATGACGTAGACGTTGCGCAGCAGCGAGGTGCCCTTCGCCGCCAGCATCGCCAGTAGCACCACCACGGCCGGGCGTAGCGCCGGCGGGCAGATCACCTCGGTGCCCGACCAGTGGGTGGGCCCCTCGACGTAGATCCGGTGCGGATCCATCAAGGTCACCCGGGCGCCCAGCTTGGTGAGTTCGGTCAGGTACAGCGCCCGGTTGTCATAGACCCAGTCGTGGATCAGCGTGGAGCCCTCGGCGGTGGCAGCGATCAGCGCGAAGAACGGCAGGTTGTCGATGTTCAGGCCGGGGAACGGCATCGGGTGGATCTTGTCCAGCGGCGCGTGCAGCTTGGACGGGTGGATGGTGACGTCCACCAGCCGGGTCCTGCCGTTGGCGGCGAAGTACTCCGGCGTCTGGTCGAAGAGCAGGCCCATCTCGGCGAGCAGGGCAAGCTCGATCTCCATGAACTCGATCGGCACCCGGCACACGGTGATCTTCGAGCCGGTCACGATGGCCGCGGTCACCAGGCTCATCGCCTCGATCGGATCCTCCGACGGGGAGTAGTCGACGTCCTTGCGGATCTCCGGCACGCCGTGCACGGTAAGCGTGGTGGTGCCGATGCCGTCCACCCGCACACCCAGCTCGGTCAGGAAGAAGCACAGATCCTGGACCATGTAGTTGGAACTGGCATTGCGGATCACGGTGATGCCGTCGCTGCGGGCCGCGGCCATCAGCGCGTTCTCGGTCACCGTGTCGCCCCGCTCGGTGAGCACGATCGGCCGGCTCGGGTGCACGTCGGGGGTCACCTGGACGTGATAGGCGCCGGCCGCCGCCTCGACCTGCAGGCCGAACGGCCGCAGCGCGGTCATGTGCGGTTCCACGGTCCGGGTGCCGAGCGCGCAGCCGCCGGCGTAGGGCAGCTCGAACTCCTGCTCGTGCCGCATCAGGGGAGCCAGGAACATGATGATGCTGCGGGTGCGCCGGGCCGCGTCGAGGTCGAGGTTGGCCAGATCCAGCCGGCTCGGCGGCACGATCTCCAGGTCATTGTCGGAGTTCAGCCACCGGCTCCGCACGCCGATGCTCTCGAGTACCTCGAGGATCCGGTGCACCTCCTCGATCCGGGCCACCTTGCGCAACACCGTGCGGCCCTCGTTCAGCAGCGACGCGCAGAGCAGGCCGACGCCGGCGTTCTTGCTGGTCTTGACGTCGATGCTGCCGCGCAGCCGGCGGCCACCCTCCACCCGCAGGTGCAGGGGGCCGGACCTGCCGAGGGAGACGATCTCGGAATCCAGCGCCTCGCTGATCCGGGTGAGCAGGTCCAGGCTGAGGTTCTGGTTGCCCTGCTCGATCCGGTTGATCGCGCTCTGCGACGTGCCCAGCATCTCGGCGAGCTGGGCCTGGGTCCAGCCGCGGTTCTTGCGCGCGTTGCGGATCAGGGTGCCAACCCGGCGGGCGTAGTCCCGCGCCGCGCCGTACTCCCGGGGATCCTTCAACAGCGCGGTCGGTGCCGCCGTGGAAATACCCGCCTCATCAACCATGCGCCGACGATATCTCAGATATGAGGTACGAAAGTCGTGAGGACGCGCGTCGCACCGCGGGATATCGGATTGTTAGCCGGCCTGTGATCTCTGGTGTGAGATTTCGCATGCAGGTGTGATCGTCCCCCAGCCTGCGAGTCCGAGGTCAGAACAGGGTTGGCTCATCCGGCGCCAGGGCGCCCTCGATCTGCAGCATCCGGCGCTTGGTCGCGATGCCGCCGTAGCTGGAGAAGCCGTGCAGGCTGCCGTCGGCGGCCAGCACCCGATGGCACGGGATCACGATCGGGCAGGGGTTCTCCCCCATCGCCCGGCCAACCGCGCGCGCCGCGCCGGGCTGGCCGATGCGGGCCGCGATGTCGCCATAGCACAGCGTGGCGCCGGGATCGATGGTCCGGGCCACCGCGTACACCTGCTGGTTGAAGTCCGGCACCCCGGTGAGGTCCAGTTCGATGTCGCCGAGGCTCTCCGGTTCGCCGTCCAGCAACCGGACGATCGCGGCGATCGCCCGCGCCACCGCTGGAGGCGGCGCGGCCTCGGCGTCCGCGCCGTACCGATCGGCCAGCGTCGTCCTGGTATGCGCCGCCGATCGGCTCGGCAACATCACGTCGCGAACGCCGTGCTCGGTCCAGGCGATGGCACAGGTGCCGATCGCGGTGTCGAAGAGCGCGTACTCGGTCATGATGCAGGAGATCCTATGCCGGGCGAGGCCTCCACGGCGGCAACGGCAACCGGCCGGACGGCTGGCACGTTCGACGGGCGAGCGACGGTCGGCCGGGGCAGCCCGAGAGACAGCAGCCCGGCCAGCCCGGACAGCGCCGCGGCGACGATCCAAGCCTGCCGGAAACCGGTCACCCCGACTCCGGCCAGCCGGCTGCCGAGCAGGCTGACCAGGATCGCCACGCCGACCGCCGCGGCAACCTGCCGGCCGGCGTTGATCATCGCCGAGCCGGTCGCCGATCGGTGCTCCGGCAATGCGGTGGCGCCGGCCGCGAGCAGGGTGCCCAGCGCCAGTCCGACCCCGGTTCCGCCGAGCAGCATGCTCGGCAGCAGGTCGATCAGGTAGTGCGGCGTGACGCTGGCGAAATCGACCCGCCAGAGCATCGCGGCGGCGAAGAAGGCCGAGCCGACCGCCGCCAACGGTCCGGAACCGAAACGACGCACCGCGCGGCTGCTCAGCAGCGTGACCAGCGGCACCAGCGCCGGCCCCGGCATCATGGCCAGGCCGGTGCGCAGCGCGGAGTAGTGCCACAGCTGCTGGCACCACAGCACGTTGGACAGCAGCATGATCGAGAAGGCCACGCTGAAGGCGAATGTGGCCGCATTGGCCAACCCGAAGCCGCGAACCCGCAGCAGCCCGAGTTCGAACAGCGGGTTGCGATGGAGGGCGCAGCGGCGGACGAACGCTCCACCGGCCAGCGCGGCCAACCCGAGCAGGCCGAGCGTGGCGGGACTGCGCCAACCCCAACCGGGTGCCTGCACCAGGGCACCGGTCAGCGCACCCACCGCGCCGGTGACCAACGCGGCGCCGGCCAGATCCGGCAGCGGCTCGCGCCGGCGAGGCGGTGGATGCGGTAGCACCCAGCGTCCGGCCAGCAACGAGGCCAGCCCGATCGGCAGGTTCACCAGGAAGATCCAGCGCCAGCTCCAGCCGACCAGCACGCCGCCGAGCACCGGGCCGGCCGCCGCGGCCAACGCGCCCACCGCCGCCCAGCCGCGAGCGATCGCGGTGCGCCGGTCGGCGGGCACGGTTGCCATCAGCAGCGCCAGCGAGGTGGGCAGCTGGGCTGCCGCGCCGGCGGCCTGCACCACCCGGGCGGCGACCAGCGCCGGCAGGTCGGGAGCGACGGCGCACAGCGCGCTGGCCGCGGTGAAGGTGGCGACGCCGAGCAGGAAGACCCGCCGATGTCCGACCCGGTCACCGAGCCGGCCGGCGACGATCAGCAGCGCGGCCAGCCCGACCGCGTAGCCGTTGAGCACCCAGGACAGCCCGGCCAGCGACGGTGGACGGCCGGCATGGGCGAAACCCTCGCCGATCGAGGGCAGCGCCACGTTCACGATCCACAGATCGAGGTTGGTCATGAAGACCGCTGCCACCACCACGCCCAGCGCCAGCGGGATGCGGACTTGGTTTGATATTCGAACCATAAGGGCCCACGGTAGCGATCGGCGGTTTGATATGCAAACCTTGTAGCGATGACCACCACTCGCATCGATCCCAGCCGGCTGCCGGGCCGACCGTGCTCGGCAGCGGCCGCCCTGGAACTGATCGGCGACCGCTGGTCGCTGCTGGTGATCCGGGAGCTGATGTTCGGCAACTCGCGGTTCTCCGACCTGGTCCGCAACACCGGCGCACCGCGGGACCGGTTGGCGGCCCGGTTGAAGAGCCTGGTCGAGGCCGGCATCGTGGAGCGCCGCCAGTACACCGACACTCCGCCGCGCTGGGACTACCACCTCGCTCCGGCCGGCCGCGCGCTCTCGCCGGTGCTCAAGGCACTACGCGAGTGGGGGGACGACTGGGCGGTCACCGAGCGGCCGCCGTTCGACCCACAGGCATTGCGACCCGGCGGCGACGGGTGACCACCGGATGGCCAGCGGTACCGCCCCGGGCCGCCCGGCCATAAGTGGTCATGGGCTGCCCCGGCCGCGAGCGGTCACCGTCGCGGGCCGCTCGGCCGCAGGCGGCCACCGTCGCTGCTTGTCTGGGTGGCGAGCGATCACCGTCGCGGGCCGCTCGGCCGCAGGCGGTCACCCTTGCGGCTTGCTTGGAACAGCGAGCGGCCGCCGAGCGGCGGCTGAGAGCCGCTAGCAGCCGCCGCGGAAGCTGATTACAGTGTTGCGACAGCACGCTGGAATCGGGTGGTGGTAGCCATGGCGAGTTGGCCGATCGGTCCATACTTCAACGCCGGAAGCCGAGACCTGCGGATCGGCACCGCCGAACGTGAGCAGGCCGTCCAGCAGCTCGCCGAGCACCTGTCCGCCGGCCGGCTGGAGCTGGCCGAGTTCGAGGAACGGGTGGCCGGCGCCTACGCCGCCCGCACCGTCGGCCAGCTGGCCGCGCTGTTTCGCGACCTGCCCAGCCCGCAGCCGCCGGGTGCCCGTTACCCGGTCGGCCGGTGGGTGCCGCGACGAGCCATTCTGATGGCGGTGCTGCTGCTCGGGCTGTTCCTGGTGGTCGCCGACATCGCGTTCCCGCCGCTGTTCGTCATCCCCATCTGCCTCCTGCTGATCCATCGCCGTCGCCGTCGTTGGGCGATGGCCGCCTACCGGCGTTGAGGTCTCGGCCGACCCTCCCGAAGCACTAGATCGCGGCGAGGAACTCGAGCGCCCGCCGGGTCAACAGGGTGGCCGCGTCCGGGTCGTAGGACGTCAGCGAGCTGTCCGCGAACAGGTGCTGGTCGCCGGGATAGAGGAAGAGCTCGGCGTTGCGCGCCTCCGCGACCAGTGTTCGGGCGGCATCGATGTCGCCTTCCTCGACGAAGAACGGGTCGGCGTCCATCGCATGCACCTGCACCGGCACCTCGTCAGGCCAGCTGGGGCCGAACTCCGACACCGGCAGGCAGGAGTGGAACAGCAGCGCACCGCGGGCTCCGGCGCGGGTCTGGGCCAGTCGCTGGGCCGGCATCACGCCGAGGGAGAAGCCGGCATAGACCAGCTCGGGCGGCAGTTCGTCGGCCGCGCGCACGCCGCGTTCGAGCAGCTCTCCGAATCCGACCTGCCCGGCGTGCCCGACGCCCTCCTGCACGGTGTCGAAGGTGCGCCCGTCGTACAGGTCGGGCGTGTGCACCGTATGCCCGGCCCGGCGCAGTTCCTCGGCGAAGGCGGTGACGCCGGGGGTCAAGCCCTGCGCGTGATGGAACAGCAGAACCTCGGCCAACTGAGTCGTCCTTCCTGTGAACGGGCAACCAACGGGCATGACGTTAGGCGCCGGCACCGACAATTTCGTCCTGGGGTTGGCGGCTTCGACCTAGGGTGGGGCGGCACGACGACTGGGCGCACGACTGGGACACGACGACCGGGGAAGGGACGGGCATGGCGGAGCAGGCCGGGGAGGCTGGCGGCAGCACCCCGCTCGTCGAGCAGCAGTTCAGCCTGCGGCCGATCCTGATCCCGGCCTTCGCCCCGGCGGTGCTGTTCGGCGTGGCCGAGGGCGCGGTGTTGCCGGTGGTGGCGTTGACCGCGCGGCAGCTGGGCGGCAGTCTCGCGGTCGCCTCGTTCATGGTGGCGCTGATCGGCATCGGCTCGCTGGTCAGCAACATCCCGTCGGCGCTGATCACCACCCGGTACGGCGAGCGCAGCGCCATCATCGTCGCCGGCGCGGTGTCCGCCGGCGCGCTGTTGCTCGCCATGCTGGCGCCGGACAACCCGGTGCTCGGCCTGGCGATGCTGCTGGTCGGCTTCGCCGACGCGGTCTTCATCCTGGCTCGGCAGTCGTACCTGACCGAGATGGTGCCGGTGCACATGCGAGCCCGGGCGCTGTCCACGCTCGGCGGCGCGGGCCGGATCGGCACCTTCGCCGGCCCGTTCGTCGGCGCGGCGGCTATCCAGCTCGCCGGCACCTCCGGCGCGTACGCGGTGGGCGCTGCCGCGGCGGCCGCGGCCGGCCTGGTCGCGGTGTTCTACCGGGATCTAGTCGCCAACCTCGACCAACCCGACCACGCCTCGATCAGCGTGCCGATGGTGTTCCGCTCACATCGCCGGGTCTTCGCCACCCTCGGCATCGGCGTCGTGCTGGTGGCCGCGGTGCGGGCGTCCCGGCAGGTGGTGCTGCCGCTGTGGGCCGAGCACCTGGGCCTGACACCGGCCGCAACCTCGGTGATCTACGGCCTGGCCGGCGCGATCGACATGGCGACCTTCTATCCGGCCGGCCGGGTGATGGACCGCCGGGGCCGGCGCTGGGTGGCGGTGCCGTCCATGCTCACGATGGCCGCCGCGCTGTTGCTGGTACCGCTCACCACCGCCTTCGGCAGTCTGCTCGCGGCCGCGCTGCTGCTCGGCTTCGGCAACGGCATCGGCTCCGGGATGATCATGACAATGGGTGCCGACATTTCACCGGCGGTCGGCCGGCCGGCATTCCTCGGCATCTGGCGCCTGCTGTCCGACACCGGCAGCTGCGGCGGCCCGGTGCTGCTGTCCGGCCTCACTCAGGCCGCCGGGCTGGCCGCCGCGGTGGTCGGCAACGGCCTGCTCGGGCTGCTGGCCGCCGGCGCGCTCTGGTACTGGATCCCGCGCACCCGCGGCCGGCCGGGCTAGCGTCGGCCGGCGCGTTTCCGGCAGGCCCGGTTCACTCCGGCGAGAGCGAACTCTCCTTGTGCGCCGCCCGGGCCCCCGACTTGGCCGACTCGACCAGCCAGTACGGATCGTCCGGGCTGGCATTGAACTTCTGGCCGTCGTGGGTGAACGGCTTCACCCGCTTCTCGACGGCCCGACCGTGCGTGCGGCCCTGCGAGGTGTTCCAGGAAACCCGATCTCCCTTGCTGATCGCCATGGCGTCCAGGCTAGGCTTTCGGCGCCGGATCCGGCTGCCGGCCGGCGCTGGTGTGCGAAGGAGGCCGTGCCATCCGCGCGATCCGGTATCGCCGCTGGCTGCCGCTGACCCTCGCCGTATTGGCTGCCGTCGCAATCCGGCTGCCACTGCTCGGCGTTCCGCTCGACGCCGACGAGGGCGGCTACGCCTACCTGGCCCGGCGCTGGGCCGGCGGCAGCCGGCTGTACGGGCCGACCTGGGTGGACCGTCCGCAGGGCCTGCTGCTGAGCTACCGGCTGGTGACCGACCTCGGCCGGTCCAAGGCCTGGATCCACCTGGCCGCCATCGCGCTCGCCGTGCTGCTCCTGCTGGCGGTGGCCGGCACCGGGTGGGCGCTGGCCGGCCGGCGGGCGGGCCTGTGCGGTGCGTCGCTGGTCGCCGTCGCCGGCGCGGCCCCGCGGCTGCAGGGCTTCATGTTCAACGGCGAACTGGCCGCCGGCGCGTTCTCCGCCTGCGCGGTTGCCTGCGCCGCCTGGTACGCCCGTCGCCGGGCCGGTTGGCTGCCGGTGCTGGCCGGCTGCTGCGGTGCGATCGCGCTGCTGATGAAGCAGAGCGGCTTCGACGGCCTGCTCGCCGCGCTGGCCTGCGCCTACCTGGTCGGTCGGCTGCGGGCTGCCGGCGCGGTGCTGCTGGGCGCCGCCGGGCCGCTCGGGTTGGCGCTGCTGCACGCCGCGCTGACCGGCTGGCGGGACTGGTGGTTCGCGGTGGTCGGTTACCGGCTGCAGACCAGCGCGGGCAACCGGGGCGGGCTGGCCGGACGCTGGCACAACCTGACCGCCGGCTTGCCGCGGTTGTGGCCGGATCTGCTGCCGCTGGCGGTGCTCGGAGGAGCCGGGTTGGTGCTCTGCCTGGTGCCGGCGGTCCGGTCCGTCCTGCCCGGCGGCCGAGCGGAACCCCGGATCGACCCGGCGTCGCCGTCCGAACCCACCATGCAGTTGCATCGCTGGCTGGCGCCGCTGTGGTTGCTGTGGGCGTTCGCCGGCTTCTTCGGCGGGGTGTTCTTCTTCCCGCACTACTGGATGCAGCTGGTCGGCCCGCTGTGCCTGCTCGGCGGGCTGGCGCTGGCCGCACTGCCGACCCGGCCGGCACTCTGCCTGCTGCTGGTGGCCAGCCTGCCCTGCCTGTTCTGGACGGCCCGGGCGAGCCTGGCCAGCGCGGATCGCCGGGACCGGTTGGCGGTGCCGGACCCGAGGCTGCTCGCCAACCGGGATATCGCGCCGTGGCTGCGCGCACACGCCGGCCCGGACGACCAGCTGTACGCCTTCGTCTCCTCCGCCGACCTGTACTACACCACCGGCCTGCATACCGATTTCCGCTACCTGTGGCAGGCCAACCTGGAGGCCATCCCGGCCGCGCTCGGGCAGCTGCGTGGCTACCTGGCCGGCGCCGACCGGCCGCAGTGGGTGGTGCTCTACCAGCAGCCGGCGGTGATCGATCCGACCGGCGAGATCGGCCGGACGCTGGCCGCCGACTACCGCACGGCGACGGTGATCGACGGCTACCGCGTGCTGCACGTCCGCTGAACGTTCCACCCGGTAACCCGTGACCGCACCGCTGACCGGATCCGCCGGCGGCACAATGGGACGGCCATGCTGGAGGAATTCGGACCGTTCTTCGCGATCTCGCTCGCTGCCGTCCGGCCGCCGGCGCCGTGGCGACCGCTGGCCGAGCTGCCGAGCGCGGCCGAGCTGGCCGTCCGGTTGCGACAGGTCGAGGACGGCCTGGGTTGTGACCGGCGGGTGGCCGCATCGATCGCGCACCTCGGCCTGGTGGCCAGGCTGATATCGCCGGTGCTGGCTGCCGCGGTCCGGCACGGCGTGCTGCTCGAGCTCGGCGGCGGCTGCTGGCAGCCGCCGCTGGACAGCACCTTCGCGCTCTCGCTGCCCGAACCCCGCCACCCCGGCGTGCCGGCCGGCGCGCTGGCCGATGCGGTGCGCAGTGGCCCGGTGAGTGAGCTGACCACCGCGATCGGCCGGCTCGGCTCGGTGTCGCATCGGGTGCTGGCCGGCAACATCGCGTCGGCGGTGAACGGCGCCGCGGTGCTGCTCGGCCCGGCGTGCTACCCGGCCGCGGCCGACATGCTGGCCGGCATTCCGGGCGAGGGAGGCCGGCTCGGCCCGGCCTTCCGCCGGCGCAGCTGCTGCCTGCGCTACCGGGTGGCCGGCGCCGGCTACTGCGGGGACTGCGTCCTCGACTGATCTGGCCGGGCTCCGGGCTGAATAGGCGGACAGCCGGCCTGCCAGGATGGCCGCATGCCGGCGGGTGATTTCGACTACGAGCGGGGCGGCGCTGGTTATGCCGAGCGGCGGCGCACCGACCCCCGCATCGCGGCCCGGCTGCACGCGGCGCTCGGCGATGCCCGAACCGTGCTCAACGTGGGCGCCGGCGCCGGCTCCTACGAGCCGACCGATCGTCAGGTCACTGCGGTCGAACCCTCGGCGACCATGCGCGCGCAGCGGCCCGCGGACCGGCCGGCGATCGACGCGGTGGCCGAGCGGTTGCCGTTCGCCGACGGCAGCTTCGACGCCGCGATGGCCACCGTCACCGTCCACCAGTGGGCGGAGCTGGATCGCGGACTGCGCGAGCTGCGCCGGGTCAGCCGCGGCCCGGTGGTGATCCTGACCTTCGACCCGGACGCGCTCGGCCGGTTCTGGCTTGCCGACTACCTGCCCGAGCTGATCGCCAGCGAGAGCCGCCGGTTCCCGCCGCTGGATCGGCTGGCGCGGCCGCTCGGAAACTGCACGATCAGCGAGGTGCCGATCCCGCTGGACTGCGCGGACGGCTTTCTGGAGGCCTACTACGGGCGGCCGGAGGCGTTCGCAGACCCGGCGATTCGGCGCTCGCAGTCGTCCTGGGGCTTCGTGGACCAGGACGTCATCGCGCGAGGACTGGCCCGGCTGGCAGCCGACCTGGCCAGCGGCGAGTGGGATCGCCGGCACGGCCACCTGCGCCGCCAGCCGGAATTCTCCGGTTCGCTGCGGCTGGTGGTCGGCTCTACAGTGGCGCCGTGACGGTGCAAGGCGCCTGGCAGCTGCTCGACCGGCAGCTGGCGGCCGGCCGGTTCCCCGGTTACGCCGCAGCGATCCGGCACGGCACCGACGTCAGCCTCCGGGTCGGCGGCACGCTCGGGCTGGACGACCCGCGCCCGGTGCGGCCGGACACCCAGTTCCGGATCGCCTCGCTGACCAAGATGGTCGGCGGGGTGCTGGCGCTGAACCTGATCGCCGACGGCCTGCTCGGCCTGGACGATCCGGTCGCCCGCTGGCTGCCGGAGCTGGCCGAGCCGCGGGTGTTGCGCACGCCAACCAGTCCGCTGGACGACACCGTGCCCGCCGACCGGCCGATCCTGGTGCGGCACCTGCTCTCCTTCACCGCCGGGATCGGCCTGGTGCTCACCCCCAGCCCGATCCAGCAGGCGCTCACCGAGTTCCGCCTGGCGCCGGGGCCGCTGCTGCCGCCGTTCGACGCCGAGGAGTACCTGGCCCGAGCCGCCGCGCTGCCGCTGGTACACCAGCCCGGCAGCAGCTGGCTCTACCACTGCGGAGCCGACCTGCTCGGGCCGCTGCTGGCCCGCGCCGCCGGCCGGCCGGTCAGCACGCTGCTGGCCGAACGGGTAACCGGCCCGCTCGGGATGGGCTCGACCGGTTTCTTCGCCCAGGACCCGAGCCGGTTGGCCACCCAGTACCTACCCGCCGAGGACGGCCTGCGGGTCTTCGACCGGCCGGACGGGAGATACGCCCAGCCGCCGCCGTTCGAGAGCCTGGCCGCCGGCCTGGTCTCCACCGTCGAGGACTACTTCGCCTTCCTGGACGTGTTCAGCGGCCGGACCGGGGTGCTCGATGCCGACTCGGTCCGGCTGATGACGGCCGAGAGCATCAGCCCCGAGCAACGCCCGGAGGTCGCCCGGCTGGCCGGCCCGGACACCTCCTGGGGGCTGTGCGTGGGCCTGGATCTGGCCGCTCGGCAGCCGTGGATGGCCGCCGGCCGGTTCGGCTGGAACGGCGGAGCGGGCGCCACCGCGTACATCGATCCGAGCCGGCAGCTCAGCGCCGTGCTGCTGACCCAACGCATGATGCTCAGCGCGAGCGGCGACTTCGACGACTTCTACCGGGTGCTGGCCGAGGGGCTGTAGCGACCTGGATCCGGCCACTCAGTCCAGGTGGTGGAACCGCGGCCAGACGGCCTGCCAGCCGCCGACCGGATCCCGACAGACCTCGATCCGCTGCCGCTGCTCCTCGTTGTCCACCCCGACCCGGTTGTCCAGCCGGCCCTCGATCCGGCAACCGGCGAACCACTGCTCAGCCCTGCGTCCCTGGGCGCCGACCACGATCGCCACGGTGGCACCGTCCGGCGGTCGTCCCTGGAGGTAGAGCTGGTTGTGGCCGCTGTACACGGCCGGGAGTCCGCGGCCATAGCGGGTGATCGCGCCGGCCTCGCCGTAGTTGGTGGCGACGATCACCGCCCGGCTCCGGTCGGTGGCCGGCAACCCCGCGTAGACGGCGCCGACCTCCTCGACGTAGGCGGGCCAGCCGACGGTGTCGCGTGCGGTCTGGTTCATGGCGGGCACCGGCGTGCGACCGAGCACGGACAGCGGGATGATCGGCAACGCGATCAGCAGGCTCACCGCCGCGTTGACCGCCACCGCGGCGACCACCCAGTTCCGCCTGGCCGATCCGCGACGGAACCATTCCGCGACCGGGACGCAGCCGGCCGCGTAGAGCACCGCGAGCAGGCCGGCCGGGTAGTAGAACTGGACGCCCATGAAGCAGACCAGCGCCAGCAGCATCGGGAACGCCACCCCGACGAACCGCACCGGACGCCAGGACGGCCGGCGCAGCAGCCCGACCAGGCCGGCCAGCCAGATCGGCGCCAGCGGCGGTCCGAGCACGACGAACAGCAGCGGCCACATCAGGATCCGGGTCGAGCTGCCGTGGTCGCTGCTCAGCGCCCGGCCGACCGAGAGCTGCGG
This sequence comes from uncultured Actinomycetota bacterium, assembly GCA_963697905.1. Classification (GTDB taxonomy): domain Bacteria; phylum Actinomycetota; class Actinomycetes; order Mycobacteriales; family Jatrophihabitantaceae; genus Jatrophihabitans_A. Next base: position 4,482,309 of record OY969101.1, on the reverse strand, counting down.
CCAGGAGTGGGTTGCCTGGTAGATCAGGTTCGGCAGGCCGATCAGCAGCGCCAGCAGCACCGCGCCGAGCACCCATTTCGACCAGAGCAACCGCCTCGGACCGGCCAGCAGGATGCCGATGGCCAGCGCCACCAGCAGCACCGCGATGAGCAGCTTGTTGTACATGCTGACCCCGACCACCGCACCGGCCGCTAACCACCAGGCCGGCTGGTCGCGCAGCCGGGCACGCAGGATGAACAGCAGCACGGCCGGCCACACCGGCAGATCCAGCGTCGAGGTGAGCAGCTGGTGGCCGAAGATGAGTGGGATGGCGGCGAAGGCGTAGCCCCAGGCGGACAGCGTCTGCGCCCGCCGGCCGCCGCCCAGCTCACGGGTGTTCAGCACGACCACCGGCACCGAGCCGGCCGCCGCCAGGGTCGCCGGGATCCGGATCGCCCAGGGGCTGTCGGACAGGTGGCTGAACCAGTGGGCCAGCAGCGGAGCCAGCGGCGGCTGGTTGACGTAGCCCCAGGCGGTCGGCAGCATCCGGAAGTACAACTCGTCGCGGTGGTAGCCGTAGCGATCGCTGAACGCCGTCAGCAGCACCGCCATCAGCACCGTGGCCGACAACACCGGCAGCCGCGCCAGCGGTGGTAGCGCGCCCGCCCGAGTCGCGGCGGCCGGATCCTCGGCGCCGCTCCGAGCCGTCGCGGCCGAGCCAGAGTCACCCCGGGCCGTCCGAGCCGTTGCGGCCGAGCCGGAGGAATTCCGAGCCGTCGCAGCCGGATCCTCGGCGCCGCTCCGGCTCATCCGAGCCGTCGCAGCTGGGTCCGGAAGCGTTCGGCCAGTTCGACGTAGTGCCGTGCCCCTTCGGCGACCCAGCCGGCCAGCTCGGGCGCCGGCCGCTGCCGGGCCGGCACGCCGAGCGCGATATGCCCGCTGGCCACCACCATGTCCTCCGGTACCAGCGCGGCCGCGGCCACCCCGGAGCCCGGCTCCAGCACCGCCCGGTTGAGCACGACCGAGCCGGAGCCGACCAGGCAGCCGTTACCGATCCGGCAGCCTTCCAGGTGCGCGTTGTGCCCGACCACGCAGTCCGAGCCGACCACCGTGGGCCACTGCTCGGTGGTGTGCACGACCGTGCCGTCCTGGATCGAGGTGCGCGCGCCGACCTCGATGTAGCCGGCGTCGCCGCGCAGCACCGCGGCCGGCCAGACGGAGGCGCCCGGGCCGATCCGGACGTCGCCGATCACGACGGCGTCCGGGTGGACGAAGGCGGCCGGGTCGATCCGCGGCGCGATGTCGCCGAGTGCGTAGACAGGCATCAGGCGGCCGGCTTCAGGTTGTACACGGCGGCGGCGTTGCCGGCCAACACCAGGTCGGCGGTCTCGGCGTCCGGGCACAGTGCCGCCACCGCCCGGGCGTTGCTGGCGATGCCGGGCACCGCCGGCCAGTCGGTGGCGAAGATCATCCGGCGGGTCAGCCGGGCCCAGTGCTGGCGGGCGTAGTACTCCCGCAGCCGGGACGGTGGCAGCCCGGACAGCTCGATCCACACGTTGTCGCGCGACAGCGCCAGGAACGCCGCCGCGTCGTACCACCAGCCGCGACCGCCGTGGGCGAGCACGAACTGCAGCCGGGGGAAGTCGCGCAGCGGCTCGTCCAGCAGCACCGGGTCGGCGAAGGAGTTCAGCGCGCCGGGAAAGGTGCTGGTGCCGCAGTGCACCACGACCGGGATGCCGCGGCTCTGGCACAGCTCGTAGGCCGGATACAGCGCACGGTCGTTCACCGGCGCGCCGGCGTGCACCGGATGCACCTTCAGCGCGATCGCGCCGAGGTCGAGTTGGCGCTGCAGCTCATCGACCACCGGATAGTGCAGGTGCGGATTGACGTTGCCGATCAGACGAATTCGCTGTGAATTCTGGGCCGCCAGTGGCAACAGATCCTCGATCGGCTGGATGCCGGTCACCTTCGGGCTGTACTCGGCCAGCAGCAGCGCGATGTCCACGCCCTCGGCGGCCAGGAAATCGTCGAAGCGGACCGGATCGATGCTGCCGTCCGGTCGGTACAGCGGCTGCACGGCGGCGCTGGCGAACGGCGGCAGCCACTGTTGCCAGGGCGGTTTGACCGTGTCCCGGCGGGCGGCGTGCAGGTGCACGTCGATCAGCGGCCTGCCATCGATCACGGCCGCCAGCCTAGGCGAACCAACCTCAGCCAGCCGGTCAACGTCTACCATTTGCGCATGAGCCCTCAATTCGCCGTTGCGCCCGCCGCCACCCCGCTGCCTGCCGACCAGCGCGCGGAGATCCTCGCCGAGCCCGGCTTCGGCAAGTACTTCACCGACCACATGAGCGTGGCGGATTGGACGGCTACCGACGGTTGGACCGGCCACCGGGTCGTCCCGCTGGCGCCGTTCTCGATGCACCCCTCGGCGGCCGTGCTGCACTACGGCCAGGAGATCTTCGAAGGGCTCAAGGCCTACCGGCATGCCGACGACAGCATCTGGCTGTTCCGGCCCCGGGCCAACGCCGCCCGGTTCGCCCGCTCGGCCCGCCGGCTGGCGCTGCCGGAGCTGGACGAGGAGAGCTTCCTGTCCAGCCTGGTCGAGTTGGTGCGCATCGATCGCGACTGGGTGCCCGAGTACGTCGAGGGTGCCGAGCGCAGCCTCTACCTGCGGCCGTTCATGTTCGCGGCGGAGGCCTTCCTGGGCGTCCGCCCGGCAGCCGAGGTGACCTACTCGGTGATCGGTGGGCCGGCCGGCTCCTACTTCACCAGCGGCATCACCGGCGTGACCCTGTGGGTCAGCACCACCTACACCCGGGCGGCACCGGGCGGCACCGGCTCGGCCAAGTGCGGCGGCAACTACGCGGGTGGGCTGGCCGCGCACCTGGAGGCGCAGGAGCACGGCTGCGACCAGGCGCTCTACCTCGACGGCATGGAGCACCGGTGGCTGGAGGAATCCGGCACGATGAACCTGATGCTGGTCACCAGCAACGGCGAACTGCTCACCCCCGGCCTCGGCACCATCCTGGAGGGTGTCACCCGGGCCAGCCTGCTGGCGCTGGCCGCCGAGCACGGCCTCACCCCGGTGGAGCGGCGGATCAGCATCGACGAGCTGCGCACCGGCGCCCAGGACGGCACCATCACCGAGGTCTTCGCGGCCGGCACGGCGGCGGTGATCACGCCGATCATCGGTTTCCGGGGCGAGGGTTACGAGGTCACCATCGGCTCCGGTGAGCCGGGCAAGCAGACGCTGGCGATCCGCGAGCACCTACTGGACGTCCAGTACGGCCGGGTTCCGGACAAGCACGGCTGGCTGCATCGGGTCTGCTAGGCCTGCGCGCGGCCGGATCAACGCCGGACGGTCGAACCATCGCCGGGTGGCCGAACAGGCCGGCCGGAGATGGGGCGGGTGCACCCCTGCGGTATGAGCCGGTAGGCGCCGCGGCGCCATTGGTTGCTCGGCGCGCGCGATTTTTTCTCGCTGGATGTTCCGCGTGTCGGCTTGTCAACCGCCAGAATCCTATGTAGACACCACCGTTTTGGGCCTATACAATCGAACCTATGTTCGAACGCGCGGGTAATGGCGTCGCCGACAGCGACCGTCCGGAGCCGCATCGCCAGGCCAACGCCGAGCGCCCCGAGTCGAAGTCGGAGCAGCCAAACATGACGTTAACCGCTGATACCATGAATTCAATGTCCGTAATGCCCGATATCCCGAGGCTCGACATCGCCTTCCTCCTTGCCCAGCTCGGTCATTACGCCGCCGAGCGGTACACCGCCCGCATCGCCGAACTGGAACTGACGCCGCCGCAGGCCGGAATACTGAGGGCGATCGCCGGTGAGCCCGGCCGCAGCCAGCAGGCGCTGAGCGAACAGCTGGGCCTGCTGCCGAGCCGGGTGGTTGCCTTCATCGACGACCTGGAACGTCGCGGGCTGCTGCAGCGGCGGCGCAATCCCGGCGACCGGCGGCTCTACGCGCTCTACCTGACCGAGCAGGGCGAGGCCCTGATGACCGACCTGGCGGCGCTGTCGGACGCGCACGAGCTGGAGATCACCGAAGGCCTGTCCGAGGAGCAACGTAGCCAGCTCGGTCACCTGCTGGCGACCCTTGCCGAGCGGCAACAGCCGCACTCACCGCATCCGGCGTACTCCTCGACCAGCCGCGCCCGGCACTGAGCGGTTCAACGCGGCGGCGACGCTGCTCGATAGCGGATCGCCCAGGCCGCGGCGCTACTGTTCGATCATGCGCTTCGCCTTCAAAACCGCACCGCAGCACACCACCTGGTCGGACATGCTGGCCGTCTGGCAGGAGGCGGATCAGATCGAGGTGTTCGAGTCCGGCTGGAGCTTCGACCACTTCTACCCGATCTTTTCCGACTCGAGCGGCCCGTGCCTGGAGGGCTGGACCACGCTGGCCGCGCTGGCCCAGGCGACCCGACGGTTGCGGCTCGGCATCATGGTGACCGGCATCCACTACCGGCACCCGGCGGTGCTGGCGAACATGGCCGCGGCCGTGGACATCGTCTCCGGCGGACGGCTGGAGCTGGGTATCGGAGCCGGCTGGAACGAGGAGGAGTCAGGCGCCTACGGCCTGCCGCTCGGCACCCCGGCCGAGCGCAGCGACCGCTTCGAGGAGGCCTGCCAGGTGCTGGTCGGCCTGCTGTCGCAGGAGACCACCACGTTCGACGGCCGCTACTACCAGTTGCGCGAGGCACGCAACGAGCCGAAGGGGCCGCAGCGCCCGCACCCGCCGATCTGCATCGGCGGCAGCGGCGAGAAGCGGACGCTGCGCACCACCGCTCGCTACGCCCAGCACTGGAACTTCGTCGGCGGCAGCCCGGAGGAGTTCGCGCACAAGCGGGACGTGCTGTACGCGCACTGCGCCGAGATCGGCCGGGACCCTGGCGAGATCACCCTGTCCAGCCACGTCGCGCTCGGGCCGAACGGCGAGGTCGAACCGGCCATCTCCTCAGCCCTGGCGCTGGGCGAGCAGGGGCTCGACCTGGCCGTTTTCCAACTCCGGCCGCCGCACACGCCCGCGGCGCTCGGCCCGCTTGCCGAGGCGCTGCGCGACCTCGCCTGAGGCACCTGAGGCATCTGGGGCAGCTGCGGCAATTGGTGACCAAGGTCCCTAACCGCCGATGCGGATGCTCGTTAGGTTTCTCTGCGATGCCTACCCAATGTGACCATCACTGGGCCGGACTCCGGTGTCAGCTCTGGGCTGGGCATGCCTCGGCACACGCGGCACGACAGGCCGATTCGCTGATCTCCTGGCGCAGCGAGGAGCACGGCGACCGGGTGCTGCTGGACTGGGCAGCCGAGCAGGAAGAGGAGTAGTCCCGACCGGATCGGCCGGCTGCGGCCGCCCGGCGGGCACGCTAACCTGATCGCGGATGGCGGTGGGGCTCGCCGACAACCGCGGCACCCGGCCGCCAACAGTCCCTACCTCGCACGGTGGAGGTAGGAGCATGCCCGCATCCGGATCCGGCCGACTGGTCGCGGTGATCGCGGTCGGCGGCATCCTCGGGGCCGAGGCCCGGTACGGGCTCAACCTGGCGCTGCCCTACCGGGGCGGCCAGTTTCCGGCCTCGACGTTGCTGGTCAACCTGACTGGCAGCTTGCTGCTCGGCGTGCTGATGGCGCTGCTGCTGCGGATGCCGGCGCCCGCGCTACTGAGACCGTTCCTGGGCACGGGCGTGCTGGGCGGCTACACGACGTACTCGACCTTCGCGGTGGACGTCCAGCAACTGCTGCTGGCGCACCGCGCGCTGTCGGCGATCGGGTACCTGCTGGCCACCGTGCTGGGCTGCATCGCGGCGGTCTGGCTGGGTATCACGCTGGCCGGCCGGGTGACACCGGATCGGCCGGCGAGCCGGCTCGGCGGCCAGCCGCTGGCCGCGGAGGGCGATCACCGGTGACCGTGCTGCTGATCGCGCTCGGCGCCGGCCTGGGTGCGCCGGCCCGGCATCTCGCCGAGCGCGCCGTGCGATCCCGGCATCCCGGCACGTTTCCCTGGGGAACACTGGCGGTGAACGTGTTCGCCTCGCTGGCCCTCGGCGTGCTGGCCGGAGCTCGGCTCGATCCGTGGCTGGCGGCACTGCTCGGCACCGGATTCTGCGGCACGCTCTCGACCTACTCGGCGTTCAGCTACGAGACCGTGCGCCTGTCCGCCGCCGGCGCCCGCCGGCAGGCGGCGCTGAACGTGGTGCTGACCCTGCTGGCCGGCATCGGCGCGGCGGCGCTCGGCTGGGCACTCGGCCGGGCGATCTAACCGGCATCGGCCGGGCACTCGGCCGATCTAACCGGCATCGGCGCGGCCCGCGCTCGCTCGCGCTCGGCCGCGCTCGGCCGGGTGAGCTAACCGCCGCCGCCGAGCGCCGGTGCTCACCTCAGGAGCGAGACCGCCGGGCGGTGAGCCGCGCCCACGGCGACAGGGTGAGCAGGATCAGCGCGAAGCCGAAGGCCAGATCCTCCACCGGAGCGTTCGCGACCCGCGGCCCGAGGATGTCGTGCGGGTTGTAGCGCACCACCGCCAGGCCGGTCAGGGTGCCGTTCACCAGCAGCTGGAAGCACAGCAGGATCGCGTAGGCCAACCAGAACGCCCGGGTCCGCAGCAGCCGGGTGCGCAGCAGCGCGAGGTCCACCAGGGCGGCGAACAGCACCGCCGTCCCGGCCAGGGCGGTGTAGGTCATCGGTCCGCCCGCCCCGCCTCGGCCGGTTCCTTTGTCGAGTCATCGGCCTCGGCCGTCCGGCGCTGGCAACCCAGCCGCACGCACTGGTAGGTGAGGATGGCGGCCAGCGGCACCACCACGAAGAACAGCGCCTCCTCCAGCGGCAGCCGCCCGGGCAGCATCACCCCGGTCATCCAGGCCGGGTCGTAGCTCCAGTGCCCGTGGTCGATCGCGTAGAGATCCCAGCCGCCGAACAGCAGCAGGCCGGGCGCGATAGCCAGCGCCAACAGCTTCGGCCGGCGGAACACCCCGGCCCGGTAGACGCGGTCGAGCGGCACGGTGAGCAGCAGGCAACCGGCCAGCAGCGCCAGATAGGTCAGGTGCCGCATCGGCCACCTGCCAACCGCAGCGGCAACGGCCCGGTGGGGGTCAGCGTGATCCCGGCGCGCGGGGTGGGGTCGCCACCAGCGGAGCTGAGGGTTCCGGCCTCGGCGAAGGCCGCCAGCACCGTGTCCAGCACCAGGCGGGCGAACCAGCTCCCCAGGCAGGTGCGCGGGCCGGCCGCGAACGGCACGAAGCCCCAGCCCGGCACCGGCTCGTGCCGGAACCGCTCCGGCCGGAACGCCAGCGGATCCGGCCACAACCCCGGATCGCGGTGGGTCAGGTAGGGGCTGTAGAGGACCAGGCAGCCCCGCCGGATGGGAATGCCGTCGAACTCGGTGTCCCGGGCGCAGCGCCGGCTGCCGAGCCAGCCGGCCGGATACAGCCGCAGTACCTCGTCGATGGCACCCGGCCGGCCGTCGGCCGACAGCAGCTCCGGACGGCCGGCGACGTGATGGAGCAGCCAGGCCAACGTGTGGGCGGTGGTGTCGTAGCCGGCGCTGACCGCGACCCGCAACTCGGCGGCGCCGCCGGACAGCCCGGCGAAGGCGGCGCCCAGGGTGTCGGGCGGCAACTGCGGCAGCACCGCCTCGATGGCGCGGGTCATCCGTCCGAACAGCAGGGGCCGGCGCAGGAACGGCCACGGCAGCGGCAGGTCCAGCGGGCGCAGGAAGGCGGCGAGCAGGTCGGCCGGCAGCAGGTCGGCGAAGAACGCCGCCGAGAGGACGTCGCGCACCACGGCGGCCGACCATCCCACCGCCTCGAACTCGGCGGCAGGCAGCCGTCGGCTGACCGCGGCAGCGATCCGCGGCCGCAGCCGCTCGACCGCGGACCGGGTGAACGCGGCGCGCAGCTCCGCCCGCCGTTCGGCGTGCGCCGGCCCGTCGGTCTGCACGACGCCGGCCGCCAGGTGCGGCGACAGTCCGCTCATGCTGCCCCGGCTGCGGAACGTCTCGAGATCCTTGAGCACGAACCGGTTCCAGTCCGGTGAGTAGCCAACGATCGCCGGTCGCCAGAGCCGCAGCGCGAACACCGGCCCGAGCTTGCTGCCCTCCTCCAGCAGGGCCAGCGGTTCCCGTCCCCAGCGGCCCAGATGCCCCACCGCCCGGTCACGGCGCGGGGCCGGCGCCATCCCGACCGCGGTCATGGGCCGGCCACCGGATAGCTGCGGCCCTTCCACCGCTGTTCGCGACGCACGGCCTGGGCGGCCACCGGCAGGAAGGCCACCGGGCACAGCGGGGTGAGCAGCGCCTCCCAGGCCCGGGTCGGGTTTGCCTTGAGTTGGACGAGCAGCCGCTCGGCGAGGCCGAGCAGCAGCGGCAGCCGCCAGCGCCGATGGCCGGCAGCGGCGGCAAGCACCGGCAGCGTGTAGCAGAGCAGGTGCCAGCCAGCCGCCGCCAGCAGCGCCGAGCGCGACCCGCCGAGCACCGGCAGCAGGCCCCGGCCGAAGCCGCGCACCACCTCCGGATAGTTGCCGTACATCCGGGTGCCGATCAGCGAGCCGCCCAGTGCCAGCCCCAGCTTCAGCCCGTTCGCGCGCGCCCGCCGGGCGAGAGCGACGTCCTCCACGATCTCCGAGCGCACCGAGGCGAAGCCGCCGAGCCGGTGGTAGCCGTCGCGGGTGAAGGCCAGCAGGGCGCCGCTGGCCGTCGCGGCGGCGGGCACGTCGGCCGACAGCAAACCGAACGGCAGGAAGCACAGCAGCACGTCGTCCACCAGCGGCACGATCAGCCGCTCGCCCAGGCTTGCCGTGCGCTGGCGGGGAAACACCGAGAACACCTCGGCACGCTGGCGCTGCCGCTCGGCGGCCACCGCGCGCACCGCTCCGGGCGCCAGTTCCACATCGGCATCGCAGAACACCAGCAGTCCTCCGGCGGCGCGCTGGCCCAGCTGGTGGCAGGCCCAGCTCTTGCCCACCCAGCCGGCCGGAACGGGCTCGCCCTCGATCACCCGGGCATGCGGCACGCCGGCCAGCAGCCGGCGGGCCAACTCCGCCGAGCCGTCGGTGGAGCAGTCATCGAGCACCAGCAGCTCGGCCACCCCGTCCTGGGCAGCCAGCGACGGCAGGTAGTCGGGCAGCCGGCCGAACTCGTCGCGCATCGGCACCAGCAGAGACACCGATTCGTCGTCGGGAGGTTCGCCGGGATGGTGGGTGGGCCGGGCCTTCAGCACCGGGAACTGCACCAAGTTGACCGCCAGCGACAGCAGCTTGCCCAGCAGGAAAGCCAGCACCAGCCGGCGCAGCATGCTCATCGCAGCCGCCGGCCGGCCGGGCCGCCGCGCCGGGCCAGCCGCTCGTGCCAGGCGCCGATCCGCTCGTCCCAGCTGCGCCGCCCGGCGATCAGCAGCCGGAAGCCGTCCGGCGGATCCCGCGGCGGGGTGCGGGCGAGTTCGGCGTCCAGGCCGGCCAGCTGCCGGCCGAGCACCGCGGCCAGCCGGTCAGGCTCGACGGCCGGCCCAACGTCGAGATAGGCCTCGCTGTGCTGGTGTGCCCGGCTGATCACCCGCACCGCGACCGGCACCAGGGCGGCTGGCGCCTGTCGGGCCAGCCAGCCGGCTCCCGGCGCGAGTGGGCCGAGCGGGCCTGGCGGGCGCAGCTCGGCCTCCGGGAACACCACCAGCGCCCGTCCCTCGCGTAGCGCCTGCAGCGCCTGCCGGATCTGGCCGGCCGGCAGCACGCCGAGCGGACGCAGGAAGCCGAAGTCGTCCAGGTTGGCGCCGTCCATCAGCATCGCGGCCGGCCGGTGCTCGGCCTCCAGCACAACCGCGGCCAGGAAGCCGTCCCACCAGCTGTGGTGGTTGGCCGTCCAGACCAGCGGGGACGGCGGCAGCTCACCGCGCAGCCACACGCCACGCAGGCTGCCCCGGACCAGCTGGCCGAAGCCTAGGTACAGGGCTCGCGCGGTGAGCGCACCGCGCCGATCGGTCATGAGGCCAGTACGGCCGGCCGCAGCAGGTAGCCGAGTTCCGGGTCGCTGCGGGAGCTGAGCTGCTGGCGCAGGTAGTTCCCGGGCCACTCCGCCAGCCGGCCGGCCGCCGGCAGCGGTGCCAGCGCCTCGGCGGCACGTTCGGCATGCCCGGACGCCACGTCGATCACCGCACGCACGGCGTCCGGGGAACGCAACAGCGCGATCGCCCGCGCCCGGTCGGTCGGCGCGGCGGAGAACATGCCGCGCAGCTCCGGGCGCAGCTGCATCGCGAACGCCGCCGGCAGGGTGGGCACGCCGGCCGGGAAGTTGACGCCGACGGGCTTGCCGGCCAGCTCCGGCGTGGAGACGATGTCGAGCAGGTCGTCCACCAGTTGCAGCACGATGCCGAACTCCATGCCGAACCGGCCGAGCGACTCGCTGGCCGACGGACCGGCACCGGCCGCCTCGGCGCCGAGCAGGCAGGCGGCGCGCATCAGGCTGCCGGTCTTCAGCGTCACCACTTCCAGCAGTTCCTCCGGCCCGGCGGCCGGATTGAACCGCAGCGAACCTTCCAGCGCCTCGCCCCGGCACAGTTGCAGCAGGGTCTCGGCGAGCACCTGCCCGGCCCGCTGGCTGACGCCGCTGGCCAGCATCGAGGCGGCCGCGATCAGCAGGTCACCGCCGATCACGGCAGCCGGTCCGCCTTCGCGGGCGTGGATGGTGGGCACGCCGCGGCGCAGCGGAGCGTCGTCGATCAGGTCGTCGTGGACCAGCGTCGCGGCGTGCAGCAGCTCGGCGGCGGCGGCGAGCTCCAGCGCCCTGGACTGCCAGCCAGCCGGGCCGGCGGCCGCGTCCGGCTGCGCTCCCGGCTCCCACGGCGATCCGGAGTCCGGAGCGAGCACGCGTGCCACGGTCAGCGTGAGCGCGGCCCGCAGCCTCTTGCCGCCGGCCGAGACGATCCGGCTGAGCGGCTCACCGAGCGGCGCGGGCGCACCGGTCCCGGCCGCGAACACCGAAGTGGGCGACAGCCCGGCCAGCACCTCGGTCAACCGGCGTTCCAACGGCTCGCGCAGTGCACCGCAGTGCTGCCAGCCGTCCGGCTCGGCCAGCGATCCGACCCGTTCGGAATGAGCGATCGCGTTCACCCCACCCGCTTCCCAGCCGCTGGTCCTGCCGTGGCTTGGCGGGCCGGTGCACCCCCACTGTTGCCGGGTGGCTGCGGCTTGACTTAAGTTAGAGCCACTCTAACATTGGAACCTAGAGCAACTCTAAAAATTTTTCCGGGTGCGGAGTCCGCCTCGGAGGAGGCGAAGGCGGTCGGATGCGGTATCCGCGGATGGTGCCCGGCCGTACCGACGACATCGTGATCATCGGAGCGGGCCTGGGCGGCCTGGCCGCTGCGCTGCGGCTGACCGGCGCCGGCCGGCGGGTGACCGTGCTGGAACGGGCGGACGAGCCGGGCGGGCGGGCCGGCGTGCTGCGCAGCCACGGCTACAGCTTCGACACCGGCCCGACCGTGCTCACCATGCCGGAGCTGATCGACCAGGCGCTGTCCTGGGTGGGCGAGCGGCTCACCGACCGGTTGGAGCTGCTGCCGCTGTCGCCGGCCTACCGTGCCAACTTCGCCGACGGCTCCAGCATCGACGTGCACACCGATCCCGACCGGATGGAGCAGGAGATCGCCCGGGTGGCATCGGCGGCCGACGCCGCCGGCTACCGGCGACTGGTCGACTTCCTGCGCCGGCTGTACCAGCTGGAGCAGCGCAACTTCATCGACCGCAACCTCGACTCGCCGATCCAGCTGGTGGGCACTGCCGGGCTGCGGCTGCTGGCCCTCGGCGGGATGCGCCGGCTGGCGCCCAAGATCGGGCAGTACCTGACCGACGAGCGGCTGCGCCGGATCTTCTCCTTCCAGGCCATGTACGCCGGCCTGGCCCCGCAGGACGCGCTGGCCATCTACGCGGTGATCGCCTACATGGACACCGTGGCCGGGGTGTACTTCCCGCGCGGCGGCATGCACGCGCTGCCCCGGGCGCTGGCCGGCGCGGCAGCCGATCACGGAGCGGAGTTCCGCTACGGCACCCGGGCCACCCGGATCGAGGTGTCCGGCGGCCGGGCCCGGGCGGTGCACACCGCCGACGGCGAGCGGATCCCGGCCGACGTGGTGGTGGTCAACGCCGACCTGCCCACCGCGTACCGGGAGCTGCTTGAACCCAGCCATGCCCCGCGCCGGCTGGACCGGCTGCGTTATTCACCGTCCTGCCTGCTGTTGCACGCCGGTTCCAGCCGCGGGTACCCGGAGCTGGCGCACCACACGATCTTCTTCGGACAGGCGTGGCGATCCACCTTCACCGAGATCATCGACCGGGGCCGGCTGATGAGCGATCCGTCGTTCCTGGTAAGCAATCCGAGCCGGACCGACCCGGATCTGGCACCGGCCGGCGGGCACAGCTACTACGTGTTGTTCCCGACCCCGAACACGCAGGCGGCGCTGGACTGGCCACGGATCACCGACGCCTACCGGGAGGAGATCCACGGTTGCCTGCACGCACGCGGACTGACCGATTTCGCCGACCACCTGCAGGTCGAGGTCACCGTCACCCCGGACGACTGGCAGGCCCAAGGGCTGGCCGCCGGCGCGCCGTTCGCGGCCGCGCACACCTTCGGCCAGTCCGGGCCGTTCCGATTCCCGACGCTGGACCGGAGGGTGGAGAACCTGGTGTTCTGCGGCTCGAACAGCCAACCCGGAGTGGGGGTTCCGATGGTGCTGCTGTCGGGCAAGCTGGCCGCCGAACGCATCCTGTCCAAGGCCGAGCGCGGCGGTGCCGGTGACTGAGCGCAGGGGACGTCGGGCCGAGCGCAAGCTGCGCACCCGCGAGTCGATCAACGACGCGGCCATGGACCTGTTCTTCAAGCGTGGCTTCGACGAGGTGACCGTCGCCGAGGTGGCCGCCCGGGCCGGGGTGTCGGTCGCGACGGTGTTCAACTACTTCGACACCAAGGAAGACCTGTTCTTCGACGAGGTGGAACCGCTGGCCGCGGACCTGGTGGAGGCGGTCTGGAACTGCCCGGCGGGTGCCTCGGTGCTGCAGGCGCTGCAGGGCCACCTCAACTACCAGCTGATGGGCGGCCGGACCGAGGTGGACTACCAGGAAGTGGCCCAGTTCCACGACGCGATCGAGCACAGCCAGGCGTTGCAGCGGCGGGAGCAGGAGATCCAGCTGTACCGGCGGCAGGTGCTGGGCCGGGCGCTGGCCGACGCGCTCGGCGAGCCGCAGCCGTCGGCGGTCGCCCAACTCGCGGCCGCCCAGTACCTGACCGTGGAGCACATCGTGGCCGGCCGGCTGCGCGAACTGCTGCGGGACGGGCGCAGCACCGCGGCGGCGCTGAAGGAGTTGGAGCCGATGGCCGACCAGTTGTTCGCGACCGTCCGGGACGGGATCGGCCCGCTGCCCAAGGCGCAACCGAAGAAGGACGACTGATGGGTCGGATGGCCCGCCTTGAACTGGCCGCGGCCGGCATCACCGAGCCCGGCCTGCGCTCGGCCTACCTGCATGCCCGCCGGCTGAACGCCCAGCACGGACGCACCTACTACCTGGCGTCGCTGCTGCTGCCACCGGCCAAGCGCCCGCACGTGCACGCGCTGTACGGCTTCGCCCGCTACGCCGACGACATCGTGGACGATCTGGATCCGGCGATCGGGGCCGAGCAGCGGGCCGACCGGTTCGCCCGGTGGAGTGCCGGCGTGCTGGCCGACCTGGACCGGGGCTGGTCGGCCGACCCGATCTGCCGGGCACTGCTGCACACCATCGAGACCTGGCAGTTGCCGCGCAGCTACTTCGCCGACTTCCTGCACTCGATGCGGGCGGACCTGGTGGTCACCAGCTACCAGCGCTACGCCGACCTGGCCGGCTACATGTGGGGCTCGGCAGCGGTGATCGGCTTGCAGATGCTGCCTATTCTTGGCCAGGCCAGCCCGGACGTGCCGGTGCCGGAGCTGCGCCGGCGGGCGATCGACCTGGGCCTGGCGTTCCAGCTGACCAACTTCATCCGCGACATCGGCGAGGATCTGGACCGGGGCCGGATCTACCTGCCGCTGGAATCGCTGCAGCAGTTCGGGGTGGAGCCTCAGCGGCTGCGGGCAGCCCGCGCCAGCGGGACGGTCGATGAGCCGATCCGCCGATTGGTCAGGTTCGAGATCGAGCGAGCCCGCTCGCTCTACCGCTCGGCCGAACCGGGTATCGAGCTGGTGCACCCCACCTCGCGGGACTGCCTGCGCACCGCGCTCACCCTGTACCGCGACATCCTGGCCCGGATCGAGCAGGCCGACTGCAACGTCTTCGCGCGCCGGGCATCGGTGCCGCTGCGCCGCCGGGCCCGGGTCGCCGGGCTCGGGCTGGTGCGGGCCCGGCATGCCCGAGCCCACTACGCCTGAACAGGCTCATGGTGGGTCGGCAAGGCGGTAGTGCCAACCCTCCCGCCAGTCGAACTCGGCGCCGGCCAGCTCGCTGAGCGGTGTGCCGTCGAGGAAGTGATCCAGCGCCCACCGGGTCGCCACGTGGCCGATGACCAGGACCCGCTGGCCGTCCCAGCGTCCCGGCAGGTCGTGCAGGAAGCCGCCGACCCGATCGATCGCCTGCTGCCAGCTCTCGCCGCAGGGAAACGGCCGGTCTAGGTGATCGAGCCGGTTGGCGTGCACGACGCTCGCCGGCGCGCCGTTCAACCGGCCGTAGTCGCACTCGCGCAGCCGCCAGTCGAGCAGGATCGGCAGGTCGGTGGAGCCGAAGGCGACCTGCGCGGTCTGCGCGGCGCGGCGCAGGTCGGAGCAGAACACCGCGGCCAGGCCGGTGTCGCGCCGGCGCTCGCCGAGTTCAGCCGCCAGCGCCCGGCCGCGTTCGGACAGCTCGCCGGGCAGCCAGCCGGTAGCCACCCCGCGGTCGTTGTCGGTGCTCCAGGAATGGGTCTCGAAGACAATCTCGACGGGCATCGCCACCGAGTATGCCCTGGGTTACGCCGGCGCTGCCGGGCTGGTCAGGGCTGCTCAGCGCTGCTCAGCGCTGCTGGGCCAGCCACTCCTGCCGGGTGATCGCGTACTCCACCTCGCCGTGCTCGGAGCCGGCGATCGGCTCCTCCCAATCGGCGGTGAACGTGCGCACGTACCGCATGCCGATGCTGGCCATGGTGGCCCGGGACGCCTCGTTCACCGCCATCGTCTCAGCGAAGATCCGGTGCAGCCCGAGGTCGGCGAAGCCGTGCCTGAGCAGTTCCCGGGCACCCTCGCTGGCCAGGCCCTGCCGCCAGTAGCGGCGCAGCAGCCGGTAGCCGAGCGCCGCCTGGCCCTCGACCGGCCCCTGGTCCGGGCGGTCCGGCCGCTCCAGGATCCACCAGCCGACGAACCGCTCCTCGGCGAAGCCCACCCAGAAGCCGAAGCCGGCGGCCTGGCTCGCCCGGTCCAGTCGACGCCGGTGGTAGTGCGCCACCTCCTCCGGGCTCCGCGCGGTGCCGTTGCCGAGGTAGCGCATCACCGCGGGGTCGGAATCCAGTTCCACCTCGTATTCCAGGTGTTCCTCGGCCAGCGGCAGCAGGTGCAGCCGCCGGCTGCGCAAGGTCGCCTGGCCGGTCATCGCCGGCCCGGCAGTGCGCCGGTCGCCGCGGGATTCACCAGCGATCCCAGTGCAGGACCTCATCCAGCGGCTGGCGGGCAGCCGGTGCGAAGTCGGTGCCGGTGTAGTACGCGGTCGGGATCAGCACGCCCTGGTGCAGGCCGTCCGGCAGCTCCAGCACGGCGGCCACCTCGCGTTCGTAGGTCAGGTGCAGGGTGGTCCAGGCCGTGCCCAGGCCACGGGCCCGGGCGGCCAGCATGAAGCTCCACGCGGCCGGCAGCAGCGAACCCCACAGCCCCGCCTGGTTGCCGGCGCCCAGCGGGCCGGCCTCGATGCACGGCAGCACCAGCACCGGCACCTCGGCCATCCGCTCGGCCAGGTAGGCCACGCTGCTACCCACCCGCTGCTGCACCGGCGACCGGGCCGGGTCGTCGGCGAACAGCCTGCCGGCCGAGTGCGGCGAGGCCAAATACCGCTCGGTCGCCCGGCGGTAGAGCTCCCCGATGGCGCGCCGCTGGCTGGCATCGGTTACCACGATCCACTGCCAGCCCTGCCGGTTCGAGCCGGACGGGGCCTGCAGCGCCACCTGCAGGCAGTCCCGGATCAGCTCGGGCGGCACCGGCCTGCTCAGATCCAGCCGCTTGCGCACCGTCCGGGTGGTGGTCAGCAGCTCGTCCGGGTCCAGCGGGATCGTGTAGGCCATACCGGCATTCTCGCAAGGCTTCTCAACTCAGCGCGGTTGCCTGCGTCCGCATCGCCGTGGACGGATCCGGCAGGGTCAGCTCGTAGCCGGCCTCGGCCAGCGGGAACGACTGGTGGCCGGCACCGCCGCCGACGTCGAGCACGCTCGCCGGCGGCGGTGGCAGGTGCTCCAGCAGGTGCTGATGCATCACGTAGGTGCGCACGTAACCCTTCACCGAGGCGTATGCCTCATCGGCAACCGATCGGCCAACCCGGCCCAGCTGTCCTCGCCCATCCAGCCACGATAGGTGGGTTCACACTTGCCAGCGGCCGCCGGAAGCGAAACGCTGATCGGGTCGCGGGGAGGGGGCCACGCCATGGCGAGCCTGGTGTCGGTGAACGTGGGCCTGCCGAAGGACGTCGACTGGCAGGGCCGCACGGTGTACACCGGCGTCTGGAAGAGCCCCGTCGAGGGGCCGCGGATGGTGCGGCGGCTCAACCTCGACGGTGACGGCCAGGGCGACCTGGCCGGGCACGGCGGCGAGCAGCGCGCCGTGCTGGTCTACCAGCTCGACTCCTACCGGCACTGGCAGGACCACTTCGGACGCGAGGATTTCGAGTACGGCCAGTTCGGCGAGAACTTCACCGTCGACGGCCTCGCCGACGACGAGGTCTGCATCGGCGACCGTTACCGCATCGGCGAGGCCGAGTTCGAAGTCACCCAGCCCCGCGTCACCTGCTTCCGGGTCGGCATGCGGATGGGTCAACCCCAGCTGCCGGCGCTGCTCGTCTCCCACCGCCGTCCGGGCTTCTACCTCCGGGTCATCGCCGAGGGGCAGGTACGGGCCGGCGACGAGATCGTGCGGACCCGGGCCGGGCGGCACGGGTTGAGCGTCGCGGACATCGACGCGCTGCTGTACCTGCCGGGACGTGACGTCTCCCAGCTCCGCCTCGCCGTCGATATCCCCGCGCTCAGCCCCGGCTGGCAACAGTCCCTGCGCGAACTGCTCGACGCCGCCGAGCGGGGGATCGCGGTCGGCGCTGCGGCTGACGCCGAGCCGGGCTGGGCCGGGTTCCGGCAGCTGCGCGTGGTCGAACTGGTCGCCGAGAGCTCGACGGTCACCTCGGTGTACCTGGCTGCGGCAGACGGCAGCCCGCTGCCGAAACCGAAGGCCGGCCAGTACATCACCCTGCGCACGGCCGGCAGATCCGCCGCCGGTGCGCAGCTATTCACTGTCCTCGAGCCCGGCCGCCGACACCTACCGGATCAGCGTCAAGCGCGAACCGCTGGGCGTCGTCAGCCGGCTACCTGCACTCCCAGCTACGACCCGGGTCGCTGATCGACGCCGCCGCTCCCCGCGGCGAGTTCGTGCTCACCGACGACGACAGCCCGCTGCTGCTCGTCTCGGCCGGCATCGGCGTCACCCCGGTGCTGGCCATGCTCCAACAGCTCGCCGCCGCGCACAGCAGCCGCGAGCGTGTGGTGGATCCACACCACCCGCGACGCGTCCCAGCATGCCTTCGCCGACGAGGCACACCGGCTCCTGCAAGGGCTGCCCCGCGCCCACGAACGGATCTTCTACACCTCGCCCGGGAACGGCCCGCCACCGCCGGTGCCGGTGCTGCACGGCCGGCCGACCCTCGCCGCACTCGCCGGGCTGGGCCTGCCGTCCGACGCCACCGCCTACCTGTGCGGGCCGGGTCCGTTCATGGACGACCTGCGCACCATCCTCGGCGAACTCGGCCTGCCGCTGGGTCGCGTGCACACCGAGTTCTTCAGCGCGCTGGCCGCGATCAACCCCGGAGTCACCGACCTCACCCGGCCGGCACCGCACCAGCCGGCCGGAGCAGCCGGCAGCGGGTTCGCGATCACCTTTGCCCGCAGTGCTCTCACCGTGCGGTGGGCCGACCGGCACGGCTCGCTGCTCGAGCTGGCAGATGCGTGTGACGTTCCCACCAGGTATTCCTGCCGCACCGGCGTCTGCCACACCTGCGTCACGCCGCTGCTCGCCGGCGAGGTCAACTACGTCCTCGAGCCGTTGGAGGCGCCAGCCGACGGGACGGTTCTCCTTTGCTGCGCCCGCCCCGAGAGCGAGATCGTCCTTGATATGTAAGCCTGCTACCTGACGATGGCAGGTAAGGCTGGTGTCTGACGACGGCCGGTAAGTCCGGTGTCTGACGACGGCCCATCGACCAGGTGCCGTTCGTTGCACTACTACTATGTTTGCTATGGCGACGGCGTCCGGTGACACGTACCAGCAAAGCGGCGATCTCCTGGCTGTCGAGTATCTGGACCGGGTCATCCGGGAGGGAATCGACGGGGCCGAGTTGACCGCGGTGGCCAATGGCATTCCCGAGTTGAGCGACTTTCACGGCCGGCTGATGCCGAACCCGCTCTTTCTCAGCGCCGAGGACAGCGCCCTGCTGGGGGAGCAGCTCAATGATGTCTACGACCTGCTGGTCACGCTGCCCCAGCGCCGATTCCACGGCAACCGCGGCGAATACGGCCGGATGCTCGGGATCTCCGAATTCCAGAACGCGATCGTCGAGCGCGCTCCGCGCGACAAGCCACCGCTGATGGCGCGCGCCGACCTCTACCGCACCGAAACCGGCTTCGCGCTGCTGGAGATGAACACCGGCAGCTCACTCGGCGGATTCGAATGCGCCGAGATCAACCGGGCTTTGGCCACCCACCCGCTGCTGGCCAACTTCGTGGAGGAAAAGCAGCTGACCTGGCCCGACACCGCTGAGCGGATGATCGGCACCGCGCTGGCCATGCACGCCGAGCGGACAGGCGCGGCAGCCACCATCGCGCTGGTGGACTGGCCGGACACCTTTCCGCTCTACCAGAAGACGATCGAGATCTTTGCCAGCCTGTGCCGCAGAACCGGCCTTGAGGTGTTCGTCTGCCATCTCGGCGAACTGGACGAGACCGCCGGCGGCCTCAGCTATCGCGGCCGGAAGATCGACGTGGTGTATCGCTTCTTCATGCTCGAATACGTGAACTCGGCCGCCGGGGTGGAGCTTCTGCAGCCCCTGCTGCGGGCGGCCGAAAGCGGCGCGGTGACGCTCCTGTCACCGGTTAACGCCGACATCTACGGCTACAAGTCGGGACTGGCGCTGCTGTCGGAGATGGTCCACACCCCTGACTTCGACGACCGGGAGCGGGACAGCGTCACCTCGCTTGTGCCGTGGACGAGAAGGCTGAACACCGTGATCGACGACCCGGCCGGTGAACCGGTCGATGCGCTGCGGCTGGCGATCGCCCAGCAGTCGGAACTGATGTTGAAGCCGGTGTCGCTGCACGGCGGCGTGGGAATCGTGGCCGGCTGGACGGTCGATGCTGAGGAGTGGCGCCGCTGCATCGAGACCTCGCTCGACGGGCCGTTCATCCTCCAGCAACGGGTGCACCCCGCCCCCGACCTGATGCTGGATGGTCAGACGATCCGACGGACGTACTGCAACTGGGGCGTGTACCTCACCGCAGCGGGGTCTTCCTCGTTCAGCGGTTGCTTCCTGCGGGCCAGCAGCGATCCGGACGTTGACGTGGTCAGCTTCAACAAGGGTGCACTGCTCGGCAGTTGCATGGTCGGACCCGCACCGGCGGGCGCGGCGGTGCTCAGGTCCTGAACAGCCGTCGGATCCGGCGGGTGGAAATCGCCATCGTGACCACGGTGAGCACTACCAGGTAGCCGGCGTTGCCCAGCAGCGACCAGCCCGGGGCGCCCAGCGAGATCCCGCGCAGCATCTGCACCCCCTGATACAGCGGGGTTACCCGGACGACGACCTGCAGGGCCGTCGGATAGGCCTGCAGCGGAACGAAGGTAGTCGAGAACAGGAAGAACGCGAACTCCACTCCGATGATGTAGTCAAGGTCCTGCCAGCTGCGCATGAAGCTGGAGATGGCCATGCCGAGCGCGCCGAAGGCCAGGCCGACGAGCACCACCACCGGCACCGCGGCCAGCGCGCGCACCGGCGTGGTGGCCCCGACCGACACCATGACGATGAGGAACGCCGTGCAGTAGAGCAGGCCACGCAGCATGGCCCAGCCGAGCTCGCCGAAGGCGACATCACCCGGCGTCAGCGGGGTGTTCAGCACCGCCTCGTACTGCCGCTGGTAGCGCAGCTTGCCGAAGAAGTTGGTGGTGGTCTCAGCCAGCGCGCCGCTCATGGCGGTGAAGGCCAGCAGTGCCGGCGCGACGTAGCTCAGGTAGGAAACCTGCCTTCCGTCGGACAACGTCAGGTCGCCGATCAGCGAGCCGACCCCCCAGCCGACCAACAGCAGGTAGAAGATCGGCTCGGCGAAGCCGGAGACCAGCAGCATGCTGTAGGACCTGGCCGAACGGAACAACGTCGCGTTCCGCGAGGTCATCGCCGCCGCCCGGGGCAGCAGCAACTCCTCGCCGAGCACCGAGCGAACCAGGAACGTTGCCGCGGCCACCAGACCTCCCTACGGTGTGAGCTGCTTGACGAACCGGCCGTGCGCCACCGCAACGCCGGCGGCGCACCACAGCAGCAGGACCAGGACGTGGCCGCCGGCGGCAGCCACCGAACCGATGCCGCTGGCGGCCGCCCGGCTCAACTGCACGCCGTGCCATAGCGGCAGCACGTAGGCCACCGGGCGGATGCCCGCCGGCAATCGCGTTATCGGAAAGAACACCCCGGCGAACATGGTCATCGGAAGCAGGCTGAACCGCAGCATGACCGACATCATGCTGACGCTGCTGACGCTGGCCGAGTAGGCGAACATCGGTCCGGCACCTGCCAGGCCGACCAGCACCGCGACCAGCGGCAGCGCGATCGCCCAGCAGGAGTGCACGGCGCCGAAGGCCGCCATCAGCGCGGTGAAGATCACCGCGGCCGGCACTATCCGCAGCGCCTGATAGGCCAACTCGCCGGCGATGATGTCGGCGGCCCGCGCGGGCGCCGTGATCATCCCGAAGTAACTGCGCTCCCAGTGGAAGCTGTTGAACACCGGAGCCCCGGACTCGGTCATGGCCAGTTGCAGGGTGCTGGAGGCGAGCAGGCCCGGCGCCACGAACTCCAGGTACGGCATGCCGAGCGAACCGTGCCGGTTGACGTAGCTGCCCACCGACATGCCGATGCCGAGAAGCAGCAGGACCGGCGTGGTGAGCGAATTGAAGGTGGCACTGCGCCAGTAATGCCGATATTTCGCAAGGCGGAACTCCAGCACCGCCATCGCCGGCGTCATCTAGGTCTCCACCAGGCTTCGCCCGACCAGGCGGAGGAAGACATCCTCCAGGCCCGCTCGCCGCACCAGCACGCCGGCCGGCCGCAGGCCACGCTGGTAGACCGCCTGCACCGTGCTGTCGCCGTGGTCGTTGTAGAGCAGGATCCGGTCCGGCAGCACCTCGATCCGCTCGCAGAGGTCGGTCAGCTTGTCCGCGTAGGAGTCGAGCGACGCCTCGTTGAAGCGCATCTCGACCACTTCCCGGGTGACGTGCTCGGCGATCAGCTCGCGCGGCGCGCCGGTCGCCACGATCACGCCGTGATCGACCACCAGCAGCCGGTCGCACAACTGCTCGGCCTCGTCCATGTAGTGCGTAGTGAGAATCTGGGTGACGCCCTGCCGCTTGAGCTGGTAGAGCCGTTCCCAGAGCAGGTGCCGGGCCTGCGGATCCAGCCCATTGGTCGGTTCGTCGAGCAGCACGATGTCCGGTTCGTTGATCAGCGCGCGGGCAATGGACAGCCGGCGTTTCATCCCGCCGGACAGCGGATCCACCTTGCTGTCGGCCCGATCGCTGAGGCGCACGGAGGCAAGCAGTTCCCGGGCGCGGTCCCGGGCGGCGGCCCGGCCGATGCCGAAGTAGCGCGCGTAGGTGGTGAGGTTCTCCAGGCAGGTCAGCTCCCGGTCCAGGATGTCCTCCTGCGGGCAGACGCCCAGCCGAGCGCGAATCGCCGGGCCGTCCCGGGACGGATCCATGCCGAGCACCACGAGCTCGCCGCCGCTGATCGGCGAAACGCAGCCGATCATCCGCATGATCGAACTCTTGCCCGCACCGTTCGGTCCGAGGAAGCCGACCATCTCGCCGGGCTGCACCTCGAAGTCCACTCCGGCCACCGCTGTCAGGGTGCCGAAGCGTTTGGTCAATCCGCGTGCTCGTACCAGGGCGTCGGTCATGTCACTGCGTCCCTACTTCCGGCAGGCATGACGATGGCCGCTGAGCGGCAAGCCGGAGCGCGATTCGTCTCGAACGTACCACCCCGGACAAAGCAGCCGCAATGTCCGCCCATTGGGTGCCGTGCCCGCCGGGGCGGCCCGGCTACCGATGTGAGTCGATCGGTGTTCGCCTGCAATATCTGGCAAATCGGGCTTGCCGTGGACGTAGCGGTCGCACGCTGTTCGATCCGTCCGTTCGCTGATCGCATGCTTCGACAGGGATGCGCGGTTGGCTCGATTCGACGTCTTCACGCCATCGTCACGCTGCCCTCTCGCCTCCGGTGCCGGGGATGCTGTTGGCTGGATATGTGAGAGGGCGCCTGCGCATCTACCTGGGCGCCGCGCCCGGGGTGGGCAAGACCTTCGCCATCGACGACCTGGCCCACACCACCGCCTCCGCACCGGGCGCGCATGCCAAGCGCTGGCAGGACGTCGAGGAACTGCTCGAGGCGGGAATCGATGTGCTCAGCGCGGGGAACATCCAGCACCTGGAATCGCTCAGCCACATCGTGGAGAAGATCACCGGGGTGCTGCAGCGGGAGACGGTGCCCGACTCGGTGGTGCGGGCAGCACACCGGGCTGGTCGAGCTGCGCGTTGTCGATCGCGGTCCGGGAATCCCCCATGCCGAAGTGATGTTCGCGGCATTCCAGCGGCGCGACGACTCCCCCACCGGCGGGGCCGGCGTCGGGCTTGGCCTGGCCATCGCGCGCGGCTTTGCCGAGGCCATGGGCGGCAGTGTCTTCGCCGAGGAGACCCCGGGTGGCGGGGCTACCCTCGTCGTACAGCTGAGGGCGGCGTCATGAGTGAGCATCGCAGGGAGCGGCAGCGAGCGAGGAGCGGAGCGAATCCAGCGATGAGCGCTTGCGCGAAGAGCGGGACGGCACAGTGACCAGGGTGCTGATCGTGGAGGACGAGCGGGCGTTGCTGCGTGCCCTCGCGATGAACCTGACCGCCCGTGGCTACGAGGTGACCGAGGCCGACACCGGCACCCGGGCACTCAGCGCCGCGGCCGAGGTCGAGCACGACGTCATCGTGCTCGACCTCGGCCTTCCCGACGTCGGTGGCCTGGACGTGATCAGGGCCGTTCGGGCTTATGCCACAACGCCGATCCTGGTGCTCTCGGCCCGTACCGGGACCAGCGACAAGGTGGCCGCGCTGGACCTCGGCGCCGACGACTACGTGACCAAGCCGTTCAGCATCGAGGAACTGCTCGCCCGGCTGCGCGCGGCCACCCGGCGCTCGGGATCGTCGGGCGATGTCGTGCGGATAGGCGCCTTCGACGTCGATCTCGCCGCCAAGACGGTGACCGGGCCGGACGGTGCGGCCGTCCACCTCACCCCGACCGAGTGGCATCTGCTCGAGGTCCTGGTGCGCCGGCCGGGCAAGCTGGTCACCGGACGGGCGCTGCTCACCGAGCTGCGCGGCAGCCCCGATCACACCGACCCGTCCTATCTGCGGATCTACATCGCGGCCCTGCGCCGCAAGCTGGAGCCGGAACCGAGCCGGCCGCGGCACCTCATCACCGAGCCCGGCATGGGCTACCGGTTTCAGCCCTAATCGGGCCGGTGGATCCGATCAGTGAATCGGTCAGCGGTCCGGCACGAGTTCGTAGCGCGGGTTGGCCAGCGCCAGGTGGCCCTTGTACTCGCCGACCCGTCCGGAGGCCCGGATCACCGCCCCCGGGGTGATGCCGGGGATGTGGGTGCGGCCGAAGAACAGCAGGCGGATGCCGCCGGTGCCGTCGAAGACCTGCACCTCCAGCGACTTGCCCGCGGTCGTGCCGACCTGCACGATCTTGACCTGGCCCTGGACGGTGACCCGCTGCTTCCAGCTCACCGAGCCGATCGGGCTGGTTCCGGCGATCGTTCCGGCCGCGGACGGCGCCACCAGCTCGGCCGGTTCCAGTGCCGGCTGCCGCGCGGCCTGCACCTGTTGCAGCTCCAGCCATGCCTCGGCCTCGGCGCTGAGCGTGGTGTCGAAGGGCACGATGGTCGCCGACACGTGCGGGATGCGGCCCACCGCACCGGCGATCCGATCGGCCGTGCGGTCGTGCAACACCCGCTGGGACAGCCGCCGGTAGGTCCGCCGGGGCAACAGCACGGTCACCTCGGCGTGCTCCCGGATTACGGCCCGCAGCGCCTCCTGGCTGACGGCGCGGACCAGCCGGCGGTCGGGGCACGCCACCAGCTCCAGCGGCACTCGGTCACCGAGGCCGTGTGAGATCCACTCGTACTGCAGCTCGTCGGCGACGGAGGAGTCCAGCACCAGGTGCACGGCGCGCACCTCGGTCGGCCGGAGGCTGCCGGCGTAGCGCAGCGCCCGCACCACGGCCAGGTCGAGCCGGTCGACCAGGACCAGCACGACGTGACGCGGATAGTGCTGCAGATAACTGCCGCCGGTGCCCTTGCCGGCGGAGGTCACCAGGTTCAGCGCGCGGGCCTCCTTGCGGTATCGGGTGTTCAGCCGCACCAGCACCAGCCAGCCGACCGGGAACAGCAGCACGACCAGCCAGGCACCCTCGGTGAACTTGACGACCGCGAAGATCAGCACGATCAGCAGCGACACCGCGCCGCCGGCGAAGTTGATGCACAGCCGGTGCCGCCAGCCCTTCTCCCGCTGGGTGTGGTGGTACTTGGCCATCCCGAAGCCGGCCATCGAGAATCCGGTGAAGACGCCGATGGCGTAGAACGGCACCAGCTTGTCGACGTGTGCGCCGACCACCACGAGCAGCGCCAGCGCAACGATGGTGAGCACGATTATCCCGTTGCTGAAGGCTAATCGATGCCCGCGGCGGCTCATCTGGCGCGGCAGGAAGGAGTCCTCGGCGATGAAGCTGGACAGGAACGGAAAGCCGGTGAACGGCGTGTTAGCGCCGGTGTAGAGGATCAGCGCGGTGGCGAGCTGGACGAGGACGAATCCGGCGTGGCCGAACCAGCTGCTGCCGAGCGCTGCCTGGGCGACCTGGCTGATCACGGTGGGCGTGCCGGAACTGTAGGGCGTCGCGTGGGTCTCGAACGCCAGGTAGGACACGCCGAGTACCAGCGAACCGAGCAGCAGCGACATGATCGACAACGTCCGGCGGGCATTCGCTCCCGCTGGCTTCTTGAACGCGCTGACGCCGTTGGAGATGGCCTCCAGGCCGGTCAGCGACGACCCGCCGTTGGCGAAGGCGCGCAGCAGCACGAAGATCGCCGCGCCGGACAGGATGGCGTGGCCGCTGTCGTGGATGCCGATCATGCCGCCCGAGCCGGCGACGTAGGGCAACCGCGGCAGGTCGCCGAAGATCTCCCGCAGCACGCCGACGACGACCACCAGGCCGGCCGAGCACACGAAGAAGTAGGTGGGGAAGGCGAACGCCTTACCGGCCTCCCGGACGCCCCGCAGGTTGCCGAAGGCCAGCAGCAGCACCGCGGCGATGGTGATCGCCAGCGGCCGGTTGCCGTGGCCGAGCACCGGAACCAGGGAGGTGATCGCCGCCGTGCCGGCCGCCGCCTGGACGGCGACCGTGACGATGTAGTCGATCAGCAGCGCCACCGACGCCAGCTGCGCGACCTTGGGTCCGAAGTTCTCCCGCGCCACCACGTAGGAGCCGCCGGCGCGGGTGTAGACCATCACGACTTCGCGGTAGGACAGCGTCATCAGCAGCAGCACGCCGAGCACGACCGCGGTCATCGGCAGCAGGATGTGGAAGCCGGCCAGCCCGAACGCGCCCAGCAGGACCAGCAGCATCTCCTCCGAGCCGTAGGCGGAGGAGGAGATGCAGTCGCTGGACAGCACGCCCAGCGCCGTCCGCTTGGACAGCTTCTCCTCGTGCAGCTGCGCGGTGACCAGCGGTGGGCCGAGCAACGCCCGTTTCAGCCGGTAGCTGGCGCGCTCGGGTACGTCGATACCCGTCGCCAGCACCACGGGCTTGGTTTCGGTCATGCCTCCAGTACAGGACGGCCTGGGGCCCGGCAGGCGGGTATTCACGGCTTCCTCATGCCGGGACGGCGGAATCCTCACGGCGGCGATATCAACCGGCCGCGGTCCGCTCCGGCGACCCACAGATGACTCTTAACCCGCCATTCTCCCGGTAATGCGGCTATCGCGACAAAATACCCGCATCACTTCCCAGTCCGGAGGGCCTTCGCCATGTCCCGCTCCCGCACCTTCACCGCGCTGCTCGCCGCACTGGTGCTGCTCGCCGGCCTTATCGCACCCGGCGCGCAGGCGTCCAGCACCAAGTACAAGCTGGTCACCGAGCCGGCGGACAAGTACCAGTCGGTCTACTCGCTGATCAACGGTGCTACCTCGAGCATCAACATGACCATGTACGAGCTGACCGACACCGTTGCCGAGCAGGATCTGGCCAGCGCGGCCAGCCGGGGCGTGAACGTGCGGGTGGTGCTCGACACCAACCGGGAGAAGTCGAACAACCAGTCGGCCTACACCTACCTGGCCGGGCACGGCGTGCACGTCGTCTGGGCACCCACCACGTACGCGGCCACCCACCAGAAGACGATCACGGTGGACGGCACCACCGCGGCCATCATGAGCGGCAACCTGACCAGCCAGTACTACTCGACCAGTCGCGACTTCTGCCTGATGGACTCCAACCTGATCGACATCGCCGCGATCACCAAGGTGTTCAACGCCGACTACGCGGGCTCCTCGATCACGCCGACCGACGGTGACAACCTGGTGTGGAGCCCGACCGACGCCCAGAGCAAGCTGCTCGCGCTGATCAATGCGGCCACCGCCACCCTGTCGGTGGAGAACGAGGAGATGGCCGACACCGCGATCACCAACGCGCTGGTCGCCGCGGCGCAGCGCGGCGTGCAGGTGCACGTCATCATGACCGCGAACAGCAGCTACGACAGCGCCTTCAACCAGCTCGTCGCGGCCGGGGCGAAGGTGCACCTGTACTCGGCGACGGCCTCGCTCTACATCCACGCCAAGGTGATCGACGTCGACGCCGCCCTCACCAGTCACCGGGCCTACCTGGGCTCCATCAACTTCTCCGACTATTCGCTGAACAAGAACCGGGAGCTCGGCTTCATCACCTCGGACTCGGTCATCGACGCCGGCCTCGACAGCACGCTGGCCTCCGACTACGCCGGCGGCACCAACTACACCGGCTGAGCCTCGCTCGTCCGAGACCGAAAGCTCATCCGGGACGGAAAGCTCGGCCGGCCGAGTCAGCCGGCGGTCACCGAGATCGCCGGCGCGCGCAGCCTGGCGCAGCGGGGCATCCCGTGCTCGTCGGTGAGTGCGATGTCGACGGTGACCTGCTCGGCACCGGCAGGCAGGTCGTCGAGCATGAGCTTGGCCCGCCGGAACATGGTGAAGCGATCGCCCTCGACGCTTCCCCAGGTGAGGTAGACGAACCGCTCGCCCTTCTTGCCATGCACGGCCGGGCCGCGGAAGTCGCCGTCGCCGGTGCGGATCTCGGCAACCCATTCGGCCGTCGCCGCGTCTGCCGGAACCAGCCCGACCGGCTCGCGGCGCACCTGTAGCCCGACGTGGACGTTCGGGTATGGGCCGCAGTTCAGGCCAGGCAACTGATGGCCACGAAGCACCAATCGCATGAGCGCCAGCCTAGGCCCGATCGCCCGTTCGGACACGGCCGCCGGCCGGTTCAGGCGGTCAGGTGACGAACAGCTGGTGCAGGTCCATGCCCAGGATGTCGACGATGGCCCGGGCCGTGTGCACGCTGCACGACCTGCGCCGACCGGTCAGCAGGTGGTTGACGGTGGAGTGGCCCAGGCTGGCCTGGCGGGCGAGTTCCCGCTCGGAGAGTCCGTGCTGGCTGACGACTCGGGCGAAGGTGTGACGGTCCCGCAACCACGCGGTTTGCACAGGCACCCTCGATCCCCTCACCCGCTCGGCTGGTGAAGAGCTGGGGGCGTTGTCGTCCGCGCCCCCGCCCCCAGCTCTAGCCCACTGCCCGGCAGCCTGTGCAGACCGGTCAACATGCGAACCGCACGTCGATCGGAACATTACAGCGTTCTATGGTTAATGTCAGCCATCTTTCAAGCAGAATACTTAAGCAGTGTTCACATAGTTGCTGTACACCGGCGCCCCGCGGGAGGGAATCATGGCATCCGACTATGACCTCACTTCGGAGGTGGAGGTGCGGATGCCGTCCACTGGCGTCCATCTGTTCGCGCATGGAGTGCTCAGGCGGGTGAGGTCCGAACGCGGCCTCACGATCCGGGATCTATCCCTGTTGCTGGACGTATCGCCGCAGGCCGCGACCGCCTGGGAACAGGGCAGGAGCACGCCTTCGCCGGGACATCTCCGCAAGCTTGCCGAGGTGCTGCGGATCAGTACCGATGATCTGCTGCGGACGCCGCTGAACGAGGCCGACCTCGCGAGCCTGCGAGAACGTGCCGGGCTGAGCGCCACCGAGGTCGCGCGCTCCGTCGGCGTCCATCGCAGCGCCCTGTCCGAGATCGAACGGGGCTATCGCAAGCTGCCGCCGCGGCTGTGCAGCGAGCTGGCCGTCCTCTTCGGCCGGGACGAGGCGACCATCTCCGAGGCGTGGCAGCGCGGCAGGGATGCCGCGACACGCCGAGCGTCAAAGTGAGCTTTGCAAGTACAAGACACAAGTGCTGTCTACAAACTTGCGAGCCTTCGCCCCGTGTGGTGGCCGCTGGCGGGCGCCGGTGTCTACACCCGGCCCTCACGGTCAGCTACCGACGTTGAGGGCGGCGAGCAGCACGACACTGAACCCTCTTGTAGGCCGCCGAGGCTGCGAGTTGGCACCCTTCCGATGTGCTCTATGTCCGCTTCGAAGCCGCGCACCCGAACGCTCACGGACGGCACCCCGGCATCTTCGCGCTCGCCAACGGGCTCGCACGATCCGGCCAGCTCACCGCACCCGACTGGACATGGTGGCGCTCGAACAACGACTGGCTGGACGCCGCCTATCCCGACCCCGCCGCGCGGAACGCCGCTCTCTTCGACACGTTGGTGAACCCGTCCGTCACCTGCTGGTTCAAGGCGACAGCCCACCAGTTGCTCGACCGCGTTCCCGGATACCTCGCACTGCTCGACCGATACGGCGTCGCCTGGATCAAACGAACCTCATCCGATCCAGGGCACGTGCTCTACGAGGACGACGTCCAGATCGTCGTCGCACCCAACGCCTGACACTCCCATCGCGGCCCGAAGCCGCGGCCAACTCCAGCCGTCACCGCGGGGCCAGCAGCCGGATTAGGCAGTCGCGGCTACCGACCCTCGGCCGGCGCCCGGTGAGACCTACCTGGACAAGGCTCGCGAGCGTGTTCGGCGAGCGTCGCGACCACGGCAACCTGGCTGAGGAAGGGGATCCGATTGAGCGGCTTCATCCCCTGGTGCCTCATCGGGCTCGCTGTCGGCGTGGTGCTCGGCCCGATCGCCGTCGTGATCTACGGCCGGCGGCAGGAGCGGAAGCGCGGCGGAAGCTAGTTGCTACGCCCGCCCGGGCGCAGCCGCCGCTGACGCGCCCTCAGCCGAGCTCGGCCAGCCTGTCGAGCAGGGTGCGCACCGGCAGGTCAGGGTCCTCGATGACGATGGACAGCGCGGTCTGCCACTGCCGCAGCCATGCCGCGGCCTCGTCGGCCGTGAAGTAGTCCGTCGGGTAGTCGGCCCACACCTGCCAACCCCTGCCGTCAGCGACGACGTACTGGAGCCAGTCGAACTTCGCCGAGGCGCCCCCGACGTACACCCGCTCACAGTGCAGGTCCGGGAGCAGCAGCCGGCTCGGCGCCTCGTCGATGCCGAAGCAGATCCGGCCCAGATGCTCGCCCGACATCACTGCCCGGCCGCGGGTGATGGCGCCGCCCAGATAGGCGTAGGGCACGTTGCGGTGGCGCAGCACCCCCAGTGCACTGCGTTTCACGCCCACGCACACCTCGCCGAGGGTGGCGTCGGGAGGAATGTGGTACCGCAGCGGCAACAGGTCGGTGAGGCACCCGATGACGCCGTCCAGGTCCGGCTCGCCGCGCCGGGAGACGGGCGTGCCGACGACGATGTCCTCGCCGTTCACCGCGGCGACGGTGAACGCCATGCTGGCGCTCATCAGCACGTTCGGCGTGGTGCGCAACGCCCGGGCTCGGCCGCGAAGCGCGTCGCCGGCCTCGGCGGAGATGGTGCCGCGCACGGTGGCGCACTGGTAACCGCGCTTGTCGGGCAGCGGGCGCCGGCGGGGCGGCAACTGGACGAGCGGCCGTGCCCCGTCCAGGTATTCGGCCCAGAACTCCGCGTCCTCGGCGCTGACCCCGGCCGCGCGCTGGCGGACGGCGAACTCGCCGAGCATCAATCCCAGTGGCGGCGGCAGCTTCGCCGGGGCACCCCCGACCTGCTCGGTGTAGAGCGCCGACAACTCCTCATCGAAAAGCACCAGGGAGGCGTCGTCGATGGCGATGTGGTGGACCTGCATCAGCAGCACGTGCTCATCCGGCCCGCAGTCATAGAGCGTGAAGCGAGCCGGCCTTTCGGTGAGGTCGAGCGGTCGCTGGCCGGCGGCATGCAGCACCTCGTGCAGCTCCCCGCCTGGCCAGGTCAACCGCTCGAGCACCGTGGTGGCGTCCGGGTCGATGTCCTGCACCGGGCCGGAGTCGTCCAGCGTGAACCTGGTGCGGAACGCGGCGTGCCGGCTCACCAGCAGGGCGAGCGCACGTTCCAGCGCCGGCACGTCGAGCGGGCCGGTGATCTGCTGGGCCCAGGTCTCGAGGAACGGCGACGGCTCGCCCAGGAACCGGTCGGCGATCCAGATCGCCTCCTGTTCGAAGGTCTGCGGGAAAACCTGCGACATCAGGCTGGGCGCCTTTCCAGGGCGGACAGATCGACCTTGCCGTTCTCGCGCCGAGGCAGTTCGTCCAGCACCTCGAACCTGCCCGGAATGGCGTAGGCCGGAAGAACCGCGGCGAGCTTCTTGCGCAGCTCCCTCGGCGACAACTCGCCGTCCTCGACGAGCGTGTAGACCAGGGCGATGTGTTCCACCACGCCATCGGCGTCGGTGCGCGCAACCGCGGCGCAGGAGCGGATCTGCTCGATGCCAGCTGCGGCGGCCTCGATGTCGCCCAGCTCGATCCGGTTGCCGCTGAGCTTGACCAGCCGGTCCCGGCGGCCGCGGTAGTGCAGGATGCCGTCTGAATCGATCAGCCCGATGTCACCCGTCCGGTAGGCGTTGTTGGGCTCGCCGTCCACTTCCAGCTGGAAGAACCGTTCGCGGGAGAGCCGCTCGTCGTTGAGGTAACCCAGCGCCACCCCGGCGCCGACGGCGATGATCTCGCCCGGTTCGCCGACGGGCGCGACCGAACCGTCCTCGCGCAGGAGCACCACCGCGCCGTTGGGCACCGGCACTCCCACCGGGATGCCACCCGGCACCGTGGTGT
Organism: uncultured Actinomycetota bacterium; assembly: GCA_963697905.1. Taxonomy (GTDB): domain Bacteria; phylum Actinomycetota; class Actinomycetes; order Mycobacteriales; family Jatrophihabitantaceae; genus Jatrophihabitans_A. Next base: position 4,450,541 of record OY969101.1, on the reverse strand, counting down.
CGGCCAGCGTCATCCGATGGACCGAGGTCAGCATGGCGTTCTCGGCCGGTCCGAAACCGTTCCAGATCGGGAGGTCGGCAAAGCGCCGCAGGAACATCTCGACGTGCCGGGGCGAATGCTTCTCCCCTCCGGTGTAGAGCGCCCGCAGCCCCTCGAAGGCGTTGACGTCCTCGTCCACGATCAGGTTGAACAGCGACGTCGTCAGCCAGACCGTGTTGACCCCCTCCTCCTTGACCAGGGTCCGCAGTCGGCTTGGCATCAGGTGGTTTTCCTCCACCACGACGCAGGTGCCCCCCGCGGTCAGCTGACCCCAGAGCTCGAAGGCGTACATGTCCCAGGCTCCTGGCGCGACCTGCGGGGTGACGTGTCCCCGGCCGAAACCGGGCAGCCCGCCCGGTCCGAACATCCGGGTGACGGCCCGGTGCGGGACCAGCACGCCCTTGGGAATGCCCGTGCTGCCCGAGGTGAAGAACACCATCGCCAGGTCTTCCGGACCGGATCGGACCGGCTCGAACGGACGGCTGAGCGCACCTTCCGCGATCTCGGCGACCGGCACCGGGGGGAGCGTGTGAGTGGCCCCGAGCGACTCGGCGCCGGGCCGTCCGACGACGACCGGCTGGTCGAGCTGGGCCACGATCGAGGAGATCCGGCTGACCGGCCAGCGCGGGTCGAGGACGGCGTACGCGGCACCGCTCATCAGCACCCCGAGCTGAACGGCGACCAGCTGGGCGCTGCGCGGCATCACCAGCGGGACGATGTCGCCGGGACGCACCCCCCACTCGGACAGCCGGTGGGCCAGTACCGTGCCGGCCCGCGCAAGCGTCCGGTAGTCGATGCGCTCGTCACCGTGGATCACAGCGATGTCGTGCGGCGCGACCTCGGCGAAGTGCGCAACCGAGCCGTGCACGCTGCGCAGCGGTGGCGCGCACACCGTCGCGCTCACCCCACACCGAGCCGAATCTGCTCGACAAAATCGGCCAGTTCGTCATGGTCGAGCAACGTAGTCGGATCGATCCGGCAACCGAGCGTGCGCTCGATCCGCGCGCAGATCCGAATGGCCGTCAGCGACGCGCCGCCGAGGTCGTAGAAGCTGTCGCGCCGACCCACCTGATCGACGTTGAGCACCTCCGCGATGACGCTGGCCACCTGCTGCTCCAGTTCGTCAGCGGGTGGTTCGTACTCGATGTTGGACATGGCAACACGGCTCTCGGTCACGGAACTCTCTCCTTATTTCCCGGACAGGATGCAGAACTCATTGCCCTCGGGGTCGGCCATAACGACCCACCCGTCCGGCTTGCGGAAGTCCGCGACAACAGTGGCGCCCAACGCGATCGCGCGCTGCACCTCCTCCTCCTGCGTCCGATCCTCCGGACGCAGGCAGAAGTGCATGCGGTTCTTCACCATCTTGCCGTCGGGCACGAGGATGAACAGGACGGTGTAGCCGTGCTTGGTGACGACATAGCACTCGTCCGAGCCAGGTCGCACCCCCTCCTTGGGAGTGAGCTCGGCCAGCCCGCACCACCACTGCGCCTGGGCATAGGGATCCAGGGCGTCGATTGTGGTGTGCGACAACGCCAGTGCCATCGAACTCGTCCTTCCTGAATCGTCTCAGCTCGGCTCGGGCACCGGGGCGGTCTGCTCCGGCTGGACGGCCAGTTCGGCTTCCCGGAGGGCCTGCGTGGTCACCCGCGGGGCGAACAGGAGCGCGGCGAGCGCCAACCCGATGAAGGATGCGATGAAGGTGGATTCGGTGCCCTGCCAGTGCGCTAGCGCCCCGCCGAGCAGCGCCCCGATCGGCACCGCGCCGAGCACGATCAGCCGGTAGGCGGCTGTCACCCGGCCCAGCAGTGCGTCGGGTACGGAAGCCTGCCGGAGGGTGCTCACCACGATCTGGTTCAGCGACGTCGCTATCGCGGCGAGGAACAGCAGGATCTCGATCAGCACCACGCTGGAGGTGAAGCCGAGCGCGGCATAGCTCACCGCGGGGGCGAGGGCTGCCAGCCAGGTCACCAGCCCGCCGCCGATGGCCGGGACCACCCGCGCGGCGATCATCGAGCCCACGATGGCCCCGACCGCCGGCACCGCGATGAAGAAGCCGTACCAGGAGGTTCGCACGCCGAGCGGACCGGTCGCGAGCAGCACGAGCAGGCTGCCGGTGGCCGAGGAGAACAGGTTGATCGAGCCCGAGATGAACGCCACCTGGCGCAGCAGCCGATGATCCCAGAAGAAGGACCAGCCTTCTCTGATGCTGCGCACGACATCACCCGGGCTGTGCGTGGAGCCGCTGGTGTCCCCCGCCGTGGGCAGCATCCGGGGCAGCATCACCGCGGCCAGCGCGGCGAGGGCGAACAGCCCGGCGCTGGTGGAGAACACCAGCGTCGCCGACAGCGCGAACAGGGCGGCGCCGGCCGGCGGGCCGATGAAGCTGTTGATGGTCAACTGGGTGGCGAACAACCGCCCGTTGGCCCGTTCCAGGTGCTTGCGCTCGACCAGTCGCGGCGGGACGGTCAGCGCCGCGTTGTTCACCAGGGTCTCGGCGGTGCCGGCCAGGAACACGGCCAGGTAGAGGATCGCGATGCTGCGCAGGTGGGCGACCAGGGTCAACACCAGCAGCCCGAAGCCGACGGCGCGGACCAGGTTCCCCCAGACGATGATGATGCGCCGGTTGACCCGGTCGGCCAGCGCGCCGGAGGGCAGCGCGAAGATCAACCACGGCAGGAACTGCGCTACTTCGATGCCCCCGATCAGCAGCGGATCCTGGGTCATCACCACGGCAAGCAGGGGCACTGCCGCCAGCACCAGGCCGTCGCCCATGTTCGACAGGCCCTGCGACCACCACAGGCGGGTGAAACTGGGCCCGAGACTTATCTGCATCACTCCGCCGTCCTTATCCCTGCCTGCGTTACCTGCCTCGTCGCCATGATGAGGTCGTAGTAGGGCTGCTGGTCACGCACGTAGGCGTCGAGGATCTGCTCCAGTTCCTCGGACAACTCGGTCCGCCCGGCCGGGGCGCGGCCCAGCGCGCTCGACGTGCTCGCGCCTTCGTGCCAGCGCCCGGTGGTGCCCCAGCTCGCCGGCGGCTCCTTGCGGAAGGTGAGCGAGTCGGCCACGAACGCGATCCCCATCGCCTCGCAGTACTTCTTCATCTCCCCTTCCGGGTCGGCGACCACCTCATCGCCGTTCACGAGGTGGATCGGCAGGTCGTGCGAGGTCACCGTGGACACGATGTCCCACAGGTTGGCAAAGCCCATCGCTCTGGACGTGGCATCGGACTGCATCCGCAGGTGCGAGCGCACCGTGTCTTGCGGGTTGCGGATCATCGCCGCGTGCCGGCAGCGCTTCACGAAGGCGGGTTGGCTGCTGAGCCGGTCGAACTGGAAATCGGTGGTGTCCTTGAAGAAGACCGGTTGGTCGGCTGCGAGTTCGACGAGCGCGGCCATCACCTCCTCCTGGCTCCGGCAGGTGCGGTCGGCGACGTCGGCTACGCCGAAGTCGCACACCCGGGAGAACGGTTCGTGCACCACCAGGAAATCGCCGCGCTCATACATGGCGCGTTCGAAGGCGGTGGAGCGTGAGCGCGGCACGCACCACAGCGCCAGCAGGTCTGGTTGGTCGGTCACGATGCCTGCCCTAGCGAGCTGTCCAGTTCGCGCAGGGCCGTCCGCAGGATGCGCACGCCGGCGAGGTATTCCTCGATCAGGATGTATTCGCTGTCGGTGTGGTCCTGGTGCGGATCGCCCGGCCCGTAGGTCACCATCGGCACGTCCCAGCTCCTGCTCAGCGTGTTCATGTCACTGGTGCCCGTCTTGAGGTTGTGGCTCGGCTTGAAGCCTTCGGAAAGGATCGCGCGTGACAGCGCGCGCACGCAGGCCGAGGTCCTGGGCACCACGACGGCCGGCACCTCATAGGCCGTCGAGACCTCGATGTGCGCGCCGAGGATCGAGCAGACCCGCTGCCGCAGGATCTCGGCGGTCACCCCCGGCGGCGTGCGGAAGGACAGCGAGCAGGCGCTGGAGAACGGCTCGAACCGGCCGTTCTTGACGACCATGCCGATCTCGGCGAAGTCGGCGTTGCCGAGGGTCGAGAAGGTCTCAAGCAGCCGGCCGAGGGCCCGGATCAGCAGCTCGCTCGACTTCAGGCCCGGGGTGGCCGTGTGCGTGTGCGGGGTCTCGCACCGGACCTCGAGCTGGACCATCCCCTTATAGCCGACCGTCACGGTCGTTGCCCCGCTGGGCTCGCCCACGATCACCGCCTGCGGCACCGCCACCGTGGTGCGGACGTGCTCGGCACCGCGGGAGGTCAACGCCTCCTCCTCGACCACGCCCACCCAGTGGATGGCCAGGTCGAGGTCGGGGCTGGACAGCGCCGCGACCAGCATCGCGATCAACGGTCCCTTGGCATCCACCGCGCCCCGCCCACGGATGTGGCTGGCCCCGTGTTCGAAGGGCACGTTGCCCGGCACGGTGTCGAGATGGCTGAGCAACATCACCGTCCGGGAACCCCGCCCGACCAACGCGTGCACATTGCCCACCTCGTCGATGAAGCTCTCCGCGCCGTAACCGGCCGCGATCTGCCCAAGCCGCTCGGCCAACTGCCGCTCATCACCGGACACCGACGAGATCGCCACCGCCTCGGCCAGGATCGCAACGGCCGCCTCATCATCCAGCGTGCTGTGAACAGCGCTGAGATCTTGGGTTGTCATCGTCATCGTCAGCCCACCCCCTTTCCGATCAAAGTTCCGCATCCTGCAAGCGCCTCGGTAAGAGGTGAAGCTAAGCGACCATCGCAAATCTGCACCATGACCGCCCCCTTCTCCAGCGCTTCCACCGCGGCCGCGACCTTCATCCGCATCCCACCGCCCAGGCTCGGCACCAACCGCTTGGCCTCATCCAGGGTCAGGGTGCGGATGGTGGAGGCGGGATCGGCCGGGTCGGCGAGCACCCCGGCCGTGTCGGTGAGCAGGACCAGCCGATCGGCCAGCCACGCCGCGGCGATCTCGCACGCCATCCGATCCGCGTTCACGTTGGTCGCCTCGCCCTCAGCGGTGATACCCGGCGGGCACACCACCGGCACCATGCCGCAGCCATGCACGGCGTCCAGGATGCTCGGGTCCACCTCGACGATCCGACCGGCCAGATTGTCGCGCACCACCCGGACGCCGTCGCCGACCACTGCCCGGATGGCAGCTTTGCGCTGGGTGCGGACCAGCCGGCCGTCCATGCCGGACAGCCCCACGGCCGTCACCCCGCGGGCGGCCAGCGCGGAGACCAGCCGTGCTTGGGTGCGCCCGCGCATCGCCATCATCACCGCGGTCAGGGTCGCCTCGTCGGTGTACCGGGTTTCCATGCCGTCCGGGGACCGCAACGTGCGGTGCGGCAGGCCGAGTTGGGCCATCGTGTCCTCGATGTCGCGGGATCCGCCGTGCACGACCGTGAGCTGGTTCGTCCGGCACAGCGCGGCGATGTCGTCGGCGAGGCCCTCGCCCTGATCCTGGAGGCTGCCGCCCCACTTCACCACAATCCTCATCGCGCTCACACCGGATGCAGGCCGGGAAAGGTCAGCCCACACGTCTCCGGCAGCCCGAGCATGAGATTCATGCACTGGACCGCACCGCCGGCCGCCCCTTTCATCAGGTTGTCGATGCTTGCCATCACCAGCGCCTTGCCCCGGTCGCCGACCGCGATTGCGATGTCGCAGAAGTTCGAGCCGAACAGCACCTTCGGATCCGGGTAGCGAAACGCGCCGCGCGGACTGGTGAGCAGTCGGATGAACGGCTCGCTGCCGTAGTCCTCGCGATACAGGCGGATGAGCTCGCGTTCGGTCAACTCGCCGACCGGCACCTTGACCAGCGTCTGCACGCCGCGCACCTGCGGCGTCGCGGTGGCCGTCAGCGAGGCCTGCACGCCCAATGCCTCGGCCACCTCCGCCTCGTGCCGGTGGCCAAATGGCGCGAACACCCGCATCACCCCGCTGCGCAGGGCGTGGGAGTTGGCCGAGTCGCCGGAGGCTCCGGAGCCGCTGCTGCCGGTGCGTGCATCGACTTCGACGGCCGACAGCAGGCCCCGGCTCGCCAGGGGTGCCAGGCTCAGGATCGCGCTGGTGGCCATGCAGCCCGGCACGGCGACCCGGTCGGCGTCGATGATCTGCTTGCGGTGCAGTTCCGGCAGGCCGCGTACGAACGGGGCGGCGTGCTCCCCCTCCCGATGCCAGCCGTAGTAACGCTGCATGCGCGCGGCGTCCTCGATGCGGAAGTCGGCGGTCAGGTCGATGACCTTCGGCGCCAGCGCGCTCAACTCGTCCAGGATCTCGATCGTGGAGCCGTGCACGCCGGCGAGCAGCACGAGATCCACCGGCTCCAGCTCCGCACGCCGCTGGTAGCGAAGGCCGCTACCGCGCAGTGGCGGATGCGCGGTCTCCACCGCCTGGCCGGCGCTGGTCTCCGAGGTGATCCCGGCGACCTCGACCTCGGGATGGTGGACGAGCAACCTGAGTAGCTCACCGCCGACGAAACCCCTGCCACCCACCACCGCGACGCGCATCACACCGGTTCCCTCACGTCCAGCTCGGCCAGGCACAGATCGACGATCCTGGCCGCGACATCGACGCCGCTCGCGCTCTCGAAGCCCGCGAACTCCATCCGGGAGTTCACCTCAAGCACCAGATAGCCCCCGCCCACGCACTGCACCAAATCCACGCTGGCCACCCTGGCCCCGACCGCGGCCGTCGCCTCGAGGCACAACCGGCGCACCTCGTCGTCCGGTCCGAGCGGCTCGACCGCCGCGCCGCGCGCGACGTTGTTGCGCCAATCGGTACCCGAGCGGACGACCGCACCCAGGAACTCGCCGTCCACCACGATCCCTCGGACGTCCGGCGCGCCCGGCTGGATCGCCTCCTGCACGATCACCGTGCGCATCACCGCCGTCGGCAGTTCGGCCGAGTGCTCGAGCACCGCCTCCGCGGCGTAGCGGTCAGTGATCAGGCTGACCCGCTTGCCCCAGGACGAGCCCAGGGGCTTGATGACAGCGGGGTAGCCGATCGACTCGATCGCCTGCATCCCGGCCTCCAGCGACGGGGCAAGCAACGTCGTCGGCGTCGGGATCCGGTGTTCGCGCAGCCGCAAGTACGTTGACCACTTGTTGCAGCAGATCCGGCTCGAGGAGGAGTCGTTGACCGGAAACGCACCCAGCTCCTCCAGCGTCTCCGCCATCAGCAGGGCACGCTGGGTGGCGATCTCCCGGTTGAGCACGGTCATCCCCCGCAGCCGCTCGGCCTCCGCCGGCCCGAACGACAGCGAACGGGGGTCCAACCGCTCCACCGGCACACCGCGCTCGGCCAGCTCGGCCAGCAGCCGGCGCTCCTCGTAGCGAACAACCGACAGCAGGATCCCCAGACGCGCCGATCGACTACCAGGGCTCACTCGCCCCAGTCCTCTTCCGGCTCCGGCGCGAGCGCCACCTTCACCGGCGTCATCGACAGGATCTCCAGCTCCGTCGAACAATTCGAGCAACTGACGATCTCTCCCGGGTAGCTGTCGGACTGCACCTCGAACTCACTGACACAGCTGACGCATTGGGCTATCACTCTGCAAACTCCTTCTCTCAACTTCGATACGGCTTCGATTCGGCGATGAACTCCAGCACGCGGCGGAGCACCGCATCAGACGTCAGCCCGCTCTCCTCCAGCAGGTCCGGATGGGATCGGGGCGGCAGGAAGTCGGTGACGCCGATCGGCAGCCACCGGATGCCACGGGCGCCGACCGCCGATGCGACCTGCGCCCCCATCCCACCGGAGGTCCACGCCTCCTCCAGGGTGACCAGCCACCGGCACTGCGCGGCGATGGTCCCGTCGAGGGCACGGGCCGACTCCGGGTCCACGGAGTGTGCGTTGATCACCTGGGCGCTGTAGCCCGCCTCGCCGAGCCCGTCGGCGACGTCGCACGCCACGGCCAGCATCTCCGGACCGGTGGCGATCAGCGCGATGTCCCGGCCGGCGCGAACTTGCTGCGGGACGCCGAGTTCCGGATCGTCCAGCCCCTGGAACACCGGTGAATCCTTGCGGCCGAGCCGGAGGTAGGTCGGGCCGTCGTATTCCAGGCACTGCTCCAGCAGCGACACCGCCTGGTGCGCGTCGGCGGGCACGACGACGCGCATGCCCGGCAGCGAGTTCATCAGCGCCAGGTCCTCCGTGCAGTGGTGCGTCGGGCCCAGCCAGCCGCCGCTGGCACCGCCGTGCGTGCCGACGATGCAGACCCGGCGCCGCGGATAGGCAATGTCAAGCTTGATGAACTCGAACGCCCGGCTGACCGAGAAGGCGGCGAAGGTGCAGACCATCGCCCGCCAGCCGTGGTGTTCGGCACCGGCGGCCAGTCCGATGGCGGCGTTCTCCGCGATGCCGACGTTGAGGTACTCCATCTCGGGGGTCGGCTTGATGCTGCCGGTGTCGGTGTCGACGACGAGCACGTTGTGCCGTACCGCGAGTTCCGGCAACGCGTCGGTGAAGGCGGCGCGGGTGCTCAGCCGCTGCGCGGTGACGTCAACCACGGCTGGGTTCCTGCCCGCCCGCGCGTCGCATGCCGGCCTTGACTCGCGCGTACTTCGCGGTGTCCAGCCGGACGAAGTGGGATACCGCTTTGCCCGCGAGCGGCCCGGCGCCGTTGCCTTTGATGGTCCGGCAGATCACCGCCGTCGGCTCCTGCGTTCGCACCGCTTCGTCGAGGGCGGAGCAGAGCGCTGGAAGGTCGTGTCCGTCCACTTCGATGGTGTGCCAGCCAAAGCCGGCCCAGCGTCCGGTGATCGGTGCCCCGTCGCTGACCTCGCGCACGGCGCCGGTCTGCTGGAAGTTGTTGACGTTGACCACCACGACCAGGTTGCTGGCCTGCTGGGCGCGGCTGACCTGGGCCGCCTCCCACACCGACCCCTCTTGCAGTTCGCCGTCCCCGATCAGCACGAACGTGTTCGCGGCTGGCTCGCCGGCTCGGCGTTGCGCCCAGGCCACGCCGTTGGCCAGCGCGAGGCCGTGCCCGAGCGAGCCGGTGGCGAACTCGACGCCGGGCACGGCGATGTTGCCGTGCGTGGCCAGGGTGCTGCCGGGTCGGCAGAAGGTGCCGATCTGCTTGCGTTCGAGAAAGCCGCGTTCGGTCAGCGTGGCGTACAGGGCCATCGCCGAATGGCCCTTGCTCAGGATGAAGACGTCGCGTTTCTTGCGCTGCGGGTCGCTGGCGTCGATGTTCATGGTGCGGAAGTACAGCGCCACCAGGATCTCGACGCTGGACATCGAGCCGCCCAGGTGGCCGCCTTCCGGCCCGGCGCACATCTCGACCACGTGCTCGCGGATGTTGTCGGCGAACGCGGCCAGTTCCTCGAAGCTCAGCTTCTGCTCGGTGGTGGTCATACCGGCATGCCTTCGGTGGTACCGGCGAGCACCGGCAGGTGCGTCCAGACCTTCTCCAGGGCGTCGGCGAAGCTGTGCAGCAGCGGCCCGGCGTCCGGTGGCAGGTGGCGCTGCTGGATGGTGAAGCTGCGGTCGATGACGTCCTGGGCGACCGGCCAGGATCCGCGTTGCTGGCGGCAGCGCGACCGCAGCGCCGGCTGCTCGGGCAGCGGCATCATCTGATACCGGGTCACCGGCAGCCCCTCGGCGCGCAGCGCCCGCATCAGCAGGGTCCTGGCCTGCTCGGTGGTCTTGGCGGGAAAGAGCCGGTCGGTGTTGACGACGAAGCGCAGGATGTGCCAGGCGTGCTCGTAGCCGGCCGGCTCGGACGGGCACACCAGCCCGTCCAGTCCACGCAGCCGGTCCAGGAACGCGGCGACGTTCTGCCGTCGCGCGGCGTGGTACTCGGCGAAGCGATTCAGCTGGCTGGAGGTGTAGGCCGCCTGGACGTTGTTCAGCTTCGCGTTGAACCCCAGCCGGTAGCTCACGTAACGCCGAGGACGGTCCGGTCGGATGTCCTCACCGAACTGCCGCAACTGCACGAGGCGGTCGGCGACCCGGTCGTCGTCGGTGACGATGAGGCCACCCTCGCCGCAGGTGGGAAGGTTCTTCGTCATCTGCAGGCTGAACGTGGCCGTGTTGCCCAACGCCCCGCACAGGCTGCCGTGGTAGCGGGCTCCGTGGGCCTGCGCGGCGTCCTCGATCACCACGCAGCCGTGCCGGTGGGCGGTCTCGGTGATCGCGGCGATGTCCACGCTCAGCCCGTGCAGGTGCACCGGGATGACCGCCCTGGTCCGCTCGGTGATCACCGCGGCCAGGCTGGCCGCGGTCATCGCGAAGGTGACCGGGTCGATGTCGGCGTACACCGGCGTGGCACCGACGTGCGCCACCGCCATCGCGGTCGCGACGAAGGTCAGCGCGGGCACTACGACCTCATCGCCGGGGCCCACCCCGTGGGCGAGCAGCGCCAGTTCCAGGGCGGTGGTCCCGTTGCTGACGCCGACGCAGCGTCGCACGCCGAGGAAGTCGGCCCAGGCACGTTCCAGTTCCTCGACCGCGGTCCGCTGACCGGTCCGGTCGGAGACGAATACGTTCGACTCCAGCACCGCGAGCACCGCCGCCCGGTCCTCATCCGTCGTCCTCGGCCAAGCGGTCGGCGGCAGCGACGGCAGCACCGGCTCGCCACCCACCAGCGCCAGCTCACCAGCAGACCAGTCAGTCATGAGATTCCCCCGCTCGACAGCGCGCATCGCCACTCGACAGCCAGCTGCTCATAGGCCCGCACCAGCTCCTCGCCACGACGCTCGACCAGCTCCGGAACCCGGGCCAGCTCCGCCGCGTGCGCGCACAGCAACCGCAGGTTCGACCACGCCGTCACGACCCGATCCGCGGCGACGGCAATCCCGGCCAGGCAGGGCGAGCCGGCCCGGTGCCCGAACTCCTGCGCGAGCCGTGCGTGCAGGAAGGCCTGCGCCTGCATCGCCCAGCCGAACGTGTACACCGGCCGCAGTTCGGCCGGGTCGTCACCGCGTTCGGGCAACCGCTGCACGAACCGGCGCAGGCCGGCCCGGCCGGTCCACACCCGATCCGCTTCCTGCGCCTGGCCGATGGCCCACCGGTGCAAGTTGCCCCCGATCGCCTCGGCCAACCGGCCCGCAGTGAGCTCGGCCGGCCGCGACCGCACCGTCACCGTCAGCACCCGGCCGCCGATCGCCCGGCTGGAGAAGAACACGTCCTGCTGGTCGGCCGGATTGCCGGAGGTGCACGCGTTCATCAGATGTTCTGAGGCCAACCAGCCCTGAAAGCGCGGAGGCTGGGCGTCGGAGACGTAGAACTCCAGATTGCCCTCGACCGTCCGGCGCCAGGCCGGCACCACGACCAAGTGCGCGGCGTGCACATCCTGATAGGCCGGACGAAACGGCAGATAGAAGTTGTCCACCGCCACAATCACGCTGGAATGCGCTTCGATCAAATCGATCAGGTCGCCCGGGTTCGCAACCGACCGCCAGGCCGATTCGACATCGGAATAGGGACACAGATCGGCCGCCACCCCGAGTTCGCTCTGCGCCGGCCGGTAGAACTCCTCACACGCGACATCGGCCGGCGCGAACGCGAACTCACAGCCGAGGCCGAGCACCTCGACCGGGTGCAGGCCGTGCTCCAGCAGCAGAGAACCCAACGTCGTCTGCAAGCAGCTCAACGGATCCGCATACCACTGCGGATAGCTGCCGACCTCCCCGCACCACCGCGGCACGGCCGAGCTCAGGGCATTGCTCGTCGTCATGCCGACCGCCGCTCGGTACTCGCGTCCGGGCCGGCCAGCGTCATGGCGAACAGGTGAACAGCGGGATTGTCCGGCAGCACGATGGCTCGCAGCGGTTGCCGCCGGGTGATCGGTACCCGCTGGCACCACAGCGTGATCCCGATCCGCTCCTGCACGTGGTGGGGGTAGTGGATGACGTCGGTGCGCAGCGCGAGTTCCTCGCCGTAGTCGGACTTGCCCTCCCACAGGTCGGAGAGTTCGACCTGATCCTGGCTCACCGAGCCATCGGAGAAGTGCCAGGTGAGCACGTCGCGGACGCGCCGCTCTCCGCAGCCGATGACGTAGAGCCAGTCCCAGCGCCGCTCGGGAACCTCGATCCGCTGTCCCGCGCAGACCAGGTTGTCCGGGCCGTGCCCGTCCAGTCGAGTGCTGCGCAACGGCACGCCGTCCACGACGGTCTCCAGCGGCTCCGGCTGCGCCGGCAGCGAGTTCCGCCAGACGTTCAGCCGGCCGTCGGCGAGGTTGTCCGGTCGGGTCGCTGCCTGGTTGTTCAGCAGCGGTTCGAGCGCGAGCATCGTGTGGACGGTCATCGCAGCTCCTTGCGAAGCAGTGCCCGGCGCTGCAGCCGTGGCTCGACGACGGTGAAACCGCAGGCCTCGAAGGTGGTCACCCTGCCGTGGAAGCTTTCCGGGTCGAAGCCGGAATCCGGATTCCGGTCGTCCTCGGGGTAGGCCTCGATCAGGTCGGCCTTTTCCTCCCGCGCCCATTCCACCGCCCGGTCGATGAGCACCCTGGCCAGGCCCTGGCCGCGGTGCTCCGGCCTGAGGTACACGCAGACGATGGACCAGATGCGCTCCGGGTCGTCACCCTTGAACAGCTTCGCCACCCGGGCCCGCTGCAGCCGCGGGAAGCCCAGCCGAGGACCGGCGCCGACCCAGCCGACCGGGACGTCGCCGACGGTGCCGAGCACGCCGACCCGCTCGCCGGCCTTGACCAGCCCGCCGAGGGTGTCCTTGCGCGCTGGCGGTCGGCAGCCGGAGTAATCCTTGGAATCCATCCGGAAATACGTGCACCAGCAGTTCTCGACGAGACCCTTCGGACCGAAGAGCCTATCCACCGTAGGCCAATCTCTCGGTCCGACAACTGTCGTGGTGAGCTCGCTCATTTCCAGGCAACTTCTAGTGGCAGCCGGACGACGCCGTTCAAGAAGTTCGAGACGAGGTGCTTGGGCTCGCCCGACAGCGACATGGAGCGCACGTTCTTGCGCCACAGGTCGAAGAACGTCTTCAGGCCGGCCACCGCGACGTGCTGTCCGATGCATCGGTGCACGCCGAGCCCGAAGGCCAGGTGCTGGTTCGGGGACCGGTCGGGGATGAAGCTGTACGGTTTGACGAAGACCCTTTCGTCGCGGTTGGCTGAGCCGAGCCAGGCGGTGACCAGGGATCCCGCCGGTATCTCGGTTCCGGCCAGCGTGGTGTCGGCGGTGGTGCGCCGCAGGACGTGGTTGATGGGGCTGGCCCATCGCAGGGCCTCGTCGATGAACCGCTGGTCGGTCTGCTCCTGGGCGGTGAACCAGGACCACAGCTGGTCGTCGCTGGCCAGCAGGATCAGCGTCTGATTGATCGTCTGCGGGATGGTCGGGTTGGCGCCCATGAGGAAGGCGTAGGCGTTGAGCAACGCAACGTCGCGGGCCGGGTCGTCCACCACGTTCGCGGTCGCCGGGCACCGGCCGCTCACCGAATCCTCGGGCGGCTGGCCCTCCAGCACCTCGCCGAGCACGGTCATGATCGTCGTGTGCGCTTCGAAGAGGCTGAACCGGCGCTGGTGTTCTGACTGCGCGGCCTCCGCTCCGCCCATCGCCTGGACGGTGGCCCGCCCGGTGACCGGCCATTCGCTGTGCGGGATGCCCATCAGCGTGCCGGTGATCGTCATCGGCAGCGTGATCATGGCTTGGCAGAAGTCGAAGGATTGGTTGCCGCGGATGGTCTGGAACAGCTCATCCATGCGTTCGGCGATCCCGTGCTGGAGGCGTTGGGTCGCGGTCACCGTCATCAGCGGGGTGAAGATGCGTTTGATCTGCGAATGCAGCGGCGGGTCGGTGAGGTGGATCGCCGCGCCCGCCGCCACGTCCCCGTCGCCCCGCACGCTGAGCATGGTGCTGTAGGCGGAGGAGAACGTGCCGTGGTTGTTGAGGACTTCCCGGACGTCGGGGTAGCGCGTCGCCGCGAAGAACCGCTCCCCGTCCGGCGTCTGCTCCTGGTGCAGGGTGTCGGCCTCGCGCAGGCTCTGCCAGACGGCGTGCATGTCCCGGTTCGAGTACTGCGATTCGTCGTAGAGCCCCGACGAGGTCGATGGTCCAGGACCATCGAGGATGACGTGCATTGAACGATCTCCTCTTCGGTGACGCTAGCCGACTAGTCCGATGTTCTCGGCGCACCGCATGTAGAAGCGCGATGCGACCGACCACGCGGTGATGCCCTGGGCACCCAGGACCTGCATCGAGCTGCGCATGGCCCGCACCAGGGTGTCCTGCTCGACCAGCTCGAACCGCCGGACCACCGCTTCGTCCAGCTCGGTGTCGGCGATCTCGTACAACCGCGTGCACAGTGCCTGCAGCTCGGCGTAACAGCGGATGAGCGGGAACATCAACGCGTCGTACTCGACGAGGTGTCGCCCGAACTGCTCCCGGGTGGACGCGTGCTCCCACGCGGTCTGGAACAGCCCGATGCCGAGGCCCAGCACGTACGCCGCGTGCCGCACCCGGCAGTCGAGGGCTGCCGGATGGTCGTGGCAGGCATCCGCGCCGGCGTCCGGATTGGCCAGCTGGCACGGCTGGTAGCCGTTCTCGTAGCCGAGGTAGCCCAGGCTGATGCCGATCGCGCACCCGACGCTCAGGCCGAGGCCGAGGCCGCCCTCGTCCTCGGGTCGTTCCACCCGGTCGAACCCCAGGTCCGCCAGGGCCTTCGCCAGCGCGGCCCGGCGGGCCGGTGAGTAGGCGAACAGGGGCACTGCCTTGATGTGTGCGCCGACCGGGTCGAGCACCTCGACGACGGTGTCAACCAGCTCGCCGCCGAAGCGGTGCAGGATCTGCAGGCAGCGCCGGGGATAGTTCTCCTTGAGGTCGGCGGCGATGGTGGACAGCATCATCTCCGACGTGCCGGCCGACAGGGTGAGGCCGGGTGACTCGGTGAGCCCGGAGAACAGTTCCTCGAAGACCAGCTCGTCCTGGCCGGGCAGCTTCGCCAGCGTCCGCCAGCGGCGGAGGACCTCGTGCCCGACCTGCTGGCAGGTCTCGCTGGTGTACAGCTTGGCCACGGCGGTGTCGATGGCACTGACATCGGCACGGAGGAACACCTCAGTGGCCGCGCGAGCCACCGTCGTCGCGCACTCGACCTGCCCCTCAAGCCGCTGAAGATCCTCAACCCGTTGGAGGTCGTCGGGCCGGCCGGTCGCCTGGCGCAGTGCCGCCAACCACCGTGCCGCCCGGACCACGTGGTCGATGCCGGTGCGTTCGATGGCCAGGGCGCCGTCGAGCAGCGCCCAGCCACGACCTTCCTCCCCGATCCGCCGCCAGCTTTCGACCTCGACGTCGCGCAGCCGCACCCGGCACATCTGCTCGCGCTGGATCGTCTCGACGAGTTCGACGCTCACCCCGTCGGCCTGCATGTCGATCACGAACAGCGTGATGCCGTCGTACTTGTGGCCGTCCTGGCCGGTGCGCGCGGCCACCAGGGCCGAAGCGGCGATGTCGCTGTAGATGCTGAACACCTTGACGCCGTTGAGGATGTAGCGGTCGCCCCGTCGTTCGGCCCGGGTGCGCAGCGCGGCGAGGTCGCTGCCCGCGCGTGGCTCGCTGTAGAGCACGGTGGCGAACTCCTCACCCCGGCTGATGCGAGGGAGCAGGTCGCGCTTCAGCCGGTCCGACCCGGACTTCAGCACGAAGTAGCCGACGATCTGCACGGTCAGCGCGTAGACGAGATCCGGCAGGCCGGTCGAGGTGAATCCCTCGAACAGCTCGATGCCCACCCGGGTTAACAGCCCCGCGCCACCGAACTCGGCCGGCCAATCCGGCGTGAGCAGGCCGCGCCGGCCGAGCTCGGCGTACGCCTCGGCGATGGCCGCCGAATCCATCCGCCTGGCCCGGATCACGAGCTCCCGCCACCGGGGCTGGGCGACGAGTTCGGCGAGCGAGGCGAGCAGGGCCGACCCGTCGGCGTCGCCGTCCGGGCCCGTGGTCGGGGACGCGGCCGGCTGGGACAGCGTGTTCCTGATGGTCGTTTCGATCGCGGTGAGGTTGTCGGGATCCCTGAGCAGGCCGTAGTGCTCGCCGGGCAGGTCCTGGAATTCGACGGTTCCCGAGGTCACCGTCGCCCAGTTCGACTTGAGCGATTCCACCGCGCGCACCGAGACGATGTCGAGCTCGCCGGGCGTCGGCCGCCACTGTTCGACCAGGCGCCGGTTGTGGGCGAAGATCTGGAAGCGTTCGGAGAACGTCTCGATGTCCATGCCCAGCAGCTCGGCCGCCTCGGCCTCCGTCTCCGCCCGAAACTCCTCCTCCTTGCCGCCCGACTTCAGCGCGTCACGGACGAACCCCCGCAGCGTCTCGGCGGAGTCGGCATCGGCGTAGAACTCCTCCGACCAGGTCGAGTCGATCAGCACCGCCTTGGGCCGGTCGCCGCGCTCGGTCAGCAGGCAGCCGATCTCCCAGGCCAGGGCAGCGCCGAACGACCAGCCGCACACCAGATCCAGCCTGGGGCAGTGGTCGATGAAGTCCTCGACGTAGCGACGGGCGAGGTCCTGGACCGACGTCGCCGGCTCGTCGTTGAGCAGCGTCTTCAGCGACGACTCCAGCCCGAGGCAGCGGTACTGTCCGAGCCTGCGGATCAGCGGCTGGTAGGCCAGCAGGCTGCCGCCCACCGGATGGGTGAACAGCAGGACCCGATCGGCATCCGCCGCCGGGGTCAGCTCGATGAGGCTCGACGCCCCGACCACCGTTGACCTCGTGCTGAGGTAGTCGCTGAGGCGTTTGCCGTCAGGCCGCATCCCGCCTCCGTTGTCCCCGCGATCCATGTCCATCTACTCGCTGGCCAGCAGCCGGGCCATATCCTCTTCCGACATCTGCGCCAGGGCCTTGTCCAACTCCTCCGGGGACATGGTGGCGAGCCGGGCTCGCTCGACCTCCAAGGCCATGCTCTGCACACTGGAATCGCTGAAGAACGCGGCGAGGGAGACCGAGGTCGAGAACAGCTTCTTGATCTTGGACACCAGCTGCGCTGCCTGCAGGCTGGTCCCACCCAGATCGAAGAAGCTGACGGTCTTGGAGAAGTCGGTGCGGCCCAGGATCGGTCCGAACGCCTCGGTGAGCATCTGCCGCTCGATGTCGCTGAGCTGCTCGGCGGGCTGGGAGTCGACAGCGGCCTCGACGGCGGCGCCGGCGGTGGCGCCGGGCGCCGGCAACGCCCGCTCGTTGATCTTTCCGCTGGCGTTGATCGGCAGTTCGTCGAGGAACACGAAGCTGCTCGGCACCATGGTGGACACCAGGTGCCTGCGGCAGTGTTCGCGAAGCGTCGCGTCGGAGACGGTGCCGGCTCCGCCGGTCGCGCAGTACGCGACCACCCGCTTCTGGCCCTGATCCTCCCGCACCTGCACGAACACATTGCGGATTCCAGGGGCGGAGCGGATCACGCTTTCGATCTCGCCGACCTCGATCCGCACGCCGTTGATCTTGACCTGCCGGTCACGCCGTCCGACGTAGACCAGCCGGCCGTCACCGTTGAGCCGGGCCAGGTCACCGGACAGGTAGACGCGCGCGGCCGGATCGGCGCCGACCGGGTCCGGGATGAACTTCTGCTGGTTGTCCTCCTCCCGCCGCCAGTAGCCGGAGGTCAACCCGACCCCGCCCAACGCCAACTGACCGATGACGCCCTGCGGTACCGGCCGGTTGTCCTCGTCCAGCACGTAGGCGGTGTGGTTGTCCATCGGCCCGCCCATGGACAGCGCACCGGGCGGCAACGGCTCCTGCAACTCCTCGACGATGCTGGTCACGGTGCACTCGGTCACGCCGTAGCCGTTGAAGATCCGACGGCCCCTGCCCCAGGCCCGCACCAGTTCGTGGGAGAACGCCTCGCCACCGATGAACACGATGCGCAGGTCGTCCAGCGGAGCCGGGTCGAGCAGCTTCATCACCGACGGCGGCAGGTCGGTCACCGTGATTCGGTGATCGGCCAGGAACTGCTGGACCTCCGCCAGGTTCAGCCGCATCCCCGACGGCACCAGGTGCAGCGACGCACCGGTCAGCAACGCGCTGAACATCTCGAAGATTGAGACGTCGAACCCGCAGGAGGCGTAGCCCAGCACGCGGTCCTCCGGGTTGAGCTCGAACAGCGTCTGGACGTTGCGGATAAATCCCAGGATGTTGTCGTGGCTGATGAGCACCCCCTTCGGAGTACCCGAACTGCCCGAGGTGTGCATCAGGTAGGCGACCTCGTCCTCGCCGGCCGACACCGCGGGAAGGTCCCGCGGGACCGGGCCGTCGGCGGGCAACCGGCGCTCCAGCGCGGGCGAAAGCCCCGCCGTCGTCGAGTCGCAGAGCACGCTGTGCACCTCGGCGTTGTCGATGATCGCCTGGATCCGGCCGGACGGGTTCATCGCATCGATCGGCACGTAGATCGCACCCAGCGCCATCAGTGCCAACACGCTCGCCGGGAAGTCGGGCGACTGGGTGAGCGCGACGCCCACTCGATCACCGACGCCGATCCCGGCCGCGGCCAGGTGGGCGCGCAACACGTCCACCCGCCGGCGCAGCTCGGCGTAGGTCAGCTGATCGTCGGGGCTGCTGACCGCGACCCGCTCCGGGTGGGCCTCGGCGATCCGGCAGAAATGCGTGAAGACATTGCCGGTCGGCGCCGGCACCGCGAGGCCGACGCCGACCTTCGCCTGCACGGCACGCGATTCCTCGTCGTGAGCCCACTGTTCCCGCACGCTCTCATCCGGCGCGGCGATCGCCCTGCGCAGGATCCCGACGAAGGTCCGCTGCATGGTTTCGATCGTCGCCCGATCGAAGATGTCGGTGTTGTAGGCCGTGTGCACTTCCAGATCCGCACCGCGATGGGTGACCGTCCAGGACTGGAAGAACTTCGCACGGGTGGTCTCGGACTCGACCTCGACCGCGGATATCCCATCCAGATGAGGCGGTTCGGCCCACTCGTTCATCGTCAGCGTGTACTGGAACAGGGTCGACCGGGACGGGTCCCGCTGGACCTGGGCGGTGGCGATGATCTCCTCGAGCGGAAGATGGCCGTGCGATTGGGCACCGCGGAACCGCCGCTGGACACCGGCCACGCACTCCCGGAAGGTTTCGTCGGGCTTCAACCGGCAGCGCAGCGGCAGCATGTTGATGAAGAAGCCGATCGTTCTTTCGCATTCGACTTCAGACCGGTTGGCGCTGGGCATCCCGAAGATGACGTCCTCGGATCCCGAATACCGCTGGTACAGGCAGGCCATCGCGGTGGCGTAGACGGTGATCGGCGTGGTCGACAGCGATGCGGCGAAGCGGTTCAGCTGGCTCGCCATCCCGCCCCAGCTGCTCACCTCCGCGGCGCCCGAGTAGGTCTGCTCGGTCGGCAGCGGTCGATCGCCCGGGATGTCCATCACCTCGACATCGCGCAGGGTTTCCGACCAGTAATCCACGCTGGCCTGCCAGGCGCCGGCCTGCATCCGCTTGCGCTGCCACTCACTGAAGTCGGCAAACTGCACGGTGGGCGGTTCCACCTTCGGCGCGACCCCGGCCCGCCGCGCGTTGTACTCCTGCTCAAGCTCATCGAAGAAGATCGCCGTGGACACCCCATCGAAGATGGTGTGATGCACGACGAAACCGAAGTAGTGCAGGTCGGAGCGGACCGTGATCAACTTCGATCGCCACAGCGGAAACTCGGTCAACCTGAGCACCGTCTCGGCGAGCTCGGCCATGACCCGACGCGCCTCGTCCTCCGACGGCGTCGATGACCTCTCGATGACAACCTCAGGGTTCTCGACAACACCCTGGAAAGCCTCGTCATTCTCGACCAGCACATAGGTCCGCAATGCTTCATGGCGCGCAACGATGCTGCTGACCGTCGCAGTCAGCGCATCGACGTCCAACTCCCCCTCGAGCCGGAACAAGAACGGGACGTTGTAGGTCGTCAGACCGGTACTCAACTGATCGACGAACCACAAGGTGTCCTGCGAATAGGACAGCGGAACGTTGTTGCGATCCTGGCGAGGACGAGGTCCGTCGGTGACCTTGGCCCGGGCACGTGCCAACATCTCCGCAAGCGACTGCTTCCGATCCACTGCGGTGCTGTCGTGCACTGAGCTCACACGAAGCTCCCTTCAAGCCAGCTACATAGGGACGCGAACGAGCCACATCCCAATGGGTTGTCAGACAGATGCGGGGAATTCTCAGGAGGAGGATGAGGACGTTGCGCCGATACGGATCACGCGAACGTCATAGCGTTCGACTTACCGTGGCCGGCAATTAAGACGGCACGCCATGGAGCGAGCGTGCGGTTTAGGGGTCAAGCCGACGACGATTCAGTGTCGAAGGCAAACGCCATCAGCAGAGTAAGCACTCGTGCAGCCTTCCCCGTGGGTAAACATTTCTCGATTGACCGACCTCGTCGGGAGACCGCCTCTTCAGCGACCGGGCTACCCAGCGAGTAACGGATATGCTTATACACGGTCACACAGAAGTCAATGGCAAGTTCTCAGGTGGTTAAACGCGAACCGGACAGCCCCGACACTGGCCTACTGACTGCGCACTCCGGCGATGTTGACGCCATTGACAGGCCGCGCGCGACGTGGATCTGAGCGCCGTGCCGCCCATCGCGGCGGGACGAAAGCCCCGGAACAGACGGTTGCAGCGCGGTCATCCCAGATTCTGGAACCAGTTCGGAATTAGCGCTTGACGAGCGCCAAACTGCCGTAAAATGCGGCGGCTATTTTGAGGACGCATCTGACTTTGTCGTTTCCATCCCGGGCGGATCGAATCACTGTCGAGGCCGAGCCACGCGCTGGCGAGTGTTGCGCTGTATGCCCGCATTTGGACAAATGGGGGACTCAATAGTTCTCGCCCCGAAAGTCGCACTCGATGTGGGGTCGCGATCAGCCGGGCTTGCGCTGCACTTGGTGCCTACTTGGACCCGCATGGGCGAGCTCGGCGCGCAGTTGCTCGACCTGCGCCAGCTGGCCGAGCTGCTGACGCAGCGCGAGCGTCGCCGTGAAGTCCGCCCGAGCGGCCGCTAACTCACCGAGTGCGGCGTGACTTCGGGCGCGCTCGTGCAGGGCGTCTGCCAGGTCCGATGGCCGGTCCGCGCCGCGGATGATCTCCACCGCCAGCTCTGCGGCAGCCAACGCTGCTGCCGGGCGGCCTGCGCGCAACGACCGCATGGAGAGGGTGTTCAGGCAGCCCGCGGCCACCGTCAGGTCACCCGTCGCCTCCGCGGCGAGTTGCAGTGCCGAGAGCCGACCGTCCAGGTCGTCGGCAAGCGCGTCGAAGGCCGGCCGTCTGGCCAGCGTGATGATGATCTTGCTGACGGCGCGGTTGTCGCCGATCCGCTCGGCGAGCGTGAGGGCCCGGCGAGCGTGCGCCAGCGCGTCGGGTACCCGCCGCGGCAGGGTCGCCAGCGCGGTCGCCAACCCGATCTGGGACCCGGCCTCGCCGTAGTCGTAACCGATCGAGGCGTGCAGCGCGATCGCCGTCGTGTAGGCCGACTCCGCGGTGAGCAGATCCCCGGTGCGCTCGCTCAGCCAGGCGAGTTCGTAGGCGGCTGTGGCCCGGGTGCCCACGTCGGCTTCGGACAGCGCCGGCTGCACGTCGTTCAGTGCGGCGAGAGCGTCGTCGTAGCGGCCCAGTTCGGCGCTGATGGACGCGACGACCACCCGAGCGCAGCCGCGCACCAGCGGTGCGGCCTCGCTCGCCGCACACCGCCGGCTCACGGCGAGCAGGGGAGCCGCCAGCCCGGCACGGAATGCCGGCCGCTGCAGCGCAGCGAGCAGACCGCCGGCTCCGGCGTGCTCGCCTGCCAACCGGGCGACGTCCACGAGCCGCAGCAGGGTGCGCCACTCACCAGCGAACCATCTCTCCCGGTCGCCGAGCAGCCGCGCCAGCAGCGTATAGGTCAGGGCCGGCGGACGGTCGGGGGCCAGCACATGCGGGACGGGCGACGCGAGCCGGGCCGGGGCGACGCCGCCGGCGAGATGAGCGGCCCAGGCGAGCACGCGGCGCAGCGTCGGGGCGTCGGGGGGACCGGCGTCGCTTCGTACCGTCGCCCGGACGAGGTCGTGCAGCCGGTGCCGCATTCTGCCGTTGACCGTGGCTGCAGGCTCCAGCAGGCCGAAGGCGAGTAGTTCGTCCACTGCCTTGTCCGGCGCGCCGTCGGCCAGTGCGGCGAACAGCCACGGCCCGAAGTCCGGGACGTCGAGCGCGGCGAGTGCATCGAGCAGCAGCCGAGCATGCGGGCTCAACTGGCGCAGGCTGCCCTCGATGCTGCGCCGGACGCTGCGGTCGCCGAAGCTCAGCTCGTCCAGCCGCGCATCCTCCTGCTCGAGCCGGCCGGCGAGTTCGCTGGGCGCGACATCGGGAAGAGCATCGATCCGGGCCGCGAGCAGGCGCAAGGCCAGTGGCATCCCGGCGCAGGCCTGCGTCATGGCGTCGAGATCCGCGCCATTGGGCGTACCGCGGCCGGACGTCGCGCTGGTGAGGATCGCTGCGGCCGCCACCTCGTCGACCGGCAGCAGGCGTATCCGGAGGGCGGCGTCGAGACCGCCGAGCGGCGCGCGCGTCGCGATGACGACGGCACTCGGCTCAGGAGTCAGCAGCGGCCGTACCTGAGTCTCGTCCACCGGGTCGTCCAGCATCACGAGAAACCGGCGCTGGGCAGTCACGCTGCGCCACAGCGCGCTGCGCGCGGATACCCCGTCCGGCAGCGCGCGGGCGTCGACGCCGACAGCGAAGAGGAACTCGCCGAGAACGGCTGCCGGGTCGCACGCGATGCCGTCGGCGCGGGACAGGTCGGCAAACAGGCATCCGTCGGGATAGTCGGCGGTGCGTCGGGCACAGGCTTCGATGGCCAGGGCTGTCTTCCCAATGCCGCCGAGCCCGCTCACGACGACTGGCCCGGCGAGGTCTCCGCCGGACAGGACGGCTCCGAGCGCTGCGAGTTCGGTGTCACGTCCGTGCAGCCCGGCCGGTCGTGGTGGCAGCTGTCGCGGCGTCATGGCTGGCGGCCGCGGCGATGAGTCGGCGTACTGGCTGCGGTAAGCGCGAAGGAGGCCCGCGCGCCCCTGGTCGTCGAGGTCGAGTGCGTCGGCGAGGGCTAGCAGCGACCTGCGGTGCGGCCGCTCGACCCGACCGCTCTCGATCGCCGAGATCGCCCGCACGCTGAGGCCGCTGCGCTCGGCGAGCTCTTCCTGGGTAAGGCCGGCGGCCCGCCGCAGTTCGGCGAGATATCCGTCGGGCGCCCCCATCGGCCCATCGTACGAACCCGCGCTGACCGCTGACCGCGAACTTCCGGTGAAACTTCTGGCGAAACGTCGTGGTGTGCTCCCACCCGAACTGCGAACGTGGCAGCCATCGGATCCGGCAACTCGGATATCGGAACCCTGATGAGGAGTGGCGTTTCCTGTTTCCGAGCCGGGAATCTTGCGCCTTCACCCACCACATCACCTGGAGGAGTTGTGCGATTTCGTTCGGCAATCGGTCTAACCGTCGCCGCGGGTGCGGCGAGCCTTCTGCTACCGGCAACGGCAGGGGCCGGCACCCCGTCGGGTGCCTGGGGCTGCAGCGCTGTGAAAGTGAACAGCTACACCGGATACTCCGTGTGCAAGATCGTGCCAGCCGGTCATGCGCAGCGGGTGAAACTGATCTGCCAGGACGGGATCAACGGCGATTGGTTCATCTACTACGGTCCGTGGGTCACGCTCAGCAATGCCAAGTCGCAATACACCTGCGGGGACGCGGCCCGAGAGGTTCTCCGCTACGTCTCATCGGACGCTCGGTAGCGAGCCTGGTGGGCGCGGCCTGCGTCGCGGCCCAGGCCCACCGATACCTCGGCGCACGAACCACACAGAGAGATCGCCGGTTCTGCAATCCCGCGAGCTAGCTGCATCTTTCTTAAGGCGCATCAAGCTCGGCCGGCTTCATAGCGCATACGCCGGCGCTTGCCCTAACTGTTCAGCCATGCTGATGAGATCTGGAGGATGTCGAGATGCGTAGAAGTCGGTGTCGGCGGCAGGTTCGTGCCTTGCTGGCCGTGCTATCAACCATGATCGTTGTCGTTATGTTGTCGCCGGGTGTCGCGCAGGCCAGCACGCCTGCGCCGATCGGGACCTGGAACGCCAATCTCTGTGTCGGGGTCCGCGGCTCGCACTACAGCGATGTCGCCGAGATCGGTGACTGCTGGGGCACCCAGACGCAGACCTGGTCGTTCCGCTCCTCGACCACCATCGGCGGCGGCACCGCGGAGCAACTGCAGAACCAGCTCTTTAACGCCAACAATGTGCCGGCCTGCCTCGGCGTGGCCGGCGGCTCGGCCGCCGTCGGAGCGCAGGCCCGGGCCGGTGAATGCACGGGGACGGCTGCCACCGACCACTCCCAAGCCTGGCGGTTCGGCTCCTACGTCAATCACCAGTTGATCTACAATCCACCACCGGCCCCAGGTCACATCTATGGGAACGTGCTGTTGGTCAATGGCCACAGCGGGCTATGCCTGGACACCTACGGCAGCCACCTGGTCAGCGGGGAATACCTGATTCAGAACAACTGCAATGAGAACTCCCTATCTCAGCGCTGGGTAGTTTCGGGCTGACCGCAACCGCACCGCCCACAGCCAGTTGGCTGCCGATGCCGCGGCCCCATCGCTCGCCAGCGGCCGTACCTAGTGTGCGTGTTTCCTTAATCATGGCCGGCCCGCCCATCCCGTCCAAAGTTCGACGGGATGGGCGGGACCGTATTGCGCGACACCCAAATCAGCGGTGGTCGATCACTTCCTCGACTTCGACGGCGTTGCCGGTGAGGCCATTGCGGTGCCGGCGAGGATGATGTCGGTCTGCGGGTCGGATGCCTAGATCGGGTTGCCACGCACCAGCGACGCCAGACGGAAAGCGCACTACCAGCCTCGTCTTCCTGCCCTGCCGAACTCGAGTTTGACCTGGAGGAACCGGGCGATGCCGATGCTGATCCGGACCCGCCTCGGTCGCATGGCCATGACCAGCCAACCCATGCCGCCGAGCACGATCACAGTGATGGTGGTGAAGCAAAGGAGCACGGCCGTGGCCATGGAGATCTCCGATGATGTTGACATCTGCGGGAGCCTGGGGCCCCTCGCCTCGGGTCCGGCTACGGTGCGGTTCGTTCCCCGTCACGGGAGGCCGCGTCATCCCAGGATGCTCGGACCCGCTAACGGTATGACGGACTACTGACAAGCCCCGCGCCGAATCCACCGGAAAGCCTAAGCCAGCACACAGCGCCTGACAGTGGCCGGCAAGGCCCGGCGTCCCACCGGACAACGCACTTCAGGTTGCCGAGCACCCAGTCGCAGGGGCCATGGTGGCTGAATCACCACCGCGCGGCGACGGAAGGTAGCGGCCGACGTGCCGCCTGGCTCGGTGGGCGCGCTCGCATCGGGCAGCTGGTCAACGAGGAGACCGGTGAGATCCGCCGGTTCACCCCGCCGCTGCCTCGCCTGATGTCGCCGGCGACGGCGCGACACGGCGGCAGATGCCCTCATCCGGCGCTCGTTCTTCGTGCTCGACCTCGTACTGGCACTCGCTACAGCCATCCTCGAGCGGGAGGTCGAACCCACCGCCGGGGTGCTCGCGCCAGTCATGGCCGCAGGTTGGACAGCTGCCGTAGTAGGAGACACGCCGGGCCCTCCATCGTCGCCACCAGCCCAGCAGACCCGTCACGGTCGCAACTCCTACTCACACATGGATGGGTGACCGATGGTGCCAGCCCGGGCGAACGCGGCACTCCCGAGGCCCGAGCGGTGCTCCGGTGTCAAGCCAAGGCTAGAGCGGGACGACTGGCCGTGCCCGCAGCCGGCGGCGGCATGTAGGCCGATAAACCGCGACGACGGCGAAATGGACTCGTGCGGGTGACGAGCGCCACCTTACGTACTGGTTAGTGACTACTAAGCTAAGCGCGTGGAACGTCGTCAGCGGATGACCGGTCCGGGTCGCCGGCAGCAGGTTCTCGAGATTGCTGCGGAAGAGTTCGCCAGTGGTGGTCTGCACGGGGCCTCGACCGAGACGATCGCTCGGCGCGCCGAGATCACGCAGGCCTACGTCTTTCGCATCTTCGGCACTAAGAAGGCCCTGTTTCTCGAGGTGGTGGTCGGGGCTTTCGATCGCATGACCGAGGGGATGCGCGAGGCCGCCGGCACTCGGACGGGACTCGAAGCGCTTAGCGGCATGGGCGCCAGGTACAACGAGATGCTGGCCGACCGGACCTCTCTGCTCCTGCAGCTTCAGGGCTTTGCCGCCTGCGGTGATCCCGAAGTCCGCGACACCGTGCGCGGCAGCTTCGCCCAGATGTGGAAGATGGTTGCCGACACGACCGGGCTTGACCAGGTGACGATCAAGGCGTTCCTGGCGTTCGGGATGCTGCTCAACAATGGTGTCGCCCTGCAGATGGCTGACGTAGATGAGCCGTGGGCGCATGGCGTACGCACCCAGATTTGTCCTGGCCTGTTCGATCACATCACGACGGAGACGAACCGATGAGCACTGTACAGAATCGCTCGGAGCGGCGGCTGCTGGTTCCGTCGCTGATGTTTATCGCTCTGGTGGTTGCGGCGGTGGGCAGCCTCGGTGCGCCGCTGATTACGAGCGTGGCGACTACCTTTGGAGTCTCGCTCGACAGCGCGCAGTGGACGCTGACGAGCACCCTGCTGAGTGGTGCCGTCGCTACGCCGATCCTCGGCCGGTTGGGAGCTGGTCCGCACCGTCGGGAAACCATTCTTGCCACGTTGGCGGTCGTGGTAGCGGGCAGCCTGCTCACCGTCCTGCCTATACCGTTCG
Organism: uncultured Actinomycetota bacterium; assembly: GCA_963697905.1. GTDB lineage: Bacteria > Actinomycetota > Actinomycetes > Mycobacteriales > Jatrophihabitantaceae > Jatrophihabitans_A. The sequence continues at coordinate 4,423,792 of OY969101.1, read as the reverse complement.
CGTGGCTGCTCGTCGGTCGGGCCGCCCAAGGTGTCGGTCTCGGCCTGACCGCGTTGATGATGGGCGTGGCTCGCGACCATCTTCCGGAAGGGCGAGCAGCGTCCACCATCGCCCTGGTGTCGGTGGCTTCCACCATCGGCATCGGGATCGGTTATCCGTTGGCCGGCCTGCTCACCGAGCTCGGCGGAGTGCGGGCAGCCTACGGACTGGGGCTGCTTGTCACCGCGATGGCGTTCGTCGCGGCCTGGCGGGCCGTTCCCGTCGCTCCCAGCGGCCGCTCCGCGCGGATCAACATCGTCGGCGCGGTCTTACTTGCGGGTGGGCTGTTCCTGGTGCTGTTCCTGGCCAGTGAGACAAAGTTGTGGACTCACCACCTCGACCTGACGTTGGTTCTGGCCGTCGCCGCGGTGATCCTGCTCGGCGCCTGGACGGCCTCCGAACTTCGCACCGAGGCACCGCTGGTTGACGTCCGGGCGGTACGGCATCCCGCGGTGGCTGGGGCCAACGTCGCCATGTTCGTCGGTGGTATTGGCATGTACTTGCTGCTCACTCTCATCACCCGGTACGCGCAGACGCCGCATAGCGCGGGATACGGCTTCGGCCTCACAACCTTCGTCGCCGGTCTAGTTCTGGTGCCGTTCTCGCTGTTCGGTTTCATCGCCGGAAAGCTGACGCCTCGCGTCCGCGAACGGATCGGAGCGCCCTTACTGCTGGCCGGCAGCGCGGTCATCGTCCTCGTTGCGTTCGTGCTTTTCGCTGTCGCGCGCTCAAATTTGACCGAGTTGTTCGTGGCGATGGCGATCCTGGGTTTTGGTGTCGGCAGCTTCTCAGCGGCGATGCCCGGGGTGATCCTTGCGGTGACGCCCAAGAGTGAGACTTCCAGCGCCATGAGTTTCAACCAGGTCGTGCGCAGCGTCGGTTTCTCCCTCGGTAGCGCGATCGGCGGCCTCGTGCTGGCCGCGGGGACGGACAGCGGCCATCTCTTTCCGAACGGCAGCGCCTTCACGACGGCCGCATTGGTCGGCATCGCGGCCATGGCCCTCGCGGCGATCACGAGTATCGGTCTGGCCCGCCAGCGGGAGTCGGAGACCGAACGGGTGCCCGCGCCGGTCGGCGCGCACAGCGATCGCGACTCAGGCCGCTGACCTGCTGCGCCTGACCTGGTCCTCAGGCGCGGACCGCCCGCTCCAGTTCGGCGAAGAGGGCGATCATGTCAGGATCTGCGAACGGGCTGAGCTGGGCGAACAGCACACCGGCGGTAGCCCCGTCAGGGTCCACCCAGTAGTAGCAGTTCGCTCCGCCAGCCCAGGCCAGCGTGCCGACCGGACGGCCCTGCGGCGTGCGCTGCTCGTTGCGCATCCCCAATAGCGACCACGACATGGGGGTTCCGGGCAGCAGGTCGATGTCGCGGGAGACCGCGGGATTGACCGATGTCACCCGCCCGAAGACCGGTGAAGAACTTCGCCGTGCCTCCGCTAAGGTCTGCTGTTTCAGCAACCGCTCGCAGCCGAAGACCCCGTCCGCACCGAGCATTCGCAGGAACGAGAGGTAGTCCCGCGGGGTTCCGTACAGGCCGCCGCCGCCTGAGAGGAACTCCGGCTCGGCGGGTAGCTCGAACGGAATGGTCACCAGTCCATCGGAGGTCTTCTTCTGGACGCTGGCCAGCCGTGAGCGGTCCACCACTCCGAACGCCGTGTCGGTCATGCCGAGCGGGCCGAGAACGGTCTCTCTCAACTGGGTCGCCAGATCACGCCCGGTCAGGCGCGAGATCGCCAGCCCCACCCACTCCAAGCCCGTTCCGTAGCAGGTGCCCGTGCCGGGTTCGTACACCAGCGGCGAGTTGACGACCGACGCCAGTTTGCACTCCACGCTCGTCGGGATCCTGTTTTCCCTTTGGTAGCGGGCAAGATCGGCCGATAGGAACGGGTACGCCAGGCCGGCCGTGTGCGACAGCAACATGCGCAACGTCACCGGGGTGCGCAGCGGCCGGAGCCGGGGGGTGGCGCCGTCATAGCCCTGCAGAACCTGGGCCGCAGCGAGTTCGGGAAGGACTTCGGCCGTCGGCGTGTCCAGCCCGATCAGTCCGCGCTCGACCAGTTGCAGGGCCGCTACGGCCACGATTGCCTTGGTCATCGAGGCGAGCCACGCGACGGTGTCCTCCAGCCAGGGCGACGTTCCGTCCCGGGTCCCCGCGCCGCCCGAGTACACGAGCTGGCCGTGCCGGATCGCCATCGCATAGCAGCCGGCGGCGACCCTGTCCTCGACGGCCTGTGCCAGCAGCAGATCGATCATCCTCGCCAACGCCATGGTCCCGAAAGTATAAGCGTGATGATCACCAGGTGACGGGCAGTTCGTGCACGCGGCAGGGCCCGGACCTCGTGATAGCCGGTGACCAGCCACGAGGCGGTGCCGTCCCAGATCTGCACACGGTTGATGTGCCCGGGCCTAGACCGCGCGCAGCGCCGGCGCCGGTTCGAACGGACCCCCGGGCCCTGCTGTGCGGGTCGCGCGGCAGAGTGGTCACCGCGGCTCGCCGAAGCTTGCGAACAGCTCGTTCGCCGTCGCGAAGTCTGGTCCGATCCTAGGGCCGGGCGTGAAGCGGGCGGGCATCTGGACGTAGCCGTTGATCTGTCCCACAGTCGGGTAGCGCACGGCCGCGCCGTCGACCAGGTGGTAGTCCGGCAGCCGCCTGAGCACCTCGCCGACCACCACCTGGAAGTCGGTCTGCGCGAGGTGGCGACCGATGCACCTGTGCACGCCGATGCCGAACGCCGCGTGCTTGCGGGCATCCCGGTCGAAGTCGATGGTGAGCGGATCGGGAAAGACCTTCTCGTCCAGGTTCGCCGCCGCCCACGAGAGCAGCACCCGCTCCCCTGGCTGCAGGGTGGCGTCGTCGATCTGCGTCTCGGTCATGACCGTACGGCCGACGCAGACGACCGGCGTGAAGTAGCGCAGGAACTCCTCGCAGGCCTTAGGCAGGTCCTCCGGATGCTGGGTCAGGCGCTTGCGGTCGGCCGGGTTGCGGTCGAGGTGCTCGAAGGTCGAGGCGAGCAGGGCTGTGGTGGTGTCCATGCCGCCCGCGATCATCGCGTTGCAAACGGCGATGATGTCTGGGTCGCTGATCTTCTCACCTTCGATCTCCAGTTGGGTGAGGAAGCTGATCAGGTCGGTGCCGGGGTACGTGCGGCGCTTCGGGATGGTCTCGACGACCTCGCCGATGAGCATCGCGAAGCCCTGTTCAACCTTGCTGTACCCCGGCGTGTTCGACGGCGTGTAGGCCAACGAGTGCACGGCTTCGGCGTAGATCCGCCAGTTGTCCATCGACAGGCCGACGAGATCCAGCGTCAGCAGCGCGGGCACGGCGTTGGCCAGGTCCATGACCAGGTCGATCTCGCCGGTTTCGATGAACTGGTCGATGCACCAGGTGGCGTAGGCCTCGATGCGCGGACGAAGGTTCTTGGCGGCGGTTGGTGAGAAGTAGGTGTTCAGCGCCCGGCGCCACTCCAGGAACTCGGGGGGGTCCATCTCCAGCGGCAGCGCCCGGAACGTCGACGCCGGGATGATCGTCCCTTGCGGCCGGCCGGGGGTGTTGGGCAGTTCGTGCGCGGAGGAGAAGACCTCCGGACGCCGAGCCACCGACGCCACCTGGTCGTAGCCGGTGAGCACGTAGAAGCCGCCGTAGTGCGAGCTGTGCGCGACCGGGCACTTCTGGCTGAGTGCCGCGTTCGCCGCCCACGGGTCCGCGGCGTACTTGGCCGAATGGTGGTCGAAGTCGATCTCCGGAATCTCGGGGTGTGCCATGCGGGTGTCTCCTGTCAGCTCTGGTTGGCGGTGGCCGTGGCCGGGACGCGGTTGTGCGCGAGGGCGAAGCCGGGATAGCCGGTGGCCGCGATCTCCGCGCACTTCTTGGCGTAGTCGGGAAAGCCGACCAGGGGCATGAAGACGGGCTTCTTGCCGGGGATGTTCGCGCCCGAGTACCAGGAGCCGCAGGATGGCAGCAGGGTCCGCGCGGCGACGTCGCTGACGTGCCGTCCCCACGCCTGCTCGGCCTCCGGCGTGCTCTCGATCGTCCGGATGTCGTTGTCGGTCAGGTGTTTGAGGCACTGGCCGATCCAGGTCGCGTGCTGATGGATGGCGACCAGCACGTTCGCCAGCACCGACGGGCTGCCGGGGCCGGTCATCGTGAAGAGGTTGGGGAAACCGGCGACCCCCAGGCCGAGATAGGTACGCGGGCCGGCCGACCAGGCCTCGCGCAGCGACAGGCCGCCGCGGCCACGGATGTCGATGCGCAGCAACGCACCGGTGATGGCGTCGTAGCCGGTAGCGAAGACCAGCGTGTCCAGCTCCACGGTCCCCTCGCCGGTGCGAACCGAGGTCGGGGTGACCTCCTCGAACGGATAGCGCGCGACGTTGACCAGTCGCACGTTGGGCCGGTTGAACGTCTCGTAGTAGCCGTCGCCCAGGCAGATCCGCTTGCAGCCGATGACGTGCGTCGGGGTGAGCTTGGCGGCCACCGCCGGATCGGTGACGAGCTGGCGAATCTTGCCCCGAACGAACTCCGCGACGACCTCGTTGGCCGCCGGATTCACCAGCGGGTCACCGAACGCGCGCAGCAGCAGCGGGCCGCCCCGGTTCCAGCAGTGCTCGAAGATGGCTTGCCGTTCTCGGTCCGAGAACAGGAACACCGAGTTGGGGTTCGTCGGGAACCGCGACAACCCGCCCGTGGGCACCTCGTTGTTGCGCGCGCGAAAACCCGGGTAGTCGGCCTTGATCGCCGCCTGGAGGTCCGGGTCGAGCGGCTCGTCGCCGGCCGGCAGCGTGTAGGCGGCCGTCCGCTGGAAGACCACGAGTTCGGCCGCCTGGCGCGCGACGATCGGGATGGCTTGCACCCCGGACGAGCCGGTGCCGACGACGCCGACCCGCTTGCCGGTGAAGTTGACCGGGTCCTGCGGCCAGCGGCCGGTGTGCAGCACCTCGCCAGCGAATGTCGCTAGGCCGGGGATGGCCGGCAGGTTCGGCTCGGACAGGCAGCCGGTGGCCATGACGACGAACCGGCACACCACCTCGCCCTCGGCGGTGCGCACCGTCCACTCGGCGTCGGCCTCGTCGTAGGTCATCGCTTCGACGCGGGTGCGGAACCGGATGTCGCGGGCCAGCTCGAAGCGCTCGACGACGTGCTCGACGTAGCGCATGATCTCGGCCTGGTCGGCGTAGCGCCGGGTCCACTGCCAGTCCTGCTGTAACTCGGCGGAGAACTGGTAGGAGTACTCCAGGCTCTCCACGTCGCAGCGGGCTCCCGGGTAGCGGTTCCAGTACCAGGTGCCGCCCGCGCCGTCGCCTGCCTCGAACACCACTGCGGTCAGCCCGGCCGTGCGGACCTCGTGCAGCATCTGGAGCCCCGCGAAGCCAGCTCCGACGATCACCACGTCGAACTCGGCTGTCATCGCTGCGCACCTGCGGACGGGTCGGTCAGCGGTGCGCCTGCGCGGTCGCGTTCGAAGCGGACGGCCGCGATGCTGGCCATGGCCACCCAGAAAACCACCGCGAACACGCTGGCGTAGGTGACGATCCCGCCGGCCTTGAGCGCGCTGGTCGGTGCCAGTAGCGGCACGCAGCCGAGCGCCTCGAGCAGCACGCCGGCCCAGGCCAGCGGCCGAAGCCACGCCGGCCAGCCCGCCGCCGCGCTGGTGCACTGGCCGGCCGCGAGCAGCACCACGGCGGCTGGCAGGGCGCTGAACATGAAGCCCAGCACGTACGCGTCGGACAGGGCGCCGAGCAGCGGGCGGGTGGCCGGGTCCTGCGCCCAGACCGGAAAGATCTGGAACAGGCCGAGGAACGCCACCGCGAACCCGACCCAGGCGGTCCCCGCGGCGATCATCACGACCGGCAGCGGGCTGCCCGGCAGTTCGGTGCGGAACCGGGTGTAGAGGTAGCTGAGGAACCACAGCGCGCAGAGCAGCGCGATGCCCGCGATGAACTGGTACAGGTAGCCGCTGGTGGTGTGCGCGGCGTAGAACCGGGCCACCTCGTCCGGCGATGCGCCGAACGGCGGGATCGGCGGCAGCACGAAGATCGTGGAGGCCAGCACTAGCAGGCAGACGATGCCGCTGGCCGCGTGCGCCAGCTGGGGCGGCCGTCGGCCCGCGGTGCGTTCCGGCACGAGGACCGGCCCGCCGGCCGTCATCGGCCCTGCTCCTCAAGCTCGAGGGCGTGCAGGATGTGACTGGCCAACGCCGCCGGGCTTGAGTCCTGCCGCATCTGTTTCGGCGTGACTCGGATGGTGAACTCCCGGTTGATCCGGGTGCTCAGTTCCAGCGACATCAGCGAATCCAGCCCGTAGTCGGACAGCGACCGGTCCGGGTCTAGGCCCGCGGCGTTCACCCGCAGGATCTCGGCGGCCTGCGCGGTGAGGTGCTTCTCCAGGAAGAGCTGTCGGCCGGCCGGATCGGCGGACCGCAGTTCGGCCAGCACGCTCGCTGCGGCGGCGTCGCCGCACCGGTCCGTCGCCCGGTCGGCGGGCACAGCCGCGAAGAACGGCGAGGTACGGATCTTCTCCGCGAACATCGCCTGCCAGCCCTGGTCCAGGATCGCCAGGTATCCGGCGCGGGCCCGGTCGTGGCGGAGCAGCGTGTCACAAACCTTCAGGCCTTCGTCCGGGTCGATCATGGCGTTGCCGCGCTCGGCGAACATCGTGCCGCGCCCGTACTCGGCCCACGCGCCCCAGTTCACGCTGAGCGCCGGCAGCCCGTGTCCACGCCGCCAGGTGGTCAACCCGTCGAGCAGCGCGTTCGCCGAGGCGTAGCAGGCCTGACCAGCGAAGCCGACCATGGCCGAGGCTGAGGAGAAGCCGAACCACCAGTCCAGTTCGCTGTCCCGGGTGGCCTCTTGGAGCCGCAGGGCGCCCCGGGCCTTGGGCGCCCAGACCCGGTCCAGCAGGGCGCCGTCCACGCCGCTGATCGCGGCGTCGTCAACTACCGCGGCCGCGTGGACAACACCGCGCAGCGGCAACCCCGTCGCACCCGCCGCGCGGACCAGTTCCGCCGCGGTGCCCTCGGCGGCGATGTCACCGCGGACCACCACGATGTCGGTGCCTGCCGCGCGCAGCTCGTCGATCACCGCCTGCGCGTCCGGTGACGGGGCCGACCGGCCATTGAGGACGATCCGGCCAGCGGCCGCAGCGGCGAACCACCGGGCCAGGATCAGCCCGAGGCCGCCCAGGCCGCCGGTGACCAGGTAGGCACCGTCAGCGCGGACCACCGGTACGTCCTTCTGGCCGCACCACCACCTCGCCGGCACCACCTGCGGGCAGGCGGAGGACGAGCTTGCCGATGTGCGCGCCTGCGGCGAGCGTCCGGAAGGCGGTGGGCGCCTCGCTGATCGGGTATGCGGTGTGCGGCGGCGGCGTGAGCACGCCAAGGGCCAGCAGCTCGTGCACCTCACGCAGGACACCGCCCAGCTGCTCGTACGGCAGCACCCCGAGGTCCACGCTGTGCAGCGAGATGTTGCGGCGGAAGGGGAACAGGCCGATGCGGGTGTCGGCGTAGATGTCCTTCTTGCCGAGCTCGATGAACCGGCCGCCGATCCGCAGCAGGTCCAGGCCGGCCCGCTGGGCGGCGCCGGTCAGCGAGTTGAGCACCACATCGACGCCCACGCCGCCGGTCAGCGCGCGGATCTGGTCGGCGAACCTGGTGGAGCGGGAGTCGAAGACGTGCTCAATGCCCAGCTCGCGAAGGTACCGGCGCTTGGCCTCGGTGCCCGCGGTGGCGTAGATTTCCGCGCCGAGATACCGGGCCACCGCGATCGCGGCCAGGCCCACGCCGCCGGTCGCGGAATGGATCAGCACCCGCTCGCCGGCACTCAGCCTGCCCAACCGGTACAGGCCGTACCAAGCGGTGGCGAACACGCTGGGCCGGGCGGCCGCCGCGTCGAAGGTCACCTCGTCGGGAATACGGTTGACCTTGCACACCGGCACGGTCGCGAAGGCGTGGAAGGCTCCGGGATGCATGGCCGCCACCCGGTCACCGACCTGGATCGAGGTGACCGCTCGGCCGACCGCGGTGACGGTGCCCGCGCAGTCGAAGCCGAACGGCATCGGGTGGCCGTTGACGGTCTTGTACAGGCCCATGGCGTTGAGCACGTCAGCGTAGTTCAGACCGAACGCCTCGGCCCGGATCTGCACCTCGTCCGGGCCCGGCTCTCGGCGTTCGGCGGCCACCAGCTCCAAGCTGCCGAGGTCGGCGGCGTGCCGCACGGCCAGGGCGTACGGGTCCTGACCGTAGCGGATCGGGCGTACCCGGCGGTCACCGTCGTGCAGCGGGGCCACCTTGAGCCGGGCCAGGAACAGCTCGCCGTCGCGCAGCGCGACCTCATCGGCGTCCCCGCCCGCGCGGAGCAGGTCGGCCAGCCGCTCAGCCGTGGTCGCCGTGTTGACGTTGACCGAGCAGACCGCGAGCTCGGGGTGTTCGTGCCCGATCACCCGGCACAGGCCGCGCACCGGGGTCTGCTCCAGGTTAAGCCCGTCCAGCTCGCCGACCTGCTGGGCGTCACGGGTGACGACCCACAACCGGGGCGCGTCGGCCCGCTCGGCAAGCGACCGGACCAGCTCGATCAGCCGGGCGATCCGGCGCTCGGCCCGGGTCACGGTGTCGTCGTCGGCGGTGCTGGTCGGTGCCGGGCAGAGCACCACCAGTCCGCCCACCCGCTGGCCGGCGAGCCGCCCGGGCACCTCGTCCAGGGTTTCAACCCGTCCGGCTTCGCTGCCCAGGGCCGCGGTCAGTTCCGCGGCGAACGGGTCGGTGTCTGTCTCGGCCAGCACCAGCCAGCGGCCCGGGTCGGCCTTCGACTGCGGAAAGTCCACCCGGTCCCAGTCGATCGCCAGCAGCCGCTCGGCCAGCCGCCGGTCTGTGGTGGCCAGCCGGATGCCCAGTGCCTCGGCGACGACCGCGCCGTCGGCATCGAGCAGCGTCACGTCGCCGACGGCTGTCTGGGCGTCGAGGTGGTGCAGCCGGGCCAGGCAGAACCGGGCCTGGTGCGGGTCGCGGTACACCCGCAACGCGGACAACCCGACCGGAAAGGCGTCCCGCTGCAGCGCCGGGTGCGAGGCCAGGGTCTGCAGGCAGCCGTCCATCAGCACCGGGTGCAGCCGATAGGAGGACAGGTCGCCGCGGACCGCCGCGGGCAGCGCCAGCTCGGCCAGCACCGTCTGCTCGATGCCCGGTTCCTCGGACAGGTCCAGCGCGACGAGAGCGGCGAACGCGTCCCCATGGTGCACGCCCGCGGCGTGGAACTTGGCGTAGGCCTGTTGCGGATCGAGCGAACCCGGATGCGCGGCGAGCAGGCCGGCCAGGTCGATGGCTGCCGGCACGGTTGCGGTACTCGGCTTAAGCGTCCCGGTGGCCAGCAGCACCGGTTCACCGCCGTCGCCGCGGGTCAGCGACTCGAATTTGACCGTGCCATCGCCCATCGGCCGGGTGCGCGAGGACACCACGGTGTGCTCGTCGAGGTGCAGCATCTCGTGAATGGTGAGCTCCCTCAGCTCGACCGCCTCGGTGTCGAATACGGTCGCGGCGGCGCGCAGGCCCATCTCGCAGTATGCGGCGCCGGGCAGCGCCGGCTGGTCGTGCACCTGGTGGTCGGCGAGGTAGCGCAGGTCCCGCCCGGTCAGCCGCGCCTGCCAGGTGTGCTCGTCGTCGGGGTCGACCGGGCTCAGGTGCACACCGAGCAGCGGATGCGCGTCCACGCTCGCGCCCGGTTTCTTCACGTGCAGGGCCAGCACACCCAGGTCGGCGCCGGCCCACGCCGGCAGCGGCACGTTGACCAGCCGGCCGGCCCGGTGGACGCACTCCCAGTCCACCGGTACGCCGCTGCAATGTAGGTCGGACAGCTGCGGCAACAGGCCGTTGCTCTGGTCGCCGTCGCGGCGCAAGGTGCCCAGCGCTGTGGCGTCCCGGCCGATCGACTGGGCGGTCTCGGTGATGGCGTGGGCCAGCAGCGGGTGCGGGGATAGCTCGACGAACACCCGGTAGCCATCCATCACGGCTGCGGTGACCGCGTCGGCGAAGCGGACCGGGCGGCGCAGGTTCTGCACCCAGTAGCCGGCGTCGAAGGAGGCCGGCTTTCTCGGGTCGTCCAGCACCGTGTTGTAGACGGGGACGGCGGCCGCCGACGGCACCAGGTCCTCCAACCGTTTGGCGACCTCGTCCAGGATCGAGTTGACGTGCGGCGAGTGCGAGGCGTAGTCCACCGCGATCCGACGGGTGTACAGATCGCGGGCCTCCCAGCCGGCGAGTAGCTCGTCCACCCGCGCCGGATCACCGGCCACCACCGTGGATTTGGCGGAGGCGATCACGGCGACGGTGACGTCCTCGATGCCCGCAGCGGCCAGCTCCGCCTCGACCTCCCGATATGGCAGCTCGATGGTGGCCATCGCCCCGCCGCCCGCGATCCGGGTGATCAGCTGGGACCGGCGGCAGATGACCTTCACCCCGTCCTCGAGGGTCAGCGCGCCGGCCACGACCGCAGCCGCGGTCTCACCGAGCGAGTGCCCGATCACCGCGGCCGGTTCCACGCCGCGCGACCGCCAGGCCGCGGCCAGCGCGACCTGCATGGCGAAAATGGTCGGCTGCACCTTCTCGATACCGGTGACGGTCTCGTCCGCCACCAGCTCACCGCGCACCGAGAACTCCGCCTCCCGGAGGATCAGCGGCTCCAGCTCGTCGATCGCCGCCGCGAACGCGGGTTCGGTGTCCAGCAGGGTGCGGCCCATGCCCGCCCACTGCGAGCCCTGGCCGGAGAACACCCAGACCGGCGCGCCGCGATAGCTGCCCACCGCGCCGGACACCACACCGTCGGCGGCCTGGCCGGCGGCGACTGCGGTAAGTTGCGCGACCAGCTCATTGTGCGAACCCGCCAGCGCGACCAACCGCTGTACACGGTGGTCGCGGCCCCGGGCCAGGGTGAAGCCGATGTCGGCCAGCGGCACCGAGGCACCGTCGCCGGTCAGCCAGGTCGCCACCCGATCGGCGGTCTCGGCCAGAGACTCGGGCGTGCTGCCTGATAGCAGCACCGGTACGGTCCTGCTGGTCTCGGCAGCCGGGGCCACCGGAGCGGCAGGCTGTGGCGACTCCTCCAGGATCACGTGGACGTTGGTGCCGCTGAAGCCGTACGAGGACACCGACGCCAGCCGGGGCTGGTCGGCGGCGGGCCAGTCGCGCAGCTCGGTCGGCACGAAGAAGCGGGTGCTGTCCGCGGGGATGTCCGGGTTCCAGGTGGTGAAATGCAGGTTCGCCGGAATCTTGTGGTGCCGCAGCGACATCACCGCCTTGATGAGCCCGGCCAGCCCGGACACCGATTCGGTGTGGCCGATGTTCGTCTTCACTGAGCCCAGCGCGCACGGCTTGTCACCCGCGCCGTAGACGGCAGCCAGCGCGCGGAACTCCACCGGGTCACCGGTTGACGTGCCTGGGCCGTGCGCCTCGACAAGTTCCACCGCCGCTGGGTCCACCGCGGCGGCGCGCAGCGCGCTGCGCTGGACCGCCTCCTGCGCGGCGGCGGACGGGACGACGATGTTGTCGGAGCGCCCGTCGGAGTTGGCGGCCGAGCCCCGGATGACAGCCAGCACCCGGTTGGCATCGCGCATCGCGTCGTCCAGCCGCTTCAACGCGATCACTGAGCAGCCCTCGCTGCGGACGAACCCGTCGGCGGCCGCGTCGAAGGCGGCGCATCGCCCATTGGGTGAGAGCATCGACCACTGCGAGAACAGGACGCCGACCTCCGGCCCCAACTGGAGCATGGCGGCGCCGGCCAGCGCCAGGTCGGTCTCGCCGGCCCGCAGGCTCTGACAGGCCAGGTGCAGCGACAGCAGGCCGGATGAGCACGCGGTGTCCACCGCCACCGACGGGCCGTGCAACCCCAGCAGGTAGGACACCCGGCCTGCGCCGACGGAGTGCGCATTGCCCGTCATCACATACGGGTTGTCGATGAGGGAGTCGTCGAACGTTCGCAGCAGGTAGTCGTGGTGGGCGATGCCGAAGAACACCCCGGTCTGCGAGCCCATCAGCGATCCGGGCGCGATGCCAGCGTGCTCTAGCGCCTCCCAGGACACCTGGGTGAGCAGCCGGTGCTGGGGGTCCATAGCCTCGGCCTCGTACTCGGTGATGCCGAACGCTGCGGTGTCGAATCCGCCGATGTTGTCGAGGAATCCGCCCCAGCGGGATACGGTTCGACCCAGCACCCCTGGCTGCGGGTCATACACTTCGTCGACTGCCCACCGCTCCGGCGGCACCTCGCGCACGGCGTTGCCGCCGCGTTCGAGCAGTGACCAGAGCGCGTCGGGCGAATCCACTCCGCCCGCGAACCGGCAGCCGATGCCGATGATCGCGATCGGTTCGACGGCGCCGCGGCGCCTCGCGTCACTGGTCGTCAACTGTTGCACTGTCGTGCCGTCAGACATGGTCAGTGCCCTCCATCGGTGTCGAGCGTGGTGACGATCATGGGCAGGCTGTTCGGGCGCGGCATCGCTGCGGCGACCCGGCGTACGCGGTGGCGGGGGGCCGGCGCGAGCCGCCACCGGCCGAGGATCGAGGTCAGCGTGATGGCCGCCATCGCCTGGGCATAGGACTCGCCGATGCAGCGGCGATTGCCCTCGCCGAACGGAATGAAGGCGGTACGGCTGGGCAGGTGCTCGCGGTCTACGAGCCAACGCTCCGGGTTGAACCGGTCCGGATCGGTGAACTCATTGCCGTCCCGGTGCAGATCGATCTGGCTGAACATGATGTCCGCTCCCTCGGGCAGCGCGATGCCGTCGATCACCACCGGCTCCTCCGCCCGGCGGAAGAGCATCAGCAACGAATAGCGGCGCAAAACCTCGTTGACCACGGCGCGGGTGTAGGTCAGCTTCTCCAGGTCCTCATACGTCGCGGGCTTGCCGCCGAGTACCTCTTGCAACTCCGCGCGCAGCTTCTGCTCGACCTCAGGATGCTGGCCTAGTTCGTGGAACGCCCAGGTCAGGGTTGCGGCGGTGGTTTCGGTGCCGGCCATCATGATCGAGACCAGTTCGTCGCGGATGAGGTCGTCGCCCATCGCCTCGCCTGTATCCGGGTCGCGGGCCGCGCGCAGGTGCGAGAGCAGATCGGCCCCGTCCGCGCTCTTGTCGGTGCGCACGAGGTGATCGACCGCTGCCCGCAGGCGGCTCGCCGCGCCCAGAAAGCGTCGGTCGAAGCCGGACGCCTTGCACAGCCATGCGGGCAGCACGGTCCGGGCGACCATGCCGTAGGTGAAGATCGGCAGCGACCGGATGATCTCGCGCACCACCTCGTCGGGCAGGCTGCCGGAGAACATCGACCGCACGATGGTGGTCAGCGTCAGTTGAATCATCACCTTCTGCACAATGATCTGCTGCCCCGGTCGCCAGGATTCGGCGAGTGCCTGTGACTCCGCGGTCATGATCTGCGCGTACGAGGCGATCATCTTCTGCTGGAACAGAGGCTGGATCAACCGTCGCTGCCGCCGATGCAGCTCACGGCCAGAGGCCAACAAACCGTTGCCGCTCAAAGGATGTACGGCTTCCCAGACCATTCCCTTGCCGTAGGAGCGCGCCTGGCTTACCAGCACCTGGTGGGCCAGACGCGCGTTGGTGAGGAAGTAGACCGGCCGCTTGCCGATGTAGAGCTGCACCACGTCGCCGCGGGCGCGCAGGTCGGCGAAGAAGTCGAACGGGTTGCGCATGAGCGGCCAGATGTGGCCGACCAACGGCAGCCTGCCGGGCGCGAGCAGGGCTGTCGGCTGTGGCGCTGCTCGCCCCTCTAGATCCGCCGCGCCGAGCGGGCAGGCCGGAGTCTGCTGCGCAGGCATGTCGTTGCTCATTCGCTTCCTCCTCCACCACCGATCGAGCGCCGGTGGGCACATGGCCATCAGGGAGTTCCGACGTGATACTCCGCTTCCGTACGGGAAGACTTAATTGTCCTCTATATCCGTTAGAGGGCAACAGTAGCTCGCCGTCTTGAACGAGGCAAGAGGGGCAAATCAGCCAGTATGTAACACCCGTAGTGGTATGCAGTAGCGCACCGGTTTACCTGCCGCAGGCCGATGAGGCCGCTTTGCTGAGCTTGACGCCTGGCCGGAAACGCTTAAGTACCAACCACCCTTAGAGTCCGGTACACATCCAGGGTTCGCTGCATTCCAGGCGATTCAACCAAAGCCCAGTAGAGGCTTGATGATGTCGATGAACCGCCGTCGGCTAAGCGCCTGTCCGAACGCGCCCGAATGCACCGAGCGGGGGGCAAAGACCCCAGCCCAGCCCACCGGCCGACACCCAGCCCTGCCAATCAGCTGCCGGGTGATGCCGGATCTCGTTCCAGCGCATCGCTGGCATGGGCCAAGTGCTGGCGATCAGTCGGTCGTAGTCGCGCTCGGCTCGGTGCACCGCTCGGCGGAGTTCGGCCAATGCGGTGGCCGGCGGCAGTGTGTGGCAGCGGTGCGGAGGTACGCATGCCGATACCCAGGTCGGCCAGCACCGCCGCGATGTTGTCGGGCAGACTCTCGCCTCATTCACCAGCCGTCACCAGACCGGCGGAAGGCACGATCCGCGGGTCAGCTGTTCATCACCGAGCAGCATTCCCAGCCGATCAGCGATTGTCCAGGCCTAGTGGTCAGTGCTCATCCCAGATATGCAACCGTTCAACAATCGTGGCGGACGGGCACTCCCACTACTTCATCCTGCTGGACGGCCGAACCTCGCACCACGCTCGGCCGAGCCGGGAAGCAGACGCAGCAGGTCGGGCCGCTCGGCCAGTGCAACCTGCAGTTGAGTAAGGCCCATCCAGCTCAACGGACCCCCGGGCGCCAATTCGACGAGAGAGTGGAACCAGCGCTGCTCGGCCGGCGACAGATCCAGCGGAAGAACCAGTGTCCAGCTCAGCAACGGACTCCGCTTCGTAACAGCCGTAGCGAGCAAATCCCGGATCTGACGCTTCTGGGCGGCCTGCCGTCGTTGGCGGGACGACTTCACCTCCGACACCCGCTGGCCAGCCCCCGACGAGGGTAGGCAGGCTCTGTCTGACCGGGTTGCGCTGCCGGCAGAACCGGTTCTGCCTCCTCTGGTGACTTTGACACCGGTCTTCGTAGCTCACCTGACGAGCAGGCTAGTTGGGCATGTCGACGAAGCGGGAGAGGTGGCCTTGGAAGGCGACGACGGCGTTGCCGGTGGGGCCGTTGCGGTGTTTGGCGATGATGATGTCGGCCTCGCCGGCGCGCGGTGATTCGCGTTCGTACATGTCCTCGCGGTGCACTAGGAGCACGACGTCGGCGTCCTGCTCGATCGAGCCGGACTCGCGCAGGTCTGACAGCATCGGCTTCTTATCGGTGCGCTGCTCCGGGCCACGGTTGAGCTGGGACAGCGCGACGACGGGCACGTCGAGTTCCTTGGCGATCAGCTTCATCGCCCGGGAGAACTCCGAGACCTCCTGCTGCCGGGATTCCACCCGCTTGCCGCTGGTCATCAACTGCATGTAGTCGATCACGATCAGCTTCAACCCGTGCCGCTGCTTCAACCGCCGCGACTTGGCCCGGATCTCCATCATCGTCAGGTTCGGCGAATCATCGATGAACAACGGCGCCTCGGCCAACTCCGACGACCGCAGCGCGATCTTGCGCCAATCGTCATCACTCATCCGCCCCGAGCGCAGGTCGTTCAGCTTCACCCGCGCCTCGGCCGAGAACAACCGCATCATGATGTCCTGCTTGCTCATCTCCAACGAGAAGATCACCGTCGGGCAGTGGTGCCGGATCGCGGCCGAGCGGGCGAAATCCATCGCCAACGTCGACTTACCCGACCCCGGCCGGCCAGCGACCACCACCATCTGACCCGGATGCAGCCCGTGCAACATCTCATCCAACTGCTCGAACCCGGTCGGCACCCCACCATGACCATCGTTGACCTGGATCCGCTCCAGCTCATCCATCGTGGTCTGCAGCAGCTCCTCGATCCGGATGTAATCCTCCGACGCGCGCCGCTCGGTCACCTCATAGATCTCAGCCTGCGCCCGATCCACCACGTCATCGACCGTGCCGGCCATTCCCTCACCACCGGCCGCGCCGTAGCCCATCTGCACGATCCGGGTACCGGCCTCCACCAGCCGCCGCAGGATCGCCCGCTCGGCCACGATCAACGCGTAATACCCCGCGTTGGCCGCCGTCGGCACCCCCGAGATCAACGTGTGCAGATACGGATGACCACCCACCCGACTGATCACCCCGGCCCGCGACAACTCCGCGGCCACCGTCACCGCATCAGCAGGCTCACCCCGCCCGTACAGATCCAGGATCGCGTCATAGATCAACTGGTGCGCCGGCCGGTAGAAATCCTGACCCCGCAACACCTCCACCACATCAGCAATCGCATCCTTGGACAACAACATCCCACCAAGAACCGACTGCTCCGCCTCAATATCCTGCGGCGGCGTCCGATCAAACCGCGGTGCCTCCTCGCCGTCCCCGCCGACGGCGCGCAGACCAGGGCCCGACGTCATTCCCCCACCAGTGACTCCCGACTTAAAGCAGGCCGCGGCCGGCCGCCGCGACTCCCACCACCGGTCACAGTATACGACACTATGTTCGATTCCTGCTGAGGCTCGGTCGCGGAGCGCATCCGGATCGGTGGGTCGGCGACGACGCTAGAAGCTCGCGGGGCGCCGCTCAACTCGGCCTGTGCACACAGTTGGGGACGAAGGTGTGGGCAACGCCGGGCAACTCTGTTCACGACCTGGGGATGACGGTGTGCATAACCACGGCTGGCAACCTTCTTGGCCTGAAATCTCGGGACCTTTGGCCTGCACACCCTGTGGATAAAAACTACTTGCCGGCAATTTTGGAGACCCGGTTATGTGAGCATGCCGTTTGGCAGACAGCACAATCGGTGATGGCTCCGTAACAGGGCTCTCACGCGGAGTGATTGGATATCCACAGGTAAATCAAGCTCGACTGGAAATCGAGTGTCCGATTCGAGCGAATGATTCGAAGATAAGGTGACGCTATGTAATCGGTTCCGGGCGGCACGATCACGGTTATGGGATCGGTGCTAACCGGCTAGTTCAATGCGTCCATCGCTCAGGTCACGGACGGCAATCGCTGCCAACCGGGGCGGGGTCGGAAAATCGCCCCGGCCCGCCGAAGCGAACCGGGGCGAGTCCGAAGGTGGCTAGCTCGCCGCCGAGACCGTCACCGGCACGCTGGCCACCACGTCGGGGTGCAACTCGATGGTGACGGTGTGCGCCCCGGTGGTCTTGATGTGGCCGGGCAGGTGTACGCGCTTCTTGTCCACCAGTGGGCCACCGGCGGCCTTCACCGCGTCGGCGATGTCGGCCTGGGTCACCGAGCCGAACAGCCGCCGCCGTCGCCGGCGCGGGCGGTCAACCGTCACCGACAGGCCCTCCAGCTGCGCCTTCAGCTCGTTGGCGTGGTCCAGGCCCCGCACCTCGCGGGCGTCCTGGGCGCGCTTGATCTGGCTGATCTGCTTCTCCGCGCCCTTGGTCCAGTTGATTGCCGCGCCGCGCGGCACCAGGTAGTTGCGGCCGTAGCCGTCGGCAACCTCGACGACGTCGCCCGGCCGGCCGAGTCCGGACACCTCGCGGGTGAGAATGAGCTTCATGCGTGGGTCACTCCTCTCAGCGCGCGGTGGAGGTGTAGGGCAGCAGAGCCATCTCCCGCGCGTTCTTGACCGCCTTGGCAATCTCGCGCTGCTGCTGCGTGCTCACACCGGTCACCCGACGGGCCCGGATCTTGCCGCGATCGGAGATGAACTTGCGCAGCAATGCGGTGTCCTTGTAGTCAATCGCTTCGATCCGCGAGGTCTTCAGCGGATTCGACTTCTTCTTCGGCTTGCGAACTGGTGGCTTGGCCATCGAAAGGAAACTCCGTATAAATTCGAGAAAGACGTGAATGGGAAAGGGCGAAATCGCTCGCTCAGAATGGCGGTTCGTCGGAGAAGCCCGCCGAACTCGCCGGTCCGGCGTTCGACCAGGGGTCGTCGGCCGGAGCCGCGCTGCCGGTATCGCCACCGAAACCGCCGCCGGACGAACCGCGCTGGGTGCGATTGACCTTTGCCGTGGCGTAGCGCAGCGACGGGCCGACCTCGTCGACCTGCATCTCGATCACCGTGCGCTTCTCGCCCTCGCGGGTTTCGAAGGACCGCTGCTGCAGCCGGCCCTGCACGATCACCCGCATGCCGCGCTGCAGCGTCTCGGCGACGTTCTCAGCCGCCTGCCGCCAGATGGAGCAGCGCAGGAACAGCGCCTCGCCGTCCTTCCACTCGTTCGTCTGGCGGTCGAAGGTGCGCGGGGTGGAGGCCACCGTGAACGAGGCAACCGCGGCACCGGACGGGGTGAATCGCAGTTCCGGGTCGGCGGTCAGGTTGCCGACCACCGTGATGATGGTCTCGCCGGCCATCAGGCGGACTTCCGGGCCTCGGCGCGAGCCTCGGCCTTCTTGGTCTTGGCCTTCTTCGGCTCCGGACGCAGCACCTTGGTGCGCAGCACCGACTCGTTCAGGTTGAGCTGGCGGTCCAGCTCGATCACCGAGGCCGGTTCGGCGCTCAGGTCGATGACCGCGTAGATGCCCTCGGACTTCTTCTTGATCTCGAACGCCAGCCGGCGACGACCCCAGATGTCTACCTTCTCCACCGAGCCGCCGTCCTTCTTGATGACGGACAGGAAAGTGTCGAGGGACGGCGCGATGGTGCGCTCGTCAAGTTCGGGGTCGAGGATGACCATGACTTCGTAATGGCGCATGGGTATAACCCAGCCTCCTGTGGACTATGCGGCCACGGACTTTCCGTGGCAGGAGGGTGCTGCCGCCTCGTGGCCGCAGGACACCAGACGTCCCGGCCGGCAGGCAACCGGTTCAGAGTACCGGGGACGGGCCGCGAAGCTGAAATCGAGCCCGCTCAGCTCATCCGTTCAGGATTGGTCGGGGTTGTTCGGGCCGGTGCGGCCGGTCGTGTCAGGACCGCGCAGCCGGCCACTAACGCCCGGCCGGCGTCAGGACCTGAGCTTGGCCGGCGCCGGCTGCAGCAGGTAGCTGCGGGCGTAGAACGCGGTCGCGCCGGACAGCGCGAGCACCGCGCCGAGCACGATCAGCGCCGACCAGCCTTCCAACGCCGAACGCGGCTTGTTCGCGGCCAACTCCACCGTCTTGGGCGAGCCGCCGGACTTCACCTGCTGGCTGGTCGTGCCCGACTTGGCGGAGGACGCCGAGCCGGTGCCGGCCGTCGAACCGCCACCGGAACCACTGGCGCCGGCCGGCACGTAGCTGCCGCCGACCCCGCTGCCGTTGCCGTAGCCCTGCGGGACGGTGCGCTGGGCCACCGTCGGGCCGGTCGGGTGGTAGTTGGTGCCGGGCACCGGACTGGGCAGGCTGCCACCGCCGGAACCGCCCGAGCCGCCGCCCGGAATCGGCAGGCCGCTGGTTCCACCCCCGAGGATCGGGCCGACCACGCCGTTCACCGGGTTCAACACGCCATTCACGCCACTGACCACGCCACCCACGACGCCGTTGACGGTGCTGGTCACCGGATCCGGCACGCCGGACACCGAGACGCTGGGCGTGGGCACCTGGACCGCGATCACGCACTTGGCCGCGTTGCTGTTGACCAGCAGCTTGCCGGTCTGGGTGGCACCCGTCTTGACCCCGAGCAGGTTCACCACGTCGGTGTGCCAGCTCAGGTCATAGGTTCCCGCGCTGGCGAACGGCACGTTCAGGCCGGAGTTCGGCACGGCCTTGGTGGTGGGCGCCGGCTTCGGGTTGCTGGCCGTCTCCCGGACGTAGCTGAGCGACAGCGACTGGGTGGGCACCAGCGGCAGTTGCGGCTTGAACTGCACCGTGGTGCCCGGCTTGACCGCCATGCTGCCGTTGAGCGGCAGTGGGCAGGCGGAGGAGGACATTCCGGTCAGGCCCAACGAGATGGGGGTGGGCGCCGGCGTGGCGGCGGAGCCCGCCGTGCTGATCACCAGGGCGCCTCCGCCGGCAACTGCGGCCACGCCCAGGGCAGCTGCAATGCGACGGAACCTCATCCTCGTCGAACTCCCTTCAGAAACGAACCGTGCGTACCCGATTCATGCACTATGCCGGGATAACCGCCATCCTATGCGGTGCGGCCATCCGCGGTACACCTACCGGACACAACGAGCATGCCCGGAGTAGGTCACCCCTAACCCTCAACTCACTCCGGTTCGGGCCGATGGGACTCGATTTGCGACACGCGGGAACTGTCGGGCCCCGGACGTAATCTGATGGCATGACTACCCGTGTCATCGGCGCGCACGTCGATTCCGTGGACCCGCTGGCCGCCGCGGCTGCCGTGGACGCCGCCGCCGTGCAGTTCTTCCTGGCCGATCCGCAGGGTTGGAAGGCGCCCACCGAGCACCCGCACGCCGCGGCGCTGCTGCAGGCGGACCTCACCGTCTACATCCACTCGCCGTACGTGCTGAACCTGGCGACGACCAACAACCGGATCCGGATACCCAGCCGCAAGCTGCTCGGCCAGCACGCGGCCGCCGCGGCGGCGATCGGCGCCAAGGGCCTGATCGTGCACGGTGGGCATGTCACTGGCAGCGACGATCCGGCCATCGGCATCGAGAACTGGCGCAAGGCGTTCGCCTATCAGGCCGACAGCGGAGGTTTCCCGCTACCGATCCTGATCGAGAACACCGCCGGCGGCACTCAGGCGATGGCCCGGCACCTGGACATGATCGCCCGGCTGTGGGACGCGATCGGCGAGTACTCCCCCGGCTTCTGCCTCGACACCTGCCACGCGCACGCCGGCGGCGAGGAACTGGCCGGCATCGTGGACCGGGTCAAAGCGATCACCGGCCGGATCGACCTGGTGCACGCCAACGACAGCCGGGACACCTTCGACTCGGGCGCCGACCGGCACACCAACCTGGGCACCGGCTTCATCGATCCGGAGACCATCGCCGAGATCGTCCGGCAGGCGGGCTGCGACGCCATCGTGGAGACGCCGGCGGCTGGCCAGTCCGACGACATCGCCTTCCTGCGCAAGCACGCCGATGGCGACAGCGAGTGAGCATCGCAGGCACGAAGTGCCGAGGAGCGGAGCGAGCGCGGAGCGGAGCAGGAAGCACCGAAGGCGACAGCGAGTGAGCATCGCAGGCACGAAGTGCCGAGGAGCGGAGCGAGCGCGGAGCCGAGCAGGCACGAAGTGCCGAGGAGCGGAGCGAGCGCGGAGCCGAGCAGGAAGCACCGAAGGCGACAGCGAGTGAGCATCGCAGGCACGAAGTGCCGAGGAGCGGAGCGAGCGCGGAGCCGAGCAGGAAGCACCGAAGGCGACAGCGAGTGAGCATCGCAGGCACGAAGTGCCGAGGAGCGGAGCGAGCGCGGAGCCGAGCAGGAAGCACCGAAGGCGACAGCGAGTGAGCATCGCAGGCACGAAGTGCCGAGGAGCGGAGCGAGCGCGGAGCCGAGCAGGAAGCACCGAAGGCGACAGCGAGTGAGCATCGCAGGCACGAAGTGCCGAGGAGCGGAGCGAGCGCGGAGCCGAGCAGGAAGCACCGACTAGCGCGCGCACCCACGCCCACGAGGCCCTCGGCGGTAGAGCGATCCAGGGCGGATCGCCCCACCGCCGAGGAGGTCAGCCGGTGAGCGCGGCCTGCACCTGCGGCACCGCCTCGGCCAGCGGCACGTCGCGCCGCTCGCCGGACTTGCGGTCACGCAGCTCGACCAGCCCGTCGGCCAGCCCTCGGCCGAGGATCAGCACGGTCGGCACGCCGATCAGCTCGGCGTCGGCAAACTTCACCCCGGGCGAGGCCTTACGGTCGTCCAGCAGCACCCGGATGCCGGCGGCCACCAGCTCGCTGGCCAGCCGTTCCGCCTCGGCCAGGGTGGCGGCGTCCTTGCCGGTCGGCACCAGCTGCACATCCGCCGGCGCCGCCTCGCGCGGCCAGCACAACCCCGACTCGTCGTGGGTCTGCTCGGCCAGCGCGGCCACCGCCCGGGTGATGCCGACTCCGTAGGAGCCCATGGTGACGGTCACCGGCTTGCCGTCCGGGCCGAGCGCGGTCAGCCCGAACGTCTCGGCGTACTTGCGACCGAGCGCGAACACGTGGCCGAGCTCGATGCCGCGGGCGATCTGCAGCGGCGAGCCACACCGGGCGCAGCGATCGCCGTCGCGGATCTCCACCGCGCCGATCTCACCGTCCGGGGTGAAGTCCCGGCCGCGCACCACGAAGGCGGCGTGCCGGTCGGCCTCGTTCGCCCCGGTCACCCAGGACGAACCCTCGACCACCAGCGGATCCACCAGGTAGCGCACCTTCAGCTCAGCCAGCAGTTGCGGCCCGATGTAACCCTTGACCAGGCCCGGCTCGCGGGCCAGATCCTCGGCGGCGGCCTGCTCCACCAGCACCGGTTCCAGCTGTCCGGACAGCCGCTTCAGATCCACCTCCCGATCACCGGGCACGCCGACCACCAGCAGTTCCCAGCCGTCCGCACCCGGCGCCTTGGTCTTGAGCACCACGTTCTTCAGCGTGTCGGCGGCCGAGAACGTCGGCGGCGACTCGACGCCGGCCGCGGCCCAGTCGTAGCGGTTCAGCGACTCGACCAGGGTGGCGATGGTCGGGGTGTCCGGGGTGTCCAGCACCACCGAGGCCGGCACCCCGGACGGATCCTGGGCGTCCGGGCTGGCGATCTCCACCGCTTCGGTGTTGGCCGCGTAGTCGCAGTTGGTGCACTGCACGAAGGTGTCCTCGCCGGACGGGGTCGGCGCCAGGAACTCCTCCGACGCCGAGCCGCCCATCGCGCCGGACACCGCGAACACGATCCGGTAGTCGAAGCCCAGCCGGGTGAAGATCCGCTCGTAGGCGTCGCGGTGTGCGCGGTAGGCGGCCTCCAGGCCCTCGTCGGTCAGGTCGAAGGAGTAGGAGTCCTTCATGATGAACTCGCGGGTGCGCAGCACGCCGGCCCGCGGGCGTGCTTCGTCGCGGTACTTGGTCTGGATCTGGTACAGCGCCAGCGGGTAGTCCTTGTAGGAGGAGTATTCGCCCTTGACCAGCAGGGCGAACAGCTCCTCGTGGGTGGGGCCGAGCAGATAGCCCACGCCCTTGCGGTCGGTCAGCCGGAACAGCGAGTCGCCGTAGTCGGCCCAGCGCCCACTGACCTCGAAGATCTCGCGCGGGATCAGCGCCGGGAACAGCACCTCCTGCGAGCCGATCGCGGCCATCTCCTCCCGGACCACCCGCTCCACGTTGCGCAGCACCATAATGCCCAGCGGCAGCCAGCTGTAGATGCCCGGCGCCACCCGGCGCACGTAGCCGGCGCGCACCATCAGCCGGTGGCTCGGCACCTCCGCGTCGGCGGGATCGTCCCGCAGCGTGCGTAGGAACAGCGTGGACATCCGCAGTAGCACCGTGAAACTCCCTGCTCGTAGCGGCCGGACGGCACCGTCCGGCTCACCAGCAGGCTACCGAGCCGGGTCAGGCGGCTGCACAGGATTAACCGACCGCCGGGCCGGCTCGAGTGGCGACGCCGGACCGACGGACCGCCGGACGAAGTCGGCCAGGTCGGCCGACTGCTGCAGCCGGGACGGCTCGTGCACGTACATCATGTGCCCGGCCGGGTAGTACGCCGACTCGATGTTGCCGCGCAACTCAGGCGGGATCGGCAGGTGCGCCAGCACGTACTCGGCGGCGAAGTACGGCGTCGCGCCGTCGTGATATCCCAGCGCCACGTGCACCTTCAGGTGCGGGTTGGCCCGCATCGCCCGGGCCAGCAGCCGGGTCACCGTCACCGACCGGTTCTGGAACTCCTGGTAGGACCAGGGGTTCACCTTCGGCGTGATCAGCTCGTACGGCAGGTCGTTGGCATAGCCGAGTTCGGCCCGCAGGTAGTGATTGATGCCGGCCGCGTACGGGCCGAGGATCGCGTCGTAACTCGGATCCTCGTCGTACACCTCGGCCACCCCATCGTGCAGCCAGCCGGCGAAGCGGCCGTCCAGCCGGCCCACCGTGCGGCCCTCGGCGCGCAGCAGTTCGGTGTAGAAGTGCTTGGGCTCCAGCCGCAGGTCGGCGCGCAACAGGTAGTCGGCGGTGAGACCGGTCAGCTCGGCCAGCCGGGCCGCCGCCTCGGCACGCTCCGCCTCGGCCAGCCGGTGGCCGCGGGACAGCAGCCACGGGTAGTCCCGGGAGGCGTACTCCTCGGCCTCCCGCAGTACGGTGCGCAGCGACTTGCGGCCGTGCTTGCCGTGGTGCTGGGCGATCGCGGCGAAGGTCGGCAGGAACAGCGTGGTCGGCAGGTCGTTGTCCTCGTGCGGGCGCAGCGTCGCCATGTTCAGCACGCTGGAGATCAGCATCAGCCCGTTGCAGTAGAGCCCGTAACGGGTCTGTAGCAGTTCGGCCAGCGCGGCGGCGCGCAACGTTCCGTAGGACTCGCCGGCCAGGAACTTCGGCGACAGCCAGCGCCCGTTGCGCGAGGTCCACAACCGGATCAGCTCGCCCATCGAGTCCAGGTCCCGGGTGTAGCCGTGGAACTCGTCGGCCTTCTCGCCGGCCGCTGCCCGCGAGTAGCCGGTGGACACCGGATCGAGGAAGACCAGGTCGGCATGCGCCAGCAGCGACTCGGCGTTGTCGGCCAACTGGTACGGCGGCGGCAGCAGCTGGCCGGCGTCGCCCGTCAGGATCCGGCGCGGGCCGAGCAGGCCGAGGTGCAGCCACACCGAGGACGAGCCGGGGCCGCCGTTGAAGACGAACACCACCGGCCGGCGGGCCGGGTCGGTTCCGTCGGCCACGTAGCTGGTCAGAAACATCTCCGCCCGCGGCCGCGTCCCGTGATACACCCCGTCGGCCAGCCGCTCCTCGTGCAGCACCACCCGGCCAGCGGTCGCGGTGTAGTTCAGGCTGCGCCGGCCGAGCCGAAGCGTGTGCCGGCTGCTGACCAGGTCGTCGGTGGGTTCCGCCGGCGGGGTCCCGGCCGGCGGGGTCTCGGCCGCTTTCGGCTCGCTGGCACCACCCGTTTCGGTGCTGGCCGGATCGCTCACCCCTGCACCCTAAAGCCTGCCGCACGCCGCGGCTCGGCGGGTCCGCGCCGACGGAGTCACCGGCACCGCTCGCACGGCCTATGGCGGCGCCGCCTGGTACGCGGCGCCGGCTCGGGCCGTCGGCCGGGGCAGCACCCTGTCCTCGCCGGCGGCGAACAGCCCGGCACCCGGATCCGGCTCCTCTGCGGTGCGCACCGGGTCGGCGTCCGGGTGGTACATCTCGTAGATCACCATGCCGGCCAGCACGAGCAGGATCGCGTCCCGGGTGAGCAGGATCCAGGTGAGCCCCTCGTAGGTCATTGCCTTGTTCGGGTCGCTGCCGGACAGCAGCCAGAGCAGGGTGGCCACCCAGACCGCGATCTCGGACGCCTGCCAGATCAGCGCCATCCGCCAGCGGGGTCGCGCCAGGGCCACCAGCGGCACCAACCACAGCGAGTACTGCGGACTCCACACCTTGGTGGTGAGCAGGAAGGCCAGCACGGTGAGGAAGGCCAACTGCGCCAGCCGCGGTCGGGCCGGCACGGTGAGGGCCAGCCAGCTCACCGCGGCCAACGCGATCAGCAGCGCGATGGCCACCGCGCTGCCCGGCGGCGTCCAGGCCGAGCTGATCGGATCGCCGAAGGTGCCCGGGTAGAAGTGCTTGAGCATCGCCCAGAACGTGCTTGCCTCGGCCGGCCGGCGCTCGGAGAAGGTGTAGAACTCCTTCCAGCCGTCGGTCCAGGCCAGCGCCACCGGCAGGTTCACCACCAGCCAGCTGACCATCGCCGCCGCCCCCGCGGCCAGCACCGGACGCCACTGCCGGCTGCGATAGCCGAGCAGCGCCAGCGGCAGCAGCAGCAGCGCCGGGTAGAGCTTGGCCGCGGTGCCCAGGCCGATCAGCGCGCCGGCCAGCACCGGCCGGCCGCGGGCCCAGGCCCACAGCGCCCCGGAGGCGAAGGCCATCGCCAGCAGGTCCCAGTTGGAGAAGGCGTGAAAGATCAGCAGCGGGCTGGCCGCGAACAAGGCCGCGTCCCAGAACCGGCGCCGGCCGGCCGCGCCGGCGGTGGCGTACACCGCGAGCAGGCCGCAGCAGGCCAGCAGCACGCAGGTGAGGACGCCGAACATGATGCCTTCGTTGTGGCCGGGCAGCCAGCCGCCGCTGGCCAGCGAATGCCAACCCCGGGTCAGTTCGGCGGACAGGTACATGAAGCCGCCGGTGAGCACCGGGTACTCCACCGCGTGGTCGCGATAGGGCACCTGGCCGCGGTCGAGGCCCTCGGCCGACCACAGCGGGATGACGTCGGAGTAGCAGGCGTGGGTGTACTGCTTGGAGGCAACCCAGTTGCCGTCCGCACACGGCAGCTTCTCGGAGTAGCTGAGCAGCAGCGTGAACATGGCCACGGCCAGCAGCACCCGCACCGGCGTCCACCAGTAGGAGCGCCCGAGCGCGGCGTACCGGCCGAGCGGGCCGCCGACCACCGCACTGGCCCGACCGATCGTCGGATCATCCCGGGACGGGATCGCGGTGACACCGTCCCGGGACGGGATTCTGGGTGGCCATGCGGTTCACCCTGCCAGATTCGCGCGACCCGGCACCGCTATCCGCCCGGCGGCGGGGGCGACGGGGTGCAGGTGTTGTTGAGCACCGTCGGCGTGCAGGTCGCGGTCGGGGTCGGGATCGAGGTGCTCGACGGCGGCGCCGAACTGGTGGGCGGCGCGCTCGAGGTCGCCGGTGCCGAGCTGGTCGCCGGTGCCGAGGTGGTCGGCGGCGCCGAGGTGGTCGGCGGCGCGGAACTGGTGCTGGGTGCCGAGGTGGACGGCTGGGCGTCGGTTCCGTTGTGGATCATCTGCTTGGTCGGCAGCGGCAGGTCCGGCTTTCCCTGCAGGTAGGTGTTCATGAAGTCCTGCCAGATGGAGCCCGGCAGGTCTCGGCCGTACTCGGGCCGGTGATTGCCGTTGTAGATCGGCTCACTCTTGCCCGAGCCAACCCAGACCGCCGCGGAGATCTGCGGGGTGTAGCCGACCATCCAGGCGTCGCTGTTGTCCGAACCGTTCGGGTCACTCGGACTGGTCAGGCCGGCGGTGCCGGTCTTGGAGCCGGACTCCCGGCCGCCGGACAGCCCCACCCCGGACCAGTCCGCGACCGGCTTGAGGCTCAACCCGACGTCGTTGGCGACCTTCGGGTCGAGGGTCCGCTTGCCGTTCTTGCCTCGGCTGAACAACACCTTGCCCGAGGCGTCGGTGATCTTGGAGATGAAGTACGGGTCGTGGGTGACCCCACCGTTGGCGATGGTCGCGAACCCGTTGGCCTGGTCGAGCGGACGCACCGAGTAGTCGGCATCGCCGATGCCGATGCCGAAGTTGGTCTGCCCGGCGGCGTTGACCAGGGTCGGCTTGCCGTTGTCCACCCGGGTCCGGGCGATGCCCATGGCGTGGGCCATGTTGGCCACGTTGGGCGGCCCGACCTTGTAGGCCAGGCCGTCGAAGGTGGTGTTCAGCGACACCTTCATGGCGTAGGCCAGCGTCTTGAACCCGCTGTACTGGGCGTCGGACGGGTCGTTGCAGATGTGGCTGCCGGCGATGTTGACGCATTCGCTGCCGTTGAACACCGAGTCCAGCGCGTAGGCCGGCTTGACGCCCTTGAGGTTCTCGGTGAGCGCGGTCGCCAGGGTGTACGGCTTGAACGACGAGCCGGGCGGGCGGTAGCCGTTGGCGTAGTCGTAGCCGTCGCCCCGCGCACCGCCGTAGTAGGCGACGACCGCGCCGGTGTTCGGGTTGACGGCGGCCAGCGCCGGGATCAGGTTCTTCTGGAACGGCTGCAGGCCGCTCATGTGCTCGGCGATCGCGTCCTGAGCCGCGACCTGGGCCTTGCGGTCGATCGTGGTCTGGATCCGCAGGCCCTTGGTGTTGATGTTGGCCGGGTCGATGCCGTCGGCCGACAGCTCGGTCTTGACCTGACGCCAGACCAGGCCGAGCGGGCCGTCGAGCACCGAGCTGACCGAGCGCGGCTTGATGGTGGCCGGGAACTTCAGCGCCGAGCGCTGGGCCTGGCTCAGCTTGCCGATCGAGACCATGCCGTCCACCACGTAGTTCCACCGGCCCTCGGCCGCGGCCGGGGTGATGGCGGGGTCGTAGTACTCCGGCGACTTGATCACCGCAGCCAGCAGCGCGCCCTGGGCGACCGTCACCTTGCTGATGTCGACCCCGAAGTAGGCCTTCGCGGCCGCCTCGATGCCGTAGGCCTGCCGGCCGAAGTAGATGGTGTTCAGGTAGTTCTGCAGGATGTCGTGCTTGGAGTACTGGCGGCTCAGCTTGAGCGAGATCGCCAACTCCTTGAGCTTGCGGGTCAGCGTCTGGTCGGAGTTGAGGTAGGCGTTCTTCACGTACTGCTGGGTGATCGTCGAACCACCCTGGGTGGAGCCGCCGCGCAGGTCGTTCAGGGCGGCCCGGACGGTGCCCCGGATCGACACCCCCGGCTCGGTGTAGAAGCTGCGGTCCTCGGCCGCGATCACCGCGCTCTGGACGTAGTCCGGCACCCGGCTCAGCGGCACGTCGGTCCGGTTCTCGCCGCCGGTGATGTAGGCCATCGCCGAGCCGTCGGCGTACTGCAACACGGCGGTCTGGTTGGTCTGCAGCTCGTCCGGGCTGGGCACGTGCGCCACCGAGTACACGGTGACGGCCAGCACCGTCATCAGCACCGCGAGCACGCCGAGCACCCAGGTCCCGATCAGCCCGATCCGGCGCAGGATCCGGTTGCGCCGGCTCATCCGGGCCAGTCGCCGCTTCTTCGCCGCCCGGCGGCGCCGCCACCAGCCGGGCGACTTTCCCTTCGCTGCAGCGGCTCCGGAGCGGCCGGCGGCCGGGCCGCCAGCTTGCGGACCATCGACGTCGGGCCGGTGCTGGCCTGGCACGCGCATCCTCCACACTGACTGGGTTTGAGTTGACTGGCTCGGCCGCAACAGGTTGTACGACACGGCAAACAGTACGGGGCGTCGCTGATAATTCTGCCGGGCCCGGCGGCCGCGGCCGGACAGGCCGCTAGCCCGGGGCGGGTCGGAACCGGTCGATGGCCGCCATGATGGCCTGGCCGAGGACGGGCGAGGTGTGCCCGGCGTTCTCCACGATCACCAGCTCGGCGTCCGGCCAGGCGCGGGCCAGCTGCCAGGGTGCCTCCAACGAGCCCTGCGGATCGAACCGGCCATGCACCAGCACGCCGGGGATGCCGTGCACCCGGTGCGCCTGCTCGATCAGCTGGTTCTCGGCCAGCCAGGCGCCGTGGGAGAAGTAGTGCGCGCACAGCCGGGCGAAGGCCAGCCGATAGCGCGGGTCGGCGCGCCGGGCAGCCGGACCTCCTGCGCCGGCGTCCAGGCTGACCACCGCGTTCTCCCACTCGATCCAGGCGTCGGCAGCCCGCTGCCGGACCTGCGGATCGGCGTCGTTGAGCAGCTCGTCGTAGACCTGGGTGAGGTCGCCGTCGCGCAGGCCGGCCGGCACCGCGTCCCGGAACCGCTCCCAGTGCTCGGGCAGGAACCGGCGCAGGCCGCCGTAGAGCCAGTCCACGTCACTGCGCCGGGTGAGGGCCACCGCCGCCAGGACCAGCTCGGTCACCCGTTCGGGGTGCCGTTCGGCATAGGCCAGCCCGAGCGTGGTCCCCCAGGACGCGCCGTAGACCATCCACCGGTCGAGGTCGAGGTGCTCGCGCAGCCGCTCCAGGTCGGCGATCAGGTGCTCGGTGGTGTTGGTCGCCAGCGTGGTGTCGTGGTCGGCCACGTGCGGGGTGGAACGGCCGCAGCCGCGCTGGTCGTACAGCACAATCCGGTAGGCGTCCGGGTCGGCCGTCCGGCGCGAGTTCTCCGACCAGCCGCCTCCCGGGCCGCCGTGCACCATCACCAGCGGCTTGCCGGCCGGGTTGCCGCACTGCTCGTAGCAGACGAGCTGGCCGTCGCCGACGTCCAGCATGCCGGTGTCGTACGGCTCGATCGGGGGATAGGTGTCGGCCATAGCGCCAGACGCTACAAGGCAGCCGCGGGCGTTCCTGCGAGGACCGCATAACCGGACATACCGCGCACGCCTGTCCCGCAAAGCGAATCCAGGGCTGAACTATGCATCGAGCTGATGTATCGTCTCGATATATCGGAGTGCACGTACCGCCGGGAGAGGGAGGAGGGACGCGGATGCTCGAGATCGCCATCCTGGGACTGTTGAACGAATCCCCCATGCACGGCTACGAGTTGCGCAAGCGGCTATCCACGCTGCTCGGCGCGTTCCGGGCGTTCTCCTACGGCTCGCTCTACCCCTCGCTGCGCCGGCTGCAGGAAGCCGGCTGGATCGACGAGCAGGCTCCGTTGGACCCGCCGCCGGCCGACGCCGGCTTCGGTTCCCGCAGCCGGCGGGCCAAGAAGGTCTACCGGCTCACCGCCGAGGGCAAGGAGCACTTCGCCGCGCTGCTCGCCGAGGTCGGCCCGGAGGCCTACGACGACGAAGGCTTCGGCACCCGGCTGGCGTTCTTCGCCCAGACCCGCTCCGACATCCGGCTGCAGATCCTGGAAGGCCGCAAGCAGCGGATGACCGAGCAGGCGGACGGGATGCGGTCCTCGCTGGCCCGCACCCGCGAGCGGATGGACCGCTACACCCTGCAACTGCAGGAACACGGGCTCGAATCGGTCGACCGCGAGGTCCGCTGGCTGACCGAGCTGATCGAGACCGAGCGCGGTTCAGCAGACCGCACCGACTGAGCGCAACCCCCGCTCGGCCCTCGCAACACCGCTATGCCACACAGATGAATTCTCGACGAACAAGGGAGGAACCCGATGGGTTCGGTTACTGAGAACAACGCCGGTGGTGGACCCATCCGGGTCGCCATCGTCGGTGTCGGCAACTGCGCCGCCTCGCTGGTACAGGGCGTGCACTACTACCGTGACGCCGACCCATCGAGCACCGTGCCGGGCCTGATGCACGTGAAGTTCGGTCCGTACCACATCAGCGACATCGAATTCGTGGCCGCTTTCGATGTGGACGCCAAGAAGGTCGGCAGGGATCTCTCCGAGGCCATCGTCGCCTCGGAGAACAACACCATCAAGATCGCCGACGTGCCGCCGCTGGACGTCCCGGTGCAGCGCGGGCACACCCTGGACGGGCTGGGCAAGTACTACCGCGAGACCATCGTGGAATCCGACGAGGAGCCGGTGGACATCGTCGGGGCGCTGCGGGCCACTCGGGCCGACGTGCTGATCTGCTACCTGCCGGTCGGCTCGGAGGAGGCGGCGAAGTTCTACGCCCAGTGCGCCATCGACGCACGGGTGGCCTTCGTCAACGCGCTGCCGGTCTTCATCGCCGGCACCCCGGAATGGGCGCAGAAGTTCGCCGACGCCGGCGTGCCGATCGTCGGCGACGACATCAAGTCCCAGGTCGGTGCGACCATCACCCACCGGGTGCTGGCCAAGCTGTTCGAGGACCGTGGCGTGATCCTGGACCGGACGTACCAGCTCAACGTCGGCGGCAACATGGACTTCAAGAACATGCTGGAGCGCGAACGGCTGGAGTCGAAGAAGATCTCCAAGACCCAGGCGGTCACCTCGAACATGAGCCACCAGATCGGCGCCCGCAACGTGCACATCGGCCCGTCGGACTACGTGCAGTGGCTGGACGACCGCAAGTGGGCCTACGTCCGGCTGGAGGGCCGGGCGTTCGGCGAGGTGCCGCTGAACCTGGAGTACAAGCTCGAGGTGTGGGACTCGCCGAACTCGGCCGGCATCATCATCGACGCGCTGCGGGCGGCCAAGATCGCCAAGGACCGCGGCATCGGCGGGCCGCTGCTGTCGGCGTCCAGCTACTTCATGAAGTCGCCGCCGGAGCAGTTCGACGACACCACCGCCCGGACGAAGGTGGAGGCCTTCATCCGCGGCGAACTCGAGCGCTAGCCTCCGCACGCCTCACCAGCGGCCCCGAGCACCTGCTCGGGGCCGCTGCGCATGTCGGCACTGTGGCGCTGACTCGTCCGGCTGACTCGTCCGCAGCTGACTCGTCCGGCTGATTTGTCCGCCCGATTCGTCGGTAGCTGGCAGGATGCTGGCGTGCCGCCTGCCACCAACTGCCCGGACTGCGGCGTCGGGCTGGTCCTGCTGAAATCAGGGCCGCCCTGGTGCCCGGAATGCGAATGGAACCTCGGCGCCTTCCATCAGCCCGACAATCCCTACCTGCCGAAGCGGTTCATCCGCTCGGCCCGGCGCGATCATCGCCGGGCCTTCCGGCGGGACCGCCGGCTGTTCCAGGACATCACCGGCTCCAAGACGGCCCGGCCGGGTTGGACCCCTCGGCGGATCGCCGTGACCGCGATCTCGGTGGCGCTGCTGCTCAGCACCGTGCTGACCCTCGGGTACGGGCTGTATCTGCTGGCTCAGTTTCCGTCCCTGCCGTTCCTGCTCGGGCTGCTGCTGGTGCTGGTCGGCATCGAGTTGCGCCCACGGATCCCCCGGATCGATCTGACGTACGGCACGCTCTCCCCGGCCGAAGCGCCGGCTACCTTCGCGGTGATCGAGCAGGTGGCGAACCGGCTCGGGGCGCAGGTCCCGGCCGTGCTGTGCGTGGACGAGACGTTCAACGCCGCCTGCGCCCGGAGCGGCCTTCGCCGGCAGCCGGTGCTGGTGATCGGGCTGTCCCTCTGGGGCGGCCTGTCTTCGGATGGCCGGGTGGCATTGCTGGGACACGAGCTCGGCCACCTGGTGAACAACGACCCGCGCTCCGGCCTGCTCACCCAGCCGGCATTGACCACCTTCTACCGGCTGGCAGACCTGTTCAATCCGCACGGCATGTTGAGGTCAGGGCTGGCCTGGCTGATCGGCAGGGTGGTGTTCCTCCCCCTCACCTGGGTCTGCCTGCGGATCCACCTGGCGCTCTGCCGGCTGGCGGCCGACGACTCCCGGCGAGCCGAATACCTCGCCGACGACCTGGCACTGCGGATCGGCGGCACGGCCGGTGCCACCGAACTCATCCGGACGCTGGTCGCCGGCGACGCGGTGTACACGGCTGTTCGGCGTGCCGCGACCAGCGGCGCGCCGGTCCCGGACTGGGTGCCCGCCGCCGCCGAGGCTCGGCAGCGGGCCAGCGGCAACCTGCGGTTCCGGGAACAGCGCTCGATCCGGCGGGAAGCCTCCACGCTGGCCAGCCATCCGCCGGCGGGGCTGCGCAGCCGGATGCTGGCCACCAGGACCGAACAGCAGCCGGCGCTGACCGTCGAGCCGCAGCTGTGGCTGGACTCCGACGCCGAACTTGCCCCGCACTACGAGCGAGCCCGGCGCGCGCTGGCAAACCTGTGACGCGACCGAAGTCCCGGCCGGGGACCTACCTTCCTGGTCAGCCCAGGTAGCTGCCGGTGAGGAACTCGCGCAGGTAGAAGCTGCCGCCCGGGTTGTACATGGTCACCTGCGGTGAGCCGCCCAGCTTCACGCTCACCTCGCTGGGCTGCGCCCGGGTCGTTGAGAGCACACTGATCGAGGCGTTCCAGGCAACACCGGAACCGTAGATCGCCAGCTCGATCGGCCCACCCGGTACCGCCGGCACGGTGAGCAGGTTGACCGCACCGACCCCCGAGCCGGTACCGGTCGGCAGCGGGAAGTTGCCGCGGTGGGGCATCTGCAGATACTTGCCGCCGACCAGCGGCACCGCACCGGCCGGCACGTAGCCACCGGGCAGGCTGACCTGGCCGCCGAGGAAGTAGCCGACCACGTCGAGCACCAGCTGTACCGTTCCGCTGCTCTGGTTGAAGAAGGTCAGCTTCCCGTCGCTACCGAGCCTGATCGCTCGCATCGTCTGCACGGGGGCATGTGCGACGAACCGCAGGTTGACGGTGGCGGGGATGCCGTCGTTGTCGGTGATCGGCAGCAACCCGGTCAGGTACGGAGACAGCACCGTCACGTTGGCCACCACCGCGCTGGCTCCGGCCGGAATGCCGGCGCGGCCGGTGATTGGCACGGTGATGCCCCGACCGGGACCGACCGCCGCACGTGGCGCGCCGATGCCGCCGCGGGTGTCCAGCAGCCGGGCGTTGACCGGGGCGAACATGCCCGCCGCAACCGCCGGTCCGGCGACGTAGAAGCCCACCACGTCGGCAACCAGGGTGACCGGGAAGGCGGCGTTGTTGCGCACCGTGACCGAGCCGTCGGCACCGAGCGGCACGGTGAGCTGCTGCTGCACGCTCAGCGGCTCGTAGTAACTGCCGCCAAT
Organism: uncultured Actinomycetota bacterium; assembly: GCA_963697905.1. GTDB lineage: Bacteria > Actinomycetota > Actinomycetes > Mycobacteriales > Jatrophihabitantaceae > Jatrophihabitans_A. The sequence continues at coordinate 4,389,555 of OY969101.1, read as the reverse complement.
GCCGAACACCATCGAGACCGTGCCGGGAAATGCCGTCCCGCCCGGGTAGACGGACAGCGAGCCGGGTGACAGCCCCGGTCCCAGGACGGTCAGGTTGAGCACCGCGGTGCTGACGGCGTCGGTGGGTACCGGCCGGTGGCGGGCCACGTCGAAGGTGACCGTGCTGTGCGCGGGCACCTTGGCAGCCGGCACCCCGCCCACTCCGCTGCGGGTGTCCATCACCCGGGTGGCCGGTACCGGCTCGTACCCGCCGGGGCCCACCACGCCGGCCGGCCGCACCGCCTGCGACGTCGGAACCGCCCCGGCCGGTGCGCCGAGCAGCCCGCCGGCGACCGCGGCCGTGGTCAGCAGGACGGCCGATGCTCTTACCGATGCTGCTCTAAATCGACGTGCGGGCATGGCTTCTCCGTGTTTCAGGCCGAACGGCAACGTGCCGTCTCACCCGTTAAGACACCGGCAGCGGGAAAAGGTTGCGTATCGGCTTGATCACGACGGGCAGCGCCCGAAAACGGCTCAGCGGGTCAGCTGGTAGGCCGAGGTGTAGCCGTTGACCTGCATGCAGAAGTCGGTGGTCGGGCAAGAGATGGCGGCGGCGGTGAAGTTGCCGGCCGGCGGGCCGTCCACCGACATGGTCCACTGGGCCCCGTCCCAGATCAACGCCTGACCCGCCCCGTCGGCGTTCACCGCCACGCACCACTGCTGGTCGGGGCAGGACACCGCGATGTTGGCGTGGTGCTGTGGTCCGGCGATGGGCGACCAGACGCTGCCGTTCGAGGTGGCGAAGCCCAGGGCCGCGGTGAGGCAGAAGGTGGGGCTGACGCAGGACAGCCCATTGCTGTCCGAGCCGCCACTGCCGGGGGTCGAGGTCCAGCTGACCCCGTTGAAGGTGGCGGCGTCGCCGGAGAAGTCGGTGGCCACGCAGAAGCCGTCATCGGGACAGCTGACCGCGGCCAGCTGCGCGTTGAACAGCGTGACCGGCGCTGACCAGTGCGCACCGTCGTAGCTGGCGGCCTTGCCGTCCGCACCGACAGCCACGCAGAACGAGGGATCCGCGCAGGACACCGCGGCCAGCCGCTGGCCGGCGTTGACGGTGACCGGGGCCGACCACGCGGTGCCGTCGAAGCTGAGCGCCCGACCAACCGCGTCGACCGCGATGCAGCTGGTCGGAGGAGCGCAGGACACGGCCGTCAGCGCGGTGCCGCCATCCACCTGGACCGGCGCCGACCACGCGGTGCCGTCGAAGCTCAGCGCGTAGCCGCCGGTGTCCACCGCGACGCAGAAGTCGGTCGAGGAGCAGGACACCCCGTCCAGGTTGCCAGGCAGCAGGTCGACCCGCTGCGGCGCGGCCCAGCTGGTGCCGTTGAACGTCGCCGCGGTGACGAAGGCCGAGTTGTCGATCACCGCGCAGCTGCCGGCCGACGCGCAGGAGATGGCCGTGCCGCCGTTCGGGTCGACCGCCACCGGGCCGGACCAGTTGGTGCCGTCGAAGGCGATCACGCCACCGGTGTTGTCCACCGCCCGGCAGTTGGTGCTGCTGGCGCAGGACACCGAGAGCAGGCTGCGGCCGGGGTCGACGGACGGGTAGTACGTCCAGCTGGTGCCGACCAGCTGGGCCGCCGCATCCTGGCCGACCGCGACGCAGGACGAGCCCGAGCCGCAGGACACCGCCCAGGGTGCGAAGCCGGCCAGGACGAACGGCGCCGACCACTGGTTGCCGTCGAAGGAGTACAGCCGGCCGAGGTGGTTGACCGCGCGGCAGAAGGTGAGCGAGGTGCAGGACACCGAACGCAGGTTCGCGCCGGTTGACACCTGCGCCGCCCAGCCGCCGCCACTGGTGAACGTCCGGAAGCCGGTGCCGTCGGTGGCCAGGCAGAAGCTGGTCGAGGGACAGGACACCTGCACGTCGCTGGCCGAACCGGTGAAACCGGCGGTCTGGCTCCAGCTGGTGCCGTCGTAGCGGAACAGTTCCGGATCACCGGACGCGCCGGCGCCGCCGGCCATGCAGAAGCTGGCCGAGGCACAGGACATCGAGTACAGCGTGCCGTCCTGCACCACCTGGGTCGGCGTGCCCCAGTGCCCGCCGGTCCAGGCGGTGGCGAAACCGGACTGCTGGGCGGCCACGCAGAACGACGCGGTCGGGCAGGACACGTCAGCCAGCCGGCCGTGCCGCGGGTCGATCTCCTGGCTGTCCGGGTAGGACATCGGGTTCGTCACGCCGAGGTAGTAACCGAGCACGTCGGCGACCAGTAGCAGGTCGGCGGCGCTGTTGTTCTGCAACTGCAACTGGCCGTCCGGGCCGAGCACCGAGGTGAGCTGCTGCTGCACGCTGGTCTTGGCGCCGAAGCTCACCGAGGCCGCGCCGTTCCAGTTCTGGGCACCGGGGAAGACCGAGATCGAGCCGGCCACAGCCGGCGCCAGCACGGTGTACCGGACGACCTCCGCCGGCACGCTCCACCTCGGCACCCGGGACTCGCCGGAGGCGGCATCCTTCGACGTTTGGGTCGAGACTGGCTCGCTTTGGACCAGCGGGCCGTCGTTCATGGTGTTCAACCGGCCGTCGAAGATCCGCATCGGCGTGATCGGCTGGTAGGCGCCGTAGCTGGTGGGGGTGCCCGACAGGAAGTAGCCGATCACGTCGAGCACCACCTGGAGCGAAACGGCGGTGTTGTTGCGCAGCATCGCCGCGCCGTCCGGGCCGAGGCTCACCGCCAGCACGTCCTGCTCGGACCGCGCGGCGGCGAAGCTCTCCGAAGCGCTGCCGTCCCAGGTCGCGCCGCTGGCCCAGGTCGAACACCGAGCCGGCCTGGCTCGGGCTGATCACGGTCAGGTTGGCCACCACCGCCGAGACGCCGGAAGCCGGCACGGTGCCCTTGCCGGCCACCTGCATGGTGGTCACCGAGCGGGGTGCCAGCGGGTGCGTACCGCGAGTGTCGAACGGCCGCTGCAGCGGTACCGGCACGAACGCGCCGGCCGTGCTCGGGCTGCCACCGAGGTAGTAGCCGACCACGTCGCCGACCACCTGAATGGTCGAGGAGATGTTGTTGCGCACCGCCAGCGTGCCGTCGCTGCCCAGCTTGGCGGTGATCATGTTCTGCTTGGCCTGCTTGGCGGCGAAGCTGATCGAGGCGGCCCCGTTCCAGGCCGTGTCACCCGGGAATACCGAGATGGAGCCGGCCTTTGCCGGGCCGAGCACCGTCATGTTGATGGTCACCGCCGCCACGCCGGCCGGGATGGTGCCCTGCCCCGCCACCGCGAACCGGGCGATCTTGGTCGAGGCCAGGCCACCGCTGCCGCGGGTGTCCAACACCCGGGTGGAATCGACCGGACGGAAGGTGCCGGCTTGCGGGGTGGCGGCCGGCTGGACAGCGGCCGGCTTGGTGGTGGCCGGCTGGACAGCGGCCGGCTTGGTGGCGGCCGAGGCGGCCGGCGTGCCGAGCAGCACCACGCAGCCGCTCGCGGCGGTGATCAGGCAGGACAGGATGGCAACCAGCCGGCGCATGCAGCTCCCCCGACAGCATTCCGACGGACGAGCCGGAACCGGCGCCCGCCACAACTGGCACACGCACACAACAGCTTAACGGGGCCGTCAAAGGTGCCATACCGATTCGGAGGAACTCACAGCGGGCGAGAACACCTCACGAGGCCTGCCGGGACGGCTCGGGGCTGGCCGCGGCTCAGGCCGGATCCGGCACCGCGGTCAGGCCGCCGGTGGGCAGCACGTCGCTGGCCGAGTCCACCGGCGGCGGCATCAGCACCACCGGGCACGGAGCCTTGAAGACCAACTGCGGCGCGATCAGGCTCTTGGCCAGCGTGCTGCGGCCGGCCTTGGGCGAATCCAGCACCAGCAACTGGGCACCGACCGCGGCGGCAAGCAGCACCGACATGGCCGACCCGCGACGCAGCGAGTACTCCACGCCGAGATCGGCGGGATCGCCCAGCACCTCGGTGAGCCGATCCCGCAGCCGCTGCTCCTCCAGCGCGAATGCCTCCTCGACCGGCGCCGCCGACACCGCCGGCGGCCGGCCGCCTGGAGCGGCTGGTGCCCGCGGCCCGCGCCAGGCGGTCACCGCCAACACCCGGGTGTTGCGCAGCTGGGCCTCGGCCGCCGCCCAGCGCAGCGCGTCCACCGAGCCAGTTCGGCGGCTGACGCCGACCACAATCGGGCTGACCAGGTTGCTCGCCGTCATCGCTGAATCACTCCGCTCTTCGCGCAAGCGCTCATCGCCGATTCGCTCCGCTCCTCGCTGCGATGCTCACTCATCAGGCCACCGCCTCGGCAGTACCCTCGGACGGCCTGGCCCGGCTCATCGGGTCGGCGATCTCCTCCAGCGACTTGCGCTCGGCGTTGATGGCCAGCACCGCGGCGACGATCCCGCCGGCGATCATCACGGCCGCGCCGAGGTAGTAGCCGAAGGTCAGCGGGCCACGATCCGGATTCGGGTTGTTCGCGCCGCCGATCAGGTGACCGTACAGCGAGGTCGCGATAGCGCCGAAGATCTGGGCGATCGAGAAGAAGAACGAGATCGCCTGGCCACGCAGCTCCAGCGGGAAGATCTCGCTCACCGTCAGGTAGGCCGAGGACGCGCCGGCCGAGGCGAAGAAGAAGATCACGCACCAGAAGATGGTCTGGGTAGTCGCGTTCAGATGGCCGCCGCCGAACAGCGCCGCCGAGATGGCCAGCAGCACCCCGGAGAGCAGGTACGTACCGGAGATCATCTTGCGCCGGCCGATCGTGTCGAACAGGTGGCCGAGCAGCAGCGGGCCGGCCAGGTTGCCCAGCGCGAACGGCAGGAAGTAGTAACTGGTCTGGGACTTCGAGACGTGGAAGAAGTGCTGCAGCACCAGGGCGTAGGAGAAGAAGATCGCGTTGTAGAGGAACGCCTGGGTAGACATCAGGGTGAAGCCCAGCGCGGTCCGGCGCGGGTACTTGCGCAGGAACGTCCGGGCCAGCTCCGGGTACGGGATCCACTTCTGCGGCACGATGTCGATGGCCTTCTTCTCATCGATCGGTGCCAGTTCGTGCCCGTCGGCACGCACCCGCTCCTCGATGTCGTCCACCGTCGCGTTGGCCTCGTCGGAGTAGCCGTGGGTCATCTGCCAGCGCGGGCTCTCCGGGATGTGCCGGCGCAGGCCGATGATCAGCAGGCCCAGCACCGGGCCGATGAAGAAGCCGATCCGCCAGCCCCACTTCTCGGACGGGAAGTGCGGGGAGAGCAGGTAGAAGTTGGCGCAGGCGCCGATGGCCGCACCGCCCCAGTAGGTGCCGTTGATCGCGATGTCCACCCGGCCGCGGTAGTGCGACGGGATCAGCTCGTCGATGGCCGAGTTGATGGCCGAGTACTCACCGCCGATGCCGACGCCGGCGATGAACCGGAAGGCAGCCAGCACCATGAAGTTCCAGGACAGGCCGGCCAGGCCGCTGCCGATCAGGTAAATGGCCAGGGTCAGGATGAAGATTTTCCGCCGGCCCAACCGGTCGGTGATCCGGCCGAAGAACAGCGCGCCGACCACCTCACCGACCAGGTAGACCGAGCCCAGCGCGCCGACGGCGGCGTTCGAGACGTTCAGGTCGGACTGGAAGCCGGCCTGGGAGACGATCTGGATCTCCAAGCCGTCGAGGATCCAGGACACCCCGAGGCCGACCACGATCAGCCAGTGGAACTTCGCCCACGGCAACCGGTCCAGGCGGGCCGGCACCAGGCTTCGAACGGGCTTGGTGGCTTGCTCTACTCCAGGGGCAGCGGACACGGGCCTACCTCTTCAGTTCACGTCCGCTGGCTTTTCAGCCGACACAGGCTCACACCGGGGCGTTACTGCCCGTAGCCAGTGTTCCCGCGCTCGACTCAGTTCAACCCGACATCGACCGGATAGGTCGAGAGCAGCGACAGCGGCGCCGGCTGCCGGCGCAACACCGCCCGCCACAGTGTGCCGGGGCTCGGTGAGAACACGTCGTCCAGCCCGCCGGCGACCACGTACCAGCCGCCGCGGGCGATCTCCTCCTCCAGCTGCCCGACGTTCCAGCCGGCGTGGCCGGCGAACACCCGCAAGCTCTGGGAGTTGATCGCCACGTCGGCGGCCGGGGCGTCCAGATCGACCAGGGCCAGCCCGCCGCTGACCGCCCGCAGGCCGGTGCCGGCGTCGGCGGTGGCGGCCAGCCGGCCCAGCCCGAGCGCGCCGTCGCGCTGCACCGGGCCGCCGTTGAAGACGACCGCGGGTTCGCTCATCACGTCCTGCCAGTCCGGCAGGATATGGCCGACCGGCGTGTGCGACGGCCGGTTCACGATCACCCCGACCGTGCCGGTCTCGTCATGCTCGATGAGGAAGACCACGGTCCGGAAGAACTCCGGGTCGGCCAGGTCAGGTGCGGCGATCAACAGTCGATGGGCAGCTGGAGGAAGCTGCCAGCTCCGCTCGGCGGTCACAGCTACATCCTTGCACCACGTTCCAGCCGCCGGCGCTACCGTCGAGTGATCTGAGCGCAAGTTAGAGGAAGGACCGCTTCGTGCCGAGTGCCAGCCAGGTCGTGCCGGTCTGGCGCCAGCTGGCGCGCCGACGGGACTACCGGTCGCTGCTCAGGGTGCGGCTGGCCGGCCAGTTCGCCGACGGGGTGTTCCAGGCCTCGCTGGCCGGAGCCATCCTGTTCAACCCCGAACGGGCCGCGCACGCCGCCGACATCGCCGCCGGCTTCGCGGTGCTGCTGCTGCCGTACTCGCTGCTCGGCCCGTTCGCCGGGGTGCTGCTCGACCGCTGGTCCCGACAGCGGGTGCTGCTCGGTGCCAACCTGGTCCGGGCGCTGCTGGTCTGCGCGGTCGCCGGCGAGATCGGCGCGGGCCTGCACGGCGAGTGGTTCTACCTCAGCGCGCTGGTGGTGATCTCGGTGAACCGGTTCGTGCTGTCCGCGCTCTCGGCCGGGCAGCCGCACGTGGTGCCGATCAAGCAACTGGTCTCCGCCAATGCCATCTCCACCACGGCCGGCGCGCTGGCTACCGCCTCCGGCGGCGGGGCGGCCATCGCCATCCGCGCGCTGGCCGGGCGCGGCAACGTCGGCTACGCCAGCATCGCGCTCGGCGCGGCGGCCTGCTACGCACTGGCCGGGCTGGCCGCCCTGCGGTTCCGCGCCGACCAGCTCGGCCCGGACGAGGAGACCCGCGCGCGCCGGGAGTCGCTGCGGCACGTGCTGCGCGGCATGCTCGCCGGCGCCCGGCACATCCACAGCCGGCCGGCGGTGCGGCGTGCGTTCATCGTGATCGGGGTGCACCGGTTCTTCTACGGAGTGATGGTGATCTGCACCCTGCTGCTCTACCGCAACTACTTCACCGACGACGGCGTGCTGCGGGGCGGCCTGACCGGCATCGGCCAGCTGGTACTGGCGACTGCGGCGGGCGGCGGGCTGGCCGCGCTGATCAGTCCGGCCGCGGCCCGACGCTGGGGCTATGTCCGGTGGTCGGCCAGCCTGCTGATGGGCTCCGCGGTGGTCGAACTGGTCCTCGGCGTGCCGTTCCGGCTGGCCACCTTCCTGCCGGCCGCCGCGCTGCTCGGCCTGGGCGCGCAGGGCGTGAAGATCTGCGTGGACACGATCACCGCCCAGCAGGTCGACGACGAGTTCCGCGGCCGAGTGTTCTCCATCTACGACATGGTGTTCAACCTGGTGTTCGTCGCGGCCGCGGTGTTGACCGCGATGGTGCTGCCGGAGAACGGCCGGTCCGTCCCGGCGCTGGTCGTCATCGCGATCAGCTACCTGCTCACCGGCCTCGCCTACCTGCTCACCGCCGAACCAGAATCGCCGGAAGTGGAGCGATCCGGCGACCAGGTGGCTGGATCTCTCCACTCTTCGCGCTAGCGCTCATCGCCGCTCGCTCCGCTCCTCGCTGCGCTGCGATGCTCACTCGCTGGATCTCTCCACTCTTCGCGCTAGCGCTCATCGCCGCTCGCTCCGCTCCTCGCTGCGCTGCGATGCTCACTCGCTGAACTCTCCACTCTTCGCGCTAGCGCCCTGGCTGGTTGGCGGCCCACCAGTCGCGCAGCTCGGCCTCGGCGGCCTCCCGGCCCAGCGGCCCGCGTTCCATCCGCAACCCCAGCAGGTGCTTGTACGCCTTGCCCACCAGCGGTCCGGGCGGGATGTCGAGGATCCGCATGATCTCGGTGCCGTCCAGGTCCGGCCGGATCGAGTCCAGCTCCTCCTGCTCGCGCAACCGGGCGATCCGGACCTCCAGGTCGTCATAGGTGGCGGCCAGCGCGGCGGCCTTGCGCTGGTTGCGGGTGGTGCTGTCGGAGCGGACCAGCTTGTGCAGGCGGGGCAGCAGCGGGCCGGCGTCGGTGACGTAGCGGCGCACCGCCGAGTCGGTCCACTCGCCGCGGCCGTAGCCGTAGAAGCGAAGGTGCAGGAACACCAGCCGGGAGATGTCCTCGGTCAGGTCCTTGCCGAACCGCAGCGCCTTCAACCGGGACCGGGCCAGCCGGGCGCCCACCACCTCGTGGTGGTGGAAGGTGACCTGCCGGCCGGCCGGGGTCTCGACGAACCGGCGGGTGGCTGGCTTGCCGATGTCGTGCAGCAGCGCCGCCCAGCGCAGCACCAGATCCGGCACCGGCTCGCCGTCCGGGCCCCGTTCCTCCAGCCCGATCGCCTGGTCCAGCACTTGCAGGGTGTGCGCGTAGACGTCCTTGTGCTGGCCGTGCTCGTCGGCGGCCATCCGCAGGGCCGGCAGTTCGGGCAGCACGTGCTCGGCCAGCCCGGTGTCGACCAGCAATTCCAGCCCGCGCCGGGGGAACTTGCCGAGTATCAGCCGGTTCAGCTCGGCCTGCACCCGCTCGGCGGTGATCCGCGCGATCTCACCGGCCAGCGCGGTCATCGCCGCGACCACCGCGGGATCCACGCTGACCCCGAGCTGGCTGACGAATCGGGCCGCGCGCAGCATCCGCAGCGGATCGTCGCCGAACGACTCCTCCGGCCGAGCCGGGGTGCGCAGCATCCCGCGAGCCAGGTCGGCCAGGCCGCCGTACGGGTCAACGAAGCCGCGGTCGATCACCGAGACCGCCATCGCGTTCATGGTGAAGTCGCGCCGCAGCAGGTCGTCGGCCACGGACGTGCCGAACTCCACCTCCGGGTTGCGGCTCACCCGGTCGTACCGGTCGGCCCGGAAGGTGGTGATCTCGCATGCCTGGCCGCGCACCTGGGCGCCGACGGTGCCGAAGTCGATGCCGGTGGTCCAGGTGGCTGTAGCCAGGCCCTCCAGCAGCTGCAGGATCCGCTCCGGCCGGGCGTCGGTGGTGAAGTCCAGGTCGTTGACCGGACGTCCCATCAGCGCGTCGCGGACCGGGCCGCCGACCAGGTAGAGCTGGTGGCCGCCGGTGGCGAACGCCTCGCCGAGCTGCTGGGCTGCCGGCGGGATGTCGATCAGGTCGCCGGGATTGCCGGTCATTGCCGCTGCAGCTGCCCTTCCGCTCTCCACCACCCGGCCGCCGGCAGTCCCGCGCAACTCGCAGCGAGCCGCACGAAACCGGCGGCGCCAGCTTGTCAGCGAAGACCCTACTGGCCGGGCAAGTAGCATCGGGAGCATGTCCCGCGCGTCGTCCACCAGGCGTCCGCGGCTTCCCCGGGTCGACGAAACCAGCGCCGGCGGTTTGGTGCTCGACCTGTCCGGTCCGGTGCCGATGGGTGCGTTGATCGGCCGGACGAATCGCCGCGGCCGGCTGCTGTGGTCGCTACCGAAGGGGCATCTGGAGGACGGCGAGACGCTGGAGCAGGCCGCGGTGCGCGAGGTCGCCGAGGAGACCGGCATCAGCGGGACCATCATTGGACTGCTCGGCACGATCGACTTCTGGTTCGTGGTGGAGGGCCGCCGGGTTCACAAGACGGTGCACCACTACCTGATGCGAGCGGTGGGCGGCGAGCTCTCCGACGCCGACATCGAAGTGACCAAGGTGGCCTGGTTCCCGCTGCCGGAGATCGGCGGCCAGCTGGCCTACTCCGACGAGCGGCACCTGCTGGAGCAGGCCAACGTGCTGTTGCAGGACACGGCCTGATGCGCCGGCTGCTGGCGATGCTGGCGGCGGCGTCCATATTGCTGCTCGGTGGCGCCACCCCGGCGCTCGCGACCGCCACCCAGGCTGGACCCGCGACCAGGGCTGAACCCGCCGCCCACGCTCAACCCGCGACCTGGGCTCAACCCGCGACCTGGGCTCAACCCGCCGCCAAGGCTCAGCCGGCCGCTTTCCGGCCGCCCGCGACGGCCCGGCCGGCCGCGGCAGCCAACCAGTCCCCGGTCAGCATCACCCTCAACGCGATGTCACCCCGCACCCCGGATGCGAACAAGGCCTCTCAACCGGTGGCGTTCGCGGTGACCATCACCAACAACAGCGACAACACCTACCCCGACGTCCGGCTGAGCCTGCAGCGCGGCCTGCCGATCACCCAGCAGAACCTGCTGGACACCGCGATCAGCGACCCGCCGTCGACCGACTTCTCGGTGCCGCATCCGCTCGACCTGCAGCAGCAACTGCTGCCGCACGGCAAGCTCGCCATCACCTACCGGACCACCGTGGCCGACCTGTGCCTGTGCTTCGACGGGGTCTATCCGTACGCGCTGGTGGTCTCGGCGGCCACCGATCCCGATCTCGGCTTCACCGAGGTCGGCCGTACCCAGGTGTTCGTGCCGTCCTTCATCGGGGTCCCGCAGCCGGTGTCGGTCGGCTGGGTCTGGCCGCTGCTGGACCGCCCGCACCGGTCGGTGGACAACGACATCTTCATGGACGAGAGCCTGGCCGGCGAGATCGGGCCGGGCGGCCGGCTGGATCGCGCGCTGCAGGTGCCGGAGCTGCTCGCCGGCCGGGTGCGGCTGACCATGGTGGTGGACCCGGACCTGCTGGACAGCCTTGCCGTGATGGCCAAGGGATACCGGGTACGCAAGGGCACTGGAACGGTGCCCGGCACCGGCGGCGAGCTGGCCGCCGGCTGGCTGCAGCGGTTCAAGGCGGTGGCGACCGAGCACGACGTGGTGCTCACCGGCTACGCCGACCCGGACGTCAACGCCGTCACCCGGGCCGGCCTGCCGTTCTCCACCGCGCTCGATCCGCAGGTGCAGGCCCGGATCTCGCCGTACCTGAACGGCAACCTGTCCACCGGGCTGCTGTCCTGGCCGGCCGGCGGCGCGCTCACCACCAAGGCGCTGGACGCCCTGGTCGGCAGCGGCGCCTACACCGTGCTGCTCAGCGACGCCGCGCTGCCCGGCGGTAACCACACCGAACCCCGGCCGGACGCGCTCTCCCCGCTGCCGAGCGCGGCCGGCACCGCGAACGCGCTGGTCACCGACTCAGCCATCCAGGCCACCGTGCGGCGGGCGCTCAAGCTCGGCTCGGTGCCGGCCAACAACCAGCAGACGCTGCTGGCGCAGCTGGCCATCCGGGCCGCGCAGGATCCGAACGACAGGCACTTCGTGGTGATCGCCCCCGACCGCTATGTCAACACCGACCCGACCGCCGCGGCGGCCACCATCAGCTCGGTGATCGGCACCGGTTGGAGCGCGCCGATCGCGATCCCGGCCGCGCTGAGCACCGTCGCACCGGTGGACCGGGGTGCGCTGAACACCGCCGCGGAGAGCCCGGGCAGCGAGATCAGCCAGCAGCAACTGGCCGAGTTGGCGCTGATCGAGCAGCGGGTCAGCTCGATGAACGAGGCGCTGCACGACAACGACGCCTCCGCCCTGTTGCTGGCCGGCTTCACCAGCGGCATCCGGCGCGGCGAGTCCAGTGCCTGGCGGACCGACCGGGCCGGTGGCAACCGGGTCGCGCAGCAACTGCTGGGCCGGATCGACGGCATCGCCGGCGCGGTGCACCTGGTGCAGCCGGCGGTCGGCACCTACAGCCTGTCCTCGACCCAGTCACCGATCGTGGTTACCGTGTCCAACCAGCTCTCCCGGCCGGTCACCGTGCGGGTGGTGGTGACGCCGGTGAACTCGACCGTCGGCTTCTCGGCACCGGCCTACACCAGCCAGACCATTCCGGCGCGCAGCATCGAAACGGTACGGATCCCCACCCACGTCGAACGGCTGGGTAAGTTCCAGGTGGTGGCGAGCCTGCAGACGCCGGACGGCCGTCAGCTCGGCCAGGGCATCGAACTCAACCTGCGCGCCACCGCGATCGGCACGGTCACCAAGGTGATCACGGTGGTCGCCATCGCGGTGCTGGTGCTGGCGCTGCTGCGCCGGTTGATCCGGCGGCTGCGCCACCTGCCGCCGGGCGGCCGAGCCCGGGCGGCCCGCGATCGGGTGGCATCCGGCAACACGGCGGGTGCGCCTGCGTGAGCGACGACTGGTCGGAACCGCAGTTCTACGGTTCGCCGATGCCGGTGCCCGGTGACGCCACCGCGCTGGCGGTGCGCACCTCGCAGCCGCAGCAGGCCGAGGACGGCTGGAGCGCGCCGATCTACCACGGCCCGCGCCGGCACCGGCCCCGGCCGGAGCAGCCGATCCGGATCAACCGGGACGCCAGCGGCGCCCAACTGGTGGTCGGCGAGCAGCTGATCGCCGAGGCACCGGTCGCCCCCGAGGCACCGATCTCCGACCTGATCCCGCTGCCGACCGCCGACTCGGTGCAGGCGCCGTCTGCCGACTCGGTCCAGGCGCCGGACGTGGACAGCGTGCTGGCTCCTGACGTCAACCGGATCCAGTCCCCCACCGCCGACCCGGCCAGCCAGGCTCGTCCGGACGGCACCCTGGTCGGCCAGCCGGCGGCCAGCGTCGCAGCCGGAACCGAACGGGAGACCTCGACCAGCCTGATGGCCAGCAGCCGCACCATGGCGGTGGCCAGCCTGGTCAGCCGGGTCACCGGCTTCCTGCGCAGCCTGGTGCTGGTGGGCGCCCTGGGCATCGGCGTCGGAGAGGTGGCCGACGCCTACAACCTGGCCAACACGCTGCCCAACATGGTCTACGAACTGCTCCTCGGCGGCGTGCTGACCAGCGTGATCATCCCGGTGTTGGTCTTCGCCCAGCACACCGACGCCGACCACGGCGAGGCGTACACCCAGCGGCTGCTGTCCATCGCCACCGCGAGCCTGGGCGGAGCTACCGTGCTCGCGGTGCTCGCCGCGCCGGTGCTCGCCTCCATCTTCGGCGGCTCGGCCAGCAAGCAGGCGTTGACCGGCCTGTGGGCCACCCTGCTGCTGCCGGAAATCTTCTTCTACGGCCTGGGCGCCATGTTCACCGCGGTGCTGAACACCCGCGGCGTCTACGGCTGGCCGGCCTGGGCGCCGGTGCTGAACAACGTCATCACGATCCTCTCGGTCGGGCTGTTCCTGCTGCTGCCCACCGCCAACCCGCTCACCGCCTCCAACATCTCCAGCGGCCAGATCCTGGTGCTGGGCGTGGGCACCACACTGGGCATCGCCGGCCAGGCGCTGATCCTGTGGCTGCCGCTGCGGCGCACCGGGTTCGCCTGGCAGTGGCGGTTCCGGGCGCACCCGTCCGAGGCCGGCCGGATGGCGGAGTTCTCCAACCTGACCCTGTGGGTGCTCGGCTACGTGGCGATCAGCCAGGTCGGCGTGTTCGTGGTGAACCGGGTGGCCAATATCCGCGCCGGCGGTCCGACCACCTTCGCCAACGCCGACCTGCTCTTCCAGGTGCCGTACGGCATCCTCGGCGTCTCGCTGCTGACCGCGCTGATGCCGCGGATGAGCCGGTCGGCCGCCCGCGGCGACGTGGACAGCGTGCTGGCCGACCTGCGGCTGGGCACCCGGCTGTCGGCGGTCGCGCTGGTGCCGGTCTCGGCCGGGCTGATCGTGCTGGGACCGTCGCTGACCAGCGTGATCTTCCTCGGCCACGCCCGGCTGTCGGAGGCCCGGCTGGTCGGCATCGCGCTGGCTGCCGGGGCGTTCGGGCTGCTGCCGTTCGCCCTGGTCATGCTGCAGCAACGGGTGTTTTACGCGATGCGCGACGCCCGCACGCCTACCTTCATCAACCTCACCATGGTCGGCACCAAGGTGGCGCTGGTGCTCGCCGCGTACGCCACCCTGCACGGCCGGGCGGTGATCATCGCGCTGACCGTGTCCACCTCCTCCTGCTACCTGGCCGGCTGCCTGGCCGGGCACCTGCTGCTGCGCCGCCGGTTCGGCCGGCTCGGCTTCACTCCGGTGCTGCGCACGGTCGGCTGGATCGTGCTGGCCGCGCTGGCCGGCGCCGTGGTCGCTGTGCTGGTGTTGCTCGGCGTGCACTCCGCGCTCGGCAGCGGCCGGCTGGCCTCGCTGCTGATCCTGCTGGCCGGCGGCGCCCTGGGCGGCCTGGCACTCGGCCTGGTCGCGATCCGGCTGCCGCTTCCCGAGGTCGCCCAGATCATCGCCGCGGTCCGGCGCCGGCCGGCCGATGCGGAATGGCGACGTACCTAAACTGGTTCTGCAGACCTGATCGGTAGATAGGGGTTGTTGTGTCCGACAAGCACCGCCAGGTGATCGTGGTCGGTTCCGGGCCGGCCGGTTACACCGCCGCCCTGTACACCGCCCGCGCCCAGCTTCAGCCGCTGGTGTTCGAGGGCAGCCAGTACGGCGGCGCGCTGATGAACACCACCGAGGTGGAGAACTTTCCCGGCTTCCCGGAAGGGGTGCTCGGGCCGCAGTTGATGAGCCAGATCCGCGAGCAGGCCGAACGCTTCGGCGCCGAACTGGTCTCCGACGACGTGGTCTCGGTCGAGCTGGAGGGCCCGGTCAAGATAGTGCGCACGCTCGATGCCGAGTACACCGCGGACGCGGTGATCCTGGCGACGGGCTCGGCGTACAAGAAGCTCGGCCTGCCCCGTGAGGACGAACTGTCCGGGCACGGCGTGTCCTGGTGTGCCACCTGCGACGGCTTCTTCTTCCGCGGCCAGCACATCGTGGTGGTCGGCGGCGGCGACACGGCGATGGAGGAGGCCACCTTCCTCACCCGGTTCGCCGAGACGGTGACCGTGGTGCATCGCCGCGACTCGCTGCGGGCGTCGCGGATCATGGCCGAGCGCGCCGCGGCCAACCCGAAGATCAGCTTCGCCTGGAACTCCGAGGTGGCCGCCATCCACGGCGAGGACCGGGTGACCGGGCTCACGCTGCGGGACACGAACACCGGTGCCACCCGGGAGATCGAGGCGACCGGGCTGTTCATCGCGGTCGGCCACGAACCGCGCTCGGAACTGGTGCGTGACCAGGTGGAGCTGGACGAGAACGGCTACATCCTGACCGACGGCAAGTCGACCCGGACCAACCTGGCCGGCGTGTTCGCTGCCGGCGACGTGGTCGATCACGTCTACCGGCAGGCGATCACCGCGGCCGGCACCGGCTGCCAGGCGGCCCTGGACGCCGAGCGCTTCCTGGCCGCGCTGGAGGCCGTCGGCGACTCCGAGCTGGCCGCCCTCGAGGCCTGACCGCCGGGCCGGTCTCCGGCCTGCTTGGGCCCCAGCGTTTCGTATCCGATTTGCACGCCCAGGCGGTCATCCGGGATACGAACCCGGGGCTGGCACCGGCTCCTGCGCGGTAGGGAAGAGCCGACGGGGCGCCGACGTTACAGTGACACGCAGTTCCACTCAGCAGATCGCTACCGAAGCCAGATACAGGAGATGCTTTCGATGGGCGCAAATACTCAGGTCGTCACCGACGCCACGTTCTCCAAGGACGTGCTCGAGTCCGAAACCCCGGTGCTGGTCGACTTCTGGGCCGAGTGGTGCGGGCCGTGCCGGATGGTCAGCCCGGTGCTGGAGGAGATCGGCCGGGAGCACGGCGACAAGCTGCGGGTGGTCAAGGTCAACATCGACGAGAACCCGAACGTCGCGCGTGACTACCAGATCATGTCCATCCCGACCATGTCGGTGTTCCAGGGCGGCCAGATCGTCAAGACCATCGTCGGCGCCAAGCCGAAGGCCGCGCTGCTGCGCGACCTCGCCGACTTCATCTAACGACCCCACGCGGCTGCCTCACGGATGAGCCAGCCGCCGGGCTTCCCGGGCCGGTAACTGCCGTTGACCACGGCGGTTACCGGCCCGTACTCGTGTATCGGAAGCCAAGCCTGGTCGGGAACTCAACCCTGTATCGGGAGCCCACGGAACCCAGGCCCGATCAGGAACCGAACCGGACGCCCGTTCAGACCACGGCGGCGGTGAACTGGGCGCGGTACAGCTCGGCGTACGCGCCGTCGGCGGCCAGCAGTTCGGCGTGCGTGCCCTGCTCGACGATCCGTCCGGCCTCCATCACCAGGATCAGGTCGGCGTCTCGGATGGTGGACAGCCGGTGCGCGATCACGAAGCTGGTCCGGTCCGAACGCAGCGCCGCCATCGCCTGCTGCACCAGCAGCTCGGTCCGGGTGTCCACCGAGCTGGTCGCCTCGTCCAGGATCAGCAGGGACGGGTCGGCCAGGAACGCCCGCGCGATGGTCAGCAGCTGCTTCTCCCCCGCGCTGACGTTGCTGCCCTCGGCATCGATGACGGTGTCGTAACCGTTCGGCAGGCTGTGCACGAACCGGTCCACGAAGGTGGCCCGGGCGGCGGCCAGGATCTCCTCCTCGGACGCGTCCGGCCGGCCGTAGGCGATGTTGTCGCGGATCGTGCCGCCGAACAGCCAGGTGTCCTGCAGCACCATGCCGATCCGGGAACGCAGACCCGAACGGCTCAGCTGGCTGATGTCCACCCCGTCCAGGGTGATCCGGCCGCCGTTCAGCTCGTAGAAGCGCATCACCAGATTGACCAGCGTGGTCTTGCCGGCGCCGGTCGGCCCGACGATGGCCACCGTCTGGCCGGGTGCGGCGACGAAGGACAGCTCCTCGATCAGCGGCACGTCCGGGTCGTAGCAGAACGAGACCTGCTCGAAGGCGACCCGGCCGCGGGCTTCGGCGATCCCGGCCGGCCGTTCGGGATCCGGCGACTGCTCGGTCGCGTCGAGCAGCTCGAACACCCGCTCGGCCGAGGCCACGCCGGATTGCAGCACGTTCGCCATCGCGGCCACCTGGGCCAGCGGCTGGGTGAACTGCCTGGAGTACTGGATGAACGCCTGCACGTCGCCGAGCGTCATCGCGCCCGAGGCGACCCGCAGGCCGCCCACCACGGCCACCGCCACGTAGTTCAGGTTGCCGATGAACATCACCGCCGGCGCGATGATGCCGCTGACGAACTGGGCGCCGAAACCGCTGCTGGCGAGCTCGGCGTTCTTCTCGGCGAAGCTCGCCTCCACCTCCTGCTGCCGGCCGAACACCTTCACCAGCGAGTGGCCGGTGAAGGCCTCCTCGATCTGGCCGTTCAGCTCGCCGGTGGCCTTCCACTGGGTGATGAACAGCCGCTGGGAGCGCTTGCCGATGGCGCTGGTGAGCAGCACCGAGAGCGGCACGCTGACCAGCGCGATGATCGCCAGCAGCGGGGAGATGAGCACCATCATGGTGAGCACCCCGACCACCGTGAGCAGCGAGATGAGCACCTGGCTCATGGACTGCTGCAGCGTCTGGCTGACGTTGTCGATGTCGTTGGTCACCCGGCTCAGCACCTCGCCGCGGGGCTGGCCGTCGAAGTAGCCCAGCGGCAGCCGGTGCAGCTTGGCCTCGACCTCCTCGCGCAGCCGGTACATGGTCCGCTGCACCATGCCGCTCAGCAGGTAACCCTGCAGCCACGCGCAGAACGAGGACGCCAGGTAGAGCGCGAGCACGACCATCAACAGCCGGCCGAGCGCGTCGAAGTCGATGCCGTGGCCCGGCACCAGCCCGGATCGGGCGTACAGGTCGGCCAACTTGTCGTTGCCGCCGGCCCGGGCCGCGGCCACCGCCTGCTCCTTGGTCATCCCGGCCGGCAGCCGACGTCCGAGCAGGCCGTCGAAGATCAGGTTGGTGGCATGCCCGAGCAGCCGCGGGCCCAGCACGCTGAGCAGCACGCTGGTCACGGCCAACGAGCAGACCAGCGCGAGGGTCCGGCGCTCCGGTGCCAGCCGGCCGAGCAGCCGGCGGCCGGACGGCCAGAAATTCAGCGATTTCTCCGCCGGCCCGGTGCTGAACGGGCCTCGGGCCATCGGCGGCCGGGGCCGGGCGGCCGGGGTGGTCATGCCTTCACCCCGATCTCGGCCTCGGTGAACTGCGACTGCACGATCTCGGCGTAGGTCGAGCAGCCGGCCAGCAGCTCCTCGTGCCGGCCGCGTCCGACGATGCGGCCGTCGTCGAGCACCAGGATCTGCTCGGCGTCGATGATGGTGGACACCCGCTGGGCCACGATCAGCACGGTGGCCTGCTCGGTGATCGGACGCAGTGCGGCGCGCAACCGCGCGTCGGTGGACAGGTCCAGCGCGGAGAACGCGTCGTCGAAGAGGTAGATCCGAGGCTTGCGGACCAGCGCCCGGGCGATCGCCAGCCGCTGCCGCTGGCCGCCGGAGACGTTGGTGCCGCCCTGCGCGATCGCTGAGTCCAGCCCGTCCGGCATGGCCTGGACGAAGTCGGCGGCCTGCGCAATCTCCAGCGCCTGCCACAACTCGGCGTCGGTGGCCTCCGGGTTTCCGTAGCGCAGGTTGCTGGCAACCGTCCCGGTGAACAGGTAGGCCCGCTGCGGCACCAACCCGACCGCGTCGCCGAGCAACTGCGGATCCAGCGACCGGACGTCCACCCCGTCCAGCAGCACCGCGCCGGCGGTCACGTCGAACAACCGTGGGATCAGCCCGATCAGGGTGGACTTGCCGGCTCCGGTGCTGCCGATGATGGCGGTCCGCTCACCCGGCTTGGCGGTGAAGCTGATGTCACTGAGCACCGGGTCGGCCGCGCCGGGATAGTGGAACTGAACCCCGGAGAATTCGAGATTACCCTTTATTTGCAAGGAGGTCACCGGCTCAGCTGGCAGCTGCACGGACGACTCGGTCTCCAGCACCTCGCCGATCCGCTCGGCGCACACCGCCGCACGGGGCACCAGGATGACCATGAACGTGGCCATCATCACCGACATCAGGATCTGCAGCAGGTAGGCGAGGTAGGCGGTGAGTGAGCCGACCTGCATCCGGCCGTCGTCGATCAGGTGCGCGCCGAACCACAGCACCGCCACCGAGGAGTAGTTGACCACCAGCATCACGGTCGGGAACATCAGCGACTGCAGCCGGCCGAGCCGCAGCGTGGTCTGGGTCAGCTCGGTGTTGGCCTCGGCGAACCGCGCCGTCTCGTGCGGCTCGCGGACGAACGCCCGCACCACCCGGACGCCGGCGATCTGCTCGCGGAGCACCCGGTTGATGGCGTCGATCCGCTCCTGCATCAGGCGGAAACCGCCGATCATCCGGCTGATGATCAGCCCGATCGCGCCGATCAGCACCGGCAGCGCGACCACCAGCAGCAGGGACAACTCGGCGTTCTGGCGGATCGCCATGATCACCCCGCCGACGCACATGATCGGCGCGGCCACCAGCAGCGTGCACGTCATCAGCACCAGCATCTGCACCTGCTGGACATCGTTGGTGTTGCGGGTGATCAGCGACGGCGCACCGAAGG
Organism: uncultured Actinomycetota bacterium; assembly: GCA_963697905.1. Classification (GTDB taxonomy): domain Bacteria; phylum Actinomycetota; class Actinomycetes; order Mycobacteriales; family Jatrophihabitantaceae; genus Jatrophihabitans_A. The sequence continues at coordinate 4,370,110 of OY969101.1, read as the reverse complement.
AGTTCACCTCCCGCGCGGAGAACGCGCCGACCTGGCCGAACACCGCGCCGCGCACGTCCCGGCCGAAGGCCATCGCGGTGCGCGCGCCGAAATACACCGCACCGATCGAGCAGCTGATCTGCAGCAGGGTCACCGCCAGCATCATGCCGCCGGTGGACACCACGTAGCCGGTGTCGCCGCGGGCCACCCCGCGGTCGATGATGTCGGCGTTCAGGCTGGGCAGGAACAGCCCGGCGATGGCCTGCAGCAACTGCAGCACGACCACCGCCAGCAACGCCGTCCGGTAGGGCCGCAGGAAGCGGAGCAGCAGCCGGCTCAGCACGGCCGCTCCGCCTGCTCGACGGCCGCCGGTGCCGACACCCCGTACAGCAGCACCGAGACGATCTGCTCGGCGGTCATCGGCTCGGAGTCGGTGATCTTCGGGTGGCTGGCGGCGAAGGTGAGCAGCCGGGCGATCCGCGCCGTCTCGACTGGCGAGAGCCTCAGCTGGGCACGGTCGGGCTCCAGCAGTTCGGCGATGGCCTCCAGCAGCTGGGCGTGGCCGAACCGGGCCCGGGGATCCATCCGGCGCCGGTCCTCGTTCTCCGGCGGGCCGGGAAAGCCCAGGGCGATCAGCAGCTCGACCACCGACAGCAGCCGGTCCTGCAGGATCCGGACGGCGGCCACCAGGCGCTCCTGCAGTGGCAGGCCGCGATCGATGGCCGCGAACAGCGCCAGCGTCGGAGTCTGGTCGAAGGCGGCGGTCAGGCAGGCGTCGATGAGCTCGGACTTGTCGTCGAAGACCCGGAAGATGGTGCCTTCGCCGATGCCGCTGGCCTCGGCGACCTGCCGGGTGGTCACCGCGTGCCCGTGCTCGCGCAGCAGCGGCAGGGTGGCCTGGACGATGGCGCTCCGGCGCTGGTCGCGCGACAGCGGGGCCGCGCGTGAGGCGCTCGGCTCGCCGGTGCGGGCCGCGGCGGTGGATTGGCTGGACACGCCTGGCACCGTAGCGGAGTGAGCACTCACTCCGCAACGCACTTACGCCGTTAGCTGCCGTCCCGGAAGTAACTGGCCGGGGTCAGCGACCGGCCGGCGAAGATCCGCTCGAGGGCGTACTCGACGTCATAGCGCCAGGACACCGTGGATTTCAGCTCCATCCGCAGCCGCGGGTAGGCCGGGTGCGGGCGTACCGTCTTGAAGCCCACCGAGCGCAGGTAGTCGGCCGGCATCAGGCAGCCCTGGGAGGACGGCCCGGTGGCGCCGAACGCCTCGATCGCCTTCACCCCGCGCGGCACCAACTCGGCCGCGACCGCCTGGGCCAGCATCCGGCCGATTCCCTCGGCCCGCCATTCCGGCTGCACGTGTGCGTTCATCAGCAGCACCGCGTCGCCGGTCACCGGTGAGGTTGGGAAGGACATCGACCGCGGCACGAAGCCGGGCGGTGCGAAGAGTGCGTAGCCGGCCGGGACGCCTGCCACGTAGGCGATCTTGCCGCAACTCCCCCAGTCCAGCAGGGTCGCCGACAACCAGGCCTCCTTGGCCAAGGCGGCCTCCTCGGGGCCCGGCGGGTCCGGGTCAGCGAGCGGGCCGAGCTCCCAGAACAGGCAGCTCCGGCACGGATGCGGCAGCTCGTTCAGGTTGTCCAGGGTGAGCGGAACGATCCGCCGCGCGGACGACATGGCTCAGGACGGCCGCAGCGGGTCGTAGCCGGCCAGAAACGTGCCGAGCCGGCCGATGGCATCGGTGAGATCCTCGGCGTGTGGCAACGTCACGATCCGGAAGTGATCGGGCGTCGGAAGGCTGAAGCCGGTGCCCTGGACCAGCAATACCCGCTGCTCGCGCAGGAAATCCAGCACGAACTGCTGATCGTCCTTGATCGGATACCACTCCGGATCCAGCCGGGGGAAGACGTACAGGCTGCCCTTCGGCACCACGCAGCTGACTCCGGGGATGGCCTGCAGCGCGCCGACCGCCGCGTCCCGCTGCTCCAGCAGCCGGCCGCCCGGCAGCACCAACTCGGTGATGCTCTGCCGGCCACCCAGCGCGGTCTGGATCGCGTGCTGGGCCGGCACGTTCGCACACAGCCGCAGGTTGGCCATCACCGAGAGGCCTTCCAGGTAGCACTCGGCGCCGCGCTTCGGGCCGTGCACCAGCAGCCAGCCGGAGCGGAAGCCGGCCAGCCGGTACGCCTTGGACAGGCCGTTGTAGGTAAGCGTGAAGAGATCCGGGGCCACGGCCGCCATCGAGTGGTGCTCGGCACCGTCGTAGAGGATCTTGTCGTAGATCTCGTCGGAGCAGATCACCAGCTGGTGCCGGCGGGCGATCTCGGCGATCCCCTGCAGAGTGCTGAGCGGGTACACCGCGCCGGTCGGGTTGTTCGGGCTGATCACCACGATCGCCTTGGTGCGGTCGCTGACCTTGGCCTCAATGTCGTCCAGGTCCGGCAGCCAGCCCTCCGCCTCGTCGCACCGGTAGTGCACCGCTACACCGCCGGACAGCGTGGTCGCCGCGGTCCAGAGCGGGAAGTCCGGCGCGGGGATGAGCACCTCATCCCCGTCGTTCAGCATCGCCTGCAGCGACATCATGATCAGCTCGCTGACGCCGTTGCCCAGCCACACCGAGTTGACGTCGTCCAGGTCCGGCAGCCCGCGCTGCTGGTAGTGCTGCACGACCGCGGTGCGAGCTGAGAGCAGGCCGCGTGAATCGGAGTAGCCCTCGGCAGCCGGCAGGTTGCGCACCACATCGAGCAGGATCTCGTCCGGTGCGGCGAGGCCGAAGGTGGCCGGGTTTCCGATGTTGAGCTTGAGGATCCGGTGGCCGGCCTCCTCCATCCGCCTGGCCTCGGTCATCACCGGGCCGCGAATGTCGTAGGAGACTCCGGACAGCTTGGCGGACTGGGAGAGCTGCACCGATCAAGGCTGTCACACCGGGGCGAGCCTGCACACCCCCTTTGTCGCCGATGCCTCGCCGGTGGTAGACCTCGATCATGGAATTCACCGAGGTAGTGCGGTCCCGGCGCATGGTGCGCAACTACGACCCGGCTCGAACTGTTTCACGTGAAACCATCGAGGAGCTGTTGCGGCTGGCCATCCGGGCGCCGTCGGCCGGCTACAGCCAGGGCTGGCAGTTCCTGGTGCTGGACGAGCCCGCCGACCGGGACCAGTTCTGGCAGCGCACCACCGACGACGGCGTGCCGGGCAGCTGGCTGCGCGGCATGCTCACCGCGCCGGTGCTGATCCTGGCGCTGTCGGACAAGGACGCCTATCTCGACCGGTACGCCCAGCCGGACAAGGGTTGGACCGACCGCGACGAAGCCCGCTGGCCGGTGCCGTACTGGGACATCGACACCGGTATGGCCAGCCTGCTGGTAATGCTCGGTGCGGTGGACGCCGGCCTGGCGAGTTGCTTCTTCGGAGTGCCGCCCGAGCATCAGGACGGGGTCAAGCGCCGCTTCGGGATCCCGGAGCGGCTGCGGATCGTCGGCGTGATCAGCCTGGGCTACGGCGCACCGGACCAGAAGTCGAGGTCGCTCAAGCGCGGCCGGCGAGGGCTGGACCAGGTGCTGTCCTACGGCCGGATGACCGACCCGGCCGACTGAGTCGCACTGGCCGGATGACCGAGCCGGCCCGATTGAGTCACCCAGCCGATTGAGTCGCGCCGCCGCTCCTCGCGGGAGTCCGCGCCCGCCCGGCTCGGTTCGGTATCCGGAATGATCGCCTGGGCGAGCAAATCGGATACGAAATTCGAGGGGCGACGCCGGCTAGAACCAGGTCGAGGGCCGAAGGGAACCAGATCCAAAAGAGGCTGGGACCACGGAGACCGGGACCAGATCCGAGGCAGCCCGACATCCGAAGGGCTGCTGGGTCCGGATTCGAGACGGTCGGCCGAGGCTCGGGAGTTGGTCAGGGTTTGCGAGTGGCCAGCTGCGGCGCGATCACCGCAACGATCCGTTCCAGGTCGTCGATCGAGCCGAACTCCACGGTGATCTTGCCCTTCCGGCGGCCCAGATCTACTCGGACCCGGGTGTCCAGCGCGTCGGAGAGCTTCTCGGCCAGTTCGCCCAGGGCCGGTGCCGAGATCTTGGCGGCCTGCTGGCGCCGCGCCGGCTTGCCCGCCTCCCCGGATCGAGCGGCCAGCGCCACCAGCTCCTCGGTGGCTCGCACCGACAGCCCTTCGGCCACGATCCGTCCGGCCAGCTCGTCCTGCTCGTCGGTGCTGCTCAGCGCCAGCAGGGCCCGGGCGTGGCCGGCCGAGAGCACGCCGGCGGCCACACGTCGCTGTACCGGCACCGGCAGGTTCATCAGCCGGATGGTGTTACTGACCTGCGACCGGCTGCGGCCGATCCGGCTGGCCAGCTGCTCGTGGGTGACACCGAACTCCTCCAGCAGTTGCTGGTACGCGGCCGCCTCCTCCAGCGGGTTGAGCTGCACCCGGTGGATGTTCTCCAGCAGCGCGTCGCGCAGCATCGCGTCGTCGGCGGTGTCGCGCACGATGGCGGGGATCTTTTCCAGCCCGGCCAGCATCGCGGCTCGCAGTCGCCGCTCGCCCATGACAAGCTCGTAGTCCTCGCCGCGGACCCGAACCACCACCGGCTGCAGCACTCCGAACTCCTTGATGGAATGCGCGAGTTCGGCTAGTGCCTCGTCGTCGAACACCGAGCGTGGCTGCTTCGGGTTGGTCTTGACCTGCTCCGGACGCACCTCGCGCAGCGAGGCGCCGGGCACCGGGGAGGGGTCGAAGTAGAAGTCGGTCGCCGAGGACGAGGCAATGGCTGCCACCGACGGCACCCGGTTCACCACCTTGACTGAGGTCGGCGTGCCGGCCTGCCGTTCGCCGGTGGTCGGGGCCGCCGCGTCCGCGTTCGACTCGGAGGCTTCGGCAGCCACGTCCTGAGCGGGGGTGGTCGGGATCAGCGCACCGAGCCCCCGCCCGAGGCCGCCACGTCGAGGTGCCTTGCTCATTCCGCGCCCTCCCAGTCCGCCGAACCGTGCTGGCCGTCTGCCGAACCGTGCTGGCCGGCCGCAGAACCGTAGTAGTGGCTGGCCGACGCATCCTGCTCGCCCGTCCCGATGCCGTCGTGCCCGGACGCCGCATCCTCGTGCCCGGACGCCGCATCCTCGTGCCCGGACGCCGCATCCTCGTGCCCGGACGCCGCATCCCCGGAGTCGGCCAGGGGCTCGGACGCGGCGTGCTGGCCGTCCTGCGCCGCCGGGTTGACCTGCTCGGCAGCGCTCCAGCCCGGAGCTTCCGCGCCGGCTTCGGGGCCAGCGACGCCCGTCCCGGCATGGCGTGGCTCACCCGAAGCTTCGGCCCCGGCGGCCCCGATCGCCGCACCCCGCTCGGCAAGCTCGCGAGCGGCCTCCAGGTAGCTGACCGCGCCCCGCGAGCCGGCGTCGTAGGTGATCACGGTCTGGCCGTAGCCGGGCGCCTCGGAAACCCGGACGTTGCGTGGGATCACCGACCGGATCACCTTGTCACCGAAGTGCTGCCGGACGTCATCGGCCACCTGGTCGGCCAGCCGGGTGCGGCTGTCGTACATGGTCAGTAGCACGGTGGACACTTCCAGCGCAGCGTTCAGCTGCGAGCGCACCAGCTCGACCGTGTTGAGCAGCTGGGCCAGACCCTCCAGCGCGTAGTACTCGCACTGGATCGGTATCAGGATCTCCCGGCCCGCCACCAGCGCGTTCAGCGTGAGCAGGCCCAGGGTGGGCGGGCAGTCGATGAGCACATAGTCGAGTTCCTCGTCGTGGGCCTCGATGGCCCGGCGCAGCCGGTACTCCCGGGCGACCTGGGAGGCAAGCTCGATGTCGGCGCCGGCCAGATCGATGGTGGCCGGCACGCAGCGCAGGGTGGGAGCCAGCTCCACCTGCGCCGCTACTTCGGACAGCGAGGACTGGCCGAGCAGCACGTCGTAGATCGACGGCGTGCCGACTCCGTGCTCGATGGCCAGCGCGGTGCTGGCATTGCCCTGCGGATCGAGGTCGATGACCAGCACTCGCAAGCCGTGCTGGGCCAGCGCCATGGCCAGGTTCACCGTCGTGGTGGTCTTGCCGACGCCGCCCTTCTGGTTGGCAATCGTCATCACCCGCCGGGCGGGCGGACGTGGCCACAGCTCGTTGCGCACGTTGCGGACGTGCACCGCCCGCATGGCTTCCCGGGCGATCGGCGTGTTGAAGATCGGGTCGAGCTCTGTTTCACGTGAAACAGCGGCCTCCGCCAGGTCCGCCTGCAGCGCCTCGTACACGTCGGAGCCCCCTCGTGTTTCACGTGAAACGATGTTCGCCTCGTCCGGCATGTTCGGCGGATGTCCCCTCGGCTGCGTACCTGATGTGCCTGTGATGTGGTCAGCGCCGGATCAGGTGGACCACTCGGGTCGGCGGCTCGATCAGGCCGATCCCGCACTCCACCACTCCGCGTACCTCGGCGCCGGCCTTGTTCAGCACGGCCACGTGCCGTGCCAGCTCGTCCTCGGCAGAACTGCCCTTCATCGCCAACAGACTGCCACCTCGGACTAGCAACGGAAAACTCAGCCGGACCAGCTTGTCGAGCGGTGCTACGGCTCGAGCCGTAAGGTAACTCGCCCCACCGACGAGTTTGGTGACGGCCTGATCCTCGGCGCGTCCCCGCACGACTCGTACCCGATCGGTCAGCCCGAGATCCTCGACCACCTCGGTCAGGAAGTCGGTGCGACGCTGCAGCGGCTCGACCAGATCCACAGCCAGGTCCGGACGGACGAGGGCCAGCGCCAACCCCGGCAGCCCGGCACCGGTGCCGAGGTCGACAAGCCGGACGGCGGACGGAACCAACTCGGCCAGGGCGATCGAGTTGAGCAGGTGGCGGTCCCACAGCCGTGGCACCTCGCGCGGGCCGAGCAGTCCGCGCACGGTGCCCGGGCCGGCCAGCCAGCCGACATAGCGGGTCAGCGCCGGGGCCTGCTCCGGAAAACGCTCGAACACCACAGCAGGCGGCTCCGGAATCTCCGGGGCCGCCTGCTGCTCGGGTATCGGCACGCCTAGGCCGGCAGCACGATCACACGCCGGTTCGGCTCTTCACCCTCCGACTCGCTGCTCACGCCATCGGTGCCCGAGATGACGTCGTGCACCACCTTGCGCTCGAATGGGTTCATCGGGGCCAGCCGCACCGGCTCACCGGAACCCAGCACCTGCTCGGCGGTCTGCTGGGCCAGCTTGGACAGCTCGGCCCGGCGAGCCCGGCGATGGCCGGATACGTCCAGCATCAACCGGCTGCGCACCCCGGTCTGCTGCTGGACGGCCAGCCGGGTGAGTTCCTGCAGGGCGTCCAAGGTCTCGCCGTGCTGGCCGATCAGCGGCTGCAGATCGGAGCCGACGATGGCGACCATGGCCCGGCCGTTCTCTACGTCGAGATCGATGTCACCGTCGTAGTCGACGATGTCGAGCAGCCGCTCGAGATAGTCGGCCGCGATATCGCCTTCCTGTACCAGCAGGTCGGTGCCGGCCACCTCCGGCGCGGCGTCTTCGGCTTCGGGCGAGGCAGTGTCGGTCATGGGGATCCTTCGCTAGGGCTGGCTATCCGAAAACCCGGCAGGAGCCGGGACGAGGGTCAGCGACGCTTCTTGCTCGGCGCCCGCTTGGCCGGCGACCGGCTACCGCTCGGCCGCGGGGTCCGATTGGCCGGCCGGGGCGGCGGCGGGGCCGACGGCTGGTCACGCGCCGGTGGCTCCGCCGGCTGAGCGGCGGTTGCGGTGCCGCCCGGCCGGTTGCCCTTGGGATGCACGGGCTTGTTGCCCTTCGGGTGCACCGGCTTCTGGCCCACCTTGGGCCCCAACGTCTTGGTGGCCTCGCTGGTCACGACCGCCGCCGCCGGTACGCCCGGCGTGTGCGGATGGAACCGAAAGATGTAGAACTGCTGCAGCATCGTCCAGATGTTGCTGGTGAACCAGTAGAGCAGCACCCCGAGCGGGAAGAAGACACCCGAGAACAGCACCGAGATCGGAATGCCGACCTGCATCAGCTTCTGGATCATTGCCGCCTGGCCCTCGGCCGGCGTGGTCTGGTTGGAGATCACCGCGCGCTGGGTGATGAAGGTGGCCGCCGCGCTGATCAGCACCAGCACCACGATGGTCAGCCGGGTGGCCGTGACATGGCCGCCCAGCAGGATGATCTTGTGCATCGAGTCGCGCAGGTTGGCGGCCAGCGGCGCACCGAACAGCTTGGCGGCCGCGGCATCCTTCGTCTGCTGCTCGGTGAAGCCGTACAAGGTCAGCCCGCGGGCGCCGGACTTCAGGCCGACCGAGTTGGACATGTGCTTGAGCACGTGGAACAGCGCGATGAAGATCGGGATCTGCAGGAACATCGGCAGGCAGCCGGAGATCGGGTTGAAGCCCTCGGCCTGCTGCAGCGCCATCATCTCGCGGTTCAGCGCCGCCCGATCGCCCTTGTGCTTCTCCTGCAGCTTCTTGATCTTGGGCTGCATCTCCTGCATGCGCCGCTGGTAGTGCACCTGCTTGACGAAGAACCGGAACATCAGCAGCCGGGCGGTGACCACCAGCATGATGATCGACAGCGCCCAGGTCAGGCCGCTCTTCTCGTTCATCCCCAGGGCGGTGAACAGCTGGTACCAGCGCAGCAACACCCACGAGACCGCGGTATAGAGGAAGTCCAGCATCAACCAACCCGTCCTAGGAGATTCTTCGGATCCGACGATTCAGGTCGGTTATCGGTTCCATCGCTCGCCGGCCGCCGAGCGGGGCTCCGGGATTCACCGCGGGCTGGCACCGGATCGAAGCCGCCGGCGTGCAGCGGGTGGCACCGGCCGATCCGCCGGGCGCCCAGCCAGCAGCCGCGGACCAGGCCGTGCTCGGCGATGGCTTGGGCGGCGTACTCGCTGCAGCTCGGCAGGTACCGGCAGGCCGGCGGCCGGCGGGAACTCCAGCCTGCCTGATACACCCGGATGAGGGTGATCCCCGCGCGGGTGGCCAGCGAACCGCGGGCAGCCGGCGTGCGGCGTGCTTCCCCGAGACCGGATCCGGTCATCGCAGCGCCTGGGCGCTGCGGGTCGAGCCGGCCGCCGGCCGGGCCAGCCGGCCGAGGGCGACGTCGAGCTGGCGGCCCAACGCGTGGGAGGACGCAGCGGCGGCCGACGGCAACGCCCGCACCACCAGCCGGGACCCGGCCGGCAGGGCATCGATCCGGCCGGCAAGCTGGGCCCGCAGCCGGCGGGAAACCTGGTGCCGGATCACGCTGCCGCCCACCTGCCGGCTCACGATGAGGCCGGCTCGGGCGGGTTCGGATGCTGTCTGATCGGACACCGGACGACTGATCGGCTCACCGGGCACCAGGTAGACCACCAGGTCACCGCTGCGCACCCGGCGGCCGGACCTGGTCACCGTCGTGAAATCCGACGACGACCGCAGCCGGTTCGGCGCGGGCAGCACGCCAGCAGCTCGGCTCAGGCCGACAGTTCGCTGCGGCCCTTGCGGCGGCGGGCCGCCAGGATGGCACGACCGGCGCGGGTGCGCATCCGAAGCCGGAACCCGTGGGTCTTCGCCCGACGGCGGTTGTTCGGTTGGAAGGTCCGCTTGCTCACGGTCTCGCTCCATCACGTTTCGGTGCCGAGGCAGCCAGGAGCCGCTCGGCCGGCAGGGTCATGCGCAGTGTTCAAACACACGCTGGTGGGTTCAGCACAGGCAGCACCGCCCGGAGGCGGCACACGTCAAGAGTTACGGTACGGATCCACCCTGGCACAGGTCAAACCAGGCCCCGGACCCGGCCGTCGGCGACGGCTCCGCCGGATCGCCCCGGCCCCCCGCCGTCCCGACAGGCGGCCCCCGCCATCGCGACAAGCGGCCCGCCGCCGTCCCGACAGGCAGGACGCGAACCGTCGAATCTAACGACGGTCATGCCCGGGCTGGCTGGCGACACGCCGCGACACACCGAGGAAATTGAAATCCGGGGCCTACTCCCCATTGTGGGTTCGGCGGCCCCGCTGTTAGGTTGTCCGACCGAAAGATTAAATCGCTGCGGACCCGTTTAGACCATGCCCTCGACCGTCACGGTCAGGGTGGTGTGGTCGTCCCTCCACATCATGTGGATATTGCTGTGGATTACTCTCGGGTCTGGCTCGTTCCTGTGCGCCGACGTCCGCCCGGTCGGCCAGGAGGGCAAGCGGTTTCGGGGGGTTGGATTACGCGAGGGAGTGAACGGCAGTTGGCGGACGAACTCGCGGACCTCGCGGACGTCTGGAATCAGGCGATCAATCAGCTTGACGACCCGTCGGTGCGACCGCACCAGCGTGCCTGGCTGAGCCTGACCCGGCCGATCGGCCTGCTCGAGGACACGGCTTTGCTCGCCGCGCCGAACACCTACGCCAAGGACTACCTCGAGGACAACCTCCGACCGCTGATCACCTCCGCGCTCAGCCAGGCGCTCGGCCGCGAGATCAACGTCGCGGTCACCATCCAGCCCATCGACCCCGCGGACCGACCCTCGCCGCTCGGCGGTGCCGAGCCCGACAGCCGGACCGACGACCGGCATCGTGGCCGGCTCGGTGAACTCAACCCGCTGGCCGAGCACCGAACGGCCGCCGAGCGGATTTCGGTCGCCGAGCGCGGATCGCTCACCGAACGGGGCGCACTACCGGAGGACGGCGAGGCCGAGGACGTCGATGCCTACGACCGGTTCTCCGACCGATTCACTGAGCCGCCGTCCGACATCGGGATGTGGGACACCAGCCCGTCCGCTGTGGTACCGATGGACCGCGAAGCGCGGCTGAACCCGAAGTACACCTTCGAGACGTTCGTGCCCGGCTCGTCCAACCGGTTCGCGCACGCGGCCGCGGTGGCGGTCGCCGAGGCACCGGCAAAGGCCTATAATCCGCTTTTCATCTATGGCGATTCCGGACTGGGCAAGACCCACCTGCTGCACGCCATCGGCAGCTACGGGCGGCGGTTGGACCCGAGCATGCGGGTTCGCTACGTCTCCAGCGAAGAGTTCACCAACGACTTCATCAACTCCGTCCGGGTCAACGACGTGCAGTCCTTCCAGCGCCGTTACCGCGACGTGGATCTGCTGCTGATCGACGACATCCAGTTCCTGGAGCGCGCCGAGCAGACGCAGGAGGCGTTCTTCCACACCTTCAACACGCTGCAGATGGCCAACAAGCAGATCGTGATTTCCTGCGATCGCAAGCCCGAACAGCTGTCCGGCCTGCAGAACCGGCTGGTAACCCGGTTCAAATCCGGGCTGATCACCGACGTGCAGGCACCGGACCTGGAACTGCGGATCGCCATCCTGCGCAAAAAGGCCGCCAAGGACGGCATGACGCTGCAGCCCGGCGTGATGGAGTTCATCGCCCAGCGGATCCAGAGCAACATCCGCGAGCTTGAGGGCGCGCTGATCCGGGTGGTCGCGTTCGGCAGCCTGAACAAGCAGGAAATCGACCTGAAGCTGGCCGAGATCGTGCTCAAGGACCTGGTCTCCGAGTCCGACCGGCCGGACATCACCGCCACCACCATCATGGCGGTCACCGCCGAGTACTTCGGCGTCACCATCGAGGACCTGACCGGCGGTTCGCGTACCCGGGTGCTGGTGCAGGCACGCCAGATCGCGATGTACCTGTGCCGCGAGCTCACTGAACTGTCGCTGCCCAAGATCGGCCAGACCTTCGGCGGCCGCGACCACACCACGGTGATGCACGCCGAGCGCAAGATCCGGTCGATGATGATCGAACGCCGCAACGTCTACAACCAGATCACCGAGCTGACCAGCCGGATCCGCAGTCGTGCCCGGTCCTGATCCGTCCTCGACCGCCGCTTCCGTCCTCCCGCGCCCGCATAGCACATCGCGTGCCGGCTTGCGGCCGGTTTCCCTCCGCGCTTCCACAATGTGGGTGGCCGTGTGGAAAAACCCGGGGCGCCGTGTGGAGGACGGATTCCGGTTTCCTGCCGTCCACTTCCCCGTTACCGCCGTGCCCAGTCGGCTGAGCCGCCGCCCACATGCCGGCACCGCCCTGACCAGGGAAAACGGCGCGCGTCCACAGGATCCACAGGCCTTATGACGAGGATGACTGAGATCTTGGAAGGAAGAGAAAAGAACCCAAACCCTGCTGCTGGGGATTGTGGACCTGCCGCTGGCGACCCGGCCGCCGCGGCTGACGGTGCCCTGCAGCAAGATGTGTGGCACACCGGACCTGCTACCCGGGCCGGAATCCGACGTGGAGGCATGCGATGAAGTTCCGTATCGAGCGCGACGCACTGGCCGAAGCGGTCGCGTGGTCGGCTCGAAGCCTGCCGAGCTCGGCCGGCGGCCCCGGTGCTGGCCGGCCTGCTGCTGGAGGTGACCGAGGACCAGTTGGCCATCTCCGGCTTCGACTACGAGGTGTCCACCCAGGCCCAGCTGGAGGTGAACAGCGGCTCACCCGGGCGAGCCCTGGTCTCCGGTCGGCTGCTCGCCGACATCGCCAAGGCGCTGCCCGCCCACCCGGTGGACTTCATCGCTGAAGGGTCGCGGGTCAGCATCACCTGCGGCAGCTCGCAAGTTCAGCCTGCCGACCATGCCGGATTCGGGACTACCCGCGGCTGCCCGAACTGCCCAGCACCGCTGGCACCGTGTCCAGCTCGGTGTTCGCCCGGGCGGTGTCCCAGGTGGCGATCGCCGCCGGCCGGGACGACACGCTGCCGATGCTCACCGGCGTCCGGTTGGAGATCGACGGTGACCGGCTGACCCTGGCCGCCACCGACCGCTACCGACTGGCGGTGCGCGAACTCACCTGGAACCCGGCCAGCACCGCGGCCGCCGAGGCGCAGGTCCTGGTGCCGGCCCGCACCTTGCACGAGGCCGCCCGCAGCCTGACCGGCGAGGCCGAGCTCACCATCTCGCTGTCCAGTTCCAGCACCGGCGGCGAGGGCATCATCGGCTTCTCCGGCACCGGACGACGGACCACCACCCGGCTGCTGGACGCCCAGTTCCCGCCGTACCGGACGCTGCTGCCGCAGGAATTCGCGGTAACCGCCGAGGTGCCGGTGGCGTCGTTGAGCGAGGCGGTCAAGCGGGTCGCCCTGGTGGCCGAACGAGGCAACCCGGTGCGGCTGCAGTTCGCCGACGGCAGCCTGACCCTGACCGCGGGCGGCGACGACGAGGGCCGTGCCGAGGAGAACCTGGAGGCCGAGTTCGACCGGCGACGGCATCACCACCGCGTTCAATCCAGCCTTTCTGCTGGAGGGCCTGGGCGCCATCGAGGAGCCGGTGGCGCGGCTGCTGTTCACCACGCCGACCAAGCCCGCGGTGCTGCGGCCGGCCGGTGGCGCCTCCGACTACACCTACCTGATCATGCCGGTGCGGCTGCCGGGATGATCCGCGGGCGGCGAACGGCCCGGGAGATCGCGCTCGCCTGACCCGGCCCGCGCGGCTCGTTCGGCCCAGGTGGCCGGGCTACCGTGGGGGGCGGTCAGCCGGCGGAGCCACGCGCCGGTCAACTCGCGATGCGGCACGCGTGACGCAGCACACGAACTTGGGAGGCTGGGCATGGAGATCGGTCTGATCGGACTGGGCAAGATGGGCGGCAACATGGCCCAGCGGATCCGGGAGGCGGGCCACACCGTGGTCGGCTACGACCGGTCGGCGGACGCACCGCGGGACGTCGCATCGCTGGCCGAGCTGGTCGACCGGCTGTCCGCGCCGCGGGCGGTCTGGGTGATGGTGCCGGCCGGCGGCCCGACCGACGACACGATCGATCAGCTCGGCGAGGTGCTCAGCGCCGGAGATCTGGTGATCGACGGTGGCAACTCCAAGTACACCGATGACGCCAGGCACGCCGAGGAGCTGGCCGGCAAGGGCATCAAGTTCCTCGACTGCGGGGTGTCCGGCGGGGTGTGGGGGCTGAAGAACGGCTACGCGCTGATGGTTGGCGGCCCGGCCGAGGACGTGGCGCGGGTGCAGCCGATCTTCGACGCGCTCAAGCCGGAGGGCGACGGCGGCTTCGTACACGCCGGATCGACGGTCGGGGCTGGGCATTTCGCCAAGATGGTGCACAACGGCATCGAGTACGGCATCATGCAGGCTTACGCCGAGGGCTACGAGCTGATGGCCGCATCCCCGCTGCTGGATAACGTCACCGAGACGTTCAAGTCCTGGCAGCAGGGCACCGTGATCCGGTCCTGGCTGCTGGACCTGGCGGTGCTTGCGCTGGAGGCCGACCCCAGCCTGTCGAAGATCCGCGGCTGGGCCGCCGACTCCGGCGAGGGCCGCTGGACGGTGGAGGCAGCGATCGACAACGCGGTGCCGATGCCGGTGATCACCGCGGCGCTGTTCGCCCGGTTCGCCTCCCGGCAGGACGACTCGCCGGCGATGAAGATGGTGGCCGCGCTGCGCAACCAGTTCGGTGGCCACGCGGTGGAGGCGGCCGGCAGCGTGCGGGCCAGCGATGCGATCTCGCCGAGCAGTTCCTGACCGACGTCGGCTTCTGGCGTCCGGTAGCCGCGCATGTTCGTCCAGCATCTGAGCGTCGCTGACTTCCGCAGCTGGCCGCGGGCCGACGTCGCCTTCGAGCCCGGCGTCAGCGTGCTGATCGGGGCCAACGGCGAGGGCAAGACGAACCTGCTGGAGGCGATCGGCTACCTGTCCACCCTGTCCAGCCACCGGGTGGCCGCCGACGCCCCGCTGATCCGGGCCGGCGCCGACCGTGCGGTGGCACAGGTCGCCGTGGTGTCCGGCGGGCGGCAGCTGGTGCTGGAGATCGAGATCGCGGCCGGCCGGGCGAACCGAGCCAAGCTCAACCGCTCCCCGGTCAGCCGGCCGCGCGAGCTGCTCGGCGGGCTGCGCACGGTGCTGTTCGCGCCGGAGGATCTGGCCATCGTGCGGGGCGATCCGGCCGAACGCCGCCGGTTCCTCGACGACGTACTGGTGCAGCGGGCGCCCCGGCTGGCCGGCGTGCGTGCCGACTACGACCGGGTGCTCAAGCAGCGGGCGGCACTGCTGAAGACCGCCGGCATGGCCCGCCGCGCGGGTGCGGCCGCCGACCTGCGCACCCTGGACGTCTGGGACAGCCACCTGGCCGAGCACGGCGCCCAACTGCTGGTGGCCCGGTTGGAGCTGGTGCAGGCGCTGGCCCCGTACGTGCGGCAGGCCTACGCGCAGCTGGCGCCGACCAGCGGCAAGATCGGCCTACGTTATGTCAGCTCGATCGATAACGGTGAGGGTAATGACACCGGTGTAATTCCTAGTGTGGAGGCGGCCCGGGATGCCCTGCTGACCGCCTTGGAGCGGCTGCGGCCGGACGAGCTGGACCGCGGTGTCACGCTGGCCGGTCCGCACCGGGACGAGCTCGAGGTGACGCTGAACGACCTGCCGGTGCGCGGCTACGCCAGCCACGGCGAGGGATGGTCGGCCGCGCTCGCGCTGCGGCTGGGCTGTTTCGAGTTGCTCGGCGCCGATGGTGCGCAGCCGGTGTTGATCCTGGATGATGTCTTCGCCGAGCTGGACACCACCCGCCGCGAGCAGTTGGCGGCGATTGCCAGCCGGGCAGAGCAGGTGCTGATCTCAGCCGCGGTTCTGTCGGACGTGCCGGAGATACTGACCGGCGCCCGCTACGACGTCGCCAACGGGGAGGTTCGTCGTGTCCGGTGAGCAGGGGTTCGAGAAGCACCGGGACTTTGGTCCCATCGACCCGGACTTTGGTCCCGACGATCCACAGGTTATCCACCTGCGCAATGCCCGAATTTCCGGCAGTGGACGGGATCCATCCCCAGAAATCGAGGGTTTATCCACAGGCGATGTGACCGGCTCGTCCACACCGCCGGACGCGGCCGGTTCGGCAGGTTCGGATGTTGCTGGTTCGGATCTGGCCAGCGAGGCGCTGCAGGCGGCCCGGGCGATCGCCAGTGGCCGGCCGGCACCGTCCCCCCGGTTCCGGCGGCGCCGGCGCGGGCAGGCCGGCTCGCGGGGTGGCTACAGCGGCGCCCGGCCGGACGCCCGGGATCCGATGGCCATCGGCGCCATCGTCGGCCAGTCGATCGCCGACCTCGGTTGGACCGCGCCGCTGGCGGAGGCCCGGCTGCTCGGGCAGTGGGCCAGCGTGGTGGGGGCCGAGGTCGCGGCCCGCTGCCAGCCGGTCAGCTTGCGTGATGGCGAGCTGCGGATCACCGCCGAGTCGACGGCCTGGGCTACCCAGCTGCGGCTGCTGGCTCCGCAACTGCTGAAGCGGATCGGCGCCGAACTGCCGCCCGGCACCGTCACCAAGCTGCGGATTTCCGGCCCGTCGGTGCCGTCGTTCAAGCGCGGGCCGTGGTCGATGCGCGGTGGCCGCGGGGTGCGCGACACTTACGGCTGACGGTCCCGCGATGCCCCGGCCGAGGGTCCTGCCATGCCGCGGCGGCCGGCGCCGCCAATACCCCGGCGGCTGGTTCGCCAATGCCGCGGCAGCCGGCGCGCTCATGGCCGGGTTGTTGGCGCCGCTGAGCATGCCGGAGCCGGTGACGTCAAGCCCTCGCGCGTATCCCGATCCACTGGGTGGCCGGAGATCGCTCTGCAACGCGATCAGCGGCCCTGCCAGCCGCATTCTGTCGCCGCTACCCAGTAGGATGAATGGGTACGACACGACTGGCAGCCCTCAGCTGCGAATGACAGGGTCTTTGGCCTGCCGGTCATCGGCCTGACCAGCGGTCAGCGGATCCCGACGAAGGAGCACGAGTGGCGGCTAAGGCTGCGTCCAATTACGGTGCCGACTCCATCCAGGTCCTGGAAGGGCTGGAGGCGGTCCGCAAGCGCCCGGGCATGTATATCGGCTCCACCGGCGAGCGCGGGCTGCACCACCTGGTGTGGGAGGTCGTCGACAATGCGGTCGACGAGGCACTGGCCGGCTTCTGCGACCGGATCGAAGTGAGCCTGCTGCCCGGCAACGCGGTGCGGGTGGTCGACAACGGTCGCGGCATGCCGGTCGGCATGAACACCGCGCAGAAGAAGCCGGCGGTCGAGGTGATCCTGACCGTGCTGCACGCCGGCGGCAAGTTCGACAGCGAGTCCTACGCCGTGTCCGGTGGACTGCACGGCGTCGGCGTCTCGGTGGTGAACGCGCTGTCCACCCGGCTGGAGGTGGAGATCAAGCGCGAGGGCTACACCTGGAGCCAGCCGTATGAGAACCAGAAGCCGGCCGCCCCGCTGGCCAAGGGCGAGCCGACCAAGCAGACCGGCACCTCGGTGACCTTCTGGCCGGACGCCTCGATCTTCGAGTCCGTCGAGTTCTCCTTCGAGACCATCACCCGCCGGCTGCAGGAGATGGCGTTCCTGAACAAGGGGCTGACCATCCAGGCCCGCGACGAGCGGGGCGGCGAGCATGAGTTCCGCGAGGTCAGCTACCACTACGCCGGTGGTATCGCCGACTTCGTCAAGCACCTGAACGCCACCAAGTCGGCCATCCACAAGTCGGTGGTCTACTTCGAGGCCGACGATCCGGACCTGAAGATGTCGGCCGAGATCGCGCTGCAGTGGAACGAGTCGTACTCCGAGTCGGTGTACACCTTCGCCAACACCATCAACACGATGGAGGGTGGCACCCACGAGGAGGGCTTCCGGGCCGCGCTCACCTCGGTGGTCAACCGGTGGGCCACCGAGAAGAAGATCTTCAAGCCCAACGAGGACAAGCTGACCGGCGATGACATCCGGGAGGGCCTGGCCGCGATCATCTCGATCAAGCTGGGCGAGCCGCAGTTCGAGGGCCAGACCAAGACCAAGCTGGGCAACTCCGAGGCCAAGTCCTTCGTGCAGAAGGTCTGCAACGAGTGGCTGGCTGACTGGTTCGAGCGCAACCCCACCGAGGGCCGGATGATCATCACCAAGGCCACCCAGGCCGCGCGAGCTCGCAAGGCGGCGCAGCAGGCCCGCAAGTTGGCCCGCAAGAACGCCCTGGACACCATGGGGCTGCCGGGCAAGCTGGCCGACTGCCGGTCCACCGACCCCGAGCGCAGCGAGCTGTACATCGTGGAGGGTGACTCGGCGGGCGGCTCGGCCAAGTCTGGCCGGGACTCGCTGTACCAGGCGATCCTGCCGATTCGCGGCAAGATCATCAACGTGGAGAAGGCCCGGATCGACCGGGTGCTGAAGAACACCGAGGTGCAGTCGCTGATCACCGCGCTGGGCACCGGCATCCACGACGACTTCAACATCGAGAAGCTGCGCTACCACAAGATCGTGCTGATGGCCGATGCCGACGTGGACGGCCAGCACATCACCACGCTGCTGCTCACCCTGCTGTTCCGGTTCATGCGGCCGCTGATCGAGAGCCATAAGGTGTACCTGGCGATGCCGCCGCTGTACAAGATCAAGTGGTCCAAGGGCGACCCGGACTACGCCTACTCCGACCGGGAGCGCGACGGCCTGATCGCCACCGGCGAGGCCGCCGGCCGGCGCCGGGTGGCCGGCGACTCGATCCAGCGGTACAAGGGCCTGGGCGAGATGAACGCCAAGGAACTGTGGGAGACCACCATGGACCCGGCCACCCGGGTGCTGCGGCTGGTCACCCTGGACGACGCCGCGACCGCCGACGAGTTGTTCTCGGTGCTGATGGGTGACGACGTCGAGGCCCGGCGCGGCTTCATCGTTCGCAACGCCAAGGACGTCCGGTTCCTCGACATCTGATCGGCTGAGCCGGTTGCCGGGTTGCCCGGTAACCGGCGCTGCCCTCCCCCGCCCGTCACGCCACGACTTGGAAAGAAAGGCCACTCGTGACCGAGACCCCGCCGCCGCCGAGCGACCGCATCGAGCCGGTGGATCTGCAGCTGGAGATGCAGCGCAGCTTCCTCGACTACGCGATGAGCGTGATCGTGGCCCGCGCGCTGCCCGACGTCCGGGACGGCCTCAAGCCGGTGCACCGACGGGTGCTGTACGCGATGTACGACAGCGGTTTCCGGCCCGATCGGGGCTACGTCAAGTGCTCCCGGGTGGTCGGCGACGTGATGGGCAACTATCACCCGCACGGCGATTCGGCCATCTACGACACCCTGGTCCGGCTGGCTCAACCGTGGTCGATGCGTGCCCCGCTGATCGACGGGCAGGGCAACTTCGGCTCCCCCGGCAATGACCCGGCCGCCGCGATGCGGTACTGCGTCACCGGCGACACCCTGGTCCGCACCCCCGACGGCGAGGTGCCGATCGCCGAGCTGGTGCCCGACGCGGCGCCGGAGAGCACCACCGAGGTCGACTTCAAAGTCATCGGTCGCGACGGCGTGCCGGTCCGGGTCAGCGCCTTCCACCACTCTGGCGAGCATCCGGTGCTGACCGTACGGGCTGGTTCCCGGTCGATCACGGTGACCGGCAACCACCCGCTGCTGGCCCTCGGCCGGGTGCACGGCGTGCCCCGGCTGCTCTGGAAGCTGGCCGGCGAGCTCACCTCGACCGACGTGCTGGTGGTGCGCGACCAGGCCGACTCGGCGGCGTCCTGGGCCACCGCGCTGCCGCTGCTGCCCGACCTGACCGCCGCCTACCTGGCCGACCGGGCCCGGCACCTGCCCGATGATGGCGGCGACCCGCGGCAGTTCTCGCTGCACCGGGTGGACTCCGTGCAGCCGGCCGGCACCGCGCCGGTGTACTCGCTGCGGGTGGACTCGGCCGACCACGCCTTCATCACCAATGGCTTCGTCTCGCACAACACCGAGGCCCGGCTCTCGCCGCTGGCCATGGAGATGCTGCGCGACATCGACGAGGAGACCGTCGACTTCAAGCCCAACTACGACGGCCGCTCGCAGGAACCGACCGTGCTGCCGTCCCGGATCCCGAACCTGCTGGTCAACGGCGGTGGCGGCATCGCGGTCGGCATGGCAACCAACCTGCCGCCGCACAACCTGCGCGAGGTGGCCGCCGGCGTCACCTGGGCGCTGGATCACCCGGACGCCACGAACGAGGAACTGCTCGCCCAGCTGATGCGCGACATCCCGGGCCCGGACTTTCCGACCAAGGCACTCATCGTCGGCCGGGACGGCATCGAGGACGCCTACCGGACCGGCCGCGGCGCGATCCGGATGCGGGCCGTGGTCACCGTCGAGGAGGACGCCCGCGGTCGCACCATCCTGGTGGTCACCGAGCTGCCCTACCAGGTGAACCCGGACAACCTGGTGGAGTCCATCGCCGGCCTGGCCCGCGACGGCAAGGTGGCCGGTATCGCCGACATCAACGACGAGTCCTCCGACCGGATCGGCATGCGGATCGTGGTCACCCTCAAGCGGGACGCGGTCGCCAAGGTGGTGCTGAACAACCTCTACAAGCACACCCAGCTGCAGACCACGTTCGGCGTCACCATGCTGGCCATCGTCGACGGGGTGCCGCGCACGCTCAGCCTGGACCAGGTGGTCCGCTACTACATCGAGCACCAGGTCGAGGTCATCGTCCGGCGCACCCAATACCGGCTGCGCAAGGCCGAGGAGCGGGCGCACATACTGCGTGCCTACCTCAAGGCCCTCAACGCGCTGGACGCGGTGATCGCGCTCATCCGCAGCTCGCCGTCGGCCGAGCAGGCCCGCACCGGCCTGATGGAGCTGCTGGAGATCGACGAGGTGCAGGCCACCGCGATCCTGGACCTGCAGCTGCGCCGGCTGGCCGCCCTGGAACGGCTGCGGATCGAGGAGGAGGCCAAGGAGATCGAGGCCAAGATCGCCGACTTCAACGACATCCTGGCCAAGCCTGGCCGGCAGCGGTTGATCATCCGGGACGAGCTGACCGAGATCGTGGCCAAGTACGGCGACGAGCGGCGCACCCGGCTGGTGCCCTACGACGGCGACATGTCCATGGAGGACCTGATCGCCGCCGAGGACGTGGTCGTCACCATCACCCGCACCGGCTACGCCAAGCGCACCAAGACCGACCTCTACCGGTCTCAGCGCCGGGGCGGCCGCGGCGTGCAGGGCGCCGGGCTGAAGACCGACGACATCGTCGCGCACTTCTTCGTCTGCTCCACCCACGACTGGATCCTGTTCTTCACCAACAAGGGCCGGGTCTATCGGACCAAGGCCTACGACCTGCCGGAGGCGAACCGGAACGCCCGCGGCCAGCACGTGGCCAACCTGCTGGCCTTCCAGCCGGACGAGACGATCGCCGAAGTCATGACGATCAAGAACTACGAGGTCGCGCCCTACCTGGTGCTGGCCACCAAGGCCGGCCTGGTCAAGAAGACCAAGCTGACCGACTTCGACTCCAACCGCACCGGCGGCATCGTCGCGATCAACCTGCGCGAGGAGGACGAGCTGATCGACGCGGCGCTGATCTCGCCTACCGACGACCTGCTGCTGGTGAGCAAGCGTGCCCAGTCGATCCGGTTCAAGGCCGACGACGAGACGCTGCGGCCGATGGGCCGGGCCACCTCCGGAGTGATCGGCATGCGGTTCGGTTCCGCCGACGAACTGCTGGCCATGGAGGTCGTCCAGGACGACATGGAGATCCTCATCGCCACCGACGGCGGGTACGCCAAGCGCACCAAGGTCGTCGAGTACCCGGTGCAAGGTCGTGGCGGGAAGGGCGTGCTCACCGCGCGTATAGTCTCGACGAGAGGTGGACTGGTCGCGGCTATGAGCGTCCGGCCGGAGGATGAGATCTATGCGATCACGTCCGACGGCGTGGTGATCAGGACGTCCGTCGCAGAGGTGCGGCGGGCCCAGCGCCAAACCATGGGCGTGCGGCTGATCAACCTGGACGACGGGGTCAGCCTGGTCTCCATCGCGCGCAACGCCGACGAACCCGAGGAGCAGGAGTAGCCAACGTGACTGAGGGCTATCAGCCACCGACCTCCCGCAACAGGGGTAATCCCGAACAGGACACCGCGACCCTGCCGCGGGTGACGGTGCCGCCGTCGTCCGCCGGCTCGGCCGCGCCGGCCGGCACCGGCACCCCGGGCTCGGCAGGTCCCGGTGTGCCGGGCGGACAACGTGGCGTGAACCCCCCGAACGACGGGTGGTCGGCGGTGAGCCGGTCCGATGCACCACCGGTCAACCGGCCGGACGGGTCGAGCGGCCGGCCGCCGGCTGGATATGCCGCGGATCCGCGCGGTGTGGATCCGCGTGGCGTTCCGCAGGGTGTCGACCCGCGTGGCGTTGGCTCGCAGGATCCGCGTGGCGTTGGCTCGCAGCCGGACGCGGGTGGGCTCGGTGCCCGGCTCTCGGCGGCCGCCTCCACCGTGGCGGCCGGCGCCACCACCGCGGCGGTGAATGCCAAGACCGCCATCAAGACGGCCGCCAACGAGGCGGAGAACCGGGCCGGCCGGCCGCCGACCGGTCGCGGCCGAGGCCGCCAGCCACGCCGTGCCCGGCTGACGCTCAGCCACATCAATGTGTACTCGGTGTTCAAGTTTTCCTGCGTGCTGGCGATCGCCCTGTTCTTCGTCTGGCTGATCATGGTCGGGGTGCTCTACGGCATCCTCGACGTCTCCGGGGTGTTCGACCGGGTGAACAACGCCGTGCACCAGATCTCGGGTGACGACAAGTCCAGCAACGTGGTGACCGGGCCGGTGGTGTTCGGCTTCGCCATCATCATCGGCGTGGTGAACATCGTGCTGTTCATCGCGCTGGCCACCGTCGGAGCGATGGTCTACAACCTGTGCGCCGACCTGGTCGGCGGCGCCGAGGTCACCCTCTCCGAACGCGAGTAGGCCGGCTCGGATTGCGGCGGCGCGTCGCCGCTCCGGGTCACCGGAAGTGGAGCGTTTTCGCGGCTGAGCCGTGCTATCGCGCCACTTGCCCGACCACGGGTTCTGCCCCCGCGGCCCGGGGCGGTTTGGGTCGGCGAGCGGCCAACCGGTAAGCTTCAACACCGCGCGCCAAGCGCGGCACGGGCCTATAGCTCAGACGGTTAGAGCGCATCCCTGATAAGGATGAGGCCGGAGGTTCAAGTCCTCCTAGGCCCACTGTCACCCACCGGATCGGTGAGCCGGAACCACCCCAGACGACGGAGGCCCCGTGCGCAAGTTGCTCGCCCTGGCAGCCGCCGCGGTCGGAGTCCAGTACCTGATCCGCCGCCGGCGTGGGCAGCAGGCCAGCAACGTCTGGCGGGACGCGACCGACCGTCCGTAGCCCGCCGCGAGCGGTTAGGATCGGCACTCCCGGATTCACTCGGGGCCTTAGCTCAATTGGCAGAGCGCCGCCTTTGCAAGGCGGAGGTTAGGGGTTCGATTCCCCTAGGCTCCACCGCTGTGATGTGGGTCGGCCTGCACACCGGCACGGATCGGGCATGCTGCGTCGGTGCACGCAACGTCTAACCGCCCGACACAAGCATCGTGACGCTCCATCCGGACCAGGTCACCGCGCGTCGTGGGGACTCCGTCTACCGGCTCACCGTCGTGCTGCAGTTTCTATTGGTGGCGGCCTTCTTCGTCCTGGCTCTGGCCTCGATGGTGCTTCCGGACTTCGCTCGACCGTCCTGGCTGAGAGTCGGTCTGGTCTTCTCAATCGTCGCGTGGGTGGTCAACCTGGTAGCGGGCTGGCAGAGGGCGGAGTGGTTGAAGCGTGCCGGCGTGAACCCCAGATCCCACTTTCCGCAGCTGGCCCGGTCCAGGCTTGTCGCTTTGTGGGTCCTACTACTGGTCGGGTCCGCCACCCTCATGGTGATAGCCGGGCGGCCGGTGGTGGCGGCCAGGTTCCTCGGTCCAACTCCCGCGCAGGCTCAACTGGTATCGGCCAAGGAAGGACCGCACTGCTACCGCTGCATTCGCCAAGTTGTCGCCACGTACGAGGCCGGCGGCAGCATGGTCACCACCCCACTCGCCGGCGGTGGCGGCTACGACCTGATCGAGGATCAGGCCGGTGAACCGCTGGTCTATGACCCGGTCCATCCGCGGCGGGTGATGCGCGCCAGTGATTGGGAGGCTGGTCGAAGTGGCGGTACCGTCAGCCTGTTCGTCATCGGGTTGGCGCTGCTGGTGCTCACCTCCATCGCGCCCCTGCCCGTCGTCCGCCGGCGGCGGAGCCAGTTCGGCACACTCAAGCCCGACACGGAGATCCGGTCGGCGCGTTACCTGCGGGTGCGGAAGAAGCTCCAGGCATGGCGGGTGGACTTTGCCGACAACACCCAGGCCCGGTATCGAGACAGCGCCGAACTTCGCGCAGCACTGCGCGCCAGGATCGGCGAGGCCGGAATGGCCAGCCTCGACCCGGCGAGCCGGGCCAAGCTGGAACGATCGTGATCGGCGGGCGGCCTTGCCCGTTGCCAAGTGTCGAGCGTAGTCTTTCGAAACATGTCGCTCGACAGCGCGGCGGTCGTTCCCGATCCGGCCGATGCGCATGATCTGCCCCGCACGCTCACCGACCCGAAGGCGATGCGGGCGATTGCCCATCCCACCCGGCTCGCCCTGCTGGAGCTGCTGAGCCGGCACGATCAGCTCACCGCGACCGAGGCCGCCGCGCTGGTCGGCGAGTCGCCGACGAACTGCGCGTTCCACCTGCGCACGCTGGCCAAGTACGGCTTCGTCGAGGAGGCCGGCACGGCACCGGGCCGGCGCCGTCCGTGGCGGCGCTCGCACCTCGGCTTCTCCTTCGACGACAGCGGCCGGGCGGATGCCGAGACCGACCAGGCGGCCCGGGTGCTGGCCGACCTGCTCTGGGACGGCTGGCTGCGACGGCTGCGCCAGGTGCGCGACACCCGGGCCGGGTTCGGCCAGCAATGGCGCGACGTCACGTCCGGCTCGCAGTACTTGGCCTACCTGACCCCGGCCGAGGCCGCCGAGTTCAACGAGCGGCTGCAGCAGCTGTTCGAACAGCATCGCGACCGGCTCAGCCACCCGGAGTTGCGGCCGGAGCAGGCGATCGCGCTCGAGTACCTGCTGTTCAACTATCCGCAGCAAGCAGCCGAACCGGCCGACGGACCACGGCCGGCCGAGCAGCCCGAACCAGCCGATCAGTACGAGCCGGACGAGCAGCGCGAGCGGCCGGGAGATCCGCGATGAGGCGGGTGCTGGCCGACCGGACGACCCGGCGCTACCTCGCCGGCACCACCATCTCGGTGATCGGCGACAACGCGCTCTGGCTGACCCTGAGCATCTGGGTGAAGGTGCTCACCGGCAGCACCAGCGCGGCCGGCCTGTCCATCTTCATGCTCACCCTGGGCAGCATGTCCAGCCCGCTCACCGGCGTGCTGGTGGACCGGGTCAGCCGGCGCCGGCTGCTGATCGTCACCGACCTGGCCACCTGCGCGCTGGTGGCCTGCCTGCTGGCCGTGCGCAGCGCCGACCAGCTCTGGCTGATCTACCTGGTCATGTTCGGCTACGGCGTCTCGGGCGCGCTGACCGGTGCCGCCCAGGTCGCCCTGGTGCAGACGATCGTGGCCGAGGAACTGCTGGCCGATGTCAACTCGCTCACCCAGACGCTGACCCAGGGCTCGCGGATCGTGGTGCCGCTGGGCTGCGCCGGCCTGTTCGCCGCGTTCGGCGCGTACCCGATCATCATCGGCGACTGCGTCACGTTCGTGATCGCGGTGCTGGTGCTGTCGTTGCTGCGGATCGATGAGCCGGCGCTGACCCGCGGCAGCGGGCATTGGCTCCGGCAGATCGCCGCCGGCAGCGAGCACCTGTGGCGTACCCGGCCACTGCGGCTGGCGGCCGCAAGCTGCCTGCTGGCGGTGATCGCGTTCGGGCTGTCCGAGACGGTGATCTATGCCGTGCTGAGCGACGGCCTGCACCGTCCGCCGGCCTTCCTCGGCGTGCTCACCTCGGGCCAGGGCGCCGGCGCCATCGCGGCTGGACTGGTGGGTGGCGTGCTCAGCCGCCGGCTCGGCGAGCAGCGGCTGATGCTGGCCGGCCTGGCCATCGCCGGGCTGAGCTTCCTCTGCCAGGCGGCCTCGAACCTGGCCGTCGTGATGATCGGCCTGGTGCTGTTCGGTGCCAGCCTGTCGCTGCTGCTGGTCGGCATGATCACGCTGCTGCAACGCAGCACCCCGGCCGAGCTGATGGGACGGGCCGACGCGGCACTGAGCTTCCTGCTCACCGTGCCGCAGACGCTGGCCATCGCCCTGGGCGCCGGGCTGGTGCTCTTGGTGGACTACCGGCTGCTGATCCTCGCGATGGCGCTGCTGTGCTTCGCCGGCGCGGCACTGCTGATCGGCCGGCGGCAGCCGGCGGGCACGCCGACCGGACAGCCAGGGCAACCTGAGCCGCCCGCCAAGGCTCCGTTCGCCGCGCCGGCCGCCGTGCCGGTCGTCCCGGACGAGCGGGTCAGGCCTTGAGCACGACCTTCTCGCAGTTGTCCTGCTTGTTCTTGAAGATCTCGTAGCCGTGCGGCGCCTCGCCCAGCGCCAGCGAGTGCGTGATGATCCGCATCGGGTCCAGCTCTCCCCGCTCGATGCGTTCCAACAACGGCCGCATGTAGCGGTGCACGTGGCACTGCCCGGTGCGCAGGGTGATCGACCGGTTCATCCAGGCGCCGGCCGGGAACTTGTCGATCATGCCGCCGTACACCCCGATGACCGAGACGATGCCGCCGCTGCGACAGCTCAGGATCGCCTGGCGTAGCGCGTGCGGCCGATCTGTCTCCGACCGGGTGGCCTGCTTGACCCGGTCGTAGGCATGTACATGGGTGGCGCCGTGGGTGGCCTCCAGCCCAACCGCGTCGATGCACTTGTCCGGTCCACGGCCGCCGGTCAGTTCCAGCAGCGCCGAGCGGACGTCGGTGTCGGAGAAGTTGATGGTGGTGTAGCCGGCGTCGGCGGCCAGCCGCAGCCGGTAGGGCTCCTTGTCGATCGCGATCACCGTCTCGGCGCCGAGCACCCGCGCGCTGTCCATGGCGAACTGGCCGACCGGCCCGGCACCCCACACCGCCACCACGTCGCCTGGCTGGATGTCGCACATCTCCGCGCCCATGTAGCCGGTGGGCAGGATGTCGGACAGGAACAGCACCTTCTCATCCGGCAGGTCGGATTCGATCTTCAACGGCCCGACGTCGGCGAACGGCACCCGGGCGTACTCGGCCTGGCCGCCGGCGAAGCCACCGGTCAGGTGCGAGTAGCCGAAGATGCCCGACAGCGGATGGCCGAACAGCTTCTCGGCGATGCCGGCGTTCGGGTTGGAGTTCTCGCAGCAGGAGTACAGCTGGGAGCGGCAGGCGTAGCAGGCGCCACAGGCGATCGGGAACGGCACCACGACCCGGTCACCCACCCGGAGCCGTTCGGGGCTGACGTCCGGGCCGACCTCGACCACCTCGCCCATGAACTCGTGGCCCAGCACGTCGCCCTTCTGCATGGTCGGCACGTAGCCGTCCACCAAGTGCAGATCCGAGCCGCAGATGGCGGTGGTGCTGATCTTTACGATCGCGTCGCGTCGGTTCAGGATGCTCGGATCCGGCACCTCGGTAACCGTGACCGAGTTGCGCCCGGCCCAGCACACGGCCTTCATGCCGACACCTCCTGCGCCAGCTCGGCGATCTCCTTGGCATCCAATGGCTGGGCCGGCCGCTGCGGGAACTCCCCGCGTGCCTGCTTGCCGCCGGGCGCCCCGTCGGAGCGCACCACCTCGCCGGTCTCCAGCACCTGCTTGAGCCGGCGCAGGTCGTCGTCGAGTTGCTGGTGCGGGTCCTCGCCGTAGTAGCGGGCGACGGCCTGGCCGAGCTTGCCGGCCGGGATCTCGTAGCGCAGCCGGACGTGCACCTCGGTGCCACGCTCGCCGGGCGCCGGGCGGAATTGCACGGTGCCCTCGTTCGGCACCCGGGCGCCCTCGTCCGACCGCCAGGAGATCCGCTCGCCGGGGACGTCCTCGGTGGTCTCGGCGTCCCACTCCACGTCCTTGCCGAACGGCGCGCTGGCCCGCCAGTGGCTACGCCGCTCGCCGGTCAGCCGCACCTCCTCCAGGTGTGCCATGAAGCGGGGCAGCCGGTCGAACTGGCGCCAGAACTCATACACCTCCTGCGCCGGCTTGCCGATGGTGGTGGACGCGGTCAGTTCCATGGTGGTTTCCTCCGAGCAGCGGCTGGCCGCGGCGTACACATCCACGGCGGTGATGGCGAGCACGCCGGCGGTGGCGGCCAGGGTTCGGCCCAGGCCCCGCCGGTCGTGGT
Organism: uncultured Actinomycetota bacterium; assembly: GCA_963697905.1. Lineage (GTDB taxonomy): Bacteria > Actinomycetota > Actinomycetes > Mycobacteriales > Jatrophihabitantaceae > Jatrophihabitans_A. The sequence goes on along the minus strand of OY969101.1, from coordinate 4,342,143 downwards.
GTTTCAGGGCGTTGCCGAGCAGCAGCAGATCCATGCCGTCGCCGGCAACCCGGGCCCACAACCAGGCCGGGCGGGGACGGGTGAGCAGGCCGGCTGCCGCCACCAGCTCCCGGGCTCCGACGGCGGCGGTGGCTGCCAGCTGCCTCGGCTCGTCGCCGGTTCCCAGAGCCCGGCCGACCGCTGCCGGCCGCAGGATCAGCGGCAGCCCGAGGCCGACGCTTGCCCAGCCCAGCAGCCGGGGCAGCCGGTCCTCGGAGCGGGAGGCGCCCTTCGACGGTTGGGTGGCAGCGCCGGGCCGGGCTGGGGAACGGAGCAGGGTGCGCGACGAGGGCATGGCGTCGTCCCGGGGTTGGAAGACGCCGACCGGGTCGAGGCTGAGCCGTCAAGACGTCGGTTCCACCGTAACCCGCGACGCCGGCTGTCAGCCACCCTCGGTTGCCCGGCCACCCGTTCCGGGCCGCGCGCCGGGCTGCTCGGTAGCCTGGCAGGCACCATGGACATCCGGCCGGCAGACCTGCTCGCGATCTGGCTGGGCAAGCTGACCCTGCTCGGGCTGCGGTTGGCCGGCCGGCGCGGCACCGCGCTGCCCGGGCTGGTGGTGGAGAAGGCGTTCCCCCGCTTCCTGCCGAAGCGGCTGGCTCGGTTGCCGCACGGCGTGGTGGTGGTGAGCGGCACCAACGGCAAGACCACCACCACGAAGATGGTGGCGACCGTGCTCGCCCAGCGGTACCCGGTGCTGACCAACGACACCGGCGGCAACTTCGTCCGGGGCTGCATCACTGCGCTGGTGGCGCAGGCGTCCTGGACCGGCCGGCTGGCGGCCGAGGTTGCGGTCTTCGAGCTGGACGAGGCGCACGCCGTCCGGTTCTGCGAGGTGTACGCCCCGCAGCGGCTGCTGCTGCTGAACGTGCTGCGCGACCAGCTGGACCGGTTCGGCGAGATCGACACCACCGCGCAGCTGCTGGGCAAGGTGGCGGCCCGGACCACCGAGCACGTGGTGCTCAACCGGGACGATCCGCGGCTGGCCGCGCTGGCCGAGAGCATTCCCGCCGAGGTCAGCTACTTCGGGGTCGCCGCCGGGCTGCGGCCACTGTTCCCCACCGACGAGGAGCTGTACGGCGGGGACATCCGGCTGTCGGACCGGTCCGCCTCGGTGTTGCTGGAATCGGTGGAACTGGGCGCCAGCACCGACATCGTGCTGAACATCGGCGGCCGCACCGAGGCCCTGCAACTGCGGGCCGACGGCGCGCACAACGCCCAGAACGCGGCGGCGGCGGGCGCCCTGGCGGTCACCTTCGGGTTTCCCGCCGACGTTGTCGCCGCCGGCCTGCGCGCCGTCCAACCGGCCTTCGGCCGCGGCCAGTCGTTCGTCCTGGATGGGCGTCGGGTGGTGCTGCAACTGGTCAAGAACCCGGCCGGCTTCCGGCAGTCGCTGCGCACCATCGGCTCGCTGCAGCCGGCCGCCACCGTGATCGCGATCAACGATGACTACGCCGACGGCCGGGACATGTCCTGGCTCTGGGACGTCGAGTTCGGTTCGGTGCTGCAAGGCAAATCGGGCTACCTGAGCACCTCGGGGAGCCGGGCGGCGGACATGGCTGTGCGGCTGCACTACGACGAGCTCGCGGTGGAGGCGACCATTCCCGAGTTGGCGGCGGCGGTCGAGGACGCGGTGCGCCGGGTGAAGCCGGAGGAGACCGTGGTGGTGTTCGCCACCTACACCGCGATGTGGCAGCTGCACCGGGTGCTGGCCGAGCGGGCCGGAGTGACCGGATGACCGGGCTGACCCTGGTGCACCTGTACCCACGGGAGATGAACATCTACGGCGACACCGGCAACGTGCTGGTGTTGCGCAAGCGGCTCGGCTGGCGGGGCCTGGACGCCACCGTGGTGCCGGTCGGGGTCGGTGACCCGCTGCCGACCGAGGCCGACATCCTGCTTGGCGGCGGCGGCCAGGACGCGGCGCAGGGCGACATCGGCGCCGATTTCGTCAGCCGGGCGGCGACCCTGCGCGCGATGGCCGACGACGGCGTGGTGATGCTGGCCATCTGCGGCACCTACCAGATGCTTGGGCACGAGTTCCTGACCAAGGACGGCGAGCGGATCGGCGGAGTCGGCGTGCTCGACCTGACCACCACCGGCACCGACACCCGGCTGATCGGCAACAACGCGGTGGATTCGCCCTGGGGCAGGCTGGTCGGCTTCGAGAACCACAGCGGCCTCACCGACCTCGGACCCGGCGTCCGCCCGCTCGGCCGCACGCTGGCCGGGCGGGGCAACAACGGTCGCGACCAGACCGAGGGCGCGGTACGGGACAACGTGTTCGGCAGCTACCTGCACGGCCCGGTGTTGGCCAAGAGCCCGGGCTTCGCCGACGAGTTGCTGCGCCGGGCGCTGTCCCGCCGCGACCTGGCCGCCGACCTGACACCGCTGGACGACTCGCTGGCACTGGCCGCGGCCGAGGTCGCGACGCGGCGGCCGCGTTGAGGCGAATCGTGCCGGTGGTGTTGGCCGGCTGCCTGCTGGCCGCGGGTGCATTGGCCGGCTGCACGCCGGGTGGCGGTCCGACCGTCTCGGCGAGCCTCGTCGCGCCGCCCGCCACCGGATCCCCACCGTCCGGGCTGGCCGGTGGTGGGGACGGCGAGACCGGTCGCAGCACCATCGCCAGCACTCCCCGGCCCAGCCTCAGCACGCCGCACGGGGTGCGGGAGGTGGCCGGCAGCTGCCCGTACATCTCCGCGCCGGCCTTCGCCGACGCCGAGGGTGACCGGGTCGGCCGGGTGACCCTGCTGCGGACCAAGCCGGTCGGCTGCCGGTTCTACTTCCAGTACGACTCCAGCCAGCTGATCGGTGAGATCACCATCGTGGTGTTCGGCACGCCGACCGAGGCGTACAACGCGATGGTGCTGTCGGCCAAGGGCCACCCGGAGGTGCAGTCCTACTCCGACGTCGCCGACGGTGCGGTGGCCTTCCAGACGCCGTTGCGCGGCAACCCGGCCTGGCAGTGCGTGTTCGCCCGAGGCAGGTCCGTGGTCACCGTCCGGACCCAGCAGCCCTACCCTGCATTGAACGCGGTGAACCTGGCGCGTGAGATCGCGCCGAAGATTCCATAGTCAACTTGCGAGGAGATTTTTCGTGACCACCCCTGCGACCCAGACCGCCGTGCTGCACACCTCGGCCGGCGACATCAAGATCAACCTGTTCGGCAACCACGCCCCGAAGACGGTCGCCAACTTCGTCGAGCTGGCCACCGGCGCTCGCGAGTGGACCGATCCGGCGACCCGGCAGAAGACCAACCGGCCGCTGTACGACGGCACCGTCTTCCACCGGGTGATCGACAACTTCATGATCCAGGGCGGCGACCCGCTCGGCCGCGGCACCGGCGGTCCCGGTTACAACTTCGCAGACGAGTTCCACCCGGAATTGAGCTTCGACCGCCCGTACCTGCTGGCGATGGCCAACGCCGGGCCGAACACCAACGGCAGCCAGTTCTTCATCACCACGGTTCGCACGCCGCACCTGAACTTCAAGCACACCATCTTCGGCGAGGTGGCCGACGCCGAGAGCCGGGCGGTGGTCGACGCCATCGGCACCACCCGGACCGGTGCCGCCGACCGGCCGGTCACCGACGTCGTGATTAACTCCGTCACCGTCGAGTAGCGGCGAACTGTTCCATCGACTCCGGCGTTAACCCACCGAGTGAGCATGGTTGTGCGAGCAGCCGGAGGACGCAGTGAGCGCTAGCCGCGCGAAGAGCCGGACAGCAACGAGCCGGAGAAGCCGGACAGCAACGAGCCGGAGACGATAGTGCAGCCCACCCAACCGCCGACGGGCTCCGACCCCAACTACGGCTTCGCCGGCTGCTACCGGCATCCCGACCGGCTGACCGGGGTGCGTTGCGTGCGCTGCAACCGGCCGATCTGCCCGCAGTGCCAGCGGCCGGCCGCGGTGGGTTTCCAGTGCCCGGACGACGTGCGGGCCGGCCAGGCCTCGGTTCGCCGCGCCCGCACCGTGATGGGCGCCCGGACCGGCTCGGGCGTGCCGAGTGTCACCTACGGCCTGATCGGGCTGAACGTGCTGGTCTACCTGCTCACCGCCTTCGGCCAGGGCGGCAGCCTGGTCAGCAACAGCAACAGCAAGCTGTTTGGCCAGTGGGTGCTCTGGCCGCGGATGGTCGGGCAGAACCACGAGTACTACCGGCTGATCACCTCGGCGTTCCTGCACTACGGGCCGGTCCACATCCTGCTGAACATGTACGCGCTGTACGTGATCGGCCCGCCGCTGGAGCAGGTGCTGGGCCGCTGGCGCTACTTGGCGCTGTACCTGCTGGCCGCGCTCGGCGGCTCGGTCGCGGTGCTCGCCCTGGACTCGGTCGACGTCGGATCGGCCGGTGCCTCCGGTGCCATCTTCGGCCTGTTCGCGGCCGCGGTCGTGCTCGCCCGGCGGGTGGGCCTGAACAGCACGGCGCTGTGGATCACCATCGGCATCAACTTCATCTTCACCTTCTCGGTGCCGGGCATCTCCAAGCTCGGCCACCTGGGCGGCTTCGTGCTCGGCGGCGCCGCGGCCCTGGTGCTGGTGAGCGGCCAACTGTCCGGCCGCGGCCGGCTGCCGTCGTCCCGGGTGCAGATCGCCGGGCTGACGGCGCTGCTGGTGGTGCTGGTCGCGGTGGCGGTCGGACGTACCGACCAGTTGCACAACCAGCTCACCACCGGAGCGGGAACGCAGCCGGCCGACCGGTCCGTGACTGAGACCTCCAGCCGGCCGGGACACCCCGCCAGCCGGCTGGTCATCCACAATGTGGACGGAGCTGGGGAGAACTACACCGGTGTAATCACAGCGGTGGAAGAAGGTGTGGATAACCGCTAGCGCCAGCGGACCGCCATGCCCAGGCCGACCACCAGGAACGCGAAGCCGACGGCGAAGTTCCAGCTTCCGAGGCTGCGCATCAGCGGCACGCTCTCGCCGGCCATGTAGTACACGACGATCCAGGCCAGGCCGAGGACGAGGAAGGCGGCCATCACAATCGGGAACCAGCGAGGACTCGGCCTGGCCATCCGGCCGGTGGCCACCGGGCCGGACATCGCCGTCTGGGACGGGGTGTAGCTGGTCTTCTTGCGGACCTTGGACTTGGGCACTGCGAGTCTCCTTAGAAAGCCGGTCCATCCTGGTCGGGGTGCTGGAAGCCGGCCGGCAACGGGTGCGGTTAGCGTAATCGTCGCATCCTGCGCGGGTGCGTGGCGAGGTGGCGGGTACGCCGGGAGGAGGCAGCGATGGCAGCCGGCAGCGGTCACGCCATGCGTGGCCGGCGACTCGGGCTGCTCCGGCGGGCCTCGCACGGCCGGCGGCCCGGGCTGTTCGGCAGGACCCCGCAGGTCCGGCGGCCACGGATTCTGGCGGCTGCTGGTCCCGGTGGTCGCGCTGCTGGCCGGGCTGCTCGGTGCCACCACCGCGCACACCGCCCGGGGCACCGACCTGCGCTCGGCCGGTCGGACGAACATCCCCGACCTGATCAGGCAGGCCGAGAACCGGGTGGCCGGCGACACCGAGCAGCTCAAGCGGCTGCAGGCAGACGTGGCCGCCGAGACCAACCGGCGCGCGCAGTCCGATGCCACCATCGCCGGCATCAACGCCTCCGCCGCGCCGCTGCGGGTGCCGGCCGGCCTGGTGGCGATGACCGGGCCCGGGCTGACCCTCACCCTGGACGACGCGCACCCTGCCGATCCGATCACCGACCCGGTGGCGGCCAACGCCAGCGTGGTGCACCAGTCGGACATGCAGGCGGCCGTCAACGCGTTCTGGGCCGGCGGCGCGGAGGCGATCATGGTGATGAACCAGCGGCTGGTGCAGACCAGTGCGGTTCGCTGTGTCGGCAACACGCTGCTGCTGAACGGGCGGGTGTTCTCACCGCCGTTTAGCATTGCTGCCATCGGCCCGGCCGATGCCATGCGTGGTGCGCTGGACGCCTCGACCGGGATGCAGCAGTACCGAAAGGATGCTCAGACGTACGGCCTCGGTTACCAGCTCAAGAGCGAGGACAAGATCAGCGTGCCTGCCTACGACGCTCCGATCGCGTTGAGCTACGCATCGATCGGCGGCTGACGGTGCGCCGGAGAACCTGCGCACCACCGCCGCTGACCGCCCGCCCGCACAGTGGGGCAGGACGATGACCGAACGGAGCGGGGGCGGCTGGGACTTCTCCGAGGCCGGCAGCGCACCGGCCGGTGGGCTGGACCTGCTCGCCGGCGACGCCGGCCGAACCGGTCCGCCGCCGCTGCCACCGACCCGCGACGGCGCGGGAGCCGGCGGTGACGGCTCCCGCCGGTTGACCGGTGACACCGTGCGCACGCTGGTCCGCGGCCTCGGCCAGACCCTGGTCACCCTCGGCGTGGTGCTGCTGCTGTTCGTGGTCTACGAGGTCTGGGTCTCCAACCTGTTCGCCGACCGCAAGCAGCACCAGGCTCAGCACCAGCTGGCAACGGCCTGGCAGCACGGTCAGGATCCGCTGCGCGGCCAGGACCGGCTCAACCTGCCGATCGGCAAGCAGGTGGTGCTGCCCGTCGGCGACGGCTTCGCGAACCTGTACATCCCCGCCTTCGGCAAGGACTACGTCAAGACCGTCATCCAGGGCACCGACGAGTCGGACCTGGACCGGGGCCCCGGCCACTACGTGAACACCCAGGTGCCCGGCCAGATCGGCAACTTCGCGGTGGCCGGCCACCGGGTCGGCAAGGGCGAGCCGTTCCTCAACCTGGACCAGTTGCATCCCGGCGACAAGATCGTGGTGCAGACCGCGACCAACTGGTACGTCTACACGATGCTCGGCTCCCAGCCTGCCTACCAGGCGGCGCTGAAGCTGTCCGGCAGCCAGCGGCAGCAGGCCATCGACGCCGCGCTGGCCGCTCCCGACGGTCAGGGCGTGCCGGGCCGGGAGATCGTCTCGCCGAGCGCGGTGCAGGTCATCGCGCCGGTGCCCGACCATCCGGACGAGACGCCGACCCGGGCGCTGCTCACCTTCACCACCTGCCACCCGAAGTACACCGCCAACCAGCGGATGGTGGTGCATGCCGTGCTCAGCCGGGCGGTGGCCGCACATGGCACCGCGCTGCCGAAGGAACTTCCGGGAGGGACGCTCTAAGCCATGTACACCTGGATCTGGCGACACCTGCCCGGCACGCTCGGCCTGCGCGTGCTGCAGGCCGCCCTGCTGATGTGCCTGGTGGCCGCGCTGCTGCTGTTCGTAGTCTTCCCGGTGCTCGAGCCACGGTTGCCGGACAACCCGATCACCGGTCCGGGCACGGTCAGCCAGTAGCCGGCGCGGCAGGCAGATGAGCCCATGACCCGGATCCTGGTCGTCGACAACTACGACAGCTTCGTCTACAACCTCGTGCAGTACCTGGCCCAGCTGGGTGCCGAGGTGATCGTCCGGCGCAATGACGCGGTGGATCCGGCCGAGCTGGCCGACCTGGACCTGGCCGGCGTGCTGATCTCGCCCGGCCCGGGCATCCCGGAGCAGGCCGGCGTCAGCGTGCCGATGGTCGGTGCCGCGGCCGAGCTGGAGCTGCCGCTGTTCGGGGTCTGCCTGGGCCACCAGGCGATCGGGGTGGCCTTCGGCGGCGTGGTTGAACGGGCGCCCGAGCTGCTGCACGGCAAGACCAGCGAGGTGCGCCACGACGGCCGCGGGGTGCTGGCCGGCCTGCCGATGCCGTTCACCGCCACCCGCTACCACTCGCTGGCGGTGCGGGCCGACACCCTGCCGGACGAGCTGGAGGTGATCGGCACCACCGCGTCCGGCGTGGTGATGGCCGTGCGGCATCGGCGGCTGCCGATCGACGGGGTGCAGTTCCACCCGGAGTCGGTGCTGACCCAGGGCGGCCACCGGATGCTGGCCAACTGGCTGCAGCGCTGCGGTGCGGTCGTCGACTGGGATCGGGTGGACGAGCTGGGCGCGCAGCTCGACGCGTTGCGCGGAGCGGCGTTCTCCGCCGGCGGCTAGCTGTACCCGCCCGACTGCTGGCCGGGGTTCACCCGGCTGGGTTAACCACAAGCGCGCCGTCCGGTCTGGTGTCGTATCCGATTCGACCGCCCTGGCAACGAAATCGGCTACGAGTTGCGGCTACCGGATACTGTTGTGAGTATTGCCCCAATTGCCCGGCAGCGAGAAGGCGGAACATCATGCAGCGCTTGCCCGTCCGACCCGTCCCGCTGATCGCGACGATCGTCACCGCGACAGTGGCCGCGCTGGTGTCGGCGGTGCCCGCCGCGGCTGCCACCGGACAGGCGCAGGCGCCGACGGACCGGCTGCAGGTGTGGAACCTCAACACGCACGGGATGGACACCGGCAGCCAGACCGACTACCGGCAGTTCATCGACTACATCACCGATCCGGCCCGGGTCGCCTACGTGCCCGACATCGTGACCCTGCAGGAGGCGGGCACCAACATCACCGGCCTGCAGACGGCCAGCTGCCAGCAGTTCGTCAGCAATGTCGAGGCGCGCACCGGGCTGGACTACAACTGCTACGAGACCACCGAGCGGGGCGGTGCGGCGGTCGTGTACCGGACCGGCCGGCTGTCCTACGTCGGCGGCACCAGGCAGTCGGTGCGGTTGCTGGAGATCGATCCGAACACCGGCGCCTGCAACCCGAGCTCCTGGTACGCGCTGGTGCTGCGGCTGACCGACGACAAGAACGCCAACCACTTCATCAACGTCGCCTCGGTGCACCTGCCGACGCGGGATTACTCAACCACCAGCGGCAACGTCAACGACTGCGCCTGGGACAACATGAAGATCGTCAGCCCCGCGGTCACCGGGCTTGGTTCGGCGTCCATGCAGATCATGGCCGGCGACTGGAACCACCAGGACGCGACGGTGGACTCCGCCGGCCAGTTCAGCTTCTGGGAATGCGAGTACGCCGGCACCAACGTCGATGTAGGGACCTGCGGCGGGCAGAACCTGGGTTGGAAGGACGCGATGTATCGCGCCTGCGGCCTGACCGGTGCTGCCGCGTACAACTGCCTGCACGCCAGCCACTGGACGCACGGCAGCGCGCACGCCCGGATCGACTTCCTGTTCGCCAAGACCTATGCCATCTACAACCAGGTCACCGTGGACTGGGCTGCCGCCTATGCTTCGGCCGGCAGCCCGCCGGGAGTGACCACCTACTCCGACCATCGCGGGCAGGGTGGCCTGCTGCGCTACTACTGAGCGGGCTTCCCGGTTCTGTTGAGCGGGCCCGGCTAGCCCAGCGGGGTGGCCAACTGTGACTCGGCCGCCGCCAGCGCGGCCCCGGAGCCGACGAACTCACAGCTCGCCTCGATCTCCGGCGCCAGGAACCGGTCCGGCCCCGGTCCGGCCACCCGCTCGCGCAGCGCGGCCACCACCGCGCCGGTCGCCGGCCCAGGTTGCAGCGGCCGGCGCAGTTCCAATGCCCGGGCGGCCGAGAGCAGTTCGATGGCCAGCACCCGGCGCAGCCCGTCCAGGCTCCGGCGCAGCTTGCGGGCGGCCGACCACCCCATCGAGACGTGGTCCTCCTGCATGGCCGAGGACGGGATGGAGTCGACCGAGGCGGGCATCGCCAGCCGCTTGAGCTCGGAGACGATCCCGGCCTGGGTGTACTGGGCGATCATGTGCCCGGAATCCACCCCGGCGTCGTCGGTGAGGAAGGCCGGCAGGCCGCGGGAGCGGGCCACATCGAGCAGCCGGTCGGTGCGGCGCTCGGAGATGCTGGCCAGGTCCGCCGCCGGGATGGCCAGGAAGTCCAGCACGTACCCGATCGGTGCGCCGTGGAAGTTGCCGTTGGACTCCACCCGGCCGTCCAGGGTCACCACCGGGTTGTCGATCGCGCTGGCCAGCTCGTAGCCGGCCACCGTGCGCGCGTGCGCCAGGGTGTCCCGGCCGGCGCCGGCCACCTGCGGGGCGCAGCGCATCGAATAGGCGTCCTGCACGTAGGTGCAGTCGGGCCCGGCGTGCGAGGCCACGATGGGCGAGCCGGCCAGCAGCATGCGCATGTTCGCCGCGGCCACCGCCTGCCCCGGCTGCGGTCGCAGCGCCTGCAGGTCGGCGGCGAACACCCGGACGGTGCCGAGCATCGCCTCCACCGACATCGCCGCGGTCAGATCCGCGGTGCGCAGCAGCAGGTCGAAGTCGGCGCAGGCCAGCAGCAACTGGCCGAGCATGCCGTCGGTGCCGTTGATCAGCGCCAACCCCTCCTTCTCGGCCAGCTGGATCGGCTCGATCCCGGCCGACGCAAGGGCCTCGGCGGCAGGCTGCGCCCGGCCGGCGGCGTCGTGCACGGTGCCCTCGCCGAGCAGCGCCAGTGCGACGTGTGCCAGCGGCGCCAGGTCACCGGAGCAGCCCAGCGAGCCGTACTCGGGCACCACCGGCGTGATGCCGGCGTTGAGCAGCGCGGCCAGCGCTCGGACGGTGCCGACCTGCACCCCGGTGCGCCCGGTTGCCAGGGTGGACAGCCGGAGCAGCATCATCGCCCGGACCACCTCGCGCTCCACGCCGGGTCCGGAGCCGGCCGCGTGCGAGCGGATCAGCGAGCGCTGCAGCTGCGCCCGGCGTTCGACCGGAATGTGCTTGGTGGCCAGCGCGCCGAAGCCGGTGGAGATGCCGTAGTGCGGTTCGGCGTCGTCGGCCAGCGCCTCCACGACCGACCGGGACGCCGCGATCGCGGCCAGGCTGTCGGAGGTCAGTTCCACCTGCGCGCCGCTGCGCGCCACCGCGAGCACGTCGGCCTCCGTGAGCGGGGAAACCCCGACGTGCACTGTCGTTCTCGCGTCCCGCACCGATGTCATAGCGGCCATCCTGCCGGATGACGCAACGGGTTGATCGACGGTGTCGAGTACGTTCGAGGGCATGAAGGCAGTGGTGCTGGCCGGCTACGGCGGTCCGGAGCAGCTCAGCCTGGGTGAGGTGCCGGATCCGGTGCCGGCAGCCGGCGAGGTGCGCATCGAGGTCGCCGCCACCGCGGTCAACCGGGCCGACCTGCACCAGCGGGCCGGCAACTACCCGCCGCCGCCCGGCGCCTCGGAGATCCTGGGCCTGGAGTGCAGCGGCCGGATCGCCGAGCTCGGGCCGGGCGTCACCGGCTGGCAGGTCGGCGACGAGGTCTGCGCACTGCTGGCTGGCGGCGGCTATGCCGAGCAGGTGTGCGTGCCGGCCGTGCAGCTGATGCCGGTGCCGCCGGGGCTGGACCTGGTCCAGGCCGCCGCGCTGCCGGAGGTGACCAACACGGTCTGGTCGATGGTGTTCGACGCCGCGCCGGCGGCACACCTGGGCTTCGGCGAGCGGTTCCTGGTGCACGGCGGCAGTTCGGGCATCGGCACGATGGCCATCCAGCTCGCGGCCGCCCACGGTGCGCGGGTGTTCGCGACCGCCGGCACCGCGCGCAAGGTTGCCGCCTGCCGGGAGCTCGGCGCCGAGGTGGCGATCAACTACCGGGAGCAGGAGTTCGCCGACGTGGTCAAGGCCGAGACGGACGGCTCCGGGGTGGACGTGATCCTGGATACCGTCGGCGCCAAGTACCTGCCGGCCAACCTCGCCTCGCTGGCGACCGGCGGCCGGCTGGTGGTGATCGGCATGGTCGGCGGCAACACCGGTGAGCTCAGCCTGGGCCTGCTGATGGCCAAGCGGGCAACCGTCCACGCGGCCGGCTTGCGGGCTCGTCCGGTCGCGCAGAAGGCAGCCATCGTGGCCGGCACCGTGGCGCACGTCTGGCCGTTGCTCGCCGCCGGCCGGGTGCGGCCGGTGGTGGACCGGGTGCTGCCGCTGGCCGAGGCCGCCCAGGCGCACGAACTGGTCGAGCAGAGTGGCCATATCGGCAAGGTGGTGCTCGCGGTATGAGCGCTCGCGCGAAGAGCCAGGAGACACCAAAGCCGCGCGAGGTGCCGGAAACACCGTGCGATCAAGGCGTGGATGAGGCAGCGCTGGCGGCGAACGCGGCACTGCTGGCACAGGTCAGCCGCTATCTAGGACAGGATGTGATCATGACGGCAGAGGACTCCGAGCTCGGCCCGCAGGCCGCCGCGAGCGACAACATCATCGTGGTCGGCGGCGAACCGACCGGCGATCGGCCCGCGCCGGCCGACCAGCCCGGCCAGGCGGAGCAGGGCGGCGAGGACGACTCGCAGGACGTGATGTCGCAGGTCGAGCAGCCGGCCAAGGTGATGCGCATCGGCACCATGATCAAGCAGTTGCTGGAGGAGGTCCGCGCGGCGCCGCTGGACGAAGCGGGCCGGGTGCGGCTGCGCGAGATCCACCAGTCCTCGATCAAGGAGTTGGAGGACGGCCTGGCGCCTGACCTGCGGGATGAGCTGTCCCGGCTGTCGCTGCCGTTCTCCGAGGACACGGTGCCCAGCGAGGCGGAGCTGCGGATCGCCCAGGCCCAGCTGGTCGGCTGGCTGGAAGGGTTGTTCCACGGCATCCAGACCGCCCTGTTCGCCCAGCAGATGGCTGCCCGAGCCCAGCTGGAGCAGATGCGCGGACGCGCGCTGCCCGGCCAGATCGGACAGGTGATCGCCGGCATGCCGCAGCGGCCCGGCGCCGAGCCGGGCGAGCAGGGCCCGGGCCAGTACCTGTAACGCGGCGGCTCAGCCAGCGGCGCTACCGATTCTAGTTGGGCCGTGCGAGCGCTGGCTCCCTCGGCACGTTGTTTGTCGCTACCCTGCCGTCGGTAGGAGCCGATGGCTCAGATTTGAGGTTGCGCCAGCATGCGCTGGTTTCCGAGAGACGGAATTCGAACGGGGACAGCTGAGCGGTATATCACCGCAGGGCAATCGATAAGGGTGAGTACCCGGGGAAGCTGGACCTCGATCCCCTCCTTCCTGCCCCGCTTCTTGAAGGTCTCGGAAAGCTCAACCCATCGTTTGCGCTCAGGCGGCAGCAGGAGGTCTTCGGACAGAACGAGGAGCTTCACTCCGGTCGGGTGCAGCCGACCACCGCTGATCAGGAATCCAACTTCTGATGTCTTGTCGCACCAGCCTGAGTCGGTGCTCCTGCGGCCCACGGAAATCGCTCTGGCGATCTCAGGCGCCATGATGTCTGACAAGAATGGGTGTAGCGCAGGTCGGCGCGCCCGGTCAGCCAGGTGTTCGGCGAAAAGCAGGTAACCTCGCTCGTCAGTGAACCCGGGAATCGGGTCGTGGGACAGCAGCAATTCCTTACGCGCCGGGACGCTGATACGCAGGTCGGCTACCCATTTGCCGGGAACTCCAGCGGGCGACATTGCATACCGGTCGGTCATCTCCCCATTGCGGAGGGCTTGCCATCTGTCCTCCGGTATGCCTGTGGTGTCGATGACCGGACTCAGTTGTACGAACGGATGCCGTTGCCCAGGGCCCGAACCTGCAAGATCACATGTCTGAGACAGGACGACTGCGTAGGGTGCGGGACAGGGCCAGACATGAACTGGCGCGGACTCGCCATCGACCGATCCGTCCGTGATCCAGGACAGTCTGGGGCAGGCGACCAGGTCGCCTTGCTTCCACCGTTCCAGGGCCGCCAGTTGGTCGGGCAGCCATCCGTGTACGAACGGCGCGAGGGCAACGAGGTCGAGCGGCCCCTCGGGCTCGACAACCTCAGCCATCGGCATCAGAGTGCGCGAGGCCGCCAACCGGCACCGCGCGATGCCGGTGAAGCGTCAATGGGTCGTCATAGCTACCACGTAGCGCCGGCTCGGCCGCCGCCAGGGCGGCGAGTCTTCCGTGTCGGCCCTCCAGGAACAGATCTCGTCGACCGGGGTCAGCCTTCATCCACGTCGCGGCGCCGGTGCCGAGATCATCGACAATGCTTTCCACAGATTGCGCAACTGCCCACAAGCCGGCCTGGCTGGCCAGACGTGGTGCGGTATCGGGATTCTTCTTCCAGTGATAGAAGGTGCGCGGTTTGATGCCGGCCGCGCGAAGGACGTCACGGTCGGTAACGTCCAGCGCCCGAACGACCCATTCGACAATCCGGATGACTCCGACGCTCGGGGAGTTCGGGCTCGGCTGTGCGACGGCATCGGCCTCCGAAACCGAAAGTTGGATCTCCCACGCCGGGCCGGGAGTATCCATAAGGTCGGCAAGCAAGAGGTTGCCGCGGCCGCGCCATATGAAGGCGACTTCTCCTTCCCCGATGACAAATGCCGTCACCTTAGGGCTGGTCTGGATCCGGATACCTGAGTCGGATGTCTTCTCAGGGAACGTCTCGTCCCAGCCTTGGATCAACTCAGCAAGCACGGGATTGTCCCCAGGGCTCACATTCACCGGCGTCTGACTCTTCCGCCTCAGCGGCAGGCCGAGTTCTTCCAAGTAGTCGCCGGTCGCGGAGCGTCCCCGGGCTGATCGCCTGACCATGACAGTCATAGCTGGGCCTCACCGTCGGGCTTGATGGTGAGCCCGCGCTGTTGCAGATGGCTGCCAGAGAGCAAGGATCGGAAAAGTTCCGCGGACTTACGGTTCATTCCGATAAGCCGATCAAGGCAGTCTGACGGATCGAACGGCTCGGTGGTGCTCTCGGAGACGTCAAGGTCGAGCAGGTAGCTGTATGCGAAGCCGACCGCAGGATCGACGAAGGCGCCATGCCGCACCATTCCGGTGACGCCGTCGTCCCAGCCGATCTCCAACTGCTGCTCGCTGCCCTTGATCAGCCCGGCGAGTGGGCCGGCGACCAGCGGCCCCAGCAGGGCTGGGTCGAATCTGCCGCTCCAGTCGGCGGGCTGCGTCGCCGCTGGGTTCACGAAACGGTTCACATACCGAAGCCCTATCCGGGTGCGCAGTGACGGCGCGAGCAGTTCATTGGCCCCGGCCAGCGCCGCGGTCAGCAGGGGCTGGAAGGTCTCGCTCCAACGCAGATACTTATGAGTCTGGATGGCGACGCTGAAGGGCAGGAGGGTGACCACCAAGCCAGTTGTGCTGTCCCGACAAGCCCAACCCTGGGACGCGGAGTTGCTTGTCGCCCGCCCGCCGGTGGACGTCATCTCGATGTTGAGTTCCTGAGTGACGACCGGATCGAGGCCGTCGAGAGCCAAGCCTGAACCGCGGAGGATTTCGCGGAACGCCAAACCGCTGCGCTCGCTGATGACCGAGGCATCCGCACGAAATCGCACTTCGGCCACGGCCAACTCAATGGCCGGCTTTTCCAGCGTGTATCTCTTGCCGGACTGCTCCTGCACTGCAGCGCTCATCGGACCCCCACCCAAGTTGCAGTCTAGTTGCACAATATCGGCATCAAGATTATGAACTGAAGGACTGACACTTTTTGTTGTGATGATTGAGCACAGATGCGACGTTGGTACACCAGCCGGATGCCGCAGAGTTAATCCAGCAGCCGTTGGATGAGCTTGGCCACCGCGTCCTCGTCGTTGGACTCGGCCAGCACCTCGCCGGCGGCCGCCTTGGCTGCCGGGTGGGCGTTGGCCACCGCGTAGGACCGGCCAGCCCACAGCAGCATCGGCACGTCATTGGGCATGTCGCCGACCGCCGCGATCTCCTGTTGCCGCACCCCCCGGGTCTCGGCGAGCGCGGCCAGCCCGGAGGCCTTGGTGATGCCCGGCGCGGAGATTTCGACCAGCGGTGAGTGGCCGGAGCGGGTCACCGTGACCAGGTCGCCGACCGCCTGCTCGACCCGGTCCATGAATTCGTCGGCGACCATGCCCTGGCCCTTGGCCAGCAACTTCACCGCCGGGGTTTCCAGGAAGTCGGCGAGCTCTCCGACGCTGGCCCGGGGCAGCGGCCGGCCGCTGCGGTCCGCGGCCGGCACGATGTCCCAGTCGTGCCGATAGGACGGCTCGTAGGCAAAGTTCAGGCCCTGTTCCAGGCCGAAGGCCACCTCCGGAACCGCCTCCCGGAGCAGCCCGACGACTCGGGCGAGCAGCGTCGCGTCGATCGGATGGCTGGCCAGCACGGTCTCGGTGTGCAGGTCGTAGGTGACCGCGCCGTTGGCGCCAATCGCCACCCCGGTATGGCCGGTGGCGTCGGCCACCTCGTGCAGCCAGCGTGGTGGCCGGCCGGTGACGAAGGCCACCACCAACCCGGCCGCCTCAGCCACGGCCAGCGCCTCGCGGGTTGCCTCGCTGACCGTGCCGTCGCTGCGCAGCAGGGTGCCGTCCAGGTCGCTGGCCAGCAGCCGAACCCGACCGTCGGCGGCCGGTCCGTCCGAGCTGGCTTCGGTCACCGGCCCGAGGTCAGCAGCTCGGCCCCGCCCAACCACGGCCGCAGTGCCGCCGGCACGTACACCGAGCCGTCCGGTTGCTGGTGGTGGTCGAGCAGGCAGGCGATGGTTCGGCTGACCGCGCACAGCGTGCCGTTCAGGGTTGCCACCGGGCCGGGGCCGTCCGGGTAACGGGTGCGGATGTTGAGCCGGCGGGCCTGGAAGGTGGTGCAGTTGGAGGCCGACGTCAGCTCCCGGTAGGTGCCCTGCGACGGAAACCA
This sequence comes from uncultured Actinomycetota bacterium, assembly GCA_963697905.1. Lineage (GTDB taxonomy): Bacteria > Actinomycetota > Actinomycetes > Mycobacteriales > Jatrophihabitantaceae > Jatrophihabitans_A. The sequence goes on along the minus strand of OY969101.1, from coordinate 4,325,725 downwards.
TGCCTCGATGTCGAACTTGCGGGCCGCGCTGCTGCCCAGGTCGCCGGCCGCGACGTCGATCACCCGGTAGCTGAGTTCGAGCAAGTCGAGGAATTCCCGCTCCCAGCCGAGCAGCCGCTGGTGCTCGTCCTCGGCCTGCTCGACCGCCACGTAGCTGAACATCTCGACCTTGTCGAACCAGTGCACCCGGATGATGCCCCGGGTGTCCTTGCCGTACGAGCCGGCCTCCCGGCGAAAGCACGAGGAGTAGCCGGCATAGCGCAACGGCAGCTCGGCCAGGTCGAGGATCTCACCCGAGTGGTAGCCGGCCAGCGCCACCTCGGAGGTGCCGACCAGGTACAGCTCGTCCTCGGCCAGCCGATACACCTCGGCCGCGTGCGCGCCCAGAAAGCCGGTCCCCTCCATGATTTCCGGCTTCACCAGCGCCGGAGCGATGACCGGAGTGAAGCCCAGCTCCTCGGCCTTGGCCATGGCCAGGTTGATCAGCGCCAGCTCCAGCCGGGCGCCGATGCCGGTGAGGAAGTAGAACCGGGCGCCGGAGACCTTGGCGGCGCGCTCGGTGTCGATGGCGCGCAGCTCGGTGCCGAGATCCAGGTGGTCGCGGGGGTGCTCGACGGCCGGCGGTTTCCCGACGGTGGCCAGCACCACGAAGTCGTCCTCGCCGCCGGGCGGCGCCTCCGGCGAGGCGATGTTGGGCACGGCCAGCTGAGCCTGCCGCAGCGCCTGCTCGGCCTCGGCCTGCTCGGCCTCGACCTGCTTCACCGCGGCGGCCAGCTCCTTGGCCCTGGCCAGCACGGCCGGGCGCTCCTCGGGGGTGGCGGCGCGGACCGCGTTGCTGATCGACTTCTGCTCGGCACGCAGCGAGTCCGCGCGGGCCACCACCGCCCGGCGCGCCGCGTCGGCTGCCAGCAGGGCGTCCACGCTGGCCGGATCGGCACCTCGTGCCCGCTGCGAGGCACGGACCAGCTCGGGATTGTCACGGACGATGCGCAGGTCGATCACCTGCTCACGATATCGGCCCAGCCCCGTGAACCCGGCGCTGGCGGCCTCGTCCGGGAGTGATCACCACCGCAATCGGCCACGCGAAACTCGGCGAAATCCGGGCGAACTCGCGACACGAGAAGTTAAATGCCGGTGAGGAGTTGCTAAGGACTCCAGAGTCGTGGATTGTTCGCCCTGTGCACGATGCCGTCCTGCTGTTCATCGTGGTGGTCACCGCACTCACCTTCGATTTCACCAACGGTTTCCACGACACCGCCAACGCGATGGCGACGTCCATCGCCACCGGCGCGCTCCGCCCCCGCACCGCGGTGGCGCTGTCCGCGGCTCTGAACCTGCTCGGCGCCTTCCTCTCCCTGAAGGTCGCCGCGACCATCGCCAGCGGCATCGTCTCCTCGACCGCGATCACCCTGCCGATCGTGTTCGCCGGCCTGCTCGGCGCGATCGCCTGGAACGTGCTCACCTGGTCGTTCGGGCTGCCGTCCTCGTCCTCGCACGCGCTGATCGGCGGGGTGATCGGGGCAACCCTGGTCTCGGCCGGCACCTCGGCGGTGCACGGGCATTCCATCGTGGCGAAGGTGCTGGTGCCGGCGGTGCTCTCACCGGTGATCGCGGCGCTGGTTGCCGCCCTGGCGACCCGGTTGGCCTACCGCACCGCGCTGCCGGACGAGCGTCCGCGCAGCCATCGGTACTTCCGCTACGGCCAGCTCGCCTCGGCGTCGCTGGTGTCGCTGGCGCACGGCACCAACGACGCGCAGAAGACGATGGGCGTGATCACGCTGGCCCTGATCGCCGACCACCGGCTCGGCGCTACGGCCGACCCGCCGGCCTGGGTGATCGTCGCCTGCGGTGTGGCCATCGCCGCCGGCACCTACTTCGGCGGCTGGCGGGTGGTCCGGACGATGGGCCACCGGCTGACCCACATCGAGCCGCCGCAGGGCTTCGCCGCCCAGACGGCCGCGGCCGCCGTGCTGCTGACCGCCACCCAGGGCGGCCTGCCACTGTCCACCACCCACATCACCTCAGGCGCCGTGCTTGGCAGCGGAATGGGCAAGCGGGACGCCCGGGTGCGCTGGGGGGTGGCCGGCTCGATGCTCATTGCCTGGCTGCTCACCCTGCCCGCCGCCGGGCTGGTGGCGGCCGGCCTCGGCTGGATCGTGGACGGCGGCGGCTCGGCGCAGGTCATCATCGTGGCGCTGGGCGCCACCGCGGTGCTGCTCGGCGTCTGGCGCTGGTCGCATCGCCACCCGGTGACCGCCGACAACGTCAACGACTTCCCGGGTCCGGCCGACCGATCCCTGGACGACCTGGTGCATCCGGTGCTGGAGCAGGCCGGATGAGTGAGCATCGCAGCCGCGTAGCGGCGAGGAGCGGAGCGAATCCGCGATGAGCGCTTGCGCGAAGAGCGAGAAGACCAATGAGCGCTTGCGCGAAGAGCGAGAAGACCAATGAGCGCTTGCGCGAAGAGCGAGAAGACCAATGAGCGCGTGCGCGAAGAGCGAGAAGACCAATGAGCGCGTGCGCGAAGAGCGAGACGGACGCGATGGGCAAGAGCGTTGGCGCGACGAGTGAGACGGGGACATGGGTTCGTACGTTGATTTGAGCACGCTGCGCAACGTGGTGGTGATCGCGCTGGTGCTCGGGGTGGGCATCACGGTGCTGTTCTCGGTCGCGGTGCGGGCGCTGGTGACCGCCGACCAGCAGCCGCACTCCGGAACCGGCCTGCGGCTGGTGGCCGCCGGCTGCCTGCTGACGGTGCTGGCGGCGGTAGCCGTGGGACTGTGGGCGGTGCTGGCCAAGTAGGGCCAACGGCCAGCCGTCGGTCCGCGCTGGCCCAGTAGGCCCAACGGCCAGCCGTCGGCCCGTGCCGGCCAGGTAGGCCCGTTCTCTAGGCTGGCAGCGTGAGTTCCGCCGAACGCCTGCCCATCAAGATGCTGCACGACCGGGTGCTGGTGAAGCTGACCAGCACCGACGGCGAGCGCCGCTCCTCCGGCGGCATCCTGATCCCGGCTACCGCGCAGGTGGCCAAGCGGCTGATCTGGGCCGAGGTGCTCGCGGTCGGCAACCACGTGCGGGCGGTCCAGGTGAATGACCGGGTGCTGTTCAGCCCGGACGACCGGCACGAGGTCGAGATCTCCGGTGAGGAATACCTGCTGCTGCGGGAACGGGATATCCACGCGGTCGCCGCCGAACGGATCGACGCCAACACAGGTCTCTACCTGTAGTCCGCCGGATATCGCAGGCGCGGGCCGGCGCACCGCTCGCTTCAACCTGACCGCAGGACCGAGAAACGCACACGCCACGGCCGTAGTGCGTCACCGCGCTCTACTGACGCCACCGGTTGGTATGGTCCACCGGCTTTTCCCGGAAAGGGCGTTGGGGTATGACGTTTCGCCGAATTCGTGCTGCGGCTGCGCTGTCGGTGCTGGGCCTGCTGCTGGCCGGCTGCGGCGGGCACGAGTCGGCTCGGACCGCGGGTGGGAAATCCTCGGCAGTCCGCAGCGCGACGGGGCCGGCGTCGAGCTCGACCAGCGCCGAGCCGTTGACCACGGCCAACGTGCTGGACCGCGTCCAGCAGGAGGCATCGGCCTACACCGGCTTGCGGGGCACCGTGACCCTGCACGAGTCGGCGACCGACGGCGGGATCCAGCAGCTCGATCTATTGCCGGCTCGGCACAGCGGCCTGGCAGAACGTCTCACTGGTCAACCCGACCAGTTCCACCGCGCAGGCCGCTTCGCTGCGCAACCTGGCCGCTCAGTTGCTGGCGGGGCTGGATCCCCGGGAATACACCGACCTGCTCAACTATGCGCACGGCCTCAAGGCGGTGCCTGCTACCGCCGCCGCCGACCGCCGGGCTTTCGCGGGCAGCGTCGAGCTGAGGAACAGCGACTCGACAATCCTGCGCTACTCTCCCGGCACCTACAGCGGCTACGAAGCGGCCGGCATCACCACCGACGCGTTCACCGTCACCTTCGACGGCCAAGGACGTCCCACCGCGCTGCACGAGCGGCTGGCCTCGGCCAAGCTCACCGTCGACTACCAGGTGACGGTCACCGGCTACAACGCCGCGAAGGTCAGCGCCCCGATCTGACCACCACCTGCGCCAATCGCTACGCCGTGCCGTGCTCGCGGAGATGCGCCAGCCAGGTCGCGGCTGCCGCGAAGTCGGCGTCGGTCCCGCCGGGCGGCACGGGAGACTGCCGTCCACCGTCGGCTCGCGGGTAGGAGCCCAGGTACCGCACGGCCGAGCACACCCGGTGCAGCGCGCCCAGCGCGTCGGCCACCCGGGCGTCGGCCAGATGCCCCTCGCAGTCGATGGAGAAGCAGTACTCGCCGAGCTGCCCCTTGGTCGGGCGGGACTCGATCCGGGTCAGGTTGATCCCGCGGCTGGCGAACTCGCTCAGCAGTTGCAGGAGCGCGCCGGCATGGTTCTCCCGCAGGTAGGCGACCAGGGTGGTCCGGTCGTTCCCGGTCGGTGCTGCGGCCGGCTGCGGCCGGCCGAGCAACACGAACCGGGTGACCGCGCCGGGATGGTCGGCGATGTCGGAGGCAAGCACGGACAGCCGGTACAGCGCGGCCGAGCCGGACGGGGCAACCGCCGCGTCGAACCGGTTCTCGGCCACCGCCCGGGCGCCGGCCGCGGTGGAGCCGACCGGCGTCACCTCGACGTCCGGCAATGCCTTGAGCAGGTACCGGCGGACCTGCGCCGCGGCGTGCGGATGGGTGGCCAGGCTGCGCACGCCGGGCAGCTCGGTGCCCGGCCGAGCCACCAGGTCGAACACCACCGGCAGGAAGGTCTCGGCACGGATCACCAGCGGCCGGTCGGTGGTCAGCGCGTCCAGGGTTGCCGCGACCGCGCCCTCGACGGAGTTCTCCAGCGGCACCACCGCGGCGTCCGCGCTGCCATCGTGCACCGCGTCGATGGCCTGGGTGACGCTGCCGTGCGCGACCAGCACGGTCTCGGCGTCGGCCAGCTGCCGGGCCGCGGCATGCGCGAACGTACCGTCCGGGCCGAGGAACGCGAAGCGGAGGGGACGGGGCGACACCGCGCCAGCATAGAGCGGCCAGTGGTAGCTGCCGGCCGGTGCGCTAACCGGCCAGCGCGGCGCGTACCGCCTGCTCCTCCTCCGGCGAGAGCGGATGCTCGCCGATGCCGCCGGTCAGCGACTTGGCGTACAGCCTGGTCTCCGACGGGCTGGCGATGGAGGTGAGGGTGACGCCGTTGCCGCGGTCGTCCATCAACGCCAGGCTGAACGACAGCCGGCCGGACAGGTCGTCGAAGGCGTCGTAGCGGACCAGGGCCACCCGGCGCAGCACGCTGCTCACCGATTCGCCCAGCCGCTGCACGGCCTGCGTCAGCTCGGCCCGCTCGCCGGCCAGCTGAGCCTGCATGCCCTGATGGGCCGCACTCAGATCCTGCTGCAGTTCCAGGATGTCCCTGCGCACCGCCTCGCTGGCAGCCATGTGCTTCTCGGCCGCTTCCAGGATGGTCTCCCGGCCGGACGTGCCGCGGGACAGCAGCGCCACCGAGCGGCGCAGCCTGGCCAGCGTGCGCAGCGCGAGCACTCCGGCCAGCAGCCCGGCCAGCCCGGCCACGAGCGCCAGGTAACCGAGCCAGCTGTTCATCGCGGCAAGCCTAGAACCGCAACCGGCCTCACCCGGTGCGGACACTCCCGTGCGACATCGCTTGCCCGGTGCGGGGCGGTCACCGGGCGGTGGGCAGAATGGGCGGCAATGACGTCCTTCCTCGCGGTCTTCGCCATCACGCTGGTCGCCATCCTGCTGGTCGAGCTGCCCGACAAGACCCTGGTCGCCACCCTGGTGCTGTCCACCCGGTATCGGCCCCGGCCGGTGTTGCTGGGGGTGGCCGCCGCGTTCGCCGTGCAGTGCGTGCTGGCGGTGACCGCCGGCGGCCTGCTGCACCTGCTGCCGCACCGGCTGCTGGAGGGCATCGTGGCCGTGCTGTTCGCGGTGGGCGCGTTCCTGCTGGCCAGGGAGAGCCTGGCCAGCGAGGAGGAAGAGGTCGCCGAGGACACCCCGGCCGGCGCCGGCCTGTCCGATCGGCGGATCTTCGGCATCTCCTTCGGCGTGCTGTTCGCGGCCGAGTGGGGCGATGCCTCCCAGCTGGCTACCGCCGGCCTGGTGGCCCGCTACGGTCAGCCGGTCGCGATCTGGCTGGGCGCCTTCATCGCGCTGGTCGGGGTGGCGTTCCTGGCCGTCGCCCTGGGCAAGGTGATCCTGCGTCGGGTGCCGCTGCAACTGCTGCACCGGCTGGCCGCCCTGCTGTTCGCGGTGTTCGCCGTGATCGCCGCGGTGGCCGCCATCCGCGGCTGACCGGCCGGCGAAATCCGCCGCCCCGGCCGCGGCGGCGTTCGGTTAGCCTCGCAGTATGACCGTTCGGTTCCGTCCCGTCCTCGAATCGCTGCCGGCCTATGTGCCCGGGCGCAGCAACCCCGGCTCGATCAAGCTGGCCAGCAACGAGAACCCGTACGGCCCACTGCCGCACGTGCTGGAACGGATGGCCGAGGCGGCGGCGGCCAGCAACCGCTACCCGGACACCAACTCCACCGAGCTGGCCCACGCGCTGGCCGACAAGTACGGCGTCGAGCCGGACCGGGTGGCGCTCGGCTGCGGATCGGTATCGCTGTGCCAGCAGTTGGTGCTGGCAAGCGCCGGGGCAGGCGATGAGGTGCTGTTCGCCTGGCGGTCGTTCGAGGCCTACCCCATCGTGACCCTGATCGGCGGTGCCACCCCGGTGCAGGTGCCGCTGCGCGAGCAGGCGCACGACCTGGCCGCGATGGCCGGGGCGATCACCGACCGGACCCGGCTGATCTTCGTCTGCAATCCGAACAACCCGACCGGCACTGTGGTGCCGGGCAGCGCGCTGACCGAGTTCCTGGACCGGGTGCCGCCGGAGATCCTGGTGGTGCTGGACGAGGCCTACCGGGAGTTCGTCACCGACGACACGGTGGTGGACGGGCTGAGCCTGCTGGCCCGCTACCCCAACCTGATCGTGCTGCGCACCTTCTCCAAGGCCTACGGCCTGGCCGGCATGCGGGTCGGTTACGGCATCGCCGCCGACCCGGCGGTGATCACCGCGGTCCGGCAGACCCAGACCCCGTTCACGGTCACCTCGGTGGCCCAGGCCGCTGCCCTGGCCAGCCTGGAGGAGGTGGCCGAGAAGCAGCTCGCCGAACGGGTCGCCGAGCTGGTGGCCGAGCGTGGCCGGGTGCTGCGGGAGCTGCGCGGGCTCGGCTACCGAGTGCCGGAGTCGCAGGCCAACTTCGTCTGGCTGCCGGACGGGGCGGCCGCCGACGGCGCGGTGGACGCGACGGCGTTCGCGGCCGGCTGCGAGCAGCGTGGGCTGCTGGTGCGCGCGTTCGCCGGTTCCGGAGTGCGGATCACGGTGAGCACGGCCGCCGAGAACGACCGGCTGATCGACGCGGCCCGGCAACTGCGCGGCTGAGCGTCGGAAAGGCTGCGCCGGCCGCTCCGAAGGATGGACCCGGACGGCCGGGGTGCGGGTGAATGCGTGCCAGCGCTCGGACGGCTAGCGCCAGCGCTGGGCGGATCATCCGCTCGGAAGCGCTAGCGCGGCGGGTGCGGTGCCTGGACGGCTCTGGGTGGTTAGTGCAAGGAAGTGGAGGATCCTGCCAGGGACGCGCCGGCGCGAGCCACCAGCCCGGACACGATCCTCCACTCCCTCCCCCGATCCATCAGCCGCTGGCTGATGGGAACTCGTCGGCGCCGAACCGGCGCCATTCCGGCTCGTGGCCGGGTTGATGCCCGGACTGATGCCCCGGTGCCTTGCCGGCTCCGGGTGCGTTGCCAGGCGTGCCGGCTGGCCGGCCACCGGAAGGCCGCGAACGGGCCGCGCCCGTTCCGGAGCCGGCAACGCCAGAACCCGTGATGCCCGAGACGCCGGAGCTCGTGATGCCGGAGACGCCGGAGCCCGCGATGCCGGAGACGCCGGAGCTGGATTCGTCCGCTGCCGGCCGGCCGGGCTGGTGCCGCTGGCACCGATCGCCCAGCAGGAAGCAGTCCAGGCAGTAGTCCGGGCTGGCCGCCATGAACTCGGCCAGCGCGCGAGACTCGGCGATCGCCCGGAAGCCGGCCGCGCCCCCGCCGCGCAGATCGCCGCTCAGGGTCAACAGGGTGGCCATCCGGTACAGCCCCGAGATGTGCGCCTCCCGCCGCCGGATCACGTTGTCCGCCGGTTCGAAGAGGGCCGCCGAGGTGTCGGTGCGCAGGGTGTGCTCAGACCAGGCCTGGTCCGCCGGCTGGAGCGGGCCGATGAACTCGACAGCTGCGAAGACTGCCGTGCCCGGCAGGCCGGCGGCCGCCGGGGCGTGGGGGTGGTCATCAGCGGCCTCCCGCCCCGGTTGCTCGCCTCTGCCCTCAGGCACGCCGGAATCACGGCCGGACGGCATGGTTCTGCCGTTCGGCCAGCCAACTGGAGTACAGCGCGGAGATGGCCACTTTCTCCTGTTCGGACTCGGCGGAGAACAGCGTGCCGGGGCTGACATCGAAGACCCGCTCGATGGCGATGGCAGTGGTCAGCGAACAGCTCGCCCGGCGGCCGGTGACGAGGTGATTGACGGTGGCATGGCCGAGCGGCGCGGCACGGGCCAGCTCTCGCTCGGAAAACCCGGACAGCTCCAGGCATTCGATGAGCGTCTGACGACTGCGAAGCAGCATCGTTGGGTCTCCCGACATCTTCCGGCCCGCCAGCGGAACTCTTGGCGCCCGCAAGATGCATCGTCTACAGTCGCTAACGACTAACGACATGAATTTAGCCAGGGAATTCGGGTTTGCGCAAGCACTGCCCGATCTGGGTTCGCCGGGGTTACCCTGTTCCCAGTCCGCGAGTCATGAAGGAGTTGGCCGTCCGTGAGCGCGCTGTCCGACTACCTCAACGACCATCTGCCGAGTGGCTGGAACAAGCCGAGGCTGGTCGATGCCCTGGAGGGCCGGCTCGACCGTGCCACCGTGTACAAGTACCTCGCCGGCAAGCACCCGCGGCAGCCGAGTGAGAGCGTGCTGCAGGCCTTCGCCGAAGTGCTGCCGGATGCCTCCGTGGTCGAGCTGCGCGCAGCGGCCGGTCAGGCGCTCGGGGTCGAGGAACCGTGGATCCCGCCGGTGGAGGCCAACCGACTCACCATGGCGCAGCGGCAGGCACTGGAGGCTTTCATCAAGGCGACCGTTGCCAGCAACGACGCCGAGGTGCGCGAACTGGACCCCCGGGAGCTGGAGCCGGTCGATTCCATGCAGCTGCCGGAACTGCCCACGCCGGTCAGGTCAGCGGCGGACGAGCTCAGCGCCGCCGAGCGCCTCGAGGTGCAGAGCTACCTCGACCAGCTCTACGCGTCGGGCCGGAAGGACTTGGCCGACCGGGTGGCGGCTTCCCTGGTGATCAACTCGGCCTCGGTGACCGCGAGCAAGTCCTCCAACACCTGACCGTCGCGCGGCTTGGCGGCCACCGCCACATTGGCGCTCACGCCGGCGCTGGCCATCGCCGAGCGCAGCCGTAGCGCGAGCGAGTCCGCGTTCGGTCCCGGGCAGTCGGCCAGCAGGATTACCAGCCCGGACGCCCCGACGGCGCCGATGGCGTCGCAACCGGCCTGCATCTCGGCGATCGCCCGCGCGGCCGCCGGATTGTCGGTGTCCAGGCGCAGCACCGCGGCAGTGGTGCAGGCGCGTACCACCTCGCGTGCCACCGTCCCCCAGACCCGCTCGGTCATCGGCGCGGTCAGGCCGTCGGCGGCGTTGCGGGATTCCGAGCGCATCGCGAAGCGCTGGATGCCGATGACTGCCGGCAGCGACAGCCACAGCAGCGGAACGTGCAGCGAGGCCATGACTACCAGGCCGATGCCCACCGCCAGGGTGATCAATTCGTTCAGGTGGCCTTCCAAATTCTTGAAATCCCGGAGTTTGCCGATCGCTCCGGAGAATGCGATCACCAGGCAGATGAAAAGCAGCCCGGTGAGCATGTAGCCCAGTCCGGCGATTACCAGCAGTAACGAAAATGGGCCCTGCGTATGCACAATTTCATGCGCAACAAGCGCCGCTAGGATAGTTACCGCCTCGCTATACACATACCGGTGCAGCATCGCTTTGCGGTCAAAATTGTGCGCCGGCCACTGAGCAATGCTGCCGGTGAGGATGACTGCGGCGGCCAGCGGCATCGGCAGCAGCACGGCAGCCGGGAACGCCCAGGTGGCGTGCATGTCGGAGACCGCGACGATGCGACGGCGATTGAGAAGGTGCCGGGCGCCCTCGGAATGAAGTGAATACAGAGAGTAAGCAGTGCCCAGCGATGCAAGAAGCACCGCAAGCCAAATATCCGAAATAGTGATTTGTGAGGGGCGAATGCAGGGCAAGATAAGCGCGGCAGCGTTGACGCTAAAGATCAGCGCCAGGAGAGGCCGCCGCATCTCCCAGACTTGCCACCTCGTTAGCTTTTTAAGCACTGCTTAGCCTTCCATCCCACCTGACGATATTCCACGTCGAGGAGGTGACGTCATGCGGAACTGGATCTGGAACTGACTACGGCAAGCCTCTTTGCCTCGCCAACACCACTTTCGCGGATGTCATCGGCAGAGTATCCGATGTGATAGCGATTGTCCTTCCGACCACTGGATCCTCGGGACAATTGTCCAACCCCCCGGTCAACACCCCCTACTCCAGGCCCCGGTCACCGACCACTCGCTGCGTCGGTTTGGCAGCTTCTGCCACAGCGGCCGCGACGGCGGTCGGCACCTGAGGGTCGAACACCGACGGGACGATGTAGGCCGCATTCAACTGGCTGTCGCTGACGCAGCCGGCCAGCGCGGCGGCCGCGCGCAGCAGCATCCCGGTGGTCACCTGCCGGGCCTGCGCGTCCAACAGGCCACGGAAGACACCGGGGAAGGCCAACACGTTGTTGATCTGGTTCGGGTAGTCGGACCGTCCGGTGGCCAGGATGGTCGCCCACTGCCGGGCTGCCTCGACGTCGGTCTCCGGATCCGGGTTGGCCAGCGCGAAGACCACCGGATCCTCGGCCATGTCGGCGATCCAGTCCGCCGCCAGCACGCCGGGTGCGGACACCCCGATGAACACGTCGGCGCCGCGCACCGCGTCATGCAGGTCGCCGGTGGTCTCGGCCGGGTTGGTCTTGTCGGCCAGCGCCCGCTTGGCCGGACTCAGGCTGGCGTCGCTGGGCGACAGGATGCCCTCCCGGTCCCACACCAGCACGTGCCGGACGCCGGCGGCCAGCAGCAGGTCCACGATGGCGGTGCCGGCCGCGCCGCCGCCGGCCACCACCACCCGGACCGAGCCAAGCCCCTTGCGCACGCAGCGCAGCGCGTTGGTCAGCGCCGCCAGCACCACGATGGCGGTGCCGTGCTGGTCGTCGTGGAACACCGGGATGTCGAGCAGTTCGCGCAGCCGGGCCTCGACCTCGAAGCAGCGCGGCGCGGAGATGTCCTCCAGGTTGATGCCGCCGAAACCGGGGGCGATGTTGCGCACCGTGGCCACGATCTGGTCCACGTCCTGGGTGTCCAGGCAGATCGGCCAGGCGTCGATGTTGGCAAACCGCTTGAACAGCGCGGCCTTGCCCTCCATCACCGGCAGCGCGGCGCCGGGTCCGATGTTGCCCAGCCCGAGCACCGCCGAGCCGTCGGTGACCACCGCCACCGAGTTGCCCTTGATGGTCAGCTTGGCCACGTCGCCCGGCCGCTCGGCCAGCGCCAGCGACACCCGTCCCACTCCGGGGGTGTAGGCCATCGACAGGTCGTCCCGGGTGCGCAGCGGCACCTTCGGCTCGACCGAGATCTTGCCGCCCAGGTGCAGCAGAAAGGTTCGGTCGGACACCCGGTGCACCTCGATGCCGGCCAACTCGCGCAGCGCCGCCACGATCTGCTCGGAGTGCTCGCCGTTCACCGCCGAGCAGGTCACGTCGATGGTGATCCGGTCGTGCCGGGATTCCGAGACGTCCACCGCGGTGACCAGGCCGCCGGCCTCGGACACCGCGGTCGCCAGCCGGCCGACCACGGCCGAGTCGGGCAGCGCGTACACCCGCACCGTGATCGAGTAGGACGCCGAGGTCGGGGCGGGGCGGGGCTTGGCGGAGTCAGGCATGGCCATGGCGCTCATAGTGCCAAATCCGTCGCCCTCGCGGCGCCGGCTCGAATCCGGCTCGGTGCCTGCTGGCAGCGGCCTGCTGGTGTCGGTGGGAGCTTTTTCGGCCCGGCCGGACGGTTGTGGTTCGATAGCTGATGGGGCCGCTCCAACGGCGGGGTGGTCGCGCAGCGCAACAGCAGAGCAACATTCGTCCAGAGCGAGAGCAGCACCTGCCGCCCAGCGCGCAGGCGAAACATGGCGTCACAACGAGGTGACTGAGCAGATGACCGACCTGTCCGAGCCTGCATCCGACACCGCCGACGGCGCGAGCGCGCTGCCTGCCGACTACGAGATCTTCCAGCGGCGCTACCTGATGCGGGCCGCCACCCAGCTGCCCGGCCGGCAGGCCCGGGAACTGGACGAGATCGCGTTGCGGGCCTACCGCGCCGGCGAGCGGCGGCAGGTCGGGCAGATCGTGCTGTCGGTCTATGACCTGGACGGCGACCGCACCGCGATCGACCTGGCCACCAAGGACGCGCCGTACCTGGTGGATTCGGTACGGGCCGAGCTGGAGCGCACCGGGCACCTGATCGAGCACCTGCTGCATCCGCAGATCGTGGTGCGCCGGGACCCTGAGGGCCGGATCGTGCAGCTGCTCGAACTGGCCGACACCGCCGAGGTGCCGACGGGGGCCACCGCCGAATCCTGGATGCACATCGAGACCAACCTGATCCCGGCGGCCGAGCATCCGGTGGTGGCCGAGGATCTGCGCCGGGTGCTGACCGACGTGCACAACGCGGTCGCCGACGCGCCCAAGACCTACGCGCTGATCCGCGAGCTGGCCGACCGGATCGACGCCGATCCCGGCGAGTTCGACCGGGACACCTCGGCCGAAGCGGCCGCGTTGCTGCGCTGGCTGGCCGACGGCAACTTCATGATCCTGGGCCACGCCGCCTACTCGGCGAACGAGCTGGCCAACCCGACCCGGTCGGCGGCCGCGGTCGAGCAGGGCGTGCTGCGCGGCGATGCCAGCATCTCGCCGCTGGAGCTGCTGCCCGCCTACCGCTCCGGTGCGCCGCTGGTGATCTTCAAGTCCCCCATGGTGTCCACCGTCCGGCGGTCCACCCGCTACGACTGCGTGACCGTGATCGCGCCCGGCTCGAGTGACTCCGAGGCCCGGATCCACGTCTTCCTCGGCCTGATCATCGACGAGTCGGACGACACCGTGGCCCGGGTGCCGGTGGTCCGCCGCCGGATCGAGGAGATCCTGAACCGCTCCGGTGCCCGGGCGCAGAGCCACACCGGACGGCAGCTGCTGGGTGCGCTGCGCACGCTGCCGCGCGACGAGTTGCTGGAGGCGCCGACCCTGGACCTGCTGCGGCTGGCCCAGCTGGTGGTGGACCGGGCCGAGCGGCGTGGCATCGGGGTGTTCGCCCGGGTACACCTCAACCGCGACTTCGTCACCGTGCTGGTGTACTTCCCCAGCGAGCGGTTCGGCCCGGAGACCCGGGCCCGGGTGCGCGACGTGGTGCTGTCCTACTGGCCCGGCCGGATCATCGGCCGCGACGACCGGATCGTCGAGCTGAACATGGCCCGGATGCAGTTCCTGATCGCGCTGCGGCCGGGCGAGGAGGTGCCCAACCCGGACCGGGCCAGCGTCGAGGCCGAGGTGGCCCGGGTGACCCGCCGGTGGAGCGACGACCTGGCCGACCTGCTCACCGTCGGGCTCGGCGAGCAGGAGGGCGAGCGGGTGCTACGCCGCTACGCCGGGGCGTTCCCCGAGGCGTACAAGGAGGACTTCGGCGCCTCCACGGCGGTGTCGGACCTGCGCCGGCTGGAACAGCTGCCGGACAACGACGGCCTGAGCTTCGACGTCTACACCCCGACCGCCGAGGACGAGGCCGACCGCCGGTTGAAGATCTACCGCACCGGCACGCCGCTGTCGCTCGGCCGGACGCTGCCCATGTTGGAGCGGATGGGCATCGAGGTGCTCGATGAGCGCCCCTACGAGATCGAGCGCACCGACGGCACCGCGGCCTGGGTATACGACTTCGGGCTGAAGCTGGGCGAGGGGGTGGACTTCTCCGCCGAGCGCTCGGTCGCGGTGCTGGACACCCTGCGGGTGCTGTGGGCCGGTGGCGTCGAGCAGGACGGCTTCAACGCGCTGGTGGTCCGGGCCGGCCTGACCTGGCAGCAGGCGAGCGTGCTGCGGGCGTACGCGAAGTACCTCCGGCAGGCCGGCACCACCTTCAGCCAGGGCTACATCGAGCAGACGCTGAGCCAGCACACCCGGATCGCGAAGCTGCTGATCGACCTGTTCGAGTCCCGGTTCGATCCGGACCTGCCCGAGTCGGACTCCGAGCACCGGCAGGCCGACCTGCGGGCAGCCATCGACACCGAACTGGCCGAGGTGTCCAGCCTCGATCAGGACCGGATCCTGCGCTCGCTGCTGGGGCTGATCACCGCCTCGCTGCGGACCAACTACTTCCAGCGGGAACCGGCCGGCGAGGACGGCACACCCGGCGTCGGACCTGCCGCGTTCGCGGTCAAGCTCGATCCGTGCTCGATCGAGGACCTGCCCGAGCCGCGCCCGAAGTTCGAGATCTGGGTGTACTCACCGCGGGTGGAGGGCGTGCACCTGCGGTTCGGCCCGGTCGCACGCGGCGGCCTGCGCTGGTCGGACCGGCGGGAGGATTTCCGTACCGAGGTGCTCGGCCTGGTCAAGGCCCAGATGGTGAAGAACACCGTCATCGTGCCGGTCGGCTCCAAGGGCGGCTTCGTGGCCAAGTCGCTGCCGGACCCGGCGGTGGACCGGGACGCCTGGCTGGCCGAGGGGGTGGCCTGCTACCAGATCTTCGTCACCTCGCTGCTGGAGCTGACCGACAACTACGAGCGGGACGCCGCCGGGGGGCAGCGCATCGTCAAGCCGCCGGCCACCCGCTGCTACGACGGCGACGATCCCTACCTGGTGGTGGCCGCGGACAAGGGCACCGCGACGTTCTCCGACATCGCCAACCGGATCGCGGTCGATCGCGGCTTCTGGCTCGGTGACGCGTTCGCCTCTGGCGGTTCGGTGGGCTATGACCACAAGGCCATGGGCATCACCGCCCGCGGTGCCTGGGAGTCGGTGAAGTACCACTTCCGCGAGCTCGGCATCGACACCCAGCGCAGCGACTTCACCGTGGTCGGCATCGGTGACATGTCCGGCGACGTGTTCGGCAACGGCATGCTGCTCTCCGAGCACATCCGGCTGCTGGCCGCCTTCGACCACCGGCACATCTTCCTCGACCCCAACCCGGACGCGGCCACCTCCTACGCCGAGCGGCGCCGACTGTTCGACCTGCCCCGCTCCAGCTGGGCCGACTACGACCCGGCGCTGATCTCCGAGGGCGGCGGGGTGTTCGGCCGCACGCTGAAGTCGATTCCGATCTCGCCGGAGATCCGCGAGTGCCTGCGGCTGCCCGCCGGCACGAGTTCGCTGTCGCCAGCCGACCTGATCCACGCCATCCTGATCGCGCCGGTGGACCTGCTCTGGAACGGTGGCATCGGCACCTACGTCAAGGCCTCGACCGAGAGCAACCTGGACGCCGGTGACAAGGCCAACGACGCGCTGCGGGCCGATGGCATCGAGATCCGGGCCAAGGTCATCGGCGAGGGCGGCAACCTCGGCCTGACCCAGCGCGGCAGGATCGAGTACGCACGCAACGGCGGCCGGGTGAACACCGACGCGATCGACAACTCGGCCGGCGTGGACACCTCCGACCACGAGGTGAACATCAAGATCCTGCTCGACTCGGCCGTCCGCTCCGGCCTGATCGACACCGCGCAGCGCAACAAGCTGCTCGCCTCGGTCACCGACGAGGTGGCCCAGCTGGTGCTGGCCGACAACTACCAGCAGAACGTGCTGCTCGGAGTGGCCCGGCACGGCAGCCGGGCACTGGTCTCGGTGCACCGCCGGCTGATCGCGCAGATGGAGAAGGCGGGGCTGCTGGACCGGCAGATCGAATTCCTGCCGACCGACAAGGAGCTGGCCGCCCGCGAGGCCGAGCACGCCGGGCTGACCTCGCCGGAATTGGCGGTGCTGGCCGCGTACGTCAAGATCGCCCTGTCCGAGCGGATCGACAGCTCGACGCTGCCGGACGAGCCCTGGTTCCAGCGGGTGCTGCGCAACTACTTCCCGCACCCGATCGCCGAGAAGTTCGCCGACGACCTGGCCGCGCACCCGCTGCACCGGGAGATCATCACCACCCGGGTGGTGAACGACATGGTCAACCACGGCGGCATCACGTTCGTCTTCCGGGCGCAGGAAGAGACCGGCGTGGACGTGGCGCAGGTCAGCAAGGCCTACGCCGTGGTGCGCGAGGTGTTCTCGCTGGAGGGCATCTGGACGGACCTGGAGGCGCTGGACAACCAGGTGCCGACCAATGCCCAGCACGTCGGTTACCGCGAGATCCGGCGCACCATCGACCGGGCGGTGCGCTGGCTGGTGGACGTCCGGTTCCCGATCAGCGATGTGGCGACCGAGATCGACCGGTTCAAGCCGACCGTCGACGCGCTGGCCCCGAAGGTTCCGGATCTGCTGCGCGGGCGGGAGCGGGAGAACTTCTACGCCGACATCGACCGGCTGATCGGGCACGGCCTGCCGCGGGAGCTGGCGATGCGGATCACCCAGCTGCTGTCGTCCTTCCTGCTGCTCGACGTGGTGGAGATCGCCGCCAGCGTCGAGGTCGACCCGGCCGAGATCGCCGACCTGCACTTCGCGCTGTCCGAGCAGCTGTCGGTGGACGACATGCTCACCGCGATCACCAACCTGCCCCGCGACGACCGGTGGTCGGCGCTGGCCCGGGCGGCGATGCGGCACGACGTGTACGCCGCGCTGGCGGCTGTCACCATCGCGGTCTGCAAGAGCACCGACCCGTCGATGCTGGCCACCGAGCGGATGGCCCAGTGGGCGCAGCAGAACCCCGAGCGGGTGGAGCGGGCTCGGTCCACCTTCGCCGAGGCGCTGTCGCGGGAGACGGTGGATCTGGCCACCCTGTCGGTGGCGCTGCGGGTGATGCGCAGCCTGCCGGCGTCCTGATCAGCCTGCCTGCCTGATCACGCTGCCGTCGTCCTGATCAGCCTGATCAGGCGAAGCCACTCGGTTGCAGGGCCTGGCCGCTGGACCACCGGTTGCGGTTGCCGGAGCGCAGGGCTCGACCGTCGGAGCGCAGGTTCTGGCTGCTGGAATGCGCGCCCTGGCTGCTGGAGTGGTGATCGTGGTTGCTGGAATGCAGGTCCTGACCGGGCAGCGCATCGGATGTCAACTCGGCCCGTGCCCACACCGTGGTGGAGGTGCCGTTGTTGATCACCCCCCACTCCCGCGACAGCGCGGCGATGATCATCAGGCCGCGGCCGCTGATGGCGTGGGTGTCGGTGTCCTTGGGTTCCACCGCGGAGCTGTTGCCGCCGTCGGTCACCGCTATGTAGTAGCTGTCGGAGGACAGGGTCCACTCGACGGAGATGTCACCGGCAGGGAGCGGGCGTCCGTGCCGGACCGCGTTGCCCACCAGCTCGCTGGCGATGAGCGCTGCGTCAAAGGCCTGGTCCGCGGTCAAACCGGCCTTCTGCAAGGCGTCCGCCACGCTCCAGCGGGCGGTGGCCGCACTGGCCGGCGCGTGCCGGACCGACAGAATTGCCACCAGTTCCCCCCTCGGCTTCACGCTGTTGTTTCAGCCTGCCGACGCAATCGTCACAGATCGTTGTACCCGTATCGGTGATGGCGTAAACCGGGCCATACAACGAGGCGATCACGGTTGGCTATGGGTTGTATCCGAGCTGCTGTCGAACCTCGCGGGGCCGG
Source organism: uncultured Actinomycetota bacterium (assembly GCA_963697905.1). Classification (GTDB taxonomy): domain Bacteria; phylum Actinomycetota; class Actinomycetes; order Mycobacteriales; family Jatrophihabitantaceae; genus Jatrophihabitans_A. The sequence goes on along the minus strand of OY969101.1, from coordinate 4,307,783 downwards.
TTGGTGATGATCGCGTCGATGCCCAGGCCGCTGACCAGCTCCACGTCGGCCGGCTTGTCCACCGTCCAGCAGAAAACCCGGTTGCCGGCCGCGTGCACCCGTTCCACGTAGCCAGGATCCTCGCGCAGCACGCCCAGTCCCGGCCCGGCGGTGCGCACTCCGGTGGGCAACGAACCGTCCCGGCGGAACGGCGTCTCCCGCAGCAGCAGCAACACCAGCGGCACCGAGGGTGCGAGCAGCCGGACCCGGCGCAGCGCGATCTGGGCGAAGCTCATGATGGTCACCGGTGAGGGGTTGCGGTCGGCGGTGCCCGGTGGCGGTGCCCAGCCGAAGCGCTGCAGCAGCCGCACCAGCTCCTTCTCCACCAGGCCGCCGTAGCGGGTCGGGTGCTTGGTCTCGATGAGCAGCCGGACCGGCCGGCCGGCGTCGGCGACCACGCCCAGCAGCGTCTCCAGGGTGAGCACCCGCGAGCTGTCGGCAGCCAGCCGGTCCGGTGCCACGCCGGCCAGGTAGGGCGAGTCATTGCGACGCGGATCGGTTGAGCGCAGCTGGTCGGCTGAGTCCGGCAGGTTGTCGCGCCAGGACTGGAAGTCCAGCTCGCGCAGCGCGGACAGGTCGTACTCGCTGACGATGCCGCTGCCGTTGGAGGTGCGGTTGACCGTCCGGTCGTGCACACAGACCAGGTGCCCGTCCCGGGTGAGCCGGACGTCGCACTCCAGGCCGTCGGCACCGTTGTCGATGGCCGACAGGTAGGCCGGCAGGGTGTGTTCGGCGACCTCGTAGGAGGCACCCCGGTGCGCGATCACCAGCGGCCGCTCGCAGGGCGGCAACGGCGCGTGGGTGCGGTGTTTGAGACGTGGACGAGCCACTTGGGTGCTGCCTAGACCAGGGTCGGCTCTTCGCCGGTTTCGCTGATCATGGGCCAGCCGGCGGCATGCCAGCCGCGCATCCCCTCGGCCAGCACCACCGCGTCGAAACCGTTGCGGTTCAGCCAGCTGACCGCTCGGCGAGCCCGGCCACCACCTTTGCAGGTGACCACCAGGGGTTGATCGGCGAGCAGCTCACCCGGTTCGTGCAGCATCCGGTTCGGCAGCCGGTCCAGCGGCACGTGCACCGCGCCCTCGATGTGCCCGGCCACCCATTCGGAGTCCTCGCGGACGTCCAGGATCGGTTGGCCGGCCTGGATGTCGTCCCGAGCGATACTCGGCGGCTCGTCACTGGACGTTTCGTCCAGTCCGAAAGTCGTCATTCTTGTAGTCTGCCCCATTAGCGCGTGATGGATTACTTGACCAGCCTGGACAGTCGCCGATCGGCCAGGTTCTTGCCGCCAGTCTGACAGGTCGGACAGTACTGAAGTGACTTATCCGCGAAGGACACTTCGCGCACCGTGTCGCCGCATACCGGACAGGGCAGCCCGGTACGGGCGTGCACCGCCAAGCCGCTGCGCTTCTCCGACTTCAGGGTGGCTGCCTTCTGGCCCACCGAACGTCGCACCGCGTCGGTGAGGGTCTGCCGCATCGCGGCGTACAGCGTGCTGACCTGCGCCTCATTGAGCCGGGAGGCGATGGCGAAGGGTGACAGCCGGGCCGCGTGCAGGATCTCGTCGGAGTAGGCGTTGCCGATGCCGGCCAGCACCGACTGGCTGGTCAGCACGCCCTTCAACTGGGCGCGGTTGGCGGCGAGCAGGCCGGCGAAGTCGGGCAGGCTGACCTGCAGCGCGTCCGGACCCAGCCGGCCGATGCCGGGCACGTCGAACGGGCTGCGGACCAGGTAGACCGCGAGCCGCTTCTGGGTGCCCGCCTCGGTCAGGTCGAAGCCGCTGGTGCCGTCGGAATCCGGTTCGTCGGGACCCGGCGCGAGGTGCAACCGGAACGCCAGCGGTCCACGGCCGGGCTTGGGCGGGGCCGCCGCCAGGTTCTCCCGCCACTGCAGCCAGCCACCGCGGGACAGGTGGGTGATCAGGTGCAGGCCGTCGATCTCCAGGTCGAGGAACTTGCCATAGCGGCCGGCGCCGGTGACGGTGAGGCCGTTGATGGCCGTCAGCGGCGGATCGAACGTCTTCACGGCGCTGATCGCGGCGATGTCCGAGCGGACGACGATGCGCCCGACCGCGCGCTCGCGCAGGAAGGCCGCCAGCGCTTCGACTTCCGGTAGTTCCGGCACGGCTATCAGGGTAGTCGCGGCTCGCCGGCCGCGGGGTGCGACCTGGCTAGGCTGAGCCGGTGACGGGGGTGCGGCTGAGGCGGTTGGTGGGTCGGCGTTCCAGCGCGCAACGTCGCTCCCGGTCCCGGTCGCAACGTCGCTCGCGGTTCCGGCCGCTCCGGATGCTGGTCAAGGTCGTGCTGGCCTTGCTGCTGCTCTGGTTGGCGGCCTGCTTCCTGGTGGTGGCCGAGCCCTCGGTGAACTCACCGACGCGCAGTGACGCCATCCTGGTGCTCGGACCGCCACTGGTGGACGGCCGGCTGGACGAGGCACTCCGGCTGGCCGGCCAGCACTATGCCGGCACCGTGGTGATCTCGATCGGCTGGGCCAAGGGACGACAGCGGATTCCGGCCTGCGCCAACGACAACCCGGCCTACCAGGTGATCTGCTTCGAGCCGAAGCCGACGACCACCCGTGGTGAGGCCGAGGAGATCGGCTCGCTGGCCCGCGCGCACCACTGGAGGTCGGTGCTGGTGGTGACCTCGAAGTACCACGTGTCGCGGGCCCGGCTGATCGTTCGCCGGTGCATGCCCGGCACGGTGCGGGTGGTGTCCACCACCAGCGACATGTCGGTGGGCGACTGGCTGTACCAGTTCGCCTACCAGACCGGCGGCTTCGCCAAGGCCTTGCTGCACCGGTCGTGTTGATCGCTCAGCTGTCGACGACCTTCTGCCACGAGACGTTCTTGCCCAGTACGTAGGCCGCGGTCGCGATGGCGACCGTGCCGCCGAGGATGATCACGGTGTCCCAGGCGTTGTAGTTGTAACCGCTGAAGTCGCGCAGCGGCGTGCTCGGCAACGACAGGGCCCACACCAGGAAGGCAGAGCCGGCCGCCAGCACGTCGAAGTACGGCATCCGGAACGGCGCGGCCTCGTTCGCGTTCTTCTGGCTCCGGTAGCTGAGCGCGGTGGTGAGTACCACGGTGATCGCGAACATGATCCACATCCAGGTCCAGCGGCTGGCGAAATCGGCGTCGGCGATCGACTTTCCCTTCGGAGCAACCAGATCCCCCAGCGCGGCTTGAACGGCCACGTACAGGGTGATCGTCTCGGTCGGGATGTACTTGACCAGCTGCGCCAGCGGGCTCGGGCTGACCCCGCCGGCCTCGGCCGGTGCCGCCGGCGTCAAGCGCAGCGCGGTCTCTTCCGCGATGGAGGAGATGCTCACCGTGCCCCGTTTCCGACCTGTGTTCACGCACAAAGCGATGTCAAGGCTTGATCGACGCGGCAACGGTGAACTTGAGCTGGTCGGCCTCACGGTCAGCAGGTGGAGCGTTATGGCGATCCAGCCGCGAAATCGCTCCACTTCCCGGAAGGTTAGGGCTTTCTCGATGCCGTGACGATGAACTTGGGGTCGCGGTGCACGACCCTGGTCGGGCCGATCAGCCGGCGCAGCGCCGGGCGGTAGTCCAGGTGGCTGTTGAAGACCGTCCACAGCTCACCACCCGGTGCCAGCACCCGCCCGGCCGCCTCGAACAGCCGGATCGCCGCCCCGGCGTGCACGGCGCCGCCGAGGTGAAAAGGCGGATTGCAGACGATCAGCGGGGCGCTGGCCGCGGCAACCGAAGCCAGCGCATCGTCGCGCTGGACGGTGACCAGATCTGCCAGCCCGTTGGCCTGCACGGTCGCCGCACACGACCGGACGGCGGCCGCCGAAGCATCGCTGGCCAGCACCCGGATCCCGCGCCGCGCCAGGGCAACCGCCAGCACTCCGGTGCCGCAGCCGAGATCGATGGCCGTCTCGACGTCCGGCAGTTCGGTGAGAACACCCAGCAACCGTCGGGTGCCGATGTCGATCCGGGTTCCGGCGAACGCACCGCCGTGCGCGCACACCCAGCTTCGGAGGTCGGGATGCCATTCCCGGCCGGGGAAAGCCGGCAGCACGGCGTCCGGCCGCGGCCCGTGCGCCGTGATCACCCGCGACTTCTGCCGGGCCAGCCCGGCGCTGACCGACTCGAACGCGAGCCCGAGCACGTCGTTCATCGCGTGGGTCAGGTACTTGACCCGGCCACCCAGCAAGACCCGCACCGACCGCTCGGCATGCGCGGCGATCAGGCTGGCCCACTCGGTCAGTTCGTCCAGGCTCTTCGGCGCCTGCAGCAACACCAGCCGCGCCCCGGCGAACAGCTCGGCTGACAGCGGGCAGTCGGCATAGCTGCCGGCCATGCCGAACCGCTCGGCATTCCGGGCCCGGGCCAGTTCACCGGTCAGGGAGTCGGTGTGGCAGCGGATCCCGGCACAGCCGAACCGGCCGGCCGCACCCAGGGTCAGCGCGCCGTGCCGATCACCGACCACCACCAGGCCGCCGTCGGCCAGGCCGTCCAGCGCCGGCGCGGCGGTATCGAGCAGCAGCCGGTCGGTGGCGTCAACGGCGTGCAGGTTCGGCGCCTCGACGTCCGGCCGGCGCCGCAGCAGCGCCAGGTCGAAATCGCCCGGCGGCCGGGCGCTGCTCAGGATTGCGGGCTGAACAGCCCGACCGGGCAGCTCACGCCGGTCGCCAGCACCGGGCAGTAGCCGTTCGGGTTCTTGGCCAGGTACTGCTGGTGGTAGCCCTCGGCGTAGTAGAACTCGCCCAGCGGTGCGATCTCGGTGGTGATCGAGCCGTAGCCGGCATCGGCCAGCCGCTTGCCGAAGGCCTCCGCCGCCGCCTCCGCCTGGGTCCGCTGCTCCTCGTTGGCGTAGTAGATCGCCGACCGGTACTGGCTGCCGATGTCGTTGCCCTGACGCATGCCCTGCGTCGGGTCGTGGTTCTCGAAGAAGATGCTCAGCAGTTCGGCGTAGCTGATCTCGGCCGGGTCGAAGATCACCCGGACCACCTCGGCGTGCCCGGTCCGCCCGGTGCAGGTCTGTTCATACGTCGGGTACGCGGTGATCCCGCCGGCGTAGCCGACCGCGGTGGACCAGACGGTGTCGTGCTGCCAGAAGTCCTTCTCCGCGCCCCAGAAGCAGCCCATGCCGAAGACGGCCGTCTGCAACCCGTCCCGTTCGAACGGTTCGCGGATCCGCCGGCCGGTGACGTAGTGGTTCTCCGGCACCGAGTAGGAATAACCGTCCCGGCCGCGCAGCGCGGTCTCGGCGGTCGGCAGGTCGGTGTTCGGGCGCAGGAATCTCATGCCTTCAGCGTAGGTCGGTGGCGCCTCGATGGGCAGTGCCGGCGGTGTGACGATCCGGTCCGTCATCGCTCGCCGGTGAATGTGGCGAGTCGTACCCTGGTGGCATGACGCAGTGGGGCATCGACACTCTCTTCAATCCGGGCAAGCGCCACATGGACGAGGAGAAGCGCCGGCTGCAGTCGACCCGCGAGGAGGTCGGCGACTCCTCCGGCGGCAAGCGAATCGACCTGGAATCCGGCAAGGTGCGGCTGACCGGCCAGCCCCGGGAGGACGAGTCCCAGCCTGGGGAGGACGAGCAGGCGGAGCAGCCCCTCGACGACCAGGCAGGCACGGACGCTACCTCGGAAGGTACGTCCGAGAGTCCGGCAGCGACCGAGGAGTCGGAGGACAGCCCGGCCGCCCGGGCCCGGCGTCGCCGGCGTGCCGGCTGAGCTGAGCGCTAGTGCGAGGACGTGCCGAACTCGGTGACCACGTCCGAGCCGATCAGCAGTCGGTAGCGATGTCCCGGCTGGAACGGCGTATTGGCGTAGTACAGCGCGGCCCGGGTGACGCGGTTGGTGCCGAGCAGCAGGGTGCTTGCCAGCGAACTGGACGGGTATTGGTCGGCGGTGAGCGCGCAGGTCGGCAGCGAACGGTTGCTGGTGAGGTCCACGATGGCTGCCGGCGCTTGTACCGGCCGGCTGGCGACCGGCCACTGCACGATGATCGGGGCGGACACCACCGTGCGGTCCGCCCAGGAATGGCACGGCGCGGTCGGCCGGGTGGATCGGAACGGTTCGGGGAACTCCGACCCGACCCGGTACGCCAGCAGCGGACTGGTGGTGCCGGAGGCCGGAAAGGTCAATCGCCGGCCTGAGTAACTGCCGGTACGTCCCCGGTAGACGTTGACCGCCGCGGTGAACTGGTACGGGATTGCGCCGGCGCCAGCCGGCCGCGCGGTGTAGTACGCGGCGTAGCCGGTGCTGCGCAGCCGGGGTTCGAGCAGGGTGAGGGCGTGGAAGCCGGCGACGAACCAGTTCCGCACGGCGACCCGGTCCGGCACGTCGGCATTCATCCGGGTGATGTCGCTGTTGCGGGCGGCCGCCTCGCCGGCGGCGGTGGCGTACGGGTTGGCGCCGCAGCCGGCCTGCCTGCCGGTCAACTCGGTGTGCACGTCGATCTCGCAGCCCAGCGCATGGTCGGCCAGGTACCGGACGTGGCGCGCCTCCTGCGCCTCGATGCCGGGATCGCGGCTGAGCGGGCTGAGGCCGCCGAGCGTCCGGAAGTAGTCGAGCCAGTAGTAGCCGTCCTGTTCGGTGGTCGGCCGGCTACCGGTGGCCGGGGTCGGGTTCGCCTCGGCCAGGTGGCTCGCCGTCAGGCAGAGGCCGAGCGGAACGGCTAGCACGAGCAGCAGGGCGGCTCGGCGAACCGCGGCATGCCGCATCGCTCACTCCCTGCGTCCGGTTTCGGCCACTCGCCAGTTACTCGGCGAGGCGGCCGGCCAGCAGCACGGCCGTGATCGGATCGTTACCCGCTGGCCGCCACCTCGGCGTAGTCGAGGATGCGGCGGGCGTCGGGGAGCGCCGGTCCGGCACCGAACACGGCGGGCGGCTGCTCGGCCAGCTGGCCGGCCAGGAACGCCTCGGCCAGCGCGCCGCGGCCACTTCCCTCGGCGGAACGGACCAGCAGGCTGGCCTGCAGGGTGCGGGCCAGCAGCCCGGTCAGCGTCCGGGCCCGGCCGGCCGCGGCCGGCGGATCCGCCGCGGCGGCGCGGAGCCGGTCGGTGAGCGTGCGCACCGCCCCATCCAGCCGGGGGTCGGCGCCGGCGGTGCCGGCGAGCTCGGCGGTCAGCGCCTCGATCGCGGCCGGCTCGCGGCCGAGCGCGCGCAGCACGTCCAGCGCGATCACGTTGCCCGAGCCCTCCCAGATCGAGTTCAGCGGCGACTCCCGGAAGTAGCGCGGCAGCGGCGACTCCTCGACGTAGCCGGCTCCGCCGAGGCACTCGAGGGCCTCCCCGATCACCGCCGAGGTGCGCTTGCACACCCAGAACTTCGCCGCCGCCACCCCGATCCGCAGCAGGTCTGTCTCGGCCCGGTCCACCGCGTCAGCCAGCCGGACGGCAAGCTGCAGGGCGGCGTCGCACTCCACCGCCAGCTCGGCCAGCACCTGGCGCATCAGCGGCTGGTCGATCAGCCTGGCGCCGAACGCCGACCGGCCGCCGACGTGGTGCAGAGCGTGGGTGAGCGCGGCCCGCTGGCCGGCGGCCGAGCCGATCACGCAGTCCAGCCGGGTCATCGTGACCATGTCGATGATGGTCCGGACGCCGCGGCCCGGCTGGCCGACCAGCCAGCCCAGGGTGCCGTCGAACTCCACCTCCGAGGAGGCGTTGGACCGGTTGCCGAGCTTGTCTTTCAGCCGCTGCAGCGCGAACGGGTTGCCGGTGCCGTCCGGCAGCACCCGCGGCACGGCGAAGCAGCTCAGACCTTCCTCGGCCTGGGCCAGCACCAGGAACAGGTCGCACATGGGCGCCGAGCAGAACCACTTGTGGCCGGTCAGCCGGTAGCTGCCGTCGCCGACGGGCTCGGCCCGGGTGGTGTTGGCCCGCACGTCCGAGCCGCCCTGCTTCTCGGTCATCGCCATGCCGGCCAGCAGCCCGCGCTTGCCGTCCGGCGGACGCAGGCCGAAGTCGTAGGCCCGCGACAGCAATCCCGGCTCGTACCGGGCGGCCAACTCCGGGCTGTGCCGCAGCGCCGGCAGCACCGAGTAGCTCATCGAGATCGGGCACAGGTGTCCCTGCTCCACCTGGCTCCACACGTAGAAGCCGGCTGCCCGGGCCAGGTGGGCGTGCTTGCCGGCGTCCGGCGCCCAGGGTGCTGCCTGCAGCCCGTTGCCGACCGCGACGGTCATCAGCTCGTGCCAGGCCGGATGGAACTCCACCTCGTCGATGCGTCGCCCGTAGCGGTCGTGGGTGCGCAGGACGGGAGGTACCGCGTTGGCCAGCCTGCCCCAGTCCTGGGCCTGCGGGGCGCCGGCCAGCTCGCCGAGCCGGCCCAGCCCGTCCAGGTCGGCCGGCTCGACCCCGACGGCCTGCACCGCATCGGTCAGCGCCCGGTCGTCGGAGAAGAGGTTCACGCCGACCCACGGCGGGGGCACGTTGAACACCTGGTGGGTGGCCATGCCGGTGAGGTTACCCGCGGGTAGCAGAGCTGGCACGGCGTCGAGCTGCCGATCGGGCAGGACGGCTGCGCGGACGGCCCGGAGTGGTCGCAGCCGGGTCGCGGAATCCGCAACCCGGCTGCTTTTCGAAGCCCGATCCTGTTCAGGGGGAAGTAACAGGCGGGCAGTTGTGTAGTTGTGGCCGGCTCAACTGTCGGAGGACCCCAGCGTGACGGCGATGGTGTTGCTCTTGCCGCCCCGGGTATAGGCCACCGCGACCTGCTCACCAGGGGCGTGGCTGCGCACCGCGGCGATCAGCGCGTCGGCGGTGCTGACCTGCTGGTCGCCCAGCCTGGTGATCAGGTCACCGGCCTTCAACCCCGCCTTGTCGGCCACCCCGCCGGCCGTGACGTCGTGCAGCGTGACCCCCGCCTGGCCGGTGCCGCTGGTGGTGTTCTGCACCTGCACGCCGAGCACCGCGTGGGTGGCCTTGCCGGTGGCGATCAACTCGCTGGCGATCCGGCTGGCCTCGTCGGACGGGATCGCGAAGCCGATGCCGATGTTGCCGGACTGAGTCTGCTGGCCGGGGATCTGCAGGCCGCCGCCGGATTCGTTGCTGGCGATGGCGGCGTTGATGCCGACCACCGAGCCGTTCAGGTCGACCAGCGGACCGCCGGAGTTGCCGGGGTTGATGGCCGCGTCGGTCTGCACCGCGTTGAACACCGCCTGGTCGTTGTCACCGGCGCGCACCGGACGGGCCAGCGTGCTCACGATGCCGCTGGTCACCGTGTCGGACAGGCCGAGCGGGGCGCCGACCGCCACCACGGTCTGGCCCACCTTCAGCGAGGACGACTTGGCGAAGGTGGCCGCGGTGAGGTTGGTCAGCCCGTCCACCTTGACCACGGCCAGGTCGTCGGAGGTGTCCCGGCCGAGAATCTTGGCCGTCGCGGTGCGACCGTCGGACAGCACCACCTGGATGTCGCCGGCGCCGTTGGCGATGTCCACCACGTGGTCGTTGGTGAGGATGGTTCCGTCGTTGCGGATGATCACCCCGGAGCCGGTGCCCGCCTCCTGCTGGCCGGTGACGTTGATGGTCACCACGCTGGGCCGGATCTTGGCGGCCGCGGCGCTGATCGTGCCGTCCAGGTTGGCTGCCGGCGCCCCGGTGGAGTTGGTGATCCGCAGCCCGGTGTTCACGCTGTGGCCGTTCGAGCCGTCGGCGAGTGCGACGATGGCGCCGCCCACTCCACCGCCGAGCAATGCCGCGACCAGGGCCAGGATCACCAGGGGCCGGCGCCGGACCCGGGTCGGCGCGCTGGCCGGCTCCGCCGGTGGGTAGCCGGGCTGGGATTCCCAGCTGCCCGCGGGATAGCCGGCCGAACTCGGCGGGTAGCCGCCGTGCTGCCAGCCGGTCGGTTGGTACGGCGCGGTGGGCGGGTGGCTGGCAGTGGACGGCTGGTAGCCCTGCCCCGGCTGGCCCGATGAGTAACCCGGCTGGCCGGCGGCGTAACCCGACTGACCGGAGCCATAGCTCGGTTGGCCGGCGGCGTAACCCGACTGACCGGAGCCATAGCTCGGTTGACCGGAGCCATAGCTCGGTTGGCCGGAGCCGTAGCTCGACTGGCCAGGGGAGTAACCCGGCTCATCCGGCCGCACCGGCTGGTAGTCGCGGGTGTCGCCGGCCTGCTGTGACGGCACCGTGCTCTGCCGGTCATCCGGATTCTCGGCGGGGCCGGCTGCCCGGTCCGGGCGCGGCTCGTCGGGGGCTGAGCCGGTGCCGCCGTGCGGGTAGTCGCTCGAGGACATGCCACCACCTTGCGATGCGAATCTGTGTAGCCCCTGTGCCTTTCTACAGCATTGCTCAGGCATCGGTCCCGGTCGGACCGGAGGAGCCGCGCCAGGTTCGGCAGGCCGGCGGTTGGAGCCGGAGGAGCGGCGGTCAGGCCGGATGGGCGGCCGAGCGGGCCCGTGGCGGCAGCCCGACCCGATCCCGGCCGGCCCGCTTCGCCGCGTACAGGGCGAGGTCGGCTGCCTCCAGCAGATCGGTCAGTTCCTGGCCGTGCTGCGGATAGACGGCCAGCCCGATGGACGCGGTGAGGGTGAGGTTCTCACCGTCCGAGGACTGTCCGGTGATCACCAGCCCGCGAACCCTGGCCAGGGTCCGCTCGGCGACGATCACCGCCTCCTCCAGGTTGAGGTCGTTGAGGAAGACGACGAACTCCTCGCCGCCGAACCGGGCCACCGCGTCGTAGCCGCGCAGCTCGCGCTTGAGCGCGTCGCCGATCAGCCGCAGCGCGGCGTCACCGGCCAGGTGGCCGAGGGTGTCGTTCACCCGCTTGAAGTGGTCGAGGTCCAGCAGCAGCAGCGCGCACGGTGAGGCGATGTGCTGGGAGCGGACCAGTTCGCGCTGGGCCAGCTCCTGCCACGCCGAGGCGTTCAGCAGCCCGGTCTTGGTGTCGGTCGCCGCGGCCACCTCCAGCTGGGCGACCAGTGAGCTGCGCTGCAGCAGCACCATCAGGATCAGCACCAGCGGGGTCAGCCAGGCAACGCTCATCAGCAGCTGCGCGGTGAGCAGGCCAAGCACCAGGGTGCCCAGCTCCAGCGCGATCTCCTCCCGGTCGGGCAGCAGCTCGCGCAGCGGCACCGGACCCACCGCCAGGTACATGGCGGTAAGGATCAGCACGCTGTTGATGCCGAAGTACAGGATCAGGGCGGCCAGGGCGGCCATCGCGTGCGCGCCACCGGCGTTCATCGAGGGCAGTCGATCGAGCAGCCAGCCGTGGATGCCGCTGGCCAGCAGCGCGGCCAGCACGGCGACCGCGCCGTTGAAGATGTCCCGGTGCGGGGTCATCGTGTGCTGCCGGCTGCGTTGCCAACTCAGGAAGCAGAACAGCACCGCGACCAGGCTGGCCGCGTAGCTGCTCGGCAGGGCCAGCACCGCGCTGAACGCCCACACCGAGGTCATCGTGACGTGCGCGCTGGTGGTCAGGTACAGCCGCATCCGCTCCACCCGGGCGGTGGCCTCGGCATGCAGCACGCTCAGCCCCGCGATGAGCAGCCAGCGGCTGATCGCGGTGCCATCCACGTGGAATCCGGTCGCAGCTACGGCGAGCCCCACGATGCTGGCTAGTTCCACCACCAGGATCAGCCCGCGGGCGCTGCGCGGCACGTCCCAGAGTTTCCAGTTACGCAGCCAGCGCAAGGGGATCCGCCGATGCGTCGAGGCTGGAGTCACGGTGCCGTCGGACATCGCCTCGACTGATCTGCCGTCAGACATCGCCTCGACTGATCTCTCCGCAAGCTGATGAAAGGGGGACAAGTGGGATAGTTCTGTACCGGCGCGACTTTGGATGAGAGTATGCACCGATAGCGCCCTCGCGACTACTCACGAGAGCGTCACAGTAACTCTCGTCCGCCGGGCGCTGGATAGATATGAGCGAATTGACCTGTTAGGAACTCCTGTCACTAGATGGGTGTTCAACCGGAGGAGCGGGAAACCGCCCTCCTGATACATGCCTAACGAGCCGGACACCAGGAGGTACCGCTCTAGGTGCACCACTGAGCTGGTCAGCGGCGGCCGACCGGCTCTGGCCTAGGAAGGAGGCCGGACGATGAAGCATTTCATCTGGCCGTAGTGAGAACCTCCCCCGAGGAACCAAGTCCGTCCCGCACGCCATGTTCCGCCATGCTCGGCCGGCGACCGGCCGCTACGCCGAGCCATCAGCCTTCGTTGATCATGGTGCCCAGCGTCTGCGCCCGTTAGTCCGGCATGTCACGCACGGCACAGACGCCGGCGGCATCGGCTTTGCCGCCGTACTTCACACTTATGCAATGTAGACCTCGGTGGCCCGTTGTGGAGGAGCTATCACCTTCAGAGTTCGCACAGCATGCTGCCCGGCCCGGCGCCCGTCCCGGCGGCCCGGCCGGTGAGCGGCACGCCCGATACCGTCCTCGCCAGCGACGGCGTACGGCTGGCGGTCTACGCCGATGGCGATCCCGAGGCGGCGAGCACGGTGCTCGCGGTGCACGGCTACCCGGACAACGCCGCGATGTGGGACCCCGTCGTCGCCCTGCTGGCGGCCGGCCACCGGGTGATCCGCTATGACGTGCGCGGCATGGGCCGGTCCACGGCGCCCGCCGGCCGCGCCGGCTACCGGCTCGAACAGCTGGCCGAGGATGCCCGCGCGGTGCTGGACGCGACCGCGCCGGATCGGCCGGTGCACCTGCTCGGCCACGACTGGGGCTCGGTGCAGGGCTGGTACTTCCTGACCAGCCCCCGACTGGCCGGTCGGATCGCCAGCTTCACCTCGATCTCGGGGCCGAGCCTGGACCAGGTCCGGCCCTGGCTGCTCGGCCAGCTGACCGGCGGCCGGCCGGCGTCCGTGCTGCGACAGCTCGCGCACTCGGCCTACATCCCATTCTTCCTGCTGCCGGTGCTGCCCGAGCTGGCCTGGCGAACCGGGCTGCTCGACCGGCTGCTCGGCCGGCGACCGGACGGCAGCGCCTCGCCCCATGCCCTGCCGGACAAGCTGCACGGCCTGGAGCTCTATCGCGCCAACCTGCGGGGCCGGCGCCCCGGCCGACCGGGCCAGATCGAGGTGCCGGTTCAGGTGCTGGCACCGACCAGGGACCGTTTCGTCGGCCCCGAACTGCAGTTGGCCGCCCCGGCCCGCTACGTCCGGCAGCTTTCGGTCCGAACGGTGGACGCCGGCCACTGGTTGCCGGTGAGCCGGCCGGACGTGGTGGCCGCCGCGGTGGCCGAATTCATCGAGCAGGTCGGGCAGCGTTAGCCCGCCCGCGCAGGCCTTCGCGCAGGTCGGGCCGCGTGAGGACACCCGCCGATCGGGCAGTCGCAATCGAGCCAGATTGCCAAGGCGGAACCGGCGAGTACGGTCGAAGGTGGCCGAGAAGCTGATCTTTCGGAGGCTCGCATGGTGGAACCGATCCAGCCCAGCCCTACCGTCCCGCCGGTCAATCCGGGGCCGACGATTCCGCCGATCTCGCCGGAGCCGGAACCGGTGTCCCCGCAGCCCGGCCCCGGCGAGCCGCAGCCCGGACCGGGGCCTGGCACACCGGGCCCCGGCCATCCGGATCCGGTGGGCCCACCTCCCGACCGGCCGGAACCGGGCTTGCCCGGCTCCGACCCGGTGGGACCCACTCCGCCGCTGCCGACCGACTAGGTCCAACCGCGGCGGCCAGCGGGATCAGTGGTTGATCTGGAACCAGGGCTGCGCCCAGCCGCTGTAGGTCTCACCCCACTTGCTCTTGATCTCCGCGATCGTGGTCACCGTGAAGGTGCCCGAGCCGTGGATGTCGGTGGACACGAAGTTGCCGCCGCCGATGGAGATCATCACGTGCCCGGCGCCGGACGAGCCGCCGGAGAAGAAGGCCAGGCCACCGGCCGGCACGTTGCTGTCGCCCGGGTACTTGTCAGCGCCCGGAATCGCCAGCCAGTGCGCGTGCGCGGTGGTCGACCCGCTGGCTGACCAGCCATAGGCCAGCGCCATCACGTGGTCGCAGCGTCCGGCGTAGTCGGAGTGGTAGCTGGTGGTCTCGTGGTTCTTGGCCCAGGTGACAGCCTGCGCGCAGGTGTTCGGATCGCCGAAGCTGCTCTTGCAGGTCTTGGTGGTAGTCCCGCTGCACAGCGGCGCGACCATGGTGTCCGAGCCGGTGTAGACGTAGGTGTCGCTGACGTAGCCGCCCTTGGCCGGCACGTGATCCCAGATGTCGGAGGTGCCGTAGGTGCCGGAGACGGTGTTGCCGTAGGTCTGGCAATCGATCGAGATGCTGGCTCCGTCGGCCAGCGAGCCGACGACGGTGCCGCCGGTGCTCGGAGTGGCCCGGACGTTGAGTGGGGTGCCGTTGGTGTTGACGGTGCCGCCGGCGTTGGCCGAGGCGACGGACATCGCCGAGATGCCGGCCAGCAGCACGGCGGTCAGCGGCATCAGCAATGCCAACCTGGACAGGACACGGGGACGGGGCAAGGAAGCTCCTTAGGGGTGCGCGGAAGGTGGGTGATGATCACCCGGTGCGCGATACTTGTACCACTGCGCCCGATAATCCGCCATAGCACGGCAATTGACCCGGAGTCAGCCGCGGCTACCTTCCGGCGGCGCGAACACCACCAGCACCGTGAGCGGCTCGGTCAGGTTGACGAACCGGTGCGGCTCGCCGGCCGGCACGTAGACGACCGAGGACGGTCCCACCGCCACCCGGTCGGTCGGTGTCTCCAGCTCGGCCCGGCCGGAGACCACCACGTAGATCTCGTCCTCGGTGTGCGGCTGCTGCAGATCGGCGCCGTCCAGCGGCACCGAGTAGGTGCCGACGCTGAGCTCGGTCGTGCGCAGGTTCTCCGCCCAGTGCCGGGGCTCGCCCGCCGCCGGCTGGGTGAACCGTCCGGCCTCGGACAGCAGTTGCATGCGCTGGCTCCTCTCCGCACGGTCAGCCCGTGCGGGCTTACCGTCTCGCGCTTACCGTCCCACAACGAACCGCGTCCCGGGCACGGCCGCCAAGGGCCATACCCGGGACACGGGGTTGTGGGGGAACGGGTCAGCTCAGCAGGCGCCGTCCAGGTCGCAGATCAGGCCGCTTACCTTCGGGGTGCCGAAGCCGGTGACGTAATCCCAGCCCGGGCCAGTGGCGTACAGGCCGTTGCTGGCCGGCAGGCCGGTGGTCAGGTCCAGCGAGTTGACGTCGAAGAAGTCCCGGGCGTAGGAGGCTGCGTTCTTGCCGACCCGGTACAGCGCGTAGTTGGCGAAGCCGTTGCCGGACGAACTCGGCGCGGCCGACTGGATCCGGGTCCACATGCCCGCCCACAGCGGCGAGGACAGCGAGGTGCCGCCGCCGCCGCCCTCGGTGTAGCGTGCCGGACATCACGATGTCGTAGCCGTTGCCGGTGACATCACCGGACTGCGCGCTGACGTCGGCGATGCCGCGGCAGGTGACGGTCGGGTCGGTCACGCACGGCAGGTTCACGCCAGCGGTGCCCTGCTGGTAGTCCGGCTCCGGGGTGAACAGGGTGGAGCCGCCGCCGGAGAACGCCCAGCCGTACTCGCGGCTGCGGTGGCTGGCGCCGTCGGTGTAGAGCACGGTGCCGCCGACCGCCGTGACGTAGGGCAGCGAGGCCGGCGAGTTGGTCACCGGGACGACCTGGTTGACCACGCCGTTGCCGGCGCCGATCACCGGCAGGGCCACGACCGGGCAGGACGAACCGGTGTCACCGGTGGAGACGAAGATGGTCTTGCCTTCCACCGCCGCCTGCCGGGTGATCTCGGTCAGCGAGGCGTCGGAGTTGTTGCCCAGTCCAAGCGCGACCGGCAGGCTCGGGTTGGCCAGTGCCTGGCCGACCAGCGGGCTGATCACCGGGATGGTCTCGCACTCGCCGTAGCTGGCCGAGGCCTGCAGCGGGCCGTTCGCGTCGTCGGTGAAGGTGGAGAACACTCGGTTGACGTCGGCGTCGGACAGGTCCGAGCCGAAGTACAGCGACAGGTTGCTGACGTTGGGTGCCATGCCGGTGGAGGCCTGGGTGTCGATGTTCCACTCGGGCCGGCCGCTGTCGTCGCTGAAGTCGGTGTCACCGGCCGGGTGGACGACCGTTACCGGCGCCTGCGGAAGCGAGAAGTGGCTTTCGAACGCGCGCAGGTCGGAGGTGACGTCGTCGGTCTGGCCCTCGCCGAAGATGGCCACCTGCTGCCCGGCACCGGTGTAGCTGCTCGGCTGGGCGTACACGCTCCACAGGTCGCTCGGGGTGGTGCCGCCGGCGCAGAGTGCTCAGCAGGCAGGTGCCCTGCTGGGCGGTGGCCTTGGCCGGCAGCCGGTAGCGCTGCAGGGTGTTCAGGCCGATCACGTTGGTGATGCCCAGGCCGGCCGGCGAGATCGGCGCCGAGGTGTTGGCCAGGAAGGTCGTGCCGTTGTAGCGGTAGTTGTGGAAGCTGGTGTTGAAGACCGAAGCCACCTGCGCCGCGGTGCCGTGCACCGAGTACTCGTCGCCGGCCACCGAGACCGCGTCGAGGCTGAGCCCGCCGCCGGTGAGGTAGTCGGTGACCGCGGCGCGCTGGCTGGCCGGCACGCCGAATCGCGCGGCGAACTGGGCCGGGGTCAGGAACTGCCGGTAGCTGGGGCTGGCCGGGTCGTGCTCGGCGGCCAGCAGCGCCTTCTCACCGGCCACGTCCGGGCGGCTGACGCTCACCACCAGGTGCATCGGGGTGCTCGCGGCGGCCGGGCCCAGGTCGGTGGCGTTGGCCAGGCCGGGCAGTACGTTCTGGGTGACCGTGAACAGGCTGGTGGTCGCCTCGGCGGTGGCAGGCACGGTCAGTGCCAGGCCGGTGGCCGCCGCGGCGAGCAACGCCAACGCACGTAGTCGGGACATAGCGGGCTCCTGATCGGGAGTAGGACTGAGCGGACGATCCCCCGTGCTGCTGCCTTCGTTACCTCAAACGGGCGAGGGCGCGAAAAGCTACGCCAAGACTTGAATCTGGCGGCAGTATGCCCAGTCGGACGAACTTGATACGCCTTGGTCACTATTCGAGGCTATTTCCGCCGCGAAAAGCGGTTGAGAGGGTTGGCGGAGGGCAATTGCGGGTATCACTCCTGCAGCGCGCCATGCTCCGGATTTCCCTGGAACGTGCTGCGAGCATCGCATCAAGCAGGGGTGCGGCGAGCATCCGCCGGTTCGTTCGGCGGCTCCTGGTGAAAGGTTCGCGTTGACGGAGTCGGAACCGGTCCGGACCGAGGCTCTGCTGGTGGTGCC
The DNA here is from genome assembly GCA_963697905.1 of uncultured Actinomycetota bacterium. Classification (GTDB taxonomy): domain Bacteria; phylum Actinomycetota; class Actinomycetes; order Mycobacteriales; family Jatrophihabitantaceae; genus Jatrophihabitans_A. Next base: position 4,290,585 of record OY969101.1, on the reverse strand, counting down.
GCCCCAACCGGTGACCGGAGCGGTCCTCGGTGGGCGTTATCGGCTGCTCGAGCGGGTCGGCCGCGGTGGCATGGCCGACGTGTTCGCTGCCGAGGATGTCCTGCTCACCCGCCGGGTGGCGGTCAAGATCTTTCGCTTCGACCTGTGCACCCACGACGAGCTGCGCCGGGTCGAGGCCGAGATGCAAACCCTGGCCGCCCTGCACCATCCGGGCCTGGTCACCGTCTTCGATGCCGGCACCGTGCACGAGGCGGGTTCGGCCGAGGAGCTGGCCTCGCCGTACCTGGTGATGGAACTGGTGAACGGCCCTAACCTTGGCCAGCGACTGGCGGCCGGCGGCGCGCTGGATCAGGCGCACACCGTGCAGCTGGGCGCGGAGTTGGCCGCCACGCTGGCCTACGTGCACGCGCGCAGCGTGGTCCACCGCGACGTCAAGCCGGCCAACATCCTGCTGGACACGGCGGTGGCCGACAACGCGCCGTTCGCCAGCAAGCTCACCGACTTCGGCATCGCCCGGGTGGTGGACTCGACGCACTACACCGAGGCCGGCCTGACCATCGGCACCGCGAACTACCTCAGCCCGGAGCAGGCGCTGAGCGCCGAGGTGGGCACCCCGACCGACATCTACTCCCTCGGCCTGGTGTTGCTGGAATGCCTCACCGGCAAGCTCGCCTATCCCGGCTCGGGCGTCGAGGCGGCGCTGGCGCGGCTCAACCGGCAACCAGAGATCCCGGCCGGGTTGGGCCCCGACTGGCACCGGTTGCTGGCCGCGGCGACCGAACGGGATCCGGCCAACCGGCCGACCGCTGCCGAGCTCGGTGCCGAGTTGCGGGCGTTGGCAGCCGGTGCCGACCTGGCGGGCCCGACCTCGGCCGTGCCCTTGGCTACGCTGGCGACGGGTGCCTACGGTGGCTCGCCGATCAGCGGGCCGGCTGCGTACGGCGTTCCGGCGGTCAGCGGGCCGGGTGCCTACGGTGGCTCGCCGATCAGCGAGCCGGCTGCGTACGGCGCTCCGCCGGTCAGCGGGCCGGTTTCTTACGGCGTTGCGCCGGCCGGTAGCCCGATCTTCCCGCCGGACGATGAGGCGGCGACCGAGGCGATCCGGCTGCAGCCGGCCGGCGAGCGGTCGGCGCCCGAGCGGACCCACCACCGTTCCGGCCTGGTCGCGGCGGCGGTGCTGGTGCTCGCCGCGCTGCTCACCTCCGGCTTCCTGATGCGGGCCGGTGCCGGCGGCGGGTCGAATCCCGGCGCGCCGGTCAACTTCTCCTCGACCGGTTCTGCGAGCAGCAACCCCCGCAGCAGCACGCCGGGTTCCTCCGCCGTGGTCTCACCGGTGTCCAGCCTCTCGCGCGGCGGCGGCCCGGCCGCCGTGGTGCCGCCGGTGACCAACACCTCGGCCTCGGTGACCAGTTCCGCGCCGAGCGTGACCCACAGCAGCAGCGCACCGCCGAGCAGCTCGCCGACCAGTGACTCGCCGTCGGCCAGCGGCTCGCCGTCGGCCAGCCCGTCGTCCTCGACCAGCACCTCCGGCTCGCCCACCGGCTCCGCCCCGACGACCAGCGTCACCCCGTCGGCCACCAGCCGTACCAAGGGCAAGGGCAGGCACAAGTGAGCCTCGTTGAGCGCTAGCCTGCCGGCCTGGATCTGCCAGACCTGCGGGGTTCAGCACGCACCTGGCACCGAGCCGCCGGACAGCTGCGCGATCTGCTCCGACGAGCGGCAGTACGTCGGCTGGCAGGGCCAGCGCTGGACCACGATGGCCGAGCTGGGCGGTGAGCATTCCGTCGTGCTGCGCGAGGAGGAACCGGATCTGGTCGGCGTCGGCCTGGAGCCGGCGGTGGCGATCGGCCAGCGAGCGTTGCTGGTGCGGACGCCGCGGGGCAACGTGCTGTGGGACTGCCTGCCGATGCTGGACGACCCGGCCTACCGGCAGCTTGTCGAACTGGGCGGCATCGCCGCGATCTGCATGTCTCACCCGCACTTCTACGGCAGTTACGTGGAATTCGCCGACGCCTTCGACGCGCGGGTGTTCATCCCGCGGGCCGACCGGGAATGGATCCGCCGGCCGTCCGAGCGGGTCGAGTTGTTCGACGACGAGGTCGAGCCGGTGCCGGGGCTGACGGTGGCCCGAATCGGCGGGCATTTCGACGGTGCGGCGGTGCTGCACTGGCCGGCCGGTTCGCAGGGCCGTGGCGCGCTGCTGACCGGCGACACGATCACCGTGGTACAGGACCGGTCCTGGGTCAGCTTCATGTGGAGCTATCCCAACCTGATCCCGCTGGACGAGCGGACCATTCGCGATATTGCCGAGCGGGTGGGCAGATTCTCCTTCGACCGGGTATACGGCGGATGGTGGGGACGAGTCGTGGTGGCCGACGGCGCGGCCGCGGTGCGCCGGTCAGCGGAGCGCTACATCGCCCGACTGCACGGCGAGCGCCCCGCGGGTGATCCGGCGGGCTGACGTCAACGGCTAGCCTGCCCGACGCCAGCAGGCTCGGTCTAGGTGCGCCGCCAGGCCGCCTCGGCATAGCCGAACAGCCCGAACGCGATCAGCCCGATGCCGGCAGCCGCCACCCAGATCCGGCCGTCCGGCGAGTCGGCCAGCCGGCGCAGCGCCCCATCCAGCCCGCGGGCCTTGGAGCTGTCGTAGTGCCAGGCGGCCTGGATCAGGAAGAACCCGGTCAGCCCGAACACCACGCCCCGGGCGGTGGTTCCGACGGTGCCGAGCACCCACACCAGCCGGCGGGCGGGGGTGGGCATCTCGGCCAGCCTGAAGTCCTTCTTGAACTTGCGCCGGATCCCCTCGTACACCAGGGCAGCGCCGATGACCAGCACGACCAGGCCGACGATGCCGACCAGCCAGCGGCCACCCTGGTGGCTCATCACCTTGGCCGACCAGAGCTGCTGCTGGTTGGCCTGGCTGCGCGAGCTGTGCAGCAGCACGTCCACCGCGGTGTAGGCCAGCACCGCGTAGACGCAGCCGCGGAAGAACGACTTCAACCGGGTACCGACCTGATGCTCGGACGAGCCGCCGCCCACCGCCGCTTCGGTGAACCGCCAGAGCGCGTAGGCGGCCAGGCCCACCGCCAGCACCACCAGCAGCAGGAAGCCGCCGGTGTGCCGGGCCACCTCCTGCATCGCGCCGCGCTGGTCGTCCTCGGGCGGTCGCTTGCCGAAGGCCAGCAGCAGCGTGAAGCAGCCGATCAGCAGGTAGATCGTCGCCCGGGCAGCAAAACCGACCCGGGCCATCGCCTTGACGGGCTCGCTGTGCCCGACCTGGCGCGCCGAGCTCTTCACCCCGCGCGTTGCCTGCATGCCGTCCTCCGAAGATTGTTCCCAGTGCGCCGCGAGCTACCCGCTGGACAGCGCTATCCGCCGCACCACGTGCAGCGCCGGCTCCTGCTCGCCGCTGCGGGTCTTGGACAGCTCCACCGTCGCCAGCCGCCCGGCGGCCGTGAAGGTCATCAGCTCGTTGCCGAAGTATGGCCCTGCTTCGCGCTGCCAGTAAATGCCGGCGTCCGGGACGCGGGCCACCAGGCCGAGCAGCACCCGGGTGAGCCGCTCGGCCACCTCGCTCCAGGACAGCCGGAAGGCCGCCTTCATCGCCCGCGGCACGTAGTTGTGCAGCGGCGAGCAGGTCAGCTGGTAGACCTCGGTCGCGATCGGCTCGGCGTAGTGCGCCCGGGCCACGTAGGCGTGATGCACGTCGCCGGACAGCACGCAGACGGTCGCCGGCGGCTCGCCGTGCTTGCCGCGGGCGACGTCGAGGATCAGCCCGGCCAGCGCGTGGAAGGACCTGCCGAACGCGGCCCAGTGCTCGAGGTCGGCCGCCCGCCGCAGCGATTCCGACCAGCGGGCGATGGCCTTGCCCCTGGCACCGTCGGCCAGCACCTCGTTCCAGGACTCCAGGTCGTGCAGGGCGCGCGGCAGCAGCCAGGGCAGCGAGGTGCCGATGAGCAGGTGGGCGTAGTCGCCGTCGGCCTGCTCGGTGATCCAGTCGAACTCGGAACGGCTGATCATGCTGCGATCGCCGTCCAGCAGCCGCCCGCAGCGCGAGTCGATCACCAGCAGCCGGACCGGCCCGAAGTCACGGCGGTAGGACCACCGGGTGCCTTTGGCGCCGTCGGCCTCCCGGTCGGCGTGCTCGGCGAACTCGCGCAGCAGCGGCTCGGCGTCCCCGTCCAGGGCCCGGACCTGCTGGTACAGCTTGTTGTCGGCGAGATCCGCCGGCGACAGGTTTCCCAGGTGCTGGTAGACCCAGTAGGAGGACAGGCCGCCGACGATGCGCTCGGCCCACCAGTCGGTCTGCTGGATGTCGGTGCGCCAGGCACGCGAGGTGTTCCAGTCGTCGCGCACGTCGTGGTCGTCGAAGATCATCGAGCAGGGCAGCACCGACATCAGCCACCGGACGTCCGGATCCGTCCAGGACTCGGCGTAGAGCCAGGTGTATTCCTCGTAGTCGGCGACCTGCTCCTTCGCGCCGGCAGTGATGTCGCGCCGCTCGGCGATCCGCCGCCGGGTCGCCTCGCTGGTCTCGTCGGCGTACACCTGATCGCCGAGCATCAGCAGCGCGTGCGGCCACTCGCCGTCGTCCTGCTCGGCCAGCTCGCGGGCGAGCACCAGCAGCGCGTCCGGCTCGTAGCGGTCATCGTCGGCCACCGCCGCCGAGGTCGCGTACCGGCAGGATCCGAACGCGATCCGCAGGGGCCCGTCGTCCGGCAGCGTCCGGATGCGCGGTGCAGGACGGCTGTCGCCGGATTCGGGCCAGGCGCGTACGCCGTCCAACCGGACGTCGTATTCGGTGGAGCTGCCAGCCGGCAGGCCTGCGACGGTGACCAGCGCGTAGTGGTGCCCGGCCACCGTCCAGGTGCGTTCGGCGACGCCCAGCACCTGCACCGAGCATGGCCGGTCGGTCTCCACCCAGACGGTCGCATCAGCCGAGCCGATGTGTCGAAGGACCGGTCCGAGGACCAGCCGTGGCGTTACCACCGCGCGAACCGCAGGGTCAGCGGCCGGCGGAGTCGGTCACAGGCGGGGGTCGAGCGGGTCGTTCGGCTCCACGTAGGTGGTGCGGCCGGGTCGGGAAATGATGTCGGTGCGACGGCGCGACATCATCAGGACGATGCCGAGGATGAGGCCCGCTACGCCGATGACCATGAGAATGACGCCGATGGTGCCGAGGTTGACGTTCTTCACGTTGTCGGTGATGGCCCATTTCAGGATCGCGCCGACGGCGATCAAGAACAAACTTGCGCCGATGGTCATGCACTCACCTCTATGTGAATTTGTCGCGCCGCTGTTTGGCACTGGCCGGTAATCCTACCGAAGTCCGGGTTGGTAGGACCCGTAAACCGCCCAGCGGGGTACGGCGGCGGAAATTCACCCGCCCGGGCTCGGCCAGGAATTCACCCGCCCGGCTCGGCCAGGAATTCGGCCAGCGCGGCGGCCAGCTGGTCCGGCGCCTGCTCGGCCATGTGGTGGCCGCTGGAAATCGCCACGCCGCGTGGATCGTCGGCCCAGCATCGCCAGATCGCGAGCAGGTCGCCGTACAGCTCCACCATGTCGTCCTCGACCGACCAGCCCACCAGCACCGGACAGCCGATCCGGCGGCCGGCGGCACGATCGGCGTCATCGGCCGCCCGGTTGACGCCGAGGCCGGCCCGGTAGTCCTCCAGCATCGCGCGGACCACGCTCGGATCGTGGATGGCGGCGGAGAAGTCGGCGTAGTTGTCGGCCCCCATCCGCATCGACAGCTCCGGACCGGTCCGGTACCAGGCGTCCGGGTCGGCCGCGATCGCCCGTTCGGGCTTGTCGGGCTGGGCGAAGAAGAACCAGTGCCACCAGGCGGCGGCGAACCGCGCGTCGGCGCGGGCAAGGGCCTCACCGATCGGAACGCAGTCGAGCACGGCCAGTCGGCTCACCGCGTCGGGGTGATCCATGGCCAGCCGGAAGGCAACGTAGCTGCCGCGGTCATGGCCGGCCACCGCGAAGCGATGATGGCCGAGTTGGCCCATCAGCTCCCGCAGGTCGCCGGCCATCGCCCGCTTGCTGGCCTGCGCATGGTCCGGCCGCGGCGGCGGGGCGCTGGATTCCGCCGTAGCCGCGCAGGTCGGGGCAGACCACGGTGAACCCCGCCCGGACCAGCTGCGGAGCGACCCGGTGCCAGGTGGTGTGGGTGCGCGGATGGCCGTGCAGCAGCATCACCGCCGGCCCGCTGCCGCCGGCGCGGTAACGGATCCGGACGTCCTCGGCCACCTCGGCGTGGTTGAGGGAGAAGCCTTCGAACATGCCGTTCAGCTTGGCAGTTGGCCGCCGGTGTAACCGCGATGTGCCCTGCCGCGCGGGACGATGTCGGCTGCCGCCTCGTCGCCCCAGACCTGCCAGCCTTCCCGCGGATGCCGGGCGAACAGCTCCAGGTACGGTCCGGGGCTGCACGCCTCGATCAGGGCGTACTGCTCGTCCGGCTTGCGGGAGTGCTCCCGCTTACGGGTCTCCATCATGTTCACCTGCCGGCGCGCAGGGTCCAGGGTTCGCACGTTCTTGCCGCGCACCCCGAACAGGATCAGCTCGGTGACGTTGCGGAAGTAGAAGCCGACGCCACGCCCGTCCGGGCCGCCGTCCAGGCGGCGTTTGGCCCAGACGATGTTGCTGACGTAGCGGAAACCCCAGGCCTGCATCACCCGCAGGCCTTCGGGCAGCAGCGCGTTCGGCACCCAGAGGTAGAGGTGCGCCCGGTCGGCGGCCACGCCGGCCACGTCGAGGGCACAGATGGCATCGAGGTCCAGCGTCGAATACCGATCCAGCCGCCGGTGCTCCGGCGCGACCTTGCCGGTGCGGTTGGTGAACCGCCACGGCGGGTCGGCGAGCAGGGTTCGGTAGCCGCCGTCGATCCGGGGCAGCGGTGGCGGTTCGGCCACCAACCGCAGCGGTGGCGCGCTCGGTGGATCCCCCGACGCCGCTGAAGTCACCCGCAGATCCTAGGACGCCCGAGTGCGGCTAGTCGTGAACGACGGCGTTCTGCGGCGTGACGGTGCGGATGTCGAGGACGGTGCCGTCGTCATCGACCAGGCTGACCGCGACGTGCCGGTAGCTTTTCGGCAGCAGGCAGAAGAAGGCTCGCTGGTTGCCGACGACTGCGTACCGGATCTGGCAGCTGATCGGCTGGTGGCTGTCGGCGTCGGCCAGCCGGACGTTGCCACCGCCGGCTCCGGTGAGCCCGGCGATGATCGGCAGAGGGTCGCCGAAGTCGATCGTGAACCGCAGCCCGGTCAGGCCCACCGCGGGCAGCGTCCCGGTCCCCACCGGCGTGCCCCAGTACTGGTTGCCGATGTTCAGGCAGAACATCCCGCCGGCGAGGTAGCCACTCATCGGCGCGGTGTCGAAACCGGGGTTGGTCAGCAAGGTCGGGTTGGCCGGCAGGTTCAGGCAGGCATCCGGCACCGGACCGGCCGCCGATGAGGCCGTGCTGTGGTGTCCGCGCACGGCGACCACCGTACCGATGACCGCGGCCAGCACGACCGCGGCCGCGGCCAGCGCGGGCAACCACGACCTGGCCCGGCGAACGTCCTGCTGCTGCAGCCGTGCCCAGGCGTCCAGGCTCGGCTGGTACCGCTCGGCCTCCCGCCGCAGTTCGGCTCGGAGCTGGTCCTCGACGCCGGTCATGTGCGTTCCTCCTGTCCGATGCCCTGTCCGATGCCCTGGCGCAGCGTGGCCAGCGCGCGAGAGATGTGCGATTTCGCGGTGCCCAGTGGAATCCCCAGCTCCCGGGCTATCTGCTCGACCGGAAGGTCGAGCCAGTACCGCAGGACGATCGCCTCCTGCTGGCGGCGGGGAAGCCGGCCGAGCAGCACGGTCAGCGGGCCCGGCAGGCCGGCCAGCACGCTGTCCTCGGCACTGGGCGCCACCGCGGGGCCGGACCGGAGCCGGCCGCTGGTGCGAAGCCGGATCGCGTTGCGCCGGTGCTCGCTGCGGGTGGCGTTCAGCACGGCCGTGCGCAGGTACGCGGCCGCGGCCGCCGGCTCGCGCAACGAAGCCAGCTTGCCGCGAATCCGCACGAACGCTTCCTGCGCGACGTCCTCGGGATCGGCCGCGCCCAGCAGGCCGGCCAGCGAGACGGTGCGTCGGTACTCCCGCGCGAAGAGCCGCTCCAGCAGCTCGTCGGCACGTCCCGCCCGCGCCTCGTCGATCGTCACGTCCTATTGACGCACGGCTGGCCCGCCAGGATGCGCCGCGCGGAAACCAATCGGCGATTTGTCGATTCCAGCCACTCAGGCGGTGTAAGGCTGGCATGATTCCGAGGCCGGTGGACGGCACCCTCGATCGGCCCGAACGGTAACCGTCGGATGGCCATCCACCCTGGACACTCCGGCGTGGCTGGCGGTGTCGGCCGGAAGGCGGGAGGAACGGGTGAGCAGGTACGTCGAGGCACATCTCGTTCCGGTCGCGTTCGCGCTGAGTGACCGGCTGGGGCTGACGCTGTGGGCTCCGAAATGGTTCGACCGGGAAGGCGAGGAGGTGCAGGGCTTTCTCGGAGCAGGCCGGCAGCTGCTCGCGTTTGCCGGCGCCGACGAATTGGCCCGGCACCTTGCCGATCATCCGCATGACGATCTCAGTGAGCATCCGGCCTGGCCTTCGATGCTGCGTCGGCAGCCGGTTGAGCTCCGGGCCGAACCGGGCGATCTCGTGGACTTCGATGACGTCTTCGACCGACTGACCGCCGGGCCCACGCCGGAGGTCTGCGACGCGGTCTCCAAGGCGGTGCAGTTGGCCGAGGCGATGGCCTTGTGCTGCCAGGACGAGGACCTGCTCGAGGTGCTCGACCGTGAGCCGTACCAGCTGGCGCTGGGCGGCAGGGCTCAGTTCTCCGGACCGAACGGATACCGCGACTGGCAGCGACTGGGCGCCGAGGCGGCCACCTCCTGGGAATGGATCGTGGACCGGTTGGATGGGCACATCTGCTGGGTCGGCGACGTGAACCGGGGCGACCTGGATGCGGTACAACTACCCGGCCCTGCTGCTACGCCGTGGCTCGCGCATCAGCAAGCCAGCGAGTGGAACATGGCGGCGCCGGGTTATGGGGCTCCCGGAGCGCAGTTGCCGAGCCGGGTGCCGACGGTTCTGGTCACGCTTTTCTTCGGCCTGTTCGGCCTGATCCCGGCCGTGATCGCGACCAACGAAGCGCGAGCAGCCGGAAGCCCCACCGGTAGGTATTGGGCCGCGTTCTGGCTGACCCTGCTGGTATCGCTCCTGGCATGGCTGCTGCTCGTGGCGCCGCTGTTCGTCTTCGCGGCCCAGCAAGCATGAATTTCGTCGAGGCAGCAGGACGACGGAGAGTGGGCATAGGGGATCAGGCAATCCGATCTCTTCTTGAGAGATCGCGTGTGAGTGGGCAAGGGGGGAGTTGAACCCCCACGTCCTTACGGACACACGGACCTGAACCGTGCGCGTCTGCCATTCCGCCACTTGCCCGCAGCGTCCACAACGAGACGCCATAGGTTAACACGCCACCACTGGCGCACTTGCCCGGCTCCCAGGACCGCGCAGATACCATCAGGGGAACGTCCGACCGCGCAGGTGGCCCCGGGCGCCGTACCCGTGCCCCGTGATCGGGGCTGATACCCACGGAAAGGGGGAACCGTCCGGATGAGCCTCGCGCAGCGATTCGAGCGCCGGCTGGAAGGCATGGTCGGTTCGGCCTTCGCCAGGGTCTTCAAGGGCCAGGTCGAGCCGGTCGAGATCGGCAATGCCCTGCAGCGCGAGGCGATGGACAAGAAGGCGGTAATGGGCAGCGGCCAGGTGCTGGCGCCCAACCGGTACCGGGTCACCCTGTCCAACTCCGACTACGAGCGGCTCTCGCCGTGGGAGGTCCAGCTGACCCGGTCGCTGGCCGAGCTGGTGCAGGAATACCTGGACGACAACCGGCTGGCCACCATCGGCGACATCGAGGTCTACCTGGCCAAGGACGAGTCGCTGCACACCGGGGTGTTCGGTGTCGCGTCCCGGATGGAACCGCAGGCACCGCCGCGGCGCCGGCCGTACGACTCGATGTCGATGCCGGTGGTCGCCGGCCATCCGGACGAGTACGTGCAGCCGTACGGCAGCCAGCCGCCGTCGCAGCAACCCGAGAGCCAGTACCCGGCGCCGCCCTACCAGCCGCCGGCAGCGCAGCCTCCGCCCTACCAGCCCGCCGTTCCCGGGCCGGTCGGCGGCCAGCACCCGGCCCCGTCGGCCTACCAGCAGCCGTCCTACCAGCAACCTGCCTACCAACCGCCGCCGCGGCGGGCCTACCGGGCACAGCTGGTGGTGGACGGCACCCCCCGCTCGCTGGAGCTCAAACCCGGCAGCAACCTGATCGGCCGCGGCTCGGACGCCGACCTGCAGTTGCTGGACCAGGGTGTGTCCCGCCGGCATGCCGACGTGCACCTCGCCGACGGGCAGGTCTCGGTCTACGACCTCGGATCCACCAACGGCACCTCGGTGAACGGCCACGCCGTGCAGAGCCAGCAGCTGCAGCACGGCGACGTGATCCGGGTCGGCCACACCCGACTGGTCTTCCACGAGGACAGCTCTTGACCTCACCGCTGGCGATTCAGCTGATGCGCTTTGCCTTCCTGGCACTGCTCTGGCTGTTCATCTACGGCATGGTCCGGGTGATCCGTACCGAGTTGCGTACCTCCGGCGCACCCAAGGTGCCGGTCTCCAACCGGCCGAAGAAGGCCCGCCGCACCAACTCCGGGGAGAACCGGCTGCCGCGCGGTGCGCTGTCGCAGCTGATCGTCACCGAGGGCGCGCTGGCCGGCACCCGGATCGCGCTGACCGGCAAGCCGATCCTGATCGGGCGCGCCAACGACTCCACCCTGGTGCTCACCGACGACTACGCCTCCACCCGGCACGCCCGGATCTCGGAGACCAACAACGTCTGGTACCTCGAGGATCTGGGCTCGACCAACGGCACCTACGTCGGCCAAACCAAGGTCAACGGCCCGATCCCGCTGGAAGCCGGCGTGGTCATCCGGATCGGCAAGACCGCGATGGAGCTGCGGTGACGACCCGCCCTGGGCGCGAGCTGGCCGGCCCGGCGATGGCGGCCCGGTAGCGATGGCGCTCACCCTGAGGTACGCGGTGCGTTCGGACCGCGGCCTGGTCCGCAACAACAACGAGGACTCCGTCTACGCCGGACCCCGGTTGCTGGCCATCGCCGACGGGATGGGCGGCCACGCCGGCGGCGAGGTGGCGTCCAAGATCGTCATCGGGGCACTGGAGGAGCTGGACGAGGACCGCCCGATCGCGGATCTGATCACCGCCCTGCGCAACACCATCGACGATGCCACCGCCTCCCTGGCCCAGGCGGTCGCCGACAACCGTGAGCTGTCCGGGATGGGCACCACGCTCACCGCCATCCGGTTCGCCGGCAGCCGGATCGCGCTGGTGCACGTCGGGGACTCCCGCGCCTACCTGATGCGCGGCGGCCAGCTGTCCCAGATCACCCACGACGACACCTACGTGCAGTCGCTGGTCGATTCCGGCAAGCTCACCGCGGAGGAGGCCTCCCACCACCCGCGCCGGTCGATGATCCTGCGCGCGCTGGACGGCTCGGCGGTGGACCCGGACATCTCCATCCGGGAGGCCCGGCTCGGCGACCGGTACCTCCTCTGCAGCGACGGGCTGTCTGACGTGGTCACCGCCAGCACTCTGCTGGAGGCGCTGTCGGAGGGCAGCCCGCAGGAGTGCGCCGACCGGCTGATCGAGCTGGCCCTGCGCGGCGGCGGCCCGGACAACGTGACCTGCATCGTCGCCGACGTGGTCGACCCGGCCCACGGCGACGACCGGCCGATCGTCGGAGGCGCGGTGGCCGATCAGGCCCAGGCCGGCGACACCGACCTGGACTCGCCGGCCGGCCGGGCGGCCCGGATCAGCCAGCCGCCGAAGCAGGAGGCAGTAGCGACCCCGCCGCGCCGGCACGGCCGCCGGCTGCTGGTCGCGCTCGCCGTGCTGGTCGTGCTGCTCGCCGGCACCATCAGCGGCTACGCCTGGACCCAGACCCAGTACTTCGTCGGCAAGGACGGCAACGAGGTCGCGGTGTTCCGCGGCGTGAACGCCCACTTCGGCCCGGTCAGCCTGGACTCGGTGGTGGAGAACAGCGACATCAAGGTGTCTGACCTGACCCAGTCGGCCAGCAGCCAGGTCAGCAACGGCATCACCGCGAACAGCCGGTCCGACGCCGAGGCCATCCTGAGCCGGCTGTCCAACCAGCTCAAGCCGCTGTGCACCAGCCAGGCCCCGACCTCGGGCACTGCCAGCCCGACCGCCACCGCGGCGCCGACCGGCTCCGCCCGGGCAACGCCAACCCGGACGCCGGCCGGCAGGACCACCGCCGCCCGATCGTCCGCGCGGGTCAGCCGGACGCCGGCCAGCAGCCCGCTGCCGACGCCGTCCCCGCTGCCCAGCGGGGTGTCCAGCTCGCCGAGTCCGATTCCCGGCCTGGACTGCCGCAAGTGACCGCCGCCTCCGCCCCGCGCAGCCGCCGCGGCATCGAGCTGGCCTTCGTGCTGGCGGCGGCCGTCGTGGTCGCCTGCGCCGAAGCGATCATCGAGATCACCCGGGACAACAAGGTCAGCGGCCACGTCGCCACCTACTCGCTGGTGGTGCTGGCGATCGGCCTGGCCAGCCACCTGGCCACCCGGCGGCTGGCCCGCTACGCCGACCCGTTGATGCTGCCGTGCGCGGTGCTGCTGACCGGCCTGGGCCTGGTGATGATCCACCGGCTGGACCTCGGCCTGGCCCAGGAGGCGGCGGAGAACGGCACCCACTACAACGGGGTGGCGGCAGCCAGCCAGGTGGTCTGGGCGTTCCTGGCGCTGGCGGTGTTCCTGGTGGTGCTGTTCGTGGTGCGCGACCACCGGGTGCTGTCCCGCTACGCCTACACCCTCGCCCTGATCGGGCTGTTCCTGCTGCTGCTGCCCGCCGTGCTGCCGGCCCAGTACAGCGAGGTGAACGGCGCCCGGATCTGGATCCGGCTGGCCGGCTTCTCGATCCAGCCCGGCGAGATCGCCAAGATCGCGCTGACCATCTTCGCCGCCTCCTACCTGGTGGCCAAGCGGGACGTGCTGTCGCTGGCCGGCCGCCGGGTGCTGGGCATCGACCTGCCGCGCGGCCGGGACCTGGGCCCGGTGCTGGTGGCCTGGTTGATCAGCATCGCGGTGCTGGTCCGCGACCACGACCTGGGCACCTCGCTGATGTTCTTCGGGCTGTTCATCGTGCTGATCTACGTGGCCACCGAGCGGGTGAGCTGGGTGATCATCGGGGTGCTGATGTTCGTGGCCGGCTGCTACCTCTCCTACGAGCTGTTCGGCACCGTCAAGCAGCGGGTGGACGTCTGGCTGCACGTCTTCTCCTACAGCCAGGACCAGGGCTACCAGATGGCCCAGTCGCTGTTCGGGCTGGGCACCGGCGGGCTGTTCGGTGCCGGCCTCGGCGGCGGCCGGCCGGAGCTGGTTCCGGTGGCCAAGTCCGACTTCATCCTGTCCTCCTTCGGCGAGGAACTCGGCCTGTTCGGCCTGGTGGCGCTGCTGGCGGTGTACGTGGTGTTCATCTCCCGCGGCTTCGCCGCCGCGCTGGCGGTGCGCGACTCGTTCGGCAAGATGCTGGTCACCGGGCTGGCCTTCTCGCTCGGCCTGCAGCTGTTCGTGGTGGCCGGCGGGATCTCCCGGCTGCTGCCCGAGACCGGCCTGACCACGCCGTTCCTGTCCTACGGCGGCTCCTCGCTGGTGGCCAACTTCGGCCTGCTGGCCCTGCTGCTGCGGGTCAGCGACGCCGCCCGCCGGCCGCCGAACGTGCCGCCGTCGGCGGTGACCACCGACAGCGGGCCGGTGCCGATCGTGGCCTCCGGTGGCCGCTCCTCGGGGCGTCCGGCGGGCCCGGCGTCCGGCAACCGCTCCTCGGACCGGCCAGCCGGCTCGGCGCCCGGCGACTCTTCGACCTCCGGAGGTGAGGCGTGAACCGGCCGATCCGTCGGGTGACCATCTTCGTCGGCATCCTGCTGCTGGCGGTGGTGCTGAACCTGAACTGGGTGCAGGTGATCCGGGCCGACTCGCTGAAGGACAACTCGGCCAACCGGCGGACCACGCTGGACCAGTACAAGCGGCAGCGCGGCTCGATCGTGCTGACCGGCTCGGGCACCCCGGTGGCCGAATCGGTGGCCACCAAGGACGCGCTGATGTACCTGCGCCGCTACGTGGCCGGCCCGCAGTACTCGGCGGTGACCGGTTTCAACTCCCTCTACTACGGCGACACCGGCATCGAGGCGGCCGAGGACAGCGTGCTGTCCGGCTCCGACGACCGGTTCTTCGTGCAGCGCCTGACCAACCTGCTGACCGGCCGGGACACCCGCGGCGGCAACGTGCTGCTGACCATCAACAAGCAGGCGCAGGCAGCGGCCTGGCAGGCGATGGGTGGCCGGCGCGGCGCGGTGGTGGCGCTGGATCCCAGCACCGGCGCGATCCTGGCGGCGATCAGCAGCCCGTCCTACGACCCGAACGCGCTGAGCTCGCACGACGCCAACAAGATCCAGGCCGCCTACAAGGGTTACAACGCCGACCCGAACAACCCGCTGGAGAACCGCGCCTTCGACATCACCTATCCGCCCGGCTCGGTGTTCAAGCTGGTGGTCTCGGCCGCCGCGTTGAAGAACGGTCGCAAGCCGGACACCCGGATCCCCGCGGTGAACGCGCTGACCCTGCCCGGCACCAACACCCAGCTGCGCAACTTCGGTGGCGAGCAGTGCGCCAACGGCAAGACCGACACCCTGGACCACGCGCTGACCATCTCCTGCAACACCGCGTTTGCCCAGTTGGGCATGGACCTGGGCACCGAGGCGATCAAGCAGCAGGCGGCGCTGTTCGGCATCGACGACAACGACTTCACCATGCCGCTGCGGGTGGCCGGCTCCTCCACCGGGCCGATCGTCGACAAGGCCGCGCTGGCACAGTCCTCGATCGGGCAGCGCGACGTCCGGGTCACCCCGCTGCAGGCGGCGATGATCTCGGCGGCCATCGCCAACCACGGCACCCTGATGAAGCCGTACCTGGTCTCGGAGGAGCAGGCGCCGAACCTGTCGGTGCTCAGCCACACCGACCCGCAGCAGCAGGACCAGGCGATGTCCAGCGAGCAGGCCGACGAGTTGACCCAGATGATGATCGACGTGGTCAACAAGGGCACCGGCACCGCGGCGCAGATCCCCGGCATCCAGGTGGCCGGCAAGACCGGCACCGCCGACAACGGCCAGCAAGACCCGAACGGCAGGTACGTCAACCCGCCGCACGCCTGGTTCTCCGGCTTCGCGCCGGCCGGCAACCCGAAGATCGCGGTGGCGGTGATCCTGGAGAACGGCGGGGTGAACGGCAACGAGACCACCGGCGGGCTGGCGGCGGCTCCGGTGGCCCAGGCCGTGATGAAGGCCTACCTGGCCTCGATCGGGGTCAAGTGATGCCCGTGCACGGCACCCGGCGTCCGACAAGCAGCCGGTATCCGAACAGTAAGGATGTTCGATGACGACGTCACCGCGACTGGTGGGTGGCCGCTACGAGCTCGGCGAGATGCTTGGCCATGGCGGCATGGCCGAGGTGCACCGCGGACGCGACGTGCGGCTCGGCCGGGACGTCGCCATCAAGATCCTGCGTGCCGACCTGGCCCGGGATCCGACGTTCCAGAACCGGTTCCGCCGCGAGGCGCAGGCCGCGGCCGGCCTCAACCACCCTGCCATCGTGTCGGTCTACGACACCGGCGAGGATCCGCCCGCCGACGGCCAGGACGCGCCCAGCCCGTACATCGTGATGGAGTACGTCGAGGGCCACACGCTGCGCGAGATCCTCAACGCCGAGGGCCACCTCAGCCCCGACCGGGCCATGCGGATCACCGCCGAGGTGTGCTCGGCGCTGGACTTCTCACACCGCTCCGGCATCGTGCACCGCGACATCAAGCCGGGCAACGTGATGATCACCGAAGCCGGCACGGTGAAGGTGATGGACTTCGGCATCGCGCGGGCGCTGGCCGACAACGCCGCCACCGTCACCGCCACCCAGGCGGTGATCGGGACCGCGCAGTACCTCTCACCGGAACAGGCCCGGGGCGAGGCGGTGGATGCCCGGTCGGACGTCTACTCCACCGGCTGCCTGCTCTACGAGCTGCTCACCGGGCACCCGCCGTTCACCGGCGACTCGCCGGTAGCGGTGGCCTACCAGCACGTCCGGGAGAACCCGCAGATCCCCTCCACGGTGAACGGCGTGGTGCCGCCGGCGCTGGACTCCATCGTGATGAAGGCGCTGGCCAAGAACCCGCTGAACCGGTACCAGACGGCGGCCGAGATGCGCGAGGACCTGCAGCGCGCGCTGGCCGGCCAGCCGGTCGCCGCCGAGCTGGTGATGACCGATGCCGAGCGCACCCAGTACATCGCGACGGCCCGTCCGGCGCCCCGGCCCGGACCGCTCACCCCGGTCTACGACGATGACGACAACAACCATCGCGGTGCGGTGATCTGGACCGCGGTGGTGCTGGCGCTGCTGCTGGTCATCGGTGCCGCGGCGATCTACCTGCTCAACCGCGGCGACACCCCGAACGGGCCGCCCGCGGCTACCGTGCCGTCGCTGGTCGGGCTGTCTCCCAGCGCGGCCGACGACCAGATCCGGCAGGCCCACCTGAACCGGTTCGCCGGCACCCCGGAGGGCAGCAACGGTCCCTGCTCGGCCGGCGGCAACGCCACGCCGATCAAGTCGCCGGTGAAGGGGCAGGTGTGCACCCAGGATCCGCCGGCCGGCACGCAGGAGGACCAGAACACCACGGTCACCTACACCGTCTATGCCGGGCCGCCGAACGTGCTGGTGCAGCAGGTGGTCGGGCTGTCCTACTCCGAGGCGCAGCATGCGCTCGCCTCGCAGGGCCTGAGCGCGACCCGGGTCGACGTGGACAGTTCCGAACCGGCCGGTCAGGTCATCAAGCAGGATCCGCCGGCCAATGCCTCGGTGCCACCCGGCACCCCGATCAAGCTGCAGGTCGCCAACGGCAAGGTGAAGCTGCCGGACGTCACCAAGCTGACCGAGGCCCAGGCCAGGACGAAGTTGAACCAGCTGGGCTTCACCAACATCGCCCCGTCGCAGACCGCGCCGGTACAGCAGGGGTTCCAGGTCGGCCAGGTGATGGCGATCGATCCGACGCCGGGCATCTTCTACAACCCGGCCACCACCACCATCACGCTGACCGTGGCCGTGCTGCCGCCGTGCCCGAGCACGACGCCCAGCTCGTCGCCGAGCGGGTCCACCAGCCCGACCGGCAGCCCGTCCTCCTCGCCGAAGGCCTCGCCGTCCCCGACGCCCAGCCAGAGCTGTACGCCGACCGGGTGAGTTCGGCTGACGACGAAGCCGTAATCGGCCGGTTGCGGGCAGCCGGCTGCGTATTCGCCGAGGACGAGGCCCGGCTGCTGCTCGATCAGGCCCGGACGCCGGATGAGCTGGATCGGATGGTGGCCGAGCGGGTCGCCGGCCGGCCGCTGGAGCAGGTGCTCGGCTGGGCGGAGTTCGCCGGGTTGCGGGTGGCGGTCGAGCCGGGGGTCTTCGTGCCGCGCCGGCGCACCGAGCTGCTGGTTCGGCTGGCCGCGGAGCTGGCCGGCCCCGGAGCGGTGGTGGTCGAGCTGTGCTGCGGAGCCGGCGCGATCTCGCTGGCGCTAGCGGGCGCCGTGCCGGAGCTGCGGCTGTTCGCCACCGACCTGGATCCGGTGGCGGTGCGCTGTGCCCGGCGCAACCTCGATAAGACGAATGCCCAGGTATTGCAAGGCGATCTCTATCAGTCGCTGCCGATCGCCGTGCGCGGGCAGCTGAGCCTGCTGATCGCCAACGCGCCGTACGTGCCGAGCGAGGCGGTCGGGATGATGCCGCCGGAGGCGCGCGAGCACGAACCCCGGCTGGCCCTGGACGGCGGCCCGGACGGCCTGGACGTGCAGCGCCGGATCATCGCCGAGGCACCGCACTGGCTTTGCCCGCACGGCGTGCTGCTGATCGAGGCCGGCCGCGCGCAGGCACCGCTTACCGCCGCGGCGATGGCAGCCGCCGGGCTGACCGCGCGGATCGAGACCGACGACGAGCTGGACGCCACCGCGGTGCTGGGCGAGCTGACCAGCTAACGGCCATCCCGCGGCGGAAAGTGGAGCGATCTGACCGCCAGGCCACCAGATCACTCCACTCCGTCGCGCCGGTGGTCATCCGCCGGCGCTGGTGGTCACCCGCCGGACATCAGACCGCGGCCAGCACTAGCTCGGCCCGTTCGGCCGGCGGCAGCACCGGAATCCGGTGCGGCACGAAGCCGAATCGCTCGTACACGGTGACGTGCAGCCGACCGAACTCGCGGGCGCCGGCCGGATCGGGTGCGCCCGTCAGCTCGGCCGGCGAATCCAGGAAGAAGACCACCGGTTGGTAGACGTGCTCGGTGACGATCCGGTCGAGTTCGGCCCGCAGCACCGGCGGCATCGGCTGGTCCAGGTGCCGGGCCAGCGCCAGGGTGCACAGCGGGGACCGGTCGAAGAACCACAGCTCGCCGTCGGTGGCCGCCCGTTGCCGGGCGACCTGCAGCTCGACCACCCGGGCGAGGAAGTCCGGTTCACGCTCCGGCTCGGCCACGCCGCGCCGGTGCCCCTCGGCGATCAGGTCGGTGGCCGCCTCCGGCACGGTGCGCTGGCCACGCTCGGCCAGCGCGGTGAGCAGGCTGGTCTTGCCGGCGCCCGGTGCGCCGGTGAGCACGAATCGCCGCACGGCTCAGTACGACTTGGGCAGGCCGAGCGAATGTTGGGCCAGGAAGTTCAGGATCATCTCCTTGCTGACCGGGGCGATCCGCATCGCCCGCACCACGCCGAGCAGCGCGCCCAGGCCGTACTCGGCGGTCATGCCGTTGCCGCCGTGGGTCTGGATCGCGGCGTCCAGGGCATTCCAGGCCGCCTCGGCCGCGGCGTACTTGGCCATGTTCGCGGCCTCGCCGGCCGCCGCTGCCAGCTTGGAGATCTCGCCAGCCGCCGCCGTTCCCTTCGCGGCCTCGCCGGCCGCCGCCGTCCCGGCCCGGTCGTGCAGGTCGGCCGCCTTGTAGACCATCAGCTTGGCCAGCTCGGTCTCCAGGTACGCCTTGGCCAGTGGGTGCGCGATCGCCTGGTGGGTGCCGATCGGGGCATCCCAGACGGTGCGCTCGTTGGCGTAGCGGGCTGCCCGGCCCAGCGCGTACCGGGCGGTGCCGATGGAGAACGCGGCGACCGTGATCCGCTCCGGATTCAGCCCGGCGAACAGCGCCGGCAGCGCGGCCTCCAGCGAGCCGCCCACCAGATTCTCGGCCGGCACTCCGACGTCGTCGAAGTAGCAGAAGAACTGCCGTTCCGGCGAGACGATCTCCATCTCGATCGGCTGGTACTCCAGCCCCGGGGCGTCGGTGGGCACGAGGAACAGCGCTGGCCGTAGCTGGCCACCGGCCCGGGAGGTCGGCGACTGCCCCACCACCAGGACGTAGTCGGCCTGATCGACGGCAGAGATGTAGTACTTGCGGCCGGTCAACCGGTAGCTGCCGTCCGGCTGCTGGATGCCGGTGGTGGTGATCCGGTGCGAGTTGCTGCCGGCATCGGGTTCGGTGATCGCGAAGGCCATCTTGACGGTGCCGGCGGCCATCGCGGGCAGGAACCGCCGCTGCTGCGCTGGAGTGCCGGTCCGGGCCAGGATGGTCGCGCAGATGGCCGGCGAGACGACCAGCAGCAGCAGCGGTGAGCCGGCGGCGGCCAGCTCCTCGCAGACGATCGCGAGTTCGGTGATGCCGGCTCCGCCGCCGCCGTGCCGCTCGGGGGTGTTGATCCCGATCAGGCCGAGCTCGGCGGCCTTCTTCCAGAGTTCGTCGGTGGATTCGTGCTTGCGGGCGCGGGCCAGCCAGTAGTCGATGCCGAACTCGCGGCCCAGCTCGGCCACCGTCGCGCGCAGGGCCCGGTGCTCGGGGGTCTCGGTGAAGTCCATTGCCAGTCCTCGATTCGCCGCGCCGGCCGCCGGCCAAAACAAGCAGCGGTGCTTGTTTCGGCTGCTGTCCCACCTTAGGCCACCGGCAGCGACACCTCGACCAGAAGGCCCGGCTCGTTGTCCCGCAGCCCGACCGTGCCGCCGTGCGCGGTGACGATCTCGCGCACGATGGACAGCCCGAGCCCGGTGCCGCCCTCGGCCCGCGACCGGGCGGTGTCCAGCCGGTAGAAGCGGTCGAACACCCGCTCCCGCTTGCTGGCCGGCACGCCGGGCCCGTCGTCGGCCACGGTGAGCACCGCGTCGGCAAAGCCGGCGCCGGCCGGCGGCCGGACGGCCACCGCGATGGTGACCGCGCTGGCCGCGTACCGGACCGCGTTGTCGATCAGGTTGACCAGCACCCGGTGCAGGCCGTCGGCGTCACCCAGCACGGTCACGTCCTCGCCCGGCAGCAGCCGCACCGGGACCCGGGCGTCCCGGTAGCCGCCCACCACCGTGCCGGCCAGCTCGGCCAGCCGCACCGGCAGCCGGGTGTGCACGCCGCCCCGCTCGTCGGAGCGGGCCAGCGCCAGCAGGTCGTCGATCAGGTGCGCCAACCGGTCCACGTCCAGCAGCGCGTCCGCGGTGAGCTCGCGCATCGCCTCGCCCTGGTCCAACCGCTGGGCAACCTCCAGTTGCAGCCGCAGCGAGGCGATCGGTGAGCGCAGCTCGTGCGCGGCGTCGCCGACGAAGCGGCGCTGCCGGGCGGTGGCCGAGTCCAGCCGATCCAGCATGTCGTTAAGGGTGCGGGCCAGCGAGTGGATCTCGTCCTGGGCGTCCGGCTCGGGCAGCCTGGAGCGGGCCAGGCCGGCCGCGCTCAGCTCGGCGGCACCCCGGCGCAGCGCCGCCACCGGCCGCAGGGTGAGGCCGACCACCCACCAGGTCAGCGCGGCCATCGCCACCACGATCAGCGGGCCGCCGAACAGCAGCGCCCGCTGCAGCAGCCGGGCGGAGTCGAAGACCCGGCCCAGGTCGGTGCCGACCAGCACGGTGCGCTGCCCGGAGCGGGTGTTGGCGTCCACCGCCACCACCCGGATCGGATCCTCCTGGGATGCCCGCGCGCCGGAGACGGTCAGGTGCGAGCCCCGGCGGACCTTGGCCAGCTGGTCGCGGGTGACCATCGACACCGCGGTGTCCACCCCCGGCGAGGCGGCGATCACCCGGTTGTCGGAGTCCACCACCTGCACCATGGACACTCCGCCGCTGCCGGTCAGCAGCTGTTGCGGCAGCCGGCCGGAGTTCACCAGCGCGGCGACCTCGTTGCCGGTCCGCTCGGCCGAGGAATCCAGCGTGTTCAGCAGCGAGCGGCCGACGGTGGCGAGCAGGATGACGCCGGCCAGCAGCAACGCCACAGTGAACACCCCGGTGGCCAGCAGGGTGATCCGAGCACGCAGGCTGCGCCGCCGCCACCACCGGACCAGGAAGGATCGTCGGTCGGCGGTCGCGGCATCAGCCACCGTCGGTGGCCAGCCGGTAGCCGGCCCCGCGCACCGTCTGCACCGCGTGCCGGTGGAACGGCAGGTCGATCTTGCGCCGCAGGTATCCCACGTAGACCTCGATCACGTTGGCGTCGCCCTCGTAGTGAGCGTCCCACACGTGATGCAGGATGTCGGCCTTGCTGACCGCCTCGCCGGCCCGGCGCATCAGGTACTCCAGCAGCGAGAACTCCCGCGGGGTGAGTTCGATCTCGGTGGGCCCGCGGTGCACCGAGCGGGCGGCCGGGTCCAGGGTCAGATCGCCGCAGGCCAGCACGGCCGGTCGCGGCCGGGCACCGCGGCGCAGCACCGCCCGCAGCCGGGCCAGCAGCACCACGAAGGAGAACGGCTTGATCAGGTAGTCATCGGCGCCCAGATCCAGGGCGTCGGCCTCGTCGTACTCGCCGTCCTTGGCCGACAGCACCAGCACCGGAACCCAGTTCTGCTCGGCCCGCAGCGCCTCGATGATCCGGTAGCCGGACAGCCCCGGCAGCATGATGTCGCAGACGATCGCGTCGTAGCTGTTCTCCCGCGCCAGGTGCAGGCCGTCCGGGCCGTTCAACGCCACATCGACGGTGAAGCCCTCGCCGATCAGGCCGCGCTGCAGCGCGGTCGCCATCCGAGCCTCGTCCTCGACGATGAGCAGCCGCATGGCACCAGGATGCCGCCCGCGACGCCAATTTGCTGAGGCCGGACTCAGCTTGGGCTCAGCGCCTCGGTTGTGCGGCCGGCGAAGCCGGATGATGCTGGAGGCATGACCTCCGATCCATCCCGCCCGGCGTCGTGGCTGCGCGGCCGGCGGGTGCTGCGCTGGCTGGTGCCCGCGCTGGCGGCCGCCGTCGTCGCCCTGCTCGCCAGCGGGGTGCTCTCGGCCAACGCCAATTCGGGCCTGCCGAACCGGTCCACCGGCCAGCTGCTGGCCGCGATCAGCTACCCCCAGCAGCCGGGCTTCTCCGGCACGGTGGTGGAGAAGGCGGCCTTCGGGCTGCCCGACCTGTCCGGCCTGGGCCTTGGTTCGGGCGGTTCGAGCACGGGCTCAAGCGCCTCGTCCGGGCCGCTCGGCGTGCTGTCCGGGCCGCTTGGCCTGCTGTCCGGCTCGCACACTATCCGCCTCTGGTATGGCAGCCCGACCAAGCAGCGGATCGCGCTGCTCGACACGTTCGGCGAGCAGGACCTGTTCCGCAACGGCAGCAGCCTGTGGCAGTGGGACTCCGAGGCCCGCACCGCGATGCACCGTACGCTGCCGGCCGACCCGGGGCTGTTCGTCCCACCCGGTGGGCTGGCCGGCCTCAGCCCCGCCCAGGCCGCCCAGCGGATCCTGGCGCTGGTGCAGCCGTCCACCACGGTGACCACCGACCGGAACGCGGTGGTGGCCGGCCGGCCGGCCTACGTGCTGGTGCTGACGCCCAAGCAGGCCGGCAGCCGGATCCGCCAGATCCGGATCTCGGTGGACGGCGCCACCCTGGTGCCGCTCGGCGTGCAGGTCTACGCCCTCGACACCCCGCGCGCGGTGCTGGACGTGTCGTTCACCCGGTTCGACGCCGAGGCGCCGAGCGAGGACAACTTCGACTGGACGCCGCCGCCGGGCGTGACCGTCCAGCCGCCGCCGGCCGGAGCCAGCCCGCTGCCCGGGCTGGCGCTGCCGAACAGCGGGGTCACGGTGAGCACCGTTGGCTCCGGCTGGACCTCGGTGCTGAAGGTGACCGGGCTGCCGTCCTCGGCGGCGCTGGCCAAGCAGAGCCCGCAGGCCGCGGCGCTGCTCGGGCTGCTGCCGGCGGTGAAGGGCAGCTGGGGCAGCGGCCGGTTGCTCCAGTCGTCGATGTTCAGCGTGCTGGTCACCGACAATGGCCGCGCCTTCGCCGGCCCGGTGGATCCGCCGGTGCTCTACGCCGCCGCGGCCCGGTGACGTTGCGGTAGCTGCTGCCGATCGGATCCGGATCGCGGGTCGTCTGCGTATGGACCTCAGGTCGTCCGCGGAGTAGAACCGACAGGCATGGTTGATTCGGCGCGGCGACCTAGCAGGCGGGCTTTTCTCACCACTTCGGCAACGCTGGCGACAGCGGGTGCGGTCGGCGTCGCGGCGCCGGCGGTGGCCGATGCGACCCCGGCAACCGAGCATCAGGTTGGCCACGACTGGCCGCCAGGGCCGGGCGAGCGAATCCGGCCGCAGCAACCCGACCGTGAGCTGCGCAGGCTGCTGTCCGAGGTGGATCCGCACCGGATGCGAGCCACCATCGAGAAGCTGGTCTCCTTCGGCACCCGGCACACGCTGTCGTCCCAGACCGATCCGAATCGCGGAATCGGCGCTGCCACCCACTGGTACTTCGAGCAGATGCAGGCGATCGCGGCCACCTCGGGCGGCCGGATGACGACGCAGTTGCAGTCGTTCATCCAGCCACCCGCAAGCCGCATCCCCACGCCGACGCCGATCACCAACGTGGTCACCACCCTGCGCGGATCCACCTCACCGGAGCGGATCTACGTGGTGACCGGGCACATCGACTCCCGGGTCACCGACGTCATGAACTTCACCTCCGACGCCCCGGGCGCCGACGACGACGGCTCCGGCGTCGCGGCGGTGCTGGAACTGGCCCGGGTGCTGGCCACCCGCGCGCCGGAGGCCACCATCGTGCTGGCGGCGGTGGCCGCCGAGGAGCAGGGACTGTACGGGTCGGCGTTCCTGGCCCAGCAGTTCAAGGCGGCCGGCGCTGACATCCAGGGCATGTTCTCCAACGACATCATCGGCGCCAGCCGGGCCGATGACGGCACCGTGGACCGCAGCCATCTCCGGCTGTTCGCCGAAGGCGTGCCCACCACCGAGACGCCGCAGCAGGCCGCGATCCGGCAGAGCGTCGGCGGTGAGGGCGACGGTCCGAGCCGGCAGCTTGCTCGCTTCGTCGCCGACGTGGCCAGCAACCGGTACACCGGCATGACCGTCGAGATCATCTACCGCCGGGACCGCTACCTGCGCGGCAGCGACCACCTGTCGTTCCTGCAGCAGGGCTATCCGGCCAACCGGTTCACCGAGCCGAACGAGAACTTCGCTCACGAACACCAGGACGTGCGGGTGGAGAACGGCGTCCAGTTCGGTGACCTGATCGAATTCGTTGACTTCGATTTCCTGGGCCGCGCCACCCGGGTCAACGCCGCCGCGCTGTGGTCGCTGGCCAACGGGCCGGGCACCCCGAAGAACGTGGTCATCGACACCACGCAGCTGACCAACGACTCCACCCTGCGCTGGGACCGGGGCACCGAGCCGGACCTCGCCGGCTACGAGATCGTGTGGCGTCCGTGCCCGGCGCCGACCTGGACCCGGCGGATCCCGGTCGGCGACGTCACGACGGCGACGGTCAACCTGTCCAAGGACAACGTCTTCTTCGGCGTCCGGGCCGTCGACCGGCATGGCCACTACAGCCCGGTTGCCTTCCCGGTTCCGGGCTAGCAACGCCTCGCCGCAGCACCGATGCCTGCCAGTCCTAGAAACCCGGCCCGGAGTTCGAGCGCGCGTCGCAACGACTGCCGGGTGATCGCTGGGGTTCCCATTTTGCTGTGTGCTGCCTAGATTGTGGCTGTGCGGTACCTCGGTAGTCGCCATGCGCGCGGCTACCCCGCCCCGGCAGAAGGAGCAATCTCGCTATGCGCAGATCCCGGATACTCATCGCGGTAGCCGCTGCCGCCCTGGTCGTACCCGCGTTGGCCGCCAACGCCGGTGCCGCAACGCGGAGCGCGGCTAACCAGTCCAGCCAAGGAGCTGCGACGTCCTACGTGGTGCTTGCCGAGGCCGGCAGCTCGGCCCTGGCGCTGGCCCAGCAGCTCCGCGCCGGCGGCGCCACCGTCAGCTCGGTCAACCAGGACATCGGGCTGCTCACCGTCAGCTCGACCGACACCGGCTTCGCAGGCCGTACCCGCCATCTCACCGGCGTGCACGGCGTCGGCCAGGACCGCTCGATCGGCTACCTTCCCCGAGCGATTGGCTCCGGCGATGCCGTCGAGCAGGAGGCCCAGCTGGCCCACGGGGTCAACGCGGCTCCGGCGGTGAGCAAGGCCAAGGGCGGCAAGCCCGGCGACCCGCTCGACAGCCTGCTGTGGGGTATGGACATGATCAACGCGCCTGAGGCGCACCACATCACCACCGGCGACCATCGGGTGACTGTGGGCGTGCTCGACACCGGCGTCGAGGGCTTCCACCCGGATTCTCAAGACCAACTTCAGCACGAAGCTGTCCCGCAACTTCGTCACCGACATGCCTGACATCGACGGCCCGTGCGAGTTCGCCGGCTGCGTCGATCCGGCGAGCTGGGACGACAACGAGCACGGCACCCATGTCGCCGGCACCATCGCGGCCGCCGCCAACGGCTTCGGCCTCACCGGCGTCGCGCCGAAGGTCACCCTGGTCAACATCCGCGGCGGCCAGGACTCGGGCTACTTCTTCCTAGGCCCGATCACCAACGCGCTCACCTACGCCGGCGACATCGGCATCGACGTGGTCAACATGTCCTTCTACCTCGACCCGTGGCTCTACAACTGCGTCGGCGGGGCACCGGAGGACAGCCCGGCCGAGGCGGCCGCGCAGGAGGTCACCATCGAGGCGATGACCCGGGCGCTGAACTACGCGCACGACCATGGCGTCACGCTGGTGAACTCGGCCGGCAACGAGCACCAGGACATGGCCAACCCGCGTCCCGACACCTCCAGCCCGGACTACGGCGCCGACCCGCACCTGCGCACCATCTCCAACGCCACCTGCCTGAACCTGCCGGCGGAGGGACCGCATGTCCTCGCCACCACGGCGCTCGGCCCGTCGGGCAAGAAGGCTGACTACTCGAACTACACCACCGACCTCACCGGCGGTGAGGTGGACTTCTCCGCTCCGGGTGGCTGGTTCCGGGACGGCTTCGGCACGCCGACCTACCGCACCAACGAGAACGAGATCCTGTCCACCGCGCCGACCCACGTGATGGTCCAGAACGGCTACGTGGACGCGGCCGGCAACATCACCCCGGCCGGTACGGCACTGGGTGTGCAGAAGGCTTGCAACCACGAGGGCCAATGCGGCTTCTACCAGTATCTGCAGGGCACCTCGATGGCCTCGCCGCACGCCGCCGGCGTCGCCGCTCTCGCTGTCAGCGCGCACGGTGTCAAGGACGCCAAGCCGGCCCGCGGCCTGACCATGAACCCGGACGCGGTGGCAGCCCTGATGGCCGCGACCGCGACCGATCACGCCTGCCCGGCGGGCGGCGTGCAGTCCTACGTCCAGGAGGGGCGCTCCGCCGAGTTCGACGCCCAGTGCGTCGGGACGGCCGCCTTCAACGGCTTCTACGGGGCCGGCATCGTCAATGCGCTCGGGGTCGTGCGTTAGGCCTCGGCGGTAGCGCAGGGCTCTCATCCGGCAGTGCGGCGACGGCCCTCGGGCCGTCGCCGCACCTGCCTGGGCAGCGGCTGGTTGGGGCGTGGCGCAGCCGCTCCGGCCGCGTCACGGGTTAACCGACGGGTCCCGGCCGACGGTGAGCAGCACCACGACCGCACCGATCAGCAGCAGCGCGACGCAGATGGCGACCGCGATCCGGTAGCTGTGGGTCATATCCGCCGGGATCCGGTACTTGTCGCCGGTCAGCCCGGCCAGTGGTGGCAGCACCGCGACGGTGAGCAGGCCGGCGGTGCGGGACACCGCATTGTTCACTCCGGAGGCCACGCCGACATCGTCGGGCGGCACCGAGCCCATCACCGCGGCGGTGAGCGGCGCGACCAGGCAGGACATGCCGAGCCCGAACACCGCCATCGCGGGCAGCACGTCCAGGCCGAAGTTGTGGTGGTGGGCGTCCACCCGGACGGTCAGGGCCATCCCGACGGCGGCGATCACCGGCCCGACGGTCATCGGCAGCCGCGGCCCGATCCGGCTGGCCCACGCCCCGGCCCGGGCGGACAGCAGCAGCATGATCAGCGGCAGCGGCAGCGGCGCCAGCCCCGCGACCAGCGGGCCGTAGCCGGCCGAGACCTGCAGTTGCAGCACGAACAGGAACAGCATCGCGCTGAGCGCGCCGTAGGTGGTGAAGGTCATCAGGTTGCTGCCGGTGAAGGTGCGGTTGCCGAACAGGCTGAGCGGCATCAGCGGGTGCCGCCGCCGGGACTCGGCCCAGCCGAACAGCAGCAGCACCAGCACGCCGGCCGCGGTGAGGCCGAGGGTTCGAACGCCCCAGCCGTCGGTGCCGGCCAGCGTCGTGCCGTAGGTGAGCAGGGCCAGGCTGGTGGCGACCAGGCCGGTGCCGGTCAGGTCCAGCTGCCGGCTCATCCCGGCATGCCGGGATTCGGGCACCGAGCGCAGGCAGCACAGCACCGCGGCGACGGCGAACGGCAGGTTGATCGCGAACGCCCAGCGCCAGGACGCGTGCTGCACCAGGTAGCCGCCGACCAGCGGTCCGGCCGCGGTCGCGGTGCCGGCCATCCCGGACCACATGCCGACCGCCCGGCCGCGGTCCACCGGCCGGAAGCTGGCCTGGATCAGTGCCAGCGAGCCCGGCGTCAGCAGCGCCCCACCGATGCCCTGCAGCACCCGGGCCGCCACCAGCACGACCGCATTCGGCGCCACCGCGCAGCACAGCGAGGCCAACGCGAACCAGCACACCCCGATCAGGAAGATCCGGCGCCGGCCGAGGTGGTCGCCGAGCGAGCCGCCGAGCAGGATCAGGCTCGCCAGGGCGAGGGTGTAGCCGTTAAGTACCCACTGCAAAGTGGCAAAGCCGGCATGGAAGTCGATGCCGATCTGCCGGATCGCTACGTTGGCGATCGTGCCGTCCAGGAACACCATGCCGCTGGCCAGTACGGTTGCCGCGATCACGCCGCGGCCCTGCCTGGTGTCCAGCGGCAGGCTGCCGGCAACCTGCTGTGTTGCCGTCTCCGCCATGTGCCTCAGCATGCCGATACGGTGGGCCGGTGACCAGCCCCGACCCGCTTGATCCACAGCCGCTCGATCCGCAGGAACTCGCCTGCCGCTGTGCCGAGGCGATGCTGGCCGCCGACCGGGCCTCGGCCTGGCTCGGCATCCGGCTGGTGTCGGTCTCACCGGGCCGGGCGGAGCTGGCCATGGCGGTCACCGAGCAGATGTTGAACGGCCACCGGATCGGCCACGGTGGCTTCGTCTTCAGCCTGGCCGACAGCGCGTTCGCGGTGGCCTGCAACAGCTACAACCGCAGCACGGTGGCGGCCGGCTGCGACATCGACTTCCTCGCGCCGGTGGTCGGCGGCGACGAGCTGACCGCGGTCGCCGCCGAGCGGTACCGGCGTGGCCGCAGCGGCCTGTACGACGTCACGGTGCGCCGCGCGGACGGCACCGTGGTCGCCGAGATGCGCGGCCGGGCTCGCGAGATCCCGGGCAGCCTGGTCTAGCCCGCCGAGGACCGGTCCGGTCGCAGCGCAGGCTCGCCGGTGATCAGCTGCAGCAGCGCCAGGCCGTAGGCCTCCTCGGCGTCGCAGTGCCGGACGCTGGCCGGTTGGGCGTTCACCTCGATGTCCACCTGCCACTCACCGTCCACCCGGCGCAACCCGCGGAAGGTGCCGGCCAGCAGCTCCCGCAGCTGGCTTTCACGCGGCAGCCACAGCGTGTCCTGGTGATCGACCGAGTCCAGCGCCCATTCTGTGGTGCCGTTGAAGCCGATGACCTTGCGGTCGCCGAGCCGGTGCACCTCCACGGTCATCTCGCTGAGCACGAACACGTCGCTGTCCATGCCCCGGTCGATCACCACGAACCGGTCGCCGGAACCGGGCTGCCAGCGCAGCCCGGCATCGCGCAGCAGCCGCGCCGTCTCTACCGAGATCACTCCTCCAGTAGTACACGCCCGCGTCCCGGCCGGACGACCGGCAGCGGCCGGGAAGTCATTGACTACCGTACGGGGTTAGTCCATGCTGTCGGGCATGTTCGCTAAGGGCGTTAGTCGAGGTATCTCCGGGATCGCCTGGTGCGCGGCGCTGGTCGGGGCGCTCGTCGCGCTGACCACCCATCCCGCCGGCGCCGCTCCGTCCGGCCATCCCGCCGGCGCCGCTCCGTCCGGCCATCCTCGCGCGCTGCCGACCGTGCAGCACGCCGGGGCGGCCCGGCCCGCCCAGCCGGGCCTCGCGGCGACCAGCAACACCCTGCGCTACGGCGGCGGCCCGGTCGTCACCACCAAGGCCAAGGTGTACATCGTGTTCTGGGGCACCCAGTGGGGCACCTCGAGCACCAACAGCAACGGCAACCTGAAGTTCACCAACGACACCCTCGGCGCGGCCGGCCGGGTGCAGCAGCTGATCAAGGGACTGGGCACCGGCGGCGAGCAGTGGTCCGGCGTGATGACCCAGTACTGCCAGGGTGTCGCGGTAGGTTCCACCAGCTGCCCGGCCAGCGCCGCACACGTGGTCTACCCGACCGGCGGCGGCGTACTGGCCGGGGTTTGGTACGACAACTCCGCGGCCGCCCCGTCGGCGGCCAGCGAGCCGCAGATCGGTTCGGAAGCCGTCAAGGCCGCCGGCCACTTCGGCAACACCACGGCCGCGTCCAACCTGATCGCGCAGTACGTCATCTTCTCGGCCAAGGGCACCAACCCCGACAACTACAAGACCAACGGCTTCTGCGCCTGGCACGACTGGAACGGCGACCTCGGAGTCAGCTCGCCCTACGGCGCCATCGCGCTGACCAACCTGCCGTACCTGTCCGACGTCGGCGCCAGCTGCGGCGCGGGCTTCGTCAATCCGGGCAGCAGCCTGGACGGCTACACCATCGTCGAGGGCCACGAGTACGCCGAGACCCTCACCGACCCCCAGCCGGCCTCGGGCTGGACGAACCCGTCCACCGGCCAGGAGAACGCCGACGAGTGCGCGTGGATCAGCAGCGGCCAGGGCAAGTCGGCCAACGTGACCATGGGCAACGGCAGCTACCCGATGCAGAGCACCTGGAGCAACGACACCAACCGCTGCGACATCTCGCACGTGACGGTGACCTGACTCGGCGGCGGGAGGCGAGCGGCCCGGTACGGCGGCGGCCGGACCGTTGAGAAAGACCTATGCCCAGCGCGTCAGGAATCGTGCCGGTGTGCAACGGGTGTTAGGTTGCGTTCGTCCGGTCTCCCTGAAGGTGTCAGATGAATGCTTCCCCCGCGGTCATGTTCGAGTTCATCGCCTCCGACCAGCAACGGCTGTGCGACTTCTACCAGTCGGTCTTCGGCTGGGAGTACCAGGTTGACGGCGGCTTCGCCTACATCAACTTCGCCCCGCAGCTGATCACTCCGCTCGGCGGCATCGGCCAGGCCAAGCCGGACGTGCCCGGCTGGCAGCCGGGCCGCAACTTCTACCTGGCCACCGAGGACGTCAAGGCCAGCCTGGCCAAGGTGGTCGAGGCCGGCGGCGCCGTCGCCGTGCCGGTCACCGAGACCGACGGTTACACCTTCGCCATGTTCACCGATCCGGAGGGCAACCTGGTCGGCCTGCTGCAGACCATGACCAAGCCCGAGAAGATCTGAGACAAGGAACCTCTCCAGATGGCATTCCTCAACCCGATCCGGTTGACCTTCGCCGGCCAGTTCCAGGCCGATGTCTCGACGGTGAACAACGACGTCCGGCACTACGACGACGCCAAGTTCCAGCCGAACTTCCAGGATCTGCAGACCAAGGAGAACCCGAACGGCTGGTGGAACCCGACCGGCTCGGGGGCGTACCGGTTCCTCAACTGCCGGGTCACCGGTGTCGGCTATGCCGATGGCAGCTGGGTGGCGGACAAGGCGCAGGACGCGGCGATCGGCATGACCATCGCCGGCGCCGCCGACCGGACCGCGGGCAAGCTGGTCGACATCGACCCGCAGTGGCAGCTGGCCTCGGCACCGTGGGGGCTGGGTGTCCGGCTGCTCTCGGCCGGTGGTCGGATGTTTGGCGGCGAGTACCAGAGCAACGCCTTCCGCGACCTGTGGTTCAGCCGCAACGTCAACTCCAACAACGACGCCGCGGCGTCCTCCACCTTCCAGTCGGTGATCGAGGGCGTGGTGTTCGACGAGGCCGGCCTGGCCGGCAGCCGGGTGCTGCGCGAGCTGCGCGAGGCGAGCAGCGGAGACCGGCTGTCCATCCGGCTGACCACCTTCGGCTACGACGGCAGTGCCAGCTCGCCGAGCTTCACGCTGGGCACCATGATCGGCACGATCGGCCCGTACTCCGAAGGCGAACCGGAATCGTTCGTGTTTGGCAGGAGATTCGCCCCGGCCTCCGGCTTCTCCTCCTACGGCGCGGGCATCACCTACTTCTCCGGCCTGCTGGACGGCGCGTCGCAGACACTGCTGCTGGATCTGTCCAACGCGCTGCAGATCACCGATCAGGCCGGCACCCCGGCCGACATCGGCGTGCTGTCAGTCGGCGTGCTCGCCGATGACTCGATCGTCGAGAACACCCCGGTGACTGCGGACAACCTGCTGTCGCTGGGCACCATCGACTACCAGCGGCCGGGTTGGCTGGCGGCCACCGGCGGGGTGGTGGCGATCAAGCTCGACGGCGAGCAGTTCCAGGCCGCTTCGCAACGTCCGCTCGCGCTGGTCTACCGGACCCCGTTCAACCCCGGCGCCACCGGCGAGGGCGACGGGCTGGGCGTGGTCGCGATCCGGGAGACGGTCGGTGGCCTGTTCGCCGGCGCGGAGCCGGCGGTGCACCGGATCGATGCCGGCACCACCTCCGAGTTGACTCTGTGGGCCGCCCGGTACGGCCAGCCGCTGGATGCCCAGCAGGTAAACCTGCGTCAGGTGGGCCGGATCCCCGGCCAGGGCGCGGGCACCAGCAACCCGCAGGTGAACGACATTCCGATCCCGGACATGGGGGTGCCGGAGGCCGCGCTGAGCTTGCCGAGCACCGCGACCACCGACCGGGGACGGGGCGCGGTCACGCTGATCGGCGGCGATCCGGGCAACCCGCGCGGTTACCTGGACGGCCAGCTGTACCTGATCGACTACCGGCTGCCCGGCCAGGGCAATGCCAGTCGGCAGCCGTTCGACTTCGTGGTGGTGCACGTCCGGGATGCCTATCAGGTGCCCGACCGGCCGACCTGGACGGCCGACGTGCAGCCGATCCTGCAGCAGTTCAGCAATCTGTACCCGATCATGAGCAGGGGTTTCATCGACCTGTCCGACCGGGCGGCGGTGCTGGCCAACCGCGACATCCTCGAGCTGGCGTTCTCCCGTCCCATCGAGGATCCGAACTACATGCCGGTCACCC
Source organism: uncultured Actinomycetota bacterium (assembly GCA_963697905.1). GTDB lineage: Bacteria > Actinomycetota > Actinomycetes > Mycobacteriales > Jatrophihabitantaceae > Jatrophihabitans_A. The sequence goes on along the minus strand of OY969101.1, from coordinate 4,257,833 downwards.
GGGATCTGTCCGAGCCGAAGCGGCAGATGCTGCTCAAGTGGCTGGCCGATCCGGACGGCGAACAGGCGACGCCGGGCGAGCAGGCCGTGCCCGGGCACCGGCCGGCGGCCGCGCCGTCGGCCACCGCGGCCGAGCCCGGCTACGAGGCGCCGCTGGACAGCAAGACCCGGTTCGCCGGCAACTTCCTGCGTGCCGGCCGGCCCGCCGGCTCCTGAACCCCGCTGCGGGACGCGTTCAGCCCGTTGCGAGAAAGGCGTTCGTCATGCTCACCATCCAGCGCACCCTGATCGAGGCGGTCCGTAACGCCTCCGTCGCGGCAGACCTCTACCCCAGCGTGCAGTCGGCCATCGAGCTCGAACACTCCACCATTCCGCCTTACCTGACCGCGCTGTTCTCGATCAAGCAGGGCTACAACCTGGAGGCCGCGCAGATCCTCGGCTCGGTGGCGGGCGAGGAGATGCTGCACATGTCCATCGCGTGCAACCTGATGAACGCGATCGGCGGCCATCCGGACATCGACAATCCGCTGTTCATCCCGTCCTATCCGGGGCCGCTGCCGATGGGCGTGCACAGTTCGCTGACGGTCGGGCTGGAGAAGCTGACCCGCAAGCTGGTTTACGACGTGTTCATGACCATCGAGGAGCCGGAGACCCCGATCGACGTCCCGGTCGGCCGGTCGGCGGGCCTGCAACTGCTGGCCACCGAGCCGCCGAACCACGCCACCATCGGGGAGTTCTACGCCGCGATCAAGGAGAAGCTGATCGAGTTCGGGCCGGGCGTGATCAGCGGCGACCCGGCACTGCAGATCGCCGATCCGCGCTGGTACCCGCTCACCGAGCTGTTCCCGATCCTCACCCTGGACGACGCGTTGCGGGGGATCGACATCATCGTCGAGCAGGGCGAAGGCACCCGGGAGTCGCCGATGGACCCGCAAGGCCAGGTGTCGCACTACTACCGGTTCGCCGAACTGGTCTACGGCCGCCGGTTGATCGCCACCGCGACCCAACCCGGCTGGGCGTACGCGGGCGCGCCGATTCCGCTGGATCCGGCGGGCGTCTGGAACATCTGCCCGGACGCCAAGGCCATCGACTACCCGGAGAACAGCCAGGCGAGAGTGCTCGCCGACGCGTTCAACGGCGCCTACACCAGGCTGCTCGGCTGCCTGCACCAGACGTTCAACGGCCAGCCGGACAGGCTGTCGATGGCGCTCAGCCTGATGGTGGAGATGCAGCTGACCGCGCAGAAGCTGGTCTGCACGCCCGTGCCCGGCACCGGTATGTACGGTTCGCCCACCTTCGAGTACAACGCGGCCGCAGCCAACTGACGTAGCTGCCGGCCGGACACGGAGCCGGCGCGTACAGAGGTCTCCTCAGGCCGGCAAATTGTCTATACCATTCTGGTCGCGGGGAAGCACCGCCGGGCAATCCGCCCGGCAATCCGCCTGGTTAAGACGCGGAGGTGCGACATGCTCGACGACGCTGAGGTCCGCCGGCTGGCGCTGGCCTGCTTCCTGCCCGGCTTCGTCGGCCCGACGCCGCCGCGCTGGCTGCTGGACGGCCTGGCGGCCGGGCTGGGCGGGGTGATCCTCTTCGGTTCGAACCTGGGGGACGGCAGCGGGGTGGCCACGCTGACCGCGCAGCTGCGCGCCGCGGCCGGCCGGCCGCTGGTGTTCGGGCTGGACGAGGAGGGCGGTGACGTCACCCGGCTGGACACCGTGCGCGGCAGCACGGTGCCCGGAGCGGCCGCGCTCGGCTGGCTGGACGACGAACTGGTGACCGAGCAGGTGTACGCCGGCATCGGCCGGCGGCTGGCCGAGGCCGGCATCACGCTGAACCTGGCCCCGGTGGCGGATGTGAACTCCGATCCGCGCAATCCGGTGATCGGCGTGCGCTCGTTCAGCGACTCCGCCGAGGTGGCCGCCCGCCAGGTGGCGGCCGCGGTGCGCGGCACCCAGCGCTCCGGGGTAGCCGCCTGCGTGAAGCACTTTCCCGGCCACGGCGCGACGGTGGCCGACTCGCACCACCAGGTCGCGGTGGTGGACCGTTCGCTCGCCGAGCTCCGGGAGGTGGAGCTGGTGCCGTTCCGGGCGGCCATCGCCGCCGGCACCAGGGCGGTGATGACCGGCCATCTCTCGCTGCCGGCGCTGGACACCGAACTGGCCACCGTCAGCCGGCCGATCACCACCGGCCTGCTGCGCGAGTCGCTCGGCTTCGACGGCACGGTGGTCACCGATGCGCTGGAGATGAAGGCGCTGTCTGGCACCATCGGCATGGTCGAGGGGTTCGTCCAAGCGCTGCTGGCCGGCGCCGACGCGATCGAGACCGGGGCGCTGGACTACCCCGAGCTGATGACCGAGATTCCGGACGCGGTGCTGGACGCGGTGCGGTCCGGCCGATTACCGGTAAAGAGGCTGGTCAACGCGGCCCGGCGAACGGCACTGCTGGCTTCGGCGCCCGGCCGGGGCGGCGGACCGAGCGATTCGCCGAACGGGTTTCCAGCCGGGAGCCGGCGGATCGAGGTGCCCGACTGGCCAAAGCCGGCGACCCCGCTGGAGATCGCGACCCGCTGTGTCGAGGTGCGCGGCACCCTCCCCCAGCTGAACCGGCCGCTGGTGCTGGAGTGCCGGACCGAGAACGGCATGGCGTCCGGACGGTTGCCGTGGTCGCTGGCCGATCCGCTGCTCGGCCGCCGGCCTCAGGCCGAGGTGTTGCTGCTGACCGGCGAGGTCAACGCGGGCGCGCTGCGGCAGGCCGCGGCCGGACGGGAACTGGTGTGCGTCATCCGGGATGCGAGCCGGAATCCCTGGCAGCAGCGGGTGATTGAGCTTGCCACCGAGCACGCGGCAGCCGGCGGGCCGGCCGTGCTGGTCGATGTCGGCTGGCCGGCCGAGCTGTCCGGGCCGGCGGCCGAGCTGCCGGTCATCCGGACCCGCGGCATCGCACCCGGCCTGCTCGCCGCCGCAGCCGAGCTGCTGGTCCCCTGATCCTCGTTAGGACACGCCGGTCCCGCTGCTCAGGCAGAGCGTGACGCTGTCGCCGGCCGAGACCACCCGCGGCCCGTAGTAGGCCACCGTGCCGGCCGGGTCAAAGCTGCCGCAGGGCACCGGGGCGACCGACGCCCGCAGGCCGGCGGTGGCCAGCGCGGCGGTCGCATCCGAGACCGTTTCTCCTTGCAGATCTGGCACGTTGACCGGGGAAGGCACGTCGGTCGGTGACGGCCAGTCCCACTGCTGGCCCTGCAGGGACGGGCCGTAGGCGTCCAGCCAGTAGGTCGAGGCGTAGGCACCGAAGACGTCCGAGCCGTTGTTGGTCACCTCGGCCGGCAGCCCGGTCACGGTGGCGGTCGGATCGCTCGGGTTGACCAGCGCGGCCGCCGACACCAGCCCGGGCGTCACCCCGACGAACCAGAGCGCGGAGTTGCCGGTGTCGGACCGGTCGTTGTCGGTGCCGGTCTTCGACGCCACCGGGCTGCCGCCGTCGGCGTACCAGTTGCGGAAGTAGGAGCCCGCGGTGCCGTAGTTGCTGTCGGTGTCGGCGGTCATCAGCCGCAGCAGGATGCGAGCCACCTGCGGTGCGAACTGCTGGCTGCACGCCGGCTTGGAGTAGGCCACCGCCGCACCGTCCGGCCCGGTCACCGAGACGATCGGGTCGGCCGGGCAGTAGCGGCCGTCGTCGGCCATGGCCGCGTAGGCCGCGGTCAGCTCCAGCGCCGAGGTCGGCGCGAAGCCGAGGGTGAACCCGCTCTGGTGCTGGGCGATCACGTCCTGCGCGATCGAGGTCGTGCTGCCGTTCGGCTTGGCGTTCAGCGAGTCCATGCCGAGCCCCAGCGCGGTCTGCACCACCGGCGCCAGGTCGCAGCCGAACAGCCGGTCCTCCAGGCCGACGAAGTAGGTGTTCACCGACTCCGGCAGCGCGTCGGCCAGCGGCAGGGTGGCGCGGTAGCTGCCGGCGTTGTGCACCGTGTACGGGGTGGTGTAGGCGTTCGTCGGGCAGTTGCGCACGGTGTAGCTGTCCGAGCCGGTGGTCAGCGTGAAGTCCGGCTGCACGCCCAGCTTCAACGCGGCCAGCGCGGTGAAGTACTTGTAGGTGGATCCGGCACCGGCGTAGGCGCTGGTGAACAGCGGCAGCGTGGTCTGGCCGGCCGCCACGCCGTAGTGCCGGCTGGTGATCATGCTGGTCACCCGGCCGGTCTTCGGATCCACCGAGGGCATCACCAGCGCGGTCGGCGAGGACGGATCAAGCCCGGAGTCCCAGACCGCCAGCTGGCCGTTGTTCTGCAGCGAGGCGTCCAGGCTGGTCACGATCCGCAGGCCACCGGTCTGCACGGCCTGCGGGCTCAACCCGCCCACGGTCTCCAGCCAGTGCACCGCGTAGTCGCAGAAGAACCCCGCGTTGCGCACGGCGGCGGAGGCCGCCGAGCATCCCTGCCGGGGCACCGGCGGCTTGCTGGCCACCAGCCCGAGCGGGCTGCTCGTGTAGCGGGCAAGCTCGCCGGCCGACAGCGAGCCGGCCGCGCGCATGTTCTGCAGCACCTCGTTGCGGCGAGCCAGCGCCCCGGCCGGATTGCGATACGGATCCAGCTCGGACGGGCTCTGCAGCAGGCCGACCAGGGTGGCGCCCTGCGGCACGGTGAGCCTGGCGGCCGGCACCCCGAAGTAGGTTTCGGCGGCCACCTGGATGCCGTAGGCGTTCTCACCGAAGTACGCGATGTTGAAGTAGTCGTCCAGGATCTGGGGCTTGGTGTAGCGCTTCTCCAGATCGATCGCGCACTTGGCGTCCTGCAGCTTGCGGGACAGCGTCTGGTCGATCGCTGCCGCCCGCTCGGCGTCGGTGCTGGCCTGGTAGTAGCGCACCTGCTTGACGTACTGCATGGTCAGCGTCGAGCCGCCCTGGGTGTCGCCGTTGCCGCTGCTGTCGTCCACCGCCGCGCGCAGCAGCCCGCGCAGGTCCACGCCGTGATGGGAGTAGAAGCGCCGGTCCTCGGTGTCGATCAGCGCGTCCCGCACCGGCTGCGGAACGGCGGCCAGCGGCACGTCCTGCCGGTTCTGCGCATACAGCCGGGCGATCACCGTCCTGCGATCGGCGGCGTACAGGGTGCTGGTCTGGGCGGCCGGTGTGATGGTCAGGTCGCAGGAGGTGTTCAGGAAGTCACCGGCCGCCCGGGCGGCGGCCAGGCCCAGGCCGCCCACGAACGGCAGCAGCAGGCCGGCGGCCAGCGCTCCGGCCGCCATCAGGAGGGCCAGCAACCGGCCCAGTGCGCGAAGCCGAGAGTGTCCAGTCATCGACTTCGTTGGTAACGAGCCGTCCTGTATGTCAGTTAAGCCGCTCAGTGGCCGGCCAGCGGGGCTGTGTCAGTCGGGTAACCGGCCTTGACACCGCGAATGGTCTAGGCCAATACTCAGCGCTAATTCGTCTATACCAATCTTGAAGGAGACGGTGGCGTGAATCGCAGATTCGCGGGTGCGGTCGTCGTGGCATCGGCCATGGCGCTGGCGCTCAGCGCGTGCAGCAGCTCCAGCAAGTCGTCGTCGAGCACCAGCAAGGGCGACAGCGTCCTGTCCACCGACGGCAAGGGCAAGACCGTCACCGTATGGCTGCAGAGCGATGCGCAGAAGGGCTGGCCGGCGGTGGTCGAGCAGGCCAACCAGCGGTTCGAGCAGGCCACCGGTGCGAAGGTCAATGTCCAGTGGCAGCAGTGGTCCAACTACACCACGAAGCTCGACTCCACCTTTGCCGGCAGTTCCGGCATTCCGGACGTGGTGGAGCTGGGCAATACCCAGACCGCCTCCTACATCGCCGCCGGCGCGTTCGCCGACCTGACCAAGGCCAAGAGCCAGTTCGAGAACTCCGGCAGCTGGCTGAAGGGCCTGGCCGACTCCGGCACCTCACCGGACGGCAAGGTGGAGGCGGTTCCGTACTACGCCGGCAGCCGGGTGGTGATCTACCGCAAGGACCTGTTCGCCAAGGCCGGCATCACCACCGCCCCGGCCACCCTGGACGAGCTGTTCACCGACCTGGACAAGGTCAAGGCCGCCAACGCAGCCGACAAGAACTTCTCCGCCTTCTACATGCCGGGCAAGTACTGGTACGCCGCGATGTCGTTCGTCTACGGTGCCGGCGGCACGATCGCCGACCAGCAGGGCGGCAAGTGGACCGGTGAGCTGGAGAGCAGCCAGGCCCAGCAGGGCCTCACCCAGTGGCAGAAGCTGGCCGGCTACTCGGTCGGCGGCGCCACCAAGGACGAGTCGGACCAGGACGCGATCATGGCCCAGGGCCACACCGGGGCCATCCTGGGCAACGGCTGGGAGGTCGGTTCGGTGACCGACCCGAAGACCGGCAAGCCCGCACTGGCGCCGGTGCTCGGCACCTTCCCGCTACCGTCGGCCACGCCGGGCCAGTACACCCCGTCGTTCCTGGGTGGTTCGGACCTGGCCGTGCCGGCCAAGGCACCCGACGCCGGGCTCGGCGCCACCTGGATCAAGTACTACACCGACACCGCGAGCCAGACCGCGCTGGCCAAGTTCGCCATTCCCAACACCACCTCGCTGATCAGCGTCTACGAGGCGGCCGGCGATGCGAACAAGTCCACCGGCGAGGCCGCCAAGAACACCTGGTTCGTGCCCAACACCCCGAACTGGGCGAACGTCGAGAGCGGTAACGTCCTGCAGAACATGCTGGAATCCATCGCCACCGGTAAGGCGTCCGTGGCCGACGCGGCCAAGTCGGCGGACACCCAGGTCGCCGGCATCCTGAACGCGACCAGCTGAGCCGGGAAGGCAACCCGCTCTCCATGGCTGCCAGCCCGATCCCGGGGGCGCGACCGCACCGGTCGCGCCCTCGGCCGGCGTCCGGGGGACCGGGCTCGTCCGGCCTGCCGTACCTGCTGATCCTGCCCGCCTGCCTGGTGCTCGCGGTGGTCGCCGCGTGGCCGCTGGCCAAGATCGTCCAGCTGTCGCTGCAGAAACAGGAAAGCGGCAAGTACGCCCTGTTCCACTCCGGTGGCAGCACGCCGTTCGTCGGGCTGCGCAACTTCACGGCGGTGCTAACCGACTCCACGTTCTGGACGGTGCTGGTCCGCACGCTGGTGTTCACGGTGGTCAACGTCGGGCTCAGCCTGCTGATCGGGCTGGCGGTGGCGATCCTGCTGAACCGGGTGTCGAAGTGGGCACGGCTGGTCCTGACCGGCGTGCTGCTGTTCGTCTGGGCGGTGCCCTCCACCGTCTCCACCCAGGTGTTCTACTGGATCTTCTCCAGCCAGTACGGCGCGGCGAACTACCTGCTGAACCTGCTGCCTGGGGTGCACATGCGCGGCCACGACTGGTTCGCCGACCCGCACTCCGGGCTGGCGGTGGTCACCGCGGTGGTGGTGTGGGGAGCCATCCCGCTGCTGGCCATCTCGCTGCATGCCGGCATCACCCAGGTACCGCGCGACGTGCTGGAGGCCGCCCGGGTGGACGGTGCCGGGGCGTGGCAGAGCTTCCGCAGCGTCACCTGGCCGTTCCTGCGGCCGTTGCTGGTGATCCTCACGACGCTGTCGGCAATCTGGGATTTCGGCGTGTTCAACCAGATCTGGTTCATGCGCGACGGCCACCCGGAACCCGGGTACCAGACGATCGGGATCTTCATGTACTCCCAGGGAATCGGCAGCAGCCACTACAACCTGGGCGCCACCGTCGGGGTGCTGATGATGCTGTGCCTGCTGGCGGTGATGGTGTTCTACATCAAACAGCTGTTCCGGATCGGGGATGCCGAATGACCTTGCTCTCCAGTACCGCGGTCAGTCCCGCGGTGCCGGCAGCGGCCGCGCCGGCCGCCGCCGATGCCCGCCGCTACTCCCGGCGCCGGCATGCCACCTGGGGCTGGAACGCGCTGGCGATGCTGCTCGCGGTGGTGTTCGGCTTTCCGATCTACTGGATGCTGATCACGGCGTTCAAGACGTCATCGGACATCAACTCGCTCACCCCACAGTTCTGGCCGCACCATCCGAGCCTGCGCGGGTTCCGCGAGGTGCTGGCCGACCCGATCTTCCGAGCGGATCTGCGCAACAGCCTGCTGATCACGCTGGCCGCGGTGCTGGTGAGCATCGTGATCGGCTTCTTCGGCGCGCTGGCCATCGCCCGGTTCCGGTTCCTGGGCCGCCGGGTGTTCGTCTTCGCGGTGCTGATCGTGCAGATGATCCCGCTGCTGGCACTGACCATCCCGATGTCGTTGCTGCTGGACAGGTTCCACCTGAAGAACAGTCTGACCGGCGTGGTCCTGGCCTACCTGATGTTCACCATGCCCTACACGGTGTGGACGCTGCGCACCTTCATCGCCAACATTCCCCGGGAGCTCGACGAGGCGGCCATGGTCGACGGTTGCAGCCGGTGGCAGACGTTCTACAAGATCATCCTGCCGCTGGTCGGCCCGGGCCTGACCGCCACCGCGGTGTACGGCTGGATCCTGGCCTGGAACGAGTTCGTGCTGGCCAACACGCTGCTCATCGACAACGACAAGCAAACCGCCATGATCTACCTGCTGTTCTTCCAGTCCAGCCCGGTGCACGGCGCCGACTGGGGTGGCCTGATGGCCACCGCCACCCTCACCTCGCTGCCGGTGGTGGTGCTGTTCGTGCTGTTCCAGAGCCGGATCTCGGCCGGCCTGACCGCTGGTGCGGTGAAGGGATGACGGCGCTGGCCGGAGCCCGGCTGGTCACCCCGGCCGGCGTGCTCGACGGCGGCTGGTTGCGGCTGGACGGCGGCCTGATCGCCGAGGTCGGCAGCGGTCCGGCACCAGCCGGCGCCGAGCAGCTGGCGGGTGGCTGGCTGGTGCCGGGCTTCATCGACGTGCACGTGCACGGCGGCGGCGGTCACGACTTCACCACCTCGATCGAGGAGATGGCCGCGGGCATCGAATTCCACCGCGCGCACGGCACCACCCGGACCCTGGTGTCGCTGATGGCCGGCCCGCTGGACGGCATGTGCGAGCAGCTGGGCTGGCTGGTGCGGCTGGCGGCCGGCGATGACCGGATCGCCGGCGCGCACCTGGAGGGGCCGTTCCTGGCCGAGTCCCGGTGCGGGGCGCAGAACGCGTCCCACCTGCAACCGCCCGACCGGCAGATGATGGCCAAGCTGCTGGAGGCCGGCCAGGGCCTGGTCCGCACGGTGACCATCGCACCGGAACTGCCCGGCGCGCCCGGGCTGATCTCGGAGCTGGCCGAGGCCGGCGTGATCGCCGCGGTGGGACATACCGATGCCAGCTACGACGAGGCGCTGGCCGGGTTCGCGGCGGGTGCCACGCTGGCCACCCACCTCTACAACGCGATGCCGCCGATCAGGCATCGGGCGCCCGGCGCGGTGATCGCGGCCCTGCAGTCACCGGCCTACCTGGAGCTGGTCAACGACGGGGTGCACGTGCATCCGGCGATGATCCGGCACGCTGCCGCGTACGGGATCGAGCGGCTGGTGCTGATCACCGACGCGATGAGCGCGACCGGCGTGGGCGACGGATCGTACGTGCTGGGCGGGCTGCCGGTCACCGTGGTGGACGGCCAGGCGCGCGGCACCGAGACCGGTTCGCTGGCCGGCAGCACGCTCACCATGGACAGCGCGTTCCGCCGGGCGGTGCGGGAGGTCGGCCTGCCGATCGAGGCGGCGGCGGCCGCGGCATCGACCAATCCGGCCCGATTACTGGGAATCGCCGATCGGTGCGGGGCGCTCGCGGCGGGACTGGCCGCCGACCTGGTACAGCTGGACGACGACCTGCGGGTGCGGCGGGTCATGGTCGGTGGCCGCTGGCGCTGACCGGTTGCGGAGGAGGCAGGGCGGCATGACCGATCTCACCGTCGAGCTGGAGCAGGCCCGGCCGGCATTCCTCGACCAGCTGCGGGGGTTCGTCGCCGCCGTGCAGTACCTCGACGACCACCAGCTGCTCGCCGCGAGTCGCTGCCACGGCTGGGCGGTGCTGGACGTCGTGGTGCACGTCCGGGGCGGGCTGGAGGAGATGCTGCGCGGCTTCACCGCGCCGAGCGCCGATCCGGTGACCGTCAACGCGGCGTCCTACTGGACGGCGTGGGCGGCGGCCGATTCGGTCGATCCGGTCAACGGAATCCTGTGGACCCGCCGCACCGCCAGCGCCTATCGACGTCCCCGCTCGGCGCTGGGCCACCTGCGGGATGCCGCCGACGCCGCGCTGGCGGCCGCCGGCCGGCTCGCCGACACCCCGCTGCGGTTCCAGGATCACGTGCTTTCAGCGGGTGATTTCCTGACCATCTGGGCCGTCGAACTGGCGGTGCACCAGGCCGACCTCAGCCGCGACCTTGAGCTGCCGGCGCCGGCGACCGCGGCGCTGCGGTTGACCCGGGCCACTATCGAGGCGTTGCTCGGCGCGGCCGTGCCCGGCTCGCTGAGTGACCTTGACGTGCTGCTGCTGGGCACCGGACGCGCGGCCGTACCAGCGGAGCTCGCCACGGTGATCCGCCCGGTTCTCGGCTGAACCAGGCGCCAGCCGCTAGGTTTGGCGTCGCCAGCCCGGACGCGGCCGGCTCGGGAGGTGGCCGGTGCTGGTGCTGCTCTGCACCTTCGCCGGCCTGCTCGGCCTGGCCATCGGGTCGTTCCTGAACGTGGTGATCTACCGGCTGCCGCGCGGGGAGTCGCTGAACCGGCCGCCGTCGCACTGCCCGTCATGCGGGGCATCGATCCGAGCCCGGCACAACGTTCCGGTGCTGGGCTGGCTGGTGCTACGCGGCCGGTGCGCTGACTGCTCGGCGCCGATCAGCCCGCGCTACCCGGCGGTGGAGCTGGCCACCGGGCTGCTGTTCGCCGGGCTGGCCGCTCGGCTGCATTACCTGCACCTGCTCGAAGCCCTGCCGGCCTACCTGTACTTCGCGGCCATCGGGATGGCGCTGGCGGCGATCGATCTCGACCTGAAGCGGCTGCCGGACCGGATCGTGCTGCCGTCCTACCCGGTACTCGGGGTGTTGCTGGCCGCCGCCGCCGTGGCCGGCGGGGATGGCTGGCGGCTGGTCCGCGCGCTGCTGGCGGCCGCCGCGCTGTTCGCGTTCTTCTTCGCACTGGCCTTTGCCTACCCGGACGGCATGGGCTTCGGCGACGTCAAGCTGGCCGGCCTGCTCGGGCTGGTGCTCGGCTACCTGTCCTGGTGGGCGGTGCTGATCGGTGCGTTCACGGGCTTCCTGCTCGGTGCGCTGGTCGGCGGGGTGCTGCTGGCCAGCGGCCGGGGCGGCCGCAAGACGGCCCTGCCGTTCGGTCCGTTCCTGATCGCCGGAACGCTGGTCGCGGTGTTCGCCGGCAGCACGATCGCCGGCTGGTACCCGACGCCCTGAGCCAGGATCCCGCGTCAGCGACGTGCGCTCAGGATGCAGAACTCGTTGCCCTCTGGATCGGCGAGTACCACCCAGGGCACGTCCGCCTGGCCGACGTCGGCATGCCGGGCGCCCAGCGCGAGCAGCCGCCGCACCTCGGCATCCTGGTCGGCGGGCCGGAAATCCAGGTGCAGCCGGTTCTTGCCGGCCTTCGCTTCCGCAACCATCCCGAACAGCAGCCCGGGCAGCCGATCCGGCGCCGGCCGGATCTCCAGCTCGTCGTCGGCCTCGCCGACCACCACCCAACCGAGCGCCTCGGCCCACCAGCGACCCAGCGCCTTCGGATCCCGCGAGTCGATCACGAGCTGTTCCCACTCCAACGCCATGGGCGACAGTGTGCCAGCGGTTTCAGCGTTGCATGGCTCAGGATTGCACGGTGATCTGCCGCGATCCCGCGGTCGGCGTGCTCAGCAGCGCGCGGGAACCGATCGCGGCCAGGCAGTTGCCCGGCACGGTCAGGCTGAATATCCCGTGCCGGCGGCATAATCGGCGACCTGCTCGGCATAGTTGCGGACCGCGGCACCGGCGGAGGCCTGCTTGCGACGCACCGTCGGTCCCGGTGCTTGCCTGAACGGTCAGCGCCGGGCGTTCAGGCCGCGGGTCAATGCGCCGGTCAGGGTGTTCTGCCAGTCACCGGACAGATCCCACATCGATGCGCCGGCCAGGCCGTGCAGGTCGATGTAGCGAGCCTTCTCGCTGACCTGCCAGGGGCTCTGCATGGACCAGAAGGTCTGGCTGGACGGGTTGTACAGCCAGCTGGCGCCGGTGATCGGGTCGGTGTGCCACTGGTAGCCGGGCTGCTGGACGATCTCGTAGTAGTCGGTGGTGCCGGCCGGGTCGGTTCCGTCCAGGCCGTCCAGTTCGGTGCCGGCCCGGGTCAGGTCCGGTGAGCGGGCCGGCCCGGTGGCGGGCTGGTAGAGCCCGGCGGTCCGGCCGGCCGGAACCCCGGTCCAGCCGTGGCCGTAGTAGGGAATGCCCATCACCAGCTTGCGCGCCGGCGCGCCGTGCCGTTCGAAATAGCGGACCGCTGCGTCGATGCTGATCCGCGGTTCGGCCGTGGTGTCGGGAGCCAGCGGCGAGCTGAACAGGTTCGACTCGAAGTTGGTGGGACTCTGCGGATTCCACGGCCCCTGCAGGTCATAGCCCATCAGCACCAGGTCATCCACCGCGGCCGCCATCGCCGGCACGTCGATGTCCTTGGTGTTCTGGGCGCCGACCGGCATCTCACTGCTCACCCGGTACGAGCCGGGCAGTTCGGCGAGTTGGCGGCGGAACTCGGCTGCCAGCAGCGGGTAGTTGCGCACGTCGGCCGGGCTGTAGTGGTTGCCCGGCGCGCCGTTGTCGTTGCCAGGGTATTCCCAGTCCAGGTCGAAGCCGTCGAAGATGCCGGCCGCCGCGCCGGGCGCCAGCCCGGGCAGGTTGCCCTTGATGAACAGATCGATGCAGGAGGCGACGAAGCTGCTGCGGGCCCGCGGGCTGGCCGCGGCGTCGGAGAAGAACTTCGATCCGGTGTAGCCGCCGAGGGACATGATCACCCGCAGCCGCGGGTACTTCGCCTTCAACTCGCGCAGTTGCTGGAAGTTGCCGGCCAGTCCGTCCGGCCCGACCGGGTTGCCGCCGGCGACATCCGGCAGGTACGGCGTGCCATAGTCGGCCCAGCTGTCCAGGCTCTGGCAGGTGACCGGGTTGCCGGTCGGATCGGGCGTGCTGGCCGCGCCCTGCGCCGGCAGCGCGCCGCCGAAGGCGTACATCAGGTCGGTCAGCTCGGCGATCTGCCCGTCCCGGTCGGCCTGGGCGAGGCTGAACTCGCGGCCGTAGATGCTCCACTGCTCGAAGAAGCCCATCTCCAGCCGCTGTGCTGGGATGGGGCGGGGATGGGCCGTTCCGGCCCCGGCCGCCGCTGCCGGCACGAGCAAGCCCGCGGACAACAGGGCGGCAGTGGTGAGGATTCCCCAGCGACTACGCATGGCAGCGGTCCGTCCTAGGCAGCTGAATTTGTCTGGACCACCGTAATTGGACTAGACCACTGGCGTCAATAGCGACTGCTCAGCGCGCCGGGCTGCGATCTGCCGCCACACCGATCCCGCAGTGCCGGCCCACGCTGCGGCGGGCCAGCCTGCCGGTAACCGGCCGCGGAGCGCTGCAGCCCAGGGTCGGCGCGCAGTACCTGGTGGTAAAGCTGCTGGACCTCACCGGAGGGCACTATCCCGAGTTCGTCGGACAACTGCTCGCGCAGTTCGTGGTAGGCGTTGAGCGCCTCCACCCGCCGGCCGCTACGGCACAGGGCCAGCATCAATTGCTTCGCCAGCCGTTCCCGCAGCGGCCACTGCGCAACCAGCACGGTCAGCTCGCAGGCCAACTCGCGATGCTCGCCGAGGGCCAGCCGGGCTTCGATGCCATCCTCGATCGCGTCCTGGCGCCGCATCTCCAACACCTGCAGTTCGGGCAGCAAGGCCTCCGGAACGGTTTCGCCGGCGAAGGCTGGCCCTCGCCACAGTGCCAGCGCCCGGCTGAGCCGGCCGGCGGCAGCCAGATGGTCGCCCCGCGCGAGCAACGCCCGGCCCTCGGCGGCCAGCGCGTGGAACTGCAGGGCGTCCACCTCGGCGGTGCCGGTCCGCAGGCTGTAACCGGCCGGGCTGGCCGTAATGGCATCGGCCGGGTAGCCGATCCTCACCAGCAGCCTGCGCAATTCGGCGAGATATCCGCGCAGATTGGCCGAAGCTGATTTGGGAGGGTGGTCAGCCCATAGTGCATATCGAACTGACTGCACGGTGACCACTTTGTTCGCGCGCAGTGCCAGGATGCCCAGCAGCAGCCGAGCAAGCCTTGGTGAGGGGACCAGCAGCTCCGTTTCGCCCTGGAGTTGTACCGGTCCGAGGATCTGGACAGGCAAGAGCATCTCCCGCCACCGGTAGCAACGTGACTGCGACAGTCTCACATGGGACAACCCGATTAGCAATGGGCATACGGCATAAACAACCCCTATTTGGGCATGTGCTCGGACATATGCGCAGGCATGTGCACCCGGCTGATTCCCTCTGCCGCAGTTACGACTGTTTGTCCACCCGGCGCACGTGAGGAAGCACCGCCGGAATCGCTCGCCGGGCCGTTGACCTGCCGCGTTGCCATCGCGACCCGTTGTCGGAAAGGAGGTGTCCCATGAAGAAGATCGCCGTCCGCAAGACCGGTTCGGTCCGCCTGACCAGCACGCCGTGTTACTGCCCGCCGTGCATCGTCGTCGCCTGAGATCGGTTCCCGGCCGGGGCGGTCCGGTCCGCCGAGCGGGCCGCCCCGGACCAGGCACGCGTTCACCCCACCTTCAGGAGCAAGGTTGTGACAGCCCTTTCGCCGGACACCCGCGGCGGTCCCGAGCCGGCGCCGCTCGACACCGTGCCGCTTGACACCGTGCCGCTTGACACCGCCGACGGCGCCGAGCCGGGCGGCGAGTTCGATCTGGACCGGCCGGCGACGCTGCATCCGCTGGTCTTCCTGGACGAGGGCGACGAGGTCACGGTCGGTCGGCCGGACATCGATTCCTACTGCGTGCTGCCGGCCGACGGGGCAGCCCTGCTCCGCGAGCTGGAGCGAGGCGTGCCGCCGCGGCAGGCGGCCGACTGGTACGTCCGGCACTACGGCGAGCGGGTGGACGTCGGTGAATTCCTGGCCGCCATGGACGAACTCGGATTCCTGGCGACGGTGCAGCCGGCGGCCGGGCGCGGGTCGGTGCCCTGGCAGCGGCTGGGACGCCTGGTGTTCTCCCGGCCGGCCTGGCTGATCTACGCCGTGCTGCTGGTCGCGGCCACCGCCGTGATGCTGCGTCATCACGACCTGCTGCCGGAGACGCACAACGTCTTCTTCACTCACTACGCGACCCCGGTGTTGCTGCTCGGCGTGTTCGGGCAGTTCCCGTTCGTGCTGCTGCACGAGGGCTTCCACGCACTGGCCGGCCGGCGGCTGGGACTGCACTCGCGGCTGCAGGTGGGCCGCCGGCTCTACATGCTGGTGGCCGAGACGGCGCTGGACGGGTTGGTCGTGGTGCCCCGGCGCAAGCGCTACCTGCCCATCCTGGCCGGCATGTTCGCCGACCTGCTCACCATCGCGGCGCTCACCCTGATCGCAGCGGGCCTGCGCCACCCCGACGGCAGCCAGCCGATGACCGGCGCGATCTGCCTGGCGCTTGCGTACGCCACCATGCTGCGTTTCTTCTGGCAGTTCTACGTGTTCCTGCGCACCGACCTGTACCAGCTCGTTGTCACGGTGCTCGGCTGCGTCGAGCTGCACCGGACCACCTGCCAGCTGATCGGCAACCGGTTCCGGCGGCTGCTCGGTCACCGGGATCGGCTGGTGGACGAGTCGCTGTGGCACCCGCGGGACCGGGCGGTGGCCCGCTGGTACAGCTGGGTGCTGGTGGCCGGCTACCTCTTCTCGATCGCCACCTTCCTGCTGGCCGTGTTGCCGCTGCTGTACCGGCTGTTCCACACCGCCTTCAGCCGGTTGGCCGGTGGACACGGATCCATCGACGCGCTGGCCGACTCCGCCATCTTCCTGCTGGTGACGGTCGCTCAGCTCGCCATCGCCAGCGTTCTGCTGTTCCGGGAGCGCCGTTCCCGCCGGAGCACGACCGCCGTCCACGTAATCGGCTGACCCGCTAGGAGAGAACTGATGACGACTCGACCCCAACATCACTGGGTGGTCGGCGGCACGCGTCGCGATCGGGCCGCGACGGTGGCCGGACTGCCGCTGCTCCCGCCGCTGCTGCCGACCGTCGACGCGCACCGCAGGCTGCGCGGCCCGTACACCGCGGCCGGCACGCTGCTGCGTGCGCTGGTGCCGACCGTGCTGGCGGTGGCACCGGAATTGCCCGGGCGGTACGACATCGAGATCCTGGCCGCCGCCCCCGAGCTGGAGGCGAGGATGCCGATGGCGCGGATCACGCTCACCTCGGCGGCCAAGGTGCGCGAGCGGACCCGGTTCTACGGAACCGACCGGATCACCCAGCTGGCCAACGGGATGGCCGAATTCCTGATCCGCTACCTGCACGAGCACGGCAGTCCATGCTCGTTGGTGATCGAGAACCTGGACGAGGCGGACCCGTCCGACCAGGAGTTGCTGTCGATCATGCTGCGCCGGATCGATCCGGCGCTGCTGACGCTTGTCCTGTGCGGTGCCGCCGAACCCGCTCACCAAGCCCTGGCGGCGGCCCTCCAGCGCTATCCGACGCGGCACGAGGCGGCCACCGGGGCATCGCCGGAGCCGGCCACCGGGCGAACCGCGGCCGACCTCGCTGCCGAGTTCGTGGCCGGAGATTGCATCGCCGACGAGCCGGCCAGCCGCCGCGCCTATGACTCGCTCGACGCTGCCGACCGGGCTCGGTTGCACGACCGCCGGGCCGATGTGCTGGCAGCGCGCGAGGAGCTTTCGCTGCGGCTGGGCGCGATCCTGTTCCACCGCGAGCACGGCAGCGACCCGGAAGCGGCGGTGGACGCGTTCCGGTTCGCCATCGACCACTGCAGCCTGATGGGCTTCTACCACGCCACGGTCGAGATAACCGGACGGGCCCGGCCGCTGGTCAACTGGAGCCGGCCGAAGCTGAACCACCTGGTCACCGCTCGCCGGGCGCTCGGGCTGATCATGACCGGCCGCTCGTCCGAGGCCGAGCCGCTGTATGACGAGGCGCGGCTGTACACCACCGACCCGGAGATGCACATGATGGCCGCCTACAGCACGGCCATGCTCTACACCCGCCACAACGACAAGGACCGGATCGACCACGACCGGGCAGTGGCCTGGATCAACCAGGCCATCGCGTTCGCCACCACCTACCCGGATCCGGCCTACCGTGCCTTCCAGACGGTGTTCATGCAGAACGGGCTTGCGCTGGTGGAATCGCATCGCGGCAATCTCGCCGAGGCACTCAAGTTGGTCGAGGCGGGCAGCGACCGGCTGAACGCCGAGCTCGGCCCGGACGAGCACCTGCTGCACCGCTCGGTGCTGATCCACAACACCGGCCAGGTGCGCGCCGCCCTGGGCGACCTGGAAGGGGCGATCGCTGACTACACCGAGGCGATCGTGCGCGATCCCAACTACGCGCCCTACTACTTCGACCGGGCTGGCCTGCTGCACCGGCTGGGCCGGGACGACGAGGCGGTCGCCGACTACGAGACCACCATCCGGATGTCACCGCCGCTGCCGGAGCCGTACTACAACCGCGGTGATATCCGGGCCGGTTGGGGCGATGTCGAAGGTGCGCTGGCCGACTTCAGCTATGCCATCGAGCTGAACCCGGATTTCGCAAGCGCCTACCTGTACCGCGCCGGCCTGCGTTCCGAACTGGGCGACGACGCCGGTGCCCGGCAGGACGTCACCAGCGGCCTGGCCCTGGAACCGGCCAATGCACATCTGCTCAGCCTGCGCGGCCAGCTCGACGCGGCCGACGGCGATCCGGCCGCCGGGGCCGAGGCGTTCGACCTGGCCATCGCGGCCGACCCCGGCCTCCAAGCGGCCTGGGCCGGACGGGCCACGCTGGCCTTTGAGCGGGGTGAGTTGGTCGCGGCGCTGGCCGACCTGGACCGCGCCCTGGAACTCGGCGAGTCCGCGGCACTGCGGTTCAACCGGGCGACCGTGCTGGTCGCCGCGGAACGGTGGGATGACGCGCTGACCGAGCTGAACCGGGCGATCGAGCTGGACCCGGAGGATGAGGAGACGCTGGCCGAACGGGAGCGCTGCCTGGCAATGGCCGGCGTCTGAGCCGGCCGGTCCCGAGCCGGCCGGTCCTGTAGTTGGACCGGCTCCTGAGCCGGGGGAAATCCCCGGCTCAGGAGCCGTTGGAGGATGGGCTTGTGGAGGCGCTGGGCGCGCTGGAACCGCTGGGCGTGCTGGATCCGGAAGGGGTAGTCGTCGTTGGACCGGCCGAACCGCTGGAAGCAGCCGGTGCGGTGCCGCTCGGCTCGCTCGAGGTGGTGCCGGTCGTGCCCGAGTCGCTCGGCTGCGTGCTGCCGGCGGATCCGCTCGGCAGCCCGCTCGGCGAGCCAGGGGCGGTGCTCGGGCCGGCGGGCGAACCGGAGTCCTTGCCGATGATGTCGAGGATCTGCTTCTCGTAGCCGTCCAGCCGGTTCTTGATGTCGGTGAACGACATGCCCTGCAGGTGCCGGCTGAAGTCCTGGATCTGTCGCCAGAGGGCGTTGAGATCCTGCACCTCGGCCGCGCTCGGATCGCCCGGCAGGGTCACCACCAACTGCGTCGCGAGCGCCTGGGCCAGGCAGGAGACGCAGTCGTAGTTGACCGCGGCCGAGATGTTCTGCGGCACGATCACGTGGGCCTGGCCGACGATCAGCAGCACCTGGAAGCTGATCGCGGTGGCCTGGCAGTTCTGGCAGTGCGCGAACGCGTACGCCTCGTTCTTGTTGAGCACCGTGTCACTGTCGGCCCAGACCATGGCGAAGGCCACGTCGTAGACCACGGTGCCGTTGCGGGTGTTCACCGCCAGCGTCTGATTGTCGCCGAGGCCGGGCGGGGTCGGCCGGTTGAACGGGAACACCCAGGTCGGCGCGGTGGATCCGTTCGGTGCCTTGCCCCGCGGGACCAGCACCAGCGACAGCACCGGGTGGTCGGCGTCGGGCACCGGGCCGGCGTCGGACGGCCAGAGGGTGGCTGCCGAAGCCCGCCGACCCTCGGCCAGTCCCGCCGGGTCGAGGTGCTGGAACGAGGCGGGCAGCAGGTCGGACAGGGTTCCCCGGTCGGTGGCCTGGATCGGGCGGTAGTTGCCGCGCGGCCACCAGGCGAAGGCCAGCCCGGCGATCACCAGCACCGCGACCACCGCTGCCACTGCCTGCCGGCCCGGCCGGCCACGGGTCGTCCGCACCACGGATCGGACCAGTTGGCGTACCGAGCGGCTGAGCATGAAGGCGACGCCGAAGACGGGCAGTGCCACGGCCAGCACGGCGAGTGCCTTGGCCAGCCCGCCCACCGGGTCGCCGGCGCCGAACCGGTCGATCATCTGCGACCACTGGCGGGAGAAGCTGGCCGCTGCCGAGGCGACGATGCGCGGCAGGCTGATCACCGTGGCGAGCACGGTGAGCAGCATCAGCGGAACCACCAGCAGCACCCAGAGCGTCACCACCAACCGGGCCCAGGGCTTGAGCGCGCGGGCTCGGGGATCGTGCCACCGGGTGGGCAGCAGCCCAGCCAGGGTCGGCTTGATCTGGTGGAACAGGTCCGGCACCCCGGTCAGGTCGGCCAGCACGTGGTAGCCGTCGAACCGGACCAGCGGGGGCAGTTGGCGGATCATCTGGATCAGCTGCGCACCGATGATCAGCAGCAGCGCGTCCCAGCCGGTCAGCCACCACAGGCCGTACATGCCCACCGCGAGCAGGGCATTGAAGTACAGGCCGCCGAGGTCGGTGCGCAGCCGGCCGGCCCGGCCGAGCCGGTAGCTGTCGGTGACATCGGTGTAGAAGGCCGGCCAGATCAGGTACAACCCGGCGCCCATCGCACCCGGCGTGGCACCGCCGTAGCGGGCGGCGGAGGCGTGGCCGAACTCGTGGAAGCCCGCCGAGACAAGGGTGATCGCGAACACCGCGAGCAGCAGGCCGGGTGAGGCGAAGGCCTGGTGCGCGGCGAAGCCCAGGCCCTGGTCGAACAGAACCCATTTGACCACCAGCACGAACGCGATCACCACCGCCAGCACCAGCAGCGGATTGAACAGCCGGGCGAACGGTGCGGTGACCCGGCGGGTCAGCGTCGGATCGGAGACCACCCAGCGAAACCGCAGCGCCAGCAGCGGATTCGCCTTGCGCACCTCCGGCTCCGAACCGTCTGGGCGGCAGAGCAGGCCGAGCGGGCGGAGCTGTCCGTCAATCAGCGTGCGCACGTCGGCGGCGCTGACCGCACGCCCGGACGCCGCACCGACCCGCTCGGCGATCTCGGCGTAGTCGCGCCGGCCGTCCACCGCCGACAACACCAGGTACAGCAGCGCGGTCAGCTGCAGCGTCTGCCCGTCGGCGCGGCGGACCAGCGCCGGTGGCCGGCGGTAGCCGGAGCCAGCCATCTCCCCGATGAGCTCCAGGCCGGAGGCGCGCTTCGGCACCCGATCCGCAGCCGCTTCCCGCGCGGCCGTTTCCTGCGATATCACCGAGGTATCCGCCGTCGGAACATCCGCCGTCGGAGCATCCGCCGTCGAGGCGCCCGGGGCATCCGCGGTGGTGCCGCCGGCCGGTGTGGAACCTGCCGGCGGCCCGCTGAGCACGCTCATGCCGTGCTGGGACTACTGCTGGATGGACGACGTCTGGTCGCCGGTTGCGGTGGCGTCGCCCGTGATGCTCTGGTCGATCACCGCCTGCTGGTCCGACACGGCTACCGCGTTGGAATCGATCGAGCCCACGTTGGCCGACACCGCGGCGTCGATCGGAGCAGCCGCGTTGGCGTTGGCCGCCACCGCGCCGTCGATCGGAGCCGCCAGGTTGAGGTCGCCGTTGAGGTTGACGTTCACATTCAGCAGGTTGCCGTCCAGGGCGTCGCCCGGGGTGGCCACCGAGGTGCCGGCCGGCGTGCCGCCGTCGGCAACCGGCTGGCCACCGTCGGCCGGCGTGCTGCCGGCGCCCTGCGCGATGCCGCTGTTCTGGTCGGCGGTCGCGGTGGCGTCTCCGACGATGCCCTGGTGGATGGCGGCGCCCTGCACCGCCTCACCGCCGGCGGTAGAGCCCGCGGACAGCACGTTGGCGCCAACCGAGGCTTCGATCGGCGCCGCGATATTGGCGTTCGCGCCGACCGCGAGGTCGATCGGGGCGGCGGCGTCCAGGGCCAGGTCGAGGTTCGCGTTCAGGTCGAGCAGGGACATGACTTCCTTGTCGGGCAGGGCGGTGCCGCTCTCGGCAGCCAGCTCCTCAGCCGACAGGGGCCGCAGGTCGTCACTCATGATCATCGCCTCCTTGCCGCGGCAACGCTGCCGCCATACTTGATCGACAGAGGAGTGAATACCCCGTTTAGCGATGGATTAAACCCAGCCGGCGAGTCTCACCCCGGATTGGCTGCTGGTCTCACTGAGTTTGGCTGCTGAGCACGTCGGAGGTGTCGATCTTGAGGATGCCGCCCTGGCGGACGAGCGTGTAGGCCGTCCGCTCCACCACGACGTGGCCGTCCTTGTAGGTGTAGGTGACGGTGGCCTGGGCGGAATTCGGCGCGCTGCCGGTGACGTCGGAGGTGTTGACGGCCTGGATCGCATCCCAGAACGACTGGTAGTACTGGCGATTGCGGGACGTGCCGTGCTGGTAGTTCTTGGTCAGCCGGTTCCACGCCTCGTCGGTACCGCCCGGCAGCAGGGCGTAGTAGTCGGTGATGGCCCCGGCCAGCTGAGAATCGGTGGGGGTGCCACCGGCCGGCTGGGTGGTCGGTGGCGGCGAGGAACTGGTTTCGGTCTGCGACTGGCTCGCCGACCGGCTCGCCGACTGACTCACCGACTTGCTGCTGGCGGTGCTGGACGGTGGCCGACTGCTCGGGCGTGCCGACGGCGTGGCCGAGTGGGTGGCCGGCCGGCTCGCCGACGTGCTCGGCTGGTCGGTTTGCGGGCTGTTCCCGTTGCCGGTCAACAGCACGACCAGCAGGACGCCGAGTCCGAGCACCACCAGCGCGGCGACGACGGCCGCGATCAGGGCGCCGCGGTGGCCCGGCTCCCGGTCCCGCGGCGGTCCCGACAGCGGCACCTCGGGCGGCGGCCCGGGCGGTCCGACCACCGGCAGCGCGGTGGTGGGCGCCGCCTGGGCGTCCGAGCCGGCCGGCCAGCCCGCGGCCACCGGAGCCAGGGCGGCAGCAGGTGGCGGCACCCGCCGGGTCGAATCCTGGGCCGAGACCAGGTCGGTGTGCAGCGCGGCGAGGGTGTGGGTGACGTCGATCATCGGCGGCCGGCCGGCCGGGTCGGCGGCCAGCATCCGGATCAGCAGCGGGGCCAGCGGGCCGCTGCGGCGCGGCGGCTCGATCTGGCCGGAGGCGACCCGGTGCAGCAGCGCCATCGGGTTGTCCGCGGTGCCGAACGGCGGCCGGCCCTCCAGCGCGGCGTACAGCGTCGCGCCGAGGGAGAACACGTCGCTGGCGGGGTTGGACGGCGCGCCACGGGCGACCTCGGGCGCCAGGTAGGCCGGGGTGCCGGTCACGATGCCGACCGAGGTGAGCGTGACGTCGCCGGCGGCGTGCGAGACGCCGAAGTCAGTCAGCTTCGCCGAACCGTCCTCGGTGATCAGCACGTTGCTCGGCTTGACGTCGCGGTGCACGATGCCGACCTCGTGAGCCGCGGCCAGCGCCGCGGCAATCTCGGCGCCGATGCCGGCGACCACCGCGGGGGCCAGGGTGCCCTTGTCGTTGAGCATCTCCTGCAGGCTCTTCGACGGAACGTACTGCATGATCAGGCAGGGCCGGCCGTCGTGCTCGACCACGTCGTAGACCGGTACGGCATGCGGATGGTGCAGCCGGGCGGTGATCCGGGCCTCCCGCATGGCGCGGTCCACGGCCACCTGGATGTCCTCGCCGCCGGCCTGCGGCAACAGCTGCTTCACCGCGACGGGCCGCTGCAGCAGCTCGTCCCAGGCCTCCCAGACCGAACCCATGCCGCCCGAGGCCAGGCGGTTGACGAGGCGGTAGCGCCCGGCGAGCACGGCGTCGGGTGCGTCCACGATTCACCTCCAGGCTCGTCTGACGCGGGCCGGTTCGCCTCTGTACGACCCTACGGCACCCGCGCAACGAGCTAGGGACCATCCGGGATTCAGGCGCTCAGAAACCGCCGCGCAGCCGGATCCACCGGTAACCCCAGCCGTTGAGCGGCAGCTCGGTGACCTTGCGAGGCAGCGGCTCGTAGTCGGCGTCGCCGAACACCTGGTAGGCGTCCGGGCTCACCGCCAGCGCGGACAGGTCGGCGGTGACCGGCTGGTCGGCCAGGTTGTGCAGCAGCAGGACGGTGCCGGCCGGCCCGTCGAAGCGGTGCCCGAGCACCGATCTGGGCAGCGGCAGGTCAAGCACGGTCAGCGCGCCGATGCCAATCTCCGGGCATTCGGCCAGCACCCTGATCAGCTGCTCGAACCAGCGCAGCAGCGAAGCGCCGTCCCGGCTCTGGTCGCGGACGTTGCACCGCTTCGGCGCGTACCGGCCGCGGGTGGAGATCGGCCGGATCAGCTCGGCTGGCTCGGCGCTGGAGAAGCCGGCCGTCCGGCTGTCATCCCACTGCATCGGGGTGCGGATCGACTCCCGTCCGGGCAGCGCGAGGTTCTCACCCATCCCGATCTCCTCGCCGTAGCGCAGCACCGGGGTGCCGGGCATGCTGAACTGCAGCGAGTAGGCCAGCTCGATACGCCGACGTTCCCCTCGCATCATCGGCGCCAGCCGGCGCCGGATGCCGCGCTGGTAGATGCGCATGTCCGGCCGCGGCGCGAATTCGGCCCACACGTCGTTGCGCTGCTCGTCGGTCAGCTTGCTCAGGTCGAGCTCGTCATGGTTGCGCAGGAACGTCGCCCACTGGGCGCCCGCCGGCAGCCGGGGCAGTTCCTGCAAGCCCTGGACCAGCGGTTCGGCATCGCGGCGCGCCAGCGCCAGCCACAGCTGGGCGTTGAGGTTGAAGGCGAACGTCATCTGGGCGCGGTCGTTCGGCCCGTCCGGGTCGGCGGCGCAGTACCGGGCGATGTCGTCGTGGGCCACGTTCGCCTCGCACAGCAGCACCGCGTCGCCGGTGTGCCACTGCACCTCCTGCCGCCAGTTGTCGAGGATGGCGAAGTCCAGCGGCCCCGGATCCACGCCGGGACTCACCTGTTCCAGCACGAACGGTGCGGCGTCGATGCGGAAACCGGAAGCGCCGAGCTGGAGCCAGAACGCCATCACCCTGCCGATCTCGGCCCGCACGGCGGGATTGGACCAGTTCAGGTCCGGCTGGAACTCGTAGAAGCGGTGGAAGTACCACTGACCGGCCTGCGGCTGGAAGGTCCAGGTCTCCTTCTGCTCACCGGGGAACACGATGCCCTGCCGCCGGTCCGGCGGCTCGGTGGCGCTCCAGACGTACCAGTCCCGATAGGGAGAATCGCGATCGCCGCAGGCCGAGCGGAACCACGGGTGCTGGTCGGAGGTGTGGTTGACGACCAGGTCGAGCAGCAGCCGGATGCCGCGCTGGCGGGCCTGGACGGCCAACTCCGTGAAGTCGCCCAGGGTGCCCAGCCGCGGGTCGACGCCGTAGTAGTCGCTGACGTCGTAACCGTTGTCCCGCTGTGGCGAGGGGTGGATCGGGTTGAGCCACAGGCAGGTCACGCCAAGCCGGGCGAGATAGTCGAGCCGGCCGGTCAACCCGGGCAGGTCACCCCAACCGTCACCGTTGGAGTCCTGGAAGGAATCCACCTCGACGCAGTAGATGACTGCTTCCCGGTACCAGCGTCTCGACATGGGCGGTTCCACCTCTCAGCGCCGGATCGGCTGCAGGTTCAGCCGGATCGTCACGACATCTCCCAGCTCGACTCCCTCGGCCCGGCGCACGGCGCTCTTCACCGGCACCAGGTAACGCCCGTCCTTGGGGAACAGCGAGGTGTCGTAGCTGGTCTTCCCGATCCGGGCCCGGACCGGGATGCAGCCCCAGCCGTAGCTGAACGATCCGGAGTTCTCCTGCAGTTCGGCGCTCTCCCGCTCCGGCATGGGAACGAAGTGCCACGGCGCCGGACCGCGCCAGAAGATCACCTCGCCGCTGAACTCCAGGTCCATGGGGTAAGCATAGGAACGAGCCGGTGGTGGCGTGCGCCGTTGCCGGCGTGACAGGTCACTACCCTTCCTCCATGTCCAAGGATCGCCTGGAGGCCTTCAGCGACGGCGTCATCGCCATCCTGATCACGATCATGGTGCTGGAATTGCGTGTTCCGGACGGTGGCACCTGGTCCGCCCTGCGTGCGGATTTGCCGGTCCTGCTGGCCTACGTGCTCAGCTTCGTCTACCTCGGCATCTACTGGAACAACCACCACCACATGTTGTCGGCGGTGAACCGGGTTTCCGGCCTCACGCTGTGGGCGAACCTGCACCTGCTGTTCTGGCTGTCGCTGGTGCCGTTCGCGACCGGCTGGATGAGCGAGAACCACTTTCCGCCCGCCCCGACGGCGGCCTACGGGATCGTGCTGCTCGCCGCGGCGCTGTCCTACTACCTCCTGCAGGCAGCGTTGCTGCGGGCCAGCAGGGACAACTCGCTGCTGGCCGCGGCGATCGGCCGGGATCTCAAGGGCAAGCTGTCCCCGCTGCTGTACTGCCTGGGCATCGGCCTGTCCTTCGCCAACCGCTGGCTCGGGGTCGCGGTCTACGTGGTGGTCGCCCTGATGTGGCTGCTGCCCGATCGCCGGGTCGAGCGGGTGCTCACCGAGCCGGACGAGGCGGCCGAGGGCTGACGTCGGGCGCACTCTAACGGTTGTATGGACGCTTCGTCCGTTCTCTACTAAATTTCTTAATCTCCGGTGTTGGCCCGGCGTAATGTTTCGCCCTCTTTAGTCCGCATTCTTCCTATGGAGGTCTCATGTCCAACAGAGTGGGCGTCGGCAGGCTGGTGCGCTTGCTGAACGCCGGCCTGGCCGTCGGCGCCCTGGCAGCAACCGTGCTGAGCGGTGGCGGGACGGCCGGCGCCGCGACCGCGAACCGGTACGGCTTCGTGCTGTGGACCGGCTCGGTGGTGGGCTCGGGTACCACGCCGTCCGCCACCACGGTCGGCGTCGGTGGCACCGGCATCTACAAGATCGACTTTGTCGGGCAGGCGGCATCCGGTGGCGTGGTGCACGTGACGGCGATCAACTCCGTGCCGCACTGGTGCCAGGTGAACGGGTTCGGACCTTCTGGCACCGATGAGATCGTGACGATCAGCTGCTACAAGGTGGGCGGCGCGCCGGACTTCACCAGTTTCAGCGCCATCTTCAGCAGCTACTCGGGACTGGCCGGCCCCGGCTACTTCGGCTACGTGAACGTGCTGCCCAGCGGCGCCCTGGTCAGCCAGTACAACTCCGTCGGCGCGCCCGACACGGTCACCCACCCCACCACCGGGAACTGGAGCGTCAATTTCGCCGGCCTCAGCACGCCGGGCCCGATCGACGGCAGCCTGCAGGCCACCGCGGTCAGCCCGACCAGCGTTCCGGTGCACTGCAAGGTGATGAGCTGGACCTCCAGCGGCAGCGGCCAGAACGCCCAGGTCACCTGCTTCGACGCCGCCGGGTCGTTGGTGGACAGCCAGTTCACCCTGACCTACCAGTACCAGCGGGCGCTGTACGGCGCCTTCGGACCGCCCAAGTACTTCGGCTACCTGTGGAACCAGCCGGTCGGTGGCCCGGTCTCGACCAACTACAACAACCCGCTGGGTCCGGGCGCGAACTCGATGAGCCCGGGCACCCTGGCGACGGTGAAGTTCCCGTCGCTGGCGGTGCTGCCCGACGACATCCAGGTGACGGCGTCCGGCCCGACCTCCGACTTCTGCGGCCTGACCAACCCGTGGACGCACATCGGAGCCGACACGCTGGCCCGCGACGTCAACTGCTTCACGGTCACCGGCGCGCCGAGCGCGTCCGGCTTCCTGATCAGCGACAACTCGCAGTTCTGAGATAGCTCGAGCCACCGCCGGAAGTTGTCGTGGGCGGACGCTTCCGGCGGTGGCTCGCCTTTGCGCTGATTGGGCGTCTGCGCTGATCGGACGTGCGCGTCGATCGGGCGTTGCGTCGATCGGGTCAGGGCAATCGGGCGAGCTGGCCGACGACGTCCTCGGCGCAGCCGTAGGCCAGGGTCACGCCGGCGCCGCCGTGGCCGTAGCAGTGCACCACCGGGCCGTGCGGGCTGAACTCGGTCTCCAGCCGCACCGTCGGACGGCCCGGCCGGAGGCCGACCCGCTGGTCGAGGACGCGAGCCGTCCGCAGCTCGGGGACAAGCTCGCCGCACCGGTGCAGGATCGCGGCGGCGGTCTCCGGCCGAACCGTGAGATCCTCCGCACCGTCCTCGGCGGTTCCACCGAGCAGCACGGTGTCCTGCCGCGGCACGATGTAGCTGAGCCGCCCCGGATCGGACTGGTCGAGCAGCCATTCGGTGATCCCGCACTGCGCCAGGACGATCACCTGCCCGCGCACCGGCAGCAGGGTGGTGTCGTCCACCAGCTCGCGCGCGCCCAGCCCGGTGCAGTTCACCACCGCGTCGACGCCGTCGAAGGCATCGGCGAGCCGGTCGAGGTGGCCGATCCGGACCGGGACGTCGAGCGCCGACAGCTGTCCGCGCAGCCAGGGCAGGTGCAGTGCCATGTCGATGACCGGCAGGTCGAGTTCGTAGCCATCGGCGTAGCCGGCCGGCAGCCGCTCGCCGGCCACCCGGTTCAGCTCGGGCACCGCCGACCGCCACCACGGATCGGCGACTGGCTCGCGGAACAACTCGCGGCCGCGCCGGACTCGCACGCCCGTCGCCGGGTCGGCGGCGAGGTCGGCGAACACCCGGTAGCTGGTCGCCGACCACCGGGTGACGGCCGCCTCCGGATAGGCCCGATAGGGATACCAGAAGGGCTGCCGCCACCGACGACGTCGTGTGCTGTCCGGTGGCCGCGGCCACGAGCTCGACGGTGTGCCGGGCTTGCGCCAACCGCAGCGCACTGGCCAGCCCGATGACGCCGGCGCCGATCACCCGAACCCGCACCGCGTCATTATGCGGCGCCCGGTCGTGCGTTACGTTCGGGCTATGACGGAGACGCAGCGCCAACCGGTGCCCCGCAACGACGGAGGCGAGCTGGACATCGCCATCGCTTTCCTGGACTTCGCCCGGCAGTGCGTGCTGAAGAAGGCCGACGGCCTGAGCGAGGAGCAGCTGCGCCGGGTGCTGGTGGATTCCGGCACGAACATCCTGGGGCTGATCAAGCATCTGACGGTGGCGGAGCGGTTCTGGTTCGGCTCCGAGCTGCTCGGCTCCGACCCTGAGCGGGAGTGGGACTTCGACATGGAGGTCGCGCCCGAGCAGAGTGCCGAGCAGGTGCTGGCCGACTACCGGGATGCCATCGAGGCGAGCGATGCCGCTGTCCGGCAGGTGGGCGATCCGACGGCGCTGATGGCCAGGCCGGTGGACGGCAAGCGGCTCAGCCTGCGCTGGCTGCTCGCGCACGCGACCAGCGAGACCGCACGGCACGCCGGGCACGCCGACATCCTGCGGGAACAGATCGACGGCGTGACCGGCCGCTGATTCGCTGAGCCGGGATGTGCTCGCCGGGCCGGCGGGTTTCGCTACGCCGGTGTACTGCGCACGGTGGCCCGGTTCGGAGCCGCCACCCGCCGCGGCCTGGCGCTGAACATCATCACCAGTGCCAGTGCGGCCAGCGCGGCGACCGCTTCCGCCACCGCGCTCCAGTTCTTCTCGGCCGGTGCCCAGAACGGGTCGTACATGTTCGGGACCGGGCCGAACTTGCCGACGTTGACATACCGGTAGACCACCACTGCCGCGGTGCCGGCGGCCGCGACCAGGAACGCGAACGCCGCCGTGTAGCGACGCGGGCGGACCAGCAGGGCCACCCCGGCGACGATCGCGGCGACGGCTTCGGCACGGAACAGCTCGGTCTCGCTCAGCGTGCTCGTCTTGTTGGCCCTGAAGGCCGAAGCCAGGTCGAAATGCACGAAGGCATCCACGGCCAGCCCAACCACCACGATGACGATCAAAGTCGTCCTGATCGCAAGCCTGCCTCGTTCGCTCACTCCAACCACCATCCCCTGCCGGAAGGTCCTGCGTACCCAACCTCGCCGTGGATCCGCCTGTTCCCTACAACGCAGCCGCGGCCGGGTCGGTTCAACGAGATGGACGCCGGATCGTTGCACACTTCGATCCCTGCGGAGCTAGCCGCCGACCAGCGTGATCGTGTTGAGGTGTCCGAGCAGGCCGGCGCTGCCTTCCGCCACCACGCCGCCGCCACCGGCCCGGGCGGTGAACGAGATCAAGAACTGGAGTGCTTCGCCGTGCTCAGCCGGAGGATTCAGTCTGGCCAGTGCCATTCTGCGCACCAGCCTCGTTTCGTCGAGTTGCGAACCGAGGATCGTCCAGTGCTCGAGGATCGTGGTTGTTTGGTTGAGAACGAAGGATCCGCCGGCGCGACTGCGGAAGATCGACACCGTGACATCGAGATTGGCATGGGCATAGGTGGGCGAGAAGATCGGGTGTGCGCCGACCGCGGTGCTGCCCGAAATCGACATGTCGAACACCCCCAGCACCAGCGTCTCCCCGCCGGGCACCGCAATGCCCGTTCCCAAGGTGGCATGCTGGGCGTCATCGCCGGCCAGCGAGAACCCCGCATGCAGCGACACCGATCCGGCTGCGGTGGCTCCATGGGACGGGTCGCTGCGGGCGAGGAACGGCGGCCCGATCACCGTCGGCCCGAACATCACGCACCGACCCTGGAGGCGCCGAAAGTGCCGGTGGCTTTGAACTGCCGCTCGTCGAGTGAGTAGCTGCGCGCCAGTGCCCTGATCAACCGATTGGAATCGTGTCCCGTGGTGGCCAGCGCCTGCAGGATCGCAGGCAGCTCCGCTGCCCGCTCGCCTAGTTCGGCAGCGAGACCCTTCTCGGTCCGCGCGGCCCGATAGGCCTCGACAAGCTCGGTGAGTTCAGCTTCCAACTGCGCGCGCAACGCTTCATCGCGCTGCCTTTCGCGCTCGAGCCTCGCGGTCAGGCTTGCCTCGACGGCCTCAAGGGCTCGTTTCGCTATGTCGCCGGTTTCCATGCCTAGCCCCCTCCTGGAAGGAGTCTGGCAGGCCGCGGCCTGGCCTGTCACCACTTACTGACCTCGATGCTGAGGCCAGCGGTTCGGAAGCCAACCGCCGTGGCTGCCGCATTCTGGAGCCTGCGGCTCAGAGCACGACGCGCGCGGCGTGCAGCCGTTCGTAGTGCGGCCGGCTGCGTTCGGCTGCCTGCCGGGCGGTGCCGCGCAGCTCCACCGGGCGGGGTCGGTAGGGCTGGAAGCCGGTGGAGGACAGCACCGCGTCGTACCAGTACGGCGCCCACACGCCGTCCGAGTCGCGTGGCCCGGCCGGCCAGTGCAGCATGGCGCCGGTGAACTCGACTCCGATGTGGCGGCACAGCCAGCGCAGGTAGCCTTCCGGATCCCGCAAAAAATCCGCCGCGTCGATCACCGGCACCGCGCCGCCGAGCTGGTCGTAGAGCTCGGACTGCTGCACCAGCCCGATGTCCTCGGCGACCACCGCTGCCCGCGACCGGACGTAGGAAGCCACCACCTCGGCCGGATCGCGGATCAGCAGGACGTTGGTCAGCTCGCCGATCCAGTCACGCGGCAGCTGCGGGATCAGGTGGTGGGTCATGTGCTTCTGGTAGTAGATTCCCTCGACCGGCGCGGTCAGCTCGGCGACCACCACCTGCCACGACGTCTGGCCGGCCGCGATCACCTTTTCCCGCGCGGGGTGATCGAGCCCGGTCTGGTCGAGGTAGTAGGCATACAGCGGCTCGTCCACCACCCGGCAGTCGGGCCGGTTCTCCCAGGAGCGCATCAGCGCGGTAGAGATGTTGCGCGGCCCGGACCAGACGGCCAGCCGGATGCCTTCGGTCATGGCGCCGTGCGTCCGGCGACGTCGCGGCGCACCAGCTCCCGGTACAGCCCCTGCAGCCCCTGCACCATGGGCCCGCGCTGCCCGGTGCCGATCCGCCGGCCGTCGACGGTGCGCACGTGCACCAGGCCGGCGAAGGTGCCGGTCACGAACGCCTCGTCCGCGCTGTAGACCTCGGTCAGGCTGAAGTTTCGTTCCCGGGCCGGGATGCCGTTGTCCCGGCAGATTTCCAGCACGTTCGACCGGGTGATCCCACCCAGGCAGTAGTCGCCGGTGGACGTCCAGACTTCTCCCTTGCGCACCAGGAAGAAGTGCGTCGAGTTGCAGGTGGCGACGAAGCCGTGCGGGTCGAGCATCAGCGCCTCGTCCGCGCCGGCGGTGTAGGCCTGGATGCAGGCGGTGATGTCGTTGAGCTTGCTGTGCGCGTTGAGCTTCGGGTCCAGGGTGTCCGGGTGCGCCCGCCGCACGTGCACGGTGAACAGCGACAGGCCACTTTCCGTCGTCGCCGGAACCGGATCCTTGTGCTCGGCGATGATCACCACGGTGGCCGGCCCGGCCGACATGCGGGGATCCTGGTACGGCGTCGACTTCGGGCCGCGGGTGACCATCAGCCGGACGTGCACCCCGTCACCGGTCATGCCGTTCGCCTCGAGGGTTTGGTAGATCCGGCCGGTCAGCTCCGCGCGGGTCAGCCCGATGTCCAGCGCGATCGCCGCGGCACCCTCCCAGAGCCGGTCCAGGTGTTGCTCCAGGAACGCGGGATGGCCGGCTGTGACGCGCAACCCTTCCCACACCCCGTCGCCGAGGACGAAACCGGCGTCGAACACGCTCACCACGGCCCGGCTCCGCGGCAGCAGCTCGCCGTTGACGCTGATCAGGATCTCGGCATTGCGAGGGTCATCGACGTAGTCGTGCACACCGTGCGCTGTGCTCATGCCCGCGA
The DNA here is from genome assembly GCA_963697905.1 of uncultured Actinomycetota bacterium. Lineage (GTDB taxonomy): Bacteria > Actinomycetota > Actinomycetes > Mycobacteriales > Jatrophihabitantaceae > Jatrophihabitans_A. Next base: position 4,225,982 of record OY969101.1, on the reverse strand, counting down.
TCATCCCAGCCCTCGGGGTTCGTGGTGAGACGAGGTGGGGCGACGCCGTTGCGCACCGAATGTGCCTAGAGTGCCAGGAGCGCTGAGCTCTACTGACCGATCACGAGGGAGATCCCGTGCAGTACAAGGTGTTGACGCAGAAGGACCGCTTCTTCTCCGGGAAGTTCTCGCCGGAAAGGCTTGAGGAAGCGCTCAACGGATACGCCGCGGAGGGGTGGCGCGTCGTGTCGATGGCAACGGCAGAGATCTCGGGCTTCGGCAACAAGCGAGAGGAATTGATCGTGCTGCTCGAGCGGAGCTAGGCCGGGCGGTATTCGAGCAGCACGACACCGCAGGCGAAGGCGCGGGCCTCGACGAGTTCGAGCCGCTGCGCCACGCCGTCGGGAAGCAACCTGCGACCGTAGCCCTGGATGGCGGGAAACACCCAGGCTCGAACCAGGTCGATCAGGCCGGTGGGCCACAGCGAATGCACCAGCGTGATGCTGCCGGTGATGTCGATATCCCCACCGGGCGCGTCCTTCAGCGCGGCGATCTCCTCGGCCGCCGGCCCGCGCAGGATCGTCGAGTTCTGCCAGTCGGTGCGCTCGAGCGTGTTGGACACGACGTACTTCTGCACCGCATTCAGGTAGTCGGTGAAGCCGGTGGTGTCATCGGTCTGATGTGGCCAGTAGCTGGCGAAGTCCTGGAAGGTCCTGCGACCGAGCACCACCGCATCGACCTCGCGGTCGTGCTCGTTGATGGTCGCGACGACCTCCTCATCCTGGGCGGCCGGGTCGAACCAGCCGTCCATGGGCGACACGACTCCGTCGAAGGACATGTTCTCGGTGACTATGAGACGTCGCACGGAGCACAGTATGCCGCGCCTCGGCCGCGGCGGGCCGTCAGGAATCCCAGCGCAGCCAGCCTGCGATTTCCTGATATGGGGGAGTCATGGGAGATGGGGGTGTGGTTCCGAGCGTCCCACCTGGCCGTCCGCAGCCGTCACTCGATGGCCTCGATCTGGGTTACGAGCGTGGCCTCACCGGTTTCGCGGCGGCGGTAGAGAGCGGGCCTGATCTCGCTGACCGCGACGGTTCTCCGCCTGTCGGCGCGCAGGGTCACCGGGTCGATATCCACGACCTGAACCGTGTCGAATGGCGCTGCCTTACTCAGGAACCGGATCACAGCCCCCCGGTGCGGTGAATCGGCATTGGCTGCCAGCCAACTCAATGCGAGATAGTCGTCAACATCGATGTCATATCTAGCGAGTGGTAGTTCGCGACCTGTCGCCGCGCGATCGGAGTCGATCGGGCTGCGAATGAAGGCGTCGAACATGCTTTCCGCCAGCCGCTCCCAGTCCCTGTGCGTCTGCTCGTCCCGGTAGTTGATCTGCGCTCGCTCGGCGATCGGCAAGATCGCGAGGAGTGCGCGACGGAAGTTGTCGAACAGTTCACCAACCGTCGCCTGATAGACGTCGTCCGCATCTGTCATGGTCACCCGCCCCGCAACTGGTCGAGCCAGTGAACTTGCTGCTGCCCAGGTCGTACGACGCCATGCGGTCCTACGCCTGGGATGGATTCTGTCGAGCGGCTTGGAGTACCGCTCGTGGTAGCAGCTTTCCCGCACCAAGCACCTTGATGCCAACGATTGTCCCGTCATCGGCCAGGAGCAGGATCACGGCCCCTTCGCGAACCTCCAGGTCGCACATCACGGACTCGGCGCCCCCACCTGGATCCGCTTCCCCAGGGCCAGCCGCGGTTCACCCGTGGGCGCTGCCCAGTAGCGGTGGCGTTGCCAACTGGGCGAGCTGAAGTGCCTGTTGCGGGAACCAGGCACCCGCGGCCGGGTCGGTGATGCCGCCCCACTCCGGATCGGTGGTGCTGCCGGCGATGCCGCGGTTGCACTGGCCGTCGGACTGCCCCGGCGTCTTGATCCAGAGGTACGCATCAGCCAGCGGTTGCCCGGTGTTTGCCGTCGGGCGCAGGCCGAGGCCTCGTCCGGGCGGGTTGCACCAATCCTGCTTGTCGGGGTAGCTGGTGCTGGTCGTCCACGGGCCGCGACCGTTGCGGCTGGTGTCCACCACGTAGTGCGCCAATTGGCTCGGGCTGGTAGGCGCTCCGGCAGCATCGTCAACGTTGGCCGCGTACCACTCGTCGGTCAGGTGCCAGGTGCTGTAGTCGTTCGGATCGGCGGGGTAGTACTGGCTTGCGCAGTAGTCGTAGTGGCCCACTCGCCAACCACCCTCCGCGGTGTTGTTCGCGTAGTAGAGGCATTCGGAGATCCAGTTGCCGTACTGGTCCAGCTGCGGAGTGGGTTGGTAGTTCGAGACGTTGAGCGAGAAGCCCTGGAACTCACGGACGCCGGCCTGGTCCAGCCGTTGCGCGATGTCGCCGACCGAGTGCCAGGCGCTGTGGCCGGCATCGAGGTAGACCAGAGCGTCCGGATCCGCATGCATGATCGCGGATCCCGCGTAGTGGATGTCGGCGATGCGCCCTGCGGTCAGCGCGGCAACGTCCTGGCCGGGATAGGCCGCCGGGCAGTCACTGGGCAGGTTGGCCAGCCCGTCCGGTTCGACGACCACCACAACCCGCTGGTAGGGCAACAGGCCGGCGGCAAAGCCGTCGGCCCAGGCTCGGTAGGCGGTGTCACTGCCGGCACCGCCGGAGGAGTACTGCGAGCAGTCCCGGCCGGGAACGTCGTAGGCGACGAGGGTGGGCACCGTGCGCGTGACAGCTGCCCGAACGGCGGTCTGGTGGACGTCCTGGCGTACCTCACTCGGCGTACCGCTGGTGAACCAGACGGCTTGGGGAGTGGCCACCATCGCGCCGACCAGCAGCGCGTCGCGCAGGTCTCCGGTCGTGGCCAGCCGCACGATCTGGCGGACCGCACCGTGGTCTGGCGGCGGCGTGTAGAAATGGGTGCTCGCCGGCAACGTGCTCGCGGCCACGGCCGATACCGGTGCCGATCCGATGGCCTGGCCGAGCAGCAGCGCCGCGGCGCTCAGCCCGACGGCGGCCAGCCTGCCGCGCGAAATCCGAAGCATGGGGACTCCTCAAGGGGCCGAGCGACTCATCGTGGAGTGAGAGCGCTCTCATAATGCGCCAATGGCGTCCCTAACGCAACGGTTCGCGCGGTGTCGAGGAGGGCTGGTGGACGTGCCACCCGCTCACGAGGTCGAGAAGGTCCGCTCGCGTCGGGCAGCGGTGGCAACCGGTTCGACGACCTGCGCGATCTCCGGATCGGTCGTCTCGGTGTGGTGCTCGGTGGTGTAGAAGCGGACCTCGTGTCCGTCCGGGTCGTGCGTCGCAGGCAGGATCCATCCGATGGTCGCGAAGTGCACCCCCGCATGCGTCTCGCCCATAGTGGTGAGCCGGGCGGCGAGAGTTTCGAGCGCTTCTTTGGTCGGAACGCCGATGGAGAAGTAGTCGAACCCGGCCGCCGCGGCAGCACGCTCGGGGTCCCGGCGCAGGCCGAGCATCGGGCCTCCGTTCGGATGGGTCAGGACCAGGCCGGCCAGGGTGCCGTGCTCGACGAATTCGGTCGTTACCTGGTAGCCGAGCCGCGACTCGTACCAGGCGCGGGAGCGAGCAAGGTCGCGGACCGGCAGCTTGATGTGATGCACACCGTCGAGCAGCGGCGCTTCGGTTGTCATCGGATCCTCCCGGCCTCACGCCTGGATGCAGTTTCACTGCATGATTGCAGTTAGACTGCATCTCATGTGCGAGACTGTCAAGCCCATTGCGAACGGCCTGCGCGCGGCCCGGGTGGCTGAGACCGAGGAGCGCATCGTCGCCGCGGCGCGAATGCTGTTCGTTCGCGACGGGTACGCGGCCACCACGCTGGCAGCCGTCGCCGACGCCGCCCGGGTCGGACACCGCACGCTCTACGTCCGGTTCGGCACCAAGGCTGAGCTGCTCAAACGGGTCATCGACGTGGCGATCGCCGGCGACGCCGAACCCATCGACGTGCCACATCGCGACTGGTACCAAGCAGCGCTCACCGCTCCCACCGTTGAGGAGCGCATCGAGTTGCTGGCCTCCGGTAGCGCCGGCCTGCTCGCCCGTGCCGGCGACCTCATGGCGGTCGCCTTCCAGGCCGAGCACGCCGAGCCGCTCCTGGCCGAGGCGGCCCGAGCCGGACGAGCGGCCACCCGTGACCTGCTGCGCCAGTTCTTCACCGCGCTCCGTGCCGATGGGTTGCTATCCGCGACCACCGACCTGGACTGGCTCTGCGATACGGCCGGCGTGCTGGCTCACGCTCAGACCTACCTGCTCGCCCGCGAGACGCTGAACTGGACCAGCGAGCAGTACCAGGCATGGCTGCAGACGAGCTGGCATCGGCTGATCGCGGCCGCCAGCGCGCCAGTGAGCCCGATGCCGAAAGGCAAACGCGCCGGCTGAGTGGGTGATACGGGTTTTCAGGCGATGAGATCCTTAACGAGTCAGTACTCACCCTTGATCAGAAAGAAGGATCCACGGATCGTGCCGGCCAGCTTCGACTTCTGCCGGGCGAACTTGAAGCGGGACGCGAGCTCCTCTGGAACCTCCATACCTTCGGACAGTTTGAATCCGACCGCACGCTTCTTCCCATCCTCGAGGCCGTACATCACGTTGATCGACAGGCCGGATTCGTAGAACACGTAGGCCATCCGGGTCCCGTCAACCTCGAAGGATGTCGCCTCAAGAGGTCGGGCTGAAATCACGATGTCGCGTTCTTCCTTGAGGATTCGGCTTACCCAATCGACCGTTTCGGTGGCCTCACTCGCCGGGTTGACCGTGAAGGCATGGCCGTACTTGTTCGCGTAGTAGCGCGCCTCGTTGGCCCTCAGGCCGGCGAGAGCCTCCGCGAACGGGGATGAGTCCAGCCCAGCGGTGGACACCTTCTCGAAGTTGACGACCTGCGCCATGCGTACCTCCCACGATGGGTATGTCACAGCAACGCTAGCGGGTCCGGGCGGCTGGGTCAGCGTTCGAATGGCTTCACTAGGTCGGGCATCAGGTGATGCCGGCGACCTCGGGCGTCGGCGTGGACGGCGCGATGCGTCGGTGATGCGGGATGGGGGAGGCGAGGATCCACAGGATCGACATGCTGCCACCGGCGGCGGCGATGAGCAGTGTGGGGCGCAGCCCGATCGCGGTTGCGAGGACGCCCCCGACGAGTGCCCCGAGGGGCCGTATCCCGTAGTTCACGCTGCTGTAGGCGCCGGCGACCCGGGCCCGCATGCCATCGGGGGTGACTACGACCTTGAGGGCGTTGAGGTTGACGTCGAACAGCATGACGCCGATGCAGGAGAGGAACTCGGCGGCGGCGAGAACACCGGCTCGAAGCCAGACCGGGCCGCTCGCCGCAGCCATCAGCGCGATCGGCGCCGGAAACAGGACGCTGCCCAGAGCGATGGTCGCACCGACGCCAAATCGCCTCGAGATGGCGGGTGCCGCGACGGCGCCGAGCAGGGCTCCGACGGAGCCGATGCCGAAGGCGAGGCCGATGACGGCCGGTGTCAGTCCCAGCGTGCGGTTGGCGTAGAGCACGGTCAGCCCGCTGCCGGTGAGGAAGGTGAAGAAGTTGATGGTGGTGGACGCGAAGAGGCTCGCCCGCAGCACCGGGTGACGGATCACGAGCGCCATGCCCGCGCGGATGCGATGCCGCCAAGGCGTTTCGCCGTCATGCCTCACGGGCGTCGGCGTCGTAGCCGGCGCAGCACGCCGGACAAGGACGGCGGAGGCGAGGAAGGAGACCGCGTCGCCTGCGATCGCTAACGGCGCGGTCAACGCCTGTACCAGGACGCCGGCGAGTGCCGGACCACCGATGCTGGAGGCGGATTGGGTTGCACTGAGCTTGCTGTTGGCATCGACGTAAGACGCGGGCTGGACGAGGTGCACGAAGAACGCCGCGTAGGCCGTGTTGAACAGCACGCCGCCGAAACCGGTCAGCAACACGACGACATAGAGCTGGGCGAAGGTGACGGCGCCGGCCAGCTGGGCGATGGGGATGCTGACCAGCGCTGCGGCGCGAAGGAGGTCGGCAGCGACCAGGATCCGCCGCTGACCTGCCTGCCGGTCGATCCAGGTTCCGAGCCACATCGCGAGCAGGTTCGGTGTCCATACCAGTGCGGTCAGCCATGAGACCTGCCATGCCGTCGCCTGCAGCGCCGATACCGCGATCAGTGGCACGGCGAGGTCGGTGATCCGGTCGCCGAACTGGGAGATCGCCTGCCCCGCCCATAACGATCGGAACCGTCGATCGCGCCACAGCGGCGAGCGGGCCCGTGGCGTTGTGCGGGTCACGCGGGCTCTGTCGTGTCGTCCTCGGCCTCTGGCAGCAGGTACCGCAGCAGGCGGACACCGCGCGCACCGCGCGGTCGGTCGGCTGGCTCGCGGACCACGAACGGCGCCAGGATCGCCTCGACGGCATCGTTGATGGCCTCGGCTTCGTCGGCCGACACGACGACGCGGGTGTTGTACACCCCTGCGACTTGCCGCCATGGCCCGGTCAGCTGGGGCTCCACGTCCGCGGACCACTCCTGTGGCACCAACGCGTTCTGCGCGAAGATCAACTGGGACAAGATCCGCGCGGCAGCGACGCCTTCGGAATTCTCATCGCCTGGAGGCACCGCGAATCGGAAGCCACGCCCAGCCGCCTCCCAGCGGCGCGTCCTCCGATCTTCATCCGGCGCCGCGTCGCGAACCAGCCCGAAGCCAGCCAGGTGCCGCATGTGCCAACTAGTCACCGACGGCGTCGCGCCGACATGCGGTGACAGTTCGCTGGCCGTCGCCGGGCCGAACCGCTGCAACCTGCTCATGATCGCCAGTCGCACGGGGTGAGCCAACGCTCGCATGCTCTGTGGATCGGTGAGCTCGACGTCGCCGAGAGGGTTCGCTGCCATAACGTGACACTGTGCTCTCAGATTATCTGAGAGTCAACTCTCATACTTGCGAAAGGTGCCATCGGAGGGTCCAAAGGTGCGGAGCCTAGGGGATGGCTTTCACACCCAAGGACTCCGCTGCCTCAGCCAACCGGTAGTCGTAGGTCAGCATCTCAACGGCCCCCAGACTGATCGCCGCGGCCAGGTGGATCGCGTTGACGGATCGCAGACTGGCCGGCCCAATGGTGCGAGCCCGTTGCATCACGACCGGGGTGAGCGGCTGACGCGCGATGCCGTTGCACGCGGCCCGGAGCAACTCGTCGATGCCGGTCACGCCAGCGCGAGAGATTGCGCGGGCGATTTCGACCCACGCCAGTTCTGATGAGGCGATGAAGTCACCGGCGGTGCTGCGTGCGCGCAGGATCGAGAGAACCTGCGCCGACTCCTCTTCGATGAAGACACGCTTGAGCAGTGCGCTCGTGTCCACGTAGAGGTCGGTCAACGATCCTCGCGATCGAGCAGGTCCAGCGAACGCGTGCCGCGTGGCAGCGTCAGGGTGGGCTCGATGTCGCGGAAGGGTTCGGGCGCCTCGACGGTTCCCGCTTCTGACTGCCCGCTCCATCGGGGTCAACTCTGAGGCCATCCCGAGTTCTTTGGCTATCGCCTCGCGAACAATGTCCTGTTGGGATTTACCCCGCCGGGCGGCCTCTTCGCGCAAGGCGCCGGCCAGCTCCTCACTGAGGCGCAGGTTGGTGCTCATGCGAAGGTGGTACCACTGACCTGAACTAGTGGTACCAGATCCGACCGGTGACGGCTGTCGGCTCGTCGCCAGTTAGGGACCGCCCCTCCAGTGGTCGATGCGGTGGTGATCCGGCGTGAACCCGTGCCTGACACCCCACAGAACCGCCTGGGTGCGGCTGCTGACGTCGATCTTGCGGTAAACGGAGCGGATGTAGGACTTGACGGTGTTGGGGCTCAGGAAGGTCGTCGCGGCGACCTCGGCGTTGCTCTTGCCTTGCGTGATCAGTGCGAGGACTTCGGCCTCGCGATCGGTCAGGCCCTCGTGCCTGCCGGGCCAGTCGAGGTTGGCCGCTGACCGCGTCCGCTTGGACGCCTCGCTGATGACTGTCTCTCCGGCGTGCACTGCTTCCAGGGCTTCGACCAGCTCGCGGGCCGGCAGCCGCTTTGACAGGTAGCCGTCCGCACCGCGCTGGCGCGCACTGTCGATCAGCTCCGGAGCGAAGTTCCAGGTGTAGACCACGACGCGTTTCGCGCGCGAGCTGCGCACCAGCACCTCGATCTCGTCGTGATCGGCCTCGGGCTGGGCGAACGAGTCGTACAACGCGATGTCGACGGTGTCGGACAGTGGCTCGTTCGCGTCGATCTCGGCGACCAGGATCCGGTCGCGATAGGGGGCGAGCATGCTGGCCACCCCCGTCAGCACCACGTCGTAGTCATCGACCAAAGCGATCAGGATCGGGGCCTGTGCGGTGGGCATGGTGCAACGCTAACCCTCCTTAGGGGTGTACTGCACCAGCCCTAGGGGTGGTTCTCTGAACGAGTCGCCGCAGATCTTCGGCGGCTCGCCCCAGACACGACGCGGTCGTGTCCCATCGAAAGGACAACCCCATGCTCGGTCTGATCATCACGTTGATCGTCGTCGGCCTCATCGCCGGCGCAGTGGCGCGCCTCCTCGTTCCAGGTAGGCAGGACATCGGCATCGTCGCGACGATCGTGCTCGGCATCGTCGGTTCGTTCATCGGCGGTTTCATCGGCTACCTGCTCTTCCACAAGGACGCCGCGGATGGCTTCTTCCAACCGTCCGGGCTCATCGGCTCAATCATCGGTGCGGTGATCGCGCTGCTGATCTACACCCGCATGGGCAGCCGGCACACCGTCCGCCACTGAACCCTCGGGTTGGCGCCGCACCTCGGTCCGGGGTGCGGCGCCCGCGCGCGGCCCGCTATCGCAGGCTTTTTGCCGTAGGCCGGTGCGGCCCACGTCCGGTGGCTGGGCCTTAGCGCGAGGCTTCCACCTGGCTGACGTCACACCCAGAACACCCAAAGTTTCGGATCCTGATTACGCCCAACACGACGTAGTTGGTTGAGCTCGACCACGCCAGTGCGACTGGAATGCGACCGGTGCACCGATCGGAAGGGTGCGGAGCTTATGGGATGGCTTTCACACCCGGTGACTCCGCCGCTTGCCCGTCACGTATGTGGCTGGGGTGAAGCCGGAAGAGCTCGTCCAATCCGGATGCCGCGGCCGCCTCGAATGCCGGCCAGACGTCGTTCACCGGAAGCGGCGCGGTAAGGAGTGACGGATGAGCACTTTTCGAGCATCTCGACGGCGGGTCGGGGCTGTAGTCATGTCAGCGGCCGTGCTGGTGGGTGGCGGTCTGGGTATCGCCGCGGCGACCACCTCGGCTGCGCCGCAGAGCAACGCGATGAGCCATGGTCGGGGCATCGACGAGTTCGGCATGACCAAGGCCTTCTACGCAGGTAAGACACGCAACTTCACCTACACCAAGGGCTTCTTCTGCGATACGAAGGTCAGCTCGGCCGCCTCGTCGGCCTGCGAGGCCGGTGCCAACTACGTCAAGCCGCCGGCGAAGGATTTCGACCCGCTCTACATCACCGTTCCTCTCGGCTTCACCGAGCCAATGAACATGCTGGAGTGCCCCGACGGCTTGGTCTGCGTCGATCACCCTGGAACGATCGACCTGTCCCGCCTGGAACCGACACTGAAGGGTCTCTACCCGACGCTGACCGATGCCCAGCTAACTGCAGCGCTGAAGAACTTCGCCGTCCCGGGCCATGATCACTTCATCACCACGACCAACGCCGGCCGCGCCGAATGGTGGGACGTGCAGGTCATCGGCGTGACCAGCAAGCACACCTACGAAGAGATCCGCGAGCACAAGTCCTTCGCCTACATCAACAACCTGCTCAAGAAGAAGGACAAGACCGTCGTCGGCCCGATCCCGACCAACCTGTTCCTGTTCTTCTCGGTCCAGAAGTAGCAGCAATTCCTACTGACTTCGGATCCGGCAAGCAACGTCCGGCTCCGAAGGTCAGCCGTTACCCACCAGGAGATTTGATGAGATCAGACCTGCTGGCCGCCCGACACTCCAGGGTGCGGCTACTGCTGGTGCCCGCTGTTCTGGTCGCCGCTGCCGCACACCTACCCGTCATCCGGCCGCACCTCAGCGAGGCGCCCTACATGGGCGTCCTCTTCATCGTGCTGACCGCAGCGTGCGTGCTGCTCGCGGCTACTCTGATCAGCTGGGACAGTCGCTTTGTTTACCTGCTAAGTGCCGGCACATGTGGCCTGGCAGTACTCGGCTATGCCGCGACACGTTTGACCGCCTTCCCGATGTTGGTTGACGACGTCGGCAACTGGTTAGAGCCCCTCGGGCTGGTATCGGTGGCAGCTGAGTCGGTCGTCGTGGTCACCGCCGCCATCGCGATGCTCAGCACCCGGCCTACGGCATCGTCGATAGCGGGAACGGGCGGCAGGCACACCTGACCTGCCGGTCTCTGCTGGCCGCCCAAGCCTTGGATCCGGCAACGCGATCGGGTATAGCAAGCGGTACACCGACCGAAGCGCTGCGGAGTACGTGAAGTGCTATATGTTTTTGCACACCACGTTGCACCGTCCGGCATGTTTTGTCGTGGTGTAAAGCAACGGCTTCATGACTTGGGCTTCGAGCTTCCCCGCGTCGCTCTGAGCATGAGTGAACCGACGGGTGGTGAGCTTCGGCGGGCGGTCAGTGCCTGCTCCGTCGTGGCGTCGGTGGGTTTCCCTGCACCGCAGCCTGCAGCATCGCCTGCGCACTCCAGCGCATCGTGTCAAGCGCGTCTTGGGGGGAGCAGCCGGCGACATCGGTAAGCCATACCCGTGCCTCTATGCCGATCGCGCTCCTGACCGCGAGCACAAGCCGTTTCAGCTGCGCATTGGAGAGTTGGCCACGCAGCGGCTCGAGCGCCTCTGCGATCCACTTGATGGCTCGGCCCTGCCGCAGCGGCAACTCTGACCAGTCGCCCTGCGCGGCTTCGAGGGAGAGTCGAAGCATCGTGCGTTGCTGAGCCTCGGTGTCAGCGATGAGTTGGGTAAAAGCGGTGACGACGAGATCGAGCCGCTCGGCAACGTCGTCGGCCGGAGCGTCATCCGGCATCAGCGAGCGAGTTGCTGTCTCGGGGTGCGCCGCACCCAGCAGAGCGAGCTGGTTAGGAAAGTAGCGGTAGGCCGTGGCCCGCGCGATCCCGGCAGCGGCTGCCGCCGCGTTCGACGGACGGCACCGCTCCCGCTGCGACCAGCTGCTGGGCAGCGCTGATCAATGCATCCCGGGTGCGTTGCTTTTGGGCTGTCCGGCCGGAGGCCAAGTATGAACTGGACATGCTCTTCAAGATACCCTAGTCTCTTTATAAGATTAGAGTCTCATTAAGGTGGCAGCCATGTCGGTACAAGGAGCATCAGTTATGGTCCGCGCTGCGGACGACGGGGAACAACGATGGTTCTACGGCGGTGGCGTGCACAGGTGGAAGGCCACTGCGGACGAAACCGCAGGCACCTTCCTGCTGTTCGAGGACTGCATGGACCGAGGCAAGGTAACGCCACTGCACACCCATCCGAGCGACGAGACGATGGTGGTGCTGTCCGGCGAGATCGTGATGCACATCGACGGTTGCGATCACCACGTCGGCGTCGGTGGGATCGTGCTGGCCCCGCGCGGTGTGCCGCACGCATTCATGGTCGTCGCTGACGACACCCGGTTGTTGTGTATGCATACGCCGGGCAGTTGCGAGGCGTTCTACCGCGGCGCCAGCGTGCCGCTTGACGAGGTCGCCCAACCCGATCGCATCGTGGATTTCGAGCGTGTCATGCACTCCGCGCACCAGAATGGCGGCATCGAGATTCTCGGCCCGCCTCCCTTTGGCTGCTAGCGACCAATGAAATCGTCCCTGCCACCCAGACCTGATCTGGCCTGAAGAGGTCGGCGGATCGGTACCGACCGGCGAGTGCGGAGCTTATGGGATGGCTTCACACCCTGATGTTTAGGGCTGTGGTTTCCTCTGTAGCGGCAAGCCGTAGGTATCGAGGGTGAGCTCACTGGACTTACCCGACCGGTTGAACCACGGAGACGATCTCCGCGGCAATCTCCCGGCCGATTGGATAAAGCGGGCCGGTATCCTTTTTGTGGGTTTTGCGGCGACACAATCCATCAGAGTCAGTGCTGAACGCCCAATCTCGCAGGGGAGCGTGAACTGGCTGCTAGCTGATGTGCTGGCAGCTGCAGGTTTCCTAATTTGCGGGGTGGTGCTGGATAGAGCATCCCTACGTTCCAAGTAGCACCTTGGCGGCGGTCGGTCGATATACCGGTGTGGAATGCCTGCCGTTCTCGGAGGCGGGCACTGCAGCCAAACAGCGGAGTTGGTAAGCGCTGCGCCTCGCGGTCGGGTTATCGAGCGCTACAGCGATCGGAACGGGGCGGAGGGTGTGGGATTTGAACCCACGGACAGTCTCCTGTCGAGCGCTTTCAAGGCGCTTGCACTCGGCCACTATGCGAACCCTCCCTAGCCGGCAGGCCGGCCAGGGATCGATTCTCTCATCCAGCCAGTAAGCCCGCTGCCCGCCGTCCCCGCCGGCAGCGAGGGGAGAATCGGTACAGCGGCGGCACCTGAACTCCCACCCGGCTCAGCGGCCGGTGAGCTTGCGTGCCCGCTGGTCCACGCCCGGGCCGCCGTAGGGATAGTCGGCCGGCTCCGGATCACTCGCGGCATCCAGCAGCGCGCGATGTTCCTCGGACAGGTGCAGGTCGGCGGCCAGCAGGTTGTCCTCCAGCTGCTCGGTGGTCCGCGCACCCAGGATCACCGAGGTGACGCCCGGCCGGTCGGCCAGCCACGCCAGGGCAACCTGCGCCATGCTGGCACCGCTGTCCTCCGCCACCCGCCGGACCGCGTCCACCACATCCCAGGTGCGCTGCTGGCCCGACCTGCGGTCGTAGGCCTCCACGCCGCGCTCGGGGTTCTCACCGAGCCGGGTGGCACCGGCCGGCCGCTCGTCGCGGGAGTACTTGCCGGTCAGCCAGCCGCCGCCGAGCGGCGACCAGGGCAGCAGGCCCAGCCCGTTGGCCAACGCGGCCGGCACGATCTCCCACTCGATCTCGCGCACCAGCAGGTTGTACTGCGGCTGCAGCGTCACCGGCACCGCCCAGTGGTAGTGCCGCGCCACGTCCACCGCCTGCTGCAACTGCCAGCCGGTGAAGTTGGACAGCCCGACGTAGCAGATCTTGCCGGCGGCCACCGCATCATCCAGGAATCGCAGCGTTTCCTCGATCGGGGTGAGCGGGTCGTGCGCGTGCACCTGGTAAAGGTCGATCGATTCGGTCTGCAGCCGGCGCAGCGAGGCATCCAGCGCGAGGCTGAGGTGCCGGCGGGACAGCCCGAGGTCGTTCACCCCGTCCCGTAGCGGGAACCGGCCCTTGGTGGCCAGCACGATCCGGCTGCGCATGCCGGGGTTGGCCGCCAGCCAGTTGCCGATGATCTCCTCGCTGACTCCGCCGCTGTAGACGTTGGCGGTGTCCACCAGGTTTCCGCCGGCATCGACGAACCTGCTCAGTTGGGCGTGCGAGCCGGCCTCGTCGGTCTCGGTGCCGAAGGTCATGGTGCCCAACGCCAGGCTCGACACGACGGTTCCGCTCCGCCCCAGCAACCGGTACTGCATCCGCGCCTCCCCCAAAGAACCCCCGCTGCCTCCTTCCTACACCGGCTTTCCGGGCGCCACGACCCGGTCGGACACCGCCGCCCGCAGCGGGGGACGACCGTCCCTATGCCCGGTAGATGTTGCCTCGCGAGGATTGACCATGCTGTGAATCCCTGATAAGCACCGTTCATCACCTTTCACACCGCGTCGCTGACCCGGTGTGCCATTCCTTTGGGGGAGTACTTGATAGCAAAGAAACACGCCATGCGCGGCTTGGCGCTGCTCGGCGCCGGCGCGCTGCTGGTGCCGGTGCTGCAGGGCACCGCCTCGGCCGCCCAGCCGGCTCGGGCCCAGGTTACCGGCGCCACGCCGAGCTGGGCCAGCCCGGCCAGGCTGACCGGCACGCCGGCCAGCAGCCAGCAGATCGCGGTGCGGGTCGGCCTGAAGCTGCGCGGCGGCGACGCGGCCCAGCAGCTTGCCAACCAGGTGAGCAACCCGACCAGCAGCAGCTACGGCAAGTACCTGACGCCGGCTGCCTTCACCGCCAAGTTCGCACCGAGCCGGGACACCGTGGACCAGGTCCGCTCGTTCCTGGCCGGTGCCGGCCTGCGAGTCACCGGGGTGGCCTCCGGCAACCTGTGGATCGACGCCACCGGCTCGGTCGCCCAGCTCGACAGGGCATTCGCCACCACGCTGCGCACCTACTCGGTGGGCGGCCAGGCGCTGCGCGCGCCGTCCGGCCAGGTCACCGTGCCGTCGGCCATCGCCGCCAGCATCACCACCGTCAGCGGCCTGGCCGACAAGCCGGTCCAGCGCAGCCCGCAGACCCGCCGCGTCGCCCCTGACACCAGCCGTGCCGCGGCCCGGCTGTCCGGCCCGGCAGCCACCCCGCCGCCGGCCTCGCAGTGCTCGGACTACTGGGGCCAGTACACCCAGACGCTGCCCAAGGCGTACGGCAAGACCAAGTTCAACACCTACATCTGCGGCTACTCGCCGGCTCAGCTGCGCGACGCCTACGACACCAGCTCGCTGGTCAAGCACGGCACCGACGGCCACGGCCAGACGGTGGCCATCATCGACGCCTACGCCTCGCCGACCATGGAGTCCGACGCCAACGCCTACGCCAAGACCTTCGGCGAGCCGACCTTCAAGGCCGGGCAGTACACCGAGACCGTCTTCACCCCGTTCGACCTGCAGGACGAGTGCGGCGGTGAGGGCGGCTGGAACGGCGAGGAGACCCTCGACGTCGAGGCTGTGCACGGGATGGCTCCGGGCGCCAAGATCCACTACATCGGCGCCCAGAACTGCGACACCGGCATCGACGACGCACTGAACTACGTGGTGCAGAACCACGTCGCCGACATCGTCAGCAACTCCTACGGCAACCGCGGCGAGGACGTGCCGGCCGACGAGGTGGCGCTGGAACACTCCATCTTCGTCCAGGCCGTCGCCGAGGGCATCGGCATGTACTTCTCCTCCGGCGACAACGGCAACGAGGTCGTCAACGGCCTGCCGGCGCAGCCGGACTACCCGGCCTCCGACCCGGACGTCACCGCGGTCGGCGGCACCAGCCTGCTGCTGAACAAGAACAACAAGCGGATCGCCGAGGTCGGCTGGGAGACCACGCTGGACTTCGTGGACTACTCCGGCGCCAAGGCCGCCTACGAGTCGCCGCTGCCCGGTGACTACTACTTCGGCGCCGGTGGTGGCACCAGCACGCTGTTCGCCCAGCCGTGGTACCAGGTCGGCACCGTGCCGCCGGCGCTGGCCACCGACGGCCGCAGCGCCCCGATGCGGGTGGTTCCGGACCTGGCGGCCGACGCCGACCCGTACACCGGCTACTACATCGGCCAGACGGTGAACGGCCAGTTCGGCATCAGCTCGATCGGTGGCACCAGCCTGGCCTGCCCGCTGATCGCCGGCATCCAGGCGGTGGCCAGCCAGGACCGGCGGTTCGCCATCGGCTTCGCCAACCCGCTGATCTACTCGATGCGCTCGGGCGCGTTCAGCGACGTGGTGCCGCATTCGCCGATCCACTATGCCAGCGTCGCCGGCAGCTACCTGGGCACCTTCGACGAGGGTGACCCGGGCCTGTACACCCGCTACGGCTACGACAACATCACCGGACGGGGCACCCCGAACGGCCCGGTGTTCATCTCCAGCGAGCGGACCCGCTAACAGCACACCGCGCATCCTGGCGGCCCCGGACCGGCACTCGGTCCGGGGCCGCTAGCCTTGCCGGGGGATCTTGCCCACCGGCGACAGGGGGCGGCACATGCGAGCCGGAGTCGAGTGCTGGCTGACCGACATGGACGGCGTGCTGGTGCATGAGGACCGGGCGCTGCCCGGCGCGGCGGAGTTCCTGGACCGGCTGAAGGACAAGCGCCGCCCGTTCCTGGTGCTGACCAACAACTCCATCTACACCCCGCGGGACCTGTCGGCACGGCTGGCCCGGGCCGGGCTGCACGTGCCGGAGCAGTCCATCTGGACCTCGGCGCTGGCCACCGCCACGTTCCTGGCCGACCAGTTGCCGAACGGCTCGGCCCACGTGATCGGCGAGGCGGGCCTGACCACCGCCCTGTACGAGGTCGGCTACACGCTCACCGACGCCGACCCGGACTACGTCGTGCTGGGCGAGACCCGGACCTACTCCTTCGAGGCCATCACCCGGGCCATCCGGCTGATCGCCGCCGGCGCCCGGTTCATCGCCACCAACCCGGACGTGACCGGTCCGTCGGCTGAGGGTCCGCTGCCGGCCACCGGTTCGGTGGCGGCGTTGATCACCCGGGCCACCGGCAAGGAGCCGTACTTCGTCGGCAAGCCGAACCCGATGATGTTCCGCAGCGCGCTCAACCGGATCGAGGCGCATTCGGAGAACACCGCGATGGTCGGTGACCGGATGGACACCGACGTGGTGGCCGGCATCGAGGCCGGTCTGGAGACCGTGCTGGTGCTGACCGGCTCCACCCGGGCCGAGGACGTCGAACGCTACCCGTTCCGGCCGAACCTGGTGCTCGACTCCATCGCCGACGTGATCGAGCTGATCTGAGCGTGCCGGCTCAGGACCGCGTCTGCAGCAGCGAGAACTCGGATTCGAACAGTTCGGTGAGGAAGCCGGCGAGCCGCTGCTCGGTCGGCTCCAGCCCAGCCAGCTCCAGCGGCCGGGAGCGATCCAGGTAGTCGCCGAAGGTGTGTTCGGTGTAGGTCTCCAGCACGTGCGGGTGCACGTAGTGCGCCCGTGCCACCGACCGGGTGTTGCCGAGCGTCTCGGCCGCGGTGTCCACCGCGGCGACCACCTCGCGCGCCGCGCCCCGGTCCGTGGTGGCCGCCCGGTCGGACTTCAGCCGGTCCTCCAGGTAGCCGAAGGCGGCCAGCGTGCCACCCCAGGTCCGGAAGTTCTTGGCCGTGATGTGCTCGCCGGTTACCTCCAGCAGCACTCGGTTGACCTCGTCGGAGTCGATCGGCCGGCCGTCCACGGTGAACAACCGGCTGGCCCGCTGCTCGGCCAGCGTGGCGACGATCCGGGCCACCTTGCGGTCGGTCATGGTGACGTTCCACTTGCGGCCCGACTTGGCCGGGAAGTCGAACTCGATCTGCGCTCCCCGGACCCGCACGTGCTTGCGGGTGAGCGTGGTGAGCCCGTAGCTGTCGTTCTCCTCGGCGTAGCTCTCGTTGCCGATCCGGATGTAGCTCTCGTCGATGATCCGGATCATCGACGCGATCACCCGTTGCCGATCCAGTGTCCGGCGGTTGAGTTGCTTGCCGGTGTAGGCGCGGATCGCGGACAACTGCTCGGCGAACAGCAGCAGCCGGTAGAAGTTCAGCAGATCCCGGACGGCCCGCCAGCGCGGGTGGTAGAGGTACTGCTTGCGGCCCCGGTCGTCCTCGCCGGTGGCCAGGATGTGGCCGTCGGCGTTGGAGCAGATCCAGACCTTGCGCCAGGCCGGCGGGATCGCCAGCTCGGTGAGCCGGGCCTTCACCTCGGCGTCGGTGAGCGGCTTGCCCCGGTGGTCGCGGTAGCTGAATCCCTTGCCCTGGCGCACCCGGCGCAGGCCCGGCTCCTCGCCGGTCACGTAGATCAGGCCGGCCACCTCGGCGCATCGCTCGACGCTGGCGTACAGCTCGTCCAGCTCGGCGACGGTCAGCGACGGCTTCTTGCGCCGCCCGGCCCCGTTCCGGCGCGCGGCCGAGCCGTTCCGCCCAGTGCCGTTGGCCTTGGCGCCCGCCGAACGGTTGGCCTTGGCGCCGGCCGAACCGTTGGCCTTGGCGGCAGCCGAACCGTTCCCGGCAGTGCCGTTGGCTTTGGCCGAACCGTTCTTGGCCGCGGTGCTGCGGGTCTTCGCGGTAGCTGCCATCGGCGCGGTCAGCCGTCGATCCGCAGCGACGGCCAGATGGCGCCGAACGCGACGCCGAGGATGAACAGCCAGCCGAACAGCCGGTTGTGCACCAGGCAGACCCGGTGGTACCACAGCGGCCAGCCGATGTAGCCAGCCGGCGGCTGGTCCGGCGCGGGCCGGGCCATCACCTGCCAGGCACGCATCGCCCGCGGCGCGGCGACGACTACCAGCGCGGCGAACGGGCTGAGCGCGCCGGCGAGGATGGCGATGCCGGTGAACAGGTACATGCCGCCCACCACCAGCCGGTTGAGCAGCCGCGCGCCGCCCGCCCCGAGCAGCACCGGCAGGGTGCGCTGCTGCTGTGAGCTGTCGAATGCCCGCTGGTCGATGTGCTTGCCGATCAGGATCGAGGCGGTACCCAGCCCGTACGGAACCGAGGCCAGGAACGCATCGCCGGACAGCGTGCCGGTGATCACGTAGTAACCGCCGCCGATCATCAGCGGTCCCCAGACCACGAACGCGGCGACTTCGCCCAGGCCGAGTTCCTTCAGCGCTCGCGGCGCGGCGTCGTAGGCGTAGAGCAGGATCGCGCCGATGCCAGCCAGCAGGACCGCCGGCCAGCCGCGCAGCGCGATGAAGTAACCGGCGATGGCCAGCGCCAGCACGCTGAGCACGGCCAGCCCGGTGGCCAGCAGCCGCGGCGTGACCGCTCCGCTGGCGATCGGGTGCAGGGTGTAGCGGCGGCGCGGCGAGTCGGCGGTGTCGTGGCCGCGGCGGTAGCCGAAGTAGTCGTTGGACAGGTTGCTCACCGCGTGCAGGACCAGGTAGCCGAGCAGCACGAGCAGGAACGGCAGGACGGCGAACCGTCGGTCGGTGGCCGCCAGCAGCCCGGCGATCAGCGCGGCCTGCGCTGAGATGACCAGGATCACGCTGCGCGCGGCGTACAGGAACCTGGTCACCGGATCCAGATGGGCGAACTCGGCGGCCTGGGCCGGATAGAAGCCGGTGAACGCGCCGAGCCAGGCGAACGGGCCGCCGCGCGGGCGGCTGCCCGGCGCCGGCTGGGTGGTGCTGGTCTCGACCATCTCTGCTCCCGTTGCCCGTGCGGCGCGTGTGTTCGGCGCTATCTCCAGGGTACGGCGGCTGCTCGGCCCGTCCGGCTCATGCGCTCGGCCGGTCGGTTCCTGCGCTCGGCAGGTCCGGCCCCTGGGCGTGGTCCCGACCGGACGACCCGGTCGAGCACGGGTCAGTCCGAGCCGGATTTGCTCGGCGTTCCCTGGTGAAACCGGAGTTGCCAGCGTCCGCCGACGCGCAGCCACAGCGAGCTGCGCCGGCTGCCGGGCGTTCGGTAGGTGAGCAGGATCGCATCCGGCCACAGCTCGTTGGCCTCGAACTCGCCGGCCCCGGGCCGGTGGATGCCCGGGTCGCCGAGCAGCGTCTCGATCAGCTCAGCGCGCGGCCAGCGCCGGCCGGAGGCACCGATCTCGGCAAAGTCCGGATGCAGCACCCGCTCCAGGAAGTCCCGGTCGGCGCGGTGAGCCGGTTCGAGCAGGGCCAGTTCCAGTGCGATCACGTCGGCGGCGGCGCTCATGCCGGACATTGTTAGCGCCCGCCGGCCGGCGGTGAAAGGATCGTCGGGTGTTGCTGCCGATGCCGCCGACCGATTCGGTGTTCCTGCTGGCCGAGAGCCGGCAGACGCCGATGCACGTCGGCGGGTTGCAGCTGTTCCGGCCGGCGGCCGACTTCGCAGGCACCAAGGAGCTGTTCAACCAGCTGACCGCCGCCGACTCGGTGGCGCCGCTGTTCCGCAAGCGGGCCCGGCGCTCGCTGACCACCGCCGGGCAGTGGGCCTGGGACATCGACCGCGAGTTCGACCTGGAGCATCACGTCCGGCACAACGCCCTGCCTAAGCCGAGCCGGGTGCTGGAACTGCTCGCGCTGTGCTCCCGGCTGCACGGCACGGTGCTGGATCGCCGCCGGCCGCTGTGGGAATTCCACCTGATCGAGGGCCTGGCCGACGGCCGGTTCGCGATCTACTTCAAGATCCATCACGCCCTGGTGGACGGGGTGTCGGCCCAGCGGCTGCTGCAGCGGGTGCTCACCAAGGATCCGGACGCGCGGGACCTGCCGGCGCCCTGGGCGGACCGACCCGACCGGCCGGCCCGGGCTGCCCGGCGGCCGGAGGTCGGGCTGGGCAGCCTGCGCGGTGCGGTGCGGCTGGCCACCGAGGCTGCCGGCATTCCGGCCGCACTGCGCACCACCCTGCGGCGCAGCCTCGACGAGCTCAGCTCGCCGGTGTCCTTCGCCGCACCGCGCACCATGTTCAACGTGCCGATCACCGGCGCCCGCCGGTTCGCCGCCCAGTCCTGGCCGATGCAGCGGTTCACCGGGATCACCGGCGCTGCCCAGGTGACCGTCAACGACGCGGTGCTCGCGGTCTGCTCCGGAGCGCTTCGCCGCTACCTGGACAGCCTGGGCGCGCTGCCCGAGCAGCCGCTGATCGCGATGGTGCCGGTGGCGCTGAAGGCACGCCAGCGGGAGTCGGGCAATGCGGTCGGCGCGGTGATGTGCAACCTGGCCACCCACCTGGCCGATCCGGCCGCCCGGCTGGAGACGATCCGGAGCTCGATGCTCGGTGGCAAGCAGGCACTGGCCGCCATGTCGCCGCTGCAGATCGTCGCGATGACCGGGCTGGGCATGGGCCCGCTGGTGCTACAGGGACTGCCCGGCTACACCGAGCTGTTCCGCCCGCCGTTCAACGTGATCATCTCCAACGTGCCCGGCCCGCGCAGCGCGCTGTACCTCAACGGCGCTCAGCTGGACGGCCTCTACCCGCTGTCCATTCCGTACCACGGGCAGGCGCTCAACATCACCTGCACCAGCTACGACGACGAGCTGGGGTTCGGCCTCACCGGCTGCCGGCGCACCGTTCCGCACCTGCAGTACCTGCTCGGTTACCTGGACGAGGAGCTCACCGCGCTGGAACGCGCGGTCGGCATAGGGTGATCGCATGACTGACCCCGCCGGGTTGACCGGCTTTCCGGACGGTTTCCTCTGGGGTGCGGCCACCGCGGCCTACCAGATCGAGGGTGCCGCCGAGGCCGACGGCCGCGGTCGGTCGGTGTGGGACACCTTCAGCCACCAGCCCGGCCGGATCAGCGACGGCAGCACCGGCGACGTGGCCTGCGACCACTATCACCGCTGGCCCGAGGACGTCCGGTTGATGTCCAAGCTGGGCCTGACCGGCTACCGGTTCTCGGTATCCTGGCCGCGGATCCAGGCTGACGGCAGCGGCCCGGCCAACCCGGCCGGCATCGCCTTCTACGACCGGCTGATCGACGCGCTGCTCGAGCGCGGCATCAGCCCGATGCTCACGCTGTACCACTGGGATCTGCCGCAGGCGCTGCAGGACGACGGCGGCTGGCTGAACCGGGACACCACCGAGCGGTTCGCCGAGTACGCCGACCTGCTGGGCGAACGCTTCGCCGACCGGGTGGCGTACTGGATGCCGGTGAACGAGCCCAACGTGGTCACCTTCTTCGGCCATGCGATCGGCACCCACGCGCCGGGCGGCACGCTCGGGCTCGGTGCGCTGCCGGTGGCCCACCACCTGCTGCTCGGCCACGGACTCGCCGTGCAGGCATTGCGTGCCCGCGGTGCCCAGCGGGTCGGCGCGGCCAACAACCACTCTCCGGTCTGGGCTGCCTCCGACGAGCCCGCCGACCTCGAAGCGGCCGCCGGTTACGACGCGCTGTGGAACCGGCTGTTCGCCGATCCGATGCTGCTGGGCAGCTATCCGGAGGAGTACGCCGCCCGGTTCGTCGACTTCGCCACCGACCTGCCCGTCATCGCTCAACCCCTCGACTTCTACGGCATGAACTACTACAACCCGGTGCGGATCGCGGCTGCCGGTGAGGAACCGGATCCGCCGACGGCAGCGCTGGGCTTCCGTCGGGTGCCGATCACCGGTTACCCGCAGACCGACTTCGACTGGCCGGTGGTCCCGGCCGGCCTCACCGAGGTGCTGTCCCAGCTGGGCAGCCGCTACCCGGAGCTGCCGCCGGTGATCATCACCGAGAACGGCTGCAGCTATGCCGACGGCCCCGGCCCGGACTCCGAGGTGCACGACCAGCGGCGGATCGACTACCTGGACGGGCACCTGCGCGCGGTCAAGCACGCCATCGCCGACGGGGTGGAGGTGGCCGGCTACTGCTGCTGGTCGCTGCTGGACAACTTCGAGTGGGCCGAGGGCTATCGGCAGCGGTTCGGCCTGGTGCATGTGGACTACGACAGCCAGGTCCGCACCCCGAAGGACTCCTACGCCTGGTATGCCGAGGTGATCAGGCAGAACCGGGCGCACCGACCGGCGGATCGGTGACCAGCCGGGACCAGAGCTGGACGTCGGCGCGCCGGCCGGGCTTGACGTAGGCGTTGCGCAGGGTGCCTTCCAGCAGGTACCCGCAGCGCTGTGCCGCCTTCTGCGATCCGACGTTCTCCACGTCGATCGTCAGCCCGATCCGAACGACGTCGCGGGTTTCGAACGCCCAGTCGGTGAGTTGCCGCAGCAGCTCGGTGGCCACCCCGCGACCGCGCTCGGCCGGCGCGACCAGGTAGCCGAGTTCCAGCTCCCGCGCCTCGGCGTCGATGTGCGGCGCCATGCCCACGCCCAGCAACCTGCCGCTGTCGGAGTCGACGGCGGCGAACAGCTCCCGGCTGCGGTCCGCTCGCCCGGCGTCGTAGCGGGCGTACAGGGCGGCGGCGAAGTCCGCCGGCAGCGGCGTTGGGAAGCGGGTGAAGCGGGCGACGTCCGGATCGTCGAGCATCGGTGCCAGCTCGGCTACCTGCCGCTCGGCGAACGGGATCACGTGCACGCTCATGAGGCCTCGCTTGGATCGGTGGTGCCCGGGCCGACGCCGGACAAGCTATCGCTGCGGTGCGACAAGGAAGTCCTCCAGCAGGCCCGGCAGGGCGGCCGTGGCCAACCGCAGCGCGGAGTCGGCGTCGAGATCCAGCACCTGGTAGGCCTGCCGGCCGGCCGCGGTGGTCGCGGTCAGGGTTGCCACGCCGGCCCGCCGCTGGAAAAAGGACTGCCGGATGTTCCAGCCGATGATGCCGTCGGTCCGCAGCAGCACCTGCCGCCGGTTCAGCGACCCGGTCCGGCTGAGCAGGTACTCACCGGCCAGCGCGTGCCCCAGCCCGGCGAACCGGTCCTCGGCCAGCAGCACCGCCAGCACCGGCAGCAGGATGCCGGATGCCGGCAGCCAGCCGGGCAGCACGCCGGCCAGCCAGCCGGCGAGCAGTCCCAACCACGCCGCCGCGGCCGGCGGCACGACGCGCAGGTGGCGGCGACGGCGGGCGGCCCTACCGTGCCGGTGCAGGGCCATCGGCAGCTCCGGCTCGTCCAGCACCGCCGCGGCCACCCGGCGTACCTGCGCGGCGGGGCAGGCCGGCAGCAGCAGGGTGCCGCCTCGCTCGGCACCCCGGCCGACCCGCAGTCCGGTGGCCACCGCGACCAGCCGAGCGCCGCCGACCGCCCGCAGTGGCAGCAGTTGGGTGAGCTCCACGCCGCGCAGCCGGCTCTCGGCGATGCTGGTGGCGCGCGCGGTGATCAGCCCGCGCGACACGTGCAGGCTGCCGCCGGGATGCCGGGTGAGCCGGAAATTCCAGAACGCCAGCAGGTAGCCGACGATCGAGAGCAGGGTCACGCAGACCAGTGCGCCGGCCACGCCCTCCACCGCGTCCAGCCAGGCCGGGGTGTCGCGCAAGTGTCTGCTGGCTGAACGGACGACAGACAGCTGGTCGGCTCGGATGTTGGCCTGGTTGACGATCCGCCACAGCACGCCGGCGATCGCCAGCGCACTGACCACTCCGGACAGGGTGAACGGGGCGTAGCGGACCCAGCGCGGATCCAGCCGGGCCAGCACCTGCTCGGCCGGCTCGACGCCCTCCAGAAACGGCTGGGAGGCCGGCGGCAGAAGCGGTCGGGACGCCGGCTGCCCGAGCAGTTGCGGAGAAACCGGTTCGCCAGGCGGATAGGCCAGCTGCCCGTTCGGATAGGCCGGTTCGCCATCCGGATAAGCCACCGGCCCCGGATGAAGCTCCCGCCCGTCCGGGTGGGCCGCCGGCGCGCTCGCCCGGTGCAGCAGTTCGGTCCGCAGCGCGGCCGCGGCCTCGCTGCTCAACCCGTCCAGCACCAGTCCCTCCCGCTTCCGGTCGGAGATGCCGGTGCCGATGGCTACCCGGGCCAGGCCGAGCACCCGGTGCAGCGCGTGCGCGGTGACGTCCACCGTGCGCACCCGGTCGATCGGTGTGGTGACGGTGCGGCGGCGCAGCAGCCCGGTCCGCAACTGCACCTGCTCGGAGCTGATCTGATACCGGGTGGTGAACCAGCGCAGCAGGCTGAGCCCCATCACGACCACCAGCGCGAGCAGCGTCCACCACTCGTGCCCGCTGCTGGAGCCGGCGATCAGCAGCCCGGCCAGCGCCGGGATCGCGCGGCCGACCTCGCGCACCGGGTGGATCAGCAGCATCCGTGGGCTCAGCCGGCGCCAGCGCCGGTCCGCGCCGGCGATGCTCACGTCGCGTCGCGCGGGTCGGCGGCGGTGGCCGAGGTCAGCTCGGCCACCAGCCGGTCGGCGGTGTCCGGCGCCAGCCCGTGGATCTTCAGCGGGCCGGCGGCCGAGGCGGTGGTCACCGTGACATTGGCCAGCCGGAACACCTGCTCCAACGGCCCGCGCTCGGTGTCCACGGTCTGGATCCGGGACAGCGGCGCGATCCGCCGCTCCTGGTTGAACCAGCCGGACCGGGTGTAGACAGCGGTCGACGTGGCCTCCCAGCGATGCACCCGGTACCGCCAGTTCGGCATCACCGAGGCATGCAGCAGCGCCACCAGCACGACCGCGGCAAGCACCAGATAGCCCCGCGGCCCGCTGTGGGATTGCACCAGTATCAGCACGGTGACCGCGCTGACCACCAGCCAGCACAGCAGCGCCCTGGCCGCCCAGTACCAGATCGCCCGTCGGCACACCAGATTGGCCGGGTCGCGCAATGCCACGCCCGCGGCCGGCTGGGCGCGGCTCGGACCGGAGAACACCCGGACGAACCTACGCCATCGGCTCGC
Source organism: uncultured Actinomycetota bacterium (assembly GCA_963697905.1). Classification (GTDB taxonomy): domain Bacteria; phylum Actinomycetota; class Actinomycetes; order Mycobacteriales; family Jatrophihabitantaceae; genus Jatrophihabitans_A. The sequence goes on along the minus strand of OY969101.1, from coordinate 4,200,976 downwards.
TGGTAACCCGAGGGCTGGCCAGCAGTGCACCGAGCTGGCCGGCCGGCATCGGAGAATAGGCCCAGAAACCCTGGAAGAACTCATATCCCAGCTCGGTGAGCAGGCTCAGCTGGCGCTCCCTCTCGACCCCCTCGGCGATCACCTGCATCCCCAGGTCGGTGCCGAGCTGGAGCACCGAACGGGCGATTGCGACATCCGCCCGGTCCGGCTCGGGCAGGCCGAGGCCGGCGACGAACGAGCGGTCCAGCTTGATCGCGGTGGCAGGTAGCCGCTTGAGGTAGGTCAGCGGCGAATAGCCGGTGCCGAAGTCGTCCAGGGCGATCCGCACGCCCAGCTCCCGCAGCCGGACCAGCTCGGCGAGCTCCGGGCTGTCGCCGTCCACCAGCACCGACTCGGTGACCTCCAGGCACAGCATGTCGCCGGGCGTACGGGTCTGGGCGAGCAGCGAGATCAGCAACTGCTCCAGCTGCCCGGTGCCCAGCTGCCGGGCGCCGACGTTGACCGTCACCGGCAGCCGGTGGCCGGCGGCGGCCCAGCCGGCCGCGGCGGTCAGCGAGCGGTGCAGGATCAGCGCGCCGAGTTCGCGCATCAGGCCGGCCGAGTCGGCGATGTCGAGGAATTCGGCCGGCAGCATGGTGCCGCGCCGCGGGTGCTCCCAGCGCAGCAGGGCCTCGGCGGCGACCGGCTGCAGGTCGCGATCCACCACCGGCTGGAACGCCACGTACAGCTCCGGGCCGGCCTCGGTCAGCGCATGCCGCAGGTCGGCCTCCAGCTGCACCCGCTGCTGGGCCGGGCGGGAGTTCAGCGGCCCGGCGATCCGGTAGGTGTTCCGGCCGGCCCGCTTTGCCTGATACATCGCGTCGTTGGAGCGGCGGATGACGTCGCCCGGCAGCTCCGCGGCACCCACCGTGGCCACCCCGATGCTGGCCGACACGGTCACCTCGGAATCGGCCAGCATGGTCCGTCCACGCACCGCGGAGAGCATCCGCTCGGCCAGCACCGCGGGTTCGGTGGCCGAGACCACCACCAGCTCGTCGCCGCCGAACCGGGCGACCAGGTCGGTGGGTTGCACCAGCACGGTGATCCGGGCGGCCAGCGTGCGCAGCAGCTCGTCGCCGGCCGAGTGGCCGAGCGCGTCGTTGACCCGGCGGAAGTCGTCCAGATCCAGGAAGTAGACGTAGCGGCACGGATTGTCCAGCTCATCGGCCACCCGCTGCAGCATCTCCTGCAACCCGCGCCGGTTGGCCAGGCCGGTCAGCGGGTCGTGCCGGGCCTCCCAGTGCAGCCGCTGCTCGGCGCGCACCGACTCGTCCACATCGCGCAGGGTGCACACCAGCTGCTCCACGCCGCCACCGCCCGGCTCATCGGCCGGCGCGCTGAGCCACGGGGTCAGCCACAGCTTCATCCAGCGCCACCGGCCGGCCGCGTCGCGGATCCGCAGCCGCATCGTGCGGGCGGTGCCGGCCGAGTCCGCCCGGGCCTGCCCGATCAGCGCGTCCAGCCGCTGCCGGTCGCTCCACCGCATCACGTTGCGGATGTCGCCGTACCGGCTCAGCTGGTCCGGCGGATAACCCAGCTGGGCGGCCAACCGCCGGTTGCTCCAGAGCAGCTCGCCGCGCGGCAGATCCAGCACCAGCACCGAATCCGGGCCCACCGACAGCAGCGCATCCAGGAACCTGCCGGCATCCTCGGACACTCCGGTCAGCTCGGTGACATCCACACTGATCCCGATCGGCGCGGTGCCGGGGGCGGGGTCGGGCAGCCAGGCGTAGAGGCGCACCGTGCGGATCTGCTCGGCATCGCGGTCCATCAGCCGCAGCTCGCGCAGCACCCGGCCCTGCCGGAGCAGTTCCCGCATGCCGGACTGGAACACCGGGACGTCCGGCAGCAGCAGCGACAACCCCAGGCCGAGAGGGCCGTCGGCCAACTCGGCGGCCGGCACCGGCTCGCGCCCGGGCCGTCCCGGGTAGCTCCAGTCGCGCAGGCCCAGCAGGCTGAGCCCGGTCGCCTCGGCCCGGCGCGCCTCGACCGCCGCGAGCTGGCCGCGGGCGTTGCGTACCTGGCGCAGCTGAACGCCGGGGACGGACACGGCAGCACCGGACAGCATCGCCTCGGCGGCTCGTCGCAGCGGGTGGTCCTCGGCCAAGGCCTCATCGATCCCCTGAGGCTCGATCAGCGCCTGGTCGGCCACCAGCAGCGTGCCATCCCCCGCGATGAGAATCCGGCTCAGTCCCTCAGCCCAGGCGTTCGTCATCTCGCGCGTCAGCGTAGCGGCAAAAGCCCCTCGCCGGGGTAGATCGGCCGGGGTGCCCGTGTGCCGCGTCCGGCAGCCCGCCGGCCTCTACTATCAGGCGTTATGCCAAGCCTCGATGCCCGCTTCCTGGCCCTGCCCGCGGCGACCCTGGCCGATGCCGCGCTCAGCCGGGCCCAGCAGCTGGGCGCCGAGCATGCCGACTTCCGGCTGGAACGGGTCCGGGCCGGCCTGATCAGCCTGCGCGACGGCCAGCTGGACAGCACCGCCGACAATGTGGAGCTGGGGCTGGCGGTGCGCGTGGTGCACAACGGGGCGTGGGGCTTCGCCAGCGGAATCGAGCGAACCCCGCAGGCCGCGGCCGAGCTGGCCGAGCAGGCCGTCGCCACCGCCCGGCTGAGCCGGGTGCTCAGCTCCGAACCGGTGGAGCTGGCGCCCGAGCCGGTGTACTCCGACGCGTCCTGGATCTCGGCCTACCAGCTGAACCCGTTCGAGGTGCCGCAGGACGAGCGGATCGCCCGGCTGGCCGAGCTGACCGAGCGGCTGCTGGCCGCCGACGGGGTGGACCACGTCGGCACCATGCTGATGCAGGTGCAGGAGAACAAGTACTACGCCGATACGGCCGGCACGGTAACCAACCAGCAGCGCGTGCGGATCTCGGCGGAGTTCACCGCGGTGCAGGTGGATCCGGCCGCAGGCAGGTTCTCCAGCATGCGCACCGTCGCACCGCCGGCCGGCCGGGGTTGGGAGTACCTGACCGGCACCGGGTGGGACTTCGACGCCGAGATCGCCGAACTGCCCGAGCTGCTGGCCGAGCACGCCAAGGCGCCCTCGGTGGAGGCCGGTCGGTACGACCTGGTGATCGACCCGACGAACCTGTGGCTGACCATTCACGAGTCGGTCGGCCACGCCACCGAGTTGGACCGGGCGCTCGGCTACGAGGCCGCCTACGCCGGAACCTCGTTCGCCACTCCGGACAAGCTGAACACGCTGCGCTACGGCAGTCCGGTGATGAACGTGACCGGTGATCGGGTGGTCGAGCACGGCCTGGCCACCGTCGGATACGACGACGACGGGGTGGCCGCGCAGAGCTTCGACCTGGTCTCCGACGGGGTGCTGGTCGGCTACCAGCTGAACCGGCAGATGGCCGGCGCGCAGGACCTTCCTCGCTCCAACGGCTGCGCGTTCGCCGACTCGCCCGGCCACATCCCGTTGCAGCGGATGGCAAACGTCTCCCTCCAGCCAGCGCCGGACGGCGGCTCCACCGAGGACCTGATCGCCGGCGTGCAGCGCGGCATCTACATCGTCGGCGACAACTCCTGGTCGATCGACATGCAGCGCTACAACTTCCAGTTCACCGGTCAGCGTTTCTACCGGATCTCCAACGGAAGGCTGGCCGGCCAGCTGCGCGACGTGGCCTATCAGGCCACCACCACCGACTTCTGGGCAGCGATGGAAGCGGTCGGCGGCCCGCAGACCTACCTGCTGGGCGGCGCGTTCAACTGCGGCAAGGGGCAGCCGGCCCAGGTGGCCGCGGTCTCGCACGGTTGCCCGTCGGCCCTGTTCCGCGACATCAACGTGCTGAACACGGTTGCGGAGGGCGGGCGATGAGCACCACCACCATCCAGCAGCTGGTCGAGCGGGCGCTGAGCCTGTCCGCCGTGGACGGCTGCATCGTGCTCGGCGAGCAGCTGACCGAGGCCAACCTGCGCTGGGCCGGCAACAACCTCACCACGAACGGCCAGTCGCATTCGATCAAGCTGACGGTGATCTCGATCGTGCGCACCCCGGACGGCGATGCCTCCGGGGTGGTTTCCCGCCCCATCCCGCTGACCGGCGCCGAGGAGGAGCTCGCCGACCTGGTCGCTGCGTCCGAGCAGGCGGCCCGGTACGCCCCGCCGGCCGACGACGCGGCCGACCTGGTGTCGGCGTACCCGCACGAGGACGACTGGACGGCGCCGCCGGCCCGCACCGGCATCGAGGTGTTCGCCGAGCTCGCGGCCGGCCTTGGCGAGGCCTTCGCGCAGGCTCGCGAGCAGGGCCTGCTGCTCTACGGCTACGCCGAGCACCGGATGAGTTCGGTGTACCTGGCCTCCTCCACCGGCCTGCGCCGCCGGTACGACCAGCCCGGCGGCCGGATCGAGCTGAATGGCAAGAGCGACGACCTGCAGCGCACGGCGTTCCTTGGCCAGCACACCCGGGACTTCACCGACGTGCGGGTGGCCGACCTGGTGGCCGAGCTGCGCCGCCGGCTGGACTGGGCCCGCAACCGGATCGAGCTGCCGGCCGGCCGGTACGAGGCCCTGCTGTCGCCGTCGGCCGTCGCCGACCTGATGACCTACACCTACTGGACGATGGGCTCCCGCGACGCCGACGAGGGCCGCAGCGTGTTCTCCGCCAAGGACGGCGGCAGCCGGATCGGGGAGCGGCTGTGCGGCCTGCCGCTGACGCTGCGCTCGGATCCGTCCTGGCCGGGCCTGCAATGCCCGCCGTTCCAGGTGGTCACGGCAAGCGGCGGGGCGTCGGTGTTCGACAACGGCATGCCGGCTCCGGCCACCGACTGGATCGCCGAGGGCACGCTGCGCGAGCTGTACCGCAACCGGAACTGGGCGGCGCGTACCGGCGCGGAGTTCCGGGCAGCTGTCGACAACCTGATCCTGTTCGCGCCCGAGGCGGCGGGCAGCAAGAGCCTGGACGAGATGATCGCCGGCACCGAGCGCGGCCTGCTGATCAGCTGCCTGTGGTACATCCGCATGGTGGATCCGCAGACCCTGCTGCTGACTGGGCTGACCCGCGACGGCGTTTACCTGATCGAGGACGGCGAGGTGCGCGGGGTGGTGAACAACTTCCGGTTCAACGAGTCGCCGGTCGATGTGCTGGGCCGGGCGACGGAGGCCAGCGCGGCGGTGCCGACTATGCCGCGGGAGTGGTCGGACTACTTCACCCGGACCGTCATGCCGACGCTGCGGGTGCCGGATTTCAACCTGTCCAGTGTGAGCCAAGCCTCATAAGCCATGCTGTGACCCGCGCCACTCCATCTGCCTGATTCTGCTCATTGCTGCGCGTTGGAGCGGCGAAACGGCCGCTTCGCGCACAAGATCACTGCCTGTGACCGTTGCCGCACCATCTGGCCGGGTGTGAAAGCGCTGCCGTTGGTTACCTTTCTTCTATCCCCCGGGACTTTTGACGCCGCATCCCGGCGTCTGCTTGGGCTTATCGCCAGTCAACGCTGACTGACAAGGAGTGCACGCCATGACCATCACCACCGAAGGCTTAGCCACCGCTCCCACCGACCACGCCGAGCTGCTGCGCTGGGTGCGGGAGACCGCCGAACTGACCCAACCGGACAAGGTCGTCTGGTGTGACGGAAGTCAGCAGGAGTGGCGGCAGGTCACCGACCTGCTCGTCGCCTCCGGCACCTTCGTCCGGCTGAACGATGACAAGAAGCCGAACTCGTTCTACTGCGCCTCCGACCCGACCGACGTGGCGCGGGTCGAGGACCGCACCTTCATCTGCTCGCGGGATCCGGGCGACTGCGGCCCGACCAACAACTGGATGGATCCGGACGACATGAAGGCGGTGCTCACCGAGCGCTTCCGGGGCTCGATGCGCGGCCGGACCATGTACGTCATCCCCTACTGCATGGGACCGCTGACCGCCGACAAGCCGATGCTCGGCGTCGAGCTGACCGACTCGCCGTACGTGGTGGCCTCGATGCACATCATGACCCGGATGGGCAGCAAGGCGCTGGCCAAGTTCGTGCTCGACGGCGACGACCAGCCCTACGTCGCCGGCCTGCACTCGGTCGGAGCCCCGCTCGAGCAGGGCGAGGCCGACCTGCCGTGGCCGTGCAACGACACCAAGTACATCGTGCACTTCCCCGAGGAGCAGCTGATCTGGTCCTACGGCTCGGGCTACGGCGGCAACGCCCTGCTGGGCAAGAAGTGCCACTCGCTGCGGATCGCCTCGGTCAAGGGCCGCAACGAGGGCTGGCTGGCCGAGCACATGCTGATCCTGAAGCTGACCGACCCGCAGCAGAAGACCTACTACATCGCGGCGGCCTTCCCGTCGGCGTGCGGCAAGACCAACCTGGCCATGCTGGAGCCGACCCTGCCCGGCTGGAAGGTCGAGACCATCGGCGACGACATCGCCTGGATCCGGTTCGGCGAGGACGGCCGGATGTACGCGGTGAACCCGGAGAACGGCTTCTTCGGGGTGGCACCGGGCACCGACTGGCACACCAACCCGAACGCGATGCGCACCATCGCCAAGGGCAATTCCATCTTCACCAACGTCGCGCTCACCGACGACGGCGACATCTGGTGGGAAGGCATGGGTGAGCCGCCGGCGCACCTGACCGACTGGAAGGGCAAGGACTGGACGCCGGAGTCCGACGTGCTGTCCTCGCACCCGAACAGCCGCTACTGCACCCCGCTGGAGCAGTGCGAGACCAAGGCCCCGGAGTGGGACGACCCGAAGGGCGTGCCGCTGGACGCGATCTTCTTCGGTGGCCGGCGCCGGGACACCATTCCGCTGGTGACCGAGGCCCGGGACTGGCAGCACGGCGTCTTCATGGGCGCGACGCTGTCGTCGGAGACCACCGCCGCGGCGGTCGGCCAGGTCGGCGTGGTGCGCCGCGACCCGATGGCGATGCTGCCGTTCATCGGCTACCACGCCGGCGACTACTTCCAGCACTGGATCGAGGTCGGCAAGAGCGGCGATGCCGTCAAGCTGCCCAAGGTGTTCTACGTGAACTGGTTCCGTCGGGACGGCGAGGGCAAGTTCATCTGGCCCGGCTTCGGCGAGAACATCCGGGTGCTGAAGTGGGCCATCGAGCGGATCGAGGGCAAGGCCGCAGCGGTGGACACCCCGATCGGCCGGGTGCCGGCGCCGGACTCCCTGGATCTGTCCGGCCTGGAACTGGGCACCGACAAGCTGACCGAGGCGCTCAGCGTCGATGTCGAGCAGTGGCGCGCCGAGGTGCCGGGCATCGAGGAGTGGTTCGACAAGATCGGTGACAAGGTGCCCTCGTCGTTGCGCGACGAGCTGGAGTCGTTGAAGCTCCGGCTTTCCTGACTTCGAACGTAGAAACAGCCCCGGCCGCCCGGCCGGGGCTGTTTCGCTTCCCGCGGGTTCGTATCCGATTTCGTCGCCCTGGCCAGCGAATCGGATACGAAACCCGGTTAGGTACCGGTCACCAGTGCAGGCGCCACACCTGGCCGGAGGTGCCGGGCACGTGCTGGCCGGTGCTCGGGTCGTTCAGCCCGCCCGCCGGCGCGATCGAGAATGCCGAGACGTAGACGTTGCCCCTGTTGTCGGTCACCACGCCGGCCGGGAACGGCACGTCGAGGTTGCTGCGGTGGCCGGAGGAACTGATCTTGGTCAGCACGCCCTGGATCGCCGGGTTGGCTGGTGCCGCCTCCGGTGCGAACAGCTGGCTGGCGTAGACGTCGCCCCACTTGTTGACCGCCACGCCGGTCACGCTGGTCAGGCCGCCCCAGGTCTTGAGCACGTGCTTGCCGTCGGCCGACAGCTTGACCACCCGGCCCTGGCCGGGCACCAGGCCGCCGAGTCCGCCCACGTAGACGTTGCCGTGCCGGTCGGTGGCCAGCGAGGTGGGCACGAACTGGCAACCGGGCTTGTCCGGCGGCGGCTGCTGCAAGCTCGGGTCCAGGCAGGTGGCGTTCACGATGTTCGGGAAGACATGGAAGGTCGAGATATGACCCCACTTGTCAACCTTCAGCACGTCATTGCCGGCCGCGTCGGCGACCAGCGCGTAGTCGTGCACTCGCAGCACCGCGTACGGGTCGGAGTCGATCGCCTGGTGGTCGGGATTGCGGCTGGCCTCGAAGCCACTGATGTCGGCGACCACCCTGAGGTCGTTGCTGTACGGCCGGCTGACCAGCAGCTTGCCGTTGCGCTGGGCGTCCCGGGCGGCCGGGATGGCCGGGGACGGGAAGAACGTCTCCTGCACCAGGATCTTGTGCCCCCAGACCGAGACGCCGTCCGAGCCGACGGCGCCCGAGCCGTCCTGGCCGGCGGCGGAGAGCAGCCCGGTGATGATCCGGTTCGGGCTGACGTTGTTCGCCGCGGCCGGGTAGGCGACGGCGGTAATGGATCCGGTGCGCCCGATGCCCTGCGTGCCACCTTCAGGATCGCTGACAGTGGCCAGCGTTCCGCCCTTACCCGCCTCGGCGACCAGCAGCACGTTGCCGTCCAGGTAGAGCTGGCGCGGGTTGTTCAGCCCGTGCACCACGATCGTCGGTTTCGGCGTTGAGGAACTGGCCGAAGCGGCCTCGCTCCCGACTACTCCGGACGCGATCAGTGCCGAGATCGCCAGCCCGGACAGCGCAATGTGCCGTTGACGCATAAGTCCCCCCCGTGAAATTGTTTTGGGTTCCCCCTGACCCGTCGCCAACCTAGCCAGCGTCGCGTTAAGAACCCGTTCGGGATTGGGCTTTGAGCTAAAGGTCAATCTGGTCCGGATGGCGGGCTTACCGGGCGCTACCGGCAGGGCCGACCGGATCTGGCCGGAAGGCTCCCGGATAGCGATCACCTGCTCCGGTTTCGCACCGGACACCCTGGGACAGCCGAACGGCCGGAGGCGGTTGAGCCTCCGGCCGTTGTGTTGCGGCTGGTGTGTCGTCGGGCGATTACGGACGCTGCGGGAAGATCCCCTGCAGCGCGATGATGAAGCTCACCGTGAGGTACGGCGGCATGTTGTTGTGCGGCTGGCTGCCGCCGGTGATGCCGGTGGTCATGGGGTTCATCAGCTGGTTCGGTGCGGCGTTGGAGTACATGTTGGTGCCGACCTTGCCGATCATCGCGCTTGCCCACACCGCGCCGTTCGGCGTGGTGACGTCGCCGCCGGCATCGACGGCGTTGGCCAGGTGGGTGTGCGCCGGCATCTCCGAGGTCAGCAGGGTGACGTTCGGCTCACCACCGATTTCGCCGAGGTAGCGTTGGGACAGCCCGGCCCCTTGGCCCTGCTGCATCGGAGCGGTGCCCATCAGGTTGGGCAGGCCGAAGGTGACCCGGCCGTCACCACCGTAGGTCGTGCCGAGCAGCGAGAACAGCGCGGTGTTCTGCGAGATGGACATCAACTGGCCGTTGCACAGCGCCCAGCCGTACGGCGCGAAGTTGCCGCCGAACATCCGGATCTCGGCGAGGAATGGATCGGTCATCGAAGGCTCCTGTTGGGCGGTCTAGTTGCGCGACGGGAAGATGCCCACCAGGGCGATGATGAAATTCAGCACCAGGTACGGCGCCTCGTTGTTGTGCGGCTGGCTGCCGCCGGCGTTGTTGATGGCGGCAGGGCTCATCGTGGTGTTCGGCGTGGGGAAGAACTCCAGCGCACCCTCGGCCGGCGCCCATACCGTCCCGTTCGGGCTGCCGCCGGTCGCGGTCGCGGCACCCATCGCCGGGTGGTTGTGCGCGGGCATCTCGTTGATGGTCAGCGTGTGTGCCACCTCGCCACCGGTCTGCCCGACGGTGTAGCCCTGGCCCTGGTGGATCGGCATCTTGGCCTGGAAGTTGGGCAGCGCGAAGTTGGTCTGGCCGTTGCCGCCGTACATGGTGCCGAGAATGGAGAACAGCGCCTGGTTCTGGTTGATCGGCAACAACTGTCCGTTGCAGAACGCCCAGCCCTTTGGCGCGAAGTTGAACGAGATCACCTTGATCTCGCCGATGTACGGATCGCTCATGAATGGCTCCGAAGGATAGGACGGCTGGTCAGTTCGGGGAGGGGTAGATGCCCTCGGTGGCAATGATGAAGTTCAGGCAGAGGAACGGCGGCATGTTGTCGTGCGGCTGGCTGCCGCCGGCCGGCTGCAGCGCGGCCGGGTTCATCGTGACGTACTGCGTCTGGGTTGCCGTGTAAGAACTGAGCGTCCCGGCACCCCAGACGTTGCCGCCCGGACCCGGCTGGTTGCCGTTCGGGGTGTTGGCGTTGGCCGTGTGCGTATGCACCGGGATTTGCTGCTGGGTCAGCGTCACCGACTCGACGCCGGCCATCTGCCCGATCACGTAGCCCGAGCCCTGGTGGTACGGGATCCGGGAAGCCAGGTTCGGCAGGCCGAAGGTGGTCTGACCGTCACCGCCGTACGTGGTTCCGATCAGGTTGAACAGGACGTCGTACTGGTCGATGGGCAGCAGTTGCCCCTGGCACAGTAGCCAGCCGACCGGGGCGAAGTTGCCGGCGAAGATGCGGATCTCGCCGATGTACGGAGTACTCATCGCGCTTCTTCCTTGAGCGGGTGGGTACCGGTTGGGTCAGGCCGACCCACCCGGGACGGGCGTGGAATTGAAAATTGCCTGGTATTCCAAGGGAAAGTCCGAATCATTCGGCCGCTGTCGCACGGGTACTAGGAATACCAGGTCGGGGCCGAATCCGTCTGCTGAAACCGCATAGATCGATTGCTCTATCGGCGCCGGTGGGCCGGCCTTGAAGATCAACGAGAAGAATTCCGGCCCGGTGGCTGTGCATTCGGTGAGCACCATCGGTGCCTGGGCGCCGTCCGGCAGGTGGAGTACGAACTCGGTGCCGACCCGCTCGGTGAACTCGGAGTAGCTCATGCCGGACGGTGTGGTCATCGCGCTCCCTCGGCCGTCCAGCGCAGCCGCAGGTAGCCCGCCGGATCCGAGGATTCACCCTCGGCGACGAAGCCATGCCGGCGGTAGAGCCGAAGGGCCCCCTCGTTCGCCTGCCAGACGCTCAACCGCAGTGGCACGCCGGCCTGGCCGGCTTCGGCGCACAGCCGCTCGAGCACGGCGCTGCCGATGCCGCGGCCACGCCATTGCGCGCGGATCGCGAGGTCCAGCAGGTGGTGCTCGGCGGGTCCCCGGTGGAGGTAGCAGCGACCCACCGGTTCCGGGCCGGTGCCCGGGTCGAGTTCCAGGATCCAGTCGTCGGCCTCCGGCGCGCTGGCTCGGTACTGGCTCAGCTGGCTGTCGAACTGCATACGTATCAACGAGGCGCGTGCCGGCTCTGGTATCAGGGCGAGATCCGGTCGGGACTCGCCGAACAGGGCGAGGAGGAAATCGTTATCAGCCGGTATCGCCGGGCGCTGGGACAATCGGCCGCAACGCTGTATGCTCTGCGGCCAGGCCCCGTTGTGGCCGGTTGCAGCACCAATCCCCTGGGCGTTTTGCACCAAGAACGTCGATCCTCCCCCGAGCAGCACCCCAGCCGCTAACAATGCGGCCAGGGGTGTTGGTGTATCCGACGTTGCTAGATACAGTTTGCACGCTAGTTCACCTCGATCAAACGCGCCAGACGGGAAGGCGCGCCGAGATGGACCTCAGAAACCTAAACCCGCACGAGCCCCGGTGCACGCACTGGGCTGCGCAGAAGGACGAGAGCTATGAGTGGGATCGGTTCACGGGGGCACCGTCGCGCTGGGGACGAACGGCGGCGGATCCGTCCCCGTTCGGCTCTCGGGCGGGCCGGCCTTGCGCTTGCTCTGGTGTTGTTCGGGCAGCTGGTGCTGTGGCCGGGGGAGGCGTCGGCGGCTACCACGCTGACCGTCACGAGCACCGCTGACGTCGCGACCAACTTCGGTGCCTGCGGCAGCTCCGGCCAGACCACGCCGACGGGCGGGAGTCTGCGCGAGGCGATCTGCGTGGCGAACAACATCGGCAGCAGCCAGGCCGTGACGATCAACATCCAGGCCGGCACTTACACCCTGACCAACGGCGAGCTGTCGTTCGGCAAGGTCAGCGGCGCCAACGTCACCCTGAACGGCGCCGGCTCGGCCAGCACCATCATCGACGGCAACCACAACAGCCGGGTGCTGGACATCGACCTGCCCTCGGTCGGCGGGGTGACCGCGAGCATCAGCGGCATCACCGTCACCAACGGCCGGGACGGCACGTTCGGCGGCGGCGGCATCCTGGCCGGGGCTGGCAACCCGGGCAACGACACGGTGACCATCTCCAACACCGTCATCAGCAACAACCAGGCCAACTTCGCCGCCCCCGCCACCAGCAACAAGCCCGGCGGTGGCATCTCCTTCCAGGGTGGCGACCTGACCCTGACCAATGTCACCTTCAGCGGCAACCAGTCCTTCTCCAGCGGCGGTTCCGGCCTGTACTTCCAGGCCGTCGGAGCGGCTGCCGGGCAGACGCTGACCATCAACGGTTCCACTTTCAGCGGCAACGCCACCGCGAACTCCGGTGCCTCCGGCACGTCCGGCGGCGCGCTGGAATTGGCCTCGGGCGCCGGCGGCGGCACCTACCTCGTCTCCAACAGCACCTTCACCGGCAACACCGCCAGCTCCAGCAGCGCCGAGTCGGCGGTCGGTGGGGCGATCTTCGAGCAGACCGGCAACCTGACCGTCACCGGCTCGACCTTCACCAGCAACTCGGTCAGCGGCTCCGGCGCCGTCGGCGGCCCGATCATCTACACCGCGGGCACCGCGACGATGCACTACGACCGGTTCGTCGGTAACACCGGCACCGGCGGCGTCATGACCAACAGCGGCAGCGGCAGCGCGGACGTCACCGAGGACTGGTGGGGCTGCAACACCGGCCCGAACACCACCGGCTGCGAGACCGACTCCGGCACCGGCATCACCGCTTCGCCCCGGCTGATGCTCACCGCCACCGCCAGCCCGAACCACGTGATCGGCCCGAACGGCACCGCCACGCTGACCGCCTCGATGCTTACCGACTCGGCCGGTGGCGCGGTCTCCGCGGCCAACCTGGCCCCTGCCTTCGCCGGCCTGCCGGTCAGCTTCTCCGACCCGCCGGGTGATGCGACCGTGACCCTTTCCGCCGGTGCGCACAGCGCGAACCTGGCCGGTGGCACGGCCAGCATCGACTACCACTCCAATACCACCATCGGCCCGGACAACGACTCCGTCACGCTTGACAACGGCACCGTCACCGACGTCCTGGAGGTAGACGAGGCGCCGACCATCACGAGCGTCAACACCGCGAACTTCACCGTCGGCACCGCGGGCACCTTCACGATCACCACGACCGGCTACCCGACCGCGACGATCAGCAAGACCGGCGCGCTGCCGACCGGTCTCACCTTCGCCGACCAGGGCAACGGCTCGGCCACCATCTCGGGCACGCCGACCGCGGGCGGCACGTTCCCGTTGAACCTGACCGCGGCCAACGGCATCGGGTCGAATGCGACGCAGGCGTTGACGCTGACGGTCAGCCAGCCGCCGGCGTTCACCAGTCCGGCGACGGCGACGTTCGTGGTCGGCACGGCGGGCAGCTTCACGGTGACCACTTCCGGCTTCCCGACGGTGTCCACGATCACCGAGTCCGGCAGCCTGCCGGCCGGCGTGACCTTCACCAACAACGGCAACGGCACCGCGACCATCGCGGGCACGCCGACCGGGACCGGTAACACCTACCCGGTGACGCTGACCGCCTCCAACGGAGTCTCGCCAAATGCCACCCAGAACCTGACCATCCAGGTCAACGAGGCACCCGCGGTGACCACCAACCCGGTGGATCAGACGGTGGCGCCGGGCGCCTCGGTTTCGTTCAACGCGGCGGCCTCGGGGGTGCCGACCCCGACCGTGCAGTGGCAGCGGTCCACCGACGGTGGGGCTAGCTTCACCAACATCGCCGGTGCCACCTCGACCACCTACACGTTCACCGCGGCGGCCGGCGATGACGGCAACAAGTACCGCGCCGTGTTCACCAACGTGGTCGGCACCGCTACCACCACCGCGGCGACGCTGAATGTGGGCTCGGCGCCGGCGTTCACCAGCGCCGACCACACGTCGTTCGTGGTGGGCCAGGCCGGGTCGTTCACGATCACCACGACCGGCGTGCCGAGCGCGACGCTGAGCCGGACCGGGACCGAGTTCCCGGCGTGGCTGACGCTGACCGACAATGGCAACGGCAGCGGCGCGCTGACCGGCACCCCGCCGGCCGGTTCTGCCGGCTCGTACCAGTTCACCCTGAAGGCGGCCAACGGCTTCGGCACCGCGGCCAGCCAGACCTTCACCCTGTTCGTGGACGACTCGCCGGTGATCACCAGCCCCGACCACGCCACGTTCACCGCCGGGCAGGCGGGCAGCTTCGCGGTGACCACCACCGCTGGCTTCCCGACTACCACGGCGCTGAGCGAGTCCGGGTCGCTGCCGTCCGGGGTGACGTTCCATGACAACGGTGACGGCACCGCCACCCTGGCCGGCACGCCGGCCGCGGGCACCGGCGGGACGTACCCGATCACCATCACCGCGACCGCCACCGGTGGCCTGGCCGCACCGGCGACCCAGTCGTTCACCCTGACGGTGAACGCGCCGCCGGTCATCACCAGCCCCAACCACGCCACCTTCTCGGTGGGCTCGGCCGGCTCGTTCACGGTGACCACCACGGCCGGCACCCCGGCCTCGACCACGCTGACCAAGTCCGGCACGCTGCCGGCCGGAGTCAGCTTCACCGACAACGGTGACGGCACCGCCACCCTGGCCGGCACGCCGAACGCCGGCAGCCAGGGCGTCTACACGATCACCATCACCGCCTCGAACGGGGTGGCCCCGGATGCGACGCAGACGTTCACGCTGACAGTGAACTCGCCGCCGCAGATCACCAGCGTCGATCACGCCACCTTCACGGTGAACGCGTCCGCCGCCTTCCCGGTGACCAGCAGCGGCCAGCCGACGGCCTCGTTGTCCGAGACCGGCAGCCTGCCGCCGGGCATGACCTTCACCGACAACGGTGACGGCACCGCCACCCTGGGCGGCATACCGACGGCGGGTGGCAGCTACACCTTCACCATCACCGCCTCGAACGGGGTGCTGCCGAACGCGACGCAGACCTTCACCGCCACGGTGAACTCCTCGCCGAGCATCAGCAGCCCTGACCACACCACCTTCGCGGTCGGCTCGGCCGGCTCGTTCACGGTGACCACCACGCCGGGCGTTCCGGCGACCACCACCATCACCGAGAGCGGCAGCCTGCCGTCCGGCGTGACGTTCACCGACAACGGTGACGGCACCGCGACCCTGGCCGGCACGCCGGCCGCGGGCACCGGTGGCAGCTACCCGCTGACGTTCACGGCCAGCAACGGAGTGCTGCCGAACTCGACGCAGAACTTCACGCTGAGCGTGAACGAACTGCCGTCCTTCGCCAGTCCCGACCACACCACCTTCCAGGTGGGCACGGCGGGTTCCTTCACGGTGACCACGCATGCCGGGTTCCCGGCAGCGACCACGGTCACCGAGACCGGCAGCCTGCCGTCCGGCGTCACCTTCACCGACAACGGTGACGGCAGCGCCACCCTGGCCGGCACGCCGGCGGCCGGCACCGGCGGGACCTACCCGCTGACGCTGACCGCAACCAACGGGGCCGGGCACGTCGATCAGGCGTTCACCCTGACGGTGACGGCCTCGACGCTGATCACCAGCCCCGACCACACCACCTTCACGGTGGGCTCGGCGGGCACGTTCACGGTGAGCACCTCGCCTGCGGCGACCAGCATCACCTCCTCCGGCACGCTGCCATCCGGTGTCACGTTCCACGACAACGGCAACGGCACCGCGACCCTGGCCGGCATGCCGGCGGCGGGTCAGGGTGGCAGCTACCCGCTCACGTTCACGGCCAGCAACGGTGTGCCGCCCAACGCGGTGCAGAACTTCACGCTGACCGTGACCGAGCTGCCGGCGTTCACCAGCCCCAACCACGCCACGTTCCAGGTGGGCACGGCCGGTAGCTTCTCGGTGACCACGCACGCCGGGTTCCCGACGGCGACCACGCTGACCGAGACCGGCGCCCTGCCGCCGGGCCTGACGTTCACCGACAACGGGAACGGCACGGCCACCATCGCCGGCACGCCGGCGGCCTTCGCCAGCGGGTCCTACCCGCTGACGCTGACCGCGACCAACACGGTGGGCCACACCGACCAGGCGTTCACGCTGACCGTCGGTGCCTCGCCGACGATCACCAGTCCCGATCACACCACCTTCACGGTGGGTGTCACCGGCTCGTTCACGGTCACCACCTCCGGTGGCTTCCCGACGCCGCCGGCGTTGACCGAGACCGGCGCCCTGCCCGGTGGGGTGACGTTCCACGACAACGGCAACGGCACCGCGACGCTGTCCGGCAAGCCGACCGCGGGTGGCGTCTTCAACCTCACCTTCACGGCGAACAACGGGGTGGCCCCGGCGACCAGCCAGAGCTTCACGCTCACGGTGAACGGGCCGCCGAGCATCACCAGCGCCAACACCACCACCTTCCTCACCGGCCTGCCGGGCGTGTTCAAGGTGACCACGCAGGCGGCCGGGTCCGGTGGCGCGATCACGATCACGGAGTCCGGCGCGCTGCCGAAGTACGTGACCTTCATCGATCTGCACAACGGGACGGCGCTGCTGGGTGGCATCCCGGCGTTCAACACCATCGGCACGTACCACCTGACCATCACGGCCAGGAACTCGGCGGGCTACACCACGCAGGCGTTCACGCTGCTGATCAAGGCTCCGGCAGTGATCTCGCTGCCGAAGAACCTGCCGCCGAGCAATGGGGTGCTGGGTGGCGTGCCGACCCAGTCCACCCAGGGTCAGCTGCTGCATCTCACCGGCGGCGGCTTCGCGGCGGGGGCACCGATCACCATCGGCTACTACCCGGGTGCCACCGTGCTGACCCACACCTTGGCCGGGCCGACCGGCGTCTTCGCGGTGGACATCCGGACGAACGTGCTGGGTAACCACACCTTCGTGGCGGCCGGCATCGGCAGCAACGGCAATACGCGGTACCTGGAGGCAGCCTCCAACACCGTGAAGGCCTCGTCCTCGACCGGCCACTGGCCGGGTGGCGGCGGGGTGGACGCTGCCAGCGGTGGCCTGGGTGGTGGCCTGCCACTGGCCGACACCGGGCCGGGCAACATGCGGCGGGCGGCAGGCTACGGGATGGCCGCACTGCTGGCCGGACTGGGCCTGGTGCTCATCGGCCGGCGCCGGAATGAGCGGCCGACCAGCCGCTGAGCCGGCTTGATCAGCTGACCGGGCGGCACCCTGAACCCTCAGGGTGCCGCCCGGTTCGTCTCTGCCGGCGGGGAGTCGTGCGGGCTCGGGAAAAGAATTTGCACCGGCTACTAGCGTTGACAAATCGTGAGTGACGATCCGCAGCTGATAGCCGAACGGGAACACTTACAGCAGTCGCTGGCCTGCCTGGCCGAGATGCGGGACGCCGCCGGCGCGATCGCCGACTACGGGGTGGACGCGCTGGCCAGCGAGAGCCTGGGCCGGCTGCGTGCCGAGCGGATGCGGCAGCTAAGCGTGGACGTCGAGGCGCCGCCGTTCTTCGGCCGCACCGACCGGGATCCGGACTCCGCGCACCCCGCGGGCGAGGTGTTCCACATCGGGCGCCGGCACATCCGCGACCAGGCCGGCGATCCGATGGTGATCGACTGGCGGGCGCCCATCTCCCAGCCGTTCTACCGGGCGACCGC
The DNA here is from genome assembly GCA_963697905.1 of uncultured Actinomycetota bacterium. GTDB lineage: Bacteria > Actinomycetota > Actinomycetes > Mycobacteriales > Jatrophihabitantaceae > Jatrophihabitans_A. The sequence continues at coordinate 4,183,310 of OY969101.1, read as the reverse complement.
GAACGACCGGCAGGGCGTCCGGCTGCGCCGCCGGTTCGGGTTCAACGCCGGGCAGCTCACCTCCTTCGAAGACGAGCGGCTGGTCGCCGGCCAGGAATTGGGCCTGCGCTCGGACCTGCTCCGGGCCGAGATCGAACGTCCCCGGGTCGGCCCGATGCGCGACATCGTGGCCACCATCCAGCCCGACCAGGACGAGCTGGTCCGCGCCGGCCTGGACACCTCGCTGTGTATCCAGGGCGCGCCGGGCACCGGCAAGACCGCGGTCGGCCTGCACCGTGCGGCCTACCTGCTCTACAGCTACCCCGAGCGATTGCGCCGGTCGGGTGTGCTGGTGGTCGGGCCGAACAGCGCCTTCCTGCGCTACATCGCCCAGGTGCTGCCTGCCCTTGGCGAGAACGGGATCACCCAGACCACGGTCGATGAGCTGGTCGCCCACACCGCCGTCCGGCGCGCCGAGCCGAGCGGGCTGGCCGTGCTGAAGGGCGACGCGCGGATGGCCGAACTGCTGCGCCGGGCGGTGTTCAGCCATATCCGCAAGCCGGAATCCGACGTGGTGCCGATCGTCGGCAACCGCCGGCACCGGATACCGGTGGAGCGAGCCCGCCGCTACGTCGATGACGCCCGCCGGGCGATGGTCTCCGGTGAGCTGCGCTGGAACTCCGCTCGCGAGCGGCTGCGCCAACTGCTGGCCCAGGACGTGCGGCGGCAGCGGGAGGACGCTGGCGGCGCGCCGTCGGACGCCGAGACGGCCAAGGTGGCCCGCTCCGCCGAGGTGCGCGCGTTCGTCGAGCAGGTGTGGCCGGCGCTGGAGCCGGCCGAGGTGCTGGTCCGGCTGTTCACCGACGCTGCCTTCCGGGAACGCTGCGGCCGCGGGCTGTTCGAGCCCGAGGAACTGGCCGCGCTGGGCTGGCCGGAGCCGCCCCGCTCGCCGCGGCAGGCGAAGTTCTCCGCTGCCGACCAGGTGCTGGCCGACGAACTGTCCGGGCTGATCACCGGCAGCGAGATGTACGTCCACGTGGTGGTGGACGAGGCCCAGGACCTGTCGGCCATGCAGTGCCGGGCGGTGGGCCGGCGCTGCCCGCTCGGCTCGCTGACGGTGCTCGGCGACCTCGCCCAGGCCACCACGCCCTGGGCGCCGGGATCCTGGCAGCAGACGCTGGCGCACCTGGGCCAGCCGGCCGCGTCGATCTCGCCGCTGACCATCGGCTACCGGGTGCCCGGCGAGGTGCTGGCGGTAGCGAACCGGCTGCTGCCGCACATCGCGCCGGACGTGCCGGCGGCGTCCTCGGTGCGCGCCGGCGAGGGTGCGCTGAGCATGACCGGAGACCTGGTGGCGGCGGTGGCCGACTGCCTGCGGGCGGAGGGTTCGATCGCGGTCATCGTGCCGGACGCCCGGCTCGAGCTCGTCAGCCGGGCGCTGGCCGAGGCCGGCGTCGAGGCCGGCACGCTGGCCGACGAGGAGCCGGGGCGGGTGACCGTGGTGCCGGCCAGCGTGGCCAAGGGGCTGGAGTACGACTCGGTGGTGCTGGTGGAGCCGGCGGCCATCGTGGCCGGCGAGCCGACCCGGCTCGGCGGCCTGCGCCGGCTGTACGTGGCCTGGACCCGGGCGGTGTCCCGGCTCGCCGTCGTGCACTCCGAACCGCTGCCGGCCGAACTCGCCGGCTGATCGAACGCCGCCGGCAACACCGTCGGTTCGTCCGGCCGCCCCGCTGGCCGGCGGGCGGCGGGAAGCGCGGCTCAGCCGTGAGTGATGTAGGACTCGAGCTGGGCCTGGGTCTGCTCGAGTTCGCGCAGCCGGGCGGCCACCACGTCGCCGATGGACACGATGCCGGCAAGCTCGCCGTCGTCCAGCACCGGCAGGTGCCGGATCCGGCGCTCGGTCATCAGCATCGCGATCTCGTCCAGGGCGTCCTCGGGCGTGCAGGTGATCAACTCGGTACTCATCAGCTGGGAGATCGGCTCCTCCAGGGCCGAGGCGCCGGCCTCGGCCAGCCGCCGCACCACGTCACGCTCGGAGATGATGCCGACCGGTCGCTTGCCGGAGATCACGACAACCGCGCCGATGCGGTGCTGGGCCAGCAGCCGGAGGAACTGCGTGACGGAGACGGACGGGTCGGTGGTGACCACCGACGATCCCTTGCGAGAGAGAATTCCCGAGATCTTCACGTCCCGCCTCCTGCTCCTGGGCCGCCGGCTCGGCCGGCCGGATCGAGCGTCGTCGAGTGACTCTTGTCACCCGCTGCAGAAAAGGTAGCCATGATCGGCCGGAACCGGAAGGGCTTGCAGGAGCACCGGCGGCGGCGGCTCCGGCCAGCCGGCTCACCGGTACCGGAAACCATCCAGAAAGCGGCGGAACACCCCGCCCTGCCGGGGCAGCGGCGCGGCGGCCGGCGGAGCGGTCACCCGCTGGCGGGCGATCGGTTTGTCATAGTCGGTCCGGATGATCGCGTCGATGATCTGCTCCTCGCTCCAGTCCTCCGAGCCCTCGATGTCGGGCACGTACCCGACCAGCACCCCGTCGCGCATGACCTGCGCCTCCAGCCCGGCCGTGCCGTCGGTGTCCCATTCGGCCTCCCGGCCGTCCCCGAGCGCGATCCGCACCCCGAACCGGTACACCCCCGCCCGGGCCAGCTGCGCGTTGACGCCGCGGTCGCGCAGGGCGTCCACCACCCGGCGGGCTCTGTTCTCCTCCATCCCTCAACAATACGGATGCCGGCGCCGCCGAACGCCGGATTCCAGACGGCCGGCGGCGCCGCGAAACCGCGCTGCGCGTCGCAGTGATAGAAGTACGTGCGAACATGGGGTAACGCACGCTGCACAACCGTCCGCACCGGCCGGCCCGGCTCACCACCCCCGAGCTGGCTCCGCCGGGTGTGGAAGTACTAGATCACCGAACGCACGCGCCACGCGGCGATCCCGCGACCGGCGTGAGAAAAGGCGAGGAGCGCGCAGATGTCGCTGCACCACGAGGTCTCCCCGGAGCCGGATCTGGTCCAGCTCCTGACTCCGGAAGGGATCCGGGTGGAGCATCCGGACTTTCCGCTGTCCATCACCGATGACGAGCTGAAGTCGCTGTACCGCGACCTGATCCTGGTGCGCCGCTTCGACGCCGAGGGCACCGCCCTGCAGCGCCAGGGCGAGCTGGGCCTGTGGGCGTCCTGCCTGGGCCAGGAGGCCGCGCAGGTAGGCGCCGGTCGGGCGATGCGCGTGCAGGACATGGCCTTTCCGACCTACCGCGAGCACGGCGTCGCCTGGTGCCGCGACGTGGACCCGGTGACGCTGCTGGGCATGTTCCGCGGGGTCAGCCTGGGCGGCTGGAACCCGAACGAGAACAACTTCAACCTCTACACGATCGTGCTGGGCGCGCAGACTCTGCACGCGGTGGGTTACGCGATGGGGGTGACCCGCGACGGCGCGGTCGGCACCGGGGACCTGGACCGGGACACCGCGGTGCTGGCCTTCTTCGGCGACGGCGCATCCAGCCAGGGCGATGTGAACGAGGCCTTCATCTGGGCCGCGGCCGGCAACCTGCCGGTGGTGTTCTACTGCCAGAACAACCAGTGGGCGATCTCGGAGTCGGTCGAGCGGCAGAGCCGGGTGCCGTTGTTCCACCGCGCGGCCGGCTTCGGCTTTCCCGGCGTCCGGATCGACGGCAACGACGTGCTGGCCTGCCTGGCGGTGACCCGGGTGGCCCTCGACGAGGCGCGGTCCGGCCAGGGGCCCACCCTGATCGAGGCCTACACCTACCGGATGGCGGCGCACACCACCTCCGACGACCCCACCCGCTACCGGCTCACCGACGAGCTGGAGACCTGGCGGCTGCGCGATCCGATCGAGCGGTTGCGGGCCTACCTGATCCGCGAGGCCGGCGTCGGCCACGACTTCTTCGAGGAGATTGATGTCGAATCCGAGGCGCTGGCCGTCCGGATCCGGGAAGGCTGCCGGGCGCTGACGGACCCCGACCCGCTGTCGCCGTTCGACCAGGTCTTCGTCGAGACCACCGAGGAACTGATCGAGCAGAAGGCCGGCTACACCGAATACCTGGAGTCCTTCGAGGGGAGCCACTCGTGAGCACGGCGAACCTGAGCATGGCGGCGGCCCTGAACGCCGCGCTGCGCAACCGGATGGAAGCCGATCCCAAGGTGCTGGTGATGGGCCTGGACGTCGGCAAGCTCGGTGGGGTGTTCCGGATCACCGACGGCCTGCAGAAGGATTTCGGCGAGGACCGGGTGATCGATGCCCCGCTCGGCGAGTCCGGCATCATCGGCGCCGCGGTGGGCCTGGCCATCCGTGGCTACCGGCCGGTGTGCGAGATCCAGTTCGACGGCTTCGTCTACCCCGCCTTCGACCAGATCGTGTGCCAGGTTGCCAAGTTCCACAACCGGTCGCTCGGCCAGGTGAAGATGCCGATCACGGTGCGGATCCCGTACGGCGGCGGCATCGGCGCGGTCGAGCACCATTCCGAGTCGCCGGAGGCCTACTTCGCGCACACCGCCGGCTTGAAGGTGGTCACCTGCGCCAACCCGTCGGACGCCTACTGGATGCTGCGCCAGTCCATCGACTGCGACGACCCGGTCATCTTCTTCGAGCCCAAGCGGCGGTACTGGGGCAAGGGCGAGGTGGACACCGAGGCCACGCCGGCGCCGCTGCACTCGGCGCGGGTGGTACGGCCGGGCAAGCACGTCACCGTGGTGGCCTACGGCCCGATGGTGGCCACCGCGCTGGACGCGGCCGCCGCGGCGCTGGAGGACGGCCACGAACTCGAGGTGATCGACCTGCGGTCGCTGTCGCCGATCGACATCGGCCCGGTGCTGCAGTCGGTGACCAAGACCGGCCGGCTGGTGGTGGTGCACGAGGCATCGGTGAACCTCGGCATGGGGGCCGAGGTCGCGGCCCGGGTGCAGGAACGGGCCTTCTATTCCCTGGAGGCGCCGGTGCTGCGGGTCGGCGGCTTCGATACGCCGTACCCGGCCAGCCGGATCGAGGAGGAGTGGCTGCCCGACGTCGACCGCATCCTCGACGCGGTCGACCGCAGCCTGGCCTACTAACCCACCTGACCTACTGACGCACGAGGCGCCGGCTCGGCGCCGGAGAAGATGTGAAGGAACGAGGACAGTGGCAGAGCTGAAGGAGTTCAAGCTTCCGGACGTGGGCGAGGGGCTGACCGAGGCCGACATCCTGCGCTGGGACGTCAAGGTCGGCGACCAGGTCGTGGTCAACCAGGTGCTGGTAGAGGTGGAGACGGCCAAGGCGGCGGTCGAGCTGCCCTCGCCGTACGCCGGCACCGTGCACGCCATCCATGTCGAGGAAGGCAGCACCGTCCCGGTCGGGCGGCCCATCGTCACGCTCAAGGTCGGCGACGGGGAGTTGAGGGAGGTGGCTCCGCCCACCGGCGAGGTCGGCGGCGGCGCGGAGGACCTGGTGCCCTCGCCCGAGCTGCCGCCCACCGAGGCGGATCAGGAGCGGCAGGGCGCCGAGCAGCGCCAGTCGGTGCTGGTCGGCTACGGCGTGGCCGGCGAGCGTGGCCGGCGGCGCAAGCGGCTGCAGCCCTCGCACGACCTGCCGGCACCCAGTGCCAATCCCGCCTTCGAGGTCACCCCGGGTGCCGGTGCGGCGACTCCGGAGACCGACCGCTCGGTGCTGGCCAAGCCGCCGGTGCGCAAGCTGGCCAAGACCCTCGGCGTGGACCTGAGCTCGATCATCGCCACCGGGCCGAACGGCACCATCTCCCGTGAGGACGTGCGGCAGGCCGCCAGCCAGTCCCACGTCGTACCGGGCGGCATCCCGGCCGACTCCGACGGCGAGACCCGGATTCCGATCCGCGGCGTGCGCAAGCACACCGCCGCGGCGATGGTGGCCTCGGCCTTCACCGCGCCGCACGTCACCGAGTTCATCACGGTGGACGTGACCGAGATGATGGAGCTGCGCAAGCGGGTGGCGGCTCGTCCGGAGTTCGCCGGGCTGAAGGTGTCGCCGCTGCTGTTCGTGGCCCGGGCGGCGCTGTGGGCCATCCGGCGCACCCCGATCATCAACTCCACCTGGGATTCAGAGGACGGCGAGAGCGGTTCCATCATTGTCAAGCACTACGTCAACCTGGGCATCGCGGCGGCCACCGACCGCGGCCTGATCGTGCCGAACATCAAGGGCGCCCACCGGCTGTCCCTGGCCGAACTGGCCACCGGGCTGACCGACCTCACCGACACCGCGCGCTCCGGCAAGACCCCGCCGTCGGACATGGCCGGCGGCACCTTCACCATCACCAACGTGGGGGTCTTCGGGGTGGACACCGGCACGCCGATCCTGAATCCGGGCGAGGCGGCCATCCTGGCCTTCGGCGCCGTGCGCCGGCAGCCCTGGGTGGTGGGCAGCGGCGAGCAGGAGCGGATCGAGCCGCGCTGGGTCACCCAGCTGGCAGTGTCCTTCGACCACCGCTCGGTTGACGGGCAGCAGGGCTCGCAGTTCCTCGCCGACGTGGCGGCGGTGCTGCGCGACCCCGGCCTGGCGCTGCTGTAGGGACGCCGATCAGCCGATCAGCCGATCAGCCGATCAGCCGATCAGCCGATCAGCCGATCAGCCGGCCAGCGCGGCCTCGATCGCCTGGAGAACCCGCGGGTCCTCCGGGTCGGTCTGCGGGCTGAACCGGGCTCGCACGGTGCCGTCCGGGCCGATCAGGAACTTCTCGAAGTTCCACCGGATGTCCCCGGTGTACCCGCTGGCGTCCGGCACCTCGACCAGTTCGGCGTAGAGCGGGTGCCGGCCGGTGCCGTTCACCTCGACCTTCTCGGTCAGCGGGAAGCTGACCCCGTAGCTGGCCGAGCAGAACTCGGCGATCTCGGCCGGCGAGCCGGGTTCCTGGCCGGCGAACTGGTTGCACGGCACGCCGAGCACGGTGAAGCCGCGTTCGGCGTAGCGCTGCTGCAGCCGCTCCAACCCGGTGTACTGCGGGGTGAGCCCGCAGCGGGAGGCGACGTTGACTACCAGCGTGGTGATCCCGGGGCGGGGGGCGAGGTTATCCGACCCCTGCAACGGGGCGATCCGGACATCGGTGACAGACATGTCCGCCAGCATAGAGCGGCGGGCCCGGCCGGACGCGTTCGGAATACCCACGAGGGGATGTACGTTAGGCAAAATGAGCGTAAGAACTTAGATTCATTAGGCTCATGTGGTAACCTAGTTAACAGATCGAGGCAGATTCATCAGATCGAGTGAACGCAGGCTGGACGTACCGGCGCTTGCTCGATGGCCCCGACAGACAGGGACGTCAGTCATTACCGGCCACGCAAGACCAAGGAGCATGACATGAGCAACCTGAAGCAGCGGCTTCGCGCACGCCGTGAGTACCGCCAGTTCGACCGCGCTCTGCGCACCGCCTCGCCGGCCATGCGCAACGAGCTGCGGGCGCTTGCGGCTCACCAGAATTACAACCGCTGAGCCGAGCCCGGCTGGACACCGCACCGAGTGAAGCTCGGTCAGGCAGCACGCCGAACGGAGTCCGGCCAGAACCCGCGCCGAGATGACGGCCCGCCTTCCCGCTGAGGGAACGCGGGCCGTCGTCGTCTGCTCACCCTGCGGGGTCCAACCGGCCGGCGCCGGGCTGCCTGCCGGAATCAGCGCCGTCGCCCGCTGGTTTGCTACTGCTGTGACCACTCGCCAGTTCGCAAAGGTGCGGGCTCCGGAGTTTCCGCCCGGCACCTGGTTCAACACCGCGGGCGCGCTGTCGCTGCGCCAGCTCCGGGGCAAGATCGTCCTGCTGGACTTCTGGACGTTCTGCTGCGCCAACTGCCTGCACGTGATCGACGAGCTACGGGAGCTGGAGGCGGCCTACCCCGACGAGCTGGTGATCATCGGGGTGCACTCGCCGAAGTTCGAGCACGAGAAGTCCGACCGGGCGGTGGCGGCGGCCACCGAGCGCTACGGCGTGGCGCATCCGGTGTTCAACGACCCGGAGCTGCGGCTCTGGCAGCAGTACGCGGTGCGGGCATGGCCCACCCTGGTGCTGATCGACCCGGACGGCTACGTGGCGGCCCAGGCCGCCGGCGAGGGACAGGCCAGCGGGTTGAAGCTGCTGATCGACGAACTGATCTCCCAGCACGGCGACGCTCTGCGCCGCGGTGACCACCCGTACCGGCCGCCGGTCGCCGAGCCCGGCATCTTCCGGTTCCCGGCCAAGGCCATCGCCCACTCCGGCGGCCTGCTGGTCGCCGACGCCGGCCACCATCAGATCGTGCAGGTCGAGCTGGACGGCGAAGAGGTCCGGCGCCGGTACGGCACCGGCCACCGCGGGCATGCGGCCGGCGAGTTCGCCGAGCCGAACGGCTTGACGGCGGTGCCGCCGGAGCTGGTCGATCGGCTGGGCTTCGACGTGCTGGTGGCCGACACCGGAAACCACCGGCTGGTCGGCCTGCGCACGACGGACGGCGCGGTGCCGAGGCTGGTGGATCTTGCCGCCGGACTGGCCGGGACGCGCACGGTCACCGGCGCGGTGCCGGGCGTGCTGTCGCCGTGGGACGTGGCCTGGTGGCCGGCCCGCGGCCTGTTCGCGGTCGCCGCGGCCGGCGTGCACCTGCTGCTCGGCTGGGATCCGGTCGCCGACACGGTGTCGATCCTGGCCGGGACCACGGTGGAGGGGCTGCGGGACGGGCCGGCCGCCGAGGGCTGGCTGGCCCAGCCGTCCGGCCTGGCGGTGGATGGCGACCGGCTCTGGTTCGCCGACTCCGAGACCTCGGCCCTGCGCTACCTGACTGCCGATGGCCGACTGGGCACCGCGATCGGGGAGGGACTGTTCGACTTCGGCCACGTGGACGGTCCGGCCGGTCGGGCACGCCTGCAGCACCCGCTCGGCGTGCTGGTGCTCGGCGACGGCTCGATCGCGATCGCCGACACCTACAACGGCGCGCTGCGCCGGTACTCCCCGGCCACTGACGAGGTCAGCACGCTGGCCGGAGAGCTCGCCGAGCCGTCCGGCCTGGTCGAGGTGGACGGCGAGCTGCTGGTGGTGGAGTCGGCCGCGCACCGGTTGATCCGACCGGTAACCGCCGGCCGGCTGCGTCAGGTGCTGGGCGAGCCGCAGCGCACCCAGCGTCCGGTCACCGAGATCCGGCCGGGCCGGTTGCGGCTGAGCGCTCCGTTCGTGCCGCCGCCGGGCCGCAAGCTGGACGAGCGGTACGGCCCGTCCACCCAGCTCACGGTGAGCGCCAGCCCGCCGGAGCTGCTGGTTTCCGGCGCTGGGTCCGGTACCGAGCTGTCCCGGACGCTGGAACTCGCCGGCCCTCCGGGTACCGAAGGGGTGTTGCACGTGACCGCCCAGGCGGCCTCCTGCGACGACGACCCTTCGGTGGAGCACCCGGCCTGCCACCTGGCGCGGCAGGACTGGGGAGTGCCGATCCGGTTGGCCGAGGACGGTGAGGACGAGCTGGCGCTCATGCTGCTTGGCTGACCGTCGGCGTTATTCCAGCAGCTCGGGCTTTCCAGCTTGGGCTATTCGAGCAGCTCGGGGTCCAGCGGGCTACTCGAGCAGCTTGGCCCGCAGCCGCTCGGTGTCCTGCTCGGTCCAGCCGTGGCCGGCCAGCCAGGACAGCACCCCACCGTGGTCGTCCTCGATGGCCTGCAGCACGCCGAGCATGGTGGCGGCCTCGGCCGGCGGCAACCGGTCCGGGTCGGTGACGTCCATCTCGTACAGGTCGATGCCGGCAAGCTGCTCGATGATCGCCATGATCTGGGACTGGGTGTGCGCGTAGTCGGCGGCGATGACCTCCGGCGGCACCCCGGCCACCGAGAGCGCCAGCGCGATCACCATGCCGGTGCGGTCCTTGCCGGCCGCGCAGTGCACCACGGTGGCGCCGTCCGGCTCGGCGATGGCGTGCAGCGCGGCCACGATGGAGTCCGGCCGCCGCTCCAGGTAGCGCAGGTAGGAGACCACCTGCGGGTCCCGCCCGTCGGGAAAGCGTTCGCCGGCCCACGGCGCCACCGGATCCGGGCTCGCCGTCTCGCCCGCCCCGTCCTCGGGATACAGCGAGAGCCGATGGAACGTGACCCCCTCGGTGCCGCGCAGCAGGCCCGGCTCGGAATTGCGCACCTCCACCTCGGTGCGCAGGTCCAGCACCCGGCGTACCCCCAGCTCGTTCACCAGCCGCGCCACGTCGGACTCGGTGATCGAACTCAGGTTGGCCGAGCGGATTAACACCCCCGGCCGGATCCGCCGGCCGTCCGCGGCGGGCAGCCCGCCGACGTCGCGGATGTTGACCACACCCTCCAACTCGATCCAGTTCGGGGCATAGGCCGTCATGAAATCAAGCCTAGTAGGGTCGCCGCCTCGCCGGACCCGAGTGCCCGGGGCCCCACCTTCGCGGCGCCTGCCCGGGGTTTGCGCGGGTGGGGTTAGAACGAGTCCTCGGCCAGATCCATGACTGACAGGTCCGTGCCCTCGACCACCTTGCGGCGCGACACCAACTCGGGCAGCACGGTGGTGGCGAAGAACCGGGCCACCGCCAGCTTGCCCTCGTAGAACGCCTTGTCGGCCGGTGACAGCCCGTTCTCGTCCAGCTTGCCCAGCGCCACGTGTGCCTGCCGGAGCAGCAGCCAGCCGATGGCCAGGTCGCCGCAGGACAGCAGCAGCCGGGTGGTGTTCAGGCCGACCTTGTAGACGTTGCGCGGATCGTCCTGCGCGGAGGTGAGCTGGCCGATCATGGCCGCCACCATCTGGCCGACCTCGGCCAGCGCGCGGCCGACCGCCTCGCGCTCCACCTTGAGCCGGCCGACCTCGGCGATCGAGTCCAGGAACGCCTGGATCTCGGCCGACAGCGCGCCGAGCGCCTGCCCCTTGTCCCGCACGATCTTGCGGAAGAAGAAGTCCTGACCCTGGATCGCGGTGGTGCCCTCGTAGAGCGAGTCGATCTTGTTGTCCCGGAGATACTGCTCCAGCGGGTAGTCCTGCAGGTAGCCGGAGCCGCCGAAGACCTGCAGCGCCTGGCCGAGCTGCTCGTAGGAGCGCTCGGAGCTGACACCCTTGACGATGGGCAGCAGCAGGTCGTTCAGCCGCTCGTCCAGCGATGTCTCCCGGCGCGCCTTCTGCTGCAGGCTGGCCTCGCCGTCGGCCAGCCCGCCGGCCGGCACGGCGCTCGCGTCGCCCGGTGCCTTGGCGTACTCGGCGACCTGGATCCGGTCCTGCACGCTGGCCGTGTACAGCGCCACCGCGCGCAGGCCCTCGGCGTAGGCCTTCTGGGTCATCAGCTGCCGGCGCACGTCCGGGTGGTGGACGATCGTCACCCGCGGCGCGGTCTTGTCCGCCGAGCGGGTCAGGTCCGCCGACTGCACCCGGGTCTTGGCGTAGTCCAGCGCGGCCAGGTAGCCGGCCGACAGCTCGGAGTAGGCCTTGGTGCCGACCATCATCCGGGCGTGCTCGATCACCTTGAACATCTGTGCGATGCCGTCGTGCACCTCGCCGAGCAGCCATCCCTTGGCGGGGATGGTCTCGCCGAAGCGGATCTCGCAGGTGGTGGAGACCTTCAGGCCCATCTTGTGTTCCACGTTCGTGACGAAGGCGCCGTTGCGCTCACCGAGTTCGCCGGTCTGCCAGTCGAACAGGTACTTCGGCACCAGGAACAGCGAGAGCCCCTTGGTGCCCGGGCCGGCACCCTCCGGGCGGGCCAACACGTAGTGCAGGATGTTGTCGGCCATGTCGTGCTCGGCCGAGGTGATGAACCGCTTGACGCCCTCGATGTGCCAGGAGCCGTCGTCCTGCCTGACCGCCTTGGTCCGGCCGGCGCCGACGTCGGAACCGGCATCCGGCTCGGTCAGCACCATGGTGGCGCCCCAGCGCTTGTCGATCAGCAGCCGACCGATGCTCTGCTGCTCCGGCGTGCCCAGGTCGTGGATGATGTTGGCGAAGGCCGGCCCGCAGTTGTACATCCAGATCGCCGGGTTGGCGCCGAGCACCAGTTCGGCCATCGACCAGACCAGGCTGCGCGGGGCGAGGGTGCCGCCGTAGTCCGGCGCGGTCTCCAACCGCCACCACTCGGCGTCCTGCCACAGCTGGTAGGACCGCTTGAACGACTCCGGCATGGTCACCGCGTTGGTCGCCGGGTCGAACACCGGCGGGTTGCGGTCGCCGTCCACGTAGGACTCGGCCAGCGGCCCCTCCGCGAGGGCCTTCACCTCGGCCAGGATGCCCCGAACGGTGCTCTCGTCCAGTTCGGTGAACGGGCCAGCCCCCAGCCGGTCGCCGGTGCCGAGCACCTCGAAGAGGTTGAACTCGATATCCCGCAGGTTGCTCTTGTAGTGGCCCATCGTCCGAAATCTCCTTGTTACCGGTCAGTAGATCGAGAATATTACTCACCAGTAACGTTGGCAAGGAGATCGCGTTGTCCGGTGCCGGCAACAGTTGCCGGCACAAAGTGGCCAGCAGGGCGCGGATAGAGTTGCCGCCATGACCACACCGGCTCCCGATGCCCCAGTCCGGGTGCGGATCGCGCCATCACCGACCGGGGATCCGCACGTCGGCACCGCCTATGCCGCGCTGTTCAACTCGGCCTTCGCCGAGCGCGGCGGCGGCAGCTTCGTGGTCCGGATCGAGGACACCGATCGGTCCCGGTTCAACGCCGGCAGCGAGCAGCAGATCTTCGACACCCTGCACTGGCTGGGCTTCTCCTGGGACGAGGGCCCGGACGTGGGCGGCCCGTACGGCCCGTACCGGCAATCCGAGCGGCTTACGCTGTATGCCGAGGTGGCCGAGCGGCTGCTCGCCGCCGGGCACGCCTACCGCTGCTGGTGCTCGACGGAACGGCTCGCCGAGCTGCGGGCCGCCCAGGCGCAGGCCAAGCAGCCCCCCGGCTACGACCGGCTGTGCCACGGAAAGACCGAGGACGAGCGCAGCCGGCTGCCCGGCTTCACCCCGAATCCGGTGGTCCGGATGCTGGTGCCGGACGACATCGACCTGTCCTTCCCCGACCTGGTCCGTGGCACCCTGCACTGCCCGATGCCCGACGACCAGGTGCTGGTCAAGTCCGACGGCTACCCCACCTACCACCTGGCCGCGGTGGTGGACGACCACTCGATGGGCATCAGCCACATCATCCGCGGCGAGGAGTGGGTCAGCTCGACGGCCAAGCAGCTGCAGCTGTTCCGCTGGTTGGGCTGGCAGCTGCCGCTCTACGCGCACTTCCCGCTGCTGCGCAACACGGACAAGTCCAAGATCAGCAAGCGGAAGAACCCGGCCGCTCGGCTGCTGTGGTTCAAGGAGGAAGGCTTCCTGCCCGAGGCACTGCTGAACTTCCTCGCCCTGCTCGGCTACTCGATGCCGGACGAGGAGGAGATGTTCGACCGCAAGGCATTCAATGAGAACTTCTCCTTCGACCGGATCAACCCGGTCGGACCGGTGTTCGACGTCGAGAAGCTGAGCTGGCTGAACGGCCGCTACATCCGGGCGCTGTCGGATGAGGAGTTCCTGCGGCGGGCGGCCGACTTCCTGCCGGCCGGGGTCAATCCCGACGAGCTGCGCTGGGTCACCGGTGCGTTGAAGGAGCGGACCAAGCGGCTGTCCGAGCTGCCGCCCGAGCTGGCCTGGTTCACCGAGGAGGCCGATCCGAGCGCCGAGCAGTTGACCGCCAAGGGCCTTGCCGAGGCCGACCTGCCCGCGGCGCTGGCCGGCGTCCGGGGGCTGCTGGCCGACCTGCCGGTCTTCGAGCCGGAGCCGATCGACGCCGCATTGCAGGCCTACTGCGCCGAGCACGAGCTCAACCGGCGCCGGTTCTTCATGAGCTTGCGAGTGGCTCTCGCCGGCCGGCCGGTGTCCCCGCCGCTGCACGAGACCATCGCCGCGCTGGGCCGGGATCGGGCGCTGGCCCGGCTGGACCGGGCCTCGGCACGGTTCGCCGGCTGAGCCGACCGGCGGCGGGCGTCAGCCGCCGACCTCGGTGAGCCGGCGCTGCAGGAAGCGGCGTTCGGCGGCATTGCCGCACAGCGCCAGCGCCGCCCGGTACTGCACGGCCGCCTCGACATCCCGGCCCAGCTGGCGCAGCAGGTCGGCCCGAGCCGCCGGCAGGTAGTGGTAGCTGGCCAGCGCGCCGTCCGGAATCGAGGCCAGCGCGGCCAGCCCGGCGGCCGGCCCGTCCCGCATGGCGACGGCCACCGCCCGGTTCAGCTGCACCACCTCCGACGGCCAGCGCTGCCAGAGCAGGTCGTACAGCCCGACGATCTGCGCCCAGTCGGTGTCCGCATAACTCGAGGCGGCCGAGTGCGCCGCCGCGATCGCGGCCTGCAGCACGAACCGGCCGGGCCGGCCGCCGCGCAGCGCGGCGGTCAGCACCCGATGCCCCTCCGCGATCATCGGACGGTCCCAGCTGGACCGGTCCTGCTCGGCCAGCAGCACCAGGTCGCCGTTGGCATCGGCCCGGCTGCTCCGGCGCGCGTCGATCGCCAGCATCAGCGCCAGCAGGCCGTGGGCCTCCCGCTCGTCCGGCATCAGCTCGACCAGCAGCCGGGTCAGCCCGATCGCCCGGTCCACCAGATCCGGACGGACCAGCAGGTCGCCGGTCGGCGCCGCATGGCCGGTGCTGAAGACCAGGTGGATCACGGTCAGCACCGCGTCCAGCCGGTCGGCCAGTTCCTCCGGCGCCGGCACCCGGTACGGGATCCGGGCCGCCGCGATCTTCTTCTTGGCCCGGGTGACCCGGGCCGCCATGGTGGCCTCGGACACCAGGAACTGCCGGGCGATATCGGCGGTCGACAGCCCGCACACCAGCCGCAGGGTGAGCGCCACCTGGGCCTCGCGGGCCAGCGCCGGGTGGCAACAGGTGAAGATCAGCCGCAGCCGGTCGTCGCCGAACCCGTCGTCCGGCGGTGCTTCGGCGACGGCCGGCACGGCCTGCTCGCGGGCGAGTTCTCCCAGCTTGCTGTCCAGCACCCGGCTGCGGCGGTGGGCGTCCAGCACCCGGCGGCGGGCGGTGGTGGTCAGCCACGCAGCCGGGTTGCGCGGGATGCCATCGCGCTGCCAGGCCTGCAGGGCGCTGACGAAGGCGTCCTGCACGCTGTCCTCGGCCAGCGCGATGCCACCGGGACCGCCGGCCAGCCGCACCGTCGCGGCGAGCACGGCGGCCCAGTCGCGCCGGTGCGCCTCGGCCAGCGCGGCCCGGACGGCAGCCTCGCCGGCACCGCCCGGCAGCTCGCTCAGTCGAACACCATGATCGGCCGAACCTCCACCCCGCCGCCGCTGGCCGGGCAGAGCTTGGCCACCGCGAGCGCCTGGTCGAGGTCGTTCGCCTCGATCAGGTAGTAGCCGCCGAGCGCTTCCTTGGACTCGATGAACGGCCCGTCGGTCACCACGTCGTTCCGCACGGTGGTGGCGGTGCTGGTGGGCTGCAGCGCGTTGCCGCCCAGGATCTTGGCGCCCAGGCCGGTGACCTGCTCGGCGAACCGGTTGTGCGCCTGCATCACCCCTTCCAGCATCTCCGGGCTGGCTTGGGCGTAGTACGACTCGTCCTCGTAGATCAGGATCAGGTACTGCGACATCTCGCTAACTCCTTCGCGGTAGTTGCTCCGACGCCTGGTTGACGCGCGGGCCGGCGCGAAATCGACAGCGTCGGGCCCGATGTGCGTACCCGCCGAACCTAGTCCTAATCTGGCCGCATGCAGCTGCGGGTATTCACCGAGCCTCAGCAGGGAGCCAGCTACCGGCAGCTGGTGCGGGTGGCGCAGGCGGCCGAGCAATTCGGCTACGACGCGTTCTTCCGATCCGACCACTATCTGCGATTCGGCGACGGGGACGGCCTGCCCGGCCCGTCCGATGCCTGGATCACGCTGGCCGGGCTGGCCCGCGACACCAGCCGGATCCGGCTCGGCACGCTGGTCTCGCCGACCACCTTCCGGCTGCCGGGCCCGCTGGCCATCGCCGTCGCCGGCGTGGATGAGATGAGCGAGGGCCGGGTGGAGCTGGGGCTGGGCGCCGGCTGGTACGCCGACGAGCACCGGGCCTACGGCATCGACTATCCGGATACCACCGAGCGCTTCGACCGGTTCGCCGAGCAGGTGGCCATCATCGACGGGCTGCTGCGCACACCGGCCGGCGAGCGTTTCGACTACGCGGGCAAGCACTACCGACTGGACGACTCGCCGGCGCTGCCCAAGCCGGTGCAGTCGCCGCGGCCGCCGATCATCCTGGGCGGCGGCGGCAAGCGGCGCTCGGCCGAGCTGGCCGCCAGCTACGCCGACGAGTACAACGTGGCGTTCTCGCCGCTGGAGCGGACCCGCGAGGTGATCCAGCGGGTGCGGGCGGCCGCCGCCGAGGCCGGACGGGAGCTGCGCTACTCCGCCGCCCAGACGGTCTGCGTGGCCACCTCGGAATTGCGGCTGGCCAGGCGGGCGGCGGCGATCGGGCGGGATGTGAGCGACCTGCGCGAGAACGCGCTGGCCGGCTCGCCCGCCGAGGTGATCGACAAGATCGGCCGGTACGCCGAGGCTGGCGCCAGCCGGATCTACCTGCAGCTGCTCGACCTGTCCGACCTGGATCAGCTGGAGTTGATCGCCGCCGAGGTCATGCCCCAGGTGTGAGCTGTTCAGCGGCTGGCCCGGCCGGTCGAGCTGCTCAGCGGATGACCCGCAGCCGGATGGTCTCCGGCATCGCCCGGATCTGGTTGACGATGGCCTGGGTGGTGCCGCTGAGCGAATCGGTGACCAGGTAGCCCACGTCGCCCCGGGTGCCGAGCAGCTGTGCCTCGACGTTGACCTGGTGCTCGGCCAGGATGCCGTTGACCCGGGCCAGCACGCCGGGCACGTTGCGGTGCAGGTGCACCAGCCGCAGGGTGCCGCCCCGCCGGGGCAGGCCGAGGCCGGGCAGGTTCACCGACATGGCGGTGGATCCCTCGGTGACGAAGTCGATGAACTTGTGCGCCACGAACTGCCCGATGTCCTGCTGGGCCTCCTCGGTGGAGCCGCCGATGTGCGGGGTGAGGATGACGTTCGGCAGGCCTCGCAGCTCGGAGACGAACTCGTCGCCCCGGCCCTTCGGCTCGACCGGGAAGACGTCCACCGCGGCGCCAGCGATGTGCCCGGATCGATGTGCGAGCGCAGTGCCGCGTAGTCCACCACGAAGCCGCGGGACAGGTTCAGGAACAGGCTGCCCGCCCGCATCGCGGCGAACTCGGCGTCGCCGAAGATGTTGCGGTTCTCCGGCCGGCCGTCCACGTGCAGGGTGACCACGTCGGCGTCGTGCAGCAGCTGCTTCAGGCTCTCGCAGCGCTGGGCGTTGCCCAGCGCGAGCCGGTCGGCGGTGTCGTAGAACAGCACCCGCATGCCGAGGTTCTCGGCCAGCACCGACAGCTGGGTGCCGATGTTGCCGTAGCCGACGATGCCCAGCGTCCGGCCGCGCACCTCGTGGGCGCCGGTGGCTGACTTGTCCCAGACGCCCTCGTGCATCAGCGCGTTCTTCTCGGTCAGCCGCCGGGTCAGCGCGATCAGCTCGGCGATCACCAGCTCGACCACGCTGCGGGTGTTGGAGAACGGCGCGTTGAAGACGGTCACGCCGTGCTCGGTGGCACCAAGCAGGTCGATCTGGTTGGTGCCGATGCAGAACGCGCCGACGGCCAGCAGCTGCGGGGCGGCGGCCAGCACCCGCTCGGTGACCTGGGTCTTGGACCGGATGCCCAGCAGATGCACCGCGGCCGCGGCCTCGATCAGCTCGTCCTCGTCCAGTGCCCGGTCCAGGCTGGTCACCTGGAAGTTGTGCTGACTGCAGCAGTTCCGCCGCTTCCGGGTGGATCTGTTCCAGCAACAGGACACGGACGGGGCTGGCGAGCACGGGGGACCTCATTCGCAGGGGTGCGGCTGGAGCGGCGGGCCGCTTCGGGCAGGTGGCGCCGGTCGGACCCTGGCGGCGCCGGCAGCATCCGTTTCCGGAAGGGAGTCTAGTCGGCCCGGCCTTGGCAGTTCAGCCCCGGAATGCGCACCCGGGGCCTACCCTGAAAGCCGGCGGCGCCAGCGCAGGCCTTCGACGCCGAGCGTCGGCTGGCAGGGAAACGAAGTGGGGAAGATGACCGAGCCGCGTTGGCTGACGCCGGACGAGCAAGCGGCCTGGCGCAGCTTCATCGAAGGTTCCCGAGCCCTGGTCGATGCGTTGGATCGGCAGTTGCAGGTGGAAAGTTACGCTGCCGCATGCCTATTTCGAGGTGCTCGTCCCGCTGTCCGAGGCACCGGACCGGGCACTGCGGATGAGTGAGCTGGCCGAACGAACCCGGTCCTCGCGCAGCCGGCTGTCGCACGCGGTGTCCCGGCTGGAGGAGCGGGGCTGGGTCAAGCCGGCTGGACTGCCCCACCGACAAGCGCGGCCAGCTGGCGATCTGACCGACGAGGGGATGGACGTGGTGCGCCGGGCAGCGCCGGGGCACGTGGCGGCCGTCCGGAAGTACCTGATCGACCGGCTCACCCCGGAGCAGCTGAAGGCGCTGGGTGAGATCGGCAGCGTGATGCTGGCCAGCACCTCGGAGTGCACGCTGCCGTCCCGACCGTCCTGACCGGCGGTTCGTGCGACACGATCGGGTTGTATCTCGATGTATCAGGTACGCGCTAGAAAGCCGGATACAGTCCGAGCGTGGATCCGATCCGCAACCCCTACGCGCCCGGCGCCGGCCAGCGCCCGCCCGAGCTGGCCGGCCGGGACACCGAGCTCGACGCCTTCGAGGTGTTGCTGGAGCGGGTGGTCCGGGGCCGGGCCGAGCGTTCGGTGATCCTGACCGGGCTGCGCGGGGTGGGCAAGACGGTGCTGCTGAACGCGCTGCGCTCGGCCGCGGTACGGGCCGGCTGGGGCACCGGCAAGCTCGAGGTGCGGCCCGAGCAGTCCGTCCGCCGGCCGATCTCGGCCGCGCTGCACATGGCGATCCGGGAACTGGGCCGCGGCCCGGCGGCCGATCAGGTGCTCGGCGTGCTCCGCTCGTTCGCGCAGAAAGGCCCGCCGGAGGCCAAGCTGCGGGATCGCTGGCAGCCCGGCATCGAGGCGCCGGCGGTGCCCGGCCGGGCCGACTCCGGTGACATCGAGATCGACCTGGTGGAGCTGTTCGGCGACGTCGCGGGGCTGGCCGCCGACGCCGGCCGGGGGATCGCGCTGTTCCTGGACGAGCTGCAGGATCTCGGCCCGTCGGACGTGTCGGCGCTGTGCGCCGCGTGCCACGAGCTGAGCCAGCACCGGCTGCCGTTGATCGTGGTGGGCGCCGGGCTGCCGCACCTGCCCGCCGTGCTGTCTGCCAGCAAGTCCTACAGCGAGCGGCTGTTCCGGTACTCGGCCATCGACCGGCTGGACCGGCCGGCCGCCTACCGCGCCTGGGCGGTGCCGGCCGCCGAGGAGGACGCGGAGTTCTCCGAGGACGCGCTGGCCGAGCTGTACCAGCTCACGGGCGGCTACCCCTACTTCGTGCAGGCCTACGGCAAGGCGGCCTGGGACGCGGCCCCGCGCTCGCCGATCACCGCGGCCGACGTCCGGATGGCCGCTCCGGAAGCCGAGGCAGAGCTTGCGGTCGGCTTCTTCGGATCGAGGCTGGAACGGGCCACGCCGGGCGAGCGGGAGTACCTGCACGCCATGGCCGCTGTGGACGAGCGGGCCGAGCAGGTCGAGCAGCATTCGGTGCCCACCGCGGCGGTTGCCGAGCTGCTCGGCCGCCGCCCGCAGTCGCTGTCGCCGGCTCGGGATGCGCTGCTGAAGAAGGGCCTGATCTACTCCGGCGAGCGCGGCCGGATCGCGTTCACGGTGCCTCATTTCGGGCGGTACCTGCGCGCCCAGCAGGGGTTGTGACCGGCTCTGATTGACGGCAGGTGGCGAGCCGATCACGGCCCGGTTGCAGTTGATCGATAAGCGTCGCGGGGCGGGGCCGGCGCGCGGTACACCGTAAGGGTGGTGTTCACCACCGTCCCGTGGCTCACCGGCCGCCGCCGCCGGTCCTCCCGGCGCGTGCCGGCCGCGATGGTGCCGCCGGATCGCGCCGAGAGCGCCGAGGTGCAGGTGCCGCCGCGCCGGTCCAAGGGCGCAGCCGCCGCCACCGACGACTGGTTCATGGATGTCGTGGTGCTGCTCTCGGTGGTGCTATTCCTGGTGCTCGCCGCCGGAATCGGGTTGCTGGTCTTGCGGAACACGCTGCTGGCCGGCTGAGCCGGCGACTCGCCCGGTGCGTTCTCGCGTGCCGCTCGCGCTCGCCTGAGAGGATCAGCGCCGAACCCGCCCGCTCACCGTGGAGTTGGAACTCGTGGCTGAACCGCCGCCGCCCTATGGCCCGCCGCCGTACGGGCAACCCCCGCAGTACGGCCAGCCGCCCCCGTACGGGCAACCTCCGTACGGGCAGCCGCCGGCGCCGTACGGCCAGCCGCCCCCGTACGGGCAACCTCCGTACGGGCAGCCGCCGGCGCCGTACGGCCAACCGCCGCCGTACGGACAGCAGCCGTACCGGCCCTATACCGACCCGTCCCAGCAGTGGGCGCCGAAGCCGGGCTGCATTCCGCTGCGGCCGCTGACGGTGGGCGAGATCATCGGCGGCGCCTTCAGCGCGGTGTTCCGCAACGCGCGAGTGGTGCTGCCGCTGTCGGCGGTGGTGGCGGTGCTGCAGGCGGTGGTCAGCGTCTCGATCCAGCTGGCCGACCGTTCCTCCGGCAACCTGGTGGACAACTCCGACCCGAACAACCCGGTGTTCCACTGGAACCGGATCCTGCCCCTGCTCGGCGGTGGGCTGGGTGGCTGGCTGGTCAGCGCGGTGTTCGCCGCCGTGCTCACCGGCATGCTGATCGTGGTGGTGACCGAGGACGTGGTCGGCCGGCGGGCAAGCTTCGAGCTGGTCTGGCGCAAGGTGCGGTCCCGGCTCTGGCGGCTGATCGGGCTGTCGGTGCTGGTCGGCGTGGTGCAGACGCTCGGGTTGATGCTGTGCCTGGCGCCGGGCATCTGGCTGTGGGGCATCTGGGCGGTCGCGGTGCCGGTGCTGATGATGGAGAACAGGGGGATCGGTGGCTCGCTGGCCCGGTCCAAGCGCCTGGTGGACGGCATGTTCTGGCGGGTCTGGGGCGTCCGGGCGCTGGGTTACCTGGCGGCGTTCGGCATCTCGGCCGGAATCGGCCTAATCTTCGGCACGTTCAGCGCGGCGACCTCCGGTGGCGAGGCGGGCGGGATGCGGGTCTCCGGCTCCGGCACCGTCATCGACCTCAGCAACCTGTCGGTCGGCGCCATCGTGCTGCTCGGCATCGGCTCGGCGATCGGCGCGCTGTTCACCACCCCGATCAAGGCGGCCATCGACTCGCTGATCTACGTGGACCAGCGGATGCGCCGGGAGAACCTGGCGGCCGACCTGCAGGCCGCCGCAGCGCGTCGCTGAAGGCGGGAGCCGACCCGTACCGGCAACTCGGCCCTGCCCGGCTGGCGATTCAGCCGTCGTTGGCGTGCTGGGCTCTGGATTTGCGGGCGATGCGGCGGTCGTTGAGCAGGATCGATGCCAGCAGCGCGGCTCCGGCGAGGGCGGCGAGCAGGAACAGCACCATGGCAATGGATGGGTAGCCCAAAATCCTGGATTTGGTTGGGATCTGCATCATCAGAGCCGCACCGAGAACGAGCGCGGCGATCACGATGCCCATCGTCAGCCGGGTTGCCAGGCGTTGCAGCACGTGTAGGAATTGCACTTCGTCCAGCGCATCGACCTTGATGGTGAAGCTGCCCTGCGCCAGGGCGTCCAGGACGGTGTTGACCCTGCCCGGCAGCTGGGCGGCGAAGTCCTTGGCTTCCATCGCGGCGCTGAGCAGGCCGCCGGGGGAGGTGCGCATCCGGGCTTGCATGATGTCGGCGACATTGCTGCGGACCGCATCGGCGGGCACGAAGGTGGGATCCAGCTGGGTGGTGACCTGATCCAGGCTGAGCAGAGCCTTGCCGATCAGGGCCATCTCGCTGGGCGGCCGCAAGCCGGAGGCACCGGAGAGCCGGCTGAGTTCGACCATCACCGTGCCGGCCTGCACGGTGTTGCCGGCGCCGACCGCGGCGGTGACCAGCGCGGCCGCGGCTGTGGTGAATGCGTGCTCGTCATATCCCTGCAACGGTCTGCCCATCTTGGCGAGCACGCGGGCGGCATTCTCGCCGTCCCCGTCGCTGATTGCGAGTAGCAGTTTGACGATCTGGTCCTGCAGTTGCGGGGTGACGGTACCGACCATGCCGAGATCGATCAGGCCGATCCGCTGATCGGGGGTGAGCAGCAGGTTGCCCGGGTGCGGATCCGCATGGAAGAAGCCGTCGGAGAGGATCATCTGCAGGTAGGCGCGGAACAGATCCGTCACCAGGGCGGCCCCGTCTATGTCCAGGCGGCCGAGCGGGCCGATATCGGTGAGCTTGCGGCCCGCGATGTAGTCCATGGTGAGGACGCTGCCCGTGCTGTAGTCGGGCACCGGGCAGGGCACGATCAGCCGGGGATGCTCGGCGAGCAACTCCCGTGCCCGCAGCAGGTTGGCCGCCTCGCGCTGATAGTCGAGTTCGCCGGCCAGCGACCGGCGGAACTGGCCCAGTAGCTCGGTCAGGCCGAACCTCCGCCCGACCTCGGTGTGGGCGTCGGCGAACTCGGCCAGCTCACCGAGCGCCGCCATGTCCTGGCGCACCGTCTCCCGGACGCCGGGCCGCTGCACCTTGACCACGACCTGCCTGCCGCTGCGCAGCTCGGCCCGGTGCACCTGGGCCAGCGATGCGGCGGCCATCGGCGTCTCGTCGAAGGAGCAGAACCCATGGCCTAGCGACACTCCCAGCTCGCGGACCACGATCTGCTCGACCTCGGCGAAAGGGAAGGGTTCCACATCGTCCTGCAGCCGGGTCAGCGCCTCGGTGTACACCGGCGGCAGCAGGTCTACCCGGGTGGATAGCAGCTGGCCGAACTTGATGTAGGTCGGGCCCATCCGCTCCAGATCCGCGGTCAGCCGCGCCGCCCGCTGCGCGGCGTCCTGGTCCACCGCCTCGTCCGAAGTGGGGTCGGCGAACTCGTCCAGGCCCACGCCGGTCACCAGAATCCGACCGCCCGTACCGCATCAGCAACCGCGCCAGGTCGGCATACTGACGTGCGTACTGCGGCCGCAGAGGAAATCTCACGGACGACATCCTGCCCGACTACCGCGCAGCAGGCGTGCCGAGGCGGCGACTGGACCTGGAATGCCGGGCACCGCGCGAAGAGGACTGGAGCGGGTGACGGGAATCGAACCCGCGCCGTCTGCTTGGGAAGCAGAAACTCTGCCATTGAGCTACACCCGCGCTGCGCCCGACCGCCGATACCGCGACCGGCCGGACGCCGAACATCCTAGCAACGCCGGGGCCGACCGGGTCGTTCGGTAATCTCCGCCCATGCTGCTCAGCGACCGCGACATCCATGCCGAGGTGCAGGCCGGCCAGCTCCGGCTGGACCCGTGGAACCCCGAGCTGGTGCAGCCGTCGTCCATCGACGTCCGCCTGGACCGGTACTTCCGGGTATTCAACAACCAGCAATACACCCACATCGACCCGGCCGTGCAGCAGGACGACCTGACCTCGCCGGTCGAGCCGGTCGGGGACAACCCGTTCGTGCTGCACCCGGGTGAGTTCGTGCTCGGCTCCACCCTGGAGGTGGTCAGCCTGCCGAATCACCTGGCCAGCCGGCTGGAGGGCAAGTCCTCACTCGGCCGGCTCGGCCTGATCACGCACGCCACCGCCGGCTTCATCGACCCGGGGTTCTCCGGCCACATCACCCTCGAGCTGTCCAACGTGGCCAACCTGCCGATCACCCTGTGGCCGGGCATGAAGATCGGCCAGCTGTGCATCTTCCGGCTCACCTCGCCGGCGGAGCACGCCTACGGCAGCGAGCGGTACGGCTCGCGCTACCAGGACCAGCGCGGCCCCACGCCGAGCCGGTCGTACCTGAACTTCCGGACCTGGCCTACGAGGTAAGCCGACCAGCTAGCCGCGGGCGCCGATCCGGACGATCTCCCGCCAGCGGTCGGCCACCGGCAGCTCGCCACGCAGGCTCACCTCGTCGTCGCCGGCCCGGTTCCAGGCCCACCGGTACAGCTCGGCGGACAGCCCGAACACGCTCAGGTCGGCGCCGTCGCTGACCTGGCGATTTACGTGCACGCCATCCGGCGCGATCAGCACCGTCCAGGAGACGTTGGCATCCAGCGGTTCCAGCAGCACCCGCACCGCCCGGTCGGCGGTGGCCGCGGCCAGCCGGTCCGGGATCATTCCCATCACCAGCTCGTCGATGCCGTCGGCGGCGAAGTCCGGTTCCAGGTCGGACACCCCGTAGCCGGCGGCCAGCTGCAGGTCCACCCGGTGGATCGCGGTCTCGTGCGCCTGCCGGCGGGCCCAGAACAGCCGGGGCGACGGCGCCTGCCACATCGTGTACATCGGCTGGCTGTCCGAGGCCCCGGCCAGCAGCTCGGCCAGCTCGGCCAGCCCGGTCCGGTAGGCCGCCAGCAACTCGGCCGGCTCCGGGCGGCGGTAGTTGAACCGGTCCGGCGCGCCACCGCGGACCAGCCAAGCTGCCCACTGGTGCACCTTGGCGACGTGGCCGACCGCCCGGGACACCGTCCAGCCGGGGCAGGACGGGACGGGCGCGTCCGGGCCGGCGTACTCGGCCGCCCGGGCCAGCAGCTCGCCGTTGAGCTGCAACTCGCGCAGGAACCGGTCTACGTCCATCCGCGCCTCAGCGGCCCGCGGTGAGTACGGCGGGCAGTGTCTGGGTCAGCACCGACAGCAATTCCTCCTTGGAAATCCGTGGATCCGGCACCCAGGCCAGCACGACCTCCTCCACCATGGCCGACCAGCCGCGAGCCAGCAACCGGGCGGTGGGTCCGTCGGTGGTTCCGAACACCTCGATGTTGTCGGTGATCCGCTTGGTCAGCACGTCGCGGGTGTGGTCGAAGATCTCCCGCAGCGCGTCGTCGCCGCTGGCCGCCCCGCGCACCAGCGACAGGTAGGCCCGGTAGTTCGTGCTGACGTAATCGACGTAGTGCTCCAGCGACGCGGTCAGCCGGGGGAGCGGGTCGAGCGTGGTGTCGGGCGCGGTGGTCTCCAGCAGGACGTCCGCCGCGCGCTGCACCACCGCCCGGTGAAAGTCCTGCTTGTTGCGGAAGTAGTGGAACAGCAGGCCCCGGGAGATGCCGGCCTGCTCGGCCAGCTCCTCCACCGACAACTCGTCCAGGGTGCGGCTGGTGAGCATCCGCACGCCCAGTTCCAGCAGCTGCTCACGCCTGGCCTGCGGGCTCAGCCGTACCCGCTTGGCGGTCGTCATGCCGGCCATCCTAGAGCCGGTTCGCCCGCGGTTCGCCGGTACGCGGGCGAACGACGTCGGTGCCGGCTTCTCGGAAAGTTTGGGGTCGGCGCCACGCTCGGCCCTGCTCGAGGCTTTCAATACTGTGACACACCTCGGACGCGAAAGGTCCACCGTGGAATTCTCGGCCTTCCTCGACGAACGCCAAGTGCCACTGCTGCGGTTGGCGATCGCGCTGTGCGGTAGCCGCCCGGCCGCCGAGGACGTGCTGCAGGACGTCCTGCTCCGCGCGTTCGCGCAGTGGACCCGGATCGGCGGAATGGATTCGCCCTACGGCTATGTGCGCACGATGCTGGTGCACGAGCACCTGTCCTGGCGACGACGGCTGAGCCGGCAGGTGCCGCGAGCGGAGATCGAGGGCGGGATCGTCCCGGATCCGGCCGAGCGCATTGCCGGCCGCGACGAGCTGCTGCGCCGGGTGGATGCCTTGCCGGCGCGACAGCGAACCGCGGTGGTACTGCGCTACTTCGAGGACCTGGACGACACCCAGATCGCTCGGCTGATGGTCTGCGATCCGGTCACCGTCCGCAGCTATGTGTCGCGCGGGCTGAAGGCCTTGCGCATTCAGGAGGGCACCGTGACCGACCAAGCCGCCCGCGACGTAGCGGGAAAGGAGCTGTGATGAGCAGCGATTCGCCCACAGAGCAGGATCTCCGGCTCGCGCTCCGGTCCCGGGTACCCGAGGATCTCGACGCCAGCCGGTTCCGGGAGCGGCTCGACCTGGCGCTGGGTGGCCAGCCGGTGGCTCCGCGGCCGGCCGACCACGGCGAGGCGCCGCTGCTGTCCTTGGACTTGCCGGAGCCGCACCGCCGGCGCCGGGCCAGGCGGGTGGAACTCGGGTTCGCGGTCGCGCTGGCGGCGTGCGCGGCGGCGGTGATCACGGTCTTCGCCCTTCTCGCGCCCGGTCATCCCGAGCGCCGGCCGGCCAACCCGGCCCCGAAGCCGGCCGTTCCCAGCGCCGTTCGAGCCATGTTGCTGCCCGGCACCATCATCCTCGGCACCTATGCGGGGCATGGCTCGCAGACCTTCGTGGTTCCGTCCCGGGTGGTTCCGCCGCACTTCGGCTACTCCGCCTATGGAACCTGTGCCGGCGGGGGCACCCTCAGCATTGGGCAGCAGACGTTGTACGGCGCGTGTGAGCCCGGCCATGCCTTCGGAACGGGCGGCGCGGTGCTGCAGAACGGCCGTCTCGTCATCACCGCGGCGGAGACGACGAGCTGGCAGCTCACCCTGGCGCTCGCGCCTGACGTACAGAGCAACGGTGGGCTGCAGGGTCCGGTCGATGAAGACATGAGCGGGCCGGACAACGCCGTGCGTCACAGTGGACAAGGCCCCGCCACCGTCTCGTTCACCGGCGAAACGCCGACACCACGTGCCGGCACCCGCTACCGGCTTCGCCTGGTCTGCCACGGCGCGGGTGTCAGCCTGCCCGACCTGACAACCCCCGAGGCCCGTGGCTTGCAAACCAAGACCTGCTTCGCGGGCCGCGAATACGTCTGGGACCACGTACGGCTGACCCCGCCGATCCGGATCCGGGTCGAAGCCGCGCCCGGCACCACCTGGACGATCGCGATCGACTCGATGTGATCGTTCGTGCCCCGGTAAAGCTATATTGACTTTTGTTCAATTAGCGTCCTAAGCTTCATCGCATGGCTGCGACGTCCGCCCTGCCGCCGCGGGTCGAGGTGTTCATCGTCGGTGCCGGCTTCGGTGGTCTCGGCGCCGCGATCAAGCTGCAGGAAGCCGGTGAGCGGGACTTCCTGTGCATCGACCGGGGCAGCGAGGTGGGTGGCACCTGGCGGGACAACAGCTATCCCGGCGCCGCCTGCGACGTGCCGTCCCAGCTGTACTCCTTCTCCTTCGCGCCCAACCCGGACTGGTCGCACTCGTTCTCCCGGCAGGCCGAGATCCAGGACTACCTGCGCCGGATCGCCCGGCAGGCCGGCGTGCTCGACCGCTTCCGGTTCGGGGTGACGTTCGAGGCCGCGGCCTGGGACGCCGAGGCCGACCGCTGGCGGATCGAGACCTCGGCGGGACCGACCACCGCCCGGCTGCTGATCGCCGCCGGCGGCGCGCTGTCCGATCCGCGGATGCCCGACATCGACGGCATCGACCGCTTCGCCGGCGAGATCTTCCACTCCGCGCAGTGGAATCACGACTACGACCTGGCCGGCAAGCGGGTCGCGGTGATCGGCACCGGTGCGTCGGCGATCCAGATCGTGCCGGAGGTGGCCACGCGGGCCGGCCGGCTGGACGTCTACCAGCGCACCGCACCCTGGGTGCTGCCGCGCCGCGACCGCGCCTACCAGCCCTGGCAGAAGCTGCTGTTCGGACGCGTCCCGCTGCTGCAGCGGCTGGCCCGGGCCGCGATCTACCTCGGCCGGGAGGCGACCGTGCCGATGTTCACCACCCTGCCCGGCCTCGGCCGGCTGGCCGCCCGGTCCGGAATCCGCAACATTCACAAGGCTATTGCTGATCCGGTGCTGCGGGCCAAGGTGACTCCGCACTTCGCGCTTGGCTGCAAGCGGGTGCTGCTGTCCAACGACTGGTATCCGGCGCTCACCCGGGACAACGTGGAACTGGTCACCGAGCCGATCCGCCGGCTGACCCCGACCGGCATCGTGACCGGCGACGGCACCGAACGGCAGGCCGACGCGCTGATCGTGGCGACCGGGTTCCTGCCCACCGAGCTGCCGATCGCCCAGCAGATCAAGGGGACGCACGGCCAGACGCTCAGCGACGCCTGGTCCGAGCACGGCATCCAGGCCTACAAGGGCAGCACGGTGGCCGGCTTTCCGAACCTGTTCTTCCTCGTCGGACCGAACACCGGGCTCGGCCACTCCTCGATGGTGTACATGATCGAATCCCAGCTGGCCTACCTGGTGGACGCCTGGCGGACCATGCACCGGCACGGCCTGGCCACCGTGGAGGTGTTGCCGGAGGCGCAGCGGAGCTGGAACGCCGACTTGCAGCGGCGGATGCGCCGCACGGTCTGGAACACCGGCGGTTGCCGCAGCTGGTACCTCGACGCGCACGGCCGCAACGTGACGCTGTGGCCACGCACCACCTACGCGTTCCGGCGGCTCACCGCGAAGTTCGACCTGGCCGCCTACCGCAGCACCGCGCTGGCCGATCGCGGGCGACCGGCATGAAGTCGGTCGCCGGCAAGGTGGTCGTGATCACCGGTGCGGGCTCGGGCATCGGCCGGGCGCTGGCGCAGCGGCTGGCCGCCGGGGGAGCCCGGCTGGCCCTGTCCGACGTCGATTCGCTCGGCCTGGCCGAGACGGTGAGCACGCTGGGCGGCAGCGAGGTGCGCAGCGACCTGCTGGACGTCCGGGACCGGGACGCGATGGCGCGCTATGCCGCCTCGGTGGCCGAGGACTTCTCCGGTGTCAACGTGGTGATCAACAACGCCGGCGTCGCGCTGACCGGCACCGTGCTCGGGATGAGCTACGCCGACCTGGAGTGGGTGCTCGACATCGACTTCTGGGGCGTGGTGCACGGCAGCAAGGAGTTCCTGCCGTACTTGATCGCCAGCGGCGACGGCATCCTGGTCAACCTGTCCAGCCTGTTCGGCCTGCTCGCGGTACCCGGCCAGAGCGCCTACAACGCCGCCAAGTTCGCCGTTCGCGGATTCACCGAGTCGCTGCGCCAGGAGATGCTGGCCGCGCGGCTGCCGGTCCGGGTCTGCTGCGTGCATCCGGGCGGCATCCGCACCGCGATCGCCCGCAACGCGCGGGTGGCCGAGGGGGAGGACCAGGCCGCGCTGGCCGAGTTCTTCGACTACCACCTGGCCAAGACGTCGGCCGACCGGGCGGCCGAGATCATCGAGGCCGGCATGCTGGCCGGCAAGCCCAGGATCCTGATCGGCCCGGATGCCCGCGCGCTGGACCTGCTGGTCCGGTTGCTCGGCGCCCGGTACCAGCGGCTGCTCGCCGCGATGAGTCGCCGCCGGGTTCCGCAGCGCTGGGATGGGCAGCGGCTGGAGGTCTCCCGATGAGCAGGCTGCCGTTCTGGCTGGTGGCCGCCGGTGTCGCGATCGGCCAGCGACCGGGCCTCGGCCGCCCGCTGCCGATCCGCTGGCAGCGTCGCTGGCTGGACTCGGTCGCCGGGTTGATGCCCAGCCCAAGCGGCACCGTGGCGCGGCCGGTGACGCTCGGCGGCCGGCCGGCGCTGCGGGTGTCGGTGGGTGCCACCGAGCGGCCGCGCGCCGTGCTGCACCTGCACGGCGGTGCCTACACCGTGGGCTCGCCGCGCAGCCATCGCGGGCTGGCCGCGCTGCTGGCCGAGGCGAGCGGTTCGGTGGTGTACCTGCCGGACTACCGGCTGGCACCTGAGCACCCGTTCCCGGCCGCGCTGGAGGATGCGGTGCTGGCGGCTGAGGAACTGGCCGGGTGGTATCCGCGGTTCGCGATCAGCGGCGATTCGGCCGGCGGCGGGCTGGCGGTGGCCACCGCGCGCCGGCTGGCCGACGCCGACGCCGCGCGTCCGGCAGCGCTGGCGTTGATCTCGCCCTGGGTGGACCCGGGCGCCCCGGCCACCGGGCGTCGCCGGGACCTGGTGGTGCGCGAGCGGTGGGGACGGGCCTGCGCCACGCACTACCTGGGCAACGGCGAGCTGACCGACGCGGGCTTCGCACCCGGCCGGGGCCGGCTGGACGGGCTGCCGCCGACGCTGGTGCACATCGGCAAGCGCGAGGTGCTCTACGAGCAGGCGGTCGAGTTCGCCGCCAACCTGCGAGCGGCCGGCGTCGAGGTGCGGCTCACCGAGCTCCCCCGGCTCTGGCACGTCGGGCATGTGACAGCCGGCGTGCTGGCCGAATCCCGGCAGGCGATGGACGAGCTGGGCGAGTTCCTGCACGACCGGTTGGTGGCCGAACCCAGCCGGGCGGGCTAAGCCTGCGGGCCGGCTACAGCTTGCGGGCGATGGTCAATCCGTCGAACGCGGTAAGCAGCACGACCTCGACCCGGCTGTCGGCGGCGACCAGGTCGTTGAACTCGCGCAGTGCCACGGTGTCCTCCTCGGCAGCGTTCGGGTCGATCACCTCACCGCTCCACAGCACGTTGTCGGCGAGCAGGATTCCACCCGGACGCACCCGCGGCACCAGTTCCTCCCAGTAGGAGGCATAGCCCGGCTTGTCGGCGTCGAGGAAGACCAGGTCGAGTTCGCGTTCGTCCAGCGCGCGCAATGTCTGCAGGGCAGGGGCCAGCCGCAACTCGATCCGGTCGGCCAGGCCGGCACGTTCCCAGGCACGGCGGGCGATGCTGGTCCACTCCTCGCTGATGTCACAGCACAGCAGCTGCCCGCCGTCGGCCAGGCCGCGGGCGATGCACAGGCTCGAGTAGCCGGTGAAGGTGCCCACCTCCACCGCCCGGCGAGCTCCGATCAGCCTGGCCAGCATGGTCAACAGCTGCCCCTGGTCGTCGCCGATCTGCATGCCGGCGACGTCACCGAGCGCCGCGGTCTCCGCTCGCAACTGGCGCAGCACGTCGGTCGGTTGCCAACTGCCGTGGCTGACCGCGTAGTCGCGCACCGCGTCGGTGACCGTGAAATTGCGCATGGCGCCAGGCTAACCGCCCCGGCGCATCGGCACGTGCGGGATGCCGTCCTCGACGAACTCCTCGCCGCACTGGACGAAGCCGAACCGCTGGTACCAGCCGGCCAGCGGGGACTGCGCGTCCAGCACCGCGACCGCATCGCCCAGCCGTTGCAGGGCGAACTCCACCAGGCGGCCGGCGACACCGCGCGAGCGGGCGGCCGGGTCGGTGGCCACCCGGCCGATCCGGATCGTGCCGTCCGGCTCCCGCAGCATGCGCAGGGTGGCCAGCAACGTGCCGTCCTCGGTGGCCCACAGCCACTGCGCGTCCGGCTCGAGATCCCGGCCGTCCAGCTCCGGGTACGGGCATCGCTGCTCGACCACGAAGACAGCCACCCGCAACTGCAGGATCCGGTACAGGGTGACCGCGTCCAGCGTGCTCGGCCGGCCGGCGTGCAGGTTCACAGCGCCGTGCCGAGGTCGAATTCGTTGCCCTCCGGGTCGGTCATCAGCGTCCAGCGGTAGCCGTACTCGTCCCGGTCTGCCACCCTGCTCGCGCCGAGCCCGACCAGGCGAGCGATCTCGGCCTCGACGTCGGCTGCGATGACGTCCAGGTGCATCCGATTCTTGGCTACCTTCGGCTCCGGCACCCGGGCGAACAGCCAGGTGGGCTCCTCCATGCGCTCCACCGCCGCCCACCCCTGCCTGGTCCGGCGGCCGGCGAAGCCGATGCTGGCGAACTCGCTGGTAGCGCCGGCATCGAGCGGGCGGTCGATCGCCGCCGACCAGAAACGCGCCACGGTGAGGGCATCGGAACAGTCGAAGGCGAGGCACGCGACCGACACGGTCATCGCAGGGCGCTCCTTTCCGGGGAACGGTGCCGCCCCGAGTCTCGAACATAACCCTGACACTTCCTTGCCCGCACGCGAACCCGGCGTCGGCAAGCTGGAGGTTGTTCCGATCCGGAAAGAGGGAGACTAGCCACATGATGAAGAAGGTCGTTACCGCCGGCGCGGCGGCCGCGGTGGTGCTCGGCGCGGGTACCGCGGCGCTCGCCGCGTCCGGGACCAGCCCCAGCCCGTCGGCCAGCAGTTCGGCGTCCAACGGCTCGTCCAGCGCGCCGGCTCCCGGCAGCGGCAAGGCCCGCCCCGGCAAGGTCAATCCCGGCCGCGCGCTGGCCCGCCGCGCGCTGCACGCCACCTGGGTGACCCGCGACGGCAAGTCCGGCGGCTTCGTCACCCACGACGCCATCCGGGGCCAGGTGACGGCGGTGTCGGCCAGCTCGATCACGGTGAAGGCCGCCGACAACGTCAGCCAGAGCTATGCCGTGACCGGCGACACCAAGGTGCACACCCGGGCCGACGGCAAGGGCAAGCCCGGCAGCATCGGCGAGGTCAAGACCGGTGACCGGGTGATCGTGCTCGGCACCGGCACCGGCAGCCTCACCGCCACCCAGGTGCTGGACGGCCGCAAGTAGCTGCTCGCGATGGGAGGATCTTCCTACCGCGTAGGTACCGGATCCTCCTCGCGCTGGGGTTCGGTCAGGCGGGCAGCCAGACGGTGAACCGGGCGCCGCCCTCGGCCGCGTGCCCGGCCGCCACCGTGCCGCCGAGCCGGCGCACCAAGCCGTCCACGATGGCCAGGCCGAGCCCGGTGCCGACCTGCCGCACGCCGCGGTAGCGCTCGTAGAGCACCGACCGTTCGAAGGCCACCGCGAGGTCCTGCTCGGCCAGCCCGGGGCCGCCGTCGCGGACCTCCAGCACGCCGAACGCGCGGCCGTCCGGCGCGTGCTCGCCGCGCACCGCCAGAATGATCGGCGCGCCGGCCGGCGTCACCCGCAGCGCGTTCTCCAACAGGCCGTCGGCCACCTGGCGGACCCTGCCCGGGTCGGTGTGCAGCCACAGCGGACCGGGCGCGGCCTCCACGCCGAACCGCACGCCGGCCGCGGCGCACCGGTCCGACCACACCTGGCCGGCCGCCCGGGCCAGCTCGGCCAGGTCCACCGGGGCCGGATCGATCCGGAACTCCTGGGCGTTCAGCCGAGCCAGGTCCAGCAGGTCGGCCACCAGCCGGTTCAGCCGCTGTGCCTCGGTGAGCATCACCGCGCCCACGCCGGCGGCCTGCTCCGGCGGCACCACCCCGTCGGCCAGTGACTCGGCATAGCCGGTGATAGCGGTCAGCGGCGTGCGCAGATCATGCGACACCGAAAGCAGGAATTCCCGCTGCCGTGCCTCGGAATGCGACAGCGCGGCGGCCAGCGTGTTCACCGCCTGGCCGACCTCGACCACCTCGGCCGGCCCCTCCGACCGGACCGCCACGTCCCGCTGGCCGGCCGCCAGTGCGTGCGCGGCCTGGGCGGTCCGGCGCAGCGGCCGGGAGATCCGGACCGCGACGGCTAGCCCCAGCACGATCGCGATGCCGACCGCGATCAGCAGCGCCCAGACGATCCGCCGCACCGCCCGGTCGCCGACCGCGGTGGCGTCGGCGCTGCGCTGGACAAGCGCGATGCCGCCGGCGTTGGTGGGCCGGGCCTCCAGCAGCACCCGCTGGCCGTTCACCCGGCGCTGTGCGGAGACCGGCTTGCCGGCCAGCACGCTGGCCACGTCCTGGCTGGTGAGCACGGCGCGCAGCAGCGGGCTGGCACTGGACACCCGGCCGCTGGCCGAGATGGCTGCCGAGGCGATCTTGAGCACCCGCAACTGGTCACGTGCCCGGCTCTGCGCGGCGGTGGCGTTGGCGCCGGCGTTCGCGGTGCTCTGGGCCACGTCGGCGAGCTGGCGCAGCGTGTTGCGGGCGGTGTCGTTGTTGGACCGCTGCACCAGGTTCACCGCGAGCACCCCGGCAAGCAGCGCGGTGATCACCGCTACCGCAACCGCCAGCAGGGAGATCCGGCCGGCCAGGCTTCTCATCCGGGCTGGCAGTGAGCCGGCTGCTCGGCCGCGTAGCCGATCCCGCGCACGGTGCGGATCGGGCTGGCCTCGCCGAGCTTGCCGCGCACCTGAGCCACGTGCACGTCCACCGTTCGGGCGCCGGCGATGGCGGAGTATCCCCATACCTCGCTCAGCAACTGCTCGCGGCTGAACACCCGGCCCGGCCGGCGCATCAGGCAGGCCAGCAGATCGAACTCGGTTGCGGTCAGCGCCACCTCGCGCTCGTCGGCATAGGCCCGCCGCTGGTCCGGCTCCAGCCGGACCCGGCCGACCTGCAGCGGGGGGCCGCCGCCCGGCACGCCCCGGGCCCGGCGCAGCACCGAGGACACCCGGGCGACCAGCTCCCGCGGCGAGAACGGCTTGGTGATGTAGTCGTCGGCGCCCAGTTCCAGGCCGACGATCCGGTCCACCTCGTCATCGCGGGCGGTCACGAACAGCACCGGCGTCCAGTCCTGGGCAGCTCGCAGCCGGCGGCACACCTCGATGCCGTCGGTGCCCGGCAGCCCGATGTCCAGCACCACCGCGGCCGGCCGGTGGGTGCGGACGGCGGCCAGGCCAGCCTCGCCGTCGCGCTCGATGTGCACGCCGAAGCCGGCCTTGGCCAGGTTCAGCCGGATCACCTCGGCGATCGGCGGCTCGTCCTCGACCACCAGGATCAGGCCACGGGCGGCGTCGCTCACAGGCGCACTGTACTGAGCGGTGCCCGGCCGGCCGGTCACCGAAACGTTCGAATCAGGTCAGGAATCAGGCCGGATCGAGCACCACGACCGGGATCGGCCGCTGGGTCTTGGCCTGGTACTCGTCGTAGGCCGGCCAGATCGCGGCCATCGTGCTCCACAGCTCGGGCTTCTCCTGCTCGGTGGCGGTGCGCGCGTGTGCGGTGAACGTCTCCGGGCCGAGCTGCACGTGCACCTCCGGGTTGGCCGAGAGGTTGAGGTACCAGGCCGGGTGGGTATCCGCGCCACCTTGCGAGGCGACGACGAGATAGGACGAGCCGTGCTTGCCGTAGATCAGCGCCGTGCGGCGCAGCTCGCCGGTCTTGCGTCCCTTCGTGGTGAGCAGCAGGGTGGGCACCCCGTTCCAGATGTGGCCCTGCTCGCCATCGGTCTCGACGTACTTCTGGATGTGCTCGGCCACCCAGCTGCTGGGACTGTCGTGAACTTCGGTCATGCCCTCACGGTAATCACCGAACCGGCTCAGCAGCACTCCTCGATGATCAGCAGGCGATGTCGGCGGTCGTCCTTGAATTCCGCCGCCCGGAAATCGGTGAAGTCGTTCTTGTCGCTGACCACCGTGCCGGTCAGGTAGGGCCGCATCCGCTGCCAGAGGGCCTGCCGATCGTCCGGGCCGATCTCGCTCGGCGCGTCCGGGCCGTAGAACAGCAGAACCCGGATCTCGGGTGACAGGAGCAGCTTCTTGATCCGCTTCACCGAGATTTCCTGGCCGGCGCCGCGCAGTTGCCACCAGGTGCCGTCGGCCTCCGTCCACTCGCCGTCGTGGATCGGCTCCGGCCAGACTTCCTCCTCGCCCGGGGCAGGGGTGTCGGGTGGCATCCCGACACCATAGCCTCGGCGGTGCGGTCAGCTCAGCTTGTTGAACAGGTCGCGGGCCAGCAGTACCGCGCCGGTGCTGGACTGCTCTCCGCCGTAGATGAAGACCGAGACGGCTAGGTCGCCGCGGGTGCCGACGAACCAGGAGTGGCTCTTCGGCGGGTTGTCGGTGCCGAACTCGGCGGTGCCGGTCTTGCCGCGAATCTCGCCGGGCAGCTCGTGCAGGGCGGCGTACCCGGTGGCACCCGGCATCGCCACGGTGGCGCGCAGCAGCGCGTTCATGCTCGCGGTCAGTCCGGCCGGCAGCGGCTGGCCGGCGGCACCCGGCTGGTCCATCAGCAGCGACGGCGCGATCGGCTTGCCGGTGGCAGAGGCGCCGGCGATCTCGGCCATCACCAGCGGTGAGACGAGCACCTTGCCCTGCCCGATGGCCTCCGCGGCCTTCTCGGTGCCGGTGGCGCTGGCCGGCATCGAACCGGCGAACGCGTCCACCGGCAGCTGCCAGCCCGCGCCCAGGCCGAGGGCCTGCGCGGCCTGGTGCAGCGCGCCGTCTCCCAGCGCGTCGGCCAGCTCGATCGCTGTCGTGTTGCAGGAATAGCCGAACGCGGCGCGGTAGGAGATGGTGCCGTGGGAGAAGCGGTTCTCGTTCTCGAAGGTGCGCCCGTCCACCGTCACCGTGGCCGGGCACGGCGCGGTGGTGTCCGGTCCGCGGTCGGGGTGGGCGGTGAGCTCGGCGGTGTAGGTGACGATCTTGAACGTGGAGCCGGCCGGGTACTGCCCGGTCAGCGCGATGTCACCGTCGGCGGCGGCGCTGTTGGCCACCGCGAGGATCCGCCCGGTGGACGGCTGGCTGACCACGATCGCGGCCGGCAGCGCCTCGGCGGCCAGCGTGGCGTCGGCCGCCCGCTGGGTGGCGGTGTCGAGGGTGAGCTGCACCGGCCTGCCGGCGACCGGCGCGCTGACCGTGCCGATCCGGGCGCCCAGCGTTCCGTCGGCGTCGGCGGCCGCGTACACCTCGATGCCGGGGGTGCCGCGCAGCTTGCCGTCCAGTGCCTGCTGCAGGCCGGACAGCCCGACCTGGTCGCCGTCCACCACCGCGCCCTTGGCGGCGTCGATCACCTCCTTGGTGGCCGGCCCGACGGTGCCGATCAGCCCGCGCGCGAAACCGGATTCCGGCGGCAGCAGCTGGGTGTCGGTGCGGAACTGGGTGCCGGGCAGGCTGTAGATGGCCGGCTTGATCTGCTCGTAGACCGGCTGGCGCAGCGTGATGATCGGCACGAACTGGCCCTTGGGAGCCGCCCGGACGGCGCTGACGATCTCGGCGGCGGTGCTTTCCAACTGCGGCACCGCGGCCAGCGCGGCGGCCAGCGCGCCGAGGTTGGTGACCGTCGCCGGGTCGATGCCCACCGTGACCACCGGGGTCGGGGTGACCAGCGGCTGGCCGTGGTCGTCGGTCAGCGCGGCCCGGGCCGGCTGGGTGCGCTTGACGGTCAGGTGCTGGCCGGCGCGCAAGGCGGGTTGGACGTCCGAGGCCTGCCACTGCACCAGCCAGCGGCCGCCCTGCTTGGTCATCGGCAGGCTGCCGGAGTAGTGCCAGCCGCCGGAACCGCCGGGCACCGTCCAGTCGGCGTCGTAGTTGGCGGTCGCCGTGCTTGCCTGCCGGTTGGCCAGGCCGGAGACGGTGAGCCGCCCCTTGATCCCGCTGCCCAGCCCGGCCAGGCTGCGCGAGATCGCGGCCTGCGCCGAGCCGGGGTCGGTGGTGGCGTTCGCGGCGCCGCTGGAGTCGGCGTTGCCCAGCGCGGTCAGGTAGCTCTGAGCGGCGACCTGCTCGGGCGGGGTCTTGTGACCGTGTCCGCAGCCGGCAAGCAACGAGCCGGCCACGGCGAGAAGCCCGATCAGGCAGGCGAGACGGGACGGGCGGCGCACAGGCATGGCAGCATTGTTTCAAGATCGGCCATTGCCGCTCCGTGCGGGCGTCCCCCGAGTATCCGATACTGGCGGTATCGGATACTGTGATACTCGTGAAGACCAAGCCGGACGGCCGCTCGGCGCGCTGGGATGCGCACCGGCTGGCACGACGGGCTGAGTTGGTGCGGCTCACCGCGGCCTGCGTCGAGCAGCACGGCGCCGAGGTCGGGATGGACCAGATCGCCGCGTTTGCCGGCACCTCCAAGGCGGTGTTCTACCGGCACTTCACCGACAAGGCCGACCTGTACCGGGCGGTCGGGCAGCAGCTGGCCAGCACCCTGGCCGACCAGCTCACCGCCGCGATTGCCCGGCAGGACGATCCCCGCGCGATGATCCGGGCCGGCATCGACGCGTTCCTGGCGGTGCTGGATCGCAATCCGCAGGTCTACCGGTTCGTGGTGCGCAACCCGATCGTGCAGCGCTCCGGCGAGGACCCGGTGGCCGACTACATCGGCCGGATCGCCGGCCGGCTGGACGAGCTGATCGGCTCGCTGCCGGCTGCCGAGCCGGGGCTGCGCCGGCCGTGGGGGACCGCCATCGTCGGCCTGGTCAAGGCGGCCGGCGACTGGTGGCTGGAGCATCCGGCCGAGCTGTCCCGCGCCGAGCTGGCCGAAAGCCTGACCGTTCTGCTGTGGGGTGACACCGGAGGGCTGCGCGACGCGCTGACCGAGACCGCCGATTCCGAGGAGTTGCGATGACCGAGGCCGAACTTCCGGCGCTGACCGCCGACGGCCGGGACGAGCTGCGCCGGCTGCTGGACGGACGCTGGGCCGAGCAGCGCCAGATCGCGCGCAAGCTGGCCGACCGCCCGCTGTTCGTGCCGCAGGTCGGGCTGACCATGGACGAGCAGCGGCAGCGCACCTACGACCAGCTCATGGCGCTGTGCGCCGAGGGCGTCACCGGCATCGGCTTTCCGGTCGAGTACGGCGGTGGCGGCGTCCTCGGCGCGTCCATCGTGGCATTCGAGATGCTGGCGATGGGCGACCTGTCGCTGATGGTCAAGACCGGCGTGCAGTTCGGCCTGTTCGGCGGCGCGGTGCTGCACCTGGGCAACGCCGAGCACCACCGGCGCTACCTGGCCGACATCGCCGCCGGCCGGCTGTTGGGCTGCTTCGCGATGACCGAGCACGGGCACGGCTCGGACGTGGCTGCGCTGCGCACCACGGCCAGCTACGACCCGGCCAGCGGGGAGTTCGTGCTGGACACCCCGGACGACGACGCGCGCAAGGAGTACATCGGCAACGCCGCCCGGGACGGCCGGCTGGCGGTGGTGTTCGCCCAGCTGGTGACCGGCGGCGAGAGCCACGGCGTGCACGCCTTCCTGGTGCCGATCCGCGACGAGGCGGGCGACCCGATGCCGGGCGTGCGGATCGCCGACTGCGGCTTCAAGGCCGGCCTGAACGGGGTGGACAACGGCCAGCTGTGGTTCACCGGCGTCCGGATCCCGCGAACCGCACTGCTGGACCGGTACGGCTCGGTGGCGCCGGACGGCAACTACTCGACGCCGATCGAGAACCAGACCAAGCGGTTCTTCACCATGCTCGGCACCCTGATCCAGGGCCGGATCAGCGTGGCCGGCGGCGCCGGCAGCGCGACCAAGGTGGGCCTGGGCATCGCACTGCACTACGCCGAACGGCGCACCCAGTTCGAGGCACCGGGCCGGGACGGCGAGGTGCGGCTGCTGGATTACCTGGCCCACCAGCGCAAGCTGCTGCCCGCGCTGGCCAAGAGCTACGCGTTGCACTTCGCGCAGGCGGAGCTGGTGGACACGCTGCACGAGGTGTTCACCGCCGGGGATCCGGCCGACCCGCGGCGGCGCGAGCTGGAGGCTCGCGCCGCCGGCATCAAGGCGGTGGCCACCTGGCATGCCAGTTCCACCATCCAGACCTGCCGGGAGGCGTGCGGCGGCGCCGGGTACCTGGGCGAGAACCGGCTGCCGGGGCTGAAGGCCGACACCGACGTGTTCACCACGTTCGAGGGCGACAACACGGTGCTGCTGCAGTTGGTGGCCAAGGAGTTGCTGACCAGTTACCGCGACCACTTCGGCGAGCTGGACATGCTGGGCACCATCCGGTTCGTCGCTGGCCAGGCGTTCGGCAGCGTGCTGGAGCGCACCCCGCTGCTGTCCCGGCTGGCCGGTGACGATGCCGACTACGCCGATCGGGACTCGCAACTGTCGTTGCTGGACTTCCGGGTACGCCACCTCACCGACGGCGTGGCCCGCCGGCTGCGCCGGGCGGCCGATGCCGAGGATCCGTTCGCGGTTTTCAACGCCTGCCAGGACCACCTGCTGGCCACCGCCCGGGCGCACGTGGACCGGCTGCTGGCCGAGGCCTTCGCCGCGGCGATCGAGAACTGCGCCGACGGGGGAGTGCGCGGCCTGCTGGAGCGGGTCTGCGACCTGTACGTGCTGAGCACCATCGAGGCCGACCGGGCTTGGTACGTCGAGCACGGGCGGCTGTCGGCCGCCCGGAGCAAGCGGCTGACGGGCGAGGTCAACCGGCTGTGCGCCGAGCTCCGCCCGCACGCGCTGGATTTGATCGACGGCTTCGGAATACCGGACGTCGCGCTGCGCATCCCGATGCTGCAGGACTGAGCCAGAGCGACTCCGGGGGCCGGCAGCTCTAGGCCTTGCTCGCCGAGCCGCCCAGGCACGCCGACGTCGCTCCCCTGGCCAAGCGGCTCCGGGGCGTTGCCTGCTGCCGGCAGAACCGGTCCGCCGGCCGGAGGTGGGCATCTACCGCCTATTGACGGGGCTGATAAAGGCATCTATAACTTACGCACCATATTCTGTGTGTGTGCCAGTTCCGACTAGGAGTCACGCTCATGAGCGTTAATCAATCACGGAGTCGCCTTGGCATACTGTGCGGGTTCGCGGTGCTGCTCATCGCCCCGCTTGCTGCTGTTGCGCCGGCCACTGGCCTAGCCGCAGCGGTGTCGCACCCGTCTCAGGTTCAGCCGGCCTGGCTGTGCGTAGAGGAGCCCATCACCAGCGAGCCCGACCCCGATCGCGACTGCCCTAATTGCAACGCGGACGGCGTGTGCTACGCCTAGGACGTCTCTCTCAGGCGCTGAGCCAGATGAGGGCTGTGGCGAGAGTGAGGCCACCGCGCGGTAGATGATGGCGTGTGAGATACCCCAATGGATATCAGCGGCTGGGGCGGTTTTCGCGACGAGTCTGGCAGTGCTGATCTCGCGGCAGATGCCGAACTGATTCACGTCCAAAACGCTGATCGATCTGCAGGATGTAGGCATTCCCGGAGCCTGGCTCCGGGGGTGTCTACATCAAAACTCAAGGTTCGGTCCGTCTGGCCCCTCCACGCTGACCACGCGCAGCAGGTCAGCGCCGCCGCGCCATTCCCGCTCAGGCACACCGCTTGACCCTTTCCCAACGTCAGGCGGCAGGCTCATAGCCGTGAACGACGAAGGGTTGCCGGTCGGCGAGGTCAGCCGGCTGACCGGCGTGACGGTGCGCACGCTGCACCACTACGACCGGGTCGGCCTGTTAGCGCCGGCCGGCCGCTCGCCAGCCGGATACCGGTTGTACGACAAGGCGGATCTGGACCGGCTGCGCCGGATCCTGGGCTACCGGGAGCTGGGCTTCGGGCTGGACGAGATCGCCGGCCTGCTGGCCGAGGATGCCGACCTGCCGGCCCAGCTGCGCCGGCAGCGGCAGTTGGTCGAGGAGCGGATCGAGCGGCTGCGCCGGATCGCGGCCGCGCTGGATCGGGAATTGGAGGCAGATCGCATGGGCATATCGCTCACGCCACAGGAGCAGTTCGAGGTCTTCGGCACCGACTATTCCGAGCACGCCGCCGAAGCCGAGCGGCGCTGGGGCGACACCGAGGCCTACCGGGAGTCGCAGCGGCGGACTGCCCGGTACGACAAGCAGGACTGGCTGCGGATCAAGGCCGAGCAGGACGAGATCGAGCAGGCCTTTGCGCACGCGCTGGCCGAGGGCGTGCCGGCCGATTCCGACCGGGCCGCGGCGCTTGCCGAGCGACACCGGCAGCACCTGTCCACCTGGTTCCACGACGTGCCGCCGGCCATGCACCGCGGGCTGGCCGAGCTGTACCTGGCCGACCAGCGCTTTGCCGAGCATTACGAGCGGATCGCACCCGGCCTGGCGGCGTACGTGAGCGCGGCCATCGTCGCGCACGCTGACCGATCGGACCGCTGAGCAGCCGCTAACGTTAGCGCCGTGACGAGCGTCGGCGGCCTGGCAGCGGTCGCCGTCGCCGGGCTGGCCGCCGGCACCATCAACACCGTGGTCGGCTCCGGCACCCTAATCACCTTCCCGGTGCTGCTATCACTCGGCGTGCCACCGGTGACCGCCAACGTTTCCAACACCATCGGGCTGGTGCCCGGCGGGGTCAGCGGGGCGTACGGCTACCGGCGGGAGCTGGTAGGCCAGCGATCCCGGCTGACCAGGTACGGCAGCGCCTCGTTCCTCGGCGCCGTGCTGGGTGCCAGCCTGCTGCTGGTGCTGCCGGCCGGTGTCTTCAAGGCGGTGGTGCCGGCGCTGATCCTGATCGCCCTGATATTGGTGGTGATCCAGCCGCGGCTGTCCCGCCGGTTCATCCAGGCCGACCAGCCGGTGGCCGGACGCCGACCGGTGCTGCTGTGGATCCTGGTGTTCGCCGCCGGCGTATACGGCGGGTATTTCGGCGCGGCGCAGGGCGTGCTGCTGATCGCCATGCTCGGCGCGCTGCTGGACAGCGACCTGCAGCGGGTCAACGCGCTGAAGAACGTGCTGTCGCTGATCGTCAACCTGGTGGCCGGCGTGCTGTTCGCGATCGTTGCCCACCCCAACTGGACGTACGCGCTGCTGATCGCGGTGTTCTCCGCCGTCGGCGGCCAGTTGGGCGCGATAGTCGGCCGCCGGCTGCCGCCGCTGGCCCTGCGTGCGGTGATCGTGGTGGTCGGCCTGGCCGCCCTGGTCAAGTTCGTGTTCTTCCCCTGACCAGGGCGAACCGCCGAGGGCTCAGACCCGGTCGCGAACGGTGAACGCCACCGAGTCCTTGGCCGGCACGGTGACCCGGGCCATGCCGTGCTTGTCCACGGTGACGGTCGGTCCGGAGCAGTGCCCGTGCGAGACGTTGCCGTGGATGATGTCGCAGTAGGTGCCCTTCGGCAGCCCGGTGGCGAACGTGCGGGTCTTCGGCGCCGTCTCGTTGTTGATGCTGATCCAGGCCTTGTGGCCGCGGCTGAACGCGATCAGGTTGACCGCGTCGTCGTACCAGTTGGTCACCGCGGTGTTGCCGGCGGTGTTGTGGAAGGCCACCAGGTTGGCAACCCCGGTGATCCGGTCGGTGCATTCCCAGCCGCTGCCGCAGGTGGTGTCGGTGACGAAGCCGTTGGCGTCGGCCGGCGGCGAGTCGTCACCGGTGGCGAAGTCGAAGCCGGCGTACACCGAGTCGGTGCCGTAGCCGTAGGCGAGCATGAACTCGGTGGCCAGGGTGTTCAGCGCGCCGTCCTTGTAGCTCAGTGTCGAGCCGTTGCGTTCGGTGTCGTGGTTCTCCACGAACGCGTAGGACTTATCGCTGGGCAGCAGGCCGCTCTGCTCACCGAAGACCTTGAGGTCGCCGATGTTGCCGCCGGCCGGGGTGGTGTAGCTCTTGAACGC
The DNA here is from genome assembly GCA_963697905.1 of uncultured Actinomycetota bacterium. Classification (GTDB taxonomy): domain Bacteria; phylum Actinomycetota; class Actinomycetes; order Mycobacteriales; family Jatrophihabitantaceae; genus Jatrophihabitans_A. Next base: position 4,140,417 of record OY969101.1, on the reverse strand, counting down.
CGACTCGAGCTGGCCGGCGAAGTCGAAGCCCAGCACGTTGCCGACGCCGGTGAACGCCTGTGGCGAGATCCGGCCCGGGCTGCCGGTGCCGACTTCCAGGGCCAGGTACGGCCGCTCGCCGTCCACGGTGCGGTGCAGCCGGGCGAAGATCGAGGTCAGGTCCGGCTGGCCGATGTGCTTGGCGGCATCCACCCGGAAGCCGGAAACCCCATAGGACAGCAGCTTGTTCAGGTACGCGGCCAGGGTCTTTTGCACGTAGTCGGTCTCGGTGCGCAGGTCGGACAGCGAGACCAGTTCGCACTTGAAGACCTGGGTGTAGTCGTTGAAGTCGTCGATGTTGCCGTCCGCGCTCGGGCACTGCCCGAGCGGGCCGTGGAAGTTGTCGGCTGAGTACAGGCCTTGGTAGTCGTACTTGGTGTAGTGCACGCCGCCGTAGGACACCGAGCCCTGGCCGGTCATGTGGTTGATCACCGCGTCCACGATGACCTTCACCCCGGCCGCCCGGCAGGTGCGCACCATCGACTTGAACTGCTCCTCGTTGCCCATCCGGCTGGTCAGGTTGTAGTCCACCGGCTGGTAGACCTCCCACCACGGATGCAGCACTGTGGTGGTGTCGGTGGCGGTGCGCGACAGCGAATCCTGCGGCGGGGCCACCTGGACGGCCGCATAGCCCTTCGGGCCCAGCACGGTCGTGCACTCGCGGGCCACTGACGGCCAGTTCCACTCGAACAGGTTGGCCACCACGTTGCCCTGGATGGGACGGGCGTGGCCGCCCAGCCGGGGCGCCGCCGAGACCGACGCGGAGCCGGCCAGGCCGAGGGCGGCGACGGCTGCCAGGGCCGTCGCGATGCCGGTCACCCGGCGGCGGGATGCGCGGCGGAGCCGCGGGACGGGAAGCTGCATGGTCTGCTCCACGGGGCTTGGATGGGAAGGCTGTAAGCCTTTTCTAGGCCGTGTGCCTTTTCTAGTGACCCCGGTCAGGCCCGTCAAGACATGGCGGTCAGCTGGGCTGGCTCCGCACCCCTGCGATGCTCACTCGCCATCGCTCCGGGTGGCGGCGGGAGCGGCCAGCGACTGCTGCAGGATCTGGGCGACGTCGAGCACCTGCACGTGATCCTTGGCCGAACCGTCCGCCTTCTTGGCGGTCACCGCGTCGGAGAGCATCACCATGCAGAACGGGCAGGCGGTGGAGATCAGGTCCGGGTCGAGGCCGATCGCCTCGTCCGTCCGCTCCATGTTGATCCGCTTGCCGATCTTCTCCTCCATCCAGAACCGGGCGCCGCCGGCTCCGCAGCAGAAGCCGCGGTCCTTGCACCGGTGCATCTCCTGCGACCGCAGCTGCGGGATCGCACCCAGCACCTCCCGCGGCGGGGTGTAGACCTTGTTGTGCCGGCCCAGGTAACACGGGTCGTGGTAGGTGACGTTCTTGTCCACCGGTTCCACCGGGGTCAGCCGGCCCTCGGCCACCAGCTTGGCGAGCAACTGGGTGTGGTGCACCACCTCGTAATGGCCGCCCAGCTGCGGGTACTCGTTGCCGATGGTGTTGAAGCAGTGCGGGCAGGTGGCTACGATCTTCAGCGGTCGGTCACCGGCGAGCGAGTTGAGCGTCTCGACGTTCTGCTGCGCCAGCATCTGGAAGACGAACTCGTTGCCGAGCCGCCGGGCCGGATCCCCGGTGCAGGTCTCGCCGGCGCCCAGGATGGCGAACTCCACCCCGGCGACGTGCAGCAGCTCGGCGAAGGCCTTGCTGACCTTCTTCGACCGGTCCTCCAGCGCGCCGGCGCAGCCCACCCAGAACAGGTACTCGACCTCGGCCGGCAGCTGTTCGCCGGGCGAGACCCGCCGCACCTCGAAGGGCAGCTCGGTGGCCCAGTCCTCACGCTGGCGGTCCGGCAGCCCCCACGGATTGCCCTTGTTCTCCAGGTTGCGCAGCATGCTGCCGGCCTCGGAGGGGAACGCCGACTCGATCAGCACCTGGTAGCGGCGCATGTCGACGATGTGGTCGATGTGCTCGATGTCCACCGGGCACTGCTCGACGCAGGCGCCGCAGGTGGTGCAGGACCACAGCACGTCCGGGTCGATCACCCCGAACGAGGCCGCGTCGCCGACCAGCGGCCGGCTGGCCTGCTCGATGCCGGAACCCTCCACCCGCGGATAGCCGGCCTCGGGCACGTGGTGACCCTGCTCGCCACCCTCGGCGGCTGGCGTGGCGAAGTTCGGCACCGCGTCGTCCGGCACCGTCTTGCCGCCGAGCAGGTAGGGCGCCTTGGCGAACAGGTGGTCACGCAGATCCATGATCACCAGCTTGGGCGACAGCGGCTTGCCGGTGTTCCAGGCCGGGCACTGGGACTGGCACCGCCCGCACTCGGTGCAGGTGACGAAGTCCAGGTAGCCCTTCCAGGTGAAGTCCTCGATCTTGCCGCGGCCGAAGACGGTGTCCTCGGAAAGGTTCTCCACGTCCATGAAGTCGATCGGTTTGCCGGCCGCGTCGGTGGACGGTGGCAGCGCGCCCAGCGCCTTGGGCAGCCGCTTGAAGTAGACGTTGATCGGGGCGGTCGCGATGTGCAGGTGCTTGGAGTAGGTGACGATGATCAGGAACGCCAGCACGACCACGATCTGGGCGAGCAGGAAGAAGGTGGCCAGGCCCTCGTTGTACGCGCCGCTGCCGAGTGCCTTGGCGACCAGGTAGGAGGCGAAGGGCCACTTCGAGTGCCCGTACGGGAACTGGTCGGCGTTCCACTGCGCGCCGCGCAGCAGCAGCAGGGTGATGATGACCAGCGTGATCATGCCGAGGATCACCCACGCCGGGCCGGTGTGCGAGCCGTAGAACCGGGAATCGCGCTGCCGGCGTTCGGGCGCGTTGCGCAGCCGCAGGGTGGCGAAGGTGACCAGGCCGACCAGGACCGCGACCGCCATCAGATCTTCGAGGAAGCCGAGCGCCTGCCACCGTCCGATCCAGGGGATGTGGAAGTCGCGGTTGATCAGCAGCGCCCCGTAGGCCTCCAGGATCGTCAGGTTCAGGATGACGAAGCCCCAGAAGGTGAGGAAGTGCGCCAGCCCCGGCACCGACCACTTCAGCAGCCGGCGCTGGCCGAGCACCTCACCGGCGTCGTTGGCGACCCGGAGGCCGCCGGGCCGGCCGCGGCCGGGCGAGGCGGTGCCCGAGCGGATCAGCCGAACCAGCCACCACACCCGCCGCCCGGCGACGGCGAAGGTGAGCACCGTCAGCAGAACGGTGAGACTGATGCGCAGGGCCACCACAACCTCCAGCGTCCGGGCCGGTCAGCGCTGACCGACGCAAGGATACGCATGGTTACCGACGAGTAACTAACCGGCGGGGCGCCGATCGACCCCATCCTGCCGTGCCGCGCCGACATTTCTGCCAGCCGGTCCCCGCCCGGCCGTCCGGCGAGCCCTCCGACGACTCCTCCGGCGCTCCTCGGCTAGCCAGGTATCCGATACCGGAAGTACCGTATATACATGACGCGCTCCCGCCTGGCCCGCGATCCGATGGCAGCCGGGCTCGCCGTGCTGAACCGCCTAGCCGGGGTGCGTGCGCTGGACCGGTTCGGGCTGCGCAAGCCGGTCGAACGCGGGGTGTACCAGGCCACCCGGACCGGCTTTCGCACCGCCGGCGCCGCCAGCCGGACGTTCACCGCGGCACGTCGGCAGCTCGCGCCGGCCAGGCTCTCGGCGTCCGGCCGGCGCGCGCTGTTCGACCTCACCCCGACCGACGAGCAGCGGATGATCCAGCAGGCGGCCCGCGAGTTCGCCGCCGAGCAGCTCCGTCCGGCCGCCGCCGCGGCCGACACCGCCTGCCAGCCGCCGCCGGAGTTGGTGCGCCGGGCCACCGAGGAACTGGGCATCGCCCCGATCGGCATTCCGGACTCCCTCGGCGGTGCCGGCACCGAGCGCTCGGCGGTCACCGGGGTGCTGGTTGCCGAGGCGCTCGGCCACGGGGATCTGGGCCTGGCGGTGGCGTTGCTGGCGCCGGCCGCGGTGAGCACGGCGCTCGTGCTGTGGGGCAATGAGCGCCAGCAGGCGGCCTACCTGCCGGCGTTCACCGCCGATGATCCGCCGGGCGCGGCGCTGGCGATCCTGGAGCCGCAACCGCTGTTCGACCCCTTCCGGCTGCACACCTCGGCGAAACCGGACGGCGACGGCTACCTGCTGACCGGGATCAAGGCGCTGGTGCCGGGCGCCGCCGCGGCCGAACTGTTCGTGCTGGCTGCCGAGCTTCCCGATGGCGGCCCGGCGCTGTTCCTGGTGGAGTCGGCCGCCGCCGGGCTGATGGTGGAGGCCGAGCCGGCGATGGGATTGCGACCGGCCGCCCTCGGCCGGCTGCTGCTGGACGGCGTGCGGGTCGGCCCGGATTCGCTGCTGGCCCGCGGCGAGCAGTACGCCGAGTGCGTCCGGCTCTCCCGGCTGGCTTGGGCGGCGCTGGCGGCCGGCACCGCACGGGCGGTGCTGGACTACGTGATCCCGTACGTCAACGCCCGCGAGGCGTTCGGCGAGCCGATCAGCTCGCGGCAGTCGGTGGCCTTCGCGGTGGCCGACATCGCGATCGAGCTGGAGGGCATCCGGCTGGCCTGCTACCGCGCGGCCAGCCGGGCCGAGCAGGGCCTGCCGTTCGGCCGGGAGGCGACGCTGGCCCGGACGCTGGCCGGCGAGCACGGCATGCAGATCGGCAGCACCGGCGTGCAGCTGCTGGGCGGGCACGGCTACGTCAAGGAGCACCCGGTGGAGCGCTGGTACCGGGACCTGCGGGCGGCCGGCCTGATGGAAGGCGCGGTGCTGGTATGAGTGAGCATCGCAGCCGGGTAGCGGCGAGGAGCGGAGCGAATCCTGCGACGAGCGCTCGCGCGAGGAGCAGGTGAAATCGGTGAGCATCAACCTCGAGGTCCCCGGCAAGTTCCGGCCGCTGGTCAAGCAGTGCCAGGACGTGGCCAAGCAGGTGCTGCGCGCCAACTCGCGCAAGTACGACCTGGCCGAGCATTCCTACCCCATCGAGCTGGACATGCTGGCGGCCGTGGTGGACGGCCTGAACGACTCCGGCGCCGCCGACGCCGGCGCCTCCGGGGTGCGCCGAAGCAACCCGGACGGCAGCAACCCGGACGGCAGCCAAAGCAACCCGGACGGCAGCCAAAGCAACCCGGACGGCAGCCAAAGCAACCGCAATGGCACCAACCTGGCCACCGTGCTCTCGGTGCTGGAGGTTGCCTGGGGCGATGTCGCGCTGGTGCTCTCGATGCCCCGGCAGGGACTCGGCAACTCGGCCATCGCCGCGCTCGGCACCGACGAGCAGCGGGCGCGGTTTGCCGGCAGCTGGGCCGCGATGGCGATTACCGAGCCGGGCTGCGGCTCGGACTCGGCAGCGATCCGGACCACCGCGGTGCGTGACGGCGAGGACTACGTCCTCAATGGCGAGAAGATCTTCGTGACCGCCGGCAAGCGCGCCGACGCGGTGGTGGTGTGGGCCAGCCTGGATTCCTCGCGCGGCCGCGCGGCGATCAAGTCCTTCGTGGTGGAGAAGGGCAACCCGGGCATGGTGGTCGAGCGGTTGGAGCGCAAGCTCGGCATCCGCGCCTCCGACACCGCGGCCATCCGGTTCACCGACTGCCGGGTGCCGGCCGCGAACCTGCTCGGCAGCCCGGACATCGAGGCCGAGCGTGGTTTCGCCGGCGCCATGCAGACGTTCGACAACACCCGGCCGGTGGTCGCCGCGATGGCGCTCGGGGTGTCGAAGGCCGCGCTGGACGAGACCCGCCGGCTGCTCGGGCGGGCCGGTGTCGAGATCGACTACGACCGCCCGGCGTTGAGCCAACCGGCCGCCGCGGCCACCTTCCTGCAACTGGAGGCCGACTGGGAGGCCGCCTACCTGACCACGCTGGAAGCGGCGTGGCTGGCCGACAACAATAAGCCGAACTCGCTGCAGGCCTCGATGGCCAAGGCCAAGGCCGGCCGGTCGGCCACCGCGATCACGCTGCGCTGCGTGCAACTGGCCGGGGCGACCGGCTATGCCGAGCGTGAGCTGCTGGAGAAGTGGGCGCGGGATGCCAAGATCCTCGACATCTTCGAGGGAACCCAGCAGATCCAGCAGCTCATCGTGGCCCGCCGGCTGCTCGGACGGACCTCGGCGCAGCTCAAGTAACCGTCGCCGACGGCTGGGTGCCGTCCTGCCCGGCGGAGTCGAGCAGGTGCCGCCGGATGGAGCGCTCGGGCCGTGCCAGCAGGAAGACCAGCGTCCCGATGACGGCCACCGCCACCATGACCAGCAGGGTGATCCAGTCCAGGTTGAAGTAGCCGCGCGGGCTGGCCAGGCCGGTCGGCAACACCACGTTGAGCAGCATCAGCGCCAGGTAGCCGGCGGCCAGGATGGTCACCGGCCAGGCCCACCGGCCGAGCCGGAACCGGCCCTGCGGCCGCCAGCCCCGCCGGCGCGCGATGATCGCGGCGATCACCGTGAGCAGGAACGACAGGTAGATCCCGCTCACCCCGAAGGACACCAGCGACACCAGGGCATTGGTGTGCGCCGGATAGGTGATGAAGCCGAGCTTCACGTCGTGCTTCGGCGAGGCGAAGACCAGCAGTACGAACAGCACGGTCACCGCGGAGCCGGCCAGCAGCGCGTTCACCGGCGTCCGGAATCGTCGGTGCACCGCGGCCAGGAAGCCGGAGCCGGGCAGCGCGCCGTCCCGGGCGTAGGAGAAGGCCAGCCGGCTGCCAGCGCCCTGCACCGACGTGCCGCAGGAGAAGAAGGCGAAGATGATCAGCAACAGCAGCAGATCCTGCAACCAGCTCGGCAGCTGGCCGAGGATGAACGGGACGCCGCCGCCGGTGACGGTCTGGCCGACCGGATCCTTGCCGGACGGCATGGCCAGCAGCAGCGCCGCGATCAGGAGAAAGGAGCTGACGCCGCCCCAGATCAGTGCCCAGCGCATGGCCCGGGGCACCTGCCGGCCGGCGTCGCGGGTCTCCTCGGAGATGTCGCCGGCCGACTCGAACCCGTAGAAGATGTAGACCGGCGCGAGCACCGCGATCAGCGCCGCGCCGGTGAGCCAGTGGCCGCCGAAGTCCAGCCCGAGCGGGTTGCTCGCCACGTGCTGGACCTGCTGGGTGGAGAACAGGAAGCCAAGGCCGTGGTGGAAGCCGTGGATCGCCAGGATCACCGCGATGCCCAGGGTGCCGACGATCTCGACGTAGACGCCGAACTGGGCGACCCGTCCCATCACCGAGGCGCCGGTGATGTTGAGGCCGGTCTGGATGACCAGCAGGCCGACGGTGATCACCAGGATCGTCCAGTGGCTGGTCGGGTCGAAGTTCCAGCCGAACCAGTTGTGCGTCAGCGCGGTCACGTAGCTCACCACGCCGGTGTCCACCGCGGCCACCGTGATCAGCAGCGCGATGCCGTAGAACCAGCCGACGAACCAGCCGTAGCGCGGGCCGACCGAGAACTTGCTGTACTGGTAGAGCGCGCCGGCGACCGGATAGTGGCTGGCCAGCTCGCCGAAGACCAATGCCACCAGCAGCATCCCGAGTACCGGCAGCCAGGTCAGCCAGACGTAGGCTGGGCCGCCGGTGCCCACGCCGAGCACGAACAGCGAGTAGATGCCGACCATCGGCGAGAGGTAGGTGAAGGCGACGGCGAAGTTCGCGAACAGGCCGAGCACCCGGTTCAGCTGCGGCCGGTAGCCGAGGTCGGCCAGCCGGTCGTCGTCGGAGATGCTGCGCGAGCTTGAGGACATCGGACCTCCCGGGGCCAGGCGTTCATCGTGGCGCACCGTGCTGCGTCCGTACAGGGGCCCCGAATTGGTCGAGATGGTCACCATCGCCAAGAGGGTCGGCGGCACGACGAGTTCGCTGAGCACCACCAGCGGCGTCCAGCAGGTGGGGTCGGCACGCCAGTGGCTGAGGCTGCGGATATCCGGATCGACCATCCAGTACAAGCTCTGGCCGGACGGCCAGCCCGAACCGTCCAGCTGGCGGCTCACCGTGACGGATACCTCCGTCGCGGCCCCGGGCCAGCCGTTCGTCTCGCTCAACCGGTGCAGCACCAAGGCCGGGGCGAAGTCGGTGCAGCTCGACGACCTGGCGGTGCGCTGAACCGGTAACGGCCACCGGCCTACGTAGCTGAATTACCTGTTCTGGGTATTGACCCAGATAGTCCGGATTGCTATCTTTTGCGCCCTACGCTGTAGCCCCTCCACCCCCGATGCGTCCCGGAACGCGCGTGTCCCGCGACCATGCCTGGAAAGGAATCCCCTATGCCCGCTGCCTCGGCATCGCGCCGTTTCGGGGTGATCATCGGTATGACGGTGTCCGTCACAGTCGCAGTGGCCGTCGCGGTCACCGGCACCGCGACCGCTGCGCCTCCCGCCACCGTCACCTCGACCTCCGCCACCGCTCACGCTCACCAGACCCAGCGGCTGTGCGCCACGCCCAAGCAGGGTTCCGCGGCGTGCATGGCTATCCGCCAGGTGAACCCGAGCGAGCCGGCCGGCATCACGCCCCGTTCGGCCAGCCCGTATCTCACTCCGGCCGGCTACGGGCCGTCCAGCCTGCAGTCGGCCTACGCACTGCCCTCAAGCACCGCCGGTTCCGGCCAGACGGTCGGCATCGTCGATGCCTACGACGACCCGAACGCCGAGTCGGACCTGGCCACCTACCGCAGCCAGTACGGACTGCCGGCGTGCACGACGGCCAACGGCTGCTTCCGGAAGGTCAACCAGAACGGCGCCACCTCGCCGCTGCCGTCCGGCAACACCGGCTGGGCCGGTGAGATCTCCCTCGATGTGGACATGGTCTCGGCGATCTGCCCGAACTGCCACATCATCCTGGTCGAGGCCAGCAGCGCCTACCTGACCGACCTGGGCACCGCGGTGAATACCGCGGTCAGCTTGGGCGCGAAGTTCGTCTCCAACAGCTACGGCGCTCCCGAGAGCGGCAGCGAGAACAGCTACGACTCCAGCTACTTCCACCACCCGGGCGTGGCGATCACCGCCAGCACCGGTGACAGCGACTACGACGGTGGCTCCTACCCGGCCACCTCCGCGTACGTGACCGCGGTCGGCGGTACCTCATTGACGACTGCCGCCAACAGCCGTGGCTGGTCGGAGACGGTGTGGAACAGCATCAGCTACACCGAGGGCACCGGATCCGGCTGCTCGCAGGACGTGGCCAAGCCGGCCTTCCAGTCCGGCATCAACACCGGCTGCAGCCGCCGCGCCGAAGCCGACGTCTCCGCGGTCGCCGACCCGGCCACCGGCCTGGCCGTCTACCAGACCTACGGCGGCTCCGGCTGGGCCGTCTACGGCGGCACCTCGGCCGCCTCGCCGATCATCGCCAGCGTCTACGCCCTGGCCGGCACCCCCGGCGCCTCGGACATCCCGAACGCCTACCCCTACGCCCACACCGGCAACCTCAACGACGTCACCAGCGGCTCCAACGGAACCTGCGGCGCACCGCTGTGCACCGCCGGCACCGGCTGGGACGGCCCGACCGGCCTGGGCACCCCGAACGGCGTCGCCGCGTTCACAGCCGGCAGCGGCGGTGGTGGATCGTCCTGCGGTGAGGCGTCGTGCACGCCCGTCCAGGCGGCCTACATCAGCCACTACACGGGAGCCGGCTGCACCGGAACCGAGAGCTACTACACCGCGTACTTCGGCTACGACGGCATCCGGCGCTCCTGGGACGGCCACGGCATGGCGGGCACCATCCTGCGCACCGTCACCAACCGTTCCTACCGCAGCAGTGACGGTGTCTGTCACGACGCGTGGCCCAACGGCAACACGCTCAGCGACTTCGTCACCATCTACCGGTGCGGGGAGGCGTCGTGCACGCCCGTCCAGGCGGCCTACATCAGCCACTACACGGGCGCCGGCTGCACCGGAACCGAGAGCTACTACACCGCGTACTTCGGCTACGACGGCATCCGGCGCTCCTGGGACGGCGCCGGCATGGCGGGCACCGTCCTGCGCACCGTCACCAACCGTTCCTACCGCAGCAGTGACGGTGTCTGTCACGACGCGTGGCCCAACGGCAACACGCTCAGCGACTTCGTCACCATCTACCGGTAGCCCAGGGATCTACCGGTAGCCGGCTCAGCCGCGGAACAGGCCGCCGATGATGTCGCCGGCGCCGCCGCCGATGCCCTCGCGCGGGTTGTTGCCCGGGATCATTGACGCGACCCAGTGCGCGAACGCCTCCGGGTTGCGGGTCTGCAGCAGCACCCGGCCGGGGCCGACGAAGTCGAACACCCAGCCCTCGCCGGTCTTCAGGCTCTGGATGCTGCGCCCGTCCACCGCCCGGCGCATCCGGAACTGGATGCCGAGGTCGTAGGCGACCACGTGGCCGGTGTCCACGGTCACCGTCTCGCCGGGACGCAGGTCCAGGTAGTCGATGGCGCCGTAGACGTTCACGATGGCCTCGCCCTGCCCGCTGGCCCGGAAGCCGAAGCCACCCTCGCCGCCGAACAGGTTGGCCATGCCGCCCCACTGGGTGTCGATCTGCACCCCGTAGGAGTTGGCGATCCAGCTGCCGCGGGTGATGTAGAACGGCCGCTCCGGGGTGATCGGCAGGTACGTCACGTCGCCGGGCAGCACGCCGGCCACGTCCACCCAGCCGCCCTCCGGCGGTGCGGTGTAGGTGGTGATGAAGAACGAGCCACCGCCCAGCGCGGCCCGCTTCAAGCCCTTGAACAGGCCACCCTCGGCCTTGGCCTGCAGCTGGACGCCGGCGCTGTGCGCGATCATCGCGCCGCCCTCGACGCGCATCGGCTCGCCGCCGGCAAGCACGCAGCGGGCGACGGTGAAGGACGGGTTGTGCCGCAGGTGAACTTGCATGCCGCGACGCTACCGGCTCAGCCCAGCCCGAGCACATACTCCGCGACGGTCAGCTGCGGATCGCTCAGCAGTGGCTCAGTGCGCCCGGTCGATACGAACCCGCACCGGGTGTAGAGCGTCAGCGCACCGCTGTTGCCGTTAGTCACCCAGAGTCGGACCCTTTCGGCGCCACCCGCCCGGGCCTCGGCAAGCGTGGCCTGCAGCAGGGCCTCGCCGATCCGTTGGCCGCGCAGCTCCGGCGCCACCCACATGCTGATGACCTGGAAGTCGGTGTCGCTGCCGTCCGGGTCCAGTGGGGACGGGTGCCGCAACGCAGTCGTGGGCAGCACCGCGGCCATGCCCGCCGGCTGGTCGCCGTCCACCGCAAGGAACCAGGCGGCGCCCCGGATCCGTTCGCGCCACTGCTGCTCGCCCAGCGCCAACTCCGACTGCAGACTGGAGGCGAACGCCGACGGGTCGGCCTCCAGGGCGCGCAGCCTGATAGCCCGCACCTGCTGCCAGTCCGCCTCGCTCGCCCGCACGATCTCCACCCGGCGATTCTGCCCCGGAACCGAACGCGGGACGTTATGCCGGGATCAGCTCGTGATCGCCGGGGCGCTGTGAGGCGGGTCACCCGCATACCGGGAACTTGAGCCTCCTCGACTCAGTTCTTTTGACAGAGGCCGGATCCAGAAGGCACCATCGGATCAAACCTCGAACCAGACGTACAACCTGAGGAGCACACATGGCACGCGCGGTCGGAATCGACCTGGGCACCACCAACTCCGTCGTCTCCGTCCTGACGGGTGGCGAGCCGGAGGTCATCGCGAACGCTGAGGGATCGCGCACGACGCCGTCCGTCGTCGCGTTCGCCAAGAACGGAGAGGTCCTGGTCGGCGAGGTCGCCAAGCGCCAGGCCGTCACCAACGTCGACCGGACGATCCGGTCGGTCAAGCGGCACATGGGCACCGACTGGACCATTGCCATCGACGACAAGAAGTACACCGCGCAGGAGATCAGCGCCCGCGTCCTGCAGAAGCTCAAGCGGGACGCCGAGTCCTACCTGGGCGAGACCATCACCGACGCGGTGATCACCGTGCCGGCCTACTTCAACGACGCGGAGCGGCAGGCGACCAAGGAGGCCGGCCAGATCGCCGGGCTGAACGTGCTGCGGATCGTCAACGAGCCGACCGCCGCCGCCCTCGCGTACGGCCTGGACAAGGGCGAGACCGACCAGACCATCCTGGTCTTCGACCTCGGTGGTGGCACCTTCGACGTCTCGCTGCTCGAGATCGGCGACGGCGTCATCGAGGTCAAGGCGACCAACGGTGACAACCACCTGGGCGGCGACGACTGGGACCAGAAGATCATCGACTGGCTGGTCGACAAGTTCAAGGCCGCGCACGGCATCGACCTGACCAAGGACAAGATGGCCATGCAGCGGCTGCGCGAGGCGGCCGAGAAGGCCAAGATCGAGCTGTCGTCCTCCCAGCAGACCTCGATCAACCTGCCCTACATCACCGTGGACGCGGAGAAGAACCCGCTGTTCCTGGACGAGCAGCTGAGCCGCGCGGAGTTCCAGCGGATCACCTCCGACCTGCTGGAGCGGACCAAGGTGCCGTTCCAGAACGTCATCCGCGACGCCGGCATCTCCCTGGACAAGATCGACCACGTGGTGCTGGTCGGCGGTTCCACCCGGATGCCCGCGGTGGTCGAGCTGGTCAAGCAACTGACCGGCGGCAAGGAGCCGAACAAGGGCGTCAACCCCGACGAGGTGGTCGCGGTCGGTGCCGCGCTGCAGGCCGGCGTGCTCAAGGGTGAGGTCAAGGACGTCCTGCTGCTCGATGTGACCCCGCTGTCGCTGGGCATCGAGGTCAAGGGCGGCATCATGACCAAGCTGATCGAGCGCAACACCACCATCCCGACCAAGCGCTCGGAGATCTTCACCACCGCCGAGGACAACCAGTCCAGCGTGCAGATCCAGGTCTACCAGGGCGAGCGGGAGATCGCGGCGTACAACAAGAAGCTCGGCATGTTCGAGCTGACCGGCATCCCGCCGGCGCCGCGCAACGTGCCGCAGATCGAGGTCACCTTCGACATCGACGCCAACGGCATCGTGCACGTCTCGGCCAAGGACCAGGCGACCGGCAACTCGCAGGGGATGACCATCACCGGCGGCTCCAGCCTGTCCAAGGACGAGATCGACCGGATGATGGCCGACGCCGAGGCGCACGCCGCCGAGGACAAGGCTCGCCGGGAGGCTGCCGAGACCCGCAACATCGGCGAGCAGCTGGTCTACCAGACCGAGAAGCTGATCAGTGACAACGGCGACAAGATCCCGGCCGAGTCGAAGACCGAGCTGGAGAGCGCGCTGGCGGAGCTGAAGAGCACCCTGGCCGACGCCAACGCCAGCAACGACGCGATCAAGGAGAAGACCACCGCGCTGAGCGAGGTCTCGAGCAAGGTCTCCGCCGCGATGTACGCCGCCTCCTCGGCCGAATCCGGTGCTGCCGGTGACGGCGCAGGCGCCGGCGCGACCGGCGAGGCGGCCGGGTCGGACGACGTGGTCGACGCCGAGGTCATCGACGAGGACGCCAAGTAATCGCCATGAATCCTGCGCACCACGAAGGCGAGGCCGGTGCCGGCAGCTCCGATCAGGAGCGGCCGGCACCCGGCTTCACCTTTGCCAACAAGCGAAAGATCAGCCCGGACGGAACCCCGGTGACCAATCCCGAGCCAGCCGGGGAGCCGGCGACCGAGTCGGAGCCCGCCGTCGACGCGGCCGAGCAGCTGGCCGCCGAGCGGCTCGCCGACCTGCAGCGATTGCAGGCCGAGTACGCCAACTACCGCAAGCGGGTGGAGCGGGACCGGACCCTGGCCCGGGACCTGGCCATCGCCTCGGTGATGGAGAGCCTGCTGCCGGTGCTGGACGACCTGCACCTGGCCCGCCAGCACGGCGACCTGGAGAGCGGCCCGTTCGCCAGCATCGCCGAGAAGCTGGAGGCGACGCTGGCCAAGTACGGCCTGGAGCGATTCGGCGAACCGGGTGCGGCGTTCGACCCGGCGGTGCACGATGCGTTGATGCACGTCGAGGAAGAGTTGGCCGAGGGCACCGACACCACCACGGTGGTGGGCGTGCTGCAGCCGGGCTACCGGATCGGTGAGCGGGTGATCCGGCCGGCCCGGGTCTCGGTCGCCGATCCGCGGTAACGCCGGGCCGGAAGATTCAGGAAGGAGGGGGCTCCCGCCATGGCAAATCAGGATTGGTTCGACAAGGACTTCTACAAGTCCCTGGGTGTCGCCTCTGACGCGTCGGAACCGGAGATCAAGAAGGCCTACCGCAAGCTGGCCAAGGACCTGCACCCGGACAAGAACCCGGGCGACTCGGCGGCCGAGCAGCGGTTCAAGGAGGTCAGCGAGGCGTACTCGGTGCTGTCCGACGCCGAGCAGCGCCGGGAGTACGACGCGGTCCGGGCGATGACCCGCGGCGGCGCCCGGTTCACCGCCGGCTCCGGGCCGTCCGGTGGCTTCTCCGACGACGTGTTCTCCGGCTTCTTCTCCCGGCAGTCCGGCCGCGGTGCCTACGGCGGCGGAAACGTCAATGTCGAGGACCTGCTGTCCGGGCTGTTCACCAACGGCGGCAGTGCCGGCTTCGGTGGCGCCGGCGCGCCCACCGGCCGGGACGTGGAGGCATCCACCACGCTGACCTTCCGGCAGGCGGTCGAGGGCGACACCGTCACGTTGCGCCGCGAGGACGGCTCCACGGTGACCACCCGGGTGCCGCCCGGTGTCCGGGACGGGCAGAAGATCCGGCTGCGTGGCAAGGGAAATCCCGGCCCGGGCGGCAACGGTGACCTGATCCTGACGGTCAGCATCGAGCCGCACCCGCTGTTCGGCCGGGACGGTGACAACCTGACCGTGACGCTGCCGGTGACCTTCCCGGAGGCGGCGCTCGGCGCCCAGATCGAGGTGCCCACCTTCGACGGCACCGGGGTCACGGTGAAGCTGCCGCCGGGCACCCCGTCCGGCCGCACGCTGCGGGTCAAGGGCAAGGGCGTCCGGCGCAAGGACGGCACCGCTGGCGACCTGCTGGTGAACATCTCGGTTGCCGTGCCGCAGAAGCTGGATGGCGCCGCCCGCGAGGCGGTCGAGGCCTACGCCGCTGCCACCGCCAACGACAATCCGCGCGTCGGGCTGTTCGCCCAGGCGCGGCAAGGGTGAGCGAGGCAGCCATGACCGAACCGCACCTGGCTGACTCGGCGGCCGTCTTCGTCATCTCGGTGGCCGCCGAGCTGGCCGGCATGCATCCGCAGACGCTGCGCCAGTACGACCGGCTGGGCCTGGTCTCGCCGCAGCGCACGCCCGGCCGTGGCCGCCGCTACTCCGCCCGCGACATCGCCCAGCTCCGCGAGGTGCAGCGGCTGTCCCAGCAGGAGGGCATGAACCTGGCCGGCATCAAGCGGATCCTGGAGCTGGAGAACCAGGTGCACGCGCTGCGCAGCCGGCTGGCTGAGCTGGAGGCCGAGCGAGCCCGCTTCGCCCGGCCGGCGCCGCCGGCCCGTCGGGTGTTCGCCGCGGGCGTGGCCGGCGACATCGTCCCGGTGTCGCTACGGCGCGGCTTCGCAGACCCGTCCACCGCGCTGGTGGTCTGGCGACCGCGCACGTAGCTTCAGCTCAGGGCACGCTGCGGGCCAGCTCCAACAACTGCGCCAAGCTGAGTCGGTGATAGTCACCGCCCTCCGAGCTCTCCACGATGTTGTACACGTAGGCGCCCTTCTGCCAGGTGATGGCGTGCTGCCCCGGGCCCAGCCTGGTCGGATGGCCGTTCACCAGGCCGATCGTGCTCGGCTTGCCCTGGTGGAGCCAGCTGGAGCCGACGGGGGAGTGCACCGGGACCAGGCTGAGCTTGATCCCATCCCGCCGGTCATCGACCACCCAATCGTGGCTGACCATATTCTGGTCGGTCTCGCCGGAGTAGGCGAAGTCGTGAAAGATCGGCGGCAGCGCAGGGATGCTCGTGATGAGGCTGGCATCGAGAACCTTGTGGGCGAGGTGGGCCGTGCCATCGACGGCGGACCGCCCGTCCAACGGTTCGGGCGGGTCGACGGAGCTGCTGATGCCCACCTCTCCCGAGCTGTCCGAACTGGGGTTGCTGCAGATCTCCTTCTGTAACTCGGGCATCGCGGCCCGATCCGGATTGATGTACACGCTCGTCACGATGGTCACCGATGCCGCGCCGTCCTCCGTGATCTTGGCCTGGATGCTCGGTACGCCTTTGC
Source organism: uncultured Actinomycetota bacterium (assembly GCA_963697905.1). Lineage (GTDB taxonomy): Bacteria > Actinomycetota > Actinomycetes > Mycobacteriales > Jatrophihabitantaceae > Jatrophihabitans_A. The sequence goes on along the minus strand of OY969101.1, from coordinate 4,124,318 downwards.
AGTACTGGGACGGGGGGACCTGGGCGACGAGCCAGATGGAATGCCCGGTCCACACCGGATCCCGCCAGGGAACCGGGCCGATGAGTATCGGCTTGGTATTCCGTACCGGCTGTGCCGGTTGCTCCGCGGTCCGGCCGTGCCGGACCAGCAGCACGGTGATCAGCGGGATGGCGAGCAGCAGGACCGCGGCCAGCGCCGGCCACACCCAGCGCCGGCGGGACCGGTCGGAATCAACCGCGGAGCTGAGCATGCCGTCCAGCGCGGGCGCGGTGAACTCCGCTCGGGACCGGCGAGCGTGCTCGATCAGCAGGCGGTCCAGCGACGGGTCGTCGTAGTCGAGGCTCATCGGTAGTCCTCCCCCAGCAGCGCACGCATCCGGCGCCGCGCGTCGGACAGGGTTGATTTGGCAGTGCCCTCGCTGCAACCAAGCACTTGGGCGACATCGGCAACCGTCAGCTCGAGGAAGTAGCGCAGGTTGACCGCCAGCCGCTGCCGCTGGGTAAGTCCGGCCAGCGCGGCATCCAGATCGAACCGCTCGCTGCTGTCGGCATCGGGGGCCGGTCGCTGCGCCGGATCGGCCATGAGCACCGGCCGGGGCCGACGCCAATTCTTGCCGGACTGGTCGGCGACGATGGCCAGCAGCCAGTTGCGGGCGGTGCCGCGTGCTGGGTCGAACTGCCCGCGCTTGCGCCACGCGGCGCTCAACGCTTCCTGCAGCACATCCTCCCAGTCCGACTCAGCGACGGACCGGCGCGCCAGCCAGGCCATCTCCGGCCAGTGCGGTTGCAGCCAGGCGCTGAAGCTGCCGGCGTCCCCACCCGGCCCCGGATCGCGCAGTGACGGCGAGTCGGAAAGTGTGTGCACGCCCCTATGTACCCGCCAACTGCTTGGTTTCGTTGGGTACCGGCGAAGACTTTTCTGATCGGGCCAGGCGTCAGGCGTTGTTCCCGTTCGAGTAGGCGACCGAGATGTGGGTGCCCAGTGCGGGCGGCCCGTCCAGCGGCGCGCCGGGGTCGTTGGGGTCGACGCCGCCGGCCGCGATCAGGTCCAGCGTGCGCAGCCCGACCGGCAGGATCCGGCCGAAGATGGTGTAGTTCGGCCGCAGCTTCGAGTCCTTGTAGACAAGGAAGAACTGGCTGCCGTTGGTGTCCGGTCCGGCGTTGGCCATGGCCAGCGTGCCGCGGGCATAGACCCGGCCCGGGCTGCCGGCCGGATCACCCGGCCAGGTGGGCAGGTTGGTCGGCAGCTCGTCGCGGAACTGGTAGCCCGGACCGCCCTCGCCGGTGCCGCTCGGATCGCCGCACTGCAGCACCGACAGCGTCGGGTACGTGGTCAGCCGGTGGCAGATGGTGTCGTCGTAGAAGCCAGACTCAAGCAGGTGCAGGAAGCTCTGCACCGTGCACGGCGCCTCGGCCCGGTTCAACTGCATCGGGATCGGCCCGCGGTTGGTCAGGAACGTGACCACCACCTTGCCGTGGTCGGGGGTGTGCTGCGGATCCGGCGGCAGCGAGACCGGCCGCACCGCGGGATCGTCCGGGGTGGGCGTGTACTGGCACGGGCCCTGGGTCGGGCCGGTGGCCGGCGTGGTCGCTCCAGCGGCGGGAGCGAGCGCGGCGAGCAGGGTGACGGACGCGAGAAGGGTGGTGATTCGGCGCAGCGGGGACATGGCGGGGGTCCTCCCTCTTTCGGCAGACCGCCGGATTGTCGCAGCTGGCGGCCGTCCGTGGATAGCCTCGCTAGCGCATGCTGTTGCCGATCCGCAGCAACTCCGCGGCGTCCAGGGGTGTCGAACCCAAGTTGGGCATCGAGCAGAGCGACCAGAAGTATTCGGGATCGTTCCAGAGCACGCATCGCTCGCTGGGCCTGCTGCTGTTTCCGATCACCTTCGCCGGATATCCCAGCACCGTGCCGGTAGCGAGCACCGGCTTGTACTGCTCAGCGTTGAATCCATAATGACGTACCACGAGAAACGTGCCAGCGGGTCCCGTGTAGTCCTGCAGTACCTGACTGTGCGGCGTTTCTTCGTGCCATTGGACGGACTGGCGGACGTAGCCGGACGGCAGATAGGACGGCTTCGCCAGGGTGCTCGCCCGTAGCACCGGATGGTGGCTGCCGGTGGTGGTGTCGATAAGCGTGCGACTGCCCAGCGGCTGGCGAAGCTGAACGTCCAGCGGCAGCGCCTGGTGCCCGACCGCCGAGCAGCCGAGCACCGATCCCGGTGGCACGCTTGGTGTCGGCGATGGATGGCTCGGCCGGAACACCTGGGCAGTGATGGACACCGTCGTAGCGGTTTCCGATACCACGGCGCGCGTGGTCGGCAGGCCGTAGTCGAGGCAGAAGTTGGGGGTCCGGTTGATATCGACCGCGATTGTTATCGTCCTGCCGTCGGCCTGCAGCACGGCGTCGGACCAGTCAACGGTGCCGAGCAGGCCAGCGGAATGGCTGGCTGACGGTGCCGGTGATCGGTGTGGGCGGTGCTGCACCGCCAGCACGGTCGCCAGCGGGATCACCAGCAGGACGACGGCGGCCACCAGCGGCCACACCCAGCGGGTGCGGTGCCGCGGTGACGTGGTGGCCACGGCCAGCATGCCCGCCAGCGGCGGCGGGCTGAACGCGCTGCGCCAGCGCTCGCCGTCCCGTTCCAGCAGCTCGTCCACGGGATCCGCCTTGGGGTTCATTGGTAATCCTCTCCGAGTAGCGCGCGGATCCGGCCGCGCGCGTCGGCAAGCGTCGATTTCGCGGTGCCCACGGCGCAGCCCATCACTCCTGCCACGTCGGCAACCGGCAGCCCGAGGTAGTACCGCAGGGTGACGGCCAGCCGCTGTCGCGGCGCCAGCGTGCCGATCGCCCGCTCCAGGTCCAGGTTCAGCGAGCCGTCGTGGTCGGCGTCGGCTCCGTCGATGCCGTCCAGCGACACCGGCCGGGGCCGGCGACGGCTTTTGTGGGCCTGGTCGGCGGTGATCGCCAGCAGCCAGTTGCGCGGCGTGCCGCGGTCCGGGTCGAACTGGCCACGCTTGCGCCAGGCCGCGCTCAGCGACTCCTGCAGCACGTCCTCCCAGTCGGCCACGCCCGACAGCCGCCGGGCCAGCGCCGCCATGGCCGCCCAGTGCGGTGTGACCCAGGCGCCGAAGTCCTGCTCGGCCGACGCCGACCTGACCGGTTCACCGACCGGCGACGGCTCTGGCAGGACATGCATACCCACCTCTACCCGGCTGCGGCCCGTTCGGTTGGGTCGTCGCGGGTGATCACATCAGTGCCGCAGCGTGCGGTAAAGTTGAGCGGAACAGACTCAAGTTTGTAGCCGTTGTGATCGATAGCGGCAGGAAACCGCCGAAGGTAACCAGAGAACGAGAAGCAGGGGCAGGAATATGGACCTCACCACTCGCAGCCAGCAGGCCGTGTCGAACGCGGTGCGCACCGCCGCTGAGCGGGGCAATCCGGCGGTTGAGCCGGCGCATCTCGCCGGCGCGCTGCTGGCGGACGAACAGGGCCTGGCCCGTCCGATGCTGCAGGCGGTCGGCGTGGATCCGAGCCGCCTCAATGCCGAGCTGGCCGCGCTGGTGAAGCAGTTGCCGGCAGCGTCCGGCTCGACGGTGTCGGCGCCGCAGACCTCGCGCGGCATGCTGAGCGTGCTGTCGGCCGCCGAGCGGATCGCCAAGGACGCCGGTGACGAGTACGTCTCGGTGGAGCACCTGCTGCTGGCCTTGGCCGAGGTGCAGTCGGAGGTCGCCAGCCTGCTCCGCCGGCTCGGTGCCACTCCGGAGGCGCTGCGCGCGGCGCTGTCCCAGGTGCGCGGCTCGGCCCGGGTGACCAGCCCGGATCCGGAGGGCACGTACCAGGCGCTGGAGAAGTACGGCGTCGACCTGACCGCGGCCGCCCGGGAAGGCAAGTTGGATCCGGTGATCGGCCGGGACGCCGAGATCCGGCGGGTGATCCAGGTGCTGTCCCGGCGGACCAAGAACAACCCGGTGCTGATCGGCGAGCCCGGCGTCGGCAAGACCGCCGTCGTCGAGGGGCTGGCTCAGCGGATCGTGGCCGGCGACGTGCCGGAATCGCTGGCCGGCAAGCGGCTGATCGCCCTGGATCTGGGTGCCATGGTGGCCGGTGCCAAGTACCGCGGCGAGTTCGAGGAGCGGCTGAAGGCGGTGCTGACCGAGATCAAGGACTCCGACGGCCAGATCGTCACGTTCATCGACGAGTTGCATACCGTGGTGGGCGCCGGCGCGACCGGCGAGGGTGCGATGGACGCCGGCAACATGCTCAAGCCGATGCTGGCCCGCGGCGAGCTGCGGATGGTCGGCGCCACCACGCTGGACGAGTACCGCGAGCACATCGAGAAGGATCCGGCGCTGGAGCGGCGGTTCCAGCAGGTGCTGGTCGGCGAGCCGTCGGTGGAGGACACCATCGGCATCCTGCGCGGCCTGGCCGGCCGGTACGAGGCGCACCACAAGGTGCAGATCTCCGATGGCGCGCTGGTGGCCGCGGCGGCGCTGTCCGACCGCTACATCACCTCCCGGTTCCTGCCGGACAAGGCCATCGACCTGGTGGACGAGGCGGCGTCCCGGCTGCGGATGGAGATCGACTCGCGACCGGTGGAGATCGACGAGCTGCAGCGCGCGGTGGACCGGCTGAAGATGGAGGAGCTGGCGCTGTCGAAGGAGACTGACCCGGCCTCGGTGCAGCGGCTGGCCGCGCTGCGCGCCGAGCTGGCGGACAAGACCGAGGCCCTGGACGCGCTCAACGCCCGCTGGGAGCGGGAGAAATCCGGGCTGAACCGGGTCGGTGAGCTGAAGGAGAAGCTCGACGACCTGCGCACCCAGGCCGAACGGGCGCAGCGCGAGGGCGACTTCGAAACCGCGTCCCGGCTGATGTATGGCGACATCCCGGCGACCGAGAAGGCCCTTACCCAGGCGGCCGAAAGCGAGCCGCAGGCGGCCGACGTGCTGGTCAAGGAAGAGGTGACCAGCGACGACATCGCCGAGGTGGTGGCGGCCTGGACCGGCATCCCGGCCGGCCGGCTGCTGGAGGGCGAGAGCGCCAAGCTGCTGCGGATGGAGGACGCCATCGGCGAGCGGGTGAAGGGCCAGAAGCAGGCCGTCCGGGCGGTGTCCGACGCGGTCCGCCGGGCCCGGGCCGGCATCAGCGACCCGAACCGGCCGACCGGCTCGTTCCTGTTCCTCGGCCCCACCGGGGTGGGCAAGACCGAGTTGGCCAAGGCGCTGGCGGAGTTCCTATTCGATGACGAGCGGGCGATGGTGCGCATCGACATGAGCGAGTACTCCGAGAAGCATTCGGTGTCCCGGCTGGTCGGTGCGCCGCCCGGCTATGTCGGCTACGACGAGGGCGGCCAGCTGACCGAGGCCGTCCGCCGCCGCCCGTACAGCGTGGTGTTGCTGGACGAGGTGGAGAAGGCGCACTCGGACGTCTTCGACATCCTGCTGCAGGTGCTCGACGACGGCCGGCTGACCGACGGCCACGGTCGCACGGTGGACTTCCGCAACGTGATCCTGGTGCTGACCTCCAATCTGGGCTCGCAGATCCTGATCTCCGACCTGGGCGAGGAGTTGAAGAAGGAGGCGGTGCTGGAGGTGGTCCGCCAGCACTTCAAGCCGGAGTTCCTGAACCGGCTGGACGACATCGTGGTGTTCGACCCGCTGACCACCGAGGAGCTGACCGGCATCGTGGACGTGCAGCTGGCCGCGTTGCAGAAGCGGCTGGCCGGCCGCCGGCTGACGCTCGACGTCTCCGAGGGGGCCCGGGAGTGGCTGGCCATTAACGGCTTCGATCCGCTCTACGGTGCCCGCCCGCTGCGCCGCCTGGTGCAGACCGCGATCGGCGACCGGCTGGCCCGCTCGCTGATCGGCGGCGAGATCAGCGACGGCGACACCGTGCACATCGACGTGGCTCCGGACCGTTCGTCGCTGGTGCTGTCGGGGATCTCGGGCTGACCTTCCCCCGCCTGCCTTGCCTGTTTACCTTTGCCGCCGTGGCCGCTATTCCGGCTGCGGCGGCGGCAGCACGCCCAGCCAGTCGGTTACCGGACGCTGGTAGCTGAAGAACAGCATGGTGGCGGCCGAGACCGCCAGGATGATCGGCACTATGGCACGCACCGCGCCGTCCAGCAGCCAGAAGCCGGACAGCATCAGGGTGGCCCAGCCGCCCACGGTGACTGCGATCCGGCCGCTCACCTTGCCGGTCATCAACACGATGCCGCCGATGCCGCAGCAGGCGGCCAGCCCGAAATCGACCAGGCTGAGCACCACGTATCCCGAGTCGGTGCCCCGGTAGAAGGACCGGTCGGGGGCGCCGTAGTCGTTCTGCAGGCTGACGATGGTGAGCAGCAGCAGGCCGAACAGGCCGAGCGTAAGGCCGAGGGCGATGCCGACGATGCCGGCCAGGGTGGCCGAGCCGGGAGTGCCGCGCGGCACCCGGTGCGGTCGGCCGGCGGCCGGCCGGGCGTCGGCCGGCCGGGCGTCGGCCGGCCGGGCGTCGGCCGGCCGGGCGTCGGTCGGCCTGCCGTCCGGCATGCCGGTGGCGGCAGGTTGTTGCGGAACCGGCTGGCTGTACGGGTCACTCAGCGCGCCCCGATACGGATTGGCCGGTGGGGTCAGCGCCAGCTCGCGCGCGGCGCGTTGCTGCGGCGTGCGCGCGCGGGTGCCGGCCATGCTGCAACGGTAAACCCTTGCACCGTCCGGCGACATGTGCGGTGATTGCGCTTGCCGGGTGCTCAGTTTCCGATAGGTTCGGTGCGCAGGCGGGGGCTCGAGCTTCCCCGGTCCTACGACACAGGAGCGGTTGATGACACAGTGGGGCAACGGGCCGGACAGCGGATCCGACGAGGGCGATCCGACACCGCGGGACCCGTGGGCCCGCCCGGCTGAGTCGGAGCAGTGGGGCTCGCCGCAGCAGGGCCAGCAGGGTCAGCGGCCGGAGTCGGGCCAGCCCGGTTATGGGCAGCCCGAATCAGGTCAGCCGGGTCAGCAGCCCGAGTCCGGCCAGCCCGGTTACGGGCAGCCGTCCTACGGACAACCGGAACAGCCCGGACAGCAGGGTCAGCAATACGGTCAGCCGGGCTATGGGCAGCCCGGGCAGCAGCCGTACGGTCAGCCCGCGGATCCTGGTCAGCAGCCGTATGGGCAGCAGCCCGGTTACGGCCAGCAGCCCGGTTACGGTCAGCAGCCGGGCTACGGTCAGCAGCCCGGTTACGGTCAGCAGCCGGGCTACGGTCAGCAGCCCGGTTACGGTCAGCAGCCGGGCTACGGCCAACAGCCCGGTTATGGGCAGCAGCCGGGCTACGGCCAGCAGCCGTACGGCTACCCGGCCGCGCCCAGCTATTCGGCCTACGGCCAGCCGTCGGCCGGCGCGCCCGGCCAGATCGCTTCGATGGGCACCCGGTTCGGGGCCTACGTGATCGACGCGATCATCCTGGCCGTGGTCGACCTGATCATCGCGGTGATCTTCGGCAACCACGTCGGCATCCGGGTCCTGCTCCAACTGGTGATCGGCTTCGGCTACTTCGGCTACTTCCTCGGGGTGCGGCAGCAGAGCCTCGGCATGCTCGCACTGCACATCAAGGTGGTGGATGCGAACACCGGTGGTGCGATCGGGCTCGGCCGCGGGCTACTGCGCTACCTGGTGCAGCTCGTGACCGGCCTGCTCTGCCTGGTGGGGTACTTCTCCCCGTTCTTCGACGGCAGCAAGCGGAACCAGGGTTGGCATGACAAGGCAGCAAGCTGCTTCGTGGTTACCGCTCCCCGGTAGCGCGCCGGGCCGGATGATCGTGGCGAACCGGCCGGTAGCAGTGATGACCCGGCCGGTGGTCGCGGCGGGCGTGCTGGCGGTGACCGGGTTGATGCTGGTGAACCCGAACACCACGCACGTTCCGCTGTGCCCGCTGCATGCCATGACCGGCCTGTGGTGCCCGCTGTGCGGCAGCCTGCGGGCCGGATATGCCTTGCTGCACGGCCAATTCGGCACCGCGGTGACCGATAACGCGCTGCTCGTGCTGGCGCTGCCGCTGCTGGCGGTGCTGTGGCTGCGTCGGGCGCTGGCAGGGGGCACCGGACGGCTGGTTCCCGTCTGGCTGTGCTGGGCAACGGTCGGAATCGCGCTCGGCTACGGAGTCCTGCGCAACCTGCCGGCCGGCTCCTGGCTGGCGCCGCACGGTTGAGGCGCCGGTACGCTGCCCAGGATGAGTGACAACTCCACCGCCGAGGTCAGCGCACCCAGCCGACCGGCCACCGTCGACTACGCGGTCTATGCCCTGATCGCCCGGTGCGTGCTCTCGCTGGCCGCGTCGTTGGCGCTGTTCGGAGCGCGCGATGACGTGCGCACATCGCTGGCTGAGACCTACCAGGACAAGCACTGGACGGCGCAGCAGCTGCACGACAACGTGGACAGCTGGCTGCGTCAGCAGCTGGTCACCGCGGTGGTGATGATCGTGGTGGTGGCTGTCTTGATCAAGCTGATCCGGGACGGCCGGAACTGGGCTCGCTGGCTGTACCTGGCGGTTGCCATCCTGCTCAGCCGGGATGTCTACCGGGTGGCCGGCTTCTTCGTGTATCACGACTTCCTGGCCCGGATGCTGACCGGGCTGGTGGGTTTGAGCGCGATCGCGGCCTTGGCGCTGCTGTTCCTGCCGGATTCCAACACTTACTTCCGACCCGCCGGTGGGCAGGCTCGCGGACTGTTCGGCGGCATGTTCCGGCCGCTCGGCGCCGGGATACGACAGCCGGTAGCTGGCGGCCGGCCGGGAGTCCGGCCGGCCGGTGCCCCGTTGACCGGCGAGGCGACGGGCAGCGGCGGCGCAACGACCGCCACCGCGTCTGATCCGGTCACGGAGACTGACTCGACCACCGGCGCTGGCGCTGACACCGCCGCCGGCGCAGGCACGGCCCGGCCGCCCGAGGGGCGGTCGTCCGGGGGAGCGCCCGCAAGCCAGCCGACGTCGCCGCGGACACCGCCGCGCGGCAAGTCCAGGCAGGCCGGCCAGCCGAGGGCCGGCCGGTGACCGGGCCGAGATCGGACGACACGCCGTCGAACGGGAGGGCGTCGGGCGACGCAGTGACGGGTGATGCACTGACGGGTTATGCCCTGGTGACCGGGGCTAGCGCCGGTTTGGGTGCCTCATTCGTCCGGCGGCTGGCGGCCGAAGGCCGGAACCTGATCCTGGTCGCCCGGGATGCCGAACGGCTGGAGGCCTCGGCGGCGCAGCTGCGGGAGCGGTACCCGATCGAGGTCGAGGTGCTGCCGGCCGATCTGGGGACCGAGCAGGGCTGTGCCACGGTGGCGGCCCGGATCTCGGCCGAGGACAAGCCGGTGGACACCCTGGTGAACAACGCCGGGTTCGGGCTGTACCAGGCGTTCGGCAAGGCGGCGCTGGAGCGCGAGCTGCAAATGCTGGATCTGAACGTGCGCGCGGTGCTGGTGCTCAGCCGCGCGGCCGCGGAGGCGATGGGCGCGCGAGGCCGTGGCGAGATCATCAACGTCTCCTCGGTTGCCGGCTTCCTGCCGCGCGGCCGGGCGGCCACCTACGCGGCCAGCAAGGCGTGGGTGACCGCGTTCAGCGCGGGCATTGCCGTCCTGCTGAAGGCCAAAGGGGTCCGGGTCACCGCGATCTGCCCGGGCTTCACGCATACCGAGTTCCACGCCCGGGCGCAAGCGGACATGAGTGCCATGCCGTCGTTCCTGTGGCTGGATGCCGACCGGGTGGTCGCCGATGGCCTGGCCGATGCGCGGGCCGGCAAGGTGATCAGCGTGCCCAGCAAGCGGTACCGGGCCATCGTGACGCTGGTGAAGCTGCTGCCCCGACCGCTGGTGGCCAGGTTGATGGCCGACCGGTAGGCGTCGCTAGGGTGGCAGGCGTGACCGACCGCGATGAGCTGCTCGCCCTGATCTCAGAACTTGCCGTGGTCCATGGCGAGTTCACGTTGTCGTCCGGACGGAAGGCCGACTACTACATCGACCTGCGCCGGATCACCCTGCAGCGCAGCGCGGCGCCGCTGGTGGGCCGGATCCTGCTGGATCTGACGGCCGATTGGTCATACGAGGCGGTCGGTGGCCTGACCCTGGGAGCGGATCCGGTGGCAACCGCGATCATGCATGCCAGCGAGGGCAAGGTGGATGCGTTCGTGGTGCGCAAGGCGGAGAAGCAGCACGGCATGCAGCAGCGGATCGAGGGTCCGTCGGTGGCCGGCCGGCGGGTGTTGGTGGTGGAGGACACTTCCACCACCGGTTCCAGCCCGTTGACCGCGGTGGAGGCGCTGCGCGAGGCCGGTGCGGAGGTCGTCGGCGTGGCCATGATCGTGGACCGGGGCGGGGTCGAGGTGATCAGGGATGCCGGCGTTGAGTGCCGGGCGGCGTTCTCGCTCGCCGAGTTGGGGCTCAGCTGAACGAGCCGGGTAATGAGGGCGCACCAGAATCCGCCGGCTGCCCTGACGGGCGATGCCACGCCGGACCTGACGGTGGGCGTGGGCCCGCATCCCCCGCCGTGGCCGAGGGGATCGCAGTACGACGAGCAGCTGCTGGCCGGCGGCGACCGGCGCAACGTGACCGACCGGTACCGCTACTGGAGCGTCGAGGCGATCGTCGCCGATCTGGACACCCGCCGCCACGAGTTCGTGGTGGCCATCGAGAACTGGCAGCACGACGCCAACATCGGCACCGTGGTGCGCACCGCGAATGCCTTCCTGGCCAGGGAGGTGCTGATCGTCGGACGCAAGCGGTGGAACCGGCGCGGTGCCATGGTCACCGATCGCTATCAGCACGTCCGGCACCTGTCCTCGGTGGCTGAGGTGGCGGACTACGCGGCCGCCGGTGGCTATACCGTGCTGGCGATCGACAACACGCCCGGCTCGGTGCCGCTGGAGACGGCGGAGCTGCCCCGACGCGCGCTGTTCCTCTTCGGCCAGGAAGGACCGGGGCTGACCGACGAGGCCCGGTCGGCTGCCTCGGTGACGCTGTCCATCGCGCAGTTCGGATCGACCCGCTCGATCAATGCCGGAGTCGCCGCCGGCATCGCCATGCACGCCTGGATCCGGCAGCACGCCGTTCAGCCATGAGCTGACCGCTTGCCAGCGGCCTTGCCGGTTCTCGGCTGGGTGCCTGCAGTTCGCCGCTGGCAGCAGGCCGGTAGAAGGCCGGTAGCTCAGAAGGGCGGGCGGTCGGGGCTGCGACGATAGGTGAGTTGGCGACGCCGGTCGCGGCCGGCTTGGGTGAGGGCCTGGAGGGCGGTGGCGGCTCGATGGGTGTCGCTGCGCTGGCGGGCGTTGTCGCGTTCGGCCTGCCAGCGACGGATGAGTTGGCGGTATGCCCGATCCTCTTCGGCTCGCAGTTGTTCGAGGGTGGGTGCGGGTGTTGGTCCGAGTGGTGAGGGCTGGTCGAGCTTGCTGGCCCAGCGGATGGCGGGGGCACTGGTGTAGGTGTGGCCGGTGTGGGTCGACCAGGTGAATGAGCCGTCGGGGTTGTGCCGGTAGTTCCAGCCGGTGTCGTGTTTGCATTGGTTGTGTCGTCGGCAGGCTAGTGCGCCGTTGCGGCGGCAGGTCGATCCGCCCTGGTGGTAGGGGGTGGTGTGCTCGTATTCGCAGCGGTAGCCGGGTTGGTTGCAGGTGGGAAAGGCGCACACGTCGTCGCGGGCACTCACGAAGTCGCGGAGTCGTTGTGGGGGTCGGTATTTCTGGGCGCTGATGTCGAGCAGGACGCCGGTGTCGGGGTCGGTGAGGAGTCGGCGCCAGGTGCCGGAGGTGTCGGCGGCGAGTCGGCGGGCGGTGTGGGCGGTGATGGGGCCGTAACCGGTGAGGTGGCCGGGTTGGTCGTCGAGGTTGAGCAGGGTGTCCGCCGAGACCGTGACGTGGATGGCGGGTCGGCGCCCCTGCAGGACGGGCAGCCCGTCGGTGGGCAGCCCGGAGAGGACGGCGTCGACGAGGAGGTCGGCGCGTTTCTGGTCCATGGTGCGGGGGTCGGAGGCCGGTAGCAGGGTGGCGGCGGCGGTGAGCCGGCTGTAGATCAGCTGGGCCTCGGGTGCGCCGAGAACCACCGGCAGGCTGGCCATGCCATCCTCACCCGGCAGGTAGCCGACGGTGCGCTCGGCGAGGGCTCGCTGGTGGCGTTGCTCGGCGCCGGCCGGGTCCAGCGCGATGGCCGCGCGGCGGACTTGGCGGCGCAGTTGCGGCACGGTGATGCAGCGGCCGTCCAGCAGCGGCGGCAGCACCGCGTCCTGCAGCGCCGGTGCCAGGGCGGGGTCGTCGGGTAGTCGCCACAGTGCCTCGGCCAGCACCCGGGCGTGCTCGCTCGAGATGGCGCCACTGCTGACGGCCGACAAGGTCCTGGGCAGTTCGCGGACCAGCGTGCGTGCCTGCGCGAGTCTGGCCTGAGCGGTGCGCAGCGGCAGTTGCAGGGCCAGTGACACCGACTCCTGAGCCAACCCGAGCCGCGAGTCGTCGCGGTCCTGCATCACCGCCAACACCCGCAGCTGGGCGGCCTCGAACCAGCGTCGCTGCTCCTCCAACACCACCAGCAGATCCACCCGCTCACCGGCCGACAACGCGGCAGGGTCGATCCGGCCCAGCTCCGCACCCAGCCGGAACGCCGGATGCTCGGCCCGCACGGACGTCAGCAGCTCGCCATCGCTGAGGCTGGAGTTAAACTCGTTCACGTGTTCGATTCTAATGCCGTCAGGTGGTCAGAGTCAATGAAGATTAGCCAATAGTTAAAAGGAGAATCTCAGCCAACCATGCACAAGCCTTCCACGCTAATCGAAGGCTCCGACAGTTCCGCCAACACCAACTATTTCTGTAGCTACAATAGTTGTGTTCGTACAACGAGTACTGGAAGTGCCATGACCGAACTCTCCCGGCGCCGCCGGCTGCTGGTGTTGGCGATCTGCTGCATGAGCCTGCTCATCGTGGGGATGGACAACACCATCGTCACGGTGGCGCTGCCGTCCATCCGCCGCGATCTCAGCGCATCGGTCGAGGGGCTGCAGTGGACGGTGGATGCGTACACGCTGGTGCTGGCCAGCCTGCTGATCCTGTCCGGCTCGACGGCGGACCGGCTCGGCCGGCGGCGCACGTTCCAGACCGGCCTGGTGCTGTTCACCCTCGGCTCGCTGCTGTGCAGCGTGGCTCCCGGCCTCGGTTGGCTGGTGGCGTTCCGGGCGGTGCAGGCGATCGGTGGATCGATGCTCAATCCGGTGGCGATGTCCATCATCACCAACGTATTCACCGATCCGAGGGAACGCGCCCAGGCCATCGGGGTCTGGGGCGGCGTGGTCGGCATCAGCCTGGGCGTGGGACCGATCCTGGGCGGGCTGCTGACCGAGACCATCGGCTGGCGGGCGATCTTCTGGGTGAACGTGCCGATCGGCGTCGTCGCCTGCGTGCTAGCCGCGATCTTCGTGCCGGAATCCCGGGCGCCGCGTGCCCGCCGGGTGGACCCGATTGGCCAGGTGCTGGTGATCGGCGTGCTGGCCAGCCTGACCTACGCGATCATCCATGCCCCGCAGGTCGGCTGGCTGTCCAGCCGTACCGTGCTGATGCTGGTGGTGGCCGCCGCGGCGCTGACCGGACTGTTGCTGTACGAGCCGCGCCGCACCGATCCATTGATCGAACTCCGGTTCTTCCGCAGCATTCCGTTCACCGGTGCCACCGTGATCGCAGTGTGCGCGTTCGGCGCGTTCTCCGGCATCCTGTTCCTCTATCCGCTGTACCTGCAGGACGTGCGGGGCCTGGATGCGCTCGACGCCGGCCTGTTCCTGCTGCCGCAGGCGATCATGGTGGCGGTGCTCGCTCCGATCTCCGGACGGATCGTGGGCAGCCGCGGACCGCGACTGCCGTTGTTCGTGGCGGGCATCGCGATGGCCCTCACCGGCCTGGCAATGACCGGGCTGACGGACGGCACGAGTTACGGCTGGCTGATCGCGGATCTGGTGATCTGCGGCGTCGGGTTCGGCGCGGTCAATGCGCCGGTCACCAACACCGCGGTGTCCGGCATGCCGCGCGACCAGGCCGGGGTGGCCGCCGCGGTGGCGTCCACCAGCCGGCAGGTAGGCAATGCGCTCGGCGTCGCCATCATCGGCTCGGTGGTGAACAGTGGGTCGGCGGCTACGTTTGCCGGCCAGTTCTCGAAGTCCAGCCACCTGGCGTGGTGGTTGATCGCCGGTGCCGGCGTGGCCGTGCTGGTGCTCGGCGCGGTGAGCACCACCCGGCGGGCGGAGGCCACCGCCGACTCGGTGGCCCGCCAGTTGCCGGCGGCGCCCGAACCCCAGCTGCGTGTCTCATGAGCCGCTCGGACGACGCCGCGCAGGCCTGGACCGCCATGCGCACCCTGGTGCTGGACCGGCACGACCGGCGGGCGCAGGTGGCCGAGCGGCTGCAGCTGAGCTTCATCCGGGCCAAGGCGTTGCTGCACCTGGCCGGTGGCTCGCTGACCATGCGGGAGCTCGCGGCCGGGATCGCTACCGACGCGCCGTACACGACGGTGGTGGTGGACGACCTCGAACGGCGCCAGCTGGTGCGGCGCAGCCCCGATCCGGACGACCGTCGGGTCAAGGTGGTCAGCCTGACCGCCGCCGGTCGCCGGGCGGCTGGGGTGGCTAAGCGAATCCTGGACGAGCCGCCGGAGATGTTCGCGCGCTTGTCCAATGAAGAACTGGCGATCCTGGCCCGCATCCTCACCGCGCTGACAGCCGACGCGGACGCAATAGTGGATCAACGAAGCTGAGGTTCTGGTGCGCGTCGGCGATCGATGTTGCGAGGCAGGCGAGATGGCGTCTGAACAACCCCGGCGAGATGAAAGGCCAACGCCTCGGCCACCATGGGTTCGTGGCCGAGGCGTCGTCGTCATGGGGTAGCCGGGTGTGGGCGTCGGTGCGAACCGCGCCGGTGCCGCTGTTGATCACCATGTCCGCGTTCGTTCTGCTGTTCTTCGCGACCATCATCTGCAACATGTTCGGCGCAGCCGGAGCTCGTGATGTGGTGGTCGGAGCCTTTGGTGCTTCGACTGCGGCCCTTGGCCTGGTCCTGCTCAGCAACGTCAACAGCTCGGCTGTTGCGATGGAGAGGTTCGCAGACGCCGTGCGGTCCGGCCGCGTGAGTATCCCTGGCGGTCGATGGACAGCGCGTCGATACCGCCTGCTCGGCGCCTGCTATGTCGTGCTCGGCTGCGTGTTCGCGATCGCCGGCTGGTCCGGCGTAATCACATGACTGCTGGGCCAGTCGGTCTGGCCGCCTGGGATAGCCCAACATCAGGCGGTTGCGGCCGCCGCGGCCCGTCCGGCCACACGACCGGAGAACAGGCAGCCACCGAGGAAGCTGCCCTCCAGCGACCGGTAGCCGTGCATGCCACCGCCGCCGAAGCCGCTCACCTCGCCAGCGGCGTACACGTTCTCCAGCACCGAACCGCCCGGCCGCAGCACCCGGCCGTCCAGATCCGTCTCCAGCCCACCCAGCGTCTTGCGGGTCAGGATGTTCAGCCGCACCGCGATGAGTGGGCCGGCTGCCGGATCCAGGATCCGGTGCGGGGCAGCCACCCGGATCAGCCGGTCACCCAGGTACCGCCGCGCGCCATGGATCGCGCCAACCTGCAGATCCTTGCCGTACGGGTTGTCGATCTCCCTGTCCCTGGCGATGATTTCCCTTTCCAGCGAGGCAAGATCGATCAGGTCGGAGCCGGCCAGCGAGTTCATGCCAGCCACCAGCTCCCGCAGCGTGGTCGCGGTGACAAAGTCGGCCCCGCGCTGCTGGAACGCTGCGATCGGCGCCGGCGCGCCACCCCGGCCCCGGCTCAGCACGCCGCGCACCGATTTGCCGGTCAGATCCGGGTTCTGCTCCGAACCCGACAGCGTGAACTCCTTGCCGATGATCCGCTGGTTCAGCACGAACCAGCTGTAGTCGTAGCCGGTCTGGCCCAGATGCTCGAGCGTGCCCAGCGTGTCGAAGCCGGGGAACAGTGGCGCCGGCAGCCGCCGTCCGAGCGCGTCGAACCACAGCGACGACGGACCGGGCAGGATCCGGATGCCGTGGTTCTCCCAGATCGGCGCGAAGTTCCGCAGGCCCTCGGTGTAGTGCCACATCCGATCCGGGTTGATGATGCTGCCGCCGGCATCCCGCACGATCTGCAGCATCCGGCCATCGACGTGCGCCGGCACCCCGGCCACCATCCGCTGCGGTGGCGGCCCCAACCGGGCCGGCCAGTTCCGCCGTACCAGCTCGTGGTTTCCCCCGATGCCACCGGCTGTCACCACAATCGCCTGCGCGGACAGGGCAAACTCGCCGACCTCGATACGTGAACTGGGTCGGCCGCGCTCCACCCCGCTCGGCGCCAGCATCGAACCGCGCACGCCATCCGGAGTACCGCCGGTGCTGGTCAGCGAATCCACCCGGTGCCGGAACAGCAGCCGCACCCGGCCGGCCGCCTCGGCCTCGCGCACCCGCCGTACGAACGGCGCGAGCAACCCCGGCCCGGTGCCCCAGGTGACGTGGAAGCGCGGTACCGAGTTGCCATGCCCGGTGGCCAGGTACCCGCCACGCTCGGCCCACCCGACGATCGGAAAGAACCGGACGCCCATGCCGTGCAACCAGGAACGCTTCTCACCGGCCGCGAAATCGACGTAGGCCTCGGCCCACTGGCGCGGCCAGTGATCCTCGGCCCGGTCGAAGCCGGCGGTGCCCAGCCAGTCCTGCCGGGCCAGCTCCACCGAGTCCCGGATCCGGCAGCGCCGCTGCTCGGGTGAGTTGACCAGGAACAGGCCGCCGAACGACCAGAACGCCTGGCCGCCGAGGCTCTGCTCCGGCTCCTGGTCGAGCAGGATCACCCGCCGGCCGGCATCGGCCAGCTCCGCGGTGGCGACCAGGCCGGCCAGCCCGGCGCCCACCACGATCACATCAGCATCGCTCACCCGGCCAGGCTACGTGGCCGGGTGAGCGACTGGAGTGCCGCGCTGAAACTGAGCCGGCTCAGCTCTGAGCGATCGGCACCGGCTGGCTGGCCGCCTGCACGCTGACCCCGGCCAGCACCTGCATGGCAGCCACCAGCGCTGCCCACTCGCTGGCCAACTCGGTCATCGCGGCCTGCGCGTCGGCCACCTGCCCGGCGCTGACGTCGGCCTGCGCGTTGCGCAGATCCGCCAGCACCGCATCGATCTGGCCCTCATCGGCCGTCCAGTTCCCGGTCACCTCGGCCAGCGCCTGCTGGGTGTCGGTGCCGGAGTTCACCAGTTGGTCGAAGCCGGCGACGGTGGACTGGATGGCCGCCACCTCCACCGAGACCGCGGAGATCTCCTTCTGCACATTGCCGATCTCGTCCTGATACCCGGTCACGTCGGCTTCGGAGGCGACCTTCTTGCCGATCCCGGCCGCCGTGCCCATCAGCGCCATGCCGAGCAGGCCGTCGATGATCGGCCCGGCGAACCAGCCGATGGTCGCGGCGACCACCACCACGAAGATCACCAGGTCGCCCTTCAGCATGTTCTCCAGGCTGGCGATCTCCTCGCGGGTGGCGATGTCCTCCCGCAACTGGGCGATGATGCCGTTCAGCTTGGCCACCTCGGCCTGATCGGCGCCGGCCGCGCCGCTGGCCGCCGTGGCCATCGACTGCAGCGTGGCCAGGTCGGTGCCGAGTTCGGTGACGAAATCGCCCAGGTACCGATCCAGGTTGTCCAGCGCCTGCTGCACCGGCAGCAGGATGCTCTGCAGCCCGGTCAGCGCCGCCAGCGCCGCCTCGGTGAGCGCCGGGTCGGACGGATCGGCGGCCAGCTGGCTCAGCGTGGCATTCACCGCGTCGAGCCGTTGCTGCACCAGCGGGTCGGCGTCGATCACCGCCGGCGGCAACCCGCTGATCTCCGGCAACAGCCCGTTCAGCCAGGTCAGCGCGTGTGCCTGGGCCTGCTCGAAGCTGGTGACGTAGTCGGCGTACCAGTCCGGGGTGAACACCAGGCTCGGCAGCTGGGTCTGGGCCACCGCGGTGGCGTAGCTGGTCACCGCGGCGCAAGCGTTGACGTAGTCCAGCAGCGCCTGCTGCTGGGCCGGGGACAGATCGGTCGGAGCCGAAGTGTCAGAGCTGACGGACACGGCCTACGCAGCCGCGGTCTGGTTGCTCGGCAGCATCGCGACGGTGGCCTGGTCGGCCCCGGCCGGCTGGCTGGTGTAGCTGTGCCAGTTGCCCGAGCTGTCCTGCCACTGGTAGTTCACGCCGGCCAGCGCCTGGGCGAACTCGACGACGTCCTGCCAGGCCGCGGCGGCCGCGGTCAGGTCGTCCTGCGCCTGCTGGTACTGCGCGCTGGTGGCGTCGGTTCCGACGGTGGCCAGGTCGGTCTGCACCGTGTTCAGCTCGTCGCTCAGGTCCTGCCACATCTGGATGACGGTCTGGATGGCCTGCTGGGTGGCCAGGTTGGCCGTCTCCAGCCACTGGAACTGCGAGTTGACCGCCTGCAGCGCCACGATGTCCTGGTTCAGCTGGGTGATCTGCTGCTGGTCCTCCTGGATCGCCTCGTTCTTGGCGGCGATCTCCTTGTTCAGCAGCACGGTCCCGGTGATGGAGGCCGCCTCGCCGGCCACCGCCACCACGATCAGCCCGATGCCGACGCCCTGGGCGCCCGGGATGACGCAGCAGACGGCGCCGATCAGGCCGACGAAGATGGACAGCCCGATGCCGATCTCGGACAGCGTCAGCAGGGTGTTCAGCGTGTTGATCTGGTCCTTCAGGCTGGCGATGTCGGCGTTCAGGTTCTTGATCGTCTGCTCATCCGCGCCGGCCGCCGCCAGTGCCTGCCCGGCAATGGTGTTCAGCGTGGTGGCGTCGGCGCTGATGTCGGTGGAGAAGGTGTTCATCGAGGTCAGCAGGCCCTGCGCGGTGGTCAGCTGGGTGCTCACGATGGACTGCATGACGGTCAGCGCCTTGCTCAGGCCCTGCTTGGCGTTGGCGTCGTTCGGGTTGGCGATCAGCTGGTCCAGCCAGGCGCTGGCCATGGTGTCTTCCATGTTGAACAGGTCCGCGGCCTGATTCACGATGGTGACGGGGAAGGACAGCATGGTCGGGAAGATGCCGGTCGTCCACTCCAGGCAGTGCGCCTTGGCCGGTGCGAACTCGGTGGCGAAGTCGCCGTAGTTGGCTGGCGGCTGGTTCAGCACCGGCAGGCTGGTGTTGGTGATCGCGTAGGCGTACTGGTTGACCGTGGCGCAGGAGTTCTGGTAGTCCAGCAGCGCCTGCTGGGTGGGGGCGGCAGCCACGATGGCGGCGAGTTGCATGGGGTATTTCTCCTTCGGGGGTTGGGAAAGACGCCCGCCGACGGCGGGCAGCGGGGAAAGGGGGGAAGCTAAGCGACCGCTTGGGCGGCGGCCTGGGTGGTGATCGAGGACAGCCGGTTGAGCAGGCTCTGCCAGGCGGCGCTGGCCTGCTGCAGATCCAGCTGGACGACCACGGCGGGTTGTCCGCTGACCGACTGCAGCGCCTGGTACGCGGCGCCCGCCTGGGCCGCCAGCTGGTTCCAGGTGCCGGCCAGGTAGCTGAGGCCGGCGAGCGCCCCGCCGGCCGACTGGCCGCAGGAGTTGATCTGGTTCGCGAACATCGCGGTGGCCTGCAGCGACTGCTGATCCTGCTGCACCACGCCCTCGGCGGCGTTGATGTCGCCCTGGTTGGGGCAGGTGGCGTGTTCGAGTGAGTTCAGGTGGCCGATGTCCTGGCACAGCTGGGCGTTGAGCAGCTGGATCAGCGACTGCAGGCCGCCCATCGAGGCGTTCAATCCGCCGGCCGCTGACTGCAGCGAGGCGGCGTACTGGCTCAGCGTGGTGCCGAGCCCGGCGCAGCCGCTCTGCAGTGTGCCGACCTCGCCGGCGAGCTGGCCGGCGGTGTTGGCGACCGCCTGGGACAGCTGCTGGTTGCCGGGGTCGGCGGCGAGCTGGCCGGCCAGGTTGGTTAGCTCCTGCAACGCCGCGGTGATCGAACCGGACTGGCTGGTGATGTTCTGCGGCAGGTTCAGGCAGGCCGGATACACCTGGTTGAACCAGGTCATCGACACCTGCCGGGCGGTGGTCAGCGCGGTGGCGGCCTGGCTGATCTGGCCGGCCGGCGGCAGGTTCGGCGGCACCGACTGGCCGGTGATCACCTGGTTGTACCCGGTGATCTCCTGTACTGACTGCAGATACTGCTGGTCCGGCGCCAAAGCGACGAACGTGGCCATGGTGAACATGTATCCCTCTCTACGACAAGTCGGAGAGGACCATACATCGATTTGACAGGTGTGAGGTGAAGTTTAATAACTTTCTGTAGTCAGATAGTTACTTAACGCTGTCAAAGCTGGTCGGCCAGGGGCGGTTCAGCCCGCCTGGGTCAGGATCTCCGCGCCGTCCTCGGTCACGTGCACGCTGTGCTCCCACTGCGCCACCCAGGACTTGTCCCGAGTGACCACCGTCCAGCCGTCGGCCCACATCTCCCAGTCGTAGCCGCCCAGGGTGAGCATCGGCTCCACGGTGAACGTCATGCCCGGCTCGATCAGCCGGACCGCGCGCGGCTCGTCGTAGGGAAAGATGGTCGGCTTGGTGTGGAACGACTGGCCAACGCCGTGGCCGGTGAAATCCCGGATCACGCCGTAGCCGAACCGCTTGGCGTAGGACTCGATCACCCGGCCGATCACGTTAATCGGCCGCCCCGGCCGGACCGCCCGGATGCCGCGCATCATCGCCTCATGGGTGCGTTCGGACAGCAGCCGCACCTGCTCGCTGGGCTCGCCGGCGAAGAAGGTGCCGCAGGTGTCGCCGTGCACGCCATCGATGTAAGCGGTGATGTCGAGCTTGATCACGTCCCCCTCGGCCAGCGGCCGGTCGTCCGGGATGCCGTGGCAGATCACCTCGTTCACCGAACTGCACAGTGACTTGGGAAATCCCTTGTAGCCCAGGGTGGACGGGTAAGCGCCGTGGTCGAGCAGGAACTCGTGGCCGATCCGGTCCAGCTCGTCGGTGGTGACGCCGGGGGCGACCTGCCGGCCGACCTCGAGCAAGGCACTGGCCGCGATCCGGCCGGCCACCCGCATCCGCTCCACCGTCTCGGGGTCCTTCGGCTGCGGATCCTCCAAATCCCACGGCGCGCCGGTCGGCTGGCCGGCCCGGTCCACGTACGGCGGCGGGACGACCGAGCCGGCCGAGAGCATCGGCGAGATCCGGCCCGGGGTCAGGAACGTAGTCGTGTTTGAGGACACCGTCACACCTCGATCACCATCGGCATCAGCATCGGCCGGCGCCGGTACGTCTTGTCCACCCAGCGGCCCACCGTGCGCCGGACGATGTGCGCCAGCGCGTCGGCGTCCCGGACGCCGTCCACCACCGACTGCTCGACGGTCGCGATCAGCTCCATCCGGATCGGTTCCAGCGCCTCCGGATCGTCGGTGAAGCCACGGGCGGTGAGCTCCGGCCCGTAGACCACCTTGCCTGCGTTCAGGTCCACCGCGACCAGGATCGAGACGAAGCCCTCGTCACCGAGGATCTGGCGCTGCTTGATCACCTGGTCGCCGATGTCGCCGACCTGCAGGCCGTCCACGTAGACGTTGTCGATGTCGATTTGCCCGACGATCTCGGCCCGGCCGCCAGCCAGATCGACCACCACGCCGTTCTCGGCGAGCATGATCTGCCGATCGTCCATCCCGGTCGAGCGGGCGATCGCGGCCTGCGCCCGCAGATGCCGCCACTCGCCATGCACCGGCATCAGGTTCCTCGGCCGCACCGCGTTGAGCAGGTAGCGAAGCTCGCCGGCCGGCGCGTGCCCGGACACGTGCACCAGCGCGGTGGACCGGTGCACCACGCTGGCACCCATCCGCGACAGCCCGTTGATCACGTTGAACACCGAGTTCTCGTTGCCCGGGATCAGCGAGGAGGCCAGCAGGATGGTGTCGTCGGAGACGATCCGGATGGTCGGGTGCTCGCGATTGGCCATCCGGGACAGCGCGGACAGCGGCTCACCCTGCGAGCCGGTGCAGATCAGCACCACCCGGTTGGACGGCATCGCCTCGGCGTCGTTGAGGTCCACCAGCACGCCGTCCGGCACCTTGAGCAGGCCGAGGTCGCGGGCGATCTGCATGTTGCGGATCATCGACCGGCCGACCAGCGACACGTGCCGCTCGCACTCCACCGCGGCGTCCAGCACCTGCTGCACCCGGTGCACGTGGCTGGCGAAGCAGGCCACGATGATGCGTCCGGTAGCCCGGGTGATCACGTCGGCAACCACCTTGCCGACCTCGCGCTCGCTCGGGATGAAGCCCGGCACCTCGGCGTTGGTGGAGTCGGCCAGCAGCAGGTCCACCCCCTCGTCGCCCAGCCGGGAGAAGCCCGGCAGGTCGGTCAGCCGGCCGTCCAGCGGCGTCTGGTCCATCTTGAAGTCACCGGTGTGCAGGATGGTGCCGCCCGGCGTGCGCAGCGCCACCGCCAGCGCGTCCGGGATTGAGTGGCTGACCGCGTAGAACTGCAGATCCCAGCCGCCGGCGGTGATCCGGTCGCCCTCGCGGACGTAGCGCAGTTCCGGGCGCAGCCGGTGCTGCTCCAGCTTGGCGGCGACCAGCGACAGGGTGAGCCGCGAGCCGATCAGCGGGATGTCAGGCCGGGACCGCAGCAGGTAGGGCAGCGCGCCGATGTGATCCTCGTGCCCGTGGGTCAGCACGATCGCGTCGATGTCGGCCAGCCGGTCGGCGTAGGCCGACCAGTCCGGCAGCCCGAGATCCACCCCCGGCGCGTTGGTCTTGCCCAGCAGCATGCCGCAGTCGACCACCAGCAAGCGGGAACCGGCGCCCGAATCGAATTTCGACTCGAACATCGTCATGTTGCGGCCGATCTCGCTGATGCCGCCGAGCGCGACGATGCGCAGCGTGCCTGCTGCCAGCGACGGGGGAGTGCCGAGCCCTCGCTCTGGCGTGGTCACGGTCGGCAGGCCTCCTGGTCGTTCGGCATCGGCGGTTCAGCTCGGCTGAACCCTTCCGAGTCTAGCCAAGCAGCCGGATGCCGGCCGGATCGTCGGCCATCGTCTAGCCTTCATCGCCATGGACGTCTTAGCGCTGGACACCAGCCAGGCGAGCAACGTGGGCATCGGGGTGATCGTGGCGGTCATCGTGATCGGCCTGCTGCTGCTCGTCCTGATCGGCAAGCTGCTGGTGCGGGCCATCATCGTCGTGCTGATGATCGCGCTGGCCATCGTGGCCTGGCAGCAGCGTCATCAGGTGGCCGATGCCGCCAAGAAGTGCGACGCGAGCTTCTTCGGCGTGCACGTCACCCCGCACGACCCGGCGACCAAGCGGCACTGCCAGGAGATCACCAACCCCAACAAGTAAGTTCGGGGGTTCCCGGACCCGGCTCAGGCGGCTTCCGGCTCAGGCAACTTAGGGCTCAGGCGGCTGCGGGCTCAGGCGGCTGCGGGCTCAGGCAACTTGGGCTCAGGCGGCTGCGGGGGTCGGCGGTGGGGTCATCGCCCACCGAATAGCCCGGACCAGGCCGTCGCCGGCCAGCCGCACCACGGTGGCCTCGGCGACCGGCAGGTACGGCAGCCGCAGCGGCCAGCGGGCCCAGCGCGGCAGCGATCCGACGGCGGCTGCGGCCAGCACCGCGTACGGCGCCCGCACCGGCAGCGGCAACGGCGGCTGCAACAGCATGAACCGAGCGGCATCCCGGGCGGCCGCGGTGCCCGCCAGTTCCGGCCGGTAGGCGTCCAGCTGGCTGCGCAGCTCGGCCTCGGTGGCCGGGGGCTTGCGCACGCCCAGTGCGGTGGCGACCCGGGCCATGTCCGCCACGTAGCCGTCCCGGCCGGCCTGGTCCAGCGGCCGCCGGCCGTAGCGCTGGTAGGTCAGCAGGAAGCTGTCCACCTCGGCCACGTGCACCCAGCGCAGCAGGTGCTCATCGGCGGCGGAGTAGGGACGGCCGTCCGCCGCGATGCCGGTCACCCGGCGGTGGATCGCCTGGACCCGGCGCACCATCGCCTCGGCGTCCGCGGCGGTGCCGTAGGTGGTTGCCGCCAGGAAGTGGCTGGTGCGCTGAAGCCGCCCCCAGGGGTCGCCCTTGAAGCCGGAGTGGCCGGCCACCGCGGCCATCGCCAGCGGGTGCAGCGACTGCAGCAGCAGCGCACGCAATCCGCCGACGAACATCGCCGCGTCGGCATGCACCAGCCGGATCGGCCGGTCCTCGCCGAACCAGCGCTCCCCCGCGGTGTAGTGAATGCGATCGCGCCGCTGTGGTCCCTCGGCACCGGCCACCTTCTCGAACAGCGCGCTGCCGATCCGGGTGCGCACGGCGGTCAACCCGGGCAGCTCCATGCTTTCGAGCCTACGTCGGATCGCTGCGCCCGCGGCGGCTCGGCGAACTCAGCGGCTCGACGGTGCCCCCCGCCCGGCTGCCCTCTGCCCGGCTGCCTTCTGCCCGGCTGCCCTCTGTCGGGCTGCCTTCTGTCGGGCTGCCTTCTGCCCGGCTGCCTTCTGCCGCCGGCCGGCGTGGACCATCGAGCAGACTCAGCGCCCTTGCGCTCTCGGTGAACGCCGACACCGCGCCCGCCAGATCGCCTCGATCGGCCAGCGTGGTGGCCAGCTCCACCCAGGCCCGGGCCGCCGCCCGGCCGGCACCCATTGCTGCCAAGGTTGTCGCAGCTTCGGCGAACAGCTGCTTGGCAGGTTCGAACTCGCCGCGAGCATTGGTCGCGGCGGCCAGAGCCACAGTCGCCCGCGCGTACTCCAGCCGGGCCGTTGACGTCAGCAGCTCCCGGGCTCGTTCGGCCGCGGATATCGCCGCGTCGATGTCGTCCAGGGCCAGGTAGACGCGGGAGAACTCAAGGGTGGCGACTGCCCGTTGCAACGTATCCGCTCCGGACAGCACGGTCAGCGCCTCGTTCAGCGTGGTCAACGCCTCGGTCAGCCGGGGTGGGTCGGTGCGCTGCAGAAAGTGGCCGCGGAGGGTCAGCAACATGCCCAGTGCTCGCGGATCCAACCCGTGGCGATATGCCGCCAGCGCTTCGTCTGCCAGCTCCAGCGCCTCCAGGTACCGTCCATGCTCAGCGGCCACGGCGCTTGCGTTCCAGATGATGGCGCCCCGGGCAAGCGGTGACTTCACCCGGCTGGACCGATCCATGCCTTCCCGGAGCAGGTTGTCCGCCTGGCGCAGCTCACCGAGTTCCAGCCAGGCGGCGGCCACGGTGGCAAGCAACTGGATGGACTGCTCGGAATCCTCGGCGCCCAGGTTCTCCAACTCCTCCAGGGCACGGGTTCCGACCTCGATCGCCCGGTACAGCTCGCCCAGCTCGTAAAGGCACCGGCACCATCCCTGGGCGGCCGTCAGGGAGACCGAATGAGCGGGATCCAGCAGGCCGGATCGCATGCAAGTCTCGAACATCTCGACTGCCTCGGTCAGTCGCCCCTCCCCTTGCAACGCCCTGGCCAGGCCCACCATGGCCCGCATGCGCAGCATCGGATCGTCGGAGGCGACAGCCAGTGCCTTCTGGTAGCCCTCGCGGGCCTCGGGCGCCCGACCGACTTCCAGGCTCAAGTCGGCGTGCCGGACGGCAAGGGCCGCCGGGCTGCTGCCCTCCGGCGCGCGCCCCTCCAGGACAGCCGGTTGGCAACCCAGGGCTTCTGGCGAGGATCTCCACCGTCTCCCTGGTCGGTTGTCGTCGATTCGACTCGAGAAGGGAGATGTAGCTGACCGACAAGGCATCGCCGGCCAGCTCCGCCTGGGTCATCTGCCGCGCCAGCCGAAGGGCGCGAAGTTGCTCACCGAAGGCCACTAGACTCCTATTGACTCACTAACTTGACTAGTGTAAACATCATTCTACCACGTTAGTCCGAGTTGACCATGAAACGCCACAACCTCCCCTCATGAAAGGTGATCCCATGCGCCTTCTTACGTCACGCGTTGTCGTCGTGCGCTTAGTAATGGTCGCCGTAGCAGTGGCCGCTGCGATACTTCCCGCCGCGAGCGCTGCCAGCCCGCAACCTGCACCAGTAAGTACCGCCACCGGATTGTGCTGCCCCGACTAATTCTGCGAATCAGCACGGAGCGAGTGTGCCGCCCGGGCTGGTGGCGGAATTCGATCCGCCGATGATGCCCGCATGATATTCCTGCCGGCCGCTTAGGGCTCGGCCTCAAACAATTCCTGGCACGGCAAGGTCGTGCCATTTTCGTGTCAGGTGCCTTTTCTCCGGTGTATTCAACTGTCCCCCATCGAAAGGGGGGATTTCGATGGGCCGGATGCGAAGTGCAATGCAATAAGGAATGGAGGTGAAATCATGAAGAAGGTCACCATTCGTAAGGCCGGCACAGTCCGGCTGACCAGCGCCGCCACCCCGCTGTACGTACCCGGCTGCGATCTCGCGTGATGCAAGCGCCGATGGCGGGCTTGGATAGCGGCCCGCCATCGGCACCTTCTGTACCGGCTCGAAGGGTAATGGCCCTGATGGACAACTCGGCTCGGATCGAAACCGCCGGCACCGGTCCGGTAGCGCTCCAGGAACGACTCGAATTCCCGCCGCTGACGTATCTCGAGGACGGCGGCGAGGTCACGGTGGGCCGGCCGGATCAAGACGATTACATAGTGCTGCCGGCCGACGCGGCGGCCCTGCTCCGCCAGTTGAACGACGGTGCCTCCATCCAGGAGGCCGCGGACTGGTATGTCAGGACCTATGGCGAACACATCGACGTCCGCACCTTCGTGACGGACCTTGCCGAGTTGGGCTTCCTCAGGCAACCGGACGAACCCGTGGTCGCACCGGCACCGGTGCGCTGGCAACGTCTCGGTAGCTGGGTCTTCAGCCCGATCGGTGCGACCTGCTATTGCCTACTGCTTGCCGCCTGGCTGGTGGTGAGCATTCGAACACCGCGGCTTCTGCCGCATCCGCAGAACCTGTTCTTCACGCATTACATGTCGCTCGTAGTAATAGCGCTTTTCCTTACACAACTTCCGCTGATCTTGCTGCATGAAACCGCCCATGCACTGGCAGCCAGGCGACTTGGCTTGCGCTCCCGGCTATCGATCGGTCGGCGACTCTATTTCCTGGTCTTTCAGACCACCATGAACGGGCTCGTGTCAGTGCCCCGGGCGAAACGTTACCTTCCCATTGTGGCGGGAATGCTTACCGACCTGGCGATATTGGCAAGCTTGACCCTGGCGGCTGATCTGCTCCGAGGGGACGGGGGGTCGTTCGGCCTGGCAACTCGGTACTGCCTGGCTGTTGGCTATGCGACCGGCATCAGGTTGCTGTGGCAGTTGTGGTTCTTCTTGCAAACCGATATCTACTACCTGGTTGTAACCGTCTTCGGCTGCATCGATCTGCAGACCACTGCGAAACAGCAGTTGCGCAACAGGTTCGATCAGATATTGCGGAGAATACCGAAATACGATCCGGCCAGCTGGCACACGCGCGACAATCTCGTGGCTAAGTGGTATTCGTGGTTGATTCTCGCTGGTTACACCGCCTGCCTCGGATCCATGCTGTTCGCGGTGTTGCCGGCCACGTATCGGCTATTCGCCAATGCCTTCTGGGCGCTTGCGCAGCACCATCATCGCAACCTCGCCTCGATCGTGGACAGCACCGCGTTACTCAGCTTGACCACCGGACAACTGGTCGTTGCCGCGATTCTGTACCTGCGCGAGCGCAGCGGCCCAGCGGCGGCCAGCCCGCCGGAACCCGCCCCCGCCTAGCTTGACATCCGAAGGAGCTCATCGTGTCCGAGGGCCACCACTACTTCGTCGCCGGGAACAGCCGTGCGGCACGGCTCGCCGCTATCGAAACGCTGCCGTTGCCGTCCCGTTGGCTGGATCCCATCTCGGCCCATCGGCGCCTGCGCGGACCGTACACCGCAGTCGGCAGGATGCTGCGCGCCATCGTGCCGACCGCCGCCCGGCATTGGCCCGACCTGGTCGCCGAGCACCAGATCGAGATCCTCAGCATCGCTCCAGAGCTGCAGGCAACGGTCGAGGCCACCCAGGAGACGCTGACCTCGCTGGCCGTGGCGGCTGAGCGCACGCGGTTCTATTCCGGCCTGCGGACCCTGCGGTTCGCGCACGGAGTTGTCGAGTTCCTGGCGGCCTACCTGCAGCGTTCCGGTGACGAGGGCGGCGCACTGGTGATCGACGACATCCAGGAAGCCGACTACACAGACCAGGAGGTGCTGGCGGTCCTGCTGCGTCGCATCGATGCCTCGCTGCTGACCATCGTGCTGGCCGGCACGCCGGCGTTCGGCACGATCACCCCGGCGGAACTGGCCAAGTTCGGCGCCAGCCATCCGCCGTTCGGAAAGCTCGACGTTGCCCTCTCGCGCTGGTGCCAGCCGATCACGGCGCCGGATGCGGTGGCCAGCCCGCTGAGCACCGCGGATCCCGGTGAACTCGGACGGATCTTCGTCGAGAGCGACGGCACTGATGACCGGCCAGCGGTGGCCGCCGGTTACCAGGCGATGAGTCCGGGAGCGCGGGCCGCGCTGCATGACGCGCGCGCCGACTCGCTGGCAGCCACCGGTGAGTTCTCGCTCACGCTGGGCGCCATCCCCTGGCACCGATCCCGGGGCAACGATCCGCTCGGCGCTGGGGTAGCGGCCATCGATGCGGCCATGGAGCACACCATGCTCATGGGCTTCTACGACGCCACCATCGAGCTCTGCGAGCAGGGACGCGCACTGGCCGACTGGGAGGTCGAACCCACGCTGCGATGGCAGTTCACCGCCAAGCTGCCCACCGCCCTGTCGGCGATCGGTCGAGGTGACGAGGCCGAGGCGATCTGCCACGAGGCGCGAGCGTGCACCGAAGACCCGGCGATTCATCGCCGGGTGGCCTACGCCGAGGCGATGCTGTACACCCGGCACCTGGCACCCGAGCGCCGCGATCACGAGATAGCACTGGGTTGGATCAACCAGGCCATTGCGATGTCGAGCCTGGTGCCGAATGCCAAGGAGCGCAGTTTCTTCACCGTGTTCAATCGGAATGGCCGGGCACTGATCGAGGCTCACCGCGGCCGGCCGCAGTTGGCGCTGCAACTCGTCACCGACGGCCTTGCCCAGCTCGATCGTGAGCTGGCGCCCAACGAGCAGCTGCTGCATCGCTCGGTGCTGCGCTACAACCGCGCCCAGGTGCTGGTGGGCCTGGGCAGGTTGGCGGAGGCGCTGGCCGACTACGACAGTGTCATCGCGCTCGACCCCAACTATCCCGAATACCACTTCGACCGGGGGAACCTGCTCCATCGGATGGGACGAGATGACGAGGCGCTGGCCAGCTACGAGCGGGCCATCCAGCTCAGTCCGCCGTTCCCGGAAGTGCATTACAACCGAGCCGAGCTGCTGGTGGATCTCGGTGAGCTGGAGCAGGCCATAGCCTCGTTCAGCTACGTCCTCGAACTCGACCCGGACTACCTGGACGCCTACGTCAATCGAGCCAGCGCTCTTGCCGAGTTGGGCCAGAACCAACAGGCGGCGGCCGACGTGGCCCGGGGTCTGGCCCTGAACCCGTCGAATCCGCACCTGCTGGCGCTGAGCGCGCAACTCGAGCTGGAAGCCGGACGCCTGGATATCGCACGCACGGCAGTGGACCAGGCATTGGCGGTCGATCCGGAGCTAGCCGGGGCCTGGGCGATTCGTGGGACGGTGAACTTCACCGAGGGAGCGCTGACCGAGGCGTTGGGCGACTTCAGCCAGGCACTGGAACTCTCACCGGATGAGACGATCCGGTTCAACCGAGCCAGCGTGGCGCTGGCACTTGGCCGGTTCGCCGAGGCCGAGCGGGATTTCAGCGCGGTGATTCAAGCCGATCCGGATCAGCCAGACGGTTGGTTGGAGCGCGCCCGCTGTCGATCCGCCGCGGGCGACCGGCCTGGTGCGCTGGCCGATGTCAGCGAGTTCTGCCGGCTTGCCCCCGAACGCGGCCACGAGGTCGCCGACCTGCTCGCATCGACGCTGGAGGGTCGGCCGGAGCTGGTGACCATCGGCCAGCCGGTCGGCGAGGCCGGTGACTAGATGTTGCCGGCCGGCTCGGACCGTCGGCTGCGCCACCAGTGGATCAGCGTCGGCAGGATCGACAGCACCACCACGGTGATCAGGATCAGGTCGATCTTGGGCGCGATGGTGTCGCGGACCACCCTGATGTGGCCGAGCGCCCGGCCCAGCAGCAGCATGCCGTCGGTCCAGACGATGCCGCCGATCACCGAGTACAGCGCGTACAGCCCGAACCGCATCCGGCCCACCCCGGCGAGCACGGTGGCCACCGTCCGGACGATCGGCACGAACCGGGCGAGCAGCACGGTCGCCGTACCGAACCGGTCGAAGAACCGCTGGGCCCGCACCACGTACTCGGGACGGAACATCCGCGAACCCGGCCGATCGAACACCCGCGGGCCGGCCGACCGGCCGATCCAGTAGCCGACCAGGTTGCCGGCGATGGCCGCGATCGGCAGCAGGATGAGCATGACCGGCAGCGAGGGCAGGTGGACCGAGGGATCGTTGATGGCGATGAGCAAGCCTGCCGAGAACAGCAGAGTGTCACCGGGCAGGAAGAAGCCGATCAGCAGCCCACACTCGGCGAAGATGATGCCGAGCAGGCCGGCCACGCCATAGCTACCCAGCAGGTGCTTCGGCGAGATGGGGCTGGCCAGCAGCTGCGTGGCCAGGGCATGGGTCATGGCAGGAAGCTTACGGATGCCGGCCGGCCGGGGCCGCATCCCGCTCAGCGAAGCATCATTCACAGAAGCTTCCAAGTTGTTCCGCAGGGAAGTGAGAAAGCCGGCCGCCATCGTGGAGCCATGAACGCAATCCTTGGACGAGCACGGTTGGCAGTCGCCGCGGTGGTCGCCGCCGGTGTGGCAAGCCTGAGCATCTTCGCCGTCGAAGCGGCCCACGACGCCGCGACCTCCAGCTCCGGCGCGGGCCCCTCGACCTCGACCTCGACGGCTGGGAGCAGCTCCGCCGGCACGTCGGGCACCTCATCGTCGGCGGCCAGCGCGTCGAGCGGGTCGTCCGGTACCTCCGGCACGTCCGGCACCTCCGGCACTTCCGGGACGGCGTCGTCGGCGGGCAGCGCGTCGAGCGGGTCGTCCGGCACCGGTTCGGCCGCCTCCAACGGCGGCTCGGCTGGCATCTCCGGCGGCGACAACAGCCAGTCGGGCAACGGCGGAAGCAACGGATCATGACTGGCCTGCTGACCCGGGACCCGGCGGCCAGCCTGCCGACCGCCAGCTGGTCCGACTGGAGCTGCCTGGTCCGGCTGGTGGTCACCGACCCGGACGTGCTGGAGCCGGCCGCCGCGGACCTGCAGGCGCTGATGCGCCGGGTGGGGCAGGCGGCCAGCCGGTTCGACCCTGATTCCGAACTCAGCCAGGCGAACGCCAACGCCGGCCGGCCGGTGCCGGTATCCCGGCTGCTCGCCGAGCTGGTGGAGTCGGCGCTCGCCGCTGCCGAGTGGACCGGTGGTGCGCTGGACCCCACCGTCGGCGGCCAGCTAATCCGGCTCGGCTACGACCGCGACATCAGCAAGCTCGCCGGCCGCCTGCTGCCCGGCGATGTGCATGCCAGACCAGTTTCCGCGCCGAGGATGCGCGCCCGAAACGTCCGGTTGGATCGCGAGCGCGGGCTGCTCACCGTGCCGTCCGGCGCCGTGCTGGACCTGGGTGCCACCGCCAAGGCGCAGACCGCCGATTGGGCCGCCGCCGAGCTCGCCGCCCGGTACGGCTGCTCGGTGCTGGTCGAGCTGGGTGGCGACCTGGCGGTGGCCGGTACCAAGGCCGACTGGCAGATCGTGGTGGCCGAGCGGGCCGGCGAGCCCGGCCAGCAGGTCAGCCTGCATTCCGGCGGCCTGGCCACCTCCACCACCACCGTGCGGCGGTGGCAGCGTGCCGGCCGACCGGCCCACCACATCGTCGACCCGGCCACCGGTGAGCCGGCCGCCGGGCCGTGGCGAACCGTCACGGTCGCCGCCGGCAGCGCCCTGCACGCCAACACCTGCAGCACGGCGGCGATCGTGCTCGGCAGCGCCGCCCGAGCCTGGCTGGCCGGCCAACCGGTGGCGGCCCGGCTGGTCGACCGGGCCGGCGCCGTCTCGACGGTGGGAGCCTGGCCATGCTGATCTGGTACCTGGCCCGCGGCGCCGGCATCTCGGCGTTCGGGATGCTCAGCCTGGCCACCGCGGCCGGTGCGCTGACCAGCCGGCGCAGCAGCTCCCTCGGCCGCCGGCTGGTGGTGCAGTACGTGCACCGCTCGGCTGCCCTCACCGGCCTGGCACTGCTGGCGCTGCACATCGCGACGATCCTGGCTGACCGGTACGCCGGGGTGGGCGCGGCCGGGGCGCTGCTGCCGCTGGCCTCCGGTTACCGTCCGGTCGCGGTGACGTTCGGGCTGCTGGCGATGTACCTGCTGGTCGCCGCGGCGCTCACCGGCGTGCTGCGGGCGCGGTTCGCCCGTTCGGATTCGGCCCGGCGCCGCTGGCGGAGCATCCACCTGGCCGGCTACGCCGCCTGGGTTTCGGCGGCCTGGCATTTCTACACCGTCGGCACCGATGCCACCCAGTGGTGGGCGCGGTTGGTGCTGCTGGGCGGCATCGGCGCGGTGGCACTCGGCCTGCTCGGCCGGCTGGCCGGCCCGGCGCCGCTCACCGTGCCGGCGGGAACCGCCCGTCCGAGGCCGTCGGGCCGGAGCCGGGAACTGGCGCACACCGGAGGTCCGCGATGACCGGCGTGCTGAACCCGCCGGCCTCGGCGGGGACCATCCCAGTCGGTTACGTCGGCCAGCCCCGGCTGCTGCGGGCGCTGGACCTGCTCGATCCCGAGGCGCACGTCGCCGCCCACGGGCCGCTGCCGGCGCTGGACCGGCCCGCGCTGCTCGGCCTGCTGGACGCGGTGAACCTGACCGGACGCGGCGGAGCCGGCTTTCCGCTGGCCGCCAAGCTGCGGGCGCTGCGGTCCGGTGCCGAGCCGGTGGTGGTGGTCAACGGCGCCGAGGGCGAGCCGGTCAGCGCGAAGGACCGTGCGCTGCTGAGCCGGGCGCCGCACCTGGTGCTGGACGGGGCGCAGTTGCTGGCGGTGGCGGTCGGCGCCCGGCGCTGCCTGGTGGCGATCGCCGACCCGGCGCTGGCCGGGCCGCTGGAGCAGGCGCTGGCCAGCCGGCCGGGCTTCGGCGTGGCGGATCGCCGTCGATCGGGCCGGTTCGAGTTGCACCGGGTGCCGGACCGGTTCGTGACCGGCGAGGCGCGCGCGTTGATCTCCGCGCTGAACGGTGGGCCGGCGGTTCCACCCGGCCGGCGGGTGCTGCCCACCGACCGTGGGGTCGGCGGCCTGCCCACGCTGCTTGCCAACGCCGAGACGCTGGCACAGCTGGCGGTGCTAGCCAGGCTCGGACCTGCGGCCTACGCCTCGCTGGGAACGCCGGCCGAGCCGGGCAGCACGCTGCTGACCGTGACCGGAGCGGTGTGCCACCCCGGCGTGCTGGAGATAGGACTGGGCACCCGGCTGGGCGCGGTCGCCACCGCGGTCGGTGCGTTGCCCAGCCAGGCGGTGGTGGTCGGCGGCTATCACGGCAGCTGGCTGGCCCCGGATCCGCAGCTGGAACTGTCCCGCGCCGGCCTGGCCGCAGCCGGCGGCACGCTCGGCGCCGGCGTGCTGATCTTCGTCGGCGAGCACACCTGCCCGCTTGCCGAGTTGGCGCGGGTGGCCGGCTGGCTGGCGGGCCAGTCGGTTCGGCAGTGCGGCCCGTGCACGTTCGGACTGCCCGCGCTGGCGAGCGAGCTGACCAGGCTGGCCACCGGCGCGGCCTTGAGTATTGGTGTCACGGGTGCCGGGGATGCCAGCCAGGCGGCTCGGCTTGCCGGCCTGGTCACCGGCCGCGGCGCCTGCGCGCACCCGGACGGCGCGGCCCGCTTCGTCCGGTCCGGGTTGGCCGCGCTGGCCGACGAGCTGCGGGTGCACCGTGCGTACGGCTCGTGCCGGCGGCCCGACCTGGGCCAGCTGGCAACCAGCAGCCGGGCATGGTCATGAGTGAGCATCGCAGGCGCGCAGCGCCGAGGAGCGGAGCGAATGATGCGATGAGCGCTTGCGCGAAGAGCCAGGTGATTTCGAGTGAGCATCGCAGGCGCGCAGCGTCGAGGAGCGGAGCGAATGATGCGATGAGCGCTCGCGCGAAGAGCCAGGTGATTTCGAGTGAGCATCGCAGGCGCGCAGCGCCGAGGAGCGGAGCGAATGATGCGATGAGCGCTCGCGCGAAGAGCCAGGTGATTTCGAGTGAGCATCGCAGGCGCGCAGCGCCGAGGAGCGGAGCGAATGATGCGATGAGCGCTCGCGCGAAGAGCCAGGTGATTTCGAGTGAGCATCGCAGGCGCGCAGCGCCGAGGAGCGGAGCGAATGATGCGATGAGCGCTTGCGTGAAGAGCCAGGTGGGTCATGAGTGAGCATCGCAGGCGCGCAGCGCCGAGTGCCGTCGGCGGCGATCGGCTGCAGATCGACTGGACCCGCTGCGACGGGCACGGGCTGTGCGCGGCGCTGCTGCCAGAGGCGATCGGACGCGACGACTGGGGCTACCCGCTGCTCGACCAGCGGCGGTTGGCGACCCAGCCGGTCGCCGCGCTGAAGCGAGCGGTGGCGTGCTGCCCGGCGCTCGCGCTCCGGCTGGAACGTACGAGCTGACCGAGCGGCCAGGAGCAAGAAGCCAAAACGCGCGGACCGGCAGCGGCAGACGACTAGCCGGTGTAGGCGTCCAGCAGTTCCCGTTCCCGGTCCGGGGCCAGGCCGGGCGTCCGCTCGGCCGGTCGCCAGCCGCCGGGCAGCTCGGTCATCCACTGCCAGACGTCGCGAAGCGTGTCGCGAACCGGCCGGCACGCCAGCCCGGCCGCCTCGGCTGCCCGGGTGTCGTGCGCGAACAGCCCGGGCGCCTCCTTGGCCGGCGACCAGAGCGGCAACTCGGTCCAGGCCGCCACGTCGGTGCTGGCCAGGTAGTCGTCCGGCACCCAGCGGAACTCGGCATCCGAGCGGGTGACCTCACGCAGCTCCGCGAACAACTGGCCACGGGTGATCTGCCGGGCCGGCCCGGTCACCTCGAAGGTGCCCGCCGGCAGTCGCAGCGCGAACGCGGCGATGTCGCGGGCATCGATCAGTCGCAGCTCGTCGTCCGGGTCGCCGGGAGCCAGCACCTGCCCGCCCCGGGCCACCCGGTCCAGCCACCAGGGCAGCCGGCCCACCCCGTCGTGCGGACCGACGATCAGCCCCGCACGCAGGATGCTGCTGCGCCGCTCGCCGAATGCCCGCAGCACGGCGCGCTCGGCACCGACCTTGCGCCAGCCGTACTCGCCTCCCTCCGGCAGGTCGTCCGGAACCTGCTCGCCCACCGCGTCCGGGTCGCCGTCGAAGATGCCGCCGGCGTGGTAGTCGGCCTGCTCCGGCCAGCCCTGGAAGACGTTGATGGTGGAGGTGAAGGCGTAGTGCCGGGTGCTCGGTTCCAGCAGTTCGACCGCCTGCCGGACCCGGTCCGGGTAGTAGGCGGTGTCGAAGACCAGGTCGTACTGCTCGCCGGCCAGCTGGCGCAGCGATTCCGGATCGGTCCGGTCGCCGGTCAGCGCGCGGACGCCGGGCACCGGCGAGCCGCTGACCCCGCGGCTGAAGGTGGTCACCGAGTGTCCCAGTGCCAGCGCGGTCTCGGCGACGTTGCGGGACAGGAAGACAGTTCCGCCGAGCACCAGGATTCTCATGCCGGCTAGCTGACCAGATGCCCCGCTCGGCCGGCAACCGCTGTTCGCCGGAGGCGATAGGCGCACAGCCGCTGGAGGCGATAGGCGCACAGCCGCCGGAGGCGATAGGCGCACAGCCGCTCGAGGCGGACCGGGCGCACCGGCCCGGTGAAGCGGCCCGCGCCGGGTGGGATACTCGAGTGCGAAAGACCCGTTCTGTCGCCCGCGAGCCGTACGGAGACGAAGATGCCCATCGCAACGCCGGAGATCTACAACGAGATGCTCGACCGCGCCAAGGCTGGCGGCTTCGCCTATCCCGCGATCAACTGCACCTCCTCGGAGACGATCAACGCGGCGCTGAAGGGCTTCGCCGACGCGGGCAGCGACGGCATCATCCAGTTCTCCACCGGCGGCGCGGAATTCGGCTCCGGGACCGCGGTGAAGGACATGGTCACCGGCGCGGTGGCGCTGGCCGAGTTCGCGCACGTGGTGGCCGGGAAGTACCCGATCAATGTCGCGCTGCACACCGACCACTGCCCGAAGGACAAGCTGGACGGCTACGTCCGTCCGCTGCTGGCGATCTCCACCGAGCGGGTGAAGGCGGGGCAGAACCCGCTGTTCCAGTCGCACATGTGGGACGGCTCGGCGGTGCCGCTGGACGAGAACCTGAAGATCGCCGCGGAGCTGCTCAGCGCCTGCGCCGAGGCTCGGATCATCCTGGAGCTGGAGGTGGGCGTGGTCGGCGGCGAGGAGGACGGCGTCGCCAACGAGATCAATGAGAAGCTCTACACCTCCGAGGGCGACTACCTGCAGACGTTGGAGGCGCTCGGCTCCGGCGAGCACGGCCGGTACCTGCTGGCCGCTACCTTCGGCAACGTGCACGGCGTGTACAAGCCGGGCAACGTGAAGCTGCGCCCGGACATCCTGGCCAAGGGCCAGCAGGTCGCCTCGGACAAGCTCGGCCTGGCCGCCGGCTCCAAGCCGTTCGACCTGGTCTTCCACGGCGGCTCCGGCTCCTCGCTTGAGGAGATCCGGGAGGCGGTGTCCTACGGCGTGGTGAAGATGAACGTCGACACCGATACCCAGTACGCCTTCACCCGGCCGATCGTCGGGCACATGTTCACCAACTACGACGGGGTGCTCAAGGTGGACGGCGAGGTCGGCAGCAAGAAGGCCTACGACCCGCGCTCCTACCTCAAGGCCGCCGAGGCCGGGATGGCCGCACGGGTGGTCGAGGCCTGCGAGAACCTGCAGTCGGCCGGCACCGCGATCAGCGGGTCCTAGATGGACCTGCTCGCCCCGCGCACGCTGCTGCCCGAAGACCCTGCTGCCACCGAACTGGCCGGAGGTGCGGATCCGGTGCGGGTCGCCAGCACGCATCCGGCGTCGTCGGCCGCCTGGGCGGCGCTGGCCGAGCAGGCACTGGCCCGGGGCGCCACGATCGAGGCCTACGCCTACGCCCGGACCGGCTACCACCGCGGCCTGGACGCGCTTCGCCGGGCCGGCTGGCGGGGCACCGGCCCGGTGCCCTGGTCGCACGAGCCGAACCGTGGCTTCCTGCGGGCGCTGCACGCGCTGTCGGTGACCGCCGGATCGATCGGCGAGGCGGACGAGGCGCAGCGGTGCGCGAAGTTCCTCGCCGACTGCGATCCGGAAGCCGCCCGCGCGCTTAGCTGACTACTGCCGCGTCCGGCTCTCGTCCGGCTGACTACTGCTGCGTCCAGGTCGCGTTCGGCGAGCTCGCCTCCGGATGCCGCAGTGCCCACTGCTGGTAGTCGTTCATCAGCGCGACCAGTTCCAGCGGAGAGATGCCTCGGTAATTGGCCTGGATGCTCCCGTCGGCCCCCCGGGTGAGGAATCGGTTCGCCGAGCGCAACCATCGCCGGTCGGTCCGGCTGGTGGGATAGACGACCAGGCTGGTGCCCCGGAACTTCCAGGGCCGGAACGGGCCGCACTCGACCCAGGTGCGGCGTACCGGGCGTCGAGGCCAGGTAGTCGCCTGGAACCCTTGCGCAGACAACTCCAGCCGGCCGGGCCGGATCAGCTGGAGTGAGAAGACAACCGCGCCCAGCCCAAAGAAGGCGACGCCCAGCCAACCCGTCGGCGAGCCGGTCAGCCCGAGCAGCACGCCGCCGGCCACGAAAATCAGCGCGAGGAGCAGGAATCTGGCTAGGCGGGCCCGCGAAGCCACGAACACCCGGGTCGGCGGAGCCTGCCGGTCCGACCTCTCCGGATAGCCACCCGACATGACACGCATTCTGGCACCAACGGTGCTCAGGGGAGCAGCAGCGTGCGCAGCCGTCGGCCCGGATGGCGCTCCGGCCGGCGGCCCGGGGTCTCGCCGCGGGTTAGCAGTTCGTCTAACTCTGCCCCGAGGTTATGTACTTGTGATCGGTTGCGGGCCTATGCTCAGCCCCTTCATCGCGGGCGCTGGGTAAGGGGGTTTGTGCGATGCGGGTAGCTTTGGCGGCGTTGGCCGCTTGCCTCGTCCTTCCGGTGCTGGCCACACCCGGCGGAGCGGTGGCCGCACCCGGCTCGACCGCCACCGCTGTCGGCCCCAAGGGCTACTACTACTGGCCGGTCAACCGGGTCCGGGCACTGGACACCCGGCTATCCGGGGCGCTCGCCGCCGGGGCCACCACCCGGGTGCGGGTGGCCGGACGGGGTGGTGTCCCGGCCAACGCGGTGGCCATCTCGGTGAACCTGACCGTGCTGACGCCGCCGGTAACAGGCTCCCTGACCGCGTTCGCCGACGGCACCAGTTCCTCCGTCGCCACCATGAGCTTCCATGCCGGGCAGACCGCCCAGAACTTCGAGACGGTGCCGGTCACCGGGCGCGGCCTGATCGACCTCCGCAACAACACCACCCGCCCGCTGACCCTGATCGTC
Organism: uncultured Actinomycetota bacterium; assembly: GCA_963697905.1. Taxonomy (GTDB): domain Bacteria; phylum Actinomycetota; class Actinomycetes; order Mycobacteriales; family Jatrophihabitantaceae; genus Jatrophihabitans_A. The sequence goes on along the minus strand of OY969101.1, from coordinate 4,085,792 downwards.
GACATCCTCGGCTACAACCAGCCAGACATAATCGGCCCGGCCTTCGACGTGTACCAGCCGATGACGCCGACCCGGCTGCTGGACACCCGCACCGGCCAGCCGGTGGCCGCCGGCCAGACCCGCACCATCCAGATGAGCGGCCGAGCCGGCATCCCGCTGCCGCAGGATTACAACGGGGTGGCGGTGGTCGTGAACTTCACGGTGCTGACGCCGAGCCGTACCGGATCGCTGACGGTGGGAGCGAAGAACACGCCCAGCATCAGCTTCACCGCCGGCCAGACCGAGCAGAGCCAGCTCCTGAAGTCCTTGGACCGCAGCGGCGGGCTGACCATCCGCAACAACAGCGCGGCGGCCATCGAGGTGATCGCCGACGTGGTCGGCTACAACTCCAGGGTCAATTTTCAAGACGCGGGGTTTTTCGAGTATTTCAACGTGTTCGACGAGCCCTATCGGATCTATGACAGCCGGGCCCGGCCGAACAGGCCGGTAGCACCGGGCGGCACGGTCGTCCTGGACACCTTCCCCATCGTGGACGGGAACGCCCAGGCCGGCTTCTGTGCGGGTTTGCTGAATGTGACCGTGATCAGCCCGAGCACCGCTGGCTCGGTCTCAGTCGCGCCGTACGGTAGCTCCGATGGCGCCGCCTCGGTCAGCTTTGCCGTCCACCAGACCAGGCAGCGGCAGCTGATGGTGCCGGGCGGTCAACTCAACAATATGCAGGTCCGCAACCTCAGCGGCGCACCGATCACCCTGGTCGTCGATGTCGACGGCTGGCGAACCTGCGCCTGAAACAGCCTTGCTCGCGATGTAGTTCGGCGACGCGTTTCGTAGCTGATCCGGCTGGGTTCGTATCCGTTTTGATCGCCCTGGCGTTCGAAACGGATACGAGATGGCAGCGAGATCACCGCACGGTTCTGCGCCTCGCGGCCGCCGGAGAGCGCTCAGGTGAGCAGCAGAGTGCTGAGCCGGCGGCCGGTCAGCCGCAAGCCGAGGATCGCCATTGCCACGAAGTAGGCCAGGTGCCAGAGCAGGCCGGCATGGATGTCGCCCACCGCCAGGCTGCGCATCAGGATCACCGCGTGGTTCAGCGGCAGGCACTCGACGATGAACCGCAGCCACAGCGGATAGGCGTTCAGGCCGTAGAAGGTGCCGGAGAACAGGAACATCGGCAGCGTGGCCAGGGTGACCAGTTGCAGATCCTGCCAACTGCGCAGGTAGGTGGTGACGGCCATGCCGACCGCGGCGAAGCCGAAGCCGACCACCAGCGCGGCCGGGATCAGCAACAGCGCCCAGGCCGAGAGCACCAGGTGCATGGCCAGCATCACCAGCACGAAGCCGACCGCGTACAGCCCGCCCCGGCTGACCGCCCAGCCGATCTCACCCAGCGCCACGTCCAGCACGCCGAGCGAACTGGCCAGCATGCTGTCGTACAGCTTGGCGAACTTCAGCTTGAAGAACACGTTCATGGTGGAGTCGGCCACCGCGCCGTTCATCGCCGAGGAGGCCAGCAGGGCGGGCGCGATGTACTGGGCGTAGGTCAGCGGATGGCCGTTCGGCGCGTACACGCCGCCGACCAGCTTGCCCAGCCCGGAGCCGAAGGACAGCAGGTAGAACAGCGGCTCGAAGAAGCCGGAGAAGATGATCAGCCAGCCGCGCCGGTAGACCAGCGCCGAGCGCTCCAGCAGCACCCACGGCCGCCCGGCGTAGCTGCCCACCGGCACGATCCGCAGCAGCACGCTGCCTCGCCGCTGTACCCGCGGCCCGGCATCCCGCGAGACGTCCAGCCGGCTCATTCGGACAACCGCACGTCGAAGCGCCATCGAGTTAGCCCGATCCCGACGGCCGCCGGTATCACCAGCAACAGCAGGTGCACTCCGGCCATCCCGAGCGATAGCGAACCGATGCCCGAACCCAGCCGCAGCGGGCCGAGCGCCACCCACCGGGACAGCTCGGTGGCATGCCAGAGCGGCGAGATCCAGGCCAGCACCCGGAACCAGTGCGGCAGTGCGCTGATCGGGTAGAACGTGCCGGAGAACAGGAACATCGGGGTCACCACGAACCGGAAGATGCCGGCGAAGCTGCTGCCCTCGTCCCGGATAGTGGCCGAGTAGGCGGCCAGCGGGGTGGCCAGCGCCAGCGCGCCGACGGTGGCCACCGGGATGCACAGCAGCGCACCCACCGAACGCCAGCCACCGAAGCAGGCCACGATGGCCAGGTAGATGGTGGCCGAGACCGCGATCTTGATGGTCATCCAGCAGAGCACCCAGCTGGCGAGCTGCCGGGAGGTGATCGGGGTGGCGTTGATAGCGAAGAAGGTCCGTTGGTACTTGAAGCCGCCGTGCAGGATTGGATAGGTGGCCTCGCCGACGCCGATCTGGATGGCGGTGGCCGCGACCAGCGCCGGTGCGATGAAGCTCAGGTAACCGGTGCCCAGGTTGCTGGCACCGCCGTTGTGGTTGACCACCCCGCCGAGCCCGACGCCGAGGGCCAGCAGGTAGGCGATCGGCGCCAGCAGCTGGGACAGCAGCGACACCTTGAGATAGCGCCGGTCGGCGATCACCGAGTAGGTCAGCAGCGCCCGGTAGCCGCCGCCGGCCGGCCGCACCAGGTGACCGGTCCGGCGCTCGCCGGCCAGCGCGTCGGCGGCGCCCGTTCGGACGGACGGGGTCTCAGTTGACAAGGCTGCGCCCGGTCAGAGTGAGGAAGACGTCCTCCAGGCTGGCCCGGCGGACCAGGCTGGACACCGGCCGCAAGCCGCGCTCGTGCACCATCCGCAGCGCCTTCTCGCCGTCGGCGACGTAGAGCAGCACCCGGTCGGCCAGCACCTCGGTGCGCTCGGCCAGATCCGAGACCTTCTCGGCCATCACCTCGTTCTGGCCGATGCCGAAGCGCAGCTCGGCAACCTCGCGGCTGGCGTGCTGGGCGATCAGCTCGGCCGGTGAACCCTCGGCGGCGATGCGTCCGGAATCCATCACCACCAGCCGGTCGCACAGCTGCTCGGCCTCGTCCATGTAGTGCGTGGTCAGCACCAGCGTCACCCCCTGGTGCTTGAGCCGGTACAGCCGGTCCCAGAGCACGTGCCGGGCCTGCGGGTCCAGCCCGGTGGTCGGCTCGTCCAGCAGCAGGATCTCCGGATCGTTGATGAGCGAACGGGCGATGGTGAGCCGGCGCTTCATGCCGCCGGACAGCGGTTCCACCTTGTCCCTGGCCCGGTCGGCCAGCTGGGCGAAGTCCAGCAGTTCGTCGATCTTGGCGCGCAGTGCCCGCCGCGGGATGCCGAAGTACCTGCCGTAGATGTAGAGGTTCTCCCAGACGGTGAGTTCCAGATCCAGGTTGTCCTGCTGCGGAACCACGCCCAGCCGGGATCTGATCACCGGGCCGTCCACCGCTGGATCCCGGCCCAGGATGCGCAGCGTGCCGGCGGTCACCGGGGACACCGCCGCGATCATCCGCATGGTGGAGGACTTGCCCGCGCCGTTCGGGCCGAGGAAACCGAACGATTCGCCGCGTGCCACCGAGAAGTCGATCGCATCCACCGCGGTGAACCGGCCGAACGACTTGGTCAGCGCATGCGCGTGGATCATCGGCTCGGCAGCACTGGCGGTCACCCGACCGAGGCTACAAGGAGCCTCCGACAGCCGCCGCGCAATTTCGGTCCGTTACTGTCCGACACGCTGTAGCACGCTATTGCCACTACTGTGTTATCTGGAATAGCATGCCGAGTCATGGACAGCACCCAGTTGCTCAAGGGCGTTCTCGACCTTGCCGTGCTCGCGGTCCTGCGCGAGGAGGACGGCTACGGCTACGACATCGTGCGGCGGCTGCGCACGGCCGGGTTGGACGAGGTCGGTGACGCCTCGGTCTACGGAACCCTGCGCCGGCTCTTCCAGGCGGGCTTGCTCACCACCTACGTGGTGCCGAGCGAGGAAGGCCCGCACCGCAAGTACTACTCACTGAACAAGGCCGGCCGCACCCAGCTGGAGCTGTCCAGCAAGGTGTGGACCGAGTTCGCCCGATCCATGAACGGACTGCTGGAGAAGGAGGTGGCTGCCTGATGACCGCCCTGACCACTGCCGAGATCGAGGACTACTACCAGCGGGTCCGCGGCTTCCTGGCCGATCTCGATGCCACCGTCCGGGACGACCTGCTGGAGGACCTGCCCGACCACCTGGCCGAGGTCGCCGCCGAGGGAACCGGCTCGCTGACCGACCGTCTCGGTGAGCCCGAGGCCTACGCCGCCGAGCTGCGCGCCGCCGCCGGGCTGACCGGATCGAGCGGGGTACGGATCGACCGGTCCTGGGTCGAACGCGGCCGCCGGCTGAGCGAACTGCTCGACCAGGCCGACGTACGGCTGGGTCGTCCGATCGGCTACCCGCGGCTGACCGAGCTGCTGGTCGCGCTGCGCCCGGGTTGGTGGGTGCTGCGCGGCTGGGTGGTGGCGCAATTGCTCTGCGGCACGCACAATCGCGCCAGCTGGCACGGCTTCGTGCCCAGCCTGGGCGGCAACCCGGCGCTCGGCTTCGCGGTGTTGCTCGCCGCCGTTGCCGCATCGATCTGGCTCGGCCGGCGCGCCCGGGGTTGGTCGGTGTGGCCGCGCCGGCTGCTCGCGGCGGCCGGCGTGCTGATCGCCGGCGCGGGACTGGTCGTGCTGGCGGACAACATCGGCGGCACCGCCTACATCTACAGCTACGCCCAGTCCGGCGACAGAACCTCCTACGGCCCGCTGGACGGCGTGGCCGATGTCTACGGCTACGACGGCAGCGGCAACCTAGTGCCCGGGCTGCGGCTGTTCGACCAGGCCGGCAACCCCATCCAGCTCGGCTCGTACAACTGCCAGGACGGCTCCGAGGCCTCCGGCACGGTGGAACCGGCGTGGACCTATCCGCTGTGCCCCACCGATCCGGGCCCGTTCCGGGCCGGCCCGGGTGCGCTGCCATCCGACCGGACCGGCGGTTCGACCCAGCCGAGTTCCGCCCAGTCGGGGTCGGCCCAACCGAGTCCTGCTCGGCCTGGCGGTCCGGCTCGGCCCAGCGGTTCGACGCGGCCCAGCGGCCCCGCTGCTACGCCGACGCCGAGCCGCTGAGCGGAAACCGTTCGACCGGGGTGTGGCGGGCCGGCCCGCTGCCGAGCTGGGAATGGAACAGCACCAGCTCGGGCACCTGCCAGCTCGCGCTTGCGAACAGGTCGAACACCCGCAGCCAGCGGGTGACGTCCAGTGGCCGGCCGATCCGGGCCAGCGTCAGGTGCGGCCGGAACTCCCCACCCTCGACGTGGGTACCGGAGCGGCCGACCGCCGAGCGCACGGTGCCGGCCAGCCGGGCGAGCTCCGCCAGGTCGCCATTCACCCCGGCCCACAGCACCTTGGCTCGGGCCGGGTTCGGGAACGCGCCGGCGCCGGCCAGCTGCAGCTCGAACGGCGAGCGGACCGCGGCGGTCTCGGCCAGCCGCTCGACCAGGCCGTCCAGCAGCCGGTCGGCTACCGACGGCATGAACGCCAGCGTGATGTGCCACTGCTCCGGCCGGCTCCAGCGCAGCGGGCTGTCCACGTCCCGGCGCGGCTCGACGTAGCCGGCCAGGTCGTCGAGGACCTGTTCCGGCGGGCGCACCGCGACGAACATCCGCATCGGCCCATGATGCTCGGTCCTCACCCAGCGACCGACGGTGAGGTCAGCGGCGCAAGTAGTCCGGAGCCGCCGGCGGGATGATCGCGGCCGGTGGCGGGCTGGCCAGCAGCGGCTGCTGGGCCCGGGCCCGGGTCAGCCCGAGGGCCTGCACCAGCTCGGCGTGGTGGTGGTAGGCATCGGCCGGTCCGACCCCGCGCTCGACCCGATCGCGCAGGAAGGCCAGCTCGGTGGCCGCCTGCTGGAAGGCCTGCAGCGCCCGCACGCCGTCCGGGCCGGAGCGCTGCCGCACCGCGCGCAACCACTGCCGGCGGGCCGCGATGCTGGCCAGCCAGCCTGCCTCGGCCGGGGTGATCCAGCGGTAGTACACCATCGCCGGCAGCTGCCGGTTCACCACGTCGCGTTCCCGGGCCCGGTGGTACCTGGCCACCAGCACCGCCGCGACGAAGGCCGGCACCATGATCACCACGTACACCACCAGGTAGCCGGCCAGGCCGAAGAGCAGCGAGCCGTTCCACAGCGCGTGCAGCGCCACCGCGCCGAGGTAGCCGGCCGCCGGGTACAGCCAGCGGTTCGGCCCGCGCCGGCTGACCGCCAGGCCGACGCCCAACCCGATCAGCGAGGTGAACAGCGGATGCGCGAACGGTGCCAGCACCAGCCGCAGCACCACCGTGGTCACCGTGGTCTCGGTGCCCTGGCCGAACGACTCGGCGATGTAGCCGACGTCCTCGACGAAGGCGAAGCCGACCGCGGCGAAGCCGGCATAGACCAGCCCGTCCACCACGCCGTCGAACTCCCGGCGCCGGGCGCCGGTGAGCATCAGCAGCACGAACGCGCCCTTGGCCGCCTCCTCGATCGCCGGGCCGGCCACGGTGAGCACCACGCCGTCACCGAGCACCTCGCTGGTGGCCAGCTCCAGCACCAGGCTGATCACCACCGCCACCGCGGCGCCCCAGAGGAAGGCGAACAGCAGCAGCCGAGCCGGCTCCGGTTCCCAGCGGTCCAGCCAGAAGTAGCCGGCCAGCACCACCGACATGGCCAGCGCGCTCAGCGGAACGCCCACCGCCAGGCCGACCGGGTGCTCGGCCCCCACCGCGAGCAGCAGCACCGCCGCCAGCACGGCCAGCACGATCAGCAGCCCGATCGGTGCGCCGGTCGCCCGCCGGGCGCGGGCCAGCCGGGGCTGGTAAGCGGGTGGCATGGTCATGCCTAGCAACCCTAGAGGGCGCCTGTGACGAGGGCGGTTCAGCCCGGCAGCGCCAACCGCCACAGCTTGGGCTCGGACCAGAACGTGCGCCGGCTGCGCGGCCTTTCCCGGCCGATGCCGTCGGCGACGATCTGCGCCGGGTCGCAGGCCAGCTGCAGCGCCCGACCACGCCGGCGGCGGCTGCGCACGCGACCGATCCGGACCTCGGCCACCAGTTCGGCGGGGCCGAGCCGTCGCATGCTGAGCCGGCGTACCTCGCCGTCGCACAGCCGCTGGTCGTCCACCACCGCGCGTACCCACCACGGCCGGTCCGGCTGCCACGGGGTCAGCGTCGCCCCCGAGACGCACACCCCGCCGGAGTCGTCGCGCACCACCCCGACCAGCCGGGCGGTGCCGGCGCGGGCCAGGGCCAGCTGGCCGGCCCGGTCAGCCGGCAGGCCGATGCCCGCCAGGTACGGGTCCGGCTGGCCGAGCAGCACCGCGGTCTCCAGCTCGGCCAGCCGGCCGGCGCGCTGCAGCCGGGCCAGCACCAGGTTCAGCCCGGCCAGGTCCGCGGCGTCGATGACCAGCCGGCCGGCCTCCAGGCCGTCCAGCGCGGCGTCCACCTCGGCGGCGGTGCGCACCGCGAAGGCGGCCGGGATGCCGACCGCCGGGTCCGGCTCGCGGCCGACGCTGAGCAGGGCCAACTGCACCGTCGTCTACCCTTTCTGTGGCGCCACGGCAGTCGACCTGGTGCGTGAGAGGCGGCGGCAGCCCCTGCGGGCTGCGACCCATGCCAGGCCGCTTGAGACAGATCAGGAGTCTGCTACATGCCGGCAGTCATCGTGCTGGGCGCCCAGTGGGGCGACGAGGGTAAGGGCAAGGCGACCGACCTGCTCGGCGCGTCGGTGGACTACGTGGTCAAGTTCAACGGTGGCAACAACGCCGGGCACACCATCGTCATCGACGGCGAGAAGTTCGCGCTGCACCTGCTGCCATCCGGCATCCTGAGCGAGAACTGCGTTCCGGTGATCGGCAACGGCGTGGTGATCGACCTGGCCGTCCTGTTCGCCGAGATCGACAGCCTGCAGGCCCGCGGCCGCTCCACCGAGCGGCTGCTGGTCTCGGCAGGAGCGCACATCATCCCGCCGTACAACACCACGCTGGACAAGGTGACCGAGCGCTTCGCCGGCAGCCGCAAGATCGGCACCACCGGCCGGGGCATCGGGCCGACCTACGCGGACAAGATGAACCGGGTCGGCATCCGGGTGCAGGACCTGTTCGACGAGCAGATCCTGCGCGACAAGGTGACCAGCGCGCTGAACCTGAAGAACCAGGTGCTGGCCAAGATCTACAACCGCCGGGCGCTCGAGGTGGACGCGGTGCTGGCCGAGCTGCTCGGCTACGCCGACCGGCTGCGGCCGATGATGGCCGACACCGCGCTGCTGCTGCACCAGGCGCTGGCTGAGGGCAAGACGGTGCTGCTGGAAGGCGGCCAGGCCACCATGCTGGACGTCGACCACGGCAACTACCCCTACGTCACCTCCTCATCGGCCACCGCCGGCGGCGCCTGCACCGGCAGCGGCATCCCGCCGACCCGGATCGACCGGGTGATCGCCATCGTCAAGGCCTATGCCACCCGGGTCGGCGAGGGGCCGTTCCCGACCGAGCTGGTCGATGCCAAGGGCGACGAGCTGCGCGCCGCCGGGGCCGAGTTCGGCACCACCACCGGCCGGCCGCGCCGCACCGGCTGGTTCGATGCCCCCGTCGCCCGGTACGCCGCGCGGATCAACGGCGTCACCGACTTCGTGCTGACCAAGCTGGACGTGCTCACCGGCCTGCCCGAGGTGCCGCTGTGCGTGGCCTACGAGATCGACGGCCAGCGGGTGGCGGACATGCCGATGACGCAAGCCGAGTTCGCTCGTGCGGTGCCGATCTACGAAACCTTCCCGGGCTGGGAGGAGGACATCTCCAAGGCCCGCTCGCTGGCCGACCTGCCGGTCAACTGCCGGGACTACGTGCGGGCCATCGAGGACATGATCGGCGCCCGGATCTCGGTGATCGGGGTCGGCCCGGATCGCAGCGAGTCGATCGTCCTGCACGACCTGCTCCGCTGACTGCGCCGGTCGTGGCCGGCACCTACAGTCGATTCATGGGACGGGCACGGTGGGCGATGGTCGGCCTCGGCCTGCTGCTCGCCGCCGGCTGCACCTCCGGCGGGTCGCACGACGCGGCCAGCCCGCCGGTATCCGCGCCGACCGCCACCAGTCCGCCAGCGCCGACCGCCGTCCCGCCTGCTCCGGTGAGCCAGGATTGGCCGCAGTACCACGGGGATCCGCAACGCACCGGCGTCAGCCAGGCGATGCCGGCCGCATCGGGCCGGCTGACCGCGACCAGGATCAAGCTGGACGGTGCGGTGTACGCCTCGCCGATCATCGTCGGCGGCACGGTCATTGTGGCCACCGAGCACGACGTGGTCTACGGCCTCGACCTCGACGGCCGGCAGCGGTGGAAGGTCAGCCTGGGCGCGCCAACCCCGCGGAACAAGCTGCCGTGCGGCAACATCGATCCGCTCGGCATCACCGGAACACCCGTGTATGACGGCACATCCGGCTCCGTCTTCCTGGTGGCCTCGATCGGCGACCGGGTCAGCCACCAGCTGTTCGCGCTCGACCCGGCGACCGGCGCGACCCGCTGGCACCGCTCGGTCGATCTGCCCGGCGCCGATCCGCAGGCCATGCAACAGCGCGGCGCGCTGGCCGTCGCGGGCGGGCGGGTCTGGGTGCCGTTCGGCGGGCTGGCCGGCGACTGCGGCGACTACAAGGGCCGGCTGGTCGGGGTGCCGCTGGCCAACGGGGAGCCGATCTCCTACACCGTGCCCACCACGCGGGAGGCTGGCATCTGGACGCCACCCGGACCGACCGTGCTGGACGGCGATCTGCTGGTGGCGGTGGGCAATGGCGAATCCACCGGTGGCACCTACGACTTCAGCGACTCGGTGCTGCGGGTGCGCGACGGGCGGCTGGTCGACTCGTTCTCACCGACCAGCTGGGCACCGGACAACGCCAGCGACCTCGACCTGGGTTCGCAGGGGCCGGCATTGGCGGGCAGGCGCTGGATCTTCCAGGCCGGCAAGTCCGGCACCGGCTACGTGCTGCGGGCCGACCGGCTCGGCGGCATCGGCGGCCAGGTGTGGCAGGGCAAGGTGTGTCGATCGTTCGGTGGCACCGCGGTGTCCGGCAACACCGTGTACGTGCCGTGCACCGACGGCGTGCGCGCGGTGCGGATCGACGCGGCCGGCCGGCTCACCGTCGGCTGGCACGCGCCGGAGAACGTCACCGGATCGCCGGTGGTCGGCGGCGGCCGGGTGTACGCGGCCGACACGGACGGCGGCGTGCTGGTCGCGCTGGATCCGGGCAGCGGCGCTGAGCGGGAGCGGGTGGTGGTGGGTGCGCTGAGCCGGTTCGCCACGCCTGCCGTCAGCGGCAGCCGGCTGTACCTGCCGACGCTGTCCGGGTTGGCGGTCGTGGACACGGCCTGAGGCGGCAAGTCCTGTCGAACGAGCTGGGCTGCCGCCGGGGGGCGGCGGCAGCCCAGCCGATCAGGCCGGGACTCAGCCGGCGTTCGGGACGTCCTCGTTGACCATCTCGACGGTCGCGGGGACGGTGACCGGCTCGCCGGCCATCCAGGTGTACTCACCGGTGAACGACAGCTCCTTGGCCGCCGGCGGCGGGGTCGCGCTGCGGGTCACCAGCTTCACGTCCAGGCTGGTGCCAACCCGGCCGTCCGGGAAGTGGCTGTGCACCTGCAGGGCGTAGGACGGCGGCATGATCTCGGTCGCCTCCACCAGCAGGCTGCCCTGCACCGGGAACTTCAGGTCCAGCGGCGGGTTGGTCGAGCCGCGGACCACCCGGGCGGTGCCCGAGGCGCGCCAGGTTCCGTCGTCGGTGGGGTCGAAAGACAGGTCCATGCTCAGCACGGTGCCGCCGGGCATCGCGTTGGTCTGCTGGAAGGTCGCCTTGAAGGCCTGTTCGGGCAGTGTTTCGGTCATGCTCAAGCTCCAAACACACGTGGGGGTAGGGGTGCGCCGCGTCCGGTCGAAGCGGGTCGGTCGTTCCGCAACGCATAGATGCATTCGGACACCAGCTCGAGCTCTTTATATGGATTTGACGCTATGTTGATCTTCGGACGGAGTGTCTAGGTGGGCCGGCGATGCGAAGTTGGCGAAGCGAGGGCTGCCGGCATGATGAGGTAATCGGGCAAACGGCTTGAAACTCTCACTTGACTCTTAACTGGTACTAGGCCACTCTTGCCGCCATGCAGACACTTTTCCGGAGGGTGGCCGCCGTCGCCGCACTGGCGCTCGTAGGGCTGACCCTCGCGTTCGCACCATCGGCCAGCGCGGCGGTATCGCCGAACACGCTGTGCAGCACCACCCTGCAGGAAGGCAGCACCGGCTCCTGCGTGGTCTCCCTACAGCAGCGGCTCAACCAGCTGGGTGCGAACCTCACCGTGGACGGCGACTTCGGGCCGGCCACCAAGAACGCCGTGCTCGCCTTCCAGGGCCGCGAGCGGATCGGCTTCGATGGCATCGTCGGATCGACCACCCGCAGCTACCTGAACAGCCCGGGCAGCGTGAACCTCAACCGGGCCTCGGTGTCGACCATCCAGGCCTACATCACCACGGTGTTCGGCTCGACGAACGCGGTCACCGCGAAGAAGATCGCCACCTGCGAGAGCAGCAACAACGAGATCGCGATCAACTACAACACCAATGGCACGTACGACCTGGGCGTGTTCCAGGACAACACCGTGCACGCGAGCAACTTCACCAACTACGTGCACGACATGCTCTATTACACGACCAACATCCAGGAAGCGCACTCCCTCTTCGTCGCCGCCGGCGGCTGGAGTCCGTGGTATTCGTCCAAGAGCTGCTGGGGGTAATTACCTATGATTTTCAAGCGAATCCTTGTCCTGCTGGCGGCCATGCTGGCCAGCGTCACCGCGCTGGTCACGGTCAGCACCTCGGCCGACGCGGTCACCAAGCTGACCCAGTCGCAGGCCGCCTCGCAGCTGCGCGCGGCCGGCGTCACCTGGAGCTCCAGCGGTGGCTGCACCACCCGGTCCAACCCGACCTGCACGTCCTTCGAGCAGATCAACCAGAGCACCGTCTCCGGCGTCATCACGCTCAAGCACGCCAGCGGCTGCGCCATCAACATCACCGGCGGCACCGAGGTCGGCCACGCCAGCGGCACCTACAGCCACTACAACGGCTACAAGGTCGATGTCTCGCACAACAGCTGCATCGACGGCTACATCCACAACGCCTTCACCCGGATCGGCAACCGGGGTGACGGCTACCCGCAGTGGGAGGCCGCGTCCGGCAACATCTACTGCGACGAGGGCAGCCACTGGGACATCACCTACTACACCTGCGGCTGCTAGCCGCGTTCCGCTGTGCGGTCATCCGGCCCGTCCGGATGGCCGCACAGCCATGCCCAGGCCGATTTGCCGAAATGCGCAACACCACGGCGCCGAGCCGATAACCTCCGCTGGACCAACGGATCGAACAGCGGAGTTCCATGAACAGCGACTCATCATCCTCCAGCTCAATCGGGCTGGTCGTCCTGCTCGTCCTCTACCTGGCGGTGTTCATCGTCTTCGTGTGGGCGGACGTGCGGATCATCCGCCGCGCCGGTTACTCCGGCTGGTGGTTCCTGCTCGGCCTGGTACCGCTGGTGAACATCGTGATGTACCTGGTGTTCGCGTTCAAGGAATGGCCGATCCAGCGCGAGCTGGCACGACTGCGGGCCCAGGTGGGCGCCGGCGGTCCCGGCTACGGGCCTGGTTACGGGCCGCCACCCGGTTACGGCCCGCCGCCTGGTTACGGCTCTTCCGGCTATGGGCCGCCCGACTACCCGCCGCCCGGACCGTCCAACCCGTGGTAGCGGCGGTTCCGGTTCCGGGATGCGGCACCACTAGGGCTCGGCGACCGGGTCAGGCCGAGGTGGAGCGTCGGGCGGCTTCCCGCAGCAACACCAGCTCCGCCTCGCACAGCGTGAGCAGATGCTGCAGGGTGCGGCCGTCCCGAGGCGCCGAGGCGGCCGCGACATAGGCCTCGATCTTGTGATGCTTGAACGCCAGGCGCAGCCGACGGGCCAGTGAATCGCCTTGCGCGGCAGGGCAATCGAGCAGCAATACCGCCAGGCCACCGTCCGGGTAGTGGCCGATGGCGTCACAACCACCCTGCATCATCGCGACCATGCCCGCTGCCTGCGGATCATTTGTGTCGATCCGCAGCACCGTGGTCGCGTCACTGGCATCGGTGACCACGGCGGCGATCTGCAGCCAGGCTTCGGAGGTCATCGGCCGGGCGGCTGGCTCGCGGCTGCGAAGTTCGACGTTCACGAAGTACCGCTGGATCGCCACCGCCGCGGGCAACGACAACCAGACCAACGGCAACGCCACAAGGCTGGCGAAGTACTCGACAACTGCGACGGCTGCTGCGGCTAATACCAGCGCATGCGCATCAAGGCGCAACATCTGTCGGGCGGCGGGCGAATCGCCTGATGCCAGCATTGCCAAGGTGGTTGCGCCAGCTCCGATTACGAACCAAGTCACGACGGCCATCAACAATGCGCTGCCGATAGGCACGGAAAGTCGAAACACCCAGCTAGCGGCGGTGGCGGCAAGCGCAGCGGTCAGGACGGTATAGACGAAGCGATAAAGCCGACGACTGCCCGCCGGGTTGTACACGGACCAGCCCCCGATGAAGCACACCGCCGCGACCGCACCGGCAAGTTCAGGCGGCAGCAGCAAGGCTGCCGCGAAAGACCATGTGGTTTGTACGTTCGGCGTCATGGCGGGCGAATGTTGGTACAACAGATGCCGCCGCGCCTTCTCCCAAGCTACGACACAGCCCGAATAGACGAGGCTGAGTGAAATCAGGAAGAATGCGCTCAGCAACTGCTTCTTTGACACCGGAGTCCAACTCGCAATCGGTGCCGCCACGGCAAGACCCTCGACAAGTCCGATGAGCGGAAGTGCGCGACGGCGCTCTCGCCACAACGCCCATGTCCTGACTGCGACGGTCGGCATGCCTGGTCCCTCCGAATACCAGCTTCGACATGACGAGATGAGGTGAGGTGCAGTGTCGGGATACGAGTGGAACTAGGTCTGAAGACACTTGACGTTGCTAGATAACAGACGGTACATATACGCGACTGCTCTGTCACCTAAATAGACGTTATGTCCAGGGTCGGGCCTCCGCTGGAGTCATCGTGGCCGGCCCGACCCTGGACGGCACGATTTGTGACCAGCTCCGAAGGGAGGCGAAGTCCGTATGCGCAACGGCGAGTGGCACTGAGCTGGACGAAGTAGCAACACTAAAGAATTCGATATGTATTAGCTAATACGTAGTACCAGGCCGTAGACGACGGTCGAATTCGCCTTGACTCAGCAGCGATTTGTCTGCCGACCTCAGTCCGATCGGCCAGGCGGTCAAGGGCGCGCTGCGGGCGACTACCTCCCACCGCCGAACCGGCGCCTCGATAGCCTGCAACGCATGCGGGTTCTGGTGCTCGGCTCCGGCGCGCGGGAGCATGCGATCTGCCTGTCCCTGGCGGCCGATCCGGCGGTCACCGCGTTGCTGTGCGCGCCGGGCAACGCCGGCACCGCGGCGGTCGCCGAGCAACGGCCGGTAAATCCGCTCGACCCGGCCGCCGTCACCGCGCTGGCCACCGAGTTCCAGGCCGAACTGGTGGTGATCGGACCGGAGGCACCGCTGGTAGCCGGGGTCGCCGACGCGGTGCGTGCCACCGGCATCGCCTGCTTCGGCCCGTCCGCCGCGGCCGCCCGGCTGGAGGGCAGCAAGGCGTTCGCCAAGGACGTCATGCGGGCGGCGAACGTACCCACCGCGCGAGCCCGGCTGTGCGAGACCGAGGACGAGGTAGCTGCCGCGCTGGCCGAGTTCGGGCCGCCCTACGTGGTCAAGGACGACGGCCTGGCCGGTGGCAAGGGCGTGCTGGTCACCAGCGACGAGGCGGCGGCTCGCGCGCACGCACGGGCCTGCGGCCGGGTGCTGGTCGAGGAGTTCCTCGACGGTCCGGAGGTGTCGCTGTTCTGCCTGACCGACGGCAGCGCGGTGCTGCCACTGCTGCCGGCCCAGGACTTCAAACGCCTCGGCGACGGGGACACCGGGCCGAACACTGGCGGAATGGGTGCCTACGCACCGCTGGACTGGCTGCCGTCCGGCACGGTGGCCGAGGTGCTGGACACCATCGCCCGACCGACCGTTGCCGAACTGGCCCGCCGGGGAACCCCGTTCGCGGGGTTGCTCTACGTCGGGCTGGCGATGACCTCGGCCGGCCCGCGGGTGGTCGAGTTCAACGCCCGGTTCGGGGATCCGGAGACCCAGGTGGTGCTGGCATTGCTGGACTCCTCGCTCGCCGAGCTGCTTCTCGCCTCGGCGACCGGCAGGTTGGCCGACCAGCCGCCGCCGCGCTGGCGGGACGGCGCGGCGGTCACCGTGGTGATCGCCGCGGCCGGCTATCCGGCAAACCCGCGCACCGACGATGCCATCGCGGGCGCCGAGCATCCGGGCGTGCTGCATGCCGGCACCCGGCGCGACGCCGACGGGGTGCTCCGCTCGTCCGGCGGCCGGGTGCTGTCGGCCACCGCAACCGGTGCGACGCTGGCCGAGGCGCGGTCGGCTGCCTACCGGCTCGTCGATTCGATCGAGCTGCCCGGCAGCCAGCACCGCTCCGACATCGCGCTGAACGCGAGCTGAGAGGCATAGCCGCCGCACAGTCGATCTAGCTGTCCTGTCAACGGAAACAGTCGATGGGCCAAGGCAATACCGGTCGGCGGAGGCATCGATGGGCTTGACGGGTGCCGGCACGCTCGCCGTCGCGCTGCTCGCGGCGCTGGCGGTGCCGGCCGCCGCGCTTGCGGCCTGGCAGCGGCTGGGCGCGGCCGGTCCGAGTCGCTGGCTGGCCCGCATCGCGCTGCTGTTCGGTTGCCAGCTGACCGCGCTGCTGCTCGCCGGAGTGGGCCTGAACGATGCCTTCGTCTTCTACGGCTCGTGGGCGGAACTGTTCGGCCGGGCCGCCAGCTCCGGCCAGCAACCGGCCCTCATCGGCAGCGCCGATTCCTCGCTGTCCGAGGTGCTGGCCCGGCACGCCGCGGCCGGCGTCGGCACCCTGGTCGCGCTGCCGGTGCCAGGCGTCAGCAGCGGCGTCCGGACCGGGCCGGCGACGGTCTACCTGCCGCCGCAGTACGGCGATCCGGCCTACGCCAGGCGCAGCTTCCCGGTGGTGGAGCTGCTCTCCGGCTTCCCCGGCGGCCCGCTCACCTGGACCCGCACCCTGCACCTGGCAACCGTGCTGAACGGCCTGATCGCCGATGGCCGCTCCGCGCCGTTCATCGCGGTGGCGCCGGTGCAGAACGTCGCCTCGCCTCGGGACACCGAGTGCGTCAACGTGGTCGGCGGCCCGCAGGTGGAGACCTACCTCAGCTACGACGTCCGGGCTGCTGCCGAGCGGGCGTTCCGGGTAGCCCGCGACGGATCGGACTGGACCGTGCTCGGCGACTCGACCGGCGGCTACTGCGCGGCCGACCTGGCGTTGCGCCATCCGGATCTCTTCGCCGCGGCCGTCTCGATCGCCGGTTACAACGCCCCGGCGCACGACGCGACCACCCGCAACCTGTTCGGCAGCCAGCCCTGGCTGGCGCGGCAGTACAGCCCGATCTGGCTGGTCCGGCACCAGCAGACGGGCAGCCTGCACCTGCTGCTGATCAGCACCAAGCCGGACCGCACCGCCTACCGGGCCACCCGGCAGCTCGAGGCCGCCGCCCGGCCGCCGCTGCAGCTGGCCACGCTGGTGCTGCCCGCCGGTGGCCACAACTTCCGCACCTTCGCTGCCGAGCTGCCGCTGGCCTTCGGCTGGCTATCGCGCTACGTCGCCGCGCCGCTGGCACCGCTGCCGACGGTGGACGGCCTGCTGCCGCGCACGACGCCGGAGCCGGAGCCGGCCGAGCCGGCCTCAGAACGACCCGGCGGCCGCACCCGGACCGCCAGCCGGCCCGGCTAGGCCGGCTCAGGCCGTGATGGTGATCGGCTGGCCGTTGGACACCAGCCGCCAGTCCTGCTTGGCGAACACGGTGGGGTCGATGGTCTTGGTGGCGCTCACCCAGTCGATGATCAGCTGCCGGATTTCGACCTGGGCGTTGTAGACCACCGGCGCGCTGGTCACGCCGGGGAAGCCGCCACCGCCGGACTGCCGGTAGTTGTTGATCGCGACCACGAACTGCTGGCCGGAGGTCACCGGCGCGCCGGCGTAGCTGAGGTTCTTGATCCGGCTGCCGACCGGCTGGGCGATGTCGATGTCGTAGGACAGCGATGCGTCCAAGCCGCCCATGATGTCGTAGTTGTAGTCCGGCGTTCCGCCCGGCGCGGTCGGCGTGACCGCGTTGGTGAGCTGGTCCGGCGTGAACGGCCCGGTGCCGCTGATCTGCTTGAAGTACTGGGCGGAGTACTCCAGGTAGCTGAGCACCTGCGCCCCGGTCAGCACGATGCCGAGCAGGGTGTTGTCGTAGATGTAGAGCCCGGCCACGTCGCGCACGGTGACGTTGCCGGCGGGGATGGCGGCGTCGGGGTTGAACGGCGCGGCGATGGACAGCATCGGCAGCGACGCCGAGGACGTCCCGGCGAGGGCCTTCTTCACCGCGTCGGCCTGCACGTAGTTGATGAAGTCCATCGCGGCGGTGTCCTCGTACCGCGAGGTGGCCGCCGACATGGCCGCGGTCGAGGTGCCGATCACGCCGTTGACGTAGGCCCGAACCTTGGCGTGCTGGTCGCGGACCAGCTTCACGATGGTCGGATCCTCCGCGACGGTGTTGGCGTTCAGCACGGTGGAGGAGGAACTGGCCACCGTCCACCGGCCACGCTGCTTCACCAGGTCCAGATCCATCACGGTGAGCCGCTCGCCCCACTTCAGCGGCTCGGACAGCAGCACCTGCCGGCCGTCCGGTCCGGTCACGAACCGCTGCGGGATCTCCACGTGCGCGTGCCCGACCAGGATCGCGTCGATGCCGGGCACTTGCTGGGCGAGCAGGGTGGAGGCGTTCTCCGGCCACGGCAGCGCGTCGCCGTAGGAGGACGAGGTGTCCGCGCCCGAGTGGCAGGACACGATGACGATGTCGGCGCCGGCCCGCTTCACCTTCGGGATCACGATCTTGGCCTGCTCGACGATGCCGTTGAAGCTGATCTTGCCGTCCAGGTTGGCCTTGTCCCAGATGGCGCAGCCGGGCGTGACCAGCCCGACGATGCCGACCTTGACCGTCTCACCCGAGCCGTGCCGGTGGCCGTCGGAGTGGCCGCGGTGGTTGCCCACCGGCACCCGCTTGATGACGAACTCCGGGAACGCCGCCTTGGTGGTCTGCCAGTACAACGCGTTGGCGCCGAGCAGCGGGTGGTGCAGCTGCGACTGGAACTTGCGCAGCACGTCCACCCCGTAGTTGAACTCGTGGTTGCCCAGCGCCGCCGCGTCGTAGCCGACCGCGTTCATCGCGGCGGCCATCGGATGCACCGGGGCCGACGGCGAGGTGATCGGATCGATCCGGGCGTAGTAGTAGGCCAGCGGGGTGCCCTGGATGGTGTCGCCGGCGTCCAGCATCAGGGTCGCGCACCGGCCCCGCTCGGCGCGCATGGCCGCCACCAGCGTCGAGATCTTCGCCAGGCCCACGTCGTTGTGCTGGGCGTCGTCGTACTCGGCGTCCTTGAAGTAGTCCCAGTTCAGGACGTTGCCGTGGGTGTCGGTGGTGCCCAGCACGGTCAGCCGGAACGGTGCGCCCGGATGCGCGGGTGCGGCGTCGGCGGAGGCGGTGGGCATGGCGGAGAAGAAGGCCGCACCGAGGCCGCCCACGGCGGCGGAGGTCAGCAACTGGCGACGGCTGAGGGTGAGCTTGTCCACGAATCAGTCCAATCCAGGCAGGGGTCCCGTACTACCCGGGCCACTGTAGAGGTTGTGCTGTGCCGATCCGGTGAGCTGACGGTGAATTTCGAGGTAGGCAAGAATGACAGGCGTGACAGGCAAGCCCGCGATCCCGAACGTACTGGCCGGCCGGTACGCCTCCGCCGCGATGGCGACCATCTTCAGCCCGGAGCACAAGGTGGTGGCCGAGCGGCAGCTGTGGCTGGCGGTGCTGCGGGCCCAGGCCGAGCTGCGCATCGCGACTCCGGACGGCGCCATCGAGGCCTACGCCAAGGTGGTCGAGGCCGGCGTCGAGGCGGTGGACCTGGACTCGATCGCGGCCCGCGAGCGGATCAGCCGGCACGACGTCAAGGCGCGGATCGAGGAGTTCTCCGCGTTGGCCGGCCACGAGCAGGTGCACAAGGGCATGACCAGCCGGGATCTGACCGAGAACGTCGAGCAGTTGCAGGTGCGCGACGGGCTGCGGCTGGTCCGCACGAAGATGCTGGCGGTGCTGGTCCGGCTGGCCCGCCGGGCGGCCGAGTACGAGACGCTGGTGCTGGCCGGACGCTCGCACAACGTGGCGGCGCAGGCCACCACGCTGGGCAAGCGGTTCGCCACGGTGGCCGACGAGCTGCTGGTGGCGCTGGGCCGGCTGGACGACCTGCTGGAGCGCTATCCGCTGCGTGGCATCAAGGGCCCGGTCGGCACCGCGCAGGACATGCTGGACCTGCTCGACGGCGACCAGGCGAGGCTGGCCGAGTTGGAGCGCCGGGTGGCCGAGCACCTCGGTTTCTCCCGGGTGCTGACCAGCGTCGGGCAGGTGTATCCGCGCTCGCTGGACTTCGACGTGCTGTCCGCGCTGGTGCAGGTGGCGGCCGCGCCGTCGAGCTTCGCCACCACGCTGCGGCTGATGGCCGGCCACGAGCTGGTCACCGAGGGCTTCCGGCCCGGCCAGGTCGGTTCCAGCGCCATGCCGCACAAGATGAACACCCGCTCGGCCGAGCGGATCAATGGCTTCGCGGTGATCCTGCGCGGCTACGCCAGCATGGCCGCCGAGCTGGCCGGCGACCAGTGGAACGAGGGCGACGTCAGCTGCTCGGTGGTCCGCCGGGTCGCGCTGCCGGACGCCTTCTTCGCCCTGGACGGGTTGCTGGAGACCACCCTGACCGTGCTCGACGACTACGGCGCGTTCCCGGCGGTGATCGCCCACGAGCTGGACCGCTACCT
Source organism: uncultured Actinomycetota bacterium (assembly GCA_963697905.1). Lineage (GTDB taxonomy): Bacteria > Actinomycetota > Actinomycetes > Mycobacteriales > Jatrophihabitantaceae > Jatrophihabitans_A. Next base: position 4,065,780 of record OY969101.1, on the reverse strand, counting down.
GCCGTTCCTGGCTACCACCAAGGTGCTGATGGCCGCCGTCCGGGCCGGTGCCGGCCGCGAGCAGGCGCACGAGGCGATCAAGACGCACGCGGTGGCGGTGGCCCTGGACATGCGCGAGCGCGGCACCGAGGGCAACGACCTGCTCGCCCGGTTGGCCGCCGACGACCGGCTGGGCCTGCCGGCCGGCACGCTGGACGACCTGCTCGCCGAGCCGCTGCAGTTCACCGGCGCCGCGCAGGCACAGGTCCGTGCGGTGATCGCCGCGGTGGACGCCGCGCTGGAGTCCGAGCCGGCCGCGGCCAGCTACCAGCCGGAGCCGATTCTCTAGCTCGGGTCGCCCGGCCAGTTGACGAGAATGGCCAGGCCGTCGATCAGCTTGCGGGTCTGCCCGGTGACCATGTCGTAGTCGATCAGGCTGTACGCCGGCTGGTCGCCGCCCAGACAGCCGTCGTAGTTCGGCTGCTGGAAGGTAGCCAGGTCGCCATCCATGTGGGTGATTCGGCCGGGCTTGGCAACGCCGACCGGCAGCTTCAGCGGGCGGATCGAGCCGTTCCGCGGGTCGAGGATCTCATTGCCGCCGTAGCCGCAGCCCGCTTCCACCCGGAGCAACACATCTCCGTTGCTGAGCTGCCAGGCATCCCCGTAGCCGCCGCCGAACGGGCCGGTGGAGTCCACCAGCACGCTCGGGCGGCCACCGGTGAGCGGTTGCAGGTACAAGGCCCGGAATTCGCTGGTCTTGGCCCCGCACACTTCAAGCACCGTCGAGTTGGTCCACCACTTGAGCGCGAAACACTGGGAATAACCGGCCGGGATTGAGAACTGCCGGATCAGTTGGCCGTCATTGCTCAGCAGGATCGGCCCGTTCGTGGTGTCGGTGACCAATCGCGTCCCGTCCGGAGTGTAGAGGAGCGCGTCGTTGGGCAGCAGGGGCAGCTTCGGATAGGTCAGCTCCAGGGTGCCGTCGGTGGAGTAGCGCTGCAGTTGAGGGAACTCGCCCGCGAAGTTCTCCACCAGCACGGCAAGGCCACGTGGATTGGTGTAGGTACCGAAACCTGCCCCGGGAACGGTCAGTTGAGACACCATCCGGCCGCTATGCAGATTCAGTTGGCGCAGCGTTCCGTTGTCCTCGATCATTGCACGCTGGCCGTCTGGCGACCAGGCCAACAGCGTCAACTGTTCGGGCAATGCGGCAGTGATCAGATATCGGCCACCGGCCGGGTCGTACAGATACAGCTTCGGGTCGTAGGTCGCGTAGTCCCCGGCATTCTGTCGCTGCAGCAGCCGCCAGCCTGAGCCGACCGCCGACCACGGCACCTGGCCGCGGCTGCCGGTCTGGCCGGCCGGCAGGTACGGCGGCGCGGTGATTGTCTGTGCCTGCGTCTGGGTGGCCGAGGGTGCGGACGTCGGCGCGGGAGCGCTGGTGGACGGCGGCGGGGTGGAGACGTGGGTGGCCGGCGGGTTGGGCCGCGGCCGCGGCTTCGAGTCCAGGCCGGCCACCGCGGTGACCCCGATGGCCAGCGCGGCAACCGCCGCCGCGGCGAGCGCCGGTGCGATCCAGTGGTGCTGCCGCTTACGGGTCGGAGCGGCGTCGAAGTCGAGCACCGGCAGTTCGGCGGTGTGCTCCGACTCGCCGCCGAGCAGGCCGTCCAGGCCCTGCTCCCGGGCGGCGGTCAACTGGTCCAGCCGGGCTGAAGTCAGCTGCCCGGTCTTTGCCTCGTAAGCATCGCGCAGCCGGTCCTCGATCGGGCGGCTCATCGGTTCCCCTGGCTCTTCGCGCGAGCGCTCATCGCTACATTCGCTCCGCTCCTCGGCGCTTCGCGCCTGCGATGCTCACTCATCGGTTCCCCTGGCTCTTCGCGCGAGCGCTCATCGCTACATTCGCTCCGCTCCTCGGCGCTTCGCGCCTGCGATGCTCACTCATCGGTTCGCCCCCAGCATGGCTTCGAGTTTGTCCATGCCGCGGCTGGCGTTGGACTTCACCGCGCCCCGGGAGATGCCCAGTGCCTCGGCGATCTCGGCTTCGGACAGGTTGGCCCAGTAGCGCAGGGCGAGCACCTCCTGTTGTCGGCGGGGCAGTTGCCGGACGGCGGCCAGCACCTCCTGCTGCCCCTCGGCCAGCAGCAGTTCGCTGTCGGCGGAGTCGGCGTAGCTGTCCCGGGCCAGGCTGAGGTGCCGGCGCATGGTCTGCCGCTTGCGCAGCAGCGATCGGGACCGGTTCACTACCGTGGTGCGCAGGTAGCCGATCGCGGCGGCCGGATCCCGCAGCCGCGACTGGTGCTGTTGCAGGGCGATGAACGCGTCGTGCACGACGTCCTCGGCGGTGGCCATGTCGTCCACCAGCAGCAGCGCCAGCCGGGCCAGCGACAACCGGTGCGCGGTATAGAGCGCGGCGATGTCGATGCCCGTTGGATCTCCATCCAGCACCGCCGCTTCACTCATCCCCGCTGTCCGATCCGGGCGTTTCGGCCCCTTGCCGCAAGACTGTCACCCTGTCAGACGCGGACCGGCCGTAGAGGTTGCATCGGCGCGTCGCCGATTGGTGGTGGCGAGCGGGGCTCAGGGTTGATGTGCCCCCCAGGGCACGGCCACCGTGAATCCCTCCCGGCGCGCCGCTTGCACCAGCTCGGTGACCTGGCCGGTGAACGGGTTCCAGCTGAGCACGGCGGTGGCCGGTTTATCGGCGAGGTCCGTGATGTTCAGGACGGTGAAGTCGTCGGGACCGGTACTGACGATCACCCATTGTCCTTCGTGAAGCTGGCTCGGCACCTGGATCGAGGTGGGGCGGCCGTCGGCGTCGAAGCGAGTGGCCGTCATCCGGCGGAGCGAGGAACCGCTCGGCTGTGGCTGTTGGACGAAGCTGTAGGAGAGGGCCACCACCCCTTGCCGGAAGCTGAACGGGTTGGCGTTGGGGCCGGGATGGATGCTGGAGTACTGCGAATCCGCTCGTCCGGCGGCCGGCCTGCCGTTGACTGAGAACACGAACATCGTCTGCTTCGTCCGGTCGGCTTTCTGCAGGCAGCTCGCGGACAGCTTGCCGTCATTACCCCACCTGGGGTCGTAGCAGCCGGCATAGCCCGCCGGCGGCGGCAGGTTGCCGACCCGTTGACCGCTGGCGTAGTCGTACACGTCCAGGCCGCTGCGGCCATCCACGATGGCCTGCCGGCCATCCGGGGAGTCTGCGACGAGTTCAGAGCTGGGTACCGGAGAGACTGGCTGCCGTGGCTGTCCGGTCAGGCTGTACCGCTTCACTCGGTGCAAGCCGCTGACATAGGTGACGTATTGGCCGGCACTGCCATCGAACCGGGGTGATAGGTAGTAACCCGGAGCAGCGAAGGTGTGCTGGCTGCCGTTCACGAGATCTACGACCATCAGATCCCAGTCTTCGATCTTCTCGGTGGGATCCACGGTGCTCCCGAGCCGCACCAGTAGCGCGTGCCGATTCTTGCCGTCCCAGTCGACCAGGTCCATCCTGGCGGGAAGCGAGATGATCTCGTACCGGTCGCCATCCGGACCGACCAGCTGCAACTGCTGAGCGGCGGCAGCATCTGACCGGCCATTCGCCAGAGTGGGAACCTGCTGTACCAGGGTCCAGGCCGGTCCGACCTTGCTCCACGGAATGGCCGAGCGGGGGTGAACGTGCGCCGGGCCGAGGGTCTTGTCGCTGGTCGCCCGGTGCAGGGCGACCGCGCCGAACGCGACCAGCAGCACGGCCGCCACCGCTAGGACGGTCGCCACGGCCCGCCGGGACCGGTGGGGGCGCGGCTCGGGCAGCGGTACCACCGGCGCTTCCGGCAGCGGGCCGGCGCCCGGCGCCGGCAGCGACAGGGTCAGCATCGACTCGGTGACCGCCTCGGCCCGGGCCGACAGCGCTGTGCGCAACTGCTCTTCGAGCGTGTTCATCGAGCCACCCCCAGCAGATCACCAAGCCGGCGCATGCCGCGGCTGGTGTGAGACTTGACGGCACCGCGGCTGATGCCCAGTGCCTGAGCGATCTGTGCCTCGGACAGGTCCGACCAGTAGCGCAGCACGAGTACCTCGCGCTGCCGGTCCGGCAACCGGTGCAGCGCCGCCAGCACCCTGCGCTGCTCGTCGGCGAGCAATGCCCCGGCATCCGCGGCGGCCACGTCCGGCTGCAGCGACAAGTGCTGGTACTTCCGGGCCACCTGCCGGCGGCGGATCATCGACCGGGCGCCGTTGACCACGCAGGTCCGCAGGTAGCCCAGTGCCGCGTCCGGGTCGATCAGCCGATGGGAGTTGCGGGAGAACGCGAGAAACGCGTCCTGCACGACGTCCTCGGCCGAGGCCAAGTCATCGACCAGCAGCACCGCCAGCCGAACCAGCCCGAGCCGGTGTGCGCTGTACAACGCCGCGAGCTCGGCCGGCGAGGTCACGGTATTGGTCATTTCGCCGGTCTACCCGCGAAGTCGGTGTCTGTCACGCAACCAGGACGCGTGGACTGCCGACGAGGTTGACGCGGGTTTGGCCAGGATCACCGGCCGGGCACCGTTGACCACGCACACCCGCAGGTAGCCCAGGGCGGCCTGCGGATCGTATATCCGGCCGGCGTTGCGGTGGAAGGCGACGAAGGCGTCCTTCACGACGTCCTCGGCCGAGGCCAGGTCATCGACCAGCAGCACCGCCATCCGGACCAGCGCATGCCGGTGCGCGGCATACAGCGCAGCCAGGTCTGGCGATGCGGCCACCGCGGTCATGTCGCGGTTTCGGGAAGGATGCCGGATTCTGTCACGTAGTGAGGACGTGGCGCTGATCGGCGAGGTTGCAGGCAGTTGCCGCGAGCGCCGTCCGGGGTTGTGACAGGATGCGGGCCATGGGCACCGACACCACCGCGTTGGCCAGCCGGTACGGGCTCACCCACCTGCACTCCGGCAAGGTGCGCGACCTCTACACCACCGACACCGGGCATCTGCTGATGGTCGCCAGCGACCGGATTTCGGCCTACGACCACGTGCTCTCCACGCCGATCCCGGACAAGGGCCGGATCCTCACCGCGATGACGGTCTGGTGGTTCGGGCAGCTGGCCGAGCTGGTGGGCAACCACCTCCTCAGCTGCGACGACGAGGTAATCCCGGCCGAGTGGCGGGGCCGGGCGATGCTGTGCCAGCGGCTGGACATGGTGCCGGTGGAGGCGGTCGCCCGCGGTTACCTGACCGGCAGCGGGCTGGCCGACTACCGGGCCACCGGTTCGATCTGCGGGATAGCGCTGCCGGAAGGCCTGCAGGACGGCTCGGAGCTGCCCGAGCCGATCTTCACCCCGGCCTCCAAGGCGCCGCTGGGCGAGCACGACGAGAACATCGGCTTCGCCGCCGTCGAGCGGCTGGTCGGGCGCGACACCGCAGCCCGGATCCGCGAGCTGACCCTGGCGGTGTACCGGCGCGGTCGCGAACTGGCCGCCGCGCGCGGCATCCTGCTGGCCGACACCAAGCTGGAGTTCGGCAGCCATCCGTGCACCGGCGAGCTGGTGCTGGCCGACGAGGTGCTCACCCCCGACTCGTCCCGGTTCTGGCCGGCCGAGCGGTGGCAGCCCGGCCGGGCCCAGCCGAGCTTCGACAAGCAGTACGTGCGGGACTGGCTGACCTCGCCGGACTCCGGCTGGGACCGCAACTCCGGCAAACCGCCACCGGCGCTGCCGGCCGCGGTGGTCGAGGCGACCCGCGCCCGCTACCTGGAGGCCTACGAGCGGCTGACCGGCGAGTCGTTCGCCGACTGGCCGGGCTCTACCGATGATTGAGGGCAAGCTGGTTCGGCTGCGGCCGATGACGCAGGCTGATTATCCCCGGATGCTCGAGTTCAAGAACGACGTCGAGTACGAACTGCTCGGCGGCGGCCCGCCGCCGCGGCCGCAAACCCTGCCCGGGATCACCGAGTTCTTCGACAAGCTGGCCAAGGACCGAGGCGAGGTCATCTTCGCCATCGAGGCCGACGGCAAGCTGATCGGCGACTGCGGGCTGCACGGCTTCGACCAGCGCAGCGGGGTGGCCGAGCTCGGCATCGGCATCGGCGACCGGGGCTACTGGGGTCGCGGCTACGGGCGGGAGGCGGTGGCGCTGCTGGTGGACTGGGGCTTCCGGCTGCACAACCTGCGCAAGGTCTGGCTCACGGTCTATGGCAGCAATGAGCGCGCGATCCGGTCCTACCAGGCCGCCGGCTTCACCGAGGAGGGCCGGCAGCGCGAGCAGGTCTGGTCGGCCGGGCGGTATGAGGATCTCGTGCTGATGGCGATCTTCCGCGACCCGCCGAGCTGACGTCGCCGCCGGCCATCGACAGGGCGGGTTGGCATGGTTGTCTCAATTGGGTATAGATGATCCCGACATAAGCTCTTTGTCTTGTTCGCCGCCAGGAGTAGACCTACGCTCTTCTTCCCCGACGGGTCGGATCTCGGCTCTCGGCCTCGCCAGGAGGGTGTGCTGTGATGAGGCGATTGATCAATGCGGTGGCGGCAGCGATGTTCCTCGGGCTGTTCGCGCTGGTCATCCCGGGGCAGGCCGAGGCCACCGCGCCCACCGGCTGTACGACTTCGGTGCAGTGGGTCCAGCAGGGCAACAACTACTTCGAGGGCCAGGGCAACGTCACCTGCGCCACCGGAAGCTACGAGGCCAAGCTTGAATGCTGGAACGAGCAGACCGGTGACGTGTACGTCAAGTACGGCACCCAGGTGGTCAACGCCCCGGCGACCGCATCGGCCATCTGCGACACCGGCAACGTCGCCGAGAAGGTCGCGGCCGTGGCGGAGCCGCCCGACACCGGCGTCACCGGATGCATGTCGTGGACCCAGTGGGTCTTCACCGGCTACAACAGCGCCTATCTCGGACTGGGCGTCGTGCAGTGCGACACCGGCACGTATGAGGCCGTCATCGACTGCCACAACATGCAGACCGGCTACGACTACACCCTGTACGGCTCCTACGCGACCGCCCCCGACACCGCCAGCGGCACCTGCAGCAATCCCTACGAGGCGATAACCGTCACGGCCGTTCCGGCGTGACAGCGGCCTGAACACCCGGCGGGCGTCGCGGCCCGCGGCGTGCGAACCGGGCCGAGCCCGCCGAAACGGCAGCCACTACTCTTGTGCACAGCAGCCCGGCCGGCGAGACGAAGGAGCATCCGGTGGCCCGCGTGGTGGTGGACGTCGTGATGAAGCCGGAAATCCTGGATCCGCAAGGCCAGGCCATCCTGAACGCGCTCGGCCGGCTGGGCATCGAGGGCGTGCGCTCGGTGCGGCAGGGCAAGCACTTCGAGCTCGAGGTGGACGACGGGATCGAGGACGCCGAGCTGACCCGGATCGCCGACACGCTGCTGGCCAACCCGGTGATCGAAGACTTCACCATCCACCGTTGAACTCCCCCGCCGCCGGGCACCGGTAATCTCTGGGCGTGGCTGTGCGCGTCGGTGTGGTGACCTTTCCGGGGAGTCTGGACGACCGGGACGCGCTGCGTGCCATCCGGCTGGCCGGTGCCGAACCGGTGCCGCTCTGGCACGGCGAGAAGTGGCTGTCCGACGTCCGCGCGGTGATCCTGCCCGGCGGCTTCTCCTACGGCGACTACTTGCGCTGCGGTGCGATCGCCCGGTTCGCCCCCGCCATGGAATCCGTCGTCGACGGCGCCCGCAACGGAATGCCGGTGCTCGGCATCTGCAACGGCTTCCAGGTGCTCTGCGAGGCACACCTGTTGCCCGGCGCACTGGTCCGCAACCAGTCCCAGCGGTTCGTCTGCCGCGACCAGCGGCTGCGGATCGAGAACGCCGACACCGCCTGGACGAGCGGATACGAGCCGGGCCAGCAGGTGGTCGTCCCGATCAAGAACGCCGAGGGCGGCTACGTGGCCGACCGGCGCACGCTGGACGAGCTGGAGGCCGAGGGCCGGGTGGTGGCCCGCTACGTCGGCGGCAACCCGAACGGCTCGCTGCGCGACATCGCCGGCATCTGCAACGCCGCCGGCAACGTGGTGGGCCTGATGCCGCACCCGGAGCACGCCATCGATCCACTCACCGGGCCGAGCACCGACGGGCTCACCTTCTTCAGCTCGGTGCTGAACTCGCTGCTGGAAACGGCATGAGTGAGCATCGCAGGGGCGCCAGCCCCGAGGAGCGGAGCGAATATGCGATGAGCGCTTGCGCGAAGAGCGAGGTTGTCGCATGACCGACTACCAGGCCGACACCGTCGAGCTGGCGGCCAAGACCCCGAAGCAGGCCCAGCCGTTCTCCGAGCTTGGCCTGGCCGAGGACGAGTACCGCCGGATCGTCGAGATCCTCGAGCGGCGGCCGACCAGTTCCGAGCTGGCGATGTACTCGGTGATGTGGTCCGAGCACTGCTCCTACAAGTCGTCCAAGGTGCACCTGCGCCAGTTCGGCGAGAAGGTGCCGGAGCAGGCCAAGGACATCCTGCTGGTCGGCATGGGGGAGAACGCCGGCGTGGTGGACGTCGGCAACGGGTTGGCGGTCACGTTCAAGATCGAGTCGCACAACCACCCGTCCTACGTCGAGCCGTACCAGGGCGCGGCCACCGGCGTCGGCGGCATCGTGCGGGACATCCTCACCATGGGCGCCCGCCCGGTGGCGGTGCTGGACTCGCTGCGGTTCGGCCCGGAGACCGCACCGGACACCGCACGGGTGCTGCCGGGCGTGGTGGCCGGCGTCGGCGGCTACGGCAACTGCCTCGGCCTGCCCAACATCGGCGGCGAGGTGGTGTTCGACCCCAGCTACCTGGCCAATCCGCTGGTGAACGCCCTGTGCGTCGGGGTGCTGCCGGCCGACGGCATCAAGCTGGCCAAGGCCGACGGGCCGGGCAACCTCGTAGTGCTGTTCGGCGCCCGCACCGGCGGTGACGGCATCGGTGGGGCGTCGGTGCTGGCGAGCGCGAGCTTCGAGCGGGACGGGGAGAAGCGGCGCCCGGCCGTCCAGGTCGGCGACCCGTTCGCCGAGAAGGTGCTCATCGAGTGCTGCCTGGAGATCTTCGCCGCCGACCTGGTGGTCGGCATCCAGGACCTCGGCGCGGCCGGGCTGTCCTGCGCCACCACCGAGCTGGCCGCGGCCGGCACCGGTGGCATGGAGGTGGAGCTCGACCGGGTGCCGCTGCGGGACGAAACCCTGGTGCCCGAAGAGATCCTGATGAGCGAGTCGCAGGAACGCATGATGGCGGTGGTCACGCCGGAGAACCTGGCTGCGTTCGAAGAGGTCTGCGCCAAGTGGGAGGTGACGGCCACCGTGATCGGCACGGTGACCGACACCGGCCGGCTGGTGATGCGCTGGCACGGCGAGACCATCGTGGACGTGCCGCCGGGCACCCTGGCGCACGAGGGCCCGGTGTACGAGCGGCCGGTCCGGCGCCCGTACGACCAGGACGCGCTGAACGGCGAGCACGGCAATGGCCTGCCCCGGCCGAAAACCGGCGAGCAGCTGCGGGCGACCGCGCTGAAGCTGATCAGCTCGGCGAACCTGGCCGACAAGTCGTGGGTGACCGACCAGTACGACCGGTACGTGCTGGGCAACACGGTGCTGGCCCAACCTGAGGACGCCGGCCTGATCCGGCTGAGCGACACCGCGCTCGGCGATCCGGATGCTGCCGACCCTGGCGTCGCGGTGTCGGTGGACGGCAACGGCCGCTATACCCGGCTGGATCCCTACGCCGGCGCGCAACTGGCGCTGGCCGAGGCGTACCGCAACGTCGCCACCACCGGCGCCCGGCCGCTGGCGGTGACCAACTGCCTGAACTTCGGTTCGCCGGAGGATCCGGCGGTGATGTGGCAGTTCGCCGAGGCGGTGCGCGGGCTGGCCGACGGCTGCCAGCAGCTGGGCATCCCGGTGACCGGCGGCAACGTCAGCTTCTACAACCAGACCGGCACCACCCCGATCCTGCCCACCCCGGTGATCGGCGTGCTCGGCGTGATCGACGACGTGGCCCGGCGGACCCCGATGGCCTTCCGGACCGACGGCGCCCAGCTGTACCTGCTGGGCGAGACCCGCGACGAGTTCGGCGGCTCGGAGTGGGCGCACGTGGCGCACGGCTTCCTCGGCGGCCTGCCGCCCGCGGTGGATCTGGACCGGGAGCGGCTGCTGGCCGACATCCTGATCAACGCCTCCCGGGACGGGCTGATCGACGCCGCGCACGACCTGTCCGACGGCGGGCTGTTCGTGGCGGTCGCCGAGGGCTGCTTGCGCGGCACGGCCGGCATCCGGCTGATCGTGCCGGAGGGTCAGGACCCCTTCGTGTTCCTGTTCTCCGAGTCCTCCGCCCGGGCCGTCGTCGCGGTGCCGCGTTCGGAGGAGGTCCGGTTCACCGACATGTGCACCGCGCGCGGCCTGCCGGCGCACCGGATCGGCGTGCTGGACGTGCTCGAATCGGCCATCGAGGTGCAGGGACAGTTCCGGATACCGGTGTCCGAGCTGCGCACCGCGTGGTCGGCCACGCTGCCGGAGCTGTTCGGCTGACATGCCAACCGATCCGGGCAAGGCACTGCTCGACCAGTCGGCCCTGATCCGCGACTGGCTGGGCCAGGTGCCGTTCGAGGACTTCGGCCGGCCCAGCGTGCTGCCCGGCTGGGACGTCCGGCTGCTCACCGGGCACGTGCTGATGATCTTCCGCGGCTTGCTCGGCGCGCTCGATTCACCGGTGAACGATTCACCGATGGCCCTGCACGACTACGTCGCCCGGTACCGGGAGGACGCCGCGGCGATCGACGCGGTCACCGCCGAGCTGGCAGCCGACCGGACGCCCGATGACCTGCTGGTGCAGCTGGATCTGCTGCTCAGCGAGGTGCGCAGCAGGCTGGCCGAGCCGCTGCCGCGGGTGGTCCGGGCGCCGCGCGGGCCGGTCGCCAGCGCCGATTACCTGACCTCCCGGTTCTTCGAGGTGCTGGCGCATGCCGACGACCTGAGCAGGTCGCTGCCGCAGCGGCAGCCGATCGCCTTCGACCGTGCCGCGCTGGGGTTTGGCGTGCGCGGGCTAGCCGGCCTGCTTGCCGCGAAGTACCCGGGCCGCTCGGTGGAGGTGCGGATCCCGCCGTTCACCGCCGTGCAGGCGATCGAAGGCCCCCGGCACACCCGCGGCACCCCGCCGAACGTGGTGGAGACCGACGGGCCGACGTTCCTGCGGCTGGCCACCGGACGGGCCGACTGGGCCGAGGCGGTTGCCGCCGGCCTGGTCCGGGCCAGCGGCAACCGTGCCGATCTGTCGGCCCAACTCCCGCTGCTGTAGCTCGGCATTCACGGTCCCTCCGTCGCCCCGGAGTGCCCGGAGTGTCCGACACCACGCCGCCCGTCGGCCGGCGGGTAACGATCCAGCTACTTTCGGAGCTCCTCCGACCGGGGTGAATTACGGGTAATTGGACGATATGAACCGCCAGTTTGGTTGGGCGGAGGCATCTCTCGCGCGGCTCGATGCCTGTCTGACCATCTATCAGACGTAAGTCGATTGTGCGGCCTGGTCCCGCATGGGATTGTTTGGTGCTCCCGGCCGGCTCGGGATCATTCGAGCCGCTTGTACCGCTAAGACTTGTACCGCTAAGACTTGTACCGCTAAGGAAAAAGACTTTGCTCGCACGCAGGCCCCGCCGCAGAACCCGTCTCATCTCCCTGGTAGCCGTGGCAGTGGCCCTGGCATTGGGTTCGGCCGAACTGGGTCCGGCGCAGGCGGCCGCACGGCCGGCGAAATCGGCACGGCAGGCATTGAACCCGCTTCCCCGGCAGCGGGTCGGTTCGGCGGCTGGCCTGGCCCACGAAACCGGCACCGGGCATAACGACGTCATCCCGCCGTCGTACCGCTCCCGCTATCCGCTGCTGGACTTCAAGGCCGCGCCGACGCCGTCGAACCACGCGCACGTCGTCGGAGTCGATCCCGCCGACAGGGGCTACCAACCGGCCTCCAGCCACGAGGTCGTCGCGAAGCGCTCGCGCTTCGAGCGCACCTTCGCCAACCTCGACGGCACCCGCACCACCGTCGTGTCGTCGGCACCGCTGAACTACCAGGACGGCCAGGGGAACTGGCAACCGATCCAGCCGACGCTGGTCGGCAGGGCCGGCCGGTTGCAGGCCGGCGGCGGCGCGGCGGATGTGCAACTGGCCGAGCACCTCGACGGCTCCTCGACGCTGGCCACGGTCTCGCTGGACGCCGACCACTCGATCGGCTGGGGGGTATCCGCGGCCCGGCCGGTCAACGCGGTCGTGCGTGGAGCCGAGGCCAGCTATCCCGGCTTCGCGCGCGCGGCCGACCTGCAGGTGCAGGTGTCGGCTGCGGCGGCCAAGGAAACCATCGTGCTGGGTTCGCGGCAGGCGGCCAGCGACTACGTCTTTCCTTTACAACTCAAAGGATTGCACGCCCGAATCGTTGACGGGTCGGTGGAGCTGGCCGATGCCGCGGGATCGGTCCGAGCCCGTATTCCGGCCGGTTCCATGTCGGACGCCGCCGGGGCTTACTCCGCCGGCGTGCGGTACCGGTTGGTCGGCAACGAACTGCGGGTAAGCCTCGATCGAGCGTGGCTGGACGACCCGGCGCGGGCCTACCCGGTCCGGGTGGACCCGACCGTGAACACGACCGGAGCCGGCAGCGCGCTGACCGTCCGCGCCTCCGGCTCCAGCAACGGCGCCACCACCTTCGGAGTCGGGCCGTCGACCGCGGGTTACCTCAGCTTCGACCTCTCCTCGCTGGCCAACACCACCGTCTTCGGCGCCCAACTCTCGGTGGTCGATCAGGATGCCGCCAGCTGCACCCCGAAGCCGGTGTCGGTGTACGGCGTCACCTCGCCGTGGAGCGCCACCAGCAGCGTCAGCTTTCCGGGGCCGTCGTACAACCCCGCCATCCTGGCCTCCCAGTCCTTCGCCTACGGATACGTGCCACCGCTCGGCGCGACCTCGAGCGCCTGCCCGGTCAAGGCGAGCCTGTTCAACCTCGGTGACCAGGGACGGAGTCTGGTCCAGGGCTGGGTGAACGGCCAGCCGAACTACGGCCTGACGCTGCGCTCCGACTCCAGCGATCCGCTGTCGGCCAAGACCTTCGCCGGCCCGAACAGCGCGAACCCGCCCAGGCTGTACGTCACCTACAGCGACTACAACGCCAAGTACGCCATCCCGAACCCCAACCCGACGCCGCCGGTGCTGCTGAACCAGAACGGCACCGTGAAGGTGACGGTCACCAACACCAGCTCGATGGACTGGCCGGCCTCCGGCTTCTACCTCGGCTACCGGATGTATGACAGCAAGGGGCAACCGGCCACCAACTCCAGCGGCGCGGCGATCGGTCTGGTGCACGCGGCCGGGCTGCCGGGCACGATCGTCCGGGGTGGCAAGCAGACTCTCACGGCGACCATCGTCACCCCCGGCAAGGTGGGGGTCTACACGATCGACTTCACGATGGTGAAGAGCTCGACCAACCTGGCGTTCACCGACGAGCAGGCGCCGCCCGGCCGGATCATCCTGCAGATCTTCAACATCCCGCCGGTGATCACCGCCATGTACCCCCAGAACGGGTATCAGACACCGACGCTGACCCCGCAGCTGTGGGCGCAAGGCAAGGACGTGGACGCCGTCACCGGATCCACCTTGTCCTACAACTACAAGCTGTGTCCCGGAACTGACATGTCAGGCACGTCCTGCGTGAGCTCCGGCTTCTCGACCTCGCCGGGATGGGTGGTGCCGACCGGCACGCTGTCCTGGGGCAAGACCTACAGCTGGTACGGCCAGGTGAAGGACTCGACCACCACCACTACCTCACCCACCGAGGTACTGCTGACCGCGGTGCCCCAGCCGGCCATCGTGGGCGATCTCGCTGGTGCGCCGTACAGCTCCCAGGACAAGGAATTCGACCCGCTCGCCGGCAACTTCTCGACCGCGGCCATCGATGCGACCATCGCCACCGCCGGACCGGACCTGTCGGTCGCGCGCACCTACAACAGCCTCGACCCGCGCACGAGCGGGATGTTCGGCGCCGGCTGGACCTCCAGCTACGACATGACGGCGGTACCCGAACTGGACGGCTCCGGCAATGTCCTGGTCACCGAATCCGACGGCCAGCAGGTCCGGTTCGGCAAGAACCCCGACGGCAGCTTCACCGGTCCCAGCGACCGCAAGGCCAGCCTGTCGCTGGTCGCCGGCAATTACGTCCTGAAGGACTCCAGCGGCACCAGCTACTCCTTCGGAACCGGCGGTCGCATCCAGCAGATCCAGGGTCCGTGGGGCAACCCGGTATCGCTGACCTACGACAGCAACGGCAAGCTGCAGCTGGCCAAGTCCGGTTACAGCAACCGGGCTTTGACCTTCACCTGGAACGGCAATCATGTCGCGACGGTGGCCGCACCCGCCGTCAACGGGGTGGCGCCGACCTGGAGCTACAGCTACACCGGTGACTACCTGACCCAGGTCTGTGCCCCGGACAGCTCGTGCACCTCGTACTCGCTCACCGCCGATTCGCACTACCGCACCGCGGTGCTGGACGCCAAGCCGGATTCGTACTGGCGGCTGGGTGAGGACAGCGGGACCGACGCGGGCAGCGAGATCGCGGTCAACCTGGGCAAGGACACCGCGACCTACGTGGGTTCGCCGACCCAGTCGGTGGCGGGCGCGCTGGCCGGCGTCGGCAACACCGCGGTGACGCTGAGCGGCACCACCCAGTACGTGAGCCTGCCTACCGGAACGGCGAAGAAGAGCCGGGACATGGCGGTCGAGCTGTGGTTCAAGACCACCGGCAGCGGACCGCTGATGGGCTATCAGGAGAAGGCGCTGTCGACCAGTTCGGCCAACGGGGTGCCGCTGCTGTACGTCGGCACCGACGGCAAGCTGCGCGGCCAGTTTCGCACCGGCACCATCGCGCCGATCACCTCCGCGGCGGTGGTCAACAACGGCGCCTGGCACCACGCGGTGCTCTCGGCAATGGGCGCCACCCAGACGCTGTACCTGGACGGCGCCAGTGCCGGCACGCTGACCGGCACCATCAGCCACGCCACGCTGACCTACTCCCAGATCGGCGCCGCCTACGCCACCGGCAGCTGGCCGGGCTATCCGACCGGTGCGCTGCACTACTTCACCGGCTCGATGGACGAGGCCGCAGTCTACTCCCACCCGCTCAGCCCGGACGTGGTCGCGGCACACCACGCCCTGGGCGTGTCCGCGGCCCAGGTGATCTCCCAGGTCACGCTGCCCAGCGGCAAGGTGGCGTCGTCCGTCCGGTATGACCCGGCCACCGACCGCGTCACCGAATACACCGATCGCAACGGTGGCAGCTGGATCGTCGGTGCGCCGATGGTGACCGGCGACGACCTGGATCTGCGCCGCTCGATAGCGGTCACCGACCCGGCCGGCCGACCGGACCTGTACGAGTTCGACGCCCTGACCGGAGCGCTGCTGCGGACCGGCGCGCCGAGCGGGCAGACCGTGCGGACCGAGGATAGGGACTGCGCCAGCGTCCCGACGCCGGCCGACCCGCAGTTCTGCGCGGTCGAGGGGCTGCCCGGCGCCTCGCAGGCCATCGACTTCTCCGGCATGTGGACGCGCAGCTACAGCTACAACGCCGACGGCTCGCTGAACACGGTCACCAACGAGAACGGTGACCCGACCAGCATGACCTACGACTCGCAGGGCAACGTGCTCACCAAGAAGCTCTGCCGGACCAGCTCCACCGACTGCCACACCACCTACTACACCTATCCGACCGGGCTCGCCGATCCGCTGGATCCACGGTGGAACAAGCCGCTGCAGGTCCGCGACGGCCGGTCGGCCAGCGCCACCGACAACACCTACCTGACCTCCTACTCCTACGACGCCAAGGGTGACCAGCTCAGCCAGACCAGCCCGGACACCGGCGTCGTGAGCACCGCGTACAGCATCGGCACGGAGGCGGCCTTCGACGCCGGCACGATCCCGGCCGGCCTGCCGATCAGCTCGACCGATGCGCGCAGCGCGGTCACCCGCTTCTCCTACTACGCCAACGGTGACCTCGCCCAGACCACCGAACCGAGCGGCCTGATCGAGCGCTTCACCTACGATGCACTCGGCCGCAAGCTGACCGAGACCGAGATCTCCGACAGCTATCCCGCCGGTACCACCACCACCTTCGGCTACGACGCTGAATCGCGGCTGACCTCGACCACCGCCGCCGCGGTCACCGATGCGGTCACCGGCGTCCGGCACCAGTTGCAGACCGCCACCAGCTACGACGCCGACGGCAACGTGGTCAGGGTCGACGTCAACGACCTGCTCGGCGGCGACCCATCCCGCAGCACGGCCTACAGCTACGACGATCACGACCGGCCGGCATCGGTGACCGACCCGAACGGCAACCAGACCGCCTGGAACTACGACGAATTCGGCAACAAGATCTCGATGACCGACGCCGTCGGCAACCATTGGGACTACGCCTACACCGCCCGCAACGCGATCGCCGAGGTGCGGCTGCGGGATCCGAAGTCCGACGGAAGTTCCTCCTACCTGGTGGTGAACTCCTACGCCTACGACCCGGCCGGCCGGCTGGCCTTCCAGACCGACGCGATGGGCCACCGGGTGCGGTACGAGTACTACAAGGACGACCTGATCCATCGCAAGGTCCAGGAGAACTTCCACAACGCCGACGGCAGCATCCGGGAATACGTGCTCGAGGATGACACCTACGACAACGCCGGCAACCTGACCAAGCAGGTCGCGGCCAACGGCACGTTGACCACGACCTACACCCGCGACGCGGTCGGCCGGGTGAAGAGCACCGTGATCGGCACCGGCACGTTGACCCGCAGCACCACGTTCACCTACGACCTCGACGGTGACGCGACCAAGGTGGTCGCGATCGGCTCCCCGTCCAACCTGCCGTGGTTCAACCCGACGCAGACCCAGACCACCAGCTTCGTTTACGACACCGCCGGCCGGGCGACCACCGAGAGCATCGACCTGGGCGGCGGTACGACCGAGACGACCACCACCGGCTACGACCAGCGCGGCCTGGCCACCAGCGTGGTGGACCCGCGCGGCAACGTGACGGGTGCCAACCCGGCGGACTACACCACGAACTACAGCTATGACGAACTCGGTGAGCAGACGGTGGCGACCATGCCGCCGGTCGCGGCCGAGTCCGACGGCTCGGCCCCGGCGACCGTTCGCCCGCAGGCCTTCAGCGGCTACGACGCGTTCGGTGAGACGGTGGAGTCCAAGGCTCCGAACGGTGCGATCAGCACGGCGACCTACGACAAGACCGGCAACGTCATCGGGACCGCCTTGCCGTCCTACACCCCGCCGGGGTCGTCCACCCCGATCGTGCCGACCACCTCGACCTCCTACGACGGGGTCGGCAACATCGTCTCGACCCTCGACCAGCGAGGTTTCACCACCCGGTATTCCTACGACCGCCTGAGTGACCTGATCACGCTGGACCAGCCGAACTCCAGCGACACTGACCGGGCCGTCTCGCACTTCACCTACACCTGGACCGGCCAGCGCACCTCGGCCACCGACCCGTCCGGTGCGATCAGCCAGCAGACCTACGACGATCTCGACCGGACGGTGACCTCGACGCAGGTCGAGCGCTACCCCGCGCCGCAGAACTACACCTCGAGCTTCACCTACGACGACAGCGGAAACGTGCTCACCGCCACGTCACCGAGCGGTGCGGTGACCACGAGCAGCTACGACACCCTGGGCCAGCTGACCCAGCTCACCGACCCGAACGGAGTGGTGACCAAGTTCGGCTACGACGGCATGGGCGATCAGACCCGGATCACCGATGGCCTGAACCGATCGACCAAATCGGTCTTCGACCTGGGTGGCCGGCTCACCTCCGAGTCCGACCTGGACGGCTCGCTGACCACGTTGCGCTCGCAGGGTTACACCTACGACGTCGATGGCAACATGCTCACCTCAACGCCGGGCGGCGGCCACCCGACGAGCTACGCGTACAACAGCGCCGGCCAGCTGACCAGCCAGGTCGATCCGGTGTCGAGCACGAAGTCGATCACGACCAGCTTCGGCTACGACGCCTCCGGAAACCGCACCAGATACACCGATGGCCGCGGCAACAAGACCGTCTTCACCTACAACAGCTGGAACCTGCCGCAGACCGTGCTGGAACCGGCAACCGCGGCGCAACCGGCCGCGACGGACCGGACCTGGACCGTCGCCTACGACGGCGGCGCTAACCCGGTGACCATGACGGCGCCGGGTGGGGTGGTGCGGCAGCGCACCTACGACGCTTCCAACCGGCTCGTCTCGGAGGCCGGCTCCGGTGCGGAATCGGCCACCTCCACCAAGCTGATCGGCTACGACGCGCTGGGCCGGGTGACCTCGCTCGGGGCAGCCGGCGGCACCGACACCTACACCTACGACGACCGCGGCCTGCAGCTGACGGCCGGCGGTCCATCCGGCTCGACCAGCTTCGCCTACAACAGCGACGGGCAGCTGAGCGAGCGCATCGACGCCTCGGGCACGGCCGACTACACCTACACCAAGGGCCGGCTCTCCACCGAGACCGACCCGATCAGCGGGGCTTCGCAGGCGATCGGCTACGACGCCTCCGGCGCGGTCCAGGCAGTTGATTACGGCGCCGGACGGGTGCGCACCTTCGGCTACGACAGCCTGGGCCGTGAGCAGTCCGACGTGCTGAAGAACGCCAGCGGAAGCACGGTCAACTCGATCTCCTACGGCTACGACCTGGACAACAACGTCACGTCCAAGACCACCGTGGGGGTGCAGGGCGCCGGCAGCAACAGCTACACCTACGACTACCTGGACCGGCTGGCGTCCTGGACCGACCCGAACAGCGTCACCACCAACTACGCCTGGGACGACTCGAGCAACCGGATCCAGAACGGTGCCAGGACGGCCACCTACGACGAGCGCAACCGGCTGCTGTCGGACGGGATATCGACCTACACCTACACCGCCCGGGGCTCGCTCAGCACCAAGACGACCGGCAGCACCACGGAGAACTTCAGCTTCGATGCGTTCGACCGGCTGATCTCCGACGGTGGCCAGTCCTACTCCTACGACGACCTGGACCGGCTGAACTCCGACACCGGTAAGGATCTGAAGTATGCCGGCCTGGATCCGGGCGTCGTCTCCGACGGCACCTCGACCTACGGTCGCGACGTTGACGGCCAGGTGATGTCGGCACAGACCGGCACCACCAAGCGGTCGCTGATCTCCGATCAGCACGGCGATGTCGTCGGCGGCTTCGACCCGTCCGACAGCACCCTGAGCCAGCTGGCCGACTCCCGCAGCTACGACCCGTGGGGCAATGTCACCGCATCCGGCGGCAGCAGCAGTGGAGTTGGCTACCAAGGCAGTTGGACCGACAGCAGCACCGGCCAGGTGGACATGGGTGCGCGCTGGTACTCGCCCACCTCCGGCGAGTTCGCCTCCGAGGATCCGCTGCAGTACGACGGGGGCGCCTCGCCGCTGGCGAACAAGTACACCTACGCCAACGCCAATCCGATGACGTACAACGATCCGGACGGCCGCAGCGGACTCTGCCCGTTCTGCTCGAAGGTGAAGAACGTCGTGGTGGGCGGCTACCACGGCGTGGTCAACGCCGCGAAGTCGGTCTACAACGCGGTGCTCGACACGGCCTCCAACGTCGCGGCCTCGGTAAAGCGGCTGGCCCGAGCGGCCTGGGACGACGTCAAGTCGGCCTACAACGTCGTCTCGACCGCGGTCAAGTACGTGTACAACAAGGCCAAGACCGCGGTCAGCACGGTGGTCAACGCGGTCAGTTCCGCTGTCAGCTGGGTCAACGACAAGATCTCCCAGGGCGTGCACTGGGCGGAGCAGAAGGCCCAGCAGGCGGCGGCTGCGGCCTATCACGCGGCGGTTGCGGTCTCCAACGCGACGCGGGCAGCGATCAACTACGCCGTTCAGCACAATCCGCTGCCGGCGCTTGCGGCGGCGGTGAAACCGCTCTACCAGGGTGCGAAGAAGCTGGTCTCGGCTGTAGCCAGCCTGCCGGCTGCGATGGTTGCCGTATCGGTCAACGTGGTGAAGGACGCCGCCGCGTCGGTGCAGGCGGTCTACCAAGCGGCGGTGACCGCGGCCGGTGCGGTCGTGCAGGCTGTGTTGACGGCGGTGCAGGCGACCGCGACCTTCGTCCAGGACAACTGGAAGTCGATCGCCGCGGTAGCAGCCGGCGCGCTGGCCTTCGCCGGGTGCGAGGTCTTCTCGCTCGGGATCGGCACGCCGGGCTGCGTGGTGCTGGCCGGAGCGGTCGGCGGGGCGGTGTCCAACGGTCTCAGCTGCCCGCCGGGTCACTCGATCGCGGCCTGCGCGGCCAAGGGCGCCCTCGCCGGCGCCATCGGCGGGTCGATCGCGGTGGCCACCGGTGGGACCGGGAGCGTGCTGATGGCGGCCGTCGCCGCCGGTGGCGGTGCGGCGGCCCAGGATGCCTCGCTGCAGTACCTGAACACCGGCCATGTCAATGCCGCCGAGGTAGCCGAGTCCGCGGTCACCGGCGCGGCCACCGGTGGCATCGCGTCCAAGTTCGGTGACGAGGCGCTGTCCTGCACGAACTCCTTCGTCGGCACCACCCCGGTCCTGATGGCCAACGGTTCGCAGAAACCGATCCACCAGGTACGCAAAGGTGATCAGGTGCTGGCCACCGATCCGGACACTGGCGTGACGTCGAGCGAACCGGTGGTGACCCCGATCGTGCACTCCGGTCCGCACGCCATGGTCGATGTGAAGCTGTCCGATGGCAGCAGCATCACCGCCACTGATCAGCACCCGTTCTGGGACGACACCGAGCACGCCTTCGTGTACGCCAAGGACTTGCGGGTCGGCGACACGGTATGGACCACATCGACCAAGCGCCTGTTCGTCGCGGCGATCGTCGTCTTCACGGCGGTGCTGACGGCGTTCAACCTGCAGATCGCCAACATCCACACCTACTACGCCGGTGCGACGCCGGTACTGGTGCACAACGCGTGCGGACCCTCCGGCGGTGCCCTGCGGGATGGCGAGGGTGCTGGCCCGGGCCAGCTGGCCCGCAGCGTCGGCGGTCCCACGGGTGGCAGCCGGGTCGGCCAAGCGGCCGTACGACAAAAGCTCCTGGCTGCCCAGATGGACGAGGACGGGGTTTACACCTGTTGGCGGTGCGGCCAGCAGTCGTCCAACCCGGCCAACATGCACCTGGGTCATCGCAACGTTCCGACCTCCAAGGGAGGAAACCTGAGCGATGCGAATGTCTGCCTCGAGGGGGCGGCCTGCAACCTCAGCTCCGGAAACCGAGGTGGCCCATCACCGGGTATGTCGTGCGCTGAACGAGGTAGCTGCGGTGCGCCGTACGGAAGGGATGATTGACGATGGCTGAGCGGACGACTATCCGGCTGGTCGCCGGTGCGAACCCGCGCACCGGGGCGCCGGTACACGAAGAGGTACTGGTCGACCGGTTGGCCGCGGACCGTTACCGCATCATTGCCACGCCGGCGCTGGTGCTCGGCATTGCCGCCGGTGACGTGGTCCGGGTGGAGGGCGGCGACGTGGTCGAGATCCTTTCCCGTGGCGGCAACGTGGCCTTACAGATCCACGGATCGCATGAGGCGGCTGACTCGATCGCCGATGAGGTGCAGCTGCTGGGTGGGTCGATGGATGCCCGTGCTCCTCAACTGACCGTGTACACCATTCCGGTCAGCGTCGGCTTTCCTCGCATCGAGCAGTTGGCCAACTCGCTCAGCACCGAATTCGCCGGTGTGGAGTGGTACTACGGCAACGTCTACGACAACGACGACGGAACCACACCACTGAATTGGTGGAAGTAGCTACCGGCTCCGGCTGGCTTACCTGAAAGGGATTGACATCAAACCGAATAATCCGAAGGCGGTTGCGGCGGATGGCTTCCCGAACGAGGCGCACCGGTAGCGAGACCAAGACCTTGGCCAGTACCTGAAGAAGATGGAGCGTCATATGTTCGTAAGAAGCTTACGGTTCGACCGGCGTATCAAAGCCGGCCTGACCGCAGCCGTGGTAGCCGCGGCGAGCGTGGTTGCGGTCGCCGGAGTGGTGGCTCATCCGGCGCCGGCGCACGCGAGCCTGGGCGGCCACGGTGGTGACTTCATCGCACTGCCGCCGGGCAGCCGGGCGCTCGACACGCGCACGATCTATCCGGCTCCAGGCATGCCCGTCGCGGCGACGAGGGACTTCCAGGTGACCACCGTGCCCGGCATGCCGAGCACGGTCGAGGCGGTCATGCTGTCGATCACCGCCGTCAAGCCGACAGGGCACATCTCGCTCTACGTCTACACCAAGGGGTCGACGTCACCGCACGCCATCTCGACGATGAATTCGCCGGCGGCGGCGACCTCGGGCAACTACAACTCGTCGGCAGTGGTCGCTCCCGACCCGAACGGCATGCTCACCCTGGAGAACGGCTCCGCGGTAGCGGCAAACGTCGTGATCGATATTCAGGGCTTCTACACCGTGGGTACCGGAACTCCGGCGCACGGTGGTTACCAGTCGGTGCTCGGCGGTCCCCACAAGGTTGCCGACACTCGCACCGGCACCGGCGTGGCCCAGGCCAAGGTGGCCGCCGCCGGATCGCTGACCATCCAGGTCACGAGCAGCCCGCCGCCTCCCGGTTTTCCTCATCAACCGGGCGAGGTCCCGGCCGGAACCAGCACCATCTACGGTGAACTCACCGTCGCGAACAATGCCGCCGCCGGCTCGGTCACGCTGCACACGACGAGCGAAGGCGACACGGCGTATCCGTCGCTCGGCTTCCAGGCAGGCGGCAGCAGTACGGGCATGGTCGTCCGGCTGGGAGCTGACGGCAAGGTCGTGGTGGTCAACCACTCGGCCCAGCCGATCGATTTCGCCCTCTCCGTCGGGGGATACTGGCAGACGGATCCTGCATATGGCGACGACATCCATCTGCTGCCGAAGCGCGTGGCAAACAACGTCCTCATCGCCGGGTCGGGCACGTTGTCGGTGCCGCTCGGCATCTCCAACGGCTACACGAACAATCGCATCTCCGACGTCCTGGCCAACATCACGGTCACGAACCAGACCGGCACCGGAGCCCTGCGGGTGAGCGGTTCGATAGGTAGCGACGACGACGTCTATACGACGCCCGCGCAGTGGCACAACAGCCTGGTCACGATTTCCGGAACGCAGTCGGTGACCTTGCAGAACCTGCAGAGCACGGCGATCCGGGTCTATGTCGATATCGAGGCCTACTACACCGACGACGCCGACACCTCGGTGCCGCCGATTGCCAAGAGCACGCCCCAGATCATCCAGGCGACGTTGACCTCCGGCGTGGATGCGGTCTACGTCAACGACAGCGGGCAGCTCATGCACGGCTACACCAGCGGGCCGTCCGACCTGAACCTGCCTACCTGGAGTCCGGTTCCCGGCGCCGATGGGGTGACCGGTCCACCGAGCATCGCCAAGCTCCCCGACGGGGTGCATGAAGAGATCGCTGTTCAAGCCCTTTCCAACGGTGAAATCCTGACCGCCGTGGTGCCGATCGCGCAGTCGTGGGACTCGGTGCAGTTCACCCACACCGGCGGCATCATGGCCACCCCGCCGGCCGTGGCGAACATGCCGGACGGGCACGTGGTCACCTTCGCCTCGGACAGCGGCTGCTACCTGTGGGCCTTCGACAATGGCAGCTGGAGCCGGATCAACAAAATCCCGATCGGGCCCGACGGCTTCCCCTGGAAGTGCACTCCCGGCCAGCTTCCGCCGCTCGCGGTCAGCGGCGGCGGTGGCATCTGGGTGATCCCGCGGGCCGGGTTTGCTGAGGCCGGTCATTACACCGCCGCCGGTTCGCCCGTGACCTGGACGATGTGGTCGGGCGGCGTCACTCCGATGTCGGCCATCCTCGACGGCTCCCGGGTGCTGCTGGCCTACCCGACGTCGGACACCACCGGGGTCACCACCGAGCTACTGAACACCGACGGCTCCCGCGGTACGGCCCAGGTGGCGGCCGGGCCCGCTGGCGCCACCTTCGACGGAGTTCCGGGACTCGTGCACGACAGCGCCAACCTGGGCCGAATCACGCTGGTCGCCCGGACCACCGACGGCAGCCTGCTGACAAATACCGAAACCACGGCAGGCACCGGTACGTTCGGCACCGTCTGGGGCCAGCCGGCCGCGACGCCGGCCGGGACCGACGTGGGCATGACCCCGTTCGTCGGTAGCGGCAGCACCGTCGGTTACAGCTGGCTCGGCCTCTACCTCGGGGTTGACGGAAGCGAGTACCTGCTCCACCAGTGACCGAGCGCCGCGGTCGGCTGCCGGAAAACCAAGCAGACTCGTAGTACCCGCCTGGGCCGTCGGGCTGCGCGCGCCACGTAGAATGACCGCGTGGCGCGCGCAGACGGCAAGCTCACCCATGATCTCGACCCCCAGGAAAAAGGCCCCCAGGATGCCTGCGGCATTTTCGGCGTGTGGGCTCCCGGCGAGGAGGTCGCCAAGCTCAGCTACTTCGGCCTGTACGCCCTGCAGCACCGGGGCCAGGAGGCGGCCGGCATCGCGGTGAGCGACGGCACCTCGATCCTGGTCTACAAGGATCTCGGCCTGGTCTCGCAGGTGTTCGACGAGTCCACCCTGGCCACCCTGCGCGGCGAGATCGCGGTCGGCCACACCCGGTACTCCACCACCGGATCTTCCACCTGGGAGAACTCCCAGCCGACCTTCCGGACCACCCGCACCGGCACCGGGATCGCGCTGGGCCACAACGGCAACCTGGTCAACACCGCCGAGCTTGCCGCCCAACTGCGCGGCAACGAGCGTAACCGCGGTTCCCAGCCGGCGGCCAGCTCGGACTCCGACCTGATGACCGAGCTGCTGGCCGCGCATCCGGACGTCTCCGTCGAGGAGGCCGCGATGCGGGTGCTGCCCACCTTCCGCGGCGCGTTCTCGATGGTCTTCATGGACGAGCACACCCTCTACGCCGCCCGGGATCCGCAGGGCGTCCGGCCGCTGTCGCTGGGCCGGCTGGAGCGGGGTTGGGTGGTCACCAGCGAGTCGGCCGCGCTGGACATCGTCGGCGCCGCGTTCGTCCGGGAGATCGAGCCCGGTGAGCTGCTGGCCATCGATTCCGACGGCCTGCGCTCGCAGCGCTTCGCCAACCCAGACCCGAAGGGCTGCATCTTCGAGTACGTCTACCTGGCCCGGCCGGACACCACGCTGGCCGGCCGGTCGGTGCACTCCACCCGGGTGGAGATAGGCCGGCGGCTGGCCCGGGAACATCCGGTCGAGGCCGACCTGGTGATGCCGACCCCGGAGTCCGGCACGCCGGCCGCGATCGGCTACGCCGAGGCCTCCGGCATCCCGTACGGCATGGGCCTGGTCAAGAACGCCTACGTCGGGCGCACCTTCATCCAGCCGTCGCAGACCATCCGGCAGCTGGGCATCCGGTTGAAGCTGAACCCGCTGCGCGACGTGATCCGCGGCAAGCGGCTGATCGTGGTGGACGACTCCATCGTGCGCGGCAACACCCAGCGCCAGGTGATCCGGATGTTGCGGGAGGCCGGCGCGCTCGAGGTGCACGTGCGGATCGCCTCCCCGCCGGTGAAGTGGCCCTGCTTCTACGGCATCGACTTCGCCACCCGGGCCGAGCTGATCGCCAGCGGGCTGGACACCGAGGGCGTGCGGGCCTCGATCGGCGCGGACAGCCTCGGCTACCTGTCCCTGGACGGCCTGGTGGCCGCCACCGAGCAGCCGCGCACCCGGCTCTGCCGGGCCTGCTTCGACGGCAACTACCCGATCGAGCTGTCACCGGTGGTCGGCAAGCACGTGCTGGAGGGCATCGAGCGGGCGGTCGGCGCCGCCGAGCCGGCGACCGGCCAGCCGGACCGGTCGCTGCGCGAGCAACTCGCCGACCCCCGATGACCGACTCCGGGGTCAGCTACGCGGCGGCCGGCGTCGACATCGAGGCCGGCGAGCGGGCCGTCGAGCTGATGCGGGCGCAGGTCAAGCGCACCGTCCGGCCCGAGGTGCTGGGCGGCCTCGGCGGCTTCGCCGGGCTGTTCCAGCTGGACCTCAGCCGCTACCCGCAGCCGGTGCTGGCCAGCTCCACCGACGGGGTGGGCACCAAGATCGCCATCGCCCGGGCGCTGGACCGGCACGACACGGTGGGCATCGACCTGGTGGCCATGGTGATCGACGACCTGGTGGTGGTCGGCGCGGAGCCGCTCTTCCTGACCGACTACATCGCCACCGGCAAGGTGGTTCCGGAGCGGATCGCGGCCATCGTCGCCGGCATCGCGGAGGGTTGCGTGCAGGCCGGCTGCGCGCTGGTAGGCGGCGAGACGGCCGAGCACCCCGGCGTGCTGGCGGACGATGACTACGACATCTCCGGCGCCGGCACTGGCGTGGTGAACGCCGACGCCATCCTGGGTCCCGAGCGGGTGCGCGAGGGTGACGTGCTGCTGGCGATGGGCTCGTCCGGGCTGCATTCCAACGGCTTCTCCCTGGTCCGGCACGTGCTGGCCGAAGCGGGCAGCCGACTGTCGGACACCCCGGACGAGCTGGCCGGGCGCAGCCTCGGTGAGGAGCTGCTAACCCCCACCCGGATCTACGCGCGGGACTGCCTGCACCTGATCGCCGGCGGCGGCGTGCACGCGTTCGCGCACATCACCGGCGGCGGCCTGGCCGGCAACCTGGCCCGGGTGCTGCCCGATCACCTGGACGCGCTCGTCGAGCGGCCCAGCTGGTCGCCGCAGCCGATCTTCCAGTACCTGGCCGGCCTGGGCGGCATCCCGCGCACCGAGCTGGAGCGGACCTTCAACCTCGGCGTCGGCATGGTGGCGGTGGTGGCCGCTGACTCGGTGGAGGCGGCCTCGGCGGTGCTGGCCGCCCGGGACGTGCCGAGCTGGCGGCTGGGCCGGGTGACCGCCGGTAGTGGGCAGGCACGGTTGACCGGCGACTACGCCGAATGCCGGTTCTGACGGGCGAGCAGACGTTCTGACGAGCGGGCAGACGCCGGAGCCCCTGCCGAACTCACGGCGAAAGGTGACCTGTCGGAGGGTGGAGGCGAGCCGGACGGGCCGAGCGCGGACCGTTCAGGCCAGCCGGAAGTCAGCGGGAACCGCCGACCCAGCTCTCTTCGTCCTCATAGTCGTCATCGGCGTACGGATCGCCGGACTCATGTGGGCTGGACTGCGGAGCATGTCCGAGTTCTCGTTGCAGCGCAGTGAAGTCGGTGCTCTGGGTGTTGTACTTGAGCTCCCGGGCAACTTTCTGCTGCTTTGCCTTGGCACGGCCGCGCCCCATGGCTCGACCCCCTCGCTCGCACAGTCATCCGGGGGAGCGCGCCTCGCGGCAATATGGCCGGCATCGATGCCCCGGGAATCGGTTGTCAGTTTCGTGCTCCGAGCGTACATCGCACGTGAGCCTTCGCGCACGCTGCCCGGCAGGATGCGGCGTAGCTCTCCAAGACGGTCTCCGGCCGGCCGTCCGCGAGGTCCGAGCGGGTACGCGTACTTCGTCCGAGCCTCGGATATAAGCGTCCGGCATCGTTTTCAGCGATGCACTCCTCCTGCATAGGAAGTTCGAGTTACAGTTACCGAGTCGTCGGTAAAGCGCGGCTTGCTCACCTGGGGTGTCCCTCCGATCACGGCCCGTATAAATCAAACGTGGGACACGATGTTCGTTGCAATATCGTTACCATCAGCGAGCAAGTTCACACCGGGTAACGGGAAGTTGCAAAGGAAAGCGGTGCATACTTCGTAGGACGACGCAACGGGATGCGCGTTACAAATATCCAGGAAGGGGGCGAGGGTCAATGACCAATCCTCGTCAACGCACAGAGTCAGAGCCGCTACTGACGCCGTCGGAAGTGGCTACGCTTTTCCGGGTTGACCCCAAGACGGTCACTCGGTGGGCGAAGGCTGGCAAGCTCACCTCGATCCGCACGCTGGGCGGCCACCGCCGCTACCGCGAGTCCGAGGTTCGCTCGCTGCTCGAAGGCAACACCAACGCTCCGGTCGAGGTGTAAAGCCCCACAGCATCGCGAACGCCGCAGTCCTGCCCGCGCAGGGACTGCGGCGTTCGTCTTTTTCCGGCCACTTTTCTGTTCCTGACACTTCCGCTTTCCCGGCACTTGCTTTCCCGGCCACTTCTGTTTCCCAGCCCTCCGCTCTTCCCAGCCCCTCCGCTTTCCCGGCCCCTCCGCTTTCCCGGCCCCTTCCGTCGCGCCATTCCCTAGCCTCCGGTTTCCCGGCGGCCGGCTAGCGCTGACCCAGCCGGGCGGGTTCAATCCGAGAATGACCACTGCACACTCGGCCGCCGAGCTGTCCTACTCCAGTGGCACCTCCGACGTGGCGCTGCTCGGCGACACCATCGGCACCAACCTGGCGCGAGCCGCCGCCAGCTATCCGGATCGGGAAGCGGTGGTCGAGTGCGCCACCGGTCGCCGGCTGAGCTACGCCGAACTCGACGCCGCGGTGGACGAACTGGCCCGCGGCCTGCTGGCGCACCGGCTCGCCGTCGGCGACCGGGTCGGCATCTGGGCGCCGAACTGCATCGACTGGATGCTCGTGCAGTACGCCACGGCCCGGGCCGGGGTGATCCTGGTCAACATCAATCCGGCCTACCGCAGCCATGAGCTTGCCTACGTGCTGCGGCAGTCCGGGATCAGCGTCCTGTTCTCGGCCGTCGAGCACAAGGGCAGCGACTACCGGGCCATGGTCGAGGAGGTGGCCGGCGACTGCCCCGAGCTTCGCGAGGTGGTCTACCTCGGCGAGCCCGGCTGGCAGGAGTTCCTCGCCGACGGCTCGGCGGTGCCAGAGTCGGAGCTGCGAGCGGTGGCCGAGCGGCTGGATTCGGACGACCCGATCAACATCCAGTACACCTCCGGCACCACCGGCTTCCCCAAGGGCGCCACGCTCAGCCACCACAACATCCTGAACAACGGCTACCTGGTCGGCGAGGGTTGCTCGTACACGCCCGGGGACCGGATCTGCGTGCCGGTGCCGTTCTACCACTGCTTCGGCATGGTGATGGGCAACCTCGCGGCGACCAGCCACGGTGCGTGCGTGGTCATTCCGGCGGCTGGCTTCGACCCGGCCGCCACCCTCCGGGCGGTGGCCGACGAGCGATGCACCTCGCTGTACGGCGTACCCACCATGTTCATCGCCGAGCTGGCGCTTCCCGACTTCGCCGACTACGACCTGTCCTCGCTGCGCACCGGCATCATGGCCGGCTCGCCATGCCCGGTCGAGGTGATGAAGCGGGTGATCAGCGAGATGCACATGAGCGAGGTGACCATCTGCTACGGCATGACCGAGACCTCGCCGGTGTCCACCCAGACCAGGGCGGACGACTCGCTGGACCGGCGGACCGCCACCGTCGGCCGGGTGCACCCGCACGTCGAGGTCAAGGTGATCGACCCGGTCACCGGCCGGCTGGTGCCGCGCGGCAGCACCGGCGAGCTATGCACCCGGGGTTACTCGGTGATGCGCGGCTACTGGAACTCGC
The DNA here is from genome assembly GCA_963697905.1 of uncultured Actinomycetota bacterium. Classification (GTDB taxonomy): domain Bacteria; phylum Actinomycetota; class Actinomycetes; order Mycobacteriales; family Jatrophihabitantaceae; genus Jatrophihabitans_A. Next base: position 4,036,383 of record OY969101.1, on the reverse strand, counting down.
CGGAGCAGACCGCCGAGGTGCTGGTCAACGGCTGGATGCACACCGGTGACCTGGCCGTGATGGACTCCGAGGGGTACCTCGCCATCGTCGGCCGGAGCAAGGACATGGTCATCCGCGGCGGCGAGAACGTCTACCCCCGCGAGGTCGAGGAGTTCCTCTACGCCCACCCCGACATCCAGGACGTCCAGGTGGTCGGCGTGCCGGACGCCAAGTACGGCGAGGAACTGCTGGCCGCGGTGCGGCTGCGACCCGGCGCCGGCCTCACCGAGGAGGAGGTGCGGGACTTCTGCCGCGGCCGGCTGGCCCACTACAAGGTGCCGCGCTACGTCCGGTTCGTCGAGGAGTACCCGATGACGGTGACCGGCAAGATCCAGAAGTTCAAGATCCGCGATGCCGCGGTCGCCGAGTTGGGACTGTCCACCGGCGGCTGACCTCGTCAGCCGGCCGGGTTCAGCGCCGCTGCCAGGCCGCCAGCCGGCCTAGCCCCGGTCAGGCCGACAGCCGGCCGAGCCTCGGTCAGGCCGACAGCCGGCCGAGCAGGGTGGCGAACCGGGCGTCGATGACGCCAATCAGCGATGCCTGCAGCTTCTCCCGCTGGTAGCTGGTGAGGTGGCTGGTCAGCAGGCCGCCCAGCTCGTCGAAGAACTGGTCCAGCTCGGGCGGCAGCTCCTCCGCGGCTGCCGGCTGGTGCTGGGTGCCGGCTGCCTGGGCGGCGGCCAGCGCGGCCAGCGCGGCATGCCCGCTGCCGGCCGCGGCGGCGGTGGACAGCCGCGCTCCGCGGTGGGTGGAGGTGGGCTGCTCGGCTGGGCTGCCCTGCAGACTGGGTACGGACAACGTGGAATCTCCCTTCTCGCGCCGGCTCGGCGACGCGGGGCCGGGCGAGCATCTCATGTGCCGTATGTTCCGTTCGGCAACTTCGCCATGCTGAATATGGGACCAACGCCCTGAATAATCGCCCAGGACGTCCTATTCTCGGCCGAATCGGACCATGATCGACTCACCCGCGACCGGTTGCTGTGGATCATGGGCGGCCCCTCGGGGGGGCTCGATAGGCTGGCCGATACCGAGGTCGAGCGCTGACCATTCGTGCGAACGGAGGAGTAGGTGCCCGGAGTCACCATTTCCGCCGATTACGGAGCCGGCGGCAGCCTGATCGCACCCAAGGTTGCCGAGCAGCTCGGCCTGCGGCTGATCGACCGGGCGATCAGTTCCACGGTTGCCCTGCAGCTGCAGGTCAGCGTCGCCGAGGCGCAGCAGGGTGAGGCCAGGCGCGGGGTCGCCGAGCGGTTCTTCGGCGTGCTGGCGCCGCTGACTGGGGTGGCCAGCCCGCCGCCGGAGCCCGGCGTGGCCGACGACGCGGCGACCTTCCGCGAGCACACCGAGCAGCTGATGCGGCAGGCACTCGCCGAGGGCGTGGTGATCCTGGGCCGCGCCGCCTCGGTGGCCTTCGCCGCCGAGCCGGACGTGCTGCGGGTGCGGCTGCACGGTCCGACCGAGGCACGGATAGCTCAGGCGGCGGTGGTCGAAGCGGTGCCGGAGGAGACCGCCCGGCAGCGGCTGCCCGAGGTCGATCAGGCGCGCGCCCAGTACGTCCGCCGGCTCTACCAGGCCGACCTGACCGACCCGAACCTCTATCACCTGCAGCTGGACAGCACCGCCCTGCCGCTGGATGCCTGCGCCGAGCTGATCGTGCGCGCCTACCGCGCGTTCCTGCAGCAGCCGGACGGCTAACCGTCCGCGATTGACTGCTCGGACTTCAGCCGATCGCGCCGGACGCTCGCAGCTCGGCGATCCGGGCGGCGGGATAGCCGAGGCCGGTCAGGATCTGCTCGGTATGCGCGCCCGGTTCCGGCGGCGAGCCGGCCGGCTCAGCCGGGGTGGCCGCGAACCGCGGGGTGGGAGCTGCCACGGTGGCGCCGGCCAGCTCCAGGTAGCTGCCGCGCGCCGTGTTGTGCGGATGCCGCGCCGCCTCGGCCAGGGTGAGCACCGGCGCCACGCAGGCGTCCACCGGCTCGAACAGCTCGGCCCACTCGTCCCGGCCCCGGCCGGCGAAGATGCCGGCCAGCAGCTCGGTGAGTTCGGAATGGTGGGTCGGATCGTACGGCGAGGGCACCGTGGCCGGATCCAGCCCCAGGGTGTCCAGCAACATCGCCCAGAACTTCGGCTCGAGCGCGCCCACCGCGACGTAGCGCCCGTCCGCGCAGCGGTAGCAGCGATAGTGCGGCATGCCGCCGTTGAAGATGTTGGCCTCCCGGCCGTCGACCCACAGCCGGTGGCTGTGCAGGGTGCGAACCATGGTCGCCAGGTACGCCGCCCCGTCCACCATGGCCGCGTCCACCACCTGGCCGCGACCGGTGTCGCGGGCGCTGAGCACCGCGGCCAGCAGGCCCACCGCGAGCGACATCGCGCCGCCGCCGAAGTCGCAGACGTAGTTGGCCGGCGGGGTCGGCGGCCCGTCGGCCGGGCCGATGTCATGCAGCAGCCCGGCGATCGCCAGGTAGGTGATGTCGTGCCCCGCCCTCGGTGCGAGCGGTCCGTCCTGGCCCCAGCCGGTCATCCGGCCGTAGACCAGCCGCGGGTTGCGACGCAGTGCCTGCTCCGGCCCGATGCCCAGCCGCTCGGCCACCCCGGGCCGGAATCCCTCGATGAGCACGTCGGATTCGGCGGCCAGATCCAGCGCCACCGCGGCGCCGGCGGGCTGGCGCAGGTCCACCGCGATCGAACGCCGGCCCCGGCCGAGCGGCCCGGTGCCGCCGATCGGCAGCGCCCCGAGCGGATCCGCGGCGAGCGGATCCGCCTCAACCGCCAGCCGGTCGATCCGGGTGACCTGCGCGCCCAGGTCGGACAGCAGCATGCCGAGGAACGGCACCGGGCCGATCGCGGGCAGTTCGAGCACCCGGATACCGGCCAGTGGGCCTGCCACCGCTAGAACGGCTCGCCGGACTCGGCCCGCTTGCGCAGCGACTCCGGCACGGCGAACCGCTCGCCGTACCGGGCGGCCAACTGCTCGGCACGCGCCACGAAACCGGCTATGCCCTCAGCGCCACCGGCGCGGTAGCCGTTGATGTACTGCAGCACGCCGCCGGTCCACGGCGGGTAGCCGATGCCCATGATCGAACCGATGTTGGCGTCGGCGGCGGTGTTCAGCACGCCCTCGTCCAGGCAGCGGACCGACTCCAGCGCCTCGACGAATAGCATCCGCTCCTCCAGTTCGGTCAGATCGATGGCCGACGGATCGCCGATCGGCGGAAAGGCCTCGGCCAACCCCGGCCACAGCCCGCTGCGCCTGCCATCGACGTAGTCGTAGAAGCCGGCGCCGCGCAGCTTGCCAGCCCGTCCCAGCTCGAGCATCCGGTCCACCACGGCCTCGCCGGGATGGCCGGTGTAGCTGCCGCCGGCCGCCTGCACCGCGGCCCGGGTCTCGTTGCGGATCTTGGCCATCAGCTCCAGGTTCAGCTCGTCGGCCAGTTGCAGCGCACCGACCGGGTAACCGGCCTGCACGGTGGCCTGCTCGATGCTGGCCGGCGCGATGCCCTCGGTCAGCATGGCCAGTGCCTCGTTGACGAAGGTGCCGATCACCCGGCTGGTGAAGAAGCCGCGGCTGTCGTTGACCACGATCGGGGTCTTCTTGATCTGGGCCGCGTAGTCCAGTGCGCGGGCCAGCGCCTCGTCCGAGGTCCGCTCACCGCGGATGATCTCCAGCAGCGGCATCTTGTCCACCGGGGAGAAGAAGTGCAGCCCGATGAAGTCCTGCTGCCGCCGTACCCCCTCGGACAGCACGGTGATCGGCAGGGTGGAGGTGTTCGAACCGAGCAGGGCATCCTCGCCGACCACCCGCTCGGCCTCGGCGAACACCTCGTGCTTGAGCGAGACCTTCTCGAACACCGCCTCGACCACCAGGTCGCAGCCGGCGAGGTCGGCGTAGTCGGCCGTCGGGGTGATCCGGGCCAGCACCTCCTCGGCCTGCTGCCGGCTCAGCCGGCCACGGCCGACCGCCTTGTCGAGCAGCGTGGCCGAGTAGCCCTTGCCCTTCTCCGCGGCCTCGGCCGAGACGTCCTTGAGCACCACCTCGATGCCGTTGCGGGCCGAGACGTAGGCGATGCCGGCGCCCATCATGCCGGCTCCCAGCACCGCCACCCGGCGCACCTTCCGGGACGGATAGCCGGCCGGCCGGCTGCCGCCGGCATTGATCGCGTTCAGGTCGAACCAGAAGGCCCGGATCATGTTCTTGCTGACCTGGCCGCGGACCAGGTCGGTCAGGTAACGGGTCTCGATCCGCAGCGCGGTGTCCAGCTCCACCTGGCTGCCCTCGACGGCGGCGCACAGGATGTGATGCGGGGCCGGCATCGGCGCACCCTTGAGCTGCTTGCGCAGGTTGGCCGGAAAGGCGGGCAGCATGGCGGCCAGCTTCGGAGTGGCCGGCGTGCCGCCCGGAATCCGGTAACCCGGCTGGTCCCAGGGCTGCCGGGCCTCCGGGTTGGCCAGGATCCAGGCCTTGGCGGCGGCGGTCAGCTCCTCGGCGTCGGCGGCCAGCGCGTCCACGATGCCCAGCTCGAGCGCCTCGGCGGCCCGCAGCCGCTGGCCCTGCAGCAGCAGCTTCATCAGCGCCTGCTGCAGGCCCAGCATCCGGACGCTCCGGGTCACCCCGCCACCGCCGGGCAGCAGGCCGAGGGTCACCTCGGGGAACCCGAACTGGCTGCGCGGGTCGTCCAGCGCGATCCGGTGATGGCAGGCCAGCGCGATTTCCAGGCCGCCGCCGAGCGCGCTGCCGTTCAGCGCGGCCACCACCGGCCGCCCGAGCGTCTCCAGCCGGCGCAGCTGCGCCTTCATCCGCTCAGCTTGGGCGAAGAACTCCGGCGCGGTCTCGTCGGTGACGGTGCTCAGCAGCCGCAGGTCACCGCCGGCGAAGAAGGTCGGCTTGGCCGAGGTGAGCAGCACGCCGGCGATGTCGTCGCGCTCGGCGCAGAGCCGGTCGACGGTCTCGGCGATCGAGCGCTGGAACGTCTCGTTCATGGTGTTGGCACGCTGCGCCGGGTCGTCCATGGTCAGCGTGACGATCCGGTCGGAATCCTGTTGCCAGTTGATCATCAGCTGCGCTCCACGATCGTCGCCACGCCCATGCCGCCACCGACGCACAGGGTGGCCAGTCCGTACCGCAGCTCGCGCCGCTCCAACTCGTCGATCAGGGTGCCGAGGATCATCGCCCCGGTCGCGCCCAGCGGATGGCCGAGCGCGATCGCCCCGCCGTTGACGTTCACCTTCTCGGCTGGCACCGACAGATCCCGCAGGAACTTCAGCACCACCGCGGCGAACGCCTCGTTCACCTCGAACAGGTCGATGTCGGCGACCGAGAGGCCGGCCTTGGCCAGCGCCTTGGCGGCAGCCGGAGCCGGGCCGGTGAGCATGATCGTCGGCTCCTCGGCGACCACCCCGGTGGCCACGATCCGGGCTCGCGGGGTGAGCCCGGCCAGCTGGCCGGCCCGCTCGCTGCCGATCAGCATCAACGCCGCGCCGTCCACGATCCCGGAGGAGTTGCCGGCCGTGTGTACGTGCCGGATCCGCTCCACCCAGTGGTACTTCTGCAGCGCCACCGCGTCGAAGCCGCCCTGGTCGCCCAGCTCGGCGAAGGACGGCTTGAGCCCGGCCAGCGACTCCAGCGTGGTGCCGGCCCGGGGGAACTCGTCGCGCTCCAGCACGGCGAGGCGGTTGCGGTCGCGGACCGGCACCAGCGAGCGGTCGAAGGCGCCGTTGGCCTGCGCCTTGGCGGCCTTGGCCTGGGAGTCGACGGCGAAGGCGTCAACGTCGTCCCGGTCGAACCCCTCCAGGGTGGCGATCAGGTCGGCGCTGATCCCCTGCGGCACGAAGCTGGTGGCATAGGCGGTCTCCGGATCCATCGCCCAGGCCCCGCCGTCGGAGCCCATCGGCACCCGCGACATGGATTCCACGCCGCCGGCCAGCAGCAGATCCTCCCAGCCGGAGCGCACCTTCTGCGCGGCGGTGTTGACCGCCTCCAGGCCGGAGGCGCAGAACCGGTTGAGCTGCACGCCGGGTCCGCACGTCTCCAGTCCGGCGGCCAGCGCGGCGGTGCGCGCGATCACCGCTCCCTGGTCGCCGACCGGGGTGACCACGCCGAGCACCACGTCCTCGATCAGGGCCGGGTCCAGGCTGGGGTTGCGCCGGCGGATTTCATCGATCAGGCCCACCAGCAGCGAGATCGGCTTGGTCTCGTGCAGGGAGCCGGTCTGCTTGCCGCGGCCGCGCGGCGTGCGGATGGAGTCGTAGACGAACGCTTCGGTCGACATCGGAAGAACCCTTCGGGCTGGCTGAAACTAATGACACCGTAACTGTCACAGTGCGCTGGTGACAGTGTTAGTGGCATCACGCCTATAGTGATTGCTCGTGCGCCCCGCTCCGGTTGAGGATGCCCGCGACGAACTGCTCACCATCGACGAGCTCGCCGCGCGGACCGGCCTGACCGTGCGCACCATCCGGTTCTATGCCGGGCACGGCCTGCTGCCGCCGCCGGTGCGGCGCGGCCGGCTGGCCTACTACGGACCGGCGCACCGGATGCGGCTGGAATTCATCCGGGAGCTGCAGGACTACGGCTACACCCTCGCCGCGGTCGAGCGGGTGCTGGCCAGGATCCCGTTCGAGGCGGCCCCCGGCGACCTCGCGCTGCACCGGGCGCTGCTCGCCCCGTGGGCGCCCGAACGCAGCGAGGAGTTCGACCGGGCTGCCCTGCAGCGGCGTGCCGGCCGGGAACTCGACGACGACGCGCTGGAGTTCCTGCTGGCGATGGGCACCGTCGAGCGCTGCGGGGACGGGCGGTACCGGACCACCCCGTCGGTGCTGGCGATGGGCATCGAGCTGATGGACCTGCCGGTGCCGCGAACGATGCTGGCCCGGGCCGCGGCGGTGATCTCCCAGCATGCGACGGCGGCCGCCGAGGAACTGTCCGAGGTGTTCCGGCACGGAGTGTGGGAGCCGTACCGGCGCGGCGAGCTGGCCCTGGCCGACGGCGCCGACGACGACCAGGCGGAGCGGGACCAGCTGGCCGCGGTCGTGTCGCGGTTGCGCCCGATCGCGGTGCAGAGCCTGGTCGCTGCCTTCGAACGAGCCGCCGACCGGGCGATCCGCCGGGACGGTAGTAGCGGAACCGCCTGACCCTATTAGCTGCAGAACCAATAGGCCCATACTCTTTTCATGTAAAAGGGGAGTAAAACAGTACTTCAGGTATTGACGGCCTGATTGCGTAGGTGGAAACTTAAGTCCTGCAGATGTATCTGGCCAGGATAGTGCTCAGCCGTCCCTGCGGCGTGCATATGCCCGCCGTGCCCGTTCCGTCAAGGAGCAATCATGAAGCCAACCACCAGCATGAAAAAGATCAGCATTCGGCGTACCGGAGATATCCGGATGACCACCGCAATGTGCTCTGGCCCTTACAGCGTTTACGCTGTCTGACGCCCAGTAGGCCGGCCTGGTACCAGAAGTGCCAGGCCGGCCGAATACGTGATCGAGGTGCGCGATGCCTGATGAGCAGGCGATCAAGATGCCTCAAGATCGGGTGATCGAGTTTCACCGACTCAGCTTCCTTCCCGAGGGAGAGGAAGTCGTCGTCGGTCGGCCCGATATCGGATCGTTCGCCGTGTTGCCTGCTGACGGTGCCGAGTTGCTCCGTCGGCTGTCCGAAGGCATGCCGCCTCGGCAGGCTGCCGAGTGGTATCAGGAGACGTTCGGCGAAGCTGTCGATATGGCGGATTTCGTTGATTCACTGGCTGATCTAGGCTTTGTGCGATTCGACGACACGATCCCGGCGGTCTCAGCGCGACCTCGATTCCGACGGTTGGCGCAGCTGCTGTTCTCGCCACCGGCCTGGTTGGCATACGGCCTGGTGGCGTTGTGCGGAGCTTGGACTGTCGCCCGTCACCAGGATCTTCGGCCGACGGCCTCCCAGGTCTTCTTCACCAGTTCGTTGGTCATCGTGCAGTTGACCATCGTCGCGGCGCAGGTGCCGCTGACCTTTCTGCATGAAGGTTTCCACGTGCTTGCCGGCCAGCGACTCGGGCTGTCGAGCACACTGAATGTCAGCAACCGGTGGGCCAACGTTGTCTTCGAAACCCGAAGCAATGGATTGCTCAGCGTTCCCCGGCGTCGCCGTTACCTGCCATTCCTGGCCGGTATGGTCATGGACGTCCTGCTGTTTGCTGTTCTGGATTTGCTGGCGAATTCGACCCGGGAACCGAATGGCGGCCTCAGCCCGATCGGTCGGCTGTGCGTTGCCCTAGCATTCACACTTGTCGTACGTATCATCTGGCAGTTTCAGTTCTTCCTTCGCACTGACCTTTATTTCGTTTTAGCGACCGCACTCAATTGCTACGACCTGCACGATGCCAGCAAAGCGCTGTTGAAGAACCGCGTTTGGCGGCTACTTGGCCGTACCGACCGGCTGATCGATGAGGCGCAATGGACCGACCATGACAGGCGGGTGGGCGGTCTCTACGGCTGGTTTCTGGTGATCGGGGCGGCCACCATGATCGGGGTCACCTGTTTCGTCTCGATTCCGGTCTTCGGCACCTATCTCCGCCACCAAGCCGACGGATTGTTTCGCGGCCGGTTCGACGCCAGGTTCTGGGACTCGTTGACCTCGGCCGCCATGAACGCCTGCGCATTCCTGCTGCCGGTCTATCTGGCGCGCCGGAAGCGACGCCAGGACGCCCACCGCCGACCAAGACTGTTAGCCGAAGTGGAGTCGACATGAGTTCTCATCGCCACGTCATCGGCCCGCGGGAGCGTGATCGACGGCAGGTGTACGAATCCGATCCACGCCCGCGCATCCTCGCGCACTGCCATCGAGGCCTGCGCGGACCGTATACCGGCGTCGACACCGTGCTGGCTGAGGTGCTGCCGGACGCCAGGACACGCTGGCCCGAACTGGTAGCGGCCTATCGCATGCCGATACTCGAAGCGATGCCGGAACTCAGCGAGGTGATCGGCCCGCCGCCTCGAATACTGCACGCCGAAGCCACCTTCACCGAGCGCACCCGGTTCTATGGGCAACAGCTGATCCGATGTCTGAGCCAAGCGATGGTGACCTTCTTGCGCGAATACGCCCAGCGGACGCATGCCGCCGGCGGCACGCTTCCGGTGCTGATCTTCGACGGACTGCAAGAGGCCGACGTCACCGCTGCAGAATTCGTCTCGCTGATGGTCCGCCGAGTTGATGTCGGCCTGTGGCCGATCGTGATCGGCAGCAACGGCGATCTCGCGCCGGAGCTGTCGACTGCCCTGCGGAATTACACCGTGCCGGTGCAGGCGGCACCGTTGCCGGCTGAGGCGGCCCTGTCGATCGAGGAATGCGCGGCCCGGTACATCGCCTCCGACGGCACGACCGACGATCCGGCGGCGCGTGCCGGCTACGAGCAGTTCGATCCGGTGACCCGAGCCGAGATGCACCGCCGGCGGGCCGATGCTTTGGAAGCCGGAGCCGGCCGGGGAACCAGGGTGGCCGCGATCCCGTTCCACCGCGAACGAGGCGGTGATCCGTCCGGTGCGGGTGTCGCGGCGATCAAGGAGGCGGCGGAGTACTGCACCACGGCCGGCTTCACCAGCATGGCTATGGAGCTGACCGAACGCGGACGAGCGCTTGTCGACCCGGAGGTCGACCCCGAGAGTTACTGCCTGTTCTCGCAAATGCGAATCACCGCGCTGATCTTCGCCGGCCGGGTTGACGAGGCCGTCGAACTGTGCCACGAGCTTCGGCGCCGGTACACCCGACCGCTGGCCCATCTGGCCGCCAGCTACCTGCTTGCGATGGTCTATACCCGCTTCATACGTCCACGCGATCACGACAAGGCCGTGGAGTGGCAGAACAACGCGATCGTCATCGCTTCCGGCCTGCCCGACGAACGGCAGCGGCTGGTCCTCACCGGCTTCGAGGAGAACGGTCTGGCCCTGATCGAGATGCATCGAGGCAACCTCGCCGGCGCCCTGGAGTTGGTGCAAGGCGCGATGGATCGCCTCGATGCCAATCTGCAGCCCGTCGACTGGGCACTGCACCGCTCGCAGTTGCTGTACAACCGGACTCGGCTGTTCGCGGCGATGGGCCGCAACGCCGAGGCGTACGACGGCTTCAGCGCCCTGATCGAAATGGACCCGCACTACACCGACTACTTCTCCGAACGCGCCAAGATCTCTCGCAAGTCTGGTGACCTGGAGGCAGCGATCGCCGATTACGACCAGGCGGCCGCCTACGGTCCACCGTTTCCGGAACTCTTCCACAATCGCGGTTCGGCCTACGCGGAACTCGGCGACTTCGAAGGGGCCGCGGCTGATTTCGATCTGGTGCTCGACATGGAACCCGACGATGTCGAGACGCTGCTCAGCCGTGCCGAACTTCTCTTCGGCAACGATCGGTTGGAAGCTGCGCTAGCCGATGTCGAGCTCGGGTTGTCGCTGGCACCGGATGACCCGAGGTTGCGATGCCTGGGCGGCATGATCCGGTTCGCCAGCGGTTCGCCGGAAGCGGCGCGACTGGATTTCGACGCCGCCCTGACGCAGGATCCTGGTTATCTGGCAGCGTTGGCCAACCGAGCGATCGCGCGGTTCGATTCCGGTGACGCGACGGGCGCGGCGATGGATCTCACCCGGGCGCTGGAGCTTGCCGGCCCTGATCCGGACCTGCTGCTGAACCGCGGAATCGCGCGCGCGGCAGCCGGCGACCTCGAGCAGGCGCTGGCCGACTATGACCAGGCACTGATGCTGCCGGATGCCGACCTGGCGGAACTGCACCTGAACCGAGGCCGCTGCTGGCTGCTGTCTGGACGACCGAACGCCGCCCGTGAGGACTTCCGGGCGGCGCTACGTGCCGCGCCAGATCGGGCCGACATCGCCACGATGCTGGATCAGCTCGATCAGACGCCGGTTGCCGTGGCGAGCGGACAGGCTTCGGTTGGTTAGCGGACATCCCAGGCGCACGCGGCGGACGCCCGGGCTCCGTCAGTCGGCGTCCGGGTCGAACAGCTGCCGTTCCCGCAGCAGGTACCCGGCCTGCAGCCGGCTGCGCGCGCCCAGCCGGTCCATCACCTCCGAGACGTGCCGCTGGCAGGTGCGCAGTGAGATGCCCATCCGCCGGGCGATGGCACGGTCCTCCATGCCCTCGATGAGCATCCGGACGATGTCGAGCTTCATCTCCTCCGAGATGGCGATCACCTGGTCCTGCCGATAGTCCCGGGGGAACGGCTTCGCGGTCGTCCAGGCCCGCTCGAAGGCGGCGACCGCGAAGGCCACCAGGTTCGGCTCCCGTACCACCAGGGCGGCATTCGGGTCGTCCTGCACCGATAGCACCGCGACGGTGTCGTCGAAGGCGAGCAGCTGCATCAACCCGTCGCCCACCGTCCGGATCTCGGCGCCCAGCTTGGACACCTGCTCCACGTAGCGGACGGTGGCCGAACTGAACCGGGCGGTGTGCTGGTAGATGGTGCGCATCCGCACGCCGCGGCCGAGCGCCCGTTCGGTGCGGTCCATCGATTCGGCCAGGATCTCGTCCTTGCGGGCGCCGCCGGGTTGCGAGGTGCGGATCTCGTGCATGGCCGAGGCGGCGAACTCGGTGATGCAGCCCAGCACGTCGGCCAGTTCGGTGAGCAGTTCCACCGAGCCGTCGGCGGACAGCGACGCGGCCGGCCGGTAGACCTTGCCGAGCGCCAGCAGCTCGTCCCGGATGGAGTCCAGCGACGCCTGCCGCGCCCGCACCTCGTGCAGCATCCCGTCGAGCTTGGCCGGCGCCTCCGAATGCGGTGAGTTCACCTCGAGCAGCCCGGGCTTGCCGCGAGCCGGCCGTAGCAGGCCGAAGGCCAGCAGCCGGTCCACCGCCTCCACCCCGGCGGCGGGGGTCAGCGCGGCGCGGGAGCGCAGCTCGGCGGCCTCCACCGTGCGGCGGTTGAGCACGCTGCGATACAGCGCCAGGTCGGCATGCCGGAGTTCACCGGCTGCCGGTTCCTGCTCATCCTCGCCGGAATGGTGCGAGCGAGCGACCACGCGATGTACTCCTTGAGGTAATTCGACCGCAGGCCGCCACTTCCGCCGCCGCGGCTGCAGGGTACCTCGCCTACTTGAGAATCCGTACAGATTGGGCGGGCTTGGTGTGATTCGGGTGCCCGCCAGCGCGGTCGCAGGCCCGTTAAACCGGCCCTCACCCCTCGTATCTGAGCCATGTCGCATTTACGAGGAGCGTCCGCTCTGCCTTTTCCGGTTCCGGTAAGGCATCGTTCATTTTGCCGCGGCAAGGCCCCGAAAAATCCCCAAATTCGTTTATCCGCCCATTCGGGCGTGCCTTCAAGGAGATCAATTAGATGAAGAACACCCTGGCTGCCGCTGCCCTGATCATCGCCGCTCTCGGCTTCGGCTCGGCCACCCACCACCAGCCCGCCGCCGGCCAGCACCAGGCCGGCGCGAGTGTCGCCCATGACCTGGGCTGGGGTGGCAGCGTCGCGCCGGCAGACCTCGGTTGGGGTGGTGGCAGCGTCGCACTGGCGGATCTTGGCTGGGGTGGCAGCGTCGCGCCGGCAGACCTCGGCTGGGGTAGCGGCAGCACCCCGCAGTCGGTCTGACTTCTCGAAATTCGACGCCCATGTCCGCACTGCAGCAGTTGGCTCGCCGGCCGGCCTTCCCGGAGCTGGTCCGGCAGACCCGGCTCCGCGCCGGCCTCACCCAGCAAGAACTGGCCGATCTGTCCGCGCTCAGCGTCCGAGCCGTCCGCGACCTGGAGGCAGGCCGGGTTCGCCGGCCGCGCCGGGACACCGTCCGGCTGCTCGCCGGCGCACTGCGGCTGGATCCGAGCGGTCAGTCCGAGTTCCTCTCCGCCGCGGTCGGCGTCCCCCTCGCCGACCAGCTGGCCGCACGGACGGACCCGCCGACGCTGCTCGGTCGGGAGGCCGAGTTGGCCATCCTGCTGGACCTGCTGCTGGCCGGAGACCAGCGGCTGATCTCGGTGGTCGGCCTGCCCGGGATGGGCAAGACCCGGCTGGTGGACGAGATCAGCCGCCGGGCCATCGCGCTGGGCTGGCTGGTCGGCCGGGCCCCGGAGATGCCGGCCGCCGGCGGCCGGGTGCGGTTGCTCGTGCTGGACCCGGTGTCCGATTCTCCGGACGACCCGACCGTCGCCGAGCTTGCCGAGCTGAGCCGGCGGGAACCGACACTGCGGATGCTGCTGTGCACCACCGCGCCGCTCGGGCTGCCCGGCGAGCGGGTGCTGCCGCTGGCCGGCCTGCCGGTCGCACGCTCGGCACCGGCAGACCTGATCGATCAGCCGGCGGTCGCCCTGTTCGTCTCGCACGCCCGGCGGGCCCGGCCGGACCGGGTGCTCGACGGTGCGGCGCTCAGCGCCATCGCCGAGATCTGCCGGCTGCTCGACGGGGTGCCCGCGGCGATCGGCAACGCCGCCGACTGGTCGCTGGTGCTGTCCTGGCAGCAGCTGCTGGTCGCGGCCCGCCAGGATCCGCTGAGCATCGCCGAGCCGCCGGCGGGATCGACCGGCCCCGGCTGGCGCAACGGCGTGCTGGCAGCGCTGCGGCGGTTGGGTCCGGAGCCGGCCGCGCTGCTCGCCGAGCTGGCCGGATCCAGCCGGGCCTGGACGCTCGAGGCGCTGTGCCGCCGCACCGGCCGTCCGCCGGTGGAACTGGCCAAGTCGCTGCACGCGCTCACCCTGGCCGGCCTGCTCGGCGCCACCCGTACCCCGGCCGGGGAGAGCTTCGGCGTTCCGCGGCTGGTCCACCGGGTACTGCGACCGAGCTGACTTCCTCCCCAACCCCCGAGATCGAGAAAGGTTCGCGTCCGCATGGACTTTCACACCTCACAGATCGAGCACTCGCCCGGCGCGGTGCTCGAGGCACCCGCCCGTCCGAGCCTGACCGTGCTGCTGACCGGTGTGGCTTCGGACTCGCACACCTGGAACCTGGTCTTCCTGGAGCTGCTGTTCACCGAGCTGGGACACCGGGTGGTCAACCTCGGCCCGTGCGTGCCACCGGAGCTGCTGGTCGCAACCTGTCAGCAGGTGGCGCCGGACCTGATCGTGATGAGCAGCGTCAACGGCCACGGCCTGCGCGACGGCCTGCGCGCCGTCGAGGCGGTTCGCCGCTGCCCGGAGCTGACCGAGACCGCGGCCGTCATCGGCGGCAAGCTCGGCATCGCCGGGGTGTCGGACCGGGCGCACACCCGGCAACTGATCGACGCCGGCTTCGACGCGGTGTTCGAGGATGCCGACGGTGTCCAGCCGCTCGACGAGTTCCTGGCCGGCCTCACCGAGCGGCTGGTCGAAAACTGCATCGGGGCGTCATGACCGCGGTAATCGCCGGCCAGGCGTTCGGTTCCTACGTGCGGTCCGCGGCGGCGGCCGGCCAGCTGGTGGTGCAGCCACGGATGGGCATGAGCGATCCGGCCGAGATGCGCGCCGGCCTGCTGGCCACCCGGGATGCCGCGGCGGTGACCGTCGGCACCATCACCCTGGACAGCTACACCCGGGTCGGCGACCACGACGCGGTGCGGGACGCGCTGCACCGCGGCATGAGCCTGAACGGCTACCCGATCGTGCACTTCGCCGGCCGGGCCAACGACGAGCTGCTGGCCGGCCTCGGCGACGCCGGCTTCCCGATCCAGGTCCGGCACGGCAGCGCCGCACCTGGCGACATCTTCGAGGCCATCGGCCGGGCCGGGCTGTCGGCCAGCGAGGGCGGACCGGTGTCGTACTGCCTGCCGTACGGCCGCACCCCGCTGGCCGACTCGGTGCGGCACTGGGCGGCCGCCTGCGACCGGTTCGCCGAGGCCGCCGCCGGCCGGCAGCCACACCTGGAGACCTTCGGCGGATGCATGCTGGGCCAGCTCTGCCCGCCCAGCCTGCTGGTCGCGATCAGCGTGCTGGAAGCGATGTTCTTCGCCCAGCACGGCATCGCCAGCGTCTCGCTCAGCTACGCCCAGCAGACCAGCGCCATCCAGGACCAGCAGGCGATCGCCGCGCTGCGCCGGCTGGCCGGCGAGTTCCTGCCGGAGGTGGACTGGCACGTGGTGCTCTACACCTACATGGGCGTCTACCCGGCCAGCCCGGAGGGCGCCAGCATCCTGCTGGAGGAGTCGGCCCGGCTGGCCGTCCGGTCCGGCGCGGAGCGGCTGATCGTCAAGACGGTGGCCGAGGCGCACCGGATCCCGACGATGGCCGAGAACGTCTTCGCGCTGGAACTGGCCGCCGCGGCAGCCCAGGACGAGTACGGCCGGCCCGCCGGCACAGCCGACGACTCCGAGCTGTATGCCGAGTCCCGGGCGCTGGTGCTCGCCGTGCTCAACCTGTCCGCCGACCTCGGCGTCGCGCTGCGCTCGGCCTTCGCCGCCGGCTACCTGGACGTGCCGTACTGCCTGCACCCGGACAACGCCGGGCGGTCCCGCAGCTACCTGGACACCGACGGCCGGCTGCGCTGGGCGGTCACCGGCTCGATGCCGCTGCCCGGCCGGCGCAGCGCGCGCACCACCGACCGGCTCACCGCGGCGAACCTGCTGAGCTGGCTGACCTACACCTGCCGCAAGTTCGACACCATCGCCGCGGCCGTGCGTGCCGCACCCCGCGAGCACGCCGCCGACATCCCCGCCCGCTCGGCAGCGGCTCTCATCCCGGGCGTCCGCCCGGCCATCTAGAAGGAGTTCCTCGACATGACAGCAGTACTGCTGCCCAGCCAGCGTGAAGCCGCGCCGGTGATCGACACCCGGTCCCACCTGGAATCACCGGTCACCCGCGGCACCCTGCGCATCCAGCAGCGCATGCTGGCTGCCGCCCGCGAGTACCTGACCGGCCAGGGCTTCGCCGAGATGCTGCCGCCGATGATCGGCCCGGTCACCGATCCCGGCACCCGCGGCTCGAAGCAGGTGGACATCGACTACTACGGCCACCGATACAAGCTGATGACCAGCGCCATCCTGTACAAGCAGGCCAGCCTGCTGGCCTTCGACAAGATCTTCTGCATCGTGCCGTGCGTGCGGCTGGAGCCGATCGAGACCGCCAACACCAGCCGGCACCTGGCCGAGTTCCACCAGATCGACGTCGAGTGCGCCGGAGCCAGCCGGGACGAGATTCGCGCGGTGGTGCAGGGCCTGGTGCAGCACATGGTGGCCCGCGTGATCGCCGACCTGCCGGATGAGTTCGACCGGCTCGGCCGGGACACTGCGGTGCTCGCCGACCTGGTGGCAGGCAGCTTCGGCTGCCGGACGCACGCCCAGGCGGTGGCCGACCTGGCAGCACTGGGCCATCCGCAGAACCCGGACGGCGAGATCGAGTGGAGCGGTGAGGCGCTGTTGTCGGCGCACAGCGAGACCCCGTTCTTCATCGTCGACTACCCCAAGGGCTCGCGGGGCTTCTACGACCGGGAGAGCACGACCACGCCGGGCGTGCTGCGTAACTTCGACCTGATCGCTCCCGGCGGCTACGGCGAGCTGTGCAGCGGCGGCGAGCGCGAGTTCGACTACGCCCGGATCGTCACCCGGATGCGCGAGACCGGCGAGAACCCGGCCAAGTACGGCTGGTACCTCTCGCTGGCCCGGGAAGGCATCCCGAGCAGCGCCGGCTTCGGCATCGGCGTGGAACGGCTGACCCGCTTCGTCGCCGGGCTGGAATCGGCCTGGCAGGCCAACGCCTTCCCGAAGCTGCCGGGCGTGGTCTCCCCGTGAGCACCCGGGCACCGGGCTTTCCGGAGCAGGCGGTCCGGGACCGGGCCAGGCTCGGCTCGGCCGCGCTCTTTCCGAACCTGGACGACTACGGCAGCGTGCTGTTCGGCGCCACCGAGGCCGGGCAGCAGGCCGATGAGCTGGACCGGCTGCGCATCGCGCCGCCGAACTTCACCACGCTGCGCCTGGAGAAGCTCATCGACCTCGGTCGCGAGCCGCTCTACTCCGACGTGCAGCTGGCCACCCGGATCGGTGGCTTCGACTCCACCGCACCGCTCTACCTGTCCGCGGTCGGTTCCACCCGGGCGGCCGACACCGAGCTGATCCGGCAGGCCAGCCGGCAGGCCGGCAAGCTCGGAATCCCCATGGTCATCGGGGAGAACGTGATCGGCATGAGTGGCTACGGACGGCTCGACAGCCTGTCCGGGCGGTCCATCGTGGACCGGATCACCGCGTACTGCTCGGAACTGGCAGCCGGTGTCGGCGGGGTGACCGTGCAGCAGAACACCGAGGACGCCGACGCCGAGCTGTGGAACCTGGTCTACAGCGACCCGACCGCGCTGCCGCTGCTCGAGTCCGGCCGGCTGGCCTTCGAACTCAAGGTCGGCCAGGGCGCCAAGCCCGGCCTGGGCGGCATGACCCTGGTAGACCGGCAGACCGCCGACCGGGTCGGCGAGCAGTACCACATCGACGCGCTGGACGGCGCCGGCGGCGACCAGCTGCTGCGCTCCAGCACGCCGGGGACGTTCACCGCCGAGATCCTGCGCCAGCAGATCCGGCTGATGCGCAACAACTTCCCGCGGGCGCTGGTCTGGGTGAAGCTGATCCCGGGCCGGGACGTGGCCGAAGCGGCCGAGGTGGCGTGGGCCGCGGGTGCCGACGCGGTCACCGTGGACGGCGCCGAGGGCGGCACCGGCTGGGCGCCGATCGCGTTCCTGAACAACGTCGGACTGCCGCTGTACGACTGCCTGAACCTGATCGGCAACACCGATCGCTGCCTGCTCGCCTCCGGCCGGATGTGGGAGGGCAGCCGGGCGATGAAGGCGCTGGCCCTCGGTGCCCGGGCGGTCGGCTTCGGCCGCGCCGCGCTGCTGGCGGTGGACGAGAACCGCGAGTCCGGCCTGGAGAAGCTGGTCAGCTGCCTGACCACCGAGCTGCGGATGCTGATCAGCGCGGTCGGCAAGTACAGCCCCGGCCAGCTGTCGGCCGAGGACGTCTGGCCGGCGGCCACCCAGGGCGTCGAGTACCGGGCGGTGTCGCATGTCTAGCGTGCTGCAGGACGTGCCGACCGCGGTCCCGGTCAAGTCCCCGGGCCGGGCCTACGGCGCCCGCTACCTCGGCTTCACCACCGCGATGAGCCTGTCCGCGCTGGGCGATGCCGCCTGGTACATCGCGCTCACCTGGACGCTGATCCGGCACACCAGCCCGGCCAACGCCGGCCTGTTCCTGGCGCTGGCCGGGCTGCCACGACTGGTCATGCTGCTCGCTGGCGGGGTGATCGCCGACCGGCGCGGCCCGCGCATGCTGATGGTCTACGCCGATGTGGCTCGCGGCGCGATCATGCTGCTGGCCGCCGGATGCATTGCGCTGTCGGGTGATTCGCTGTCCGTGCTGTTCGTGGCCGCGCTGCTGCTGGCGCTGTTCAGCGCGCTGTTCATCCCGGCCTCCGGAGCGGTCAAGCCGCTGCTGCTGGACGAGGGCGAACTGGTGCGCGGCAACGCGCTGTACGTCTTCGGCGCCCGCGGCGGCCAGGCGCTCGGCGCGCCGCTCGGGGCCGGCCTGATCGCCGCGGCCGGGGTTCCGCTGGTGGCCCTGGTGAATGCGGCCAGCTTCGCGGTGTCGGCCTTCGCGTCTTGGCGGATCGGCTACGTCCGGCAGCCGCCGGCGCAGCCGGTGGTCAAGCCGCCGTTCCATCGTTCGGTGGCCGAGGGGTTCCGCTACCTACGCACCGAGCGCCGGGTGGCCCTGGTGGTACTGCTGGTCGGGCTGACCGAGCTGTCCTGCGCACCGCCGGTGAACCTCGGCCTGGTGGTGCTGGCGCCACGGTTGCACAGCGCGGCCGGCGGTGCCGGCCTGCTGATGACGGCCTACACCGTCGGGGCCATCGGCAGCTCGCTGATCACCATGGCCTGGCCGCCGAAGCGCCGGGCCGGCGCCTCGCTGGTGCTGGGCACGCTGGTCGCCGGGCTGTGCGTGGCCGGCATCGGCTTCGTCCACCAACTGACCGCCGGTGTCTGCCTCTACGTGCTGATGGGAATCGCCACCGGCCAGTTCAGCGTGGTGCTCATCTCGATGCTGCAGCGCTGGTCGGCGCCGGGCGTGATCGGGCGGGTGTTCGCGGTGCTGTCCATCGTCACCTTCGGCGCGGCGCCGCTGGGCAACCTGTTCACCGGCGTGCTGGTCGAGCACCTCAGCATCGGCCTCACCATGACCCTGTTCGGATCGCTGTCGGTCGCCTGCGCCGTGCTGGCAGTGTCGACACCCCAGCTGCGGCAGGCAAATCTTGCGTAACCAGTTCCCGGAGGCGGAGGCCACCATGCTGCCGTCGATCGACACGTTGCACGCCGAGCTGTGCGCCGGCACGCTGACCAGCGTCGCGCTGACCAGGCGGTGCCTGGACCGGATCGACGAGGTGGACGGCCAGCTGCATGCCGTGCTGGCGGTGGACGACACCGCGCTGGCCCAGGCCGGCGCCGCCGACGCGCGGTACCGGGCCGGCCGGCAACGGGGCCGGCTGGACGGCATCCCGGTGCTGGTCAAGGACAACATCGACACCGCGGGGTTGGCCACCACCTGCGGTTCGGTGCTGCTGGCCGGTTCGTCGCCGACGACCGACGCGGCGGTGGTGGCTCGGCTGCGCGAGGCCGGTGCGGTGATCCTGGGCAAGACCAACCTCACCGAGTGGGCCAACTTCCGGTCCACCAAGTTGACCGAGGGCTGGTCGGCGGTGGGTGGCCAGACCCGCAACCCGTACCTGCTGGCGCACAGCCCGGGCGGGTCGTCGTCGGGCTCGGCGGTGGCGGTCGCGGCCGGCATGGTGCCGCTGGCGCTCGGCACCGATACCGACGGATCGGTGGTCGCACCGGCCGGCCTGTGCGGCGTGGTCGGGGTCAAGCCGGAGCCCGGCCTGCTTCCGCTGCAGGGCGTAGCGGTGGTGTCCCCGGTCCAGGACGCGGTCGGCCTGTTGGCCGGCCGGCTGGAGGACGTGGTGACCGCGCTGCACGAGCTGACCGGCTGGCCGGCCGGGCCGGTTGACCGGCCGGAGCTCGACGACCTGCGGCTGGGCTGCTGGCAGATCCCACGGACGCCGGAGGAGGTGCTTCGGGCGATGGACACCGCGACCGAGCAGCTGGCCGCGGCCGGCGTGCAGGTCGTGCCGCTGGACCTGCCGATGGAAGAACAGCTCCTGATCGACGGGATGCTGGCGCTGACGGCGGGGTTCCGACCGGCGCTGGAGGCCTATCTGCGGACCCGGCCGGAGGCACCGGACACCCTGGACGAGCTCATCGCCGGCAACGCCGAGGATCCGGTCGAGCTATCGCTGTTCGGCCAGGACCTGTTCGAGCAGGCGGCACTGATCGGCGACGACGAGCGGACCGAGGCCAGCGAGTTGCACGAGCGGGTGCGCGCGGCCGCGGCAGCGCTGATCGAGAAGGCGATGGTGCGTTACGGCGTTGACGCGATCCTGGCACCGTCCAACGAGCCGGCCTGGATGATGGATTACGAGCTGGGCGACCCGTACCCGCTGAGCAGTTCCACGCCGTCCTCGCTGGCGCGCTTTCCCAACGTCTCGGTGCCGATCGGCTTCTCCGGCGACCTGCCGGTGGGCATGTCGATCTTCGGCCTGCGCACGATGCGCGAGCTACTGCCGCTGGCGCTGAGCATCGAGGACATCTGCAGCACCACTCGTGCACCGGCGCTGTGATGGCCGTGCCTGATCGAGAACTGCCCTATCGGCTCGGCTGAAATTGCCGGTCAGTTGCCGGTGGCAACTGCCGTTGCCGGGCAGCCGCCCTGGCGAGCATTGAACCGTTCCGCTTTACCAGACGCCTGCGCCGGCAGGCCCGTTCAAGGAGTGAATCCATGGCAAATCCCTTCGACGACGAGAACGCCCGCTTCGTCGTGCTGGTCAACGACGAGAACCAACACTCGCTGTGGCCGGAGTCGTTCACCGTGCCGGACGGCTGGCTGAAGACGTTCGGCCCGGAGTCGCGGGCCAGCTGCGCCGCCTACGTTGACGCCACCTGGACCGACCTGCGGCCGGCCAGTATCGCCCGCTCGATGGCCGGCTGACCACCGGCATCGCTGTCCCTTCCCCGCAAGCCCCCTGGAGTAGACATGATCGCCCTGTCGCCCGCTCAGCAGCGCATGTGGTTCGCGCACCGAACCGGTGCCGAGTCGAGCATCTACCATGTCCAGCTGCAGATCCGGCTTCGGGGCGAGCTGGAGGTGCCGGCGCTGGAAGCCGCCGTCCGGGACCTGCTGGGCCGCCACGAGGCGCTGCGCACCCTGGTCGTGGAGGATTCCGGCCGGCTGGGTCAGCGGGTGCTCGCGCCGGGCGAGCTCGACTTCGAGCTGCCGGTGCTGGACTGCTCCGACGCCGAGCTGGATCGGGTGATCCGGGCCGCGGCGGCCGAGGAGTTCGAGCTGGACCGGCAGTTGCCGATCCGGTGCCGGTTGTTCCGCCGCCGCGAGCGGGACCAGGTGCTGCTGGTGGTGATGCACCACATCGCCACCGACGGCTGGTCGCTGCGCCCGCTGCTGACCGATCTGCGCCAGGCCTACCTGGCCCGATGCGCCGGGGAAGCTCCGGCGTTCGAGGAACTGCCGGTGCAGTACGCCGACTACACCGTCTGGCAGCAGGAACTGCTGGGCGCCGAAGCCGATCCGGACAGCGTGCTGAACCGGCAGCTGGGCTACTGGGCGGAGCGGTTGGCCGGCGCGCCGGAGGAGTGCACGCTGCCGCTGGACCGGCCGCGGCCGGAGCTGCCCGGCGCCCGGGGCGCGACCGAGTACGGCCGGTTCGCACCGGACCTGGTCGCCGCCGTCAACGCGGTGGCCCGGGCGCACCAGGCGAGTCCGTTCATGGTGGTGCAGGCGGCGCTGGCGGTGCTGCTCGGCCGGCTCGGCGCGGGGGAGGACGTGGTGCTCGGCACCGCGGTGTCCGGCCGGACGGACGAGGCGCTGGACGAGCTGGTCGGCTTCTTCGTCAACACCCTGGCGCTGCGTACCGACCTGTCCGGTGATCCCACGCTGGCCGAACTGCTCGCGCAGGTCCGCGACCG
The DNA here is from genome assembly GCA_963697905.1 of uncultured Actinomycetota bacterium. Taxonomy (GTDB): domain Bacteria; phylum Actinomycetota; class Actinomycetes; order Mycobacteriales; family Jatrophihabitantaceae; genus Jatrophihabitans_A. The sequence continues at coordinate 4,014,400 of OY969101.1, read as the reverse complement.
TGACCTGGATGCCTTCGCCCATACCGACGTTCCGTTCGAGCGGGTGGTCGAGCGGCTGAACCCGGCGCGCAGCCTGAGCCGGCATCCGCTGTTCCAGGTGATGGTGGTGATGGAGGACGACCTGACCGGCTTCGACCGGTTCGGCGCGGCGGCCGCCGAGGTCGAGCTGCTGGATCTGGACATCGCCAAGTTCGACCTGACCGTGAAACTGACCCCGACCTTCGATGCCGGCCGGGAGATCGGCGAGCTCGACTTCGCCGTCGAGTACGCCACCGAGCTGCTCGACCGGTCCTCGGTGCTGGCCCTGCTGGACCGGTTGCGGCTGGTGCTGCGGGCGCTGGCGACCGAGCCGCACCGTCGGCTCTCCGAGCTGGAACTCACCACCGAAGCCGAGCGGGTCGAGTTGCTGGCCCTAGGCGCCGGGGACGTCCCGGCGGTGCCGGACCGCCCGGTGCACGCCCTGGTGGCCGAGCAGGCGGTGCTGCGCGGGCAGCAGCCGGCGGTGATCTCGGCGGACGGTGAGCTGTCTTACGCCGAGCTGGACGCGGCGGCCAACGCGCTGGCGCACCGGCTGATCGCCGCCGGCGTCGGTGCCGGCCAGGTTGTCGGGGTCAGCGTGCCGCGAGGGGTCGGGCTGGCGGTGGCGGTGCTGGCCGTGCTCAAGGCCGGCGCCGCTTACACGATGCTCGACCCGGACTTCCCCGCCGCCCGGCTGGTCGAGGTGATCGAGGCGGTCGAGTGCCCGCTGGTGATGGTTGCCGCGGAGACAGACTGGTTGCCGGTGCCGGCGCTGGATATCTCCGAGGCCGGCAGCTGGCCGGCCACCGACCCCGGCGTGGCGGTCGATCCGGGCCAGTTGGCGTGCGTGATGTTCACCTCCGGCTCCACCGGCGCGCCGAAGCCGATCGCCATGTCGCACCGCGCCTTCGTCCGGACCTTCCTCGGCCAGCGCTACTCCGCCTTCGGCCCGGACCAGGTGTGGCTGCAGAGCGCTCCGGTGTCCTGGGACGCCGGTGCCATGGAGCTGTTCGCGCCGCTGCTGCACGGCGGCCGGTGCGTGCTGCAGCCCGGCCAGCGCCCGGACCCGGTCCGGATCGCCGAGCTGGTCAGCCGTCACCGGGTGACCACCGCCTGGTTCTCGGCCGGCCTGTTCGCGGTGCTGGTCGACCTGCACCCGGAAATCTTCTCCACCCTCACTGAGGTGCTGACCGGCGGTGACGTCTCGTCGCTGCCGCACGTGCAGCGGGTCCGCCGGGAGTTTCCCGACCTGCAGCTGGTGCACGGCTACGGCCCGGTTGAGAGCATGGTGTTCGCCTCGTCCTACCGGCTCGGCTCGACCGACGACGGCAGCCGGATGCCGATCGGCATCCCGCTGGCCCGAACCCAGCTCTACGTGCTGGACGACCGGCTGCGGCTGACCCCGCGCGGCAGCGCCGGTGAGCTCTACATCGGCGGCGCTGGCCTCGCCGACGGCTACCTGGGGCAGCCCGGCGGCACCGCGACCCGGTTCGTGGCCAACCCCTATGCGGCGGGGATGCGGATGTACCGGACCGGGGACCTGGTTCGCTGGCAGGCCGACGGCACCCTGGAGTTCCTCGGCCGGGCCGACGACCAGGTCAAGATCCGGGGCTTCCGGATCGAGCCGGCCGAGGTGGTCGCGGCGCTCGGCCGGCTGGCCGGCGTCCGGCACGCCGCGGTGCGGGTCTGGGGGAGCGGGAACGACAAGCGACTGGTCGGCTACCTGGTCGCCGAGGCCGGCCACCGGTTCGATCTGCTCGACCTGCGACACCGACTCGCCGGCTCGCTGCCGGACCACCTGGTGCCCTCCCAGCTGGTGGAGCTGGACGAGTTTCCCCTGACCGCGACGGGAAAGCTCGACCGCAAGCAGTTGCCGGAGCCAGCCGCGGCGACCGCCACCGGCACCGGCCGGGTCGCCCGCACCGCCACCGAGCAGGCGCTGGCCGAGCTGTTCGCCGGCGTGCTCGGCCGGCCCGAACCGGTCGGCATCGACGACAACTTCTTCGACCTGGGCGGCCACTCGCTGCTGGCCACCCGGTTGATCAGCGCGGTCCGAGCCGGTCTCGGTGCCGACCTCGACATCCGTGACATCTTTGCCGAGCCGACCGTGGCCGGACTCGTTTCTCGCTTGCAGGAAGGCAGAATCATGCGCATCGACTCCTCGGTGATCGAGCGGGCCGACCGGTTGCCGCTGTCGTACGCCCAGCTCCGGCTGTGGTTCCTGGACAAGATGTCCGGACCGAACTCGACCTACAACGTGGCGCACACCATCAAGCTCACCGGCCCGCTGGACGTGCCGGCATTGCGCTCGGCGCTGACCGACGTGGTCGACCGGCACGAGGCGCTGCGCACCGTGTTCACCGAGGTGGCCGGCGAGCCGGCCCAGCACGTGCTGCCGGTCGGCTCGGTCGCGCCGGACTTCGAGGTGGTTCCGCTGGCGGCGGCGGCGCTGCCCGACACCGCACAGGCCGACGCCGGATACACCTTCGACCTGGCCACCGAGCTGCCGATCCGGGCCCGGCTCTACCGGCTGTCCGAGCGCGAGCACGTGCTGATGCTGCTGATCCACCACATCGCCAGCGACGGCTGGTCGCTCGGCCCGATCATGCGTGACCTGTCGGTCGGCTACCGGGCGCGCCGGGCCGGCCAGCCGCCGGCGTTCGAGGAACTGCCGGTGCAGTATGCCGATTACACGCTGTGGCAGCGCGAGCTGCTCGGTGACCCGGACGACGAGTCGAGCCTGGCCGCCCGCCAGCTGGAGTTCTGGAAGGCGAACCTGGCCGAGCTGCCCGAGGAATGCTCGCTCCGGCCGGACCGGCCGCGCACCGAGGACTCCAACGCGCACGGCGCCTTCACCACGCTGATGATCGGGCCGGAGTTGCATGCGCGGTTGGTGGATGTGGCGCGGGAGTTCCAGGCGTCGTTGTTCATGGTGGTGCAGGCGGGCCTGGTGGCGTTGCTGTCCCGGTTGGGTGTGGGTCCGGATGTGGTGTTGGGGTCTCCGACGGCTGGTCGTGGTGATGAGGCGTTGGATGATCTGGTTGGTTTCTTCGTCAACACGTTGGTGTTGCGTTCGGATGTCTCGGGGGATCCGTCGGTTGGCGAGTTGGTGTGCCGGGTTCGGGATGCCGATCTGGATGCCTTTGCCCATGCCGATGTGCCGTTCGAGCGTCTGGTGGAGGTGCTGAACCCGGTCCGGTCGCTGGCCCGCCACCCGCTCTTCCAGATCATGTACGTGGTGCAGAATGCGGCCGCGGAACAACTGCGCTTCGACGGCGTGGAAGCCGAGATGGAACCGATCCGGCTGAACAACGCAAAGTTCGACCTGACCTTCGCCTTCTCCGAGAAGTACCTCGACAACCACCGCCCGGCCGGCATCAAGGCGGTGGCCGAGTACGCCTCCGACCTGTTCGACGCCGAGACGGTGGCCGGGCTGCTCACCCGGTTGGTGTCGCTGCTGGAGGCGATGGTGGCCGACCCTGGCGCCCGGCTGTCCAGCCTGGCTCTCACCGCGCCGACCGAGCAGGCCGAGTTGCTCGCGCTCGGCACGGGTGTCCTGCCTTTGCACGCCGGCGGCATGATTGCCTCGCACACCGAGGCGACCCTGCACGCCCTGATCGCCGAGCAGGCCGTCCGGCATGGGTCGAAGCCGGCGGTGGCTTCGACCGATGGCGAGTTGTCGTATGCCGAGTTGGACAGCGCGGCGAACCGGCTGGCGCATCGGCTGCTCGCCACCGGCGTCGGCCGTGGCGATGTGGTGGGCGTCGGCGTGCCCCGCGGCGTGCAGATGGCGGTGGCCGTGCTGGCGGTGCTCAAGGCCGGCGCCGGCTACACCATGCTGGACCCGGACTTTCCGCCGGCCCGGCTGGCCGAGGTGATCGAGGCCGCGCACTGCCCGCTGGTGCTGATGGACGCCGGGGAGTGGTCGTGGCTGCCGGTACCGGCCCTGGACGTCACCGACCCCGGCACGTGGCCGGCGACCGATCCGGCTGTGCCGGTGGACGCGGGCCAGCTGGCGTGCGTGATGTTCACCTCCGGCTCGACCGGCCGGCCGAAGGGCATCGCGACCTCGCACCGGGCGCTGGTGGACACGCTGCTGGGTCAGCGGTTCGTCGATCCGGAGCGTGACTCGACCTGGCTGCAGTGCTCGCCGGTGTCCTGGGACGCCTTCGCGCTGGAGCTGTTCGCGCCGCTGCTGACCGGCGGCCTGTGCGTGCTGCAGCCGGGCCAACGCCCCGAGCCCGCCGCGATGGCGGAGCTGGTGAGCCGGCACCGGGTGAGCACGATGCACGCCTCGGCAAGCCTGTTGAACTTCCTGATCGACGAGTACCCGGGGACCTTCCGGCGGCTGCGGCACGTGCTGACCGGCGGTGAGGCAGCCTCGGTGCCGCACCTGCGCCGGCTCACCGAGCAGTTCCCGAACCTGCTGGTGACCAACGGGTATTCGCCGGTGGAGTGCACGATCTTCACCGTCGCCCACGAGCTGCGGGCCGAGGACGTGGCGGCCGGGGCGGGCAGCGTGCCGGTCGGCCGGCCGGTGGCCGGCATGCGGCTGCTGGTGCTCGACGAGGGGCTGCACCTCGTCCCGCGCGGGGTGGCCGGTGAGCTCTACATGGCCGGCACCGGGATGGCCGACGGTTACGTCGGGCAGCCGGGACTGACCGCCGCGCGCTTCGTGGCCAACCCGTACACCCCCGGTGAGCGGATGTACCGGACCGGGGACCTGGTGTCCTGGCGGCCCGACGGCACCCTGGAGTTCCACGGCCGGGCCGACGAGCAAATCAAGATCCGCGGCTTCCGCATCGAACCCGCCGAGATCACCGCCGTGCTCACCAGCCTGCCCACCATCCGGCACGCCGCTGTCTCGGTCTGGCCGGGACAGGCCGGCAAGCAGCTCGTCGGCTACGTGGTGGCCGAGCCCGGCTGCCAGCTGGACACCCTGGCGGTGAAGCGCGAACTGGCCGGCCGGCTGCCCGACCACCTGGTGCCCTCGCACATCGTGCAGCTCGACGCGCTGCCCATCTCGGCCACCGGAAAGCTCGACCGATCCAAGCTGCCGGCGCCGGGTCCGCAGCCGGCCAGCGCCACCGGCCGGGCACCGCGCAACCCGCAGGAGGAGATCCTGGCCGGCCTGTTCGCCGGCGTGCTCGGCCGGACCGAGCCGGTCAGCATCGACGACAACTTCTTCGACCTGGGCGGCCACTCGCTGCTCGCCACCCGGCTGATCAGCCGCATCCGTACCGGGCTGAAGGCGGAGCTGAGCATCAAGGAGCTGTTCCGCAATCCGACCGTGGCGGCCCTCAGCGCGGTTCTGGACGCGGCCAAGCAGGCCCGCCCGGCGCTGGTCCGCCAGCCTCGTCCGGAGCGGGTGCCGGCCTCCTTCGCCCAGCAGCGGCTCTGGTTCGTCGATCAGTCCAGCGAGGTCAAGACCGCCTATCAGGTGCCGGTGGTCCTGCGCCTGACCGGCACGCTGGACGTGCCGGCGTTGCGCTCGGCGCTGGCCGACGTGGTCGACCGGCACGAGGCGCTGCGCACCGTGTTCACCGAGACCGACGGCCAGCTGGCGCAGGACATCAGGACCGGGATCGCGCCGCCGTTCGAGTGCGTGCCGGCGATCGACCTGGCGGCCCAGCTCGCCGAGGCCTCGCTGCAGCCCTTCGACCTGCGCGCCGAGATCCCGATCCGGGCCCGACTGTTCGAAGTCGGGGCAAGCGAGCACGTGCTGCTGCTGACGATGCATCACATCGCCACCGACGGCTGGTCGCTGCGCCCGCTGCTCACCGACCTGGCCACCGCGTACCGGGCCCGGTCCGCCGGCCAGCCGCCGGCGTTCGAGGAACTGCCGGTGCAGTATGCCGATTACACGCTGTGGCAGCGCGAGCTGCTGAGCGAGGACGGCCCGCTCGGTGAGCAGCTGGACTTCTGGAAGGCGAACCTGGCCGAGCTGCCCGAGGAGTGCAGCCTGCCCACCGACCGGCCGCGGCCGGCCGTGCCGAGCCACCGCGGCGCCGGGATCAGCATCGACACCAGCCCGGAGTTGCATGCGCGGTTGGTGGATGTGGCGCGGGAGTTCCAGGCGTCGTTGTTCATGGTGGTGCAGGCGGGCCTGGTGGCGTTGCTGTCCCGGTTGGGTGTGGGTCCGGATGTGGTGTTGGGGTCTCCGACGGCTGGTCGTGGTGATGAGGCGTTGGATGATCTGGTTGGTTTCTTCGTCAACACGTTGGTGTTGCGTTCGGATGTCTCGGGGGATCCGTCGGTTGGCGAGTTGGTGTGCCGGGTTCGGGATGCCGATCTGGATGCCTTTGCCCATGCCGATGTGCCGTTCGAGCGTCTGGTGGAGGTGCTGAACCCGGTCCGGTCGCTGGCCCGCCACCCGCTCTTCCAGATCATGTTCGTCCTGCAGAACCAGTCGCAGGCCTCCTCGGAGGAACTGCGGCTCGGCCCCGAGACGACCATCGTTACCAGCACGAACCCGACCGGCCTGGACACGGTCAAGTTCGACCTGAGCATCGCGGCGACCGAGCGTCACCTGGCCGACAAGCCGACCGGCATCACCCTGAACGCCGACTACGCGCTCGACCTGTTCGACGCCGAGACGGTGACCGCGCTGCTGGAACGGCTGGTCCTGGTGCTGGAGGCGATGGTGGCCGACCCGGACGCCCGCATCTCGCGGCTGCCGGTGACCACCGCGGCGGAGCGGGACCGGCTGCTGCGGCTGGGCACCGGCCCCTCGGCCGTCGGCGGGAATGCCACGCTGCACGGCTTGATCGCCGAGCAGGCCGCCCGGCACGGGTCGAGGCCGGCGGTGGCCTCGGCCGACGGTGAGCTGTCCTACGCCGCGCTGGACGCGCAGGCCAATGTCCTGGCACACCGGCTGATTGCCGCCGGCGTACGGGTCGGCGACCTGGTCGGGGTCGGGGTGCCCCGCGGCGTGCCGATGGCGGTGGCGGTGCTCGGAGTGCTCAAGGCTGGCGCGGGTTACACGATGCTGGATCCGGAGTTCCCGGCCGCCCGGCTGGCCGAGGTCGCGGGCATGGCCGGGGTCAGCGCGGTGGTGCTGGACTCCGCGGCCGGCGGGGACTGGTCCTGGGTGGACGTGCCGGTGCTGGAACTGGCCGAGCCCGGCACCGGGCCGGCGACCGATCCGAGCGTGCCGGTGGACGCGGGCCAGGTGGCGTGCGTGATGTTCACCTCGGGCTCGACCGGCCGCCCGAAGGCGATCGTCACCTCGCACCGGGCGCTGGTGGACACGCTGCTGGGTCAGCGGTTCGTCGATTCGGAGCGGGATCCGGTCTGGCTGCAGTGCTCGCCGGTGTCCTGGGACGCCTTCGCGCTGGAGCTGTTCGCGCCGCTGCTGACCGGCGGCCTGTGCGTGCTGCAGCCGGGTCAGCGTCCGGAACCGGAGGCGATGGTCGAGCTGGTGGCCCGGCACCGGGTGAGCACGGTGCACGCCTCGGCGAGCCTGTTGAACTTCCTGATCGAGGAGTACCCCGGCGTCTTCCGGCGGCTGCGGCACGTGCTGACCGGCGGCGAGGCGGCCTCAGTACCGCACCTGGCCCGATTGCGCGAGCAGTACCCGAATCTCGTGGTGACCAACGGGTATTCGCCGGTGGAGTGCACGATCTTCACCGTCGCCCACGAGCTGCGCGACACCGACGTGGCCGCCGGGGCGGGCAGCGTGCCGGTCGGCCGGCCGGTGGCCGGCATGCGGCTGCTGGTGCTCGATGCCGGCCTGCAGCTGGTGCCGGCCGGGGTACCCGGCGAGCTCTACATGGCCGGCACCGGCCTGGCCGACGGGTACCTGGGCCAGCCGGGATTGACCGCCGGCCGGTTCGTGGCGAACCCCTACGCGGCGGGCGAGCGGATGTACCGGACCGGGGACCTGGTGTCCTGGCGGCCCGACGGCACCCTGGAGTTCCACGGCCGGGCCGACGAGCAGATCAAGATCCGCGGCTTCCGCATCGAACCCGCCGAGATCACCGCCGTGCTCGGCAGCCTGCCCAGCATCCGGCACGCCGCGGTCCACGCCTGGGGCAGCGGCAATGACAAGAAGTTGGTGGGTTACCTGGTCGCCGAGCCGGGAACGCCGCCGCTCGACGTCGCCGCACTGCGCCGGGAGGTGAAGCTGCGGCTGCCGGACCACCTGGTGCCGTCCCAGCTCGTCCAGCTCGACGCGCTGCCCATCTCGGCCACCGGCAAGCTCGACCGGTCCAAGCTGCCCGAGCCGGACCCGGTCGCGGTGACGAGCGCCGGACGGGAACCGCGGACCGATTCCGAGCGGGCGCTGTGCGAACTGTTCGGCAGCGTGCTCGGCACCGGCACCCCGGTCAGCATCGACGACAACTTCTTCGACCTGGGCGGGCACTCGCTGCTCGCCACCCGACTGATCAGCCGGGTGCGCAGCACGATGAACGCCGAGCTGTCGATCAAGGCGATCTTCGAGGCGCCGACGGTGGCCGAGCTGGTGGACCGGCTGGTGTCCGGCCAGCCCGCCCGCCCGTCGCTGCGGCCGCGGAAGCGGGAGTTGGCATGATCCCCGCCTCCTACGCCCAGCAGCGGCTCTGGTTCAGCGAGCAGGCCGCCGACGCACCGGGGCTCTACAACCTGCCGTTCGCCCTGCAGCTCCACGGCGAACTCGACCGCGAGGCGCTGCGGGCGGCGGTCGGCGACGTGGTCGAGCGGCACGAGGCGCTGCGCACCGTGTTCGCCGAGGCCGAGCGCGGCCTGGCCCAGCGGATCGTGCCGCTGGTCGAGCAGCCGGTGCCGTTCACCGTGCACCCTCGGCACGCCCCGGCCGAGCTCGACGCGGCGCTGGCCGAGGCGGCCGGCCGGCCGTTCGACCTGGCCGCCGAGCTGCCGATCCGGGCGCACCTGTTTCCGATCGGGACGGCCGAGCACGTGCTGCTGCTGGCGATGCACCACATCGCCAGCGACGGCTGGTCGCTGCGCCCGCTGCTCACCGACCTGCGCCAGGCCTACGCCGCCCGGTGCGCGGGTTCGGCGCCGGACTTCGAACCGCTGCCGGTGCAGTACGCCGACTACACGCTCTGGCAGCAGGAGCTGCTGGGGGATCCGGCCGATCCGGACAGCCTGCTGAACCGGCAACAGCAGTTCTGGCTGCGGACGCTGGCCGGGCTGCCCGAGCAGTGCACGCTGCCCACCGACCGGCCCCGGCCGCAGGCGCCCAGCCATGGGGGCGCGGCCGTCTCGCGTGCCGCCGGCGCCGAACTGCGGCGAGGGCTGGCCGAGCTGGCCCGTTCCTGCCAGGCCACCCTGTTCATGGTCGTGCAGGCCGGGCTGTCGGTGCTGATGTCCCGGCTCGGCGCGGGCAGCGACATCGTGCTCGGCACCGCGGTGTCCGGGCGCACCGACGAGGCGCTGGACGAGCTGGTCGGTTTCTTCGTCAACACCCTGGTATTGCGGACCGACCTGTCCGGCAACCCGACGGTGGCCGAGCTGATCGGCCAGGTGCGTGACCGCGACCTCGACGTCTTCGCCAACCAGGACATCCCGTTCGAGCGGATCGTCGAACTCCTCCGGCCGACCAGGACGCTGTCCCGGCATCCGCTGTTCCAGGTCATGCTGGTGGTGCAGAACCAGGCCCGGGCCGACGCCGGGCCGGCCGACGGGCTGTCGATGGCGCCGCGCGAGGCCGGCACCGATGCGGTGAAGCTCGACCTCAGCGTGGCCGCGATCGAGGACGCGGACGGCCTGAGGTTCAACGCCGACTTTGCCCACGACCTGTTCGACGCCGAGTCGGTCGGCGTCCTGCTGGACCGGTTGATCTCGGTGCTGGCCCAGCTGGCGGCCCACCCGGCCGGCCGGATCTCCGGCCTGTCGGTCACCAGCGCGGACGAGCGACGGGAATTGCTCGACGGTTACGGCACGAACGGGACCTCACCGGAAGCGTCCGAGCCGATCCTGGCTGCCCTGCGCCGGCACGATCCGACGGCGGTGGCGATCACCGACAGCCGCGGCGAGCTGAACTTCGGCGAGCTGACCGAGCAGTCCGACCGGCTGGCCGGCCAGCTGATCGGGCTGGGCGTGCGCCCAGGCCAGGTGGTCGGCCTGCACCTGCCCCGGTGCCGTGAGCTGATCGTCGCCGAACTGGCCGTGTTCAAGGCCGGCGCGGCCTACCTGCCGCTCGACCCGAACTACCCCCGCGAGCGGCTGGAACAGATCTGCGCCGACTGCCAGGCGCCGGTGGTGCTCAGCCTGACCAGCCTGGCCGGCCGGTTCGACCCGTCCGGCGCGACCGTGCTGGAGTTGGACCGGCTGCCCGAACTGCCGATCGTCAACCGGGCGGTGCCGGTCGGATCCCGCGACGCCGCCTACGTCATCTACACCTCCGGCTCGACCGGCCGGCCGAAGGGCGTGGTGATCGAGCACGCCAGCCTGGCCCGGCTGTGCGAGCTGGCCGCCGGCGTCCTGGACCTCGGCCCGAGCGCCCGGACCGGCCTGATCGCCAACCCCGGCTTCGACGCCTCGGTGATCGACACCTGGCCGGTGCTGGTGCATGGTGGCTCGATCGCCATCCCGGACCCGACGGAGCTGGACGACGACGAGCTGTTCGCCCGCTGGCTGGCGGCCGCCGGCGTCACCGCCGGCAACGTGCCGACCGTGCGGGTCGCGGAGGTGCTGCCCTACCTGCTGGACACCCCCGGCCGGCTGCGCGTGGTCTACACCGGCGGTGACCGGCTGGTCCGGCTGACCGACCGGCCGCTGCCGTTCCGGTTCGTCAACTTCTACGGCCCCACCGAGAACACCGTCGCCTCCACCGCTGCCGACGTGCGCTTTGACCAGCTCGGCGAGGCCGAGTTGCCAAGCATCGGCCGCCCGCTGCCGGGGGTGTGCTGCTACGTCCTCGACGACAGCCTGCAGCCGGTGCCGGCCGGTGTGCCCGGCGAGCTTCTGGCTCGGCGGCAGCCTGCAGGGCCGCGGCTACCTGGACCGGCCGGCGCTGACCGCGAGCCGGTATGTCGCCGATCCGTTCGTCGAAGGCGCCCGGATGTACCGCACCGGCGACCAGGTGATGTGGCGCCGCGACGGCCAGCTCGACTTCCTCGGCCGGGTGGACGGCCAGATCAAGCTGCGCGGGCTGCGGATCGAGATCGGCGAGATCGAGGCGGTGCTGACCGCCCATCCGGCGGTCGCACAGGCCGTGGTGATCGTGCACGAGCGGACGGCCGGCAACAAGGCGCTGCACGGCTTCCTGCAACTGGCCGACGGCGCCGGTGCTGAAGAACTGCTCGCCGAGATCAGGGCATTCGCCGCGACGACCCTGCCGGACTACATGGTGCCGGCTGGCCTGCAGGTACTGGACACCTTTCCGGCCACCGCCAACGGCAAGCTCGACCGAGCTCGGCTGGCGCCGATGGTGACGGTGGTCCGGACCGAGCACCGGGCGCCGAGGACGGAACTCGAAGCGGCCCTGTGCGAGGTCTTCGGTGCGGTGCTCGATGCCGAATCGGTCGGCATCGACGACAACTTCTTCGACCTGGGCGGTCACTCGCTGCTGGCCACCCGGGCCGTCGGCCGGATCCGCCAGCGGTTCGACCTGCAGCTGAGCGTGCGCGACCTGTTCGAGGCACCGACCGTGCTCGGCCTGGCCGAGCGGGTGCAGGCAGCGCTGGCCGAGGCCGGGCCGCGGCGAGCACCGCTGCGTCCCCGACCGGCTTCGGCCGAACCGGTGCCGGCCTCCTTCGCCCAGCAGCGGCTGTGGTTCAGCGAGCAGGCGGCCGAGGCGCCGGGGCTGTACAACATGCCGCTTGCCTTGCAGCTGACCGGCAAGCTCGACCGGCAGGCACTGCGCGCCGCGCTGACCGACGTGGTCGAGCGGCATCCGGCGCTGCGGACGGTGTTCGCCGAACGGGATGGGGTGCTCACCCAGCGAGTGGTCGAGTTGGCCGAGCAGCCGGTGCCGTTCGACGAGCACGCCGAGCTGGCCCCCAGCCTGCTGCTGGCACTGGCCGGCATCCCGTTCGACCTGACCGCCGAGCTGCCGATCCGAGCCCACCTGATCGCGGACGGCCCCGGCGCGCACGTGCTGTTGCTGGTGCTGCACCACATCGCCGGCGACGGCTGGTCGGTCGGGCCGTTGACAGCCGACCTGCGCACCGCCTATGCGGCGCGGGCGGCCGGCCGGGCGCCGGAATTCCGGCCGCTGCCGGTGCAGTACGCCGACTACAGCGTGTGGCAGCACGAGCTGCTCGGAACGGCCGAGGACGAGAACAGCCTGCTGTCGCAGCAGATCGACTACTGGACGACCGTGCTGGCCGGTGCGCCGGAGCAGTGCAGCGTGCCGTCGGACCGGCCCCGTCCGCAGCTGCCCAGCCATCGCGGCAGCGCGGTGGGCCACCGGCTGGACGCGGATCGGCACCGGGCGCTGGCCGGTCTGGCCCGGGCGCACGGCGCCACCCTGTTCATGGTGCTCCAGGCCGGCCTGGCCGTGCTGATGTCCCGGCTCGGCGCCGGCGAGGACATCGTGCTCGGCACCAGCCTGTCCGGCCGGACCGAGGAGTCGCTGGCCGAGGTCGTCGGGTTCTTCGTCAACACGGTGGCGCTGCGGTCCGACCTGTCCGGCAACCCGACCGGAACCGAGCTGCTCGCCCGGCTGCGCGACCGGGATTTGGATGCCTTCGCGCACCAGGACATCCCGTTCGAGCGGGTGGTGGAGGCGATCAACCCGGCCCGGACGCTGGCCCGGCACCCGCTGTTCCAGGTGATGCTGTCGGTGCAGAACGTGCCGAGCGGATCGCGGGGAACCGAGTCGGCGCTGTCCATCACGCCCCGGCCGGCCGGCACCGAGTCGGTCAAGTTCGACCTCAGCCTGGCCGCGGTCGAGGATGTGGACCTGGCCGGCATCGAGCTGACCGCCGACTTCGCCACCGACCTGTACGACCCGGCGACGGTGGCCGGCCTGCTGGACCGGCTGGTCTCGGTGCTGGATCAGCTGGTCGCCCAGCCCGACCGGCCGATCGGCGAGCTGAGCATCACCAGCGAGGCCGAGCGGGCCGAGTTGCTCACCGACTTCGCGGTGTCCGGCCCGGCGCTGGGCAGCAGCGAGCCGATCCTGGCGCTGCTCCGGCAGCGGATAGCCGAACGGCCGGACGCGCCGGCGATCCGGGACACGACCGGCATGCTGACCTACCGCGAGCTGGACGAGCGGGCCGACCGGCTGGCCGCCCGCTTGCAGGCGCTCGGCGTACGGCCCGGCCAGGTGGTCGGCGTTCACCTGCCCCGGTGCTCCGAGCTGGTGGTGGCCGAGTTGGCGGTGCTGCGAGCCGGCGCGGCCTACCTGCCGCTGGACCCCGGCTATCCGGCCGAGCGGTTGAGCCAGATTCTGTGCCGACTGCCAGGCGCCGGTGGTGTTGAGCCTGACCGCGCTGGCCGGCCGGTTCGATCCGGCCGGGGCGGTGGTGCTGCACCTGGACGAGGCGCTCGGCACCGTGCCGCAACCGGCGCCGGTCCTCGTCGAACCCACCGACGCCGCATACGTGATCTACACCTCCGGCTCGACCGGCAAGCCGAAGGGGGTGGTCATCGAACACCACAGCCTGGCCCGGATGTGCCACGCCTCGATCGACGGCTTGCGGCTGACCGAGCTGGACCGGGCGTCGATGATCGCCAACCCTGGCTTCGACGGATCGGTCCAGGAGATTCTGGCCGGTGCTACTGGCCGGCGGCACCCTGCTCATCCCGCCAGCGCGGGTGTTCGAGGACGAGCTGCTGATGGCCGACTGGATCGTCGAGTCCGGCACCACGATCTGCTACCTGCCGACGGTGCGGATGGCGGGCCTGCTGCCCGAGCTGGCTGGCCGGCCGTCGGCCCTGCGGGTGATCTACACCGGCGGCGACCGGCTGACCCGGGTGATCGACCGGCCGCTGCCGTTCCGGGTGGTCAACGTCTACGGCCCGACCGAGGCAACCTGCTTCGTCACCTGGACCGACGTGCGCTTCGAGCGCCTGGGCGAGGCCGAGCTGCCGTCCATCGGTCGGCCGCTGCCGGGCGTGCGCTGCTACGTGCTGGACGACCGGCTGCAGCCGGTGCCGGTCGGCGTGCCCGGCGAGCTGTGGCTGGCCGGTGCGCACACCGGCCGGGGCTACCTCAACCGGCCCGAGCTGACCGCATCCCGTTACGTCGCCGACCCGTTCTCCGACGGCGAGCGGATGTACCGGACGGGGGACCTGGTGAGCTGGCGGCCGGATGGCGAGCTGGACTTCCTCGGTCGCAAGGACGGCCAGATCAAGCTGCGTGGCCTGCGGATCGAGCTCGGCGAGATCGAGGCGGTGCTCGGCAGCCATCCGGCGGTCAGCCGGGCGGTGGTCACCGTGCACGAGCGAAACCCGGGCAACCAGCAGCTGCACGCCTTCGTGCTCGCCACCGAACCGGCCGAGGAGCTGCCGGGCGAGCTGCGGACCTTCGCGGCCCGGTCGCTGCCGGACTACATGGTGCCGAGCGGTATCGAGCTGGTGGACGCGTTCCCGGTCACGGCCAACGGCAAGATCGACCGCGGCCGGCTCAGCCCGACCACCGCTGCGGTCCAGGTCGAGCACCGCGCCGCCCGGACCGAGGCCGAGGCCGCGCTGTGCGCCATCTTCGGCACGCTGCTCGACCGGGAATCGGTCGGCATCGACGACAACTTCTTCGAGCTCGGCGGGCACTCGATGCTGGCCACCCGGACGGTGAGCCGGGTTCGGCAGGCGCTCGGCGTCCAGCTCGGGGTGCGCGATCTGTTCGAGGCGCCGACGGTGGCGCAGCTGGCCGTGCGGGTGGCGGCCGAGCAACGCTCCGACGACCGCGCGGTGCTGATCCCGCTGCGCGCGACCGGCAGCCGGACGCCACTGTTCTGCGTCCATCCGGCGGTCGGGCTCGGCTGGGTGTACGCCCCGCTGATCAGCGGTCTCGATGCCGATCAGCCCATCTTCGCGCTGCAGTCACCGGGACTGGCCGACTCGGCCGGCCTACCGGACAGCGTGCCGGCGATGGCGGCCCGGTACGTCCAGGCCATCCGGCGACAGCAGCCGGCCGGGCCGTACCAGCTGCTCGGCTGGTCCTACGGAGCCGGCGTGGCCCATGAGATGGCCGCCCAGCTGGAGGACCAGGGCGAGCAGGTCAGCCTGCTGGCGATGCTGGACGGCTACCCGCCGAACCCCGAACCGTACCCGGTGCTGGAACCGAGCGACCGGCAGAACCTGCTGCTGTTGCTGGGCAGTCTCGGTTACCAGGTGGGGCGTGACCAGCCGCTGGACCACCGGGCCTACTTGCGGCTGGCCGCGGCCGAGGACGGCCCGCTGGCTGGTTTCGACGATCGGTTGGTGGCCGCGCTGCCGGCCGTGTTCGCCCGCAACCTCAGCGTTCTCAACGATTTCCAGCCCCGCAAGATCACCGCTGACGTCCTGCACTTCGACGCGGTCGCCGACAAGGACGGCCGTTCACCGCTGCCGACCGACTGGTTGCCGTACCTGTCCGGCCAGCTCGAGGTCATCCCGCTGCAGTGCGCGCACACCGAGGTGCTGCGGCCCGGACCGCTCGCCGAAATCCTCGGCGTGCTCGGCCCGTTGCTCGACCCCCGGCAGCACCGCACCCGGTCGCTGCCCCAACCGTCGGAGCCGTACCGGCGCCGAACCAGCCCAGAAAGTGAGAAGTCGTCATGACCCAGACCCAGGTTCGGACGTCCGATTCGGTGGCGGTGCAGCAGGTGCACCTGCTCTACCAAATGGTGGACGCCGGGGACGCGGCTGGCATCGCCCAGCTGCACGCGCCGGACGCCGTCTACCACCGTCCCGGCTACGAGCCGATGGTCGGCCGCGAGCGGATGTTCCAGTTCTACCACCGGGATCGCATCATCGCCGAGGGCCGGCACGTCCTGGAGACCATGATCGCCGACGACTGCCAGGTCGCCGTCAACGGCCAGTTCCTCGGCACGCTGCGGGACGGCAGCGCGGTCGAACTCCGGTTCGCCGACTTCTTCGAGGTGGACGAGCACGCCCTGATCGTCAACCGCCGGACCTTCTACTTCACCCACACCGTCTGACCTCCCTTCAAAAATAGTCTTTCCCACAAGGAGAATCCCGTCATGACCGCAGTATCCGAGCGCACCGAACTCGCCTTCACCGATCCCGGCCACGGCGAGGCATTCACCGACCACATGGTGAGCATCGACTACACCCCGGAGACCGGCTGGAGCCGGCCGTCGCTGCAGCGGCTGGCCGACCTGTCGCTGCACCCGGCCACCATCGGCCTGCACTACGGCCAGGTCGCGTTCGAGGGCCTGAAGGCTCACCGGCGCACCGACGACGGCTCGATGGTGGTGTTCCGGCCGCTGGACAACGGGCGGCGGTTCCAGCGCTCGGCCGCCCGGATCGGGATGCCGGAGCTGCCCGAGCAGCTGTTCCTGGAGGCGGTTGACCAGCTGATCCGGGTGGACTCCTGCCGGCTGTCGGACAACCCCGCGCACAGCATCTACCTGCGGCCGCTGCTGTTCGGCACCGACATCTCGCTGATGCTGCGCCCCTCGCGCAACTACCGGTTCCTGCTGATGGCCTTCGTCGCGGCCGGCTTCTTCGGCGGCGAGATCGAGCCGGTCTCGGTGATGGTCAACCACGACTACCCGCGCGCCTTCCCCGGCGGCACCGGCAACGTCAAGATCGCCGGCAACTACGCGCCGACCTTCCCGGCCCAGATCCAGGCCGACGCGGCCGGCTGCCAGCAGGTGCTCTGGCTGGACGCCACCGAACGCCGGTACCTGGAGGAGATGAGCGGGATGAACCTGTTCCTGGTCCGCGGTACCGGGGCCGACGCGCGGATCGTCACGCCGACCCTGAGCGGTTCGCTGCTGCCCGGCGTCACCCGCGACACCATGCTGAAGCTGGCCCGGCGACTGGGCTACGGCGCCAGCGAGGAGCGGATCGAGCTGGCGCAGCTGCGGGCCGAGTGCCAGGACGGCACCATCAGCGAGGCATTCGCGTGCGGCACCGCGGCGGTGGTCACGCCGGTCGGCCAGATCCGCGACCGCGACGGCGACTTCCGGTTCGGTGACGGGCGGCCGGGACCGATCACCATGCGGCTGCGCGGTGCGCTGACCGACCTGCACCACGGCGTGCTGCCGGACACCGAGGGCTGGCTGCACGCCTGCGGCTGAACCAGCTAGTCGCTGCCGGGCAGCAGTCGAACCGGGAGCGGGCGCTCGCTCACCGTGCCGTCCTCGGCGCGGGAGACCGAGTAGGCGCCCGCCCCGGTCCGGTCGGCCACCGCCTCGGCCAGTTCGGTGCCGCGGTAGATCAGCGCGGCGCCGTTGTCGGTGGCATAGCCGGCCGTCAGGGTGCCGTTGCCGACCAGTTCCTGCATCAGCGGCCGGCGCTGCTCCTCGGCGTCGTAATGCACCCCGTTGCTGTAGGGCAGCCAGCCGAGCGCGTCGGTGACCGGTCGCAGGTTCGGCCCGTAGCTGTCGGTGGTGCCGCCCAGGTGCCAGCAGACCGAGCCGGCCGAGACGCCGCCCAGCACGATGCCGGCCCGCCAGCATTCGTGCAGGATCGGCGGCAGCTGGTGGGCCCGCCACACCGCCAGCAGGTTCACCACGCTGCCGCCGAGCACCCAGATCACGTCCTGGGCCAGCAGGTGGGACCGGATGTCGCCGAGGTTGGGCATCGGGAACAGGCTGAGGTGGCTGGCCCGGAAGTCGCTGCCGGCGAACGCGCTGTACACCGCGGTGATCGTCTCCGACCGGTCGCCCTCAGCGGTGGCCAGGAAGCAGAGCCTGGGCCGTTCGGTCCGGCTCAGCTCGGCGAGGTAGGGAAAGATCGGTCCGAGCTCCCAGTCCAGCGGCCCCTGGTGGCGGCTGCGGAATCCGATGCTGGTGGCCACGATGGTGGGTTCGCTGGCAGGCACAGCGCGGATTCTGTCACTGCCGGTGGCAGGCGGCGCGCTGGCCACCGGGTATTGCAGACTGGACGGCATGACTACTCGCTTCGGGATCTTCGTGCCGCAGGGCTGGCGGATGGATCTGGCCTACATCGCCGATCCGGTCGAGCAGTGGGAGGCGATGACCGCGGTGGCCAAGGCCGCCGACGCCGGCAGCTGGGACTCGATCTGGCTGTACGACCACTTCCACACCGTTCCGGAGCCCTCGCCGAACACCACGTTCGAGTGCTGGACGACCACCGCGGCGCTGGCCCGGGACACAAGGCGGGTGAACATCGGGCAGATGGTCGGCTGCAACGGCTACCGCAACCCGGCGCTGTACGCCAAGATCGCCTCAACGGTGGACGTAGCCAGCCACGGCCGGCTGTACGCCGGAATCGGCGCCGGCTGGTTCGAGCACGAGTGGCGGGCCTACGGCTACGAATGGCCGGAGCTGCGGGACCGGATGGGCGCCTTCCGCGAGGCGGTGCAGATCATCACCGGCATGTGGACCCAGGACGCCTTCGAGTTCAAGGGCAAGTACTACTCGGTGGACAAGCCGTACAACGAGCCCAAGGGCGTGCGCAAGCCGCACCCGTCGCTGTGGATCGGCGGTGGCGGTGAGAAGGTGACGCTCAAGCTGGTCGCCCAGTACGGCGATGCCTGCAATGTCGGCGGCGGCGAGCCGGACACCATCCGGAAGAAGCTGGCGATCCTGCGCCAGCACTGCGACGAGGTCGGCCGCGACTTCGACGACATCGTCAGGTCCACCTCGCTGAACGTCTTCCCGGTCCAGGCCGGCGAGGACCACCGGGTGGCCGCCACCGAGCGGGTGCGCGGCGGCCGGAGCTGGGCGCAGTTCGCGGACGGGATGGCGCTCGGCGATGACCAGATCGCCGAGCAGATCGCCGCCGTCATCGATGCCGGAGTGAACTACGTGATCCTCTACGTGCCGGGGGTGGCCTACGACCTCGACCTGGTCAGCCGGGCAGAGGCGATCACCCGCCAGTTCAGCTGACCGGGTCGGCTGATGAGGACCATCGCGCACTGGATCGACGGCCGGCCGGCAACCGGCGACGCTGGAAGGACCGCGCCGGTCTACAACCCGGCCACCGGGCAGGTGCAGGCCGAGGTGCTGCTGGCCTCGGCTGCCGACGTCCAGGCCGCGGTGCGTTCGGCCGGGCAGGCGTTCGAGCGCTGGTCGCAGACCTCGCTGTCGGCCCGCACCGAGATCCTGTTCGCCTTCCGCAACCTGGTGCACGCGCACAAGGCGCGGCTGGCCGAGATCATCTGCGACGAGCACGGCAAGGTGCTCTCCGACGCCGCCGGCGAGGTGCAGCGCGGGCTGGAGGTGATCGAGTTCGCCTGCGGGATCCCGACCCTGCTCAAGGGCAGCTACTCCGACCAGGTATCCACCGGGGTGGACGTGTTCTCCTTCCGGGAGCCGCTCGGCGTGGTCGCCGGCATCACTCCGTTCAACTTCCCGGCCATGGTCCCGATGTGGATGTATCCGGTGGCCATCGCCTGCGGCAACACCTTCGTGCTCAAGCCCAGCGAACGAGACCCGAGCGCGTCGGCGCTGATCGCCGAGCTGTGGCAGCGGGCCGGCCTGCCGGACGGCGTGTTCAACGTGGTCAACGGTGACGTCGAGGCGGTCGATGCGCTGCTGGACGCACCGCAGGTGGTTGCCGTCTCCTTCGTCGGCTCGACGCCGATCGCGCGCTACATCCACAACCGGGCCAGCGCGAACGGCAAGCGGGTGCAGGCCCTGGGTGGTGCGAAGAACCACGCCGTGGTGCTGCCGGACGCCGATCCGGATTTCGCCGCCGACCACCTGGTGGCCTCCGCGTTCGGCTCGGCCGGTGAGCGGTGCATGGCGATCTCGGCCGCGGTGGCGGTGGGCGCTCGGGCCGAGCAGCTGATGGAGACGGTGACTGCCAAGGCACGCGCGATCCGGGTGGGGCCGGGCCGGCAGCCGGACAGCGAGATGGGTCCGGTGGTCACCGCGGCCGCCCGGGACCGGATCGTGTCGCTGATCGGCACCGGCTCCGAGCAGGGCGCCGAGCTGCTGCTGGACGGTCGCGGGTTGTCGGTGGCCGGCCACGAGGACGGCTTCTTCCTCGGCCCGACCGTGATCGACCGGGTGCGGCCGGAGATGGATGTCTACCGCGAGGAGATCTTCGGCCCCGTGCTGGCGGTGGTCCGCGCCGCCGACGTGGAGGAGGCGATCGAGCTGATCAACGCCAACCCGTACGGCAACGGCACCGCCATCTTCACCTCATCCGGGGCGGCGGCCCGGAAGTTCCAGCGCGGCGTGCAGGTCGGCATGATCGGCATCAATGTGCCGATCCCGGTGCCGATGGCCTACTACTCCTTCGGCGGCTGGAAGGACTCGCTGTTCGGTGACAAGCACGTGCACGGCCCGGAGGGGGTTTCCTTCTACACCAGGGGAAAAGTGGTCACCTCCCGGTGGCCGGACGCCTCGGCGCACAGTGCCGCCAGCTACCACTTCCCGACCAGTAGCTGAGTGAGCATCGCGAGGTCGGCTGTTGCCCGGGCAGGTATGACTGCAAGTACGCCGTTGCGACGGCGTGCGGAGAACGGTGGTACTACCTAAGCGGTGGTGCCATAAGTGACGAGTACGCTCGGTGGACCGTTACTCGGAGGCCGAGTCGAGCCAACCCTTATCGCGCATTACGTCGAGCGCCTTATGGACTTGACCGGGTGTGAAGAGGCGGGCTTTGCGGTTGCTCCATCGACGCACCTCGCGAGCAATGTCGTCCTCCGAACGCCCCCTTGCCTTGGGATGCAGGGCAACCCAATGAACTGTTGCTAGGAGCTCAAGGGAGTTGGCTGATTCGAAGCCGCACGTTAGATCCATAACGCGGTCAATGCGTTTGAGAGTGGCTTTTCGGTCGTGCAAAAGCTGCGATGCTGTCTCTCGGGCTCCAGGGAGCAGTCGAAACGGTTCGCTCACTTCAACACGTTGACTCCCGTCGCCGAAACCCTCCAGGTAATGCCCTTCGACGTCGCGCAGGACCGCTCGCAGATTGTCCGCGTAGGGTCCGTAAAAATTCTGCTCATAGCGAAGTCCCAGTTCTTCTCCCGCGACCTGCAGAAAGTACATGAGCTTTTGGACTGCGATTGGGGTGGCGCCTTCTACCGCTACCGTCGAGTACCGTCGGATCATCTCAATCAGCGCTGCGCGCCCCGCCGTCATACGTGGTTTGGGGCCTGTAGTACGCATGTCGGCTGCCGCCGGAGTCCCGGCAGGTGGGTAAATCCGAACGTCTACATCTTCGAGCGATGCGAGTTTGGCGCGGATCAGAGGTTCCACATCGGTCCAATTGAGACCTCCATGGCCACAACCAAGGGGAGGTACTGCGATTGACCGGATCTGTTCCTGCCGGATCACGTTGACGAGGTCGTGCAAGCCTGCCTCGATATCAGCAAGCTTTGATCCACCGCGCCAGTGGCGCTTGGTCGGGAAATTGATAATGACTCTCGGCCCGTCGAACTGACCGGTGTGCCAGACGTGCATTCGGCCGATCGCAAGGTCACCGCGCTTAGCCGCGGAGGCGTAGTCCTTGAACATGGCTGGATAGGCGCGCTTAAATTGCAGAGCTATTCCCTTGCCCATGACGCCGACCGTATTGACGGTGTTCACAAGTGCCTCGACAGGTGCGTCGAGGAGGTTCCCGGTTGCTTCAGAGATCATGCGAGCCTTCCCACAGAACTAGAAGTACCACTCTCTACTGACAGTTACCGGGGGACAGTGCACTCGTCCGGCAACCAGGGCTTCGACCTGCTCGCGTGTCACTTCCGTCTTCGTCACGATAGCCTCCACGGCTTCCCACGGGACGGATTGATACACCAGAAATTCTGCAGCCCGAAGGTCGGATCCATCCGGGTAGTCTGTCCAGTACCGGTCCCCGATGACATCCCAACTGATGTGCTCTTGGAGTGAGTCGATGTCGTCGGTGAACTCGGCCAGTCTGAGAGCTGCGTTTCGGTCAGACGCGATCCACTCGCCTCCGAGAGCGACGATCCTCGGAACGCTTGACACAAGATACACAACCTCGTCAAAGCCAGCCTGGTACTCATAGTTACTACGGTTGAGGGTGTACATCATCGGACTGCGAGGGCCGAAATACCAAGGCACATAGTCACCCACGCATCCACCGGGGCCGACGTCGCCGACGGGGAGTTGCAGCCTGCGTTCCCTGATGCCGACTGAGCCGATCTCGACCTCTGTGAGCCCTTCCCGGCGGCAGGCAGCATCCGAATGAAGGCCCTCCTCAATGATCCCCGGGAGGTTGCGTACATGGGTGAAGTGATAGACGTGGATCGGGTCAGGCGGTGTGGCCAAGTGCTCTCCAGTCTCAACTTGACAGATGCGGTTTTGAATCCTCTGCCCATTAGGACGATCGGCTCACCAGAATTCCAGCATGTCACGTCAGTTAACTCTGACCCAGGCGCTCAGCAACCGCACGCCTGTTCCATGGACTATCCCTGTCCTTCGTGCGCACACCGTGCTGAGGCTCTCCGGCGCACGCTGTATTCCCGGACCGCCCCGTCTGGGAACTTCCCTTATGCATTGAACTGACGTAGATGGTGCGTTAGCAGGCCTGGCCGGCGATCCAGTCTGGTGGACGAGAGGCACGCCGAGGCGGTAGGCCAGACGCAGATAGGACGGCGCGTCCAGCACCACCAAGTCGGCGCGCTGACCGACGGCGAGTCGGCCGATGTCGTCCCGGCGCAGTGCCGCCGCACCGCCGACTGTGGCGGCATTGATCGCAGAGGCCATCCGCATCTGCACCACGGCCAGCGATGGCCAGCGGCATCGCGGTGGAGCGGCCCGAAACCGGATCGCAGTCGGTGGCCAGCGCACGGTGGCGAGTACGTTCCAGCATGCCCTGCTCGTTCGGCTTGA
This sequence comes from uncultured Actinomycetota bacterium, assembly GCA_963697905.1. Classification (GTDB taxonomy): domain Bacteria; phylum Actinomycetota; class Actinomycetes; order Mycobacteriales; family Jatrophihabitantaceae; genus Jatrophihabitans_A. The sequence goes on along the minus strand of OY969101.1, from coordinate 3,991,547 downwards.
TCGGTTCGGTCACGCGCAGATCTACTGGGTCAGGACGCCACGAGGCTCCACTTGGCCACCGGGCCGCAGCCATCCGCTAGTTGGAGACACAACGACAGATAGCGCGGACACCCCACAGCCAGCCCGGAGCAGGAGGCAAATTCAGAAACAAACTCGACACAGTCATGATCGAGTTACAGATAAGCAGGGTCAATCTTCGCTGAGGACTGATTCGATCATCGCGATACCCCGTCGAGCGAAGGCAGGCGCGCTCTCGCGGTAGTACGGGATGAGCATGGCGCCGATCGAGACCGCCCAACCCCGCCCGCGCTGCCAGCTTGCCTCGTCGCAGCCGACGATCTCCCGGAACCGCTGACGCCCTCGCCGGTTCAGGAGCAGCCACGCCGAATGCAGTTCACACGCGGGATCTCCGGCGCCGAACGGGCCCCAGTCGAGGACCGCACTCAACCTGCCGTCTCGGACCAGCAGATTGCCTTCGGTCAGGTCGCCGTGGAACCAGATCGGCGAGCCGACGTGGACGGGTGCCTGTTGCGCCTCTTCCCACACCGCCAGCGCTGACGGTGCGTCGATGAGGTCGGCCGCGGCGGCCAGGGATTCGCGGGTTCGGCGGTCGCGCTCCGGCTCGTCCAGCGGCTGCCCGCGCGATCCGAACAGCCTGGCGCCGGTGGCGTCGCAGGACTGCAGGGCCCGAACGAACTCCGCCAGCTCGACCGACAGCCGCGCCGGATCGACCCTCGCCGGATCCAGAGGTTCCCCGGGCAGCCACGGGTTGACCGACCATTTAAACGGGTAGCCATCATCGGGTTCGCCCAAGGCGATCGGGATGGACACGGCCAGCGGCAACCGCGGCGCCAGTCTCGGGAGCCATTCGGCTTCGAGTGCTGCCTGGACGTCGGGACCCTCCAGCCGTGGCAGCCGCACGACGAGTTCGTCGCCCAGCCGGAACAGCGCGTGATCGGTGCCCGTCTCGGCGACCCGCGATAGCGGAAGATCGGCCCATTCCGGGAACTGGCTCGCCAGCAGCCTGCGAACGGTTCCCTCGGTGATGTCGATCTCGCCCCCGTGCATGCGGCTCACGGCTGGCCGGCGATCCAGGTCTGGTGGATCAGCGGCACGCCGGGACGGTAGGCCAGGTGCAGGTAGGACGGCGCATCGAGGACCACCAGGTCGGCCCGCTGGCCGACCGCGAGCCGGCCGATGTCGCAGCGGCGCAGGGCGCGGGCGCCACCGACGGTGGCGGCCCGGACCGCCTCGGCCGGCGTCATCCGCATCTGCACCACCGCCAGCGCGATGGCCAGCGGCATCGACGTCGAATAGCCCGAACCGGGGTTGCAGTCGGTGGCCAGCGCCACCGTGACACCGGCGTCCAGCAGCGCGCGGGCGTCCGGATAGGGCGAGCGGGTGGAGAACTCGACCAGCGGCAACAGGGTGGCGACGGTGGCCGAACCGGCCAGCGCCTCGACGTCGGCGGGGCTGAGGTGCGTGCAGTGGTCGGCGCTGGCGGCGTCCAGCTCGACCGCGAGCCGGACGCCGCCACCAGCGGTGAGCTGGTTGGCATGCAGCCGGGGCTGCAGGCCGGCCGCGATGCCGGCCTGCAGCACCGCCCGGCTCTCGTCCACGTCGAAGGCGCCCTGATCGCAGAACACGTCCACCCACCGGCTGTGCGGCGCGCAGGCCTCCAGCATCGGCCCGCACACCAGCCGCAGGTACTCGTCCCGGTCGGCATCCGAGGGAACCACGTGGGCGCCGAGGAACGTCACCTCTGGCGTCTGCTCGGCGGCCAGCGCGACCGAGCGGCGCTCGGTCGCGACGTCCAGCCCGTAGCCGGACTTGCACTCGAAGGTGGTCACCCCGCCGGCGTGTAGCTCGGCAGCCAGCCGAGCGAGATTAGCCCGCAATCGCTGGTCATCGGCCGCCCTGGTCGCTGCGACCGTGGACCGGATTCCGCCGGCGGTGTAGGGCTGTCCGGTCATCCGGGCGGCGAACTCGCCGGCCCGGTCACCGGCGAAGACCAGGTGCGCGTGCGAGTCCACGAAGCCGGGCAGCACGCACCGGCCAGCCAGCTCGACCCGGCGGTCAGCCGCCGGTGCGCCGCCGGCTGGGCCCAGCCAGCCGATCCGGTCGCCGTCGATCAGCAGCGCGGCATCGGTCAGCTCGCCCAGCTCCTCGTCCTGGGTGGCCAGCAGCCCGATCCCGGTGAGCAGTGTCGTCGTCACCGGGCAAGTATCGCGGTAAACCAGAACGGCGGCGGTGCGAGGAGGTCTCCCCGCACCGCCGCCGCGGTCGGCGTGCCGATCCGTAGCGGATTGTCCCGGCTACCGCAATGGATCCGTCCGGTCGGCCGCCGCGACCAGCAGCCGGATCACCTCGGCCTCGCTGGTCTGGCCGAAGTCGCGATAGCCCTGGCTGACCGCGAAGAAGCTGGCCGGCTGCCACGGGCACACCAGCGCACTCACCCGGCCGGCCAGCTGCCGGCAGGTTTCCGGCGCGCCGATCGGCACCGCCACCACCAGCCGGCCGGCTCCGCTGCCGGCCAACGCCGCTATCGCGGCTCGCATGGTCGCGCCGGTGGCCAGCCCATCGTCCACCACGACCACCGTCTTTCCGGCCGGTTGCAGCGGATCCCGGTCGCCGCGATACCGCGCGGCCTGCTGACGCAGCAGGGCGAGTTCGGCCCGGCAGGCCGCGCCGAACTCGGCCGGCGGCACCCGGCGCCGACGCAGCAGCGGCTCGTTGCGCACCACCGCGGCCCTTCCGCCGATCAGCGCCAGCGCGCCCATGGCCAGCTCGGCCTGCCCGGGCAGGCCGAGCTTGCGGACCAGCAGCACGTCCAGCGGTGCGCCGAGCGCGGCCGCGACCGGGGCCGCCACCGGAATGCCGCCACGCGGCAGGCCGAGCACCAACTGCGCACCGGGCACCTCGCGCACCAGGTGCTCGGCCAGCACGGCGCCCGCCTCGGTCCGGTCGGCATACGGCTGCCGGTCGATGCTGACGGGTAGCACCCGTTCAGCAAAGCACCGATCGGTGCCGTTCGACACCGCGCCTGCGGGTTCTGGAGTCGGCGCCGGCGGGCTCTGGAGCCGGTGCCGGTGGGTCCTGGAGCCGGTGCCGGTGGGTTCTAGAGTCGGCGCCATGATCGGCGTGGATTACGACGATGTGCGGCTGTTCCTGCACGTGCTGGCAGCCACCGTCTGGGTCGGCGGGCAGCTGACCCTGGCCGCGCTGGTGCCGGCGCTGCGAGCGGCCGGCACCGACGTGCCCCGGCGCGCGGCGCGGGCGTTCAACCGGATCGCCTGGCCGGCCTTCGCGGTGCTGATCCTGACCGGAATCTGGAATGTGGCCGCCGAGCATGACCAGGTGCATGGGCGGTACCGGACCACGCTGATCGTCAAGCTCATCGTGGTGGCGGTGTCCGGGGTCGCGGCCGCGGCGCACGCCCGCTCCCGCAGCCGGACGGGGCTGGCGGCGTTCGGCGCGCTGACCGGGCTGAGCGCGCTGGTGGCGCTGTTCCTCGGCGTGCTGCTGGCCGGCTGAGCGGATCAGGCCTGCTTGGCCGCTGCCTTCTGCTCCTTCTTGTACTCGCGCACCTTGCGCAGCGACTCGGCGTCCACCACGTCGGCCGCCGAGCGGAACGTGCCGGGCACGCCGAAGATGCCGGTGGCCTCCTGCCAGCCGGCCGGCTGCACGCCGAACTGCTTGGCCAGCAGCGCGACGAAGATCTTGGCCTTCAGCTCGCCGAAGCCGGGCAGGGCGGCGACCCGCTCGACCAGTTCCCGGCCGGTTCCGGCCTGCGTCCAGAGCCGTTCGGTCTCGCCGTCGTAGCGCTGCACCACCGCCCGGCACAGCTCCTGCACCCGCTTGGCCATCGCGGCCGGGAACCGGTGCAGCGCGGGCACCCGCCGGAAGATCTCCTCGAACGCCACCGGGTCGAAGCCGGCGATGGTGTGCGCGTCGAGCCGGTGCACGCCCATCCGCTCGGCCAGCACCTGCGGGGAGGTGAAGGCCTTCTCCATCGGAATCTGCTGATCCAGCAGCATGCCCATCAGCAGGGCCAGCGGGTCGGTGGTCAGCAGTTCGTTCGCGGCCTCGGTGGTGGCAAGTTGCATGCCGGTATTGCAGCACACCTCAGACGTGCCGGCTGAGCCATTCCATCGCCGGGGGCGCGGATTCGAGGATCGAGAGGTGGCCGTCTTCGGGGCTGAGCCGCAGCTCGGCGGTGGGGCACACCCCGGCCAGCCAGCTGGTGTGCGCCGCCGGCACGATGCGGTCCCGGCCGCCGTGCAGCAGCAACATCGGCGCGCGAATCTCGCTCGGGTCGAACCCCCACGGCGATACGTAGGCGAGGTCGTCGTCGATCAGTGCGGCGGGACCGGCCGCCACCGCGGGCTCGACGACCGATCCCAGCCAGGACCAGTCGCCGCGCAGGGCGGCCGAATCCCGCTCGGTGAACTCCGGGTCGTATTCGGCACCCGACGCCTCGTGCGCCTCCTTCGCCGCGCGGCCCGCCTCGGCCGCCCGCAGCGAGCTGACGCCGGAGGCGATCATGCCGGCGTACCAGTCCAATCCGGCCGATTCCCGCGGGGCGAGGGTGGCGAAGGTGACCACGGCCGCGACCCGGTCCGGCAGCAGCGCGGCGCAGGCCAGCGCGTGCGGGCCTCCGCCGGAATGGCTCACGACGGCGAAGCGGTCAATATCCAGTGCATCGGCGAGCGCCGCGACGTCGGCCGCGGCCGAGGCGACGTTCCGGTCCGGCCGCGCGGTGGATCCGCCGTAGCCCGGGCGGTCGTAGGAGACCCAGCGCAGGCCGAGCCGGCTGGCCAGCTCGAACAGCGGCTGCGGTGGGCTGCCGATGTTCGGCGTGCCGTGGTGCCACACGAGCGGAAAGGCCGCCGGCTCACCGGTGTGGTAGCCGTGCAGCACCCGCCCGCCGCCGAGGTTCACGTCGATCTCTCGCACCGTCACCGTCGTCCTGCCTCCAGGGTGTGCAGCCGGCGCAGCAGCTGCGCCCGCTCGGATTCCGAATCGGTCAGCGCCAGCGCCTGCCGGTACCGCGCGGAGGCCTCGACACGGCGGCCGGCGCGGGCCAGCAGATCGGCTTGGGCTGCCGGCAGCAACCGGTAGCCGCCCAGCGCTCCTTCCAGCGAGCCCAGCACCGCCAGCCCGGCGTCCGGGCCGTCGCGCATGCCGATGGCGATGCCGCGATTGAGCTCGACAACAGGGGTGGGCGCGATCCTGGCCAGCGCGTCGTAGGCCGCGACGATGGCGGTCCAGTCGGTGGCTGCCGTGCGGTCGGCCACCGCGTGGCACAGCGCGATCCGGGCCTGCAGCAGGTACGGACCCTGCTCGCGAGCCGCCCGCAGCTCCGCGACCGCCCGGGCGATCTCGGCCCGGTTCCACAGCGAGCGGTCCTGCTCCTCCAGGGTGAGCAGCGTGCCGCTGGCATCCCGCCGCGCGTCCCGGCGCGAGTGCTGCGCGAGCAGCAGGGCGAGCAGGCCGCGTGGCTCCGATTCGGTCGGCATCAGCACGGTCAGCTGGCTGGCCAGCGAGACCGCGGTGCTGGCCAGCGTGGTGTCGGCCAGCCCGGAATAGCCCTGGTTGAACACCAGGTAGAGAACGGCCAGCACCCCGGCGAGCCGTTCGGCGAGCGCGTCCGGCGGCGGCACCTGATACGGAATGCCGGCATGCGTGATCTTGCGGCGGGCGCGCACCAGCCGCTGCGCCATCGTTGCCTCCGGAATCAGGAAGGCGGCGGCGATATCGGCGACCGGCAGGCCGGCCACCGTGCGCAGGGTGAGGGCGACCTGGGCCGGCAGGTCCAGCGCCGGATGGCAGCAGGTGAAGATCAGCCGGAGCCGGTCGTCCTCGACCGGCCCGGCCAGCTCGTCCTGGATCGCCTTCTCGGCGAGCTTCACCCGCTCCGACGCCGACCGGCGCAGCAGGTCGATGGCTCGGTTGCGCGCGACGCTGGTCAGCCAGCCGCCCGGGTTCGCCGGTACGCCATCGGCATCCCAGCGCCGCAGCGCGGCGACGAAGGCGTCGGCGGCGGCATCCTCGGCCAGCGCCCAGTCCCTGGTGAGCCGGATCAGCCCCGCCACCAGGCGTGCCCATTCGGCCTCGTGCGCCCGGGCGACCGCCTCCGCGGCAGTCGTCACTTGAACTTGTCCGACACCGGCCGGATCTCGATCCGGCCGAGCCGTGCCATCGGATGCCGCGACACGTAGTCGATCGCCTGGTCGAGGTCGTCGCACTCGATCACGTCGTAGCCGACGATCCATTCCTTGGACTCGGTGTACGGCCCGTCGATGAGCAGGATCTCGCCGTTGCGGACCCGCACCGTGGTCGCCTCGTCCTTCGGTCGCAGTTCATCGCCGCGGATTGCGATGCCGCGCCGCTCGCCCTCCTCGATCCAGTCCGCCATCTCCCGGTCCGCCTCGGCGGGCTCGCCGGGCTCCGAATCGGTCGCGATGAGCAGCAGATACTCCATGATTTCCTCCTGGTTCGCCGACGTTACCTCCCTACGACGAACGAGGAGCCCTGGAAAACGACAGCTTGTCGTGCCCGATTTCAGTGCCGGTCAGGACGGTTGCTGGCGCAGCCCGAACCGGGTGCCCTGGTCGTCCTCGCATTCGGCCCACCGACCGAAGCTACCGCCGTCGTGCACCTCGCCGGACACCCGCCCGCCCAGCTCGGCGACCTTGGCCAGCGAGGAGTCCAGGTCTGCCACCGCGAAGAACACCTCGAACAGCGCGGACGGATCGCGGTCGTGGATGCCGATGCCCAGCGTCGAGGTCCGCACCTCGCCGGGGCCGGTGGTGCCGGTCACCGCCCAGCCGAGCAAGCCGCCGTAGAAGGCCCGGGCCGCGTCGGCGTCCGGCACGCCCAGCTCGAGATAGTCCGGCTCGCCGCTCACGTCCGGCTCAGCCGTTGCCGTTGTTGGTGACCTGATCGCGGTACTGGTCGTTGCACTGCTGGATCTGCTGCTGGTTGCCGTTGGCGTCCTTCAGGCAGCTGCGCAGGTTCTTGCCGGCCGGTGAGTTGAATACCGACACGCCCACCGCGATCAGCAGCGCCGCCAGCAGCACGCCGATCACCCCGGTTACCACGCCGGCGATGGCACGTCCCCGGCCGAGCGCGAGTCCCTGCCGGGCGCGGCGCGCGGCGATGATCCCGAAGATGATGGCCAGCACGCCGAGCAGGACGCCGCCGACGACGGTGAAGGAGGTGATGATCGCGAGGATGCCCAGCACCAGCGCGGCGGTGGCCATCCCGGCGCCGCCCCGGCCGGCAACCGGCTCAACCCGATACGACGGCGCTTCCTGTGTCATGCATCCCCCATTCGTCGGCATGGTCAGCTATTTCCCCTGAGAGTTCTTTCCCAGCGGATTCACCGGCTAAACACGCCGACCAAACAGGTTCAGCCCTGCCGCATGGGACAGCCCTCCCGCAACGGGCACTCAGCCCTCCCGCAGCGGCACTCAACCCTCGCCCAGCGGCACTCAACCCTCGCCCAACGGCACTTAGCCCTCGCGCATCGGCACCCGGACGTCTCGCTCGGCGGCGACCTCCTCGGCCCGCGAGTAGCCGGCGTCCACGTGCCGGATCACGCCCATGCCGGGGTCGTTGGTCAGCACCCGCTCCAGCTTGGCCGCCGCCAACTCCGTGCCGTCGGCCACCGAAACCTGGCCGGCGTGGATGGACCGGCCCATGCCGACCCCGCCGCCGTGGTGGATGGACACCCAGGACGCGCCGCTGGCCACGTTCACCATGGCGTTGAGCAGCGGCCAGTCGGCGATCGCGTCCGAGCCGTCGGCCATCGCCTCGGTCTCCCGGTACGGCGAGGCGACCGAGCCGCAGTCCAGATGGTCCCGGCCGATCACGATGGGCGCGGAGATCTCGCCGCTGGCCACCAGCTTGTTGAACTCCAGGCCGGCCCGGTCGCGTTCGCCGTAGCCCAGCCAGCAGATCCGCGCCGGCAGGCCCTGGAAGTGCACCCGCTCCTGCGCCATGGTGATCCACCGCTTGAGCGATTCGTTCTCCGGGAACAGGTCGAGGATCGCCTTGTCGGTACGGGCGATGTCCTTGGCGTCCCCCGACAGCGCCGCCCACCGGAACGGGCCCCTGCCCTCGCAGAACAGCGGCCGGATGTAGGCCGGCACGAAGCCGGGGAAGTCGAATGCCCTGGAATACCCGGCCAGCTGGGCCTCGCCGCGAATCGAGTTGCCGTAGTCGAATACCTCCGCGCCGGCATCGGCGAAGCCCACCATCGCCTCCACATGCCGGGCCATCGACGCCCGGGCGCGTCCGGTGAACTCCTCCGGCTTGCTGGCCGCGTACTCCTTCCAGTCGGCGAACTCCACCTCGATCGGCAGGTAGGCCAGCGGATCATGTGCCGAGGTCTGGTCGGTGACGATGTCGATGGGCGCGGAGTTGGCCAGCAGCTGCGGCACCAGCGAGGCGGCGTTGCCGAGCAGCCCGATGGACAGCGGCTTGCGCGCGTCGCGCGCCTCGACGGCCAGTTGCAGCGCGTGCTGCACCGAATCGGCCTGCACGTCGAGGTAGCGGTGCTCGATCCGGCGGGCGATCCGGCTCGGGTCGCACTCGATGCAGATCGCCACCCCGTCGTTCATGGTCACCGCCAGCGGCTGGGCGCCGCCCATCCCGCCGAGCCCGGCAGTGAGGGTGATGGTGCCGGCGAGCGTGCCGCCGAATCGCTTGGCGGCGACCGCGGCGAACGTCTCGTAGGTGCCCTGCAGGATGCCCTGGGTGCCGATGTAGATCCAGGAGCCGGCGGTCATCTGGCCGTACATGGTCAGCCCCAGCTTCTCCAGCCGGCGGAACTCCTCCCAGTTGGCCCAGTCGCCGACCAGGTTGGAGTTGGCGATCAACACCCGCGGCGCCCACTCGTGGGTCCGCATCACCCCGACCGGCCGACCGGACTGCACCAGCAGCGTCTCGTCCAGCTCCAGCGTGGCCAGCGTCCGGACGATCGCGTCGTAGGAGTTCCAGTCCCGGGCGGCCTTGCCGGTGCCGCCGTAGACGACCAGCTCCTCCGGGTGCTCGGCCACCTCCGGGTCGAGGTTGTTCATCAGCATCCGCATCGGGGCTTCGGTCTGCCAGCCGCGGGCAGTGAGGTCGGTGCCGCGAGGAGCGCGGACGGTACGGGCGGTCGAAGTCATATCGTCATCGTGAACCGCCGAGGGCCTGTTGGCCAGCCGCGCGGCCACCGAGCTGTCTCAAATCTGAGATAGTGGGCCGTGCCTACCCGTGCTCCGGCCCTGGTCTCCGGCCTGGCCGTGTTGCGCCTGCTGGCAGGTACCACGGAGCCGGTACCGGCGGCATTGCTCGCCAGCCGGTTGGGTCTGCCGCGGTCCAGCGTCTACCACCTGCTGGGCGCGCTGATCGCCGAGGGCTTCGTGGTGCATTATCCGGAGGATCACGGCTACGGCCTCGGACCGGCCGCGTTCGAGATCGGCACCGGCTATCTGCGCCAGCAGCGGCTGGAACGGTTGGGGCGGCCGGTGCTGGCTACTCTGGTGCGGCGCAGCCGGGCCACCGCTCATTTGGGGATCCTGCTCGGCCAGGAGCTGCTCTACCTGATCAAGTACGAACCGGCCCAGCCGTTGGGGCTGGTGACCGACGTCGGCGTCCGGTTGCCGGCGCACCTCACCGCCTCCGGCCGCGCGGTGCTGGCGGCGCTGCCGATCGCTGAGTTCCGGGCCATCTATCCGGGCTCGGCGCAGTTGGCCGGACGCACCGGCGGCGGACCCACCAGCATCGGGCAGCTGCGCCGGCTGGTGGATGCCGAGCGACGCGCCGGGATCAGCGAGGAGGACGGTCACGTCAGCCCCGGCATCGCCTCGGTGGCCGTTGCCGTCCGGGACCGGACCGGTCGGCCGGTGGCCGCGATCAGCGTGTCGGTGCGCAGCCGCGAGCTGGCTGCCCGCCGGGACCGGCTGGCATCCGAGGTGCACCGGTCGGCGGCGGCGCTGACCCGACGGCTCGGCTGAGCCTCGGTCAATCCCCGAGATCCACCAGCTCGGCCAGCTCCGGTAGCAGCCGCTGGCCGATCTCGATGTCGGCGGTCAGATCCCGGTCCTCCAGCGCGGCCGGCAGCTCTGCGCAGAGCGCCACCGCCGCCTGCTGGGCCTGCGACAGCGGTGCCGCGCTGATCCGGATGGCGCGCAGGGCGGCGACCAGCTCGCAGGCCACCAGCAGCTCGTAGCGGTCGGCGGCGGTACGCAGCTTGCGGGCGGCCAGCGAGGCGAAGCTGGCGGTGTCCTCGATGCCGCGCGACAGCGTGGTGCTCTGGGTGGAGGCCGGCGCGGCCGCGGCGCGCAGGTCGCCGAGCGCGGCCGCCGCGACGTACTCGACCACCATCACGCCGGACGCGCCGGGCGTGCCGTCGCCGAGGAAGGGCTCCAGGCCGGTGTGGTTCGGCTCGCTGACGTAGGTGAGCCGGTTCAGGCCGAGCTGCGCGGACTGGATGGCCGCGATCGCCACGGTGTCGCTGGCCAGCGCCAGGTAGCCGGCATGGAAGCCGCCGTGGTGGGCGACCGAGCCGTCGGAGAGGATCGACGGGTTCTCCGACGGAGCATTGGCGAACGCCTCGACGGTGCCGTCCAGGCTGGCCAGCGCGTCCAGCAGGATGCCGTGCGCCTGCGGCAGCGCCCGCAGCCCGTACGGATCCTGGATCCGGGCCGGCTTCGGCCGCCCCGACCAGCCCGCGCATCACCCGGCAGGTGGCTCGGGCACCGGGCATTGGCGTGGCCAACTCCACCGGCGGGGCGTAGGCCTCGGCGTTGCCGCGCACCGCGGCGAAGCTGAGTGCGGCCACCACCAGCGCCGCCCGCGCGCAGCATCGGAAGCTGTGCAGCGCCAGCGCGGCGTCGGACAGCGCGGCGGCGTTGCTGGAGATGAACGGCAGCGCGTCGTGCGGCGAGAACACCAGCTCCTCGGCGTCCTGCAGCAGCGAGCGGGCCTGCAGCGCCAGCGCGGTGGTGGCCAGCGCGGACAGCTCCGCGGTGCCGATCCCGACGAATTCCCGGATGGTCGGCAGCGCGTCGGTGTTGATCATGTCGGCCAGCGCCTGCACCACCAGCCAGCGCACTCCGGCGCCGCCGGCGCACAGCTGGTTGAGCCGGATCAGCAGCATCGCCCGCACCCGGTCGTCGGTGCGGGCCGGGCCGGCCGAGGTGGCGTGGCTGCGCAGCAGCGCCTGGGCGCTTGCGGTGTCCGGCCGAACCTCGACCAGCCGGTTGGCGCCGACCCCGGTGGTCAGGCCGTAGATGGCCCGCTGCTCCCCGGCCAGCACGGCCTGCTCGTGCGATCGCAACACCCGCTGGCGCGCCTCGTCGGTCACCTCGACGGTGACCGGGCCGGCCAGCACGGTGGCGATGTCGGCCGTGCTCAGCGTCCGGCCGTCGATCCGCAGCATTGGACTGGCGCTTCCTCTCGCTCCACCGTTCGCCATAACGATTCGGGAACGGTCCGGCGACGGCATGCCCGGCTCCCGATGCGGGCGGAGACCGGCCGGGGCGGGCCGGTCTCGCCGCGGCGCCTCCACGCTAGCGAGCCGCAATACCCCTGTGAAGTCGAGGAGTACGGGTTCCTCCGCCGGGCGGTGACCGGGCCGCGCTGGTCTCGTCCGGTGGAATGGCAACCGGCAAATGGGCGTTTCGCCCAGGCGGTCGCTACCAACCACGGTGGCGAGGTGATGAAAGAATGCTCTGCGCGAGGATGCACCACGATTGAGCAGCAGCTGGCCAGTCCGTCTCCTCGGGACAAAGACAGGGTCCCGACCGGCATGGAAGAGACCCGCTCGTGATCCGGTTCGACTCGGTTTCCAAGCGCTATCCCGACGGCACGGTGGCGGTGGACCACCTCGACATGACGGCCCCGTCCGGCCAGATCACGGTGTTGGTCGGCCCGTCCGGCTGCGGCAAGACCACCTCGCTGCGGATGATCAACCGGATGATCGCGCCCACCGAGGGACAGATTTGGCTGGACGACCGCGACACCGGCTCGCTCAAGCCGCACGAGCTGCGCCGCCAGATGGGCTACGTCATCCAGCACGCGGGGCTGTTTCCGCACCGCACCATCGTCGACAATGTGGCGACCGTGCCGTACCTGCTCGGTTGGGACAAGAAGAAGGCCCGGGCGCGCGCGATGGAGTTGCTGGAACGGGTCGGCCTGCCCGGCGCATTTCGCCAAGCGCTATCCGGCGCAGCTGTCCGGCGGCCAGCAGCAGCGGGTCGGGGTCGCCCGCGCGCTGGCGGCCGACCCGCCGGTGATGTTGATGGACGAGCCGTTCAGCGCGGTGGACCCGGTGGTGCGCGACCAGCTGCAGGAGGAATTCCTGCGCCTGCAGGGCGAACTGGGCAAGACCATCGTCTTCGTGACCCACGACATCGATGAGGCGATCAAGCTCGGCGACCAGGTCGCGGTGATGCGGGTCGGCGGCAAGCTCGCCCAGCTGGCTAGCCCGGCCGAGCTGCTGAGCGAGCCGGCGGACGCCTTCGTGGCCGGCTTCGTCGGCCGTGACCGGGGCTACCGGGCGCTCGGCTTCAGCACCGTGGGCACGCTGCCCACCCGTGACGAGCAGACCATCCAGCTCAACGCGCCGTTCCGGGGCACCGACAATCCCGACGGCTGGCTGCTGGTGGTGGACGAGCACAACGCCCCGCAGGGTTGGCTGAAGTCGGCCGAGGTGCAGCCGGGAACCACGGTCACCGACGAACTGGTGCATCGGGGCGGCACGCTGGCCAGCGAGGGCGGCAGTCTGCGGTCCGCGCTGGACGCCTGCCTGTCCTCGCCCACCGGCCGCGGCGTGGTCGTCGACGCCGACGGCGGCCTGGTCGGCAGCATCACCGCCTCGGAGGTGCTGGCGCTGATCGAGGGCCGGCCCAGCGAGCCGGCGACCGGTCGATGATCAGCTATTTCCACCAGCACCAGAGCCAGATCCTGTCCTGGCTCGGCTGGCACGCCCGGCTCTCGGCGTTGCCGCTGCTGTTCGGGCTGATCCTCTCGCTGCCGCTGGGCTGGCTGGCCCGCCGCTACCGGTGGGCCTACCCGCCGATGGTCAGCATCGCCGGCCTGCTCTACACGATTCCCTCGCTGGCCCTGTTCATCGTGCTGCCGGGCATCCTCAAGACCAGGATCCTGGATCCGAACAACGTGGTGGTCGCGCTGACCGTCTACACCGTCGCGCTGCTGGTCCGGGTGGTGGCCGACGGATTGGCCGCGGTTCCGGAGGACGTGCTGCAGTCGGCCACCGCGATGGGCTACCGCCGGTTCGGCCGGCTGGTCCGGGTGGAACTGCCGATCGCGGTGCCGGTGATCGGCGCCGGCCTGCGGGTCGCCGCGGTGTCCAACGTCAGCCTGGTCTCGGTGTCCGCGCTGATCGGGGTGCCCGAGCTGGGCCAGCTGTTCACCAACGGCTTCCAGCTGAGCTACCAGACGCCGATCCTGCTCGGCATCCTGCTGTCCGTGCTGCTGGCGCTGGCCTTCGACACGGTCATCCAACTGTTGACCCGGACGCTCACGCCGTGGCGACGGGCGGTGCGGCCGGCATGATCGTCACCGACCTCTCGCACTGGCTGTCCGACTCCAGCCACTGGTCCGGCCCGGACGGGGTGCCCACCCGACTGCGCGAGCACCTGCAGTACTCGCTGCTGGCGCTGCTGATCGCGGCCGCCATCGCCATCCCGCTCGGCCTGCTGATCGGGCACACCCGGCGCGGCACGTTCGCGGTGGTGGCCATCGCCAACTCGTTCCGGGCGCTGCCGGCGGTCGGCCTGCTGACCTACCTGTACATCCTGATCGCGCCGCACATCCACGGCACCGGCAGCGCCAGCTACTTCATCCCGAGCGAGATCGTGCTGATACTGCTGGGGATCCCGTCCATGCTGAGCAACACCTACGCCGGCATCGACAACGTCGACCCGGGTGTCAAGGACGCCGCGCAGGGCATGGGCATGCGTGGCTCGCAGGTGCTCTGGAAGGTCGAGGTGCCCAATGCGCTGCCGCTGATCTTCTCCGGGGTGCGGGCCTCGTTCCTGCAGGTGATCGCGACCGCGATCATCACCGCCTACGTCGGGCTGGGCGGTTTCGGCCGGCTGTTGCTCGATGGCCTGGCCTCAGCAGGACTATCCGCAGATGGCCTCCGGCGCCGTGCTGGTCGCGGCGCTGGCGCTGGTGGTCGATCTGATCCTGGCACTCGTGCAGCGCTACGTGGTGTCCCGCGGTGTCAGCGGCCGCTACTCGCGCCGGCGGGTCGAGGACCAGGCCGAGCGCACGATGATCACCGCGGGCTCGACGAGCTGAGCGTTCCTTCCCACCACTACTATCTGATGTCAACTGACAGGGGAGATAGGCAAATGAAGATCGTACGTGGATTGACTGCGATTGCGGCTAGCGCCGGCCTGCTGGTGTTGGCGGCATGCGGCAGCAGTTCCAACCCGACCTCGCCAGGCAGCGGTGGTGGGGGTGCCGGCAGCCAGGCACCGAGCGACACCATCGTGGTCGGCTCGGCGAACTTCCAGGAGAACGTGGTTCTCGCCGACATCTACGCCGATGCCCTGAAGGCAAAGGGCGTGAAGGTGTCCACCAAGCTCAACATCGGCAGCCGGGAGACCTACATCCCGGCGCTGAAGGACGGCTCGATCGACCTGATTCCCGAGTACTCCGGCGTGCTGCTGCAGTACTTCGACAAGAACGCCACGGCGGTCAGCAGCGCCGACGTGCTGCGCGCGTTGCAGAAGGCGCTGCCGTCCTCGCTGGCGGTGCTCGACCAGTCCCAGGCCGAGGACAAGGACGCGATCGTCGTCAAGAAGGAAACCGCCGACAAGTACAACCTGAAGTCGATCGCCGACCTGGCTTCGGTGGCCGGCAAGCTCACCCTCGGCGGCCCGCCGGAGTTCCAGACCCGGGCCGACGGGGTGCCCGGCCTGAAGAAGCTCTACAACGTCACTTTCAAGACCTTCCGCAAGCTGGACGCGGGCGGTCCGCTGACCGAGAACGGCCTGAAGAACGGCCAGATCGACGCCGGTGACATCTTCACCACCGACCCGCTGATCAACCAGAACGGCTGGGTGGTGCTGGACGACCCGAAGAACCTCTACACCGCGCAGAACGTGCTGCCGCTGATCAACTCCACGAAGGCCTCCGACGCGGTCAAGAGCGTGCTGAACGCGGTATCGGCCAAGCTGACCACCGACGACCTGGTCTCGCTGAACCAGAAGGTGCAGCTGGACAAGCAGGATCCGGACGCGGTGGCCAAGGCCTGGCTGCAGAGCGCCGGCATCAGCTAACGGCTCCGATGGACGGCACGGCCGGCTTCGACCGGATGTGGGACGAGCTCACACCGGTCGGCCGGTCGGCCGCCACCGGCGGCTATCGGCGCTTCGCCTGGACCGCGGCCGACCACCAGCTGCGCGAGTGGTTCGCGGCCGAGGCTGGCCGCCGCGGGTTGGAGCTGACCCTGGACCGGGCCGGCAACCAGTGGGCCTGGTGGGGGGATCCGGCGGCCGGGCCGGCCGTGGTGATCGGCAGCCACCTGGATTCGGTGCCGGACGGCGGTGCGTTCGACGGCCCGCTCGGCGTGGTGTCAGCCTTCGCGGCGGTGGACGCCCTTGTCGAACAAGGGTTCTCGCCGAGCCGCCCGGTGGCGGTGGTCAACTTCGGCGACGAGGAGGGCGCGCGGTTCGGCATTGCCTGCGCCGGATCGCGGCTGCTCACCGGGGCGCTCGGCGCGGACCGGGCCCGTTCGCTGACCGATGCCGACGGCACCAGCATGGCCGAGGCGATGCGCCGTGCCGGCTTCGACCCGGCGGCACTTGCGGCTGATCCGGAGGCTCTGGGCCGGATCGGCTGCTTCCTGGAACTGCATGTCGAGCAGGGCCGCGGCCTGGCCGAGCTGGGCCAGCCGATCGCGATCGGCTCGGCGATCTGGCCGCACGGCCGCTGGCGGATCGAGTTGGCCGGCGAGGCCAACCACGCCGGCACCACCCGGCTGGCCGATCGCAACGATCCGATGCTGGCCTGCGCCGGGCTGGTGCTGGCCGCCCGGGCGGCGGCCGAACGGCACGAGTCGGTGGCCACCGTGGGCAAGCTTTCGGTCGTGCCGAACGGGGTGAACGCGATCCCGTCACAGGTCACCGCCTGGCTGGATGCCCGCGGTGCGGAGCCGGACCGGGTGCGCCGGCTGGTTGCCGAGCTGGCCACGGCCGCCGAGGCGGCGGGCGGCAGCCTGGCCGAGGAATCCTGGACCGAGCAGACCCCGTTCGACACAGGACTGCTCGCTCGATTGCGCGGGCTGCTGCCGGACGCGCCGGTGCTGGCCACCGGAGCCGGCCACGACGCCGGCATCCTGGCCAACGCCGGCATTCCCACCGGGATGCTGTTCGTCCGCAACCCGACCGGCGTATCGCACTCGCCGGCCGAGCATGCCGAGCTGGCCGACTGCCACTCCGGCGTCCGCGCGCTCGGCCGGGTGGTGGCCGAGCTCGCCGGAGAACCGGCGCGCTCCGGAACATGAGCGACGACCGGACGGCCTTCTGGGTGGCGCATGCGTGGCTGGACGACGCGGTCGCCGTGGACGTCCGGCTGGTCGAACGGGACGGCCGCTGGGAATCGGTGACCGCGAACGTGCCGCCTGCTCCCAGCGACACGATGCTGCCCGGGCTGGCGCTGCCCGGCTTCGCGAACACCCACTCGCACGCCTTCCATCGGGCGCTGCGCGGTCGCACACACGGCGACGGCGGCACCTTCTGGACCTGGCGGGATCGGATGTACTCCCTGGCCGCACGGCTGGAGCCGGACAGCTATCTGGAGCTGGCCCGCGCGGTGTACGCCGAGATGGCACTGGCCGGGGTGAGTTCGGTGGGCGAGTTCCACTACCTGCACCACCGCGCCGGCGGTGGCCGGTACGCCGAGGACAACGCCCTCGGCCAGGCGCTGATCGAGGCGGCTGGCCAGGCGGGACTGAGGATCACGCTGCTCGACGCCTGCTACCTGGCCGGTGGCCTGGACGACACCGGCTACCTGCCGCTGAACGAGATCCAGCAGCGGTTCTCCGACGGCAGCGTGGCCGCCTGGGCCGACCGGCTGTCGAGGTTGCCGGCTGCCCCGCACGCCCGGATCGGCGCGGCGCTGCACTCGGTGCGGGCGGTGCCCGCCGAGCAGCTGCCGGCTGCCGTCGCGGCAGCCGGCGACCGGCCGCTGCACGTGCACGTCTCCGAGCAGCCGGCCGAGAACCACGCCACGCTGGCCCGGTTCGGCCGGACCCCGACCGAGCTGCTGTTCGACGCCGGCTTTGGCGGCCCCCGGCACACCGCCGTGCACGCCACCCACCTGAGCGCCTCCGACATCGCCCGCTACGGCGCCAGCCGTACCAACGTGAGCTTCTGCCCGAGCACCGAACGGGATCTCGCCGACGGGATCGGGCCGGCCTCGGCGCTGGCCGAGGCCGGCGCGCTGCTCAGCCTCGGCAGCGACCAGCACGCCGCCATCGACCTGCTCGGCGAGGCCCGCGCGCTGGAGATGGACGAGCGGCTGGCCAGCCTGCAGCGCGGCCGGTTCAGCCCCGCCCAGCTGGTCCGGGCGCTGACCGGCCATGCCAGCCTCGGCTGGAACGACGCGGGCGCGCTGGCCGCCGGCTACCGGGCGGATCTGGTGGCTATCCGGCTGGACACCGTGCGCACCGCCGGCGCGCTGCCGGGCCAGGCGGTACTGGCGGCCGGCGCCGCCGACGTGGATACCGTGCTGGTGGACGGCCGGGTGATCGTGCGGGCCGGCCGGCACGTCCTCGGCGATGTCGGCGCGCTGCTCGGCGCCGCCATCGCACCGCTCTGGGCCGGCTGACTCCTCGGTGTCATTGCCTCGATCCCCGCGAGGCGCGTGGTCCACTTTGCTGGCCAGCGCGACCATCTGCCAGCAGGGGCACCGGTGACCCAGTCGATACGCGGCGCAACCAAGCGCCAGGACCGCGAAGGCTCCGAGGGCAGCGCCCTGGACTACGAGCCCATGCCGGACGTCGCCCAGAACGCCCTGCCGATCGCCGGCCTGGCCCTGCCGGGACCGCTGGCCGTACCCGGACCGCTGGGCCCGGCCAGGATCGCAGCTGCCGGCCCGATCTCGGTGGTGGACGCGCTGCGCCGCCAGGCCATCCGACGTAGCTCCATGGCAGTCACCATGGATCTCGGCAACGACCACGACTCCGAGATGGAAGAAGAGGAGGAGGAAGACGAAGAGAGGGAACAGGCCAGCTGGGAGGGAACGGCTGAAGAGGCTGGGCAGAACGTGGTCGCGTGGCTGCGCAAGAAGGCCGGCGGTGGCACCAACTACACGGTGGCGGTCTACAACGACGACATCTACATCACCAAGGTCGGCGGGGTCACCAAAGCGACCAAGCTGATCAAGGAGCTGAAGACACATATCGAAACGGAGGGTATTGAGAACGGCCGGGATATCTACCTGTGCCAGACCTACAACTCCTCCCAACCTTCCAACCACGCCGAAATGTGCGTGCTCGCCGCCATCGGCGAGGCCAACCTCGGCAGCATCACCTTCCTGGAATGCACCTCACCGAGCTGCGACTACTGCGCCGCGACGCTGACGCACTACGGCGTGCCCAACACCTCTCCGGACGGCGAGCCGGCCTCACAGGCCGGCTGGACCCATCCCTTCCAGAAGGTCGCATTCGGCACCCAACTGGGCGATCACCGCACTCAGGTAGCGGAGCTGAAGGCCTATCTCGCCGATACCGGAGCCAAGCTCACGGTCGGCAAGACGATCGGCACGCCCCCTAGTGGTCGCTGCGAGAAGTGGCTCTGACGGGTCCAAGACGGCCCGGCGCTACGCCCGCCCGGCCTTTCGTATCCGATTCAGCCGCCCTGGCGTGCAAATCGGATACGAAACACCCCGCCCGTCATGCCCCGGTCAGGACCTGCCTCAGTCAGGACCTGCCCCGGTCAGGACCTGCCTTCGTCAGGAGGGCCGTTCGACCGGATCGAGCCGGAGCGCGCCGGGCGCGGAGGCCGGCACCACCGGGCGGACCGGCGGGATCGGGGCCAGCCGCCGGTAGGGCTGGCCCGGTGCCGGCCGCTGGTCGGGCTCGCCGCGGTTGGGCCAGAGCGCCATCGCCCGCTCGGCCTGCGCGGTGATGGACAGCGACGGGTTGACCCCGAGGTTCGCCGACAGCGCCGAGCCGTCCACCACGTGCAGGTCGGGATAGCCGTAGAGCCGGTGGTACGGGTCGATCACCCCGGTGGCCGGCGAGTCTCCGATCGGGCAGCCGCCGATGAAGTGGGCGGTCATCGGGATGTTGAACAGGTCGCCCCAGGTGCCACCGGCGATCCCGCCGATGTTCGCGGCGAGCTGCCGGGTGGCCTGATTGGCCACCGGGATCCAGCTGGGATTGGGTTGCCCGGCGCCCTGCTCGGAGGTCAGCCGGGCGCGGCCGAGCCGGCCTCGCCTGCGCAGCACCGTGATGGAATTGTTCAGCGTCTGCATGACCAGCAGGATGATCACCCGCTCTGACCAGTGCCGCGGGATGACCGTCCGGAACGCCAGCGCCGGGTGGCGCACCGCGACCGCCAGCCACTGCCGCCACCGGGAGCCGATCGAGCCACCGTCGGTCAGCGCGGTGGACAGCAGCCCCATCGCGTTGCTGCCCCGGCCGTAGCGCACCGGCTCGATGTGGGTGTCGGCGTCCGGATGCCAGGACGAGGTAATCGCCACCCCGCGGCTGTAGTCGGCCGTTCGGCTGCGGCTGACCGCGCCGAGCAGCGACTCGGAGTTGGTCCGGCTGAGCTCGCCGAGCCGCGCCGAGATCCCGGGCAGGTGGCTGTCACGCAGCTGGTGCAGCAGCTTCTGGGTGTTGTAGGTGCCGGCCGCGAAGATCACCTGCTCGGCGCTGAACACCCGGCCCCGCCGGCGCAGCCAGCCGGTGGTGTGCCGGCTGCTGACCAGGTAGCCGTCGCCCCGGCGCGGCCGCACGTCGGTGACCGTGGTCAGCGGATGCACCTCGGCACCGGCCCGTTCGGCCAGCCCGAGGTAGTTCGTGGTCAGGGTGTTCTTCGCGCCGTGCCGGCAGCCGGTCATGCAGGCACCGCACTGCAGGCAGCCGGTGCGATCTGGCCCGACCCCGCCGAAGAACGGATCGGGCACCCTCACGCCGGGCTCCTGCCGGCCGTCTCGGCCGAAGAACACCCCGACCGGCGTCAGCCGGAACGTCTCGCCCTTGCCGAACTGCTCGGCCAGCCGCTTCATCTCGACGTCGGAGGCGGTCATGGTCGGGTTGACGACCACGCCGAGCATCCGCTTGGCCTGGGCGTAGAACGGCGCCAGCTCATCCCGCCAGTCGGTGATGTGCGCCCACTGCGGATCGGTGAAGAACGGCTCCGGCGGTTCGTACAGGGTGTTGGCGTAGTTGAGTGACCCGCCGCCGACCCCGGCGCCGGCCAGGATCACCACGTTCTTGAGCAGGTGGATCCGCTGCAGGCCGGTGCAACCCAGCCTCGGTGCCCAGAGGAAGTTGCGGACGTCCCAGGACGTCTTGGGCAGGGTGTGCTCGTCGAAGCGCCGGCCGGCCTCCAGCACGCCGACCCGGTAGCCCTTCTCGGTGAGCCGGAGCGCGGCCACGCTGCCGCCGAAGCCGGAGCCGATCACGATGACGTCGTAGTCGTGCTGGGCCACGTCCGACACCATGCATGACCGGCACGGGGTTGTCCAACCCGGGCCGGTTATGAGCCGGCTGCCAGACTGGGACGGGTGAGTACCTTCACCGCGAGCATCGCCGGCGGTGCGCTGGTGCCGGCCGAGCGGGCGAGGATCTGGGCGGCGTTGACCGACCCGCGACTGCTGCCCCAGCTGACCCCGCTGCTGATCCGGGTCGAGCCGCAGGGCGAGCTGTGGCGCTGGCACATGATGCGCATCTCCGCGCTCGGCGTCGGGATCAGCCCGGTGTTCACCGAGCGGATGCACTTCCAGCCGATGGACCGGATCGACTACACCCACGCGCCGCCGCCGGGCAGCCACGAGTACGCCGGGGTGGAGGGCAGCTACCAGCTGACCGAGGTGCCCGGCGGCACCCGGCTGGCGGCCGAGATGACCATGTGCGTCGAGCTGCCGCTGCCGCGCGCCGCCGCACCCGCGGTGCAGGCGGTGATGAAGGCGACGATGGCCCGCACCCGCGACCGGTTCTCGACCAACCTGCTACGTCATTTAGGCCTGTGACCAGGCGCCAACTAGGTGACCAGAGTCGCGCGGGGTTCGTATCCGATCCGGTCGCCCTGGCGAGCAAATCGGATACGAAAGGGAGCAGGATGCCAACCATGAAGGTCGTACTGGTCACCGGTTGCTCCTCCGGCATCGGGGAGGCGACCGCCGGCCGGCTGCGCCGGGCCGGTCACCTGGTCTACGCCAGCGCCCGCCGGCCGGAGACGCTGTCCCGGCTGACCGCCGCCGGATGCCACCCGCTGGCCCTCGACGTCACCGACGAGGCCTCGATGGCGGCGGCGGTGCGGCAGGTGGAGCAGGAACAGGGCCGGTTGGACGTGCTGGTCAACAACGCCGGCTACGGGCTGTACGGCCCGGTCGAGCAATTGTCGCTGGCGGAGGTCCGCCGGCAGTTCGAGACCAACCTGTTCGGGCTGCTCCGGCTCTGCCAGCTGGTGCTGCCGGGCATGCGGGCTCGCGGTACCGGCCGGATCATCAACGTCTCCTCGATGGGCGGCCGGCTCACGCTGCCCGGCGGCGGCGCCTATCACGCCAGCAAGTACGCGGTGGAGGCGATCAGCGACTCGCTGCGAATCGAGGTGCGCCGGTTCGGCATCGACGTGGTGCTGATCGAGCCCGGCGTGGTGCGCACGCCCTGGTCGGAGCAGGCGCTGCGGCATCAGGCGGCCACCGAGTCGGCAGCCCCGGACGGCGATCCGTACGCCGGCTACAAGGAGGCGGTCGCCCAGTCCTTTGAACGCGCCTACCGCGGCCCGCTGGCCCGGCTGTCGATCAGCGCCGACAGCGTGGCCCGGGTGATCGTGCGGGCCACCGACGCCAACCGGCCTCGGTCGCGCTATCTGATCAGCCCGCTCGCCCGCGTCCTGGTTGCGGCCAAGCGATGGCTGCCGGACCGCGGCTACGACCGGTTGCTCCAGCAGCAGTACCGGCTGCCCTGACGTCTGCGGGCCGTTCAGCTTCGAGCCCTGCGCGGTAGATGCGCAGTTTGAGTCAGCCTGCGGGCGCGATGGCCGGCCAGGCGACGGTGAGTTCGCCGAGCCGGTGCCGGTCGGCGCCGGACAGCACCGGCCAGTCGGCGGTGAGCGAGTCGCACATCGCCCGCCAGCGCTGCCGGTGGCCGAACGCGGCCAGCGGAGCATGCCGGTCCCAGGCAGCATCCATGGCGCGCAGCAGCTCATGAATCCGTTCGCCGGCCACGTTGCGGTGGATCAGCGCCTTGACCAGGCGGTCGGCCACCTCGGACGGCCGGTGCAGCAGTTCCGGCCGGCAGAACAGGGTGAGGCTGATCGGCCCCTCGGCGTCCAGCAGCACCCAGCTGCCCCGCCGGCCGAGCTCGTCACAGGTGCCCTCGACGATCACCCCGCCGGCCGCCAGCTGCGCCCGCATCGACTGCCAGGACGGCTGGACGGCCGGCTCGGGGTATTGCCGCAGCACGTTGGCCGCCCGCACCACCACCGGGTGCTCGCCGGCCAGCTCGAAGCCACCGCGGGCGAAGCTCAGGCTGGGACCGGCGGCGGCCTGGGCGGCGGCCACCCGTTCGGGATCCAGCTCCAGGCCGAGCACCGTGACGTCCGGCCGGATCCGGCGCAGCCGGGCCAGCAGTTCCACCGCGGTCACCGGGCTCGCGCCGTAACCGAGGTCGATGACCAGTGGATCGTCGGCGGACCGGATCCGGCCGGCCAGCACGGTCGCGATCCAGTTGTCCATCCGGCGCAGCCGGTTGGCGCCGGTGGTGCCCCGGGTGGGCAGGCCGAGCGCACGGGCCCGCCCGGCGGCCAGCCTCGGCCGCTGGCGCATCAGACGCCGGCCGGTCGCGGACCCGGCACCATGCCCCGGCTGCGGCTGGCGACGACGGTGGACACATGCGGATTCTGCCATCGAAGGCCCGACCTACCGGTACGCTACGGGCGCACCGACACCGCCGCCCCGCCTGCTAGCCCAGCAGTCTGCCGCCGACGCTGAACGGAGTAGGCCAGACGAGAACCGGACTTGGTACAGCCACCCCAGCCGGTGGCGCGGTGCCGCACCGGGGATGGCACGTGCAGCCAAATTTCACGGCAAGTCCACGGCGTTCGGCCATCACAACGGTTACGGTCGCAGACATCCCCGCATAATTTGGCGTTCAGCAGGTTTGACCCACTAAGGTGCACCTCATATATCGGACAGAAGGATGAAGTCATCAGCGGCGTGAACGGCAAACGAGTCACCTTCACCGATGTGCTTCGGGTCAGAGAGTTCCGGGTCATCTGGCTGGCCGATGCCCAGTCGTCGATCGGGGATCAGTTCGCCCGGGTAGCGCTTGCGGTGTTGGTCTTCGAGCGCACGGCCTCGGCGCTGCTGACCGCCCTGACCTACGCGTTGACGTTCCTGCCTGCCGTGATCGGCGGCACGGTGCTGTCGTCGCTGGCCGACCGGGTGCCCCGCCGCCGCGTGATGGTGGGCTGCGACGTGGCCCGCGCGGTGCTCTTCGGCGGGATGGCGATACCCGGCGCCCCGCTGGCCGTGATCTGCGTCCTGCTGGTGCTCGCCGTCCTGACCGAAGCGCCGTTCACCGCCGCCGAGGCGGCGTTGATTCCGAATATCCTGCCCGACCACGACGAGTACGTGGTGGGCACCGGCCTGCGCACCATGACCTATCAGATCGCGCAGCTGGTCGGCTTCGCCGGCGGCGGCCTGTCCATCGCCGTGATCGGCGCCCGGCAGGGGCTGGCCCTGGACGCGCTCACCTTCGCGATCTCGGGTGTGCTCATCATGATCGGCGTGCGGGCGCGGCCGGCCGCACGCCTCGCACCGGAGGCCGGTGCGCCCCGGCAGTCTTCCTTCGTCACTTCCTCCAAGCTCATCTTCGGTAATCCGAAGCTGCGCACGCTGGCCTGCATGGCTTGGCTGGCCGGCCTGTACGTGGTGCCCGAGGGGGTGGCCGCGCCGTACGCCAGCGCGATCTCGCACGGCGCCACCGCGGTCGGCTTTCTGATGGCCGCCCAGCCGGTGGGCACCGCGATCGGCACCTATCTGTTCGTGCGCTGGGTCGATGCCCAGGTCAGGCCGGCCTGGATAGCTCCGCTCGGCGTTCTGGCCGGAGTGCCGCTGGCCCTGTGCGTGTTCACCCCCGCGCTGCCGATCTCACTATTGCTCTGGATGCTCGGTGGCCTGTTCTTCTGCTACCAGGTGCAGGTGTTCACCGAGTTCGTCCGAGCCGTGCCGGACGACCAGCGCGGGCAGGCGGTGGGCATCGCCTCCTCCGGACTGCAGGTGGCGCAGGGAATCGGCGTGCTGCTGGGTGGCTGGATAGCGGGCGCCTACGGCGTCGGTTGGGCGGTCGGTGGTGCCGGCGTCGTCGGCATCCTGCTGGCCGCGGTGCTCGGACTGATGTGGTCGCGGGCCCGGGACGAGGTGCCCGGCGAACCCGCCGAGCCTGCCGAAGGTCCGACTGGTGCCGGACCGGTGGAACTGGCCGAGCCGATTGAGATGGCCGAGACTCGGATCCAGCCGGCTCGCCGCAGTGTGCGGCGGCGGCTGGTCAATGCCGACGTCGTGCAGCCGCAACACCGGCACCGCGCCTGAGCCCCACGCCTGAGCCCCACCCCTGAGCCCCACCCCCCTGAGCATCGACGTCCTGAGCCCCACCCCTGAGCATCGACGTCCTGAGCCTTAGCCCCTGAGCGTTGACGCCCCGAGCCTCGATGCCCTGAGCTTGGGGCCGCCGGGCGGGCGCGTGACCCTCGGCCCCGCTCAGGCAGACGACCGGACACGGCGTCGCCCCCCGTGATCGCCTGCCGGGCGTGGTTGAAGGCGACCACGCCGGTCCGGTTGTGACCGGCCATATTGCTAACGCCAGTTGAAGTTCCGCATCACCGAACACCTCCAATTCGTCGTTCGCGAACAGCCTTAGTTGTGGTGGCGGCTGTGCGGTCTGAATTGGCCCGCGGCGACTTATCGCCGGAGCGGCACAGCGCCGAAGCCGGCGCTGGCGCCAGGCGCGACGTTGCGTGGGGAGGCTGGCCAGGCCGGCGAACCGGCTGTTATCGGCACCGATGTATCAACTACGGACTTCGGCGTACCTGATCTTGGGCAGGCGGTACTTCCTTTCGGTCGAGGGCCGAGGGGGTAGACGGCAGCCCACTGGGAGCCTGGCGCGGGCCGGTTACGGCGCGGACGAGGCTCGATCGAAAGGCGGTTGAGGACGGTTGGCGGGCGGCTGCGTCAGGTGCGACGCTTTCTGCGGCTCTGCGGGTAAATGCCGAGCATGACGTCCTTTCGAGGGTTGCCGGGATTTGGGGGGACGGCGCGGGAACGTCGCGCTGCCAAATCATTCCCCGCGACATGTGGGCTGCGGGTAAACGGATGTGTAGGAAGAAGTAAATCGGCAGCAGCCGGTGACAGTCGGATCAGCATCCATTAGCGTGCTGACAAGTACCGAGGAGCTGCAGGTGTCCGAAACAGAGCACGATCGGCGTTGGCCGCTGGCGCGCCGCATCGGCTCGTGGGAAATCTGGACCACACCTCGGGCGATGCGGGCCTATGTGCTCGTTCTGGAAGTGCTGGTCATCGCCCTGGCGCTCGCCCTGCCGCTGCTCAGCAGGGTCACCGGCATCGAGCTGGCCCGGGCCGGGCTGATCATGGCGCTGGCCGTCGGCTTCGAGGATTCTGTCCATCCGAACCGCTCGGCTGCGGACCCGGTTGGCGACCTACAGCTACGTTGACATGAGCTCGGTGTGGACGTTCTCCGCGGCCGTGGTGCTGCCGGCCAGCCTGCTCGCGCCGCTGTGCCTGGTGGTGATCGGCAACCAGTGGCTGCGGCACGCGCGCTCCGGTGGCTACCGGATCTACCGGCAGTTCTTCGCCGGGACGGTGGCGCTGGCCTCCTGCTTACTGGCGCACGCGGTGCTGCTGGCCGAGCCAGGACGGTACCTGCCGCAGAACGCCAGCATCCGCTCGGTGTTGCTGCTCTGCCTCGCGCTGGCGGTGTACATGCTGGTCAATGCCAGCCTGCTGCACGCCGCCATCTACCTGGCCATGCGGCCGATCGACCTGCGCTCACTGTTCGGCAGCTGGGCCGACATCTCGCTGGAGTTCGCCACCCTGTGCCTGGGCGGGCTGACCGCGCTGGCGTTGCTGCGCCAGCCGCTGCTGGCGGTGCTGGTGCTGCCGCCGATGTTCGTGCTGCAGCGCAGCGTGCTCACCAAGCAGCTGGAGATCGCGGCCACCACCGACGCCAAGACCGGCCTGCTCAATGCCGCCACCTGGCATCACGTGGCGAGCGTCGAGCTGTCCCGGGCACAGCGGGAGTCCTACGGCGCGGCACTGCTGATTATCGACATGGACAATTTCAAGCTGATCAACGACACCCACGGCCACCTGACCGGCGATGACGTGCTGAAGGCGGTCGCCGAGTGCCTGGCCGAGGAGATGCGCGGCTACGACTCGCTCGGGCGCTTCGGCGGCGAGGAGTTCGTGGTGGTGCTCTCGGAGGTGGACGAGCTGACCGCGCTGATGATCTCCGAACGGCTCCGGGTCCGGATCGGCGAGCTGACGGTGCCGTCCCGGGACGACGGCTCGCAGCTGACCGGCCTGTCCTGCTCGATCGGCCTGGCCTGCTACCCGACGCACGGCACCGACACCGAGACCCTGCTGCATGCCGCGGACGCCGCGCTCTACACGGCCAAGCGAAGCGGCCGGAACCGGGTGCAGCTGTCCTCGGCCCGGCTGACCGCCTGAAAGCTCGGCTGACCGCCCGAGGGCCCCGGCCGACGCCCGAAAGCTCGGCTGACCGCCCGAGGCTGCCGGCCCCGACCCTCGGCCTGCTCGCCGGGACGTCAGCTCGGTTCGGTCCGATCGACCAGGTAGGACGCCGCCTGCGCACGCGGCTTGACCACGGCCAGGTCGATGTTCACGTGCGCCGGCCGGGTCACTACGAAGGCGATCACGTCGGCGACGTCCTCGGCGGTGAGCGGCTCGGCGACGCCCTGGTAGACCTTGGCGGCCCGGTCGGCGTCGCCGCGGAAGCGCACCAGCGAGAACTCCTCGGTCGCCACCATGCCGGGCGCCACCTCGGAAACCCGCACCGGCTCGTGCACCAGCTCCAGCCGCAGCGTCTCCATCATCGCCCGCGCCGCGTGCTTGGCAGCCGAATAGCCGGCGCCACCGGGGTAAACGCCGTAGCCGGCGATCGAGCCGGTCAGCACCACGTGGCCGCCCCGGCCGGCCCGCAGCGCCGGCAGCAGCGCCCGGGTCATCCGCAGCGCGCCGAGCACGTTGGTCTGGTACATCCGCAGCCAGTCGTCCGGATCGGCTTCGGACACCGGCTCCAGGCCGATCGCGCCGCCAGCGTTGTTGACCAGGAGCGCGATGCCCTCCGGCTGCCGATCGGCCCGGTCGGCCAGCGCGGCGATCCCGGCCTGGTCGGTGACGTCCAGCGGGCAGGCCTCGATCCGCTCGTGCCCGGCGGCCAGCGCGGCCAGCCGGTCGGCCCGGCGGGCCGAGGCCCAGACCTCGAAGCCCTCCTCGGCCAGCCGACGGGCGGTGGCGGCACCGATGCCGCTGGACGCTCCGGTCACCACTGCTATCCCGCGCGAGCTGGCCATATCGACAATTCTGCCCACCGCGAGAAATGCGGCATAGTGGAGGGCGGCCCGGTGTTAGCCCAGTCGGGAATCATCAGACGAGCGGCGGAGGCAGCGTGCGGCAGGGGCGGATCAGCCGGCACGGAGTGCTACCCAGGCGAATCGCCACCATCAGCGTGCACACCTCGCCGCTGGACCAGCCCGGTGCCGGTGATGCCGGCGGCATGAACGTCTACGTGCTGGAGACCGCCCGGCGGCTGGCCGACAGCGGCGTCCAGGTCGAGATCTTCACCAGGGCGGTCTCCTCCGACCTGCCCCGGCTGGTCGAGGTGCAACCGGGAGTGCTGGTCCGCCACGTCACCGCCGGACCGTACGAGGGCCTGTCCAAGAATGACCTGCCGGGCCAGCTGTGTGCCTTCACCGCCGCCGTACTGCGCACCGAGGCGCAGCACGAGGAGGGCTGGTACGACCTGGTGCATTCGCACTACTGGCTGTCCGGCCAGGTCGGCTGGCTGGCCCGGGACCGGTGGGGGGTGCCGCTGGTGCACACCGCGCACACCCTGGCCAAGGCGAAGAACGCCTCGCTGGCGGCCGGCGACCTGCCCGAGCCGCAGGCCCGCATCATCGGCGAGCAGCAGGTGGTGGACGAGGCCGACCGGCTGATCGCGAACACCGACACCGAGGCGGCCCAGCTTCGCGAGTGGTACGACGCCGATCCGCACCGGGTGGTCACCGTGCCGCCCGGCGTGGACCTGGACACCTTCGCGCCCGGCGACCAGCAGGCCGCCCGCCGCCGGCTGGGCATCCGGCCGGACGCGCTGGTGCTGCTGTTCGTCGGCCGGCTGCAGCCGCTGAAGGCGCCGGACGTGCTGCTGCGGGCGGTGGCCGCGCTGGATCGCGAACTTGCCGAGCGCATCGAGGTGGTCGTGGTCGGTGCCCCGTCCGGCACCGGCCTGGCCGAGCCGGACTCGCTGGTCAAGCTGGCCGGTGAGCTGGGCGTCGCCCACCAGGTGCGGTTCTGCCCGCCGGCCGCCCGGCGCAAGCTCGCCCAGTACTACCGGGCTGCCGACCTGACCGTGGTGCCCAGCCACAACGAGTCGTTCGGGCTGGTCGCGCTGGAGTCGCAGGCTTGTGGCACGCCGGTGCTGGCCGCGGCCGTAGGCGGGTTGCCGACCGCGGTGGCCGACGGCCGGTCGGGCGAGTTGGTCAGCGGACACCACATCCCGGACTGGGTGGCGGCGCTGACCCGGCTGCTGCGCGAACCGGGCCGGCGAGCCGCGCTGGCCGGGCAGGCCCGCGCGCATGCCGAGCGGTTCTCCTGGCGGCACACCGCCGACGAGTTGCTGCTGACCTACCGCGACGTGCTGGCCGAGTACCGGCGGCCGGCGCTGCGGGACTGGGCTTGAGGGCTTCGGGCATGACCGACGGCCCGGGCCCCGCCGAGGCAGCGGAGCTGATCCGGCGGGCGCTGGCCGACTCGCAGGTGCAGTTCAGCGAGCCGTCGCCGGGCACCTTCGTCGCCGAGTTGCCCGGCCAGAAGCGGCTGAAGACGTCCTGCTGGCTGATCGTGGGCGCCCAGGGGCTGGCGGTCGAGGCCTTCGTGATGCGCCGGCCGGACGAGAACGCCGAGGCGGTGCACCGCTGGCTGCTGGCGCACAACCCGAAGATGTTCGCGGTCAGCTGGGCCATCGACGCCGCCGGCGACGTCTACCTGACCGGACGGCTGCCGCTGGCCGCGGTCACCGGCGAGGTGATCGACCGGCTGCTCGGCTCGGTGCTGGACTACGCCGACTCCGCGTTCAACACCCTGCTCGAACTGGGATTCGGCTCCTCCATCCGCCGGGAGTGGGCCTGGCGGGAGAGCCGTGGCGAGTCGCTGGCCAACCTCGCCGCGTTCGAGGGCTTCGTCCGGCGCTCGTCGTCCTGACCGCAGCCGCTCGTCCTGACCGCAGCCGCTTGTCGTCCCGGGCGCGGCCGGTGCTCACCGTGCCGGCCAGGACGCTAGATTCCTTCCGGTGACCACCCTGCTCATCCCGGGCCGGCTGAACGGGCCGGCCAACTCCGCCAACGGCGGGATCGCCGCCGGCCGGCTGGCCGCGCTGCTGCCGTCCGGCAGGCCGGTGACGGTGACCCTGCGCCGGCCGCCGCCGCTGGACATCGAGCTGGTCGTGCGGACGGCCGGCGCCGGCGTCCAACTGCTGGACGGCGAGCAGCTCGTCGCCGACGCGGCACCGGCCACCGCGTCGCCCGAGCCGGTTCCCGGCGTCGACTTCGAGACGGCGGCCGAGGCGGCCACCCGGTTCGCCGGCTACGCCGAGCACCCGTTTCCGACCTGCTTCGGCTGCGGCACCGAGCGCTCGGACGGGTTGGCCTGCTACGCCGGCCCGGTGCGGCCCGAGGAGCCGACGTACGTGGCGACGCCGTTCGTGGCCCGGCCGGATCTGCCCCGTGACCCCGCGCTGACCTGGGCCGCGCTGGACTGCGCCGGCGGCTGGTCGATCGGGTTGGCCGGCCGGCGGGCGGTGCTCGGCCGGATGACCGCGATGATCGAGCAGGTGCCGGAGATCGGCGAGCAGTGCGTGGTGGTGGCCCGCTGCGATCGGTGGGACGGGCGCAAGGCCTTCAGCCGGTCTACCGGCTACGGAGCGGACGGTCGGATCCTCGGCGTGACCAGCGCGATCTGGATCGAGCTGCGCTGAATCGGCTGCCGGCCGGGGCCCACCCAGCCAATGGCAGGATTGAGCCGTGACCGCAACCCTCGTGCTGCTCCGCCATGGCGAGAGCGACTGGAACCTGAAGAACCTGTTCACCGGCTGGGTGGACGTGGACCTCACTGCGGCCGGCGTCGAGCAGGCCCGCCGCGGCGGTGAGCTGCTGGTCGAGCATGGGCTGCTGCCCCGGGTGGTGCACACCTCGGTGCTGCGCCGGGCCATCCGGACCGCAGAGATCGCGCTGCACACCGCCGACCGGCACTGGATCCCGGTCCGGCGCAGTTGGCGGCTCAACGAGCGGCACTACGGCGCGTTGCAGGGCAAGGACAAGGCGGCCGTGCGGGCGGAGTTCGGCGACGAGCAGTTCATGCTCTGGCGCCGGTCCTACGACGTGCCGCCGCCGCCGCTCACCGCGCACGACCAGTACAGCCAGGTCGGTGACCCGCGCTATGCCGACCTGCTGGACAGCGTGCCGCGCACCGAGTGCCTGGCCGACGTGGTGGTGCGGATGATGCCCTACTTCTACGACGCGATCGTGCCGGACCTGCGCAACGGCATCGTCCTGGTCGCGGCCCACGGCAACTCGCTGCGGGCGCTGATCAAGCACCTGGACGGGCTGTCCGACGACGAGGTGGTGTCGCTGAACGTGCCGACCGGCATCCCGCTGCGGTACGAGCTGGACGACGACAGCCTGCTGCCGGTCCGGCCGGCCGACTATCTCGACCCGGAGGCGGCGAGGGTCGCCATCGAACAAGTGGCGAATCAGGGTAAATAGGATATATTCGGCTCACCTACTGAGCTGAAAGGGGCAGCCGTGCTCCGTCGCCCGTTGATCCTGCTTATCGCGCTGTTCACCATGTTCGGCCTGGCCACCCCGGCCTACGCCTTCTCCACCGGCTACTTCGCGATCGCCAGTTCCGGCGCCTCGGGAGTCTCGGCCGGCCACACCGGCTACGGTCCCGGCTGGGTGGCGCTCACCTTCGACACCGGCGGGGCGCCGCACGGCCCGATCATCGGCTACCTGTTCCACGACGGCGTCGGCTCGGCGGTCGGCAACGACCACATGGACGTGTACTCCTACTACACGACCGGGGCGGCCAGCGTGAACACGCCGTTCGCCGGCGGCTACGCCTGGGGCCACTTCAACGGCTGCGCCTGGTCCTACCTGGACATGAAGGCCAACGAGCTGTACCCCGAGGGCGCGCACCACTCGGTGCCGTGCACCAGCCCGCCCAACCACACGGCGAAGATCTTCTGCTACAACCACGCCGCCGACCCGCTGTGCAACGACGGGACCAGCGTCAGCGGTGAGCCGGAGGCCGGCGTCTGGAAGTCGATCACCAGCCACCCGGCCGAGATCAAGGCCGGCGGCTGCGACGTGGTCGGCAACATCGGCGCGAACGCGATCTACAGCGGCGGCGCCGCGGCGCCGGGCAACGCCATTGCGCACATCAACTCCGGCACCGTCTACGTCCGCTACGTCTCCAAGCAGGACGACTGGGTGATGGGCAACCTGGCCACCAACGCCAGCCCGCAGTTTCCCTGGGGCATCCAGTGGGGCTTCTTCCCGCGCGGCTGCCTGACCGCCGGCTGAATCGGCACGCCGGACCGGCTCGCGACTGACCCGCCGTTTCGTATCCGTTTTGCACGCCCAGGCGTGCAGAACGGATACGAAACTACCGGGGTTGGCTTCGCTGCATTGGCCTCGGCAGGGAGTGGCTGCGACAGGGGTCAGCTCGGCGGCTGCTTGGTCGCGGCCGAGCCGGCCGGCATCTCGCCGGTCGCGATGAACACGATCCGCCGGGCCACCCCGACCGCGTGGTCGGCGTAGCGCTCGTAGTAGCGGCCGAGCAGCGTCATGTCGATGGCCGCCTCGGTGCCGTGCGACCAGTTGTCCGACAGCAGCTGGGTGAACAGCTTGCGGTGCAGCGCGTCCATCGAGTCGTCCTCGGCCTCGATGGCCTGGGCCAGCTCGACGTCGCGGCCCTTGATCACCTCGGCAACCTTCTCGACCAGCGACAGCGCCACCATGCCCATCTGGCTGATCACGTCGCGCAGCTCCGGCGGCACGGCGATGTCCGGGTAGCGCATCCGGGCCACCTTGGCCACGTGCAGGGCCAGGTCACCCATCCGCTCCAGGTCGGCGACCAGGTGCAGCGTGGTCACGATCAGCCGCAGGTCGGTGGCCACCGGCTGCTGCAGCGACAGCAGCAGGAACGCCCGGTTCTCCAGGTCCGCGCGCAGCGCGTCGATCGCGGTGTCGTCGCTGACCACCCGCTCGGCGCCGTTCAGGTCACCGTCCAGCAGGGCGTTGGTGGCCCGCTCCATCGCGGTGCCGGCCAGGTAGGTCATCGCCACCAGCGAGTTGCCGATGTCGTCGAGCTCGTCGTGATACAGGTCGCGCATAGCGACAGGGTAGAGGCTGCAACCGGCCGGCCGGGCCGGCCGCGATGAACGCCGGCGGTCAGCGAGATGAACAGCCGGTGACGGCCGGCTGCACTCGCGTGATCGGACGCCTCGGCGAGCCGTTCCGGCCCGATGACGGCCGTACCATCGGCTCGTGAGCCTTCTCGCGGCGGTGGCGGCGTTCCTGGTGGGCGCCGCGGTGTCGGCGTTCATCGCCGCCTGGTACGTCCGGCGGGGTGAGCGGCGGGGTGCCGTCGCCACCACTCCGCAGGCGGCTCCGGCGCTGTCCCAGCGGGTGCTCGGCGCGCTGGACCTCGGCGTGGTGGTGGTGGACCGGGACGAGTACGCGGTGTTCGCCAACCCGGCCGCGCAGCGGCTGAAGGTGGTCGATGCCGACCGGCTGGCGGTGCCGGTGCTGTCCGAGCTGGTCCGCCGGGTGACCGACTCCGGCCAACCGGACAGCGTCACCATCGACCTGGCCGGTCGCGGGCCCGGAGACCTTCTCGGTGCGGGCGATGCCGCTGCTGGTCAACCAGCGGGTGCACTCGGTGGTGCTGCGGTTCTTCGACGTCACCGAGGCGCGCCGGCTGGAGCTGGTACGGCGTGACTTCGTGGCCAACGTCTCGCACGAGTTGAAGACGCCGGTCGGTGCGCTGACCCTGCTGGCCGAGGCGGTGCAGGAGGCGGCCGACGACCCGGCCGCGGTGCAGCACTTCGCCGCCCGGATGCAGCGCGAGGGCTCCCGGCTCGGCCGGCTGGTGCAGGAGCTGATCGAGCTGTCCAGGCTGCAGGGTGCCGACCCGCTGCCCGGCGACGAGCTGGTCGCGGTGGAGCGGGTGCTGTCCGAGGCGGTGGACCGCAGCCGGCTGCTGGCCGAACAGGCCAACATCACCGTGCTCTGCCGGCCGGAGGGCGAGCTGGCGGTGCGCGGCAACGAAACCCAACTGATCACCGCCCTCGGCAACCTGATCGACAACGCCATCGCCTACAGCCCACCGCACACCCGGGTCAGCGTGACCAGCCGAGCCGAGCCGGACGCCGACGGCGCGAACTGGGTGGTCATTTCCGTCACCGACCAGGGCATCGGGATCGCCGACGCCGATCTGGACCGGGTCTTCGAACGGTTCTACCGGGTGGATCCGGCCCGGTCCCGGGCCACCGGCGGCACCGGGTTGGGACTGGCCATCGTCAAGCACATCGCCACCAACCACGGCGGCACCGTGTCGGTCTGGAGCGTGGTCGGCTCCGGCTCGACGTTCTCCATCCGGTTGCCGCTGGCAGTCCGGCCAGCCGGCGCCGAGCCGGCCGACCAGCGCGTCGCGCACACCTCCGTGTACGTCGAACTGCCCCGAGCAGAAAGGGAGAACCCAGTGACCCGGGTGCTTGTTGTCGAGGATGAGGACTCCATCTCGGATCCGCTGTCGTACATGCTGCGCCGGGAGGGGTTCGAGGTGTCGGTGGCTGCCACCGGCCCGGACGCGCTCGGCTCCTTCGACCGCACCGGAGCCGACATCGTGCTGCTCGACCTGATGCTGCCCGGCCTGCCGGCGACCGAGGTGTGCCGCACGCTGCGGCAGAAGTCCCAGGTGCCGATCATCATCCTGACCGCCCGGGACTCCGAGGTGGACAAGGTGGTCGGGCTGGAACTGGGCGCCGACGACTACGTCACCAAGCCGTTCTCGCACCGCGAGCTGGTGGCCCGGATCCGGGCGGTGCATGCGCCGGGGCGCGGAGCCCGAGGACCTGCCAGCGCGGCGCTGGACGCCGGCCCGGTGCGGATGGACGTCGAGCGGCACACGGTCGCGGTCGAGGGCCAGCCGGTTTCGCTGCCGCTGAAGGAGTTCGACCTGCTGGAACTGCTGCTGCGCAACGCCGGCCGGGTGCTCACCCGGGGGCAGCTGATCGACCGGGTCTGGGGCGCGGACTACGTCGGCGACACTAAGACGCTGGACGTGCACGTCAAGCGGCTGCGCGCCAAGATCGAGCCGGATCCGAGCAACCCGCGGTACCTGCTCACGGTGCGCGGCCTGGGCTACAAGTTCGAGGGTTAGCGCCGTCGTATCGAAGTGGAGCGATCCGGTGGCTCGATGGCCGGATCGCTCCACTTTTCGTATTAGTCCTCGGTCTCGGCCAGCATCGCCTCGGCGGTGGCCACCACGGTCGCCGGATGCGGCGCGATCAACCCCTGGGCCAGCCGCCGCTCGCACAGCCGGGCCAGCTCGGCGTAGGCCGGTTGGCCGATCAGGGCGGCCAGTTCCGGGCCGTAGCTGAGGTACAGCGGCTCGGTGCCGACGTGCGCCTCCGGCGAGGAGGTGCAGTACCAGTTCAGGTCGTGGCCGCCCTCGCCCCAGCCACGCCGGTCGAATTCGGCCACCGTGGACTGCAGGATCTCGGTGTCGTCGGGCAGCGTGACCCACTCCTGCTCCCGGCGTACCGGCAGCTGCCAGCACACCTCGGGCTTGGTGTCCAGCGGGTGCCGGCCGGTGCGCAGCGCCAGCGCGTGCAGCGCGCAGCCGGCGCCGGCCGGAAAGCCCGGCCGGTTCAGGAACACGCAGGCACCGTCCACCCGGCGGGTACGTATTCGGTCCTCGTCCTCGCCCACCGAGTCCCGCTCGGTGATCCCCTTCTTCTTGCCCACCTTGGCGTACTGCCAGGTCTCCGGGGTGAGTTCCTTGACGTACTGCTTGACCCGGTCGAGATCCTCGTCGTCGGAGAAGAACGCTCCGTGGCTGCAGCAGCCGTCGTCCGGCCGGCCCTCCAGCACGCCGTGGCAGCCGCGTCCGAAGATGCAGGTCCAGCGTGAGCAGAGCCAGGTCAGGTCGGCGCGGATGCGGTGTTCGGGATTGGCCGGATCGACGAACTCGATCCACTCTCCGGTGAAGTCCAGGGGGACCTCGCGGTCCCTCGGCTGCAGGACGGGAAGTTCGCGAACTCGGTGTGCCACAGCGGCGACTGTAGTCGCCCGCTAGCGTGGCGGACATGCGGCTCGGTGTGCTGGACGTTGGTTCGAACACGGTCCACCTGCTCGTGGTGGACGCGCACCGCGGTGCCCAGCCGACTCCGCAGCTGTCTCGCAAGAGCGTGCTGAGGCTGGCCGAACACATCGACAAGCGCGGGGATCTCGCCATCGAGGGTGCCGATGCGCTGGTCGGTGCCACGCTCGGCGCTCGGCGGCAGGCGGCCGAGCTGGAGTGCGACGAGCTGCTCGCCTTCGCCACCTCGGCGGTGCGCGATGCGGGCAACTCCGCCGAGGTGCTCGACCGGGTCAGGCAGGAGGCGGAGGTCAACCTGGAGGTGCTGTCCGGCGAGGAGGAGGCCCAGCTGACCTTCCTGGCGGTGCGGCGGTGGTTCGGCTGGAGCGCCGGGCGGCTGCTCTGCCTGGACATCGGAGGCGGCTCGCTGGAACTGGGCGTGGGCACCGACGAGGTGCCGGAGGTTGCGCTGTCGGTGCCGCTCGGCGCCGGCCGGCTCGACCAGGGAGCGGCTGGAGGGCGACCCGCCGTCCCGGCCTGCGGTGGAGAAGCTGCGCGGCTACGCCGCCGACGTGTTGGCCAAGCCCGCCCGCAAGCTGCTGGCCGGCGGCGAGCCGGACCGGGTGGTGGCCACCAGCAAGACCTTCCGGACGCTGGCCCGGTTGGCCGGCGCCGCGCCGTCCAGCGCCGGGCCCCGGGTCGCCCGCAGCCTGCAGATCAACGGGCTGCGGCAGGTGATCGGCTTCATCTCGCGGATCGCCGCCGCCGACCTGGCCGAGCTGGACGGGGTGTCGCCGGCCCGCGCGCACCAGACGCTGGCCGGTGCGGTGGTGGCCGAGCAGGCGATGCTGGCCCTCGGTGTCACCGAGTTTTCGCTCTGCCCGTGGGCGCTGCGGGAGGGCGTCATCCTGCGTCGGCTTGACGCCATCGGCTGAGCCGGCTCAGCCGGTGACGACCCGCCAGGCCGGCTATTCCGCCAGGTCGGCTATACCGCCAGGCCGGCTATTACGCCAGGTCGGCTATTCCGCTGGCGGCCGCCAGGCCGGGTCGCGGCCGAGCAGCAGCAGGATCTCCTCCAGCGCGCTCGCTCCGTCCGGCACCGGCAGTTCCGCTGCGAAGGCCGAGCCGGGCTGGTGCCGGCTGGCTCCGGTCGGCACCGCCCGGGCGACCGGCAGCGCCGCCCGGGCCAGCTCGTCCGGCACCGGCACCGGCCGGCCGAGCGTGACCGCCAGATCCCAGGCGTGCACCACGTTGTCGATGAAGTGGAAGCTCACCGCCATCGGCGCCGGGAAGCCGCCGCCGGATCGGATCTCGGGCAGGTCGAAGCGGCGCTCGGCCAGCCCGGGTTCGGCGAAGGCCGCCAGCGCATCCTCGGCGGCAGCCCGGTAGTCGAGGTCGCTCGGACCCCAGACCGCGAGGTCCGCGCCGGCTCCCCGCGCCGCGGCGGCGAAGCCGACCTGCTGGCTGGTCAGGTGTGCCATCAGCTGGGCCAGGTCCCAGCCGGCACACGGCGTCGGCCGGTCGGCATCGGCCGGGTCGGCCTGCTCGGCCAGCTCGATGGTCAGCTGGACCGCCTGGCGGTCCCGCTCCAGCAGGGTGGCGAAGGTGTCCATAGCGAGAGCATTCCGCACCCCGATCCGCGCCGGCAGTGGCACGGTGTGCCCTGTGTCGGTTGGCCGTACTGGCGCCGGCGGCGGCCTGTAGATAATCGGAAGGTACCGGCCGCACCGGGTTGACAGAATGAACGCCATGACCGAGGCAACCCAACTGGCCATCATCGGTGGCGGCAAGATCGGCGAGGCAATGCTGTCCGGGCTGCTGCGCGGCAGCTACACCGCCGAGCAGATCCGGGTGGTGGAGCGCTACCCGGACCGCGGCCGCCAGCTGACCGAGCGCTACGGCGTGCCGGTGGTGTCGGTGGCCGAGGCGGTGCGGGCCAGCCGGACCGTCCTGGTCGCGGTCAAGCCGCAGGACATCGACGAGCTGCTGGTCGAGCTGGCCAAGCACATCGGTCCGGAGCACCTGGTGGTGTCGGTGGCCGCGGGCATCCCCACCAGCCGGATCGAGCAGGCGCTGCCGGCCGGGCCGGCGGTGGTGCGCTGCATGCCGAACACGCCGGCCCTGGTGGACGAGGCGATGACCGCGGTCTGCGCCGGCTCCCGGGCCGACGAGGCGCACCTGGCCCAGGCCGAGCGGTTGCTGTCCGCGGTGGGCAAGGTGGTCCGGGTGCCGGAGTCGCAGCTGGACGCGGTGACCGCGCTGTCCGGCAGCGGCCCGGCGTACTTCTTCTTCCTGGTCGAGGCGATGATCGACGCCGGCATCCTGCTGGGGTTGCCGCGAGTGCTGGCCGAGCAGCTGATCGTGCAGACGCTGGTCGGCTCGGCGGTGATGCTGCGCGACTCGGGTGAGCATCCGGTGCGGCTGCGGGAGGCGGTCACCTCGCCGGCCGGCACCACCATCGCGGCCATCCGGGAGCTGGAGCGGCACGGCGTGCGGGCCGCGTTCCTGTCCGCCATCGAGGCGGCCAGCCTGCGCTCGGCCGAACTCGGCCGGGCGTCCGAGTGAGGGCATTCGGCTGCGGACCTGCAGAAATGTGGGTGCCACGCCGATAGTGCGGGAAATCGTCCTCAATTCGTGAAGAACATCTATCGCAGGAGCACCATGGGTACCGATACTCTCGCACCCAGCACGTGCGTGTCAGGTTGCCGGAGGGGAAGCCGGCTCACTGTCGCGTGCCGAAGGTTCGGTGACGCATGAGTAAGTCCTCCGAAGGACTGCGCGAGGTGCGCTTCCTGACGGTGGCCGAGGTGGCTGCCGTCATGCGCGTATCCAAGATGACGGTGTACCGCATGGTGCACTCCGGTGAGCTGCCCGCGGTACGGGTCGGACGGTCGTTCCGGGTTCCCGAACAAGCCGTGCAGGCCTACCTGAAGGGCGCGTTCTTCGAAGCCGGCTGAGGCAGCCGGAGCCGGACGGACCCGCTGGCGGCAGGGCGCCGCGGGCCAGCACGGTAGGCTGGCCCGAAGTGACACGGGCATGGCGCATAAGTGGGTGTGCCCGAGGCGTGCGACTTCGACCGTCGTCGCCAATTGGGTCCTTTTCGAGTTTCGGCTAGCGAGGGTTGTGAGATGGGTTCTGTCATCAAGAAGCGGCGCAAGCGGATGGCCAAGAAGAAGCACCGCAAGCTGCTGAAGAAGACCCGCGTCCAGCGCCGCAACAAGAAGTAGCCGACTCCTCCGGCCGAGCTGGCCGGAGGACCGCCGCGCACCGCGCGCAGGCCCCACCTAGGATCGGATTGACACCGCACCGGTGCCGGTGCGGTGCGCGGCCTTGGGGGTGGTCATGACACGGGTGGTGCTGGTGACCGGGGTCAGCCGTTACCTGGGCTGCCGGTTGGCCGGTCGGCTGGCCGCCGATCCCCGGATCGATCGGGTGATCGGCGTGGATACCTCGCCGCCGGCCCGCGCCGAGCAGGAGTTGCTCGGGCGCACCGAGTTCGTCCGGGCAGACATTCGCAACCCGCTGATCGCGAAGGTGATCGGCCAGGCCGCGGTGGACACCGTGGTACACGCCTCGGTGACCGCAACTCCGCACCGCGCCGGCGGCCGGGCGCCGATGAAGGAACTCAACGTCATCGGCACCATGCAGCTGCTCGCCGCCTGCGGCAAGTCCGAGACGGTACGCCGGCTGGTGGTCAAGTCCAGCACCGCGGTGTACGGCGCCTCCGCCCGCGATCCGGCGGTCTTCACCGAGGACATGGCGGCCAGGGCGCTGCCGGCCAGCGGCTACGCCAAGGACGCGGTCGAGGTCGAGGGCTACGTGCGCGGCTTCTGCCGCCGCCGGCCGGACGTCGCCGTCACCACGCTGCGGTTCGCCAACTTCGTCGGGCCCTACATCGACACGCCGCTGACCCGGTACTTCCAGCTGCCGGTGGTGCCCACCGCGCTCGGCTTCGACCCCCGGCTTCAGTTGGTGCATGAGATAGACGCGATCGAGGTGCTCCGGATGGCCGCCACCGCGGACCGGCCGGGCATCTACAACGTGGCCGGCGACGGGGTGTTGCTGCTCAGCCAGGCGATCCGGCGGGCCGGCAAGCTGGCCGTCGCGGTGCCGCTGCCGGCGGCGGCAGCGGTGGGCCGGGCGATCCGGCGCCGCGGCGTGGTGGACTTCTCCCCCGAGCAGACCCAGTTCCTCAGCTTCGGCCGGGTGGTCAGCAACCGGCGGCTGAAGGAAGACTTCGGCTACCTGCCGAGCTACGACACCGCCGCCGCGTTCGAGACGATGCTCACCGGGCGACCGGGGAACAGGCTGATCAGCCTCGAGCTGGTGACGGCCGCCCAGCAGCGACTGGCCCGGCTGCTGCGAGTGCCGGCCGGTGATCCGGCCGGCGCGCCGGAACCGTCCCAGCTGGCCGCCAGGCAGGCACGGCATGGCTGAGCCGCAGCGCGAACCGGCCAAGGTCATCCCGCTGCACGCCGGCCGCGAGCAGCCCGAACCCGAGCACGCCGAGCCGGTGCCGGAGTCCGACTGGGAACGGGCGGTAGCGTCCGGGCTGGCCTTCCTGCGCCGCCGGCTGACCGGGGACTACCAGGTGGACGAGTTCGGCTTCGACCCCGAGCTCACCGAGGCGGCCGTGCTGCCGCTGGCCCGCCAGCTCTACCAACACTGGTTCCGCACCGAGGTGTTCGGCGTACACCACCTGCCGGCCGACGGCGCCGCGCTGGTGGTGGCCAACCACGCCGGTGGGCTGTGGGCGCTGGATGGCGTGATGACCGCCCTCGCGGTGCACGACGAGACGCCCGACCACCGGTTCCTGCGGATGCTCGGGGCAGACCTGGTGTTCCGCACCCCGGTTCTCGGCGAGTTCGCCCGCAAGACCGGCAGCACGCTGGCCTGCAATCCCGACGCCGAGCGGCTGCTGGGCGCCGGTGAGCTGGTCGGGGTCTGGCCGGAAGGCTTCAAGGGCATCGGCAAGCCGTACGCCGAGCGGTACAAACTGCAGCGCTTCGGCCGCGGCGGGTTCGTCTCGGCGGCGCTGCGGACCGGTGCGCCGATCATTCCCACCGCCATCGTCGGTTCGGAGGAGATCCATCCGATGCTGGGCAACGCCAAGACGTTGGCCCGGCTGCTGGGTCTGCCGTACTTTCCGCTCACCCCGACATTTCCGTGGCTGGGGCCGCTGGGCCTGATCCCGCTGCCGAGCAAGTGGTACATCGAGTTCGGCGAGCCGATCGAGACCGCCCAGTACGGCCCGGAGGCCGCCGATGACCCGATGCTGGTGTTCGAGCTGACCGACCGGGTGCGCGAGCAGATCCAGTCCAACCTGTACCGGCTGCTGATGCAGCGCCGCTC
The DNA here is from genome assembly GCA_963697905.1 of uncultured Actinomycetota bacterium. GTDB lineage: Bacteria > Actinomycetota > Actinomycetes > Mycobacteriales > Jatrophihabitantaceae > Jatrophihabitans_A. Next base: position 3,950,306 of record OY969101.1, on the reverse strand, counting down.
GGTCTGGCGCTGAGTCGTTTCGGTGGTCGGCCGCCCGCGGCTACGCCCGGGCGCGCCGCCTGCCGAGGGCAACGCCCGCCAGCACCGCGCCGGCGAGCGCACCCAGCCCGACCGCGGCCGGAATGCCGATCCGTGCCGCCCGCCGCCCGCTGCGGAAGTCCCGGATCGGCCAGCCTCGCCGGCGGGCCTCGCCGCGCAGCGCGGAGTCGGGGTTGACGGCCACCGGGTGGCCGACCAGCGTCAGCATCGGCAGGTCGTTGATCGAGTCGGAATAGGCCGTGCACCGCGCCAGATCCAGGCCCTCCCGCTCGGCCAGCTCGCGCACCGCGGCCGCCTTGGCCTCACCGTGCAGCAGGTCGCCGATCAGCCGGCCGGAGAACAGGCCGTCCGCCTCCTCGGCGCGGGTGCCGAGCGCTCCGGTCAGGTTCAGCCGCCGGGCGATCACCCGGGCCAGCTCCTCCGGCGTCGCGGTCACCAGCCACACCCGCTCGCCGGCGTCCAGGTGCTGCTGGGCCAGTGCCCGGGTGCCCGAGTAGATCCGGGCGGCGATGATCTCGTCGTAGATCTCCTCGCCCATCGCCACGATCTCGGCCACCGACTTGCCGGCGACGAAGGCCAGCGCCGACTCGCGCGCCTTGCTGATGTTGTCCGGGCCCTCGCCACCGGCCCGGAACTTCAGCTGCTGCCAGAGGAACCGGCGCAGGTCCGCGGTGGAGAAGTACTTGCGGGCGGCCAGCCCCTTCGCGAAGTGGTAGATGGAGGCGCCGATGACCATCGTGTTGTCGACGTCGAAGAAGGCCGCCGCGTGCGGATTGGCCGGCACGGTGAGGGCCTGCTCGATTTCATACGCCGCGGATCCGACCGAGCTGGCAGGCACCGAACCAGCCTAGCCAGCCGACCCGGACGGCTGCACCGGGCCCGAGCGGGAGGTAGCCGCATCGGAGCCGCCGAGAATCCGTCCTGGCCGGGGCCAGGGCGGTCTGCTACTGGAGTAACGCGTCGTCAACCTCAGCTTCGGCCATATCGTGCGGCGCCTGCGTTGGCCAGCGCATCCGCCCGTTCGTTGCCCTCGTCGCCGGCGTGGCCCTTCACCCACTGCCAGCGGACCTGGTGACGAGCTGCCTCGACGTCCAGCACGCGCCACAGGTCATCGTTCTTGACCGGGTTTTTGTCGGCGGTCGTCCAGCCGCGCTTCTTCCAGTTGTGGATCCACTCGGTAATGCCCTGGCGCACGTACTGGCTGTCGGTGTACACCACTACCTCGCACGGCCATTTGAGTGCCCGCAGCCCCTCGATGACAGCCGTGAGCTCCATGCGGTTGTTGGTGGTCAGCTCCGCACCGCCGGCCAGCTCGCGTTCGTGTACGCCGCTGCGCAGCCACACGCCCCATCCGCCCGGCCCGGGGTTTCCCTTGCAGGCTCCGTCGGTATAGACGACGACACTGCTCGGGGGCGTCATGTGCTCCTCTGCCACGATGCGATGGATGCCTTGGTCGTGGTTCACCGCAGCCGGTGGCCAGTGTCGAGCTTGTCGCAGTGCGATCGCGGGAGGCGCGGCCGCTGACGGTGGAGTGCGCGGCACGACGGTGCTGTTCCGCCGAGGGACTGACCGGTCAGGGCAGCGTGGGGCCGACCGAGATGCTGATCCCACCCGGGCCGGCGCTGATGCTGATGCCGGGCAGTCCTACCGAGGCGCCGCTGCTGCCCACCGAGACCGGGGAGCTGGGCAGCTGGCTAGGCACCCCGCTGGGCAGGCCACTCGGCAACCCGCCGGGCAGGCTGGGCGTGCCGGTGGGCAGCGCACCGCCGGAGCCGCCCAGGCCGGGCAGGCTCGGCGCCCCCGAACCCGGTACCGACGAGGGCAGGCCGGTCGGCAGCGACGGCAGGCCGGACGGGCCACCGCCCGGCAAGCCGGGAGCGTTCGGCCGCTTGGTGGTGCAACTGGGGCACGGACGTGGCCCGAGCTCATCGGCGTTGGCCTGGGACAGGCAGCTGCAGCCCAGCTCTGCCTTGAGCTGGCTGGTGCGCACCGCCACCTGCTGCAGCAGTGCCAGAGAGGAGAGGGCCTGGCTGCGAGCCGGGCCGGCCGACAGCTGCGGTGCCAGCGCGGCGAGCTGGGTGCGCTGCCCGCTCAGCCAGCTGGAAATCTTGGTCAGCGGGTCGGCCGAGGTCTGGGCCACCGCGGTATCGGTGAGCAGCCGCACCCCGCTGCGAACGTCGGAATCGGCGCTGCGCAGGGCGCTGGCCACCAGCGAGGCGGTGCGCGGATCGGCCTGGCTGGATCCGGCCAGCTTGCTCGACTCGTGCACCCGGCTGCTGGCGAACTTCAGGTACTTCGTGCCCTTGCTGGTGTCCGAACCGGCGACCGAGAGCTGGAAGTTCTCACTGGCCCGCTTGATGCCGTACAGCGACTGGCCCGGCAGCGCGCCGTGCGCCATCCACACCGCCATGCCGAGCAGCAGCGCCAGCACACAGGCCGCACCGGTGAACGCGATCAGCGGCCGGCGAAACACCGCCAATCGGCGGACGGCGACGGGCTTGGCCTGGCCGCTGCCAGTTGCCGGCGGTGACTCGGCGACGATGCGCGGCGTGATCGAGACCAACTGGGAGCGCAGCTCCGCCTTGAACCGAGGGTCTGGCAGCTCGCCGACCGGCAACCGGCGCAGCCGGCTGACCAGTTCCGACTCGACCGTGCGTCGATTGCCGGAACCCGCGGAGAACTTGCCCGCGCCCATTCGCTCTCCTCCTGTTTGCCAACCACCCGGCGTCATATTCGGGTAGCCACTCGCCGAGTTCTCGGCGGCCGTCGATCGTTCAACGAAGCCTGGCTGCAGCCGTTACTTGATACTGGCCAGTAGCTTGTGCCGAGTTTCCCACCCGCGATCCGGGGCGGAGTGTTCGGTTCGCCCACCGGGTGGAACGCCCGCTCAGCCGAGCTCGTCTGCCAGCATGCTTGCCAGTCGCTTCACCGCCCGATGCTGCAGCGCCTTGATCGCGCCGTCGTTCTTGCCCATCACCGCCGCGGTTTCGGCCACCGACAGGCCGTGCAGGAAGCGCAGCACGATGCACTCCTTCTGCTCCTCGCCCAGCTCGTTCACCGCCGTCAGCAGCCGGGTGTTGGTCAGGTGGGCCAGTACCGCGGCCTCCGGGCTGGCCGCCAGGTCGCCGGTCTCCACCGTCTCGGCGGTGGACAGTTCCAGCCGGAACCGGGCCGACTTCGTGTGGTCGAAGACGATGTTGCGAGCGATGGTGATGAACCAGGCGCCGATGTCGCGGCCCTGGTAGTTGATGGTCGAGATCCGCCGCAGCGCCCGCAGGAAGGTCTCGGAGGTGAAGTCCTCGGCCAGCGCCCGGTCGTTCACCCGGTAGTAGATGAACCGGAAGACCTGGTCCACGTAGCGGTCGTAGAGCCTGCCGAACGCCTCCCCGTCGCCGCTCTGCACCGCACGCACCAGCGCCCAGGTCTCGGCGTGCTCGGCATCGATGTCGGCCGAGCCGTTCAGGACCGGCGGCGCCGCGTCCTCCGGATCGACCGGTATCTTCGCGGTCGCTTGCTCGTTGGAGGTGCTGGAGTCGGTGCTCTCAGCGATGGAGCCGGAGGTGACCGAGGGGCGCTGCAACGTCGATTTGATCGCGGGCGAGTCGAAGGCCTCGGCCAGCATTCCGGCGGCACCGGCAAGGGCTGGCCGGCGCAGCCCGACCAGCGCCTCCGCCACCAAGACGGAGAGCGCGCGCCAACTGCCGCGTCCGGGCGACCAGGGGTGGCCGGGAACGCTCATCGGATAAGAACCGCTCCCTCGACGCTCAATACTTTCCGGTGGTGGTTCCCCCGTTCGCATCGACGGTACCCGGCAGTACCCGAGCCGACACCCCCCACGCCCACTTTCCAACGTTTCGTCCGCGGTCGGTAGCATGCAGGCCTGGCCGGGCGATGCCAGGGTGGAGGAGGGGAGTGACGTGACTCCGCCGGCGTCCTTCGCCGAACTCCTGCGGCAGTCCGCCGCCACCCGGCCGGCGCAGCCGGCGATCTCCGACGGTGAGCGGGAGCTGACCTGGCAGCAGCTGGCCGAACGGGTGGCCAGGCTGGCGGCTGCGCTCGCCGACACCGGCCTGCGGCCCGACGACCGGGTAGCGATCCAGGCGGCCAACTCGGTGGAGTTCGTGCTGTGCTACCTCGCCGCGCTGCAGGCGGGCCTGGTCGTGGTGCCGATCAATCCCGGTTACACGCTGCCCGAGCTGGAGCACATCCTGGCCGACTCGGCCGCTCGGCTGCTGATCACCGATTCGGTGGCCGCCGTCGCCTCGGCCGGGGAGCTGCGGCAGCGGCACGACGGCCTGCGGCTGCTGCTGGCCGCCGAGGCCGGCAACGACGAACTCGACACGGTGGCCGGCCTGCTCGACACCGCCGGCGATCGACGGCTGGACCAGCCCGGCCGGACCGGCGAGCAGCTGGCGGTGCTGCTCTACACCTCCGGCACCTCCGGCCGGCCCAAGGGCGCGATGCTGCCAGCCCGGGCGCTGCTGGCCAACCTGGCCCAGGTGGCCGCGCTGTCGCCGCCGCCGGCGACGTCCGAGGATCGGGTGTTCCTGGCGCTGCCGCTGTTCCACGTCTACGGCCTGAACGCCGGCCTCGGCATGGCACTGCATTTCGGGGCGAGCCTGACCGTGGCCACCCGGTTCGACCCGGCGGGCAGCCTGCAGGCGATGGCTGCCGCGCGGGCCAGCGTGGTGGTCGGCGCTCCGGAGGAGTTCCGCCGCTGGGCCGATCAGCCCGACTTCGCCGCCGGTTTCGCCGGGGTCCGGCTGGCGCTGTCCGGCTCGGCACCGCTGCCGGCCGAACTGGTCGGCCGGTATGCCGAGGTCGGGGTGGGGCTGTACGAGGGATACGGGCTGACCGAGGCGGCTCCGGTGGTCACCCTGAGCCTGGTGCCGGGTCCGGGTGGCGCCGGTTGGCTGCCGCCGAAGCCGGGTTCGGTGGGCCGCCCGCTGCCCGGGGTGGACGTCCGGCTGGTCGAGTCCGACGGCGAGCTGGCCGAGCCGGGCGACCTCGGCTACCTCGAGGTACGCGGGCCCAACCTGTTCACCGGCTACTGGCCGGACGGTGCCGGCGGCCCGGACCCGGACGGCTGGTTCGCCACCGGCGACCTGGCGGTTGCCGACGACGACGGCGACTACTACCTGGTCGGTCGCCGGTCCGACCTGGTGCTGGTCAATGGCTTCAATGTCTATCCGGCGGAGGTGGAGGGCGTGCTGGCCCGGCTGCCCGGGGTGCGCGAGGTGGCCGTGCTCGGCCAGTCGGACGGCGACTCCGAGCAGCTGGTGGCCTACCTGGTGCCCGAGCCCGGCGCGGTGCTGGATCCGGACGCGGTGCTGGCCGAGGCCGGGCGGTCGCTGGCCCGGTTCAAGCTGCCCCGCCGGCTGATCGAGGTGGACGCGCTGCCGCACACGGCCACCGGCAAGGTGATGAAGTGGCAGCTCGGCAGCGAGCCAGCCGGCGGTAGCGGCTGATGGCCGCCGCCGACCATGACGTCACCCTGATCACCAGGATCGGCTGCCACCTGTGTGCCGACGCCGAGGCGCGGCTGGCCGAACTGGCCGCCGAGCTGGGCTTCGCACTGCGGCTGCTCGACGTCGATGCCGACCGGCAGCGGGCCAATGAGTACTCCGAGCGGGTGCCGGTGATCCTGATCGACGGTGCCGAGCACGGCTACTGGCGGCTGGAGGAGGACCGGTTCCGCCGGGCGCTGGAACGCTGACACATGCCCCTATACCACACCGCCCAGCGATTTTGTGAATGCCTTCACAAGGGCGTACGTTCGACGTCGTCCACTCCAATACCACACGGTTGCGCTACCCGTGCGAGGGGCTAGCTGTCTGGCCCGGCACGGCAGCAGGCGAACCAGCCCAGGGAGCGAAATTGAGCGCCCAGCCGGAAGGCCTGAACGCGGTCGGCACCTCGTCTGACCAGCGCTCGGCTGCCGCCGATCAGGCGAGCGAGCCGCGGGCCGTCCCTGAGGCAACGGTCGCCCGGCTGGCCGTCTACCTGCGCGCCCTGGTCGGTCTCGGCGAGACCGGCACCGCCACCGTGTCCTCGGAGTCGCTTGCCGCGGCGGCCGGGGTGAACTCCGCCAAGCTGCGCAAGGACCTGTCCTACCTCGGCTCGTACGGCGTGCGCGGGGTCGGCTACGACGTGGCGGTGCTGACCGAGCAGATCAACAAGACCCTGGGCCTGCACCAGAACCGGGCGGTTGCCCTGATCGGGCTCGGCCACCTGGGACGGGCGCTGGCGGGCTACGCCGGCTTCGCCTCGCGCGGATTCCGGATCGCGGCCATCGTGGACGCCGACCCGGCCATCGTGGGTACCCAGCTGCGCGGGCTGACCGTGCAGCACATCGATTCCCTGGACCGGGTGGTGGCCGAGGCCAACATCGCCATCGCGGTGGTGGCGGTGCCGGCCAGCGCCGCCCAGGACGTCTGCGACCGGCTGGTCGCCGCCGGCGTCACCTCGATCCTCAACTTCGCGCCGACGGTGCTCAACGTGCCGCCGCACGTGGACGTCCGGAAGGTCGATCTGGCGGCTGAGCTGCAGATCCTGTCCTTCCACGACAACCGCAAGTCCGGCCGCGGTGACGGCTCGCTGGCGGTGAACCGATGACGTTGCTGGTGGTCGGGCTGTCGCACCACTCCGCGCCGGTGACGGTGCTGGAGCAGGCCAGCGTGCCGGCGAGCCGGCTGGAGAAGGTGATCGACGAGCTGCACCGCGGCGAGTCGATCTCCGAGGTGATGCTGCTCTCGACCTGCAACCGGGTCGAGGTGTACGCCGACGTGGCGCGCTTCCACCCGGCGGTCGCGCACATCTCCGGCAGTGCTGGCCCGCACCGCCGGCATGGACCTGAACAACCTCGGCGACCACCTCTACGTGCACTTCGACGAGGCCGCCGCCGAGCACCTGCTGCGGGTGTCCGCCGGGCTGGACTCGATGGTGGTCGGCGAGTCGCAGATCCTCGGCCAGCTGCGCGGCGCCTACGCGGCGGGGATCCAGGCGGCAACCGTCGGCAAGGTGCTGCACGAGGCCGGCCAGACCGCGCTGCGGGTCGGCAAGCGGGTGCACGCCGAGACCGGCATCGACCGGGTCGGTGCTTCGGTGGTGGCCGTCGCGCTGCGGCACGCCGCCGAGCAGTTCGACGGCGAGCTGGCGGGCCGGCGGTTCGTGATCGTCGGCGCCGGCTCGATGGGGGCGCTGGCCGCGGCCAGCCTGCAGCGGCTGCACGACGGCGGTCAGGTGGATGCCGCGGTGCTGAACCGCAGCCCCGAGCGGGCCGAACGGGTGGCCGGCTCGATCGGTGCGCGCTCCGGCAACCTGGCGGGGCTGGCCGCCGAGATCGCGCAGGCCGACGTGCTGATCTCCTCCACCGGCGCCACCGGCGTGGTGGTGGAGGCAACCGACATCCTGCCCGCGCGACGGCCGGCCGCTGGTGGTGCTGGACCTGGCCCTGCCGCGCGACGTCGATCCGGCGGTGGCGCTGCTGCCCGGGGTGCAGTACATCGACCTGGAGGTGCTGCGGAACTCCGGCGCGATGGTGTCCCAGGACGAGATCGACGCCGCCGACGCCATCGTGGCCGAGGAGCTGCGCGGATACCTCAACCACCGCCAGGTGCTCGCGGTCGCGCCCACCGTCACCGCGCTGCGGGCTCGGGCCGCCCAGGTGGTAGACGCCGAGGTGCTCCGACTGGACAGCCGGCTGCCGGGCCTGGACCCGGCGATCCGCGCCGAGTTGGCCAGCGCGGTGCGCCGCGCGGTGGACAAGGTGCTGCACGCCCCGACGGTGCGGGTGAAGGAGCTGGCCGCCACGCCGGACGGCAACTCCTACGCCGAGGCACTGCGCCAGCTGTTCGACCTGGATCCGGCCCGGCCGGACTCGGTGACCGCGGTCAGCCGGGTGGTGGAGTCCAGCGAGCGGCTGAGCATGCCGGACGAGCGACTGGCCGTGCCGGACGAGCCTTCTGCCGGTACCGCCTCGGATTTGAGTGCCTCCGGCGAGGTGACCGAGTGACGCTCACCCGCACCCTGAAGGTAGGTACCCGGGCCAGCCTGTTGGCTCGGACCCAGACCCAGCTCGTCGTCGACGCGCTGGCCGAGCGGCAGCCGGACGTCGATGTGCAGACCGTGCTGGTCAGCACCGAGGGCGATCGATCGGCAGCCCCGCTGACCCAGCTGGGCGGCACCGGGGTGTTCGTCTCGGCGCTGCGGGAGGCGCTGCTGGTCGGCACCATCGATGTCGCGGTGCACTCCTACAAGGATCTGCCGACCGCGCCGGCCGACGGCATCGCGCTGGCCGCGGTACCGACCCGCGAAGATCCACGCGACGTGCTGTGTGCCCGGGACTCGCTGACCCTGCTGGACTTGCCGGCCGGTGCCCGGATCGGCACCGGCTCGCCGCGCCGGGCCGCGCAGCTGCGGGCGCTGGATCTGGGCATCGAGATCGTGCCGATCCGCGGCAACGTGGACACCCGGCTGGGCAAGGTCGGCACCGAATTGGATGGCGTGGTGCTCGCCATGGCCGGCCTGCGCCGGCTCGGCCGGATGGAGCTGGTCACCGAGCCGCTGGACCCGATCCAGGTGTTGCCGGCGCCCGCCCAGGGCGCGCTGGCCGTCGAGTGCCGGGCCGGCGACGCCGCGACCCTGGAGCTGCTGGCCGGCCTGGACGACCCCGGTTGCCGGGCCGCGGTCACCGCCGAACGGGCACTGCTGGCCGGCCTGGAAGCCGGCTGCTCGGCTCCGGTCGGCGCCCTGGCCGAGGTCACCGAGGGTGATGACGGCCAGGAGGAGATTTTCCTACGGGGATCGGTTACCGCGATCGACGGCAGGGACGCCGTTCGACTCTCGGCGACCGGCGAACGTGAAACTGCCGAGCAGATCGGCCGGCGGCTTGCCGCCGAGCTGATCGAACTCGGCGCGAACAGAATGATGGGGAGTTCGTAGATGACCCGCGCGCGCAAGTCCGGGGGCCGGGTGACCTTCGTGGGCACCGGTACCGGCGACGCAGGCCTGCTGACCGTACGCGCCACCGAGGCGCTGGCTGCCGCCGAGGTGGCCTTCGTGGATGCCGCCGTGCCGGAATCGGTGCGGGCCTTGATCGGTGGTGACATCCGAGCCGCCGAGGCGACGCCGGCCGAGACCGCCAAGGCGGTGCTGGCCGAGGCCCGGCAGGGCAGCCAGGTGGCCCGGGTACTCGCCGGCGATCCGCTGGCCAGCGAGGCGGTGGCCAAGGAAGCCCTCGCCGTCGCTCGCACGGTCGTCCCGTTCGAGGTGGTGCCGGCGTTCACCGAGGCCGCCGTGACCAGCAGCTACGCCGGCGTCTCGGTCGGCGCGCTGCATACCCAGGCCGACCTGCGCCAGGGACCGGCCGACTACGAGGCGCTCGCCTCGGCGCCCGGCACCCTGCTGCTCACCGTCGATGCGGCCGAGGTCGCCTCGGTGGCCGAGCAGCTGGTGGCCTCCGGGCTCAAGCCGGACACGCCGCTGACCGTGACCTGTGCCGGCACCACCACCAGCCAGCTGACCGTGAACGGCACCCTCGGCGAGGCCGGGTTGGCCGCCGCGGGCATGCACGGTGCGCTGGTGGTCATCATCGGCAAGGCGGCCGCCAGCCGGGAGAAGCTGGCCTGGTGGGAGTCCCGGCCGCTGTTCGGCTGGAAGATCCTGGTGCCGCGCACCAAGGAGCAGGCCGGCGCGATGAGCGAGCGGCTGCGCGACTACGGCGCGGTGCCGGTGGAGGTGCCGACCATCGCGGTCGAGCCGCCGCGCACCCCGACCCAGATGGAGCGGGCGATCAAGGGCCTGGTCACCGGCCGGTATGAGTGGATCGTGTTCACCTCAACCAACGCGGTGAAGGCGGTGCGGGAGAAGTTCGAGGAGTTCGGCCTGGACGCCCGGGCTTTCGCCGGCGTGAAGATCGCCTGCGTGGGCGAGCAGACCGCCGACGCGGTGCGGGCCTTCGGCATCCGCCCGGAGCTGCTGCCGTCCGGCGAGCAGTCCTCGGAGGGCTTGCTGGCTGACTTCCCGCCGTACGACGACGTGCTGGACCCGATCGACCGGGTGCTGCTGCCGCGTGCCGACATCGCCACCGAGACCCTCGCCGAGGGCCTGCGCCAGCGCGGCTGGGAGATCGACGACGTGACCGCCTACCGGACGGTGCGGGCCGCTCCGCCGGCCGCCGAGATCCGGGACGCGATCAAGTCCGGTGGGTTCTCCGCAGTGTGCTTCACCTCGTCCTCGACCGTGCGCAACCTGGTCGGCATCGCCGGCAAGCCGCACAACCGCACCGTGGTGGCCTGCATCGGGCCGGCCGACGGCGGCGACGGCTGCGGAGTTCGGGTTGCGGGTGGACGTGCAGCCGGAGACCGCCAGCGTGCCGGCGCTGATCGACGCACTGGCCGAGTTCGCGGTGCAGCGGGCAGCCGAGGAGCGGGAGAAGGCCGCCGCCGCACCGGCCCGTCGCCCGTCACGTTCATCTCGTAGTCGTACCGTTCGCTAGTTCAGGCTGTCTCTAGCTTGGCGATCTTCAGAAGGATCGGTCGTTCTCACGGCTAATCCTTCTGAAGGTCGGCCTGCGGCTGCCCTGCCCAGTTGATTCGCGGCCGTGGCTACCAGCCTCCGCCGCCACCGCCTCCGGTGCCGCCACCGCTGGAACCGCCCTCTCCGCTACCGCTGCCAGGAGCCACCACGAGGGCTTGAGCTGTGCTGCCGGACGATCCCGAAGGCGCCACGGCCAGGACGGATAGGGCTAACACCACAGCGGTGAATCCCTGGGAGCCAGCGCGACCGAACCCGCCGAGCAACTGCCATCAGACCCCCTAAGCCAGATGCGCCGTAACGGCGTGGGTGCCGCCGAGAATATCCGGCTTTCTGGACGATGACTGGACTGGCGAGAGCTCACCTGATCGATCTTCGAGGCCGTCCCAGCCGTATGGGCTACAACTCGTGGAGTGCTTCTAGGACGGCCGGCACTCGCTGACGGATAGCCCTAACCCGAACTGCCGGTGAGCCGGAGCGCCGCCACGATCAGGGTCCGGGCGGTCTGCACGGTCTCGGCCAGCGACACCCGCTCGTGTGAGCTGTGCGCGTCGGCCGGATCGCCCGGGCCGTAGTGCAGGGTGGGAATGCCGGCGCCGGCGTACAGCCGCAGGTCGCTGCCGTACGGGGCGCCGCGCTCTCCCGTCGCGCCGCCCGTGGTGTCCAAGTGCGCCGAGGCCACCACGTCCCGCAGCGGATGGCCGGCCGCCAGCCGGCCGCTGGCGAACTGCCCGCCGGTCCAGCGCACCCGCGCCGGATGATCCCGCAGCCACGGATCGGCGTCGCACACCTCGGCCACCCGCTGTTCGAAGGCCCTTCTAGCGTCGGCGGGATCCTCATCCAGCAGCACCCCGTACCGGCCTTGCGCTACCAACAGATCCGGCACCGTGCTCGGCCAATCACCCGCCGAAACCTGCCCGATCGACAACGGCGCGGCGATCTCATAGCCGGCCAGCAGCGGATCTGGATTGGCGTTCCGAGACGCCTCCAGCGCCTGCAGGCCAGTGAACAGCGGCAGGAACTTCTCGATCGCGCTGACCCCGGACGTGCGCATCGACCCGTGCGCCGCCGCACCCGGCACCAGCAGCTCGAAGGTCAGCGCGCCGCAGTTGGCGGTGATCAGGGAGAGCCCGGTCGGCTCCGGGATCAGGCAGGCGTCGCCGCGATGACCCCGGCGCAGGGTGGCGAACGCGCCCAGCCCACCGTCCTCCTCGCTGGCCACCAGGTGCAGCGCGATCCGGCCATGCATTGGCACGGTGCGCAGCGCCGCCAGCGCGGCCAGGTTCGCCGCCACGCCGGCCTTCATGTCACAGGCACCGCGGCCGTGCACCAGGTCGCCGTCCAGCCGGGGAACGAACGGGTCGGCCGGCCATGCCGAAAGGTCTCCGGGTGGTACCACGTCCACATGCCCCTGCAGGATCACCGTCGGCCCGTCCCGCTGCTCGGTGCTGGCCACCAAGCCCCAGATTTCGTCCCGCGAAGCCTCCGTGCCGGGGAAGTCCGGCTCCGCCCGCAGCTCGGCCAGATCCGGCTGCCAGAGGTCCACCTCCAGACCGAGCCGCTCGGCCCCGCCGGCGAGGGTGTGCAGCAGCTCGGACTCGGCGGCACTGCCGGTGATGCTCGGCACCGCGAGCAGGTCGAGCAGGTTCCGGCGCAGCGCGGGCTCGTCGAGGGCGTCCAGCGCGTGCCGTTCGATGTCGGTCAGCATGCGCAGCATCATGCCGGTGGTTGGGCCCCCGTGAGTAGTTTGGATGCGTGACCGAACTGCCCGCCCTGCCCGCCTTCCCGACGTCCCGGCCGCGCCGGCTGCGCCGCACCGCCGCGCTGCGCCGGCTGGCCGCCTCGGTGAGTGTGCGGCCGCAGGACCTGGTGCTGCCCATGTTCCTGGCCGAGGGCGCTGGCGAGCCGCGGCCGATCGGCTCGATGCCCGGCGTCGTGCAGCACAGCATGGACTCCCTCGCCAAGGCGGCGATCGCCGCGGTGGAGGCCGGCGTGGGCGGCCTGATGCTCTACGGCATCCCGCTGAGCAAGGACCCGGCCGGCTCCGGCGCCGACGACCCGAACGGCATCCTGAACCAGGGCCTGGCCCGGCTGAAGTTCGAGCTCGGCGACGCCACCGTGCTGATGGGCGACCTGTGCCTGGACGAGTTCACCGACCACGGCCACTGCGGGGTGCTGTCGCTGGACGGCTCGGTGGACAACGACGCGACCCTGCAGCGGTACGCCGCGATGGCGCTGGCGATGGCCGAGGCGGGCGCGGATCTGCTCGGCACCAGCGGCATGATGGACGGCCAGGTGGGCATGGTGCGCCGGACGCTGGACCAGGCCCACCGCTCCGACGTCGGCGTGCTGGCCTACGCGCCGAAGTACGCCTCCGGCTTCTACGGCCCGTTCCGGGAGGCGGTGGACTCCTCGCTGACCGGTGATCGGCTGACCTACCAGCAGGATCCGGCACGAGGGCTGGGTGACGCGCTGGCCGAGGTGTCGCTGGACGTGGCCGAGGGCGCCGACGTGATCATGGTCAAGCCCGCCCTGCCGTACCTGGACATCCTCACCGAGGTGGCCCACCGCTGCCCGCTGCCGGTCGCCGCCTACCAGGTGTCCGGCGAGTACGCGATGGTGGAGGCGGCGGCCGAGCGGGGCTGGCTGGACCGCGAACGCATCATCCTGGAGACGCTGCTGTCCATCCGCCGGGCCGGCGCGTCGATGATCCTCACCTACTGGGCGCACGAGGCGGCGCTGCTGCTCGGGACGAGCTGAGGCGTGCCGGCACGGCGTCCCGGCTATCGCACGGCCGGCCTGCTCGCGGCGCTGGTGTTGCTCGGCTGGCTGGCCGACGTCCTGCTCGGCGGCGGTGCCACGCACGCGCTGGCCTGGCTGGTGGCGCTGCTGCTGGTGGCCGGAATCCCGGCGCTCGGTGCCTGGGCGGCCAGCCGCCGGGTGGACGCTCAGCCGGCCGAGCCCGAGGAACGACTCGATCGCGCTCGTTCGGAGGAACGGCCACCGCCGGACGAGCAACCCGATCGGACGATCCGGCCGGCCCGGCCGGATGAGCTGGCCGAACTGGTCGAACTCGAGCAGGCCGCCGATCGGCTGTTTGCCGTTGCTGGCTATGGTGAAACGCCGCCGCCGGCCAGCGTGCAGGAGCTGCGGAACGCCACCGCGCTGCTGGTCAGCGGCGACCCGCCGGCCGGCTATGCCCGGATGGAGGTGGTGGACGGCCGGGCACACCTGGAGGGGCTGTCGGTCCGGCCGCGTTGCATGCGGCAGGGCCGCGGCAGCGAGCTGGTGCGGGCGGCCTGTGCCTGGGCGGCCGAGCACGGCTACGCCGAGATCACCCTGTGCACGTTCGCCGAGGTGCCCTGGAACGGGCCGTTCTATGCCAAGCTGGGCTTCGTCGAGCTGCACGAGCTGACCCCCGGTCTGCGCAAGTTGCGGGAGACCGAGGGTCGGCTCGGGCTTGATGCCATGGGTCGCCGGGTTGTGCTGATCCGGCGTAGCTGCCGAGGTCAGCAGGGAATGATCGAGAAGACCGAGACCCAGTTGTAGGACGTGTCGTGGCTGGGAGCGGCAGGCGTTGTGTAGTAGAGGTTGTTGTTGCTGTCGTAGAAGCGGGCCCGGGTCCCGCTGGACTGGTTGTTGCGCCAGGAACCGGTGGTGGCCCACGGCATGCTGAACCGCGAGCAGACGTACTTCGACATGAAGTCGCCGGTGTAGCTCTGACCGCTCCAGACGCACATGTCGCCGGAGTAGCAGGTTGCCGCCGGTGTGACCAGGCCCGGCGCGGCGAGGACGAGTTCGCCGGTGCCATCGAGGTCGATCTTGTTGGCACTGACCTGGGTGCCGCCGACCGTCCGCAGGTAGCCATCGACCCGGCTTTGCAGGGAGTGGGCCTGCGCGGCGGTCAGGCCGGCGGCTTCGGCCTGGGCGGTGAAGCGGGCGGTCGGGTTAGCCGATGGAGCGGCTCCGGCCGGGCCCGCCAGACCGACCAGGCAGCCGGCAGTGACCGCCACCAGGGCTACGAGTGATGTGAGTTTCATCGGTTCAACCTCCGTGCTGCCACGCCATGCCCGGCACGACGCTGATGATAGCTAACATCGATAGTCTGCTACGTACCCTTTGGTAGGTAAAGGCTGTCTTACACCGATCGCGTAACAAACGAGAACTCGTGCGCCAGCACCTCCTCGGCCAGGTGACCGGCCGATGCGGAAGACTGGAGCGGTGACCGAGGCAGCCATCTCAGCCGAACTGTTCAGCCGCGCGCAACAGGTCACTCCGGGCGGTGTCAACTCGCCGGTACGCGCGTTCCGGGCGGTCGGCGGCACTCCGCGGTTCATGGTCAGCGGCTTCGGGCCGTACCTGACCGACGCCGACGGCCGGAACTACGTGGACCTGGTCGCGTCCTGGGGGCCGATGATCCTCGGCCATGCCCATCCGGCGGTGGTCGAGGCGGTGCATCGTGCTTCGGCGGCCGGGCTGTCGTTCGGCACCCCGACCGAGGGTGAGATCGAACTCGCCGAGGAGATCGTGGCCAGGGTGGCGCCGGTGCAGCAGGTGCGGCTGGTGAACTCGGGCACCGAGGCCACCATGTCGGCCATCCGGCTGGCCCGCGGCGCGACCGGCCGGCGCAAGGTGGTCAAGTTTGCCGGCTGCTACCACGGCCACGTGGACGCGCTGCTGGCCAGCGCCGGTTCCGGGGTGGTCACCTTCGGCCTGCCGGACACTCCGGGCGTCACCGGCGCGCAGGCCTCGGAGACGATCGTGCTGCCCTACAACGACATCGCCGCGGTCGAGCGGGCCTTCGCGGCCGACGGTGCCGACATCGCCTGCCTGATCACCGAGGCCGCCTGCGGCAACATGGGCACGGTCGCACCGGCCGAGGGCTTCAACGCGGCGCTGCGCCGGATCACCGCCGAGCACGGCGCGCTGCTGATCATGGACGAGGTGATGACCGGCTTCCGGGTCTCGCCGGCCGGCTGGTACGGCATCGATCCGGTGGACGCCGACCTCTACACGTTCGGCAAGGTGATGTCCGGCGGCCTGCCGGCGGCGGCGTTCGGCGGCCGGGCCGACGTGATGAGCCACTTGGCGCCGGCCGGGCCGGTGTATCAGGCCGGCACCCTGTCCGGCAATCCAGTGGCGGTGGCGGCCGGGCTGGCCAGCCTGCGGGCCGCCGACCAAGATGTGTACGCCTGCCTGGACCGGACCGCCGGCGTGATCGGCCAGCTGACCTGCGAGGCGCTCGAGAAGGAGGGCGTGCCGCACCGGTTGCAGTACGCCGGCAACATGTTCTCGGTGTTCTTCGGTGCCGAGCCGGTGACCAACTTCGAGCAGGCGCAGGCCAGTGAGACGTTCCGGTACGGGCCGTTCTTCCACGCCATGCTGGACGCCGGGGTGTACCTGCCACCGAGCGCGTACGAGACCTGGTTCGTCAGCGCGGCGCACGACGATACCTCGATCGGCCGGATCGCCGAGGCGCTGCCGGTCGCCGCCCGGGCCGCCGCGGCGGCGGAGCGGCCCGCATGAGCGAGCATCACAGCGAAGCGAGCAGCGGAGCCGCGGCGGCGGTGCCGCCGGCATGACGACCACCGTTCACCTGCTGCGGCACGGCGAAGTGCGCAATCCGGACGGCGTGCTCTACGGCCGACTGCCCGGTTTCGAGCTGTCCGAGGCCGGCCGGCGGATGGCCGAGCAGGCGGTGACCGCGCTGGCCGGCCACGACATCCGCCACTTGGTCAGCTCGCCGCTGCAGCGGGCGCAGCAGACCGCCGCACCGCTGGCTGCCGCGCTCGGCCTGCCGGTCGCGATCGACGAGCGGCTGACCGAGGCCACCAACGTCTTCCAGGGCAAGCGGGTGAACGGGCCGGAGGGCGTGCTCAAGCATCCGGCCAGCTGGCGGTACTACCGCAACCCGTTCCGGCCGTCCTGGGGCGAGCCGTACCGGCAGGTGGCGCAGCGGATGCATGCGGCACTGCTGTCGGCCCGGGACGCCGCGGCCGGCCACGAGGCGGTGTGCGTCTCCCACCAACTGCCCATCGTGTGCCTGCGCCGCTACCTGGAGGGCAAGCACCTGTGGCACGACCCGCGGCACCGGCAGTGCTCGCTCGCCTCGCTCACCTCGTTCACCTTCGAAGGCGACGACCTGGTCGGAGTCGGGTACTCCGAGCCGGCCGGACGCAGCTCGAACGCCATCGGCCGGCAGACCGGCGCCTAGGTAGGGCCATCCCCACCACAGCGCGTGCTCAGGATCCGGGGCGGGCGTCGCTGTGGTACAAGACACGCCGCACACTGGAGGGGTGAGCGCGCGAGCCGACCGCCGAGGCAGCCGGGCAGTGATTGCTGCCCTGCTGGCCGCCGTCCTGCTCGCCGCGCTGCTCGCCGGCTGCGGGGTCGGCAAGAACGCGGTGGACCAGACCGCGGGCAACCAGTACCGCTATCCCGGCAGCAACCGCAAGGGCAGCCTGATCGCGGTTGCCGACCGCAAGCAGGCCGGCCTGGTAACCGGCACCCTGATCGGCGGTGGCGACTACCGGCTCAGCCAGGACCGCGGCAAGGTGGTCGTGCTGAACTTCTTCGCCTCCTGGTGCCCGCCGTGCCAGACCGAGACGCCGCAGTTCGATTCGATCTATCGCAGCCGCAGGGCCGCCGGCGTGCAGTTCGTCGGGCTGGACGTCAAGGATCCGAGCAAGTCCGGCGCGCAGGCGTGGCTGCAGGCCAAGCAGATCACCTTCCCGGTGGTGTACGACGAGCCGGCCAAGAGCGCGCTGCAGCTGGGCGACGTGCCGCTGGTGGCGCTGCCGGCGACCGTGCTGATCGACAAGCAGGGCCGGGTGGCCGCCGTCTACACCCAGGAGGTCTTCGCCAAGGACCTGGAGCCGGTGCTGACCAAGCTGGTCGGTGAGGCGTAGCGATGCTCGGCGGATCGGTCGTACTGGCAAGTGGATTCTCGAATACGGTGACCGACGGCTCGCTGCTGCCGGCGGCTGGCGTGGCGCTGCTGGTCGGCGTGCTCGGCTTCCTCTCACCCTGCGTGCTGCCGCTGGTGCCGGGCTACCTGTCCTACGTCGCGGGCCTGGCCGGCACCGATCAGCGCAGCGGCCGGCAGCGGCGGATGCTGCTCGGCGCGCTGCTGTTCGTGCTCGGCTTCACCGCCATCTTCGTGGCGACCGGCGCGCTGTTCGGCAGCCTGGGCTCGGCTATCGCGGTGCACCACCTGGCGCTGGAGCGGGTCTTTGGCGTCATCACCATCGGCCTGGGGCTGGTCTTCCTCGGCCGGTT
Source organism: uncultured Actinomycetota bacterium (assembly GCA_963697905.1). Lineage (GTDB taxonomy): Bacteria > Actinomycetota > Actinomycetes > Mycobacteriales > Jatrophihabitantaceae > Jatrophihabitans_A. The sequence continues at coordinate 3,932,453 of OY969101.1, read as the reverse complement.
CGGACCGGCCCAGCGGGAGTTCAAGCTGCACCGGTTGCCGCCGGCCGGCCTGCTCGGCGCCCCGCTGCTCGGCCTCACCTTCGGGCTGGCCTGGACCCCGTGCCTCACCCCGACCTTCGGCGCGGTGTACGCCCTCGCGGCCAGCCAGGCCACCGCCGGCCGGGGTGCGCTGCTCTCAGCGGTGTACTGCCTGGGCCTGGGCGTGCCGTTCCTGCTGGTGGCACTGGGCCTCGGCTGGGTCAGCGGCGCGCTGCGGGTGGTCCGCCGGCACGCCCGGCTGGTCAGCCAGGTGGGCGGCGCGATCCTGATCGTGATGGGCGTGCTGCTGCTCACCGGCACCTGGGATCACTGGATGAACGAGCTGCGGGTCCAGTTCGCCGGCACCGGCATCGGGTCGGGCATATGAGCGGCACGCGACGCTTGCGGAGCGAGCGATGAGCGGCACGCGGCTGGTCGGCACGCCGCGCTACCTGGGCCGCCTGCTCTGGCGGCGGCTGACCTCGATGCGCACCGCCATCGTGCTGCTCTTCCTGCTCGCGCTGGCCGCGGTGCCCGGCTCGCTGCTGCCGCAGCGGCCGCTCAACCCGGCCAAGGTGCAGGCCTACCTGGCCAGCCACGGCGCCTGGGGCCGGCTGCTGGACCGGCTCGGCGCCTTCGACGTGTTCGGCTCGTTCTGGTTCTCCGCGGTCTACCTGCTGCTGTTCGCCTCGCTGATCGGCTGCCTGCTGCCACGGATCTCGGTCTACGCCCGAGCCTTGCGGGCCAAGCCGATCCAGGCGCCGCGGCATCTTGGCCGGCTGGCCGAGAACGGCAGCCTGACCAGCCCGCTGCAGCCACACCAGCTGGCCGACCGGGCCAGCCGGGAGCTCCGGCCGCGCTGGCGGACCGTGGTCCGGGAAGAGCCGGGCGGCGCGTTAGCGGTCTCGGCGGAGAAGGGGTACAGCCGCGAGGCGGGCAACCTGGTCTTCCACGTCTGCCTGCTGCTGGCGCTGGTGCTGGTCGCGATGGGCAAGCTGAACAGCTACCAGGGCTCGATCGTCTCGGTGGAGGGCACCGGATTCTGCAACCGGCCGATCTCCTACGACACGTTCCACTCGGGTCGGCTGGTCCACAACGGCGCGCTGGCGAACTTCTGCATCGACAACCTCGACTCCTTCACCGCGAGCTACCGGCCGGACGGTACCGCCGAGCAGTTCCGGGCCGAGGTGACCTACTCGACTGGGCTGAACGGGTCCCCTCGGCACGACGCGATCACGGTGAACCATCCGCTGCGCACCCAGGGCGATCGGGTGTACCTGATCAACCATGGCTTCGCGCCCACGGTCACCATCACCCGTCCCGGCAAGGCACCGATCACCGACACCGAGGCATTCCTGCCGGAGGACGAGCTGTACACCAGCGAGGGAGCGTTCTCCTTCCCCGGCGCGGACACCCAGCCGGGTACCGACCTCGGCCTGAGCGCGGTGTTCGCTCCGACGCCGGTGGTGCACGGCGGCATCGTCAGCTCCGTCGCGCCGGTGGCGCAGAACCCGGTGCTGGCGGTACTGGCCTACACCGGAACGCTGAACCCGACCGGCCAGCCGCAGTCGGTGTACAGCCTGAACGCCGACGCGATCGCCTCCGGCAAGCTCAAGCAGGTCGGCGCGCAGAACCTGACGGCCGGCCAGACGCTGAAGCTGCCGGACGGCACCACGGTGCGCTTCGACGGCTACCGGCAGTGGGCCAGCCTGCAGGTCTCACACGATCCCACCCAGCTGCTGTTGCTGATCGTGGCGGTGCTGATGGTGCTCGGCCTGCTCGGCTCGCTGGCGGTCCGGCGGCGCCGGCTGTGGCTGCGCATCACCGCCGACCCCGAGCAACCGGCCGGCGCGGACGGCCCGGGTAGTCTGATCGCGGTGGGCGGGCTGGCCCGCAACGACTCCGGCAACTTCTCCGCCGAGTTCGCCGCATTGCTCGAACGGCTGGCACAGGAGCTGGAATCGGCGCCGGCCGGGCAGGCCGAGGACCGGGCCGATGACCGGGTCGGGGCGGGAAGGGACTGAGCATGGCGATCAACACCCAGCTGGCCTCGCTGTCGGAATCACTGTGGACGGTGGCCACCGGCACCTACATGCTGGCCGTGGTCGCCTACACCGGCGAGTACGCGTTCGGTCGCAACGGCCGGATCGCCAGCACCAGCCCGGCGGCCGAGCGGGTGCCCGCCGAGCGGGTGCCGGCCGGGCAACTGGCCCGCACGCCGGCCCTGGTCGGCGGCAGCGGCAGTGACCAGCGTCCGTACGGCTCCGGGGTGGTCGCGAGCAGCTCCGACGCGGGCCGGCGCTGGGGGCGGTGCGCGGTTGCGCTGACCGTCATCGCCGCGCTGCTGCACCTGGCGTCGCTGGCCATCCGGGGCATCGCGGTGGACCGGGTGCCGTGGGGCAACATGTACGAGTTCACCCTGGTGGTGGCGCTGGTCGCCACCGTCGCGTGGCTGGCCACGCTGACCCGGATGCCGCAACTTCGCTACCTGGGCCTGTTCGTGATGATGCCGGTGCTGGTGCTGATGTTCCTGGCCGGCACCCTCTACACCAAGGCCTCGAAGCTGGTCCCGGCACTGCAGTCGTACTGGCTGGCCATCCACGTCTCCTCGATCGCCACCGCCGAGGGCATCCTGGTGACCTCGGCCGCGATCACCGGGCTCTATTTGGTCCGGGCCCGGTACGAGCGGGGACGCGCCGGCCGGCTCACCGGCTTCGGTTCCCGGCTGCCGGCGGCTGCCTCGCTGGACAAGGCGGCCTATCGCACGGTGGCCTTCGCCTTTCCGATCTACACCGCCGGAGTGATTTTCGGTGCCATCTGGGCCGAGGCCGCCTGGGGGCGGTACTGGGGCTGGGACCCCAAGGAAACCTGGGCGTTCATCGCCTGGGTGATCTACGCGATGTACCTGCACGCCCGGGCCACCGCCGGCTGGCGGGGCAGCCGGGCGGCCTACATCAACCTGCTCGGATTCGCCGCCATGACGTTCAACTTCTTCGTGGTGAACATTGTCATCTCCGGGCTGCACTCCTACGCCGGACTGAACTGACTCAGAGCTGTCTGACCGGCGATCATCCGTCGGCCAGCAAGAATCGCTTTCAACATCAAGCTAAATTCAGATAATTTCTGGCGTTTGATTTGTGCTGCATTGTTGGCTTGTTCTTGCCCCGGCGGCGATGACTGGGGTAGACCGGGAAAGCGAAGGCGAACGGGCCGGCCGATTTCGGCCGGCACTCGGTGACCGGTGGGGGTAGCGGTCAACGGCCGGCCCCCGGCATACAGCGGAGGACCGGACCGTGCCGAGCGGACGCCGCGATCAGTCAAACGACCAGATTTGGCCAGGTGAACTCCACCGCGCCTGATTGGAGCATGTATGCAGAACCGGTTCGTCCTGCCCAACCGGTTGATCAGAACGGCAGTCGTCGCCCTCACGCTGCTGGCCGCCGCCTTCGTTGCCTTCCAGCTGCACGTCACCTCGGCCGGTGCGAACACCGCGCTGACGGTGCAGGCGAGCCAGGCGGCCTCGGTCAACTCCAGCCAGCCGGACACCAGTTCCGGCGGCGCCCGGTGGATCGGCATGGACAACAGCCCGAAAACGTATGGCTTCTTCCAGTTCCACGTTGACATCCCGGCGGACATGTCGGTCACCGGCGCCACCTTCCGGTGCTGGGCCGGCAGCTCGTCCACCGCCGGAGCGAACATCTGGCTGACCAGCGGCGCCTGGGATGAGGACACGATCACCTGGGACAACGCCCCGCTGCCCGACTTCGACAGCCCTCCGGTGGGCGAGACCGGGCCGGTTTCCGGTGGCGACTACGCCGAGGCCGACGTGACCTCGGCCATCACCGACTCCGGTGACTACACCTTCGTGACCGGCACCGACAGCAACGTGCGGTGGTCCTGCGGCGGCGACAGCAGCGAGCACCGCACGCAGCTGGTGATCGAACTGGTCCCGTCCGGCGGCGAAAGCTCCTCGGCACCGCCGACCTCGTCGGCACCGCCGACCTCGTCGGCACCGCCGACGTCCTCGGCACCGCCGACGTCCTCGGCACCTGCCAGTTCCTCGCCGGCACCCAGCTCGCCGCCACCGCCGTCCACCGGCCACAAGCTGCTGGTCATCGTGGGCGAGAACCACAGCGGGCAGGAAGCCCTGCAGCTGCCGCACATGGCTGGCTGGGCCAGCAAGTACGGCCAGGCCACCAACTACGCCGCCATCCGGCACCCCAGCCTGCCGAACTACCTGGCCATCTTCGGCGGCAGTACCTACGGGGTGAGTTCGGACTGCTCGGTCGGCTCGTCCGGCTGCGTTCCGACCGGCCAGTCGGTCTTCGATCAGACGCTGGCCGCCGGCAAGACGGCCACCGCCTACCAGGAGTCCATGAAGAGCAACTGCCAGACCAGCGGCTCCGGCGGCTACGCACCGCGGCACGGACCGTGGCCGTACTGGACCGGCAGCACCGAACGAGCCAACTGCAAGGCGAACGACGTGCCGAGCGGCACCACGTCGGGCGGCAACCTGCTCTCCGACATCCAATCCGGCACGCTACCCACCACCGGTGAGCTCACGCCCAACCTGTGCAACGACGCGCACGACTGCAGCCTGAGCACGTTCGACAACTGGTTGGCTGGCTGGATTCCGGTTCTGCAGGCCGGTCCGGACTACCAGGCCGGTCGGCTCACCATCGTGATCACGTTCGACGAGGACGACGGCAGCCAGAGCAACCACGTCCCGTTCATCGTGATCGACCCGCGGCTGCACGGCAGGACGGTGAGCGGTTCCTACAACCACTACAGCCTGACCAAGTGGTTGGACGACAATGCCGGCGTGGCCGAGTTGAACAACGCAGCATCGGCCCCGGATTTGCAGGTCGCCTTCGGCCTGTAACCCCTCGGGGGTAGTACCGGGCCGGGCGGCGAGGCCCCCATCGCCGCCCGGCCCGGTTGCTATGTCCGGCCCGCCTTCAAGGCGACGATGCCCTGACCCCGCCTTGAAGGCGACGATGCCCTTACCCCGCCTTGAAGGCGACGATGCCGGATGCCCAGTACATGGCCGTGCCGAAGCTGGCGCTGAAGGTGGTCGCGCCGGTGCCCGCCAGCACCTGGTAGCCGGTCAGCACGGTGGCGATGGTGCCGGTCGAGTTCTGCTGCGGCTGCAGGGTAAAGCCGGAGGAGGTAACCGTCATCGTCTGGGCATTGGCATGGCCGGCCACGAAGCCGATCATCAGTTCACCAGGTCCGGCCGGGGTGAGCGAACCGCTGCTCGCCGCCGTGCCGGTGTTGGAGGCGCCCACCGAGGTGTCCAGCGGGTTGCTGGCGGCGATGCCGGAGAACTCCTGGACCTCGATCGCCATGGTCGCGGCCGTGGCCAGGTGTGCCACGACGCTGGTGGCCGGTGCCGCGTTGGCGGCGTACCACATTTCGCCATCGGAGTTGTGGCTGGCGGTGGACCAGGCGTTGGCCTTTTGCCAGACGTTGCCGGCCGAATCGGTGACGGAGGTGAGGTGGTTCGTGGCGCCGGTGTAGACGCTGGCCGAGAGCACCAGCAGGTGACCGGCGCCGCTGGCCGCCGGCAGCGTGGCCGTCAGCGTGGTGGCGCTGCTGGTCTCGGTGGCGCCGGCAGCCTGCACCAGCCCCGGCCCGCTGCTTCCGGCGGTGACGGTGAGGGTGACGGTGGTGGTGTGGGTGGCGGTGGTGCCGGTGCCGGTGATGGTGATCGGGTAGCTGCCGGGTGTGGTGGAGGCGCTGGTGTTCAGCGTCAGGGTGGAGGTTTGGCCGGCGGTGATGCTGGTCGGGTTGAAGCTGGCGGTGGCGCCGGTGGGTGTGCCGGTGGTGGTGAGGGTGATGGTTTGCGGGTTGCCGCTGGTCACCGTGCTGGTGATGGTGCTGGTGGCGTTCTGTCCGGCGGTCACGCTCACCGTGGATGGTGCGGCGGTGAGGGAGAAGTCATCCGGTGGTGGCACGGCGGCGACGGTGAGGGTGACGGTGGTGGTGTGGGTGGCGGTGGTGCCGGTGCCGGTGATGGTGATCGGGTAGCTGCCGGGTGTGGTGGAGGCGCTGGTGTTCAGCGTCAGGGTGGAGGTTTGGCCGGCGGTGATGCTGGTCGGGTTGAAGCTGGCGGTGGCGCCGGTGGGTGTGCCGGTGGCGGTGAGGGTGATGGTTTGCGGGTTGCCGCTGGTCACCGTGCTGGTGATGGTGCTGGTGGCGTTCTGTCCGGCGGTCACGCTCACCGTGGATGGTGCGGCGGTGAGGGAGAAGTCATCCGGTGGTGGCACGGCGGCGACGGTGAGGGTGACGGTGGTGGTGTGGGTGGCGGTGGTGCCGGTGCCGGTGATGGTGATCGGGTAGCTGCCGGGTGTGGTGGAGGCGCTGGTGTTCAGCGTCAGGGTGGAGGTTTGGCCGGCGGTGATGCTGGTCGGGTTGAAGCTGGCGGTGGCGCCGGTGGGTGCGCCGGCGGTGGTGAGGGTGATGGTTTGCGGGTTGCCGCTGGTTACCGCGCTGGTGATGGTGCTGGTGGCGTTCTGTCCGGCGGTCACGCTCACCGTGGATGGTGCGGCGGTGAAGGAGAAGTCATCCGGTGGCGGCGGCGTTCCACCAGACTTGAACAGGGCGATGCCGGCCGCCCAGTACATGCTGCTGGTGAAGCTGGCGGTGAACGCCTGGGCGCTGGTGCCGGGGAGCACCCGCGAGCCGCTGACCACCGACACCGTGCTGGGGCTGGTGGTGTTCTGCTGGCTCAGCAGCGCATAGCCCGGCGAGGTGACCGTGATGGCTTGCGCGTTCGCGTGCCCCGCGGCGAAGCCGACGGCCAGGTCGTTGCTCACGGTCGGTGTCACACTGCCCGAGCTTGCCGCGGTCGAGGTCGCCGCCGCGCCGGAGGCACCGTCGGCCACCGAGGCATTGGCCATGTTGGTGAACTCCTGTACCTGCAGCGCAACCGGCGCGGTGGTGGTCACGGTGATCGTCCGGACCGGTCCGGCGTTGGCCGCGTACCACAGCTCGCCGTCGGAGTTCTGCCCGGCGACGAAGTAGGCGCCTGCCTTGGTCCAGGTGTTCTGCCCGTCGCTGACCGCGGTGATCGGTTTGCTGGCGCCGGTGTAGACCCCGGCGGTGAGCACCAGCAGGTCACCGGGCGCGCTGGTGCCCGGCAGCGTCACCGTGGTGGTGGACGACGCGGCGCTCTGCACGAGCGTGGGCAGCCCGGTCGAGGCCGGCGTGGTCACCGTTGCCGGGCTGCTCGGCGCCGAGGCGTTGCCGGCGGCGTCCCGGGCGATCACCCGGTAGGAGTAGGTCGTGGACGGTGCCGCGGTGGTGTCCAGGTAGCTGGCCGACGGCGAGCCGGTCGAGCCGATCGTGGTGCCGTTGCGCTGCACGTCGTAGCCGATTACCCCGTTGTTGTCGGTGGATGCGGTCCAGCTCAGTGCGACCACGGTGGCCGACCGGGCAGTCGCGGCCAGGTTCGTCGGCGTGCTGGGCGGGCTGGCATCCACCGTCCAGCTGGCGGTGGCCGGCGTCGGGTCGGTGCCGTCAGCGGTGGTCGCGGTGACGGAGAAGGTATGCCCGCCGGAGCCGAGCCCGCTGTAGCTGATCGGACTGGTGCAGCCGGTCGCCGGCGCGCCGTCCAGGCTGCAGCTGTAGGTGGCGCCGCGGATCCGGGTGGAGTGGAAGGTCAGCGTCGCGGAGCCGGAGTTGGTCAGCGCCGGCGGCGCGCTGTCGATCACGGTGTCCGGGACGTTGGAGAAGGTGTAGGTCTGGACGTCGAAGGTGCGACCGGTCTCATCGGTTGGGGTCACGGTGACCGAGTTGCCGTTGACGGTGACCTTGAGGAAGTGGAATACGCCAGCGGCAGCAGTGGGCGCCGTCGCGGCGCCGCACCTGCTACCGGTCAGCTTGGTCGGTGACCAGCCGATGCCGTAGGCGTCGTAGGAATGGCACGGCCCGATCGGCTGCAGGGTGGCACCGCCGCCGCCGGTGACGTAACTAACTGGCATGCCGGGCGCGCTAGGCAGGTTGCGTTCGTAGATGTGCGCATGGCCGTTGAAGGCGATGTCCACCCCGTACTGACCGAGCATGCCTTCCAGATTGTTCAGTCCCTGTAGCGAGGTGTCGGACGACTGGTCAGGGTTGTCGGAGTAGAGCGGGTAGTGGAAGAAGGCGAACTTCAGCGAGCTCGGATGGTTCTGCAGGTCGTTGAGCAGCCAGGTGTACTCAGCTGTGCCAGGCGTGAAGTGGGCGGCGGCATCGTTTGCATAGACCGATCCTGTGCCCACATTGCTATCACCCCAGGCGGAATCCAGCAGGTAGAACCGCGCCGGCCCGGCGTCGAAGGCGTACCACTCGCTGCCATAGTTGGCCGAACTGCTGCCGTTCACGCAGCAGTACACGTCGTTCTGGTACCGACCGCCGGAGTTGGCGACCGCGCTGTCCTCGGTCCAGGTGGTGATGTCGGTGTGGGTCGACCCGCTCAGGCCGTGGTTGCCGGCGGCTGTGAACAGCGAGATGGTGCTGCCGGCCACCGTCCAGAACGAGGGCCCGAAGACGGCGCTGGTGTCCGGACCGGTCTGTTGCAGGTCGCCGTAGTTCAGTTGGCTGCCGTTCGGATAGCCGTTGTCCCCGACCGACACCGCGAACCGGGCGCCGCTGGCGGCGATCTTGCTGTACAGCGCGGCCTGATCGGCGCTGGCTCCGGTGCTGTCCACCTGGCCCCAGTCGCCGAGGACGTCGAAGCTGAACGGCGTGCTGTTGCCGGCCGGCACCTGGGTCTGGAATTGCGGCGAGCTGTTGGTGGCGAGTAGGTCGGTGCTGGCCAGCAGCGGCCGGTAGCAGAACGTGCCCGAACTCGGCAGGTTCAGCGAGGCCTTCCACTGGTACTCGCTCACCGTGCCCACGGTGACGGTGGACCGGGTGGCGGTGAGGGTGTTGCCGAGCGTGCAGGTGCTGCCGCTGACCGGCCCCCACTGCAGCGATCCGGTCGTGGCCGACTGGTTGGTCGCCCAGTTGACGTTGACGTGGTTGCCGACCAGGTCGGTCAGGTACGGCGCCCGGGTGAGCGCCGGAGCGAACGCGGCGGCGCGAGCGGCGAGCGGCGTGGCCAGCAGGCTGAGCAGCAGCACGAGCGGCACCGCATAGGCGATCGAGCGGGATCTGGGTGCCGGTTGACGCCGGCGGATCTGGTTCATCATGGAAGCCCCCCGGTCTTCCACGAACGATCGCGCGCTGGTTCCCCCAGCCGGCACGAGGGCTCGTGTGGCCACGGTAACGCAGGATCGGTTGTAGTGACAGGGCCAAACTGCCCGGGGGGAACCAGACAACCTTTCGTTACAAGGCTTTTCGTATCCATCGGAGCACCCTCGGCGGGTCGTATCGGGACCAACCGCCGGGCCGGCTCTCCAGGTCAACTTGAGCTTGACCGGCAGCCTAGCGGCGGTCGGTTCGCCGTCCCGGCCGGCGCGGTTGACATACTTGCCCGGTGGCCTACACCGACCTCACCGATTTTGTCCGGGCGCTGGAGAGGTCCGGCGAGCTGAAGCGGGTGACGGTGCCGGTTGACCCGCGGCTCGAGGTCACCGGGATCGTGCAGAAGGTGCTGCGGGCCAACGGCCCGGCACTGCTGTTCGAGAATCCCAGCCGGGGGCGGATGCCCTTGCTGATGAACCTGTTCGGTACCGAGTCCCGGATGTGCCGGGCGCTCGGCGTGGCCGGCCTGGACGAGATCGGCGCCCGGATCGCCGAGCTGCTCAAGCCGGAGTTGCCGCAGGGCATCGGTGGCTTCCGGGAGGCGCTCGGCAAGGCCGCGCAGCTGCGCAGCCTGCCGCCCAAGCACGTGAAGAAGGCGCCCTGCCAGGAGATTGTGCTCACCGGCGAGCAGGTCGATCTGGATCTGCTGCCAGGCGTGCAGTCGTGGCCCGGCGACGGCGGTGTGTTCCTCAACCTGGGCCTGACCCACACCAAGCACCCGGAAACCGGCGCTCGCAACCTCGGCATGTATCGCCTGCAGCAGCAGGACAACCGTACGGTCAGCCTGCACTGGCAGATCCACAAGGACTCCACCTCGCACGCGGCGATCGCCGAGCGGCGCGGCGAGCGGTTGCCGGTGGCGATCGCGTTCGGCTGCCCGCCGGCGGTGACCTACGCCGCCAGCGCGCCGCTGCCGGGCGACATCGACGAGTACCTGTTCGCCGGTTTCCTGCAACGCGAACGGGTGGAGATGGTGGACTGCCTCAGCGTGCCGCTGCAGGTGCCGGCCAACGCCCAGGTGGTGCTGGAGGGCTGGGTGGAGCCCGGCCAGCGGCTGCCGGAGGGGCCGTTCGGCGACCACACCGGCTTCTACACGCCGGTCGAGCCGTTCCCGTACCTGCGGGTCGAGACCATGACCATGCGGGAACGGCCCATCTTCCAATCCATCATCGTCGGCCGGCCACCGCAGGAGGACGGCCCGCTGGGCAAGGCCACCGAGCGGATCTTCCTGCCGCTGATCAAGCTCTCGGTGCCCGAGATCGTGGACTACGACCTGCCCGAGGCCGGCGTGTTCCACAACTGCTGCATCGTCTCGATCGACAAGCGCTTTCCCAAGCACGCGCACAAGGTGATGAATGCGATCTGGGGCGCCGGCCTGCTCTCGCTCACCAAGCTGATCGTGGTGGTGGATGCCGACTGCGACGTGCACGACTACGCCGAGGTGGCCTGGCGGGCGTTCGGCAACGTTGACTACGCCCAGGACGTGCTGCACACCGTCGGGCCGGTGGACCATCTCGACCATGCCTCCTACCAGCAGTTCTACGGCGGCAAGCTCGGCATCGACGCCACCGCCAAGTGGGAGACCGAGGGGTACCGGCGGCCCGGTGGCTGGCCGGCCGAGTGCGTGCTGGACGGCGAGACGCTGGCCCTGGTGGAGCGCCGCTGGGCCGAGTACGGCCTGTAGGCAAACGGGCAAACGGGCAAACGGGAATCCAGCCCGCGGCGAATCTCATCAATTCTGATGAGGTCTCCCACCGCCCCCCACGGCAGCATCTGACGTGCTCCCGCGCTCTGGACAGCGGGACCACGACTTCAGGGGGACATGCATGGTCAGCAAGAAGACGGTCAAGGTTGCCGGATTTGTCGGCGCGCTGTGCGCATCAGCCGCACTGGTGGCCACCGCGGCGTCCACCACCGGCGCGTACTTCACCGACAGCAAGGACGGCAACCTCACCGCCACGTCGGGACACCTCGAGGTGCACACCACCGGCACCAACCTCAACTTCCAGGGCCTCAATCCGGGCGAGGACCGGTCGCAGCGCGTCACCTACACCCCGACCAACAACTCGACCAGCAACGAGGACGTCTGGCTGGTCTTCGACACCACCAGCGCGGCGTACGGCGAGTTCACCGGTGCCAACCACGTCAACTACGGCGGATACAGCAGCGGCGGCCTCGGCGGCTACGGGCACTTCAAGGTGGTCAGCGACCAGGGCTACGGCTTCGAGTCCTACAACCTGCAGGTCGCGGCCGACCCGGCCACCGGCTGCCACATCAACGCAGATGGCACCGGCGGCAGCTCGGCTCGCGCGACCGGCCCGGACAACGGCTCGCAGTCCGCACCCGAGTGCGGCGTGCCGGGTGCCATCAAGCTCGGCAGCAACCTCTCGCCGGGCCAGGCTTCGGCGGCCACCATCACCTTCGGCCTGACCGGCAAGGCGAAGACCCAGGACGTGCAGTGGGCCAACGTGCCGTTCAAGATCGTGGCCACTCAGGTCGGCATCCGTCCGGACGCTCAGAACTTCTGAGGGAACTGACCGACCTCGCGCACGGGCGGCCGGCTGATCCCGGTCGCCCGTGCGCGTCGCCCGTTTCGGTGGGTCGGGTGCAGCAGCAGAGGAGGTGGCAGTGCGAACCGTGCGCCGGCTTGCCATGACGATCGCCGGCTGCCTGCTGCTCGCCGTGCTGCTGTCCGGCGCGGTGCTGGCGCACCAGGGGTACCGGGCCTACGTCGTGCACACCGGGTCGATGGCACCCAGCTACCGGCCGGGCGACCTGGTGATCGACCGGCCGGCCGCCGGACAGCCGCGGGTGGGGCAGGTCATCACCTTCCGGCATTCGTCCGAGACGCCCGACGTGGTCACCCACCGGGTGGTCTCGATAACCGCGACCGGGTTGATCCGGACCAAGGGCGATGCCAACCCGACGCCCGATGCCTGGCAGATCCCGCCGACCATGGTGCGCGGCTCGGTGCTGCGGGGCATCCCGAAGGCCGGCTTCGTCCTGGTATTCCTCAAACAGCCGGCAGGTCTCGGCGCGCTAGGCGCCTCGGTCCTGGCGATGGCCCTGCTCTGGTCGCTGTTCTTCCCCGCCCCGCAACCAGCCCGGCAGGTACCCCATCATCGAGCCGGCCGGCACGCAGCCCGGCAGCCAGCCGCCGGAGCGATGTAGGACTTTAGCCCCGAATTAAGCGGGTGGATTGACTCCCTAGTCAGGTTCCGGTTAAGTGCACCCGTAGCTGATCTCCGGGTGAAGATGTCCCGATCCCGGAGCGACCGGGGGGATCGCGGTAGGTGACAAGCGGGTATGTCGGTGCCGATCGGCGCCAACCTCTCACAGCAGAGATTCCGCAGTCCCTTCGCCGCCGGGTGTGCCTGGCCGCCTGCTCGGCGGTCGTGCTGTGCTGCGTACTGGCGGCCGGCTGCGCCCGGTGGGCACCGGCGATCGAGGTCGTGCTCGGCTCGGATGCGCGCGGGTGTGCCGCGGCGCTGTTCATGATCGCCGGGACGCTGCGGATGGCTCGGTGGCGGCTCACCGGTGAGGCGCCCCTGGCTTATTCGGCGGCCGCGCTGATTGTGCTCGGCGGCTGCACCACGCTGCTCGGCTTCTTCGGCCCGCTGCTGCAGTCGAGCACCATGCCGTCGGCACCGGCCGTCAAGATCGTCATTCTGGCGCCCGTGTTCGGTTTGATCCTGGCCGGCCGGCGCAGTCCGTCGGTCCGCTCGGGAATCCGCCCGATCGCGCTCACCCTCAACTGCCTGATCGGCTGCTCGGCGGCGCTGCTGGTGCTGGCCCTCGCGCCGCTGCCGGACGGACGGGTGATGGACTCGGCGCCGTTCTGGATGGTTGCCGAATGCTGTGCCGCCTGGATCTGGGCGCTGCTGGCGATGGTGACCTGCCGCTGGGGACGCGCCTCGGGCAAGCCGACGGTCTGCTGGTCGGGCGCCGCGATGTGCCTCATGGCGGTGAGCGAGGCGTTGCGCGGCATCAGCATCGTGGTGCCCGGCTCGCTGCTGACCGCGGCGGCGGGCCTGGCGCTGGTCGCGGCGGGCCTGACAGTCGTCGCGGCGGCAACCGAATTGTGCGAGATCTACGCGGCGACCGGCACCAGGCAGCTCTCGCTGTCCGGCGGCCTGGACGCCGCGGCTCGCCAGCTTCGGCTGGCCGAGCAGCGGCAACTCGAGCGGCTGCACGACGCCCGCTCGGCCGTGGTCGGCGTGCTGGGCGCCTCCGAACTGCTGTCCGGGCCGGCGGCGGCCGCCGGCCAGCAGCGGCTGCATCAGCTGATGGTCGCCGAGCTGGATCGGTTGAACCGGGTGCTGGACCCGGATCAGGCCGAACCGATCGAAACCTTCCGGCTCGGCGATGCGCTGGAGCCGGTGCTGCTCGGACACCGGCTGTCCGGTGGCCGGTTGGAGACCTCGAACCTGAGCCTGCAGGTCCGTGCCCGCCGAACGGCCACCGCCACCGTGCTGGCCAACCTGCTGAGCAACGCCCGGCTGCATGCACCCGGCGCATCGGTCCGGGTGGCCGCCCGGTGGACCGGCGCGCTGGTGACGATCACCGTGGACGACGACGGCCCGGGCATGCCGGCCACCGAACTGGATCGGTTGCTGCAGCGCGGACAGCGGGGCAACGATGCGCGCGCCGCCGGCTCCGGCCTGGGCCTCTACACCGCGTCGCTGGCGATGGCCGGTCAGCACGGTTCGCTGCAGCTGGCCGGCAGCCCCGGCGGCGGCGTCCGGGTAGTGCTCACGCTGCCCGCGGCTGCCGTCATGTCCCAGGAGCTACAGGCATGTTGAGCCGTCCGGACGTGGTCGTGGTGGACGACCACCTGCTGATTGCCGAGACCCTGCAGGCCGCGCTCACCGCCCGGGGCGTTCCGGCGGCCGTGGTGGCGCCCGACCGGCCGTCCGCGCTGTTGGCCACGCTGGTGGACAGCCGGCCGCGGCTGGTCCTGCTCGATCTCGATCTGGGCAGTTTCGGCAGCAGCATCGGCATCATCGAACCCCTGGTCGGCCACGGCATCGCGGTCCTGCTGATGACCGGGGTGAGTGATCGCGTCCGGATCGCCGAGGCGCTGGAACGGGGCGCGATCGGTTACCAACGCAAGGGTGACGGGTTCCAGGCGCTGCTCGAGCGAGCCTGCGCGGCGCTGGACGCCGACCCGGCGGTGCGCGCGCTGGATCCGGCTGAGCATGCGAGGCTGCTGGCCGAACTGGCCGCCCACCGAACCGCTCAGCGGCGCGCCTTCCGGCCGTTCGAGGCCCTGACCGAACGGGAGGCCGAGACGTTGCGGGCGCTGTGCCGCGGCGAGTCGGTACGCGACATCGCAGCCGACTGGGTGGTCTCCGAGGCGACGGTGCGCTCGCACGTGCGTGGCATCCTCACCAAGCTGAACGTTGCCTCCCAGCTCGCCGCGGTCATCGCGGCCACCTCCAGCGGTTGGCTCGACCGCGGGCACAGGGGCTCGGCGCAGGCCGGCGTGCGGATCGCCTGACGCGGCCGGGCGTGACCGGCCGTGCGGCTTTGGCAGACTCAAGGCGTGTCAACGGCGATAGCTCGGCCAGCTCCGGGCCGAATTCGGCTGTTCCTGCGACTGGTGATGATCGAGCACTCGGTGTTCGCGCTGCCGTTCGCACTGATCGCCGCGTTTACCGCGATGTGGCGGCAGTCCCGGTCGGTGCACTGGTGGCAGCTGCTGCTGATCGTGGTCGCGATGGTCTCGGCCCGCACCGTCGCGATGGCCGGCAACCGGATCCTGGACCGGCGCTTCGACGCGCTGAACCCGCGCACCGCACGGCGGGAACTGGTCACCGGCGCGCTGTCGGTGGCCGCCGCCTGGCGTGGCTTCGCGGTGGCGCTGGTGATCTTCCTGGCCAGCGCCGCGCTGCTCGGCTGGCTGCCGCTGCTGCTGGCGCCGCTCGCGGTCGCCCTGCTCATCCTGTACTCCTACGGCAAGCGGTTCACCGACTTTCCGCAGGTCCTGCTGGCGCTGGCCCAGGCGGTGGCGCCGATCGGCGCGTGGCTCGGCGTCACCGGCCAGTTCGCCTGGCCGGCCACCGCCCTCGGGCTGGCGGTGGGCAGCTGGATCGGCGGCTTCGACCTGATCTACTCCTGCCAGGACGCCGAGATCGACCGGCGGATCGGTTCGCGGTCCTTTCCGGCCCGCTTCGGCATCCCGGCCGCGCTGCGCTGGTCCACCGTCACCCACGTCGGCACGGTGGCCTGCTACGCCTGGTTCGGGGCCGCCGCGGGGTTGGGTTGGCTGTGGTGGCTGGGGCTTGCCGTCACCGCGGTGGTGCTTGCCTACGAGCACGTCATCGTGCGGGCCGATGACCTGTCCCGGGTGAGCCGGGCATTCTTCACCGCCAACGGCTTCGTCGGCATCCAGCTGTTCGCGTTCGCGCTGGCCGACCTGTTCGTGCACGGCCTGCGGCCATGAGTGAGCATCGCAGCGAGCGATAGCGAGTGAGGAGCGGAGCGAATGGGCGATGAGCGCTCGCGCGAAGAGCCGGGTGGGTCTATGAGTGAGCATCGCAGCGAGCGATAGCGAGTGAGGAGCGGAGCGAATGGGCGATGAGCGCTCGCGCGAAGAGCCGGGTGGGTCCATGAGTGAGCATCGCAGCGAGCGACAGCGAGCGAGGAGCGGAGCGAATGGGCGATGAGCGCTCGCGCGAAGAGCCGGGTGGGTCTATGAGTGAGCATCGCAGCGAGCGACAGCGAGCGAGGAGCGGAGCGGACGATCAGGCGTCCGGCACGCCTGCGCCGCGTCGGCCGTGGTTGGTCGGGGTGTCCGGCGCGTCCGGCACGCCGTACGCCCGGGCGGTGCTCACCGGCCTGCTGGACGCCGGCCTGCCGGTCGATGTGATCGTCTCGCGCGCCGCTCGGCTGACCATCCTGGACGAGACCGGCATCGCGTTCCGGGACAACCACTGGCAGGCCGACCTGGCGGCGTGGCTGGGCCGTGAGCCGGCGGACACCCGTTACTGGACGGCGACGGATCTCGCGGCCGGGCCGGCCAGCGGCTCCTATCCGGCCACCGGCATGGTGGTGGTGCCGGCCTCCACCGCCGCGGTGGCCGGCATCGCGCTCGGCCTGTCCAAGGACCTGCTGCAGCGGGCCGCCGACGTGACGTTGAAGGAACGCCGGCCGCTGGTCGTGGTGCCCCGTGAGACGCCCTACGCCCGGAGCACGCTGACCAACCTGCTCACCCTGCACGACGCCGGCGTGGTGGTGTTGCCGGCCAGCCCGGCCTTCTACGCCGGCGCCGGCTCGGTGCAGCAGCTGGTGGACTTCGTGGCCGCCAAGGTGCTGGACGCCATCGGCGTGCCGCACTCGCTGATCACCCGGTGGACCGGCGAGCTCGGCGCGGCCCGGGTGGACGATCCGGTCGGCTGATCGGCGCGGCTGCCAAACCGTCCTGGCCACCGGCGCCGGCTGCCAAAGCTCCCGGCAACCGGCGCCGGCCGCCAAAGCAACCGGCCCCGGGCAATGCGCTCAGCCGGTCTGGTCGGTGACCGAGACGGCCGCCTCGGCCAGTCGGTCGGCGCCCTTGTCGAAGGCATCCCGCAGTTCGCCGGCATCGCGCGGGTCCAGCCGGGCGGCGATGCCGGCCAGGGTGAGCGCCGCCACCGCGAGCACCTCCGCCGACAGCCACGGGTTCGGATCCGGGTCCGGAATCGGCCACGGCCAGGGCCACGGCCACTGCGAGGGCCACGGGATCGGCCGTGGCGAGTTGCCGCACCAGTCGTCGATCTCGCGCAGCAGCAGCTCTCCGCCGTTGCCGTTCTGCGCCTGGCTGGTCAGCGCCAGCTCGGCGAGCCGGCCGGCCATACCGGCGCTGGCCCGCAGGATGTGGGCGCGCGGCGGCAGTGGTTGCGGGTTCAGCTCGTCGGCCGCCGTCTCGGCGCCGGGTCGGACCAGGAGTTCCCGGCCGGCCAGCTCGCCGACCAGGACCGGGCCCATCGGGACGATGACGTCCCAGATCGCCGGGTTGATCCGGGCGATCAACTGAAGCAGTGCGGTGGTTCGGGACATTGCTTGCCCTTCCGCGGGGTGATGGATGGAGAAGCCGGGCGACCGTTGCCGGCCCGCGGCTTCATCGATCCAGGAGTAGCCGGTCGCCGGACGTGATACGCCGGCGGGCGGCCTGACAGACTTTCACCATGGACGCCGTCGACCGCTCGATCCTGGACGCGCTGCGGGCCAACGCCCGGGCGACCTATGCCGAGCTGGCCCGCGCGGTGGGGCTGTCCGCCCCGGCGGTGCACGAGCGGGTAGGCAAGCTGGAGGCGCAGGGCATCATCACCGGCTACCACGCCGCGGTGGCTCCGGAGTCGCTCGGCTATTCGATGAGCGCGCTGGTCGGGGTGTTCCTCACCGACACCGCCAACCCGGACGAGGTGGCCGAGTGTCTGGAGGACCTGCCGGCGGTCGAGGACTGCTGGTTCGTGGCCGGCGAGGAGTCGTTCGTGGTGAAGTTGCGGGTGCTCGACATCAGCGCCCTGGAGCAGGCCATCCGGGCGGTGACCCAGATCCGCGGAGTGGCCCGTACCCGCTCGACGGTGGTGCTGTCCACCCGGTTCGAGGGCCGGGTGCAGGCGGCCGGGCAGCCGTCCTGACCGCCCGGCTCACCCCGGCCGGCTGGCTGCCACGCCATTCGGGTGAATTGGCCAGCCATGGGAATGACGTATCCTGGAAGCTCACGACGAGAGGCGCTGCAAGGGCCGGCACCTCACTGAGCCCCCACGCTCGCCGTGACTAGCTAGCCAAGGGTGCCTCGACTCTCGAACGTGAGGATGGTCGAGTGACTGCAGTTGCAACCGAAACCGATGCCCGGACCCAGGCCTTGCGGGCACTGCTCAATGACCGGATCGCGGTGCTGGACGGTGCCTGGGGCACCATGATTCAGGGCGCCGGCCTGTCGCCGGCCGACTACCGCGGTGACCTGCTGACCGACCATCCGCGCGACGTCACCGGCGATCCAGATTTGCTGAACCTGACCCGGCCAGACCTGGTGCTCGACGTGCACCGGCAGTACCTGTCCGCTGGCGCCGACATCACCACCACCAACACCTTCACCGCCACCTCGATCGGCCAGGGCGACTACGGTCTGCAGTCGCTGGTGACCGAGATGAACGCCGCCGGCGCCCGGCTGGCCCGGCAGGCCGCCGACGAGTTCGCCGCCAGCACCGGACGTCCGAAGTTCGTGGCCGGCTCGCTCGGCCCGCTCAACGTGACCCTGTCGCTGTCGCCCCGGGTGGAGGATCCGGCCTACCGCGCCGTCACCTTCGACCAGGTGCGCGAGGCGTACGCCGAGCAGATCCGGGCGCTGGCCGACGGCGGCGTGGACCTGCTGATGGTGGAGACCATCTTCGACACGTTGAACGCCAAGGCGGCCATCACCGCGGCCCGCGAGGTCGCTCCGCACCTGCCGCTGTGGATCTCGGTGACCATCGTGGATCTGTCCGGCCGGACGCTGTCCGGCCAGACCGTGGACGCGTTCTGGGCATCCATCGAGCACGCCAGCCCGCTGGTGGTCGGCGTGAACTGCTCGCTCGGTGCCGAGGAGATGCGCCCGCACGTGGCGGCGCTGTCCCGGCTGGCCGACACCTACGTGGCCTGCCATCCCAACGCCGGCCTGCCCAACGCCTTCGGCGGCTACGACCAGACGCCCGAGGTGACGGCCGGCCTGCTCGGCGAGTTCGCCGGGGCCGGCATGGTCAACATCGTCGGCGGCTGCTGCGGCACCACCCCGGCACACATCGAGCAGGTTGCCGCCGCGGTCTCGGAACTGGCACCGCGCCAGCTGCCCCAACCGTCCCGGCAGACCCGGTTCAGCGGGCTGGAGCCGTTTGAGATCTCCGCGGACACCGGGTTCGTGATGATCGGCGAGCGCACCAACGTCACCGGCTCGGCCAAGTTCCGACGGCTGATCGAGTCCGACGACTTCGGCGCCGCCGGCGAGGTGGCGCTGGAGCAGGTGCGCGGCGGAGCCAACCTGCTGGACGTCAACATGGACGCCGACCTGCTCGACAGCGAGGAGGCGATGACCAACTTCCTCAACCTGATCGCCACCGAGCCGGAGATCGCCCGGCTGCCGATCATGATCGACAGCTCGCGCTGGAGCGTGCTGGAAGCCGGCATGAAGTGCGTGCAGGGCAAGGGCGTGGTCAACTCGATCAGCCTCAAGGAGGGCGAAGCCCCGTTCCTGGAGCAGGCCCGCAAGGTCCGCGACTACGGTGCCGGCGTGGTGGTGATGGCCTTTGACGAGCAGGGCCAGGCCGACACCGCGCAGCGCAAGGTCGAGATCTGTGGCCGGGCCTATGACCTGCTCACCCAGCAGGCCGGGTTCCCGGCCGAGGACATCATCTTCGACCCGAACGTGCTGGCGGTGGCCACCGGCATCGCGGAGCACAACGGCTACGCCAAGGCGTTCATCGAGGCGCTGCCGCTGATCAAGCAGCGCTGCCCGGGTGCCCGGACCAGCGGCGGCATCTCCAACCTGTCCTTCGCCTTCCGCGGCAACGACGTGGTGCGCGAGGCGATGCACTCGGCGTTCCTGCTGCACGCGGTGCGGGCCGGGCTAGACATGGGCATCGTCAACGCCGGCCAGCTGGCCGTCTACGCCGACATCCCGGCCGACCTGCTGGAGCTGGTCGAGGACGTGCTGTTCGACCGCCGCGAGGACGCCACCGACCGGCTGGTGGCCTTCGCCGAGACGGTCAACGGCAAGGGCACCCAGCGAGTGGTGGACCTGTCCTGGCGGGAGGCGACGGTCGCCGAGCGGCTCAGCCACGCGCTGGTGCACGGCATCGTGGACTTCATCGAGGAGGACACCGAGGAAGCCCGCCAGTCCGCCGCGCGACCGCTGGACGTCATCGAGGGTCCGCTGATGGACGGCATGAAGGTCGTCGGCGACCTGTTCGGCGCCGGCAAGATGTTCCTGCCGCAGGTGGTCAAGAGCGCCCGGGTGATGAAGCGCTCGGTGGCCTACCTGGAGCCGTTCCTGGAGGCGGAGAAGGAGCAGGCCCGCCTGGAGGGCCGGCTGGACACCAGCCGCGGCAACGGCAAGGTGGTGATGGCCACCGTCAAGGGCGACGTGCACGACATCGGCAAGAACATCGTCGGGGTGGTGCTGGGCTGCAACAACTACGAGGTGGTGGACCTGGGCGTGATGGTGCCGGCCTCGGTCATCCTGGACACCGCGGTGGCCGAGGGTGCCGACATGGTCGGGCTGTCCGGCCTGATCACCCCCTCGCTGGACGAGATGGTGGGCGTGGCCGCGGAGATGCAGCGGCGGGGCATGACCATGCCGCTGCTGGTGGGCGGCGCCACCACGTCCCGGCAGCACACCGCGGTCCGGGTCGCACCCGCCTACGACGGCACCACGGTGCACGTGCTGGACGCGTCGCGGGTGGTCGGCGTGGTGTCCGACCTGCTGGACGCCGACCGGGCGGCCGCGCTGCGGATCAGCAACGCCGAGGAGCAGGAACGGTTGCGCGAGCAGCATGCCAACCGCCGGCACACCGCGATGCTCAGCCTCGCGCAGGCCCGGGCCAACGCCGAGCGGGTGGACTTCGCCGACCTGCCGGTGCCGGCGTTCACCGGGGTGCGGGTGGTGGAACCGGACATTGCCGAGCTGCGGGAGTTCATCGACTGGCAGTTCTTCTTCCTGGCCTGGGAGCTGAAGGGCAAGTACCCGGCCATCCTGAACGAGCCGGTGGCCCGGGAACTGTACGACGAGGGCAACCAGCTGCTGGACCAGATCATCGCCGAGGGCAGCTTCACCGCTCGCGGCGGCTACGGCTTCTGGCCGGCCCAGGCGGTCGGCGACGACATCGTGCTGTCCGTCGGCGGTAACGGCGAGCGCGTCCGGTTCCCGATGCTGCGCCAGCAGACCCAGAAGCCGACCGGCCGGGCCAACCGGTGCCTGGCCGACTACGTCGCGCCGGAGGGTGATCACCTCGGCGCGTTCGCGGTCTCGGTGCACGGTGCCGAGCAACTGGCCGCCCGGTACGAGGCGGAGAAGGACGACTACAAGGCGATCATGGTCAAGGCGCTGGCCGACCGGCTGGCCGAGGCGTTCGCCGAGTACATCCACCTGCGGGCGCGCCGGGACTGGTTCGAGCCGGACGTCGAGCCGGACCTGGCCGAGCTGCATGCCGAGCGGTTCCGCGGCATCCGACCGGCCATGGGTTACCCGGCCAGCCCCGACCACACTCTGAAGCGGCAGCTGTTCGAGCTGCTGGAGGCCAAGCAGCTGGACATGGCGCTGACCGAGTCATTCGCGATGACGCCGGCCGCCAGCGTCAGCGGGATGATCTTCGCAAACCCGGCGTCGCGCTACTTCACCGTGGGACGGATCGGCAAGGACCAGGCCGCCGACTACGCCGAGCGGCGGGGCATCGAGCTGGCCGAGGTGGAGCGCTGGCTGCGTCCGAACCTGGCCTACGACCCGGAGTAGCGGGCGAGCCGGCGTAACCGGCCTGATCGAGTGCGGCATAGTTGCCCGCATGGCCGAGGTCCGTTACCAGCTGGGCACCGCCGGCATCGACTGGGCGGCGTTGAAGCAGGCACTGGCCGCCGACGACTTCGACAACGGCCGGACGCCGGAGCAGTACCGGATCTCGCACGAGAACTCCGCCGCGGTGATCTTCGCCCTGACGCCGGATGGTGCCGGCGGCGAGCGGATCGTCGGCAACGGCCGGCTGCTCAGCGACGGCGTCTGCAACGCCTACCTGGTAGACATCTGGTCGGCACGCGACCACCGGCGGCGGGGCATCGGCAGTGAGCTGGTGCGCCGGCTGATCGCCACCGTGCCCGGCCAGCACGTCGGCCTGTTCACCGACGACATGCAGGCCTTCTACGCCAGCGTGGGCTTCAGGATCCGGCCGGACTTCATGGATCTCGTCGTCGGCAGCTGGCTCGACCCGGCCAGCTGATCCTCCGCCTGACGTCCTGCGGCTGGCCGCCCCTCAACCGTCCAGGTGCTCGCGCATCAGGACGGCGACGCCGGCGCCGGCCGGCGGCGAGGTGTTCTCCAGTGCCCCGGCCACCGAAGCCTGATCGGCGACCGACCGGTTCTGGCTGAGCTTGGCCTTCGCCTCGACCCGGCTGATCACCAGCTCCATCCCGACGATGGCGCGCAGCTGCCCTTCCAGATAGGTCGGTGGCGCATCGGTCGGCTGCCAGGACGAGCCCACCGCCGCCTCGTGCTCGGCGGTCAGCCGGGTCACGAACTCCAGCAGCCAGTCGGTGGATTCGTGCACCACCAGCCGGCCGTGCAGGTGCACCGTCAGGTAGTTCCAGGTCGGCACCACCCGGCCGTGCTCGGCCTTGGACGGGTACCAGGACGGCGAGACGTAGGCGTCCGGGCCGCGCACGATGGCCAACGACTCGCCGCTGGCGGCGGCCGCGGCCTGCCAGTGCGGATTGTTGCGGGCCACGTGGCCCAGCAGCGAACCGAAGCCGTCACCGGCCGGCTGGTGCAGCATCGGCAGCGGCGTGGCGACCAGGCCGTCCGGCCCGGGGGTGATCAGCTCCACCAGGCCCGGTGCTGCCAGCACCGCCGAGAGCTGCTCGGGGGTGGCCTGGAAGTGAGCCGGGGAGTACATGGCCCCATCCTGCCAGCCGGCGGCGGTTCCGTACCCTGGGTCGCATGGCATGGAACTCCACCCGCAAGGCCGAACTCACCGAGAAGATCGCCGCCGGCGAGCGCCTGGACCGCGCCGACGGCGAGGACCTGTACGACTGCGACGACCTGGCCTGGCTGGGTGCCCAGGCGCACGCCGTGCGTACCCGCAAGAACGGTGAGGTCACCTACTTCAACGTCAACCGGCATCTGAACCTGACCAACGTCTGCCGGGCGTCCTGCGCCTACTGCTCCTTCGAGCGCAAGCCGGGTGCCAAGGACGCCTACACCATGCGGGTGGAGGAGGCGGTCGAGCTGGCGCTGGCGATGAAGGACGACGGCCTGACCGAGTTGCACATCGTCAACGGCCTGCACCCGACCCTGCCGTGGAAGTACTACCCGCGGGTGCTGCGGGAGCTCAAGGCGGTGCTGCCGGACGTCGCGCTCAAGGCCTTCACCGCGACCGAGGTGCACTATTTCGAGGAGATTTCCGGCCTTTCCGCCTCCGAGATCCTGGACGAGCTGATCGACGCCGGCCTGGAGTCGCTGACCGGCGGCGGCGCGGAGATCTTCGACTGGGAGGTGCGCAAGCAGATCGTCGACCACAACACCCACTGGGAGGACTGGTCACGCATCCACCGGATCGCGCACGGCAAGGGGCTGCGCACCCCGGCCACCATGCTCTACGGGCACATCGAGGAACCCCGGCACCGGGTGGATCACGTGCTGCGGCTGCGCGAGCTGCAGGATGAGACCGGCGGCTTCGCGGTGTTCATCCCGCTGCGCTTCCACAACGACAACAACCGGCTCTCGCACCTGAAGATGGCAGCGCCGGCCGACGTGCTGAAGACCTTCGCGGTGTCCCGGCTGATGCTGGAGAACTTCGACCACGTCAAGGTGTTCTGGGTGATGCACGGGCTGTCCACCTCGCAGCTGGCGTTGAACTACGGCGCCGACGACATGGACGGTTCGGTGGTGGAGTACAAGATCACCCACGACGCGGACGGCTTCGGCACGCCGGACAAGCTGACCCGCGACGACCTGCTGAACCTGATCCGGGACGCCGGCTTCACCCCGGTCGAGCGCAACACCCGGTACGAGGTGCTGCGCAGCTTCCCGGGCCCGGTGTCGCTGGCTGAGCGGCGGGCCGAACCGCAGGCGGTCTGGGCGTAGCAGGATGACCGAGCTGCCACCCGGCGAGCCGGCCGAGTCGGTGCCGCGCAAGCCCACGCCGGCCCAGACGCTGGGTGCGATGTGGCTGTACACGCTGCTGCGCTTCGGGTTGTTCCTGGTGCTCTGGGCGCTGCTGTGGCTGGCCCGGGTGCCCGGCCTGCTGGCCGCGCTGATCGCGGTGGTGCTGTCCGTCCCGCTGTCGTTCGTGCTGCTGCGCCGGCAGCGGGAACGGATGGCGGCCAACCTGGAGCAGCGGATTGCCGCCCGGCAGGCCCAGCAGCACCAGCTGGACACCCGGCTCTCCGGCGAGAAGCCGTCAGAAGGAATAAGGGCATCGATCAGGCCGGGCTGCGCCGGTTGACCTTGTCCGAGTACATCCCGCGATCGGCCTGATCGAGGATCGCGGCGGCGTCCTGCTCCGGACTGGCCTCGGCCATGCCGATGCTCAGGCCGACCTGCGCCGGGCCGGCAGCGGTCGGGAAGGGCGTGGCGGTGGCCGAGCGGATCCGCTCGGCCACCGCTTTCCGATGATCGGCCGGCAGGTCCTCGCACAGCACCACGAACTCGTCCCCGCCGATCCGGGCCACCGTGTCGGCTGGCCGCATCAGTGCACGCAGCCGATCGGCCACCTCCATCAGCACCTCGTCGCCGGCCTGGTGGCCGAGCCGGTCGTTGACCGCCTTGAACCCGTCCAGATCGCAGAAGTACACCACCGGCGGTTCGCCGCCGCGGCGCGACCGGTCCAGTGCGTGCTCGAGCCGATCGATCAGCATCCGCCGGTTGACCAGGCCGGTGAGCGGATCGTGCACGGCCAGGTGGTCCAGTTGGGTCAGCACGTCGAGCAACTGGGAGTGCTGCAGCCGCAGTTCGAACAGCCGCTCCACCTGCCGGGCAAGATCCTCCAACGCCCCGACCTGGGCGTCGGTCAGCTGCCGGGCCCGGGAGTCGGTGATGCACAGGGTGCCCAGCACGAAACCCTCGGCGTCGCGCAGCGGCACCCCGCAGTACAGCGCGATCCGATCGAACTCACCGGTCACGAACGGGTTGTCGGCGAACCGCGCGTCGGTACTCGCGTCGGCGACGTTGATCGTTCGCCCCTCGTACACGGTGTGCTGGCACAGCGAGAGCTCGCGCGGATGATGGACCGGCGTGGCTCCGGCTACCGAAGCCTGCCACTGCCGGTCGGCGTCGATGAGGTTGACCGCGCTGAACGGCGCTCCGGTCACGAAGGCGGCCAGCCGGCTCAACGCATCCAGGTCGGGCGAGGCGGGTTGGTCAATAATGCCGAGGCGTCGCAACGCGGCAACCCGCGCCTCTTCATTGTGCGGAACCGGCGCGCGCATCCGCCCCCCCTGCAAGGCATTCGAGGATCAACCGGTCCCCGGCTCGGTTGTACCGACAGGTTAAGGCTTGCAGCCTCGGCTGGCATCTCGACACGACTGCTGGCGGCAGGAGTTCCGTGCCGGACGACCAGCCGCGATGGGCAGTGACCGTTCGAACGACATTGCTTGCTCTTAGTAGTTATATGTGTGCGGACAGTGCATATCGTTCCGGTTGGCTTGTTTGCCTCCACGCAAGCGTTTACCGTCAAGGCTATTGCGTAGCTCGGCCAGGTACGCGACCGCCGCCACGGGGGCGATCGGCAGCACCGGCCGAGCCCGCCCGGTGTAGACGGTGGTCCGCGGCCGCGGCCACCGCCTGCCAGGCCCGCGCCACCAGAAGCCCGGTCGGCAGCTCAGGCTTGCTCGAGCAGGTGCCGGATCTCGGTTACCGCGTGGGCGTTTCCGGCGATGTGCCAGCGCTGTCCCCGCTGCTCGAGCACCTCGGTGCGGCCGCCGGCGGCGGTCACCAGCGCCGCGCCAGGCAGCCAGTCCCAGCCCGGCGGGTTGCGCTGCAGCCAAGCCCCCAGCCGGCCGCCGGCCACGGCCGCCAGTTCGACCGAGCCGGAACCGAGCATCCGCACGGTTGCCGCGCCGGCCAGTGCCGCGAGCGTCGGTTGTCGGACCGTCTCATCCGACAGGCTGGCCGGATGCAGGTAGCTGGCTAAGGACAGCTCGGCCAGCGGAGCGTCGGCCAGCGGCGCCACCGGCACCGAGTTGCAGGACGTCGGATGGTCCATCCCGCCGAGCCACAGCTCATCGACGACCGGGTGGTACACCGCTCCGAGCAGTGGCAGCCAGCCGTCATCCACGCGCTCGGCCAGCGCGAGGGCGGAGCACCAGTAGGGCAGGCCGGACAGGAAGTTGTAGGTTCCATCGACCGGATCGATGAACCAGACCCGCTCGCCGGGCAGTTCGGTGCCCTCCTCGCCGACCACCCCATCGGCCGGCCGGGCGGCCCGCAGCCCACTCACCACCAGTTCCTCGGCTGCGCGATCGGCTGCCGACACCACGTCCGACACCGACGTCTTGTGCTCGACCCGCAGGCCGTCGGCCAGCATCTTCGCGGCCAGCCGGCCCGCCGAGGCGACGAGGTCGGCGGCCAGTTGCAGATCGTCGGTCACGGGCAACCAGCCTAGAGTGCGCTCCTTGCCGGTGGGTCGCGGACAGCCGCGAGTAACGTTTCAATACGTGACGATCAGCGTGCCGGCCCGTCCACGAGTGGGACATATCCAGTTCCTGAACTGCCTGCCGATCTACTGGGGCCTGGTGCGGTCCGGGGCGTTGCTGGACATCGAACTGACCAAGGACACGCCGGACAACCTGAACCGGCTGCTGGTCGATGGCGCGCTGGACATCGGCCCCATCTCGCTGGTCGAGTACCTGCGCCATGCCGAGGATCTGCTGCTGTTGCCGGACATCGCGGTCGGCTCGGACGGGCCGGTGCTCTCGGTGAACCTGGTGGCGCAGCGCCCGCTCGACGAGCTGTCCGGGCGCCCGGTGGCGCTCGGCTCCACCTCGCGTACCTCGGTGCTGCTGGCCGAGCTCTGGCTGCGCGAGGTGCACGGTGTGCAGCCGCGCTACTTCAGCTGCCCGCCGGATCTCAACACGATGCTGCTGGAGGCGGACGCCGCGGTGGTGATTGGCGACGTGGCGCTGCGGGCGACCCATGAGGGTGCCAGCCGTGGGTTGACCGTGCATGATCTGGGACAGGCTTGGAAATCCTGGACCGGGCTGCCGATGGTGTTTGCCGTCTGGGCGGTCCGGCGGGAGTTCGCCGAGGCCAATCCCGGCCTGGTGAAGGACGTGCACACCGGCTTCGTGACCAGCCGGGACGAGGCGCTGGCACACGTTCGGGAAGTGGCCGAGCAGGCTTGCCGGTGGGAGATCTTCGACGCCGAGACGCTGGCGCATTACTTCCGAACGCTGGATTTCTCGTTGGGCCCACGCCAGCTCGAGGGCCTGCTGGAGTTCGGCCGCCGCGCCGCCGCGGTCGGAGCGGTTGCCGAGCTGGTAGAACCGAGGTTCGCCGAGGTGTGACGGCCCGCGTCCTGGCTGGATCGTTCAGCTACCGGATCGCCGCCAGCCCGGCTGCCTTGCGGCCGACGGTCAGTCCCAGCCGAAGACGCCGTTGGGCGTAGTGCCTACCTGCTGAGCGGAGAACTGAACGTGCGGCGTGGGCTGGTGATGGCGTGCCGCGTCCACCGACGCGATCGAGAACATGCCGATGCTGATGAGCATTCCGATCACGGCGAGCTGGTTGCGTGCGCTGCGGATGGTGCTGTTCTGCATGAGGACCCCCGAGGTTGTGACGAGTGCGGACGCGCACATCACACCTGCTCAGCGGCCTTCGCAGGGCGTTCAAACGGGGCAACAACCGGACACTCGAATAGCAGGAAGGTGACCTCGCCGGAGGCAACCGAAGAGCTACAGCCAACCGCGCCGAGCGGCTTCCACGCCGGCCTCGAACCGGCTGTTGGCGCCGAGTTCCTGCATCAGCCGGGAGATCGTCCGGCGCAGGTGGCGGACCGAGACGCC
Organism: uncultured Actinomycetota bacterium; assembly: GCA_963697905.1. Classification (GTDB taxonomy): domain Bacteria; phylum Actinomycetota; class Actinomycetes; order Mycobacteriales; family Jatrophihabitantaceae; genus Jatrophihabitans_A. The sequence goes on along the minus strand of OY969101.1, from coordinate 3,904,478 downwards.
GACCGCCCGAGCCGACGTCTCATCGGTGCAACCGGAGGCGAGGAGTTCCAGAATCTTCTTGTCCTGTAAGGAGATTCTACTCGTCGGTGCCTGCTCGCTGCCCTCAGCCAGCCAGGGCAGATCCTCGGCGTCGTGCCAGGCTCGGTGGAACAGGTCGAGGAAGCCGGCCACCAGGCCGGGGTTGCGCACGATCAGCGCGCCGCGCCGGCTGTTCGCCGGATCGACCGGAACGACGGCCACCTGGCTGTCCATGATGATCATCCGCTCCAGCTGCTGGCTGGTCACCCGCACCTTGGTGCCACCCATCACCAGCTCACGCAGGTACACCCGGTTCAGCTCGTCGTCGAGCACGGATGCCTCGTGAATGACGCGCATCTCCACACCGCGCCGGATGCCGCGCTGATCCAGCGGCCGGCTGGCCTCCAGCGACTCGCGACTCTGCGGGCCGCCCGGCTGGATCGAGAACACGCTGGTACGCGTGAAGAAAGCCAGCTCCTCCAGCCGGTCGCGGACCTCCTCCAGGCCGGTCAGCCGCTCCACTCCCTGATCGGCCTGGTCCGGCGGCGATTCCGGTGCGCGGGCGAGCAATTCCAGCTCGGCGATCACGAACCTGCTCTCCGACGCGCGCCGGTACTGGCGCAGCAGCTCCTCCTCGCGGCGCTCGATGAGTTGGCCGATCGCAGCTGACGGCCCGGGCACCAGGAAGCCGGATCCGGACCGTTCTCGCTTGAGCACGCCGAGCTGGACGAGCCGGTTGCACGCCTGGGCCACCGTCGCCACCGGCAGCCCCTGGTCGGCCGCCAGTTCCCTCTCGGTGGCTGCCGGGTTGCGCAGCAGGCATCGGTAGATCGACTCCTCCTGGGCGCTGAAGCCCAGGTCGCCCAGGGCGGTCATCGCGGTCCTGGCTGCTTGCTGACCCGGCATGGCAGCGAACTGCCATGACAAGCCCTGTTCGAGCCCGCGGTGACGGCGCAGGATTGCCCGGACACCGGACCGGCGAGAGGAATGGGGGCAATGGCCTCGATCGTCCGATGCCGGCGAGCTGACCCGGCCGGCTGCTCGGCCGCGCTGGTGGCCGCCTGGCTGATCGACGCCATGTCCGGCATCGACGGGGTGCGGCTCAGCCGGGCGGAGACCGACTCGGTTGTGCTCGACGTGGCTACCCATTGCCTGGGCGACATTCGCAGCGCGCTCGCCCGCACGCTTGCCGAGCCTCGATTCCTCGGATGGCAGGTGGTTGAGTAACAGCTGGTTGAGCAAGACGACGTACGCACGGATCCACGACCTTTCACCCACCCTGCCGGTGTTTCAGCAGACCCGGCAGCTGAGGGTGTGGCTGATTCTAAAGCTGCAGACAGGCCGGCATCGGAGTTTTCCTCCAATGGGCGCGGCACCGCCGACGTGGGTGCTGCGCTCAGCCCCGCGCGGCGTGCCGGTGGGCTCAGTCCGGGCGGCGGGACCGGGCGGCGTGCCGGTGGGCTCAGTCCGGGCGGCGGAGCCGGGCGGCATGCAGGTGGGCGTAGCCGTGTACCGAGGTTGGCCGCAGTCGTTTCACCGACCAGTTCGGCTCGCCGTCCAGTTCCGCGGCCAGCTGCTGGTCGATCAGCACGGTGCCCGGCCGGGCCAGCCCGGTCAGCCGGCTGGCGATGTTGACCACCGGACCGTACACATCGCCGTAGCGTGCCAGCACCGCTCCGAGCGCCAGCCCGATCCGCAGCGGCGGCAGATCGGCGGCACCAGCCCGCTCCTGCAACCGCAGGGCCAGCTCGGCTGCCTGACCAGCGGTCGGCACCGTGAACAGCACCTCGTCGCCGATGGTCTTGACCACCCGACCATGCAGTTCGGTGATCAGGTCGGCGGCCAGCGCCTCGAACCGTTCCAACACCGAGGCGAGCTCGGCGATGCCGACCTGCCGGGACAGCGCGGTGTAGCCGGCCAGGTCGGCGAAGCCGACCACCAGCGTGCCCGGCTGCCGGTCTCCGGTCGGCTCGCCCAGCAGCCGCTCGGTGGCATCGACCAGTTGCCGGCGCCACACGTGCATCTGCACCTGCTCCAGCACCGGGTCGAGTTGGGCGACGAAAGCGGTCAGCTGGTCGTCGGTCTGCAGGTCCGGACGCCGGGTGGGCAGCTCCAGCAGCAGCCGGGCCTGCCACTCGGCCAGCCTGGCCATGGCCTGGGACACCATCCGGGTCACCGTGCGCAGCGCGGCCGGATCGACCAGCCCGGCCTCCACCAGCCCCGCCGCGTTGGCCAGCGCGGTGACGTCGCTGTCGGTGAAGGCCCGCTCGTCGTCGGCGACGCTGGCGAAGCCGAGTGCCCGCCAGAGCTCGTGGGCCACCTCCAGCGGGATGCCGGCCCGCTCGGCCGCCTGCTGCCGGGTGTGCCGCGCCGGGCCGCCGAGCAGCACGGTCGCCAGCCAGCCGACGCCGGCCGCCGGGGAGCTCATCAGCCGGTGGTGTGCACGATCAGCACGTCGACGCTGGAGCGGCGGGCCACGTCGGCCGGCACCGAGCCGAGGATCCGGCCGCCCAGCCGGTTCAGCCCCCGGTTGCCGACTACGATCAGGTCCACCTCGCGGTCCTCGGCCACCTTGCGCAGCACGTCCACCGGATCTCCTTGCACGGAAAGGGTGTCCACCTCGACCCGGCCGGCCTGCCCGGCGCGGTCGCGGGCCCGACCGAGGTTGTCCTCGGCGGGTGCCGAGCCGACCAGCTGATAGGACTCGGGCCCGAGGATGTCCTTCTCGCGGGCCAGCGCCGCCTCGTCGGCCGGCTGGTAGGCGCACACGATCAGCAGCCGGGCACCGGTGTCGGCGGCCAGGGCGGCGGCCCGCTCCACCGCCCGGTAGGAGGTCTCCGAGCCGTCGGTGCCGACCAGCACCGTCCGGTAGCTGCCAGCCATTGCCGCGGGTCTCCGTCCAGTGGGAATTGTCCAGGGGGAATCGATTGCCTCTGGGGTCAACGAACGGCCCGAAAAACCGTGACGAGCGGCTTGCCACAATGAACTGTGACCATGATCGCGGCCGAACTGCTGGCCGCCTACGACAGCCAGGTGCGCACGGCCTCGACCAACCGGTTGCCAGCCGGCTGGCAGCTGTCCTGGGACGGGCCGCTGATGCGGCTCTCCGGCGGCCACCGGGGTTTCGTCGGCTACCGCGACCTGGCCGGACTGGCCGGAGCCGAGCTGGACGCGCTGATCGAGCGCACCTGCGCCTACTACGACGGCCGCAACGAGGCGTACGAGTGGAAGTGGCACGCCCACGACGAGCCGGCCGACCTCGCCGACCGGTTGCTGGCCCACGGCTTCGAGCCGGAGGAGTGGGAGACGGTGCTGGTCGGCCTCGCCAGCGAGCTGGCCGAGGCGCCGCCACTGCCGACCGGGATCCGGATCGTCGAGGTGAGCGCCGAGGCCGACCTGCGCCGGATCGGTGAGTTGGAGAGTGAGGTGTGGTCGGAGGACTGGTCGTGGCTGGCCGAGGATCTGATCTCTCGGCGCCGGACCGATCCCGCCGAGCTGTCGGTGTTTGCCGCCGAAGCCGCCGGCCGGTACGTCTCGGCAGCCTGGCTGAGCTTCAACCCGGGCACCGACTTCGCCGGCTTGTGGGGTGGCTCCACCCTGGCGGACTGGCGGGGCCGCGGCATCTACCGGGCGTTGGTCGCCGTCCGGGCCCGGCTGGCGGTCCAGCGCGGTTTCCGCTACCTGCAGGTGGACGCCTCGCCGGACAGCGAGCCGATCCTGCGCCGGCTCGGCTTCGTGGCGATCGCCCGGACCCGGCCGTACGTGCACCGGCCGCTGGCCGAGGCTGCTGGCCAGCCGGCTCGCTAGGCTAAGCCGGTGAGTACTAGGCCCGTGAGCGACAGCGCCGAACTGAACGATCTCCTGCAGCACGCCGCCGACGGTGGCCGGATCTCGGCCGGGCAGGCGCTGCTGCTCTACACCGACGCGCCGCTGCACGCACTCGGCGAGGCCGCCGACGCGGTGCGCCGCCGCCGGTTCGGTGACACCGCCGACATCGCGACGTACATCATCGATCGCAATATCAACTACACCAACGTCTGCCTGACCGCCTGCAAGTTCTGCGCCTTCTACCGGGCACCCGGGCACCGGGAGGGCTGGACGCACACCGACGCGGAGATCCTGCGCCGGTGCGGCGAGGCGGTGGAACTCGGCGCCACCCAGATCATGCTGCAGGGCGGCCACTCGCCGGAACTCGGCATCGAGTGGTACGAGCGGATCTTCGCAGCGATCAAGGCCGAGTACCCGATGCTCACCCTGCACTCGCTGGGCGCCTCCGAGGTGGTGCATATCGGCCGTACCTCGCAACTGTCCCACTCCGAGGTGATCACCAGGCTGCATGCGGCCGGGCTGGACTCCTTCGCCGGCGCGGGTGCGGAGATCCTGGTCAAGCGGCCCCGGACCGCGATCGCGCCGTTGAAGGAGGATGGCGAGACCTGGCTGTCGGTGATGGAGACCGCGCACTCGCTCGGCGTCGAATCCACCGCCACCTTCATGATGGGCACCGGCGAGACCAACGCCGAACGGATCGAGCACCTGCGCATGGTGCGCGACGTGCAGGACCGCACCGGTGGCTTCCGCTCGTTCATCCCGTGGACGTACCAGCCGGAGAACAACCACCTCAAGGGCCGCACCCAAGCCACCTCGCTGGAATACCTGCGGATGATCGCGGTGAGCCGGCTGTTCTTCGACAACATCGCGCACCTGCAGGGATCCTGGCTGACCACCGGCAAGGACATCGGCCAGCTCACCCTGCACTTCGGCGCCGACGACCTCGGCTCGGTGATGCTGGAGGAGAACGTGGTCTCCTCGGCCGGCGCCCGGCACCGCTCCAACCGGACCGAGCTGATCGAGCTGATCCGCTCCGCTGGCCGCGTCCCGGCTCAGCGCGACACCCTGTACAACCACCTGGTCGTGCACGCCGACCCCGCCGAGGACCCGCGCGACGATCGGGTGCACTCGCACTTCTCCTCCACCGCGCTGAGCCTGCAGCCGGTCGCTGCCAGCTGACTTAGCCGACCCATGGTCGCGCGGGCGATCCGTCCTCGCCTGTTATGCCGACCGGGTCGATCCGTGTCCCCGACCGGGCCGGATGTCCGGTTGCTGACCTGCCGATGTCCGGTTGCTGACCTGGTTGCGAGTGGTCTGCCTCGAGCCGGCCGGGTCAGATTGAGCCATGCCGCCGACCGCTCGACCCGCCCCGCAGCGGCGCCCTGCCGTGCTGCGCAGCAGCGCTCCGCCGCGTTCGGGCAACGGGGGGCGAGCGGTGCGGTGACCGGTTCGGAGGAGGCCCTTCGCGCCGCCCTGGAGGCGGCGGGCCTGTCGCTGCAGGAGATCCCGGAGGAACACCGTGCGATGTTGCTGCCGCTGACCGAGGAGGAGGTCACCCGGCTGATCACATTGTGTGCCGACCACCGCGCGCGTGAGTCGCCGGGATCGATCAACCGGAAAGGCGACTGAATCGGCCGAGCCCGCCTCGAACTCCGGGGTCCGAGCACGGCCGGGTCGGTCGATCCGGGACAATCGAGCACGATGACCAGAGCCAGCCTTGACAAGCGGCCTGCCGAGGTTGCCGCGATGTTCGACGCGGTGGCCCGGCGGTACGACCTGACCAACACCGTGCTGTCCTTCGGGCAGGACCGGCGCTGGCGGCGGCGCACCCGGCAGGCTCTCGAGCCGGGCCCGGGGGAGTGGGTGCTGGACGTGGCGGCCGGCACCGCCGTGTCCACTGCCGAACTGGCCCGGTCCGGCGCCCACGCGGTGGCCAGCGACTTCTCCCTCGGCATGCTCACCGCCGGCAGCCGGCGGCCGGGACGTCGACAGCTGCCGTTCGTGGCGGCCGACGCGCTGCACCTGCCGTTCGCCGACGCCAGCTTCGACGCGGTCACCATCAGCTTCGGGCTGCGCAACGTGGCCGACGTGCCGGCCGCGCTGGCCGAGTTCGCCCGGGTCACCCGGCCGGGCGGCCGGCTGGTGGTCTGCGAGTTCTCCACGCCGGTCATCCCCGGCTTCCGGCAGCTGTACCTGAACTACCTGATGCGGGCGCTGCCCTGGATCGCCCGGCGGGTGGCCAGCAACCCGGACGCCTACGTCTACCTCGCCGAGTCGATCCGCGGTTGGTCGGACCAGCGGGCGCTGGCCGCCCAGATCGGCCAGGCCGGCTGGGCCGACGTGCAGTGGCGCAACCTGACCGGCGGGGTGGTGGCACTGCACCGGGCCGTCCGCCCGGCGGGGTAGCCGCCAGCGGTAATCCATTTGATTTAGTTGCGCTCAGCAGCTAATTTAGATGCGTGGAGCAAACAAATAACCTGCCGCGGGCCGCCGGCCACGACCTGCCGCCCGAGGGGCCGGACAGCCTGGACAATCTGGAACGCGAATTCCGCCGGTTCGCGCAGAACCTCAGCCGCTTCAAGCATCACCTCGGTGACGGACGGCTGGACCGGCTGGCGCTGACCATCCTGGGCGCGCTGTCGCACTGCGGGCCGTCCCGGCTGTCGGCACTGGCCGAGCACTGCGGCTTCGACCCGTCCACCGTGTCCCGGCAGGTGGCCGACCTGGAGAAGGGCGGCCTACTGGAGCGCACCACCGATCCGGACGACCGGCGGGCGGTGCTGCTGAAGGCAAGTCCCAAGGGCAAGCGGCTGTTGCAGCGGCTGGAAGCCGGCCGGCGACAGCGCATCGAACGGCTGGTCGAGGACTGGACCGAGCAGGAGGTGGCGACCTTCGCCGACCTGCTGGGCCGGCTCAACCTTTCCAGCGAGAAGTACTTCGACCAGAACGCCACCGAACTACGGCAGGAGCTCAACCATGGCTGATACCCAAGTACGAGTCGCGCCCGATGGATCCGGGCGCCTGTCGTACCGGCAGATCATGCTAATCCTGTCGGGCCTGATGCTGGGCATGTTCCTCGCCTCGCTGGACCAGACCATCGTGTCCACCGCGATGCGGACCATCGCCGACAAGCTGAACGGGCAGACCAACCAGGCCTGGGCGACCACCGCCTACCTGGTGACCTCGACCGTCTCCACTCCGCTGTACGGCAAGTTGAGCGACATGTACGGGCGGAAGAAGTTCTACCTCTTCGCCATCTCGATCTTCCTGGTCGGCTCGGCACTGTCCGGCATGTCGGAGTCGATGATCCAGCTGGCGGCGTTCCGCGCGGTGCAGGGCCTCGGTGCCGGCGGCCTGATGGCGCTGGCCTTCGCGATCATCGCCGATGTCGTCTCACCGCGCGAGCGGGCGAAGTATCAGGGCTACTTCATGGCGGTGTTCGCCACCTCCTCGGTGCTCGGCCCGGTGCTCGGTGGCCTGCTGGCCGGCCAGTCCAGCCTGCTCGGCTTCGACGGCTGGCGCTGGGTGTTCTACGTCAACATCCCGATCGGCTTGATCGCCCTCGGCGTGGTCAGCCGCTACCTGAACCTGCCGCACATCCGTCGCGAGCACCGCATCGACTACGCCGGCGCGGTGGCGCTGGTGCTGGGGATCACCTCCCTGCTGATCGTCTCCGAGCAGGGCCGCGAGTGGGGCTGGGGATCCGGCCGGTCGCTGGTCTGCTACCTGGTCGGCGGGCTGCTGCTGGTGCTGTTCGTGATCCAGGAACGGCGGGTCGGCGACGAGGCGATCCTGCCGCTGAAGATGTTCCGGCACCCGGTGTTCAGCGTGGCCTCGCTGATGAACTTCATCCTCGGCATGGGCATGTTCGGCGGCATCATCTGCCTGCCGCTGTACATGCAGATCGTCAAGGGGTTCTCGCCGACCGAGTCCGGCCTGTCGCTGCTGCCGCTGATGGTCGGCATCATGACGGTCGCGATGGCCAGCGGCCTGATCACCGCCAAGACCGGGCGGTACAAGATCTTCCCGATCATCGGAACCGGCGTGCTGATCCTGGCGCTGCTGGGCCTGTCCCGGATCCACTTCGACACCAGCTACGCACGCCTGATTCCGCTGATGCTGCTGCTCGGCGCCGGCCTCGGCTGCTGCATGCAGACCCTGGTGCTGGCCACCCAGAACGCGGTTCCGCCGAACCAGATGGGGGTGGCCACCTCCTCGGCCACCTTCTTCCGGTCGATGGGCGGCACGTTCGGCACCGCGGTCTTCCTCACCATCTTCTTCACCGGTGCGGCGAGCCGGGTGGGCAGCAACGTCCAGACCGCGGCGGCCACGCCGGCCTTCCAGTCGGCGCTGCGGGATCCGGCCAACGGCACCATCGCCCGGGCGCTGCAGGCGATGAAGGCGGGTTCGACCAGCCAGCTGAACGACACCAGCTTCCTCAAGCACGGTGCCATGGTGCTGCGCGAGCCGTTCCTGGCCGGCTTTTCCGGTGCGATGGACCGGGTGTTCCTGGTGGCCGCGGTGGTGGTGGTGCCGGCGTTCGTGCTGTCCTTCTTCCTCAAGGAGCTCAAGCTGCGGATGGAGTCCGGCCTCGAGGCGCAGGCCGCCGAGCAGCGGGCGGCGGCCGCCCAGGCGGAGGAGATGGCACTCTAGGAACGCGGGTTCTACCCGACAGCACAAGCGGAAAGTCCCGCATCGAGCAGGCGCGAGCCGGCCGGCGCGGGACTTCCCGCTATTCGGGCCAGCTTTCTGTGCCAGCGGGTTGCGTGCCAGGTTTTCGTGCCAGGTCAGTGCGGCACGGCGCCGGGGTTGTCGATCAGCCGCTGCCGGCTGGCGACTGATCTCGGCCTCGGCGTCGGCCCGGCCCACCCAGGACGCGCCCTCGACGCTCTTGCCCGGCTCCAATTCCTTGTAGACCTCGAAGAAGTGCTGGATCTCCAGCCGGTCGAACTCGGGCAGGTGGTGGATGTCGCGCAGGTGCTCCAGCCGCGGGTCGTTGGCCGGCACGCACAGCACCTTGTCGTCGCCGCCCTTCTCATCGGTCATCCGGAACATCCCGATGGCGCGGCAGGACACCAGCACGCCGGGAAACAGCGGGTCGCCCTGCAGCAGCACCAGCGCATCCAGCGGGTCGCCGTCCTCGCCGAGCGTGTTCTCGATGTAGCCGTAGTCGGCGGGGTACTGGGTCGAGGTGAACAGCGTCCGGTCCAGCCGGATCCGGCCCGAGGCGTGGTCCACCTCGTACTTGTTCCGGCTGCCCTTGGGGATCTCGATCAGCACGTCGAATTCCTGCATGACCCCTCTTCTCGCGGTACGTCCCGGCACGCGGTGCACCGGGTCGTCGCGGGCTCGGCGTGGCGCCGTCGCCCACTATTGTGGCCTACCGTGACCGCCTCCCGTACCCACCGCTGGCGGGTGGCCTGGCTGGTCGCGCTGGCCTGCCTGCTCGCCGTGCTCGGCTACCTGGCGGTCTTCTCCGCCCGGCGCTATCTGGCCGACCGGCACTATCACCCGATCGCGGTACCGGCCGCCCGGCCGCCGGCCGCCGACGTCGGCTCGGCGCTGTCCACCGCCGCCCCGAATGCCATCCCGACCGGCCAGGACGCCCCGGAGCCGACGCCGGGCGGGGTGTCCGCGGCGCTCGCCGGGCCGCTGTCGGCAGCCGGGCTGGGGCCCTCGGTGTCCGCCCAGGTGCTGGACGCGGCCACCGGCACCTCCCTGTTCGCCCGCCGCGCCGATGCCGCGGTGGCGCCGGCGTCCACCAGCAAGTTGCTCACCGCCGCCGCGGTGCTGACCGTGCACCAGCCCACCGACCGGTTCAGCACCCGAGTGGTGGCCGGTGCCGATCCGGGCACCGTGGTGCTGGTCGGCGGCGGTGACCCGACGCTGTCCGCGGCGCCGGCCGGCCAGCAGCCGGCCTATCCCGAAGCCGGCCCGGATCTTCGAGCTGGCCGGCCGGGTGCGCTCGGCGCTCGGCAGCACGCCGGTGACCCGGGTGCTCGTGGACGACTCGCTGTTCACCGGCCCGAGCACGGCTCCCGGCTGGGCGCCGGAGGACGCGCCGTCCAGCTACGCCTGCCCGATCACCGCGACGATGGTGGACGGCGGCCGGGACACCCCGACGGCGGTGAACCGGTCGGCCGACCCGGCGATGGCCGCCGGCACCGCGCTGGCCGACGCGCTCGGCGGTGCGCAGGTCTCGCCGGGCAGCGCGCCGGCCGGAGCGCGGGTGCTGGGCACCGAGCAGTCCGCTCCGGTGGGCGTGCTGGTGGAGCAGATGCTGCGGGACTCCGACAACGTGCTGGCCGAGGTGCTGGCCCGGCAGGTGGCCCTCGCGGCGCACCAGCCGGCCTCGTTCGCGGGCGCGGTGGTCGCCATCCGAAACACGCTGGCGCCGCTGGGCATCACCGCCGGCACCGGCATGCTCGACGGCAGCGGGCTATCCGTGCGGGACCGGCTGCCGGCCAGCGCGCTGAGCCAGGTGCTGGTGCGCGCGGCGGGAGCCGGCCAGCCACGGCTACGGACCGTCCTGGCCGGGCTGTCGGTGGCCGGTTGGGACGGCTCGCTGGTCGAGCAGGGCAGGTTCACCGGCGCGGCGGTGATCGCCGACGGCGCGGTGCGGGCCAAGACCGGCAGCCTGACCGGGGTCTCGTCGATGGCCGGCCTGCTGACCGACGCCGACGGCCGCCAGCTGATCTTTGCCTTCGTGGCCGACCAGGCGCCAGCGGAGGCGACCAGCCGCGCGGCCATCGACGACCTGGCCGCTGCCCTGGTCCGCTGCGGCTGCCGGTAGTGCCCGAGCCGCTGCCCTGGTCCGCTGCGGCTGCCGGTAGTGCCCGAGCGAGCGAACGCACCCGGACGTCCGGTCGGCGCCGCCGGTAGCGTGAAGGAATGACATCGCTGATCGACTGGTCGGTGGCCGGGCGCACCGCCCGCGCCCTGGTGCCGGCTCCTCCGGAGGTGACGCCGGCCGAGGCCGCCGCGGTGGTGTCGGAGCTGCAGCAGGCCACCGTGCGGGCAGCCGCGCAGGTAGCCGAGCTGACCAAGCTGACCGAGCCGCCGATCACCGCCGACACCGTGGTGGTGGACCGGCTGGGCTGGGTCGAGGCCAACACCCGCAGCATGTCGACGGTGATGGATCCGCTCGCCGACCGGCTGATGGCCGCGCGCCCGCCGGGCCGGCTGACCGCCCGGATCGGCGGCAGCGCCACCGGAGCCCAGGCCGGCGCGGTGCTGGCGTTCCTGTCCGGCAAGGTGCTGGGCCAGTTCGAGTTCTTCTCCGTCGACCGGGGGCAGCTGCTGCTGGTGGCGCCCAACATCGTCGCGGTGGAGCGCAGCCTGCGGGTGAACCCGACCGACTTCCGGTTCTGGGTATGCCTGCACGAGGTCACCCATCGGGTCCAGTTCACCTCGGTCGGCTGGCTGCGCCAGCACATGCTGGACGAGATCGGCGCGCTCACCGATGCGCTAGATCTGGATCCGGCAGCGTTGGCCGAGCGGCTGCGCTCGGCGGTCGGCGAGTTGGCCAAGCTGGTGCGCGGCCAGGGCGACAGCGCCGGGCTGATGGCGGCGCTGGCCTCCCCGCGGGCACGTGAGGTGATGGACCGGCTGACCGGGTTCATGTCGCTGGTGGAGGGCCACGCCGAGTACGTGATGAACGCGGTGCCGGCCAGCGTGATCCCGTCCCAGCCGGAGATCGAGCGCAAGTTCGCCGAGCGCCGGCGTCGTGGCGGCAATCCGCTGGACCGGCTGCTGCGCTCGTTGCTGGGCATGGAGGCCAAGACCAAGCAGTACACCCAGGGCTCGCAGTTCGTCCGGTCGGTGGTCGATCAGGTCGGCCTGGACGGCTTCAACGCGGTGTGGACCTCGGCCGAAACCCTGCCGAGCAGGGCGGAGATCACCGCGCCGGCCGACTGGGTCAAGCGAGTGCACGGCTGACACGACCGTGGGACCGCATCCCGCGGTGGCCGCCGTCCGGCTGGCCGTCCGGCACGCGCTGGCCAGGTATCCGGTCGATCGGGTGGCCTACGTGGCCTGCTCCGGCGGGGCCGACTCGGTGGCGCTGGCTGCCGCGCTGGCCTTCGAAGCCCGGGCCACCCGCCGGCCGGCCGGCCTGGTCACGGTGGACCACGGCCTGCAGCCGGACTCCGGCCGGCAGGCGGCGGCGGTCGCCGAGCTGGGCTATCAGCTCGGGCTGAATCCGGTGCTGCAGCTGCCGGTGCGGGTCAACGGCCAGGGTGGTCCGGAGGCGGCGGCCCGGACGGCGCGCTACGCCGCGCTGCGGCCGCTGACCGAGCAGGGCCTGGTGCTGCTCGGTCACACCGCCGACGACCAGGCCGAAACCGTGCTGCTCGGCCTGGGCCGGGGGTCGGGAATCCGTTCGATCGCCGGCATGCGACCGGCCGAGCGGGGTTACCTGCGGCCACTGCTGCACCTGCGCCGGGCCGACACCGAGGCGGCCTGCGTCGCACTGGGACTGCCGGTCTGGCAGGACCCGCACAACCGGGACCCCCGGTTCCGCCGGGTTCGGCTGCGCACCGAGGTGCTGCCGCTGCTGGAGGACGTGCTGGCCGGCGGGGTGACCGAGGCGCTGGCCCGCACCGCGGCCCAGCTGCAGGACGACCTGGACGCGTTGCGGCTGCTCGCCGACCGCATCTTCACCCAGGCACACCGCTCGGACGGCCTGGAGGTCGAGGCGCTGCAGGGCCAACCCGGCGCGCTGACCAGCCGGGTGCTCAAGCGGTGGGCCGAGGAGGGCGGCGCGGGACCGTTGACCGCCGAACACGTCCGCCAGTTGGCGCGGCTGGTCACCGACTGGCACGGCCAGGATGGCATCGACCTGCCGGGCGGTTACCGGGCCCGTCGGGCGTCCGGCAGACTGGTGCTCAGCCTGAGCGGAGAGGCCGGCGAGACCGTCGAGGATCCGGCCCACCTGAGCTGAGAGGAATGCGCGGAAGTGAGCGTGTCCGTCCTGGACGACGACATCGAGGCCACGGTGGTCTCCAGTACCGAGATTCGCGACAAGATCACCGAGCTGGCGGCCAAGATCGACGCCGACTACGCCGATCGGGAGCCGCTGCTGGTCGGCGTGCTCAAGGGTGCGGTGATGTTCATGTCCGACCTGGCCAGGGCGCTGTCGCGGCCGTCCACCATGGAGTTCATGGCCTGCAGCTCCTACGGCTCCTCGACCACTTCCTCCGGCGTGGTGCGGATCCTCAAGGATCTGGACCGGGACGTGTCGGGTCGGGACATCCTCATCGTCGAGGACATCATCGACTCCGGGCTCACCCTGTCCTGGCTGCTGAAGAACATCCAGGCCCGCAATCCGGCCTCGGTGGAGGTGGTGGCGCTGTTGCGCAAGCCGGAGGCGATCAAGATCCCGGTCTCGGTGAAGTACGTCGGCTTCGACATCCCCAACGAGTTCGTGGTCGGCTACGGCCTGGACTACGACGAGCGCTACCGCGATCTGCCCTACATCGGGCGGTTGAAGGCCTCGGTCTACCAGGACTGACAGCGGCCGAGGGCGGCGAACCGGACTTATCGGGCTCGGCTCGGTCGCCACCGACCTCTACCCGGGGCGGCTCTGCGGCGGGCCGGCCGACGCCGGGCACACAGGATGGCGGTATCTCACATATCCTGGGTGCTAGGAACTCGCTGCCGTCCTGCCGCGTTCGACAGAGTGCGGTCTCCGGCTTCGCCTGCGGGTACCGACACTGGCACGCTGGTTCCATCTGCCCCGGCCCCGATCAGGAGGAAACGCCCGGCGCACTCGCTATCCGGGCGCACGCACTATGGATCGCAAACGACTACTCCGCTCTCCGTGGCTGTGGATCGGCGCCCTCATCTTCGTCATCATCCTCGTCACCCAGGGAGTCTCCGGCGGCAGCGACTACAAGTCGGTGAAGACGTCCGAGGCATTGGCCCAGATCGACGCCGGCAACGTCAAGTCAGCCACCATCCACGACAAGGAACAGTCCATCGACCTGGTCCTGAAGAGCTCGGTCAACGGGCACAGCAAGATCAGCGCGAGCTATCCGGCCGATGCCAGCCTGACCGTCTTCAACGACGTCCGCGCCAAGGTGGGTGCCGACGGGCTGGCCACCAAGATCAGCAAGGAGAACGCGCTGTTCTCCCTGCTTATCTCGCTGCTGCCGATCGTGCTGATCGGGCTGTTCCTGTTCTACGTGATGGCGAACCTGCAGGGTGGCGGCTCGAAGGTGATGAGCTTCGGCCGGTCCAAGGCCAAGCTGGTCAGCAAGGACACCCCGAAGACCACCTTCGCCGACGTGGCCGGTGCCGACGAGGCGATCGAGGAACTGCAGGAAATCAAGGACTTCCTGGCCAACCCGGCGCGCTACCAGGCGATCGGGGCCAAGATTCCCAAGGGCGTGCTGCTCTACGGCCAGCCGGGTACCGGCAAGACGCTGCTGGCCCGGGCGGTGGCCGGTGAGGCCGGCGTGCCGTTCTACTCGATCTCCGGGTCGGACTTCGTCGAGATGTTCGTCGGCGTCGGTGCCTCCCGGGTGCGGGATCTGTTCGAGCAGGCCAAGGCCAACGCGCCGGCCATCGTCTTCGTCGACGAGATCGACGCGGTCGGCCGGCACCGGGGCGCCGGCATGGGCGGCGGCCACGACGAGCGCGAGCAGACGCTCAACCAGTTGCTGGTCGAGATGGACGGCTTCGACGTCAAGGGCACCGTGATCCTGATCGCGGCCACCAACCGCCCCGACATCCTGGACCCGGCGCTGCTGCGGCCGGGCCGTTTCGACCGCCAGATCGCGGTCTCGCCGCCGGACATCATCGGGCGCAAGGCGGTGCTCGACGTGCACACCAAGGGCAAGCCGCTGGCCCCGGACGTCAACCTGGAGACCATCGCCCGGCGCACCCCCGGCTTCACCGGTGCGGATCTGGCCAACGTGGTGAACGAGGCCGCCCTGCTGACCGCCCGCCAGGGTGGCCGGCTGATCACCGACGAGGCCCTGGAAGAGGCCATCGACCGGGTGATCGCCGGGCCGGAACGCAAGACCCGGGCGATGAGCGACAAGGAGAAGCGGGTCACCGCCTACCACGAGGGCGGCCACGCGCTGGCGGCCTGGGCGATGCCCAACCTGGATCCGGTGCACAAGGTGACCATCCTGCCCCGCGGCCGCTCGCTCGGGCACACCCTGGTGCTGCCGCTGGAGGACCGCTACACCCAGACCCGTGCCGAGATCCTGGACCAGCTGGTCTACGCCCTCGGTGGCCGGGCGGCCGAGGAACTGGTGTTCCACGAGCCGACCACCGGCGCCTCCAACGACATCGAGAAGGCCACCGCGCTGGCCCGGTCGATGGTCACCGAGTACGGCATGAGCGCCAAGCTGGGTGCGGTGAAGTACGGCTCCAACGACTCCGAGCCGTTCCTGGGCCGCGACTACGGCCACCAGCGCGACTACTCCGAGGAGATCGCGGCCTGGATCGACGAGGAGGTTCGCGGGCTGATCGAGGCCGCGCACGACGAGGCATGGGAGATCCTGGTCCAGTACCGCGACGTGCTGGACAGCCTGGTGCTGGAACTGGCCGAACGGGAAACCCTGAACAAGGAGGACCTGGACCGGATCCTGGCGCCGGTGCACAAGCGCCCGCCGCACTCCACCTTCACCGGCTTCGGCAAGCGCACCCCGTCCGACCGGCCGCCGGTGGAGATCCCGGCGACCGTCCGGCCGGAGCCGGCCCGGACCGGCCTGAACGGCTCGGTGAACGGCTCTGCCAACGGTGCCGGGCCGAGCGCCGGCTCGTCGAACGGCCATCCGGCCTCGGTCGAGCCTGGTTCGGCCGAGCCGCAGCCGGTCGGCTCGGGCGCCGCGTTCCCCGCCGCGCCGGGCTATCCGAGCGCGCCGGGCTATCCGCCGCCGGCCGGCTATCCGCAGCTGCCCAACTATCCGCACGCGCCGGGCTACCCGCCGCCGTCGGCTTACCCGCCGGTTGAGGGGCAGCAGCCCGCCGGCTATCCGCCGCCCGAGGGGCAGCACCCCGCTGGCTATCCGCCGCCCGGCGAGCCGACCTATCCGGGCTACCAGCCGCCGAGCTACCCGCCGCCGGGTTACGCCCCGCCGCCGGACCAGCCGCCGGCCGGCTATCCCGAGCCTGGGCAGCCGCCGGCGGACCGGACGCCCGGGGTGCATGCGGCACCGGAGTCGTCGGAGGCCGACCACGAGACCAAGCGGCTGCCGGCCGTCGAGCCCGACCAGTCACACTGGCCGTTCGGCTCCGGCGACGACCGCCGCTGACCCGGCCCGGACCGCACCCAGCATGGGAGATATCGATCTGCCGCGCGCCACGGCGGCCGTCCGGGAACTGCTGATCGCGATCGGGGAGGATCCGGACCGGGAGGGGCTGCGGTCCACCCCCGAGCGGGTCGCCCGTTCCTTCGTCGAGATCTACGCCGGCCTGCACACCGACCCCAATGCGGTGCTGCAGACCACGTTCGACGAGAACCACGACGAGCTGGTGCTGGTCAAGGACATCCCGCTGTACTCCACCTGCGAGCATCACCTGGTGCCCTGGCACGGCACCGCCGCCGTCGGTTACATCCCCGGCACCGACGGCCGGATCACCGGGCTGTCCAAGCTGGCCCGGCTGGTGGACCTGTACGCCAAGCGCCCGCAGGTGCAGGAGCGGCTGACCAGCCAGGTGGCCGACGCGCTGGTGGCCAAGCTCGCCCCGCGCGGGGTGATCGTGGTGGTCGAGGCCGAGCACCTGTGCATGGCCATGCGCGGCATCCGCAAGCCCGGCACGCGCACGGTGACCTCGGCCGTGCGCGGCCTGATGCAGAGCGACCCGCGATCCCGGTCCGAGGCGATGAGCCTTATCCTCGGTCGATGAGCCGGCGCGGCCCGGACGGCCTGCCGCACCGCGGCGACCGGATCGTGGTGATGGGCGTGCTGAACGTGACCCCGGACTCGTTCTCCGACGGCGGCCGCTACACCGACCTCGACGACGCGCTCTCCCATGCCCGGACGATGACCGAGCAGGGTGCCGACCTGATCGACGTCGGTGGCGAGTCCACCCGGCCCGGCGCCGACCGGGTGCCGGCCGAGGAGGAGGCGCGCCGGGTGCTGCCGGTGATCAGCCGGCTGGCCGAGGAGGGTGTGCTGGTCAGCGTGGACACCTACCGGGCCGCGGTGGCCGAGCTGGCGCTGTCCGCCGGCGCGACGGTCGTCAACGACGTCTCCGGTGGTCTCGGCGATCCCGACATGGCCCGGGTGGTGCGGGACGCCGGCTGCCCGTGGATCCTGATGCACTGGCGCGGCCATTCCCGGCAGATGAACTCCCTCGCCTGCTACGACGACGTGGTGGCCGAGGTGCGCGACGAGCTGTCGGCCCGGGTGGACGCGGCCTTGTCCGCCGGAGTCGCGGCCGAGAAGCTGGTGCTCGATCCGGGACTGGGTTTCGCCAAGCGGGCCGAGCACAACTGGGCGCTGCTGGCGCATTTCGAGGCGTTGACCGGCATCGGGCTGCCGGTGCTGCTCGGCGCGTCCCGCAAGTCTTTCCTGGGCCGGCTGCTCGCCGACCCCAGCGGTGAGCCGAGGCCGAATTCCGGACGCGAGGACGCCACCGTCGCGCTGACCACCTTCGCCGCGCTCAACCGGGCCTGGGGGGTGCGGGTGCATCGGGTGCGGCCGAACGTGGACGCCGCGCTCACCGTGGCGGCGCTGCAGGCCGCCGGACGGAAGCTGCCGTGAGCACCGAGCTGGAGGCTGCCGATCAGATCCGGCTGACCGGCCTGCGCGTGCACGGCCGGCACGGGGTGTTCGACTTCGAGCGTGCCGCGGGCCAGGACTTCCTGGTGGACGTGGCGCTGGAACTCGACACCGCCCCGGCCGCGGCGTCCGATGAGCTGTCCGACACCATCCACTATGGCGAGCTGGCCGAGGCGCTGGCTGCCGTGGTGGCCGGCGAACCGGTGAACCTGCTGGAGACGCTCGCCGCCCGGCTGGCCGACGTGTGCCTGGCCGACCGCCGGGTGCTGGCCGCGACGGTGACCGTGCACAAGCCGCAGGCACCGATTCCGCTGAGCTTCACCGATGTCGCGGTGACCATCCGGCGGGCCAGGCAGCCATGAGCCGGGCGGTGCTGTCGATCGGTTCCAACCTCGGCGACCGGCTCGGTTACCTGCAGCTGGCCGTGGACGGGCTGGCGGACTGGCTGGTGGGCGTCTCGCCGGTCTTCGAGACGCCGCCGTGGGGTGTCACGGCGCAGGAGCCGTTCTTCAACGCCGTGCTGATCGGGCAGGACCCGGCTGCGACTCCGGCCGACTGGCTGGCCCGGGCCCAGCGCTGCGAGCAGGCCGCCGTACGGACCCGCGAGCTTCGCTGGGGTCCGCGAACGCTGGATGTGGACGTGATCGCGGTGGACGACGTGCGGAGCGACGACCCGGTGCTCACCCTGCCGCACCCGCGGGCCGCCGAGCGGGCGTTCGTCCTGGTGCCGTGGTGGGCGGTGGACCCGGAGGCCGAACTGCCGGGACGCGGCAGCGTGCTCAGCCTGATCCAGGCGCTGCCGGCCGGCGAGGCGGACGGGGTGCGGCTGCGGATGGATCAGGAGCTGCGCCGGTGACCGTGCCGGATGCCGCACCGGTGAACCGCCGCACGAGCTGGATGCCGCGCCGGTGAACCGCCGCACGAGGCCGTCCGATCTGATCATTCCGTTCCTGATCGTCGGCGTGCTGAGCTACCTGCTGCTGCAGGTGGACTACGAGTCATTGCCGCCGTTCCAGTGGTTCACCGCAGTGCCGATCGGCGCGCTGGCGCTGATCGAGGTGGTGGTTGCCAATCGGGTGCGCGGCGCGGTCCGGCACCGGCCGCAGGCCAGGCCGATGACCGCGCTCGCGGTGGCCCGCTCGGTGGCGCTGGGCAAGGCCAGCGCGCTGGTGGGCGCGGCACTCGCCGGCGCCGAGCTTGCCCTGGTGTCATACGTATCACCGGACGCCGGACGCACCACCGCCGCCGCGCACGACCTGCGGGTCGGCCTGGTGCTCCTCGCGGTGACCGTGCTGCTGGTGGTGGCCGGCCTGGCGTTGGAACGTGCCGGCGTCGATCCCAGCCGCCACTGAAACCCGCATACGGTCCGGCCGGCTCACCGATTGTCGAGCGGTACCGTTCACCCAACCTCGCTAAACTCCTTCCATGCCACCCAGCCAGCCCGGAGCCCCGCGGCGGTGGACGCGCTCGCTGGCGAGCCTGGTCGCCTCGCTGCTCGGCCTGGTGGCGGTCTGCCTGGTGGTGTTCGGAACCTCCCAGAAGCAGCTACAGATCGGCGTGCTGCTCGGCCTGTGGGCAGGCCTGATCGCCGCGTTCCTGATGGTCGGGCCACGGCGCGGCCAGGCCGAGCACGCCGCCCGGCTGGCCGAGGCAGAGCAGCGGGCGCGCGAGCTGCACGAGGCGCAGCTGCAGGTTTCCCAGTTCCAGCAAGCCCAACTGGCCGCTGCCGAGGAGTCCCGCGGCCGGCACGAGGTCGAGCTGCGCAAGCTGGGGGAGATGCAGCTCTCGCGCGAGACGGCTTCCCGGCGGGAGGCGGACCTGCAGCTGGAGCTGTCACTGCGCCGCGAGATCCAGCGGATGATGAACGAGCAGATCGGCCTGCTGCGCAACGAGGTCGCCGCGCTGCGGGCCGAGGTGGTGGACAAGCTCGGCGGCCAACTCCGCTTGGAGCGGATCGAGACCACCCGGCTGATCGGCTCGGACCTGGAAGCACTGCAGCACGAGATCCGGCGGCTGGCCGGGCAGGAGAGCATCGGCGCCGGTCCTGCCCAGCTCACCTCCGGTATGCCACGGATCTCCCTCGACCGTGGCGAGCTGGTGGAGCACCGTGACTCCGAGCGCTATGACGCACAGCGCTATGACTCGGAACGCTATGACTCGGAACGCTATGACTCGGCGCGTCCCGACTCGCAGGGCTCCGATTGGGTCGAGCGCTATGACGACGGGGAACGTTACGCACCGGTCGAGCGGGAGGCCGAGGCCCAACGGCATGTCGATCAGCCGGCTCCGGAGCGCCAGCCCGTCCGGGACGCCGACCGGCAGCTCGTCCGGGACGCCGACCGGCAACCTGACCGGGGCGCCGACCGGCAGCTCGTCCGGGACGCCGACCGGCAACCTGACCGGGGCGCCGACCGGCAGCCGGCTTGGTCGGCGCCGACCGTGGTGAATGCCGAGTCGAAGACGCCGGCCAGCGGTCGGCCGGCCGAGCCGACGCCGAGCGATCCGTTCGATCTGCTCGCCGGTTTGCCCCGGCTCAGCCCGTTGCCGGCCGATCTGGAACTGATCCCGGACCCGCCGCGGCAGGCCGAAGCCGCGGAGAGCCGGCGCCCTGCCGACCAGGCGGCTGCCGGCTATCACGGACGTCGGCGTGCCGCCGACGAGGACGGCGAGCAACCGGCGGCCGGCGGTGGCCGGCGGCGGGCTCCGGACGACGCCCCCGACGACCTGCTCGCCCGGCTGCGCCGCTCCTGACCGCACCCCGCGCAGAACAGTTCCGCACAGAACCGTCCCGCACAGAAACCGCCTCACGCAGAACCGCCTCGCACCAAAGCCGCCTTGCCGAAGAACCGCGCCGGTCGATCACGCCATGGTGGTCGCCCCGTCCAGTGACTCCCTGATGATGTCGGCATGCCCGGCGTGCTGGGCGGTCTCGGCGATGATGTGCAGCAACGCCCGGCGGGCCGACCAGGATGCGCCCGGCGGGAACCACGGCGCCTCGGGCAGCGGCTGGCTGGCGTTCAGGTCGGGCAGCGTGCGGACCAGCTCGTCGGTGGCCGCGGCGACCTCGGCATAGCGTCCGAGCAGCTCCTCGACGGTGTCGGCCTCGGTCATCTCGAACAGCGCCGCGTAGCTGGCTGCGTCGAAGTCGGCCATCGCCCTCGGGCCCTCGGTGATGAACCTGGCCCACAGCCGCTCGACCGCGGTGACGTGCTTGACCAGGCCGCCCAGCGTCAGCGTGCTCGCGGTGGTGCGCAGCCGGGCCTGCTCGTCGGACAGCTCGCGCAGCGTGTGCCGCAGGAAGAACCGGTGCTTGCCCAGGGTCTCGATCAGGTCGGCCCGTTCCTGGGTGCTCGTTTCGATCATGCCCGCTCCTCCGATTCGTCGTACGGCAACGCTAGCGCTCACAGGTGCCAGATCCGGCCACCCAGCTGAGCACTAGAACCAGGAATCGTCGGACGTGTCGGCGGCTGCCTGTGCCCGGGCCGTGGCGGCCTCGGCGGCGATCCGGTTGGCGATCGTGCGCACCTCGGAGTCCAGATCCACCCCGGTCTGATCGGCCAGCAGGTAGATCAACCAGGCCAGTTCGGAAAGCTGGCCGGGCCACTCGTGCGGTATCCGGAACGGCCGCCGGCCGGCCTCCGTCGCCTGGTCGGTGGCCTGAGCCAGCCGGCCGAGTGAGGCGACGGCCTGCACCAGCAGCGCGGGGGCGGTGGAATGCGCGCTGGCGGCGTCGGCTGCTTCGGCCACCGTGGCTTGTAGGTCGCTCATGGCCGCAGAACCTAACTCATCGGCGTCCGGCAAGGGTCCCCCACCTCGCTCGCAGGTGCCCGGTCGGTCCTCGAATAGGCTCAACCGCGGTGCGGAAGGAGACCGACGACGGTGACGCCAGCAGCCGGCATGTCCGGATCGCCGCAGGCCCCCCGGCTGCGGGTGGCCGTGATCGGCGTCGGCCGGGTCGGCTCGGTGCTCGGCGCCGCGCTGGCGCGGGTCGGGCACCAGGTGGTGGCCGCCACCGGGGTCAGCACCCAGTCGGTGAAGCGGGCCAGGCGGCTGCTGCCGGGCGTGCCGCTGATGCCGGCCGACGAGGCGGCGGCGCGAGCCGACCTGGTGCTGCTCACGGTTCCGGACGGCCAGCTGCCCGGGCTGATCCAGGGCCTGACCAGCACCCTGGCCTGGCAGGCCGGCCAGCTCGCGGTGCATACCTCCGGCGCGCACGGCATCGCGGTGTTCGATCCGGCCGTCCAATCCGGCCTGGTCGGCATGGCGCTGCATCCGGCAATGACTTTCGCCGGCCGGCCGGAGGACCTGGACCGGCTGGCCGGCGCCGCGTTCGGGGTGACCGCGCCGCCGGACTTCCGGCCGGTGGCCGAGACGCTGGTGCTGGAACTGGGCGGCGAGCCGGTGTGGGTGCCGGAGAACGCCCGGGCGACCTATCACGCGGCGCTGTCGATGGGCTCCAACCACCTGGTCACCCTGGTCAACGACGCCCAGGACGTGCTGCGCACCGCGGGCGTGGAGGATCCGGTGCGGATCCTGGCCCCGCTGTTGACCGCCGCGCTGGACAACGCGCTGCGGCTCGGCGACGACGCGCTCACCGGGCCGGTGTCCCGGGGCGACCGGGCGACCGTCGAGGCGCACATCCGGGCGCTGCGCGGCAGCAGCTACCTGCAGCCGTACCTGGCGATGGCCATCCGGACGATGCAGCGCGCGCTGCGGGCCGGCCGGCTCAGCCAGGCCCAGTGTGCCGACCTGCTCGAGGGTATCGAGAACGCGGAGGAGGGCTGACCCATGCCCAGCACGCAGGCCACCCGGCTGGTGCGCAGCCGCGCCGAGCTGGCCGAGGCCCGGCAGGCGATGACCGGGCGGGTGGGCCTGGTGCCGACCATGGGCGCGCTGCACGCCGGGCACCTGGCCAACATCGCCCAGGCCCGCCGGCGCAGCGAGCACACCATCGTCAGCATCTTCGTCAACCCGCTGCAGTTCGACCGGGCCGATGACCTGGCGCGCTATCCCCGGCCGCTGGCGGCCGACCTCGAACTCTGTGCGCAGGCCGGTGTGGAGCTGGTCTGGGCACCCGACGTGGACACCGTCTATCGCGGCGGGCAGCCGGAGGTGCGGATCACCGCCGGGCCGCTGGCCGACCAGCTGGAGGGCCCCCATCGGCCGGGCCACTTCGACGGCGTGCTCACCGTGGTGGCCAAGCTGTTCACCAGCATCCGGCCCGACCTTGCCTGCTTCGGCGAGAAGGACTACCAGCAGCTGGCCCTGATCCGGCGGCTGGTGCTCGACCTGGACCTGGGCGTGGAGGTGATCGGGGTGCCGATCGTCCGGGATCCGGACGGGTTGGCGCTGTCCAGCCGCAACGTGTTCCTGTCCGGCGCCGAACGGGCCGACGCGCTGTCGCTGAGCCGGGCGCTTGCCGCCGGCCAGGCCGCCGCGGCCAGTCCGGAGAGCGTGATGGCCGCCGCCCGCGCGGTGCTGGACGAGGCCGGCGGGGTAGAGGTGGAATACCTGGAACTGCGCGATCCGCTGCTCGGGTCGCCGCCGCGCCGGGGGCCGGCCCGGCTGCTGGTGGCGGCCCGGGTGGGCAGCGTCCGGCTGATCGACAACGCCGCGATCGAGCTCGCGCCGTGAACCTGCCGCAGCGGCTGCTGGCACCGGCACCCGGCTGGATCACCGAGACCGACGTGGTGGTGATCGGCTCGGGCATCGCCGGTCTGACCACCGCCCTGCGGATCGCCACCAACACCGACCTGCGGGTGCTGGTGGTGACCAAGGACGTGCTCGCGGCCGGCTCCACCCGGTGGGCGCAGGGTGGCATCGCCGCCGCGCTTGCCCCGGACGACAGCCCGGCCGAGCACCTGACCGACACCTTGCTGGCCGGCGTCGGGCTGTGCGACCGGGCCGCGGTCGAGGTGCTGGTGGCCGAGGGGCCGGCGGCGGTGCACGAGCTGATCGAGCTGGGCGCCCGGTTCGACCGCGGGGCCAGTGGTGAGCTGGCACTGACCCGCGAGGGCGGCCACCGGCGGGACCGGATCGCGCACGCCGGCGGCGATGCCACCGGCGCCGAGATCGAACGGGCACTGGTGGCCGCGGTGCTGCGGCAACCGCGGATCGAGACCATCGAGCACGCGCTGGTGCTGGACCTGCTGCCGGCAGCGGCCGGCGGCGTCGGCGCGGTCACCCTGCACGTGATGGGCGAGGGCCAGCTGGACGGCGTGGGCTCGGTCCGGGCACGCTCGTTCGTGCTGGCCACCGGCGGCATCGGCCAGGTCTACGCGGCCACCACCAACCCGTCGGTGTCCACCGGCGACGGGGTGGCGGCCGCGCTGCGGGCCGGGGCCGTCGTCCAGGATCTGGAGTTCGTGCAGTTCCACCCCACCGTGCTGTGGCTGGGCGGCTCGGCCTCCGGTCAGCAGCCGCTGGTCAGCGAGGCGGTGCGCGGTGAGGGCGCCTTCCTCATCGACGACGCCGGCAACCGGTTCATGCAGGGCCAGCACGAGCTGGCCGACCTGGCCCCCCGCGACGTG
Organism: uncultured Actinomycetota bacterium; assembly: GCA_963697905.1. Taxonomy (GTDB): domain Bacteria; phylum Actinomycetota; class Actinomycetes; order Mycobacteriales; family Jatrophihabitantaceae; genus Jatrophihabitans_A. The sequence goes on along the minus strand of OY969101.1, from coordinate 3,880,363 downwards.
GTGGCCAAGGCCATCCGCCGCCAGCTGGCGGCCAGCGGAGCCGAACACGCCTGGCTGGACGCCCGGCACTTCGGCGCGGAGAAGTGGCGGGTTCGCTTCCCCACCATCCTGGCCACCCTGACCGCGCTCGGCATCGACCCGGTGCATCAGCCGATCCCGGTAGCGCCGGCCTGCCACTACGCCTCCGGCGGCATCGCCACCGACCTGCACGGGCGGACCTCGGTACCCCGGCTCTACGCCTGTGGCGAGGCTGCCTGCACCGGCGTGCAGGGGGCGAACCGGCTCGCCTCCAACTCGTTGCTGGAAGGGCTGGTGTTCGGCCGCCGGATCGCCGCCGACATCGCCGCGACGCTGGCCGAGGACGGCCGGCTGCCCGAACTCGGCATCGACGTGCGTTCGGCCGGCATCCTGGCCGGCGCGGTGCGTCCGCAGCTGCAGCGGCAGATGTCGGCGCACGCCGGGGTGATCCGAACCGCGGCCGGCCTGCAGCGGATGAGTGCCTCGCTGCATCGGCTGTCCGCCCAGCGCAGCAGCGAGCCGAACACCGACAGCTGGGAGGCCACCAACCTGGTCACGGTGGCCAGCGCGCTGGTGGTCGCGGCCGGCCTGCGCACCGAGACCCGCGGCTCGCACTGGCGGGAGGACTACCCGGCCGCCGACGACGGCTGGCTCGGCCACCTGCAGCTGCGCCTCGGCCCGGATGGCACCATCGCATCCGAGTACCTGCCGATCAAGACCGAGGCCTAGGGACGGACAGCGAGTGAGCATCGAAGGTGCCGAGGTACCGAGGAGCGCCGCCGAGCGCGATGGGCCCAGCATCGATCCGGCGGTGATCTCGGCGCTGGTCGCCGCCGGCCTGAACCCGGCCACGGTCGCGCATGTGGTCGGTCGCGCGCTGGCCGAGGACCTGGCCGACGGCCAGGACGTGACCACCGTCGCCACCATCGCCGCGGACCAGCAGGGGACGGCCGAGGTGGTGCCCCGCGAGGCGGGCGTGGTCGCTGGCCTGCCGGTGATGGCCTTCGCCTTCGCCGCGGCCAGCCAGGGCCGGGTGGCGGTGCGGATACACGTCGCCGACGGCGACATCGTGGGCCCGGGCGACGTGCTGCTGACCGCGACCGGGCCGGTGCGCGACCTGCTCACCGCCGAGCGGACCGCGCTGAATCTGCTTACCCACCTGTCCGGGGTGGCCACCCTGACCCGGCTGTGGACCGACGCGGTATCCGGCACCAAGGCGCGGATCCGCGACACCCGCAAGACGCTGCCCGGACTGCGGGCGCTGCAGAAGTACGCGGTGCGCTGCGGCGGCGGGCTGAACCACCGGATGTCGCTGTCGGACGCCGCCCTGGTCAAGGACAACCACGTGGCCGCGGCCGGCTCGGTGAGCCGGGCGTTCGAGCTGGTCCGCGAGCAGGCCCCGGAGTTGGTGATCGAGGTGGAGGTGGACACTCCGGACCAGTGCGCCGAGGCCATCGCCGCGGGTGCGCAGCTGATCTTGCTGGACAACATGAGCCTGGCCGACCTCAAGGCCTGCGTGGCGATGGCCGACGGCACGTCGGTGCGGCTGGAAGCCTCCGGCGGGCTGAGCCTGTCGACGGCGGCCGCGGTGGCCGAGACGGGCGTGGACTACCTCTCCGTCGGCGGACTCACGCACTCGGCGCCGGTGCTGGACATCGGCATGGATCTGCGGGTGGGCGGGGAGGACGGCTGATGCTGCTGACCATCGACATCGGCAACACCAACACCGTGCTCGGGGTGTTCGAGGCGGAGAAGCTGATCCACTCCTGGCGGATCAAGACCGATGCCCGCAACACCGCGGACGAGCTGATGCTGACCTTCCGCGGCCTGCTCGCCGACATCCCGGTGACCGGGGTGGCCGGCTGCTCGACGGTACCGGCCGCGCTGCGCGAGTTGCGCACCATGCTGACCCGGTACTGGTCGCAGCTGCCCACCGTGCTGGTCGAGCCGGGCATCCGGACCGGTGTCGCGCTGCTGTTCGACAACCCCAAGGAGGTGGGCAGCGACCGGATCGTGAACACCCTCGCCGCCTACTCCCTGGTGAACGGGCCGGCCATCGTGGTGGACTTCGGCACCTCGACCAACTTCGACGTGGTCAGCGGCAAGGGTGAGTTCCTGGGCGGCGCGCTCGCACCCGGCATCGAGATCTCGCTCGATGCGCTGGCTGCCCGGGCGGCCCAGCTGCGCAAGGTGGAGCTGGTCACGCCACGTTCGCCGATCGGCAAGAACACCGTGGAGGCGTTGCAGTCCGGCATCCTCTACGGCTTCGCCGGCCAGGTGGACGGCATCGTCCGGCGGATCGCGCGCACCCTGCAGCCGAGTGCGCCGGATGCCATCGAGGTGATCGCCACCGGCGGCCTGGCTCCGCTGGTCGTCCAGCATTGCGAGACGGTCAGCCGGCACGAGCCGGACCTCACCCTGCTGGGCCTGCGGCTGATCTACGAGCGCAACACCTGAGGCGTACGAGGCTCAGCGCAGGTACTGCCGGACCGCCTTGGTGCGGTGCGGGAAGTCGATCGGGTTGCGCTGCAGCTCGGCATGCCGGCCGGCCAGGATGTCCAGCCGCTGGTCGATGGCCCGCTGCTCGTCCGGCGAGCGGGTGAGCACCCAGCTCCAGGTGTGTACCAGCTCGCGCAGGCTGGCCATGCCGGGCAGCTGATAGATCCAGGACGTCCAGTGCTGCTCGGCCGGGGTGAACAGCGCGGCGTCCAGGTCGTCCTCATCGCTCGACCAGGCGATGTCCGGCCGGCGGGTCGCCTGGTACACCTCGCGCACCCAGGCGGGAGCGGGATCCGGCAGGTTCCAGATCAGCCCGACCACGCCGCCCGGCCGGAGCACCCGGGCCAGCTCCCGGTCGGTCTCCGGCCGGGGAAACCAGTGGAAGGCCTGCCCGGCCAGGACCGCGTCCACGCTGGCGTCCGGCAGCGGCAGCCGCTCGGCGCTGCCGGCCAGCACCTCGGCCCGCGGCACCGCCGCGGCCAGCACCGCACGCATCCGCTCGTCCGGCTCGACCGCAACCACCTGCTCGGCCCGGTCCAGCAGCACGCTGGTCAGCTTGCCGGTACCGGCGCCCAGGTCGAGCACCCGACCCGGTGGCCGGCCGTGCAGTACGAAGTCCACCGCCTCGGCCGGGTAGCCGGGCCGCAGCCGGTCGTAGCTGTCGGCGGCGCTGCCGAACGAACTGGCGAAGACCGAGCCGGGCAGCGCGGATTCCTCGGAGGGCATGGCTCGATCCTGCTACAGCCAGCCACGCTGCTCGGCGGCCCGGTAGGCCTCCACCCGGTTGCGCACCCCGGTCTTGGCGATGGCGGCGGACAGGTAGTTGCGCACCGTGCCCTCGGAAAGGAACAGCCGGGCGGCGATGTCGGCCACCGTGGCACCGTCGCGGGAGGCCACCAGCACGTCCCGTTCCCGCCCGGTCAGCGGGGACGGCCCGCCGGCCAGGGTGGCCGCGGCCAGCGACGGATCGACCACCCGCTCGCCGGCGGAGACCCGGCGCACCGCGTCGGCCAGTTGCTCGGCCGGCGCGTCCTTGACCACGAAGCCGAGCGCGCCGGATTCCATCGCCCGGCGCAGGTAGCCCGGCCGGCCGAAGGTGGTCAGGATGATCACCCGCACGTCCGGTGCCTCGTGCGCCAGCGCGGCGGCCGCTGCCAGCCCGTCCAGGCCCGGCATCTCGATATCGAGCAGGGCGACGTCCGGCTGGTGGACGGTGGCCGCGGCGACGACCTCGTCGCCGCGGCCCACCTCGGCCACCACCTCGAAGTCTGGCTCCAGCGACAGCAGCGCGGCCAACGCCGAGCGCACCATGGCCTGGTCGTCGGCGAGCAGCAGCCGGATGGTCATGCCCCGGCTCCCGGCAGCTCGACCCGCAGCCGCCAGCCGTGACCACCGGAGCCCGGCCCCGCGCTGAGCCGGCCGCCGGCCGCGGCCGCCCGCTCCCGCAGCCCGGCCAGGCCGTTGCCCTGATCGGACTGCCCGGCCCCCCGCCCGTCGTCGGTGATCTCGATCGAGCGCGCGCCGAGCCGGACCTCGCAGGACCGGGCCCGGGAGTGCCGCACCACGTTGGTGACCCCCTCACGCACCACCCAGCCGAACAGCTCGGCATCGCGCGGATCGACCGAATCGACCGCGCCGGGCAGCTGGGCGGTGATGCCGGCCGACCGCAGCACCTCCCGGGCCGCGGCCAGCTCGTTGGCCAGGGTGACCTCCCGGTAGCCGCTCACCGCGGCGCGCACGTCGGCCAGCGTCCGCCGGGTCAGGCCCTCCACCTCGGCGATCTCGGCCGCCGCCCGGGCCGGGTCGCTGCTGGCCAGCCGGTTGGCCAGCGCCGCCTTGACCGTGATGGTGGTCAGCGAGTGGCCCAACAGGTCGTGCAGGTCCCGGGCGATTCGGGCCCGCTCGTTCTCGGTAGCCAGCCGGGCCACCTCCGATCGGGCCTCAGCCAGCGCGGCGTTGGAGCGCAGCACGGTGAAGAAGCCGAACATGGCCAGCGAGACGATGCCGATGGCCGCCGCGGTGTTCCAGTTGTCCGGCGCGTGCCAGCTGCTGACCCGGCCGGGCAGCACGGCGGCGATCACCATGTAGCCCAGCACGACCGGGATGGCCTTGAACCAGCTCGCCGCGACGGTGAGCACCGCGACGTAGACCAGCATGACGAAGGCGTCCTCGTGCGCGAGCGGCACCTCGGCCGCGGTGCACACCAGCATCGCCGCGTAGTACAGCCAGAAGCGGTGCGGGTCGGCCCGGTTGCGGCCGGCCACCATCGCCAGCAGGTAGCAGGCGCAGAAGGCGATCAACAGCAGCAGCCCGACCACGACAGCCGGGCCGTGCGAGTGGGCGAAGACGCCGCTGGCGGTCTGCGCCAGGTACACCAGGAAGACCGCGGGGAACATCAGCCGTCGCCAGGACCGGACGGCACCCCGCACGTCGCCGAGCAGGTCGTCCGGCCGGTAGTCGTCCTCGGTCATGCTCATGCTCGTCCGGCGTGCCCGGCCTCAGGCCCGGCCGGTGTCGCGCCGGTAGGCCCAGCCGGCACCGAAGATCAGCAGCGCCGACCAGGCCAGGGTGGTCAGCCAGCCGCGGGCGCCCCAGGCGTCGCCGCCGAGTGCCACGTGCCCGGCCTGCACCGTCCAGTAGGAGGGCAGGAACTGCGCCACCGCGTGGATCAGGCCGTTCTGGATAGGTCCGAAGGCACCGCCGAAGATCGACAGCAGCGACATGCCGCCGCCCATGATCGGGCCCATCGCGTCGGATTTGACCAGATGGCCGAGCATGATGCCCAGCGCCGCGAAGGGGACCAGCGAGATCAGGATCAGCAGGGTCATCTCCAGCCATCGACCGGCCGGCATCCGCACCCCGAGGAAGCCGCCGGCCAGGTACAGCAGCGCGATGGTGCAGCCGGCGGTGAGATAGCAGCCGAGCACCTTGCCGCGGAAGTACGACCTGGTTGACAGCGGTGAGATGCGCAGCTGCCGGGTCCAGCCCAGCTCGCGTTCCATCGCGATCCGGGCGCCGCCGCTCATCACCGCGCCCATGCCGCCGAAGGCGATCATGCCGGCCATGAAGTAGGTGGGCAGGCTGAGCGAGCCGATCTGGTCGTGCCGGTTGTTGCCGGCGATGAACAGGTACAGCACCAGCGGCAGGATCAGGGAGAAGTAGAAGTTCTGCCGGTTGCGAAAGATCCGCAGGACCTCGTACTTGTAGTAGCTGGCGTTCATCGGGCTGGCTCCGGGGTGGTTGGGTCGGTGAGCTGGTCGCTGGTCAGGGCGAGGAAGGCATCCTCCAGGCCGGCGCCGCTGATCTCGATGTCGCGGGCGGCCGGATAGCGCTCGAGCAGCGCCCGGATCGCGGAGTCGGAGTCGGTGCAGGTGAGCACCACGCCGTCGCCGCGGGTGTCGGCGGTGCTGACGCCCGGCAGCCGGCCCAGCTCGGCCAGCGACGCGGCCGGCAGGGTGGCGCGGATGGTGCGCAGGCCGACGGTGGCCTTGATCTCGGTGGTCGGGCCGTCGGCGACGATCCGACCCCGTGCCATCAGCACGATCCGGTCGGCGTAGCTGTCGGCCTCCTCCAGGTAGTGGGTGGCGAAGACCACCGTCTTTCCGCTGGCCGCCACGTCGCGCATGAAGGTCCAGAACTGGTGCCTGCCCTCCACGTCCATGGCCACGGTCGGCTCGTCCAGCACCAGCAGATCCGGGTTGGCGACCAGCGCCACCGCGGCGCGTACCCGCTGGGTCTGGCCGCCGGAGAGCCGGTCGGTCCGCTTGTCGGCCAGCTCGCTGACGCCCGCGACGGCCATCGCCTCATCGACTGGCAGCGGGTTGGGGTAGAGCGAGGCCATCATCGTGACCAGCTCGCGCACGTTCAGGAACCGGATCACCGCGCCGGTCTGCAGCATGGCGCTGACCCGGCCCTCGGCGACCGCCTGCTTGGCGGGCTTGCCGAACAGCATCGCGGTGCCGGCGTCCGGCGGCAGCAGGCCCAGCATCATGTCGATGGTGGTGGACTTGCCGGCGCCGTTCGGGCCGAGCAGGGCGACCGTCTCGCCGGGCGCTATGGACAGGTCGACGCCGCGCACCGCGCGCACCGCGCCGAAGCTCTTGGTCAGGCCGGTCAGCTCGATGCCGCCGCCGGGATAGCTCTTGGTCATGGCAGTCATCATGGCCGCCGGCCGGCCCGTCGGGCAGTGTGAACCGGCCGGAGTGCGGCATGACATTCGTCAGCACCGCCGGACGCCGCCCCTCCGCAGCCGCCGGTCGGGCGCCGATACAGTTCATCAGGTGAGTTCTTCCCCTACCTCGGCCGGCAACGCCGGCAGCGCGGACGACCTCCCCGAACAGCTGCGCATCCGGCGCGAGAAGTACGAGCGGCTGATGGCCGACCCGGATCGCGCTCCGTTCCCGGTCACGGTGCCCCGCACGCACAGCCTGGCCGAGGTCCGGGAGCTCTTCCCGGAGTTGCCGCCGGACACCAGCACCGGGTTGACGGTGAGCGTGACCGGCCGGGTGATCTTCATCCGCAACACCGGCAAGCTGTGCTTCGCCACGCTGCGCGAGGGCGGCGTGGAGCTGCAGGCGATGCTGTCGCGAGACCGGGTGGGCGAGCAGGCACTGGCGGACTGGAAGGCCGACGTGGACCTGGGCGACCTGGTCCAGGTCAGCGGGGAGGTGATCTCCTCGCGGCGCGGTGAGCTGTCGGTGCTGGCCGACGGCTGGCGGATGACCGCCAAGGCGCTGCGGCCGCTGCCGGTGGCGCACCGGCCGATGAACGAGGAAAGTCGGGTCCGCCAGCGCTATGTGGACCTGATCGTGCGGCCGGAGGCCCGCCGAATGGTGCTCATGCGCGCTCAATTGCTCGCCTCATTGCGCGCGACATTGCAGGCCCGCGGCTATGTTGAAGTGGAGACGCCGATCCTGCAGTCGGTGCACGGCGGGGCGGCCGCCCGACCGTTTCATACGCACCTCAATGCATTCGATCAACCGATGTCCTTGCGGATTGCTCACGAGCTGTATCTCAAGCGGGCACTCATCGGTGGAATCGACCGGGTTTTCGAAATTGGCAAGACGTTCCGTAACGAGGGAATCGACTCCACGCATTCCGCGGAATTCACCATGCTCGAGGCTTATGAGGCCTACGGCGATTACCACAGCATCGCCGAGCTGACCCGCGCGCTGATCGTCTCGGCGGCGCAGGCGGTCGGCGTGGAGACACCCCGCGCGAGCGACGGCTCCGATATCGACTTGACCGCTGAGTGGCAGTGGCGGGGCGTGTACGACTTAGTGTCGGACGCCGTCGGGGAAAGAGTGACTCCGGACGACGACGTCGAGAAGCTGCGTGCGCTGGCCGAGTCCGTGAATGTCGCCTGCCGGCCCGATTCCGACGGCGGAGCGATAGTTTTAGAAATCTATGAGAAGTTGATCGAACACACACTGATCCAACCCACGTTCGTCTGTGACTATCCGCGTTCGGTACGGCCGCTGGCCCGCAGCCACCGGTCCGATCCCAGGCTGGCCGAGGCCTGGGACCTGGTGATCGGCGGCGTGGAGATGGCCCCCGGTTACTCGGAACTGGCCGATCCGGTGGAACAACGCCGTTTGCTTACCAGCCAGTCGCTGGCTGCCGCCGCCGGCGACCCGGAGGCGATGGAGTTGGATGAGGACTTCCTGCAGGCCCAGGAGTACGGCATGCCGCCGGCCGGTGGAATGGGCCTGGGCGTGGATCGACTGCTCGGTCTGTTCGTGGGCAGGGGAATTCGTGAGACGATCCTTTTCCCGCTGCTCAAGCCGCTGCCATAAAGCACCCTTCAACTCGCCGGATCTCGCCGTAAACTCGCGTATTCGACCTGGACAGGTTTAATATAGGGTCCGGTTTGGAGCGGCTACCCTCAGCACTTGTCAGATTGGATGCACCATGGCACAGAAAATCCAGGTTCTGCTCGTCGACGATCTCGACGGCGGTACCGCAACGGAAACAGTCAGCTTCGGCCTCGACGGTTCTGGATACGAGATCGATCTTTCCGCCGACAATGCGAATAAATTGCGCGAGGCACTGGCGCCTTACGTAGGGCATGCCCGTCGGGCATCTCGCGGTACTACTCGTCCGGCACCGAGTACCCGCCCCACTCGCGGCGGCGCCCGGATTGACCGGGAACAGACGCAGGCTATTCGGGAATGGGCCCGTAAGAACGGTCACAAGGTTTCCGAACGGGGCCGTATTCCCGGCAGCATCGTCGAGGCATACAACTCCGCCAACTAAATTTCCTGACCGCACTTCGCCGGCCGCCGCGACTCGAGCAGTTGCGGCGGCCGCTGCATTACCGCGGACCCGTGGCGGGCTCGTCAGGACGCTTCAGCGGGCGGTTGCGGGCCCCGGCAGGATCGATTTGTCAGGTTGTGGCATATCCAGCCGACCTGCGACGTTGCACACTATGAGCACGGAGGCTGCAGGTGCCTGCGCGGCTGGGACGGCACGGTGGCGGATTCACCGCGCACGAGCACCGCGGTCACAGGTTGTCGGCAGGCCTTCACAGGTCACGAGTAGAAGTCGATCAGTACTACATCAGCCGGATCTCGAGTTCGCTGATAGCAGACTCAAGATGCTGGTCCGGCGGGCTCTGTCGCGACAGTGACTAGAGTCGAATAGGCGCGACGCATCGAACCGCGGCGTCGGGCGGTGAGGAGAGTGAGCGACATGTTCGAACGGTTCACCGATCGAGCTCGGCGGGTGGTCGTCCTGGCCCAAGAAGAGGCCCGGATGCTCAACCACAACTACATCGGCACCGAGCACATCCTGCTCGGCCTGATCCACGAGGGCGAGGGCGTGGCCGCCAAGGCCATGGAATCCCTCGGCATCTCCCTCGAGGCGGTTCGCCAGCAGGTCGAGGAGATCATCGGCCAGGGCCAGCAGGCACCGTCCGGCCACATACCGTTCACCCCCCGGGCCAAGAAGGTGCTCGAGCTCTCGCTGCGTGAGGCGCTGCAGCTCGGCCACAACTACATCGGCACCGAGCACATCCTGCTCGGGCTGATCCGGGAGGGCGAGGGCGTCGCGGCCCAGGTGCTGGTCAAGCTCGGCGCCGACCTAAACCGGGTCCGGCAGCAGGTCATCCAGCTGCTCAACGGCTACCAGTCCAAGGAGCCGACCGGAGGCTCGGCCAGCGAAGGCGCGCCGTCCACCTCACTGGTGCTCGACCAGTTCGGCCGCAATCTCACCCAGGCTGCCCGCGAGGGCAAGCTGGACCCGGTCATCGGCCGGGAGAAGGAGATCGAGCGGCTGATGCAGGTGCTGTCCCGGCGCACCAAGAACAACCCGGTGCTGATCGGCGAGCCCGGTGTCGGCAAGACCGCCGTGGTCGAGGGCCTGGCCCAGGCCATCGTGCGCGCCGAGGTGCCCGAGACGCTGAAGGACAAGCAGCTCTACACCCTGGACCTCGGCTCGCTGGTCGCCGGCTCCCGCTACCGCGGTGACTTCGAAGAGCGGCTGAAGAAGGTGCTCAAGGAAATCCGGACCCGCGGCGACATCATCATGTTCATCGACGAGATCCACACCCTGGTCGGTGCGGGTGCCGCCGAGGGCGCGATCGACGCGGCCTCCATCCTGAAGCCGATGCTGGCCCGCGGTGAGCTGCAGACCATCGGCGCCACCACCCTGGACGAGTACCGCAAGCACCTGGAGAAGGACGCCGCCCTGGAGCGGCGGTTCCAGCCGGTGCAGGTCGGCGAGCCGTCGGTGGCGCACACCATCGAGATCCTCAAGGGCCTGCGTGACCGGTACGAGGCCCACCACCGGGTCTCCATCACCGACTCGGCGCTGGTCGCCGCGGCCGGCCTGGCCGACCGCTACATCTCCGACCGGTTCCTGCCGGACAAGGCCATCGACCTGATCGACGAGGCCGGTTCCCGGATGCGGATCCGCCGGATGACCGCACCGCCGGACCTGCGTGAGTTCGACGACCGGATCGCCGACGTGCGCCGGGACAAGGAATCGGCGATCGACGCGCAGGACTTCGAGAAGGCCGCCTCCTTGCGTGACAAGGAGAAGAACCTGCTCAACGAGAAGGCCCAGCGCGAGCGGGAATGGAAGGCCGGCGACCTGGACGTGGTGGCCGAGGTCGACGACGAGCAGATCGCCGAGGTGCTGGCCAACTGGACCGGCATCCCGGTGTTCAAGCTGACCGAGGAGGAGACTGCCCGGCTGCTGCGGATGGAGGACGAGCTGCACCGCCGGGTGATCGGCCAGCAGGACGCCATCAAGGCGGTGTCGCAGGCCATCCGGCGGACCAGGGCCGGCCTGAAGGACCCGAAGCGTCCCGGTGGCTCGTTCATCTTCGCCGGCCCGTCCGGGGTCGGTAAGACCGAGCTGGCCAAGACCCTGGCCGAGTTCCTGTTCGGTGACGACGACGCTCTCATCCAGCTGGACATGTCCGAGTTCCACGACCGGTACACGGTGTCGCGCCTGGTCGGTGCCCCGCCCGGCTACGTCGGCTACGACGAGGGCGGCCAGCTGACCGAGAAGGTGCGCCGCAAGCCGTTCAGCGTGGTGCTCTTCGACGAGGTCGAGAAGGCTCACCCGGACGTCTTCAACACGCTGCTGCAGGTGCTGGAAGACGGCCGGCTGACCGACGGCCAGGGCCGGATCGTGGACTTCAAGAACACGGTGCTGATCCTGACCACCAACCTCGGCACGAAGGACGCCTCCAAGTCGGTCGGCAGCCTCGGCTTCGCCGGTGCCAACGACAGCGCGTCGAACTACGAGCGGATGAAGCAGAAGGTCAACGACGAGCTCAAGCAGCACTTCCGGCCGGAGTTCCTCAACCGGATCGACGACATCGTGGTCTTCCACCAGCTCTCGCAGGAGGAGATCGTCGAGATCGTGGACCTGATGAGTGCCCGGGTGGACGGCCAACTGCGCAACAAGGACATGGGCCTGGAGCTCACCTCCTCCGCCAAGGCGCTGCTGGCCAAGCGTGGCTACGACCAGGTGCTGGGCGCCCGGCCGCTGCGCCGGACCATCCAGCGCGAGATCGAGGACACCCTGTCGGAGAAAATCCTCTTCGGCGAGCTGGGTGCCGGCCAGATCGTGGTGGTCGACACCGCGCCGGACGCCGACGGCAAGGAGCAGTTCACCTTCCGCGGCGAGGCCAAGTCCGACATCGTGGTGCCGGACGCGCCGCCGACCGAGACGGTCGGCACCGTCGAGTAGTTCTCCGCAAGGCCACGAAGGCCCCGGTCCTGGTTTCAGGACCGGGGCCTTTCGCGTGCCGCTTTCGCATGCCGCCGTTCGCATGCCGCCACCGGAGGGTTTCGTATCCGATTTGCACGCCAGGGCGTGCGAATCGGATACGAGATCGGGGGCGCCTGCGGCCGGCAGGACGGGCGGTCAGACTAGGAATCGGGCGATCGGGCTGTCCGGCGGCAGCAGGTGGATGTTCGGGGTTGCCCGTCGCATCCGTTCCACCAGCGGTTCCAGGTTCTCCGGCCGGGCGAGCTCGATGCCGACCAGCGCCGGTCCGGTATCCCGATTGTTGCGCTTGACGTACTCGAACAGCGTGATGTCGTCGCCCGGGCCGAGCACCTCGACCAGGAATTGCCGCAGCGCGCCGGGCTCCTGCGGAAAGTCGATCAGGAAGTAGTGCTTGCGCCCGGCGAAGACCAGCGACCGCTCGATGATCTCGGCGTACCGGCTGACGTCGTTGTTGCCGCCGGACAGCATGCAGAGCGTGGTGGCGCCCGGCTCGGCCGGGACGCTGTTGCCCAGCGCCGCGGCTGCCAGCGCGCCGGCCGGCTCGGCGATGATGCCGTCCACCTGGTAGAAGTCCAGCATCTCGGCGCACACCCGGCCCTCGCTGACCGCCACCAGCTCCGCGCCGCAGTCGCGCACGATCGGATAGGTGAGCCTGCCCGCCCGGCGCACCGCGGCGCCGTCCACGAAGGCGTCCAACTCGGCCAGGTCCACCGGCCGGCCGGCCAGCAGCGCGGCGGCCATGCAGGCGGCGCCGGCTGGCTCCACGCCGACCACTCGCACGCCGGGATGGCTGGTGCGCAGCCAGCTCAGCGTGCCCGCGAGCAACCCGCCGCCACCGACCGGCACCACCACCAGGTCCGGCGCCCGGCCCAGCTGGTTGACCGCCTCCCGGATCGCGGTGCCCTGGCCGGCGATGGTGGCCGGATGGTCGAAGGCCGGCACCATGGTCGCCCCGGTTCGTTCGGCATGCCGGATCGCGGCGGCCGCCGAGTCGTCATAGCCGTCGCCGCCGACCTCGAGCCGTACCTGGTCACCGCCGAGTGCGGCGATCCGGCTGAGCTTCTGCCGGGGCGTGGTGCGCGGCAGGTAGATGGTGCCGCTCACCCCGAGCAGCGCGCAGGCGTAGGCCACCCCCTGGGCGTGGTTGCCGGCGCTGGCACACACCAGGCCGGCGGCCCGGGCCTGCTCGGACAGCTGCGCGATCAGGTTGTACGCACCGCGCACCTTGTAGGAACGAACGGGCTGCTGGTCCTCCCGCTTGAGCCACACTTCGCCGGCCATCCGCTCGGACAGCCGGGAGGACAGCTGCAGCGGGGTGGGCGCCAGCACGGCCGAGAGCCGTTCGGCTGCGGCATCGACATCGGCAGCCGAAATCGCCGGAGCCGGAGCCGTGGTGGAGATCCTGGGCGCCGTGATGGCAACCGGGGGCGCGGCTGCGGCAGGGCGCGCGGAAGCGACCGTGGAATCCAAATCAGTGGCGGACATGCCTGGCTCCGAAAGGGCGGACGGGTGCGGAAAATGAGCGCAGAAAGCGCGGTCGCCCGAGGAGCCGGACGCCACGCTAGCTAATGATCAGCTGCCGCACGGGAATGACCTTTCCATCGACGGGCCATCCGGTCAAGGCGGGCGAAGTAGTAAACATCAGCTGATCAGGGTGTTCGGCCGGTAACTGGGGATGGTCTGCTCGTACTCGGCGATCCGCTCAGCACAGCGCAGGGTCAGGGTGATGTCGTCGGCTCCGTCCAGCAGTCGCTGGCGGATATCCGAGGCGAGTTCGAAGCCAACCACCCGCTCACCGAACCGGATCTCCAGCTCGGTCAGGTCCACCGTGATGGGGGTGGCTGGCGCCGCCTCGATCGATGCCCACAGCTGTTCGATGACCGGCTCGTCCACCACCACGGTGAGCAGCCCGTTCTTCAGGGAGTTGCCGCGGAAGATGTCGCCGAACCGGGACGACAGCACCACCTTGAAGCCGTGGTCGTGCAGCGCCCAGACCGCGTGCTCGCGGGAGGAGCCGATACCGAAGTCGGTGCCGGCCACCAGGATGCTCGCGCCGGCATAGCGCCGGTCGTTGAGTACGAAGCCGGGCTCGGCGCGCCATCCGAAGAACAGCGCGTCCTCGAAACCGGTCCGGGTGATCCGCTTGAGGAACTCCGCCGGGATGATCTGGTCGGTATCCACGTTGGAGCGGCGCAGCGGCAGGCCGGTGCCGGTGTGCACGGTGAACCTGTCCATCGGTTCCGCCTTCACAGATCGGTCGGCGCGGCCAGCGTGCCGCGCACAGCGGTCGCCGCGGCCACCGCCGGGGAGACCAGGTGGGTACGTCCGCCGGGACCTTGCCGGCCCTCGAAGTTCCGGTTGGAAGTCGATGCGCTGCGCTGGCCGGGTGCCAACTTGTCCGGATTCATCCCCAGGCACATCGAGCAACCGGCGCCGCGCCACTGCGCGCCGGCCTCGATGAAGATCCGGTCGAGCCCCTCGGCCTCGGCCTGCTCGCGCACCTGGGCCGAGCCCGGCACCACCAGCATGGTGATCCGGTCGGCAACCCGGCGGTCGCGCAGCACCTCGGCGGCAGCGCGCAGGTCCTCGATCCGGCCGTTGGTGCAGGATCCGACGAAGACGGTGTCGACGGCGATGTCGCGCAGCGGCGTGCCGGCTCGCAGATCCATGTAGCGCAGCGCGCTCTCGGCGGCGGCCCGGGCGGCCGGGTCGGCGAACGAGGCCGGATCCGGCACCACCTCGCCGATCGGCGAGCCCTGGCCGGGATTGGTGCCCCAGGTGACGTACGGGGTGAGGGTGCTGGCATCGATCGTCACCTCGCGGTCGAACACCGCGTCGGGGTCGGTGTGCAGCTGCTGCCAGTCGGCGACGGCGGCATCCCAGTCGGCGCCCCGGGGCGCGGCCGGCCGGTCGCGCAAGTAGTCGAAGGTGGTCTGGTCGGGGGCCACCAGGCCGGCCCGGGCGCCGGCCTCGATGGACATGTTGCACAGCGTCAGCCGGCCGGCCATGGACAGCTGCCGCACCACCTCGCCGCGATACTCCAGCACGTAGCCCTGGCCGCCGCCGGTGCCGATGGTGGCGATCACCGCCAGGATTACGTCCTTGGCGCTGACCCCGGGCTGCAGGCTGCCGGTGAGGTTGATAGCCATCGTTTTGAAGCCGCTCATCGGCAGCGTCTGGGTGGCGAGTACGTGCTCGACCTGGCTGGTGCCGATGCCGAAGGCCAGCGCGCCGACCGCGCCGTGGGTGGAGGTGTGCGAGTCACCGCAGACGATGGTCATGCCGGGCTGGGTGAGGCCGAGCTGGGGGCCGATCACGTGCACGATGCCCTGGTCGCTGTCGCCCAGCGAATGCAGCCGGATTCCGAAGTCGGCGCAGTTCTTGCGCAGCGTCTCCAGCTGCAGCCGGGAGATCGGGTCGGCGATCAGGTCCAGGCTGCGCCCGGTGACCGTGGTCGGGGTGTTGTGGTCCTCGGTGGCGATCGTCTTGTCCGGCCGGCGCACCGGCCGGTTGGCCTGGCGCAGACCCTCGAAGGCCTGCGGGCTGGTCACCTCGTGCACCAGGTGCAGGTCGATGTAAAGCAGGTCGGGCTCGCCCTCGGCCCGCCGCACCACGTGGGCATCCCAGATCTTCTCGGCCAGCGTCCTGCCCACGACAACCTCCCCGTCTCGTATAATGAGACGAACTTCTCACGATGTGCCAGTAGGAAGGTACCCCGCCCGAGTGCGGAAAGCTACCGCGCGCCGGGCAGCGCGAACCGGCCGTCCGGCAGCGGGTCGATTAGGCCGTCGAAGATGAGTGATTCCTGTGCCCGCTGTCGCTGCCTCGCGTCCGGCCAAGCCAGGTCCAGGCTGGCCTGGCTGACCGGCTCGGATGCCCCTCGCACCACCGCCATCAGCAGGCCGCGGACCTGCCGGTCGGTGCCGGCGAACCGCTGCGGGCGGCTGACCGGCCCGGTGTAGGCCGGATAGCCGGCCAGCCGCCAGGCACACACCTCGCGCACCGGGCAGTCGGCGCAGGCCGGCCGGGCGGCGGTGCATACCAGCGCACCCAGTTCCATCATGGCCGCGCAGAACCGTGCCGCCCGTGGACCATCGGTCGGCAGCAACCGTTCCATCGCCGCCAGATCCTTGGCGGTGGCCGGCGGCCCGGGCTGGCCCTGGCCGGCCACCGCCCTGGCGATCACCCGCCGGACGTTGATATCGACCACCGCGGCCCGCCGGCGGTAGGCGAAGGCCAGCACGGCCCGCGCGGTGTAGGCGCCTACGCCGGGCAGCGCCAGCAGGCCGGCCAGTTCGTCCGGCACCTCGCCGCTGTGCTGCTCGGCGATCGCGCTGGCACACGCATGCAGCCGCAGTGCCCGGCGCGGGTAGCCCAGCCGGTCCCACATCCGCACCGCCTCGCCGGGCGGGTCCGCAGCCAGGTCGGCCGGCTCCGGCCAGCGCTCCAGCCAGGCCCGATAGGCCGGCAGCACCCGGCTGACCGGGGTCTGTTGCAACATCACCTCGCTCACCAGCACCGCCCACGGCGAGGTGCCGGGACGGCGCCACGGCAGATCGCGGGCGTGCTCGGCGAACCACTCGATGACCGGGCCGACAAGGCGGGGGCTGGCTGGCATGTCCCGGCCATCCTGACACGGCAGCCCGTGGTGCCTACCCGGCACCGGCAACCGGCTCTACTACGTTGAGGACAAATGCTGCATCCGGTCGGTGAGCTGGCCCCGTCGGTCTACTGGCGACGGCGGGTGCTGCTGCTTGCCGCCGTGCTGCTGGCGGCGGTCACCTGCTACGCCCTGTTCTTCCGCGGCGGCGGCGGAGGCGCGCCGGCCAGCACGTTCGGCGCCTCCGGCCAGCACAGCCCGGTCCCCGGCTCGTCCGCCCGGTCGTCCGGTTCGTCGGCCGGCTCCAGCCAGCCGGCCAGCTCCACTGCGGCGGTGCCCAAGGCCTGCTCGGCCAGCCAGCTGACCATCGCCGCGGCCAGCTCGGCGGCCAGCTATCCGGCCGGCGCCAAGCCCACGGTGGCGATGGTGGTCACCAACACCGGCCCGGCGCCGTGCGTGCAGGATCTGTCGGACAGCCAGATCGAGCTGCGGGTGTACAACGGCAGCGCACGGGTCTGGGGCAGCCACGACTGCCTCGTCCAACCCGGTACGGCACCGGCCACGCTGCCGGTCGGCCAGCCGATCCGGCGCGAGATCCAGTGGTCGGGGCTGTCGTCCCAACCGGCCTGCGCGGGCACCCGGACCCGGGTTGCCGCCGGCCGCTACACCCTCTTCGCCTACCTGTCCGGCCACCAGGGCAGCACCAGCACGTTCACGCTGGCCGGCTGAGCGGGCACGCAGTGGCCGGCTGACCGCAGCCAGCCGGCACGGAGTGAGCGGCTGGCAGCATCGCGCCGGCACGAAGTGGCCGAATCGCGCGGAGCGGCTTATTGATTCTCCGGCAGCCAACCGCCAAGGTGACCAGCATGGTGACTACCGGCAGCACGGCGAATCAGCGGGCCGAGGACTATCAGGCGCTGCGGGTCGAGACGAACGGCATCAACGTGATCTCCGACGCCGAGCGCAAGGGCGTGCCACGGCAACTGTTCTGGCCCTGGTTCGGCGCCAACGTCTCGGTGTTCGCGCTGAGCTACGGCGCGTTCGGACTCGGCTTCGGGGTGTCGTTCTGGCAGGCGCTCGTCGCCGGGCTGCTCGGCATCGTGCTGTCGTTCCTGCTGTGCGGGTTCATCTCGGTGGCCGGCAAGCGCGGTTCGGCACCGACCATGGTGCTCAGCCGTGCCCCGTTCGGGGTGCGCGGCAACGTCCTGCCGGCCCTGCTGGCCTGGCTGATCAGCGTCGGCTGGGAGACGGTGCTGACCATCCTGGCCACGCTGGCCACCGCGACCGTGTTCGACCAGCTCGGCTGGAGCGCCGGCACGGCCACCAAGGTGGTGGCGCTGATCGTGGTGGCGGCGCTGACCATCGCCGGCGGCGTGATGGGCTTCGACCTGATCATGCGGATGCAGGCGATCATCACGGTGATCACCGGGGTGCTCACCGTCGTCTACATCGTGCTGGTCATCGGCAAGATCCACTGGTCGGCGGTCTCGGCGCACCACGCCGGCTCCGCGCAGCACGTGCTCGGCTGCTTCGTGCTGTTCTTCACCGGCTTCGGGATCGGCTGGGTGGTGGTGGCCGCCGACTACTCCCGCTACCTGCCGCGACGCTCGTCCAGCGCCGGGGTGATCGGCTGGACCACGTTCGGCGGCGCGGTGGCGCCGGCGGTGCTGCTGGTGTTCGGCCTGCTGCTGGCCGGCTCGTCGGAGAAGCTGAACACCGCGATCGGTGCCGACCCGATCGGGGCGCTGGCCACCGAGCTGGACACCTGGGCGCTGGTGCCGTTCCTGATCGTGGTGGTGCTGGGCCTGATCGGCGGGGCGGTGCTGGACATCTACTCCTCCGGCCTGGCGCTGCTGGCCGCCGGGCTGCGGATCCCGCGGCCGGCCGCTGCCGGTATCGACGGCGTGATCATGGTCGCCGGGTCGGTGTACGTGGTGTTCTTCGCCAAGGACAGCTTCATCGGTGAGTTCCAGGGTTTCCTGATCACGCTCGGGGTGCCGATCGCCGCCTGGTGCGGGGTGATGCTGGCCGACCTCGCGCTGCGCCGGCGCAGCTATGCCGAGCCGGAGCTGTTCGACCCGCGCGGCCGGTACGGCAGCGTGCGGCCGGTGCCGGTCCTCTGCATCGTCGTTGGCGCCGCGCTCGGCTGGGGGCTGGTCACCAACGGCAGCGCCAGTTGGCTGAGCTGGCAGGGCTATCTGCTCTCGGCGTTCGGGCTGGGCGGCAAGTCAGGCGATTGGGCCTTCGCCAACCTGGGCGTGCTGGTGGCGCTGGCGTTCGGCTTCGTGGTCACCCTGGTGGTCGATCGGTCGGCGGTGCGCCGGCAGGAGTCGATGGCCGGGTGAGCGGCCAGCTGGTCGTGATCGACCTGCAGCGGGTGTTCGCCGATCCGGCCAGCGGCTGGTTCACGCCGCGGTTCGCCGAGGTGATCCAACCGGTGCACCGGCTGGTCGCGGCCTACCGGCCGGCGGTGACGTTCACCCGGTTCGTCGCGCCGGCCGAGCCGTCCGGCGCCTGGCGGGAGTACTACCGGCAGTGGCCGTTCGCCCTGCAGCCGGCGGACTCTGCGCTGTACGCCCTGGTCGAGGAGTTCGCCGGGCAGCCGACGCTGGACAGCCCGACCTTCGGCAAGTGGCTGCCGGCGCTGGCCGCCCGGGTGGATACCGAGTTGGTGGTGGCCGGTGTGACGACCGACTGCTGCGTGATCTCCACCGTGCTGGCCGCCGCCGATTCCGGGGTGAAGGTGCGGGTCGCCACCGACGCCTGCGCCGGTTCGACGGATCTCGACCACGACCGGGCGCTGGCGATCATGGCCCTGTACGCGCCGCTGGTGGAGCTGACCACGGTGGACGAACTGCTCGACCGGCAACCGGAACAGCACCGGCCGGAATAGGGCCGCCCCGCCGGGTGCTGCTAGCTGGCGACAGCTCGCCGTTGCAAGGAAGGATTCGCCGTGCGCATTGGGATAATCGGTACCGGCAACATCGGCAGCACGCTGGGCTCGGCGCTGGCCGGCGCCGGTCACCAGGTCCGGCTCGGCTCGCGACATCCGGCGGATGCCGAGGGTGCGCAGGTCACCGACCTGGCTGGCGCGATCGCCGACGCCGAGGTGGTGCTGCTGGCCCTGCCGGCCGGCGGCCTGACCGGATTCCTTGCCGAACACGGCGAATCGCTGGCCGGCAAGCTGGTGGTCGATGCCACCAACCGGATCGGTGCTCCGGTGGCCAACGCCGCCGAGCAGATCGCGGCCGCCGCACCGGCTGCCCGTTATGCCCGCGCGTTCAACACGCTGGGCTGGGAGAACTTCGCCGAGCCGGAGTTCGACGGCCTGCCGGCCGACCTGTTCTTCTCCTGCGCCGAGCAGGACCGGCCGGTGGTCGAGGAGCTGATCACCGGAGTCGGCCTGCGCCCGGCCTACCTCGGCGAGGGCAAGCAGGACGTGGTGGACGGCGTGCTGCCGCTGTGGTTCGCGCTCGTCCAGGCCAACGGCGGCAACCGCCACCTGGCATTCCGGGTACTGCGCAAGTAACGGATCTGCGTTCGCAGCCCAGGGCTGAACCGAGCAGAGATCACCTCCGTGAGCCTGGACGGGCGATGGTGCGCCAGGGGGACGCGCCACGCATCGCACTCAAGGAGGACGCATCATGACCATCGCAACACGCCTGCGCCGCTCGGGCGCGCTGGTCGCGGCCGGCGGGCTGCTGGTGCTGGCCGGGGTCGCCGCGCCGACCAGCGCCCAGGCACGGCCCGCCGGGCATCGGTTCGACGACGGCTACCAGCAGGTCAACCTGGTGTCCGACCAGCCGGGCGTCGCCCGGTTGCTGGATCCCAACCTGGTCAATCCGTGGGGGCTTTCGTCCTCGCCGACCAGCCCGCTCTGGGTGTCCGACAACGGCGCAGACAAGACCACGCTGTACACCGGGGCGGTCGGCGGCCAGCCGGCGAGCATCGTGCCGCTGGTGGTCTCGATCCCCGGCGGCGGCGCGCCGACCGGGCAGGTGTTCAACGGCACCGACGACTTCCAGCTGCCGACCGGCGGCAAGGCGTTGTTCATCTTCGCCGGCGAGCACGGTGACCTGAGCGCCTGGAACGGTGCCCAGGGCACCACGGCGGTGCTGGTCGCACCCAGCCGGGGCGGGGTCTACAAGGGCCTGGCGCTGCTGAGCACGGCACGCGGCAACCGGCTGCTGGCGGCCAACTTCCACGACAACCGGATCGATGTCTTCAACGGCGCGTTCCACCGGGTGAACCCCCACGGCGCGTTCGGCAGCCTCGGCATTCCGCACGGCTACGCGCCGTTCAACGTGGCGGTGATCGGGAACCGGGTGTATGTCAGCTACGCCAAGCAGGACGCCGAACGGACCGACGACGTGGCCGGTGCCGGCCATGGCTTCATCAACGTGTTCAATGCCGAAGGGCGCTTCCTGCACCGGCTCGCCGGCCACGGGGCGTTGAACTCGCCGTGGGCGATCGTCCAAGCTCCGAAGGGATTCGGAGACTTCAGCGGCGACCTGCTGGTCGGCAACTTCGGCAATGGACGAATTCACGCCTTCACCCGCTCCGGGCAGCTGGCCGGGACGCTGCGCGATACGCATGGCAAGCCGCTGGTGATCGACGGCCTGTGGGCGTTGAAGCCAGGCAACGGGGTTTCCGGCGCCACCTCCGACGTCTGGTTCAGCGCCGGCCCGGATGACGAATCGCACGGATTGCTGGGAATCCTGCACTCCACCGACGACGACTGAGGCACCGCCCGGTTCCGTCCGGAGCCGAACCTCGCCTTCCGGACGGAACCGGTCGCTACCGGCACGACGAGTGGCTGGGCCTCGATTAACGCGATGCGTCCGAGCTATCCCCGCACCTATACTGTGCCGCAGCCAACCGTCGGCCTCCGGTGTCGGCGGTGGCGGACAACGGGGGATTCATCATGCGACGGCTGGCTGAATTCGTCCTGCGGCATCGTCGGATAGTGCTGCTGTTCTGGCTGCTGGTGCTGATCTGCGGTGGTGCGTTGGCCGGCAAGACCACCGACCGGCTGACGGTTCAACTTCTCGCTGCCCGGCCAGCCCGGCAGCCAGACCGCGGACCGGATCCAGCAAACGCTGGGCAACGGCGGCAATACCAGCCCGTACCTGGTCTCGGTGACGATGCCGGCCGGTCAGCAGGCCAGCGCTGCCGGACCGGTCTTCGACGCGGTGGCCAAGCAGGTTCAGAACGTCCGGGTCATCGACGAGGCGAACACCGGCGACAAGGCGTTTCGCACCAGCGACGGGCGGACGTCCTACGCGATCGTGTTCTACCGCTTCAACCCGTCCCCGACGGCAACCCTGCAGACCGACGCGATCCGTGCCGCGGCGACCGCGGCGGCGCCGGCCGGTGCCACCATCGGCGTCACCGGAGAGGACGCGCTCGCCGTCGGCAGTTCCGACGGGGGGCCGGGTGTGCTCGGTGAGACCTTGCTCGGTGCGCTGGGGGCGCTGTTCGTGCTGGCCTTCGTGTTCGCCTCGCTGCTCGCCCTGCTGCCGCTGGTGGTGGCGGCCGTGTCGATCCTGGCAACCTTCCTGATGCTGCTGCCGATCACCTACTTCACCGACGTGTCGTTCATCGTCGAGTTCCTCATCGCGCTGGTCGGCCTCGGCGTCTCCATCGACTACTCGTTGCTACTGGTCACCCGCTGGCGTGAGGAGCGCGACCGTGGCCGGGACAACCACGACGCGGTCGTGGTGGCGGTGCAGACGGCCGGGCACGCGGTGCTGTTCAGCGGCGTCACGGTTGCCATCGGGCTGCTCGCGCTGATCGTGCTGCCGGTGCCGTTCATGCGCAGCATGGGCTACGGCGGCGCCCTCATCCCGCTGGCGAGCGTGCTGACAACCTTGACCCTGACGCCGGCGATTCTCGGCGGCATCGGCCCGAAGGTGGACTGGCCGAAGATCCGCCACGAGAACCGGCCGAGCCGGTCCTGGAGCCGCTGGGCGGCGCTGGTCGTGCGCCGGCGCTGGGTCGCCACCGGGGTGGCCCTGGCCGTGCTGCTCGCGTTGACCGGCGTCTTCCTCGGGATCAAGATCGGCCTGGCCTCGTCCGGGTCGCTGGCCCAGAACGGTCCTGCCTACGACGCGCTGCAGAGGCTGAAGGCCGGTGGCGTGTCGACGGGGGCGTTGACTCCGATGGAGGTGCTGGTCTCCACCGACCATGCGCAGCAGACCGCGGACCGGGTGGCGCAGGTTGACGGCGTGGCGCACGTGTACCTCTCCAAGGACCCGAGCAACAACCGCGCCGGCCAGTCGGTGGTGGTCGTGGTTCCGCAGTCGGAGACGGTGAATTCGAAGAGCGTCGGCGTGGTCAAGCAGGTCAAGTCCGCGGTTGACGGGCTGCCCGGCGTGGTCGGGGTGGCCGGCGTCGGGGCGGCCCAGATCGACTTCATGCATGCGGTGTATGGCAATTTCCCGCTCATGCTGATCCTGATCGCGCTGCTGACCTACATCCTGCTGGCGCGCGCGTTCCGGTCGCTGCTGCTGCCGCTCAAGGCGGTGCTGCTGAACCTGCTCTCGCTGGCGGCGACGCTGGGGCTGATGGTGCTGTTCTGGCAGGACGGGCACGGCTCGAACGCGGTGTTCGGGATCGCGGCCACCGGCGCCGTGACGTTCTGGATCCCGCTGATGGTCTTCGCCTTCCTGTTCGGGCTGTCGATGGACTACGAGGTGTTCATCCTGTCCCGGGTGCGCGAGGAGTACGACGCGGCCCGCTCGACGAACGCGGCCGTGATCGAGGGAATCGGGCGTACCGGCCGGCTGGTGACCAGCGCCGCGTTGATCCTGTTCCTGGCCTTCGCCGCCTTGGCCGCCGGCCCCGGCACCGACCTCAAGACGCTGGCCACCGGCCTCGGTTTCGGAATCCTGCTCGATGCGACCATCATCCGCGCGCTGTTCGTGCCGTCGCTGGTGTCGCTGCTCGGCTCGTGGAACTGGTACCTGCCGGCCGGAGTCGCGAGGCTGCTGCGGGTCGAGCCGTCCTATCCACATGCCGAGACCGAGCCGGCGATCCCCGACGAGGAACTGCCTGAGGCTGCCCTGCCGCGTTCCTAGCGGCCACCGCCGGGCTGCCGCGTCGAATACAGTCCGGGGATGCCCGCTGAACTGCCGCCGGCCGGTGTCGTCCGGTATGGCGAGGCCGCGCTGGCCGACCTGCTGCCCTCCGCGCTTGCCGCGCTCGGCGTACCGGGCGAGCCCAATCCGCTGGAGCTGGCCGGGTCGGGCTGCGTCGTGGTGCTGCTGGTGGACGGGCTGGGCTGGAATCTGCTGCGCCGCTATGCCGAGTACGCGCCGTTCCTCGCTTCGCTGCCCGGCCGGCCGCTCACCGCGGGCTTTCCGACCACCACGGCGACCAGCCTGGCCTCGCTGGGCACCGGCCTGCCGCCCGGTGAGCACGGGCTGACCGGCTACATCTCGCTGCTGGAGGAGGTCGGTGAGCCGGTCAACTGGCTGCGCTGGCAGGTGGCGTCCTCCGGCGCCAACCTGGCCGACCGGCTGGTGCCCGAGCAGGTCCAGCCGCGGCCGACCGCGTTCGAGCGCGCGGAGCGGGCCGGGGTGGCCGTCTCGGTGGTCTCCGCGCACGCCTTCGCCGGTAGCGGCCTGACCCGCGCGGTGCTGCGCGGCGGCAGCTACCGGCCGGCGTTCACCGCCGCGGACACCGCGACCACGGTCGCCGCCGCGGCCGCCGCCGGCCGGCCGAGCCTGATCTACTGCTACAACAGCGAACTGGATCTGATCGGGCACGGTCGCGGCTGCCACTCCGAGGCCTGGCGGCTGCAGCTGGCGCTGATCGACCACGCGGTGCGGTTGCTGGCCGAGCGGCTGCCGGCCGACGCCACGCTGCTGGTCACCGCCGATCACGGCATGGTGGACGTTCCGGAGGACGGCAGGATCGACTATGACGCCGAGCCGGCGCTGGCCGAGGGCGTTGAGGCGATCGCCGGCGAGGGCCGGCTGCGTTACCTGCACGTCGCGCCCGGCCGGCTGGCCGAGGTGCGGCAGCGGTGGCTGGATCGGGTGGGCGATCAGCTGGCGGTGCTCAGCCGGGATGAGGCAATCGAACGCGGCTGGTTCGGGCCGTCGGTGGGCCCGGCGGCGCGGCGGCGGATCGGCGACCTGCTGGTGCTGGCCACCGGCCCGGCGGCGGTGGTACGGCGCCGGGCAGAGCAGCGGCTGTCCACCATGATCGGCCTGCACGGCGCGCTGACCGAGGACGAGCTGCTGGTGCCGCTGCTGCGGCACTGAGCCGTCTCGCGGCCGCCGGTGAGGCCGGTCCCTAGAGTTTGTCCGGAAGGGCAGTCCAGTACCGCGCACGGATAGGAAGCCGCGTGACCGAATCGAATGCGGAATTCATCGCCCGGATCGGGCTGTTCGGCGATCCGGTTGCCGACCCGGCTGCCGTGGTGGAACGGGGCGAGGCCAGGTTCACCGTGCTCACCGACCGGCTGTTGCGGCTGGAGTGGGCGCCGGACGGCCGGTTCGAGGATCGCGGCTCCTTCGCCTTCCCGACCCGGCGGGCCGCGGTGCCGGACTTCTCGCTCGGTGAAGACTCCGGCGCCCTGGTGCTGGACACCGGCGCGTTGCGGCTGCGCTACCTGCCGGACGGGCAGGCCTTCCACCGGGACAACCTGAGCATCGAGCTCGCGGCACTGCCGGGGACCCGCTGGCAGCCCGGGCTGCGCGACCGGCTCAACCTCGGCGGCGCCCGGCGCACCGTGGACACCTGCCGTGGCGAGGCAACCCTGGAGCCGGGCCTGGTCTCGCGCTCCGGCTGGGCGCTGCACGACGACGGCGGCTCGATGGTGTTCGGCGCCGACGGCTGGGTCCGGGCTCGCGAGGACCGGCAAGGCGCGCTGGACTGGTACTTCTTCGGCTACGGCCATGACTACCCGGCCGCGGTGCGCGACTACACCACCTTTGGCGGCGCGGTGCCGCTAGTGCCGCGCTGGATGCTCGGTGCCTGGTGGTCGCGGTACTGGGCCTACACCGATGCCGAACTGCGTGAGCTGGTCGAGGAGTTCCGGGCCCGGGAGCTGCCGCTGGACGTGCTGGTGATCGACATGGACTGGCACCTGCCGGACAGCTGGACCGGTTACACCTGGAACCGCAAGCTGTTTCCGGATCCGCGCGGCTTCCTGGACTGGCTGCACGAGCGCGGCCTGCACAGCACGCTCAACCTGCACCCCGCGCTCGGCGTCCAGCCGTTCGAGGAGTCCTACGCCGACTTCGCCCGCGCCCTGCGGCTCGACCCGGACGCCGGCGAGGCGGTGCCGTTCCACGTCACCGACCCGGACTACCTGCGTGCCTACTTCGAACTGCTGCACCATCCGCTGGAGGACCAGGGGGTGGACTTTTGGTGGATGGACTGGCAGCAGGGGCGCAGCTTCGGCGAGTCCGGCGTCGATCCGCTGCCCTGGCTGAACTACCTGCATTTCACCGACCTCGGCCGGCATGCCGACCGCCGGCCGGTGACCTTCAGCCGGTGGGGTGGGCTGGGCAGCCACCGCTATCCGATCGGCTTCTCCGGCGACTCCTTCGCCCACTGGTCGGCGCTGCGCTTCCAGCCGCGCTACACCGCCGCCGGGGCCAACGTCGGCTACGGCTGGTGGAGCCACGACATCGGCGGCCACGTCGGCCCGGACGATCCGGAGCTGTACGTCCGGTGGGTGCAGTTCGGCGCGCTGAGCCCGATCCTGCGGCTGCACAGCAACCAGGATCCGGCCTCCGAACGGCGCCCCTGGATGTTCGGCGAGCCGGCGCTGGCCGCCGCCCGCGAGGCGTTCCAGCTGCGCTACCGGCTGCTGCCCTACCTCTACACCGCGGCCCGGACGGCGGCCGACACCGGCCTGGCGCCGGTCCGTCCGATGGCCTGGCTGGCCCCGGAGGCCGACAGCGCCTACGCCGCCCGGTACCAGTACCAGCTCGGCGAGGCGATGGTGGTCGCGCCGGTGCTGCACCCGGCCGAACCGGGCAGCGGGCTGGCCACCGTGGACGCCTGGCTGCCGGCCGGCGAGTGGGTGGAGCGCACCACCGGCGAGCGGTTCACCGGGCCCCGCTGGGTGCGCCAGCTGGCCGACCTGCACCGGGTGCCGCAGTTCGTCCGGCTGGGTTCGGTGCTGCCGCTGGCCGAGCCGGCGCCGACCACCGCCGACCAGCCGGCCGACCGGGTGATCCTGGAGATCTTCCCCGGCGCGCCCCGCACCGGCCGGCTGTACCAGGACGACGGCAGCACTCCCGCCTACCGGCACGGGGAATTCCGCTGGACCAAGTTCGCCGTCACCATGCCCGACGAGTCCTCCTGCGAGGTTCGGGTGCTGCCCGGCGACAATTCGGCCGGTTCGATCGGTTCGGCTGGTGCTGATCGGCGCCGATACACGCTGCGGCTGGTGGGCACCGTCCGGCCGCGCGAGGTGCTGCTGGACGGCCGGCCGCACGCCGACTGGCAGCAGGACGGCCGATGCACCGTGATCGAGCTGCCGACGTGGCCAGCCGGCGACCCGATCACCGTGCTGGTGGCTGCCGACGGCCCGCTGTCGTCGCTGGGGCCGGAGCACGACGCGGCCGTCCGGGCCGCCGACCTGCGCCGGCTGCTGGGCGAGCCTGCGGACAACGGGCGTGGCGAGGACGGGCGTGGCGAGGATGAGCTTGCCGCTGCGGTGCTTGCCCTGCCGGCCGACCACCCGTCCCGGCCGGCGGCGTTGGCCCGGCTGGGTGGCCCGGCGCTGCGGGTGGACGAGCACACCGCGCCGGACGAGGCAGCCCACTGCCTCGGCCGGTTGATCGTCGGCATCGGGCCGGGCGAGCAGGTCGGTGTGCGGTGCACCTGGACGCTGGAGCGCGCCGGCGACGTGCAGGTCTTCGAGCAGGAACTGGGCCGGGTGGCCGAGGGTGGCGAGGTGCTCGATGCGCCGTTCCGGTGGGACGACTCGCTGCTGCCGGCTCGCTGGACGCTGGAGGTCACCGCCCGCTGGCAGTCCCGCTGGGGCGAGGTCACGCTGGCCGCCACCCACCGCAGCGCGGTGCTGACGCCTGCCCTGCCGTCCTGGGCGGTGGCCGTGACCGAACCCGGTGCCGATCCGGCGTCCGGCGATTGGCGGCTGTTCCAGCCGGACCCGTTCAACCCGGACTACGGCGAGCTCACCGAGCGGTTCGGGGTGCCGCTGCAGCACGATTCGCAGAACCAGCCCGATCGGGCATGCCGGGTGCATGCTCGGACCCGGCTGGCGGTGGCGGTGGACTGCCAGGTCGCCTTCGCCTACTACTCCAGCGACGAGGTCGAGCTGCTGGTGGACGGCCGCCCGCTGGCCACCGACGTCACCGGCACCGGGCCGACGATGTTCTACGAACTGGACCAGCGGCCACGGCTGACCGAGCCGGTGCGGCTGACCGCCGGTAGCCACGACCTGTCGCTGCGCTGCGCCAAGGCCGCCGAGCTGCCGTGGTACCAGTGGTGCCTGGCCGTCTCGGCGGTGGCTCCGGGTGACGGCGAGGTGCTGCTCGGCATCGGCTGCGACGCGAGCGCGCTGGTGCCACTGGCCGGGGAATGAGCCTGCCGTTTGCGGTAATTGTCCTTCACCACGGCGGAATTGTCCGTCCGGACGGTGGGGTCGGCCGGTGACGTGAGAAATTGCTATGTATCACCGGCGGTCGTCGGCGTTCAATGAAGAGGTGCTGCTCGAACGCAAGGACACGCTCACCGGGCTGACCGAGCTGGCTGAGCGGGCGGCCGCCGGGGCCGGCTCGCTGGTCTTCCTCGGCGGCGAGGCGGGTGTCGGCAAGACCGCGCTGACGGCGGCCCTGGCCGGGATCGCCGGCAGCTCGCTGACGGTCCGCTGTGGTGGTTGCGACAACGTGACCACCGCGGCGGCACTCGGCCCGCTGGTTGACGCGATACCCGAGCTGACCGGGGTGATCGAGGACGAGGCGGCCGCGGTTGACCGGATGCGGCTGTTCCGCAAGCTGCGGGCGGTGCTCTCGGTTGTGCCCACCCTGCTGGTGCTGGAGGACGTGCACTGGGCGGATGAGGCCACGCTGGAGATGCTGCGCTTCTTCGGCCGGCGGCTGGACGGCCTGCCGCTGCTGGTGGTGGCCACCTTCCGCGAGGAGGAGGTGACCGCGACGCACCCGCTCACCCTGGTCCTGGGTGACCTGGCCACCGCCTCGGCAGTGCGTCGGATGCAGCTGACGCCGCTGTCGGTGGCCGGCGTCGCCCGGCTGATCGAGGCGACCGGCTCGTGCCTGCAGGCCGCGGAATTGCACGGCAGAACCGGGGGAAATCCGTTCTATGTCACCGAGGTGATCGCCGGCTGCGACGCGGAGTTGCCGGCCACCGTGCGCGATGCCGTGCTGGCCCGGGCATCCCGGCTGTCAGCGGCCGGCCGGCAGGTGCTGGCGGCGGCCGCGGTGCTCGGCCAGCGGGCCGACCTGCAATTGCTGGCGACGGTGTCCGGGCAGCCGGTGACCGCGGTGGACGAATGCGTGCAGCGCGGCATGCTGGTCGACAACGGCCACGGCTGGGCGTTCCGGCACGAACTGGCCCGGCTGGCCATCGAGCAGACCCTGACGCCGGCCGCGCGCGCCGGGCTGCATGCGATGGCGCTGCGGGCGCTGCGGGCGGCGGGCATCTCCGACGACCGCCGGCTGGCCCACCACGCGGCCGGCAGTGGTGACGGGGCGGCTGCCTGGCGGCACGCATCGCAGGCCGGCGCGCGGGCAGCTCGGCTGGGTGCGCATCGGGAGGCTGCCGAGCAGTACCAGCTAGCCCTGCGCTTCACCGACTCGGTGGCCGGATCGGTTGCCGGACAAGGCGGTTCCGAACGAGCTCGGTTGCTGGCCGCGCTGTCCTACGAGTGCTATCTCACCGATCAGCTGGGCGAGGCCTACACCGCCCGGCTCGCCGCGTTGGAGGAGTTCGAGCGGATCGGCGAGCCGGTTGCGGTGGGCACCGCGCTGCGCTGGCTGTCCCGGTTGGCCTGGTTCCTCGGCCGGAATGCCGAGAGCGAGCGGTATGCCGAACGTGCGGTCAGCACCCTGCAGCCGCTCGGACCGAGCCCGGATCTCGCGATGGCCTACAGCAACCAGGCCCAGCTGCGGATGCTGGCCGGCGACGCGGCCGGTACGCAGGAGTGGGGTAACCGCGCCATCGCGTTGGCCCGTCAGGTTGGTGACCGGGATACCGAGATCCACGCGCTGAACAACATCGGCACGGCGCTGGCTGCCACCGTCGAGGACTCGTTGACCGGCCGGCACTTGCTGGACCGGAGCTTGGACCTGGCTCTGGCGGCCGATTCGTACGAGCACGCCGCGCGGGCTTACGTGAACCTCGGTAGCACGCTGCACCGCAACCGGCAACTGACCGTGGCCGATCACCAGCTGCGGGTCGGCATCGGCTACTGCTCCGACCGGGGCCTGGATTCCTGGAGCCTGTACCTGAACTCGGTGCTGGCGGCATCGCTGGCCGAGCAGGGGCGCTATGACGAGGCATCGCAGTGCGCGTCCGAGGTGTTGAGCAAGCCGCAACTGGCACCGATCACCCGGATCCGGGCAACAGTGGTGGCCGGTCAGCTCGCTGCCCGACGGGGCGGGGATCCTGCCGACCGGCTGGACGAGGCGCTGGCGTTGGCCGAGCAGACCGGCGAGGCGCAGCGCATGGCGCCGACCGCGATCGCCCGGGCTGAGGCCGCCTGGATCACCGGCCACCCGGAGCGGATCGAGGCCGAGATCGATCGCGCCTGGTCGCTGTCGGTGGCGCATCCGCACGTCTGGGACCTTGGCGAGCTGAGCTGGTGGCTGTCGGTGGCGGGCGTTCGCCGGGAAAGTCCGGTGCCGATGGCTCGACCGTTTGCCCTGATGTTGGATGGGGATTGGCCGGCGGCGGCCGCCGAGTGGCAGCTGCTCGGCTGCCCGCTGTGGCAGGCGCTGGCGCTGGCCGCGTCGCCCGACCTGGCCGATGCCCGCGCGGCGCTGGAGATCATCGACGCGCTCGGCGCCGCTGGGGTCCGGCCGGCGATGCTGGCCGACCGGCACGCCCGTGGGTTGCCGCTGCCGCGAGGACCGCGGCCGACCAGCCGCGCCAACCCGTCCGGGTTGACCGCTCGGGAGATCGACGTGCTGCGACTGCTGGTTGACGGGCTGTCGAATGCGGAAGTGGCGCAGCGGTTGTTCCTGTCCGAGAAGACGGTCGGCCATCACGTCTCCTCGGTGCTGCGCAAGCTGGGTGAGCCGACCCGGTCGCGCGCGGTGGCCAGCGCGGTCCGGCGCGGCATCATCGCACCCCGGCCGGACGTGATGGGCGACCAGTTCGCGCACTGAGCCCGATCGAGTTGTGGCGAGGGGAACCGGTCGAGTCGTGAGCCAAAGCCCGTTTCGTTCCGGCGCCGGTCGCGAATTGCCCGCCAACTTAGGGAACCTGCCCCATGCGACGCCCGGGTGGTTCGACGTTGACTAGAGCGCAGCGGGCGAGGGCTCGCAGATTACGGGAGGAAACAACCATGTCACTGTTCATGGACGTGCACAACCTGCAGGGTCCGGTCACGGCCGACGACGTCGCCAAGGCGCACGCCGCAGACCTGGAAGTCCAGGACGAGCACGACGTGCACTACCTGCGGTACTGGGTGGACTCCGAGCAGGGGAAGATCTTCTGCCTGGTGGACGCTCCGAGCGCGGAGGCCGCGGCCACCGTGCACCGGCAGGCGCACGGCCTGGTAGCCGACGAGATCTACCAGGTCGCAGAAGGGGAATGAATGCCAGGATGGACAGTTCGGCGCGCATCTCGGTTCGGCAACGTCCCGCAGTACACGGATGAAAATCAGCCGACGGAGTGTTTTCCCAGCACCAGGAACTGCGAGCCGACCATCCATCCGATCAACCGATACGGAGAGATCATGTACAGCAACCTGACCGGCGAACTGGCTCGCTATCGGCAGTCCGACCGGTTGGCCACCGCGCAGTATCAGCGGCTGGTCGCGGAAGCCCGCGATGGCCGTCCGAGCTGGATCAGGCACACGGCGGCGGCGATGTTCATCGCGGTGGCCGAACGGCTCGAACCGATCCGTCGCAACCTCGGACACGAGGTTGCCAGCGTGGCGCCGGAGCTGCCCTGCAGCGTCAGCCCCTGCTGATCGGCAGACTGACGGGCAACCGAGCGTTATTCGGAGTTCGGTCCCGTTCCACCGTCACCTCCGACCCGGCCGGTCCGCACGAGCGGAAACGGCCGGGTCACCGGTGTTGAGGAACGCCCGTAGTGAGCCGAGATCCGGCTGGGCTCCGACCGGCTGGCGGCCGGATCAGGAATAGCGTTCGATGATCGAGGCATCCGCCAGCCGGGACAGCGCCTCCCGGATGGTTCGGGCCCGGGTGTCACCGACGCCGTCCACGTTCTGCAGCTCGTCCACTGTCGCGGCGAGCACCTTCTGCAGGCTGCCGAAGTGTTCGACGATCCGGTTCAGCACCGAGCTGGGCAGCCGAGGCACCCGCGACAGCAACCGGTACCCGCGCGGGCTGACCGGCTGGTCCACCGCCTCCAACGTGGCCGGGTAGCCCAGCGCCTTGGCCACGTTGGTCAGGTCCAGCAGCTCTGCCGAGGACAACTCGGACAGGTCGGTCAGGGCCTGTTCCACCGTCCGGTTGCGCCGGTTGGACGGCAGGTAGTCGCGCACGATGAGCTCGCGGTCGGAGTGCACGCCGGCCATCAGCTCTTCCAGCTGCAGCGACAGCAGCCGGCCGTCGGTGCCCAGCTCGGCGCCGTAGCCGGCGATCTCGTCCGCGATCCGGGTGACCATCTCCAGCCGCTGCGACACCGAGGCGGCGTCCCGGACGGTCACCAGGTCCTCGATCTCCAGCGCGGACAGGGTCTGCGACACCTCATCCAGCCGGGACTTGTAGCGCTCCAGCGTGGCCACCGCCTGGTTGGCCCGGGACAGCAGCGAGGTGGAATTCTCCAGCACGTGCCGCCGGCCGCCAAGGTACAGGCTGATGATCTTCATCGACTGGGACACCGAGATGACCGGGAAGCCGGTCTGCTGCGCCACCTGCTGAGCCGTCCGGTGCCGGGTGCCGGACTCGCCGGTGGGAATGCCCTGGTCGGGCATCAGGTGGGTGGCGGCCCGGATGATCCGGCTCAGATCCGTGGTGAGCACCACCGCGCCGTCCATCTTGGCCAGCTCGCGAAGCCTGGTCGCCGAGAACTCCACGTCGAGGGGGAATCCGCCGGTGCAGAGGCCCTCCACCACCCGATCGTGGCCGAGCACGATCAGGGCGCCGGTGTTGCCGCGCAGGATCCGTTCCAGGCCGTCCCGCAGGTCGGTGCCGGGTGCCAGCGCGGCCAGGACGGCGCGCACGTCGTCGCGATCGTAGGTCGCCATCTGCCCGCCCCTCCTCTCCGTTCGGCCCGCGCCGGTTCAACGCTTTCCACCATCGGCCGGCATCCATCGAAAGCCAAGCTCCGCGCCAGACAGTGTAGGGCGCTCAGAACGCCCTTCCCACCTGCGTCAGCAACTCCCAGGCCATGCCTACCGTGGCAACCTCGAGCACCTGCATGCCCGGCACCTGCGACCACTGGGATCCGGCCGGCACCAGCGCCTTGCGGAAGCCGAGCCGGCCGGCCTCGCTGAGCCGCCGCTGCACGCTGCTCACCCGGCGCACGTCGCCGGTCAGCGACACCTCGCCGATGGCGCACATGGTGGGCGGCAGCGCGTAGTTGTGCGCGGCCGAGGCGATGGCCAGCAGCACGGCCAGGTCCACCGCCGGCTCGATGATCTTGATGCCGCCGACGCTGGCTGCGTAGACGTCCCGCTCGATCAGCTGGGTGCCGGCATGTCGGGCCAGCACCGCGAGCAGCATGTTGGCCCGCGAGGAGTCCAGGTCGGTGAACGAGCGACGGGGCGAGCCGCCGTGGCCGCCCGGTTGGGCGACCAGCGACTGCACCTCCGACAGCAGTGGCCGGCGTCCGGTCACGGTGACCGTGACGCAGGTGCCCGGCACCGCGATGTCCCTGGTGCTGACGAACAGGCCGGACGGGTCGGGCAGCTCGTCGATGCCCTCCTCGTGCATCTCGAAGCAGCCGACCTCGTCGGTCGCGCCGAACCGGTTCTTGATCGAACGCAGCATCCGCAGCGAGGAGTGCCGGTCGCCCTCGAAATACAGCACCACGTCCACCAGGTGCTCCAGCACCCGCGGCCCCGCGATGGAACCGTCCTTGGTGACATGGCCGACCAGCACGGTGGCGATGCCGCGTTCCTTGGCGACCGCGCTGATCGAGGCGGTCACCGCACGGATCTGGGGCACTCCGCCGACCACCCCGTCCACCGTCGAGGAGGCGATGGTCTGCACCGAGTCGAGGATCAGCAGCCGCGGCTTCACCTCATCCAGGTGGGCGAGCACCGCGCCCAGGTCGTTCTCCGCGGCCAGGTACAGCTCGGGATGCATGGTGTGGGTGCGGTCGGCCCGGGCGCGGACCTGCGCGGTCGACTCCTCTCCGGTGACCAGCAGCGCGGGGGTGCCGCTGGACTCGGCGAACTTCTTGGCCACCTCCAGCAACAGGGTTGACTTGCCGACCCCCGGCTCACCGGCCAACAGCAGCACCGCGCCGGGCAGCAGGCCGCCGCCAAGCACCCGATCCAGCTCGGCGATCCCGGTCGGCCGGGCCCGGGCGACCGAGGCGTCCTGCCGGCTGATCGGCAGCGCGGCCACCCGAGGAGTGACCGGAGTGGGCAGGCTCAGCGCGGCCGCCCGGACGCCTTCCTCGGCCATGGTGCCCCAGGCCTGGCACTCCGGGCAGCGCCCCACCCAGCGGACCGCGGTCATGCCGCATTCGGTGCAGGCGTAGCCCGACGTCGGACGGCGACCTGCCTTGCCCGTCGTGGGTTTGCTGGGTGTGCTCACCGGCCGAACGCTACCGGGGCCCGGTGACAAAACCGGTCAGGCTTCCGCCGCCGACCTGCTCGTTCCCCGGCCTGCTCGTGCGCGCGGCGGCGGAACCTCAGCCGTTGGGCTCGCCCGCCTCGGTGGCATCGCTGACCACCGGAGCGGACGCCGGGCTGCTGGGCAGCTGCACCGGGACGTTGAGGGTGATCGTGGTGCCGTCGCCGAAGGTGAAGGTGACCGGCACCGTCTGCGCCGGGTACAGGTCGCTGGTCAGGCCGGTCAGGTTGATGCTCGGCCCGTCGGTGCCGAAGCCGACCTGGACCGACTCCCCGGGCGGGATCGGGATCGGGGTGTTGGCCGGAGTGGCCGACTCGCTGGCCGAGGCCGATTCGCTGGTTGACGCGGTGGTCGAGCCCGAGGCGGTGGTCGAGCCCGAGGCGGTGGTCGAGCCGGAAGCGGTGGTCGAGCCGGAGGCGGTAGCCGAGCTGGACCCGGTAGCCGGAGCGGAACTTGCCGAGCCGGACGGAGAGGGGCTTGCCGAGCCGGACGGGGAGGCCGAAGCGCTCTCCGAGCTGCTCCCGGCGCCCGGCGACAGAGTGTCGGTCGTCCCGGCACTGCTCACCTGAGCACCGCCGGCCACCGGGCTGGACACCGACTGCAGTTCGACCTGCTGCGGGGAGTTGTTGATGATCACCAGCCGGAGCTGCGCGCTGCCACCCGTGCTGTAGGAGTCACCGAGGTCGTTGGCCATCACCGAGGCGGCACGGATGGAGATGGCGCCGACGTCGGTGGAGGCACCGTCGATGGGCGGCCGCTGGTTGACCGTCTGGGTGTCCTGGCCGGCCGCGCAACCGGAGATCAGCATGGCCGCGGCACCCACCGCGGCTACGGCGACCCACCGCCGGAAGGCGCCGGACCGGCTCGGCAACTCGTTCGCCACGCTTGTGAGCTCCTCCGCCTCAGCAACCTCGAGCGGCCGCGGCTCGGCCGTTCGGCTCAGAGTAGCGAGCGCCGGCCGGCCGTCCGGCGATAGGGTCGCCGGTTCGCGCCGGCCGGGTTGGACGACGCCGACCGCATCCAAGCGAGCCGCGGCCGATCATGGATTTCGGACAGCCCGGCATAACCACTCGATAGCCGCCAACCGGTACTTCCGGGCGACCGAGCCGGCCGGGCGGGAAGGCTCGAAGATATGCCGAAGCTGGCCGTCCGCGGCGCGGATTGTCGCACTCGTGGGGCGGTGCGCCTAGCACATAGCCGGGCATCTTGTGAATGATCTTCGAGCTGGGCGTGTCGCCGCCACGTGTTACCCTGGTAGGTACCGAAAGGGGTTGCCTCTATGACTTTTGAGGTTGGCGAAACCGTCGTTTATCCGCACCATGGCGCTGCCAAGATCGAGGCAATCGAAAAGCGCATCATCAAGGGTGAGGAAAAGATCTACCTGGTTCTGAAGGTGCAGCAGGGTGATCTCACCGTGCGCGTGCCGGCCGACAACGCCGAGATCGTGGGCGTTCGTGACGTGGTAGGCCAGGAGGGGCTGGACCGGGTCTTCGAAGTGCTGCGGGCGCCGCACACCGAGGAGCCGACCAACTGGTCCCGGCGGTACAAGGCGAATGGCGAGAAGCTCGCCTCCGGGGACGTGAACAAGGTTGCCGAGGTCGTGCGGGATCTGTGGCGGCGGGAGAAGGACCGCGGCCTGTCGGCCGGCGAGAAGCGGATGCTGGCCAAGGCTCGCCAGATCCTGGTGAGCGAGCTGGCGCTGGCCGAGGGAACCAACGAGGACAAGGCCGAACTGGTCCTCGATGAGGTGCTGGCCGGCGCCGTCGCCTGACAGCTGTCCGGTGCTGTGGTTGGCTGACCGGCCATGAGCGTCGCTGCGGTGTTGGTCGCTGCCGGTGCCGGTGAGCGGCTCGGCCGAGGGCTGCCCAAGGCGCTGGTCACCCTCTGTGGCCGGAGCATCCTGGACTGGTCGGTGGCCGCGTTCGCCAGCCATCCCGACTTGGACGAACTGGTAGTCGTCGCACCGCCCGCTTCCGCCGAAACCGTCGCCGACACTCTGATCGGCACCTGCCCCCTGCGCTGCGCGGTGGTGCCCGGCGGGACAAGCCGTTCGGAATCAGTGCGCCGCGGGCTCGCCGCGCTGCCGCCAGCCACCGAGTACGTGCTGGTGCACGATGCCGCCCGGCCCCTGGTGCCGGCACAGGTCATCTCTGACG
This sequence comes from uncultured Actinomycetota bacterium, assembly GCA_963697905.1. Lineage (GTDB taxonomy): Bacteria > Actinomycetota > Actinomycetes > Mycobacteriales > Jatrophihabitantaceae > Jatrophihabitans_A. Next base: position 3,843,902 of record OY969101.1, on the reverse strand, counting down.
TGCTGGCCGCGTTGCGGGCCGGTGCGGATGCGGTGGTGCCGGTGCTGCCGATGGTCGACACGGTCAAGCGGGTGTCCGGGCAGCAGGTGACGGCCACCGTCGATCGTGCCGAACTGTGCCGGGTGCAGACGCCGCAGGGCTTCCGGCTGGCCACGCTGCAGGCGGCCTACGCCGCCGCTCCCGGGTTGATTGCCACCGACGACGCCGGCGTGGTCGAGGCGTACGGGGTCAAGGTGGGCACGGTGCCCGGCGACGAGGCTGCCTTCAAGATCACCACCCCGCACGACCTGAGGCTGGCCGAACTGCTGGCCGCGGGTCGATGAGCGCTCTGGCGAACGTCGGGCGAGCCCGATGAACCTGCCGCGGGTGGGCGTCGGGGTGGACGTACACCCCATCGAGCGTGGCCGGGAGTGCTGGATCGCGGGCTTGTTCTGGCCGGACGCCGACGGCTGCGCCGGCCACTCCGACGGCGACGTGGTCTGCCACGCAGCCTGCGACGCGCTGCTCTCCGCGGCTGGTCTGGGTGACCTGGGCACGGTGTTCGGCACCGACCAGCCACGCTGGGACGGCGCATCCGGGGTCGAACTGCTGACCGAGGTGATGGGCCTGCTCCGGGCCGACGGCTGGCTGGTCGGCAACCTGGCGGTGCAACTGATCGGCAACCGGCCCAAGCTCGGCCCGCGCCGCCGCGACGCCGAGGCACTGCTGTCCGACGTGGTAGGCGCTCCGGTGAGCGTGGCGGCCACCACCACCGACGGACTGGGGCTGACCGGGCGCGGTGAGGGGCTGGCCGCGCTGGCGACCGCCGTCATCGGCCGCTGAGCCGGAACCGGCGCCTCGGCGGTCGAACCGCTCAGCCCAGGGCCTGGGCCAGATCCGCCCACAGATCCTCGACATGCTCGATCCCGACCGAGAGCCGGACCAGTTCTGCCGGAGTGCCCTGGGCCTGCTCGCCCGGGTAGCGACCGCGCCGCTCGATGAGCGTCTCGACCCCGCCGATGCTGGTGGCATGGGTGATCAGCCGCACCCGCTGGCACAACCGGTCGGCCTGCGTCACCGACCCGACGGTGAAGGAGATGACCGAGCCCCGATGGTCCAGCAGCTTGGCGATCCGCTCCGCCTGCGGGTGGTCGTCGAAGCCGAGATAGTCCACCGCGGTGACGGCGGGGTGTTCGGCCAGCCGGCCGGCCAGCACCTCGGCGTTGGCGCAGCAGCGCTCCAGCCGGACCGCGAGCGTGCGCAGCCCGCGCAGCGCGAGAAACGACTCCAGCGCGCCCGGCAGCGCACCGGTCAGGTTGCGCCGGGTGATCAGCGACTCGAACAGCGCGTCGTCGGCGACCGTCAGCACGCCCACCAGCACGTCGCTGTGCCCGGAGATCCACTTGGTGGCCGAGTGCAGTGCCACGTCCACGCCGTGCGCCAGCGGGCGGATGCCGAGCGGGGTGGCCAGGGTGCTGTCCACCACGCTGAGCACGCCGCGCTCGCGAGCCGCACCGGCCAGCACCGGGAGGTCCGGCACGGCCAGTCGCGGATTGGTGGGCAACTCCAGCCAGAGCAGGCCGCCGGGTGCGGAGGTCGCTTCGTCCAGCGCGGCCACGGTCGCGTCGGTGTCGGTGATGTCCACCACTCGCAGCCGGGCCCGGCCGAGTGCCACCTGGGCGTCGAACAGGGTGCGCTGGAAGTTGTAGAAGCACTCCGGCAGCACGATCACCGAGCCCGTCGGCAGGCCCTCGACCAGCGCGCTGCTGGCCGCCATGCCCGATCCGAAGCTGACCGTGCGACCGCCCTCCAGCGCACCCAGTGCCGCCTCGAACGCCTCGGTGCTGTCATTGCCCTGCCTGCCGTACACCCGCGCGCCGCCGGCGTGGTAGGTGGCCGACAACATCACCGGCGGGTTCAGCGGCCCGTCCGGGGCGCGTGGCGGCCGGCCGGCGGCGACCGCCAGCGAGTCGGGATGCAGTTGCTGGCCGCTGAGGTCCATGCAGCGAATCTAGTCCGGACGTTCGTACGATCGGGTGATGACCGCACTCGGAAATGACGCCAAGGCCCTGCTGGACGACGCCAACTTCGTGGTGGTGGCCACCAGCAACACCGATGGCTCGCCGCAGACGTCGGTGCTGTGGGCGACCTACGAAGGCGACCAGCTGCTGCTGTCAACGGTGCGGGGACGCAAGAAGGAAACCAACTGGCTCAAGGATCCGCGAACCAGCGTGCTGATCCTGGACCGCGAGGACCCCTACCACTTCGTCGAGGTGCGCGGGACGGTCAACATGGCCACCGACGGCGGCCCGGAACTGATCGAGCGGCTGTCGCAGCTCTACACCGGCCGGCGCTACACCGGCGACGAGGGCACCGATCACATCCGGGTGGTCGTCCGGGTGACCCCGACCCGGGTGATCAACCGCGGTGGGCACTAGAGCGACCGCGCCGCGAGCTAGGTCAACCGAGCCGCGAGCTGGGTCAACCGCGACGTCAACCGCGCTAGGCGCTTATTCGCAGACGGCGCGCAGGCGGCCGGCACTAGACTTGCCCGGGTGACGCTCAGGCTGTACGACACCGCTACCAGGACGGTTCGCGACTTCGTGCCGATCGAGGCCGGCAAGGCTTCGATCTACCTCTGTGGCGCCACCGTGCAGGGCGAGCCGCACATCGGCCACCTGCGGTCGGGATTGAACTTCGACATCCTGCGGCGCTGGCTGACCTATCGTGGCTTCCAGGTGACCATGGTGCGCAACGTCACCGACATCGACGACAAGATCATCGCCAAGGCAGCCGAGGCCGACCGGCCCTGGTGGGCGCACGCCGCCCACTACGAGCAGGCGTTCCGCGACGGCTATGCGATCCTGGGCTGCCTGCCGCCCACCATCGAGCCGCGCGCGACCGGGCACATCCCGGAGATGATCGCGCTCATGCAGCGGCTGATCGACACCGGCCACGCCTATGCCGCGGACGGCGACGTGTACTTCGACGTCCGGTCATTCCCGGCCTACGGGCAGCTGTCCGGCCAGCGGTTGGACGAGATGCAGCCCGCCGGTGACTCGGTAGGTGACGTCCGCAAGCGCGACCCGCGCGACTTTGCCCTGTGGAAGTCGGCCAAACCGGGTGAGCCGAGCTGGTCCACGCCGTGGGGTGCCGGCCGACCGGGCTGGCACCTTGAATGCTCGGCGATGGCCGGCAAGTACCTGGGGGAGACCTTCGACATCCACGGCGGCGGGCTGGACCTGATCTTCCCGCATCACGAGAACGAGGTCGCCCAGTCGGTCTCGGCCGGCGGCGAGTTCGCCCGCTACTGGATGCACAACGGCTGGGTGACCATGGCCGGGGAGAAGATGTCGAAGTCACTCGGCAACACGGTGAGCATTGCCGAGATGGCCAAGCAGTGGCGGCCGGTCGAGCTGCGGTACTACCTCGGTGGCGTGCATTACCGCTCGGCGATCGAGTATTCGCCCGAGGCGCTGGCCGATGCGGCCACGGGGTACGCCGGCCTCGAGAATTTCGTCGAGCGTGCGGTGGAGGTGGTCGGCATCCCGGAGCCCGTCGAGGTGCCGGAGGCGTTCGCCGACGCGATGGACGACGATCTCAACGTCTCGCGCGCGCTGGCGATCGTGCACAACACCCGGCGGGAGGGCAACACCGGGCTGGCCCGGGGTGACAAGGAGATCGTGCGCACCGCGCTCGGCAGCGTGCTGGCGATGACCGAGCTGCTCGGGGTGAATCCGCTGCGCTGGCAAGCCGATTCCGGACAGGCGCTGACCGAGACGGTGGGCCGGTTGGTGGAATTGGCGTTGCACCAGCGGCAAGCCGCACGCGAGCGCAAGGACTACCAGGCGGCGGACGGAATCCGCGATGCGCTTGCGGCGGCCGGCGTTCAGGTGGAGGACACCCCCGACGGCCCGCGCTGGTCGCTGGCCCACTGATCGAGAATAGGCTGATATGGCAGGCAACTCCTCACGCCGCGGTGCGGTGCGCAAGGGCAAGAAGGGCGCCACCGTCGGTTCGGGCGGGCATCGGGCGCGCGGCCTGGCCGGCAAGGGTCCGACGCCGAAGGCGACCGAGCGCAAGGGTCATCCGGCCGCGCGCCGAGCAGCGTCGGCCGAACGCCGGTCGGGCGAGTCCGCTCGCCGCCGGAGCCCGCGCGGCACCGACGCGCCGGAGTTGCTGGTCGGCCGGAACCCGGTTGCCGAGGCCCTGCGAGCTGCGATCCCGGCCAACGCGCTGTACGTGGCGATCGGCATCGAAGCCGACGAGCGGGTCACCGAGGCAATCCAGCTGGCTGCCGACCGCGGGCTGCCCATCCTGGAGGTGAGCAAGGCCGAGATCGACCGGCGCACGGGAGGCATCCTGCACCAGGGCATCGCCCTGCAGGTGCCGGCGTTCAGCTATGACGAGTTGCCGGATCTGCTGGAGCTGGTTGCCCAATCGACCACCACGCCGCTGCTGGTGGCCCTGGACGGGGTGACCGACCCGCGCAACCTGGGCGCGGTCATCCGATCCGCGGTTGCCTTCGGCGCCCAGGGCATCGTGCTGCCGAGCCGGCGCTCGGCCGGCATCACGGCGACCGCCTGGCGCACCTCGGCCGGCACCGCGGCCCGGATCCCGGTGGCGCAGGTGACCAACCTGGTACGGGCGCTGAAGGATTGCCAGCAGGCCGGCATGCAGGTGGTTGGGCTGGATGCCGACGCCGACACCACGATCGACGACTTCGACACCGCCACCGACCCGCTGGTGATCGTGGTCGGCTCGGAAGGACGGGGACTCTCCCGGCTGGTCGGGCAGACCTGCGACCTGCGCCTGGCCATTCCGATGACCGGCCAGGCCGAGTCGCTGAACGCCTCGGTGGCTGCCGCGGTGACACTGGCCGAGGTAGCCCGGCAGCGCCGGCGGGCCTGAGTCCTCGGCAATACGCGGGCCTGCGTCCTCAGCAATCGCAGGCCTGAGTCCTCGGCCGTTGCGGGCCTGCGTCCTCAGCAGTTGCAGGCCTGAGTCCTCGGCAATCGCTGGTTCCCCGAACCTTCAGGTCCGCCGTCCGGTCGCGAAACGAAGGGGACGCCGGCGGTCAGCCGGCGTCCCCTCGCGTCGTGATGCGCTAGGCGCCCAGCCGCTCCCCGGTCTCCGGGTTGAACGCGTGGGTCTCATCGGTGCGCACCTCGAGGGTGATCTCGTTGCCGATCTTCGGTGGCACCCGGCCGTCGAAGCGCACGGTGAACGGCTTGGCGCCGCCGTCGTCACCGACGTCGTGGGTCTTGGTGCCGGGCAGCTCGCCGTAGACGAAGGCGTCCGCCCCGAGTTCCTCGACCAGCGTCGCCTTCAGCTTCAGGCCGTTGCCATCCTGCGCCGCGTGGAAGGACTCGGGCCGGATGCCGAGGATGACCTCTTTCAGCCCTGCTGCCCGTGCTGCTGCCGCCGCGTCCGGCTTGAGCGGAATGGTGATGTCGCCGAGCTTGGCGCCGCTGTCGGTGATCGGCACCTTGACCAGGTTCATCGCGGGCGAGCCGATGAAGCCGGCCACGAATGCGTTGCCCGGGCTGTCGTAGAGGTTGCGCGGGGTGTCCACCTGCTGCAGCATGCCGTCCTTCAGCACGGCCACCCGGTCGCCCATCGTCATGGCCTCGACCTGGTCGTGGGTGACGTAGATGGTGGTGGTGCCGAGCCGGGCCTGCAACGCGGCGATGTTGGCGCGGGTCTCCACCCGCAGCTTGGCGTCCAGGTTGGACAGCGGCTCGTCCATCAGGAACACGCTGGGCTCGCGGACGATCGCCCGGCCCATGGCGACCCGCTGCCGCTGGCCGCCGGACAGTGCCTTGGGCTTGCGGTCCAGGTAGGGCTCAAGGTCGAGCAGCTTGGCCGCGGCGAGCACCTTCTTGGCCCGCTCCTCCTTGGAAACACCCTTCAGTTTCAGGGCAAAACCCATGTTCTCGGCCACCGACATGTGCGGGTAGAGTGCGTAGTTCTGGAACACCATCGCGATGTCGCGATCCTTCGGCGGCTTCTGCGAGACGTCCACCCCGCCGATCCGGATCTCACCCTGATCGACGTCCTCCAGGCCGGCGAGCATCCGCAGGGCGGTGGACTTGCCGGAGCCGGACGGGCCGACCAGCACCACGAACTCACCGTCGGCGACATCGAGGTTGAGGCGGTTCACTGCTGGCACGGGGTTTCCCGGATAGATGCGGGAGGCCTCTACGTACTGGACTTCAGCCATGGCTGATCCTCTCGGTAGGTGTTGACCGCACCGGGTACGGGCCCGCGCATCGACGCGCGAACCTCACGGTATTCCGGCCGGTGCTGTGCCTCCGCCTCCACCGATTGAGGGCGGCAGCCCCGACCGGCATAGCGGTCTGGACATCGTCATTGGACATGGCCGCGGAGCCACCGTCAAGCGTGACCAAAATGTGACGTAAATTGGTCTTGACCAACTGATCATATTTTGTCCATATTTAGCCTCGACCCACTTCTTCCTACCCCCTGACGGCCGTTAGACCGTCCCTTCACTGTCGAGGAGACCTCTGCATGTTCTCAGTACGGCCGTTGGCCAGAATTCGCAGTAAGAAGCCTGCCAGGTTGCTGGCCGGCGCGGTGGCGGTCGGCGCCCTCGCCGCCGGGCTGATCATGCCCGCGCAGGCCAGCGCCACGGTTGTGTACGGCATGGATGTCTCGAGTTACCAGGGCAACGTCGCCTGGTCCACCGCCTGGAACAACGGCGCCCGGTTCGCCTACGTCAAGGCCACCGAGGGCACCACGTACACCAACCCGTACTTCTCCCAGCAGTACAACGGTTCCTACAACGTCGGGATGATCCGCGGCGCGTACCACTTCGCGCATCCGAACAGCTCCAGCGGCACCACCCAGGCCGACTACTTCGCCGCGCACGGCGGCGGCTGGTCCGCCGATGGCAAGACCCTGCCGCCGGCCCTGGACATCGAGTACAACCCCAGTGGCGCCGAGTGCTACGGGCTGTCCCAGTCCTCGATGGTCAGCTGGGTGCGCGCGTTCTCCAACGAGATCCACGCCAAGTACAACAAGTACCCGATGATCTACACGACGCTGGACTGGTGGACCACCTGCACCGGCAACTCCTCGGCGTTCGCGTCCACCAACCCGTTCTGGATCGCCAAGTACAGCTCCACCCCGCCGACCCCGCCGGCCGGCACCGCGACCTGGACCATGTGGCAGTACGCCGACTCCGGCACCTTCCCCGGTGACCAGGACCAGTTCAACGGCGCCTACTCGCAGCTGCAGGCGCTGGCCACCAACCACGACTGATCCCCATCACAGCTCGGCCGCCGGGGCCCGATCATCCCCGGCGGCCGTTTGCTGTGTCCGGGCATCCGCCCCGGTGGGAACCCAGTACCGCAGCTTGCCGTTGCGCTCGGCCTCGAACACCCCGCCGTTGTTCTCCATCACCCTTCGGGAGCCGACGTTGTCCGGGTCGCAGGTGATCAGCGCCCGGTCGAAGCCAAGCCGGCGGGCTATCGGCAGCGCCGCCCGCAGCATGGCGGTGCCATGGCCCTGCCGGCGAGCCTTCGGCGCGATGTCGTAGCCGATCAGGCCGGCCTCGGCCAGCACCGGCGGGATCAGCTGGTGCCGGATCCGGATCGAACCCAGATAGCGCTCGCCGTCGGCCCACCAGTACGTGCTGGTGTGCGTCCACCCGGGCGGCGGCGGAAGTGCCGGATCACCCTGCCGGAGCAGCTCGGCGACGAACTCGGCAAGCCCCGCCTCGGCGTGCCAGCGGTTGCCGTACTCGGCGATGTTGCGGGCCAGCGCCGAGTCATCGTCCGGGCCGCCGCGACCCTCCGCGATGAAGTCGGCCATCGCGGCGCGGAACGAGGCGGCCAGCCGCACTGTGGGAACGATCAGTTCGGGCATCTGCGGAATTCTGCTCGGTCGGCCGGGGCGACGGCCACTGCATTTTTCGGCGGAGCCGTGATTCGTCAGCCGAGCAGTGTTGCCGTACGGAGCGGAGCTGGTACCGGGTCGTCAGGCCGGCCCGTTGACCGAGGCGCGGACGTAATCGACCTGCTCGGTGACCGCCGCCATGATCCGGTCGGTCATCGCGCGCAACGTCTCGGCGGTCGGCTCCTGGCCGCGGAAGTCGGACAGGTCCACCCGCTCGCCGACCGAGGCTTCGTGCCGCTGCCGGGGAAACGGCCGGAACCGGCCGCCACGGGAGAGCGTGCGGTGTGCTCCCCACTGGCCGATCGGGATCACCGGCACGTCCGGGCAGGCAAGCGCCAGCCGAGCGATCCCGGTCTTGCCCTGCATCGGGGAGTAGTCGGGGTTGCGGGTGAGGGTGCCCTCGGGGTAGATGATCACGCACTGGCCGTCGCGCAGCGCCTGGACGGCGTCGGCCAGTGAGCCCGCGGCCTGCTCGCTGGCGCGGTAGACCGGCAGCTGCCCGGCACCCTTCATCACCCGCCCGATCACCGGCCAGCCAAAGACGGTGTGCTTGATCAGGAACCGCGGAATCCGGCCGGATTCCCAGACCATCCGGGCCATCGCCGGAGTGTCGGCCTGGGAGATGTGATTGACCGCGACCAGCACGCCGCCGGTGGGCGGCATCCGGTCCAGGTGGTGCCAGCGCAGCTTGTACAGCAGCGCGTCCAGCGGGATCAGGACAATGACACAGAGCCGGATCCAGAATCCGGCCTTAGGCTTGTGCAGTCGGCTCACCCGACATTCGTACCGGGTGGCCCGGCTCGTCGGGCCGTCGGGGTGGCCGCCGGCCGCGGCGGTCTAGGATTGCCCCGGCCCGGCGTGCAGTCGCAGGCTCGGCCGGCGTGGCGCAATTGGTAGCGCACTCGACTTGTAATCGAGCGGTTCGGGGTTCGAGTCCCCGCGTCGGCTCACCGGATGATCGACGGCGGACGCCGCGGCGAGACACCCACCGCTGTGGAAGTCTCGCCGCGCGCCCGGCGGCCCGCCGGCTTATCGGGCTCGGAACCGATAGATCGCGGTCGTCAGGTGGTTCACGTCGGAGCTGGCGTACACCATCACATCGGTGGCGGCGAGGTAGGGCTTGGCCCAGGTTCCGTTGCTGGCCACCGCTACCCGGCGCAGGATGCTGTAGTCGTTGGCCGCGGTTCCCGGCCTATGGAAGTGGAGCGTGATGGTGGTTCCCGGTTCCCCCGTTCCGGTGATCGTGTAGACCGCGTTGCGCTTGACGATCCGCGCTCCCGGACCGTCCACCGTGGTACGGATCAGCGTGAGCACCGGCGCGGACGCGGCGTTGCCGATCGCGGCGTAGTAGCGAAGGTCGATGACGGCCACGTAGCTCGTGCTGAACGTTCCGCTGGCGCCGACGGTGAGGCTGCGACGCTGGGTGTAGCCGACCTGACCGAGTTGATGGAAGAAGATTCCGACCGTGGAGCCGCTCGGCGCGGTGCCGGAGATGGTGACTATCGACCTGACCGGCACGGCCTGCTGGATAGCTCCGTTCAACCGGGGTGCGACCGGCTGCGACGCGTTGATCGTCGCGCTGTCGAGGGCGCTGTTGGTCGCCGCGTCGATCTCCTGGATCTTCAACGCCGCCGGCGAGACGCTGACCTTGGTGTATTCGTAGTGGGTCTGGTCCCGGACCGCGCTCCAGGCCGGCTGGGCGATGGTGAAGGTGTTGTGGCCGTTGCCGCCAGCGCCGCTGACCAGGTAGGTCACTCCGCCGGCTGCCGGGACGCCACCCTTGAGAGGGAAGGATCGCTCGTAGTTGTGGCTGTTGCCGGAGAGCACCAGCGCGACCTTGTACTTCTCGAATAGCGGAACCAGGCTGGCTCGGCCCTCGGTGGAACTGGAGGAGGCGGAGGAGGAGCTGTACGGCGGCCGCTGCATGACGACGATCCGGAAGGTGGCGCCCTGGTTGGCAGCCAGGTCAGCCTGCGCGAAGGCATACTGCGGACTGGCCGGGTCGAAGGCCACTTCGCTGTCCAGGACGAGGAAGTGCGCGTTGCCCCAGTTGTAGCTGTACCAACTGTGGTTGCTGCCCGGCATCGGGAAGGTGCTCCAGAACTTGCCGTTGCTGTAGTACTCCTGGTTGCCGTTGGCGGGGAAGAACGCCTGGTTGCGCGCCGCGGCTGCGAACGGCTTGAAGAACCGCGCGTCGTAGTCGGAGTACACCGTGCTGAAGTCCGGCTCCGGGTTGCCACCGGAGGCGTAGACGTTGTCGCCGAGGGTCTGGATGAACGACGTCCCGCCGGCGGCGATGTTGGCGGCGTTCTGCGTCTCGCCGGTGCTGGCACCGCCGAAGTCACCGATCGCGGCGAAGGAGAACGCGGCGCCGGCCGGCGCGGCGGTACGGAGGGTGGCCGTGGCGGAGGCCACTGTGCCGTTTCCTACGGTGTATTGATAGGACGCACCCGGGCTGAGGCCGCTCAGCGTGACCGCGTGGTGCTGGGTCGAGGTCGGATCGGCCTGGCTGTGCTCGGCCACCGACCCGACGCCGTAGTGCACGATCCCGGTGGTTGCGATGTTCGTCCACCAGGACACCAGCGCGGAGGTGCCGGTCACGTTGGACAGGTACGGGCCGCGGGCGATCTGCGCGACCCCGCCGGCAAGCGCGGTCGCGGTGGCTGGCGGCTTGACCACGGTCGGGGCAGAGGCATTGCCTCCGGAGTCGATTGCCTCTATCGCATAGCTGTGTTGCGAGCCGGGGCTGACCGTGTTGTCCGAGTAGCGCAGGCCGCCGGGCAGGTTGACCCGGCCGCCGGGCAGCGGCGTGCCGTCGCGGATGACCTGGTAACCCGACACGTCGGGACTCGGTGAGCCGGCCCAGGCGAGGTCGATCCGGGTGCTGGAGAAGGGATGTGCGGCGACGCTGTTGTCTGCCGGCGGCGCCGGCGGTGCGGTGCCCGGGAAGGCCGAGGTGGTCACCGTGGTGGTCTGCGGGGCAGAGGTCTGCCCCGCGGTGTCGATCGCGATTACTCCGAAGACATATTGGGTTGCGGCGTAGAGCGGTTGGGCGGTGTAGTGCGTGACGCCGCCGTCGGTGAAGGCGATCACCGGCGCCGGCCCGGCCGCGCCGGCCAACTGGCGGGTGACCTCATAGCCTTCGACGCCCAGCATGTCGTGCGAGGCTCCCCAGGTCAGCACCACGGAGTTGTTGGTGATGCCGCTGGTCGCGATCGCTCCGGGCTGGGTGGGCGGACCGGCCACCAGCTGGGCGTGAGCCGCGTTGGGGTGGGCGATCAGCGCGAGCGCCAACGCCAACGATGCGCCGGCGGCAACCCGGGAGGTCAGCCGGGGACGCGAATGTGCTTGAGGAGTCATGGTGTCTCTCGACCTAGTCGTAGGATTGCGTGCCTATGCCGCTGTTTGCATAGCTGTGAGGTTTCCGGCGAACGTGTTCAGCGCATCGAGGCGGGAAGGCCGGTGCGCGCATGGTGCTCGGCAGTGCCGAGCGCATCGTGCTCGGCAGTGCCGACATAACCTGGATGCGCCGCCGTGTCCGCGAACGTACGAAGTGTGGTAGGTCGCATGATCACCCCCCCGAGCGATTCTGCGAACGTTAACCCTCGGTTACGAGCCGCGCAATGCCCGCGCGCGATAAATCCTTCCCGGCCTCGGATGTCTGGTGGGCAGGTCGGGATCCATCTTTCCCAACCGGACAAAAGCCGGAACCTCTCCACTAGGGCGTACACAGTCTCCTTACATCCGGGTCCCGCCCGCAGACCGGGGCGCACACTGGCGGCCAAGGTGTTTGAGGGGGTGCCCGGATGAGTGGGGTTGGGCAGACGATCGTGGTGGGCCATGCCCGATCGGCAGCCGTTCGGGGTCGCCGAGGTCGAGGATGCTGTGGCCGGCTGGCGCGGGCAGTGGGTCTACCACCTGCGGCATGGCCACCCGGTGCAGGCGATCACCGAGGTTGCGACGCGTGAGGGCGCGGCTGATCGTGGTCGGCGTCCGGGGCCGTTCCGGGTTCGGCGGCGCTTCTGGAACGGCTGCTCGGTGCGTCCTCCTCGGTAGTGCACGGACCTGAGCGGGCGAGCATCCCGGTGCTGGTCGTGCCGGCCTGGGACCGTTCGCGGGGCGCGTGGTTTCAGCTCGGCTTGGTGGTGAACCGTTGTCTCGGCTCACGGAAGCCCTGTCTCGGCTCACGGAAGCCCTGTCTCAGCTGGCGGTGGAGCCCTTGTCCGGACGCAGCCGTTCCTGCCGGAGCCGGCGCAGCCGGTTGACCAGGGTGGGCGCGTAGGCAAGCGCCTCAACATCGTCGATCAGCGCGTTCAGCCGCTGGTAGTACCGGGTTGCGGACATGTCGAATCGTTCCCGGATGGCGACCTGCTTGTGGCCCGCCTGCAGGAATCGTTCCCCTTCGAAATCAAGTATTTCGCGGTCCTGCTCGCTCAGCATGGATCCATTCTGCGAGTTTGCGCCGGTGGTTCCAACCCCGGCTTTGTTGTCGTGACCCCGGTCAGCCCGTCGCCCGGTCCGGATAGCTCGGTGCGATGCGCGGCCAAGGTCGCAGCCGCTCGAGTTGGGCGGCGACGTCGAGCAGCATCGCCTCGCTGCCCGGCTTGCCGACGAGCTGGATCGAGAGCGGCAGGCCGCTCGGATGCCGCCCGGCAGGCACCGCCATCGCTGGCCAGCCGGCCAGGTTCCACGGCGCGGCGAACGGCGCGTAGCGGATGTTGCTGGCGAGGTTGGCCGACCAGCCGCGGGCATGCCACGCGTTCGCCATCGGCGGTAGCTGGGCGAGCATCGGGGTGATCAGCACGTCCACCTGCTCGAAGTACCGTTCGGCGGCGTGCTGCCAGCGACGGCGACCGGACGGCCGGGGGCCGCCGAGGTGGAGGACCAGCCTGCCCAGCCGGGCATGCCGGGCAACCCGGGGATCGAGCCGTTGCCGGTCGGCCAGCAGCCGGGCGTCCAGTTCCGCCCCGGCGAACCAGCGGGCCAGCGCCGCCGGGCCGGCCGTGATCGGATAGCGCAACTCGACCTCTCGCACCGAGTGGCCGGTGGTGGCAAGCAACCGGCCGGTTTCCCGGGCGGCCGTCGCGTAGTGCCGGTTGACCGGCAGGCCGGTCAGCGGCGCCCGGGTCGACACGCCGAGCCGGACGCTGAGGTCGGCCGGGGGATCGGCCAGCTCCGGCCGGCCAGCCAGCACCGAGAGCAGCAGGGCACAGTCGGCAACCGTGGTGGCCAGCGGCCCGTTCTCGGCCATGTCGAACCAGGAACCGTTGCCGATGCCGGACGGCACCACGCCGAGGCCGGGCTTGAGCCCGACCAGGCCGGTGCAGGCGGCGGGAATCCGGATCGAGCCCATCCCGTCGTTGCCGTGCGCGATCGGCACCATGCCGGCTGCCACCGCGGCCGCGCTGCCGCCGGATGACCCGCCCGGGGTGCGGCGGAGCTGCCACGGATTGCGGGTGACGCCCTCGGCCGCCGAGTCGGTGGTGCCGAACACGCAGAGCTCAGGCACGTTGGTCAGCCCAACGATGACCGCTCCGGCCGCACGCAGCCGATCGACCACCGGGTGGTCGGCGGGTTGCGGCGCGGGGTTGCCGCCCGCGGTTCCGTTGCCGGTTCGTTCACCGGCCACCGCGACGTTGTCCTTGACCGCTATCGGCACGCCGGCCAGTGGCAGGGTGTCCCGGTCGTTCCTGGCATCCACGTCGGCCGCCTCGGCCCGGGCCCGCTCGTCCCGCACCGTCCGGAACGCGCGCACCTCGCGGTCCCGCTCGGCGATGCGGGCCAGCGCCTCGTCGGTGCTTTCCCGCGCGGTTCGGATCCCGCGGCGCACCGCATCGGCGGTCTCGGACGCTGTTCTGGTCATGTCGGCATCATGGCGCGACCGGCCGGTACGGTCGAGGAATGACCGAGCAGACCCAGCCTTCCGCCGACGAGCCAGCAGCCGAGCGCGTCCGGCAGCGTGCCCGCGAACTCAATCCGGAGGAGCTCGCGGCGGGCAGCGATGACCCGGAAGCCCAGGCCGAGGCCATCCTTGCCGACTCGGATGAGCGCACCGACCATCCGGAGGAGACCAAGCGAGCATCCCACCAGACGCCGGACTGACCGGCCGTCCCCGGCCGCTCGCCGGCTTCTGCGGGCTCATCGGCCGACCAGGACGCTTCGTGCCTGGGCGATGACCAGCGTGGTGGCGGCCGGTCGCAGTGCGGTGACCGTGCCGGGCATCGATGTCCAGGGGCCAGCCCCGATCCGGTATTGCGCCTGCCAGTAGGTGTGTGCGGTGACGGTGACGCTGCCCGGCGCGATATAGGTGTGGCCGAAATCGGCGGTGCAGCGGCCGCAGTCATGCGCCGGGTCGTACGGAGTGCCGGGAGTGGCCTGCAAGGTGTCACTGCTGCCGTCGCCGAAGTCGAACTCGGTGCGGTCGTAATTGACCCGTAGCTGCACCGGGAATCCGATGAGCGCCGAGCGTCCGAGGTCCACGGTGGTGGCGGTGTCCACCCAGTAGAGGGTCTTGAGGTTGACCAGACCGGTACCGGTATCCGGCGAGACGCCGATGGCAGGCGGCCGCAACAGCCGGATCACCTCGTCGCGCAACGCGGTTGCCGAGGGCATCGGAGTGTTCACGCCGGCGCACCACTGGGCGATCGGCACCGGTGGATCGGTCAGCGCCGCGGTGGTGATGAACTGGTGCGGCGTCGGGTTCCCCGGAACGACTGGGCATGGAAAGCCGGTCGGTCCGCAAGCCTTGTTCCAGTAGGTGTGGTCGTCGGTGGCCGTCGCGTAACCGCAGTCGATCACGACGACCGGCAAGCCGCCGGCGCCAGGGATATCCGTCGTGTGTACAGAACAGGCTCCCGAAGCGCCGACAAAGCCAGGCCCCAGAAAGCCATGAAGGCCGCTGCCGGTTGGCGAGCTGCAGTCCTGCGATGCAGCTGAGGCATCAGTCCCTGGAAGCACTGCGAGCATTGCCGCTACCGCTGTCACAGCAACCCATACTGAGCCGCCTAACCGCTTCATCAAGTCCCCGCCATATAGGTGACAAACCAAGAAGTTGAGCGAGCGGTCATGCAAAGTTTGATGTGATCACCGGTGTGAGGCCCATCGCCCGTGTAGACCTTCCCTCGGGCATCGACTGTTGAAAACGTAGCCTCGTCCACGATCTCTGCCGAACAGAAATCCGCAGGCGCGGTCACCGGCCCGATGCTTGTAGCCACAGGTGGCCTTATTTTGAGCCGACCGCCTTCATACCAATGGTGTTCGGCGGCGGTCTTGGCAATACCCGTTGCGATGCCGCTGCAGAGCCCGCAGGTAGGTCCGTAATAGTGCTTCATGTACGAGGGATTCGTGGTGGCGTACGCCCAGTCGAGCGTCCTCAGGAAGAACTCGGCGAAGGCGTTCGCTCCCTGCTGGGTATGGGCGTGGGCCGCCGCCGGGTAGCCGGGTGGCTTCTCGCCGGGCTTGACGTTGTGGCCGGTCAGCGGCACGTCGGCCGGGTAGGCCGCCGATACCGATGGTGACGTGCTCGCCGACCCGGATCCCGAGGCCGACGAACTGGCCGGTGTGGACCGGACCGGCGACAGGTTGGGCGCCGCGCTGCTACGGGAACAACCAGCCAGTAGCCCGATGGCGAGGACAAAGCCCATCAAACTCCGTACAAACCGCATAGCCTTATGATGCCGCATAGGCCGGAGACGCGCGGCCTACCTGTGGATAACTCCGACGCCGCGAGGCTCAACGCCTTCAGGCAGCGCGACGCAACAACAGGCGGCTTGAAGCGCAGCCGCTAATCCGGCAGCAACGGCACCGCGATCCCCGCATCCCTGCCAAGCATCGCCGCCCTGGTCAAGGCCGTGCTGCCGAACCGGGCGCGCACGCCGTCCATCGCCCGATCCAATTCCAAAGACGGTGCATTCGCAAACGGCAGCTCCAGCTGGATCGCATCGGCACTGTCCAGGTTGGCCAGCGACACCCCGATCAGGGTGAGGCCCTTCTCCCGGATCAGCCCGGCGTTGGCGCGCAGCAGCGTCCGCGCCGCCGCGACGATGGCCCCCGTGCTGTCGGTTGGCGCCGCCAGGGTGTGCGAACGGGTCGCCCGGCTGAAGTCGTCGAACCGGAACCGCAGCACGATCGTCTGGCAGACCCGGCCGGCGGTCCGCAGCCGGCGGCTGACCCGGTCGATCAAGGCGGTCAGGTACTCCTCTACCTCGGCCAGCGAGGGCCGCGACCGGCCGAGTGCCCGCTGCGCGCCCATCGACCTGCGACGCCGGCCGACCTGCACCGGCCTCGGATCATGCCCGTGCGCCAGGGCGTACAGGCGCCGGCCGGAAGCGGCTCCGAGCATCGCCACCAGGCTGGCCTTCGGCAGCTCGGCCACCTCGCGCACCGTGTGGATCCCGTGCCGGCGCAGCTTGTCCGCGGTCACCCGGCCGACGCCCCACAACCGTTCCACCGGCAGCGGCCAGAGGAACTCCAACTCCGCATCCGGCGGTACCAGCAGCAGTCCGTCCGGCTTGGCCACCCCACTGGCCACCTTGGCGAGGAATTTGGTGCGCGCCACGCCGACGGTGATCGCCAGGCCCGCCTCGGCCAGCACCCGCGCCCGCAGCCGGATCCCGATCTCCAGCGGCGAGCCGGAGATCTTGGCCAGCCCGCCGACGTCCAGGAACGCCTCGTCGATCGAGATTCCCTCGACCAACGGCGTGGTGTCGGCGAAGATCGCGAACACCTGCCTGCTTGCCTGCGCGTAGGCCGCCATCCGGGGCGGCACCACGATCGCCTGCGGGCATAACCGCAAAGCCTGCGAGCCGCTCATGGCGGTACGCACCCCGCAGGCCTTGGCCTCGTAGCTGGCCGCCAGCACCACCCCACCGCCGACGATCACCGGGCGTCCGCGAAGCGCAGGGTTGTCCCGCTGCTCGACCGAGGCGTAGAACGCGTCAAGGTCGGCATGCAGGATGCTCGCGATCGAACTCATGTTCGAATAAAGGTATCGCGAGCCGGCCCGGTTGGGAACACCTAGGACGACGGCGCGCGGCCGGAACTCACTGGCCGGTCCAGCCAGCCACCGTCGGGTGGATCTCCAGTGAGCAGATGTTGACCGAGCGGCGCTGCGGCACGATCTTGGTGGTATTGGGTGCCGTCTCCCGGATGCCGGCCGAATGGAGACACGGCCCGGAGGTCGCCGGGTTGAAGTTGGCCCATTCGACCGTCGCCGAGGCGAAGCCGCCGGGTGGGATGTTGACCACCTTCAGCACCCGCCGGGTGCCGGGAGAGCCTTGCAGCGTCCGCTTCGCATGCGCCATCACGGTCCCGTTGGAGGCCGTCGCGTCCAGGCCCGGGTAGCCGTACAGGCTGCAGGTGGCATGGGTGTGGTTGCGAAACTCGAGCACGAACGCGCTGTGCCCGGCGAAGCCGTCGGTACGGGAAAGCCCATAGTCCAGCGAGGTGTTGCCGCAGGCCGGAATCGCGGCAGCAGCCGGCCCGGAGCCGGCCACCAGGCCGATCGCCACGCTGACCAGGGCAGCCGCGCCGGATGCGACGACCAATCGAAGCGGTTTCATCCTCTTCCCCCATCTGTTCCGGCGGATACCGTCCGCCGAGGACGGGTGCCGTCCTCGAACAGATGACAGTTCGGAGGCGGCTGCCTGTTGCATGTTCCGCAGACGCTGGCCCGGGCCGCTGCCGAGTCGCGGCGTCCATGGCGCCGAGAGGTCAGCTGCCGGGCAGCAGGGCCGGATCCACTTCGAGCGTGTCGGTACCGCCGTAGTCCGCGACCCACAGCCGGTGCCCGAATCCGCTGACCACGAAGGGATTTCCGGCTGCGAGGGGGTACGGTCCGGTCACCGCGTCGGTCTGCTCGTCGAGCCGGTACAGCCCACCGGACTTGTCCGGAATCCAGACCGCTCCGTCGAGCACGTCGCCGTCGTTCGGTGTGGCTCCGACCGTCACCCGGCGGACAATCTTGCCGGTGCGCGCGTCCAGTCGGGCGACCTGGCCGGCGCTCTGGTCGCTGATCCACACGGTGTCGGAGTCGAACGCGGTCCAACTCGGCACCCCGCCGAACGGCACGGTGCCGCTCAGCCTGCCGGTCCGGACGTCGATCCGGCTCAGCTCCCGGCTGCCCGAATCACTCACCCAGATCGCGCCACCGGCCGCGGCGATGCCGATCGGCTGTGAGCCGACGGCGACGGTGCGGGTCTTGTTCGTCGCCGCGTCGATCCGGGTCACCGTGCTGTCGCCGTAGTTGGTGACCCAGGCGGCGCCGGCGGCAAAGGTGATGTCGTAGGGCAGGTTGCCCACCTTGATGGTGCTGGGCCGGTTGGTGCGCACGTCGATCCGGGTCGCGGCGGAGTCGGTGTAATCCTCGACCCAGACCGAGCCCGCGCCGTAGGCCATCCCGCACGGGCCAGCGGCAGTGGGAATGGTGGCCAGCACCCGGCCGGTTGCCGGGTCGAGCCGCTTGACCGTGCTGTCGGTGATGTCGGCGACCCAGACCGAACCGGCCGCGCCCAGCGTGGCGCAGGGCTTGCTACCGGTGCGTACCCGCCTGACGACATAGCGGGGCGGCGACACGCTGCCGGACGCGGCGCTGCTCGACCCGGCGGCGCTCGATCCGGCGCTGCTCGATCCGACGCCCTCCGGCGATGACGCGCCCGAGGTGGATCCGGCGCTGGACGAACCGTTCGTACCGCACGCGGCGAGCACCAATGCCGCGACCAGAAGCAGGGCCGACCCCGTATGCCGCATGCGAGAGAACCGTAGCCGGTCCGCGTCACGAAAGTAATACGAACTCGTAGTATTTACCGTAATGCGATGCGGCACCTCGCGGCGGCTACAGTCGAGCCATGGCACGACTCGAGTTCCGCGGGCCGTTCCTGCTGGCTTTCGCACTCGACCAGCAACTGAGCACCCTGCTGCAACTGGCAATGGCCGAAGCGCCGCTCACCCCGGGCGAATTCGCCGTCTACAGCGCGCTGCGGCTGATGCAACCCACCACGCCGAGCCAGCTCGCCGCCCAGCTCGGTATGAAGGCCACCACGCTGTCCAGCGTGCTGGTGCGGATGTCGCGCAGCGGTCACCTGAAGCGACGGCGCAACCCTGCCGACGGCCGCTCGGTGCTCCTCACCCTCACCGCGAGCGGCGTGCGGGTCACCGAAGCCTGCTTCGCCTCGTTCGGCCAGGCCATCGAGGCATTCCGTCGCCAGCTCACCGTGGACGAGGCCGCGCTGCTGCGGCACCTGGAGGCGATGAGCGCCGCGATCGGCCAGGCCACCGAGGAACTGGCCGGCCAGGTTGACCAGGACTACGTCGAGGCCGGCGGCTGACCCGGCTCCCCTGCCATCGGGCTCAGGCCTCCAGGTCGATGATCGGGCTCAGGCCTCCAGGTCGATGAGCACCCGTCCCATCGTGGAGTTCTCCACCGCGGCATGCGCCTGGGCGGTCTCAGCCAGCGTGTAGCGGTGCAGCGGCAGGCCGGACTCGTCCCCGACCCGGATAGCACCGGCCAGCACCGCCGCCGAGACCGAGTCGATCGCGCGCGCCTTGGCCGGCTCCGGCACCGTGTAGAGCAGCACGAACTGCCAGCGCGCGTTCGGTCCCATCAGCGGACGGATCGGCAGCGACATGGTGTCGCCGCCATCGTTGGCGTAGATCGCCACCGAGCCGTTCGCGCCCAGCACGGCCGCATCGATGGCGGCGTTGGCCGCCGGCGCGACCTCCACGACGCTGTGCACGCCGGCCGGCGCGATCTTGCGCACCTCGGCCACCACGTCCTGCTGCCGGTAGTCGATCACGTGATCAGCGCCGGCAGCGGCGGCCAGCTGTGCCTTGGCCGGGCTGCTCACCGTGCTGATCACGGTGGCGTCGGCCCATCGGGCCAACTGGATGGCGGCATTGCCGACCGCGCCGGCACCGCCGGCCACCAGCACCGTGCGGCCGGACAGCGCGCCGGCCGACAGCTCGGCCGGCCCGTCCTCGGCCACCGTCAGCGCCCGGTGTGCGGTCAGGAACGGCACCCCGAGGCAGGCGCCGAGATCGAACGATGCCCAGTCCGGCAACAGCACCACCTGCCTGGCCGGCACGATCGCGTACTCCTGCGCGGTGCCCTCCGGACGCTGGTAGGCAGCCTCCCAGATCCACACCCGCTGCCCGGCCAGCGCCGCGTCCACGCCGGTGCCGATCGCATCCACCACGCCGGAGCCGTCCTGATTGGGCACCTGCGGCGGGTCCACGGGACTCGGCTGCCCGCTGCCGCGGCGGGACTTCCAGTCGGTCGGGTTGACCCCGGAGCGGTGGATGCGAACCCGCACCTCGCCCGGCCCCGGCTCGGTGACCGGCTTGTCCACCAGCGTGAGCACGTCCGGTCCGCCGGTCTGTCGATAGGTGATGGCGCGCATGGCTCGACGGTAGTCCGGCTTTCTTGCCCCTGGCCGCGAGTGGATGAACCGGCGCTGAGAAGCGGGCTGCCCGGCAACCTCGCCGCGCCTGCCTGCCGGTGCCACACTGCGCGAATGGCCAGCGGCAACCGGACGATCACCCGCCGTGCCGTACTGCTCGGCTCGCTGGCCGCGACTGCCGGCATCGGCTGCCTGGCCGTCGAGGACGGCCGGCACTGGTGGCACTCGACCGGCTCGGCCGCCGGGCTGCCGAAGAGTTCCGGCGGCCGGAAGGTCTCCGGCCGGTTCTCCTCGGCCAGGCTGGGCCGCAGTTGTGGCTACACGATCTGCTACCCCGGCACGGCGGTGGAGCGGTTGCCGGTCGTCGTGGTGCTGCACGCGCGCGGTGCCAATCACCGCACCGCCTTCGACACGCTCGGCATGGATCGATTCCTGAAGGCCGCCGGCTACCGGTTCGCGCTGGCCAGCGTGGACGGCGGCGACACTTACTGGCACCACCGGGCCGATGGCACCGATGCCGGTGCGATGGTGGTCGATGAGTTCCTCCCGCTGCTCGCGGCGCACGGCCTGGATACCCATCGGATCGGATTCTTCGGCTGGTCGATGGGCGGATTCGGCGCGCTGTGGCTGTCCGGCGTGCTCGGTGCCGGCCGGGTGGCCGCCGCGACCGCGCTCAGCCCGGCGCTCTGGCACCGGGCGGCCGACACCGCGGCCGGTGCGTTCGACGATCCGGCCGACTTCGCCGCGCACGACGTGTTCGGCCAGGCCCGGAAGCTGACCGGCATTGCGGTTCGGATCGACTGCGGCGCCGACGACGGCTTCTACCCGGCCGCGCGGGACTACCTGCGCCTGATCCGCACCGAGCTGCGACCGGCACCGACCGGCAGCTTCGCGCCGGGTGGGCACACCGTGGCGTACTGGCGCCAGACCGTTCCGGCGCAATTGGCCGTCCTGGCCCACCAACTGCACTAGGGCCTCTCCGGCTGTTCGCCGGGTGGCGAGCGGGGATCATCAGGCACCCGGAGGGACCGGCGGATACTGGGCCGATGAGCAGCGATCAACCCCGCGGCCCGGTGGACGCGACGCTGGTGCCGCGCTATGCCGGCGAGTCCACCTTCGCCCGGCTGCCCCGCCGGCAGGACGTGCCGGGCCTGGACGTCGCGGTGCTCGGGGTGCCGTTCGACTCCGGCGTCAGCTACCGGCCGGGTGCCCGGTTCGGCCCGGCGCACATCCGGCAGAGCTCGCGGCTGCTGCGGCCGTACAACCCGGAGCTGGACGTCAGCCCGTTCGGCGTGCATCAGGTGGTCGATGCCGGCGACCTGCCGGTCAACCCGTTCGACATCCAGCAGGCGATCCGGGACGTCCAGCGCGGTGCGAGTGAGCTCGTCGATGCCGGTGCCCGGCTGCTCACCCTGGGCGGCGATCACACCATCGCGCTGCCGCTGCTGCGCACTATGCATGCCCAGCACGGTCCGCTCGCGGTGCTGCACTTCGACGCCCACCTGGACACCTGGGACACCTACTTCGGCGAGCCGTACACGCACGGCACGCCGTTCCGCCGCGCCGCCGAGGAGGGCCTGCTGGACCCGCGGCGCTGCCTGCACATCGGCATCCGCGGCCCGCTGTACTCCGCCCGGGATCTGCCGGAGTCGGCCGACCTCGGCTTTGCCAGCATTCCCGCCAGTGCGCTGGAACGGCTCGGCGTTGCCGGCGTGATCGAGCGCATG
Organism: uncultured Actinomycetota bacterium; assembly: GCA_963697905.1. GTDB lineage: Bacteria > Actinomycetota > Actinomycetes > Mycobacteriales > Jatrophihabitantaceae > Jatrophihabitans_A. The sequence goes on along the minus strand of OY969101.1, from coordinate 3,821,881 downwards.
CGGGATCGGCTGGGCACCGGTCCGGTGTACGTGTCGGTGGACATCGACGTGCTCGATCCGGCACACGCGCCCGGCACCGGCACACCCGAGGCCGGCGGCCTGACCTCCCGGGAACTGCTGGCCATCCTGCGCGGGCTGGTTGGTGCCGAGCTGGTTTCGGCTGACATCGTCGAGGTGTCGCCGCCGTACGACCATGCGGAGCTGACCGGCATCGCGGCCGCCCACGTCGGGTACGAGCTGCTGTCGCTGCTGGCCTGCGATCCCGCCGCGCCCCGGTAGCCGCCGGCGACGGCTCGGGCACGGAACGTACCGGACGGTCGCTTTTGGCAAGCGCGTGACTCCGCACGGTGAGCCAGCACGTTGCGTGCCCTTCCGGTCGCTTTACGTGATCGAGTTTGATCTTTGATTTATTGGTAAAACCACGCTATACATGCATTGCTCAGGTCAGCATTCGAACACGGGGGTTCCATGCGCATCCGCAGGCGGGCCAAGGGGGACGCCGGACAGGCGTCCTCCGTAGGGACAACCGAGGTGGTGCATGCGGCGCCGGTCGGCGGCTACTCCTTCACGCCCTGCTGTGATCGCACCCTGATGGAGCTGCCGCCCTACGACCGGATCGGCCAGCACCCGGAGGAGGTCACCTGCGGCCGGCTGAGCGAGATCGACCAGCTGCTGCTGGCCGGTGAGCCGCTGCCGGGCCGGCGGCAGAACACCGAGCAACTGATGTACGAGATGGCCATCTCGGTGCGGTCCATCCGCGGCTCGCGGATCAGCCTGCAGCGGTCGCTGGAGTGCGTGCAGGCCGCGGTGCGAGAACTTGCGCCGGGCCGTCACTCGGACGAGCACTGGACGGCCAGCCTGCTGGTCGAGATCACCAGCCGAGCCGTCGATCTGGCCGGCTGACCTGCCGCCCCCGGTACTCCTCACGAGCGTGCGGTAATCCCATTCACCAGAAGTACGGGGCAATCCGGACGTGGAATCACGGCTGCCGGGTTGTCACCCGGCGCGAGTAGCCTCTAGCCAACTCGAATCCAGGGAGGCAGAGATGGCTACTCGCAACACGCCCTTCGCGGCTGGCACGCCGTGCTGGGTGGACCTGCTGAGCTCGGACACCGGCACGGCCCAACGGTTCTACGGCGACCTGCTCGGTTGGACCGCCGAGGAGGCCGGAACGGAGTTCGGTGGCTACATCACCTTCTACTCCGACGGGCACCGGGTGGCGGGCCTGGTTGCCAACCGGCCCGAGACCGGTACGCCGGACTTCTGGAACACCTACCTCAGCGCCGACGATCTCGGCGCGACCGTCGAGGCGGCGGAGAAGGCCGGCGCGCGGGTGATCGCGCCGCCGATGCAGGTCGGCGACCTGGGCTCGATGGCCATCCTGTCCGATCCCGCCGGCGCGACCGTCGGAGTGTGGCAGCCCGGCCAGCACACCGGTTTCGGCAAGTACAACGAGGCCGGCTCGGTTGCCTGGGACGAACTGCACAGCAAGGACTTCGAGGCCAGCAAGGGCTTCTACGCCCAGGTGTTCGGCTGGCAGCTGGAGCCTACCTCGGACACCGACGATTTCCGTTATTTCACCGGGCAGATCGGTGGCGAGCCGGTGGCCGGCATCATGGACTCGCAGCGGTTCCTGCCGCCGGAGGTGCCGTCCATGTGGACGGTGTACTTCTCCGTCGCCGACATCGACGCGGCCTGCGAGAAGGTCACCGCTGGCGGCGGGCGGGTTCTGCGGGCACCGGAGAACACTCCGTTCGGCCGGATCGCCGAGCTCGCCGATCCGACCGGTGCGATGTTCAAGCTGCACGCCGAACTCGCCCAAAGCTGACCCGAGGCTGGGCGTCGAGCGCGGCACCCGATCGGATCTCGGTGTTCCGGGCCGATTCGGGTGCCGACCGGCGGCGTCCGGTGACTAGCCGGCGAACGCCTCGACCAGCGCCTTGTCGAAGGCCTCCAGGTCGTCCGGCTTGCGACTGGTCACCAGCGTGAAGCCCTGCTCCGGGCAGGTGAACACCTCCACGTCTTGCCATTGACCGCCGGCATTGCGGATGTCGGTCTGCAAGCTCGGCCAGCTGGTCAGCGTCTTGCCGCGCACCAGGTCGGCTTCGACCAGCGTCCACGGTCCGTGGCAGATCGCGGCTATCGGCTTGCCGGCGCGGGCCACCGACCGGACGAACTCGACTGCCTCCGGGACGATCCGTAGCTTGTCCGGATTGGCCACGCCACCGGGCAGCACGAGGGCGTCGTAGTCCTCGGCGGAGGCCTCGCCCACCGCGGCGGACGGCGTGAACTCGTCGCCTGGATTGATGTCGCCGTTCACCGCGTGCACCGCGTCCTTTTCCGGCGCCAGCAGCACCGGTTCACCACCGGCCTGCTCGACGGCCTGCCACGGCGCGGTGAGCTCGACCTGCTCCACGCCCTGGTTCGCCACCAGGAATGCGATCCGCTTGCCGGTGAGTTCGCCTGCCATCCTGCGCTCCTTGATGATTTTTCGGGTGCGCTGTGGTTCAGCTGCTGCCAGCCTATGTCGGCGGCCGCGGCGGCTGCCACCTCGTCGCAGCCGTGCCCGGCCGCTCCGCCCACTACCGTCAGATGCTGTGGCGAACACGACAGGGGCCGTCCGGCGAGTGGGCGGTTCGCTGCGCCGGCTCTACGCCGATGCCGTGCACCTGGATCTGAGCCAGTCCGACCCGGTGGTCTCGGCACGCAACGCCATCGGCCTGGTCGTGCCGCTGGCGGTCGCCAGCGCGCTGGGCGACTCGCTGGCCGGCGTGGCCGCGGCAACCGGGGCGCTGCAGGCCGGCTTCGCCGACCGGCCCGGCCCGTACCGGCTGCGGCTGGTCCGGATGCTCGGCACCGCCATCACCGCCGGGCTCACCGCCGGGTTGGCCGCCGCGCTGGGTCACAATGTGCCTGCCTCGGCGCTGCTGCTGGCGGTGCTCGGTTTCGGCGCCGGCCTGCTGCTGACCGCCGGCCCGAGCGCCGCGCAGGTCGGCGTCGCGGCGACCGCGTGTGCCCTGGTGCTCGGGCACAACCCGCAGTCTCCGCGGGCGGCGCTCTACACCGGCCTGCTGGTGCTGCTCGGCGGCAGCTGCCAGGCGGTGCTGGCCATCGCGGCCTGGCCACTTGGCCGGCACCGGCCCGAACGGCAGGCGTTGGCCAGCCTGTACCGGCAGTTGGCGAGGCTGGCCGCCGAGCCGATCGACACCCGGAGCAGCCCGCCGCTGGGACCGGCCATCGCGACGGCCTCGGCGGTGCTGCGCGGTGTCGGCCACGACCACGGGCCGAGCGTCGAGGCCTACCGGGTGCTGCTGGACGAGGCGGTTCGAGCCCGCCGGCAGATCCTGGTGCTGTCCGGCTACGCCAGCCGGCTGGCCGAGTCGGCACCGGATCGAGCGGCGGCGCTGCGGGCCGAGCTGAGCCAGGCGGCCAGCCTGCTGGAGTTGATCGCGCAAGCGCTGGAAACCGGCCGTCAACTGGACCGGCAACGCACCGGCGAACTGCTCGCCGCGATTGGCAATCGCCAGCAGGCGCTGGGTGACTCGCTGACCGAGCGGGCCGCGATCAGCCGGATCCGCAGCCTTGCCGGCCAGCTGCGAGCGATGGTGGAAACCTCGCGGACCGGTGCCGGCGAGGGACGTACCGATGAGGACGCCGGACTGCGGGTCGGCGCTGTCCGGCTGCGGGATCCGCTGGCGGTGCTGCGAGCCAACCTCAATGCCAGCTCGCCGGCGCTGCGCCACTCGCTGCGGCTGGCCGTGCTGGTGCCGGCCACCGATCTGGCCATCCGGGCGGTCGGCGTGCAGCGCGGCTACTGGGTGGCGCTGACCATCCTGGTGGTGCTGCGGCCCGACTTCGCGGCCACCTTTCAGCGCTCGCTGATGCGGGTGCTCGGCACGGCGATCGGGCTGGTGCTGGCCAGCGTCCTGGTGCACTACCTGCTCGGCGATTCGGTGCCGGGGATGATCGTGCTGGTCGCGGTGTCCTTCTTCGGCATGCGGATGGCCGGGCCGGCCAACTTCGGGCTGTCGGCCATCTTCCTGGCTGCGCTGGTCGTGATGCTGCTGTCGCTAGCCGGCCAGCCGGCGCACAGCACCGTGGTGGTGCGGCTGGTGGACACCGCCGTCGGTGGGGTGATCGCGCTGGTCGCGGTGCTGCTGTGGCCCAGCTGGGAACGCGGCCAGCTACCGGCACGGATGGCCGAGCTGGTCGGCGCCTACCGCGATTACCTGCAGGCGATGGTGGATCCGGACAGCACCGTGGCCCAGCGAGCGGCCGCCCGCAGCCAGGCGCGGCTGGCCCGCAGCACGGCCGAGGCGTCGCTGGATCGAGCCCGTGCCGAACCCGTCAGCTCGGACGGGACGGTGGAGTTGGGTGAGGCGATGCTCGCGCACAGCCACCGGCTGGTGCACGCCCTCACCGCGCTGGATGCCACCGGGCAGGTCCGCGAGTTGTACGCCAAGGTGGCGGAGTTCCGGCAATTGATGGATGCCGTCTCACACACCCTGGGCCTGGTTCAGCAGGCGATCTCGTTCGGCTGGCGGCAGGTCCGCGACCTCCGGTTGCGCGCACTGCAGGCCGAGCTGACCGACGCGCTGGCCGGCTGGCCGGACGAGGTGACGGCGGCCGTGCTGGAGGCCACCGATCGGCTGGTGAACAGCCTGAACTCGATGGTCGCGGTGCTCGGCGATCGGCAGCGGGAACCGGCATGACGGCTGCTGGCAGGACGGTACGGGCATGACCGAGCTGGCCGTGCTCGGCGCGATCAACGTGGATCTGGCGGTGACCGCGCCGCGGCTGCCGGAGCCGGGCCAGACCGTGCTGGGAGGCCGGCTGCGCCGCTCCGGTGGTGGCAAGGGCGCCAACGCGGCGGTGGCGGCGGCCCGGGCCGGGGCCAGCGTACGGCTGATCGGAGCGGTCGGCGCGGATGCCGATGGCGAGGCGCAGCTGGCCGAACTGGCCGCGGCCGGAGTGGACGTGGACGGCGTCGCGGTGCTGTCCGGCACGAGCACCGGTGCCGCGCTGATCGTCACCGACCCAGCCGGCGAGAACCAGATCGCCGTCGCCGCCGGTGCGAACTCCGAGCTGTCGGCCGAGCATGTCCGGGCCACGTTGGACGCCCGGCCGCCGCGGCTGCTGCTGGTCAGCAGTGAGGTCAGCGTGCCGGCGATCGCGACCGCTGTGCGCTGGAGCGCGGCGGCGAGGGTGCCGTGCGTGCTCAACCCGGCACCGGCCCGGCCCGAGCTGGCCGAGCTGCTGAGCCTGGCGGCGGTGCTGACTCCGAACGAGGGGGAGCTTGTCGCACTGCTGGAAGCGGGCGACCTCGAGGACGCGCCCACGACGGTTGCGCGGGCCGCGTTGCTGGCCGGCCGGAGCTCGGCCACGGTCGTGGTGACCCGCGGTGCGGCCGGAGCGCTGATCGCCGAGCCGGGCGGCCCCGGTCGGGCGATCGCCGCGCCGGCCGTCCGGGTGATCGACACGACCGGAGCCGGCGATGTGTTCAACGGAGTGCTGGCGGCGCGGTTGGCTGCCGGTGTGGATCTGTGCCAGGCGACTCGAGCCGCGGTCGCCGCAGCGTCTCGTTCGGTCGGAGTGCGCGGCGCTCGGTGACGCCGCGCACCTGGCCGCCTGCTGCCGCCAGGTATATGCTTGCCGATAGGCAAATATTGGAGTGGCGATGCCCCCGCAGAAGATGGAAGACGTGGCCCGGCTGCGCGTCGCGCTGGCCAGGATCTCCCGAGCGGTCGACCGGATGTCGGCCGAAGCCGGCTACACCCGCACCCAGCTCTCGGTGCTCGGCACGGTGGCCCGGCTGAAGTCGGTCGGAATGGGGGAGTTGGCCGACATCGAGGCCCTGAACCCGACCATGCTGTCCCGGGTGGTCGGCCAGTTGGAGGCGGCCGGCCTGATCAGCCGCGGCATCGACGCCGAGGACCGCCGGTCGGTGCGGGTGCAGCCGACCGCCGCCGGTCGCAGCCTGCACCTGAAGCTGCGCAAGCGCCGCACGGACGTGCTGGGCCGGCAACTGGCGGCGCTGCCGGCCGGGCAGGCCGACGACCTGCTGGCCACGCTGCCCGCGCTGGAGGCGCTGGCCGACCAGATGCACGCCAGCGCCCGCTCCCACCGGCTGGCACCGCCGGACTCCATTTCGACGGGCACCCAGCCGGAGCGCAGTGGCCGGAGCCGGCGGGAAGCACCGCTCGGGGCTTCCCGGTGATGGCCGCGCTCGGCCGGCAGACCTTTGCCGCGCTGGCAAATCCCAACTATCGCAAGTACTTCCGCGGCCAGGCCATCTCCCTGGTAGGCACCTGGATGCAGACGGTCGCGCAGTCCTGGCTGGTGCTGGAGCTCACCGGATCCGGCACCAAGCTCGGCGTGGTGGTGGCTCTGCAGACGTTGCCGGTACTGCTGCTTGGACCGTACGGCGGGGTGGTCGCCGACCGGATGGACAAGCGCAAGCTGATGATGGCGCTGCAGTCCATGATGGGCGTGCTGGCGCTGGTGCTCGGCGTGCTCAGCGTGACCCACACGGTGCAGCTGTGGCATGTCTACTTGCTGGCGTTCCTGCTCGGCATGAACAACTGCTTCGAGAACCCGGCGCGGCAGTCCTTCGTGTTGGAACTGGTCGGACCGAAGGACCTGCGCAACGCGGTGAGCCTCAACTCGGTGCTGGTGAACGCGGCGCGGGCGGTCGGGCCCGCGGTCGCCGGCATCATCATCAGCACCGGTGGGGTCGGCATCTGCTTCCTGCTCAACGCGCTCAGCTTCGTGGCGGTGGTGGCCTCGCTGGCCACCCTGGACACCGCCACGCTGCAGCCGTCGCCACCGGCCATCCGGGCCAGCGGACAGCTGCGCGAGGGCTTCCGGTACGTGCGGGGCAATCCGCGACTGGCCATCCCGCTGGCGATGATGGCCATCGTGGGCTGCCTGGCCTACGAATTCTCGGTCACCCTGCCGGTGGTGGCCAAGCAGACGTTCGGCGGCTCGGCGTCCACCTACGGGTTCATGACCGCCGCGATGGGTGCGGGCGCGGTGCTGGGCGGCCTGTACGTCGCCGCTCGCGGCCAGACCGGCGTCCGGTCGCTGGTCAACTCCGCGGCGGTGTTCACCGTGGTGCTCGCCGCGGCCGCGCTGGCGCCGACCCTGTGGCTGGAGCTGGTGGCCCTGGCGCTGGTCGGTGCTGCCAGCGTGGGTTTCCTGTCCAAGGGCAACAGCACGCTGCAGCTCGCGGCCAGCCCGCAGATGCGCGGCCGGGTGATGGCGCTGTGGGCGGTGGCCTTCATGGGGTCGACGCCCATCGGCGGCCCGATCGCCGGCTGGATCAGCGAGGGACTGGGTGGTCGGGCCGGGCTCGGCCTCGGTGCGCTGGCCTGTGCGGTGGCCGCCGGGCTCGGCGGGCTGAGCCTGCGCCGGCTGAGTGACCGGCGGACCGCCGCGGCGGCAGCCCCGCCAGCGGTGGTGTCCGACGCGTCCGGTCAGTCGGTGGACAGCACGGTCACCGCCGGCGAACCGGCCGGTGCATTGTCGCCGGACTCGGTTGCTCGCTAGCGTGAGGGGCAGGGCCGAGCAGCCGGCCCTGCCCTGGCGGCCGGGCGGTCCGGCGCCTGCTTACCCATCGATGAGGAGCAGCACTATGACGGAGACCGAAGGAACCGCCGACGCCGGTGCTGACGGCGTGCCCGGTGTGCATGATGGCGGCGCCGACGGTGGCGCTGAGGGCGTAGCCGACGGCGGCGCCCAGGGTGCCCCCGGCGGGCACGACGGCGGTGCGGACGGTGGCGCCGGCGACGGCGGCGCGGACGGTGGTGCCGGTGACGGTGGTGCCGGTGACGGCGGCGCGGACGGTGGTGCCGGTGACGGTGGCGCGGAGGGCGTGGCCGACGGCGGCGCCGAGGGTGCCCCCGGTGTGCACGACGGCGGCGCGGACGGCGGCGCCTGAGTACTGATCAGCCGAGCGGCGGCGCCGACCCGGTCGGCGCCGCCGCGAGTGCGCTGGCCCGCTGCATCGGCATCCCGCCGGACCGGTTCGCCGCCGAGCACTGGTCGAAGCGGCCGCTGTTCACGCCGGCCACCGACAGCGGCGCCGACTACACCGACCTGCTGAGTGCGCCGGCGATCGACGAGCTGCTGTCCCGGCGCGGCCTGCGCGCGCCGTTCATCCGGATGGCCAAGCAGGGCAAGGTGATTCCGGCCCGGGAGTTCACCCGCTCGGGTGGCCAGGGCGCCGGCGTGGCCGACCAGGTGGCCGATGACAAGGTGCTGCGGCTCATCGCCGACGGCGCCACCCTGGTGCTGCAGGCGCTGCACCGCAACTGGCCGCCGCTGATCCGGTTCGGCGGCACGCTGAGCACCGAGCTGGGCCATCCGGTGCAGATCAACTGCTACCTGACGCCGCCGCAGAACCAGGGTTTCGCGGCGCACTACGACACCCACGACGTGTTCGTGCTGCAGGTCGCCGGCCACAAGCGCTGGGCGGTGCACCCGCCGGTGCTCGCCGACCCGCTGCCCGGCCAGGACTGGGAGCAGCGCCGCGCCGCGGTGGCCAGCCGGGCGGCCGAACTGCCGCTGCTCGACCGGGTGCTGCAGCCGGGCGACGCGCTCTACCTGCCGCGCGGGTTCATCCATTCGGCGGTCGCCCAGGGCGACACCTCGATCCACCTCACCGTCGGCGTGCATCCGATCACCCGGTACAGCCTGCTCAAGCACCTGCTGGCCGAGGCGGCCGGCGAGCCGGAGCTGCGCGCCTCGCTGCCGCTGGGCGGCGACCCGACGGCCCAGCTGGCCGGCCCGCTGCGGGAAACGCTGCAGGCCTTCGGCCGGTTCGCCGAATCCGACCTGATGCCGCGGGTGGCCGCCCGGCTCGCCGACGAACTGGCCGACGCCGTCCGGCCGGCGCCGATCGAGCCGATCGGGCAGCTTGCGGCGCTGGCCGCGCTCGGCCCGCAGGCCTGCTTCCGGCTCCGTGCCGGCCTGCGGCCGCGGCTGTCCCGGACCGCCGACGCGGTGCTGGTCCGCAGCCTCGACAGCAGCATCAGCCTGCCACCGGACGCCGGGCCCGCGCTCGAGCTGGTGCTCTCCGGTGAGCCGGTATCCGCGGGCGCGCTGCCGGGCCTGGACGTCGAGGCCGGCCTGGAGCTGATCCGCCAGCTGGTCGGCGCGGCCGTGCTGGTGCCCGATGCTTGATCGGGCCCACCGCTGTGGGCTGGCCGCGACGGCCCGGGGCGATGAGATGCTCGGCACCGCCTTTCCGGCCGACCGGGTGCTGCTGGTCGAGCAGCCAGGCGGCTGGGGTCCAGCCGTCCTGGCCGGACCGCGGTTCGACCGGGCACTGGCCCAGCGGCTGATCGGCAACCTCGGCCGGCACGGCGTGCGGGTGCTTGCCATCCGCCGGCCCGGCCGGCAGTCCTCGCCGAATCGGCACAGCTGGGGTTTCGCCGACTGCCGCCCGGGCCGGTCGGCCATGGTGTGGGGTGAGTACCGGGAGCCGGCCGAGCTGCTGGACCTGGATCCGGCCGAACTCGTCGAGCGCAGCCGGGACAGCCAGCCGGTGTACCTGGTGTGCGCGCACGGCACCCGGGACATGTGCTGTGCCATCGAGGGCCGCCCGATCGCCGCCGCGCTGGCCCGGGTATGCCCCGGCCGGGTCTGGGAATGCAGTCACCTCGGCGGCGACCGGTTCGCCGCCAACGTGCTGGTGTTGCCCACCGGCCAGCTGTACGGGCGGATCACCGAGCCGGCCGAACTGGCCACCGCGACCGAGGCCGGCCGGATCCTGCCGGACCGGCTGCGCGGGCAGGTCGGCCTGCCGGGGGCCGCGCAGGCCGCGGTGCTGCACGCCCAGCGCGAGCTCGGGCTGCTGAAGGTCGGCAGCGTGCGGCTGATCGAGGTTCGCGGCGCTCCGCCCGGCGAGCAACTGGTCCGGCTACAGCTGCCGGACGGCGCCTGCACCGTGGCGGTGCGGCGGATCACCGGGGCGCCGGCGGTGCTCACCTGCCGGGACGCGGCGATGAAGGTGCCGCTCAGCTACCGTCCGCTCTGGCTCCGGCTCGACTGACGGGCCGGCGACTTCGGCTGCCGACTCGATCGAGTTCAGCCCAGCCGTTCGGCCAACCGGTCCAGGAACTCCACCTGGCCGGCCACCAGCCGCTGCCGGGCGTCCGGCTCGGACACCCAGGCCACCTCGGCCAGCTCCGGGAAGAGCTGGGTTCGTCCCGAGCGTGGTGGCCATTCCAGCTCGAAGGTGCCCGGTTGTACGGCGGCCAGGTCGATCTCACCCGTGCCGGCGAAGATTCGCACGACCTTACCGTTGCGCTGTGCAATCGTGCCCAGGTCCAACAACTCAGTGTCGGGCACCGGGAGGCCCAGCTCCTCGCTGAACTCGCGCCGGGCGGCGGCCAGCGGTTCCTCGTCGGGGAGGTATTCGCCTTTGGGAATCGACCAATTGCGGTCGCGACGGCGTTCCCAGAACGGGCCACCCATCCGGCCGATCAACACCTCGAGGGCCGGTTGCCTCCGGTAGAGCAGGATTCCCGCACTCTGCTTGGCCGCCATGGTGGTCCAGTATGCCCGTCACCGGTGTGACAAGCTGGAACGCGATGTCCGTCGTGGAGGCTGCCGCGCTGCTGCTGGCCGGCGTGGCCGCCGGCCTGGTCGGTGGGATCGCCGGTTTGGCCTCCATCATCAGTTACCCCGCGCTGCTGGCAATCGGGCTGTCGCCGGTCAGCGCGAACGTCACGAACACCGCGGCCCTGGTGTTCAGCGGCGCCGGTGCCGCGCTCGGCAGCCAGCCCGAGCTGCGCGGCCAGCGGCGACGGGCGAAGGTGCTCGGAGTGGCCGGCCTGTGCGGCGGCCTGCTGGGCGCCGCACTGCTGCTGCTCACCCCGTCGGACACCTTCGCCAAGCTGGTGCCGTGGCTGATCGGGCTGTCCGCGCTGGCCATTCTGCTTCCGAGGCCGCGCGCGCATCCGGAGGGCCCACGCCAGGACCGGCGCTGGGTGGTCGGCTCGGTGTTCGGCATCGCGGTGTACGGAGGCTACTTCGGCGCAGCCGCCGGAGTGATGCTGCTCGCCCTGCTGCTGGCCACCACGCCGGAGACGCTGCCGGAGAGCAACGCGATGAAGAACCTCGTGCTGTGGGCGGCCAATGTGGTGGCGGCGGTGATCTTCGCAATCGGCGGTTCGGTGCACTGGCTGGCCGCGTTGCCGCTGGCCGCCGGCTTCTTCCTGGGCGGCATGCTCGCCCCGCGGGTGGTGCGCCGGATGCCGGCCGGGCCGCTGCGGCTGCTCATCGCGGTGGCCGGCGCCGCCATCGCGATCAAGCTTGGCCTGCAGGCATATTGAGTTCCTGCTCGACCAGCCGGGGACGGGCCGCCTGCCAGCCGAAGGCGAATGCCAGCACGTCGGCGAGCAGCAGCACGATCAGTGGCCAGGTCCAGTCCCCGCCGGTCGTGCCGAGCAGCAGGCCGACCAGCAGCGGGCCGGTGCCGGCGATCAGGTAGCCGGCGCCCTGGGTGAAGGCCGACAGCGCGGCGGTGACCGGCACCCGGGCCGAGCGCAGCCCGATCATGGTCAGGGTGAGTGGGAACATGCCGCTGCCGGTGCCGCCGAGCAACATCCACAACCACGCCCCGCCGACCGGCGCGAACAGCATGCCGAGATAGCCGGCCGCGGCGCAGCAGGCAAGGCCTACCACCAGGCCACGCTGGCCGCGCGCGGCCACCGCCGGAATGACCATTGAGATCGGGATGGACAGCGCCGAGTAGAAGGCCACCAGCAGGCCGGCCTCAGCCGCCGACACGTGGTGGTCGCGGAAGAAGTTGGCAAACCAGCCGAAGGCGACGTAGGCCTGGAAGGACTGGGCGCCGAAGGTCACGGCCAGTGCCCAGCCGAGCCTGGTGCGGGCGATCCGCGCGATCGGCAGCCGGTCGGGCTGGTCGTCGGCAACCGGACGGTCGCGGCGCAGCGTCGGCAGCCAGGCCAGCGCGGCGAGCGCGGTCAGCAGGGCCCAGCAGCCGAGGCCGAACCGCCAACCACCACCGGCGTGCGCCAGCGGCACGGTGAGCCCGGCGGCGGCCGTGGTGCCGATGGCCAGGCAGGTGGTGTAGACGGCGGTCAGCGGGCCGATCCGGTCCGGGAAGTGTCGCTTCACCAGGGCCGGCATCAGCACGTTCGCGATCGCGCCGCCGGCCAGCGCCAGCAGCGACAGCAGGCCGAACAGCCAGGTGTCGGCGACCAGGGCGCGCAGCGCGAGGCCAGCGGTGGCGATGGTGAGAGCGACCGCCACCAGCCGGTGGTCGCCGAACCGGTGGGCCAGCAGCGGAGCGAGCAAGCCCATGCTGGCGAAGGCGATCACCGGCAGCGTGGTGATCACCCCGGCCGCGGCGCTAGAAGCGTGCAGGCCGTGGCGCAGGTCGTCCAACTCGGCCCCGACGCTGGTCACCGCGATCCGCATGGTCAGTCCGGTGAGCACCAGCGCGGCCAGCACCAGCAAGCCAGCCCGGTGCCGGCGCACGGTCGGTCGATCGGCCGGCGCCACGTCGCCGAGCTTCACCGGCGGCGGCTCACCACGGTGCGACCTCGGCTGCCACCGCGGCCAGCGCCTCGTGCGCGGCGAAGTCGTCCGACCGCTTCAGGGTGAAGAAGGCGGTGCTGAAGCCGAGTTCGTGCAGGGCTTGCAACTGCTCGACCATGGCCGCCGGCTGGGCGGCGTCGAAGCCCAGCATGGTGGTCTTGTCGATCTCGGCGTAGTCCCGGCCCTCCCGCTCGCAGTGCTCCCGCAGCACCTCGAGCTTGTGACCGGCCTCCGGGCCGGCGAAGATGTTGCAGGCATCGGCGTAGCGGGCCACCAACCGCAGCGTCTTGCGCTCGCCGGTGCCGCCGATCAGCACCGGCGGATGCGGTCGCTGCACCGCCTGCGGTGAGTTCAACGTGGCACCGAGCCGGTACTGCTCGCCCTCGTACGGCCCGTCGTCATCGCTCCACAGCTGCCGGGCGATCTGCAGCACCTCCTCCAGCTTGGCGAAGCGTTCGGCCACCGGCGGGAACGGCAGGCCCAGCCCCACCGCCTCCTGCTCGTTCCAGGCGGCGCCGATGCCCAGGAAGGCGCGGCCGGCGGAGAGCACGTCCAGCGTGGTGACCGCCTTGATCAGCAGGCCCGGCGGCCGGTACACCGCCGCGCTGACCATGGCACCGAGCCGGATCCGGGAGGTGACCCCGGCCAGGAAGCCAAGCGTGGTGTAAGCCTCCAGCATCGGGTCGGTGTGCGGGCCGACCATCGAGATCTGGAACAGGTGATCCATCACGCTGAGCGCGTCCAGGCCGGCCTGTTCGGCCGAGCTGGCGATCCGGGCGAGGGTGCTGCCGGTTGCCGCCGGGCCGCCGGAGTAGTCGAAGTCGGTGACGTGCAGGGCAAGTTTCATGGCGGTTCCTTCGGCTGGATGCGTCTCGCCGTCAATTCTTCCATCGCGCCGCACCGCCTCCCGCCGGCCAGTGGCTGGTGCCCATTGACCATCGAACGCCCTTAGTCCATGCTGTCCCACATGTCCACTTATGCCGCGCGCCTGGTTCGGAAAGTTGGCCTGCTGATCGGCCTCGCCTCGGCCGTCGCCCTCGTCGGTGGTGGCATGACCGCCGGCGCGACCGTCCCGGCGAAGCCGAACGCACCGCTGGCCACGAGCACCCTGAGCTACGGCAGCGGTCCGATCATCACCGGCAAGCCCAAGGTGTACATCGTGTTCTGGGGCACCCAGTGGGGTACCAGGACCACCGACAGCAACGGCAACCTGAAGTTCAGCAACGACACCGCGGGCGCGGCCGGCCGGGTCCAGCAGATGATCAGGGGACTGGGCACCGGTGGGGAGCTGTGGTCCGGCGTGCCGACCCAGTACTGCGACCTACCGCCGGGCGCCACCAGTTGCCCGGCGAGCGCCCCGCACGTCCAGTACCCGACCGGCGGCGGCGTGCTGGCCGGGGCCTGGTACGACAACTCAGCGGCTGCCCCGTCGGCGGCCACCGAGCCCCAGATCGGTTCGGAAGCGGTTAAGGCCGCCGGCCACTTCGGCAACACCAGCGCCTCGCTGAACAGCAACGCGCAGTACGTGATCTTCTCGCCCAAGGGCACCAACCCGGGCAACTACAAGACCAACGGCTTCTGCGCCTGGCATGACTACAACAGCGACCTCGGCGTCGCCTCGTCCTACGGTGCCATCTACCTGACCAACCTGCCCTACCTGCTCGACGTGGGCACCAGGTGCGGCGAGAACTTCGTCAACGCCGGGACGGCCGGCACGCTGGACGGTTTCACCATCGTCGAGGGAGCCCAGTACGCCGACACGCTGACCGACCCCGAACCGCCGAGCGGCTGGACCGCCGGCTTCGCCAATGGCGGTCGTGACATAGGCGACGTGTGCGCCTGGATCAGCAGTGGCCAGGGAGCGGCGGCCAACGTGACCATGGGTAACGGCAGCTACCCGATGCAGAGCCTGTGGAGCAATGACACCAACCGGTGCGACATCTCGCACCCGATCGTGACCTGACCCGATCAGCTCGGCGTGACCGGATCCACCTGCAGCGCGCAGCCGCGCAGCGCCAGCTTCAGCACGATCCGGTCGGTGCGGTTGGGCGGGATCACCTGCACCGAGTCCGACACCGCGGCGTTGCAGGACGAGTCGTCCACCAGGTTGGCCGACACGCTGGTGCCCGGCGCGATCCGTACGGTCCGGATCGGCTTGCCGGACCGGGATGCTGGCCGGCCCAGCGGCTTGCCGGCCAGCAGCAGCTGCACGCCTGGGTAGCCGGTCAGCGAGCAGGTGGTGCTCGAGGCGTTGGTGAACTGCAGGAACGCGAACTGCTGGCCGGCCGCCCCGGATCCGCGCAGCGCCCGGATGGTCAGCGCGGAGGTCGGGCAGCCGCCGGCTTCGATCGACGAGCTCGGGCTGGGGCTCGGGCTCGGCTTGATCGGGGCGGTGCTGCTCGGCGTCGGCGGCGAGAACGGAATGGGGCTGCTGATGCTGCTCGGCGGCGCGCTGGCGGTCGTCGGAATCACCGTCGCGGAGCTGGTCGGCGTGCTCACCGGAGCGCTCGAGCCGGCCTGCGACTTCTGCGTGCAGCCGGCCAGCAGCAGCACGGTGGCGCCGGCCGCGGCCAGCCTGACGATCACCACGATGGAAGTACCCGCCTCCTAGTTGATGCGCAGATCGGTGCCGTTGGGCAGCTGCGACTGCCGGGTGGCGGGAGTCGAGGATATCGCCGCCCACAGCCGGTTCCAGGCATCGACATTGCTGATGCTGCCGCAGGATCCGGCCTGCGCGCAGGCGGTGCGCTCGGTCAGTGGGCCGCCGAAGTTGATCCGGGCCCGGCCGGCGTTGGTGCCGGTGAGCGAGATGTACTTCCACTGCAGCGGCATCGCGTAGTTGTAGATCTGCGGCAGGCTGATCGTCCGGGTCGGCGCGGCGCCACCGGACAGCCACTGCAGGTCGGACATCGTCCAGCCGTTGTTGCACACCGCGCCCGCCCTGGCGGTGGAGCAGCCGTCGGCCGAGCCGTTGAACACGAACCGCGCGCTGGTGGCCGACAGGTAGCCGGACAGCCAGGACCGGGTGGCGCCCACCGAGGCGGAGAAGCCGGGCTCCATGTCGTTGGCGCCCGCCACGGTGATGCCCGGATGCCGGGTGGCGGCGTAGCCGGCGATCGGACTGACGATGGTGCGGGCCCAGGTCACCCCGGCGGAGGCGCTGACGTCCACGTCGTTGTTGGTGCCGACGGCCAGGATCAGCGGCGCGTACGGCTGCTGCCTGGTCGCATAGCCATCCAGGTAGGCCTTCATCGCGTTCACCACCGCGGCATAGGTCACGTAGCGGGCGGTGGCCGACAGCAGCACGCCGTGGTCGGCCTCGTCCTGGCCGCCGATCTGCAGCAGGATCAGGTAGGTGTGCCCGGACGGGTTGTGCGCGGCGTCGGTGGCGCCCATGCTGCGCATCAGCGCCGCGTCGCTGCTCAGGTTGCCGGTGATGTTGCGGATGTAGTGGCTGGTGGACACCGGGGCCGGGGTGGTCTGCGGCGGGATGTTGGTCGGCACGCCGGTCACCGAGGCCGCCGAGCCGACGCCGAGGGAGTTTATGGCGCGCAGCGTGAAGGTGTACTGCACGCCGTTGGTGAGCCCGCTGGCCACCACGCTGGTCACCGCGCCGGTGATCGGCGCGCTCCGGTTGCCCGGGTTGACGGTGATGTAGTAGCCGGTGATCGGCGCGTTGTCCGACCGGGGCAGGGTCCAGCTCAGGGTCACCTGCCGGCTGCCGGGCCAGACTGTCAGCTGAGTGGGCACCGCCGGCGCGGCCTCGCCTGAGGTGAGGATCCGGGCGCAGCCGAGCGCCAGGTTGCTGCCGGGGCCGACGTTGTAGGCGGTCACGCAGACCACGTGCTCACCGGCGTCCAGCACGATCGAGCCGGAGTAGGCGTGCGATCCGCCGTAGAGCGGGAACCGGGTCAGGGTGCCGGTGTAGGCCACGTTGGCGCTCAGCGTCATCCGGTCGGTACCGTCCACGCTGACGTGCACCGGCACCGGGCCGAGGGTGTCCGGGTCGATCGCCCAGCCGGCCAGCTGGATGGTGTTGCTGGTGCCGGCCCGGATGATGCCGGTGGAGGCGCCGAACGGAGCGACCGCCCGTACCACGTTGAGGCAGCCGAACTTGGTGTTGACGGTGCCGGCCGCGATGTTGAGCCCGTACGCGCAGACCACGTGGCTGCCCGGCGCGAGCGGGGTGAACACGCTGAAGCCGTGGTTGGTGCCGTTGTCCGGGAAGCGGCCGAGCAGGTCCGGCCGGGCCAGGTTGGCCACCCCGGTGGCGGTGTACTTGCCGTCGGCGTAGATCCGCACGGTGACCGGCCCGGTGCTGTCCGGGTCCAGCACCCAGCCGCTGACGGTGACCCCGCCGGGATACTGCGGGGCGGCCTCCACCGCGCCGACCGGGTTGTTCTGCATGGTCACCCGGACGCACGGGAACTTGGTGTTCGTGCCGAGCCCGGAGTTCAGCCCGTACACGCACACCAGGTGGCTGCCGCTGTGGATCGGCAGGATCAGCTGGAAGCCGTGATTGGGGCCGACCGCCGGGTACCGGCTGGCCAGGTCCGGCCGGGCGAGCGAGGCGATGGCGCCGGCCACGAACTTGTTGTCGGCGTAGACGTGCACCGCGATCGGCGCGGTGGTGTTGAGGTCGATCGCGTACCCGCTGAGCAGGATGCCGGTGGGCACCTGCGCGGCGTGCTCTATCGCGCCGACCGGGCTGTTGCGCACTGCGATCGCCTTGCAACCGAGCAGGCCCGATGCGCCGGCGCCGAAGTTGCTGGCGTAGGTGCAGACGGTGTGGCTTCCCTCGGCCAGCGGCAGGGTGAAGGAGTAGCCGTGGTTGGGCCCGGACGACGGGTACTTGGTGGCGATGTCGGGCCGGGCCAGGTTGGCCAGGGCGTCGGCGGCGTGCACCCCGTCCACGTAGACCCGAACCAGCACCGGACCGGTGGTGTTCAGGTCGATGGACCACCCGTTCACCCGGATGCCGGCCGGCAGCTGGCCGACCGAGTCGAGCGAGCCGAACGGGTTGTTGTGCACCACCACGGTCTGGCAGCCGAGGGTGCCGGTGGCACCGGCGCCGACGTTGATGCCGTAGAGGCAGACCTGGTGGCTGCCCTCGGCGACCGATATCGCGATGGAGTAGGCATGGCTGCCGGCATCGGTCCAGCCGGCACCGGCGTACTGGCCGTCCCGGTAGGCCCGCACCAGCACCGGACCGGTGGTGTTGGCATCCGTGGCGATGCCGGTGACGGTCGCGGTGTTGTTGACCACCGTCGCCTGGTTCGCGGTGCCGACCGGGTTGTTCTGCACGGTGACCGACTTGCACCCGACCTGCGCGTCGGTGCCGGCCAGCAGGTTGGTGACCAGGGCGCACAGCTGGTGGTTGCCGTCGGGCAGCGCGAGTTCGTAGAAGAAGCCGTGGTTGGGGCCGAAGGACGGATAGGCGTTGCCGACGTCCGGCCGCGGGCGGTTGGCCACCGTCGCGATCCGGTACGTGCCGTTGTCCCAGAACTCGACCCGGACCGGAGAGGTCGGCGCGTCGGGGTCGGCGGCCCAGCCGTAGAGGTCCACGCTGCCGTTGTCGGCCAGCGTGACCGAGTCCAGCGAGCCGATCGGGCTGGCCGCGCCGGCCCGGGCGGGTAGGAGGGCGGCCGGCACCAGCATCGCCAGCAGCAGGGTGATCACGGCCACGCCCGCGGTGCGCCGGCGCCGGGACAGCGGTGCGGATGAGCGGCGGCGGAGGCGAGCGGCCGGCCCGGTGCGCGGCTGGCGGCGGCTGGTTGCGGTGTCGGGTCGGGGCCTCGCGGGGGTGAGCATGTCCTCGTCCTGGTCCATCCGGTATCGGTGCGCGCCGGCGCGTACTTGGTTTCGGGCTACCCAGGTGCCCCATTGGTCACATAGGCATCATCTGTCACGAGGCACAGTAACGGTAGGTATCCGGTTGGCGACGATCTGCGTGCAAATCGTTACCTGGGAAGCCGTGTCACTGTCCGATATGACGAGACACTCCTGGTACCGGTCACCATGCGTCACGGCACCTATCGTCCGGGCAGCACGGAGGGTTAAGTGCTTGGCTTCGTGCTTTCGTATCCGATTTGCACGCCCTGGCAATCGGAACGGATACGAGAGCAAGCCTGGCCGACGGCGCTCAGTGGGCCGACGGTGCTTTCGTATCCGATATGCACGCCCTGGCAATCGGAACGAATACGAAAGCCGGAGCGCTCGTCGGCCGGCGCGCCGGGTCAGCGATCAGTCAGCGATCAGTCGGCGATGAGTCCGTGCCCAGTTGCCGGTCGGCGAAGCGTTCGCGCAGGGTGCGCTTGGAGAACTTGCCCACGCTGGTCTTCGGTAGCTCGTCCAGGAACTCGACGTCGTCGGGCAGGCCCCAGCGCTCCACCCGGTCGGCCAGGTAGTCCAGCAACTCCTGCTTGGTCAGCTGCTGGTCCTCGCGCAGCACCACGCAGGCGAACGGGCGCTCCATCCAGCGCGGGTGCGGCAGCGCGATCACCGCCGCCTCGGCCACCGCCGGATGGGCCATGATCTGGTTCTCCAGCTCCACCGAGGAGATCCACTCGCCGCCGGATTTGATCAGGTCCTTGGTGCGGTCCACCAGGCGCAGGTAGCCCAGCTCGGAGATGGCGGCCACGTCCCCGGTGCGCAGCCAGCCGTCGTCGGAGAACTGCGGGCCCGGCTCGTCGGTCCGGTAGTTCTGGCGGGCGATCCACGGACCGCGGGCCTCCAACTCGCCGACCGCCACGTTGTCCCACGGCAGCTCGGCCCGGGTCTGCGAATCCACGATGCGCAGCTCCACCCCGGCCGGCGGGATGCCGGCGGTCGCCCGGACGTCGGCCCGCACCTCCTCGCCGGCTTCGGCATATTCCGAGCGCAGCGAGCAGACGGTGCCCAGCGGCGAGAGTTCGGTCATGCCCCAGGCCTGCGTGATCGGCAGCCCGATCGCCTCCCGCCAGGCCTCGGACAGCGCCTTCGGCACCGCCGAGCCACCGCACACGATCTGGCGCAGCCGGGACAGATCCCTGCCCGCGAGCAGCGGCAGCATGCCCATCCAGATGGTCGGCACCCCGGCGGTGAGGGTGACCCGTTCGGATTCCAGCAGGTCCAGCAGCTGCTCGGGCGCCATGCCCGGCCCCGGCAGCACCAGGTCGGCACCGGCCATCACGGCCGCGTAGGGCAGCCCCCAGGCCATCGCGTGGAACATCGGCACCACCGGCAGCACGGTGTCTGTCTCACCCAGCGAGAAGGTCGCCGGCACCTGGATTGCCAGCGAATGCAGGTAACTCGACCGGTGCGAGTACAGCACTCCCTTGGGGTTGCCGGTGGTGCCGGTGGTGTAGCAGATCGCCGCGGCGGTGTTCTCGTCGCTGACCCGGCCCGCGAAGTCGCTCTCCTCGCCGGCCACCTCGTCCCAGGTCACCAGCCGGGAATCGTCGGGCAGTTCATGATCCGCGCCGTCGTCGAGGACAACCACGTGCCGCACCGTGTTGAGCTTGGGCAGGTACTGGGCGAACAGCGGCAGCAGCGACCGGTCGCAGAAGACCACCTCGTCCTCGGCGTGCTCGGCGGTGTAGATCAGCTGCTCGGCGAACAGCCTGATGTTCATGGTGTGCAGCACCCGGCCGGAGCAGGGCACGCCGAAGTACAGCGCGACGTGGTTGGCGGTGTTCCAGCCGAACGAGCCGACCCGGCCGTCCGCGCTGACCCCGAGGGTGTCCAGCACTCCGGCGACCTGCCGGGCCCGGCCGGCCAGCTCGGCGATGGTGATCCGTTCCCGGTCGGTCACCCGCTGGGTGACCAGCCGCTTGCCGCCGAACATGCGCTCGCCGTGCCGGAGGATGGCCTCGATCGTCAACGGGTAGTCCTGCATCAAGCCGTGCATCCGCCGATCGTGCTGCACCGCCGGCACTTCGGCAACCGTCGGCGCGCCACCGGCAGCCGCCCGCCGGCAGGACGCTCGTGACGCAGGCGGCACCGACGTCTTCTACGCTCAGCGCAGGGCCGACACGCCACCGACACCGTGTTGACCACGCCGCCCGGCGGCAGCCGGTCATGATTGAATGGCAGGACCGAAATGACAACGGTGCAATTCGCATGAACACACCGGGCACGCCGGATAGCACAGCCGATGGAGAGCGCATGGATTCCGCCCCCGCCGCCGTCCCGTCCGACAACGCGGGGGAGGCCGCCACCGAGGTTGGCCCGTTGAGCCGCCGCGACCGCGAGATCCTGGCCTTCGAACGTCAGTGGTGGAAGTACGCCGGCGCCAAGGAACAGGCCATCCGCGAGCTGTTCGACATGTCCGCCACCCGCTACTACCAGGTCCTGAACGCCCTCATCGACACGCCGGAGGCACTGGCCGCCGACCCGATGCTGGTCAAGCGGCTGCGCCGGCTGCGGGCCAGCCGGCAACGGCAGCGCTCAGCCCGCCGTCTCGGCATCGAGGTGTGACACCTACTCTGTACCTCCGTGGCACACACCGCTCCTCCAACCCCCACCAAGCGTCGGCTTGAGTTCGCCTTTGGGCTGCTGCTGCTGCTGGTAGGCGTCTCGATCGCGGTCGTCGCGGTCATGGCGTTGAACCACCCGGCCAGCCAGCAGGCCGCCGCCTCCGAGACCGGCCGTTCGATCGGCAGCACCAGCGCCCCGGCCAGCACCCCCGCCGCTTCAGCGACCGCGCCGACCCGATCCGCCGCGAGCACGCCGGACGCCTCGAGCAGCCCGTCGGTGTCGCAGGACGGCCCCGGCGCCACAGCCGGCTCCGGCTCGACGGCCGGCTCCGGAAAGCTGCCGTTGATCGTGCTGAACAACACCAGCGACACGCCGGCCAGCGTGGCCGCGGACCGGTTCCGGCAGGCCGGCTGGACGGTCAGCGACGTCAGCACCTTCACCGGCGGCATCCTGTCAACGGCGGCCTATTACGACCCGGACGTTGCCGGCGCCGAAGCGGCGGCCACCGAGCTGCAGCGGCAATTCCCCGCCATCCACCGGGTGAAACCGAAGTTCGACGGCCTGCCTGACGGGCCGATCGTGGTCGTGCTGACCAGCGACTACAGTTAGTCCGGCACGGACACCCGAGTTCGCTCCAGTTCGGTTTGCTCCGTATGGGCAACCGACAACCGCCCGGCACGACGACCGACCCGGTGCGACGACCGACCCGAGCGCGACAACCGGCTCGAACGCGACAACCGGCTCGGCATGACAACTGAATAGTTCCGCTCATCCAGAGGGGCAGAGGGACCGGCCCGATGAAGCCCCGGCAACCACCGCGACAGCTCTCGACGCGGCGCGCCACCGCCAGGCAGTGCCTAGTTCGGTGATCACCCCGCGCTCAGCAACTCGCGAGGAAGGTGCCAACTCCGGCCCAGCCATGGTGGTTGGGAAAGATGAGGAGAAAGGGCCTCGATCCGATGACCGCAATCCTGCCCGGCCCGGCCGAATTCGCACCGGCCAACCCGGCCGCCGCACTGGTCTGCCGCAACTGTGGCGCCCGGTACCCGCTGGCAGCTCAGCACGCCTGCTTCGAATGCTTCGGCCCGCTGGAGGTCGGCTACCACGACGACCTGCTGGCAGCGGTGACCCGCCAGCAGATCGAGGCCGGCCCGTACTCGATCTGGCGGTATGCCGGCCTGCTGCCGACTGGTCAGACAGCCGCCACCCGGGTGGATTCGGGCACCGGCATGACCCCGCTGATCCGCGCCGACCGACTCGCCGACGAGCTCGGCTGCACCGCGCCGGTGTGGGTCAAGGACGACTCGGCCAATCCCACCCACTCCTTCAAGGATCGCGTGGTGTCGGTGGCCATCACCGCCGCCCGGGAACTCGGATTTACCCGGATCGCCTGTGCTTCCACCGGAAACCTGGCCAACTCGGTGGCTGCGCATGCCGCCCGGATCGGGATGGACTCGATCGTGTTCATCCCGGCCGACCTGGAATCGGCCAAGGTCACCCAGACCGCCGTCTACGGTGGCACCCTGGTGGCCGTCGACGGCAGCTACGACGACGTCAACCGGCTGTGCAGCGAACTGGCCGAGACCGACGAGTTCGAGCTCACCGCCTTCGTCAACGTCAACGTTCGGCCTTATTACGCCGAGGGATCCAAGACGCTGGGCTATGAGGTCGCCGAGCAGCTCGGCTGGCGGCTGCCGGAGCAGGTGGTGGCTCCGATGGCCTCCGGGTCGCTGTTGACCAAGGTGGGCAAGGCGTTCGCCGAACTGCGCCGGATCGGCCTGGTCGAGCCGCGCGACTGCCGGCTGTTCGGCGCCCAGTCGGCCGGCTGCGCGCCGATCGTCACGGCCTTCGAGCAGGGCACGGACACCGTGCTGCCGGTGCGGCCGACCGGCATCGCCAAGTCGCTGAACATCGGCAGCCCGGCCGACGGCCCGTACGCACTGGACGCGGTGCGCTCGACCGGCGGCGCGATGGCCCGGGTGACCGATGAGGAGATCCGCGACGGCATCCAACTGCTGGCCCGGACCACCGGCGTGTTCGCCGAGACCGCTGGCGGGGTGACCACGGCGGTGCTAAAGAAGCTGCTCGCCGCTGGCCTGCTCGACCCCGACCGGGAGACCGTTCTCTACAACACCGGCGAAGGCCTGAAGACGCTGGACGCGGTGGCCGGCCGGGTGGCGCCGACCGCGGTGATCGCGCCGACGATCGCCGGAATGCGCGGTGCGGGGCTGATCTGAGAGCGGTTTCAGGGGAAATAAGCCTGGATTGTCCAGAATTCCTGGCAAAAAGAATGCTCCGAACTTCTGGCGTCAGCGGATAGCTGCCGTGTATTTTCCGGCATGGTCGAAAGTACCGAGCGTTTCGTACAACAACGAAGGACCACGATGGCTGCGATAGCCAGCGTGCACTGAAGTTCGAACGGGACGAGGAACGAAGACCCCGGTCGCCACACGGTGTGGTGATTTCGGTCGGCCCAGAACAGGGAGTGCATGTGGCACAGGGCACCGTGAAGTGGTTCAACAACGAGAAGGGCTACGGCTTCATCGCCGTGGACGGCGGCCAGGACGTGTTCGTCCACTACAGCGCCATCCAGAGCGACGGCTACCGCTCGCTGGACGAGGGCCAGCGGGTGGAGTTCGAGGTGGCCCAGGGGCCGAAGGGCCCGCAGGCGGACGGCGTGCACGTCGTCGGCTGACCGGACAGACGCACGGCCACGGCCCGGCCTTCGTGTTGAACCTTCAGCACGAGGCCGGGCCGTTGCATGTCCAGGGCCGGCCTGACGTTTCCGGGTGCCGCTCGCGGACAGCCTTACGCCAACGGCAGCAAAAGGCCTTACGCCAACGGCAGCAACAGGCCTTACGCCAACGGCAGCAAACAGGCCTCAGTTCAACGGCAGCCCGGTGTGCGCGGCGATGAACGCGAGCATGTCGGTGCGTTCGGCCAACTGGGCCGCACGGGACTTGCCCTGGCCGTGGCCGGCGCCAAAGGTCACCCGGAGCAGGCAGATCCCCTTCGGGTTGACCGCCTGCATCCGGGCGGCGAACTTGAAGCTGTGCGCCGGCACCACCCGGTCGTCATGGTCGGAGGTCATCAGCAGCACCGGCGGGTAGTCGGTGCCGGGAGCCAGCCGGTGGTAGGGGGAGTAGGCGTAGAGCACCTCGAACTCCTCCCTGCTCCGCTCGGCCAGGCCGTAGTCGCTGGCCCAGGCCCGGCCGATGGTGAACTGCTCGTAGCGCAGCATGTCGAGCACGCCCACCTGCGGCACCACCGCGGCGAACAGGTCCGGCCGCTGGGTCAGCAGCGCACCGGCGAGCAGCCCGCCGTTCGAGCCGCCGTTGGCGGCCAGCTGCTCGCGGCTCGTCCAACCCAGCTCGATCAGCGTCTCGGCGGTGGCGATGGCGTCGTCGAACACGTTCTGCTTCTTCTCACGCCGGCCGGCGTCGTGCCAGGACGAGCCGTACTCACCGCCGCCGCGCAGGGTGGCCACCACCCACACCCCACCGGCCTCGGTCCAGGTGACGATGCCGGGGGAGAAGACCGGGCTCTGGTTGATATAGAAACCGCCGTAGCCGTACAGCACGGTCGGATGAGGTCCGGTGGCGGCGGTGACGTCGGCCCGGTGCACGACGAAGGCGGGCAACCGGGTGCCGTCGGCGGAGGTCACCCAGATCTGCTCGGTGACCAGTCGCGGTCCGTCCAGGCTGGCGGCGAACACCACGCTGGTCTCGCCGGTGCCCACGTCGTGCGCCAGCACCCGGGGCGGGGTGTCGAACGAGGTGTAGCCGAGGTGCACCAGGCTGACACCCTCGCCGGTGCTGATCGCGGTGATGCTGCCCAGGCCGGGTAGCTCGATGCGTCCGGTCTCGTTGCCGTCCTTGTCGTGCAGGCTGACCCGGCTGCAGGCGTCGGCCAGCCAGCTCACCACCAGCCCGTCGTCGGTGGTCTCGGCCAGCTCCAGCCGCGCGTCGCGTTCGGCAACCAGGGTGGTGAGTTCGCCGGTGTTCCGGTCCACGATCACCAGCCGGCCCCGTTCGGCCTCGGCGTCCGTCCAGAGGATGAAGCCACGCTCGTCGGCACCGACCGGGGCCCACTGCGCCTTCGACGCCGCGACCAGCTCGTGCAGCTGGTCATCTGGGTCGTTGAGGTTGCACGCCCAGACCGACCGCTCGTCTGCCTCAGAGTCGTCGAGCAGGCCGATCAGCCAGCCGGCGTCCCGGTCCACCCAGGGCCAGACGTACAGCCCGGGCCGGTCGGGTTGGTGGAACAGCAGTCGGTCCTCGGCCGGGTCGGTGCCCAGGACGTGCAGCAGCAGCTTGGGGGCGGCGTGGCCGGCGGAGTAGGCGTCGTCCTCGTCCGCCGGGTACATGCCCCAGACGAAGCCGGAGGAGTCGGCGAGCCAGGCCGGCTCCACGAACTTGCCCCAGCGCAGCTCGTCGGGATGGTCCACGCCGGTCTCGACGTCCCGCACCCGCCAGGTACGCCAGTCCGAACCGACCTCCTGGTAGGACCACGCCACCAGCCGGCCGGTGGGATCGGGCACCGCGGTCGCGATCGAGGTGGTGCCGTCCGGACTGGCCTGGTTGGGATCGATGAGCACCCGGCCCTCGCCCATCGGCGAGTCGGCAACCCGGTACACCGCCTGCTGCTGGGTGCCGTCGTTGGTGAACCGGAACCAGTGGCCGCCCTTGGGCGTGGGCACCGTGCTGGTGGGGAGTTCGAGCAGCTGGTCCAGCCGGGCCGCCAGCCGGTCGCGGCCGGGCAGGGTGGCCAGGTAGTCGTCTGCCACCTCGGCCTGGGCTCGCACCCAGTCGGCGACCTCGGCGGAATTCTGATCCTCCAGCCACCGGTACTCATCGGTCACCTCGGTGCCGTGGAAGTCGTCACGCTGGTCGACCGTGCGGGTCTCGGGATAGCTGCGCGGGGCGATGTCGGGATGGCTCACCCCTCCACGTTAAGCGGTGCGCCAACCGGGTTTCGGAGCCACCGGGCTTTCTTGCACTCTGGGGGTCCGAGTGCTAAACCTGACTTAGCACTCGGGTACTGTGAGTGCTAGCCGATCGTGATGAGGCACCAGCCGGAACCCGCCGGGTTTCCGATGCTCCGGTGCCGTCCGTCGCGGGCATCGCCGGTCGGTGGAGGACCTAGTCAGTGCCGAGTGGACAAG
This sequence comes from uncultured Actinomycetota bacterium, assembly GCA_963697905.1. GTDB lineage: Bacteria > Actinomycetota > Actinomycetes > Mycobacteriales > Jatrophihabitantaceae > Jatrophihabitans_A. The sequence continues at coordinate 3,795,690 of OY969101.1, read as the reverse complement.
CACCAGACAAGTAAAGGACGTCACGAATGGCCAAGTTGATCGCGTTCGACGAAGAGGCCCGGCGCGGCCTCGAGCGCGGCATGAACACCCTTGCCGACGCGGTGAAGGTGACGCTGGGCCCGAAGGGCCGCAACGTCGTGCTGGAGAAGAAGTGGGGCGCTCCCACCATCACCAACGACGGCGTCTCCATCGCCAAGGAGATCGAGCTCGAGGACCCGTACGAGAAGATCGGCGCCGAGCTGGTCAAGGAAGTTGCCAAGAAGACCGACGACGTAGCCGGCGACGGCACCACCACCGCCACCGTGCTCGCCCAGGCGCTGGTCCGCGAGGGCCTGCGCAACGTGGCCGCCGGTGCCAACCCGATGAGCCTCAAGCGCGGCATCGAGGCCGCGGTGGCCGCGGTCTCCGAGCAGCTGCTGAACGTCGCCAAGCCGGTCGAGACCAAGGAGCAGATCGCTGCTACCGCCTCGATCTCGGCCGCTGACACCACCGTCGGCGAGCTGATCGCCGAGGCGATGGACAAGGTCGGCAAGGAAGGCGTCATCACCGTCGAGGAGAGCAACACCTTCGGCCTGGAGCTGGAGCTCACCGAGGGCATGCGCTTCGACAAGGGTTACATCAGCGCCTACTTCGTCACCGACACCGAGCGCATGGAAGCGCAGATGGACGACCCGTACATCCTGATCCACGAGGGCAAGATCTCCAACGTCAAGGATCTGCTGCCGCTGCTGGAGAAGGTCATGCAGTCGGGCAAGGGCCTGGCGATCATCGCCGAGGACGTGGACGGTGAGGCGCTGTCCACCCTGGTGGTCAACAAGATCCGCGGCACCTTCAAGTCGGTCGCCGTCAAGGCGCCGGGCTTCGGTGACCGCCGCAAGGCCATGCTGCAGGACATCGCGATCCTGACCGGTGGCCAGGTCATCTCCGAGACCGTCGGCCTGAAGCTGGAGAACGCCGGCCTGGAGCTGCTCGGCCGGGCCCGCAAGGTGACCATCTCCAAGGATGAGACCACCATCGTCGAGGGCGCTGGTGACGCCGACCAGATCCAGGGTCGGGTTAACCAGATCCGCGCCGAGATCGAGAACTCCGACTCCGACTACGACCGGGAGAAGCTGCAGGAGCGGCTGGCCAAGCTGGCCGGCGGCGTTGCGGTGATCAAGGTCGGCGCCGCTACCGAGGTGGAGCTGAAGGAGCGCAAGCACCGCATCGAGGACGCCGTTCGCAACGCGAAGGCGGCCGTCGAGGAGGGCATCGTGGCCGGCGGTGGCGTGGCGCTGCTGCAGGCTTCGGTCAGCGCCTTCGACAAGCTGGACCTGACCGGCGACGAGGCGACCGGCGCGAACATCGTCAAGGTCGCGCTGGAGGCTCCGCTGAAGCAGATCGCGATCAACGCCGGCCTCGAGGGCGGCGTCGTGGCGGAGAAGGTTCGTGGCCTGGAGACCGGCCACGGGCTGGACGCGGCCACCGGTGAGTACAAGGACATGATCAAGGCCGGCATCATCGACCCGGCGAAGGTCACCCGGTCCGCGCTGCAGAACGCCGCGTCGATCGCCGGCCTGTTCCTGACCACCGAGGTCGTCGTGGCCGACAAGCCGGAGAAGGCGTCGGCCCCGGCCGGCGGCGCTCCGGACATGGGCGGCATGGACTTCTAGTCCACTGGTTTCATCGCAAGACACCGCTGGGCGGTCCCGGGAAACCGGGACCGCCCAGTTCTTTTTTGCATGGGTCGGTTGCGGGGGGCCGGCTCGCGGGGCGCTCCTCGCACCGGCTGCTTTCGCCGGACTGTTCTCGTACTGCCTGCTTCGCCGGGCGTCCCGGCTGGTTTCGTATCCGATTGCACGCCCTGGCGTGCAAATCGGATACAAAGCGGTCGGGCGGCGGTACGCCCGAAGTAGTTGCCGCTGGTCCAGATGGGGGGCTGCGCGGAGTGTGTCGGTGAACGCCCCGTCTGGCGCGATGCATCCCACGCCGCTAAGCTGCCTGCGCTTCGGCCGCCTCGGCGGCGTCGGTGCCGGCGGGGCCGGATGGATCGTTGGAGGACGGCGTGCGCCGATCGTTCGTGGGCTTGTTGTGTCTTCTCGCGGCGGCCGCCGGACTGACCGCGACGGCGTCCAGCGCGCCGGCCGTCCCGACATCCCCGGCGCTGAGCCAGGCCGCCGGCACCTTCCACCCGGTGGACGCCACCAGGGTGCTGGACACCAGGACCGGCAGCGGGCTGGCCTCGGCCCGAACGGATCGGTTCGCGGTTGCCGGCCACGGTGCGATCGCGGCCGGCTCGGCGGCGGTGGTCGTCAACGTCACCGTGTTGACGCCGGCCCGGTCGGGTTCGCTGTCGGTGTTCCCGGGCACCAGCGGCTGGAACGGCGCGGCGTCCATCAGCTTCCTGGCCGGCCAGACCAAGCAGAGCATGATCACCGCGGTGCTCGGCTCGGACGGGTCGCTGTCGGTGCGCAACAACACCGCCGCCACCGTCCAGGTGATCGCCGACGTGGTCGGCTACTACACCGGCGGCACGGCAAGCACGCCGGGCAGCTTCCAGGCGGTCGGGTTCAGCCGGGTGTTCGACACCCGGGCGGCGGGATCGCACGCGCTGCCGGCGGCCTCGGCGACCAGGGTGCCGCTTGCCGGCCGGGCCGGCCTGCCGGCCACCGGGATGGCCGAGGTGGTGGCCAACCTGACCGTGATCAACCCGGCCCGGGGCGGGTCGGTCTCGACCTACGCCAGCGGCAGCGCCTGGGACGGCAGCGCCTCGGAAAGCTTCGCCGCCGGCCGGACCGAGCAGGACGTGCTCACCATCGGCGTCGGTGCCGACGGTGCGGCGATGATCCGCAACAACACCGCGTCGCCGTTGACCGTGGTGCTCGACGTGCTCGGCTACTTCCGGTCCGGCACGCCGACCGGTTATGGCAGCTACCAGCCGGGCACGCCGTACCGCATCGTCGACCAGCGGGTCGGACCCCAGCCGAGCCGGGCCGGCCAGGTCATCATCAGCCAGCCGGCCGGCACCGGATCCCCGCTGCCGGACTGGGGCACGCCGGCGATGGTCGTCCGGCTGACCGTGATCACGCCGGCCCGGGCGGGTTCGATCTCGGTGTACCGGATCGACCGGTCCTGGAACGGCTCGGCCACCATGAGCTTCCCGGCTGGGCCGAGCGCTCAGCAGCAACTGCTGATCCCGCTGGGCGCCGACTCCCGCTTCCAGATTCGCAACAACCTGGCCGTGCCGATCATCATGGTCGTCAACGTGCTCGGCTACTACACGGGCGTGGCGAATCCGCTCGACGTCACCTCAAGCGCGGTGGCCGACCCGCAGCGCGGCTCGTTGACCGATGTGTCCTGCCCGACCGCGGCGTTCTGCATGGCCACCCAAGCTTTCGGCTACGCCGCGACCTGGAATGGCGCGGCCTGGTCGCAGCCGGCGAAGATCTCACCCGCCGGCTACCTGGGACAGATCTCCTGCGCATCGGCCACCCGATGCTTTGCCAGCGGCAGCACCGACCGCGACCGCATTCACCCGGCGTTGTTCGGTTACGACGGCACCCAGTGGACGCTGGCGTTCAGTTCGACGGTGCGGCCGGTGGTGTCCTGCCCCTCGCAGAACTTCTGCCTGGCAACGGTGGCCAACACCTACCGCACCTTCGACGGCACGTCCTGGTCGGCGGCGGCCAGCGGCTCTGGTGGGGTGTCGCTGTCCTGCGTGTCGTCCAGCTTCTGCATGAGCATGGACCCGCAAGGCAGATTCTCCACCTATGACGGCACCGGCTGGTTGACGCCCGCCGCGGTGGCCAACCTGCCGGCGAAGGCGGTGTCCTGCACCGCGCCCACGTTCTGCCTGGCGGTCGGAGCGAGGGTTGCTGGGGTGTTCGACGGCACCGGCTGGACGCTGAGCCAGTTGCCGGCCAACATCAGTGCGAGCAGGGTTTCCTGCATCAGCAGCAGCAGTTGTTTCGCCCTGGGCACGACCACCGTGGTGAGCCACTTCGACGGCACCGGCTGGTCCACCCCGCAGACGGTGGATCCCGAGTCCAACAATGCCGGCACGGTCAGCTGCTCGCAGGCCGGCACCTGTGCGGTGATCGACACGACGGTCGGTGCCGTGTTCGCCACCGCTGTGACCTTCGACGGCGCGCACTGGTCCAGCGTCGTCCCAGTGGACCAGGTCCCGGGCCAGCTCGATGACATCTCGTGCACCTCGGACAGCTTCTGCATGGCGGTGGACGACCACGGCTACGCGATTCGCTACGACGGCACGAGTTGGGCCACTCCGGTGCCGGTCATCGGCGACGCGTTCACCGGGATCGCCTGTGGTTCTCCGACCCTGTGCGTCGCGCTCGACGGGGTCGGCAATGCCTACGCCTACAACGGCAGCAGTTGGGTGGGTAAGCAGATCCAGTTCGCGGCGAAACTTTCGGTGTCCTGCCCCGGACCCAGCTTCTGCATGGTCGCCAGCTCCCTGGGGACCGCGACGACCTTCGACGGCAGTACCTGGACGTCGGCCAGCACCGGCGTGAACGGCCTGACGAAGGTCAGCTGCGCCAGCACCAGCTTCTGCCTGGCCGTCACCGACCAGGGCGGCACCGCGACCTACAACGGCACGAACTGGTCGGCCGGGTCGTCCGGGGGCGTCGTCTTGCCCAGCTCGCTGTCCTGCCCCAGCGCGACCTACTGCTTGGAGACCGATTCGGGATCTGCCAGCCAGTGGCGCAACGGCACCTGGTCGCTCATCGAGGCAGGCAACGGAAAGACCCTCGATGCCGTCTCCTGCTCCAGCGCGCAGCGGTGCGTCAGCCCGCTCAGCACGCTGGTTGACGGTCCGAACACGTTCGTGGCCTGGGACGGCAGCGAGTGGACCTTGACCACGGTGCACAGCGTGCCGTCGCCGCTCTGGTCGGAGTCGAGGATCTCCTGCCCGACCGACAGCTTCTGCATGTCGACCAACGGCGCCGATCTCGGCTACCGGCTGGTCGGCTGAGCGCTCAGCCCAGCTGCCGGTCGATGGCCTGCGCGGCGCGCGCCCCGGAGGCCAGTGCGCCCTGCTGGGAGGCGGTGTCGCGATGGTCGCCGGCCACGAACAGGGTCTCGGTCAACCGCACCGGCTGGCGGACGGTCAGCGGCGGCAGCATCGCCGGCAGCGCCTCGCCGATGGCGTCCACCCGCAGCAGCTGCCAGTGGGCCGCGCTGGTGTCGTACATCAGCCCGAGCTGCCGGCGGACCAGCCGCTCGGTGTCGGCTCCCGGCAGTCCAACCAGGCTGGCCGCGATGAGTGCCCGGCCGTCGGGCGAGTAGGCCGGTGCCGCCGCCGAGAGCACCGCGGCGTTGACCAGCGGGCCCCGGCGCAGGCCGTCCAGATGCAGGATCGGCCGCTGGTACGGCGAGCGTTCGGCGCTGAACCAGAACGTGGTCAGGCTGCGCAGCCGCGGACGGGGCAGGCCGGTGAGCGCCGCGGCGGTGCTCGGGTCGGTTGCCACCAGCACCGCCCGTCCGGTCAGCGTCCCGGCCGGGCCGCGCACCGTCGGTCCGGTCACCGACTCCACCGGCGTGCCGAGCCGCAGGGTGCCGGCCGGCAACGCCGCTGCCAACTGCTCGGGCAGCACCTGCACGCCCCACGCCGGCACGGCCGGGGTGCCGCGGGCGAACGTCCGGATCAGCAGCGAGACGAACCGGGCGGAGGTCTCGGTCCGGTCCTCGCCGAGCACGCCGGCCAGGAACGGCTCCAGCACCGCGCTGCGCACCGGCCCGCGCACGCCGAGCCGGTCCAGCCGCCGGCCGTAGGGCTCGTCCGGCTCGCTGATCAGGTTGGCCGGTCGGCCGAGCGCGCACCGCAGCGCCCAGCCGGCGAACCGGGCCTGCTCGATCGGCGAGCCCAGCCCGCGCACGGTGCCCGGCAGATCCCGGGGGCTGCGCCGGGGATCGGCCAGCAACCGATGCGTGCCGTCCAGGGCGATCCGGACGCCGGCCACAAACGGCTGCAGCCGCAGCCGATCCGGATCCAGCACGCCGGACGCGGTCAGCCTGCGCAGCCGGGGATAGGCCGGGTTGATCAGCTGGAAGCCGCGGTCGAGCCGGAAGCCGTCGACCAGGTCGGTGACCATCCGGCCGCCGGGCCGGCCGGCGGCCTCCAGCAGCAGCACCCGCCGACCCAGCCCGGTCAGCTCCAGCGCGGCGGACAGCCCGGCCAGCCCGGCACCGATGATGACGACGTCGGCGTCCGGGGCCGAGCTAGACGGCAATGGGTGCCTTGATCGCCGGGTGCGGGTCGTAGCCGAGCAGCTCCACGTCGGAGATCTCGAAGTCGGTCAGCTCGGTGCGTTCGGGGTTCAGCCGCAGCCGCGGCAGCGGACGCGGCGTCCGGCTCAGCTGCAGCTCGGCCTGCTCGACGTGGTTGAGGTAGAGGTGGGCGTCGCCGAAGGTGTGCACGAACTCGCCCACCTCGAGCCCGGTGACCTGCGCGACCAGGTGGGTGAGCAGTGCGTAGGAGGCGATGTTGAACGGCACCCCGAGGAAGACGTCCGCCGAGCGCTGGTAGAGCTGGCAGGACAGCCGCCCCTCGGCCACGTAGAACTGGAACAGGGTGTGGCACGGCGGCAGCGCCATCTCGTCCACCTCGGCCACGTTCCAGGCCGACACGATGTGCCGGCGGGAATCCGGCTGGGTACGGATCGATTCGACCACCCGCGCGATCTGGTCGATGTGCCCGCCGTCCGGGGTCGGCCAGGACCGCCACTGGCTGCCGTACACCGGTCCGAGTTCGCCGTTCTCGTCGGCCCATTCGTCCCAGATGGTGATGCCGCGCTCCTGCAGCCAGCGCACGTTGGTGCTGCCCTGCAGGAACCAGATCAGCTCGCCGACCACCGACTTCAGGTGCAGCTTCTTGGTGGTCACCGCCGGGAAGCCGTCCCGCAGGTCGAACCTCAGCTGGTGGCCGAAGATGCTCAGCGTGCCGGTACCGGTGCGGTCCTCCTTGCGGGTGCCGGTTTTCAGCACCAGCTCCAGCAGATCGAGGTATTGCCGCACCGGTTCACGGTACCCGAGCGCGCGCGCCCGAGAGCCGATCGGCATGCTGGTGGGCATGGAGTTGATAGTCGAGAACCGCTATGCCGCGACCGTCCAGCAGGCCTTTTTCACCCATGTCACCGAGAGCGTGCGGGACGAGGCCTGCCGGCGCTCCGGAGCCAAGTCCTGGCAGGTGACGGTCACCCCCGCCGGCGACGGTGGCGCCACCGTGCGGGTGGAGCGCACCATGTCGCCGAAGCTGCCCGATTCCATCGCCAGGTTCATCGGCGACAGCGTCACCATCCGGCAGGAGGAGCACTGGTCCGGGCCGGCCGCCGACGGCAGCCGCACGGCCACGGTGAAGCTGGACATCAAGGGTCAGCCCGCTTCGATGAGTGGCCGGGCGGTGCTGTCGCCGGACGGCACCGGCAGCAAGGAGGTGGTCACCGGCGAGGTGAAGGTGGCCGTTCCGATCATCGGCCGGAGGTTCGAACCGGACATCGCCAACGTGATCGAGGCCGCGCTGCGAATCGAGCAGCAGGTTGGCGACGAGTGGGTGAAGGCGAACGCCGAGTCGCTGCCGGACTGAACTCGGCCGGGGTCAGGACGGGCTGTACATCAGCGATCCGGGCGTGGTGAGCACCTCGCCGGTCTCCAGGTAGGTCTTCAGGCCGGACAGGATCATCGGCCAGCCGCCGTAGAGCTGGCTGTTGGCGCCCTCGCGCAGCTGGTCGTGGGTCACCGTCAGCATGCAGGAGTCGTCGGCGATCTTTTCGATCTCCCAGGTGATCCGGGTTTCGCCCTCGCTCTGCACGTCCTCGCCCCAGAGCGCCACCATGGTCTGCACCAGCCGGCGGGGCGGGTCCACCTCCACGTTGGTGCCCTCGCCGAGCAGGCCGGGCGCGCCGGGGTTGCTCATCTCGAACCGGGAGCCCGGGGTGAAGTCCGAGCTAATCCGGTTGCCGAAGCTGAACTTGCCCCGGATCTCCGGATCGGTGATGGCCTCCCACAGCCGCTCCGGGGTGGTCTTGATGTAGATCTCGTAGATCTTTTCCATCTTCTTCTCCAGTCTCGTTTTGAGGTCGCTCAGTCCGGCGACCCAGGGCTCGGCGTACTTGCTCACCCACCGGTCGTGGACGAGCCGGATCGGTACCGCGTTGAGGAAGTGCAACTTCTCCCGGCCGCGCCACCGGGTGACCACCAGGCCGGCGTCCTCCAGCACCTTCAGGTGCTTGGCCACGCCGAATCGGCTGATCGGCAAGCGTTCCTCCAGCGCTCGCTGGGTCTGTCCGTCGGAGCGGAACAGTTCGTCCAGCAGGCTGCGGCGGGTCGGGTCGGCCAGCGCCCGGAACACCGGGTCCATCTCGTCGCTGCCGTCCATGCCGTAAAGATAGGTGACCATATGGTCACATGTCAAGGGCAATGCTGCTGGACCTCGATCCGCAGGTGCTGGTCTGTCCTGTTCGGGGCAACTCTTCGCTGTTCAGGTCGAAGCTGCGCAAGGCTGGTGACGGCGGTGCGCGAACTGGTTGACGCCGAGATGGACACCTCGACGGGGACGAGGTCGCGGCTGATCCGCCGGGTGGTCAAGAAGCTGGAGGCCGAGCATGGTGTCGGGGTCGTGCCGCTGCCGGGCAAGACGACATTCTACAAGGTGATCGACGCGGTCGCGACCGGTCGGCACACGTTCGGGTCGGCGGTGACGCGGCGGCAGACCGCGAACCGGCCGCAGGGCGTGTTCGCGCCGGGACGAGACTGCTACCGGGCGACGCTCTCCTCGTGACCGCGTCATCGGGAGATCAAGCCGGCTCGTGATGCTGTCGGCATCGTTGTTGCCACTGGCCAAACCGGCGACGAACCTCGCCAGCGGACAAGACATATGGTCGAGGCCCCCCGTGATAGATCAGGTTCGGCGCGGTGGGATCGGCAGTCATGTCCAGACCGTGGAGCGCCTGCAACGCGCCTTCTATGACCTGGTCGCAGGGAGGCCAGTGACCAGCCGGGCCCTCGACCCACGGGACGGTCCAGTCGTGCGCCAATTCGCGAGACCACTCTCCGGTAATCACTGCACGCCACACCTCGTTGACCGCAGCCCGCGTCGGCCATCCGTCGGCGGTCCGCTCAGCTAGATCCTCGGTCATTCGAACGGCACCGCTGGCGCCGAGATGTCGAAATCCCACGGCAGCCTGCGTGGCAGCGGAGATTGGCGCGATCGCCATTCACGCTTCCGCTTGAGCTCGTGTTCTCGTTCCGCACGAAGCAACTCGACATCAATGCGGCTGCGCTTCCCGACCACCACCTCGGCCGCTTCGTCGCGGATCCTGCTCGGCAGGCGCGTGGGATGCGTCCAGACGCCATCGATGATGATGCCGCCGCCGTCGCCACCCATCACGCCGGATCCCACGGGGTGGCGCTCGAGCGCGACGGTTGCGATCGTCAGGTCGCCGCTCATCCAAGTCACGGCGTCGAGGTCTGACACCAAGACCTCGAGCGTTGACAGCGAGCACCGAACCCTGCGCACCGGTGCGGTGAGAAAGATCGTGCCCCCGTAGTCGCCCGAGAGCACCACCGCTGAATCCGGATCCCGGCGCGCCTCGTCGAGCGAGCGGTATGCAGTGAACGGCACGCCGTTGACGTCGGCGATGAATTCCCGAATCTCGTGCCGGGGAACTTCGTAGTCGGAGTGGTCTTGCGGTTCGGACATCGACGGCGCCGTGACGTGGCGCGACCGGTGAGATCAGCGTTGAACAACCATCATTGCGTCGGTCGAGTCAATCGACAAGTGGAATGGAACTCATCGATCCCACTCCCAATCCTCGAGAGTCTGGTGGATCGGAATCATGTTCAGACGCTGAAAGAGACATGGTCGTCTGTCTCGTACAGCTGATCTCTGCGTTGTTCAGGTGATCTTTGCGGGTGACTTCCGACCAACGTTCCGACTAGCAAGCATGCTTCATCGGCACCGAGCGCATCCAGCGTCGTATGCCATCAAGATCGCCACGCGATTCGAAGATCTGAAAGCTCCCGCTGCCTACCAAGGCCGCCTCCGCTAGCCCGAGAAGGTTCCAACCGCAACCCTGATCCGGCTGGCAGGACGGCATCCGTCGGCGACAACTCTGCGAAACCTGCCGGGCGAAAGCTCGTTCGCAAGTTTGGCCTGGATGCGACGTCGGATGTCGTGCGACGCCGCGCTTGGCGTGGCCGGGTAATAAGCCAACCTGGCCCCAGGGTGACACGGTGAGCCGGGCTGCGACAGACTCCCCGCGTGGGCATCGCGTCTGAACGACTCCGTTGACGTATCGAACGTGACTTTCCCGACGCCGGGACCGCAGCCGAAGTGATCGACATTGTCGGAGCCATCGCGTGGCCGAATGAGGTGGAAGGCTCGGAACGTGTCCAGGCTGCCATCGTTTTGTACGGGGCCGGCGATATTTCGAAGCTTCGCGAGGGACGCGATCTCGCCAAGCTCGACTGGCGTGACCTCCTGGTTGGGATAGGTCTCGCTAACGAGGGTTGGCAGTCGCGGCTCGATGTCGAGCTGGGACCGATCTCCGGTTCAACTTCTCGCCCGACCGGCGTGCGAGGCGGTAGCTGGTGGCACCGGCTTCAAGGGTGGTCCACCCGGCGAGATTGAGTCGGTTGACGAGGCCGAGGCCTACCAGGGCGCTCGACCTACTAGCCTCACTGACCAGTCACTGACGGTCCCGGACTTGATCAGCTGCCGGCCGACCGGATGCCACGGGCCGCATCGCTGAAGGTTGCACGTTGGACCGCAGCCTAGGCTTCCCCTGTCTACCGAGGCCACCTCCGCATGACACCGACCAAGGCTCCAAACCGCAACGTTGATCTGGCCGGCAGGATGGCATCCGTCCAGATCATCTTCTGCAAGGCCCGCCAGGTCAGCGGTCCATTCGCAAGCTTCGAGTGGACGGGAACGGTCGGTGTCGTTTCTCGGGCGAGGTAACCGGTTCTCAGCCAGGTTGATCGAGGGACGCGGATGATCGGGACCGGTGGCGGGATGCGAGGGCCTTCGCCGCGCTGGTGCAGGCGTGCGGCAGTGGGCGGCCTGACCGCCAGGGGTCGTCGGACTGATCATGGAGTTATTAGGCTGCGACGATGGACCGCGTAGCCGACATGCCGGAAAGTTCCGCCCAGTCCGCGGCTCGGGACCAGGTGAATGACTACGACAGCTTCGCCGAGATGTACTCGGCGGAGAACGAGAACAACCTCGTGAACGCGTACTACGAGCGGCCCGCGATGTTGGACCTTGCCGGGGACGTGGCCGGTCGCCGGATCCTGGATGCCGGTTGTGGCTCAGGTCCGCTGTCCGCTGCGCTTCGCGATCGCGGCGCGGTCGTCACCGGCATGGACTCCAGCGCCGGGATGGTGAGGTTGGCAAGGCGGCGTCTGGGCGATGGCGTCGCCCTGCACGTAGCCGACCTGCGAGACCCCCTGCCGTTCGGTGACGGTGCGTTCGACGACGTGGTCGCGTCGCTCGTTCTGCACTACCTGGAAGACTGGGCTCCGACGCTGGCCGAGTTGCGGCGAGTGCTCAGGCCCGGCGGCCGGCTGATCGCGTCGGTGGACCACCCTTTCGTCGCCTACATGCTCCAGGATCCGCGACCCGATTACTTTGCGACAACCAGCTATACCTTCAACTGGACGTTCAACGGGCGATCCTTCCCGATGAGGTTCTGGCGCAAGCCGTTGCATGCGATGACCGATGCCTTCGCCACCGCAGGATTCCGCCTGGCCGTCATCGGCGAGCCGCCGCCCGACCCGGCCGCCCGGGCGCTGTTCCCCGACGACTTCCATGACCTAACAAACAAACTTTGCTTCCTGTTCTTCGTGGTCGAGGTACCACTGTCCACCACCGGCTCGGGCCACTAGTCACTCGCGAGCCACGCGGCGGTGGCGCCTCGGCGCGACGGCATCGGGCGGTCAGGGCGTAGGCGAAGACCGACCGTGCCCGGTCTGGCTGGCGCAGTTGTCTGCGGCGGCTACCGGGCACCGCTTGGTCGGACTCGCTGCCTCGATGACTGCTCGGACCCTCCACCGTCGTTCTGTGGGCTCACCGTGGGGGTCTCCCAGCGCAGCAGGTCGCCTGGCTGGCAGTCGAGTCCCTCGCAGAGCGCTGCGAGTGTGGAGAAGCGCACCGCCTTGGCGCGGCCGTTCTTGAGTACCGCCAGGTTGGCCGGAGTGATCCCTACCCGGTCCGCGAGCTCGCCCACCGACATCTTCCGCCTGGCCAGCATCACATCGATGTTGACAGCGATTGGCATCAGATCACCTCATCCAACTCGGCCCGCAGCTGCGCGGCTTCGACGTCGCGCGCGACTGCCTGGGCGAGCAGCATCCGAAGTACCAGCACTATGAGCGCGACGCCGAGGATGGCCACGCCCACGCCGCCCATGATGAGGGTGACGCCCGGATCGTCTCGCTGGCCCGGCGCATTGATGGCGGTAACCGTGAACCACACGAGGGCAGCCGAGACGATCGCGCCGATGACGACGTCCACGTAGCGGAAGGCGGCGTGGGAGAACACGGTTGCCCGGCGCACCATCGTCATTAACTGCAATACGCAGACCAGGACGGCCTGGACCGACACCATCCCCGCGATCGTCATGACCCGGAACGCTGTCAGCGGGCGCGAGCCATCCTCCGGATCGCTCCCGCTGACCAAGGCCCACACCATTCCTGCCTGCACGAGCACGATACCGGCGAGCATCGCCAGGAGCACCGCGCGCAGCGCACGTATTGTCAGCTTTCCCACGCTCACTCTTCCATCGGGTTGCGCTGGAAATCTATCGATTATCGATAGAGACGGCAAGGTTGGAACGTGCGGCGCGGGTCCGCTGCATCGCCTCGCCAGGATCCACGAGATCGGTCGCCCGACGCGTGGGCGCAATGCGGAGGATTATGGGGACATGGTCGGTGAGCGCCGAAGAGTCCGATACCGCGTCTGGGTAACGGCCGTGATCGGCCTGGCTGTGACCAGCTTGGTCGGCTGCGGCGGTTCGGGACGGTCCGCTCGCGGCGTGATGACAGTCAGCCCGGCCACCGCGGTGATGGATGTGCCGGTGAGCGTGCGGCTCACCGGTCTGCCGGCCAACGCCGCGGTCACCGTCTCGGCAACGGCGAAGGACGACCGGGGCGTGGTCTGGACCGCCTCGGCGACATACCGGTCCAGCGCCGGCGGGCAACTCGGCCTGGACCAGGCACCGGCCTCGGGCAGCTACACCGGTAGCAACCCGATGGGCCTGTTCGAGTTCATGAAACCGCCAGCTTCGGCGCCGTTGGATGACACCGTGCTGCTCATGCCGAAGTCCGGCGATCTGGCGGTGCGGCTGACGGCGAGCGTCGCGGGCAAGCAGGTGGCCAGCACCGTGGCCCACCGCCAGACGCCGCAGGCTGTCGGCGTGACCGAACGGTCCTACCGACCAGCCACCACCGGCATCTACGCCACGCTGTACCTTCCGGCCAAGCAGGTCGGCCGACATCCCGCCGTGCTCGCCTTCGGCGGCTCGGAAGGCGGTGAGAGCCAGGATCTCACCGCCGCCCTGCTGGCCAGCCGCGGGTATCCGGCGATGTCGCTGGCCTACTTCGCCGAACCCGGGCTGCCGGCGACCCTGACCGACATCCCGCTGGAGTACTTCGCCAAGGCGCTGGCGGTGCTGCGCGCCGCGCCCGGCGTCGATCCCCAACATGTCCTGGTCTCCGGGATCTCCCGCGGCGGCGAGGCAGCCCTGCTGATCGGATCCCATTTCCCGAACCTGGTCAACGGGGTGATCGCCGGCGTACCCAGCTCGGTCGTCAATCCAGGCCTTCCCGACTACCGGAAACCGGCCTGGCTGCTCGCTGGCAGGCCGCTGCCCTTCGTGACCGCGGCCGCCGACCGTGACAACCCGGCTCCTGCCGATGCTCCGCAGGCGATCATTCCGGTGGAACGCATCCGCGGCCCGATCCTGATGGACTGCGGCACCACGGACCGGGAGTGGACGTCTTGCAACTACCTCGACGCGGTCACCCAACGGCTGCAGGCACATCACTTCGAATACCCGGTCACCGCGCTCAAGCTGGACGGCGGCCACCTGGTCGGCAGGCTGCGTCGCTACTACTCGGCCACCGATGTCACCTTCTCCGAACTCGGCGGATTCCGCCGCCAGCGACGAACCCGCCGAGGCCGAGTTCTACGGCAAGGCGCTCGACCTGCTCGCCGCACTGACCAGCCACTGAACGACGCCGCTCACCTTCCGCTCCGGGCCCGCTCAGACCGCCGGGGCCGTGCGATGCTGGCCGGGTGCTGCCGGTCGCCCTCCGGGTGGAACCCGATGCGGAGTTCGCAGAGTGCGCACTCCTGTGCGTGGACGGGACGGTGTCCGGAATCCAGCATCGGTTCGTGCTGGATTCGGGGTGCGCCACCACGCAGATCGCGGATGCCGACGGCCTGATGCCCGCCGCCGTCGTCGATGAGGACGTGGCAGAGGGCCTGTTCGGCCGCGCTTCTATCGAGCTGGTAGACCTGCCCGACCTCACCGTGCCCGGCCTCACCGCCGGGCGTCGCACCGTCCACCGGCTCCGTACCGGAGGTGCCGGTGCGCGTTCGCTGCTGGGGCTGGACGTCCTGGGTGAGCACGCCCTCCTGCTCGACGGCCCGGCGGCGAGCCTGCACGCCACGGTGGCCGGCGGCCTGGCGGCCGACCTGCCGCTCGATCGGGGTCCGCGGGGGCATTGCTACCTGCCGGTGGCGCTGCCCGGAGGAAAGATCGTCCCGGCGATGTGGGACACCGGAGCCGACATCACCGTGGTCGATCGGAAGTTGGTGACCTCTCATCCCGAGCTGTTCACCGCGCTGGGCAGCGCGAGTGGAACCGATTCGGTGGGCGCGACGATGGTCACCGACCTCTGCCGGATGGCGGCCTACCGGATCGCCGAGGTCCACTTCGCGGGCCATATCGTGGCCGTCGCCGATCTTCCCGAGCCCGTCGAACTGGTCCTCGGTTATCCGACGCTGTGCCAGGCGGTCTGGTCGATGGACCTGCCGTCGGCGCGGTGGGCGGTGAGCCGCCCGGACGCCTGCCCGAGCCGGGAGAAGGGCGGATAAGCGGGATGCCACCGTGTCCTACACTGCGTCGATGCCTCGGCTGATCCTCCTGAACGGACCGCCCGGCAGCGGAAAATCGACGCTGGCCCAGCTGTTCGCCGATGAGCATCCGCTGGCTCTCAATCTCGACATAGATCGGATCCGCTCGCTCATCGGGCGTTGGAGCGACCAGCCCGAGCAGAGCGGCTTGCTCGCTCGGCAGATCGCCCTCGCCGCCGCGCGCCAGCATCTCGGTGCGGGCCATGACGTGATCGTCCCGCAGCACGTCGGCCGCCTGACGTTCATCGAGCAGGTTGAGCGGCTGGCCGCCGACGTGCGCGCCACCTTCTACGAGATCGTCCTCATCGACGAGAAGGACGCCGCACTGGCGCGCTTCGCCGAACGAACCCGATCCGCTGCCGATCCCGCGCACCTGGAAGCTCAGGCGCTGCTCGACCGGAGCGGTGGCGTGCGGGAACTGGCAGCGATGTATGACCGGATGCTCGCGGTGATCGCGGTCCGGCCTGGCAGCATCGTCATCAGAACGAAGGCTGGTCAGGTGGCAGCCGCCTACCGCGATCTGCTGGCGGCTGTCTCCGAGACGTAGGCACCCGCGGGACATCGCCCCAGGTCGAGGCCGGCGAGGCGTGGCGCTGATCTTGTTGCCCGACACCACGCGTGGGCTTGGCCCGATAGCGCTAACCAGCCCTTACCCTTCTGGAATGACCCGCCCCGCGGCTGGCTCACGCGCCGTCGAGGTGCGTACCGATGAGCCGAAACAGCGTCGCGAGGTCGAGGCTGATCGCGCGGCGGATCGGCCGACCGACAGTGTCGCGGTGCCGGGGCTCAGCGTCGCGCCGGACGAGGGCATCGTGGTCGGGTCCGCGGACGCGGCGGAGGAACACGCCGCCGACCAGGTCGCCCGCCGGGTAGTGGCCACGTTGCGCGGACGCCACTCCACCACCGCGAGCAGTCCGACCGGGAGCGTCGATCCGGACGGCACCCCACCGGCCGGCCGGCCGTCCGCCGGGTTGGCCGCGCTGCGCCGGCAGGCGTCGGCGGCGCCCTCGATCGGCCGGGGCGGCGGCCCGGTGAGCGAACACCTGACCGGCCGGCTGCGCCGAGCCCAACGCGGCGGCGAACCGCTCGCACCGGACGTTCGAACCGCCTTCGAGTCGGCGATGGGCGCCGATCTGGGTTCGGTCCGGCTGCATGCCGGCCCGGAGGCCGAGGCGTTGAGCGGTGAGGTCAGCGCCCAGGCCTTCACGATCGGCCGGAACATCTTCTTCTCCGCCGGGTCGCCGGACCTTGCCACCGAGGGCGGCCAGCACCTGCTCGCCCACGAACTGGCGCATGCGACGGCGCCGGAGGCATCGGCGGTACGCCGGGCGGTGGTCACCCAGCTGATGACCGAGCCCGCAGCGGACAACAAGCTCACCGTCACCGAGGTGCGCTTCGCCGGCCGGCCGGAGAACAGCTACACCGGCTCGATGGGCGACCACACCACCGCATTCACCGTGCACGTCAAGGGCATCAGGTTAGCCCTGGAAGGCCAACCGTTGAACGTCGCGATCGCCGAGATGCAACGGCTGGCGACCAACCTGCTCAGCCTGCCCGGTGCGGGGGAGGATTACGTCGCCGGTCTTGGAGCGCGGCAGGCCAAGCTGTTCCGGGTGGCCCAGGCTCGGCTGCTGTCGGCCGGCAAGCTGCTGGCGTCGGAGTCCGCCGACGTGGCCGCGCTGCAGGACTACATCAGCGCCTACCTGGAGCTGCGCGAGGTGGTGCCCTTCAGCACCATCCATACCCGGCTGCTCACCGCGTCGGGCGGCAAGGGGAAAGGCGAGAAGGTCGAGGCGCTGGCCAGCCGGGCCGCCGGCCTCGCCACCCCGGCCGAGGACGTCTACGACGAGGTGGTGGGATCGTTCGACGTGGCCGCGGTGGCCCTGGCCTGCGTCGAGACCAACCCGGGCACCCTGGCCCGGCTGTCACCCGGGCTGCCGTCCGAGCTGCCGGTGGACAAGCGGGCAGCCTTGTTCATCGAGCAACACATCCTTTCCATCGAGTCGAACTTTCCCGGGACGCTTGCGGCGCTGGCCGAACTGCCGGCGTTCGGCGCGAAGCCGGATACCTCGACGACGATGGATGTCCAGCCAGACGCCCCGTCGGCACAGCCGAAAGTCGACCAGCCGAATGTCGACCAGCCGAAAGTTGACCAGCCGGCGGTCGACCAGCCGGAGGTGGAGCGGCCGCCGAAGGACGACGCCGCGGCGCGCAAGTCGCTGACGGCGGATTTGCAGGGCAGGGTGACGGCCCAGGCGAGGGTCCTGCAACGGCGCAAGCTCAATTTCCTGTTGCACCAGCTCGCGGCGGTGACGAGGAGGTTCGAAGAGAAGGCAGTCTCCAGCGACTTCAACGACCTGCTGGCGGCCACCCAGATCAAGGAAGAGCACGATGCGCTGCTGCGGCAGGTGCATCCGTTGCAGGACCTGCTCGGCGACCCGAAGTCGCCGGAATGCAAGGTGCCGGAGGGCGGCCTTCAGCGCGGGGACCGGCGGCGCCCGGGCAGGGCGGCCGCGTCCGCCCCGGTGCAGGAATCGAAGGAGTCGGAGGAACCGAGGGGAAGGAAGCGCCGGCACAGTTCGGCCAAGAAGTCCGCCGAGGAGGACGCGGAGCCGATCGTGGTGTCCGATCTGGCACCGGCGCCGGACGCCGACTTGCTGATCGACGATGCGGTGAAGCCGGAGGATGCGGCCGTCGCGGAGGAAGCCGAGGACCAGGGGCCGCTCACCATCCAGCTCCAACTGGCCGCCGATGGCACGGTTGCCGGGTTCCGCGCGGGCGGCCGGCCGGACTCGCCGTTCTCCGGCACGATGGGCGCGCACACCACCGCCTGGATCGTGCACCTCGACCGGGTCCGGGCGCTGATCCGAGGGAAAACGGTGGAGCAGGCGCTGGGCCTGGTGATCGACGACCTGAGCCTGGAACGCGCCGAGATCGCCCGGCTGCTCGGTCCGGCGTTCAGCTTCGATCATAAGGACGAGGTCGAGTGGCCGGAAGACGCGACGATGACCGGGCCGGTCGGATCGGGCTTGGACGAGGAGGACGAGTTCGACAGCCCCCGGCCGGCCGTCCTGGCGGTTCCGGCCAGCCTTGACGCCACCCCAGCTTTCGGCCCGGATATGGACGAGGAGGACGAGTTCGGCCCGGAAGCTGCCGACCACGACCAGGACTTCCACGCGATCCTGCCGTACGGCGGGTGGGCGAAGTCGGCAGTGGAGGTGGGGATGGACTTCGACGTCTCCGAGGCGACGTTGCCGGAGGCGCTGGTCGAGCCGGTCGTCGCCGCACCGAGCGAACCGGTAGCCAAGAGCATCGCCCAGACTGGGAATGCGCTGGTGGCACTGCAAAAAGCGATCGGTATCCATCTGCAGAACCTCAACAACATCCCGGGTGTCACGCTGCCGGCCGCCCGGACCGGTGGCGACGCGGAGGGCGGCCCGCGCGGCGTGCTGCTCGAGCACATCGGTCAGGAGCGGTTCGCCGGTCGCCAGCAGAGCCGGTCCGCCGAGGAACTGGCCGCTGCCATCCACGGCCTGCTCGACATCTCCGGCCTGGTCGAGGATGACCTGGGCGACAATTCGCTGCAGGTCGAGCATGAGGCTCAGCCCCAGCAACGGCTCGCTCACCTGCACCTGGCCATGATCGAGCGTGCCTATGGTGACGTGCTGTCCGGCGACTACGCGACCGCCGAGGAGTACATCGCTGCGTTGATCGAGGTTGTCATCGAACGGTTGGACGGCACCGTGCAGTCCGAGAGCGAGGAGGAAGCCGACCGCGGCAGCAAGCGGCGCAAGCTGCTGACCGGGAAGGGCAAGAAGACCGCCAAGGCCCATGACCAGGCCAAGAAACCCGGGGAGCCGGACGCCGGCCCTGACGACGACCTAGCGCACCTCGAGGACGAGGCGGCCAGCGACCTGCTGGACGACCTGACGGCGCGCTGGGACCAGGCCGTGCTCGACCTGCTGGCTGGCACGGGCGGCGATTCGACCCGCTCGGGCTCGCAGGGCAGTCCGGGCCCGAGTGCCACCGGGTTGGGGCAGCGGCCTTCCGGCGGCGCGCGTGCCGGCCTGGGCGGGCTGGCGCCACCGAACAACGCTGCCTGGTTCGACCCGGCCGGTTACCTGCTGCCTGATCGCGTGGCCGAACTGTGCGAGGCATTTCGCGACGACAGCGGGCAGCCCGGCATCTACCTCGGCCAGACCGAGGGGCAGCTGATCGCACTGCACTTCGGCATCACCGTCGATGTCTACAAGGACACTCCGCCGGATGGGTTCACCCAGATCTGGAATGCGGGCGACGGCGACTGCCTGATCCACGCCCTGGCCGATATCCGGGACGCCCTGCAGTGGGAGAGCGAGGGGGCGGACCCCAGCCAGATCGTCGAAGCCTTCTCACCCGAGCTACCCCGACCGCGCCGGGATGAGACGCTGCTGGAGGCCCGGGCGAAGCTCGGCTCACGTCCGATCGACGATCTGATGAAGAGCGCCGTCGTGGACATCGTGCGCAACCAGATCGAGAGTCGCCCCAATCCGGGCCTCGGCCCCAAGCTGCTGCGCCTACTCTTCATGAGCCCGCTGTACCACGCGATCAACCACCAGCGGCGTCGGCTGCTGGCGGCCAGCCGTTCGGGTGCGGCCAGTGACGGCACCAACGGCAGCGGGAAGCGTGCGCTCCCGCCGTCCGCGCCGGCACAACCGCGCCGGCAGGACGTCTTCGGCGTTCACGAGGAACTGCCGCCGGGCGCCGTCCCGCAGCAGGATGCCGTCCTGCAGCAGGACGACGTGATGGCCGAGCCCGCTCCGCAGCAGCACGTCCCGGCGCTCGCGCCACCGGATCAGCAGGAAGTGGGACGTGGCGCGTCGTTGCCGAACTACGCCCTGCTGCACCGCGGCGACCACTACACGGCGCTGATCAAGACCGGCTGATCGGGCGCCGGCGAGAAGCTGGACCGTGCGCCACGATGGGTGACCGCCCGACGCGGCCGAATGGCCTGCCAGGGGTTTCCACCGCGCTCTCAGGCAGTACACAATTACCGCCAATCGTCAGCAAGGAGCGATGTGACCGCACGACGCCTGGGAGTGGGACAGGGCACCGCGATCTACGTCGGCGCCATCCTGGGCGCCGGCCTGCTCACCCTGCCCGCGCTGGCCGCCCAGCTGGCCGGGCCCGCCTCGGTGCTGGCCTGGGCGCTGCTGCTGCTGCTCTGTGTGCCGGTGGCGGCGACCTTCGCCGCACTCGGATCGCGCTATCCCGACGCTGGCGGCATCGCGACCTTCGTCTACCAGGCATTCGGCCGGCGAGCGTCGGCGGTGGTGGGCTACTGGTTCTATTTCGCCTGGCCGGTGGGCGGTCCGGCGACCGCGTACGTCGGCGGGCTGTATATCGCCGACGCCCTCGGCGGCGGTCAGCGCGTCGCCGTGGCGGCCACGGCGGTGCTGCTCGCGGCCGCGTTCACGACGAACGTGTTCGGCCTGAAGGTGTCGGCCCGGATCCAGCTGGCCCTGGTCGGGCTGCTGGCGGTGCTGATGGTGGTGGCCTGCCTCGCCGCGCTGCGCAGCGCTGACTCGGACAACCTGCGACCGTTCGCCCCGCACGGCTACCCCGCGGTCGGACGGGCCGCCAGCCTGCTGTTCTTCTCCTTCGCCGGCTGGGAAGCGGTCACCCACCTGTCCGGAGAGTTCCGCAACCCGCAGCGGGATCTCCGGCGGGTGACCGCACTGACCCTGGTGGTCATCGGAGTTCTGTACGTCGGGCTGGCCCTCACCTGCGTCGTGGTGCTGGGCCCGCGGCTGACCGACACCGCGGTGCCGTTGAGCGAGCTGCTGAAGCTCAGCTTCGGCGATGCCGCCGGGGCGGTGACGGCGACGCTGGCGGCCGTGCTCACCTTCGGCACGCTGAACTCCTACCTGGCCGGAACGTCCCGGCTGGGTGCCGCGCTGGCCCGGGACGGCGCACTGCCGGCCTGGATGGCCAAGGGGCACGCCGCCGGCGAGACACCGCGCCGGAGCCTGGCGGTGATCGCGGGATTCGCCACGGCCGCGACGATCATCGCCGGCGTGCTCGGAGCCGATCTGGGCGACATCATCCTGGCGACGTCGGCATGCCTGCTGGTGGTGACCGTGGCGGGGCTGGTCGCGGGTTGCAGGTTGCTCCCGCGCGGCCGGCCGACCTGGTGGGGCGCGGTCTTCGCCGCGGTCGCCATGGGCGTCGTGACGCTGTTCTCCGGCTTCTACCTCGCGCTGCCCGTGGGCATGGCACTGGCGGCGGTGCTCTACACCGGAAGTGGCCGTTCCACGCGGCGGGCGGCCAGCGCGGCTGGCGCCGTGCCGGACCGCCCGGAGCCGATCCCGGCGGCGGGGCTCACCGGCCCCGAACTGGACTGAGCCGAACGGACTGCTTCAGTCCGGATCCCCGAGCATCCCGCTCGATCCTGCCGACTCCAGGTCCGTACCGGCCAGCCGGTGCGTGGCCAGCCGGTGCGTGGCCAACCGGTGCGTGGCCAGCCAATCGGAGACGATCCGGTAGGCGCGTTGCCGTGGTTCGGGAAGCGAGAGGAAGACGTCGTGCCGAGCGTCCGCGATCGGCACCACCGACGTCTCACCACCCAGGCAGCCGACCCAGCGGGCGATCTGGCGCACATCGAGGACGGTGTCAGCGCGGTCGCTGGCCTCGGAATAGCTGGTGGAGAAGTGCGACCTGGCCGAGCGCAAGACGAGGGACGGCACGCCGATGTCGAGCCCGCGGTGCAGCCGCGCGTGGCCGCGGCGGACCGCGTTGAGCCAGCCGACCGTCACCGGAAACCCGGCGAGCGGCTTGAAGGCGAGGTCGAACTCCCACTCGCCGGTGCCGCTGATGTGCAGCGTCTGGCCGTACACCCCCTGCGGCACCGTCAACTCGCGGAACGGCCGGGCCCTGGCCGCCACCCGCAGCGCCTGGGTGAGCACCGACCGCTGCATCGGCGTGCCCTGCAGGTCGAACCACGGACTGTTCAGGATCAGCCCGGCCACCGGGCTCACCCGATCCGCCGCCCGTCGCCGGTCGAGCCACAGCGGCACGATCAGCCCGCCGGTTGAGTGGGCCACCAGCAGCACCGGCTGCCCCGGATGGTCCTGTTCGACGATCGACAGCGCCCGCCCGAGTTCGGCGTCGCAGAGCTTGAGGTCGGAGACGTAGTGCGCCGTCTGGCCGGGGCGCCGGGCCCGGCCGCACTTGCGCAGGTCGAGGCCGTAGAACGCGAGCCCGCGCTCGGCGAAGAAGCCGGCCAGCTCGGTCTGGAAGAAGTAGTCGGAGAAGCCGTGCACGTAGAGCACCGCGCCGTGCACCTGCTCGGCCGGTCGCGGCTCGCGGCGCACCAGCACCGCCGCGATCTCGCCCTCTCCGTCCGGGTTGACGCCGAGCGGGAGGACCCGTTGGACGTAGCCGTCACCCAGGACGTCCGGCTGCCAGTCGGAACGACGCTCCATCCGGCTTACCGTAATGCGCGCCGACCCCGGGTCGGGTACCCGGGGACCGTCGCGCGATCACCGCTGGCCACTTCCCGAGCAGGACGAGCCGCCGCTGGGTCCGTCCGGGCTCGACCGGACGGACCCAGCGACCACTGCTACTGGATGGCGTTGATGAAGTTGCTGGCGTTGGACACCGCGCCGAGGCCGGTGACGTTGTCCCAGCCGGTAACCGACTGCTGCGAGGAGGCGAGCAGCCCCATCGCGTTCAGGAAGTAGGTCGTCGGCTCGGTGATCGCCCCGGTGCTCGGGTTCTTCCACTTGCCCTCGGTGCCCTGGTTCACCGTCGAACCGGACACGTCGCTGACCGCGGTCGCCCGGTTCAGGTACAGCTTCGGGTTCAGGAAGCCGAGCCTGGCGCCCTTGGTCTGGACGGCTAGCGCAACCTCACCCGCGGTGTACGGCGAGGCCAGGCTGGTGCCGCCGACGGTGAGCGTGGTGTACGCGCCGGCCTGGGTGACCCCGACGACGTAACCGGTCTGGCTGTCGGCGATGTTGGCGATGTCGGGGTAGGCCCGCTTGGCAGGCTTGCCGGAGAACGTGCTCGGCACGATGCCCGACTGGTAGGAAGGCTGCGAGGTCAGCCCGCTCTTGCCGCCGCCGGACGCGCCGTAGAACACGTCGCTCGTCCAGGCCGTGCCGCTGCTCCGGCTGATCACGTCGTACCAGGCCTGTTCGAAGAGCACCGAGTTGGTCGAGCTGATGCCCAGCGACGTGCCACCGATCGAGGTGAGCTGGGAGTCCGAGGCCGGGTAGTCGGCCGACGGGCGAGCCTTGCTGGCCGAGCCGTTGGTGTAGGTGTTGTCACCGTCGTCGCCGGAGGACGCCATCACCGAGATGCCCTGACTGGCGGCCTGCACGTACACCGTGTGCAGGAACGCGGTGCTCTCCGCACCACCCCAGGAGTTGGTGATGATCTGGACCTGGTTGGCGTTCACCAGGTTCTGGGTGGCGGTCAGCAGGTAGTTGCTGTACGGCCCGGACGCGGGCGCGTAGATGATCTTGGCATCCGGCGCCGCGCCGTGGATCGCCTCGGCGTCCAGGGCGGTCTCGACCATGGTGCCGTCGATGTTGGCCTGGTTGGTGCAGTAGGGGTCCCAGATCGCCGGGTCCTGCGAGGTGTACTGGCCGGCGGTGAGGGCCGGCGCGCCGACCTGAGCGGCCCAGGTGTTGATGTCGGACGGAATCGTGGCGCTGTCACACCAGAGCACGTTGCCGACCGTGACGCCGGCGCCGGTCTTGCCGGTGGCCGGGATACCGCGCGCGGCATTCAGTCGGGACGGGGTGTAGCAGGCCCGGTTCGGCAGGTTGCCGCTCAGCGGGGCAGGCGCGGTGATGTAGGAGGTGTTGGTGTTCTCGCCCCAGTAGGTGGAGCAGTTGATGTTGCCCGCGGACGCGCCGTTCGGGATGACCCGGGCACCGGAGCGGTAGATCTGTGAGGTGTCCAGGCCGAGCACGTCGCTGACCCGGCCGGCCAGCGCGCCCGGCACGGTGAGCGCGGAGGCCGGTGCGATGACCTGCCGGTTGTTGCGGTGATAGCTCTTGATGGTGGTGCCGAACGCCTTGTTCACCGCGGCGATGGAACCGGTGACCGGCACGTAGCTGTTGCTGATCGGCACGGTGCCGGTCCGCAGCCCGGCGCCGTGCAGCCAGCTCAGCACGGCGGCCACGTCGGAGGCGGTGGCGCCGAATCGCGCGGTGTACTGCTGGGGCGTCAGGTAGTGGCGGTAGCTGGCGCTGTGCGGGTCGCTGACCGCGTCGGCGAAGGCCTGCGCGCCGGCGGCGTCCCTGGGCGCGATGGCCACCGAGAAGTTCACGTCGCTCGCGGCCGGCGCCGGGCCGAGCGCGGTGCTGGTTGCCGTCCAGGCGGGGGCGTCGAGCAGGTGGGCCCGGCCGGGCGCGTTGGCCGCCGACGCCGACTGGCTCGTGGCCACCAGCACCGGGACGGCGAGGGCTCCGGCGAGCAACGCCGCGAGCAGCGGCCGGCGAGTGCGCCGGCGCGCCGATGGATCGGAAAATGGCATGGATTTCTCCTTGATGCAAGGAAATGGGTAAAGGCCGTGGCTATTCGTGGCTTGATAGCCGCAGGAAATTTGTCTTCGTCGAGCGATTTGCGCAAACAGTAGACGGCCCGGTTCGGGTTGGCAACAGGTCGAGGCTGGTCTCGACCGCAACTCCCGGCGCTAGGCAGGCAGTTCGGCGAGGCCCTCCTCGATGCGGGCGTGGCGGTACGGCGTGGCGGCCAGCCCGCTCGCGATCATGGCGAAGCCCACCACGGCGATCCAGAGGACGACCCGGAAGCCGATCGCGTCGGCGAGCAGGCCGCCGAGTGGAGCACCGATGACGATCATTGCCCGGTTGATTGATCGCATGGTCGCGTTCATCCGGCCCTGCAGGTGGTCCGGGGTGATCGACTGCCGGTAGCCCAACTCGTTGGCGTTCGAGATTCCCATCGATAGGCCGAGGATCAGCTCACCGGCGCCGAGCACGACCCACCCCGCCCAACTGTCGGAGCTCAACGCGACCATGCCGACGGCCAGTGCCATCCCCGCGTGGCTTGCGATCGTGATCCGGCCAGCGCCGAAACGCGCTCCTAGCCGGGTCGCCGCGAGCGCGCCCATCAGGCCGCCGACGCCGGCGACCGCGAGTGCGACGCCGAGTCCCCATGGCCGCAGGCCCAGCGTCCGCAACGCGAACGGCGGCAGGACAACGTTCACCAGGGAGAAGCACAGGAACCACGCGTGCGTTCCGATCGCGAAGGGCTTCAGCGTCCGGTGCCGGTAGACCCAGCGCAGGCCGTCGGCCGCCTCGCCGCGGATGTCCCGCAGCGCCACCCGCCGTCGCGACGGTGGCTCGGCCACCGGGACGCGCAGCAGCACCAGGCCGGAGATCAGGTAGCTGGCCGCATCGACCAGCACCGCCCACGGAGCGGTCAGCAGCGACACCAGCCCACCGGCCAGCGCCGGGCCGGAGGTCTGGGCGACGGCGTCGCTCTGGTCCAGCCGGGCGTTCGCCTGCGTCAGCAGGTGCGCCGGCACCAGGCGCGGCAGGAACGACTGCGACGCGGCATCGTTGACCAGCGACATCAGGCCAAAGACCACCATGAACGCCATCAGCACGGCGATGGTCAACCGATGGGTGAGCGCGAGCACGGGGATGCCGGCCAGCAGCCCGGCGCGGACGAGGTCGGTCGTGACCAGCAGCGGACGGCGACGAGACCGGTCCACCAGCACGCCGACGACCAGCCCGAACAGCAGGTACGGCAGCCACCGGGCCGCGTTGACCAGCCCGACCCCGGCCGCACCCTGATGCAACGTAACCACGACCAGGACCTGGATCGCCAGGGAGGTGACGTAGGTGCCGAACCCGGAAACCGTGGCGGCGGCCCAGAACGCCGGGAACCCGGTGCGATCACGAAGTTGCTCGGCTTTGACGTCCGGCGGCCTGCCGTCCTCATCCACCCGTTGATCGTCCCACCGCGGAGCGTGCTGTAACGGCATGGCCCCTGCCGGGAATGAGCAGTCATGACTAGGCAGCGCGGTTCGACGCGGCGTACCCGAGCCGGCACGGGCCGGCCTATACCCGCCGCCGGGTAGCCGAACCGGACGGCCAGCAACCTGTCGATGCACGCCACACGGGGGGCGCGGCGTCGCGGGCGGCTGGCCGCCGCGGCGCTACCCGCGATCACGACCTGCCACATCACACGCATTCGACACTAAACTCGCTAGCCTTGTGAAAATCGTAAAGAACATAAATAGTGCTAACGATGCAGCGTCCGAAATGCTGAGCCGCGCAATGGTTTCACCCCGGAATATCTACTAGATCGGTAGGGTTTGCAGCGGCCGGGCTCGACCGGCCCGGCGCGGTCGGCCGGCGAAAGGCTGGTGCGGATGGTCGAGCTGGGCGCGGCGAGCGCCGCCGAGGCCGAGCGGGACAGCCGCTCGCTGCCGGCCGGCGCACCCGGTGGCCAATGGTCACGCGGCTGGGCCCGGCTGCGCGCCCAGCGGTGGGGGATGGCCGGCGGGCTGGCCGTGCTCGGGTTGATCGGAGCCGGCGTCTGCGCGCCGCTGCTGGTGCGGATCGAGGGGCAGAACCCCTATACCTACCACCTGGATCTGCTCGACGACGCCCGTGGCAACGCCCCGCGCGGCCGGTTCGGCGGGGTCAGCACGGCGCACTGGTTCGGAGTGGAGCCGCTGACCGGCCGCGATCTCTTCGCCATCGCGCTGTACGGGCTGCGCACCTCGCTGCTGGTCGGCATCGTGGCCACCGCCGCGGCGGTGCTGATCGGCCTGCTGATCGGCCTGCTGGCCGGTTATGCCGGCGGGTTCACCGACTCGGTGCTGAGCCGGTTCATGGACGTGATGTTCGCCTTTCCCAGCCTGGTGTTCATGATCGCGCTGACCGCGCTGGTGCCGGATTCGCTGCCCCGCGTGCTAGTGGTGGTGGCGGTGATCGCGATCTTCGGCTGGACCGCGATCGCCCGGGTGGTGCGTGGCCAGACGCTGTCGCTGGTGAACCGGGAGTTCGTGCTGGCCGCTCGCTCGCTCGGTGCCGGCTGGCGATGGATCCTGGTACGGGAGTTGCTGCCGAACCTCGCCTCGACGGTGATCGTGTTCGCCAGCCTCTCGGTGCCGGCCGCGGTCGGCACCGAGGCGGCGCTGTCCTTCCTCGGGGTCGGCATTCCGCCACCGGCGCCGGACCTCGGCCGCTCGATCAGCGACGCCATCGTCTGGGTGCAGGGCGATCCGATGTTCCTGCTGTTCCCGGCCGGCCTGCTGTTCGCCGCGGTGCTCGGTTTCAACCTGTTCGGTGACGGACTGCGCGACGCGCTGGATCCGCGCACCGATCGGACGGCCTGGACCGGACGGCAGGGCAGGTCCCGATGAGTGAGCAGCGAGGCACCCGAAGGCGACAGCGAGTGAGCATCGCAGGCACGAAGTGTCGAGGAGCGGAGCGAGCGCGGAGCCGAGCAGGGGCACCGAACCAGGTGGAGCGATGACCGGTTACCTGCTGCGCCGACTCGGCGGGGTGCTGGTGGTGATGCTGCTGGTGACCGCCGTTGCCTACCTGGTGTTCTTCCTGCTGCCGTCCGACCCGGCCAGGTTGTCCTGCGGCAAGCCGTGCACGCCGGATCGGCTGGCCCAGGTGCGCGCCCTGCTCGGCTACAACCATTCGGTGCCGGAGCAGTACCTGCAGTACCTGCGCGGGATCGTGCTGGGCCGCAGCTACGGCAGCGGAGCGGCCAGCCTGCACTGCCCGGCACCCTGCTTCGGCTACTCCTTCCCGCAGGGCCGCCCGGTCACCGCGCTGATCGCCGACCGGTTCCCGGTGACCCTGTCGATCGCGGCCGGCGCCGCGCTGCTGTGGCTGGTCACCGGCGTGCTGGCCGGC
Source organism: uncultured Actinomycetota bacterium (assembly GCA_963697905.1). Taxonomy (GTDB): domain Bacteria; phylum Actinomycetota; class Actinomycetes; order Mycobacteriales; family Jatrophihabitantaceae; genus Jatrophihabitans_A. The sequence goes on along the minus strand of OY969101.1, from coordinate 3,767,658 downwards.
CTGCTCTGCGCGCTCTACCGGGACAGCTGGCTGGACCGGCTGGTGACCGTCGGCGCGCTGGGCGGCGTCTCGGCGCCGACCTTCCTGGTCGGGTTGGTGGGCATCCTGGTTTTCGGGTTCCGGTTCAACATGCTGCCGGTCAACGGCTACGTCGCGTTCACCGACGATCCGGCGCAGTGGGCGTTCCACCTGATCCTGCCGTGGTGCACGCTGGCGTTCGTCTTCGCCGCGATCTACGCCCGGCTGACCCGCACCCAGGTGCTGGAGGTGCTCAGCGAGGACTACATCGCGGTGGCCAGGGCCAAGGGCCTGAGCCGGCGCCGGGTGTTCGTCCACCACGCGCTGCGGGCCGGGCTGACGCCCGTGCTGACGCTGTTCGCACTGGACCTGGGTGGCCTGCTCGGCGGTGCGGTGATCACCGAGAAGGTGTTCGGCATGCAGGGGCTGGGCGCGCTGCTGATCAACGCGGTGGCCAGCTCCGACCTGCCGGTGGTGGTCGGCTGCACGGTGTTCGCCGGGCTGCTGATCGTACTGGCCAACCTGGTCGTCGACCTGCTCTACGGCTATCTCGACCCGAGGGTCACCAGCTGAGCAGGCGGGGATAAACCAACGAGGAGGATCTGAGAATCATGCGACGAACGTTGCTTGTCGGCGTGGTGGCCACGCTGGTCGCGGTCGGCGTGGCCGGCTGCCACGCCAACGACAGGTCTGCCGGGTCGGCCCAGAACAAAGCCAAGGCCGGCGGCGAGCTGGACGTCCTCAGCTCGGCTCCGACGATCAACCTGGATCCGGCCAAGAGCCAGAACCTGGCCACCAGCACCATCCACCTGGTGCTGCGCAGCCTGACCAGCTGGCAGGAATCGGCCACCGACGCACCCACCGTGGTGCCGGACCTGGCCACCGACACCGGCCGGGTCTCCGACGGCGGCAAGCGCTGGACCTACACCCTCAAGCCGGGCCTGAAGTACGCCGACGGCTCACCGATCGTGGCCGCCGACATCAAGTACGGCGTGGAGCGCTCCTTCGCCGCCCAGCTGTCCGGCGGGCTGGCCTACCACAAGACGCTGCTGGTGGGTGGCGACAAATATCAGGGTCCGTTTGACGGTAAGGAACTTGACTCGATCCAGACGCCGGACGACCGCACCATCGTCTTCCAGCTGAACAAGTCCTCCGGCGACTGGCCGTGGATCGCCAGCATGCCGACCTTCGCGCCGGTGCCGAAGAAGGACGAGAACATCCAGCACTACGGTGACAACCCGATGGCCAGCGGCCCGTACCAGGTCTCCTCGCTCAAGCAGGGTTCGACGCTGGTGCTCAAGCGCAATCCGCACTGGGACCGCGCAACCGATCCGGTCCGCACCGCCCAGCCGGACACCATCGTCTACACCATGGGCCTGGACCCCACCGTGATCAACCAGCGGCTGATCGCCGACCAGGGCAAGGACCGCAACGCGGTCTCCTCGGCGAACGTGCCGGCGGCGTTGTTGCCGAAGGTGCTGGGTGATTCGAGCGTGGCCCAGCGGCTGGCCACCTCGCCCAGCGGCGCGCTGGAATACCTCGCGATCAACGTCACCCGCCCGCCGCTGAACAATCCGCGGGTGCGCCAGGCACTGGAGTACGCGGTGAACAAGAAGGCGGTCCAGGTGGCCGCCGGTGGCGCCAAGATCGGCGGGGAGCTGGCCAGCACCCTGATTACGCCGGGCATTCCCGGCTACCAGTCCTACAACTCCTACCCGGCGCCGGACACCGGTGACCTCGCCAAGGCCAAGTCGTTGCTGAGCCAGGCGGGACACGCCAGCGGCATCTCGCTGACCCTGCTGACCCAGAACGACAGCATCAACCTGTCCGAGGCGCAGGCAGTGCAGTCCGGGTTGACCGCGGCCGGCATCAGCGTCCGGCTCAAGCCGGAGGACAGCGACTCCTTCTATGCCGACACCGGCGCCAGCAAGGCGAACTACGACCTGGCCCTGCTCGGCTGGCTGCCGGACTACCCGAGCGCGACCGGCAACATCGCGCCGCTGTTCGACTCCAGCCAGATCGGCAACGGCAACTTCAACTGCAGCCACTACAGCAATCCGGCGGTGGACAAGCTGATCGCGCAGGCCAGCGCGGAGACCGACCAGTCCAGCGCCCAGGCGCTGTGGGAGCAGGCCGACCGGATGATCATGGCCGACGCGCCGGTGGTGCCGCTGCTGTACGCCCGCAACGCGTTCCTGCGCGGCTCGAACGTGGCCAACTTCTTCGCACCGCCGTACCCGCCGTACGCCGACATGCTGGTGGTCGGGCTGGCCGGCTGATCGATCCGGGCCGGCACTCGGGGGAGTGCCGGCCCGACAGTCACTGTCGTATGCCCGCGCGGGTGGTCAGCGGCCGCGGTGGCTACTGGAGTCGCTCGGCACCGAGCGTAGTCAGTTGGCGTAGCGATCAGTCGAGATCGAAGGCAGCATGAATTGCAGTGGTCAGCAGTAGTTCTTGTTCGGGCAGCAAATGCCCGATCTGGCGTCCGAGGTCGGACGCCGGGATCGTGCCGATATTGTCGAGGCTCACGACCGACGGATGTTCCAAACCGTTGGGCGGTCCAACCGCTACTTCCGTCGTCAATCCGCGAATCCTGCTGGTGATGGGAGCGACGGTCACCCTGCTCAGATGAGGACGGACGAGTTCCCTCGTCAGAACGAGGACCGGTCGAGCCTTGTCGAGTCTGGCGATATGGATCGGACGCATCAGTCGAGGTCGTCCAGCGGTGTCCGAGATGCATATTCGGCGAGAGCATCCATGTCCCGGTCTGGCTGATCGGCAGCGTAGATCGCGGCATCCCGCTCGGCGGCATGACGACGGCGCTCCCGATGCAGCGCCCGTGAGACGACTTGGGCTCTGCTGGTTGCCTCCCCATGTGCGACGAGATCGTCGATGAACTCGACGACATCATCCGGAAGGCGAACGGCGATCTGGATGCTCATACCAAAATGGTACCAGCTTGGTATTACCCTTTCGACCCTGAACGCCTACAGCGGCCGGAGCAGGTCGTCGGCGTCGATGATGGTATAGGCGTACCCCTGTTCGGCCAGGAACCGCTGGCGGTGGGCGGCGTACTCGGCGTCCAGGGTGTCCCGGGAGACCACGGTGTAGAAGTGCGCCTGCCGGCGGTCGTGCTTGGGTCGCAGCACCCGGCCCAGCCGCTGCGCCTCCTCCTGCCGGGAACCGAAGGTGCCCGAGATCTGGATCGCCACCGCCGCCTCGGGCAGGTCGATGGAGAAGTTGGCCACCTTGCTGACCACCAGCACCCTCGTCTCGCCGGCCCGGAAGGAGTCATACAGCCGTTCCCGCTCCCGGTTCGGCGTGGAGCCCTGGATGATCGGCACGTCGCCGAGGTGCGCCGCGATCTCCTCCAACTGGTCCAAGTACGCGCCGATCACCAGCACCTGGTCGTCCGGATGCTGGTTGACGATGGCCTGGATCACCGGCAGCTTGGTCCGCACGGTGGCCGCGATCCGGTACCGGTCCTCCGGCTCGGCGGTGGCGTAGCTCATCCGCTCGGCGTCGGTCAGGGTGACCCGCACCTCCCGGCAGTCGGCCGGCGCGATCCAGCCCTGGTTCTCGATGTCCTTCCACGGCGCGTCATAGCGCTTCGGGCCGATCAGGGAGAACACGTCTGCCTCCCGGCCGTCCTCGCGCACCAGCGTCGCGGTCAGCCCGAGCCGGCGGCGGGACTGCAGGTCGGCGGTCAGCCGGAAGATCGGCGCCGGCAGCAGGTGCACCTCGTCGTAGACGATCAGCCCCCAGTCCCGAGAGTCGAACAGCTCCAGGTGCCGGTACTCGCCCTTCCGCCGGGTGGTCATGATCTGGTACGTGGCGATGGTGACCGGCCGGATCTCCTTCTTCTCCCCGGAATATTCGCCGATCTCCTCCTCGGTCAGCGAGGTGCGCGCGAGCAGTTCCCGCTTCCACTGCCGGCCGGAGACGGTGTTGGTGACCAGGATCAGCGTGGTGGCCTTGGCCTGCGCCATCGCCGCCGCGCCGACCAGCGTCTTGCCCGCCCCGCACGGCAAAACCACCACGCCGGACCCACCGGCCCAGAACGACTCGACCGCCTGCGCCTGGTAGTTGCGCAGCTGCCAGCCCTCGGTGTTCAGCTCGATCGGGTGCGCCTCGCCGTCCACGTAACCGGCCAGGTCCTCGGCCGGCCAGCCGACCTTGAGCAGCGCCTGCTTCAACCGCCCGCGCTCGGAGGGATGGACCAGCACCGTGTCGGCATCGATCCGCTCGCCGAGCATCGGCGCGATCTTCTTCTGGCGCAGCACCTCCTCCAGCACCGCACGGTCCAGCGACACCAGCACCAGGCCGTGCGTCGGGTGCTTGGCCAGCTGCAGCCGGCCATAGCGGTCCATCGTGTCGGCGACGTCCACCAGCAGCGCGTGCGGCACCGTGTAGCGGGAGTAGCGGACCAGCGCGTCCACCACCTGCTCGGCGTCGTGGCCGGATGCGCGGGCGTTCCACAGCCCCAGCGGGGTCAGCCGGTAGGTGTGCACGTGCTCCGGCGAACGCTCCAACTCGGCGAACGGCGCGATCGCGGCGCGGGCGTCGGCGGCCATCGGGTGGTCCACCTCGAGCAGCAGCGTCTTGTCGGACTGGACGATCAGCGGTCCGTCGGTCACCGGCGAAACTCCTTCACAAGAGAATCTTCAAGTCTAGCGGGCCGACTCGTATCCGATTCGCTCGTCAGGACGTGCGACTCGGATACGGAAGGCCGCCTCAGTCGTCGGCCAGCACGCTCACCGTGGTGATCCGCTGCAGCGGGTAGCTGCGCAGCCGGCTGTCGTCCGGATCGTGCCCGCGGATCATCCCGCCACCCAGCGAGATCGGCAGCAGCGTGCGCTGCGACGGCGTCCCGGTCTCGTCCACATAGCCGATTGCGATGGTCAATTCTTCCCGGACGGCGGTGCGCAGCAGTTCCAGGATGGATGCCGTGGTCACCCCAGGCACCTGCTGAGACACCCGGTTGGTGGAGTTGCTGATCGCGGCGGCCAGCTTCTCCGAGGCACGCAGCCGGCCGATCACCTCGCCGAGCTGGCCGTCGCTGATCGAGTTCGGCCGCACCCGACCGGCCCGGCCGTGCTGGCGGCGGCCCGACACCCGCGCCGGCTCACCGGCCAGGGTCAGCACCGCGCCGTCGGCGGTCTCGGCCGCCGGGGCGTAGCCGTGCGTGCGCAGCCGTTCCAGCAGCAGGTTGATGCTCGCCGAGCTGACCAGCACCGTCGGCGCCAAGCGTTGCAGCTTGAGCGAGTCCAGGCCCGGCTCGGCCAGCACCCGGTCCAGCAGGAACTCGTCGTCGCAGCGCAGGTAGCTGGTAGCACCGCCGACCCGCAGCCGGCCGTGCTGGGTGGCCGCCTCGCCGATCAGGTACTCCAACGCCTGCGGCACCGGGGTGCGCGAGCACGAGCTGAAGAACCGCTGCAGGTCGGCACTGGTCCAACCGTGGTCCAGCGCCCGGCGCAGGCTGGCTGGCGAGATCCGGTAGACCGCGGCGCCACCGGTGGACTCCAGGTCTGCCGCCAGCGCCAGATCCCGCTGCAACCGCGGGCTGGGCGGCCCCGGCACCACGGCGGTCAGGTCAGGCTGCAGCAGGAATTCCTCGACCGGATCGGGCAGCGCCGCCTCGAGCAGGTCGGCGGCGTTGGCCTCCGCCCGGGCGGCACCGGTCTCGGCTCCGTCCAGCAGCGCCCGGCCGTAACCGGGCAGCGCGCCGTAGCCGGTGACGCCCAGCACGGCGGCCTCGGTGAGGATGGCCGCCGCCGAGTAGCGGTGGGCCGCGGCGCGGCGCGGGGCCTGCCAGGCCAACCGGGCGAGCACCGCCTCGGCGTCCTCCGGTGCGGCGCCGGGCGGCAGCTCGGCCAGCAGCCGCAGCAACTGCCGGCGCAGGGCCGGCGCGCTGTGCCGCTCCACGTCGGCCGACAGCGCCGCGATGGCCTTGTCCCGATCGTCCTTCTGCCCGACCAGGTTTGGCTGCCTGGTCATCGCCAGCCACCCGCCGGCCAGCCGCACCCACCGCTCGGCGGTGCCCTGCTCGAGCCAGCCGTCGAACTCGGTGGTCGGCAGGTAGTGCGGATCCACCAGCCCGGAGCTGGCCAGCAGGCCGGCCTCACTGCACACCTCCAGCAGCAGTGCGGTCACCTGCTCGGTGCTGTCCAGCGCCCGGGCCAGCCGGCGCAGGTCACGCACGCCCAGCCCGCCGGCGCGCAGCTGGCCGGCCGGTTCGTCGGACAGCATGCTCAGCAGCAGTTCGGCCAGCCGCACGGTCTCCAGCACCGCGGTGGCGCCACCCCCGTCGATCACCGCGGTGCCCCGCTCGATGACCGGGATCTTTGCCGGCTCCGGCGGCACCGTGCCGGCCGGCACCGGGCGCAGCGCCAGCCCGACCTCGCGCGGCAGCTCGACCGTCCGGCCGTCGATTGGCACCACCAGGGCGCGTTCCAGCAGGCCCTGCGCCGGAGACGGCTCGGCGGCGACCGGACGGCGCTGCACCAGCTCGCGCAGCGCGGCGTCCGCCTCGCGGTGGACGCCGATCGGGGGTCCGTCGGCCAGCCGCCGCAGCAGCGAGCGCTCGGCCTCGGTGCAGCCGGCCAGTAACTCCGGCAGCCGGTCGAGGAGCGCGGCGGCCACCGCGGCACCGGCGGCCGGCTGGCTCGCCGGCGGCAGTTCGAAGCGGCGCAGCAGCGGCGCGACGGCGTGCTCGGGCAGCCGGCCGAACAGCTCGGCGGCGGGCCTGCCCAGGCCGGCCGGATAGTCGCCGATCAGCTCGCGAGCGGCGCCGACCGGGTGCAGCCGCTGGTCCGAGCCCCATAGCAAGCCCCAGTCCTGCAGCCGTTCGATCGCCGCGCGCAGCGCCGGCCGGTCGGCTTCGCCGAACCAGCCGGACAACTCCTGCTCGCCGACCGGTTCGCTCAGGCAGCAGGTCACCTCGAGCACCCGCAGGCTGAAGGCGTTCAGGCCGTCCAGCGCCCGGCCGACGGAGGTGCGGACGCCGGCCCGATTGGCCAGCGTCGCCATATCCACCGGTGCGGGCAACGCCAGGTCGGGCCGGCGGCGCAGCAGCGTCAGCAGTTCGGCATCCGAGCGCCCGCGCAGCCAGTCGGTCAGGTTGCGCGGGTCCGCACGGTCATCGGACCGTGTGCCTGGGGAGTCGGGTTCAGTTGCCAGCGAGGTACGGGCGGTTCTCGGGGCCGGGATGGTGGTAGTGCAGGCTCTCCACCGGCAGCGGGAAGGTGATGTCGTCGCCGAACGGGCTCTGCGAGCCGGCCTTGTTCGACAGCAACTCGTTGACCGGGTGTTCGGGGTACAGGTCGTCCCAGCTCGCGGCCGGCTGGGCCGGCGGCCGATGCTGCGGCGAAACGCTTGCCATCTGATGCCTTTCGACTCGAATCGGGTTCCGACGCCTGCCGGCGAGCCTCGACACCGGCCAGTGGACGAATATTCAGTGTGCCATGCCGGTAGCGTGACTGCCTGTGGCACTGCACTACGAGCATCCCGGCGCCGGTGAGCTGATCTCGGTCAACCTGGCCCGGGTGATCGAAACCCCGCCGCCGGTGCATGGCCGGGTGGACCGCAAGCCGACCCGCTCCGGCATCGACAAGCGGCCCGCGACCGGTCCGGTGGCCGTCCGCCAGCTCGGACTGGACGGCGACACCATCTGCGACACGGCCAACCACGGCGGCGTGGACCAAGCGGTCTACGCCTACGCCGAGGAGGATGCCGCCTATTGGCAGGAGCAGCTGGCCGACGAGCTGCCCTTCCGGTTGGGTCCCGGGGCGTTCGGGGAGAACCTGACCACCCGCGGCATCGAGGTCACCGAGGCGGTGATCGGCGAACGCTGGCGGATCGGCAGCACGATCCTGCAGGTCAGCGCGCCGCGCATCCCGTGCTCCACCTTCGCCGCGTTCTGGGGCGTGGACCGGCTGATCAAACGGTTCACCGCGGCCGGCCGGCCCGGGGCGTACCTGCGGGTGCTCACCGCGGGGGAGCTCTCGGCCGGCGATCCGATCACCGTGCTGGACCGGCCGGCGCACGGGCTGACCATCAGCCAGACGTTCCGCGCGCTGACCGGCGACCACAGCCTGGCCGCCCGGCTGGTGGCCGCGCCGGAGCTGCCGGACAAGGCCCGCCAGCGGGCCGAGCAGTGGCTGACGGCCGGGATCCGTTAATAGGACAGGTGCCCTATCGGCCGGGCCGCCGGCGCACGGCTCGCTGGTCGGCCCGGCCGGCTCGCACCGCGCCGGCGATCGCGACGGCCAGGCCGACCGGCGCCAGCAGGCAGCCGAGGTTGAGCCAGAGCGGCTGGTCGGTGGCGCCGAAGAAGAACGGCAGCACGGTGGCCAGCACGAACAGCAGGCCGACGCCGAACAGCGCGAAGCCGACGGGCACCGAGCGTGGCCGGGCCTGCGCTGCGGGCATGGTGCTCCAATCTCCGGTGCGCCGCCCAGAGTCGGGGCGATAGGCTGTCACATCGACGTCCGCAGCCGTATGCGGGCGTCAGTTCTGTCGTATCGAGATTACGGACCAGATCGCACAGCGAGTAGTGGGGTGTTTCACGGATGCCGTCCGGCAAGGTGAAGTGGTTTGACGCCGAGAAGGGCTTCGGCTTCCTAGCCGACGACGGTGGCGCTGACGTGTTCGTGCACAAGGACGCCCTGCCGGCCGGCATCTCGGAGTTGAAGTCCGGCCAGCGGGTGGAGTTCGGCGTGGTGCAGGGCCGCAAGGGGAACCAGGCACTCCAGGTGCGACTGCTCGATCCGATGCCCTCGGTGGTGAAGGCGACCCGCCGGCCGCCGGAGGAGATGACCCCGATCGTCGAGGATCTCATCAAGCTGCTGGACAAGGTGGGCAACTCGCTGCGCCGCGGCCACTACCCGGACCGGTCCGAGGGCCGCAAGGTGGCCACCCTGCTGCGCGCGGTGGCCGACAACCTGGACGCCTAGCCGGCATCGCCGCCGCTCCGCGCGCCGATCGGCGCTGACGGCTACCCGGCAGGCTCGGTATGCCCGTTGCTGGCCAGGCGGCACGGAACGGTCAGCGCAGCGGCCCGACCGGCGGCACCAGCCCGGCGGCATGGGCCCGGCCGAGCAGCTCCTCGATGGCCGCGTAGCCCTGTTCGCCGAGGTCGCGACTGAAGGAGTTGACGTACAGCTCGATGTGTTGGCGCTGCACGTCCGGATCCATCTCGGCGGCGTGCTCGGCGACGAAACCGGCCGAGGCCGATGGATGCGCGAAGGCATAGTCCACCGAGGCCCGGACCACCCGGGTCAGCCGCTCGGCATCCAGCGTGCGGCGGGCCAGGATGGCGCCGAGCGGGATCGGGTGCCCGGTGCTGGCCTCCCACCACTGGCCCAGGTCGATCAGCGCGCGCAGCCCGTAGTCCGGATAGGTGAACCGGGCCTCGTGGATGACCAGGCCGGCGTCGAAGCGGCCGTCCCGTACGCCGGGCATGATCTCGGCGAACGGCACCACCTCGATCGCGGCCGGCCGCTGCTCGGTGGCCCACAGCCGCATCAGCAGGTACGCGGTCGTGCGCTCGCCGGGCACCGCCACCCGCGCACCGGTCAGGTCGGCCCGCTCGTCGCGGGTCAGCACCAGCGGGCCGCAGCCGCGACCCAGCGCGCCGCCGCAGGGCAGCAGCTGGTAGTCGTCCAGCAGCCACGGCAGCGCGGCGTAGGACACCTTCACCACGTCGAACTCGCCGCGCTCGGCCGCGGTGTTGGTGACGTCCACGTCGGCGAAGGTCACCGTCACCGGGGGTGCCGCCTCGATCAGCCCGTGCGTCCAGGCGTGGAAGACGAATGTGTCGTTCGGGCAGGGGGAAAACGCCAGCCGCAGCTCGTTCATCGACTCGTCCCTTCGATTGCGGGGGACGGGCCCGCCTGCTCGGCCAAGGCAGCCGGGGCGGCCCCTTCGGCCAGCGGGGAAGCCAGCGCTCGCCGGCAGCCGGCGGTGAGCGCGGCCAGCGCCTCGGCCAGCCGCCAGCCCTCCCGATCCCTGGGTCCGACCAGGTTGGACACCGCCCGCAGCTCGCCGAACCGCACCCCGGCACGCCGGGCCGCCATCGCCACGCCGGCCCCCTCCATCGCCTCGGCCACCGCGTCCGGATGGGCCCGGCGCAACCGCTCGGCGCGCGCGCCGGTGCCGGTCACCGTGCTGACCGTGAGCACGGTGCCGCTCGTTGCGCCCGTTCGCTCGGCGAGCAGCCGGGCCAGCGTGGGATCGACGTCCAGGACCACCTCGCCCAGCCCGAGTTCCGGCAGCGGGGCGAAGCCGCCGTCGGCCAGCTCGGCGCCGAGATCGGCGAAGGCCACCCGATTGGCGACGGCCAGGCCGCCGGGCTCGGCCGGCGGAAATCCACCGGCGACACCGGCCGCCAGCACCAGGTCGTAGCCGCCGGCGGCGAGCAGCGCCGCGCAGCTCAGCGCGGCGGCCACCGGACCGACCCCGCCGGCCACCACGTCCACCAGCCCGGCCGGGGTGGCCGCCCGCAACACCGGCTGCCCGGCCAACTGGCCGCTCGCCGGCTCCTCGGGCAGCCCGCCCAGCACCGCGTCGCGCTCGGCGACGACGGCGGTGAGGATCAGCAGCCGGGGCATCACGCGGTCAGCTGCACCAGCACCAGCCAGGTGGTCAGCTGCCGGCTCGGCGGCAGCGCGCTCACCTGCAGGTAGTAGCTGCCCTGGGCCTGGCTCGGCACCGTGAGCCGCACGGCCAGCGTGCCGGTCATCGGGCCGGTGGAGGCGCCCGGCGTGCTGAGCGGGGTGTTGGTCTTGCCGTCGGTGGTGTAGGCCGCCACGATGTAGCCCCGGTCGGCCAGCTGCGGTGAGACGTCCAGCAGCAGTTGCGAGCCGCTGCGGGCGTGCACCGTGCCCTGCCTGCCGGCATCCAGCGCGCAGTTGCCGCTGGTCAGGATGGTGCAGGCAGGCTGTGCCGGCACGGTGATCGCATGGTCGTTGCCGAGCACCGTGATGGTGGGCTGGGGCCGGTCGCAGGAACTCAGCAGCCCGGTCGCGGCCACCAGTCCGAGCAGGACGGCAACGGCGCGGCGCAGGCTCACTCCGGCGAGGTTACCCGTGCCGACCGGTCAGTTCGGGGCCACCCGGCGCCGCTGTGACCGACTCGCCCGCTGCTTGGCCAGCATGCCGAGCAGCACTCCGACCAGCACCACGGCAGCCACCACGAAGCCGAGCTGGCCCTGCTTGGACGGCAGCAGCAGCGCGATCGTCGCGCCGAGCACCCAGGCCAGCTGCAGGAACGTCTCCGACCGCCCGAACGCCGAGGAGCGCAGCGACTCGGCCACGTCCCGCTGGATGATCGCGTCCAGCGAGAGCTTGGCCAGCGAGTTGCAGACCGCGCTGACGAACATCGCGCCGACCGCGACGGGCAGGCTGAACAGCAGCGCGGCCAGCACGCAGCCGGCGGCGGCGACCAGCGTGCAGCCCAGGATGAGCAGCTCCGGGCGGGCCATCCGTAGCCGGGTGCCGACCGCCGTGCCGCAGAAGTTGCCCACCCCCGCCGCGGCACCGACCGCACCGAGGCTGACCACGGCGTGCCAACCGCGCGCGGTCGCCTCCACGTAGAAGGCCAGGAACAGGGTGAGGAAGCCGGCCAGCCAGCGCAGCGACGACTCGCCCTGCAGCGCCACGATCACGCCGGGCGCGAAGCCGCGCCGGGTCCAGGCCAGCAGCCGGCCGAGCAGGCCGTGCGGTGCCGGCTGGCTGCCGTCCAGCTGGCCGCGATCCGACTGCGAGCGCCCCGTCCGGGGCCGGTTGCCGGCCGCGACAGCCTGATCCGGCAGCGCCGTCGGCGGCAGCGAATCCACGATCTTGGGCAGCCGGAAGGAGTAGAACGCGGTCGCGGCGAACGCGATGGCGGTGATCCACAGCCCCAGCGGGTAGGAGCCGCTGACCTTGATGGCCGCGCCGACGAAGCCGCCGCCGACGATCGCGGCGACCAGCCCGAACAGCGACAGCCGGGCGTTGGCCTCGACCAGGGTCAGCCCGCTGGGCACCAGCCGGGGCGCGGCCGAGGACCGGATCACCGCGTACGCCTTGGACAGCACCAGCGAGCCCAGCGCGGCCGGGAACAGCACGTACAGGTCGGTGAAGTTCATCGCCATCACGATGGCCAGCACCGCCCGGCCGATGGCGGTGGCCGCCATCACCCAGCGCCGGCCGTGCTGCACCCGGTCCAGCGCCGGGCCGATGATCGGCGCCACCACCGCGAATGGCGCCATCGTCATCAGCAGGTAGAGCAGGACGTTGCCGCGCTGGGCATCGCTTGGCGCGGAGAAGAACACCGTGCCGGCCAGCGCCACGGTGACCATGGCGTCGGCCCCGTAGGACATCACCTGGTTCCAGATCATGCGCGGTGAGGCCGGACTCGCGTGCGCCGTCGGCCTCGCTGGCGGTGATCACCTTGTGCGCCAGCAGCCGGGAGAAGTAGCGGCTGCGGGCCAGCACCGCCCGGGTCACCGTCACCTCGCCGGTGCCGGGCGGCGGGGTGCGGGTGGTGCCCGGCCGGCCGGCTGGCGCTGCCGGGCCGGAGCCGGAGTGGGCTGGGTGGCTGGAGCCGGGGTGGGCTGCGTGGCTGGAGCCGGAGTGGTAGGTGGGCGCGGAGAATCCATCGGCGCCGGAAGCTCCGGCACCCCGGCGCCGGGGGGCGCCGAGGTTCTGCTGCGGTCACGGCGTCCATCCTGCCGCACCGGGCCGACTTCGGCGCCGAACTCGAGGCTGCCCGGCCGCCGCACCTTCCGAGCGCCAGCGGAGTCCCTCGGCATAGCGGTGACCGGGCCGCGTGGCGTGAGCCCGCCGCCGGTGATGCGACAATGGCTGGTGTGAACGCACCGACCGAGCCAGCTCGCCGTCGACGAGGTTCTCGCCGCGGCGGTGGAGCAGGCGCGGGCAGCCGCGGTGGAGTTGGCCGGCGCCGACGTCGGCATCGCCGAGGCCGGCGGTCCGGCGGCTCAGGTCGGCAGCCATCTGGGCGTGCGAGCCGAGGGCGAGCACGCGGCCACCCACGCCTTCGCCGCGACGCTGCCCGGCTACGTCGGCTGGTACTGGGCGGTAACCCTGGTGCGCGCGCCGGACGGGCGAGCCGAGCGTGGCCGAGGTGGTGCTGCTGCCGGGTGAGGGCGCGCTGCTGGCGCCGGACTGGGTGCCCTGGAGCGAGCGGCTGCAGCCGGGTGACCTGAGCCCGGGCGACCTGCTGCCGCCACCACCGGACGATCCGCGGCTGGTTCCCGGCTACACCGATTCCGGCGACCCGCAGGTGGAACAGGTCGCCTTCGAACTGGGCCTCGGCCGGGTCCAGGTGCTGTCCCGGTTCGGCCGGCTGGCCGCCGCCGACCGCTGGCAGTGCCAGCGAACTACGGCCCGGACAGCCCGATGGCCAAGCAGGCGCCCGGCCACTGCGGCACCTGCGGGTTCTTCGTGACGCTGGGCGGTTCGCTGCAGGCCGCTTCGGCGTGTGCGCCAACGAGTTCGCCATCGCCGACGGGCGGGTGGTCTCGGTCGAGTACGGCTGCGGGGCGCATTCGGAGACGGTCGCCGAGCCGGCTATCGAGCCGATGGGACCGGTCTATGAGGACGAGCTGATCGAAGTGATGGAGCAGCGCCGTCCGGCGACCGAGACAGGCGAGCAGGCCGAGTCAGTCGAGCAGGCCGAGTCAGTCGAGCAGGCCGAGTCAGTCGAGCAGGGCGAGTCAGGTGAGCAAGGCGAGTCAGTCGAGCCAGCCGTCGAGCAGGCCGAGCAGCCGCTCGTCGACGTCCAGGCCGACTCCGTCCAGCCGGTCGACGACGACCAGTTCGCGCAGGCTGGACAGGCACGAGCACCAGCCGGGCGGCGAGCAGGTCGGCAAGCTCGACGCGGCCCAGCTCGACCCGCCAGCCGTCGATCGAGGGCGGCGTCCAGGAACCGCCGCCGGGTGACGCCCGCTAGCAGGTCGGCCGACAGCACCGGCGTGCGCAGCACGCCCTCGGCTGGAACCAGCACCACGTTGCCGGTGCCGGTCTCGGCCACCGCACCGTCGCCGGCGCAGAACAGCGCCGCCGGGCCGAGCGATCCCAGCCAGCTGCGGTCGGCCCACTTGTGCCGCCAGCTGCCGGCGGGTCGGCTCGCCCGGTGCAGCTCCAGCCGGCCGCCGGCTGGCGGTGCCGGGCTCACCTCGATTCCCGGCGGGGCCGGCGGGCAGGCCGTCAACCGGATCCGGTGCCGGCCGGCCAGCCCCGCTACGGCGGCTGGTCAGCCGGTCCGGCAGGTCGGCCGGCAGGGCGGCGCCGTACACCTCCAGGCAGGACGCCTCGCAGCCGGGCCAGATGGTCGGCCAGGCCAATCAGCTCGCCGTCCACGGCAGAGCAGCGTGTCGAAGATTCCGCTGCTTCGATCGACACATTCGGCCCGCGGCGGGTCCGGCTCCGGCCAGCTGCCGCCGGCCAGGGCGAGCAGCGGAGCGGCCTTGATCCGGCACTCCTGCCACTCGGCCATCGGCACCGACTCGGCGGTGATGCCGCCGCCCACGCCCGAGTTCGAACCGTCCCGCGGAGATCTCGAACGTCCGGATCGCCACGTTGAACTCGCAGCCGCCGAGGCCGAGGTAGCCGATCGCGCCGGTGAACAGGCCCCGCTCGGCCGGCTCCAGCTGCTCGATCAGCTGGCAGGCGCGGATCTTCGGCGCGCCGGTCACCGAGCCGGGCGGGAAGCGTGGCCGCCAGCAGCTCGGCTCGGCTGGATGTCCTCGGCGAGCTGTCCGGCCACCTGCGAGACCAGGTGCCAGACGCCGGGCGCTGGGCGGATCGCGAGCAGCTCCTCCACCGTCACCGTGCCCGGCCGGCAGACCCGGGACAGGTCGTTGCGCACCAGGTCCACGATCATCACGTTCTCGGCCCGGTCCTTGGCCGAGCGGCGCAGCTCCAGCGCGCCCGGATCGTCCGGCTCGTCGCCGCTGCGGTGCCGGGTGCCCTTGATCGGCGCGCTGCGCACCAGCCGGCCGCGCCGGTGCAGGAACAACTCCGGGGACAGGCTGACCACCACCCGGTCCGGCGTCCGGAGGAAGGCCGCGTAGTCCGGTGCCAGCCGCTGCACGCCGCGCAGGAACAGCTCGACCGGCTCACCGGTGATGGCGCCGGCCAGCCGGGCGCAGACGTTGACCTGGTACAGCTGGCCGGCGCGGATCTGCAGGATCGCCCGTTCCACCGCGGCAAGGTGGTCGTCCCGGCCCGTTGCGGTGATGTCGGACAGCCGCACGTCGCCGCGTTCCGGAACGGGCAGCCGTTCGATCGTCGCGGCCAGCTCCGGATCCCCGGACAGCCACCAGCGGCCGGCCCGGTCGCGGCGCAGCACGGTGTCGAACAGGCCGAACCAGCAGCTGCCGCGGTAATCGATCCGACCGATCCAGCAGCCCGCCTCGTCCGGGATCAGCTCGTCCAGCCGGTCGGTGGTCCGGCGGGGCTGCCAGCCGAGCAGCACCTCACCGTCGCACCAATTGCCGGCCAGGCAGGCCAGCGTGCCGGTGTCGATCTCCGGGGCGGCGAGCAGCGCCCGCAGCATGTCGCCGGTGTCCAGCGCGCCGGCGGCTGGTTGGAGCCGAAGCGGCTCAGCCAAGCCGGCCCTCGCCGGTGTGCTTGCGCACCAGCGGCAGCGCGAGCAGCCCGAGCAGGGTGCCGGCCAGCGCCGTCCACAACCAGACCCGGTGGCCGTGCTCGCCCAGCCAGGACCAGAACGGCAGCAGCACCAGGAAGGCGAGCAGGAACAGCGAGGTGCCGGCCAGCAGCACCGGCCGCGGGTTCACCGCGAGCGTTCGCTCGGCGGCACCGCTGCCCTCCGGTGGACCGTCCGGATCTGCCGGCGTGGCTGAGCTTGAACTCCTGGTCACAGTTCGGCAGGCTACGCGTGGCATTCGCCGGCCCGAGACCTGGAGCAGCATGGCAGTCGACAGCGCACGCGACGTGAGTGGCATGGACCGGTACTTCTCGATCACCCAGCGCGGCTCCACCGTGTTGCGCGAGGTGCGCGGCGGCCTGGTCACGTTCGTAACGATGGTCTACATCGTGGTGCTCAACCCGCTCATCATCGGCACCGTCAAGGACGCTCACGGCAGGTTTCTCGGCGGTGGCGCCGCGCCGAACCTGGCCGCGGTGGCCGCGGCGACCGCGCTGGTGGCATGCGTGATGACGCTGCTGATGGGTGTGGTCGGTCGCTACCCGTTCGGGCTGGCCACCGGCCTCGGCCTGAACGCCTTCGTCGCCTTCCAGGTCGCCACCCGGATGTCCTGGACGGCGGCAATGGGCATGGTGGTGCTGGAGGGCCTGCTCATCACCGTGCTGGTGCTGACCGGCTTCCGGGTGGCGGTGTTCCACGCCATCCCGGCGCAGCTGAAGAGCGCGATCGCGGTCGGCATCGGGCTGTTCATCACGCTGATCGGGCTGGTGGACGCCGGCTTCGTGCGGGCCGGCGCGGGCACCGTGGTGGACATCGGCATCGGCGGGCACCTGAACGGCTGGCCGACGCTGGTGTTCGTGGTCGGCGTGCTGCTGATCGCGATCCTGATGGCTCGCCGGGTGCGCGGCGCGATCCTGATCGGCATCCTGGCCTGCACGGTGCTGGCGGTGATCATCGAGGCGGTCGGCCACATCGGCCCGCAGACCAACGCCAGCGGCAAGCTGGTCAACCCGGAGGGTTGGGCGCTGAACGTCCCGTCCTTCTCCGGCAAGCACTTCGGCGCGCCGGACCTGAGCCTGGTCGGGCACTTCTCGCTCGGCGGCGGGTTCTCCGCGGTCGGCATCGTGTCCGGCATCGTGATCGTGTTCTCGCTGGTGCTGAGCGACTTCTTCGACGTCATGGGCACCACCATCGGCCTGGCGCAGGAGGCGGACCTGCTCGACGAGCGGGGCCAGTTGCCCGGCATCGGCCGGGTGCTGCTGATCGACGGGTTGGCCGCGGTGGGCGGTGGGGCGGCCGGCGCCTCGTCGGCGACCACCTACGTGGAGTCGGCGTCCGGGATCGGTGACGGTGCCCGGACCGGGCTGGCCTCGGTGGTGACCGGGCTGCTGTTCCTGGTCACCATCTTCCTGTCTCCGCTGGCGCAGTTCGTCCCGTCGGAGGCGGCCGCGCCGGCGCTGGTGGTGGTCGGCGTGCTGATGATGCGGCAGGTCCGCAACATCGACTTCGGTGCGCTGGAACTGGCGCTGCCGGCGTTCCTGACCATCACGCTGATGCCGTTCACCTACTCCATCACCAACGGGGTGGGTGCCGGTTTCATCAGCTACGTGGTGTTGCAGGTGGCAGTGCGCCGGGCCCGGACGATTCATCCGCTGATGTGGGTGGTGTCGGCGTTCTTCGCGGCCTACTTCGCCATCCAGCCGCTGAAGGACCTGTTCGGCATCTCCTGAGGGCCGCGGGTCGAGTTGCCAGGGCGGACGGCGAAGCTGAGCCGGCGGCAGTTGAGCCGGCGAGGACGCTGGCAAACAGGCCAATTGTTAGTTAAGCTAATCATATGACCGGCGTTCAGGGCACCACCGAGCTTGCCTCGGCGCTCAGGCTGGCATTGCTGCGCGCGGCCCGCCGGATTCGATCGCAGCGGGTGAACACCGCGGTGACCCTGTCCCAGCTGTCGGCACTGGCCACGGTGAGCAAGTGCGGGCCGATGAGCGCCGGCGAACTGGCCGGTATCGAGCGGGTGCAGCCGCCGTCGATGACCAAGATCCTCGCCTCGCTGGAGGCGTCCGGCCTGGTCGAGCGGTCCCCGCATCCGGAGGACCGCCGGCAGTCGATCATCTCGATCACCGAGGCCGGCCGGGACCTGCTCGATGCTGAGATCCGGGCCCGGGACAGCTGGCTGGCCACCAGGCTGGTGGACTTCAGCCCCGACGAGCTTCGAACCCTGTCCGAGGCGGTCGCCGTGCTGGACCGCCTGGGCTCGGAGTGACGGCAGCGCCAGTCGGCCAGAACGAGCAGCTGGCCGGACCGGCGATGCCTGCCGGCTCCCGGCTGAATCCGCTGCGATCGCTCAAGGTTCGCAACTACCGGCTGTACTTCTTCGGTCAACTCGTCTCGCTGACCGGCACCTGGGCCCAGCAGATCGCCCAGGACTGGCTGGTGTTGCAGCTGACCGACTCCGGCACCGCGCTCGGGCTGGTGACCGCGCTGCAGTTCGCGCCGGCCCTGCTCCTCTCGCTCTACGGTGGCGCGCTGGCCGACCGGGGCGACAAGCGGCGACTGATGCTGGCCACCCAGACCGGCCTGGCGCTGACCGCCCTCACCCTGGGCCTGCTGGATATCTCCGGCGCCGTGCGGATCTGGCAGGTGATGCTGCTGGCCGCGGTGCTCGGCGTGGTCACGGCGCTGGACAACCCGATCCGGCAGTCGTTCGTGGTCGAGATGGTGGGACCGGCCGATCTGCCCAACGCGGTCGCGCTGAACTCGACCACCTTCAACCTGGCCCGGATCGTCGGCCCCGCGATTGCCGGAGTGGTGATCAGCGCGTTCGGCACCGGCTGGGCCTTCCTCGGCAACGCGGCGAGTTCGATCGCGGTGCTCGCCGGATTGGGCCTGATGCGTCGCGCCGAGCTGTTCCCGGCTCCGCCGGTGGACCGGGCGCCCGGCCAATACCGCGCCGCGCTGCGCTACGTGCGCGGCCGGTCCGACCTGTTGCTGCCGATGCTGCTGATGTTCGTGCTGGGCACCTTCGGCTACAACTACCAGATCACCATCGCGCTGCTCGCCAAGCAGGTCTTCCACCGCGGGGCCGACACGTTCGGCCTGCTCTCCGCCTGCCTCGCGGTCGGTGCGGTGGCCGGCGCGCTCGGGGCGAGCCTGCGCCGCCGGCGACCGACCCGGCTGTTCCTGCTGGTGGCGGCGGTCGGATTCGGCCTGACCGAGTTGCTGGCCGGAGCGATGCCCAGCTTCGCGTTGACCGGCTTGGCCCTCGTTCCTGCCGGCTTCGCCATGATCACCATGGCGCAGGCGGCCAACGCGACCGTGCAGTTGGGCGTCGAGCCGAGCATGCGGGGTCGGGTGATGGGACTGTACGTCCTGTGTTTCATGGGTGGAATGCCGGTGGGCGCACCGTTCGTCGGATGGCTGGCCGAGGTGCTCGGGCCGCGCTGGGCGATGCTCGGTGGCGCGCTGGTTTGCCTGCTCGCCACCGCGGTGATCGCCGGCCTGCTGGCCCGCCGGCGCAACGTTGGGCTGGCCGACCTGCGCGACCGGCTGGACGACGTGCGCCATCGGCTCCATCCAGCGGCATGAGCGGCCGCGCGGTATGAGCCCGGAGCGGGTTCTCGACCTGGCCGACCCGATGGACGAGCGGCTGGCCGACTTCCGTGACCTGACCGATGCCGACGTCCGGCCGGACCGGCGCGGCCTGGTCATCGCCGAGGGCGTGAACGTGGTGCAGCGGCTGGCCCGGTCCCGTTACCGGATGCGGGCCGTGGTCGGGGTGCCAGGCAAGCTGGCCGAGCTGGCGCCGACGCTGGCGTCGGTGGACTGCCCGGTCTACCGGGTGGACAAGTGGACCCTGTCGGACCTGGTGGGCTTCCGGGTGACCCGGGGAGTGCTGGCCTCGGCCGACCGGCCGGCGGCTACGCCGGCCACCGACCTGCTGGATGCCGGCAACCGGTTCCTGGTGTGCGAGGCGATCAACGACTTCGAGAACCTCGGTTCCATCTTCCGCAACGGGGCGGCCTTCGGGGTAGACGGCGTGCTGCTCGACCCCCGCTGTGCCGATCCGCTGTACCGGCGCAGCGTCCGTGTGTCGATGGGCAACGTGTTCGGCGTCGGCTTCGCGGTGCTGCCCGGCAGCTGGCCGGATTCCCTGCAATTGCTGGCTGATCGGGGCATCGAGCTGCTGGCCCTGACGCCACGTCCGGAGGCGGAGCCGCTGCGCTCGGTGCACCCGCCGACCCGCTGGGCGGTGCTGCTCGGCGCCGAGGGGCCCGGGTTGACCGAGGCAGTGCTGGCCCGAGCCGATCGGTGCGTCCGGATCCCGATGGCCGCCGGTGTCGACTCGCTGAACGTGGCGACGGCGGGCGCGGTGGCGCTGGCCCAGCTGACCCTTCATGACTGTTAGATCACAGTGACCTTCCCTCGGGTTCCGGGCGCGTACCGTTCGAGTTGGCTTAGGAGGCCGTCATGGTCGCTACTGTGCTCTCGATCATCGGTTTCGTACTTTTCGTCGCGCTGGTTACCGTGTTTTACGTCTGGACCCGGCGCACCGAATCCGACATGGATTTCGAGCAGGCTCCCGGCATCAAGACGGAGGCGCAGGCCGACGCGCTCCGGCTGGGCATCGCCCTGAACGGAAACAACACCCAGCTCGGCGGCCACTAGCCACGTTGGCTCCGTGTAGAGCCAACATCATCTTGTGTTGACACCCGCCGGGTAGCCGAGTACGGGTTTAAATCAGGCTATTCATCGCTTGGGGGTCCGCTGTGCGTTCGCGTCTGCTTTCGGTTTCCGTAGCTGTCTCGGCGGTGGCTGCCGCCGCGCTCGTCTCCAACGTCTCCTCGGCCGCCGCCCGGCCGTCCGACCACCACCCCGACTACCGCAAGCAGCCGGTCGCGACCGGCAGCGGCGGTGCGGTGGCCTCCGCGGAGTTCAACGCCAGCAAGGCCGGCATCGAGGTGCTGAAGTCCGGTGGCAACGCCGTCGATGCCGCGGTGGCGGTGGCCAGCACGCTCGGCGTTACCGAGCCGTTCGTGGCCGGGCCTGGCGGCGGCGGGTTCATGATGATCTACCTGGCCAAGACCCATCAGGTGCTGACCATCGACGGCCGCGAGATGTGCCCGGCCGGCTGCAACCCGCAGTTCTTCATCGACCCGAACACCGGCAAGCCGCTGGCCTTCGAGGACGCCCGCCGCTCCGGGCTGTCGGTCGGCGTGCCGGGCATGGTGGCGACCTGGGCCAAGGCCGTCCAGCTCTACGGCAAGAAGAGCTTCGGCGCGGACCTCAAGCCGGCCATCGAGATCGCCCAGCGCGGCTTTCCGGTCACCGCCGACTTCAACCAGCAGGAGCAGAAGTCGCTGGCCGACCTGCAGACCTTCACCAGCAGCCGCAAGCTGTTCCTGACCAAGTCCGGCCAGCCGCTGCCGGTCGGTTCCACCTTCCGCAACCCGGATCTGGCTCGCACGTATGAGAAGTTGGCTCGGTACGGGCCGAACTACCTCTACTCCGGGCAGTTGGCCAAGGAGATCGCCAACACCGTGCAGCACCCGCCGGTGGTGCCGGGCAGTGCCTTCTACGTCCGGCCCGGGGTGATGACCGCGGCCGACATCGCCAACTACACCGCCAAGATCCGTCCGCCGACCCACGTCAACTACCGGGGCCTGGACGTCTACGGCATGGCACCGCCGTCCAGCGGCGGGCTGACCACCGGCGAGGCGCTGAACATCCTGAGCCGCTGGAACCTGTCCGCCGAGCCGCGCGCGCAGGCGCTGTTCCAGTACCTGGAGGCGTCCCGGCTGGCCTTCGCCGACCGCAATGCCTACATCGGTGACTCCGACTACGAGCCGGTGCCGCAGGCCGGGCTGCTCGACCCGAACTTCGCCGCCACCCGCAGCTGCCTGATCACCGACCACGCGCTGTCCTCGCCGGCCGCGCCGGGCCACCCGTACCCGCCGTACGGTGGCTGCGCCGGCAGCACCGCCAGCCAGAACCCGGTGCACGAGGGGACCTCGACCAACCACCTGGTGGTCGCCGACAAGCAGGGCAACATCGTCAGCTACACCAACACCATCGAGCAGATCGCCGGCAGTGGCATCACGGTGCCAGGTCGCGGCTTCCTGCTGAACAACGAGATGACCGACTTCGACTTCGCCCCGTCCGCGCCGGGCGTCTACGACCCGAACCTGCCGGCACCCGGCAAGCGGCCGCGCTCCAGCATGAACCCGACGATGGTGTTCAAGAACGGCGCACCGTACTTCACCGTGGGTTCGCCGGGTGGAGCGACCATCATCACCACCGTGCTGCAGATCCTGGTCAACCACATCGACTTCGGGATGAGCCTGCCGGATGCCATCGCCGCTCCCCGGGCCAGCCAGCGCAACGGGGCGAAGACCGACGCCGAGCCGGACTTCTACAACAGCCCGCTCGCGCAACAGCTGATATCGCAGTACGGCGAGGTGTTCAACGAGCTGTCCGGGCCGGTGATGCCGCGCGACAGCTACATCGGCAATGCCACCGGAATCCAGTTCCTGCCCGGCAACCGGTTCCAGGCGGCCGCCGAACCGGTCCGGCTTGGCGGCGGCAGCGCACTGGTGGTCAAACCGGGCTCTTAACCCGAGCGGGCTGCTAACCCTGGCGTTTTCGGAGAACCGGACCCATCCCTGGTTGGGTCCGTTCTCCGGAAGCTCGCCAGCATTGACGTCAACGCTCGGCGGCAGCGTATGCGCGGTGAGCTAGGCGCAGACCGGCGCCATCGTGCTCGCCAAGGGCGCCGCCGGGGCGTAGTTGACCGGGTACGGCGACACCGTGTCGGATGCGGTGAAGCGCAGCCGGTCGGTGGACAGCACGGTCAACATCCCGGTGGTGTATCCGGTGTAGGTGGTGATGCCGTTCACCGGACGCGGCCCGGGATAGCTGGGCACCGGTGGCACCGGTGCCCACGCCCGGCCGCCGAACATGATCACCGGCGCACCGCAGTGCACGAACAATTGCCACGGCCGACTGACGCCACCCTGCCCCGCGGACGATGACGGCCCGGCGGCGGACTGCCGGGTGCTCACCGATGAGCCCGTTGCCGCCGTCCCGGTTGATGGGCCCGACGAGCCGTGGATCAGCGCGAAGCTGGTGCCGACACCGGCGATCACCACCGCTGCCGCCGCGGCCGGCCGCAGCCGGTGAAACAGGGTTCGCACCGGCCGAAGCTGATCAGCAGGGGTAGACGGAGCCGCCGTTGCTCAGGTAGGCGTCGTATACCCAGGCGCTCCAGTCATACCCCTCCATCCGGACACTGGTCCAGGTGTGGCCGTAGGAGTTGACCCGGTAGCAGTGGTAATACAGCCGGATGCCGCGCTCGGTTCCGAGCGAGCGGCAGGAGCCGTAGATGCCGGTGTGCAACGTGACCGAGCCATCGCCTGGACCGGCGGGAAAGCCCGAGCCGGTCTTGTCCTTGTCCGACCAGCTTTGGCCGCAGGTGGCGGCCTCGGCCACGCCGGGCGTCACCATCACCATCACCGAAGCCAGCAGCGGGACGACCGCCACTGCTGTCAGGAACCTACGTGGAATGCGCATGGACGGACCCCCATGATCGAAAGTTGGCGTTGTAGCAGGCCGTTGTGGCTTAGCGCGCGCCGTGTGCAGCGCACTCTAGCGGCGCGCCGGCCGCTTGGGCGCGTTTCGGCCAGGCAACTTCGGCGCGCATTCGGAGCGGCCGGCCGGCGCAGCCGGAACCCCCACTGTTGCTCGCTGACAGCGAACAACGTCCGGAAACAAATCTCCTTCCACCGGGATTGAGTGCTAGTGACTCAACTTTTGACTCAGGCGTAAGGAATGGACGATGGCCGAGACAAACGATCGCTTGACCCTGCCGATGCTGCCGCTGGACGACCTGGTGGTGCTGCCGGGCATGGTGGTGCCGCTTCCGCTTTCTGACGCCGACATCCGCGCCGCCGTCGAAGCGGCTCAGGCCTCGGCCGGCCAGGATGCCACCGTTGAGGTGCAGGTTTTGCTGGTGCCCCGGCTGGACGGCAGGTACTCCGGCTTTGGCACCGTCGGCGTGATCGAGCAGGTCGGCCGGCTGCGCGGCGGCGAGCACGCCGCGGTGGTGCGCGGCACCGCGCGGGCCAAGATCGGCACCGGCACCACCGGGCCGGGCGCCGCGTTGTGGGTGAGCGCGACGGTGCTGGACGAGGCCGCACCGGCGAGCGCCGAGCTGCGCGAGCTGGTCAAGGAGTACAAGTCGGTCGCGACCACCATCCTGCAGCAGCGCGGTGCGTTCCAGTTCATCGACACCGTGCAGTCGATGGACGACCCGGCGGCGCTGGCGGACCTGGCTGGCTACGCCGGCTACCTCAACAACGAGCAGAAGGTCTGGCTGCTGGAGACCGCCGAGGTGGCCGAGCGGCTGCGCAAGCTGGTCGGCTGGAGCCGGGACCACCTGGCCGAGCTGGACGTCGCCGAGACCATCCGCAAGGACGTCCAGGAGGGGATGGACAAGCAGCAGCGGGAGTTCCTGCTGCGCCAGCAGCTCACCGCGATCCGCAAGGAACTGGCCGAGCTGAACGGCAAGGGCGGCACCGAGGAGCAGGACTACCGGGCTCGGGTGGAGGCCGCCGAGCTGCCGGAGAAGGTTGCCGAGGCGGCACTGGCCGAGGTGGACAAGCTGGAACGCACCTCCGAGCAGTCGCCCGAGGTCGGCTGGATCCGCACCTGGCTGGACACCGTGCTGGAGCTGCCCTGGACCAACCGCACCGACGACGCCTACGACATCGCGGGCGCCCGTGCCGTGCTCGATGCCGACCACGCCGGGCTGGACGACGTCAAGCAGCGGATCGTGGAGTATCTGGCCGTGCGCCGGCGCCGGGCCGATCGTGGCCTCGGCGTGATCGGCGGCCGGCGCAGCGGCGCCGTGCTGGCGCTGGTCGGCCCGCCCGGGGTGGGCAAGACCTCGCTGGGCGAGTCGGTGGCCCGTGCCATGGGCCGCTCCTTCGTCAGGGTGGCGCTGGGCGGCGTCCGGGACGAGGCCGAGATCCGTGGCCACCGGCGCACCTACGTCGGCGCGCTGCCGGGCCGGATCGTGCGGGCCATCCGCGAGGCCGGCTCGATGAACCCGGTGGTGCTGCTGGACGAGGTGGACAAGCTCGGCTCGGACTACCGAGGGGATCCGACCGCGGCGCTGCTGGAGGTGCTCGACCCGGCGCAGAACCACACCTTCCGCGACCACTACCTGGAGGTCGAGCTCGACCTGTCCGACGTGCTGTTCCTGGCGACGGCGAACGTGCTGGAGTCGATCCCGGCTCCGCTGCTGGACCGGATGGAACTGGTCACCCTCGATGGCTACACCGAGGACGAGAAGCTGACCATCGCCCGGGACCACCTGCTGCCGCGGCAGCTGGAACGGGCCGGGCTGCGACCGGACGAGGTGGTGATCTCCTCCGATGCGCTGCGCAAGCTGGCCGCCGAGTACAGCCGGGAGGCTGGCGTGCGTGAGCTGGAGCGGCTGATCGGCCGGATCCTGCGCAAGGTCACCGCGGCGGCCGCGCTGTCGGCTCGGACGAGCCGGTGACGGTGGGCCCGGACGAGCTGCGCGGCTACCTTGGCCGGCCCCGGCACACGCCGGAGACCGCCGAGCGGACCGCGGTGCCCGGGGTGGCCACCGGGCTGGCGGTGACCGGTGCCGGCGGCGACGTGCTGTTCGTCGAGGCCTCGCTGGCCGAGCCCGGAACCGGATCCACCGAACTCCGGCTGACCGGCCAGCTCGGCGACGTGATGAAGGAGTCGGCGCAGATCGCGCTGTCCTACCTGCGCTCGCACGGTGACGAGCTGCGGCTGCCGGTGGCTTCGCTGGCCGACCGCGGGGTGCACATCCACTTCCCGGCCGGCGCGGTGCCCAAGGACGGCCCGAGCGCCGGGATCACGCTGACCACCGCGCTGGCCTCGCTGCTGTCCGGCCGGCTGGTCCGCTCGGACGTGGCGATGACCGGCGAGGTGTCGCTGACCGGACGGGTGCTGCCGATCGGCGGGCTGAAGCAGAAGCTGCTCGCCGCCCACCGGGCCGGCATCCGCACCGTGCTGATCCCCAGCCGGAACTCACCCGACCTGGACGACGTGCCGGCCGAGGTCCGCGAGGCGCTGACCATCCACCAGGTCAGCGACGTGCGTGAGGTGCTCGAGCTGGCCCTGGAACCGGCGGCGGTGGCAGAACGCGCGGCGTAGCCGGACGCGCGACGTAGCCTGCCGCCCGGTTTCGTAGCCTGCCGCCCGGTTTCGTATCCGATTCGCTCGCCAGGGCGTGCAGAACGGATACGAAACCGGGCCGGGCGCCGCCGCTGAAACCGGCTGCTACACCAGGGAATCCCGCCACGCCGTGTGCAGCGCGGCGTACCGGCCGTCCAGGGCGCCGGTCAACACCTCCGGCGAGCCGTCCTCGACCACCCGGCCGGCGTCCAGCACCAGCACCCGGTCGGCGATCTCCACGGTGGACAGCCGGTGCGCGATGATCAGCGCGGTCCGGCCGGTCAGCACGGTACGCAGCGCCCGCTGCACCGCTCGCTCGGTCGGGATGTCCAGCGACGAGGTCGCCTCGTCCAGGATCAGCACCGCCGGATCGGCCAGGAATGCCCTGGCGAAGGCGACCAGTTGCCGCTGGCCGGCCGACAGTCGACCGCCGCGCTTGCGCACATCGGTGTCGTAGCCGTCCGGCAGCCGGCTGATGAACTCGTGCGCCCCGACCGCGCGGGCGGCCGCGACCACCTCGTCCCGGCTGGCCCCCGGCCGGCCGAATGCGATGTTGTCGGCAACCGAGCCGGAGAACAGGAAGCCGTCCTGGGTGATCATCACCACCGCCCGGCGCAGCTCCCGGTCGGTCAGCTGGGGCAGCGGTATGCCGTCCAGCCGGACGGTGCCCGCGCTCGGGTCGTAGAACCGGCTGATCAACTTGGCGATGGTGGTCTTCCCGGCACCGGTGGCGCCGACCAGGGCCACCGTCTGGCCGCTGTCGATGACCAGGTCGAGTTCCGGCAACACCGGCCGGTCGGCCTCGTAGCTGAACTCCACCTTCTCGAAGCTCACCCGGCCGGCGACCGGCTCGGGCAACTCGGCCGGCTCGGCCGGCTCGGCCACCGACGGCGACTCGGCCATCACCAGGGCCAGCTTCTCCAGCGCGGCGGTGGCGGACTGCAGCGAGTTGAAGAACATCGCCACGTCCTCCATCGGGCCGTAGAACTCGCGCAGGTAGAGCAGGAACGCGGTCAGCACGCCGAGCGCCAGGCCACCCTCGGCGACCCGGACGCCGCCGATGAACAGCACGGTCACGGTGGCCACATTGCCGATCAGGGTCACGCCCGGGATGAAGATCGAGTGCAGCCGGAACACTTCCTGGTTGGCCTTCTGGTAGTTGCCGTTCAGGCCCTCGAAGATGGCGTCGTTGCGCGGCTCGCGGCGGAACGCCTGCACCGCCCGAATGCCGTTGAAGGTCTCCACGAACTGCACGATGAGCAGCGCGACGGTCTCCCGGGTGCGCCGGAAGGCGACCGTCGAGCGGGCCGAGAACCATCGGAACAGCACCCACAGCGGCAGCAGCGCGCTGAGTGCGACCAGGGCCAGCCACGGGTCGAGCACCAGCATCAGCGCGGTGATCACCACGATGTTGAGCACTGCCAGCAGCAGCCCGTCCAGGCTGGCGTCGAGCAGCTCGCGCAGGGTGTCCACGTCGGAGGTCAGCCGGCTGATCACCCGACCGGAGGTGAAGCGCTCGTGCCAGGACACCGACAGCCGCTGGGTGTGGTCGAACACCCGCCGCCGCAGGTCGAACAGCACCGCCTGGCCGATGATGCCGATCCGGCGCAGGAACAGCCACTGCAGCACCCCGGAGGCGAGCGCGGCCACCACCAGCAGCACGGTCAGTCGGATCAGCGTTCGGTAGCTGCCGTGCAGCGCGTCCGGCAGGCCGTGGTCGATGACCAGGCCGATCAGCCAGGGGGCGGCCATGGTGGCCAGCACCTGCCCGACCACCAGCGCGAACACGCCGACGATCCGGGCCCGGTACGGGCGCAGCAGGTCGGTCAGCAGCGACCTCGCCTCGGCCCGCAGCCGGGGCCGGCCATCGGCAGGCAGCGACTCGGAGTCCGGATCGCGCTCATCCCACTGGCCGCGCCACTCCTCGACCCGGACGGTGCCGGCCGGCTGGTCGGCGGGATCCGGCGACCCGGCGATCTGCTGGTCCGGTCCGACGCCGGTCATATCCGTGCCTCCGAGCTCGATTCGGCCTTCTGCGACAGCAGATTCCGGTACTCGGCGTTGCTGGCCAGCAACTCCGAATGGGTGCCGACCGCGGCGATCCGGCCACCGGACAGCAGCGCCACCCGGTCGGCGAGCAGCACGGTGGATGCCCGGTGGGCGACCACCAGCGCGGTGGTCTGGCCGAGCACCCGGCGCAGCGCGCGCTCCACCTGCGCCTCGGTGTGCACGTCCAGGGCCGACAACGGGTCGTCCAGCACCAGCACCCGCGGCCGGCCGAGCACCGCCCTGGCCAGCGCCAGCCGCTGCCGCTGGCCACCGGACAGCGACAGGCCCTGCTCGCCCACCCGGGTGTCCAGCCCGTGCGGAAGGTCGTAGACGAAGCCGGCCTGTGCCACCTCGATGGCCTCGGAAAGCTGGTCCTCGCCGGCATCCGGCCGGCCCAGCAGCAGGTTCTCCCGGACGCTGGCCGAGAACAGGGTGGGCTCCTCGAACGCCATGCTGACCGTGCTGCGCAGCTCGACCAGCGGCACCCGGTTCACCGGCACCCCGTCGATCAGCACCGCGCCGCCGGTCACATCGTGCAGCCGGGGCACCAGCGCGGTCAGGATGGTCTTGCCGGAGCCGGTGGCACCGACCAGGGCCATCGTCTCGCCCGGCTCGATGTCCAGCTCCAGGTGCTGCAGCGCGTCGGTGTGCGCGCCCGGGAACCGGAAGCTGACGTCGGCGAACTGCAGCCGGGCCGGCCGTGCTGCGCCGCTGGCGGTGACCGCGGACGGCAGGCGGATCGGCTCGGCCGGTTCGCTGATGTCGCTGGCGGTGTCCATCACCTCGAACAGGCGAGCGGTGGCAGCCACCGTCTCCTCGGTGCCGGCGATCATCCAGCCCATCGCCATCAGCGGCCAGTTCAACCGCAGCTGCAGGGTGATGAAGGCAACCAGGTCGCCCTTGCTGAGCGAGCCGTGCGCCACCGCGAGCACGCCGAAGCAGCTGACTCCGGCCAGCACCAGCTGCGGATAGGTGCCGATGGCCGTCCACAGGTTGGCCAGCGTCCGGTTCTTGGCCAGCTCGGCCTGCCGGAGCCGTTCGGCGGTCCCGGAGAAGGATCGCAGCAGCTGCCCGCGCCGGCCGAAGGCCTTGATCACCCGGATGCCGAGCACCGATTCCTCGACCTCGGTGGCCAGGTCGCCGGTCAGATCCTGGGCCCGCCGGGCCTGGATGTTGTACTGCCGCTCGTAGGTCCGGCTGATCAGCACCAGCGGTGCCATCGCCACGCACACCGCGATGCCGAGCACCGGGTGCAGGTGGATCATCAGCAGCAGCACCACCGCGATCATGGTCAGGTTGGCGACGAAGAAGATCGCGATGAATGCCACGAACCGCCGCAGCGTGGAAAGGTCGCTGGTGACCCGGGACAGCAGCTGCCCGGACGGCCAGCGGTCGTGGAAGCTGACCGGCAGCCGCTGCAGGTGCTGGTAGAAGTCACGCCGGATGTCGGTCTCGATGGCCAGCGCCGAGACGGTCATGGCGCGCCGCCGGACGCCGAACAGCACCGCCTCCAGGATCCCGAACAGCAACGCCAGGCCGATCAGCGGCAGCATCCCGGCGGTGTCGTGCCGGGCGATCGGGCCGTCGATCAGGGCGGCGATGATCAGCGGCAGTAGCGACTGGACCACCATGGCCGTGGTGGCCACCGCCAGCATGAAGATCAGATAGCCGCGATAGGGCCGCAGCCAAGGCCAGAGCCGGAGCAGATCCCGCACCGATCCGTGCACATTCTCGGCCGGGCCGGCGTACGCGGTGATGTCCGGTGGCGGCTGCTCGGCCGGTCGGGGCTCGCTCTGCGTCGTCTCTATCGCCCCGTTCGCCACGATGACTCACCTTACGACGCAGCACCGACAACGGGCCAACGATTTTCCCTGCCGGCGCACGGGTAAGGCACACCGGTAGGGCACACCGCTAGGCCTGCCGGCTTGCCGACCGGGGCCGTGCCGGTCTGCCAGGATGACCGCATCATGAGAACCACCACCTCCGCTTGGCGCACTGCGCTGACGCTGGCAGCGCTGATCGGGCTCGCCGGCTGCGGTTCGAGCGGCCATGACAGCGCCGCCGGCAGGTCGGCGTCCGGCTCACCGACCCAGTCCTCAGCAACCCAGGCGTCGCCCCCGGCGAGTGCGAGGACTTCGGACGCGTCGTCGCTGAGCCCGGCCCAGCTCAAGAGCCAAGCGGCCGACGCCGCCGACGTGTGCGCGGCCTGGCATGACTTCTACCGCTACATGACCGCCGACCCGGTCGCCTACCACCTGGCCAGCCAGTCGATGCTGACCATGTCGGTGCATTCGCTGGGGATATCCGAGGGCAACGCGCAATTCCCCACCTTGCGCGACGACGTGGAGGAGCTGCTGGAGGCCTCGGCCGCAAACCCGCTGGAACCGATCAACCCCGACACGCCGGGAGTCGCCGGGCTGCAGCGGGAGTGTCGCTGATCCGATGGCCTCACGTTGCCTAGAGTCGGCGAGCATGGACCTGCGGGTGAGCGCGTACGGAATCGTGGTCGATCGGGAACGCATCCTGTTGGCGCACTGGCGGGAAGCCGGCCGCAGCGGCTGGACGCTGCCGGGCGGCGGCCTGCAGCCGGGTGAGCATCCGGCCGACGCGGCGGTCCGGGAGGTGGCCGAGGAGACCGGCTACCGGGTGCGGATCGAACAACTGCTCGGCATCGACTCGCTGGTGGTGCCGGCGGCCGAGCGGCTGTCGGCGCGACCGGAGCCGTTGCACGCGCTGCGGATCGTCTACCGGGCCCGGGTGCTCGACGGGGAACTGCGCGACGAACTGGCCGGCAGCACCGACCGGGCCGGCTGGTTCACCGCCAGCGAGGTGGACGAGCTGGACCGGGTACCGCTGGTCGACACCGGCCGCCGGTTCGCCGGCTTGTGAGCGCCGGCCGGTCGTTCTGCGAGGGGTACGTCCGCGAGGCTTCGCGAGGGATCCGTGCAAGACTCGGCGGGTGGCAGCTGGGGCCGCCGGGCCGATCCGGAACTGGGCCGGCAACATCACCTTCACCGCCACCGAGGTGCACCGGCCGGCCTCGATCGCTGAGTTGCAGTCGTTGGTGCGCGGCTCGAGCCGGGTCAAGGTTCTCGGCACCGGCCACTCGTTCAACCGCATCGCCGACACCGACGGGGCGCTGATCAGCCTGGCCGGGCTACCGCGGGTGCTGGAGCTGGATTCCGAGCGCGGGCTGGTCCGGCTGAGCGCGGGCACTAGCTACGGCGAACTTGCCGCGTTCCTCGACCGGCACGGCTTGGCGCTGCCCAACCTCGGCTCGCTGCCGCACATCTCGGTGGCCGGCGCCTGTGCCACCGGCACGCACGGCTCCGGCGACGGCAACGGCATCCTGGCCACCGCCGTCCGGGCCCAGCAGCTGGTCACCGCGGAGGGGGAGCTGCTGGAGCTGGTCGCCGGCTCGGCCGACTTCGCCGGCACCGTGGTCCACCTCGGCGCGCTCGGGCCGGTCACCGAACTCACCCTGGCGGTGACACCGGCCTACCAGCTGCACCAGTACGTCTACGAGGAACTGGACTTCGCCGAGCTGACCGAGCATTTCGCCGAGCTCACCGGCGCCGCCTACAGCGTCAGCGTGTTCACCCGCTGGCAGGACCGCTGCCAGGTGTGGCTCAAATCCCGGCACGCCCGCCCGGACGGGGATTTCCACGGTGCCCGCCCGGCCGACGGCGCCAGGCATCCGATAGCCGGTGGCGATCTGGCGGCCACCACCGAGCAGCTCGGCGTGCCGGGGCCGTGGCATCAGCGGCTGCCGCACTTCAGGCTGGAGTTCACGCCGAGCCATGGCGCGGAGATCCAGTCCGAATACTTCCTCGATCGCGATCAGGCGGTGCCAGCCATCGAGGCGATCCGGTCGCTGTCGGCGAAGCTGGCACCGGTGCTGCTGGTCGGCGAGATCCGGACGGTGGCCGCCGACCGGCTGTGGCTCAGCCCGTGCTACCGGCGCGATCGGGTGGCCTTTCATTTCACCTGGGCGCCCGAAGCCGACGCGGTCGCGGCGGTGGTGGCCGAGCTGGAGGCCCGGCTGGCGCCGCTGGCCGCCGTGCCGCACTGGGCGAAGAGCTTCAGCACCCCGCCGGCACGGCTGGCCGGGCTGCATCCGCGACTGGCCGACTTCGCCGGGCTGGCCCACCGCCTGGATCCGGACGGCAGGTTCGCCAACGAATTCCTGCGCCGATACGTGACGGGCACCGGTTCGGCCAACTGCCACGGACCGGCACACTGAGCCGGAACGGCGGGCCCGTCCTCGGCACCGGGTCCGCCGCCGACGGAGGGGTTGAGACTGTGATCGTGCAGGTCAAAGACGCCGGTGAGGTCATGCTGCTGGAGGCCGACGACTTCAAGCACTTCAGCGTCCGGCTGGTGGGCCCGGGTGCGGCCGGTGCGCTGGCCGAGACCGGGACCGGCCGGCTGATCAACGACTCGGAGGCTCGCGTGTCGGTGGCTGCCGTGCGCCGACTGGCCGACCGGGATTCCGACGTGTCCTGGAACGAAGGCTTCGTCGGCATGCTGCGGTACGCAGACAGCCGTGGCTGGTTGACCGAGGACGGCACCGAGGTCACCGCGCACCTCGAGCCCGGCCGCTGACTCGCCCGCCTTCGTGGCCCTCGCCGGGCGGTTGGTAAGGCGGCTACTCCTTGTGCCGGACGCCCAGCAGGATGTCGTCCCAGGACGGCATCCGGGGCTTGTCGGCGCGGCGGCTGCGCCGGTGCCGTCCCTCGCCCGAGTCGGCGTCCTGCTCGGCCAGTTCCAGCTCCAGCGGCAGCGGCTGCTCCTGCCAGCTGTCGCCCCGGTCCTCGAAGGCCTCCTGGTCGAACAGCTCGTCGTCGGAGTCCACCGGGATCGGCCGGGTGTGCGCCTTCTGCCGGCGGAACGGCATGACCGCGGGAGTGGCTGCCAGGCCGGGCTCGTCCGGGTCCAGGTCAGCCACGGGCTGGTTCGGCACGGCGGACAACCGGACCGGCACCGGTTCGCCGAGTTCGGGCACCGGATCCGGATCCGGTGGCAGCAACGACCGCACCGGCCGGTCGGACAGCAGGTCGGCGGCCAGCGCGTCCAGCGCCGAGACCGTGCGGTTTCCCAACCCGAAGGAGAACTTGGCCAGCCGGTCCTGCTCGATAGCGGTGAATCCGGCGGTCACTGTCCAGCCGCCGTCTGGTCGCCGGAAGGCATCCCAGCGGACGCTGGCCGGCTCCACCGCGTGCCGGCTCAGCCGTTCGGCGATCAGCTCGCCGAACGGGGCGAAACTGCCCTCGCTAGGCCGCCTGGCCCGGGCGCGCTTCGCCTCCTCGACCACCCGGGTGCGCTCGGCGAGCACCGGCAGTGCGAACCGCATGACCTTCTCCAACGGCATCCCGGCGCTGTCGGCGACGGCCTGTGGCGACTCGCCGGCCCGCACCCGGGTCTGGATCTCGCGCGGGCTGAGCGTCTGCCCGGGCGGCGTCGGTTCTCCGGCTGGCGCGGCCGGTGGTTCTGGGGGCTGACCAAGAGTCACGTCACGCAACCGCTCGTCGAGGGGCAGGGAGAATCGCTCCGCGCCGTCGGAGGTCTCCAGCACGACGGACGCGCCGTCCTCAGCTGGGCCCACCAAGCGCAGCGACTGCATTGGAGAACCATACGGTCTGGCCCTGGATTTGCGGTGGCTCCACGCCGGGACGGGACGGCTCAGCCCAGCCGCGGCACCAGCCAGTCGATGCAGGCGGTCAGCGCGGACACGTCGTCCGGATCGACCGCCGGGTACATGCCGATCCGGAGCTGGTTGCGGGCCAACCCCCGGTACGGCTCGGTGTCCACCACCCCGTTCGCGCGCAGCACGGCGGCGAGCCGGGCCGCATCGACGTCCTCGGCGAAATCGATGGTGCCGACCACCGCGCTGCGCAGCCTCGGCTGCCGGACGAACGGCTCGGCGAACTGCGAGCCCTCCGCCCAGTCGTACAGCCGCCGGGACGATTCGGCGGTCCGGCCGAGCGCCCAGTCCAGGCCGCCGGCGGCCAGCATCGCCTCGAGCTGGGCGGCCAGCAGCCACAACGTGGCAATGGCCGGGGTGTTGTAGGTCTGGTCCTTGGCGCTGTTGTCGAGAGCCAGCCGCAGATCCAGCGACGGCGGGATCCAGCGGCTGGCCGCCAGCTCGCCGGCCCGCTCGGCCGCCGCCGGGGACAGCAGCGCCAGCCACAGTCCCGCCTCGCCGGCGAAGCCCTTCTGCGGTGCGAAGTAGTAGGCATCGGTCTGGCCAACGTCCACCGGCAGGCCGGCCGCCGCCGAGGTGGCATCCACCAGGTGCAGCGCGTCCCCGGCTACCCGGCGCACGTCGAGCATCACCCCGGTGCTGGTCTCGTTCTGCGGCCAGCAGTAGGCGTCGATGCCGTCCTCCGGCTCGGGCAGCACCCCGTCGCCGGCCGGTGCCTGCCGGACGCTCGGCTCGGCCAGGAACGGCGCGCCCCGGCTCACCGCGGTGAACTTGGCGGAGAACTCGCCGATCTGCACGTGCTGCGCGCGGTGCCGGATCAGGCTGAACGCGGCCACGTCCCAGAACGCCGTCGAACCGCCGTTGCCGAGCACCACCTGGTAGCCGTCCGGCAGCGAGAACAGCTCGGCCAGGCCGGCCCGGATCCGGGCGATGAGCTGCTTGACCGGCGGCTGCCGGTGCGAGGTGCCGAGCAGTTGCCGGCCGCTGCGGCCGAACTCGTCCAGCAACCCGGCCGGCACCTTGGACGGCCCCGAGCCGAATCGCCCGTCGCGGGGTAGCAGGTGCCCGGGCAGCCGCAGCTGGTCCGGCAGCCGCAGGTGCTCGGGCAGCCGCAGGTCGCTCACCCGGGCAGTATCTCAGCCGGCCGCGGCGCGCAACGTGCTGAGCTCGTCCTCGCTCAGGCTGAACCGGCCGACCGGCAGCAGGTCGGCAAGCTGCTCGGTGGTGCGGGCGGACGCGATCGGCGCCAGCACGCCGGGCTGCTGGGCCAGCCAGCGCAGCGCCACCGCGGCCATCGGCACCCGGTGCGCATCGGCCACCCGGTCCAGGGCGTCCAGCACCCGGTAGCCGCGCTCGTTCAGATACCGGGCCACCGACTTGGAGCGGACCGACTCCACGTCCACGCCGGGCCGGTACTTGCCAGTCAGGAAGCCGGAAGCCAGGCCGAAGTACGGCCAGACGGCCAGGTCGTGTTCCAGCGCCACCTTGCCGGCGCCGTTCTCCCACTCGGCTTGCTCGAGCAGGTTGTAATGCGGCTGCACCGCGACGTAGCCGGCCAGCCCGCCGTCAGCGGCGAGCTCCAGCGCGGACCGCAGCCGTTCGGCGGAGAAGTTGGAGGCGCCGAGATAGCGCACCTTGCCGGCTCGCACGAGTGCGTCGAAGGCCTGCACGGTCTCCTCCTGCGGCGTGGCCTCATCGTCGCGGTGCGCCCAGTACAGGTCGACGTGGTCGGTCCGCAGCCGGGACAGCGAGTTCTCCACCTCCTCGGCGATGGTCCCGGCGCGCAGGTTGTCATACGGTGCCCGGGCGCCCACCTTGGTGGCCAGGAACACCCGGTCCCGGCAGTTCCGGGAGGCCAGCCACTCACCGATGATGGTTTCCGACTGGCCGCCGGCGTATCCGTCGGCGGTGTCGATCTGGCTGCCGCCGGCTTCCAGGAAGGCATCCAGCACCGCGAACGAGGCTTCCCGGTCGGCCGACCAGCCGAACACGTTGCCGCCCAGCACCAGCGGCAGCTCGGACTTGGGGTCGAAGGCGAAGGCCATCGGTCAGCTCCAGGGGTTTGCCGGGTCGGCGGCTGCCGGTTCAGCTGCCCAAAACCCGGCGCAGGTAGTCGTTGGAAAATCTGACGCTCCGGATCCAGCCGGTCGCGCAGCCGGACGAAGTCGGCGAACCGCGGGTACACCGGAGCCAGGTCGTCGGCCGAGCGGTAGTGCAGCTTGCCCCAGTGCGGCCGGCCGTCCACGGTGCGGGCGATCGTCTCGAACGCCAGGAAGTACTTCTCGTGCGAGCGCCGGTGGTACTGGTGCACGCCGACGTAGCAGGTGTCGCGGCCGTAGGCGGTGGACAGCGGAATGTTGTCGGCGGCCGCCAGCCGCACATGGATGGGGAAGCCCACCCGCTCGTCCGAGCGCTTGATCCAGCCGTCGATCTCGTCCAGCACGTAGGCCAGCGACTTGCGCGGGATCGCGTACTCCATCTCGCGGAACACCACCCGCCGCGGCGAGCTGAACACCCGGTAGGCGCGGTCGATGTACTCCCGTTCCGACAGCGCCCGGCTGGCCAGCCAATTGGCACCGCGGATCAGCTTGGGACGTGCGGTGGTGAGCCGGTTGATGCCGCCGAACACCGTGTTGGCGAGCAGTTCATCGTCCAGCCAGCGTTTGACCCGGCCGAGTGGCTGGGGCTCGGTGTCGATCGGCATCCGGGTGTTGGTCTTGGTCAGCACCCGGCGGGTGTGCGGGAACCAGTAGAACTCGAAGTGGTCGCTGGCCTCCAGCACGCCGAGCACTTCCAGCAGGTCGTCGTAGTCGGCCGGCGCCTCCACCGCGTGCAGCAGGAACGCCGGCTCGCACTGCAGGGTGACGGCGGTGATGATGCCCAGCGCGCCGAGGGAGATCCGGGCGGCGGCGAAGATGTCCGGGTTCTGCTCGGGCGAGCAGTCCAGCAGCTCGCCGTCGGCGGTCACCAGCTGCAGGCCACGCACCTGGGTGGCCAACCCGCCGAACGCGCGGCCGGTGCCGTGCGTGCCGGTGGAGATCGCGCCGCTGATCGTCTGGGCATCCAGCTCGCCCAGATTGGACATCGAAAGGCCCATCTTCCACAGCGCAATGTTCAGTTCGTGCAAGGTGGTGCCGGCGGCCACCGTGACCAGGCCGGTGGGCCGGTCGGCGCTGATGATGCCGGTCAGCAGGCTGAGATCCACCATCACGCCGCGGGTCACCGCGATGTCGGTGAAGCTGTGCCCGGCGCCCACCGCCTTTACCGATAGATTGTCGGCAATCGCACGGTGCACCTCGTCGGCCACCTGCTCCGGGGTGCGCGGCCGGACTATCCGGGCAGGGTTGACGGAGAAGGTGCCAGACCAGTTCCGCCAGCCCGCTGAACCACTTTCCGCCATGATGCACTGACTATAGAGATCGGGCGGATCATGCTGACGGCGAGGTGCAGACA
This sequence comes from uncultured Actinomycetota bacterium, assembly GCA_963697905.1. GTDB lineage: Bacteria > Actinomycetota > Actinomycetes > Mycobacteriales > Jatrophihabitantaceae > Jatrophihabitans_A. The sequence goes on along the minus strand of OY969101.1, from coordinate 3,730,529 downwards.
CCTCGCCGCCGCTTCATCGGCGCAGCGAAGATCTAGGAACCGCCGCCGTGATGGGCGATGTTGTCCCAGCCCTCGACGTCCTTCGGGCTGCGCGGCGCGGGGCCGACGTAGCGGGCGGACGGCCGGACCAGCCGGCCGGTCTTCTTCTGCTCCATGACGTGCGCGGCCCAGCCGGCGGTCCGGGCGCAGCTGAACAGCGCCGGCATCATGTGCGGCGGCACCTCGGCGAAGTCCAGGATGACCGCGGCCCAGAACTCGACGTTGGTCTCGATCGGGTGGTCCGGCCGGCGCTCGCGCAACTCGGTCAGCGCGGCCTGCTCCAGGGCCTCGGCGGCGTCGTAGCGCGGCGCGTTCGAGCTCCTTGCAGGTGCGGCGCAGCACTCGGGCCCGCGGGTCCTCGGCCCGGTACACCCGGTGTCCGAAGCCCATCAGCCGCTCCTTGCGGTCCAGGATGCCGCGTACCACCTTGCCGGCGTCGCCGGTGCGCTCGACCTCATCGAGCATCGGCAGCACCCGGGCCGGCGCGCCGCCGTGCAGCGGGCCGGACATGGCGCCGATCGCGCCGGACAGCGCGGCCGCCACGTCCGCGCCGGTGGAGGCGATCACCCGGGCGGTGAAGGTGGAGGCGTTCATGCCGTGCTCGGCGGCCGAGACGAAGTAGGCGTCCACCGCGTCCACGTGCTTGCGGGTCCGGCTCGCCCCGCCAGCGGACCATGAACCGTTCCACGATCGTGCGGGACTTGTCGATCCGGGACTGCGGCACGGCGGGCAGGCCGATGCCGCGGGCCGACTGGGCGACGTAGGACAGCGCCATCACCGAGGCCCGGGCGGCCTGCTCGCGTGCCTCGTCGTCGCTGATGTCCAGCAGCGGCCGGTAGCCCCAGATCGGCGAGAGCATTGCCAGGGCCGCCTGCATGTCCACCCGGACGTCACCGGTGTGCACCGGGATCGGGAACGGTTCGGCCGGTGGCAGGCCGGGGCCGAACTTGCCGTCCACCAGCAGCGCCCACACGTTGCCGAAGGTGACGTGCCCAACCAGGTCCTCGATGTCGACGCCGCGGTAGCGCAGCGCGCCGCCGTCCTTGTCCGGCTCGGCTATCTCGGTTTCGAACGCAATGACGCCCTCAAGTCCCGGGCTGTAATCGCTGGCCATGTTCGTGACTCCGTTCGTGTTCGAAGCGAACTCCCCTGCCATTCTTGCTCATGAACTCCGGCAGCGGCCATGCGGATGCCGGGCGCGCAACTGAGACAATGATCGCTGTGAGGCCTTCCACCGACCCTGCCGCGCTGCGCCGCTCGTACGAGTCCGGGGAGCTGACCGAGTCGGCGCTGGCCGACGGCTGGTTGGCGCAACTGCGGACCTGGTACGACCAGGCGGCCGCCGATCCCCGGATCGGCGAGCCGAACGCGATGCAGGTGGCCACCGTCGACGAGGCCGGACGGCCGGACGTGCGCACCGTGCTGGCCCGCGGCTTCGACGACCGCGGCGTGGTGTTCTACACCAACTACACCTCGGCCAAGGGCCGGCAGCTGGCCGAGCATCCGGTCGCCGCGGCCGTCTTCGCCTGGTTGCCGGCCGAACGCCAGGTGCGGCTGCGCGGGCCGGTGAGCAAGGTCAGCCGGGCCGAGACGGAGGCCTACTTCGCCAGCCGCCCCCGCGGTTCCCAGCTGGCCACCTGGGCGTCCCCGCAGTCGGAGGTGCTGGCCGACCGTCGGGAGCTGGACGAGCTGCTGGCCGAGGTGACCGCCCGGTTCGGCGACGAGCCCATCCCGCCGCCGCCGCACTGGGGCGGCTACCGGATCGAGGTGATCGAAGCGGAGTTCTGGCAGGGCCGGCAGTTCCGGTTGCACGACCGGCTGCGGTTCCGCCAGGTGCCCGCCGACGGCAGCGCGGGCGCCGGCTGGCACGTCGAGCGCCTGGCTCCGTGACCGAACCGGATCCGGCGCTCACCGGGCCGGCGGCGGTCACCGAGCCACCGCCTCGACGCGGCGGGCGCGGCGGCCGCACCCCGCGCGGCTTGCTGCGCAACCACGCCATCGACACCCGGCCGATGGCCATCGCGCCGTTCCGCCGGCAGGTGCTCGGGCAGGGCACCTCGTTCATCGGCGCGATGCTGACCCAGGTCGCGGTGCCGGTGCAGGTGTACGCGCTGTCCGGGTCGTCGCTGCAGGTGGGCCTGGTCGGCCTGGTCGGCCTGGTGCCGCTGGTCGGCTTCGGCCTGTGGGGCGGCGCGGTGGCCGACGTCATCGACCGCCGGCTGCTGTACCTGGTCAGCTCGATCGGAGCCTGGCTAGTGACCCTGGGGCTGCTCGGACAGACCCTGCTCGGCCTGAACAGCGTGCCGGTGATCCTGCTGCTGGTCGCCGTCCAGTCGGGCTTCTTCGCGGTCGCCTCCTCGGCTCGGGGAGCCATCGTGCCGCGGATCGTGCCACCGGAGCTGGTGCCGGCCGCGAACACCCTGACCTTCACCACCAGCAACGTCGGCCAGGTGGTCGGTCCGCTGATCGCCGGGGTGCTGGTCACCCGCCAGCACGGCTTTTCCTACGCCTACGCCGTGGATGCGGTGCTGTTCACCCTGGCCCTGTACGCGGCGCTGCGGCTGCCGCCGATCCCGCCCGAGCCGGGCAGCGGCGCGCCGGGGCTGCGTTCGGTCTTCGACGGCCTGGCCTTCATCGTGGTCCGCCCGGTGCTGCTCATGTCGTTCGTGGTGGACATCGTCGCCATGGTGTTCGCGATGCCGCGGGCGCTGTACCCGCAGGTGGCGGCCGAGCGATGGCACGGCCAGGTCGGGCCGCTGTACGCGGCCATCGCGATCGGCGCGGTGCTGGCCGGGCTGTCCAGCGGCTGGATCGGCCGGGTGCGCCGGCAGGGGGTTGCGCTGACCCTGGCCATCGTCGGCTGGGGCATCTGCGTGACGGTGTCGGGGCTGGCGCACGCGCTGTGGCTGGCGGTGCTGATGCTGGCGCTGGCCGGCGCCGCCGACCTGGTCAGCGCGGTCTACCGGCAGACCATCCTGCAGACCTACGCCCCAGACCAGATGCGCGGCCGGATGCAGGGCGTCTTCGTGGTGGTGGTCACCGGCGGTCCGCGGCTGGGCGACCTGCGGGCCGGTGCCACCGCCGCGACCGCCGGGGTGACCGCATCCTGGGTGGGCGGCGGCCTGCTCTGCGCGGCCGGCGTGCTGATCGCGGCGATGCTGGTACGCCCGTTCTGGCGCTACGACGCCAGCCGGCTGCTCCCCGCCGGCCAGGCGGCGGACGACAGCCGACCAGCCGGCTGAGCGACAGCCAACCGGTCGGCTGAGCGGCAACCGGCCGGCGCTAGTCCGACTGGGCCGGGATTACGGCTCAGCAGAAGTAGTTTGACCCACCGTCGTTGAGGTACGCGCTGTAAATCCAGCCGCTGATATTGGACCCCGCGATCCGCGCGTTGGTCCATTGGTGGCCGGCACTGTTGATCACGAAGCAGTGGTAGTAGAGCGTCGCGCCCGGATAGATCTCCTCGATCACCTGACAGCTGCCGTCCGCTCCGACGTGCATTGCCGTCGGCGCATTCGTCACCGTGCCGGACCCGGACTTGTCCTTGTCCGTCCACGCCGGTTGCCAGCAGGTGCTCGCATTGGCAGTACCACTACCGGTGATCAGCATGCTCCCGATCACCAGTGGCAGCGTTGCCGCGGCGGTCAGCAGTCGGCGTCGGCGAGCGAGCGAAATGATCGACATGGTGGGCCCTTTCCGGTTCTTACGCTGAATGGATCCGGTTGACTCCAGGCGGATGGCTGACGTCGGATCGGACAATGGCTGCATTACTGCCGAGAAGTGGATAGGTGGTCCACAGCATGGCCAGCTCCGCACGAAGTGTCAATGCACCGAAGTCGGCGACTACGGATCATTCGAGCTGTCAGGACAGGCGGTCACCGCCAGGCTCTCCGTTCCTGACTAGCCCAGTGTCTGACTAGCCCAGCGTCTGACTAGCCCAGTGTCTGACTAGCCCAGTGTCTGACTAGCCGAGTGCGTTCCAGAGGTCGTGTTCGGTGCAGAAGCGCTCAACCTCGTCGAGCTCGACCTGCGCGTCCTCCGCCGTTGCCGCGGCGGCACCGGCAACCCACCACTCGGCGCCGGGTAGTCCGGCGGATGCGTACGCCCGGGTTCCCGGCTGCCGCGGCTGTATGCGGCGCGGCCGCGCGAGGACCTCGCCGTGCGCGGGTTCCCACAGCCGAATCAGCCCGTTCTCCTCCCCGAGCACCACGGCGTCGTACCAGCGCCAGACCACCGCGTGCGAGCCGTCCGGCGCGGTGGCGACAGCGACCAGGTGTCCCGGCGAGACCCGTTCGGTTCGTGGCGACGGGAAGGGGATGGCGTAGCGAACCGAGGTGAGCTTGCCGTCGCAGAGGATCTCGCAGGCATCCTCCTGGACGCGCAGCACGATGCCGCAGCGCAGCCGCTGGGGATCCGCGGACTTGATCATCCCCGCACCAGGGGCGCTATCAACCGGCCGTTCCGGTGCCATGGATCCCTCAATTCCGGATGCGCTGGTAGTCGGCAAGGCTCGCCGCCCGCTCCTCGGCGTGGTCCACGATCGGCGGCGGGTAGCCGTCCGGCAGCCCGTCCGGGTTCTGCCACGGCTCGTGCACGTACCTCATCGGCACCTTGGCCAGCTCGGGCAGGTAGCGGCGGACGTACTCGCCGTTCGGGTCGAACTTCTTGCCCTGCGTCACCGGGTTGAAGATCCGGAAGAACGGCGCGGCATCGGTGCCGGAGCCGGCCACCCACTGCCAGCCGTGGTTGTTGCTGGCCAGGTCGCCGTCCACCAGGTGGCGCAGGAAGTGCCGGGCACCGGCCGTCCACTCCAGGTGCAGATCCTTGACCAGGAAGGACGCCACGATCATCCGGACCCGGTTGTGCATCCAGCCCTCGGCGAGCAGTTGGCGCATGCCGGCATCCACCATGGGATAGCCGGTCCGGCCCTCGGCCCACGCCGCCAACCGCTGCTCGGCGAGCTTGCCGGTGACGTAGCCGAGGTCGCGCAGCTCCGGGTGGTAGTACTCGCGCGCCGAGTCCGGCCGGGCGAACAGCACGTCGGCGTAGAACTCCCGCCAGGCCAGCTCCTTGCGGTAGGTCTCGTGCCGGCCGGCCAGGTCCGCCAGCATCGTGCGCGGATGGATGGTGCCCCACTTCAGGTGCACCGACATGTGCGAGGTGCCCTCCAGATCCGGCCGGTCGCGCCGCTCGGCGTAATCGTCGATGCCGTCGGCCAGGAAGGCTCGCCAGGCTGAGCGGGCGGCCGGTTCACCTACCGCCGGAAGGCGCAGCCCGGCCGGCAGTTCGGGTTCCGCCGGAATGCCGTCGGAGTGGGCCGGCAGCCAGTCCGGACGCACCGAGCCGGCCGGCTTCGGCCAGCCACGGGCGCGCCACGCGCGATAGAAGGCCGAGTACACCTTGAAGTTCTCGCCGCCGGCGTTGCGGACGCTGCCCGGCGGCACCGCGTACGGCGAGCCCACCCGGTGCAGCGGCAGGTCGCCGAGCGCGTCGGCCACCCGCTCGTCCCGGCGACTGCCGTACGGGCCGTAGTCGCCGGTGCAGTAGCACCGCATCGGCCTCGACCTGCCGGCAGAGCCGGGGCAGCACGTCGCGCGGGTCGCCGTGCCGGACGACCAACCGGCCGCCGAGCTGCCGGTCGAGCGCGGCCAGCGTCCGGCACAGCACCGCCAACCGGGGCGCGCCGGACGGCGAGGCCAGGGCCGGATCCAGCACGAACAAGCCGAGCACCCGGCGGTCGTGCTCGGTGGCCGCCGCCAGCGCCGGGTTGTCCTGCAGCCGCAGGTCCCGGCGGAACCACATCACCGCTGCCATCTCTGCGACCCTACCCACGCCGCCGGGCCCCTACCCACGCCGTCGGGCCCCTACCCACGCCGCCGGGCCCCTACCCACGCCGCCGGGCCCCTACCCACGCCGTCGGGCGGAGATTCGCCACCGGATGTGATGGAGTGGAACCATGCTGCTGACCAAGTTCACCCACTCCTGCGTCCGGATCACCGACGAAGACCGCGCGGTGGTCATCGATCCCGGCTCGTTCAGCGAGGTGGAGGCCGCCCTGGAGGGCGTCGACGCGGTGCTGATCACCCACGAGCATCCCGACCACGTGGACGCCGACCGGCTGGCGGCCGTCGCGGCCGGTAACCGCGACCTGTGGATCTGGGCACCCAAGGCGGTGACCGACCAGCTGTCCGGCATCCCCGGGCTGGCGGACCGGCTGACCGCGGTCGGACCGGGCGAGGAGTTCACCGCCGGCGGCTTCCCGATCCGGACGTTCGGCGGCCAGCACGCGCTGATCCACTCCTCGATACCGGTGGTGGCCAACGTGGCCTACCTGGTGGAGGGCACCGTCTACCACCCGGGCGATTCCTACATCGTGCCTACCGCGTCGGTGGAACTGGCGCTGGTGCCGATCAACGCGCCGTGGGCGAAGCTGGCCGAGACCATCGACTACACGGTGGCGGTGCGGGCGCCGCGGGCGGTGGGCATTCACGATGCGCTGCTGGCCGATGCCGGCCGGACCCTCTACGGCAGCCAGGTCGGCCGGGTCGGACAGGCCTACGGGACGGAGTACAGGCCGCTGGTGGCGGGGGAGAGCATCGAGCTGTAGCGCCCCCGCCGAAGCCAGGACGCATAGCGAAAACATAGGATTTCGAGCAAACGCTTACTTAACCGCTACACAACTCTAAAGGCTCTACAGTGCGCCAAGATCAATAAATCGGGCACTCGGGCCAATCGGAGGTTTTGTGATGCGGATTAAGCCTGCGCGGCTGTCGCGGCGGCTAGGCGGGGCAGCGTTGGCGGTGGTAACGGGAGCGGCGGCGCTGACCGCCGCATCGCTGGTGAGCACGGCACCCGCTGCCCAGGCAGCCACGCCGTACAAGGTGCTGTTCGACAACACGCTGGCCGAGACCGCCGGCAACGCCGACTGGATCATCTCCACCTCGCAGCCGGATCCGCTGGCCCAGAACTCGAATCCGACCTCCGAGACCTCCTGGACCGGCGCCATCTCGGCCTGGGGGGTCGGGTTGCAGAAGACCGGCCGGTATTCGCTGAAGACGCTGCCGTCCGGCAACAGCATCACCTACGGAACCAGCGGTTCGCTGGACCTGAAGAACTTCAACGCCTTCGTGCTGCCGGAGCCGAACATCCTGCTCACCGCGTCGGAGAAGACCGCGATCATGAACTTCGTGCAGAACGGCGGCGGGCTGTTCATGATCTCCGACCACAACGGCAGCGACCGCAACAACGACGGTGCGGACTCGGTCAAGGTCCTCAACGACCTGATGACCAACAACTCGGTGGATTCCACCGACCCGTTCGGCTTCTCCATCGACGTGCTCGACATCGCCAACGAGAACCCGAACGTGATCGGCTCGACCGCCGGCTCCGACCCGATCATCCGGGGGCCGTTCGGCACGGCGACCGGAACCATCCTGCGCGACGGCACCACGGTGACCCTGCACAAGACGGACAACTCCTCGGCTCGCGGGGAGATCTACCGCAGCGGCTACTCCTCCTCCGGAAGCACCGGGGTGGCGGTGGCCACCTCCACCTTCGGCTCCGGCCGGGTGATGTTCATCGGTGACTCCTCGGCCATCGACGACGGCACCGGGCAGTCCGGCAACACCCTGTTCAACGGCTGGAACGACCCGTCCGGCACCGACTCGACGGTGATGCTGAACGGCACCGAGTGGCTGGCCAGCGGCGGTTCCGGCGGCGGCACCGGTTCGGTCACCGTGGCCAACCCGGGCTCGCAGAGCACCACCACCGGCAGCTCGGCAAGCCTGCAGCTGTCGGCCAGCGGCGGCACGTCGCCCTACACCTGGTCGGCGACCGGAATGCCGCCCGGGCTGTCGATCAGCTCGTCCGGCCTGATCTCCGGCACCGCGACCTCCGCCGGCAGCTACTCGGTGACCGCGACCGCCCGGGATGCCACCGGAGCCACCGGATCGGCCACGTTCGCCTGGACGGTCGGCACCTCGGGCGGCGGTTGCTCCGGGCAGAAGCTCGGCAACCCCGGCTTCGAGACCGGCAGCGCCTCGCCGTGGACGGCCAGCACCAACGTGATCGCCAACAGCAGTAACGAGCCGGCGCACAGCGGCAGCTGGGACGCCTGGCTGGACGGCTACGGCGTGACCACCACCGACACGCTGACCCAGTCGGTGACCATTCCGGCCGGCTGCTCGGCGACGCTGTCGTTCTACCTGCACATCGACACCGCCGAGACGACCACGACGACCGCCTACGACAAGCTGACCGTCAAGGCCGGCTCGACCACCCTGGCGACCTACTCGAACCTCAACCACAACAGCGGGTACGCGCTGAAGAGCTTCAACGTCTCCTCGCTGGCCGGCCAGACGGTGACGATCAGCTTCACTGGCGTCGAGGGCAACCAGCTGCAGACCTCGTTCGTGGTGGACGACACCGCCCTGACGCTGAGCTGATTCGGTAGTGCTGCCGGCCGGCGGGGATCGCTGCACCGCCGGCCGGCAGGTTCAGTTGCCGGAGCCCGATCCGGCGTAACGCAGTCGCACCGTCGCGCCGATGCACGCCTTGGCGGTCGGCAGGTTGCGCATCCGCAGTTGTGGCCAGCGGCTGGCCGGCACCCGCAGCGAGGACAGCGTGCTGCTGTTGCCGGCCGGCAACAGCAGCGGGTAGCCGCCGCGGTAGGGCACCACGACGAAGTTGTTCGCCGCGCAGGCCGGCTTGCTGGTGGCGGCCACCGTGACCGTGAGGCTCTGCACGTTCAGCTCGAACGGATTGGCGTTCACCAGCCGCAGGTCGATCGGCAGCGCGCCGCCGGGACGGAGCATGCCGCGCGGATTGCCGGAGACGGTGAAGCTGGCCCGCTCCACGCCGGACACCACTGGCGCCGGCGGCGAGGCCGGGTCGGTCAGGCTGGCGGGTTGGATGTGCAACTCGAGAAGGCTGGACTCGGTGGCCTTGCCGGAGCGGCCGAGCACCTCGATGCCCACCGTGCTGGCCGCCACGGTGTCGCTCGTGCGCAGCTGGCCGGACACGACCACCGGCTGCCCGTCGGCCGGGACCGCGACCGCGCGCTGATCCAGGTCCAGTTGCACGCCGGGCGGCAGGCTGCTGGTGGACAGCGTCACGGTGGCGTCGAAGCCGTGCTCGGACGTCAGCGTCACGACGACCGGGGCGCTGTCGCCAGCGGTCAGCGAGATCTCCGACGGGCTGGCACGCAGGCCGAATCGAGCTCCGGCGCCGTTGCCGCTGCCGGTCAGCAGCAGCACGCCGAGCACGCCCAGCAGCGCCAGCAGCGTGTAGGTCAGCGTGGGCCAGGCCGCCCGCCGGGGCCTCCGTGCCGCCGCAGCACTCGCGGTGCCGGCCGGTTCGACAGGCACCGGCTCCCACCCGCCGTGACCGTGGCTCGGCTGAGCACCGGCGACGGCCGCGTCGCTAGTGGACCTCACTGGTGCTGGCCGCCCCGGCAACCCGGCCTCCACCGTCGCCGAACATCGCATGGCCCCCCGTACCTCTTCCGCGCGGGTGCCGGTTTCGCCCTGCTCCCCGCCGGGCCGTGGCGACCAAGGTTGCCCGGCGGATCATCGCTCACCCGGCCGCCATCGACAGGCGGCACAGTCGAACAATCCCCTAACGCGGACTTCATGTCAAGTCCTGGTTAGTGATCCGGTTTTTGCCTATGACCAAAGGTGATTGTCTTGTCACTGTGAGCGATAGATGCGCTCAGAAACCGGACGTCCCTGGCACCGGCGGGCATGCAGCAGAATGCCGGTATGGCGCAACTGGAGATCCGCGACGTCGGTTACCGCCACCCGGACGCCAGCCGGCTGATCGCCGAGGTGCAGGCCGAGTACGTCGTCCGCTACGGCGGACCGGACGAGGCCCTGATCGAGGCCGGCCAGTTCGATCCGCCGGACGGTTCGTTCGCGGTCGGTTACTGCGACGGCGCCCCGGTGGCGATGGGTGGTTGGCGCCGGCTGCCGGCCGAGGACCAGGCGACCCGCTGGGCCCACCCCGCCGCTGAGCTCAAGCGGATGTACGTGACCACGCCGATGCGCGGTGCCGGATTCGCCCGCGCCCTGCTGGCCCACCTGGAACGCCACGCCGCCGAGCACGGCATGCGCTGGTTGCTGCTGGAGACCGGCTCCAGGCAGCCGGAGGCGCTGGCGCTATACCAGTCCGCCGGCTACCGCGACGTCCCGGCGTTCGGGCACTATGCCGGACAGCCGCTGGCGCGCCACCTCGGCAAGCAGCTCGGCTAGCGGTCGGGCCGGCGAGATGGATCTGGACACCGCCGCCGACCAGCTCTACGCGCTGGCACCCGACGAACTCGACGGTTTCAGCAAGCGCCGGACCGAACTGGCCGCGCAGGCCCGGTCGGACGGCGACCGGGAGCTGGCCGGCCAGATCGGCAAACTGCGCAAGCCGGTGCAGGCAGCGGCACTGGTCAACGCGCTGGTGCGCGACCAGCCGGCGGCCCTGGCCGAGCTGTCCGAGCTGGCCGAGGGATTGCGGGACGCGCACCGGCACCTGCGGGGTACCGAGCTGCGCAAGCTGTCCGAGCGCCGCCAGCAGGTGCTGGGAAAGCTCACCACGCTGGCCCGCAAGGCGTCCCGGCGCTCGGTCACCGACAGCGTGCTGGACCAGGTGCGTGCCACCTTCGAGGCCGCCATCGCCGACGAGGTGGCGGAGCAGGCGGTGCTGTCCGGCCGGCTCACCGCCACGCTCAGCTACTCCGGCTTCGGCGCGGTGGACATCGGCGACGCGGTGGCGGTGCCGCGCCGGCTGGCGGCGGTGCCGGACCTGCCCGAACGGCGGGCCAAGGCCGATGGCAAAGCCGCCGGAGGCAGGGACGGCGGCAAGGCCGCCGGGGAGGGTGCCGCCGAGCAGGAAGCCGCCAAGCGGGACGCCGCCCGCAAGCCGGCCGAGCGGGAGCTGGCGCGCGCCGAGCAGGCGCACACCGCGGCGCTGGACAACCTCGACTCCGCGATCGAGGAGCTGGATGCGGCGCGGGCCAGCCAGCGCGAGCTGGCCGGCCGGATCGAGGAGTTGCAGAAGCAGTTGGCGACCGCGCGCAAGGAGTCCGACCGCGCGGCGAAGGCGACCAAGGCGGCCGAGCGGGAGCACCGGCGCGCCGCCCGGGCCGTCGAACGTGCCGAGCGGGCGGTGGCCGACGCCAGGGCGGACCTGGACGAGCTGGGCTGAGCCGGCCGTTATCCGGCCCGGTACCGCAGCGCCAGTTGCACGTTGTGCTCGTGCACCTCGGCCATCTGAGGATTGGCGCAGCGCTCGTCGCGCGGATCCGCACCGGCGATCAGCGCGGTGAGGTAGTTCCGGTCGGCCGCCATCCGGCTGGCCGGGTCGTCGGTAGGCGTGCCGTGGCCGGGCACCAGCACCGTGGCCCGAGCGACGTACGGCGCGAGCAGCTCCAGCCCGGCCAGGTAGGCACCCAGGTCGTCGGGGTCGTGCGGCAGCGGCAACTCCAGGTCGCTGAGCATGTCACCGGCCAGCAGCACCCGGCGAGCGGGCAGCCACAGCGCGCTGTGGCCGGGGGCGTGCCCGTCGTGCACCACCAGCACGATCGGATCCTCGGCGGCGCCGAGCGGATCCGGCTCGGCGACGCTGAGCAGGCCGAACACCTCGGCCAGCTCCGCCGGCCAGTCCGGACCCAGCGCGGCCAGCAACTCGGCGCGGTGCTCGGTGGCCAGCCGCACCGTCTGGCGGGATGCCCAGCGCGGCACGTCGCCGAACCGGGGGTGCCAGAGCAGGTGGTCATGGTGGGCGTGGGTGGCCAGGCCGGCGGCGACGGTCAGGCCACGCGCCTGCACCGCGTCGGCCAGGCCGGCCAACTCGTCCGGTTCCCAGGCCGGATCGACCAGCACCGCCTGGTCGCCGCTGACCACCACCGTGCTGGTGGTGGCATACCTGCGGCTGGTGGCCACCAGCACCCCGTCGGCGACCTCGGCAAGTTCACGCACCCGTCCATCTTGCCGGGCGCAGCCGGCCGTTACCGAGTGTCGCTCCGCACCGTCCGGCAGCTCGTGCCCATAACGGTCAGTGCTCATGCGCACTCAGAGCGTCGTCAACAGCCTGCGTCCCGTCGTAAGCTGACGGCGCTTGCAAGATCGAGCGTCGTGGCCAGCAGCGCCCGGCAGCAGACCGACAGGGGTCCGGTTGTGAGCACCATCGAAACGCCCGATTTCGCGCCGGATGGCTCGCTGCCGCGGGATCCGTCGCCGGCCACCCCGCTCTGGCACGCCTTCCTGCTACGCACGGCGGCCCAGCGGGTCACCGGCCTGGCCGAGCAAATGCTGCAACCGCAGGGGCTGACCATCCGGCACCTGACCGTGCTGAGCGCGATCGCGGCCGAGCCCGGCCAGAACCAGCGCGGCGTGGGCGAGCGGCTGCGCATCGACCGCACCACGGTGGTCGCGCTGACCGACGACCTGGAGGACGCCGGCCTGGTGGAGCGCAGGCGGGGCGCCGATCGGCGGATGTTCGCGCTCTACCTGACTCCGGCCGGCCGGGACCGGCTGACCGAGTTGAACGAACTCACCGCCGAACTGCACGAGCGGTTCCTGGTGAACCTGTCCGTTGAGGAGCGGGAGACCCTCCGGCAGCTGCTGATCAAGCTGCTCGGCAACTGACCGCGCTCTCACGTCCGGAGGGCGCGAACCCGAAGTCGTTGTCTGCAACTCATTACCGGCAGGTCGAAGCGGATAAGGGAGCGGTGGCCATCCCCGCGGCCATCACCGAATTGCATCAGCGGATATCGGCGATAACAGTGTCCGGATGCTACAAGACGCATTCATGGCGAATATCCGATAATCAGAATTGCGAATAATCCCGTCAGGCCGCTACCCCGCAGCTGGCGCTATTGCAAACTACTGGCAACAAGGCCAGACTGGAGCCAACTCGACGCGGGGGAGCGTGCGTGCACATACCTGATGGCTACCTGTCACCGGCCACCTGCGCGGTGGGGTACGCGCTGGCCGCGCCGATGGTCGCCATCTCCTCCCGCAGGGTCCGCGGCCGGGTGCGCAACCGGCAGGTGCCGACGCTGGCCATGCTGTCGGCGATGTGCTTCCTGATCATGATGTTCAACATCCCGATCCCGGACGGCACCACCGCCCACGCCATCGGCGGCGTGCTGGTGGCGGTGCTGCTGGGGCCGTGGGCCGGGCTGATCGCGGTCAGCGTGGCGCTGGCCTTCCAGGCCCTGCTGTTCGGCGACGGCGGGGTGCTGGTCTACGGCGTGAACGTCTTCAACATGGCGATCGTGCTGCCCTTCGTCGGCTACGGGGTCTACCGGCTGATCGCCGGACGGTCCGCGCTGACCTCCGGGCGCCGGGTGGCCGCCGCCGCTGTCGGCGGCTACGTCGGGCTGAACGCCGCCGCGGTTGCCTGCGGCTTCGAGCTGGGCATCCAGCCCGACCTGTTCCACAACGCCCAGGGGATGCCGCTGTACTCGCCCTACCACCTGTCCCAGGCGCTGCCGGCGATGATGCTGGCGCACCTGACGGTGGCCGGGCTGGCGGAGGCGGCGCTGACCGGCGGGGTGATCGCCTATCTGCAGCGGGCCAACCTGCCGCTGCTGCGCACCAATCACCCGAACGTGCCGATCGAGCAGGCCGACGTCCGCCGCACCGGCCGATTCAAGCCGATCCAGCTTGCGGTCACCGCGGTGGCGCTGATGGCGCTGCTGACCCCGATCGGCCTGCTCGCTCCCGGCGGCGCGTTCGGGGAGAACGCCCCGGACAGCCTCGATCTGAAGAAGACGCACCTGTCCGCGGTGCCGAGCGGGCTACAGCGATACAACGGCTTCTGGCACCACGCGCTGTTCTCCGGCTACGACTTCAGCAACGACGCCCATCCGGCGCTCGGCTACCTGCTCTCGGCGCTGGTCGGGATCGCGGTGATCGCGATCGTGGTGTTCGGGGTGAGCTGGCTGGCGGTCCGGCTCCGCCGGTCGCAGCCGGCCGATGCCGATTCCCAGCCGGCCGATGCCGATTCCCAGCCGGCCGATGCCGATTCCCAGCCGGCCGAGCCGGCCGAGGTGTTGTCGTGACCGGGCCACGCTGATGCCGGCGACGGCCACGCCGGACTGGCTGTTGGCCAAGGACGCCGCGCTGTGTCCGTGCGGCTGCATCGGCAAGCGGCGCAAGGGCTCCTACGTGCAGAAGACGCTGACCGGCGGAGCCGACTTGCTGCGCCAGGTGATCTTCTCCGACGACACCAGCTCGGCGCCCGGCCTGCTGCAGCGGCTGGATCCGCGGGCCAAGGTGGTCGGCCTGCTCGGGCTGGTGGTGGCCGGCGCCTTCCTGCGCACCATCCCGGCCCTGCTGGTGCTCTACGCGCTCAGCCTGGTGCTGGCCGCGGCCAGCCGGCTGTCGGTGCGCTTCTTCCTCAAGCGGGTGTGGCTGTTCGTGCCGATCTTCACCGGGATCGTGCTGATCCCAGCCACCCTCAGCGTGGTGACCGGTGGGCACGTGGTGCTGGTGTTGTGGCACTGGCACGGCCATGCCGAGGGCTTCACCAGCCAGGGCCTCACCTCGGCCGGGCTGGTGGTCTGCCGGGTGGCGTCCTCGATCAGCCTGGTGGTGCTGCTCGCGCTGACCACGCCCTGGACCCGGCTGCTCGCCTCGCTGCGCACCCTCGGCGTGCCCCGGATGTTCATCCTGGTGATCGGGATGGCCTACCGCTACCTGTTCCTGCTGCTCGGTTCGGTCACCGACATGTACCAGGCGCGGGCGGCCCGGACGATCGGCACCGAGAAGCACGACCGGGGCGCCCGGGCGTTCGTGGCGGCCTCGGCCGGTGCGCTGCTCGGACGGACGATGGCCATGTCCGAGGAGGTGCACCAGGCGATGACCTCGCGCGGATACCGCGGTGAGGCCCGGGTGCTGGCCCAGCCGCGGCCCGGCGGCGCCGACCTGCTGTTCGTGCTGGCCGCCGCCGTGCTGGCCACCGTCCTGCTGGTCGGGGAGAGGATGCTCGGTGGCTGACGGCGAGCACGTGCACGTCCAGCAGATCCGGCACAGCCACGCCGAGTCGATGCACGGCCGGCCGCCGCGGCGGCCGCTCGGCGAGCCGATCCTCACCTGCCGGGACGTCCACTACAGCTACCTGGACCGCTTCGTCGCGCTGGACGGCGTCGACCTGACCGTGCACCGCGGTGAGAAGTTGGCGCTGTTGGGTGCCAACGGCTGCGGCAAGTCCACCCTGCTCAAGATCCTGGACGGGCTGATCTTCCCGTCCGCCGGCACGTTCACCGCCTACGGCGAGCCGGTCACCGAGGACAGCCTGGAGGACGAGCAGCTCAACGCCGGCTTCCGCTCCCGGATCGGCTTCGTCTTCCAGAACAGCGACGCCCAGGTGTTCTCCCCTACGGTGCGGGAGGAGCTGGCCTTCGGGCCGCTGCAGCTCGGCCTGGACCGGGCCGAGGTGGGCCGGCGGGTCGAGGACGTGCTGGCGCTGCTGGAGATCGAGGAGCTGGCCGACCGGGCGCCGTTCCAGCTCTCCGGCGGCCAGAAGAAGCGGGTCGCGATCGGCACGGTGCTGGCCATGAACCCCGAGGTGCTGCTGTTCGACGAGCCGACGGCGGCGCTCGACCCGCGCACCGCGGAGTGGCTGACCGGCCTGATCGAGGATCTGGCCGAGGCCGGCAAGACCATCGTGCTGGCCACCCACGACCTGGACAGCCTGGATAGGCTCGCCGACCGGTGCGTGGTGTTCTCCGAAGCCCACCGGATCGTGGCCGAGGGCAGCCCGGCCGAGGTGCTGGCCCGCCGGCAGCTGCTGCTCGAGGTCAATCTGATCCACCTGCACACCCAGTTGCCGGTTCCGCTGCACACCTCCTGAGCCCGCGCCGGCCGCCGCCTCGGGTCGAACGCGGAGAGTAGTGGACTGCGCACAGATCTAGCTGTCTTTGAGTGCGGATCGACCTTGTTGTCGGATTCTTCCTTTAAGGGTACTTCCAACCAGGTCCATGAGGTGTGTGTATGGAATCGGCTCGCCGGCGGGAGACCTCGTTCGGGCGGCAAATGACTGCGGTTCAATATCTCCGCTCTCGAGCCGGTCGGGCAGTCAAAACCGCCGGCTGGGTAATTATGGCGATGCTGCGCACTTATGGCTATGCAGCTTGCCCTCAATTGACCCAGGACATGCTATACAGCAATGATTCATATACTTCGCTCGATTTCGGGCTGTATGGTCATTCGGCTGTGTGGCATAACGAGTAGGAGCACGTAAGAAGCCCGTTTCCTGAGTGAGCGAGGAGCGCTGCGGCGTGCCCTCGGCTCCCTCGCTACATCGCGTCGTGCGCCACAGAGGTTCGAGGGGTGAATTACTTGCGGTTCAACATGCTTGGCACGCTGGAGATCGAGGACGACACGCGCCTCGTCACGCCGGGCGCGCCGAAGTTGTGCCAGGTGCTGGCGTTGCTGCTGGTACGCGCCAACCACGTCGTCACGTTCGGCATGATCACGCAGGAGCTCTGGGGCGCCACGCCGCCCCGCAGCGCCAGCACCACCGTGCAGACCTACATCTATCACCTGCGCCGGCTGCTGGACGTGGAGTTCGGTGCCGCATCCGCGGATACCTTGCAGACACGTTCCACCGGTTATGTGCTGCGGGTGGATGAGAACGACGTGGATGCGCTGCGCTTTGAGCGGCTGCTCAAAGCCGGCGAACGGCTGATGAGGGAATCCCGGCATGCCGAGGCCGCGGCCGTGCTACGCGAGGCGTCGGAGCTGTGGCGCGGCGACGTGCTGGAGAACGTGACGGTGGGCGAGCTGCTCGGCGTGCACGTGGTGCACCTCAACGAGGCCAGGCTGCGGGCGCTGGCAATGCGCATCGAGGCGGACCGGGCCTGCGGGCATCACCGCGAGCTGATCCCTGAGTTGCAGGTGCTGGTACGCCAGCACCCGTTGCACGAGTGGTTCCACGGTCAGCTGATCGAAACCCTGCATCTGGCCGGCCGGCGGGCCGACGCGCTGGCCGCCTACCAGAACCTGCGCCGGATGCTGCAGCGCGACCTCGGCCTGGAACCCAGCCCGGACGTGCAGCGGCTGCACCAGGCGGTGCTCGGCGTCAGCCAGCGCTGGCCCGACGCCGAGCACGCCAACCGGGCCGCCATCCGGCGCGGCGAGCTGGGTGTGCGCGGCGCCGTGTAGAGCCGCCCCTCGCCTGCGCGGCCCCGACCGGATTCCGGTCGGGGCCGCGGCGTGCGTGCTCGGTCAGTGCGACAGGTGCAGGCCACGCCGGACGCGGTTCTTCAGCTTCAGCAGCCGGGGCATGCCACCCCGGGCGTTCCACTCGCGCATCTTGGCCTCCGCGCCCTGCACGATGTCGGCCGTCAGCGCCTCGGCGTACTGCTCCCGCGCCTGCTGGAAAATCTTGTCGTGGTCCTTCAGCGGTTTCATCTCCACCCTCCTTCATCTCTCTAACGGAGATTACTCTCCTGAGGCTATATTGGTTGTGCCGATGCCGCCAGGTATGCGGTGATTTCCTCAGCCGCTGCTTGACTCAGCCGCGATCGGCCAGCACGCCGGAGCACCGGCCGACCGCCTCCAGCAGCCTGGCCTGCTCCAGGATCTCGGCGTCGAAGGGTCGCTCACCCGCCCGGACGGCGGCGGCGAACCGGCGCAGCTGGCGGCCGAACTGGTCGTCGGCGGCCAGCGGCAGCCGCCGGTCGCCGTCGGCGGTGTGCAGGGTGGCCACCGGCACCAGCCCCGCCGGTGCGGTGAACGCCCGCTCGACGCTCAGCCGCCCGGCACTGCCCCAGACGGTGTAGGCGCAGCGGTAGGCGTGCACGAAACCGAAGCCGAGCGTGGCGCTCGTTCCGTCCGGGGTGGACAGCAGCGCGCTGCCGGCCAGGTCGACCGAGGCCCCGTACGGCCGGAAGGCCACGCTGCCGGCGACCTCCAGCCCGCGGCCGAGCAGCATGGTGGCCGCCCGGATCGGGTACACGCCGGTATCCAGCAGGGCGCCGCCGCCGAGGGCCTGGTCGTAGCGGATGTCGGTGGCCGGCAGCGGCGGGATGCCGAACTCGGCCGAGATCGAGCGAATCTCGCCGAGCACCCCGGACTCCAGCAGCTCGCGAACCTGCCGGTGCTGGGCGTGCTCGACGAAGGCGAAGTTCTCACTCAGCTGCAGCCCGCGCTGCCGGGCGAGCTCGACCAGGTCGCGGGCTTCGGCCAGCGACGGGGTGAGCGGCTTCTCCACCAGCACGTGCTTGCCGGCCAGCAGCGCCTGCCGGGCCCAGTGCGCATGCAGCCCGGTCGGCAGCGGCAGGTAGACCGCATCCAGGTCGTCGCGGGCCAGCAGCGCCGGATAGCCGGCCACCGGCTCGCCGCCGAACTCCGCGGTCAGCGCCCCGGCCCGGTCGAGGCTGCGGCTGGCTATCGCGACCAGTTCCGCGGTTGGCTCGCCAAGGACGGCCGGCAGCATCTTGCGCCGGGCGATGGCGGCCGCGCCCAGCACGCCGATCCGCACCGGGCCGGCGGCTGGCCGCTCAGCCACCGATGCTGTTCAGGCAGGCCAGCAGGCTGCGGGCCTGGATGTTGAGGTAGTAGCTGTGCCGGACCAGCGCCGAGAGCTGGGCCACGCTCACCCAGCGGTAGTCCGAGCCCTCCACCGGCATCAGGTCGGCCGGGGCGTCGATGAGCAGGTAGTCGTTCTGGGCGTGGTAGAACCGGCCGCCCTCCTCCGACTGCCGGGTGCGAAAGAGCACCCGCTCCTCCGGCGCGGCATACATCAGATCCAGGTACGGCGGGCGGTCGGCGCTGTCCGGGCCGTAGTTGCCCGGCGCGCACTGCACGGTCGGCGCCAGCTCCACCACGTCGCGGTAGCCGGCCTCGACCCGGGACCGGATCAGCACGTGCAGGGTGCCGCAGAACCGGCGCACCAGGAAACCGACCACGCCGACCTCACGCGGCGCGATGAGCGGCTGGCACCACGCGGTCACCTCGCGGCTGCTGGCCCGCACCGAAACCCCGATCACGTCGAAGTAGCGCCCCGAACCGTGCGAGATCCGGTCCGGGTAGCGCTGCCAGCCGGCCACTTCGGCCAGCGGGATGGGGCTGCTCTGGACGTCGTAGCGGGTCTTGGCCTCGGCGAACCAGCTGAGCAGCTCGTCGGTGGTGTGCAGCGCGCCGGAGTCCGGGTCGGTCACCTCATGCGTTACCGGCAGGCAGGACAGCACCGTGCGGGCGTCCATGTTGACGCAGTTGTCCTCCAACAGCAGCGTGTGCACCTGGCCGAGGGTCAGCCAGCAGTGATCCGGCTGCACCTGCACCTCGTCGGCCACCTCGACCACCATGTTCCGGTTGCGCTTGGCCAGGAACCAGGCGCCCTGCTCCGACTGCAGGGCGTCCACCAGCACGGTGGCCTGCCGGCTGCGGGCGAAGTACTCCAGGTACGGCGTGGCCGAGCCGTGGTGCACCCGGGTGTAGTTGCTGCGGGTGGCCTGCACGGTCGGCGACAGCTGCACCACGTTGACGTTGCCGGGCTCCATCTTGGCCTGCATGAGCAGGTGCAGGATGCCGTCGATCTCGCGCACCATAATGCCCAGCACGCCCACCTCGG
The DNA here is from genome assembly GCA_963697905.1 of uncultured Actinomycetota bacterium. Taxonomy (GTDB): domain Bacteria; phylum Actinomycetota; class Actinomycetes; order Mycobacteriales; family Jatrophihabitantaceae; genus Jatrophihabitans_A. The sequence continues at coordinate 3,710,918 of OY969101.1, read as the reverse complement.
GCTGGCGGATGATCGGCTGGGTCCAGTGCGGCACCGCTCCGAAATCGGTGCGCACCGAGATCCCCTCGATCGAGAAGAACCGGCCCGAGTCGTGCACGATGTTGCCGGTCGCCGGGTCGGTGTGCCAGGAGCTCAGCTCGTCCAGCGGGACGCGCTGTACCCGGAAGGAGTTCGCCGCCTTCCGCTCGGCCAGCCACCGGCGCACCTCGGCCAGGCTGTGCACGCCCTCGGTGGTGGCTGCCGATCGCAGCAGCCGGCTGGTCAGGCTGGGCCCGGTGGCGTTCCGGCGCCGACCGGTGGCAGTGGCTTGCATCGTTCCTCCCATACGGCGTGGCGCGCGTTGCGGCTGCGCGCCACCAGCCTGGGCCGGCCACCTCAACCGGGCATGGAGCGAGCCTCGATCACCGGGGCCGACCGTGGAGGGCGACGGTGGGCATGAAAGACGGTTGGCGATGGAGCGGAGGTGCACGGTGGCAGCGACAACGCGCCCGGCCGGAATGGACCGGGAAGAGCAGACCGAGGTGCTGGTGGTCGGTGGCGGCCTGACCGGGCTGGCGATGGCGGTGTTCCTGCGCGGGCACGGCGTGCGCACGATGCTGGTGGAGCGGCATCCGGGCACCTCGGTGCACCCGCGGGCGCGCGGCGTGAGCCCGCGCACCATGGAGCTGCTGCGGGCCGAGGGGCTGGAGCAGCAGGTGCGGTCCACCGCCTCGGCCCGGGCGCTGGCGGCCAACGAGGGCATCGAGGCGATGACCGCGCTGACCGGCGAGGTGCTGGCCAAGCTGGACCAGCCGTACCTGTCCGGCGTGCACGCCGACCTGTCCGAGCACAGCCCGACCGGCTGGTGCATGTGCGACCAGGACGAGCTGGAGCCGCTGCTGCGCGACGAGGCCGCCCGGCGCGGCGCCGACCTGCGGTTCGGCACCAGGCTGGCCGACTACGCCGAACGGGACGGCGGGATCTCCGCGCGGATCGAGCCGGCCAACGGAACCGGCCGACCGGTCGCGGTGCGGGCCCGGTACCTGATCGCCGCCGACGGGGCGGACAGCGCGATCCGCGGCCGGCTCGGCATCGAGCTGTCCGGGCCGGGCACCCTGGCGCACTACCTGAACATCTACTTCTCCGCCGAGCTGGCCGAGGCGCTCGGCGATCGCCGGTTCGTGCTCGGCTACGTGATCAACAAGCACGTCCGGGGCGCGCTGCTGCCGGTGGACAACGCCACCAGGTGGATGCTGCACGTGCCCTTCGACCCGGCCAAGGAGCAGCCGGCGGACTTCCCGGCCGAACGCTGCATCGCGCTGGTCCGGGCCGCGGCCGGGCTGCCGGAGTTGCCGGTCACCATCCGCTCGGTGCTGCCCTGGGAGGCCGCCGGACGGACCGCGCAGCGCTGGCGGGCCGGCCGGGTGCTGCTGATCGGCGACGCCGCGCACCTGATGCCGCCGACCGGGGCGTTCGGCTCCAACACCGGGGTGCAGGACGCGCACAACCTCGCCTGGAAGCTGGCCGCGGTGCTGCGCACCGGCAACGAGCAGTTGCTGGACTCCTACGAGGCCGAGCGGCGGCCGGTGGCCGCCGCGACCGTGGAGCAGGCGGTGCTGCGGTCCAAGGACCGGCCGCGGCTGGTCGGACAACCGACACCACCGCCGGACGGACTCATCGCCGACACCACGGTGATCTTCGGCGGCCGCTACCTGTCCGGTGCGGTGCTGTCCGACGCGGTGCTGCCCGACGGCGACGACGCGGCCGGCGCGCCGTGGGACGACAGCGGCCGCGCGGTGGCCGGGGTGCGAGTGCCGCAGGCCTGGCTGTCCCGCGCCGGCCGGCGCCGTTCGGTGCTGGATCTGCTCGGACGCCACTGGCAGCTGTTCGTGGCCGGCGCGGCGCCGGCCGACCTGCGGGACGGCCTGCCCCGCGAGCGGTACGGCCATCCGGTGCGCTGCCTGCCGGTACGGCTGGGCGAGCCGGCCGATGCCGATTCCGAGCTGGGCAATGCCGGTTCCGAGCTGGGCAATGCCGACTCGGCGGAGCTGATTGATTCCGACGGCAGTTGGGCCGAGCGGTGGGGGCTGGAACCGGGCGAGGCGGTACTGGTGCGTCCGGACGACATCGTGGCCTGGCGCGGGCCGGTGCCGATGGACACCGACGCGCTGGCCGCGTTGCTGGACAAGCTGGTCGGCGTACCGGGCTGAGCGCTCGAAAGGGGCCGCCCCGGAGAAATCTCCGGGGCGGCCCCTTTTCCTGCCGAGCTCAGTCGGTGGCGAACCACTCCTTGAGGTTCATCGCGGTGCCGGCGTCCCCGCCGACCTCCAGCCGGCCGGTCATCGCCAGCACCGCTCCGTTCACCTGGCCGGTGGTCATCTGCACCAGGTCGGCCAGCGAGAGCGTGATGGTCGCGGTCGGCTCGGCGGCCTCGCCGCGGTGGATGTCGCAGCTGCCGTCGTTGACGTCCACCACGTACGGCACGGTGCCGCCGGCCGCCTTCACCTGGAACTGGATGATGCCCGCCTCACCCTCCGAGCGGGCCGGCACGAAGCTGTCCCGGTAGTGCTGGAAGATCGCGGCGCTGACCGCCTCGGCGCCACCGTCCAGCTTCTCCAGCGCGTCGCCGAGCTCGGTGGGCTCGGTCTGCGCGGTGAGTTCGACGATGCTGGCGTACTGCAGTTGGGTGCTGGTCATCTTTCTCCTTCTGGCCTGGAAATAATGGGAATCCGGATGTTGGTCAGGGCAGCGTCACCACCTGGGCGGCATAGGTGAGGCCGGAACCGAAGCCCATCAGCAGCGCGGTCGCCCCCGGGCCGAGCGCGTCGCCAGTGACCAGTTGCTCCAGCGCGAGCGGCACCGAGGCCGCCGAGGTGTTACCGGCGGTGACGATGTCGCGGGCGCAGACCGCATCGGCGCGCAGCCCGATCTTGTCCGCCAGGATCTCGATGACCCGCAGGTTCGCCTGATGCGGCACGAAGGCGTCGATGTCGGCCACCTGCAGGCCGGCCCGCTCGATCGCGGTGAGCGCCACCTCGGCAAGCTGCTCGGTCGCCCACCGGTATACCTGCCAGCCGACCATCGCGATGGCCGGCCCGGTGGCCGGCGCGTCCGGCCCGGCTGGCTTGCCGAACGGCCGGAACGGCCGGGTCATGCCGACCGCGCCGGGCTTGGAACCGTCACCACCCCAGACCGCCGGCCCGATCCGGTCGTCCTCGGCCGGTCCGACCACGACCGCGCCGGCACCGTCGGCGAACAGCGGTGCGGTGCTGCGGTCGTCCGGATCCAGGATGTCGGTGAGCCGCTCGGCGCCGATCACCACAACGTGCCGCGCGCTGCCGGTCCGCACCATGTCGCTGGCGGCGGCCAGTGCGTAGCAGAAGCCGGCGCAGGCGGCGGAGATGTCATAGCTGCCGGCGCCGGTGATGTCGAGCAGGTGCGCGGTGGCCGAGGCCAGCGACGGCATCGGCAGCAGCTGGGTCATGGTCGCGGCGAGCACGCAGTCGACCTGATCGGGCATCACCCCGGCCGAGGCCATCGCCTTCTGGGCGGCCGAAACCGCCATCACCTGCAGGGTTTCGCCGGCTGAGGCGTAGCGGCGTTCCCGGATGCCGGTGCGCCGGTCCAGCCAGTCGGCCTCCACGCCGAGGCTGGTGGCGATCTCGGCGGTGGTCACGACGCGGTGGGGCCGGTACGCGCCGATCCCCAGGATCCGGCTGCCGATTCGGGCATCCGGAACTCGCAGTCGTGCCATCGTCTCTCCTCACGCAGCCGGTGACCCGGCCGAATCCGGCCAGGGCTCACCGCCAGCATTGCGGCCGCCGCTCGATGCCGGATCGATCCGATCTCGTGGCCGGAGCGGGCCGGCCGGCGGCTTCAAGCCGACTTCGATATCCGATAGAGCCGGCGCGGCAATCCTGGCTGCAGCCGGCGGCCTGAGCCGGCATCGCGAATAGACGGATCTGCCCGGCGGAGAAGGCGAAAATCATGCTGAGCAACGTGGTGGCACTGGTAGCCACCGGATGCTGCGGGCTGGTGGCCGGGGTGTTCCTGGCGGTTGCGGTGAGCGTGGTGCCCGCGCTGAGCGACCTGCCGGCGCAGTCCTACATCGAGCTGCACCTGCGGCTCGGCAAGGGCTACCACCCGATCATGCCGCTGGTGGTGATGGTGTCCCTGCTCGCCGACTGCTGGCTGGTGGCAATCACCGGTGGGGCAGCCCGGCTGCTGGCGGTCGCGGCGGTCGTCTGCGTGCTCGGCGTGCAGGCGGTTTCCCACCTGCGCAACGAGCAACTCAATCGCAAGGTGCGAGCGGTGGCCGGCGGTCCGCTGACCGACTGGCGAGATCCTCGCTCGGCCTGGCGGGCCTGGCACCACGCCCGGCTGGTGCTGGCGGTGGCCGCGCTCGCGGTGAATGCCGCCACCTTGCCGCTGCTGCGCTGATCCGATTTCACCGGCGCCGACCCCCGGCGTCGAACCCGTCTGGAAGAAGGGAACTCATGTTTTCAGCCATCACCTACCCGGTCGCGTCCGGTCACGAGGAGGAGGTGGCCGAGATCTTCTCCATGCGCAACTTCATCCGAGCCGACTCGCCGGTCATCCGCGACGCGAACGACCGCAAGATCGGCCGGATCATCGGCACCGGCCTGTTCATCCGTGACGTGCACATGGTGCGGATCATCCAATACGAGGGCCAGTTGACCGATGTGGCCCGGCACATGTCCGGCCAGCGGGGCGTGCAGCAGGCCGAGCGCAAGCTCGCTCCGCTGCTGACCGTGCCGCGCGACACCCGGACCGAGGCGGGCTTCCTGGACTACTTCATTCGCTCCAGCATGCACACCTCGGTGGCCGACGTGCTCGTCGATACCCCGGTGGACGGGCTGATCGCGCTGTGCGACGTGCTGCGACCGGACATCGAGCCCGCACTGCTGGACCGCTGGCTGGACCGGGCCTGGCGGCTGCGGGTGCCGGGCGTGCTGGCCAGCCTGGCCTTCCGGCTGGGCGACACGCTGATCCGCGCGGTGCAGTACTCCGGCGATCAGGACGACCTGATCGCGGCGCTGGCCGCCGATGACGGCCTGGATCGCGAGCGGGAGTTGGACGCCTTCCGCCGCCAGCCCCGGCTCACCGGCTCGGCCGACTTCGCCGAGCTGATCGCGGCCTCGCAGATGCGCTGCATCTCGCTGCTCTCGGTGGCCAGCCTGCTCAAGGCCTGACCGGATGGCGTCGGCACAGATATAGCGCAGGTGGAGCCCGGTGCTGGCTTGACCCCGGTAGGGTCTGCGAACGTGACCGAGCCGATCGAGCCGTACGAACAGGGCATGCTCGACGTCGGCGACGGCCAGCTCGTGTACTGGGAGCAGTGCGGCAACCCGGCCGGTCGGCCACTGGTGTTCCTGCACGGCGGACCAGGCGGCGGATGCAGCGTGGGACATCGCCGGATCGCCGATTCCACGGCATTCCGGCTGGTGCTGTTCGATCAGCGCGGCTGCGGTCGCAGCCGGCCGCACGTCGCCGAGGCCGGTGTCGGCTTGGAGCACAACACCACCGAGCACCTGGTCGCGGACCTGGAGCGGTTGCGGGAGCACCTGGGCATTGACCGCTGGCTGGTGTTCGGCGCGTCCTGGGGCAGTTCGCTCGGCCTGGCTTATGCCGAGCGCTTTCCCGAACGGGTGGCCGGGCTGGTCGTCGGCGCGGTGTTCCTGACCCGGCCGGTCGATCTGGATTGGCTGTACGGCGACCTGCGCCGGTTCCTGCCGGTCGAGCACCAGGCCTACCGGGACCAGCTGCCCGTAGCGCTGCGGGACGGCAGTGGTTTCGAGCTGGTCCAGGCCTACGACCGACTGCTCAACGACGCCGATCCGGATGTCCGGCAACGGGCCGCCGACGCCTGGCTGGACTGGGAGGATGCGGTGGTCAGCCTGGACCCGGATACCAGGGGTTTGAGCGCCAAGCGTCAGCAACCGGCCTACCGGCTGGCGTTCGCCCGGCTGTGCGCGCACTACTTCAGCCACACCGGCTGGTTGTCCGAAACCGAGCTGTTCGACAATGCCCATAGATTGCACGACGTTCCCGGTGCCATCGTGCACGGACGGGTCGATCCGCAGGGATCGCTGGAAACGGCCTGGCAGCTGGCCCGAGCGTGGCCGGCAGCCGAGCTGACGATCGTGGAAGGTGCCGGCCACACCACGCCGGCGCTCGGCCAGGCCTTCGGGTTGGCGCTTGACCGCTTCCGCCCATAGCGTCCCCCACCCGCGGCAAGTCCTGCTCAGCGGTAGCTATCGAGATCTCGCTGCATTGCTACGGAACCCGACGGTATTGCCGAATAACTGCTCAGGACGACCCGGCCCGAGGGGCCGGGTCGTCCATCCACAGCTTGATGAATGCCCGCCGGACCAGTTCGCGCGGCAGCACCCGGACCGCACCGAGCGCGATCCGGTAGCCCCGGCCCGGCACGATGACCGCGACGCCGCCGGCCAGCTCGGCCAGCGCCTGCTCGGCGACCGCGTCGCGGTCCAGCCAGGCCCACTCGGGCAGCCGGCGGCTGCCACCGGACGCGCCACCCGGCCCGCGGCGGGTGAAGCCCGGGCACAGCGCGGCCACCCGCAGCCCGTAGCCGCGCACCTCACAGTGCACCGTCTCGGTGAACGCGGCCACGAACGCCTTCGTCGCGCCGTAGACGGCTCCCTGCGGTTGCGGGATGAATGCGGCCACCGAGGCCACGTTCAGGATGCCGCCGTGGCCGGCTTCGCACATGCCGGGCAGCACCGCGCGGGTCAGCTCGACCAGCGCGCAGACGTTCAGCGAGATCACCGGCGCGAGTTCCTCGGCGGTCCGCTTCGCCAGCGGCCGGGGCCGGCCGGAGCCACCACCGGCGTTGTTCACCAGCAGGTCGATCCGCCGGTCGGGTTCGGACTCGATCGCCCGGGCCACCACCTGGGCCAGCTGTGCCGCGTCGGTCAGGTCGGCCGGCAGCACCTCCACCGTCCGGCCGTGCCGCTGCCGCAGCTCGGCGGCCAGCGCCTCCAGCAGCTCGGCGCGGCGGGCCACCAGCACCAGGTCGCAGCCGCGCGCGGCAACCGCCCGGGCAATGCTCGCCCCGATGCCGCTGGAGGCACCGGTGACCATCGCCCGCTGGAAGTCGAAGTGGCCGGCCGTCATCGGCGGGTCATCAGGAACACTGCGGCGTGCTCCGGCCGCGGCGGATCGGGCAGCCGCTCGATGTCGAATGCCTCGCCGAACAGGTCCTGTTCCTCACCGGGCACCAGCTGGCTGTGCATCAGCCGGGACATCCGGTGCAGCGCCACCAGCGGCAGATCCTTCTTGTGCACCGAGAAGCACCACATGAAGAACAGCGAGCCCGGCCGGCTCAGCGCGAGCACCGAGTCGCGGGCGCGGCGGCGCTGCGGGCCGGGCAGGTCGTCCAGCGTGCCGTAGTCGATGAGCAGGTCGTAGCTGCCGTGGATCCGTTCGTCCGGCAGCTGGCACAGGTCACCGTGCAGGATCTCGCAGCGCCCGGTCAGGCCGGCCGTGCGAACCCGTTGCCGGGCGGCCTGCACCGCCCACTCGGTGAAGTCCACCCCGGTGACCTGGAAGCCCTTCTGAGCAAGGTAAACCGCGTTCGCCCCGGTGCCGCATCCCATGTCCAGCACCCGCGGGTGGCTGGCCGGATCCAGCCGGCCGCCCTCCACCAGCTCACGGAGTTCCGGACCGATGCCGACCCGGTCCCAGGCCGCTCCGCGCCGGTAGAGGAATTCGTACAACCACGGCCGCATGCTGCGCGCTCCTTGTCCTCGGTGTGTCGATCGTTCGCACTCGTGCTGGCAGCCCAAGCTGGCCGGCCCGTGTCGCACCGAGATTCCCCCGCCGGGGTCGAGCAGAACTCAAAGCCGCACCGGGTCGGTGAGCGGGCCGCGAACCGCTGTCGAGCGGTGATCGAGTCGGCGCTGCAAATGTCATATCAAGGACGAATCGACTACGGAGGCACACGTGAGCATCGACCTGACTGGAAAGACCGTGCTGGTGACCGGCGCGTCTCGCGGCATCGGCAAGGCGGTGGCCCTGGCGATGGCCGGGGCCGGCGCCAACGTGGTGGCCTGCTCGCTGACCGGTGGCGACAAGGCCGATGAGCTGGAGCGCCAGCTGAAAGGTCAGGGCGGCGAGCACGTGGTGAGCCGCACCGACGTCAGCGACCCGGCGCAGGTGGCCGAGCTGATCGAGCTCTGCAGGCAGCGCTATGGCAGCCTGGACGCGATCGTCAACAATGCCGGCACGATCAGCCACGTGCCGTTCGCCGAACTGCCGCTGGCGGAATGGCACCGGGTGATCGACACCAACCTCACCGGCACGTTCCTGGTCACCCAGGCCGCGCTGCCGATCCTGAACGAGGGCGCCTCGGTGATCAACATCGGTTCGCGCTCGGCCGAGGCCGGTATCCCGCTGCGCGCGCACTACACCGCGGCCAAGGCTGGCCTGGTCGGGCTGACCAAGTCGCTGGCCAAGGAGCTCGGCGGCCGCGGCATCCGGGTCAACGTGATCGCGCCCGGCGTCATCGACACCGACGAGGACGGCCGGATCCCGGCCGAGCAGCGCAAGGCCATCGTGGCCCGCTACGGTGCGCTGACCTCGCTGGGCCGGCTGGGCGAGAGCGCCGAGATCGCCGGCGCCGCGCTGTTCCTGGCCAGCGACCTGTCGAGCTACGTCACCGGACAGACCGTCAACGTCAACGGCGGCATCTGAGCCGGCCGCGCCGTCAGCCGAGAGGAGTACCGATACCCGTGTCCCGCACCAAGGAGCAGGCCGCGACCCATCAGTTGACCGGCCGGCACACCAGCCGGGCGGTGCTGACCCGGCCCGAGCCGACCCGCGCCGGCCCGAGCCAGGCCGAGCTCGCCCCGGCACGCCGGCCGCCGGCCGGTTGGGTGGTCTGCCGGGGCTGCCAGAGCCTGGTGTACCAGCCGCGCTGGCAGCGTGGCCTGGGCGTCTGCCCGCACTGCGGCAAGCACGCGCCGGTGCCGGCCCGCGAGCGGCTGCGGCAGCTTGCCGACCCCGGCTCGGTGGAGTTGCTGCCGGCGCCGGACACGCTCCTCGACCCGCTGCGGTTCACCGACCGGATGCCGTACCGGGACCGGTTGGCGGCCGCCCGCGAGCAGACCGGCCTGGACGAGGCGGTGCTGTGCGCCCGGGTGCTGATCCACGGCCGGCCGGCGGTGCTGGCGGTGATGGATTTCGGCTTCCTAGGCGGCAGCCTCGGCACCGGCGTCGGCGAGCGGATCACGCTGGCGGCCGAGCACGCGTTGGCCACCCGGACCGCGCTGATCATCGTGACCGCCTCCGGTGGCGCCCGGATGCAGGAGGGGCCGCTGTCGCTGATGCAGATGGCCAAGACCGCGCAGGCCCTCGCCGCGCTGGACGAGGCCGGCGTGCTCACCGTGACCCTGGCGACCGATCCCACCTACGGCGGAGTGGCCGCCTCGTTCGCCACCCTGACCGACCTGATCTTCGTCGAGCCGGGTGCCCGGATGGGTTTCGCCGGGCCGCGGGTGATCGAGCAGACCACCGGTGCCAGCCTGCCGCCCGGCTTCCAGACCGCGGAGTTCCTGCTCGCGCACGGCCTGGTCGACGCGGTGCTGCCCCGGGCAACGGTGCGCGCCACGCTCGGCTCGGTGCTGGCGGCGGCCTACGACCGGCCGCCGCTGGTGCCCGACGTGGCCGGCGATCCGCTGGTCCGCTGCCCGGACCAGCTGACCGAGCGGCCGGCCTGGGAGACGGTGCGGCTCGGGCGCAACCTTCGCAGGCCCACCACGCTGGAGTACGCCGAGCTGCTGCTGGAGGACTTCCTGGTGCTGCACGGTGACCGGATCGGCGCCGAATGCCCCGCGATGGTAGGGGGAATCGGGCGTTTCCACGATCACCCGGTGCTGCTGCTCGGGATGCAGAAGGGCCATCGGGCCGAGGAGCTGGTCGCGCACGGCTACGGCCGGGCACGTCCCGAGGGCTACCGCAAGGCGGCCCGGCTGATGCGGCTGGCTGAGAAGCTCGGCCTGCCCGTCATCACCCTCATCGACACCCAGGGCGCCGAGCCGGGCACCGAGGCTGAGGAGCACGGTCAGTCCGTCGCGGTGGCCGAGAACCTCAAGTTGATGGCGGGACTGCGCGTCCCGATCGTCGCGGTGGTGGTCGGCGAGGGCGGCAGCGGCGGCGCGCTGGCACTCGGCGTCGCGGACCGGGTGTTCATCTTCGAGAACGGCTTCTACTCGGTGATCACGCCGGAGGGCTGCGCCGCCATCCTCTGGCGGGATCCGGCCGGGGCGGCCGGGGCGGCCGCCGCGCTGCACCTGGACGCACCGTCGCTGCTGCGGCTGGGCGTGGTGGACGGCGTGCTGCCCGAGCCGGCCGGCGGCAGCCAGGCCGACGCGCAGGCCGCCGCGCTCACCCTGGACGCGGTGCTGGCCAACGCGCTGGCCGAGCTGGCCATCGTCGAACCCGGCGAGCTGGTGCGCTCGCGCCGGCGGCGGTTCCGCGGTTACGGAGCGGCCCGATGAGCGTGCAGTCGCTGAACGACAAGCTGCCGATGGAACCGGACGAGCCCGGCGACGCCGATGCCGTCTGCGCGCTGGCCGACAAGCTGGCCCGCGCCGTGCCCGGCCCGCTGAGCCGGCTGGTGGTGCGGGCCGGCAGCGCCTCGGTGGAGCTGGAATGGGCGGTGGCCACCCCCGCGGCGGCGGCCGCGGTGACCGGGACGGCGGCTGCCGCGCCTGGGATTCCCAGCGAGCCGGTGGCCGATCCCGCCATGGATCTGGCCCAATCCGGCCTGCTCGAGCTTGGCGCGCCACTGGTCGGGACCTTCTACCGATCGCCCGAACCGGGCGCGCCACCCTTCGTCAACCCCGGCGACCTGGTCTCGCCGGGGCAGCAGGTGGCCATCATCGAGGCGATGAAGATGCTGATCAGCGTCACCGCTGAGGAGCACGCCCGGGTGGCCGACGTGCTGGTCGCCGACGGCTGCCCGGTGGAGTTCGGCCAGCCGCTGATGCTGCTGGAGCCGGCGGCATGACCGCACTGGCGCAGCCGCCGGCCGCACCGTTCGAGGCGGTGCTGGTCGCCAACCGCGGCGAGATCGCGCTGCGGATCGCCCGCACCTGTAGGGAGATGGGTATTCGCACGGTGGCGGTGCACTCGACCCAGGACCGGCATTCGGAAGTGGTCAGCTTCGCCGACCAGAGCGTGCAGATCGGTGCGGCGGCGCCCCGGCAGAGCTATCTCAACCCGGCCGCGCTGGTCGAGGCGGCCCGGCTGTCCGGCGCGGTCGCGGTGCACCCCGGCTACGGCTTCCTGTCCGAGGACGCCGACTTCGCCGCGATCTGCGAGGAGGAGGGGCTGGTCTTCGTCGGCCCGCCGGCCAGCGTGCTGGCCCGGTTGGCGGACAAGGCCTCGGTCCGTGCGCTGATGGCCGAGGCCGGCCTGCCGGTGCTCGGCTCGCACGGTACGCCGCCGACCACGGTGGCCGAGGCCCAGCAACGTGCCGACGAAATCGGCTATCCGGTGATCATCAAGGCATCTGCCGGCGGCGGCGGCAAGGGCATGACCGTGGTCCGGGATCCGGCCCAGTTGGCCGCCGCGTTCACCCAGAGCCGGATCAGCGCGCAGCGGATCTTCGGTGACCCGAGCACCTACCTCGAGCCGTACCTGGAGGGGGCCCGGCACGTCGAGGTGCAGATCCTGGCCGACGCGCACGGCAACGTGATTCACCTGGGCACCCGGGACTGCTCGGTGCAGCGCCGGCATCAGAAGCTGATCGAGGAGGCGCCCGCCCCGGGCCTGCCGCCATCGCTGGTCACCGCGATCCAGGCGGCCGCGGTGGCCGGCGCGCGGTACTGCGGCTACCGCGGCGCGGCCACCTTCGAGTTCCTGGTGGATTCGCGTTTCCGCTTCCATTTCCTGGAGATCAACTGCCGGATCCAGGTCGAGCACCCGGTCACCGAGATGATCACCGGGATCGACGTGGTCCGCGAGCAGTTGCTGGTGGCCGCCGGCCGGCCGCTGTCCTACCGGCAGGAGGAGGTCGAGTTCCGCGGCTGCGCCCTGGAATGCCGGGTGAACGCCGAGGATCCGCAGCGCGGCTTCGTGCCGACCCCCGGCCGGCTGGCCGAGTTCGTGCCGCCCGGCGGCCCGTTCACCCGGGTGGACACCCACGGCCGCACCGGGCTGGTGCTAACCCCGGACTACGACTCGCTGCTGGCCAAGGTGGTCACCTGGGGCCCGGACCGGGCGGCCGCGCTGGCCCGGATGGACCGCGCGCTCGGCGAGTTCCGGATCAGTGGCAAGGGCGTGCATACCACCGCGGTGTTCCTGCGGCAGATGCTCGGCTATTCCGGTTTCGCCGAGGGCCGGCTGCACACCGGGCTGGTGGAGGAGATGCTGGCCGCCGAAGCGTCCTGACCGCTTTACAGCGGGGAAGTTTGCGCAAAAGCCGGTATTAGCACCTGGATTGACCTAGATTCATCCGGGTGGTCGCCGCGCGCTGACCACTGACCCTCCTCCCCGCATCAGGAGCACCAATGTTCAGATATCGGACGGCCGCCCTTGCGGCCATCGTCTCACTCGGCCTGGTCGGTCAGGCCGTGCTGGCCGGCACGGCCGGAGCCGTCACTGCCACCAGGAGCCAGTTGACCAATGGCGAACTGCGCCTGGAAGGGCAGGCCGCTCCGGGCATCTTCGTGACGGCCAGCTCGACCACGAGCGCCGCCGGCGCCCGGGCCGACCAGAAGGGGCAGTTCAAGATCCAGGCCAGCAACTTCACCGCGCCGGACTGCATGGTCACGATCTCCGACGGCCGGACGCCGACTGCCACGGTGGCACTCTCCGGCTGCACCCCCACGGTGGTCCCGGTGCCGCCGGTCCCAGCCCCACCCACCGGCTCGTGCGTGATCACGCCCCAGGATCCGGTCACCCTCACCGCCGGGGCCAACACCTCCGTGTACTTCCTGACCACCGGCTGCGCCTCCTCGCCGCTGCAGTGGACGGTCGTCGCCGGCGTCATCCCCACCGGAATGACCGGACCGAACTTCCAGGGCACGACGGCCGGCAACATCATCGGCACGCCCAGCATCCCCAAGAGCTACCAGTTCACCCTGCAGGTCACCGACGAGACCGGTGCGACCGATCAGGAGAACTTCACCGTCAACGTCGTCTGACGCACGGCAGCGCGCACGACGCGAAAGTGGAGCGATCTGGCGGCTGAACCGCCAGATCGCTCCACTTCCCGATCGCCGAACTCGCCGAGCTCGCCAAGCTCACCAGGTGACCGGCAGGGCGTCCACCCGCCGGATCACCGCGTCCTCGTCCCAGGTCAGCTCGGTGCGCGGCACCGCCAGGGCCAGCGAGGGGAACCGGGCCGACAGCTCGCGCAGCGCGATCGTGAGTTCCAGGCGGGCCAGCGCGCCGCCCAGGCAGTAGTGCACGCCGTAGCCGAAGGCCAGATGCGGATTGTCCGTACGCTGCGGGTCGAACTCCTCCGCGCGGTCGAACATCGCCGGGTCCCGGTTGGCCGAGATGATCGCCGGCAGCACGCCGTCGCCGGCCCGGATGCACACCCCTTCCAGCTCGACGTCGGCGACCGCCACCCGCAGGTTGCCGCCGGCCGAGGACGCCGCCGACAGCCGCAGCAGTTCCTCCACCGTCGAGCCGAGCAGCTCCGGCTCGCCGGCCAGCTGGGCGAACAGCGCCGGCTGCTCGAGTAGCAGCACCACGGCATTGAGCAGTGAGGTGGACGTGGTGTGATAGCCGGCGATCAGCAGGGTCACCCCGAAGACCACCAGCTCCTCCTCGCTGAGCCGGTCACCGCTGTCCCGGGCATGCACCAGGTCGCTGAGCAGGTCGTCGGCCGGCTCGCTTCGCTTCGCCGCGACCAGGCCGGCGAGGTAGCTGCTCATGGCCGCCCGGGCCGTCCGGATCTGCTCCGGGCTGGTCGCCCGCATGGCCAGCATGGTGTCGGCCCAGCCGCGAAACGCCTCGTGGTCGGCCGCCGGCATTCCCAGCAGATCGCAGATCACCCCGATCGGCAAGGGCAAAGCCAGTGCTGGCAACAGGTCGGAGCCCGGTCCGGCCGACGCCAGCCCGGCGAGCAGCCGGTCCACCAGGGCCTCGATCCGCGGCTGCAGGGCGGCGATCCGGCGGGCGCTGAAGGCCGGTGAGACGAGCCGGCGCAGCCGCCGGTGCTCGGGCGGGTCCATGGCCAGGATGGTGGAGCGGTCCGGCGGCAGCGGCCGCAGCCGCGGCGCGTCCGGCTCGGAGGCGGCCGCCCGGCTGAACCTCGGGTCGCTGAGCACCTGCCGGACGCCGGCCCAGCTGGACACCAGCCACGCCGGGTCGCCGGTCGGCAGCACGATCCTGGCCACCGGCTCGCTGGCGCGCAGCCGGCTGAACACCGCCGGCGGCTGGTACACCGCCGGCGAGGCGAACGGAAAGCGCAGTACCTGATCGGTCATAGCCGGATCGCTCCTGGGTTTCAGAGGGAACTCATTCGAGCACGCCACCGTCGGCGGTCAGTTCCAGCCACTGCGGCTGGTCGTGGCCGCACACCACGGTGGCGTCCTCGGCCCGGGCCAGGTCCACCAGCTTGGCGGTGCTGGCCCGCACCGCCGCCGCGTCGGTGTCGAAGGGCAGGATCGGCCGGCGTTCCGGATCCAGGCACTGGGTCATCGCGATGGCATCGCCGGCCAGCAGCACCGAGCCGGTCTTCCGCAGCCGGACCAGCACCGACTGGTGGCCGGGCACATGTCCGTCCGAGGCGATCAGCTCGATGCCCGGCAGCAGTTCCAGGTCGCCGTCCACCTCGCGCCAGCGGGCGCCCGGGAAGTCCCAGTGCGGCCGGGCCAGCTCCAGCCGATCCAGCGCGCCGCTGCGGGCGTAGTCCAGGTGGCTGCGCTGGATCACCAGCTCCGCGCCGGCGAACGCATCGTGGTTTCCAGCATGATCCGGATCGAGATGGGTGCAGATCAGCACGTCGATGTCGCTCGGGTGCAGGCCGCGCTCGGCTAGCTGGGCGGTGACCAGCTCGTGCGGCTCGACCCGGACGAAGTCGTATCCGGTGCCCGAGCTGCCCGGCGCGTACCCGGTGTCGATCAGCACGGTGGTGCCGTCGTCGGCGTGCAGGAGGTAGCCCGGCACCGGCGCCCCGATGGCGGCGATGCTGCCCAGTCGCAGCAATTCCAGCCGCATCAGCCCGCCTGGCTGGACAGCACCGGCTGACGGGTCCGAACCAGCTGCTCCAGCGCATCGGCGATCGCCGCCGGCGCGTCGCTGGCCGCGATGTCGGCTGCCAGCGAGCCGGCCGCGGTCCGGTAGCTCGGCTCGGCCAGCACGGTACGCACCGCCTCGGCCACCCGCTGCGGGGTGATCCGGCTCGGCTGCAGCCGGATGCCGGCCCCGCTCCAGGCGACCCGGGCACACACCTCCGGCTTGTCCTCGGTGCCGCCGGCGACCACCAGCGGCACGCCGTGCCGCAGCGCGGCATGCACCGTGCCGTAGCCACCGTTGGTGACCACCGCGGCCAGTTGCGGCATCAGCAGGTCGTAGGGCAGGAACGCGGCAGTCCGCACGTTGGGCGGCAGCTCACCGAGCTCGCCGGTGCGCGGCGAGGTGCACACCACCAGCGCGTCCAACTCCCGCAGGCCCTGCAGGGCGGGCTGGATCAGCTGCTCCGGCGCGGTGGCGCTGGTGCCCTGGGTGACCAGCACCACGGTCCGGCCGGCCAGTTCCGGCCACCACTGCGGCAGCCCGGTCGCGCCCGGCGAGTCCGGGTAGAGCGGGCCGACGAAGCGCACCTGCGGCGGCAGCGCGGAGCGCGGGTACTCGAAGCCCGGCACGCTCGCCTGCAGGTACAGGTACGGGGTGGCGTTGGCGGCGAAGGTGGACGGCACCGGCGGCAGCCCCAGCTCGGCGCGGATCGCATTCATCCGGGCCAGCGGGGCCTTCATCACCAGCTTGTCGCCGATGCCGGCCACCAGCCGGTTGCGCAGCCGGTGCAGCGGCGAGTGCCCGGGCAGCCAGCCCATCCCGAACGGCGGCACGTCCGGATCCGGGATGGCCATCGGCGCCATGCTCAGGGTCGCCCACAGCAGCCCGTCGATCTCGTGCAGCAGCGAGGCGGCCGCCATCGTCGAGTCGGCCAGCACCACGTCGATGCCGAACTCCGCGGCGGCCTTGCGCAGATCCTGGTACTGGCCGGGGATCGGGTCCACGAACACCCGCTCGACCCACCACGGGCCGCGCTGGTGCGGCTTCATGGTGGCCAGTTCCGGAAAGTCCTGCTCCACGGTGTCCATGTCCAGGAACTCGCCGGCCTGCGGCTCGACGAAGCGCGCGCCGGAGGCCGCCACCGTGGCCGCGTGCCGGGCTCCGGTGTACCAGTACACGGTGTGGCCGCGGCGCAGCAGCTCGCGCACTGCCGGAACGCACGGGCTCACGTGCGCCCGGCCGGCGTTGGTGGCTATCAGGATGGATGCCATCGCGAAATCTCCCTTGTCGGATATGGCGAATGCTGGCCGGAATTGGTTGAGGTGGTATCGAGCAGGGCTCGGACGATCCGCTTCCGGGTGAGCCGGCCGGACGGCTCAGTGGTGGCCGGCCTGCGCCACGACCCCGGGCGGGAACGCCGCCCAGGCCGGTGGTTCGGCCAGCCGGTCAACCGGCTGGCCACGCTTGAACACCGCCACGATCCGCCGGCTGGCCAGGATGTCGGCGGTCGGATCCCCTTCCACCAGCACCAGGTCGGCGCGCAGGCCCGGCGCCACCCGGCCGCGGTCGGCCAGCCCGAAGATCCGGGCCGGGGTGGCGGTGGCCGCGGTCAGCGCCGCGGCCGGGGTCAGCCCGGCGGCCACCAGCAGCTCCAGTTCGCGATGCATGCCGGAACCGTGCAGCGCCAGCACCGCGTCGGTGCCGGCCACGATCGGCACGCCGGCCGCCGCGGCGGCGCCGACGGCCTGGCTGGCGAACGGCAGGCTGACCGGCAGCCGGGCCACCTCGCCGGCGGCGTGCCGGCGCAGCAGCGCCAGGTCGGCCGGCGGCAGGTACTCGGCCAGCGCGGGATCCTCAGCCAGGGAGGCGATCTCGGCGCCGCCGGCGGTCAGCTCGATGGTGGTCAGGGTGGGCACGATGAACACCCCGTGCTCGGCGGCGAAGCGCCCGAAGTCCGGTGCCGGCGGCTCGTCGAAGAAGATGTGCGCCAACCCGCTGATGCCGGATTCGATGGCCTCCCGGGCCGCCCGCTGGGTCCCGACGTGGACCAGCGACAGCACCCCTGCCCGCCGGGCGGCCGCGGCCACCGCGGCCAACGTCTCCCGTGAGATCACCGGCAGCGTCCGGCCGGCCAGCCTGCTGGTGACCTGTCCGTCCTGGTAGTGGATCTTGATGTAGTCCGAGCCCTCGGCCAGCCGGGCCGCCACGAAGGCCTCGGCCTCGGCCGGCTCGGTCAGCGTCGGCACGTCCGGCAGGTAGCTGGTGCCGTGCCCGCCGGGCACCGTGGCCGCCGCACCGGCCGAGCGGAAATCGGCAACGTTGGATTGCGGATCCTCACTCGCCGCCCGGGCCGGTGCCAGCAGTTGCAGGCTGTTGGCCATGTCCAGCTCGGTGGTGACGCCGAAGCGCAGCGCGTGGCTCAATGCCGGCCCCAGGATGTGCGTGTGGCCGTCGATCAGGCCGGGCAGCAGGGTTTTCCCGGTGCCGTCGATGACCTGCGCGCCGGCCGGTGATTCGAGGTCGGTGCCCATCGCCTGGATGGTCTGGCCGGCGACCACCACGGACTGGCCGCGCAGCAGCCCGGTGCCGGTGAAGACGTTAACGTTGCGGAAGTGGAAACAGCTCGGCATGAATTGCCCTCCGGCTCGGCGCGGAACAGGTCGTGGCGATCGAGGCACGCCGCGGCAACCGTACGGCGCCGCCGGCCGCCCCGGCGGCGACCGCGAGGGCTGCCCGAGGAGAGGTCGAGATGGCTTCGAGCCGGCCGGGTGAGGCTCGACCGGCCGGATTTCATCGCCGTGGAAAGGCAAAGCCATGTCCAAGCCGGACACCGACGTGCTGGTGGTCGGCGCTGGCCCATCCGGGCTGACGCTGGCCATCGAGCTGGCCCGCCGCGGCGTCGCGGTGCGGGTGGTGGACCGGCATCCGCGACCGCGGGCCGGCTCGCGCGGCTGCACCATCTGGCAGCGCACGCTCGAGGTCTTCGACCTGATGGGCCTGCCGGTCGGTGAGTTCGTGGCCGCCGGCTGCTCGCTGTCCACCCGCTACTACCACTTTCCCGGCCAGCCTGCCCTTGCCCATCCGCTCGAACAGCCGGACAGCCCGCATCCGCAGCCGCTGGTGATCAGCCAGTCCAGCACCGAGGCGGCCCTGCGCGAGCACGCCGAGCGGTTCGGGGTCGCCGTCGAGTGGGACCGCCGAGCGGTCGATGCGAAGCAGGACGAGGACCAGGTGCGGGTGCTGCTGCGGGGCGCCGATGGCGAGCACGCGGTGCGCGCACGCTGGCTGGTGCTGGCCCAGGGCTCGCGCGCATCGCTGCGCGAGCAGCTCGGTTTCGGCTGGCAGATCACGGAATTCAGCAACACCCAGCTGGTGCAGGTGGATGCCCGGCTGGCCGGGGAGCCGCTGGACGAGCCGGGTCAGTCGCACCTGTTCTTCACCGAGGAGGGCACGCTCGGCTGCCTGCCGCTGCCGGACGGCCGGCACCGGCTGTTCGCCGGCATCCGGGCGGAAGGCGGCGCGGCCGACGGCCCCGATCCGGAACTGGCCGAGATGCAGGCGGTGGTGCGGCGGATGTCCGGGCTGGCCGGCGCGGTGCTGTCCGATCCGCAGTTCGCCTGGCGAGTGCGGCTGTACAACGCCATCGCCAGTGAGTTCCGGCGTGGCCGGGCGCTGCTGCTCGGCGACAGCGCGCACACCGTGGTGCCGGTCTCGGCGCAGGGCATGAATACCGGCATCCAGGATGCCTTCAACCTCGGCTGGAAGCTGGCCGATGCGGTGGCAAGCGGCCGGGACGAGCTGGTTTCTACCTACCACGACGAGCGATACCCGGTCGCCGAGGCGCTGCTGCGGCGTACCGCGGCCTCCTACTGGGGCGGCGTGGGTAGCCCGCCCAGCCATGCCGACCTGCTGGCCGGGATCGGCCGGACCACCCAGGCGCGGGTGCAGATCGCGCCCGGCTACCGGACCGGCCTGCTCGCCGGAGGGCAGCCGGCTGGCGATCCGGTTACCGAGACGTCCGGTCCGCGGATCGGTGACCGGGCCGAGGACGCCGAACTGCGGGACGGCGCCGGTAAGCCGGTCCGGCTGTTCGACCTGCTCGGCGGCGGCTGGACGGTGCTGGACTTCCTCCGTCCCGGCCGGCCGGTTCCGGCGACGGCCGAGCTGCGCTTTCGCGGCGTGCCGGTCGCGGTGCACCCGATCCTGCCCGCCGCCGACGGGCCGAACCCGGACGGCGTGCTGGTGGACGGCAGTGGGCAGGCGCGGGCCCGCTACGGCCTTTCCGGCGACGATGGCGGCGCGGTGCTGATCCGGCCGGACGGCCACGTCGCCCGGCGCGCGACCTCCGCTTCGGCGTTCGCCAGCTTCCTCGCCGCGATCGAGCACGCCAGCTGAAAACCGAAAACCCCTACACGCAACGGCGAACCGCCCGCCATCCCGACCACGCCCGCTGACCCCCGGAAAGGAGGAGCTGACGTGCTGATCCTTGGCCGCGGCTTTCTTGCCCGTAACCTTGCCCCGCTGCAGTCCCGCTATCCGGACGTGCTGGCCTTTGCCCGCGGCGTGGCCAACACCGGCTGCGTCAACCCGCTGGAGTTCGAGCGCGAGGCCAGCGCGCTGAACCAGGCCATCCGGCAGTGCCGGAACCAGGGGCTGCGACTGGTGTACTTCTCCACCGCCTCGGCCAGCATCTACGGCGGGCCTGGCTGCACCGGCCGGGAGGACGAGCCGGCGGCGGCGACGTCGGCCTACGGGCGGCACAAGCTGGCCCTGGAACGGATCGCGCTGGCCGCCGGGGTGGAGGCGCTGGTGCTGCGCACCACCCATCTGGTGGGGCCGGACCAGCCTCCTCGCAACATCCTGCCGGGCCTGGTCAACCAGCTGCTGGCCGGCGAGGTGCAGGTCTATGTCGGTGCCTGCCGGGACCTGCTGGACGTGGCCGACCTGCGGGTGCTGCTGGATGCCTTGCTGCGCCGGGAGGCGACCGGCCGGGTGAACATGGCCTCCGGCTACCCGGTGGAGATCCAGCAGCTGGTCGACGCGCTCGAGGCACACCTGGGCACCCGGGCCCGTCGGGTGCTGGTACAGACCGCGACGCCGTCGGTGGCCCGGCCCGACGTCAGCCGGTTGCACGCCCTGGCCCCGGTGGCCGGCCGGCTCGGCTTCTCCCCGGACTACTACCTGGAGCTGCTTCGTCGCTACCTGCCCCGGCAGGTGGCTCCGCCGGCGTTGCTGGACACCCAGATCGCGGGCTGACGGTGCCGGAGCAGGCACCCGCGTGCGGCGATGCGCCGATCCAGCCGGACTGGAGGGCATCGCAGCAGGATTTGACAGACCAGCTTAGTCTCAAGAGACTGGTCTCTATGAATCTAAGTCGGCTTATGGTGCTCGGCCTGCTGGCAACCGAGGGACCGATGCACGGTCACCAGATCCGGCGCACCGCCGAGCAGACCAGCGTCGAATCCTGGGGCGGGGTGAACGTCGGCGCGCTCTACCGGGAGCTGCACCGGATGGAGGACGAGGGGCTGGTGGAGTCCGTCGGCACCGAACAGGTCGGCCGCCGCCCCACCCGCACCGTCTACTCCATCACCGAGGCAGGCCGGCAGAACCTGGTCACGCTGCGCGCCGAGGCCTTCCGCGGCGAGGAAGGCTACCTGGACGCGGTCGGCGTCGCGCTGCAGTTCGGCGGCCCGGGCGAACCCGGCGAACTCGCCGAACTGCTGGCCTACCGGCAGCGGGTGCTGGAGGCGCACCTGAGCCAGCTGGTGGCCGAGCGGCAGCGCTTCGGCGACAAGCTGGCACCGGCCTCCATCGCGGTTTACCGGCGTGGCGAGCTGAGGCTGGCGGCCGAGATCGAGTGGCATACCGAGGCCCGGCAACTGCTGCGGGACACCGTTCCCGGGCTGCAGCCGGAGCAACCGGACCAGCCCAGTGACCAAGCCGCCGGCCAACCGGACCAGGCGGAAACGGCATCGGTTTCGCCGCTCAAGCGGCGCGAGCGCAGGAGCATCGGATGAGCGGCACCATGATCATGGTCGAGGATCTGGTTCGGAAGTTCGGCAGTGGCAAGAACGTGGTCACCGCGGTCAACGGGGTGAACCTGTTCGTCGCCGAGGGCGAGATCTTCGGACTGCTCGGGCCGAACGGGGCGGGTAAGAGCACCACCATCGGGGTGATGACCACTCGGGTCAAGCCGACCTCCGGGCATGTCGAGGTGGCCGGCATCGACGTGCTGAAGGAACCCACCCGCGCCCGCAAGGCAATCGGCGTCTCCACCCAGGCCAACTCCCTGGACCGGTCCTGCACCACCCGGGAGAACCTCTACTACCACTGCCGCTACAGCGGCATGCGCCGGCAGGCGGCGGCCGCGCGGGCCGACGAGCTGCTGGAACAGGCCCAGCTGACCGAGCGGGCCGGCGTGCGTCCGGTGGCGCTGTCCGGCGGCATGGCCCAGCGGTTGCAGGTGGCCCGGGCCATCGCGCACCGGCCCGCGGTGCTGTTCCTGGACGAGCCGACCGCCGGGCTGGACCCGCAGAGCCGGATCGCGCTGTGGGACCTGATCCGGCAACTGCGCGCGGACGGGGTGACGGTGCTTCTCACCACCCACTACATGGACGAGGCCGACGCGCTGTGCGACACGCTGGCGATCATCGACCACGGCACCGTGCTCACCACCGGCAGCCCGGACTCGCTGAAGCAGGGGCTGGGTGCCGACGTCATCGTCCGGCTCAGCGTGGACCGGGATCCGGACGGCCTGTGCCGGCAGCTGGCCGGCCAGCCGCAGGTCCAGCGCGCCGAGATCGAGGACGGCGCGGTCGCGGCCTACAGCAAGGGCGGCCACGGCGCGGTGCCGGGGCTGATCGAGGCGGCCGTGCCACATGGCCTGCGGGACGTGCGGATCACCGAGCCGACCTTGGAGAACGTGTTCATCAACCTGACAGGAAGGCAATTTCGTGATTGACATGGCCGTGCAGCAGACCAGGCCGGCCCGCCAGCCGATCGCGGTGCCGCAGATCGCCCGGGGCGACTACCTCCGCTCCTTCACCGGGCTGATAGCCCGCGACAGCCGGGTGCTGGTGCGCAACCTGGGCGAGTTCCTGGGCCAGGTGATCATCCAGCCGGTGCTCTTCGTCTTCGTCTTCGGCTACGTGTTTCCCAAGATCAACCTGAACTTCGGCGGCCAGGCCAACTTCGCGACCCTCCTGCTCCCGGGCCTGGTCGCCACCTCGGCGGTGTTCACCGGCATCTCCACGGTGGCCCAGCCGCTGTCGATCGACCTCGGCGTGCTGCGCGAGATCGAGGACCGGGTGATGGCTCCCATGCCGGTTTGGCTGGTAGGGCTGGAGAAAGTGCTGTTCGGCGCCTTTCAGAGCATGCTCGCCGGGCTCATCGTGTTCCCGCTGGCTTACTTCATCCCGGCCACCCCGGTCACCGTGCACGTGCACAACTGGTGGCTGCTGATCGCGGTCGGCGTGCTGACCTGCCTGACCTCCGGCGCGCTCGGGCTGTTCCTCGGCTCGGCGATCCGGCCGGACCAGATCGGGGTCATGTACGGGATCCTGGTGGTGCCGCTGACCTTCCTCGGCTGCGTGTACTTCCCCTGGCGGGCACTGAGCTCGATCGCCTGGCTGCACATCCTGGTGCTGATCAACCCGCTGGTGTACGCCTCGGAGGGCATGCGCGCCGCGCTGACCCCGCAGGTGCCGCACATGCACCCGGCCGCCTTCCTGCTCGCGGCAACCGGGATCTGCCTGCTGCTGCTGGCCTCCGGCCTCCGGCTGTTCATGCGTCGGGTGCTCATGTAAGTGAGCGAGCGATGAGCGCTTGCGCGAACAGCCGAACTGGATAGAGCCCTACCGCTGCTCGACCGGCATCCAAGCCCGCTCCGGCACGCTCGGTGGAAGTTTCCACCGATAACCCGAGAGAGAAAGGCTTGGCGCACATGGCAGAACTTGCCGGACAGCACGCGCTGGTCACCGGCGGCACCCGCGGCATCGGCCGGGCCATCGCGCTCGCACTGGCCAACTGGGGAGCCGAGGTGACCGCCTGCTACCGCACCGACGCGGTGGCGGCCAAGGAGTTCGCCGACGAACTCGCCGACACCCCGGGCGGCGGCCAGGTGGTGCAGGCCGACCTGACCCGGCCGGACGAGGTGGCCGCGATGTTCAGCCAGCTGCGCGAGCGCGGTGGGCTGGACATCGTGGTCTGCAACGCCGGTATCGACGCGGTGTTGCCGTTCACCGAGGTCTCCGAGCTGGACTGGGAGCACGTGCTGGACACCAACCTGTCCAGCGTCTACCGGGTCAGCCGGGCCGCCGGCACGCTGCTGCGCCGAGGCGGCCGGATGGTGTTGATCGGCTCGGCCGCGGCCAGCCGCGGGGTGGCCGGCCGCGGCCACTACGGCGCCGCCAAGACCGGCCTGCTCGGAATGACCCGTGCCTTGGCCAAGGAATGGGGACCCCGCCAGATCCGGGTCAACCTGGTCTCGCCAGGCATCATCGCCACCGAACCGGATGCCGGCCTGCCGCCGTTCGTCCGCGACCAGATCACCCGCTCCACCGCGCTCGGCCGGCTCGGCGAGCCAGCCGAGGTGGCAGGCGTCGTGTGCTACCTGGCCAGCGACCTTTCCGCCTATGTGACCGGGGCGAACCTCATCGTGGACGGGGGGATCTGAGCCATGTCGCTGACCGATCAGCACACCTCCGAAGCCACCGGTGAGGCCGTCGGCACGCCCGCGGTTACGGTGCTCGGGCTCGGCGGCATGGGCCAGGGCATGGCACTGCGGTTGTGCGAGCGCGGCTTCGCCGTCACCGCCTTCAACCGCACCACCGGCAAGGCGCGGGTGGTGGCCGAGGCCGGTGGCCGGCTGGCTGCCGACCCGGCGGCCGCGGTGGCCGGCGCTCGGGTCGTCCTGGTCAGCCTGGCCGAGCAGTCGGTGGTCGAGTCGATGCTCTTCGGTGCCGCCTGGCCGGCGCTGCGACCCGGCACCCTGGTCATCGACACCTCGACGGTGTCGCCGGAATACGCCCGGGCCGCCGACCGGCGGCTGCGCGAGCACGGCTGCCGCCGGGTGGAGGCCTGCCTGCTGGGCAATCCGGTGCAGGCGCGCGGTGGCAGCATGCGCATCCTCACCGCGGGTGCGGAGGACGACCTTGCCGAGGCTCGTCCGGTGCTGCGGGCGATCGGGCGGCAGTTGATCCCGGTCGGCGGCCCCGGCGCGGCCGCGAGCATGAAGCTCGCCTTCAACCTGCTGCTCGGCGCCCAGGTGGCCAGCCTGGCCGAAGCCGTGTCCTACGGGGTCGCGGCCGGCCTGGACCGCGACATGCTGCTGACCAACATCGCGGCCAGCGGATTCAGCTCGCTGGTGATGAGTTTCCGTGCCGAGATCATGCGCGAACGCCGGTATGCACCGGCCGCCTTCCGGGCCAGCCTGATGGCCAAGGATCTGCGGCTGGCGGTGGACGATGCCGCCCGGCACTCGGTCGCGATGCCGGTCACCGACCTGGTGGCGGCCGAGTTCGAGCGGGTGAAGGCGGCCGGCGCTGGCGATGCCGATGCCGCCGTGCTGCTTGAACACCCCGCTGAGCTCGAACACCCCGCTGAGCTCGAACACCCCGCTGAGCTCGAACACCCCGCTGAGAAGGGCTGAAAGTTTCATGTCGCGGTCGAGGAGGCTTCGACCGCGGCTGACCAGACTGGATATGTCCCCTTTCGGTGGGAACACTTCGGGCCGCGCCCGGCCGCCATCGCACCCGGCTGACCAAGCGGCCGGCACCCCGCAACCAGGAGCAACCATGAAGAGAACCCTCATCGTCGCGCGGATGACGCCGAGCGATGCCGATGCCGTCGCCGGCATCTTCGCCGAGTCGGACGCCACCGAGCTGCCGCACCTGATCGGTGTCGAGCACCGGTCGCTGTTCCGGTTCCACGACCTGTACTTCCACCTGGTCGAGGCGAACGAAGAGATCACCAAGCCGCTGTACGCCAACCGCTCGCACCCGCTGTATGAGGACATCAACACCAAGCTGGCCGCCTACATGCGTCCGTACGATCCGGGCTGGCAGGAACCCAAGGACTCCATGGCCACCGAGTTCTACCGGTGGAACCGGAGCGGGGGCGCGGCATGACGGCCACCATCCGACGCAAGGCAACCCGGACCGACGTGCCGGCCAACCGCCGCCGCGGCGGTGACCTCCGAGTGCTGCTCAGCCCGTCCTCGGTCGGCGCCACCTCCGGCTTCCTCGGCGTCGGCACCCTCGCGCCGGGCGAGCACATCACCGAGCACTATCACCCGTACTCCGAGGAATTCCTCTACGTGGTGCGCGGCAACCTGGAGGTGGTGCTGGAGGGCAGCGAGGTGCATCCCATCGCGGCCGGCGACGGATTCTTCATCCCGATCGGCATCCGGCACAGCGTGCACAACCGGACGGAGGTGGAGGCCGAGGTGGTCTTCCACAACAGCCCGCTGGCGCCGCGCCCGGACCTGGGCCATGTGGACACCGAGGCCCCGCTGCACGACGGGCCCAACCCGCAGGTGGGCGGCCCGAACGCGCTGCCGGACCAGGCCGACCCGACCGGTGAGCAGGTGAGTGAGCCCGGTGCCTGACCAACCTTCCACCGGCACCGGCAGCCTCGGCAGCTCCGGCAGCAAGGCGCGGGTCACCGGCATCGGCGTCGTCGCGCCGGGTGGCATCGGCGTCCGGCCGTTCTGGGACTTCATCACCCGTGGCCGCAGCGCCACCAGGACGGTGAGCCGGTTCGATGCCAGCAGGTTTCGCTGCCGGATCGCAGCCGAGTGCGACTTCGACCCGGCGCAGTGGGGACATTCTCCGCAGGACATCCGGCGGATGGACCGGGCTGCCCAGTTCGCCGTCACGGCATCTCGCGAGGCGATGGCCGATGCCGGGCTGACCGCGGCTGACCTGGATCCCGCGCGCACCGCCGTGGTGATCGGCAACGCGGTAGGCAACACCGAGTCGATGGAGCAGGAGTACGTCGTCATCTCCGACGGCGGCCGGCAGTGGCTGTGCGATGAGCGCTACGCGCTGCCACACCTGTACAACAGCATGATTCCCAGCTCGATGACCCAGGAGGTCGCGATGCTGTGGGGGGCCGAGGGTCCCAGCACGGTCATCTCCACCGGCTGCACGTCCGGGCTGGATGCCATCGGCTATGCCAGCCAGCTGATCGAGGAGGGCGCCGCCGACCTGATCATCGCCGGCGCGACCGACGCACCGATCTCGCCGATCACCATGGCCTGCTTCGACGCCCTGCATGCCACCAGCACCCGCAACGACGATCCGGAGCACGCCTGCCGGCCGTTCAGCGGCGACCGGGACGGGCTGGTGCTGGGTGAGGGTGCGGCGGTGCTGATCCTGGAGAGCGAGCGGCACGCGGCCCGGCGCGGAGCTCGGGTGTACTGCACGGTGGCCGGTTACGGCAGCCGGGCCAACGCCCACCACATGACCGGTCTGAAGCCGGACGGGCGGGAGCTGGCCGAGGCGATCAGGGTCGCCATGCGCCGGGCCGGCGTGCGACCGGAGCAGCTCGGTTACATCAACGCGCACGGCTCGGGGACGCCGCAGAATGACCGGCACGAGACGGCTGCGTTGAAGAACAGCCTTGGCTCGGCGGTGCATTCGCTGCCGGTCAGCTCGATCAAGTCCATGATCGGGCATTCGCTCGGCGCCATCGGGGCAATCGAGCTGGTGGCCAGCGTGCTGTCGATCAACCACAACCTGATCCCGCCGACCGCCAACTACACGGTCAGCGACCCGCACTGCGACCTGGACTACGTACCGAACGAGGCGCGCGAGCGGCCGGTGGACGTGGTGCTCAGCACCGGCAGCGGCTTCGGCGGTTTCCAGGCCGCGGTGGTGCTAGCCAGCGAGGAGGTGGCCGCCGCATGAGTGAGCCGATTCTGCCAGCGCGTGCGCTGGCGGCAGAGTGCGGAGCGAGGAGTAAGTCGGTGGTCACCGGAATCGGCGTGACCGCGCCGAACGGGGTGGGCACCGACCTGTGGTGGGCGGCCACCCTGGCCGGCAAGAGCGGCATCGACCGGATCGATCGCTTCGACGCCGCCGATTACCGGGTCAAGCTGGCCGGCGAGGTGCGCGGCTTCGACCCGGTACAGTACGTGCCGGGCAAGCTGATCGCGCAGACCGACCGGATGACGCAGTTCGCGCTGGCCGGCGCGCAGATGGCGCTGTCCGACGCTGGCATCGACCCGGCCCAGCTGGCCGAGTACGAGATGGCGGTGGTCACCGCCGACTCCTCCGGCGGCGCCGAGTACGGCCAGCGCGAGCTGCAGCGGCTCTGGCAGGACGGCCCGCTGGCGGTCCGGGCCTACATGGCGATCGCCTGGTTCTATGCCGCCTCCACCGGCCAGATCTCGATCCGGTACG
Source organism: uncultured Actinomycetota bacterium (assembly GCA_963697905.1). Lineage (GTDB taxonomy): Bacteria > Actinomycetota > Actinomycetes > Mycobacteriales > Jatrophihabitantaceae > Jatrophihabitans_A. Next base: position 3,683,298 of record OY969101.1, on the reverse strand, counting down.
GGATGCGCGGGCCGTGCGGGGTGCTGGCCAGCGAGGGCGCCGGTGGTGTCAACGCGATCACCCATGCCCGCCGGTTGTTGCGGATAGCCGATGCCAGCCTGGTGCTGACCGGTGGCACCGACGCCTCGCTGTCGCCGTCCGGCCTGGTCGCCCAGATGGCCAGCCTGCGGCTGTCCGGGCAGGCCGACCCGGCCGAGGCGTACCTGCCGTTCGCGTCCGGCGCGCGCGGCCACCTGCCCGGCGAGGGCGGTGCGATGCTGGTCGTCGAGGACATCGGCACCGCACGAGCCCGGGGCGCCACCTGCTACGGCGAGATCGCCGGCTGCGCCAGCACCTTCGACGCGGCGCCGGAAACCCGCGGGCCGACCCTGCGCCGCTGCATCGAGGCGGCGCTGGCCGACGCCGAGCTGGATCCGGCCGAGATCGACGTGGTGTTCGCCGACGGCGCCGCCGATCCGGCAGCCGACCTGGTCGAGGCCAGGGCGCTGAACGAGATATTCGGCCCGGGCGGCGTGCCGGTCACGGTGCCGAAATCGATGACCGGGCGGATGTATGCGGGCGCGGCCGTGGTGGACGTCGCCGCGGCGCTGCTCAGCATCCGGGACCAACTGCTGCCGCCGACCATCAACGTGCGGCGGTGCGCGCCGGAATATCAGCTGGATCTGGTGCTGGACGAGCCGCGATCGGCCACGGTCCGCACCGCGCTGGTGGTGGCCCGCGGCTACGGAGGCTTCAACGGCGCCACCGTGGTGCGCGCCGTCGACTGAGAAAACCACAGTGAAGGAAAGGAACAACGCAATGTCGCTCATCACCCTGGAAGAACTGCGGCAGGTCATCAAGGAAGTGGCCGGTGACAGCAGCAACTGCGAGCTGGACGGAGACATCCTGGACACTCCGTTCACCGACCTGGACCTGGATTCGCTGGCAGTGCTGGAGATCGCCACCCGGCTGCAGGACACCTACCGGGTGCCTTTCCCGGACGAGACCATCGAGACGCTGAAGACGCCGCACGACATCCTCAGCTACCTCGAGGTGACCGAGCCGGTGGCGCTGTAGCGATGGCCGGCCGCACCGAGAACGCGATAGTCATCAACGCCCCGCTCCAGCTGGTCTGGGATCTCACCAACGACGTGACCCGCTGGCCCGAGCTGTTCACCGAGTACTCGGACGCCACCGTGCTGGAACAGCACGACAACACCGTGCGATTCCGGCTCACCATGCATCCGGACGAGAACGGTCAGCAGTGGAGCTGGGTGTCCGAGCGGGTGATGGATCCGGCCACCTGGACGGTGCAGTCGCGCCGCATCGAGACCGGCATCTTCGAGTACATGAACCTGTACTGGAGTTACACCGAGGTGCCGGAGGGGGTCGAGCTGCGCTGGGTGCAGGACTTCACCATGAAGCCCACCGCGCCAGTCGATGACCGGGGAGCCGAGCAGCACCTCAACCGGCAGACCGCGATTGAGCTGGCCAACATCAAGCGGGTTGTCGAGGCACGCGCCGAGGCCGCCGCCGCCGCGAGGTAGGAGGACAGGAATGCCGGCTAGCTTGCAGATCTTCCTGCCGCTGGCGGTGCTCGGCACCGGTCTGGCGGCCGGTGGCCTGATGATCTCGGTGCTGGGTGGTGCGCCGCTGCTGCTGTCGCTGCCGGTGGACCGCTACATCCCGGTGCACAAGTTCCTGGTCACCAGGTTCGACCCGTTCATGCCGATCTCGCTGCTGGCCGGCCTGGCCTGCGACGTGGTGGTGGTCGTGCTGGCCGACGGGGCGACCCGCACTCTGGCGGCCATCGCGGTAGTGGCGCTGCTGATCGCGGTGACCATCTCGCTGACCAAGAACGTTCCGATCAACAAATGGGTCTACCAGCTCGACCCGCAGAACCTGCCGGCCGACTGGGACCGGTTGGATCCCCGGATCCGGTGGCGGAACTGGAACGCGCTGCGGGCGGCATTCGCGGTCTTCGCGCTGGTGATCAACGCGATCATCGTCGGCCTGGTCGCCACCGGCTGAGGCCGGCTGCCGCGTAGGAAACGCTGCCGCGTAGAAGACGCCGCCGCACGGAGAACGCCGCCGTATCCAAGGAAAGGAAACAGATGACCGAGCACAACCCCTTCCGCATCATCCTGCGCGCCGAGCTGGCCGACGGGGTGAACGCCGAGTTCGAGCGGGCCTGGCTGGAGATCGGCAACGTGATCACCGACTCCCCGGCCAACCTGGGCCAGTGGCTCTACCACAGCGCCGAGGAGGACAACGTCTACTACATCGTCAGCGACTGGGTGGACGAGCCGTCCTTCCGGGAGTTCGAGCACAGCGACGCGCACATCGAACACCGGCGCAAGTTGCAGCCCTACCGCAAGGCCGGCTCGATGCAGGTGATGAACCAGGTGCACGCGCTGCCCAAGGTCGCGGTGGCATGACCTCGACCGAAACCCGGACGCTCACCCGGGTGCTGATCTGGTACCGGGCGCCCGAGGACGACCCGGGCGCGGTGCTGCGCAGCTTCCACGAGGTCAGCCCGCAGCTGCAGGGCACCGCCGGGCTGGTGCGCAGCGAGCTGCTGCGCAACCCGCTGGACCCGGCGAGCTACCTGGTGGCCAGCGAGTGGGAAAGCCTGGACGCCTTCCGCACCTGGGAGTCCGGCCCGGACCATCGCGGCCGGACCTCGCCGATGCGGCCGTATCAGGACCGGGAGCCACGCACCGCGCACTGGGCGGTCTACACCCTCGTCGCGCAGTACTAAGGATCAGCCATGCCCCACGTCAGCCGGACGGTGGCCGCCGAGGCGCCGGCCGAACAACTGCGCTACCCGTTCGTGCGGTCGGTGCCGACCGAGCCGCCGGTCGAGTTCGGCCAGCTGCGCGAGCAGCCGATCCGGCAGGTCCGGATGCCGACCGGGGACCTCGCCTACCTGGTGACCCGGTATCACGAGGTGGAACTGGTGCTGAGCGATCCGCGCTTCTCCACCGACCGCAACCGGCCGGGGGCGCCGCGGCCGGTGGGCATGTCGCGCGACGACAGCATGATGGCCAAGGACGCGCCGGAGCACACCCGGCTGCGCCGGCTGGTCTCCGGCGCGTTCACCCGCCGCCGGGTGCAGGAGCTGCTGCCGGTGATCCAGGCCCAGGCCGACCAGCTGATCAGCGCGATGGTCGAGAACGGCGCCCCGGCCGACTTGCACGAGCAGCTGGCGGTTCCGCTGCCGCTGGCGGTGATCTCGCGGCTGCTCGGCATCCCGGCGGCGGACCATCCGATGCTGCGCAACCTCTCCGAGCGGATGGTCAGCCTGACCAGCTACCCGCAGGCCGAGGTGCTGGCAGCGCGGGCCAGCCTGCGCGATTACCTGGCCGAGCTGGTGGCGAGCAAGCGGCGGGCGCCGGGCGAGGACCTGACCAGCGCGATGGTGGCCGCCCGGGACGAGCAGGACCGGCTCTCGGAGTCCGAGCTGATCTCGCAGACGCTGCTGCTGCTGGTGGCCGGCCATGAGACCACCACCCGGCAGATCGGCAACGGCGCGGTGGCGCTGCTCAGCCGGGGCCAGCTGCCGCTGCTGGCCGACCCGGCCCGGCTGGCTACGGCGGTGGAGGAGATGCTCCGGTTCGCACCGCCCGGCGACGGGGCGCAGTTCCGGATCGCCACCGAGGACGTGGAGCTGGGTGGCGTGCGGATCCCGGCCGGCAGCGCGGTGCTGGCGCCGGTAGGCGCGGCCAACCGGGACCCGCGCCGATTCGCCGAGCCGGAAACCTTCGACATCGACCGGCCCGACAACGGTCACATCACCTTCGGCCACGGCCCGCACTTCTGCCTGGGCGCCCCGCTGGCCCGGCTGGAGCTGCAGGTCGTCTTCGGCACGCTCGCCCGCCGGCTGCCCACGCTGCGGCTGGCGGTGCGGCCGGACGAGCTGTGCTGGCTGCCCGGGCTGCGGATCAGCGGCTACCAAAACATCCCGGTCGGCTGGTGAGTTGCCATGCGCGTGCTGATGATGGTCCACCCGACACCCACCCACCTGCTGCCGACGGCGCCGCTGGCCTGGGCGCTGCGCGCGGCCGGGCACGACCCGGTCTACCTGGTGTTGCCGAACGTGCTGGCCACCGCGCTGTCGGCCGGCCTGAGCGCGGTCGCGGTGGGGGAGCCGTTCGACGAGGCCGCCTTCCTGCGCGCCCGGCTGCCACCCGGCACCTCGCCGGTGGCCGCGCTGGGCAGGCCGGACGGCCTGTTCTGGACGGCGGTCGCGCTCACCCAGATCCAGCGCGCCCGGGACACGGTCGAGCACTACACCGAGGCGGCGCTGGAGCTGGCCCCGGATCTGGTCATCGCCGACCCGATGGAGCTGGCCGGCCGGCTGGTCGCGGCCCGGCTCGGCGTGCCGCTGGTGCGCCACCGGTTCGGGTTGGATCCGCTGACCGGGGCGTTCGAGGACACCGCCAGCCGCAAGCTGCGGGTGATGTGCCGCCAGCTCGGCCTGGACGAGCGGGCCAGCCAGGCGCAGCTGATCCTGGATCCGTGCCCGCCGCGGCTGCAGGACCGGGCGGCCCCGGCCGGGCTCAGCTATCGCTACATCCCGTACAACGGGCCGGGCAGTGCACCCGGCTGGCTGCGCCGGCGGGGTGAACGCCGCCGGATCTGCATCACCATGGGCACCCTGGCGCAGAACTTCGGGGTGGCACCGCTGCTGGAAACCGTGGTGACCGAGGCTTCCGGGCTGGACGGTGTGGAGGTGCTGCTGGCGGCCCGGGGTGCCGACGAGAGCCTGGCCGAGCTGCCCGGCGTCCGGCCGGTCACCGGCAGCCCGCTGCACCAGTTCCTGGACACCTGCGACCTGGTGGTGCACCACGGCGGCGCCGGCAGCACACTGACCAGCGCGTGCGCCGGGGTGCCGCAGCTGGTGTTGCCGCAGCAGGGTGACCAGTACGGCAACGCCGACCGGATGCTTGACTCCGGCGCCGGCAGCATGATCGCCGGCTCCGACCAGCTGGACCGGTCCCGGCTGCGGGCGGTGCTCACCGAGCTGCTCGACGATGCGCACTACCGGCGGGCGGCCGGCGCCGTCCGCCTGCATATCCAGGCCCAGCGGCCACCGGCCGCGGTGGTCGGCGTGCTGGAGCGGCTGGCGAACCGGCCGGCCGCCGCGCCCGCCTCCACCGGCTGATTCGCCGTCACGCAGCGCAGGTACAGCTCCGCGAGGTCGATCAGCTCCGCGAGGTCGATCGGGTCCTACAGGGTCACCAGGTGGAAGGTGAAGGGCAGGTTGACCACTGGTCGTTCCCAGATTTCGGCTTTCAGCGCGGTGCCTGGCTCGGCGAAGGTGCCTGGCGGGGGCTCGGCGAAGGAGATGGTTGACCGGCCGGCGTCGAATAGTTGGGCGCCGTGTGCGAAGTCGCCGACCAGCGCGACGCCGGGTTCGACCAGCCGGGTCCGGACGATGAATACCCCGTTGTCTTCCAGGGTCTGCATCAGTCGGCCGGCTTCGAGGTAGCGGTAGTAGTCCAGCGGGTTGAGTACCAGCCCGTCGGCGGTGCAGCCCATCTGCTCCACTTCGTTGCAGGCGGCCAGGATGCTGGAGCCGAATGGTGCTGCGTCGGTCAGCCGGTTGATCTGCGGCAGGGTGAGCAGGCCGCCCTCGCCGCAGAGCAGGGTGTGGTTCTCGGCGGTGCCCAGCCGGAAGACCAGCCGGGCGTTGAGGAAGGATTCGAGTGCCGCTGGATCGGCTTCCAGCCCGGGTGGAATCCGGATCCAGGCGGTGGTGGTGATCAGTGGCGGGATCGGGCTGGCGTGGAAGTGGTTGGCCAGTTCCCGCCGTTGCTCGCCGTGCAGCACCGCCGGCTCGTCGGACTCGGCGCGCGACTCGTGCCAGTAGGCCTGGCGGGGCTGTTCGGAGAGGTTGACCAGGTTCTTGAACAGGTAGCGGGTGGGCCGGCGCTTGCGCCGGAAGCTGCCCACCGAGTCGGTGATGGTGTAGTCCAGCTCGATCCGGGCGTCCAGCCCGTCCTGCTGGTAGGCCTCGGCGAACAGCCGGCCGGGTGACGGCCGTTGCGCTGCCTCGGGAATCGGTTCGGTGAGCTGCATGTGTTCCCTTCGCTTGGAGTTGCGAGCTCGGATGCCGACCGGCTCAGCCGGACTTGCGGGCGACGAAGATGCCCCAGCCGAACTCGCCGCGGTCGATGGCCGCCTGGATCTCCGAGCAGGAGTCGGCAAAAGTTCCGATCCAGTCCCGTGCCGCCGGGTCGTCGGTGGTGCCGGCGCGCTGCACGGCCATCTGCTGCAGCACTCCGTAGGTCTGGCGGATGTGGCCGCGCAGGTTGCGGGCCAGCAGCAGCTCGAAGCCGGCCTGTGCGAGCGCCGCCTGGTAGTCCAGGAAGGAGTAGCCCTCGCTCCAGCGCACCCGGTCATAGACGTGGGTGCGCGCCCGCTCGCCGATCTGCTTGGTCGGCTGCAGGAAGTCGGAGAAGGCGAAGATGCCGCCGTCTCCCAGCACCCGGTATACCTCGGCGTGGCTGCGCGGCTTGTCCGGCACCAGGAACAGCGCGTCCTGGCTGACCACGTGGCTGAACGTGCCGTCGGGGTAGGGCATCTTGGTGGCCGAGCCGTGGGTGAAGTTGACGTTCAGCGCGGCCCGACCACCGGTCAGCTGCTCTCTGGCGAACTTGACCCGTTCGATGCTCAGGTCCAGGCCTTCGCCCCGGCAGCCGTAGTGTTCGGCCAGGTGCAGCAGGAAGTTGCCACACCCGCAGCCGACGTCGAGCACGTAGGACTCGGCGGTGATGCCGGCGTCGGTGGCCAGGATGTCCGAGGTCCGCTCCGCGGCCGCGCGGTAGTCCCGGTCGTCCTCGCCGGCGAAGTAGCCGGTGTGCAGCACGCCCTCGCTGTCCCAGAAGCTCAGGTAGGTCTGGGTGGTCTGATCGAAGAATCCCTCGACATCTGCCTCAGTGAACGAGCTGCCCATCTCTAGGTCCTTTCCGCGGATGCTGGGTGCGCTGGAGACTCGCCCGGATCAGGATTGCCGGATCAGGCGAAGGTGTCGGGAGAGAGGTGCGGCGCGGCCGGGCCGATCACGTTGGCGCCGCCGTCCACCAGGTACACGCCGCCGGTGACGAACGAGGCCCGTTCGCTGGCCAGGAAGGCAACCACCGCTCCGACCTCCTCGGTGGTGCCCAGCCGGCCGATCGGGCTGTGGTGGCCCATCGCGGCCAGTCGCTCGGACACCTCGGCCTCGGACGCACCGGGGCCGGCCATCCGAGCCGCCGCCCGGTCCAGCGGCGGCGTGTGCACCGTGCCGGGAGCCACGATGTTGACGGTGATGCCCTGCGTGGCAACGTCGGCGGCCAGCCCCTGCACGAAGCGGACCAGGCCGCCCCGGGCCACCCCGGACAGCACCAGCGGCCGGACCGGGCCCACCGCGGTCTCCGAGGCGATGAACAGCAGCCGGCCCCAGCCGGCCGCCTGCATGTGCGGCACGGCGGCCAGCGACAGGTTGATCGCCGGGTGCAGCACCTGGTCCAGCGCGGCGTAGTAGTCGGCCGGGCCGAACCTGCCGGCCGAGCCCATCGGCGGGCTGCCGCCGCTGACCAGCACGATATGCAGCGCGCCGAACTCGTCGGCCACCGCGTCCACCCAGGCTCGGGCGGCTTCCGGATCGGTCACGTCCACGCTGGTCGCGGTGATCCGGTTGCCGCAGGTCACCTCCTCGAGCTTGGCGACGGCCTGCTTGAGCTGGTCACCGCCGCGGGCGCCGATCGCGACGTGCGCGCCCTCGCGAGCCAGCTCCCGGGCCGCTCCGAGGCCCATTCCGCTGGAACCGCCGACGACCAGCGCTACCTTGCCCTCAAGCCCCAGATCCATGTGGCTTAGTCCTTTCCACCCGACTCGGTTGACCCCACCCGCGCGGACGGTCGCGGCTCGCTCGGCAGCCCCGTCCGGGAACGGTAGCCGTAGCGCCAGGACAGCGGCCAGGACAACAGCATGCTGGCCAGCCTGGCTCGCCGGCCCAGGCCGTTCTGCCAGGACGAGTCGGTGGGCCGGATCACCGTCTCGCCGGTGGAGAACCGGTCCGGGTTGCCGGTCACCGTGTGGTTGGTGTGCAGCCGCACCGTGCGGTCGTCCATCGGGTTCGGTGCGTCGGCCTCCCCGCACAGCTCGAGCAGCCCGGCGATGGTGCCGGCCGGATCGGCGATGAAGTCCTCGTACCGCAGCAGCACCGACCGCTCCGGATACCGGCGGGTGAGCGCGTGCGAGGCGATGTTGAAGCCGGTCCAGTACGCGGTGCTCTTCGACGCCGACATGGTGAAGACGTACTGCTTGGGCCGCCGCCAGGAGTAGGCCACCGCCCGCGGATCCCGCACCACGTGGACGAAGTATGGCTCGATGCCGGGCAGCAGCGGCAGCAGCGCCGACTCGCCGGGGATCTTCGTGGTGTCGACGATCACCCGGGCGCCGGTCTTCTCGGCGACCGAGCCGTAGACGGCGCTCATCAGCCCGGCGTGCTCGCGCAGGTCGGCGGAGTCGATGCCGCGCTTGAGCACCCGCCAGGTGTGCCGGGTGCGCACCACCGCCTGCTGCCGGCGGATCACCTCCGCCGCATGCTGCTCCGGCGAGGTACCGGGCTGGCGGCCGATCGTCAGGATCTCCGACCAGATCGGGCACTCGGTGAGGGTGGCGCCGCAGCCGCACAGGTTGTTCACCCCGCGACCGGCGCCGTTCTTCCAGAGGAAGTGCAGTTCGCCGACGTGGAAGAAGCCAGGCACCTCGTTGAGGACATTGCCGATGATGGTGCTGCCGTTGCGACACCACCCGGTGACGCACAGGATCTTCAGCGGTGCGGACTCCGTTCCGGTTCGCTCGAGCGAGGCATCTTCGGTCATCGCACGTCGCGTCGCAGGCAGCCGGCTATCCGCCGGACCGCGGCGATCAGGTGGTCGCAGTCGGACAGCTCCAGCGAGGACGACAGCGGCACGTTGACCGCTTCCTGCAGGTAGCGGGTGGTGGCCGGCAGCTCCGCCTGGATGTCGGCGATCTCGGCCGCGTCGAACAGGAATCGCCAGTTCCAGAACACCCGGACGTTGGTGTCGGCTGCCGAGCCGAGATTGCGGGCGTCGATGCCCTCGGCGCACAGCGCGTCGGCGAACCAGGCCGCCTTGTCCAGGGACACCCGGAAGATGAACGCCTCGCCGAGGTAGGCGTCGGCTGCTACCGGCTGGCGGATCTCGATGCCCGGCAGGTCGGCCAGCGCCTCGGCGACGTAGGTGTAGTTGCGGCGGAAGGCGGCCAGCCGGATCGGCAGCCGCCGCAGCTCCGAGCGCAGCAGAGCGGCCCGGATCTCGTCCATCCGCATGCTGAGCAGCGGCAGGCTCAGGTCGGTGTCCAGCGGCGGCTCGCTGTCGCCGAAGTGCCGGGCGCACCGGCCCTCGTAGGCGCCGGCCAGCACCACCGCGCGGGCGTACAGGGCGTCGTCGTCGGTGAGCAGGAAGCCACCCTCGCCGCTGTTGAGCGACTTGTCCGACTGGGTGCTGAACCCGCCGGCCAGCCCGATCGTGCCGAGCTTGCGGCCGTTCAGCTCGGCACCCAGCGCGGGCACCGCGTCCTCGAACAGCGGCACGCCCATCTCGGCGGCGAAGTCGGCCAGCGCCTCGGCGTCGGAGGCGAAGCCGCGCATGTGCACGACCATGATCGCCTTGATCTCGGGGGTCCAGCGGCGGCGCAGGGCGTCCAAGTCCAGGTGCAGGTCCTCGTCCACCTCCACCAGCAACGGCCGGCAGCCGGCAAGGACGATGGCACTCGGAGTGGCGGCGAAGGTAAAGCCGGGACAGGCGATCAGCGAGCCGGCCGGAATACCGGCGGCCATGATTGCCAGGGTCAGCGCCGCCGTTCCGCTGGTCACCGCCAATGCGTGCCGGCTGCCGAAGTATTCGCAGAGTTCGCGTTCGAATTGCCCGCATTCGGTCTCGGCATAATCGCGGTAGTCATACCGGAAGTACAGGTGGCTTTTGATTGCCCGCAGCGCCGCCTGCTCGTCCTCCGGCTGAACGAACACCGCACCCTTGTCGTATGTCGGCCATGGCGTCAGACGAATCGGCGTTCCGCCATCGATCGCAAGCGGTCCGCTGACCGATGACGCGGTGGACGCCCGGCGGGTGCCGTGCGCGGTCCGGGAGAGCGCGGTCAGCAGTGGGGTATCGGTCACCGAAAAAGTCTCCTCGGCTAGTTCACTCATCGGGGCCTCGCAGTCAGCAGGGAAAATAGGTAGAACATGCGGCCAGATCGGAGTTGACGGACAAATCTAACCCGAGCCTAGTTTTGCTGCGTAAAACAGTCCAGGCCTGTCGGATAATGCAATACATAAGGTTCACAGCGCTCTTTCGCGCAATTAGCAGGGGTCGCCGCCCCGTTTTTTACGACGCGCGTCGGCAGCCGCCGGTTTATCGGCCCGTCCGGCCGAAAGGGGGGTTCTCATCCCGTCGCTCTCGAGGCGCCTGTGGCAGTGCTATGAGCTGGTTCACGACCCGGTCTACTTCAGCCAGCACGCTCTGGACGCCGCCCGCGAGCTGGGCATGCGCGGTTTCTTTGACGCGCGCCGGCTTACTGGTACGGCCTCCTGGTCAACGAGGCATACACGTAGTTGGTCAGCGTCACGATGTCGAACACCGGAACGCCCAGCAGCCGCTGGAGGTCGCTGGCGTACGGCACCACGTCGGTGCACTCGAGGACCAACGCCCCCAGCGCGGGCTCGGCCGCCAGCGGTTCGACGGCCGCCAGCACCTGACTCCGCAGCCGCTCAACGTCCAGCTCGATCCGCCGACCCTCCATCATCACCTCACGAAACTCCGACGAGCCTTCCAGGCCGACGACGCTGATCGGCACCGACTCGGCACCGATGGCGGCCAGGTGGTCCTGCGTCAGCGCGGTCTTGTTGGCGGTCAGCACGCCAACCCGCTGCTCGGCGGTCAGCATCCGGTGCACCATCGGCAGCTGCAGCAGGCTGGAGGCGAACACCGGCACGCTCACCGCGTCGGCCAGTTGTCGCTGGAACAACACCAGGAAGCCGCAGCCGGAGGTGATGGCGGCCACCCCCTCGGCCTCGAGCTCCCGGGCGGCCTGGCAGAACGGTTCGAGCAGGGCCGGGTCGCGTTGATTGACCACCCGGTGCGGAGTGGCGCCGGCCACCGGCCGGTAGCGCACCGGGAAGTCGAACGTCGCCGGATTGCGGATGTGCCCGGGAATCTTGGTGAACGCGGTCTCCAGGCAGAGCACGCCGATGGTCGGTTGGGGCATCTATCAGCTCCTCCGGCGAGCCGGCAGGAAGCGATCCGGCCGGAACGGGGTCGGGTCGATCAGCGGCTGCTGGTCACTGAGCAGCTGGGCGAGAAGTTCGCCGGAGGCGGGGGCCAGGCCCATCCCGGAGTGGCCATGCCCGGTCGCGATGCTCAGGTTGGCATAGCCCGGCACCCGCCCCAGCAGCGGCAGGCTGTCCGGCGCGCACGGCCGAAACCCGGCCCATAGCTCCGGCTGGCCGGCCCACCGCAAGGCCGGCAGGTGGGCACGCACGGTGGCCAGCAGCCGGGCGATCCGGCGCCGTGACATGCCTGCGCCCAGGCCGGTCAGGCTCAGGTCGCCGGCGAACCGCAGCCGGTCGCCGTGCCGGCGCATCGCCACCGTGCCCTCCATCAGCAGCACCGGCCGGCGCGGCCCGTTCTCCGGATCCCGCACGGTGACCGAGTGGCCGCGGACCGGCTGCACCGGCACCCGCAGGCCGAGCAGCCGGGCCAGCTGGCCCGACCAGGCTCCGGCAGCGAGAACCACCTCAGCCGGCCGGATGCTGTCGGCACCGGTCGTCACCTCGATGATCGTCCGGCCGGCCGTTCGAAAGCCGGTGACCGGGCTGTGCGGACGAACCTGCACGCCTCGCTCGGCCAGTTGGCCGGCCAGCGCAAGGGAAAAGTCGGGGGTGGCGAAGAATCCCGCGGCCGGGTTGTGCAGTGCGCCGGCGATCGCGAACTCGGCATCCGGCTCCAGCTCGTGCAGCTCGTCGGGGGACAGCTTCCGCAGCGGGATGCCGGCCTCGACCAGCCGGGGCAGGCCGCGCAACGCCAGCGCGAAGGCCTCCGCCGTCCGATAGGCGTGCACCATGCCGCTGCTGGTGTAGCCCAGGCCGGCCAGCTCGCCCATCAGCTGCTGGCTGCGTTGCTTGAGGTTCTGGGTCGCCGCAGCCGAGCTCACCCGCATGCTGTCGTCGCGGCCGGCTTGCCGGCAGCGCCAGAACCAGCGCAGCCGATCCGGATCCAACGTCGGGGGCAGCGCCAGCCGGTCGTCCGGCCAGATCGCCGAGCGGAGGCCGCCGAGCAGCGTTCCGCTGAGCGGTGCGGCGCCCGCTCCGAGGAATCCGGTGTTGCCGGACGAGCAGGAGCTAGGGTCGCCGACCGCCGCCCGGTCCAGCACCATCACGCTGTGGCCCGCCTGCCGCAGGAAGTGGGCACAGCACAGCCCGGCGATGCCTGCCCCGATGACCAGCACGTCCGGCTGGGCTGCCGACACCGGTGGCCTACAGGGTCACCAGGTGGAAGGTGAAGGGCAGGTTGACCACTGGTCGTTCCCAGATTTCGGCTTTCAGCGCGGTGCCTGGCTCGGCGAAGGTGCCTGGCGGGGGCTCGGCGAAGGAGATGGTTGACCGGCCGGCGTCGAATAGTTGGGCGCCGTGTGCGAAGTCGCCGACCAGCGCGACGCCGGGTTCGACCAGCCGGGTCCGGACGATGAATACCCCGTTGTCTTCCAGGGTCTGCATCAGTCGGCCGGCTTCGAGGTAGCGGTAGTAGTCCAGCGGGTTGAGTACCAGCCCGTCGGCGGTGCAGCCCATCTGCTCCACCTCGTTGCAGGCGGCCAGGATGCTGGAGCCGAATGGTGCTGCGTCGGTCAGCCGGTTGATCTGCGGCAGGGTGAGCAGGCCGCCCTCGCCGCAGAGCAGGGTGTGGTTCTCGGCGGTGCCCAGCCGGAAGACCAGCCGGGCGTTGAGGAAGGATTCGAGTGCCGCTGGATCGGCTTCCAGCCCGGGTGGAATCCGGATCCAGGCGGTGGTGGTGATCAGTGGCGGGATCGGGCTGGCGTGGAAGTGGTTGGCCAGTTCCCGCCGTTGCTCGCCGTGCAGCACCGCCGGCTCGTCGGACTCGGCGCGCGACTCGTGCCAGTAGGCCTGGCGGGGCTGTTCGGAGAGGTTGACCAGGTTCTTGAACAGGTAGCGGGTGGGCCGGCGCTTGCGCCGGAAGCTGCCCACCGAGTCGGTGATGGTGTAGTCCAGCTCGATCCGGGCGTCCAGCCCGTCCTGCTGGTAGGCCTCGGCGAACAGCCGGCCGGGTGACGGCCGTTGCGCTGCCTCGGGAATCGGTTCGGTGAGCTGCATGTGTTCCCTTCGCTTGGAGTTGCGAGCTCGGATGCCGACCGGCTCAGCCGGACTTGCGGGCGACGAAGATGCCCCAGCCGAACTCGCCGCGGTCGATGGCCGCCTGGATCTCCGAGCAGGAGTCGGCAAAAGTTCCGATCCAGTCCCGTGCCGCCGGGTCGTCGGTGGTGCCGGCGCGCTGCACGGCCATCTGCTGCAGCACTCCGTAGGTCTGGCGGATGTGGCCGCGCAGGTTGCGGGCCAGCAGCAGCTCGAAGCCGGCCTGTGCCAGCGCTGCCTGGTAGTCCAGGAAGGAGTAGCCCTCGCTCCAGCGCACCCGGTCATAGACGTGGGTGCGCGCCCGCTCGCCGATCTGCTTGGTTGGCTGCAGGAAGTCGGAGAAGGCGAAGATGCCGCCGTCTCCCAGCACCCGGTATACCTCGGCGTGGCTGCGCGGCTTGTCCGGCACCAGGAACAGCGCGTCCTGGCTGACCACGTGGCTGAACGTGCCGTCGGCGTAGGGCATCTTGGTGGCCGAGCCGTGGGTGAAGTTGACGTTCAGCGCGGCCCGACCACCGGTCAGCTGCTCTCCGGCGAACTTGACCCGTTCGATGCTCAGGTCCAGGCCCTCGCCCCGGCAGCCGTAGTGTTCGGCCAGGTGCAGCAGGAAGTTGCCACACCCGCAGCCGACGTCGAGCACGTAGGACTCGGCGGTGATGCCGGCGTCGGTGGCCAGGATGTCCGAGGTCCGCTCCGCGGCCGCGCGGTAGTCCCGGTCGTCCTCGCCGGCGAAGTAGCCGGTGTGCAACACACCCTCGCTGTCCCAGAAACTCAGGTAGGTCTGGGTGGTCTGGTCGAAGAATCCCTCGACATCCGCCTCAGTGAAGGAGGTGCTCATCCGTGGTTCCTTTCCTTAAGGGCGGGCCTCGGCGGGTTAGCTGAAGATACCGGGGGCCGGTGTGGGGCGTCCGGGCCGATCAGGCTGGCACCGCCATCGATCAGGTGCACGCTGCCGGTGATGAACGACGCCCGCTCGCTGGCCAGGAAGGCGACCATGGCGCGCGATCTCCTCCGGCTTGCCCAGCCGGCCGATCGCGCTGTGGTCGCCCATCGCGGCCAGCCGTTCGGCCACCTCTTCATCGGTTGCGCCGGGGCCGGCCAGCCGAGCCGCGGCTCGCATCAGCGGTGGGGTGTGCACGGTGCCGGGGGCGATCACATTGACCGTGATGCCGTTCGGAGCGACGTCGGCGGCCAGTCCCTGGACGAAGCGGACCAAGCCGCTCGGGTCGACGCCGGACAACACCAGCGATCGAGACCGGGTGCACGGCGGTCTCCGAGGCCATGAACAGCAGCCGTCCCCAGCCGGCCGCTCGCATGTGCGGCACGGCGGCCAGCGCCAGGCCGATGGCCGGGAACAGCGTCTGGGTCACCGCCGCCTGATAGTCGGTCAGCTCGAACCTGCTGGCCCGACCCATCGGCGGGCTGCCGCCGCTGACCAGCATGACGTGCAACCCGCCGAACTCGTCGACTACCTCGGTCACCCACGCTCGCGCTGCCTCCGCGTCGGTCACGTCCACGCTGGTTGCGGTGATCCGGCCAGTGCCGGTCACCTCCTCGAGCTGGCTGACCGCCAGCTTCAGCTGCTCGCCGCTGCGGGCCCCGATGGCCACGTGCGCACCCTCGCGCGCCAACTCGCGTGGCAGCCGCGAAGCCCATGCCGCTCGAACCACCGGCGACCAATGCGACTTTGCCGTCAAGACCCAGATCCAACGGTTCCCCCCTCCCAATCCGGCTCCCTCGGCACCGGCTTCGCCGATCGCCGAACGCGCCACCAGTTCGGATGACGGTAGCCGTAGCGCCAGGCCATCGGCCAGGCCATCACCAGGGTGGCAAGCCGGGCCGACCGGGGCAGCCCGGTGCGCCAGGAGTCGTCCTGGGGCCGGATCACCGTCTCGCCGGTTCGGAACCGGTCCGGGTTGCCGGTCACCGTGTGATTGGTATGCAGCGAGACGCTCTGCCCGTGCATCGGGTTGTCGGCGGGGTCCGCACCGCACATTCGCAGCAGGGTGTCCACGGTGCCGGCCGGATCGGCGATGAAGTCCTCGTAGCGCAGCAGCATCGACCGCTCCGGGTAGCGCCGCAGCAGAGCCCGGGAGGCGATGTTGAAGGCCCGCCAGTAGGCGGTGTTCTTGCTCGCCGACATCGTGTAGACGTAGTCCTTGGGCGTGCGCCAAGAGTTCGACACCGCGAGCGGGTCCCGGACCAGGTGTACGAATACCGTTCGGATGCCGGGCAATCGCGGCAGCAGCGCTGCCTCGCCGGGGATCTTGGTGGTGTCCACCAGCACCCGGGCACCGGTCCGCTCGGCGACGCCCGGTAGACGGTAGCCATCAGCTCGGCATGCTCGCGCAGGTCGGCGGAGTCGATGCCGCGCTTGAGCACCCGCCAGGTGTGCCGGGTGCGTACCACCGCGCGCTGTCGCCGGATCACGGTCGCCGGCATGCTGCTCGGCCGAGACGCCGGGCTGGCCGGCCGATCGTCAGGATCTCCGACCAGATCGGGCACTCCGGCAGCGTCGCGCCACAGCCGCACAGATTGTTCACCCCGCGACCGGCGGAGTTCTTCCAGAGGAAGTGCAGTTCGCCGACGTGGAAGAAGCCGGGCACCTCGTTGAGCACGTTGCCGATGATGGTGCTGCCGTTGCGACACCACCCGGTGATGCACAGGACGGTGAGTTCCGGCGGGTTCGACAGCCTCTGCCGGCTGGTGCACGGGCTCTCCCGACTGGTCCACAGGCTCTCCCATCTAGAGCGTGTCTTCCTATTGCCCGGTCGCCGCGCAGCAGAGCATGGAATAAGGAGACATGCTCTAGTTCGCTACTGCCGCTGGCTGGTTGCGCGGCTCGGCGATCAGCAGGGCCATCACCGTGGACAGGCCGGCGAAGCAGGCGACGACCACGAAGAGCGCCTGGTAGCCGAGGGCACCGGCGATCGCGCCGCCGATCGGGCCCCATACCGCCAGCCCCAGATCCCAGAAGGAGATGTAGGCGCCCAGTGCCGCCCCCTGGTGTGACTCGTTGGTGCGGTTCATCACCACTAGCGCCAGCGACGGGTGCAGCAGCGAGAAGCCGACGCCCATCACGATCCCGCCGGCGATGGCAACCGCCAGGTTGGGTGCCAGCGCGATGACCAGCAGTCCGATCGCCTCGACGATCCCGCAGACGGCTGCCACCGGCCGCGGGCCGTACTTGTCCGGGAAGTGGCCGATCACCAACCTGGTGCCGGCATACACCGCGCTGTAGCAGCTCAGCACCGCCACCGCGGAGTGAATCCCCTTCGATTGCAGGAAAAGCACTATGAAGGCCGCCAGCGCGGCGTAGCCGCCGGTGGCCGAGGCCAGTGCCAGGCCGGGGGCCAGCGCCGGCCGCAGCATCAACCCGGTCCGCTTGTGTGGGCCGGCCGGCCGAGGCTGCGCCGGCACCGCGCTGATCAAGGCCAGGCCGAGCAGCGGCGCCCCGGCGCACAGCGCCCAGGCCGCGGAATCGCTCACGTCGCGCAGCACCGCGCCCAGGAAGGTGCCGACCGAGATGCCACCCCACATGCTGACCCCGTACAACCCGATGATCTGCCCGCGCCGGTTGTGCGGGGCGAGCGAGACCACCCATACCGCGCCGGCGGTGAACAGGGCCGCCTCACCGACGCCGAGCGCCAGCCGGTCGAGGATCAGGCCGGGCAGCCCGATCGGCAGGAAGTAGGCCAGGCCGCCGAGGGTGAGGATCAGCGCACCGAATTGCATGATGATCCGGTTGCCGTGGCTATCGGCCAGCCCGCCGGCGATCGGCCGGACCAGCAGCGCGGTGAGCGCGGTCGCGGTGACCACCAGGCCGACCAGCAGGTCGGGCGCGTCGTAGCGGTCCCGGACGAACCCCGGCAAGACCGGAATGGCGGCGGTGAGACCGACGTAGCCGAAGAAGAGGCCGCCGAACGGACCGATCAGCGCGGTCCGCGGGGCGGCGCGCTGCTCTTCGACTGCCGTCATGGCCGGGTCGATGGCTCCTCGGCCTCGCTGCGTGCCGGAGCGGACCTGGCCACCCGGCGGACCGCGCTGATCAGGTCATCGCAGTCCGACTGCTCGAGCGAGGAGGACAGCGGCACGTCCACCGCTTCGCACAGGTAGCGGGTGGTGGCCGGCAGCTGGGCCTGGATGTCGGCGACCTCGGTGGTGTCAAACAGGAACCGCCAGTTCCAGAACGCCCGGACGTTGGCATCGGCCGCCGAGCCGAGGTTGCGGGCATCGATGCCCTCGGCGCACAGCGCGTCGGCGAACCAGCTGGCCCCGCCGTTCGGTACCCGGAAGATGAGCGCCTCGCCCAGGTAGGCCGCCGGCGCCACCGGCTGGCGGATCTCGATGCCCGGCAGGTCTGCCAGCGCCGCCGAGACGTAGGCATAGTTGCGCCGGAAGGCGGCCAGCCGGATTGGCAGTCGCTCCAACTCTGACCGGAGCAGAGCGGCCCGGATCTCGTCCATCCGCATACTCAGCAGCGGCAGGTTCAGGTCGGTTTCCAGCGGTGGCTCGGAATCGGCGAAGTGCCGCCAGCAGCGGCGCTCGTAGGCACCGGCGAGCACCACCGCGCGGGCATAGAGGGCATCGTCGTCGGTGAGCAGGAAACCACCCTCGCCGCTGTTGAGCGACTTGTCCGACTGGGTGCTGAACGCGCCGGCCAGGCCGAACGTGCCAAGCTTGCGGCCGTTCAGCTCGGCGCCGAGCGCCGGCACCGCGTCCTCGAACAGCGGCACGCCCATCTCGTCGGCGAACTCGGTGAGGGCCTCGACATCGGAGGCGAAGCCGCGCATGTGCACCACCATGATCGCCTTGATCTCGGGGCTCCAGCGGCGCCGCAGGTCGTCCAGGTCCAAGTGCAGGTTCTCGTCCACCTCCACCAGCAACGGCCAGCAGCCGGCCAGCAGGATGGCGCTCGGGGTGGCGACGAAGGTGAAGCCGGGACAGGCGATGAGGGAACCGGCCGGAATGCCGGCTGCCATGATGGCCAGCGCCAGCGCCGCCGTGCCGCTGTTCACCGCCAATGCGTGCCGACTGCCGAAGTATTCGCACAATTCACGTTCTAATTGGCCGCATTCGGTCTCGGCGTAATCACGGTAGTCGTAGCGGAAGTAGAGATGACTACGGATAGCGCGCAGTGCGGCCTGCTCGTCCTCCGGCAGGATGAATACCGCTCCCTTGTCGTATGTCGGCCAGGGAGTCAGACGCGTCGGTGCGCCGCCGTCGATGGCGAGCGGGGGATCCTCCGACAACGCGATGGCGGTACGGCCCGCTCGGTCGCGCGGTATCCGGGTCGGCGCGGTGGCGCAGTCGGTCAGCAGCATGGTTTCCTCGGCCAGCTCAGCCACGGCAGCCTCCTGGGGGCAAGAAAAGGTAGTAATCATGCTGTGAAGGGACGTCTGTTATAACGGACTCAATTTAGTTTTAAGTTTCAATGCGCATCACCGTCGTTGCCGCACCACGTGCATTCGAAACAAGGCGGCGTAGTCACCAGGAGATATATCGACCCCGGTAACCCTCTTTCTACCCCAACTCGCGCGCCAAAACACCTGCCGGAACGGCAGGCTAACCAAGGCCACACTCTCTCCGGGTGGCCGGCCGGCAGACTTGGGCTGACGACAGACCGGCTGGAGTGGAAGGACCGACGACGTGACGGCACCGGCATCCCTGGCGCGGCGGTTGTGGCAGCGGTACGAGCTGATCCATGACCCGATCTACTTCAGCCAGCACGCTCTGGACGCCGCCCTCGAGCTGGGCATGCGCGGTTTCTGGATGGGCTACTTCGCCTTCCGGCTGGCTCCGCTGGGTCCGGTGCAGCCGGCGGTGGCCACGGCCGTGTGCTTCGGCTTCTCCGCCGGCCGGGTCCGTCGCGCGCTGCCCGACGCGTGGAGCTACGCCAGCCCGGCCGCCGCGCTGGCGGCTCGCGAGGCGGCCGTGGACCGGGCGCTGCGCGCGATCCTCGGCCCGGCGGTGGACACCGCGGAGCTGGCCGAGGCGGCCGAGCTGGCCTGCACTGCCGCCCAGCTCGCCGAGATCGCCGGCCGGCCGCTGGCCGCCGCCAACCAGGCGCTGCCGCGGGCCGGCCGGGCGCACATCGCGCTCTGGCAGGCGTGCACGGTGCTGCGCGAGCATCGCGGCGACGCCCACAACGCGGTGCTGGTCAGCCGGTCGCTGAGCCCGGTCGAGGCGCACCTGATCAAGATCGCCGCCGGTGAGTCCGACGCGGAGCTGCTGCGGGTCGGCCGGGGCTTCTCCGCGGCCGATTGGCTCGCCGGGCAGGCCTCGCTGGCCGGACGCGGCCTGGCCGACGGCGACGGTCGGCTGACCGCGGCCGGCCTGGCCGAGCACGAGCTGGTCGAACAGCTCACCGACGCCGCCTCCGAGCAGCCATGGCAGGCACTCGGCGAACGGGATGCGCTGCGGCTGCTGGAGTTGCTGCATCCGCTGGCCGGTGCGGTAGCCGGCAGCGGGGTGGTGCCGGCGCTGAGCCCGGTGGGTGTCGTCTGGCCGGCCGCGCCGGCGACCGACAGCGATGGCCGGCTGCCTCGGCAACCATGATCGGTCGGCGGCGGCTACATTGGAGACGGCTGAACACACAGTCGGTCACGAGAGCCGAGGCTGTTCGTCGATGATGTGGTTGGCCGATAAATTCCGTTCATTGCGAGCCCGGCATCAGAATGGGCCCGCCCCCGGGGACATTGCCGAGCAGTTCCAGCATGCCTGGCTGGCCGCCGGCGAGCAGGATGCCGACCCCGAACTTCTGCCCGTCCAGCTGGCACGAGCCTGCGTGGCGGTGTTGCCGGTAGCCGGCGCCGGGATCAGCCTGCTCTACGACGACTTCCGGGTGCCGCTCGGTGCCAGCGACGACGCGGCCAGCTGCGCCGAGCGACTGCAGTTCACTACCGGCCAGGGGCCGTGCCTGGAGGCGGTGCGCAGCGGTGACACGGTGCTGGCCGGGCCGGACATGATCTTCGGCAGCTGGCCGGAGTACGGCCAGGAGCTGTTCTCCCAGACGCCGTACGGCGCGGTGATCTCGCTGCCGCTGGCGATCACCGACGGCGCGCATGGCGCGCTGGATTCTGTTCCTCACCGACCTGCCCATGA
Source organism: uncultured Actinomycetota bacterium (assembly GCA_963697905.1). Lineage (GTDB taxonomy): Bacteria > Actinomycetota > Actinomycetes > Mycobacteriales > Jatrophihabitantaceae > Jatrophihabitans_A. The sequence goes on along the minus strand of OY969101.1, from coordinate 3,662,774 downwards.
TGAGCAGGGTCAGCCTGGCCGACGCCACCACCGTCCAGTCGCAGATCGTGGCGGCGTTCCAGCTGGCCGGGGCGAGCACCAGCACCGATCAGAGCCGGTCGGACGAACCGGAGCCGGCCTGGCTGCACGGCCCGTCGGCCCGCGACCGGACCCATGTCTGGATCGCGATGGGCATGGCGATGACCCGGTACGGGCTGGTGGCCGCCGACGCGCTCGCGCTGCTGCGCGCGCACGCCTACGGCACCGGCACCACGCTGGATCAGCTGGCCGAGGAACTGATCAGCGGCCAGCAGGAACTGGCCGAACTGCAGCCCTGAAATCCGGCCGGCTCAACGTGCCGCCAGCGGCAGCCGGAGCACGAACTCGGCGCCCGCCGCGCTGCTGCGCACCGTCACCGTGCCGGCGTGCGCCTGCAGGATTCTGGCGCACCACCGACAGCCCCAGCCCGACCCCGATCCTGCCGTCGTAGCGGGACTCGTCACCGGAGCGAACGAACCGCTCGAAGACGGCGGGCAGGATGTCCGGTGGGATGCCGGGCCCGTTGTCGGCGATGACCACCTCCGCCAGGCCGCCCGACCGGCGCAGCGTCACTCGCACGGTGCTGCCGGGCGGGGTGTGCGCAAGGGCGTTGGCCAGCACCGCGGCGATCGCCTGGAACAGCGAGGGCGCGTTGCCGAGGACCTCGACCGGCTGGTCCGGCACCGCCAGCTCCCAGTGGTTCTGCCGGCCGGTGACCCGGGCGTCGTCCACGGCGTCGAGCAGCAGCTTGGTCAGATCCACCTCGGTCATCGGCGGCCGGTAACCGCCCTCGAACCGGGACAGGGTCAGCAGATCCTCCACCATCCGGCCCATCCGGGCCGACTCCGACTCGATCCGCTGCAACGCCCGATCCACCGACGCGGGCAGGGTCGGCGAGTGCCCGGCGAGTTCGGCGTAGCTGTGGATGACCGCTGCCGGCGTGCGCAGCTCATGGCTGGCCTCGGCCAGCAGCACCTGCAGCCCGGCCTCGTCGGCCGGTGTCCTTCCGGCTCGGCCGGCATCGCGACGCAGCAGGTGGACGGACAGGCCGGCCAGCAGCCCGAGGACCAGCACGATCAGCGCCGCCTCGCCGGCCAGCAGCCGGTTCACCGTGCGATCCACCGGCTGCAGCGGCAGGCCGACCACCTCGTACCGGCTGGCCGTACCGTGCACCAGCACCCGGTAGCTGCCCAGGCCGACCAGCCGGCTGGTCCGGACGTCGGCCGCCGGCCGCAGCGAGCCGAGCTGGCCGGCCAGCCCGCCGGGCACCGCGGAGCCGCGGCCGATGACCGCCACCGCCTGCAGCCGCCCGCCGGCGACGACCGCGCCGAGCGTGCCGGCGGCCGGCCCGACCATCCGGTCGAAGTCGTCGTCGGCGTCGTGGTCGTTGTCGCTCGGATCGTCCATCAGCGCGGCGTACCGGTCGCTGGCCGAGTGCACCTGCCGGTCCAGCGAGTGGGTCAGCGACCGGCGGACCAGCCCGGTCGTCACCGCCGCCGCACCCAGCATCAGGACCAGCAGCAGGGCGAGCAGCCCGATCAGCCCGCGCGAGCGGTCGACCGAGCGCCGGGCGGGCCGCGGCGGGGGATCGACGATGGTTGCCGGCTGGCTTCCGGCCGCTTCGGGTTCGGGTTGGTTGCCGGCGCCGTCATTCCGGCCGACGCCGCCGTGCTGGCCGGCCGGCCGGGGCAGTGACGCCGACCGGCTCACGACTCCGGCACTCGCAGCAGGTAGCCGACTCCGCGCACGGTGCGGATCATCGGCGTGAACCCGGTGTCGATCTTCTTGCGCAGGTAGCTGATGTACAGCTCGACGATGTGGCCCTGCACCGCGAAGCCCTGGCCCCAGACGCCCTCCAGGATCTCGGACTTGGTGACCACCCGGCCGGCGTTGGCCATCAGCAGCCGCAGCAGCTCGAACTCGGTGGCGGTCAGCTCGATGGAGCGGCTGCCCCGCCGGACCTCGCGGGTGGCCGGATCGAGCACCAGGTCGCCGACCTGCTGCAGCGCCGGACCGGCCGAGCTGGTCAGCCCGGAGCGGCGCACCAGCCCCTGCAGCCGCACCAGAACTTCCTGGAAGCTGAACGGTTTCGTCACGTAGTCGTCGGCGCCGGCACGCAGGCCGGCGATCCGGTCCTCGATCGAGGTCCGGCCCGACAGGAACAGCACGCACAGCTCGGGCTGGGTCTTGCGCATCTCGTTCAGCAGCGAGATGCCGTCGCCGTCGGGCAGGCTGATGTCCAGGATCACCACGTCGGGCTGCAGCCGCTGCTGGGCCTGCAGTGCCGACCGGCCGTCCACCGCGGTGGCGACCTGCCAACCCTCCAGCCGGAGCATGTCGGAGATGATCTCGGCCAACTGCAACTCGTCATCGACCACCAGCGCGCGCAGCGCTCCGCCGTCCCGCCGGGAAAGTGGCGGGCCGTGCGCTGATGCAACCTGACGTGCGGTCACGGGCGGCAGCCCCCTCGTTCGCGTATGCGCGCTGCCTGCGCTGGATCCAGCCGACCAGTCCAGGCGATCTTAGGCCATTGCGCGGCACGCGTGGAGTGCTTCGTCATCCGCAGGTCACCAGCAACCGCGGATCCTGGGTCGTGCTTGCCTGCCGGGAGAAGTAGGCGGCGGCATCCCCGCTGGTGGTCTTGGCCCGGAAGCTGTAGGTGCCGTTGCCGGTGATCACCGAGCTGACGTCCACCGTGATCGTCTCCCCCAGGCTGACCGCGCCGAGGCTGGCCAGCGCGCCGCCGATGGTGGCCGGAGCGTTGGACCAGGTCACCGTCGATTCCGCCCAGCTGGTGCCGGCGAGGTAGAAATCCCCGCCCTTGACCGAGTTGTTGTTGGTGCCGGTGCCCACCGTCAGCTGCAGCAGCACCTTGCTGAAGGTGCAGCCGGCCGCCGCGTTGACGCCGAACCTGACCACGAAGTCCTCCACCGGGCTGCCGTCGGCGGTCAGCCGGGTGGACGTTCCGGCGTTGACGGTCGGGTTGGTGGAATCGATGGTCGCGTCGTCACTGGCCCGGACGGTCAGGTCGGGGCTACCGCCACCGGCCGGCGTGGTCGCGCTCGCCGCGGTGCTCTGGCCGGAGAGGTTGCCGGCCGCATCCACCGCCTGCACCGTGTAGCTGTAGCTGGTGGACGGGCTGACCGAATTGTTGACATAGCTCAGGGCCGAAGCGGCAACCGTGGTGAGCAGCGAACCGCCGCGGAAGATCCGGTAACCGGTCACCCCGACGTTGTCCGTGCTGGCCGACCAGGCGAGCTTGATCGAGGTCGCGCCGGTGGCGGTCGCGGTCAGGTTGCTCGGCGTGCTCGGCGCGGTGGTGTCGGTGCCGCTGCCGACCGAGGCAGGTGCGCTGCCGGCCGACTGGTTGCCGGCCAGGTCGTGCGCCCGGACGGTGTAGGAGGCGCCGGCGACCGGGTTGGCGTCGGTGTAGTTGAGCACGCCGGCCGGCACGGTCGCCAGGTAGCTGCCGTTGCGGTAGACGTCCTGCGCGCTGACGTCACCGCTGGTGCTGGCCTGCCAGGACAGGCCCACCCCGCTACCGGCGGCCACCGCGAGCAGGTTGCTCGGCGCGGCCGGCGCGGTGCTGTCGGCGGCGAAGTTGTAGGTCACCGGGTCGAAGGTGGCGCCGGCGGAGTTGGTCGGGGTGACCGTGACGGTGCTGCCGCTGATGGTGACCTTCAGGAAGTGGTACACCTGGGCGGCCGAACCGGGCACCGGTGCCGCCCCGCACTTGCTGCCGGTGCCGTTGGTGTTGCCCCAGCCGATCGCGTAGGCCGTGGTCGGGCTGCAGTTGGACTTGTCCACCGGGACCAGGGCCGCGCCGCCGCCACCGGTGACGTAGCTGGTCACGCCGCCGGGCGGCGCGACGTTGCGCTGGTAGATGTGCGCGTGGCCGTTGAACGCCAGGTTCACCCCGTTGTTGCGGAGCAGGCCTTCCAGCGTGCTGGTCGAACTCGGGTTGTTCGGGTCGTTCTGCAGGTAGGTGTCCGAGGGCTCGGTGGCGTCGTCGGAGCGGAGCGGGAAGTGGAAGAAGGCGAACTTCAACCCACCCGGGTGCGCGGCCAGATCTGCCTTCAACCACTGGTATTCGGCGCTGGACGGCTGCCAGTGGTAATCCCGGTCGACCTGGTACGGGTTGGCCGCGGTGCCGTTGTTGTTGTCGGCCCAGTCGGCGGTGAGCAGGTAGAACCGGGCGCCGGCGGTGGAGAAGGCGTACCAGTTGGACGGGTAGGAGGTCGAGGTGGTGTTGTCGATGCCGGAGTAGGTCTGCATCGCGTACACGCCGTTGGAGGCGGCCACCGTGGTGGGTTCCCTCCAGTTCTGCAGGTAGGTGCTGCTGCGGCCGTGGTTGCCGGTGGTGGAGAACAGCGGGATCGCCGCCCCCGGCACCTTCCAGAAGGACGGCCCGAAGACCTCGCTGGTGGCAGCCCCGGTGGCGACCAGGTTGCCGTAGTTGGTCTGGGTGCCGTTCGGGTAGGCGATGTCACCGGTGGAGACGGCGAACTTGGCGCCGCTGGCCGCGATCAGCGCGTCCAGGTTGGCCTGCCCGGATCCGCCGCTGATGCTGGTGTCACCCCAGTCGCCGAAGACGTCGAAGGTCAGCGAGGTGGCCGAGGACATGGTGCTGAACCGGGGTGCGGTGTCGGTGCCGAGCAGGTCCGTCGAGCTGCTGCCGCCGGTGTAGACGCGATAGCAGTAGGTGGTGCCGGCCGCCAGCCCGGAGACGGTGATCGAGGTCTGGTACTCGGTGACGCCGGCGACGGTGAGCGGCGCGTTCACCGTGTTGGTGGACTTGCTCACCGAGGAGGAGGTGAGCGTGCAGCCGGTGCTGCCGCTCGGGGTTCCCCAGCGCACCGCGCCGTTGGCACTGCTCACCTTCGTCTGGGTGTCGAAGGTGACCTGCACCGAGGAGGCGGTCAGGTCGGTCAGGTACGGATACCGGACGAGCGTGCTGCTCGCCGCGGCACCGGCCGGACCGGAGCCGGCGAGCAGGCCGGCCAGCACCGCAAGCAGCGCGGCCAGGCAGCCGGTGACGACCAGCGACCGGCGACCCGGCCCGCGGCTGGTGACGACCAGCGACCGGTGACCCGGCCCGCGGCTGGTGACGACCAGCGACCGGTGACCCGCCCGGCGGTGGGAACGGCCATGCCGGCCGACGTAGGAGAATCCCCCCATGATGAAATCCCTCTGCTCCGGTCAGTCGCGGCAGTAGCGGTTTACTTGCGGCTGGCAAGGTGAAAACTGCCGACCTGCGGCTCAGGTCGTGGCGGTGCGGGGCGGCGGCGACGGCGCAGCCAGCCCCAGGTGGTCAGGCAGCCGAACAGCACGAGCAGGAAGAGCACACCCAGCGCCGCCGGCCAGATCGTGGATGGGGTGGCCGGCGCGGTCGCCTCGCTGGAGTCGGCACCGCCGGCCAGCGCCAGTGGTGCGGCCAGCCGCAGCTGCTCGAGCACCCGCAGGAACTCGTCGCCGTACTTCTGCGACGGCTCGATGTAGGTGTTCTCGCTGAACTCGTTCCAGCTGATCAGTCCGAGCGCGTCCGGCGAGGAACTGAGCGCGGTGGCGTACTCGGCCCGCAGGGTCTGGCCGTTCTTGCGCTGGACCTGCTGCGCACCGCCGACCAGCCGCGCGTCGAAGCCGGCGGCGAACGGGGCCAGCCAGTACTTCCGGTCGCCGTGGATGGTCCGGCTCATGTCGTCGAGCTTGCCGGCGTAGCCGCTGTTGGTGTCCGGGTTCACCGAGGACCAGTAGTAGGCATCCCCGTCGGTCCAGCGGGCGATTCGCTGGTAACCGGCCACGCTCTTCTCACTCGACAGCACCAGCATGCTGCCGCGCACCGGCGTGGTCACCTTGGCCACGTCGGCCGCCGAGAACGCCCAGGTGCCGCTCCAGATGGTGAGTGGCTTGCCGCCCATCCGGTAGAAGACCGGATTGGGCGCGAAGTGTTGCTGGAAGTACTTGAAGTCGGTGGCCACCCGGGCCACCGGCTGTGGCTTGCGGGAGAAGTCCAGGCCCTGGTAGATCATCGCCAGCTGGAATTTCTGCTCCGTCGCCACGTTGATCAGCGCCTGCAGCCGCCGGTTGTTCACATCGGTGCTCTTCCAGCTGACGATGAAGCCGGAGATGCCGGCCTGCTTGGCCCACTGGATCTGCTGGCGCATGACCGCCACGTCGTCGCTGGAATACCTGCCCAGCTTGGGGTAGTCGATCTTGGCCCGGTTCCAGGAGCTGGGGTCGAACCACTGGTAGAAGTAGGCGAACAGCGGCGTCGAGGTCAGCGCCGGACCAGCGGCCACCGGCTGCTCGGCGCCCTGCCGGGCGGGGCCGGCCGCAGCCGCGCCGCCGGCCGCCCCGGACCGGGTAGCGGCCGGACCGGCGCAGCCGGCAGCGACGACGGCGGCCACCAGCAAGGTGACCGCCGCGCCGAACCGCCGGAGTCGGCCGCGCCAGGTCATCGCAGCAGGTTCTCCAGCGGTGGCTTCGGATGCCGAGCCAGCCGGTGGCCGCGTCGGGACCGCCGGCCGCCCGGCACGGTCCTGGCCAGCATCCGCTGCGCCCAGTCGGTTCGCCCGAGGACCAGCAGCAGCAAGGCCACCAGTACCGCCGAGACCAGCACCGTGAGCAGGTCCAGCACGGTCACCGCGCGGGCCTGGAAGGCCATCGAACGCGACAGCCGGACCTTGGCCGCGGACACGATGGAGCCGCTGGCCGCGATGGTCACCTGGTACTTGCCGCGCGGCAGGTTGGCGACCACCGCCCGGTGCGCGGAGCCAAGCTGCACCAGCAGCAGGGTGCCGTCCGGGTAGCGCAGGGTGGCGTGGCTGCCCAGCGCCCAGCCGAACAGCGAGTCCCGCCCGGTGATGGTCAGGTCGAAGAACAGCGCGGTCAGCGTCGGCGTCGAGGTCTTGGTGACGTCGAAGTGCTGGCGGCCGGCGTCCACCGTGTTGGTGCCGTGCACCACCACCGACTGGACGGAGTAGCCCACCGGCTGGGCGTACAGCACGTTCTTCTGGAAGCTCGGCACGATGCCGTCCAGCCAGGCCTGCCGACCCGGCCGCAGCACGCTGAGCCGGCCGGCGCTATCCCGGATGGTGATCGAGCTGATGTCGGAGTCCAGCACCGGCGCACCGCGCTGGGTGAGCACCCGCGGGGTGGCCGGGTACTGCACCGAGATCGCCGCGTAGATGGTGGCATCGGCGCGCATCGGCAGGCCGGTCACGGCCGGCAGCAACTGCTCGTCCGGCTTGCGCTGGCCGACCCATCGGGTGAACCGGAACTTCAGGCCGGTGTCCTCCTGGCCCAGATCACCGATCCGCAGGGTGTGCGGTCCGAGGTTGTGCTCCTCGGTCACCGTGGCCACCCCGTACCGGTCGGTGGTCACCCACCGGCCGTCGAAGGCGAACTCCACATTGGCCAGGCTCGGCACCGTCTTGATGGTCAGCGTGATCGGCCATGGCTTGCGGTGCGGATGCGGCCGCGCCGGCACGTGCAGCCGGTGCACCGTGGTGACCGGCTTGTGCGGGTGGGCCCGCTTCGGCGCACCGCCGGGCAGCGGCGGCACTCCGGAGCCGATCGAGGTGATCGGGCCCTGCGACCCTCCGCCGGGCGGTGGCTGGCTGGTCGGCGGCGGGTAGGCCGGCACCGACGAGCCGTCGAGCACGCCGCCCGGGACGCCGGTTGGCTGGCCGGTGTCGCTGGGCTGCGCGGTGTCGCTGGGCTGCGCGGTGTCGCTGGGCTGCGCGGTGTCGCTGGGCTGCGCGGTGTCGCTGGGCTGCGCGGTGTCGCTGGGCTGCGCGGTGTCGCTGGGCTGCGCGGAGTCACTGGGCAGCGCGGTGTCGGTGGCGGTATCGGTCGTTGCCGACGCGGTGTCGGTTGGATCGGCGGTGACCGAGCTGGAGCTGTCGGCGACCGCGTATCCGGCCGGCAGGCCGACCCCGGCGGTGGCCAGGGTGAGCAGCAGCGCGAGCGGCAGCGCCCGCGCGCGGGATAACCGGGATCTCATGGGCTGTTCGCTCCGATCCGCTGGGCGGCTATCGATTTCTGCGTGGTGGTCGGCTGCTGCGCCGGCCGCCGGATTCGCGAGCGAGCAAAGGCGAATCCCACTGTCGCGAGCACCACCGCAAGGGCGGCGCCATAGCTGAGGTAGACGATGCTGGTGGAGCGGAGCTTGCCCGGTGGCGGCGCGGGCGAGCCGCTGGTGATCAACTCCGGTGGCCGGGAAGGCGACTGGAAGTCGAAGGCCGACAGCAGCGAGGTGGCCTGCCGGTCGCGGGTGGACAGCGGTGCGACCTGCCAGTTGCGCTCGATGAACGACAGCGCGCTGGTGTAGTCCAGGGTGTCGTCCACGATCGCGCCGCGCTTCGCGTAGGAGCTGATCAGCAGGGCCGGCACGCGCAATCCGTAGCCGTGGCCGTCCACCTGCGGCGGCACCACGTGGTCGTAGAAGCCGCCGGTGCCGTCGTAGGAGAGCAGGAACGCCGAGCTGGACCAGAACTTGGACAGCATCAGCTGGCCGGTCAGCGAGGTCACCAGGCTCTGGCCCTCGCTGATCGAGCGGGACGAGCGCTCGCTGGAACCGGAGGTGGCGAAGTAGGACACCGCCGGCAGCGTGCCCTGCTGCAGATCCTGGTAGTACTGGCCGAGATCGACGATGTGCGAGCGCAGCGCCGGGTCGGTGGTGAACCGGGTGTAGTTGAGCAGCGGCACCGCCGCGTCCTGGGTGTTGCTGGCGGTCTGCGAGCCGCCCGGCGGAGCGGTCACCGGGTGGTAGTTCTGCACGTAGAACTTCCAGCTGACGCCGGCGGCCTGCAGCCGGTCGAAGATGGTGGGCGGCTGGCTGGTGCCGGAGGTGGCCGCGTCGGTGGCCGACACCCAGTACGCCCGGTTGGACCGGACCCCGTCCCGGGTCGCCGAGAAGAACCGGTCGAACAGCACGTACTCACTCGCCGCCCGCCAGTAGGCCGGCAGATCCCGCTGGTCGTAGTAGCCCATCGCCTTGGTGCCGTCCCGGCCGACGGACTGCAGCGCGGAGACGAAGCCGTCCAGCTTGCCGCCGTCGTACTGCTTGTCCACCACCGAGGCGGTCGCGCCGAGTGGCGTCAGCGACTGCCCATGCAGCGGGAACGGCTTGACGCACGGACCGGGCTTGGCCTGGCGCTGGCACTGGGCGTTCGCCACGCCGTCGGCGCCGGGGTAGGTGCCGAAGTAGTTGTCGAAGCTGCGATCACCCTGCAGCAGGAACAGGAAGTGCTTGATCGGGGTGGTCGTCGCGTTGTCCCGAGCATCGGCGTGGGCGGTGCCGACCGGGCTCAGCAGGGCGATCAGCGCCAGCGCGGTGGCGATCGGCAGCAGCCGCCGGAGCAGTCGTCTCATCGCTGCCTCACCTGGTAGACCACCACGGTGGCGAAGGCGGTCGGGTTCCGAGCCGAGCCGGTCTGCGAGGTCGCGGTGTACACCGCGATGCCGTGGAACCGGTTGACCAGCTCGGTCATCTTCTTGGCGAAGGAGGGCGTCCGCCGGGCGGTGTAGGCATCCCACACCAGGTACTGGAACTGGCCCTGCCGGATCGACAGATCCGGGTTGGGCACCGGCACGTAGGACGGGTTGCGGCCGTTCGGCGACGGGCTCACCGACAGCGCGTAGGCCCGCCGATCACCATAGAACTGCAGGATGTTGGCCATCGACGGACCGATGGTGAGCAGCGTCGCGTCGGCTGGCACGTGCGCGGCGACCCAGCGCCCGGCCTCCCGGCCGCCGGCCACCCCGCCGGTGCCGGCCAGCGTGCTGCCGGTGCCGGACAGCTTCGGCCAGCTGCTCGCCGTCAGCGTGCCGGCGACCAGCAGGGCCAGGATGGTCGACACCGCGACGCCCCGGATCCGGTTGCCGCGCAGCAGCGAAGCACTGCCGATCCGCCAGATGGTGCGCCCGGCCAGGATCGCGGCGATCGGGGCAAGCGGCAGCAGGTACTGGTAGCCCTTCACCGGCCAGACGGTGAAGAACGCGATCGGCACCAGCGCCCAGCACAGCAGCAGCCGCTCCCGCCAGGTGTTCTCCCGGCGCAGCCAGAGCAGGCCGCCGATGCCGAAGGCGAGCACCAGCCAGCCAAGCGCCGGCGGAACCTGCTTGAAGTAGAAGAACAATCCGTGGTTGGCGCGCCGGAACAGCTGCCAGAGCAGGTAGTGCTGGCCGGTGTTGGCGCGCCCGGACGCGGCCAGCGCCAACGGGAACGCGGTCACCACCAGGACCAGCATCGCCAGCCCGGCCAGCACGTGCCGCAACCGGACCCGGACGTTCGGGGTGAGCGCGAAGAACGCGTACAGCCCGCCGAGCAGGATCAGGCTGGTTTCCTTGCACAGCACGGTGGCACCCAGCGCGGCGCCGGCGGCCAGCATCCAGGACAGCGCCCCGGACTCGCTGTAGCGGATCACGCAGTACAGCACCAGCAGCGACAGCAGCGTCATCGGGCCGTCCAGCAGCACCTGCCGGCTGACCACCACGTGGTAGGGCATCACCGCCAGCAGGCCGGCGGCTACTAGGCCGGCGCCGGGGCCGTACAGCTTGCGCCCCAGCGCGTAGGTGGCCAGCACCGTCGCGATGCCCACCGCCGCGGTGATCGCCCGCGGCGCCCAGTCGGTCACCCGGCCGTGCTCGGTGAACGACACCGCCAGTTGCAGCAGCAGCGGGTGGGCCCGAAAGACCGGGAACAGCGAGCGCATCGACTCGTTGCCGGCCAGCGAGGCACCGGTGCCGGTGTAGACCGCCTCGTCGCTGTTGAAACCCACCGCGCCCAGCTCGCGGAACCGGAACACCGCGGCAACCGCCCCGATCACGGCCAGCACCAGCAGCTGGCCGGCGGCCGGCAGCCAGGGCCGGCGTCGCAGCCGCCCCCGGTCGCCCGGCGCGGTCAGCGGATCGCCCACCGCGGCCGGGTAGTCGGCAGCCGCCGGTCCGCCAGCCGGCTCGGTGACGGAGCGGGTCATAGTGCGACCGATGCGGCTGCCGGTCGTGGGATGAGTACGCCGTGCCGGTCGGCGCTGGCGTTCGCGCCGAGCAGCGCGGCGATGTCCTCGGCCCAGGAGAAGGTGTCCGAGCCGAGCCGGCGCATCCGGATATTGCCCATCGCCGACTCCAGCAGGCGGCGCTCGGTCCGGCGCAGCTCGGCGTAGTCGGCCGCGCCGATGGCGATGGACGGAGCCATCTGCTTGAACGGCGGGAAGCCGTAGGCGTCGTCGGTGTTCTCCACCAGGGTGTCGATGCCCTCGGTGAACTCGATGTCGACCAGGCCCGGCTCGCCCCGCTCGATGACGAACAGGTCGCGCACGGTGGTGCGCCGGATGATGGTCGCGTCGACCAGCCGGTCCACGTCGTACTTCGGCGGCGGCACGATCCGCTGGGTCATCGAGTTGATGCCCATGATCGGAATGTTCAGGCTGGCCAGCAGCATCCCGAACTGGCGACCTTCCTTGGAATGCAGCCGGCTCTGCAGCTGCAGCCGTCGCCACTCCGACTTGGTCAGGTCACCGGCGTTGACCGCCCGCAACGTGTGGTGGCTGATGGTCAGCGGCTTCGGGAAGCAGGTGGCGGTGCCGTCCGGCGCGACGATGGTCATGTCGTCGGACAGGAACTTCGCGCCGAATTCCCGGATCAGCCGCAGCACGCTGCCGGTCTTGCCGGTGTCGGTGCGTGCGGACAGCAGCAGGCCGTGGCCGTTGAGTTCCAGGCAGGCCGAGTGCAGCAGGATCTTGTCCTTCGACACCGCCAGGAACCGCAGCAATGCCTCGATCACGTTGGTGTAGAGCACGTGCGGCGAGCTGGCCAGCGACGGCGAGCAGACCACCTCGATCGGATCGCCGATCTCGACGTGGAAGTTGGCGCCCAACCGGCGCAGGTGTTCCTCGTAGCGGATGGCCGGCGGCGACATGTACTGGGTCATCAGCGCCCGCGACCGCACCGCGGAGTTGCCCACCCGGCCGATCCGGATCGCCATGTCGACCTCCGAGCCCACCCACTGGGCGCGGAAGTACTCCAATTCCGGCAGCGGAACCTGCGAGCCCACCGTGATCAGGCCGTCGATGGCATACCGGTACGGCAGGTGCCGGCGCGCGGTGGCCGGCATCCGGGACGGCGCCGGTCGCCCGGCGGTCGCCTGCGCTGGGACGATCGCCGGCGGCTGGCTGGTCGTCGACGGCTGGGCAGGTGCCGTCGGCTGGGCCGCGGCCGGTTCTGCGGCGACCGGATCGGTGGCAGCCGGTTGCTCGTAGACCTGCTCGGCGGTCACCGCCAGCGGCGCCGGGTCGACGATGATCCGCATCGGCTGGCGGGCGGTCAGCGGCACCGCCTCGGCCCGGGCGTAGATGGCCGAGTCGGCCACCACGAACCGGGCGGCGAACAGCAGCGCCAGGGTGATCGCATTGGCGATCAGCACGCCCAGCCCGAACACCGAGACCAGCAGTGCCAGGATCGGCAGCCGGAGCAGCAGCGCCACGTGGTTGACCAGGTAGAACCGGATGCCCCGGCCGAGCACGGTGCCCGGCTTGGCGCCGCGGAACACCAGCGTCTCGGTGAGCAGGAAGTTCCAAGTGGTGGAGAACTCGGTCGCCAGCACTGCCGCCACCAGGTAGTGGTGCTGGCCCGGCTGGCTGAACATCCACAGCGCGGCGGTGTTCACCGCCACCCCGGACAGGCCGACCAGGCCGAAGGCGATGAGCCGGGCCAGCCGCTGCTGCCAGGCGGTGGTGGAGGACCGCTTGACCTGCTGGCGCAGCACCATCAGCCGCAGCCGCAGCAGGTGGTGCAGGAACCGCAGGCCTTCCCGCGCGCTCGCCTTGCTCTCCTCGGCCAGCCGGGCGCCGAAGGCGAACGGCACCTCGGCGATTCGCAGCCTGGGCTGGCGGATCGCGATCTCGAGCAGGATTTTGAACCCGGTCGGGTTCAGCCTGGCCGGGTTGACCGCCGCCAGCCGGATCGCGAAGAAGCCGGACATCGGATCCGACAGCCGGCCGAGACGGCGCGGGAACAGTGCCTTGGTCATCGTGGTGGTGACGCTGGAAACCCCGCGGCGGAAGCCATCGGCCAACCCGCCGGCATCACCCGATCCCTGATACCGCGTCGCCGCAACGAGATCCAGTTCCCGTGACTGGCCGATCGCGACCAGTTTCGCCGCCAGCTCCGGCGGATGCTGCAGGTCGCCGTCCATCACGACCGCCCAGCTGCCCCGCGCCACCCGCAGCCCTTCGGTCACCGCCGAGCTGAGACCGCCGTGCCGGCTGCCGGCTGGCCGGTGCAGCAACCTGACCGGCACCCCCGCCGTGCGCGCCACGGACCGGATGACGTCCGGCGTCGCGTCGTCGCTGTCGTCGACGAACAGGACCTCCGCGGCCGCATCGCCGATCCCGGCTTTGAGCCGCCGCAGCAGCGTTTCGATGTTTCCGGCCTCGTTGCGCGTGGGCACGATAACGGTGAACCAAGCGGCTTTGTCCACCCCGAGCGTGAGTAGCTCTTCTGGGCCCTGGTGTGAGGTCGAAATCGTGGTCCGGTCGGTTTGAAGGCGCGCCGGATCGATAATCCCCGTCATTTACTGCTCCCCCCGGAAATTTCCAGACAACTGGCTGCAGTAGCCGCGAATGATGAACGTTGCTCGAACATCATCCGAACACCAGTTGCCCGTAGCGGGAAACCTACAAGGCGGCTGATCAGCCGTAAAGGTTTGGTGGTGGCTACATAGCTGGCGGAGAAGTGACCGAGCGTTCGCCTGTTTTGCTGGTAAGTATAGGTATTGCGAGCACGACAGCTACCGAGGGTTACCTTGAGGCCCGGTCACGTGCACTCAGGGTCAGCAGCGCCTCCACCTTCCCTCGACTCTCAGATGAGCTGCAGATAAACTCGATATCAAAGAGTTGAGTTTCGTTAAGCCTGCGCGCGGTCGGCAGACACAACGAATGAGCGGTGTCTGCACCCAAGAAGTTGCCGTTTCGGCCGGAGCTTTCCCGCTCTTCTCCCTAATACGACATGTCGCGAGCAGGTGATTCGCCCCGTGCCGGTTCGCCTCGGCGGATACGACTCGCGTTAACCTCAGGTTTGCCTAGCGGGCACCGACAGGGGAGTAAGGTGTCAAGTAACGTCAAACGATCGGGTGAGAGCGTGGATCAACGCCAATCTGATGACGATCGGCTGCTCGACGAGCTGGCCTCGGCGATACCGCTTGCCGATCCCGCCGTCGTGACGGTGGTGCGAGAACTCAGCGCGGAGATCAGCCGGCTGAACTCGACAAGCAGCGAGCGGGATTCCTCGGCGGGCGTCGAGTCACTGACCGAGTTGCTACTCAGCCAGGCCGCTGAGCTGCAGGAGATGCGTGACCGGTTGCAGCGGGTCCGGGCCCTGGTGGAGTTGAGCAGCTGGGCGGCCGGGAGTGCCGGTGGGCAGTCCGATCCGGCCATCCGCGCCAGCGACATCCTGCACGCGATCGCCGGCCCGGTGGCCGAGCGATCCGACTGAATCTCTTATCGGCAGCGCCCCAATCCGTTGCCGGACTGGCGATCATGCCGGAGAAGCAGCTAACGTCTGCCGGGTTGCCGGCAGGATCCCCCCGCAACGTACGTCCTGCCGCATAACTGGATATCCCTCCAGCTACCGGATCCCCCACCGATAAACGGAGAACCCTCGTGACACAACATGCCGCGCCAAGAAAGCTGGCCGGAATCCGCATCGCCGCGCTGCTCGGTCTGCTCGCCATGACCGCCGCCGCGGTGCTGAGCACCGGCGACCATCGGGTGTCCGCCAGCACGATGGCTCCCAACGCCCGCCCGGTCACCGTACGAGCAGGAGCCGCGCAGCCAGCCACCCACCGTCCGGCAGCGGCCACCGCCACCGGCCCGAAGATGTTCGCCTTCTACTACCTGTGGTGGAGCAAGTCGCACTGGCTGAGCACGCTGGGCAGCCACTACCCGGCGACCAGCAACCCGCTGCCGCTGCCGGCCAGGCTGGCCTCGACCGGCTGCAACCCGGTCAGCAACTATGCCGGCAACACCCTCACCGACGTGCCCACCGCATTGTTCAGCCAGGACGATCCCGGCCGGATCGCGAGCGACGTCCGGCAGGCGGCAGCAGCCGGACTGGCCGGTTTCATCGTGAACTGGGCCGGTTCGGGCACCACCAGCCAGACGCTGACCAGTAATCCGTACAACCGCCGGCTGCAGGCCGTGGTCGATGCGGTGCACTCGCTGAACAAGGCGGGAGTGCCGTTCAAGCTCTGGATCAGCTACAAGGCCTCTGCCACCGTCCTGCCGCTGTCCACGATCATCAACGATCTGGCTTACCTGAAGGCGCGTTACGCCACCGACCCGGCCTTCGACCGCAGCCAGTCGGCCCGGCCGACCCTGATCTGGCAGGGCAGCCGGAAGTACTCGGTGAGCAGCCTGCAGCAGGTTGCCGGCAGGTATCGGACCGCTTTCCGGATCCTCGGCGACGAGTCGAGCTGGTCGGTGAGCCGGGCTGCCTACCTGGACGGCGACGCCTACTACTGGTCGTCGCAGGATCCGTACCGCAACCCGCAGTCCTTCAGCCAGCTGGCGGCGCTGGCGGCGGCGGTGCGCAAGTCCGGCACCAACCCGGACGGATCCCGCAAGGCCTGGATCGCGCCGCTCACCCCGGGCTATGACAAGCAGCTTGCCGGTGGCACGAACTGCGTGCCGCGCCGCGGCGGCCAGACGATGAAGACCCTGTTCGCCGGCAACGCCAAGACCGCGCCGGACGCCTGGGGCCTGATCAGCTGGAACGAGGTCGTCGAGGGCACCTACATCGAGCCGCTGCAGCGCTACGGCCAGCAGGACCTGTCCACCGTGCACGCGCTGGCCACCGGCAGCTGACCGGTCAACGCGGGGCGGCCGGCCGGGCGCGCGACTCCATGGCGAGGTAGAGCAGGCCTGCCGCCAGCGTGGCACCGACGAAGCCGGCGGCGAACAGCCAGGTCAGCGGGTTGCCCGCATCGAACTCCGAGTGGGCGCGCACCCCGGCCGCCAGGATCAGCACCAGCATGATGCCGGCCACCTGGATCGGGATCCGCACCGCGCTCCACCGGCGCTCGGCCAGCACGCCGAGCCCCGCACCGCCCAGGGCGAAGATGGCTCCCATCGTCCGCGCGGTCAGTGGAGTGAGGTGCCACGGCCAGATGTCGATCGCGGTGGCCGGGCTGAGGAACAGCAGCGCGCAGGTGGCTAGCGACAAGCCGCCGGCCACCGCGATGCCGGCGACGGCCGGGCCGGACAGCCGTAGTTCCGGCCCGGTCGCAGGCGAGTATTCCCTTCGGTTGTGGGCAAAGACGGCGAACACCAGCACCGGGGTGGTGAAGTACAGCCCGGCCCACAGCCAGAACGCGACGTTGCCGTGCAGGAACTTGTCCCAGTGCAGGATGGTGGCTATCCCCATCAGGCTGGCGAAGCTGCCGACCGGCAGGAAGCCGCCGGCCACGGTGTGCCAGCGTCGTGCGCGCACCGCCCGGAGGAAGAAGTAGCTGCCACCGAGGTAGACCGCGCCCAGCACCATCGGCGTCATGGTCGGCCGGATCTGCCAGGCGAACAGCCGCTTGGTGTCGGTAGGAACCGGGTACAGCACGGCGAATGCCACCAGCAAGAACGGGATGATCGCCGCCGAGAGCGCGCGGGTGGGCCGCAGCACCCGATCCTGCCGCTGGTCGGCGCTCGGTTGTGCCGTCCTGACGCTGCTCCGCGTCCGCATGATCGGCAGATGATACGTCGCCGGACGCCGCTGGTCACTGCTCGATCTCGGCCGGTGCCGAATCCGCAGTTCGTCCTGTCTAGCCCGAGGTCATGTACTTGCAACCGGTTGCGGCCTAGTCTGGCTCCGTTCATCACGAAGGCCTTACGGAGGTTGGGCGTTGCGCCTTGCTCTGGCGACCTCTTTCTGATCGCCTGCAATTACAGGCTATTCCTCGATCGCACCGCTGACCGAGCGCAGGTGCTCGCGGAAGGTGAGCGACGGGTTCGCGCTCCGCCGCTCCAGGTAGTCGCCGAAGGCCACCTGCTGGCGCAGCGACTCCCCGGCCCGCATCCTGTTCGCCTGCCCCCGCTCGGTGTCCCGGATGCGTTCGGCCGCCGCCAGCAGGTCGCCGGCCCGTCCGGCGGGCAGGAACAGCACGCCGTCCTCGTCGCCGAAGACCAGGTCGTCCGAGCCGACCGTCCAGTCGCCCACCCGGGCCGATGCCAGCGCACCGGCCGGCCGCGGATCCAGCCGCAGCGGCCCGGTTGGCAGGCTGCCGAGGCTGAAGACCGGCAGGTCGATCGCCCGGATGTCGGCGGTGTCGCGGTGCAGGCCCCAGATCACGATGCCGGCAGCGCCGGCCGCCGCTGCCTCCAGCACGATCAGGTCACCGACACACGACTCGTCCAGCCGGCCGTCATTGTCGACCACCAGCACATCGCCGGTCGCGGTGGTCTCCAGCGCCTCCAGGAAGATGTCCACGCTGCCGACGTGCCGAACCGGTGCCACCCGGCCGGCCAGCCGATGGCCGGGGACCACCGGGCGCAAGCCGGCCGGAGCGCAGCGGACCGGCACGCCCGTCCGGATGCAGGCGTCGGCCAGGTGCGCGGTGGTCAGCTCGGCGAACCGCTGCCGCAACTCGTGCGGATCCATTCCGTCTCCAGATCTCGAAGATCGCCCAGGGATCGGGTCGATTCGCTCAACCGGCCAGTCCGTCGATCACCTCGGCGCCGGGCAATTCGGCCAGCGCGCCGGGCGGCAGCGCGAGCTTGGATCGACGCAGCCCGCTGCCGATGACCACCACGTCGCGGCTCAGCACCGCCGCGTCCACCAGCACCGGCCAGTCCGCCGGCAGGCCGATCGGGGTGATCCCGCCGTACTCCATGCCGGTCAGCTCGACCGCGTCGTCCATCGGCGCGAACGAGGCCTTGCGGGCGTCCAGCCGCTTGCGCACCATCCCGTTCACGTCGGCCCGGGTGGTGGCCAGCACCACGCAGGCGGCGTACCGGGTGGTTTCGCCGCGCCGGCCGGCGATCACCACGCAGTTGGCCGAGTCGGCCAGCTCGATCGCGTAGTGCTCGCAGAACGCGGCGGTGTCGGCCAGCGCCGGGTCGATCGGGGCGGCCAGCACGTCACCGCGATGCCAGCCGGCGAGCGCGCTGGCCACCGGCGCGGCGATGAGATCGGCCACGACGGGTTGCCAGTCCAGGGTTCCGGGTCCGGTCACGGTGCCGACCGTACCGGGTGACCGGACCGGACGGACAAGCCGGCTCGCAACCGGCTATTCGCCGTCCTCGCCAGCGGCGGCCCGACGTTCGGCGCCGCTTTCGCCCACCTCGCTCTCGTCGCCGCCGGCCACCCGCCCGACGAACTCCGGCGTCGGACTGGTGCCGGTGGTGCTGGCCTGATCGGGTGCCTCAGCGTTGGAAACCCCGCCGGTGGCCCTGCTGCCGGCCACCTCGCGGTCGGAACTGACGTCTGATTCTGACTTCTCTGATGCCATGCATCGAGTCTGTCCGATAACGCCGCGCTTTCCCAACCCGCTCGTTGATCAGCCGGTCGCCCGGCGACTGCCGGCCAGCACCCGCCGGATGATCGAGGGCTTGAAGAAGGACTCGGGACCCTCGACGAAGCCGGCGACCAGCAGGAACTGCCGGCTGAGTGCCGGATCGGTGCGCGCCGCCAGGGTCAATTTGTCCAGGTAGCGGTTCATGAACTTGCCGCTGGCGGTGCGCTTTCCCTCGACGGCGTCGAAGCGCAGGTCGCCACCGGTCGCGATCTTCCACGCGACGTCCTCGATCCGGTGGGCCCGGGCGAAGTACTTCCGGGCGTCCAGCGGACCCTTGGCGAGCTGGTCGCGCAACGCCACCGCCTGCAACGCGGCGACCGACATGCCCTGGCCGTACATCGGATTGAACGACGCGATCGAGTCGCCGAGCGCGAGCAACCCGACCGGGAAGCCGCGCAGTTTGTCGTACCGCCGCCGGATGCTGGCCGGGAAGTGGGAAGGCTGCAGGTCGGTCAGCGGGGTGGCGCCCACCAGCGCCTCGGCGATGGCCGGGTCGGGCAGGTTGGCCGCGAAGTCGAGGTATGCCTGGTCGTTGCGGTCCGGTCCCGAATCGAGCAGGCCGCCCAGGGTGACGACGTGCGAGCCGTCCTCCTGGGCGATCATCACACCGAAGTGCGGTGTCTCGGCGGGCGTGATGATGGCGACCAGATCCTTCATCGCACCGGGGCTGGCCAGTTGGTAGCGCCGCGACAGGTAGGCCATCTTGCAGTGCACCCGCTCCTCGGCCGGTGCCGGGTGCCCCAGTTCGACCAGCCACTGGGGCAATCTGGATACCTTGCCGGTGGCGTCCAGGACCAGGTCGGCGCTGATCTGCTCGGTCGGCCCACCGCCGGCCGGGCCGACCTCGATGCCGCTGACCCGCCCGTCCTCCGTCAGCGGGCGGAGGGCTTCCACTCCGTCGCAGATGCTGACGCCGGGCAGCGCGGCGACCCGGCTGCGCACGTGGTGTTCCAGGAACGGTCGGGTGACGCCGACGCCGAGAACGCCGGCCTCGCCACGAGCGAGGTGGCCGCCGCCGACCAGCCAGTTGCCGACCTGGCAGATGTCACCGGACGGAACGCCGCGGGTGATCAACTCGTCGGTGATGCCGGGCAGCAGCTTCTCCAGCGCCTGCAGGCCGCCGGGCTGCAGGCCGTGGGCGTGCTTGCCCTGCGGCACGCCGCGCCGGTTCTGTGGACCTTCGGGCAGCGTGTCCCGGTCCAGGATGGTGACTCGCCGGTACGACTGCGCGAGGGCGGCGGCGGCCGCGAGACCGCCCATGCTCGCGCCGATCACCACGGCGTGGTCGCGTGCCGGAACTGGCGTGGTCTGGTCTGGCCTAGCCATTCTGATGTCCCCTCGTGAGCTGGTTTAGCGATGGTTCGCTTGGT
The DNA here is from genome assembly GCA_963697905.1 of uncultured Actinomycetota bacterium. Lineage (GTDB taxonomy): Bacteria > Actinomycetota > Actinomycetes > Mycobacteriales > Jatrophihabitantaceae > Jatrophihabitans_A. The sequence continues at coordinate 3,642,821 of OY969101.1, read as the reverse complement.
GGTTCGGCGCCGGATCACTCGATCAGGCATGGGTAATTTCCAGATCGGGCGGAATGCGAGTGATCCGCCGACGAACCTGGCAGCGAATAGTGGAAGTGATCCTGACGGCGAGCCTCGAACGGCGTAGCGTTCCGCCGATGGCAGCCGTTGAGCCGCGCGATGCCGTGCTGCTGGCTCGCGTCCGGGCGGGCGATGAGAGTGCCCTCGGCGTGGTCTATGACCTGCACGCCGACCTGGTGTTCGGCCTTGCCCGCCGGGTGACCCGCGACGAGCAGCTGGCCCGCGACATCACCCAGGAGGTTTTCACCTATCTGTGGGAGTTGCCGGATCGGGTCGATCTGGCTCGCGGCTCGCTGCGCGCCTACCTGGCCGTGGTGACGCACCGCCGCGCGGTCGATGAGGTACGCCGCAGCGAGCGGCGCAGCCGGGTCGAGGCGGCCGCACCGGTCGCCGAGACGCAGGACGGCCCGGAGACCTGCGTGGTGGACGCGGCGGTTCGCGAGTGGTGCAGGGCGAGGCTGGCGGCCGGCCTGGCCCGGTTGCCCGCCGAGCAGCGCGCCGCGGTGGAGTTGGCCTACTTCGACGGGCTCACCTACAAGCAGGTGGCCCGGGCGCTCGGCATCCCGGAGGGAACCGCGAAGTCCCGGCTGCGGCTGGCGATGAGCCGGCTGCGGGCGCTGCTGGGCGATGAGATCCGGACGGCGATCTGAATGCCCTCCCTCGACGACGAGCTGGCCGCGCTGCTGGCACTCGACGCGCTGGAGCCGGACGAGCAGGCCGACGGCGAGTTGCGGGTGGGAACCTTTCCGGCCGGCCTGGCCGAGGCCTGTGCCGCACTGGCCGAAACCGTCGTGGCCACCCCGCCGCCGGAGCTGCGCGCTGCCATGCGGAACCGGGCGATGGGCCGCCGAGCCGCCGGCCGGCCGGTGCAGGCGGTGGCTGCCAGCGAGCCGGCCGAGGCCTTCGCCAACACCATCGCCGAGCTGTACCAGCTGCTGTCCGAGCTGTCCGATGCCGAGTGGGAGCTGCCGGCCCATCCGGACCACGGCCGGGTCCGCGACCTGGTGGCCCACCTGGTCGGCGTCGAACGGCTGTCGGCGCGCTGGCTGGCTCGCGATGCCCTGCCGCCACTGACCGATCATGTCGCGGCCACCCGGCCGGTGGTGGACGAGCTGGCGATGGCCGATCCGCGCGATGTCGCCGAGGAATGGCAGCAGGCGGCCTTGGCCGTGCTCGTCGCATCGGCGGCCGGCGACCCGGAGCGATCGGTTGCCTTCCATGACCTACAGGTGAGCGTCGCAGGCCTGCTGGTGATACGTACGTTCGAGATTTGGGCGCATTCGTTGGACATTGCGCTAGCGACCGGTCGGCCGCTGCCGCAGCTGGACGCCGAGCGGATGGCCCTGCTCTCCGGCCGGCTGATGGTGGTGCTGCCGGACGCGCTGGCCTACCGGGGTAGCGCGCTGCCCGGCCGCACGGCGCGGTTTGTGCTGACCGGTGAGGCGGGTGGCTGCTACACGGTGCCGCTCGCTCCGGCCGGTCTCACCGACTCGGAGACCGCGCAGCCCGATTTCACCCTGGTGGCCGACCCGGTCGGGTTGTGCCGGCTCGCCGCCCGCAGACTGGCAGTCGAGGAGCTCGCGGTGATCGTGGAGGGTGACCGGGAACTGGCCGATCAGGTGCTGGCCAACCTGGACGCCTTCGCCCGCGACTGACCCCTCTCGCTGCCGGGCGGGGCGGATGAGGGTTCCCATTGCCAAACACCCGGTTGGCCCCCGATGCTGCACGCATGACTTCCGACGCCGGCCGCGCCGCTTCGCCCACCTGGTCGCTGGCCCTGTCCGGAGGTGGGCATCGCGCCGCACTGTTCGCCCTGGGCTCGCTGCTCTACCTGGCTGATTCGCGGCAGAACCGGCAGGTCACCTCGATCGCCTCGGTATCCGGCGGCTCGCTCACCAACGGCGTGCTGATGTGCGGCGAGGACTACGACGAGATGGATGGCACCGCCCTGCGGGCGGCCACCAGGAACCTGATCCGGCGCTGCGCGTGGACCGGCACGGTCCAGGGAGCCTGGGAGACCCGGCTGGTCATCACTGGCTGGGTGGTGCTCGCTCTCGGCGGCCTGTTCGGCCTGGCCGAATGGATCTGGGGGATGTGGGGCCTGCGCGCCTACGGCCCGCTGATGATGCTGGTGGCGGCCGTGCTGATCGTGCTGCTGTACGAATCGATCAGCCGGGTTGCCGCCGCCATCCTCAACCGGCTGTTCTTCGACTCCCGGGAGTTGCGCCAGGTGCAGTCCGGCATCGTCCAGGTGCTCTGCGCCAGCGAGTTGCAGTCGAAGTTGCACCTCTACCTGTCGCCGAAGTTCGTCTACAACCGGTGCTTCTCCACCGAACCGACCGCGCCGGGTTCGATCCGGCTGGCCACCGCGGTCCAAGCTTCAGCCTGCTTCCCGCCGGTCTTCCCGACCCGGCGACTTGGCGTGCGGAAGGTGGGCCTGGACAAGCGGCCGGCTCGCCGGGTCTGGCTCTGCGATGGCGGCGTCTACGACAACATGGGCGATGAGTGGGCGCGCGGGCTGTGGCAGCACGGCGGGGACTACACGTTGCTCGGGCCACCGCCGGACATGCTGCTCATCGTCAATGCCTCGGCCAGCGGCGGGTTCAGCAAGGCGCCCTGGTACAACTCGGTTCCGATCCTGAAGGATCTGGTGGCAATCAAGGCCGAATCCGACGTGATGTACAAGGAAACCACCGCCACCCGGCGTGCTGACCTGTACGACCAGTTCAACCTCGCGCGGTTGATCAGCCAGGACGGCTCGGGCGGGGCCGGTTCGGGCCGGGCCGGCTCAGGTCAGGGCGATTCCGGCCTGGGCGGTTCCGACCTGGGCGACAAGCTGCCGCCGCAGCTGGGTGGTTCGCTGATCCACATCGCCACCATGGCGACCTGGCCGCTCACCGCCGCGCGGCCACCCGGTGTTCCGGCCGAGCGGTACGCGCGGGTGCAGTCGGACCTGGAGGAGTTCGGGCAGGGTGCCGCGCTGAAGCACGCGCGGGATCGCTCGGTCGCGGTGAAGACCACGCTTGCCGCGCTGGGCGTGCAGGATTCGACCGATCTGCTCTGGCACGGCTACCTGCTGACCATGGTCAACTTCGCCGTGTTCGAGGACCATCCCTGGCGGCCGCTCACCCGCGCGGACTTCGAGGAGCTGGTGCGCGAATCGCGGAAGGCCTAGACCTGTTGGGCGAAGGCCTGCCGTGCCAGCGGTGAGTCCTCGCCGACGATCAGCGGCTTTCCCTCATCGTGCGCCGCCTTGAGCCGCTGATGGCTGGGGGTGCCGTCCGGAGCCCACACCACGGCGACCCGGCCGTTGCCCGAGCCGCGCTTGTCCACGGGGGTGACCGCTACCCGGGTGCCGTCGGTGTCGGAGACGAAGAGGGTGAAGTCGTCGTGCTTGAACAGCTGGATGTTGACGATCGGCTTGGGGTAGTGGTGGTAGCCGGCCCAGCTGGGAAGCGCCCCGGTGTGCAGGGTGGCCGGCATCGGCACCGAGGCGTTGAAGATGCTGTCGGTCCAGGCGGCAAGGTGCTTGGCGGTGGTGATGCGGGTGCTGAGCACGGCGGCCGCCTCGGAGTAGCCAAGCTCGGCGTACCCGGGCAGCGTGTCCGGGAAGCCGGCCACGACGCGGTTGGTGTGCTGGCGAAGCAGATCGACCTTGGCCGGGTCGGCGCAGAACTGGGCCGACCATTCGATGCCGGCCATCCCCGTGATGAGAAACCAGCCCTTCCCGTCCTTGACCCAGATCCCGCCGCCGTGGTGGTCCTCGTACGGCGCGTCGCCGAGGAACCACGGCTGGCTGAGGTCCACCAGCTTGGTCATCAGCGTGTGGCTGCGCCGGTAGGCGGCCGATTTGGTCCGGGCGGGGTGGTTGCGGACTTCCATCGTCCACGAGTAGTTCTCCGACTCCGGATGAACCGCACCGTGCGCCACGGGGACCTCCACACTCGCGATCCGGCAGGCCCTGCGGCATGCTCCCTGCGATAGTGCGGCACCGAGCCCGTCCGGGCAACGGATCTGCCGAATTACGGTCGCGCCGCAAGACGGTGCCCGGCAACTCCGCACGCCTGCTTGACGAAGCATGTTCGCTCTGAATTGATTGATCGGTGAAGATTGCCGCGCTCGTGACCTGGCTTCTCGCCGCGCTGGTGGGCAGCTACCTGCTGCGTACCTGGGTCGTGAACGGCGGCATGCGCACCCGGGAGGAGCAGCGCTCGCGGTTCTCGCCGGTGCTGATCCTGGGCCATGCCGGCCTGGCGGCCAGCGGGCTCGCCGTCTGGATCGGGTACCTGGTCGTCGGTGACATCCCGCTGGCCTGGGTCGCGGTTGCCGCCCTGGCGCCGGTGGCCACCCTCGGCTTCACGATGTTCGGGCTGTGGATACGTGCCGGGCACGGCCGGCCACGGGGCCGGCACGCCTTCGTCCCGCGGCACGCGGCCGAGGACAACTTCCCACCGCCGGCGGTGCTGGCCCACGGCGTGTTCGCGGTGGCGACCGTGGTGCTGGTGCTGTTCACGGCCGTGGCCAGGGCCTCTGCCGGCTAGGGACCGGGCTCTTGCGCTGGCTTCGCGCACACGACATTCCGGGTTCCTGTCGGATCGGGGCAGCGGTGTTCGTAGCAGGAGTGAGCGAGGATCGCGGGAAGCACCGGGGGCAGCGTTGAGCGAGGTTGACGTCCGGAACGAGATCACCCGGGTACACCGCGAGGAGTGGGCGCGGGTGGTGGCCGCCCTGGCCAAGCGCTTCGGCGACCTCGACATCGCCGAGGAGGCGGCAGCCGAGGCGTTCGTGACCGCCGTCGAGCGGTGGCCGGCCGACGGCCTGCCGCCCAACCCGGGCGCCTGGCTGACCACCACCGCCCATCGCAAGGCCATCGACCGGATCCGGCGGGAGAACAAGCGCGAGGACAAGCACAAGGAGGCTCAGATGTTGCACGACGGCCCGCCCGAGCCCGTCGGTGCCATCGACGACGAGCGGCTCCGGCTGATCTTCACCTGCTGTCACCCGGCGCTGGCGGCCGAAAGCCGGGTGGCGCTGACGCTGCGCATGGTCGGCGGGCTGACCGTGCCCGAGATCGCGCGGGCCTTCCTGGTGGCCGAGGCCACGCTGGGGCAGCGGATCACCCGTGCGAAAGCCAAGATCAAGGCGGCCGGCATCCCGTACCGGGTGCCGGCGGCGGAGGACCTTCCGGCCCGGGTGTCCGGCGTGCTGGCCGTCCTGTTCCTGGTCTTCAACGAGGGTTACCTGGCGACCGGCCCCGACACCGACCCGATACGGTCCGAGCTGACCGCCGAGGCTATCCGGCTCGCCCGCCTGATCCGTGCGCTGCTGCCCACGGACGGCGAGGTGGCCGGACTGCTGGCGCTGATGTTGCTCACCGAGGCCCGCCGAACCGCGCGGGTTTCGGCCGGCGGCGAACTGGTTCCGCTGAACGAGCAGGACCGGGGAGCCTGGGACCCGGGCCTGATCGCCGAGGGCCATCGGCTGGTGCGCGAGCGGTTGGCCACCGGGGTGGCGCCGGGGCGTTACCAGATCCTGGCGGCGATCAACGCCGTGCACACCTCCGCCCGCGACATCCGCGACACGGACTGGTCCCAGGTCGTCGCACTGTACGACCAACTCGTCCGGCTCGACCCCTCGCCGATCGTCGCGCTCAACCGGGCCATCGCGGTGGCCGAACTCGACGGACCGGAGGTGGCGCTGGCTGCCGTGGATCGCCTCGCCGCCGAGATGGCCGGCTACCACGCCTACCATGCGACCCGCGCCGACCTGCTCCGCCGGCTGGGCCGCAGCCAGCAGTCGCGCGCCGCCTACGACCGGGCCATCGAACTGGCCGGCAACAGCGCCGAAATCGCCTACCTGGCCCGCCGCCGCGACCAACTGCGGTAGCCGATCCGGAGGTGCGAGCTCGCCAACCTCGTCCCGGAGGCGACGATCAGTTCCTGAACAGCGCGCTGTAGGCGTTGAGGGCAGGTTGGCCACCGAGATGGGCGTAGAGCACGGTTGAGTCCGGTGCGATCTCGCCGGTGCTGATCAGGTCGATCAGTCCCGCCATCGACTTGCCCTCATAGACCGGGTCGATGATCATGCCCTCCAGGCGGCCGGTCAGCCGGATCGCCTCGAGGGTGGACGCGACCGGGATGCCGTAGAAGTCGCCGGCCCAGCCGTCGAGGACGGTGATCTCGTCGGCGCGCAGTTCCCGACCCAGCTCGATGAGTTCGGCGGTATTGCGCGCGATCCGTTCCACCTGGGCGCGGGTTTCGATCCTGGCCGAGGCGTCTATGCCGAGCACGCGTCGCGGCCGACCCTGGCCGGCGAAGCCCGCGATCATCCCGGCGTGGGTGGAGCCAGTAACGCTGCAGACGATGATCGTGTCGAAGAAGATGCCGAGTTCCCGCTCCTGCTGCTGGACCTCATCGGCCCAGTTCGCGAAGCCCAGGCCACCGAGGCGGTGATCGGACGCGCCGGCCGGGATCGGATAGGGAACCCCGCCGCCGGCCCTGATCTGTTCGAGCGCGTTCTCCCAGCTTTCCTTGAAACCGATTCCGAAACCGGCCTCGACGAGTTCGACGTGCGCACCCATGATCCGTGACAGCAGGATGTTGCCCACCCGGTCGTTCACCGAATCCGGCCAGTCCACCCAACTCTCCTGCACTAGGCGCGCCGTCAGCCCGAGCTTGGCCGCGACGGCGGCAACCTGACGGGTGTGGTTCGACTGCACGCCACCGATCGACACCAGATGCGTCGCACCCTGGGCGAGGGCGTCCGGCACGAGGTACTCGAGCTTGCGCGTCTTGTTGCCGCCGAACGCTAGGCCGGAGTTGCAGTCCTCCCGCTTGGCCCAGATCCGGGCGCCACCGAGGTGGTCGGACAGCCGGTCGAGCGGATGCACCGGGCTCGGGCCGAACAGCAGCGGGTAACGCGGGAACTCACTCAGTTTCACGATGCGCTCCCCGTCGATCCAGCGGGCTCCTGCTGCCGACCCTACTTCCTCGTTGCCGGCAGGCCACCGATCCGGGCAGCGGTGCCTTGCTCGGGGTCCCGGCTAACGCGTGAGGGGCATCGCCCGATCGAACCGGACGAGCTTGTCGGGGTTGCGCACCGCGAAGATCCGGCTGATCCGGCTGTCTTCGAACGCGAAGCCGATCACGGTGTCCACGGTGCCGTCGAGCAGGACCCGGACACCAGGTGCGCCGTTGAGCAGGACCGGCTCCAGCACCGCGTCCGGAGCGATCCGCGCGAACCCGCCGAGCAGGTTGGCGATCTTCTTCGCACCCAGCACGGGTTGCCGCACCGCCTCCACCACGCCACCGCCGTCTGCGATCAGCACCGCGTCCGGCGCCAGGGTGTCCATCAAACCCTGCAGGTCGCCGGTCCGCAGGGCGGCAAGGAAGCGATCGACGGCCCGGCGCTGCTCGCCGCGGTCCACCTCCACCCGCGGCCGCCGAGCCGCGACGTGCGATCGCGCCCGGTGCGCGATCTGGCGCACCGCCGGCACCGATTTGCTGGTGGCGGCGGCGATCTCCTCGAACGGCAGGTCGAAGACCTCGCGCAGCACGAACACCGCCCGCTCGGTGGGGGTCAGCGTCTCCAGCACCGTCAGCATCGCCATCGAGACGTTCTCGGCCAGTTCGAGGTCCTCGGCCACGTCCGGCGTGGTCAGCAGCGGCTCGGGCAGCCACTCGCCGACGTAGTCCTCCTTGCGCCTGGCCAGCGTCCGCAGCCTGTTGAGCGCCACCCGGCTGACGATGCGTACCAGGTAGGCGCGCGGATCGGTCACCTCCGCCTGGCGGTCCGGGCCGATCCCGTCCCAGCGCAGCCACGCCTCCTGGACGGTGTCCTCGGCATCGGCAGCCGAGCCGAGCAGCTCATAGGCAACGGTGAACAGCAGGCTGCGGTGGCGCACGAATGGATCGTCAGTCATGTCGTCTTCGGGCTCCCGGGACAGCGCGAGCGGTTCGGTGGCGTGCTCATGCCAGCGAGCGTAGGCCGGGGCTCGCCAGCGGCCTGAGGCCGCAGGAGTCCGCGTAGCCCTCCGAGCTGATGCCGAGGGCGACGTTGCCGCGGGCGTTCAGGTTGGCTAGCGCGATGAACGCGGTCAACTCCACCATCGCGGCCGGCCCGAGCTGTTCGAGCAGCCCGGCCACCATCTCATCGGTGACGCTCGGCGGGGTTGCGGTCATCGCCTCGGCGTAGCCCATCACCGCGCGCTCCAGCGGCGTGAAGACGTCCGACTCGCGCCAGCGCGGAACCTCGCGGGCCTTGTCCAGATCCAGCTTTTCGTTGAACGCCTGGAAGTAGCCGTAGTCCAGGCACCAGCTGCAGCCGATCTGCGAGGCCACCGCCATGTGTGCGAACGACTTCAGGCTCAGCTCGCAGGCGTTCCACTTCTGTGCCTTGGCGCCGATGCCCATGGTGGCCTTCAGCACGGCGCGGTTGTGCCAGTACACGCCCAGCGCCTCCGGCACCCGGCCGAGCAGCTTCTTGCTGAACCGCTGGGCCAACGCGCCATAGAGGCCGGTGATCTCTGCCTGGGGGATACGGGTGGTGCTCATTTCTGGCTCCTCGTGGGTCGGTGTCGGCATGAAGACACCGGAAACCCGCCGGATGTGACACCGCGCCCTACTTCGTCCCCACGATGCACCGGGCCACGCCCGGAACCCGGACCTGGCCGTCCCTCTCGAACCCGCTCACCTCCGCGATGGCGTGTGCCCGGATCCGCTGCATGGCTGGTTCGTCGACCTGCTGGAGCACCCTCACCACCGCCGAGACGTGCTCGCTGATCACCTCCCAGTACTGCTCGGGCGATCGGGTCACGAACTCGACGTTGACGTCCCACTCCTCGACGTCGCGCAGGCCGGCGGCCCGGTACAGGGCGCTGACCTGTCCGGGCGCGGCACAGCGGAACATGCTCGGTCCATCGGGGTCGGGTGGAGCCAGCGCCACCTCGGTGCCGACCGCTCGCAAGGCGATGGACGTCCACGGGTTCGCCTCGGGCTTGACCCAGACCGAGGCGCAGAGCCGGCCGCCCGGCTTGAGCACCCGGGCGAACTCGGCCGTCGCCTGGGCTAGATCCGGGAAGAACATGTACCCGAAACGCGCCGAGACGCTGTCGAAGCTGGCGTCGCCGAACGGCAGGTCGTCCGCGCTGCACACGGTGGTCTCGATGTTGGTGATCCCCTGCTCGGCGGCCCGGCGGGTGGCCACGTCCAGCATCTGTGCCACCAGGTCGGTGAGCACGACGCGACCGCTGGGCACCAGCCTGGCGATGCTCAGACCCGGCTCGCCGGTTCCCGAGGCGATGTCGAGATGCCGATGATCCTCGGAGAGCTCCAGGTGCTCGATGATCGCCGAGCCGACCGGGGCCAGCTGGTCCAGGACGATCGACTCCCACTTGTCCCAGCTCGCCGACAGCCCGGCCCATGCCGCCCGCTGAACCTCTCGGATCTCCTCGGCGCTCGTCACCGGCCTGCCTCCCGTCGCCGCCCCTGCCGCACACAATGGCATTCCGGGACCGCGATGCCTAGCGACCTTGCTCCGGAAAGTGCGATCTGCCCGTGGCGTTCGTGTTGGCTTCGCCGTACGCCCTCAGTATCGTCGGGTGATGGAAGTCATCAATCTTGGTAAAGCGGACGGCTTGCCGCCGGTGGATTGGGATGGCGTCGTCGAGAAACTGAACGCGGGCTCGGCGCCGGCCCCGGACGCGATGAACTCGCGCACGACCTGGCTGGCCACCGTCAATGAGGACGGCAGCCCGCACGTGACCCCTGTCGGCGCGATGTGGCTCGATGGCACCTTCTGGTTCCAGACCGGAACGGGTACCCGCAAGAACCGGAATGTGGCCCGCGACCGGCGGTGTTCGGTCGCGGTGTCGATCCGCGATGCCGACGTGGTGTTCGAGGGCGAGGCGAGGCAGGTGACCGATCCCGCTGCCATAGCGCGCGTCGCCAAGGCGTGGGCCGACAGCGGCTGGCCGGTGGAGCCCGACGAGAGCGGCACCGGGATCACGGCTCCGTTCAACGCACCGTCGCAGGGACCACCGCCGTGGAACGTCTACCGGATCGAACCCCGCTCGGCGATTGTCGCGCTGTCGGCCGAGCCGGGAGGCTTGACCCGCTTCCGGTTCTGAACAGGCCTATCTCGCAACGAAAAAGCCCGGCGCTGGTTCACGGTACCTCGGTGCGCCGCCGGCGTTCGACGGCTTCGGCCTCGTTCAACGACTTAGGCACCCCGTCGACGACCGCCTGCACCTTCGCGTCGAAGCTCCGGCTCCACAGGCCGGCCGCCCAGGCTTCGGCGAGCTCGCCATCACTGAAGCGTCCACGGACGGCCTGGTAGGCATCCAGGAAGGCTGCTGACTCCTCGACGGTCGCCTCGGTGCCGGTGCGGTAGGCCGGGTAGGCGGCAGCGGCCAGGCCGGCGATGAACGGCTCCGAGGCCGCGACCACGCTGTCCCAGTCCCAGACGGCCAGCAGGTCGCCCGCCCGCCAGCGCAGGTTCCCGGTGTACCAGTCGCCATGCCCGATGACGAGTGGCGAGGTGGCGGCGGCCAGCCGGGTCCGCGCGGCGGACGCCGCCTCGTCGAGCCACCGCGGTCCGGAAGCGGCATTGAGATCGAGGTCCCGGTCATCGGGTGGCGGCCACAGCTGCGAGGCTTCGAGATCCGGAGCCATCCAGGGAGGCAGCGGATCGAGAGAGGAGACCTCGCTGCGGTGCGGCGCGAGGCTGACGAGCCAGGCCAGCGCCTCGGCAAAGGGCACCGGTGAGCGTCCCGACGGTGGATAGGGATCACCTCCCTCCACCATCACCTCCGCACTCGCCACGAGATTGCCGATCGGCTCGAGGTGCACGAGGGGTTCGGGGCAGGGGAATCCTCGCTCGTAGAGTTGGCGGTGGACCGCCCCGCACCCGCGCAGCCGATCCGCGGCGGGCCGGACCTTCACTACCACCCGCGCTCGGGAAGTCAGCTCGACCCCGAACACGGTGGAGAGCCATCCCTCGCAGAACAGCACCGATTCGATGCCCGCGCCGAGGTGGCTCTGAGCCCACCGATCGACGTTGGCAACCTTCACCCTCAGGCGGTGGCCGAACTCCGTCGTCTCCTCGGTCATCAGCGGCGGGTGGCGATGAGTATCTCGGTGTCGCCCGGCCAGTCCCAGAACCGTCCGGTTGGCGAATGACGATCGAGGAATTCCCGCAGCGCGGCGATGAACTCGTCCAGCCGCGGACCGAACAGGTGCGGGGCGGCATAGGACATGGACAGGCAGGCGGCGATCACACCGTCCACGTCGCGGACGATGTCCGGCCGGCCGGGGGCGTGCACGGTGCGCGAGGTGCCGAACGAGGTGCGCCGCAGGGTCTGCTCGAACCGCTCGACGCTGTAGTCAGCGACGAGCCGGTTGCCCGAGCGCAGTTCCGAGTCCAGGAAGGTCGTGATCAGCTCGCGGAGCTGATCGTGCGGGATCGGCGAGGTGCCCGCCGGTGCCGGCGGCGCCGGCCGGCTCGGGTCGTGGCTGATCAGAACCATCGAACCGCCCGGCTCGAGCAGCCGATACACGGCCTCGGCCACGACGAGCCGGTCCGTGCGGTGGAACGACTGCCCGAAGCTGACCACCCGGGCCGGGCTCAATCCGAGCCCGGGCAGATCCTCCGCCGTTGCCTGGACAAACTCGACCGCACGCAGCCCGGCGGCCGCCGCGTGCGCGCGGGCCTCGGCCAGCATGCCCGGGTCGGGCTCCAGCAGCGTGACCTGCTCGAACAACCGGGCCAGTTGCACGCCCACCGTCCCCGGCCCGCTGCCGACGTCCACCAGCCGACCGGTCCCGTCCAGCCCGAGTTCGTCGGCCAGCACGTCGGGAAGGTCGGCCGAATAGGCCGGCCGGCCGCGCAGGTAGAACGGAGCGGCTCCGAGGTACTGCGTCGGGTCATACTCCACGCCGGCCATGCTCGCACCCGCGCGGAGGCACCACCGCGCCGGGTGCCGGCAGACGTCATCGGACACAACTCGCAGTCGCGGTAGCGTCGGCGGTGTGACGTCCTGCAGCCTGGTGACCGGTGCCAGCCGTGGCATCGGTGCGGCCATCGCCGAGGCGCTCGCGGCCGCCGGACACCGGGTCGTGGTGCACGCCGGGCGGGACCGCGCCGCTGCCGAACGGGTGGCTGCGAGCCTGCCGGGAACCGGTCACCTGGTGGTGGCCGGAGACTTCACCTCCGCGGACGCCTGCGAGCGCGTCGTCGCGGAAGCGGTCGCCGGCCTGGGTGATCTCGACGTGCTGGTCAACAACGCCGGAATCTATGTCAGTCATCCGATCACGCAGACCAGCTATTCCGACTGGCAGCAGGCCTGGCGAGACACCCTCGAGCTCAATCTGGTGGGGCCGGCGAACCTGGCCTGGCTGGTGGTCGATCACTGGATGCGCCGCCCGCACGGTCCGGCCGGCGGCCGGTTGATCAGCGTGGGCTCGCGCGGCGCGTTTCGCGGCGAGCCGACCACGCCGGCGTACGGCGCCAGTAAGGCCGGCCTGCACGCGATGACGCAGTCGCTGGCCGTCGCGGTCGCCCCGCACGGCATCGTCGCGGCCGCCGTGGCGCCCGGCTTCGTGGAAACCGAGATGGCGCAGCACATTCTGGACGGGGCGGAGGGGCCGGCGATACGTGCCCAGAGCCCGTTCAACCGGGTGGCGACGCCCGCGGAGGTGGCCGGGGTGGTCAGGTGGCTCGCCACCGATGCGCCGTCCTGGGTCACCGGCGCCGTGCTGGACGCCAACGGCGCCTCGTACCTGAGGTAAGCCGCGCGGGGTAGCGGCGGAGCGACGGTGCCGCGCTGGAATGCACCTTCGGTCGTGCCGTTTACCGCTAATTTCTGCGTATAGCGGTGTGCTTGTGCTGGTACACGATGCATGCGTAATATATCGCGCGGACGGCGGGCGCCAGCGGTTCGCCATTCCGCTTGTGACCGGTCGGACCGTGTCCTTCCATCACCTAGCTGTGCGCCTGCTGCCCGGTCGGTGCGGAGTGGGAGATCTTGCCGTGCTCCGGTACGTGCTGCGCAGAACCGCCGGCTGGATCGCGATGATCGTCGCCGCGACCAACGCCGCGTTCTTCCTTGCCAGCTGGTTCCTCGACCCGCGGTCGAACTACCGCGAGCTGGGCAGGCTGCGTACCGACCAGCAGATCAGCACCGCGTTAAGACCGTACGGTCTCGATCCGGATCAATCCGTCGTGCAGCGCTGGTGGTTCTGGATCAAGGGCGTGGTGCTGCACTTCGACTGGGGCCACTCGCCGACCGGTGTCTCGGTGAATTCCGAGGTCGCCTATCGAGTGGTGGTCAGCGGCGAGCTGGTGCTCGTCGGCACGGTCCTGTCCGTCGTACTCGGAGTGACGCTGGGGGTCTACACGGCCAGCCGCCAGTACGGCGTGGTCGATCGCGTCACCCAGACGGTGTCGATCGTGCTGTACAACGTGCCGACCGCGGTGGGTGCGCTCGGGCTGGTGCTGTTCGCGGTGCGGTTCAACCAGCGCATCGGCACCACCGTGCTGCATGTGGCCGGTGCCAGCACCCCCGGCGTTGACGGCGCCTGGAGCCGGCTGGTCGACCGGCTCGACCACCTCGTCCTGCCGACCATCGCGCTCACGCTGCTGGGCTACGCCAGCTGGCACGTCACCCAGCGCGCGTTGTTGCTCGACACCTTGCACGCCGACTTCGTTCGCACCGCGCGGGCCACCGGACTGACCCGAGCGCAGGCGATCCGCCGGCATGCGCTGCGGGCTTCGCTGATCCCGACGGCGACCTCGGTGGCCTTCACCGTCCCCAGCGTGTTCACCGGTGCGATCATTACCGAAACCGTCTTCGGCTGGCGTGGCATGGGTACCTATTTCACCCAGACGATCGCGAACAACGACGTGCACGGCGCGGTCGCGGTGGCCGCGTTCGGCGCGGCCATGACGGCGATCGGCGCGATCTTCGCCGATATCGCCACGGTCGCGCTGGACCCTCGGATCCGGGTGCGCTGAGGTGACCGCATCGACGCTGCTCACCGCCGACGCCGCCGCCCCACCGGTCCGGCTTGGCCGGGCCCGGCTGTACGCGCGGCGCTTCGCCCGCAACCGCGGCGCGCTGCTCGGCGTCGGGCTCTTCCTCGCCCTGGTGCTTTTCGCCTTGCTGGGCAGGCTGTTCACCTCGTGGGACTATTCCCAGTCGGACTATCTCGCGCTGACCCAGCCGCCAACCTCGGTCCATCCGTTCGGCACCAACCAGGGCGGCAACGACGTGCTGGCCGAGTGCGTGCACGGCCTGCAGCGGTCACTGGTGATCGCGCTGAGCGTCTCCGTCCTGACCATGATCATCGCGGCGGTGGTCGGTGCCGGCGCGGCCTACCTGGGTGGCCGGCTGGAGCGGTTCTCCCTCGCGACCATCCACTTCCTGCTGGTGGTGCCGTCGTTCCTGATCCTCGCGCTCGTGTCGAACCGGGTAGCCGGCGACTGGCGGGTGCTGATCGTGGTGCTGACGATCTTCGGCTGGATGTTCAACGCCAGGGTGATCTGGTCGGTCTCGACCTCGCTGCGCGAACGTGATTATGTCCGGACGGCGGAGTTCATGGGTGTCAAGCCGTGGCGGATCGTGCTGCGCCACATGGTGCCGCACCTCGGTGCGTTGCTCATCGTCAACCTGACCCTCGGTATCGACGACACCGTGCTAAACGAGACGGCGCTGAGCTTCCTCGGTTTCGGCGTCAAATCGCCCGACGTGTCACTGGGTTCGCTGCTGTCCGACGGGGCGAGCAGCATCTCCAGCGCGCCCTGGCTGTTCGCCTATCCGGCCGGCCTGCTCGTCGTGTTGACGGTGTCGGTGATGCTGATCGGCGACGGGCTGCGCGACGCCCTGGATCCGACCTCGTTCTCCGGGGGCCGGGGATGACCGGCCCGGTGCTCACCGTGCGCGACCTGCGGGTGAGCTTCCCGTCCGAGCGGGGACGAGTCGATGCGGTGCGAGGGATAGACCTCGACGTCTATCCGGGCAGAACCCTTGCGCTGGTGGGGGAATCCGGCTCGGGGAAGTCGGCGACCGCGATCAGCCTGATCGGCCTGCAGCCACCGAACGCCCGGATCAGCGGCGAGGTGCTGCTGCGCGGACGGCAGCTGGTGGGCTTGGACGACCGCCAGCTGTCGGCGGTGCGCGGCAGGCAGATCGGCATGATCTTCCAGGATCCGCTGTCCGCGCTGACCCCGATCTACTCGGTGGGACGGCAGGTCTCCGACGCCGTCCGGGTGCACTCGCGGCTGACCAAGGGCCAGGCGTGGGAGCGCGCGATCGAACTGCTCGACCTGGTCGGCATACCGCAGGCACGCAGCCGCGCCAAGGAGTTCCCGCACCAGTTCTCCGGTGGCATGCGCCAGCGGGTGGTGATCGCGCTGGCCATTGCGAACGATCCGGATGTGATCATCGCCGACGAGCCGACGACCGCCCTCGACGTCACCGTTCAGGCACAGATCCTCGACCTGCTCGAGGTGGCCAAGCAGGAGACCGGGGCCGGGGTCGTGCTGATCACCCACGACCTGGGCATCGTGGCCGGGCACGCCGACGAGGTCGCGGTGATGTACGCCGGGCGGATCGTCGAGCGTGCCTCGGTCGATGACCTGTACGCCGTGCCCGCGATGCCGTACACGCTCGGGCTGCTCGGCTCGGTACCGACGCCCGATGCCCGGCGCGGCCAGCCGCTGGTTCCGATCGAGGGTGAGCCGCCGTCCCCGGTCGACCGCCCGGACGGCTGCCCGTTCGCGCCGCGCTGCCCGCTGGCGATGCCGGTCTGCCGGGAGAAGGAGCCGGAGCTGGTGGAGGTCGCATCCGGCCACCTGAGCGCGTGCGTGGTTGCCGAGGAGGTTTTCGGTCGCCGCCCGGGCGAGGTTTTCCCGCGGGTGCAGGTGGCAGATCTCGATTCCCGCGTCGAGGGTGAGACGGTGCTGCGGGTCCGCGGCCTGGGGCGCAGCTTCCCGGTCACCCACGGTGCGGTGCTGCGCCGCCGGGTCGGCACGCTGCGCGCGGTCAGCGACGTGAGCTTCGAGGTCCGGGCCGGCGAGACGTTCTGCCTGGTCGGCGAGTCCGGCAGCGGCAAGACGACCACGCTGTTGGAGATCCTGGCGCTCCGGCCGCCGGAAACCGGCGCGATCGAGGTGCTCGGGGTCGACGTGGCCGAGATTTCCGCGAACCGCTCGGGGGAAATGCGCCAAGCCGTGCAGATCGTGATGCAGGATCCGCAGGGTTCGCTCGACCCGCGACTGCCGGTGTACGAGCTGCTCGCCGAGCCGTTGCAGGCGGCGGGGTATGACGCCGGCTCGACCCGGGCCAGGGTGCTGGAGTCACTGGAGCTTGTCGGGTTGCCGCTGGACTCGCTCGATCGCTTCCCGGCAGCCTTCTCCGGCGGTCAGCGGCAGCGGCTCGCGATTGCCCGCGCGATCACTACCCGGCCACGACTGCTCGTGCTGGACGAACCGGTGTCGGCGTTGGACGTCTCGGTGCAGGCGAGCGTGCTGAACCTGCTGGCGCGGGTGAAGGCCGAGCTCGGGCTGGCCTACCTCGTGGTCGCGCACGACCTGGCCGTGGTGCGCCAGATCGCCGACCGGATCGCTGTGATGTACCTCGGGCACGTGGTCGAGGTGGGCTCGTCGGACGCGCTGTTCGCCGAGCCGCGACACCCGTACACCCAGGCGTTGCTGTCGGCGGTGCCGATCCCCGACCCGGTTCGCGAACGTACCCGCGAGCGGATCGTGCTGGCCGGGGAGCAGCCCAGCGCGGTGAACCTGCCGGCCGGCTGCGTCTTCGCCGACCGGTGCCCGTTGCGGCCAAGGCTGGACGAGGACCTGCAGCACCGATGTCGGGTCGAACGCCCCCGGCTGCGACCGATGCCCGACGGCGTCGAGGTCGCCTGCCACGCCGCCTGATCACCCCCGAGCCCCCGAGCCACCCCTGGAGGAACACCATGATCGATAGGACAACCCGAACGCGCGCCCTCGCACTGGTCGCGGTCGGCGCCACTCTGCTGGCCGGCTGCACCAAGTCGCCATCCCGCCCGTCCAGTGCCTCGCACGCCTCGACGGTATCCGCGGCGGTCGACTACAACCCCCAGTCGTACGACAACATCAAGACCGGCGGCACGTTGCGCTATCCCGGCTCGGTGTTCGAGCAGGGCAACCCGTTCCAGGCCGATGCCAACCTCACCGCCTCGCGGTTCTGGTTCTGGTACAACGCCGATGCCATCACCTACTCACCGGCCGGGCAGGTGCAGTACAACCCCGATTACTTCAGCGACGTCAAGGTCGAGGTCGTCAACGGCAACCAGCGGGTGACCATCACGATCAACCCCAAGGCCACCTTCAACGACGGCACCCCGATCGACTACCGGGCCATCGAGACGACGTGGAAGGACGATAACGGGACGAACTCGAGCTACAACGCCGGCACCACCATCCCGTACTCGCGGATCACCTCCGTGCACGCCGGCACGAACGCCAAGCAGGCCGTCATCGAGTTCTCGGGCGTCAACCCGTGGTGGTCGGCGCTGTTCACCACGTTCCTGCACCCGGCGGTGTCCACGCCGGCGCTGTTCAACACCGCCTACCTGAGCAAGGTGCAGACCCAGTGGGGGGCCGGTCCGTACACGGTGCAGTCCTACAACCCCCGGACCGGCGACGCCACCTTCGTCCGTAACCCGAAGTGGTGGGGTAAGCCGGGCAAGCTCGACAAGCGGGTCCTGGTCGGCCTGGACGGCGACGCGGCGATCAACGCCTTCGACAACCGGGAGCTGGATTACGCCTCCACCGGCAGCGCCGACGGCCTGAAGCGCATCTCCGGCGTGAAGGGCACCCAGATCCGGCGCGGCGGCAGCCCGTTCGAGTACTACCTGGACCTCAATGCCAAGTCGCCCTTGCTGGAGGACAGCTCGGTACGCCAGGCCATCCTGACCAGTGTCGATCGTGCGCAGATCGCGCAGATCGAGTTCCAGGGGCTCGACTACACCGAGCCGCTGCCTGGTTCGGCGGTGCTCTACTCGTTCCAGAAGGGCTATCACGACAACGTCTCCGACGTCCTGAAGTACGACCCCACCGCGGCCGGCAAGGAACTCGACGCGGCCGGCTGGTCTCTCGGCAGCGACGGGTATCGGACTAAGGACGGCAAGCGCCTCGAACTTGGCTACACCCTGATCGGCGACGACCCGCTGGACAAGGCGGTGGCCAACGCGATCGCCGCGCAGTTGAAGAAGATCGGCGTCAAGATCGATGTCAAGCCCACCTCGGAGAACGACTTCGACTCGGTGGTCAGCGGGCGCAAGTTCGACCTGTTCCTGGTGGGCAACCGATCCCTGGACCCGTTCGGCGCGCAGTACCTGGACAACTTCTACGGCAGCAAGAGCACCGAGAACCTCACCGGCGTGGGCAACGCGTCACTGGACGCCGAGATCAAGGACGCCGCGAACATCGCCGACCCGAACGCCCAGATCGCCCGGGCGAACGAGATCGAGCGGGAAGCCTTGAAGCTGTACGGCTTCATCCCGCTGTTCAGCGGCCCGTCCATCTACGCGGTCACCGACGGACTGGCCAACGTGGGAGCGACGATCTTCGGCACTCCGCTGCCGGAGACCATCGGCTGGCAGAAGTAGCCCGGCTGCCCGGCTTTGGGGCACTTCCACGCTGAGTGATCGCCCCGACCTGCCAGTCGGGGGCGGACGGACTCAAGCAAACGGCGGTCTGGAGGGACGAGGATGACTCCAATTAGGGCCGCTGTTGGCTTTGACCCCCTAAGTGTGGCTCTATGGGATGGTCGCCTGGGCGGAGTGCTCGACCCCGGTCACTCCTGACGGCGGGTCCAAGCCAGGATACTGACTGAGGCGCGACCAGAGGCATAGGACCTCACCTAATGCGGCGTCGTAGACGTAGCCGGACTGCTGTCGAAAGCCGTTACTGCACGGGCTATTGGCTACAAGTGGGGGACTCGGACAGGGATACACCCTGCATGATCGTACGTGGATCGGATAGATGGTTCCGTGTCAGGTGAATTAAATTGAATCCTCACTTCCAGCCGGCTAACGAGTTACCAACGATGGCGGAGGATCAAGACCTAAAAGGAAGAAGAAACGGTCTGTTCGCGAGCGATCTCTTCGCATACCGCGCCAAGGTCTCCTGCGTCGAGCAGAGCCCACCGGTTGCGGCCGTGGCGCGCGATTTGGCATAAGATCTCCAATTCCTCGCCCTCGTAGCCGAACCGGAGCCATTCTCGTGCTCCATTGGAACAACTCGGAAGCTTCCGGAGTGTATCTGGGCTTGGCTGCAATCGATAATGCGCGCGGCGAGGTACACAAATCATGCCAGTAAGACAAAGCGCCGAGTTCACATATGAGAAGGTGATAAAGCCGCGATTCCATGATAATGCTGTATTTAGCCTGACCAGGGCGGCACTATAGGAAACCTGAGCTCGATCGGCAAGGTCTTGGATCAATTCAGTCGAAGGAGGCAGCTTGTTGTAGCGCTGCATTATCGTTTCACGTGGCATGAGAAGTTCCTCAGCAAATGCGTTGCACCAACGCTCCTCGCCACGTACGGACACGTTACTCGTACGAAGGGCCAGATGCCCTATCTCGTGACTCAAGGTAAAGCGCAGACGGTGCGCCGGCAAACCACGTTGGGTAGTGACAACCCAGGCGGCGAACAGGCTAGAACAGTCATCGGTTGCCGTGGTGGCGCCCGCGATACCGGGGGGCAAAGATCTTTCCGTCTGACGGTAGCCGCCAAGAGCGCGGACGATACTGTCAAGCTGCCGCGTCCCCGGAGATAGGGATAAACTATAGCGCCGACGAAATTCTTTGGCGACAAACCTGGGGTCAGTAAAAAAGCTCATCATGAATCTCGTTCCAGAACATAGGGCTAGTGGGTTTCGAATGGTGGCTTATCACCAGTCGGTTCTCACGGCCCTCCGCGAGAAGTTCGCGCCCGACCAGTTCGATCTCCCAACTTACCTCGCTTGACCAGTTACCATTAGACGACGCTTGGTCGAGCGCTGCCCGCTCATACGAGTTAAGAACAGGAAGCTTTCGCCCCCCAATCAGCTTGCGGATCTCGAACCGTTCGTAATCCGTTGCTGATCCGAAAGCATGGTCGTCATTAAGAATTTCTTCGAAGCGCTGCTTTGCGAGCGTCGTTTGTGCTGGAGCGATCAGGCCCTCTGGGGACAACTCGGCGAGGCTGCGTTTGAGTGCCAAGCGACCTTTACGCCAATTGGGAAGGTTCATGCGCACAGTGGCTCGATGATCTAAGAGGGATTCTCGGTTCGCATTCACGTAGTCGATGACCTTGTTAGCCACAGCGGTGGGATTCAGATTGACACGACGGTCCGCAGGCACAGGCTTTTCCAGCATCGGCGTGACGGCCTTGTCTGCCGCGAGAATGACAGGAACGGCAGCCGCGCGCGCGACGTCGTGGACGCAGCCAATACCAGTTGCTGCACGTGTGTGGAGGATCAGCACCAAGGCGGATCCCCGAATCCATCGATCGTCGTGTTCCCGCCAGCTAGGATCGTCGGCGAAGTCAGAATGCAACCGTGGATCGGCCTCTTCAATCGCGGAGTAAATGCGAAGATGTTCAGGGACGAGACGAGCCCTGATCATCGCGACTATGTCGTTGATCATCTCCACTTCGGCAATGGTCGCGCTTGTGATCGGTGCTGCAATAAAGAGCAACAGAGGGTCAGCTGCGAGAGACCGCATGGCTCTGGCCACGACGTCCACCATGTTGGCAGTCAGTGGGTCACCTCGAAGCGCATCGAGGATTTCGCGCTCGGCCGCGCGATCTATAGGCTTCGCCAAGTAGCCTGCTGCCTGAAGCCATGCCTTAGCCAGCGCAAGACCGAATGCTCCGGCCGCCAGCGTGTGATGACCAAAGCGGTAGATCTCCAGCGTTAGGTATGCGGCGACGTTCACCCGAGCTATCCGCTCGGCGGCAGGTTCTTTGGCAATGTTCTCCTGAAGTCGGACGACAGTGGGCTGCAGCAGAGCGCTCAGATTCGGTTTAATCCAAAGGTCCCCTGTGCCATGCAGCGCTTCGTCCTTCAGGGCGCTCACAAAGATCTGCTGGGTTAGTTCCTGGATTTTCATCACAGTCAGGTCTCCTTCGATCCGAAGTAGAAGCCGGTGGTCGCTCCCACGATGGAGACCACTACCGGCAGGATCGACGTGGCGAGGCCTTGAACCTGGTCCCAACTGCGCAATCCTGTGACGACGGAAGCAGTAAGCGTGATGATGAGAAGCGCGAATAGGATAAATGACCATGCTGCAAGTCGGGCGCGCATGGTCTCTCGAGATTTTGCGGGATTGAAGGGCAGGTTTGCGATGGGATAGATTGTGTTTGCAGCCGCATCTCCGAGATCTAGCGGCTCTGGCTGCAGCGTTGCGGTGTTGTCTCCGCCAGCCATTGGAATCCTCCGATCCGCGCGCCGATCAACTCACAAACTGAACAACCTTGATGTTGCCTTCGCTGTCCCTGACGAGGATTTCGCCGCCAGAGTCGAGTGTTTCCTGCACAAAGGCTTCGGTCGCCAATGCTTTACGAATTGCGTCGTTCTGCGAGATTCCGGCTGAGTCGGCCACGCGTTCGAGGTTAGCCTCATCGCGTTCGCGCAGACTGGCCGTGACGCGACGGACGGTTGACGATGCCTTGACCATGTGTGGTGCCCCCAGACGTAGCGATAAGGATGTCGTTCTGCATCAAATTAGCACGTCACTGCATCAGATTGCAACAGATTTACGTGAGCTTGATGAGACGTGCTCAGGTAAAGATTCGTGACATCTAGCCATGCCGGGAGCCATGCGGGGCGTGTCGTGTCTGCCACGACATGCCGACCCGCGCCGCCCGAGTCAGCTCCGCCGGCATCAACCGCGCCGAGACACAGAACCTCGAGTGATCATCCATACCGGTCAGCCGTTGGTGTGACCGCCGTCGGCCAGCAGGAACCCGCCGATCACGTTCTGCCACAACTCCATCGGCGCGGCCCGTCCCCCGCTTGAACCGCTCCGGCCGCCGCCGACTCACCGGCTCCTCCAACCCGGCCCGCGCCAAGCACCGGTGGCTCGTCGACTCCGACGGCACCCACCCCGGCACTAACGCCCGCAAACCACCTCCTGACGGATCTGTCGCGGCCCCAATGCGGTGCACCCGGCGTAGGTCCAGCACCAGAGCTTCTACCTCGGCGCTCATTTGATCCGGACACCGCCGGGACCGATGTGAGCCGTCGATCAATTCTCCCAGGCCACCGGTTTCATGCCGGGCCAGCCATGCATGCAGCGTCTGACGCGACACCGGCCTTCTCCACGCCTGTCTGACTCAGCCGGCCGGACGCTGGCGCAGCGTCGCGCGTGCCCGGTCTTGAGCCGTGTCCGAGGCGCGGCCTGACGTCTCGTCGAGTGCTTCTGCTGATGTTTCCGTCCAAGGGTCTTGCGGGGGCCATGTGTTGAGGGCATGGGCGACGGCTTCGATTTCCCTGGCACCAGCCAGGACCATAGCGGTTCCAGCGATCCGGCATCATCCCGGTCGCCGCACCCTGCCGGGACAACGAGCTGATCTCGATGCGGGGTGCGGCCGCCCACGGCCACACGGCATGATCGTAGTCATGGCGAACGCCAAGACCCCGCAGGCCGGCCAAGTGCCGACGGCGCCTTCGTGCCATCGCCATGACCGCACGCTCGCTCCTGGCGCCTTGGACTTCTCTGCCTCCGGCCACCTGTACGCGACCCACGGCCTTCACCCGTTCGCGGCACGACTCCCGCCGCCTCTGGCCCGCTGGGCGATCAACACCTTCACCGACCCGGGAGACTATGTCCTGGACGTGATGTGCGGATCCGGAACGACGCTCGTCGAAGGGCTGCTCACCGGTCGCCACACCCACGGGGTCAACATCGACCCTCTTGCCCGGCTCATCTCCCGCACCAAGGCGACTCCGGTAGCTCCCGAGCTGATCACCACCTTGGCTGGCGAGGTCGAACAACGCCTGTCCGCAGATGAGAGGGACGACACCTGGCGCCCGGACCTGCCGCGTCTGGACTACTGGTTCCGCGACGACGTCAGCCGGGATCTCGCCCTGCTCAAGAGCCACATCACCGAGCTGACCACGATCGACAGCCCTCTGCGCAACCTCGCGTGGACGGTCTTCTCCTCGCTAATCATCGCTCGCACGTCGGTCGCCAACGCTCGGGATCTGGTCCACTCCCGACATCATTACCGAGAGTGGACTGATAACCCCGATGTGCCCGGCCGCTTCGTGCGCCAACTCCGCCGCGCAGCCCGGCTGATGCAGGAGCTCCACGAGCAGACGCCCGAAGGCCCGATGGCAACCGCTCGGATCTCAGGCTCTGATGCTCGCGCATTGACGCTCACCGACGGTGCCGTCGACATGACCTTCTTCTCTCCGCCCTACGTCTCAGCCTTGGATTACCCGCGAGCACACGTGTTCGCCGTGGCATGGCTCTCCGACGTACTGGGTGTCGACATCGACCAGTACCGCTCCGACGCACGCAAGTACATCGGCACCGACCGTGCCGCCCTCGCCGAGGCCACCAAGACGCAGCCGCTGCCACCCGCCACCGGATGGCCAGCCGTTAACACCATCGTCGCTCAGCTCCAGACCTCGCCGGAGAAGGCCTGGACGGTGCACCGATATTTCCGGGACATGGCGACAGTGCTCGCCGAAAGCGCCCGCGTCACTCGACCCGGAGGCCACATCGTCATCGTGGTCTGTCCCTCCAACATCCGTCGAGTCCGTGTTGAGACCCACGACGTATTCGCTGCGCTCGCGCCTGTCGCCACCGGCGGCATGCTCGAGGTCGAGGTCACCTACTCCCGCTCTATCCACGACCATCGGCGCGTCATGCCCTACATCGAGCAGTCCTTCGGTGAACGGATGCGCACCGAGTATGTCGTGGTCGCGCGCCGCACGGCTGTACCGACTCGTGCCACACAGCCGTCATGGTCCAAGGTCGCTAGTCAACCATCCGGAGCCTCGTCGGGGTCGCGTCGACAGCGACCAACAGCGGTCGCGTCATCGACGTAAACGTCACGATGGCCTGACCGGGCGCCAGCCCTGGCAGGCGCTGCCACAGCGCGTCGTCGATTCCCGCGATGCTGGATTTGAGACGGTTGATCGTCGTCGCGTCATTGATCTTGTGCAAGACGAAGTTGTTTACAAGACCTAGGACCTGACGGGGGAGGTGCTGCGGCAGTTGGGTGACGAACACCAATGACAGCCACCGCTTGCGCCCACGCTTGGCGATGCGCGCGACCTGCTGGAACAGGTTGGGCATCGCCGCAAGTCGCTCCTCCGACAAGAACTCGTGGGCCTCCTCGACGATGATCAGCGCCTTGGTCAACTTAGGCCCGCCAGGCTGCTGGCTCGCTTGATAGCGCTCGTCCTGGCGCTTCTGGGTGCCGCGCAAGAGATCGGCGATCACGAGGTTGTTCAACAGTGGGCTATCGGTATCCGACAGGTCGAAGATCGACACTCGGCCCGCGGTGAGGAGATCGTCGTAATTCAACGGCGTGGCGTCGGGGTGATCGAAGACGTTCAGTCGCATGAGCCGGGAGACTTTGCCCAACAGCGCTCGCCACGACAGGACGTTGCTGCTCGCCGTTGCCGCCGTCTCGATCCGCTGAAGGAGCTTTGTCTTGTCGGAGCGGAACTCGGCGGATCGCAAGTACACATCGTCCAGCTCTTCTTTACCTATCTTGGCATGGATGAGATGTATGACGTCATATAGGTTCGCCAAGCGCATGCGGGGATAGCCGGTATCGAACTCATCCAACTCAATACTGACCCGCGAGTCCTCGTCATTGTTGCGGCGAGGGAAGATGCCCAGGTCTTGCAGCACGAGCTTGCAGGTGTCGTAGGCCTTCTCGAACCGCTGCTTCTGCGCGTCATTGAGGTCGAGCAGCTCCTCGACGACGAACGGTGACATGGCGCTGAACTGCAACGTGTACGGCACAACATCGGGGTGATCAGGATTGGAAGTGTCCTTTCCGACCAGTGTGTAAATCCGTGTGTTCGGCACCCCCTCTGGGCTCTGCCCGCGTGCGCCGAGCGCGGCGATCATCGTTGGGTCGGCCGTGGGTTCATTGATCTCGGTGTACTCGCCCTCCGTGTCGAGCAGGATCACGGCGTACTCGTCGCGGGCCGCTTCGCGAATGAGCCGGCTCACAGTGGTGGACTTGCCGCCACCGGTGGTGCCGAGCACCCCGGTGTGACGCGGAAGGACGTTCTTGCGGTCGCCGGCGATCTTGACCTCGATCGACTCATCACCAGCGGCGACGCCGAGCTGCATAGTCCCGTCAACCTTGAGGATCGCGGCCTTTTCCTCGGATTTCAATACAAACACTGGGCTGTTGGGGAGAGGACGGAAGCGGGGCGGAGCCATCGTGCCGGACGGAAGCTGTTCACCGATGATCTCGACCTGCACGCGACCGTGATAGCGCGGCATGAACGTGGCGCCCCGCACGGCGGTGGTCACGATCGCAGGCGCATCGGCCCGCAGCCCGTCGGGCTCCGCGAACGGACCGGCGACCACAATACCGAGGTAGCTGCGTCCGTCGGGGTGGCTGTTGATCCTGACGAGGGACTGCGCGGGCACCTGTTGGACCGCGTCTGTCGGGAGTAGGACTGTAATGGTGTTGTCTTTGGCGCCGGGAGTGTCGAACATCGTCCGACCAAGACTGCCCTTGTAAGCCTCGGGCTCCTCCCACGCTGGCAGGGATCGGATCTCCGCTAGCCGATCTTTTTCCTCGGTTAACGCGCCGCTCGCTTCGGGAGTGGCGGGTTCTTCGGTCATCAGTGCTCCCTGGTGTCGCGTTCAGGTAGGTAGCGCAGCGGCTCGCCGTGCTCGCGGTAGGCTTGTGAGACCGCGTCGTCGAAAGCTTCGGCGCCGAACATCGCCCGGCAGGCCATGTCGGCCAGATCGATCGACAGCGGGAAGCCGCGATGTTCCTGGAGCAGTGAGTCGGCCATGACGATGTGCGCGGCTTCGTGGACACGGTCGACGTGGGCGAAGAACGGCGTGGCAGGGGAGTGGGCAGACGCCCGATACACCCCAACGGCGACCTTCGCCCCTAAGTCGTCGACGAAGCTGTCCGCGAGTCGGCGCGAGTCGGGGTGGTACCGCCCGCCGTTAACGATGCGTCGCATCGCCTGCTCACCGGTCTGCACAACGGCATACTCCAAGGGGTCCAGCGCGTCGCCGATCGTCAGCAGGAGCCGGTCCTTGATCGAGGACGGAACGAAGACGAACCGCTCGTAGCCGATAAGGTCTCGAAGGACCGCCAGTGACTCGGCGAGCAGCGCCATGTTTCCCGAGCCGGTCAGCAGTTCGTAGGGAGCGACGTTGCCGTGGCCCATTCGCCACTGTGCGGTTAACTTGTGCAGCAGCGTGGCGCGCTCGGCGTAGGTCATGATGCCGCGGCGGGCCAGCTCGGACAGCGTGTCCCGCTTGTCCACAGATCCTGTGGCGGCGCGGTCCTTCCGGCGGGCGAGCAGTTCCTTGGCTTCCTCTACGGGGTCTGCTCCCACCGTGCGTAGATCTCGGCGGTACATCCGCTGCGACAGGGCAAGCTCGTCTCCTTGGTAGGAGATGAGGCAGATGCCGATCTGGGTGACGGTGAGTAGCAGGGTGTCGTGGGTGATGCTGGTGCCGTCGCACGAGTCGAGCTGACCACTGAACAGGACCTTGCGGTGGACCTCTTCGAGGTCCACCGGCTGCGCGCGGTGAACGCCGGCTTCTGACGGGGCGTCCGGACCACCGAGGTGCGGGAAGATCTCGGTGCGGACGAGGTTCTGTATGCGCCGTTCTTGCGTCAGTGCTGGGCCGACCTCGGCTTCGAGCTTCGCATAGAGGGCGCCGAGGTCAACGCCGACCTGCCAAGTGCTGAGGTCAAGGGTTCGCTCGATCGGTTCGCCCGTCGCCGTTTTGAATTCGTCGTCACCGACGAGGAAGGCTTCATCGCCTTCCGGCGGTTGGTCCGTTCCGCTGCGCGGCTGGGTCATCGGACGCACCGCCGCAGGTTTTCGATCATGTACCACTACTTCCGGCTCGCGAACTCGTATGAGACAACTCTTACAAAAATTTTGTTGAGCCGCCTGCGGCGCGCCCGAGTGGTCGGGGCCGCGCCCGATTAATCTGGGGAGTCCTTTCCTTCGCTTGGCCGTAACCCGATTGCGTCGAACAAGCTCCGCGGGCGCCGGGTCCTGGCTTGGATGTGGTTCGCGTAGCGCGAGGCGACGGTCATTGGCAAGCCGAAGCGAGAAGTGAGAAGTGCGACAAGTTCCGTATCCGGGATGTCTTTGAGATCTGTCATCACTTCGTTCAGCGGTGCTAACAATTCGAGCGCCATGCGTTCAGCTCGATCCTCGACGCCTGACGTAATGCTCGTGAGATGTCCACCGTGGGCATCCCTTTCGAGGAGGTGCGCGTGGAAGCCGATGGGCACGTCGGACAGTAGGGCCCCGAAATGCTCTGCGGCCGTCGGTTGGCGTTCGCCGTCGAGAACATCGACAAGGTCGGGCCTGCGGGAGATCACGAGCTCGCGCGGGATGAGGTAGTCAACGATGAAGTGGCTGGCTTCGTGTGCGAGCGTGAGCCGACGTTGGCCCTCGTCGTCGGAACGATCGACGAAGACCACGCCGATACCACCAAACGCGGTCAGGCAGCCGCGTAGCGGACGGTTCGCGTCGGTGGTGAGGTTGGGGAGCCGATGGCCCGCCAGCCAATCTCGAAGACTCGCGATCGTCAGTCCATCGATCTCGACGATGGCGAGAGGCAAGTTCAGCAAAATCGGCAGATGAAGATCGCGAGGCCCCGTTGCCTGCGGTGAGAACTCCGCCCAGAACCGTTCGACCGCGCGCGTGAGCCAGCCCGGAAGATCAGGTTGGCCGTCCCCGCCATCAATGTCCGTGTGTTCGTCCGTGCGATCGCGGGCAGCTACGAGCATCCCCTCGCGCACGGCCGCCGCTGCTGTCGAAGACTGATACGACGACAGTGCTGTGACGGCGTCGATGCTGCGCAAGAAGTTGGCAAGATTCGCGGTCGGCACCCCCACCCGTGACGCGATGGCATGAGTGTCGGCAGCGTAATTCTCCGGTCGGGGGCGCCGGCAGATGCCGAGCCTTACTAGAGCACCCGAGGAGAGATTGAAATCCTCGCTGGGGTCGACACTCGTGAGTTCGCGATAGCGACGGAAGTCGAAGGCGAGGAACCCGGGAACGTCTTGGAGGCGACGGGTGACCGGAGCAATTTCAATCCGTTCAGTCATCATCTCTCTCCAGGTTGAGGCGACGAAGGCGGGTTTTGATGCGGTCTTTGTTCTTGCGGACCTCTTTCGTTCGTTCGTCACCGGTGAGGTGGGTGAGTTCGAGAATCTCGGCGGCCTCGTCTGTCGAGCGAGAACCGTCGATTACGTGCCAAATCAGTCGCCGGTCTCGTTCGTCAGGGAATGCTTCGTAGACCTTCGTGAGCATGCGCGAGGGTTCCAGACGGGCACCCAGGTCGGTTGTCGGTAGATAGTCGTCCAATCGTCCGGGCTCCTCTGACTCGGCTCGGGGTGGGAGGTCGGACTCCACCATCCACTTCCTCTCAAACCGCTTCTGCTTCGATTGGTAGTCGTTCGTCAGATCGCCGTGTGCTTGCATCGTGAGCCAGGTGAGCACTGAAGATTTTCCGGGGTCATAGCGTTCGGGCGCCTGTAGGTATTGCACAAGAACTTCCGTTGCCGCGTCGTAGCAGTAGCTCGGTTCGAGGGCGGGCCAGCGAGCTCGAAGCCGCGCGACCAACGGATCCAGCAGCAGTTCGGTGACGTCAAGAGGAGCGGTGGGCTCGCCTTGGAGCAGGCGCTCATGTGCCTCCAGCGCCTGCGCTTGAAGCGGTGACTTGTCGGCGGTCAAGGCCTTACCTTCGTCGGACGTGTGCAATTCTGAAGTCGTCGGAGATAATGATCCTCCCGGGGAGCCGGTTCAGCCAGCAGCGTTGAGCGGCGTTCTCGGTCCGCCGAGACTCAGCTCTTTCTCGTCCTGGGAGTTGGCACCCAGCTGACGCGTCCGTCGCGAATGTGATAGTGACATCGGCCGCTGGAGCGGATTTCGTCAACGCTCGGGCGCAGCGTAAGAGCCGCGACGTTGGTGAGGGTCCAATGTGGTCGTCGGCGCGTGTCGAGGTTGAGCAGGACGCGGTGGCGCTGCGGGCAGGGGCAGTCGTACACGATCCAGGCCGGCGCGCAGATATTGCCGACGAGGACCGCTCCCCGCCGGGGGATTCGTTCAGGTACCTGGTCGGCGGTCTCGACGGCGCTGACCGCGCGCCACGTGCGCCATCGCGGCGGCGTGAGCCGCCAGTGCCAGCCGGGGGTCAGCCCGGCCATGACAGGCCCATGAAGGGTTCGGTCGTGCCGAGACCGAGCACGTGGGTGGCGGGGTCGCAGTAGTGTCCGGGGGTCGGCTGCTGCTGGTTGGCGGAGAGTTCGCGTTCGTGGTGGCGCATCAGGACCTCGCTGGGCACGTCTTCTGGTCCGTAGCCGGTGAGTCGCTCGATGAGTTCGGCGACGGCGAGGCTGGCGACCAAGGTCGTGTAGGCGACGACGGCCGGCTCGGTGCCGGGGAGTGCGGCGGCGTAGCCCTCATCGAGCCGGCGGACCCGCTCGTCGGGGGTCAGGACCTCGGTGGCGGCCCGCGCGAGGTCGATCCGGCCGCGGCAGATCAGGCACGCGGCTCCGGGGTGCAGGACGGTGATGCGGCCATGGACCCCGTCCAGTTGGCCGTCGGTGTCGCTGGTGAGCAGGACTCCGCAGTCGATCACCGGGGTGATTAGGTAGGTCGCGGCGCGGGACAGGACGAGGCGCCCGGCGTTGTCGTCGGTGCACCCGAAGATCACGTCGGCGGCGAGCAGACGGCGAGCCGTGTCTTCGAGTGTGATCATGGAGGGCACCGGCTCGACCTGAAGGTCGGGAGCGATGGCACGCAGGTGCTTGGCCAAGAGGTCGCACTTCAGGCGCCCGACGTCGGTCGGGGTTGAGCCGTAGACACGGGTCACGTTGCTGCCCGACAAGGTGTCGGGGTCGATAAGGATCAGGTGCCGCACGCCGAGCCGGACTAGCTGCTCGGCCACCGCTGATCCGGTGCCGCCGCAGCCGACGATGGCGATCTGCAGCTGCCCGAGGGCGTGCTGGATCGGTTCGCCGAAGCCGCGGATGTTGCGGTCGTGGAGGTCGCGCTGATGCTCAGCAAGGAGACCGGGGGTGGTTTCGTTCTGCAACACGGACAGACGGGGCCCGACGATCCAGAGGCGGTTGATCTCGAACCGGCGGTGCCCGTTGTCGACGTGGCCGGTGAACCGTAGCTGGCCACCGGTTTGAGCGACAGTGAGCGCGACGTAGTACGGGGTATCGGCGCGAACGCGGAACACGTCCGAGAGCTGCAAGTTGACGTCCTGGTCGAGTCTGCTGGGGGATGCCGGGGTCTCGGTGCCGGGGTGGGTGTGCATCCAGATCGGGACCGCGGAGAGCTCGGCGGCGAGGCCGAGGGTGGGCACGAAGCCGTCGGAGGT
Source organism: uncultured Actinomycetota bacterium (assembly GCA_963697905.1). Lineage (GTDB taxonomy): Bacteria > Actinomycetota > Actinomycetes > Mycobacteriales > Jatrophihabitantaceae > Jatrophihabitans_A. The sequence continues at coordinate 3,612,153 of OY969101.1, read as the reverse complement.
AACGGTGAGCCGGTTTCGTGCCCGCACCTCGTAGGCGTGCGCGGGCACTTCGATCATGTTGACGACCAGAAGGCGCAGCTCGTCCCCGGTCGCGGTCGGATGGGCTATCAGGACAGCAGCGGTCTCGACGTCGAGCTCGGTGAGCGTGCGGACCCGATCAGCGATCTGGGTGGTCATCACGACGCTGCAGCTCATCGAGCGACCGCCGGGGCGCAGCGCGTGAGCTCGCAGGCGATCAGGGCGACATAGGTCTGCAGCCCATCGATCCCGAACTTCCATTGGCCCGGTTGCAGGTGTCGAGACCAGCGCTGCCAGGACCGGCCCAGGTGGTTCTCTACGACTTCGGTCGCGGGCGGCGAGCCGCCGCTAGCCAAGGTAATAGTCGGCGAGAACCACCACATGTCCGGGCCCGTGTCGGGGTATCCGGCTGGCAGCCGAACGAGCAGATCAGCGGAGGCGGTGGAGTACCCCGAGGGCAGAGGCCACGACCGGAGGACGACGCACGTCATGGCCGCCTCGGTCGTGACCTCGTACTCCACGCCCATTGAGGTCAGAAACTGGATGTCGGCCTCAGGCAGCGCCATCGAAGACCTTCTTCGACGCCGTGCTGCCGGGGTTGATGTGTGCCGGGGCGGTGAACAGACGCTTGCCGTCGTAGATTTCGACGACGTAGTCGTTGGCGATCTTGCGGTCGGGCTGACCGGGGATCACCTCGAAGAGGTCCCGGTCGGGACCGATAGGAGGGTGCGGGAGCTGACGCAGCTGCTCACCGGTTAACTCCTCGACCGTCACCTTGAACTCGGTGCGGTCAATCCTGATGTGAAATGCAACGGGGTGGTGGTCGCGGGTCTCGGACATGAGATCTCCTTCGTGAGCGGAGGCCGACCGAGTGTTGACCTCTATTGACTCCTTCCGGAGGAGGCGCAGAAGTTCGACAGCGCCACGGTGAGGCAGGGCCGCGCTCGGAAGGCGCCGCGCCGAAGGAGCCGGTGCTCTCCACCCCCACCAATGAAACAGGCGACTTCCACAAACCCTGGATCAACTCACGGCGTCCTGCCAAGGCCAGCAGCGACTCGTAGCCGCGGTCGTTTGCAGGGAACTCTTCGTGGCCAGCAGCCGGCCCTGGGTGTCGATCGCCGCCGCCTAGTGAGTGTGCTTGTGGGTGTCGATGCCGCTGATCACGGTCGCCGGCGCAGCTAAGCTGCGATGCTGGGGCTAAGACGTAGGAGCCTTCCGGGCGCGGCGTGCGTGGGTGGTCGGTTTCAGTGGGTCTAAGGGCGGTGCGAAGGTTTGCTCGAACTCAAGCAGCGGACGTCCGGCATACATCGGGACTGTCTTGGTGCCGACCTTCCAGAGTGTGGCGAATGCTTCGCTGTTCAGGTGCCGATAGACCTTGATGACCTGCGGAGCGCCGCCGACGTCGTCATATGTCTTCGACTTGATGATGTCGGTCAGTACTTCGAGTGGTTCCATGTCCAGGCCGTGCTGGCCGCCGAGGACTCCTCGGTCTCTGAGTAGTGCGTCGAGTCTCTGCTTGCCGTCCCACGAGGGCTCGCCGATGAACTTGAAGACTTGGTTCTTCCCAAAATGGGGCAGCTTGCGGCAGCGGGACTTGATGTAACGGCCATCCTTCCGGCGCCAGCCATAGTGCCAGATCTTGAAGGACTGAAGGCGCCAGGAATATCCGGCCAGGAGGAACTCGGTTCTGCGCAGGGTGTCGTGCAAGGAGTCCTGCGAGTCCGTCTTCACGAGGATGATCATCTGGTTGATGATGTCTTCGACCACGCTCGAGAGGTCGGAGATGTCATATCGGCGTTCGAGTTGGGCAGGCGTCGTTTCAATCGCCCGCATCACTTGAAGCATCACAGGATAGGCGAGTTCCGTGACCCCGGCGAATGACATGACGGCGTCGGTGCGTGGTAGCGTGAGCGCCTTCGGGCAGCTGTCCCAACGCTCTGGGGTTCCACCGCTGAGCCGGCTATCGGAGGCGACGACAAGTTCTCGGACGTCATTGACGTGACGTATCCAAGCGACACCGAGCGTCACGGGCTACCTCCCAAGGCCGCGCGGCTGGGGCGGCCTGAGACACAAAGGTAGCCGCCCGGCGGTGCGCGGAGCCATAAGCACACGGACCCGGTCGGGTCTGCAGCGGGGATAGATGACACGGTTGACGCGCTCTTGCAGCAGACCTAATGCCGCGTTAGGACGTACCGGTCCGAGTGGACTCGCCGGTCAGCTCACCAAAGGAGTGTTGATTGGATGCTCGGATACCGCACTCAGCAGCTCTCGCTAACGCGGTACAACGGAATAACGTCATCTCCATCCGGCTGGGTCGTCAGCGCCGTCGTAGGGATTCGCTAACGGATCGATCGGGTCTCCGCTACGCGAAGTTAGGGGTCCGCCGGCTGATTCGCAAAGGGTGTGCCGAACTCTCGCCCCCGTGCACCCGCACATTTTGGCCCGGCTGGATAGACACCTGATCGAGGTCTCTGTTCTGGGTCCGGAAACATAGGCCCGGCGACCGCAGTTCGCCGTCTCCATTCCCCGTTGTGCCCCCAGATGTGCCCCTTTGGTGCCCCCGGCAGGATTCGAACCTGCGACGCCCGGCTTAGGAGTCCGGCGCTCTATCCCCTGAGCTACGAGGGCTCGGACGGCAGCCAGCGACCGGCCCGTCCGCCAGCCATCATCCCATGCAGGGTTCCGGCGCCCGCTGGCCGAGGTATGCCGCCCACCGCGCCGGTCGTTCCCGCTGCGCTAGGCTCGCCGGGACCGTAGCCGGCGGGAAGATCGGGAGGGATATGTCCGCGTTTGCCCTCACCGACGAGCAGCGGTCCTACGCCGAGCAGATCCGCCAGCTCGCGGTCACGCACCTGGTGCCGCTGGCCGAGGCCGGCGAGGAGGGCCACGTCAACCGCCCGCTGCTGGAGGCGATGGGCGAGCATGGCCTGCTCGGCCGGCTGTTCGGAAGCAGCGCGGGCGGAACAAGAGCCAACGCCATGGAACTCTGCCTGCTCCGGGAAACCCTCGCCTCGGTCAGCACCGAGGCCGAGACCGCCCTGGCCCTGCAGGCCCTCGGCAGCTATCCCTTCGTCCTGTTCGGCGACGGAAGGGTCAACGAGAAATATCGCAAGGGTGTCGCCGACGGCTCCATCGTCGCCGCCTTCGCGCTGTCCGAGGCCGAGGCCGGCTCGGACGCCGCCGCCTTGCAACTCCGGGCCGAACCGGACGGGGACGGCTGGCGGCTGACCGGGGAGAAGACCTGGATCTCCAACGCCCCGGAGGCCGACGTCTACAGCGTGTTCGCCCGCACTACCCCCGACGCCCGGGCCAGGGGCATCACCGCGTTCGTCATCGACGGCAACAGCAACGGCCTGGCCGGCGAGCACCTGGACATGCTGGCCCCGCACGCGATCGGCCGGCTCACCTTCGACGGCGTCAAGGTAGGCCGAGATCAGCTGCTCGGCGAGATCGATCAGGGCTTCAAGATCGCCATGCGCACCCTGGACGTGCTGCGTCCCAGCGTCGGTGCGTTCGCGGTCGGCATGGCCCAGGCCGCCCTCGACGCGGCAACCAAGCACGCCACCACGCGGCAGGCGTTCGGCGGCCGGCTCAGCGACCAGCAGGCGGTCAGCCACCTGCTCGCCGAGATGGCCACCCGGGTGGAGGCCAGCCGGCTGCTCGTCTACGCCGCCGCCTCCGCCTACGACGCCGGCGCCCCGCCCGCCGCCCTCACCCGCAAGGCAGCGATGGCCAAACTGTTCGCCACCGAGAGCGCCCAGTTCGTGGTGGATGCCGCCGTCCAACTGCATGGCGCCCGCGCACTGCAACGCGGCCACCTGCTCGAACGGCTCTACCGGGACGTCCGGGCACCGCGCATCTACGAAGGTGCCTCCGAGGTGCAACGCACCATCATTGGACGTTCGCTGATCGAAGCAGCGAAAGGCCGAGAGGACTAAGCATGGCGAACCGGTTCCGCGCCTCGGTCCCGCTCACCGACGACTGGCAGCACTTCGACTTCGCGGTCGTCGACGGCATCGCCACCGTCACCCTGAACCGGCCGGAGAAGCTGAACCCGCTGACCTTCGAGTCCTACGCGGATCTGCGCGACCTGGTGCTGCAACTGCCGTACCGCGACGACATCAAGGTGCTGGTGATCCGCGGCCAGGGCAAGGCATTCTGCGCCGGCGGCGACGTCAACGAGATCATCGGCGAGCTGATCACGATGCGCCCGCGCGAGCTGATGGGCTTCACCAAGATGACCGGCGACCTGATCCGCGCCATGCGGGAGGTATCCGTTCCGATCATCTCCGGCATCCAGGGCATCGCCGCCGGCGCCGGCTCGGTGATCGCGCTCGCCTCCGACTTCCGGGTGGTCTGCCAGTCCGCCCGATTCGCCTTCCTGTTCACCAAGGTCGGCCTGTCCGGCGGTGACATGGGCGCTGCCTACCTGCTGCCCCGGATCGTCGGCGCCGGCCGGGCCACCCAGCTGCTGATGCTCGGCGACACCATCGACGCGACAACGGCCGAGAAGTACGGCCTGGTCTCCGAACTGGTCGCCGACGACGAGCTGGATGATGCGGTGCGCACACTCGCGACGCGGCTGGCCGACGGCCCGACGCTGGCCTATGCCCAGACCAAGGCGCTGATCACCCGCGAGCTGGACATGTCGTTGGCCGGCGCCATGGAGCTGGACGCGATGACCCAGGCGCTGCTGATGACCAGCGACGACCACGCCGAGTTCCATGCCTCGTTCAACGAGCGCCGGCCGCCGCGCTGGACCGGGCGGTGAGCGATCCGCGTACCTGCCTGGTCACCGGCGCCGGCCGAGGCATCGGCGCGGCGATCGCCCAAGCGCTCTCGGCCGACGGCCATCGGGTCGTGCTGCTCGGCCGGAACCTCGCCGCCCTGGACCGGCTGGCCGCCGAACTGCCCGGCGAGACGCTGACCGTGGCCGCGGACGTCACCGACCCGGCCGCCGTCGAAGCCGCCTTCGAGAAGATCGAACAGCACTGGGGAACCGTCGAGGTGCTCATCAGCAATGCCGGCTCCGGTACCGCCGCCCCGCTGGCCGAGACCTCGGACGAGGACTGGGCGGGGATGCTGGAACTCAACCTCACCGCACCGTTCCGGCTGATCCGCCGGGCATTACCCAACATGGCAAGGCAGAACTGGGGACGGGTCGTGGTGGTGGCCTCGGTGGTGGCCAAGCGCGGCGAGTCCCAGGTCGCCGCTTACACCGCCGCCAAGCACGGCGTGCTTGGCCTGGTCCGCGCCGCGGCCGCCGAGTACGCGCGCAGCGGGGTAACCGTCAACGCGATCTGCCCGGGCTATGTGGACACTCCGATGACCGACGCCACCGTCGAGGCGATCGCCGCCCGGACCGGACGCAGTGCCGAGGGGGCGCGAGCCACCCTCGCACGCCGGCAGCCCATCGGCCGGCTGATCGACCCGGCGGAGGTGGCCGAGGCCGTCCGGTTCTGCCTGGCCAACGCCGCGGTCACCGGCCAGGGCATCAACGTCAACGGGGGAGCGGTGCAGTCGTGAGCAGCGTCGAGCGGATCAACCCGGACGAGCTCGGCCGGCCGTCCGGCTTCAGCCACGCGGTGCGTGCCACCGGCACCAGCCGGGTCTACCTGGCCGGTCAGACGGCGCTGGATCACGACGGCGCCATCGTCGGCGGCACGGTCGTCGAGCAGTTCGAGCAGGCGTTGACCAACCTGCTCACCGCACTGGGCGCGGCCGGCGGTTCGCCCGAGCACCTGGTCAGCGTCACCATCTACATCGTCGATATCGCCGACTACCGCGCGCACGCCCGCGAGATCGGCGCGGTCTGGCGGCGGCTCGCCGGCACCGAGTACCCGGCGATGGCCGGCATCGGAGTGGCGAGGCTCTGGGACGACACCGCGCTGGTCGAGCTGCAGGGAACGGCCGAGATTCCCTAGAACTTAGCCCCGGATGACGGCCATCGCGTGCCGGTGCGCCAGCGGCCGCAGCACCTCGCTCAGCTCCGCGAACAGTTCGGCCGCCGGCACGCCCGCCCAGCGAGCTGGCAGCACCTCGGCCGGCAACCCCGGATCGAGGTAGCGCAACCGGCGCCAGGTGGTGAGCATCCGCACGTACTCCGCGAACGCCGCCCCGTCACCGGTCGAAGCGACCTCGCGGCGGAGCCGGCGCAGCACCGGCCGGTAGTGCGCCACGAACTGGCCGTACTGCGCAGCCAGATCCTCGAGATCCCACCAGTCCCGGACCCGGCCGGGCAGTTCGGCGTAGCCGAGGTATTCGCTGCGGAAGATGTCCACGTAGCCGGCGAGTTGGCGCCGGCTGAGCATCTCCGACACCTCGCCGGCCAGCCGTCCGGGCGCCAGCCAGACCCCGGGGGCGACCGGTCCGAAGCCGAGCCGAGCCAGCCGGGTGCGCAGTTCGTGCCGCTTGCCACGCTCGGTTTCGGGCACCGTGAAGACGACCTGCACCCAGCCGTCGGCCAGGTTTGGCCGGTTCTGGTCGAAGATCCGCCGGTCGCCTTCTCCCAGCACCTCGACCATGGACGGCGAGAGCGCATAGCCCGCCACCCCGTCGGCGCTCTGGCTGCGCAGCGAATCCCGCCGCTTCAGCCGGGAGATCGAGGACCTCACCGCCTGTGAGTCCACGCCCAGTTCGGCCATCAGCCGCACCACCGCGGCGATCGACAGCCAGTTCCGTTCCTCGCGGGCGTACAGGCCGAAGATGGTGACGATCAGCTGGCGAGGTTGTGCCGCGGTGAGCGGTTCGTCCTCGGCCACGCGCACCGGGTATCGCGCGTTCTTGACTGTCGTCACGTCCGGAGCATACTGGCAGAGCGCGTTCCGTCCCCAAGGAGTTGAACAGTGAAGCTCTCGCCGTCAGCGCACGTGGACACGTTCTGCCGGGACAACCTGCCGTCCGCCGAGCAGTGGCCGGAGCTGATCTTCGAACTGCCGGAACTGGACTATCCGCAGCGGTTGAACTGCGCGGCGGCGCTGCTGGACAACATCGTCGAGACCCTCGGCCCGGATCGGACCGCGCTGCTCAGCCCGAGCGAGACCTGGAGCTACGGCGAACTGCTCGCCAGGTCCAACCGGCTGGCGCACTACCTGGTCGAGGACGCCGGCCTGCGGCCCGGGCAGCGGGTGCTGCTGCGCGGCCCGAACAACCCGTGGTTGGTGGCGTGCTGGTTCGCGGTGCTCAAGGCCGGCGGGGTGGTGGTGGCGACCGTGCCGCTGCTGCGCAGCTCCGAGCTGACCACGCTGATCGAGCTGACCGGGGCCAGCATCGCGCTGTGCGACCACCGGTTCACCGAAGACCTGGCGCCGGTGGCCGCCGCCGTGGGGCTCACCATGCTGACCTACGGCAGCTCGGCCGATGACGACCTCACCCGGCAATGTGCCGGTAAGCCCGAGCAATTCTCCAACGTGGCCACCGCCGGAGACGATGTGGCGCTGCTGGCCGCCACCTCGGGCACCACCGGCACGCCGAAGATCGCCATGCACTTCCACCGCGACGTGCTGGCCATCGCCGACACCTTCGGCAAGTACCTGGTGCAGGGACGGCCGGACGACATCTTCACCGGCACCCCGCCGCTCGCCTTCACCTTCGGCCTGGGCGGCATGCTGGTCTTCCCGATGCGAGTGGGCGCCGCGACGCTGCTGATCGAGCGGGCCACGCCGGTGGAACTGGCCGAGATCATCGAACGATTCGGTGCCACGGTGGTGTCCACCGCGCCGACCGCCTACCGGGCGATCCTGCGGGCCGGCCAGCAGGATCGGCTGCGCACCATCCGGCGCGGCATCTCCGCCGGCGAGCACCTGCCCAAGGCGGTCTGGGAGGAGATGCATGCCAGGACCGGTATCCGACTGATCGACGGCATCGGCAGCACCGAGATGTTGCACGTGTTCATCTCGGCGGCCGATGCCGATATCCGTCCGGGCTCGACCGGCCGCGTCGTGCCCGGCTACCGCGCCGCGGTGCTCGGCGACGACGGCAAGCCGGTCCCGGACGGCACCGCCGGACGGTTGGCGGTGATCGGCCCGACCGGCTGCCGGTACCTGGCCGATTCCCGCCAGCAGAACTACGTCCAGCACGGCTGGAACATCACCGGTGACACCTATACCCGCGATGCCGACGGCTATTTCTGGTACCAGGCGCGCAGTGATGACATGATCGTCTCCTCCGGCTACAACATCGCCGCGCCGGAAGTCGAGCGTGCGCTCGAGCAGCACCCGGACGTGATCGAGTGCGCGGTGGTGGCACGTCCGGACGAGGAGCGCGGCTCGATCGTGCACGCCGCGGTGGTGCTGCGTGACGGCGCCGCCCAGGACGCAGCCAAGATCGCCGAACTGCAGGAGTTCACCAAGCAGGCCATCGCACCGTACAAGTACCCGCGATCCATCGAGTTCGTTGCGGCGCTGCCGCGGACCGCTACCGGCAAGCTGCAGCGGTTCCGGTTGCGCGAGCCGGAAGCGGCGCACTAGCGATGCGGATCGCAGTGATCGGCGGTGGGCCGGGCGGGCTGTACTTCGCCGCGCTGGCCAAGGCGTTGGACCCGCGGACCGAGATCCGGATCTGGGAACGCAACGCACCGGACGACACGTTCGGCTTCGGGGTGGTGTTCAGCGACGAAACCCTCGGCGGCATCGAGCACGCCGACCCGGTGATCTACGCGCGGATGGCCGAGCAGTTCGCCCGGTGGGACGACATCGACATCCACTACCGCGGCACGCTGACCACCGTCGGTGGCCAGGGCTTCGCGGCGATGAGCCGGAAGAAGTTGCTGCAACTGTTGCAGGAACGCTGCACCGAACTCGGCGTGCAGGTCGAATACCGGTGCGAGGCGCCGGACGTGGACTCGTTGAGCCGCGACTACGACCTGGTGATCGCCGCGGACGGTGCGAACTCCGCCGTGCGGACCAAGTACGCCGACGTGTTCCGGCCCTCGCTGGAAGCTGGCCACAACAAGTACATGTGGCTCGGCACCGACCTCGTCTTCGAGGCGTTCAAGTTCTACATCTGCCACACCCCGTACGGCGTGATGCAGGTGCACGGCTACCCGTACGACGCAGAAGGCAGCACGTTCATCGTCGAGATGCACTCCGACGTCTGGCAGCGGGCCGGGTTCGCCGAGTCGGCATCGGCCAGCTTCCCGCCCGGCGTCAGTGACGAGCGATCGGTCGCCCGGATTGCCGAGCTGATCGGTGACCTGCTGGACGGCCACCGGATCCTGACGAACAACTCGAAGTGGCAGAGCTTCACCACGATCTCCAACGGCAGCTGGCGAAACGGCAATGTGGTACTGCTGGGCGACGCCGCGCACACCGCGCACTTCTCCATCGGATCAGGCACCAAGCTCGCCATGGAGGACGCCCTCGCGCTGGTTGCCTGCCTGCACGAGCAGCCCGATGTGACCGCGGCGCTGGATGCCTACGAGACCGAGCGGCGGGCGGTGGTGCTGTCAACCCAGCGGGCGGCCCGGGCCAGCCTGGACTGGTTCGAGTCCATCGGCCACTACGTGCATCAGCAGCCGGAGCGGTTCGCGTTCAACATCGTCACCCGCAGCCGGCGGATCACCTACGACAACCTGCGGCTGCGCGACCCGGAATTCGTGGCCGGCATGGACGATTGGTTCGCCCGGCAGCAGGCCGGCAGCGATGCGGCACCGGAGGCCGGGCCGCCGCCGATGTTCCACCCGTTCCGGCTCAGGCAGATGGAGTTGAAGAACCGGGTCGTGGTCTCGCCGATGGACATGTACCTGGCTCGCGACGGCATGCCGACCGACTTCCACCTGGTGCATCTGGGCTCGCGTGCGCTGGGCGGAGCCGGCCTGGTGATGACCGAGATGGTGTGCGTGTCGCCGTCCGGCCGGATCACCCCTGGCTGCACCGGCATCTACACGCCGGAGCAGGAAGCGGCGTGGACCCGGATTGTGGACTTCGTGCACGAGCAGAGCACCGCCAGGCTCGGCATCCAGCTCGGACACTCCGGCCGCAAGGGCTCCACCCGGCTGATGTGGGAGGGCATCGACGAGCCGCTGCCGGACGGCAACTGGGAGATCGTCGGCCCGTCCGCGCTGCCGTACTCGCCGGCCAACCAGGTACCTCGCGAGCTGAGCATCGGGGACCTGGACGCGATCAAGGCCGAGTTCGTGACCGCTGCCGAGGCGGCCGCCCGGGCCGGCTTCGACCTGCTCGAACTGCACTGCGCGCACGGCTACCTGCTGTCCTCGTTCCTGTCACCGCTGTCCAACCGGCGCACCGACCGTTACGGCGGCGAACTGGACAACCGGATGCGCTACCCGCTCGAGGTGTTCGACGCGGTGCGCGCGGCGTGGCCGGCCGAGCGCCCGATCAGCGTCCGGATCTCGGCAACCGACTGGTACGAGGGCGGCAACGACGTGGAGGAGGCGGTGCGGATCGCGCGGGCCTTCGCCGAGCACGGCGCGGACGCGATCCACGTCTCGACCGGCCAGGTGGTCAAGGACGAGAAACCGGCGTACGGGCGCAGCTACCAGACGCCGTACGCCGACCGGATCCGCAACGACGTAGGTGAGCCGATGGGCGTCGCGGTGATCGCGGTCGGTGCCATTTCCTCTTACGACGACGTGAATTCGCTGCTGCTGGCGGGACGGGCCGACCTGGTGTCGATCGGCCGCCCGCACCTGTACGACCCGCACTGGACGCTGCATGCCGCGGCCGAGCAGGAGTATGCCGGCCCGGCCGCGGACTGGCCGGCGCCCTACCGTGCCGGCAGCCGCAAGCCACCGACCGGTCGCACGGACGGGCCGCGACCGCGGCTTACCCTGATCCGGGAACCGGATCCGGGTACCCGGCACACCCGCTGGCGGCCGGACTAGCAGCCGGCGGCTACCAGCGCACGGTCACCGCCGGCGGCTTGCGGAAGACCAGGCCGCGCGGCGACTCGGTGTGCTCGGGCACCAGGCTTGCCGAGCGGCTCAGCAGCTCGTGCAGCACCGTGCGGGTCTCCAGCCGGGCCAGGTGCGCGCCGAGGCAGTAATGCGGGCCGGCCGCGAAGGCCAGCTGGCGGTTCGCGTTCGTCCTGGAAAGGTCGAAGGAATCCGGATCGGGGAAGACGGCCGGATCTCGGTTGGCGGCGGCCAGCGAGACGATCACCAGCTCGCCACGGGGGATTGCCACGCCGGCGACCGTGGTCGGGCGGGTGGTGTAGCGGTCCACCCGGGACGCCGCCGGCTCCAGCCGCAGCGACTCCTCGATGGCCGAGTCGATCAGGCCGGGGTTCTCGCGAACCGCCGCGGCCTGCTCGGGATGGGCCAGCAGGTGCCAGGTGGCGAGCGCGATCATGCCCTCGGTGGTCTCGATTCCGCCGAACAGCAGGATGCCGGAGTTGGCCACCACCTCCTCGAGGGAGAGCGGGCCGTCGGCCAGCCCGGTACGTGCCGCGGCGGCGCCGATCCGGGCGGACAGCTCGGCGTGCGCCTGCTCCGCGGGTTGACCGGCGGGCAGCCCGGCGCTGATCCGGTCAACGCCGGTGACGATCGCCGAGTACCAGGCCAGCAGGACGTCCGGCTCGATCTCGGCCAGGCCGAGCAGGGATTGCATGACCGACACGGCAAGCGGAGCCGCGAGCTGGCTGCGCAGCTCGATCCGGCGTGCCGCCTGGTGGCCGGCCAGCAGCCGCAACACCTCGGTGCGGACGTGCTCGGTGAACCGCTCCCGGACCGGCCCGATCCGCAGGCCGGGCGCGAATGCACCGTTGAAGCGGGCGTGTTCGGCCCCGTCGGTGGACAGCATAGACGGGCCGAACAGCTGGCCGGTGGAGAAGCGGGGATCGGCCACCGTGAAGGTGTCTGCATCCCGGAGCACCGCCGAGGCTGCCTGATGGGTCAGCACCACCCAGCCGGCCAGCGCCGGCACCCACACCACGGGTGCCTCGGCGCGCAGCCGGTGCCAGTGCGGGTGCGGGTCGCCGGCCAGCTGTTCCACGGTCAGCCGCTGTGCGAGGGACACCTGCCGACAGTAACGCCGCTCGGGGCGGGTGGACTTGCCGCCGGGGTCGCCCGGTGCTCAGACGGTGCTGACGACCTCATCGAAGTCGAGGCGGGGCAGCCGGTCGAACCATGCGCCCTCAGCCGGCTGGCCGATGTTCACCACGGCCAGCGTGCGGTGCTCGCCGTCGGCGAAGAAGTCACGGTCGATGCCGGCAGCGTCGAATCCGGTCATCGGGCCGGCGGCCAGCCCGGCCGCGCGGATGCCCAGGATGAAGTAGCCCAGCTGCAACGCCGCGTTGAACCGGGCGGTCTGCTCGCGGGCGGCGTCGTCGCCCTCGAACAGTGCCTTGGCGCCAGGGAAGTGCGGGAACACCTTCGGCAGTTCCTCGTGGAAGTTCACGTCGGCGGCCAGGATGGCGACCAGCGGGGCGGCCGCGGTCTTGGCCTTGTTGCCGTCGCTCAGGTGGCTGACCAGCTTGGCACGGGCATCGGCGCTGCGCACCAGCGCGATCCGCAACGGCTGCTGGTTCATCGAGGTGGGCGCGTACTTGACCAACTCGTAGATGGCGCGGACCTGCTCGTCGGTCACTGCCTCGTCGGTGAACTTGTTCGCGGTCCGAGCCTGCCGGAAGAGCAGGTCCTGCGCGGCTGGGTCCAGCTGCAGTGCGGCGCCGTGCTCGAGAATTGCGGTCATGCGGGCATCTCCTTCGGGGCGATTTGCTTCCTCCGACGGCAACTGAGTTGAGCGCTCAACCATTCCTGTCGCGGCGACATGTGGGCAAGGCCACCGTGCCCGGTCGCGGGTGCTTCGGACCGCCGCTGGCCGGGCTTTGCAGGCCGTAGGCTGGCCGGGTGGAGCTGACGCACATCGATGCCACCGGGGCCGCCCGGATGGTGGACGTCTCGGCCAAGGACGTGACGGTCCGGGAAGCCACCGCGACCGGGGTGTTCCGGACCACCGTCGAGGTGGTCGAGCTGCTGCGGGCCGCGGAGCTGCCGAAGGGTGATGCGCTCGCGGTGGCGCGGATCGCCGGCATCGCGGCGGCCAAGCGGACGCCCGAGCTGATTCCGCTGTGCCATCCGGTGGCGATCCACGGCGTCACCGTGGAACTGGCGCCGAACGAGGACTGGGTGGAGATCACCGCCACGGTCCGGACGGCGGATCGAACCGGCGTCGAGATGGAGGCCCTGACCTGCGTCACCACAGCGGGTTTGGCCTTGTACGACATGGTGAAGGCGGTCGACCGGGCGGCGACGCTCACCGACGTCCGGCTGCAGCACAAGGCTGGCGGCCGGCGAGGCGAGTGGCGGCGGCCGTGACCGGTGCTGCGATCGTCACCTGCTCCAACCGGTCCGCCGCCGGTGTGCGCGATGACCGGTCGGGCGAGCTGCTGGCCGCCGCGGTGGCCGAGTGGGGCTTCGAGCTGGTCTCCCAGGTGGTGGTGCCGGACGAGGTCGAGGCGATCCGGGACGCGGTGCGAGCAGCGGTGGCCGGCGGGGCGCGGCTGGTGCTGACCACCGGTGGAACCGGGGTGTCACCGACAGACGTCACCCCGGAGGCTGTCTTGCCGTTGCTGGACAGGGCAATTCCCGGAATCGCGGAACGCCTGCGGGTGACCAACGTGGAGCGAGTGCCCACCGCCGTCCTGTCCCGGGGCATCGCCGGCCTGATCGGGGACGCGCTGGTGGTGACGCTGCCCGGCTCGCCGGGTGGGGTGCGGGACGGCATCGCGGTGCTGCAGCCGCTGGTCGAGCATGTGCTGGATCAGGCGCGCGGCGGCGATCACCGCCCGGGGGGTGGCCTATGAAGGTGAAGCTGGCCGAGATCTCCGATCAGCCACTGGACGTCGCGGCTCATGCGGCGGCTGTGCGCTCGGCCGCGGCGGGGGCCGATGTCACCTTCTGCGGCGTGGTGCGCGACCACGACCACGGCCGGCAGGTGGTCGAGCTGGAGTACAGCAGCTATCCCACCGCCAGCCAGGTGTTGCGGGAGGTCGCCGAGGAGATCGCCGCCGAGGAGTCGGTGATCGCGGTCGCGATCAGCCACCGCGTCGGCATGTTGGCGATCGGCGACGTGGCGCTGGTCGCTTCGGTCACCGCGGCGCACCGCAAGCAGGCGTTCGACAGCTGCCAGCGGCTGGTCGATCAGGCCAAGGCCCGACTGCCGATCTGGAAGCGCCAGGTGTTCGACGACGGCACCGACGAGTGGGTCAACTGCCCGTAGCACCGCCTGCCCTGCATCAACCGCCGGCGAACGGCGGCAAGATGTCTATCACGGCCCCCGGCCGTAGCGGCTGGTCATCATCGCTGCGAGCCGCGTCCACCAGGACCGAGCTGGCCGCCAACACGGCAGCCAACTCGGGCCGGCGTTGCAATTGGGCACGCAGGTCGGCTACGTCCACCGCGCTGACCTGCTCGGACTCCCGGCCAGCCGCCCGGCGGGCGCCGGCCCAGTACCGGACGGTGACCTCGGAAGCCATCAGGAGCCTTCGGTCTCCTGCCCGGTGTGCGTGTCGGTGTCCGCTGCTGGCGGCGCGCCGGGTGTCTCCGTCGGCTGGCCAGCCGACGCGGCCGTCTGGCTTGCCGCGGTGGCGGTGGCGGTGGCTCCAGGATCGGCCGCACCTGGCGGCTGCCCGGCTCCGGTGCCGGGCGCGCTCTCCGCGCCGGTGCCCGCTTGACCGCCGGCGGCAACCTTGCTCGCCGTGTCGTGCACGACGCCCTGCACCTTGTCGAGATGGCTGCTGTAGCGCCCCCCGGTGGCCTTGTCGAGGCGCTCGGTTGCCTTGTCAACACCCTGGGAGACCGCCGGTGCCGCCTTTCCCGCCAAGTCGACGGCACGCTCACGCGCTTGCTCGGCCAGCGGCCCGGCCTTCACCCGCGCCTCCGACGCCAATTCGGCTGCCCGGTGCGCGGCCTGCTCAGCCAACGGTGCAGCCTTCTCCTTTGCCTGGTCGGCGAACTTCTTCAGCTTGTCCAACATCGCGATGGCCTCCTCGTGGGTTTGCCGTGGACTCGGCACACTGGACACATGGCCGCACCCACCGACAAATCTCGTGAACCGTCGGACGACGAATCCGTCGAGCCTCCATCATCATCTGCCGCGGGTGCCGGGCGCCACCCTGGATCGGCTGCCAGCCGGGCGCCGGTACTGCCGGATCGGCCCGTGGACGAGACCGACGTCGGCTGGGGAGACCAATCGTCCCGGTATGACGACGACTGGTACCTGGCCGAACGACCACCACACCACGGCTGAGGCTGGGTCACCCTGGCTCGGGTGGTCAGGCTCCGTTGTGCCGCCGAGGAGCGGTTGCCGGCTTCGGGCGTGAACCGCTAGTTCGAGCGCCGTCTCCCACGAATGACGGCACCGGCGCCACCGTTTACGGGATGATCTCCCGAGGATGCGTAGTTCAGGCCTCCGGGTGCTGCGGCGTAGGTCCAGCGGTTCCATCCATCGGCCGAGCGCCGAGAGCATCCCGGATCTGGCGCAGCAGCAGGATGTCCTCCGGCACTGCTTCGGGCTCCGGCGTCGCGCCGCGCGCTCGCCGCTCCTGCATCCTGGTGATCGGAACCACGAAGATGAAGTACACGACGGCCGCGGTGATCAGGAACACGATGAGCGCGTTGATGATCGAGGCGATGTCGATGAAGGTCGGCTTGGCGAGATCCCCGCCGCGGAGGTGGAAACCCCAGCCGTTAACCGATGCGCCGGGAAACGCACTGATGACGGGTTTGACGATCGCGGAGACAAAGGTGTTGACGACAGCGGCGAATGCGGTGCCGATAACCACCGCGATCGCCAGGTCCACAACGTTGCCCCGCATGATGAAGTCCCGAAAACCCTTGATCATGTGTCGCTGCCTTTCAGCTCGGGCCATCCGGCGCGTCTGCTCACCATGGCGTCATGGCGGCTGCACAAGCGTAGCGACGAATGCCGCCGGCATCCGGCCGGCAAGCTGCGCCGCCGCGGTTCGATCGGTGGCGACCACCAGGGCAGGTTTCGCGTCCGGGGCGGTATCCGATGCCGGCAGGATGCTCAGGACTCGGGCGTCTCGCGCGATCGGCGAACCCGCGGAGTCAGCCGGAGACTCGGCGAACTGGCTGGCCTCAGTGTTTGGATACAGATCGACATGATCGCCGGTATGCAGAAGTGTCAGCTGCCTGGCGTCCGTCAGATCCACGGTGGTCGCGGCCAGCCCGTCGGCGAGGGCTGCCGCTATCGCCGGCTCGAGTAAGTCGGTTCGGGTGATCGGCATGCCCCGAGCCAGGTTGGTGGCCAGCCGGCGCCCGATGATGGACGAGGCGGTGCGAGCGGCACCCTCCGGAGCGGCGCGGGTCGGCCAGGCTGTCACCACGAGGTCTGCCGCGCTCACCACCGTGCCCGCAGTAAGCGGGCGGCTTGCCGTGACGGTTGGTTCGGTCGCCAGCGTCGGCGAATGGCTCCGGGTCGTCGCGGTTGCCAATGCCAGCAGCAGGCACAGCACGGCTGCGATGCGCCGGGGCCAGCCGGT
The DNA here is from genome assembly GCA_963697905.1 of uncultured Actinomycetota bacterium. Classification (GTDB taxonomy): domain Bacteria; phylum Actinomycetota; class Actinomycetes; order Mycobacteriales; family Jatrophihabitantaceae; genus Jatrophihabitans_A. The sequence goes on along the minus strand of OY969101.1, from coordinate 3,595,671 downwards.
GAGAAGGACCAGCAGACCGTGCCAGGAGGTGGGAAGCGAGGGCATGCCGCCACTCTGCCGGCCGGCCCCAGTGGATCAAGCCGGCTTCGGCAATCTGTGGATGACCAGTTGGTTATCCACAGATTCCTCGGGCTTAGCTTGCGGCGGCCGTTACCGGCTTAGCGTTGGAGCTGCTCGATCCGTTGGAGCCGGCCGAGGATTTGCCCGAGTCAGCGGACTTGCTGGAGTCAGCGGTCTTACCCGAGCTTTCCGAGGAGGAGGATTTCGATGAGTCGCTCGCAGCAGCGTCGGACTTGGTGTTCCGGCTGTCCGTGCGGTAGAAGCCGGAGCCCTTGAACACGACCCCGACCGAGCCGTACACCTTGCGCACCCGGCTGGAGCAGTCCGGGCAGTCAGTGATGGCTGCGTCGGTGAACGCCTGCACCCGCTCGAACTGCAGGCCGCAGGCTGAGCTGGTGCACGCGTACTGGTAGGTGGGCATTGCGGTCTGACCTCATCTCAGTTCTGCCTGAAGCTGGTTCTGCTGGACCGAACGGGCGTCCGGGCTGACGCCGACGACCAGTTGTTAGCACTCTACCTTCATGACTGCTAACCATGGTGCGTTATCAGGTGTTCCTGCGTCCACTTTCGGTGAATTCCAGCCACCCCGATGGCCTCACCGCGGCCGTGACCGACCGATCCCATGGGTCGGTAGGCACCCGCTCGACCAGTTCGGTCTCGAACACGAGAGCGGCCACCACCGTGCCAGCCGGCACTCGTGCCAAGGCGCGGTCGTAGGAGCCGCCGCCACGGCCAAGTCGGTGGCCCTGTCGGTCGACCGCGAAGGCCGGTACCAGCAGCAGAGCGGCGGTGCCGATGGCTGCTACGCCGAGTGCGTCGTCGGATGGCCCTCGCGTTGGCGGACGGAGCGGACCGGCCGGAGAGACCGGAGCGCCAGCCCTCTCGCCGGGAGCGCCCGTCAACTCGGAACCACCAGTCGGTTCGCCCGAAGTGCTCGCCAACTCGGCGTAACCACCAGTCAACTCGCCGGAACCACCAGTCGGCTCGGCGGAACCACCAGTCGGCTCGCCGGAGGGTCGAGTCTCGGCCGGAGCCGAGGCAGCGGCCGGTCGGGGCCAGGGCAGCCAGTCGAGGTCGCGGTCCGGCAGGGTGTGCGGCACGAGTACCTGGTAGCCGGCCGAGTGCAGCGCCTCCAGCAGCTCCACCGATCCCGGCTCGGTCGGCAGCGGCTGGTAGGCGGCCACCCGAGCCCCGGGTGGCAGCGCCAGCTCGCGACATCGGCGTAGCACCACTTCCAGGATCGCCCGGCGTGCCGCCGTTCGCTCGGCGGGGGACATGGCCGAACGAGACGCCCTGACCGCCGCTCGGAGTGATTGCTTGTCCGTCACTTGGCTAGTCTCGCGTTATGACGACGCCCTCCGACGCCGACACCCCAACACAGGCCGGCAACGCCCCAGAGGCCGGCAACCAGCCGGCGGGCCAGCGCAAGCCGGGGCGGGCCCGCAAGGCGGTCATCCCGGCCGCCGGCCTGGGCACCCGGTTCCTGCCCGCGACCAAGGCGGTGCCCAAGGAACTGCTGCCGGTGGTGGACGTGCCGGCTCTGGAATACATCGTCGCGGAGGCGGCACGGGTCGGTCTGGGCGACGTCCTGGTGGTGACCGGAGCCGGGAAGGAGGCCATCGAGAACCACTTCGACGCGGCACCCGCCGTCGAGGACGCGCTGGAGAAGAAGGGGGACGCTGCTCGGCTGGACCGGGTCCGCCGATCCAGCGACCTGGCCCGGCTGCACTACGTCCGGCAGCAGGCACCCCGCGGGTTGGGTGACGCGGTGTCCTACGCGGAGGCGTTCGTCGGCGCCGAGTCGTTCGCGGTGCTTCTCGGTGACGACATCATCGACGAGCGTGACGTGCTGCTGGAGCGGATGCTGGACGTGCAGGCCGAGACGGGCGGCATCGTGGTCGGCCTGATCGAGGTCGAGGGCCGGTTCATCTCGCTGTACGGCAGCATCAAGCCAGCCGGGGAGGTCGTGGACGGGGTAATCAAGATCGAGACGCTGATCGAGAAGCCCAAGCCCGACGAGGCGCTGTCCAACCTGGCGGTGATCGGTCGCTACGTGCTGCCTGCGGGCATCTTCGACGCGCTGCGCCGGACTGAATTGGGTAAGCGCGGCGAGCTCGAATTGACCGATGCGATGCGCACTTTGGGGCAGGATGGGGTGCCGATCCATGGCGTGGTGTTCTCCGGGCGCCGCTACGACACCGGTGACCGGCTCGACTACCTGCAGGCGGTGGTCCGGCTGGGATGCGAGCATCCCGAGCTGGGCGAGGAGTTCTCCGCCTGGCTGGCCGAGTTCGCGGCCGGGCTGCCGAGCGGCGGGTCCGGCAGCTGATCCGGCGGCGTGCGCGGCGGGCTCGAACGAGGCGAACGGGAGGGCGCACAGCAGGTGACCGACAACAGTGACCTGCCGACCGAAGAGGTGCCCGCCATCCCGGCGGTGACGCCGGTGCGGCGCCGCACGGTGGACGAGCAGCTCAGCAGGGTGCTCCAGAACATCGGCAGCGTCGACCCCATCGAGCTGACGCTGCTGGACGCCCAAGGCCTCCTGCTGGCCGAGCAGATCATCGCCGACGCGCCGCTGCCCGGTTTCGACAACGCGGCGATGGACGGCTATGCGGTCCGGGCGGTGGACCTGAAGCAGGCCTCTGCCGACCATCCGCTGGTGCTGCCGGTGGTGGGCGACGTGCTGGCCGGCGCCAAGTCGGTGTCCGGCATGGGACCGGGTCTCTGCATGCGGATCATGACCGGAGCTCCCATCCCGCCCGGCGCCGACGCCGTGGTGCCGCTGGAGGACACCGATGGCGGCGTTGCCAGGGTGGCCATCCGGCGCGGAGTACGGACCGGCGAGTGCGTGCGCCGGGCTGGCGAGGACCTCGCGGCCGGCGCGACGGCGCTCGGACCGGGTGCCACGCTCGGCCCGCAGCAGATCGCGTTGCTCGCCGCGGTGGGCCGGGACCGGGTGCTGGTGCAGCCTCGGCCGCGGGTGGTCGTCATCGCGACCGGATCCGAGCTGGTCGATGTCGGCACCCGGCCCGGTTTTGCCGAGGTCGCCGACAGCAACTCCTACATGCTGGCCGCGGCTGCCCGGGACGCCGGCGCCGATGCCTACCGGGTTGGCATCGTCGAGGACGACCACGCCCGGCTGCTGGACACCCTGGACTCGCAGCTCCTGCGCGCCGACCTGATCATCACGACCGGCGGCGTCAGCATGGGTGCCTTCGACATCGTCAAGCAGGCCCTCGGCCAGCTCGGCTCGGTGGAGTTCACCTCGATCGCGATGAGTCCCGGAGCGCCGCAGGGCTTCGGCACCCTCGGTCGGGAGCGGACCCCGATCTTCTGCCTGCCCGGCAATCCCGGCGCGGCGCTGGTGTCGTTCGAGGTGTTCGTGCGGCCGGCCATCCGCAAGCTGCTGGGCAAGCGCATCCTGCACCGGCAGACCATCCAGGCCACCGCCCTGGAGCGGATCGACAGTGCCGACGGCCGGCGGGAGTACCGGCGGGGGCTGCTGCACCGCGAGCCCGATGGCCGGTACTCGGTGTCGCTGGTCGGGGGACGGGGACCGCACCTGATCGCCGCACTGGCGGCCGCCAACTGCCTGGTCGTGATCGACGAGGACGTGACCGAGGTGGTGCCGGGCTCGCGGGTGAGCGTGCAGCCGCTGATGCTCGCCCAGCGCTGAGATGGCGGCGTTGCACCCCGGCTGGCCGGCCGTGCTGAGCGCCGGGCCGGTCACGGTACGGCCGCCGAAGCGGTCCGACGCCGGTCCGTGGAGCCGCAGCCGGATAGCCAATGCCGCCTGGCTGGCACCCTGGGAACCGACGTCGAGCCAGGGCTGGGCGCAACGCAATTCGCCTGCCGAGTTCCGCCGGACTCTGTCCCGGATGCGTTCGGCGGCCCGGATCGGATCGATGCTGCCGTTCATGGTCGTCTACGGCGACGAACTGGTCGGCCAGATGAGCGTCTCGAACGTGATTCGCGGGGCGCTGCGTTCGTGCAGCATCGGGTACTGGATCGACTGCCGGGTGGCGGGCCGGGGCATCGCACCGACCGCGCTGGCCCTGGTGATCGACCATTGTCTGACCGCGGTGCGGCTGCACCGGGTGGAGATCAACATCCGCCCGGAGAACCAGGCCAGCCTGCGGGTGGTGGAGAAGCTCGGCCTGCGCCGGGAGGGTTACCACGAGCGGTTCCTCGACATCGACGGGGCGTGGCGGGACCACCTCACCTTCGCCATCACCGCCGAGGAGCGATTGGACGCAACCGTGCTGTCCCGGCTGGCCGGTCTGCCGGTGCCACCGGGCTGATCCGGGCGTGACCTCAACCAGTACTTGATGTTCATACGCGGCGCGCCTGCCGCCTAATTCCGGGCCTGCGCCCTAACGTGGCGAGGGCATGTGACAGGTGTGACGGGAGATGCAGATGTTGTCACCCATGATGACGGTGATCGTGTTGGCCGTCCTCTGGCTGATCGTCGTCATACCTATGCTCGTCAAGCGCAGCGACGATCGGGCGGGGGAGCGGTCTGCTGCCCGGTTCAGTTCCGCGATGCGTGCCCTGTCGGCTCGACGGTCGCTGGCCACGCTGACCCGTCCGGCGCCCCAGGCCGACCTGGAGCCGGCCGAGGCGCCGCGACTCGATCCGCACGCGCAGGTTTTCGTGCCCGGCCGGGCGTTGCGTGCAGATGCCGGACGCCGTCCGGTTCCGGCCGCGATGGAGGCAACGTTGTACCCAGACCGAATCGCCCGCGCCGACCTGTCCGAAGCTCGCCGGCAGATGCTGGCCCGGCGGCGCCGCTCGCTGATCCTGCTGACCGTCGGCACCGTGCTCGGCCTGCTGTGGGCCGTTGCGGCCGGAGGCACGCTGGCCTGGTTGGTCGCCGTGGCGTTCACCGGCTCGCTCGGCGGATACCTGATGTTCCTGCGGAACCAGGCGCTGCGCGACCGCGACCGCCGCCAATCCCGGCTGCAGCGCTCCGGCCTGCGGCCCAGTCGCAGCTACGAGGCGAGCGAGCGGTTCAGCCACCAGGCCGCCGAGTCGACCGCCGTGCGGATCGACGACGAGGACGTCGAGCTACGCGGCATGGCCGACACGATCGATCTGACCGGGCTCTACGTGGACGAGGAGTTCGACGAGCGGAGCATGCGCCGCGCGGTGTAAGCCGTACGTTGCCGCCGGGCGGTGCGCAAGCCCGTTGGCCGGCTGGTAACCTAGCCAACTGGTTGGGGGCTGTGGCGCAGTCCGGTAGCGCACCTCGTTCGCATCGAGGGGGCCAGGGGTTCGAATCCCCTCAGCTCCACCAGTACATCTAGTGGATATATCGCCATCATCGCAGTGCTTGTGCCGAGTGACTGTCTCCGATTGCTGATCCCTGTCGCGACCGCCGAGCTGTCGCTGTGCTCGCAGAGTTTCGTACCTGGTCGAGACGGATCGCGATGTCGCCGCCTACCGGCAGCCCCAACTCCACTTCGACGCCCGGGCCAACCCGCGAGCAGCCGGTCGGCTGCTGAATCGTCGATCCGCTCGGCAATCACCGGGCTGACGTCCCACTGGCCGGCCGCACCCTCGACCGCGGTCCGCAACTCCACACCGCGCCGGGGCCACCGCGCCGTCCGGCCGGGATCAGACCCACTACCTCGACGGTGGCCCTGCTCCGGCAGCCCCGCACTACCTGCCGGTCGCCGGTCGCGACGCTAGGGGTCCCGAACATCAGAAGTCCGATTTGAACCCCTAATCCTTAGATGAGGTGATTGCGAAGTTAGCTCCGGTATGTCTAGAGTCCTTCTGACGCGACTCACGCCACCGAGCGGGGTCATTCGGCACGTTTCCCCTGACGTGCCCTGTCCGTGGAGGACCTGTGCGCGATCATGCGGCGAGGCTAGCCATCGTTACCGGTGGCACGAAAGGCCTGGGCTACGCATTCAGCGAGCGCCTCGCCGACCTGGATTACCACGTGCTGGCGCTGTACCGGCAGGACGAGGCCGCGGCTGAACTCGCCGGGAAGATGCTGGGCAAGCGAGGTCAGGTTCGGCGAGTTGACATCTCCGACCGGGTCGCACTGGCTGAGCTGACTCGCGAACTGGTCACTGACCACGGCGCACCAGCCGTATTGGTCAATAACGCGGGGCGGAATATCGATCGCCCGCTGCTCGAACTCAACGAAGCTGACTGGCAGACCGTTCTGGAAACCAACCTTTCGGCGCCGTTTCACCTCACCTCCATGCTCGCTCCGGCGATGCTTGCCGCCGGCGGCGGCTCGATCGTGAACATCGGTGCGACCACCGGGATTCGGGCGCGGCGCAACGGAGCGAACTACTGCGCCAGCAAGGCTGGCTTGCTGCACCTGACCAAATGCATGGCTCTTGAACTTGCTCCGACTATCCGGGTCAACTGCCTGATTCCCGGGATGATCGACACAGAGGAGATGCGTGATCGGTACCGCTATGCCGATCCGGACGCACGCCGCAGCCTGCTCGACGAGATCCCGCAGGGTCGCATCGGTACGCCGGCTGAACTGGCCGATGCGCTGGAATTCTTGGTCAGCGACCGCTCCCGATACTTCACCGGACAGAAATTGATCATCGACGGCGGCCAGTTCATGTGGTGAGCCCACGCTAGTCGCTGACAGCCTCATCCCGCGATCACTCGGAGCAAAGCCATGCCTTCTCGGCTCGAACGATACGAACAATTCCTCCTCACTGAGTACCGATCTGCCTTCGTCAAGTCCTCCGAATACAGCATCAATGAGATCACCGACCACTTGCGCGGCCGCATGGCTAACGGCGAGTTCCGGCGGATCGTATTCAGCGGTATGGGCTGCTCGGCCATCGTCTCCGATGTGATCCGAACCTACTTGGGCACCTTCGACAGCGAGCTGGAGATCTTCGTCTTCAACGACTACGACTTCCAGTTCCTGGTGCCACGCTCAGTGATCGAAGATCCGTTGACACTTATCGTCCTGAGTTCCTACAGCGGTCATTCCAACGAGCCGATCCGAGCTTTCCACGACATGAAGGAGATGCATGATCGAGTGCTGCTCCTCACCTCGGGCGGCCGGCTGGCGCAACTGGGTAGCGAGTTCGGAGTGTCGATTGCCCGCTGGCAGTTGAGTAATCCGGATCGTGAATACCCGCTCTTCCACGTGGGACAGTATTTCGCGATCCTGATCAGGATGTTCCACGAGTTGGGCTTGCTACGGCAGGATCGAACTGACGAGGTATACGCGCTCGTCGATCAGCTCGCTACCGACTTCGATGCCGAGTTGGAACAGGCCGCGATCGATGCCGCACGTCGGGCCGAGAACGCGAACATCATCATGGTCGCATCGCCGAAGTGGCATGAGGGCCTGCTGAAGCTGGCGAAGATGCACTTCAACGAGATCGCGATGGTGCCCGCCACCAGGAACTACTTCCACGAGTTCTGCCACAGCGAGGTCGCCACCCTGTCCGACCCCGATCGCCGCCACCTGGTGTTGATCTTCTGTGACGATGAGGAAGACGCCTACACAGTCCAGAAACGAGAGAACCTGGTCTCGCTCCTGCAGAGCCCGTTGCCGCAGAATCGCAACGTAGAGGTGGTTCAGGTCCGGCTCGATCAGCCGAGCTTCATGCGCAAGTACTTCACGGCACTGGAGTTCGTCCAGCGCGTAACCCTTGAGCTCGGCAAGTTCTATCAGACCCAATCGCGCGACCTGATCTCCGAAGCCGCCGGCAATCCCTGGTACCACTCGACGGTGGTCGCGGTTGGCTGAACAGCTTCGGGATTTGTTCAGTCAGTAGATCCTTCAGTGCACCAAGGAATAGGCAGATGACCTTGACGTACCAGCTGACTGCCTGCCAACGTGACGTGTGGGTGGCCAATTCGCTCTTCCCGGAGCTGCCACAGTTCAATGTTTTCATTTACGATCGCATCGTCGGCACCAGCTCCGATGTCGAACTTCAGACCTGCCTGGCCCGAGCGGCCGAGCGCAATGATGTGCTGCGGATGCGGATTGACGAACGGAACGGCGTTCCGTACCAGTGGCTGGCCGAAACACCGCCTTCAGTGGAGCTGATTGACCTATCCGGTGCGGCCGATCCCCGCAAGGCCAGTGCGGACTGGTTGCGTGAGGCGTTCGACACGCCGTTCGAGCCGCTGAGATCGCAACTCGTACAACTGGCTGTCATTCGAGAATCACCCGAGGTTGCCTATGTGTATGTCCGCTCACTACACATCCTGAACGATGCCTGGAGCCTCAACCTGATCATGGCCCAGTTCCGCCGGGACCTGTCCACCCTGCGGGAAACCGGCAAGCTGCCCGACCAGGCAGCGCCGTCGTACCTGACGGCGATTGAACTCGATCAAGAATTCCGCGCATCGCCGGGGCATTCCGCCGCACAGGAGTACTTCCACACCGAGCTGGCTGGCCTGGAGCCCGCGCTCTACCAGCGCCGGGAGGCTGCCGGCGGACGGCGCAGCGCGCGGCACCACTTCACCGTGGAACGCCAGCTGATCGAGCGGATACGAGGCCGTGGCCATTCGGTTTTCGCCTTCATGACCGGCGTGTTGTGCCTCTACCTGAGCCGGGTCCATCGGACCGATGACGTATGCGTCGGTGTGCCATTGCTGAACCGGCCCGGCGTTACCGAGCAGCAGCTGGTCGGCCACTTCGCCAACACGCTGCCGCTGCGGCTGACCATCGGTGCCGAGCAGACCTTCACCGAGCTGGTGACCGCCGTACGTGCCGGCACCCGCGGACTGAAGGCTCATGAGAGGCTGGCTGTTGGCGATCTGCTGGCGGCTCTGCCGAACAACGGCCAGGGCCCCAAGCGGCTCTTCGACGTGACTATCGCTTACCTGCAATGGCCGAGCCCACCCAGCATTCCCGGGTTGTCCTACGACACCGTGGTACAGGCCCGTGCGCACGACGACGATGCGCTCGGCATCGTGATCAACGAGCTGGACGACATCAGCGATGTGCAGATCGACCTCGACTATGGCTGCGACGTATTCGATGACGACTACCAGATCCAGGACTTCGTCCGCCATCTGGAGACGCTGCTTCGTAGCGCGCTGGACGAGCCGGACCGTCCGGCGCATCAGCTGCCGATGCTCGATCAGGACGAATTCGACGCGGTGTCCCGGCAGTGCAATCAGACCCGGTTTCCGTTCGACGATCAGGCCACCCTGCCGGCCCAATTCCGAGCCCAGGCGGCCCGAACCCCGGATGCGATCGCAGTGCTGGATGACCAGGGCAAGCGGCAACTCACGTATCGGGAACTCGATACCGAGTCCGATGCGCTGGCCGCGGTATTACACGCCGACGGCATAAGCACCGAAGAGCCGGTGGCCATCCTGATGGAACGCAGCCCCGCGATGATCATCGCTATCTTGGCGGTGCTCAAGGCCGGCGGTGCCTATCTGCCCGTCGATCCCCGCTATCCGGCCAACCGGATCGAGTTCATCCTGCGCGACAGCGGCGCCCGGATCGTGCTGCATGACGGCCGAATCGACCAGGAGCTGGACTGGGGCGCGGCGATCCGACACGATCTCAGCCGAAAGCTGCCCAGCTGCCCGCGGCCTTCGGAGCCGGCGACGGTAACCGGACGCAACCTCGCCTACATCATCTACACCTCAGGATCGACCGGCCGTCCCAAGGGTGCTCTCATCGAACACCGATCAGTGATGAACCGACTGCGCTGGATGGATAGGCGCTATTCGCTCAGCCCTGACGACGTGCTCATCCAGAAGACGCCGATCTCGTTCGATGTCTCGGTCTGGGAACTGTTCTGGTGGATGCTGTCCGGGGCTCGGGTGGTGCTCCTGGCGCCCGGGCACGAAAAGGATCCCCGGCAACTGGCCCGGGCGGTGGTCGAGTACGGGGTGACTGTCGCGCACTTCGTGCCGTCGATGCTCGATCCGTTTCTCGACCTCGTCGAGGAGGAGCAGCGCAACGCAGACCATCCGAACGATCCCTTGAGCAGCCTGCAGCGAGTGTTCTGCAGCGGTGAGGCACTGCTACCGCAGCAAGCCCGGCGCTTCGCCACGCTCGCATCGCACGGTGCCGAGCTGGCGAGGCTCGCATCGCACGGTGCCGGGCTGGCGAGGCTCGCATCGCACCGTGCCGAGCTGGCGAGGCTCGCATCGCACAGTGTCGAGCCGGCCAGGCTGGTGAATCTGTACGGTCCCACCGAGGCGACCGTCGATGTCAGCTACTACGACTGCCCGGCCGACCCAGATCACGAGCTGAGCCGGGTGCCGATCGGCCGCCCGATTGACAACATCGAACTCTTCGTGATGGATCGGCACGGGCTGGTGCAACCAGTCGGCCTGGCCGGTGAGCTGTACATCGCAGGGGTCGGCGTTGCCCGCGGATACCTCAACCGTCCGGAACTGACGGCAGAAAAGTTCGTTGCCAACCCAGCGATCGGCATGCTGTCGGACTACCCGACGCTGTATCGCACCGGTGACCTGGTGACCCGTGATGCCGACGGTGAAATCTACTTCCTGGGACGCATCGACGGGCAGTTAAAGGTCCGGGGCAACCGGGTCGAGCTGGGCGAGGTGGAGGTCGCACTCACCGAAATCGAGGGAGTCCGTGCGGCAGTAGCCGTCGGTCAACCGGGTCCCGCTGGTTCGGTGATGCTCGTCGCCTACTACGTCAGCGATCCGAGCCTGCCTCCGACCGTGTTGCGGACGGAGCTGCAGCGCCGCCTGCCCGACTATCTGGTGCCTTCGGTCTTCCAACCCATCGAGTCGATCCCGCTGAATTCTAACGGCAAAGCCGATCGCTCGGCGCTCTCGCTGCTGCCCGTGGGCCAGCCGGCCAGCATCGACCTGCCTCGCACCGAAGTGGAGGGTGCGATCGCGGAAGTCTGGCAGAGCGTGCTCAAGGTCGAGGCAATCGGGGTGCACGACAACTACTTCACTGTCGGCGGCGACTCGATCACCATGCTGCAGATCCGAGCAGCCGCTGAGAAGAGAGGCATCTATTTCGAACTGGCCGACCTGATCCGCCGCCCGACGATTGCCGGCCTGGCCGAGCGCGCTTCGAGCTGCCCACGAGCTCAGGCCGATGAGCCGTTGGCGCCGTTTGAACTGCTCCGACCAGCCGATTCGGCCTTGCTTACTCGGCCGAGGCCCATCGTCGATGCCGTAGACGGCTACCCGGCGACGGACCTTCAACTTGGCCTGCTCTATCACAGCGCCGAGCATGAACGCTCGGCCGTCTATCATGACGTGTTCCGGTATTCGCTGAGGATCCGGCGGAACGAGCATCGTTTCGTTGAAGACTTCAGCCGGGCGTTCGAGCTGTTGCAACAACGGCATCCGGTGCTGCGCTCATGGTTCGACCTGGGAAATTTCAGCGAGCCGGTGCAGCTCGTCGCCGCGAAGGTCGATGGTGGTCTGGAGTTTCGCGACCTGCGGTCCACCGCCCCGGACGATGCGGAGGCGGCGATCCAAAACCACATCGCCGACCGCCGCTTCCACCACTATGTCCTCGACGGCGCACCCCTGTACCTATTCCGGGTCCATCAGCTTCCGGACACTGTGGAGCTGGTGTTCAGCTTCCACCATGCGATCCTGGACGGCTGGAGTGTGGCGACCCTGGTCGGAGAGCTGCTGCAGGACTACCTCCATCTGGCTGGCGCTTCGATCGCGCCGGTCGGACTGACAGAGCGTCCATCTCCCGGCCATTACGTCCGTGCTGTTCGGCAAGCCGAGGCTGATCCCGAATCACGGCGTTACTGGCAGCAGCTACTCGACGCGGTCGAGCCGATCCAACTGACCGGATCGCGGCCGCATGTGCGACCAGGCAGCTGTGAGCTGATCGCGCTGCGGGTCGAGTTGCCGGCCGGACTGGAGGCGCGGGCACGGACGCTGGCACGAAAGCACGAATTGCCGCTGAAATCGATTCTATTCGCGGCCTATTTCGGGCTGCTGCGGCTGCTCAGTGGAACTGAGGACATCACCACCGGCCTGGTCACGGGCGGCCGGCCGGAACGTCACGATGCCGAACGGGTCACCGGCTTGTTCCTGGGCACGCTACCGGTTCGACTGCGCTCGCTTGCCAATTCATGGCTGGACGTCGCTGAAGCGTTGTACGCGGCCGAGCGGGACAATCACGAGCACCGCCGCTACCCGCTGAGCGCCATCCAGCGCGACCTCGGGGGCCGGCTGCCGTTTGACACCGCCTTCAACTTCGTCCACCTGCGGGTGCTCAACGTGCTTCTCCAGCACGATGAAGTGGACCTCATCAACTTCCAGACATGGGAGGAAACCAACTTCTGCCTGCTGCTCAACGCGGTGCTGGACCCGGCCGACGACCGGCTGTGGCTGCGATTCGACCTCGACGGCCGGACGTTCGACCGATCCCAGGCCGAGCAAGTGGCCGCAAGCTACCTGCGTATCCTCGACCACCTCGTCGAGCATCCCGCCGAGTCGGTGGGGTTGGAGTTCCTGCCCACCACGCTGCCGGAACTGGCGACACACCCGGAACCGCACACGGTGATCGATCGACTGGACCGGCACGCCCGGCAACAATCGTCAGCAATCGCGATCGCTCACCATGACATCCGGTGGACCTACCAGCGGCTGTGGCAAGCCTCGGAGACAATCGCACGTCGATTGATCTCACTGGGAGCCCGACCCGGTAACCACATCGGCCTCGCGATGCACCGCTCACCGGAGACGATCGCCGCGATCATCGGCGTCGCCAAGGCCGGCTGCGCGTGTGTGCCGCTGGATGTGACCTACCCACCGGATCGGATCGCAAGGATGGTCGAACGGTCACAGCCGATCGTGGTGGTCACCTCGCAGGCGGGCGATCAACCAGGCGTCGATCCAGCGCTCGTGGTTCCAGTCCAGCAATTGCTGACCGCACTGGCCGGTGAAGACGATGCATCGGCACGTCTGCCTCAGCTGGATCCAGACAGCGTTGCCTACGTACTGTTCACGTCTGGCTCGACAGGCTTGCCTAAGGGAGTGGAAATCCCGCACCGAGTGCTGGCCAACTATGCATCCTGGCAGGAGCAAGCCGTCAGCGGTCGGACCGCTCGGGTCACGCTGCAATTTGCCCCGCTCAGCTTTGACGTCGCCTTTCAGGAGATCATGTCAACCCTGTACGCCGGCGGGCAGTTGCAGCTGATCGACGAGACCCATCGGCACGACATGCCTGAACTGCTCAGGCTGCTTGAATCGAGCGGCGTGGAACGGGTATTCCTGCCCTACGTCGCATTGCAACAGCTGGCCGAGGCGTCCGTAACGCTCGGATTGCGGCCACCCCGGCTTGGGACGATCATCTCCTCCGGCGAGCAGTTGCGGGTTACCGAGCAAATTCGGCAGTTCTGTGCCGCGCTACCGGGCACCGTGCTGGAGAATCAGTATGGGCCGACCGAAACGCATCTGCTGACCAGTTTCCCGATGACCGGTGACCCACAACTGTTTCCCGAGTTGCCGCCGATCGGATGGCCGATCGCCGGCGTTGAGCTGCTTCTGCTGGATGACCAGCTTCGGGATGTACCGGACGGCGGCAGGGGCGAACTGTATGCCCAAGGGCTATGCCTGGCCGACGGCTACCTCGGCCAACCGGAATTGACTGCCGAACGATTCAGCTATCGCGAGGGTGTACGGATCTACCGCACCGGTGATCTGGCGACCAGGCTGCCCGGCGGCGAACTTGTCTGGCTCGGCCGAGCGGATTCCCAGGTCAAGGTACGAGGATTCCGGGTCGAACTGGCCGAGGTCGAACTGGCCATCCGGGCCGGTAGCAGAAAGAATCCGGCGCTGGTTGACGTCGCGGTGATCGCGCGTAGCCGGGCCACGGGCGCTGACGCATTCCTGGTGGCCTACCTCACCGGTGATCCGGCCCAAGTGGACATCGAGGAGTTGCGTGGGTATCTGCATGGCGCGCTGCCCGGTTACATGGTGCCGAGCTACTTCGAGTGGATCCCGGCATTCCCGCGCACGGCCAGCGGCAAACGAGACGATGCGGCACTGGCTGAGCTACCGCTCGCCTCCGGGCAAAGCTCACCGAGCCGGCCTGCTCGGGATAGTTGGGAAGGCGGCGTGCTCAAGCTGGTACGTCAGGTGCTCGAGTCGGAGCAGATCGGCGTCGATGACAACTTCTTCGAGGTCGGGGGGACATCGCTATCGGCTATGCGGTTAACGGTGCTGATAGAGAAGCACTTCGGTGTCCCGCTACCGGTGTCGGATTTGATCGCAGCGCCCTCCGTAGCCGCGCTGGCAACCAGGCTGCGATCGACACCGGACCGGGCTGCCTTCGATCCAGTGGTGCCGATTCGCTCGACCGGATCGCGGCGACCGCTGTTCCTGATCCATCCACTCGGCGGCAACGTCTTATGCTATCGGGGCCTTGCCGAGCGTCTCGGAGCTGACCAGCCGGTGTACGCGCTACAGGCGCCGGGCAGCGTCCAAGGTAGCGAACCGCTCGCATCAGTTCCTGACCTCGCAGCGCTGTACGTAGCAGCGATCCGCCAGATACAGCCGACCGGGCCGTACAACATCGGTGGCTGGTCCTTCGGCGGCTTCATCGCATTCGAAATGGCTCGTCAGCTCAGTGCCGTCGAGTCATCCAGCGTTGATCATCTGATCCTCATCGACCCGATCGCGATCGAGCAGGGCCAGCGTCCGGACGTCGCTGATCGCTCGCTGCTGGAGTGGTTCTTCTGGGAGATGCTGTGGGCCGAACACGGCGGCCTGACCGAGGTGGAGGCGGTGCCGGCCGACCTCGATGCCGACCAGGCGTTCGCTTTCGTCGCCGCTCGAGCAGCCGAGGCCGGGGCGTTGGCGGACACCGGCTTTGCCGAGCAGGTGCGCCGGCTGTTCTCGATGTTCAAGGCACACTGGCGGGCGCTGCTGACCTACCAGCCTGAACCGGTTCCGCAGGATCTGATGTTGCTGCGCGCCACCGCGGAGCTGCCCGCGATATTGCAGCCGATGCATGGTGCCGCTCGAAGCCTGCACACCGACACCACCAACGGCTGGTCGGCGATGACCACCGGCCACATCGAGGTCGTCGATGTCGACGGCGATCACCTCGTACTGATGGATGAGCCATACGTAGCCGGGATTGCCGACACGATCGATCGCATCTTGCGGTCGAACATGCTCGACACTGCGACAGACAGGAAGCGCACATGACCGAGAACCGCTCCAAGAAGGCGATCATCGTCGGTGGCGGCATCGGCGGTCTGGCAACCGCCGCCACCCTGCGCAAGGTCGGGCTGGAGGTGGAGGTCTGGGAGCGTGCCCGCGAGCTCAGGGCAGGCACCACCGCGGTGTCGTTCATGTGTAACGCGGTAGCCGCGATGCACACCCTCGACATTCACCTCGAAGATGAGCTGGCTGCCCGCGGCCGCATCTTCGAAAGCCTCGATTTTCGTACCCGCAAAGGTCGGCTCATCCGTACGGTGGATTTCACGGAGTTCGCCCGTAGGCAGGACGCACCCAGCTTCGCGGTCCATCGGGCCGACCTGCAGGCGGCGTTGCTGGCCGCGGCCGGATCCGATCTGCGGATCGAACTAGGCGCGGTGGCAACTGGTTTCCGAATCACCGACGGTGGCGTGCAGGTCGACTTCGCCGACGGGCGGCAGGCAACCGGTGACCTATTGATTGGTGCCGATGGTTTCCATTCCGCGATCCGCAGGCAGCTCATCGGCACCGAGGAGATCCGGGACGGCGGCTACATCTGCTGGCTGGCCACCGTACCGTTCGAGCACCCGAAGTTCGTCCCGGGCTTCGCCGCTCACTATTGGGGCGCCGGTGAACGGTTCGGGCTGGCCGATATCGGCAACGGACGCGCGTACTGGTGGGGCACCAAGAATGCCCCGCCGCACCAGAGCACCAGCGCCGATGTCAAGGCCGAGGTAGAACGGGTCTTCTCGGGCTGGGCGCCTGAGGTGCTGGAGGTAATCCGCAGGACGCCGGCGGAAAGCATCGTGACAGTGCGGGCCCAGGATCGCCCGTTCCGTGACACCTGGGGCACGGGCCCGGTCACGCTGCTCGGCGACGCGGCGCATCCCATGCTGGTCAGCCTTGGCCAGGGTGGGGCGATGGCCGTGGAGGATGCGGCGGTGCTGGCCCAGCAGTTGGCCGCCCATCCCGACGTCGAGCAGGGCTTGCGCGGCTATGAAGCCATCCGGATCCCACGCACTCGGATCATGGTCGATGCCTCCTACGGGCTTAGTCAAGTCGAGCAGCTAGATGGCCCCGTCAAGCACCGGATGCGGGCGCTGTACTTCAAGTTCACCCGTGAATCGAAGTTCGCCGAGCAGAACGCAAGCGTCCTACTCTTTCCGGCAACCGAGCCGGCTGTCTTGGCGTCGGCCCGATAACCAATGGCGCTCAGCGTCCAAGGTGAGGCACGGAGGGCGGTGCGGAGCTGCTAAGCCGGTGCCGCGACGAGCGCGCGAGATTGAATCACACCGTCGATAAGGCCATAGTTGACCGCGTCTTCAGCGGTGAGGATCCTGTCGCGCTCGATGTCGTCGCGGACCTGGGCGACCGACCGACCGGTGTGCTTGGCCAGGATCTCCTCGAGCTGATCGCGCAGGCGCATCATCTCCTCGGCGTGAATCTGCAGATCTGAGACCTGGCCTTGGATGCCGCCGCTGGATGGCTGATGGATCAGCACGCGGGCGTTGGGCAGCGCGAACCGCTTGCCCTTGGCGCCGGCGCTCAACAGCACCGCCGCCGCCGAGTTGGCCTGGCCCATGCACACGGTCTGGATCAGGGGGCGAATGAACTGCATGGTGTCGTAGATCGCCATGAGCGAATCCAGCGCCCCGCCGGGCGAGTTGATGTAGATCGAGATCTCGCGATCCGGGTCCATCGACTCCAAGCAGAGCAGCTGCACGATGACGTCATTGGCGGTGACGTCATCGATGACCGTGCCGATGAAGACGATCCGCTCCTCATACAGCTTGGAGAACGGGTCGTAGTCTCGCGCGCCGTACGAGGTCTGTTCGACAAATCGAGGCAGGAACGAGCGGGCAACCGGAGCGGCGTCGCGCTGCCTGCTGGCGCTGCGATACGTCACGCCTACCGGCCTTCCACGCCGGTCCCGCCGCCGCCCGGGATCAGCTCGGTCGAGCGGATCACGTCGTCGATCAGGCCGTACTCCTTGGCCTCCTGAGCGGTGAACCAGCGATCCCGATCCGAGTCCCGGGTGATGGTCTCGAAGGTCTGGCCGGAATGATCGGCGATCAGCTGGGCCATCTCCCGCTTGGTCTTGACCAACTGCTCGGCATAGATGCGGATGTCGGTCGCGGTACCGGCGAGGCCTGCGGATGGTTGGTGCATCAGGATCTTGGTGTGCGGCAGCGCGAACCGCTTATTTTTGGCACCGGCGGTGAGCAGGAACTGTCCCATCGATGCGCAGAACCCCATCGCGATCGTCACGACGTCGTTCTTGATGTAGTTCATCGTGTCGTATACGGCCATACCCGCGGTGACAGAGCCGCCAGGAGAGTTGATGTAGAGGTAGATGTCCTTATCCGGATCAGCTGCCAGCATGAGCAGCTGCGCGGAGATCCGGTTGGAGATATCGTCGTCCACCTGCTGGCCGAGGAAGATGATCCGATCCCGCAGCAAGCCTTCGTAAACGGAGTCGCTGAAGGCCATTCCCCCACCAGAAGCCATTCTGGGGTTGAAGGGTGGCAGGTCGAAGTTCGGCATGGCTGATTGTCTCCTCGCTTGCTCGTCCAATGCCCGACCGACGGGCCGGAATCCGCGGTACTCGACACCTTACTCGCGAATCGGACAGCGTCTGACCTGGCGCCGTTCGCTGATAGCGGACGGGCAGTTCACGCGGATACATCCTTGGCCAGGCACCTGGTGAGATGAAGCATCCCGACCTGGCTCGAACAATAGTCGGCGCCTTCATCCGGGGCCGAATCGTTCACCAGGCCTGAGGGACCCCGTGCTCGGTCCGTACGAATTCAGCGAGTTCGGCGACTTCGTCCGGGTCGGACGCATTCGACCGTACGACAGACTGCGGTCCGGATCAGGTGTCGGAACGGACCAGGACTATCGGGCGATGGGCTTGCGGGCACGCAGGATGACGTCGAAGCGGCCCGGGTACTGGCGGTCCATCGGCTCGAAGCCCGCTTCGGTATACCACTGCTCGAATTCCTCGGCCGTGTAGATACGGCCCTCGGGTGACGCGACCGTCTGGACATACCCGGCCATGAACGCGGCATGCAGGGGTCCGGTCTCGTCGTCGTCCTGGGCGCACGCGACGATCACCATGTGACCGCCTGGCTCCAGCGCGCGGTACGTCTTCGCGAAGAGGTCGCGGACCTGATCGGGCGACCAGATTTCAAGGAAACGGGAGTAGACGACGCAGTCATGGGACGAGGGGAACTCGTCCTTCCAGATGTCGGTCCCGACCGCGTTGATGCGATCGGACAGACCCGCCTCGGCGATGCGGGCGGCGGCCATCTCCGCCACGTTGGGCAGTTCGAGGATGGTTGCCTGAAGATGCGGCCAGCGCTGCACGAAACCGATGGAGTTGGTTCCGGTGCCGCCGCCGACGTCCAGCACCTTCTTATACGACGAGAAGTCCACGGCGTTGACGAGATCCTCCACCACTGAGCGACTCTGGTGCTCCATCATGGCCGTGAAGACCTGCTCCAGGTTCTTGTCCTCGCCGAGCAGTTCGTAGAGCGTGGTCGCCGGGGTATCGGCGAGCAGTTCGCGATCCAGCCCCTCGTTCTTGTTGTTCACCAGCGACTCGTAGAGCCAGCCAATCGGCTGGTAGAGCATCTCGTGGGTGTAGCGGACGATCACTGGCATGAACGCGTCCTGATCGCCGGCCAGCAGGTCGGTGGCCGCGGTGTTGTGGTAGCCGTCGCCTTCCTTGCGTACGAGGCCAAACGCGCAGCACCCGAGGAGCAGCACATGTCCGGCACGTTCGGCCAGCCCGAGCTCGGCGGTGATCTCGTCAAGACCTCGGCCCGGCCGGTTCTTGAGCAGGGTGAAGAGGTCAAGACGCAGAGCCGCGTGCATGAACGGGAACCTGAAGCTGGTGTACACCAGCTTCCACAGCTCGTCCAAGGCCGTCTCCGGAGATTGCTTCATAGTGTGCCCTCCACGTTTCTTGCAGGTCGCGAGCAAGCGCGTTCGGCCATGGACCCACGGGAGCGGATAGCATATCAAATTAGCGCAGTTACTAGTAAAATGGGACGATTCAGGTTTAAGCAGGACATAGTTGCGCAAGCGGGAGCGCGGCATTAGCGTGAGTGGCTGCGCTTGGAATGGTCGGCGGGGCCGGCAACCCGGGCTTGAGGAAGGGAATTTCGTCGTGACCGAGACCGAGAACGCCGCCGCCGATCCCGCGATAGCCGACAGAATCGACCGGCCCGACAGCTCCGGCGGGATCGAGGTGCTCGCCTCGCTCAGCCCCGACTTCGTTGCCGACCCGTACACCGCCTACGCGCGGCTGCGCGAGCGCGGTCCGGTGCGCCAGGTGATGACGCCCGACCAGGGCCTGGTGTGGCTCGTGGTCGGGTACGAGGCCGCGCGCGAGGCCTTCAGCTCCCCGAAGCTCAGCCGGGACTGGCACCGCGAGTTTCGGCAGGAGGGCTGGGAACCGCCGTACGCCCTGGACCAGCTCGGCAACACCAACATGCTGATGAGCGACCCGCCCCACCACACCCGGCTGCGGAAGTTGGTGTCGCAGGAGTTCACGGCCCGGCGGGTCGAGAAGATGCGGGGGCGCGTCCAGGAGATCACCGACGAGCTGCTGGACCGCATGACGGCGGACGGAGCGCGCCGCGCCGACCTCATCGAGGCGTTCGCCTCCCCGCTGCCCATGATCGTCATCTGCGAGCTGCTCGGTGTCCCCGGCCTGGACCGCGCCGCCTTCCACCACTGGTCCAATGAGACCCTCGCGCCCACCAGCGCCGAGGCGGAGAAGGAGGCGTACGAGCAGATCATGCCGTATCTCAGCGGGCTCATCGCCGCCAAGCGCGAGAGCCCCGGGGAGGACCTGCTCAGCGCCCTCGTCCACACGGTCGACGAGGGCGGCGACCGGCTCACCGAGGACGAGCTGATCTCGTTGGCCTTCCTGCTGCTCGTCGCCGGGCACGAGACGACGGTCAACACGATCGGCAACGCGGTGCGCATGCTCTTCGCGCACCCCGACCAGTTGGCGGCCGTGCGGGCCGATCCAGCCGGGCTGGCGGTGGGGCTGGTGGAGGAGACGCTGCGCTACGAAGGGCCGGTGCCGACCACCACGCCGCGCATCGCCCTGGAGGACACCGAGATCGGCGGCGTGCGGGTGCCGCGCGGTGGCATGGTGCTGGTCGACATGGCCGGCGCGGACCGCGACCCGGCGCGCTTCCCCGATCCGGAGCGCTTCGACGTACGGCGCGAGGAGGCCCGGCACCATCTCTCCTTCGGGTACGGAACCCGCTTCTGCCTGGGCGCCCCGCTCGCCCGCCTCGAGGGTGACGTGGCGCTGCGCACGCTGCTGGAGCGCTGCCCGGACCTGGCGCCGGACGGGGAGCCGGGCGAGTGGCTCCCGGGGATCCTGCTCCGTGGGGTGCGGTCGCTGCCGGTGCGGTGGTGATACGCAGGCTGACCGCTGCTACGCGCCGGCCAGTACGACACGAACAGGCCTTGGGCGCGTTGACGGGTAATCCGTAACTTCCGGCTGTGCATTTCCGTGTGCGCGGGCTATGTGCTCGGTTCACGCGGATGGCCTCGCCATGCGCGGCGATGGAGTGAATTCACGGTCCGCTCGCTGGCGACCGGCTCCGCGTACAGTACGTCTACCACGTTTTAGCTGGTAATGCCGAGAGGGTTGCCTGGATGGCCATGCCCACCGCACCTGTGCCGTTCGAGCCTGTGGACGACGGCCCTGCGGACGCCAGGCTTACGGACGCCGGGCCTGCGGGCGCCGAGCCGGTGGACTTTCCGTTCGGGCCGCCCGTGACGATCGAACTCGACCCGGCATTCGCCGCGTTGCGGGAGCGGCAGCCGGTCGTCCGGATCCGGTTGCCGTTCGGCGGCGAGGGCTGGATGGTGCTGCGGTACGCGGACAACCTCGCCCTGCTCGGCGACCGGCGGTTCAGCCGGGCACAGGCAGTCGGCGAGGAGGTGCCGCGCACCACCGTGATCCCGCCGGGCGGTTCCGCGCTGACCCTGCTCGACCCGCCCGAACACGGCCGGCTGCGCAGCTACGCCGTCCGGGCACTCGGCTCGCGGCGGGTGCTGGAACTCGGCCCGCGCATCGCCGAGATCGCCGACGAACTGATCACCGCCATGGTCCGCGGTGGCCCACCGGCCGATCTGGTCGGCGGGTTCGCGCTGGCGCTGCCGATGCGGGTGATCTGCGAACTGCTCGGAGTTCCCTACGCCGATCGCGCACGATTCGCCGCGGCGGCCGGGGTGTTCCTCTCCTCCACGGCCTACAGCCGCGAAGAGGTCGAGCGCGCGGTGGAGGACATGTCCGACTACCTCTGGAACCTCATCGAGCAACGCCGCGGTCAGGCCGGTGAGGACGACCTGATCAGCATCCTGCTGCAGGCGCAGGAGGACGGCGATCGGCTGGACGACGACGAGCTGCTGACAATGTGCGCCACCCTGTTGTCGGCCGGCTATGAGAACGTCGCCAACGCCATCGGCAGCTACACCTACCTGCTGCTGTCGCGACCGGACCTGGCGACGACGCTGCGGCAGGCGCCGGACCTGATCCCCGATGCCATCGAGGAGTTCCTGAGGCTGGTGCCCGCGACGGTCGGCGTCACCCACGCCCGGATCGCGACCAAGGATCTCGAGATCGCCGGCACGGCCATCCGCCGCGGGGAGGCCGTCTTCGCCTCGTTGCCCTCGGCCAACCGGGACCCCGCCGTGTTCGAGCGGCCCGAGGAGGTGTGGCTGGACCGGACCGGGCCACGGCATCTCGCCTTCGGCCACGGCCCGCACCACTGCATCGGCGCGGCGCTGGCGCGTTCCGAACTGGCGGTTGCCCTGCGCACCCTGCTCACCACGCTGCCCGGCCTGCGGCTGGACCCCGACCAGCCCGTCGTCTGGCGGGCCGGCCTCACCCTGCGCGGGCCCGCCGTCCTGCCCGTCCGCTGGTAACGATGTCGCTGCTGCGGGACAACGCCGCCTTCCGCTCGCTCTGGTCGGCGAACGTAGCCAGCCAGTTCGGCGTGCGGATCGGCAGCCTCGTCGTACCGCTGGTGGCGATCGAAACCCTGCACGCGTCACCGTTCGCGATCGGTGCGCTGAACGCGGTGCAATACGTCGGCCTGCTGCTCATCGGCCTACCGGTAGGGGTGTGGGTCAACCGGATGCGCCGCCGTCCCATCATGTTCGTGGCCGACGCGGTCCGGGCGATCCTGTTCGGCAGCGTCGCGGCCATGGCCCTGCTCGGCTGGCTCAGCTATCCGCAACTGCTCGCCGTCGTCCTGCTCGGCGGATTCGCGACCGTCTTCTTCGATGTCGCGCAACTGTCGCTGCTGCCCGGCCTGGTGGCCCCGGAAGAGCTGCTCGAGGGCAACGCCCGGATCCAGTCAGCGCAGTCGGTGGCGGTCATCGCCGGCCCCGCGATCGGTGGCGTGCTCGTCTCGGCCATCGGGACGTCCGGCGCGGTATGGGTCACGGCGGCCGGATTCGCGTTGTCCGGCCTGCAGATCGTGCGCATCCGCACCGTCGAGACGCCACCCGGGCAGGCGGCCACCACCTCGCTGCTGCAACAGATCGCCGAAGGCCTGCGGCTGGTCTTCGGCCAGCCGGTGCTTCGCGGGATCGCCCTGTGCACGGCCTGGAGCAACCTGTTCCAGTCCATGTTCATCAGCCTGAACCTGCTCCTGCTGACCAGGATCATCGGCCTGTCCGGTGCCGTGGTCGGCCTGCTGATCGCGTGCTCGGGCGTCGGCGCCGTGCTCGGCGCGCTAGCCGGCCATCGCGTCGCCCGCCGGTTCGGACGGGCCCGCACGGCCTGGCTGGCGCTGCTGCTCACCCAACCGCTGACGGTGCTGGTGCCCCTCACCGAACCGGGTTGGCGGTGCGCCTTCTTCGCCGTCGGGATGGGCGCCGCCAGCTTTGGCGGGACGGTCTACAACATCGCCCAGGTCACGCTGCGCCAGCTGATGTGCCCGCCTGAGCTGCTCGGCCGGATGAACGCATCGAACCGGGTCGTGGTGTTCTCGACCCTGCCGGTGGGAAGCCTCGCGGCGGGCGCCATCGCGGGCTCCATCGGCGTGCGCGCGACCCTCTGGATCGCGGCCGCCGGCGTCTCGCTCTCCAGCGGCTGGCTGCTGGCCTCGCCGCTGCGCCAGACCCGGGACGGTCCCGGCCTGCCGCCACCGGACCAGCCGGCGGTGACTGCGGCCCGATAAGGGGCCCGGGATCATTGACCGGCCGGAACGTGACGCGTAAATTCAAAGCGCTCGTATTCCCACAATTCGGGTCGCGCCATTTGGGTCGTCCACCCGCTTGCCTATTCCGTTGGAGGGAGGTTTCCCCAATGATTCCCAGCGCCCCCAGTCACAACGTGAACGCAGCGTTCAAGGTTCGTCGTCCCACCACGAAGTCCCGCTGAACCGGTCGGTGAGCTCGGGCTCGCGCCCGGGCTCACCTTCTCGCGCCCGGGCTCACCGTCAGGACCGGGGCTCACCGTCACGACCGGGCCAGCGACGCGGCAATCTGGTGCGCGCGCTCCAACTCGGCCAGGGTCAGCTCCTCGCCGGACAGCAACAGGCAGGTTCCGATCGGCGTGGTTGCGAAATCAAGATCGTCGATCCGGTGGAACTCAGCGGCCAGCCCCGGATGGGGCGTGGTGTCCAGCGGATAGCCGTAGTAGACGGCCGGCAGCTCGTCCGCCCGCTCCGCCCGCCGGGACTTCTCTTCCGCTGCCACGCTCGCCAGCGCCTGCTCGATGCCCTCCCAGTACGGGCCGAGTTCGACCCAGGAACGGGTTTTGGCAATCAGATTCAGCAGTTCCGGCGTTCGCCGCACCTGCATGGTCTCGGCGACGATCCGCTCGGCGAGCGCCTGATCGAGCCGCTGGTCCAGCCGGCGGCTGAGTACGAGGAAGTCCAGCAGGTCCTTGACCGAGAACTTCCGCTGAAACCGCTCCTCGGCGACGGTGTGCAGCGCGAGGATGTCCTCGTCGTCCGACATCGTCGTGCTCAGCGGAGCACCGGCCGGGACATCGCCGCAGAACGCGCAGGTTGCCAGGTCGGCGCCGAGTGGCTTGTCGAGCAGCGGCTCCTCCGCTGGCCACTTCATCGCGATGACGAAATGCTGTTCCGACGCGGTCCGCAGCACGCTCACGCTCTGCGCTATCGCACCGTAGCTGTCGCGCACGTCGATCACCGCCCGCCACAGCATCTGCTCGTTCTCGGCGATCAGGTCGGCATCCCCGGAGTTTCGAAGCAGCCAGGGTGGCATGTGGCGAGCGATCCGCTCACCCTTGATGACCGTGACACCGGTGCGGTCGCGGACCTGCGCGCCGACGTCATGCAGCGTCGCCACCCGACGCCGCACCCGCTCGAGGTACTCCCGCGCCCCGGCCGAGATGGGGATGTCCCGGGCCACGACCGTCGAGAGCCAACTGGCCAGCACCTTCTTCCGGCTCGCCGTCGCGGCGACCTGCCACAGCGGCGCATCCGGCGGACTGCCCAGCAAATGCTCGATGATGTCGAAATCCATGCCCGTCCTTCGCTGATTCTGCGATAACAACTGGCTTTCGGCCGGCAGCCAGTCCTTCCGCATTCGAGCGCTTCGGCCGATCGCGGCAAAGAATGCAATCTATATCCTGACCCGAACTGCTCCGGCAAGCACCGCACCGCTGGGATGAGCCCAGCCCGTCGGCAAGAGGTCGGCTCGCTGAGGTGACTTCGGTCCGGCAGGACCGCTCCGACCCGACGTGCCCTTGACCTAGGGCGATTTGCCCGGTTAGCTGGCCGCACGCTTACTGCCTCAGCTCACCCCCGGAGTCGTCCCATGACCTTCCTCTCCCGAGCCAGCCGGCTGCTGGCCGTCGCCGCCACCGCGGTCGCGGCCACTGCCCTGACCATCTCGACCGCCGCGGCAGCGCCGGCGGCTACCGCGGCACCTGCCGTGCATCCACTGCAAACACCGGGCCTTGCCTCGACGATCGCGCTGAACAACTGCTCCGCGAGCCTGGTCCGCTACCCGTCGTCGCTGGACACCGACCGGGCGATGATGCTCACCAACGGGCACTGCTACGAAGGCGGCTTCCTGTCCGCCGGCCAGGTGCTGGTCAACCAGTCCAGCTCCCGCACCGGCAGCCTGCTCAACTCCAGCGGCCGCTCGGTGGCCACCGTCCGGGCCGATCGGGTGCTCTACGCGACCATGACCGGCACCGACGTCACGCTGTACCGGCTCACCCAGACCTTCGCCCAGATCAGGACCTCCACCGGCCTGTCCGCACTGACCATCGCCTCGTCCCACCCGGTCGACGGCCACGCGGTGTCGATCCCGTCCGGCTACTGGAAGACCACCTACGCCTGCGCGATCCACGGCTTCGTCGGCACGCTGCGCGAGGACCAGTGGACCTGGCACGACTCGATCCGCTACCTGTACCCGAACTCCAGCTGCCAGACCATCGGCGGCACGTCCGGCTCGCCGATCATCGACAACAGCAGCCTGCAGATCGTCGGCATCAACAACACCCTCAACGAGCAGGGTCAGGCCTGCACGCTGGACAACCCGTGCGAGGTCAACCCCGACGGCAGCATCACCTACACCAAGGGGCAGAACTACGGCCAGGAGACCTACTGGTTCAACACCTGCCTGACCTCGACCAACACGATCGACCTGAACAAGACCGGCTGCCTGCTCACCAAGCCGTAGGTTCGATCGGGCGAAGACGCCAGGGCTGCCCGGCCGCCTGAAGCGACTCAGAGACTTTGGTCCCATCAGGTTGGTGTCCACAGACCATGCCAGCCGGTCTTCGGGTTGGTGATCATGGAAAGTGAACACCCCGGAAGACAGCTCCTGGGTATTCGGGGCCGGCCGGTCATCCTCGCGGATGGCCGGCCGGCCTTCATGATCGAGCGGTCAGGGTACGCCGGCCGATGAGCCGAGCATCCCGTCGGCCAGCACGGTGGAAAGCTCCTCCGGGGCCTGGATGAACCGGTAGTGCCCGCCGGCCAGCGTGTGGAACTCCACCTGCCCGCAGTCCACCCAGTCGGCCATCAGTGCCGTCGGCACCTCGGCGTCGTCGGCCCAGCCCAGCGCGGTGATCGGCACCGGCAGCCGGATCGGTTCGGCCAGCCGGTACTGCCGGTTCGCGGCCACGTCCACCCGCAGCGTGTCCATCGCCAGGTCGATCATGTCGGGCCGGGGCGTGCCGCCCATCTCGATGACCAGCTGGCCCAGTTCGGCGGCGAGCGCCGGCTCGTCCATGGTGAGGAACCGGCCGTGCGGACCCCGGTGCGGCGGCACCTGGGAGGACACGAACAGCCGGGCGGGCAACGGCAGCCGCTCGTTCATCAGCTGCACGGTGGCCTCGTAGCCGACCAGGGCCGAGGCGCAGTGGCCGAAGAAGCCGAACGGGCGGTCGAACAGCGGCAGCAGCGCATCGATCATCGCCGCGGCTAGGTCCTGGTAGTTGTCGAAGGCGGCCTCCCGCAGCCGGTTCTCCCGGCCCGGCGGCTGCACCGGGCAGATCTCGATGCCGGCGATCTGCTCGGGCCAGTTGCGGTACATGCTGGCACCGCAACCGGAATAGGGCAGGCAGAACAACCGCGCGACCGGGTCGGCGGCCGGCGGGCGACCCAGCCACTTGCGAACCGGCTGGCTCATCGGTTGCCTCCGATCTCGGCCGGCGTGAGCGGGCGCATCCGGATCGGCAGGCGCTTGATGCCGGCGACGAAGTTGGAGGCAAGGTGTTCCGGCTCGCCGGTCAACTCGAAATCGGCGTAATTGCCGAGCAGTTCGCCGAACAGCTCGTGCAGCGTGAGCCGGGCGACCGTGTGCCCGATGCAGTAGTGCGCGCCGACTCCGAAGGCGATGTGCCGGTTCAGCCGGCGCCGCAGGTCGAAGGTGAACGGGTCGGCGAACACCTCCTCGTCCCGGTTGGCCGAGCCCAGCCACACGACCACCGCGTCGCCGGCCGCGATGGAACGGCCGCGAAGCTCGACGTCGGTCACCGCGTAGCGCATGAAGTGGTTGGCCGGTGAGGCCCACCGCAACGCCTCGGCCACCGCGGTGTTGGTGACCTTCGGATTCGCCGCCCAGTCCTTGGCCAGATCGGGCCGCCGGATGAACTCCAGCATCGCCGCGGCCGGCACGTACGGCGTCGTGACGTTGGCACCGAGCAGCAGGCTGTAGCAGTTGGACAGCACCTCGCCGATGCCCAGCTCCCGCTCGTCGATCTGCAGGGTGAGCAGCGTGGAGATCAGGTCGTCACTGAGCTGGCGCCGCCGCTGCAGCACGGTGTCCTGGAAGTAGCCGAACAGCTGCCGATGCGCTTTCTCCAGCGTGGTCTGGGGATCCGGCTCGGTCATGTAGTCCGGGTCGTCCGGCGCGACCGAGGCCAGGGTGAGCTGGGCCAGCTCGCCCCAGTCCTGCTCGGGCAGTCCCATGATCGTTCCGGTGACGGCCATCGGCAGCTGCACCATGGCCTGGGCGAAGTCGAATGGCTCCCCGCCGGAGCCCGGGGACAGCACGATGCGCACCGCCCGGCGCACCCGGTCCCGGTAGGACTCGATGGCCTTGGCGGTCATCGCCCGCTGCAGCGGCTCACGCATCCGGGTGTGCCGGGGCGGGTCGGTGGCGGCCATCTGCTTGCCGCCGGCCGGATCCTCCTTACCCAGCAGGTTGAGCAGCGTGCCCCGCTCGGAGGTGAACGTGGCGTAGTCGCGCAGCACCTGGTCGGCGTCGTCGAACCGGGTGATGGACCAGAAGCCCAGATCCCCGTCCACCCGATGCCAGTGCACCGGGTTGTGCCGGCGCATCGAGTACCAGACCCAGTGCGGATTGCCCTCGGTCTGCCAGCTCGGATCCACCATGTTGACGCTGTCCGGATCGATCCAGGCCTGCGACTCCGGGGCGGTCATTCTCATCCTTCATACCTCCTGCCGGATCACGCCGGGCTCGGCCAGCGCACCCTCGGTGTCGGCGGTGCGGTCCATCTCGGCCGCGATCTCGATGGCCAGCTCGCGCACCGTCGGGTTCAGATACAGCACCCGACCCGGGATGAACACCGAGTACGTGCGCTGCACCGCGTCGAGTAGCTCGGCGGCGACCAGCGAGTGGCCGCCGAGTTCGAAGAAGTCGTCGTCCGGCTCGACCCGCTCGATCCGCAGGTGCTCGGCCCACAGCCGACCCAGTCCACTGCACAGCTCGGCCAGCCTCGGATCGGAGTCCGGGTCGGCATCGAGGTCGGCCTCAAATTCCATCGCGGCCTCGGGTGCCAGGTCGGCCTGGGCATCGGCAGCTGGGCTCGCCGGCTCGTGACGGGGTGCCTGTGCCAGCCGGTCGAGATCAATTTTCCCGTTTTCGGTCAACGGAAATTCGGTCAGCACGATCACCGAGCCGGGCACCAGGTAGGCCGGCAGCCGATCGGCCAGCCGCTGCCGCACCGTCGTGGCGATGGCCTCTGCCGGCAGGCCGGCGTGCACCTCGGCCCGCCCGGCCGGCTGCCCCACGGTCAGGTAGCCGGTGAGCCGCTGCTCGCCGCCGTCGGCCTCCACCCGCACCAGAGCCTGGCTGACTCCGGAGACCTCGAGCAGCGCGGCCTCCACCTCGCCCGGCTCGATCCGGTAGCCGCGCAGCTTGACCTGCCGATCCGCCCGGCCGAGGAACTGCAGGTTGCCGTCCTGCCACCGAGCCAGGTCACCGGTCAGGTAGATCCGGGAACCGGGCGGACCGGCCGGATCGGGCCGGAACCGCTCGGCGGTGGCAGCCGGCTGGCCGAGATAGCCACGAGCCAGGCCGGCGCCCGCCGCGCACAGCTGCCCCGGCTCGCCGTCCGGTACCGGCCGCAGGTCCTCGTCGAGCAGCCGGACCTCGGTGCCGCTGATCGGCCGGCCGATCGGCAACGGCTCGGTTCCGGCCGGCGGCTGGCTGGTCGACCAGCAGGTGGTGAACGTGGTGTTCTCGGTGGGGCCGTACCCGTTGGTGAACCGCAGCTCGGGCCAGGCCTGCATCAGGCGCCGGACGGCCGCCGGCGGCACCACGTCACCGCCGGAGATCAGCTGCCGGACGCCGGCGAAGGCCATCGGATGCCGGTCGGCGAACCGGCCGAACAGTCCCGCGGTGAGCCACAGCACGCTGACCCGCTCGGCCTGGATGGTGCTCGCCAGCTCGGCCAGGTCCAGCGGGCCGGGCGGCATGACGGCCAGCCGCCCGCCGTTGCACAGCGGCGCCCAGATCTCCAGCGTCGAGGCGTCGAACGCGACCGGGGCCAGCTGCAGGAACACGTCGTCCGGGCCGAATTCGCACCAGTCCGGGCTCAGCACCAGCCGGGCGACCGCGGCGTGCGGCACGCACACGCCCTTCGGGACGCCGGTGGATCCGGAGGTGAAGCTGACATAGGCCAGCTGCTCCGGCCGATCGGCGGTGTCAGCAGCGTTGACGGCGGTGGAGCCCACCGCGTCCGAATCGACCGGGTCGGCCAGCGCCCGCACGCCGGCCGGCAGTGGCAGCTCCGCCGGGGCGCCCAGCACGATCCGGGCGCCGGCCGCGGTCAGCAACTGCTCGCGGCGGGCCGCCGGCAGCTCCGGTTCCAGCGCCAGATAGGCCGCGGAGGCGGACAGCACGCCGAGCAGCCGGGCCACCAGCTCCAGGGATCGTTCGGCGACCACGGCCACCACCTGCTCGCGGCTGACGCCGGCGGCGCGCAGCTCGGCGGCGATCCGGTCGGCGCGGTCGCACAGTTCCCGGTAGGTCAGCGACCGCTCGCCGAAGCTGACCGCCACCGCGTCTGGCGTGCGCTCGGCCTGCTGCCTGACCAGCCGATGGATGCATTCGGCGGTCATGCCGGCTCCGATCCGCTCGCCCGGTGATCGACCGCCGGGCGGCCGTGTGCCGGCCGATCGGAGGCCAAGGCGGCGAGCAGCCGTGCCACCCCGCCGAGGGTGGCGGCGGCCAGCAACTCGCGGGCTGCCACCGGCACGCCGAACCGGCCGGCCAGCGTCTGGGCGAACGCGACCACGCTCACCCGGTCGCCAGTGTCGAACAGCCGGGACGATGCGCCCAGCGAGCCGGGGTCGATCTCGGAACCGGGCCGGCAGCGGCGCACCGCCTCCGTCCAGGCCTGGATCGCCTCGGCCAGCCAGTGCGCCGGCACCGGGCCCGGATCCGGTTCGGCCGGAGCCACCGGCCGCTCGTCCACGATCGGCACCGGAAGCAGCTCGGACTCGCCGAGCAGGCAGCGGTCGGGGTCGGCCAGGCCCTCCTCCAGCACCGTGCAGAAGCGCCGGTACAGCTCCTCCACCCGGGCCGGGCTGTAGCGCTCGTCGGCGTACCGGATGACCATCATCGTGCCGGGCGGGCTGTGCAGCACCCGGACGTTCAGCTCGCGGGTGGCAAATGGCAGCAGGTAGTGCACCGGCTCGAAGGACAGCCCAAGCTTGCCGAGTTCGGGCACCTGGTCGCGGTCTATCCCGAACAGCAGCTGCACCAGGTGCGAGCCGGACGGCGGGCCGTCCTCCCCGGGCGGCGGCTCGACGATGGCGAACTGCTCGCCCAGCGGCAGCTCGGCGTGCGCCAGATCCTGGACGAACTGCTCGCTGAGCCGATCCACCGTCTGGCCGAAGGACGGCTGGCCGGCGAGCTCGGTGCGAACCAGCACGGTGTTGTAGAAGCAGCCGATCAGCGGCTCGATCTCCGGCCGCAGCCGGCCCAGGGTAGGCACCTGGACGGCGAAGTCCCGGTCACCGGACATCGTGGCCAGCGTGGTGTTGAAGGCGGCCAGGTAGACCAGGAACTCGGTGGTGTGCCGTGCCGCGGCGAACCGCAACACCCGCTCGGGCAGCTCGGCCGGCAGCGCGCGCAGGAAGTTGCCGGCCATCCAGCTGCGCCGCCGCGGCGCCGGCAGGTCGGCCGGCAGCCGGGTGGCCGGCAGCCCGGCCAGCTTGGCCTGCCAGTACCGCACCAGCTCCTCGTGCCGCGGGCCGGTCAGCCGCTGCTTGCGCCAGGCCGCGTAGTCGGCCTGCTGGATCGCCAGCGGTGCCAGCATCGCCGGCTCGCCGTGCAGCCGGGCCCGGTACAGCTCGGTCAGCTCCGCGATCAGGATCTCCGAGGACTGCCCGTCGGTGACGATGTGGTGCACCGAGATCAGCAGCACCGAATCGTCCGGGGCGGCGCGCAGCAGCACCGCCCGGATCAGCGGCCCGGCGGCCAGGTCGAACGGTGCCGAGCCGAGTTCGCAGACCAGTTCGGAGAACCGGTCCGGCATGGTCTCGACCAGGTCGAGGGGCACCGACAGCTGCGGCCTCACCACCTGCTCGAGCTGGTCGCCGACCAGCTCGAAGGTGGTCCGCAGGCTCTCCTGCCGCGCCACCAGGTCGTTGATCGCCAGCTCCAGCAGGTCCAGCCGCAGCGGGCCGCGCACCCGCACCGAGTCGGGGATGTTGCGCGCGCCCGGCCACGGGTCAAGATGCTCGCGCAACCAGGTTGACTTCTGTTCCGGAGTGGTCGGGAAGCGTTGCACGTCCCCGGTGCGCGGCTGCGCCGCTATCCGGTCGTGGCTGCCGCCGTCCGGCCGGCGCCGGCGGCGCAGCAGCTCGGCCTCCACGCTCGCCCGCTCGGCCAGCCGGGAGGACTCCGTGGTCTGGTGCACGCTCATCGGCCAGCCACCTCGGCCCGGTCAGTGGCCTCGGCCGGGTCGCTCGCCTGGGCAGGATCGCTCGTCTCGGCAGGGTCGCTCGGCTGGCCCGGCTCGTCGGCAAGCAGCAGCTCGTAGAGCAGCTCGGCCACCGAAGCCACCGTCGGCTCGGCGGTGAACAGCGCCTGCATCGGCAGCTCCACCCCGAGCTCGGCCCGGACCCAGGACGCGAACCGGATGGCGACCAGCGAATGGCCGCCGAGGTCGAAGAACTCGTCGAGCACGCCAACCCGGGGCACCCCGAGCAGGGCGGCCCACTGCTCGGCCACCAGCTCCTCCAGCGGGGTGCGCGGCGCCAGGTACTCGGTGGCCGGCTCGGCCTGGTCGGACACCGTGGCCAGCGCCGCCCGGTCCAACTTCCCACTGGGCAAGGTGGGCAGCCGGTCGAGCACGGTGAACACCGACGGGATGAGATGGCGCGGCAGCCGGGCGCCGACGTGCTCACGCAGGTCGGTGACGGCCGGCGGCGCGGCCGGATCGCGAGGCACCACGAACGCCACCAGCCGGGTAGTGCCGGTGGCGTCCGGCTGCGCCACCACCGCGCAGCCGGCCAGCTCCGGATGCCGGCCGAGCACCGACTCCACCTCACCCGGCTCGACCCGGAAGCCCCGGATCTTCACCTGCTCGTCCACCCGGCCGAGGAAGACCAGCTCCCCGCCCGGCAGCCGGCGGGCCAGGTCACCGGTGCGATAGAGCCGGCCGCCCGGCGAGCCGAACGGATCCGGTACGAACCGCTCGGCGGTCAGCGCCGGCTGCCCGACGTAGCCCCGCCCGACGGTGAGCCCGCCCAGGTACAGCTCGCCGGCCAGCCCGGCCGGCACCGGCTCCAGCCACTGGTCGAGGAGATAGGCCTGGCAGCTGGTGTAAGGAACGCCGATCGGCAGCGACGGCCCGGCCTTCTGGGCATCGGCCGGCCGGGCGAGGTGCAGCGTCGAGGAGCAGGACGCCTCGGTCACGCCGTAGCTGTTGACCAGCTGCCCGGGCCAGCCCGACCAGCCGTCGAGCACCGCCGGCGGAACCGGGTCGCCACCGGTGATGATCATGCGCAGGCAGTCCGGGACCGCGGCGCGCTCGGCGGCGCTCCAGGACAGCAGCCGGGAGGTGGTGGTGTCCAGCACGCTGACCGAATGCCGGCGCACCAGCGACCACAGCTCGTCGGCCGACCAGGGCACCGGCCCGTCCGGCAGCACCACGGCGCCACCGGTCATCAGCACCGGGAACACCTCCTCGACCAGCACGTCGAAGCTGAGCGCGGCCAGCTGGGCGAACCGGTCCGCGGCGGTCAGCCGGTAAGCCTCCTGCACGGCGGTGCAGAAGTTGACCATGCCCGCGTGGACGTTCATCACTCCCTTCGGCCGGCCGGTGGAGCCGGAGGTGTAGTTCAGGTAGCAGCGGGCAGTGCCCGGCACGACGACCTCGGGGCCCCGCTCGGCCAGCGGCAGCGGGCCGTCGAGCAGCACGCTGGACGGTGCCGCGCCGGCCACCCGATCGGCCAGCTCCGGCCGGCTGACCAGCACCGCCGGCCGCGCGTCGGTGAGGATGTCGCGCAGCCGGGCGTCCGGGTAGTCGGCATCCAGCAGCAGGTACGCCCCGCCCGCCTTGAGCACCGCCAGCAGCGTCACCACCAGCTCGCAGGAGCGGGGCAGCAGCACCGCGACCACGTCCTCCAGCCCGACGCCGGCCGCCACCAGCCGCCCGGCCAGCGCGTTGGCCTGCCGATCCAGCTCGACGTAGGTCAGCCGCTGCTCGCCGCACAGCACCGCCACCGCGTCCGGGCTCTGCGCTGCCTGCCGTTCGATCAGCTCGTGCACCCACGGCCGGCCACGCTCCCGGTAGCCGGCGTTGAGTTCGGTGAGTTGCCGGCCGCGCTCGGTGGCCGGCAGCAGCGGCAGCCTGGAGATCGGCCGGTCCGGTGCGTTCACCGCCGCGCTGAGCAGGGTGGTGAAGTGCTCGATCAGCCGCCCGGCGGTGTCGGCGTCGAACAGGTCGTCGGAGTACTCCAGGGTGCCGGTGTAGCCGTCCTCGGCCGGCTCGAAGGTGAGCGCCAGGTCGTCCTTGGTCGTGCCGGTGTCGATCTCCAGCGGCTGCAGGTGCAGGTCCGCGGCCTGCCAGCCGACCTGCGGCAGGTTCTGCCAGGCCAGCATCACCCGGGTCAGCGGCTGGCCGGCGGCCGCCCGGCGACGGCCGGCGACCAGCCCGACCACCTCGTCGAACGGCAGGTCCTGGTGCTCGTAGGCCTGCAGGCAGTCGGCCCGGACCCGGTCGAGCAGTTCGGCGAAGCTCGGGTCGCCGGCGGTGTCGGTGCGCAGGATGAGGGTGTTGACGAAGTAGCCGATCAAGCCCTTCACCTCGGCGCGGTCCCGGCCGGTGATCGGTGAGGAGACCGCGATGTCGGACTGGCCGGAGTAGCGGGCCAGCACCGCGTCCAACGCCGCCAGCAGCACCATGAACGCGCTGCCCTGATGGCGGCGGGCCAGCGCCTCCACCCGTTCGGTGAGCTCGCCCGGCAGGTCGAAGCGCAGCGTCGTGCCGAGCGGCGTGCGCCGGGCCGGCGCGCCTGCGTCGCCGGGCAACCACAGCGGAGCCAATCCCGCCAGCCGTGCCGTCCAGAACCCGCGCAGCTCGGCCAGCCGGTCCTCATCCAGCTGCTCCTGCTGCCAGGCAGCGAAGTCCAGGTACTGGATCGGCAGCTCCGGCAACTCGGCCGGCTGGCCGGCCCGGCGGGCTCGATACAGCTCGGTCAGCTCCCCGAACAGCACCGCCGAGGACCAGCCGTCGCTGATCAGGTGATGCATCACCAGCACCAGCACCGCGGCGTGCCCGCCGGTCCGAAACAGCCGCAGCCGCAACAGCGGACCGTTCTCCAGGTCGAAGCAGACCGCCGCCTCGGCCCGGACCAACCCGGCCACCTGGTCCGGCTCGGCCGGTTGCACGGCCACCCGGACCGGCAGCTCCGGCAGCACCACCTGGGTCGGCTCGCCGTCCACCAGCCGGAACACCGTGCGCAGCGCCTCGTGCCGGTCGATCACCCGGTTCAGCGACCACTCCAGCGCGGCCTCGTCCAGCTCGCCGGTGACCTGCAGCACCGCCGGCACGTTGTAGGTGGGCTGGCCCGGATCCAGCTGCTCGGCCAGCCACAGGCTGCGCTGGTTGAACGACATCGGCGCGTACAGCGCCTCGTCGGGTTCAGGTAGAACCATCGGCGTTCCATCCCCTGGCTAGTGCCGCGGCCGCATCCGCGTCGGACATCGCGGTGACCCGGGCCAGCGCCCGGGCGAGCGCCTCGTCGTCGGCCTGGCCGAGCTGCCGCTGCAGCACCACCTCGGCCAGCCCGGCCACCGTCGGCTTGTGCAGCAGCAGGTCGGTCACGTCCAGCTCGATGCCGAACGCCGTCCGGATCCGCGCGACCACCCGGATGGCCAGCAGCGAGTGGCCACCGAGGGCGTAGAAGTCGTCGTGCACGCCCACCCTTGGCACCTCGAGCAGCTCCTGCCAGATTTCGACGAGCGCCTGCTCGACCGGATTGCCGGGCGGTTGGTAGGAGTCGGAATCGGGCAGTGGCTCACCGCCGACCAGCAGGTCCCGGTTGAGCTTGCCGTTCGGACCGATGGGCAGTGCGGCCAGCCGGACGAACTCGGCCGGGATCATGTAGCGCGGCAGCCGGCGTGCCAGGTGCTCCCGCAGCTCGGCCGCACTCGGCGCCGGCTCGGCGCAGACCAGGTAACCGACCAGCCGCTGGTCGGCCTCCGGACGCACGCAGGCCGCCGAGACCGCCGGGTGCTCGGCCAGGCTGGCCTCGATCTCGGCCGGCTCCACCCGCTGGCCGCGGATCTTCAACTGGTTGTCGCTGCGGCCGAAGAACTCCAGCTCGCCGTCCTCGCGCCAGCGCACCCGGTCACCGCTGCGGTACAGCCGGCCGCCCGGCTGGTACGGATCCGGCACGAACCGCTCGGCGGTCAGGGCCGGCTGCGCCAGGTAGCCGCGAGCCAGTGCGATCCCGCCGATGTACAGCTCACCGGGCACCCCGATCGGGACCGGCCGGCCGTGTGAGTCCAGCACGTAGAGCCGGACGCCGGGGAACGGCCGTCCGATCGACAGGCGCCACGGCGTCGGCTCACCGGCGGCCAGCTCCACCCGGGCCGCCGAAACCTCGATGGCGGTCTCGGCCGGGCCGTAGGTGTTGTGCAGCGCGACGCCCGGCAGCCGGCGGCTGAACTCGGCCGCCAACTCAGCGGGCAGCTCCTCGCCGCTGCAGGTCACCCGTTGCAGCACGCCGGCACACTCGGCCGATGCCGGATCGGCCAGGAACAACCGCAGCATGCTGGGCACGAAATGACAGGCCCGGATGCCGGCCGCCACGATGGTGCGAGCCAGGTAGCTCGGATCCTGGTGGCCGCCGGGCCTGGCGATCTCCAGCCGCAGCCCGCTGACCAGCGGCCAGAGCAGCTCGCCGATGGCCACGTCGAAGCCGA
This sequence comes from uncultured Actinomycetota bacterium, assembly GCA_963697905.1. Lineage (GTDB taxonomy): Bacteria > Actinomycetota > Actinomycetes > Mycobacteriales > Jatrophihabitantaceae > Jatrophihabitans_A. The sequence goes on along the minus strand of OY969101.1, from coordinate 3,559,329 downwards.
GCGGAGCCTTGTGCAGCACGCCGTCCCCGGGTTGCTGCGGCAGGTCCCGGCGCGCCCAGGCCAGCCGGTTCGCCAGCCCGGCATAGGTGTTCAGCGCACCCTTGGGACGTCCGGTGGAGCCGGAGGTGTACACCGCGAACGCCAGGTTCGCCGGCTGCACCGGGACGTCCAGGCGTCCGACGGGTTGCCTCCGGATGTCGTCGGCGGCCAGGTCCAGGTCCACCACTCGCGCGGCAGTTCCGGCTGCCTCATCTTCGACGAGGTTGTCTTCGGCGACGTCGGCCAGCAGCTGCCTGGTCGCGGCCTCGGCCAGCACCACCACCGGCCGTGCCTCGGCGAGGATCTGGGCCAGCCGGTGCGGCGGGTAGCCGGGGTCCAGCGCCAGGCAGCAGCCACCGGCCTTCAGGATCGCCAGCAGCGCCACCGGCACCCGCTCGCTGCGGTGCAGGCACAGCCCGACCAGCCGGTCCGGTCCGACGCCGAGCTCGCGCAGCAGCCCGGCCAGCTGGTTGGCCTGCTCGTCCAGCTGCCGGTAGCTGAGCCGGCGATCGGCGCAGCTGACCGCGACGGCATCCGGACTGTGGTCCACCTGCTCCTCGAACAGGCGCCCGACCGGTCCGGTGGCCAGCGGCGGCCGGCCCGCTCCGCTGAACTCGGCGAGCACCCGCCGCTCGTCCTCGGCGGCCTGGATCGGCAGCGTCGCGACCGGCCGGTCCGGCTGCTCGAGCGCCGCCCGGACCAGCGCGTCCAGCCCGGACGACAGCCGCCGCGCGGTGGCCGGGTCGAACAGCGCGCTGGCGTAGCGCAGCTGCCCGGCGTAGCCGCCCTCGGCGGTGCCGGTGAGGTGCACCGAGAGCTCGCACTGCGCGCCGGCCACCGGAAACTCGAACGGCTCGACGAACAGGCCGCGCTGCTGCCACGGCTGGATCGACTCGGGATGGAAGGCGAGCAGCGCGCGGATCAGCGCATCCGGCCGATGACCGGCCGCGGCCCGCTCGGCCGCGATCCGCTCGAACGGCACCGCGGCGTGCTCCTGCGCCGCCAGGCACTGCCGGCGCACCTCGGCCAGCAGCTGCCGGAAGCTCCCTCCGCCCACAATCCGCAGCGGGATCGGCAGGGTGTCGATGCGCAGATCCACCACCGCCCGGTCGGCAGCAGCCAGCCGCTGGGACACCGGCGAGCCCACCACCAGTGAATCCTGGCCGCTGTGGCCGGCCAGCAGCACCGCATAGCAAGCCAGCAGCACCATGAACGGGGTGGCGTGTTCCCGCTCGGCAAGCTGCCGGACGCCGGCGGCCAGCTCGGCCGGCAGCCGCAGCGGCACCATGCCGCCGGCGAAGGACGCCGCGTTGCCGCGCGGCCGGTCGGTCGGCAGTTCCAGATCCGGCACCGCGTGCAGGGCGGAGCGCCAGAATTCCACCTGCTCCGGCGACGGTTCCGGCGGGGCAGCCGGCGCGGCCGGACGAGGCGTGGCCGGCGGGAGCGCGGCTCCGCCGGACGCGGCCTCGTAGGCGGCCTCCAGCTCGGCCGAGAGCAGCCGGAGCGCGGTGCCGTCCACCGCGATGTGGTGGAAGACCGCGAACAGCACGTGTTCGGCACCGGAAAGCCGGATCAGCGTCGCCCGCACCGGCCCCTGGGTGGCGAGGTCGAACGGCTGCTCGGCCAGCGACCGGCAGGCCGCGTCCAGCGCGGCCGGCCGGTCCGGCGCGTCCGACAAATCCAGCAGCGGCAACTCCGGCGCCGCCGCCGGCTGCTCCCGGCGGCGCAGGCCGCCGGCCGGGTCGTCCTCGGTGAACGTGCTGTGCAGGCTCCGGTGGCGCCGCAGCACTTCGGCGAACGCCCGCCGCAGCGCGTCCAGGTCCACCGGACCGAGCATCCGCAGGCCGCCGGCCAGGTGGTAGGCCGGCCCGGCGCCCATCCGGTTGAGCAGCCACATCCGGTGCTGGGCGGCCGTGGCCGCCACGGTCGTCGCCGACTGCCCATCGCCCACCGGCTGCCCATCGGCCGATGGCTCAGCCGATGCACGCCGGTCCACCGAGGAATCTGAGGCACGCCGGTCCGCCGCGGAATGCAGCCGGCCGACCAGGTGGCGGCCCAGCTCGGCCAGCGGCCGGTCGTCGAGCAGCTCGGCCAGCCCGGTCTCGATACCGAACTCGTCGGCGAGCACCGCCCGCAACTCGGCGGCACGCAGCGAGTCGATGCCCTGCGCCACCAGTGGCAGGTCGGGCCGCAACCGTTCGGCCGGCAGGCCGAGCACCTCGGCCAGCCGGCGCAGCAGCAGCTGCTCACCGGAGGCCGGCCGGTCCACCGAAGGCGGCTCCCGGTGAGCTCCGCCGAGGGGCCGTGGCAGCAGCGCGGCCACCGTGCTCAGCTCGCCGGCCAGGTAGCGCTGCCGGCAGGCCTGGCGGCGGATCTTGCCGCTGGTGGTGCGCGGCACCGAGCCGCGCTTGACCAGCACCACGTCCGCCGGCCGCAGGCCGTGCTCGGTCATCACCGCCTGCTGGATCGCGGCGATCGCGGCATCGGTGTCGGCGGGCAACTCCGGAGTCACCTCCGAGACCAGCACCACCTGCTCGCCGTCCCCGGACTCGACGCCGAAGGCCGCCTGCCGGTTCGCGGCAAGGCCGGGCCAGGCCAGCTCCACCGTGTACTCCAGGTCCTGCGGATGGTGGTTGCGGCCGCGAACCACGATCAGGTCCTTGATCCGGCCGGTGAGGTACAGCTCGCCGTCGAGTTGCACGCCAAGGTCGCCGGAGCGCAGGTAACTGGCCGGGTCGTCGGGCAGCCGCGCGCCGAAGGTCTGCTCGGTGGCCTCCGGTTCGTCCCAGTAGCCGGCGGCCACCGTCGGGCCGCTGATCCAGATCTCGCCGACCTCGCCCGGCTGGCAGGGCCGGCCGCGGCTCGGGTTGACCAGCACCACCCGGTCACCGCCGGCGCCGCGGCCGCAGCTGACCCTGCCGTCGGCGAGCTTCGGCGGCCGGCCGGGCTCCGCGCCGGTCACGTACAGGGTGGCCTCGGCCAGCCCGTAGCACGGGTGGAACGCGGACTCGGCGAACCCGCTGGGGCCGAACCGGTCGGCGAACCGGCGCAGCGTGTCCGGCCGGATTGGCTCGGCGCCGACCAGCGCGTACCGCAGCGTGTCCAGCCGCAGCTCCGCCAGCTTCTCCTCGGGCACCCGGCGAACGCACTCGTCGTAGCCGAAATTGGGTGCCGCGGTGATGGTGACCCGGTGCCGGGTCATCGCCTCCAGCCAGGCGCTCGGATGGTGGGCGAAGGTCAGCGGCGACATCAGCACGCACGGAAAGCCGGTGTACAGCGGCTGCAGGATGCCGCCGATCAGGCCCATGTCGTGGTACGGCGGCAGCCAGCTCATGCCGACGTCGGCGCTGCCGAGCTCCAGCCGGTGTGCCAGCGACCGGGCGTTGTGGCAGATGTTGGCGTGGCTGAGCAGCACGCCCTTCGGCTCGCCGGTGGAGCCGGAGGTGTACTGCAGGAAGGCGATCGGCCGGTCGGTCAGCGGAGCCGGCTGCCAGCGGTCGGCGGCCTGGTCGTCGGCGGGCTCGACCGGCAGCCAGGTCAACTCGCCCAGCGCCGCCGGCAGCGCCGCCGGGTCGATCAACTGGTCGGCCACGCCGAGTCGCGGGGTACAGCTCGCGGCGATCCGCAGCAGCCGCTCCATGCCGCGCCGTCCGGTTGGCGGATAAGCCGGCACGGCGATGGTGCCGGCGTACAGGCAGCCGAAGAAGGCGACCAGGTAGGCCAGGCCCGGTGCGCACACCACCAGCACCCGGTCACCGGCGGCGGCGCGCGCCTGGATCGCGACCGCGAGCCCCCGCGCCTGCCGGTCCAGCTCGGCGTTGCTGATCGTCCGTTCCCGGCCATCACCGTCGAGGAAGACGAACGCGGTCGCGTCGCCGGCACGCTCGGCCCGGCTGCGCAGCATGCCGACCAGGTCGTCCGGTGCCGTCGGCCGTTCCATCGGCTCAGCCATCGCTGCCCCGGTTTCCCGCAGGCCGGCGGAAGGCGCTGCGGTCGATCCGGCGGATCGGCGCGGTGCGCTCCGGCGAGCGCTGCTGCTCGTCGATGAAGTCGGCGACCGCGGCGATGGTGGAGGATTCGAACAACCGGGCCAGCGGCAACTCCACGTCGAACCGGGTCTGGATGGCATCGATCACCTGGGTGCCGAGCAGCGAGTGGCCGCCGAGGGCGAAGAAGTCCTGGTTGACGCCGATCTCGGTCACCTCCAGCACCGACTGCCAGATCTCGGCCACCGTCCGCTCGGTGTCGGTGCGCGCAGGGATGGGCCGGGCGGTCAACTCCGCCGACTGCAACGGCTCGGGCAGCCGGTCCGGATCCACCGCGCCGGCCGCGGTCAACGGCCAGTGCCGGACGGCGGTGATCGAGCCGGGCAGCAACGACCCCGGCAGCCGGTCACGCAGCTGCCGCTGGATCCGCGGCGCCGTGGTGCGCGCCAGCCGAGCGGCGGCCGGTGAGTTGGTGAGCGCGCCGGCGAACGGGTTGGCCAGCTCCGCCGCCGGAGCGGCGCCGGACTCGACCGCCGCGCGGAGTTCGCCCACCGTCGAGCACGATCGGGCGGCGGCGAGCACCACCGGCGCGGGCAGTCCGGCCTCCGCGCTCGGTGCGCAATCCGCTTGCCCGTCAGCGGATCCGAGCTGGATCAGCAGGTCGTAGCGGAACCGGGTCACCTCGTTGGCGTGCTGGGTGAGCTTCGGCAGCACCGCCACCGAGCCGGCGCCGGGCAGCCCTCGGGCGAAGGCGACCAGCTGGTCGGGGTCCACGGCCAGCAGCTCGTCCTGCTCGGCCAGGCCGTCGGCCAGCCGGAGCAGTTCGGTGACCGGCGCGTCGTCCGGCAGGCTGCGCAGCAGGCCCACCGCGTGCTGCTCGGCAAGCAGCGTCAGGTTGCGGACGTCCAGCAGCAACACCCGGCCGCCCGGACCGACCAGCCCGACGGCGTCGGACAGCACCGCGCGCAGGTAGCGGGCGTCCGGGAAGAACTGGCTGATGCCGATCAGCACGGTATCCACGGGGAATCCGGCCACTGCCGGCAAGCCGGCCAGGTCATCGGCCGGGTGCTCGAGCAGCTGGATGTCCGGATGCTCGCGGCGCAGCTGCTCCAGCTGCCGGATGGACGGATCCACCACTCGATAGGACGCGCAGTGCGGTGCCAGTGCCGAGGGCAGCGCGACGCTGGTGCAGCCGATCTGCAGCACGTGCTCCGGCTGCTGCTGCCGGATCCGGGTCACGGTGCCGTTGAGCCACTCGCGCATCTGCTCGGCTGGCACGTAGTCGCCGGTGAACGGGCTGTTCCAGCCGGTGAGGTGGGCGGCCGGATCCCGGTCGGCGGCCCGGCTGGCGTAGCCGGTCAGGAAGTCCCGACGGCTGGCGGCCAGCCCACCGTCCGGCTCGACGAGGCTGACGTAGCCGGCCATGCTGCCGTCCGCCCGGCTGCGTACCGCCGCCTGGCCGACCACCGGCACGCCGAGCAGCGCCCGGCGGACCGTCTCCCGTCGCCGGCCGGCGTCGGCCACCGGGCCCAGGTGCTCCAGGTTGCCGTCCGGCAGCCAGCGGGCGAGGTCGCCGGTGCCGCTCGCCGCGTCGATGCTCAGCTCGCCCGGCACGCCGACCGGCACCAACTGGCCGCAACCGTCCAGCAGCCGCAGCCGCACTCCCGGCAGCGGCCGGCCCAGCAGCACCGGCCGCCGGTCCGGCACGGTGGCCGGCTGGCACGCGGTCAGCGGCCCGTCGGCGTCCGGCCTCAGGTACACCGCGTGGATCCGGACCTCGGGCAGCGCCTGACCGAGCCGTTGCGCCAGCCGGTCGGACAGCCCGGTATCCGGGCAGATCAGCTGGCGCAGCGGGCCTTCGGCGAGCCGGCCGAGCAGCTCCGGATCGCGCAGCAGCTCGTCCAGCAGCCCGGAACCGAGCAGGCAGCCGGTGACGCCGGTCCCGGCCACCAGTTCGAGTAGCTGCCGCCCGGTCGCCGACGGCGGGCGCTCCACCACGGTGGCACCGGCGGCCAGAGCGCGCAGCAACCAGCCCAGCGCCGTGGCATCCGCTGCCGAGTCCGGCCGGGAGCAGACCAGCACGTCCTCGGCGCTGGCCGGCCCGAGTGCGGCCGTCCACCGGATGAACGCCGAGCTGGCCCGCCGCAGCCGCTGTTCGTCGGCGAGCAGGCCGGCCAGCGTCGGATCCTCGGCCGCGATCTGCCGGCATTGCTCGACCGGGTCCGGCTCGGTCGGCGGCTCCGGGGAAAGGAAGCCTTCGGTGACCCGCAGCCGCTCGGCCGGGGTGGTCAACTGGTAACGGCCGATCGGCTCGTCCGGCGCGGCGACGGCGGCGGTCAGCACCGCCCGCATCGCCTCCACGATCCGGCCGGCCAGCTCGGCGCTGAACAGGTCGGTGGTGAAGCGCAGTTCGCCACCCAGCCCGCCGTCCGGGCGCGGGGTGAACTCCCATTCCAGGTCGAACCGGGCCAGCCCGGTGTTCACCACGCCCAGCTCGGCGCGCACGCCGGGCAGCGCCAGCTCCCGCTGGGCGGTGTTGTGCAGCCCGATCATCTGCCGCACCAGCGGGGTGCGGGAGCGGGCGTCGCGCTCCGGGCTGACCGCCTCCACGATCCGCTCGAACGGCACGTCCTGGTTGGCGTAGCCGTTCAGGCAGGTGGTGCGGACCGCGGCGAGCAGCTCGCCGAAGCCGGCCGCCTGGTTCGGGGCCAGCCGCAGTGGCAGCGTGTTGACGAAGCAGCCGAGCATCGGTTCGATCGCCGGCTCGTTGCGGTTGGCGATCGGCGTGCCCACCACGAAATCCGACTGCCCGCTCCAGCGGGACGCCACCACCGCGAACGCGGCGGTGAGCACCATGAACAGGGTGGCCCGGGCGCCGGGGTCGCGTCGGCTCCGGCCATCGGTCTGCTGCCGGGTGCTCGGGGTCGCCTCGGCGGCCAGCCGATGCAGGCTGGCCACGAATTCGGCGTCGTAGGAGAACCGGACCGACTGGCCGGCCCAGCCCAGGGTCTCCGGTGGCACCCGGTCGCCCGGCAGATCCAGCGGCCGGGCGCCGGCCAGGTTGCCCGTCCAGTACGACAGCTGCGAATCCAGCCGGGTCCGCAGGCTTTCCCGCTGCCACTGGGCGAAGTCCCCGTACTGCAGGGCCGGTTCGGCCAGCGGGGACGGCTCGCCGTCGCGGAAGGCGCGGTACAGCTCGGTGAACTCGGTCATCAGCACGCCGAGCGACCACCCGTCGGCGGCGATGTGGTGCTGGCTGACCAGCAGCAGGTGGTCCTGCGGGCCCAGCTGCAGGAACACCGGGCGCACCATCAGGTCGTTGGCCAGGTCGAACGGCCGGCTCGCCTCCCGCCGGCACCGTTCGGCGATCTCGGCATCCCGATCGGCCGGATGCACCTCGGACAGATCCACCACGGTGATCGGTGCCGGCTCCGCCGCTCGCACCACCTGCACCGGCTGGCCGCCGGACAGCAGGTAGTTGGTTCGCAGTACCTCGTGCCGGCGCACGATCTCATCCAGCGCGGCCTGCACCGCCGACAGGTCCAGCGGTCCGGTAAGCCGGACGGTGCCCACCACGTTGTACAGCGGCGAGGTCGGATCCAGCTGGCTAAAGAACCAGATCCGCTGCTGGGCGTAGGACAGCGGCATGGCGCTCCGGTCGCCCTCCCAGCGGGGGATCGTCGGGACCTGCCGCTCCGGCATCCGCTCGGCGAGCAGGCGGTCCAGCTGCCGTCGCTGCTCGGCGGTGAGCAGCCCGCTCATCGCTGACCGGTCCGCGCCGCGCCGGTGAGCACCGTGTCGATGTCGGCGACCAGCTGCCCTACCACCTCCTCGGCCCGCTCCAGCACGAAGAAGTGGCCACCGGGGAAGCGTCGCGTGCCGAAGCCGCCGGTGGTGCATTCGGCCCAGGACTCGGCGGCGGCAGCGGTCACCGAGGTGTCGTCGTCACCCAGGTAGCTCAGGATCGGGCAACCTAGCGGCTCGCCCGCGGCGGCGGCCAGCGAGGCCGACAACCTGACGTCCGCTCGTAGCACCGGGATCAGGTAGCGCAGGTAGTCCGGGTTCTCCAGCATCTCCGCCGGGGTGCTGCTGTGCTCCCGCAGCATGGCCACGATCTCCTCATCGCTCGGGCCGCCGGTTTCGGGGACCACCACGTTGGCCGGCCCCTCGCAGGCCGCGGCCACCAGCAGCGCGGCCGGCCGGCCGGCCGCGCTGAGCGCCCGGCCCAGGACCAGCCCGAGCAGGCCGCCCATGCTGAAGCCGAACAGGACCAGGGGGCGGTCGCCGAGTTCGGACAGCTCCGCCAGCAGCGCGGCGTCGGTCACGCCGGCCGCCTCGGTCAGCGGCTGCTCCCGGGCCCGCACGCCGTGGCCGGGCAGCTCGACGGCGTACGCGCCCAGCCAGTCCGGCAGCTCACCGGCCCAGCCTCGGAAGCTGGCCGCCCCGGCGCCGGCCGGCGGCAGGCAGAGCACCCGGGCCGCGACGTCTCCTCGCCTGGTCAGGTCGCGCAACCACACCGTTCAGATCCCCGTCCTGTCGCGCCCGCACGTCGAACGAGGCCGGGCGACCGCGGTGCTGCACCGTCCGTTGCGTCCGCTACCTATTCGCACTCTGCTGTCGCCTTTCCGGGGTAGCCAGTCAGGGATTTCCCGGACAACGCCGGGACGTCGGCCTGGCGACGCGCCGCCCGTCCGAGCGCCGCGTCGGCGGGGCCGGTTCGGGGGTCGCGATGGCCACCGCCGGCTCGCCGGCTCACTGCCCCAACCGGGCCGGAGGAATGGTGCGCCATCGGCTCGCCGCTCGGTGGCAGGGGCGGCGGCAGCGCAACCGCGGCGGGCGATTGTGCAGTCAAATGGGACGCCAATCTGCCCCTGGTATAAGCCGCCGCCTGTGCTGTCGGATGGTCCGTTGAACCTTTCCGCTAACTGAATGAACGCAACTATTTCTCACTCTGTATTTACCCTTCGCCGCCGACCTGTTCCGAGGGACTACAGGACCGCATTTGTGGGTACCAGCTCCCTTCCTAACGTGTGCCGGAAAGGCGAGGCAAGGGACTAATCTGTCAGGGAAAACCCTGACATGACAAACCAGCTATTCTGGTGCAGGGTGGTCAAAGCCTTGTGCTTTATAAATCATTTCGTGATTGTTCGTCGCATTAATTGGAATCGGTTGGTGACAATGCCAGACGCGTCAGCGCAGACGAGATCTGCTGACGTCCTGGCAGGACTGTCCGAGCAGCAGCGCATCCTGCTCGCGATGGAGCTGAGCAAGCAGCGCGCGCCCCGGCCGAGCATCGAACGGGTGCCGCGCGGCGACCTGCTGCCGGCCTCGTTCGCGCAGGAGCGGCTGTGGTTCCTCGAACAGCGCGACCCCGGCACCCTCGCCTACCTGATGCCGATCGCCGTGCGGCTGCGCGGGCCGCTGCGGGTGCCCGCGCTGGCCGAGGCACTGACCGCCCTGGTGGCACGTCACGAGTCCCTGCGCACCAGCTTCGTCGATCGGTCCGGCTCGCCGTGGCAGCGGATCGAGGATGCCGGCCCGGTTCCGCTGCCGGTCACCGACCTGGCCGGCCGGCCCGCTGAGGCGGAGCTGGCCGAGGCGCTGCGGCAGGAAGCGAGCACTCCGTTCGACCTGTCGGCCGGGCCGCTGCTGCGGGCCAGGCTGCTGCGGATCTCCGAGGAAGAGCACCTGCTGCTGCTCACCATGCACCACATCGTCTCCGACGGCTGGTCGCTGGGCGTGATCCTGCGCGAGCTGGCCGACGGCTACCGGCGCGCGGCCGCGGGCGAGGAAGCAGAGCCGGCCGCCGGCGAACTCGACTATGCCGACTACGCGGTGTGGCAGCGGGGCTACCTGACCGGCGAGCGGCTGGCCCCGGCACTGGGCTACTGGCAGCAGCAGCTGGCCGGGGCACCGCCGCTGGAGCTGCCCACCGACCGGCCACGCACCGCCACCGGCTCCTGGGTCGGGTCGGCGGTGCCGCTGGCGATGCCGGCCGAGCTCGCCGAGGGCCTGCGGCGGTGCGCCGCCGCCGAGCAGGCCACCCCGTACATGGTGCTGCTCGCCGCGGTGGCGGTCCTGCTCGGCCGGTGGAGCGGGCAGCAGGACGTGGTGATCGGCATCCCGGTGGCCGGCCGGGAGCAGGTGGAGACCGAGCCGATGGTCGGCTGCTTCGTCAACACCCTGCCGATCCGGCTCGACCTGTCCGGCGACCCGTCCTTCACCGAGCTGGTGCGCCGCACCCGCGACGCCTGCCTGGCCGGCTACGCCCACCAGGAGGTGCCGTTCGAACTCATCGTGCGGGAGGTGCGCGCGGACCGCTCGGTCGGACCGGTGCCGCTGGCCCAGGTGATGGTGGCGCTGCGCAACGTGCCGATGCCGCGACTCGAGCTGGCCGGCCTCACCGTCGAGCTGATCGAGCGGGAAAGCGTGTCGACGAAGTTCGACCTGTGCTTCGACCTGGCGCCGGAGCCGGACGGCGGCATCGGCGGGCGGCTGGAGTTCAACAGCGACTACTTCGAGCGTGACTCGATCGCCGGCAAGCGCGACTCGTTCCTGCTGCTCGCCCGGGCAGCCGTGCAGGATCCGAGCCTGCCGATCTCCCGGCTGCCGCTGCTCACCCCGGCCGCCCAGCGGCAGCTGGTGGACGACTTCGCCGGCCCGGCGGATCCGGCCGCGGTGTTGACCTCGGGCACCCTGCGCAGCCTGTTCGAGGACCAGGTGGACCGCGACCCGCAAGCCCCCGCGTTGCTGTTCGGCGGCCGGAGCCTCAGCTACGCCGAGCTGGACGAGCGAGCCAACCGGCTCGGCCACCTGCTGCGCGAACTCGGCGTGCGGCCCGAGCAGATCGTCGGGGTGTGCCTGCCCCGCTCGGTCGAGATGGTGGTGGCGCTGCTGGCCATCCACAAGGCCGGCGCGGCCTACCTGCCGTTGGACCCGCACTACCCGCCGCAGCGGCTGTCGCTGATGATCGCCGACAGCGCCGTGGAGCTGGTGCTCACCGACGGCTCGGTGATCGAATCCGGCGTGCTCGGCCAGCCGGATCCGGGCGGAGCCCCGGCGGCAGTCGGCGCGGTCCGCATCGACGAGCGGGAGATCGCCACCGTCCGGCTGGACCGCGGCCCCGGCGCCGACCAGCCGTCCGGTCGGCCCCCGGTGACCGCCGGCCCGCGGAATCTCTGCTACGTCATCTACACCTCGGGTTCCACCGGCACGCCGAAGGGCGCCGGCGACGAGCACGGCGGCGTGGCCAACACGCTGCGCGGCCTGCAGGCGGCCTACGAGCTGCGCCCGGGCGACCGGATGCTGGCGATCTCCTCGCTGAACTACGACATGTCGGTGTACGAGGTCTTCGCCACGCTGGCTGCCGGAGCCTGCATCGTGCTGCCGGACGACCTGCAGGCGGCCGACCCGGAGCTGCTGCTGGAACTGGTGCTCGACAGCGGCGTCACCACCTGGAGCTCGGCGCCGGCGATCCTGGACCAGTTGATCACCCATGCCCGCAGCCGGCCCGTCCCGCCGCGGCTGGCGTTGCGGCTGGTCGGCCTGGCCGGTGACCGGATCCCGCCGGCGCTGCCCGGCCGGCTGGCCGACCTGGTGCCCGGCGTGCGGCTGATGAACCTGGCCGGCATGACCGAGGTGTCCTACTGCTCGATGTTCTACGAGGTGGACACCACCGCGCCGCCGGTGAGCAACATCCCGTGGGGTCGGCCGGTGGCCAACCACCGGCTGCTGATCCTGGACGAGCACGGCGTGCCGGTGCCGCCCGGGGTGCCCGGCCAGCTCTACATCGGCGGCGCCGGGCCGGGCCGCGGCTACTGGCGCCGGCCGGGGCTGACCGCCGAGCGATTCGTGCCGGACCCGTTCGCGGTCGCGCCCGGCCAGCGGCTGTACGCCACTGGCGACCATGCCCGGTGGCGGTCCGACGGGGTGGTGGAGTTCCTCGGCCGGCTGGACCGGCAGATCAAGATCCGCGGCCTGCGCATCGAGCCGGGCGAGATCGAGGTGGCCCTGGCCGGCCATCCGGCGGTGGCCGAGGCGGTCGTCACCGTCCAGCGGGATCGCAACGAGCAGCAGCGGTTGGTCAGCCACCTGACGCTGCACGGCTCGGACGCGCCCACCACCAGCGACCTGCGTGCCTTCCTGGCCGACCGGCTGCCGACGCACATGGTGCCAGATGCCTTCGTGGTGCTGGACCGGCTGCCACTGCTGCCCAGTGGCAAGCTGGACCGGTCGGCGTTGCGGCTGCCGGTCGAGCGTCCGGTGCTGAGCAGCGGTTATGAGGAGCCGGCTGACGACCTGGAGTTCGTGCTGTGCGGCATCTGGGGGGACGTGCTGGATGTCGAACGGGTCGGCGTGGCCGATGACTTCTTCGATCTCGGCGGCCACTCCCTGCTGGCCACCCGGGTGGTCTCGCAGATCCGGGAGATGTTCCGGGTGAACCTGCCCATTCCCGATCTGCTGGCCAGCTCGACGGTCCGGGAACTGGCCAGCTCGCTGCGCGAAGCGGGTGCCCGGGAGGGCGTCGATGTGGATCTGGTCGCCGAGCTGGTTCGGCAGGTGACCGGCACGGCTCGAGTGGAGCAAACCTAGCGATCGGCACGTTCACATGGGGAGGCGCTATGGCGACGGAAGTCGACGATTATCTGGTCGTCGTCAACGACGAGGAGCAGTACTCGATCTGGCGGGCGGACATGGCCGTACCGGCCGGTTGGCGCGCCACCGGTCCCACCGGTGCCAAGCAGGAATGCCTCGACTACATCGAGCAAACCTGGACCGACATGCGTCCGGCCAGCGTCCGTCGTGCGATGCAGCAAGGATGACGTTCAGGACACGGCCTGATCCGCCGGCTATGACCGGGCCACCGGCTACCCCACATAGCGGGGCGGCCCGCGATCTCCGGGGCATGCACCAGTTCGTCACCCGGCGCACCGCGCCGAACTGCGCGGTCGACAGCGGTCGCAGGGAGGTTGCATTCACCGTGTCCCAAAGGCTTTCCTCGCTGAGCAAACGTGAGATCGAGATCGCGTACCTGGTGGGCTCCGGCTACACCAACCGGCAGATCGCCGGGGAGTTGATGATCAGCGAGAAAACCGTCGAGACCTACATGTCCCGCATCTTCAAGAAGCTCAAGGTGACCTCGCGCGCCCGGGTGGCCAACCTGGTCGGTTTGGAGCACTGAGCTTCGTCGTCGCGGCGGCTCGCTGAGCCGCGCATCCAGTTCGGCATCGCATTGGAGCGGAGAACCTGCATGACCGCGGATACGCTGTACGACGCGCTGGCTGCCCAGGTGGCTGCCCGGGGGGACCAGCTTGCGGTCGACGCGCCGGAGGGCACGCTGACCTACCGGCAACTCGCCGACCGCGCCTCGGCGCTGGCCGCCCGGCTGCATCGAGCCGGCGTCCGGGCCGGTGACCTGGTTGCGCTGAATACCGGTCGCAACCTGGCCATGATCGTCGGCATGGTCGCCATCGCGCAGGCTGGCGCGGCGTACCTGCCGATCGACCCCGGCGTGCCGGAGGGCCGGCTGCGCGAGTTGATCCGGCGCGGCGGTGCGGTGCTCACGGTGACCGACGGCAGCACCGCGGCCGGGACCGGTACCGACGCGTTGCTGCTGGCCGCGGACGGGACGGAGCCGGCCGGCGGCGGGGCGGATCCGGCGGTGGCACGGACCGGCAGCGAACCGGTCCGGCAGTTGCCCGGTGCCGAGGGGCTGGCCTACGTCATCTACACCTCGGGATCGACCGGCGAGCCCAAGGGGGTGGCGGTCAGCCACCGCAACGTGCTGGCCCTGCTGGCCCAGACCCAGCCGTTGTTCCGGTTCACCGCCGAGGACGTCTGGACGGCGTTCCACTCGGTGGCCTTTGACTTCTCGGTGTGGGAGATCTGGGGCGCGCTGCTGCACGGCGGTCGGCTGGTGGTGGTGTCCGAGCAGGTCAGCCGGTCGCCGGTCGCCTTCCACCGGCTGCTGCGCGAGCAGGGTGTGACCGTGCTCAACCAGACGCCGTCGGCCTTCCTGCCGCTGATCGGCGCCGACCGGGCGGCCGAACCGCTGCCGTCGTTGCGGCTGGTGATCCTGGGTGGTGAGCGGATTTCGCTGCCGGCGCTGCGGCCCTGGCTGGAGCGTTACCCGGCCGCGGAGCTGGTGAACGGCTACGGCGTCACCGAGTGCACGGTGTTCTCCTCCTTCCGGCCGCTCGGGCTGGCCGACCTCGCCCGGCCAGCTGACAGCCCGATCGGGTTTCCGCTACCCGGCAACCGGTTCCTGGTGCTGGATGCGGACGGCGAGCCGGTGCCGGACGGCCAGCCGGGGGAGTTGTTCGTGCTCGGCGAGACGGTCAGCCTCGGCTACCTCGGCGCCCCGGACAGCGGCGGCGAGCGGTTCACCGCCTGCCCGGCAGCCGACGGCGAACGTGCCTACCGGACCGGGGATCTGGTGGTGCGCCAGCCGGACGGCGATCACTGCTTCGTCGGCCGTACCGACCGGCAGTTGAAGGTGCGCGGTTACCGGGTCGATCCGATCGAGGTGGAGCGACACCTGCTCGGCCTGGACTGCGTCGGCGCCGCGGCGGTGGTGTCGCGCGACTTCGGCGACGGCGACGTGCGGCTGGTGGCGCACCTGGTGCCGCCGGCCGGCCAGCCCGCCGACCCGCATTGGGGCCAGAAGGCGATCGAGCAGGCCAAGCAGGCACTCGGCGAGGCGCTGCCGGCCAGCCTGTGCCCCTCGGTCTACCAGGTGCACCAGCAGTTGCCGCGCACCACGAACGGCAAGCTGGACCTGGCCGCGTTGGCCGCCGCGGATCCGGTCCCGGTCGGCGATGCGGCCGATGCCGCGACCGAGCAGCCGGCCGGCGGCTCCGCTGCCGCGGATCGGATCACCGCGATCTGGAAGTCGGTGCTGGACGTCGATGACATCGATGCCGAGGACGACTTCTTCGATCTGGGCGGCACCTCGTTGTCGCTGATCCGGATGTTCGAGCAGGTCAACAACACCTTCGGGCTGCGGATGGACGTCCAGGTGTTGCTGGACGGTGCCACGGTGAGCGCGTTGTCGGCGGTGGTGACCGCGGCGCGGAGTGACCACAACTCTCGCACGATCTCAGAAATGGCGGTCGATAAATGAACCAGTCCTTTGCGCTGAGCCCCGAGGAGCTTGCCAGCTTCCAGGAACGGGGCTACGCCGGCCCGTTCACCCTCTACCAGCCGGAGGAGATGAACCGGATCTGGCGGCAGGAACGGCTGCGGCTGCTCGACCGCAGCGCGGCGGTCTACCCGGATGCCACCGCGGCCGAGGTGGGCACCAACATCGCCAACTACGACCGGCACTTGGACAACGAGTTCCTCGCCCGGCACGTCTGCCGGCCGGAGATCGTGGACCGGGTGAACTCGGTGCTGGGCGAGGACGTGCTGTGCTGGCGCACCGAGTTCTTCCCGAAGTACCCGGGCGATGAGGGAACCGACTGGCACCAGGCCGACACCTTCGCCAACGTCTCCGGCACGCCGCAGATCCTGTGGCCGGGTGAGACCGAGGCCGGCGGCACCATCACCGTCTGGTGCGCGTTCACCGACGCCACCAAGGAGCGGGGTGCGCTGCAGTTCATCCCGGGCACCCATCACACCAAGTTCTACGACGAGACCAAGCGGATGGAATACAACCCGGAGCTGGTGAACGCGGTCGACAAGGACGGGGTGCGGCGCGGCTTCTTCGGCTACGACTACCGCCAGCTGCAGATCGACCCGGACTGGAAGCCGGACGAGGACGCCGCGGTCTCGATGGTCATGCAGGCCGGGCAGTTCATCATGTTCTGGTCCACCCTGATGCACGCCTCGCATCCGCACGAGGGGCTGACCAAGGAGCCGCGGATCGGCTTCGCGGCCCGTTACGTGCCGACCTCGGTCCGGATCTATCCGGACTCCGACACAGTCGAGGAGTACGGCGGCAAGATCAGCCTGGAACGCTACGGCGCGGTGCTGGTCTCAGGCAGCGACGAGTACGGGCACAACCGGATCGCGCAGAGCACCACCCGCGGCTACCCGTTCCCGGGCCTGCGGGTAGGCAGCCCGCAGGCATGACCGCAGCGGGACGGTAAGCGTGGCACTCGACCGGCGCAACACCCGGTGGCTGCAGTACCCGCAGCCGCGGCCGGCGGCGCGGCTCCGGCTGGTCTGCCTGCCGCACGCCGGCGGCGGCGCCGCGGTGTTCCGGTCGTGGGCGGCCGAACTGCCCGAGGAGATCGAGCTGATCGCGGTCAAGCTGCCCGGCCGGGAGAGCCGGATTGGCGAGCCGGCGCACCAGGACTGGTCGCTGCTGCTGGACGAGCTGCACGCCGAGCTCGCCGGCTCGGTGCGACCGCCGTTCGCGCTGTTCGGGCACAGCTTCGGCGCGATGGTGGGCTACGAGCTGTCCGTGCTGGGCCGGCGCACCGGCTTCCGGCCGTGCCAGCTGGTGACGGCCGGCTGCGCCGCGCCGGGGGTGCCGCGGCCGGTGCCGGACCTGGCCGAACTGCCCCGGTCGGAGCTGCTGGCCGGGTTGCGCGGCTACGGCGCGCTGCCCGCCGAGGTGGTTGACAGCGACGTGTTCGACCTGATGCTGCCGACGGTACGGGCCGACCTGCTGCTGGCCGAGAGCTGGCCGCAGCGTCCGCCCCGGCCGGTCGACGTGCCGCTGCTGGTGCTCAGTGGCCGGGCGGACCCGGTCGCGCCGGTGGCCAATTGCCAGCGCTGGCAGGAGTTCGCCGAAGCCGGTTACCGGCACGTGGAGTTCGCCGGCAATCACTTCTTCCCGCATACCGAGCGGGCCGCGGTGCTGGCCGTGCTGGCCGACGCGCTGGCCGGGAAGGACGCCGGCGTTGCCGGCTGACCTGCCCAGGTTGCCGGCCGAGCTGGAGGTGCCGGCCGACCCGCCGGCCAAGGCCGACCCGCCGGCCAAGGCCGACCCGCCGGCCTGGGCCGAGCTGGCCGAGCCGCGGTTCGTCGCGGCAGTGCGAGGCGTCCTCACCGAGTTGGCAGCGGCCGGCGAGGACTGGGAGCGCCGGTGCGCGGTGCCGGCCGAGGTGTGGCACGAGCTCGGCCGGCTCGGCCTGCTCGGGCTGGACTACCCGCGGCGGCTCGGCGGAGCCGGTGCGCCGCTGTCGCACTCAGTGGCCTTCCTGACCGAGCTCGGCCGGACCGGGTATGCGGGCTTCCGGACCGCGGTCGCGGTGCATGCCTACATGGCCAACCGGTATCTGGGCGAGTACGCCGATCCGTCCCTGCAGCGGGAGTACCTCACGCCGGCGCTGGCCGGGCAGCGGGTGGCGGGGCTGGCCATCTCCGAGCCGGACGCCGGATCCGACCTGGCCGGGCTGGCCACCCGGGCCGTCCGGGACGGCACCGACTACCTGGTCACCGGCACCAAGACCATGGTGGTCAACGGCAGCTGCGCGGACTACTTCGTGCTCGCCTGCCGGACCGGCGAACCCCGCGCCGGCTCGGCCGGCCTGTCGCTGCTGGTGGTCGAGGCCGACTCATCGGGCTTGACCGTCACGCCGCAGCGCACCCTCGGCTGGCGCTCGGCCGCCATCGCCGAGTTGAGTCTCGCCGAGGTGCGGGTGCCCGAGCGGCAGGTCATCGGCCGGGCCGGCGGCGGCTTCCTGCTGCTGATGTACGCCC
The DNA here is from genome assembly GCA_963697905.1 of uncultured Actinomycetota bacterium. Lineage (GTDB taxonomy): Bacteria > Actinomycetota > Actinomycetes > Mycobacteriales > Jatrophihabitantaceae > Jatrophihabitans_A. Next base: position 3,541,654 of record OY969101.1, on the reverse strand, counting down.
TGCAGTACGAGCGGCTGGCCGCTGCCGCGCTGGCCCTGGGCGGAACGGAGTATTGCCTGCAGATACTGGTCGATCGGGTTCGCAGCCGGACGGTGCGCGGCCAGCGGCTGGCCGACTTCCAGGTGGTGCGGCACCGGATCGCGGCACTGGCCACCGAGCTGGTCGCGGCCCGGGAGTTGGTGGCGCGCGCCGGGCGAGCCTTCGACTCCAGTCGCCTGCCGGTGGCCGAATGCTCGATGGCCAAGGTGTATGCCACCGAGCTGGCCAGCCGAGCGGCCGACGCCTGCCTGCAACTGTCCGGCGCGGCCGGCTACCTCGACGATGCCGCCGCAGCCAGGCTAATGCGCGACTCCCGGGCAGCCACCCTGGCGGCCGGACCCACCGAAGTGCTCTACGACCTGGTCGCCGAGGAGCTGCTCGGCTAGCGCTGCCGGTTTCGTATCCGATTCGCACGCCCTGGCGAGCAAATCGGATACGAAAGGCGGCGGCGTGCGAGTAAATCGGATACGAAAGGCGGCGGCGTGCGGGGCAATCGGATACGACAGGGGGTGCCAGTGTCGTGCCGGTCAGAGGACGAGCCGCCGGTGGCGCACGGTGACCCGGGTGTAGGTGGCGCCCCAGGTCAGCTCGGCGGGTAGCTCCGGGCACAACTCGGCGGGCAGGCCGTCGCTGTGCGCGGCCAGTTCCAGTTCCAGTGGCTGGCGGTCGGCCAGTCGTAGCCGGACCTCGATGCCGTCGGCCGGCACCGCCCAGCAACCGAACCCGGGCGGCTGGACGTCGCAGGGCACCGTCACACCATCCACCACCAGCTCCAACAGCCGGCCGGCCGGCGGACCCTGCCGGAACTCCTCGGCGCCGATCCCTTGCCAGCGCACCCAGAGCGCGCCGCCCGGCACGCTGGGCAGTAACCGCAGCAGAATCCGCCGGCCGGCACCGTCCGGCTCCTCCCGGCAGCTCCAGCGAGGCTCGGCCACCGACACGCTGGGTGCGGCGCCCACCAGCACGGTGCGGGGCAGGCCGGCCGGGCCTAACCATCCCGACTCCGCCGTCGGCATCCGCTCGGTGCCGACGAACTGCCGGGTCCAGGCCGGCGGCCGGCGATCGGTGCTCAACCACCGGGCCCGCTCGTCGCTCAGATAGCACAGGCCGGTGTGCTGTGGATGCTCGGCGTCGATCCGGTCGATCGCGAATCCACTGGCAAGCAGGGCGATTCCGGCTACCAGCAGGACGCCCGAGCCGATTGCGGTGGCCACGCCGGCCAGCACCGGCAGCGCGGTCAGGTAACCGGCCAGCACCGGCAGCACCAGCAGCGCCAGCGGTGCCGGCAGCCCGGCCACGCCGTTGGTCGGCAGCAGCAGCACCACGATCGGAACGAACAGCAGGGTGGCGGCCAGCGCGGTGACGAAACCGGCCGGCAGCCACGCACCGTCGGCGATCCGGCCACCACGCACGCCGGCCAGCAGCACCAGCGAGGCCAGCAGCGGGGGCCAGCCGAATAGGTAGGCCGCGCCCGGTGCGAGCACGGCGCACAGCAGCGCGAGCAGCACCAGCACCGCGCCGCAGGCCAGCAGCAGGCCGGCGCGCCCGGCCAGCGCACGCAACCCGATGCCGGTTCCCAGCACCACGCCGCCAACCAGCGCCAGCATGCCGGCGGAGAACCAGCCGGAGCGGTAGCTGTCGCCGAACTCGAACGACGTCAGCTCCGGCCGGACGCCGACCGCCAGCCGCCAGAAGGCAACGCCGAGCATCGCCGCCACCGCGATCAGGCCCAGCACGCCTGCCGCGGCCAGTCCGGCGCGCGGCAGCGACACCCCGCCGCGGACGGCGAATACGGTCGCCGCCGAGTAGGTCGCAGCGGCCGCCCCCACCGAGAGCGCGGACAGCCAACCCGGATAGCGCACCAGCCGGCCGAGCACCGGGAAGTGCACGGTGCCGGCAGCGATCGGCCCGAAGCCGGACGGCTTGCCGTCCCGCGCGGTGCCTGTCCCGGCTGGCTCCTCCCGCGTTCCGGTAGGCGTTCCGGTAGGCGTTCCGGCTGGCGCAACGGCCGGCTCGGACGGCGTTCCGGACGGCACGGACAGCGCCCGCCGGCTCGCGTGCAGGGCCACTTCGCCCAGATGCGCCAGGCTGCCCGACGACAGCCGATCCGGCTGGTCACCGGCCGTGTGGTAGTACGCCGAGCCGCGGATGAGCGCGAAGTTCAACCCGTCATAGCCGGCCTCGGCAACCTCGGTGAAATCGGTGTTGTTGGGCAGTCGCCGGTACACCTCGGCCGCCACCGAGGTGGCGATCGGACGGCGAGCGCCGGCGAGCAGGCGCACCATCCGGCCGGAGGTCGAGGTCTCGAACATGATCGCCGGACCGCTGACCCCGCGCGCCTCGAAGTTCAGCACCACGGTGGATTCCGGAGCCAGCTGGGGACCGTCCGGTGCCAACCAGCCGGCCAGCGCGGCGCGTGCCCCGAGCAGGCCGATTTCCTCACCATCGGTCAGCAGCACGTGCAGCGAGCCACGCGGTGCCGGGTCGGCGAGCAGGGCACGGGCGACCTCGAGCACGGTTGCCACGCCGGCGGCATCGTCGGCCGCTCCGGGCGCGGTCGCCACCGAGTCGTAGTGCGCCATCAGCACGACGCTGGCCAGCGCCGGATCCCCTGGCGCCGAGGCCGAAATGTTCGCCACCCGGGCCAGTACCGGCAGGCCGGTCCGGGGCACCCGCAGGGCGGTGGTGGTGTCCAGCGAGGTTGCCATGCCGAGTTCGGCCAGCCGGGCCAGCAGGTATTCGGCGACCGCGGCGTTCGGCTCGCTGCCGGCCGGGTGCGGGCGTGCGGCGATCGCCGCGACGTGGGCCAGCGCCCGATCGAGGGCGAAGCCGCCGGTACGACTTCGGGGGCGCGGGGTGGCCAGGCTGCGCAGCGTGGCGGCCAATGCCACCGCGAGCACCAGCAGCGCGGCCCAGGCGGCTCCGGTTCCGGACACCCTCAGCTAGCTCGGTGCCCGGTCGGTGGTGTTGATGACCGATCCCTCCAGCACGTTGCCGACCGCCTGCTCGGCCGGCTCCCGGGTGTCCACCCCGGCCAACTCCGATTCGTGCAGGCCGACCCGGGCGCCGGGCAGCAGGTAGGCACCGGAGCCGAGGAACACCAGCACCATGGCCAGCAGCAGCAGCCGGTAGTCGACCACGATGATCAGCGCGGCCCCGTAGCCGGTCGAGGCCATCTGCGGGGTGTTGGTGATCACGTCGAAGGCGGCGTAGGCCCGCCCGCGCAGCCGGGACGGCGTGCCGCGCTGGATCAACGTGGTGAAGCCGACCAGGATCCAGGGCAGACCGAACCCGATCAGGAAGCTGCCGATCAGCGCGCAGGTCAGCGACGGCGGGATCATCAGCAGCGAGGCGAGTGCGAACATCACCATGCTGGCCGCCACGGTGAGCGTCTCGCCCAGCCGGCGCACCACCATCGCGGTGATCAGCCCGGACATCACCGAGCCGACGCCCTGCAGCGTCATCAGCACGCCGAAGAAGCTGGGGCTGTGGTGCACGCTGTCCAGCACGGCGAAGTAGCAGGGTTCGTAGATGCCCCAGACCGCCATCGCGGTGAAGTTGGCGATGGTCATCCTGCGCAGCGCGGGTTCGGCGAAGATGTGCCGGGCGCCGGCGGTGAACTCCGGCCACCAGCGGTTCTCGGTCGGCTCCGGGCGTTCCTCGTCGATCTGCAGCCGCCACATGACCAGTGCGGCGATCACGAAGGAGGCCGAGTCCAGCAGCACCACCGAGTGCGCGCCGAAGGCGCTGAACATCCCGGCACCGACCAGCGGCGAGAGCAGCCGCGAGCCGCGCCGGGCCGTCTGCAGCATGGCATTGACTTCCGGCAGCACGTCGCCGGTGATCAGATCCGGGATGATCGCCGCCTGGGCGGCGTCGAACAGCCCGTTTCCCACGCCGTAGACGAACATCACCAGGTACAGCAGCCAGATGTCCGACCGTCCGTCAACCATCAGCAGGGTCAGCAGGTAGACGGCGCTGACCAGGTTGGCTGCGATCAGCAGCGGGCGGCGGCGCATCCGGTCGGCCAGCATGCCGCACAGCGGCGCGAACAGGGTGCCGAGCACGAACACGGCGACGATGAAGCCGGCCTGGGCGTTGCTGCCGGTGAGTACCTTGACCCAGATGCTGACCGCCAGCCAGAGCGAACTGTCTCCGAAAATGGACAGCGACTGGCCGAGGAAATAGAGGCGGGCGTTGCGATCAGCAAGTACTTGCCGCATGAAATAGCAACGCCTTTCGTCCGCGACTTCGTGCGAATACGCAATTGGGATAACCGTAACATCGGCCTTCGGATGCGGCCAGCCCTTGCTAATGGGCACCGTTAATGGGCACCGCTAACGGGCTACCCGCGCCCGGCTCAGCGGTTGATCCGCCAGAGCAGCCGTCCCCAATGCGATCCGACCGGAATTTCACCGGTGTAGCCGCCGAGGTCGATCGACCACTGCGCCCCGGATCCGTCGAAGCCGGCCAGCAGGTCCGACCATCGGCCCGGTGTCGGGAATGGCACCGTCACGGTTTGCGGGGTGTCGGAGAAGTTGAGCAGCACCACCACGTTCTCCACACCGCCGTCTGCCAGCGGCGCCCAACGGTGGAAGATGGCCAGTTGCCGGTCCACGTCCACCCCGACGCCGGTGGGATCGAACCGGGTCTGCCAGGTCGCCCAGTCCGAGGGGTACATCAGCTCCGAGCGCAGCGCCGGATGCTCCTGCCGGGCCCGGCCCAGCGCGCCGTGCAGGGCCCGCAGCGAAGTGCCGATCGGGTCGTCGGCGAACTGCCAGCGCAGCGGCCGGGACGCCACCCGGCGCGAGGTGTTGTGATCGTCCTCGGGCAGGCAGTGGTTCTCGCCGAATTCCTGGCCGTTCGGGATCAGCGGCACCGCGGTCGATGCGTACAGCGCGATCAGCCACGGCTGGGCAAGCCACCAGCGGCCGGTCTCGCCGGAATGCCGGTCCAGCAGGCTGAGCCGGCCGGCCAGTTGCGAGTGGTCGTGGTTGCCCAGGTACAGGGTGGGTACCTTGCCCGGCGAGAGCCACCGGCGGTTGTTCAGCGCGTTCAGCAGCCGGCTGTCGATCCGGCCGTCCGGCGCCGACTCGGAGAAGGCCAGCTCCAGCAGCGAGTTGTCCCAGAAGCTGGTGGCCACGGTGGCGTTGGTGACCTGGGCGGCGTCGGACTGGATGTGCTCCAGGGTGAGCGAAAAGTTGGCCTCGCCCCGCGCATCCAGCCAGTTCTGGACCGACGACAGCACCTCGGGCAAGCCGGCCAGCGTGCCCGGCACGTAGTAGTTCACCGTGTTGTCGAAGCGGATTCCGTCGATGCCGAACGTGTCGATCCAGTACCGGCAGACGTCGGTGATGAATTCCAGGGTGCAGTCGTTGGCGAAGTCCAGATCCTGCAGGCCGACGAACTCACCGCCGAAGGCCCGGTCGGTAAACGGGCAGTCGGCTGGCCGCAGGTAGAACTGCGGGTACGGAAAGTCGGTGCTGGTGTGGTTGTAGACGCCGTCCATGATCACGTGGATGCCGCGGGCGTGGCAGGCGTTGACCAGCTCCCGCAGCCAGATCAGCCTGTCCTCCGGATGATCGGCCTCGTCGGCGTACCGGGACTCGACAGCGAAGTACTGGAACGGCGCGTAGCCCCAGTCGAAGCTCCGGTTCCGCCAGGCCGTCCAGGGCATGAACAGGATCGCGTTGAAGCCGAGTCCGGCCAGGAAGTCCAGCCGATCGCGCACGAGATCCAGCGGTGCCCGGTCGCCGCGATCCTGCGCGGTGAAGTCGTCGATCATCAGCTCGTAGACGACCAGGTCGGCAAGCGGCTTGCGCCCACCGGCCAGCGGCGTGACCGGGGTGCCGGCGAGCCGGTTGCCGCCCACCACCACCGCGGCGTTCTGGTTCGAACGCCCGCCGTAGCGCGCGCACGGGTCGCTGACGTAGCGGACGCTGCCGTCGGCGAACGTGACCAGGTACTTGTACTCGTAGAAGCCCTTGGGCAGCGGGCCGATGGTCGCGGTCCAGAACTGACCGCGCGGGTCACCGCGGTCGGCCTCCAGCGCGATGCCGTTGGCGAAGTCCCAGGCGTTGCCGCCCAGCTGGGCCTGGAAGTCGCCGGCCACCCGGATGGAACTGATCCGCGGATCGGGGCCAGCGGGCAGGAATACCCGGAACCGGACGGCACCGCGATCGGGATCCTCGCCGACCTGCCAGGCGCCGCAGCGCTCGTCCAGATACAACATCGCAGCGCACCCCCCGCTCGGCCGGCCCCCATGCTATGCCCGCCCGAGGGCACGAGTTCCCAGCCGCGCTGCCTGGTGACCTACGGCCAGTGCTGGGAGTTGGCGATCTCCAGCAGCACGTCGGCATGGCACGGGCCGCGGCTGCCGTCCGGGTTGACCAGCGGGCACCAGCAGGCCAGGTCCCGGCCGGCCAGCTCGGACCGCGCCTCGGCGCAGCGCTGCGGGGATCGGGCCATCAGCTCGCGGTACCGGGCCACCGACTGCGCCCGGTCCGCCACCAGCACGCCGTCGATCCGCTGCCCGACCACGAACGGGTTGCCCCACCTGGTTGGCCGGGCCACCACGATCGCACCGGCGGGCTTGCGCCAGCCCCGGCTGCGCCGCAGCTGGATCCGGTCCGGCACCGCCCCATCTCCCCGTTCCGGTCCGGCCGGCCGCTCAGCAGGTGCCGAGGGAGCCACCGGTGATGGTGACGTCGGCCCATTCGGCTGCGCTGAGCCAGCCCGCGAAGGTGTGCGTGGCGCCCTGAATATACGTCTGAAACACCGCCAAAAGCTGCCCGCTGCCGCTCTGGCAGACCATGCCGATCTGCTGGCCGGCGACCAGGTTGAGGTCGCCGTGGCTGCCGATGTACTGCGCGCCCGGCATGAAGTGGTAGGAGCTCAGGTTGTCCGGATCCGGCGGCAGGTCGTACTTCTGCGCGTCGCCGGTGGTGCGGTAGACGTAGTGGTTGGTGGCCAGGTCGTTGGCGGCGAGCGTGGCGGTCGCGGGAGTGGTCACGTTCTGCACCGGCACCGCGTAGGTCTTCATCCAGGACATGTGGTTGGCGCTGTCCATCTCGTAGTTCATCGGGGACTGCTCGTCCGGGATGTACTGCACCGTGAGCGTGCCGCCCGCGACGATGGCCGGAGGGACGGTTGCTGCCGTGGCGCTCGCCGGCTGCAGCAGGGCGCCGGTGAGCAGGGTTGCGATCACCAGCGCGGCGGTTCGGGTGCTGTTCCTCAGCATTGTTGCTCCTCATGGCGTGGCTGCCTGGATCGGCGCGAGCGATGCCGCCCGTATTGGCGGAATGGTGCCATCGCTGGAGCGTCCGGGCATGGGAAGCGTTTGCGAAGGTAGAACTGTGCCGGCCAGCCCCATTCGGTCATCGCCATAGTTGCAATTCCGTACCGTTGCCAGGAAAGGTGGCAATAATGCGGGCGCATAATCTTTTGAGTTCTCGATAGCCGCTTCCGATAAATGCTTCGTGCGGTTCACCCGGGGCCCGCGTGTGAGAACTTCCTTTGCGAGTAACGCTAAACGCGAACAGCGGGATTCCTGCGATGCAACTGCTGACTGCGAAATTTCGTTCACAAATGGACGCGGATCACTGGCTATTTCGAATGCGGTTTCGATATTCTGAAAAACATGACTGACCGGCCGATCGGCCATCTCCGCTCCGCGAATGGCGCCGACGCGCTGCTCGCGGCCCGGCAGGAGCTGTGGAGCGATGGCATTCGGCCTTCCCATGATGCGGCGCCGCAGTTGTACGCGGCCCGAATCCTGCACAGCGACGATCTTTATGGCCGGGCGGACGGGCTCATCGTGCACGGCGACGAGGTCGCCTGGCGCTCGGTGGACGCCCTGTTCGACCTGGCCATGTACGGCGCGCAGCTGCATGCCGGTCTTGCCCATCCCGACGAGCACCGGCGCAACGACTGTGCCTGGTGCGACCGGATCGAGGAGTTCTGGCACGTCGCGCTGGTGGACGTGATCACCCGGCGGCGCGGCACCACCGCCGGTGAGCTCGACAGCCAGATCCGAGCCGAGCTAGCTCCGCGGCTGGCTGCCGAGCACGCGGCGATCTCGACCGGCGGAGCCTGATCCGTCCGCCCGGCCCGGCGGAGCCTGATCCGTCCGCCCCGCTCGGGGGCTTATCCATCCGCCCCGCTCGGCTGGGCTTATCCGTCCGCCCGCTCGGCCCGGCCGGTCCGATGTGGGCGTCCGCCTTGAACCGAGCTCCCGCCTGGTTCGTGAGAGAGTGTGAGACGGGGTGCGCTGAGCGCCAGCTGGAGGTATGGGATGGACGACGGCTTCGTTCTGGTAGGTGCCGGCCTGGCCGGCGGCAAGGCCGCCGAGGCATTGCGTGCCCAGGGCTATGACGGGCGGCTGACCCTGCTCGGCAGCGAGCGGCACCGGCCGTACGAGCGGCCGCCGCTGTCCAAGGGCTACCTGGCGCGTTCCCAGCCGCTGGAGAAGGCGTACGTGCATCCGGAGAACTGGTATGCCGACAACGAGGTGGAGTTGCGGGCCGGCACCACGGTGACCGCGATCGACCGGGCCGGCCACCGGCTCCGGCTCTCCGACGGCGGCGAGCTCGGCTATCGCAAGCTGCTGCTGGCCACCGGAGCGAACCCGCGCTCGCTGCCGCTGGCCGGCCTCGACGCGCCGAACGTGCACATGCTGCGCACCGTCGTCAACTCCGATGCGCTGGCCGAGTCCTTCACCGGCATCCGCCGGCTGCTGGTCATCGGCGCCGGCTGGATCGGCATGGAGGTCGCGGCAGTGGCTCGCCAGGCGGGGGTGGAGGTCACCATCGTGGAAGCGGCCGAGCTGCCGCTGCTGCGGGTGCTCGGCCCGGAACTGGCCACCGTCTTCGCCGACCTGCATCGCGAGCACGGGGTTGACCTGCGGCTCGGCGCGAAGCTTGCCGAGGTGGTGGTCTCCGACGGCCGCGCGGCCGGGCTGCGGCTGGCCGACGGCACGGTGCTGGACGGCGACGCGGTGCTGGTCGCGGTCGGCGTCGCGCCCGCCGCGCAGCTGGCCGCCGAGGCTGGCCTCGAGGTGGACAACGGGGTGCTGGTGGATGCCTCGCTGGTCAGCTCCGATCCGGACATCGTCGCCTGCGGTGATGTCGCCAATGCCCAGTCACCCTTCTACGGCAAGCGGATCCGGGTGGAGCACTGGGCAACCGCGCTGAAGCAGCCGGCGACCGCGGCACGCTCCATGCGCGGCGAGAGCGCGACCTACGACGAGCTGCCCTACTTCTACTCCGACCAGTACGACCTCGGCATGGAATACCTCGGCTACGTCGAGCCGGGCGGCTACGACGAGGTGGTCTTCCGCGGCGACCGGGCCGGCCGGGAGTTCATCGCGTTCTGGCTGTCCGGTGGCCGGGTGATCGCCGGCATGAACGTCAACGTCTGGGACGTCACCGACCCGATCAAGGCCCTGATCCGCAGCAAGCGCACGGTCGATCGGGAGCGGCTGGCCGATCCGTCGGTGCCGCTGGAGTCGCTCTGAGCGGCTGAGCCGGCTCGGCCCGGCTCAGTGAGCCGGGATACATTGCTGACTTATATAACTCAGCAATACAGTTGAGGCATGCTTGCCACCGATGCCGATGAGTTCGCCATCGCCGACACGCTCGACCGGATGCTGCTGTGGGCCCGCCGGAAGGCGCCGAGCCGGCTGAGCGCCACCAGCATCACCACCCTGGACACGCTCAATGAGCACGGTCCGCAGCGGATCTCGGACCTAGCGACGGGCGAGGGGGTCAGCCAGCCCGGCATGACCACGCTGGTGGGCCGGCTGGTCAACGACGCGCTGGCCGAGCGGTTCTCCGACCCCACCGACGGCCGGGCCACCCTGGTGCGGATCACCGACGCCGGCCGGTCCGTGCTGGCCGACCGGCACCGTGCCCGCACCGAGGCGATCCGGGCCGACATCGTCCGGCTGTCCGCCGAGCACCGCGCGGCGCTGCTAGGCGCCCTGGACGCACTGAACGAGCTTTGCTCCAATTCCGACAGAGGAAACCCCCGATGAACCACTCGTCACCCGCCAGCAGCCCGTTCTCCCAGCCCAAGGCGGTCTGGGCGGTCGCGCTGGCCTGCGTCATCTCCTTCATGGGCATCGGCCTGGTCGATCCGATCCTGGCCTCGCTGCGCGACAAGCTGCACGCCTCGCCGAGCGACGTGGAACTGCTGTTCACCAGCTACCTGGTGGTCACCGCGGTCGCCATGCTGATCACCGGATGGGTGTCCAGCTTGCTGGGCGCCAAGCGGACCCTGATCAGCGGCCTGGTGCTGATCGTGGTGTTCGCGTTCCTGGCCGGGCAGTCCGGCTCGATCGAGGGCATCGTCGGCTTCCGGGCCGGCTGGGGGCTGGGCAACGCCCTGTTCATCGCGACCTCGCTGGCCGTCATCGTCAGCTCGGCCAGCGGCGGCTTCAACGGCGCCATCGTGCTGTACGAGACCGCGCTGGGCGTCGGCATCGCGCTCGGCCCGCTGCTCGGCGGCGAGCTGGGCGGCATCTCCTGGCGCGGGCCGTTCTACGGCGTCTCGGTGCTGATGGCGATCGCCCTGATCGCGACCCTGGTGCTGCTACCGCCGACCCCCAAACCGGCCCGCCGGCAGCGGCTGCGCGAGCCGATCCTGGCGCTGCGGCACCGCAGCCTGGCCACCACCAGCGTGGTCGGCCTGCTCTACAACTGGGGCTTCTTCACCCTGCTTGGCTACTCGCCGTTCCTGATGCGGATCTCCAGCCCGCCCAAGCTCGGCCTGGTGTTCTGCGGCTGGGGCGTGCTGGTGGCCATCTTCGCGATCTGGGGCGCGCCGTGGCTCAAGGCCCGGTTCGGCACGCCGCGCACCCTGTACGGCAACTTCGTGCTGATGGGCGCAGACCTGCTGCTGATCGGCATCTTCCCGGACAACCGGCTGGTCGTGATCCTCGCCGTGATCGTGGCCGGCGCGTTCATCGGGGTGAACAACACCCTGGTCACCACCGCGGTGATGAGCATCGCGCCGGTGGAACGGCCGGTTGCCTCGGCCACCTACGGCTTCGTCCGGTTCATCGGCGGCGGCCTGGCGCCGTTCGCGGCCGGCAAGCTGGTGGAGCACTACAACGCGCACGTGCCGTTCGTGCTCGGCGCGGCGACGGTGGTGCTGGCGGCGGTGGTGCTTTCCACCGTGCACCGTGCGCTGGATGCCGCAGATCGCGGACTGATCGCTCAGCCGGAGCCGACCGCACTGGACCGGCTGGAGCGGGAGGACGAACTCGAGGTCGGCGCCGCGCTGGGCAACATCGACTGAAGCGCAACATCGACTGAGCCAAGACTTAGTGGCTTCTTAGCGGCTTCTTAGCGGCCAGGCCAATTACTTCCCCGGTGAACCGTAGACTCGACGGGTGGACTCCGACCGTGGCTCCGGCGACCTGCCCCCGCACCTGGATCCGCGGCGTGGCCGCCCGGCACGATCCCAGCGGCCACAGCCAGCCGCCGGGTACGACCAAGCCAACCTGCCGCCGCACCTCGATCCGCGCGGGCGCAGTGCCCGGCGGGCGGCCGAGCGACGCCGCCGGAACAGCCGGGCCACCGTGCACGGCGCCCTGCTCGGGGTCAAGATCGTGGCCGCCGCGCTGTCGCTGGCGGTGGTGCTGGGCAGCGGCTGGGCCTGGGCGACGTACCGCAACTTCAACGCCAACATCAAGCGGCTGCAGATCAGCAGCAACTCCCACGTACCCAACATCGACGGCAGCGCGCAGAACATCCTGATCGTCGGCAACGACGACCGGGACACGGCGACCAACGCCGAGCTGGCCCAGCTGAACACCACCAAGGATGGCGGCTCCTACAACACCGACACCATGATGCTGCTGCACGTGCCGGCCGACGGCAGCAAGGCGACGGTGCTCTCGTTCCCCCGCGACTCCTATGTCAGCATCCCTGGCCACGGCAAGGCCAAGCTCAACGCCGCCTATCCGGACGGGGTCAACGATGGCCACGGCAGCAAGGCGGCTGGTGCCTCGCTGCTGGAGACCACCATCGAGGAGCTGACCGGACTGAAGATCGACCACTTCGTGCAGGTGGATCTGCTCGGCTTCTACCGGATCTCCAACGCCATCGGCGGCGTGCCGGTGTGCCTGATCGATGGCGCGAGGGGGGCGAAGTTCACCGGCGAGACCGCCAATGGCGTCAACTCCGGGTACGAGAACGGCAGTTTCGTCTCGAACTACACCGGCATCAACATCAAGCCGGGCGTCGTCACCAAGATCTCCGGCCTGCAGGCGCTCGCCTTCGTCCGGCAACGGCACGGGCTGCCGCACGGCGACCTGGACCGGATCAAGCGGCAGCAGTACTTCCTGTCCGCGGTGTTCCGCAAGCTGGTCTCCGGCGGCACCCTGCTCAACCCGATCAAGCTGCAGAACCTGCTTAACGCGATCAAGAACTCGCTGACCATGGACCAGGATCTGGATCCGATCAAGCTGGCCCAGCAGATGCAGAACCTGTCAGCCGGCAACGTCACCTTCACCACCATTCCGCTGAGCGGGGAGCAGACGGTGGACGGGGTGGGCGACGTGGTGATGGTGAACACCGCGGCGATGCCGGACTTCATCAACCGGCTGATCGGCAACGTCACGCTCACGCCGCTGCAGAAGGCCAAGGCCGCCGACCCGAGCACGGTGACGGTCGCCGTGGTCAACGACACCAACTCCAACGGCCTGGAGCAGACCAACGCCGCCGCGCTGCAGAAGCTCGGCTTCCACACCACCATCCCGGGTGCGACCACGGACGTGGTCGCCAGGACCGTCATCGACTACCCGAAGGGCGCCGAGAGCGCGGCCAAGGCGGTTGCCGCGGCGGTGCCAGGAGCGGCCCTCAGCGAGAGCACCAAGGTCAGCTCGGTCACGCTGGTGCTCGGCAACAACGGGGTGCAGGTGAAGTCGCTGATGCCAGCCGGCAGTTCCAACTCGCCCTCGAACGCGCCGAGCGGCTCGGACGGCACGGTGACCACCAACGCCGCCCAGGGCGGCTGCATCTACTAGCCCGGCAGGGCGCCCGCAGGCCCGTCGGCGGTCAGTGCATGGTGGTCAGCAACTGCTGCGCCGCCTCGAAGAAGCGGTGCTCGACCAGCACCTCGTACTTGGTGGCAACCACCTGGCTCACCGAGGAGAAGTCCCGGGTACCGCCCCGGGTGACCGCGGTGAAGCCGATCTGGCTCCAGATCAGGCCGAAGACTGCGCCCAGGATCGGCGTGCTGATCAGGAAGCCGAGGCCGTTGCCGGTGGCGAAGAGGAAGAACGCCAGCCCGACGAACAGCCCCATCCAGAAGCCGGACACCGTGCCGGCCGCGGCCGCCTTCCCCCGGGTGAGCCGGCCGGTGACCCGCTCCACCGTCTTTAGTTCGGTGCCGACGATGGCTACCTGCTGCACCTCGAAGTTGTTGTCGGACAGGAAGTCGACCACCTTCTGGGCCTGCGCATAGCTGTCATACACCCCGAGCGACAGCGGGAACTCCAGATCCAAGCCCGGGCGGGGGATGTTCGCCGATATGGCCACTGCTGAACCTCGCTCTCGGCAGCCACCGGGCGAGCCGTCCGGCGGCGGGACTGCTGGTCAACCACTGCTGGTGGAACGATCGCGCTGCCGGCCGGAGTTCCCGACGGGTGCCTGCAGCCGGCTTGCTACCAGTATCACCGACGCAGGCGGTGGCGTTCCGGGCGTGCTCAGATCCAGCTCGGGAACCACATCCGCATATGCCACTGGGCGTTGGTCAGCAGGCCGCCGGTGAAGATCGGCCACATCCACACGAAGTCGGCCACCACCGCGCCCAGCCACAGGGTGACCAGCCCGATCCGGAGCAGGTAGCCGAGCGTCAGGCCCTGGATGGTGATCCATTCGCGCAGCCCGACCGTGCGCACCTCGCCGTCGGCCACGTCGGCCAGGCCCGCTGCCCGCCCTGCCTCGCCTCGGGCCTGTTCGGCCGGTGTCCGGGTGAGCAGCACGCCGATCGCCAGCGTCACGCCCAGCACCAGGAACGGCATCAGCGGGGTCATGTAGAACAGGAAGCCGGTCCGCCGGGTGTTCTGCAGCCAGACGACCCAGCCGGCCAGGAACGCCATCCACACCGCTCCGGCCCGCCAGTCCCGGGTGGTGGCCCAGTGCCAGAGCAGCCAGAGCAGCACCGGCACGAACGCCCAGTACATGACGGGGGTTCCGATGCACAGGATCTCCCGGGTGCAGTTGGACGTGCCGCAGCCGGTCACCCCCTGCGGGGCGTAGAACGAGATCGGCCGGCCCAGGATCAGCCACGACCACGGGTTCGCCTTGTACGGGTGCGGGTCGTAGAGGTGGCTGTGGAACTCATAGGCCTGATGGTGGTAGTCCAGCAGGCTGCGGAAGCCGGACGGCAGCAGGGCGAACAGGCCGGTGCCGGGGTGGCTGTCGCCCCAGTGCCGGTTCCAGGAGTTCTCCCCGACGAACCAGCCGGTCCAGCTGAGGAAGTAGGCGCACAGCGGCGAGACCACCAGGGAGAAGCCGGCCGGCAGCAGCGAGCGGCGCAGCACCGCCAGCGTCGGCTGCTCGACGCCGGCGCTGGCGAACGCGCCGCGGTCCCAGAGCAGCGACAGCAGGGCGAAGCCGCCCCAGAACGACAGCGCGCTCCACTTCACCGCGAACGCCAGCCCGAGCAGCACCCCGCCGGCCAGCCGCCACGGCCGTGGCCCGAGTCGGGGCGGCCCGTAGGTCAGATCCACCCCGGCCAGGTACAGTCCGGCCAGCCGGTCCCGCAGCTGGTCGCGGTCCACAACCAGGGCGGCGAAGCCGGCCAGCACGAACAACTGCAGGAAGATGTCCAGCAGCGCCACCCGGGACATCACCAGCGAGATGCCCTCCAGCGCCAGCAGGCCGCCGGCCAGGCTGCCCAGCAGCACCGAGTGGAACATCCGCATGCCGAGCCGGGCCAGGATCAGCACGGCCAGGGTGCCGGCCAGCGCCGGGGCCACCCGCCAGCCGAGCGAGTCGTTGCCGAAGACCGCCGAGCTGAACGCGATCAGCCACTTGCCCAGTGGCGGATGCACGATGAACATGTAGTCCCGGTTGTCCTCGTAGCCGTACCGCAGCATCTCCTGCGCCTCGGTGGCGTAGTAGACCTCGTCGAAGCTCTTGGAGCCGGGAAAGCCGAGTGCCCAGAACCGGGTGCCGGCCGCGATGGCGGTGACGAGCAGCGCCCAACCCCACGCGGCCAGCGGCGAGGTGGCCCGCCAGGTGCGCAGGCCGGGCGGCAGCACCCGGGCGGAGGCCGGCGGCAGCGATGCGGCGGCGGGCGGATCCGCCGCCAGGGTCGCTGTCGTCACCCCACCGATCGTAGGGTGCGCCGCATTGTGG
Organism: uncultured Actinomycetota bacterium; assembly: GCA_963697905.1. Lineage (GTDB taxonomy): Bacteria > Actinomycetota > Actinomycetes > Mycobacteriales > Jatrophihabitantaceae > Jatrophihabitans_A. The sequence continues at coordinate 3,526,244 of OY969101.1, read as the reverse complement.
GTGGCGCCGGCCATCGTCAACTCGCTGGCGTTCGTCACTAGGCTTGGCTTATGTCCTCCCATGTGCTGACCGCGGTGGCCTGGCCGTATGCCAACGGGCCGCGTCACATCGGGCACGTCGCCGGCTTCGGCGTGCCGTCCGACGTGTTCTCCCGCTACCACCGGATGGCTGGCAACCGGGTGCTGATGGTCTCCGGCACCGACGAGCACGGCACCCCGATCCAGGTGCAGGCCGAGCGGGAGGGCGTCTCGCCGCGCGAGCTGGCCGACCGCAACGCCCTGGTCATCGCCAAGGACCTGCAGCAGCTGGGACTGTCCTACGACCTGTTCACCCGGACCACCACCCGCAACCACTACCGGGTGACCCAGGACCTGTTCATCGGCCTGCTGGACAACGGCTATATCTTCTCCCGCACCGAACTCGGCGCGATCAGCCCGTCCACCGGCCGGACGCTGCCGGACCGCTACATCGAGGGCACCTGCCCGATCTGCGGCTTCCCCAGCGCCCGCGGTGACCAGTGCGACAACTGCGGCAACCAGCTCGACCCGATCGACCTGATCGAGCCCCGCTCGCGGATCAACGGGGAGACGCCACGGTTCGTGGACACCGAGCAGTTCTTCCTGGACCTGCCGGCCTTCAGCGAGGTGCTCTCGGACTGGTTGCGCGGCCAGCAGCACTGGCGTCCGAACGTGCAGAAGTTCTCGCTGAACCTGCTGGACGACCTCAAGCCGCGGGCCATCACCCGGGATCTGGACTGGGGCGTGCCGGTGCCGCTGGACGGCTGGCGGGATCGTCCGGACAAGCGGATCTACGTCTGGTTCGACGCGGTCATCGGCTACCTGTCGGCCTCCATCGAGTGGGCCGCGCGCACCGGCGACCCCGAGGCGTGGCGGGCCTGGTGGCAGAACCCGGACGCCCAGGGCTACTACTTCATGGGCAAGGACAACATCGTCTTCCACGCCGAGATCTGGCCGGCCATGCTGTTCGGCTATTCCGGCATCGGTGCCAAGGGCGGCCAGCCGGGGCCGCTCGGCGCGCTGAACCGGCCGCACGACGTGGTGTCCTCGGAGTTCCTCACCATGGAGGGCAAGAAGTTCTCCTCCTCACGCAACGTGGTGATCTACGTCGGCGACATGCTGTCGCGCTACGACGCCGACGCGCTGCGCTACTACCTGACCGCGGCCGGCCCGGAGAACCAGGACACCGACTTCACCTGGGCCGAGTTCGTCCGGCGCAACAACGACGAGCTGGTCGCCGGTTGGGGCAACCTGGTGAACCGGACCATCTCGATCACCGCCAAGAACCTGGGCGCCATCCCGCCGGCTGGCGAGCTGGCCGACGCCGACCGTGCCCTGCTGGCCGCCTCGGCAGCCGCGTTCGGCACGGTGGGCGGCCTGATCGAGAAGAACCGGCAGAAGGCCGCGCTGGCCGAGGCGATGCGAGTGGTGGGCGAGGCGAACAAATACCTGTCCGACACCGCGCCGTGGAAGCTGAAGAACACCGACCCGGAGCGGATGGCGACCGTGCTGCACACCGCGCTGCAGGTGGTGGACGACGTCAAGACGCTGCTCACCCCGTTCCTGCCGTCCATCTCGAGCAAGGTGCACGCGGCACTCGGCGGCACCGGCAGCTGGGCCGCGATGCCGGAGCTGGTGGAGGTGGACGAGCCGACCGCGGCCGGCTCGCCGAACTACTCGGTGCTGACGGGCGATTACGCCACCCAGGCGCGCTGGGCATCCGAGCCACTGCCGGTGGGACGGCCGCTGGCGGCGCCGACGCCGATCATCACCAAGCTCGAGCCGTCGGTGGTGGACGCCGAGCTGGCCCGGCTGGAGCAGGCCTGACCGGCGTGCCGCAGCCGGCATCGGAGCTGCCGCCACCGCCGGTGCCGCTGGCCGGCGAGGTGTTCGACTCGCACTGCCACCTGGATGCGATGGCGCACCGGGCCGGCCTGGTTGCTCGCGACCAGCCGGCCGGTGCGGAGTTCGTCGCGGCGGTGGCCGAGCAGGCGTCCGCGGTCGGCATCAGCCGGCTGATCAATGTTGGCTGCGAGCTGGGCGAGTGGCAGTCCGCCCTGGACTCGACCGCGCATCCGGCGGTGTACGCCGCGCTGGCGGTGCATCCGACCGAGGTGGCCGGGCTGACCGATGCCGACTACGACCGGCTGGAACGCCTGCTCGACCATCCCAAGGTGGTCGCGGTCGGTGAGACCGGGCTGGACTACTACTGGAAGCGGACCGAGCCGGCCGAGCAGCAGGAGCATTTCCGCCGGCACATCGAGCTGGCCACCCGGACCGGGTTGCCGCTGGTGGTGCACGACCGGGACGCACACGCCGACGTGCTGCGGGTGCTCGCCGAGGCCGGCGCACCGCCGGCCGGGGTGGTCTTCCACTCGTTCTCCGGGGACGCCGAGATGGCCGCCGAATGCGTCCGGCGCGGCTACCTGCTGTCCTTCTCCGGGGTGCTCACCTTCAAGAACGCCCCGGCGCTGCGAGCGGCCGCCGAACTGGCACCGCTGGAGCAGGTGCTGGTGGAGACCGACGCGCCGTTTCTCACGCCGCATCCGTACCGGGGCCGTCCGAACGCTCCGTATCTGATTCCTTACACACTGCGAGCGCTCGCGCAACTAAAAAATACCGATGAAACGGTGGTGTGCGACACAATTTCTGCCACCGGGCACCGGGTTTTTGGGGTATGACGTCCGTTTTGCGCTTAAATTTTCAAGATCATGTTTGGCGCAGGCGGCGCGTGGCAGTTACGGTGCTGTGACCAATCGAAACGGCCATTACCAGTGCGGCTTTTGCGTGCCGCGAATATTGAGGGGTTTATTTTTGCGTCGCAGCGTGAAGACCGGCCTGTACGGCTTGGTGATCGCGGGGGTCATCGGCGGCTCGGCGGCCTGGGCACACAGCCCGGGCCAGAAGACCATCGCCCTGCAGATCGACGGCTCCAACCAGCAGGTCCACACCACTGCAAGCAAGGTTTCCGGTGCGTTGTCCGCGGCCGGCATCCAGGTCGGCTCCCACGACATCGTGGCGCCCGACCTGGACTCGGCGATCGCCGACCACGGCACCATCGTGATCCACCGGGGCCACCTGCTGCACCTGACCGTGGACGGCGTCAGCCGTGACGCCTGGGTCAACGCCGACTCGGTGAGCGAGGCGCTCAGCCAGCTTGGATACAGCCCGGCCAGCCTGGTGTCGGTGTCGCGCTCCATGCGGCTCGACCGGGGCGCCACCACGCTGTCCATCGACTCGCCGAAGCGGGTCACCTTCCTGCTGGACGGCAAGAAGATGGTGGTGCGCAGCGCCGGCCCGACCGTGCGTGACGCGATCAGCGCCTCGATGATCTTCCTGGGCCCGCACGACCGGGTCTCGGTGCCGGCGACCAGCTCACTGCGCGATGACGAGGTCATCCGGATCTCGCGGCTGAAGTACGCCACGACCGCGGTGACGGTGCAGGTGCCGTACTCCACGGTCACCCAGCAGGACGCCAACTCCTACGTCGGCACCAAGTCCGTCGTCACCCAGGGCAAGCCGGGCAGCAAGCGCATCACCTACCGGCTGGTGTACGTGGACGGCAAGCTGGCCGGCAAGATCGCCACCTCCGCCACCATGCTGAGCCAGCCGGTGTCCCAGGTGGAGAAGGCTGGCAGCAAGCCGCAGCCGGCCCAGTCGGGCAGCTCCGGCGGTTCCGGTGGCTCGGGTGGCTCGGGTGGCGGCGCCGTGCCGCCGCCGAACTCCAGCGGGCTGAACTGGGACGCGGTGGCGCAGTGCGAGTCCGGCGGTAACTGGCATATCAACACCGGCAACGGCTTCTACGGCGGCCTGCAGTTCGACTACGGCACCTGGCTGTCCAATGGCGGTGGCGCGTACGCGCAGCGAGCCGACCTGGCCACCCGGGAGCAGCAGATCGCGGTAGCGAACCGGCTGTACGCGGCCCGGGGTTCCAGCCCGTGGCCGGTGTGCGGCAAGCGACTGTAACCGGCCCGGCAGGCAGTTCCGCCGGCGCGTGACGGGCCATATCGGCTCGCGCGACGCCCCGACAGGGAGTAATTGGTTTTGCATCGCGGTTTCAAGCTGGGCCTGTACGGGCTGGTGCTCGCCGGACTGCTGGGCGGAACGCTCGCCTGGGCCGGCGGCGGCAAGTCGGTATCGCTGCGCATCGATGGCCAGCAGCGCCGGGTGCACACCACCGCCAGCACCGTGCAGGGGGTGCTCAAGGCCGCGCATGTCTCGGTCGGCTCGCACGACCTGGTGGCACCCGACCTCGGCTCACCGGTCCGCGACGGCGGCCAGATCGTCATCGACCGCGGCCACCTGCTGCACCTGACCGTGGCCGGGGCCAGCCGGGACGTCTGGGTGACCGCCGACTCGGTGAGCGAGGCGCTGGCCCAGCTCGGGTACGGGCCGGCCGAGCTGGTCTCGGTGTCACGGTCCAAGCGGCTCGGCGACGGGGTCACCGACATCTCCATCGGCGCACCGAAGCTGGTGCTGCTCAGGGTCGACGGCCAGACCGTGGCGGTGACCACCGCCGGGCCGACGGTGCAGCAGGCGATCGCCGACAGCGGCATCGCCCTCGGTGCGCACGACCGGCTGTCGGTGCCCCGCGGCAGCGCCGTGCACGACAACCAGGTGATCACCATCCAGCGGGTGACCTACCGCACGACGGTGGAGCAGGTCAGCGTGCCGTACTCGGTCGAGCACATCGACGACCCGGACAGCTACGTCGGCACCAACTCGGTGGCCCGGGCCGGCCGCAACGGCCTGAGCCGGCTGACCTACCAGCTGGTCTACGTGGATGGCCGGCTGGCCGGCAGGGTCCACGTCTCGACCCAGGTGGTGAGCCCGCCGGTCAACGAGCAGGACCGGACCGGCACCAAGCAGGCGACCTCGGTCTCGCCCAGCCAGGCGCAGCAGATCGCCGAGGGCATGGTCGCCGACCGTGGCTGGGGCGACGGGCAGTTCTCCTGCCTGCTCAGCCTGTGGAACAAGGAGAGCGGCTGGCGCACCGACGCCGCGAACTCCTCCGGCGCGTACGGCATCCCGCAGGCACTGCCCGGCAGCAAGATGGCCTCGGCCGGCCCGGACTGGCAGCACAACGCCATGACCCAGATCAGCTGGGGGCTGAGCTACATCGCCGGCGTGTACGGCACGCCGTGCAGCGCCTGGGCACACTCGCAGGCGACCAACTGGTACTGACCGCCTTCAGGGTCGAGCGCGCATCGCGCCCGACCTCGGCGGGGTACACAATCGGCTCATGAGCTACTTCCTCGGCCGAGCCCGTTCGTTCCTGGCCGAGCATGGGCGCCAGCTCGACCGGCGCCGGTTCGAGTTGCTGGCCGGGACGGACACCGGCGAGCCGGTGCTGGCCGCGCTGGACGGTTACCGCAATGCCGACGGTGGCTACGGCTGGGGCCTGGAGCCGGATCTGAGGGACGCCAGCAGCCAGCCGGCCGGCGCCCTGCACGCGCTGGAGGTGCTGGCCGAGCTGGCCGGCGCCCAGTCGGTGGGCGGGGTCGCCGACCGAGCGATCACGCTGTTGGACTGGCTGGCCGGCGTCTCGCTGCCCGACGGCGGCCTGCCGTTCGCGCTGCCGGTGGACGACCCGTCCGGGGTGGCTCCGTTCTGGGCGCAGGCCGACGGTGGCAGTTCCTCGTTGCAGATCACCGCAGCGGTGGCCGGGCAGGCGCACCGGCTCGCCGCGCTGCTGCCGGAGATGCCCGGGCACCCGTGGCTGACCACCGCCACCGGCTATTGCCTGACCGCCGTCGAGCGACTGCCGGACCAGCCGCCGGCCTACGAACTGAACTTCGCCCTGCAACTGCTGGATGTGGTGGCCGACAAGCTGCCGGCGGCGGCCGAACTGCTGAGCCGGCTCGGGCAGCGGCTGGTGCCCGCCGACGGCGTGCTGCCGGTGGCCGGCGGCACGCCGGGGGAGGCCTTGCGCCCGCTGGATATCGCGCCCTGGCCGGATCGGCCGATACGGCAGCTTCTCCGGCCGGGGGTGGTCGACAGCGAGCTGGCCAGGCTGGCCGGCGAGCAGCAGCCGGACGGTGGCTGGCGGGTCGATTACCAGAGCTACTCGCCGGCCGCCCGGCTGGAGTGGCGCGGTTACGCTACGGTGCGTGCGGTGGCGATCCTGCGGGCAAACGGGGTCGCGCCGGCCGAGTGACGAGGAGGGCGGCGTGCCGCACGGCTGTCCGCGCAGTGCCCGGTGAGCGGCCTGCTCGGGCCGGCCGAGGTGCGTCAGTTGGCCGGCCGGCTCGGTATCCGGCCGACCAAGTCGCGCGGGCAGAACTTCGTGCACGACCCGAACACGATCCGGCGGATCGTGCGGGATGCCCAGCTGGCGCCGGGTGAATCGGTGTTGGAGGTCGGGCCCGGCCTGGGCTCGCTGACCCTCGGCCTGCTGGCCGCCGGGGCAGCGGTGACGGCGGTGGAGATCGATCCGCGGCTGGCCGCCGAGCTGCCGGTCACCGTCGCCGACCAGGCGCCGGACAGCGCCGACCGGCTCCGGGTGCTGCGGGCCGATGCGCTGACCGTCCGGGAACTGCCCGAGCCGCCGACGGCGCTGGTGGCCAACCTGCCGTACAACGTGGCAGTTCCGGTGCTGCTGAACCTGCTGGCGGAGTTCGACTCGATCCGGCACGGGCTGGTGCTGGTGCAGCTGGAGGTGGCCGACCGGCTGGCCGCCGCGCCGGGCTCGCGGGTGTACGGCGCACCGAGCGCCAAACTGGCCTGGTACGGGCCGGCCCGGCGGATCGGCGTGGTCAGCCGCTCGGTGTTCTGGCCGGTCCCGAACGTGGAGTCCGGGCTGGTTCGGTTCACCCGGTCAGAGCCGCCGGCGGCAACCGAGCGGAGTCGGGTTTTCGCCGTGATCGACGCGGCATTCGCGCAGCGCCGGAAGATGCTGCGGTCCGCGCTGGCCGGGCTGTTCGGCTCACCGGCGGCGGCCGAGGAGGCGCTGACGCGAGCCGGGGTGCCGGCCACCGCGCGCGGCGAGACGCTGGACGTGCGAGCGTTCGCCCGGATCGCCGAGGAGCTGCCGGGCTGAGGAGCTGCCGAGCTGCCGGGTTATCCGGCTCGGATGGCCGGTGAGCTGCCGGGTCGGCCGGGGAGCTGGCGAGGTTGGCTAGCTACGGCCGTCGAAGAGGCTGGTGACCGAGCCGTCCTCGAAGACTTCCTTGATGGCACGGGCGATCATGGGCGCAATGGAGATGACGGTGAGCTTGTCGAACTGCTGCTCCGGACGGATCGGCAGCGTGTTCGTGATGATCACCTCGCGTACCCGGCTGTTCTTCAGCCGATCGGCTGCCGGTTCGGAGAAGATGCCGTGGGTGGCTGCCATGATCACGTCGGCGGCACCGGCGTCATAGAGCAGTTCGGCTGCCTTGACGATGCTGTTGCCGGTGTCGATCATGTCGTCGGCCAGGATGCAGGTGCGGCCGGCCACCTCGCCCACCACCCGGTTGGCCACCACCTGGTTGGGCACTCGTGGATCCCGGGTCTTGTGGATAAAGGCGATCGGCGCGCCGCCGATCCGGTCGGCCCACTGCTCGGCCGCGCGCACCCGGCCGGTGTCCGGCGACACCACCGTCAGCTGCTCGGAGGAGTAGCACTTGGCGACGTAGTCGGCCAGCAGCGGAAGCGCGAACAGGTGATCCACCGGGCCGTCGAAGAAACCCTGGATCTGGGCGGTATGCAGGTCGATGGACATGATCCGGTCGGCGCCGGCGGTCTTGAGCAGGTCCGCGATCAGCCGGGCCGAGATGGGCTCGCGGCCGCGGTGCTTCTTGTCCTGGCGGGCGTAGGGGTAGAACGGTGCGACCACCGTGATCCGCTTGGCTGAAGCGCGCTTGAGCGCGTCCACCAGGATCAGCGTCTCCATCACCCAGTGGTTGATCGGAACGGTGTGGGACTGGATGACGAAGGCGTCCGAGCCTCGCACCGACTCCTCCGGCCGGACGAAGATCTCCCCGTTGGCGAAGTCGTAGGCGGCCATCGGAGTGACCGAAGTGCCCAGGTGCTGGGCGATCTCCTCGGCCAGCGCGGGAAACGCCCGGCCGGAGAACAGCGTCATGCTCTTGCGGCCGGCTAGCTTCAGAGTGCTCATGGCTGAATACTCCCGCGTTCTGGTGCGGCCTCGGCCGCCCCGGCATCCTGGCTCGTGATGGGGTGGGGGTGCTGGCTGGTGTCGGTGTTCTGGCTGTTGGCGTGCTCGGCCGCGCGTGCCGCTGCCGTGCCCGCGCGCCGCCGCAGCACCCAGCCTGCCACGTTCCGCTGGCGGGCGCGTCCCACCCCCAGGGCGCCCGGCGGCACGTCGCTGGAGATGACCGAACCGGCGGCGGTGTAGGCGCCGTCGCCGACGCTGACCGGTGCGATGAACATGTTGTCCGCGCCGGTGCGGGCGTGGCTGCCGACGGTGGAGCGGTGCTTGTGCACGCCGTCGTAGTTGACGAACACAGTGGCCGCACCGATGTTGGTGTGCTCGCCGATGGTCGCGTCGCCGACGTAGCTGAGATGCGGCACCTTGGTGCCGGTGCCGATCTCGGAGGCCTTCACCTCCACGTAGGTGCCGATGTGCGCCTGGTCGCCCAGCACGGTGCCGGGGCGCAGGTAGGCGTACGGGCCGACGGTGACGCCGGCGCCGACCCGAGCCTGGTTGGCCACCGTGCGGTGCAGCACGCTGCCCTCGCCGACCTCGGTATCGGTCAGCGTGCTGTCCGGGCCGATGGCCGCCCCGCCGGCGATCCGGGTGGCGCCGTGCAGCTGGACGTTCGGATGCAGGGTCGCGTCCGGGCCGATCACCACCCCCGCATCCACCCAGGTGGTGGCCGGATCGAGGACGGTCACCCCGGCGCGCATGTGCTGCTCCAGCAGCCGGGCGTTGTAGGCACGATGGGCGGCCGCCAGTTGCACCCGGTCGTTGACGCCGGCGGTCTCCCAGTCGGGGGCCAGCCGAGCCAGCACGTCGCGGCCCTCGGCGACCAGGATGCTGACCACCTCGGGGAGGTACTCCTCACCCTGGGCGTTGTCGGTGGACAGCCGGTGCACCGCGTCGCGCAGCAGCCCGGCGTCGAAGGCGTAGACCAGTGCGGACACCTCGGCGACCTGCAGTTCGGCGGGGGTGGCGTCCCGGTGTTCGACCACCCGGCTGACCCGGTCGGGCAGCTCCGGGCTGCGGAGAACCCGGCCGTAGCCGGTCGGGTCGGCCACCACACTGGTCAGCAGGGTGGCGGCGGCCTCGGCCGCGGCATGCTCGGCGAGCAAGCCGGCCAGGGTAGCCGGGGTCAGCAGCGGGGCGTCGCCGGGCAGCACCAGCACGGTGCCGGAAACCGGCCGGCCGATCCGCCGCTCGATCTCGGTCAGCGCGACTCGGACGGCGTGGCCGGTGCCGTTCTGCTCTGCCTGCACCACCGGTATCGCCTCCGGCGCGATCTGCCGGAGATGCTGCTCGACCTGGTCGCGGTGGTGGCCGATCACCACCGCGGTGATCTCGGCGGACAGGCCGTCGGTGGCGGCCAGCGCGTGGCCGAGCAGCGAACGGCCGGCGAATCCGTGCAGCACCTTCGGTCGCGCCGGCGACTTCATCCGGGTGCCTTCGCCTGCGGCGAGGACGATGACGGTGAGCGGCTCGCGCGCGGGATTCGCGCCGGAAACGGTCACGTCTTCGAGCCTAACGGAACGGGACGACCGGACCGGTCGCAGGCTGTGGATAAGCGGCGATCGGAGTCGGCGATCGTGGCTAACGTGCCGGCGCATGAGCACTGTGCTGGCCGCCGCGAGGAACCGATCAATGCCTGCCGCGGACGCCGCGACGGTGCGGCTGGCCGCACTGCGAGCCGCGCAGCTGGCGTCGGAGCTGCGTGCGGTCCGGGCCGCGCTCACCGATGCGATGGGGCGGGCTGCGGGCTGGTCGGGCAGCGCGGAGCTGGCCTTCCAGGAGTCGGTGAGTTCCCAGCTGAGCCAGTTCGTGCCGGCCGTGCAGCGCTACGAGGGCTATGCGGCCGCCTTCAATCGGTACGCGGGGGAGCTGGAGTGGTTGATGCCGCGGCTGCGGGCGGCACGGTCGCGCCTGGACGGCGACGGCGATCTCGCGGCTGCGGATTTCGAGCGCTGGTGGGCCGAGTGGGATGCGGCCCGCGGTCGGTGTCTGGCCGGGCTGGCCGCGGCCGATGGGTTCGGTGCCGATCCGCACCGCAGCGGCTGGTCGAGGCTGCTCGCCGGCGTATCGCAGGTGGTGCCGGGCGGCGTGCGGCTGGCGGATTCTGTCGCGGACGCTGGCCGAGCTAACCGAGGGCCTGGTGGTCGCCGGTGCGGTGCTGTCACTGGTCTGCCCGCCGGCGGCCGGGGCGGTGTGGGCGGCGGTGGCAGTGGTGGCGGTCTGCCAGCTGGCGGTAGACGCCACCCGGCGGGAACGGGGTGAGCGGGTCGGAGCGGCGCAGCTGGGCTGGGATGCCCTCGGCGTGCTGCCGGTCGGACGGCTGTGGTCGGTAGGGAGGACGGCGGCGGAGGCGAGCGCGGAGATCGAACGGTTGGCACCGGAGTTGCGCTCCAGCCGGATCGTGCCGGGTGGTGGCCTGGCGGCGCACGAAGGCACCGCCACCTACCGCGGGCACACCCTGCTCAAGCACGTCGGCAAGACCCCGGAGCAGCTAGCGAAACGTTTCGAGGACGAGCCCGGCTTGCAGTGGTCATCAAGTTTCACAGACCGCCAGGTCGCTGAAGCCGCCGTAGCGCGTGCCCTGGATAAGAGCCGCGAGCCCATCCGGACCTGGCTTGATCGACCGCGGCAGGTACTCCGACTTTCAGTTGATGTTGACATGGAGACCGGCCGATCGCTTGCCCAAAGTGGCACCATTGTCAGAGCATCGAGGGTTCGGGTGGTCCTAAGGAAGGAAGACACAGTGCTCGGCTACTACATCAAGACGGCTTACCCGTTGCCATGACTCCGTATCCAACGCTATGGCACTTCTTTGGTGCCTACATGCACGAGGACTGGCGTGACGACTATGTCGATGAGTGGGCGGCTGTGGACGGCTTCATCGCGGACGGGCCGCCGGAGGATCCGGAACTTTTCCGCGCCGAGATTGCGCAATTACTGACGCGGTATCCCTCGGAGGAAGAGGTCCGCAAGATCGTCCTGAATGATCTTGAGTCGTGTTACCTTGCTGACGTCAATGGCTGGAAGTACCGGGACTGGCTCCAAGCCCTGTCCGATCATGCGACGAAGGCAATCGGCCAGCCACGGGCGTCTTGATCACACATGCTTGGATACCCCGACGAACGTTGCCATGACGGGATACTCCACCCTGTGGCAGTTCTTCGGTGCGCTTACATGCACGAAGACTGGCGTGACGATTACGCCGATGAGTGGTCCGCACTCGATGATTTCATCCGCAGCGAACCGGGAGGTGCCGAGGGCTTCTGCAAGGAAGCCGCCGAACTGCTGGCGACCCAGCCCTCCGAAGAGGAACTTCGCCACCTCCTTCTGGACGAATATGTAGCCGCCGCGATGGTGGAAAACCAAGGGTGGAGGTACCGCGACTGGATGCAGGCCCTGTCCGATCATGCCGCGAAGGTGAACGGCGGGACGTCCTGACGGCGCAAATCGACAGACTGGCAAGCAACCGGCCGGCGAGCCGCGAACGATTAAGGTCGCCAGAGTTCCAACTCCGGTACGTCCGGCGGGGTGAAGCCGAAGACCTGGCCGAAGAAGGACAGCTGCGCCTCATACATCTGGATTTGGCTGGCGGCATGCCGGAAGCCGTGCGCCTCGTCGGGGAAGGTCAGGTAGGCGTGCGGAATCCCCTTCGCCACCATCGCGTCGCGGAACAGCTCGGCCTGCTCCGGCGGCACCACCGGATCCTTCATGCCCTGCAGCAGCAGCACCGGGCAGGACAGGCCCGCCACGTTGTGCAGCGGCGAGCGGGTGCGATACAGCTCGCGCGCTTCGGGCATCGGCCCGACCAGCCCGTACAGGTAGCTGGATTCGAAGTCGTGGGTGTGTTCGAGCAGCTTCGTCAGGTCCGCCACCCCGCAGTAGGAGGCACCGCAGGCGAACACATCCGTGCCGGTGAGCGCCGCCAGCGCGGTGAACCCGCCGGCCGAGCCACCGGCGATGACCAGCCGGGCCGGGTCGGCAAGTCCTGCCGCCACCATGCCCTGTGCGGCGGCGATCGTGTCCTCGACGTCCACCACGCCCCACTGGCCCCTGAGCCGCTCCCGGTACTGCCGCCCGTAGCCGGTGGAACCGCCGTAGTTGACGTCCAGCACCCCGATTCCGCGACTGGTGTAGTAGGCGATATCCAGGTACACCACCGGTGATTCGTGGGTGGTCGGCCCACCGTGCACGGTCACCAGGTACGGCGGCAGCTCATCCTCCGGCGCGGTGAAATCCGGGTTGGCCGGCTGGTAGGCCACGGCATGCACCTCGCGGCCGTCCGGCGCGGTGAAGGTCTTCAGCTCCGGCACCGGCAGGTAGCGCTCGTCCGGAACCTTGTCCAGCGACAGCCGCACGTCAGTCAGCTCGCCGGTGGACAGCCGCAGCAGCCGCACGCCGGGCGTCCGACGCGCCCCGGCGCAGCCGAGCAGCACCCGGTCACCGTCCACCGAGGTCACCGACAGCGACGCGACGTCATCCAGTTCGATCTCGGTGAACGATCCATCCGCCGGATCGACGATGCCGAGCCGGCTGCTGCCCAGCGTTCGCACTGCCAGCAGCCGGCCATCGGCCAGCTTGCGGTACCAGCCGCTGCCCAGCACCCACATCGGTCCACCGAAGTCCGCCTGCTGCGGGCAGAGCGGATGCAGCTCGCCGGTCAGCTCCACCCGGTGCAGGTTCCACCAGCCGGTTCGATCGGTGATCACGTACAGGCTTTCGTCATCGACCCATTCCGGCTGCAGCACCGACTCGGTGCTCGAGCCCAGCAACCGCTGCCACTGTCCGCAGGTGCCGTCCGGCTGCAGCCGCGCGACCCGCAGCTCGGTGCCGTCCCAGGGCATCTGCGGGTGGTCCCAGGCGATCCAGGCGATCCGTTCGCCGTCCGGCGAGACCCGCGCGTGCGCCAGGAAATCCGAGCCGCCGAGGATGGACCGGATCACCTCCGGCGACTCGGCCGCCGAGCCGTCCAGCGGCACCGCGCACAGGTCTCGGGTGATGCCGCCGTCGGCGTCGTGCACCTCGCGGACGCACCAGACCTCGTTGCCGTCGCGGGACAACTGCGGCTCGGCATAGCGCCAGTCGACCGTCGGCGTCAGCGGCACCGGCTCGGTCTCACCGGCGGCCAGCCGGTACAGGCGCTGGTCGGAGAGTTCGGTGAAGATCAGGCTGCCGTCGGCCAGCCCCAACCAGGCGCCACCGCCGTACTCATGCACCCGGGTGCGCGCGTTCCACGGCTCAGGCAGCACATCCACCGGCGTGCCGTCGGCGCCGAGCCGGCGTACCGCCTGCCGGCCACGCTGGTCCGGTCGCGCCTCCAGCCACCAGATCTCGTCCCCCACGAACGAGCCGCCGCCGACCGGATGCCCTGAGACGGCAAGGTCAGCGGCGGTGATCGGCGACTTCCAGCTTCCGTACGGTGCGACAGCCATGTCTACAGATCATGCCGGACGTAACGCACTACCCGGACGGCTGCCCGGGAAGCCATGCTGGCGCCACGCCTCGTACGCGGCCACCGCGGCCGCGTTGGACAGGTTCATCGACCGGCGGCCGGCCAGCATCGGTATCCGCACGGCGGCCGTGACCCGCGGGTCGGACAGTACCGAGGCCGGCAGCCCGGTCGGCTCGGTGCCGAACAGCAGCACGTCACCGGGCTGGTAGGCGACCTCGACATAGCTGAGTTCGGCGTGCGCGGTGAACGCGAACACCCGGGCCGGCAGCAGCGCCTGCCAGGCGCCGGCCAGGTCGGCGTGCACGGTGACCGAGGCCAGGTCGTGGTAGTCCAGCCCGGCCCGGCGCAGCTTGGCGTCGGACAGGTCGAAGCCGAGCGGGCCGATCAGGTGCAGCTCGAAGCCGGTGCCGGCCACCATCCTGATCGCGTTTCCGGCGTTCGGGGCGATCTTCGGTTCCAGGAACGCGATGCGAAACATCAGATCGGCGCAGCCCAGCCGGGCTTGGTGATCAGGCAGAACGGGTGACCGGCCGGGTCGGCGTACACCCGGGAGCCGGGATTGTCGCTCGGCAGCCGGCGGGCGCCGAGCGCGATCACCCACTCGTCGGCCGCATCCACGTCGTTGACCATGACGTCCAGGTGCAGTTGCTGGCCCGGTTCGCCCTCCGGCCACATCGGCGGTATGTAGTGCGCCACCGGCTGGAACGCCAGGCCGGAGCTGTGATCGTTGGCCGCCACCACCACCCAGTCGGGCGAGGAGTAGGTGATCGGCTGGCCGAGCAGTGCGGAGTAGAAGCCGGCCAACTCCTCGGCGTCGGAGCAGTCCAGCACGATGTGATGCAGCCGTCCTCGCATGCCGCTGATTCTGCCAAGCCAGGCCAACGTCTGCGACCGGCTGCGGACGCGAGGCAGCGGCCCGCCAGTGGCCGCACCGGATGAGGCAGACTCAGCGGCATGCCCGAAACAGTGGAGATCGGACTCGGCCGCGAGGCCCGGCGTGGCTACCATCTCGACGATGTCGCGCTGGTGCCTACCAGGCGCACGCGTGGCTCCGCGGTGGTTTCGACCAGCTGGCAGATCGACGCGCACACCTTCGACCTGCCGCTGATGGCCGCGCCGTCCGACGCGGTGGTGTCGCCGTCGACCGCGGTCGAGATCGAGCGGCTCGGCGGGCTGGCGGTGCTCAACGGCGAGGGACTGTGGACCCGGTACGAGGATCCGGCCGAGGTGCTGGCCCGGATCACCGATCCGGCCGGCTGCGGCACCGAGACCCTGCAGCGGATCTATGCCCAGCCGGTGTCGCCGGAACTGCTCAGCCAGCGGATCGCCGAACTGCACCAGGCCGGGGTGCGGGTGGCCGTGCGGCTCTCCCCGCAGCACACCACCGCGCTGGCGCCGGCCGCCGCCAAGGCCGTTGACCTTCTGATCATCCAGGGCACGGTGATCTCCGCCGAGCACGTCGCCTCCGGGCACGGCACCGACGAGGCGCTCAACCTCAAGACGTTCATCGCCGAACTGGACGTGCCGGTGGTGGTCGGCGGGGTGTCGAACTACCAGACCGCGCTGCACCTGATGCGCACCGGGGCGGCCGGCGTGATCGTCGGCTATGGGGCGCACTCGGGGTCCACCACGCACAGCGCGCTGGGCATCGAGGTGCCGATGGCCACCGCCATCGCCGATGCGGCCGCGGCCCGCCGGGCGTACCTGGACGAGACCGGCGGCCGGTACGTGCACCTGATCGCCTACGGCGACCTGAGTACCGGCGCGGACATCGCCAAGGCGCTGGTCTGCGGTGCCGACGCGGTGATGCTCGGCGAGCCGCTGGCGGCCGCGGCCGAGGCACCGGGCGGCGGCCGCTACTGGGACCCGACCGCGTCGCATCCGAGCATTCCCCGCTCGGCACTGGTCGATCTCGGCTTCGACGGTGGCGAGCGGCCGACCCTGGCAGAATTGCTGGTCGGCCCCACCGCGGACGCCAGCGGCGAGCGCAACCTGTTCGGCGCGGTCCGCCGGGTGATGGGGAAGTGCGGCTACTCCTCGGTCAAGGAGTTCCAGAAGGCCGAGCTCATCGTGATTGGCCGGTAGGCGGGGCGCGGTTCTCGATTGAATTGCAGCTTGGGCGTCTCCCTTGAGGCGGCTGGGCGGGCGCGGCACACTGGGCAGGTGCTGTTAGCACTGGCGCTGCTGCTGATGCTCTGCCTGCCGTTCCTGGTCCGGAGCGGATGGCGCTTCGCCCAGAACCAGTGGGAGCAGATCACCACGCAGCGCCAGCCGGCCGGCCCTACCGGGCATTCGATCGAGCGGGTGGCGGCCGACCTGCGCCGGCTCCGCCAGCAGCTTGAGTCGCGGGAGAACCATCCCGGCACCACTGGCAAGGGCCTGAAGATGGCGGCCCTGCGCCGCGCCTACGTCGAGGTGCTCAACACCGCCTGCCGCCAGCTGGACGTGCGACCGCCCCAGCAGCTGGGCCAGTTGGAGACGCCGCTGTCCGAGATCTACCGCGTCGAGTCCGAGCTGCGCAGGCGCGGGCTGGACGTCCGGCCGACCGGTCCGCACCAGCGCGCCGCCTGACCCCGCCGGCTTCCGGCTAAGGGCGAGGCCGCTGCAAGCGTTTGCAGAAAGCGAGCCGTGCCGCCCGTACGCTGGCCGGGGGCTGCAACGTTTGTCCGATGCCGCCGCATCTGCTGATCGGGTAGGTCTGCTCCTCCCGCTGGCCGGGAGCCGCCCGAGGCTCGTCGAGAACGATCCGAGCGGCGCGGCAAAGCAGGGAGTGGGCAGGCGCCGGTCAGCTGGCTCATCGCTGAGGAGGTTTCGCAATGCGGTTGCAGGCAGCGGCATATGCCGCGGCGGGTTTGCTTCTGGTGGGAACGGCGGGGTGCGCCTCGACCACCCAGGCCGGATCGGGTGGCGCGGTCACTGGCTCGGCGGGATCGTCCGGCACCGCCGCGCCCAGCGGCACGACCACCGGTCCCAGCATGGGCGGCACGGCCAGTGCGCCGGTTCCGACGAGTTCGCTGGCCGGGATGGCCGCGGCCGCCTGCCCCACCGAGGCGGTGACCCCGCTCTCCAACCCGATGGCCAAGCCGGTGCCGGCCGACATCCAGGTCGCCTTCGTGCTGCGTTGCCGGGTGTTGCCGGGCAAGGGCTCGTCCGCCCTGGTCGCCGAGCGGTCGGTCTCCGATCCCACCGACCTGGTGAAGGCGCTGCGGGCTCCGTCGGTGCCGCGGGCCAAGATCGTCTGCCCGATGATCGCGGTCTACATCCCCAACTTCGCGCTGGTGGAAACCGACGGCCGGATCCTGGTGCCGAAGGTGCCGCTGAACAATTGCGGCATGGCGCAGGACCAGGTGGCCAGTTCGCTCAACCAGTTGAAGTTCGTCCAGATCAGCAGCCGACCGGTGAAGTAGGCCGGTTCACAGCCAGCCCTGCCGCTTGAACAGCACGACCAGCAGCCCACAGAGCACGATGATGATGGTGAGGCTGGCGAGGTAGCCGTTGTGGTGCCCGAATCCGGGGTAGGGCACGTTCTGGCCGTAGAAGCCGGTCACCGCGGTGGGGATGGCGATCATCACGGTGTAGGCGGTCAGCTTCTTCATGATCGTGTTCAGCCGGGCGTCCTGCAGCGACAGGTTGGTCTCGAACGCCGAGCTGACCATGTCTCGCAGCGACTCGGTCCACTCGGCGGCCCGCAGCACGTGGTCGTACAGATCCTCGTAGTACGGCCGCAGCGGGGTGGGAAGTTCCAGGTCGCGGCGCATCAGGGTGTTCACCACCTCGCGCATCGGCAGGATCGCCCGGCGGGCCCGGACCAGCGACTTGCGCAGGCTGTAGGTGCGCCGCTGTACCCGCTGGGACCGGGGCGCCTGGTCGAACAGGATGTCCTCCAGGTCCTCCAACTCGTCATCCAGTGCCTGCACCACCTCGAACTGGCCGTCCACCAGCACGTCCAGCATCCCCCAGGCCAGCGCCCGCACGCCGTGGCACATCAGGTCGGCGTTGTCGTCCCAGCGCCGGGCGATCTCGTTGACGTCGAAGCAGTCCTTGCGGTGCACGGTGACGAACGCCCGCTCCAGCATGAACGCCGACACCTGCGCCAACTCCAGCTCGCCGGTGTCCTGATTCAACCGCATCGCGTAGGCGCTGAGGAACATGTGGCTGGCATACCGGGACAACTTGGGCCGCTCGAAGTGCGCCACCGCGTCCTCGATGGCCAGCTTGTCCAGCGACAGCTCCTCGCTGAGCTGCTCGAGCAGGGCGGTGTCCGGATCGATCAGGTCGGCCCAGACCATGCAGTCGTCCTGGCAGATGTAGTCGGAGATGTCGGCGAACGGGAAGTCCTCCTTCTCCAGCACTCCGTTGCGCCACAGCCGGGTGCGCACCACCGCGGAATTCGATTCGCTGCTCACCCGGCCATAGTGCTCCATCGGTGGCGCATTCATCGGCGGCGCTGCGCTGACCGGCCCGACGGACCTGTAAGAATTGGCGGGGTGCAGACCGACACCGTCCTCGTCGTCGACTACGGAGCGCAGTACGCGCAGCTGATCGCCCGGCGGGTGCGCGAGGCGAACGTCTACTCCGAGATCGTGCCGTCCAGCATGCCGGTGGCCGAACTGCTGGCCCGCGAGCCCAGGGCGATCATCCTGTCCGGCGGCCCGTCCTCGGTGTACGCGCCGGGCGCTCCGGCCACCGACCCGGCGCTGTTCACCGCCGGCGTGCCGGTGTTCGGGATCTGCTACGGCTTCCAGGCGATGGCCCGGGCGCTGGGCGGCGAGGTGGCCAACACCGGTGGCTCGGAATTCGGCCGCACCGCCCTGGAGGTGCTCGAGCCGGGCCGGCTGTTCGCCGACCAGCCGGACAGCTGCCAGGTCTGGATGTCGCACGGCGACGAGGTGACCCGGGCGCCGGAGGGGTTCCTGGTGACCGGCCGCAGCGCCGGCGCGCCGGTGGCCGCCTTCGAGAACCCGGAACGCGGGCTGGCCGGCGTGCAGTTCCACCCGGAGGTGCTGCACACCGAACGCGGCCAGCAGGTGCTGCAGAACTTCCTCTACGACATCGCCGGGTTGCAGCCGAGTTGGACCGACGCCAACATCATCGCCGAGCAGGTGGACCGGATCCGCGCCCAGGTCGGCACCAGCAGGGTGATCTGCGGGCTGTCCGGCGGGGTGGACTCCGCGGTGGCGGCGGCGCTGGTGCAGAAGGCCATCGGCGACCAGCTGACCTGCGTGTTCGTCGATCACGGCCTGCTGCGGGCCGGCGAGGCGGAGCAGGTGGAGCAGGACTTCGTCGCGGCGACCGGGGTGTCGCTGAAGATCGTGGACGCCCGGCAGCAGTTCCTGGATGCCCTGGTCGGCGTCACCGATCCGGAGGAGAAGCGCAAGATCATCGGCCGGGAGTTCATCCGGTCCTTCGAGCAGGCCGAACGAGAGCTGCTGGCCACGACCGGGGACGGTCCGCCGTTCGAGTTCCTGGTGCAGGGAACGCTGTATCCGGACGTGGTGGAGTCCGGCGGCGGCACCGGCACCGCCAACATCAAGAGCCATCACAACGTGGGCGGGCTGCCGTCCGACCTGCAGTTCAAGCTGGTCGAGCCGCTGCGCACGCTGTTCAAGGACGAGGTGCGCCGGGTCGGCCTGGAGCTCGGGCTGCCGGAGGGGATCGTGTGGCGGCAGCCGTTCCCCGGGCCGGGGCTCGGCATCCGGATCGTCGGAGCGGTGGATGCCGAGCGCCTCGACGTGCTGCGCCGGGCTGACGCCATCGCCCGCGCCGAGCTG
This sequence comes from uncultured Actinomycetota bacterium, assembly GCA_963697905.1. Classification (GTDB taxonomy): domain Bacteria; phylum Actinomycetota; class Actinomycetes; order Mycobacteriales; family Jatrophihabitantaceae; genus Jatrophihabitans_A. Next base: position 3,506,858 of record OY969101.1, on the reverse strand, counting down.
ACCGCCGCCGGCCTGGACCGCGCGATCTGGCAGTGCCCGGTGGTGCTGCTGGCCGACGTCCGCTCGGTCGGGGTGCAGGGCGACGGGCGGTCCTACGGCCACCCGATCGTGCTGCGGCCGGTGTCCTCCGAGGACGCCATGACCGCCGACTGGACCCGGGTGCCCTACGACGTGCTGGAACGGATCTCCACCCGGATCACCAACGAGGTGCGCGAGGTCAACCGGGTGGTGCTGGACATCACCTCGAAGCCGCCCGGCACCATCGAGTGGGAGTAGGAAAACTGGAGGCGGACAGCGATGACCACACTGGACGAGGCGTTCGAGCTGGCTCGAGAAGACCGTGGCCTGGCCGTGGTTGCCACCCTGCGGGCCGACGCCACCATCCAGAGCTCACTGGTCAATGTCGGGCTGCTGCCCCATCCGGCAACCGGTGAACGCGTGCTCGGCCTGGTCACCTACGGCCGGGTGAAGCTGGCGAACCTGCGTGCCCGCCCGCAGGTGACGGTGACCTTCCGCAACGGCTGGCAGTGGGCGACCGTGGAGGGTCGCGGCGAGATCGCCGGCCCGGACGACCCGCAGCCGTGGCTGGAGCCGGGACAGCTGCCGGGGTTGCTGCGCGCGATCTTCCAGGCGGCCGGCGGCAGCCACGACAACTGGGACGAGTACGACCGGGTGATGGCCGAGCAGCGGCGAGCCGCCGTGCTGATCACACCCAGCCGGGTTTACTCCAACGGCGCATAATCGAAACAACCGCGGCGAAGAATCCCGGGCATGCGAGGCAGGATTCAATGACGATCACGACGCCGGTACGTCCGGCCCCAGCGCCTTTCCGCAGGACCCTGCGCACCCGGCTGGCTGAGCGGCGAATGCTCGCCCGGCGGGACCGGCTGACCGCTCGGTTGCTGGAGCTGCGCGACATCGCCCAGCTCGTCGCACAGGCACAGGCGGTGATCGAAACCGGTTGGCTCCAACGCGGCTGGTACCGCTACCTGGACGAACCGGCCGGGTCGGGCCACGACCAACCACCGGTCGTCGGCGCCTGCCTGGTCGGCTCCATCGTGCATGCCGGCGGCGGCCGGCAGGCGTTTCCCTCGCAGCTGGTGCAGCGCAGCCTCGACCTCACCTGGAACACCCTCTACGGCGTGGACGGCGACAGCCTGGCCTGGTGCCCACCGCCGGCCGTGCGCCTCCATCACGTCCGGGACCTGACCCGCTGGAACGACCAGCCGACGCGCACCCGGGCCGAGGTGCTGGATCTGCTCGCCGCCGCCGGCGCCGAAACCGGCCGGCTACGGCAGCTGATCCAGGCTCAGCCGATCCCGGCCGGCTGACCCGGCACCGGGTCGGAGCCACCGGTCGATCCCGGGCGGCACCTCAACAGCCGACGGGCGACCAGCCAGCCGCCGCGGCGCAGCCCGTGCCGCACCAGCGCCTCGGCCGCGTAATGCGAGCAGGTGGGGGAGTAGCGGCAGGCCGGTCGCCGGCGCGGGCTGATCTCGGCCTGATAGATCCGAATGGCCGCCAGCAGGAACCTGGTGAGCCAGCTCGCGACGCCGGGCTCCGCAGCCGACAGCCGGGCGGCCCGGGCCGACCTGCGGATCAGCGACGGTGCCACCAGGCCGAGTTGCGGGCCGCAGCCCAGCGCCTCGGCCAGGCAGCAGCCCGACTCGACCAGGCACAGGTCCCGGGCGCACGAGTTGCCCACCGGGCCACGGCGGTAGTAGCCGGGCGGCGGCCCGTATCCCGGGCCGTACCCGTCGTACGGGCCATACCTGCGTCGCCGTCGCCAGCCGCCGATGAACACCATCGACCCACCGTACCGAGCCACCAGGGCGACTTCCTCGAGCCATCGCCTGCCCCGCGGGCCGGCCGGCTGCAACCATGGGCCCGATCAGACGTCTTCCTCTTCGGGACCGGAAATCGCCGATCCCGGGAGGGACGCGCAAAGCCATGAGGACGGCATACATGACGCCCAGCGACCGGGGTGCGGCAGCCAGCGCGCCCCGTTCCCTCGGTGACATCCGGACCGCCGATGAGGCGGTGGAACAGCTCTACCGGGAGCACCGGCTGCACATGGTGCGGCTGGCCTACCTGATGGTGGGGGACCCGGAGAGTGCTGAGGACATCGCGCAGGACGCCTTCGCCGGGCTGCACCGGCAGTGGCGGCGGCTGCGCAGCACTGACGCGGCGGTCGGCTACCTGCGCACCGCGACGGTGAACGGTTCCCGCTCGCTGCTGCGCCGCCGCCGCACCGCTCGGCGCTTTCCGCAGCCGGACGAGTCGGCGCTGTCGGCGGAATCGGCCGAGGCGAGCAGCATGCTCTCCGCCGAGCATCGGCAGGTGCTGGACGCCATGCGCCGGCTGCCCGACCGGCAGCGCGAGGTGTTGCTGCTGCGCTACTGGTCCGAGCTGGGCGAGGCCGAGATCGCCCGGACGCTCGGCATCTCGATCGGCGCGGTGAAGTCGAACGCCTCCCGTGGCCGAACCACCCTCGCGACCTTGTTGGGACAGGACCGATGAACAGCCTCGACACCCGAATTCAGCAGGCGCTGCGCGCCCAGGCCGAGCAGCTCACCGAACGGCAGTTGACGCCCATGCTGCCGCCGTCCGGCCATCAACCGCGTTCCGGCTGGAGCCTGCCGATCCTGGCCGCCGCGGCGGTGGCCCTGCTCGTGGCCGGCGGCACGATCGCGGTGCGGGCAGCCACCGGGCCGGCGCATCGTGGACCGGCCGCCGGACCGACCGGCACGGTCGCTCCGACGCCAACCACCCCCGTGCCGACGCCAACCAGCACCGCGCCGACGCCAACTGGCACCGCGCCGACGCCGACCGGCACGGTCGCTCCGACGCCGACCAGCAGTGGGCCGCTACCGACCCCGACGCCGAGCGGCAACCAGGGCATCGGCCTGCCGGCCGGCTACGAGCCGCTGTGGCCGATCGACGCCTCGGGGCACGGCGAGCCCGCCGGGAATGCGCCGGCCACCGCGCTGGCCTTCACCCGGCAGTACCTCAGCCTCACCGAGATCACCACGGTCACCAGCAGCCGGTACGACGGGCAGAACGCGCACATCGGCGTTGGATACCGGAACCCGGCCGGCCAACTGGCGACGGCGGCCGTACTGCACCTCATCCGGCTCGGCACGGCGAACGCCGGCATCTGGGAGGTGGTAGGCAGCGACGACACCACGTTCACCCTGGAGCAGCCGGCCTACGGCTCGTCGGTCTCCAGCCCGATGACGGTCGGCGGCCACATCACCGGCGTGGACGAGTACATCCGGGTCATCGTCCGATCCCAGGCCTACGGCACCCAGGGCACCGGGGTCGGCGTGCCGGCCGGCGGCCAGGCCGTCCCCTGGCACACCACGGTGCCGTTCACTGGCGGCGGCGTATGGACCGTGGTTGCCCTGACCGGTGGCCACGTCCAATCGGTGGAGCGGTTCGCCATCCAGGGCGTGCACGCCTGACCGGGCTGACTTCGTGGGCGGCTGGGCCCGGCTCGCGGTTCGCGAGCCGGGCCCAGCCCATGACGGACCACTGTCAGCCGACCCGGTCCACCTGCACATGCCCGGTGCTCAGCCGGACGTGGATGGTGATCGGTTGCCCGGTCGCGGTGGCCGGCGGGTTCAACTGCAGGTGCACGTTGACGCCGGCCTGGAACTGCCCGGCCGCCGTGGATCGCTCGTTCTGGATGTCGCCCATGTGCACGTCGGCCAGCACGGTGGCGTTCAGGTCGCTCGGCAGCCGCAGCACCACCTCGCCGGCGGCCTGGGTGATGGTGACCGAGGCCGGCGAGCCGAGCCTGCCCAGCTGGGTCAGGTCCAGCGTCGACTGGCCGGCGAACTGCCGGTAATTGCCCTCCAGCTGGTTCTGCGCGGTGGGCAGCCAGCCGATCCGGCCGGAGCCGTCGGACAGGCTGGCCCGGGTGCCGCCGAAGGCGACCGCCGCCAATGCGAGGATCACCAGCGGAACCAGCAGGGACAGCGTCATCCGCCGGGTGGCGATACTGACCAGCAGCCCGATGCCCAGGATGCCCAGGCCCACCCAAAGGTAGGCCGGGAACGGCACCCGGAACAGCGCGTCGAACATCGCGACCAGGCCCCAACCGAGCAGCAGCGCCAGCGCCACCGCGACCTTGATCGGCCGGCGCCGGCGCAGCCGGACCCGGTGCGCCTCGGCTGCCTCGGACAGCCACGCCTGCATCGACCGGCGGGTGTCGTTCAGCGGTGCGATCAGCGGAGCGGTGGGCCGGTCAACCGGCGGCGGCTGCCATCCGGATTCGCTGGCCGGGAACTCGAAGCCGAGCGGGACGGTCGCGCCGTCCGGCCGACCGAACGCCGGGTCACCCGGCAGCACCGTGGTGTTGCCGGTCAACGCCGGCTCGCCGGATGCCGGTCGGGCTTCCTCGGCTGGCACATCGCCGGCCTCCCCGGCCTCCTCGTCCGACACATCCTCGGCCGGTACAGCTGCGTCCGGTACAGCTGCGTCCGTCTCGCCGGTCGGCATCGTCTCGCCGGTCGGCATCGTCTCGCCGATCGGCATCGTCTCGCCGGTCGGCCACAGCAGCCCGGCCGGTGCGCTGCTCGTTGCCGGTGCCGGGCCGTGCGGCTCCGGCGGCACACTTCCGCCAGCCGGCCCCGGCCGGTCGGCCGGCCAGGATGTGCCCGCGCCCGGCGGTGGCGTGCCGAAACTCGACGGCATACCCGAACCCGGCGGCATACCCGAACCCGGCGGCGTGTCCGGACCAGGCGGCATACCGGGACCCGGCGGCATACCGGGACCGGGCGGCGTGCCGAGGCCCGGCGGGGGCATGCCCGGCCCCGGCGGCAGCGGCCGGTTCCGCAGCCGGCGGGCGAGCACCAGCGCCACCAGCGCCAGCAACACCAGCGCCGGGAAGGTGTGCGGTGCCCACCAGGAGAACCAGCCGAGCCAGACCACCACCGCTCCACCGAGGATCACCAGCCACGGCGGCACCCGGTGGATCCGCAACTGGTCCACCGCCTTGTCCAGCACCGAGCGGTTCACCTCCGGCTCCGGGATCAGCATCCAGGCCAGGCCATAGGCCAGCAGGCCGATCCCGCCGAAGAAGGACAGCACCGCGAACAGCACCCGGAAGATCACCGGATCCACGCCGAAGTACTCGCCGAGGCCACCGCTGACCCCGGAGACCACCCGGTCGGCACGGCTTCGGCGCAGTGCCCGGGGTGGCACCGAGAACGGGGGTTGCCCGGCGTAACTGGGGCTGCCGGTATCGCTCATCGTCGTCATGCCGTTCAGCGTGCTGGTCGGGTGCTGCTCACGGTATCGGGAAGCACCCCGACTTCCGCCCTGAACTTCCCGTCCCGGCGGCACCGGGGTAACACCTGATGTGCCACCCGGGCCCGACGGGACATGATGGGTGCACCATGACGGCAACCAGCTCACTCGGCGCGCCCGGGCCGGCCGTGCCCAGGCTCTGTCGCGAGCGCTCGCACCGGCTGATCGGCGGGGTGGCCGCCGCGCTGTCGGTCCACCTGGGCATCTCCCGCTGGCTGATCCGGCTGGTCTTCGTGGTGCTGTCCTTCTTCAGCGGCCTCGGCCTGCTGCTGTACGGAACGTTCTGGATCGTGCTACCGCTGGCGCCGGACGCCAAGCCGGACGGCCGGATCCGCTCCGCGGTGCGGTACGTCGGAGCCGCGCTGGCCACTGCCGGAGTGCTGCTGACCAACCTGCACACGCTGCCGCTGGGCTGGTGGTTCCTGCCCTCGATGCTGGCCTTCTTCGGCGGCGCGCTGCTCTGGCGGCAGGCCTCGGAGACCGACCGGGAACGCTGGCGACGGCTGTCGCGCTCCTCGCTGTCGGCCTCGGCCAGTGACCGGGTCGGCGCGCTGCGGATGATCGCCGGCATCGGCCTAGTGATCGCCGGCGCGGTGTTCGTCTTCGCCCGCGCCGGCATCTCGGCGGTGGGGGTCGGGTCCGCGGCGGTGCTGATCACCGTGGTCGGGGTCGGCCTGATCACCGGGCCGTGGTGGCTGAGGCTGGTGCGGGAGCTGTCCGAGGAACGGCGCGAGCGGATCCGCAACGAGGAGCGGGCCGACATCGCCGCCCACCTGCACGACTCGGTGCTGCAGACGCTGGCGCTGATCCAGCGCAACGCCAGCTCCCCGCGCGAGGTGACCCGGCTGGCCCGCAGCCAGGAACGCGAGCTGCGCACCACGCTGTACGCCGGTACCCTGCCGGCCGGGCTGTTCTCGGCGGCGTTGCAGGCGGCGGCCGCCGAGGTGGAGGACACCTATGCGCTGACCGTCGATGTGGTGGTGGTCGGCGAGCAGAACCTGGACGCGCGGCTGGACGCGCTGGTCGCGGCCAGCCGGGAGGCCCTGGTGAACGCCGCCAAGCATGCCGAGGTGGACCGGGTGTCGGTGTACGCCGAGTTGGACTCGCACGGCGCCGAGGTGTTCGTCCGGGATCGTGGCATCGGCTTCGAACCGGAGCACCTCGATCCGATGCGGCACGGTATCCGCGGCTCGATCATCGGCCGGCTGGCGCGCCACGGCGGTAACGCCACCATCAAATCCCAGCCCGGTGAGGGCACCGAGGTGCAGCTGCGGCTGCCGCTCGGATGAGCGCGAAGGGAATGGGAGAACATGGTGAACCCAGCTGAGCAGGCAGCGCCAACCGTCGTGCTGGTCGACGACCACGGGATGTTCCGGGCTGGCGTCCGGGCCGAGATCGGTCAGGCGGTGCGGATCGTCGGCGAGGCCGCCAGCGTGGCCGAGGCCATCGCGGTGATCGGCAGCCGTCGGCCGGACGTGGTGCTGCTCGACGTGCACCTGCCCGACGGCGGCGGCCCGGCGGTGGTTTCGGCGGTGCTGCCGGCAGTGCCGGAGACCCGGTTCCTGGCGCTGTCGGTGTCCGATGCCGCCGAGGACGTGATCTCGGTGATCCGGGCCGGTGCCCGCGGCTATGTCACCAAGACCATCTCCGGGCCGGATCTGATCGACGCGATCCGCCGGGTGGCCGACGGCGACGTGGTCTTCTCGCCCCGGCTGGCCGGCTTCGTGCTGGATGCCTTCCGCGACAGCGACCCCGGTCCGAGCCCGTCGGTGGATCCGGAACTGGACCAGCTGACCCCGCGCGAGCAGGAGGTGCTGCGGTTGCTGGCCCGCGGCTACGCCTACCGCGAGATCGCCGGCGAGCTGTTCATCTCGATCAAGACGGTGGAAACACATGCCTCCAACGTGCTGCGCAAGTTGCAGCTGTCGTCCCGGCATCAGCTGACCCGGTGGGCGGCCGAGCGGCGTATTGTCTGACAGCATTAGATTCGGGCGGGATTGACGGTTAATTGGTGGCACGTCGGATCGGAGCCTTCCGTCCGATCGGGCGCAACGGTAGGCTTTCGCCCCAATAGCGGCCCGCGGGTACCTCGGCGGCCGGGGAAGACCCCACCGATGGGAGCGGAGCGTATTGAGCGCGCGGGTGCTGCATATCCTCGACAAGGTCACGCCGATGGAATTCTTTCCGGCGGTTCCACAGAACTTCGTTCTTCGTGAAGGCGAATCCATTTCGCCGGAGGTCGTGCTCGGCAATCCCGACATCAGCCTGTACTGCCTGGACGACGAAAACAGGCAGGCGCTCTTCGTCCAGACTCCGCCCGGCGTCAACCTGATGCGGGCGCCGTTCTTCTACCTCGCCCAGTACCAGCACGCCCAGCGGGTGATCGCGGTGCCTTACGACACCCTGCACCGGCTGGCCGACGACCTGCCCGCCGGGGACGGCAACCTGATCCTGATCTACTCCGTCGGGCGTTGCGGATCGACCCTCATCAGCCAGTCGCTCAAGGCCGTGGACGGCGTGCTGAGCTACTCCGAACCCGACGTCTACACCCAGATCGCGATGCTGCGGAACCGCAACCGCCGCCGGGACGAGGAGTACCTGCGGCTGATCAGGAGCTGCACCCGGCTGCTGCGCCGGGATGCCTCGACGGTGGCCCTGAAGTTCCGCGCCGGCGGCATCCACCTGGCAGATCTGTTCCACCAGCTGTATCCCGAGGCGCGCAACATCTTCCTGCACCGGCATGCCGAACGGTGGCTGGAGTCGATGAACGCCGGATTCACGCCGAACCTGCCGGGCCCCGAGGCCGAGCCCACGTTCACCAGGTTCGTGTTGGCCCAGGCGCCGTTGCTGAAGCCGTTCGTGCGGCGGCACCGCCGCACGCCGACGCTGAGCGAGTCTTACGCCCTGAACTGGCTGTCCGTCGTGGACAAGTACCTGACGCTGCGCGAGGACGGAGTGCCGTTCCTGACCGTGCGCTACGAGGACATCAAGGCCAAGCCGAGGCAGACGCTGCTCGAGATGCTGGACTACTGCGGACTGCGGATCGAGGGCTTCGACCGTGCCTTCGACTCGTTCTCGGCGGATTCGCAGGAGGGCACGGTGCTCTCGCTGGCCAGCCGGCAGCAAAACCCGGCACCGGCGCTGAGCCCGGAGGACTATCAGCAGGCACGGGCGGTGCTGGCCGAGCACGCGACGGTCCGCACGCCCGACTTCGACGTTCGCGCCGCTTTCGCCGACGCCGGGTAGGCCGGGCGGCCAGCGGAGACGCCGGGTAGGCCCGGCATAGCCTGTCAACAGGCGGCGACCTCCCGGCCCGAGCGACCGAGCGGACGTTTCGTCGGTGGCCGAAAGTAGGCTGGCCACGATGACCGCAGACCCGATCGCCGCCCGTGCCGCCGCCTCGCTCGCCGCGGCGCCGGACAGCATGGCCGACCCGGCGCCGCCGGAGACCCGGCCCCGCCGATATCCCGAGCCGGACGAGCTGCTGAGCGGCCTCAACCCGCAGCAGCGCGCGGCCGTGCTGCACCGCGGCAGCCCGCTGCTGATCGTCGCCGGAGCGGGCTCCGGCAAGACCAGGGTGCTCACCCAGCGCATCGGCCACCTGCTCGGCACCGGCGACGCGCGCCCCGGCGAGATCCTGGCCATCACCTTCACCAACAAGGCCGCCGCCGAGATGAAACAGCGGGTGGCCGCGCTGATCGGTCCGCGGGCCAACGCGATGTGGGTCTCGACGTTCCACTCGATGTGCGTGCGGATCCTGCGCGCGCAGGCCGGGCACCTCGGCATCCGCTCGTCCTTCTCGATCTACGATGCCGACGACTCGCGCCGGCTGATCACCCTGGTCACCCGCGAGCTCAGCCTGGACCCCAAGCGGTACCCGGCACGTTCGCTGTCGGTGCAGATCTCGAACCTGAAGAACGAGCTGATCACACCGCCGGAATTCGCCGACCGGGCGGGCAACGCCACCGAACGTGCGCTGGCCGAGGTGTACCAGCGCTACCAGCAACGGCTGGTCGAGTCCTCGGCGATGGACTTCGACGACCTGATCATGGCCACGGTCGGGTTGCTGCAGACAAACTCCGACGTGGCCGAGCACTACCGCCGCCGGTTCCGGCACGTGCTGGTCGATGAGTACCAGGACACCAACCACGCCCAGTACGTACTGGTTGCCGAGCTGTGCAAGCCGATGCCGGAACTGTCGTTGCCGGCGGCCGAGCTGTGCGTGGTGGGCGACGCCGACCAGTCCATCTACGCCTTCCGCGGCGCCACCATCCGCAACATCGACGAGTTCGAACGCGACTACCCGGACGCCCGCACCGTGCTGCTGGAGCAGAACTACCGCTCCACCCAGACGATCCTGACCACCGCCAACGCGGTCATCGCCCGCAACCCCGACCGCCGGCCGAAGAACCTGTGGTCCGACGCCGGCTCCGGCGAGCCGATCCTCGGCTTCGTCGCCGAGAACGAGCACGACGAGGCTCGCTGGGTGGCCCAGCAGATCGACGCGCTGACCGACGCCGGGCAGGCCCAGCCGTCCGACGTTGCGGTGTTCTACCGGACCAACGGGCAGTCCCGGGTGTTCGAGGAGATCTTCATCCGGCTCGGCCTGCCCTACCGGGTGGTCGGCGGGGTGCGCTTCTACGAGCGCCGGGAGGTGCGCGACACGCTGGCCTACCTGCGGGTGCTGGCCAACCCGACCGACCTGGTCAGCCTGCGCCGGATCCTGAACACGCCCCGCCGGGGGATCGGCGACCGGGCCGAGGGCTTCGTCGAGGCCTTCGCCGAGCAGGAGCGGATCCCGTTCGCCGAGGCGCTGATCCGGGCCGACCACATCCCCGGCCTGGTCACGCGTTCGGCCAACGCCATCGCCGAGTTCGTCAAGCTGCTCGGTCAGCTGCGCGAGATCGCGGGCAGCGAGGAGCACGGCTCGCCCAGCAACGTCATCGAGCAGGTGCTGGCCCGCACCGGCTACCTGGCCGAGCTGGAGGCCAGCTCCGACCCGCAGGACGAGGGACGGGTGGATAACCTGCGCGAGCTGGTCAGCGTGGCGGCCGAGTTCGAGGAGCAGCGGGCACAGCTGGACGAGCCGGCCGACCTCGACGCGTTCCTGGAGCACGTCTCGCTGGTCGCCGACGCCGACTCGGTGCCCGATGCCAGCGGCGGCGTGGTCACCCTGATGACGCTGCACACGGCCAAGGGCCTGGAGTTTCCGGTGGTGTTCCTGACCGGCCTGGAGGATGGCATCTTCCCGCACCAGCGCAGCCTGGGCGAGCCGTCGGAGATGGCCGAGGAACGCCGGCTGGCCTACGTCGGCATCACCCGCGCCCGCCAACGGCTCTACCTCAGCCGGGCGGTGGCCCGCTCGGCCTGGGGTGCGCCGACGTACAACCCGCCGTCCCGGTTCCTCGACGAGGTGCCGGCCGAGCATGTGCGCTGGTCGGGCGCGGTGGAGAGCCGGCCGTTCGTCGGCTATCCCGATGAGCAGGGCGGCGGCCAGCACGCCGACCACGGTTACCGGGCCCGGCCGCGGGTGCGCACCAGCTCCGGGCCGGCGCTGTCGTTCGGTGCGAAGAAGCTGGAGCGGCCGATTCCGCAGCTGCAGATCGGCGACCGGGTGCACCACGACGGGTTCGGCATGGGCACCGTGATCGCCCTGCGCGGCGTGGCGGAGAAGGCGCAGGCCGAGATCGACTTCGGCAGCCTGGGCGCGAAATGGCTGGTGTTGCGGTTCGCGCCGCTGGAGAAACTCTGATCCCGGATCAGCGGGTCGCCGCCGGACGTCAGCCGGGCAGCGGGTCGCCGCCGGACGGTCAGCCGGCGAGCGGGCGGGTCTGGCGCCACACCTGCCGGACCGCGTACCAGGTAAGCCAGACCAGCAGGCAGTTGCGGATGGCCAGGTCGAGCACCACCGCCGGCATCCAGGAATGCGTCTTCAGGATCGCCTCGTAGCCGATCGGATAGGTGAGCTGGGTGGCCACCGCGGTCACCAGCAGCACCCGGGCGAAGGTGCGCACCGCCTGGTTGCTGGGCGCCCGGACCGCCAACGCCGCGATCGGCCCGCCGAGCCAGAGCAGGTACTGCGGGCTCAGCGTCTTGTTGGTGACCGTCACGATCAGTGCGGTGGCCAGGAACAGCCAGCCCAGGGTCTCGGCCGACGGCGTGCGCAGCCGCAGCGAGCGCCACCACAGCATGATCAGCAGCAGGCCGCCGAGCACCGTCAGCACGGTGGTGGCCGCGATCATCAGCTTGACCCCGGCGCCGTAGATCTCGAAGGCCTTGTACTGCGAGATGTGCACCGTCCACACGCCGACCGGGTGCACGCCGCGGGCCACCATGAGCGGGGTGGCGGCGACCGACTCGATCTGCAGGCCGCGGGCCGACTGCCAGTGCAGCGGCGACAGCGTCCGGCGCAGCCCCCCGATGGCCAGCGTCAGGCCACCCACCACGGCGCCGGTGAGTAGGAAGCCGGTCAGCACCGGCCGGCGGTCGGACCGGCGCAGCAGGAAGGTCGGCAGCATCACCACCGGCCAGAGCTTCAGCGCCGCTCCGAGCGCGGTGAGCACGCCGGCCAGCTTGGGCCGGCGGATCGCCGCGAGTACCGCGCCGCCGGCCAGCACCGCGGGGACCAGGTCGAACCGGAAGTAGGCCAGCGGGCCGAGTGCCGGCACGAACCACAGCCACAGGTTCACCGCGTCACCGCGCCGCCGGCCGTCGCCGCGCCAGAGCACGCCGGTGAAGGCGGCGTCGACCAGCAGCATGGACAGCGCGAACAGGATCTTGAACGCCACCTGGTTCAGCGCGCCGAGCAGGAACGGCGGCAGCAGGACCAGCAGCACGGGCAGCGGGTACTCCTGCAGCGTGTTGCCCAGGCCGGCTCCGGAGAACAGCTGGTGCAGGCTGGTCGCGTAGTAGGCGACGTCGCCGGAGACGCCGTCCTCGCGTGCGAATACCAGGATGGCCAGCACCAGCGCCCGGGACAGCAGCCAGCGCAGCGCGATGGCACGCCGGCCCTCGGCGACGATCGCCGCGGGCAGGTCCAAGGTGGGCAGCGAGCGGCGCCTGACCGCAAGGTCGCTCAGCATGCTCTCCCGTTCCGCGGCGAGGAAGACCGGCAGAAGCGAGTATGGCTGATGCGCCTAGCCGGCGGCGCACACGGGTTCGGCAGGTCAGCCGTTCGGCAGGTAGGCGCCGACGTTGATGCCGCGCTCCTTCAGCCACGGGATCGGGTCGATGTACGGGCCCAGGAAGCTGCCGTGCATCACGCCGAAGTGCAGGTGCGGCCCGGTGGACTGGCCGTTGGCCCCGATGTCGGCGATGTGCTGGCCGGCCGTCACGTGCTCGCCGACCGTCACGTAGTAGTGGTACATGTGCCCGTAGACGGAGTAGTCGCCGTTGTCGTGCCGGATGACCACCCACAGCCCGAAGCCGTCGGCCGGTCCGGCGGCCACCACCACGCCGTCGCCTACCGCGACGATGGGCGAGCCCATCGGTCCGGCCAGGTCGATGCCCTCGTGCATCACGCCCCAGCGCATGCAGAAGCAGGACGTCTCGGGGCCGGCGCTCGGCCGGACCCAGGTGCCGGGCACCGTCTTGTCGGGGTTCAGCACGGGCAGCCCGGGACGGGCCTGGTAGGTGTAGCTGCTGCTGCCCGGCAGCACCGACGTCCGGCTGGACCGGGACACCCGTTGGCCGCCGGCGATCAGCTGGCTGGCCGCCGCGCCGGAGGCCAGCGCCGACAGGTCCGTGCTGCCCTGGATGTCGGCCGCGCTCTTGTTCAGCGTGTCGGCGTGCCCGACGCCGCCGGCCAGGTGCAGCGCATCCGAGCCGATGAACAGCGTCAGCACGACGGCGGCGGTCGGCACCACATGTGCCCGGCGCCACACCGGTTTGGGCGCGGCATGCCGGCGGCGGCCGGTGGAGGTGGGAAAGGTACTGCTCAGAGCTGCTGCGGCGATCACGTCGGCCGCGCGTGGAGCGCTATGACGACCCACGCATGCTCCTTCCCGTACTTGTCTGACGGGTTGATTCCGGGTGCTATCCAGAACTATCCGGTTTGATACATCGTTCAGCACGACGATGCAGAACCGTAACGGAACGGTTCCCGCGAAGCAAGCCGGACTCGCCCGGTCTGGGACCGATTTCCACGGTCGCTGCGGGTCAAACTCAATTTTGCCGAATCAGCCCGCCGACGTTCGTGCAAACGACTGCGCGGCCGCGTCGCGGGCGGCCAGGGCGCCGGCCACGGTGTGCATCACCGCTCCGTTGACCAGCAGTGCGAGGTGCCCGACACCCGACACCCGCAGCCGGGTCACCGCCAGGTCCGGATGGTCCAACCGGGCACTGCGGTTGGGCAGCACCACCTCGTCACGGTCGGAGTAGATCGCCACGAACCGGGTGGCGCAGCCTGGCGCCGGCCCGGCCAGCTCGCGCATCAGCGCCGAGCCGGGCAGCAGCTGCCGTGCCATGCCGACCAGCGGGAACAGCCGGGCCAACTGGGTGCCGGCATGCGGCGAGCCCAGCGTCACCAGCGTGTGCACCCGCCGGTCCCCGCCCTGGCACTGCACGTAGTAGCGGGCGATGATGCCGCCGAGCGAGTGGCCCACCACCAGCACCTGCTCGTAGCCGGTCTGCGCGCAGATCCGCTCCACCTGCCGGCCAAAGTCGGTGGCCGCCCGCCGGATGTCGGAGGTCAGCGGCGAGTAGTTGATCGTGCTGACCCGGCCGTAGCCGCGCCGGCGCAGCGCCCGGCGCAGCACCGCGAAGGCCGACCGGTTGTCCGCGATGCCGTGCACCAGCAGGATCGGCCGGCCCGCGGCGTTGAGGTCCTCGGCGATCAGGCCGCGCGTCACCGGCGACAGGCGGTCGGTGCGGTAGCGGTGGTCGTCCAGCGCCGCCCGCTCGGCCAGCAGGCCGCCGGGGTAGGTGACCGCGTGCGCGGCCAGCCACACCAGCTCCTCGCCGGCGGCCAGCGTGGCCGCGAGCAGGGCCCGTGGGCCGCGCCGGACGACGCGCAGTGCGCCGCCGGCACCGGTCATCCGGGTCACCTCCTTGCTGGCATTCAATAGCCCGTTTCTCCCACTCTGGCACACCCTGAGCACCCTCGGTGTGCGCTGGCCCACATCGGCGACCGGCTTCGGTGTGCGCTGGCCGACATCGCTGCCTGCCGCCCTGCGGCCGCCTCCGGGGAGAGGGCTAGCCTGGCGATCGGCTGCAGTTCCGGCTGCCACCGGCCCGCGCGGCGGTTTCCGCGGCCCGGGTCGGCGCGGAAGTTCCTTCGACGATGAGGAAGCTACGTGGATCTGTTCGAGTACCAGGCGAAGCAGTTGTTCGCCGCGCACGGCGTGCCGGTCGGGCTGGGCGAGGTGGCCGACACCCCGGGGCAGGCCCGCCAGATCGCCGAGCGGCTCGGCGGGGTCGTGGTGGTCAAGGCGCAGGTCAAGACCGGTGGCCGCGGCAAGGCCGGCGGGGTGCGGGTGGCCAAGACGCCGGACGACGCGTTCGCGGCGGCCGAGGCGATCCTGGGCATGGACATCAAGGGCCACACCGTGCACCGGGTGCTGGTCGATCCGGGCGCGGCCATCGAACAGGAGTACTACTTCTCCTACCTGCTGGACCGGGCCAACCGGACGTTCCTGGCGATGGCCTCGGCCGAGGGCGGCATGGAGATCGAGCAGCTGGCCGTCGAGCGGCCGGAGGCGCTGGCCCGGGTGCCGATCGACGCTACCGTCGGGGTCGATCAGGCCAAGGCCCGCGAGATCCTGGCCCAGGCCCACTTCCCAGCCGACGTGCTCGACGAGGCCGCCGAGGCCGCCGTCCGGCTGTGGGAGGTGTTCGTCGACGAGGACGCCACCCTGGTCGAGATCAACCCGCTGGCCCGGGTCGGCGGCGCGTCCGGCAGCACGGTGCTGGCGCTGGACGGCAAGGTGTCGCTGGACGACAACGCCGACTTCCGGCAGGCCGGCCACGCCGAACTGGAGGACGTCGCGGCCACCGACCCGCTGGAGGCCAAGGCCAAGGAGAAGCACCTCAACTACGTGAAGCTGTCCGGTGAGGTCGGCATCATCGGCAACGGCGCCGGGCTGGTGATGTCCACCCTGGATGTGGTCGCCTACGCCGGCGAGAAGCTTTCGCACGGAGGACGGCCTAGCGTGAAGCCGGCCAACTTCCTCGACATCGGCGGCGGAGCTTCGGCCGAGGTGATGGCCAACGGCCTGGAGATCGTGCTCGGCGACGCCGATGTCCGTTCGGTCTTCGTCAACGTTTTCGGTGGCATCACCGCCTGCGACGAGGTCGCCAACGGCATCGTCGCCGCACTGTCCATGCTCGGCGACTCGGCGGCCAAGCCGCTGGTGGTCCGGCTGGACGGCAACAACGTCGAGGAGGGCCGGCGGATCCTGCAGCAGGCGGCGCACCCGCTGGTCACCCTTGCCGACACCATGGACGACGGCGCCGACCTCGCTGCCAGCGCCGCCCAGAACGCCAACCCGGGAGCCTGAGCGCAGATGGCCATCTTCCTGACCGCCGAGTCCAAGATCATCGTGCAGGGCATGACCGGCTCCGAAGGCATGAAGCACACCCGCCGGATGCTCGCCTCCGGCACCAACATCGTCGGCGGGGTCAACCCCCGCAAGGCCGGTGAGACGGTGGACGTGGACGGCACAAAGGTGCCGGTGTTCGGCACGGTGGCCGAGGCGATCGGCAAGACCGGCGCCGATGTCACGGTGCTGTTCGTGCCGCCGGCGTTCACCAAGGACGCGATGATCGAGGCCATCGACGCCGAGATCCCGCTGGCCGTGGTGATCACCGAAGGCGTTCCGGTGCATGACTCCACCGCCGCCTGGGCCTACAACCTGGCCAAGTCCGGCGGCGAGCCCGGCACCCGGATCATCGGGCCGAACTGCCCCGGCCTGATCAGCCCGGGCAAGTCCAATGCCGGCATCATCCCGGCCAACATCACCGGCCCCGGCCGGATCGGGCTGGTCTCCAAGTCCGGCACGCTGACCTACCAGATGATGTACGAGCTGCGCGACATCGGCTTCTCCTCGGCGGTCGGCATCGGCGGCGACCCGGTGATCGGCACCACTCACATCGACTGCCTGCGCGCCTTCCAGGACGACGAGGAGACCGAGGCCATCGTGATGATCGGAGAGATCGGCGGTGACGCCGAGGAGCGTGCCGCCGCCTTCATCTCCGAGCACGTGACCAAGCCGGTGGTCGGCTACGTGGCCGGCTTCACCGCGCCCGAGGGCAAGACGATGGGCCACGCCGGCGCGATCGTGTCCGGCTCGTCCGGCACCGCGCAGGCGAAGAAGGAGGCCCTGGAGGCAGCCGGCGTGCAGGTCGGACGGACTCCCTCGGAGACCGCCCGGCTGATGCGCGAACTGCTCGGCTGAGGTCCGAACCGCCCCGCTGCAGCCAGGGACCCTGGGTGGTTTGGCCGTTGTTGGGCGTTTGGTCGGCTCGGTCCGTGACTCGGCCGGGCATCGAGCTCAGCGCGTCCTATGGTTCGCGCGGCGGCGTGGGTATAGCTTGAGCACGCCGGAAAGCCGTGTGTTCGCTATGAGCCCCAGCTAGGAGAGCGACATGACCGAACCGCCCCGCGATCCGTCCGGTGTTGGCGAGCCCGGATACGGTTCGGCTCCGCCGCCACCCCCGCCGGCCGAGGGCCAGCCGCCGGCCTACGCGCCGCCGCCGGCCTTCACCCCGCCGGCTCCCGGCACCGAGGCGCCGGCCGCCCAGCCGCCGCCGATCGGTCACTCGGGCGATCAGTACGGGGCGGGCTATCAGGCCGCACCGCTCGGATACCAGGACTCGCCGCCGGTTCCGCCGCCCACCTATCAGGAGCAGCCGCCTGCCATTCCCGGCGGCTTCCAGACGGCCGCGTCGGGTTTCGGCGAGCAGTTCGCCAACTACGACCGGACGGCGCTGCAGAACTTCGACCCGAAGACGGTCAACCCGATGGACTGGGGGATCATCGCGGCCGGCGTGGTCGCGTTCATCTTCTCGCTCTTCAAGTTCTACAAGTACACGGTGTCCATCGAGGGCCTCGGCAGCAGGAGTGACACGCTCAGCGCCTGGCACGGCTTCTTCGGCTGGTTCGGCGCGCTCGTGGCGGTGCTGGTCGCACTGCTGCTCGCGGCCGAGTTGATCGCGCGGATCCGGTTCCCGTTCGCCACCCGGTTGGTCGTTCTCGGCGGGTTCGTCGTCGCGCTCATCTGCGAACTGCTGGCACTGCTGGTGGTACCCGGCGACACCGGCGACGCCAGCGCCTTCGGCATCAAGGTGGACAAGGGCCACAGCTTCGGGTACTGGATCACGCTGATCGCGGTGATCGTGGGCACTGGCCTGGCGTACAAGCGGTTCGCCGATACCGGCGGCAAGCTGCCGCGCCGCGCCTGACGGCTTCGATCGGCCACTCGCACGCCTGACCGCTTGGGCCCGACGGCCCACTCGCGCGGCTCGGCTCCGGCCGGAGAGCTAGATTCAACGCATGAGCCAGCTCGATCAGCTTCCGGCCGGCGCGGTGGTGCGTACCCGGCCCTGGGATGTGATCGGAGCCGGGCTGGCCGCGCCGATGGTGCTGTGGGGATTCCTCGGCTGGTTCGGCACCGCCGGTGACTCCGGCGGCGGCATGCCGGGCTTCTACGCGGGCGCCGGCGCGGCCGGCATCGGGCTGGTGCTGGCCGCGGCCGCGCTGACGGTGAACCAGCTCCTGGCCGGCCGACCGCACCAGAAGGCAAGCCCACCGGTGGCGGTGTTCCTCGCCGCGGCCGCGGCCGTCGTGATCCTCGGTGGCATGGTCGCCAAGCCGGACAGCGCCACCATCCAGGCCGGCTCGGTCGCCGGCCTGCTCACCGCGGTATCCCAGGCCGCGGTACTCACCCGGGGCTGGCTGCAGGGCAGCCAGAAGTCGGTGAAGGCGGCCCACGTGCGCGCGCTGAACGAACGGCAGGCCGCCGCGGATCTGGCCGCGTCCGTCGGCCCTGGCTATCCGGCCGGGCCGGCTGGCTATGGCGGTCAGCCCGGCGGCTGGCCGGCGGCCGGCGGCTATTCCGCGGGCTACCCGCCGCCGACGCCTCGCTATCCGCAGGTGCCGACCCCGACCTATCCGGGCGGCCGGCCGGCCGGTCCGCCACCCGGCTTTGCCGGCAACTATCCGCCCCGTGCGCCTGGTGGCTACCCAACCGGGCCGGCCCCGAGCGGTTACCCGACCGGGCCGGCCCCGAGCGGCTACCCGACCGGGCCGGCCCCGAGCGGCTACCCGCCGGGCGGCTACCCGGCGGGACCACCGGCCGGCCAGCCGGGTGGCTATCCAGCCGGTCCGCCGCACGAGAACGGCGGACGTCCGGCCGATCGCTAGCCGAACCCGTGGCTGACTCGGCATTGGCTGACTCGGCCTTGGCGGTGCAGGAACCCGGTTTGCCCGGCGCGCCTGGCTGCGGATGCCGGGGCCCTTTGCGAGCCTGGGATGGTGACCGGGCAGAACGAGATTCCCGCCGGCTGGCTGACCCAGTTCCGGCGTGGCGTGCTGTCCGGGGCCGGCCTGCTGCTGCTCGCCGTCGCCGGCTGCGCGATCCCGACCTTCGCGGTCTGGCTGGTGCCAGGCTCGGACAGCAGCCCGGCCAGCTCGGCGGTGAAGTCCGGTGCGCTGCTGGCACTGGCCGCCGCACACGGCGGCATCCGGCTGAACGGCGAGAGCGTCACGCTGGTGCCGCTGCTGGTCACCGCGCTGCTCGGCTGGCTGATCGCCGGCCAGGCCCGCCGGTCGGAGTCGTGGTCCTCGGTGGTCGGCCTGGCCACCGGGTACGGGCTGGCTGCCGGCCTGCTCGCCGACTGGGCCAGCCTCGGCTCAACCCGCGCACCCGGGTTGTCCAGCGCGCTGGCCGGCGTGCTGTTCACCGGCTCCGTCGGCGCCCTCGGCCATGGCGGGGCTGACTTGTGGGACCGGTTGTCCGGCCGGCACCGCCGGATCGTCCGGGCCGCGACGGCGGTGCTGTGCTGCTACCTCGGCGCCGGTGCGCTGCTGGTGGCCGGCTCACTGCTGCTGCACCTGTCGGCCGCGATTGCGCTACAGCATCAACTGGCCCCCGGCCTGGCCGGCCTGCCGATCGCCCTGCTCGGCATCGGGCTGGCCCCGAACGCCGCGCTGGCCGGCGTCGGCTACCTGACCGGGCCGGGATTCGCAGTCGGCAGCCACACCCAGGTCTCGGTGCTGGGCACCAGCCACGGTCGGCTGCCGAGCTTTCCGCT
Source organism: uncultured Actinomycetota bacterium (assembly GCA_963697905.1). Classification (GTDB taxonomy): domain Bacteria; phylum Actinomycetota; class Actinomycetes; order Mycobacteriales; family Jatrophihabitantaceae; genus Jatrophihabitans_A. Next base: position 3,487,295 of record OY969101.1, on the reverse strand, counting down.
GCTGGCCGCGGTGCCCGCCGGACGGCCGCCGGTCGCGGTCGGCCTGCTCGCCGTCGTGGCGGTGGCCCTGCTGGCCGGCTGGCTCTGCGTGCGACTGCTGCGCTGCCCGGAGGGCTGGCCGAGCCGGCTGATCGACGTGGTGGCCGCCGCGGTGCTGGCCGGCGGCGCGCTGGCCGCGCTGACCGCACTCGGCAGCGGTGGCATCGGCTCCGGCGCACTGGCTGGCATCGGATCGCGGTGGTGGGCGGTCGGCGGGAGCGCGATGCTGCTGGTGCTGGCCAGCGGGCTGGCCTGGCTCGCGGTCGAACTGCTGCACGCCGGATCGGCCGCCGGCACCGAGCCGGTACGGGCCCGGCTGCGCGCGGTGGCCGGGCTGGCCGACGAGCGGCCGGCGGCCGGTGGCACCGGCCCGGCGGCAGCCGGTTCCCGGCCCGCGGCCGGTGGCGGCCGAGCCGCGAACGCCGATGAGCGGCCGAGCCGCACCCGCAACGTCAGCTGAGGCAGCCGACCACGCCGACCACGCCGAGCCGGTGCCCGCGGGTTCAGTAGGGTTAGCCGCGTGACCGCCCGGCTCGTCGTGCTCGCCTCCGGTTCCGGCAGCACCCTGCAGGCAATCCTGGACGCCGCGGCGGAGGAGGACTTCCCGGCGACGGTGGTGGCGGCGGGCACCGACCGGCCGGGCTGCCAGGCCATGCGGCGGGCCGAGGCGGCCGGCGTGGCGACCTTCGCGGTGCCGTTCGCCGACTACCCGGACCGCGCGAGCTGGGACGCCGCACTGGCCGAGGCGATCGGTAAGCACCAACCCGACCTGGTGGCGCTGGCCGGCTTCATGCGGCTGCTGGCGGCCGAGACGGTGAACCGGTTCCCGATGGTGAACACCCACCCGTCGCTGCTGCCGTCCTTCCCGGGCGCGCATGCGGTGGCCGACGCGCTGGCGCGCGGCGTCAAGGTGACGGGGGTGACCGTGCACCGGGTCGATGCCGGCCTGGACAGTGGCCCGATCCTGGCCCAGGCGGCGGTCGAGGTGCGCACCGGGGACACCGAGGACAGCTTGCGCGAGCGGATCCAGGCGGTCGAGAAACCGCTGTTCCTGCAGACCATCCGGCAACTGTGCCGTTCGCTGTGACCACTCGGCCGGGAAGGAGCCAGATCGTGACGAGGGAGGTGGCCGGATGACTCAGATCGCGGTCCGGCGGGCGCTGATCAGCGTCTATGACAAGACCGGCCTGCTGGACCTGGCCCGCGGATTGCAGGAGGCGGGCGTGCAGATCGTGTCCACCGGCAGCACCGCCACCACCATCGCCGAGGCCGACATCCCGGTCGTGCCGGTGGCCGAGGTGACCGGCTTCCCGGAGATCCTGGGCGGCCGGGTGAAGACCCTGCACCCGCACGTGCACGCCGGGCTGCTGGCCGATCAGGGCAATCCGGAACACCTCGCCACGATCGGGCAATTGGGCATCGAGGCGTTCCAGCTGGTGGTGGCCAACCTGTACCCGTTCCGGGAGACGGTGGCCGCCGGTGCCGCCCCGGCCGAGATCGTCGAGCAGATCGACATCGGCGGCCCGGCCATGGTGCGGGCCGCGGCCAAGAACCACGGCTCGGTGGCGATCGTGGTGGATCCGGGCAGTTACGCCGAGGTGCTCACCGCGGTCGCCAGCGGCGGTTTCGACCTGCCGGCCCGGCAGAAACTGGCCGGCCGGGCCTACGCGCACACCGCCGCCTACGACGCCGCGGTGGCCAACTGGTTCGGCGAGCAGTCGATGCTAGCCGATGCCACGGCGGCCACCGAGCCGGCCGGCTCGGCAACCTTCCCGCCCTACGTCGGGATGGCGCTGGAGCGCGCGGCGGTGCTGCGGTACGGGGAGAACCCGCACCAGCGGGCCGCGCTGTACATCCAGCAGGGGGCCGAGCCGGGCATAGCGCAGGCCGACCAGCTGCACGGCAAGGAGATGAGCTTCAACAACTACGTGGACGCCGATGCGGCCTACCGGGCGGCGTTCGACTTCGCCGAGCCGTGCGTGGCGATCATCAAGCATGCCAACCCGTGCGGCATCGCCCTCGGCGCCGACATCGCCGAGGCGCACCGCAAGGCCCACGCCTGCGATCCGGTCTCGGCCTTCGGCGGGGTGATCGCCTGCAACCGGCCGGTCAGCCGGGAATTGGCCGAGCAGGTCAAGGACATCTTCACCGAGGTGGTGCTCGCACCCGCCTTCGAGCCGGACGCCCTGGAACTGCTGAGCGGCAGCAAGAACTTGCGGTTGCTGGTGATTCCCGGCCGCCGGCCGTTCGGCACCGAGCTGCGGCCGATCTCCGGCGGCCTGCTGCTGCAGGACGTCGACGCGGTGTCCGCGCCCGGCGACGACCCGGTCAACTGGACGCTGGCCTGCGGTGACGCCCTGCACGACGCCGAGCTGGCCGAGCTGGCCTTCGCCTGGCGGGCGGTCCGCGCGGTGAAGTCGAACGCCATCCTGCTGGCCCGCGATTCCGCCTCGGTGGGAGTCGGCATGGGACAGGTGAACCGGGTGGACTCGGCCAAGCTGGCGGTGGCCAGGGCCGGCGACCGGGCAGCCGGCTCGTTCGCCGCGTCGGACGCCTACTTCCCGTTCCCGGACGGCCTACAGGTGCTGGCCGAGGCCGGCGTCCGGGCGATCGCTCAGCCGGGCGGCTCGATCCGCGATTCGCTGGTGGTCGAGGCGGCGAAGGAGCACGGTGTGACCATGTACTTCACCGGCACCCGGCACTTCGCGCACTGATCGCCGAGGCAATCACCATGACCGAACCGCCAGGCTGGTTCGCCGAATTGCTCGATACCGACGGTGAAATCTGCGACGAGGACTTCATCGGCACCGACCTGCGCGGGCTCGCCCTGACCCGGCGCCAGTTCACCCGCTGCCGGTTCGACGAGGCGGCGCTGGACGGCTGGCGCACCGAAGCGTGCACCTTCACCGACTGCGGTTTCGACCGGGCCGAGCTGATCGGCTCGACGCACCTGCGGTCGGCCTTCATCGCCTGCTCCTTCGACCGCACCCGGCTCACCGACAGCGCGCTGACCGACTGCAAGTTCACCGGATCTCCAGTTCAACGACACCCCGCTGCGCTCGGTCACGGTCTCCGGCGGCGACTTCACCGCGGTGTCGCTCGGCGGTGCCGACCTGCGCGGGCTCGATCTGTCCGGATGCAAGCTGGTGGACGCCAACCTGGTCGGCGCCAAGTTGGACCGGTGCGTGCTGACCGGAGCGAACCTGCGAGGCCTGCGCTGGAACGAGGCATCGCTCGTCGACGCCGACCTGCGCGGCGCCGTGCTGGACGGCCTTGACCCCCGGGTGGTCAACCTCACCGGGGCCCGGGTGGAGCTCGCCCAGGCCGTCGAGTTCGCCCGCTACCTGGGCCTGGTGATCAGCTAGCCGCATTCCAGGCATGGGAGAATGGCCGGGTGACAGCCACTCTCCTGGACGGCAAGGCCACCCTGGCCAGCATCAAGTCGGAGCTGAAGCAGCGCATCGCGGCGCTGGCCGAGCGGGGTGTGGTGCCCGGCCTCGGCACCGTGCTGGTGGGTGAGGATCCGGCGAGCAAGTGGTACGTCGCGGCCAAGCACCGCGACTGTGCTGAGGTCGGGATCGCCAGCATCCAACGCGAACTGCCGGCCACCGCGAGCCAGGCCGAGGTGGAGGCGGTGGTGGACGAGCTGAACGCCGACCCTGCCTGCACCGCCTTCCTGGTCCAGCAGCCGACCGGCCTGGACGAGTTCGCCATCCTCAGCCGGGTGGATCCGGACAAGGACGTCGACGGCCTGCACCCGGTCAACCTCGGCTCGCTGGTGCTCGGCCGTCCGGCGCCGCTGCCGTGCACTCCGCTCGGCATCATCGAACTGCTCCGCCGCTACGACGTGCCAATCGCCGGCGCCCGGGTGACGGTGATCGGCCGCGGCCTGACCGTCGGACGGCCGCTCGGGCTGCTGCTCACCCGGCGTTCGGAGAACGCCACTGTGACGCTATGCCACACCGGGACCCGGGATCTGGCGGCCGAGGTGCGCCGGGCCGACATCGTGGTGGCGGCGGCCGGGGTGCCGAACCTGATCACCGGCGAGCTGGTGCGGCCGGGCGCGGCGGTGCTGGACGTCGGAGTCAGCCGGGTGGACGGCAAGATCGCCGGCGACGTGGCCGCCGAGGCGGCCGAGGTGGCCGGCTACCTGGCACCCAACCCGGGCGGTGTCGGTCCGATGACCCGGGCGATGCTGCTGTCCAACGTGGTCGCCGCCGCGGAGCGCCAGACCCAGCGCCCGGCCGCCGGCTGAGCCGCCGATGTACGGCGGGGATCTGCGCGAAGCACCGTTCGGCCTGGTGCTGCTGATCGAGCTGCTTGGCGTGTTCCTGGTGTTCCTGGCACCGCAGCACTGGCTGCGCGCGGTCGGCGTGTTGGCCACCGGCATGCTGGTTGCCGGCTTCCTGCGGCTGGTGTTGACCAACGAGCAGGCGGGGCTGTTGCGGGTGCGCCGGCGGCCGTTCGATGTGGCCTGTTACTGGGGGCTCGGCGTCTGCTCGATCCTGGTCGCGCTGGGCCTGCCGCAACGCTGAACCGGCGCTGGCGGGCATTGCCGGCAGCCGAAGTCACACCGCGATCCGCCGGGCGTCGGGCGCTGGGCGGCCGGGCGTAATCTTCCCGGCATGACGACTAATCCCGTGAATGTCACCGTGACCGGCGCCGCCGGGCAGATCGGTTACAGCCTGCTGTTCCGGATCGCGGCCGGCCAGCTGCTCGGCCCGGACACCCCGGTTCGGCTGCGGCTGCTTGAGATCAGCCCCGCCCTGAAGGCCGCTGAGGGCACCGCGATGGAACTGTCCGACTGCGCCTTTCCGCTGCTGGCCGGCATCGACATCACCGATGACGCCCGGGCCGCCTTCGACGGTGTCAACGTGGCCCTGCTGGTCGGTGCCCGGCCCCGCACCGCCGGCATGGAGCGCGGCGACCTGTTGTCGGCCAACGGCGGCATCTTCAAGCCTCAGGGCGAGGCCATCAATGCCGGCGCGGCCGACGACGTCCGGGTGCTGGTGGTCGGCAACCCGGCCAACACCAACGCCCTGATCGCGCGCTCGCACGCGCCGGACGTGCCGGCCGACCGGTTCACCGCGATGATGCGCCTGGATCACAACCGGGCGATCAGCCAGCTGGCGGCCAAGACCGGCCGGCCGGTGACCGAGATCCGCAAGATGACCATCTGGGGCAACCACTCGGCCACCCAGTACCCGGACATCCTGCACGCCGAGGTGGCCGGCAAGAACGCCGCCGAGGTGGTCAATGACCAGTCCTGGCTGGAGAACGAGTTCATCCCGACCGTGGCCAAGCGGGGTGCCGCGATCATCGAGGCACGGGGTGCCTCCTCGGCTGCCTCGGCCGCCTCGGCAGCCATCGACCACGTCTTCGACTGGGTGCACGGCACCGGTGAGGACGACTGGACCTCGGTCGGCATGGCGTCCGACGGTTCCTACGGCATCCCGGAAGGCCTGATCGCCGGATTCCCGGCCCGGTCGGTGAACGGAAGCTGGCAGATCGTGCAGGGCCTGCAGCTCGATGAGTTCTCCCGTGCCCGGATCGATGCTTCGGTGGCCGAGCTGATCGGCGAGCGGGACGCGGTGTCCGAGCTGGGGCTGATCTAGCGACAGCTCCACCACCCGCGGGCATTGAGGCCGGCCGCCGGTTCACCCGGCCGCCGGCCTCTGCTCTGCCCGCAGGCGCCGCGAGCTGGCCGGTTGGCGGTGGGTTGCGGGAATTGCCTGCTTCCAGCGACCAAAAATCATGCGGAATCTCACCATCCGATGCTCGCCGCTGGAACGAACTAGGAGTGGAAAACCGGCTCAGGGTTGAGACGGAAGGGGGGCCGGCCGGTTTTTGATCCCTGCGGACGCCTGCCGTGCTCGGCTCTGTCCGGCTGCCGGCGCTCGCCTCAGACGCGTGCGAAAGGGTTCTCGCAATGCCAGATTCCACAAGGCGAAACTTCCTCATCGCCACCGGCGCTGGTGCCGCTGCCGTCGGCGTCGCCACCGCCCTGCCCGGGTCGGCCGACGGCGCAGCCGCAGCCGGCCAGCCGGCGGCGAAGCTGCCGACCGGCGCCCAGCCGCTGGTCGCGCACGTCAGCGACCCGCGCAGTGGCAGCATCTCGCTGCTGGTTGGCGAGCACGAGGTCACGGTGCACGATCCCGACCTGGTCGCCCGGCTCGCCCGTGCGGCCGGCCTGCAGCGGGAGGGCTGATGTCCTCGCATCGCGAAGCGCCGGAGATCTCGAAGGATCCGGTCGCCGACAACACCGACGTCTACGCCTTCGTCAGCCCCGACCGTCCCGGTTACGTGACGCTGATCGCCAACTTCATCCCGTTCCAGCTGCCCTACGGCGGCCCGAACTTCTACGAGTTCGGCGACGACGTGCTCTATGAGATCCACGTCTCCAACGCCGGAACGGCCCGGGCGGACATCAGCTACCAGTTCCGGTTCACCACCAGGGTGATCAACTCCGACACCTTCCTCTACAACACCGGCCCGATCCACTCCATCACCGATACCGCGCATTGGAACCGGCCGCAGTTCTACACGGTCACCCGGCTCGACCACGGCCGGGGATCGGGCCACGCCGAGGTGCTGGGCCACCACCTGACCGTGCCGCCGGTCAACGTCGGAGTGCGCAGCACGCCCGACTACGGGGCCACCTTCACCCAGGCCGCGGTGCACGACCTGGGCCACGGCCGGCGGGTGTTCGCCGGCCAGCGCGCCGAGAGCTTCCACGTCGATCTGGGCAGCATCTTCGACCTGGGCACGTTGCGGCCGTTCGAGGCGGCACACCTGATCCCGTCCGCCAATGCGGTCGGGGTGAACAGCGGCCAGGGCCTGAACGTCCACTCGATCGCGCTGCAGTTGCCGTTCTCCGACGTCACCCGGCACGGCAAGACTCCGCACGACGTGCTGGATCCGGCGTCGGTGATCGGGGTCTGGGCCAGCGCCAGCCGGCGCAAGTCCTCCGTGCACGGGGCAGGTTCCTCGGCGCACTACGGCCCGTTCCGGCAGGTGTCCCGGCTGGGCAATCCGCTGTTCAACGAGGTCATCGTGCCGATGGCGGAGAAGGACCTGTGGAACGCGCTGGATCCGTACCAGGACGGCAGGTTCGCCAAGTACGTGCGCAAGCCCGAACTGGCCGGCCTGCTGCCGGTGCTCTACCCGGGGGTCTTCCCGCACCTGGCCGGCTACACCAAGCCGCGGCTGGACCTGCAGGCGATCCTGCTGACCGGCATCCCGAAGGGAGTGGTGCCGGGATTCCAGAACAGCACCGGCCCGGTGCTGGCCGACCTGCTGCGGCTCAACCTGGCGGTACCGGCCAGCGCGAACCCCAACCCGATCGGCCTGATCGCTGGCGACGCGGCCGGCTTCCCCAACGGGCGCAGGCTGATCGACGACACGACCGCGATCGAGCTGCGGGCCATCGCCGGCGCCACCATCCCGCTGGTGGATCCGTCCTACACCCCGGACGCGGCGGCGGCGGCATTGACCGACGGCACCAGCAACACCAACTCGCCGTTCCTGCCGCACTTCCCGTACCTGGGCACGCCGGCCGGCGGGTACCAGACCAAGCCGCCGGTTCCGGCCAGCTGAGGCCGCGGCATGGAAGCGCACAACGCGCACGCCGGGCAGGGACCGGTGATGCTCGACATCGGTGAGGACATCGGCGCACTGGTGCTCGCCATGCCGGCCGAGCTGGCCGGCATGGAGGTGGAGGCCCGCCCGGCCGAAGGCATGCCGGACGGCCACCACCTGCCGCATGTGAGCGTGCTGGCTCGCTCGGCGGCCGGCCGGCTCAGCTACTCGGCGGTGTTCGGCGAGCTGCCGCAGGGCGCCTATCAGCTGTACCTGCGACCGGCCGGGCCGGTCGCGCTGACCGTACGGGTGAACGGGGGCGAGGTGACCGAGGCCAGCTGGCCGCTGTGACAGAATGCTCCGGTGACCGGGGCCGGACGCGACACGCAACCGTCCGGCACCCGGCAGGCCGGCCCCGGGCCGTCCCAACCGGAGTTGGCCGACCCGCGACCGCCCAGCCGGCCCGCCGCCGACGTGCTGCTGCTGGTCGCCGCCGTGGTGGCGGCGGCCTGCAGCTACTCCACCACCGGCCGGTTCTTCAACCAGATCGCGGTGGGTGTCGGCGCGCTCGCGATACTGCTCGCCGTGCTGGCCAACTGGCAGCGAGCCCGTCCGCACCGGCGCAGCGTGGTGGCCGCGGTGGCTATCTCGGTGGTGGTCCAGCTGTACAAGCCGCCGATCGGCAATGTGCAGCGGGTATGGGGCTTCCACGGCGTGCTGGTGCTCACCGCGGTGGCCACGTTCGCCATCGGGGTGCTGGCGCTGCGGCCGCGCGGCAGGCGCACGCTGCCCTGGCTCTGGCTGGTCATGGCGGTGCTCGCGATCACCGAGGTGGCCATTGTGGCCTGGTCGCGCCGGCCGGAGATCGACGTCTGGCAGATCTTCCAGCAGGCCTCGGCCGGCCTGCTGCACGGGGTGAATCCGTACGCGGTCTCCTACGCCCATATCCCGGCCGGCCAGACCGCGAACTGTTTCAACTACCTGCCGGCCACCTTCCTGTCGGCCTGGCCGGGCTGGGCGGTGTTCGACGACGTGCGCTACGCCGAGGTGGCCGTGCTGCTGCTCGGCTGGGGGGTGCTGGCACGCACCCTGGCCGGCCGTGCGGCGACTGCCGACCACCGCTTGGAGGCGCTGCTGCTGCTCGCGCTCGCGATGTCGCTCACCGGCACTCTGCGGGTGGGCCAGCAGGCCTGGAACGAAAGCCTGCTGCTCGGCTTCATCCTGCTCGGCTGCTGCGCGCTGCAGGTCGGCCGGACGGCATGGGCGGTGGTGCTGTTCGGGCTGGCCCTGGCCACCAAGCAGCACATCGCGCTGCTGCTGCCGGTGATGCTGCTCTGGCCGCAGTTCGGCTGGCGGCGCACCGCCGGCGTCGCGGTCCTGGGCGCGGGCATCAGCGCGCCCTGGTTCTTCGCCAATCCTGGCCGGTTCAAGGGCTGCACGGTGGACTTCTTCGTGCACGGGGTGGCCCGGTTCGACTCGATCTCGCTCTGGCATTTCCTGCCCTCGCCGATCGCCCCCGCGGTGCCGGTGATAGCGGTGCTCGGTGCCTACTGGCTGGTCCACCGCCGGATCGCCCGGTCGCCGGGTGGGCTGCTGGCCGGCTTTGCCGTGGTGCTGTTCGCCTTCGACCTGTTCAACAAGCAGTCCTTCGAGAACCAGTGGTGGTTCGTCTGCGAGCTGCTGGTGTGCGGGCTGGCGCTGTCGGTCGCCGGCATCGGCGAGGGTGAGCTGGTTCAGTCCAGCCGCACCGGCATCAGCAGCGAGTAGCTGTCCGGCAGTTCCGGGTTGCGGATGATCAGCGGCGCGATCGGCCCGTCCAACTCCAGCATCAGCTGCTCGCCCCGGCCGGCGGCCAGCGCCTGCAGCAGGAACTCCCGGTTCACCCCGAGCCGCACCTCGTCTTCGGATCCGGCGGCGTCTTCGGATCCGGCGGCGTCTTCGGATCCGGCGGCGTCCTCGGATCCGGTGGCCAGCGTGAGCCCGTCCGGCCGCACGGTCAGCACGCTCAGCTGGTAGCCGGTGCCATCGCTGTCCCGGACCCGGTCCTCGGTCGGTGCGTGCAGCAGCGCGGTGCGCAGCGCCGGCACGTCGATCGGAACCCGCTGCGGCTCGGCCCGCGCCGTCCACGGCCGGTAGTTCGGGAAGTCGTGCTCGAGCAGCCGGCCGGTGATCACCGTGTCGGCGCAGCGGAAGTCGACGGTGCCGTCGCGTACCTCGACGGTGACCTCGCCGGCGTGCATCGCCAGCCCGGCGATCACCTCGTCCACCTGGCTGGCCGACACCAGCACCTCGGCCGGCGCGCCGGTGACCGCCGTGACCGGAGCCGCCGACAGCGCCATCCGGAACCGGTCGGTGGCCACCAGCCGGAGCCGGTCGTCCCCGACGTCGAAGAGCACTCCGCCCAGCATCGGCAATTCCGGGTCGGCGCTGACCGCGAACCGGACGTCGGCCAGCGCCGCGAGCAGTTCGGCTACCGGTGTGCGTACAGTGATCATCAGGTCGTTCTCCTTCTTCAGCAGGGATCGGGCGATGGAGAACTCCCTGTGCGCATCGGCCAGTTGCGCTTCCAACCGGGCCAGTTGGCGGTCCAGGATCGGTTCGGCCGACGCCGGCTGCCGCACCACCGCGCGGATCTCGGCAACCGGCATCCCGACCCGGCGCAGGTGGCCGATCAGGCGAGCCAACCGCACCTGGTCCGGGTGGTAGCGCCGGTAGCCGCTGGCGGCGTTCACCGCTGCCGGCACCAGCACGTCGGCACCGTCGTAGAACCGCAGCGCGCTGACGGTGAGGCCACTCAGCGCCGCCATCCTGCCGATGCCCAGCAGTTCGTCCTCCATGCCGATGACCTTCCCGCCTCGACCTACTGGAGAGTCAACATTCGCTGCTCTGCTGCTACGCCTGCTCGTGGCGTTCAGGTCGCGACGATTGCCACGCAGTCCATCTCGACACCGGCGCCGAGTGCCAGCGCGGTGCAACCGATCGTGATTCGGGCCGGCGGGTCGGCACCGAAGACGCTCAGGTACGCCTCGTTCATCGCGCCGAACTGCGTCATGTCGGTGAGGTAGACGTTGATCTTGACGATGTCGGCCAGCGTGCAGCCGCAACCGGCCAGGATCGCTTCGACATTGCGCAGCGTCTGGATGGTCTCGGCGGCGATCCCGCCGTCCACCAGTTCCAGCAGGCCGGGCTTGGCGCCCAGGGTGCCGGAGACGTAGACCAGCCCACCGGCGATGGTGGCGTGGCAGAAGGCCGGCAGCCGGGCCACTCCGGCGACGTTGACTCGGGTCAGGGTCATATCGACTGCCTACCACGGGTTTGCTGTGAGCTGAAGTATGGCTGCCGGACGCCCCTGCCTGGCTAGCATTGCCGTGTGCTTGCCTCGGTTGCGGTGCTGTCCGACATCCACGGCGTGCTGCCGGCGCTGGACGCGGTGCTGGCCGAGCCGGACTTGCAGGCCGCCGAACGGATCGTGCTCACCGGTGACCTCGCGGCCGGGCCGCAGCCGGTCCAGGTGCTGGACCGGCTGGTTTCCTTGTCGGACAAGGTGATCTGGGTACGGGGCAACGCTGACCGGGAGCTGGTGTCGCTGGCCGGCGGCGGCACCACCGCGATCCCGGATCCGATCGCGCCATGGGCGGCCGGGCAGCTGCGGCCGGACCAGGTGGAGCTGCTGGCCGGATTGCCGCATCCGGTGACCGTGCGGGTGCGTGGCTTCGGCGACGTGCTGTGCTGCCATGGCAGTCCGCGCTCGGATGAGGAGGTGGTGCTGGTGGATACCCGGCTCGACCGCTGGGCCGAGGCGCTGGCCGGCGCGCCGGGCACGGTGGTGTGCGGGCACACCCACATGCCCTTCGTGCGGCTGGTCGATCGGCGGCTGGTGATCAACCCCGGCAGCGTCGGGATGCCGTACGGCAGCGTCGGTGCGCACTGGGCATTGCTGTCCGACGGGGTCGTGCAGTTGCGTCGCAGCCAGTTCGACATCGAGGCGGCCCGCGAGGCCATCCGACGTTCCAGCGGCTATCCGGACGTGGACGAGTGGACCGACTACTTCCTCAACGCACGCGCCTCCGACGTCGAGGCGTTAGCCGTCTTCGGGCCGCGCGACGGACGCGTGGTGTGACCGTTTCGGCAGGGCCGACAGCGCCTGGCCTCGCCGTCCGCGGGTGGGTCGGGCTGGCGCTGGGTCTCGCCATCCGCGTGTGGGTCGTCCCTTCGGCGGGACGGCAGCGCCCGGCCTCGCCGTCCGCGTCCGCACCAGCGTCGATGACAGGCCCCATCAGCCCGGTGAATGTCTCGCTCTTGGCTTGGTGGGCGCAGCCGAGGTCCTTGCCCACCCTTTGCCGGGTCTCTCTGCATGGCGGGCCGCAACTCGCTCGGCGCCCAGTCGCTATTCGCGTGGTGTGGTGAGGAGTTCGGGGTGGTGGAGGTAGTTGCGTTGGGGTTGTGGGTGGGGGTGCCAGGGTGGTGGTTGCCAGTGCGGGATGCCGTCGATGAGCAGCGTGCGCCACCCTTGCGCGGGGGCCTCTGTGTTGTGGTAGCCGCAGGTGATGGTGAGGTTGTCCAGGTCGGTACGGCCGCCTCGCGCCCAGTCGGTGGCGTGGTGGACCTCCGACTGCGCGGCGGTGCGGGTGCAGCCGGGGAAGGTGCAGCCTCGGTCGCGGGCGAAGAGTGCTTTGCGTTGGCCGGGTGCGGCGAGTCGGCGGCTGTGGCCGTAGGCCAGGATGCCGCCGGCGTCGTTGAGCACCGCCGGCAAGACGTGGCCTTCGGCGGCTAACCGCAGCGCGTCGTCGATGCTGAGGCTGCCGCCGTGGTGGGTGGTGGCCCGCCCGGCCCGACGTTCCAGATCGGTGAGCGTCATGGTGATGATGAGTTGGCAGGGCAGGCCGGCCTGGTCGGGGAGTTCTCCGGTGGCGAGGAGGCGGCGGCCGGCTTCCTCGAACGCGTCGTGCAGCCGCTGCGGCAGGTTTCGCTGGTCCGGGCCGAGTGCGTCCTCGGGTCGGCGGGCCGCGAGTGGGGTCAAGATCGCTTCCCAGATCGCCTGACAGGTCGGGCTCAACCGGCCTTCCAGCAGGCCGGTGCCGTTCTCGAGCCGGTTCAGCGAGACGCGCCGGTGGGCCTGCTGCGACTCGCGTTCCTGTGGGCTGGGTCCGTCCGGATCGAGGTGGGCCAGGATCCGCTGACCCAGCAGCCGCACCGTGCGCGGGTCGGACGTGCGGGCATGTTCCAGCAGCGTCGTCTCCACCGCCGTGGCATGTTCGGCCCGATCCGCGACAGGAATGGCCTCGACCGTGTCGGCAATCGCCGCCGCGTGCTCCGACCCCACCTCACCAGCCGCGAATGCGTCGGCGGTGGCCGGATACACCGGTTCCAACTCCTCGCCGGTCAACGCCCGGCGGGCACCGAAGCGCTCCACCGCCAACCACCGCTTACGCGCCTCGGCCCGGGTACAGCGCACCTGCACCGCGATCAGATCCGGTAACCCACGAAAGCCCAATGTGCCGGCAACGTTGCGCGCGTTCAGCTCGGCCAGCACCGCAAGCTGTCGATACCGCAACCGGGAGACCTCGGCCTCCAGCTCCGCCACTGAGACAAGCAACTCGGCATCCGAAGCGGTTACAAGCTGTTCGATCACATGTTCGATTCTACCTGATCGAACAGTGATAGGCAAGTCGTGCCGGTCGAGAATCGCCTTATCCAGAAGGCAAAACGCGAGCCGCAAGCTAGCCTGCGATTACAGCTCGTTCAGCACCGCTCGGCGCAGCACGTCCAAGCCCACCGCGCCCATGCCCAGCGCCCGGCGGTGGAACTCTTTGAGGTCGAAGGCGTCGCCGGCCCGGGCGCGGGTCTCATCGCGCAGTTCCAACCACAGCTTCTCACCGAGCTTGTAGGACGGCGCCTGGCCGGGCCAGCCGAGGTAGCGCTCCAACTCGAAGCGCAGCACCTCGATCGACATGAACCCGTGGGTGGTCAGCAGCTGCCATGCCTTGTCATAGGTCCACTGCCCACCGCCGACCTCGGCCGGCGCCGGGAAACCACAGTGCACGCCGACATCGATGACCACCCGGGCGGCGCGCAGCGACTGTCCGGCCAGCAGGCCCATCCGGTTGCCGGGCTCGTCCATGTAGCCCAGGTCGGCCATCAGCCATTCGGAGTACAGCGCCCAGCCCTCGCCGTAGCCGGACGCCCAGGCGCCCAGCCGCCGCCAGGCGTTCAGCTCGGCCCGGTTGTAGGTGGCCTGGCCGATCTGCAGGTGATGCCCCGGCACGCCCTCGTGGTAGACCGTGGTCAGCTCGCGCCAGGTGGAGAACTGGGTCACGCCAGCCGGCACCGACCACCACATCCGGCCCGGCCGGGAGAAGTCGTCGGAGGGCTGGGTGTAGTAAATGACCCCGGTGTTGGTCGGTGCGATCCGGCACTCCAGCCGGCGAATCGGTTCCGGGATGTCGAAGTGCGTGCCGTTCAGCTCATCGATGGCCTCGTCCGCCCGCTGCTGCATCCACCGCTGCAGCGCATCGGTGCCGTCGAGCATCCGGGCCGGGTCCGCCTCCAGGTGGTCGATGGCATCCTCGACCGAGCCGCCGGGGACGATCTGCTCAGCGGTCTGGCGCATCAGCCCGCTGATCCGGTCCAGCTCCCGCTGGCCCCATTCGTACACCTCGGCCAGGTCGATCTCGGCACCCAGGAACAGCCGGGACAGCGGCCGGTACCGCTCGACACCCACCGCGTCGTCGGCCGGCGCCTGCGCCAGCAACTCCTCGGCCAGGAAATCGCGCAGCCGCTGATAGCCGGCCTGCGCGGCATGCGCGCCCCGGTCCAGGTCGGCACGCAGCGAATCCGGGATCGGCTCGCCCTCCGTGCCGGCCCGCCCGACGAACGTGGCGAAGAAGCCGTCCTGGCCGAGGTTCGCCTCGCTTTGCACGATGCAGGCCTGCACCTGACGGCGCGGCGCTACGTGGCCCAGCGTCGCCGACTGCCGCAGCGAGGCGACATAGCCGTCCAGCGCGGCCGGCACCGCGGCCAGCCGCTGCGCGATGGTGGCCCAGTCCTCGGCGGTGCGGGTGGGCATCAGGTCGATAGATCGCGCGCACCTCCTGCACCGGGCTGACGATGTTGTTCACCTCGGCCTGCGGCATACCCAGGTCGAACATCTCGACCTGCACGCCGAGCCGTTCCTGCATCGCCGCGACGGTGATCCGGTCGGTCTCATCGACCGGAACAGCCGTCTCCAGCTTGCTCAGCGTCCGACGGGTCAGCTCGGAGCGGGCGGCATGCCCGTCCGGCGACAGGTCCGGGTACTGATGGTCGTAACCCGGGAGGCCGCTGTAGTGGCCATCAACGGATCGAGCTCGGCAAGCGCGGTCAAGTACTCCTCGGCGAGGGCGTCGACAGCGCTGGCGGGGCGCGCGGCGGTAGCAGTCACCTGTGCAACCTAGCTGGCTGCCGCGATCCCGACCAACCTGGCATCCGGCACACCGCCGCCTACCGGCCCGGACGGGTCCCACTCGGCGCGCCGGTAAGCTCGCAGGCAGCAGGTGACGCCTCCGCCGCGTGCCGAAATCGCTCGATGGCGGCGCGGTGAATCGCCAAGCCCAGGGCAGACCGATCGAAGGGTTGTGAGCATGTCGAAGATCAAGGTGACCGGCACCGTCGTCGAACTCGACGGCGACGAGATGACCCGGATCATCTGGCAGTTCATCAAGGACCGGCTGATCCATCCCTACCTCGACGTCAACCTCGAGTACTACGACCTGGGCATCGAGCACCGGGACGCGACCGACGACCAGGTGACGATCGACGCCGCCAACGCGATCAAGCGGCACGGCGTCGGCGTGAAGTGCGCCACGATCACCCCGGACGAGGCCCGGGTGGAGGAGTTCGGCCTCAAGCACATGTGGCGTTCGCCGAACGGCACGATCCGCAACATCCTCGGCGGGGTGATCTTCCGCGAGCCGATCATCATGGCCAACGTGCCGCGGCTGGTCCCCGGCTGGACCAAGCCCATCGTGGTCGGCCGGCACGCGTTCGGCGACCAGTACCGGGCCACCGACCTGAAGGTGCCGGGCGAGGGCACGCTGACCCTGACCTTCACCCCGAAGGACGGCGGCCAGCCGATCGAACTGAACGTCTTCGACTTCCCCGGCCCCGGCGTGGCATTGGCCATGTACAACCTGGACGACTCCATCCGCGACTTCGCCAGGGCCTCCATGCGCTACGGCCTGGACCGCAACTACCCGGTGTACCTGTCCACCAAGAACACCATCCTCAAGGGCTACGACGGCCGGTTCAAGGACATCTTCGCCGAGATCTTCGAGAATGAATTTGCCTCCGACTTCGAGAAAGCCGGGCTGACCTACGAACACCGGCTGATCGACGACATGGTGGCCGCCTCGCTGAAGTGGGAGGGCGGCTACGTCTGGGCCTGCAAGAACTATGACGGCGACGTCCAGTCCGACACGGTGGCGCAGGGCTTCGGCTCGCTCGGACTGATGACCTCGGTGCTGATGACCCCGGACGGCAGCTGCGTGGAGGCCGAGGCGGCGCACGGCACGGTGACCCGGCACTTCCGCCAGCACCAGCAGGGCAAGCCCACCTCGACCAACCCGATCGCCTCGATCTTCGCCTGGACCCGCGGCCTGGCGCACCGCGGCAAGCTGGACAACAACCCCGAGCTGACCCGTTTCGCCGAGACGCTGGAACGGGTGTGCATCGAGACGGTGGAAGGCGGCCAGATGACCAAGGACCTGGCCCTGCTGATCTCCAAGGACAGCCCGTGGCTGACCACCGAGGAGTTCCTGGACGCCATCGACGCCAACCTGCAGAAGGCGATGGCCTCCTGACCGGCGCTCGGACGAGTCCCGGCGCTCGCTCCCGGCCGCGGCCGGGCTCGGATGCCTGAGGGACACACCCTGCACCGGCTGGCCCGCGAGCAGCGCACGCTGTTCGTCGGCCGGCCGGTTCGGGTCTCCAGCCCGCAGGGCAGGTTCACCGAGGGCGCCGCGCTGCTGGACGGGCACGTGCTCACCCGCACCGAGGCCTACGGCAAGCACCTGCTGCACTACTACCGGGGCGCGCCAACCCTGCACGTCCACCTCGGCCTGTACGGCAAATTCACCACCGGTTCCGGGCTGCCGCCGGCACCGGCCGGCGCGCTGCGGCTGCGCCTGGTCGGCGAGGACGCCTGGACCGACCTGCGCGGTCCGACCGCGTGCGAGTTGCTGCAGCCGGCCGAGGTCGCCGCCCTGTTCGGCCGGCTCGGCCCGGACCCGCTGCGCCGCGATGCCGACCCGAGCCGTGCCTGGCAGCGGATCCGGCGCAGCCGCACGTCGATCGCCGCCTTGCTGATGGACCAGGCGGTGATCGCCGGGATCGGCAACGTCTACCGGGCCGAGTTGCTGTTCCGGCACCAAGTCGATCCGTTCCTGCCCGGCCAGGCGCTGCCGCTGCCGGCCTGGGAGGCGATGTGGCTGGATCTGGTGGCGCTGATGCGGCACGGAGTGCGGGTCGGCCGGATCGAGACGCTGCGGCCAGAGCATCGCCGCCGGCTGCGGCCGCCGCTGGCCCGCGGCGAGGCCAACTACGTCTACTTCCGGGCCGGCCAGCCCTGCCGGGTGTGCGGAACCGAGGTGCGCACCCAGGAACTGGTCGGCCGCAACCTGTACTGGTGCCCGCGCTGCCAGCCGCCCGGCTCCGCCGGCACGCCCGGCTGATCCGGCCGTCCAGAACGCGGGCACCGGGCCGTCAGACGCAGACCACGCTGACCCCGGCCTCCCGCAGCAGCGCGACCTCCTCGGCACCGTCGTCGGCGTCGGTGATCAGCAGGTCGACCTGCGAGGTGGGGCAGATCCGGGCCAGGGTGACCCGGCCGAGCTTCTCGGCCGTCGCCACCACGATCCGTCGCCGGGACGCGGTGATGGCGGCCCGCTTGATCCGCACGTCCTCCAGATCGACGGCGGTGGCACCCTGCTCGGCGTCGATCCCGCAGCAGCCGATGATGAAGGTGTCGTAGCGGAACTCGGTGAAGGCGGCCTCGGTCATGCCGCCGACGATGGACAGCTCGCCCGGTCGCACCAGGCCGCCCGGCAGCATCAACTGAATGCCGTCGCTGAGGCTGAGCGGGAACAGCGAGTGCAGCGAGAGCGGGGTGACCGTCAGCGTGCGCCCCACCATCGCCCGGGCGACCGCGGCGGTGGTGGAGCCGGTATCCAGGATCACCGTCTCACCGTTGACCAGGCTGTCCGCCGCCGCCTTGCCGATCCGCTCCTTGGCGTCGTGGTTGGTCAGCGCCCGCAGCCCGTACGGCAGGTCGGTCGCGCTCAGGGCCACCCGCACCGCGCCGCCGTGCACCCGGCGCAGCGCGCCGCGGCTCTCCAGCATCTCCAGATCGCGCCGGATGGTCATCTCCGAGGTGCCGGCCAGCTCAGCCAGCTCGGCCACCGATGCCCGGTCGTGCAGGCTCAGCTGCTCGATGATCAAACGGTGTCGGTCGACGGCGCCCACCTCCATATTCTGCGGCATCGGCCCGGTGCGGGCTGGAACCTGGGTCGTCACGGGCGGGCCGCCGGTCACGGCCAGGGCACGTCCAGCTCCGGCCTGGCGAAGGTCAGCAGGTCGGCGTAGTGCTCGGCCACATGCTGGGTGAACAGGTCCCGGCAGATACCGTCGGCGATCCGGATGGCCGCCTGCTTCATGCCGTTGATGGACGAGCCGCTCGGACCGTGGCTGACCGTGGCCGCCGCGGTGAAGTTGTAGACGTTGGCCAACCAGGGAGCCCGTCCCGGCTCCAGCTCGAGGTACTGGAAATCCCCGCCCAGGTAGGGAAAACCGCCCAGCCCGGGGTTCTGCTCCTCGGCCGGCGGCTGGTACCGGTCGCGCCAGCGCGCCACCTCCGACGACGCCTCGCCGAGCTCGGCGTGCAGCGCGACGTCCTGCACCATGCCGACCGCGATGAGCAGGTGGTCGAATTCGTACTTGTCGTCGGCGGTGGTCACCCGGACGGTGTCGTCGGCCGTCTCGATGTGCTCCCAGAGCTCGCCCAGGTGCAGGGCGAAGCCGGCATGGCGGCTGGCCCGCCGAAAGGTGTCCGGCGGCGGTGGCTCGTTCAGCGGCAGGATGTGCGACATGAACCGCCACCGCCATTCGTCCGGCAGGTCGCGGAAGTGGTCCAGGAAGCCGGCGAACTCGGTCCAGTGGTGCGGGTTGACCCGGTGCAGCCGCGGCCGGCGGAAGAACAGGTCCACCGAGGCGGCGCCTGCCTCGAGCGCGCAGGCGGCGTTGTCGTAGGCCGACGCGCCGCCGCCGAGCACGCCGATCCGCTTGCCGGCCAGCGTGGAGAAGTCGATGTGCTCGGCCACCTGGTGGTAGAGCGCCCGCGGCACGTTCTCGCTCACGATCGGCGGCACCACCCAGCGGCCGAGGCCGGTGACGCCGGTGGCGAATACGATCTTGCGGGTCAACACCGTCCACTGCCGGCCGTCGCCGGATAGGCTCACCGACAGCAGGTCGTCGGCGGGGACCACCCGCTCGACCCGCACTTGGTGGCGGACCGGGATGCCGGCGGCCTCGGCGAACCAGATCAGGTAGTCCGACCAGTCCTCCTTGGCGATCTTGCCCAGTTCACGCCAGGCCTGCTCGCCGTACTTGGCCGTGTACCAGGCCTGGCAGGTCAGGCTGGGCACGTCGAGATCCGGTCCGTTGAAGTGCTTCGGTGAGCGCAGCGTGTGCATCCGGCCGAAGCTGCGCCACGGTCCCTGGCTGCCGGGCGGGCCTTGGTCGAAGACGGCGATGTTGGTGATCCGCCGGCGCAGCAGCGCGAACGCCGCCGCCAGCCCGCACTGGCCCGCTCCGACCACCACCACGTCCAGCACCTGCTGGCCGTCCGGCCCGGTGGCCGGCACCACCCATTCCCGGTCCGGGAAGCGGATCGTGTCCAGATCCTGGCGGACCTGTTCCCGTAGCGCTTCGAGCGTGTCTGCCATGTCGAATGGTTCCTTTCCAGAGGGATTCTTCAGGCCGGCGCGGTGTGCCGCGCCCAGTCCGCCCGCAGCCGGGCCACGGTGGAGAAGTGCAGTGCCCGCAGGCCGTGCGCCGATGCCGCCCGGACGTTCTCCGCCCGGTCGTCGATGTAGAGGATGCGATCGGGCCGGACGGCCAACTGGTCGGTCAACCAGTGGAACGCTCGGGGATCGGGTTTGGCGATCCGCAGCTGGCAGGAGAACCCCGCCACCGAGAACAGCTCGAACCACCGGTGGACGGTGCGCAGTCGCTCGGCCAACCGCGCCGGGATGTTGGACAGCAGCCCGAGCGGTATCCCGGTCGCTGCCAGCCTGCGTGCGAACTCGACGACCGGCCGGTTCTCACCCGACCAGCTCGCGTCGTCCAGCCGGCACAGCCGATCCAGCCGGTCGCCGTCCAGCGTCCGGCCGAGTGAGCCGGCGACGTTGCCCCAGTACTCGGCATCGGACAGCGCGGCGACGTCGTAGGCCGGCCGCCAGTGCCAGTACTGCTGCCAGAACGGCGGTTGCTCGACCTCCAGGGCCGCGGCCAGTGCGGCCTTCGCCGGCGCCGGCTGATTCGCCGCCAGCACTCCGAACAGGTCGAACGCGACGGCCTCGATCATGCCGGCACCGGTACGGCCAGCGGGTGGATGCCGCAGCCGCCGTCGGCGAAATGGTCCTCGCCGCGGGCCTGCAGCCGGACCCGGCCGCCACCGTGCGGCACGGCGCACACCACCGCCACCGGCACCCGGTGCCGCGAGATCACCAGCGCCGCGCTGTGCGCCGGAACGTGCACCGTGACCGGCTCGTTGCCACGGCTGCGCACCGCGACCGGGTCGTCGCCGGGGTTGAAGATGCCGGCGAACTCGCTGCCCTCGTCGGTCCGCCGGATCAGCAGCGCCGGCTGGCCAGCGACCACCTGCCAGCGTCCGTCGCCGGCCTCCACCGGCAGCGCGCGCACCAGGTCCACCAGCCGGTCGGCGTTCTCCGGACGGATCGAGATGGACGGGCAGCTGCCGGGTTCCGCGCCGGCCAGCGCCGGCGCGATCACCGCGGACTCCTCGAACAACCTGCCGGCCACCGTGTCGAGCAGGCGTCCCACCACGGCGCCGTCGTCGCCGTACCAGACGGCGGGATCCACCTCGACGGTGCCGTGCACGGCCAGCCGGGACCGCAGCAGCTCCGCGCCGTGCTGCCGGACCAGCTCGGCGAGGGTGTCCAGCGCCGGCCGGGTCGAGCCGGCCGTGCCGTCCTCGCGGGTCGGCGCGCCCGGGCAGTACGGCGGGCCGTAGCGCGCCGGGTCGAAGCCCTCGCTGCGCAGCCCGTCCGGATCCAGGTCGATCAGCGGCCCCCAGTTGCCGGTCGCGCAGGCGGTGTAGGCGCTGCAGGTGCTGGAGCCGAGCAGCAGCGCCAGCAGCCCGCTGAACAGCGGCGTGGCCGGATCGGCGAATGACTCGTCGGTCCAGGTGAATCCCCAGTTCGTCTCGACCACATCGCTGTCGTTGAACAGCTGCTGGAAGCAGTGCGCCGCCAGCACCTGCCGGTCGTGAGCAGGGTTGCCGATCCACTCGGTGTGCCCCAGCCGGACGTCGCCGAGCCGCAGCGCCGGCTGCCGGGCGGCCCAGCCGGCCAGCGCGGGTGCCGGTCCGCCCGGCGCGCCCGGCGCGGCGAAGGGCACGTTCACCATCCGCACCAACCCGGCCGGCAGCTGGTCGGACAGCCAGCGCCAGCAGTCGGCGATGTCCAGCCCGCACCACTGCGCCCACGCCGCACCGAGTGCCGGATCCTCACGGATCCGTTCGGCCAGCTCGCCGGGCGCCGGAACGTCCGGGGCCGGATCGGTCGCGGCGAGCCAGCCGGCGAACGCGGCTAGTGCTCCGGGGCCGGCGTCCTGCCGGTCGATCGGCAGGTGGATCTCGCCGTAACAGCCCTCGTTGCCGAGTTGCACGCCGATCACCGGGCCGCCGTGGGCGCTGCTGAACGGTTGGAGCACCTGGCTGCTCACCTGCGCCAGCCAGCGCTCCACCTCGGCGCGCATCGTCGCCTCGTGCAGGCTGGGCAGGGGCTGGCCCTGCGAGGTCAGCTCGGCGCCGGACAGCCCGCGCACGGGCGCGCCGGATCCGCGGAGCCGGTCGGGCAGGCCGCCGAGTTGCACCTCGGCGTGGATGAACGGCCCCGGCTTGAGCACCGCGGCCAGGCCGGCCGCGGCGACCAGCCGCAGGTAGCCGCACACGTCGTGCTGCGGATCCCGCTGCCCGGTGAAGTCGTAGCGGAACTCCGTGCCGTCGCGGTACTCGTGCAACCGCCAGGGCAGGTAGCTGGTCACGACGTCGACCCCGCGGCGGCGCAGCTCGCGAAGGTTGTCCGCCCACCGGCCGGGTGCCGCGCGGTAGTAGGGATAGTCGCCGAGCACCACCGGCCGGTCGAGCCGGGGCAGCAGGGTGGAAGCGAGGTTGGTCACCGGATTCTTCTCCTCGGTCAGGCGTCGGTGCGGGCCGACAGCCGGCCCTCGATGGTCACTTTCAGCGCCGAGTAGTCGGTCGCGGTCACGCCGATGCAGCGCAGCGCCTGCTCGTATTCGTCGAGTGCGAACCGGTGCGTGACCAGGCGCTCCAGCGGCAGCCGGGCGGCCAGCTCGATGGCTCGCGGAAAGATCAGGCTGTTGTAGTCGCCGGCGCCGACGATGCGCAGCCCTCGCTGCAGGATGTGCAGCGGCCGCACCAGCACCGTGGCCTCGGCGTGGAAGCCCATGATCACCACGGTGCCCAGATCCGCCGCCAGGTCGCAGGCCTGCTCGAGCAGGCTGCCCACCGTGTCCAGCACTACCTCGGCGCGGGCGACCGGGGTGCCGGTCGGCAGCACCTCGGGTTCGGGGGAGAAACCCTTGAGCACCTCCGCGGCGCGGCCGCGCCGGAACTCATCGCGCTCCAGCATCGTGACCGGGCAGCCGAAGTGAGCCGCGGCCATGGCCGCCACGATGCCGATCGGGCCGGCTCCGAGCACGGTGACCCGGCTGCCCGGCGCCAGCCGCGCGGCGTCCAGGTTGTTCAGCACGCAGGCCAGCGGCTCGATCAGCACCGCTCGGTCGTCGGGCAGCTCGGGCGGCAACCGGTAGAGGAATCGCTCCTCGATCGCGAGGTATTCGGCGAAGCCGCCGTCACGGTCGATGCCGATCTCGTTGCCGGCCTTGTGCTGGCAGAAGTTGAGCTCGCCCCGCACGCAGTTCGGGCACCGGCCGCAGTAGAGCGTCGGGTTCACCACCACCCGGTCGCCGGGACGCAGCCCGCTGACCGCGCTGCCCACCTCATGCACCACGCCGATCGACTCGTGTCCCATGATCACGCCCGGCTCCGCGTGGAACTTGCCCACCAGCACGCCGCGGTCGGTGCCGCACACGCCGGTCTGCAGGATCCGCACGATCACCAGGTCGGCGGTCGCGCCGGGCATCGGCCGCTCGCGCAGCTCCAGGCCACCGGTGTCGCTGAGCACCAGGGCCTTCATCGCAGGCCTCCGTCGCCGGCGAGTTCCCAGTTGATTTCCGCCAGCAATTGCCGGTGCAACGCGCCGTCGGCCGCCGCGATGCACGAGCGCTGGTTCATCGGCGAGATGTCCAGCAGCAGCATCTCGTCCAGGGATCTGCCGTAGCCGTCGGTGATGTGCACGCCGGCCTGCTTGGCCAGCAGCACGCTGGCCGCGATGTCGTACGGGAACAGGTGCAGGATCTGGCCCCGGCCGGCCCGGCGGAAGTCCGGTTCGGTTTCCGGATGGTCGCGCAGGATGCGGTTTCCCACGTCCACGTAGGCATCGAGCTGGCCGGTGATCAACCGGGTGATCGAGAAGGACGCGCTGTTGAACACGAACACCCCGCCGCTGTTGGCGGATCGGTCGACCAGGTGCCCCAGGGCGTGCTGCATCAACGCCATCGGATGGCCGTTGAGCTCGAAGGACCAGAACATCTTCTCCAGCCGGTCGTTGCCGCTCAGCCGCGGCAGCGGCAGCTGGTATCCCTCGGCCTGCACGCCGGGACGGTCGGCCGCGGCGTAGATCCAGGCCCCGTTCTTCAGTTCCATCACCAGCGCGTGCGAGATGTCGCCGAGGGTCGGCTGCCCGTCGCCGAGCGGAGCGAGCGCGATCGAGACCGTCCCCATCTCCAGGCCGGCCGAGGTCGGCCTGGTGCCGTCGATCGGATCCACGATGAGCACCTGCTCGGGATCCGGCCCGGTGCGGCGCATGCTGCCGTCCTCGGTGTAGAGCGCGTACGGCGTGTCGGCGGCAGCCGCCACCTTCCAGACGGTGGCCTCGGCGACCTCGTCGATGTCGAACTGGGCGTCGCCGCCGGGTGAATCTCCCAGCACCCGGCGCGCGCTGCCGAGCTGCCGGTGTTCCAGCACGGCCTGCCGGACGGCGGTTCCGATTTCCAGCAGGAAGTCCCTCACCGGGTCACCGCCGCCATCAGCTCGTCGAACCGGTCGCAGATCAGGTCCGCCTCCGCCTCGGTGAGGATCAGCGGCGGCCGGATCTTGACCACGTTGCCGCGACCGTAGCGGGAGGTGCGCAGGATGAGCCCGTGCTCCATCGCCCGGGCGGCCAGCTCGTTCGCCAGGTCCTTGCTCGGCCGGCCTTCGTCGTCCACCAGCTCGATGCCGATCATCAGACCCAGGCCGCGCTCGTCGGCCATCGCCGGATAGCGCTTGTGCATCTCGGCCAGCCGGTCCATGATCAGCCGGCCGGTGCGCCGGACGTTGGCCAGGAACTCGGGCTGCCGGACGATGTCGAGGGTGACCTCGGCGGCCGCGGCGGCCATCACGTTGGCCCCGTAGGTGAACGAGTGCTGGTCCGACGGCAGGCCGGCCAGCTCCTCGGTGGTCAGGATGGCGGCCACCTGGGCGCCCGAGCCGCCCAGCCCCTTGGCCACCGTGATGGCGTCCGGCCGGATGCCGAAGTAGTCGGCGGCGAACATGTAGCCGGTGCGGCCGATGCCGGTCTGGATTTCGTCCAGCAGCAGCTTGATGCCGTGTTCGTCGCAGAACTGGCGCAGCTTCGGGAAGTAGCCGTCCGGCGGGATGATGTTGCCGCCGTTGCCGGAGATCGGCTCGATCAGGATGGCGGCGACCTGCCCGTTGCTGGCATATTCCAGGAAGTCCTCCAGCCGGCGCACGCACATCATCCCGCAGGTGTCCGGCTGCTGGCTGTAGAAGCAGCGGAAGCAGTAGGCATCCGGTACCTGCAGGCTGTCCGGGAACAGGCTGCTGAACGGTGCCCGCCGGAACGCGTTGCCCGACATCGAGGTCATCATCATGGTCTGGCCCACGTGGCTGCGAAACATGGTGATGATCTGGCGCCGGCCGGTGACCCGCTGCGCCATCTTGATCGCACCCTCGTTGGCTTCCGAGCCGCCGCTGACCTTGAGGTGCGCACGGGTGATGCCGGCTGGCGCGACCTCCACCAGCTTGCGGGCGACCGCACTGACCGGGCCGGTCCGGAAGCTTGAGGTGACGTGGATGAGTTGGCCTGCCTGCTCCCGGATGGCCTGGACGACGGCGGGATGGGAGTAACCCAGGCTGAGGTTGAAGGTCGCCGAGGCGCAGTCGATGTAGCCGTTGCCGTCCTCGTCGTAAAGGTAGATGCCCTCGCCGTGTGACATCTCGAAGTCGCTGACGGGGTAGTAGCTCGCTTCCGGGGCGGTGGTTGCGGTCATGGAAGGCCCCTCAGGGGAAGTGTAGGAGATTTCGGACATTTCCGACCGTACAACGGCAGGGGAAGCCACGCAACTTCGTACTGTTCGAACGAACGCTGCCGCGCATTCGGCGCCGAACGAATCCGCTTCCCTTTTATGCTTACAAAGGCGAATCGATTGCTTGTCGCTGCAACACCTTGCTCGGAACCGCGCAGAGAAGGCGCACAACCTCAATGTGCGGTTGAACAGACATATGGTTCAATTGACACCATGGCGGAACTCGCGGTGACGCTCCGATGACCGAGCTTCGAAACCCGGAGACGGCAGCGGGCGCCCGCCGGAGTTGGCCTATCGACCGGGTCGCGATCACGGCGGTGTTCTTCGTGCACGGCTTGGTGTTCGCCTCCTGGACCGCGCACATCCCGCAGGTCAAGGCGGCGCTCGGGCTGTCCGACGGGAGCCTGGGCGAGACCCTGCTCGGCGCGCCGGCCGGCTCGGTTACGGCAATGATCTGCTCGGCGTACCTGCTGCCGCGACTGGGCAGCAAGCGGCTGGTGCAGCTGTGCCTGCTCGGCTACTGCACGGCCGGCGTGCTGACCGGCCTCGCCCACTCGATGCCCGAACTCTTCGCCGCTCTCTACCTGTGGGGAGCCTTCCAGGGCGGCTTGGACGTCGCGATGAACACCCAGGCGATCGCCGTCGAGCGCGCCGCCGGCCACCCGCTGATGTCCGGCCTGCACGGCACCTGGAGCATCGGGTCGTTCTCGGGCGCCTCGCTCGGCACGATCGGAGTCGCCGTCGGGCTGCCGCTGTCCGGCCAGCTGGCCCTGATCGCGCTGGTCGCGCTGCCCACCGGCGGCTGGCTGAGCCGCCGGCTGCGCACCGACGCGCACCGCAATGCCGACGCCGACGGATCCCGGCCACGGCGGGCCCGCCGGTTCACACCGATGCTGGTGCTGCTCGGCGGCATCGTCTTCGCCGGGTTGCTCTGCGAGGGTGCCGCGGCGGACTGGGCCGCGGTGTTCCTGCGCGGCCCCGGCCAGGTCAGCGCCGGCCTCGCCGGGTTGGGATACGCCTGCTTCTCCCTGGTCATGGTCGCCGTCCGGCTGGTCGGCAACCGGCTGCTGCTCCGCTTCCCGGCGCACCGGTTGCTGCCGGTGCTGGCGCTGCTGTCCACCCTCGGTTTCTCGATGGCGTTGCTGGCTCCCGGCCTGGTCACCGGCCTGGTCGGTTTCGGCTTCCTGGCGCTCGGCCTGGCCTCGGTGGTGCCGACGCTGTTCAGCGCCGCCGGCCGGCTGCCCGGCATGCACCCCGGCACCGCGGTGGCCACCGTCGCCACCTTCGGCTGGGCGGGCTTCGTCTGCGGGCCGCCGCTGATCGGCCAGCTATCCCAGCTCAGCAACCTGCGCATCGCGCTCGCCCTGCTGCCGACCTGCACCGGGCTGATCGCGCTCGCGCTGTCCCGCAGCCGGGCACTGCGGGTACCCGCCGGCGATCGGCCCGCGCCGGCGCCGGACGCCGCCTGAGGCCATCCGCTACGCGGTCAGCAGCCGGGAGGTTCCGTCCACGTTGCGAATCACCCTGATCTGATCGGCGATCCGCAGCTTCAGCTCGCTGACGTGGCTGACGATGCCGACCACCCGGCCGCCGGAGCGCAGCGAGTCGAGCACGCCGATCACCTCGTCCAGCACCTCCGCATCCAGGGTGCCGAAGCCCTCGTCGATGAACAGGGTGCCGAGGTCGATGCCGCCGGACTCGGCACGCACCACGTCGGCCAACCCCAGGGCCAAGGCCAGCGAGACGTAGAACGTCTCACCGCCGGACAGCGTCGCCGGATCCCGCGGCCGGCCGGTGTGCAGGTCGAGCACCCTGAGATTGAGGCCGGCCTTGGCCGACCCGGTGCGCTCGTCGGTGTGCTCCAGCTGGTACCGACCTGCCGAGATCCGGGCCAGTTGGCTGTTGGCCGCCTCCAGCACCTCGGCGAACCGGCGAACCAGCAGGTAGCTGGTCAACTCCATCTTCAGCCGGTTCTCGCCCAGCCCGGCAACCAGGTTGCCGACCCGGATGGCGGCGGCGGTCTGGCGCAGTACCTCGGCGCTGGCCAGCACCGCCTCGGCCAACCTGCCGGCCAGCACGCCGGCCCGGTCCAGCCGGTGCTGTGCCGCGCCATGCGCCTGTGCCGCCACGTGCTCGTCCGCCTGGGCCCGTTCGGCCAGCTCGGCCAGGACCTCCAGGTCGGCCGGCAACTGGTCCAGCGCCGGGTCGGTCAGCTCCGCCGCGGCCAACCGAGCCTCGACCGCGCCGAGCTGCTCGTCGTAGCCGGCGACCTGCTCGCGCAGCTCGGCCAGCCGACGCGCCGGGCGCAGCGCCTGCTGCCAGTCCGGCTCGCCGGCGAAACCGGCCTCGGCCAGCGCGTTGGCGAAGATCGCCCCGGCCGACTGCGCCGCCGTCATCGCCCGGCCGGTGTCGGAGGCGGCGGCAGCTGCCTGCTCGATGGCCCGCAGCCGCTGTTGCAGGTCCGCCTGCCGGGCGGCAACGGTGGCAAAGCCATCCCGGGCCCGGGCCAGCTCGGCCTCGTCGGTCTCGATCGCCTCGCCGAGCGCACCGGCTCGCTCAGCGAGCCGGCTCTGCTCGGTACGGGCGGCGGAGAGCTGCTCGGTCAGCTGCCGTTCCCGCAGCCGCAGCTCGGCCAGCCGGTCGGTCAGCTCGGGTAATCGGCCGGCCGCCGCCCGGGCCTCCTCGGCCGCGGCGCTCGCCCTGTCCAGCGTGGCCGCGGCCAGCTCCGGGGTGAGCCGGTCGGCCTCGGCCTGCAGTTGCAGCAGGGCGCCCTGCTGGTCCAGCAGTTGCTGGCGGCGCAGTTCCAGGTCGGCGCTCAGCGCGCGGCTTCGCTGCTCGGCCTGCTGAACCTGGTCCTGGCTGACGTGATCCGGTTGTCGCGGAGCCGGCCGGGGATGCTCGAGCGAGCCGCAGACCGCGCACGGGTTCCCGTCGGCCAGCGCCAGGCCGAGTTCGCTGGCGATGTTGGCCCGCCAGCGCTGCTGCAGGGCGGTGAACTGTTCCTGCGCCAGCGCGGCGTCGTCGAACAGCTGCTGGAACAGCTGCTTGGCCCGGGCCGCCTCCGCTGCGGCCTGCTCCGCCCGCCGGGCAGCGGCCAGCCGCTGGCCGGCCCGCTCGCACTCGGCCTGCAGCTCGGCCAGCCGGTTCGTCGCGGTCGCCGCGGCGGCCTCCTCGGCGGCGACCTCGGCCTGCTCGGCCGGCAGCCGGGCCAGCTGCCGCTCCGCCTGTTCGATCAGCTCGGCGTGCTGGAGGTCCTCGGCCCGCAGCCGGGCCAGCTCCGCCCGGCGACCGGCCAGCAGCCGTTCCCGTTCCAGCTGGCCGGTGAGTTCGCCGAGCAGCTCGGCATGCCGGCCGCCCTGCGCACGCAGCTCGGCCTCCGCGGACTCGGCCAGCTCGGCCGGCAACTCCGAGCGCACCCCTGACTCGGCGGCCTGGGCGGCGTCCAGCGCCTCGATGGCCGCCCGCAAGCCGGTCGCGGCCGGCCCGACCGCGGCCGCCCGCTCGCCGGCGACCAGCTCGGCCCGGGCCAGCTGCTGGGCCGGGCCGAGTTCGGCGAGTCGCTGCCGGCGTTCGCGCAGGCTCTCGCGCAGCAGCCGACGCTCGGCCAGTTCGGTCTCGGTGGCCAGCTGCGCGTCGGCCGCCCGGCGCTTGTCCCGCCGGCCGGCCAGTACCGCGCCCGCCTCGTCCAGTTCGGCCCGCAGCGTGGCCAGCGCCGCCGCGGTGGCCGTCCCCAGCCCGTCCGGGTCGGCCGATTCGGCAACCGCGACCAGCTCGGAGGTGGCCTCGTCCGGCAGCCCGGCGACTCCGGCGAAGGCATGGATCGCGTTGCGCACCGACTGCTCGGCCTCGGCGCGCCGGAGGCTGGCCGCCGCGCGGCCCTGCTCCAGCAGCTGCTGGGCGCGGGCGTACAACTCGGTGCCGAACAATCGCTGCAACAGGGCGCGCTTGTCGTTGGTGCCGGCCTGCAGGAAGGCCGCGAACTCGCCCTGGGGCAGCAGCACGGTCTGCACGAACTGGGCATGGCTGAGCCCGACCGCCCGGGTGATCTCGTCCTCGACGTCGCCCAGGTTGGCCGAGATCAGCTCGCCGCCGTCCAGGTCGTCCGGGTCGGTCAGCCGGAACAGCTTGACCGTCATGTTCGCCCGGGTGCTGCCCGGCCCGCGCTTCTTCGGCCGCTCGTGGGTGGGCGTCCGGCGGATCCGGTACCGGCCCCGCTGGGTCTCGAAGACCAGTTCCACCACCGGCTCGACGGCCGGGTCGCAGTGGTGCGATTTCAGCCGCTCGGAACCGCTGCCGCGGGCGAGCTTGCCGTACAGGGCGAAGCTGATCGCGTCCAGGATGGTGGACTTGCCGGCACCGGTACGGCCCTCGATCAGGAACAGCCCGGCCTCGCCGAACCGGGCCAGATCCAGTTCGGCCGGATCGGCGAACGGGCCGATCGCGGTCATCCGCAGCCGGTGCAGCCGCATCAGCCGGCGCCCGCCTCGGCCAGCGCGGTCGCGTAGGCCTGGGCGAACAGTTCCAGCTCCTCGGCCGTCGCGGGCACCCCGGTGACGTGGCGGAGGAAGTCCGAACCCAGCTCGCGCGGATCCCGCTCGGTGGCCGGCAGCAGCGCGCTGGGATAGGCCGCGGCCACGCCAGCCGGCGCGAACTCGACGTGCAGCAGGTGCGGAAACCGGGCCCGCAGCCGGTCGATCGGGCGATCCGGCCGGGCCCGGTCGGTAAGCCGCACCGACAGCCAGTGCTCGGCGTAGCCGTCCAGGGCTATCAGCTCGTCCAGGGTGCCGGCCAGCTCGGCCATCGGCCGCGGCTGCTCGAGCGGCACGGTGGTGACGCTCACCGGTCCGGTCGGCGGCAGGTCCACCAGCAGCACCGACTTGGTGTGTGCCCGCTCGGAGAAGGAGTACCGCAGCGGCGAGCCGGAGTAGGCCAGCACCGTGCCCGTCGTGCCGCGCGGCTGTTGGGCGCCGTGCAGGTGGCCGAGCGCCACGTAGTCGGCGCCGGCGAAGGTGTCCGCGGCCACGCTGTCCACCCCGCCGACCGCGATGGACCGCTCGCTGTCGCTCGGCTGGCCGCCCACCACGAACGCGTGCGCGATGACCACGCAGCGGTGGCCCGGCCGGCCGGCCAGGTCGGCGCGCACCCGGTCCATCGCGGCCGACATCACCGCCTGATGCGATCGGGGCAGCGGCTCGGCGGCCAGCGCGAACCGGGCGGCGTCCGGATCCAGGTACGGCACCGGGTAGATCGCCACCGGCGCCTCGGCCGGCCCGAGCAACACCGGCGTGCCGACCTCGGCCAGCTCGGTGCGCAGCCGGACCCGGTCGGTGAACAGCCGGGAACCGAAGCCGAGCCGGATCGCCGAGTCGTGATTGCCGGAGCTGACGATCACCGTGGTGTGCTCGGCCAGCCCGGCCAGCGTGCTCGGAGAACAGGCTCACCGCCTCCACCGGCGGCACCGCCCGGTCGTAGACGTCACCGGCCACCAGGACCGCGTCCACGCCGATCCCGTCCGGCGGGTCGGCCACCAGATCCCGGATCTGGCCCAGCACCGCCCGTTGCGCGTCGAGCAGGTCGAGCCCGTGCAGGGTGCGGCCCAGGTGCCAGTCGGAGGTGTGCAGCAGCCGCATTCCCCGACGCTACAAGCCGGCGCTGCCGGAATCGGGTAGCGACGCCGGGGCCCTGTGGTCCGGGCTCAGACCGGGCTCCGATCGGCGTCCGGGTTCAGGCTCGGCGTCCGGGTTCAGGCTTGGCGTTCGGGTTCAGGCTTGGCGTCGGGTTCAGGCTTGGCGCAGGCCGTCGGCGGGGTGCACCTCGAAGCTGGCCGGCGCGGTGTAGCGGCGGCCAGCGAAGGCGCCGTCGATGGCCACCGCCGCGGCCCGAGCCTGGCGCGGCTCGAACAGCCCGATCACGCAGCCGCCGAAGCCGCCACCGGTCATCCGGGCGCCGAACGCGCCGAAGGCCAGCATCACCTCGGCGGCCAGATCCACCTCCGGCACGGTGTTCTCGAAGTCGTCGCGCATGCTGGCATGCGAGGCGGACAGCAGCGGGCCGATCTCGCGCAGCCGGCCCCGCCGCAGCAGGTCAGCGCAGTCCAGCGTCCGCTGGTTCTCGGTGATCACGTGCCGCGCCCGCTTGCGCAGCCGGTCGCTGTCCAGGCTGGCCAGCGCGCGGTCCAGCTCGGCCGCCGGGACGTCCCGCAGCGCCGGCACGCCGAGCTGCCGGGCGGCCTGCTCGCAGTCGGATCTGCGCTCGCCGTAACCGCCGTCGGTGAGCTGGTGGGTCGCTTTGGTATCGGTTACCAGCAGGGTCAACCCGGCGCCGGCCAGGTCGAACGGCACCGGTTCCACCCGCAGCGAGCGCATGTCGCAGAGCAGCACATGCCCGGCCTGGCCGAAGACCGAGGCCAGCTGGTCCATGCCGCCGGTCGGCGCGCCGACGAAGTCGTTCTCCGCCTGCCGGGCGACCGACACCAGCTCCGCGCCGGCCAGCCCGAGGCCGAACAGGTCGTTGACCGCGCCGGCCACCGAACACTCCAGCGCGGCGGAGGAGGATAGCCCAGCCCCGGTCGGCACCTCGCTGTCCAGGTCGATGGACAGCCCACCCAGCCGGTGGCCGCGTTCGCGAAGTGCCCACACCACCCCGGCCGGGTAGCCGGCCCAGGCATCGGACCCGGCCAGCGACCGGGGCACCAGCGCGTCCAGCGGCAGCTCGATCGGATCCGGCATCTGCGCCGAGACCACCTCCAGCACCGGCTCGTCCAGCACCGAGACGGTCGCGGTGCAGGCCGCCTCGATCGCCAGTGGCAGACAGAATCCGTCGTTGTAGTCGGTGTGTTCGCCGATCAGGTTGACCCGGCCCGGCGCCCGCCAGCGAACCCCCGCCGACCGGTCAGGCATCGACCGGTCAGGCATCGGCCGTCCGCTGGGCATCGGCCGTCCGCTGGGCGAAGGCCCAGGCGTCGGACACCATCTGGCTCAGATCCCGGCTCGGCTGCCACCCGAGCACCGCGCGGGCCCGCTCGTGCGAGGCGATCAGCACCGCCGGATCGCCGGCTCGGTTGGCCGCGTCCACCGTCGGCGTGGGCCGCCCGGTCACCCGCCGGACGGTCTCGGCCACCTCGCGCACCGAGGCGCCGGAGCCGGAGCCCAGGTTGCAGATCAGGTGGCCGCCGTTGCCGGCGGTCCAGTCCAGCGCCCGCAGGTGCGCGTCGGCCAGATCCAGGATGTGGATGTAGTCGCGCACGCAGGTGCCGTCCGGGGTGGGGTAGGACGTGCCGTGGATCTGCAGGTGCGCCCGGCTGCCGGCCGCGACCTGCAGCGAGATCGGGATCAGGTGGGTCTCGGTGGCGTGCCGCTCGCCCAATGGATGGTCGCCGGCCAGCTTGGCGCCGGCCACGTTGAAGTAGCGCAGGCTGACCGCGCTGAAGCCAGTGCGCGGTGGCGTAGCCGGCCAGCATGTGGTCCACCGCGAGCTTGCTCGCCCCGTACGGATTTGTCGGCCGGGTCGGTGCGTCCTCGGTGATCGGCACCGTCTCCGGCTCCCCGTAGGTGGCCGCGGTGGAGGAGAACACGATCCGGCGCACGTCGGCCGCCCGCATCGCCTCCAGCAGCGCCAGGGTGCCGCCGACGTTGGTGGCCCAGTACCGCTGCGGCGCCTGCACCGATTCGGCTACCAGCGACTTGGCCGCGAAGTGCAGCACGGCGTCGAACCCGCCGCCGGCCAGCACCGGCCCAGCTTCGGTGACCGAGGCCCGCACCAGCTCGGCCCCGTCCGGCACGGCGTCGGCATGCCCGGTGGACAGGTCGTCCAGCACGGTCACCCGATGGTCCGCGGCGAGCAGTTCGCTGGCCACCACGCTGCCGACGTAGCCGGCGCCGCCGGTCACCAGTAGTCGCATCCGCTTCCCCCGCCGTGGCTGCCAGCGCCGACCATACACTGGCGGGTACTTAGTCCTAGCCGATCCGGGAGCGTCGATGAACGGCACCGTGCTGAACGTGTGCATCGTGCTCGCGTTGATCCTCATCGAGGGCCTGTTCGTGGCCTCGGAGATCGCGCTGGTCTCGCTCCGCGAGGGGCAGGCCCGGGCGATGGCCGAGCAGGGTAGGCGCGGCCAGGCGGTGGCCCGGCTGCTCGAGGACCCGAACCGGTTCCTGGCCGCCGTGCAGATCGGCGTTACCTCGACCGCGCTGCTGTCCTCCGCGTTCGGCGCGGTGACCCTGTCCGAGACCGCCAAGGACGCCCTGATCCGGCATGGCCTGGGTTCCGGCCTGGCCGGCGCGATCGGAGTGGTCGGGGTCACCCTGGTGATCTCCTTCGTCACCCTGGTGGTCGGCGAGCTGGTGCCCAAGCGGCTGGCGCTGCAGCGCACCGAGGGAGCCGCGCAGCTGTTCGGCCCCACCCTGGACCGGTTGGCCACCGCCGCCCGGCCGGTGATCTGGCTGCTGTCGGCCTGCACCAACGGGCTCGTCCGGATCCTCGGCGGTGACCCGACTGCCGGCCGCGAGGCGATCAGCGAGGACGAACTGCGCGGCCTGGTGGCTGCGCACGAGTCGCTGTCCAGCGACGAGCGGCGGCTGATCGACGAGGTGTTCGCCGCCGGCGAGCGTTCGGTCAGCGAGGTGATGATCTCGCGCACCGAGGTGGTGTTCCTGGAGGCCAGCACGACGGTCAGCCGGGCGGCCAAGCTGGCGGCGGACTCGCCGCACTCCCGCTACCCGGTGATCGGGCAGAACAGCGACGACGTGCTGGGCTTCGTGCACCTTCGGGATCTGCTGCTCAGCGGCGTCGGCTCCGATGGCCGGGCCCGGGTGGTCGCCGACCTGGCCCGCGAGGTCAAGCGGCTGCCGGGCTCGAAGAAGGTGCTGTCCGCGCTGAGCGAGATGCGCCGGGAGGGCCACCACCTGGCGATCGTGGAGGACGAGTACGGCGGCACCGACGGCATCGTCACCCTGGAGGACCTGATCGAGGAGGTGATCGGCGACATCCGCGACGAGTACGACGCCGATTCGGAGGCCAATCGCCGCCTCACCGGCGGGGTGGTCGAACTGGATGGCCGATGCAACCTCGACGAGTTCGCCGAGTTCACCGGGGTGGCGCTGCCGGACGGCCCGTACGAGACCGCGGCTGGCTTCCTCATCGCCTCGCTCGGCAAGCTGCCGGCGGTCGGCGACCGGGTCGTCTTCGCCGGCCACCAGGTCGAGGTGCTCGAGGTGGACGGCCACCGGGCGTCCCGGCTGCGGGTGGAGCCGCTGCCGGAGGCCGAGCCGCAGCCGGAGCCGGCGCCCGAACCGGCGTTATAAGGGGCCGCGGGTGCATGACCGGCCCTGTAAGGGGTTGCGGATGCATGTCCTGTTCGACCCCTGTTGGGACTTTGGACCCCAATCCGGATTAGGGTGGTTGTTTGGCTGGCGATCCGGCAGGGTCCCGCCGATGATGAGATTGAGGGACCGATGCTCGAAAAGATGCGTCAGAGGTAACACCGAGGGGCTTTGTTCGTGTCACAACCGCGGTACGCACCAGCCAGTTTCCGGTTTTCGATCAGGCAGGCCTTGTTCTGCGCCACCTTGCTGGCGCTCGGGGTATCGCTCGGCCTGCCGATGGTGGCCAGGGCCGCGCCGGATCGGCATCCGGCAGCAGCCGGCGCGGTGGCGCCGGCCGTCCAGGGCGATGAGGCGCTGCCGCCCACCGGTGGCGCCCAGGCCGGTGACCTCGGCCGGCTGGTGATCCACCCGCTGCCGATCAGCACCAGCCAGCCGGCCCAGCCGGTGGGGGCCATCAACGACGGCGTGCTCGGCCCGGCCGGCGACATCGGCCAGCTCGGCATTCCGACCATGGTGCTGCACGCCTATCAGGCTGGCCGCCGCCCGACTGGCCGCCGAGCAGCCGCACCTGCCACCTGCCCTGGTGGCTGCTGGCCGGCATCGGGCACACCGAGTCCGGGCCACGCCGAATCCGGCCGGTTGTACGCCGACGGCACCACCCGCGGCCGGATCCTCGGCCCGCGTGCTGAACGGCGCGCATCGCCGACGACGCGGTCATCACCGACACCGACCACGGCGTCTACGACGGCGACCCGCCTATGACCGGGCGGTCGGCCCGATGCAGTTCATCCCGTCCACCTGGGCGCACTGGGGTGCCGACGGCAACGACGACGGCAAAAAGGACCCGAACAACATCTACGACGCCACGTTGGCCGCCGGTCGCTACCTGTGCGCCGACGGCCGCAACCTGGCAACCCTGCCGGGCCTGCAGGCCGCGGTGCTCGCCTACAACCACTCGCAGGCCTACCTGGACACCGTGCTGGCCTGGGGCCTGGCCTACCGCAACGGCGCCTCGGCGATTGCCGACCTGACCACGCCGGTGGTCGGTGACGTCACCAAGGTCCGGCCGCCAATCACCGCCCGGCCGCCCAAGAAGCCGGTAAAGATAGCCCCGTCGACCTCGTCCGGATCCTCGCCGCCCGCCTCCACCAGTGCCCCGGCCAGCTCGGCCTCGGCGTCCAGCCCGGGCAGCTCCTCGGCCACCGCCACCGCCAGCCCGAGTGCGTCCTGCACCAGCTCGGCGGCTCCGTCCAGCTCGGCAACCAGCTCCGCGGCGGTCGAGAGCTCGGCAGCGAAGCCGGCCAGTTCGGCCGATGGCGGCAGCGCCACCGTCACCGCCAGCGGCTCGAAGGCCAGCGCCGGGCCGGACACCTCGACGGCGACCGCGACCCCGAGCGACACCGCCAGCTGCACGCCCTGACCGGCGCCCTCCTCCGCGCTGCCGGGCTCGCCTGTCGTGTCAGCCGGAGCAGATGGGAAGATCGGTAGGTGAGTACGCAACAACGGGTGCTGTCCGGCATCCAGCCGACCGGCGAGTCCATGCAACTGGGTAACTACCTGGGTGCGGTGCAGAACTGGGTCGCCATGCAGGACGGCTACGACGCCTACTACTGCGTGGTGGACCTGCACGCGATCACGCTGGATCCGCCGGAGCCCGAGGCGCTGCGGCAGCGTACCCGGATCGTTGCCGCGCAGCTGCTGGCGGCCGGCCTGGATCCGGACCGCTGCGCGCTGTTCGTGCAGTCCCACCTGCCCGAGCACCCGCAGCTGAGCTGGGTGCTGGAATGCCTGACCGGCTTCGGCGAGGCCAGCCGGATGACCCAGTTCAAGGACAAGTCGGCCCGCTCCGGCGCCGACCGGCAGAGCGTCGGGCTGTTCACCTATCCGATGTTACAGGCGGCTGACATCCTGCTCTACCAGGCAGATCTGGTGCCGATCGGCGAGGACCAGCGCCAGCATCTGGAGCTGACCCGCAACCTGGCCCAGCGGTTCAACGCCCGCTACGGCCAGACCTTCATGGTGCCCGAGGCCTACATCCCCAAGGCGGCGGCCAAGATCCTCGACCTGCAGGATCCCGGCGCCAAGATGTCGAAGTCGCGACCGGACGCCGGCACCGTATACCTGGCCGACGACCCGGCGGCGATCACCCGCAAGATCAAGCGCGCGGTCACCGACACCGACAACGAGATCCGCTTCGACCCGGAGGCGAAACCGGGGCTGTCCAACCTGATCGCGATCCTCGCCGCGGTCACCGGCAGCGACGTGGACACGGTGGTGAAGGACTTCGCCGGCCAGGGCTACGGCAACTTCAAGGCGGCGGTCGCCGAGGCGGTGGTCGCCTTCGCCCAGCCGTTCGCCGCGCGTACCCGGGAGTTGCTGGACGATCCGGCCGAGCTCGACCGGATCCTCGCGCGGGGGGCCGAGCGGGCGCGGCGGATGGCCGGGCCGACGGTGGCCGATGCGTACGCCAGGGTCGGCTTCCTCGCTCCCCGCGTAGGCTGAGCGGCGATGACCAGCGCGGTGCGGATCGGCGTGGCGGTGCAGGTGCCGGAGCCGCATGCTTCGGTGCTGGTCAGCTGGCGCCGGCGGATCGGCGACCCGGAGGCGGGCAAGATCCCGCCGCACGTGACCCTGCTGCCACCGACCGACTTCGACGCCGATCAGTTGGAACTGGTGGACAAGCACCTGACGATGGCGGCGGCCACGGTGGCGCCGTTCACCATGCGGCTGGCCGGCACCGGCACCTTCCGCCCGGTGTCGCAGGTGGTCTTCGTCCAGGTCTCGGCAGGCATCGCCCAGTGCGAGCTGTTGGAGGAGGCGGTCCGCCGGCATCCCATCGAGCGGCAGGTGGAGTTCCCCTACCACCCGCACGTGACGGTGGGCCACGACATCGCCGACGCCCGGTTGGATGAGGCGTTCGACGGCCTGCGCGACTTCGTCGCCGAGTTCACGGTGAGCTCGTTCCGGATGTACACCCAGGAGCCGGACGGCGGCTGGCGTGCCTGCCGCGAATTCCCGCTGACGGGCAGCTGAGCCGATGGCCGGTGCCTTCGGCCGGCTGAAGGCCGGCGTCAGCCGGCGGTGGCAGGACGCCCGCCGCAACCATCCCTGGCTCGATCACGCTGCCCGAGGCTATGGCCACTACCAGAAGCAGCACGGCGACCAGCTGGCCGCCGCCATCACCTACTTCAGCTTCCTGGCGCTGTTTCCGCTGATACTGCTCGGCGTGTCGGTCACCGGTTTCGTGCTGGCCGCCTCCCAGGACCTGCAGAAGAGGCTGTTCGCCCACATCACCTCGCAGGTGCCGGGCTCGTTCGGTACCACGCTCAGCCATGCCATCCAGACCGCGATCGACCAGCGGGCCGCGGTCGGCGTGATCGGGCTGGTCGGCGTCGCGCTGACCGGCCTCGGCTGGATCGACAACCTGCGCACCGCGCTGGACAGCCTGTGGGGCAATGACCTGCGCCAGCAGTCGTTCCTGATGCGCAAGCTGTCCGATGCCCTGGTGCTGTTCGGCCTCGGGCTGGGCCTGGTGATCTCGGTCGGCATCACCGCCGTCGGCACCGCGGCCGGCCACCAGTTGCTGGTCTGGACCGGCCTGGACGGCGTCACCGGTGCCGGCACGGCCGCCGCGCTGCTGGCGATCCTGCTGGCGATCGGCGGCAACATGCTGATCTACGGTTGGATCCTGATCCGGCTGCCGGACGCGCGAGTGAGCCGTCAGACCGCGTTCCGGACCAGCCTGCTGGCAGCGATCGGCTTCGAGATCCTCAAGGTCGTCGGCACGTACTACATCGCCCGGATCGGCAGCTCGCCCGCGTACTCGGTGATCGGGCCGGCGCTCGGCATCCTGGTCTTCATCAACCTGGTGTCGCGCTACTCGCTGTTCTGCGCCGCCTGGGCGGCTACCGCGCCGGACCGGCAGCTGGCGCCCGATCCGCTCAGCCAACCGGTGGCCGGGCCGCCGGTGCCGCCGAGCCGCACCGCGTTCTCACCGGCCGGCGTCGCGGCCGGCCTGCTCACCGCTGGTGCGGCCCTGGGCGCAGCAGTATTCGCCGCCCTCCTAGGGCAACGCAACCGAGCCAGAGACCACCAGCCACCGCGGCGGTGACCGGGATCAGGATGGTCCAGCCGTCCGACCCGGTCGTGGTGATGCCGCTGGAGGCCATGGCCAGCGCGGTGCCCAGGCTGGACCGCGGCTGCGGCGGGTTGGTCACCGTCGGACCGGACAGCCGGCCGATCGGCCGCACGCCGTGCGGCAGCGCGAAACCCCAGTCCAGCAGTTCGGCGGCCTGCTGGTACTGGTCCAGCGGCAGCCGGGCGTTGCGCAGCAGCACCACGCCCAGCGTGTGCCCGTTGCGCCGGGCGGCGGCCAGGTAGGTGTGCTGGGCGGCGTCGGTGTAACCGCTCTTGGCAAGCAGCGCACCCGGCACCGTGTCGAAGAAGTCGTTGTTCTGGTTGAGGAATCCGTAGCGGCCGACCCGCCCATACCTGCTCGCCCGGGGCGGGTATCCGGCCTCCGGCAGCCGGTCGTAGCCGAGCAGCCGGGGCTGCCGGACCGCCTGCTGCAACACCAGCGCCATGTCGTAGGCCGAGGTCAGCTGCTGCCAGCCGTCCAGCCCGGACGGGGTCTGCACGTAGGTGTCGTAGGCACCCAGCCCGGCCGCCATCGAGTTCATCTGGGCCACCGTCGCGGCCGTGCCGCCGTTGGCCTCGGCCAGCGCCGTCGCGGCGTCGTTGCCGGACACCAGCATCAGGGCGTCGAACAGTTCGTTCACCGTGTACCGGCCGCCGGCCAGCAGGCCGACCGCGGAACCCTCGGTGTTGGCCGCCTGCGGTGACACGGTCACCACCCGGTTGCCGGGCAGGTGCGGCAGCACGGTGAGCGCGGTGAGCACCTTCAGGATGCTGGCCGGCTGGTAGCGACCGTGCGCATCCCGGGCGGCCAGGATGTCGCCGGTGTCCAGGTCGGCGAGCAGCCAGGCCCGCGCCTCGATCTGCTGGGGCAACCGCGGCGCGCCGGCCGGCACCACGGTGCCCCGGCTGGCCAGCTGCGGACCACCGGGCACCGTGCCGTCCGGTGCCTTGTTGCCGGCCGGCGGGTGTGGGTCCGGTGCGGTGGGGGAGGCGCCGGACGGCCTGGGCAGCGCCGAGGTGACCGGTGCCGGTGCACTGCGGACCGGCGCGGCCGGGGTGGGGCTCGCCGTCGCCGCGGCCGGGGGTGCCAGCGCCAGCGGGGTCAGCGCCGGGAATGCCAGCAGCGCGATCAGCCAGCTGACCGCGGGCGGAAGGCGACGCCGGGGCACCGGTTCAGGCTAACCACCGCGGGCCACCAGCCGCCCGTCGTGGCCCACGACGCGCCGAGGCCGGACGGCGGTGGAGACAATGTGTGCAACCAGTGCGGGGGAGGGAGATGCTGATGGCCGACTTCGTCGGCGCGATCGACCAGGGCACCACGAGCAGCAGGTGCATGATCTTCGACCACGGCGGCAACGAGCGGGGCAGGCAGCAGGCCGAGCACCGCCAGATCCTGCCGCGCTCCGGCTGGGTGGAGCACGACCCGGTGGAGATCGTGCAGCGCAGCCAGGCGGTGCTGGAGGCAGCGATCACCGAGGCGGGCCTGTCGGCCGGCGACCTGTGCGCGCTGGGCATCGCCAACCAGCGCGAGACCACCGTGGTGTGGAACCGCCGCACCGGGCAGCCGTACTGCAACGCGATCGTCTGGCAGGACACCCGCACCGACCGCATCGCCGCCGCGCTGGACCGCGACGGCCGTGGCGAGGTGATCCGGGCCCGGGCCGGCCTGCCACCGGCCACCTACTTCTCGGCCGGCAAGCTGCAGTGGATCCTGGACAACGTCGACGGCGTGCGGGCCGCGGGCGAGGCCGGCGATGCCCTGTTCGGCACCATCGACAGCTGGCTGCTGTGGAATCTCACCGGCGGCCGGGCGCACGTCACCGACGTGACCAATGCCAGCCGGACCATGCTGATGGATCTGCAGACCCTGGACTGGGACGAGGAACTGCTGTCGTTCTTCGGCATCCCGCGGCCGATGCTGCCCGAGATCAGGCCGTCGGCGGATCCGGACGGCTACGGCGAGATCAGCCTGCCGGGAGCGGCCAGGGGCATCCGGCTGACCGGCGCGCTCGGCGACCAGCAGGCCGCCACCGTGGGGCAGGTGTGCTTCGCCAAGGGTGAGGCCAAGAACACCTACGGCACCGGCAACTTCCTGCTGCTCAACACCGGCACCGAGCCGGTGCGCAGCCAGAACGGCCTGCTCACCACGGTGTGTTACCGGTTCGGCGAGGAGAAGCCGGTGTACGCGCTGGAGGGTTCCATCGCGGTGACCGGCTCGGCGGTGCAGTGGCTGCGCGACCAGCTGGGCATCATCGCCGAGGCCGGCGAGATCGAGGCGCTGGCGGCCCAGGTGCCCGACACCGGCGGCAGCTACTTCGTGCCGGCGTTCTCCGGCCTGTTCGCACCGTACTGGCGCTCGGACGCCCGCGGCGCGCTGGTCGGGCTGTCCCGCTTCCACACCAGGGCGCATCTGGCCCGCGCGGTGCTGGAGGCGATCTGCTACCAGAGCCGGGACGTGGCCGATGCCATGGCGCGCGACTCCGGCGTCCGGCTGGACGTGCTGAAGGTGGATGGCGGGGTGACCGCGAACAGCCTGTGCATGCAACTGCAGGCCGACATCCTGGGTACGCCGGTGAGCCGCCCGGTGGTCGCCGAGACCACCGCGCTGGGTGCGGCGTACGCGGCCGGCCTGGCCGCCGGGTTCTGGCAGGACACCGACGAGCTCAGGGCGAACTGGCTGCAGGACCGGCGCTGGCTGCCGGAGTGGACCGATGAGGACCGGGCCGCGGGCTACGCCGGTTGGCAGAAGGCGGTCGAACGTACCCTGGGTTGGGTCGAGGTCGACTGAACCCGGCATCGACAGTGAACCGGCACCGAAAGGCAATCCGCACTTCATGACTCCGCCCGGAACGCACAGCATGCACAGCGCGGCCCTCTCGCCGCGCCAGCGCGCCGCCGCGTTGGCGGCCATGCGGGATGCCGCCGAGCTGGACGTGCTCATCGTCGGCGGCGGGGTGGTGGGAGCCGGTGCCGCGCTGGACGCGGTGACCCGCGGGCTGAGCACCGCCATCGTGGAGGCGCGGGACTGGGCCAGCGGCACCTCCAGCCGGTCCAGCAAGCTGGTGCACGGCGGCCTGCGCTACCTGGAGATGCTCGATTTCGGCCTGGTGCGCGAGGCGCTGGCCGAACGCGGCCTGCTGATCCAGCGGATCGCGCCGCACCTGGTCCGTCCGGTGCCGTTCCTGTACCCGCTGACCCACCGCGGCTGGGAGCGGCCGTACGTCGGGGCCGGCGTGCTGCTCTACGACACCCTGGGCACCGCGCTGGGCAGCAACCGTGGGCTGCCCCGGCACCGGCACCTGAGCCGGCGCCGGGCGCTGGCCGAAGCGCCCTGCCTGAAACCGGATTCCCTCGTCGGCGCGGTGCAGTACTGGGATGCCCAGGTCGATGACGCCCGGCACACGATGACCGTGGTGCGCACCGCCGCGGCGTTCGGTGCGCTGGCCGCCAACCGCGCCCGGGTGACCGGCTTCCTGCGCGAGGGCGAGCGGGTGACCGGGGCCTGGATCACCGACCTGGAGTCGGGCGAGCAGTTAGCGGTACGGGCCAAGCAGGTCATCAACGCCACCGGCGTGTGGACCGACGAGACCCAGGCGCTGGCCGACACCCGCGGCCAGTTCCACGTCCGCGCCTCCAAGGGGGTGCACCTGGTGGTGCCGCGGGATCGGCTGCAGTCCAGCACCGGGATCATCCTGCGCACCGAGACCAGCGTGCTGTTCGTGATCCCGTGGGGTCGGCACTGGATCATCGGCACCACCGACACCGACTGGAACCTGGACCGGGCACACCCGGCGGCCAGCGCCAAGGACATCGACTACCTGCTGGGCCGGGTCAACACGGTGCTCTCCGCGCCGCTGTCGCGCGCCGACGTGGAGGGGGTGTACGCCGGGCTACGGCCGCTGCTGTCCGGCGAGTCGGAGCTGACCTCCAAGCTGTCCCGCGAACACGTGGTGGGCCATCCAGTGCCGGGTCTGGTGGTGGTGGCCGGCGGCAAGTACACCACCTACCGGGTGATGGCCCGCGACGCGGTCGATGAGGCGGTCCGCGGGATGGATGCCACGGTGCCGGCCTCGGTCACCGACCAGATTCCGTTGCTGGGTGCCGAGGGTTGGCAGGGCGTGCGCAACCAGCGGTTGCAGCTGGCCGCGCAGTCGGGGTTGCACGTCGCGCGGATCGACCACCTGCTGGGGCGGTACGGCAGCCTGATCGGCCAGGTGTTGCAGCTGATCGCGGACGACCCCGGGCTGGCCGCGCCGCTGCCCGGGGTGGACGACTACCTGCTCGCCGAGATCGTCTACGCGGTCAGCCACGAGGGTGCCCGGCACCTGGACGACGTGCTGGCCCGCCGCACCCGGGCCTCCATCGAGGCC
The DNA here is from genome assembly GCA_963697905.1 of uncultured Actinomycetota bacterium. Classification (GTDB taxonomy): domain Bacteria; phylum Actinomycetota; class Actinomycetes; order Mycobacteriales; family Jatrophihabitantaceae; genus Jatrophihabitans_A. The sequence continues at coordinate 3,444,121 of OY969101.1, read as the reverse complement.
TGGGACCGGGGCATCTCGGCGGCCCCGGTGGTGGCCGCCCTGATGGCGTCCGAACTTGGCTGGGACGCCGAGCACACCGCGACCGAGGTCGAGCACTACCTGGCCCGGGTGGCTGCCGAGCGCGAATCCCAGCAGCAGCCGGACGACGCCACCGCCGACGCCGCCCGGCTCGGCGCCGCCGACATCGTCCCGCTGCACTAGCTTGCCTTTCGTATCCGATTTACTCGCCAGGGCGTGCAAATCGGATACGAACCCGCCACGCTGGCTCCTAAACTCGCCGGCTGTGCTTTTGACCGGCTCCTAAACTCGCCGGTACAGCAACGCCTGCTTGACCTCGGAGATGGCCTTGGTGACCTCGATGCCGCGCGGGCAGGCATCGGTGCAGTTGAAGGTGGTGCGGCAGCGCCACACCCCTTCCCGGTCGTTGAGGATTTCCAGCCGTTCCTCGGCCGCGGCGTCGCGGGAGTCGAAGATGAACCGGTGCGCGTTGACGATCGCGGCCGGTCCGAAGTAGGAGCCGTCGGTCCAGAACACCGGGCAGGACGTGGTGCACGCCGCGCACAGGATGCACTTGGTGGTGTCGTCGAACCGGTCGCGATCCTCCTGTGATTGCAGCCATTCCCGACTCGGTGGATTGCCCGTGGTGACCAGGAACGGCTTGACCGCACGGTAGGCCTCGAAGAACGGCTCCATGTCCACCACCAGGTCCTTCTCGACCGGCAGGCCCTTGATCGGCTCGATGGTGAGCTTGGCCGGCATGTCCTTCATCAGCACCTTGCAGGCCAGCCGGTTCACGCCGTTGATTCGCATCGCGTCGGAGCCGCAGACGCCGTGCGCGCAGGAGCGGCGGAAGGTCAGTGTGCCGTCCTGCTCGTCCTTGATCCGCATCAGCAGGTTGAGCACCCGGTCGGTCGGGTAGGCGGTCACGGTGTAACTGACCCAGGTCGCGTCCTCGGAGACCTCCGGGTTGTACCGGCGGATCTTCACCGAGACCTGCCGGGGCTGCGGGGCGGGCGGCCGCGCGGTTGCTCGATCGGAGACAGCGGTCATGAGGCGAGGACGCTCCTAGTACTTGCGGGCCATCGGCTGATAGCGGGTGACGACTACCGGCTTCCAGTCCAGCCGGATCTCTCCGTCCGGCTGCCGGTAGGCCATCGTGTGCTTCATGTAGTTCTGGTCGTCGCGCTGCTGGTAGTCCTCCCGGGCATGCCCGCCGCGAGATTCCTTGCGGTTGCGCGCGCTGACCACCAGCACCTCGGCCAGGTCGAGCAGGAAGCCGAGCTCGACCGCCTCCAGCAGTTCGGAGTTGTACCGCTTTCCCTTGTCGGCAATGGCAACCTGCTGGTAGCGCTTCTTCAGCGAGGCGATGTCGGCCTGCGCCTGGGCCAGCGATTCCTCGGTACGGAATACCTGGGCGTTGCGGTCCATGGTGTTCTGCAGTTCGCCGCGGATCGCGGCAACCCGCTCGGCGCCGGTCGAGTCCAGCAGCGTCGAGACCAGGTCGGCCACGAACGATGCCGGCGCCGGCGGCAACTCCGGCAACTCCACCCGCAGCGCGTGCTCGGCGGCGGCGATGCCGGCCCGCCGGCCGAAGACGTTGATGTCCAGCAACGAATTGGTGCCCAGCCGGTTCGATCCGTGCACCGAGACGCAGGCGACCTCGCCGGCGGCGTACAGGCCCGGCACCACCTCGGTGTTGTTGCGCAGCACCTCGGCATCGACGTTGGTCGGCACCCCACCCATCGCGTAGTGCGCGGTGGGGTACACCGGCACCGGGTCGGTGTACGGCTCAACTCCCAGGTAGGTACGGGCGAACTCGGTGATGTCGGGCAGCTTGGCATCGATCTGCTCGCGCGGCAGGTGGGTGAGGTCGAGCAGCACGTAGTCGGCGTTCGGCCCGGCACCGCGTCCCTCGCGCACCTCGTTGGCCATCGACCGGGCCACGATGTCACGCGGTGCCAGATCCTTGATGGTCGGTGCGTAACGTTCCATGAACCGCTCGCCGTCGGCGTTGCGCAGGATCGCGCCCTCACCGCGGGCGGCCTCGGACAGCAGGATGCCCAAGCCGGCCAGCCCGGTCGGATGGAACTGGAAGAACTCCATGTCCTCCAGCGGCAGGCCCTTGCGCCAGACCGCGCCCATGCCGTCCCCGGTCAGCGTGTGCGCGTTCGAGGTGGTTTTGAAGACCTTGCCGAAACCTCCGGTCGCCAGCACCACCGCCTTGGCGTTGAACACGTGGATCTCGCCGGTGGCCAGCTGGTAGGCGACCACGCCGGAGGCCACCTCGACGCCGTCCGGGCGGGTTGTCAGCAGCAGGTCCAGCACGTAGTACTCGTTGTAGAACTCGACCCCCTGCTTGACGCAGTTCTGGTACAGCGTCTGCAGGATCATGTGCCCGGTGCGGTCGGCGGCGTAGCAGGATCGGCGCACCGGCGCCTCGCCGTGGTTGCGGGTGTGGCCGCCGAACCGGCGCTGGTCGATCCGGCCGGCCGGCGTCCGGTTGAACGGCAGGCCCATCCGTTCCAGATCCAGCACCGCGTCGATGGCTTCCCGGCACATCACCTCGGCGGCGTCCTGGTCGACCAGGTAGTCACCGCCCTTGACGGTGTCGAAGGTGTGCCACTCCCAGTTGTCGTCCTCGACGTTGGCCAGCGCCGCGCACATGCCGCCCTGGGCGGCGCCGGTGTGCGAGCGGGTCGGATAGAGCTTGGTGAGCACCGCGGTGCGCGCCCGCGTCGAGGATTCCAGCGCCGCCCGCATGCCGGCACCGCCGGCGCCGACGATCACCACGTCGTAGGAGTGGGTGTGCAACGAGCGGCCTCGATTCCAGCAAGCACGCAGCTGAGCTAGGAGATGTTCGGGTCGAAGGTGAAGATGACCAGGGTGCCCAGCGCGATCACCAGCGCCGAGGCGGTGTAGAGCGCCATCTTCAGCCACAGCCGGGTGGCGTCGGATCGGGTGTAGTCGTTGATGATGGTGCGCAGTCCGTTCGTGCCGTGCAGCTGGGCCAGCCACAGCATCAGCAGATCCCACACCTGCCAGAACGGAGAGGCCCAGCGGCCGGCCACGAAGCCGAAGTTGATCCGCTGCACCCCGCCGTCCAGGATGTTCATGATGAACAGGTGTCCGAGCACCAGCACCATCAGCAGCACGCCGGAAACCCGCATGAACAGCCACGCGTACAGCTCGGTGTTGGTACGCCCGCGCATCCGCCGTGGTGAGCGGGGGGCTTCGATCGCGGTCATCTGCCGATCAACTCCCGAGGACCTGCTCGACGGTGTGCTTGAGCATGAAGAAGCCGCCCGGCACCATCACCAGCACCCACACCGCCACGATCAGCCACAGCAGCTGTCGCTGCAGCCGGGGTCCCCGGCTCCAGAAGTCCACCGCCATGATCCGCAGCCCGTTCAGGGCGTGGAAGAGCACCGCACCGACCAGGCCCAGTTCCAGCAGGTTGACCAGTGGGTTCTTGTAGGTGGCGATCACCGAGTCGTAGGACTGCGGCGAGACCCGCACCAGCGCGGTGTCCAGCACGTGCGCGAACAGGAAGAAGAACGTCAGCACGCCGGTGATCCGATGCATAACCCAGGACCACATGCCCTCCCGGCCCCGGTACAGGGTGCCGGCGAGCCGGCTGCCCCTGGTCCCGGCAGTGCTCGACACCGGCGGCTCCTCGACGCGTAGCAGCAGAACAGGGTTTCGATTGCGCGGCCGGACCGTCGGTCGGCGTACGTCGGAACCCCGGCTTTCGAGGTTAGTCCGGGCGGGCCTGCGCGCCGAGCCGGCGGAAGCCGATGTGACGCGCCGGACAGGACGACGGATCCTCCGCCCGCTGGTGACGCTGGCGAATTGGGCGATATGGTTCGATCCCGTTCCCAAACAGCGAGGAGTTTGCCGTGAAGCGCATCCGTACCTGGGGTCTGGTCGCCGTCGCCGTGTGCGCCCCGATGATGGCACCGGCCGTCACCAACTCGGCCGCCGCCGCCGTGAACTGCACGGTCTCGGTCTCGACCGACCACCACACCGCCAAGGCGACCTGCAGCGGCACGCTGGCCGGCTACAGCCAGTTCCGCGTCCGGGCCAACTTCTGCAACACCGCGAACTGCGCCTACGCCTACGGCGCCTGGGTGAATTTCGGCGCCGGCACCAGCAAGGTGACCAGCGGCGGATACACCACGCTGGCCGACACCGCCGTGCAGTATCGCTGATCCGTCACGCGGTACCGCTGATCCGTCACCGGCTGAATCTGACGTAGGGGGCGGTTCGCGTTTGGCGAGCCGTCCGCTACGCACCGCCCAGACGTCCCGGGCCGGCAACAATGTGGTGACGGAAGGGGTGCCGGATTTTTCCGGGCCGGCGCGGAGGGCTACCGTACCGGCGACCGGGGGTTTGTTTGCCCGCGACCAGGACACGAAGAGGAGAGGGACTTGCGTCAGTTTCTGACCACCCATCGGAGCGTGGCGGTGCTGGCCACCGCCACCGCGGCGGCGCTGCTGCTTGCCGGATGCGGCTCGAAGAAGGACAGCAACACCCCCGCAGCCGGCGGTTCCGGCTCGAGCAGTTCGGGCGCCAGCACGGCCGGCTACAAGGCCTGCATGGTCACCGACACCGGCGGCATCGACGACAAGTCCTTCAACGCCGCCGCCTGGCAGGGCATGCAGAAGGCGCAGTCGGACGGCAAGGCACAGGTTTCCTATGTGCAGTCCAAGCAGGAGACCGACTACGCGCCCAACATCTCCTCGCTGCTCAACCAGAACTGCAAGCTGATCGTCACCGTGGGCGGGCTGATGGGCGAGGCCACCACCGCCGCCGCCAAGGCCAACCCGAGCCAGCACTTCGTCGAGGTGGATTCCGGCGGCAACGGCAGCAACCTGCAGGGCCTGCAGTTCAACACCGCCCAGGCCGGTTTCCTGGCCGGCTACCTGGCCGCCGGCTACTCCAAGACCGGCAAGGTGGCCACCTACGGCGGCCTGAAGATCCCGCCGGTGACCGTCTACATGGACGGCTTCCAGGAGGGCGTGAACTACTACAACCAGCAGAAGGGCAAGAGCGTCCAGGTCATCGGCTGGGACGAGAAGAAGCAGAACGGCAGCTTCGCGGCATCCTTCACCGACCAGAACAAGGGCCAGCAGTTGGCGACCAACTTCGTCAACCAGGGCGCCGACGTCATCTTCCCGGTCGCCGGCGGCACCGGCCTGGGCAGCGCGGCCTATGCCAAGTCCTCCGGCAAGGCGGTCGTGATCTGGGTTGACACCGACGGCTTCGTCTCCGCGCCGCAGTACGCCTCGGTGTTCCTGTCCACCGCCGAGAAGAACATGGCCGACGCGGTGACCAAGGCGGTCGAGGACGCCTCGGCCGGCAACTACGCCACCAGCGACTTCATCGGCACGCTGTCCAACAACGGGGTGGGCCTGGCGCCGTTCCACGACCTCGACAGCAAGGTGGACTCCTCGCTGAAGACCGAGCTGGACCAGGTCAAGGCGGACATCATCAGCGGCAAGATCACCATCACCTCGCCGTCGCAGCCGAAGTAACGCCTCCTGAGTCGATCTGAGACCTCAGATCTTTGAAGAACGACGCTGCGCTGGTTTGATGACCAGCGCAGCGTCGTTCGGCGTTCGGCCACAATCAGGCCGGGCGGGGGAGCGGTCCGCAGCCTAGACAGGGAGTGAGCGTGCGTCTGGAACTGCAGCAGATCACCAAGCGGTTCGGCTCGCTGGTCGCCAACGACGCGATCGACCTGGTAGTCGAGAGCGGGGAGATCCACGCGCTGCTCGGCGAGAACGGCGCCGGCAAGTCGACCCTGATGAACGTGCTGTACGGGCTCTACCAGCCTGACGACGGCCGGATCCTGTTGGACGATGTGCCCCGCTCGTTCGCCGGCCCGGGGGACGCACTGGCCGCCGGCATCGGCATGGTGCACCAGCACTTCATGCTGGTTCCGGTGTTCACGGTGGCCGAGAACGTGATGCTCGGGCACGAATGGACCGCCGGTCCGTTCGGCAGGCTCGATCGGCGCACCGCCCGCGCGCGGGTGCGCGAGCTGTCCGAGCGGTACGGCCTGGATGTCGATCCGGATGCCCTGGTGGCCGACCTGCCGGTCGGCGTGCAGCAGCGGGTGGAGATTCTCAAGGCGCTGCTCGGCGAGGCCAAGGTGCTCATCCTGGACGAGCCGACCGCGGTGCTCACCCCGCAGGAGATCGACGACCTGATCCGGGTGATGAACGAGCTGCGCGACGCCGGCACCTCGATCGTGTTCATCACGCACAAGCTGCGCGAGGTGCGTGCCATCGCCGACCGGATCACCGTCATCCGGCGGGGCAAGGTGGTCGGCTCGGCGGAGCCGACCGCGTCGGAGTCCGAACTCGCCGCGATGATGGTCGGCCGGGACGTCAGCCTCACCGTCGCCAAGTCGGCGGCCGAGCCCGGCCCGGTCGCGCTGGAGGTCCGCGGCCTGACCGTCGCCGATGACCGCGGGCAGACGACGGTCTCCGACGTGAGCTTCTCGGTCGCCGGTGGCGAGATCGTGGCGCTGGCCGGCGTACAGGGCAACGGCCAGGAGGAACTGGTCGAATCGTTGCTGGGCCTGCGGGTTCCGGCCGCGGGATCGATCCTGATCGACGGCAGCGACATCGCCGGCTGCCCGATCAGCGACACGCTGGCGCGCGGGGTCGGCTTCGTACCGGAGGACCGGCAGCACGACGGCATCGTCGGTGGATTCTCGGTGGCCGAGAACCTGGTGCTGGATCTCTACGACCGGCCGGAGTTCTCCCGCGGCCTGTCGCTGCGGCTGGACCGGATAGCCGACAACGCCCGGACCAGGGTTGCCGAATTCGACATCCGCACCCCGTCGCCCGACCTGCCGGCCGCCACCCTGTCCGGCGGCAACCAGCAGAAGCTGGTGATCGCCCGCGAGATGTCCAGGCCGCTGCGGGTGTTCATCGCCTCCCAGCCCACCCGCGGGGTGGACGTGGGTGCGCAGGAGTTCATCCACCGGCGGATCGTCGCCGAGCGGGACAACGGCACCGCGGTGGTGATCGTCTCGACCGAACTGGACGAGGTGCTGGGGCTCGCCGACCGGATCCTGGTGATGTACCGGGGCAGGATCATCGGCGAGCTGCCCGCCGGCGCCTCGCGGGACGAGGTCGGCCTCATGATGGCCGGCGTGCCGGCCGAGCAGGCGGTGGCCGAGGCGGCCGAGCACCGCAGCGTGCTGGCCGAGCAGGATCTGATCGACGGCGACAGCGAGCGAGCATCGCGACCAACAGACGACAGCGAGCGAGCTTCGCAACCAACAGACGACAGCGAGCGAGCTTCGCAACCAACAGACGACAGCGAGCGAGCTTCACAACCAACAGACGACAGCGAGCGAGCTTCGCAACCAGCTCGCAGCCAGGCAGACGATACGGCGGCTGATGTCGCCGAGGCAGGACCCACTTCACCCGACGGCCGAGGGGAAGCGCAGCGATGACCACCGAGCTGTCCGTCGCACCGACCGCGGCCGGCCTGCCGGCTGAGCCACGGGCCGCCGGCCGGCGCAACCGCTCCTGGATCGTCACGGTGCTGGCGATCGTGCTGGCGCTGGTCATCGGCAATCTGATGGTGGTCTTCTCCGACCAGCAGGTGCGTACCGACCTCGGCTACTTCTTCAGCTCACCTGCCGATTTCTTCACCGATGGCTGGTACACCTTCCGCGACGCGTTCATTGCGCTGTTCGAGGGAGCTTTCTTCGATCCGACGCACGCCAGTAACGCGACCGAGGTCTTCGGCCCGATCACCAGTTCCATCTACACCGCCACGCCGCTGATCGCCGCCGGCCTGTCGGTCGCGCTGGCGTTCCGGGCCGGCCTGTTCAACATCGGTGGCAACGGCCAGGTCATCGCTGGTGCGTTCGGCTCCGGCTATGTCGGGCTGATCGTCCAGCTGCCACCGGTGATCCACCTGGTGCTGGCCATCGCCGCCGGCGTGGCCGCTGGAGCGTTCTGGGGTTTCCTGGCTGGCTTCCTCAAGGCGCGGGCCGGGGCGCACGAGGTCATCACCACGATCATGCTCAACTACGTGGCCAGCTTCGGGCTGCTCTACCTGCTGGCCCGCAAGTCGATCGTGGCGCCGCTGAACCCGCAGGCCAGCAAGCCCATCCACGGTACCGCCCGGTTACCGCACCTGTTCGGCGCCGGCGAGCGGATCGACCTCGGCATCCTGCTCGCGCTGGCCGCCGCCGTGTTCGTCTGGTGGCTGCTGGGCAAGAGCACGATCGGCTTCCGGCTGCGTGCCGTCGGCGTCAACCCGGCGGCAGCCCGGACGGCCGGCATGAGCGTCGGCGCGGTCACCATGCTGGCCATGTCGCTGGCCGGTGGGCTGGCCGGGCTGGGTGGCACCACGCTGGCCCTCGGTGGCGGCACCTCCTACGTGGTGACGCCGAACATCGCCTCCAACGTCGGCTTCGACGCGATCACCGTTGCCCTGCTGGGCCGCAGCCGGCCGTGGGGCGTGGTGGCGGCCGGGCTGCTGTTCGGTGCGCTGCGAACCGGCGGCGCCCGGATGCAGGCCGAGGCGAGCGTGCAGGCGCCGGTGGACATCATCACCGTGGTGCAGGCGCTGATCGTCATCTTCATCGCCGCTCCCAAGCTGATCGAAGGGCTGTTCCGGTTGCGCCGGCTGGGCATCCCACCGGTCGCCACCGCGACCACCAACCTGGCGATGGCCATCGGCGACATCCGGGTGGCCCGGGTCCCGCGGCACATCGCCGCCGGCGCCGTGATGATCGCGATCGGCCTGCTTGCCGGCTGGAAGTTCGGCCTGGATCCCCGGGCAGCCCATCATGCCCTGTTCCAGTTCTCACTCGGCGGCGAGAAGTGGCATCTCGGCCAGCTGAGCGTGCCGGCCCGGCCGGTGATCCTGGTGATGTGCGTGCTGATGCTGCTGGCCGGGGTGGCGCGGCTCGGCCGGCTGGTTGCGGCGCGCTGGTGTTCGGCTGTCGTGGTGCTCGCGCTGCTGATCGCCTTCATGTGCTGGGGGGTGGCCGGCAACGTCAACGGCCTGAACGTGGTGTCGCTGCTGCAGGGTGCGCTGTACCCGGCAGCGATTCCGTTGATCCTGGGCGCCCTGGCCGGGGTGATCGGCGAGCGCTCCGGCGTGGTCAACGTGGCAATCGAAGGCCAGCTGCTGCTCGGCGCCTTCGTCACCGCGGTGGTCGCCACTGTCACCGGCAGCATCTGGTTCGGCGCGCTCGGCGGCATGATCGCCGGCCTGCTGATCGCCGCCGCGCTCGCCGCGCTGGCCATCCGCTACCTGGTGGACCAGGTGATCATCGGCGTGGTGTTGAACGTGTTCGCCCTGGGCATCACCAGCTTCCTGTTCAACAAGCTGCTCTCGCCGCAGGCCACCCAGTACAACGAGCCCGGTTACTTCCGGGCCATCAAGATTCCGGTGCTGGGCGACATTCCGATCATCGGCCCGGTGTTCTTCGACGGCACGATCTTCCTTTACGTCACCTACGTGCTCGTCGCCGTCGTGCACTTCGCGCTGTTCCACACCCGTTGGGGACTGCGGGTCCGCTCGGTCGGCGAGCATCCGCGGGCCGCCGACACGGTGGGTATCAACGTCAACCGGACCCGGATGCGGGCGGTGCTGATCGCCGGGCTGATCGCCGGCCTGGGCGGCGCGTTCCTGGTCATCGGCGCCGGCTCGGCGGGCAGCTTCCAGCTCAACATGTCCAGCGGCAAGGGCTTCATCGCGCTGGCCGCGGTGATCTTCGGCCGGTGGCGGCCGCTCGGTGCGGTGCTTGCCGCGTTGCTGTTCGGATTCGCCGACCAACTGCAGTCGCTGCTGTCACTGGCCGGCGCCCCGGTGGACTCCAACCTGCTGCTGATGCTGCCCTACATCGTCACCCTGCTCGCGGTGGCCGGCTTCATCGGCCGGGTGCAACCGCCGGCCGCGGACGGCCAGCCGTACGCCGGCGGCGGATGAGCGGGGCAGGTTGCCGAGCGCGGCGGCGGAAAGGGAGCTGATGGCTGACATCGACTGGAACGTGCTGCGGTCCGCCGCCAGGCAGGCCATGCGGTATGCCTATGCGCCGTACTCGCACTACCCGGTGGGCGCTGCGGCGTTGACCGAGGACGGCCGGATCGTCTCCGGCTGCAATGTCGAGAATGCCTCCTACGGACTGACCCTGTGCGCCGAGTGCGGCCTGGTCTCGAGCTTGCATGCCAGCGGCGGCGGCCGGTTGGTGGCTTTCGCGTGCGTGGACGGCCACGAGACGGTGCTGATGCCGTGCGGCCGTTGCCGGCAACTGCTCTGGGAGCACGCGGCCGACGGCATGCTGGTGGACACCGCCGACGGGCCAGTGCCGATCGCCGAACTGCTGCCGCGCGCGTTCGGCCGCGCCGACTTGGCAGCCGACCCTCGACACTGATACCGCTAGCGGTATCGAGTGGTACCGTCAGCGGTATGAAGACCAGCTTCGACATCTCCGAACCGCTGCTGCACGAGGTCAAGGCGCTGGCCAGGCAGCGTGGGGTGACCACCCGCAGCCTGGTGGAGCAAGCCCTGATGAAGCTGATCGACGAAGCCAAGGAACCGGGGAAGTTTCGTCTGCGCGACATGAGCGTGCCCGGCGAGCCCACGCCGGAATTTGCGAATGCGACCTGGCATGCGATCCGTGAGGAGATTTACCCCTCGCCCGCTGTACGGACATCTGAAGACGCATGCTCGCAGTAGACACCAATGTCCTCGTCTATGCGCACAAACAAGGTTCACCCTTCCATCTCCGGGCCAAATCCGCGCTGACCGAGCTTGCCGAGTCGCCAGCTCCCTGGGCGATACCGTGGGCGTGTTTGCACGAGTTCTACGCCGTAGTGACGCATCCTCGTGTCTATTCGCCGCCCTCTTCCTCGAATCAGGCCCTGGACCAGATTGAAGCGTGGCTCGGTGTGCCGTCGGTCCGTCTGCTCGCCGAAGCGCGCGATCATTTCCCCCGACTCCGCACGGTTCTTGCCTCACTTCCCGTCGTCGGATCACAAATCTACGAAGCGAAGATCGCCGCGATCTGCCTCAGCCACGGCGTGCGGGAACTGCTGACGATGGACCGCGACTTCAGCCGCTACCCGTCGCTGAACACCCGCAGCCTGCTCGCGTGAGAGGCTTGCACAGTGGCTAGCGAACCATTCGATGCTGTCGGGGTGATCCGGACCAAGCGGGACCGGGGCCGGATCCCGGACGCCGAGATCGACTGGGTCATCGACGCCTACACCCGCGGCGTGGTCGCCGAGGAGCAGATGGCGGCGCTGGCGATGGCCATCCTGCTCAACGGCATGCAGCCGGACGAGCTGTCGCGGTGGACCGATGCGATGATCGCCTCCGGCAGCCGGCTGGATCTCTCCGCGGTGGGCCGGCCGACCACCGACAAGCACTCCACCGGCGGGGTGGGCGACAAGATCACCCTGCCGCTGGCACCGCTGGTGGCAGCGCTCGGCGCCGCGGTGCCGCAGCTGTCCGGCCGCGGGCTCGGGCACACCGGCGGCACCCTGGACAAGCTGGAATCCATTCCCGGCTGGCGCGCAGGCCTGTCCGGGCAGGAGTTCGTGCGGCAGCTCAACACCGTCGGCGCGGTGATCTGCGCGGCCGGCGACGACCTGGCGCCGGCCGACCGCAAGCTCTACGCGCTGCGGGACGTGACCGGCACGGTGGAGGCCATCCCGCTGATCGCGAGTTCCATCATGAGCAAGAAGATCGCCGAGGGATCCTCGGCCCTGGTGCTGGACGTGAAGGTCGGCTCGGGCGCGTTCATGAAGGACCTCGCGACCGCTCGCGATCTGGCCGAGACGATGGTGTCGCTCGGCACCGCCGCCGGCACCCACACCGTCGCGCTGCTCACCGACATGGACACCCCGCTCGGCCGCACCGCCGGCAACGCGCTGGAGGTCCGCGAGTCGGTCGAGGTGCTGGCCGGCGGCGGCCCGTCGGACGTGGTGGAGCTGACCGTCGCACTGGCCACTGAGATGCTTGCCGGGGTCGGCATCACCGACGCCGACCCGGCGGCGGCGCTGGCCGACGGCAGGGCGATGGACGTCTGGCGCCGAATGATCCGCGCCCAGGGCGGCGACCCGGACGCGGCCCTGCCGGTCGCCGTCGAGCGGCAGGTGCTGACCGCGCCGGCCTCCGGCGTGCTGACCCGGCTGGATGCCTACGCGGTCGGGGTTGCCGCCTGGCGGCTGGGTGCCGGTCGGGCGCGCAAGGAGGATGCGGTGTCCGCCGCCGCCGGCGTGGTGTTGCTGGCCAAGCCGGGTGACCGGGTGCGCGAGGGCGAGCCGCTGCTGGAGTTGCACGCCGATGATCCGAGCCGGTTCGCCCGGGCCGAGCAGGCGCTGGCCGGCGCCATCGATGTGGGACCGGCCGGCTCGCACACCCCGACGCCGCTGGTGCTCGGCCGGGTGACCGCGCAGCGGTGACGCCGGAGATTCCGGCCGACGCCCGCCGGATCAGCGTGCCGATCCGCCGGTTGCCTCGCTGGCTGGACGGATTTGCCGACAAACACGGTGGATTGACCACCGAAGCCGGGCCCGAGCAGGTATTCGTCACCGCAGCCGACGGAACCCGGGTCTGGATCGACGTGCCGTTCGGGCCGTGGCAGGTGCCGACCTCCCGGCCGCTCACCGCGCTGCAACTGCACCTGAACCGCAGCCGGCGGATCGGAGTGCTGCTGGTCCGGCGTGGCGGCTATGCCGCCGGTGTCTTCGAGGGCGCGAAGCTGGTCTCCTCCAAGGTGGGCTCGGCTTACGTCCAGGGCACCACCAAGGCCGGCGGCCAGTCCGCGCAGCGCTTTGCTCGCCGCCGGGACAACCAGGCCCGTGCCGCGTTCGCCGAGGCGGCCGAGGTCGCGGCCCGGATCCTGTTGCCGCACAAGGACAACCTGGAGGCGCTGATCTGTGGCGGCGACAAGGCGGCGGTCGCCGCGACGCTGGCCGACTCCCGGTTGCTATCGCTGCAGCCGCTGCGCACCGAGCCGTTCCTGCCGGTGCCGGATCCGCGACTGCGGGTGCTGCAGGCAACCCCCGAACAGTTCCTCACGGTCCGGCTGGCGATCCACCCCTGACGACCGAGCGGTCGGAATTCAGCCGGCTCGGGCCGGGAAGCGGGTGCGGAAGTTGGGTGCCCAGGGCGCGTTGCCCAGGCCGATGTCGGCGATCGCGCCGCTGGTGGCCTGGGCCAGCCGCTGCAACCAGCCGAGGTCGGCCCGGCTGGCCCGGTGGGTGGCCGGCCAGTACGCCCCGATAGCCGCCGCGGGGCCGTTCGGGCCGGCGATCGGCACCACCACCATGCTCCTGACGTAGGTCGAGCGGTAGGCCGCGATCGGCACCCGCTCGTCCTGCTCGATGTCGTCGATCACGGCCAGTTCGTTGTGCAGCATCGCCCAGCCGCTGACGCATTCGGTGATCGGGAACCGTTGGCCGGCCCACAGCGGGGCGATCGAGTCCTCGTCGGCGTAGAAGCACTGGTCGTCGTCGATCAGCACGAACGTCACGCCGGCGCAGCCGAGCCGGCGGCGGGTCGCTGCCCGGGCCAGTTGGCCGACCTCGGCCAGCGAGATGGCCGAGCACAGCGACCTGGCCAGTTCCAGGTCGCCGTCGAGCAATGCGGCGTTCGCTGCGATCCGCTCGGAGGTTGTCACTGCGACAGTATGCGGCCCGGACCGCGGCGTTCGCCGGACGAATTCCGCGAAATCCGGGCCGCACCTCGCAGGGATCAGGCCTGACGGCCACCGGTGGTGGGGTATTTGACCGGCTTGATTCGATTCGCCATCCGGTAGGCCGACGCCAGGCCGCGCACCGCGCCGACCGGGTCACCGACCAGCACGCTGTGCTCGGCGTTCGCGGTCAGCGCCGCGGTGGCGGCCATGCCAGCCGAGCCCCTTGCGACGATGGCAGCCTGCGCCAGGTCACGGGCCACCGACACCAGCAGGTCCTGCTGGCTGAAGGTGTAGCTGGAGCCGGTCAGCTTCGAGGCCGCCCGCTGCAGCAGATCCAGCATCGTGCCGGCGTGCTTGGGCGTGCCGGCTGCCGTCCAGTTCCGGGAGGCCAGGATGGCGTCCAGTGCCTTCACCGCCCCGGCGGTGCCGTGCCCGGACTCCAACTGGTCGCGCAGCGACTGCAGCCGGGCACGCGCGCCGTCGGTTCGCAGGCCCCAGCCGAACGGGTACAGCGGGTCGTAGTTGGCATCCCCGACGTTGATCGGCAGCTGGCTCTCGGCCTTGGCCCAGGTCTCCGGCAGCCGGCCGGTGAACGGCTTGCGGCCGAACAGCACGTCGGCCACGCCTTCGCCCTCGCTGCCGGGCAGGAACGAGCCGACCACCGCGCCGGCCTCGGGCACGATGCCGGTGATGTCCTGCGGTCGGCCGGCGACGTCGAGCACCACGCACTTCATGGCCCCGCACACGGTGTCCACCGCATCCCGGTCGGCCACCGACAGCTGCATGGTGTGACCGTTGCCGACGTCGCCCACGCCCTCGGCGTACGGGGTCTCGCCGACCACCACCACGCCGACGTCGTAGCCGGCGGTGGGAGCCGAGGCGTCCTTGGAGTAGGTGATGGTGGCACCCGGCGCGTCCTGCCGCATGCCGGCCAGGATCGAGGTGGCTCCCGGAATCGGTCCGGACTGGCCCTGCCAGGTCAGCGTCCAGCCGCCGGCCTGGTTGCCGGTGTCATCGGCGTTGGAACCGGCCACGTACACCCTGGCGGTGCGCTTGAGCGGCAGCAGATTGCCCTGGTTCTTCAGCAGCACCTGGGATTCCGCGGCCGCCTGCCGGGCCACCGCGCGGTGCGCGGCGTCGCCGATGGTGTCGATGTGGGACCGGTCGGTGAACGGATGGTCGAACAACCCGAGCCGGAACTTCTGGGTGAGGATGCGCGTCACCGCGTCGTCGATCCGAGCCGTGCTGACCTCGCCGGAGCCGTTCAACGCGGTGAGGTCGGCGGTGAAGGTCTGGTAGTTGTACGGCACCATCACCATGTCGATGCCGGCGTTCACGCCGAGTTTGACGTCGGTCTGGTAGTCCGGCCCGAGCTGGTCGATGCCCTGCCAGTCGCTGATCACGAAGCCGGAGAAACCGAGCTGCTGCTTCAGCACGCCGGTGATCTCATCGCCGCGGGCGTGCATCTTGATCGGTGCCGAATCCTTGCCGACGATCTGCAGCGAGGAGTAGGACGGCATCACCGAGCCGACTCCCTTGGCCACCGCGGTCCGGTAGGGCGGCAGGTAGAGCTGGTCGATCTGCTGCTGGGTGGCGTAGGTGATGCCCTGGTCGATGGTGTAGCTGCCGGTGCTGGACGAGCCGTACTTGGTGCCGCCGTCGCCGAGGAAATGCTTGGCGGTGGCCAGCACGCTGGTGCTGCTGGCCAGGTGGCCGTCGCCCTGCAGGCCGTCGATGATCGTCTCCAGCTGCTGTACCAGCGCCGGATCCTCGCTGAACGACTCGTACGAGCGTCCCCACCGCTCGTCCCGGGTCACGCACACGCATGGCGAGAATGCCCACTGCGGGCCGGTGGCCCGGGTCTCGGTCGCGGTGATCCGGCCGTCCTGCTTCACCAGCGCGGGATCCCGGGTGGCACCCATGCCGATGTTGTGCGGGAACACCGTGGCGCCGGCCAGGTTGTTGTCGCCGTGCACCGAGTCCTCGCCGTAGATGATCGGGATCTGCAGCGGGGTGGCCAGTGCCTGGGTCTGGAAGGCGTCCACCATGTCGGCCCAGGCCTGCGGGGTGTTCGGGGTGGGGGTGGAGCCGCCGCCGGACAGGATCGAGCCGAGCCGGTAGCTGGCGATGTCGCTGCCGTCGCCCACCGCGAGCCGCTCGGCCTGTGTCATCTGGCCGACCTTGTCCGCCAGCGCCATCCGGGCCAGCAGGTCTGCCACCCGCTGCGCGATCGGCAATGAGCTGTTCAGATAAGGCAATCCGTGCGCATTGATCACCACCTCGGGCCTGCTGCCGGACAGCGTCGCGCCGGTCGCGGTCAGCGTCACCGGGATGGTCTTCGCCTCGGCGGGCGGCGTGCCGGCGATGGTGGCCACCGGGATCTGCTGCGTGCTGCCCGAGGCGCTGCCGGCCGGGAAGGTGAGGGTTCCGCTACCGCCGGCGAAGTCCGTGCCGGCCTGCGCGGTGCCGCCACCCAGGCTGTACTGCACGGTCACCGGATCGGCCAGCGGTGCACCGTCCGGCGTCGTCACCGTCACCCCGACCTGTGCGGTTTGGCCCGCGCCCACGAGGTAAACCGGCTTGGCGGCGGCTACCTTCGGGCTGGCGTGCCCGTACAGTGCGAAATCGTCGAAGAGCAGGTGTCCGGTGGCGTTGCCGGGCAGGTTGACCGCCAGGCCCCACATCGCGGTGAGGTTGAGCACGCCATCGCTCGGCGCGCCGGTCGGCTGGTAGTCGGTGCGCTTGACGAAGCTGGCGAACGGCTCGACGACCTGGTGCCAGCCGGCGGCCGAATCGGTGAAGAAACCCTGCCACAGCTCGGCATGCTCGGCGTCGTTGCCGCCGTCCTTGATCTCGTACTCGACCTTCTGGCCGCTGCCGGTGCCCCTGTACCAGAAGGAGAATCCCGCATACGGCGCCCAGTTCTGGGCGGCTGCCAGGTCGTCGGAGAAGCCGCCGTAGCCGGCCACGCTGTAGGGCACGTCCAGCGCGTGATTGCCGCTGCCGGCGCCGGGCCGGTCGGCGGCGGAGGTCACCGACAGGGAGGGCGTGCTGGCGGCGTCGCTGCCGAACGGGAAGATGCCGGGGTTGCCGGTGCTGAGCGCCACCGTGCCCTCGAAGTCTTCGATGCTGGGCAGCGGTCCGGTAGCGGCGGCCGCCTGGCCGGGCCCGAAGGCCGCGACGAGCGAGCCGGCCAGTGCGAGGGCGGCTAGGGCCGCCAGCCGGGAGGGTGTGGGCATGACTACCTTCTTCGTGCGGGGGTGGCCGAGCGAGGGTCAGGCTCGAGGCACGCAGGTGAGAACGCTCTCACGGTAAGCACGCCCGGATTTCGCCGTCAACCTTGGAGTTGCCGTGCTTAACGGGTACCTGATGGTTCAGCCGGCTTCGTCCGGACGACGTTGCGACACCCACCCGGAGACAGGGCATGATCGAGGTATGCGGGAGCGGGTGCGGGAGGACGCCGCCGGCTGGGCGCCGGAGCTGGCCGCCGAATGGGCCGGAGCGGCGCTGGAACCCGAACCGACCGCCGAACCGGCGCCCGTCGAGTGGGCCAAGGGCGCGGTCACCCAGGACGGCAACACCATCGTCTACACCGACCTGGGGCCTGCCAACGGACCGGTGATCCTGCTGGTGCACGGCATGATCTCCGACAGCACGACCTGGACCCGGGCGGCCCAGGGGCTGGCCGCGGCCGGTTTCCGGGTCATCGCGCCCGACCTGCTCGGCCACGGCGAATCCAGCAAGCCGGCCGACGGTGGCTACCTGCTGCCGGATTTCGCATCCAGCCTGCAGCGGTTGCTGATCGAGCTGAACACCGGGCCGGCGACCGTGGTCGGGCACTCGCTGGGCGGGGCCATCGTCATGCAACTGGCCAAGGACCATCCGGAGCTGGTGCGCAGGCTGGTGCTGGTCTCGGCCGGTGGGCTGGGCCGACGAATCCATCCGGTGTTCCGGGCGGCGACGTTGCCGGGCGCGCACCCGCTGTTCCGGCTGACCCTGAACCGGCGGACCTCGGCGCTGTTGCGACGGCCCCGGCTGCACCGCTCGCTGCGGCTGTCCGAGGACGTGCTGACCAACCTGGAGCGGGCCGGCCGTGGCCTGATCAATCCGAGCGGACGGGCGGCGTTCTTCCGGACCCTGCGCGGCGTCATCACCTCGGCCGGCCAGCGCGGGTCGCTGATCGACCTGGGTTACCTACCGCGCTCGATGCCGGTGCTGGTGGCCTGGTCGCTGGACGATCCGATCGTGCCGGTCGAGCATGCCTATCAGGTGCAGCAGTACCTGCCGGCCTGCCGGCTGGAGCTGTTCGCCGGATCGACCCATCAGCCGCACCATCACCACGCCGAGCGGTTCGTGGCCGCGCTGGCCGAGTTCATCTCCGAAACCTGAGCTACTTCGCCTCCGACCAGCGCTCGATCACGCTGAGATCGGCGACGAAGTGCACCGACCGGTCCGGCGCCCACCGGTGCACCGCCTCGACCAGGCAGTCGGCCAGCAGCTGGCGCACCTGCTCGCCGGCCGCTGCCGGGGCGTGCACCAGCAGTTCGTCGTGCAGGCAGAGCACCACCTGCGCGTCGAAGGCGCCGGCCCGGGCCCGGACGGTCACCGCCCACACCTTGAACAGCTCGGCGGCCGCGCCCTGGATCACCGCGTTGCGGGCGTACCGGCCGCGGGCGGCAGCCTGGGCACGCTCGGCCTCCGGGCTCAGCCCCGGCTGGGGCGCCCACATCCGGACCAACCGGCCGCCGTACGTGCGCACCGACTGGCCGGCCCGGCCCGCCTCGGACGCCTGGCGGAGGAACCGCATCGCCACCGGGTAGGCCGACTCCAGGCCCTTCAGCGCGGCGCCGGCGGTACCCGAGGTCTGGCCGTACATGGCCGCCAGCACCGCGATCTTGGCCACCGGGCGCTGCACGCCGAGCCGCTCGGCCACCGGCGCGTACAGGTCGGCACCGGCCGAGGCGCGCGCCAGCTCCCGGTCGCCGGACACCGCGGCCAGCACCCGTGGCTCGATCTGGCCGAGATCGGCCCGCACCAGCACGTGGCCGGGCTCGGCGGCCACCGCGGCCCGCAGCTCGGCGGGCAGGCTGTGCAGGCCGGCCGAGGCGGTCATCCGGCCGGCCCCGCCGTCCGATCCGGTCCAGTCACCGCGCAGCCGGCCGTCCGACCCGACGTTGCGATCCAGCCAGTCGTAGCCGTAGGTGGTGACGATCCGCTCGGCCTTGCGCCAGGACAGCAGCGCCTCCACCGCCGGATGGGCGCCGCGAAACGCCTCCAGCCGCCAGGACCGGGTGTCCGGAACCTCGATGCCGATCCGGGCCAGCATCGCCCGCACCGAGCCGGGGTTGCGCAGGTCGTACTCGCCGGGCACCAGGCTGAGCACGGCGGCATCGCGCCGTTCGCGCTGGGCCGCTGCCTCCCCGGCGGTGGCCGGCCGCGGCCCGATCACCGAGGCGATCAGCTGCTCGGCCCTGACCCGGTCGATAGGCAGCCCGTCAACGCTGAGTTCGCTGCCGAGCAGCTCGGCCGCCGACTCCGACCGGGCGGTGGCCAGCGGGTCACCGCGTACCCGAAGCTCGGCCAGGCGCTGCTGCTGCAGCAGGGCCGCCTGCCGGGCCAGGTCGGCCCAACGGGCAAGCCGGTCGGCCGAGCGGGTCCAGCCGCCGGAGGTCCACTCCGGACGCAGGTGGCCGTCCGGCCGCACCGGCTGTTCGGGATCGGTGCCCTCCTCGCCGGCCGGCCCGAGCAGGTCGAGCTGTCCGGCGGTGGGCAGCGAGCTCGTCGGCAGGTCGTGCAGTGCCGCCCAGACCCGCTCCGGGCCGGCCCGCCAGCCGCCGAGGAGCAACCGGTGCACCGCCGTCAGATCCCAGCAGGTGGCAACCCGAAGGCCCTGTTCCACCAAGATCCGTAGCGGGCTCACCGACCAGCAGGTCCAGCGTGGCCGCCAGCGCGACTCGACCAGCGCCAGTTGCTCGAGCTCCAGCGGGCCGGACCAGCGGCCGCCGCTCCAGGCCAGCCCGACGGTGTGGCTCTGATCGATCGCCACGCCCAGCAGATCTCCGCGGGCGAAGCCGGATTCGGCCAGCGCGCGGTCCACGCTCACGGCTGCCAGCGGTAGCCGTCCCAGTACCGCCAGCCGGCAGACTGCTGGGGGTCTGGATACCAGCCCGGCGGCGGGGCGGCCCACTGCTGCTGCTGTTGGCCGTAGTACACCAGCACCGGTGCCCGACGAGACGACCGGCCGCCAGAGAAGCTCAATATCAGCAGGATGAATCCGAGCAGCAGCAACATGGCGCCGATGCCGACCCCCGCGAACCAGGCGGCGGCCCTGGCGAACGCATCGCCCGGGTCCCGGCCGACGAGAAACCGGGCCTGCGGCGGGTCGATCACGCCGATCCGGTAGCGACCTGATCGGCTGGCGGTGAACCGAACGACGTTGACGAACCGCTCGCTGCCCCGATCCACCGTGTCGTTGCCGCCGCTGCGCCGAATGCTCGACAACGGGTTTCCGGTCGGGTCG
This sequence comes from uncultured Actinomycetota bacterium, assembly GCA_963697905.1. Taxonomy (GTDB): domain Bacteria; phylum Actinomycetota; class Actinomycetes; order Mycobacteriales; family Jatrophihabitantaceae; genus Jatrophihabitans_A. The sequence continues at coordinate 3,423,914 of OY969101.1, read as the reverse complement.
GCCACCTGCACGGCGTCCGGGCGGACTTCGGCGTTGGCGTCCTCGGACTCGTACAGCAGGTACACCCCCGCGTCCAGCGTCACGAACTGATCGAACGGAGCGGTGTACACCGGGCTGTTCAGGGTGTCGATGAACGAATCGGAGAAGGCGCGGACGATCGGAGCGGCCGACACCCCGGCGATGACCAGGCCGAGCACCAGCGCGAGCACCGCCGCCAGCCGTAGCCGTCGAGGCTGCCGGTTCGGCGCTGGCGGGCTGCTCATCGTCGCTCCTGTCGGATCGGGCCGAACCGGCTCGGGTCCGATCAAAGGTAGCGGCTGGCCCGCGCGGTTGCGCTCGCCGCTCCGGCTGGACGAGGTCAGCCTGGAAGGCTACTGTCATTCTGCGCAGGATTGTAAAAGAGATGGACGAACTAATGCTTCATGCCAGCCGATGTAGGAGGCGGGATGACCCTGACGCGACCAACGCCGGATCGCCAGCGCACGGCAACCCGGCTGCTCGTCTCCTCGGCGCATCGCAGCTACGATCCGGCGGCCGACCTGGACTGGGCGGCCGAGCTGGATCCCGAGCTGCCCTTCCTTCCGCTGCACCGGGTCTCGCTGTACGGCACCGACCTCTGGAGCGGGCTTAGCCGGCAACAGCAGGTGGAGCTATCCAAGCACGAGGTGGCCAGCGTCATGCAGGTGGGGCTGTGGTTCGAGCTGATCCTGATGCAGCTGCTGCTGCGCTACGCCTATGACCAGGACCCTCGGCAGCCGCACGCCCAGTACGCGCTGACCGAGGTGGGGGACGAGACCCGGCACTCGGTGATGTTCGCCCGCGCCGTGCACAAGCTGGGTACGCCGCGATACGGCGCTGCCCGCTGGGTGCACAACCTGGGCCGGCTGTACAAGGCGACCGCCGGCGGGCCCGCCATGTTCGCCCCGGTGCTGGTTGCCGAGGAGTTGCTGGACCGGCTGCAACGCGAGGCGATGGCAGACGAGCAGGTGCAGCCGCTGGTCCGCGGCATCAGCCAGATCCACGTGGTCGAGGAGGCACGGCACGTCCGCTACGCCCGGGAGGAACTGGTCCGGATCATGCCCCGGCTCGGCCGCGCCCAGCTGCGGCGGCAGCGGACGGTGGTCGCGATCGTGTCCCATCTGCTGGCCGACTCACTGATCGACCCGCAGGTCTACCGGGCGGTGGGCATCACCCCGGCGGCCGGCCGGGCGGCGGCCCTGGCCAACCCGCACCACCAGGCGTCGCGGCGCTGGATGGCGGGCAGGATCATGCCGTTCCTGGCCGAGGTCGGCATCGTCGGCGGATCGAGCAAGGCGCTCTATCGCAGGGCGTTCCTGATCTGACCAGCCGGGTCGAGCGCAGATCGAGGAGAGGGATTTACAACGTTGTACTGAGTGGGCAGACTGGCCATACGCCCGCGAAACCGGTCGGGCGATCCGCCGCAGGAGGAACGTCATGCGCATTCGGTCTGCCGCCAGCGCGCTGCTCATGCTCACCGGATTGGTCGCGGCGCCCACGGTCGCCTCGGCCGCCGCCGGACCACAGCACTCGCCACCCGGGCATTCGAAGGTCGCGCCGTCGTATCAGAACCCGCTCAAGCTGCGGTTGCCGGACGGCCAGCAGGCCGCCAGCTGCGCCGATCCGTTCGTCCTGCACGGGAAAGGCGACCGGAACTGGTATCTGTACTGCACTTCCGACGCGCTGACCGCCACCGAGCTGGGCCCGGACGGCACCCCGCTGATCCACAACATCCCGACGTTCTCCTCCACCGACCTGGTGCACTGGACCTATGCCGGCGACGCCTTCGCCAGCAAGCCGTCCTGGATCACCGGTTTTATGTGGGCGCCGGACGTGGTGTACCGCAACGGCCGGTACCTGATGTACTTCACCGCCTCGGATACCAACCTGCCCGGCGGCGGCTCGGCCATCGGAGTCGCGACCAGCAGCAGCCCGACCGGTCCCTGGCAGGTGTCCGACACCCCCGTGGTGCCGCCGACCGACTCGCCGACCGGACCCGGCAGGCGGTGGGAGTTCGACCCCGAGGTGATCTACGCCGGCGGCGTCGGCTACATCTACTTCGGCAGCTACTTCGGAGGCATCTACGCCCGGCAGCTGTCGCCCGACGGGATGACCTCGATCGCCAGCACCGAGAAGCAGATCGCCATCGACAACCGGTACGAGGGAACCTTCATCGTCCAACACGACGGCTGGTACTACTTCATGGGTTCGGCCACCAACTGCTGCAACGGCCCGCTGACCGGTTACGCGGTGTTCGTGGCACGCTCGCGCAGCCCGCTCGGCCCGTTCCTCGACCAGCACGGCGTCTCCATCCTGGCCGGCCGGGTCGGCGGCACCCCGCTGCTCACCCAGAACGGCAACCGCTGGGTGGGTCCCGGGCACAACGCGGTGATCACCGACTACACCGGCCAGCAGTGGATCGTCTACCACGCGGTGGATCGCAATGACCCTTATTACGCAGGCGATGTCGGCTACACCAAGCGGCCGGCACTGATCGACCCGTTGAACTGGCAGGGTGGCTGGCCGGTGGTGCGCGGCGGCCGCGGCCCGTCGGACACCCCGCAGCCTGGCCCGGCCGCCCAGCCCGGTGAGCGGACCGCCTACCACCCGCGGTTCGTTGCCGACGCCCGGCCCGGACGTCCGTACCGCTCGCTGTCCGACGACTTCAGCGGCACCGCGCTGTCCTCGCAGTGGAGCTGGATCCGGCAGCCGGATCCGTCCACCTACTCGGTTTCCGGCGGCAACCTCAGCTGGCAGACGCAGAATGCCGACCTGCACCCGCCGGCCACCCCGCTGGCCTCGGTGCTGACCGAGCCGGCCCCGCGCGGCGACTACGTGGTCGAGACCAAGGTGTCGGTCAACGTGGCGCCCGAGGGCTGCTGCCAGAACTACGTGCAGGGCGGCCTGCTGATCTACGGCGATGACGGCAACTACGTCAAGCTCGCCTCGGTGTCGATCTGGAACACCCGGCAGACCGAGTTCGGCAAGGAGGTGTCGCCACAGCCGGCCGGCTACCCCAACTACGGCAACACCGTGGTCGGCCCGGTGGGGGACTGGACCTACCTGCGCATCGTGCACCGCGGTCGGGGTGGCACCGACTACTACACCGCCTACACCAGCCTGGACGGCCGGCACTGGGACAAGGGTGGCACCTGGACCCACGACCTCGGATCGGCTTCGAAGATCGGGCTGATCTCGATGGGCGGTTCCGGGTTCACCAGCACCTTCGGCTACGTGCACGTCTCGGCGCTGGCGCACTGAGAGCGTCCGGTGGTCGGCGGCCGGCCGCCGACCACCGCTGCACCGACAGCCACCTGGGAAATCACGGCGTGCTCACTGCAGCTTGGCCACCGTCAGCAGCACGGCAGAGTCCTCCAGCGCCTGGAGACGGTGCCGGGCATTCGGCACGGTGATCAGATCTCCCCGGCTACCTTCCCAAGCCAGCTCACCCGACGCCATCCGAACCCGACCGCGCAGGACCAACACCGTAGCTTCGCCCGGGTTCTCGTGTTCGGACAATTCCGACCCGCTGATCATGGCGATGAGCGTCTGGCGCAGCACCTTCTCATGGCCGCCATAAACTGTGCGCGCCGTCCGACCGCCGCCCGCGTCGACAGCCAGCTTGAGCTGTTCACGGGCCAAGGCATCGAGCGACGTTCGTTGTGACATAGCTAGTCTCCCCCTAGCGAGGCCGAGACGCTCCGTGCGGCAACGGCCTGGTCAGCTTTGAGAAGTCGGCGTGTCTCGCGGGCGATCTCGAGATCCTCTCGTGCCGGGATGACGAGGGTGTTCACTGCCGCGTGTGGGGCGGAGATGTCCTGCTCATCGTGCGCGGTCAGGTTGCTGGCTTCGTCGATCTCAATCCCGAGGTAGCCCAGTCGCTCGACGGAACGGCGCCGGACGGTGGCAGAGCCTTCGCCGACACCGCCGGTGAACACGAGCGCGTCGAGTCCCCCGATAGCAGCGCTCATGGCGGCGATTCCGGCAGCCAGGCGATGCGTATAGACGTCGAGCGCCAGGCTCGCGTTCGGGTCGGCGCGGTCAGCGGCTGCCTCAACCTCGCGCATGTCGCTGGTACCGGCGAGGCCGAGCAGCCCGGAATGCTCCTCCAACGCGATGGCTAGCTGCCGGCCGGACAGGTGCTCATGTTCTGCCAGCCAGAGCAGCAGGCCCGGGTCGATGCTGCCGGAGCGGGTGGCCATGACCAAGCCGTCGAGCGGCGTGAAGCCCATCGTTGTGTCCATGCTGCGTCCGTCTAGCACCGCAGCGAGCGAGGCGCCGGCGCCGAGGTGGCAGGTGACGATCCGCAGGCCGGCCTGCGGCCGGTCGAGCAGTTCGGCCGCACGTCGCGAGCTGTACGCGTGGGACAGTCCATGGAAGCCGTAGCGGCGGATGTCGTAACGGGTGCGCCACTGTTGCGGGATTGCGTAGGTGGCGGCCGCTGCGGGAAGGGTGACGTGGAAGGCGGTGTCGAAGCAGGCGACGGCGGGTACGCCGGGCAGCTGGGCGGTGACCGCGTCGAGTGCGGCCAGCGACTTGGGTTGGTGCAGGGGCGCCAGGTCGGTTAGCTCGCGCAACCGCTGCTCGACGCCTTGATCGATAAGGACCGGGCCGCGGAAGCGGGTACCGCCGTGCACGACGCGGTGTCCTACCGCGTCTGGCGCCGGCCAATCCCGCAGGATGCCGGCGAGCTGGTCGGTTTCGATTCCGCCGGTCGCAACGCTCAGCTCGGCGTGCCGTCGGACCGCGTTGTCGCCGTCCAACAGGTTGAGTTTGAGGCTCGATGATCCGGCGTTGACCACCAGGACGCGCATGCTCAGTCCTGTCCGGGCCAGGTCCAGCCGCTGATCGCCGGATCGTCCTCGCCGTGTTCGCGGGTGTAGGCGCGGGCGGCGAGGCGGGCGTCGGACATGGCCTGGCGCAGGGTGGCGGCTCGGCTGCCGAGGGCCGGGACGCGGTCGATCACGTCCATGACCAGGTGGAACCGGTCGAGGTCGTTGAGCATCACCATGTCGAACGGGGTGGTGGTGGTGCCTTCCTCCTTGTAGCCGCGCACGTGCAGGTTCGCATGCCCGTGGCGGCGGTAGGTGAGTCGATGAATGACCGCCGGGTAGCCGTGGAAGGCGAAGATCACCGGCTTGTCCGTGGTGAACAGGGCGTCGAAGTCACGGTCGGACAGTCCGTGCGGATGTTCGGTGTCCGGTTCAAGCCGCATGAGGTCGACGACGTTGACGAAGCGGAGCTTCAGCTCGGGCAGATGGGTGCGCAGCAGGGCCGCGGCGGCGAGCGTTTCGAGTGTGGGAATGTCGCCGGCGCAGGCAAGCACTACGTCTGGTTCGTCGCCGGTGTCGCCGGCCCACGACCAGATCCCGAGGCCGCGGCTGCAGTGCGCGATCGCCTCGTCCATCGACAGGTAGGTCAATGCCGGCTGCTTGCCGGCGATAATGAGGTTGATGTAATTGCGGCTGCGCAGGCAGTGCTCGGTGACCGACAGCAGGGTGTTGCTGTCCGGCGGTAGGTAGACTCGGACGATCTCGGACTTCTTGTTGATCACATGGTCGATGAAGCCGGGATCCTGGTGCGAGAAGCCGTTGTTGTCCTGGCGCCAGACGTGGGAGGAAAGCAAGTAGTTCAGCGACGCGATCGGCGCGCGCCACGGGATCTGGCGGGTGGTCTTGAGCCACTTGGCGTGCTGATTGAGCATGGAGTCGATGATGTGGATGAACGCCTCGTAGCAGTTGAACAAGCCGTGTCGCCCGGTTAGTAAATAGCCCTCGAGCCAACCCTGGCACAGGTGCTCGGACAGGATCTCCATCACTCGCCCGTCGGCGGAGAGATGGTCGTCGCCAGGCAGTGTGGCGGCGTCCCAGGCGCGGTCGGTTTGCTCGAAGACGGCCGAGAGTCGGTTGGACACCGTCTCGTCCGGTCCCATCAGGCGGAACCGATCGGGGTTGGCGACGATGACGTCGCGGAGGAAGGAGCCCAGCACGCGGGTCGCCTCGCTGACCACGATCGCCGGACGCTCGACATCAACGGCATATTCCCGGAAGTCGGGCATCACCAGATCGCGGAGCAGCAGGCCGCCGTTGGCGTGCGGATTGGCGCTCATCCGCCGCAAGCCAACAGGTGCCAGGGCCTGCAGTTCGGCAACGAGTTGCCCGGTGGCGTCGAAGAGTTCCTCGGGCCGGTAGCTGCGCATCCACTGCTCGAGCTGAGCGCGGTGGCCGGAATTGGTGCGGGTCTCGGCAAGCGGCACCTGATGGGCGCGCCAGGTCCCCTCGACCGGTAGCCCGTCGACCTCTTTCGGCCCGGTCCATCCCTTCGGGGTGCGTAACACGATCATCGGCCATGGTGCGCGTTGCGCGGTGGAGTGCTGGCGCGCATCCTGCTGGATGGCGACTATCTGATCTAGTACCCGGTCCAAGGTGCTCGGCGAGTTGCTGCGTGCACGGTCATCGGGTCGTCTCCGCTGACGAAGTGCGGCTCGTAGCCGTACCCGCGCAGCAGTGCCGTGAGTTCGACCTCTGGGATCCGCGCCAATACCGTGGGATTGGCGATCTTGTAGCCGTTCAGGTGCAGGACGGGTAGCACGGCCCCGTCGCTGGCCGGGTTGAGGAATTTGTTGGAGTGCCAGCTCGCGGCGAGCGGTCCGGTCTCGGCCTCGCCGTCGCCGATGACGCACACGGCTAGCAGGCCGGGGTTGTCGAAGACCGCCCCGTAGGCATGCACGAGGGAGTAGCCGAGTTCGCCGCCCTCGTGGATCGATCCGGGGGTTTCCGGTGCGACATGGCTGGGGATGCCGCCGGGGAAGGAGAACTGCCGGAACAGCGCCCGGATGCCGTCCTCGTCCCGTCCAATCGCGGAATACACCTCGCTGTAGGTGCCGTCGAGGTAGGCGTTGGCTACCAGGCCGGGGCCGCCATGGCCCGGACCTGTGATGTAAAGGACGTTCAGGTCGCGGTTCTTGATCACCCGATTGAGGTGGGCGTAGAGCAGGTTGAGCCCTGGTGTGGTGCCCCAGTGCCCGAGCAGGCGAGGTTTGACGTGCTCGGCGCGCAATGGCTCGCGCAGCAGCGGGTTGTCCAACAGATAGATCTGCCCGACGGAGAGGTAGTTCGCCGCTCGCCAATAGGCGTCGATGAGCCGCAACTCGGCTCGGCTGCATTCGAGCAGGGTGCTGGTTTCGGTGTCGGTCATGGCAGGCTCCTTCATGTGCGCACGTGGCGCCCTGTCGGCTGTGCGCGGTAGGCGGTCCGATCGACGCTGGTGCTGAACCGTGCCGCACGCCGTCGCAGGTGGTGGCTCACGCTTGGTTGTCGGCATGTCGCCGCGGGTTGAGCGTCGGCGGTGCGATAGAAGATCCGTTTGCCGACCTCGATCAGGATGAGGTAGCCGACCACCATGCCAGCCAGTGCCGCGAAGAATGCAACCGGCAGTGGGCTGAACCCGAGCGTGTGCGCGAGGGGGGTCGCGGGCAGCGCCGATCCGACGGCCACGACGCCGAGCGCGGCCAGGGCCAGTGGCAGGCTGGGGTGGCTGCGGAAGAACGGGATGCGCCGGGTGCGGATCGCGAAGATCACCAAGGTCTGGGTCGCTAGGGATTCGACGAACCAACCGGAGCGGAACTCCGTGGCGCCGGCATGGAAGATCCACAGCATCACGCCGAAGGTGACGAAGTCGAACACCGAGCTCAACGGTCCGAAGAAGATCATGAACCGGCGGATGAAACCGATGTCCCAGTGCGACGGCCGCCGCAGCTGCTCCTCGTCCACGTTGTCGGTAGGAATGGCTAGCTGGCTGGAGTCGTAGAGCAGATTGTTCAGCAGGATCTGGCTGGGCAGCATCGGCAGGAATGAAAGAAACAGCGACGCGCCGGCGGCGGAGAACATGTTCCCGAAATTGCTGGAGGTGCCCATCAGGACGTACTTGATGGTATTGGCAAAGATGCGTCGGCCCTCGGCTACGCCGTCGGCGAGCACGTCGAGATCCTTCTCGAGCAGGATGACGTCGGCTGCATCCTTGGCGACGTCGGTGGCCGAATCCACGGAGATGCCGACGTCCGCGGCATGCAGGGCGAGCGCATCGTTGACGCCGTCGCCGAGAAACGCGACTCCGCCTCCGCTGACGCGCTGCACGCGCACGATGCGGGCCTTGTCCTCCGGGCTCACCCGGGCGAACACTGACGTGGAGTCGATCGCGGTCGCCAAGGCGGCGTCGTCGAGGGCACCTAGGTCGGCGCCGGTCATGGTATGGCTGCCAGCGCTGGTGTCGTTTCCGCCCAGCCCGAGGTCGTGGCAAACCTTCGCCGCGACGGCGGGGTTGTCGCCGGTGACCACCTTGACGGCGATACCGAGTGCAGCGAGCCGTTGCAACGCCGCGGCAGCGTCCTGCTTGGGTGGGTCGAGGAAAACCAGCAGGCCCTGTAGCTGCAGGCCGTTCTCGTCGGCCGCGGTCGGGGGCCGGGCATCAAGAGCGGGCCGGGTGGCGACGGCGACGACGCGGTTGCCGGCGGCGAACTCCGCCGCGAGCGCGTCGCGGGCCGCTCCGGGCACCTCGACGCAGCGGTCGAGCACCGTCTCCGGCGCGCCCTTCGTCACCAGCGTGATGGTGTTGGCCGAGTCACGCACCAGCACAGAAACCATGTTGCGTTCATGATCGAAGGGCAGCACGGCCAACCGGGAGTAGCCAGCCAGCGCCGCCTGTTCGGCCGACGCCTGCGTGGATCGCCACAGTGCCGAGTCGAGGGGATTGCCCCCGACGGCCGGCCCGTCGGTCGATGCGTTCTCGGTGCACAGCAGCCCCCAGCGCAGCACCGTGGCCGGGTCTTCGTCCGCCACCGCAACTGCTCGGGTGAAGTCGATGCGGCCCAGCGGTCAGAGTGCCGGTCTTGTCGGTGAACAGGACATCGACGTTGCCGAGATCCTCGATGCACACCAGCCGCTTGACCAGCACCTTGCGCCGACTCATTCGTCGGGAGCCGGCCGCGAGACTGCTCGACACCACTGCCGGCAAGAGCTGCGGTGTGATGCCGACCGCGATCGCTAGGGAGAACAGCAACGCGTCCATGATCGGTTTGTGCAGCACAACGTTGATCACGAAGATCGACGTGGTGAGCGCGCCCGCCACGTAGACGAGTAGCAATGAGAACTTGCGCAATCCGACCTGGAACTCGGTGTCAAGCTGATGCGTGGAGAGTCCGGCGGCGATCTTGCCGAACTCGGCGCGGGCTCCGGTGGCCACCACAACGCCACGCCCGCTGCCACCGTTCACCACCGTGCCCATCAGCGCGCAACTCGACAGTTCGGCCAGCGGAGTACCTACCGCTACTGGATCAGCGTGCTTGTCCACCGGGAGCGACTCGCCGGTCAGCACCGACTCGTCGCAACCTAGGCCGGCCACGGTGAGCAGCCGCAGGTCGGCCGGGACCACGTCACCAAGTCGGAGATTCACCACATCGCCAGGCACTAGCGCGGTCACGTCGACGCTGCTCGGGCGACCGCTACGCAGCACGACCGTTTCGTGGTGGATCTGGTCGTGCAGCGCCTCGGCCGCCTTCTCGGCTCGATATTCGTTGACGAAGCCGAGGCCCACCGACAGCACAACGATCACGCCGATGATGAGGGCGTCGCTGCGCTCGCCTACGAAATAGGACGCAACCGCGGCGGTGAACAGCAGAGCGAGCAGCGGAGAGCGCAGCTGGTGCCACAGCACCGGCAAGAGCCGTGCCTGGTGCGAGGAAACCGCGTTAGGACCGTACTGTGCTTGCCGCCGCGTCACCTCGGTGGCGGTCAGTCCGGCCTCGGAGTCAACGCCCAGCAGTTGCAGTACGTCAACGGCGGGCAGCGTCGCGGCCGAGGCGATTCCCGTTCCATGGCCGGTCGTCTGCGGCGCGGCGGTAAGGGTCATGACCGGATGTCGAGCTGTTCGCTGACCGACCGGCGGGGTGAGGCATCCGGTGGCCGCGGGTCGGCTGGCGGATAGCCGAGCCGGAGCATCATCTGCGGGTACGCGCCCCAACCCATCAATACTTGCACCCGAGCCCGGAACGCGAGCAGGTCGACGGCCTGGCTCAACGCGCAACTGGCCAACCCGACACTCTCGGCGCCGAGCATGAGCCGCAGCATCGCTTCGCCCGCGGCGAGCTGTTCGCGGGGCGTGTCGGACTCGGTGAGCAGGACCGCGATCAGCGGATGCTCATCTACATCGGCCTCGATCTGCTGCCGCCCGGTGACGCCGACTTCGAAGTCGCGCAGTGGAATGTCGGTGTGCCGGGGGTGACCGATCGTCACATGAGGGATCGCCGAACTGGGCACACCTTCGGTGCGCACGTCGGCGTCCTGCTGCCAGCGGTGCATCTCCGCGAGGTAGGCGGGATCGTTGCGTTCGGCCCGGTCAGCCCAGCTCACCGCCACCGCCAAGTTCAACTTTTCCTCCTCGCGAACCGGGAAGTAGGCACGCACCCCTGCTCCATCGGCTACTGCCCGCAGGTCCTCCACCAGCTCCACGGGGACTACCCGCGACTGGAACGGTCGGCGTTCGCTGTAGCGACGTGCGGCGGCCGCGAGCCGTTCCCGGTCTGCCGCCGTGGGCGGCCGGGGACGTGGATCGGTGAAGATCGCCAGCAGGTCAGGCTGTTCGGGGTCGGGCAGCCGCTCCACATGCAGCAGCCATCCCTCGCAGGCGAACGCCAGCTCGGCCAGCGCCGACGCCGCCCCGCAGCTGATCCGCAGCGAGTGACCGTCCGGGTCGGCGACATGCAGCTGCCGCTCCCGGTCCGCATGGAGCTCCAGCCGGTCGCTTTCCAGTTGCCACTTCCACGGTTGGGTGTTGTGCAGTGATGGCGCGCGGCTGGCCGCCGCCACTACCGACTCGACCGTCGCACGGTCGAGGAAGGTGCCGTTGCTCCGGGTGGCTGACGCCTGCCCAATCGTCGGGCTGAAATGGCTCACGGCGGGCACCTCCTCAACGTGGCGGCAAGAAGCCCTCGAGCTTCTTCGGCGAAGTGGTGTTCGACGAGGACCTCATACCGGGTGGCGACGATCTGGCTGACCGAGGCGAAGTCGCGACGGCCGTGGCGGCTCGCGGCGGCGAATCTCGCTTGACTCCAGACCAGCCCGAACAACGTGCCCAGGACTGGCGTGAGGACGAAACCGAGCTGACCATGCTTGCTGAACATCGTGAAGGCGATGCCGACGAACGCTCCGAGCCCTAATCCGGTGACCGCGCCGGTGGCGGCGACCCTGCCGCGGGAGGGGCGGCCGGTAACACGCTCGACGGATTTGAGCTCGGTGCCGACGATGGCGATGTTCTGTATCGGGAATGCGTGGTCGGCCAGGTAGTCGACTGTGTTTCGCGCTTGGGCGTAGCCCCCGTAAACCGCGAGCGACATCGGGTACTGCAGGGACAGCGCGGGTCTGGGTACGCTGCGTGCCATCGTCACAGCGCACCGGCCGGCGTCGCGAGGTCGGCGCGGCGCGCGGACACCAGATCGGAGTCAATAGGTGGGACGGGCTCCGGTGCCCCGGTGTCAACCTTGGTCCTGTCCCGCGCGCGACGTCCGTGCCACAAGCCCAGCCCACTCAGCACCAGCATGAGCCCGGCCGCAATGAACGCCGCGACCGCGGCGACGCCGGCGATCATGCCCATGGTGCCGAAGGCATAGGCATTGAGCAGCAGCCCCCGCAAAGTTTCACCCTTGAACACGGTGTTGGCGGTCGCCGCGAGTTTGGTGTTCGTCGGGTCGGCCTGCGCCTCGGCGGACAGCTGCGCGTAGGTCTTGCCGCCGCCTATCGACTTCAGGTGATTGGCGATGAAGTGATCGGCGTAGACCTCTGCCTGCGCACCGGTGGTGAGCTGTTGGCCGGCGTATTGACGCATTGCCGCAAACTCTGGCGCGGCGATCGCAGCGCTGTCCTTGGCCGGGAAATAGATCTGCTGCGCAGCGAGCTGGGTGTGCACCTGGTTATCGACGAACTCGTGCGTCCAGGTCAGAAGCGATCCGGCAACGACCAGCACGCCCGCGAGAGCAAGTCCTACCCAACTGATCAGTCTATCGAGATTGGTGCGTTTCATCGTGATGCCTCCTGTCGAACGGGCAGTCATTGCCCGTATGAACCGCTCGGGCCGTCCGACGACGCGATGCGGGTCGAGCGACTGATCCACGCCGACCCGTGGCCGCGGACTACGACGGGCACGGGGCGGCGGGCATCGGTCAGGTCGTCGGCACTCCGTTGACCGCCGGTACCGGCTTCGAGCCATTGCTGGCTGCCGGCAGCGCTGCGGCGTTCTCGCGGGCGAGGAAGGATCCGAGTTCGGCGATGGTGGTCATCAGTGGGGCGGGGAACACGACGGTGGTGTTCTTGTCCACTCCGATCTCGACCAGGCTCTGCAGGTTACGCAGTTGCAGTGCCAGCGGGTGGGCCATCATGGTGTCCGAGGCCTCGCCCAGCGCGGCCGCGGCCAGCGACTCGCCCTCGGCGTTGATGATCTTGGCGCGCTTCTCCCGTTCGGCCTCGGCCTGACGGGCCATCGCGCGCTTCATGCTGTCGGGCAGCTGGATATCCTTCAGCTCCACCAGGGTGACCTCGACACCCCAGTCCAGGGTGTTGAGGTCGAGGATGCTGCGGATGTCCAGGTTGATCCGGTCGGTCTCCGACAGCGTCTCATCCAGGGTGTGCTGGCCGACCACCTTGCGCAGCGTGGTCTGCGCGATCTGGTTGATCGCGGCGTGCACGTTCTCGATCGCCACCACCGACTTCACCGCATCGACCACCCTGAAGTAGGCGACCGCGGACACATCGACGCTGACATTGTCGCGGGTGATGATGCCCTGGGACTGGATCGGCATGGTGATGATCCGCAACGACACCCGACGCAACACATCAACGAACGGGATGATCAACCGGAAGCCCGGCGCACGCTCGCCCAGTACCCGGCCCAGCCGGAACAACACCCCCTTCTCATACTGCTTGACGATCCGCGCCGACAATGCCAGCCCGGCCAGCAGCACGACGACCATGATGATGAGGATGCTGAGGAAAATAGTCATGATTTACACCGATCCGAGCCTTGTTCGGCTCGGGGTAGCTGCTCGCCGGGAGCGAGGCCGGCGTGGTAGCCGGCGTCCGAAATACCCTCGGTACAGCTCATCCTACGCTGCGCGGCACCCTGCACCCTTCGCGTCGCGAGGAGGTGACTGTGACACCCAATGACGAACGTCGCTCGATTGTCCGAACCCAATTATGGACTCGATTGTCCTAACCCAATTATGGAATTGGGCGACCACACCTAGAGTGCTTAGCGCGGTAACGGTTGCGGCGACACCTCGGACGGATGCACCGCCGGGGTGTCGCCGCGCCAGCTGACCGGCTCCAGCCATAGCAGCCGGCCGGGATCCTCGGCGCCGATCGCGCTCGGCGGCCACGCGTGGTAGAGCATCCACCAGTCCCCGTCGGCCGACTGGAGCACGAAACAGTGGCCCGGCCCGGCGGCGAAGTCGTTGGAGGCGATCAGCGAGGCGTCGGATTCGTCGGTGCACGGCCCGAGCGGTCCGCGGCAGCTGGCGTAGCCGATCCCGTAGCGATCGGAGGCGTAGTCGTTCGCCGAGTAGAACAGGGTGTAACTGCCCGAGTGGACGACCATCTCCGGTGCCTCGATGAGCGAGCCCTGCCATGCTTTGGTGTTGTTCAGCAGGGCAACCGGCGAACCGGTCAACGCCGAGCCGTCCGGGCTGAGCCGCTGGCCCCACAGGTGCACCGGCTGGCCACAGCAGTTGCCGTCGTTCTTCCAGTACAGGTAGAGCGAACCGTCACCGGCACGTACCGGGTCCGGGTCGATGGAGCCGCCCAACGCGACCTGGCACACCAGCGGCGCGCCGGCGCTATCGGTGAACGGGCCGGCAGGGTCGGCCGCGGTGGCCCGGCCGATGCACTGCTTTCCGGAACCGGTGTCGTGTGCGACGTAGTACAGAACGTACCGGCCGCCGGTCGCGATCACCTCCGGTGCCCAGGTGCTGCCGGTGGTGGCCCAGCGGCCGAGTTGGGGCAGCGCATCCGGGCCGACCCGCCAGTGCACCAGATCCGGCGAGGTCAGCGTCTGGATGTTGCCGCCGGGGCCCTGCGTCGCGTAGCCGTGGTAGGTGCCGCCCGCCCGCAGGACGGACGGATCCGGAAAGTTCGAGCGGTACACCGGATTGACGTAGCCGCTGGCGCTCGTGCCGCCGACCGCGGACGGTTTTCCGGGAACGGCCGATCGGCCGACGCAGCCGGTGAGCAGCAGGGTGACGGCGAGCCCGCCGGCGGCGGCACGGCGGGCCCGCCGGGTCATCCTTTCAGGCCGCTTCGGGAAATCCCCTCGATGACATGCCGTTGCGCGATCACGAACAGGATGATCGCCGGCACCGAGGCGATCACCGCTCCGGCCATGATCAGCGGATAGTTCGTGGTCGCCGAGTTCTGCAGGGTGGACAGGCCCGCCGGCAGGGTCAGGGTGTTGGCGCTGAACAGCACGAACACCGGCCACAGGAAGTCGTTCCAGTTGGTCAGGAACGACAGCACCGCCAGGGTGGCCAGCGCCGGCCGGGACAGCGGCAGCACCACCCGGGTGAACACCACCCACTGGTTTGCCCCGTCGATGATCGCGGCCTCCTCCAACTCCCGCGGCAGCGTGGAGAAGAACTGGCGCAGGAAGAACACCCCGAACGCGCCGCCGGCGCTCGGCACGATGATCGCCCACAGCGAGTCAAGCCAGCCCAGCTTGCTCACGATCAGGAAGTTGGGCACCAGGAACATGAAGCCGGGCAGGAAGATGGTGCCCACCACGGTGCCGAAGATGAGCCGGCGGCCGAAGAACTCCATCCGGGCAAGGGCGTAGGCGGCCATCGAATCGACCGCCACGATCAGCACGGTGTTAGCTAGGCCGGCGACCAGGCTGTTCACGAACCAGCGCAGCACCGGGGTGGCGCCCGAGTGCAGCAGCGTGCGGTAGCTGGAGGTGTCGAACGGGTTCGGAATCCAGGACCCGTTGGGGTTGGTCGCCTGGTTTGGCGTCTTGACCGAGGTGATCAGCATCCACAGCAGCGGGGCGACGAAGATGACGCAGAGGATCCCGATCAGGATCCAGAAGCCGGTCCGTCGCACAGCCCGGGCGCCGCTGCTGCCCGGCGGCTGACTGGTGCCGGACTCCGCCACCGCGGTCATGTCTTACCTCGGCTCTTCGCGCGAGCGCTCATCGCCTGATTCGCTCCGCTCCTCGGCGCTGCGCGCCTGCGATGCTCACTCATGTTCCACCTGGCTCTTCGCGCGAGCGCTCATCGCCTGATTCGCTCCGCTCCTCGGCGCTGCGCGCCTGCGATGCTCACTCATGCGTCACCCCGGTTGCGCAGCAGCCGGAAGTTGATCAGGCTGATCAATATCAGCACGACGGCCAGGATGTAGCTCATCGCGGCGGCGGCGCCCTGCCGGTACTGGCGCAGGCCGACCTGGCCGATCTCCATGATCGCGGTCCGGGTCTCGTTGGCCGGCGCGCCGTTGGTGACCAGATACGCCTGCCCGAACATGTTCGCCGAGGCCAGGATGGTTAGCGTGATCACGAACAGCATGACCGGCCGCAGCCCTGGCAGCGTCACGTGGCGGAACTTGTCCCAGTTGTTGGCCCCGTCCACGTCGGCCGCCTCGTACAGCTCTGGGGAGATGTCCTGCAGCCCGGCCAGGTAGATGATCGCGTTGAAGCCGAGCGTCCACCAGACGGTCATGCCGACCAGCGAAATCCACGCCCATGGCAACTGAGTCGTCCACGGGATGCTGCGGGAGATGCCGAGGTCGTGCAGGTAGGCGTTCACCACGCCGATGTTCGGATCCAGCAGGAAC
The DNA here is from genome assembly GCA_963697905.1 of uncultured Actinomycetota bacterium. Taxonomy (GTDB): domain Bacteria; phylum Actinomycetota; class Actinomycetes; order Mycobacteriales; family Jatrophihabitantaceae; genus Jatrophihabitans_A. The sequence continues at coordinate 3,408,030 of OY969101.1, read as the reverse complement.
CGGAACAGCACCCCAACCACCGCCACGCCGAGCACGTACGGGGTGAAGAACACAGCCCGGAACAGCGTGCGGCCGGGGAAGGCGCGGTTGAGCAGCAGCGCGACTCCGAGCGGCAGGACCACCAGGAACGGCACGCTGAACAGGGTGAAGATGCCGGTGGCCTCCATGCTGTGCCAGAAGTCGTAGGAGTCCCGGGTGCCTGACTTGAAGAGGTCGGTGTAGTTCTGCAGGCCGACCCACGGCTGATGCGGCAGCAGGTAGTCGTAGTCGTGCAGGCTGATCCAGATGCCGTAGATGGCCGGGAGCACCATGAAACCGAGGAACAGCACGCCGTAGGGCAGCAGGAACAGGTACGGGGTTACCGCGCCGTTTCGGCGCACCCGGCGTCGTCGGGCCGTCGCCGGCCGGGACTCCGGGCGCACCGGCGCCACCGTGCTGGTCATCGGCCCAGCCGCCGAAGGCTCGTCACCGGCTCAGCCGTACTTCTTCTTGTTAGAGCTGAGGATTCCGGTCGCGGTCTTGGCCGAGCTGCTCAGTGCGCTGGCCGGGTCGCTCTTGCCGAGCACCGCGGACTGGATCGCGTCGTACAGCTTGGCCGTGGCGTCACCGACGCCGGCCACCGCGGGCGGGAAGTGCACGTCCGGCACCTCCTGGGCGAACGGCTTGAGGTCGGTGAGCTTGGTGAAATCGGCGCTGGACTGCAGGCTGGTCTCGGCCGGCACCTTCGCGCTCTGCGCCCACTCGGCCTCGTTCTGGGTGAACCAGTGGATGAAGTAGCGGGCCGCGGCCTGCTTGTTCGAGTCGTTGCTGCCGTTGCGCGGCAACACGAACTGGTGCGAGTTGCCCCAGACGCCGCCCTGCGATCCGATCTTCGGCAGCGGCGCCAGGCCGATCTTCGGGGTGGTCAGCTTGTTGACGTCGTTGACCTGCCAGATGCCCTGCCAGTTCATGGCGTTCTTCGAGTTCTTCAACGCCAGGTAGTCAGCGTCCTGGCCGACGTTCTTCGGGCTGTAGCCCTTGCTGATCAGGTCCACCATCCACTGCAGCGCCTTCACCCCGGCGTCGGAGTCCCAGGTGGCCTTGGTGTTGTCGGAGTTGTACAGGTCACCGCCGTACTGCCAGAGCAGGGACTGGAACATGAATCCGCCGGTGAACTGGAACGGGCTGACCCAGCTACCCTGGATGCCCTTGCTCTTCAGCTTGTCCAGCGCGTCGAAGTACTCCGACTCGTTCGTCGGCGGGGCGCTGATGCCCGCCTTGTCGAACAGATCCTGGTTGTAGTAGAGGCCCAGGTTGTGCACGTCGATCGGGATGCCGTAGCGCTTGTCCTGGTAGACCCCACCGTTCCAGACCGCAGGGGAGAACTGCGAGGAGCTCAGGTTCAGCGCCTGGGCGATCGCATCGATCGGCACGATCACCTGCTGCGCGGCCTGGGTGGGGATGTCGTCGATGTGCATCACCGAGACGTCCGGCCCGTTGCCGCTCTGCACCGCCGCTGGCAGCTTCTGGAAGAAGTCGGCCCACTGGTAGACGTTCATCTGGACCTGGACGTTCGGGTTTGCCTTGTTGAACTGATCGACCATCTTCTTGGCGAAGTCACCGTCCGCCCCGGTCCAGCCGTTCCAGAACGCCAGCTTGACCGCCGGCCCGCTGTAGCTGGCGCCGCCCGCCGCGGCTCCGGTGGCCCCGCCGGTGCCGGGTGGCGTGCTCTTGCCGCCGCAGGCAGCCAGCGCGAGAGCTCCGCCGACAGCGCCGACCGTGCCCAGAAAACCCCGTCGGGTAAGGGAGGTGTCCAGCTGAGTCATCAGTTCTCCTCGGTGAATTCAAGTGATGGCGGATCAGGCTGGTGGTGCGCCGGTGAGCGACAGCGCCGTCCAGGAAACCGGCGGGACGTGCAGGCTCAGCCGTCCGTCGGACAGTTGGGCGGTGACCCGGTCGTCCGGCCGGACCCGGTCGGGCTGTTCGGCGCTGTTGGTGGCGCGCACATCCGGATCGGTCAGCGTGAGCTGCTCGGCGATGCCGGTCAGCGGTAGCGCGCGCAGGTCCACCTCGACTGTGTGCGCGCTGTCCGGATCCCGGTTGACCAGGAACAGTGCGGCCCGCCCGCTCGCCTCGTCCCAGGTGGCGGCGCAGCTGATCGCCGGCACCGCGCCGAAGCGGGGCGTGATCACCTCCGGCGACCGGACCGGCAACCGCAGGGCGATCCCGCGGGCGAGCCGGGCGGCCTGCGCGAACGGGTAGTAGATCGGTTGCCGCCAGGCCGGGCCCCGGCCGACGGTGCGGATCGGCGCGATGATGTTCACCAGCTGCGCCTGGCAGGCGACGGCGACCCGGTCGGCGTGGTTGAGCAGCGAGATCAGGTACGAGCCGACGGCGACCGCGTCGGCCACCGAGAAGTCGTCCTCGATCAGCGGCGGGGCGTGCTGCCAGCCGCGTTCCGGCTGCTGCTGGTAGGCCTTCTGGTACCAGACATTCCACTCGTCGAAGGAGATTCGCAGCTGCTTCGGGCTGTGCAGCTTGGCCCGGACGTAGTCGGTGGCCGCGATGACGTCCTCGATGAAGCCGTCCATGTCGATGCCGGTGGCCAGGAAGTCGGCGAGGTTGTCGGTCTCCTCGTAGTAGGCGTGCATCGAGATGTAGTTGACGTGCGGGTAGGTGTGTTCCAGCACGGTGGCTTCCCAGGCCGCGAAGGTGGCCATCTGCCGGTTGGAGCTGCCGCAGGCGACCAGCTCGATGGACGGATCCACCAGCCGCATCGCCTTGGCGGTCTCGGCGGCGAGCTTGCCGTAGTCCTCCGCGCTCTTCTGGCCCACCTGCCACGGGCCGTCCATCTCGTTGCCGAGACACCACAGCTTCACCCCGAACGGATCGCTGTCACCGTTCTTGGCACGCAGGTCCGACAGCGTGGTACCGCCCGGCACGTTGCAGTACTCGACCAGGTCGGCCGCCTCCTGCACACCCCGGGTGCCCAGGTTCACCGCCAGCATCGGTTCCACCCCGGCTTGCCGGGACCAGGCCAGGAACTCGTGCAGGCCGAAGGTGTTGGGCTCGATCGAGCGCCAGGCCAGATCCAGCCGGGTCGGCCGTTCGCTCACCGGGCCGACGCCGTCCTCCCAGCGGTAGCCGGAGACGAAGTTGCCGCCCGGGTAGCGCACCACGGTGATGCCGAGTTCCTGGGCCAGCCGCAGCACGTCACGCCGGAAGCCCCGCTCGTCGGCCTGGGGATGGCCCGGCTCGAAGACGCCCTCGTACACGCACCGGCCCATATGCTCGACGAAGGAACCGAACAACCTGCGGTCCACGGGACCGACGGCGAAGTCCGGATGCAGTACGAGGCGAGCGGCTGGCACGGGCCTCCCTCCGTCGAAGACTGGACGTTTCGTTTGTACAACGTTGTATACATCGTTGTAAACCTCTAAATTCAAGGTTTGGTCGTGTTAACGTCGAGGTAACGGCGCGGTGCCAGCATTGCCGCGAGCGCGTTTTCATCCGCGTTGAGAGGATCCGTTGGCATGCCCGTCAGCCTCAAGGACGTGGCGTCCGTCGCGGGCGTTTCGATCAAGACCGTGTCGAACGTGGTCAACGACTACCCGTTCGTCAGCGAAGGTACCCGGGCCCGGGTGCGGGCGGTGATCGACGAGCTCGGCTACCGGCCGAACTTCTCCGCCCGCCGGCTGCGCAACGGCCGCAGCGGCCTGGTGGCGCTGTCGCTGCCGGAACTGACCCCGTACTTCGCCGAGTTGGCCGAGCAGGTGGTCGCGGCCGCCGAGCGCCGCGGTTTCACCGTGCTGATCGACCGAACCGGCGGGGAACGCCGGCACGAGCGGCTGGTGGCCGGGGGCATCCGGGACAACCTCACCGACGGCACCATCGCCAGCCCGCTGTCGATGACCGCCGAGGACGTGGAGAAGCTGCGCGGCGACCATCCCATCGTGCTGCTCGGCGAGCGGCTGTCCCACGTCGGCGTGGACCACGTCGCCATCGACAGCGTGGCGGCCGCCAGCGCCGCCGTGAACCACCTGATCGACATCGGCCGGCGTTCCGTCGCCGCGATCGGCACGGCCCGGCGACCGGCCGGCACCGTGGCGCTGCGCCAGCGCGGCTACGAGCAGGCACTGGCCGCCGCCGGGTTGCCCCGTGATCGCTCGCTGTACGGCGACGTCGAGCTGTTCCACCGCGAGCCCGGCTACCTGGCGATGCGCCAACTGCTGGGCAGGCGTCCCGACCTGGACGCGGTGTTCTGCTTCAACGACCTGCTGGCCTTCGGGGCGCTGCGGGCGCTGGCCGAAGCCGGCCGGCGGGTGCCGCAGGACGTGGCGGTGGTCGGCTTCGACGACGTGCAAGAGTGCCGGTACAGCAGCCCGCCGCTGAGCAGCGTGTCGCCGGACAAGCGGGCGGTGGCCGAGTACGCGGTGGAGCTGCTCACCCAGCGGATGCACCGCACCGCGCCCGAGCAGCCGCAGGAGATCTTTCCCGACTACCGGCTGGTGGTGCGGCAGAGCAGCGTGGCCGGCTGAAAGCCTCGAGCCGGCCGAACGGCGCGCCCGCTCACGACGTCAGCTGCGTGGTTGGTCGGCCAGCCATTCGGCGAAGGTCCGACCGCGGGTCTCGCCGCTTCGGAGCAGCAGGCCGCCGGCCTCCACCGCCTTGCCGGCCCGGCCGGGCGTCGGCACGGCGATCACCCGGACCCGGTCGCCGGTGCGGGCGACCCATTGCCGGACCAGTTCCAGCATGTCCTCCTCGCGTGGCCCAGCCAGATCCGGTGCACGCATCGCCGGCTCGGCTTCGACGCAGTCAAGCAGCCGGCTCGCCACCGCGGCCAGTTCCACCGGCTGGCAGCGCATGTGTGGGAGCAGGGCGAGCCGGCCCTTGCGCGTCCGGGCAAGCAGTTGTGCCGCGAAGTCGTGGAACTGGGTGGCCCGGGCGATCGTGTAGCCCATCCGCGACTCGGTGGCGGTGGCGATCAGGGTCGCTTCCTGGGCGAGCTTCGCCTGGTAGTAACCCGTTGGCACCTGGTCGATGCCGACGATGGACAGCAGCACGTACCGGCTCGCTCCGGCGGCGGCCGCGGCGCGCACCAGGTTCTTGGTGCTGGTCACGAAGAACCGCTCCGCCTTGGTCCGCGACAGGGTGCGCACGTCGCTGCAGTCGATGACCGCGTCCGCGCCGGCCAGCGCCTCGGCCAGCCCCTGGCCGGTGGTCAGGTCGGCCGGCGCCGGACCCGAGCGGGACAGCGCGACGGCCTGGTGGCCGCGCTCGGTGGCCTGCTGTACCACGACCCGTCCCGCGGTGCCGGTGCCGCCGGCGATGACGATGCGCACCCGCTCATTGTTTCAGGGCTGGCCACGCCCGGGGGGCTCCGGAAGCCTGCACCTCTATTGCACACCTCGTTCAAGACCACACGACTTTTCATCAGGCGGACTTGGCGCGGCGAATCGCTTCGATTGGCCCTGGGTCATGGCGAAGAGTCGCCAAATCGGCGTCGAACGGCGCATTCCACCACAAAGGTACTCGGGCGGTCGAATGCTCATAGCTCCTGCACGCGCTGCACCACTGCCATTGAGAACCGTCTCCTCGCCATTCCTGGCCGAGAAAAACGCGACGATTCAAGCGGCTCAAATCGAACCAGCGGTGGAGAGTCGCGGAGCCGCATACGGGGCAGAGACCGGGGACATCCATGCCGTCCGCGGGCTCGGCAAAGATATTTCTCCAGGCTCTGACGAACTCGTCAGGAACATCATGCCAACGCGACGATCCTTCATCGGAGTCCATTTATCCACTTCTCCAAGCGCTCGCCGCTCTCGCGAGCCGGCCCTTCATCCGATGAAATCCTTTTGGAAGGTAACGATAAGAGGTTTCAGCCATCTGGACTGTTGACCATCGTCGAAAGCACCGAGTCACCCGAGCCCGCCAGCCATACAGAGATGACACGTCCCGACGATTCCAGAGTGACCGCCAAGACCTCAGCGCCTCGATAGTTCTTGAGGGCTTCCAGTAATCGGTCAACTGACTGAGCAAGCGGATGCGCGTCGGGCATTCGAACTCGCCGCCGTTCATAGATCGCCATCAGTTCGCGGGTGGAGATTGCCGTCGCCTGTAGTTCGTCGGTGTCAAGAGATGCGAGGCGCTCGACGATCGACCGCGCGTTGTCAACCGAATTCCCAGACTGCAACAGATGCATCAGGTCTGCGCGTCGGATTGCATGCCACCCCGTCATGGGAGGAGCTCCGCGCCATATACGACTCCGCGGACCAGTACCTCGCGTTCGTCGAAGAGATCTGGCGAGTGGACAAGTCGATCGGCAACAGACGATAGCGAAATCCGCATGACTACACCGTCCGGGTAGCTCATCCCCTTCGCAACCTCAGGATCGGTCGTCCATGAGGTGAACTCGTGACGCCGCTTCTGACCTTCCGCACTGCGGCTGGACTTCGGCTACCCGAGTGCATCGATGACTTCAAGCAGGGCGTCGGCGTAGATGCTGTAGGTGGACGCCAGCCGGACATATCCTTCGCTATCCGACGAGGCGTACTCGGCGGCGCGCGATATCACGCTTAGTAGCTCGAGGACGACTTGATCAGGCACCCGGCCGCTACGAGCCCGATTCTTGGCGATCGGCTCGGCAGCCTCCGCGACCATCGCGTCCGCGTACGCGAGCTGAGCGTGGAGTTCGTCCAACCCGTCGTCGTCGCTGCCGTCGGGAAACGGCATCGAGGTCCAGCGTTGGTATGCGCCGGTGAAACGCTCGCTCGCCATCACTTGTACCAAAACGTGACGACGTTGCCGTTTGAATCAAGGATTCCTCCGGGCCCTCCGCGGGTCCGATACCTCGTGCCTGTGGTCCCGTCGTCTAGGTTGACGCTCGAAGTAGTCCCCGTCGGATTGTCAGCGAACGCCTGAGCGTCCTGGGCGTATTGGTCGATCGAGCGACCAGCGCCGTGCTTGCCGTAGTGGTACGCCAGGCTGTCTTCGTCGCTCATATTCGTGCCGCGGAACGGGTTCGGCGTGCAGCTGTTGTGGACGAGGACGGGTGTGGCGCCGGCGTAGTAGGTGTGGATCTGGTGGATCTGGAGGTTGTAGGCGGTCAGGTCTGCCGTGTAGGTCGTCAGTCCGGTGATCGTCAGCAGCGCGCCGTCAGCCGTTTCGATCTTGTCGCCGACCCGGAGTTGCCTGGCGTTGACGAACGCGTGTTGACTGGCGTCCCAGATCGGGTGGCCGTCGGTCGAATCGAGTACCGACCCGTCGGCCAGGCTGATCAGCACCATCGCGTGCTGACCCGAGTGTCGAATCAGCTGCACGACGGGCTCGGCGTTCGTCTCGCCGGTCTCCGGGTCCGTGGCCAGGACGCGGTCGCCGACCTTCACGTCCTTGATCGGCTTCTTCGTGCCGTCGGCCATCGTGACGGGGGTGTCGGCGGTGAAGCTGTTCAGGCACTGTTCTGCAGCTGTACCCGCACGGCCAGCAACGGTTCCTTCTGCTGCGGCTTCCCGCGTGCGGCCGAGCGGCTTCTGAGTCTCACCAAGCCTCATTGCGGCATTACTGGCTTCGCGCTCGGCGGTCGCTTCCGCCTCATGAGTGGCCAGTGATTCGGCGCCGCGGGCGGCGTCCGCTGCTATTTGCTCCTCGGACGACGCGCCATCGGTCGCGATCGCCAAGGCGACCTGGCCGGTGGCGTCGCCCGCGGTGTACCAGCCATCGTGGGCGTAGGTACAGGACGAGCCCGGGCTGACCCAGTTGTCGAACTTGGTCGTCGCGCCAAAGGTGACGGCATTACCGAAACCTTCGATGAAGGAGACCACATGAGCGCCGAAGCCATGGGTCAAGGAGTTGTAAACCCCGTCGTTCAGGTTCGACAGGCCGCTGCTGATCCCGTCGCCGAGCGCGGAAACACCGTCACTCAACACCTGTCCGACGCTGGAGAGGCAGACCACGAAACACAGTCCGAGTGGATCGGTGCCGGTCAACGGATCGTTACCCACATACGCATACGGCTGATGCGTCGTGCCGACCAACGGGTCAACGGTCAAGAACTGCCCGGTGGCTGGGTCGTAGTCCCGCGCCCGCAGGTACACCAGTCCGGTGTCGGGATCGGTCAGCGCGCCAGTGAAGCCGAACGCACTGTCGGCGGACTCAGTGTGGTCGATCCGTTTGCCGTACGAATCAAACGTGTTCGTACCAACCACCGCGCCAGATGCATCGGTGATCAACCGGACCGAACCGATCCGGTCGGCGTGCAGGTACTCGATCGCACCGGTGCTGTCGTCGATCTGCGCATAGGGCGTGGTGCCGACCGCGTACAGGTAACGGTGACTGCCGTCGTCCAGCAGTAGCGGTACCGGCGCAGCCGCGGCCCACGTCAGGTGCGCGGTGACCCCCGCCTTGGTTCGGGTCTGCCGCAATCCGCTGGCATCGCTGGTGTAGCTAATACTGGCACCGCCGGGCAGGTTCACTGAGGAGAGCGCCCCGGACGCCGTGTAGCTGTAGCTGGTGGTGTCCGAACCCGACGTACTGGATGTGCGCGAGCCGTTGCCGTCGAAGCTGTAGGTCGTGCTGCCGGTGCTGGTCAGTTCCTGTTTGGCGTTGTAGGTCTGGGCGATTCCGCCCGGTAGGCCGGTCAGCAGGCCGGCGTCGGTCGCGGTGTAGCCGTCCGGACTGGCGGTGCCGGTGCTTACCGCGCCAAGCTGACCGACTGGGTCGTAGCCGTAGGCGTGGGTGGCCGTCGCCGACGCCACGCCGGTGACCGAACTGGTGTCGCCGGTCACCTGATCGGCCGCGTCGTAGGTATAGCCGTAGCTCGCCAACGCGCTCGTTCCGTGGTTGATGCCGATCGAGCTGACCTCGCCGCCGACCTGATACGTCGTGCTGGTGCTGACCCCGTTTGGATCTTGCTGGCTGGTCAGGTGTCCGTCGGCGTCGTAACCGAATGACGTGGTATTCGCGGACCAATCAGTGGCCGAGATCAGCTGACCGGCGTTGTCATATCCGTACCCGAGGCTGTGCCCACCCGGGTAGGTCAACGTGCTCAGCCGATCGTCGGCGTCGTACTGATAGCCCACCGTCGCCCCGGCGCCGTTCGTCTCCTGGGTCACCCGTCCGTCGGCGTCGTACTGGGTACTGCTGGTGCCGGTGGCGTCGGTCGTGCTGAGCACCTGGCCGAGGTTGTCGTAGGTGTAGCTGTCGGCGGTCGCACCGCTGACGCTGTAGCTGACGCCGTTGACCTGATCGTCGGCGTCGTAGGTTCTGGTCGCGGTGGAACCATCCGGAGCGGTGATGACGCTGGCGCGGCCGACCGCGTCATAGCTGACCTGGGTCTGCAACCCGCCCGGTTGGGTCACAGAAGTGACCAGGCCGGCACCGTCGTACTGGGTAACCGTGACGCCGCCATCAGCGTTGGTGTACTGAGTCTCCCGACCCATCACGTCATAGCCGTACTGGATCGTGTGGTTGTCCGGCAGCGTGATCTTGGTCAGCTGCCCGTCGGCGTTGTAGGTCCGCCCGGTCGTGCGCTGGTCGGCGTCGGTGGACGAAATCAACTGGCCCGCGGCGTCGTAGCTCATCGAGCCGCTGTGCCCGTTCGGGTCGGTCATCGAAATGACCTGGCCGGCGGCGTTGTAGGTTGACGTCGTGACGGCACCGGCGGGCGTGGTGGTCAACAGCAGCCGACCATCCCCGTCGTATAGGTAACTGGTCGTTCGATTGTCCGCATCGATCATCGCCGTCCGATCGCCACGGGCGTCGTAGTGATACGTGGTGACGTTGCCGAGCGGATCCGTGAGGGTCGCCAACGAACCATCGCCGTTGTAGGTGTAATCGGTCGTGTTGTTCAGCGCATCGGTACTGCTGGTGACCTGTCCTGCCAGGTCGAGGGTCGAGCTCGTTGTGTTGCCATTGGCGTCGGTCGTGGCAGTTCGGTGTCCGTCGCCGTCATAGCTGTAGCTCGTGGTGTGTCCGAGCGGATCGACAACCGAGGTGACGCGACCGATCGAGTCGTAGTGCACGGTCGTGGTGGCGCCGTTGTTGTTGGTCGTTGTCGTGCGCCGGCCCGCGCTGTCGTAGCCGTAGGTGATGATGTGGTCGTCCGGGTCGGTAACCGTCTTGAGATTGCCGGTGGCGGTGTAGGTGTCGGTGGTGACCTGGCCGGCCGCGTCGGTGGCTGTGTGCAGCGTGCCATCGGCGTTGTAGCTGAAGTGCGAGACGTGCCCGGATGGCGTGGTCGAGGTGATCAACCGCCCGAGGCTGTCGTAATCCAGGCGGCTGGTGTGGCCGAGCGCGTCGGTGACCGCGGTGGGCTCGTCGTAGGCGTTGTAATCGGTGCTGACCGTGTGTCCGATCGGATCGGTGCTGGTGATCCGATTTCCATCTCCGTCGAAGGTAGATGTTGACGTCGCCCCGGCCGGGTCGGCCACTGAGATCTGGTTACCGGCCGCGTCGTAGCTGTAGGACCAGGTCGCAGCCGACGGTGTGCCGGCAGCCAGGGATACCGAGGTCAGCTCGCCCTGCTCGTAGTTCTCCACCGTCACCGAGCCGGATGGGCTGGTCACCGTAGTGGTGCCCGAGCTCTGCGGCGAACCGGTGTAGCTGAACGTGGTGGTCCGGCCGATCGGGTCGGTCTGGGCACTGACCCGATGGTTGCCGTCGTAGGCGTTGGTGGTGATCGCACCGCGTGGCGTGGTCAAGGTGGTCAGCAGGTGGTTGCCGTCGTAGCCGTATTGGGTGGTGCCTGCGTCGGCGGCGGTACTGCTGGTCAGGTCGCCGGCACTGTCGTAGCCGTAGTTCACGCTTCGCCCAGCCGAGTCGGCAACCTCCGTGATGTGGTCGCCGGTCCAGGTCAGGCCTAGATGCCGACCACCCGGCGCGCTCACGCCCGTCAGCTGATGATTGGCGTTGTAGGACAACGTGACTGCGTTGCCGGACGGATCCTTCAGGCTGAGCAGGCGGCCGCCGGAGTCGAACACCATGGTCTGCACGGCCTTGCGGACCACACTCCACTGCTGGCTGACCTGGTCGTACGTCAGCCTGGCGCGCACCCGGGCCGGCGCGGTGTAGTTGTGCTGGGCGTCGGCGTTGAACTGGATCGTGGCGCCGTTCTCCTGCACCACGGTCACAGTGCGCGGCATCGGATCGCCGCCGGTCACCGCCCCGAACCGCAGATGGATACCGTCGTTGAACGTCCAGCCGTAGCCGAACGGACCGTCGGTGCCGGCCGAGGCCGAACCGTAGTTGCGGGTGATCTGCAGTCCGGGACCCTTGCCCGAGATGGCCAGGTCGGTGAGCGACTCCGTGTACTCGCCAGTCGCGGCATCAATCGGATCCCCCGTGCAATGCTGACAATTCGGCTCGGCCGGGTTACTGCCGCCGGATGACTCGCCGAGCTGGGTAGGACCGCCGCCGTGCGGAGCTGTGAACCCGTTCGAGGTCGCCTGTATGTCGGAAGTCGGACTACCCCACGAGGCCACCTCGGCGAGGTAGGTAACCGGATCAGCTTTCCGGCTGATTCCGAACTGGATTACGCAGCTGGTGCCGGTATCACAGGATCCGACCACGGTGTTGTGCGTGTAGTCGAGAAAGAAGATGTGGTAGCTGCCATTCGTGGCCCCGACATCCTGATTGGCCGCGGCGCCGAGAACGACCAACTCGGTGTTCTCATCGAGGTACTGTTCCTGCTCGACCATGGTCACGGCCCACGGCGCCCGCTGTGCGTAAACCTCATTGCTGTTGGCCTGCTCATCGTCGATGGTGCCGGCCGCGGCGTTCACGTTGCCGCGATACTGGCCTACCACCGCGACGTAGGTGTGGGCACCTCCGCTGTAGAAGCGAGTCGAGGTCGAACACACCGTCTGACCAGCAGCCGTCACTGAGTGATCGTCGTAGTCCGGCTGGCATTGGCCGATAATCTGGTTACCGGTCTCGTCCAGGAAGTAGATCGCGTAGCTGTTGTTCGTGCCGCCGATGTCCTGGTTCGCCACCGCCGTCAGCGTGACCGAATCGCCCGCCGCGAAAACGGTCTTGTCGACCGCAAGGCTAATTGTCCAGGCCTTGCGAGCCGCCGTCACGGTGTTGCTGGTCGCCTGTTGGTCATCGGCCGTGCCGGCCGCGGCGTTGTAGCCGCCGCGATACTGGCCTACCACCGCGATGTAGGTGTGTGGACCGCCGGTGTAGAACCTGGTCGTAGTCGAACACACCGTCTGACCATCTACGACGGAGTGATCGTCGTAGTCCGGCCGGCAATAGCCCACCAGCTGATTCGCGGTCTGGTCGAAGATGTAGATCGCGTAGCTGTTGTTCGTGCCGCCGATGTCCTGGTTCGCCACCGCCGTCAGCGTGACCGAATCACCCGCCGCGAAAACGGTCTTGTTGACCGCAAGGCTAATTGTCCAGGCCTTGCGAGCCGCCGTCACGGTGTTGCTGGTCGCCTGTTGGTCATCGGCCGTGCCGGCCGCGGCGTTGTAGCCACCGCGATACTGGCCGACGACCGCGATGTAGGTGTGTGGACCGCCGGTGTAGAACCTGGTCGTGGCAGAACACACCGTCTGGCCATCGCTGATCGTGTGGTCGCTGTAGTCCGGCCGGCAATAGCCCACCAGCTGATTCGCGGTTTGGTCGAAGATGTAGATCGCGTAGCTGTTGTTCGTGCCGCCGATGTCCTGGTTCGCCACCGCCGTCAGCGTGACCGAATCACCCGCCGCGAAAACGGTCTTGTTGACCGCAAGGCTAATTGTCCAGGCCTTGCGGGCCGCCGTCACGGTGTTGCTGGTCGCCTGTTGGTCATCGGCCGTGCCGGCCGCGGCGTTGTAGCCGCCGCGATACTGGCCTACCACCGCGACGTAGGTGTGCGCACCTCCGCTGTAGAACCGAGTCGTGGCAGAACACACCGTCTCACCGGCAGCCGTCACGGAATGGTCGGCGTAGTCCGGCCGGCAATAGCCCACCAGCTGATTCGCGGTCTGGTCGAAGATGTAGATCGCGTAGCTATTGTTCGTGCCGCCGATGTCCTGATTCGCCACCGCCGTCAGCGTGACCGAATCACCCGCCGCGTACACAGTTTTATCCGACGACAGCGTGACATTCCAATCCTCCCGCGAAGCGGTGACGGTATTGCTCACGGCCTGCTGGTCATCGGCTGTACCGGCCGCAGCGTCGTAAGCACCGCGATACTGGCCCACGACCGCGATGTACGTGTGCGGGCCCCCGGTGAAGAAACGAGTCGTGGCAGAACACACCGTCTCACCGGCAGCCGTCACGGAATGGTCGGCGTAGTCAGGCTGGCAATAGCCCACCACCTGATTCGCGGTCTGGTCGAAGATGTAGATCACATAGCTGTTGTTCGTGCTACCGATGTCCTGATTCGCCGTCGCCGTCAGCGTTACCGAGTCACCGGCCCGGAAAACTGACCGGTCCTCCACCAGCGACACAGCCCAACCGGCTCGACCGGCCGTGATCGGATTGCTGGCCGCCTGCTGGTCATCGGCCGTGCCGGCTGATGCGTCGTAAGCACCGTGATACTGACCCACCGCAGCGACATAGGTGTGCGGTCCACCGCTGTAGAACCGAGTGGACCTCGAACACACCGTCTCACCGGCAGACGTCAGAGAATGGTCGGCGTAGTCAGGCTGGCAATAGCCCACCACCTGATTCGCGGTCTGGTCGAAGATGTAGATCATGTAGCTGTTGTTCGTGCCACCGATGTCCTGGTTCGCGGTGGCCGTGAGGGTTACCGATTGGCCCGTCGTATAGGTGGTTTTGTCGGCGGCGAGGGTGATCGACCACGGCGCCCGGGTCACGGTGACTGGATCAGAGGTCAGGGCGTCGACCGTCGCGACATAGGTGTGCGCGGGCCCGGTGAAGAAGCGTGCGCTCGTGTCGCAGCTGGTACCGGTAGTGCAGGTCCGCAGGGTCTGGTTGGTGGTCTGGTTGACGATCGCGATCACGCTGTTCGACGTGGCTACATCGAAGTCGGTGGCGGCCGTTAGCGTCACGCTTTGCCCGGCCACGAACGACGTGTTGGACGCGGTCAGAGAGATCTGCGTCGGTGCGCTTTGCGGCGGGAGCTCGTCCGCACCCGCTCGCCTCGGATGGGTCGCTCCGAACGCAATCACGATAAGCGTCGCGGCTACGAGCGCAAGAACAACAGACAGAGCGATAGGCCGACGAGGCTGCGGCCCGCGATGTAGAGACATACAGGTGTCCGTTATCGAGAGATTCAAGGGGAAGCGGACGCCACCCTAGCTACCTGGCGGCCACTTCGTGGTGCTTTTGGGATTTCTCGCCCTCTTGGGAAGAAAGGACTGCATGTGAAAGCGGCGGACGGTCGGAGGTGGGCGGTAGGCCAGGCGAGCCCGTCCTGGCGGCCGCTATCACCTCCGCGCCAGACGCCGGCACCGGGTGGAGGACAATCGACTTCGGGCGGCACGACCCGACACCAAGGGCCGGCCGTCTGTCAGTTTCATCTGTCACGGGGCCCGCTCTGACAGATCAGAGGAGCGCAGGGAGTGACACGATGGCGAACCGCTTGATGCAATCCACGAGCCCGTATCTGCGTCAGCACGCCGATAATCCGGTGGATTGGTACGAGTGGGGACCCGAGGCGCTCGAGGCCGCCCGGCGCTTGGACAGACCAATCCTGCTCTCCGTGGGTTACAGCGCCTGCCACTGGTGCCATGTCATGGCGCACGAGTCGTTCGAGGACGCCGAGGTGGCCGCGGCGGTGAATGAGGGGTTCATCGCGATCAAGGTGGACCGGGAGGAGCGGCCGGACATCGACGCCACCTACATGGCGGCCACCACCGCGCTGACCGGGCAGGGCGGCTGGCCGATGACCTGCCTGCTCACTCCGGACGGTGAGCCGTTCTTCTGCGGAACCTACTTCCCGAAGGCCCAGTTCCTCCGGCTGCTGGCCGCGGTGTCCGACGGTTGGCAGCACCGCCGCGAGGAATTGCGGTCGGCGGGCAGCCGGGTGGTCAGCGCGCTGCAGAGCGTGCTGGGTCAGCAGGCGGCCGAGCGCACCCTGGGTGCGGCCGAACTGGACGAGGCGGTGGACCGGCTGGAGCAGGGTTTCGACCGGAACAACGGCGGATTCGGTGGCGCGCCGAAGTTCCCGCCATCGATGGTGCTGGAGTTCCTGCTGCGCCACTATGGTCGGACCGGTTCGCAGCGCTCGCTGGAGTTGGTGAGCGCCACCTGCGAAGCGATGGCCCGCGGCGGCATCTACGACCAGCTGGCCGGCGGCTTCGCCCGGTACTCGGTGGACGCGCAATGGGTGGTGCCGCACTTCGAGAAGATGCTGTACGACAACGGCCAACTGCTGCGGGTGTACCTGCACCTGTGGCGGGCTACCCGGCTGCCGCTGGCCGAACGGGTGGCGCGCGAGACGGCCGACTTCCTGATCCGGGATCTGGGCACTCCAGAGGGTGGATTCGCCTCCGCGCTGGACGCCGACACCGACGGCGTCGAGGGGCTGACCTACTCCTGGACTCCGGAGCAGTTGGCCGCCGCGCTCGGTGAGCAGGACGGGGCGCGGGCGGCCGAGCTGCTGTCGGTGACCGCCCGGGGCACCTTCGAGCTGGGCAGCTCGACCCTGCAGCTGCGCACCGATCCGAGTGATCTGGCGTGGTGGCAGGACATTCGCGCCCGGCTGCTGGCCGAGCGCAACCGTCGGCCGCAACCAGCCCTGGACGCCAAGGTGATCACCGCCTGGAACGGGCTGGCCATGGCCGGCCTGGCCGAGGCCGGCGTGCTGCTCGGCGAGCCCCGCTACCTCGACGCAGCGCAGCGATGCGCCGAGCTGCTGCGGAAGTCGCACTGGGTCGACGGCCGGCTACGCCGCTCGTCCAAGGACGGTTCGGTGGGCAGCGCGATGGCGGTGGCCGAGGACTACGGCGACCTCGCCGAAGGGCTGCTGGCCTTGCACCAGGCCACCGGCAAGCCAGCCTGGCTGGGCTTCGCGGGCGAGCTGCTCGAGGTGGCGCTGGCACATTTTGCCGCCCCGGACGGGGGATTCTTCGATACGGCCGACGATGCCGAGCGGCTGTTCAGCCGGCCGCGGGATGGCTCGGACAACGCCGCGCCGTCCGGGCAGTCGGCGCTGATCGGCGCGCTGATCTCCTATGCCGCGCTGAGCGGCCAACCGCGGTTCCGGGAGGCGGCCGATCGTGCGCTGGCCAGCTCCGGCGAGTTGGCCGTCCGCGAACCGCGGTTCGCCGGCTGGGCGCTGGCCTGTGCCGAGGCGGCGCTGGCTGGCCCGCTGCAGGTGGCGGTGGTCGGCGACGGCGAGCTGGCGGCGAGCCTGGCCGAGGCTGGCCGGCACAGCCTGTCACCGGGGCTGGTGCTGGTGGCCGGCGAGCCGGACGCGGTGGGGGTGCCGTTGCTGGCCGATCGGCCGCTGGTGGCCGATCAGCCAGCCGCCTACGTCTGCCGCGGCTTCGTCTGCGATCGACCGGTCACCTCCACCGCCGACCTGCTCGCCGCGCTGAGGACGGGCTGACGGCAAGGGCGGGCGCTGATGTTTCGCGATCAGCCGCCGGGCTTTCGATGGCTGGTGGGCGGCTTCGCTCTGGTGGCTGGATGCGCCTTCGGGATCCGGTTCCTCGGCGGCGACCGACCGTCGCTGCTGTTCGCCGTGATCTGCCTGGTGCTGGCGGTCTACTGGCTGGTCTTCGACCGGGCACCGGCCGAGTCCGGGGACCGCGCACCGGCCGAGTCCGGGGACCGCGAGCCGGACGATTGATCGTCGGATCCGGCTGGAAAAACGGATGAGGCGAGATGCCTGCCGGCGCTGGAACCCCCGAACCAGCTACGGCTGAGCATCTCGCCTCGACCCCGTATTGCGGATCTTGCGGTGACCCGGTTCGCTCCCCCAAAGCTGCCCCGGATCGGCTGAGCGGGTTTCCCCCGATTCCCACTCGATGGTGCGCCACCAGTATGAGCGCCTTTACAACCATCACACAAGAAGCAATCTAGTCACCAGTTGTGTACTGACGGTGACAGCGATCCTCAGCTGAAGGTGAACCAGTTGACGTTCACGAAGTCCTGGCCGGATCCGGTGACGAACTTGAGGAAGACGGTGTGCGTGCCAGTGACCGTACCCACCGAGCCGGGCACCGTGCGCCAGTTCTGCCAGCCTCCGGTGTTGCCCACCGAGAAGGTGCCGACCGCCGCGTTCGCCAAGCTGTCCAGATGCACCTCGATGATGCCGCTCACCCCGGCGGCCGCGCCGCTGGCGACCCGGGCGGAGATCGTGTGCAGGCCGGCCGAGCCGAAGTTGATGCCGTTGTACTGCAGCCAGTCGCCGTTGGAGAGGTAGCCGACGTCCTGCCCGCCGCCGGTGTCCGAGCAGGCCTCGGTCTGGCTGCCGGACTGGGCCGTGTACGACTCCGCCTGGATGGTCGAGGTCGCGCCGGTGCCACCACCGCCGCCACCGCCGCCCGAACCGGCCCGGGTGTAGGCCGCGACGTAGTCCACCAGCATCGGCTGGCCGGAGATGGTGGCTGCGTTGGGGCCGCCGCCGAACGCCGCCGGGAAGCCGCCGCCCATGGCGAGGTTGAGGATCACGAAGAAGCCGTGCTGGGTCGCGTTCGCCCAGGTGGTGGCGTCTACCTGATTGGCATTGATGGTGAAGAAGTTGCTGCCGTCGAGATACCAGCGCAGCTGCTCGGGGCTCACCGAGCGGTCGTATTCCATCGCGTAGGTGTGGAAGCCGGTCTGGCAACCGGAGCAGGCCCGCTCACCGCTGCCGATGCCGGTGGTCTCGTTGCACGGGCCGCCCGGTGAGGTGCCGCAGTGCAGCGTGCCGAACTCCGAGCTTCGGCCGTTGATGTCCTCCATGATGTCGATCTCGCCGATGCTCGGCCAGTTCGTGGCGCCCACCGGGCGGGCCGCCGCGCCGAGCATCCAGAAAGCCGGCCAGTATCCGGCGCCGTTGCTGGTGTTGACGTTCGGCTGTTGGATGGAGGCCTCCACCCGCAGCACGCCACCGGCGGGGGCGGCCAGATCGGTGCGCTGGGTTTCCACCCGGCCGGAGGTCCAGTGGCCGCTGGCGTCCCGGATCGGCTTGATGGCCAGATGCCCGGCGCCGTCGAGGTAGACGTTGGCGGTACTGCTGGTCATCGTCTCCACCTCGCCGGTGCCCCAATTGGCCGCGCCGCCGGGGTAACCGGTGCCCGTGTCGTAGCGCCAGGTGGCGGTGTTCAGTCCGGTGCCGGCCGAGCCGGTGAAGTCGTCGGCGAAGGCCTGAGTCCAGCCGCTCGGTGGCGGCGGCAGGCTCGCGGTGGCGGCCGGCGGAATGGCGGTGAGGGCGAGCGGAACGGCAAGCGCAGCGGCTGCCAGCAGGGCCGCGCGCCGCGTGGCCACGGTACGGAATCCGATCATGGAGCAACCCTTCTCAACTGGTGCAGGGACGGGGGAACTAGTGTTGAGAGCGCTCTCACGATGAGCATAGCCGGCACCCGCTTCGGCTGGAAAGAGTGGTTTAGACAATTTTGATGCCGCAGAGATGATGCGGCTCGGCACTTGTCAGGTGCGGCCTGACAGTTGTAAGGTCACACCTGACGGATGTCAGGTAAATCCTTACAACGGAGGCTGAAGATGACCAAGCCCGCGGTGCGCTGCTCTTTCTGTGCCAAGGACGAGGCGGCGGTAAGCAAGATCATCGCCGGTCCGGGCACCTATATCTGTGACGAATGCGTGGACTTGTGCAATAAGATCCTGGAGGAGGACCGACAATCCGGCGGGGAGCAGCCACGGTTGCCGGGCTGGGAGTCGATGAGCGACGAGGAACTGCTCGGCCACCTGCCCCGGGTCGCGCAGGTGGCCGATCAGGTGGAGGCAAACCTGCGCCAGTGGGTACAGCGTGCCCGCGAGCGCGGCATCACCTGGTCCCGGATCGGCGCGGCGTTGGACATGACCCGGCAGTCGGCCTGGGGGCGGTTCTCCGGCGAGGAATAGCGGTCCGCCGGCACTCTCATTCTTAACCACACGTTCACCTCCGGCACGGGAAGTTGCGGCGTGGCGGTCCGCTGCTGGGTTTTGCGAACACGTACCGTTCCAGCCAGATAGCCAGCCATACTGGTTATCGGGAGGTCCCTGACGGTGGTGGAACAGCAACCAGCGAGGGGCCGGCATCGCTCCTCGTTCGTCGAGGGCGTCCGGAACCCTCAACCCAGGTAGGTGTCGATGCCACGCCTACCGGGCGGTGCGAAAGCTGCGCCGTCCAGCCCAGCGCCCAGGAGCGTCCTGTGAGCCATTCCTCCACCAGCACCGACCCAGCGGCCGTTCCGGCCGGCAGCGGACCGAGCCAGCGCAAGACCTACGTGCTGGACACCTCGGTGCTGCTGTCCGACCCCGGCGCGCTGGCCCGCTTCGGTGATTCCGACGTGGTGCTGCCGCTGGTCGTCATCGGCGAGTTGGAGGGCAAGCGACACCATCCCGAACTCGGCTGGTTCGCCCGGCAGACGCTCCGCTTCCTCGACGACCTGCGGATCAAGCACGGCCGGCTGGATGTCGCGGTGCCGGTGGGAGAGGACGGCGGCACCCTGCACGTCGAGCTGAACCACTCCGACCTGTCCTCGCTACCGGCCGGCTTCCGGGTGGAGAGCAACGATTCGCGGATCCTGGCGGTGGCGCTGAACCTGGCCAACGAGGGTCGCGCGGTCACCCTGGTGACCAAGGACATGCCGCTGCGGGTAAAGGCGGCGGCGGTCGGGCTGCCGGCCGACGAGTACCAGGTCCACCCGGCGGTGGTGGACTCGGGTTGGACCGGCATGACCGAGTTGACGGTCTCGGCCGAGGTGGTGGACTCGCTGTACTCCGACGACCGGATCGACGTCACCGAGGACGAGGAGTTGCTGCCGCTGGCCACCCTGCCCTGCCATACCGGCCTGGTGCTGCACTCGGCGCGCGGCTCGGCCCTGGCCAGGATGACGGCGGACAAGCAGCTCAAGCTGGTTCGCGGCGACCGGGAGGCGTTCGGCCTGCGCGGCCGCTCCGCCGAGCAGCGGGTGGCCCTGGATCTGCTGTTGGACCCGGAGATCGGCATCGTCTCGATGGGTGGCCGGGCCGGCACCGGCAAGTCCGCGCTGGCGCTGTGCGCCGGGCTCGAGGCGGTCATGGAACGCCGGGCGCACAAGCGGGTGGTGGTGTTCCGGCCGCTGTATGCGGTGGGCGGGCAGGATCTCGGCTACCTGCCCGGCACCGAGAACGAGAAGATGGCGCCGTGGGCGCAGGCGGTCTTCGACACGCTCGGTGCGCTGGTCAGCAAGGACGTGCTGGACGAGGTGCTGGACCGCGGCATGGTGGAGGTGCTGCCGCTCACCCACATCCGCGGCCGGTCGCTGCACGACTCGTTCGTGATCGTGGACGAGGCGCAGTCGCTGGAGCGCAACGTGCTGCTGACCGTGCTGTCCCGGATCGGCCAGGGCTCGCGGGTGGTGCTCACCCACGACGTGGCCCAGCGGGACAACCTGCGGGTCGGCCGGCACGACGGGGTGGCGGCGGTGATCGAGGCGCTGCGCGGGCACCCGCTGTTCGCGCACGTCACGCTGACCCGCTCCGAACGCTCGCCGATCGCCGCCCTGGTCACCGAGATGCTGGAGGACGTCGGGCTTCTGACGCGCGCGACAGCGATACCGGAAGACGTCGGGCTCGAAAGCGCCGGCTCGTAGGCTGCCGGCATGGCCGCCGACGAATTCGAGGAGCGCCTTCGCCGGCTCGACACGCAGCTGCGTGACCTGATCGAGCTGTTCCAGGCCGCCGGCGAGACGCACTGGCAGGCCTGGGCCGAGCGCGGCCGAGAGCAGCTGCCCAGCTGCCTGCGGCACCTGCTGCGGGCGCGCTAGCCCTATCGGTCGGTTCTGGTCCAGTCGCGCAGCGCCGGCAATCCGTCGATGGACACCGGGTTCTTGATGTGGCCGCGGCCCTCGTACTCGCGGGAACCCTTCTTCAGCTGGTGCAGGTCGAGCACCTCCCGGTCGGCCACGAAGTCCATCAGCGGCACCGCGTACCCGCAGGACTCGGCAACCCGATCGACGTCCACCAGGATGATCGAGCGCTGGCCGACCGTACGCGCCTTGCCGAATCGGTCGCGCAGCTCGTCGAATTCCGGATCGTCGACCGGCACGACCCGGCCCCGGCCGTACACCCGCACGATCGACGGGCGACCGGAGAAAGCCGCGAACATCAGGGTGATCCGGCCGTTCTCACGCAGGTGCGCGATGGTCTCCGCGCCCGAGCCGAAGTAGTCCAGGTAACCGACGTGGTAAGGGTCGAAGACCGCGAACGTGCCCCCCATGCCCTTGGGTGAGACGTTGACGTGACCGTCGGACGCCAGCGGCGCGGTGGCCACCAGGAACATCGGCTGGCGGAGCATCCAGCGTGCGAGCTTCGGCTGCACGCCGTCGAGCAGCTTCATGCCGTCGTCGAGTTCACGACTGTGCCTTCTTCACGACGTGCCTTCTTCACGACTGTGCCGGCTGCGCGGGCCGGGTCATCGACAGCACGTCCAGCACCTCGTCGAGCTTCTGCTCGGTGATCGCGCCGGATTCGACATGCCCGCGCTCGATCACCACCTGCCGGATGGTCTTGCGCTCGGCCAGTGCCTGCTTGGCGATCTTGGCCGCCTCGTCGTAGCCGACGTAGTGGTTCAGCGGCGTGACGATGGACGGCGAGGACTCGGCGTACTCCCGGCAGCGCTCGGCGTTGGCCTCGATGCCGGCCACGCACCGGTCGGCGAACACCCGGCTGACGTTGGCAATCAGCCGGATCGACTCCAGCACGTTGCGAGCCATCACCGGCAGCATCACGTTCAGCTCGAAGTTGCCGGCCGCGCCGGCGAAGGCGACCGCGGCGTCATTGCCGACCACCTGCGCGACCACCTGGCAGACCGCCTCGCACAGGACCGGATTCACCTTGCCCGGCATGATGGAACTGCCCGGTTGCAGGTCCGGCAGGAACAATTCGGTGAGGCCGGTGCGCGGGCCGGAACCCATCCAGCGCAGGTCATTGCTGATCTTGTTCAGGCTGACCGCGATGGTGCGCAGCACCCCGGACAGCTCGACCAGTCCGTCCCGGGCGCCTTGGGCCTCGAAGTGGTTGCGGGCCTCGGTCAGCGGCAGCCCGGTCTCGGCTGGCGAGCAGCGAGATCACCTCCGCGGCGAAGCCGGCCGGCGCGTTGATCCCGGTGCCGACCGCGGTGCCACCCAGCGGCAGCTCGGCGACCCGGGGCAGGCTGTCCTGCAGCCGGTCCACGCCGTAGCGGATCTGGGCCGCGTAGCCGGCGAATTCCTGGCCGAGGGTGACCGGGGTGGCGTCCATCAGGTGGGTACGGCCGGATTTCACCACCTCGGCGAACTCGTCCGCCTTGGCCTGCCAGCGTCGTCGCCAGGTGCTGCAGGGATGGCACTAGCTCCGAGACCACCGCCTTGGTGGCCGCGACGTGGATGGCCGACGGGAACTGGTCGTTGGACGACAGCGGATCGTTGACGTCGTCGTTGGGATGGATCGATACCTGTCCAGCCGCGCCGAGCTTTTCAGTGGCCAGGCTGGCCAGCACCTCGTTGGCGTTCATGTTGGAGGAGGTGCCCGATCCGGTCTGGAAGACGTCGATCGGAAACTCGCCGTCCCAGTCCCCGCGGGCGACCTCGGCTGCTGCCGCCGCGATGGCTTCCGCCTTGGCCGGATCGAGCAGGCCGCGCTGGGCACGGATGCGCGCTCCGGCGCCCTTGATCAGGGCCAACCCGGCGATCAGTTCCCGCTCGATCGGCACGCCGGAGATCGGGAAGTTCTCCACCGCCCGCTGGGTCTGAGCCCGCCACTTGGCACTGGCCGGCACCCGGACCTCACCCATCGAGTCCTTCTCGATCCGGTACTCCTGACCTGCTTGCTCGGCCATCTCGTCCATCGCTCCTGTCGGTGTGCCCGGCGGATCCGGCGGGCGATGCCCGCCCGTTCAAGCCTAATTCGGGCAGCCGGCCGGCGACCCGGCACGTGGCCGGGATTACCCAGTGAGGCGCGTCGCTACTCGGCCGGCGGGTACTGGGTCGTCGGGTGGTAGGTGGTCGGCTGCTGGTCCGCCGGCTGTTCGGCAGCCCGCTGCTGGTCCGCCGGTTGCTGATACGGCGGTTGCTGGTGGGCCGGCTGCTGCTGCGCCGACTGCTGGGTGGTCGGCTGGGACCACTGCTGCTGGGCCGGCACGCCGGGCTGGCTCGGAACGCCAGGCTGGCCCGCGTGCTGGGCTGGGACTCCGGGCTGGCCCGCGTGCTGGGCCGGCACGCCGGGCTGGCCCGCGTGCGGGGCTGGGACTCCGGGCTGGCCCGCGTGCTGGGCCGGTCCGCCCTGCCAACCCTGGGCATTCGGCTGTCCGCCCCAACCCTGGGCCGGCTGCTGCTGCGCCGCGCCGGGCTGGCCGTACCCGAGCTGGATGGCGGTCTGCCGGCGGCCTCGGTCACCGGGACGGCCACCACCGCGGTGCCGTAGGCGCAGATCTCACTCCAGTTGTTGCCCAGCTCGGTGGTGTCGAACCGCATCGCGACCAGCGCGTTGCCGCCGCGGGCCTGTGCCTCGGCGAACAGCCGGGTCATCGCCTCGTTCCGGCTGTCGATGACGTTCTTGGTCATGCCGCCCAGCTCACCGCCGACCATCGACTTGAAGCCGGCACCGATCTGGGAGAAGGCATTGCGGGACCGGACGGTCACCCCGAACACCTCGCCGCAGACGCGCTGGATCTCCCAGCCCGGAATGTCGTTCATGGTGACGCACAACATCGTCGATTCCCTTTCGTTAAGGGTTAGTTCCGGTCGAAGTCGACCGAGGCGTAGGCACGCAGCTTGGACAGTTGGTGCAGCGAGTCGACCACCCGGATGGTGCCGGACTTCGACCGCATCACGATGGAGGAGGTGCGAAGCCCGGAGCGGTCGTAGCGGACGCCGGACAGCAGTTCGCCGTCGGTGATGCCAGTCGCGCAGAAGAACACGTCCTCGCCGGAGACCAGATCCGAGGTGGTCAGCACCCGGGACAGGTCATGGCCGGCGGCTTCCGCCTTCTCCCGCTCCTCCGGCGACTGGGGCCACAGCCGGCCCTGGATGGAACCACCCATGCAGGCGATCGCCGAGGCCGCGATGATCCCCTCCGGAGTGCCGCCGATGCCGAGCAGCAGATCCACCCCGGTGCCGGCCCGGGCGGCCATGATGGCACCGGCCACGTCGCCGTCGGAGATGAACTTGATCCGCGCACCGGCGGCCCGCACCTGCGAGACCAGGTCGGCGTGCCGGGGTCGGTCGAGGATCACCACGGTGACGTCCTCCGGCCGGCCGCCCTTTGCCTTGGCCACCCGCTGGATGTTCTCCCGGACCGGCGCGGTGATGTCGATGACGTCGGCTGCCTCCGGGCCGGTCGCGATCTTCTCCATGTAGAAGACGGCGGACGGGTCGAACATCGAACCACGCTCGGCCACCGCGATGACCGCGATCGCGTTCGGCATGCCCTTGGCCATCAGGGTGGTTCCGTCGATCGGATCGACCGCCACGTCGCACTCCGGACCGGTGCCGTCACCGACCCGCTCGCCGTTGTAGAGCATCGGCGCGTGGTCCTTCTCGCCCTCGCCGATGACCACCACGCCGTCCATGGCGACGGTGCCGATCAGCGTTCGCATGGCGTCCACCGCCGCGCCGTCGCCGCCGTTCTTGTCGCCCCGGCCGACCCAGCGGGCTGCTGCCATCGCGGCGGCCTCGGTGACTCGCACCAGCTCCAGAGCCAGGTTGCGATCCGGTGCCTGCCGGTCCACCGCGAGCGCGGGCGGCACGTTGTGCGCGCCGTCCGGACGATGGTCGGCCTGATCGTTGCGCTCTCCAGCGTTCTGCATCGAAGTCGGCCTTTCGTTCGGGTGCCCGAACCATATCGTCCGGGCCGCCCGGCCGGACGTGCCACCATGGTAGGCGTGACCCGTCCGCTCACTCCGGCCGAGCGTCAGCGGTTGCGCACGCCGGCCAACCTGTGGCGGGCGCTCATCCCGATCCTGCTGGTGGTGATCGGCTTGGTCGCCTGGCAGCGGCTCGGCGAGCCGGACTCGAGCGGCGTGCACGTGGTGGACACCGGCGGCCCGATCGCCGCGGCGCGTCAGCAGGCCGGCTTCCCGCTGCTGGTGCCCAGCGGGCTGTCCAATCGGTGGCGGCCCACCTCGACGGAGTTCACGCCGGCGGCCCAGTATTCGGCGGCCACCTTCCGGATCGGTTACGTGACGCCGGCCGGTCGGTACGCCGAGTTTCTGGAGAGCGACGGGCCGGCCGACGCAGTGGCCGCGCCGTACGGCGTGCTGGACGATCGGGGCCCGGCCGGCATCGCCGGCGCCAGTTGGCGGGAATTTCGCACCAGCGACGATCGAACCCTGCTCCGCGCCACCGTCGGCAAGGTGACGGTCATCGTGACCGGCAACGCGGCGGTCTCCGAGCTGAGCGCGCTGGCCGGCGCGCTGCACTAAATCAGGTGCCGGTCGGGTGCTGCGGCTTCCGGCCGGGACGTTCGCCGTCAGCCGTCAGCTGTCAAGCTCGGCGGCGTCGCTGGCGGCGATGGCCTCGTCCAGCCGGCTTCGCGCGCCTTGCAGCCACGCTGGCAGATCGCGGCCAACTCCTCGCCGCGCTGCCAGAGCGCCAGCGACTCCTCCAGCGGCTGGCCACCGGACTCCAGCGCCTGCACGATCTCGCGCAACTCGGCGCGGGCCTGCTCGTAGGTCGGCTGCTCAGTCATGAGTTCACCTGGCTCTTCGCGCGAGCGCTCATCGCTCCGCTCCTCGGCGCTGCGCGCCTGCGATGCTCACTCATGGCGGCTTAGGTTAGCGGTTCCACTCGGACCGCGAACGTGCCGTCGGCAACCCGGGCCTGCAGCCGGGAGCCGGCTTCGGTCTGTTCTCGCCGCCGGATCAGCACCCCGGCCTCGTCGGACAGCACCGCATAGCCCCGGTCCAGCACCGCCTGCGGGGACAGGCTGACCACCCGGGCCAGCAGTTGGGCGTTCTCTGCCTCGGCCAGTTGCAGCAGCGCGGCCAGCCGGTCCCGGATCCGATCAAGCGAGCGTTCGGTGTCGATCCGGCCGCCGTCCACCAGCCGCTGCACCGAGCCGCGCAACCGCTGCGGCAGGCCGGCCATCAGTTGGTGCTCGTGATCGAGCCGCCGGTGCACGCAGGCACGCAACCGGCGCCGCGCCTCGGTCACCGCGTGCAGTTCCTCCGCCAGGTCCGGCACGATCCGCTTGGCCGCGTCGGTGGGCGTGGAAGCCGCCAGGTCAGCGACCAGATCCAGCAGCGGCCGATCGGTCTCATGTCCGATCGCGCTGACCACCGGGGTTCGTGCCTTGGCCACCGCGCGCAGCAGCGCCTCGTTGGAGAACGGCAACAGGTCCTCCACGCTGCCGCCACCGCGGGCGATGACGATGACCTCCACCTCGGGCCGGGCGTCCAGCCGCTGCAGGGCCGCGATGATCTCGCTGACCGCGGTGGTGCCCTGGGTGGCGGCGTTCTCGATGGCGAACCGGGCGCCCGGCAGCCGCCGCCTGGTGTTCTCCACCACGTCGTGCTCAGCGGCGCTGGCCCGTCCGGTGATCAACCCGATGGTGTGAGGCAGGAACGGCAGCGCTCGCTTGCGCTCGACCGCGAACAACCCTTCGGCGGCGAGCAACTGGCGCAGCCGCTCGATCCGGGCGAGCAGTTCACCCAGCCCGACCTGGCGAATCTCAGTCGCGCGCAGGCTCAGCGTGCCGCGCTCGGCGTAGAAGTCCGGACGGGCACGCAGCACCACCCGAGCCCCTTCAGCCAGCGGCTCGAGCAACACGCTGCGGTGGCAGGTGACCTGCATGGAGATGTTGGCGTCGGTGTCGCGCAGGGTGAGGAAGTAGGTCTGCACGCCGGGCCGCCGGACGAACTGGGCGACCTGGCCCTCCACCCACACCTCGCCGAGCCGGCCGATCCACTCGGCCAGCGCTTGGCTGATCCGGCGCAGCGGCAGTGGCGATTCCGGGCTGGATTGAAGCCTGCTCACCGGCCGTCACTCGAAGCGACGGCGTTCGGGGATCGATCGGCCGGCGGCCGGTTGCTCACTGCCCGTCCGGTGATTCGCCTTGATGGGCATGCAGGATCTCAGCCGCCATGGTGGACGGGTTCGGCCCGGCGGACGGGTCCGCCTTCCTGGCGGCCTCGGTCAGCGGCTCGCTCTTCTTGACGGCCTTCTTGGCGGGTGCCTTCTTACCGGGCGCGTTGCCCGCGGTGGCCTTGGCGGGCGCGTTGCCCGCGGTGGCCTTGGCGGGCGCCTTGCCCGCGGTGGCCTTGGCCGGCGGAACCTTCTTGGCCGGCGCCTTGGTGGCAGCCTTCGCCGGTGGCGCCTTCTTGGCTGCCTTCTTCACGGCCTTGGCCGGCGGCGCCTTCTGGCCGGGGGCGGTCGCGGCGGTGCCGCTCGGCGACGCGCCGTCCGGATCGAGGGGGATCACCGGCTGGCCGCTGGTGGCCATGGCGGTATCGGCCGGGACCACGTGTGCCGGCTCGGAGTGCCCGGGCTCGGCCGGCGCCGACCCTGAATGCCCGGATCCGAAACGCTCCGGTTCGGAACCATCCGCCGACGAACGTCCTGGTTCGGCGAGGTCGGCGGCGTCTTCCAGGTTGGCCGGCTCGACGCGGTCGAAGGCGGCCTTGGTGACAGTGCCGGCCGGGGACTCGTCGAAGGTGGCCCAGGACGGCGGCTCGGCCGAGGTGCCGCGCAGTTGGCTGATCACCTCGTCACCACGGGCGGCGAAGGTGGCGATGTGTTGTTGCACACGCAGCGAGGCCTGCATCGCGGTGGTCACGGCGGCCACCGGCAGTTGCGGAAGGGTCTCGGGCAGCTTTCGGGCCTCGGCGACCGCAGTGGCAGCCAGGCCCAGCGCGGCGCGGATCGGCGTCGGTATGTGCGGCATCCCCTAAGCCTGCACCAACTCCGCGGCTGGTGACCACTTGCCCGGCGTCCGGCCGAACCACAGGGCTGCACGTGAGGCGCGAGCGAGCCGTCGCGTAGTCCGTAGAATCGAACGCATGACAGCCGGAGCCAGCAAGCGCGTCCTGCTCGCCAAGCCGCGAGGCTACTGCGCCGGCGTTGACCGGGCGGTGGAAACCGTCGAGCGGGCCCTGGCGCATTTCGGAGCTCCGGTTTACGTGCGCAAGCAGATCGTGCACAACCTGCACGTGGTGCAGTCGCTGGAAACCCGCGGCGCGGTCTTCGTCGAGGAGCTGAGCGAGGTGCCGCCGGACTCGGTGGTGGTGCTGTCCGCGCACGGCGTCGCGCCGGAGGTGCACCAGCAGGGTGCCGAGCGCCGGCTGCGGGTGATCGATGCCACCTGCCCGCTGGTGACCAAGGTGCACAACGAGGCTCGTCGGTTCGCCGACCGAGGACTACGACATCGTGTTGATCGGACATGAGGGGCACGAGGAGGTCATCGGCACCACCGGCGAGGCGCCCGACCGGATCAAGCTGGTGGACGGGCCGCAGGACGTGGCCGAACTGCAGGTGCGCGACCCGGATCGGGTGGTGTGGCTGTCCCAGACCACCCTGTCGGTGGACGAGACCATGCACACGGTGGGTGCGCTGCAGGAGCGGTACCCGAACCTGCAGTCGCCGCCCAGCGACGACATCTGCTACGCCACCCAGAACCGGCAGGCCGCGGTGAAGCTGATCGCACCGCAGGTGGAGCTGTTCCTGGTGGTCGGTTCGCCGAACTCCTCGAACTCGGTGCGGATGGTCGAGGTGGCCCAGGCGGCCGGCGCGGACCGGGCGTACCTGGTCGAGAACGCCACCCGCATCGACCCGGCGTGGCTTTCCGGGGTGACCACGATCGGCTTGTCCTCGGGGGCCTCGGTGCCCGAGGTGCTCGTCCAGGAAGCGGTGAGTTGGCTGGCCGAGCACGGCTACGGCGAGGTTGAAGAGGTCACCCACACCGAGGAGCGACTCACCTTCGCGCTGCCGCAGGAACTGCGCCGCGAACTCAAGCTGACCGCGCGCTCCTGACCCCTGGGCCCTGCTCGGACGGCCCGACCAGGTCGGTAACCGGCGAGGCTGCGCTGGATCAGCCCGACAGGGCGGTTAACCGGCGAGGCTGCGCTGGATCAGGCCGACCCGGCGCGGCTCAGCGCCGGCTGACCAGCCGGATGCCGGCGATCACCAGCACCACGGCCGTCGCCCCGGCGATCGCCGGAAAGCCGTAGACGATCCAGTTGGTCGCCGCGTCGAGCAGCTTGCCGCGGTTGTGCAGGCCGCCGGTGCGGAAGTAGAGCAGCGCGGCCGAGGCGACGAAGTAGACCAGCGGCGGTGCGATCACCACCGGGAACATCCCGCTGCGCCGGACCACCAGGATGGCAACCAGCGACGCGGCCACCAGGCCGTAGTTGAACACCCCGCGCACCGCCGAGCCGCTGAGCGAGTCGACCAGCCCACTGGCCCCCGCTATCGCGATCAGCAGCAGTACTGCCAGCCAGCCCGGCAGGCCCCGCTCGTTGCGTGGTTGGCTGCGCCGGTCACCGGCTCGGGCAGCCGCCGGCTGTGCCTGCGCCGGGCCGCGGTAATAACCGGGCTCCGCTCCTTGCCGGTCGTCCCAGGAAACCCCGTGCTGATTGGCGGAACGCTGGCCGGCGACGCGGTAGTACGACGTATCCGGCTGGTCCGACACGAAGCTGGCTCCGTTCCCATGGGGCATCTGGCCTACCGTACCTGGCTGACCAGCTCCTCCGAGCTAAGAGTTCGGGCAGCCGTCAAGATTTGCCCGGGTTCATCCAGTTCACCGTCGGTTCGCGGATCCACCACCGACAGTTCGGCCAGCCGGCGGGCGCTCACCAGCACCCGTCCCTCCACGCAGCCGACGGTGCTGTTGAAGCTTTCCACGGCGGCGCCTAGCGACCGGCCGAGCTTGTCGAGGTGCGTTCCCATGGTGGCGAGCCGGCGATACAGTTGCCGGCCGAGCTCGCTGACCTGGGCGGCATTGTCGGCCAGGGCCTGCTGCCGCCAGGTGTAGCCGATGGTGCGCAGCAGCGCGACCAGCGTGGTCGGCGTTGCGAGGATGACGTTGCGGGCAAAGGCATGCTCCAGCAGCGACGGGTCCTCCCGGAGCGCGGCGTCCAGGAAAGCGTCGGCCGGCACGAAGCACACCACGAACTCCGGAGCCGGATCGAACAGCCTCCAGTACGCCTTGCTGCCCAGGTCGTCGATGTGCTGGCGCAGGTGCCGGGCATGCGCCCTCAGCCGGGCCGCTTGGGTGGCCGGATCCCGAGCCTCCATGGCTTCCAGGTAACCGGCGAAAGCCACCTTGGCGTCCAGCACGATGTGCTTGCCGCCGACCAGCTGCACCACCAGGTCCGGTCGCAGGGTGCCGTCCTCGCCGGCCACCGACGGCTGGGTGACGAAGTCGACGTGCTCCACCAGGCCGGCCGCCTCGACCGCGCGCTCCAGCTGCAGCTCACCCCACCGGCCGCGTACCTGCGGTGCCCGCAACGCGGTGACCAGCTGGCTGGTCTCCGAGCGCAGGCCGTCGGCGCTCAGCCGCATCGCGGCCAGGTGCTCGTCCAGCGCCGCGGTGGCCGCCAGCCGATCCCGCTCGGAGACGTGCAGTTGCTGCTGCACCCGCTCCAGTGCCTCCTGGATCGGGCGGACCAGCGACTCGACCGAGTGCTGGCGGGCGGCTAGATCACCGGCCGCCAGTGCCTGGGCGTGCTCCACCCGGGCCTGGGCCAGCTGGGACAGCGCCGAGCGGTTGCGGCCGGCCAGGTAGCCCAGGCCACCGCCCAGCGCCAGGCCGACGAGCAGTCCGGTCAGCAGGAGTGCGAAAGCGATCATGCTGGCCATGGTGGCTGTCGGGTCCGACAATTCCCTGGCGCGACGCGCTACTCGGCCGGCGACGCGCTACTCGTGCGGCGTGATGCGCTACTCGGGCGGCGTCACAAGTTGCTGCATCGCCGGGGCATACCACTGGACCACCCGGGCGCGGGGCGCCGAGCCGAGCGGCTCGATCGGCCGGACGTAGCGCAGCATGGCCAGACCCAGGATCTGGCTGGCGATCAGGTCCGCCCGCAGGGCGACGTCCTTGCCGGTGAGCACCTCGCTCAGCGACGCAACCACCACGCCCCGGATCACCTGC
Source organism: uncultured Actinomycetota bacterium (assembly GCA_963697905.1). Lineage (GTDB taxonomy): Bacteria > Actinomycetota > Actinomycetes > Mycobacteriales > Jatrophihabitantaceae > Jatrophihabitans_A. The sequence continues at coordinate 3,376,905 of OY969101.1, read as the reverse complement.
AGCGCCGGCGGCACCACGGTGGCGTCGGCGAAGGTGGTGCGGACCAGGCTGGCGATCACCTCGCGGTGCGGATCCCAGGCGGTGAGGAAGCCGTCCACCAGCCGGGCGCCGAGACCGCCCTGGCCTTCGGCGATGATCGAGCGCAGGACCTCGGCCGGGTTGACCGGAAGCTGCATGGTGGCCACCAGCAGGCCGGCCTTGTCGCCGAAGTAATGCCGGATCAGGCTGGCGTCCACGCCCGCCTCGGCGGCGATAGAGCGCAGCGAGGCGCGGTCGAAGCCGGCGGCGGCGAACTGCCGGCGGGCCACCTCAATCAGCCGTTGTCGGGTGTCGCCGGCACTCTCCTGGGCCCGTGGCCGGCCACGCCGGCGGGGGAGCGGCGCACCGGGTTGCATCAGGCGGTCCGGCGGCGCAGCGTCGCACCGGCCAGCGCCACCGCCAGCAGCAGGCAGCCGAGGACCACCGCCCCGTCGGTGTACACCGCCTCGACCAGCGTCGCCCGGCCGGCGGCACTAGTAATGCCGTCGGTGGCGTAGCTCAGCGGCAGCACGTCGGACAGCCAGCGCAGCGGGGTGGACATCGCCGAGCGCGGGTTGATCAGCCCGCACAGCAGCAGTTGTGGCAGCACCACCGCCGGCATGAACTGCACCGCCTGGAACTCGGTGACCGCGAAGGCCGACATCAGCAGGCCCAGCCCGGTGCCGAGCAGGGCGTCCAGGATTGCGAACAGGCCGATCACGGCGGCGTGGTGGACGTCCATCCGCAGCGGGCCGAGGGCCACCGCCGCGGTCACCACCGCCTGCGCGACGCCGGCCACGCCGAATGCCAGGCCGTAGCCGGCGACCAGTTCGCCGCGTTGCAGCGGGGTGGTGAGCAACCGTTCGAGAGTGCCGGAGGTGCGCTCGCGCACCATGGTGACCGAGGTGATCAGGAACATCACCACGAACGGGAAGATGCCCAGCAGCTGCGGCCCGATCCTGTCGAACGGCCGGCTGTCGGCGGAGTACACGTATCTGAACAGGGTGAGCAGCAGCGCGGGCACCAGCAGCAGCAGCGCGATGCTGCGCCGGTCGTGCGCCAACTGCTGCAGCACCCGCCGGCTGGTGGCCAGCGTCCGGGCCGGGCTCACGACGCCGCCGCCGCGGTGGCCGCCTGCTCGGCCAGCACCAGGAAGGCCTGCTCCAGGTCGTCCTGCCGGGTGTGCTCGCGCAGCCCGTCCGGGGTGTCATCGGCAACCAGCCGGCCGTCGCGCAGCAGCAGCACCCGTTCGCAGCGGGCCGCCTCGTCCATCACGTGGCTGGACACCAGCAGCGTGACCCCGCTGTCGGCCAGCCGGCCGAACAGCTGCCACAGCTGCCGGCGCAGCACTGGGTCCAGGCCCACCGTGGGCTCGTCGAGCAGCAGCAGTTCCGGCTCGCCGAGCAGCGCGGCCGCCAGCGACACCCGCGCCCGCTGGCCGCCGGACAGGTTGCCGGTCAGCGCGCTGCGGCGGTCGGAGAGGTCAACGTCGCGCAGCGCGTTCTCGATCGCCTGCTGATCGGCGCCGGCGAGGGTAGCGAAATAGCGCAGGTTCTGCTCCACGGTCAGGTCCGGATACACCGACATGGTCTGGGTGGCGTAGCCGAGCCTACTGCGCAACTGCGGCGCTCCGGCCGGACGTCCGAGCACCTGGATGCGCCCGGACCGGATCTGCTGTACGCCGGCGATGGCCCGGATCAGCGTGGTCTTGCCGCAGCCACTCGGGCCAACCAGGCCGGTGACGGTTCCGCTCGGCACGTCGAGGGATAGCCGGTCCAGCACCAGCCGTCCGCCGCGGACCACCGTCAGGTCACGAACCTCGACTGCCGATAAATTCACCATACGTAGAATTCTGCGCCGGCGTCGGCTGCGCGTCAAGTCGCTCGTAGACTGCGGACCCGTGGCTCTCACCATCGGCATCGTCGGCCTGCCCAACGTCGGCAAGTCCACCCTGTTCAACGCGCTCACCCGCAACGACGTGCTGGCGGCGAACTATCCGTTCGCCACCATCGAGCCGAACGTGGGAGTGGTCGGTGTGCCCGATCCGCGGCTGGCGGTCTTAGCCGAGCTGTTCTCCTCGGCCCGGCAGCTGCCGGCCACGGTGAGCTTCGTCGACATCGCGGGCATCGTGCGCGGCGCGTCGGAGGGCGCCGGGCTCGGCAACAAGTTCCTGGCCAACATCCGGGAGGCCGACGCCATCTGCCAGGTGATCCGGGCCTTCACCGATCCGGACGTGGTGCACGTGGACGGCAAGGTGTCACCGGCTGACGACATCGAGACGATCAACACCGAGCTGATCCTGGCCGATTTGCAGACGATCGAGAAGGCGCTGCCCCGGCTGGAGAAGGAAGCCCGGACGAACAAGGAGAAGCAGCCACAGCTGGCCGCGATCAAGGAGGCGAACGCGGTCCTGGAACAGGGCCGGACGATCTTCGGCTCCGGCCTGGACCCGCAGCCGCTGCGCGAGCTGCACCTGATGACGGCCAAGCCGTTCCTGTACGTGTTCAACGTCGATCCGGCCGAGCTTGCCAATTCCGAGTTCATCGGCTCGCTGCGCGAGTTGGTCGCTCCGGCCGAAGCCATCTTTCTCGACGCCAAGACAGAGGCCGAGCTGGTGGAGCTCGAACCGGACGAGGCGCTGGAGCTGCTGCAGTCGATGGGCGTCGAGGAGTCCGGGCTGGATCAGCTCGCCCGGGTCGGCTTCAACACCCTCGGCCTGCAGACCTATCTGACCGCCGGGCCGAAGGAAGCGCGGGCCTGGACGATCCCGAAGGGTGCCACCGCGCCGCAGGCGGCCGGGGTCATCCACACCGACTTCGAGCGCGGCTTCATCAAGGCCGAGGTGGTCTCCTACGACGACCTGGTGGCGGCCGGCTCGATGGCCGAGGCCAAGTCGCGCGGCAAGGTGCGGATCGAGGGCAAGGATTACGTGATGGCCGACGGCGACGTGGTGGAGTTCCGCTTCAACGTCTGAGGACGCGACCCATCCGGCGAAATGGGTTGCGGCACGGCAACTCGGTTGGGTTGAGTGGTTCTGGCTACGACAGGATTTCCGATGACGCTTCGTTCACCCTCTGGCATCGCCTATGACCGAGCTGGTCCGTCCGGCCGGACGCCCGTCGTGCTGATCCATGCCGGCGTCGCCGATCGGCGGATGTGGGACCCGCAGTGGCCGGCGCTGGCGGCCGACCGTGCGGTGTTGCGGCTGGACCTGCGCGGCTACGGCGAATCCGTCCAACGTCCGGCCGGCCCGCTGTCGCCCGTCGAGGATCTGCTCGACACCCTCGACCATGTCGGCATCGACCGGTGCCACCTGGTCGGTGCCTCGTTCGGGGCCGGGGTCGCGGTCGAAGCGGCCTTGGTCCGCCCGAGAATCGCGCAGAGCCTGTTCCTGAGCGCTCCCGGCGGTTCGCTGATCGCCGAGGCGACGCCACAGCTGCGGGAGTTCTTCGCCGCCGAGGGCAGTGCGCTGGCCGCCGGCGACCTCGAGGCCGCGGTCGAGGCAAACCTGCGCTGGTGGGTGGACGGGCCGCATCGTGCGCCCGGCACGGTGCCCGCGGCCACCCGCGAGAAGGTGGCGGCCATGCAGCGCCTGGCGTTCGAGCTCACCACCACCTGGGACGAGGTGACGGAGGCGGAGCTGGATCCGCCGGCGCTGGAGCGGTTGAGCGAGCTACCGGTGCCCACCCTGGTACTGGTCGGGGCGCAGGACCTCGACGCCATCGCAGACACCGCCGCCCGGCTCACCGCGGGACTGCCGCAGGCCCGGCAGGTGCTGTGGCCGGAGGTGGCGCACCTGCCGTCGCTGGAGCATCCGGACGATTTCCTGACGCTGCTGCGCCGGTGGCTGGCCGAGACCGAGGCCGCTGGCTGAGCGCGCCACGCCCCGGTCGGAATTTGCTCGTACCGGCTCGGTTAACGTCTGAATTCCTATGCGGTACGTAGCGGTCGGGGACAGCTTCACCGAGGGCATCGGCGATGAGCTGCCGGACGGCACGGTGCGCGGTTGGGCCGATCTGGTCGCCGAAGGCCTCGCCGCCACCGGCGAGCCGGTGCACTACGCCAATCTGGCGGTGCGTGGACGGTTGCTGGAACCGATCGTCCGCGAGCAGGTGTCGGCCGCGCTCGGGCTCACCCCGGCGCCCACCCTGGTCACCTTCAACGGCGGCGGCAACGACGTGATGCGGCCTGGCGTCGAACCGCGCCAGTTGCTGGAACTCACCGAGCTGGCCGTCCGGCAGGTGCTGGACGCCGGGGTGCGGCTGGTGCTGATCTCCGGCGCCGATCCATCCGACCGGTTGCCGTTCGGCGCCACCATCCACCGCCGGGGTGCCGCGCTGAGCGACGGAGTGGCCGAGCTGGCTGCTCGGCACCGGGTGACCTTCGTCAACGCGTTCGCAGACGCCGAGCTGCGCCGGCCGCCTTACTGGTCGGCCGACCGGTTGCACCTCGGACCAGCAGGGCATCGGCGGGTGGCCGGCCTGGTACTGGCCGCACTCGACCACCCGGGTGCCGCGCATCAGGTCGAGGCGGCCGAGCCAACCGGGCGGCGGCTGCCGGCCGAGCTGCGCTACTACCGCGAACACGTGTTGCCCTGGCTGCACCGGCGGGTGCGCGGCCGGTCGTCCGGCGACGGCCGTACCGGTAAGTACCCGGCCTGGGTTCCGATCGAGTAGTCCCACCGGGCATGACACCACATTCTTGCCAGGGTGCGGGCAGCGTTCTAGCCTGATCTGCATCGCCCATGGCCGCTGAGATCGCAACGTCTGGGCAGCGCCGGATCCGAGCCTGAACCGTCACGCCGGCGGCGCACTCCGAGCCGAAAGGCAGCGTCCGATAGGGGAATCCTCGAGCGGGGGGTTGCCCGCCTGCGCCGGATGGCTGGCGCGGGCGGGCAAGGCGTGCCGCACGCTCGCAAGCGGCGGTACGGCGCAGCCGTCACCATGGGGCAATGACCGACATCGACCCTGACGAACTTCCTGACGACGACTGGCGTCGCTGGGTTGTCTACCAGATCTATCCGCGCAGCTTCGCCGACAGCAACGGCGACGGGATCGGCGACCTGCCGGGGATCCTGAGCCGGCTGGATCACCTGCAGCGGCTCGGCGTCGATGTGATCTGGCTGTCGCCGGTGTACCGCTCGCCGATGGACGACAACGGCTACGACATCAGTGACTACTTCGACATCGACCCGACGTTCGGCACGCTGGCCGACTTCGACGAACTGCTGGCCGCGGTGCACCAGCGCGGCATGAAGCTGATCATGGACCTGGTGGTGAACCACACCTCCGACGAGCACCCGTGGTTCCTCGAGTCCCGCTCGAGCCGGGACAACCCGAAGCGGGACTGGTATTGGTGGCGCGACCCGCGTCCCGGCCAGCCGCCCGGCACGCCGGGTGCCGAGCCGACGAACTGGGAGTCGCACTTCTCCGGCTCGGCCTGGCAGTGGGACGAGCCGACCGGGCAGTACTACCTGCACGTCTTCTCCGTCAAACAGCCCGACCTGAACTGGGAAAACCCGGAAGTCCGCCAGGCCGTGTACGCGATGATGCGCTGGTGGCTGGACCGCGGCGTTGACGGCTTCCGGATGGATGTGATCAACATGATCAGCAAGGACACCGCACTGCCGGACACCCGGCCACGACCCGGCTCGCCATACGGCCCCGGTGATGAGCACTTCACCTGCGGCCCGCGCAATCACGAGTTCCTGCGCGAGATGCACCGCGAGGTCTTCGCCGGCCGGAACGGGCACGTGCTGACCGTCGGCGAGATGCCGGGAGTGACCGTGGACGAGGCCGCGCTGTTCACCGACCCGGCCCGACACGAGCTGGACATGGTCTTCCAGTTCGAGCACGTGTCGCTGGATTACGGCGCCCACCGCTACCAGTTGCGCGAGCTCTCGCTGCCGGCGCTCAAGGCTTCGCTGGCCAACTGGCAGCACGGCCTGGCGGGCCGGGGCTGGAACTCGCTGTACTTCGGCAACCACGACCAGCCGCGGACGGTGTCCCGGTTCGGTGACGACGGCCGGTACCGGATCGCCTCGGCCAAGACGCTGGCCACTGTGCTGCACCTGCACCGCGGCACCCCGTACGTCTACCAGGGCGACGAACTCGGCATGCGCAACGCGCCGTTCGCCGCGATCACCGACTACCGCGACATCCAGGCGCTCAACGCGCACGCCGAGGCGGTGGCGCGCGGTGATGCCGAGCTGCCCGGCCTGGTCGCCGCGATGGGCCGGATGAGCCGGGACCACGCGCGCACCCCGATGCAGTGGGACGCCGGACCCGGCGCCGGCTTCACCACCGGCACGCCGTGGATCGGCATCAACCCCGACCACACCGAGATCAACGCGGTCAGCCAGCTCGGCGATCCGGACTCGGTCTTCGAGCATTACCGGCGACTGATCGAGCTGCGCCACACCGATCCGGTGCTCACCACCGGAAGCTTCGAGTTGCTGCTGGCCGAGCATCCGCGCATCTGGGCGTTCCTGCGTCGCGGCCGGGAAGCCGAACTGCTGGTCGCGGCCAACCTGTCGGGCGAAACCGTCCGGGCCGAACTGCCGCTGGATCCGGGCTGGGCCGCGGCCACGCAAGTGCTGACCAACCTGCCCGACCAACCCCCTGGGTCGCCGCCCGAGCTGCTGCTGCAGCCGTGGGAATCCGTGGTCTGGCGCCGAACCCGCTGACGGCCGATCGGTCACGCGTGACTGCACGCTCTGGTGAGGGCAGGATGGAGATCACCGTTTGCACCGGCCGGCACCCCGCCGGCGCAGAACCGCTCCGCGGAGGATTTCGTGGCCAAGGACCAGATCGTCATCGTCACCCAGATCGACGATCCGCACGCCGACGACGGCATCATCGCGCTGGAACGGCAGGGCTACGAGGCCATCCGGCTGAACACCGATGACATACCGACGAACACCCGGATCTCGATGAGCTGGCGCGACTCGTTCAGCGCCACCATCGAGATCCTCACCAACGGCCGCCGGATCGAGGCCGCGGACGTCCGCTCGGTCTGGTGGCGCCGGCCGGCCTGGTTCGGGTTGCCGGAGGATCTCAGCCTGCAGGAACGGGAATTCGCCACCGATGAGGTGGATCACGCCCTGCGCAGCCTGTGGGCCTGCCTGGACTGCTACTGGATCAGCCACCCCGAGCACATCCGGCAGGCGTCCTGGAAGGGCGAGCAACTGCAGCGGGCGGCCCGGTTCGGTTTCGAGGTGCCGCGCACCCTGATCACCACCGATCCGGTCGAGGTCAGGCGGTTCTTCGCGGCGGTGGGCGGCCGGATGATCTTCAAGGTGATGACCGACCCGTTCCTCGGCGCGGTCACGGTCTCCCGCAAGTACCCGGAGGAGTACCTCGAGCCGTACCAGACGATGACCACGCTGATCGGCGAGTCGGAGTTGGAGCTGCTGGAATCGGTGCAGCTGGTGCCCTGCCTGTTCCAGGAGTACGTGCCGAAGGCACTGGAGATCCGGGTGACCGTCATCGGTGACGAGGTGTTCGCCGCCGAGATCCACTCCCAGGCCGACGAGCGGACCGCGCTGGACTGGCGGCATTACGACGTCGATATCCCCTACGCGGAGGCCACCCTGCCGGCCGAGGTCGCCGACCGCTGCCTGGCCCTGGTGCGCAGCTACGGGCTCAACTTCAGCTCGCTGGATCTGATCCTCACGCCGGACGGCCGTTACGTCTTCGTCGAGAACAACCCCAACGGCCAGTTCATGTTCATCGAACAGAAGGTGCCACAGCTGGCGATGACCGACGCACTCGTGCACTGCCTGATCCGGGGTGCCAACTCCTGAGGCCGGGCAGCAGGCGACGGAAAGGAGGCAGCGTGCGACCCGACTCGTCCGGCGGCCGGCTGCGGGCAGCCCGCGGCTACCTGTCCACCGCCAAGCCGCTCAGCCGGCTGATCTGGCGGTCCAGTCCGGGGCTGGTGCTGTCCTCGATCGGCCTGACCCTGCTGACCGGCGCGTTGCCGGCCGTGAACATCCTGGTCGTCTCGGCATTGCTGCAGACCCTGGTGGACGCCAACCGGAACTCCGCCGCCCATGCCGGCCTATCCGGCGCGCCGCACTTCCTGGCCCTGCTGGTGCTGCTGGCCGCCGTCAACCTGGTGGGGCAGTTGGCCGACCGGCTGGGCCAGGTGGTCTCGGAGCTGCACGGCACCCGGATCGCCAACCAGGTGCAGTTACTGATCGCCGAACACGCCGGCCAGGCCGACCTGGCCACCTTCGAGGACCGGACGTTCCACAACCGGATGCGCACGATCGCGGACGAGGCGCCGTACCGGCCGCACACCATGCTGCAAGAACTCATGCACACCGCCGCCAGCTTCATCACGCTGATCTCGCTCGGGATCATCCTGCTGCTCTGGCATCCCTGGCTGGTCGTCGTGCTGGTGCTCGCCGCGTTGCCGACACTGTGGGTCTCCACCTGGTACGGCTCCGCCCAGGTCGAGCTGGTCAGTGGCCGGGCCGAACTTGAACGCCGCCGGCAGTACCTGAACACGCTGTTGGTCTCCGACCAACCGGCGAAGGAGATCCGGCTGTTCGGCCTGCGCGAACTGCTGCACGGCCGGCTGCGCCTGCTGCTCGAACAGCTCTACCGGCAGAACCGCAGCCTGATCACCCGCGAACTCAAGTACTCGCTGCCGGTCGGCCTGCTGCTGGCTGCCGCGCAGATCGCCCTGATCGCCTACACCGCCGTCCAGGCGTTGCACGCGCACATCTCGGTGGGCCAGTTCAACCAGTACATGCTGGCCATCCTGCAACTCGGCGGTGCGTTGCCCGGCATCGCGCTCACCGTCGGGTCACTGCACGAAAGCAACCTGTATGCCAGCCGGCTGTTCGGCTACCTGGCGACCACGCCGGCCGTCGAGGCACCGCGCGGAACCGGTCGGATCGAGCTGACCCGGCCACCGCGGATCGTCTTCGAGCAGGTCGGCTTCCGTTATCCGGGGACGGACCGGATGGTGCTGGCCGATCTCAGCTTCACCATCGAGCCGGGTGAATCGATCGCCCTGGTCGGCAACAACGGCGCCGGCAAGTCCACCGTGGTGAAGCTGCTGGCCGGCCTCTACGACCCGTCGGCCGGCCGGATCCTGCTCGACGGCATCGACCTCACCACGCTCGACCGGCCGGCACTGCGAGCCGCGCTGAGCGTCGTCTTCCAGGACTTCGTGGTGTATCACTTCTCGGCGCTGGAGAATGTCGGCTTCGGCGAGCTGAGCCGGCTGGCCGACGTCGAAGGCATCCGGGCGGCGGCCCGGCGCAGCGGCCTGGATCGGGTCGTGCAGCAGTTGCCCGACGGCTACGACACGGTGCTCGGCCGGTTCTGGGAGCGGGGTCACGAGCTGTCTGGCGGCCAGCGCCAGCTGGTCGCGCTGGCCAGGGCGCTGCTGCGCAACGCGCCGGTGCTGATCCTGGACGAGCCGTCCGCCGCGCTGGACGTCCGGGCCGAACGGGCCTTCTTCGAGCGGCTGCTGGACGACGAGGCCGGGCTGGAGCGCACGACCATCCTGATCTCGCACCGGTATTCCACCGTGCGTCGCGCCGACCGGATCCTGGTTCTCAGGGACGGCCAGCTGGCCGAGCAGGGTTCGCATGAGGAGCTGATGCGGCTGGCCGGCGAGTACGCCGAGATGTTCCGGCTGCATTCCGCTGCCTATCAACCTGCCGCCCACCAGCCCGCCGATGACCAGACCGGAGCCGCCCGATGACGCCCGAGGTTGCCGAGCTGCAGTCGCTGCTGGCGCGGCTGCAGGCCCGCCGGGGCAACCCGGCAGTACTCAGCCACGGCACGCTGGCCACCGACCTGGTGCCGGTGCTCCATCGCTGCCTGAGCCGAATCGGCCGCGGCGAGCGGCTGGACCTGGTGCTGTCGAGCTACGGCGGCACGGTCGCCAGCGCGCGGCAGGCGGCGCTGCTGCTGCGCGAGTTCACCGACCGGCTCACCATCCTGGTGCCGCAGCGGGCCCGCTCGGCCGGCACCCTGCTGTGCCTGGCCGCCGATGGCCTGGTGTTGTCCGGATTCGCCGAACTCGGTCCGCTGGACGCCAACATGGGTGCCACCGAGTCGCAGGCGCCGGGCGTACCGGGCACCCTGTCTAGCGAGGACATCCGGGCCTTCCCGAGCATGGCGCGCGACTGGTTCGGCGTGCAGCGTCCCGAGGACGGCCTGCAGTTGCTGGCGATGCTCAGCCAACGGATCTTCCCGGCCTCGCTGGCCACCTTCTATCGCCTGGACAAGCTGATCCGCCAGGTCGCGGACGAGCTGCTCAGCTTCCAGCTGCCCGACGAGCGGGAACGGGCCCGGATCGTCGAGCAACTGGTCGCCGGCTATCACGCGCACGACTACGTGCTCACCCGGCGCGACGTGCGGCGGCTCGGCCTGCGCACGGTCGAGCCGGACCCGGATGAGGAGGAGTTGCTGTGGGCGATGGCGCGGCAACTCGCCCGGCTCGAGGTCGGCGCGGGCAGCGCCGAGGGCGAACCCGGGGCCAGGGTGTTCGGGATAATCGCGGCAGCCGGCTTCCTTGCCTGCAACACGATTCGACAGGCCGGCCCGGACGGCTCGCTGGACAGTGGCCAAGCCCACTGGGAGATCGAGGAGTAGGAGTCGCCCGTGCTGTCGGACTACGTGCTGCTGTTCTGCCGGTGGAGCATCGGCATCACCTTCCTCGCCTCCGCCGCCGGCAAGGCCAGGGATTTGGCGGGCTTCCGGCAGGCCGTCGCCGACCTGCACGCACTGCCGCCCCGGCTGATCCGGCCGGCGGCGCTCGGCACCGTGGCGGCCGAGAGCCTGGTGGCCCTCGGCATGCTGCCCGGCGCGCTGGCGCCGGTCGGGTTCGTACTCGGTGTGCTGCTGTTGCTGCTGTTCAGCGTGGTGCTGATCGCGGCATTGCGCCGCAATCCCGGGGTCAGCTGCAATTGCTTCGGCACCAGCGAGCGGCCGATCAGCTGGTACGACGTCGGTCGCAACGCGGTGCTGGTGGCCTGCTGCGTGGCCGGCCTGGTCAGCCATCCGATCGCCGACGGCCGGCCGGGGGCAGCGGTGGTGGTGCTGTTGGGCCTGATGGCCGGCTGCTTCTTCCTGATCGTGACCAACTCGGAGGATATCGTCGAGTTGCTACGCAAGCCCTACGTCCTCGAGTAGCGGGAGAAGCCAGTGAGTTCCGGATGGGCAGCCTTCGCCATCGCGACCTGGCTGGTGCTGCTGCTCAACCTCGCGCTCACCCTGCGTTCGGTGCAGTACGTGCGCTCGCACCAGCGGGCCGAGCGGCTGGACGCGCTGCGCGAAAGCCTGCCGGAGTTGGAGATCGGCTCGCCCGCACCTGACTTCCGCAGCCGGGACTTCGAGGGCCACCTGGTACGACTGGCCGACTACCAAGGCCGGGAAACGGCGTTCGTCTTCGTCTCGCCGCATTGCGGCTCGTGCGCCCGTGAAGTGCCGGATCTGGCAAGGCTGGCACCGAAGGCGCGTGCCTCCGCCTCCGCCGAACTGGTGCTGGTCAGCGACAGCAGCACGCCGGAAACCCAGGTGTGGCTGTCGGCCATCGCCGAGCAGCACGCGGAGGTCACCGGGGTGCGACTGCTCATCGCCGCCGGCAGCCGCTCCGACTTCCTGGCGCTGTACAACCCGCGCGGGCTCACGCCGTACTTCTGCCACGTCGATGCCGAGGGACGGGTGACCGCACGCGGTGGGCTGCGCTCGCCGCACTGGGCCGCCATCGTCAAGCGTTGGGAGAACGGGGCCAATCCGATGCGTTCGCTGCGGCGGTATGTCTGAGGACCGTCCGGCCCGCAGCTTCGCGGCTCGGCTGGGCCAGCGTCGGGCGGACGCGGCGGCCGGCCGGCCGCCGACCCCGGTGCGGGGGCCGCTGGGCGAACTGCAGGTGATCGGTGCCGGCTTCGGTCGGACCGGCACCATGTCGTTGAAGGCAGCGCTGGAATTCCTCGGCTACGCGCCCTGCTACCACATGACGGAGATGGTGAAGAACCCGGAGCATTTCCGGCTCTGGGCCGCCGCGGGGGATGGCGCGCCGGTGGACTGGCGCCGGCTGTACGCCAACTACCGGGCCACCGTGGACTGGCCCGGCTGCCTGTACTACCGCGAGCTGATGGCCACCTTCGACCAGGCGAAAGTGATCTTGACGGTGCGCGACCCGGACCGCTGGTACGACAGTGTGCTGAACACCCTGTACAGCCTGAAGACCGCCACCGACGACTATCTGGCGACGGCCGGTTCCACCGGCCGGCCGCCGTCGGTGCTCTACGAGAACCGGATCTGGACCGATACCTTCGCCGGCCGCTTCTCCGACCGGCGATTCGCGATCGGTGTCTACGAGCGGCACAACCAGCAGGTGCGCGATTCGGTGCCGGCCGACCGGCTGCTCGATTACCGGGTCAGCGAGGGCTGGCAGCCGCTGTGTGAGTTCCTGCGGCTGCCGGTGCCGGATCTTCCGTTCCCGCAACTGAACGCCACGCAGGCCTTCCGGGATTACAACAGGGATGCGCTGGAAGGCCCGCGTTAGCGTCCGCGGACGTGGCTCACCGGAAGTCACCCTTCCAGCAGCCGCCGCCCAAATTACCGAAGCGCCGAGTCACCGACGATGGCGGACTCCAGGAGAACCCGCCGCCGTTCAGAGACTCAGGAGTCGCAGCGCTTGTGGCCGGACCCGCCCCAGGCGTTGCAGTAGCTGCCGTAGGCGTTGCAACTCGCCCGCCCCGAGGTCACCGTGGTGCAGTGCAGCGTGGCCAATGCTTCGCCGCTGCCGGTCCACACCGAGGTCTGGCTCTGCGGGTCGTAGCTGAAATCCATCGGCTCGTCGCTGATGTACTCGATCGGTGTGGCTACCCGGAATGCGAACAGCTTGCTATCCATGACTGCTACCTCTTCTCCGGCCGAAAGCCAGGCATTTCGGTATGGAACAAAAGGCTACGCCCAGCCTGCAGACACGACAAGACCCGGCGAAGGCCAACACTGGCGCTATCGGCGTTCGGTCAGGCGCGGCGGGCCTCGACCACCATGGTTTCGAACTGGTTCGTCTGCTCGTCGCCCAGAAAGTCGCCGTGCCCCTCGACGCCCCGGAAATGCTCGTCCTCGCTCTGCCCGGGGGCCGTGAAGGCCGCATCGGTGAAGCCGGCGGAGGCCAGTGCGGCCAGCAGCGTCGGACGGTCGTAGAGGAATTGGTGTCCCCAGTTCCGGAAGGCGTTGTTGACCACCCCGGCTGCGCTGGCCGGCAGCCCCGGCGCCAGGTAGGACGCCGAGATGGCCTCGATGTAACCGCGCTGGGCCTCGTTCGGTTGCTCGGTGACCAGCCCGGCGAGCACCTCCAGGCTCGGCGTGGCGATCCGGATCCGGCCACCCGGGCGCAGCACCCGCCAGCACTCGGCCAGCATGTGCTGGCCACGGTCGAAGCGGATGTGCTCGATCTGGTGCTCGGTCAGCACGTAGTCGAATACCCCGTCCGCAAAAGGAAATCGCACCGTCGCGTCGAGGAAGCTGATCCCGGCGGCGGCCGGTCGCAGGTCGGTGTTGAACCAGCCGGGCAGCACGTTGCCGCCGGCTCCGATCTGCAACTTGCGGACCGGATGCTCGGCCAGGTAGCGCTCGATGGCCTGTGCTCGCTGCAGTTGGCTGGGCAGGCTCATGGCTGTCCCCGCTCCTCTCCGCCGGCTACCGGACGCGCCAGCCGCCGGCCGGCCGAGCGCAACTCGGCGGCCGCGGCCACCAATCGCGGCCACCAGCACAGCAGCTCACCGAAGCGAACCAGTGACCGCTGCAGCCCGGACCGGCCGCCCTCGTGCGAATACAGGCCAGCCACCGGCGCCAGCGCCTGCCGGCGAGCCGCCGCGATGAACCGGCGGGCGTCGGCGGCCCAGAAGTCGGGAACCGGCTCGGCGCCGTCCAGGCGTGCGGTCAGGGCCTCGACCAGCGCGCTCATGCTTTCCCAGAGGATCATGCGGGCGAAGTCGTCGAACTGCTCGGCCGGCCAGCGGCCCAGACCCTCGAGGAACTCGCCGAGCCCGCGCAACCGGCCGGCCGGGTCGCGGACGCTGCCCGGGTCGAACCGCCCGATGCAGGCCGGCAACCAGCTGCCGAAGCCGATCACGAACGGCGGCTCGTCGGAGAATCGCCTTTCCCCGATGGGATCGTGCTGGGCCAGCCAGGGTAGGTGGGCGCCGTAGCCGTCGCGGAAGCAACAGGCCAGGATGGCTCCGAAGGCCACCTCCTCGGCTCGTCCGTCCGGCGGGAAGGGAGCCAGCAGCTCGGTGTTGTCCAGCCCGATGCACATGGCCAGCCGCGGATCCGGCGAGCCGGTGATGACGGGCTGCCGCACCGCCTGCGCCAGTTCCCGGCTGGCCCGGGCCCGACCGAAGTGCTCGGCTGAGCGGGTCAGCCGATTGAAGCTGGCGCCCTCGGCGAACAGTGCGAAATCCGGGTTGTCCCAGCCACAGTCGCCGACGGTTCCGTTGCCGGTCACCAGGATCCGGCCGGGCCGGCTGCGCAACCGGCGCAGCAGTGCCGGCGAGGTGTCGGTGAAGTCGGCCAGCCCGCCGGCGGACGCCAGCACGGCGGCGGGTGCACGTCCGAGGAATTCCTCGTGCAGGCCGAGCAGATCCGGCTCGGCATAGTCCAGGAAGCCGAACGCCTCGTCCCGATCGCCGAAGAACCAGCTGTCCAACTGGCTGCCGGCATCGGTGAGCAATACCTGCCGGTCCCGCTCGGGAGCGGCCGCCAGCCGGCACACCGTGTCGTCGTCGGCGCTGAACAGCCGCTCACCGACGGCGTGCAGCAGCAAGCTGTTGCGGTTGGCGCCCACCGTCGGCACGCCGGGACGCCGCTCGCCCAGGCAGGCGTAGCGGACGACCTCCACCGGAACGCCGCCAGCCTCGGCCAGCTCCCGGGCGAAATCAGCCTTCTCGGCCGGCCCGGCGTAGCGGATCTCCAGGTCCAGCGTGGGCCCGAGTTCGGTCAGCATGCTCCGGCACCGCTCGGCCATCGGCTCCGGCGAGTCGTCCAGCACCGCGAAGGACGGCGTCCTGCCGTGCCGGGCGCAGTTGTCGGCGTAGCTGGTGACCGCCCGGCGCAGCAGCTCCGGCCGGCCGCAGGTGGGAAAGCCGACCGTGCTGATCGGCTGGCCGGCCGGCTCGGCGGGGACGCCGGCCAGGATCTCCTCGCGGGAGACCAGGAAACCGGCTCGGTTCAGCTGGACCAGCTCCCGGCGCACCGCGTTGACGGGTGTCCCGGGCCGGCCGGCCAGGTAGTCGCGGAGGTGGCCGTCCAGGGTGCGGAAATCCCGCAGCGAGGTGAGCAGATCCACGGTGCCCGCGCGGTAGAACGCCGCCGCGCCGCTGTCCCGGCTGTGCACCAGGCTGAGGTCCGCGCCGGCGTAGAACACCGCCAGGTCGGCCGCCCGGTACTCGGCGGCGGCAGGCTGCGACTGCGACTGGGGGTGGGGCGCCGAGGTGCCGGCAACCGGCTCGGCTGGCATGCCGGTCAACGCTACAGCTGGTTGCGGACGCCGGCCTCGGTCTCCAGCTGCGCCAGCTGGGCCTCGAAGCCACCCTCGATGGACTCCCGGGCCCGCCCACGCCGGCCGGTCGGCAGCACGGTGCGGCCCAGGCTGTCCTCCAGCAGCAGCGACAGCCCGCCGTAGAGGCTGAACGCCGCGATCAGCATGCCGAGCGCGCCGGCCACCATCGCCCAGCGGTGGCTGGCAAGCAGCTGGTGCAGGCCACTGGCCGCGAACCGCAGGGTGGACAGCGCCAGCAGGGTGGCCAGGGCCGGCTTGCCGTTGCTGGCCGCCCCAGCGAGGACGAGCAGGATGGCGGTCAGGCAGAGCGAGAACGCGCCGGCAACCGGACTGGTCGCACCCGGCGGGGCGAGCAGCATGCCCAGCCCGGTGCCGATCCAGGCGGCTCCCAGCACCGACAGCGCGGTGCCCGCCCCCGGATCCCGGGCCAGCATCGCGAACACGGCCGCCAGCATCTCCAGCGGTGCGGTGAAGGCGAGCAGCAGCACCGCCACCTGGTGGGCGTATGGCTCGGCGAAGACGCCGAGATCCAGCAGGCTGGTCAGGGCAATGCCCACTGCGAAGGCGAAGAAGCCGAGCGGCATCGGTGAGGCAAGCGGCCGGAGCACGATCCGAGTGCGGTCGGCGGTGGCGCTGGCTGGCTGGACGGCTGACATCGGCGGTGTCCTTTCCGGCGCTGCGGCGGCCAGGTTGTCGTCCAGCTCCACACCGAATCCTTCCAGCTTCCGGCCGGTGGCATGATGCACGCGTGCGTGTGCTCGGCGCCGTGCTGGGCGCGGCAGTGGTCCTCGTCGCCTGGACGAGCGTGCTGTCGGTGCTGGTGGTGCCACGGCGTTCGAGGGATCGGGTCAGCCGCCTGATCAACGGCGGCGTGGACCGGGTGTTCCTGCTGGCAACCCGGCGCCGTGCCAGCTATCGAACCCGCGAGCGGCTGCTGGGCGTGCACGGCCCGACCATCATCCTGGCCCAGCTGGCCATCTGGCTGGTGCTCTTCTACTGCGGCTTCGCCCTGATCCTGCAGTCCTTCGACCGGCACGGCACCGGGCATGCCTTCGCCCAGGCCGGCTCGTCGCTGTTCACCCTCGGCTACGCCGGCCCGGCGGGTGCCACGCTGAGCGGGCTGGACTACTTCGCCGCGGCCACCGGCCTGGTGGTGGTGGCGTTGCAGATCGGCTACCTGCCCACCCTGTACAGCGCGTTCAACCGTCGCGAGGTGGAGGTGACGCTGCTGACCGGACGGGCCGGCACGCCGGCCTGGGGTCCGGAGATCCTGGCCCGCACCCGGTTCGGCTTCACCGCCGAGGACGACGGCCCGATGATGGAGCAGTTCTACCTGCAGTGGGAGCGGTGGGCCGCCGACGTCTCGGAGAGCCACACCAACTACCCGGTACTCATTCGGTTCCGCTCGCCGGGCGATTACAGCTCCTGGCTGGTCGCGCTGATCGCCGTGATGGACTCGGCGGCGCTGTGGCTGGCCCTCTCACCGAGCCGCGCGCCGCGGGTGGAGGCCAGGCTGGCACTGCGGATGGGCTTCACCACGCTGCAGGCGATCGCCGGCACCTTCGGCCTGCCGGTGGACGACGACCCGGACCCGGACTCGGCTCTGCAGCTCAGCTACGCCGAGTACCTGACCGGCATTGAGCGGATCGCCTCGACCAGCTTCCGGATGGAACGCAGTGCCGAGCAGGCCTGGCCAGACTTCCGGGGCTGGCGGGTCAACTACGAGGCGGTGGCGTACGCGCTGGCCGCCCGGCTGGACGCGGTGCCCGCGCCGTGGACCGGCCCGCGGCGGACCGGGGACGGGCCGATGGCTCCGATCCGGCCGCCCAACCGGCTACCCACCCCGTACTCCGGCTGACGGCCGCTCCTCCGACCACGTCCGGTCGTCGGCACGGGTACGCCGTTTTTCATGCCCGGGTGCCGCTTGCTACCGTGCTAGGTGAGGTAAGGCTTACCTAACTCGATCGGAGCTTGATGCTTGCCACCTTCGTCATCGGCCTGCGTGAAGGACTCGAAGCCGCACTGATCGTCGGCATCGTCGCGGCGTTCCTGCGGCAACGGGGCCGGCTGGACCTGCTGCGCTGGGTGCTGGTCGGCATCGGCTCGGCGGTGCTGCTCTGCGCGGCGGTCGGCGTCGCGCTGCAGGTGCTTTCCCGGGACCTGCCGCAGCGGCAGCAGGAGGGCCTGGAAACCGTCATCGCCGTCCTCGCGGTCGGCATGGTCACCTACATGGTGGTCTGGATGCGCCGGCACTCGCGGGAGTTGAAGGGCCAGCTGGAATCGGCCGCCGCCGGAGCGCTGGCAACCGGCTCGGCCACCGCCCTGGTCGCGATGGCGTTCCTGGCCGTCCTGCGGGAGGGCTTTGAGACCGCGGTGTTCCTGCTCGCGGCGTTCCAGCAGAACGGCGGCAACGCCGGGCCGGCCGGGGCGGGCGCGGCGCTCGGGATCGCCCTCGCGATGGCGCTGGGCTACGGGATCTACCGCGGCGGGGTGCGGCTCAACCTGTCCAAGTTCTTCCGTGCCACCGGCGTGGTGCTGGTGCTGGTGGCCGCCGGCCTGGTGGTCAGCGCGCTGCACAGCGCGCACGAGGCCGGCTGGCTGGACGTCGGCCAGCAGCGCACGGTCGACCTCAGCGCGCTGATCGCGCCCGGCTCGGTCCGGGCCTCGCTGCTCACCGGCATGCTCGGACTGCAGCCGCGGCCGGTGCTGATCGAGTTGCTGGGCTGGCTGCTCTACCTGGTGCCGCTCGGGCTGTACGTCGGCTGGCCGGCCGGCAAGCGGCTGCGCCGGCCGGTGCTGCTGGCGGCGGCCGCCGCGGCGGTCGCGGCAGCGTTCGCGATCGCGCTGATCGTGCCCGCGCTGACGCCCGACCGCGAGCCAGCCGCCGACGGGCGGCCCGGCAACCAGCCGCGGGCCGCCTCGCGCACCGCCAAGGTGACCATCACCGCCGAGAAGTGCCGGACCGACCAGCCGGAGTACGCGGCCGGCGGCATCACCTTCACGGTGTCCAACACCGACGCCACGGCGGTGACCGAGGTCGAGGTGCTGGACGGCCAGCGCATCGTCGGCGAGAAGGAGAACCTGCCGCCGGGCTTCTCCGGCTCGTTCTCGATCAACCTGGCACCCGGCACGTACACCCTCTACTGCCCGGGTGCGCAGAGCGAGAAGGTGCCGCTGACCGTCACCGGCGATGCCGCCGCGGCCCCGGTCAGCGACACCTCCACGTTGCTGGAGCAGGGCAGCGCCGACTACGCCGACTACGTCGAGCAGCAGACCGGTCTGCTGGTGGACCAGGTGCGGTCGCTGGCGGCCGCGCTCAAGGGCACCGACCTGGCCGCCGCCCAGGCGCGCTATGCCGAGGCCCGGCGCTACTACGAACGGATCGAGCCGGTGGCCGAGTCGTTCCAGGGCCTGGATCCGGCCATTGACGCCCGCGCCGACGACGTGCCGATCAGCCGGCTGACCGGCTTCCACCGCATCGAGTACGGCCTGTTCCAAGCCCGGTCGTTGGCCGGCCTCGGCCCGATCGGGGACCGGCTGCTGGCCGACTGCACCCGGCTGCGCACGCTGACCGACGGCCTGGACTACCAGCCGGCCCAGCTGGCCAACGGCGCCGTCGAGCTGCTCGATGAGGTCTCGCGCAGCAAGGTCACCGGCGAGGAGGAGCGCTACTCCCACATCGACCTGCTCGACTTCCAGGCCAACGTCGAAGGCTCGCAGCAGGCGTTCGCCGACCTGGCACCGGCGCTGGCCAGGATCGACCCCGCGCTGACCGGCACGGTGCGCAGCGGCTTCACCGCGGTGCTGGCAGAGCTCGACCGCTACCGGGATGCCGGCCAGCCGTCCCGCTTCGTCCGCTACCCGGCCCTGTCGAAGGCGGCGGTGACCAGGCTGGCCCAGGCGGTGCAAGCGGTGGCCGAACCGCTGTCGCGGGTGGCGAGCAAGGTGGTCGATGGCTGAGCAACGGATGCCGAACCGGCGCTCGTTCCTCACCGCGGCCCTCGGCACGGCAGGTGCGGCGGCGGTCGCCGGTGCCGGCTACGGCGTCGCTCGGGCCACCGAGCCGGCTGCCGGCAGCTCCGAGAAGCCGGTCACCGACAAGCCGGTCGCCGACAAGGTGCCGTTCTACGGCGCCCACCAGGCTGGCATCGCCACCCCCGCCCAGGACCGGTTGGCCTTCGCCACCTTCGACGTCACCAGCCGGGACGTGGCGGACCTCCGGGCGCTGCTCGGCAGCTGGGCGGCCGCGGCGGCGCGGCTGACCGCCGGTGAGCAGATCGGGCCGACCGAGACGCTGCCGCAGGCGCCACCGGCCGACACCGGTGAGGCGCTCGGGCTCGGGGCTGCCTCGCTGACCGTGACGGTCGGCTTCGGCCCCCGCCTGTTCGACGACCGGTTCGGCCTGGCCCGGCACCGGCCGGCCGCGCTGGCCGACCTGCCGCCGCTGCCCGGCGACCGGCTCGACCCGAACCGCAGCGGTGGCGACCTGTGCGTGCAGGCGTGTGCCAACGATCCGCAGGTGGCCTTCCACGTGATTCGGAACTTTGCCCGGATCGCCCGCGGCACCGCGGTGCTGCGCTGGTCCCAGCTCGGCTTCGGCCGCACCTCGACCACCTCGCTCAGCCAAGCCACGCCGCGCAACCTGATGGGCTTCAAGGACGGCACCCGCAACATCAAGGCCGAGGACGCCGGCCAGCTCGGCACCTACGTCTGGGTCGGCGAGGAGACCGACCAGCCGTGGATGCGTGGCGGCAGTTACCTGGTCGCCAGGCGGATCCGGATGCTGCTGGAGAGCTGGGATGCCGACTTCCTCGCCGACCAGGAGAGCGTGTTCGGCCGCCGCAAGGACACCGGCGCGCCGCTGACCGGCCATGCCGAGTTCGACGAACCCGACCTGTCCGCCAACCGGGCCGACGGCGCGCCGGTGATCCCGCTGACCGCGCACATCCGGCTGGCCTCGCCGGCCACCAACCAGGGCCAGAAGATCCTGCGACGCGGCTACTCCTACACCGACGGCACGGATCCGACCACCGGCCAGCTGGACGCGGGGCTGTTCTTCCTCGCCTACCAACGCGATCCGCGGCGGCAGTTCGTGCCGATCCAGCGCCGGCTCGGCCAGCACGACGCGCTCAACGAATACATCAAGCACGTCGGCAGCGCGCTGTTCGCGATTCCGCCCGGCCTGAGCGGGCCGGGGGACTGGTACGGCAAGGCGCTGCTGGGCTGACCGGCGGCGCTGCTGGGCTGACCGGCGGCGGGGCTGGCCACGCTCAGCATCCGTTCCAGCCGGCCGATAGGTCGAGCGTGCCAAGGCAGCTCCGCCGGACCGATCCTGGTCCGGCTCGTGAGGATCGGCGCGATGTCCACGACTGAGCTGGTCATCGCTCGACAGCCCATCTTCACCGCTGACCGGGAGATCATGGGCTACGAGCTGCTGTACCGCTCGGTGGAGGTGGTCTCGGCCGGTTTCACCGGCGACCAGATGACCGCGCACGTGCTGCTCGGTGCGCACAGCATCGGCATCGATCAGCTGGTCGGCGACAAGTACATCTTCTGCAACGCCGATCGCGGACTGCTGGTCGGCAGCTACGAGGTCGCGCTGCCCAGCGATCGCACGGTGATCGAGGTGCTGGAGAGCGTGCAGCCCGACCCGGAGGTGCTGCTGGGCTGCGAGCGGCTGGTCCGGGCCGGCTACCAGCTCGCCCTGGACGACTTCGAGTGGTTCGACGGCGCGGACGAGCTGTTGCGGCTGGCCAGCATCGTGAAGCTGGACGTGCTGCACACCGACCGGCAGCAACTGCGCCAACTGGCTTCCACCTGCCGCCGATTCGGCGTCCGGCTGCTGGCCGAGAAGGTCGAGACCGAGCAGGACATCGACTTCTGTCGCTCGCTCGGCTTCGAGCTCTTCCAGGGTTACGCCCTGCAGCGTCCGCAGCAGGTGCGCGGTCAGGAGATCGTCTCCTCCCAGCTCGGCCGGCTGGAGTTGGCCGCCACCGTGTTGACCGAGGATCTGGAACTGCGGCAGCTGGAGCAGGTGCTCAACCACGAGCCCGGGCTGGCGGTGCACCTGCTGCAGCTGGCCTCGATCGGCACCCGGTACGGGGTTCGCCGCCCGGTGCGCAGCGTGCGCGAGGCGCTGGTGCTGCTCGGCACCGTCCGGCTGCGTCGCTGGCTGGCCCTGCTGCTGCTGCGCGACAGCGGCGACATCGCCCCGGATGCGATGGCGACGGCACTGGTGCGGGCCCGGATGTGCGAGCTGCTCGCGGTCCGGCGCGAGCTGGCCACCGGCGAGCAGGCGTTCACCGCCGGGCTGGTGTCCTGCATCGACATCCTCACCGGCGCCTCGGCCGAGCAGATCGGCGCGCTGCCGTTCGCCCCGGAGCTTCGCGCGGCGGCGCTGGAGTTCCGCTCGCCGCTCGGCCGGCTGGTCGCGGAGGTGATCGACTACCAGCGCGGCTGTGGCGAGCGGTCGCCGGCCGAGCCATCCGACCTCGACCCGACCGCCGCGCAGGCGCTGAGCTGGGCGCTGCCGTACGTGCAAACCCTGGAGCCAGCGCCGGTCCGCTAGGCGGTGGCCAGCACCGGCTCGGTGCTCGGCTCGATCGGTCCTTCGGACAATCCCACCCGCCGGTGCAGCCGGGCCAGCGGACGCGGTGCCCACCAGTTCCACCGGCCGGCCAGCCGCATTAAGGCAGGCACCAGCACGCCACGGATCAGCGTCGCGTCGAGCACGATGGCGATCGCGGTGCCGATGCCGAACAGCTGCAGGAAGCTCACCCGGCTGGTGCCGAAGGCCAGGAAGGTCACCGACAGCAGGGCCGCGGCGGTGCTCACGATCCGGCCGGTACGAGCCAGGCCGCCGGCCACCGCCTCGGTGTTGCCGGCCCCGGCCGCGTGCAGCTCGGAGATCCGGGACAGCAGGAACACCTCGTAGTCCATGGACAGTCCGAACGCGATGCAGAACAGCAGCACCGGCATCGAGGTGTTGATCGGTCCGGGCGTGAAGCCCAGCAGGCCGGACAGGTGGCCGTACTGGAAGATCCACACCATCGCTCCGAACACGGCGGACAGGCTGAGCACGTTCAGCACCAGCGCCTTCAGCGGCAACAGCACGCTTCCGGTGAACAGGAACAGCAGCACGAAGGTGGAGATGGCGATCCAGCCCATCGCCCACGGCAGGCCCGCCGCGATGCCGTCCTTGGAATCCACCAGCTCGGCCGGTGCGCCGCCGACATCCACCCTGCTGCCGGCCGGCGGTGGCACCGCGCGGATCTGGAGCACCAACCGCTGCGCCGCGGCGGAGTTGGCATCGTTCGGCCCATTCACCACCAGGTACTGCACGCCCGGCCGGCTCAGTCCGGCGGCCTCAGCGGACGCGGTCCGGCTGCCGCCGGCGAACACCCCGGCGGTGCTGGTGACCGAGCGGCTGCCGGGCAGCGCGGAGATCGCGCCGGCGTAGCGGGCAAGCTCGTCCGGCGTCGGATTGCCCTGCACCACCGGATAGATCGCCGCCGCGCTGTTCTGCGGGTAGTCGGCTCGCAGCACATTGCCCACCTGCCTGCTCTGCAGCGACCCGGGCAGCACCCGGTCGTCCGGCGTGGCGAAGTTGATGTGCAGGAACGGGATGCCCAGCAACAGCAGCACCGCGACCACCGGCACGCCGGCGACCAGCGGCCGCCGCATCACCAGGCCGGCCACCCGGCGCCAGAACCGGCTCTCGGCCGGGGCCGGCCGCGACAGCCGCCGGATCCGGCCGGCGTTCACCCGCGGGCCCAGCACCGCCAGCAGCGCGGGCAGCGTGATCAGCGAGGCCAGCATCGCGATCAGCACCACTCCGATGCCGGCGTAGGCGAACGAGCGCAGGAAGTACAGCGGGAACACCAGCATCGCGGCCAGCGCCACCGCGACCGTCGCGGAAGAGAACAGCACGGTCCGGCCGGCCGTCCGCAGCGTCCGGTGCAGCGCCGCCTCTATCGGCCGGCCGGCGGCGAGCTCCTCCCGGAACCGGCTGACGATCAGCAGCGAGTAGTCGATGGCCAGGCCCAATCCCATCGCGGTGGTCAGGTTGATCGCGTAGGTCGAGACGTCGGTCAGATGGCCGAGGATGTCGAGCACGCCGAACGCGCCGGCGATGGCCATCAGGCCAACCGAGAGCGGCAGCGCGGCGGCCACCGCGCTGCCGAACGCGATCAGCAGCAGCACCAGGGTGATCGGCACCGCGATGGACTCCGCGATGGCCAGATCCTTGCCCACCTGGTTGGTCACGTCGTTGCCGACGCCGAGCTCGCCGCCGGCCTGGATGGTCACCGGTCCGGACCGGGTGGTGGTCCGGTCGATGATCCGGCGGGCGCTCGTCGCCGCGGCCGACTCCTCGCCGCGGACGTGCACCGCGATCACCCCGGACCGGCCGTCGGCGCTGCGCAGGCCGTCCTGGTGGGTGCTCCACCAGGACGTCACGCTGTCCACGTCGCGGTCCTGCCGGAGCAGCTGGGTCGTCCGGTTGACGGCGGCGACGGTGCCCGGACTGGTGAGGCTCGCTTCGCTGCCCGGGCTGATGAGCAGCAGCAGGTTGGGCGAGCCGCCGAACCGGTCGTCCAGCACCGTGCGGGCCTTGCTGGAGCCGGACGCCGGGTCGTCGAAGCCGCCGGCCTTCAGCACCGAGAAGGTGCCGCCGGCCAGCACCAGGAAGCCGAGCAGGACGGCGACCGAGCCGGCCAGCACCCAGCGCCGACGGGTGACCACGAGATGGGCGAGTCGGGCGAACATGGCCACTCCAGGTGAAAGACTGTTGTTCGATTGGAGAACAGTGTTCTCCGACAGGAGCTTGGATGTCAATACGCTGCTCGCACTGCGAACAGTGTTCACGAAGTGCTAACGTTCGGGACATGGTTGCCGCCACCCGTCGCGAACGCCTGCGTGCCGCGACGATCGCCGAGATCAAGCAGGCGGCCTGGGCCGAACTGCAGGATTCCGGCCTGCAGGATCTCTCGCTGCGCGGGGTGGCTCGCCGGCTCGGCATGGCACCGTCGGCGCTGTACCGGTACTTCGAGAGCCGGGACGAACTGCTCACCGCGCTGATCATCGAGTCCTACTCCGCGCTCGGCACCGAGCTGGACAAGCACTACCGGCGGGCGGCCAAACGACGCAACGCCACCACTCACGACGTATTCCTCGAGGTGGCGCGGGCCTACCGCAAGTGGGCGCTGTCGCATGTCCTGGAATACAAGCTGATCTTCGGCACGTCGATCCCCGGCTATACCGGCACCGAGCAGACCACCGAAGCCTCGATGCGCGCCTCCGGCGTGCTGCTGCGAGTGATGGCCGACCTGGTCCGCCAGCGCGCCCCGGCGGCCGGCGACTGGCCGGCCGAGCTTTCCGCCGAGGTGCGCAAGAAGCTGCAGGCCTGGTCGGACACCCTCGCCGAGCCGCTGCCGCCGGAGGCGTTGCGGGCCGCGCTGGCCTGCTACGCCACCCTGCACGGCGCGATCAACCTCGAGATGTACTCCCACCTGCCGAGCAAGATGGGCAGCGAGGAGATGTTCGTGGCCATCGTTGAACACTCCATCGCTGCCGCGCTGCCGCGCTGAGTTTCACCAGAGCCGGTCGATCTCGCCCGGGTACAGCTCGATCCGAGCCTGCTCGAAGTCCTCGGCATGCCGGCGGGCGTGTTCGGTGAACAAGCCGGCCAGGGTGACCTTGTCGAACTGGTCGCTGGGGAAGGGGCTCTGTGGCGTGCCGCCGATCAGCACGGTGCCGGGCAGCAACTGCCATCCGGCCTTGAGGTAGAAGCCGGCCAGCTTCGTGTCGCAGGTGAAGATGCCCAGGTCCCGGCCGAGCTCGGCGATGCTCCGGTGGGCCTGCTGGAGGAGTTCCAGGCCGTGCCCGCGTCCTCTGGCCGCCCGATCGGTGACCACCGCGCTCAGCCCGCTGGCCCGGTAGCGCCGGCCGCGATGCTCGATCTCCTTGCTGAGAATGTCCAGGGTTGCCAGCACCCTCTCGCCGTCGAGCAGCATCAGGGTCAGCGGGTTCAGCGCCGGGTCGTGGCCGGCATCCTCGGTCTCCGGCCAGGCCTGCCGGTGCAGCCGGAGCTGCTCGTCCCGCAGCCCGGCCGGCAGTTCACGCTGCAGGCAGCTGACGATCCGCAACGTCGGCGCGCTATCGGCCGGCTGCGTAGCCGGCGCCGCCGCGCGGGTTGGCGGCCGCGCGCAGGAAGCCGGTTTCCGGTTCCCGGCCGGCCGCGCTGAGCCGGCCGAGTGACCAGTCGCCGGCCAGTTGCACCCGGTGTCCGCGCCGCCGCAACTCGGCAATGACGGCCGGATCCAGCCGGCTCTCGGCGATCAGCTCGCCGGGGACGGCGGTCCGTGGCCAGAACGAGCTGGGAAAGTGGGTGGTGTGCAGCATCGGTGCGTCGATGGCCTGCTGCAGGCTGAGCCCGAAGTGCACGTGGGCCAGGAAGAACAGCAGCGACCACTGGTCCTGCTGGTCGCCGCCGGGCGTGCCGAAGGCGAGGTACGGCTGGCCGTCGCGCAGCGCCAGCGACGGGCTGAGCGTGGTCCTGGGTCGCACGCCGGGTCGCAGCGAGGACGGCAGCCCGTCGGTCAGCCAGGTCATCTGCGCCCGGGTGCCGAGGCAGAAGCCGAGCTCGGCGATCATCGGTGAGCTCTGCAGCCAGCCGCCGCTCGGCGTGGCCGAGATGGACATGCCCCACCGGTCCACCACGTCCAGATGGCAGGTGTCGCCCCGGGTGCCGCCGCGCGCGTCCACCGTCGGCTCGCCGGCTCCGCCTACCGGCGTCGACTCAGATTCCCCTTCTGGGACGGGCAATCGCGGCGTCCGGCCGCCCGGTGAACCGGGTCGCAGCTCCAGCGATGCGTCCTCGCCCACCAGCCGCCGGCGGTCGGTGGCGTACGGCTCGCTCAGCAGCTGCGCCATCGGGGTGGAGCCGTCGCCGCCGTACCAGGCTTCCCGGTCGGCGAAGGCCAACTTGGCGCACTCGACGACGGTGTGCAGGTAGTCGGCGGTGAGCAGCCCGGCCTCGGTGAGGTCGTAGCCGGCCAGCAGGGACAGCTGTTGCAGGAAGACCGGCCCCTGCCCCCACGGGCCGGTCTTGCACACCCGGTAGCCGTGGTAGTCGAAGGTGACCGGATCCTCTACCGGGCAGCTCCAGCCGGCCAGGTCGTCGGCGGTGAGCACCCCGGCGTGCCGCTCGCCGGAGGCGTCGCGCACCGGCCGGCGCACGTGCTCGGCGATCGCCTCGGCGATGAAGCCGCTGTAGAACGTCCGGCGGGCCGCCTCGATCTCGGCCTCCCGGGACGCGCCGGCCGAGCAGCTCTCGGCGAGCAGCCGGCGCCAGCAGGCGGCCAGGGCCGGATTGCGCAGCCGGCTGCCGGCGGCCGGCACGGACCCGCCCGGCAGCCAGCTGGCCGCCGACGACGGCCAGTCCGACGCCAGCGTGCCGGCCACCCGCTCGATGGTGTCGCGGATTGCCGGCAGCACCGGAAACCCCTGTTCGGCATAGTGGATCGCCGGTTCGAGCACGTCGGGAAGCCGCCAGGTTCCCCAGTCGGCGAGCAGCCGCAGCCACGCTCCGAACGCCCCCGGCACGGTGGCGGCCAGCAGGCCGGTGCCCGGCACCATGGTCAATCCCTCGTCGCGGTAGCGGGCAATGGTGGCCGCGGCCGGTGTCACACCCTGCCCGGCGATCACCCGAACCCGCTGCTGCGCCGGATCCCAGAGCAGGATCGGCACCTCGCCGCCCGGCCCGTTCAGGTGCGGTTCCACCACCTGCAGCACGAACCCGGTGGCGACCGCCGCGTCGGCGGCGTTGCCGCCGCGCTCCAGCACGCTCATGCCGACCGCGGTGCCCAGCCAGTGGGTGCTGGCAACCATGCCGAAGTCGCCGCGCAGGTCGGGCCGGGTGGTGAATGCCGGGATTTCCACGTGCCTCCTTGTGCGAACGTCGATCACCGGCCAGCCTACGTCGGACCATCCGGCGGCCCGCCCGGGACCAAAACAAGCACGCTTGCTTGTTTTGCTCTTCGGTGCCAGGCTGGCCGGATGGCAGAGCCGACGACCGCTGACCTGGTGCTGGCCGACCTGGCCGCCGAGGGCGACGAGCTGGACGCCCTGGTGGCTGCGCTGCCCGCGGCCGACTGGGCCACACCCACCCCGGCCGCCGGCTGGACTATCGCCCACCAGATCGCGCACCTGCACTGGACGGACCGGCTGGTGCTGCTGGCCATCGAGCAACCCGCCCAGCTGGCCGAGGTGCTGCGCGAGGTCGCCGCCCATCCGCATTCCTTCGTCGATGACGCCGCGGCGGCCGGTGCCGGGATGCCACCGCCGGAGTTGCTGGCCGGCTGGCGGGCCGTCCGGAACGAGCTCGCCGAGCGGCTGGCCGGCGTGCGACCGGGCCGCAAGCTGGCCTGGTTCGGACCGCCGATGAGCCCGGCCTCGATGGCCACCGCGCGGCTGATGGAGACTTGGGCGCACGGGCTCGACGTCACCGAGGCACTGGGCGGCCAGCCGACGCCGACGAACCGGCTCCGGCACGTGTCGAGGCTGGCCGTGCGCACCCGCGACTACGCCTTCCGGCTGCACGGTTTGCCAGTGCCGGCCGAGGAGTTCCGGATCGAGCTGATCGCGCCGGACGGCGATTGCTGGCAGTACGGCCCGCCCGACGCGCGAGAGTCGGTGACCGGTCCGGCGTTCGACTTCTGCCTGCTTGCCGTCCAGCGCCGATCTCGTCGAGAGCTGGCCCTGGTCGCCACCGGCCCGCAGACCGACACCTGGCTGGAGATCGTCCAGGCCTTCGCCGGGCCACCGGGTACCGGCCGATGACCGGCCGGTCACCCGACAACCGACCGCTGCGGATCGCCAACTTCTCCGGCTTCTACGGCGACCGCTTCAGCGCGCTGGCCGAGCTGCTGGCCGGCGGCGAGCTGGATGTGCTGACCGGCGACTACCTGGCCGAGCTGACCATGCTGATCCTCGGCCGGGACCGGCGCCGGGATCCCGCGCTGGGATATGCCACCACGTTCCTGCGCCAGCTCGAACCGTGCCTGGCCGACGCGCTTCGGCGAGGTGTGCGGATCGTCACCAACGCCGGCGGACTGAACCCGGCCGGCCTGGCCGCGGCGATCGGTGAGCTGGCCGACCGGCTCGGGCTGAGCGTCCGGGTCGGCTACGTCGAGGGTGACGACCTGAGCGCGGACGCCGTCCGGCTCGGCTTCGGGCAGCCGCTGACCGCCAACGCCTACCTCGGCGGCTGGGGGATCGCGGCCTGCCTGCGGGCCGGTGCCGAGATCGTGGTCACCGGGCGGGTCACCGACGCCTCGCTGGTGCTCGGACCGGCCGCTGCGCACTTCGACTGGGCACCGACCGACTACGACGCGCTGGCCGGCGCGGTGGTGGCCGGCCACCTGATCGAATGCGGTGCCCAGGTGACCGGCGGCAACTACGCGTTCTTCGCCGAGCTGGCCGACCTGCGCCGGCCGGGTTTTCCGGTCGCGGAGCTGCACGCGGACGGTTCCGCGGTGATCACCAAGCAGCCGGGCACCGGCGGCGCGGTCACCGTCGGCACGGTGACCGCCCAGCTGCTCTACGAGATCGGCGGCGGCAGGTACCCCGGACCGGACGTCACCGCACGCTTCGACCGGCTGCAACTGAGCCAGGACGGCCCGGACCGGGTGCTGGTCAGCGGAGCTGCCGGTGAGCCGCCGCCGCCGACCTACAAGGTCGGCCTGAACAGCCTGGAGGGATTCCGCAACGAGGTGCAGTTCGTGCTGACCGGCCTGGAGATCGAGCGGAAGGCGCAGCTGGTGCGCGAGCAGCTGGCCGGGGCGATACCGGACGATGCGGAATGGGCGCTGCGCCGGACCGACCGGGCCGACGCGGACACCGAGGCGGGCGCCAGCGCGATCCTGAGCTGCGTGGTGCGCGGCCCGGATGCCGAGGCGATCGGACGCCGGTTCTCCGACGCGGCAGTGCAATTGGCGTTGGCCAGCTACCCAGGCTTCCACCTCACCGCGCCGCCCGGACCGGCTCAACCGTCCGGGGTGTTCCGGGCCGGCGTGCTGGATCGCGACCAGGTGCGGCAGGTTGCCGTCCTGCCGGGCGGCGGCCGGCAACCGGTACCCGACGGGCCGGACTACCTGGAACTTGCTGGCCTGCCGGAGCCGGTCGTCCCGGCTTGGCGGCCGGGCACCGAGCCGGTGCCAACTCGCCGGCTGCCGTTGGGGACGCTGGTCGGCGCCCGCAGCGGCGACAAGGGCGGCTCGGCCAACCTCGGCCTGTGGGTGCGATCGGCCGCCGCGTACCGCTGGCTGGTGACGACCCTGACCGTGACGCGGCTGCGGGAGCTGCTGCCGGAACTGGCGGAGCTGCCGATCTGCCGATATTTGCTGCCGAACGTGCTCGCGGTCAACTTCGTGATCGAGGATCTGCTCGGGTTGGGGGTGGCCTACGCCGCGCGGTTCGATCCGCAGGCCAAGGCGCTCGGCGAGTGGTTGCGCAGCCGGTTGGTAGACATCCCGGTGGAGTTGCTCGGATGACCGCGTTGCGCTCGCTGCTCGACCCGCGCTCGGAGGCCTACGCGGCCAACCGGGCTGCGATGCTGGCCAAGCTCACCGAACTCGACGCCGAGCACGCCAAGGCCGTCCGCGGCGGCGGCGAGCACTACGTCGCCCGGCACCGGCAGCGGGGCAAGTTGCTGGCCCGCGAGCGGATCGAACTGCTGCTCGATCAGGATTCGCCGTTCCTGGAGCTGTCCCCGCTGGCCGGTTGGGGCAGCGACTTCCCGGTCGGCGCCAGCATGGTGACCGGCATCGGCGTGGTCAGCGGCGTGGAATGCCTGATCGTCGCGAACGATCCGACGGTCAAGGGTGGTGCCAGCAACCCCTGGTCACTGCGGAAGGTGTTCCGGGCCAACGACATCGCGCTGGCCAACCGGTTGCCGGTGATCTCACTGGTCGAGTCCGGCGGGGCGGATCTGCCAACCCAGAAGGAGATTTTCATACCCGGCGGCCGGCTGTTCCGGGATTTGAGCCGGCTCTCGGCGGCCGGCATCCCGACCGTCGCGCTGGTGTTCGGCAACTCCACCGCCGGTGGCGCGTACGTGCCGGGCATGTCCGACCACGTGGTGATGATCAGCGAGCGGTCCAAGGTCTTCCTGGCCGGGCCGCCGCTGGTCCGGATGGCCACCGGCGAGCTGGCCGAGGAGGAGGCCCTCGGCGGCGCCCGGATGCACGCCGAGGTCTCCGGTCTGGCCGACTACCTGGCGGTCGACGAGCCGGACGCGATCCGGATCGGCCGGCGTATCGTGGCCCGGTTCAACTGGCGCAAGCAGGGCACCGTGCCGCTGCCGGCCGCACCGCCGCGCTTCGGCGAGGAGGAACTGCTCGGCGTGGTCGGTGACGACCTGCGGGTGCCGTTCGACCCGCGCGAGATCCTCGCCCGAGTGGTGGACGATTCCGACTTCGACGAGTTCAAGCCACGCTACGGCGACAGCCTGGTGGCCGGCTGGGCGAACGTGCACGGCTACCCGATCGGCATCCTGGCCAATGCGCGTGGCGTGCTGTTCAGTGCCGAGTCGCAGAAGGCGGCGCAGTTCGTCCAGCTGGCCAACCAGGTGCGAACACCCTTGCTTTTCCTGCACAACACCACCGGCTACATGGTCGGCGAGCGGTACGAGCAGGCCGGCATCATCAAGCACGGCGCCATGATGATCAACGCGGTGGCCAACTCCACGGTGCCGCACATCTCGCTGCTGGTCGGAGCCTCCTACGGCGCCGGCCACTACGGCATGTGCGGACGGGCCTTCCAGCCGCGATTCCTGTTCGCCTGGCCGAGCGCGCGATCGGCGGTGATGGGCCCCCAGCAGCTGGCCGGCGTGCTCTCCCTCGTCGCCCGCGCCGCCGCCGAGGCACGCGGGCAGGCCTTCGACGAGCAGGCCGATGCCGCCATGCGAGCGGCCGTGGCCGGCCAGATCGAGGCCGAGTCGCTGCCGACGCTGCTGTCCGGAATGCTGTACGACGACGGCATCATCGACCCGCGGGACACCCGGACGGTGCTCGGCCTGTGCCTGTCCGCGATCGCCAACGCGCCGCTGCCCGAGCCGGCCGGCTACGGCGTGTTCCGGATGTGAGTGCCCAGATGCCTTTCAACACCGTACTGATCGCAAACCGCGGCGAGATCGCCCGCCGGATCATCCGCGCCTGCCGCGAGCTCGGCCTGGCGACGGTCGCGGTGTTCAGCGACCCGGACGCCGGATCCGCGCACGTCGAGGAGGCCGACCGGGCGGTCCGGCTGCCCGGCCGCGCGCCGGCTGAGACCTACCTGCGGCAGCAGGCGATTCTCGATGCCGCCCGGCTAGCCGGTGCCGACTCGGTGCATCCGGGGTACGGCTTCCTGGCCGAGGACGCCGGCTTCGCCCGGGCGGTGGCCGAAGCCGGCCTGGTCTGGATCGGGCCGACGGCCGAGGCGATCGCTCTGATGGGTGACAAGGTGAGTGCCAAGCAGCTGATGGCCGAGGCGGGCGTGCCGGTGCTGCCGGAGCTGCGACCCGGCCGGTGTCACCGAGGACGACCTGCCGGTGCTGGTCAAGGCGGCGGCCGGCGGCGGTGGCCGCGGCATGCGGCTGATCGGCTCGCCAGCCGAACTCGCCGCGCTGCCCGAGCAGTTGGAGCATGCCCGAGCCGAAGCCGAACGGGCCTTCGGAAACGGCCGGGTGTTCTGCGAGCCGTACCTGGCCGGTGGCCGCCACCTGGAGGTGCAGCTGCTGGCCGATGCGCACGGCGGGCTGTGGATCCTGGGGGAGCGGGAGTGCTCGATCCAGCGCCGGCATCAGAAGGTGATCGAGGAGTCGCCGTCCCCGCTGGCCGATCGGCTGCCCGGCTTGCGCCAGCGGCTGTTCAGCGCGGCCGAGGCAGCCGCCCGCAGCATCGGCTATCTCGGCGCCGGCACGGTGGAGTTCATCTGCGACGCCCGCGGCGGCTGCTACTTCCTGGAGATGAACACCCGCCTGCAGGTGGAGCACCCGGTGACGGAGTGCGTGACCGGGCTGGACCTGGTCGGTTGGCAGCTGCGGGTGGCGATGGGGGAGCGACTGGCCGGGCCGCCGCCCCGGCCGTCCGGCCACGCGATCGAGGCACGGCTGTGCGCCGAGGATCCGGCAACTGGCTGGCAGCCGCAGGCCGGCACCCTGCACACGCTGGATTTCCCCGATCCGGTAACGGAGTTCGCGCTGCCGGCGGGTCAGGCCGGACTCCGGTTGGATGCCGGCGTCCGGTCCGGCGAGGTGATCCACCCGTACGCCGATCCGCTGCTGGCGAAGGTGATCAGTTACGCGCCGGATCGCACGACGGCGGCCCGCCGGCTGGCCGGGGCACTACGCCGGGCGCGCATCCGGGGCCCGATCACCAACCGCGACCAGCTGGTGCGGGTGCTGACCGATCCGGTGTTCCTGGACGGCTCGGCCGACACCGCGATGCTGGAACGTCCGGATCTCGCCGAGCCGCTGCTGGACGAGGCGGGCGAGCGGTTGGCGGCGGTCGCGGCCGCGCTGGCCGCCGCTGCCGCCGAGCGAGCCGAGGCCACGGTGCTGGCCGGATTGCCCAGCGGCTGGCGCAACGTTCCCACCCAGCCCCAGCGGCACAGCGTGGCCGGGTCGTACGGCCGGCACGACATCGACTACCGGATCGACCGGGCAGGCTGCCGGGTCGTCGGCTTCCCCGACCTGCGGGTGGTCAGCGCGGATCCCGATGCGGTGGTGCTGGACCGCGACGGGCTGCGGCAGCGGTTCGCGGTCAGCCGGCACGGCAGCCGCTGCTGGGTGGACGGCCCGGACGGATCGGCCCGGTTCGAGCTGCTGGCCCGGTTCGACGAGGCCGCCGGGCAGCCGCCGGGCGGATCGCTGCTGGCGCCGCTGCCGGGCACCGTGCTGCGGATCGCGGTCGCCCCGGGCGAGCCGGTGCGTCGGGGGCAGCCGCTGTTGTGGATCGAGGCGATGAAGATGGAGCACCCGGTGCCGGCCGATGAGGACGGGCTGGTCGGCACGGTGTCGGTGGCGGCCGGCGACCAGGTGGCGGTGGGCGATCTGCTCGCGGTGATCGAGCCGGAGCCGGAGCGGTGACCGGCCTTATCGCGGTGACCGGCCTGCTCGAGCCGGAGCCGGAGCGGTGACCGGCTCGGGCGTGCCGTCCCGGCAGCCGCAGCAGGATCGCAGCCGGCTCACCAGGAAGCGGTTGCTGGAGGCCGCCGTGACCTCGCTGGCCGAGGTCGGCTGGACGGCCACCACGGTGGCGGTGGTGGCCGGCCGGGCCGGCGTGTCACGAGGCGCCGCGCAGCACCATTTCCCGACCCGGGAATCGCTGTTCGAGGCCGTCATCGACCACATCACCGAGCAGCGGTTGGCGGAGTTGCAGGCGGCGGTCGGCCGGCTGCCGGACGGCCCGGGCCGTACCGAGGCGGTGCTGGAGATCATCGTGGCGATCTACACCGGCCCGCTGTTCCGCGCCGCGTTGCAGGTGTGGACGGCCGCGTCGTCGCAGGACGCGCTGCGGGCCCGGCTGATCCCATTGGAGGCCGAGCTGGGCCGGCGCACGCACGCCATCGCGGTGCGGCTGCTGGATGCCGACGAATCGATCCCCGGCATGCGGGAGACCGTGCAGGCCACCCTCGACCTGGCCCGCGGCCTCGGCCTGGCCGACGTGCTGCGCGACGACTCCCGCCGCCGGCAGCGGGTGCTCGCCCGGTGGGCCGGCCTGCTCGACGGCAGCCTGCGGGAGCGGTCCCCGGCCCGGCGCTGAACCGCGCGATGGCCGGGCGGACCCGGTCGTCCCGCTGAGCAGCTTGTGGATGAAGGAACTGTGGATATTGCAGGCGGCTGTCGGCCGCTGTCACTAACGTTCCTGGGGTGACCGACTCCTACCTCCGGTACCCGCACCTCGTGGGCGAGCGGCTGGTCTTCACCGCCGACGATGACGTCTGGTCGGCGTCGGCGGATGGCGGCGTCGCCAGCCGGCTGACCGCGGACCGCTGTCCGGTGAGCCGGCCGCGGTTGTCGCCGGACGGCGCCACGCTGGCCTGGATCTCGCGGCGAGCCGGGATGCCGGAGGCATTCGCGATGCCGCTCGACGGCGGTCGACTGCGCCAGCTGAGCTACTTCGGCAGCGAGACGACGCTGGGCCTGGGATTCGATCCGACCGGCCGGGTGCTGGTCGCCACCGCGGCCGGGCAGCCGGTGACCAGCGCCCGGTGGGCCTGGGCCATCGACCCCGCGCCGGAGGCCGACCCGGCGCCGCAACGGTTGCCGTTCGGCCCGATCACGGGCATTGCCTGGAGCCAATCCGGAGCGGTCCTGGTCACCACCGGCATGTTCCGAGATCCGGCGCACTGGAAGAGATATCGGGGCGGTACCGCCGGCCGGTTGTGGCTGGACCCCGACGGCTCCGGGCAGTTCAGCGAGTTCGTGCCGGAGTTGCCCGGGCCGAAGAGCAGCCCGGTCGCGATCGGTGACCGGTTCGCCTTCCTGGCCGACTTCGAGGGCTACGGCAACGTCTATTCGGTGGACGCTCACGGTGGCGACCTGCGCCGGCACACCGATCACCGGCGGTACTACGCTCGTCAGTTGACCGGCGACGGCAGCCGGCTGGTGTATCAGCATGCCGGGCAGGTGTGGCTGCTGACGGACCTGTCGGACGGCAGCGAGCCGCGCCGACTGGAGATCGAGTTGGCCGGCAGCCGGGCGGGTCGGGAACCGGTCGAGCTGGCGGCCGGCAAACACCTCGGCGACTACTCGGTGGACGAGACCGGGCGGGCCAGCGCCATCGAGATCCGGGGCAACGTGGTCTGGCTGACCCACCGCAACGGGCCGGCCCGGACGGTGGCGGCCACCCCGGGGGTGCGGCATCGGCTGCCGGTGATCCTGCGGCCGGCCGGCGCCGACCCGGACCAGGCCGCGGCGGTGGCGTACCTGACCAGTGCCGAGGGAGCGGACGCGGTGGAGATCGCGGCGCCCGACGGCACCGTGCGCCGGTTCGGCGCCGGCCGGATCGGGCGGGTGCTGGAACTGTCCGCCGCGCCGGACGGCAGCCGGCTGGCGCTGGCCACCCACGACGGCCGGGTGCTCACGATGACCGCCGCGGACGGCGAGTTCAGCGAGTTGCTGGCCAATCCGCATGGAGACGTCTCCGGCCTGACATGGTCGCCGGACTCGGCCTGGTTGGCCTTCTCGGTGCCCGAGCGCACGCAGGGCACCAGCAGCATCCGGCTGGCCGAGGTGTCCACCGGCAACACGGTGCAGCTCACCCGGGAACGGTTCGCCGACACCGAGCCGGCGTTCAGCCTGGATGGCAAGCACCTCGCCTTCCTGTCGGTGCGCAGCTTCGACCCGGTGTACGACGTGCACGTGCTAGACCTGTCCTTCGCGGTGGGCAGCCGGCCGTTCCTGGTGACGTTGGCCGCCGACACCCCGTCACCGTTCGATCCGGAACTGGCCGGCCAGGCGGTCGCCGGGCGGGCGCCGGACGGCGAGCCGGTCGCGGTCCGGGTCGACCTGGCCGGCATCCAGGAACGGGTGCTGCCGTTTCCGGTGCGGGCCGGCCGGTACCGCGGCCTGCGGGCGGTGGCGGGCGGCTTCGTCTGGCTCGACGAGCCGGTGGCCGGCGGGCTGGGCGAGACCGAACCGCCGGCGGCGGACACCAGGCCCAGCCTGCAGCGCTGGGATTTCGGCAAACGAACCCAGCTGGAACTGAGCCCGCATCTGGACGATGTGCGCGCCAGCCGCGACGGCACCAGGCTGGTGGTCCGGGACCGGGACAAGCTGCGGCTGGTGCCGGCTGACCGGGCACCGGCCGAGGGCAATCCGGAGGATGCGCTGGAGATCGACCTGGCCCGGATCCGGCTCACCGTCGATCCACCGGCCGAATGGGCGCAGATGCTGGACGAAACCGGTCGGCTGATGCGAGAACAGTATTGGGACGAGGGGTTCGGCGGCATCGACTGGGACGCCGCCGTGGACAAGTACCGGCTGCTGCTGCCGGCGATCGCCAGCCGGGACGACCTGTCCGACCTGCTCTGGGAGGTCAACGGGGAGACCGGCACCTCGCACGCCTACGAGGCGCCCCGCAAGCCGGAGCCGAACCCGCTGCTCCAGCCCGCCTTCCTGGGCGCCGACCTGGTCCGGGACGGCGGCGGGCGGTGGCTGGTCAGCCGGGTGATCCAGGGCGACAACTCCTCCCGCGCTGCCCGTTCGCCGCTGTCGGCGCCGGCGGTGGGTGTGCGGGCCGGCGACGAGTTGGTCTCGGTGAATGGTCGCCCGGTGGGGCCGGTTGGGCCAGCGCCGCTGCTGCGCGGCACCGCCGACAAGCCGGTGGAGCTGCGGGTGGCCCGCGACGGTCAGCTGCGCTCGGTGGTGGTGATGCCGCTGGCCGACGAACTTCCACTGCGCTACCTGGACTGGGTGGCATCCCGGCGGTCGCTGGTGCATGCCGCCGGCGACGGGCGGATCGGCTACCTGCACGTGCCGGACATGGCACCGGCCGGCTGGGCTGCCTTCCACCGGGACCTCAATGTGGAGATGGGCCGGGACGCACTGATCGTCGACACCAGGAACAACGGCGGCGGCCACATCTCGGAGCTGGTGATCGAGAAGCTGGCCCGCACCCAGCTGGCCTGGATCAATTCCCGCTATCGCCAGCCGGCGGGTTGGCCGAGCATCGCCCGGCGCGGGCCGATGGTGTCACTGGCCAACGAGTGGACGGGCTCGGACGGAGACATCGTCAACGCCTCCTTCCAGGCACTCGACCTGGGGCCGGTCATCGGCCAGCGCACCTGGGGCGGCGTGGTGGGCATCGACGATCGGTACCAGCTGGTGGACGGGTCCCGGGTCAGCCAGCCGGGTTATGCGTTCTGGTTCCACTCGCTCGGCTGGCGGGTGGAGAACTACGGGGTGGACCCGGACCAGGTGGTGGAGACGCCACCGCAGGCCTGGGCCGCGGACGCCGATCCGGTGCTGGATGCCGGAGTGGACTATCTGCTGGCCGAACTGGCCCGGCGGGAACAACCGCCCCAGCCCGACCTGGCCAACCCGCCGGTGCTCCGGCCAGCCGAGTTGCCGCCGCGGCCCTGATCCGGCTCGCGGTCGCGTCGCCGCGGTGGCATGCGGCGGTGCGGCCGGACGCGGATGGGACAATGGCTTCCTCATGTCCACCGATCAGACCTTGCCGGGACCGGCCAGCTCGAGGCTGGCCGGTCCCGGCGACATCGCCGAGCCGGCTGCCGGGCTCGACGGCACCGACGGGGCAGGCCCGGGCGAGCCGGACCGGCTACCGAGCGGTCCGGCCCAGGCGACGCTGCCCGCCATGGGGTCTGCCACCGAGCCGGCGACCGAGCCCGTCACGGAGCCCGGCACCGAGGCCGTCATCGGGCCCCCGCAACAGCGGGCTCCACAGTCCGCCGTCATCGACCAGCCGTCCCAGCTGTCGCCCGTGTCCAGCCGCCAGGCGGAGGCCTCCGGGCAGTTGGTGGCCATGTCCTTCCCGGGTGCCCGCCGGGTGGCCGGTTGGCTGTTCTGGGTAATTTTCCCGCTGCTGTGCATCGCGACCATCCATGCCTCGGTCAGCAACGCGGTGCACCACCTGGGCAACAAGCCGGTCGGCGTCCGCGGCACCTTCGTGGTCCAGCCGCGGTCATGCAGCCAGGGATTCTGCTCCTTCGGCGGGTTGTTCACCAGCGATGACCACACCATTCGGAACCTGCCGCTGCTGGGCGATCCGCGCTGGCACACCGCCGAGGTGCACCGGGTGACCTACGACCCGAGGAGCGTGGAGGTCACCGCGTTGCCGGGCCACTGGGACCCGACGCCGTCGGTGATGGCCGCCTTCGGTGCACTCACCTATCTGGTCGTGATCGGCTACTTCCTGCGCGAACGGCAGCGCCGGTCGCGACGCGAGGCAGCCGGCGACTGACCGATTCCGCCCGGCACGACGGGCGGTCCGGAAGCTGGTGGCCAACCCGGCCGGGGAGAGCAAGGCCACTTCGCCGTGGAATTCGCGGCACAGTGCGCCCCGTAGGATGGGGGGTCGCAAACGAGACAGGAATTCAGATGGCAATCAAGGCCCGCAAGGACCTTCGTAACATCGCAATCGTCGCGCACGTCGACCACGGCAAGACCACCCTGGTCGACGCCATGCTCTGGCAGACCGGAGCGTTTGGCGCGCACGAGCACGTGGACGAGCGTGCGATGGACTCCAACGACCTGGAGCGCGAGAAGGGGATCACCATCCTCGCCAAGAACACCGCGGTGAACTACGCGTCCCCGCAGGGCGAGAAGCTGGTCATCAACATCATCGACACGCCGGGGCACGCCGACTTCGGCGGCGAGGTGGAGCGCGGACTGTCCATGGTGGACGGCATCGTGCTGCTGGTGGACGCCTCCGAGGGGCCGCTGCCGCAAACCCGGTTCGTGCTGCGCAAGGCACTGGCCGCCAAGCTGCCGGTGATCCTGGTGGTCAACAAGGTGGACCGGCCGGACAGCCGGATCGCCGAGGTGATCGACGAGACCTACGAGCTGTTCCTGGATCTGGACGCGACCGAGGAGCAGATCGACTTCCCGATCGTCTACGCCTGCGCCCGGGACGGCCGGGCTTCGCTGAACCGGCCGGCTGACGGCAGCCTGCCCGACTCCGACGACCTGCAGCCGCTGTTCCGCACCATTCTCGACACCATCCCGGCGCCGACCTACAGACGAGGGCGCTCCGCTGCAGGCGCACGTGACCAACCTGGACGCCTCGCCGTTCCTCGGCCGGATCGCGCTCTGCCGGATGTACCAGGGCACCATCCGCAAGGGCCAGCAGGTCGCCTGGTGCCGGCACGACGGCACTATCGAGCGGGTCCGGATCATCGGAACTGCTGATGACCGAGGCGCTGGAGCGCAAGCCGGCCGAGCAGGCCGGTCCCGGCGACATCATCGCCATCGCCGGCATCCCCGACATCATGATCGGCGACACGCTGGCCGACCTGGACGATCCGCGGCCGCTGCCGCTGATCACGGTGGACGAGCCGGCGATCTCGATGACCATCGGCACCAACACCTCGCCGCTGGCCGGCCGGGTGAAGGGGTCGAAGGTAACCGCCCGGCTGGTCAAGGACCGGCTCGACCGCGAGCTGGTCGGCAACGTCTCGCTGCGGGTGCTGCCCACCGACCGTCCGGACACCTGGGAGGTGCAGGGCCGCGGCGAGCTGGCGCTGGCCATCCTGGTCGAGCAGATGCGCCGGGAGGGCTTCGAGCTCACCGTCGGCAAGCCGCAGGTGGTCACCCGGCTGATCGACGGCAAGGTGTACGAGCCGGTCGAGCGGATGACCGTGGACGCGCCGGAGGAGTACCTCGGCGCGATCACCCAACTGCTCGCCGTGCGCAAGGGCCGGATGGAGACCATGACCAACCACGGCACCGGCTGGGTGCGGATGGAGTTCCTGGTGCCCAGCCGCGGCCTGATCGGCTTCCGCACAGAATTCCTCACCGACACCAGGGGAACCGGCATCGTGCACCACGTGTTCGAGGATTACGAGCCGTGGTTCGGCGACCTGCGCACCCGCA
Source organism: uncultured Actinomycetota bacterium (assembly GCA_963697905.1). Taxonomy (GTDB): domain Bacteria; phylum Actinomycetota; class Actinomycetes; order Mycobacteriales; family Jatrophihabitantaceae; genus Jatrophihabitans_A. The sequence continues at coordinate 3,336,746 of OY969101.1, read as the reverse complement.
GTTCCGGCTCGCTGGTCGCCGATCGGCCCGGCGTCGCCACGCCGTTCGCGATGATCAACCTGCAGGAGCGCGGCACCCTGTTCGTGGAGCCCGCCACCGAGGTGTACGAGGGCATGCTGGTCGGGGAGAACTCCCGCTCCGACGACATGGACGTCAACATCACCAAGGAGAAGAAGCTCACCAACATGCGCTCCTCCACCGGCGAGGAGTTCGAGAAGCTGGTGCCACCACGCAAGCTTTCGCTGGAGCAGTCCCTGGAGTTCTGCCGCGAGGACGAGTGCGTCGAGGTGACGCCGGAGGCGATCCGGCTGCGCAAGGTGATGCTGTCCCAGCAGGACCGGGAAAAGCTGCGCGGCCGGCGCGCCAAGTCGGCCGTCCCGACCGGCTGATTCCGCCGCGCCAGGTCGGCCGTCCCGACCGGCTGATTCCGGCGCGCCAGGTCAGCCGTCCCGACCGGCTCATTCCGGCAGCGTGATCACATCGCACAACCCAGCGGGTTTCCGCTTTTCCTACCAGGGCATTCCGGCTCGGCTGTTACAGGTCGGGGCCCTGCGCGCGCAGCTTGTCCACCTCGGCCATCGCCTCGCGCAGCCCGGTCAGCCACTCGTCGGTGTGTTGACCGACCAGTTCCACCGCCCAGGCCAGCGCCTCGGACCGGGACCGCGCCACGCCGGCGTTCACCAGGGTGTCGAGTACCTGCCGCTGCGGCTGGCGCAACCGGGTCATCACCGGCACCGAGAGGTGGCTGAACAGCACCCTGGTGTCGCCGATCCTGGCCCCCCACGCGACCTTGCGGCCGTAGCGAGCCTCCGCCTCCTCGGCGATCCGGATCCGCTCGGCCCGGGTCTGCTCCCGGAACCTGCTGATCCGCCCGGTCGCGGCGGCCGCGGTGGTTTCCGCGCCCTCCACCGGCGGCAGTTCGCCCACCACCATGATCTCCTCGCGGTCCACGCTCACTTGCGGCTCGCCGACGAACCAGTCCGACGGCAGCCGGCCCTGCAACCACGACGTCGCGTCGTCGGCCGGCGGCAGATCCGCCTGTTGCCATCCTCCCGGCCGTCCGAACCCGCGCCCTCGGCGGCCACCGCCGACCCGGCCGCGCCGCGTCTCGTCCTCGTCTGTGTAGTGAGTACATCGAAGCTCCTCTCTCGCTGATTACATAATTACACTGCAATGAGTGGCCCTGCAAGGAGCGGGTTCGCCTCCGTGGCAACCCGGGCAGGCCCTAGGCTTGGGGAGGTGACTGCACTGGACCGCCCCGGGCGGCTCGACGCCTTCGGGACGACGATCTTCGCCGAGATGTCCGCACTCGCCGTCAGCACCGGCAGCGTCAACCTGGGTCAGGGCTTTCCGGACACCGACGGCCCGCCCGAGGTACTGCTGGCCGCCCAGCGGGCTATCGCCGAGGGTCGGGGGAACCAATATCCACCGGGGCCGGGCATTCCCGAGTTGCGGCAGGCGGTGGCCGACCACCAGCGAGAGCAGTACGGGCTCGACTTCGACCCGGACACCGAGGTACTGATCACCGTCGGGGCCACCGAAGCCATCGCAGCCGCCGTCCTCGGCCTCACCGAGCCCGGCGACGAGGTGCTGACCTTCGAGCCGTACTACGACTCCTACGCCGCCTGCATCGCCCTCGGCGGCGCCCGCCGGCGAGTCGTCCCGCTGCGCCCGGCCGACGGCCGGTGGAGCTTCGACCCGGACGAACTGCGCGCCGCGGTCACCGACCGGACGCGGCTGCTACTGGTCAACACCCCGCACAACCCGACCGGCACCGTGTTCACCCGAACGGAGCTGGCCACCCTGGCCGAACTCGCCCGGGAGCGGGACCTGCTCGTCGTGACCGACGAGGTGTACGAGCACCTGGTGATGGACGGCGAGCACGTGCCGCTGGCAACCCTGCCGGGCATGGCCGAGCGCACCGTGACCATCTCCAGCGCCGGCAAGACCTTCAGCGTCACCGGCTGGAAGGTGGGCTGGGCCTGCGGCCCGGCGGCTTTGCTGGCTCAGGTGCGCAGCGTCAAGCAGTTCCTCACCTTCGTCGGCAGCGGCCCGTTCCAGTACGCGATCGCCGAGGGCCTGCGGCTCGGCCAGCCGCACTTCGACGAGGCCGCCGAGCAGCTCCGGCTGCGCCGGGACCTGCTCACCGGTGGGCTGCGCAACCTCGGCTATCAGGTGCTGGTGCCGCAGGCCACCTATTTCGCCACCATCGACCTCGGCGAGGACGCCGAGGCCTGGTGTCGCGCGCTGCCCACCCGGGCCGGCGTAGTGGCCATTCCCTCGCGGGTCTTTTACGACTCTGACACCGACCGCTATGCCCGGCTGGCATTCTGCAAGCGTCCGGAACTGCTGGCTGAGGCGCTGGCCCGACTGGAGAGGATGGCGGCGGCATGAAGATCGCAGCGATCCAGCATGACATCGTCTGGGAGGACGGGCCGGCGACCCGGGCCAGGATCGACGCCGCTGATCGAGCAGGCCGCCGCCGGCGGCGCCCGGCTGGTCGTGCTGACCGAGATGTATGCCACCGGCTTCTCCATGAGCCCGGAACGGGTCGCCGAGGAGCCGGGCGGTGCGAACGAGCAGTTCCTGCTCGACCAGGCTGCCCGGCACGGAGTGTGGCTGCTCGGCTCGATCGCCCAGTGGGCCGAGCTGGATCCGGACACGCCCGGCGCCGAGCACGAGAACCGGCGGGCCCAGAACGTCGCGGTACTGGCCGGCCCGGCCGGCCAGGTGCATCGGTACGCCAAGATCCATCCGTTCAGCTATGCCGGTGAGCACCGGCACTACCGACGCCGGCACCGAGTTCCTCACCGTGACCGTGGAGGATCTGCGGGTCAGCGTGTTCATCTGCTACGACCTGCGCTTCGCCGACGAGTTCTGGGCGCTGGCCCAGGACACCGACCTCTATGTGGTGGTCGCCAACTGGCCGGAGCCGCGGCGCGAGCACTGGCAGGCGCTGCTGCGGGCCCGGGCCATCGAGAACCAGGCCTACCTGGTGGGCGTGAACCGGGTCGGCGTCGGCGACGGCATCCGCTACACCGGCGACTCGGTGATCCTCGATCCGCTCGGCCGCCCGCTGGCGGAGGCCAGCCTGGCCGAGACCGTGCTGGTCTGCGAGCTAGACGCCGGGCGAGGTGAAGCGGGTTCGTGACCGCTTTCCGTTCCTGGCTGACCGCCGGTCGGACAGGGTTACAGCGCACCGCAGCGAACCGTCCCGCAGCCAGCCGACGGGCCGGCCGAGCCGCCAGCGAGTTGGTGAGCCGCGCGCCCGGCCGCCGGGTGCTGCGGGTGGCCGAGCTGATCCCGGCCGGTGCCGAGGCGGTCAGCGCGGCGGCACGCACGCTGCCCCGCCGGCGTCACCGCGGCCATCGCCGAGCTGCCGGTCGGCACCCTGCTCACCCTGGAGCAGCATCGCTCGGCGCTGCACCGGATCGCCGCCGCCGGCTGGCGCTGGCCCGGCTGACCCGGCTGCTGACCGACATCGAACGGCGCAGCGCACGGCTGACCATCGTGGCCGCCGCCCTGATCCGGGACGGCACCGTGCTGATCGCCCAGCGCGACCATCCGGCCGAGTTGGCCGGCCGGTGGGAGTTCCCCGGCGGCAAGGCCGAGCGCGGCGAGACCCCGCAGGCCGCGCTGGTCCGCGAGATCGGCGAGGAGCTGGGCTGCCGGATCGAGGTCGGGCGCCGAGCTCGGCCGGCACGAGTTGGCTGACGGCGCCGTGCTCGTGCTGCTCCAAGCCAGGCTGGCCGACGGCTCGCCGGAGCCTGCTCGCGCTGGAGCACCGACAGCTGCGCTGGGCCGGCCCGGCGGAGCTGGCCGACCGGACTGGGCCGGGACTAACGGCCGATTTGTGGCCGACGTGACAGGACGGTTATAGATGTCGGCTACAGTCCCGCGCTCAAGTGCACCTGGCGTGGCGCCCTCGGGTGCAGCGACAACGATTACCGTCAGGGACGGATCCGATGCTGAAGTTCATTGCTCGGCGTTTCGTGAACTACCTGGTCCTGGTGTTCATCGCCGACCAGCCTTGCCTACATCCTGGGCTCGATGACCCTGGATCCGCGGGCACGCTACGAGGGCCGGATCCCGCCGATCCCGGAGGCGACCATCCACGCCACCCTGCAGGAGCGCAACGCCGACCCGTCCACCCCGGTGCTGATCCGCTACGGGCACTGGCTCAAGGGCGTCGTGCACGGCGACTTCGGCAATGCAGATCGTCGGCGACGAGAAGGTCTCCACCGAGATGAAGCGCCGGATCGGGGTCAGCCTGCGGCTGCTGCTGCTCGGCACCATCCTCGGCGCCGGTCGGCGGCGTGCTGGTCGGCGTGCTCGGGGCGGTACGACAACGAAAACCCGTGGACGTGGTCTCCACGGTGCGCCTCCTACGTGCTGCTCGCCTCGCCGACCGTGGTGGTCATCATCGTGGTGCAGACGATCTTCGTCTGGATCTATCACCAGGGCGGCGCCGCTGATTCCCGACATCGGGCGAGTACGACTCAACGTTGCATGGGTTCGATTTCTGGACGGATCGGGCTAAACGGCTGATCATGCCCACTATGGTGCTGGCCTTGTTCGGCCTCTCCTTCTTCAGCCGCTACCAGCGCAGCGCGATGCTGGACGTGCTGGGCAGCGACTTCCTGCGCACCGCGCGGGCCAAGGGCCTGACCCGGCAGCGGGCGCTGTTCAAGCACGGCGTGCGGACCGCGCTGATCCCGATCGTCACCTTCTTCGCCTACTCCTTCGGCCTGCTGCTGACCGGAGCGACCTTCACCGAGACGCTCTTCGGCTGGCACGGCATGGGCGAGTATCTGGTGCTGTCGGTGCAGTCGCACGACGTGAACGCGGTGGCCGCGGTGGCCTGCTTCACCGCGGTGCTGGTGTTGCTGTCCGGCTTGCTGTCCGACGTGTTGTACGCCGCGCTCGACCCGCGCGTCCGGTCGAAGTAAGGAGGACGACGAGCCATGTCGATGTCACCCCAGGAAATCTTCGAGGTCGCCCCGCCCAGCGTCGGAATCGCCGGACGCCTACCAGCAGGACACGGTGGATGGCCAGGCGATCTCGCGCGGCCGACTGATCCTCCGTCGGTTCCTGCGTGCAGCGCTCGGGCCTGGCGGCCCTGGTCGTGCTGGTGCTGATCTTCCTGCTCGCCTACGTCGGGCCGTACCTGACGCACTGGAAGTTCGACGACTTCGACCAGGCCAACATCCTGGCCGGCCCGAGCAGCGACCACTTCTTCGGCGTCGACGAGGTCGGCCGCGACGTCTACGCCCGCACCCTGAAGGGGCTGCAGAAGTCGCTCATCATCGGCCTGGCCGCGGCACTGCTGACCACCAGCATCGCCGGCGGTGGCCGGGTCGGTCGCCGGCTACTTCGGTCGCAAGGCCGACATCGCGGTGGTCTGGGTCATCGACCTGCTGCTGGTGCTGCCGGGCTTCTTGATCCTGGCCATCCTGAGCCCGGTGATGTCCGGACGCAGCTGGCTGTGGCTGGTGCTGCTGCTGTCGCTGTTCGGCTGGATGATCACCGGCCGGGTGGTGCGCGGCATGACGATGAGCCTGAAGGAACGCGAGTACGTGCAGGCGGCGAAGTTCATGGGAGTGCCCGCGGCCACCATCATCCGCCGCCACCTGCTGCCCAACATGGCCTCGCTGCTGATCGTGGACGTGACCATCAACGTCGGCGTCACCATCGTGGCCGAGACCGGGCTGAGCTTCTTCGGCTTCGGCGTGCAACCACCCGACGTCTCGCTGGGCACCGTGCTCGGCCGACGCGCCAGGACCTGGCCACCGTCTACCCGCACGTGTTCATGTTCGGCGCCGGGCTGCTGGTGCTCACCGTGCTCTGCGTGAGCGTGATCGGTGACGCCCTGCGCGACGCGATCGACCCCACCTCTGGAGCCAGCCGACTGTGACCGCTTCTTCCGTACAGACCGAATCCGTTGCGACCAGCCCGTCGGCCCCGCTGCTGGAGGTCAACGACCTGACGGTGTCCTTCCGCAGCGAGGCCGGGGCGGTGCGCGCGGTGCGTGGCATGAGCTACACCGTGCGGTCCGGCGAGACGCTGGCCATCGTGGGCGAGTCCGGCTCGGGCAAGTCGGTCAGCTCGCTCGCGGTGATGGGGCTGCTGCCGGGCAACGCCGACGATCACCGGCCAGATCCGGTTCAAGGGCGAGGATCTGCTGGCCCTGAAGGACAAGCGGCTGTCTCGGCTGCGCGGCAGCGGCATCTCGATGGTCTTCCAGGATCCGCTCTCGGCGCTCACCCCGGTTTACACCATCGGCGACCAGATCGCCGAGGCGGTGCTCATCCACCAGAAGGTGTCGCAGGTCCGAGGCCGCTCGCCGGGCGGTCGATCTGCTGGACCTGGTCGGCATCCCGAACCCGAGGCTGCGGGCCAGTTCGTTCCCGCACGAGTTCTCCGGCGGCATGCGGCAGCGGGCGATGATCGCGATGGCGATCGCCAACGACCCCGACCTGATCATTGCCGACGAGCCGACCACGGCGCTGGACGTGACCATCCAGGCCCAGGTGCTGGAGGTGCTGAAGAAGGCCAAGGAGGTCACCAACGCGGCCACCGTGCTGATCACCCACGACCTCGGGGTGGTCGCCGGATTCGCCGACCGGGTGATGGTCATGTACGCCGGCAAGGCGGTCGAGACGGCCGCCGTGGACGACATCTTCTACCACCCGCGGATGCCCTACACGATGGGCCTGCTCGGTTCCATCCCACGGATGGACGTGGCCGAGAAGGAGCCGCTGATCCCGATCGAGGGCACCCCGCCGTCGCTGGTCGGGTTGCCGGCCGGCTGCCCGTTCGCGCCGCGCTGCCCGATCGTGGTGGAGAAGTGCCGGACGGTCGAGCCGGGCCTGGATCCGACCGACCGGGCAGGCGCACTTCGCCGCCTGCCATCGCAGCCTGGAGATCGCCCAGCGCAACTGGACCGCCGACGACGTGTTCGTCCGGCCGGTGCTGCCGCCGAACGAGCTGGCCGAGGTGAGCCGCGACCAGCGCGAGGTGGTGCTGCGGCTGGACGAGCTGCACCGGGAGTTCGCGATCAAGAAGGGCGCGGTGATCCGCCGCACGGTCGGCTGCGGTTCGGGCGGTGGACGGTGTCAGCCTGGACATCCGACAGGGCGAGACGCTGGGCCTGGTCGGCGAGTCCGGCTGCGGCAAGACCACCACCATCATGGAAATCATGAACCTGCTGGAGCCGCAGCGGGGCAAGATCGTGGTGCTGGGCAAGGACACCACGGGCATGTCCAAGGGTGACCGACCGCCGCAGATGCGGCGCGGACCTGTCCATCGTGTTCCAGGACCCGATGGCCTCGCTCGACCCGCGGATGCCGATCGGCGACATCCTGGCCGAGCCGATGTGGGTGCAGAAGCTGTCGGATTCCCGGATCCGTGATCGCACCCGGGAGTTGCTCGACCCTGGTGGGGCTGCGCCCGGAACACGCCAGCCGGTATCCCAGCCGAGTTCTCCGGCGGCCAGCGGCAGCGGATCGGCATCGCCCGGGCGCTTGCCCTGGACCCCAAGCTGGTCGTGCTGGACGAGCCAGTGTCGGCCCTGGACGTGTCCATCCAGGCCGGCGTGATCAACCTGCTGGACGAGCTCAAGGCCAAGATGGGGCTGAGCTACCTGTTCGTCGCGCACGACCTGTCCGTGGTGCGCCACATCGCTGACCGGGTAGCGGTGATGTACCTCGGCCGGATCGTCGAGATCGGCGATACCCACAGCATTTTCGAGCGGCCGTCGCACCCATACACCCAGGCGCTGCTGTCGGCCATTCCGCTGCCGGATCCGGACAAGGAGCGCAGCCGCCGGCGGATCCTGCTCACCGGCGACCTGCCCAGCCCGTCCGATATCCCGAGCGGTTGCCGGTTCTCCTCCCGGTGCTTCGTGTTCGCCAACCAATTGAACGAAGAAGAGCGTGCCCGGTGTAAAACGGATGATCCCGGCTTGTACGAATTAGGTGCCGACCATGGGGCGGCGTGTCACTTTGCTAAGGTGCGCGACGTTGTCTGATCGTCTGACACCACTGGCACGTGACAGTAGAGTTCGTCGGGGTCAGTAGCGGCTGCCGGGCATGGTTCGGTTTCCTATCTGGTCGATACCGATTCGGCAACGGGCCTAGCCAGCAGCGAGAGTTGTGCGTAGCAAGTACCAAGAACTGCGCAAAGTTCGCGGTTTTTTGACCGTCAGTTCCAATAGGAGGACGTGTGAGGTTATACGGCAAGGTGGGGATCGCAGCGGTGGTCGCGGCATCCCTGGCCCTGACCGCTTGCGGGGGTTCGAAGGGCTCCGGCGGCGACACCAGCAAGTCGACCAAGAAGCAGGCATCGTCAACCAAGAACGACGTCAGCCCGATGGATTACAGCCAGGTGCCGTCCGGCGGCACGCTGCGATACCCCATCGACAGCTTCCCGCCGAACTACAACATCAATGAGATCGACGGCAACGACATCAACATCAGCAACATCATGAACGCCACGTTGCCGGTGGTGTGGCACTTCGACGCCGGTGGCAACCCCGTGCTGAACACCGATGTGGTGGACAAGGCCGACCAGACCTCGACGAGCCCGCAGACCATTCACTACCACCTCAACCCGAAGGCTGTGTGGAGTGACGGCACGCCGATCACCTACAAGGACTTCGTCGGTCTCTGGAACGCGCTGAACGGCACCAACAAGGCCTACCAGCCGGCGTCCACCAACGGCTACCAGGACGTCGCGAGCGTGAGCAAGGGCGACACCGACCAGGACGTCCAGGTCACCTTCAAGTCGCCCTACCCGGACTGGAAGTCGCTGTTCAGCCCGATCATGCCGGCCAGCCTGAACGCCACCCCGACCGCCTTCAACAAGTCGTGGGTGAACGCGCCGACCCTCTCCGGTGGCCCGTTCAAGGTCGGCTCGATCGACAAGACCGCCAAGACCATCACCCTGGTGCGCAACGACAAGTGGTGGGGCCGGGCGCCGAAGCTGGACAAGATCGAGTACATCACCCTGGACCAGTCCGCACAGGCCAAGGCCCTGCAGTCCGACCAGATCGACCTGGTCGACATCGGCTCCAGCGTGGCGACCTATGCCACGGTGAAGGCCACCCCGGGCGTGACCATCCACAAGGCGGGCGGCCCGAACTGGCGGCACATCGACCTGGGCAACACCGGTCCGATGAGCGACCTCAAGGTGCGCCAGGCCATCGTGCTGAGCATCGACCGGGTCGGCGACGCCAAGACCCTGCTCAGCCCGCTGGACTGGCCGGCCACCGTGCTGGACAGCCACATCTGGATGAACAACCAGGCCCAGTACAAGTCCACCTGCGGCGACTTCTGCAACCAGGACATCGCCAAGGCCGACTCGCTGCTGGAGTCCGACGGCTACACCAAGGGTGCGGATGGCATCTACGCCAAGAACGGCAAGCCGCTGAGCCTGAACTTCATCATCCCGGACGGCGTGAAGACCTCCTCCGACGAGGCGGCCCTGCAGCAGAAGGCGCTGCAGACCGCGGGCATCAAGATCAACATCAAGTCGGTGCCGACGCGACCCGTTCTTCCCCGACTACGTGCTCGTCGGCAAGTTCGACCTGACGATCTTCTCCTGGATCGGCACGCCGTTCCCGATCTCCTCGGCGCAGTCCATCTACACCAGCAACGGTGACCAGAACTACGCCAAGATCGGTAACCCGGACATCGACACCCTGTACAAGCAGGCCGTGGCCGAGCTCGACGCGCAGAAGGCCACCAACCTCACCTACCAGATCGACCAGAAGATCTGGGAGGAGGGACACTCGGTTCCGCTGTACCAGCGGCCCGACCTGGTGGCCACCAAGTCCAACCTGGTGAACTTCGGCTCGTTCGGGTTCGCCGACGTGGACTACACCTCGATCGGCTTCAAGAAGTAGCGATCGGCCTGTAGGTAACAATTCAATATCGCACAACGGGGCGGCCCCGGTCACGGGGCCGAGTGCGAGTTCCGCTTGAACAAGAGGGCGGGGGTCTGCATCCACACCGTGTTTGCAGACCCCCGCCTCTTTTCGGAAGTGGACAAGATCAGCTAATCTCCGCCCGGGCTGGTCACCCTTCGGTCACGATATGGCCGAAGGATGAGCAAAGTTGTCACCGCGTTACTGCGAAGCACCTAACGTTTCCCGCTGGCGAGGCCCGCAAGGCGAACCTCGCGACACGAAGGAGGCCTGCTGCACGATGACGTTCCAGGGCGATCTCGAGGTCGCATCCGTCGATCTGCAGGTCACGGCGGATTCCGACCAGGAAATCCAGGGGCGATCGCTCCGGCAGATCGCATGGCGGCAGCTGAAGCATGACAAGATCGCGCTGATCGGCGGCGTGGGCATCATCGTCGTGGTGCTGGTGGCGATCTTCGCCACGCTGCTCAACAAGCTCTACGGCCAGTCTCCGTACGAGTTCCACTCCACGCTGACCAGCGATGACACCAACATGCCGCTCGGCGCGTTCGGCGGCTCCAGCCCGACCCACTGGCTGGGCGTGCAGCCCACCAACGGCCGCGACGTGCTGGCCCGCATCATCGCCGGTTCGCGCACCTCGATGCTGATCGCCACCTCGGCGATGCTGCTCTCGCTGATACTCGGCGTGATCATCGGTGTGATCTCCGGCTACTACCGCGGCGTGGCCGACGTCATCCTGTCCTGGGTGATGGACGTGCTGCTGTCCTTCCCGACGCTGCTCTTCGCGATCGCGCTGCTGGCCATCTTCAACAGTCGCCGTCGTTCCTCGGCATGTCCGGGCAGACGCTGAACTTCGCCGTGGTGATCTTCGTGCTCGGATTCTTCGGCTTCGCCTATCTCGGCCGCATCGTGCGTGGCCAGGTGTTCTCGTTGCGGGAGAAGGAGTTCGTCGATGCCGCCCGCAGCCTGGGCGCCAGCGACTGGCGGATCATCACCCGGGAGATCCTGCCCAACCTCGTCGGGCCGGTGCTGGTCTGGCTGACGCTGATCATCCCGACCTACATCCTCGGTGAGGCCGGCCTGTCCTACCTCGGCGTGGGCGTCAAGCCGCCGACTTCGTCCTGGGGTGGCATGCTGTCCGACGCCGGCCCGTTCTTCCAGAACGACCCGACGTTCCTGCTGTGGCCGGGAATCGCGCTGTTCCTGACCGTGCTTTCCTTCAACCTGTTCGGGGACGGGCTGCGTGACGCACTCGACCCGAAGTCCACTCGATGACGCGACGTCGTCGACTAGTTTTGGCCCCCCGCCCGTGCGGGGGATCCAAACCGGCGCCAGCCGGGCCGGCCTGATCAGCCGGCGAGCAGTTCCGATCGCCTAGGAGGGTGAGAGACACCAATGCAACTGAAACAGAAAGGTCGTTGATGGCGGTCGGTTTAACCGCAGCCGCGACCATGATCATCACCGCGTGTGGAAGCGGGGGTGGAGGCAACAACAACTCATCGACGCAGTCCAGCAACGCCAGCGGCGGCAACCAGGCGCTGCCAGCCGCGTTCAACGCCGCGACCATCGGCTTCGTCAACAAGTCGGACAAGACCGGCGGCAGCCTGAACCTGGTCGCCACCGGCGACTGCGACTCCTTCGGACCCCGCGAACACCTACTACGGCTGGTGCTGGAACATGCAGCGGCTGTTCACCCGGACTCTGGTCGGATACTCCTCGATCCCAGGTGCGAACAACGTCGGCATCGAGCCTGACCTGGCCACCGGCCTGGGCGAGCACAACGCCGACTTCACCCAGTGGACGTACCACCTGAAGAGTGGCATCAAGTGGGAGGACGGCCACACGGTTACCGTCCAAGGAGGTCAAGTACGGCATCGAGCGGGTCTTCGCGACCGACGTCTTCAGCCAGGGCCCGGCTTCGTACTACCTCTGCCTGCTGGACAAGTGCGATGCCGACGGCAACCCGACCTACAAGGGCCCGTACAAGGACAAGACCGGTGGTCTGGACCAGATCACCACGCCTGACGACAAGACCATCGTCTTCAAGCTGAACACCTCGACGCCGGACTTCGACTACCTGATGACGCTGCCGGCGTCCGCTCCGGTGCCGCTGGCCGAGAACGGCAGCTTCAACGGTGCCCAAGCTACACCCTGCACCCGCTGTCGAACGGACCGTTCAAGTTCCAGTCCTACACGCCGGAACAGAAGGTCGTCTGGGTGCGCAACGACAAGTGGCAGCAGTCCACTGACAAGATCCGTACGCCGAAGGTCGACAAGATCACCCTGAACGATCAACACCAACGCCAACGACAACGACAAGCAGTTGCAGGCCGGCACGGCCGACGCGACCGCTGACGGCGGCGTGCAGGTCCCGTTCCAGACCAAGATCGCGACCGACCCGAACCTGAAGAAGAACGCCGATGACCCGGTGTCCTCCTACGTCCGGTACTTCGCGGTCTTCCCGGCGGTCAAGCCGCTGGACAACGTCCACTGCCGTCGCGCGATCTTCTACGCGATCAACAAGTCCGACCTGCAGCGGGCCCGTGGTGGTACTACGGTGGCGACATCGCGAACACCGGTGGCCAGCCGACCGTTCCGGGTCACGACGCGAACGCCAACCCGTACCCGGATGGCCGGACAACACCGGTGACCTGGCCAAGGCCAAGGACGAGCTGCAGCAGTGCGGCCAGCCGAACGGCTTCTCGATCAAGGAGGCCTACGTCAACAGCGGTCGCGGCCCGGCCGTGTTCAACGCCGCGCAGCAGGCGCTGGCCCGGGTCGGCATCAAGGTGACCGCCGCTGTGCACGCGCAGTCCGGTTACTACGGTGGCTACATCGGCAAGCCGGAGACCGTGAAGAGCGTGGGCATCGGCATCGCGCCAGGCCGGCTGGGGTGCTGACTACCCGACCGGTGGTGGTTTCTGGACCTCCATCGTGGCCAGCAACGCTCCGCCCGGTGGTGGTAACTACTACCAGCTGAAGGACAAGAAGGTCGACGACCTGCTCCACCGAGGCGGCCGCAAGCACCGGTCGGCACGACGACCTGTTCAAGCAGCTCGACGCCGAGGTCATGAGCGACGCGGTGATGTTGCCGTTCGTGTACGACAAGACGCTGTACTACCGCAACCCGCGTCTGACCAACGTGCGCAACGACTTCGCGCTTGGGTTCGTACTACGACTTCGTCAACATCGGTGTCAGCGACGGCAAGTAGTCAGGCCGCTCATCCGAGTTAGTGGTTCCCCGCCGACCAGAGAGGTGGCAGTGTTGGTGGCCGGCCCGGCTGACTGCCGGGCCGGCCACCGACACGGAGACACGATGATCAGATACATCATTCGCCGCGATCCTGGCCGGCATCCTGGTGCTTGTCGCGCCGAGCTTCCTGACCTTCTTCATCTTCCAGCGTCGGGCCCAAGTTCGCGCATATCTCGCCAGCTCTGTTCTACGTCGGCAAGATCCCGCCGGCACCAGGCCGCGCCGAAGCTGATCGAGCACCGCTACGGCTTCGACCTGCCGGTCTGGAAGCAGTACCTCAACTGGTTGCACGGCATCTTCTTCGGCCGCGACCTCGGCGACGACACCTCGATGCGTGCACTGCTCGGCGCCGTGCCTGGGCTACTCATTCCGGCAGAACCTGCCGGTCACCCACATGATCCGCCAGGCGCTGCCGGTCGAGGCTCAGCCTGGCCGCGGGTGCGGCCATCCTCTGGCTGGTCGGTGGCGCTGACCATCGGCTCCATCTCGGCCCTCAAGCGCGGCACGCTGTTCGACCGCAGCGCGATGACGATGGCGCTGGCCGCCGTCTCGCTGCCCATCTTCTTCACCGGCCCGATCCTGCTGCTGATCTTCAAGTACAAGCTCAAGCTGGCTGCCGAACACCCACTTCGCGCCGCCTCACCTCCAATCCCGTGCAGTGGTTCAAGTCGCTGATCCTGCCCTGGTGCGCGCTGGCCTTCATCTACGCCGCGCTGTACGCCCGGCTGACCCGCGCCAACATGCTCGAGACGATGAGCGAGGACTACATCCGCACCGCCCGGGCCAAGGGCCTGAGCCGCCGCACGCGTGGTCATCCAGCACGGCCTGCGCGCGGCGCATCACTCCCGATCGTGACCATTTTCGGCCTGGACCTCGGCCAGCTGGTCGGCAACGCGGTGATCACCGAGACGGTGTTCAACCTGCACGGCCTCGGCCTGATCTCGGTCCGTCGCCATCAACCAGCCAGGACCTGCCGGTCATCCTGGGCGTCACGCTGGTAGCGACATTCGCCGTCGTCACTGGCCAACATCATCGTCGACATCGGCTACGCGAGTTGTCGACCCGCGGGTGAGCTACAGCTAGTCGCAGGGCAAGCTCGACACGGGGCCGAACCAGAGCCAGGAACGGGAGCAATCAGGCGTGACGGCACAACCACTGAGCGTCAAGCTCGACCAGCCGAAGACCGACGCATTCCTGTCGGTGCGGGATCTGCGGGTGCACTTCCCGACCGCCGACGGCCTGGTCAAGGCGGTCGACGGGCTGTCCTTCGAGGTCGACCGCGGGCGAGATCCTGGGCATCGTCGGCGAATCAGGCTCGGGCAAGTCGGTGACCTCGCAGGCCATCCTGGGCCTGCACAAGGGCTCGCGAGCCCGGATCACCGGCGAGATCTGGCTGGACGGCATCGAGCTGGTGGGCGCCTCCGAGGAGGACATGCGCGCGCCTGCGCGGCGACCAGATGGCGATGATCTTCCAGGACCCGCTGTCCTCGATGCACCCGTTCTACCGGGTCGGTGACCAGATCACCGAGGCCTACCGGGTGCACAACGACGTGTCCAAGGCGGCCGCCCGCAAGCGGGCCATCGAGATGCTCGACCGGGTCGGCATCCCGAACCCGGAGAAGCGCTTCTCCGACTACCCGCACCAGTTCTCCGGCGGCATGCGGCAGCGCGCCATGATCGCGATGGCGCTGGTCTGCGACCCCAAGCTGCTGATCGCCGACGAGCCGACCACCGCGCTGGACGTCACCGTGCAGGCCCAGATCCTGGATCTGATGAAGGATCTGCAGCGGGAGTTCAACTCCGCGATCATCCTGATCACCCACGACCTCGGCGTGGTCGCCGAGACCTGCGACAAGGTCGTGGTGATGTACGGCGGCCAGTGCGTGGAAACCGGAACGGTGGACGAGATCTTCTACGAGCCGGAGATGCCCTACGCCTGGGGCCTGCTCGGACTCGATGCCGCGGCTGGACCGGCCAGCGGCAGGAGCGGCTGCAGCCGATCGCCGGGCAGCCGCCGTCGCTGATCCAGGTGCCGAAGGGCTGCGTGTTCAACCCGCGCTGCCGGTTCCAGGACAAGGTGCCGGACAACCGCTGCGTCACCGAACACCCGGAATTGCTGCCGACCGGCACCTCGCCGAGCCATGCGGTGCGCTGCCACATCCATCCCGACGAGCGGCGTCGGATCTGGAGCCGACGAGATTCAGCCCACGCTGTAGCCGCACGAGGAGACCTGTCGAGCCGATGAGCATTCCGACCACCCAGACCTGGCCCCAACGACGTAGCGGTGAATCCGATCGAGGATTCCGATGCGCTGCTACGGGTCAACGGGGTCACCAAGCACTTCCCGATCAAGCAGGGCATCATCTTCCAGCGCCAGGTCGGAGCGGTGCGAGCAGTAGACGGTGTCTCCTTCGCGGTCCGGGCCGGTGAGACGCTGGGCCTGGTAGGCGAGTCCGGCTGCGGCAAGTCCACCACCGGCCGGGTGATCACCAAGCTGCTGGATCCCACCGACGGGCAGATCATCTTCGACGGCCAGGACATCGCCACCTACAACCGCCGGCAGATGCGCCATGTCCGCAACGACATCCAGATGATCTTCCAGGACCCCTACTCCTCGCTCAACCCGCGGCACACCATCGGCACCATCGTCGGTGCGCCGTTCCGGATCCAGAACACCAAGACCGAGAACGGCATCAAGGCCGAGGTGCAGGCCCTGATGGAGCGGGTGGGCCTCAATCCCGAGCACTACAACCGGTACCCGCACGAGTTCTCCGGCGGCCAGCGCCAGCGGATCGGGATCGCCCGCGCGATCGCGCTGCGGCCCAAGCTGATCGTGTGCGACGAGCCGGTCTCGGCGCTCGACGTGTCCATCCAGGCGCAGGTGGTGAACCTGCTGGAGGATCTGCAGTCCGAGTACGGCCTGGCCTACGTCTTCGTCGCGCACGACCTGTCGGTGGTGCGCCACATCGCCGACCGGGTGGCGGTGATGTACCTGGGCAAGATCATGGAGTTGACCGACCGGGACAGCCTGTACCTCGCGCCGGTGCATCCCTACACCCACTCGCTGATGTCAGCCGTGCCGGTGCCGGATCCGCGCAAGGAGGCCAAGCGGGAGCGCATCCTGCTGGTCGGTGACCTGCCGAGTCCGATCAACCCGCCGCCCGGCTGCGTGTTCCACACCCGCTGCCCGAAGTACCGCTCGGTGCTCGGCGAGGCCGACCAGCAGCGCTGCCGTAGCGAGATCCCGCTGCTGGAAGCCAAGAAGCCCAACCACTTCGCCGCCTGCCATTTCCCGGAGGCGCGCGCCGACATCGCGGCCGCCGAGGACGCCGGCATCAGCGGCGGCTGACTCGCGCCACCGCCGTCGCGAACCGGCCGGTCACCCGCAGGCATTCCTGCTGGCTGGTATCGAGGTTGGGCACTGCCCTGCACGACAACGCTGCCGCTGTGCGCGATTGTGGAGGCGAGCAATTGGGCTGACGATTCGGGTATCGGCTACGGCCGGCGTATCAATGCTTCGCTCGTCAGTGAGGTTGCGGTATCGCGAATGGTGGGAGAAGGGACTCCTGGCCTAGCCACGGCTTCTCGGCGGTTCGCTGCTGGCGGCGGCCAAAAAGCGGCCGATCAGGTTTCGTCAGCATGCCGGCACCGCTCCATTCGCACCCAGAGTGCCGGGTTTCCCCCCAATCCCGGTGCGAAGCGGAGGGAGGGAGCGCAAGCTCCCTCCCCTCGCCCTGCCGACCTGGCCAAGGAAGATTCCGGGTAACCGGAATGCGCGCCTAATACCGAGCAACAACAGTAAAGGCGTGACCGTGCGCTGTCTGATCGTGGATGACAACCGTCGATTCCTCGACGCCGCGCGCGGCAGGCTGGAGCATCAAGGCCTGCTGGTGGTCGGTGTCGCCTCGAACGGCAGCGAAGCGGTGCAGTTGGCGCAAGAGTTGAGACCGGACGTCACCCTGCTCGATATCGATCTCGGCGACGAGAACGGTTTCGAGGTGGCTCATCAGCTACAGGGGCACGACGCGCCGTCGCCGGTCATCCTGATCTCGACACACGCCGAGCAGGACTATCGCGACCTGATCGCGGCGAGCTCCGCCCTCGGGTTCCTGCCCAAGGCTGATCTGTCGGCGGCTGGCATCCTCGATCTGTTGGGGAGGGGCTGATCGGATCGGCCTCACCGGGCGCCGAGGAAGGTGACCACCGCGAGCACCCGGCGATGATCGTCGCCGGTCTCGGCGAGGTCGAGCTTGGTCAGGATGCTGCGCACATGCTTCTCGACGGTGCCTTCGCTGACCCAGAGCCGGCGGGCGATGCCCGCGTTGGATCGCCCCTCGGCCATCAGCGCGAGTACCTGGCGCTCACGAGTGCTGAGCGCCGCCAGCGGATCGTCGCGCCGCCGGGCCGAGACCAGTTCCTGCACCAGGGCCGGGTCGAGGACCGACGCTCCCCGGACGATGCGCTGGAGGGTATCGACGAATTCCGCGACGTCAGTGACCCGGCTCTTGAGCAGGTAGCCGATCTTGTGACCGGTAGCGAGCAGTTCCATCGCATGCTCGACTTCGGTGTGTGCCGACAGCACCAGGATGCCGATGTCGGGGAATTCGTCTCGAATGATCCGGGCAGCCTGCAGGCCCTCGGCGGTATAGCCGGGCGGCATCCGGATGTCGACGATCACCAGGTCGATCGGCGTGCTCCGGACCTGTGCCAGCAGCCCGGCGGCATCCCCGGCCTGGCCCACCACTTCGAAACCTGCCCGCTGAAGCAGGCTGGCAATGCCTTCGCGGAGCAGGACGTCGTCTTCGGCGAGGACCACGCGCACTCCGGCCGTGGCCGCATCCTCAGCCATTCGCACTCAACCGGCGGCGTGAACGCCGGCATTTCTGGCTCGTCCGCGCCGCGTTCATGTGAGAAACCTATCCCTTGGCTGTGCCCGCGACGAGGGCATTCTTCCGGACGATCGCGGCGACTCGGGCAAGCAAGGCTGGTCGCGCCGGGGTTCATCGGCTAATTTTCGATCCATGGGCGGCGCACGAGCGCTCGAGTGCGTGACGGGCCGGCCTCGGCTGTGTCCGGCAAGCCCATACCCTGCCGAGCGGGGCTCAGCCGCGCGCTGCTCGGGAACCCGCCGTGTCCGGTAGCCGCCGCGCGAGCATCGCCGCTACAGCCTGGCGGCGTTGGCCGATCGACGCACGCGCCGAGGGCTCGCCGCGCTCCCTGGGCCGCTGGATCATGGCCAGCATCACCAGCGTCGTGCTGATCGCCGCGGTCAGCGTCGCCGTCGAGGTGCTCGACGACCATGCGCCGGTCCTCACGCTGGGCGTGCTGTATCTGCTCGCCGTCGTTCCGGTCGCGGTGCTCTGGGGCGTCGTGTTCGCCACCGTGGTGAGCGTGGTCAGCGTGTTGACGTTCGGCTACCTGTTCATCCCGCCACGCCGGAACCTCGACATCGGCGAGTCCGGCACCTGGTACGCGCTGCTCGTCTTCGTACTCACCGCGGTCGTGGTGAGCGAGCTGGCCAGCCGCTCGCAACGCGCGGCGCGGGCGTCGGCACGCCTCGCCGAGGAGCAGAGCGCGCTGCGCCGGGTCGCGACCTTGGTAGCCCAGGAGACCTCCAGGGAACAGCTCGACGCGCTGATCTCCGAGGAGGTCGGCCGGCTGCTGTCGGCCGACCTGGCCGTAATGCGCCACTACGAGGGCGGCGGTGGCGTTCGGGTGATGGGTCAGTGGGCCCGGTCGGCGGAGCTGCTGACGAGCGGCTACCCGCCGGCGGTGGACCGGGTCACCGAGTTGATCGCCCACACCGGCGAACCGGCGCAGGCCGAGGCCGGACCACCCAGCGGCGACGGCCGGGTGGCGGTCGGCGCTCCGATCGTCGTGGAAGGCCAGGTCTGGGGCGCGATGATCGTGGCCTCCGGATCGCGCGCGCTGCCGGACAACGTAGGCGTACGCCTGGCCGACTTCACGGCGCTGGTGGCAACTGCCATCGCGAACGCCAAGAACCGCGACGAGCTGGCCGCCTCCCGGGAGCGGGTCGTCATCGCAGCGGACCAAACCCGCCGACGCATCGAGCGGGATCTGCACGACGGCGCCCAGCAACAGCTTGTGGCGCTGGCCATCGACCTGCAGACGATCCGCGACGACGTGCCGGATCAGCTGCCACGACTGCGGGCCGATCTCGCCCAGGTGAGCCAGGGACTGGTCAGCACGCTGGATGAACTTCGCGAGATCGCCCGCGGCATCCACCCGGCGATCTTGGCCCAGGGCGGTCTCGCACCGGCGCTCAAAACGCTGGCACGCCGGTGCCCGGTTCCGGTCGAGCTGCACCTGCAGGTGGAGTCGCGGCTCTCCGAACCGGTCGAGGTGGCGACGTACTACGTGGTCGCCGAGGCCCTGACGAACGCGGCCAAGCACGCCGAGGCCTCGCTGATCCGGATCACCGGACAGGTGCGCGACGCCGTCCTGCGGGTCCGGGTAGCGGATGACGGTCGCGGCGGAGCGAGCGCTGCCCGCGGTTCCGGACTGGTCGGCCTCCTTGACCGGGTCGAGGCACTCGGCGGCACCCTGGTGCTCAGCAGCCCACCGGGCGCGGGAACCTGCCTGGAACTCAGCCTGCCGATCGGCGAACGGGCCTGAGCCGGCGGGGCTGTCGGCGCCGCGGGGCTCGCCGGGCCGGACGGTAGGTTTGTGCCGTGAACGTGGCCGCCGACCGTTCGACTGCTGCTCGTGCACGCACATCCGGACGACGAGTCCATCGGCACCGGCGCCACCATGGCCCACTACGCGGCCAGCGGCGCCCGGGTCAGCCTGGTCACCTGCACGCTCGGCGAGGAGGGCGAGGTGCTGGTGCCCTCGCTCGCACTGCTCGCCGCCGACGAGGCCGACCAACTCGGCGGCTGGCGGATCCAGGAGCTGCGGCAGGCGATGGCCGAGCTGGGCGTCACCGACCACCGCTTCCTCGGCGGGGCCGGCCGGTTCCGGGACAGCGGCATGATGGGCACTCCGGCCAACGGCAAGCCGCGCACGTTCTGGCGCGCTGCGGCCGATCCGTCGGTGTTCCAGGCGGCGGTGACCGAGCTGGTCGAGGTGATCCGGGAGGTCCGGCCGCAGGTGCTGGTCAGCTACGACGACATGGGCGGCTACGGCCATCCGGACCACATCATGGCGCACCGGGTCGCCACCGCCGCCGTACCGGCTGCCGCCGAGCCGGACCATCCGGCGGCTGGCGAGCCGTGGCAGGTGTCCAAGGTGTACTGGACGGCCATGCCCCGCTCCGCCGCGCAGCGGCGGCTGGCGGCGCTGGCAGCGGCCGATTCAGTGCCGTTCGAACAGCCTGCATCGGTTGACGACCTCGGCTTCGTGGTGGCCGACGAGCTGGTGACCACCGCCGTGCACGCCCCCGACCAGCTGTCCGCGAAGGCCCGGGCGATGGCCGCGCACGCCACCCAGATCACGGTGTGCGGGCAGTTCTTCGCACTGTCGAACAACCTCGGCCAGCAGGTGCTGGACACCGAGTACTTCCGGCTGGTGGACGGCGTGCCGGGCGGTCCGCGGGATGCCGACGGGCGCGAGACCGACCTGTTCGGCGGCCTGCTGGAGCCTGATCCGAGATGACCACCGAATCCCGCCCGGCCGAGCCGGGCTCCGGGCGGCTGCCGAAGCCGCTGCTGGTGCTGGGCTTGGTGCTGTTCGGGCTCGCCGGGGTGCTGGCCGGCCTGCTGGAGGTGACCTTGATCCCGCTCCGGCACGGCACCGCGCTGGTGCCGGTGGCGCCGGTGCTGGCCGTGCTCACCGGCGTGCTGCTGCCGGCGATCTCCCGCAACCTCACCGACAGCATGGCCGCCGCCGCGCCGCCGGCGATCGGCCAGCTGCTCGCCGTCTGGCTGCTGGCCACCGGCCGGCCGGAGGGCGACGTGCTGATGCCGGCCGGCAGCACCGCCTGGGTGTCCTACGCGGTGCTGGTGCTCGGCACCCTGGTGCCGCTGGGCGTGCTCGGCTTCGCGTCCCGGCAGGGCCGGTGGCACTGGCCGCGGATCAGGGGGAGCCGGCCTCGGCACGGTAGTGGTAGCGGTGGTGGACGGTGAAGCCGAGCCGGTCGTAGAGGGCCAGCGCCGCCTTGTTGCCCTCGTCCACCTGCAGGTAGCAGCCGGTCGCGCCCTGCGCGGCGCCCCAACGGGCCAGCTCGGCGACCAGCGCGCTGGCCAACCCCTGGCGGCGGCTGTCGGAGGCCACCTCGACCGCGTTGATGCCGAGCCAGCCCTCGTCCACGCTGCCTCGCCCGATGGCCACCGTCCGGCCGGCCAGCCGGATCGAGGCGAAGCTGACCCGGTCGTGGCGGGTCAGCAGCTCGCGGGCGAAGTCGGGCAGCGGGCCGCCCCGGTAGTGGTAGGCGGCCAACCAGGCATCGTCCGGCGCCTCGGCCAGGCCGACCGGCGGCCGGCTGCTCTCGGGTGCGGCTGCAGCGGCCAGCCGCCGGGTGAGCACGATGGCGGACCGCTGCCGGGTCCAGCAGCGGCCGGCCAGCTCGGCGTCCAGCAGCCCGCGGGCCGGCAGCGGGATCTGGATCTGCAGCGGCAACCCCCGCTCGGCGTAGAAGGCCCGCGCGCCGTCCAGCAGCTCGGCCAGCGGCCGGTCCGGGGTGCGCAACGGCAGCACCGAGTTCGCCCGTCCGGTCCAGCCCCGGTCAGCGGCCAGCAGCCAGCCGGCCAAGTCGGCCTGCTCGGACGCCCGCCAGCCGAGCCGGCCGATCCGGGCCAGCTCGAGCACCTCCCGGCGGCTGGCTCCGACCGGCTTGGCGATCAGCACCGCCGAGCGGGGCACCGTGCGCAGCTCGCCGGCCCGGGTGCGCACCGTCGCCACATCCTCGGTCAGCTCCACCAACTCGCCGACCACGTCACTCAGCGGCGGCCGGCCGTCCGGTTCGGGACGCCGGTAGCGCAGCACGATCCAGCGACCCACGAGCCCGTCGGAGAGCATGACCGGCATACTATGCAGATCAGTAGTTGCCACGCTGACGCCTGAACACGTGCCGGCGCCGTTCTTGGAGGTTCTTTTTCGTGACGTACGTGATCGCGGAGCCTTGCGTCGACCTGCTCGACAAAGCATGCATCGAGGAATGCCCGGTTGACTGCATCTACGAGGGCAACCGGATGCTCTACATCCATCCGGACGAGTGCGTGGACTGTGGCGCGTGCGAGCCGGTGTGCCCGGTGGAGGCGATCTTCTACGAGGACGACCTGCCGGACAAGTGGCGCGAGTATGCCCAGGCCAACGTGGACTTCTTCGACGAGCTGGGCTCGCCCGGCGGTGCCTCCAAGGTGGGCAAGACCGATCACGACCCGGGCTTCGTGATGTCGCTGCCGCCGCAGGCCACCGAGCACTGAGGCTGCCGGCCAGCGCGCCGGTGGAGAGGTAGCCCGCCGGCCCAGCGTCAGCCCGCCGGCCCAGCGTCAGCCCGCCGGCCCAGCGTCAGCCCGTCGGCTCAGCCGGCCAGCGTCGCGGTCACCGCGTCGGTGCCCGCTTTGGAGTCCGAGCGCCAACTCTTGGCCCGCGACCAGCTGTTGCCGGCGAACCGGACGGTGTCGATGCCCAGCCGGTCGGCGTTGCAGATGAACCAGGCGGCGGTGGCCCAGCCGGCTCCCGGCACCGTGATGTCCTTGCCGGCGGCGCGCGGCTGGCTGACCGGCAGGTCGGTGCTGACCGCCGTGGCGACGGCCTGCGGGCTGGCCACCACGTTCGGTTTGGCGAAGCTGCAGCTGACCCCCATCGGCTTGGCACCGGTCAGCGCGTCGGCGATCTGCTGGGCCTGCGTCTCGTGCCGGGCGTAGGCGGCGCCGTCGGCGGAGAACTGGACGGCCTGGATCACCGTGGCCAGCGAGTCGGACTGCCAGTTCGGCACCTTCACCACGGCGTCCAGGAACTTGCCGGTGGCGTACTGGACGTTGGAGATCTGCGCGGCGGTGCCCCAGCCCTGCGACGGCCGCTGCTGCAGGATGCCCACCGAGTCGCGATCGCCGGCGCCCGGCGGCAGGTTGCGCAGCTTCGACTCCTGCATGGCGGCGCCCAGGGTGAGCACCGCGGCCCGTTCCGGAAGCTTGCGGCGCAGCACCACGCCGACCACCGTGGAGGCGATCCGGGCCTGGTCCAGATCCAGGTCGTAGTCGCCGAAGTCACACCCGTCAGCCCGGACGGCGGACTGCGCGGCGCGCCACAGGCTGCGGGCGCCGACGGCCAGCCCGGCCACGGCGAGCACGACCACCACCAGGGCGACCACGGCCCGATGCGCCCGTTGTGCCACTGCGTTCGTCTCTCCCCGCTGGTCGTCTGCTAGTTCGAGTGCAGGGCGGCGTTGAGTTCGATGCCCTGGCCGGTGCGCTGGCGGACCTCCAAGGCGCCGCTCACCGAGTTCTGCCAGAACAGCAGTCCTGACTCGCCGGACAGCTCGACCGCCTTGCGCACCGTGCCGTCCGGCAGCACCACCTTCGAACCGGCGGTGACGTAGCAGCCAGCCGCCACCACGCAGTCGTCGCCGAGTGAGATGCCGATGCCGGCGTTGGCACCGATCAGGCAGCGCTTGCCGACCGAGACCACCTCGGTTCCGCCGCCGGACAGGGTGCCCATGATGGACGCCCCGCCGCCGACGTCCGAGCCGTCTCCGACCACCACGCCGGCCGAGATCCGGCCCTCCACCATCGAGGCGCCGAGCGTGCCGGCGTTGTAGTTGACGAAGCCCTCGTGCATCACGGTGGTGCCCGGCGCCAGGTGCGCGCCTAGCCGCACCCGGTCGGCGTCGGCGATCCGGACCCCGCTCGGCAGCACGTAGTCCACCATCCGGGGGAACTTGTCGACGCCGTAGACGGTGACCGGACCGCGCGAGCGCAGCCGGGTGCGAACCTGCTCGAAGCCGTCCACCGCGCACGGACCGTGGTTGGTCCACACCACGTTGGCAAGCAGGCCGAAGAGGCCCGTCAGGTCCAGCTCGCGGGGGCGCACCAGCCGGTGCGAGAGCAGGTGCAGCCGCAGGTACACATCGGCGGCGTCCTCCGGCGCGGCGTCCAGGTCGATGACCGTGCCGACCAGTTCGGTGCGCACCCCGCGGGCCTGGTCCTCGCCCACCAGGGCGGCCAGCGCGGCGTCCGGCTCGGCGTTGGAGGGCTCGCCCAGTGCCGGGGCCGGGTAGTAGGCGTCCAGCACGGTGCCGTCCGCGGCGACGCTGGCAAGGCCGTATCCGGAGGCCGGGCGGGTGGGTTTGGCCGTGCGGGCGGAGCTGCTGGTCACGCTCGACACCCTAGCTTTCCGCGCTGGGACTAACCTGCCAGCCGTGGACATCTGCCTGGATCTGCAACAACCGGCCACCGAGCTGACCGCCGCCCTGGTCGATGTGCCGTCGGTTTCCGGCGAGGAGCAGCAGCTGGCCGACGCGGTCGAGCGGGCGCTGCGCCAGCATCCGGTGCTGCAGGTGCGCCGGCTCGGCAACGTGGTGATCGCCCGGACCGAACTCGGGCTGCCCCGCCGGGTGGTGCTGGCCGGCCACCTGGACACGGTGCCGGTGGCCGGCAACCTGCCGTCCCGGGTGGCCGACGGCAGGCTGCACGGCTGCGGCACCTCGGACATGAAGGCCGGCGTCGGGCTGCAGCTGCGGGCCGCCTACCTGGTCGGCAGCGGGCAGTTGCGGCCGGCCTGCGACCTGACCTGGATCTTCTACGACTGCGAGGAGGTGGAGTCCTCGCGCAACGGCCTGAACCGGCTGTCCGCCGAGCAGCCGGAGCTGCTGCGCGGTGACCTGGCGATCCTGCTCGAACCGACCGATGGGGCCGTGGAGGGCGGTTGCCAGGGCACGCTGCGGGCCGAGATCACCCTGACCGGCCGGCGGTCGCACAGCGCCCGGTCCTGGCTCGGCGTCAACGCCATCCACCTGGCCGCGCCGGTGCTGCAGCGGCTGGCCGACTACCAGGCCCGGGAGGTGTCGGTGGACGGGCTGACCTACCGGGAGGGGTTGTCGGCGGTCGGCATCGCCGGCGGAGTGGCCGGCAACGTGGTGCCGGACCGGTGCACGGTGACGGTGAACTACCGGTTCGCCCCGGATCGGGACGAGGCCGGCGCCGAGGCGCACCTGCGCTCGGTGTTCGACGGCTTTCCGCTGGCGGTGCTGGACTCCGCGCCGGCCGCCCGGCCGGGGCTGGACCAGCCGCTGGTGCGGGAGGCGGTCGCGGCGCTCGGTGGCGGCCGGGTGGCCGCCAAGCTCGGCTGGACCGACGTGGCCCGGTTCGCCGCGCTGGGCATTCCGGCGCTGAACTTCAGTCCGGGCGATCCGAACCTGGCCCACCGGGCCGACGAGTCGGTGGAGCTGGCCGCGATCGAGCGCTGCGAGCAGGCGCTGCTGGCCTTCCTCGCTGACGGTTGAGCGGGTTGCGGTAAGTCCATATGAGGGTCGCCGCCGCGCTAGCCAGTCAATTCCGACGTCACAGGAGCGGATCGGTCATAATTCGATTTCGGAGAGATTGACGAAGCTTGGCGGGCACTGAGGCGCCGCGCAACGTCGAAGCGGCGAGCAATTGCGAAGTGGTAGCCGAGCTGTACCGCAAGTCGCTGGACTCAAGGTTGGCGTGTAAGAAGGTGGCGCCGTCGAGTCGACTGCTGGTCAGAAAGGCCCGGCAAAGCAGCGACGTACTGAAGTCGATGTTGCGCAGGTCCAGATTTTCCAGATGAGCGAACCCAAGGTTCGTTGCCGAGAGATCGAGGCGGAACGGGATGTCGGCGGCCAATCGATCCCCGAGAACATTCAGTGCGAACTGCAGGTTGGCTGGCCGTGCTCGTGGTGTTGGGCTGACACAAAACGACGCCGTGTCCGATGGTTTGGTGAAGATCCCCTGCTTGAGATAGCCAGCGACCCTGCGCAGGGCCTCTGTCCGTACTACTGAGGACATGTGCCTATTAAGAATAATTTTAGATTGAAGTGCTGCCAAAGCATCATGCTGATACACCGAAGATGGGTCATGTAGGCCCCTTGCTAGAAGATCTAGCGTTGCGAGTTGTTCGTCGAGGGGTACTGATACCGATGCCGTTGGTTGCATGCCGAGTGGTGCATGGCCGGCCCCAGGCGGATGCTCGACTGATATCGCGAACGTTGCGCTCGTAACCAAAGCTGTCAAAGCGCCGGTTCCTACTTTGACGGCTTCCAGCCACCATGAGCAGTTCGGGTTTTGGGAACGGTGTCGTCCTGCGCCCACCCGCAATCGAAATTTGCGGTCTGCCGGGCCCATGCTGCTGGCATGACGCTGCATAGCCTATTCACCCCCCGCGCTCAGTCATTCTTCAGATTCTAGGTGCTCAACCGAGAGCATCCTGCGAATGAATACTTGTTAGCTCCAGATGCCGTGACTTTAACTCCAAGCAGAGAAGCTGCGGCCGGTCCCGGCTTAACGTTCCGGGCTACTACGGCAGCGAGGCTGCCTTGCCGACGGTTGAGCGGGTTGCGGTAATTAGGGTGGTCGCATGACCAACGGACATCCGACGCCGGAGCACTACCGCGGTCCGGTGATCCTGCGCCGCAGCCAGATCGCGGCCGACACCGGAACCACCGACCAGCGGCTGCTGGACGGCCACGAGCCGAACAGCTGGCTGCACACGGATCCGTGGCGGGTGCTGCGCATACAGTCCGAGTTCGTCGAGGGCTTCGGCCTGCTGTCCCAGCTGCGCAAGGCGGTGTCGGTCTTCGGCTCGGCCCGGACGGCGCGCGAGCATCCGGAGTACGCGACCACCCGGGCGCTGGGCAGCGCGCTGGTCCAGGCCGGCTACGCGGTGATCACCGGCGGCGGCCCAGGCGTGATGGAGGCGGCCAACCGCGGCGCCAGCGAGGCAGGTGGGGTGTCGGTCGGCCTGGGCATCGAGTTGCCGTTCGAGAACCGGCTCAACGACTGGGTCGACATCGGCATCAACTTCCGGTACTTCTTCGCCCGCAAGACCATGTTCGTCAAGTACGCCCAGGCGTTCGTGATCATGCCGGGCGGCTTCGGCACGCTGGACGAGCTCTTCGAGGCGCTCACCCTGGTGCAGACCCGCAAGGTGACCCGGTTCCCGGTCATCCTGTTCGGCACCGAGTACTGGTCCGGGCTGCTGGACTGGCTGCGCCGCACCGCGCTGCCGGACGGCAAGATCGCCCGCGCCGACCTCGACCTGATCCGGATCACCGACGACGTCGCCGAGGCGGTCTCGATCATCGTCGAGTCCGACGCCGACCGGTCCAGCCAGGACCAGGCCGAGCGGAGCGCCGCCGACGAAGCCCGCACCGCGCACGCCCACGACGCCGAGTAGCGCGATGGCAGTCGTCTGCGTCTTCTGTTCCTCCGCCCGCGACATCGACCCGAGCTACCTGGAGCTGGCCACCGAGGTGGGCGCCCGGATCGGCACCGGCGGTCACCGGCTGGTCTCCGGCGGCGGCCGGGTGTCGATGATGGGTGCGGTGGCCCGGGCCGCCCGCGCGCACGGTGCGCACACCCTTGGCGTCATCCCGCGGCACCTGGTGCCCTACGAGGTGGCCGATGACGATGCCGATGAACTGGTCGTGGTGGAGACCATGCGCGAGCGCAAGGCCCTGATGGACGCGCACGCCTCGGCATTCCTGGTGCTGCCGGGCGGCATCGGCACGCTGGAGGAGTTCTTCGAAGCCTGGACGTCCTGGTCGCTCGGCATGCACGACAAGCCGGTGATCGTGCTCGACCCGGGTGGTTTCTACCAACCGCTGTGGCAGTTCATCACCGCCATGATCGAGGCCGGCTTCGTCCGAGCCGGAGCCTGGCAGCTGCTGCACCGGGTCGGCTCGGTCGAGGAGGCCTTCAAGCTTCTCGAGGGCTGACGACGAGGTTGTCCGATCGGCGTGCCAGGATCGACGCATGTTGCTGATCGGCTACCTGCTGCTGGCCCTGGTGGTCGCCGCGGTGCTGTTCTACCTGGTGGTGGCGCTGCTGCCGTCCGGGCTGATGGTGACTCCGATCCGGGACAACCGGCCGGTGGAGCTGCCGACCAACCGCCGGCTGCGGATCTCCGACCTGGACCGGATCCGGATACCGGTCAGCCTGCGCGGCTACCGGTTCGCCGAGACCGACGAGCTGATCGACCGGCTGGCCGCCGAGATCCAGATCCGGGACGAGGAGATCGAGCTGCTCCGGCAGGGTGGCGCGCCGGCCGGCCAGCCGGCCGAGCCGGAGTGGGCGGTGCGCGAGCTGGGCGAGCAGGCCGCAGCCGAACTGGCTGCCGAGATCGGCCCGGCGCGGCGGGACGGCGAGCAGCCGGACGATCCGGAACCGACTGAACGGCCGCAGCCGGAACGGCCGCGGCCGGAACTGCCGCAGACTGAACTGCCGCAGACTGAACTGCCGCAGACTGAACTGCCGCAGACTGAACTGCCGCAGACTGAACTGCCGCAGCATGACCCGACCGGGGACGACCGGGACGTCCGATGACCGAGCTGCGCCGCTGCGACTGGGGCGACAGCACGCCCGACTACGTCACCTACCACGACACCGAGTGGGGCGTGCCGGTGCACGGCGACAACGCGCTCTTCGAGCGGCTCACCCTGGAAGGCTTCCAGTCCGGGCTGTCCTGGCTGACCATCCTGCGCAAGCGGGAGAACTTCCGGGCCGCCTTCGCCGGCTTCGACATCGCGACCGTCGCCGGGTTCGGCGAGGCGGACCGGCAGCGGCTGCTGGCCGATGTCGGGATCGTGCGGAACCGGGCCAAGATCGACGCCACCATCGCCAACGCCCGGGCCATCCTGGACAACGTCGGCGAGGGGCTGACCGAGTTGCTTTGGTCCTACGCGCCGGCGCAGCATCCGCGACCCCAGGCGATGTCGGACATCCCGCCGGTGTCGGCGGAATCCAAGGCCCTGGCCAAGGAGCTGAGGCGGCGAGGGCTGGTGTTCCTCGGCCCAACCACGGTGTACGCCGCCATGCAGGCCACCGGCATCGTCGATGACCATGTCGCCTACTGCTGGCGAGCGAGGGGGTAGCCGCGGTGGATGCTGAACGGGGAGCAGGGCTGCTGCACCGGCTGACCTCAGCCGATGCCGAGCGTGGCTGGGAACATCCGGTTGACGATCCACGGTTGCGCCAGGATCTGCAGCCGAACGACCCGGCCACCAGGCCGCCGCAGTTCAAGGAATATGCCGACGGGTTGCCGGTCACCCCGCTTCCGCGCGAGCTATCCCGGCCGGACGTCTCGGCGACCGAAGTGCTGGCCGGCTGCCCGGTGCCCAGCCGGCCGCTGGACGCGGCACAGCTGGCCAGGGTGCTGTTCCTCGGCGCCGGCGTGGTACGCACCGCGCAGCGCGATACCGGCCAGGTGCTGTTCCGGGCGGCCGGGTCTGCCGGTGCCCGGTTTCCGCTGGAGGTCTACGCGGTGACCCGCGGGGTGGAGGGAGTGCCGGACGGCGTGCACTGGTACCACCCGGTCGAGCATGCGCTGGTGCTCCTCGGGCCGCCGGCCGAGGGCGAGGTGACCACGCTGGTGGTCACCGGGGTGCCCTGGCGCACCGGCTGGCGCTACGGCGAACGGGGCTGGCGGCACATCTACTGGGATGCCGGCACCCTGTGCTCGCAACTCGCCGCGGCCGCGGCCGAAGCCGGCTGGCAGCCACGGCTGCGCACGCTGTTTCCGGATGCCAGCGTCGGGAAGCTGGTCGGTGCCGACGGCGTGCACGAGTTTCCGGTCGCGCTGCTGTCCCTCGGCGACGGCCGTCCGGCGCTCACCCCGACCGGACCGGCAACGCCCGGCAACCTGCCGGCGGTGGAGTTCCCGCTGTGCACCCAGGCGCAGCGAGCCGGGGATGCGCAGGAGCTGGGCGAGCCCCTGCCGGCCGGGGATTTGCTGGCGGATGTGCCGCCGTCCGCCCCGCTGTCCGAGGTGATACTGCGACGCGGTTCGCAGCGCCGGATGGACCGCCAGGCCTCGGTGCCACGCGAGCTGTTGGACTGGCCGATGCGTGCCGCGCTGCGCGGCATCCACCTGCCGCACTGGGTTGTCGTGCACGGGGTGGACGGGATGGAGCCCGGTCTGTATCGCTGGCCGAATTTGGCCGAGCCGGTGCGGGCCGGCAACCTGCGTGACGAGCTGGCCCGGGTGTGCATGGACCAGGCGCTGGCCGCCGAGGCGGCCTACGTCGTGATCGCGGCCAGCCACGAGGCGCACCTGGACGACCGGGGCTACCGCACCGCGCAGTTCGTGGCCGGGCTGGTCGAGGGCCGGCTGCATCTGGCCGCCTATGCGCTCGGCGCCACCGCGACCGGGATGACTTTCTACGACTCGGAGATGCCGGCGCTGCTCGGCGAGGGCGCGGACCTGGTGCCGCTGCTGTTCACCTGCGTGGGGGTGGGGGAGTACGTCGCCAGGTCGGGCGGCACCCCGGGCGCCCCGGTCGAGGTGAAGCCGGTGACGCCGCGGTTCACCGACGAGTAGCTCGTCACTCGCCGGTGAAGACCGGCTTCTCCTTCTTGACGAAGGCGAAGGTGGCTGCTCGATGGTCGGCGGTGCTGCCCGCGATCTGCTGCTCGACCGCCTCGTTGGCCAGCGACTCGCGCAGCGTGTGCGCGGCGGAGAAGTGCAGTGCCCGCTTGATGCCGGCGTAGGCGGCGGTCGGGCCGGCGGCCAGCCGGGCCGCGAGTTCCTGGGCCGTGGGCAGCACCTGCTCGGCCGGCACCAGTTGGCTGACCAGCCCGTACTCGGCGGCCTGCTGGGCGGTGATCGGCTGGGCGAGCAGGCACAACTCGGCGGCCCGGCCGGCGCCGATCAGCCGCGGCAGCGTCCAGGATGCGCCGCTGTCCAGGCTCAGCCCGACGTTGGCGAAGGCGAGCAGGAACTTCGCCTGTTCGGAGACCACCCGCAGGTCGCAGGCGAAGGCGAACGAGGCGCCCGCGCCAGCGGCCATGCCGTTGACCGCGGCGATGACCGGCTTGGCGAGCTCGGCCAGCGCCAGCGTGATCGGGTTGTAGTGCTGCTCCACGGTGGACAGCGGAGCGGGATCGCCGGCCTGCAGCAGCTCGACGTGCTCGGCCAGATCCTGGCCGACACAGAAGCCGCGGCCGTTGCCGGTCAGCACCACCGCGCGCGCCGTCCGGTCGGAGCCGACCTCGGACAGCGCCGCCAGCAGTGCCTCCTTCAGTTCGATCGACAGCGAGTTCATCGACTCCGGGCGGTTCAGGGTGAGGGTCGCAACTGAGTCGGCACGGTCCACCAGCAGCACGTCAGCCATGCCAGCAGCGTAGGACATCGATCGTCCCGGCCGGCCGGGATCCAGCCCGCTTTGGCCTGCACGCGGCGGATGCGAGACAATGTGGGCAGCACTGCGCGGCCTGCGATCACGCCTGCGCGGTCACCACGGGTATGAACGCTACGAGGAGGCACGCATGGCGGCGATGAAGCCGCGGACGGGTGATGGTCCGCTGGAGGTCACCAAGGAGGGTCGCGGCTTGGTCATGCGCGTTCCCTTGGAAGGCGGCGGCCGTCTTGTCGTCGAGCTGTCTGCCGACGAGGCCAGCGCGCTGTCAGAGGCGCTATCCGGAGCCGTCAGCTAGCACTGAGATCGCAGGCCCCAGCCATGGTGCGTGCACCGGCCGCTGGGGCCCTGTCATGCTCGTCCGGCCGGGGCGACCAGCGAGGCGGATGATGGTCGGTATCCCCGCAAAGTCCGCGAATAGATTGAGGTTCTTGTGATCCTGTTGCAGACCCCGGAGCGCCGGCGCAGTGTCGATGTCGCGGTCATCGGACTGGGTGGCACGGAGCTGGAGCTGCATGAGGTCTCCACCACGGTGCTGCCGGTGACGGCCGCGCAGGCTGCTTCGCAGTACGTGGTGGAGTTCGAGCCGGATGCTGCCGCCGGCAAGGTGCACACCCTCGCGCTGCCCGGCTCGAAGCCGGCGACCGTGCTGATCGCCGGGTTGGGCAAGCGCACTGCCAAGGATCTCAGGGTGGCCGGGGTGGCGATCGGGCGGGCGGTCTCCAAGTACCCGGAAAGCAAGCGGTTCGCGGTGGCGATCGACGCGCCCGAGGCCGAGCTGAGCCAGGCGCTGGCCGAAGGCCTGGTGCTCGGCGGCTACTCCTACACGCTGGCTTCCAAGGCCACCGAGAGCCTGCACACGATCGACCTGATCGGCAACCTGCACGCCGACGGCCTGTCCGCTGGCGACGAGGCGGCCGACGCTGCCGGTTGGGCCCGCGATCTGGGCAACATGCCGGCCAACGAACTCAACCCGGCCCGGTTCGGTGAGCTGGCTGCCGAGCAGCTCACCCCCGCCGGCTGCACGGTCACCGTGCACGACGAGTCCTGGCTGGCCGAGCACGGTTTCGGCGGGGTACTGGCCGTCGGCGGCGGGTCGGCCACCGGCCCGCGGCTGATCGAGGTGCGCTACCGGCCCCGGCGCCGGCGCGGCGCGCCGAAGCCGGCGCACGTGGTGCTGGTCGGCAAGGGCATCACCTTCGACAGCGGCGGCCTGGACATCAAGCCACCGGAAGGCATGCGCATGATGCACACCGACATGTGCGGTGGGGCAGCGGTGCTCGGTGCGGTGCAGTACGCGGCCATGCAGAAGCTGCCGGTCGACGTCACGGTGCTGGTGCCGGCAGCGGAGAACGCGGTGTCCGGCAGCAGCATGCGCCCGTCCGACGTGATCGTGCAGTACGGCGGCCGGACCACCGAGGTGGGCAACACCGACGCTGAGGGCCGGTTGATCCTGGCTGATGCGCTGGCCTACGCGGTCGACCGGCTCAAGCCGGACATGCTGATCGACGTGGCCACCCTGACCGGTGCGATGCGGATCGCGCTGGGTACCGAGACCGGCGGCTTCTTCGCCAATGATGACGCCCTCGCCGGCGCGCTCACCGAAGCCTCCACGGCGTCCGGCGAACCGCTCTGGCGGATGCCGCTGGAGCACGCCTACGCGCATCGGCTGCAATCCCCGGTCGCCGACTCCCGCAACGATCCGGGCGTCCCCGGCGCGATCACCGCGGCGCTGTTCCTGCAGCAGTTCGTCGGCGACGTCCGCTGGGCGCATCTGGACATCGCCGGCCCGGCCCGGGCCGGTTCGGAGACCGCGCTGTTCAACCGGGGCGCGACCGGGTTCGGAGTCCGCCTACTGGGCCACTACCTGGAGACCGCGGGAGGCGACAGCGAGTGAGCACCGCAGCGTAGCGAGGAGCGGAGCGAGCGCGGAGCCGACCCAGAGGGTACGGAGGCGACAGCGAGTGAGCACCGCAGCGTAGCGAGGAGCGGAGCGAGCGCGGAGCCGACCCAGAGGGTACGGAGGCGACAGCGAGTGAGCACCGCAGCGTAGCGAGGAGCGGAGCGAGCGCGGAGCCGACCCAGAGGGTACGGAGGCGACAGCGAGTGAGCACCGCAGCGTAGCGAGGAGCGGAGCGAGCGCGGAGCCGACCCAGAGGGTACGGAGGCGACAGCGAGTGAGCACCGCAGCGTAGCGAGGAGCGGAGCGAGCGCGGAGCGTCCACTTCCGGCCGGGTCAGCCTAGGTTCAGGTAGCGAGCGAAGAAGGCCAGCACGTCGGAGAAGTAGCTCAGCCCGGCATTCCGGTCCTGGTCGCCATGGCCGGCTCCGGACTGGTGGTTGAGCAATATCGGACGCTTGTCTCTCGGCTCCCGAGTGACATGTTGCAGCGCGGCGCACAGCTTGCGGGAATGCAGCGGATCCACGCGGGTGTCCTGCTCGAAGGCGGTGAGCAGCACCGCCGGGTAGCGACCGTCCGGCTGCAGCCGGTGGTAGGGAGAGTAGCCAAGCAGCCAGTCCAGTTCCGCCGGCTCGTCTCGGCGGCCGAACTCCTCCGTCCAGTGCGCGCCCATCCCGGACAGCTCGTACCGCGCCATGTCGAACAGGCCGGCGGTGGCTGCCACTGCTGCGAACCGGTCTGGACGCTGCGCCATCGCGGCCGCCACGAGTAGGCCGCCGGCGCTCTGCCCGAAAGCGCCGAGGGCGGATGGCTCGGTGAGGCCTTGCTCGATCAGGTAGTCCGCGGCGGCCAGGAAGTCATCGATGCCGCGCTGCTTGTTCTCCCGGGCACCGGCCAGGTGCCAATCCTCGCCCTGCTCGCCGCCACCGCGAACGGCGGCCAGCGCGAACGCGCCGCCGTGCGCCACCCAGGCCAACGCCGCGGCGTAGTAGTCCGTCGCCTGGGTTTCACCGAAGGCGCCGTACCCCTGCAGGATGGTGGGTAGTGGCCTTCCCCCCGAGCTGGCCGGCCGGAGCAGTGTCAGCCGGATCGGCGTGCGGTCGGCGGACCGATAGGTTTCATGGCTCACCTCCACCGCGGGTAGGTCGAGCGTTGGCCTGGCCCGCCAGGCTTGGACCCGGTGGGTTGAAGCGTCGTAGTGGTACACGGTTGCCGGAGTAACCGCATCGGAGTAGACGAACCATGCTTCCGCGCCGCCGGTCGGGCAGG
This sequence comes from uncultured Actinomycetota bacterium, assembly GCA_963697905.1. Taxonomy (GTDB): domain Bacteria; phylum Actinomycetota; class Actinomycetes; order Mycobacteriales; family Jatrophihabitantaceae; genus Jatrophihabitans_A. The sequence goes on along the minus strand of OY969101.1, from coordinate 3,302,129 downwards.
TGAGTTCGGATACGACGCCGTCGCCTGGCAGCGCTACCTCGCCCAGCGGTTGGCCGTCCGACAGCGTGTGCCGGCGCAGGATGCTCCGCCCGCCGAGCGAGGAGAGCACCATTAACTCAGGCGGATCCAGCTCGCCGTCGAGGATCACAAACCCTTCCAGGACTGCCGCCGGATCCTCGGCGACCAGGACGGTCGTTCGCTCGTTGCCTGCTTCGTCCAGCTCCACCAGGATCAGCTGGCCACGCGGTGCGGCAGCGTCGGTCAGCAGATAGAGCGTGCCGTTGCGGGCCGGCCAGGCTTCGCTCCAGCCGTCCTGGCAGGCAGCCAGCCTGGTCAGCTGCGGTGCTTCGGGGTGACGCAGGTCGGCATGCCACACCTCGTTGGCGAGGGCCATTCCGTCCCAGGCGAGCAGGACCAGGCGACTGCCGTCAGGCGCGACCCGGACGTCGAAGTCGGCGGTGTCCGGATAATCGGCCCCGAACACTCGGCATGCCGGTTGGTCGGCGGTGACCGCGTGGAGGTAGACGCCGGCATGATCGACCAGCTGGCGTACGACGTAGAAGGCTGGCGGGGCGTCCGGCAGCCAGGCCACCGCCGAGTACCGGCAGCCACCGATCGGATCGCCGACAAGCCGGCCGGTGGCGACGTCCATCAGATACAGGTCGAACTCCTCGGCTCCGCCGACTGCCAGCTGATAGGTGACGAGGTTGCCGTCTGGGCTGGGTTGCCAATTGCCCAGTACCGTCTGGCCGGATGGGTCTAACTGCTCCGGGTTGACCAGCACACGCCGATGGCCGGCCTGCTCCATCACCAGGGTGGTGTGTCGGGCACTGGCCGCCCGGTAGTTGTAGAAGGCGCGTACGCCAGCCCAGCGCGGTGCCGAGAGCAGGTCATAGGAGGTCAGCCGGTCGAGGCTGCTCATGATGCTCCGACGGTCGGGCCAGCCGGACCGCAGCTGGCGGAACAACCCGGCTTGCTGGATCAGCCAGGCGCGGGTCGGGCCGCCGGTGGGATCCTCCAGCCAGCGGTAGGGATCCGGCACCGATCGTTGACCGATCTGCTCGGCGACGTCCTGCCGCTCGGCAGCCGGATATCGGTCCTGCTCTGCTCGGGACGGTGGACCGGATGGCCGCTCCTGAGCCGGCAGGTCAGCCATCGAGCGCCGAACCGCCCGGTGCCCCGCGGCGCAGGTAGCGGCCGTGCACGATGCTCATGCCTCGGCTTGGTGTGCGGTGCTGGTGGCGACGGCGTCCTCGGCCGCGGCGGGCGCCTCCCGCACGTCGCAGTGGGCGACCGGCGATCGGGCGGCTCCAAGGAACACCAGCAACTGGACCGCGGCGGCCACGCCGAAGACCATGCGGATCGGGCTTGCGGTGCTGGCCAGGAAGCCGCCCATCACCGCGCCGAGGGGGATCGCGGTGAAGGCCAGCGCGCGACTCACCGCGGCAACCCGACCGGTTACCGCGGTCGGGACGAGGTGCTGGCGAGTGGTGAACCAGGAGACCACGATGACCGAGGTGGCGATGGCCTCCAAGCTCCAGCTCAGCACCACCGCCCACCAGTACGGGAGGACGACCGGCACCACCATGGCCACACCGGAACCACCCATGCCGAGGGTGAACAGCCACCCGGTCGGATAGCGCTCGACCAGCCGCGCCGCGAGTGCGGCGCCCAGGATGGCTCCGAGTCCCTGGCCGCTGAAGACCAGCCCGAGCGCGGCCTTGGGCAGCTGCTCGACGTGCAGCCCGAGATAGATGAGGTTGCCCTCGACGAAATAGCCGGCCATGTTCGCCGCGGTTCCCAGCAGGGTGCCGTACCAGATTGGCTTGATCTGCCACAGGGTGCGCAACCCGACCAGGAAGTCGCTGGTTATCCCACGCAGCGTCGCGGCACCGTCGGGCGCCTCGAGGTTCGGGCGACGGTAGCGGATCTGGTAGACGAGCATCGCCGACATGGCGAAGGAGAGGGCATTGATCAGCGTGGCCGAAGACACGCCTACCGCCGCCACGACCGCGGTGCCCAGCACCGGCCCGACCAGGTTGAGGCCACTGTCTACGGTCTGCGTCCACGCATTCATGCGGGCGCGCTGCGGGCCGGGTACCGCATCGACGAGCAGGCCTTGGAAGGCGGGGAAGTAGAACGGCCGGACGCAGGCGAGCGCGAATGCGCAAGCATAGAGCGCGATCACCGACGGATGGCCGAGCGCAATACCGGCCATGACCAGGGCCAGCGCGAAGGACGCGCTGTCGCAGACCACCATGACGCGGCGACGGTCCCACCGGTCGGCGATCACGCCGGCGAACATGCCCACGGCGATATACGGAATATATTCCAGGACGTAGGCGAAGGCGGTGGACAGTGCCGAACCGGTGACTTGCAGGATCAGCGTCGGCACGGCGAACCGATAAATCCAGTCACCGGTAGTCGAAACCAGGAATGCGGAGCGGAGCCTTATCGAATCGGCCCGCGGCTGCGACATGTCGAGCGCCATCTCAGAAGGGTAGCGGTCCATTCGAGAGGGCCAGCCATTCCAAGCCGGGCTTCGGGGCAGCGTCGCGGCACACGAAGCACTCCGGATCCCGCTTCCAGGAATCGCCTTCCTGCAGTCGGGGATCGTGGAAAGTCATATCTAATTCCCGTCCGACGGACAGTGGCGGGCATACCCGGCTGGCGAGTCGGACCATTTCGGCGACCATGTAGCCGGCTTCGAACAGCACCAAGCCGTTGAAGGCGGCCGTGCTTTCGCCGAACGACCGTCCCTCCTGCTCGATGGCTTGGAAGTCCGCCAGGACCATTCGGGTTGCGGGATCGTCGGATACCGCGTTCTGCCAGCACTGCAGACAGCCGCTGACTCCAGGAACCACCGTGTAGTGATAGGCACGTTGGACGTCCACGGCGCCACCGATCATCGCAGCGCCGGCACGGACACACCCCTCGTTGAGCCAATTGCCGATCTGCATCCTGGGTCGGTCTGCCACGGCCAGCACGATCTCCCGGTCCTGCACGAGGCGGTAGACATCGTCGGCCGAGCTCAGCCGCAGCTGGACCGCGTCGATCCGGGCACCGCTGTTGAAACTGCGTGCCCGCTCGGCGGCCACCTCGACCTTGGGACGACCGAGGTACGGCTCACCGTAGAGGATCTGCCGGTTCAAGTTGGACAGTTCGACGCGATCGAAATCCACGATCCGAATGTCTTCGAATCCGATCGCGATCAGATCGAGCAGGACATGCGCGCCTACGCCGCCGAGGCCGAGCACGGCCACCTTGGCGTTCCTGATGCGACGTTGAAACTCGTACTTGGAGGTGGTCAGCGTGGCATAGCTCTCGAAGAAGCCCAGGTTGTTGGACCATCGTTCGCGACTGGATTCATCGAAGTCGGAACCCTCGTCGGTCACGTCCTGCAGGAAGCCGAGTTGGTCGAGATCGTCGATGGCCTCCCGCACCTCGGCGTCGGTGAGATCCTCGAATCGGCTGCGGAGTTCGGCTGATATCGCGCTGGCGTCCCGTGTCCCGTCGAGCAGTTCCAGCAGGGCCAGCACGCTGCCGTCCGGATCTTCCAGTGAAGTCAGTTCCCCCATCCGACGGAAATGGATCGAGCCTTCACTGACGAAGTAGGGAATGCTGGTCTTGGTTGCCAGGCGCATCACGGTGTCCTGTTCGTGGAGGTGGAACCATGTCTGTGGTTTGGGACGGGCCAAGGCGCGTCCCAAACCACAGAGGTGATTAGAGCTTGGCCACACCGGTACCCGCGGTGCTGTACTTCCGGGTCAACTTCTTGATCATCTTCGCCACCTCCTTTCCCATACTGACGGTTTTCGATAACAAGGAAATGTTTGCCAGACCGGAACTCTCCAGTACGAGTTATCGATGGCCTGAGCTGAAGTCGTATGAGACTGGGGGAGCGCCGTCGGTTTCCGCTTCAGTTCGGATGGCGAAGAAGACACTCATGTCACGGACTTTCATGAAGTGGTTGTTTCAATAAAGCAATTGCGCAGCGCCGAATTCGCCGCTCCCTACCTGGGAGTTAAGGTGAGGTCAGCTCCATTTCCGCTTTCGGGATGAATGACTTTAACTCCGACATCCGGCGTTAAGCAAGAGCATCCGGCTACAGGGGATGGTGCGAACCGCGAGCTTAGGCCGGCACCTGATCGGAGGCCAGTCGCGCGTGCAGGTGCATGTCATGCCAGCCGTCGGAGTGCAGCCCCTGCCGCCGCCGGGTGCCTTCGTAGCGGAAGCCGGCCTTCTCCGCGACCCGGCAGGAAGCCGGATTGCCGACCGAGTGGTTCAGCTCCAGCCGGTGCAGCCCCACGCTGCCGAACAGCCAGGACGACACCGCGCACACCGCCCGGGCCGCGATGTTGGCTCCGCGGGCGGCCGGCACCGTCCAGTAGCCGACCTCGGCGGCGCCCTCGGCCAGGTTGATCGAGCGCAGGCCCACCCGGCCGGCCAGCACGTCTCGCCGGGTGACCGCCCAACCGGCGCCGCTCTCGGCACGCCAACGGTCGGCCCAGCCGGCAACCCACTCGGCAGCCTCGTCCTCGGTCATCGACCGGACGTGCCAGCGCTGGATCTCCGGATCCCGGTAGGCCGCGAAGACCGCCGCGGCGTCGGAGCCGAGCCACGGCCGCAGCAGCAGCTCATCGACCCGCAGCGTCGGCTGCGGTTGGCCGCCCAGCCGGCCGGCCGGCACCGCCACCGGCATCAGGTCGGGCATCGCGTCGTCCTGGCCGCTGCGATGGTGGCACGCACCGCTAGCGCAGCGACTCGTACAGCCGCACGGTGCGTTCGGCGATGGCGTGCCAGCCGTAGTCGGTGACCGCCCGCTGCCGGCCGGCCGCGCCCATCGCCGCGGCCCGGGCCGGATCGCCGATCAGCGCGTTCGTGGCGGCGGCCAGCCTGTCGGCGAAGGCCTGCGGGTCGGCCGGGTCGTAGTCGACCAGCAGCCCGGTCTCGCCGTCCACCACCACGTCCGGGATGCCACCCACCCGGGAGGCCACCACGGCGGTCTGGCACGCCATCGCCTCCAGATTCACGATGCCCTGCGGCTCGTAGATGGACGGGCAGATGAACACGTCGGCCGCGCTGAGCAGCTGCAGCAGTTCGGCACGGGGCAGCATCTGCTGGATCCACACCACGCCGTCCCGGCTCGTCTGCAGCTCGGTGACCGCGGCGGTGATCTCCGCGGCCAGCTCCGGGGTGTCCGGCGAGCCGGCGCACAGCGCCAACTGCACCTCCGGGTCGAAGCCGGCGGCGGCCCGCACCAGGTGGCCCACCCCCTTCTGCCGGGTGATCCGCCCGACGAACAGCACGATCGGCCGGTCGGTGCGCAGGCCGTGCCGGGCCAGCGCGTCCCGCTCGGCCACCGGCCGGTAGAGGTCGGTGTCGATGCCGTTGGGGATGATGTGCACCGCGTCCGGGTCGATCCGGGGGTAGCTGTCGAGGATGTCGGCACGCATCCCGGTGCTCACCGCGATCACGGCCGCGGCGGCCTCGTAGGCGGTGCGCTCGGCCCAGCAGGACAGCCGGTATCCGCCGCCCAGTTGCTCGGCCTTCCACGGACGCATGGGTTCCAGCGAATGTGCCGTCACCACATGGGGAATGTCGTGCAGCAGGGCGGCCAGGTGACCGGCCAGGTTGGCGTACCAGGTGTGCGAGTGCACCACGTCCACCCCGGCCAGCCGGCCGGCGATCTCGACGTCGGTGCCGAGGGTGCCCAGCGCCGGGTTGGCATCGGCCAGGCCGGCCGGCGTCCGGTAGGCATAGACCTCCGGCTCGTCGCGGTCCGCGCCGAAGCAGTGCACTTGCACGTCGATCAGCTTGCGCAGCTCACCGACCAGGAACTCCAGGTGGACCCCGGCCCCGCCGTAGACCTCCGGGGGGTACTCGCGGCTGATCATCGCTGCCCGCATGTGCCAAGGTTAGCCGCCTGATCGCGCGGGTGTGCCAGCCCGCACCCGGGCGTTAAGGTTGCCGCATGGCAGCACCTGTGCGGGTTCTCGGCATCGTCCTGGCCGGCGGCGAGGGCAAGCGGCTCTGGCCGCTCACCGCTGACCGGGCCAAGCCCGCCGTGCCGTTCGGCGGCAACTACCGGCTGATCGACTTCGTGCTGTCCAACATGGTCAACGCCGGTTTCCTGCGGATCTGCGTGCTGACCCAGTACAAATCCCACTCCCTCGACCGGCACATCACCCAGACCTGGCGGATGTCCACCGTGCTCGGCAACTACGTCACGCCGGTGCCGGCCCAGCAGCGGCTGGGGCCGCGCTGGTACACCGGCAGCGCCGACGCGATCCTGCAGTCAATGAACCTGATCACCGACGACCGGCCCGACCACATCGTGGTGTTCGGCGCCGACCACGTGTACCGGATGAACCCCAAGCAGATGCTCGACCAGCATGTCGAGTCCGGCGCCGGGGTCACCGTGGCCGGCATCCGGGTGCAGCGCGAGACCGCCGACCAGTTCGGCGTGATCGATGCCGACCGGGACGGCAGGGTGCTGCAATTCCTGGAGAAGCCGGCCGATCCGCCGGGCCTGCCGGACGATCCGGGATGCAGCTTCGCCTCGATGGGCAACTACATCTTCACCACCGAGGCGCTGGTCGAGGCGCTGCGGGCCGATGCCGAGGATCCCACTTCGGTGCACGACATGGGCGGTTCGATCATGCCGTGGATGGTGGAGCGCAAGCAGGCGTTCGTCTACGACTTCAGCCACAACGACGTGCCGGGCTCGGAGGATCGCGACCGCGGCTACTGGCGCGACGTGGGCACCATCGACGCCTACTACGACGCGAACATGGATCTGGTCAGCGTCCACCCCATCTTCAACCTGTACAACCAGGCGTGGCCGATCTACACCCACCACAACCAGTTGCCGCCAGCCAAGTTCGTCGATGGCGGCCTGGCCCAGGAATCCATGGTGGGCGCCGGCACCATCATCTCCGGATCCACCGTGCGCGGCAGCGTGATCTCACCGAACGTGCGAATCCGCAACGGCGCCTACGTCGAGGGCTCGGTGATCATGGACAACGTGGTGATCGGCGAGGGCGCGGTGATCCGGCGCGCGATCCTGGACAAGAACGTGGTGGTCGCGCCGGGGGCGCACATCGGCGTCGACCTGGAGAGCGACCGGCAGCGCTACCACGTGTCCGACAGCGGCGTGGTGGTGCTGGGCAAGGCCGAACGTGCCAGCTGACTCGACCGTCGGCTGGGATCTGGACGAGCAGGTCGCCGGCTGGCCCGGGCTGCCCGCGCTGGCCGGCGAGCTGCGGGCCGACGCCTGCGTGATCGGCCTCGGCGGCAGCGGGCTGGCAGCGGTCGGCGAGTTGCTGCGCCGCGGACTCTCGGTGGTCGGGCTGGACGCCGGCCGGGTGGCGGCCGGCGCGGCCGGCCGCAACGGCGGCTTCCTGCTTGCCGGCCCGGCCGTAGCGGTGCACCAGGCCGCCGACGGCTGGGGCCTGGTGGCCGCCCTGCAGCTGTACCGGCAGACCCTCGAGGAGATCGGCGCGCTGGCCGAACTGCTGGGCCCCGGCGTGATCCGCAGGGTGGGGTCGCTGCGGCTGGCCGGCCTGCCCGGGGAGCCTGCCGATCTGGCCGAGGCAGCCGATCGCGATCGAGAACTTGCCGACTGTCGCAGGCAACTGGCGGTGATGACCGAACTCGGGCTGGCCGCGCAGTGGTATTCCGGTGAGCTGGGCGAGGGATTGTTCCTGTCGCAGGACGCGGCGATGAACCCGGCTCGGCGGGCGCTGGGGCTGGCCACGGCCTACCGGTCGTCCGCCCGGCTGTTCGAGAATTCCCCAGTGCTGTCGATCGAAGCCGGCTCGGTCACCACCGCCCATGGTCGAGTCGCCGCGGGCCTGGTGATCGTGGCGGTGGACGGCAGGCTGGAACTGCTGCTGCCCGAACTCGCCGGCCGGGTCCGCACCGCCCGGCTGCAGATGCTGGCCACCGAGCCGGTCGGTGCCGGCCGGCTGCCGTGCCCGGTGTACGGCAGGTGGGGTTACGACTACGCCCAGCAGGACGCTGCCGGCCGGCTGTATGTCGGCGGCGGCCGGGATCGCGACGTGGACAACGAGTGGACGCCTGCCACCACCCCCAGCCTCGCGGTGCAATCCTGGATCCAGCGCATCGCGGCCCGGTTCGCTGGCGGCCCGGTACGCGTCAGCCATCGGTGGGCGGCCTCGGCCGGCTACACGCCGGACGCCCGGCCGATCGTGGCCGAGGTACGTCCCGGGGTGATCGCCTGCGGCGGCTACAGCGGCACCGGCAACCTGGTCGGCCCGGTCGCCGCCCGCGCCGCGGTGGCACTGGGACTGGACGGCGTCAAGCCCGCAGAGCAGTTCAGCAGCTAGCCGCGTCCGTCAGTCCCATGCTCGGCTCCGCGCTCGCTCCGCGGCCAATCCCACGCGCTCGCTCCGCTCCTCGCTGCGCTGCGGTGCTCACTCGCTGTCGCCTTCGGTCCTATGCTCGGCTCCGCGCTCGCTCCGCTCCTCGCTGCGCTGCGGTGCTCACTCGCTGTCGCCTTCGGTCCTATGCTCGGCTCCGCGCTCGCTCCGCTCCTCGCTGCGCTGCGGTGCTCACTCGCTGTCGCCTTCGGTCGGACGGGGCAGGATTCGTTGCAGAACCTGGGCAACCCGCCGCTGCTGGGTCTGCTGGCGTTTCGCCTCGGCGACCCAGGTGGCGTACTCCCGGCGGTGGGTGAAGGCCAGCTTGTCGAAGGCCGCCTTGGCCTCGGCGTCGGCTCGCAGGGCGGCGGCCAGCGCCTCCGGCAGCTTGACCACCCGCGGCTCGGGATCGGTCTCGATCTCGATCTCGAGCAGGTCCCCGAGTTCGATCCCGGCCTGCTTGCGGATTGCCGCGGTGAACCCCAGGTAGCTGTAGCCGCCATAGACCGCCAGCCTGGAGCGGTACGGCACGCCGTTCACCGTCCCGCGCACCGGCGCGCGGCGGGCCGGAAAGCCGTCGGCGATCTCCGGCGGCACCGCGACCCAGCGGCCGTTGCCGTTGGCGGACTGCAACTCGGCCTGGAATCGCATGTCGGCCAGGATAGCGGGCAGCCGGAAGGCCGAAGCCGGATCTCGGCGCTCCCAAGGCACCGGCCGGCTTCCACCGCGGCAGCCGGTCAGGTGGTGTAGGCCGAATTGAGGTGCACGTACCCGGCGGTGAGGTCGCAGCCGTACGCGGTGAACGTCCCCTCGCCGATCTGCAACTCCACCGCGATCGACACGGTGTCGCCCGACATCAGCGTCCGCAGCCCGGCCAGCTCCCCGTCATCCGGCAGGTCCGGGTAGACCGGCCGGTCGCACAGGCTCACCCGGACCCGGTCGGGGTGGATGTCCGACTCGTCGGAGCACTTGCCGACCGCCATCACCACCCGGCCCCAGTTCGGGTCAGCGCCGTGCACCATGGTCTTGACCAGCGGGGAGTTGACGATCGACTTGGCGACCCGCTTGGCCTGGCCGTCGTCCCGGGCACCGGTCACCGCGACCGTGAGCAGCTTGCTGGCACCCTCGCCGTCCCGGGCGATCTGCCGGACCAGGTCGAGCGCCACCTCGGTGAGCGCGGCCTGGAACTCGCCGGCCTCGACCGGGCCGGCCAGCCCGCTGGCAAAGATCGCCGCGGTGTCGCTGGTGGAAGTGTCGGTGTCGATGCTCAGCGCGTTGAAGCTCACCGCCACCACCGCCCGGAAGATCCGGTCCAGCTCACCGGCCGGCAGCTCGGCGTCGGTGAAGAGGAAGGCCAGCATGGTGGCCAGGTTCGGCTCTATCATGCCGACCCCCTTGGCGATGCCGACGATGCTAGCCGCACCGGCGCTAGCGAAGGCCAGCTTCGGCCGGGTGTCGGTGGTCATGATGGCGGTGGCGAAGTCGTGCCAGCCGCCCGGCGCGGGCCACTCGGCGGCCAACCGCTGCCGCATCGCCTCCATCGGGTAGCGCCGGCCGATCACCCCGGTCGAGGCGACTAACAGCGGGCCGAGCGCGCCGGCTCGCTGGCCGGCTAGCCGCTGCAGCTCGGCCGCATCCGCCGCGCCGGCCGGGCCGGTCGCCACGTTGGCGTTGCGGGAGGCCACCACCACGCCCTGCGGCTCGGCCACCGCGCGGCTGAGTGTCACGCTCGGCCCGGCGAACCGGGATTGGGTGAAGACCGCGCTGGCGGTGCACCGGCGCTCGGCGACCACGACCGCCAGGTCGTGCCGGCCGTCGTGCGCGATGCCGGCGTCGAGGGTGTGGATCCGGAATCCGGCCGGCCCTCGCTGCTCTGGTGCCACGCTGCCTCGCTTCCGATCGTTGCGGCCAGGCTATCCCGGACGACCGGCCGGCGAGGTCGGGGACTGCGCACCCACCACCACGGCCGGGCGCGGTCGACGGCAAGATTGACAGGGTGAATCCGCAAGAGCTGGCCGGCGAGCTGCGCCGCGTCGGGGTGGCGGAGGTGGACGCCTCGTCCCGGCGCCGGGCCGAATACTCCTCGGACGCCTCCAACTACCGGCTGGCGCCGCAGGTGGTGGTGTTTCCGCGCGCGGCGGAGGAGGTGGCGCTGGCCCTGCAGGTCGCCCGCGACACCGGCACCCCGCTGGTGGCGCGTGGTGCCGGCACCTCCATCGCCGGCAACGCCGTCTCCGACGGCATCGTGCTGGACTTCTCCCGGAACATGAACCGGCTGCTGTCGCTGGATCCGCAGGCCCGCACCGCGGTGGTGCAACCCGGCGCCATCCTGGCCGACCTGCAGCGCGCCGCCGCGCCGCACGAGCTGCGGTTCGGCCCCGACCCGTCCACCCAGGCCCGCTGCACGATCGGCGGCATGATCGGCAACAACGCCTGCGGCGCGCACGCGCTGGCCTACGGCAAGACGGCCGACAACCTGGCCGAACTCGAGCTGTTGCTGGCCGACGGCCGGTCGCTGCGGGCCGGTCGGCTGGCCGAGCTGGCAGATCCGGTGGGCGCCGAGCTGTCGGCCCTGGTGGCCGGCAACCTGGCCCTGATCCGCACCGAGTTCGGCAGGTTCGGCCGGCAGGTGTCCGGCTACTCGATGCAGCACCTGTTGCCGGAGCAGGGTGGCCGGCTGGCCAGGTTCCTGGCCGGCACCGAGGGCACCCTGGCGGTGCTCACCGAGGCAACCGTGCAGCTGGTGCCGGCTGCGGCGCACACCGCCCTTGCGGTGCTGGGCTATCCGGACATGCCGAGCGCCGCCGATGCGGTGCCCGGCCTACTGCCGCTGGGCCCGCTGGCCCTGGAAGGGATGGACGCCCGGCTGGTCCAGGTGCTGCGCAGCCGGCGCGGGCCGGCCGCGGTGCCGCCACTGCCGGACGGTGGCGGTTGGCTGCTGGTGGAGACCGGCGGCCAGAGCGAGCAGGAGGCGATCGAGGCGGCCCGGCGGTTGGTGTCGGAGGCTGGCGCGATGGACTCCACGGTGGTGACCGGTGCCGACGCCGTTCGGCTCTGGCGGATCCGGGAGGACGGCGCGGGCCTCGGCGGGCGCACCCCGGCGAACGCGCCGGCCTGGCCGGGCTGGGAGGACGCGGCCGTGCCGCCGGACCGGCTGGGCGGCTACCTGCGCGACTTCTTCCTGCTGCTGGCCGACTACCGGATAGACGGGCTGGCCTACGGGCACTTCGGCGACGGCTGCGTGCACGTCCGGCTCGACTTCCCGCTGGCCGAGCGGCCGCAGCTGTTCCGGGAGTTCCTGTTCGCCGCCGCCGAGCTGGTGGCCGGCTACGGCGGCTCGATGTCCGGCGAGCACGGCGACGGCCGGGCGCGCGGCGAGCTGTTGCCGGCGATGTACTCACCCGGCGCGATCGGGCTGTTCAGCCAGGTCAAGGCGATCTTCGACCCGGCCAACCTGCTCAACCCCGGCGTGGTCGTCGAGCCGGCACCCGTGCAGGCGAACCTGCGACTGCCGCAGGCATCGCCGGTGCCCGGCCGGCGCGGGTTCAGCTACTCCGCCGACGGAGGATCCTTCGTCACCGCCGTGCACCGCTGCGTCGGGGTGGCCAAGTGCCGGGCCGACACCACCTCGACCGGCGGCGTGATGTGCCCGTCCTACCTCGCCACCCGGGATGAGACCCACTCCACCCGGGGCCGGGCCCGGGTGCTGCAGGAGCTGGCCAACGCCGAGCTGGTGTCCGACGGCTGGCGCTCGCCGGAGCTGCTGGAGGTGCTCGATCTCTGCCTGTCCTGCAAGGGCTGCGCCTCGGACTGCCCGGCCGGGGTGGACATGGCGACCTACAAGGCCGAGGTGCTCTACCAGCGCTACCGGCGCCGGCCGCGGCCGGCCGCCCACTACGCGCTGGGCTGGTTGCCCCGCTGGGCCCGGCTGGCCAGCCGAGCACCCGGCGTGGCCAACGCCGCGCTGCGGCCCCGGCCGCTGGCCGCGCTGGCCAAACGGGCGGCCGGCATCGACCGGCGCCGGCCGCTGCCCGAGTTCGCCGGGCAATCCTTCCGCGACTGGTTCGCCGAGCACCCGGTGGCCGAGGGCGAGCCGGTGCTGCTCTGGCCGGACACCTTCACCAACGCGTTCAGTCCCGAGGTGGGCCGGGCGGCGGTCGCGGTGCTGGAGGCGGCCGGCTTCTCGGTGCGGATCCCGGACCGGCAGGCCTGCTGCGGGCTGACCTGGATCAGCACCGGGCAGCTGGACGGTGCCCGCCGGCAGCTGCGCGCCACCTTCGACGCGCTGGCGCCGGCGCTGGCCGACGGCCTTCCGATCGTCGGCCTGGAACCGTCCTGCACCGCGGTGCTGCGCTCGGACGCCGCCGAGCTGCTGCCCGACGACCCGCGGGCCGAGCAGGTACGGCGGCAGACCCGGACGCTGGCCGAACTGCTCACCGAGACCGGTTGGGCGCCGCCGTCGCTGGCCGGGGTGACCGCGGTGGCGCAGCCGCACTGCCATCAGCACGCCGTGCTCGGCTTCGACGCCGACCGGGCGCTGCTGGTCGGGGCCGGTGCGGAGCTGACGGCACTCGGCGGCTGCTGCGGGCTGGCCGGCAACTTCGGTGTCGAGCGCGGGCACTACGAGGTGTCGGTGGCCGTCGCCGAGCAGGCCCTGCTGCCCGCGGTGCGCCGGGCGGGCCCGGATACCGTGCTGCTGGCCGACGGATTCTCCTGCCGCACCCAGCTGGCCCAGCTGTCCGATCGCACCGGCCAGCACCTTGCCGAGCTACTGTTCTCCCGGCTGCCTGCCACCGATCCCGCCGCCCACATCGGACAAGACCAGATCGGACAAGACCAGATCGGACAAGACCAGATCGGACAAGACCAGATCGGACAAGATTTGTGACCGCACGTTCCGCCGAAGGCTTCGTCCCGCCGCCCTACCCGTACGAGCGGGTGGCGGAGCTGACCGCGATCGCCGACAAGCTGGCCGGCGGCGCGATCAACCTGTCGATCGGCACGCCCTGCGACCCGCCCGCGCCGGCGGTGATCGCCGCGCTGGCCGCCCCCGACGTGGCCCGCGGCTACCCGCCGTCCATCGGCACCCCCGCACTGCGGCAGGCAGCGGCGGACTGGATCGGCCGGCGGCTCGGTGCCCGGGTCGATCCGGACACCGAGGTGGCGGCCTGCGTCGGCACCAAGGAGTTCGTCGTCTCGGTGCCGCAGTACCTCAAGCTGCGCAGCCCGGACCGGGACACCGTGCTCTACCCGGCGATCAGCTATCCCAGCTACGAGATGGGCGCGACGCTGGCCGGGCTGCGGCCGGTGCCCTACCGGCGGCTGGCCGAGATCAGCGAAGCCGACGCCGAACGTGCCGTGTGCCTCTGGGTGAACTCGCCCAGCAACCCGACCGGAGAGCTGCTCGACCTGGCGGCTGCCGCGCAGTGGGGACGGCAGCACGGCGTGCCGGTGCTGTCGGATGAGTGCTATGCCGAGTTCAGCTTCGCCGCCGGGCCGACGACCATCCTGCGCCAGGGCTGCCAGGGGCTGATCGCGCTGCACTCGCTGTCCAAGCGGGACAACTTCGCCGGCGCCCGGATCGGCTTCTACGCCGGCGACGCAGAGCTGGTGCACTACCTGCGCGAGGTGCGCAAGCACGCCGGGCTGATGCCGTCCGGGCCGGTGCAGGCGGCCGCGGTGGTGGCGCTGGCCGACGACGAGCAGGTGACCAGGCAGCGGGCGGCCTACCAGCGCCGGCTGCGCCGGTTGATCGAGATCCTGGACGCGCTCGGCATCCGGGCCGGCATGCCGGACGGCGCGTTCTACCTGTGGTTCCGCGCACCCGGCGGCGACGCCTGGGGTTGCGCCCGGATGCTGGCCGAGCGGGCCGGCATCGTCGCCTCACCGGGTGAGTTCTACGGGGCCGAGTCGGCCGATCACGTCCGGCTGGCCGTGGTGGCGCCGGACGATCGGCTGGAACTCGCCGCGGCCCGGGTGGGGCTCGGCTAGCCAGGTGGATCCGGCTAGCCAAGTGGATCCGGCTAGCCAAGTGGATCCGGCTAGCCAGGTGGGGCTGGGCTAGCCGCGAACCACCGAGGCGGGCAGACCCGGCGCGGTCGCAGCCGGCGCCGGTGGATGCGCCGGGCCGACCCGGCCCTCGAAGCGCTGGCGCGCGGCCTGCCGGGAGACACCGAGGATGTTCGCGATGTCCGTCCAGGATCGCCGGTGCGCCCGGGCGTTGGACACCGCGTGGACGAGGGCCTGCTCGGCAGCCTCGATCGAGATCAGCGCCGTCCCGATCTGGCGCAGATCCCGGCGGTAATCGATGGCGTCCTCGGGCACCTCGTCCGGGTTGACGGCATCCAGCCAGGCCACGCTCTGCGCATGCGCTTCGGTGAGTTCGTCCTCGGAACGTGCCACCGTCCTCGCCCCCCTACAGGAACCGGTAGAACTTCGGCCGCAACTCCATGGCGTGCAGCACGCACGCCGGCTCGACATCGCCGGCATCCAGCAGCACCAGTTCGAGCAACCGGCCGGTCGGATCGGTGCCGATGATGAACGTCCGGTCAGCGCTCAGCCGGATCGCCCGCAGCTGCGTGCGCACCGCATGCACGAGGTCGCCCTCGGCCAGCCCGTGCGTTCGGGCGGACTGGGCTGCCTGCGGTCTCATAGCACAAGGCTGCCCTGTCACCCGAAGGGTGACAAGACAGCCCCGTCATTGCTGGTGCGCGTACCCGCCCAGATCAGACGAATTGCACGCCCTGCGCGAGCGGAAGCTCGGTGGAGTAGTTCACCGTGTTGGTGGACCGTCGCATGTAGGCCCGCCAGGAGTCCGATCCGGACTCACGACCGCCGCCAGTCTCCTTCTCGCCGCCGAACGCTCCGCCGATCTCGGCGCCGGACGGGCCGATGTTGACGTTGGCGATGCCGCAATCGGAGCCGGCCGCCGAGACGAACCGCTCGGCCTCGCGCAGGTCGGAGGTGAAGATGGACGACGACAGGCCCTGGTTGACCTCGTTCTGCAGCGCGATGGCCTCGTCGAAGGTGTCGTAGCTCAGCACGTACAGGATCGGGGCGAACGTCTCGGCCTTCACGATCTCGCTCTGGCCGGGCATCCGGACGATGGCCGGCTGCACGTAGAAGGCGTCCGGTGCCTCGTCGGCTAGCACCCGCTCGCCGCCGACCACCCGGCTGCCGCCGTCCGCCTCGGCCGCCGCCAGTGCCTTGCTGAACGACTCGTAGGCGCCCGCGTCGATCAGCGGGCCGACCAGGGTGCCCTCGGCCAGCGGCGAGCCGATCGGCAGGCTGGCGTAGGCCTTGCCCAGCCGGTCCACCAGTTCCTCGGCGATCGAGCTGTGCGCGATCACCCGGCGCAGCGTGGTGCACCGCTGGCCGGCGGTGCCGGCGGCGGAGAACACGATGCCGCGCACGGTGAGATCCAGGTCGGCGCTCGGTGCCACGATGGCGGCGTTGTTGCCGCCGAGTTCTAGCAGCAGCTTGCCGAACCGGCTGGCCACCCGGGGCGCGACCGCCCGGCCCATCCGGGTGGATCCGGTGGCCGAGACCAGCGCCACCCGCGGGTCGTCCACCAGCGCCTCGCCGACCTCCACGCCGCCCAGCACCAGCTGGCTGACCTCCACCGGCGCGCCCACCCGCTCGGCGGCCTGGCTGATCAGCGCCTGGCAGGCCAGCGCGGTGAGCGGGGTCTTGTCCGACGGCTTCCACACCACCGGATCGCCGCAGACGAGGGCCACCGCGGTGTTCCAGGACCAGACCGCGACCGGGAAGTTGAACGCCGAGATGACGCCCACCACGCCGAGCGGGTGCCACTGCTCCATCATCCGGTGGCCCGGACGTTCGGTGGCGATGGTCTTGCCGAACAGCTGCCGGGACAGGCCCACCGCCAGGTCGCAGATGTCGATCATCTCCTGCACCTCACCGAGGCCCTCGGAGGTGATCTTGCCGGCCTCGATGGAGACCAGCGCGCCCAGGTCTGCCTTGTGCTCGCGCAGCAGGTTGCCCAGCTCGCGGACCAGATTGCCGCGGACCGGCGCCGGCACCTCCCGCCAGTGCCGGAAAGCCTCATCGGCGCTGGCGATGATCTCGGTCACCTGCTGCGGGCTGTGCGCCCGGACCCGGCCCAGCTCACCGCCGGTGATGGGCGTCCGGGCGATCAGCTCACCGTCCTCCGCGAACGGCTCGGCCACCCCGATCCGGTCGAGAATGTCCTTTGTGGTCCTGGTGATTTCGTCGTGGGAAAGCATGCTGGCTCCGATCAGACTTTGCCGAGATCGCCGAACAGGGCACCGTTCTTGGTGGAAAGCAGGTCGGCGAACGGAATGTCCTCCTGCTTGATGAAGCCGACCTGGGGCAGCCGCCCGTCGGCCACCAGCTCCACCACTGCCGCGGCCGAGGCCGCCGTGGTCCAGGAGATGGCTCGCCACAGCCGGCCGTTGATCTCCAGCGGCTGGTAGGCCCGCACGTACTGCTTGCGGTACGGCTGCCCGCCGTTGGTGGCGTGCGCCTGGCCCTCCACCGCCGCGTGCAGGTACACCACGTCGTCATCGACCGGCGGCTTGGCGTCGACCAGGATCTCGCCGGCCAGCTCGCGCCGGTTGCGCAAGCCGAGCTCGTCGAAGAAGAACCGCATCAGCTCGAAGTGGCCCGGGTAGCGCATGGTCTTGTAGTCCAGCCGCTGCACCCGGCCCTCGTAGGTCTCGCACATGGTGCCCAGGCCTCCGGAGGTGAGCGATGCCTCCAGCTCGATGCCGCCGATCACCACCCGCTCCTGCTCGGTCATCGCCGGCACCATCTGCCGGTGCCCGGACCGCAGCACCTCGCAGTCGTTGAGGTACTCGTTCACCACGCCCTCGGCCGACCAGTTGAAGGCGTAGCCGAGCAGGCCGGCCGGGTGGCGGGGCAGCGCGCCCACCTTCAGCTCGATGGAGCGGATCACCTCGAAGTGCTGGGTCAGCGAGGAGCCCACGATGCCGATCAGGCCAGGCGCCAAGCCGCACTGCGGTGCGAACACCGTCTTGGGAGAGTCGCTGGCCAGCTGCAGCACCCGCTGGGTGGTGGGCACGTCCTCGGTCAGGTCGAAGTAGTGCGTCGCGCTGGCGTGCGCGGCCTCGGCCACCTCTAGGTTCAGGTGGAACGGCAGGCAGGACACCACCGCGTCGGCGCCGGCCAGCGCGTCCTTGAGCGCCGAGCCGTCCCGGACGTCGAGCGGCTTGGTCACGAACGGAAGGTCGGCGCGTTCGCGGGCGTCGTAGGCGGTGACGGTGAAGCCGGTGTCGGCAAGCAGGGTGGCTACCAGCTCACCCACCTTGCCCAGGCCGACCACCCGAACCTCGTTGATCGAGCGTGCCATCGTGCGCAGTCCTCCGATCGGTATGCAGCTCAACTTACGATACTGTAGTAGCTGTCATTAGATAATATGGCGGCTCGGGACGAGTGCCCGGGGCCGTCGCGGGCACGGTTCGAGGACCATGGACGCATCGTTGGACGTCGGCCGGCTGCGGTTGCTCAGCGAGGTCGCCATGCGCGGCTCGATCGCGGCGGCCGCCCGCGAGGTCGGGCTGACCTCCTCGGCCGTCTCCCAGCAGCTGGCGATCCTGGAGCGGGAGGCCGGCACCCCGCTGCTCGACCGGTCGCCGCGTGGCGTGCTGCTGACCGGCGCCGGGCAGGCGCTGGTGGCGCGGGCTCGGATCATCCTCGGTGTTTTGGAAGAGGCGCGGGCCGAGCTGGACCGGCTCACCGGCGAGCTGGCCGGCCGGGTCAGGGTGGGCACGGTGGCCTCGGCGGCGGCCTCGCTGGTCAGCGAGGCCGCCACCCGGCTGCTGTCCGAACACGCCGAGCTGGAGCTGACGGTCAGCGTGGCCGAGCCGGCCGACAGCATCAGCCAGCTTGCCGCCGGTGACCTCGACGTCGCGGTGGTCGATGTCTACGACGGCGTCCCGGTCCCGTTCCCCGACTACCTGACCGCCAGTGAGCTGATCACCGAGCCGCTGCTGGTGGTAGCCGCGCCGGGGATGCTGCCGGCCGGCCGGCTGACCTTGGCCGGACTGGCCGAGCAGGACTGGGTGATGCCGCCGCTGACCGCCGCCTGCGGCCAGGCGGTGCGGCTGGCCTGCCGGGCCGAGGGCTTCGAACCGAGGGTCCGCTGGGAGACCGACGACATGCTGCTGCTGGTCCGGGCGGTGGCCGCCGGGCACGGGATCGCCGTGCTGCCCCGGCTGGCGGTGGCCGACAACGTCGCCGAGGTGGAGCTGCGACCACTGTCCGGGCCGCGGATGAGCCGGCGGTTGATCGCGCTGACCAGGACCTCCAGCCAGGCTCGCCCGGTGGTTCGGGCGGTGCTGGCCGAGCTGGCCAAGGCCTGCTGAGCCGGCTGCCTGGTCGCTCAGGCCTGTTGAGCCGGCCAGGGGTTTGTCAGGGCAGCTGGCTCAGCGTCTGACCGCAAGCAGCAGGCCGTCGCCGACCGGCAGCAGGGCGGGGGTCAGCCGCTCGTCCTCGCGGACCGCCCGGGTCACCTCGCGCAAGGCGACCGTGTCGGCGTCCCGGACGCTGCTGTCAGCCGCCCGGTTGTGCCAGAGCACGTTGTCGAAGGCAACCACGCCGCCGGGGCGCAGCAGTCGCACGGCCTGCTCGTGGTAGGTGCCGTAGCCGGTCTTGTCGGCATCGATGAACACCAGGTCGTAGCCGCCGTCGGTGAGCCGGGGCAGCACCTCGCCGGCGGCGCCGTTGATCAGCCGGTAGCGGGTGCTGGCGATGCCGGCCTCGGTGAACGCCTGCCGGGTGGCCCGCTGGTGCTCAGGCTCGGTATCCACCGTGGTGAGCACGCCGTCCGGGCGCATGCCGGACAGCAGCCACAGGCCGGACACCCCGGCTCCGGTGCCCACCTCGACCACGTTGCGGGCGTCCAGCACCTGGGCGATCAGCCGCAACACCGCCCCGCCGGCCGGCCCGATCGGCGTGCAGCCGAGTTCCTTGCCGCGGGCCCGGGCGGCCGCGATCACATCGTCCTCGGCCAGGTACTGCGCGGCATACTCCTGGCTGGATTCCGTCAGGTACTCAGCGGCCATGGCCAGAACCATAGCGTTCTCGTCGAGAAGTGGAGCGATATGACGGCTCAGCCGCGACATCGCTCCACTTGTTGACGCTGTGGATAGCCGGCACCCGCCGGCGGCCTTCGACGGATCATCGCTGGATGCAGCGCCGCGCAGAGTCCGCCTGGAGCCGACTGGCCCGCGCCCAACATGGCGTGATCAGCGGACGCCAGCTGCTGTCGGCCGGCCTGAGCCCATCCCAACTCGCTACCCAGGTACGTAACGGGATTCTGCTGCGCCAGGCACACGGCGTGTACCGGATCAGCGGAGCGGTGGCCTCGTTCGAGGCGGCGCTATGGGTGGCGGTGCTTGCCACCGACGGTGTTCTGCGGGCCACCACGGCGGCTCACGTCTGGGGGATGCTGGACGAGCATGCGGGGCCGATTCGAGTGGCGATAACGAGGGAAACTCGCATCGCCCGGCTACCGGGCGTACAGGTCTTCCGGCGTGATCTCGCCACGGGCGAGTCCACCACGCGGCACGGTTTGCCGGTTGTCGTGCGCTCGGTTGCGGTTCTGGACCATGCGGCAACGCTTCCGCCGAGTCAGGCGGCATCGACGATCGATCGGGCGCTGCAGCGTGGCTGGATCACCCCGGGCCAGCTGGCCGAACGGCTGGCCAGGCCGTATCGGGGAAACGGCGTTCTGCGCAAGGTTGCCGATGGCCTGCTTGCCGGTGCCGAAGCCGAGTCCGAGCGAGTGCTGCACCGACTGCTGCGCCGCCATCGGGTCGGCGGCTGGCTGCCGAACCACCCGATCATGGTGGCTGGCGCGATGCGCGCGCGGGTGGATGCCGCCTTCGTCGAGCACCGCATCGCAATCGAGGTGGATGGCTACGCCTACCACTCCAAGGACGGCGCCTTCCAGCGGGACCGGACGCGGCAGAACCTGCTCATGCTGCTCGGCTGGACGGTGCTGCGGTTCACCTGGGCGGACCTCGTCGAGCGGCCGCAGTATGTCGTGCGGACCATTCAGGCTGCGCTGGCCGCCCGAAGTGGAGCGATCTAGTCGCTCAGCGACCGGATCGCTCCACTTCGGCTCCTGCCGGCGCGGGCGGTCACCGCATCGAGTCGATGATCTGCGACAGATCCTCCGGGGTGGTCATCGGGTTCACGATGGCGAACCGGGTGCACACCCGCCCCTCGTGCTTGGTGGGCGTGACGAAGGCGAAGCCCTGCAGCATGGCCCGGGTACTCCAGGCGTCGTAGTCGGCCTGCTCCCAGCCGATCCGTTCGAAAATCAGCACGCTCAGGTCCGGCTCCACCAGCAGTCGCAGGTGCTCGGCCTCGTCGATCAGCTTGCGTCCGGCGCGGGCGGTGGACAGCGTCTGCTCCACCGCATCGGTGTAGGCCTGGGTGCCGTGCACGGCAAGGGAGAACCAGAACGGCAGCCCGCGCGCCCGGCGGGTGAGCTGGATGGAGAAGTCGCTCGGATTCCACTCACCACCCACCGTCACCGGATCCAGGTAGCCGGCCTTCTGGGTGTGTGCGGCGCGGGCCAGCACCGGGTCGCGGTACAGCAGCGCGCAGCAGTCGAACGGTGCGAACAGCCACTTGTGCGGGTCGACGATGAAGGAGTCGCACCGCTCGATGCCGGCGAACAGGTGTCGCACCGAGGGCGCGGCCAGGCCGGCCCCGCCGTAGGCGCCATCGATGTGCAGCCACCAGTCCTGCTCGGCGGCCACCTCGGCCACGCTGGCCAGGTCGTCCACCACGCCGAGGTTGGTGGACCCGGCGGTGCCCACCACCGCGAAGATCCCGTCGACCACCGGCTCCGGCAGGCTGGCCAGCAGCGAGCGGATCGCCGGTCCGGTCAGCCGGCCACGCTCGTCGCCGGGCACCTGCAGCACCTCGACGTCCATCACCACCGCGAGCCCGAGCTTGACCGAGGAGTGCGTCTCGCCGGTGGTGAGCACCGCCCACCGGGCCGGCGTCGGGCGGCCGGCCAGTGCCCGCTTGTGCCGCGCGTTCTCCCGGGCGGCCACCAGGGCGGACAGGTTGCCGATGGTGCCGCCCTGCACGAACACCCCGCCCGCCTCCTCCGGCAGGCCGACCAGCTGGGCGATCCAGCGCAGTGCCTGGTTCTCCGCATACACCGCGCCGGCTCCTTCCAGCCAGCTACCGCCGTAGACGCTGGACGCGCCGACCAGCATGTCGAACGCCGCGGCGGCCTTGCTCGGCGCGCCCGGGATGAACGACAGGTAGCGGGGATGGTCCACCGACAGGCAGGCCGGGGCCAGCACCTGGTCCCACAGCCGCACCGCCTCCGCCGGTCCGATGCCGGTCTCGGTGACGGTCTCACCGGCCAGCTCCTCCAACTCGGCCGGGGAGAGCGGCCGGTCCAGCGGCGCTTGCATGGCCAGCCGCTCCAGGCACAGCTCGGCCAGCCGACGCGCCGTCGCGGCGCTGGCCTCGGTATAGGTATGCACGGCTTGAGAGCCTAGGGCGTGCCGCCCCGTTTCCGCTTACAGCTCCGGCGCCGAGGCGGGAACGTTAACGGGAACTGAGGCGTTCATGCCATACACAGCTAGGCCGGTCACGCTGGACGGGAACCTGCCGATCATGGGCGCAGGCTGGCAGAGATGGGTGATGAGAGGCAGATGTCCATGCTGAGGCTCGGTGCGGCCAGTGCCATGGGCGGCACGGTATCCGCCGGCACGGTAACCGCCGGCACGCCGGTGGCCGGGCACGCCAAGGCCGCGGAGCCGGTCGAGCAGGCCAGCTGGGTGGCGCCGTCCTGGGACGAGATCGTCCGCACCCATGCCGACCGGGTGTACCGGCTGGCCTACCGGCTTTCCGGCAACCGCGCCGACGCCGAGGACCTGACCCAGGAGACCTTCGTCCGGGTGTTCCGGTCGCTGGCCGACTACACGCCCGGCACCTTCGAGGGCTGGCTGCACCGGATCACCACCAACCTGTTCCTGGACATGGTCCGGCGGCGGCAGAAGATCCGCTTCGACGCGCTGGCCGAGGATGCCTCCGACCGGCTGCCGAGCAACGAGCCGGGACCCGAACGGGCCTACGAGCAGAACAACCTCGATCCGGAGATCCAGCACGCGCTGGACACCCTGCCGGCCGATTTCCGGGCCGCGGTGGTGCTGTGTGATCTGGAAGGCCTCACCTACGAGGAAATTGCGCTGACCCTGAACATCAAGGTGGGCACCGTGCGGTCCCGGATCCACCGCGGCCGGGTGTTGCTGCGCGAGGCGCTGGCGCATCGCGCGCCGGGTGCGCGCCTTGCCGACGTCTCGCCGGTGCCGTCGGAGGCGGACTGAGCAGATGGCTGGAGCGAACGTGTTCGGGTTGCCGCATCTGTCCGAGGATGCGGTTGCCGCCTTTGCCGACGGCGTGCTCTCCGCATCGGCGGCCGCCCGAGCCCGTCGGCACTGCGCGGAGTGCGCCGAGTGCGCCGAGGCCGTCCGCGCCCAGCGTGAGACAGCGCTGCTGCTGCGGGCGGCGAGCAGCCCGTGCGCGCCGGCCGACCTGCTGAGCCGGCTGGCCAGCGTTCCCATGTCAGCCCCGCTGCCGCCGCGCAGCGGGCCGCCCATCGTGCTCGGTGCCGACGGCATGCCGATGTTCCGGGCCTACGACCCGCGCGACGTCGACTCCGACGGCCCGGCGCCGCAGCCCGGCCACTTCCAGGTCGGCATCGACGAGCTCGGCCACTTCCAGGTCGGCATCGACCAGCCCGGCCACTTCCAGGTCAACCCGGACCAGCCCCTCCCGCGGGAGAACCGCGGCGAACCGCAGCACAGCCATCGGCGGGTGCTGCTGCCGGTGGGCATCCTGGCCTCCGCCGCGGCGGTGGTGGCGGCCGGTGCGATCGGTACCCAGCTGTCCTCGCTGCCGCAACCGGCCGAGCAGCAGCCGGCCTCGGTGCACCAGCTGTCCAACAACCTCAGCAACGCCGCTCCGACCGGATCGAGCCAGCCACGACCGGCCAGCACCGGCCAGTTCGACAGCATCAGCCAGTTCGGTTGGGCCCAGCACTCCGGCGCCTCGATCGCACCGGGCCGGCTCAGCCACACCTCGCTGACCCCCAGCCAGTCGCCGCTGCAACCGGTCAGCTCGGCGCTGCCGACGCAGTCGGTCGCCCGACCCGCCGGATAGCGCCGATGGCGGGGCCCGATTGGCCGATCCGTCCGGCTCGGGCAGACTCGACGACGGACGCCGGCGCCCCGGCCCGCACCGACGCACGCATCTTTCCGACCCGCCGGAGGCCTGAGTGAGCGAGGAATCGCCGTTCTCCCGCCCAGCCGACGTGGACGCCCCGTTCGAGCCTCGCTCCGAGCCGGCCGCCGCGGCACGGATCAGCCGGCCACCGGTGTCACCGGCCGAGCAGTCCGCCTACCAGGCCCCGCACGGCGACGCGGCGTTCGATCCGCCACCCGGTGACCGGCTGCCACCTCGACATGGGGTGCTCGGTCGGCCGGTGCCGCCGCAGGCCGCTGAGTCCTTCGGCAGCACCGGCTCGGGCCGGCCGTTCGAGCCGGCGCCTGGCGATCGGCTGCTGCCCGAGCCGCCCGGCCCCGGTTCGCCGTGGTGGAAGGAGAACGCCGAGAAGGATCCGTGGCGGGACGCGCTGTCGCCGTACTGGATCGCCGGGCCGCCGGTCTTCGCCGACGACGAGGTCGTCGGCATCGGCGAGCCGGCCGAGGAGCCGGACGGCGATGAGCCGGCCACCGGTCGGCGCCGGCGGCTGCGTCGGGCCCGGTTCGGACTGTCCTCGCTGGCCCTCGTGCTGGTGGCGGCTCTGGTGGCCGGCGCGGTTGGTGGTGGCATTGGCTACTTCCTGTCCGAGCGTGCCCACCGGGTGCTCACCAACCCGAACGTCAAGCTGGCCCAGACCGGCACCCCGGCCAATCGGCCGCCCGGTTCGGTGGCCGACATCGCCAAGCGAGTCAGCCCGGCGGTGGTCTCCATCGACGTCAGGTCCGCCGACGCCGCCGGCGCCGGCTCCGGCGTGGTGATCGACAAGGGCGGCTACATCCTGACCAACAACCACGTGGTGAACTTCGGCGGCAAGGTCAGCATCCGGGTGGTGTTCTCCGACCAGAGCTCGGCGCCGGGCCAGGTGGTCGGCACCGACCCCCGCAACGACCTCGCGGTGCTGAAGGTGGACAAGACCTCGCTGACCGTGGCCAGCCTCGGCGACTCGTCCAAGCTGGCGGTGGGCGATCCGGTGGTGGCGATCGGCAACCCGCTCGGGCTGCACGGCTCGGTCACCTCCGGCATCGTGTCCAACCTGCGCCAACCGCTGCGGCTGCCGGGCGAGAACGGCGAGCCGGACGCGGTGATCGACGCCATCCAGACCGACGCCGCGATCAACCCCGGCAACTCCGGCGGTGCCCTGGTCGCCGCGGACGCCTCGGTGGTCGGCATCAACACCGCCATCGCCTCGCTCGGCCAGGGCAGCGGGGGGCAGTCCGGCAACATCGGGGTGGGCTTTGCCATCCCGATCAACACCGCGCGCGGCATCGCCCAGCAGCTGATCCGCACCGGCAAGGTGGTGCACGCCGACCTCGGGGTGAGCAGCCGCAGCGTCACCGACGGCACCCAGGACGGGGCCTACCTGGTGCAGGTGGTGCCCGGCGGCCCGGCGGACAAGGCCGGCCTGCGCGAGGGTGACGTGATCACGCTGTTCCAGAAGGAGCTGATCACCTCCGGCGACGCGCTCACGGTGGCGGTGGCCGAGTCGCAACCCGGCCAGACGGTCACCGTGCGCTACGTCCGGGCCGGTGTCGCGCACACCGCCTCGGTGACCCTGGGCAGCTCATGAACCGCGGCATAGGCTGACAAGGTGTTCAACGTCGGACCGTTCGAGATGCTGGTCCTGGCCGCGGTGGCCCTGATCGCGTTCGGACCGGACCGGTTACCCCAGCTGGCCAAGGACGCGGCCCGGATGCTGCGCACCCTGCGCGACCTGGCACACGGCGCGCGCAGCCAGCTCAACGACGAACTCGGCCCGGAGTTCGCCGATTTTGACCTGAGATCGCTGAACCCGCGCACCGCGATCCGCAACGCCCTGCTGGGCGATGAGGAACTGCCCAACCTGAACCCGCGCGAGGCCATCTCGCGGGCGCTGCGCGGCGAGGACGACCCGGCGCCGGCAGCAAAGCCGGCCGCCCCGGCCCAGCCGGCCGCCGCCGCACAGCCGAGCACCGCCCAGCCAGCCGCCCCGGCCCAGCCGAGCACCGCCCAGCCAGCCAGCGCGGCCCAGCCGAACACCGCCCAGCCGAGCACCGCCCAGCCGAGCACCGCCCAGCCGAGCACCGCCCAGCCGGACACCCCGGCCCAGCCGAGCACCGCCCAGCCAGCCGCCCCGGCCCAGCCGAGCACCGCCCTGCCGGCCACCGTACCGGCGGCCGAGCCGGTGATTTCGTTCGAGCAGCCGGCCGTTCCGGCGAGCGACCAGCCGACGCCGACCTATCAGGATCCCGCCGCGGTGCGCTACGACGATCCCACCGCGGTGAGGTACGACCCGGACGCCACCTGAGCAGCGGAAGCCGACGCCACCTGAGCAGCGGAAGCCGGAGCCGCAGACAGACCGGTCGAACCTCAGGCGGCCCTTCTCTAGCGGGAGGCCGCCGACAGGCCCAGTGAGCGGCCGACCAGGCTGCGCTGGCGGGCGGCCAGTGCATCGGCCACCGAGGTCAACGCCCGAGCGGCGGGGGTGTCCGGCGAGCGCAGCAGCAGCGGCGTGCCCTCGTCACCACCCTCGCGGATCGCCATCTCCAGCGGCACCTGGCCGAGCAGCGGCACCCGGGTGCCGGTTGCGGCGGCCAGCGAGTCGGCGACCGCCTGCCCGCCACCGGAGCCGAACAGCTCCAGCCGGGAGCCGTCGGGCTGCTCCAGCCAGCTCATGTTCTCCACTACCCCGACGATCTGCTGATGCGTCTGCAGCGCGATCGAGCCGGCCCGCTCGGCGACCTCCCGGGCCGCGAGCTGCGGCGTGGTGACTACCAGCAGCTCGGCCGAGGGCACCAGCTGGGCCAGCGAGATGGCGATGTCGCCGGTGCCGGGCGGCAGATCCATCAACAGCACGTCGAGCTCGCCCCAGTAGACGTCGGCCAGGAACTGCTGCAGCGCGCGGTGCAGCATGGGTCCGCGCCAGACCACCGCGGTGTTGCCCTGGATGAACATGCCGATGGAGATCACCTTCACCCCGTGTGCCTGGGGCGGCATGATCATCTTTTCCACCTGGGTGGGCCGGCCGGTGACGCCGAGCATCCGGGGTACCGAGAAGCCGTAGATGTCGGCGTCCAGCACGCCCACCTGTAGGCCCCGGGCGGCCAGCGCCACGGCCAGGTTCACCGTCACCGAACTCTTGCCGACCCCGCCCTTGCCGGACGCGACGGCATACACCCGGGTGGGCGAGCCCGGCTGGGCGAACGGGATCTCGTTGACCGGGTTGTCGCCGCGCAGCTTGGTGCGCAGCTCGGTGCGCTGGGCGTCGCTCATCACTCCGAGGTCCAGCTGGACGCCGGTCACGCCGGGCACCGCGTTGATCGCGGCGGTGACGTCGTTCGACAGCTTCTCCCGCATCGGGCAGCCGGACACGGTGAGCAGCACCCGGACGGACACGGTGCCGTCAGGCGCTACCGCCAGCCCGTCCAGCATGCCGAGCTCGGTGATCGGCCGGCGGATCTCGGGATCCTGCACCCGCGCGAGGGCGGCGCTGACCGCGGTGCGGAGCTGGTCGGTGTCGTTCGGTTCCACCTGGTCATCCTACGTTCAACCGAAAGGCTCCTTACGATGTGCGGCCGGCTCATTACGATGTCCGGTAATGACCGGGCTCACCCAACCAGGCGTGGCCGTCCCCGACGCCGAATCCGCGGACGGCGATCGGTTGCGCCCGGGTGACTGGCGGCTGTCGGCCTGGCGCAGCTTCCTGCGCACGCACAGCCACATCATCAAGCTGCTGGAACAGGATCTGACCGGGCAGAAGAAGATCTCGCTCGCCAGCTACGACGTGCTGGTGCAGCTGGCCGAGGCGCCGGGCCAGCGCCTGCGCATGTCGGAGCTGGCCGAGGCGGTGCTGCTGTCGCGCAGTGGGCTGAGTCGCCTGGTGGACCGGCTGCAGAAGGACGGCCTGGTGCTGCGAGAACCCGATCCGTACGACGCCCGCGGTCTGTTCACGGTGTTGACCGACAAGGGCCTCGACACGTTGCGGGACGCCGCGCGGGTGCACCTGGCCGGAATCAGCCGGCTGGTGATCGAACGACTCAGCGAGCCGGAACTGCGCCAGCTCGCCGCGCTGATGGCCAAGCTCGACCCGACGCCGACGGCGGGTGCCGCACCGGCCGACTGCGGCCTGGACTGAGTCGTCCGGCTCGCGAGCATTTCGGGGCAGGGCCGCCGCTGATTGACGTGGCAGCGGTCGCCATATTCGGAGCTCCAGTCATTCCATTGCTCTTGCAAATAAAATCGTTGCAAGCCCGGCCTCATTTATACGTTCGCGTGATCGTGCGAATCCGGAGTTAGTGCGGAGGCGGCCACCGGGGTCTCCCTCTGGTGCGGCCTACCAGACCGGTCGCAAAATCGGAAGCAATTCCACGGGTTGCGACCGGGACGGCAATAAACGGTGCGCTCACCCCGGCTCGTCGGCGGTCGGCTCGTCTGATGGCTGAGCAGCCGCAAGGAGCCAGCAATGAGAACTTCTCCCGATTGTCCCATGTTAGCAAAGGGTTTGTCGGTTTCTTGGCAGATTGTCTGGCGTGCCGGGAGGATGTGCGGCCCTGCCGGCGAGCCCGCTGAGCCGTCCGCTGCTGCCGCCGGAGCTGCCGTTGCGCTAGCTCTGTTGACTGCGCGTACCGCTGCGATTACCAAGCGACTTGGGCACGGCAATTCGTCCGAATTTGGTGATCAAAATAGATCGACATCTAGACTCCAGGCCGAATGTCGGACATAGTGTTGTCCCTACCGGTTCGAAAAAAACGGGGAGTACGAACCTTTTCAGCGGTCAACTCCACCATCGTGTACGTAAGACGACCTGCCCTGCTCCTTAAGGATGCTCGTGCGGCGCGGTGAGCCGCCAGGAAGACGCAGGCCGCATGTGATGCCGAAAAGGATCGAGGAGCGTAGGCATGCACACCAGCGGATTCTCCGCCGGCTACCGGACCGGATCGCGGATGAGCGAAGGCGTGGACGGAGCAGCCGGCTGATGCGGGTGGGAATCGTCGGCGGCGGTCTCGCCGGCTCGCTGCTCGCCTGGCGGTTGGCGCAGCAACCGGGCGTGACTGAGGTGTGGCTGGCTCCTGGTGCTCCGGCGGCCGATGCCACGGCCGCTTCCGGCGGTGCGGTGCGCGCCTATGAGCTGAAGCCGGCCCAGCGCGCGCTCGCCCTGGACAGCATGGCCGAACTCGCCGCCGATCCGGTGCTGCGGGACTGGACCGGCTTCGTCGGATGCGGCTCGGTCTACCTTCCGGACGGTCCGGCCGACCTTGCCGACGCGGTCACCGAGATCAACGCCACGCTGCCGGCCTCGGCCTCGCTGGTGGACGCCCGGCAACTGGCCGGCGCTGGCTGGGCCGGCCTCGCTGCCGACCGGGTGGGCATCGCCGAACGGCAGGCCGGTTACCTGGATCCGCACCGGTTCCGCCGTTCGGTGCTGGCCGACCTGGCTGGCCGGAACCGGGTCCGGCTGCTGCCGGCCGGCCAGGTCAGCGCTCTGGCGCCGGGCAGCTTCACGCTGGCCGGTGAGCGGCAGCACTGCGACGTGGTGGTGCTCGCAGCCGGCGCCTGGACGCCAGCCGTGCTCCGGCAGGCTGGCTACTCCACCGGCGGGCTCACCACCCGGAGCATCCAATACACGATCTGGCGAGCCAGCGGGATGTTGCCGACCACGTTCGTCGATGACAGTTCGGGGTTGTTCGGCAAGCCGGTGCCGGGCGGGCTGTTGCTCGGGCTGCCCACCACCGGCTGGCAGGCACCGGCATCCGGGGTGCCGGCCGATCGCGCGCTCGCCGAGCGCGCGGCGGAACTGGCAACCAGCACGTTCCCGGCGCTGCGGCTGCATTCGGCCGAGCCGTCGGTCACCGCTATCGACTGCTACGCCGAGTCGGGGCTGCTGCGGCTGCGGCCGGTGCCCGGCGCCGACGACCGGCTGCTCACCTTCACCGGCGGCAGTGGCAGCGCCGCGAAAAGCGTGCTGGCGGCAAGCCGGCGTGCGGCGGCGGCGCTGGCCGGGACGCAGCGGCCGGCGAGCGACGACCCCGAGCCGGTCGCCGCAACACCACTGCCGCAGAACTCGTATCGAACGGAGGGCGCCACGCCATGGACGAGCCGGTGACCGCCGAATCCGAGGCGGCACGCCTGATCTCCGGCAGCCGGCCGGTGATCGAACCTCCGGACTACGACGACGTGCGGTTCAGCGCGGTGCTGCCGGGCCCCGAGCATGCCGTCGGCCACTACCGCCAGGACGGCGACCTGGTCACCGTCGAGATCGGCGGTGGCAACGTGCGTACCGGACGGCTGGTGGGCAGCGTCGACGACTCCGGCGTGCTGACCGCCGGCTACGGCATGGTGCTGGCCGACGGCGAGGTGATCGCCGGGCGGTGCGTGAGCACTCCCTCCTGGCTGCCAGACGGCCGGCTGCTGCTCACCGAGCGGTGGCAGCGGATCGACGGCTCGTCCGGCACCTCCTACATCGCTTCGCTGAACCGGCTGTCGGCCGGTGCGGCGCAGCCATCCGAAGACAGGCCGGCCGAAGGAGTCTCGCCATGACCGTCGTCGTGCCGATCGGGGACCGGCTGGCAGAGCGTCCGCACCTGCTGCTGATCACCAGCGGCGACCGAGAGTCCCGGGAGTACCTGCTCTCGGCGCTGGCCGGGCGGTACCGGGTCCACCTGTTCTGCGCCGCTGAGCCGAGCTGGGAGCTGCGCTACCTGGACGGCTGCACGGTGCTGTCCGAGGTCAGCGATGCCACCAGCCTGATCGCCGCCGCCCGGGCGCTGGACGCCCGCGACCGGCTGGCCGGCGTGCTGTGCTGGAACGAGGCGTCGGTCATCGCCGCGGCCAGGGTGGCCGAGGCGCTCGGGCTGCCCGGCGCCGACTCGGCAACGGTGCTGCGCTGCCAGGACAAGCACCTCACCCGCCGGCTGCTTGCCCAGGCGGGCATTCCGCAGCCCGGCTCGATCCTGGTCGAGACGGTGGAGCAGGCCGTGGACGCCGCGGCCGGCATCGGCTATCCGGTGGTGCTCAAACCCCGCGATCCGGTGGCCAGCATGGGCGTGGTGCTGGTGTCCAACGAGCGGGAACTGCGCGAGCAGTTCGCGCTGGCCGGTGACTCGACCCTCTCCGGCCTGGGCATCTCGGTGCTGGTCGAGGAGAACGCCGACGGTCCGGAGATCAGCGTGGACTGCGCCGTCTTCCACGGCGAGGTGTTGCCGATCTGTCTTGCGCACAAGCAGATCGGCTTCCCGCCCTACTTCGAGGAGATCGGCCACCTGGTGGACGGCGCGGATCCGATGCTGGCCGACGACAGCTTCCGCGAGATGCTGCAGCAGGCCCACTCCGCGCTCGGCTTCACCGACGGCTTCACCCACGCCGAGTTCCGGCTCACCCCGCTCGGCCCCAAGCTGATCGAGGTCAATCCCCGCCTCGGGGGCGACCTGATCCCGTATCTCGGGCTGCGCACCACCGGCATCGACCCCGCGCTGGCCGCCGCGGCGGTGGCGGTCGGCCGCCGGCCCGAGGTCACGCCGACGAGCAAGGCGTTCGGAGCCGTCCGGTTCTGCTACGTGCCGCGCGAGATGACCATCGGTGCCATCGGCTTCGACCCGGAGCGGATGCCGGCCGGAGTGGACCTGGCGCTGACCCTGGTCCGCCCGGGCGAGCGGCATGCGCCGCCGCCGGGCGGCTCGGTCACCGGCCGCATCGCGCTGATCACCGCGGTGGGTGACAGCGAGGCGGACGTGCGCGCGGTGATCGCGGCCGCCGAGGCGGCGCTGTGCGTCCTGCCGGCGGCGCCGGCCGCGGCCGCCCGGCGGGCGACCGGGGCCGCCCCGTCCGAGGGCTCGCGGCCCGATGTGCTGCCGGCCGCCGTGCTGCCGGCCGACGTGCTGCCCGCCGACGTGCTGCCGGCCGACGTGCTGAAGGTGGCCATGCTGAGCGGCCATACCCATGCCGGCGCGTGGATCTGAACCGGACGTTTCCCGCGCGGCACGACACCGCGAAGGCCTTGTCGGCAAGGAGAAGTGTGGAGGTAATGGCGTGACCACCCAGGCGAGTACCGGTACCCGGGGCCGGACCTACAGCGAGCTGACCCAGCGCTATCTGGATGCCTTCGCCGAACAGGACGAACTCACCGTAGCCCAGCTCAACGACCACGTGTATCCCTACATCGCCGAGACGATCTTCCAAGGTCGGATGATGAGCCGGCCGGGCTTCCTGGAGCGGGCCGAGGTCAACCAGCTCGCCGGCGACATGGAGACGCTCTACCGGTTGGTGACCAGCCTGCCGGACAAGCTGTTCGGTGGCGACCTCGGCGCGTTCGCGGTGGCTACCGGGGTCACCCCGGCCCAGGTGCAGGCGGTGTTGCGCGGCCGCGGCAGCGCGCCGAGCCGGATGGCGCGGGCCGACCTGTACCGGGACGCGACCGGTTTCCGGGTGATGGAGCTGAACATGTCCTCGGCCATCGGCGGGGTGGACAACGCCACGTTGAACCGGGCGTTGCTGGAGCTGCCCTTCATCGCGCGTTTCGCCGAGCAGAACAACCTCGGTTACGTCGACACCATGGCCGAGCTGATCGAGACCATGATTATCGAGTGCGACTTGCCGCGGCACCGCCGTCCGGTGGTGGCGTTCTGCGACTGGCCGGCCAGCTGGGTGACCCTGGAGGAGCAGATCCGCAAGAACGTCCCGGTCTTCGAAGCGCTGGGGATCGACCCGGTGCCGTGCCACATCGGCGAGCTGCGGCTGGAGGACGACTCGATCTGGACGGGCGAGCGGAAGATCGACGCGATCTTCCGGCTGTTCCTGATGGAGGATCTGCTGGATCCGGAAGGCCCGGCGCTCATCGAGCCGGTGTTGCGGGCGGCCGAGCGGGGCAACGTCGCGCTGTTCTCGCCGATGGATGCCGAGCTGTACGGCAGCAAGGGAGCGTTCGCGCTGCTGTCCGACGAGGCGCACCGTCACCTCTTCGACCCGGACGAGCTGGCCACCCTGGACCGCTACATTCCGTGGACCCGGATGGTCCGGCGCGGGCCGGTGACCGTGGACGGGCGGCAGGTGCTGCTGGAGGAGCACGCGATCAGCCAGCGCGAGGAGCTGATCCTCAAGCCGACGCTGCTGCACGGCGGCTCCGGCGTGGTGCCGGGCTGGCAGGCCGAGCCGGCCGAGTGGCGGCGCCTGATCGAGGAGGCGTTCGACGAGCCGTTCGTGTTGCAGCAGCGGATCCACCCGTTCCCCGAGCCGTTCCCCAGGGCCGACGGCTCCGGCGTCGATGACTGGTCGGTGCTCTGGGGATCGTTCCTGGGTGCGCGCGGCTATGCCGGCGCGTTCATCCGAGCCACCCCGCGGGTCGATGCCGGCGTGCTGAACATGGCCACCGGAGCCATCGGCGGCTGCTGCTTCCACGAACTCGGCTGACGGTCGCCGGAACGGGCCCAGGCTCTGCTGCTCGGACGCGTCCCATAGCCGGGAGGTCAGACCGGAGCGGTCATGACAGTCCGGCGAACCGGAGCAGTCCGGTGGTGGCCGCGGCAGCGATCACCACGACCAGGAACGGCAGCTTGCGACAGGCCAGCACGCCGCCGACCAGCACGCCGGCCGGCCTGGCCCAGCCCGCGAAGCCATGGCCCTGGGTGACCGCGGAGACCGCGACCAGCGAGCACAGCAGCACGGTCGGCGCGATCGAGAGCAGCCACTGGATCCGGGCGCTGAACGTGATCCGGGTGTGCAGCAGCGGACCGGCAGCCCGCAGGCCGTACGTGCCACCGGCCAAGACGAGGATTGCGAGCAGGTTCATGCCTCGCTCGCCTCCGCCAGCGCGGGCTCCGGATCGCCGCCCGCTCGCGGTCGGGCGGCGGCGACCATGCCCAGCAACCCGAGCAGCACCGGCAGGCCGGCCGGCAGCACCGGGGTGGTGGCCAGCGCGATCAGCGCACCGGCGATGGCGGCCGATCGGGCCCGGCCGTCCCGCAGTGCCGGCAGCACCAGGGCGAGCAGCACCATCGGCGAGGCCGCGTCCAGGCCGAGCGTGTTCGGGTCGCCGACCGCGCGGCCGGCCAGCACGCCGAGCGCGGTGCCGCCGTTCCAGAACAGGAACATCAGCAGCCCGACGGTCGCGAACACGGCCCGCCGCCGGGCCGGGCTGCGCTGGTTCATCACGAAGGCCACCGCCTCGTCGATGATCACGTGCGAGCCGAGCAGCCGTTTGGGCCAGGACACCTTCAGCACGTCCGCGACGGCCAGCCCGAACGGGAACAGGCGCAGGTTGAGCACCAGGCCGGTGACCACCGCTGCCACCACGCTGCCGCCGCTGAGCACGACGCCCAGCGAGCCGAACTGGGCGCCGCCGGCGAACACCAGCGGCGACATCAGCATCGGCACCCAGGCCGGCTGCCCGCCGGCCACGGCGATCGCGCCGAACGACATCCCGACGATGCCGTCGGCGATGCAGACACCGACGATGTCGCGGAGCAGCGAGCGATCGAGTGTTCTCCAGAACGAACGCATGTACGGTACGCTAAACAGGCCCTCTGTGTTCGTCAAGGAGAACGAATGCCAGTACAAAGCGAACGCACGGGCAGTGCCGCTCCGCTCGACCGGATCGCGGCCGCCGTCCGCCGGGAACGAGTCCGGGCCGGATTGTCCATGTCGGAACTGGCCAAACGGGCTCAGGTGGCGAAGTCCACGCTGTCACAGCTGGAAGCCGGTGTGGGCAATCCCAGCGTCGAGACGCTCTGGGCGTTGAGCACCGCGCTGGATATCGATATCAGCCGGCTGCTCGGTGCGCCGCAGGCCCGGGTGTCGCTGGTGCGCCGCGGGGCCGGCGTGCCGCTGCCCTCCGAGCAGGCGAGCTACGTCGCGTCGCTGCTGGCCACCAGTTCGCCCCACGCGCGCCGCGACCTGTACCTGGTCAGCGTCGAACCGGGCGCGATGAAGACCTCCGAGCCGCACCCGCCGGGAACCGTGGAGCACGCCGTGGTCGGAGCCGGCCGGGTGCTCATCGGGCCGAGCGAGGAGCCGGTGGAGCTGGCGCCGGGTGACTACCTGAGCTATCCGGGGGACCAGCCGCACGTCTGCCAGGCACTGGAACCGGGCAGTTTCCTGGTGCTGGCGATGGAGCACAGCTGACCGCCCGGTCACCGGAACGCCGGCCGCCGGCGTGACGGGAGCGGCTGACGAGCCGGCTTGATGTTGCTGGACAATCGGCGACTGTGTCGCGCATCCGATTCCCGGCGCTGGGCCGGCCGTACTGGCTGATCTGGTTCGCCACCACCGGCTCGAGCCTCGGCGACGGCGTGCGGACGGTGGCGTTCCCGCTGATCGCCGCCAGCATCACCCGCAACCCCACCTCGGTCGCTGTGGTGTCGATGGCCGGCTTCCTGCCCTGGCTGGTTTTCGGCCTGGTCGGCGGCGCGGTGGTGGACCGCACCGACCGGCGCGGCCTGATGTGGCGCACCGACGTGCTGCGGGCACTGCTGGTGGGTGGCTTCGCCGCGCTGGTGGCCTCCGGCAGCGTGGCCATCGCGACCCTGGCCGCGGTGTCGTTCCTGCTCGGCGTGGCCGAGACCTTCTTCGACAACGCGGCGTCGGCGATCGTGCCGATGCTGGTGGAGGATTCCAAAATCGAGCCGGCGAACTCCTGGATCTTCGGCACCCAGACCGTGATGTCCTCGCTGCTCGGAGCGCCGGTCGGCGGCGCGCTGTACGCCCTCGGCCGAGCGGTGCCGCTGTTCACCGACGCGCTGAGCTTCGCGCTCTCGGCGGTCCTGGTCGGCGCGGTGTCGGGCAGCTTCCACGCCCGCGCGGCCGAGGACGAGCCGACCACCATCCGGCGCGACATCGCCGACGGGCTGCGCTGGCTGTTCAACCACCGGTTGCTGCGGGTGCTGGCCATGCTGCTGCTCGTGCTCAACGCCAGCTTCGCGGCCGCCGAGGCGGTGCTGGTGCTGTACGCGCTCGAGGTGCTGCACCTGAGCACGGTCGGCTACGGGGTGCTGCTCAGCCTGCTCGCGGTGGGTGGGCTGGTCGGCACCGTGCTGGCACCGTCGCTGCTGCGCTGGCTGGGGCTGCGCAGCCTGCTGGTGGCGGTTGGCCTGGTGCAGGGCGTGCTGCTGCTCGGCGTCGGGCTGAGTTCCTCGCTGGCGATGATGGTGGTTGCCATGGTGCTGCTGGGGGTGAGCAGCATGGCGTGGAACGTGGTGACCGTGTCCCTGCGGCAACGGATCGTGCCGGCCAGGTTGCTCGGCCGGGTGACCAGCTCCTACCGGGTGATCGGGCTCGGCGCGATGCCGGTCGGTGCGCTGCTGGGCGGCGTGCTGGCTGGCGCGTACGGGCTGCACTCGCCCTATCTGATCAGCGGTTGCGCCCTGCTGCTGGCCACCCTGGTGTGCCTGCCGTTCATCCAGGTATCGGCGGCCAGCGAGCAACCGGGCTGAGGTGGCCGGTCAGCTCTCCCGGTCGCGGGGGAGTTCGAGGCGGGCCAGTTCCGAGCGCAGGTAGTCGCGGGTCACCACGTCGCCGAGCGCGATCCGGATGGAGGCGATCTCGCGGGCCAGGTATTCGGTGTCGGCGATCGAACGCTCATCCCGGGCCCGGTCGGCCTCGGCCTGGATCCGGTCGCGGTCGGTCTGCCGGTTCTGGGCCAGCAGGATCAGCGGCGCGGCGTAGGCGGCCTGGGTGGAGAACGCCAGGTTCAGCAGGATGAACGGATACGGGTCGAACGGCTTGCTGGCCTGGCAGCTGCCGTTCGCCTCGGCGGCGGCGTCGCAGTGATGCTTGGCAGCGGAGTAGTTGATGCCCCAGACCGCGTTGACGGTGATCCAGACGATCACGATCACCGTCTGGATGAACAGGTAGCGCGCGGTGCCGAAGAACCGGGCGATGCTCTCGGCCACGGTTCCGACCGCCTCGGAGGAGATCCGGGGCGCACGCAGGCCACGAGGCGCCTTCGGCTGGTCCAGCCGACGGCGCGGTTCGCTCACGAGTTGTCTCCGCTCTTCGCGCCATAATCTCCGCGCTTCGCGCCGTAATCTCCGCGCTTCGCGCCGTAATCTCCGCGCTTCGCGCCGTAATCTCCGCGCTTCGCGCATCCGATCGTCGCGCGCGGGCTCATCGCCGTCATTCCGCTCTCCAGCGGGTCAGCGCGGCGTCGGCCGGCTGCTCGTCCCGGTCCCGCCAGTCGTCGGGCAGCAGGTGGTCGATGACGTCGTCCACGCTGACCGCGCCCAGCAGCCGGTCGTTCTCGTCCACCACGGGCACCGCGACCAGGTTGTAGGTGGCCAGGTGGCGGGTCACCTGCTGCAGCGTGGATTCCGGCCGCAGCGGGGCGATGTCGTCGTCCAGCACGCCGGAAACCAGCGCCGACGGCGGCTCCCGCAGCAGCCGCTGGAAATGCGCCACCCCCAGGTACCGTCCGGTCGGGGTCGCCTGTGGCGGCCGGACCACGAACACCTGCGCGGCCACCGCCGGCGACAGGTCGGGATTGCGCAGCCGGGCCAGCGCCTCGGCCACGGTGGCGTCCGGCAGCAACACCACCGGCTCGGAGGTCATCATGCCGCCGGCGGTGTACTCGCCGTAGGTCATCAGCCGGCGCACCGGCGCCGCCTCCTCCGGCTCCATGATCTCCAGCAGCCGCTCCTGCTCGGCGGCCGGCAACTCGCGCAGCAGGTCGGCCGCGTCGTCGTCGTTCATCCGCTCCAGCACGTCGGCCGCCCGCTCGTCGGCCAGGCCGGTGATGATGTTGATCTGGTCCTCTTCCGGCAGCTCCTCCAGCACGTCGGCGAGCCGCTCGTCGTCCAGTGCCTCGGCCACCTCCTGCTGTCGCTTGTCCGGCATGTCCTGCAGTTGCGCCGCCACGTCAGCTGGCCGTAGCCCGGCCAGCACCGCCAGCAGCGACTCGGCACCCTGGCTGGTCTCGGTGGCCGACAGGCCGTCCACCTGGTCCCAGTCGACCTGGTGCAGCACGCCGCGCCGGCGACCCAGCTTGCTGGCGGTGCGGACCGCAAGCCTGGTGATCACCCAGTCGCGGCTGCGGTTCTGCTCCATGGCCGCGTCCACCACCACCAGCCGCGAGCCATCCTCGACGCTGACCACGCCGCGGTCGAGCACCTCGCCGAGCACCAGCAGCTCGTTCGGCCGCTTCTCGAACCGGCGGATGTTCACGCTGCCGGTGGTCAGCACCACCGCCTCGGATTCGATCCGGGTGACCCGGCCCATCGGCACGAAGATCCGGCGCCGGTGCTGCACCTCGACGACCAGGCCGAGGATCCGAGGCGGCTGCCGACCGACCCGCAGGGTCGCCACCGCATCGCGTACCCGACCCAACTGGTCACCGTTGGGGTCGAAAACCCCAATGCCCGCCAATCGGGCGAGAAAGACCCGGGTCGAGGTGCTCACGCGCAAAGCTTAGTGTCGGACCCCACCCGATGCCCGCCTGACAGACTGAAACCCGTGCAACCGGCCGGCTCTCCTTCCGATCCGCCGGTCGGGGCCGGCTCCCGGCCGTCCGGTGCCGAGTCGCTCGCGCTGCCGCCGGCCAAGGACGCCGGGCTGCTGCTCATCGCACTGGCCGGGGTCTCCGCCTCCGGCCCGATCATGGCCGCGACCGCCGCGCCGGCGCTGGCAATCGCGTTCTGGCGCAACGCCCTCGGCGCGGCCAGCACGCTGCTGCTGGCCGGCCCGCGGCTGCGCTCCACGCTGGCCGGCCCCGACCGGCGAAGCTGGGCGATCGCCATGCTGGCCGGGGTGTTCCTGGCCCTGCACTTCGGCACCTGGGTGCCGTCGGTGAAGTTCACCTCGATCGCCTCGGCGACCGGCCTGGTGGCGACCCAGTCCATCTTCACCGGCCTGCTCGCCGCGGCGGCCGGCCGCCGGCTGCCCCGACCGGCCTGGATCGGCATGCTGCTTGCCTTCCTCGGCACGCTGTTCATCGCCGGCGCCGACTTCTCCATCTCGGCACGCGCGGTGACCGGTGACGGCCTGGCCGTGCTCGGCGGGCTGTTCGCCGCGCTGTACGTCACCGCGGGCGGGCACGCCCGGCAGCGGATCTCCACCGCCAGCTACACCATCATCTGCTACGGCATCTGCTCGTTCGGGTTGTTGCTCGGTTGCCTGGCCGGTGGCCAGCCGCTGTCCGGCTACCCGGCCAGGGCGTGGCTGCTGATCGTGGCGGTGACCGGCTGCGCGCAACTGCTCGGGCACAGCCTGATCAACGTGGTACTGCGCTCCACCAGCGCCACCCTGGTCAGCCTGGCGGTGCTGGTCGAGGTGCCGGGTGCGGCCCTGATCGCCTACTTCTGGCTGCACCAGCGACCGCCCGGCTGGGCGCTGCCCGGCCTGCTGCTGCTCATCACCGGCCTGGTGATCGTGGTCCGCGCCCGGCCCCGGGACACCGCCGAACTGGCCGCGGATCTCGACTGAAACCGGCTGTGACACCGCAGACACCGGCGTGCGCGTGGGAATCGGCCGATGGCATTGTGTTCAGTCATGACCGCTGAGCTGCGTCCGCGCCGGTCCTGCCTGGCCGTGCCCGGATCGAATCCGCGCTTCCTGGAGAAGGCGAAGGGCCTGCCCGCCGACCAGGTGTTCCTGGATCTGGAGGATGCCTGCGCGCCGTTGGCCAAGCCCGGTGCCCGCAAGAACATCGTGGCCGCGCTGAACGAGGGCGGCTGGGGGGACAAGATCCGGGTGGTCCGGGTGAACGACCTGACCACCCACTGGACCTATCGCGACGTCATCGAGGTGGTCGAAGGCGCCGGGGAGAACCTGGACGCGATCATGCTGCCGAAGGTGCAGAGCGCCGGCCAGGTCGAGTGGCTGGACGTGATGCTCAGCCAGATCGAGAAGACCATGGGCCTGCCGGTGGGCCGGATCGGCATCGAGGCGCAGTTGGAGAACGCCGCCGGCCTGCTGGCCATCGAAGCCATCGCCAAGGCCTCGCCGCGGATCGAGACGCTGATCTTCGGACCGGCCGACTTCATGGCCTCGATCAACATGAAGTCGCTGGTGGTGGGCGAGCAGCCGCCCGGCTACGACGTGGGCGATGCCTACCACCACATCCTGATGTCGATCCTGCTGGCCGCCCGCGCCAACGACCTGCAGGCCATCGACGGGCCGTACCTGCAGATTCGCGACGTGGACGGCTTCCGCCGGGTGGCGGCTCGCTCGGCCGCGCTCGGCTTCGACGGCAAGTGGGTGCTGCATCCCGGCCAGATCGACGCGGCCAACGAGCTGTACGCGCCGTCCCAGGAGGACTACGACCACGCCGAGCTGATCCTGGACGCCTACGAGTGGTCCACCTCGGAGGCCGGCGGGGCGAAGGGTTCGGCGATGCTGGGCGAGGAGATGATCGACGAGGCGTCCCGCAAGATGGCTCTGGTGATCGCCGCCAAGGGCAGGGCGGCGGGCCTGCGGCGCACGAGCTCGTTCACTCCGCCGGAAGGCTGACCGTTCGCCCCGGTGAGAGGCTGGTCACCGAAGGTTCTCCTCGGCTGGCCCCATAAGGTTTACGGTTGATACTGGTCGGTAACAACGCCCTCTCGGAGGTTGCCGCATGGCCCGCCTTGCCCAGACCGCAGGTCTGACCGACATCCAGCGCGAGATCCTGGCCACCGTCCGGGACTTCGTGGACAAGGAGATCCTGCCGAACGCCACCGAGCTGGAGCACGCCGACAGCTATCCCGAGGCGATCGTCAAGACGATGGCCGAGATGGGCTTGTTCGGGCTGACCATTCCGGAGGAGTACGGCGGGCTGGGGGAGTCGCTGCTCACCTACGCCCTGGTGGTGGAGCAGTTGGCCCGCGGCTGGATGAGCGTGTCCGGCGTGATCAACACGCACTTCATCGTCGCCTACCTGGTCATGCAGCACGGCAGCGAGGAGCAGAAGCAGCGGCTGCTGCCCAGGATGGCCACCGGCGAGGTGCGCGGTGCGTTTTCGATGTCCGAGCCGGACGTGGGTTCGGACGTGGCCGGCATCAAGACCAAGGCCACCGTGCTGGAATCGGGCGGCGATGCGGAGTTTCGGCTGGACGGCCAGAAGATGTGGCTGACCAACGGCGCCCAATCCCGAGTGGTCGCCACCCTGGTGCGCGACGATCTCGGTGCCGACTCGGTGTACCGGAACATGACCACGTTCCTGATCGAGAAGGACGCCGGCTTCGGCCAGACCCGGCCCGGTCTGACCATCCCCGGCAAGCTGGAGAAGATGGGCTACAAGGGCGTCGAAACCACCGAGATGATCCTGGACGGGGTGCGGCTGTCCGGCGACGACGTGCTCGGCGGGGTCGAGGAGCGGGGCCGGGGCTTCTACCAGATGATGGACGGCATCGAGGTCGGCCGGGTCAACGTGGCCGCCCGGGGCTGCGGGGTGGCGCTGCGCGCGTTCGAACTGGCGGTGGCCTACGCCCAGCAGCGCAAGGCATTCGGCAAGCCGATCGCCGAGCACCAGGCGGTGGCGTTCAAGCTGGCCGAGATGGCCACCAAGGTGGAGGCGGCCCACCTGATGATGACCAACGCTGCGCGACTGAAGGACGCCGGCCAGCGCAACGACGTCGAGGCCGGCATGGCCAAGCTGCTCGCCTCGGAATACTGCGTCGAGGTCACCCAGGAGTCCTTCCGGATCCACGGCGGCTACGGCTACTCCAAGGAGTACGAGATCGAGCGGCTGATGCGGGAGGCGCCGTTCCTGCTGATCGGCGAAGGCACTTCGGAGATCCAGAAGACCATTATCAGCCGGGGCCTGCTGCGCGAGTACCGGCTCTGACACCGCCGGCCGTCAAGCTTCGAGCCGGCCGTTGGCGGCGATGACCCGGCGGGTCATGCCCACCGCGATCACCCCGAGGATGCCGGCCAGCGCCGCGAAGGACGGCAGCACCCACAGCGCGCTGTGGATCGAGGTGGCGCTGGCCAGCGGCCCCAGCGCCGCCGGGCCGATCAGGAAGCCCAGGTAGCTGAAGCTGGACACCACCGCGAGCTTGGGCCCGGCCGCACCCGGACCGTCCGCGGCGGTGGAGAAGAACACCGGCACCAGCACCGACAGCCCGAGTCCCAGGCAGCCGAAGCCGATCATGGCCCCGACCAGGTTGTGGGCCAGCAGCCCGGCGGACATGCCGAGGGTGCCCACGGCCGCCAGCAGGCCGAGGCTGCGCGCCCGGCCGAGGCGATGCACCACCCGGTCGCCGACCAGCCGTCCGATGGTCATCAGCAGGGTGAACGCACCGTAGGCGAGCCCGGCGTGGCCAGCGGCCACCCTCAGGTCGTCGCGCAGGTACACCGGCGACCAGTCCCCGGCGCTGCCCTCGGCCAGCAGCGCGCAGATGCCGGCAATGCCCAGCAATACCAGCCGAAGCTCGAACACCCGGCCGCCGCCCGGGGCGTACTCCTGGCTGCGGTGGTCGGCGATGAAGTGCCGCATCGACCAGAGGGTCACCACGGCCACCAGTAGCGCCAGCCCGAACTGCTGACGGGCCAGCGAGATCCCCAGGCCGGCGCCGACACTGCCGGCCACCGTGCCGGTCACCGTTCCGACGCTCCACCAGGCGTGGAAGCTCGACATGATCGGCCGGCCGTAGGACTTCTCGACCTGCACCGCCTGCGCGTTCATCGTGACGTCCAGGCCGCCGGCCGCCACGCCCCACAGCAGCAGCGCGGCGAACAGCGACGGCAGGTTCCACGCCAGGCCCGGGCCGACGATGAACAGGTAGCTGACGAAGGCCATCGTGGCGGTCACCCGGCCGCTGCCCCAGCGGGTGGTTGCCCGGCCGATCAGCGGCATGGAGATCATCGACCCGATGGCCGGGCCGAGCAGCGCCAAGCCGAGCGCGGCGTCGGAGAGGCCGAGCTGCGACTTCACCTGCGGGATGTGCGGCACCCAGGCAGCCCAGAGGAAACCGTTGAAGGCAAAGGTCAACGCGGTGCCGACCCGGGCGCGTCGCAGCGCCGGTGACACCCGGCCGGCCGGCGGCGCGGCGGTGACGGTCGTGCCGGACCGGTCGGCGGCCATCAGCCGATCTCGATCAGGTCGGTGTCCCTGGCCGGGAACACCGGCAGCAGGTCGGCGAACCGGTCAGGATCACCCGCTCGCACCCAGCCGGTCAGCTGTGCCCGGCTGCGCCGGCCGAACCAGCCGCGCCAGAAGTCGAACCGGGTTGCCTCCACCTCCACCGCGGGGCTGCCGTCGCCGACCGGAACGAGTTGCTCGTCCAGCTTGAGCAGCACGGTGCCGAGCGGTGCCAGCCGGCGGGTGATCGCCGCGGTGAGCAGCGGCCAGGCAGCGGCCAGCGCATCGGCCGGCAGCAACGGGGCGCCGATCGCGCCGCGGATGTCGGCCTCGTGCGACAGCGCGTCGTGCAGGATCGGCAGCCACGACCGGCTGGAAAGCGGCAGCTGGCTGACTGCTGGCCGGTGTTGCTGCCACTCGGCGGCCAGCTCGGAGACCGTCCGGCCACGGCGTTCCTCGACCTGGAATTGGGTCCACTCCGGGCTCGCCGGTTCGCCCTCGTTCGGCGCGCCGGCGAGCACCGCGCTGGCACCGACCAGGTGCGCGAGCACGTCGCGCACCGACCACAGCGGGCAGGCCGGCGTCGGCCGGTCCAGCTCGGCGGCCGACAGCGGGCTCACCAGGTCGATCACCCGGCGCTGGCTGTCCAGGTATAGCTGGTTGTACATGCCGGTTTCGCTCTCGTCGATCCGTCCCGCATCGCTCGTCTTCTCGGCCGGGATTTCGGTGGGAGCGGCGGCTACTAAGGTTCAACCTATCGCCTGTCCGCAGCCGGGAGGAGCCAGCCCATGACCGACACCGACCCGACCGGGCCGGCCTGGGCCAGCCCGGAGCAGGCCTACGCCAACGATCGCCGCTACGTGTTCCACTCCTGGAGCGCGCAGGAGGCGATCACCCCGATGGTCATCACCTCGGCGTCCGGCAGCTACGTCACCGACGGCGACGGCAACCGGCTGCTGGACCTGTCCGGGCAGCTGGTGAACATCAACATCGGCCACCAGCACCCTATGGTGGTCGCCGCGATCAAGGAGCAGGCCGAGCTGCTCTGCACGGTGGCACCGCAGCATGCCAACGCCGCCCGCAGCGAAGCGGCCCGGCTGGTCATCGAGCGGGCGCCGGCGAACATGCGCAAGGTGTTCTTCACCAACGGCGGCGCCGAGGCCATCGAGTACGCGATCCGGATGGCCCGGCTGCACACCGGGCGCAACAAGGTGCTGTCGGCCTACCGCAGCTACCACGGCGGCACCCACACCGCGGTGAACGTCACCGGCGACCCGCGGCGCTGGGCGAGTGACCTCGGCACCAGCGGCGCGGTGCACTTCTTCGGCCCGTTCCTGTACCGCTCGGCCTTCTCGGCCAGCACCGAGGGCGAAGAATGCGAGCGGGCGCTGGCCCACCTGAGCCAGGTGATCGAGCTGGAGGGGCCGGCCACCATCGCCGCGATCGTGCTGGAGACCATCCCGGGCACCGCCGGCATCATGCCGCCGCCACCCGGCTACCTGGCCGGCGTTCGCGAACTGTGCGACAAGCACGGCATCATCTACATCGCTGATGAGGTGATGTGCGGTTTCGGCCGTACCGGCAAGTGGTTCGCCTTCGAGCATTACGACGTGGTCCCGGATCTGGTCACCTTCGCCAAGGGGGTCAACTCCGGCTACGTGCCACTCGGCGGGGTCATCGTCAGCGAGCAGATCTGCGCCACCTTCGCGCAGCGGCCGTTCCCGGGCGGCCTCACCTATTCCGGGCATCCGCTGGCCTGCGCCGCCGCGGTGGCCAGCATGACCGCGATGGCCTCCGACGGCATCGTGGAAAACGCCGCGTGGATCGGTGAGAACGTGCTGGGGCCGGGGTTGCGGGAGCTGGCCGAGCGGCATCCGATGATCGGCGAGGTGCGCGGCCTCGGAGTGTTCTGGGCACTGGATCTGGTC
The DNA here is from genome assembly GCA_963697905.1 of uncultured Actinomycetota bacterium. Lineage (GTDB taxonomy): Bacteria > Actinomycetota > Actinomycetes > Mycobacteriales > Jatrophihabitantaceae > Jatrophihabitans_A. The sequence continues at coordinate 3,257,562 of OY969101.1, read as the reverse complement.
ACCGACCGGGCCACCAGGCAACCGCTGGCACCGTACGGCGGAACGTCGCCGGCGATGGCCGAGTTGGTGGGCGCGCTCAAGGCGAACGGGGTGCTGCCGTTCACCAACTACCACCGGCTGCACGTGGTGCCGCCGTGCACGGTGAGCGAGTCGGAGGTCCGCGAGGGACTGCTCGCCATCGACAAGGCGCTGGCCGCGGTCAGCCACCACTACACCGGCTGAGCGGCCCGATCATGGCGATCGTGGACCAACCTGGTCCGGCCGGCCAGCGTCCGGTGGGCAAGCAGCGCGGCGGCGTGGCGGTGGTCCTGCTCAGCCTCGTCACGCTGGGCATCTACTGGCTGGTGTACCTGTTCAAGACCCACGATGAGATCCGGCGGCACAGCGGGCGTGGCCTCGGCGGCGGCGTGGCTCTGCTGATCGCGTTCTTCCTCGGCTTCCTCAGCCCGTTCCTGCTCGGCAACGACGTGCACCAGGCCCGGCTGGCGGCCGGCCTGCCGCCCCGGGTGTCCTGGCTCACCGGCTTCTGGACCCTGATCCCGCTGCTCGGCCTGTTCATCTTCGCGGTCAAGGTGCAGGACGCGCTCAACGACTACTGGGCAAGCCAGCGCGGGTGAGAGGCGGCTGAGTCGGATAGCCGGTTCAGAGCTAAAGCTGAGACGGTTCCTTCGCTCGCGAGACGAACGGAGGCAGCCTTGGCCGCACATCACCTGAGCTGGCTGGAAGCCGGCGTGATCGGTGCGTTGCAGGGTGTCTCGGAACTGTTTCCGGTATCCAGCCTCGGCCATAGCGTGCTGCTGCCGGCCGTGATCGGCGGCTCCTGGGCGCGCGATCTCGACGTCGCCTCGCCCGAGTCGCCATACCTGGCCTTCATCGTCGGCCTGCACGTGGCCACCGCGATCGCGCTGATCGTCTACTTCTGGCGGGACTGGGTGCGGGTGATCGGCGGCCTGGTGAGCTCGATCGGCCGGCGCCAGGTGCGCACCGCCGACCAGCGGCTGGCCTGGCTGCTGGTGCTGGCCACCATCCCGGTCGGCCTGGTCGGCCTGCTGTTCGAGCACTGGCTGCGCACCACGCTGGGCCGGCCGGTGCCGGCGGCGATCTTCCTGATCGTCAACGGCCTGGTGCTGTTCGGCGCCGAGCAGCTGCGCCGCGGCGACCCCGACCTGAACGAGGAATACCTGGACGAACGGATCTCCGGGCCGATCTCCGACGCCCGGCTGGCTCGGATCCCGCTGCCGCGGGCGGTGCTGATCGGATCGGCCCAGATCCTGGCGCTGGCACCGGGCATCTCCCGCTCCGGCGCCACCATGGTGGCTGGCATGCTGCGCGGGCTGAGCCGGGAGGACGCCGCCCGGTTCTCCTTCCTGCTGGCCACTCCGGTGATCCTGGCCGCCGGCGTGCTCAAGATCCCGGACCTGACCGGCCCGCTCGGCGACGGCATCCGGGGGCAGGCAGTGTTCGGCGCGGTGCTGTCCGGAATCGGCGCGTACCTGGCCGTCCGGTTCCTGACTCGCTACCTCGCGACACGCTCCCTGCGACCGTTCGGTGTCTACTGCGTGCTGGCCGGAGCGGCTAGCTTGGTGTGGTTCGCGGTCCGCTGAAACGGAGGCGCCATGACCCTGCTGCGATGGCTGGCCCGGCTGGTGATCCTGGCGGTGATCATCGGCCTGGTGGCCAAGCTGGTGCCCGGCATCCACACGCACGGCAGCATCTGGGCGCTGCTGTGGATCTCGGTGATCTTCTCGCTGGTGAACGCGGTGCTCGGGCCGGTGTTCAAGCTGCTCAGCCTGCCGCTGATCGTCCTCACGCTCGGCCTGTTCCTGCTGGTGGTCAACGCCGCGCTGCTCGGCATCACCGCGGCGCTGTCCAGCCATCTGGACATCGACGGGTTCGGCGCGGCGGTGCTCGGCGGGCTGCTGATCGCCATCTTCAGCTGGCTGGCCGAGATGGTCTTTCCCACCAAGCGCAAGTCGTTCGAGGAACGGTTCGGCAACAAGCGGCTGCGGCTTCGGCGCGGCTGAGCAGAACCGGAAGCGCGTTTCAGCAGGTACGCCACCAGTGCGTCACGTACTGGGTCTGCACGCCCCAGTTGACGTAACCGCAGTCGCCGTCCTCGTACTCGCCCACCCTGACCGTATGGGTCGCGTCGGACCAGAACTCCACCACCGAATCGCAGTGGCCGGCAACGCACGGTTGCACCACGGCATCAGCCGAGGAAGCGGGTACCAGCAGCGCGCCGGCGAACACGGCGGCAGCGGCGGCCTTGATGAGCTGGCGTTTCATCGAACACCTCCAGGTAGTGAAGGCGCCAAGTGTATGAAAAGGGCAACTGTTGCGAAAGGCCTTTTCGTCAGGAGCTATCCGGGAGCTGCGCGGCCAATCGGGCCGGTGCGACGGCGCGGTAGGCCTCGGTGACCAGCTCGGCCAACACCGTCGTTTCGAGCCCCGGCCGGTCCAGCCGCACCCCGATCCAGCCCCGGGTGCCGACGTAGGGCGGGATGAAGAACAGCTCCACATCGCCCGTGGTCAGCGCCTGTTGCTCGCCCGGCGCGGCGGCCAGCCAGCACGCCAGCCGGTCGTCGTGGTGCCGGTTGGCGAACATGGCGAACATCTTCTTGTCCCGGACGAACCAGCACGGCTCACCGTGGCTGATTCGCTCGGTCGCCTCCGGCAGGGCCAGGCATAGCCGGCGCAGACAGGCCAGCCCGGCCGGCTCGGACGCGGTCACGCCGTTGTCCTGCCTGCTCGGTCAGACTGGCAGCCGGTCGCGCAGCGTCTCGGCGGCCTCATGGGTTTTCTCGCGCAGCGTGCCGGCTGCCTCGCGCAGCGATTCGGAGGCACCGTGCAGCGGGCCGGCGGCGCCGTCCTTCAACGAACCGGCGGCCGAGATCAGCGAGCCGGCGGCGGAATAGCCGGCCAGCTCGGCGTCCCGGCGCAGGTCGCTGGCGGCATGGCTGATCGCAGCCGGAGCGTGCTTGGCCCGCCAGGCCAGCGACGGCCGGCCCTCGGTGTCCACCGTGGCCAGCAGCAGGCCGCCGACGATGCCGGCGTTCTTGAGCAGGTGCAGCTGCTGGTTCTTGCGCTTGACCGGGTCGGACTCCTCCCAGAACCGGTGGCCGGCGGCCGTGGTCGGCACCAGGCTGGCGATCAGCGCGGCCGCCGAGAGCCGGGGGAACTTGCCGAGGGCGAACATCGTGCCGGCCACCACCTTGATGGCGGCGTCGATCTTCACCACCTGCTCGGCGTTGGACAGCTGTGGCACCGCATCGACCAGCGGGCTCACCACCTTCTCGGCGGCGGGCACCCGGGGACCGGGATTGCGCAGGGTGTCGATGCCGCCGGAGATGAAGCTGGCGGCCAGCAACGGGCGGGCTAACCTTCGCACGAGACTCATGAGTCCATTCTGCCAAGCCGCCACTGCGGCAGAATCATCGCGTGACGAACTGCCCGTGCGGCTTCGGTGAACCGTACGAATCCTGCTGTGGCCGCTACCACCGCGGCGAGGCCGCGCCGCCGACCGCCGAGGCACTGATGCGCGCCCGCTACTCGGCTTTCGCGGTCGGGGACGAACGATTCCTGCGCGACAGCTGGCACCGGAGCACCCGGCCGTCCGGCGCACTGCTCGACCCCGGCCTGACCTGGACCGGGCTGGCGGTCACCGGCCGCTCCGGCGGCGGCCTGCTGGACTCCGACGGCACGGTGCGGTTCACCGCCGGCTACCGGCGCCCGGACGGGACGTCCGGCCGGTTGCGGGAGAACAGCCGATTCGTCCGGCAGGCCGGCGGCTGGCGGTATCTGGGGCCGACCTGAGCCGGTGCCGGGATCGTCCGGCCAGGACGTACCGTTCTAGGCGTGGTGAAAGTCCGAGCGCTGCGGCTGCTGCATCCGAAGTGGCTGCCGCTGCACCTGTTCACCGTCGCGGCCTGCGTCGCGATGGTGCTGCTCGGACGCTGGCAGTGGCGGGTGGCGCACCAGCACCACGGCGACATCAGGTACTACGCCTACGCCTTCCAGTGGTGGGCGTTCACCGCCTTCGCGCTGGTGATGTGGGGGCGCATCGTGCTCGACTACCTGCGCCGGCCGGCCGCCGAATCCGGCCCGGCGCCGGCCAGCCGGCCGGTCGAGGACACCGGCTACCTCGCCTACCGGCCGCCGGCCGAGGCCGAGCCGGACGACGATCCGGAGCGAGCCCGGTTCAACGCCTACCTGGCCGAGCTGAATGCCGATGCGCCGGCTCGGGCGGACAGGACCGGCGGTGCCGGGTGAGAGGGGACGAGTGAGCAGCCAGCGTGGTCTGACCGGAGCGTTCTGGCGTTACCGGATCATGGCATTCACCACCGGGACGTTGCTGGTGGTGTTGGTCTTCGTGGCCATCCCGATCCAGGTCTGGGGTCACAACAACACCCTGGAGGCGATCGTCGGCACCGCGCACGGCTTCCTGTTCATGGTCTACCTGGTGACCGCGCTCGACATCGGCACCCGGCTCGGCTGGCTGCGCCGGAACTGGCTGAAGCTGGGGCTGGTGATGCTGGCCGGCACGATCCCGTTCGCCTCGTTCTACGCCGAGCACCGGGCGCGCGGTGAGTACCTGGCCCGGCTGCGGGCGCGGCGGCCGGCCGGCACCTCGGCGGTCAGCTAGCTGGTGCGTCGCCGGCGGGGCGCGTCCAGGCCGGCCACCAGCGCCTCGCGCGCCCGGGCCACCCGGGACCGGATGGTGCCGACCGGGCAGCCGGCCACATCGGCCGCCTCCGGGTAGCTCAGCCCGAGGATCTGGGTGAGCACGAACGCCTCCCGGAAGCCGCTGTCGAGGGAGTCGAGCAGCAGCCGCAGGCTGACCGTGTCCGCCGGGTCGGCAGCCCGCCCGGCCGGCTCCAGCTCGGCCACCGGGCTGACCGGGCGGCGGGCGCGGATCGCGTCGGCGCACACCCGGCGGGCGATCGACAGCAGCCAGGTGCGGGCTCCTGACCGGCCGGCGAACCGGTGCAGCGAGCCGAACGCGCGGGCGTAGGTCTCCTGGGTCAGGTCGTCGGCGTCGGCCGGGCTGCCGAGGTGCGCGCACAGCCGCCACACGTCGGCCTGCGACCGCCGGACGAAGTCAGTCGCCGCATGCTGGTCACCGGCCCGGGCGCGCAGCGCGGCGAGGGTCAGCTCATCGAACTGGTCCACAGCCGTCCTCTCCCGTGCCGCCGTCGCTGGTGATTCGGAGCCCTCCAGCCACCTTAGGTGCCGCCGGCCGGTGATACCGGCCACACGGCGGGAACCGTCGGCCCATTGCAACCGACTCAGATCAGCATGAGCTGTGCCCGCTACCGCGAGGCTGCCTCGGCCCGCCTGGATGGCGAGCCGCTCGGGCTGTCGGCGACCGCGCTGGAACACCACCTGGCCGGCTGCGCCAGTTGCAGCGGCTGGCTTGCCGCGGCCGAACGAGCCGGTCGCGGGCTGCGCATCTCCGGCAGCACGCCGCCCGATCTCAGCGAGCGGATCCTGCGCCAGGTGGTGCTGCCGGCCGCCCGGCTGGACCGGCGGCGGTGGCTGGTCCGGGCCGGCCTGGCGGTGCTCGGCTTCGTCCAGTGGGCGCTCGCGCTGCCGGCCCTGTTCGGGCAGAACGTGGCCATGCAGGCGATGGGCGCGCACGCCGCCCACGAGAGTGCCGCCTGGAACCTGGCGATGGGCGCCTCGTTCCTGGCGGTGGCGGTGAAGCCGGCGCGGGCCGTCGGCACGCTGCCGATCCTGGCTACCTTCGTGACCGTGCTGTCGGTGCTGAGCATCCCCGACCTGCTGGCCGGACGGGTCGAGCCGGCACGGCTTGCCAGCCACGCCGGGGTGCTGGCCGGACTGGTGCTGGTCGCGGCGCTGTCCCGGTCGGAGCGGCTGCCGGTGCCTGGGCCGGCGGCCGGGCAGGCGGGCTCAGCCGTCCGGCCGCGGTCCCGGCGCGGTGCGGCATGAGGCTGCTCCGCCGGCTCGCCGCCGTCCTGCTGGCCCTGGCGGCGGCGGTCCTCGCGCTGCTGCTGCTCGCCGCCCCGGCGTCCGCGCACGCGGTGGTGGTCAGCTCGAGCCCCGCTGACGGCGCCAGGCTGGACAGCGCACCGGCCAGCGTCCGGATCCGGTTCGACGAGCCGGTCGGGCTGGATCTCGGGTACCTGCGGGTGGTCGATTCGGCCGGTTCCCGGGTGGACGCCGGGGCCGCCAGCCATCCGAACTCCGACGGCACGACGATCCAGGTGGCGCTGCGCTCGGGGCTCGGCGACGGCAGCTACCTGGCCAGTTACCGGGTGACCTCGGCCGACTCGCATCCGGTGGCGGGCTCAATCCGGTTCGTGGTCGGCGACGGCCCGCTGGTGACTCCGACCGGGTCGTCCGGCTCGGCGCCGGAGAGCAGGGCGGTGTCCAGCCTGCTGGCCATCAGCCACTGGCTCAGCTTCGCGGGCGTTGCGGTGGTCGGCGGCAGCTGGCTGATCTTCACGGTGTGGCCGTCCGGACGATGGCGGCCGGAGGTGCGGCGGCTGATCTGGACCGGCTGGCTGGTCGCGGTGGCCGGCGCGGTGGCGGAGTTCCTGCTGCAGGGCCCGTACTCGGCCGGCACCGGGCTCGGTTCGGCACTGCGCGGCACGCTGCTGGACGCCACCCTGCACGTGAACTCCGGTCAGCTGCTGTCGGTACGGCTGGTGCTGCTCGGCGTGCTCGGCTTCGTGTTCGCCGCACTGTTCGCCGGCCGGCTCGGCTGGGTGCCGGAGTTGGCGGCCATCGTCGGGGTGGGGATCGTGGTCAGCTACGCCGCGTCCGGGCACTCGGAGTCGGTGAATCCGCGCTGGCTGGCGGTGCTGGTGGTCGCCCTGCACCTGACCGCGATGATCGTCTGGCTGGGCGGGTTGAGCGTGCTGCTGACCGCGGCGGTCACCCGGCGGCGACGCGAGACGGCGGACTGGGCGGCCGAGCCGGCGGACTGGGGGGCCGAGCCGGCAGATCGGCTGGCCGAGCCGGCGGACTGGGGGGCCGAGCCGGCGGTGGAGCGGGGCGAACCGGTGGCGGTGGGGGCCGAACTGGCCGCGGCGGCGGAGTTGGCTGGGCCGGCCGACTGGACGTCCGGTGCGGGCGATCCGGACTACCCGATCGCCGCGGACGAGCTGCCCGAGCTGGACGAGTACGCCGACGACGAGGCGAGCAGGAACGAGCTGGCCGCCGGGCTGCCGGTCTTCTCCCGGGTGGCGCTGATCTGCATCTGCATGCTAGGGGTCACCGGCCTGCTGCAGGCGTGGCGGGAGATCCGCACGGTGGACGCGATCACCACCACCCGGTACGGGCAGCTGGTGCTACTCAAGGTGGTGCTGTTCGTCGGCATCGTGGCGCTGGGTTACCTCGCCCGGCGGGCGCTGCGCCGGCCGGGCAGCCCGCTGGTCCGGTTGCGGCGCACGCTGCTGATCGAGGTGGTGGTGGGTGCCGCGGTGCTGGCTGCCACCGGCGTGCTGATAGCGCAGCCGCCGGGCAACGTGGCGCTGGCGGCGCAGCGGAGCAAGCCCCGGCTGGCATCGGTGGCGGTGACGACCAAATCCAACGCTGTGGTGGAGGTTGATCCCGGTGTGCACGGGCCGGTGCAGGTCAGCGTCCAACTGACCGGCGGGCTCAAGCCGATCTCGGTGTCGGCGACGGCCAGCCTGCCGGCCAAGCAGCTGGGTCCGATCCCGGTGACGCTGCAGCCCAGTGGGGCGGGCAGCTACACCGCGTCCGGAGTGCTGCTGCCGGCGGCGGGGACCTGGCAGCTGCAGCTGACCGTGCGGACCTCGGAGTTCGACTCGACCACCGCGGTGGCCGAGCTGAAGGTGTACTAGAGGAGGAGTGTTGACGGGATCGACGCGGACAACCCGCACAGCGCGGTTCTACCCGGATGCGGGATCATGCAGGCTGTGAGCCGTCCACCGCTGTCCGTGCTGGCCGCCGCCGTGGTGCTGGTGGCCGGCCTGGTCGGCGTGGTCCGGGGCGCGCTGCCGGAGTCGAGCGCGGCGAGCGCGGCCGGGTCGTCCTCGGTGGACAGCACGTCGATGGCGGGCATGCAAGGCATGTCGTCGAACATGGCGATCGTGGTGGACGGGGCCTACCTCCGGCAGCCGGCGAACCGGATCAATGCCGCGGCGTACTTCACCGTCTACAACACCACCGATACGCCGGACATGCTGCTGTCGGTGGCCAGCGGAGCCGGCGCGCAGACCTCGGTGCACATCGAGACGGCCGGCGGCATGCAGGAAAGCGATGGCGGGCTGCCGGTGCCGGCGCACGGCAGCCTGGCGCTGACCCCGGGCAACGGCCACGTGATGATCGAGCAGCTGTACGGCCCGCTGCGGGCCGGGCAGACCGTCAATGTGGCGCTGACGTTCGCCAAGGCCGGCCAGGTGCTGGTGACCGTGCCGGTGATCGCGGTGACGGCACCCGCGCCGTCCCCGGCCGGTACGCCATGATGCGGCGCTGGCTGGCCGGGCTGCTGGCGGCGCTGGCGCTGGCCGGCTGCTCGTCCGGCACGGCGCACCCGAAGACGTCGGAGCTGAACGACCACACCGACCCGACCTACGCGGGCCTGGGGCTGACGCCGCCGCAGCCGCGTCCGCAGTTCACGCTGACCGACTCGGCCGGCCGGCCGTTCTCCTTCGGCACGGCCACCGCCGGCAAGCCGACCCTGCTGTACTTCGGCTACACGCACTGCCCGGACGTCTGCCCGACCACGCTGGCTGACATCGCCCAGGCACTGCAGGCGGCGCCGGCCTCGATCCGGCAGGCCACCCGGGTGGTGTTCGTCACCACCGACGTCAAGCGGGACACCCCGGCGGTGCTCAAGGCGTACCTGGCGCAGTTCGATCCGGGGCTGCCGAACCCGTTTGTCGGGCTGACCGGCAGCCAGGCGCAGATCGACGCGGCGCAGGTGGCCGCGCACGTGACGTTGGCCCAGGACGAGGGCCAGACGCACGCGGCGCAGGTGTTGCTCTACGGTTCAGACGACTACGCACATGTGGCGTTCCTGCAGAGCACGGACGAGGCGGGCCAGATGACGCATGATCTGGCGCTTGTCACGAAGTGACGTCCGGGCCTGATGGGGTTGGAGGTCGCGGGGCCTACCGTCCCGCGGAGAAGAAGGGGTTGCCCGTCGTGAGGTTGGAAGCTCTCTCGGCCTACCGGAGCCGGCTCGGCTGGGTCGGTTTGGTGGTGCGGCTGGTGCTGGCCGGGATCTGGGCGTGGGCGTCGCTGGCCAAGATCGAGCATCCGCGGACGTTCATCCGCGCGGTGCGGGCCTACGACGCGACGCCGGAGTGGCTGTCCAAGGCCATCGCGTACGGGCTGCCGATGCTGGAGCTGACGCTGGCCGCGCTGCTGCTGGTGGGCCTGATCGTGCGGTACGCGGCGGCGGTGTCGGCGGTGCTGTTCGGGATCTTCATCGTGGGCATCCTGCAGGCCTCGGCGCGCGGCATCAAGCTGGAGTGCGGCTGCTTCGGCGGTGGCGGGACGTCCACCACCACGCACTACACGCTGGACGTGCTGCGGGATCTGGGGTTGTTGGTGCTGGCGGCGTACCTGATCGTGCTGCCGCTGACCAGGTTGTCCCTCGACTCCTACATCATCTCCACCGAGGCGGTGCCGGGGCTGACCTCGAAGCAGGCCAAGAGCGAGAAGAACGTGCGCCGGTACCGGGCGGCGATGGCGGCGGCCGAGGTGGAGCTGAGGCACAAGCAGCGCTACGTCGCGGCCGGGACGGCGGTGGCGGTGGCGCTGGTGACGCTGATCGCGATCGGGGTGCAGGACAACCGGGCCAAGATCTCGCCGACCGCCGACACCGCCAACGCGACCGCCTCGAACGGGGTGCAGGTGGGCAACGGGCAGGCGCCGGTGTCGGTGGACCTGTATGAGGATCTGCAGTGCCCGATCTGCAACGCCCTGGAGCAGAGCGGGCTGACCACCGACCTCGAGGCCAAGATCAAGGCGACGAGTATCAAGGTCAACTACCACGTCATGTCGTTCCTGGACTCGTCCTCGAACGGGAACCGGTACTCCTCGCGGGCGGCCAACGCCGCCTACTGCGCGGCCGACCAGAGCCCGGAGGCGTTCCAGAAATTCCACGACATCGCCTACGCCAAGACCTCGGACGGGAAGAACAACCAGCCGGCGGAGAACTCCAACGGCGCCCCGGACTCGACGCTGATCGCCTGGGGGAAGCAGGCCGGGATCACCTCGGCGGACTTCTCCACCTGCGTGACGTCCGAGCAACATAAGGACCTGGTGGCCGGCGTGACCGAGGACGCCTCCAAGCGCGGGGTGAACGGCACGCCGACGGTGTTCGTGCAGGGCAAGGAGGTCAAGGGAACCGGCGGGAACGCGGTCACCGTGGCGCAGGTGGACGCGGCGATCGCGGCCGCGCTGGCCTCGGCGAAGTCCACCGCCGCGCCGTCGCCGACGCCGTCAACGTCGAGCACCGCGCCGTCGGGGAAGGTTCCGGCGTCGTCCGTCTCGGCGACGCCGAAGCCGTCGGCCACCACGTCGAAGCAGTAGCTCCTCTGTAGCAGCTAGGGCCGGCATCCAGACGGATGCCGGGCCCTAGCTCTTGTTTTTGTGGCGCTGGTTGTTGCGCCCCGGTGGCTTACTTGTTGGCGGCGTCCTTCAGGGACGAGCCGGCGGTGAACTTGACGGTGTTGGCTGCGGCGATCTGGATGGTCTCGCCGGTGGCCGGGTTGCGGCCCTCGCGGGCGGCGCGCTTGCCGACCGAGACGGCGAAGAAGCCCGGGACGCTGACCTTGTCACCCTTGGCGACAGCGTCCTCCAGGGTGGCCTGGAGGCTGCGCAGCACTGCGTTGACGGTCTTCTGCTCCAGGTCGGCGTGCTCGGCGACCGCGGTCACCAGTTCCTTGCGGTTCACGAATGTCTCCCTCATGAGTTGTCGTCGCCGCGTTCGTTGGGAAGCGTTCGGGCGGCGGGTGGCCGTACGGCTCGCCCCCAGTATGGCTGAGACCGCTGCAGGTCAACGAATCCGGGGGGTCTTGGCGTGGCGTGTCGGGTTTTTGGTTGTTGCTGGGGACTGGCTGGCAGGGTGGGTCAGGAGGCTGTGTAGACTTTCGTTCCGGCTCGCTTTCCGGCCCTCGGGTCGGCTCGGCGGGTGGTTTGGGGCTGTGGCGCAGCTGGTAGCGCACCACACTGGCAGTGTGGGGGTCAGGGGTTCGAGTCCCCTCAGCTCCACCCAGGTTGACCACCATATGTGGGTATCTTTAGCCCCATTTTGGCTACATATAGGGCTCATCGACCGCGTGCCGTGCGGCGGTGCCTGAGCGCTGGAGCGAAATCGGAGGATTGAATCTCCGGGCCTCCAAATAGGGTCAGGACTCGCTCCACAAACCGGTGTGAGGTACGCCGTCCCTGCCGCTGCGTAGAGGAGTCGCCGATGTGGAGCAGGCGCAGGTGGCGGCGCGTTGTAGCTCGCGATTAGGACGGGTCCCGCGCCGCGTCAGAGATCGTTCACCGCTCGTGACCGCCCATCGGATGCCGAACGGGAGTGCTCGAGTTGCCGAATGTGGTCGCTGGCGTTGACCGGCAGCGGAGCGAACACCTCGTTATGAGCTCTGAGCCGCCGGCGCGCGCCGTCACCCACCGCGGTTAACGTCCTCTAACTTCGAGGTCAATCAGGCGGGCGTAAGCGGCTCGGGTCGCCACTGCTCGCAATCATGGGCGAGGTCGCGGCGGCCGCCGCTCCGGGCTCCGCGAGGCTGAGGCTTGCCCGGTGTACCCGCTCGTCCTGACAAGGCGTTCTGGCGACAAGCCGCGAACGCCCGACCGACTGACGCGCAGCCTGCTGATCCATGCGCCGTCGGGCCGGGTGCTTAGGATCGGCCAAGCGGGCATGGATGGCTGCTAGCATTAAGTTGGTCGTAGTCGCGGATCTGCCGCGCAGAAGTTCATCTGCTGGGTGCTCAATGGTGGCCTCCATCTCGATAAGATCGGCCACAATGAGCGGGGAATTCTATTACTGCACCGCGCTCATTGAGAACTGAGTACCTCGATGATGAGCCGATCGGGCTCAACCAGGTTCGACGCCCAGACGCGAACTGATGACTGTGGCGATGCGGTAGGCATCTCTAGCAGACGATCACCCAGGACAGTCTCGACCGCGACGAATCCGGCGCTGGTATCAAGATCAGCTTCGATTGCGATGGAAAGTTGCACATCCGCCAGCCGCTCGTCGGTAAGGCTGACGGCGACCTCATCATCGTCTTCGGCCACGGTGCCCACTGCGATACACGTCTTGGTGTGTGCGGTTATCGAAGTCGGGTCCATCGCCGTCGGTATCTCCGGGTTGCTCGAGCTGATCACGAGCAGAAGCGAATTCGGCGCATGAAGTCTCGATTCGAGCTGCATCAGTTGGCCCTCGCTCCTCGTGCGATAAGAAGACTCTGTTGCCGGGTGCACGCGGTGCAGTGCGGGTGGAGTTGCTGCGGCAGGCCGTTGGGATTGAGCGCGTTTAGCGGCTGATGGTCACGGACGAAGTTGCCGCTCTTTGTACCCGGATCGGTCACACCACAAGCATGGCATCCGGTGTCCTGGCCGATCCGATTGATCTGTGCTCGTTCGTCGGGCGTGAAATCGCGTCCTGCGCCGCGCGCGGGGATGGAGTCTCCGGCATACGGGCCGGGCGCGGTCATCCCGTCGCCGACGACCGGCGTTTCCGTTTCTGCGGCACTGTTAAGTGGCTATCCCTCCAGCGGAGATCGAGCCTGCGGCGATGGCCCGAGAGTGTCACCGCGACGGTGTTGATCAGCGATACGTCGCCCGTTGCGACGGCGATGGCCAATGCGCAAACCTCGGCCACGACCGTGCATCCAGCCAGAATCGGGCAGGGTGAAGGTGATGATGCCGGCGACCAAGCCGACCAGACCCCAGACCGAACTCGTCATGGGGGAGAGCACCATGGATTTGCTGCTGGAAGCCTGATAGATGACCCGCTTGACGCAGCTTCGGTCCGTTCCCGATAGCCGTCGCGGGACAGCTGACCACGCTGTCGTAGCGGTGGGCGACCGTCGTAGAGGTAGCCGCGGCCGTGGCGCGCCCGTGAGTAGGACCAAAAGTGTGGCGAGCACCTAGCTGAGCAACGTGCAGTGTCGCGTCGCTCGCTGCTGCCGTCTCATGATGGTTGAACCATCGCTCGCGCCTGTCGCGACACCGAATCGTCGAGACCCATGTCTCGGACCAGTCGCTCGACCTGGTCGGCCTGATCGAAGGTGATCGATGCATCGACTTCAGCGAGCATCGCGGTGATCATCTCGACGGCAATGCCCGGCTCGTTGTGGTCGATCAACTCGGCCAGTGCGGCGCGCTGATCTGGCCGAAGCGCATGCTCGACTTCGATCAGCAGGGCAGTCGTCCGGCCGCGGAGATCCTCGTAGTAGTCGGCGCCGAACATGTCAGGGGTTCCGCGGCAGGTTGGTCGGATACGCAGTGATGATGTCGTTGTTGTTGTAATCCGCGACGACTCGGATATCGACACCGTCTCGGGTTCCAGTCAGGATCTCTCGCCCACCTCCACGAGTAAGGATGGTTGAGTTCGGGTCGGTCGCGATGTCCGATGCCTCGTGCATGATCTTGGCACCTGACCAGTCCTGCGGGAATGGAGTCTTCCCTGGAGCTCCGGGCCACATGTGCCCGCCACCGGCAGCGTCGCCGTTGAGTATGTGCTCCGTGCGCTGAGGGCTCGCGAGAACGACGTACTTCGGTACTTCATCTGCGGCAACATCAGTAGCCGACGCTTGGTGTCGTAGCGGGAGGGTGTGCAGCCCAACGCTTTCGGGGGCTGCGAGGCTCTGAGCCCCAACGGCCAAGATCAAGATGTGGGGTTGAGGCCCGACGCCGTTCTGCGCCGACGTCGCCCCAGCACCGGAAACGATCAGAGCCACTGTGGCGAGCAGCCCGACCAGCACCGCGAGCAGACGACGGGCAGCACCCGACGCCTTTCCTAGCCGCTCGCTGTTGCCGCTGGTCACGTGGTGAGTCTGCCAGCGCCACCACGACGACGGCCGCTGACGCGGCCGAACAGGCGGCTAGGGGAAGGGCCGCGGCGTGGTGATTCGGTACTTATTCAAGTACTGCAAAGTCGCCCCAGCCTCGAAGCCGTCATCCGCATCGCCGAAGTCTTCACGTCGCTGTCGACTACCTCGTCATCCCCAACGCCCCCAGGCGACCGCTGCACGCCCCTGAGAACGCCTTCGGTACCAACTCACCGACTTCGCCACCCTCGAACCCGACGACCAAGCCGCACTACTCAAGGTCCTCGACGGCCTCGTAATCAAAACCAAACTCCGTGCCCTCACCGCCGGTGCAAGCTGACGTCAGGGCCGGTAGTCCTCGAACTCCCACTTGCCGATGCGGCCGATCTTGGCAGCGACTTTGGGCCAGGTCGCCGCTTCCTCTGACTCGACCGCCTCAGTCAGGTGGAGCCGGATACGAGCGAAATCCCAACGCTCGACGACCAGGTGGTGACGACCAATCAGCGGGCCGTTCTCCCGCACCCACCGATCGAGCCAACGCGGGGTGCAGACCACCACATCGAAGGATTCCTCACCGGGCTTGCCAGCGGGGCCGACCATCATTTGAACCAAGACACCGACGTCCTCCGGATCCCCAGGAGCGTAGAGGTCCAGATCCGCATCAGGGCTATGGAACCGACGAAGGACTGCTCTCACGGCGGGTCCGTGATATTGAGATGACCGTTGCCCTGCCAGGCGCCATTCGGCGACCCACGCCATTCAAAGTTCGCCTGCCACTGATCAAGAATCGGCTTGTAGCTCGGCGGCCGGAACTGGCGCAACCCATCCTGACTAACCAACGTCTTTCCGTCACTGGCAAGCGACGCGTTGGGCCCGACCCATGCCTCGCCCGCGGCAGTCGCACTTGTGCGGCGCCGGACAAGCGGCGCTGTTGCAGATGCCGACGATTGTGGTGCCTGCTCCGTCGATGAGTCGCGAGACTCGGCCTAGAGTCACTCGATGGCCTCTATCTGGGTCACTACCTCCGTTCAACCCGCGCTCTCGTCGCCGATAGAGAACGGGGACTGCCTCGCTCAGCGGCACAGTTCGCCGCTGATTCGCCCTCAGGGTTGCTGGGTCGATTTCGACAACCTGCACGGTGTCGAACGGGTGGTCACGGCTTAAGAAGCGAACGATAGCCCTCATCTCACCCGAGTCACTGGCTAGTCCTAGCCAGCTCTTGCCGAGGTAGTCATCAAGATCGATGTCATACCTGGCAAGGGGAAGCTCGTCATGGGCTCGGTCACGGTCAGCTTCGATGGGGCTGCGCACAAACGCATCGAACAAGGACTCCGCCAGACGCTCCCAGTCTCGGTGAGGCTCGATGTCTCGATAGTTCATCTTGGCTCTGTCCGCAAAGGGGATCAGTGCCACAAGTGCATCCCGAAAGTTTTGGAACAGCTCGCCAATCGTCGCTCGATAGACATCATCCGCCTCAGTCATACTCACCCACCCCACAATTGATCGATCCAACCGAGTTGTTCGGGCGTTGGCGCGAGCTTGCGCCCATCGCCCGCAATGAAGCCTTGGCCAGGAACGACGGGATTTACGCGATCACGGGTGATATCCATGATCACCCGTCCTTGGCTGTCCGTGACGAACACCCGTCCCTCGATGGCACCACGAATAACGGCGTTCTGTGGTCCAACGAAGTTCTTGACACCTGCACCACCGCGGCCAGCACCGCCAAACTGGAATGACTTGTCTACCTGTGGCGTGGCGTCGTTCGCGGTTTCTGCGGCAACAAGGTGCTAATCCTTTGCAAGCAGGACCAGCCTGTGGTGGCGGCCCTCCCAACCTGGACCCGGCGACCCGACGAAGATCCGGCTGCGGACCTCCGGCTCGTCGGGTAGAAGAAGTCCTTCGACGTCGCCGACGACCTCATCAATGTCCTCCTGGACGGCCTCACTGAGGTTGCTCACTACAAAGTGGATCGTAACGGCGGCGCCGTCGATCTCGACAGCAACTCCACGAAGCGTTGGCGATACGAGCCCAAGCAGTGCCTGCATCACCATCAGTACAACGCGGTTCTCCCACTCCAATGCGAGATCTCGATCCGCCATGTCAACCCCCTGGGGAGATGGGGACGATGCTGACGCTCTTCGTGCCCTTGATCATGAAGACATCCGTGGGCTGATTTAGGTAGCCGGCGCCCGGGTTGTTGTTGTAGCCGGTCACGCCCCGATAGCGAACTACGACGTTCCCGTTGCCCGTCGTCCGCAGGATTGACGCGTCGCCCGAGTGGTAGGCGTCGAGCACGCGCTGGGCATCGGAAGCATCCTTGAAATAGCCGCCGCCGTTGTACAACGGCGAATCGAGCACGTGCCGCGCCTGTCGCTGCGCGCTGACAGACGTATTGATCGATTCGTCGATCCCATTGCCGCTGTCTGCGGCACTGTTGAGTGCGGCTATCCCCTCGGCGGAGATCGAGCCCGCCGCGATCGCATTCGACAATGTCACCGCGACGGTATTGATCAGCGATACGTCGCCGGTTGCGATGGCGGCGGCTAACGCACAGCCCTCGGCCGCAACTGTGCATCCAACCAGAACTTCGGGCAGGGTAATGATGCCGGCGATGGTGGCGACCAAGCCGACCAAACCCCAGGCCGAACTGGTCATGGGGGAGAGCACCAGCTGGATCTGCTGCTGAAGATCGAGGACCGGATCGCAGGTGTCCTCCCACTTCGCCGAGCAAGCCTGATAGATCACCCGCTTGACGCAGCTTCGGTCCGTGCAGTGGGCGACCGCCGTGCCGACGCCCGAGCCGGCGCTCCCACCTCCCGGGCCGGCCGGGGTGCCTGCTGAGGACGAGCCACCACCACCGCAGTCGCGCTGGCCGCCGGGACCGTTGCACGGATCCGACCCGTCGCCCGGGCTGCTGGGACTCGTGTCGTTCCCGCTCTTGTCGCAATCGCCGCTGTCGCAGGCGAACCGCAGGCCGCTCGGGTCGCTCTTCCCGATCGGGTCGTTGTCGGCGTAGGCATAGCCGTTCAGCGATTGCGGATCACCGGCGGTCAGGACCGGGTCGACCTGAAGGAAACGGCCGGTGCTCGGGTCGTATTCGCGGGCGCCGACATCCTGGATGGCCGTCGCGGTGCCGGTGCCACTCGCGGCCACGCTCGGCTTGTCGAGGAAGCCGCGCGGGTCGGGCCAGGTGCCGCCACTGGCGGCGCCGAGCGGGTTGCCGTAGGGGTCGAGGTAACGACGGACCACCGGGCCGACCCCGGAACTGGTCGTCATCGCCGCAACCTGGTCGCTGCCGTGCGGATCGGTCATCACCCAGTACGGGCTGAATGCCACCGCCACGTTGCGCACCGCGACCTCGGTGCCGTTGAACTGGTAATAGCGAACCCCGCTTATGGTGCCGGTCGAGTTCGTCCGGGTCAGCTCCTCGCCGGGCAGGTAGAGGGTCGCTGTGGTCGAGTCGTGACGCAGGATCTCCGTGCCGTCGGCGTCGTGCACGTAGTCGCTGGCCCAGCCGGTGCCGGACATGCTGAGGGTGCGGTTCTCCTGGTCATAGCCCAGCGTCAGGTTCGCTCCGGCCTGGGTCCGGGAGGTCACGTTGCCGGCCGCATCGACGCCATAGCTGGCGACGGTCGCGCCGCTCGTGGTGTGCAGCGCATCGGCATGGCCGGATAGGTCGTAGGTGTAGCTGGTCGTCTGATCGGCGGCACCGGACAGTCCGTGTTGTACCTGCAGTTGACGCAGGCCCGACGGGGTGAACGTCCAACTGGTCCAGTACGGTTGCGGGCCGCCGACCACGCTGCTTCCCACGCTCTGCGGGTCGCTGGTGCAGTCGTCGGTGGCCGACCAGGCTGCCGAGAGCTGGTCCAACGCGGTATAGCGGTAGCACTGGATCTCGGTCGTGGTCGTGTCCAACGCCTGGCTGGACAGTCGTCGGGTCTGCGCGTCGTAGTCGTAGTTGAGCGAGGAAAGCTGGTTGCCGCCGCCGAGCTGATACTTGGTCGGCTCGCTGTACGGCGAGTAGGTGGCGGCGGTGACGATGCTGTTGGTCCCTAGCAGAGCGACCGGGTTGCCCAGGCTGTCGTAGTAGAAATGCTCGGTCTCACTGGGTAATCCGCCGTCGGTCGCCGGGCTCATGGTGCTCAGCCGACCGGTACTGGTGTAGCTGTAGCCGGTGGTGTACGACGGCTGGAATCCCGCCTCCGCCGTAATGCCGGTGGGCAGCGTCAGGGTGGTGGACAGCGGGCGCCCGGATCCGTCGTAACTGGTCGTGGCCTGCTTCCAGATCGCGCCGTTGGCCATGTGGTGCTCGGAATAGGACAGCTGGCCGGCCTGCACGGTGTCCCAGGTCCAGTCGTCGAGCAGGTTCGCCGACGTCTGCGTCGCCGTCTTGTAGGTGGCCGTCTTACGGCCGAGCGCGTCGTAGGCATAGCTGAGCACGACGTTGTTGGCGTCCTTGGACTGGGTCAGCTCCCCGGCATCGTCCCAGGTTCTGGTCGAGGTGCCGGTGTCAGGGTCGGATTGCTGGATCATCCGGCCACCGCGGTCGTAGCCGTAGGACCAGCTACCGCTGGGCGAGGTGATCGTGCTCGGCTGCCCGAGTGCGGTGTAACCGTAGCTGGTGTCCTGGTGGGTGCCCGAGACGATGCCGTCCGATACCGAGGGCGTGCTGGTGTACTGCTGCACAACCGTGGTCCAGCCTCGCGCGTTGGTCACCGTGGTCTGGGCGATGCCGCCGGCCGGTTGTGTCCGCGGCTCTCTTTAGGTGGCCGTCGTACTGGGCGGCGATGACTTTGTCACCGCGGACGTCGGCTCCAGTCTCGGTCTCGATCCTTACGGCGAAACCTTCGAACGACTGAACACGCCTCTCGATCGATTTCACCTGCGGCATTCGCATCCCTCCGGAAATCAAGTGTTCAGCGGGAGCGTACCGCCCAAAATGCTGTGGGGCTGGGATCCCAACGCGGCCCCGGCCGTTGCCTTCACAACACGCCACTCGCAGGGCATGATCACCACACGAATCGTGTCCGGAGAATCGGGTCAGGCTCCCTGATCGTGCCGGCCAGGGTGACGTGTCCTTAGCTGAGCGGCTCTGTATTCCTGGTGGGTGGACCCTACTGGCGCGGCTGACCTGACGCGCGGCCTCGCGCAGGAGATTCGGCCGGGCATGATCTACGCCGGTCTGGCGGGCGCCACCCGGGAACGCAGCGGACGACGGTCGTCGAACACTCTCTGGGGGCGCATCAGCGGGATGCACCTCGGCGGCAAGCACGAATTCTCAACGCTTCGGCTGACCCTCGGCTCCGCCTTGGTGGATGCGCTCGGCTGGGGCGGCATCGATGAGGTAAGGCTGTCCGAGTGGATGTATGCCCACCTGCGGGTGATCGCCATTCAGGTCGCCGACGCTGACATGCTTGGGAGGTTGGAGTCCGCCGTGTTGCAGGAGCTCGACCCGCCGCTGAACCTCAGCAAGGTCGGAAAGACCGATGTGCGGCGCAGGCTCACGGAGTTGCGCCGGCAGCACGGCCGGAAAGTTCGCAGGTCATGACCGTTAGGCGCGGTGGGAACGTGCTGGTCTAATACCGTGACGGAGGTTTGCGCACAACGTTGAGGACGTCATGTGGAGAAGTTGAGCCTGCACTCGCCGGACCTGACAGCGCGCAACATTGACATGCTCGCCGAGCTGTTTCCCCACGTCATCACCGAATCCGTGGACGCCGAAGGCAAACCAACGAGAGCGATCGATTTCGACCTGCTTCGCCAGGAACTCTCCTCCGAAATAATCGAGGGACCGCAGGAGCGTTACCAGCTCGACTGGCCGGGCAAGCGCACCGCACTGCTCACGGCGAACGCCCCGATCGCCAAGACGCTCCGGCCGGTGCGCGAAAGGTCCATCGACTTCGACGACACCAAGAATCTCCTCATCGAGGGTGACAACCTCGACGCGCTCAAGCTGCTGCACGAGTCGTACCTCGGCAAGGTCAAGCTGATCTACATCGACCCGCCGTACAACACCGGCAACGACTTCCTCTACGACGACGACTTCGCCGAGAACGCCGCGACGTTCCTGAAAAGGTCTGGCCAGGTCGCCAGCGACGGAACCCGGCTGGTTGCGAACCCGGAATCCGACGGCCGGTTCCACTCCGCCTGGCTGAGCATGATGTATCCGCGGCTGAAGCTGGCCCGCGACCTGCTGGCCGACGACGGGTTCCTCTTCGTCAGCATCGACGACGGCGAGGTCGCCAACCTCCGCCACCTGTGCGACGAGCTATTCGGGTCAGCCAATTTTATCTGTGCGTTCATGTGGAAACGCAAACGAGAGACGTCCAACGACTCGAGGAACGTTACGATCCAGGGCGAGTACATCCTGGCCTACTCCCGCTCGGCGGCCGCCCGGCTCAAGCTCGAACCGCTGTCGGCGGCCTACCTGCAATCCTCCTACCGGGACGCCACCCCGGACTTCCCGGACGGCCGGTGGCGTGGCGTTCCGCTGACGGTGTCCAAGGGCCTGCAGGGTGGCGGCTACACCTACCCGGTTGTCTCCCCGTCCGGCAAGCGCATCACCCGGCTGTGGGCCTATCCCGAGGAGCGGTTCGAACAGCTCCGGGCCGCCGGACGGATCTACTGGGGCAGGGACGGTTCCGCGGTACCGCAGCGGGTGATCTACGCGCACGAGAGCAAGGGCCAACCGACGAGCAACTACTGGAGCGACACCAGCTCGAACAAGGAAGGCAAGCGCGCCATCCTCGACCTCTTCGGCGATGCCGTGTTCGACACCGCCAAGCCGGTTCCGCTGCTGGAACGCATCATCCGGCTCGCCACCGACAGCGATTCCCTCGTCCTCGACTTCTTCGCCGGCGCCGGTAGTACCGCGCACGCCGTGCTGAACGTCAACGCCGCCGACGGCGGCACCCGCCGGTTCATCCTGGTCCAGATCGCCGAGCAGGTCTCGCCGAATTCCATCGCGGCGGCGCACGGGTACCGGACGATCGCCGACATCGCCCGGGAACGGATCGTCCGAGCAGGCAAGCAGACTCAAGCGAACAACGGAAGCGAGATGGACGTCGGCTTCCGCCTGCTCAGGGTCGACACCACCAACCTGACCGATATCGGGCCGAACCGGTCCGAGGAAGACCTGCTCTTCCAAGTGCTGCTGGATTCCGGCCTCGATCTCAGCCTGCCCATCGAGACAACCACCATCGATGGGCAGCGGGTCTTCCACGCCGATGACGACGCCCTCATCGGCTGCTTCGCCGCCTCGATCAGCGCGAACATCGCGGAGGCCATCGCCGAACGCCGGCCACGACGCGCGGTCTTCCGGGGATTCGCCACCGGCGCCGATCGGATCAAGGCCGAGCGGATCTTCGCCGAGCGGTCACCGGCCACGGACCTCAAGACCCTATGACGCTGCGGTTCAAGCGCGGCAGCGTAGGCTGAGGTCACGGACATCGACCAGCACCGCGATCGCCGTCGGGCGACGATCCATCTCACCGCGCAGGCCACGGTGGAGTTCAGTGCCGACCAACTCTGGCCGAGCCACGGTGACTATTCTCGTTTCGGGCACGACCTGGACGCCTTCGCCGAAGAGGTGACCCGCCGGCTGCGCACGGACGGCTACGTCGGCTACCGGCTGTCCGCCGAACGGATCACCATGATTCCGCTGAGCACCGTCAAGCGCATCGACTTCGCCACGGACAGTTCACCGGCGCGGTAGCGGTCCTGCCGTTCTGCCGACGTGGCGCTCGGCCAGCGCCGGCGCGGCGCAGGCCAGCCAGCCGTCCAGCAGCGTCTCGCGCAGTGCCTTCTTGCCGATCAGCGTGAGCTGCACCAGCACGGCGGCGTAGTTATCGAAATGGGGGATGGTGAACAGCCCGCGGGTACCCGAGGCCAGCAGAGCCTCCTTCTCGCCCAGGTCCGCGACCCGCACCGCCACGATGTCCCCGTCCGGCGGCGGCACGTCGCCGAACCGGCGCAGGTCCGCCTTGCTGAACGGGCGTTCCCAGGCGAAGACCTTGCCGGCCACCGACCAGCAGCGGTTGCCGTACCGCTCTCCCTCGGCCACCTCGGGCAGCGCCAGCGCGGTCCACGCCACGTCAGCCAGGCTCGCCACCACGCCGATCACCGTACGCCGCCGGCCGGCCGGCACGGTAAGCCGCGGCTAGCCGCCAATCGCACCGGCCAGGATCGCGCAGCCGATCGCGACCAGGGCCACCGGGGTGAGCACATCGCCCCACCGGCGCATCGCCGCGGTGACGGCCGGATGCGCCGTCAGCAGCCGGCCGGCCGCGCACCACACCCCGACCAGGACCAGGAACACCGCGGTGAAACCGGCCAGCACGGCCGCCGGACGGCCGGCGAACGCGGGCACGTAGACGCCGATGTTGTCACCGCTGTTGGCCATCGTCACGCCGGCCACCGCCCACCAGGAACCCGCCGCTGGCGGCGTCGGGTCCTCGCCACCCCGCAGGGTCTGCCAGGCCAGCCAGGCGCCGAGCAGGATCGGGATCACGCCCAGCGCACGGATGGCTCGCTCGGGCAGTTCGCCGGCGCCGGCCGCGCCGGCCACGCAGCCGGCCAGGATGGCGAGGAAGCCGGCGTACTGCCCGAGCACCACGGCGGCGCTGCCCGTTCCGGCCACCCGGGCCCGGGCGAAGAACAGCGTCAGCACGATCAGGTCGTCGAGGTTGGTGACCGTGAACAGCACGATCGCCTGCCACAGCCACCCCACGACCGCTGAGTCTGGCAGGTGACCGATAGCCGGCCGCAGGCGGCGGCAAGCTAGACGGGTCGTCCGGAAATCGGGTTTCGGCCACGGCGCCGGCGTGCTGGCCAGTAACCTCACCCCGACACCGCGCGCCGCACCTGCCGGATACCGGCTTCAGAGCAGAAGGCCCATCGCATGAAGCAGCTTCGCCATGCCCGGACGCGCCGTTCCGCCCCAACCAACCCCGCGTCGCGCACGATCGCGCCGCGCAAGGCCGTGCTGGCGGTGGCCCTGCTCACCGTTCTCGGAGCCGGCAGCTACGCCGGCCGGGTCGGCGCCGACCCGGCCGATTTCGGCGGCATCGCCGGAACCGTCTCCACCGCCGGCGACCCGACCGCGGTGAGCGCGGTCGAGGTCGATCTGTACGACGGAACCGGCACCGTGCTCAGCAGCACCCAGCCCGGTGCGGACGGCAGCTACCACTTCGACGCCCTGACACCGGCCACCTACACCCTGCACTTCGCGGTGACCGGCGTGCAGGCGGCCGACTTCGCCGCCGAATGGTGGGACGACCACCCGCTGCAGGTCGACGCCGATCCGGTGACGGTGACCGCGGGACAGGTGACCTCGCTCGGCGATGCGCAGCTGGCGCAGGTGCCGCTGTCGCCCGCCCCGGTCCTCACCGGCACCGCGGCGGTCGGCCAGCAGCTGACCGGCTCGGTGGGGCAGTGGCGTCCGACGCCGGACAGCTTCGGCTACGAATGGTTCGCCGACGGCACTCCGATTCCCGGGGCCAGCGGCAGCAGCTACCAGCTGACGCCGGCCGAACTCTGCAAGCAGATCACCCTGGCGGTGACCGCCTACCGGGCCGGCGTGGATCCGATCACCACCACCAGCGTGGCCACCGCCGCGGTGGCACCGGGCAGCTTCACCCTCTCGCCCATCCCGCTGATCGCCGGAGCCCCCGTCGTCGGCCAACTGTTGCAGGCCGTTCCCGGCACCTGGGCGCCGGCGGACGCCACCTTCAGCTACCTCTGGTACCGCAACGGCAAGGGCATGCTGGCCCAGACCGGGCCGACCTACCGGCTGGGCACGGCAGATGGCGGCAGCCGGATCTCGGTCAAGGTCACCGCCAGCGAGACCGGCTACCTGACCACCTCCCGGCCCAGCGCGGCAACCGCCGCGGTGGTGGTCCCCGGAACCCCGAAGCTGGCCGGCATCGCCAGGTATGGCCAGGTGTTGCAGGCACTGCCGGGCAGCTGGCTGCCGGCCGGTTTCACCTTCCGCTACCAGTGGTACGTTGACCTCAAGCCCATTCCCGGCGCGGTGGCCGGCGCCTACCGACTGCCGCTCGGCACCATCGGCCGCTCGGTGTGGGCGACGGTCACCGCCGTGAAGGCCGGTTACCTTCCCGTCGTCCGGCGCACCCCGAGCGTGCGGATAGCGGCGCTCAGCTTCGTCTCGGTGCCCACGCCGCGGGTGCTCGGCACGGTCCGGGTCGGCTCGGTGCTGGTCGCCAGCATGCCGGCCACCTCACCGGCCGCTGCCATCCATTTCCAATGGCGGCTGAACGGCGTCGCCATCCCCGGTGCGGTGTCGTCGGCCTTCCGGGTCCGGCCGACCGACGTGGACCGCCGATTCACCGTCGTCATCACCGCGGTGCGGGCCGGCTACGCCAGCGTGCTGCGCGGCTCGCCGTACACCGCACCGGCCGTCGGGCTGGCCTATCCGAACTGCACCGCGCTAAACGGGGTGTATCCGCACGGGGTGGCAAAGACCGGGGTGCGCTATGACCTGGTGCGGGGCAAGCCCACGCCGTTCAAGGCGACGCCGTTCTTCTCCACCAACCTGTACAACCTCAACCACGCCGCCAACCCGGATCTGGACCGGGACAACGACGGCATCGAGTGCGAGCAAGGCTAGGGAACTACTGCTCCTTGGGTCGCCACACGCCGAACCGGTTGCCCAGCGGATCGAGCAGGTGGGCGAAGACGATCTGACCGTTGTCGATGGGCGGAATCGCCACCGTCGCACCGAGCCGCTGCGCGTGTTCGACAGCCTCGGCCACCTCGGCGACGTGCACGTAGAAGATCGCCCAGTTCTCACCGGCCAGCGGCGAGCCCTCGGCGGCGGTGTGCCACAGGCCGCCCCGGCCCTGCTCGACCATCCGGTAATGCGCGGGCACCGACGGCGGCCCGATCTGCCAGCCGAATAGGCCCGAGTAGAACGCCGCCGAGGCTGCCGGGTCGGGCGAGCCGATCTCGAAGTAGTCCACCTCGTTCGTCACGGTGTGCTCCTTTCCGCTAGCGGCACCGGCGCCGGCCTGCGGCGTGCAGTGCGAGGATGCTCAGCATGCGACTTTCCAGCCAGCATCGTCACACCGTCTGGGACTCCTCGATCGAGCCCGTGCTGCGGGTTGCTCCCGGTGACACCGTGCAGATCGAGGTCGCTAACTCCTCCGGCGGCCAGCTCGGCCCGGACTCCACGGCCGCGGACCTGCTCGGCCTCGACTTCAGCCGGGTCAACCCGGTCACCGGCCCGATCGCGGTGGAGGCCGCCGAGCCGGGCGACAGCCTGGTCATCGAGGTGCTCGACATCGCGGTGCAGAGCTGGGGCTGGACGGCAAACATCCCCGGATTCGGCCTGCTGAGCGAGCAGTTCCCCGAGCCGCACCTGCGGTTCTCCACGGTGGCCGGCAACAGCGTGGACTTCCTGCCCGGCATCGCGCTGCCGGCGCTGCCGATGATCGGCACGATCGGGCTGGCGCCGGCCGGCGGCCAGGTGCTGCCGATGGTGCCGCCGCACCGGCAAGGCGGCAACATGGACATCCGCCAAGTGACCGCCGGCAGCCGGCTTCGACTCCCGGTTGCGGTCGCCGGCGGACTGCTGTCACTCGGCGACACCCACGCCGCGATGGGCGACGGCGAGGTATGCGGCACCGGCATCGAGATCAGCTCGGTGGTCACCGTCCGGATCGATCTGGCCAAGGACGACCCGATCCCGGCAGCGGTGCTGGAGACCGACGGCCGGACGGCCCGCTCCGGGCCCGCGCTGATCGCCACCGGCATCGGCCCGGACCTCTGGCAGGCAGCCCGGGACGCGACCGGCTCGATGATCGACCAGCTGGTACGGCGCACCGGGCTGGCCCCGGTGGATGCCTACCTGCTGGCCAGCGTGGCCGCCGACCTGCACGTCGCCGAGATCGTCGACCTGCCGAACGTCGTGGTCGCGATGCACTTTCCGCTGGACGCGCTGGGCGGTTAGCCGGCATGCCGCCCGATCCCACCGCGGACCCCGGTGATCCGCCGGCCGCCCCGTGGACCTGCCGGTGCGACGCGATCGTCTGGTGCGGCCGGCCGAGCGGCTCGTCCGGCGCGGAACCGAAGCTGGCCGTCTTCGGCGCGCTGCTCAGCTACTCCGCCTCGCCGGTCGGTGCGTACCGGGAGATCCAGGGACTGCGCGGCGGGCTGAGCCGGCACGGACCGCGGGTCAGCGTCCCGTTCATCGCGGTGGATTCGCCGGCCAGCATGCTCGGTGGCCGGCGGAACTGGGCGCTGCCGAAGGAGCTCGCCGAGTTCAGCGGAGAGCCGGCGTCCGGCACGATGACCGCCGCCGGCGCCGGCTGGACGGTGAGCGCGACCGCACGGGCGCTCGGCCCGGCGCTGCCGCTGCGGTTGGCCGGACGGCTGGCGCAGCCATGGCCGGACGGCCGCTGGCGGACCGCTCCGCTCACCGGACGCGCCACCGCCCGGCCCGCCCTGGTCCGGGTGGCCGTCCGGTCCGCCGACGGCCTGGCCGGCTGGCTGCGGCCCGGCCGGCATCTCGGCCTGCTGATCCGGCGGGCCGAGTTCACCCTCGGCCGGCCCGAAGTTCGCCCCATCCCTTGATTCACAGCTCCTGCTGCCGATGGGCAGACGAACTGCACAGGAAGGTGAATCGGTGGCTGGCAATGACATGGATGTCTCGGCCAAGCAGCGACCGGACGGGGGATCCGAGCCGAACGCCCTTGCGCCCGGCGGCGAACCCGCCCGGACCGAGGGAGTGTGGCGTCCCCGCCGGGTAGCCGCGTTCGGAGTCCAGGCAATCGCGGTGGGCGGCCCGATCCTGCTCGGCACGCTGACCGCGCGGGTGGTCTCCCAGCTGTTCGACCCGCACACCTCGATCTGGCTGGTCAGCACCGTTTCGCTGGGCACCGCGGTCGGGGTCTCGGTGGTGGTCGCCCGGCTGGCCGCCCGGCTGCTGCCGCTGGCGTTGCTGCTGCGGATGACCATGCTGTTTCCGGACCGCGCCCCCAACCGGATCAAGGTCGCCCGCCGGGCCACCAGCAAGGACGAGCTGGCCGAGCGGCTTGCCCATCCGGATTCCGACGTGCGGGAGGCGGCCACCACGCTGCTGGCCCTGGTCACCGCGCTCGGCCGGCATGACCGCAAGACCCGCGGCCACAGCGAGCGGGTGCGGCTGTACTGCGACCTGATCGGAACCGAACTCGGGCTGAACGAGTCCGAGCGCGGCCGGCTGCGCTGGGTGGGCCTGCTGCACGACATCGGCAAGCTCGAGGTGGCGTCCTCGGTCCTGAACAAGCCCGGCAAGCTGACCGGCAACGAGTGGGAGGCGGTACGCACCCACCCGGACACCGGGTCCAAGCTGGCTGGCCCGCTGGCCGACTGGCTCGGCCCATGGTTCGCCGGCATCCGCGAGCATCACGAGCGCTTCGACGGCGGTGGCTACCCGCGTGGCCTGGCCGGCGAGCACATCAGCCTGGCCGGCCGGGCGGTCGCGGTGGTGGACGCCTTCGAGACCATGACCGCGTCCCGCTCCTACAAGTCGCCGATGACCACCGCGGCGGCCCGGGCCGAGCTGGCCCGCTGCGCCGGCACCCACTTCGACCCCAACGTGGTACGCGCCTTCCTCACCATCGCGCTGCCCAGGCTGCTGTGGACGATGGGGCCGCTCACCTTCCTGGTCAACTTCCCGTTCCTGCGCTGGATCCCGACCGCCTCGATGCGGGCCGCCGACGTCGCCGCTGCCGGAGTCAACACGGCCGCCGGCGCGGTCGGCGTCACCGCGGTCACCGTCGCGGCAGCTACCGCGCACGCACCGATCATCCACACCCACGGTCCGGCGCCGGCCCGGGTGACAGTGGCCTCGGCAGCCGCCCGTCAGCTCAGCCGCACGCCGCACGGCGCAACGCTGCCGGACCAGGCGACGTCGAACACGCCCAGCACCGTGCGCCTGCCGGGCGAGGCTGTAGACGCGGCGAGCGCCGGCCCGACCGGTACCGCCGCGCCCGACCAGGCCGGCTTCAACCCGCACGCCGCCGCGCCGGCCGCCGGGCAACCGGTCGAGGGCTTCTGGCACCGACCCGGGCGGCACCTCGGGCGGCACCGACCCCGGCGGCACAGTGGCTCAGCAGGGCGATGACTCCTCGGGCTCCCACGACGGCGGTTCCTCGGGTTCCTCAGGTTCCTCAGGCTCCTCAGGCTCCTCAGGCTCCTCGGGTTCCTCGGGTTCCTCGGGTTCCTCAGGCTCCTCGGGCTCCTCAGGTTCCTCGGGCTCCTCAGACGATTCGGGTTCGTCCGGCAGCGGGTCCTCGGGCAGCGGTTCGTCCGGAAACGGTTCCTCAGGCAGCGGTTCGTCCGGTTCAGGTTCGTCCGGTCCGGGGTCGCCTCCGACGAAGGGACCGATCAAGGTTCCGGAGCCGCCTAAGCCGCCGCCCCCGACCAAGGGACCGAAGCCGCCGCCCCCGACCAAGGGACCGAAGCCGCCGCCCCCGACCAAGGGACCGAAGCCGCCGCCCCCGACCAAGGCACCACCGCCACCGCCTCCGACCAAGGCTCCGCCTCCGACCAAGGCTCCGCCTCCGCCGCCGTCCGGTTCGGGCAGCGGCAAGTCGGGCAGCGGTAAGTCGGGCAGTGGCAAGTCGGGCGGCGGCCACCGCAAGTCGCTGCTCGGCGGCCTGCTGGGGTTGCTGTTGGAGGACTAGCGGCCGTCCAATCCACAACCGGATCACAGGTCGTCGTGACCTGATCGGGCAGCTCGGCTGGCATGCTGGGCCTGTCGCATCGTCCGGCCGGAACGGGGGCACAGCATGACCGCCAACCTGCCGCCGAGCCACGCTGGCGTGCTCCGGCGGGCGGTCGCCGCCAGCGCCGCGCTGGTCGTCGGCATCGCCACCGCCACCGGGATTTTCGTGGTCAAGGTCGCCCGGCCCGCCGCCTCGCCCAGCAGCGGCACGGTGACCGATCCGGTGGACCAGGGTCGCGTGGGCGGTTTCGGTGGCGGGCTTTCGGCGCCGCAGCAGGACCAGCCACCGGCCGGCCGCAGCCACGGCTCGTGACCGCCGACGACCTGTGGTTCACCGCGCGCGGCGCTGGGCTGTCCGCGATGGTGGCGCTGTCGGTGGCAACCGCCTGCGGTGCGCTCGGATCACTGGCCGCCGCCGCGCCGGCCACCCGGGTGGTGGTGCAGTACCTGCACCGGACCGCGGCCGCGCTGGGCATCGGCCTGATCGTGCTGCACGTCAGCACCATCGTGCTGGACAGCAAGTCCCACATCACGGTGACCGGCGTGCTGGTTCCGTTCACCGCGCGGTACCGCCCCTACGCGGTGGCCCTCGGCACCTGCACCGCCTACCTGCTGCTGGCAGTCGCCGCCCTCGGCCTGGCCCGGGGAAGGCTGGCCGCCTCGCCGGCCGGCGCCCGGACCTGGCGCGCCCTGCACGCGCTCGGCTACCTGCTCTGGGCGGCCGCGGTGCTGCACGGGTTGCTCGCCGGCACCGATCGCGGCCAGGGCTGGGTGGTCGGCCTGACTATCTGCTGCGTGCTGTTCGTTCTGGGCGCCGGCGCGGTCCGGCTGCTTGCCTTCGAGGAGATGGACGACCCTCCGACGACCGGCCGTCCGATCGGCAGTGCCGGCCGGCCGATGCGCGGTCAGCCGCGAAACGTCCTGCGGTAGTCCGACGGGGACACCCCGACCGCGGTCCGCATCCGCTGGCGCAGCGACGCTCCACTGCCCAGTCCGGAGCGCGCGGCCACCTCGTCCACCGGCAGGTCGGTGGTCTCCAGTAGTTGCCGGGCCCGGTTGAGTCGCTGCTCCAGCAACCACGCGCCGGGCGCCAGGCCGGTCTCGGCACGGAATCGGCGGTTGAAGGTGCGCACGCTCAGTTGCGCGTGCCGCGCCATGGTGGGCACGTCCAGCCGCTCGGGCAGGTGGCGCAGCACCCAGTCGCGGGTCGCGGTGGTGCTGGAGGTGTCCGAGGCCGGCACCGGGTGCTCGATGAACTGCGCCTGGCCACCGTCGCGCCAGGGCGGCACCACGCAGTGCCGGGCGACCTGGTTCGCGGTCGCGCTGCCGTGGTCCCGCCGGATCAGGTGCAGGCACAGGTCCACCCCCGCGGCCAGCCCCGCCGAGGACAGCACGTCGCCGTCATCGACGAACAGCAGGTTCTCGTTCAGCTTCACTGCCGGGTACAACCGCCGGAACGGTTCGGCATAGCCCCAGTGCGTGGTTGCCGGCCGGTCGTCCAGCAGCCCGGCCGCGGCCAGCACGAACGCCCCGGTGCAGATCGACACCAGCCGGGTGCCCGGCCGGAGCAGGCCGAGGGCGGAGCCGACCGCGGCCGGCAGGGTGCCCTCCCGCCGCGGCCCGGCAAGCCGAGTGCCGGGCACGATCACGGTGTCGGCGGCGGCCAGCGCGCCGGCGTCAGCCTGCGGAACGATCGAGTAACCCCATTCGGTGCGCACCGGCCCGCCGTCCAGGCTGACCAACTCGACCTGGTAGAGCGGCTCGCCGTCCGCGCCGAGGGCGCTGCCGAGCACCTGGGTGGGGATCACCGCGTCGAAGCCGATCACCGGTTCCAGCAGCAGCACGGCAACCCGATGCGTCATGGCAGGATTCTTTCACATATTGGCAATCCTGCCACTGTCGCGAGTGCCGCCGGTTCGCCAGGATGGCTTGGTGAGCCTGGACCAGCCGACCACCGACCAACCGACTACCGACCAGCCGACTACCGACCAGCCGACCATCGACCAGCCGGCATGGTCAGCGGACGAGGCCGGGCGAGCGCGTCGGACGCTGCACCGGGCTTGGCTGATCGCCGCGATCACGTTCGTGACCATGCTCGGAGCGGCCGCCTTCCGGTCGGTGCCGAGCGTGCTGATGGACCCGCTGCACTCCGAGTTCGGCTGGTCGCACGCGACCATCGGCTCGGCCATGTCGATCAACATGACCCTGTTCGGGCTGATGTCGCCGTTCGCCGCCGCGCTGATGGACCGGTTCGGCATCCGGGCGGTGGTGGGCACGGCGCTGGTGCTGGTCGCGACCGGCAGCGGGTTGACCGTGTTCATGACCTCGGCCTGGCAGCTGCTGCTCTGCTGGGGCCTGCTGGTCGGCATCGGCACCGGCTCGATGTCGATGGCCTTCGTGGCGACCGTCAGCGTGCGCTGGTTCGTCGCCCGGCGCGGCCTGGTGAGCGGCGTGCTGACCGCGGCCAACGCCACCGGCCAGCTGATCTTCCTGCCGGTGGTCGCCGCCCTGACCGACCATCACGGCTGGCGGCCGGCCGCGGTCACCGTGGCGCTGGCCGCGCTCGCGGTGGTTCCGCTGGTGCTGCTGGGCATGCGTGACCATCCGCATGCGCTGGGGCTGCGGGCCTACGGAGCAACCGAGGCCGATCCAGGCCCGCCGCCGGCACCCCGGTCCGGTTCTAGCGCGCTGGCCGCCCTGAAGGCACTGCGGCTCGGCGCCCGGACGCCGGTGTTCTGGCTGCTGGCCGGCAGCTTCGCGATCTGCGGGGCCACCACCAACGGCCTGATCGGTACCCATTTCATTCCGGCCGCGCAGGATCACGGCATGCCGGTGACCACCGCGGCGAGCCTGCTTGCCCTGGTCGGGCTGTTCGACGTGGCCGGCACGATCGCCTCCGGCTGGCTCACCGACCGGTACGACCCGACGGTGCTGCTGCTGGTCTACTACCTCGGTCGCGGGCTGTCGCTGCTGGCGCTGCCGTCGCTGCTGGCGCCGAACACCAACCCGAGCACCTGGGTGTTCATCCTGTTCTACGGCCTGGACTGGGTTGCCACCGTGCCGCCCACGGTTGCGCTGTGTCGCCGGTACTTCGCTGGCAGCGCGCCGATCGTCTTCGGCTGGGTGTTCGCAGCGCACCAGCTCGGCGCCGCGCTGGCCGCCTCCGGAGCCGGCTACATCCGGGATGTGACCGGCAGCTACAACCCGGCCTTCTACCTGGCCGCCATGCTGTGCGCCTGCGCGGCTCTGCTCTGTGCGATCGCCGGCCAGTGGCGGAGGGTGGCCCTGGCCCTCGCATAATCGATGGCCCACGTGGTATCGCCGGTGATACCATCCCGGTATGGCCATGACCTTGCGGCTTACCGAAGAAGAGGCTGACGCGCTACGCCGCCGCGCGCAATTCGAATCGCGATCGATGCAGGAGGTCGCGCGGGCAGCCGTGCAGGAATACATCGAGAACCACAGCCGCCAGGACCTGCTGGAGAAGGTGCTGGACGAAGAACTGCCTCGTTATGCCGAGGCTCTCGACCGACTCGGCCAGTGATCTACCTCCGTTACTCTGAGCTGCTTCGAATAGCCGAGCGGGTGTTGGGCGGGCCGCCGTTGATCCGTGATGCCGGATTGCTCGAGGCTGCCCTGGCCCGGCCGCGGACCTCGGTGTTCGGAGAGGACGCCTACCCGTCATTGGTGGAGAAGGCCGCCGCGCTAACCCATTCCATCGCGCGGAACCATGCGCTGGTTGACGGCAACAAGCGATTGGCGCTGGCCGGCTTGATTGCTTTTCTCGGTATGAACGGCCACCGCTTGAGCTTCAGCAATGACGAGGCATATGACTTCATCATCGACATTGCCACCGGTGCACTTGCCGAGGTGGATGCCATCAGCAAACGACTGCACGCCGCGATGCAGCCGCGGGCCCACGACTGAAGGAGCCTAAGCTGCGGCGGCCAGCGCGCGGCTGATCTCCGCGGCGGCCGCAACCACTAGCTCCGCCATCCGTTCCACCGGGGGGAAGCGGTCGGCCGGAGCGACGATGCCGACGCTGGCCACCGCATGGCCCGAGCCGTCCAGCACCGGCGCGGCCACCCCGGCGGCTCCCTGGCTCAGCTCGTTGGCGGTGACGGCGAAGCCGGCGCTGCGCACCTCGGCCAGGCTGGCGGCCAGCGCCGAAGCGTCCGGCGCCGCCGCCAGGAACCGGGACACGGTGGCCGGCTCGGCATAGGCCAGGATCGCCCGGCCGGCAGCCGCCCGGTCCAGCGGATGCCGGAAGCCGGGCGGATATTCCGCGCGCACCAGCCGGCCCGGCACTACCAGCTGGTCGGCCGAGACGGCGTCGTCACCCTCCCGGACGGTGAGCGCCACCGTCTCGGTGACCTGCTCGAACAGCTGCAGCATGGCTCGCTGGGCGGCCAGCCGGACCGGATGGTCCACCTTGGCGGCCAGTTCGACGAGCGCCATGCCGAGTTGGTACTCGCCGCCGGCCGTCCGGTGCACGAAGCCGTGCTCGCGCAGCGTGCTGAGCAACCGCTGGGTCACCGTGCGATGCAGCTCCAGCCGCCGGCTCAGCTCGGCGACGGACGCGCCGCCGTCGCCGAGTGCCAGTAGCAGCCGCAGCGACTGGCTGACCGTCTTCGAGGTTTCGGGCATCAATGGCCTTGTCGGATAACGGCAATCGGCCGCACCGGGTCAGCGTGCCGGGCCGCGGCCGGACCAGGTCCAGGCGTACTTGCCGTCGTCGGCGGCGATGCCGCCCTCGCCCAGTGACAGTGGGGCGAACGTGTCCACCATGACCGCGAGCTCGTCGAAGTACTCGACGCCGAGGCTGCCCTCCACCGCACCCGGCTGCGGGCCGTGCGAGTGCCCGCCCGGATGCAGCGAGACGGATCCCTTGCCGATGCCGGATCCCTTGCGGGCCTCGTAGTTGCCGGCCACGTAGAACATCACCTCGTCGGAGTCGACGTTGGAGTGGTAGTACGGCACCGGCACCGACAGCGGGTGGTAGTCCACCTTGCGCGGCACGAAGTTGCAGATCACGAAGTTGTGCCCCTCGAAGACCTGGTGCACCGGCGGCGGCTGGTGGATCCGCCCGGTGATCGGTTCGAAGTCGGCGACGTTGAACACGTACGGATACAGGCAGCCATCCCAACCCACCACGTCGAACGGGTGGTGCGGCACCACGTGCACGCTGCCGACCACCCCGGCCGGCCCGCGGTGCTTGACGTAGACCTCCACGTCGGACTCCTCGGCCAGCAGCGGCTCGTCCGGCGCCCGCAGGTCGCGCTCGCAGTACGGCGCGTGCTCCAGCAGCTGGCCGAACCGGGACAGGTAGCGCTTCGGCGGGGTGATGTGCGAGTTTGCCTCGATGATGTAGGTGCGCAGCGGCTCGTCGCCGGTCGGCAGCCAGCGATGGGTGGTGGCGCGCGGCAGGATCAGGTAGTCGCCCTCGGCCACCTCGACGGCTCCGAAGATGGTCTCCACCCGGGCGCTGCCGCGCTCGATGAACACGCACTCGTCGCCGATGGCATTGCGGTACAGCGGGCTGGTCAGGCTGGAAACCGCGTAGCTGATCCGGACGTCGGCGTTGCCGAGCACCAGCCGCCGGCCGGTGACCGGATCGCAGGCCTTGTGCTCCTCGCCCTCGAACAGCCCGTGCAGTGCCAGGTGGCGGGGGAGCAGTGGCTGGTTCGGGGCCAGCCCCTGGTCCGGCAGCTCCCAGACCCGCGCGTCAACCATGCTGGACGGCAAACCGCGGTGGTAGAGCAGCGCGGAATCGGAGGTGAAGCCCTCCTCGCCCATCAGCTCCTCGGAGTACAGGCCGCCGTCCGGGCGCCGGTGCTGAGTGTGCCGCTTCGGCGGGATATCGCCCACCCGGCGGTAGTAGGCCATCGCGATCCTCCTACAGATGTCCGATTATCGGTCACTGCCGTCCGATTATCGGTTTCCAGAGTGCGCCGCATGGACCGTGGTGTCAACTCGTTCGGGTATGCGGCGGCCGGGGCTCGGATGCGCAGGCTGACTGCGGGCCGGTGTGTCCGGCCCGCGGGCCGGGTGGCTCAGAGCGCCAGCACCCGCAAGACCCGTAGCAGCTCCAGCACCTCGGCCAGCTCGACGAGTTCGCTGCGCGCACGATCCATCGAGCGCTGGAGGGTCGGATGGGTGAAGAACACCAGCTCGGTGTCGCGCTCCGAATTCTCCTGCTCCACGAACCGGATGGACACGCCGTGCCGGCCGAGCACCGCGCTGACCGTGGACAGCGTGCCGGGCCGGTCAACCACCCGCAGCTTGAGGTAGAAGGCGCACTCCAACTCGGCTGGCGCCTTGAGCTTGCCCGGCCGGTGGATGGGCACCCGGTGGTAGGTGCCGCGGGCCAAGTTCTCCGCCGCGTCAACCAGGTCGCCGAGCAGCGCCGAGGTAGTGGCCTCCCGGCCGGCCCCGGCGCCGTAGACCATCAGCTCGCCGCACAGCGCGCCGGTGATCGCCACCGCGTTGTAGCTGCCGCCCACCTTGGCCAGCGGATGGCGCTGCGGCACCAGGGCGGGAAAGACCTCCAGGCTCGCCGAACCGTCCGGCCAGCACTCGGCCACCGCGAGGGCCTTGATCTCGAAGCCGTACCGCTTGGCGATCGTGAAATCCTCGGCATCCACGCTCTCGATGCCCTCGCTTGTCACGTCGCCGGCCGACAGGTGCATGCCGAAGGCGATGGAGGCCAGGATGGCGAGCTTGGACGCGGCGTCCTGGCCGCTGATGTCGGCTGCCGAGTCCGGCTCGGCGTAGCCCAGCCGCTGCGCCTGCGCCAGCGCGTCGGCGTACTCCAGGCCGCGTTCGGACATCGCGCTCAGGATGAAGTTGGTGGTGCCGTTGATGATGCCGACCAGCCGCTGGACCGGCTCCGCCCGCAGCGATTCGCGCAGCGTGCGGACCACCGGCACCGCGGCCACCGCGGCCGCCTCGAACAGCAGGTCCACGCCGGCCTCGTCGGCGCTGCGGTACAGCTGCGGGCCGCGGTTGGCCACCAGCTCCTTGTTCGCGGTGATCACCGGCTTGCCCTTGCCGAGCGCCCGCAGCAGCAGCTCACCCGCCGGCTCAACCCCGCCCATCAGCTCGACCACCACGTCGATGTCGTCGGCGGCGACCACCGCTTCGGGATCGGTGGTGAACAGTTCGGCGGGCAGCCCACGGTCCTTGGCGGGATCCCGTACCGCGATCCTGGCCAGCTCGATCCGCAGGCCGGTCAGCCCTTCCAGCCGCTCGGTGCTGGAACGCAGCGTGCTGGCGAAGGTGGTCCCGATGTTGCCGCAGCCCAGCAGCCCGACCCGCACGTGCCTGCTCATGACAGTCGGCTCCTTGCTCGCGTCAGTCGCGCCGCCCTCGGCATGGGGGCGCGTCGCCTCGCCACGCTCTCGGCAGCGGCACTGCTCCAGCGGCACTGGAGGAGCTGCGCCGCCAGAAGGCTAACACCGCTGGCTCATCACCGATCGGTGGGGAATGACGAGGTATGGCCGGATTTGCGACCACTCGGCGGATCGAACCGGTCGAGGCGGGCCGGTTTCCGCGAATGTCTGCGAATGTCCCGTCATACCGGGTACTCGGCGGCAAACCTGTTGTACTCGACATCTTGAGGGGTTCCAGCGCACAGGAGTCGCGATTTGACGGTCACGACTGACACGCCCATCCGGGGTCGCGCTGATCTGTGCTCCGGTGGGTGCGTGTGGGAATGCCCCGCACCCACCGGCTTCATCGCCCGGCAATGCCGGCGGCTCGGCTACCGAGTGCAGGAGGGAGGATAGTCATGTCTGTTGTGAGCAGCTTCGTCATCAGCTTCAACGTCCGGGAAGCCTGATCGCACACCTAACCCTGGTCGCCGAACCCGGTCCAGCCGGCACGTCAACCCAGCGTGTGATCGTAACTGGCGCCGTCCTCCTGCCGGAGGGCGGCGCCAGTTGGCGTTGCGGACGTAGTCAAAGTGCCGAATGTCGGAATTTGCGAGAACACCTCGAACATGCGTGAATGCAAAGTCTTGTCTGGCTAAGTTTCCCGACATATCCTGCGGCAACGCATCTGCGGTTACCGGTAATTCGACGTTATTGCGATCTCTTCCGGCCCTCAAGCCGTGCAGTCATTTTGGTAGGAGGTTCGCCGGGTGGACGCTCCAGCCACGACCGCCGGGCCCGATCCGGCGCGGGTGGTGAACCTCGACGATCTGGTGCGCGAGCTGAACCTGCTCCGGTCCAGGGCGGCGCGCGGAACCCGTTCGGCCCGGATCAGCCTGGAGGAGTTGGCCGGCCGGGTCGGCGAGCCGAAGTCGACCATCCACGCCTACCTGACCGGCAAGCGGCTGGCTCCCGCGCAGTTGCTGGACCGGATGGTGATCGCGCTGGGCACCACGCCGGCCGAGCAGCGCGAATGGGCCGAGGCCTGGTACCGGGTGTGCGCGCACCGGGAGACGGGTCACCGCGGCGGTGTGCCCAACTTCGCCGGGACGGTGCCGCGCCAGCTTCCGGCGCCGGCCGACCATTTCACCGGACGGCTGGAGGCGCTCGCCGAACTCGATCGGCTCCTCGCCTCCGGCGGCGGCCTCGCCGCGCTGGTCGGGCCGGCCGGGGTGGGCACCACCGCGCTAGCCCTGCACTGGGCGCACGCACGGGCCGATCGCTATCCGGGTGGCCAGCTCTACGTGGACCTGCGGGGCTTCGACGCCGAGCCGCCGCTACCGTCCGGCCAGGCACTGGCCAGGTTCCTGCGGGCGCTGGGAATGCCGGCGGCCGAGATCCCACGTGACTGCGCCGAGCGCGCCGCGCATTTCCGCTCGCTGGTCGCCGGCCGGCGGCTGCTGGTGTTGCTGGACAACGCCCGCGACAGCGAGCAGGTACGGGAATTGCTGCCCGGCACCGAGAGCTGCGCGGTGCTGGTCACCAGCCGGCAGAGCCTGACCGGCATGGTCGTCCGGCACGGCGCGCACCGGATCGAGGTGCCCGCGCTGGCCGCCGACGAGGCGGTGCAGCTGCTGCAGGGACTGGTCGGTGAGCCGGCGGTGCACGATCCGGTCGCCGCCGCCGAGCTCGCCGAGCAGTGCGCCCGGCTGCCACTGGCGTTGCGGCTGGCCGCGGAGCTGGTTCGACCTATCGGCGACCTTGCGACGCTGGTGGCCGAATTCGCCTCCGGCGCCACCCGGCTGGACCTGCTGTTGGCCGGTGACGATCCGCGCACGGCGATCCGGGCCGCGTTCGACTGGTCCTACCAGCGGCTGCCGGTGCCGGCCGCCAGGGCCTTCCGGCTGATCGGACGGCATCCCGGGCCGGACTTCCCGCCGCACGCGCTGGCCGCGCTGCTGGACTCAAGCCTCCCGGAGGCGCAGCGGATGCTGACCGCGCTGGGCGCGGCGCACCTGGTCGAGCAGAGCCGGCCCGGACGATACCGGCTGCACGCGCTGCTCCGGCTGTACGCCGTCGAGCTGGCGCAACTGGATCCCGAGCAGGTGGCGGTGGATCGGCTGGTGGCGCACTACCTGCACACGGCCGCCCAGGCGCTGGACCGGCTGTCGGCGCAGCGGTTGCGGCTGGTGAACCTGGCACCGAGCTGCGCGCCGACCGTGCCCATCGCGAATCCGGACGCGGCCTACGACTGGCTGCAGGCCGAGCAGGCCAACCTGGCCGCCGTGGTCCGGCTGATCGGCCGGGGTGGCTGGCCCTGGCCAACCGTCCGGCTGGCCCGAATCGTGGCGAGCTACCTGGAGACCGGCCGGCTGCCGGCCGAGCCCGCGCTGCCCCCGGATCCGGCAAGCTCGTCGAGCACCGGAGTCGGCGTCAACTTCTGAACCGGCCCGCCCGGGCCGGATAGCTTGACATATCGGGCAAACAACACTGCAATGACGAGACCCTCTCGGCATCGGAGATCGTCATGGCCGTCCAACCTCCCGCGTTCCGCCGGACAGTCGCACTGTTCGCCGTGCTGGCTGCCGCGCTGCTCGGGCTCACCAGCCTCGCGGCGCCGGCCGGTGGCCACGCCAACTTCGCCGTCGGCACCTTGAGCCTGCTCTCCACCACCACCGGGGTCAGCCATGGCTGGCACAGCGTGGAGCACTGGCGGGACACCGACCCGTCCTGGCCAACTTCCTACTACCTGCCCGACGGGCGGCAGAACCAGACCGGCGCCGTCGCCAGCCTGTTCGGCAGCGCCCAGCCGCCCGGCCGGGATTTCCTGCTCTACCGGGCGCCGGGTTGGAACACCAACACCGGCAGCCCGGTGCTGCTGGTGGAGGGAGCGACCGACGACGTCGATCGCGCGTACAGCGATCCGGCCGCCGACGGAGCCGGCACCTGCGGAGTGGCGTCCTGCCCGACCACCGGGTTGATGCAGTACCTGTCCGGTCGTGGCTACCGGGTGTTCGCGGTGAACTTCGCCGACACCCAGGGCGACAACTACGAGTGGGCGCAGACCATCTCCGACGCGCTGAGCCGGGTCAGGGCCGAGACGAACACCAGCGCGGCCGACCTGGTGGCCTGGAGCAAGGGGGGCTTCGCCGCTCGGCTGTACGTCGCCTCGGTGGCACCGAGCTGGGGGAGGCCGTACCAGAACGACGTGGCCAAGCTGGTGCTGCTCGGCGCTCCGAACGGCGGTCTGGACTACACCTTCGGGCATGGCACGAGCGGCAACCCGGTGATCTACCCGGAGTGCGGCGGTGAGTCCAACGCGCCGTCGCCGAGCCAGTCCTACATGTGCTACGGCGTCGTCTACGCAGAACCCAACCTGTCCGTCAACAGCAACTACTTCACCGGCCAGCGGCAGATGCTGGCCCGCTGGGACAGCAGTTACGGCATCGACCAGAGCCAGGGCGACTGGTACACCACCTACTACGGCGGCACCGGATTCGTCAGCACGAGCAACGGGATCTCCTACGCCATCAGCCACGGCTCGCTGGTCGGCGCGATGCAGTCGGCCACCGTGCCGGCCGGCGTGCCCACCTACCTGCTGTGCGGCGGGTCGCCGACTT
The DNA here is from genome assembly GCA_963697905.1 of uncultured Actinomycetota bacterium. Lineage (GTDB taxonomy): Bacteria > Actinomycetota > Actinomycetes > Mycobacteriales > Jatrophihabitantaceae > Jatrophihabitans_A. The sequence goes on along the minus strand of OY969101.1, from coordinate 3,217,835 downwards.
TGCCCAACTTCTACAACGAGAACCGGGGTCCGAGCGACGGCGTGGTGTTCACCAGCTCATGCCAGTCCAGCCGGGGCATCGGGGCGCTGGCGGCCAGCAAGCTGATCACCGGCGACAATCACCTGATGCTCGGCTGGGAGGCCACCGCCGAGGCGACCATCGCCGGCTGGCTGGGCTAACCCAGTGAGCTGGCTGGGCCGACCGCATTAGCCGGCCCAGCCGCGAGGTTCAGCTACCGGCAGACTCACCGGTCCACTCGTAGGCGCCGATGTCGAAGCCGTTGGCATACGGCCGCCGGGCGCCGCGGTAGTCGTTGCTCGGGGCTCCGGATACCCGGGCCCGGTTCACCGCGACCGAGGCATTGGTCAGCCGGTAGTCACCGCCGGCGACGTTCATGAAGCCGAGGTTGCCGGTCAGGTTGCCGCTCGCCTCGTGCATCAGGTGGTTGCCGTTGAGCTGGGCGATGTTGGTGACGACACCCACGCCGTAGCCGTAGTAGGAGCCCTTGCCGCCGTTGACCACCAGGTTGTTGTCGTAGCTGGACAGGTGCCCGGAGTCAAAGATCTGGAAGTCGTTGTTCGAGGCGAAGATGTTGTTGACGATCGAGGTCTTGCCGGTGGTCTTGCCGCCGACGAACAGTCCGCCGCCCAGTGCCGCGGTGCCGCCGCCGGTGGCCTGGTTGCCGATCACCGTGTTGTTGAGCACCACCCACGATCCGGTGCTGCTGAAGCACAGGCCACCGCCGCCGCGGGCGGAGTTGGCGCGCAGCACGTTGTTCCAGATCTGGAAGTCGGAGTTGGCCCCGAAGATGCCGCCGCCGCCGGTGCCGGAGGCGGTGCTGGTCACCCGGTTGGCCGCGATGTTGTTGCCGACCACCAGCGACCGGGAACCCTCGGCCAGCACGATGCCGCCGCCGTAGACGGTGCTGGAGTTGCCGTAGACGGTGTTGGCCTGGATCAGTGGCGTGGACTGGCCGAACACCGCGATGCCGCCACCGCTGCCCGACCCCGGCAGCGACGCCGAGGTGGGCGCGGCGTTGCCGTTGATCACGTTGCTCTGCACGAGCGGGCCGCTGCCGTTGGTCTCGATCTCGATCCCGCCGCCGTACGGGGAGCGGTTGCCGGTGATGGTGTTGCGGGTGATCTTGGCGACCTCACCGGTGCGCAGCATGATGCCGCCGCCCTCGGCGCCGGCGGCATTGTTGGTGATGGTGTTCAGCGTGACCAGGCCACCGGCGTGCGCCGCCCGGTTGTTGGGGTCGTTCTCCAGATACACGCCGCCGCCGCCGCTGGCGTGATTGCCGCTGATCACGTTGTGATGGATCGACGGGTTGGACGCCCGCACCGCGAACACGCCACCGCCGAACCGGTTCACCACGTTGTTCTCGATGTAGTTGTAGGCGATGTCGGGGTTGGAGTGGTTGTAGACCAGGATGCCGCCACCGTCGTTGGAGCGGTTGGACACGATCTGGTTGTAGGCGATCACCGGGCTGGCGCCGTTGGCGATGGTGATGCCGCCGCCCTGGCCCTCCGGCGCCGAGCCGCCGGCGATCCGGAAGCCGCGCAGCACCGTGCCGGGCCCGACGTTCTGGATCATCACCGGGCTGCGGCCGGCCTTGCCGGCGATCACCGTGGAGGCCGGGTTGCTGCTGGCCGCCCGGACGGTGATGGACTTGCCGACGATGGTGATGTTCTCCCGGTAGGTGCCGGGCGACACCAGCACCGTGTCACCGTTGTGAGCGGCGCTGATCGCGGCGCTGATGGTGGGGTATCGGCTGGGCACCAGCAGCGTCGCGGCGGCGTGTGCGGCCGGCGCTGCCACGACGAGCAGCGCTGCCGACGCGGCGAGGGTGGCGCCTGCGGCAATCGTTCGCTTCATGACATCCCTACGTTTAATGGCATGGGCACGCTTGACACGCGCCGTCGGTCACTGTAGGTGATCAGTCGAACACAAGTGGTGTGTTTGCTCAAATTGAAGTAATCAGCCGAGCTGGCGCAGCAGCGGCAGCACGTCCTCGGCGAAGCTCTCCAGGAACCGGGACTGGTCGTGGCCCGGGGCGTGGAAGACCAGGTGGTTCAGGCCCAGTTCGGCGTACGGGCGGATCTCCTCGACGGCCTGCTGGGCGTTGTCGGTGACGATCCACCGGCTGGCGATCTGCTCGATCGGCAGCTCGGCGCCGGCTCGCTGCATCTCGATCGGGTCGTGCAGGCCGTGCTTCTGCTCCGCGGTCAGCGACAGCGGCGCCCAGAACCGGGTGTTCTCCCGGGCCCGGTCCAGATCCCGGTCGTAGGACAGCTTGATCTCGATCATCCGGTCGAACCGCGCGCCATCCCGGCCAGCCGCGGCCAGGCCCTCGTCCACCGCCGGCAGCAGCTTGTCCGCGTACAGCTCCATGCCCTTGCCCGAGGTGCAGATGAAGCCGTCACCGACCCGGCCGGCGTACTTGGCCATCTGCGGGCCACCGGCCGCGATGTAGATCGGCACCGGCTGCTCCGGCCGGTCGTAGACGGTGGCGTCTGAGGTCTGGTAGTACTCGCCGTCGAAAGTCACCCGCTCACCGTCCCACAGCTGCCGGATCAGCCGGACGGACTCCCGCAGCCGGGCATAGCGCTCCTTGAAGTCCGGCCAGGCGAGCCGGGCCACGGCCACCTCGTTGAGGGCCTCGCCGGTGCCCAGGCCGAGCATGATCCGGCCCGGATACAGGCAGCCCAGGGTGCCGAATGCCTGCGCGATGACGGCCGGGTTGTAGCGGAAGGTCGGCGTCAGCACGCTGGTGCCGAGCAGCACCCGGGAGGTCCGCTCACCGACGGCGGCCAGCCAGGACAGCGAGAACGGCGCGTGGCCGCCCTCGTGCTGCCATGGCTGGAAGTGGTCGGAGACGGTGACGCTGTCCAGGCCCACCGCCTCGGCCTGCACCGCGTAGTCCAGCAGTTGGCGCGGCCCGAACTGCTCCGCCGACGCCTTGTAGCCGATCTTCATCTGCCGCGATTTCCCTTCGCCCCGGGCCGGCGGTCCGCCTGGGCAGCCAGCTCGCCGGCTGCCCTGGTGGCCGCGTTCAGCGGGCCGGCGTGCCGTACACCCGCTCGATCGGCAGCCGCAGCACCACCCGCTGGTCGGCCACCATGGCTCGACGGTAGTCGTCCCAGTCCGGGTGCTCCTTGCCGGCAACCCGCCGGTAGAGCTCGATCAGCTCCTCGACCGCCGCGTCGCCGGGCTCGGCGGCCACCGAGGACAGCTCCGCGCTGGCCTCGGCCACCGCGTAGGACCAGAAATCCGGACTGGTCACGTACAGGCTGGCCCGCGGATCCCGCCGGAGGTTGCGGTACTTGACCCGGGTGGCGGTGATCGAGACCTTGATCAGGCGCTCGTCCGGGTAGAAGGCGTAGTTGATGTTGGACAGCTGCGGGCGCCCGTCGCGCTTGAGGGTGACCAGCACCCCGTCGTTGCGGCTGGCGATCAGGTTCAGCAGGGCGGCCTCACCGGCGATGTCAGGCATGTCAGCTCCAACTACCGGAACTGTCCGGTTATGCCGGGCAGCTTGGCACGTTGTGGCCAGAACACCCGTTTGCCGTCAACCACGGCTTACGTTTGGCCGGCGCGCACCCCCATTCGCTCTTGGTCAAAGACCCCCACTCGAACAGGTGATCCCGTGCTGCCCTTTTCCCGAATTCTCTCCGGCCGGCGACGGCTGTCAGCCGTCCTGCTCGGCGCCGCCGCGATAGTCGCGCTCGCGGTCGTCCCCACCACCGGCCCGGCGGCCGCCTCGGTCGTCGCCGACCCGGCCGGGGTGGGCGCCGTGGTGGCCTCCGATGGCACGTACCACGTGTTCGCCTCGGGCGCCAACCAGCACATGTACCAAAGCATCTACACCGGCGGCGTCTGGTCCAGCCCGCAGGATCTGGGTGGCTACGTGCACGGCGTGCCGGCGGTGGTCTACAGCGGCAGCCGCTACGACCTGTTCTCGGTCGGCGGCAACGGCGATCTGTACCAGCAGATCTATACCGGCGGCACCTGGCACGGCTGGAACGACATCGTCGCGGCCGACCTGTCCGGTGGCGTCACGGCGGTGGTCATCTCCGGCGTCTATCACGTGTTCGCGACCGGCGCGGACCATCACCTCTACCAGACCATCTACAGCGGCGGGGTGTGGTCGGCCATGCAGGATCTGGGCTCGTCGATCTACGGCGCGCTCTCGGTCATCTACCGCGCCGACATCAACCGCTATGACGTGTTCGCAGTGGGTGGCAACGGCGACCTGTACCAGCAGATCTACACCGGCGGCACCTGGCACGGCTGGAACGACATCGTCTCGACCCACCTGGCCGGCGGCGTTGCGGCCACCCTCGCCTCGGACGGCACCTACCACGTGTTCGCGACCGGCGACGACCAGCACATGTACCAGACCATCTACACCGGCGGGGTCTGGTCGGCCATGCAGGATCTGGGCGGCTACGTCCATGGCGGACCGGGCCTGACCTACCGCGCCGACGTCAGCCGCTACGACCTCTTCGGCGTCGGCGGCACCGGCCACATCTACCAGCAGATCTACACCGGCGGCGCGTGGCACGGCTGGCACGATGTCGTCTCCGGGGTCGATTTCGGCACCGGTACCAGCACCCAGGGCGCCCAGATCGTCAGCGCCGCGCAGTCCCAGGAAGGCCTGCCGTACTGCTTCGGCGCCGGCAACATCTACGGTCCCACCAACGGCTGTGGCACCGGCCCAGCCTTCGACTGCTCGGGGCTTTCGATGTACGCCGTCTACCAGGGTTCGGGCGTCGTGCTGCCGCACTCGGCCGCCGACCAGTACAACGGCAACTACGGCGGCATCCCGATCGACTCGCAGAGCGACCTGCTGCCCGGCGACCTGGTGTTTTTCGTGGGCTCGGACGGCACCTCGACGGCGCCGGGCCACGTCGGGGTCTACATCGGCAACGGCAATATGATCGACGCGCCCACCTACGGCATTCCGGTCGGCGTGCACGCGCTCTACTCCGACTACGTCGGCGCGGTCCGGTACTGGCACTGACCCGGGTTGCGGCTGGGCCGACACCCCTCCGCCCGTGCGGGGGCGGTGCCGGCCCAGCCGTGCTGGCTGGCTATTCTGCAAGGGCGGGCCGTGTCGCAGCCGCGTGCGTGCCGCAGAGCAGCAGAACCGACTGCCGGAGGCTGGTTTGACCACGACTGACAGGCCCGCGGCCGCGTCCTTCACCGACGTCGCCGGGCTGGAGCCGACGCCGATCGTCAGCCGGCCGTACCCGGCCGATCCGGTGCAGCGGGGCTCGCTGTTCGCCCAGCTGCTGCGCACCACCGACCACAAGATGATCGGTCGGATGTACCTGGTCACCTCGTTCATCTTCTTCATGCTGGCCGGCCTGATGGCCCTGGTGATGCGCGCCGAGCTGGCCCGTCCGGGCATGCAGTTCCTGTCCCCGGAGCAGTACAACCAGCTGTTCACCATGCACGGCACGATCATGCTGCTGTTCTTCGCCACGCCCAGCGTCTTCGCCTTCGCCAACCTGGTACTGCCGCTGCAGATCGGCTCACCCGACGTGGCCTTCCCGCGGCTGAACGCCCTGTCGTACTGGCTCTACCTGTTCGGCGCCACGGTGGCGGTGGCCGGCTTCCTCACCCCGCAGGGGGCGGCCGACGGTGGCTGGACGTTCTACCTGCCGCTCAACGACGCGCTGAACTCGCCGGGCACGGGCACTGACTTCTGGATCATCGGCCTGGCCATCTCCGGCCTGGGCACCATCCTGGGCGGGGTGAACATGGTGACCACCGTGCTCACCCTGCGCGCGCCCGGCATGACCATGTTCCGGATGCCGATCTTCACCTGGAACATCCTGGTGACCTCGCTGCTGGTGCTGCTGGCCTTCCCGATCCTCACCTCGGCGCTGCTGGTGCTCTACATCGACCGGCATCTGGGCGCGCAGGTCTACGCGCCGCAGAACGGCGGCGCGGTGCTCTGGCAGCACCTGTTCTGGTTCTTCGGCCACCCCGAGGTCTACATCCTGGCGCTGCCGTTCTTCGGCATCGTCACCGAGATCTTCCCGGTGTTCAGCCGCAAGCCGCTGTTCGGCTACAAGGGCCTGGTGATGGCCACGCTGTCCATCGGCGCGCTGTCGCTGACCGTGTGGGCGCACCACATGTTCGTCACCGGCGTGGTGCTGCTGCCGTTCTTCTCCATCCTGTCGTTCCTGATCGCGGTGCCCACCGGGCTGAAGTTCTTCAACTGGATCGGCACCATGTGGAAGGGCTCGATCACCTTCGAGAGTCCGATGCTGTTCTCCATCGGCTTCCTGGTGACGTTCCTGTTCGGTGGGCTGACCGGCGTGCTGCTCGCCTCGCCGCCGGTGGACTTCCACGTCTCGGACAGCTACTTCGTGGTGGCCCACTTCCACTACGTGCTGTTCGGCACCATCGTGTTCGCCGCCTACGCCGGCATCTACTTCTGGTTCCCGAAATTCACCGGCCGCTATCTGGACGAGCGGTGGGGCAAGCTGCACTTCTGGCTCACCTTCATCGGCTTCCACACCACGTTCCTGGTGCAGCACTGGCTGGGCGACAAGGGCATGCCGCGCCGGTATGCCGACTACCTGCCCGGTGACGGGTTCACCACGCTGAACACCATCTCGACGGTGGGCGCGTTCATCCTGGGTGCCTCGATGCTGCCGTTCCTGTGGAACGTCTACCACTCCTACCGCTACGGCGAGGTGGCGCTGGCCGACGACCCGTGGGGCCACGGCAACTCCCTGGAGTGGGCCACCTCCTGCCCGCCGCCGCGGCACAACTTCACCTCGATGCCGCGGATCCGCTCGGAGCGGCCGGCGTTCGAGGCGCACTACCCGCACCTGATCGAACAACTCGAGATCGAGGCGCACGCGGACAAGCGGCACCGCCTGGTGCACCAGGCTGGGGCCAACTCGGTCGGCAGTGAGGGCCCCCGATTCGGCCAGCGCGACACCGATCCCGGTAACGGCTGAGCCGTCTTGCGCCTGGTTGACCCGGCTGATCGCGCGCAGCGCGGCTGGGCGTCGTAGGGTTCGGGTTGAGGAGATGAATCCCTGCACTCTGCTCGTAACCACCTCCGGCCGCGACCGGCCGGGGGTCACCGCGGCGTTGTTCGCCGCGCTCGCCGCGCACGACGTCGAGGTGCTCGACGTCGAGCAGGTGGTCATCCGCGGCCGGCTGATCGCCGGCCTGCTGCTGGTGCTGCACGGGGATCCGGGCTCGTTGCGGCGCTCGATCGGGCAGACCGCCTCCGCCCTCGGCATGGAGCACGAGGTGGTGCTGGTCGAGGAGGGTCGGCCTGCCGACCCGCCCGAGGATCCGTCCCTGCTGCACGTGATCGTGCTGGGCCGGCTGCTGCGGCCGGGCGCGATTGGCGCGGTGTGCCAGCGGGTGGCCGACGCCGGCGGCAACATCCACACCGTTCGGCTGCTGTCCCGGGTGCCGGTTGCCAGCCTGGAGCTGACGGTCTCCGGCGCCGGTCCGGCGCTCCGGGAGACGCTCGCGATGGCGGCGATGGCCAGCGGCCTGGACATCGCGGTGCAGCCGGCCGATCTGGCCCGGCGGGCCAAGCGGCTGGTCGTGCTCGACCTGGACGCCACGGTGCTGCAGGGCGACGGCATCGGCGAACTGGCCGCCCGTGCCGGCACCGCGGAGGAGGCCGCCGCGCTGGCCGAGGCCGCCCGGCGGGGCGCCCACGACCCGGCAGCTGCGCTGGCCGCCCGGATCCGGCTGCTGTCCGGCCTGCCGCTGGCCGAGGTCTGGCAGGTGCGCGATGCGATGCGGCTGGCGCCCGGTGCCCGCAGCCTGGTCCGGACGCTGAAGCGGCTCGGGTACGCCGTCGGCGTGGTGTCCGGCGGCTGCACCGCGCTGATCGAGAAGCTAGTGGCCGAACTCGAGCTGGACTTCGTCGCGGCCAACGTGCTGGAGGTGGTCGACGGCCGGCTGACCGGCTGCCTGACCGGCGAGCCGATCGATCCCGCCGGCAAGGCCCGGGCACTGCGTCGGTTCGCCGCCGAACTGGGCATCCCGCTGTCCCAGACGGTGGCGGTCGGTGACGGCGCCCAGGACACCGACTTGCTGCAGCAGGCCGGCCTGGGCATCGCGTTCTGCACCCAGACCGCCAGCCAGGCAGACGAGGGCTGCATCAATCCGCCGTTCCTGGACGCGGTGCTGCACGTGCTCGGCATACCTCGCGCGGAGCTGGAGGCAGGCGAACCCAGGCCGGCGTGAGCGGCAGCTGTCGTCCGGGCTCTCACCGCGACCCGTTTTCGCCCTCGGTTCGACCTGCGGGCGCGAGGGGCTATCGCTATGATCTGCGCGACTTATTCCTTTTTCACCTCTGGAGAGGTATGCCCATGCGATCCCTCAGAAGCCTGGTCACGGCCGCGCTGGCCACGGCCGCTGCCGTCGCGGTCACGGCCAGCCTGGCCACCCCGGCCAGCGCCGCGCCCACCATGAACGCCGCCGGCATGAGCCCGTCGGTCGTCTCGGTCGCCGCGATCATCCGCTCGAATGAGCAGACCGCCTTCAATTACTTCGTGAACAAGGGCATGACCAAGATCCGGGCCGCCGGCATCATCGGCAACCTCGACCAGGAATCCGGCATGGATCCGACCATCGAGCAGTACGGCGGCGGACCCGGCCGGGGCATCGCGCAGTGGAGCGTCGGCGGTCGCTGGGACACCTACAGCCAGGACAACGTGGTCTGGTACGCGGCCAACAAGGACGGCGGCAAGTCCCGCTGGTCACTGACCGCGCAGCTGGACTTCATCTGGTATGAGCTGCACACCTTCTCCTACTACGGCTTCAGCCAGCTGCACCAGGCCACCACCATCGACCAGGCGGTGATCGCCTTCCAGAACGGCTACGAGGGATGCGGGACCTGCAACACCGCGGCGCGGGAGAGCTACGCGCACGACGCCTACAACCGCTACGCCTGACGTTCGGCTTTCGTATCCGATTTCGCTGCCCTGGCGTGCAAATCGGATACGAAACCAGGCCGGTACGAAGGCCAGGCCGGTACGAAAGGCCAGGCCGGTGCGAAACAAGGCCGGTACGAAACGGGGTCAGAGCAGGGTGACCGGTAACCCCGGTTCGCCGCGCGAGAGCTTCAGCGCCTCCCAGGGCAGCGCGACGACAGCCTCGCGGTGATGCCGCCGGGCCCCCTCCAGGTCGGCCGGCTGCACGGATTCACCCTTGCGCATCAGGGGGATCGTCAGCAGCCGGTCGGCCCGTTCGGGTTCGAACGCGGTCGAGCAGCGCACCACGAACTCCTCGGTCGCGGTGCCGGAGGCGCGATGCCGGCGGTAGGCCTGCTTGCGGCCGCCGGCCGAGGCCTTGTGCTCGCTGCGCTTGGCCACCGGCCGGCCGTCCACCTCGACCAGCTTGTACACCAGCCCGGCGGTCGGCACGCCGGATCCGACCACCACCGAGGTGCCCACCCCGTAGACGTCCACCGGGGCGGCGGCGAGCGCGGCGATGGCGAACTCGTCCAGGTCTCCACTCACCACGATCCGGGTCCGGTCGTTGCCGAGGGAGTCGAGCTGGTCGCGGGCCTGCCGGGCGATCACCGCCAGGTCACCGGAGTCGATGCGCACCGCGCCGAGCCCGTCGCCGGCCACCCGGACCGCGGTCTCGATGCCCTGGCGGATGTCGTAGGTGTCCACTAGCAGCGTGGTGCCGGCGCCGAACTGGGCGACCTGCGCGGTGAACGCCGCCTCCTCGGTGTCGTGCAACAGGGTGAACGCGTGCGCCGCCGTCCCGGTGGTCGGCACCCCGAAGCAGGCGCCGGTGGCCAGGTTGGAGGTGGCGGTGAAACCCACTAGGTAGGCCGCTCGGGCCGCCGCCACCGCGGCCGCCTCGTGGGTGCGCCGGGAGCCCATCTCGATCAGCGGCCGGTCGCCGGCCGCGATGGCCATCCGGGCGGCGGCTGCCGCCACCGCCGAATCGTGGTTGAGGATGGACAGCACCAGCGTTTCCAACACAACCGATTCGGCGAACGAGCCGGTCACGGTGAGGATCGGCGAGTGCGGGAAGTACGGCTCGCCCTCGGCGTAGCCGTCGATGTCGCCGGTGAACCGGTAGTCGGCCAGGAACTGCGCGCCTCGGTCGTCCACCACCCCGGCGCCGCGCAGCGCCGCCAGGTCGGCCTCGGCGAACCTGAAGTCGGCGATCGCCGAGAGCAGCCGGCCGGTGCCGGCCACCACGCCGAACCGGCGGCTGTCCGGCAGCCGGCGACTGAACACCTCGAAGCTGCAGCGACGCCCGGCCGAGCCGTCGGCCAGCGCCGTGGCCAGCATGGTCAGCTCGTAGTGGTCGGTGAACAGGCCGGTGCCGGTACCGAGTTCGGTCATGGTCAGCAATCCTCCCAGAGCGATCCGTGCCACCATGGAGGGCATGTCTACGCCGACTGTCACGCCACGACGCGAGGCCAGCGCCGACCAGCAGAGCGAGCAGCGTCCGGAGGCAGACCGCCCCTGGGTGACCGTGGTCTGGAACGATCCGGTGAACCTGATGTCCTACGTGACCCACGTGTTCATGAAGGTCTTCGGCTACTCCAAGGACAAGGCCACCAAGCTGATGCTCGACGTCCACCACAAGGGCCGGGCGGTGGTCTCGTCCGGGCCGCGGGAGCGGATGGAAGGCGACACCGCAACCCTGCACGGCTACGGCCTGTGGGCGACCATCCAGCACGATCAGTGAAGGTCCGGCGCCGGGCGGAGCAGATCCGGGTCCAGCTGGCAGACAGCGAGTCGCACTTGCTGGCCGGGCTGATCGACGATTTCGCGGCGATGCTGAAGCAGGTTGACGACGCCGACCCGGCGATGCAGCGGCTGTATCCGGACGGCTACTCCGACGATGACGAGGCCTCGGCCGAGTTCCGCCGGCTGGTGGCCGCCGACCTGACCATGGCCCGGGTCGGCCGGCTGCAGACCTGCCGGGCCGAGTTGCCGGACGGCAGCGGCACGATCTGCCTGAACGACGAGGCAGCCGACCGCTGGCTGCGGGTGCTCAACGACCTGCGGCTCACCCTCGGCGTCCGGCTGGGCGTCACCGAGGAGGACGAGCTGGACTCGGCCGACCCGGTCGCCAACATCTACCACTGGCTCAGCGCGGTGCAGGACCTGCTGGTCAGGCAGCTGATGGCCTGACCGGGGCATCCGTAAACCGGCGACCGAGTGTGCCGGCCGGGCCGGTCCGGATATGGTGGATAACTGTGCTACGAGTGCCATCGGAGATCCGCGACGCGATCATCGCGCATGCCCGCCGGGACCACCCGAACGAGGCATGCGGCGTGGTGGCTGGGCCGGCCGGCTCGGACCAGCCGGTCCGGCTGGTGGAGATGCTGAACTCGGCAGCCTCGCCGACCTTCTACCAGTTCGACTCGATCGAACAGCTGAAGGTGTGGACGGCGATGGATGACGCCGAGGAGGAGCCGGTGATCATCTACCACTCGCACACCGCCACCGAGGCCTACCCGTCGCGCACCGACATCGCCTATGCGAACGAGCCGGCCGCGCACTACGTGCTGGTCTCCACCGCCGACCCGGCGACGACGGACTTCCGCTCGTTCCGGATCGTGGACGGCGTGGTCAGCGAGGAATCGGTGGAGGTCGTCCGGTGAGCGCACCGTACGCGCCGGCCATCCGTCGGGTGCTGCTCGGGCACAACGTCGCCGTCGTCTGTTACGACTGTCGCTGAGCCGGTTGGAGGACTACTCGCTCAGCGCAGCACGTTGTATCCGGCAACGACCACACACCAAGGAGCTCTTCGATGACCGTGCAGGTCAAGATTCCCACCATCCTGCGTAGCTACACCGGCGGCGAGAAGTCGGTGCCCGGCGAGGGCAGCAACCTGGCCGCGCTGCTGGACGACCTGGAGAGCCGGCACGCCGGCCTGAAGGGCCGGCTCATCACCGACGACGGCTCGCTGCACCGCTTCGTCAACGTCTACGTCAACGACGAGGACGTGCGGTTCACCGGCTCACTGGACACCAGCCTGTCCGACGGCGACTCGGTGACCATCCTGCCCGCGGTGGCCGGCGGCGGCCGGTAACTCCCGTGACGCGTTACGAGTCGCTGGTCCAGGCGGTCGGCGGCACGCCGCTGGTCGGCCTGCCCAACCTGTCACCGCGCTGGGTGGAGTCCGACGGCTTGCCGCCGGTGCGGTTGTGGGCCAAGCTCGAGGACCGCAACCCGACCGGATCGATCAAGGACCGGGCGGCGCTGGCCATGGTGGCTGCCGCGGAGGCCGACGGGCGGCTGACCCCGGGTTGCACCATCCTGGAGCCGACGTCGGGCAACACCGGCATCTCGCTGGCCATGATCGCCAAGCTGAAGGGCTACGGTCTGGTCTGCGTGATGCCGGAGAACACCTCCTCCGAGCGGCGTGAGCTGCTGGAGATGTTCGGCGCCCGGATCGTCTACTCACCGGCCGCCGGCGGCTCCAACCAGGCGGTCGCGATGGCCAAGCAGTTGAGCGCGGAGAACCCGGACTGGGTGATGCTCTACCAGTACGGCAACCCGGCCAACGCGCAGGCGCACTACGAGGGCACCGGGCCGGAGGTGCTCGACGACCTGCCCACGATCACCCACTTCGTGGCCGGGCTGGGCACCACCGGGACGTTGATGGGCGCCGGCCGGTTCCTGCGGGAGAAGGTGCCGGGCATCCAGATCGTGGCCGCCGAGCCTCGCTACGGCGACCTGGTGTACGGCCTGCGCAACATCGATGAGGGCTTCGTGCCGGAGCTCTACGACGATTCGGTGCTGACCTCGCGGTACTCGGTCACCTCCTATGACGCGCTGCGCCGGACCCGGGATCTGGTCGAGCAGGAGGGCATCTTCACCGGCATCTCGACCGGCGCCATCCTGCACGCGGCCCTCGGCACCGCGGACAAGGCCAGCAAGGCCGGCGAGCGGGCCGATGTGGTGTTCGTCGTCTGCGACGGCGGCTGGAAGTACCTGTCCACCGGGGCGTACGCCGGTTCGCTGCAGCAGGCGGCGCAGAAGCTGGAGGGGCAGCTCTGGGCATGACGGGCGCGCTGGCCCCGACCGGGGAATTGCCGACGGTACGGTTGCGGACGTGACCCAGCCGCAGCGGCCGCCCGGGCGCCGGCAACGGCGGCAGATGGAGCTGGCGCAGGCCAGCCTGCGACCCGGCCTGCGCCCGACCCGGCCGCCCGGCGCGGCGCTGACCATCGTCGGGGTGTTCGGGTTGCTCTGGGTGGTGGTCGGGGTGGACGCCGCGCTGGATCACCGGCTGCTGCGGTTCGGCATCAAGCCGCGCCGGCTCGACGGGCTGCCCGGCGTGCTGCTGGCCCCGGTGCTGCACGCCGACGCCAGCCAGCTGGCGGCCAACGCGATCCCGCTGCTCATCTTCGGTTGGATCATGCTGATCTCCGGGCTGCGTTACCTGGCGCTGGTCACCGCGGCCTGCTGGCTGGTCAGCGATGCGGTGGCCTGGCTGGCGGCGCCGTCGTCCACGCTGGTCCTCGGCGCCAGCGGGGTGATCTTCGGCTGGCTCGGCTACGTCCTGGCCCGGGCCTGGTTCGGTCGGCGGCTGATGTGGATCGGCATCGCGGTCGCGGTGCTGTGCGTGTTCTCCTCGATGTTCTTCGGGTTGTTGCCGCACTCGTCCAACCACACCTTCTGGGCCAGCCAGCTGGCCGGCTTCGCGACCGGGGTGCTGCTCGGCTGGCTGCTGCACGGCAGGCGGCCGAGGCGTGCCCGGTCGCGGCCCGGTGCGGTGGCGCTGCCATGACCGCGATCGGGATGTTCGACTCCGGCGTGGGTGGCCTCACCGTCGCCCGCGCGGTGCTCGACCAGCTGCCGCACGAGTCGCTGCACTACATCGGCGACACCGCGCACAGCCCGTACGGCCCGCTGCCGATCGCCGAGGTGCGCCGGCACGCGCTCGCCGTGCTCGATTCGCTCGTCGATTCCGGGGTGAAGCTGCTGGTGATCGCCTGCAACTCGGCGTCCTCGGCCTGCCTGGCCGATGCCCGGGAGCGCTACGACATACCGGTGGTGGAGGTGATCCGGCCGGCCGTCCGGCGGGCGGTGATGGCCACCCGCAACGGCCGGGTCGGCGTCATCGGCACCACCGCCACGGTCACCTCGGGCGCCTACCAGGACGCGTTCGCCGCCGCGCCGCAGTTGGAGATCTTCACCGCGGCCTGCCCGATGTTCGCCGAGTTCGTGGAGCGGGGCATCACCAGCGGCCGCCAGCTGCTCGGGCTGGCCGAGTCGTATCTGAGCCCGCTGACCGCGGCCGGCATCGACACCCTGGTGCTTGGCTGCACGCATTACCCGCTGCTGACCGGCCTGCTCTCGGTGGTGCTGGGCGACGAGGTGAGCCTGGTGTCCAGCGCCGAGGAGACCGCCAAGGACGTCTACCGGGTGCTGCTCGAGCACGACCTGCTGGCCCCGGACACCTCCCACCCGGTGCACCGGTTCGACGTGACCGGGCCGGCCGAGCCGTTCCGGACGCTGGCCCGGCGCTTCCTCGGCGTGCATCCGGACGAGCTGAACCCGGCGGTGTCGGCCGGCTGACGGCGGTGTGCGGCGGAGGCCCCTTATCCAGCCAGGAAGCTGAGCCGCACCTCGCGTACCGCGTTGTCCACGTTGGTGTCCACCAGGCAGATCGACTGCCAGGTGCCTAGCGCGAGCCGGCCGCCGAGCACCGGAACCGTGATCGAGGGCGCCACGAACGCCGGCAGCACGTGATCGCGGCCGTGCCCCGGCGAGCCGTGCCGATGTCGCCAGCGGTCGTCGCGGGGCAGCAGCGAATCCAGCGCGGCTAGCAGGTCGGTGTCGCTGCCGGCACCCGTCTCCAGGATCGCCACGCCGGCGGTGGCGTGCGGCACGAACACCTGCAGCAGGCCGTCCCGCTCGGACTCGACGAACCGCTCGCAGTCGGCGGTGAGGTCGTGCACCCGCGGCCGGTCGCCGGTCCGCACCTGCAAGGTCTCGCTGCGCATGCCAGCCATTGTGGCCCGTCATTCAGCGGCCGGATGCGCAAGACCTTGGTCATGGACAATTGCGAGCACCTGATCAACCCGGTCGCCGACCAGGTCGGCCGGCTGCTCGGCGGCTGTTGGGCTGAAGCTGCTGGCCACCAGTCGCGAACCGCTCGGCATCGACGGCGAAGCGCTGGCAGCGCTCGCACAGCCGGCTGGCAGCATCGACGAAATTCGCTGGCACGGCGCTGTCAGGCGGTCGTGCCGACCCCCGGCCCACCACGCAGCCCGACTACCGGGCTGCGGCGATTCGTTCGATCAGCGTGCGTCGGTCCGGCACCGTGAGCTTGGTCAGCAGGGCGCTGATGTGCTTCTCCACGGTGCGGGGGGAGATGTGCAGGCGGCGACCGATGTCGCGGTTGCCGAGGTGCTCGCCGACCAGCAGGCCGACCTCGTACTCGCGGGCCGTGATCCCGGCGGAGCGCAGGGCGGCCGGCATCGCGGCGACGCCGTCGCGTCGGTGTCGCACGGGGGCGCCGAGGCTTCGTAGCAAATCTCGACAGCCGCGGGCTGCTGCCGGCACGTCCTGTTCGTGGAACCAGGCTTCGGCGGCCCGCAGGTCTGCGATCGGCGTGCCCCAGCCGTCCGCGGCAGCGGCCGGCGCGACCAGGCGGGCAGCAAGGTGCCGCGCCACCGGGAAGATCTCGGCGTCGGCGGCTGCCAGCGCGGCGCGTCGCTCGGCCTCAGCACGGTCACCGCACCGTCCGGAGTGCACGGCCGCCGCCCAGTGCAGGAACTGACGGGTCCAACGCACCTCGTCGGCGCCGGGCCAGCTGGTGTCCGCCTCCTGCGGCGAGGTTCCGTCGATCACTGTCTTCAGCAACACCAGGAGCCCGAGCGGGAAGCACAGGAAGTGCGGCCCGACCAGCCCCTGTCCGGCCATGTCCGCCAGCACGGCAAGTGCTTCGCTGTCTCGGCCCTCCAGCGCCAGGCACACCGCTGATGCGGTGCCCCAATCCTGCTCTCGGTCGAAGAGCTGAGGTTCCCATCCATGCCGTGCCAAGGCTTCGGTCAGCGCCGGCCGGTCCGCCCGGAATCCCGCTGCCAGCAGCAGATTGCCGAGAGCCCACTGCAGCTGTGTGTTATCCCCTTGCCGTTGCGCCAGTTCCAGATGACTTTCGATGTCTGCCGCGACGCCTGCCAGGCTGCTGTCGCTCACCATGATCCGGTGCAGGTGCAGGTTCGTATCGATACTCAATGCCATCCAGAGCTGGCCGAGTCGCTGTGCCTCCTCGCGCAGCGCTTGAAACGGTAGATCGTCGCCATCGGCCATCCATCGGTCCTGGAGCACCAGGAACCGCTCGTAGAAGCCCCAGCCGGCTAGGTTGTGCCGGTCGGCCAGGACGGCAAGTCGCCGGAGGTGCTGAGCATGTTCGGGGCGACGATCCTGCATCCGCAGGATGAGTAGCAAGGTGTTCAGAGCCAGGCAGGCCACCTCGGCGGCCTTGCCCCGCTCGGCGGCGTCGATCGCGGTGTCGGCGAGCCGTTCGGCTGCGTCGGCGGCACTGCGGGCCAGCTTCTCCCCGGTCGGATCGGCGAGGGAAGGTCCGATCGGACCGACGGTCAGCCGGGCGGCCATCGCGTCGCAGTAGATCCGCAGCAGCTCGGAGTCGATGCCGGCCACCAGGGATTGAGCGCGGGCCAGCTGCAACTCCGCCTCCGCCTTGCGTCCCGCGTTGTGGCAGCCTCGAATCAGGTCGAGGTGCAGAAATGCACGAGCCTTACGAGTGGCGGCATCGACAGCCGGGTCAAGCCGCTCCACCAGCTCTAGAGCGCGGTCCAGCTGGCACGCCTGCCAGGATGCCCGGGCCAGGTCACCGACGAGTTCGGGCGGCAGCGCGCCGTCCGGTTCGCGCAACCGGACCGCCTCGCCCAGATCGGCCACCGCCCACTCGACGGCGTCCGCCTGCAGGGCCTGCCGGCCGGATCGGGCATAGAGATCGCTCGCTGCCGAAGGACGGCCAGCTTCGCTGAGCAGTCGGGCAGCCAGCCGGCAGGTTGCTCCGGACAAGTCCGGGTCCGCGGCCAGCACTGCCTCGGCCAGTCGGTCCGCGGCCTGGCGACGCTCGGCTGCACCGGCCAACTCCAGCACCGCGGCGTGCAGGAGCGGATGGTGGAAACGGTAACCGTTGGGCACCTCGGCTACGACCAGCTGGTTGGCGACGACCAGCTCGATAGCCGCCAGAAACTCGACTTCGCACACCCCGAGAGCGGTTTCGACCGCCGCCGACCGGAAATGCGCACCGTAGACGGCTGCGGTGATCAGCAGTCGTCGCGCCAGCCCGGCTGCTCGTTCCATTCGGGTCTCGACCAGTTGCAGCAGGCTCGGTGGCGGTGCCAGAACCGGATGAGCGGACAGTTGCCAGTTCTCGCCCTGCCGGCTGAGCTGGCCGCTGTCGATGAGGTGGTAGAGCAGCTCCTCCACCAGCAGCGGATTGCCGGCAGCGTTTCGCCAAGCCAACTCCACCAGTTGCGCGGGCGGCCGATCGGTAGCTAGGCAGGCAGCGACGAGCAGGCCAGTAGCCGACCGGTCCAGCGGGCGAATCGGCACCAGCTCGGCCGTGCCGCGCTGCTCGCCCCGCGCCAGCACCCGGTGGGCTTCACCTGACTCGTTCCGCAACGTGCCGAACAGCGCGACCGGCGTCCCGGCGATGTTGTCGAGCAGGTACTCCAGCACCGCCAACGATTCTGGATCCGCGTCGTGCAGGTCTTCGAGCATCAACACGCAACCACCGGAACCACCGATCACCGTCAATACCCGCAGGACGGCCTCGGCGAAGGCCACGATCGGAGCGGCCTCTCCGCTGGGATGGCCGGGTCCGGGCAGTTCCGGCAGTACCCGAGCCAGCAGCGACCGATAACCACCGAGGTGATCGTCCGGCAGCAACCCCCGCCGTTGGACGGCGGTCAATGCCTCGGCGAATGGCCGCAACGGCGATGCCGCTCCCGCTGTGCCGGGTCTGCCATGCACCACGATCGACCCGTCGGTGGCTGCTCGGCTGGCTACCTCCATCAGCATTCTGGACTTGCCGACCCCCGGTTCACCGATGAGGAAGCATGCCCGGCCGCCAGTTCCGCGAGTTGCCTTGCGCACCTGGCCGAGCGCTGTCGCGAACTCCGCGTCGCGCCCGATGAGGACGGAGGCTCGGGTGCGCATAGCGCTAGCTAATCGAGCTAACAACGGTAGTTGGCAACGGATTGATTGAGATCTTTTAACGAATTCGGGCTCCGATGCCTGCGCGAGCTATCCAAAGGTGGGTGTTCCGCACCCATGTGCGACCTCGGTGGCTCCCCGAAGAATTCATTCCATGCGAGGCAGATGGGTGTTCCCGGGTAGGGAGGCAGAGCCGCCCGTAGTGCATCTGATGGTTGCTGACCTGCCGACGACGGCAGCGTCGTTCGAGAGTGACGACGAACCCGCGATCGAGGGCCTGTCGCTGCGCCGGATCGCTTGGCGCAGGCTCAAGAAGGATCGTGTTGCCATGGCCGGTGGCTGCGTGCTGCTGCTCATCGTGCTGACCGCGGCATTCTGCCCGCAGCTCAACCAGCTGTACGGACAGGATCCGAACACCTTTCACAGCAGCCTGACCAACCCCGACGCCAGCGTGCCGCTCGGCTCGTTCGGAGGAATCTCGGGCCGGCACTGGCTGGGCGTCGAACCGGTCAACGGCCGTGACATCCTGGCCCGGCTGATCGCCGGCAGCCGGACCTCGCTGGTCATCTCCGGAACGGCCACGCTGATATCGCTGCTGTTGGGCACGATCAGCGGGGTGGCCGCGGGTTACTACGGCGGCGTGGCGGATGCCATAATGACATTCGTCTACGACATATTGCTCACCGTGCCGAGCCTGCTGCTCGCGCTGGCCTTGGTCGAGATATTGGCCCAGGCTCCGAGTTTTCTGGGCCTCTCGGGCGAGAGTCTGAGCGTCGCCCTGGTGATCTTCCTGCTCGGCTTCGGTGGGTTCCCCTACATCGGCCGGATCGTGCGGGGTCAGGTGCTCTCCCTGCGCCAGAAGGAATTCATCGAGGCCGCCCGCTGCCTCGGCGCCAGCGATGTGAGGATCATCGTCCGGGAGGTGATGCCCAACGTGGTGGGCACGCTGCTGGTGGTGACCACCCTGAGCATCCCGAACTACATCCTCTCCGAATCGGCTCTTGCCTATCTCGGCGTGGGGGTGCGACCGCCGACATCCTCCTGGGGCGGCATGCTGTCGCGGGCGCAGGACTTCTACATGGCCGACCCGCTGTATCTGATCTTGCCCGGGGCAACCCTCTTCCTGACCGTGTTGACGTTCAACCTCTTCGGCGACGGCGTGCGGGATGCGCTAGACCCCAAGTCCACCCAGTGACCGGGGAGCTGTGTCCTGCAGCGACGAACGGCCGCAAGAGCGCCGGGCATGATCAAGACCGCTCCTGCTATTCCAGCAGCACGGGGTGAGCGGTCTTGATCTTTGCCTGGCCATCGGGCGGCTCGCCGCCCACGGCCTCGCCGCGTACCGCCAGCACGGCGCCATCAGGTGCCGCTGGCACGGTGGCGTCAGCGGTCGTGTCAGGGCGGCTGGCTACGCTGGCCGGCATGACCCGTCCCGACGGCCGCGCGGCCGACCAGCTTCGCCAGATCACCATCACCCGCAACTGGCAGGCCTACGCCGAGGGCTCGGCGCTCATCGAGTTCGGCGACACCAAGGTGCTGTGCGCGGCGTCGGTGACCCAGGGCGTGCCGCGCTGGCGCAAGGGCAGCGGGCTGGGCTGGGTGACGGCGGAGTACTCGATGCTGCCGCGGGCCACCCTGACCCGCAACGACCGGGAGTCGGTGCGCGGCCGGATCGGCGGGCGCACCCACGAGATCTCGCGGCTGATCGGCCGCTCGCTGCGCGCGGCCGTCGATCTGGCGGCGCTGGGGGAGAACTCGATCGCGATCGACTGCGACGTGCTGCAGGCCGACGGCGGCACCCGGACCGCGGCCATCACCGGTGCCTACGTGGCGCTGGCCGACGCGGTGGGCTGGCTGGCCGGCAAGGGTGCGCTGGCCAAGTCCCAGCCGCTGGTGAACTCGGTCTCGGCGGTCTCGGTGGGCGTGATCGACGGCGAGCCGCGGCTGGATCTGATGTACGTCGAGGACGTCCGGGCCGAGACCGACATGAACGTGGTGGTCACCGGCAACGGTGAGTTCGTCGAGGTGCAGGGCACCGCCGAGGGCGCGCCGTTCCGGCGCGACGAGCTGGACGCGCTGCTGGATCTCGCGGTGGCCGGCTGCGCGGAGCTGGCCAAGCACCAGCAGGCGGCGCTGGCCACGCCGGTCAGCGAGTTGCCGGGATGAGTTCGGCCCCGGCCAGCCAGCTGGTGCTGGCCACCCGAAACGAGAAGAAGCTGGCCGAGCTGCACCGGATCCTCGCCCCCCGGCTGCCGGTGCGGGTGCTCGGCCTGGACGACGTGCCGCCATTCGCCGAGCTGCCCGAGACCGGGGCCACCTTCGCCGACAACGCGCTGATCAAGGCCCGGGAGGCGGCCCGGCAGACCGGCCTGGTGGCCGTGGCCGACGATTCCGGGTTGGCCGTCGATGCGCTGAACGGGATGCCGGGCGTGCTGTCGGCCCGCTGGGCCGGCCGGGCAGCGGTGGCACCGGACGGCGGCAAGCTGGCCGGCGCCGACCAGGCCAACCTGGAGCTGCTGCTGGACCAGCTGCACGACACCCCGGACGAGCGGCTGACCGCCCGGTTCGTCTGCGCCGTGGCGCTCATCACGCCGGGCGGTGAGGAGATCGTCCGCGAGGGGGAGATGCCCGGCCGGCTGGTCCGCACGCCGCGCGGCAGCAACGGTTTCGGCTACGACCCGATCTTCGTCCCGGACGGTTACGAACAGACCAGCGCGGAGCTGCCGGCCGAGACCAAGGACCAGATCAGCCATCGCGGCCGGGCGCTGCAGGCGCTGCTGCCGGAGCTGATCGCGGTGCTGAACGGGTCCGCACCGGCGCAGTGAGTACACGGCGGGGCAGTGCGGTCAGCCAGGCCAGCGCGGCATCGGATTCCTGGCGCGACCAGCGCGCCCTGGCCCGGTTCGAGATTTTCCTGTTCAGTGCGGTGGCCACGGTCCTGCTGATCCGCACCTTCCTCGCGGTGGCCGGCTACCCGCAGGTCGGCGGCAACGGCCTGCACGTCGCGCACGTGCTGTGGGGCGGCCTGCTGATGGCGCTGGCGATCGTGATGATGGAGATCTCGCCGGGCGCCCTGGTCCGGCTGCGGGCCGCGGTGGTCGGCGGAGTGGGATTCGGCCTGTTCATCGACGAGGTGGGCAAGTTCCTCACCAAGGACGTCAACTACTTCTACCAGCCGGCCATCGCGATCATGTACGCGGTCTTCGTGGCCTTCTACCTCGGCGTCCGCGAGCTGCTGCAGCGGCGACCGCTCGGCGACCGGCGCCGGTTGGCGCTGGCCTCGACGGCGCTGGCCGACCTGGCGCTGGGCCAGTTGGACCGCCGGCACCGCGACTACGCGATCCGGCTGCTGGACGGGGTCGATGAGACCTCTGGGCTGCGGACGGCCGCCGAGGCGGTGCGTCGCGGGCTGCGGGCCGAGCCGCCGGACCGGCGCAACCTGGAGACCTGGCTGGGTTTGGCGCGCGACCGGGTGGCCAGCCCGCTCGATGCCCGGCTGGTCGGCCGCGGCGCGGACCTGGTGCTGGCCGGGGCGTTGCTGCTGGTGGCCGTGGACCTGGCGCTGTCGGCGGTGATGGCGATCACCCATCCGGGCCGTGCCACTGCCCTGCCGACCGCGCTCGACACCGGGCTGCCGACCGCGCTGAGCGTGCTGCTGCTGGCGGTCAGCGCGGTGCTGCTCGGACGCGGCGACCAGCCGGGCAGCATCGAGTGGCTGCAGCGGGCGGTGCTGGTGCAGCTGCTGGTGGTGCAGCTGGTGCTGTTCAACCGCACCCAGTGGCTGGGCCTGGTCGGCTTCCTGCTCGACGTGGCGGTGTTGTGGCTGCTGCGGCTGGTGGTCCGGGCCGGGGAACGGGACGGCTCGTAAGTGCGGACCGGCCGAACGGCTACCGTGAAGAGGTAGGCACAGTACGAGGAGTGGACAGTTCATGCGGTTGACCGGCCTGGGGCACGCCAGCGTGCTGATCGAGACCCGGCACGGCAGCGTGCTCACCGACCCCTGGGTGAATCCGGCCTATTTCGGCTCCTGGTTTCCGTTCCCCGACAACTCCGAACTGGACTGGGAACGGTTCGGCCAGGCGGATTACCTGTTCGTCTCGCACCTGCATCGCGACCACTTCGACCCCGAGCACCTGCGCCGCTACGTGAACAAGCGGGCCACGGTGCTGCTGCCGGACTACCCGACCAGCGAGCTGGAGGACCGGCTGCGCGAGCTGGGCTTCAGCTCCTTCGTCAAGCCGGCCAGCGGCGAGGTGGTCGAATTGGACGGCCTGCAGGTGATGATCCAATCGCTGATCTCGCCGACCGACGGGCCGATCGGCGACTCCTCGCTGTGGCTGTCCGACGGCACCAGCACCGTGCTCAACCAGAACGACGCCCGGCCGGCCGAGCTGACCCGGTTCGCCGAGTTGGGGCCGGTGCACGCGCACCTGCTGCAGTTCTCCGGCGCGATCTGGTTCCCGATGGTCTACGACCTGCCCAAGCGGGCCAAGCAGGCGCTCGGCGCCACCAAGCGGGAGCGGCAGTTCGACCGCAGCTTGCGCTACATCGACGACCTGCACGCCGAGCTACGTGTTTCCCACCGCCGGGCCGCCGTGCTTCCTCGACGAGGAGCTGTGGGGCTTCAACGACATCTTCGGCGACGAGTCCAATATCTTTCCCGACCAGTCCGTCTACCTGGACTGGCTGGCCGAGCACGGCCGGCACAACGGCCGGCTGCTGCTGCCGGGCAGCGTCGCCGACCTGACCGAGCCGGGCTGCCCGGTCCGGCACCCGATGCCGGAGGCCGAGGTGGACAAGCTGTTTGCCGACAAGGCCGGCTACCTGGCCGACATGCGGGACCGGCGCCAGCCGGCGGTGGAGGCGGTCAAGCCGAGCTGGGCGCATCCGGAGATCGACGTGCTGGCCGAGATCACCGCCTGGTTCACCCCGCTGCTGGAGGAGGCCGACCAGATGGCGGCCGGCATCAACGGCGGCGTGCGATTCACCGCCAGTGACGCCGAGCGCGGCGACGTCGATTTCATCCTGGACTTCGTCACCCGCGAGGTCCGGCCGTACGCGGGGGAGAAGGTGCGCTACCGGTTCCAGACCAAGCGCGCCTACCTGGAGCAGCTCATCCACGAGCACGAGATCGACTGGGTGAACTCGCTGTTCCTGTCCTGCCGGTTCACCGCCACCCGGATCGGCCCGTACAACGAGTACGTCTACACGTTCTTCAAGTGCCTGTCCGAGGAACGGCTGAACTACGCCGAGGGCTGGTTCGCCGAGGCGGCCAACGACGACGAGACGATCGTGCTGGGCGGCTACGGCATCCAGCGACGCTGCCCGCACCTGAAGGCCGACCTCACCCGGTTCGGCCGGGTGGCCGACGGCGTGCTGACCTGCCAGATGCACGGCTGGAAGTGGAATCTGGACACCGGCAAGTGCATCACCTCGGTGGGCCGGCCGATCCGCACCGAGGGCAAGGTCGTCGAGGCCGCTCCGGCGCGCGGGCAGGCTACCGGCGGCTGAGCCGCGCGATCCGGTTCACGGGCTCGCGGGCCACCGGTGGGCGAGGACGTCGTTGGGATCCTGCTCGCCGCTGACCAGCGCACGCGCGGTTTCGGTGAGCAGCAGGCGGGTCGCCCGGCAGTAGTCACGCAGGGCCGTGAACGCCTGGTCGATGTCGAGACTGCCGCGCTCGGCGAGCAGTCCCTTGGCTTGCTCGATGACGATCCGGTCGTTGAGCGCGGTTTGCAGTTGTTCGGTGAGCAGTTCGCTGCTCGCTAGCGCGCGGTTCTGCAGGATGGCCACGGTCGCGATGTCCGCGAGCGCCTGGGCCAGCTCGGTGGTGTGCTCGTCGAGGCGGGCAGTCGTGGTGTGGAAGAGGTTGAGCGCACCGATGGTTTCCCCGCGCAGCCGCATCGGCAACGCCTGCACCCCGGTTATCCCGCAACGGCGAGCCTCGGCGGTGAACGCGGGCCACCGGACCGCCGCGGTGGGGTCAGCCAGGTCGATGGCCAGCGCCTGGCAGCTGGCGAAGCAGTCCAGGCAGGGACCCTCCCGGTGGCGGATCTCGAACTGCTCCAGGCTGCGCATGTCCGCGCTGGAGGACGACATCAGCTGCAGCACTCCGGTGCGGTCGACCAGCATCAGGCCGGCTGTCGCCGCGCCGAGCAGTTCCACGCACGCCGTGGTGAGGCGGTCGAACAGGTCCGCGATGTCGAAGTCCGTGACGAGCGTGTCCGCGATCGCCACCAGCGTCCGTGCCAGCGACGCCTCACGCCCAGGGCCGCCCGGTGCTTGCATACCCACCTACCTCGCTCGGGCCACATGATTCCATTCTGCCGAAACCCCACTCGGAGCCGAGGCGGCGAGCCGAACATCGCTGAGCGGTTCGGTTCACCGGAATGGATTTCGTGCCGCGATCTAGGTAGCCGGCGCCGATCAGGACGCCAGCGGGTAAGCAGCCCCCGGCCGGGTAGATCGGCCGCCGCGCTGCCAGGTATTGGACGACGGGACGAGCTGGGTCCAGGCTCGTCGGCTCCGCGCAGCGGCGCCCGATGGGTGTAAAGGTTCGCCGGGTCGGGAGTACCTCGCGCGCCGCCAGGCATCCTCCCGATGGGGTCGGGCAGTGCCGGGATGGTGAACTTACCCAGGGGGCGGCTCATGGTTGGCGCTCGCGCGTTCTGACGGCTACCTCAGTAAACCTCGAGCAGCCGGAACTTCAGCCACACGGTCTTGCCCGGTGCGGCTGGTGTGGCCAGCACCCCCCACTCATCGGCCAATGCCTCGATGATCCGCAGGCCACGTCCGTGGGCATGGCAGTCCTCCGGTGCCTGCGGCTGGGCCGAGCCCGGTCCGGAGTCGGTGACATCGACCCGGACGCAGTCAGTGCGCGTAACGGTGACCGTGAAGCTGGTCGCCGCATGTAGGACGCAGTTGGTGGCTAGTTCCGACACGCACAGTTCCAGCTTTTCCCGCAGGTCGGCCGGCAGCCCGTCGATGCGGTCCAGCACGAAGCGCCGGGCGGCTCGGACGGATTGCGCGACCGGTTGCAACCGGATGGTGTCAATCATGCCGCCGGGCCGGAAGCAGGGGACAGCTGAAGCCTAAGCCTTCGGGGCGCTCCCGGACGGTGATCGGGTCGCTGGGGCACTCCCCCCGAGCGCGTGCCTCAGCGACCCGATCAGGCGCAGCGCGAATCATGGCGTCGGCACTCCGCCGAAGACTTGATAGTCGGCTCGTGCATGGCGACCGGCCTCGCAGTCCACGGCTGCCAGCGCTCGACCCCCGTCGGTGTCGCGCCGCTCGCGCACCCGGATGAGGTCAGGCCGGGTGCAGTGGTTGACCGCCTGCAGCATTCGCCGCCGGTCCTCCGGACGCAGCCTGCTGCCGGTCAGCTCAATGACGACCAGGTTCACCGTGGGCTGGGTGGTACCGCGGCGGATGAACCATACTGGCGCGTGCAGGACCTCCTCGGTCGCGGCCGGACAGCCGCAACAGTTGTGCCCCAGCCACCTCAGCGCGCGGGTGAGGGTGTACTTAGCATCGACAGCAGAGGTTTGAGCCCCCGGAGACGTCATCAGAACCCCAGAAAATGCGGTCTTCCCGGTGGTTCCGGCATCGAGCTGACGCTCACAGGTCAACGGCATAGCGGCTGGCCTGGCCCGGACTGGCTGATCTACAGCCAGATCAGGCTATCACCGCCATGGGGGAGATGACAGCCGCTGAGCGGATAGGGTGGTAGATCCGGCTGGTGCAGCCTCGGTGACAGGTGGCACGCCCGTGAACGTGCCGTCGCCAGTCCGATTCCGGGAGTAAAGTGGTTTCCACCACGGGTATTTCGGACGCCGGCTTCCACGTCGGCCTCGTTCGTGGCGATCGGCTACCGGACCGTTGAATGGTCTGGATCGGCGCGCGTTATGTCCATCGCCGCGACCACGGGTTTTCAAGCTACGGGCACTGCGCAACCCGCAGGGGTGGCCGATGAACGCATCTCGGACGGCGACGTCAAGCAGCGCGTCCATGGCAACGGTGAAGCCGCGTCGGCCTCCCACCGCGGATCAGCGCTGGCCCGGTTGAGCGGCTGGGTGGATCCGTTCCTGTCAGCGGTGTGGGAGACGGATGGCGGACGGGTTCTTCCACCCGACGAGGCGGTGCTTGACACCCTTCCCGACCGGTGCCTGAGCCCATCCCAGCCAACTGAACGGAAAAGATCATGGCGATCCTGATCAGCATTCTCATCATCATGGTCGTCGTGCTGCTGGCCGGGCTGGCATTGTCGGCGCGGATCGTCAAGCAGTATGAGAAGGGGGTGTTGTTCCGGCTGGGCCGGGTACTGGGCGAGCGTGCGCCGGGCTTCCGGTTGATCATCCCGTTCGTTGATGTGTTGCGTCGGGTGTCGTTGCGGATCATCACCATGCCGATCCAGTCCCAGGGCATCATCACCCGCGACAATGTCAGCGTCGATGTGTCCGCGGTCGCCTACTTCAGGGTGGTCGATGCGGTGAAGTCGGTGGTGGCGATCGAGAACGTGCACGCCGCGATCAACCAGATCGCGCAGACCACGCTGCGCAAGGTGGTCGGCCAGCACACCCTGGATGAGACGCTGTCGGAGACCGACCGGATCAACCTGGACATCCGCAGCATCCTCGACCTCAACACCCTGGACTGGGGTGTCGAGGTCACCCTGGTGGAGCTGAAGGATATCCAGCTGCCCGACAGCATGAAGCGCGCGATGGCCCGTCAGGCCGAGGCCGAACGGGAGAAGCGCGCCAAGATCATCAACGCCGAGGGCGAGTCGCTGGCCGCGGCCGCGCTGGGCGAGGCCTCGGACACCATGATGGCCCACCCGCTGGCACTGCAACTGCGTAACCTGCAGAGCCTGGTCGAGATCGGAGTGGACAAGAACACCACCGTCGTCTTCCCCGCCCCACTGATGACCACCATCGCCGAACTCGGATCCTTCCTCGCCCGCGAGAACGCCGCAGCGTTGCCGCCGCTCGTCACCGCGAACGGCAACCCCGAACCCGCGCCCTAGACGCGGCACGGAAGGACAACATGAGCCCGGACTTCCGAGTGACGAGAAGTGCAGCCGGTCCGCCGCGAGGGCAGCTATCGTGATGAAGGAGTTGCTCCACATCCGACTTGCTGACATCCCCGGGCCACGATGGTCATGACCGATTCTGACAACGAGGAGCCAGGCGGACGGCCGCTGCAGCCGGCAGCTGCCGCGATGGCGCCCGAGGAGGCTCAGGCCCGCGCGGACGACCTGCAGGTCGGGATCGGTGAGCTCTCGGCTCTGGTGACCGGCGCCTTGTCGCTGGAAAGCCTGCTGGAGCGTGTTGCCCAGTCGGCACTGCGCGCCATCCCGCACGCCGACGGCATCGGAGTGGCCCTGTTGCGCCCCGAGAACCGCTCCCGTCAAATCCTGGCACTCGGCGCCAGCGATCCCTTCGTCACCGGGATCGACGCCATCCAGTACGAGCTGCTCGATGAGGGCCCCTGTATCACCGCGGTGCGCGATGCGGTTCCGGTCCGGTCCGGCTCGCTCAGCGGCGACCGGCGTTGGCCCCGCTTCGGCCCCCGGGTCGGCCGGCTGGGGGTGCACTCGGCGTTGTCGCTGCCGCTGCTGCTGCCGGATGGCAGGCCTGTGGGCGCGCTCAACGCCTATGCGCATGCCAAGAACGCCTTCGACGCCGACGCCATCCGCATCGGGGAGTTGTTCGCGGCACCCGCGAGCATCGCGGTCCACAACGCGCAGGTGTTGGCCCTTGCCAAACAGCAGGCCAGCCAACTGCAGGAGGCCCTGGGTAGCCGCGCCATCATCGACCAGGCCATCGGCATCCTGCGCAGCCGCTCCGGTGACACCGCGGAGGAGGTGTTCGCCCGGCTGCGGGCGATCAGCCAAACCGAGCACATCAGGCTCGCCCTGCTGGCCGAACGCATCGTCGAGGAGGCGGTGCGGCGCGCTCGGATCCGGCACACCGACCACTGAACCAACCGGTCAGCTCGAGGCGGGGGAACCAAGTTCGGCCAGCAGCTGCTGCCGAGCCGGCGGATCGCCGGCGACCACCGTGCGGGCCACCTCGGTCAGCCGGCGACCGTGCTGATGGGCGTAGCGGCGCAGCCGCAGCGCGGCTTGGGCCATCGACAGTTGATACATCTCGGCCAGGACTCCCTTGGCCATCTCCAGCAGGCCGCGGCTGGCGACCGTGTTCTGCAAGGAGGGCAGCAGGCTGGCCTGGCTCGTGACCCGGTCGTGCTGGACCACGGCGATCGAGGCGACGTGCGCCAACGCTTGGGCCAAGGTGAGATCGTCATCCGAGAGCGCGCCGGTGGTGGTACCGAACAGGCCCAGCGCGCCGAGCACCTGATCGCGCAACCGCATCGGAATGGCGTGTACCGAAGCGAAGCCCTGCTCGGCGGCCTCGGCGGTGAACCGGGGCCACCGGTCGGCCTCGGCCTGCAGGTCCGGCACGCTGACCGGGCAGCCCGCGCGATAGCAGTCCAGGCACGGGCCCTGCTCGCGCTGCAGCTGGAACAACTCCAGGCTGCGAGCCTGCTCCGAGGTCGCGGCCACCAGGTGCAGCACGCCAACATCGGCCAGCAGCAGGCCAGCGGCGGCTACGTGCAGCAGCCGGACGCAGTCCTCGGTGAGTTGGATCGTCAGATCCAGCACGTCGAAGTCATCCACCAAGCGGTCGGCGAAGCTGATGAAGGAATCGATGATCGCGCGTTCCCGTCCGACGGCCATCACAGCTCCTCATTCGGTTGGCTGCCGGCCTGGTCGTCGGCGATCCGCAATCGACGCTCGATGATCTCGTAGGCGACCTCGCTGGCGGTCATGTCGTGGGCGTAGGCATACCCGCGCAACCGCGCCAGCGCTTCGGCCGACGTCACCCCCAACTGAGCGATCAACATTCCTGCCGCCTGGTACACCTCGACCCGGGTCAACGCGCTGAGCTCTTCCCAGGCGCTGCTCGTCTCGTCCTCGACCCCCGCGGCCAAGTCGATGCCCATCAGATCCAGCAGCGGCAGCGCCGCCAGTTCGGCAGCCATCAGACCACCGGCCAATGCCGTCGCGTCCATCTCGCCGGGACTGCTCCGGTACAGGTCCAGCGCGCCGATCGGCAGGCTCGCCACGAACACGGGCAATGCGAACACCGCACGAACCCCGCGCAGGGTTGCCTCGCCCGCGAATCCCGGCCACCGCGCCGCCGCGGGATCGTTCAGATCGGGCACCAGTACCGGTGCCGAGGAGTGCAGCGCATCCCAGCACGGGCCCTCACCGAGGGTGAACTGCAATTCGTCGAGGTCCCGGCAGGCCGCGCTGCTCGCCCCGAACGGGCGACTCAGCGTCCCGTCGTACATCACCGACAGGGCCGCTTCGTCAACCCCCAGCAACTCCACGCAGGCACCGCACAGCCGATCCGCGACAACCCGACCCCGGCCAGGGTCGGACATCACCGCGCAGAACCGGGCTCGCACGTCCTCGACATCGTCCACGCGGCCTACTCTTCCCTGCCGGTCTGGCGTCCACACCCAGCCAGCCGGTTCGTCATTGAGGCACACAGCTCGCTGCCGGCACCCTTATCCTGCGAGCGTAACCACTCGGCCGGCTACGGATGCGATCCGCAGGCGATGCGTTATAGAGTGTGCTGGTTGGGACCCCAGCAGGTCCGGGCCCGGCGCCTCCACGGTGGCGCCGCGAGCGATCCGCTCACCGCCGGACGATCGGCACCGCCAATCATCGGTCCTGCCCATGCCCGACTTTCCCGCGACGACCAATCGTGAATCGAATGCCGCGCTCGCGCAGCGTTGCCATCGCAGATCCATTGACCATTCCCCCAGGCTCGCGGGGGGTGCGGCCTTGGGGGTGCGCCGCGCCCCCCGCAGAGCGCAGCACACCGCCCGGTGAAGATCCGCTCCCCGCTTGACCTGATTCCGGCCGGCCCGGCTCGTTCCGAGGATCTGCGAGCGCGCAGGTGCCGGCCGGCCAGCTCGCACGACTGCCCGTACCGGGAGGGACGATGACACGTTCCGATGCTCCTCCGCGGCTGGCCGCCAACCTTGTGGGCCGCTTCGCCGATCAGGCGGTGGCACCGGCCAAGCCGCTGTGGCGCGGATGGTTGCACCTGGTGTGGTTCGAGCTGTCGCTGGTCCTCGGAACCGTGTTGATCATCGATGTACCCGCCCATCAGCGAGTTCCGGCGACGATCTATGCGGCCGCCGTCAGCGCGCTGTTCGGCACCAGCGCGCTCTACCACCGCGGCAGTTGGCGCGCGCCGGTCCACCGGCTGATGCAGCGGCTGGATCACGCGATGATCTTCATGCTGATCGCGGGTACCGCGACGCCGGTCTTCGCAACCACCATGCACGGCAGTGCGCGGCTTGCGCTGCTAGCCACGGTGTGGACGGTGACCGGCGTAGCGCTGTTCACCCATATGATCTGGATGCATGCGCCGGAACTGGTAGTCGGCTCCACCTATATCGGACTGGGGTGTTTCGGGACGGTCGCGCTGCCCGCGGTGTGGAACCGTGCCGGCGTTGGCGCCTGCCTGCTGTTCACGGTCGGCGGTGCCTGCTACATCGCCGGGGCGGTGATGTACCACCGCCGACGGCCAGACCCGGCGCCGACCATCTTCGGCTTCCACGAGGTATTCCACGCCTTCGTCTGTGCTGGCGCGACCTTGCATTTCATCGTGATCGCTTTCCTTATTCTCTGACCCGCTCTCGATTTCTCTGACCCGCTCTCGGCGCACAGCGCGACCACGGCCGATATATCCATCGACGCTGCCGCCTCGCAGACGTACCGTGTAGTCACCGAGACTTGTCGTCGCTGGCGGCCATGCCAGCCGTCCCCGGCGATTGCAGCAGATCGATCTGCTTGCCGCTCAAGCAGATTCTTACGACGATGGGACGGAGCGCGTGATGTCAGGCAAGAACAAGGGTGGCCGCGAGATCCGCAAGCCGAAACAACCGAAGCCGTCGCCGACGCCGGGAGCGACGGCCGGCGGCTAGCCGCTCGGCCACCGGCTTCGCCTGCGGAGGTGGCGTAGCGTCGGGGTTCAGATGAAGGTTGCGATGCTGGCGCCGATCGCGTGGCGCACTCCGCCACGCCACTACGGGCCGTGGGAACTGGTGACGAGCCTGCTGACGGAGGGGCTGGTCAGCCGCGGCGTGGACGTGACGTTGTTCGCGTCATTGGATTCGGTGACCTCGGCGAGGCTGGATGGCGTCTGCCCGCGCCCGTACGCCGAGGATCCCAGTATCGACGGCCGGGTTTGGGAAGCGCTGCACGTCTCCTACGCCCTCGGCCGGTGCGACGCGTTCGACCTGGTGCACAACCAGATGGATTGGCTGCCGCTGGCCTTTGACCGGCAGGTTGCGGTGCCGATGGTGACGACCATCCACGGATTCTCCGGGCCGGGCATCCTGCCGGCCTACACGCGGTCGCGATCCGCCTACGTCGCGATCTCGGAGGCCGACCGGGCTCCGGAGCTGAACTACGCCGCGACGATTTATCATGGCGTCGATCTCGACACGCTGCCGTACCAGGCGCAGGCCGGTGAGGATCTGGTGGTGTTCGGCCGGGTGCACCCGGACAAGGGCACGGCAACCGCGATCGCGATCGCCCGCGCGGTCGGGCGCCGGCTGATCATCTGCGGAATCGTGCAGGACGAGCGCTACTTCGCCGAACAGGTTGAACCGCATCTCGACGGTGATCGGGTGGAGTTCCTCGGCTCGGTCGGACCGGACCAGCGAGCGGCGGTGCTCGGTCGGGCGGCGGCGCTGTTGCATCCGGTCGCCTTCGACGAGCCGTTCGGGCTATCGGTGGTGGAGGCGATGGCCTGCGGTACCCCGGTCGTCGCCTTCCGGCGGGGCTCGATGCCCGAGGTCGTCGATGAGGCGGTGACCGGCTATCTGGCTGACGATGTCGGCTCGGCCGTCGCCGCGGTCGCCGCGGCGGTGCGGCTGGACCGTGCTCAGGTGGCTGCCCGTGCGCGTGAGCGGTTCTCGGCCGAACGGATGGTGTCGGACTACTTGCGGGTGTACGAGCAGGTGCTCGCGGTCTGAGCACGGGTACCTCAGCCGCAGGTCGTGAGCGCGCCGAGCAGTTCGTCGAGTGGAACCCAGGCGACGCCGATGCGGGAATCGTCGATGCCGTAGGGCAACCAGAGCCGCCCATCGTGCAGCAGCCCGCCACAGGAGTAGACGACATTGGGCACGTAGCCGTCCTGCTCACCGTCGGCCGGGCTCAGCAACGGGTTGACCAGCCGCCCGAGGATCCGACTCGGATCGTCCAGGTCGAGCAGCAGGGCACCGATCGAGTAGGTGCGCATCGGCCCGACGCCGTGGGTGAGTACCAGCCAGCCGTGTTCGGTCTCGATCGGCGGTCCGCAGTTGCCGACCTGCAACATTTCCCACGCCTGTTCCGGTGCGTAGAGCTGGTGGGGTTCAGACCAGCGGTAGCCGTCGGCCGAGCAGGCGAGGCTGATGTTCTCGCCGTCGCTGCGGCACAGCGCCAGTTGCTGGCCGGCTATCGGCCGGGGGAACAGCGCCATTCCCTTGTTGCGGGCGGCGTCGCCGGCGAGCCGGTGAGTGCGGAAGCGCCGCAGGTCCGGGCTGAGTAGCAGTCGTGGTGCGATCTGGTGTCCGTCGTAGGCGGTGTAGGTGGCACGGTATTCAACGGCACCGTCGTCGCCGAGGAATCGAGTGAAGCGGGCGTCTTCCATGCCATCGCGTTCCTCGACGGCCGAGGGCAGCAGGATTCGCTGGCTGAGCGTCGTGTTCTGGCTGAACTCCGTCTGGTACGCGGAGGAGACGACCCTGCGCACGAGCTCTGCCTTCGCCGGTGCGCCCGGATGGGCCAGCAGGTCTACCGGAGCCTGCGCCAGCGCCCGTTCCACGTCAGTCAGGTCGAAGTGGTCCGGCAGCACGTGCAGCAGGGCGCTGCTGAGCTCGTCGATGCTGCCGTGGTCTGCCAGCACCGCGCGCAATTGGTGGTTGTTCCACCGGGTCAAGGACGCCTCGCCCGCGACGACCGGAGCGTCGCGGTGCATGAAGGTCCAGCGTGGCCCCGGCCCGACCACCGCGGTGCAGAAGGCGATCGAGGAGATATGCCCTTCCCCGATTGCCCGCAGGCTCACCGCCACCCGCAGCTGGCCGGCTTCGAGCCCGCTCTGGTCCGGGTGCATCACCGCGCTCGGGTTGCACAGCGCCGCGGCCTCGGTGGCGTACTCGGCGGTGAAGCAAGCGCCCAGCACCAGCGCTCGCGTCGAGGTCAGCGGTGACTGGTCATCGACGTGAGCGGCGGCCACGATCGAGGCATGCCGCTTCAGCAGTTGCGGATAGCCGCCGTGCCGGTCAGTGAAATCGTGAACGAGCCGGGCGGCCAACTCGCTGACCGTCGGCTCGTCCAGGGCAAGCACTCGATCGGCGATCGCACCGGCCCGCGAGCGCGTCGCATGCGGCTCCTCACCTGGCAGGAACAGTCGGGTGACCACTCGCGAGGGGTCTGGACGCAGTTCCCCGGCAGCACGGCGTGCCAGCGAAGGCTTCATCGCATGTCCTGGATGAACCGCGCATGCTGGGCGGTGGACAGCATTGCCAGGGTGGATTCCGCACCCTGGTTGAGGTTTCGGCCGCCGGGTTGCAAACCGTCGTAGCCGGCTCCGGTCACCGGGTCGAGCATCGGTATCCCGGCATCGTTGTCACCCAGGAACCAGCGCCAGGCCAGCCGAATGCCGTAGAGCCAGTACGGGTCGGTGGTGATCCGGTAGGCGGTAGCACATGCGTCGGCGATCGCCGCGACCTCGATCGGCTGCTGGTCGTAGCCCGGGGCGAACTCACCCGGGCCGCGACCGGCGACCGGAGTCACCGACAGCCGACCTTGGCGGGTCTCGACGCGCAGCAGGAACTCCAGCAGCTTCAGGCCACGAGCAAGGATCGCCTTGTCCGGCAGCGCATCACCAGCCACCAGCAGTGCTTCGGCGACGGTCGCATTGGCATACCGGAGCCTTGGTTCCGGCCATGGCCAATCTTGGTCGGTCGCGGCGCCTTCGGGATCGACTGTCTCCACCGCATCAAGCAGCAGCGTCCGGGCGGACGGCTCGTCCGGTGCGACCCGGAGCACTGCTCCGGCGCCGAGCGCTGCGAATGCCATCGACCGGCTGAACGGAGAGCGTTGCTGGGCAGCGACCCGAAAGCCCGCCAGTGCTGACGAGCGCATGCTGGCGGTGTCCGCGGCAACGCCAAGCGCCCACAGTGCCCGTCCCCACCAGTCGCCGAGCCCGGCCTCGTCCCGAAGCCGGCCCTCGCTGTCGAAGCGGTTGTGGCAGGTGCCGTCGGTGCACAACGCGGAAATCACGAATCGCAGGTAGTGCTCGCGCAGCCGCCGAACGACGGGGCTGGGACGCGGCTCCCGACAGGTGACGACCAGGCCGCGGGCGGCGTCGTTGACGCAGTAGCCGTGTTCGGGCCGCGGCGTCGAGTGCAAAGCGTGCTCGAACAGCCCACGCTCGTCGGTCAGTGCAGCGAGATGGTCGAATACCGGGCGCACCTGCCTGCCGGCGGCATGCGGACCGCCGGCATGCAGGGCAGGTCGGCCGACCCGCGTATGAAGATGTTCGCCCAGACCGCCACGAGTCATGCTCCGACCAGGACGGCATCGGCGATCAGCCGCATGGAAAGTCGCCGGTACCGCTCGGCAATCGCCGACCAGCGCAAGTGGGGAGCCGCGGCCTCGCCTGCCTGCGACATGGCCGTCGCAACGTCTTGGCGGGTGAACAACACCCGCAATGCGTCGGCGATCGCGGCCGGGCTGTGGTGCGGAACGACAACCCCGGCGCCGCCGGCCAACAGCTCGACAGCGTGCGGGAAGGCCGTGGCCACCACCGGCTTGCCCGCGGCGACCGCCTCGATCAGCACGCCCGAGGTCACCTGATCGGTGGAGTCGTACGGCAGCAGCACGACATCGGCCGCCGCCACCAGTTCGGCCAGGTCAGGGGCGGCCTGGTACCGGTGGTCAAGCCGTACCGAGTCGTCAACGGAGAGCTGCTTGATGAGCCGGCTCAGGCCTTCCCGATAAGCCTCGCCTTCGCGCAACAGCACCTTGGGATGGGTCTGGCCAGCAACGAGGTATCGCGGCGCCGGCTGCAGGTCGAGCAGCCGGGCCATCGCGTGGATGCCCCACTCGATTCCCTTTCCCGGCCCGAGCAGCCCCCAGGTCAGAACGGTGGGCCGCCCGCTGCGGTGCGGGCTCAGACCTGCCGAGGCGACTGGCGGCTCGGGTGCGCCGTGGGCGATGATGCTGAGCTTGCGCGGGTCAACTTCGCAGGCCGCGGTGAGCCGATCGTGGGCGGTGACGGTCATGACGACCACCGCGCTCGCGGCCTCCGTCACCGCCGCGAGCACCTGACGCTGATGCGGTGTCGGATCAGCCAGCACCGTGTGCAGCACGACGATGCTGGGCACCTCGAGCATCGCCAACAGGGCCAGCGCATCCTCTCCGTCGGCACCGCCGTACACCCCGAACTCGTGCTGGACGATGACTACGTCACAGCCGTTGAGCCGATCGATCGAACGAGCGGAACCGGCTGGGTCACCGACCAGAAGGTCGCCGATCACCTCCGCCGGCGCCGGTAACCACGGCGTTTCAACCAGGCGGGCGACCCAGGCGTGATCCTCGCCCGAGGATGTCAGCGCCGCTAGCAGCGAGGCCGTGAAGGTGGCAAGTCCACACTGAGTGGGCGGATAGGTGCTGATGAAGCCAAACCGAATAGCCATGAAGCGATGTCCTCCGACCGGTCCGCCACGCCGCAGCGTCGAACCTCACGCACAGTAGGTTCAGTAACGCTGGCAGCGTGGTTACCGGCGTCGTGTGGCGATGGGCTGCACCGTGATCAGCCGCAGCTCGCGGCTTCCGTGCAGTCGTCGCCTAGCTGGGCGACGCCGGCCAGGGCGTGAGCCCCACGGCCCGTGGTTACTGCTCCACATCCCTGCTGGCCCGGGCCATGGTCGTTTCGGCCCGGTCGAGATTGCCTGCTTCGCTGGCATAGAGCAGCGCCCGCTGGGCGATCTCGGGATCGGTTGTCGGCGGGATGACAAGGATGTCGATGCGTTCGTTACCCCAGGCGTTGACCATCCGGATGGTGAGCGGGTCGCTGCCGGTAAAGCCGCCGAGGCGAACCATGCGGCCCTCGACCCGCAACCGGCGCGGGGCGGCATCCCAGTCGGCGATGCTGTAGGTGACCCGGTTGATCTCGCGGCCCGCGGTCCACATCACGTCGAGCAGGCCTGGCAGTTCGGCGGTCAGGTCGAGGCTGCGTGGCCACCAGGCGGCGTCGATATAGCCGGTGGTGGAGACGGGCTGGCGGAAGCTGATGCGCGCCGCGTCATCGGGCAGGGTGGCTACCTCGCCACGCGGCGGCGCGAGGACTGGTTGGGAATACTGGGTACTGCTCATTTGATGCCTCATGGCTGGCCCGGAGCGGGCCCGGCTGTTGTTCGCCGAGGGCGAGGCCGGATAGACCGGCGTACGACAGAGCCTCGGTAACCATCACTCTACGCCCGCCCGCCCTCCGCGCTGACGTTGGAGGCAAAGCTGGCGTTGGGAGCAGGTCACGCCGGCACGAAGCGCAGCGGATCGCCGGGACGGAGTTGACCCACCCGATCCAGCTCCGCGACCGGCACCACCCCGATCACCGGGTAGCCGCCGGTCACCGGAGCATCCCGGAACAGCACGATCGGCAGGCCGCTCGGCGGCACCTGGATCGCCCCCGGCAACATCGGCTCGGGCGGCAGCTCACCCGGCCGGCTGCGGCGCAGCGGCGAACTGGCCAGCCGGACACCGATCCGGTTGCTGTCCGGCTGCACCGTCCAGATCTCTTCGAACAGCCGATCCGGATCGAACCAGTCGGCTCGCGGGCCCGGCAGCACCCGGATTCCGGCGCCGGCCGGCGGTGGTTGCGGGGCCAGCTCGCCCGACGGCTCGCCGGCCACCTCGGTGCCGATCGCCAGCTTGCTGCCCGGTGCCAGCACCGGCGGCCCGAGCCCGGACAGCACGTCGGTGGCGCGGGAACCGAGCACCGGTTCGGCTGCGATCCCACCGCGCACCGCGAGATAACTGCGCAACCCACCGGCAGCCGGGCCGAGCACCAGCCGGCTGCCGGCCGGCAGCGTCAGCGCGGCGTTCCAGGCCGGCGCACCGGCGCACTCCGCTCCGGTCAGTGCGATGGTCGCCGGAGCCAGCAGCCGCGCCACCAGGCCGCCGAGGGTGAACTCCACGGTGGCGGCGGTGTCACGGTTGCCGACCAGCCGGTTGGCCAGCCGGTGCGCCCGCTGGTCCGCCGCGCCCGACCGGCCGACGCCCAGGTGCTGGTAGCCGGGCCGGCCCAGATCCTGCACGGTGGCCAGCGGCCCGGTCGAGATCAGCTCGATCATCCTGTCCACCCGGTCATTGCGGCACTAACCGCACCCGGCTGCCCGGCGCGAGCAGCGCCGGCGGATCGCGGGTCAGGTCGAACAACGGCACCTCGGTGCTGCCGAGCAGCCACCAGCCACCCGGTGAGGAGCGCGGGTAGACGCCGGTGAACTCGTCGGCGATGGCCACCGAGCCGGCCGGCACGGTTGGCCGCGGGGTGGTCAGCCGAGGTAGCCGCAACCGTTCGTCCAGCCCGCTCAGGTAGCCGAAGCCGGGTGAGAATCCGCAGAACCGCACGGTGTAGACACGATCGCTGTGCAGCCGGATCAGCTCGTCGGTGCTGATGGCGACCTGTTCGGCGACAGCGGCGAGGTCGGCGCCGTCGTAGCGCACCGGCAGCTCGAGCACCGTCCCGCCGGGCCGTTCGGTCGCCGGTGCGGCGTCGGCCTCGGCCAGCAACGCGCGCAGGGCGGTTGCCGCCAGCACGGCCGGGTCGAACTCCACCAGCACCGTGCGGGCCGCCGGCAGCACCGAGACGATGCCCGGATGCCCTTGCCGGACAAGCCAATCCCGCAACGGCAACACCGACTTTGGATCGGCCGGCTCGATCAGCACCGCCCGCTCGCCGTAGGGCAGCACGTTCACCCGAACCGGGCCACCGTGATGCCGGCCTGGTCGAGAACCGCACGCACCGCGCGGGCAATTCCCAGGGCGCCCGGGGTGTCGCCGTGTACGCACAGCGAATCCGGCTGCAGGCTCAGCACGCTGCCGTCGGTTGCGACCAGCGATCCGGACTCGGTCAGCCGCCGCACCCGTTCGATGATGACGTCCTGGTCGGTGATCACCGAGCCGGCTTCCCTACGCGATTGCAGGCTGCCGTCGGGCAGGTACGCCCGGTCGGTGAATGCCTCGACATGGCAAGGCAATTCGGCTGCTGTGGCCTGCCGATGCAACTCGCCGCCGGGCAGCGTGAGCAGCGGCAGCGCAACCGGCCACGCCCGCACCGCGGCGACGATCGCACCGGCCTGCACCGGATCGGTGGCCGCGGCGGAGTAGAGCGCGCCGTGCGGCTTGAGGTAGCGCACCCGGTCGCCGGCCGCTCGGGCGAAGCCGTCCAGCGCGCCGAGCTGGTAGAGCACCTCGGCGGTCAGCTCGTCCGGTTCCATGTCGATCCGGCGCCGGCCGAAGCCGGCCAGGTCCCGGTAGCTCACCTGGGCGCCGATGGCCACCCCGCGGGCGACCGCCTGCTCGCAGACCCGGCGCATGATCATCGGGTCGCCGGCGTGGAAGCCGCAGGCCACGTTCGCGCTGGTCACCACGTCCAGCAGGGCCTCGTCGTCGCCGAGCTGCCAGTGCCCGAAGCCCTCGCCGAGGTCGGCGTTGAGGTCCAGCCGCGCGATCACGCCCTCACGGTAGCGGCTCACCGCCGATCCGACCGTTGCTGTGGCCGAGGCGGTCGGATCGCTTCGTGGATCCGCAATTCCGAGTCCGGATCCAACCCGGCGCTCGGAATTGCACACGGCGGCTCCTCGAGCTCGCCGAAATTCGGGAATTCATCGGGCCCATGGGTCTTCTGAGGCGATGTGCCGAAATGAGAGTAGAGTTCCGGCACTGTCCACGCATTTTCGCTGACAGGCGTATAACGGGAGGATCGGGGCTTGGGCGGTCTGACCATTATCCTGTCGCATTTACGCCATCAGGTTGGGCGATCCGTTGCAACGGGAGCGGGGGTGCTGGCGGCCGTCGTCGCATTTGTCATCCTGACCGGATCGGTTCAGACCACGCAGCTTGCCACCACGTTGACGATCAACGCCAACTTCCGTTCCTCCTACGACATCCTGGTGCGCCCGAAGGGTAGTCAGACCGCCCTGGAGTCCACCGCAGGCGTGGTCCGACCCAACTATCTGTCTGGGATCTACGGGGGAATCACGACCGACCAGCTGCGGGAGATCAAGGCGATCCCCGGAGTCGGCGTCGCCGCTCCAATAGCGATGATCGGTCAGATCCTCGAAACCGTCGATGTGCCGGTGCCGATCGCGTCGGCGAGCGGCCAGAACGGCCGTCAATTATTCAAGTTTGCAACAGTACAACGATCGATGCGCGGTCTTGCCCACGTCAACGGCGGTAGCGGTTACACGTACATCACGCCGAATTCACTGCTCAACAATCACACGATTACACAGGACGCACCCAACGGCCCCATAGAGACCGGCGCCGACAACAAATCGACGATGGTGTGTCCGTCCAGTTTCCTGCCACCGAGTGGGGCGCCGGATCCCGCCGGCCCGTTTGCGGCGAGCCGGATCTATTCCGCGACGTGCTGGTCCGCCCAGAATGGCCTGGCCGGCGACGGGTGGTCGTCGCTGGGCCGGGGAAAGTACGGCGCGGTCGTGGAATGGTCCTTTCCGGTGTTGCTGGCCGCGATCGACCCGGCGGCGGAGGCGCAGATAGCCGGCGTGGACAGGGCGATCGACTCCGGCCGCTACCTCACCGAGACCGACCAGACCAAGGCTGTCGGCCTCGGCGCGAATCTCACGCAGCTGCAGCTGCCGGTTCTGGCGGCATCGAAGACGGTGGTCAACGAACAGAGCGACGTCACGGTGGAGCGATTGCCCACCGCGGATGCCGATCGAATCGGCACCGGGCTGACCGAGGCGCAGACGAAAGCCATGATCGCCGCGGCGTCCGGGCCGGTGGTGCAGAGGTCAACCATCAGGGCGCAGGACGCCTACAACCAGTTCCTCACCTTCCTCAGCGAGAACCCTGGTGGGCGGACCATCGACAACTACTGGACCTCCAGTGCGGTGACGTACGGAAATGCCCCCGACGGGCATCTGGCGCCGGAAACCAAAACCAATCCGGACAGCACCTGGCAGTCGCAGTTCATGGCCGGCGGCTATGTCGATGTCCCACCCGATTCGGCTGACACCGCCTATCGCACCCTCACCCCGCACATTGGCCAGCAGGAAGCTGCCGCTGATGGAACCTTTCGGCTTCCGGCGCTCGATCTGGTCGGAACGTACGACACCGCCAAGCTGCCCGGCTTCTCCGCCTTGTCGGCGCTGCCGCTGGAAACCTACGCCTCGCCTACCGTGACCGGTGCGAACAAGGCGTCACAGGCGTTGTTGCATAACCAGGATCTCGCGCCGGACCTGAATTCGGCCGGCTACTTGCAGCAACCGCCGTTGCTGCTGACGACCCTGTCGGCGGCGAGCGCGCTGACCGACCCGTCGGCGTTCGGCAACACCGACCCGACCGCGCCGATCAGCGTCATCCGGGTCAAGGTCGATGGGGTCTCCGGTTCCGACGCGGTCAGCCGGGAGCGAGTTCGGCTGGTCGCCACCGCCATCCAGCA
Source organism: uncultured Actinomycetota bacterium (assembly GCA_963697905.1). Lineage (GTDB taxonomy): Bacteria > Actinomycetota > Actinomycetes > Mycobacteriales > Jatrophihabitantaceae > Jatrophihabitans_A. The sequence continues at coordinate 3,176,890 of OY969101.1, read as the reverse complement.
AGCGACCGGGCTGGACATTGACATCACTATCGGTTCCTCACCCACACCGACGCTGGTCAACCTGCCGCCGACCGCGCATGGCGCCCCGGCGCTGGTCGTGTCGGAGAACTGGGTCGAGAAGGGCGTCGCGGTGCGGCTGCTGCACCAGGTCGATCGCAAGAGCTTGGTGCTGTTCATCCTTATCCTGCTGGTGTGTTCGCTGGTGGTGGCCAACGCCACCAGCGCCGCCGTCCGGGCCAGACGCACCGAGTTGGCGGTGCTGAGCTGTCTCGGCTGGGGCAGGGCTCGGCTGTATCGGACGATCCTGGGTGAGGTCGTGGCCATCGGTGTGATCGCCGGCGTGCTCGCCGCGGCAGTAGCGGTACCGATCGGATCGATGCTGGACGATCACCTGAGTTGGAGTAGGTCGTTGCTGGCCGTTCCGGCCGCAGTAGTGCTGGCTGCGCTCGCCGGCCTGGTGCCGGCCTGGCGAGCGTCACGTTCCGATCCCATCGCGGCGGTGCACGAGCCGGTCATAGCCGCCCGGAGCAGTATGCGCATCCGCGGTATTGGCGGGCTCGCCGTGCTGTCCTTGCTCCGCACGCCGGGGCGCCTGATCCTCGGCATGGTCGCGCTGGCGCTCGGCGTCTCGGCGCTCACCGTCCTGCTCGGTATCAAGGCCGCCTTCCACGGCGCGGTGGTGGGCTCGCTGCTGGGGGACGCGATAGACGTTCAGGTCCGCAGCGCCGATCTGGTCGCCGCCATCCTGATGATCGCGCTCGGATTAGCTGCGGTCGGCGACATCCTGTATCTCGACATCAAGGAGCAGGCGCCGCGCTATGCCGCTTTGCAGGCAGCCGGCTGGTATGAGACGACGATCGCCCGGCTGGTGGTGAGCCAAGCTGCGATCCTGGCCGGCCTCGGTTCGGCTATCGGCGGCGTACTCGGCGTCGAGTTGACCGGCCTGCTGACTCATCGGACGCCTGTCAACACCTGGTGGGTGGCACTTGCCATCGCCGTTTCGGCAACGATTGCGACTATGATCGTGAGCTTGCTGCCCGCAACCATGTTGCGGCGGCTTCCGACGGCCCGGCTGCTGAGCAGCGAGGTATGAGGTGGGCGTGACGACCGGGCGCGGCGCGCGGGTGCAGATTCGCGATCTCGTCAAGACCTACACGTTGAGCGACGGCCGGGTACTGAACGCCGTCGATCACGTGGATCTGACCATTGACCCCGGCAGCGTCACCGCCCTGGTCGGCCCGTCCGGTTCGGGGAAGTCGACGCTGCTGCATCTCATCGGCGCGATCGACGCGGTCACCTCCGGTTCGGTGGAGATCGATGGTGAGGACGTCTCCTCCATGCGCGGCCGGTCACTGGCACGGTATCGACGCAGCGTCGGTTTCATCTTTCAGCAGTTCCACCTGCTGCCGGCGCTCACCGCCCAGGACAATGTCCTCGCGCCGGTGCTGCCGATCCGGACCGACTTCGACAAGGCCGCTCGGGCCCGGGAGCTGCTGGCCGCGGTCGGGCTGGCCGGCCGGGAGAAGTCGCTGCCGGCCAAGCTGTCCGGCGGGCAGCAACAGCGCGTCGCCATCGCCCGCGCGATGATCAACGATCCGTTGCTGATCCTCGCCGACGAACCCACCGGCAACCTCGACTCGACCACCGCTCACGAGGTGCTGGACCTTCTGCTGGGCCTGTCGCGCGAGCGAGGTACCACGATCGTGCTGGCCACCCATGATCCTGAGGTGGCGCAGCGCTGCGACTCGATCGTGACCATTCGCGATGGCAGGCCGACTGCACAGTGAAGCCTGAACCACCACTTCTCAGCAGCGCGCGAGTACCAGGTGGTCGACGAGGTGTGTAAGCCCCCTGTTGGCCGACTCTGCGCGACTGAACTGCCCAAGCGGTGCGACCAGCCTCAGGTCGTTATGCGCTGTCGCCCTGCCCCCGCCCACAAGTAGCCCACGCTTCGCTCCGCCAAGCGGCCGAGGTCGTAGCCGGAACCGGGGTGAAGCGCCACCAGCCCGAGCACGACCAGCGTGGTGGTGTCGTGTTGCGGAACGGTCATTCTCGGGAGCATCGTCTCATCGAGACGATGCTCCGGGAGGCGAACCCGATGAACCGGTCGTGCCTGCACCACCGCTCCGACGCGGACCATTACGGCGCGGCTACGAGAAGCTTGGCCCGCGTGGTCGGCTGCTTGCTTGCCGGGGCGGCGTTGATCATCACGAGTTGTTCAAGCACGTCTCGCCCGCGTAGTTCGCCGAAGTTGACGATGACCACCGCGACCAAGCCATCATTGTCGCCTGGCGCGCCGCCTTGCGGAGTACCGATTCCCGGGCGACACCGATACCTGCCTTCGCCCGCTGCTGCCGTCAACGCGGTCCTGCTGCTGGGGACTGGACCCCGCGGGATCGCGCTCGGTGCGCAGGCGGACGGTGACATCTGCCAGATGCTGCCGCTCGCCGAGCGTGAGCAGGCGCTCGGCTATCACGTCGCCATCTTCAACTGGAATACCATCGGGAGTTCCAGTTATGCGGCGGACATGTCCCGCGCAACGCGAGCATTGATCACCGACGGCGCTCGCCGAGTTGTGGTCGGAGGGTTCTCGCGCGGCGCCCTCGTCGGGCTTGGCGTGGCGTCGCGGCTCGGGCGGCCGGTGGTCGGCGTGATCTCGGTCAGCGGTGGGCCGTCGCCGGAGGAAGGCTTCCCCACCATCCGCTCGCTCGCCACGTATCCTGGGCCGATCTTGCTCATATCCAGCAAAGACGACTGGGTCTTCCCGCGCGGAACCAGCGCCGCGATCGCGGCGGCACACCGCGGCCCGGACACGCTGCTCGTGGTGCCGGGCAACGAACACGCGCTCGCCCTACTGCAGGACGCGCCCGTTCGGCCGCGGATATATGCCGCAATTGATTCCTTTCTGGCGCGGGTGTTGTGAAACCACTGCTTCTCGTGCAGTCTCGGCCGCGCTTCGGCGCGCGATAGCCCTCGACATTGGCCGCGAGGGACTGACTGCTAGCCCAGTTCAGCACCCGGTCTCACTGCGTAGGGCCGGGGGGACTCGAACCCCCACTGGCACGGACCTAAACCGTGTGCCTCTGCCAATTGGGCTACGGCCCCAGCGTTGCCCGGCCAGCCTACCGAAGCAGGTGAGCCGGTTCAGGCGGCGTCCAGCCCCAGATCTCGGCGCAACTTGGCCACGTGCCCGGTGGCCTTCACCCCGTACTGGGCCAGCTCGACCTTGCCGTCCGGGTCGATCACGAAGGTGGACCGGATGACGCCGGTGACCGTCTTGCCGTACAGCTTCTTCTCCCCGTACGCGCCGTAGGCCTCGAGCACGGTCCGGTCGGGGTCGGACAGCAGCGGGAAGGTCAGTCCCTCGGCGTCGCGGAAGCGGGCCAACTTGGCCGGCTTGTCCGGCGAGATGCCGAGCACCGCGTAGCCCTCGCCGGTGAAGCTGGCCAGGCTGTCTCGGAAGTCGCACGCCTGCTTGGTGCAGCCGGGAGTGGACGCGGCGGGGTAGAAGTACACGATCACCCGCCGGCCGCGCAGGTCGGCCAGCCGCACCTCGTGGCCGTCGGGGTCGGGCAGGGTGAATTGCGGGGCGGGATCGCCGGCCGCCAGCCGTTGCGTCATGCGCATACCCTATCGGCAGCTAGGCTGGCAGCCGACGGGCGAGCAGATGGGGGAGGGCGGCGTGGCCGAACGCGAAGCAGCCGAGATCCGGGTCGAACTGGAGCAGGCGCGGGACAGGCTTGCCACCTCCGTCGACCAGTTGGCCGACCGGCTCGCGCCCAAGCGGCTGGCCGACGAGGCCAAGGCGAGCCTGATGGCGAAAGCCAGCTCGCCGGTCGGCATGGCGGTGATCGGCGGTGCCGGGCTGCTGCTCACCCTGCTGATGGTCCGCAACCTGCGCCGCAGCCGCGACTGACCGGACCGGCCCGCACGAGCCGACCGGCGCGAAGGCCTCCACCAGCCGACCGGCGCGAAGGACTGAGCCGGCGCGCAGGCCGGCCCAGGACGCTACTGGTCCTGCTGCTTGACGATGTGCCTGCGCAGCTCGTCCGCCCGGGGAACTGGCCGGTCGAACATGATGACCACCTCCAGGCCGTGATCCAGCCGCGCGGCCGGCTTGGCCAGCAGCACGGTGCCGGAGATGTCGAAGCGGTCGCCGGTCAGATTCAGCCGGACCGTGACCGGCACCTGGGGTGCGAACCAGTCCCGGTAGTCCGGGCGCACGATGCCGCGCAGGGCGACCTCGGACAGGTCGATCAGCTCGGTGGCAACCCCGACCGGGCCCGGCTCGTCGTTCTCATCGACCACGTCCAGGTCGATCTCGACCCCCGCGTCCAGGATCGATCGGGCGAACTGGCGCCGCTCCTCCCGCCAGGCATCGTCATCGACCTCGGCCACCAACAACTGCTGCTGACCGGACGGCTTCAGCTCGACCAGCACCACCGGCAGCACCCAGTAGGAGTGGTCGTCCGGCCAGCTGACCAGCAGTCGGGTGCCGAGCGTGAACGGGCAGTCGGCCGGCAGGTCATCCGGCGGGGACAGCAGCAAGGTGCCGGGCACCTGCTGATCGCGTTCGACCACCTCGCTGCGATGCGCGCTGCCGTGCTGGTCGCGCAGCTGGACTTCGGCTCCCTGCTCGGGCATCCGGGTCATGGCTCACCGTAGGACTGGCGGCGTCGGAAAGCTGTGAACGCGGGGAAATCAGGCGCGTGTCCGGGTACGAACCGGGAAAAACTAGCGCTCGCCCGGCTCCGTCTCGATGGCGCTGCGCAGCGCGTCCAGCGCATCGTCGCTGGTGGATACGGCCTGCTCATTGGATCGCTGGATCTCCTCGTACACTTCCTTGCGGTTCACCCGGACCGATCGCGGCGCGTCGATGCCGATCCGCACGGCGTCACCACGAACTTCGAACACGGTGAGCACGATGTCATCGCCGACGACGATGCTTTCGCCCACCCGACGGGTCAGAATCAGCACAGACACGCTCCCGCGAGGACCAGCCCAAAAGGGACACGACGGTGTCCCGCCTCAACGCTAGCCTGCCCGGGACAGCAGCGGTGCGCGCAGGGGGAGGTCGGTGTCCGGAAGCACCAGCTGGACCGCGGTGCCGCGCCCGGCGGCGATCACGATCGGCGCGAGCAGGTTGGCGGTGGCATCGGCGATCGAGTGGGTCACCGTGACCACTACCAGCAGCAGCACCTCGTCGCCGTCGGCCACTCCCAGCGCGGCCACGTCGGCGGGCATCAGCGACGGCTTGTAGTCCGGGAAGAACCGGCCCGGCGCGGCCACCACGAAACGCAGGCCCGGCGTGCGGCGGGACCGCAGCGTGTAGAGCACGCCATGCGCGTCCAGGGCCGCGACGTCGAAGTCCCGCTCGGCCTCGAAGCCGGGGATCGGTGCGGTGAAGGTGATCTGCGCCGGCAGGGTCGCCGGCCGCTGGTACAGGGCGCTGGTCACGGTCTACCTCAAGAAGTCCAGGAGCGAGATCTGGCTGACCTTCGCTGTTGTGGCCAGCGCAGCCTGGTAGGCGGCGTTGGCGGTGCTCACCTGGACGGCCATGTCCGCCAGGTCGATGTCCTGCAGGTCCGACAGCTGAGACTTCAGCTGGATCGTGTTGGCATTGCTGCTCGTTTGCACGCCTTGAATCCTCTGATACTTGGCACCGGCCAGGGACTGGTCGCTGGTGATGGCCAGTTGCCTGGCGTCCAGCGCGGTCAGGTCGGCGCCGAGCCCGCTGGGGTTGGTGCGCAGGTCGTTGGAGATGGTGGACAGCAGGTCGAAGAGGTTGTTGCCGTTCGGGCCGAACCCGGTGGTACCGGGCGTGTTCAGGTCGACCGTCGTGTTCGGCCCGACGGTGCGGCTGACCGTCCCGTTGTCACCGACGTAGTTGCCAGAGCTGTCGAACGCGACCGAGCCGGCCGTGGTGCCGCCGAAGACCGGGCGGCCCAGGTAGCTGGCGTTGGCCAGTGACAGCAGCGAGGACCGGGCCTGATCGACCTGCTGGGCGAGCGCCTCGTTCGAGCTGGCGCTGCCGGTGCCGGTGTTCATGCCCTGCACCACCAGGGTGCGGACCTGCTGCAGCTGGCCAGAGATGCTCGAGTAGGCGCTGTCCACCGTGGTCAACCAGCCAAGCGCATCGGTGGCGCTGGCCTGGTACTGGCTGAGCTGCTTCAGCTGGGCGCGAAACTGCAGGGCGCTCACCGTGCCGGTCGGGTTGTCCGACGGCCTGGTGATCTGCCGGCCGGACGACAGCTGCTGCTGCAGCGCCGACAACCGGCCGGCGCTGGCCTGCAGTCCGACCAGCGCGCCGCGGCTGGTGGAGCCCTCGGTGACTCGCAACATGGCTACAGGCCCACCGTTCCGGTGTGGTTGATCAGGACGTCCAAGGTCTCATCGACCGTGGTCAGCACCCGCGAGCTGGCCTGGTAGGCCCGCTGGTAGGTGAGCAGGTTGGTGGTCTCCTCGTCGATGCTGACGCCGGAGGAGGACTGGGCCAGCGCGTCCACGCTGTCGGTCACCGACTGCTGGACGGTCGCCTGCTGGCTGGCCCGTTGGGAGTCGGTGGCCAGCGTGCCGATCAGCGTCCGGTAGCTGGCGTCCGGGCCGGTGGTCGAGTTCCCCAGATGGGACATCGACAGCGCCACCGAGCCGTCCAGGTTGCCGCCCGGCGTGCCCGAGGCGGCCAGCAGCGTCGGGTCGGTGACCGCCACTGCGATGGTTCCGGCGGTGCTGCCGGTGAACAGCGGGCCGCCGGGGTTGCCGGCCAGGTCGTAGCCGCTGGTCTGCGCCGAGTTGGTGGTGTTTGCCAGCGCGGCGGCGACCGCGTCGAGCTGGGCGGTGTAGTTCGGCAGCGCGGTGGTGAGGCCGTCGAGCAGGCCCTGCAGTTGGCCGCCGGCGGTGCCGGCGGGGCTGCCGCCGACCAGCAACTGGTTGCTGGGGTTGACCGACACCGCGGTGGCGGTGGTCGAGCTGACCACGGTCTGGCCGCCGATGCTCACCGTCGCGGTGCCGTCGGAGTTGATGGTGGACTGCGCCCCGGCCAGGTTGGACAGGGTCATCAGCAGGCTGTCGCGCTGGTCGAGCAGCTGGTTGTCGGTGGCGCCGGTGGCGGTGCCGACCGCGATCGCGCTGTTCAACTGGGCCAACTGGCTGGTCGCCGTGTTGATCTGGGTGAGCGCGGAGCTGGCCTGGTCGGTCATCGACTGGTTCAGCCGGCCGAGCGCGGCGCTGGCCTCGTTCAGGGTGCCGGCCAGCGCGCCGGCCTTCTGCAGCACCACGTTGCGGGCCGCGCTGTCGCCCGGGTTGTTGGCTACCGCCGCCCAGGAGTTCCAGAAGTCATTGAGCTGCTCGGCCAGCCCGTTGTCGCTGGGCTCGTCGAACAGGTCCTCCACCGACGACAGGTTGCCGGCCGAGGTCTGCAGGTAGTTGTTGCGGCCGTGCTCGCTACGGGCACGCATATCGACCACCGGATCATTGAGGCGGCTGGTGCCAGACACGGTAACCGTGCTGTCGGCATGCTGGGTCGCGTAGAGGGCGGCGACGCCGGCCACCGGGCCGGCCTCGGCAAGGTCGGCACGCTGCCGGACGTAGCCGGGCGTATTGGCGTTGGAGATGTTCTGGCCGGTGACGTCCAGGCCGTAGCGGGCCGAGTTCAGCGCGGTCAGCGCATCGGTCAGGCCGGAGAAGGAGCTCATCGGTCCACCGGCGCCTTCGTGGTCGCGTTCATGCCTGCTCGTCCATCAGCAGCGGGCCGGTCTCCGTGCTGGCGGCGGTACCCCGGGAGTCATAGGTCTGCACCGTGGCCGACACCGACAGCAGCGTCTCCCGGATCGCCCGGGCGCCGGCGGTCAGCAGCGTGCGGTTCTCCGCTGTCACCTGCTCCACCTCGGCGATCAGGGCCACCAGGGCGCGGCGGTGGTCTGCGTACAGCGTCGCCCATGGCTCGTCCGCGGCGGCTTCCAGCTGGGTCAGGGTGGCGGGGGAGGGCAGGCCCAACTCCTCGGCGATCGCATCGGTCTCGGCGGCCCGCAGCACATCGGTGCCACGTAGCTGCTCGAGGGCGAACTCGATCTCCTCGTTGGCCTGCGGGAGCCAGCGCGTCCGGCCGGAGCTGACGATCAATTGCTCTTCGACCAGCTTGAAAAGCAGCAGTTGCAGCGCGTCCCGTTCGCGCCACAGCATCGTCGAAACCTCGGCGAACCCCATCGCTGTACTTCCCGTAGTCGTCTTCATTCTGACTACCTCACCACTCCCTTCAGGTACAAGGTCTCCATCGGCATCGGGGGGCCGTACTTGAACGCGCGGCGGCGTCCGGTTGGGCGGTTTCGTCCGGTGCCGGCACGGGCGCGAAAAGGCACCTGCTGGGCGGTCCACGGAACTACCACGAGCCGCGGTACACGGATCCGTTCCGGGAAGGCGACACGCCGCAGTTACATCGATGTGAGCGAGATCACATGACTCTGGGTAGGCATTCCTTAACGCAGGCAATACATTAAGCCCGTGTTAGGGAGCTGAACTAGCAGAAACCTAACGCGAAGGACCACCGCACCACTCGCTGCAGAGATGAGTTGAACGATGACGATGACTTCGACGACCAAGGCCTCGAGCCAGGCTCCGTCCGGTCGGGCAACATCCGCCGAGGCCAAGGCGTGCAGCGCCACGGTCGAGGCGCTCGTCCGCGACAACCTGGCCCTGGTGGGGCACATCGTCCGCGAGACGATGACCCGGTTGCCGGCCCACATCGGCCGCGACGACCTCACCTCCGCCGGCATGGCCGCGCTGGTCCTGAGCGCGCAGGGCTACGACGAGTCGCGGGGCGTCCCGTTCGCTCGGTTCGCCGCCATCCGGATCCGGGGCGCGCTGGTCGATGAGCTGCGCTCGATGGACTGGGCCAGCCGCTCGGTGCGTGGCCGGGCCCGCGAGGTCGAGACGGCCCGCAACCAGCTGTCGGTCAGCCTGGGCCGCTCGCCCCGCCCGCACGAGGTGGCCGAGGTGCTCGGCGTCAGCATCTCCGAGCTCGGCAGCATCGACGCCGACGTGCACCGGGCCAGCGTGCTCAGCCTGCAGGGCTTCGCCCCCGAGACCGGCGCGGCCATGGTGCCGGACGCCCAGCGCGGGCCGGAGCAGCTGGTCATCGACCGCGAGCAGCTGGGTTACCTGCACGACGCCATCGCCGAGTTGCCGGAACGGTTGCGGCACGTGGTGCAGGCCTACTTCTTCGAGCAGCGCCAGATGGCCGACATCGCCGCCGAACTTGGCGTCACCGAATCCCGGATCTCCCAGCTGCGGGCCGAGGCGCTCAAGCTGCTTCGCCACGGCATGGCGGCCGCCGAGCCGGACACCGCCGCCGTGCCGGAGCCGACCGGACGCAGCGGCGCCAAGATCGCCAGCTACGCCGCGGCGGTGGCCGCTCGCGGCAGCCTGGCCAGCCGGCTACAGGTCTCCAACGTCTTCGGCGAGGTGGCGCGCCGCACCAGCCACAGCTCCATCGCCTGAGCACGTATATATAGCCTTCCGTATCCGGCCCTTGGCCGGGGCAGCAGGCAGCACCCCCTTCGCGAGGCCGGTCTCGACCGGCCTCGCACCTTTTTGCCCACTAACACCTCAAGTGCGATGCGTCCCCGCCGAAGCTATCTACGAGCCGATCCACGGATGGACGGCGACGGCCCGCAGACCGCGGGTCGTAGGAACTGGACTCTCACGTTTCAGGAGGAAACCCAATGAGTCTCCGCATCAACACCAACGTCGGCGCGCTCAACGCCTACGGCAACCTGTCGGCCAACCAGGCTTCCCTGCAGGACGCGTTCGAGAAGCTGTCGAGCGGCCTGCGGATCAACAAGGCTGCTGACGACGCGGCCGGCCTGTCGATCAGCCAGGGCCTGACCTCGCAGATCAACGGCCTCACCCAGGCGGTGCGCAACGCGCAGGACGGCACCAACGTCGCCCAGATCGCCGACGGTGCGCTCAACACTGTGCAGCAGATCCTGCAGCGCCAGCGTGACCTGGCCGTGCAGGCTGCCAACGGCGGTTCGCAGGACTCCGCCGCCCAGGCTGCCGCGCAGTCCGAGATCACCAACCTGAACACCCAGCTGGACAACATCAGCAAGACCACCGCCTTCGGTGGCACCAAGCTGCTGGACGGCACCTACAGCGGCACCTTCCAGGTTGGCGCGAACAACAGCGCCAACGAGCAGCTGACCCTGACCCTGACCTCGGCGGACTCCACCACCCTGGGCGTCAACGGGGTCAACGTCTCCACCACCGCCGGCGCTCAGAGCGCGATCGACACGATCGACGCCGCGATCGCCACGGTGTCGGCCTCCCGGTCCCAGATCGGTGCCACCCAGAACCAGCTGAGCTACACCATCAACAACCTGCAGACCACGATCCAGAACGTGACCGCGTCGCGTTCGAACATCACCGACGCCGACCTGGCGACGGAGGTCACGGCGATGAGCCAGGCGCAGATCCTGACCTCGGCTGCCACCTCGGTGCTGGCCCAGGCCAACTCCGCTCCGCAGGCCATCCTGAAGCTGCTGCAGTAGTAACCAGCCTGCCGCCGGCGTCCGCCGGCGGCAGGGCCCGCAAACCGGGCAAGGCTACTGCCGCATGGACTGCTCGGTCGTGGTCGGGATTGCAGACGTCCCGACCACGACCGAGCGCCGTTTCACGAAGGCTCGGTTCCCGAGCCTCGGTTCAAGCACCGGAGGATATGCAGGTGAGCACCTTCTCGATCAGCGGACTCTCGTCCGGCATCGACACCACCTCGCTGATCTCCCAACTGATGGCGGTCGCGGCCCAGCCGCAGACCGCGTTGAAGAACCAGCTTTCCACCGAGCAGAGCGTCGTCAGCGCCTTCCAGGCCATCAACACCAAGCTCACCGCCTTCCACGATGCCGCCGACCGCCGTCCAGCAGGCCTGGGGAGCGACCAAGGCAAGCTCGTCGAACTCCGCGGTGATCGCGAGCACCAGCGCAAACGCCATCGCCGGCACCTCGGCCACCTTCGACGTGACCCAACTGGCCACCGCGCAGATCAGCACGCTGGCCGTGACCGCCTCCACCGTGGTGTCCAACCCGCCCAACGGCATCGACATCACCGACCACGCCGGCGTGGTGCACCACGTCACGCTGGCCGATGGCAGCGCCGCAGGGGTCGCCGCCGCGGTGAACAGCGCCGGGGTGGGCGTGCGGGCCGCCGTGGTCAATACCGACTCCGGCCAGGTGCTGCAGTTCACCGCGACCTCGACCGGAGTGGCCGGCTCCTTCAGCGATCAGCGGCCTGGACACCGCCCCGCAGACCCTGGTCGCCGCGCAGGATGCCAAGGTCGCGGTGGGCGACCCGGCCGCCGGTGGCTACACGGTTTCCTCTTCCACCAACACCTTCAACGGCGTGGTGCCCGGCGTGACCTTCACCGTCGGCGCGGTGGCCAGCGACGTGACCGTCTCGGTCGGCAGCGACGCCGGCGCGATCAGCGACAAGGTCAAGGCGCTGATCGGACGCGGCCAACGCGGTGCTCGGCGAGCTGTCCAACGACACCGGCAAAGGCGCGGTGCTGGAGGGTAACTACCAGATCAACGCGATCACCCAGAGCGTCCTGGCCGCCATCAGCCACGGCGACGCCAGCGGCAAGAGCTACGCCACCAGCGGCATCCAGCTGACCTCGACCGGCACGCTGAAGTTCGACGCCGACGCCTTCGCCGCCGGCTACGCCGCCGACCCGGCGCAGACCCAGACCAGCATCTCCGGCCTGGCCAGTGCGCTGGCTGGGCTGGCCAGCAACGCCTCCACCCAGACGGTCAGCCCGCTGATCACCTCCGGCACCACCCAGGTGGCCAACCTGAACAAGCAGATCTCGAACTGGGACACCCGGCTGGCCGATCAGCAGACCGCCCTGCAGGCGAAGTACACCGCGATGGAGGTGGCGCTGTCCAAGCTGAACTCCACCTCCAGCTGGCTGAACCAGGCGCTGTCCTCGATGAGCAACTCCAACTCCGACTCCAAGTCCAACTGATCGCGCAGTAAGGGAGCTGATTCTCGTGCCGGTCGACGCAGCGCGCGCCCGCTACCTCGCCGATGCCGTTGCCACGGCGAGCCCCGGCGCGCCGGATCGTGCTGCTCTACGACCGGTTGTGGCTGGACATCCAGCGTGCCCAGGCCGCCCAGGACGCCGGCGAGCCCAGCGTGCGCGACCACCTGCAGCACGCGCAGCAGATCGTCGCCGAACTGCTCGGCAGCCTGGACCAGGCCGCGTGGGCCGGTGCCGGCGACCTGGCCTCGCTGTACGGCTACCTGCTCGGCGAGTTGATCGCCGAGAATGGCGAACCGCGGCCGGGCCGGTTGGCCCTGCTCAGCAAGATCGTCTCCGACCTGCGCGGCCACCTGGCAGCAGGCGGAGGAGCAGCTGGCGGTGGCCGATTCTGCCACCCCGGCCGTGCTGCGCGTTGGCTAGCCAGCCGCCAGCCACCTGGGAGCAGGTGCTCGCCGAGCTGGAGGACGAAACCACGCTGCTGGCCGAAGGCCTGCGCCGTGGCGAGCTGCTGTCGCCGGTCACTCCGTGGCACCCACCGGCGCTGCCGCCATCCCGGCCGGAGCTCGTGCTGCGCGCCCAGCAGCTGCTGGAACAGCAGCATCAACTACGTGCCGAGCTGTCCCGGCAGCTGGCCGCCGCCCCCGCGCTGAGCCGGCCCCGGACGCCGGCCGAGACCGTCCCGGCGCCGCTGTTGCTGGATCTGCGGGCCTGAGCCGTCCGGTCGGTTTGTTTTCACCGCGTAACCGGGTGATTCCGCAAAGTGACTTAACTTGGAACAGACACGGCCGATGTGGAGCTACGAGCACGGATCGCTCACCCTCTCCGCCACGGATCGGCGAAGGCCCTCGCATTAGGAGGTTTTCCCACCGTGCTCGACGACATTGCCTCCGTCACGCTCAGCACCGCGCTGTCCGCGCTGGCTCAGCGGGAACGGGTGAGCGCCAACAACATCGCCAACCTGGAGACGCCGAACTTCTCGGCTAGCTCGGTGTCCTTCGAGGACAGCCTGCGGGCGGCGGTTGCCGCCGGCGATCCCGGCTCGGCCCAACTCAGCATCACCCCGACCGGGGAGACGCCCGGTGTCAACGGCAACAACGTCGACCTGGACACCGAGACGGTCACCGACGAGAAGACCCAGATGCAGTACTCGCTGCTCTCCGGCGCCATGTCGGCCAAGTTCAACCTCATCGACACCGTGATCAAGGGCTGAGCCGGATGTCTATCTTCTCCGCCATCAACACCTCGGGCACCGGCCTGTCCACCATGCGCAGCTGGATGGACGTGCTGGCCAACAACATCGCCAACGTCAACACCGTCAAGCCCACGTCCGGCCCGGCGTTCCAGGCGTCCTACCTGGAGGTATCCGAGATCGCCGACGGCGGCACCGGAACCGGCGGCGGAGTCGAGGTGAGTGACCTGCGCAAGAGCGATCCGGCCGGCCGGCTGACCTACCTGCCGAGCAGCCCGCTGGCCGACGCCAAGGGCTACGTGCGGCATGCCCGACATCGACATGGGCGAGCAGATGGGCAACCTGATCATGGCCCAGCGCAGCTTCCAGGCCAACGCTGCCGTGGTCGACCGTGCCCGCGACGTCTACGAAGCCGCCATCAACATCGGAAAGAACCGCTGACATGACCGTTCCCGCGATCAGCGCGATCAGCGCTGCCCTGCCGGTGCAGCCGAGCCTGCCGAGTTCCGGCACCGACGCGACCGCCGGCGCTTCGGCCGGCGGCAACGACTTCGCCACGATGCTGGCCAAGGGCCTGAACGCCGTCGAATCCACCCAGGACAAGGCCGACTCGCTGGCGGTCAAGGCGGCCACCGGTGACCTGACCGACATCCACGACTACACCATCGCGGCCACCCAGGCCTCGCTCGTGACCGAACTGGCCACCGCCATCCGAACCAAGGGCATCGACGCCTTCAACCAGATCATGGGAATGCAGGCCTAAACCATGCAGCAGAAGATCCTGGCCACCCTGCAGCGGTTCTGGCGCGGTTTCCTGGCCTTCACGCCAGGTCAGAAGGCGGTCACGATCGCCGCCGCGCTGGGCCTGGTCATCGGTGGCTTCCTGTTCTCCAGCTGGGCGGCCAAGCCCAGCTACGCCCCGCTGTTCACCAACCTGTCGCCGACCGACGCCAGCGGCATCATCGACAAGCTCAACGCCAACAAGACGCCGTACAAGCTGGCCGCAAACGGCACCGAGATCCTGGTTCCGCAGCAAGGACGTCTACTCCAGCCGGCTGGCGATGAGCGCCGCCGGCCTGCCGTCCTCGACCACCTCCAGCTACAGCCTGCTCGACCAGGAGGGCATCACCACCTCGGAGTTCAAGCAGCACGTGGACTACCAGCGGGCTCTGGAAGGCGAGCTGGGCCAGGACCATCAAGTCGATCAACGGCGTGCTGGACGCCTCGGTGCACCTGGCGATCCCGCAGCAGAACGTGTTCAACGACGGCAGCCAGAAGCCACCGGCCTCGGTGCTGCTGACGGTCGACCCGGGCACCACGCTCACCTCCTGCAGGTGCAATCGGTGCGTGAACCTGGTGTCGTCCAGCGTCCCCGGCATGACCCCGGACGAGGTCAGCGTCTCCGACTCCTCCGGCAAGGTGCTGCTCCGCCGCCGGTTCCGGCGTCACCGGTACCACCGCGGAGGACCAGGACCGCGGCCACCACCGCCTACGACCAGCAGGCCCAGGGCAAGATCGCCGACATCGCTGGACCCCCTCGTCGGCGCCGGGCACTACGAGGTGCAGGTGGCCGGCGTGACCTGAACTACGACAAGACCCACTCGGTCACCAATACTGCCGGTGTACGTCAGCGGCGCGCCGCCGACCGCGGTGTCCCCCTCGATGGAGACCATGGCGCCGGGTGCGGCCGCGGCTGGCAACGGCGTGCTCGGCGCGACCTCGCCCAGCCCGACCGCCGGCGCCCGGCACCGGAACCGGCGCCGGTGGCTACAAGAGCACCAGCAACGTGGCCAGACAACGCGGTCGGCAGCAGCAACGTCATCACCGACGCGGCCCAGGGCGGGCCGAAGTCGCAGAGCATCTCAGTGCTGCTGGACAAGCAGTACGCCGCGCAGGTGGACCAGAACCAGGTGAAGCAGCCTGGTCGGCAACGCGGTCGGGTTCAACCCCCAGCGCGGCGACTCGCTCACCGTTGAACGCCGAGCCGATCGACCATCAGCGCGGCCGATGCCGCTGCCGCCGCGGCCAAGAAGGCCGCCGCCGCCGCTGCCGCCGCCAAGAGCCACGAGCAGCTGATCTCGATGCTCAAGACCGGCGGCGTGGTGCTGATCGTGCTCATCGTGGTGGTCGCCAGCCTGGTGATCGGCCGCAAGCGCCGCCGCGACGACGACTCCGGCGACGACCTCGACGCGCTGCTGGCCTCGCTGAACGACGGCACGCTGCCGCCGGCGCCGAAGGAGATCGTCCCGCAGAACCGCGAGGCAGCGATTCACCTTGCCCGGCAACGGGATCTGGCGGAGATGGCAGATAACGAGCCGCAAGAGGTCGCTCGGCTGCTGCGCACCTGGCTGAACACGAAGGAGAGCTGATCCATGGCTGAAACGCTTGCCACCGTGTCCACCATCGGCACCCCGCTGGCCGCCGCGCAGGCGGTCGCTCCGGCCGCCGAGCCGCCGGAGAACCTGACCCGGGGCATGACCGGCCGGCGCAAGGCCGCGATCCTGCTGCTGCAGCTCGACCGCAACGCCTCGGCCCGGGTGCTGGCCCAGATGTCGGACACCGAGATCGAGGATCTGGCCACCGAGATCGCCCGGGCCGGCGACGTGTCCGCCGAGGTCTCGGCCGCGGTGCTGACCGAGTTCGGGATGCTGCAGTCCTCCGGCGGTTCCGGGGTGCGCGGCGGCATCGAGCAGAGCCGGGCGCTGCTGATGTCGGCGCTGGGGGAGAGCCGCGCCGGCGCCATCCTGGACCGGCTGTCCACCACCATGTTCGACGTTCCGTTCAAGTTCCTGCAGCACGCCGATGCCCGGCAGCTGCTGAACTTCATCGCCGACGAGCACCCGCAGACCATCGCCCTGGTGCTGGCACACGTGCCGGCCCCGCTGGCGTCGAAGGTGCTGGCCGGCCTCGGTTCGGACCTGCAGGCCGAGGTGGCCCACCGGATCGCCACCATGGACCGCACCTCGCCGGACATCATCCACCAGATCGAGGCGAACCTGGAGCGCCGGATGGCGACCCTGCTGGTGCCGTCCGACCTGTCCGCGGTGGGTGGTGTGCAGCCGCTGGTGGACATCATCAACCGCGCCGACCGCGGCACCGAGAAGCTGATCCTGGAAGGCCTGGAGGAACGCGACCCGGAGCTGGCCGACGAGGTGCGCAGCCGGATGTTCCTGTTCGAGGACATCGTCAACCTCGAGGACCGGGCGGTGCAGCTGGTGCTGCGCCAGGTCGAGGTGGCCAACCTCGCCATCGCGCTCAAGGGCGTGGCCCCGACGGTGCACACCAAGATCATGAAGAACATGTCCGAGCGCGCCGCTGCCACCCTGGCCGAGGAGATCGAGCTGCTCGGCCCGGTCCGGGTGCAGAGCGTGGAGGAAGCCCAGACCGAGGTGGTCCGGGTGATCCGGGAGCTGGAGGAGTCCGGCCAGATCGTGGTGGCCCGCGGCGATGCGGACGAGTTCGTTGCCTAGTTCGTTGCCCAGTACCGCTGCGCTGTCCGGCGCCGCGTCGTTCTCCGGCGTTTCGGAGTCCGGCGCTTTCGCGTCCGGTGCTTTCGCGTCTGGTGCCGAGCAACCGGTCGCGGTTCCGGACTTCCAGATCAGCGGTGGGGCACCGGCCGAGCTCTTGGAGTCCGCGCTGCGGCAGGCCCGCGCCGTCGGCTACGCCCAGGGCTGGTCGCAGGGACTGCGCGAAGCGGCCGCCGGCGAGGCCGTGCTGGCCGAACAGGCACGGCTGGACCGGGAGGCCGCCACCCGCGAACAGGCTGCCGGGGTCTCCTCCGCGGTCCAGGCGGTCCTGCAGGCAGCCGACCAGGTGCGCCAGACCGTGGTCGAGGTGACCGATGAGCTGTCCGACCGGATGCTGGCCGCGGCGGTGGAGCTGGCAGCGGTGCTGCTCGGCCAGCAGTTGAGCGACCCGGCAACCGCCGCGACCGCCGCGGTGCGCCGCGTGCTGCACGAGGTGCCGGACGGCCAGCCGGTGACCATCCGATTGAGTGCCCGGGACTACGCCACGCTGACCGGTCCGGACGGGCCCGAGCTGATCGCGGCGATCGACGCGACCGCACAGGGCCGGATCAGCCTGGAATGCGACCCCACGCTGGTGCCGGGCGATGCCCTGGCCCGCTGGGCGGCCACCTCCGTCGACGCCCGGCTGACCGCCGCGCTGGCCCGGCTGCGGGAGTACGCCGGATGAGCGGCATCCCGGGCGCGGTGGCGCCGAGCATCCCGGGCGCGGTGGCGCCGAGCATCCCGGGCGCGGTAGCGCTGCGTGCCGAGCACCGGCTGGGCTCGCTGCGGGAGCTGGCGCGTCCGCGCATCTATGGCTACGTCAACCGGGTGGTCGGACTCTCGGTGACGGTTTCCGGCCTGACCGGCCGGATCGGTGACCTGCTGACCATCGGAGACGGTTCCAGCACCGGCGGTGAGCCGGTGCTGGCCGAGGTGGTCGCGGTGGATGAGCATCAGTGCACCTGCCTGCCGCTCGGTGAGATGGCCGGCATCGGCAACGGCGACCGGGTCAGCTCGACCGGCGGACCGCTGCTGGTCGGCGTCGGCGGCCAGCTGCGCGGGCGGGTGCTGGACGGGCTGGGCAAGCCGCTGGACGGCCGCCCGCTGCCGGGACTGCTGGACTACGTGCCGGTCGAGATGGCGCCGCCGGCCGCGCTGAGCCGGCGCCGGGTGGATCAGCCGCTGCCGCTGGGCGTACGGGCGATCGACTCGCTGATCTCGGTCGGTCGCGGCCAGCGGATGGGCATCTTTGCCGGTTCCGGCGTCGGCAAGTCGAGCCTGCTGTCGATGATCACCCGGGGTACCTCGGCCGAGATCACCGTGGTGGCGCTGATCGGCGAACGTGGTCGCGAAGTGCGGGAGTTCCTGGAGAACGACCTCGGCCCCGAGGGCCTGCGCAACGCCGTGGTGGTGGTTGCCACCTCCGACCAGCCGCCGATGGTGCGGCTGCGGGCTGCCTTCGTGGCCACCCGGATCGCCGAGTGGTTCCGCGACCAGGGCCAGGACGTGCTGCTGCTGATGGACAGCGTCACCCGGCTGGCCACCGCCCAGCGCGAGGTCGGGCTGTCCGCCGGCGAGCCGCCGGCGTCGCGCGGCTACCCGCCGTCGGTGTTCGCGCTGATGCCGCGGATCCTGGAGCGGGCCGGCGGCGGCGAATCCGGTTCCATCACCGGCCTGTACACGGTGCTGGTGGAGGGTGAGGACCACAACGAGCCGGTGGCCGACACCGCCCGCTCCATCCTGGACGGCCACATCGTGCTGGACCGCCGGCTGGCCACCGCCGGGCATTTCCCGAGCATCGACGTGCTCGAGTCGGTGTCCCGGGTGGTGAACGCGGTGACCACTCCGGAGCAGCAGCGGCTGGCCCGCCGGGCCCGCCAGTTGCTGGCCGCGCGCCGCGATGTCAAGGAATTGGTGGAGATCGGCGCCTACGTGGCCGGCAGCAATCCGATGGCCGACCAGGCGTTGGCACTGTGGCCGGCGTTGGAAGCCTTTCTGCAGCAGGACATGGCTGAACGAAGCAGTGTCGAGCAGACCTGGGCCGGCCTGGCCGGAGCGCTCGGGATGCCGGCCGACGCCGACCGCGCGCAGGGTGGGCAATCGTGAGCCCGCGACGCTGGCTGCCGACCGTGCTGCGAGCCCGGCAGGTGCAGGAGGATCTGCTGACCCAGCAGGTGGCCAACGCCCGCCGCGAGGCCGACCGGGCTGCCGGCCAGCTTGCCGAGCAGCAGAGCCGGGTGGCCGGTCTGGCGCTGCCCGAGACGGCGACCGTCGCTGAGTTCCACGCCGAGATCGCCGGCCAGCAGGCCGCACTTGCCAGCCTGGCCGCGGCCCGCAACCGGCTCCAGTTCGCCGATGCCCGGCTGGCCGGCCAGCTGAGCGAGCTGGCCGAGGCTGCCAAGTCCCGCCGGACGGTGGAGAAGATGCAGGAACGGATCGAGGACACCCTTGCCGAGCAGGCGCGTTCGTTCGCGCAGCGGGAGCAGGACGACGTCAGCATCGCCCGGCATGCGAGCAGGGCCGCCGGATGACCGCGATGAGCGTGCAGGCGACGCTGGCCCGGATCTCAGAGATCCAGGCCAGGATGGTGGCGGTCGGCGTGGCGCCGGCACCACGGCCAGCCAGCACCGCCAGCAGCAGCGTCGGCGCCGGCATGGTTCCGGGCACCGCTGGCACGTTCGCCGCCGCGCTCAGCGGCGCGCAGGTGGGGCTGCCCGGTGCCGCGCCCGCCGGTGGCACCACCGGTGCCGAGGTGGTCGCCTCGGCGGAGAAGTACCTCGGGGTGCCGTACGTCTTCGGCGGCACTACTACCTCCGGCCTGGACTGCTCGGGGCTGGTGCAGAAGGCTTACGGCGACCTGGGCATCTCGTTGCCCCGGGTGGCGGCCGACCAGGCGCACGCCGGCACCGCCGTGCCGAGCCTGGACCAGGCACAGCCCGGCGACATCCTGGCGTTCGGTGATCCCGCCCACCACGTGGCCATTTACCTCGGCAACAACATGATGATCGCCGCGCCGGAGCCCGGTGACCACGTCAAGATCCAGAGCGTCTACGAGACGCCGTCGAGCATCCGCCGGATTGTCGGTACCGAGCCGGCTGCCCCGACGCCGCTCGGCTCGGCTGCGCCGACCGGTGCCCTGGCCGGCGTGGCCGCCTACAGCAACCTCTTCGCCCAGAACGAGTCGAAGTACCGGCTGCCGGCCGGCCTGCTCTCGGCGGTGGCCGAGACCGAGTCCGGCGGCAATCCGGCCGCGGTCAGCCCGGTTGGTGCCCAGGGCCTGATGCAGTTGATGCCGAGCACCGCGCACGGCCTCGGCGTGAACCCGTGGGATCCGGCGCAGGCAGTGCAGGGTGCCGCGCAGCTGCTGTCCGGCTACCTCACCAGGTTCGGCTCGGTGCCGCTGGCGCTCGCCGCGTACAACGCCGGGCCTGGTGCGGTCGAGCAGTACGGTGGTGTTCCGCCTTATACCGAAACGCAGAACTACGTTGCCAAGATCACCGGATTGATGGCTGGAGCCGCGGCATGACCGTGATGTTGAATGCCGCCGTGCCGGCCGCCCCGGTGCCCGCCGTGGACGCCGCGCCGGCCGGCGAGCCGGATTCGGCGGGATCCTTCGCCGCCCTGCTCGCGCAGACATCGGACGGGTCGGCACCGGAGTCCACCGACGGCGACCAGGCGAACGCCAACCAGGCCGACGAGCCAGCGACCGGCGCCGACGGTGCTGCCGCCGGCCGGCCCAGCTCCGACCGGCCCAGCTCCGGCCGCTCGCGGGCCGGCGAGCAGCCGACCGACCCGAGCCAGTTGCTCGCGGCGCTGTTGCCGATGCTGGCCGGCCAGGCCGCCCCGACCGCTACGAACGCCACGACCACGCCGAGCAGCGCCGACCAGTCCGGCGGCGCGCAGCCGGCCGGACCAGGCCTGGTTCCGGACGGGCAGATCGCGGCGGAGCAGCTCGGCGTCGGGCAATCCACCGGCGGCCAGCAACCTTCCGGACCGCGGGCGGCTGGCGCGGCTCAACCGCCCCGGTTGGCAGGTTCGGCACAACCGGCCGGCCCGTCGATTCCCGGAAAGCCGTCCGGCACCGATTCGGCATTCCCTGCCGGTTCGGCATTCCCTGCCGATTCGGCATCGCTGCAGGCGCCGGCCGGCTCGCCGGGCGCCGGTCGGTCTGCCGGAGGGACGGCGCCGGCCGCCGCTGGCCAGCCCATGCCGGCGGGGCAGCCCACGTCCGGGCCGACCTCGGCCACCGGCCCGATCTCCGTGACCGATGCGGCGTCCCCGACCGGCCTGCCTTCTGCCACCGGCACGGCGCCTGTCACCGGCGCGGCGCCTGTCACCGGCGCGGCGCCTTCGAACGCCCCTGCCGGCCCGATCGCCTCGGACGGCCCGGCAGCGCAACCGTCGCAGCACGATCGGCCGGCTCAGCCGGCAAGTTCCGCAGCCGCCGGCGAACTCGCGCCGGTCACCGGCCACCGCGACAAGGCGGACGCGCCGGACGCAGCGTCGCTGGTCCGGCCGGATGCCACCGCCACACCGTCGCCCCAGCCGGCCGACCAGCCACAACCGACAACGCAGCCTACGATCCAGCTCCAGGCGACCAGCCAGCCGCAGCCCACCGTTCAGCCGCAGCCGGCGAGCCAGCCGCAGGCCAGCCAGCCGCTGCCGGCCTTCGCGCAGCCGGTCGCCCAGCAGCTGACCGCTCCGCTGCTGCGGCTGCGGGCCAGCGGGGACGGCAGCCACTCGCTCACCATCGCGCTGCACCCGGCCGAACTGGGACCGGTCAACCTGCACGTCCGGTTGGCCGGCGACACGATGACGATTCAGCTTGCCAGCTCGAACGAATCCGCCCGCGATGCGTTGCGGGACGCGCTGCCGCAGCTGCATCAGGAGCTGCAGGCCGCCGGCCTGCCGAGCGCCGGGCTGTCGCTGGAACTCGGCGGCCACGCCGCCGGCGACTCGGCCGGCTTCGCGGCGCCGGAGCGTCAGCAGAACGTACCGGCCCAGCCGGCGGGCGAAGGTCCCGCCGCCAAACCGGAAAGCCGGCCACGCCGGGTCGAATCAGGCCTGGATCGGTGGCTATGACAAACCGTAGAAGGGAAGTGAGCCGGTGACCGCACCGATCTCCTCGACCGGAGCTCAGGTGAGCCCGATCGCGTCGATGGCCTCCTCTGGGCCGGCCGACAACACCCAGCTGAGCTCGCAGGCCTTCCTGCAGCTGCTGGTCGCCCAGCTGCAATACCAGGATCCCAGCCAGCCGGTGGACACCTCGTCATTCATGAACGAAACCGCCACGCTGACCCAGGTCCAGACGATGGAGCAGAGCGCCCAGGCGAGCACCGAGATGCTGGCCGCCCAGCGTGCTCAGACCGCCAGCGGCCTGGTCGGGCACACCGTGTCCTACACCGCCTCGGACGGCACCACCAAGACCGGCTTCGTCAGCGCGGCCACCATCTCCAGCGCGAACCCGACGCTGAAGATCGGAGACGCCCAGATCGACCTCAGCCAGATCCAGCAGGTTCTGGCCAGCACCACCGCCTGATCCATCGCCTACCCACTTTCAGGAGAACCCCCATGCTTCGCTCCCTGTTCACCGGCATCTCGGGCCTGCGGGCCCACCAGCAGATGCTGGACGTCACCTCCAACAACATCGCCAACGTCAACACCGCCGGCTACAAGAGCAGCTCAACGGTGTTCGAGGACACCCTCAGCCAGACCATCGGCGGGGCCGGCGCGCCGACCGCGACCGCGGGTGGCACCAACCCGGTGCAGATCGGCCTCGGCGTGCAGCTGGCCGGCACGTCCACCAACTTCGCCCAGGGCTCCAACCAGTACACCGGCCGCAGCAGCGACCTGCTGATCAACGGTGACGGGTTCTTCGTGCTGAGCAACAACGGCCAGCAGACCTACAGCCGGGCCGGCTCGTTCAGCCTGGACAACTCCGGCCACCTGGTGGCACCGGACGGCTCCAAGGTGCAGAGCACCGCCGGTGGCGACCTGAACCTCTCGGCGCTGAACAGCGGCACCTACGTGTCCTGGAGCATCGCCCCGTCCGGCGCGGTGAACGCGGTGGACTCCACCGGCGCGACCACCACGCTGGACACCATCGCCACCGCCACCTTCGCCAACCCGGGCGGGCTGTCCCGGATCGGCGACTCCCAGTTCGAGACGACCACCAACTCCGGGCCGGCCCAGATCGGCGCGCCGGGCAGCGGCGGCCGCGGCAACCTGACCTCGGGCTACCTGGAGATGTCGAACGTGGACCTGGCCTCCGAACTGACCAACCTGATCATCTCCGAGCGCGGCTTCCAGGCCAACTCCCGGGTGATCACCACCTCCGACGAGGTGCTGCAGAGCCTGATCAGCCTGAAGAACTAAACCAAGCCCACGGCGGCGGGCCGGCTTCAGGAAGGCCGGTCCGTTGCCGATAGGTAAAGCCGAAGGAGGACCCACGGACGGGTCCTGCGAAGACCTTGGACGGATCCGATGATCTTGCTGCGCCGGTTGAGCGGCCCCCTCTTCACGCTCAACCCTGACCTGATCGAGCGGGCTGAGGCCACGCCCGACACCGTCGTCACGCTCATCGGCGGCAACAAGTACGTGATCAGCGAGTCGTTGGAAGAACTCGTTGAGCTGATCCGGGACTACCGGGCACGCATCATCGCGGCGGCCGAGACCATGATGGTCGACAACGGCTATGCCAGCGAGCCGACCGGGCAGCCCCGGATGCGGGTGCTGTCCACCAACACGAACCAGCCGGTCGTTCCGCTGCGCCGGAGTGATTCGTAATGGATCCCGCACTGCTGATCGGGGTGGTGCTTGCCCTGGTGGCGATCGTCGGCTCGGTCACCATGGAGGGCGGCAACATCACCGCCATCCTGCTGCCGGCTCCGATGATCCTGGTCTTCGGCGGCACCATCGGCGCCGCGGTCGCCGGAGCGGTGCTGCGCGATGCCACCTCGCTGCCCAAGCACTTCATCCGCGCCTTCACCGCCAAGACCCCCCAGCCGGACGCCGCGGTGGAGACCCTGGTGCGGCTGGCCGGCAAGGCCCGCCGGGAAGGACTGCTGGCGCTGGAGTCCGAAGCTGCCGAGGTCGAGGACGACTTCCTGCGCCGCGGCCTGCAGCTGGCCATCGACGGCACCGACTCCGAAGAGGTCGCGATCATCCTGAGCTCGGAGGTCGACACCAAGCGGGCCGCCGACCGGGCCGCCGCCAAGCTGTTCGAGAACATGGGCGGCTACGCGCCGACCATCGGCATCATCGGGACGGTGCTCGGCCTGGTCAAGGTGCTCGGCCACCTCTCGGCGCCGTCCAAGCTGGGTGCCGAGATCGCCAGCGCGTTCGTCGCCACCCTGTGGGGCGTGATGACGGCCAACGTGTTCTGGCTGCCGATGGCCAACCGGCTCAAGCGGGTCAGCGAGGCCGAGTGCGAGCAGATGGAACTCGTCATCGAGGGCATCCTGGCCATCCAGGCGGGCGCGAACCCGCGGTTGATCGAGCAGAAGCTGCACAGCCTGCTGCCGGTCCATGCCCGGCCGGCCCCGCCGGAAGAGAACGTCGCATGAGTGCGGCGGCGCGTGGCGGTGGCGGGGGGCGCCGGCGCAAGGCGCACGAGGAGGAGCACGTCAACCACGAGCGGTGGATGGTCACCTACGCCGACATGCTGACCCTGCTGCTGGTGCTGTTCATCGTGCTCTACGCCATCTCGCAGGTGAACACCACCAAGTTCGCCGAGCTGAAGTCCAGCCTGTCCTCGGCGTTCGGCAACGGCCAGTCGCCGATCCTCAACGGCGGCAAGGGTCCGATCGAGGGCAACACCGTCTCGCTCGACCAGAACATCGTCGACAGCAAGCTTTCCGTTCCGCAGCAGAAGGCAGCCTCCACCCAGGACCTGAAGCTGGCCAGCAACAGCGACGCCGACGCGGCGCAGCGCGAGCTGGACGAGTTCAAGAAGATCGAGCAGGCCATCAAGGCCTCGCTGGCACAAGCGGGGGCTGGCCGGCTCGGCCGAGTTCAACATCGACGAGCGCGGCCTGGTGGTCACCCTGATCACCGACGAGCTGGTGTTCGCCGGCAACAGCGCGGTGCTGGAGCACAAGGGCACCGTCATCCTGGACGCGGTCAACCCCGCGCTGGTGAAGATCGACAACCAGCTGCAGGTGGACGGCCACACCAACCAGTTGAACGTCTCGACCGCGCCGTACCCGAGCGGCTGGGAGCTGTCCTCGGCGCGGGCGTCCTCGGTGGTGCGCTACCTGATCGAGCACGGCCACATCGCCGCGCACCGGTTGAGCGCGGCGGGCTACTCCGACCAGCGCCCGCTGGTGCCGCCGAGCGATCCCACGCTCGATCACCCGCAACCGGCGGGTCGACATTGTCGTGCTGTCCAAGCTGCCCGCTTCCGCGCGCGCCTCGCTGGTCGCGCTGGGCGCGGCAGCAGGTGCCGGCGGCTGAGCCGGCGAATCAAAGAGTTCTAGGAGAACCATCATGGCCACCGCAACCAAGGAACGTCCCGAGCGGCTAGCGAGCAGCGTCCAGTCTCGGGGTGTGTCGTCACCCGGCGCCAAGACGGGGGCTTCGGGCGACGACGCGGCAGCGAAGGGCAAGGGCAAATCGCTGAAGGTGAAGCTCGCCGCGCTGCTGGTGCTGCTGCTGGTCGGTGGTGCCGTCGCCAAGTTCACGGTGCTGGCATCACCGGCCAAGCCGGCCGGCAAGGTGACCCCGGCCAAGGGCCCGGTGGTACCGATGGATGAGATGACCCTGAACCTGGCCGACGGGCACTACCTGCGGATGAAGATTGCCCTGCAGACGGCCAAGGGGACCACCGAGGAACTCGACACCTCCGAGGCGGCGCAGGCACTGATCGACACCTACAGCAACCAGACCGTGACCCAGCTCACCGGCGACGCGGCCCGGAACAAGGCCAAACAGCAGTTCCTGGACAGGCTCAGCAAGCTCTACCCGAAGAAGATCCTGGACGCCTACTACACGGAGTTCGTGATGACCATGTAGGTCACGGCCCGGTTTCCTTCACGCCCGGCGCGCACCGCGCCGGGAGGCTCCACCCGCACGATTCGCTCAGATTCGTGCCGAGGTGGCCGAACAGTGTCCACGTGGCAAACACCCCCGCGGCATCGCTGGCTCCGGTGCGCAGGTTGACCAGGCGCAACGCCGAGGACGGCGACGGACGCCTGGTGCCGTACGACTTCCGGCGTCCGACCAAGCTCTCGCGCGACCACATCCGGGCGCTGCAGATGAGCTACGAGACCTTCGCCCGCCGGCTGACCACGCTGCTGACCACCGGGCTGCGTCAGCTCTGCCAGGTCAGCCTGATCGCCATCGAGCACCAGACCTACGAGGAGTACATCGCCAACGTCTCGGCGCCAACCATCCTGTCGGTGCTGGAGATGGGCAGCCTGCCCGGCACCGCGCTGTTCGAGTTCTCGGTGCCTACCGCGCTGGCGTGCGTGGACTACCTGCTCGGCGGCCCCGGCGGCGACCAGCCGGTCCGGCAGCTCACCGACCTGGAAACCGGCCTGCTGCGCAACCTGATCGAGCAGATGCTCTCGGTGCTGCGCTACGCGCTGGAGCCCACCCTCGGCGCCGAACCGGTGCTGCGCACCATCGAGTTCAACCCGCAGTTCGTGCAGGCGGCCGGCGCCACCGACTCGGTGATCGTCGGCTCGTTCCAGATGAAGGTCGGCAACCAGGCCTGCGTGTCCACCCTGTGCATCCCGTTCGCCTCGCTGCTGCCCCGGCTGCAGGGCAGCAAGGACCGCAAGGCGCAGACGCCGGCCGAACGGGCCGCCAGCCTGCTCAGCGCCGAACACATCCGCAAGGCGCTCGGTGGGGTGCCGGTGGACGTCTCGCTCAGTTTCGAGCCGGTCACGTTGACCCCGGCCCAGATCGTCGCGCTGGCTCCCGGTGACGTGGTGCCACTGCGACACCGGGTCACCACCCCGCTGGCCGTCGAATCCGGCGGAGTCACCTTCGCCTACGCCCTCGCCGGGCGACAGGGCAGCCGACTGGCCGGCCTGGTCGTCAGCAATGGCAGGCAAACCCAAGGAGACCAAGTCATGACCGCCACCCTCGCCTCCGCCGAGTCGGTCGCCCGGGCCGCGCTGGCCGCCCTGCCGATCTCGGACCCGCTGGAGATCGGCCAGCCGGTCACCGAGCCGGTGCCGTTCGACGGCGTGGCGATCACCGCCCGGTTCACCGGCAACCGCAGCGGAGACGTGCTGATCGCGGTCGAGCGCGCGCTGGCCGATGCGCTGCAGAACTCACCGCTCGGCTCGCTGGACCTCGCCGCCGCGCTGGCGCCGGCACTGGCCGCCGCCGCCGGTGCCACCGGAACCGCGGTGGCCGGGCCGGGCACCGCGCTGGAGCCGCAACCGGCGCAGGCCGCGCTGCTGGCCAAGCCGGGCGCGCTGCTGGTGCCGCTGCTGCACCAGGGTGCGGTACGGGCCCTGGTCGGGATCGCCGTCGCCGCCGAGCCGGAGGCCGGCTTCGCCGCGCCGCACTACCCGAGCCCGGACGAGCTGCGCCCGGCCGTGGGAGGCACGGCCCGCCCGAGCGGCCCGGCGATGCTACGCGGCCTGGAGTTGCTGCGCGACGTCAGCATGGACGTCACCGCCCAGATCGGCAGCACCCGGATGACCATCAGCGAGCTGCTCAACCTCTCCGAGGGGGCGGTGGTGGAGCTGGACCGGGCGGCCGGGGCACCGGCCGACCTGCTGGTCAACGGCCACCTGATCGCGCGCGGCGAGGTGGTCGTGATCGATGAGAACTTCGCGCTGCGGATCACCGAGATCGTCAGCGACGAGACGGCGCCGCTGCCCTCGTGAGCACCATCGCCATCGTCGGCCGGATGCTGCTGGCCCTGGTCCTCGTGCTGGGCGTCATGTGGGCACTGGCCCGCTGGGCCCGCAAGCCCATGGGCATCGGCAAGGGCGAGCGGGTGATGACCGTGCTGGCCCGCCAGCAGCTGAGCCGCTCGTCCTCGGTCGCGGTGCTCAAGCTGATGGATCGCGCCCTGGTGCTCGGCGTCACCGAGCAGGGCGTGCAACTGCTGACCGAGACTGAGCTTGCCCCGATTGAGCAGGCGTTGACGGTGTCCGTGCCGAGCCGCCGCAGCGCTGCCGTGCCGAGCCGCCGCAGCGCTGCCGCGCTAAGCAGCCGGAGCGCCGCCGAGCCGAAACCGCTGGAGCCCGGCCCGCTGGAACCGCTGGACGCCGGCGGGCTCGAACTTCCGGCGCCCGCGATGCGCCCAGCGGCAGGCAGGTCCAAGCTGGACGGTTCGGTGCTCTCACCCGCCATGTGGAAGCAGCTGCTGGGCGCCGCCCGCGAGCTGACCGTGCGCCGATGAACCGGATGCTGCGCTGGCTGCTGCTGGCGATGCTCGGGCTGGCCGTCCTGTTCGGCGGCACCGCGGCCGCGTCCGCCGCGCCGGCCGGTGCCACGTCGGTCCAGCAGGTGTCGCTGAGCCGCCCGGTGGCCGGACTGTCGCCCATCTTGGCGCCGCCGATCGGGCCGACCAAGCCAGCCGGGCCGACCGCGCCGAGCGGCACCATCGGGGTGAACCTGTCGCCCAAGCCAAGCACCTCGGTGAGCATCCTGCTGCTGCTCACCCTGCTCTCGGTGGCGCCGTCCATCCTGCTGCTGATGACCAGCTTCACCAAGATCTTCGTGGTGCTCGGCCTGACCCGCAACGCACTCGGGCTCAACGGCGTGCCACCCAACCAGGTGCTGGCCGGGCTTTCGCTGTTTCTCAGCATGTTCGTGATGAGCCCGGTCATCAAGGCGGTCAACACGGCCGGCGTGCAGCCGTACCTGCATGGCACCAAGACCCAGGCGGTCGCCTTCCACGATGGCATGGCCCCGCTCCGGACGTTCATGCTGCAGCACACCCGCAGCCAGGAGATCGCGCTGATGCTGCGGGCCGGGCACCTGCCCAACCCGCCCAGCCCGGACAAGCTCGACCTGACCACGCTGATCCCGGCCTTCGTGCTGTCGGAGCTGCGCTCGGCCATGATCATCGGCTTCGTGGTCTACATCCCGTTCCTGATCATCGACATGGTCGTCTCCTCCTCGCTGATGTCGCTCGGCATGATGATGCTGCCGCCGGTCTCGGTGTCGCTGCCGTTCAAGCTGCTGCTGTTCGTGCTGGTCGATGGCTGGGGCCTGATCATCAACTCGCTCGTCACCAGCTACTCCACTTGACGGCTACCACGCCCTCGCTGGAGATCTCTGTGAGAAGGAAAGGTCGATGACCGACACCGCAATCGTGCACCTGGGCCTGCAGGCGATGCTGATCGCCTTCAAGCTCGCCGCACCCACGCTGCTCACCGCGCTGCTGGTGGGCTTCGGGATCTCGCTGTTCCAGTCGGCTACCCAGATCCAGGAGTTCACGCTGTCCTTCGTGCCCAAGGCGGTCGCGGTGGGCATCGCGCTGCTGCTGTCCGGCAGCTGGATGATGCACTCGATGGTCACCTACACCCAGGATCTGTTCAACCAGATCCCGAGCCTGATCAACAGCTGACATGACGGTCGGAGTGGGCACGGCGCAGCTGATCGCGCTGCTGCTGTGCTCGCTCCGGATCGCGGCGTGGCTGGAGACTGGCACCCCCACTGGCCACCGCCGGAGTGCCCCGGGTGATCCGGCTGATGCTCAGTGCGGCGATCGGGTTGGCGCTGGTGCCGCAGACGGTGTCCCATGCGCCGGCGGCCGAGCTCGGACCGCTGATCAGCAGCGCGGCGGAGCAACTGGTGATCGGCGGATCGCTGGGCTTCCTGACCCGCCTGCTGTTCAGCGCGGTGGAGTCGGCCGGCTCGCTGATCGACCTGTCCGGCGGGTTTTCCCTTGCCTTCGCCTACGATCCGCTGCTGGCGACCAACACCTCGGTCTTCGGCAGGTTCTACGGCGTGATGGCCAGCGCCCTGCTCTTCGCCAGCAATGCGCACCTGGTGATCCTGCAGGGTTTCCTGCGCACCTTCGGCACGCTGCCGCTGGACGGCACCATCTCGTTGGCACACCTCGACCAGGTGCTGGTGCACGGCGTCAGCAGCATGTTCGTGGCCGCCCTGCAGGTCGCCGCGCCGCTGATCGCGGTGCTGTTCCTGGCCGACGTGGCCCTCGGCCTGCTGAGCCGGATCTCGCCGCAGCTCAACGTGTTCCAGCTCAGCTTCCCGCTCAAGATCATGGTCACCCTCGGCCTGGTCGGGCTGAGCTTCGCGGCCATGCCCGGCGTGATCAGCCAACTCGGCAACTCGGCCGCCTCGCTGATGATGCAGGTGGCTTCGTGAGTGAGCATCGCAGTGAGCGTCAGCGAGCGAGGAGCGGAGCGAACGCGGTGATGAGCGCTTGCGCGAAGAGCCAGGTGGCTTCGTGAGTGAGCATCGCAGTGAGCGTCAGCGAGCGAGGAGCGGAGCGAACGCGGTGATGAGCGCTTGCGCGAAGAGCCAGGTGGCATCGTGAGTGAGCATCGCAGTGAGCGTCAGCGAGCGAGGAGCGGAGCGAACGCGGCGATGAGCGCTTGCCGCGAAGAGCCAGGTGGCATCGTGAGTGAGCATCGCTGATGGCCGGGTCGGGTGAGAAGACCGAAAAGGCCACACCGCGCCGGCTGAAGAAGGCGCGCCGGGATGGACAGGTCGGGCACAGCCCGGAGCTCGGTTCCTGGCTGAGCGTGCTGGCGGCAAGCTTCGTGCTGCCAGCGGTGGGCCGGTCACTGATGAGCACCGCGCAGACCAGCCTGGTGCAGGTCGGTGCCACCATCCAGGATCCGGACGTCGGCCAGGCGCTGGCCATGACCCGGTCGACGCTGCTGCACGGCACCGAGGCGTTGGCGCCGCTGGCGTTGCTGGTACTGCTCACCTCGGTGGCCTCGGCCGCCGGCCAGGGCGGCATCTGGCTGGCCCCGAAGCTGCTGATGCCGAAGATGAACCGGCTCAATCCGCTCAAGGGCATCAAGCGGATGTTCGGCACCCACGGGGTCTGGGCGCTGATCAAGTCGCTGGCCAAGCTCGGCGTGCTGAGCGGCGTCGCCTATGTCTCGGTCCGGCAACTGGTGCCGCAACTGACCGCCACCGGCTCGCTGCCGCTGTCCGCGGTGCTGGGCACCGCTACCGACGCCGCGCTGCGGCTGGTCCGGCTCGGCGCCGCCGCCGGCCTGGTGATGGCCATCGCCGACATCGCCGTGGTGCATCGTCGCAACAACAAGCAGTTGAAGATGACCAAGCACGAGGTCAAGGAGGAGCACAAGAGCAACGAGGGCGATCCGCTGCTGCGCGGCGCGATCCGGTCCCGGGCGCTGGCGATCAGCCGCAACCGGATGATGGCCGACGTGCCGTCCGCCGACGTGGTGGTGGTCAACCCGACCCACGTCGCGGTGGCGCTGAAGTACGAGGCCAACAAGGGCGCGCCGCGGGTGGTGGCCAAGGGCGCCGACCACATGGCGGCCCGGATTCGCGAGGTTGCCGAGCGCAACCGGGTGCCGATGGTGCAGGACATCCCGCTGGCTCGCACGCTGTTCTCCGCCTGCGACATCGGGCAGGAGATCCCGGCCGACCTCTACCAGGCGGTGGCCACCGTCCTCGCCTTCGTGATGCGCCTGCGCCGCAAGGGATCCGTCGCCGGCATGCACCGACTGCAGCGCGCCTAGGGTGTGTGGCGACTCTCGCTACGCGGGGTGTCCCGGATTACCCGGTGCTCATCGGCGGTGGCCGCGACGGAGCGGCTGGCACAGCACAAAGCTTCACAGCCGCGGCGGCCGCGCCATGAGCTTGAACCAGATGACGATGTTGTCCACGATAAAGTCATCGAAGTCTCCACCGTACGGATCGGTGGACTCAATATGGAGGATGTTCTTGTCCTCGCGCAGGCAGCCAGCCGGCACCAATAGCGATTGAGTGTGCCAAAGCGGCTCTGCGCCGGTTCCCTCAACGAGGGTGGAGGTGGGATTTTGGTACATCCCGCCGGGAAGATCCACTCCGTTCACTCGAATGATGTTGGTCCGGTAGGTGTTCCCGATTATGTTGAATTGAAGAATGGCCATTTCTGAGCCGTCAACTGACGGGCAGTTGAAAACAAACTTATGTGAGATGCCAACAAAAGGTTCTCCGGCCTCGAAGCCCCCCAGCGGCTGCTCGTTCGTGTAGAGATCTCGCCCTCGTCCGGGATCGTCGCCGAACTGATGCCGAACGGCCTCGATCACCGTGTAGTCGCTGGCCATCGCTCAACCCTCCGGTTGACGAGGAAGCACGAGCGCAAGCACCCCTGGATCAAATGACGCTAGGGCCCTGTGCGAGCGAGTGTCAAGACCGTGGACCCGGGTGTGCTGTCTCATGAAACCTGAGTAGGCGGCGGTACCTGAGATGCGCGCCAACTTGCGTCAGTTTCGTGGGATTTCCTTGCCACCTGGAAAGCCTGACTGCAAGGAGCAGATTCTGATTCGAACGCACTTCAATAATTTGAGGCCCGGTCCGCGATCCGCCGCATCGACCGAACATCCGCCGCAGAGACGGCCTCGTCCGCCGTGCGCACAGATCCGGCACAGGGAAACGCCACCCGAATGTCAGGGGGTTACCTTTCCGGTGGTGTAGAAGCGTTTGAGCCATTCCATCCGCGCGCTGGAGACGTCCTCGACGGTGGCGCTGGCACAGGTCGGCAGCGAGCCGGCCAGCGTGATGTTGGCCTGGGTCTCGGCGTCGGACGTGCCCTCCAACGCGACCCACAGGTTTGGCCCGCAGGCGCGGACGGCGCCCGACTCGACATTGCGGATGAGGTGGAACATGATCTCCTCCACGGAATCATTCGTAGGCAGTGACGAGGCGGTGTCGCCGGCGTTGGGAGCGGGGGCGGGGCCGAAACGGCCGGCACCCGGAAGCGGCCAGTTCGCGGTGGAGTTGTAGCCGGCCGGATTCTGGCTCACCGAGATGTGCAGGTGGTACAGGTGCGGATCCTGCTTCGCGGTGGTGGGCTTGAACTGGCCGGGGTTGGACGGGTCGGTGATCCGGCGCAGGTAGATGGCATAGCCGTTGGGCCAGATCCGCGGGTCCTTCGCCGCGAACAGCTGGTTGACCATCGCGAACAGCGCCTCGCAGTCCGGCGCGTCGGTCACCGTGACGATTCCCGGCACGCCGGAGACGTTTGCCGCCACGTCCAGGGCACGCACCGTGTTGTTCAGCCACGGGTTGTGGTCGGATCCGGAGTTCTTGGCCTGGTGGATAACGTCGCCAATGGTTCCGGTCTGCGGGGAGGTGAGCCAGCCCTGACCGGGATAGGCGGCTTTCAACTGCTGCAACAGCGTGAGCAGCGCAGGGGCGAATCGGTATTGGGCGTTACCCGTCCAGACCATCGGGACTCCAGCGGTGGGCGCTCACCTTGCCACCCGCGCGGTAGCGCCGTGACGAGGTTCCTCACCCCCAGTAGAGCATCCCGGGCAAGAAATTTCCCACTGTTCGGCAAGATCGCCAGCGGCAAGCGGCCGCTACCAGCGATTCGGATCGTTGCGGATCACGAACGGCCGGAAGTACTGGCCGGCCCCGCCGCAGAGCTCGCCGTCCCGTCGCTGGAAGTGGATCGGCTCGTCGGGATCGGCGGGCAGGAAGGTCTGGTTGCACCGCTGGCAGCACGCCTCGCGCAGCTCAGTGGGGATCTGCTGCCGGTTCGCCTCGGACATCTTCCAACCTTCGGGGTAGCTGAATCGCTGGCAGAACCATCGGCAGCCACCGTCCGGTCCTGAGTCCGATTGCTCAGGTTTGGGCTGTCCCGGCCGATCGGTTGCATAGCCAGGACGGCTACACCCTCAGCGGACCACGGATCGGACCGCCGCCCCGTACCGCTAGAGCTGAAGGTGTTGTGAACCCGAAACGGTTGAGCCAGCTGGCAGTGCCCGTCGGCGTGGTCGCCATCATCCTGATGATGGTGGTGCCGGTGCCCTCGGCCATGCTCGACTTCCTGATCGCGATCAATATCACCGGCGCGCTGCTGATCGTGCTGGTCAGCATGTACGTCCAGCGCCCGCTCGACTTCTCCAGCTTCCCCTCGCTGCTGCTGGTTGCCACCCTGTTCCGGCTGGCCCTCAACATCTCGGCCACCCGGCGAGTGCTCGGAAACGGCTATGCCGGCAAGGTGATCAACGCCTTCGGCCATTTCGTGATCGGCGGCTCGCTGGTCATCGGCCTGGTCATCTTCATGATCCTGCTGGTGATCCAGTTCGTGGTCATCACCAACGGCGCCGGCCGGGTCGCCGAGGTGGGTGCCCGGTTCACCCTGGACGCCATGCCCGGCAAGCAGATGGCCATCGACGCCGACCTGAACTCCGGCCTCATCGACGAGACGGAGGCCCGCCGGCGGCGGCTCGAGGTCGCCTCCGAAGCGGACTTCTACGGCTCGATGGACGGTGCCTCGAAGTTCGTCAAGGGTGACGCGATCGCGGCCATCATCATCACCGTCATCAACCTGATCGGCGGCATCGCGATCGGCATCCTGCAGCATCACATGTCGGTCACCGACGCGGTCAACAAGTACAGCCTGCTCAGCGTCGGCGACGGGCTGGTGTCGCAGATCCCGGCGCTGCTGCTGTCGGTCTCCACCGGCCTGATCGTGACGCGAGCCGGTGGCTCCTCCGACCTCGGCACCGTGGTGGCGAGCCAGCTGGGCGGCCAGAAGCGGGCGCTGCAGATCGCCGGCGGTGCGGGCCTGGCGCTGTGCCTGGTGCCTGGACTGCCCAAGCTGCCGTTCCTGCTGGTCGGTGGTGGCCTGCTGCTGCTGGCCCAGCGGATGGTCGCCGCCAAGGCCGAACCTGCCGAGCCGATCGCCGCGCAGGCGGTCGCCGGCCCCGCGCCGGACTCCGCCGAAGCCATCCTCGGCGACCTGGCGGTGGACTCCCTGGAACTCGCGCTGTCACCGGACATGATCTCGCTGGTCGACGGCCCCGGCGCCGATCTGCTCGACCGGGTAAGGGCATTGCGCCGCAAGCTGGCCCTCGAACTGGGCCTGGTGATGCCACCGGTGCGCACCCGGGACAACGTGGAGCTGCCCGCGGCCAGCTATGCCATCCGGGTCAACGGGGTGGAGGTGGCACGCGGCAAGGCGCCCGCCGGCACCGTGCTGGCCCTGGGCGACGGCCTGGAGAACCTGCCCGGCATCGCCGGCCAGGAGCCGGTTTTCGGCTTGCCCGGCAAGTGGATCGCCACCGAGCTGCGCGGCCAGGCCGAGCTGCTCGGTGCCACCGTGGTGGATCGGTCCTCGGTCATCATCACCCACCTGTCCGAGATCGTGCGCAGCTACGCCAGCCGGTTGCTCGGCCGGGAGGAGGTCTACGCGCTCAGCCAGGCGCTGAAGAAGACCCATCCGGTGGTGGTGGAAGATCTGACGCCGGCCATCCTCAGCCTGGGCGAAATCCAGCGGGTGCTGCACGCGCTGCTGGACGAGGGCGTCGCCATCCGGGATCTGGTGCGAATCTATGAGGCCCTGTCGGTGGCGGCGAAGTCGGGCACCGAGCCCGATCGACTGGTCGAGGCGGCCCGGCTGGCCCTGGCGCCGGCCATCACCGCCTCGCACGTCCGGGAGGGCCGGCTGTCGGTGCTGACCATCGACCCGCGGATGCAGCAGAGCCTGCTGGAGTCGGTGCGTCCCGCCGAGACGGGCGTGCAACTGCTGCCCGGCCCGGAGCTGGTCGAGGCGCTGATCACCGAGGTGGGCAGGCAGTACCAGTCGGCCCTGGAGCGCGGCCTGCGCCCGGTGCTGGCCTGCGCGCCGCAGATCCGGCTGCCGCTGCGCCGGCTGATCGCCAGCACCGTGCCGGACCTGCCGGTGCTGTCGTACACCGAGATTTCCAACAATGCCAGTGCAGTCGACACCGTGGGGGTGATCGCAGATGCCCGAGCCGTTGGTGTGTGAGGACACCAGCCTGACCAGGCTGATCGAAACCGTGCACCGGACGCCGGGTGCCCGGATCCTCTACCAGGACACCGTCCGGCGGGGTGGCGTGCTCGGCTTCTTCGCCCGCGAGGTGCACCGGGTCGCCTACCTGCCCGGTGACGAGCCGACCGAGGGTGGTTCGGACACCGTCGACGCGGAATGCCGGGAAGCGGATCTGGCCGACAGCCCGATCGCCGGCCTGCTCGCCGCCGCCGAGGAGGCCGAGGCGATCCTGCGATCATCGGAGGCTGGGGCTACGCCGGCCACCGAAGCGACACCAGCCGCCGGGGCTACGCCGGTCACCGAAGCGAGACCGGTTACCGAGGCGACGCTGGACACCGAGTCGGGGCGACCCGACTTCGCCAGCGTGCTCCGCCGGCACCTGGCCGAATCGAACTCGGCCGAGGAAGCCGTTCCCGCCGCGGAGCCCGAGATCCACCGGCCCGCCGCCGCGGAGGTCCGGCCGGCCCCGCCGATCGCCGAGGTCACCCCGCTCGGTTCGCGCGGACGCGGCACCCGGAACCGGCTGGAGTTGCTGATGCAACTACGCCAGGTCGGGGTACCGATCTCGCTCAACCCGGCCGGCAACCCGCAGAGCCCGTACGAGGCGTTGGAGGACATCCTCGGCCAGCTGCCGCAGCCGGCCCGGCTGCCGCACCGCGCCGGTCAGCTGATCGTGCTCGCCGGTGACGGCCCCGCCGCGCTGCGCGCCGCCCGCACCGTCAGCCGGATGCAGCGGCTGCCGCTGCGCTCGATCGTCACCGCCGGGCTGGATACCGGCGTGGGTGGCTCGCCGCGCCGGATCAGCTCGCCGGAGCAGGCGGCGCAGCTGCGCACCGAACTGGCCGACGCCGCAACGCCGAGCGTGGTCGTGGTGGCCACCGACGGGGCTGGGCTCGGCCCGGACGACTCCTGGCCGGCCGAGATGATCACCGCGCTGCGGCCGGACGCGGTCTGGGCGGTGATCGACGCTCGCTGGAAGGTCGAGGACAGCCAGGCCCAGCTGGCCCGACTGCCGCAGGCCGACGCCCTGGTGGTGCACTCGGCGCAGCTGAGCGCGAGCCCCGCTTCGGTGTGGGAACTGGGTCTGCCGATCGGCCTGCTCGATGACCAGCGGCCGTACAGCTTCGTCTGGCTCGGGATGCTAATGCGGTTGCTCGGCGGCTCGTCCCGGCACCAGGCAAGCGCCTGACAGGAGAGGAAACGGTGTTCAAGCCTTCGGTGCTCGTCCTCGCCGTGCTGCTGAGCAGCACCGCGCTGTGGTCGGCATTCGTCAACGGTTCGCTGAGCGTCACCACTGCGCTGATCCGCTTCCTGATCGCGGTGCCGGTCTCGGCGGCGATGGTCTTCGCGTTCAACCTTGCGGTTCGCGGCTACGCCGACCGGTCCCGGACGCCGGCGCCGCAGCCGTCCGCCGAGCCCACCGACGCTGGCTTGGAGGCCGGCTGAGCGGTGCGGTAAGGATGGGGAATGACCAACAACCCATCCGGACATCGCCGCCGGCTGCTCGGCGGCCGCCGCCTGGATCCGCTGCAGTCGATCGGCGCGCTGCGGGCCATCGACGAGCAGGCGAAGCTCAACCTCAAGCGGGCCGTGCCGGCCCTGGTGCTGGCGCTGGCCTGCTTCGCCTTCGGCGACCATCTCGGCGGCATCGACCAGACCCGTCCGGCCCGGTTCGCGGTCGCGGGGCACAGCGTGCTGCTGAGCCGCGACCAGGTCAGCCTGGTCGTGTTGGGGCTGTGCGTTCTGTTCCTGGCCTGCGGTGTCATCGCCACCCGCTCGGTCGCCAACGAGCTGAACCGGGTCAGCACGGCGCGCGGCGGGGTGGCGGCGGGCTCGGCCATCCGGTTGATCTGCAGCATCGTCGGCTATGGCATCGTGCTGCTCGGCGTGCTCGCGTTGCTGCGGGTGGATCTGGGCAACCTGCTGGTCGGCGGTGCGGTCACCGGCGTGGTGATCGGCATCGCCGCCCAGCAGACACTGGGGAATTTCTTCGCCGGCCTGGTGCTGCTGTTCGCCCGCCCGTTCGTTCCGGGCCAGCGGGTCAAGGTGCGGACCGGAGCGCTGGGCGGCCCGTTCGAGGGAGTGATCCTGGGCTCGGGCCTGGTGTACACCACCATCGAGACGGACGAGGGAGTGGTCGCGATGCCCAACGCCGGCCTGCTGGCCTCGGCGGTCGGGCCGGTTCCCGAGCGCGAGGAGTAGCCGGTCGCCTGCACCAAGCTACTTGTTGGACGATTTACTGCCACAGCCGGACGATTGATTGCCGCGTGTCGGACGATTGATTGCGCTGAGTTAGCAACCGTGAACGCAGCGCCGCGACAGTAAAGGGCCCGCGCACCCACGGGGGGTGAGGTGCGCGGGCCGTCTGATCCTCCGAGGAGGCCGTACGTGATTCTGCACGAATCCAACGGTTACGTAAAGCCATCCTGGCGGTTTTCCCTCGAATGGTAATTCGTCGCCTGTCTAGCCCGACATCAGCCGAAAGCTGAAAGGCATAACCCCCTTCTGATGAATTATTGCCGCAGGCCGTCAATCGCCGGGGGTTTCCGGTGGCCGTGCCGGGTTCGCAGTTGAGTCCGCCAGTGGCGTGTCCGGCCGCAGCGGCTCGCCCTCGGTCAGGTACACCGGTGTGTTGCGGTTCAGGGTCTGGCCGCTGAAGTACGGCCGGAACGCCGGAATGCTGATCGCCATCAGGATGAACCCGACCAGCAGGCTGCCCACGCCGAGCAGGAAGGAAAAGCCGATCTGCCAGTGCGGTGCGAAATGCATCACCCACACCACGTAGCTGTTGACCGGCTTCCAGTCCTGGATCGTGGTGAGCACCATGCCGGTCCACAGCAGCAGGCCACCCAGCAGCGGGATCAGGCCCTTGAGCAGGAAGTCCCGGGCGCTCCTGGTCAGCTCCGCGCGGTAGTACCAGGCGCAGGCGAAGCCGGTTGCGCCGTAGTAGAACGCGATCAGGATGCCGATGGCGGTGACGGCATCGGAGATCACGCCGCCGTCGGAGGCCCAGTTCATCGCCAGGTACAGCGCGGCCGACACCCCACCCATCCACAGGGTGGAACTGGTCGGGGTGAAGTAGCGCGGATGGATCTTGGCGAAGGTGGCCGGGATGGCGCGGTACACCGCCATCGACAGGGTGGTGCGCGCGGTCGGCAGGATGGTGGTCTGGGTGGAGGCGGCCGCCGAGCTGAGCACCATCAGGATCAGCAGCTTGGACATCACCGTGCCGATGCCGGAGTCGCCGAAGATGCTGGTGCCCAACACGCTGAGCACGTCGGAGGAATTGTCCTCGTTGCCCAGCCCGATCCCGGAGTCACCGACGCCGGCATAGGCCTGCGCACCGACCGATACCACGGCGTAGATGGCCAGCAGCAGCACCGTGGAGATCACCGCGGCCCGGCCCGGCGTCCGGTCCCGGTCCCGGGTCTCCTCGTTCACCGAGACCGCGGAGTCCCAACCCCAGTAGATGAACAGCATCAGCAGGATGCCCTGGGAGAACAGGTTGAACGAGAAGTGGCCGTTGTCACCCTTGATGTTGAGCGGGTTGAACCAGGACCAGGCCGGGTGGATGGAGCTGCCGGACACCCCGTGGCCGGAATACACCTTGACCAGGGCGGTGATCGCCAGGATCGCCAGCATCACCACCTCGACGCTGAGCAGCCAGCGCTGGATCGCCGCGGACAGCTCGATGCCCCGGTAGCAGATGTAGGTCATCAGGGCCATCCAGCCGAGCCCGACCAGCAGCACCCAGCCGCTACTCGGGCTCGAGCCGATGCCGTCGGCGCCGAAGAGCAGGAACACGTACTGCCCGGCGACCTGGGCCAGGCTGGCCATCACCAGCACGTCGGCGGCGATGATGCCCCAGCCGCCCATCCAGCCGGATTTGGGGCCGAACGCCTTGGCCATCCAGGTGAAGGTGGTGCCGCAATCTGGTTCGGCCTTGTTCAGCTGTTGATAACCCACCGAGACGAACAGGATCGGTACGAACGCCAGCAGCACCACCGCGGGACTTTGCAGGCCGACCAGCGCCACGATGAAGCCGAGGGTGGCTGCCAGGCTGTAGGCCGGAGCGGTCGACGCGACCCCGATCACCACCGAGGACACCAGGCCGAGAGCACCGCTCTTCAGCCCCTTGCCACCGTCATCGAGGTTCCGCGAAGCGGCGTAGGTTTCTGCGGTCACGTGGGCACTCCTCGATCTTCGATCCCGGTCCGGCGCCAGTGCTGGCTGCCATGTTGTGCGACCGTAGCGCTGCTGTCAACGTGCCTGTTTCCCGGCAACGCTGCGGTTATCGGTTGCCGGGATCGCTGTGGGCAACAGATTTCGCAGCGCAGGCGGGCATATGGGGCGGCGGGGGATAGCCGCGGACGCTCTGCCCGTCTCGCCTCGTCGGCGCACCCCGCTGTTGCCAAACCTGGGCCTGGCTGCGCTAGTTTGCTGCCATGCGAGCACGACCGAGCTGGCCGCGGCGGGGCGGCGCCATGCTGGGTGCGGCAGTGGCCGCACTGGTCTGCGGGGCGGCGCTGGCCGCACCGGCGCAGGCCCATCCGGAGAACACCCACCGAGCGGCGCCTGGTTGGCAGCTGATCGCCACCGGCAGCCAGTCGCATTTCCGGGGGCTGGCCGCGGTCAGCCGCCGAGTGGCCTGGCTGGGCGGCTACGACGGGCTGGTGCTGCGCACCGTGGACGGCGGCCGGCACTGGCAGGACGTCTCGCCGGCCGGCGCGGCGGGCCTGCAGTTCCGCGACATCTCGGCCTCCGACGCCAACCACGCGGTGGCCATGGCAGCCGGCAGCGGCACCGATTCGCGCCTCTACCAGACCTCGGACGGCGGCCGGCACTGGCAGCTGGCCTACCAGAACAGCGAGCCGAGCGCTTTCTTCGACTGCATGGCGTTCTTCGACCAGCGGCACGGCTTGGTGCTGAGCGACCCGGTCGACGGCAAGTTCCGCATCCTCGCCACTTCCGATGGTGGCCGGCGGTGGCGGGTGCTGCCGAACCGGGGCATGCCGGCCGCGTTGCCCGGCGAGGCCGGTTTCGCGGCCAGCGGCGAATGCCTGACCACGTCGGGCCGGGACGCCTGGTTCGGCAGCGGCGGCGGCAGCACCGCGCGGGTGTTCCACTCCGCCGACGGCGGCTACCACTGGGACGTCCGGTCCACCCCGCTGGTCAGCAGCCCCAGCGCCGGGGTGTTCGGGTTGGCCTTCCGCAGCCCGGGGATCGGGATCGCGGTGGGCGGTGACTTCGCCGACCCGAGTGCTGCTGAGCGGGTGGCCGCGGTGTCCTTCCGGCGCTCGCCGTGGTTCGCCTCGCCGGGCCAGCCTGCCGGCTACCGCTCCGGCGTCAGCTGGCTGCCGGGCACTTGGGCGGGCGCGATCGCGGTCGGGCTGACCGGTTCGGACATCAGCTACGACGCCGGCCTGCACTGGCACACCTTCGACACCGGACAGTTCGACACGGTCAGCTGCACCAGGGATGGTGCGTGCTGGGCGGCCGGTGACCTCGGACGGGTCGCGGTGCTGCGGCGCTGACCCAGTCGGGCGCTGGCTTCAGCCGAGCGCCGACCCAGCCGGGCGC
This sequence comes from uncultured Actinomycetota bacterium, assembly GCA_963697905.1. GTDB lineage: Bacteria > Actinomycetota > Actinomycetes > Mycobacteriales > Jatrophihabitantaceae > Jatrophihabitans_A. The sequence continues at coordinate 3,135,656 of OY969101.1, read as the reverse complement.
TGGCTTCAGCCGAGCGCGCCGGCCGGATCCGACACGGTCACGACTGTGCCGTGCACCAGCTCGACCAGGGTGCCGGGCGGCGGCAGGTTGCCGGTACCGACCAGCGCGGCCGGCACGCCCGCCTCCCGCAGCAGGATGCCGAGATGGCTGAGCATCGCGCCTTCCTCGAAGAGGAATCCGGCCACCAGGCCGATCAGCATGGACAGCACCGCGATCGGCCTGGCCACCGCGACGATGACCGGCTCGCCGGTCAGCTCCAGCCGTTCCCGCAGCTGCCGCAGCAGCATCGCCTCCTGCTCGGCCGGCACCGGCTGGGCGATGCTGATGATCGGGGCGATGCTCGACTCGGTGAGGATGTCGTCGATGTCCAGCCGCTGCACGCGGCCGCGGGCCCGGCCGGGGCTGAGCAGCCCGGTGTCGGCGAGGGCCGGGCTGGCCGCCGTGCCGGCCGGCGCCGAGTAGTCGACGAAGTGCAGCACGCCCTCGCTCACCACCCATTCCAGCGCCGCCCGCGGGTGCAGCAGCCGGGCGTGCTCGAGGGTGGTGCCGCGCAGCGCGTCCGCCTGCTCGCTGCCGACCAGCTCCAGCAGCTGCTCGCCGGTCAACGGCCGGGCCGAGCCGAAGCCCCGGTTCAGCGCGAGCAGCCCGTCGTCGGAAACCTCCACGTACACCGAGCCGTCGGCGGCCAGGGTGGACAGCAACGCCTGCTCGCCGCGCAGGTATTCCCTGCATAGAAAGGCAAATTCGGCGTCCGAGGGATTGCCGGCCGCCACCCGGTGCACCGCCGCGGGCAGCTCGGCGCTGGCCACGATGTGCTGCCGCTCGGCCGGGCTGAAGTCGAGCACCACCCGGTCGGGCAGCTGGCTGCTCCAGCTCGCCAGCACGTCAGCCGGCGCGCTGCGATTCCAGTTGACCAGCCAGCCGGCCGGCACCCGGGCGCCATGGGCTAGCGCGATAGCCCGCGGCAGTCGCCGCTTGTTCCGGATCCGGGCGTACTCGGCCGCGCAGTCGCCCAGCACCAGGTCGTGCGCCTCGCCCTCGTACAGCGGCGCGGTGCGCAGCCCACCGCCGCCGGAGCCGGCCAGCGCCGCGGTCCGGGGCCGCACCTGTACCACCCACAGCTGCCGGCCGTCGAAGACCCATTCGACGTCGTGCCCGGTTCCGTCGCCGGCCAACACGCCCAGTGCTGTACGTAACTGCCCGCGCCAGCCGGACGATTCACCATCGGCCCGGCCCAGCCGTTCGCGGGTGGGCACGGCCAGCCCGCCGACCAGTTCCGCGCCGTGCCCGGCGGTCCACTCCAGATAGGCATCCCCGCTCGGCTCGCTGAACGCCACCCCGGCCACGCTCGGCTGAATGGCGCGCTGGATCAGCACGCTGAGGTGGTCGGTGCGCGGAGTCCGGCCGAGCCGGCGGTAGTGCAGCAGTGCCTTCGGAGCGAAGCCGGACAGCCACACCTGCCGGACGGTCCCGGCGAGCTGGTCGGCAGTGACGTCGAGCGCGCTGTCGAAGACGCCGGCGAAGCTCAGCAGCGCGTCGTCCTCGTCGGCCGAACTGCTGCGCACCGCCAGCAGCGGCCCGAGTTCGCCGAGCCGGTCGGCCAGTTCGGCGATCCGGTCGGCAAGGTCGAGCTGGCCGGCCGCCGCGGTGACGGCAGCCATCAGCGCGGGCAGTTCCGACGGCGAGCAGCGGGTCAGCTCATCCAGCAGCCGGCCGAGTTCGGCGGCCGCCGCGCGGTCCAGGCAGTCGCGCAACCACCCGCCGGGCAGTACCAGCCCCGGTGGCACCGGGACCCGGCTGTCCAGCCGGGCCAGTGCGGCGGCCTTGTTGCCGTGCCGCACCGGGTCGTCGGCCAGCCCGAGCGGGGTGGGACCGGTCACTTGAAGTTCCGGTACAGCATCGAGGCGCGCGGGCCGTCGGCGTGCTGGTACTTGCCGTTGTACAGGGCCACATCGCCCAGCGTCTTCCACCACATCATCTGCCCGATCTGCATGCCGGGATAGACGATCACGTCGTGCGTCGGGTACAGCTGCAGCGTCCACCGGCCGACGAAGCCGACGTCGCCCAGCGGCGCGGACAGGTTGATGAACAGCCCCAGCCGGGCCACCGAGGATCTGGCCGCGAAGGTGGGTGCGTAGTGCTCGCTGCCCATCACCTCGCGAGTGGCCGCCAGATACAGCCGATTCGCCCGCAGGGTCAGGCCGTCCGCCGGGATCCGCAGCTCCTCGGTGACGTTCTCACTGCTGGCATCCAGCACGTCACCGGCGTAGACGATCAGCCGGTCGGACAGGGTGAAGTTGTAACTGTTCGGGTTCACCGCGGTCTCGTCGAACGGATCGATGATGATCCGGCCGGCCCGCTGTTCGAGCATGATCTGGTTGCCGGACAGGATCATTGCGCGAACTCCCGGCACAACCGGCTCTGAGTGACCGCCACCGAGTTGGCGTACCGGCCCCGGTAGGGCATCACCTCGCCGTTCACGCCCCAGAACGCGACCTTGCCGATCGGCATCTCGGCATGCAGCCGGACCGGCTTGCAGACCCGGATCTCCAGCGTCCAGCGCACGATTGCCCCGGTGTGGCCGAGTGGCGCGCTGACCTGGATCCAGACGCCCAGCGCCGCCACCGACAGCGTGCCGTACAGCTCGCAGGCGTAGTGGTCGCTGCCGATGATCTCCAGCGTCTCACCGAGATACAACCGGTCGGGGTGGAGCACGATGCCGTCGGCCGGGATGTTGATCGGCGCCACCTCGGCCAGCGGGCGGCGGGCATCGAACACCTCGGCGCCGCACTCGACCAGCCGATGGCCCAGCCGGAAGCCATAGCTGTTCTGCTCCACCTGCTCGGGATGGAACGGGTCGATGGCGATCGCGCCGGTGCGGTGTTGCCGGACGATCTCGGGTCCGGTCAGCAACATACCGAGCCCGCCAGCAATCCCCTGCAGAACTCGTGCACGTGTTGCAACCCGTCCCGGCTGTTGTCGAACTCGACGTCGCAGTCGATCCGGTCCAGCGAGAAGACCCGCTCGTCATCGACCACGCTGAGGTCGTCGCGCAATTGCAGCCGGGCCAGCCGGACCGCCCGGTCACAGCGGACCCGGACGAAGCGGAAGCCCAGCTCGCGCAGCCGCACCGCGTCCACCGCGTGGTCGCGCAGGTCGGCGTTGATGGCCACCGTGCCCGGCGGCAGTTCCGAGAGCGAACGCTCGAACCGATCGACCAGCGCGGTGGGGCGGATCCGGCGGATGTTGCTGGCCAGATCCAGCATCAACCGCTGGTCCTGCTGATCGGCCTGCTTGGCCGCTCCGATCTCGCGGTAGACGAGATTCTGCAGTTCCCGCAACAGTCCGGCCAGCGGGATCAGCGCGCTGCGCTGCCCGGCGTCGGCGAGCAGTTGGCCGAGCACGGTGGCGGTGGTGGACTTGCCGCTGCCGGTCTCGCCGACCAGGCAGATCCGCTGTGGTGGCCCGCCGACCGGGCCGTCATCGAAGCGCGACATGCTGGTTCCGCAGGAAGGTCAGCTTCGACTCGTGCCGCTGGTAGTTGTCGATCCCGCGCTGGTCGAAGTAGTCGCTGAGCGAGGTGCGCAGGCTGACCAGGTCGGCTCGCACCGCGTCCCAGTCCGCGCCGGTCAGCGCCTGGCAGTAGATGTACTCGATCTCGCACTGCACCAATTCGGGCGGCCCGGCGATCCGCCGGCCGGACTCGTCGATGATGGTGCTGCGGTCGAAGGCGATACCGAAGACATTGCCCGAGTCGATCGCTTCCACGCTGATGTCGTAGCGGATCCGGCGGAAGCTGGCGTGCCAGGCCGGCGTCAACCCCAGCTCGCCGCGCACGTGCGCGTCCAGGTCGGTGCCGACCTGGACGCCGCGGTTGCGGAGCTCCGGCCGCTCGTCGATGTCGGCGGTGAACAGCTTGCGCTTCACCGTGCACCGGCCGTCGGTGGTCGGGATGAATGAGACGTAGCCGGCCTGCTCGGCGGGTTCCTCGATGGCATAGACGTGATTGAGGAAATCCCACTGCTGGATCTCTTCGCGGAACTCGACGATGAAGCCGGGCAGCCCGCCGGCGGCGGCGTGCCGCAGGGTGTCCTGGGCGAGGGAGAAGATGTCCGGGTCGCCGGTCAGCGTGAACTTGTGCTCCAGCTCCACGTCCGGGCGAAGCTTCACCCGGTAGCACAGGTAGTTGTTCAGCCGCAGGAAGTGCTCGTCGATGCCTGCGAAAAGCTCGCCGACGGCCTGCGCCGAGGGCACCGGCGAGCTCGGCAGCTTCAGGAAGCGGACCTGGCCGTGATAGCTGTTGACGTGGGCGTACAACTGGAAACTGCCGTCGCGGGCCGGCCGGAGCAGGCCGAGTGGTTGCCGGTCCGGCGCGCCGAGCAGGTCGGCCGGCGCGGCGTGCGAACGGGCTAGCACCGCACCGGATTCATCCAGCCGCACAGTCGGCGCCACGGGGCAGTCGGCGGGATCGAGGGTGTAGGTGTGGCCGCCGTCGAGCTGGGGAGCGAACGCCGCGCGCGGGCACTCGACTAGGTTGACCTGCCACTGCGCGGGCCGCTGCAGCGACGACCGCAGCTGATGTGATCCGGTCACCAGCAAGACCGCATCGGCGCGACTCTCGAGCACGCTGCCCTCCTCGCCTCTCCAGTCGCCCGCTCGAGCCCCCGACGCGAACTCGCCAGAAGTTATCACAACACTCAGCGCGTTCCGCCGGGATGGAACAAATGCGACTGCTCAGCCGGCGGGCTGTCGCTGCCCGGCCAACTCGGTGGCTGGCGGGGCGAGCCGGCCGCCGGTCGCCAACGCCACCGGCCGCAGCGCGAGGGCGGCGACCACCACCACCGCGCCCATCGCCAGCCAGCCGTAATCCCGCATCGTGTGCAGCGACCAGGCGACCACCATCGGTCCGAGCAGGTAGGGCAGCGAGTTGTACATCGACCACACTGACTGGTTGTGCGCGGTGACGTCGTGCCGGCGCAGGAACAACCCCAAACCCCAGGTGGCGGCCGAGGCGAGTAGCTCGCCGACCGACAGCACGATCACCGCGGGCAGCAGCAGGGCCGGCCCCGCCACGCCGGCGGTGACGCAGGTCAGGTAGCAGAGCACGCAGGCCGCGGCGAGCAGCAGGCCGGCCCGGACGGCCGCCCGGGTGGTGCCGGCCAGGTCCACGCAGCCGCGCGCCAGCGGCACCTGCAGCAGCACCGCGGTGGCGGTGTTGACCGCCATCGCCAGCCCGATCAGCCACGGATGGCCGGCGAAGTGCCGCAGCACCAGCAGCGGGATGCCAATGGTGAGCATGCTGGTGCAGATGAACAGCGTGCCGAGCAGCAGGCCGACCGCCGCGAACCGCCGGCCGCCCACCGGCGGCTCCGATTCGGGTGGCGGCGGCAGCGCCAGTTCGGACGGCAGCCGGGCGGCGAAGCCGGCCGCGAGCAGGAACGACACGGCGTTGCCGCCGACCACCAGGTACAGGCCGAGTCGCCCACCGCCGGCCAGCGCGAGCGCGGCGCACAGCGAGCCGGCCGAGAAGGCGAGGTTGTAGACCGAACGGTTGTAGGCGGCGATCCGCACCCGGTCGGTCACCGGGGCGAAGGCGTAGAGCACCACCTTGCGCACCGGGCTCTCCCAGCCGTCCACCACCAGGATGAAGACGCTCAGGGCCAGGAACGCCGGGAAGCCGTGGATGAGCAGGTAGAGCGGGAAGGCGACGCCGCGGATCAGGTGCGCGCCGATCAGCGACCGCCGGTGGCCCACCCGGTCCGACAGCCGGCCCAGCGGCACCCGGGCGAACAGGCTGATCACCCCGCCGACGGCCAGGCCGGTGCCGACCTGGGTGGGTGTCACGCCGATCAGCCGGACGAACAGCACCACGCTGGCGGTGAGGAACGACCCGGTGCCCAGCGAATCGACGGTGGTGATCAGGGCGTAGCGGCGTTCGTGCCGGGTCGGCGGAAGCAGCCGTCGGATCGCCGAGGTGGCCGCCACTGCCCCTCCTAGCCCGGGTGCCCTGGTCGGCGCCCGGACTTCCGATTGGCGCCGAGCGGCCATATTAGTCGGGTACGCGGTGAGCAGCGTCGGCTCAGGACGAGCCGGCCATCGCCAGCGCGGGTTCCGCCACCACGGGGTCGGGGCTGGGCGCGGGCCGCCGGCCACGCAGCCGTTGCTCCAGCGGCCGTTCCACCCGCTCGGCCAGCAGGCCGGCCAGGGCCACCGCCACCGCCAGCAGCAGCACCGAGCAGGTCAGCTGCCCGGCCAGCCCGGCGGCCGGCCAGAGGTAGGCGACCTCCTTGATGATCAGCTGGTGGAACAGGTAGAACGCGAATGACCAGACGCCGAGCCGGACCAGCCAGCCGGGCGCCGGACGGCCGCCGGCCAGGTCGCGCTGGGCCGCGGCCACGATGACCAGCACCCACGGCAGCAACATGACCGCGACCGGCTGCAGGTACATCGGCGCCCAGCCGGCCGCCAGGTAGCTGGCCACCGCCAGCAGGCTGACCGGCCAGAGCGGGATCCGGCAGAGCGCATCGCGGGAAACCAGCAGGGCAAGCAGGATGCCGGCCACGAACTCCAGGAAGCGGGCCGGCGGGAAGAGGTACATCAGCCAGTACCTCACGCCGGACGCGGTCGCCGGATGCAGCAGCAGCGGCCAGCCGATGCCGGCGCCCAGCACGGCGGCCAGCAGCCCGGCGGCGGCACGGTCGCTCAGTGCCCGCAGCCGGTCGATGACCAGCGGGAAGGCCAGGTAGAAGAACGCCTCGCAGGACAGCGACCAGAGCACCGCGTTGCCGGCGAAGTGCACCCGGTCGCTGGGGATCCAGGCCTGGAGCCCGAACAGGGCGGGCAGTTGGTTGGTCAGCTTCGACTCGCCGGTGGTCAGGTTCAGCGCGACGCCGCCCCACCAGGCGAGCAGGTAGAGCGGAAGTATCCGCGCAACCCGGCGGCGGTAGAAGGACCGGGCGGTGTCACCCGGCCGGCTCGACCAGGTGAGCACGAAGCCGGACAGCACGAAGAAGAACGCCACCCCTGAGGAGCCCTGGCTGCTCAGATGGCCGAACAGCGAATTCGGCACGACCGCCGAGTGGGTGTGGTGGGTGAACACCGCGAAGGCGGCCAGCGCTCGGATGCCGGTCAGCGAGTCGAGCCGGCGCGGCGAGACAGCGGAGCTATTCGGCATAGTTCGTCAGTCCGTCATGCACCTGCCGACGAGGCGACGGCGGGCAGGGCGGGCCCGGGGGTTTCTGGGCCGCATCGGCGTGCGGCAAGGACCGCCATCAACCAGGTCGCTCGCACGCTCTGCTGCCCAGCGTACCGGCTGCGGCTTTTCGCCCGGGTTGCGGACTGGTGTGACCTAGCATACTTTGGAAGTGTTCGAGGCTTTTTATCCATATCGTTGCCACTTCGTACCTGAAGGGATATCTCGTGGTATCTATCCGTCTGCGACTGCTCATCCCGGCGGCTGCCGCCGTGGGATGCGCCGCGCTGGCCCTGGTGCCGGCGACCAGCACCGCGAGCCCGTCCAGCGGCTCGACCACCTCCACGACCGTGTCATCCGTTCACACCGGCGTCAGCCCGGCGCATCGCGCGCTGAGCTTCGGCCACGGGCGGATCGGCGGCACCGCGAAGGCCAAGCCCACCGCGGTCCGCGGTTATAACGTCAACGGCTACAACTGGTCCGGGGCGGCGGCCACCGGCAGCGGCTTCGGTTCGGTGAGCGCCAGTTGGACCGAGCCCTACGTCACCTGCAACAGCTACAACGACCTGATGGCGCCCTGGGTGGGCATCGACGGCTACGGCAGCTCCACCGTCGAGCAGACCGGAGTGGCCACCGACTGCTCCTACGGCTACCCGGTCTACCAGGGTTGGTATGAGATGTATCCGGCCGGCCCGGTGTACTACAACAACCCGGTGTACGCCGGCGACCAGATCAACGCCTCGGTGACCCGCAGCGGCTCGACGTACACGCTGACGCTCACCGACGCCAGCCAGGGCTGGACCCAGCAGGTCAACCAGGCGCTCGGCGCGGCGAATGCCAGCGCGGAGGTGATCATCGAGTCGCCGACCGGGTCGTACCCGCAGTTCGGCTCGGTGAACTTCTTCAACTCCACCATCGACGGCTACCAGCTCGGTGCGTGGAACCCGGTCCTGATGGACGCCAGCAACAGCTACGGCTACGAGGACCACACCTCGCCGGTGAACGGCGGCAACTTCTCCATCCAGTACCTGCAGGAGTAGCGCACCGCGGAAGTCCAGGCCGCGCCGGCGAGTTCGCTGGCGCGGCCTGTCCGCGTCAGGCCCCGGCTATCCGCAGGGTGACCAGCTCGAAGGGCCGCAGGTCCAGCTGGTACGGATCGGCCGGCTGATCGGGGAGCGGTCGCTCGAGCAGGTCGGTGCGCACCGCTCCGGAGGCGGCAAAGCCGGTGGTCAGCCGGCCGCGCGCCCGGCCGCCGCGTGCCTCGTACAGCCGGACGACCACATCCTGCGAGCCGTCCTCGGCCAGCTTGACCGCCTCCACCACGATGGCCGGTGAGCTCACCGCGACCAGCGGCTCGACCGGCCCGCCGGAAACCTGCCGCGGCGGCAGGTTCAGCCGGTAGCCCTCGGCCACCCCGGCCAGCAGGTCGCCGATCGAGACGGAGTGCCGGAACACGTGCCGGCCCTGGTCGGCCGACGGATCCGGGAACAGCGGGGCCCGCAGCAGCGACTCGCGCACCAGCGTGCTGGTGCCACCGCCGGCCCGGCTGCGCCGGGTGATGTCGTGCCCGTACACCCGGTCGTTGGCCACCGTCACCCCGAAGCCCGGCTCGGCCACGTGCACCCAGCGATGCCCGCAGGTCTCGAACCGAGCGCTATCCCAGGAGGTGTTGGCGTGCGTCGGCCGGCGGACATGGCCGAACTGCACCTCGGAGGCCGCGGTGTCGGCATGCACGTCGAAGGCGAATGCCAGCTTGAGCAGCTTCTGCCGCTCCCGCCAGTGCACCGTCGTCTCGATCTCGACCGACCTGCCGTCGGGGGACAGTTCGATCCGCTGCTGGACGCCGGAGTCGCCGACCGTGCGGTCCAGTACCAGCGCGTCGCCGTCGAGGCGGGCCGAGTCGGTGGTGACCATGTCGATGCGCACCCGCTGGTAGGCGGCGTCCAGATCCCAGGCGTCCCAGCGGTTCGGGGTGTCCCGGTACAGCTGCAGTTCGTTGCCGCGCCCGCCCGGTGGCAGGGCATCCCGGCCGCTGGCGCGCTCGACCAGCGACACCAGGAAGCCGGCCTCGTCGAAGGCGGCGACGAGGTGGTCGCTGGCCAGCTCGAACCTGCCGTCGCGCGCGCTGGCGGTGCGCTCCGCCCGGCTGGCCACGGCGGCGCCGAGCGCGGGCACCCCGGCCACCGGGAAGGGAGCGGCGTTGAACGTGACGGGGCTGCCATCCGGCCCGCTCAGCTGCCCCAGCGCGGTTTCGATCAGCCGCCGCAGCGACTCTTCCACCTCGGCGTAGTTGTGCTCGGCCTGCTGGTGCACCCAGGCGATCGAGGAGCCCGGCAGGATGTCGTGGAACTGCTGCAGCAGCACGGTTTCCCAGGCGGCACGCAGCTGCTCGGCGGGATAGTCGGCGCCGGTGCGGACGGTGGCCGTGCTCGCCCACAGCTCGGCCTCGCGCAGCAGGTGCTCGCAGCGCCGGTTGCCCAGCTTGGTGCGGGCCTGCGAGGTGTACGTCCCGCGATGGAACTCCAGGTACAGCTCACCGGACCAGACCGCGGCCTCGGGCAGCTCGGCGGCCGCCCGGTCGAAGAACGCGCCGGGGGTACCTAACTCCACGGTCGGTGAGCCTTCCAGGTCCGCCTTGCGGCGGGCGGTCTCCACCATCTCCCGGGTCGGGCCGCCACCGCCGTCGCCGTAGCCGTACGGCACCAGCGATACATCCGACAGGCCGCGCTCGGCGTGCTGCCGTTCGGCTCGGGCCAGGTCGGCGGCCGACAGGTCGGAGCCGTAGGTGTCCACCGGCGGAAAGTGGGTGAACACCCTGGTGCCGTCGATGCCCTCCCACTGGAAGCTGTGGTGCGGCATCCGGTTGGTGTCGTTCCAGGAAGCCTTCTGGGTGAGGAAGTACCGGCAGCCGGCGGCGGCCACGATCTGCGGCATGCCGGCCGAGTAGCCGAACGAGTCGGGCAGCCACACCTCGCCGCATTCGATCCCGAACTCGCGCAGGAAGAAGCCCTTGCCGGCGACGAACTGCCGCGCCATCGCCTCCCCGCCGGGCAGGTTGGTGTCGGCCTCCACCCACATGCCGCCGACCGGCAGGAAGCGGCCCTCGGCGACCCTGGCCCGCACCCGCTCGAACAACTCCGGGTAGGAGTCGCGGATCCACTGGTACTGCTGGGCGCTGGAGGCCACGAACCGGAATTCCGGGTAGCGGTCCATCAACTCCAGCACGTTCGCGAACGTCCTGGCCACCTTGCGTACCGTCTCGCGGACCGGCCACAACCAGGCCGAGTCGATGTGGGCGTGCCCGACCGCGACCACGTGGTGCGCGCTGGCCGTGGCGGGCGCGGCCAGTACCGGTTCGAGGGCCGCCCGGGCGGTGGTCGCGGTGCCGGCGACATCGTCCGGATCCAGCAGGTCGGCGGCCCGATCCAGGGCGCGCAGGATGCGGGCGCGACGCGGCGAGCTGCCGGGCAGTTCGGCCAGCAACCCGGTGAGCACCCAGACGTCGCGCTCCAGCGCGCAGACCGTGTCGTCCAGCAGGCCCAGCCGGATCCCGCCGAACCGGTACAGCGGCTGGTCCGGGGTGGTTGCCGGATCGCCCAGCGGGGTCGGCCGGAACGTCCAGCCGGCGCCGATGTCCGGGTTGGCGGCGGCCTCCAGGTACAGGGTGAAGTCCTCGCCCGGCGCGGCGGTCACCGGGACGTAGCCGTTGTGCGGCTGGACGCCCTTGATCACGGTGCCGTCGGCGTCCCAGGCCAGGCCCTCGGCCTGGAAGCCCGGTGCGCTGCCGCCGAAACCGAGGTTGACCGCCAGTTCGATGGTTGCGCCGGCCGGCCAGTCGGCCGGCACGGTGCCGCCGATCCGCAGCCACAGCGTGCTCCATGGCCGGCCCCACGGCTCACCCTCGGAAAACGGCTGGAACGGCTGGCCGGCGATCGCGGCGAACGGCACCGGCTCGCCCGGCACCGGCCACGCCTCGACGTTGACCGGGGCGCTGGCCCGGTAGCGGGCGGGCAGAATCCGGTCGGCGTAGGTGCGCTGGATCCGGGCTTGCACCTGGGCGGAGTCGTCATGCATGCCGGCCTCCGACGGTTCGGGCAGCGTTGCGGGTTCGGCCATCGGGGCTCGGCAGCAAGCCCCATCCTCGTAGATAATCCCATCATGCGCGGGCAAGGCTTCGAGAACGTGGCGACGGTGCTGGTCGATCCGGCCGTCCTGAAAGAATTCGAACTCGACCTGATGGCGCATGACTTCTGGGTCTGGGCGGTGCACGCCGTCTCGACGTTCGCCGACGGCCCGCGGCTGGCCCTGCAGATCCGGCGGTCGCTGATCGACTGGAGCAACGGACGGTGGCAGGCGGCAGCGAACTGGACGCCGGTCTGGATCACCTTCGGCGAGAGTTGGCTGGACGGTGACGAGCCGATTCCGTGGCCGGCGCACCGGGCACTGTGGAACAAGCTGGCCGAGTACGCCGACCACGTCCGCTACAACATGGGCCTGGGCGGGGTGCCACGGCTCAACGTGCCGCGCGAGGGATAGCCGCTTCGCTGCGATTTCCGGGCTGGCGGCGTTAGTTCTCGCCATCCGCGTGTGCGGCGCGGCGGCAGCGCCGGGCCTCGCCGTCCGCCTGCCGTCCAGCGTCGAGACCAGGCGCTGCCGTCCCGGAGAACGTTTCGCTCTTGACCTTGGTGGGTGCAGTCGAGGTCGTTGTCCGGCCGTCGCCGGCTCTCTCTGCGTGGGGGGCCGCAGCCCGTACGGGGCTCGGCGCCCGGTCGCTACTCGCGCTTTTGGTGGAGTAGTTCGGGGTGGTGGAGGTAGTTGCGTTGGGGTTGTGGGTCGGGGTGCCAGGGTGGTGGTTGCCAGTGTGGGATGCCGTTCAGTAGCACCGTTTTCCATCCTCGCTTAAGGCCCTCTGTGTTGTGGTAGCCGCAGGTGATGGTGAGGTTGTTCAGGTCGGTGCGGCCGCCTTTGGCCCAGTCGGTGGCGTGGTGGATTTCGGATTGGGCGGCGGTGCGGGTGCAGCCGGGGAAGGTGCAGCCTCGGTCGCGGGCGAAGAGTGCTTTGCGTTGGCCGGGTGCGGCGAGTCGGCGGCTGTGGCCGTAGGCGAGTACGCCGCCGGCGTCGTTGAGCACCGCCGGCAAGACGTGGCCTTCGGCGGCTAGCCGGAGTGCGTCGTGGATGCTGAGGGTGCCGCCGTGGTGGGTGGTGGGCCGTCCGGCCCGGCGTTCCAGGTCGGTGAGGGTCATGGTGATGATGAGCTGGCAGGGCAGCCCGGCCTGGTCGGGAAGTCCTCCGGTGGCGAGGAGGCGGCGGCCGGCTTCCTCGAACGCGTCGTGTAGCCGCTGCGGCAGGGTGCGCTCGTCGGGGCCGAGCGCATCCTCGGGTCGGCGGGTGGCGAGTGGGGTGAGGATGGCTTCCCAGATCGCCTGACAGGTCGGTGAGAGTCGGCCTTCCAGCAGGCCGGTGCCGTCTTCGAGCCGGTTCAGTGACACCCGCCGGTGGGCTCGCTGACGATCCTGCTCCTGCGGGCTGGGTCCGTCCGGATCGAGATGGGCCAGGATCCGCTGACCCAACAACCGCACCGTGCGCGGATCGGACACGCGAGCATGCTCCAACAGCGTCGCCTCCACCGCCGGCGCGTGCTCGACCCGATCCGCGACAGGGATGCCTTCGACCGTGTCGGCGATCGCGGCGGCGTGCTCCGGACCGATCTCGCCCTCGGCAAGAGCGGTAGCCGTGGCCGGATACACCGGCTCCAACTCCTCGCCGGTCAACGCACGCCGGGCACCGAACCGCTCCACCGCCAACCACCGCTTACGCGCCTCCGCCCGAGTGCAGTGCACCAGAGCGCTGATCAGGTCCGGCAGCCCGCGATAACCCAACGAGCCGACCACATTGCGGGACTGGATCTCGGCCAACAGCTCCACCTGCTCGAACTGCAGCCGCCGCAACTCGGTCTCCCGGGCGACCAGAGCAGCAAGCAACTCGGCATCCGAAGCGGGACCGAGCTGCTCGATCACATGTTCGATTCTACCTACCCAAACGCCGGTAGGCAAACGTCAGTACACGGGAATTGCCTTATTGAGCAATATGAAACGCAGCCCGCAATGTATCCGCGGGGTAACCACTGCCGAGACGCGCGAACAACACCTCGGGTCCGAAACGTCAGCGCTCGGCGACAGTGAAGTCACAACCTCCGGTGTGCCGTTCGGGCAGGAAGCACTCCCTTCCCGAGGCCAGGTGCTGCATGCCGCACAGATGGTGGTTGACGGCAGTCACGTCGATTTCGAGGTTGTGGGCATCGAGCCGATCTAGCGGGTCCCGCGCCGGGGTAGTCACGAGTGTCGCAAATTGAGGTCGAAGGTCATCGGAAACCTTTTTCTGGTGAGGGAGTGGTGGTGTGTTGGGCCGCCGAGACGTCATGTGGACCTACCGGAGTGCTGTCGGAGCGACCGGTCGGTGGCGAACATCGCTTTTCGGCGGCACTGCCGACCTGATGTACCTGGTTCGGATCCTTCGCTCACTGTGGGGCCCACAGGCGTTCGGCGAGATCCAAGCTGGCTGTCAAACTCAGCTAATCCTGAGCCTACGCTCCTGGAGGGCCACCGGTTACCACAGCAGCGAAACGATGAATGAACCTAGACATCAGTCGTCGGCGGTACCCCTGCTGGGAAGCGGTCGTCGAACAATCCCGAGGCGGCCTTCGCGCCCCGCATCGGGAGGTTGCCCGACAGCTCGCGGCAAGCCCGCATCCAGAACTATCGACGTGGCGTGAAGCCGGCGGCCCCGATGACGTGTGCCAGCGCCGGTCCAGCGGAACTCCGGTACAAGGATCAGACACACTGATCGAAAGGATCGGAGCTTGCCCCGAACCACGCCGACGGGAGGCTCGGTATGACCCATGACCCTAACCTTGATCGGGATCGGGATGAGCGCGGTCGAGCCCGTAATGGTCGCCCCCGAGACCGGCTGGGCCGGCCGCTATCCCGTGATCAGGCCGGTGTCGAGCCCTGGCCGGAGAACACGACCCTCACGGCCAGCGAATCACTGACGGCCGCGCAGAGCCAGCTCGACCGCGGCTGGCCATTTCAGGCCCACGAGATACTCGAGGCGGCCTGGAAGGCCGCGCCTGTGCCCGAGCGGGCATTGTGGCAGGGGTTGGCGCAGCTGGCCGTCGGAGTGACCCACGCCGCCCGCGGAAACCCGCATGGCGCTGCAGCGTTGCTGCGCCGCGGTCGCGATGCGATCGAGCCGTACTGTGACACCGCGCCGCACGATATCGACGTGTCCGGCCTGCTCCGCTGGGCCGCATCGTCGCTCGCACTGCTCGACCAAGCCAGCAACGGCCCGGTCGTCCTCGACCCGCCCCGGCTACACCAGCCCTGAAAACGCGCTACCGCAAACCGAACGCAACCAGGTAAGCGGTCAGAACGTGATGCCGCGATTGGCGAACGCGGTGCGCACCAGCTTGGCCGCCTTGGCTCCATCGCGGGCCAACGCGGTGTTGTAGGTGGCCTGAGCCGCCGCGCTGAACGAGGTGTCCGGCGCGAAGTTGAACTGGGCATCCACGATGGTGGTGTCGGCCCGCCGGCTGCCGAGGCCGAGGGAGATGTAGCCGTTGCGGATGTCCCAGAGCGCCCGGCTCCAGATCATCCCGTCGTGGTGCACCTCGCCGTTGATGTCGGCCACCGTCAGGTTGCTGTCCAGCCGGCGCAGGCAGTGCGGCACGGTGCTGGTGTAGGAGGTGGAGTCCCAGTCGGCGACGCAGGCCTGGTCGGTCTTCATCGGCCAGCCGTACTGCTGGTCGGCGTCCAGGCCGACCGTCACGCCGAAGTAGTCGCCCCAGGCCTCGCCGATCGCGCCGGCCTGCTCGCTGGTGCCGAAGCCGGGGACCTGGGCGTTGTGCACGGCGTGGCCGTACTCGTGGACGATGACCTCGCCATCCTCGGCGTCATCGACCCCGCCCTTGCCGTACCGGATCCGGAACGGCTTGTCGGTCTCGTAGGAGTTGTCACCGCCGTACTGGTTGACCTTGACCTGCTGCTGCTGCTCGTTGACCGGCGGCAGGGTGGCACCGAAGCCGAGCGACTGCAGGTATTCCTGCGCCTGGTTGATCCAGAAGTAGGCCATCGTTTGCTCGAACTGATCGGCACTGCGGTCGTAGACGAAGGTGTTGGTGGGCGAATAGGCAGGCGTTCCGGTGGCCGACTGCACGCTCACCCACTTGCCGGACAGGTAGCCGGAGCCATCCAGGTTGCGCAGTTGGACCGTGGCGTACTCGCTCGCCGGCACCGCGGTCGCCGAGTCGTTGGCGTCCACCAGATTCTCATTGCCGCTGGACTGGACCGGGTTGACCTTGAACACGCTGGCCGTTCCGGTGGAACCGGCCGCGATCGCGCTGCCGGCCGGGCCGAGTGGCAGCAGAGCCAGTGTCAGCGTGCCGGCCACGGCCGCGACTACGCCGGTGCGCCGGGCGCTGCGGTTTCCGAACATGGTCAACCCTCATCTCATGGGTGTCCGGCCGGACTGCCGCCGGTTCAGGGGAGAATCTCCGGAATTGTGTCCCGATCGGCGGTGTGGGTCAACAGTGCGGTGGCTGAACGGCGTCAGGCCGGCTGCTGGAACGGCCGCATGCTCATCCCGCTGCCGCCGCGAACGGAGCGGACCGAGCCGTCTGACGCGAAGTCGTAGTGCATCGGCTCGCCGATCGAGCCGCCGCCGAAGCCGCTGACCATCATCAGCGTGTTCTGGTCCACCACCTCCAGCGCCACCGGGTCGTCGGCCGGGTTCGCCAGGGTGGGGTTGACCAGGAACAGCCGGCCGCCGAGCAGCGCCACGTCCTGCACGCCCCAGAGGAAGGAGAACCGCCCGGTGAACCGGGCTGCGTCCGGCGCCGGTTCGTGGGTCGCGGCGGCGGCCAGGTCGAGCAGCCGGAACAGCCCGGTGGCCAGCGGCTCGGCAGGTCCGTCGATGGCGTTGGTCAGCACCGAGACCACAGTGCGCCGCGTCGTGCAGGCGAAGGTGCGGGTGATGTGGCCCGGGTAGCCACCGCTGTGCCCGAACAGCTCGTGATCACCGACCTTGTTGAGAAACACGCCCAGGCCGTACCAGGATTCGCCGCTCCTGACCTCCCACTCGCGATGCCGCAACTGGCGCTGGGCGTCCGCGCCGAGCAGCCGATCGTCGTCGGGCAGCAGCGCCGCGTAGAAGGCGGCCAGGTCGGCGGCGGTGGCGTAGAACCCGGTAGCGGCGGCCAGTGCCCGGGTGTCCACATGGGAGATCACGCTGCGCTCGGCGGCGTAGGACAGCGCGGTGTGCCCGGCGGCGTAGTCCGCGGCCCGGCCAGGCTCCAGTTCCGGGCCGGTGTCGGCCAGCCCGAGTGGCCGCAGGATCTCCTCGGCGACCGCTCCGGCGAAGCTCAGGCCGCTGACCCGCTCGATCACCAGGCCGAGCAACCCGTAGGCGATGTTGGAGTACTTGAACTTCTCGTTGCGGGGCAGCACGGCCGCGCTCGGCTCGGCGGCGATCCGCAGCAGCTCGGCGGCGTCGGGGTAGGGCCGGAACAGCTGCCAGAAGTCACCGTCCTCGCTGTCGCGGATCACTCCGGCGCCGTGCGCCAGCAGTTCCCGGATGGTGGCCTTCGCCAGGCCGCCGCCGGCAAGTTCCGGCAGGTGCTCGGCCACCGGGTCGTCCAGCCGGAGCCGCCCGCGCTCGACCAGCCGGAGCAGCGTCACCGCGGCGAACGACTTGGAATGCGAGGCGATCCGGAACAGGTGCCGCTCGGTCAGCGGCGTGCCGGCTTCCAGGTCCGCCGAGCCGAAGGCCACCGAGAGCTGCGGCTGACCGTCGGACAGGACGTGGGCCTGCACGCCGGGCACTCGGAGGAACCAGCACCGGTATTCCAGCCAGCTTCGGTAGTAGTCCAGGATGTCCTGCTCGACCATGCCGCGTCCTTCCGCCTCCGCCTGTGCGCGATGGCAGCTTATAGACGGCGCAATCGCCTAAGGTGATCCGCGTGGCCGTCCACCGCCTGAGCCGGGTCGAGGCACGCCGGATCGCGATTCGGGCGCAGCTGCTGGACGCCGAACGTCCGGACGACCTGCTGGATGTGGTCCGCCGGCTCACCATGCTGCAGAACGACTTCACCGCCGCCGTCGCCCCGAACGCCGAGCTGGTGCTGTGGAGCCGGCTGGGCTCCTCATCGTTCCGGGCGGCCGACCTTGCCGAGGCGTTCCGGGACGGCAGCCTGATCGAGCTGCGCGGGATGATCCGGCCGGGGGAGGACATCGCCCTCTACCGCGCCGAGATGGAGCAGTGGCCCGGCTCCGGGGACGTGCCGGGCTGGCGTCAGGCCTCCAGCGACTGGGTGGACATCAACGACGCCTTCCGCCGGGAAATCCTCGACCGGCTGGCCGAGGAGGGTCCGCTCACCTCGCGCGAGCTGCCGGACAGCTGCCTGGTGCCGTGGACGTCGAGCGGCTGGAACAACCATCGCAACGCCAGCATGATGCTCGAACTCCTGGAGGTGCGTGGCGAGGTCGCCGCGGTGGGCCGCCGGGGACGCGAGCGGCTGTGGGATTTGGCCAGCCGGGTGTTTCCCGACAATCCGGCGGTACCGATGGCCGACGCGCTGCGGATCCGCGCCGAACGTCGGCTGCGCTCGCTCGGCCTGGCCCGCGGAAAGGCCCAGGGGGCCATGATCGAGCCGCTGGACGTGGGCGAGGTGGGCGAGCCGGCGATCATCGAGGGATTGAAGGGGGAGTGGCGGGTCGATCCGGCCTACCTCGGCCAGCCGTTCCAGGGCCGGGTGGCCCTGCTCTCACCGCTCGACCGGCTCATCTTCGACCGCAAGCGGATGGAGGAGCTGTTCGAGTTCGACTACCAGCTGGAGATGTACAAGCCGGCGGCGAAACGTCGGTGGGGCTACTTCGCGTTGCCGATCCTGCACGGCGATCGGCTGGTCGGAAAGGTGGACGCGACGACCCATCGCAACCGGGGTGTGCTGCAGGTTGACGCTATCCACCAGGACGTGCCGTTCGACAAGACGCTGGCCGCCGCGGTGCATCGCGAACTTGCCGACCTCGCCCGCTACCTCGAAGTGGACCTTGCCCTGCCAAGCTGACAGCGGTCAGCCCGGCAGGGCAGCGGTGGTGAGCGGCTCGGACGTGAGCGGCTCGGACGTGAGCGGGCCGGACGTGCGCGGCTCGGACGTTAGCGGGCCGGACGTCCCCGGTTCGGCCGGGCTGACCGGGAGAACGCCGCGGCTCCGCCCACCCGCGCGGTCCCGGCCGCGGCCGGCCGACCGGAGGTGGCCTTGGCCGGCCGGTCGGCGGCAGGCCGGTCAGGCCGGTCAGCGGCAGCCCGTCCGGAAGCACCTCGTCCGGAAGCGGCTCGACCGGAAGTAGTCCGGCCGGAAGCAGCTCGGCCGGAACGGCGAGACCGCCCGCCGTTGCCGTTCCGCGAGGAGCCCTGGGTTTCCTGCGCCGGCTGGGTCAGCTCGGCCGGTTGCACGAACGTGCGAACTCCCGGCACCAGCACCGACAGCAGCTCGTCGCCGGGTCGGACCCGGCTGGTGGTCGGCGAGATCGCTGCCCGGCGGGTGAGGTCGCGCACGTCCGCCACCTGGTCATCGGTCATCAGCGTCACGACCAGGCCACCGGCGCCGGCCCGGGCGGTGCGCCCCGACCGGTGCACGTAGGCCTTGTGCTCGACCGGCGGGTCGGCGTGCACGACCAGCGTGATGCCGTTGACATGGATGCCGCGCGCGGCGATGTCGGTGGCGACCAGCGTGGTCGCCCGGCCGTCGGAGAATGCGAGCATGTTGCGCTCGCGCGCGTTCTGCGCGAGGTTGCCGTGCAGTTCGACGGCCGGGATCCCGGAGGCGACCAGGTCGCGGGTGAGTCGTTTGGCGCGCTGCTTGGTCCGGGTGAACACCACCGTGCGACCCGGCGCGGCGGTCAGGTCGGCCAGTACCTTCAGCCGGTCATCGGAGCGGATGTGCAGCACGTGATGGTCCGTCGTGGCCACCCGGGTGGCCGAATCAACCGAGTGGGTCACCGGATTGCGCAGGAATTGACGTACCAAACCGTCCACTCCGCGGTCGAGCGTTGCCGAGAACAGCATGCGCTGGCCGTCCCGGGGGGTCTGCTTGAGCAACCGCTGGACGGCCGGCAGGAACCCCAGGTCGGCCATGTGATCGGCCTCGTCCAGCACGGTGATCTCGACGTTGCCGAGGTTGGCGTGCCCGCCGCGGAGGTGGTCCTCCAACCGGCCGGGGCAGGCGACCACGACGTTGACGCCGCGCTGCAGCACCCGCAGCTGCGGATTCGCGCTGACGCCGCCGAACACGGTGGTGTGGGTGAGCCGCAACGCCTTGGCCAGCGGGGCGAGCGCCCGGTCGATCTGGCTGGCCAGCTCGCGGGTCGGCGCGAGGATCAGCGCTCGCGGCCGGCCGGGCAGCGTCGGCGTGTTGCTGGCCGCGAGCCGGGCCAGCAGCGGCAGGACGAACGCGTAGGTCTTGCCCGATCCGGTGCGGCCACGGCCCAGCACGTCGCGGCCGGCCAGTGAGTCGGGCAGGGTTGCCGCCTGGATCGGAAACGGCGTGGTCACGCCGTCGGCTGCCAGGACGTCGGCCAGCACGGCCGGCACGCCGAGGGAGGAGAAGGTGATTTCGGACAGGTTTGCAGTGGGGCGGTCAGCCGCCATAGTGAAGTGCTCCGTCGGTAGAAGAATCGTCCTGCCCGGCGCAGACCCGATGGTCGCGGCGCGTGGTGGCGATGTCGAAAGGCTGCCCGAGGCAGAACTGTGCGGGCAACACGACCACCTTACCTGATCCAGACGGGCTCCGGAGCCAGTTCGGTGGTTCAGGCAGGCGTGCGACGGCCGCCGTAGGAGGCGATCAGCGCGTCGGCCACCGTCGTGGCGTCCACCTCGGCAATCTCGGCGGGGTATTCCGGCAGCAGGTCATCCCAGACGGGCAGCCAGGAGCCGTACAGCTGGGACTGCCCTTCCGGCCTGCCGAAGAACCAGACGTGCAGGTGCGCGCCGCCGTCGCCGATCCGGTAGAGGTGCGCCCGGGAGATGTGCGGCAGCGCCTGCACGTGGCGGGCGATGTGGGTGCCGAGCATCCCCAGCTCCGCGGCCCGTTCATCGGACAGGTCGGCGAGGTCGAGGTGCTCGCGCGGATGCAGCATGAGCACCAGCGGCACGCCGACCCCGGACATCCGGGTCAGCCGCCAGTGGTCGTCGAACCAGATTCCCTCGTCACGGCGGCGACACGAGTTGCAGTCGGCGGGATCCTCGCCCTGCCGCGTGCGCTCCGGCAGCACGGGTGGGTGCAGCGGCACAACCCGCAGCCCCTCCTCCTCGAACGGGCTGATGTCCCAGCCGGTCATCCGCGACAGTGGCAGCCGGCGCTCGCCGTCGGCGGCTCGCAGCGCGTGCTCGTAGAACTCCTCGGGACTCAGGGCCATCCTCGAAGAATATCCGCGAGGGTTATGCGCCGGTTGCGAATCGCCGCCCGATCCGGGCACGTTCGGCGCCCTTGACGCTGGATGTTTCCCGGATCAGCCTCCCGCCAGCCGTCGATCTGGTGTGCCTAGTCCGGGCTAGTCGGCATGGCTGAGGGTGAACGATCGCAGCCGCCAGCCGGCGAACCAGGTTCCGCCGGCGATCGCCACGACCAGCAGCGGAATCGCCACCGCCAACCGGATCATGCTGTCCACGTCGGCGCTGGAGGTCATCGCATCGGCAATGGCCAGCGCCCATTGCTGGATGCTGAGCGCGCCGGCTCCGGGCAGGTAGCCGCCGACCAGGCTTTCCCAGGCCAGCGCGTAGGCCAGCCCGATCACCACGGCGTGCCGGCTGACCACCGCCAGCAGCAGGAATCCCACGCAGTAGGCGGTGCCGGCGACCAGGGCGGCGAGCCCGAAGGCCGCCGGCAGGTTCAGTGCCGAGCCGGTCAGGATCCAGCCGGTGAGGAAGATTGGCAGCGCGCCGCACACTGCCACGCAGGCCACCGCGATCAGCAGCTTCGTCAGCACGATGTCGCTGCGGCGGATCGGCTTGGCCAGCAGGTAGATGATCGAACCGTCGTCGATCTCGGATCCGATCGCTCCGGTGCCGGCGAGCAGCGCCAGCAGCGGCACGATGGCACCGAGGGCGAAGTGCTGCAGCAGGTGCGCGGTGATCATCGGATCGATGCCCGGGCCGGCCGCCGCGCGGATGATGAGGGCCATCGCGACAAGCAGCCCCGGCAGGATGAGCAGCAGCATCATCCGGCGCCGACCGAGCAGGGCGTGGTAGGTGAACAGCGCGATCGTCCGGTTCACCGGGAGCTCCTGGTGACGAGGTAGCTGAACACGCTCTCCAGTGACTCGTCGGTCGGCGTCAGCTCAAACAGCCGGATGCCGGCCCGGCGCGCCACCTGCGGCACCAGCCTGCCGAACCGAGCCGTATCGACGGTCTGCACCCGCAGCAGGCCCTCGCGCTCGTCGAGTTCGACGGCCATCGACGACCCGTCGGCGATCAGCGCGGCCGCCATCGCCCGGTCGTCGCTGGAGCGCAGTACGTACCGGTGCGGCCGGTCGGTCATCAGCCGCCGGATCTCGCGGAAGTCGCCCGACGCGGCGTGCCGGCCGGCGACGATCACCTCGATGTGGCTGGCGACCTGCTCGACCTCCTCCAGGATGTGCGAGCTGAACAGCACGGTGCGGCCCTGATCGCTGAGTCGGTGCAGCAGATCCATCAGGTGCAGCCGCTGGCGCGGGTCCATGCCGTTGAACGGCTCGTCGAGCAGCAGCACCGTGGGGTCGTGCACCAGGGCGGTGGCCATCCGGATGCGCTGCTTCATGCCCTTGGAGAAGGTGCCGATCCTGCGACCCTGGGCGTCCTGCATCTCGACCAACTCCAGCGCCCGCCAGGCCGCGGCGCGCGGATCGGGCAGGCGATGCAGGGTGGCGTTGGCCAGCACGAAATCCCAGGCGGTCATCGAGTCATACAGGCCCTCGGCCTCGGGTACCAGGCCGAGCCGGCGGTAGACCGCCTCGTTGCGCCACACCGGCCGCCCGTCGAGGGCGACCACGCCGGCCGACGGCGCCAGGAATCCGGCCATCAGCTGGATCATGGTCGTCTTGCCGGCGCCGTTGGGGCCGAGCAGGCCGGTGACGCCGGGGCCGATGGTCATCGTCACGTCGTTGACCGCGACGACATTGCCGTACCAGCGGGAGGCGTGCTCGACCTGCACCAGGCTGGGCTGTACCCGGGTGGTCATCATCGAGCTCATGACGCGTTCAGCTTCCGGTAGCGGCGCAGCAGCAAGCCGTAGCAGCCGGCGACCACGGCCACCGCCGCGAGGACGAAGACCAGCTCACCGCCGCTTCCGGGCGGTGGCGCCGGGGTGGACGTCGGGGCATTGACCAGGGCGATCTGCACGCCGTCGGCCAGGGTGAACGGCGAGAACAGGCCCAGGTACCCGGCGAGGGTGAGGCTGTCGTAGGACTGGGCGATGCCCTGGACCGCGACGACGGCGGTATAGCTGACCGAGAGCACCGTGATGATGACGGCAACTCCCATGCCCCGCCGGGTCGTGGCGGCGGCGAGCACGGCACTGACCCCGGCCAGGATCAAAGCGAAGACCAGCGCGCCCAACTCGGCCGCGAGCAGGTTTTTCGTCTGCTGCCACACCCCGAACTTCGCCAGCATGCCGCCCACCGACAGCACCAGGATCGGTGCCGACAGCAGCACGAAGAGAGCGCTGGCCAGCGCGCCGAACTTGGCGAGCACATAGTCCTCGCGGCTGAGCGGCCGGGAGAAGTACAGCGTCACGGTGCGGAAGCGCAGGTCGCGGGAGATGAGTTGCGGCGCCTGGGCGGCGACGAAGATTCCGATAACCGGGATGAGGAACATCGCGTACCGGTTGTAGGACAGCAGTTGCGCGTCCTGGTCGGTGTATACCTCGACGGCGACCACGATGAGCGCCGGTAGCACGGTCGCGATCAGCAGCAGGATCGGCAGTACCTTCGTCCGCGCGGTACGGCCCAGGCCGAACGTCGAGCGCAGGCTCTGCAGATACAGCGACCGCAGCACGTACCCGCGGCCCAATCGCGCGCCGTCGTAGCGGCGGTAGCCGATGTCGTGGATGACGCCGGCGGGCAGCTCAGGATGCGACATGGCTGCTCCTCGGATCGGCGCTGCCCGGCTCGGTGCGGAAGACCTCGTCGATGTGGTGGCGTTGTTGCTGCATCCGGACCAGGCCCAGCCCCAGCTCGGCTGCCAGATCGCGAACCAGGTCGAAGCTCTGCTCGCCGTCGATCCGCAACTCCAGCAGGTGACCGGCCGGGCGCACCTGGGCGCCGGCCGCGGCCAGCGCCCGGCCCAGCCGATCCCGGCCGCCGCCCTCGGGCGGTTCGTGCACCTCGACGACCAGCTTGCCGGTGGCCCGGGTGAAGTCGGCGGTCGCCGAGGAACGCAGCAACCGCCCGGCATCGATGATCACCACGTGGTCGCTGATGCGTTCCAGCTCGCCGAGCAGGTGTGAGGTGACCAGCACCGGAATGCCGAAGTTCCGCCCGATCCGGCGCACCAGCGCGAGCATGTCGTCCCGGCCGACCGGATCGAGCCCGTTCGTCGGCTCGTCCAGCAGCACCAGCTTCGGGTCGTGCACGAGCGCCTGGGCCAACTTGACCCGCTGCCGCATGCCGGTCGAGTAGCCGCCGATCGGCCGGTAGCGCTCCTCGTAGAGGCCGGTGTGGCGCAGGATGTCGGCGGTGCGCTCGCGGGCCTGCGCCTTCGGCAGCCCGGACATCCGCGCCATGTGCACGACGAACTCGGTGGCCGTGACGTCCGGCGGCAGGCAGTCGTGCTCGGGCATGTAGCCGACCTGCTGACGGATCCGCGCACCCTCGGACGCGGAATCGAGGCCGAGCACGGTGGCGGTTCCGCCGGTCGCCGGCATCAGGCCGAGCAGTACCCGGATCAGGGTCGACTTGCCGGCACCGTTCGAGCCGATCAGCCCGGTGACGCCGGTGCCGATCTGCATGGTCAGCTGATCCAGCGCGGTGACGTTCGAGAACCGCTTGGTCAGACCGGACGTAGCGATGACCTGCATGCCGCGCACGTTAACCGATGCCGGTGTCATTTCGCCTCAGGTACAACCCTGAGGCCGAGCCTGATCGTCCTCGGGGCAATGTTGTCGCACCCCGGTCCTAGCGTGTCGGCCATGAGCGAGCTAACCGATCTACGAGGCAAGCAGTTCGAGCGGGCGGATATGGCCGGAGCGCGTTTCACCTGGGTCGATCTCGCCGGAGCGACGTTCCGGTCGTGTGGACTGGGCGGGGTGGTGATGCGCAACGTCGAGATCTACGACACGACCATCGACGGCGAGATCAAGAACCTGGTGATCAACGGGGTGGACGTCGCACCGTTGGTCCAGGCCGAGCTGGAACGCCGGCATCCCGAGCTACCCAAGTTTCGACCGACGACCGCCGACGGG
The DNA here is from genome assembly GCA_963697905.1 of uncultured Actinomycetota bacterium. Lineage (GTDB taxonomy): Bacteria > Actinomycetota > Actinomycetes > Mycobacteriales > Jatrophihabitantaceae > Jatrophihabitans_A. The sequence goes on along the minus strand of OY969101.1, from coordinate 3,110,976 downwards.
TTCCGGCAGGCCTGGGATCTCAACGAGCGGCTGTGGCAGGCGACGGTGGCGCGGGCGCGACGGCTCGCGCCAGAACTGCTGCACGAATCGGTCAACGAGGAGTGGTCCTTCATCCAGACCCTGCGTCACCTCGCGTTTGCGACCGAGTCATGGGTGGGCCGCTGCATCCTGGGTGATTCCAGTCCCTGGCATCCGCTGTCTCTGCCATGGGATGAGCTGGCGCCTCGGCCGGGAGTGCCGCACGACCGCGACGCCCGCCCGTCGCTCGACGAGGCGTTGGCCGTGCGGATGGCTGCGATGGCGATGATGCGCCGGGTGGTGGACGGCCTGACCGACGGGCAGCTCGACAGCCGGACCGAGCCGCTGGTGGGCCCCGGCTGGCCGGAAGAGGGCGCGAGCTTCGAAGTCCGCGAGTGCCTGCTGGTCGTGCTCAACGAGGAGTGGTGGCACCGCAGCTATGCCGAGCGCGACCTCGCCATCCTGGAGGAGGGAGGCTGAGCATGGTGCCGTCAATCGGCGATCGCCAGGCCGACCGGGCGGCCGAGGAAGCGCTCGATATCCGCGCGCTCCCGCTCCAGCTCGGCGTGCTGCCGCCGGGGGATCGCTTCGAACGGCGTGATCCGGATGGTCGTCGAACGGGCCGAACGATCCAGTCGCCAGCTGCCGATCACCCGGCCGTCGCGGACCACGGTGGCCTTGATGATCCCGCCGACGTACACGCTGGCGTGCAGCGACGGATCCAGCAGCGCGGCGCGGTCGCGGTAGCCGACCAGGTAGTTGTCAAACATCGGCAGCAGGCGCAGGCCTGGTACCGGCGCGACCTCGCCGAGGGTCCAGCCCCGCCGGCCGTCGAACTCGACCTCGGTCAGCTCGTCGCGGATCGCCGTGATGGCGGTGCCGGATGGCAGGCCGGACCAGGCGGTGAAATCCGCGGCGGTGGCCGGCCCGAATGCGCGGAAATATCGGCGGGCCAGCTCGGGCAGCGGATCCCGTGGCGCGGGGCTGCCCGGTATCCATTCCTCGAGCAGGGCGAAGGTGGACTCCTGGCCCCGGTCCGTGGCCCGGCAGGTCACGCCGCGGCAGCTCAGCGCGAGCAGCAGGTGGGTCGCCGCCTGACCGTCCGGAGCCAGTTCGACGCCACGATCGGCCAGTTCGGCGGCGAGTTCGTGCCGGGTCAGCTGCCGACCGCGGAGTATCTCGTGGACGGGTTCGATCGCCGCGTCGATCAGGTGCTCGTCGATGCCCAGCTGAGGCCAGCGGGTGTTCCGAAAGCGGCGTTCGATCATCGGGCCGAACAGCGCGACCTGCCAGCGGACGTCCTCGGCTGCGACCAGGTGCACCGTGGCCCGCATCAGCCAGGTCCGGACGATGCTGCGCTCGATCTCGGATGCCTCGATGACCGCTGCCTCGTCGATGCCGCCACACCGGGCGCGCAGGCCGAGGCGGGCGGCGCGGACGTCCTGTGCCTGCAGCCCGACCGCCGCTGCCGCGACCCGGGCGGGGCTCCCGGTCGCCTGACGGGACAGGCCCTGGCGGGTCATCCGCTCGATCAGGAAGTCCACGCTCGTACCCTAGGCGGCCTGCTCGGGCCCGGCGGAATCATCCCGTCCCGCGGATCAGCAACAGCTCGTAGAGGACGGGCAGGCCCTCGCGCTGGTAGGCGGTGAAGAGATGGCTGGAGCGCAACTGGCCGTCCGGCAGTGCCTGGAGCACCCGGGCGGTGGACCAGGTGTAGCGCCAGCGCGGCTCGTTGTCGATGTCGGCCGCCGGCGATCCGGTAGTGGCTGCCTGCTCGGCACCCATTCCGTCGATCAGCGGCTCGAAGGTCAATGCGAGGTGACCCCCGGGATTGAGGTGGCGCATCAGCTTCGGCAGCACCGACATCAGATCGCCGACCAGTTCCAGGCACCCGACGGCGGTGATCAGGTCGAAGCGCTCGGTCAGGCCGGCGAGGTAGCTGGTCAGGTCCGCCACCGCGAACTGTGCGGCCGGTACTTTGCGGGCAGCGTGTTGCAGCATGGCCGCCGAGACGTCGCTGGCCCACAGCCTGGCCCGCGGGAAGGCGGCGTGCACGACCTCCAGCGTCTGTCCGGTCCCGGTCCCGAGATCCAGTGCGGTACGCACCTCGACCCCGTCTGCCGCCAGCTGGCGCAGGACGCCGGCCAGGTAGTGATTGGGACTCCACGCCCCATCGCCGGTGTACTCGTCGTAGCTGTCGGCCTGAGCGTCGAAGTAGCGACGATGCGCCTCTGTCTCACCCATCCTTGCGATGCTAGGACCGGATACGATGCTAGGACCCATCTTCCGTCAGCGGAGCCGGGGATTCGAAGCCGGCGAGGATCGCCTGCAGGGCGGTGGCGAAGGTGATCTCGGGATCGCAGTCGATCGCGGCGAAGAAGCGGGGAAAGAGCGTCGGGCCGTCGGCGATCCCGTGCAGGTCGAGCGGGTGGATGTCGGTGCCGATCTGTTCCTGCAGGGTAAATCCGGTCACGTAGCTGAGCAGGGTGTCGGCGGCGGCGGCGACCCGATCCGGCTTGATGCCGGTGGCGAGCAGCGTCAGCATTCGCTCGAGCAGCCCCAGCGCGCCGACGCTGGCCACCACCGGGCTCTGCGCGAACACCCTGGTGGCGTCCCGGCGTTCGAGCAGGGTGCGCCTGGTCGCGTGGCACAGGTCCAGCGCGTCCAGTCGCCAGTCGCCGGTCGGCGCCGCAGCGTCCATGATTTGCAGGCAGATCTGGTCGGCCATCGACCGCAGCAGCGTCGTCTTGTCCGGCAGGTAGTAGTAGAGGCCGCCTACGTGCACGCCGAGCCGCGCAGCCACCGCACGCATGGTCAGCCGGTCTAGCCCGACCTCGGCCATCGTCTCCAGTGCCGCGGCCGTGATCGTGGCAGCGTCCATGCGACGACGATACCGGGGCAGCGGTTGAACAATGTTCAGACGAATGCTAGCGTTCGGCAGCCGGCTTTGAACAGTGCTCAAATCTATTCGCTCAGTCGTCCAGGGAGACCAGATGAGTTCAGAGATCCGCAGTTCCCGACGGTCCGGGACCCGCCGGTGGCGCAGGGCTGGTGTCGCAGTCCTCACGGCGGTCGCGTTGGGCGCCGCCACGCTCGGCGCCGTCCCCGCCTCGGCCACGGGAGTGCCCGGCGACCAGCCGCAGCCTGGCTTCACGATCGACAATCCACCGCTGACGCCGCTGGAAACGCCATCGGGCCCAACCACGGTGTTGCAAGGCGTGCACGACCATGCCGGCTACGACCTCGAGGTGCCGCCGGACTGGAACGGCCAACTCGTGCTCTGGGCGCACCCGTTCCTGGGCACCGCGCCGGTGCTGACAACCGATACGCCCGAGTTCGGCCTGCGACAGCTGTTCGTCGAGGAGGGTTACGCCTGGGCGGCTTCCACCTTCGCCGACACGGGATTCGCCGTCGGTTCCGGGGTCGAGACGACGCACGACCTGGCGCTGCTGGCCGGCCGGCTGCTGCATCGCGAGCCCACCCGCCGCTACATCGTCGGGATCTCGATGGGTGGCCAGGTGGTTGCCCGGTCCCTGGAGCAGTACCCGAGGTTCTACTCCGGCGCCATGCCGATGTGCGGCTCGCTCGGCGACGACACCTTGTTCGACTACATCGCAGACGTGAACCTGACCGCCCAGGCGCTGTCCGGCATCCGGGCGTACCCGACACCGGCGGACTACCAGAGCACGGTGGTGCCGGCGATCGTCGCCAAGCTCGGGCTGGCGGCGACCGGCCCGCAGACCGCGGCCGGCCGGCAGTACCGGTCCATCGTGGTGCAGCGATCCGGCGGCGTTCGTCCCGGAGTGAACGCGGCATTCAACTTCTGGGTGCCGAACGGGCTGTTCCAACTGGACCTGGCCGACGACGGTGGCCCGCTGACCACGAACTTCATGCGGCTTGCCCAGAACGTGCTCACCTACTACCGGCCGAACGCGCCGATCGACGTCAACCGCACCGTGCAGCGGATCGTGCCGTCGGACCTGGCTGCCCGCCTCGACCCGGGCCTGACGCCGATCCCGCGGGTGTTCGGAAACCCGCAGGTGCCGGTGCTCAGCCTGCACGGGATCGGCGACCTGCTGGTTCCGCTGTCCCAGGAGCAGACCTACGCCCGCGAGGTGGCGGCCCACGGCGAGTCGGATCTGCTGGTGCAGCGGGTGATCCGGGAAGCCGACCATTGCGAGTACAGCACGACGGAGACCGCGCAGGGCTGGCACGATTTGGTGAACTGGGTCGCATCCGGCAACAAGCCGGGCGGCGACGACCTGCTCGACCCGCGGGCGGTCGCCGCGCCGACCTTCGGCTGCCGCTACACCGACCCCAGCGCGTATGCGGACCCTGCCGACTACCGCACCCGGACGCTCTACCCGCGCTGCCCCTGACCGGCCTTCGGCTGCCGGCGATACAGTCGTCGGCAGAAACGTCTGACGCTCTCGGCAAAGGCAGGACCCGCATCGTGACGCTGCCCGATTCCGCAATCCCTCGCTTCCACCTGGCAATGCCGGTCGATGACCTGGCCGCGGCACGGCGCTTCTACGGCGGGGTGCTGGGGCTGGCCCAGGGCCGCAGCGCGGACACCTGGGTGGACTGGAACCTGTACGGCCACCAGTTCGTCACGCACGTGGCTCCACGCCGCGCCGAAGCGGTCCACAATCCGGTGGACGGCCACGACGTGCCGGTGCCGCACTTCGGGCTCCTGCTGCAGGTGGCGCAGTTCCACCAACTCGCCGACCGGCTGCGAGCGGCGGGCGTCGAGTTCGTGATCGAGCCCTACCTGCGGTTCGAAGGGCAGGCCGGCGAGCAGTGGACCATGTTCTTCCTCGACCCGGCGGGAAATGCCTTGGAGTTCAAGGCCTTTGCCGACGACACCCAGGTCTTCGCCGTCTGACGATCAGGGCGTGCATTGCCCGAGCCGCGGCGGCCCACCCTAGCCGGTGGGCCGCCGCGGTCGAGGGCTCAAGGCGAGGAGGGCTGGGCCGGCGCGCGGAAGCGACGTACCTCCTGCGGCCAGCCGCAGGCCATCGCGATCTTGGTTGCCCAGTGCCGCAAGGCGTCCTCGTCGGGCACGTCCACCACGGCGAAGCCGCCGAGGTGTTCCTTGGTCTCGGCGAACGGACCGTCGGTGATCAGGGGAGTGCCGCTCGACGGATCGATGCTGAACACGGGGGCGGAATCGTCCAGTCCGCCGGTGAAGATAAGGACGCCGGCGGCCCTCATCTCGGCCAGCAAGGGCTTGAGTGCCCTGGACTTCGCGCGCAATTCCTCGTCGGTGTGGTCGGGCACCCATTCGTCGTTGAAGGCGATGAGGTACTCGGTCATGTCTCCTCCTTTGCCGGGCAGCCCGGTGGCTTTCCGCTCTACCCTCTCGACGAACGGTGAAGGCCCGATTCGACAGCACGAGCGTATTCAGGCGTTGCTGGGAGTTTTCGCTCCTGACGACGGGATGACTGGATCACCGCGTCGTGCGGCTGGTGACCGCTAGCATTTCGGCAGGCCGAGACCGCCTCGGTAGTTCGGCGCGATATAGACCTCGTTGATGTAGCCGCGGCGACCATCGCTCCATTTGACGCCATACCACAGCGCGGACGCCGCCACGTGGGGATTTTCCTTGATACCGGGCGAATCGAGATTCGCATTGGTCAGAAGCGTGCCTTGCAATTGGCACACAGCCTCTACCGTGTCACCTGTGTGAAGATCGGTGCCGGTCAATTTGCAGCCCGGCACATCCGCGCACTTGGCTATCGGGTCAGCAGCCAAATAGGACGGGCTGTTGTCCTCCACCAGCTCGGAGGCGCCGATTGCGACCTCATTCTGCACGACGATCGTACGTTCCGGCGTTTTCTTATCCCGGTGTGGCCAGATCAGGGCGACCGTCAGCGCCAAGATCACGACAAGCACCGCGCCAATGCCGCCCTTGACCAGACGAGCGTTCCGGCCGTGCATAGCACTGCTTACGGAATCGCCGACGCGTCGCCGCGTGTCCGTCTCGTCCGTCGATTGATGATCGTCCTGGGGCATGATCGATGAGTCCGTCGCATTGGCCAATAGCTCCGGTGGCCCATTCATCGCGGTGGTGGCCGAGGCGACGGTATTGCCCGTCCCAGATTGTCTAGCGGCCTCGGGCGACCTAGCCGAGCCACTTACCCTGCGGCTCCGGGCGAGCCACAGGGTGACGTCTCCGCGCACTGCTTGAACGATGGCCGTGATAGTGGCTTCTGTCGGCATGGGCTTGTTCTTGCTGAAGGCCGGAGACAATGTCCCACGAGAGAGCCCCGTCTTGGCAGCCAGGTCGGCGAGCCTGTCAAACCCCGCGACTCGCGTGGCGTCGCGCAATGCCTGCTTGAATTCTCCTGGCGACTCGGACCCGACGGGCAACTCGTTCAAGGCGGTCTCCAGCACTGGCACGGTGTCCCACCTATTGTGTCCGATGTGTCGCCGGCGGCGCATGCCGGTACCTGACAGCGGTAGGCGCCCGGCCGCTTCGAGCGGCCGGGCACCAGGCAAGCGGGCGAGGCTCAGGCGATCTTCATCCAACCGAGGTAGGGATAGCCCGCGGCATTCCGACCGGAAAACGACCAGGTGTGCACCGTGGTGTCGCTGGACGACTCCGGCCATGAGCTTGTGCTGATGACGGCGTCATTACCGAGGTAGATGCCGACATGGCCGGCCGGGTTGGCGCTCGTACCGCCCCAGAAGACGAGCGAACCTGTCTCGGGCGAGGTGTCGCCCCAGTGCTCGGCGTAGCCGTTGGGATTGCTGCTCCAGTAGTCGGCCGCGGTGTCGGCGCGACCGATGTAGACACCTGCCGCGGAGTAGGCCTCCTCCACGAAAGCCAGGCAGTACCCCGAGTCATAGGACTGCCCGTTGTGCGCGTTGGCCCAGTTGATCGCAGCCTGTGCCGTCGGCGACGGGCCACCACCTCCGCCACAACTCGGCTCCCCGGAGACGTGTTCGTTGGGGCCGATCGGGGTGTTCAACCAGTGCTCGGGCAGGTAGGTGGTCAGACCGCCGTTCGGTCCATCGACTACCTGCACCTCGTCCCATGCCGTGTTGTTCATCGGCCCGACAGAACTGCCGAACAGGCCGCACACCAGATTGACGCTGGTGCCATAGCCGAGGAAGTGCGCAGCGTCGCGGTAGACGTCGTTGATGTCTGCTGAGTTCCGGCCGTAGACGCCGGTCGTACCGTCGTCGTCGTAGTTGGTGACCTGATAGGTCATGCTGTCCGCATGTGCTGGCGCGGCATGGCTAGCCACGACTGCCGGGGCAATCGTGAATACCGCGGCACCGACAGCGACGACGGCGGCGGTAGTCAGTGAAGACCGTCCGGGGTTGATAGAGAAATACATGATCGCGCTCCTGTATCCGAGTGTGTGAACGGGTCGTACCGCACACATCTCCACGCAACCACTGCATACCGGACATCTCCAGGTCCGGTTGACCACCCTTGACCCAGCTTGACCCTGCTGGACGTCAGGGGCTGCCGCGATGCCTGCTGCAATGCTGGAACGCGGGTGGCCCTTGAACGCTTCGGCGTTCAGTCATCGCCGGCAAGCGTACCGACGCATGCCCACGCCGTCGCCAAGTCTGCCCGAGTCGGGCGCGTATTCCGGGCGGCCGCCTTGACATTGCCTGATTGTCAGGCATCTACTGATTTCTATCATTTCTTGGACTATGCGGGAGGTTAGGCGTGAGAATATTTCGTACCGCCGGGGTAGTCCTGGCGACCATGATGCTGCTGTTCCTCGGATCGCAGGCGAACGGATCGGCGCAGCCGTCGCCGGCCCGGTCACACTCCGATGCGCTGACCTCGGCGCAACGCGCCTACCTGGATAACAAGATCGCCGGGTTGCTTGCCAGCGACCCCACGGCGCAGCGGTTGTCGGTCAATACCGTGGAGATTGCCGGCCACGCGCTGGCCATCGGCGCGCCGGGCCAGCGCAGCGTGCAGGCGATCGGCGTGCCGGCCTCGGTAGCCGCGACCAGTTGCCCCAACCTGTACCTCTGCGGCTACCACAACGGGGTCACCTTCAAGTACACCACGTGCACCACGCACTACCTGTCCAACTGGACCGGCCCCGGCTACATCTTCAACAACCAGACCACCGGCACGGTCAGCTACCTGTACAAGCTGCACAATGCCATCTACGTGAAGGACGTGGCCAAGGACCAGGCAAACCGCGAGGTGAACTGGGATCCGGTCTGGTCCATCCGGGTCTGCTAAGACCATCCTCACGGGCGACAGCGGCGCGGGGCCGTCGAACGGTCCCGCGCCACTTTGTTGTCCCCTTGTAATGTGCCGCCTGTGTCTGGCCGTCGGCCGGCAGGGTGCTCACATTTCATGCGTCGTGAGGTTCCACCGACGCAGTGCCAGCCGCACGTAGCGAGGATATTCGTATCGTGCGCGAGGAGCGCACCGACGCACAGTGTCAGAACTACAACATGTGCACCTGTTGGACGGCTTTCCCGCCCTGGTGGTCGATCTGGCAGGCGCGCCGCTATCGGACTAGAATTCGGACCATGACGCAAACGATGACCGTTACAGACGCCAAGGCTCGGCTCTCCGAGTTGGTGGCGATGGTCGAGCGGACCCAGGAACATGTCGCCATCACCCGCAACGGTGAGCCGGCAGCGGTCCTGGTCTCGCATGCCGAACTCGAAGCCCTGCGAGAGACCATCGCGATCTTGTCCGACGCGACGCTGATCGTTGACATCCGGCAGGCCGAGGCGGACATCGCCGCTGGCAACACCGTGAACGCAGAAGACCTCCGCGAGTCGATGCAGGCGCGCCGTCCTACCCGCGCGTGAGCGAGAGTTGGACGGTCGAACTCACCGGGCCAGCTCGCCGAGCATTGCAACATGATCTTCCCGAAACTGTCGCGTGGGCGGCCTACACGTTCATCACCGAACGGCTGTCGACAAACCCGTACCGGCTGGGTGGCGAACTCGCTGCCCCATATGAGGGATGCCGTTCCGCGCACTTGGGCACCTATCGGGTGGTCTACCGAATCGACGAAGAACGGAGGACGATCTACGTCCTTGCGGTACGCCTTCGCGGTGACGTCTACGGAACGCGATAGCGACATGTCCGGGGAGCGACCGTGCTCTCAAGCCTTTGCCGAGAGCAAACGTGAACAGCCAATGGAGGCCATCACCTCACGCCCGAGCAGCCGACTGTGCGGTACCGACCATCAGCCTACTGAAACGAGCCGTAAAGGCGCTCCTTCGGACGCGCAGTGGTGCGCTCGATCGCTGGGAGGTCACTCCGCCGGTGCCTGACCACGTCCTTGGCATTGAAGATGCGTGGCAAGTTGCTCCGTTCCGGGAGATCGGCGATACGCACCGATCGGAGAAACATCGAACGGTCGAGCTTCAGTTCGACAGCTTGGAGAAGCGTGAGGCACAAAGACTTGTTGAGATTGTTCGACCGCGAATCCTCCCGGGCATCACGCACGAAGCCGATGATCTCCGGGGCGGATCGGGGCGCCCGATGCCAGCCCAGGACTCCGCAATATCCCGGTTCCGACGAGTCAGAATCCGGCCGGCGCAAAGAAGGTACTGAGGTCATCTCCTCGATGCCGTCAGCGAGTACCTGAGACTCCGGCGCCGTCAGCGAGAGGCTGGCCTGACGCACCATCCCGAGGCAGACCTTGTTCAGGACGTTAACAAATACCGGAGGAAAGGGCAGCCAGACAGGTGGCATCTGCTGCCCGTTCACCGGCACGATCCGGCACCACTCACAGCACCAGGTGGTGCGCCGATCTGCATACATGCGACCGCCCGTGTCTTGCGACACCTCAAAGTTGCAACGTGGGCACCGCTCGGGGCGGTTCATACATCGATAACCGCGAACGGCTATCTCAGTTTCGGCGCACGCGAGGTGAACCCACATCCTTAGGATGCTGCTGCGCGAAATGGCGTCGCCCGGGCCACGCGCGGCGACAAACCACGCACCATCCCGTACGCCGGGCGGTAGCCTCTCTCGGACTTCGGTGCACACGGTCCGGGTCTCGATTAGGCACTCGCTTACTTGGCACGATGGCAGGCTACGCGAACGCGAGGTGCGTACGCCTGGAGTTGAGGTCGCCGGACCCTGAGGCCTGCTCCTGGCTGCTGCGGCCGACGATTACCGGGCCGGACGCTGCGATCACCCAGCAGGCATGAGGGAGATACCTGGCAGTGTGGGGGTCAGCTAGCTTCGCCCGGGTAGTGCTGCTTACTACTGCGATAAGGCGGGCCAGTTATCACCGCGTCGGCAGCATGCATCGAACAAATGCCAGAATTACAACATTGTGCACCTGTTGGGACAGTTTTCCAACCCTGCCTCACTTGACGGTGCCAGATAGCCGGTGGTCAACCCGCACAACGGCGGACCGATGGATTCGCATCAGGGTTGAGTCTGATCTTGAACTGCGGCGAGCTCGCATTGGTGGGCGATGATTACGAGCTGAATGCGGTCGCGTGCTTCGAGCTTCGTGAGTAGGTGTGCGATGTGGGACTTGGTGGTGCCGTGGCTTATGTGTAGGCGCGCGGCGATCTCGGCGTTGGACAGCCCGGCGGCGACCAGTTGCAGCACTTCGAGCTCGCGGTTGGAGATCGCACTCAGAACCGGATCCCGCTCGTTTCTCGACCGGTCGCGTCCCGACGTTGCGGCCGGTCGCGCTGCTTGCGGTGCCGCGAACTCGGCGATGAGCCGTCGGGTCACGCCAGGAGCAAGGATCGCGTCGCCGGCGGCGATGATCCGCAACGCGTCCAGCAGGTCGGCCGGGGCGGCATCCTTGAGCAGGAAGCCGCTCGCGCCGGCGCGGAGTGCCGCGTAGACGTACTCGTCCAGGTCGAAGGTGGTGAGGATCAGCACCCGGGTGTGGCTGCTTGTCGTGATCGTGGCTGTCGCCTGGATGCCGTCGCCGTCGGGCATTCTTATGTCCATCAGGATCAGGTCTGGACGGTGCCGCTCGACGGCAGCGACCGCCTCGCGGCCGGTGCCGACTTCGGCCACCACGGTGAGATCCGGCGCCGTGTCGATGATGCCGCGCAGCCCAGCTCGCAGCAGAGGCTGATCGTCGGCGACGACCACGCGTACGGTCATGCGTGCTGGGCGCCGGCCGGAGCCGGCTCATACGCCGGGGCGGGAGCCGGGAGAGGCAGACTTGCCCGCACTTCGAAGCCGGTCGGCTGTGGAGCGGCTGAGAAGGTGCCGCCGTAGAGTTCCACCCGCTCGCGCATCCCGGTGAGGCCGTGGCCGGCATGCACCAGGTCGGCGGCGCCGCGACCAAGGTCGGTGACGACTATGTCGAGCCAACCGGCCTCGTGGTGAACCGCGACCCTGGCCCGATCGGTGTCGGCATGTTTGGCGACGTTGGTGAGCGATTCCTGAACCACGCGGTAGGCAGCCAGCTCGATGCCCGGTGTCAGGTCGGGGCAGTCTCCGGTCACATTCAACTCAACGTGCAGGCCAGCCTGGCCGGCGTCCTGCACGAGCCGGGCGAGGTCGGCAAGACGGGGAGCGGGTGCCAGCTGCAGCGACGCTCGGGTGCGAGCAGGATCCTCGGCCCGCAGCACGTCGAGCGCTCGGCGCAATTCATGCAGTGCCTGCCGTCCGGTTGTCTCGATCACAGCGAGCGCCTCCGTTGCCCGCTCAGGATGCTCGCCCGCGATCACCCCGGCGTACCCCGCCTGGACAGTGATCACGGTCAGGCTGTGCGCGATGACGTCGTGCAACTCGCGGGCCAACTGCATCCGCTGCGCCGTCACCTCGCCTCGCGCCCGATCGATCTCGGCCCGGGCCACCAGCGCATGCTCACGCAGCCGTTGCGCGACCGTGCGCCGCTGAGCACCGACAGCCAGACCGACCGCCCAGGTCAATGTCAAGCACGCTTCGAATCCGGCCGCCGCGCCGAGATGGGTCAGATTCGGCAGCATGATGGACGCAGCGGCCAGGGTCGCCACGCCGAGGGCCGCGAACGTGGTCGGCGCTGGGCAGAGCGCGGCGACGCAATACAGGACAGCGGCAAGCGCAACGAACCCGACCACCGTCGCGCGCGATGCGGACACAGCGATCAACGTCAAGCCGATGGCTGCCAGCACGAAGGCGGCCACCGGACGGGTTCGGCGCTCGGCGATCGGCAGGCTGACCGCCGCCAGCCCGCTCACCGCGACGAGCGCCTGTGCTAGACCGGCCGCCTCGTTCAGCACCAGCGGCAGCGCCAGCAGCCCGTACGCCGCGGCGGCGAATTGGTCGAGGCGTGTCCAGCTTGCCCAGGCGAACCGCCGCCCGGTCCGGGGCGTCGGCCGCGTCGAGGTATCAGGTGGCTTCACGCTGGCGAGCGTAAGTGCCGCCGCGGCTGCCCGCATCAGTCTCGCGACCTATGACGGCCTGCCGGGCGCAGCTGCCGGTCCGCGCACCCAGCCAAGATCGGCCTGCCGACCGATGCGCGCCACAGCTGCTGGCCGCCAGGGTTACCGCTATGACCAGAAACCGCCTCCACGACGGGGTAGCGCGATGATCGAAGTTCAGCGGCTCACCAAGCGATTCGGCGCGGTGCTCGCCGTCGACGACCTCTCCTTCGGGGCCCGGCCGGGGCTCGTGACCGGCTTCCTCGGCCCGAACGGGGCCGGCAAGTCCACCACTTTGCGGATGATCCTCGGCCTGGACACCCCGTCCGACGGCCAGGCCCTCATCCACGGGCGCCGCTACCAGGCGCTGCCGCATCCGCTGCGCACGGTCGGCTCGCTGCTGGACGCCAGCGCCGTGCAGGGCGGCCGCAGTGCGCGGGCCCATCTGTCCTGGCTGGCCGCGAGCAACGACCTGCCACCATCCCGAGTGGCCGCGGCGCTACAGACCGCCGGGCTGACCGAGGTAGCGCACCGCCGGGTCGGCACCTTCTCCTTCGGCATGCGCCAGCGTCTCGGTCTTGCCGCCGCCCTGCTCGGTGACCCGAAGGTGCTCATCCTCGACGAACCTGTCAACGGCCTCGACCCGGACGGGATCATCTGGATCCGCGGACTGCTCCGCGGCCTGGCCGCCCAGGGGCGCACCGTCCTGATCTCCAGCCACCTCATCAGTGAGCTGGAGCGCTGCGCCGATCACCTGATCGTCATTGGCCAGGGACGGCTGCTCGCCGACGCAACCGTCACCCAGTTCATCGCCGCCGCCGGCATGGGTGACGTCCTGGTGCGCACGCCGCGCCCAGACCACCTCGCCGGGCTGCTACGCGCACACGGCGCCGGCGTCGCACCGGCCGGGCCCGGCGCGCTGGCGGTCACCGGTCTGGCGCCGGAACAGATCAGCACCTGGGCCAACGCCGAAGCGATCCCGCTGCACGAGCTGACCGCACGCACACCGTCCATGGAACAGGCCTACCTGGCGCTGTCCGAGGAGGCGCTGCAGTACCGCGGATGTCAGCCGGCCACGTCTGAAGGGTCGGTCCGATGACCAGCCCGTCGATGGCCGTCTCCGCGTCCCAGTTGGTGTGGGCGCTGCGGGCCGAGACGCGCAAACTCGCCTCGGTACGTTCCACCTACCTGGTGATGGCCCTCGTGCTCGCGCTCGGTGTCGGGGTCGGGCTGCTGGACCTGTCCTCGCTCGGCCACGACTGGGCGACGATGAGCCCAGCCGACCGGGCCGCCGCCGACCCGGTCAGCCAGTCGTTCAGCGGACTCGAGTTCGCCGAACTGGCGCTCGGTGGCCTCGGCGTCCTCGCCATCAGCCCCGAGTACAGCAGCGGGATGATCTGCACCACGTTCTGCGCGATACCGAGTCGCAGCCGGGTCTTCGTGGCCAAGTCACTCGTGCTCACCGCACTCGTCACCCTGGTCGGCGAGCTCGTTGCCTTCACCTGCTATCTGGCTGGGCGGGCCATGCTGTCCGGTCGGCTACCGGCACCCGGCATCGCCGACGCCGCAACGCTGCGGGCGGTGCTGTGCGCGGGGCTGTACCTGACCGTGGTGACGCTCGTCGGCCTCGGACTCGGCGCAGCCCTGCGCCATACCGCAGCCGCGATGTGCGCGCTCGTCGGCATCGTCTTCCTCGCCTGGCCGCTGGCGCGCGCGGTCGAAGGGTTCAGTTACCTCCCGGATCGCCTGCTGCTGGTCAACGCCGCAGACGTCCTCACCGCGACCCACCCGGTGATCGGCCCGCACGCCGCACGGGTGCCAACCCTAGCAATGGCATACCTCGACCTTGCCCTCTACCTCGCGGTCTTCCTCGGCCTCGGTGCCTGGCGCATGCACCGGGACCCGGGCACGTAAAAGTTGGGCTCCGGCCTGGGAAGCGCTCATCGCGCCACCTTCGGATGCGCGCGAATCTCGATCTGCGCGTAACGCGCGTGCGCACTCACCGCCGACGCGTGCTCGATATCGATGCGCTGGATACGAGCTAGGGTCTGCTCGCTGCTTCCAGCGGGTTAATCCACCACGGCGGGATCGTCGGTGGCAGCGGTATCACGGCTGCGGCCGTTCACCGTGGCGGGATGGCGGCGCAGGTATACGCGGGAGTTGTGGCGCATGCAGTAGCATTGCTGGCCGCCGGGTACATAAGGCTTGAGGCTGCGGTCTGGCTGACGGAGCAAAATCAGAAACGTTGACCTCGAGAGAGTCGCTGACAACCCGGATTTGGCGCGCACGGACCCTACCTCCCCAGTCAGTTGCAGTTGTGGCGGGCACGAGCGGGCTATGGGGGCTTCCGTCAGATCTGAGAGCAAGGGCTGGCACGTGGTCTTCCGGGGCAAGTAACGCAGTGCGTTCGGGGGTGGTGAATGACCATGGCTTCGGTCCTGGTTGGGTGATGTTAGGCGGCGGCTCCGACGGCTTCCGGGTAGTGATCTTGGCGGTGGTCGCGCGTCGTCGGATCGGGGTCGGGGAGCTGGTGGAGGTGGTCGGCCAGCCGTCGGTGTGCCTGCGGCGGCCTCGGCGTCCCACTGAAATATCTGCCGTCGGGCGTCGTGCCGGTGATACGGATGCGGCGCAGGACGGTAGCGGCGTTGACGCCAGCGCCCTGCTTGCCGTCGAGTCCGCGCTTGCCGTTCTTGGTCTTGGTGGCGACCAGCTTCCACGAGCCGCCGATGCGGTCGAACCTGTTGACTAGCTCGTCAAGGCAAATCGTGCCCGTCGTCGGTGACGACTACTTGTCGATCGCATCTGAGTTGGCGCGGACAAGCGCGACAGTGACCGTTGAGGCTTCGGTGTCGACCGCGTTCCAGACTAGCTCGACGAGCGCCCGCACGGGATCGCCCTCGTGGGCCAGCCGCGCAATATGATCGTCACTTGCGCCGTGCTAACAGCCATGAAATAGTTCGATCGCCAAATCCCCCTTTAGTGGAGCCACTTTTGGAGGTTAGGATCGAGCCATTTATTAGGAGTGATCAATGTCAGTCAAGTCAAAGGTGATGGCTGTCGGTACGACTGTCGTTGCTATCACAAGTGGCGCAGTCCTAGCCGCACCGACCGCCCATGCGACAGCGCCAGGCTGCTTATCCGGCCTTGTGTGCCTATATGAGGGAGCCAACCTGACCGGCAGCTACGAAGAGATCATCGCCCAGTCTTCCCTAACTAGTGGCAACTACGTTCCGCTGGCGCACAACGTCCACCGGAGCTCCAGTAACAACACCGCCTACAAGCTATGCACTTACAGCGCAGCTCTGGCGGTTACAAATATCCTCCTTCCTAATACTGCGGGAAACCTGGCTAACGTCTATTCGGATTACGTCAAGCGCTGCTAGTGTTGCGTAAGTTGTACGGATCGGGCGTAGATTCAAGCGCGTGATGTTCCGCGGGGACCGACTCGGCTTTCCCAGGAGCATGCCCAATCAGGTACACCACGACCAGAACCCACCAGCGGCTGCCGGCGAACTGGTGTCATCTTTCTAGACGCGCCTTGGCTGCATTAGAGCGATCGATCTGCGCCCCGCAGGCTACCCCTCGAGACCTGCTCTACATTGACGGGTAGCCACGATGTTCTCCTCCAAGTCGATAAACCGTGGCCGGCATGTCTGATTTCGGATCGACCTGCGTTCTTGCCACTTTAGAGCCACGCCACGGCGAGACACGACGAGTCGCCACCTCGATCTCAAGCCAAGCCCGAAGACGGCAGCCGGTTCGCGAGCCAGCCCGTCGCACCCCTGGAACGCTACGACTGATGCCGCGTCCTATATCGAATCTCAATCAGACGGATATCTTCGCGTTGATTAGTGGGTGACTGCCACAGCTGAAGCACGATGTCCAATTTACGATATTTGTGCACCTGTTGGGACAGCTTCAAACCCTGCGTTCGCCGGCCGTCGGCCTTGACGGGACTGCTGGACAAGAGGTACTGGCTGCGCCACAATTGTGGCCATGAGTACTGAGTCGTTGCGCACGGTCCGGGATCATTTGAGCGAGATGGTTGACCGAGTCGAGCAACACCACGAGCGGCTGGTGGTGACGCGTAACGGCAGGCCGGCGGCGGTGCTGATAAGCCCGGACGACCTGGCCGAGATGGAAGAGACGATCAGCGTGCTCAGCGACAGCGAAGCGCTGGCTGACATTCGAGAAGCCGACGCTGCTTATGCGCGGGGCGATGTGGTCCGAGGGGTCGATGCGGTCCGCGGCCTGCGCAGGTGACAGCTGAGCCGTACGAACTGGTAGTCGCACCGCCTGCGCAACGTGCCCTTGCCACCAGGCTGCCGGAACCTGTCGCGGTTGCCGTGATCGACTTCTTGGCGACGGCTTTGGTCCAGAACCCGCAGCGGGTCGGCACACAACTTCGGAATGATCTCGCCGGAATATGGTCCGCACGCCGTGGCACCTATCGGGTGCTGTACCGCATCAACACCGAGCTAAAGGAAGTTGTGGTGCTGAGAATCGAGCATCGGCGAGACGCCTACCGGCCGAGCTGAGGCAGACAACGTGCCGCGCATTTGACCGGCGGACACTCCTCAAATCCTTCCAACCCGGACGGCGCCTAATTTCACCTCGGGTCCTAGGGCGTTCTCGCCTAACGCGATCGCCGGTGGTCCACGGGATTCTGGCTTGGCTGTGGCCCCGGTGGGCGGATCGCTCCGGGACCGTCCCGCGGCCGGTCGCCCCTCACCGGGATCCACCAGGCGAGTCCCTGGCATTCCCTCCGGCTGATGCCCTTGCGTTCGATTCTCAAATCGCATCTGGGTCGAGCAACGCGAATGTCTCCCAAAGATCAACCTTCTGGCGGTCAGCATAGGTCTTCCTGCTGGTGTTGCGATGGTATTGAAGAAACCACCAACCGCTCTCGCCGGACCGCCGCACCGCGAAACTGACGTACGTGCCATAGGACAGATGTCTGCGTTGCTTCTGGTGCGCGTTACCGTACTCGACCTTGAATAGTTCCCAGCCTCGAAGTTGAGGGCCCCAACACGTTAGCGTCTTGCGGTCATCGAAGTTGACGCCTACGAATCGTCCTGTCGTAGTTGAGCGAAACCCAACGAGCGAGCCAGCTCGGACTTTGGACCCGGGCCTGGTCCGGTTCGCGTCACCGGGCTTCACAATTACGAAGACCGCTTCTGGCCGCGGTGGACGCTTTCCTCCTCCGACTAGGTTTCCGGAACCCTCCTCGACTTGCAGGAAGGTAGCGTCGCATGCCTGAATCACAACCCTTGCTCCGTAACGTAGGCCCTGCTCGCGGCGGCGACTAAAGGTGCCTATCAATAGGTCGAATAGCCGACCCAGAATTTCTCCCACGCTGAGATTGTAGGGACGAAGCGGGGACGAGACTGACGCACGGCACGGCAGTGATCATGCCCGGTAGCCGGGTCTGACCATCACTCGGGAAACTCAGCGATCGAGGTGGCCACTCGCCCTGCCGGCCGCCCGTGTAAACGGCAATATGCGCGGCATCCCAATGTGGCAGCCAAGTGCGATGTCGGAATTACAACATTTGTGCGCCGCCAGGGACTCGAACCCCGAACCCGCTGATTAAGAGTCAGCTGCTCTGCCAGTTGAGCTAGCGGCGCGTTCGTTGCGGCCGGTCGTGCTGACCGGACACGAGCGGAAACATTAGCAGACCTGCCGCAGCGGCTGGAAATCGGACCGGCTACGCCGTGTGTCCGCTTGACGAGTGGCTACCACGCCCAGTAATTGAAGGCAGGCGCCTGTTTCGCCCGACGCCTGCGCACGGCACGACCGCCTCGGCATGACCATCACGGCACGACCGGTACCACCGCGATCGGCACGACCGGTACCACCGCGATCGGCACGACCGGTACCACCGCGATGAGCACGACCGGGTACCACCGCCACGGCACCACTACCACCGCCACGGGCACGACCGATCCACGCGGGCAGCGAAAGGGGTCAGCCATGACCAGCCACCGAAGGACCACCCCGGGCGAGGTCAGCCCGGTGACCCTGCAGACGCAGGAGATCCGGTTGGCCACCACGCTCACCGGCGGGGTCAGCCTGGCCGTCTGGATGGGCGGCGTCGCCCGGGAGATCGACCTGCTCACCCAGGCCTCCAACCTGCGGCGGCTGGACGGCGGGCCGCTGCAGCTGTCCGAGTCCGATCCACGACGGCGCTACCTCGACCTGGTCAACCTGCTCGACGTCACTGTCGATGTGGACGTGCTGTCGGGCACCAGCGCCGGCGGTATCAATGCCGCGCTGCTGGCCTACGGCCGGGCGATGAAGAAGGACCTGGGCAAGCTGCGCGACCTGTGGCTGCGGATCGGTGCGCTGGACACCCTGCTGCGCGATCCCACCGACACCGACGTGCCGTCGCTGCTGCAGGGCGATGCCCAGATGTATGCCTCCCTGTGCAGTGCGCTGCCCCAGCTCGCCCAGGTCGAGAACGCCTCGCCGACCAAGGTTTCGACCACCCTGTACATCACCACCACCCTGCTCACCGGCGAGCCGAGCCGGTTCACCGACACCTACGGCACCCTGATGCAGGACGTAGACCACCGCGGCATGTTCCGGTTCACCGAGAACACCCTGAGCCGGACGGACGCGCTGGCGCTGGCCGCCCGCAGCAGCGCATCCTTCCCGGCCGCGTTCGAGCCGTCCTTCCTGCCCTACGCCGACCCGGTTCCCGCATCCGGACCGATACCGAGCCGGCCGGCGGTCGGTGCGCTGTCCAACATCACCCGCAGCCACTGGGTGGCCGACGGCGGCCTGCTCGACAACCAGCCCATCGACGCGGTGCTCGAGACGATCTTCCAGCGGCCGGCCCGCCGCCTGGTGCGCCGGGTGCTGCTCTACATCGTGCCCACCACCGGGCCGGCGCCGGACCCGCTCAAGCCCGAGCCAGGCGACGACGTGAGCCGGCCGTACGACATGATGGGCAGCCTGCTCAAGGACCTCGGCGCCGTGCTGAACCAGTCGATCAGCGCCGACCTGCGTGCCATTCGCGAGCACAACGAGCGGATCGGCGTGCGCACCGACATGCGGCAGCGGCTGGCCCAGCTCGCCGTCGGCTGCGGCATGGACCGGCAGTCCGACGACCTGCTGCTGCTTACCGACGGGCTGTTCAGCGACTACCGCGCCCGCGAGGCCGACCAGTTGGCCAGCAGGCTGGTGCCGGAACTGCTGCGGCTGCTGAGCACCTGGCCGAAGGCACCCAACGGCAACGGCCAGCCGGCGAGCAGCACCGGCCCGCGGCACGCGGCGGCGGGCAGCCCGACCGTCGAACATCCCACCGTGCCGGAGCGCTGGCTGGCCGCGCTGCTGCCCGGCAGCATGGTCGAGCAGAAATGCCGCCAGATGGTGCACGCCGTGCTGGATGAACGCTGGGCCGCCAAGCCCACCGACGTCGCCGACCTCGCCTCGTTCGGACGGGACGCCTTCTACGGCGGCAAGGCGATCGCGCTGTCCATGCTGCGCTGCGGCTTCCTGCTCGCTGAATGGGATGACCCGTCTCGCACCGCCGACCTCGTCCGGATGCTGACCAGGCTGCACGGGGCCTACCAGCCGGAGGAGGAGCGCGACGTCGAGACCTTCGTCCAGGACGAGGCGGTGCTGCCGGAGATCCAGGCGCTGGCACTGCCCGAGGCGGTCGGCGAACTGGCCCGCCGCTACCTGGACGCGATCGACCGGCCGGCCGCGCAGGCTGCCGGTGGCGCGCAGCCGGCCGCGCAGGCTGCCGGTGGCGCGCAGCCGACCGCAACCGACAGCGAGCCGACGATGGAAGCCGCCTGGCGCGATATCGGCTCGGTGGTCGCCGAACTGGTTGCCGACCCGGTGGTGGCCGCGGCACTCAACCAGCCTCGCGCGGCCACCGGCTCGCGCGCCGAGCAGGTCGCCACCGCAGCCGAGCACCTGCGCACCTACGCCGGATACCTGGCCGGCGCGGCCGACGACCAGTCCCGGGCGCTGCGGCTGTTCGCCCTCTACGCCGCCCACCGGGCGATGCTGCCGGCCGAGGCCCGGGTGGACCAGCCGGTCGAGCTGATCCAGCTCAGCTCGGACACCCGCACCCTGCTCGACCTGGACCGCAGCACCGCGCACAGCAAGCTGACCGGCGTCCAGCTGAACCACTTCGGCGCCTTCTTCAAGCGGTCCTGGCGCGCCAACGACTGGATGTGGGGACGGCTGGACGGCGCCGGCTGGCTGACCCACGTGCTGCTCGACCCGCGCCGGATCAACGCGATCGCCGTTGCCAAGGACGGCTCCCGGGTCACCGGCTTCCTCGACCAACTCGCCGCCATCGGCGTCCCGGAACCGCCGTCCGGCGCCGGCATCCCGGTTACCGCGCGCACCGACGGCAGCCAGCAGTTGCTGAGCCTGGACACCATCCGCAACGAGCTAGCCTTCCTCGACGACGCCAACGCCGAGGTTCCGGTCAGCCTGCCGCTGACCGCGCTGTGGGTGGCGCGCGGACAGCAACAGCAGGTGGTAGCCGAGGAAACGCCCGCCCTCGCCCAGGCGATCCTGGATCCCGAGCTGCACGAGTCGGCCTCCGGCGCCGCCCGCAACTGGGCCACCACCGTGCAGGAAACCACGCCGGCCGACCGGCAGCGCGACGCCGCGAAGCTGCTGTCCAGCTGCCCGGTGCCCGACGAGACCGTGCAGTCCGAACTCGGCTCGCCGCTGATGGTGCGCACCGTGTCCAAAGCGGCCGCGGTCACCGCGGCCGCCCTGCACGCCATGCCGCAGATCCCACCGCCGATGCGTCCGGCCACCTCGACGCTGCGCACCATCACGCTGGCCGGCTACCGGGTGGTCAACCTGGTCCGGGCTTGGCCACGCCGGATCATCCTCGCCGGCCTGGCGCTGCTGCTGATCGGCGGCCTGCTGGCGACCGGCCAGTCCACCGTGTTCGGCTTGACCGGCATGCTGATCGCCGCCATCGGCGGCTACCTGGTGGTCTTCGGCGCCTGGCAGACCAGCCGCGCCGTGCTGGCCGCCGTGCTGTCGGCAACCGCGGTCGGCGGTGCCGCGTCACTGACGATTCCGTCCGTCCGGCGCGGGCTGTTCGGCACCAAGAGCAAGGCCGGCTGGCTGAACGAGCGGGTGCTGTGGCTCGGTGAACGATGGTGGCACCCGCTGGCCGGCCTGGGCGCGGTGCTGCTGCTGCTCGCCGTGATCGGCATGCTGTTCGCCCGGCGCGGCCAGCCGCTGGCACCGGTGCACCGGCTGCCGCGCTGGCTGTCGGTGCTCGGCGCCGCCCTGGTCGCCCTCGCGGTGGTGGCCGGGCTCGCGATCGCCCTTGCCGTGAAAGGCAGTTGAGGGCTAAAGCCGGGCTCGAGGGGAGTTGTTAGGCTCGCCAAGACGCCTACAAACTCCTCGAAAGGTGCGAAGTGACCTCGGTCTCACTCTCCGCTCGCCCCGTCGTGCTGGCCGACCTGATCCCCGGCGGCCGGGTCCGGGACGCGGCCCTGGTGCTCTCCGCGGCCGGACTCACCGGGCTGTGCGCCCAGGTCAGCATCCACACCCCGCTGTCGCCGGTGCCGTTCACCCTGCAGACGTTCGCCGTGCTGCTGGCCGGTGCGGCGCTGGGCTCGCTGCGCGGCCTGCTGGGCATGCTGCTCTACCTGCTCGCCGGCGGCCTCGGCCTGCCCTGGTTCGCCCACGGCAGCGCCGGCTGGGGCGGTCCGTCGTTCGGCTATGTGGTCGGTTTCCTGCTCGCCGCCGCCGTGGTCGGCCGGCTGTCCGAACGCCGGGCCGACCGGCACGTGCTGAGCACCGCCGCGCAGTTCGTGCTCGGCAGCGCGCTGGTCTACCTGATCGGCGCCGGCTGGCTCGCCCTGGACCTGCACCTGTCGGCCGGCCAGGCGTTCGCGCTGGGCGTGCGGCCGTTCCTGGTCACCGACGCGATCAAGGCGGCGCTGGCCGCCGTCGCACTGCCGGGTGCGTGGCGACTGGTTGGCTCCCGCGAGCGCTGATCGACGAGGTGTCGATGGATCCGCAACTGATCGGCGAAGCCCTCGTGCTGTGGACCGGATGGCACATGATGAGCTGGCCGAAGCGGGACGACCAGCGGGTTATCGACCGGTACGGACAGGACGCGGCACTGGAGCTGCTGCCGGTGATCCACCGGCTGGCGGATGAGTTCTACGAATCCGACGCCAGTTACCTCGCCCCCGACCTCTCCGAGATGGGCCGGCAAGCCGAAGATCGCTTCCGCGCGCTGCATCCGGAACTCGCCGAGGACGCGGTGTGCGTGCGCTCGGCTGGTGTTACACCTTTGACTACAAGTAGATCGCTGGCCGCGGGTCACCGCCTGGTCAGGCGATGACGGCAGGCTAGCGTCGAGGCGTGGATCTGTCGTTCCTGGGTGATCTCGATCCTCGCTCGGTGGTGTTCTGGTCCGGCGCGGGGATCTCCCGTGATGCGCCGACCGGCGGGCCGCTCGGCGCGGAACTGACCCGGCGCGTCCTCGCGGCCTACTTCGAGCCGGGGGTATATGAGGATCTGCAGTGCCGCTATCGGCGACTCAACGTGGCTGAAGCGCAGGCCCGGCCGCGGCTGGAAACGGTGCTGGACACCGCGGTGGGAACCTACGACCTGGACTTGCTGACAGACGCGCTGAGCGATCTGGCCGCGGCATCGCCCAATGCGCATCATGCCTTCTTCGCCGAGCATCTGGCGGCCGGTGGCCGGCACATCACCGCGAACTTCGACACCTGCATCGAGCGGGCACCGGCCGCGGCGCCGCGTCCGGTGCACTTTCACGGCGCGCTGCACAGCGACATGACTCGGGCGGAGCTGGAAGCGCTGGGTGGCCGGCTGAGCGTGATCGAGAACGGCCTGCCAGAGCCGATGCAGGATCAGCTGGATCAGGTCTTGGCTGGCGAGGACGTGCGGGCACTGGTGTTCGTCGGCTACAGCGGCTCTGACTTCTTCGATGTCGGACCGTATCTGATCCGGCGCGGCCTGCGGCAGCTGGTGGGCAAGGTCGTGGCATGGCTGAGTTGGGCACCCGAGCCCGCCCCGAACCGGTCGGGGGCGGAGGCGAGCGTCGGCTACCTGCCGCAGGCCCGGGCCGCTGGCGCGGAGGTCATCGAACTCTCCGGCCCTTTGGACGAACTGACCAGGCAGCTCGCCCAGGCGTGGGCGCTGCCGGATGGCTCGATGGACGCTGGCGGCGGACCGCAGCCGTGGCGGCCGAGGATCGAGGCGACCACCGCACAACGGGCCCGGGCGAGCGCCGCGCTGTATGCGCGGATGGGTTTCCGGCAACGGACGGTTGAGGTGCTGACCGCGAAGGACCAGCTCACCTCCGACGAGCATGAGCTCCTCGCTGACGCGCTGTGGGGAATCGGCCGGTACCGAGCCGCCGGTCGCCACTGGCAGCAGGCACGGTCCGGCGATTCGCCGGATGCCGTGGCGCGCCGGACCGAGCGTGCGGTAGCCGTCCGCTGGATCCGCGGGCAGCTGCTGCGGGCCGAACACGACGGGTGGTCGGCCATCGAACGGTTCGTCAGCCCGAACAGCGAGGTCTCGCCGGCGGTGCGGCTGGAGCTGCTGGAAACCTACGCACGCGTAGTTACGCACATGGCCCGGCTGCCCGACGTCCGGCACCGCGTCAAGCCTGACCGGAAACAACGCACGGCCGAGCTGCTGACCAGGCTGGCCGAGTCGGTACGCGACCAGGCAGGGATCCAGTTGCGCGCACGGACCGAAACGGCCGCGCGCAACCTGCAACCCTCAGGCGAGACAGAGGAGCACGCCAGCGCGTTCGCCGAGTCGGAGGCGCTGCACGGCTGGCTCAACTACACCCACGGCCAACTCCGGCAGCAGGCCGAGGACGCTCTGGACCGCGGCCAGCCCTACCGCGTCCCAGTCGAGGACTACCTGCTGCTGCGGCGGCGGCTTGCCGAACTCGGCGCCTGGGGTGACGTTCCTCGGGTCGCTCTGCTGCCCGGCGCCGAGCAGGTGGTCACCCCGCTCGACCTCTGGCATGACCTCAAAGAGGTGGACCTGACCAGCTGGCACCGCACTCGTCTCCTCGGCGGCTTCCTGATCCGGTGGCTGCGGTCGGGGCAGCGGCGCAGGACATCGGCGTCGTGAGGTCCGCGACGCCTGCGGTAGGACGGCTGGCCGCACGGGGGGCGGCGGCCAGCCGCCAGCGGACATCCTAAGCCCTGGTTTCCGCCCCGTCCGGGGCCCCCGGCTATGGGCAGGACTCGGTCGCCATGTCCTGAACGGTTATCGCACGACTGCCCGCCCGATACAGCGGGCTGACCTGGGAGCCGAAGTAGACGGACAGGTCGGCGCCGGAACTCGTGTCGGTGGAATAGAACTCATAGAACGGCGCCGCATCCGGGCACGAGCGCGCGATCACCCGGATGGCCTCGTCGCCCCCGGGGCCGAGCGAGCAGGTGACCCCGCCGCCGCTCATCGCGGTGTGGAACGGTTGCCCCACCAGCGAGCTGCACGGTCGCGGGTTCTCCGATGCGCCGGCTGCTTGCGAGGCGGCGCCGGCTGCTTGCGAGTTGGCGCTGGCTGCTTGCGAGGAGGAATCGCCGGAGGGCATCGGCTCGCTCCGGCCGGCCGGCTTGCCGGTGCACGCCGCGGCCGCGAGAACGACGACAAGGCTCCAGCCCAGCGCCGCGGCGCATCCTCGCCAGCTCACCACTGCTCCCGTTAACGCGCGGTACCGCGATGCGGCACCCAACCCGGCCGAAAGCATGCAGGCCCCGGAAACCGGGGCCTGCGATGGGGTGAGCGACGGGGCTCGAACCCGCGACATCCTGGACCACAACCAGGTGCTCTACCAGCTGAGCTACGCCCACCATCGAATGCCTCGCCCGGCGGAACCCGGGCGGAGCCAGATCAGTTTACCGTTCCCTCCGGCCTGGTCACGACCGGGTGAGCGGGAACGGCGGCGTCGGCCAACACCGCGGCAGCCGCGGCCGCCGCCTCCTCGCTGCTCGGACCGGGTGGCGGCACGAACACGGTGGCGCGGTAGTAGCGCAGCTCCTGCACGCTCTCGTGGATGTCGGCCAGCGCCCGGTGCGCCAGCCCCTTCGCCGGCTGACCGAAGTACACCCGCCGGTACCAGCGCCGGGCGAGCTCCTTGATCGAGGACACGTCGATCATCCGGTAGTGCAGGTAGCCGTCCAGCTCCGGCATGTCGCGGGCGATGAAGCCGCGGTCGGTGGCGATCGAGTTGCCGCACAGCGGCGCGGTGCGCGGCTCCGGCACGAACCGCTTGACGTAGTCCAGCACCTGGCGCTCCGCCTCGCCCAGCGTCACCGTGGAGGAGCGCACCAGCTCGGTCAGCCCCGAACTCTCATGCATCTGCTGGACGAACGGCACCATCGTGTCCAGCACGTCGTCCGCGCAGTTGATGACTATGTCCAGTCCCTCGTCCAGCACGTTGAGTTCACCGTCGGTCACCAGCACCGCGATCTCGATCAACGCGTCCCGGTTGAGTTCCAGCCCGGTCATCTCGCAGTCGATCCAGACCAGCCGGTCGTCCTTGCCCTCACGTTCGGTCACAGTGACGGAGCCTAGTGGGCGAACCGTTCGGTCCGACGGGTTCCCGGCATTCCCGGCCGGCCGGCGCCCGAGTGAAAGCGTTCGGCGAAGCGGCCCAGCGCCCAAGCCGAGCCCGAGGCACCGCCGTACCCGGCGTTATTGTGAAGGTGCGGCCGTCGGGCAGCGGGCAGGCCGTGCTCGGCATAGCAGAACGGGTGCAGCGATGACCGAACAGCAGGGCGACCCGGACGACGCCGGCACGCCGACGGAGGAAGCTCCTGGCCTGGAAACCGGCTCGGCTCCGCAGCCGCTGGACTTCCCGGGTGCCGACCAGGAACCGCCCGGACGGCCCGACGGTGACTCCGAACCCGGCGATCAGCCACCCGGCGAACCGGTTGACTGAGCAGCGGGTCCGCCCACCCCGGCATGCCGAGACAGGCCAGCGGAGGAGGAGCATGAAGGCGCTCACTTGGCAGGGCAATCAGAACGTGCAGGTCGTCGATGTGCCGGATCCGGAGATCCAGAAGCCGACCGACGCGATCATCCGGGTCACCTCGACCGCGATCTGCGGCTCGGACCTGCATCTCTACGGCGTGCTCGGCCCGTACCTCAAACCGGGTGACGTGCTCGGCCACGAGGCGATGGGCGTGGTCGAGGAGGTCGGCAGCGAGGTCGGCAACCTCGCGGTGGGTGACCGGGTGGTCATCCCGTTCAACATCTCCTGCGGATCCTGCTGGATGTGCTCGCGCAAGCTGTACGCGCAGTGCGAGACCACTCAGGTCCGCGCCGAGGGCAAGGGTGCGACGCTGTTCGGCTACACCTCGCTGTACGGCTCGGTTCCGGGCGGCCAGGCCGAGTACCTGCGGGTGCCGCAGGCGCAGTTCGGCCCGGTCAAGGTGCCGGACGGCCCACCGGACGAGCAGTTCCTGTTCCTGTCCGACATCCTGCCGACCGCCTGGCAGGCGGTTGCCTTCGCCGACGTCCAGCAGGGCAGCAGCGTCGCCGTGCTCGGCCTCGGCCCGGTCGGCCAGTTCGCCGTCCGGATCGCCAAGCACCTCGGTGCGGAAAGGGTGATCGGCGTCGACCTGGTACCCGAGCGGCTGGCCCTCGCGGCCCGCTACGGTGCCGAGACGCTGGACCTGCGGGAGGTCGAGGACGTCGCCGACGCGCTCATCGAGCTGATGGACGGCCGCGGGCCGGATGCCGTCATCGAGGCGGTCGGCATGGAGTCGCACGGCCAGCACGGCGCCGCGCTGGCGCAGAAGCTGACCGGCATGCTGCCGGACGCGCTGGCCCAGCAGATCACCGACCGGTTCGCCATCGACCGGCTGGACTCGCTGAACGCCGCGCTGAAGGGCGTGCGCCGCGGCGGGGCGGTATCGGTGGTCGGCGTCTACGGCGGCGAGGTGGATCCGCTGCCGATGATGGAGATGTTCGACCGCGGCATCCAGCTGCGGATGGGCCAGGCGCACGTGCGGCGCTGGACGGACGACATCCTGCCGCTGGTGCAGGACGAGAACGACCCGCTCGGCACGCTGGATCTGGTCACCCACCACCTGCCGCTGGCCGATGCGCCGACCGGCTATGAGATGTTCCGCAACAAGCAGGACGGCTGCATCAAGGTCGTGTTGAAGCCCTGACCGGCGCCGGCAGGCATCGGACGGCCGGCAAGAAAGGGGATTTGGCCATGAACGACAAGGAGAACCCGGACGGCGACACGCTCGATCCGGCGCAGTACGAGCAGCAGGGCTCCGACGTCGGCGGCCCGGACAGCGCGCTGGGATCCGGCGTGGAGGCTGGCCTGACCGGCGGCGACGTCGAGTCCGGCGACGAAGGCCGCGCCAGCACCCAGCCGCGGCCGAGCGGGGATTGACCTGAGCATCGACTGACCGACTCCGGCCGCCGGCTCGATCCGAAGATGGCGAGCCCGCGGCTCGATCCGGAGATGGCGAGCCGGCGGCCCGATCGGCATGATCAGTCGGTGGCCGGCGGCACCTGATCCGGGTCGTAGTCGTCGAGGCCGGTGGCCACCCGTTCCTGCTCGGTGCGGTGGGCCAACTCGTCCTCGGACAACCGGGGCGGCTGCTTGCCGTGCTCGTGCCGGTCGCGCGGCGCTTGCTCGGTCGGAACGATTACTTCGTCGAGGTTGGGCGAATCCGGTTCGGTCATACTCACTCCCGCCGCTGCTAGATCTTTCCGTCCTTCGATTGTGCTCGCACTCGAACGGCGGTTTCGAGGGGTGGGCTGAGCCAGAGCTTTCTCAGGCGCCGGATCGAGACGGTCAGACGCCGGCGGCGGTCACGATCGCATCGGTGAGGAAGCCAGCCACCAGCCCGAGCAGCACGCCGAGGGCGAGCAGTTCCGGTCGCCTTGCGCGGGCCGCGACGCCCAGCAGTTGGCAGATCACGTACACGATGGAGCCGGCGGCCAGGGTCAGGAAGATCACGCTCAGCGGATCGCTGGTGAAGCCGTGCCCGACCAGCGTGCCGACGAAGGTCGGACCGCCGCCGATCAGCGCCATGGCCAGCAGGAAGCCCCAGCTGGGCCGCACCGGTGTGCCGTCGGCGTCCAGGTCGCCGGCCAGCGGGGAGACGATGCCGAAGCCCTCGGTGGCGTTGTGCAGCGCGAAACCGATCACCAACACGGTGGCCAACGACACCTCGTTGCTCGCTGCCGACTGGCCAATGGCCAGCCCCTCGGCGAAGTTGTGCAGGCCGATACCGATCGCGATCATCAACGCCAGCCGGCGGGCCGCGGACCAGCTGGCCACGCCGGTGGACCGGTACGGGCGCTCCTCGACCGACATCGCGCCGGGGCCGAACGTGCCGACCGGACGGCTGCTTCGGCGCAGGTGGCGGTCATAGCCCACCAGGGCCAGCTGGCCGACCGCCAGGCCGGCCACGAACAGCCCGCCGTAGCCGAACACCGGGCCGAGGCCGCCGGAGTGGTCGTGCACCGCGCCGAGTGCGGAGTCCACCGGCTCCCAACCGGCCGAGAGCACGTCCCAGACCAGGAACAGCAGCACGCCGATGGTGACCGCGTTCAGGAAGTGCTTCAGCGCCGGCGCCGGCCGGCGCAGTCGGCCGATCGGTAGGCCGAGCACGATGGTCACGCCGGCGATGAAGCCGAGTAGCAGGGTGGTGGACAGGCTCATGACACCTCCAATTGAGGTAAGCCTTGCCTAACCACCGGGGAAAATGCAAGCCCGGTTCGCCGCCTTACCGTTGGTTCGCCACAGTCGCCGGCGGCGCCGGCAGGGTGGCCGGCGCTCCAAGCAGCCAGGCCAGGCAGCCGGCGGTGATGGATTCCGCGCACAGCAGCCCCACCAGCACCACCAGCTGGAAGCGAGCCGCGCTGGTCGCACTGGCTCCGCCCAGCAGCGCGCCGACAAAGGCACCGGGCAGCGTGACCAAGCCCACCGTCCGGATCTGGTCCAGCGCGGGCACCAGTGCCTCGAAGATGGCCTCCCGGGCGATCGGCCGGACGGCCTGCCGCGCGTTCGCCCCGATCGACAGCCACGCCTCCACCTCGTCGCGCCGGCGGTGCAGCCCGTCGGCGAGCTTGCGGCCGGTCAGCGTCGCCGCGGTCATGGTGCCGCCCAGCACGATGCCCGACACCGCGACCAGGGTCCGCACGTCCCGGCTCAGCGTGGGCAGCCCGACGATCAGGCCGACGGCCACCGAGGCGCCGGCCGCGCAGGACAGCACGGCCGCCCGAAGCGCGCCGGCATGCATCGAGATCCGCCGCCCGGCGGTCCAGGTCGCGACCGAGAACATCACCGCGAGCACCGCGATCACCGCCAGCGGGGCGGCGAACACGCCACGCAGCGCGGCCGCCACCAACGCCAGCTGCGCCGCCGCCCGCACCGAGGCGACCACCACCGCCCGCTGGTGCGCGACGCCGGCCAGCCGCAGCGCCAGGCAGGCGATGACCATCAGCGCGAGCAGGCCGGCGGCCAGCCGCAGGTCGGCGGTCACCGGCTGCCGGTGGGTCGGCCGGGCCTCACCAGCTCAGCTGGCCAGCCGGCGCTGCCAGAACGGCCGGCCGGCGGATCGGCGGGCGGCCGCGGCCAGCAGCACCGCGGCGCAGCCGGCGGCGAGTGCCAGCGACAGCGGCTGCCCGGCGCCCTGCCCGCGCGTCACCGTGATGGCGTCGAAGCCGGCGCCGGCGAAAACCAGGGCACACAGCGCGGCCAGCCCGGCGCCGAGCAACGGCTCGACGGTCGAGCTGGGCGCCGCCGGCCAGCGCCGCCGCAGCAGCTGCCGGGCGGCCAGCGCCAGCAGGCCGAGCAGGCCGGCCAGCACGGCGTTGCGCAGGAAGTCGGCCGCATGGTCGGCGGTCATCGCCGTGACGCAGTTCGGGCTGGCCGGATAGGCCCTCAGCCAGCGCTCGCAGTCACCCTGGCTGTAGGAACCGGACGGGAACGGGGTGGCGATCGCGGTGGTGCCCCAGATCGCCCGGATCGCGGCGGCGAAGGCGCCGGCCAGCCCGACGAAGAGCCCGGCCAGGCCGCCGAGCTGCAGCACGGCGAGCAGCACCCGCCGGCGGATCGCCCGGGGCGGCAGCGGCCCGGCCGGCCAGGGACGATGCACCGTGCCGGCCGGTGGGCCCATCCGGCGCACCGCCTCGGCCCGGGCCTCCGCCGCGGACCGTCCGGCCGCCTGCAGCGCCGACACCGAGTCGGCCAGGTGCGCCTCCACCTCGGCCAGCGTGCGGCGGACCTGGCGCGGCGAGCCGGGCGAGCAGCTGAGCAGCGCGTCGAGGTAGGCCTCCACCGGGTCGTCATCCGGTCCGGTCGGGCGCGGGTTTGCGGTCATGCGGTGGCTCCCATCAGCATCCGGCCGACCAGCGAGCTGAACCGGCGCCACTCGGTGCGCCGGTCGGCCAGCGCTCGCTCGCCGGCCTCGGTCAAGGCGTACACCCGGCGCCGCCGGCCCTGGGTCAGCTCGGCCGACGAGCTCAGCAGCCCGTCCTGCTCCAGCCGGTGCAGCGCCGGGTAGACGGTGCCCTCGGCCAGGTCTAGCTCACCACCGCTGGAGTGCTTCATCCGTGCGATCACCCCGTAGCCGTGGGTCGGCCCGATCGCCAGCGAGGCGAGCAGCAGGCCGTCCAGATGGCCGCGTATCAAGTCACCCTTCATGCCTAGGTAGACTAGGTATAGCGGCCTGATCGGTCAAGCCCCGTGATCATGCTCGTTCCGCGGCGCCTCATCCGGCATGCTGTTCCCATGCCGTCACCGCGCACCTCCGACCGCCCCACCCTGCTGCGCAGCGACGGCAGTCGCCCCCGCGCGCTGGTGGTCGATGACGAGGCGGGCCTGACCGAGGCGCTGGTCAGCGCCCTGCGGTTCGACGGCTGGGAGGTCTCCGGCGTGCTGGACGGCCGCTCGGCACTGGCCAGCGCCGCCGAGAAGCAGCCGGACCTGGTGATCCTGGACGTGATGCTGCCGGACCTGGACGGCTTCCAGGTGCTGCACCGGCTGCGCCAGCGGTCCGAGCAGGTCTGCGTGCTGTTCCTGACCGCTCGGGACTCGGTCGAGGACCGGATCGCCGGCATCAGCGCCGGCGGCGACGACTACGTGACCAAGCCGTTCAGCCTGCAGGAGGTGCTGGCCCGGGCGCGCGGTCTGGTCCGGCGGGCCGGGCTGGCGCTGTCGCAGGCCGGCCAGCCGATCGAGGTCGGTGACCTGGTCATCGACGAGGAGTCCCGTGAGGTGTTTCGCGGCGGCCAGCTGATCGAACTGACCCTGACCGAGTTCGAGCTGCTTCGGTTCCTGGCGGCCAGCCCCCGCCGGGTCTTCACCAAGGCCCAGATCCTGCAGCACGTCTGGGACTACGACTACGGCGGCCGGGCGCACGTGGTCGAGCTCTACATCTCCTACCTGCGCAAGAAGATCGATGCCGGACGGGCGCCGATGCTGCACACGGTGCGCGGCGTCGGCTACGTGCTCAAGCCAGCCGAGACGTGAGAATCCCGCTGTGGCAGCAGCGCAAGAGCCTGCGGGTGCGGCTCACCCTGCTGCTCGCCAGCATGTTGCTGGTGGCCTGCGCCGCGGTGGGCGTGGCCACCACGCTGGCGTTGCGCAACTACCTGGTGCACCGGTTCGAACAGCAACTGGCACTGGCCGGCGGCCGGTACGAGGGAGCGCTGGAGGCCAACGACCACGACGGGGACAACGCCGCCACCACCACCGTCGGGCAGGCGGTCGGCACCCTGGGCGCGCGGATCGCCGGTGGCAAGCTGACCGCGGTCGGCGTGATCACCGCCTCGGACGTGCCGGTCATGGTGAGCGTCGCCGACCGGCGCCTGCTGGTGAACATCCGGCCGAGTGGGCACAGCGAGGTGGTGGACCTGCCGACGCTGGGCGAGTACCGGGTGCTGGCCACCGTCGGCGACGACAACGACACGCTGGTGATCGGGCTGCCCGAGCACAACCTGGACGAGACCCTGCACCACACCGTGCTGGCCGAGGGAATCGCCTTCCTGGCGGTGCTGGCCACCATGACCACCCTCGGTGCGATCGCCGTGCGCCGCTCGCTGCAGCCGCTTGAACGGGTGGCCGCCACCGCCCTGCGGGTGTCGGAACTGCCGCTGGGCAGCGGCGACGTGCGGCTGGCCGAACGGGTTCCCGATGTCGATCAGCACACCGAGGTGGGCCAGGTGTCGGCAGCCATGAACCACATGCTGGAACGGGTCGAAGGTGCCCTGATCGAGCGGCAGCGCAGCGAGGCACGGCTGCGGCAGTTCGTGGCCGACGCCAGCCACGAGCTGCGCACGCCGCTGTCGGTGGTGCGCAGCCACAGCGAGCTGTTGCAGCGGATCAACCCGGATCTGCCCGATTCGGTGCGCCATTCGCTGCGCCGGATCGATGCCGAGGCCGGCCGGATGAGCAGCCTGGTGGACGACCTGTTGCTGCTCGCCCGGCTGGACGCCGGCCTGCCGCTGGAACGCCGTCCGGTCGATCTCAGCCTGATCGCGGTGG
Organism: uncultured Actinomycetota bacterium; assembly: GCA_963697905.1. Taxonomy (GTDB): domain Bacteria; phylum Actinomycetota; class Actinomycetes; order Mycobacteriales; family Jatrophihabitantaceae; genus Jatrophihabitans_A. Next base: position 3,078,110 of record OY969101.1, on the reverse strand, counting down.
ACGCGGTGACCGACGCCCGGGTGGCCAGCCCCAACCACCGCTGGCAACTGGAATTGCCCGAGGAGCCGGTGACGGTGCTCGGCGACGCCCACCGGCTGCACCAGGTGGTCGCCAACCTGCTGGGCAATGCCCGCATCCACACGCCGGCCGGGACCGTCGTCAGCGTCCGGATCTCCGTGCCGGACGATGGCTTCGCGGTGCTGACGGTGCACGACACCGGGCCCGGCATCCCGGCCGGGCTGCTGCCCAGGGTCGCCGACCGGTTCGTGCGGGGCGACGACGCCCGCAGCCGCAGCATCCCCAGCACCGGCCTCGGGCTGTCCATCGTGGCCGGCGTGGTGGCCGCCTCTGGCGGCACCCTGGACATCGGCTCCGGCCCGGGCGGCACGACAATCGGCGTGCGGCTGCCGATGCCGCCCGATGCCGATCAGGCCGCCGCCGAGCAGGCCGGTGCCCGCGATGGAGGTTCGGAGGTCTCGTGCAACTGACCGACTGGTTCCTGACGCCCGCCGAGCGCGGCAATCCCGACACCGACCTGGACCGCCGGCACGGTGACGGGGTGGCGTGGAGCTCCGGCAACCAGGTCAGCGCGCTGCCGCACGGCGCGTGCTACTTCGCCGAGCTGCGGCGCTCGGTGGAGGCGATGCATGCCGGCGACCTGCTGATGTTCACCGACTGGCGGGGCGATCCGGACCAGCGGCTGGGCGCGGATGTGTCGGTGTCGGCGGTGTTCGCCGACGCGGCCCGTCGCGGGGTGATCGTCAAGGGGCTGGTATGGCGCTCGCACCTGGACCGGTTCTCCTTCAGCGAGGCGGAGAACCGCCATCTGGGCGAGGACATCGAGGCTGCCGGCGGCGAGTGCCTGCTCGACATGCGGGTGCGCAGCGGCGGCTCGCACCACCAGAAGTTCGTGGTGCTGCGCCATCCGGGACGACCGCAGCGGGACGTGGCCTTCGTCGGCGGCATCGACCTGTGCCACAGCCGGCTGGACGGCCCGGACCACCAGGGTGATCCGCAGCGGCAGCCGATGGCCAAGGTGTACGGCCCGCGGCCGCCCTGGCACGACCTGCAGGTCGCCGTGCGCGGTCCCGCGGTGGACGACGTGGAGACGGTGTTCCGGGAGCGCTGGGAGGATCCGACGCCGCTGACCCGCAACCCGGTGCACCGGTTCGCCGACCTGTGCCGGCGGCTGGACAGCTCACCGGGCCGGCTGCCGGACCGGCTCCCGGTGCCAGACCGGCCGGGCGAGGCGCACGTGCAGGTGCTGCGCACCTATCCGTGCCGCCGGCCGGGTTACCCGTTCGCCCGGCAGGGCGAGCGCAGCGTGGCCCGCGGCTATCGCAAGGCGGTCGGCAACGCCCACAGCCTGATCTACCTGGAGGACCAGTACCTGTGGTCGGAGGGAGTAGTCGACTGCTTCGCCGAGGCGCTGCGGCGCAGCGAGCAACTGCTGCTGGTCGCCGTCATACCGCTTTACCCCGATCAGGACGGACGATTCTCGATGCCGCCCAATTTGGTGGGCCGGGTTCGGGCGCTGGATGCGCTGCACCGCGCCGGTGGCGACCGGGTCGCGGTGTACGGCATCCAGAACTCGCAGCAGGTGCCGATCTACGTCCACGCCAAGGCGTGCGTCATCGACGACCTGTGGGCCTGCGTCGGCTCGGACAACCTGAACCGGCGGTCGTGGACGCATGACTCGGAACTGGCCTGCGCCGTCCTGGACGAGCAGCGCGACGCCCGCGAGCCGGCGGTGCTGGACCGGTTCGGCAGCGGCGCCCGGGTGTTCGCCAGGGACCTGCGGCTGCAGCTGGCAGCCGAGCATCTCGGCCGAGCGGCCGGCGAGGTGGACGACCTGGTTGACCCGGTCCGAATGTTCCAAGCCTTCGCCGACGCGGCCGACCGGCCCGGCCAGCGGCTGCGGCGCTACCGCCGGCCGGAACTGAGCCGGCTCACCCGGCTCTGGGCCGAGCCGCTCTACCGGACCGTCTACGACCCGGACGGCCGGACGGTCGGAATGCGGCGAGCCGGCCGATTCTGAGGTCGGATGCCTGACGACGCCCCGCAGTTGTCTGGCATTGGTGGCAAATGACTGCGGGGCTGGCGGCCCGGATTACCGAGAGCCACGGAGAAACTGTGTATTCGACAGGTGAACCCTGGTGAGCCGCAGTCGTAGACTGGCATCATGAGCCGCACGGATCTGGGCCGGGGTAGACCCTGGCGCTCGTTCCCGACTGGGCCGCCGATCGGGCGGTGACACACTTCCGGACGCGCGTGCGCGCCACTCCGGAGGCCGCGACGACTCCCGGGAGACCCCCCGCTTCCCACGGGGTCGTCGTCGGCGCCCTGGACGCTCCCAGCGAGTTCTTCCCGGGTCGGCTGACCGCCGCAGAACGACCCGCTTGCCGCCTTCGTTCGCTCCCGATGGCGAATGGGAACTTTGCTACCGATGCGAATAGGACTTTAGTCCCTGCATAACCGGGCCGTTTTGCCCTTGGGGCGACCGTGGTGGGAAAAGATCATGGTGGCACGAGCCCGGAAAACAGGCCCCGGATTCGAAGTCTGGCCGGTGGCGTGCGCAACGCCACCGGCCAGTTTCCTGTCCGGGGCCCGGAACGGATCCGGCGCGGGAGGACCTAGGTCCCCGCGATGCGGGTCATTGGCCCATAGCGGTGCTTCAGGTGACAAAGCAGGATAGTTGTGAAGGCCGGAAAACAGCCTCCGGAATTCGTGGACCTGGCTGGTTGCGTGCGCGGCGCGACCGGCCAGGTTCCGTTTTTTTCCGGGCTTTCCCGCACCGCCGGTTGCCAACCCGGCCGGAGTTCCGATTGGCTGCACGGGTGCAGATCCGACAGCCGCCGCGACTGGTGCTGGCGCCGGACAAGTTCAAGGCGACGCTCACCGCCGCCGAGGCGGCCGAGGCGATGGCCCGCGGCGCGCGCCGGGCATTGCCGTCCGCCGAGCTGATCCGGCTGCCGGTCGCCGACGGTGGCGAGGGCACGGTCGAGGCGGCGATCTGCGCCGGCGCGCAACCGCGAGAGCTGCTGGTCTTCTGACGCCCTGGGCCGGCCGGTGCCGGCCCGCTACGCGGTGCTGGGCGACACCGCGGTCGTGGAATCGGCCCAGGCCTGCGGCCTGCGGCAGCTGCCGGTCACCGCGCACACCGCCCTGCATGCCAGCAGCTTCGGGGTGGGCGAACTCCTCACCGCGGCGCTGGACGCCGGCTGCCGCAAGCTGGTGGTCGGCCTGGGCGGCAGCGCCTGCACCGACGGCGGAGCCGGCATGGCGCGCGCGCTCGGCGTCCGGATGACCGGCTCGGCGGGCGAGGAGCTGCCACCGGGCGGTGGTTTCCTGACCGAGCTGGCCGGGATCGACCTCAGCGGGCTGGACGTCCGGCTGCGCCAGGCCACCGTGCGGATCGCCTGTGACGTGACGAACCCGCTGCTCGGCGAGGCCGGCGCAGCGGCGGTGTTCGCTCCGCAGAAGGGTGCCGGGCCGGCCGAGGTGGCTCGGCTGGCCGCCGGGCTGGCGCACTACGCCGAGCGGGTGCGCCAGGTCTGCGGCATCGACATCGGCTGGCTGCCCGGCGGTGGCGCGGCCGGTGGGCTGGCCGCCGGCCTGGTGGCCTTCGCCGGCGGCCGGATCGGCTCGGGCATCGACTACCTGCTGCAGCTGCTCGGCTTCGCCGACCAGCTGGCCGGCTGCTCGCTGGTGCTCACCGGGGAGGGCTGCCTGGACGCCCAGAGCCTGGCCGGCAAGGCGCCGGCCGGAGTCGCCCGGCTGGCCGCCCGGCACGGCGTGCCGGTGCTGGCGGTTGCCGGCCGGGTGGAGCTGACGTCGGCGGAGCTGGCCGGAGCCGGCTTCGTCGCGGCTCATTCGCTGGTCGACGCGGTCGGGGCGCAGCGCGCCGAGCGGGACGCGGCCGCCGCGCTCGCCGCGGTCACCGAGCAGGCGGTCCGGCAGTGGTGGAGCGCCGCGGTGGAACCGGCCGTCCGGAGCACCGGATGAGTCCGCTGGCCGTGCTGGTCACCCAGCCCATCCACGACGAGGCGGTTGCCGCCATGCGGGCGGCCGGCGCCAGCGTGCGCTGCCTGGACAGCCCCCGGCCGCTGGCCGCAGCCGAGCTGGCCGAGGCCGGTCGGGACTGCCAGGCGCTGGTCACACTGCTCACCGACACCGTGGATCGTGCGGTGCTGACCGGCAACCCGCGGCTGCGGCTGGTCGCCAACGTCGCGGTCGGCTACGACAACATCGACCTGGCGGCGGCCCGCGAGGCCGGCGTGCTGGTGACCAACACCCCCGGCGTGCTCACCGACGCGACCGCCGACCTCGCGATGGCGCTGCTGCTCGGCTGCGCCCGCCGGCTGGCCGAGGCCGACCGGATGGTGCGTGAGCGCGACTTCCCGCCGTGGACGCTGCTGCAGGAACCGATGGGCCTGGATGTGACCGGCCGGACGCTGGGCATCGTCGGCCTGGGCCGGATCGGGGCGGCGGTGGCGCGGCGGGCTCACTTCGGCTTCGACATGCCGATCCTCTACACCTCCCGCCGCGAGCAGCCGGCCGAGGCCGTCGGCCTGGACGCCCGCCGGGTGGAGCTCGACGAGCTGCTGGCCGGCTCCGACTTCGTCTCGCTGCACACGCCGCTCAGCCCGGCCACGCACCACCTGATCGACGAGCGGGCGCTCGCGCTGATGAAGCCGACCGCGGTGCTGATCAATACCGGCCGGGGGCCGCTGGTGGACGAGGCCGCGCTGGCCCGCGCGCTGGCAACCGGGCGGTTGGCCGGCGCCGGGCTGGACGTCTTCGAATTCGAGCCGCGGGTCAGTGACCCGCTGCTGGCCTGCCGGCAGCGGGTGCTGCTCACCCCGCACGTCGGCAGCGCCACCGACTCCACCAGGCGGCGGATGTCGTTGCTGGCGGCCGGCTCGGTGGCCGCGCTGGCCCGCGGCGAGCAGCCGCCGAACAGGGTGGCCTGAGCCGCCCGATCACCCCGTGCCAATGCAGTACCTGCCCGCCGGTCAGGGCTGCCGTACCGCCTCGCCGAGCAGTCCGGCCACCGCCCGCACGCCCGGCTGGTCGGCGAAGTCCTCCAGCGGCACCGGCAGCGGAATGCTCCAGTTCGGCCGCTCGGTGGTGCCCGGCATGTTGGGCCGCTCCGGCACCGCCAGCGCGTCGTCCAGGCTGGCCGCCAGCAGCAGCGACGGTGCCCGGGCCAGCAACCGGTAGGCGCCGGTCACCGCGGCGACCGGGTCGGCGTCGGCGGGCACGCCGGCCTTGTCGATCAGCAGCGTCCGCAGCCGCTCGGTCGCCGCCCGGTCGGCGTCCAGCCCGCAGTCCTGCTGGTCGGCGAGGTCGCGCCCGCTCCACAGCCCGGCCACCGTTGGCAGGTCGTGGGTGCTCACGGCGGCCAGCGCACCGGCCGGCCACCGGGCCGGCGGTTGCTGCTCGAACCAGAGCAGCCGGTAGGACAGCACGTTGCGTTCGGCCAGTTCCTCGCGCACCCCCGGCTCCACGGTGCCGAGATCCTCGCCGACCACCGGCGCGCCGGCCCGATGGCTTTCCAGCGCCACGATGTCGAGCAGGTCACTGGCCGGATAGCGAACGTAGCCACCGCGGTCGGCCGAACTGCCGGCCGGCACCCACCACAGCCGGAACAGGCCCATCACGTGGTCGATCCGCAGCCCGCCGGCGTGCGCGATGGTGGCCCGGATGGCCTCGATGAACGGCTGGTAGTCGGCGTCCCGCAACCGCCACGGCACGAACGGCGGCAACCCCCAGTCCTGGCCGGACCGGTTGAACGGATCCGGCGGCGCGCCGATCGTCACCCCGTCGGCCAGCAGGTCCTGGCAGACCCAGGCGTCCGCGCCCTGCGGATCCACCCCGATCGGCAGGTCCTGCAGCACCGCGACCGGGCCGCCGGCCGCGGCCAGTTGCCGCTCGGCCTGCCACTGCAGCCAGCAGGCGAAGGCCACCTCGTCCGGTTGCTCGGCCGGCACCCGCCGGGCCAGCGGGCCGGACGGTGACCGGGCTCCGGCCGGCCAGTCGGGCCAGCAGCCGCGGTAGCGCTCGGTCAGCACGCACCAGGCGGCGAAATCGGCCAGGCTGTCCCCGCGCCGGTCCCGCCAGGCGGCCAGCTCCGGGTCGGCCGCGGCTCCGGTGGCGTCGAAGATCTCGCGCAGCGCCGTCCGCTTGACCCGCCAGATAGCGTCCCGGTCGATGCGCGGCTCGCCACTCGCGCGGGCCGCGCCGGCCAGCTCGCCGAGCCGGCTGCCCAGCACCTCGGCGGCGCCGGGCAGCTCGTCCACCCGCAGGTACAGCGGGCTGAGGAATCGCCGGCTGGACGGGAAGTATGGGCTCGGCTGCTGGCCGGGCTCGGTGCCGGTGGCACCGCCGGCATGCAGCGGGTTGACCAGCACGAACCCGGCACCCTGATCGCCGGCCAGCTCGGTCAGCCGGCGCAGGTCGGCGAAGTCACCGATACCCCAGCTGCCGGCCGAGCGGGTGGCGTACAGCTGGGCGGTCCAACCCCAGCTGCGCTGCCGCGGCCGGACGCAGCTGCCGGGCGAGACGATCAACCGGCGCCGGCCGGTGCCGCCGTCCAGCCAGTGGTAGCCGCTGGGCAGCCGAATCGGCCGGCCGGGCCGGACCGCCAGCCGCTGCCCGTCCTCCAGCTCGACCTCGGCCGGCGCCGCCGGCTGCCAGTGCCCGTCCGTCCGGATCACCAGCGGGCCCCGCTCGGCCGCCGCCGGATCGGCCTCGCCGATGGCGACCCGCAGCGCCGCGACGGTGTCCTCGTCGAGCTCGGCAGGCTGATCGGCGTTGTCCAGGTAGCTGCGCTGGATGCCGTACCGATCGATGTCCTTCGAAGCTGACGCCATCGGTCGCTACGTCCTCGCCGGATCGGTGCGCTGGCTGGCATTGCTTGGCAGCGGCGCGATCGGCCCATCCTAGAGCCGCCGAGGCGACCGGCTCGACGGCGGCGGGCGGCACGTCCCGGGCCGGTGTCCGACTCGGGACTTCAGCCCGCCAGGACGGGACCTTCGGCCCTGCGCGGCGGCCGTGAAGATCGTCATGGTGGAGAACTGGACGACGAAAGATCGGAAAACCGATGATGACGGCTCCCGCCCGGCTGACCGCGGCACAGGCACTGCGCCGCGCGGCAGCACGGGCTATCTTGGCCCCCTCGATCTACAACAGCCAGCCATGGCGGTTCGTGCTGACCAAGGGCGTGCTCGAGATCCATGCCGACCGTGCCCGGCAACTGCAGGTGATCGACCCGACCGGTCGGCAGCTGCTGATCAGCTGCGGTTGCGCGCTGTTCAACGCCCGGGTCGCGCTGGCCGCGGCAGGCTACGCCGCCGGCGTGCACCGCCTGCCCGAGTCCGGCCGGCCAGGCCTGCTGGCCCGGCTGTCGGTCGACGGCCCGGCCGAGTCCACCAACCTCGAACTGGGCGTGCTGGATGCGGCCATCGAGCTGAGGCACACCAACCGGCGCCGGTTCGCCGAGGAGGCGGTGCCGGCCGAGCTGGTCGATGCGCTGGCGGCGGCGGCCGGTGCCGAGGGTGCCAACCTGCTGCCGATCCGCGACGGGCGCCAACTGGCCGCGACCGTGTCGCTGACCCAACGAGCCGCCGCGCTGGCCGAATCCGATCCGGCCTACCGCAGCGAGCTGCGCGCCTGGACGACCGATGAGCCGGCTCGGACACCGGCGCTGGCCCCGCTCAGCACGCCGGCCGGCGACCAGCGCTACGACGACTTCGCCGACAGCCACGACTCCGACGCCGCCGGGTTGCGGGACTGCCTGCTGGTGCTCTGGACGCCCAACGACGACCCGCTCGCCTGGCTGCGCGCCGGGGAGGGGCTGCAGCGGGTGCTGCTCGAGCTGACCCGGGACGGCTACGTCGCCGCGATCACCTCGCAGGTCACCGAGGCGCCGGCCTTCCGGTCCATGCTGCAGCGTGAGTTCGACCTTCCCGGCGCACCGCACCTGTTGCTGCGGGTGGGCCGGGCGCCGCTCACCTCGGCAACCCGGCGCCGCCGGCTGGTCGAGGTTCTCATCGAACGCCTCTGATCCACTTCCCCAGGAGCTACCATCTGCGGGTGACCGAGAGCGAGCCCGCCGCGCCGTTCGACGAGGTCGATCGCGATCTGTACGGGCCGGGATTGCAGCTGGACGAGCTGCTGACCCAGTTGATCGCCCGCGCCCAGGACGTGCGAGGGGCGCACAGCCGGCTGCGCGGCCTGCTCCGGGCCAACAACATGATCATCGGTGACCTGGCCCTGCCGGTGGTGCTGCGCCGGATCGTGGAAGCCGCCTGCCAGCTGGTGCACGCCCGCTACGGCGCGCTCGGCGTGGTGGCTCCCGACGGCGGCCTCGAGCAGTTCATCCATGTCGGCGTGGATCCCGAGCTGGTCGGCAAGATCGGGCACCTGCCCGAAGGCAAGGGACTGCTCGGCGCGCTGATCGACAATCCGCAGCCGATCCGGCTGAAGGCCATCGCCGACGATCCCCGCTCGGTGGGCTTCCCGGCCGACCATCCGCCGATGAACACCTTCCTGGGCGTGCCGATCCGGGTCCGCGACGCGGTGTTCGGCAACCTGTACCTGGCCTGCCGTAAGGGCGGCGAGTTCACCGAGGAGGACCAGGAGCTGGTCAGCTCGCTGGCCGGCACCGCCGGCGTGGCGATCGAGAACGCCCGGCTGTTCGAGCAGGCCCGGCGCCGGCAGGGCTGGCTGCAGGCCTCCACCGACATCACCCAGCAGCTGCTGGCCAGTGAGGGCGAGGAGCCGCTGCGGGTGATTGCCTGGCGGACCCAGCAGATGGCCGACGCCGACGCGGTCACTGTGGTGCTGCCGGTGGCCGGTACCGACCAGCTGATGGTGGAGGTGGCGACCGGGGCCGGCGCCGAGCAGATGACCGCGCTGAGCTACCCGATGGCCGGCACCCTCTCGGTGCACGTGCTGGAGACCGGCGTGCCCGCCCTGGTCGCGGACATGACCGACGAGCAGACCTACACGGTGCACCTGAGCGAGGTGGTCCCGATCGGTGCGCTGATGGCCCTGCCGCTGGCCGGCAGCCACGGCACCCGGGGCGTGCTGCTGGTCGCCCGGCTGTACGGCCGGCCGCGGTTCACCGACGCGGACCTGGAGATGGCCACCACCTTCGCCAACCACGCCGCGATCGCGCTGGAGCTGGCCGATGCCCGTGCCGACCAGCAGCGGGTGGTGCTGCTGGAGGACCGCGATCGGATCGCCCGGGACCTGCACGACCACGTCATCCAGCGGCTGTTCGGTGCCGGGCTCACGGTGGAAAGCGTCGCGGGCAGCCTGCGCGACTCGGCGGCCGGCGAGCGACTGACCCAGGTGGTCGGCGACATCGACGACACCATCCGCCAGATCCGAAGCTCGATCTTCCGGCTGCGCGGGCCGATCGCGGTCGGCACCAGCCAGGTGCGGATCCGGCTGCTGGACCTGATCGGTGAGCTGTCTCCGCTGCTCGGCTTCGAGCCGCAGGTCACCTTCACCGGTTCGGTGGACCTGCTGGTCACCGACGAGATGCTCGACGACCTGGAGGCGGTGCTGCGCGAGGGGCTGACCAACGTCGCCCGGCACGCCAAGGCAACCATGGTGCAGGTGTCGGTGGTGGTCGGCGCCGGGGAGTTGCGCACCGAGATCATCGACAACGGGATCGGCCTGTCGAACTCGCACCGGCGCAGCGGGTTGGCCAACCTGCGCGACCGCGCGGTCGGACACGGCGGCGCTTTCGAGGTCATCACCCCGGTCCAGCACGCCACCGGCTCGAGCGGTGGATCTGCCGCTCGGGCATCGCAAGGAGGGGGGACGCTGCTCCGATGGAAGATTCCGCTGGATCCGGCGTGAGTGCCACCGAGTCGATCCGGGTGTTCCTGCTCGACGATCACGAGATCGTCCGGCGCGGCATCGCCAATCTGCTGGCGGCCGAGCCGGACATCGAGATCGTGGGGGAGGCGGGCACCGCGGCCGAGGCGCTGGGCCGGATCCCCGCGTCCCGTCCGGACGTGGCGGTGCTGGACGCCCGGTTGCCGGACGGCAGCGGCATCGACGTGTGCCGGGATATCCGCTCGGCCGAGCCGTCCATCCGCTGCCTGATCCTGACGTCCTACGACGACAACGACGCGGTGTTCGCCGCGGTGATGGCCGGTGCGTCGGGCTACCTGCTGAAGGAGGTCCGGGGTACCTCGCTGATCGAGGCCATCCGCCAGGTCGCGGCCGGCCGGTCGCTGCTGGATCCCTCGGTCACCGAACGGCTGCTGGACAAGCTGCGCCAGCCGGCCGAGGTCGATCACCGGCTGGCCGCCCTGACCGAGCGGGAACGGGAGATCCTGGACCTGATCGCCGACGGCTTGACCAACCGGCAGATCGGCGAGCGGCTGTTCCTGGCCGAGAAGACAGTGAAGAACTACGTCTCCGGCCTGCTCGCCAAGCTCGGCATGCAGCGGCGCACCCAGGCCGCGGTGTACGGCTCCCAGCTGCGCGACGACGCCTGACCATCGGGCCGGCCACAGCGCGGGGTGCCGACCTGCGGCAGGTCGAACACCCCGCGCCGCCTCGGCCGAGGCGGTAGCGACCGGGTCGCCGGTCACCGTGTTGAGCACCGCCAGATCCGGCCGGTAACGCCGCAACCTAGCCACGACGGCCCGCGCGGGGCGCTCCGCCGCCCCCCGTGCCAGATTGGGTGTGCCCGCCGGCAACCGCCACTCGCCACCGCACGCGGGTTGGACGAGGACCACGCGCACGGCGTCCCGGGCTGTGCCGGGGGTTCTTCGATGATCGGTGCCGGCTGTGCGTTCACCCAGGGTCCAAGGACCCTAATAGCAGGTCCATCGGGCCCGCGCACCGGTGATGCGTCGCATTCCGGTCACGCTTGCCGGTGTGGTCATGCTTCCCGGTGCCGCATCACGACCAGGCAGCTGAGGATCAGCAGCGCGCCGAGCGCGACGAACAGGGAGCTCTCCAGCCACTGCAACGTCCAGTAGCGGCTGGCCGGCTGGTAGCTGGTCAGCATGCGCAGGCCGCTGCCGCTCAGGCACTGGTCCATGGCCGGCCGGCTTGCCGCGCCGACGCACTGGGCCGGTGCCTTGACCGAGCCGGTCACCACGTGGCCGTTGAGCGTCAGGTTCCGGCTGAGCACCCAGGCTCCGTCGGGAACCGACGGCCGGCCGAGCGGGTCGAGCCTGCTGAGCGGATGCAGCAGGTGTGGCCGCAGGTAGTTGTCGACGGCGATCCGGACCGCCGCGTAGCCGAAGATGGTGACCCCGAGTGCCGGCAGGCTGCGGCGCAGCACCGCCCCGGCGGTGACGCCCAGGCTGACCGCGAACAGCGAGTAGGCCACCGGCACGATGCCCTGCGTCTCGAAGTGGGCCGGGTCGAAGCGCTGCCCGTCCAGCGCGTTGGGGGTGCCCGACCACCAGGTGACGACGGCGGTGAGCGCCGCGCTGGCCACCGCGGTGGCGGCGAGCAGCACCGCCAGCTTGGCCTTTACCCAGTGGCCCCTGGTTATCGACTGCGTCCAGGCCACGATGTGGGTGCCGGTTTCCAGTTCCCGGCCGATCAGCGGGGCGCCCCAGAGCGTGCCGAACAGCAGGGGAGCGGCGATCGTCAGGTTGACCAGGGCGAACAGTGCTCCGTAGCCCTGGAACAGCGAGAGGTTGCCGCAGGTGCCGTCGGTCCGGCAGGTGGCCACGGCGGCGCGGTACACGTGCGCCATGTGCACCCCGGTCACCCACAGGACGACGGCCAGGGCCAGCAGCAACGCCGCGCTCAGCAGCGCCTGCAGGCGGTGCTGTCGCCAGAGCAGCCAGGTCATCGGAGCCCTCCGTCCCGCTCGGCCACCGGCTGGTGGGCCAAGCCCAGGTAGGCCAGCACGATGTCCTCCAGCGACAGCTCCTCGCTCTGCCAGCCGGGGTCGTGCAGCGGGCCGTTCAGCCGTGCCAGCAGGCTGGTCTGGCGCTGGGTGTGCTCGACGCGCAGCACCGTGTGCTGCCGCTCGATCGCCGCGGTGTCGCGCCGGGCGGCGGTCAGCAGGCGGTGGCTGGCGAGCACGTCGGCCAGGTCGCCGGTGAGCAGGTTGCGCGATTCGGCCAGCACGATCAGGTAATCGCAAATGCGTTCCAGGTCGCTGACCAGGTGGCTGGACAGGATCACCGTCAGCTCCCCGTCGGCCTCGGCGACCGCCATGCTCAGGGTTGCCAGGAACTCCCGCCGGGCCAGCGGATCCATCGCCGCCACCGGCTCGTCCAGCAACAGCAGCCGCGGCCGCTTGCCGAGCGCCAGCGCGAGCGCAACCTGCGCCCGCTGGCCGCCGGACAGCGTGCCGACCCGCTGCTCCAGCGGGATGCCCAGGCTGCGCAGCCGATCGCGGGCCACCGCGTCGTCCCAGCCGGGGTTGAGCCGGTCGCCCATCGTCAGGTGGTCGGCAACGGTCAGCCGGCGGTACAGCGGGATGTCCTGAGCCAGATAGCCCACCTGGCTCAGGAAGTCGCCGACGTCACCGGGCTGGCGGCCGAGCACTTCGGCGGAGCCGGCGCTCGGCCGGCACAGACCGACCAGCAGCTTGAGCAGGGTGGTCTTGCCGGCGCCGTTCGCCCCGACCAGGCCGCAGATCCGGCCGGCGGGAACCTGCAGCGTGCAGTCGCGCAGCGCCCAGGTGCCGGGAGCTCCGGCCCGGCCGCGGTACTGCTTACCCAGCCCGGCGGTGCTGACCGCCAGCGAGGTCGAGTCCGTGACCGGGGCGGCGAGGCCGGCCAGCCGGTAGCCGGTCATGCCGTCGCCTCATCCGTCGCCGACATCAGGCAATTCCGAAGCAGCGCCTCCATGCCGGCGTCGTCCAGGCCGGCCTCCCGCGCCTTGCCGATCCACCGATTGAGGCTGCGGGCCAGCGCCGCCTGGGTCCCCGGCGGCGGCCCCTCCGGCCGGCGCAGCGCGAAGGTGCCGATGCCCTGCCGTCCCTCGACCAGGCCTTGCTGTTCGAGCTCGCGGTAGGCCCGCAGCACCGTGTTCGGATTGATGGCCAGTTCGGCCACCACCTCCTTGACGGTGGGCAGCCGGTCGCCGGGCTTCAGCATGCCGGACAGCAGCGCCTGCCGTACCTGATGCACGATCTGCACGTAGGCGGGCACGTTCGAGTGCGTGGTCAGCCGGAAGAGCAGCATGCCTTCTCCTAATATCTAGTGGACTAGAGTATTAGCTAATTGGCAATATCCGTCAAGCACCGGGATTCGCTCGTGGGCAGGACCGACCCCGGCTTCGGTGCCGCCGCTGCTGTGGGGACTGCTGGCCAGGGGCCGATCGTGCTGCCGGTGCTGGTGCCCGTCGTTCCGCACGCCATAGGGGTTGCCGTTCCGCCGCCGGGATCCGGAGGTCGGTCGGCACAGTTTTTGGTTGCTACTGCTGATCATTCAGCCGTCGCATGGCCCGAAATCGAAGGGTTTCCCGAGAGGCCGGGTGGTTCCGGTGGGCGCACCCGGCGCTCTTCGGGCCTATTCTGAAAACGGCTTGTAGGCAACTCGTCGCGGACCGTGCTCGGACCGTTGTCAAAACGGACGACGTTAGGTTAGGTTCGACGGGTTTTCAGTTGGTTTGCTCCCCCGCGGCGGGAAGTGTGCCGTGCCAATCCTCGGTAAGTCTGGAGTTTCCGTGTTACCTGAGCGACGTCCGTGAGCGCTGGGGTGGCGGCCGCCGTTCTTCGGGAATTCGGCGGGCCGGACATGCTGCGCGTGGAACAGGTCGAGGAGCCGCTGTGCGAGGCGGGCTCCAGCCTGGTCGATGTGACCTTCGCCGGGCTGAACTTCGACGATCTGGAGCACCGCCGGGGAGCGGAGCCCGGGGTCCGGTTGCCGGCCGTGCTCGGCGTCGACGTCGTCGGACGGCGCCGCCGCGACGGCCGGCGGGTGGTGGCACTGATGCGCCGCGGCGGCGGGTACTCCCAGGTGGTCGCGGCCGTGGACGCGCACTCGGTGCAGGTGCCCGACGACCTCGACGACACCCAGGCCGTCGCCCTGTTCGAACAGGGGGTCACCGCCTACGGCGCGCTGAAGCTGGCTGGCCGGCTGCGGCCGGGCGAGTCGGTCGCGGTCACCTCGGCCGCCGGCGGGGTCGGGCACCTGGCCGTGCAGCTGGCAGCCGCCCTGGGAGCCAAGCCGGTCATCGGCATCGCCTCCACCGAGGCGAAACGGGCCGCGGTGCTCGAACTCGGCGCCGACATCGCACTCGCCCCCGAGGAGATCGGGCAGTTGCGCGCGGTCACCTCCGGCCGGGGCGTTGACCTCGTGGTGGACGGCAGCGGCGGGAGGCAGGCAAAGGAGGCGCTGGCCGGCCTCGCCGGGTTCGGCCGGTTGGTCTGCTACGGCTGGCGGGGCGGGGCCGCCGGATGCGGGTGGATCGAGGTCAGCTCCCAGGAGCTGGTGCACTCCTCGATCGGCATTTCCGGCTTCTGGATGCGCCACGTCGTGGACGACCGCCCGCTGCTCACCGGCATCGCCGAGGAGCTGTTCGACCTGGCCCGGGCCGGCCGGCTCACCGCCCGGATCGACTCGATCTGGCCGCTGTCTGCCGTTGCCGCGGCGCACGAGCAGTTCGCCGCCCGCAACACCATCGGAAAAGTTCTCATCGACGTGCGCGAGGTGGTCTGAGAATGTACAGCCGCTATTGCCGGACCAGCCTCTGCACGCCCGCCACCGCGGTCGAGCGCTACGCCAGCTGCCACGCCTCCGGCGCCGACATGTGCGTCGTCGACCTGGAGGACTCCGTGCCCCGGCTGCGCAAGGAGGAGGCCAGGCGGGCAGCCGTCCGGTTCTTCACCTCGGCCGTCGGCCTGGGTGTCCGGTGCGCGGTGCGGATCAATCCGGTCGTCGAGGCCGACGGGCTGCGGGATCTGCTGGCGCTGCGGGAATATCCGCTCCAGCCGCGGGTGGTGCACGTGCCCAAGGTGGAGTCCCCGCGGGATCTGGAAATCGTCTCCGAGGTGCTCGGTGGCGGCGTGGAACTGTTCGCGGTGATCGAGACCCCGCTCGGCGTGCAGCGGCTGCCCGAGATCGCCGCCGCCGGCCACGGCCTGCGCGCGCTGATCTTCGGTGCCGCCGACTACGCGGCCGCGCTGGGCATCGGCCTGGCCTGGGAGCCGCTGGTACCCGTCCGCTCGGCGCTGGTGACCAGCGCGCGGGCCAACGGCCTGCACGCCATCGACTCGCCCACCTTCGACCTGGCCGACCGGACGCTGCTGCGGCAGGAGTGCACGCAGGGCCGGCAGCTCGGCTTCAGCGGCAAGATCGCGTTGCACCCGGAGCAACTACCCGTGATCACCGAGGTGTTCTCGCCCACCGAGGCGGAGATCGAGCACGCCACCCGGGTGGTGCAGGCCGCGCTGCGCAGCGGCGACGCGGTGACCACCGTGGACGGCCGGATGGTCGGCAAACCCTTCTTCGAGGCGGCGCAGCGCCTCCTCACCGAGTTCGGCTCCGTCGCCGACCCCGCCCCAACCGGAAGCGTGATGCCATGACCGACACCACCCTCGACGCGATCTCCGACGTGCGCGGCGCCCGGCGCTATCGCAACAGCGCCGCCCTGGTCGGCAACTCCGACCCGGTCTGGCAGGCCGCCGCGGACAACGGCCTGATCGACATCGTGGCCGACCACGAGTCCAACAACCGGCTGGTGTTGCCGGACTCCGGGCACGCCTTCGCCAACATGGTGTCCTGCTCCTACCTCGGCCTGAACCGGCATCCGGCGGTGCTCGAGGGCATCCTCGACGCGGTGCGCGAGACCGGAACCATGCGGTTCGCGATGTCCACCACCCGGATCCGGCCGAGCATCCAGGCCCGGCTGGAGGAGGAGCTGAACGACCTGTTCGGTGCGGAGATCCTGCTGGCCGCCACCTGCAGCGCGGTGACCGCGGGCGTGCTGCCGTTGCTGGCCTCGGGGCACCTGGCGCCGGGCGGTCCGCGAGTGATGATCTTCGACCGGTTCGCGCACTTCTCGATGTCCTACGTCAAGGCGATCTGCGCCGAGGAGAGCCTGGTGCTCACCTGCGGCCACAACGACCTGGACTTCCTCGAGGACGCCTGCCGCAGGTACCCGAGCGTGGCCTACGTCGGCGACGGCGCGTACTCGATGGGCGGTGCGGCCGCGCTGGAGGGCCTGCTCGACCTGCAGCAGCGGTACGGGATGTACCTGTACATCGACGACTCCCATTCGGTGTCGATCGTGGGCGAGCACGGTGAGGGCTTCGTCCGCTCGCACGCTCCGATGTCGGAGCTGACCACGATCGTGACCAGCCTGGGCAAGGGCTTCGGCTGCGCCGGCGGGATCGCCATGCTGGACTCCAGGCGCAAGGCGGAGTTCCTGTCCCGGCACGGCGGCCCGCTCGGCTGGTCCCAGGACGTGTCGGTGCCCATCATCGGTGCCGCGCTGGGCAGCGCGGCCGTGCACCGCTCGGCGGAGCTGGCCGAGCTGCAGGCCGCGCTGCACGCCAACCTCGACCTGTTCGACCGGCTGCTGCCCACCCCGCTGGCGGGCAACGGGCTGCCGGTGCGCCGGATCGAGGTGGGCGAGGCGGACCGGGCGGTGCAGCTGTCGGCCGAGCTGTTCCGGCGCGGCTTCTACAGCTCGGCGATCTTCTTCCCGATCGTGCCCAAGGGCGAGGCGGGGCTGCGGGTGATGGTGCGCGCGGACATGTCGGCCGAGCTGATCACCGAGTTCATCGGCCACGTCACCGAACTGCTGGCCGCGTAGGCCCGGACGATCGGAGTACGCCCAGTGGCATCGCAACACCCCAGCGGCTACGTGCAGGTCGGCGAGAACCGGTTCCGGGAGGTCGTCGGGTTCTGCTACGAGGACCTGCAGGTCGGGGTGGTGATCGAGCACCGCCCCGGCCGCACCGTGACCGAGATGGACAACGTGCTGATGTCCATGCTCAGCATGAACGACTCGCCGCTGCACATCGACGCCGCGTTCAGCGCGCAGGGGGCGTGGGGCAAGCCGCTGGTGTCCAGCCTGGTCACGCTGAGCATCGTCGGCGGGATGGCCGCACGCAGCACCAGCGGCAAGGCGATCGCCAACCTGGGCTGGGAGCGGATCGAGCTGCCCGCTCCGGTGTTCGTCGGCGACACCCTGTATGCCGAAAGCGAGATCACCGGCAAGCGGCTGTCGGAGAGCAGGCCGGGGCAGGGCATCGCGCACTGCCGGACCATCGGCCGCAAGTCGAGCGGGGAGGTCGTGCTCAGCTTCGATCGCAGCTTCCTGGTACCCACCCGGGCGACGGACACCCACCGCACGGCGGGATATTGACCCGGTGACCGAACTCAGCCCGGCCCTCGCGGCCGAACCCCGGCTGGACCCCGCCGACTGGCGGCGGTTCCGGCTGCTCGTCGCCGGCAACGGAACGTCGTCGTTCGGCAGCTACCTGAACATGGTGGCGCTGCAGCTGTTCGTCTACCAGACGACCGGCAGCGCGGTGGCCACCGGCCTGTTCATGGTGGTGCGGATGGCCACCGGCTTCGTCGCCGGCATGGCCGGCGGGACGGTGGCCGCCCGGTTGCCGCGGCGCCCGGTGATGATCACCTGCGACCTGGTGCAGGCCTCGGTGCTGTGCGTGTTCGCGCTGTCGCCGAACGGCGTCCGGCTGGCGCTGCTGCCGGTGCTGGCGATCTCGATCGGAGCGCTCACCACGACCAGCCAGCTGCTGCTGCGCGCCACCGTGCCGGACTTCGTCGGCGCCGAGCACCGCATGCGTGCCAACGGATGGCTGGTGACCGGCCGCGCGGTGGCGATGGCGCTGGGCTTCGCCACCGGCGGCCTGCTGGTGTCCTGGGTCGGCTACACGGCGGCATTCGGTGTCGATGCCGGCACCTTCTGCGTCTCGGCGCTGGTGCTGGCCACCGTCAAGCTGCGCTTCCCGCGCCACGTGTGGGTCCGGGTGGCCGCCCGGCCCGGCCTCGCGGCGCGCGGCAAGCTGGTGCTGCTGGCCCTGACCGCGGTCCCGTCCGTGCTGGCGATCGTGATCGTCCGGTGCGTGGATGCCTTCGGATCGGCCTCGCACCAGGTCGGCATCCCGATCTACGCCACCCAGCTGCAGCCGGGCAACCCGGCCGGGTTCGTCGGCGACTTCTGGTCGGTGTGGGCGGTCGGCCTGTTCGCCGCGCACCAGCTGGTGACCCGGCTCTACCGGAGCGGGCCCCGGCACGACGAGCGCGCGTTCGTGATCGGTACCGCCGTGATGTCGGCCGCGTTCATCGCCGCGTTCTCCGGCCTGCACCAACCCTGGGTGTTGCTGGTGGCCCTGGTCGCCGGCCTCGCCGACGGGTTCACCGAGATCACCTACACCACCAGGGTGCAGGCCGAGCCGGATCCGGCGCGCGGCATGTTCTTCGGCCTGACCGCGATGGCCGAGAACGCCGGCCTGGGCATCGGCCTGCTGTTCGCCGCCGGCCTGCTGGAGGTGTGGCGGCCGCTGGCGGTGGCCGCGCTCATGCACGGCCTGGTCGTCGTGCTGGCCATCGGCTACCTGATCTGGAGCACCCGCCGCCCGGGCGACCGGACGAGCTGAGGAGGACAACCATCGTGCCGCAGTCGCTGCTTGCCACCCTGCTCGGCCACCCGCTGGTGGCCGACGCCGCCCTGCTCGCCACGACCACCGGCGACGGCCGCGCGGTCCGGGTCGCGCACGTGGTGCCCGCGCCGGGCATCGCGCCCGCCCGGCTGCGTCGGGTGGTGGCCGCGCTCGGCGCGGTCGGCGGCGACCCGCTGCTGGTCTCGGTGGTCTCGGCCATCCCGCGCGACCGCGACGGCGAGCCGGACGAGCGCGCGCTGCGGCAGCTGCCGGTCCCGGCGTCGGTGACCACGCCGGTCGCGCTGCCGGTGCCGCAGACCGGCCGGCGACACCTGGGCGAGTTTGTGGACCCGCCGAATCCCTGGGTGACCGGGGCGGCGGCGGCCACCGTCGCCGAGCCGGCGGCCGCTCCGTCCGAGCCGGACGCCGAGCCGGCCGGGCCGTCCTCGCTCACCGGCACGGACGGCCTGCGGATCGCACCGGAGGACCCGAGCACCCTGGTCGAGGCGCTGCTGGCGGCCGCCGAACGCCATCCCGACCGCGGGGTGCACGTGGTCGAGCAGGGCAGCACGCGGGTGCTGAGCTACCCCGAGCTGCTGGAGCAGGCCACCCGCACCCTCGCCGGCCTGCGCGCGGCCGGGCTGGACGTGGGCGACGCGGCGGTGCTGCACGCGCCGTCGCTGGCCGAGCACATCGTCGGCCTCTGGGCGTGCCTGCTCGGCGGCATCACGCCGGTGGCGGTGGCCCAGTCGGCGAGCTACGCCGAGCGCACGCCGGTGCTGGCCAAGCTGGAGCACGCCTGGCGCGACCTTGGCGAACCGCCCGTGCTCTCCGGCGGTGCGACCGTGGCCGGGCTGCGCGGGCACGCCGACCGGTCCGGGCTGACCTCCATGCGGGTGCTCGACCTGGCCGACTGCGCCACCGCACCGAGCACCGCCGACCTCCACCGGCCGGAGCCGGCCGCGGTGGCGATGCTGCAGCTGTCCTCCGGCAGCACCGGCAAGTCCAAGGTCGTCCAGATCACCCACCGCGCGTTGATCCGCTACACCCAGGCCGCCCGCCAGGTGAGCCGGATGGACACCGGCGACGTGTTCGTGAACTGGTTGCCGCTCGACCACGTCGCCGGCGTGGTGATGTACCACATCGGACCGGTCGTGCTGGGCTGCGACAACGTCCAGGTGCCCACCGCCGACGTGCTCGCCGACCCGCTGCGCTGGCTCGACCTGCTGCATTCCTACCGTGCCCAGCACAGCTGGTCGCCCAACTTCGGGTTCGGCCTGGTGGCCGAAGCGCTCGCCACCGCGGCGGAGGACCGGAGCTGGGACCTCACCTCGCTGCGCGCCCTGGTCAACGCCGGCGAGCAGTGCACCGAGCCGGTGATGCGCCGGTTCGTCGAGGCCACCGCCCGGTTCGGCGTCCGGCCGGACACCGTGCTGCTGGCCTGGGGGATGGCCGAGACCGGCACTGCCATCACCTACCAGGCTTACGGGCCGGAGGCGGTGCAGCATGTCCTGCAGCACCCGGACGGCTCGATGGAGCTGCTGGCCGAGCCTGCCGAGGGCAGCTCCACCTTCCTCAGCATGGGCAGGCCCTGCCCCGGCTCGGAGTTCCGGATAGCCGCACCGGACGGCACGACGGTGCTGCCGGAGCTGCGGATCGGCCGGCTGCAGGGCCGCTCGGACCGGGTGACGCCGGGCTACCTGAACAACCCGGCCGCCAATGCCGAGGCGTTCGGCGACGGTGACTGGTTCGACACCGGTGACCTGGCGTTCGTGGCCGACGGGCGGGTGACCATCACCGGCCGGGCCAAGGAAATCATCATCATCAACGGCGTCCACCACTTCTGCCACGAGATCGAGGACGTGCTCGGCGCGCTGCCGGGGGTGGCGACCAGCTTCGTCGCCGCGTTCGGCGTGCCCACCCCGGACGGCAACGAGCGGCTGGCCGTGGTCTTCGTGCCCGCCGACGGGCTGACCGGCGCGCTCGTCGGTGCGGTCCGGCGGCTGCTGGCCGAACGGTTCGGCCTGGCCTCGGTGCTGCTGGCGGCCGTGGACCGCGCCGGCTTCGACAAGACCACCAGCGGCAAGATCCAGCGCACCGCCATGCGCGGCAGGCTGCTGCGTGGCGAGCTGGCCGCCGGCCTGCGCGCGGTCGAGCTGGCCGAGTCCGCGCCTGCCACCTTCCCCGACGCGCTGCACCGCCCGGTGTGGATCGCGCGGTCGTTCGCCGCGACCCGCGATCCCGGCCGGGTCCGGGTCTTCGGCGATCCCGCGCTGGCGGCCGCGCTGCCCGGCGCGCAGGCCCTGCAGCCGGGTGATCTCGCCGCCGACCTGATCGTTGTGGCGCCGGCCGCCGACGAGGAGCAGGCTTCGATCCCGGCCCTTGAGCTGGTGGCGCGGCTGGCCGCTGCAGGCTGGACCGGCGAGCTGGTCACCGTCGGCCACGGCGACCCGCCGAGTGCCCTCACCGCGGCCATCGCCGCCACCGCGGGCTCCGAGCTGGCCGGGCTGCGCAGCTGGCACCTGGAGCTTCCCGGCACCGACCCGGACCGGATCGCCGAGGCGCTGGGCTTCGTCCACAGCGAGTCAGTGATCGCCTGGCGCGAGCGCTGGATGGTCCGCCGCCTGGAGCCCGTCGCTCCGGTCGACGGGGCGAGCCCGGCCATCGAGCCGGGCAGCTGCTGGCTGGTGACCGGCGGACTGGGCGGAGTGGGCCGGGCGGTGCTGCCCGGCCTCGGCGTGCGGATGCTGGTGGTCGGCCGCGGTCCGGCCCGGGATCTGGACGAGCTCGGGCCCGACGTGCGATACGCCCGGGTGGACGTGGCCGATGCCGATGCCCTCGAAGCCGCCGTCACGGAGGCGGAGGCGAGCTGGGGAACCCCGCTGGCCGGGGTGCTGCACCTGGCCGGGGTGTACGAGTCGATGGAGCTCGGCGACATCACCGCCGACCGGTGGCGGGCACACACCCGGGCCAAGGTGGCCGGATCGCAGGCGGTAGCCGAGGTGCTGCGCCGGCGCCCGGGCAGCAAACTGGTCGCCTTCTCCACCCTGCTGACCTGGTTTCCCGGCGTCGGCGCGGGGACCTACGCCGCCGGCAACCAGTACCTCGAGGCGCTGGCCGAGCAGCTGGCCGTCGACCACCCGGTGCACCTGATGATCTGGGGCCTGTGGCGCTCGATCGGCATGAACGCCGGCCACGACTACCGGGAGGGAGCCGTCCGCGGCAAGCTGCTCAGCTTCCCCGCGGCCGAGGGTGTCAGCCTGTTCACCGCCGCCCTTCGGCTGCCGCCGGGCCCGGTGCTGCTCGGGGTCGATCGGGCCAACCCGGTAGCCCGCCGGATGTTGGCCCCGGAGCCGCTGGAAGGCGCCGCCACCGCCTGCCGAGACGTGTTCGGAACGCAGGTCCCGGTAGCGCCGAGCTCGCCAGCCGAGTCCGGATCGGTGCGTGCCTCGGATGCCGGCCCGGTGCGTGCTGCCTCGCGAGCCGGCTCCGTGCGGGCCGGTTCGGTGCGGCGGTTGGTCCGCGACGAGCTGCGCCGGATCGTGCCCGGCGGCATCGACCCGCATACGCCGTTCTATCAGGCAGGCCTCGGGTCGCTGGGCATGATGCGCCTGCACACCGCACTGCAGTCCGCGCTCGGCCGGGAGTTCCCGCTGACCGAGCTGTTCGCCCACCCGTCCGAGGTCGAGCTGAGCGCCCACCTTGCCGAGCTGACCGGCGAACGGACCGCCGAGACCCGCCGCGGCGACGTGCGCGACCGTCGGATCGCCATCATCGGGATGGCCGCCCGGCTACCCGGCGCGCCGACCCTGCAGCAGTACTGGGACAACCTGCTCGCCGGCGTGGTCAGCACGAGGAGGTTCAGCCGGGACGAGCTGCTCGCCGCGGGACTGCCCGCCTCGCTCGTTGACGACCCGGCCTACGTGCCGGTCAGCGGTGCGCTCGACGACATCGACGCCTTCGACGCCGAGCTGTTCGGCATGAGCCCGGCCGAGGCGGCCGTCACCGACCCGCAGCAGCGTCTGTTCCTGCAGGTCTGCCAGCAGGCCCTGGAACACGCCGGCTACGCCGGGGCCGGCGGCCGGACGGGCGTGTACGCGGGCTCCGGCATGGCGCTGTACTCGCTGCGCACCTACCTGCGGGAGAACCTGGCCGGCATCGACGCCGGCGACCAGCTCTCGGCGCTGCAGGTGGCGATCGGCAACGACCCGGACTTCCTCGCCACCCGGGTGGCCTATCGGCTCGGCCTGACCGGGCCCGCGGTCACCGTGCGCACCGCCTGCTCGACCTCGCTGGTCGCGGTGCACACCGCGATCACCGCGCTGCTGGCCGGCGACGCGGACATGGCCCTGGCCGGGGCCGCCGCCCTGCACGTCCCCGGAGCCGCCGGCTACCGGTACGAGCAGGGTTCGATCCTGTCCGGCACCGGCGCGTGCCGGGCGTTCGACGCCGGCGCCGACGGCACGGTCGGCGGCAACGGTGTCGCGGCCGTGCTGCTCAAGCCGCTGGAGGCCGCCCTCGCCGACGGCGACACCGTGCACGCGGTGATCCTCGGCTCGGCGATCAACAACGACGGCTCGGCGAAGCAGGGCTTCACCTGGCCCGGAATGACCGGCCAGGTCACGGTGGTGCGCGACGCGCTGGCCGCCGCCGGGGTCGAACCGGAATCGGTCTGCTTCATCGAGGCGCACGGCACCGGCACCGCCCTGGGCGATCCGATCGAGGTCGCCGCGCTGCGCGAGATCTTCGGCCACCGCCGCGAGCCGTTGCTGGTGGGATCGGTGAAGCCCAACATCGGCCACCTCGATACCGCCGCCGGCATGGCCGGGCTGCTCAAGGCCGTGCTCGCCCTGCGCACCGGGATCGTGCCGCCGCAGGCCAACTTCTCCTCGCCGAACCCGGCGCTGCGCCTGGGCGAGGACTGCATCACCGTGCCGACCGCGCCCACGCCGTGGCCGCTGGCCGGAATCCGCCGGGCCGGTGTGACCGCGCTGGGTGTGGGTGGCACGAATGCGCACGTGGTGCTCGAGCAGGCGCCGGCGCAGGAGCCGTCCGCGGTGCCGGCGCCCTGGATCGTGCCGCTGTCTGCTCGCGGCCCGCAGGCGCTGGCGCAGCTGGCCGAATCCACCGCCGACGCCCTGTCCGGGGTCAGCCCGGCCGACGTCCTCACCACGCTCGGCGCCGGCCGCCGGCGGCTGCCGCACCGGCTGGTGGCCTGGGGGGACGACGCCGAGGCGACCGCGCGGGAACTGCGCGCGGGCGGCTCGACCAGCGGGATGGCCGGACGCAGCGGGCCACTGGTATTCGCCTTTGCCGGCCAGGGCATTGACTGCTCCGGCGCCGGAACCTCGCTGCTCGCCCACCCGGCCTCGGCCGCCGTGCTGCACCGGCTGGCCGACCAGCACCGCCGTGACTGGGGCGTGGATCTGCTGCCGCCGCTGCAGGGCGAACCGCACGAGTGGACCACCGAGACGCTGCAGCCGGCCCTGCTCGCCGTGCAGTTGGCACAGGTCGCGCTGCTCGCCGAACTGGGCGTGCGGCCGGACGCGGTGGTCGGGCACAGCGCGGGGGAGTACGCGGCCCTGGCCTGCGCCGGAGCGCTGTCGGAAGAGGACGCGATGCACCTGGCCGCGGTACGCGGCGCCCTGATGCAGAGCGTGCCCGAGGGTGCCCTGCTGGCCGTGTTCGCCGACCTCGATGAGCTGCCCGGGCTCTCGGTGGCGGTGCGCAACGGGCCTCGGCACACCGTGTTCGGCGGCCCGCCGGAGGCGGTGGCCGAGGCGGAGCGCCGGCTCACCGGCCAGGGCGTGGAATACCGGCGGCTGGCCGCCGACCGGGCCTTCCACACCGCGATGGTCGCCCCCATCCTCGACGCGCTGGCCGGCCAGGCCGCCTCGCTGGACTGGCAGCCGCTGGCGCTGCCGGTCTACTCCGGCACCGGCGCGGTGCTGACCGAGGGAACCGTGCCGGGAGCCGAGCACGTCCGCACGCACACCCGGTCCACCGCCGACTTCGCCCGCTGCGTGGACGAACTGCTCGCCGACGGGCACAGCACGTTCGTCGAACTGGGCCCGTCCGGCGTGCTGACCGCACTGGGCAGGCAGTGGTCCGGCACCACCTGGCTGCCGCTGCGCCGGCGCAATGCCGACACCGTCCTGCCTGGCCTGGCCGCCTTGTTCTGCCACGGCATCGAACTCGACTGGGCCGCGCTCGCCCCCGGCGGCCGGCGGATTCCGCTGCCCACCTACCCGTTCCAGCCGACCCGGCACTGGATCGACCCGGTGCCCGCTACCACCGTTCCGGTGGCCGCCGCGGCTGCCGTTCCCGCAGCGGCACCCGCCGCGGATCCTGCCTATGCCGCGGCTCCGGTCTCCATTGCGGCGCCCGCCGATCCTGCCTTCTTCGCGGCTCCCGCCGCGGACCACGTCCCCGCCGTTGACTTCGTGCCCGCCATGGCAACCGAGGAGAGTGCACTGTCCATGCCTGCCGAGCAGACCGATGACCTGACCGAGTTGGTGCTCACCCGGGTGCGCGAGCTGACCGCGCACCACCTGGGCGACAAGCTGGACCGGATCACTCCGGACGTGCCGTTCTTCGACCTCGGCGCCGACTCGCTGCTGATGATCAACATGGTGCGCGAGCTGGAGGTCGCCTTCGGGGTGCGGGTGGCCATGCGGGAGCTGTTCGAGGAGGTGGACACCCCGGCCCGGCTCAGCGCCGTGGTCACCGAGCGGATGTCCGCCGAGAAGCGCGCCGAGCTGGCGCCGACACCCCAGCCCGCACCGCAGCTGGCCGCCGTACCGCAACCGGCGCCGGCAGCCCAATCCGCGCCGGCCGCCCCGCAGCCGGTGCAGAACGTGCCGATGCAGCCGGTACAAAGCATGCAGCCGATGCCTGTCGCACCGGCAATCCAACCGGCGGCAATCCAGCCGGCAATCGGGCAGCCCGCCGCGGCGCAGCTGGCCGGCCAGCCGCAGCCGTCCGTGGCGCCGAGCAGCGGGTACGAGGCGGTGGTCCGCGAACAGCTCAGCCTGATGGGCCGGTTCTCCGACATCCTGTCCGAGCAGCTTGCCGTGCTCTCCGGGCAGCCCGTGGCGTCCCACCCCGTTGCGGCGCAACCCGTCGCCGCCCAAGCCATCGCGCCGTCGTACGTGGCTCAGCAGCCACCGCAGCAGGCCCAGGCACCGCAGGCCCAGGCACCGCAGCCCCAGGCACCGCAAGCCCAGGCATCCCAGGCCCAGGCGGCACCCCAGGCCCAGGCGGTACCCCAGGCCCAAGCGCCCCAAGCCCAGCCGGCCGAAGGCACCCAATTTGGGCCCCGGCCGACCGTGACCAAGAACTCCGGCATGACCGGCGGTCGGTTGAACGAGGCCCAGCGGGCCCACCTCGACGACCTCATCGCGCGCTACACCGCGCGCACCAAAACGTCCAAGCAGCTCGCCCAGCGCTACCGGCGGCCGCTGGCCGACAGCCGCGCCGTGGTCGGTTTCCGCAGCGTCACCAAGGAACTGCTCTACCCACTGGCCGCGCGCCGGGCGAAGGGCGCCTACCTGGAGGACGTCGACGGCAACACCTACGTCGACATCACGATGGGCTTCGGCGCGCTGATGTTCGGACACGAGCCCGACTTCGTCACCGAGGCGGTGGCCGCCTACCAGGCCGAGGGCATGCGGCTGGGACCGCGCGGTCCGGAGGCGGGCGAGGCCGCCGAGCTGCTCGCCGGGCTGACCGGCCTGGACCGGGTCGCCTTCGCCACCTCCGGCACCGAGGCCAACTCCGCGGCGTTCCGGCTGGCCCGCGCGCACACCGGGCGTACCAAGATCGTCACCTTCGACGGCTCGTACCACGGGCATTTCGACCCGGTGCTCGGCAGGCCGGTGTCCGGCGCGGACACGCCGCGGACGGTGCCGGTGTCGGCCGGCGTGCCGCAGTCCGCGGTCGCGGAGATGATGGTGCTCGGCTACGGCGACGAGGCCAGCCTGGACGTGATCCGCAGGCATGCCGGGGAAATCGCTGCCGTGGTGCTGGAAGCCGTGCCCAGCCGCTACCCGAACCGGCAGCCGGTTGAGTTCGTCCGCGAGCTGCGCCGGCTGTGCGACCAGACCGGCATCGTGCTGATGTTCGACGAGATGCTCACCGGCTTCCGTCCGCACCCGCAGGGCGCCCAGGGGATCTTCGGCGTCCGGGCCGACCTGGCCACCTACGGCAAGCTGATCGGCGGCGGCTACCCGATCGGCGCCATCGCCGGCCGCGCCGAGATCATGGACTGGATCGACGGCGGTTACTGGCAATACGGCGATGACAGCGTGCCGCAGGGCGAGACCACCTTCTTCGGCGGCACCTACATCCAGCACCCGCTGGCCATGGTGGCGGCCAAGGCCGTGCTGACCCACCTGCGCGACGAGGGACCCGGCCTGCAACGCGCCGTGGCCGCCCGTACCGAGCGGCTGGCGAAGACGCTGAACGACTTCTTCGCCGAGGGTGAGCTGCCGCTGTCGGTGGAGCGGTTCGGCTCGCTGTTCCGGTTCGCCCACCGCGGCAACCTGGAACTGCTGTTCCACCACCTGGTGATGGAAGGCGTGCACGTCTGGGAGTGGCGCAACTTCTTCCTGTCCACCGCGCACACCGACGCCGACGTGGATTTCATCATCGACGCCGTCCGCAACTCGGTGGACGACCTGCGCCGCGGCGGCTTCCTGCCGGGCCAGCCGAGCGCTGTTCCGGCGCCCCGGCGGACGCTGCCGAGGATCCCGGCCGCGGTGTCGAAGAACGCGCTCGTGGAGGCTTCCTCCACCGACGTCGGGCAGACCACCCCGGACTTCAGCCTGTACTTCTTCGGCGACTACCCGCACGACACCAACGGCGACAAGTACGCGGCCATCCTGTCCGCCGCGCGCTTCGCCGACCGCAGCGGGCTGCACGCGGTGTGGCTGCCGGAACGCCACTTCGACTCCTTCGGCGGCGTGTTCCCCAACCCCTCCGTGCTGGCCGCCGCGATCGCTGCCCAGACCAGCCGGGTCCGGCTGCACTCGGGCAGCGTGGTGCTGCCGCTGCACGACCCGATCCGGGTCGCCGAGGAATGGTCCGTGGTGGACAACCTGTCCGGCGGGCGGGTCTCACTCGGCGTGGCCAGCGGCTGGCACGCGCGTGACTTCGTGCTCGCCCCGCAGGTCTACGGCAAGCACCGGGAAGCGATGTACGAGGGCGTGGAGACGGTCCGCGCGCTGTGGCGCGGCGAGGCGGTGACCAGGACGGCCGGCAACGGCGACCAGGTCGAGGTCAAGCTGTACCCGACGCCGGTCCAGTCGGAGCCGGACTTCTACACCGCGATCGTCGGCAACCCCGACAGCTACCGGCAGGCCGCGCGCAGCGGCTTCGGCGTCATCACCAACCTGATGGTGCAGAGCGTGGACCAGCTGGGGGAGAACATCGCCCTCTACCGGCGCACCCGGGCCGAAGCCGGCCTGGACCCGGACGGCGGTCGGGTCGTGTTGCTGCTGCACACCTACCTGGGGGAGGACGTCGAGCAGGTCCGCGCGCAGGCGTTCCGCCCGTTCTGTGACTACCTGCGCTCGTCGCTGTCGCTGTTCGGGCAGGTAACCAACAGCCTTGGCTTCTCCATCGACCTGGAGAACACCAACGCCGAGGACCTGGAGTACATGCTCTCCAAGGCCTACGAGCGCTACTGCGTCGACCGCGCGCTGATCGGCACGCCGGAGGACGCCGACCCGATCGTGCGCCGGCTCGCCGCCCTCGGCGTGAACGAGATCGCGTGCTTCGTCGACTTCGGTGTTCCGCCGGCGCGGATCACCGCCGGGCTGCCGCACATCGACCGGCTGCGGTCTCGGTTCGTCAACAGCGAAAACCGTTCTGCTGACGGTGGATCCGCCGACGGCGGATCGCCCGACGGCGGTGCCGCGCTCGACGTCCGCGACGCCAGCCCGACCGAGCAGCAGATGTGGTACGCCGACCAGGCGTTTCCCGGCCGCCCGAACTACACCGAATCGCTGATCGTGGCGTTGGAAGGCGACCTCGACGTGCCGGCGCTGCGGACGGCGCTGAACGCGGTCGCCGCCCGGCACGACGGGCTGCGCTCGACCTTCCACGACATCGACGGGGTGTTGAAGCGGGTTGTCGCCGCGCCGTCCGATCTGCCGCTGCCCGTGCACGATGAGCCGGCAACCGACATCGAGGAGGCGGCCCGCAAGGCGATGGTGCGCGAGACCGCCACCCCGTTCGACCTGGCCACCGGTCCGCTGTTCGCGCCGTACCTGATTCGCCTGGGTGAGCAGCGCTACCTGCTGGTGCTGCGGATGCATCACCTGGTGATCGACACGGTGTCCGCAATGATCCTGACCGAGGAGATCTCCGCGAGCTACCGGGCCGTCGCGACCGGAACCGACGTCTCCCTGCCGGTCGCCGACCAACTGCCGGCGCCGCAGCCGGCCTCGGCGGAATCGCTGTCCTACTGGGCCAGGTCGCTGGCGGGTGCGCCACGCGAGCTGGAGCTGCCCTACGATCACCCGCGCCCGCCGGAGCCGTCCGGTCGGGGTGCCTCGGTCGGAGCGGAGCTGGGACCCGAGCTGATGGCGTCGCTGCGGTTGGTGGCCCGCGAGCACCGGGTCACGCCGTTCACCGCGCTGCTGGCCGGGTGGGCACTGACGCTGCGGGCGCTGAGCGGCGAATCCGACCTGGTGGTCGGCAGCCCGTTCGCACACCGGCTTGCCGGAGCCGAGCGGGCCGTCGGGTTCTTCGTGCACACGCTGCCGTTGCGGATCACCGTCGACGGCGAGGCGTCGTTCGGCGACCTGCTGAAGCTGGTGCGCGAGCAGTTGCTCGGCGCCCAGGAACACCGGGACGCTCCGCTGCCGGAGATCGTGCGCGAGCTGGGCGGCAACCCGGATCCGCGGCGCAATCCGCTGTTCGACACGGTGATCGTCTACGACAACGAGCCCACCTTCGAACTCGACCTGCCCGGCGTGCGCGCCACCCTGCTGGACGTGCTGCCCGACCGGGCGCCGATGGATCTGGTCCTGTTCCTGATCAATTTCGGCGACACCGTCCGCTGCCGGCTGAACCACGCCCTCGACCTGTTCGAGCCGGACACCGCCCGCCACCTGCTCGCCACCTACCGGCGGGTGCTGTCGGCCGTCGTCGCCGATCCGCATCGCCCGCTCAACGACCTGGATCAGCTCAATCCGCACACCGAGGTGCCCGACTCCTGGGTCTCGGGCGGGCCGGCGCCGTGCGGCCCGATGCTGCTGCACGACGGCGTGCTCGATCGCCGGTCCGACGCCCCCGCCGTCGTCGAGGACGGTGAGGTCACCACCAGCGCGCAGCTGCTCGCCCGCGTCGGCGCCGTGGCCGGGGCCATCGCGGAACTCGACGTGCCCGCCCAGACCCCGGTCGCGGTGCTGCTGCCCCGCGGCGTGCACGCGGTGTCGGCCATGCTCGGCGCGCTGGCCGCGGGGGTGCCGTACGTGCCGATGGATCCGGAGCAGCCCGCTGCCCGGCTCGGGCACATGGTCCGCAAGGCCAAGGCCGCCGCGGTGATCACCACCGCCGGTACCGAGGTACCCGGTGGCCTGCCGAGCATCCTGGTCGATCAGCTCGCCGACCGGAACGAATTCAGCGGCCATGCGGTGACTCCGGAGGATCTCGCCTACATCCTGTTCACCTCGGGTTCCACCGGTGAACCGAAGGGCGCACTGGTGGAGCACCGCTCCATCGCCAACGCCATCGGCTGGTACAGCCGCGACCTTGGGGTAACCGCGGACGACCGGCTCTCGTGGTTCTGCAGCCCCGGCTTCGACGCCTCCGCGCTCGAGGTCTGGACCGCCCTGCGCGCCGGCGCGCCGCTGTACATCCCCCCGCGCAGCCTCCGCTACGACGCGGCCAGCCTGCGCGACTGGCTGATCGAGACCGGCATCACCGTCGCCTTCATGCCGACCCCGATGGGGGAACTGCTGCTGGAGCTGCCCTGGCCCACCGACGGTTCGGTCGCGCTGCGGCACCTCGCCGTCGGCGGCGACGCCCTGCACCGCAGGCCGCCGGCCGGAGCGCCGTTCCGGCTGTGGAACGTCTACGGTCCGACCGAGGCGGCCGTGGTGTCCACCTGGGCCGAGGTCACCGCGGACGGCGACGGTCCGCCGTCGATCGGGCGGCCGGTGCCGGGCACCTGGGTACGGGTCGTCAACGACGCGGGCCGCCCGGTGAAGGTGGGTGAGTCCGGCGAGTTGCTGGTCGGTGGTGCGCAACTGGCCCGCGGCTACGCCGAGCCGACCCCGGAGCAGGCCGCCCGGTTCGAGGGCGAGGGCTCCGACCGCAGCTATCGCACCGGTGACGTGGTCCGCTGGAACGCCGACGGGGAGCTGGAGTTCCTCCAGCGCCTGGACCAGCAGGTGCAGATCCGCGGCTTCCGCGTCGAACCGGGCGAGGTCGAGCACCAGCTCGTCGCGCTGCCGGGCGTGCGGGAAGGAGCCATTCGCGCCTGGACCGACCCCGACGGCATGGTGCGGCTGGCCGCCTACGTGGTGGCCGCGCCGGGGGTGACCGTCGCCGACCTGCGCGACCGGTTGGCGACCAGGCTGCCCGAGTACATGATCCCGGCGACCTGGCAGCTGCTGGACGCGCTGCCGCTGAACACCAGCGGCAAGGTCGATCGGGCCGCCCTGCCCGAACCGGCGCTCGGCAAATCCCGGCCGCCGGCGACCGGACGGCGCGGCGGGCTCGAGCAGCGGATCGCCGCGGTGTGGGCGGCGGAGCTGGGCGTGCAAACGGTGCTGCCGGATGCCACGTTCTTCGAACTCGGTGGCCACTCGCTGACCGCGATCAAGCTGGTGAACCGCATCCGTACCGAGCTGGGCGTGCGGCTGGACGTGGTGGACTTCCTGCAGCGGCCGACCGTGCGTGGCCTGGCGGCCCTGCTGGGCTCGCAGTTGGAGCCCTCGGGGGTCGAGGTCAGCGCTCCGGCGAGCATGGGTCAGCATCACGGTTACCGCACGAGCATGGTCAGCGAGAACCCGAGCGTGCTGACGATCGCGACCCGCTTCGCCCTGCACGGCGAGCTGGACGTGCCCGCCCTGCACCGGGCGCTGACCGCGCTGATGCTCAGGCATCCCGGCCTGCGCACCCGGCTGCGGGAGGTGGACGGTGCGCTGCGCCAGGAGGTGATGATCGCCGGTGAGGCGCCGCTGAGGATCGTCGACGCCGCCGGCGGCGACCTGGAGGCATTGGTGATGGCCGCCGCCTCCGACGCCGCGGACATCACCGAGGCGGCGACCTTCCGGGCGGCGCTGTTTACAATCGCCGAGCGCCGCGCGGAGCTGTTGCTGACCGTTCACCACGCGGTCAGTGACGGCTGGTCGATGGGCATCCTCATCCGCGACCTGGGTGAGCTGTACCGGGCGGAGGTCACCGGCGAAGCCCCGCAGCTGTCGGAGTTGACCGCCAGCTACATCGACTTCGCCGAGTGGGAGTCGAGCTATCTTGCCGAGCCCGCCACCCGGACCGCGGTGGCCGAATGGGCCGATTACGCCAAGGCTGTCGGCGCCCGACCGCTGGCGTTTCCCAGCGACCGCCCCCGCACCGGATCGCTGAGCGGCAACGGGGCCGTGCACACCGTCATCCTGCCGCGAGAGTTGGTCGCCGCGATCGAGGCGGTGGCGGCCCGTGCGGAATCCACCACCTTCGCCGTGCTGCTCGCCGCCTTCGCCGCCCTGGCGCACGAGGTGAGCGGGACCCCGGCCAGCACCTTCATGTGCGGGGCGGCCAACCGCCCGGAGTCACGCTTCGAGAACGTCGTCGCGTGCTTCACGCACTCCGGGTGGGTGGTGATTCCGGTTGTCGGGGCGAGCAGCTTCATCGAGCTGGTCGGCGTCGCGCGCAAGGCGATCTGGCGGCGGCTGTCGCTGCAGTCCGTTCCGGCACCGGTCCTCAACGAGGCGGCCGGCGGACCCTTCGCGGGCAACCCGCCGCGGGTCCTGTACGGGCTGTTCAACACCCCGATCCCGAGCCTGACCCTGCCCGGCATCGAGCCCGCCGCGCCCATCGACATCAACCTGCCGGTAGCCCGCGCCGAGCAAGCCTGGGCCACCACCGTCACCCGGGACGGCGCCCTGATGATCTCCCTCGAATACACCACGGATCTCTTCAACCCGGAGGCCATCGCCGGCTGGGCACACCGCTTCACCGAGATCCTCACCGCCGGCGTCGGGGACCCGGACAGCAAGCCGTGGGATAGCCGGTGAGTATGCCGCGTCGCTAATCCCGGCTAGGGGCATTGCCTCCACCTTCAGGATAGGGCGCGGGACGGGGCTTGCGGCAAGGCCCGAGTGGTGCGGCATACTCGCACGTCCATTCAGGTGGCAGGAAGGCTTGAGATGTCCAGGCCACTCGACGAGGGTCCGTTCTTCCATGGCACGATCGCGAATCTGCGCGTGGGTGACTACTTCACCGCGGGTCGGCCATCGAACTATCGCCCCGAGATCGTGATGAACCACATCTACTTCACCGCGCTTGTTGATGGAGCCGGGCTCGCTGCGGAGATCGCTGCCGAGCTTGCCGAGGGTGAAGCGATTCCGCGGGTGTATGAGGTAGAGCCAACCGGGCCATTCGAGAACGACCCGAACGTGACCGACAAGAAGTTCCCCGGTAATCCCACTCGCTCCTACCGCAGTAGCGCCCCACTGCGGATCGTCGGCGAGGTCACCGAGTGGACGCGACTGACCCCCGGACAGCTGCAGGCATGGCGGGAGCGGCTGTCGGCGCTGCTCTCCAGTGAGCGCGGCCAGATCATCAATTGAGGTGCGCTAGAAACGGACCGCCCGCACCGCCGTTCAGGCCGGGTTGCAACGGCTCGATCTGGCACGCTCGTCAGATCGAGACGCAGGGGCACGGTGTTGTCAGTTCCGGGTTCCGATGACCTGACCGACAAGCTGGCGTCGGCTGCGAGTGCCGGTCTTGGTGAAGATGCTCTTCAAGTAGTCCTGAACGGTGTGCTCGGACAGGAACAACGACCGTGCGAGGTCACGACTGTCGGCGCCGGTGAGCAACCGCTCCAGAAGCTCGGTCTCGCGACCGGTGAGGCCGTGCGCGCTGGCATAAATCGCGGCTCGGTCAGCCGGTGAGGCAAGCTCGATGGTGACTGCTAGCTCGACTTGGGCAGTCGTGGTGACTCCGGCGGCTTCGACGCGGGCCGCTTGCATGGTGAGCCAGGTTCCGCCGGAGATATGGACTCGAGCTCGCGGTGGATGCTGATCGACTCCGGCCTCCACGGCAAGAAGCTGGGCAGCGACGTTGTAGGCACCGGCCGGCACCGCTCCCCGGCCACCAGATGGTGGCACAAGCATCCGCAGGTACTGCTCCGCCTGGCCGGTTTGGGCAAGAACATCGAGCTCGGCGGACATCAGCAGCACGGCCGGGTCGGCGTGCGTCAGGATTGGCGAGTCTGACCTGGACGTGAAGGTGGCTGCCTGGCAGCGTCGCAACCCGTCAGTCAGCGGTTTCACCAGCCTGACCAGGAACGCCGCGTCGTCAGCGGTGAACGGCCCAGCCGGCGAAGAGCGCCACAGATCCAGGAAGCCCCAGCACCCGAACCGGTCGATGAAGCCGAGCGAGGCCACGTCGGTGACGTCGAAGCGGTGCAGCATCTGCGCCCACGCCAGGCTCCGTCCGAGGTCGCCGTTCGTATGGGCGTGGAGAAGACCGAGGCCCGACCGGGGTAGGCCGGTCCATCGGTTCACATCGGTGATGTACTTGAGTCGGATCAGGGTGGGTAATTCCGGTAGGCACGGGACGTCGGCCAGCGGCGAGGAGCCGACCCAGCTGTGTGGGTCGGTCAACAACCACGCGTAGGAATCGAAGCCGACCGCTGAGCGCAGCTCGGCCACGACGGCGATGCGCAGCTCGCGGGCGTCGGTGATCGCCCTACACATCCGGCCGATCCGGTCCGCCGATTCGCTCGCTGCCGGCCGCGACTGCACCCGGGCAGCTTAACCGGCAATGCGTGGCGGTACTTACCCCAGGAATCTGGGGTAGGCCAGGACGTCGCGGCGAATCTAGCGTCATTGTTCCAGCCCGGACCCCGGGACATAGCCGAACGAAGGAGAGCCGCGATGCACACGCTTGTCGTGAGTATGGCCACTGACCCAGCCCGATCAGCCGATGTCGCAAGGCATCTGCAGAACGACATCACGGTCTGGGCCAAACGCCAGGCCGGCTTCATCAGCGGCGAGTGGTTGCTCAGCGAGGACCGCTACACCGGTATGGGCCTCGTCGTTTTCGACTCCGCCGACGCCGCGAACCGTGCCGCGGCTGGCCCGCGGCACTACGACCACGACGACCGGCGCGGCTGGAACATCACCGGCGTGACCGTCTACGAATCGGTCGCGTCAGCCACCCGCGTGGGAGGCATCGACTGACGGAGGGACGCATAGCCGACGTTATGCAGCGCGGAGCCGACTCCGGAGCGAGTTCGGGAGAGCACGTTCAGGTCTCGAGCTGCGCCCCCGGCAGGGATCGAACCTGCGACCGACCGCTTAGAAGGCGGGCGCTCTATCCGCTGAGCTACGAGGGCCTGCGGCCATGCTAGCGACGGCTCGTCGGGGACGCGGGGGAGTCGGGCCGGTGCAGTGGCCACAGTCCGTAGCTTGTGTCGCGGCTGTCCGCGGCCCAGCCGCCGACGCCCACTATCACCAGGGCGAGCACGAGAACCAAGAGGAGAACCATGGCAGTAACTATGCGCTGATCGATATCCCGCCACCAGTGGCAGAAACGACTACTTTCGTTGATTTACTGCCAACCGGCTGGCACGATGGCGGGATGGCCTTGCGCAAGGTTGCCGTGCTGCTGTTCCCGGGCTTCCACGTGTTCGAGTTCGGCGTGGCCTGCGAGGCGTTCGGCTACGACCGCTCCGATGAGAACCTGCCGAAATACGAGTTCGTGGTGGCCTCCGAGACCGCCCGGCCGGTGCGCGCCTACAACGGCTTCAGCATCAGCGCCGGCGGCCGCTTCGAGGACGCGCTGGATGCCGACCTGGTCATCGTCAGCGCCGGTGCCGAGGCCGACGTGCCGCCCTCGGTCATCGCCACCCTGCAGGCGGCCTATGCGCACGGCGCGGCGGTGATGGGCCTGTGTTCGGGTGCCTTCGCGCTCGGCGCGGCGGGGCTGCTGGACGGCCGCCGCTGCACCACGCACTGGCGGCACGCGGCCGCGCTCGCCGAGCGGTTCCCGGCCGCCGAGGTGGATCCGAACGTCCTCTACGTCTGCGACGGTCGGGTCTACACCTCGGCCGGCACCGCCGCCGGGCTGGATCTGTGCCTGCACGTGATCCGCACCGAGCACGGCGCCGAGATCGCGAACGCGATCGCCCGCCGGTTGGTGGTGCCGCCGCAGCGGGCCGGCGGGCAGGCGCAGTACATCGAGACGCCGATCCCACCGCGGGTGTCCGACGGACTCGCCGAGCTGATGGACGACCTGCTCGGCCGGCTGCACGAGCCGCACTCGGTGGAATCGATGGCCCGCCAGCTGAACATGAGCCCGCGCACCTTCGCCCGCCGGTTCGCCGAGGCCACCGGCACCACCCCGCATGCCTGGCTGCTGCGGCAGCGGGTGCTGTTCGCCCGTCGCCAGCTGGAGTCCGGCACCGACTCGATCGACGTCATCGCGCAGCGCTCCGGGTTCGGCACCGGCGCCCTGCTCCGCCATCATTTCCAGCGCCAGACCGGGGTGGCTCCCACCGCCTACCGCAAGGCGTTCTGCCCGGCCGGCCAGTCCGGCTGAGAGACCGCGGCGCCTCGCCGCGTCGTTGTCCACAGTTTCCTCGGCTGTCCACATTTCGTCGTCGGCTCCGTTCTGCCCACCTCCGCCGCGGTCTAGTGGAGCCAGCCCAACGCGGGCCGAGCAGAACTCGATGAGGAGCACAGCATGAACGGAACGAGCATCACCATCGTCGGCAACGTGGTCGACGAGGTGCTGAACAAGCCCACCCAGAACGGGCTTTCCCGCGCGTCGTTCAGGGTGGCGAGCACCCAGCGGCGCAAGGACCGCGAGACCGGCCAGTGGGTGGACGGCCACAAGTTCTTCGTCAACGTCATCTGCTGGCGGGAGCTGGCCGAGAACGCGGCGCTGTCGCTGAGGAAGGGCGATCCGGTGGTGGTCACCGGACGGATCCACTCCCGGCAGTACGTGCGTGAGGAGAGCAACCACGTGGCCTACGAGGTCGATCCGGAATCCATCGGACACGACCTCGCCCGCGGCACCTCGGCGTTCACCAAGCGCCGGCGAGGCTTCTCGGGCTCGGTGGAACTGGATGCCGACAGCATGCCCATCCGCGACACCGACCAGGGCTATGAGCTGGTCGATGACGGCGACGGGCTGGCCGAGGATGCCGAGGACGGCGCGGTTCCGGCTAGCTTCGGCCGGGCGGGCTGACCACCGGCGCGGGATCTCTGCCGAACGCGGAGGGCTTGGCTCGACGCGGAGGCCAGGCTCGACGGAGAGGGCTCTGGTGGACCGGTTGGCCGGTCCGGTCAGGGCTTGGGGACGTCGTGCGCCAGGTCGTAGCCGTAGTCGCCGTCGTAGTCGGCGGTCTGGGTCGCGACGTAGGTCGGCCTGGCCGGCCTCGTGGGCTGCGAACTGCCGGCTGCGGTCGTCGCCTCGTGTGCGAGGTCGTACTCGAGATCCGAGCATTCCTCGGGCCAAGGCTGGTCCAGTGGGGCGGGCTGGTCCAGTGGGACGGGGTCGGTCATGGCGAACCTCCGGGTGGCCGAGCCTTCGACTGGTCCGGCCGCACCCTGAGGGTACGGCGAACCGGCCGGTTCTCCATGGCTGGCGACGGGTCCTAGGCCGGCAACGCTTGCGGCTCGGATGCCGCGACACCGCTACGGCCGCGGCCCCGGCGTCCGACTGTCGCGCCAGTTCGGCGAAGGGTTGCCGGCCGGCGGTCCGGCAGTCTCGGTGGTCGGTGCAAACCAGATCGATTCGGGCGTTGTTTACCTTGCGCCACAAGGGTCTCGGACTCGAAAGACGATCTTCGGTGGCGCCATGCGACGAAGTGTCCAATCCGGGGGGCGGACCGCGCGGATCCGCTTACTTTCTCCCCCGGCGAACCGATAGGAGCGGCGTGTCCAGTGACTCGAGCCGGGGGGCGTGTCAGCGTCCGTCATTCGCTCGCGTGTCGCCCTTCACCGCGGTGTGGTACCCGTCGGTGATCGTTGGCCTGGTTTTGCTGGCCACGGCCCTGCATCAGGTGGTCACCGCGCACCTGGCCACCAACGGCGCGCCACTGATCATGACGGCCGTGCTGCTGGTGCTGCTGGAGCTCCGGCCGCTGGTGCAGGGCTCCGGGCACGACCCCCAGGGCGTCGTCATGTCCACCGCCTTCTCGATGGCCATCCTGTTCCTGTGGGGACCGTGGCCGGCGGTCCTGGTGGTCAGCATCGCCTCCCTGATGGCCGACCTGCGGGCACGCAAGACGCCCTGGAAGTGCGCCTTCAACATCGGGCAGTACAACGTCTCGATCTGCGCCGGCTGGCTCGTGATGGCGCTGGCCGGTCGGACGCCCAGCCTGGATCATCCGCTGGGTCGCACCACCGGCTGGGACCTGCTCTGGATGCTCGGCGCCTGCATCGCCTACTTCCTGACCAACCTGCTGCTGGTCTCCGGGGCGCTGGCCTGGATGTCCACGTTCTGGATACAGGTCAGCACCGACTTCACCCACTACACCGCCACCACCTTCTCGGTGCTGGCCCTGTCGCCGCTGGTGGTGGTGGTGGCCAACACCGAGTGGGAGTTGCTGCCGCTGCTGCTGATCCCGTTGGTGCTGGTGTTCAAGATGGCCCAGATGTCGCTGGAACGGGAGCATCAGGCAGGCCACGACCCGCTTACCGGCCTGCCCAACCGGATGCTGCTGCAGGAGTCCCTGGCCGCCGAACTGGCCCGGTCCAAGCGGGACGGCCGGCCGTTCGGCCTGCTGCTGATCGACCTCGATCACTTCAAGGAGGTCAACGACACCCTCGGCCACCATGTCGGCGACCAGTTGCTGGTGCACTTCGCCGCCCGGCTGAGCAACTCGGTGCGACCCTGTGACCACCTTGCCCGGCTGGGCGGCGATGAGTTCGCGGTGATCGTGCCGGACGCCGACGAGGCCGAGGTGCTCAGCGTCGCCGAGCGGATCCGGGCCTCGCTGGCCAATCCGGTGGCGCTCGAAGGCATGATGCTGGAGATCGAGGCGTCGATCGGCGTGGCGATGCATCCGGACCACGGCTTCTTCGCCGAGGACCTGCTCAGGCTGTCCGACGTGGCGATGTACATCGCCAAGGAGAGCCGGACCGGGGTCGCCACCTACTCCGCCCACCGCGACCGTAACTCCGCCGACCGGCTGACCCTGCTGAGCGAGCTGCGCCAAGCCCTCGACGAGGGTGCGTTGACCTTGCAGTACCAGCCCAAGGTCTCGCTGGCCGACTACTCGCTGATGGGTGTCGAGGCGCTGATCCGGTGGCAGCATCCGCAACGCGGCTTCATCCCGCCGGATGAGTTCATCCCGCTCGCCGAGCGGTCGGGCATCATGCACCTGCTCACCGACCGGGTGGTCAGCATGGCGCTGGCCCAGATGGCCCTCTGGCGGGAGCAGGGACTCAGCGTGCCGGTCGCGGTCAACGTCTCGCTGGCCGACCTGCTGGGTGGCCGGCTCGCCGACCTGGTGCTCAGCGGCCTGCGCGATCACGCGCTGCCCACCGGCATGTTGCAACTGGAGATCACCGAGCGGGTGGTGGCACAGCAGACCGATGAGCTGAACGCCATGCTGCTCGACCTGGAGACCATGGGAGTGACCCTGAGCCTGGACGACTTCGGCACCGGCTATTCCTCACTGCTCCGACTGCAGAGCTTGCCGGTGAGCGAGATCAAGATCGACCGCGCATTCGTCTCCCGGCTGGGTGAGAGCGCGTCCACCGTAGGCATCGTGCGCGCCATCGTGGATCTCGCGCACGCGCTGGGCATGCCGGCCATCGCGGAGGGAGTGGAAACCGAAGCCGAATGGCAGGTGCTGCGCGAACTCGGCTGCGACGGGGCGCAGGGCTGGCACATCGCCGCCCCGATGGCGCCGGAGCATGCCACCCTGTGGCTGGCCGAGATCAACCGCTCATCCGGCCCGGTGCGGCTGCCCGCGGCGATCCTCCCGGTCGGCGCCGAGCAGCAGCTCGAGCTGGAAGCGGCACCGGAGCTGTCCGGCGCGGCGCTCGGCCAGCCACCGAACCCGCCAGCGGCGCCGCTCGGACAACCACTGAGCCAGCCGACAGCGGCCCTTGGCCAGCCAGCCGCCGTGTTGGGCCTGTCCCGGGCCGCGCTCGACCAGCCGGCGGAGGAAGCCGAGGACGGCGCCGAGATGTTCGATCCCGACGCGGCCCAGGTCCGGTAGTCCGCACAGACCATCCAGCCGGTGGCTCACGACGACCACCATGCTGCCGATGGAGTAAAAGGAGAGTGTCTGCGACGGTGGGCGCCTTGACGGGGATGGGCGAGATGCCGGGACGGGAGATGGCACGAGCTGGCCGGCGACGCCGGGCCGTTCGTTGGCTCGGCATCGCCACCTGGGTCGTGGTGCTTGGCGGTTTTCCGGCCAACCTCGCGATCACCGGTGGGCCGGACAGCGAGATCCAGCTCGCCCACGTGCTCACCCTCGGCGTCTTCTTCCTGCTGGTGCTCGGCCGGCTGCTGATCGCGGCAACCGTCAGCCGTCGCCGAGCCGCCCTGCTGGTGCTGGTCGGCGGAATCATGCTCTGGGCGGCGGGCTCCGTGGTGCTCAACGCCAGCGCCCAGCCGGATCTGACCCGGTTCCCGGCGCCCGGCGAATGGCTGTTCCTCGCCTCCTACCTGGCCATCGCCGGCTACCTGGTCATGGACGAGGCGCACTGGCAGCAGTCCACTCCCAGCGCCTGGCTCGACGCGGTCGTCGTCTGCGGCGGCACCACCTGCCTGGCCGGTGCCCTGCTGCTCACCCCGATGGGCAGCACCGCCGGCAATGGTGGGGTGTCATTGCTGCTGGCCCTGCTCTACCCGATGGTCGACACCGCGCTGGCGCTGCTGGTGATCGGGCAGGTGATGCTACGGGTGCGGGTGTCCGGCCCAAAGTCGCTTGCCCTGTGCGCCGGCCTGCTGCTGTTCGCGGTGGCCGACCTGAACTTCGTCACCCACCTGTCCGGCGGTACCTACGAGTACAACCTGCTCGACGGCCTGGCCTGGGCGGCCGGCTTCGCACTGCTCGCCGAGGCGGCCTGCCTGCCGCGCTCGATAGGCGGCCAGTCCCTGCCGCGCCGGGCGGGTCCGGGAGTGATGATCGTCGCCGCGTTCGTCGCGACCGGCCTGCTCGCCCTGCACCCGCACACCCGGCTGGGCGGCTACCTGACCGTGCCGGCCGTGCTGACCCTGGTCGCCGCCGGCGGCCGGCTGATGCTGGCACTTCGCGAGGCGAACGGTGCCGCGGAGGCGTTCGCGCTGTCGCGCACTGACGATCTGACGCTGCTGCCGAACCGTCGCTCGGTGTACGCCCGGCTGGAGTCCGCGATGGCCGCCGGCGACCCGCTCGGGCTGATGCTGCTGGACCTGGACGGTTTCAAGGAGGTCAACGACACCCTCGGACACGCGGCCGGTGACTCGGTCCTGCAACTGGTCGCTCACCGGGTCCGGCAGGCGCTGCCCTCCTCGGTGATGGTCGGCCGGCTCGGCGGCGACGAGTACGCCATCGTGATGAGCAGCCAGGATCCGTTGCTGCTGCTGGAGACCGCCAACGTGGTGCTCGACGTGGTGCGCCAGCCAACCCTGGTGGACGGCATCGAGCTGAGCACCTCCGCCTCGATCGGCATCACCGCCCGGACCGCGCACGACACCAAGAGCACCGAGCTGCTGCGCCGGGCCGACGTGGCGATGTACCAGGCCAAGGCCACCCGGGCGGGCGCGCTGATCTACGACGCCCACTCCGACGACTTCTCCCGGCAGCGGCTGCGGATGGCCGAGGAGCTGCGCCGGGCGATCACCGACGGCCAGCTGGTCATGTACTACCAGCCGCAGCTGGACGCGGCGACCCTGCAAGTGTGTGGCCTGGAGGCGCTGGTGCGCTGGCAGCACCCGCAGCAGGGCCTGCTCTCACCGATCGCGTTCCTGCCCGCCGCGCGCCGTGACGGGCTGATGCTGGGGCTGTCGGAGGCGGTCAGCCAGCTGGTGATCGACCGACCTGCGGCGCTGGCGGGCCAACGGGCTCAACCCCAGGGTGTCGCTGAACTGTGCCCCACCCGAGCTGCTGAGCGGGGTGTTCCTGCCCCGGCTGTACGAGGCGATGTCCGAAGCCCAGCTGCCTCCGGAGAGCCT
The DNA here is from genome assembly GCA_963697905.1 of uncultured Actinomycetota bacterium. Lineage (GTDB taxonomy): Bacteria > Actinomycetota > Actinomycetes > Mycobacteriales > Jatrophihabitantaceae > Jatrophihabitans_A. The sequence continues at coordinate 3,036,166 of OY969101.1, read as the reverse complement.
GGTCATCGAGGTCACCGAGGACGCCTTCATCGCCGAACCGGAGCGGGCCCGCGCGGTGCTCACCGACATGCGGGCACACCGGCTGCAGATCGCCATCGACGACTACGGCACCGGCTTCTCCTCGTTGTCGTACCTGCGCGACCTGCCGGTGCAGGAGCTCAAGGTGGACCGTTCCTTCATCGCCGCCATCACCACTGACCAGCGCAGCCGGATGATCGTGTCCTCGACCTTCCAGCTCGCCAAGGCGCTCGGCATGCGCACCGTCGCCGAGGGCGTGGAGAACGCCGCCACCGCGGCCGACCTGATCGCGCTCGGTGTGGACGTGCTGCAGGGCTACCATGTGGCCCGGCCGATGCCGTTCGCCGAGGTCGAGACCTGGGTGCGGGAGCGGACCGCGCTGTCCGAACGTCGATTCGCCTGATCGCGGCCCGAATTCGACAGTGCGAGCCAGCGCGAGCCAGCGCGAGCCAGGACGAGCCAGCGCGAGCCGGCGCGAGCCAGGACGAGCCGGCGCGAGCCAGGACGAGCCGGCGCGAGCCAGGACGAGCCAGCGCGAGCCGGCGCGAGCCAGGACGAGCCGAAGTCAGCCGATCAGGCCGGCACCACGGCGGCGGCCGGGGCAGGTGACAAGTCGGCCGAGGGTGCCGGCTGCAGCCGGAATTCTGCCGGTGTCGGCACCTGGATCCCGTCCAGGCCGATGCCCTGCATGAACAGCCGGTAGCCGTCCGGGTTGTTCAGCCGCTGCCGGTCGAAGGCCTGCTGGCAGTGTTCGTAGACCGGCGTGCAGCGCGCCGATCCCATGTAGGAAGTGGTCTGCGCGCCGGGCATGGTCTGCCCGGTCATGCCGGCCAGCGCCAGCAGCCCGCGCACCCGCTCGTCGATCATCATCACCGCCGAGCCGATGTCGTTGGCCCGCACCGCCTGCACCAGCCCATGGAACAGCCCGGCCGAGATCAGGGTGCTCCACCGGCGCAGCCCGCGTCGGGCACCGAGCGTGGTGAAATCCCAGGTCCGATCCAGGTCCAGCCGAGCGGCCCTGGCCATCCGCGGCACGTCCAGCGACCACGGCGGCCGGGACACGTCATGCAGCGTTTTCAGCCCCAGCGGGTTCGGCCGGATCAGCCGCACCGCGCCGACCGCGTCGCCGCCAGGCTCGTAGATCCCGATGAACACCGACGCCGCGGCATACGGCCCGTACTCCTCGGCCAGCTGCTCGGGGGTATTGCCGTACGTCTTGAGAAAGACCGCGGCCTCGCAGTCCAGCGCGGCGGCCAACTGCTCGCCGACCGGGTTGAACCGCATCTGGAACACCGGTGCGCCGTCCATCAGACCTCCGGGGGTCATCGCTGGGCTCAGCGCCGGCAGCATAGCCCAAAGAGGGGCGAAAAGTTGCCTTCATCACAGGTTGGGGTCCGATTGCCCCGACAGCGGAGATCACTTCATCTGGACGGCTGGGATGCCGCGGTGACAGACTGCGATTTCTCCGCAAACTCATTGTCCCACCGGGGGGGTATGAGCATGTCGCTATTACCAAGTCCTGCCGTGCGCCGGGCTGCCATTCTGGCAACCGCCGTCGCAGCCGTCGCAGGCACCTGCCTGGCCCAGGCCAGCGCAGCACCTTCACCACACAATCCGCTGCGCGGGGTCGCCAAGATCCAGGCGCAGCAGCACGCCGGCAGCCAGGTGCACACCCTCGACGAGGACGCGGGCGGCGGCATCCATTCAGGCGAAGGCGATGCCCTGGAGGCAGCCGACCAGGCCGACCAGCGTGCCTTCGAGCGCAGCGCCCCGGCCCAGTCGGTGTCCGCCCAGGCGCTGCTGGCCGCCCGCCAGCAGGCCGCCGCGATGCCGGTGGCCAGCGCTCGGCTGACCGAGATCACCGACCAGCCGCTGGACGCCGAGCCGGCTGGCTACACCGACCCCTACTGGTCCAACGACGGCGCCGGCTTCCGGGACGTCTCCGGCCGCACCACCGCGCTGGCGGTGGACGGCAACACCTACTACGCCGGCACCGCCGACGGTGGCGTCTGGAAGTCCACCAACGGCGGCAAGAGCTGGCACTCGATCTGGGACAACCAGCCGACGCTGTCCATCGGCGCGCTGCTGGTCACCCCTGACCACGCGCTCTGGGTCGGCACCGGCGAGGCCAACACCAGCAGCGACTCCTACACCGGCGTCGGGGTGTACCGCTCCACCAACGGCGGCCGCACGTTCAGCCGGGTCGGCGGCCGGGAGCTGGTCGATCACACCAGCTTCTACCTGCGCGACGACGGCTACGGCCAGGTGTACGCGGCCACCAACGCCGGCCTGTACCGGCACTCCGACCACTCCGGCAGCGGTGCCTGGACGCTGGTGCTCAAGCCGGACCCGAACCCGACCGGCTCGCCGTACAACACCTCGTTCATCACCGACGTGGCGATCAAGCCGGGCACCCACGGCCAGGTCGTGCTGGCCGCGCTGGCCTGGCGCAACGGCACCTCCTACAACGGCTTCTACCTGTCCACCACCGGTGGCGGCGCGGGCTCGTACTCGAAGATCACCCCGACCGGTGACATCGATGCCACCGACATCGGCCGGACCACCTTCGCCTACGCGGCCGACGGCAGCCGGTTGTACGCCATCGTGCAGTCGCCGCGGCTGCTGCTGGCCGGTGCCGCCACCAACCTGCAGGGCGTGTTCGTCTCGGCCAACGGCAATCCGGCCGGCCCGTACACCAAGATCGCCGACTCGGACTCGCTCGACGCCTCCGGCTCCGCGCTGAAGAACATGCCGGGCTACCACGTCGGCATCCAGTCCTGGTACAACCAGGCGCTGCTGGTGGATCCACACAACCCGATGAAGCTCTACGTCAGCCTGGAAGAGGTCTTCCAGACCACCAACGGCGGCGCCAGCTTCACCACCGCCAGCCAGTACTGGAACTACGGGCTGGACTGCGGCGGACCCTGCCCGCCGGCCACCCACCCCGACCAGCACGCGCTGGCCCGCACCAGTGACAACCAGGTGCTGATCGGCAACGACGGCGGTGTCTACCGGCGGCCGGTGAGCAAGGTCGGCTACGGCGGCTGGGCGGATCTGAACGACACGCTGCGCACCTTGCAGTACTACGACGCCGCAGCCGGTGCGGCGCGTCCGGGCAGCCACTCGCTGGCCTACTGGGGTGGCCTGCAGGACAACGGCACCTCGGCGCTGTTCCCGAACCGGGCCAAGAACATCGAGCCGGCCGGCGGCGACGGCGGCATGGTGCTGGTGAACCCGGCCAACGCCAACCAGGCGGTGGGCGAGTACACCAACCTGGCGATGTACAAGACCAGCGACGGTGGCCACACGTTCACCACGATCAGTCCGCTGTGCGGCTACTACAACGGGCCGGACTGTGACGAGTCGGCACGGTTCACCGCGCCGTTCCAGGCTGACGTGCACAACGCCAACCACTGGGTGGCGGCCGGCAACAAGGTGTGGGACAGCGTCAAGGGCTGGAGCACCGAGTGCAACGACACCGACGGCTGCGACTGGGTGGCGGTGCACGACTTCGGCACCGACGCCGCGGGCGGGCTGAACGTCGGCACCGCGCTGGCGGTCAGTGGCGTGGTCACCTACGCCGGGTGGGTGGACAGCAGCGGCAACCCGTCGCCCAACTTCGCCAGCGGCATCGACACCAACTACGGCGGCAGCTGGCACCGGATCGCCTCTCCGGTGCTGCCGAACCGGTTCGTCGCCGGCCTCACCGTGGACCCGGCCAACCCGGCGCACGTGTACGCCATCTACAACGGCTACTCTCGCCGTTGGATCCCCGGTGGCGGCCTGGGCACCGTGTTCGAGTCCAAGGATGGTGGCAGCACCTGGCACAACATCAGCGGCAACCTGCCGGACGCACCCGGTGACGGCCTGGCCGTCGTGCGCGGCACGCTGGTGTTGGGCACCGACGTCGGCGCCTTCGTGGCCGACGCTCAGCACCCGACCAAGTGGTACCGGGTCGTCGGCCTGCCGAACGTGGTGGTCAACAACGTGCGCAACGTGCCCGGGCAGCGGGCCGCTCTGCTGGCCACCCACGGCCGGGGCATCTGGCAGCTGAGCCTGGGCCGGTAGTCCGGCGGCCTGGAACACAGGCCGGATCAAAGAACGATCGCACAGCGGGCCGGCTGGTCACGACCAGCCGGCCCGCTGCATGCCACCGCTGGTTCGGAGCATGCCCGCCGGTCTGGGACACTGGAGGGAACGCGAACTTACAGATCGAGGGACTTCGAAGTGGCGCAGTACATCTACTCCATGCACAAGGTGCGCAAGGCGCACGGCGACAAGGTCATCCTGGACGACGTGACGCTGGCCTTCCTGCCCGGCGCCAAGATCGGCGTCGTCGGGCCGAACGGTGCCGGCAAGTCCACCGTTCTGCGGATCATGGCTGGCCTGGACACCGCCTCCAACGGTGACGCGGTGCTGGCGCCCGGGGCCTCGGTCGGCCTGCTGCAGCAGGAGCCGCCGCTGGACGAGTCGAAGACCGTCCGGGAGAACGTCGAGGACGCGGTGGCCGAGATGCGGGGCTGGCTGGCCCGCTTCGAGGAGGTGTCCACCGCGATGGGCGACCCGGACGCCGACTTCGACAAGCTGCTCGCCGAGCAGGGCGACCTGATGGAGAAGATCGAGCACGGCGAGGGCTGGGAGCTCGACTCGCGGATCGAGCAGGCGATGGACGCGCTGCGCTGCCCGCCCGGCGACGAGCCGGTCACCCACCTGTCCGGCGGCGAGCGGCGCCGGGTGGCACTGTGCAAGCTGCTGCTGGAGCAGCCGGATCTGCTGCTGCTGGACGAGCCGACCAACCACCTGGACGCCGAGAGCGTGCAGTGGCTGGAGCAGCACCTGGCCAAGTACCCGGGCACCATCCTGGCGGTTACCCACGACCGGTACTTCCTGGACAACGTGGCCCAGTGGATCCTCGAACTCGACCGCGGTCGGGCGCACCCGTACGAGGGCAACTACTCCACCTACCTAGAGAAGAAGGCCGAGCGGCTGTCCGTGGAGGGCAAGAAGGACGCCAAACTGCAGAAGCGGCTGCGTGACGAGTTGGACTGGGTGCGGCAGAACGCCAAGGGCCGGCAGGCCAAGTCCAAGGCTCGGTTGCAGCGTTACGAGGAGATGGCCGCCGAGGCGGAGAAGACCCGCAAGCTCGACTTCGAGGAGATCCAGATCCCGCCGGGCCCCCGGCTGGGCAGCGTGGTGGTCGAGGTTGGCCACCTGGACAAGGGTTTCGACGGCCGGGTACTGGTCAAAGATCTGTCGTTCTCGCTGCCGCGCGGCGGCATCGTCGGCGTGATCGGGCCGAACGGGGTCGGCAAGACCACCCTGTTCAAGACCATCGTCGGGTTCGAGAAGCCCGACTCCGGCGAGGTGCGGGTCGGCGAGACGGTCAAGATCAGCTATGTGGACCAGTCGCGCGCCGGCATCGACCCGAAGAAGACGGTGTGGCAGGTGGTATCCGACGGGCTCGACCACATCAGGGTCGGCCAGGTGGAGATGCCGTCGCGGGCCTACGTCTCGGCGTTCGGCTTCAAGGGCCCGGACCAGCAGAAGCCGGCTGGCGTGCTGTCCGGCGGCGAGCGCAACCGGCTCAACCTGGCGCTGACCCTGAAGGAGGGCGGCAACCTGCTGCTGCTGGACGAGCCGACCAACGACCTGGACGTGGAGACGCTGGGCTCGCTGGAGAACGCGCTGCTGGAGTTCCCGGGTTGCGCTGTGGTGATCAGCCACGACCGGTGGTTCCTGGACCGGGTGGCCACCCACATCCTGGCCTGGGAGGGCAGCGAGGAGAATCCGGCGCAGTGGTACTGGTTTGAGGGCAACTTCGAGTCCTACGAGAAGAACAAGGTGGAGCGGATGGGTGCCGAGGCGGCCCGGCCGCACGCGGTGACCTACCGCAAGCTGACCCGCGACTGACCTCGCCCCCGCGCGGAAAGGGAAGTGCCTTGGCCAGGTTCGTTGCCCGCTGCGCGATGCGCTGGTCGGACATGGACGCCTACGGCCATGTGAACAACACCGCCTACCTGGCCTACCTGGAGCAGGCTCGGGTGTCGATGTTCTTCGACCGCTACGACTCCACCTTCGCGCGCGGCACGGTGGTCGCCCATCATGAGATCACCTACCTGCGCCCGGTGGTCTATCACCCGGAGCCGCTGCGGCTGGAGCTCTGGATCGACCGGGTGCGCGGCGCGGATTTCGTCGTGCGGTACGAGGTGTTCGACGGTGACACGCTGGCCGCCACGGCGGCCACCCGGCTGGTCACCTTCGACTTCGGCAACAACCGGCCGCGCCGGCTGACCGAGGAGGAGCGGACCATCCTGCTCAGCTACACCGATCGGGCCCAGCCGTGATGCCCTCCGCGGCGGAGTTGGCCGACTTCGCACCGATGGCCGAGCGCGCGGTGTCCGCCGACGCGGCAACGCTGATCCGGCTGCGCACGGTCAGCGTCGCGCCCGGACGGGACGCCGGCATCATCGCCGGCTTCGTCCGGCTGCCCTACGAGGTACTGGCTGGCCGTTCCATCGTCGCCTCGGTGGACGAGGACTGCGACTTCACCTACTCGGCGGCCGACTTCCTGCGCTGGCTGGATCCGGACGGTGAGCCGCATGCCGTGCTGCCGGCTCGCCGGGATGCCGAGTGGCTGACCGGGCTGCCGCCCCGATCGGGCTGGCAGCGGATCGAGGCGGTGCCCGACCGGGCGATCCGGGAGGTGGTGCGCTCCGGCGCGCTGCTGGCCCACGACCTGACCAGCCGGTCTGAGCAGCAGGCTTTGCTGGAGTCCATCGTGCTGAGCGTCTCGGCCGGCAGCCGCACCGTGGACGTGCCGCTCGGGCCGTTGAGCGCGCTGACCCGGATGGGCTTCCTGCCGCGGGGCAGCGAGGCGGTGGTCGACACCGCGCCCGGCTGGATCCGGATCGCCGCCGCCTACGGATCCACCTATGTCAGCGATGGAAACCCGCTCGGCCTGCTGTCGCTGTAACCGCCGCGACCCGCTGTCGCACGGTCGCCGACGCCGCTTCGCGGTGGTCCGGCACGACCGTTGTCCGGCACGATCGTTGGTCCGGCACGATCGTTGGTCCGGCACGACCGTTCGTCCGGCACGACCGTGGTCGGGCACAATGTGCCGATGGAAATTCTTGATCTGACCGGCAAGGTGGTCATCGTCACCGGCGCATCGTCCGGGATCGGAGAGGCGGCGGCCCGGGCGCTGCACGAGGCCGGCGCCCATCCGGTGCTGGCCGCCCGCCGGCAGGATCGGCTCGACCGGCTGAGCGGGCAACTCGGCGGTGCGCTCGCGGTGCCGGCCGACGTCACCGACGCGGCGGCCCGGGACCGGCTGGTGCAGGCCACCCTCGACCGGCACGGCCGCATCGACGGGCTGGTGAACAACGCCGGCGTGGCCCTGCACGCGATGCTGGCCGACGTGGATCTGGCTGAGTTCACCGAGCTGTTGCGGCTCAATGTGGTCAGCGCGCTGGGCATGATGCAGGCCGTGCTGCCCGCCATGCGCAGCCAGCGGACGGGGCGGATCGTCAACATCTCCTCCGGCACCACCCGGATGGCACCGCCCACCGTGGGCGCGTACGCGGCGGCCAAGGCGGCGCTCAACATGCTGGGCGAGGTGGCCCGCAAGGAGTGGGCGGCCGAGGGCATCGTGGTCTCCACCGTGCTGCCGTCGCTGACCGCTACCGAGTTCGGCGGCGGCATGTATCGGTTGGGGGAGGAAATCATCCCCGGGTTCTTCGTGCAGAGCGCCGACTACGTCGGCCGGGTCATCGTCCGGGCGCTGCGCACCGGCGAGGAGTTCATCGACATCCCGCACGGCGCCGAACAGCCCGATTTCACCGAGGTGTCCGCCGGCTGATCGCTTCGCCGGCCGGCGCGTCAGGTGGCCGGCCGGTTGGCCAGCACGTACATGTGCAGTCGCTTCGCGAACCTGCGGTACGTCCGGCCGTGATAGCGCAGCCGCCCTTCCAGCGGTCGCTGCAGGTAGGCGTTGATCAGCCGGTCGCAGTAGAAGGCGCAGTTGGCCAGTTCTTCCCGGCTGCCCCCTGCCATGGCCGGGTCGGCCTGCATCGCCAGCAACACCTCGGCCGAATAGGACTGCAGGTTCAGGTAGGTCATCGTCACCGCCTCGTACCAGTCCAGCAGCAGGTACGGCACCCCGGCGACCAGCAACTTGCCCCGCAGGCCGATGTGCCGCTGCTGCAGCTCATCCAGGCTCTGCGGGGTCGGGTTGGCATTCTGCGACCACAGCGGCCGCAGCAGGCTGAAGTCGTCGATGGCATCCGCCCGGGCGCCGAGCCGGCTCGCTCGGCCGGTTGCCAGCGCGCCGATGATGCCACCGATGGCGACGTTGGCCAGCGTGAACAACCCGTCGCCGATGTTCATCCCGTGCCCAACCGGACCGGCACGCCGTGGTCAGCAACCGTGCCCAGCAGCACCGGCGATTCGTCCAGCACGCCATCCGGAACCGAGAGCCGCACGGTTAGCCGAGGCGGTTGGTAGCCCTGCAGGTCGCTGGCCGGGTCACTGGCCAGCACCGGACTCTCCATTGCGATATGGGCAATCGGCATCAACTGGCCGGCCGTGTCCAGGATCGCGTCCACCTCGGCCACCTCCGACATCGGCCAGTATTGCCGGGTGATGGAGTGCCACACCACGGTCAGCACTCCGGGCTTCGGCGCCCCGGCAAGCTGATCGGCCAGCCACTGCCCGGCCGGCGCCCGGTCCACCGTGACCGGGCAGGCCGCTGCCACCTCCAGCGCCGCGCGCAGCCGCTCGAAGCGGTGCAGGTCGTGCGGCCAGACGAAGGAGGTCAGCCGCAGCCGGCCCTCCTCGGTCGAGGCATCGATCGGCGCCAGGTCACAGCCACGCCGGGAGCTCACCCAGAACTGCACCGGCGACACCTGGCCGTCCACCGCGTCGAGAATTCGCAGCGGTGAGTCGGCCGGCCCGTGCGACCAGTCATCGCCGGCCACGAAGAATCGGTCCACCAGCAGGTTCAGCCCGGCCGATGCGCCGAGTTCCAGCAGCCGCACCTCGGTCAGCCCGGAGCGGCTGACCGCATCGAACAGCCCGACCAGCAGCGGTACCGAGCGGCCGGGCTCGTTGGTCTGCGGCGCGATCTCCAGCGCCGCGCGCAGTTCGGCGACGTGCTCGCGCAGCACCGGTTCGAAGTGCGGCCAGGCGTCGTCGGGCGCCTCGGTTCCGCCCAGGTTGGGGTAGTAGCGGGCCAACTCGGGAGCCTGGCCGGCCAGCACCAGACGTTGGATGCCGGCCAACAGCCGCAGTTGCACGATCGCCGAGGTCGGCGCGTCCGCCCAGTCCCGACAGATCTCAGCAACCACCCCGCCGGCTTCCCAGTCGTCGGCGAAGGCGAACATCAGCGTCCGGTACAGCCCGGTCGGCATCATCTCGGCATGCCGGCGGAACCGATCGGCGAGCGTCTTCACGTCGTCACCCTAAGCCGTTTCGCTCGCGCCAGCGGCGGTCCCTGCAGTCCGGGCGTGGGTTGGGGCCGGCAGTGCTTGGCCTCGCCGTCGGCATGTGGGTCGGGCCGACAGCGCTGGGCCTCGCCGTCCGCGTCCGCACAGCGTCGAGACCAGGCGCTGCCGTCCCTTTCGCAGGGGGACGGTCGCTACTCCCGCTGTGGTCGGAGTAGTTCGGGGTGGTGGAGGTAGTTGCGTTGGGGTTGTGGGTGTGGGTGCCAGGGTGGTGGTTGCCAGTGCGGGATGCCGTTCAGTAGCACCGTTTTCCATCCTCGCTTAGGGCCCTCTGTGTTGTGATACCCGCAGGCGATAGCGAGGTTGTCCAGGTCGGTACGACCGCCTCGTGCCCAGTCGATGGCGTGGTGTATCTCGGATTGGGCGGCGCTGCGGTCGCAGCCGGGGAAGGTGCAGCCGCGGTCGCGGGCGGCCAGTGCTTTGCGCATGCCGGTTGAGGCGAGTCGGCGGTCGCGGCCGTAGGCGAGGATGCCGCCGGAGTCGTTCAGTACCGCCGGCAGAAGCTTGGCGTCGGTGGCCAGCTGGAGGGCTTCCTCGATGCTGAGGGTGCCGCCGTGGTGAGTGGTGGCTCGTCCGGCACGCCGCTCCAAGTCCGTCAACGACATTGTCACGATCAGTTGGCAGGGCAACCCGGCGTGGTCGGGTAGCTCGCCTGCCGCGAGTAGCCGCCGGCCGGCTTCCTCGAACGCATCGTGCATCCGCTGCGGCAGGGTGCGCTCATCCGGGCCGAGCGCGTCCTCGGACCGGCGGGCCGCGAGTGGGGTGAGGATCGCTTCCCAGATCGCCTCGCAGGACGGGCTCAGCCGGCCTTCCAGCAGGCCGGTGCCGTCTTCGAGTCGGTTCAGCGACACCCGACGGTGCGCCTGCTGCGACTCGCGCTCCTGCGGGTTGGGTCCGTCCGGGTCGAGGTGGGCCAGGATCCGCTGGCCGAGCATTCGTACGGTGCGCGGGTCGGACGTGCGGGCGTGTTCCAGCAGCGTCGTCTCCACCGCACCAGCGTGCTCGGCACGATCCGCGACCGGCAGAGCCTCGACCGTGTCGGCAACCGCCGCCGCGTGCTCCGGACCGATCTCGCCTTCGGCGAACGCCTCGGCGGTAGCGGGCAGAACCGGTTCCAACGCCTCGCCGGTCAGCGCACGCCGGGCACCGAAGCGCTCCACCGCCAACCACCGCCTACGCGCCTCGACCCGCGTGCAGTGCAGCAGTGCGCTGATCAGGTCCGGCAGCCCGCGATACCCCAACGAACCGACCACATTGCGCGACTGGATCTCGGCCAGCAGCTCCACCTGCTCGAACTGCAGCCGCCGCAACTCGCTCTCCCGGGCGACCAGAGCAGCCAGCAACTCGGCATCCGAAGCGGTAACGAGCTGCTCGATCACATGTTCGATTCTACCCCCTCGAACGGCGATAGGCAAGCTTCATTGTCCGAGAATCACCTTATAAAGCAATGCGAAACGTGAGCGAGCAGCGAGACTGGACTCTCCCCGCAACGCTCTCGTCGCTGCGCCTTTGCCCTTCATCGAAGCAGACCAGAGAGCCTCGCCATCCGGCAATCGCCCATGCAACGAGGCGAACGCGAGCGAGCAACTCAACCGCACCACAAGCGAAACTCTCCCGTCGCTGCGATTTTGCCTTGCACGCCCCGACCAGGCCGTCAGACCCGCAGCCACACCGCGGTGTTGGCCGGCAGCTTGTCGGCCTCCAGCGGCCCGGAGGCCAGCAGCACCTCACCCGGCGGCAGTTCCACCGGCACGTCCGAGGCGTTCAGCGCCACCACCAGCGACGGCCCGCGACGGTAGGCCAGGCAGCCTTCCGGCGCCTGCTGCCAGGAGAAGGCCGAACCGTGCAGCTCCGGCAGCGACCGGCGCAGCCGCAGCGCGTGGCGGTACAGCGACAGCGTGGAGTCCTCGTCGGCCAGTTGCGCCTCCACCGTGAAGTGCTCCCACTCGTACGGCATCGGCAGCCAGGACGTAGGCCCCGAGCCGAAGCCGAACGGCGGCTCGGTGCCCTCCCACGGAATCGGCACCCGCTCGCCGTCCCGGCCCCGCTCGGTGTGCCCGCTGCGCTCCCAGGTGGGATCCTGCAGCACCTCGTCCGGCAGCTCCACATTCTCCAGGCCGAGTTCCTCGCCGTTGTAGATGTAGGCCGCGCCGGGCAGCGACAGGGTGAGCAGCGCCGCGGCCCGGGCGCGTGCCTGGCCGATCCGGCCGCCGCCGTACCGGGTGGCGTGCCGCACCACGTCATGGTTGGACAGCACCCAGGTGCACGGTGCGCCGACCTCGGCCATCGCGGTCAGCGAGCCGTCGATGGCCCGGCTGAACTCCGTGGCCGACCACTGCGCCTCGACCAGCCGGAAGTTGAACGTCAGGTGCAGCTCGTCCGGCCGGACGTAGCGAGCCAGTCGCTCGTCGTCGGACACCCACGCCTCGCCGACCGCCATCCGGTGCGGGTAGCGGTCCATCACCGCGCGGAACATCCGCAGGTGTTCGTGCACCCCGTCCTGGTCGAAGCGCAGATCCGGAGCCAGTTGGGTGTTCGGCCCGGCGTAGTTGGTCAGGTCCATGTCCGGCAGGCCGGCCGGCTTGGCCATCGAGTGCGCCACGTCCACCCGGAAGCCGTCGGCACCGCGGTCCATCCAGAATCGCAGGATCCGCTCGAACTCGGCCGTCACCTCCGGGTTGTCCCAGTTCAGGTCCGGCTGCTCGGGGGCGAACAGGTGCAGGTACCACTGGCCGTCCGGCACCCGCTGCCAGGCCGGGCCGCCGAACATCGCCGGCCAGTTGTTCGGCGGTAGTTCGCCGTGCGCTCCGCGACCGTCCCGGAAGATGAACCGGGCCCGCTCCGGCGAGCCGGGCGGCGAGGCCAGCGCGGCCTGGAACCAGGCATGCTGGTCGGAGAAATGGTTCGGCACGATGTCGACGGTGATCTTGATGCCGCGGGCGTGCGCCTCGGTGATCAGGGCGTCGAAGTCGGCCAGCGTGCCGAACATCGGATCCACGTCGGTCGGGTCGGCCACGTCGTAGCCGCCGTCGGCCATCGGGGAGCGGTAGAACGGGCTCAGCCAGATCGCGTCGATGCCCAGCAGTTCCAGGTAGTCCAGCCGCTGGCGCAGGCCGATCAGGTCGCCGATGCCGTCGCCGTTGCCGTCGGCGAAGCTCTTCGGATAGACCTGGTAGAAGATCGCCGAGCGCCACCAGTCGGCGCCGCTGTGATAGGCCGCGCCGCTGTCCACCCCGCTGTAGAAGTCCAGGTCGTGCTGGATCTCGGAGTCGGCGAACGGGTGGTGCTCCGACTCGAGCGGGCCGTTGTGCGGGTCGGTCACGCGATCCTCCATGCTGCGTGGAAACGAGGGGCTGAGCGCACGCCTCGGCAGTCCAGGCTAGTCCAGCCGGACGGCTTCTGTAAGCCCTTGCAGGACGTGTCTGCCGATCAGCTGGGGCTGTTGCGCAGGGATTCGGCCGCCATGGTCAGGTAGCCCCAGAGCTCGTCGGCCAGCTCCGGCGCCAGCTGCAGCGAGGCCAGCGCGTCGGCCATGTGGCGCAGCCAGGCGTCCCGTTCGGCGGAGCCGATGGTGAACGGGACATGGCGCATCCGCAGCCGGGGATGACCGCGGGTCTGGGAGTACGTGTTCGGGCCGCCCCAGTACTGGATCAGGAACAGGGTCAGCCGCTCGGCAGCCGGGCCCAGATCCTGCTCCGGGTACAGCGGCCGCAGCAGCGGGTCGCCGGCCACCCCGGCGTAGAAGCGCTCTACCAGGGTGCGGAAGGTCTGCTCGCCGCCCACCCGCTGGTAGAAGTTGGCACTCACCATCGGGCGGCAGCCGGGGGCATCGGTCGGATCGGGTGCACCTACCCATTGTCCCGCGTCGAAATCCGCCTACCGTGTGCGGTATGGCTGACGCGGACGAGCTGGTCTCCGAGTACGAGGTGATCGTGCTGGGCCTCGGCCCGGGCGGTGAGGAGGTGGCCGAGCGGCTGGCCGAGGCGGGTCGCCGGGTACTCGGCATCGAGGGCCACCTGACCGGCGGTGAATGCCCGTACTACGGCTGCATCCCGTCGAAGATGATCGTCCGGGCCGCGGCCACCCTCAGCGAGGCCGGCCGGGTCGATCAGCTGGCCGGGACCGCGACCGTGGATCCGGACTATCGCAAGCCGGCCAGCCGGATCCGCGACGAGGCCACCGACGACTGGAACGACCAGGTCGCGGTGGACCGGCTGCGCAAGCTCGGTGGGCACTTCGTGCGCGGCTTCGGCCGGCTGGACGGCCGGACCGCCGACGGCCGGCCTCGGGTGCGGGTGGGGGAGCGCGGCTTCACCGCCGACCACCTGGTCATCGCCACCGGCACCGCGCCGCTGCTGCCGGACCTGCCGGGACTGGCCGAGCTGGCCGGCGATCCGCTGAGCCCGGACGGCCGGGTGTGGACGAACCGGGAGGTCCTGCAGATCCGCCAGGCACCGGAGTCCCTGGTGGTGATCGGCGGCGGTGCGGTCGGCTCCGAACTTGCCCAGGGCCTGGCCCGGTTCGGGGTCCGGGTCACCCAGCTAGAGCTGTCCGACCGGATCCTGGCGCCGGAGGAGCCGGAGGCCAGCGAGGTGGTCGCCGAGGTGTTCCGCCGCGAGGGCATTGAGCTGCACACCGGCGTGCAGATCGCCGGCGTGCGGCCGGACGACGCCGGGGTGCGGGTGGAGCTCGCCGACGGGCGCAGCTTCAGCGCCGAGCGGCTGCTGGTGGCTGCCGGCCGCCGGGGGCACCTGCCCGAGCTGGCGTTGGACAGCGTCGGCCTGGATCCGAAGGCGAAGACCCTGCTGGTGGACGAGCACATGCAGGTTGCCGACCGGATCTACGCGGTCGGCGACGTGACCGGCCGGGGCCCGTTCACCCATGTCGCGGTCTGGCAGGCGAGGGTGCTGATCGCCCACCTGCTCGGCCGGCCGGAACCGTACGGCGGCTACCACGGGCTCGCCTGGGTCACCTTCACCGACCCCGAGGTGGGCCGGGTCGGCATGACCGAGCGGCAGGCGCGCGAGGCCGGCATCGAGGTGGCGGTGGGCCGGACGGAGATCGCTTCCAACACCCGCGGCTGGATCCACGGCCCCGGCAACGACGGGTTCGTCAAGCTGGTTGCCGACCGGGCCGCGGGCGTGCTGGTCGGCGCCACCGTGGTGGCTCCGGCCGGCGGTGAGATCCTCGGCCTGCTCACCCTGGCCGTGCACGCCCGGGTGCCGCTGGACACCCTGCGGACCATGCACTACGTCTACCCGACCCTGCACCGGGCGGTCTCCGAGGCGTTGGCGACGGTAAGTTGAACGTCGGCGACAGCCTCGGGCGTCAGGCCGAATAGCCGTTGAAGTCCACGATCAGGGTGATCGGTGCGCCGCTGTTGTTGCGGATCTGCACATCGCCGGCGTACATACCGGGACCGGCCTTGGCCATCAGCATCCGCTGCCTGGTCTGACCGGCGGTGAAGCTGATGGTGGCGGCGGTGTCGCGAGGAGTGTTGGCCGGCCAGATCGTGATCGAGCCATCCGTGCTCGGGCTCAGCACGGTCACATTGAGCGATACCGCGCCTACGCGGCTCGTCGGGACGACAACGGTGCCACCCCGCGGAACCGATCCGGCCTTGCGGCTGTCGTACGACCGGGTGTACCAGTCGTAGGCTTCGAACGCCTGTGAGTAGTTCGATCCGGTGTAGTAGCCGACCATATCGGCGATCACCTCAATGGCCGAGCTGCTGTTGTTGCGGATGGGCAGCGCGCCGCCGTTGTCCAATCCCATCAGCAGTTGCCCCTGTTCGGTCTGGCCCGCGACGAAGCTGATGCTGGGCGTGTTCGGGTACAGGTTGCCTTCTCCGACCGTCAGCGATCCCGAGTGCTTGGGCGTCTGCACCGTGAAGTTGATGACCGGCACCACGCCGTCTCCCTGCGGGACGCCGAACTGGCCGGTCACCTGGATGCGCCGGGTCTCGTTGGCGGCCAACGGCGCCAGGATGCGGCGGGTGTCCAACAGCCGGGTCGGTGACGTCGGCTGATACCGGCCCCAGGCGGACTGGGGCTGGCCGCTGGTGTGGTAGCCGAGGATGTCGACGATCAGGAACAGTGGGCTGCCGGTGTTGTTGCGGAGGTCGATCCGGCCGCCGGCGCCTACCGGAACCGTCTCGAAGTTCTGGTCGGTCTGTCCGGCCCGGAAGCTCATCGTGGCGCCGGAGAAACTGGCGCCGTCGGCGAATGCCGACAGCGAGCCCGTCACGGCTGGCGTCAACACGGTCAGGTTCACCGAGATGGCCACCACATCCGTCGGCGGGACTGTGCCGAGTCCGGTGACCTGGAGTCGAGCGGTGCCGTGGGCCGGAAGTCCGCGGGTGTTGCGGGTATCCAGCGCCCGGATTCGATCCACCGGTTCGTACAGCCCGGACGGACCGGTGGCCGTCGAGGCGGCCGCGGCAGCCGGGCTGGAATGCATTCCGCCGCCGGAGACGACCACGGCGGGAACCGCCAGCAAGGTGGCCAGGGCCACCACGATCGGTCGCATCGCAACCCCCTCACCGGCACTGACCGCACCGTCGTCGCCGGGCACAGGGTAGGCCTCAAATCAGCCCCGGGAACATGAATCACCGGAATTTGGACGGATCTGGGCGGCTGCGGCAGGCCAGTCCGCAGACCTGGATCCAGCCAAAGCTCAGCCGGACGAGTCGCCGGCGGTGGCCGAGCCGGCCAGTTCGGCCTGGATCCGGCCACGCAGTTCCCGGGCCACCCGCCACTGCTCCAGTGGCCGGACCCTGGCCACCAGCCGCACGGTCAGCCCGTCCCGGCTCAGGCTCTCCACGCCGAGCACCTCGGGTTCGGCGAGAAAGTGCCGCTGCCACTGCTCGTCGGCGTACACCTCGGCGGCCGCCGAGCGGATCGCCGCGATGGCCGCGGCGAGGTCGTCGGTGCGGGCCAGCGGCACGTCCAGCACCACCTGCGCGTAGTGCTGGGAGGAGTTGCCGACCCGGACGATCTCGCCGTTGCGGACGTACCACACCACGCCTTCGATGTCGCGCAGCCGGGTGGTGCGCAGCCCGACCGACTCCACCGTGCCGGTGGCCTGGCCGACGTCGATGACGTCGCCCACTCCGTACTGGTCCTCCAGCATCAGGAACATCCCGGACAGGAAGTCCTTGATCAGGTTCTGCGCGCCGAAGCCGACCGCCACCCCGACCAGCGAGGTGCCGGCGACGAAGGGTGCCAGGTTGATGTCGAAGACCGCCAGCATGAGCAGGAAGCCGGTCACGAACAGCACGAAGCTGACCGCGCTGCGCAGCACCGAGCCGATTGTTTCGGCCCGCTGCCGGCGGCGCTCGGACTGCCGGCCGGTGTCGGGGAAGGCGGCGTCGCGAGCCCGCTCGGCGAGCGGGCTGAGCATCCGCGGCACCGACCCTTCCACGCTCGAGCGGACCAGCCGGTTGATGGCGCGGTGGGCAATCGCCCGGACCAGCAGCGCGATGAGCAGAATGGCCAGGCACTGCAGCGGTTTGGTGATCAGGACGTTCGCATGCTGGTGCCAGTACCCGTGCAGTGACAGCGGCGTGCTCACGGCAGCCAAGCCTGCCATGGTCGGCCCGGCTGGCGGCGCAAGCGAGGAGGCCGGCTTATCCGGTGTCGGGCGCCGATTTCGACACGCGCCGTCATTTCACGATTAATGGGTGCGCGAAGCCGCTTCGTCAGGTTCACTGGATGCACACTCGGAAGGTGATGCCGTGGCGGGGACGCTTGTGCTCAACGCGTCGTATGAGCCCTTGTGCGTCGTGCCAATGCGCCGTGCGGTAGTGCTGGTGCTGGCCGAGAAAGCCTTCGTCGTGGAAGCGGCCGAAGGCTTTTTACATTCGGCGACGAATAGCGTTCCGATTCCGCAGGTGGTGCGGCTGGCTCGCTATGTCCGGGTGCCCTATCGGCGGCAGGTGCCGCTCACTCGGCGGGCGGTGCTGGCCCGCGACGCGCACCGGTGCGTGTACTGCACGGTGAAGGCCGACACCATCGACCATGTGGTGCCGCGTTCGCGGGGCGGCCGCAACGAGTGGACGAACGTGGTGGCGGCCTGCGCCCGGTGCAATCACCGCAAGGGCGACCGGTTGCTGTCCGAGATGGGCTGGACGCTGCCCCGGCCGCCGATCCAGCCGTCGGCGAGTGTGGCCCTGGTGCTGGGCTGGGCCAAGCGGGATCCGGCCTGGGACCGCTACCTCGGCTACGACCTGGCGCCGCTGGAGCTGGATCTCACCGCTACCGCCTGAACCTGGAGCCCGTGGCTCGGCCCGCGGGTGCCCGGAGCCAGCGTTTCCCATCCAAAACTTATGAGCGTTTGAAGCCTATTTACGTATGTTGGGAGTGCCCCACGGACGAGGGAGGCCAGCATGCGCAGCAACGCGGCAGCGCCGTCGCGCGCTGGGCCGACCTCGCTGCGAGTGCACCCCTCCCGGATGCTGTCCGAACTGGAGGCGCTGGCCGGCTACGGCCGCGATCCGGACGGTGGCATCTCCAGGCTCGGCTTCGGACCGGCCGCTAACCTCGCCCGACGCCACCTGGCCGGCCGGGCGTCCGATGCCGGGCTGGCCAGCCGGGTGGACCAGGCCGGCAACGTCTTCCTCTACCGCCCCGGCCGTGCCCTTCCGGCTGAGAATCCGGTGTTGCTGATGGGATCCCATCTGGACACCGTTCCGCGAGGCGGCAAGCTGGACGGCGGGTACGGCCTGATCGCGGCGATCGAGGCGCTGCGGGTGATCGCCGAGAACGACCTGGTCCTGCCGTACGAACCGGTCGTGGTCGCCTTCGCCAACGAGGAAGGCGCGCTCTTTCCGCAACCGTTCTGGGGGTCCAAGGCCATGACCGGCCAACTGGACGATCCAGAACGTGCCGTCGATCGCTATGGAAACTCGATCCGCGGGCCGCTGGCCGAGGCCGGCGGGGAGCTGGCCCGGATCGACCAGGCTCGGTGGCTGCCCGGTTCGGTGGCCGCCATGCTGGAGCTGCACGTGGAGCAGGGGCCGGTGCTGGAGGAGGCCGGCATACCGATCGGGGTGGTGACCGGCATGGTCGGCCGGACCATCATCGACATCGAGGTGCAGGGCAGCCAGAACCATGCCGGCACCACGCCGATGCACCGCCGGGCGGACGCGCTGACGGCCGCGGCGAGGTTGGTGCTCGCGGTGGAGGACCTCGCGGCTGAGCGTCGGTTGTGCGCGGTCAGCACGGTCGGCGTGCTGCAGGTGAGCCCCGGGCAGACCAACGTGGTGCCCGGTCGGGTCACGTTGACGGCGGAGTTCCGCGACGCTGACCGGGCCCGGCTCCGGCAGGCGGAGTCGGCCGTGTACGCCGAGCTGGGCCGGCTCGCCGGCCGGACCGGGATCGCCGTGACCGCGCGCACCAGCATGCGGGCGGAGCCGGTGCACACCGCCCAGTGGCTGCAGCAGGCGGTGGCCGACACCGCCGACCTGCTGGGGCTGCCGTACCTGAGGCTGCCCAGCGGAGCCGGCCATGACGCCCAGATCATGGCGTCGATCGCGCCGGTCGGCATGATCTTCGTGCCCAGCCGGGGCGGCATCAGCCACGCGCCGGAGGAGCACACCGATGCGCACCACCTCGTGGCCGGTGCCGACACGCTGCTGCAGACCGTGCTGCGGATCGAGCAGGATGCGGTGATCCCGGCCTGAGGCCAGCGTTGCCGTCATCGACCAAGCGGTGTGGCTAGCCTGCAACACATGGCCGAACTTCATGACCTGACCGCGCTGGAGGCCGCCGCGGCGATCCGCGACCGGCAGCTGAGCGCTACCGAGTTGGTCGAGCACTGCCTGGACCGGATCGGCCGGCTGGATGGTGAGCTGGGCGCCTTCGTCACGCTGACCGAGCAGGCCGCGCGCGAGCAGGCGGCGCAGGCCGATCGGGCCGTGCTGGCCGGTGAGCCGCTGCCGCCGCTGCACGGCGTGCCGACCGCGATCAAGGACCTCAACCAGACCGCCGGGGTGCCGACTTTGTACGGCTCGCGCACCATGGCCGACTGCGTGCCGACGGTCGATGACCACGTGGTGCGGCTGCTCCGGCAGGCCGGCACCATCTCGCTGGGCAAGACGGCCACGCCCGAATTCGGCCTGACCTGCTACACCGAGACCGACCTCGGACCGCCGGCGCGCAACCCGTGGGACACCAGCCGGCTGGCGGGCGGCTCGTCCGGCGGTGCCGGCGCCGCGGTGGCCGCCGGCCTGGTGCCGATCGCGCAGGGCTCGGACGGCGGCGGCTCGATCCGGATTCCGGCCAGCGTGAACGGGCTGTTCGGGCTGAAGACCTCTCGGGGACGGATCTCGCGCGGCCCGCTGGACGTGGACGCCACGGGACTGTCGGTGCTCGGCTCGCTGGCCCGGACGGTGCGCGACGCCGCCGCGTTCCTCGACGTCACCGCGGTGCCGCAGGTGGGCGACCTCACCTGGGCGCCGCCGCTGCCGGCCGGCGAGAGCTTCCTCGGCTGGTGCGACCGAACCCCGCAGCGGCTGCGGATAGGCCGCTACCTCGACCCGCCGGTGCCCGGAGCCGAGGTCGATCCGGAGTGCCGGGCCGCCTGGGAGCGAGCCAGCGCGCTGCTGGCCGAACTCGGCCACGAGGTGGTCGACATCGAGCTGCCGCTGCCGCCGGAGACCATCGCCGCCTTCGAGCTGGTCTGGGCGGTCTCGGCCGCCACCATTCCGGTGCCGCCCGATCGCGAGCACCTGCTGCGTCCGCTCAGCCGGTACCTGCGCGAGCGCGGCCGGCAGGTCAGCGGCGCCGCCTTCGCCACGGCGATGGGCCAGCTCAGCCTGATCAGCCGGCAGGCGATCGCCGCCACCGCCGGCTTCGATGCGCTGCTCACCCCGGCGCTGGCCCAGCAGCCCGCGCCGATCGGCTGGTTCTGCGGCAGCGAGGCGGAGCCGGTGGACCCGGCCGAGGACTTCGAGCGGCAGAAGCGGTTCACCCCCTACACCGCGGTCTACAACGCCAGCGGGCAGCCGGCCGCCAGCCTGCCGCTGTACTGGACGGCCGACGAGCTGCCGATCGGGGTGATGCTGATCGGCCGGCCGGCCGGCGAAGGCCCGCTGTTGGCGTTGTGCGCGCAGCTGGAACAGGCCGCGCCGTGGGCGGACCGGCACCCGCCGATCTGGCACCGCTGATCGGTCTTCACGGCACCGCTGACCGGTCTTCACCACCCGCCGATCCGGCGGTGGTGAAGACTCCGGCATGGACGCTGCCCCCACCGCTCCAGCGTCGCGGGCTGCTTCGCTACCGTAGGCGGCAAATGGCGAGAGCCGGCAGGGCGGAGGAAGAGTCGCACATGACCGTCGTGGAAACGGTGCTGGTGTTCGTAGGCATCCCGCTCGCGGCGTTCGCCGTGCTGGCGCTCGCGGTGCTCGGCCCGGCTGCGGCGCGGGCGCCGCGTTACCGCCCGGGCAACGGCTGGGACTACGCCCCGGTCTGGTATCTGCCGCATCCGGAGCATGCCGGCCCGGTGTCGGCCACCACCGGCCGGCTGGCCCTGGAGGGGTCGGTTCCCGAGCCGGCCAAGCCGACCGGAGGTGCCAGCGGTGAGTGGTGAGGTGGACATGACCGGCAACACCGCGCTGGAGCGGCCGGGCCAGGAGCTGGAGCTGAGCAGCCGCCAGGTTCGCGAGTTCAGCACCCCTCGGGCCAGCCTGAGTCAGCGCGGATCGTCCTTTCAAGCAAAGCCAGCTCTCGCGCATCGATGAGGCGTTGACGCTCGCCTCGCGCGAGACCGGCCTGCTCTTCAGCGTCTACGTGGGGCCGCTGGGCGGCCAGCCCCGGCAGGCCGCCGAGCAGTTGTTCGGCAAGCTCGCCGCCCGGCATCCGGGCCCGGTGCTGCTGGCGGTGTCGCCGGCCGAGCGCCGGATGGAGATCGTCACCGGCGGTGAGTCGGCCCGCCGGATCCCGAACCGGGTGGCCGGGCTGGCGGCGCTGGCCATGCGGGCCTCGTTCAGCTCCGGCGACCTGACCGGCGGCATCGTCAACGGCTTGCGCCAGCTGGCCGACGCCGCCGGCGGGGCTGACCAGCTACGTCGCTGCAGCCGGCCACCGGGCCGCCGGGCGGCTGGATAAGGTGTGCGGTGATGACAACACTGCTGCCTGAGAGCGCTACTCACGCCGCGGCCGTCGAACGGCTGCGCACCTCCTACCTGGCCATCCCGCCGGGTCAATCCGTCCGGCTGGCCAAGCGCACCTCGAACCTGTTCCGCCCGCGCACCTCGGAGCTCACGGCCGGCCTGGACGTGTCCGGCCTGGACGGGGTGATCTGCCTCGACGCGGCCGCGCGCACCGCCGACGTGCAGGGCATGTGCACCTATGAGCGGCTGGTCGAGGCCACGCTGCGGCACGGCCTGATGCCCAAGGTGGTGCCGCAGCTGAAGACCATCACGCTGGGCGGCGCGGTGACCGGGCTGGGCATCGAGTCGAGCTCGTTCCGCAACGGCCTGCCGCACGAGTCGGTGCTCGAACTGGACGTGCTCACCGGTGCCGGCGACCTGCTCACGATCAGCCCGCACCCAGCATCCGGATCTGTACGCCGGCTTCCCGAACTCCTACGGCAGCCTCGGCTACGCGGTCCGGCTGCGGATCGAGCTGGACCGGATCCACCCGTTCGTCGGGCTGCGGCACGTCCGGTTCGACGACCTGGATTCACTGGCCGATGCGATCGAGACGGTCTGCCGGACCCGGAGCTGGCAGGACGAGCCGGTGGACTTCCTGGACGGCGTGATGTTCTCCCCGGCCGAGTCGTACCTGACCCTGGGCCGGTGGGTGAACTCGCCGGCCGAGGCGGGGGTGGCCGCGGCCAGTGACTACACCGGCCAGCGGATCTTCTACCGCTCCATCCGCGAACTGGCGCGCGACTGCCTGCATGTCGCGGACTACCTGTGGCGCTGGGACACCGACTGGTTCTGGTGTTCCGGCGCTTTCGGCGTGCAGCATCCGGTGGTGCGCCGGTTGTGGCCGGCCCGGTACCGGCGCAGCGACGTCTACCACCGGCTGATCCAGCTGGACCATCGGTTCAAGGTGGCCGAGAAGATCGACCGGCTGCGCCGGCAGGGTCCGCGCGAGCGAGTGGTGCAGGACGTCGAGATCCCGGTACGGCGCACCGCCGACTTCCTGCGCTGGTTCGCCGACACGGTGCGGATGTCGCCGGTGTGGCTGTGCCCGCTGCAGCTGGCCGGGCCACCCGGTGAGCAGGCCGGTGACCGGACGGACCAGCCGTGGCCGCTGTATCCGCTGACCCGCGAGGAGATCTACGTCAACGTCGGGTTCTGGGGTACGGTGCCCATCGCCGACGGCCACGCCGACGGTGAGCTGAACCAGCAGATCGAAGCCGCGGTCGCCGATCACGACGGCCACAAGTCGTTGTACTCCGATGCCTACTACGACCGGCCGACGTTCGCCCGGATCTACGGCGGGCAGACCTACGAGCAACTGAAGCAGACCTACGATCCCGGCCACCGGTTGACCGGGCTGTACGAGAAGGCGGTGGGGCGCCGATGAATCTGGCCGACCTGGTTTCGTTGTTGGCGGTGGACGAGCCGCCGGTTCGGTTCACCGCCTATGACGGCAGCAGCTTCGGACCGTCCGATGCGCCGATCACGCTGGAGCTGGCCAACGAGCGGGGGCTGCGCTACCTGGCCACCGCACCCGGTGACCTGGGCCTGGCCCGCGCCTACGTGGCCGGCGACCTGCGCCTGCACGGCGCGCATCCCGGCGATCCGTACGAGGCGCTGAAGCTGCTCGGCAGCTGGCGGTTCCGCCGTCCCTCGGCGAAGGAGCTGGCTACCGTGCTGCCCGCGGTGGGCTGGCGCAACCTGCTGCCACCGGCCCCGCCGCCGCAGGAGTCGCTGCCCCGCTGGCGGCGCACCCTGGAGGGGCTGCGGCATTCGCGCACCCGCGACGCGCACGCCATCGGCAAGCACTACGACGTGTCCAACGCCTTCTACGAGAAGGTGCTCGGACCGTCGATGGCCTACACCTGCGCGGTGTTTCCGAAGCCCGACGCCAGCCTGGAGGAGGCGCAGGAGGAGAAGTTCGACCTGGTCGCGCGCAAGCTCGGGCTGGAGGCCGGCATGCGGCTGCTCGACGTCGGCTGCGGTTGGGGTGGCATGGCCATGCACGCCGCCAGGCATTACGGCGTCTCCGTCGTCGGGGTGACGCTGTCGGAGCAGCAGGCCAGTTGGGCCGCGGCCGAGGTGGAGCGGCAGGGGCTGTCGGACAAGGTGCAGATCCTGCACCGCGACTACCGCGACGCCCCGGGCGAGGAGTACGACGCGGTCAGCTCGATCGGCCTGCTCGAGCACGTTGGCGTGGGGAACTACCCGGCCTATTTCGCGTTCCTGCTGGGCAAGCTGCGCGACCGCGGCCGGCTGCTGAACCACTGCATCACCCGGCCGGACAACAAGCAGAAGCCGCTGCCCGGACACTTCATCGACCGCTACGTCTTCCCGGACGGCGAGCTGACCGGAGCCGGCCGGATCATCTCCGAGGCCCAGGACGCCGGCTTCGAGGTGCGGCACGAGGAGAACCTGCGCGAGCACTACGCGCTGACCCTGGCCAGGTGGTGTGCCAACCTGCAGCGCAACTGGGACGCCTGCGTGGCCGACGTGGGGGAGGCCACCGCGCGGGTGTGGGGCCTGTACATGGCCGGTTCCCGGCTCGGCTTCGAGCAGAACGGCATCCAGCTGCACCAGGTGCTGGCGGTGAAGGTGTCCGGGGCCGGCGAGTCGGGCTTCCCGCTGCGGCCGACCTGGGCTTCCTGACCCCGCTCGGCCGAATCGGGGGTCTCTCGACCGCGCGCGGCCGAATCAGGAGTTCCTGACCGTGTGGTCGGCCGGGCCGACCACACGGTCAGGAACTCCAGGTCAGTCGGCCTGGCCGCGGGCTTGGTCCACCGCCCGGGCAGCCAGCGCCCGGGCCACGTCCGCCCTGCCTTCGCTGATCAGCCGGCGCAGCGCGGACGGGCGGGAGCGGTCGGCCAGGAACGCATCGGCGCGGCGCAGCGTCTCGTCCTCGATCGCCGACCCCCATACCGGGAACAGCCCGGTGATCAGGTTCGCGGCGGTCTCCGGGGTACGCACCTGCCAGATGTCGGCGGCCTGGTCGAAGAACCGCTGCACGTAGGAGGTCAGCAGCTCGCCCTGCAGCGGGTGTGCGAAACCGGCGATGGCCGCGCGCATCAGGCCGTTGCTCAGCGTGACATCGGAGACGGCCGCGTCCCAGGCCTGCTGCTTGGCCTCCGGCGTCGGCGCCAGGGCCCGGGCGGTCATCGCCTCCCGCATGCCGGCCGAGGTCGGGTCGGCGGCCTCGGCTGCCGCGATCTCCGGCTCACCCGCCCGGCCGCGGGCGACCAGCGCCTGCAGCAGCGACCAGCGCAGGTCGGTGTCCACCACCAAGCCGGGCAGCGATTCGCCGCCGTCCAGCAGGCCGGCCAGGAAATCGGCATGCTCGGTCGTGCAGGCGGCGCCGATCGCCGCGTGCACCCAGGCGAGTTGGTGATCCGAGCCCGGCTCGGCGGCGCGGGCCGCGGCGATGGTCGCGTCGGCAAAGCCGGCTCGCCCAGTCGGCGCCCACCGCGGGTCGGCATAGCTGTCCAGCGCCCGCAGCGCCTGCCGGTTCACCGACTGCAGCACGCCGATCTCGGACTCGCCCGGACCGTTGGCGGTGGCCAGCTCCAGGTAGTCGCGAGCGGCCAGCTCGCCGTCGCGCACCATGTCCCAGGCCGCGGTCCAGCACAGCGCCCGAGCCAGCGGATCGGAGATCGCGGCCAGCCCGCCGGTGCGGATCGTCGCCATGCTGTGCGGATCCAGCCGGAGCTTGCAGTAGGTCAGGTCGTCGTCGTTGGCCAGCACCAGGTCCGGCTCCGGCAGCCCGGCCAGCGCCGGCACCTCGGTGTGCTCGCCGTCCAGGTCCACCTGCACCTGCTGGGTACGCACCAGCCGCCCGCGCGGGTGGGCCTCGCTCACCTCGCCGTCGAAGTGGTAGAAGCCGATGGCGAGCCGGTGCGGCCGGAGCACGTTGTCCTTGGCCACGTCGGTGGGCGCACTCTGCCGTACTGCGAAGGAGCTGATGTTGCCCGCCTCGTCCAGCTGGTAGCTGGGCGTGATGGTGTTCAGACCACTGGTCTCCAGCCACAGCTTCGCCCAGTCGGACAGCTCGCGGCCGGAGGCGGCCTTCAGCGAGGCGAACAGGTCGTCCAGCGTGGTGTTGCCGAAGGCGTGGTCGGCGAAGTACTGCCGCACGCCGGACAGGAAGTCCTCCCGACCGACGTAGGCGACCAGCTGCTTGATCACGCTGGCGCCCTTGGCGTAGGTGATGCCGTCGAAGTTCACCTCGACGGCCTCGACGTCCGGGATGTCACAGGAGATCGAGTGGGTGGAAGGCAGCTGATCCTGCCGGTACGCCCAGGTCTTCTCCACGTTGGTAAAGGTGGTCCAGGCGTTCGACCAGCGGGTTGCCTCGGCCTGTGCGGAGGTGCCCGCCCACTCGGCGAACGACTCGTTCAGCCACAGGTCGTCGAACCAGCGCATGGTCACCAGGTCGCCGAACCACATGTGCGCCATCTCGTGCAGCAGGGTGGCGCCGCGCCGCTCGTAGCGGGTGTCGGTGACCCGACTGCGGAAGACGTAGTCCTCCAGGAAGGTCACGCAGCCGGCGTTCTCCATCGCGCCGGCGTTGAACTCGGGCACGAACAGCTGGTCGTACTTGCCGAAGGCGTACCGGACGCCGAAATGCTCGTGGTACCAGTCGAATCCCTGCTTGGAGACGGTGAACAGCTCGTCGGTGTCGAGGTGTTCGGCCAGCGACTTGCGGCAGAACAGGCCGAGGTCGATGCCGTCGTGGGTCTCGCGCACCTCGTGGTACGGCCCGGCCACCAGCGCGGTGAGGTAGGTGCTCAGCCGCGGCGTGCTGGCGAAGTGCACCACCTGGGTGTTCGGCTTGGCTCCTGCCTCGGTACTGGCCACCGCACCGTTGGAGACCAGCTTCCAGGACGCCGGCGCGGTCGCCCGCAGGGTGAACGTCGCCTTCAGATCCGGCTGGTCGAAGCAGGCGAACATCCGCTTGGCGTCGGTGGTCTCGAACTGGCTGTAGAGGTAGACCTCGTTGTCGATCGGGTCGACGAACCGGTGCAGGCCCTGGCCGATGGTGGTGTAGAGCAGGTCGGCGTCCACCACCAGCTCGTTGTGCGCGGCCAGGTCGGGCAGCACGATGCCGTCGGCCGGCTCGTAGTCGGAGACGTCCACCGGCGCGCCGTTCAGGGTGACCTCGTGCAGCCGGTCGGCGATCACGTCGACGAAGGTGGCCGCGCCGGGCTCGGTCGCGTCGAAGCTGACCGTGGTGCGCGAGCGGAAGGTCCGCACCGAGGGGTTGCCGTTCGCGTCGGTCAGATCCAACTCGACGTCGTAGGAGGCCACCCGCAGCAGCCGGGCCCGTATCGCCGCGTCCTGCTTGGTGAGGTTGGGCGCCTGCAGCGTGTTCGCGTCGAGCTCGAACGCGTCCGGCGAGTTCTGGGTGGAGGGGAGGTGCTGGCTTGAGCTGGGCACGGAATGCCGCTCCTTCACGGTGTGTTGCGGGCTAAAGCCACGACTGTGATGCATCGACGCTGTCGGTGTGCACTGGCGGGGACGAGTGGGCACACTGAATGAAGCTATTGTTTCATATTTAACCTTCGGAAGGCAGAGGGCAAGATGACTGCGGATTCGACTCCTACCAAGGTGGATTTCTGGTTTGACCCGGCTTGTCCGTTTGCCTGGGTGACCTCGCGCTGGATCCTCGAGGTCGAGAAGCACCGGGACCTCGAGCTGGACTTCCACGTCATGTCCCTGGCGGTGCTCAACGACGGCCGGGATCTGGACGAGGGCTACCGGGCGATGCTGGACAAGGCGTGGGGACCGGTGCGGGTTGCCGTCGCCGCCGAGCAGCATTCCGGCACCGGCGTGCTGCGCGATCTCTACACCGCGCTCGGCACCAAGCGGCACGACCAGGGCCGCGAGCTGGACCGCGAGACCATCGTGGAGGCGCTGCGGGAAACCGGCCTGCCGGAATCGCTGGCCGACGCCGCCGACTCGACCGACTACGACGACGCGCTGGCCAAGTCCCACCATGCCGGCATGGACCCGGTCGGTTTCGAGGTCGGCACGCCCACCATCCACGTGGACGGGGTGGCGTTCTTCGGCCCGGTGCTGACCCGCATTCCGCGTGGCGAGGAGGCCCTGCGGGTCTGGGACGGCACCCGCCTGCTGGCCGGTTACCCGTACTTCTTCGAACTCAAGCGGACCCGCACCGAAAGCCCCCGGTTCGACTGAGCATGCCTTCGATCTACCACATCGTCGCCGAGTCCGACTGGCGGTCGGCCTGCGTCACCGGCAGCTACCGGCCGCCATCGCTGGCCGAGCAGGGCTTCGTGCATTTCTCCCATGCCCATCAGGTGGATCAGGTGGCCAACCTGCTCTACCACAGCCGGGACGGCCTGATCGTGGTGGAGGTCGCCTCCGAGCGACTGCCCTGTCCGGTGGTCGAGGAGGATCTGTACGACGCCGGTGAACGGTTCCCGCACGTCTATGCCGCGATTCCGACCGACGCCGCGGTGGCCGAACATCCGCTGCGCCGGGACGCCGACGGCGATTACCGTTTCTCGGCCTGAGCTCGCTACCCGGTCGGTGCGGGCGGTGCCTCGGGTGGCACGATGGCCGGCATGCGGGTGTACCTGGGCAGCGATCACGCCGGCTTCGAGCTCAAGGCGGCGCTGCTGGCACATCTGGCCGAGGCCGGCCACCAGGTGACCGACTGCGGTGCGACCGAATACCAGCCCGCCGATGACTACCCGCCGTACTGCATCGAGGCCGCTCGGCGGGTGGTTGCCGATCCCGGCAGCCTGGGCGTGGTGATCGGCGGCTCCGGCAACGGCGAGCAGATCGCCGCGAACAAGGTGACCGGTGTGCGCGCCGCGCTGGCCTACAACGTCGAGACGGCCACCCTGGCGCGCCAGCACAACGACGCCAACGTGCTCGGCATCGGAGCCCGGATGCACCCGGTGGACGAGGCGATCGCGATCGTGGACACCTTCCTGGGCACGCCGTTCTCCGAGGATCCGCGGCATGTGCGACGGATCGGCATGCTGACCAGCTACGAGCGCACCGGTTCCACCGCCGGCTAGCCGCGACGCGCCGTCCGCCAGCTATCCGGGACGGGCATCGAGCGGTCAGCGACCGGTTTCCTCCGGCGGCCGCCACTGCCGGCGTGCGATGACCAGCTCCCGCTCGGCGGCGGCCAGCTCGGCCGGGCTGGGCCGGGCGACATCGCGGGCTCGCATCGCACCGCTCACCCCCACCTGGGAAGGCGCGTTGCCCAGCAGTTCCCGCCAGCCTCGGTCGCTGTCCTTGCCCGGCTGGCCGTCGGCCGCCCGGCCGGCACCGCGGCGGCGTGACTTCCCAGCCCCGCCGCCGGAATCCCGCCGTTGCCCGGCGGCGGCGTCCGGCCGTTGCCCGCCGGTGGGCTGGGGTCGCTCCGAAGCCTCGGGTTGGGCGGTTGCCTCTGGTCGCGCGATTGCTTCGGGCTGAGCGATTGCTTCGGGTTGGGGATTTGCCGCGGCCTGTCCGGTTGCTGCCTCGGCCTGTCCGGCTTCGGCGGGCCGCCGGGCTCGTCGCCGGCGGCGCCGGGGCGCGGGGCTGCTGTCGGTCACCGTCCCATCCTGCCGCATCCGCTCAACTCGAACACCCATAGTGATCAACAGACAGCGGAGCGCCGTAGCGGCGGGCGCAGTTTACGATCGGACTGTCTTTGTCTGCCGTTGTCTACAGATCCGGCAGCTCAGCGCGGTAGTTTGAGCCCACCATGAGACCTGGCCTCGTCCGCAGCCTGCGCCGCCTCCTGCCTCGGCGGGAGCGCCCGACGCAACGTGTCGCGCTCGGGCTCGCGGTGTCGGCGCTGGTGATCGGCACGGTGGTGTCGATCCTGAACGACAACGCCCAGGTGAAGATCGCCGCCGTGGTGATCATCGTGGTCGTGCTGTCCTCGCTGATCCTGAGCATGGTCGGCATGCTGGTCGAGCTGGGCGTGGTGATCTGCTGCCTGGCCACGGTGTTCGCGGTGCACGGCATCAGTGAGAAGCAGCTGTCGCTGTCGGGCTACGTGATGATCCTGGTGACCAGCCTGGTCGGTGTGCTGCAGGCCCGCCGCCGGGACTCGCTGGGCTTGCGGGAGGTCAGCGCCGAGACGGTGATCGGGCTGATCAGCGAGCGGTTGCTGGTGCAGGCGCAGCTGCCGACGGTGCCGGACGGCTGGACGGTGGAGATCGAGCAGCGTCCAGCCGACGGGGCGGCCATCAGCGGTGATTTCGTGGCCAACCGGCTTGCCGCCGAGGATGGCCGGCAGGTGTTGCACCTGGCCGTGGTGGACGTCTCGGGCAGCGGGATCACCGCCGGCCCGCGCGCGCTGCTGCTGTCCGGCGCGGTCGGCGGCCTGCTCGGCTCGGTGCCGCCGGAGGAGTTCCTGCCGGCGGCCAACGACTACCTCGCTCGCCAGCAGTGGTCGCTGGGCTTCGCCTCGGCCGTCTACCTGCGGCTCGACCTGGACAGCGGCGAGTACAGCCTGCGGGTGGCCGGCCATCCACCAGCCCTGCACTTCCGGCCGGCTCAGCTGCCGGCCTGGCGTAGCTCGACGGCAACCGGCACCGTGCTCGGCGTGCTGCCCGAGCTCAGCGAGGTGCCGGAGCACAGCGTGCTGCTGCCCGGTGAGTCGCTGTTCCTCTACACCGACGGGGTGATCGAGGACCGCACCCGGGACCTGGACGCCGGCGGCCTGCGGCTGCGGGAGAACGTCGAACTGCTGGCGGCGCAGGACTCCTGGCAGCGCGCGGCGCGGTACCTGATCGAGCGGGTGCCGACCGAGCTGACCGACGACCGGACGGTGGTGGTCGTCCGGCGCCATCCGGTGCCGGCCGAGCAACCGGTGGGCTTGCCGTCCGCCCGAGGCCAGGACGACGCCACGACCGCCGCTGCCAGGACGCCTGAGGCGGGCGCCATGACCGTTGCCGAGCGCGCGCCCGCTCTCGACGGAGCCGCCATCGGCGCGTCAACCGCGGGCGCGCCGGCCAGCCCGGCGGCAGCTTCTCCGGCGCGCTGATCAACTCCCAGGCCGGGCACCTGACCGGGCACCCTGACCGGGCGCGCTGAGGCTCACCGCGACCCGGCGGCGGTAGCTGCCCGGCTCAGTGCTCGCGCAGCCGCAGCCGGACCGTCGCTCCGCGGGCTGGTGCCAGGGTGATGTTGCGAGGCCGCGGCTGCTCGTCGCCCGCGGCGGCCGGGGTCAGTTCGAAGCGCCGCAGCAGTTCGCCGAGCACGATGCCGGCTTCCAGCAGCGAGAAACCGGCACCCAGGCACCGGCGCACGCCGCCGCCGAACGGAATCCAGGTGTTGGCCGCTGGCTGCTCACCGAGGAACCGGTTCGGGTCGAACCGGGCCGGCGTGCGGTGCGCCTGCGGATCGGACTGCACCAGCCCGATCGCCGGCAGCACGGTGGCGCCGGCCGGCACCCGGTATCCGCCGACCTCGATCGGCTCGGTCACCCGGCGGGCGACCTCGTAGATGATCGGGTGCAGCCGCATGGCTTCCTTGGCCACCGCTTCGAGGTATTCCTCGTCGCCCGCGTCCGCGGCGCGCTGCGCCACCCGTTGCACGTCGGGATTGCGGGCCAGCTCGTGGCAGGCCCAGGCCAGCGCGGTCGCGGTGGTCTCGTGGCCGGCCAGCAGCAGCGTGATCAGGTTGTCCCGCAGTTCGGCGTCGGTGAGGCCGGCGCCGTCGTCCGGGGCGGAGATCCGGAGCAGTTGGCTGAGCACGTCGGTCCGGGTGGCCAGGTCCTCCGCGGCCCGTCGTTCGGCGATCTCGCAGTAGAGCAAGCGGTCCAGATCGCGCTGGATCTGGAAGAACCGCCGCCATGGCCACCGGCCACGCAGGCGGGGATAGAACCAGCCCAGCATGACCAGCGGGCTGATGTTGACCACCTGCTCCACCACCGGCCGCAGTTCGGCCAGCCGGGCATTGTCGGTCACCCCGAACACCACCTGCAGGATGATCTCCAGCGTCAGCGCGGCGGTACGGTCGTGCACTCGAAACGGCTCGCCGGTCGGCCATCGGGTGAGCTCGTCGCGGGTCAGCTCGCCGATCAGCTCGCGGTAGCCGCGCAGCGCCGGCCCGTGGAAGGCCGGCATGAGCAGCCGGCGGACTCGCAGGTGCGCTGCCTCGTCCAGGAGCAGCACCGAGTGCTCGCCCATCACCGGACCGAGGATCGCGTTGCCCTCGCCGGCATGGAACACCGAGGCGGGGCCGGTGAAAACCGCCCGGATGTCCTCCGGCCGGCTGATCACGACCATGTGCCGGTTGTGCGGGGCGATCCGGACGCTGAACGTGTCGCCGTACCGGTGCCGCAGGTACGGCAACCACCGGTGCCGATACCGGGCGAACAGCAGGCTCTGCACCCCGACCGGAAGTCGTGGGCCGGGTGGCACGGCCCGCTCGGCGGTGTCGACACGGTGCAGGGCGCTGGTCACCGGGGATCCCGGGTACTCACCGCCGCGGGTTCTCGTTCGCCAGGCAGGCCATCGTCCGGCAGGCCATCGTCCGGCAGGCCATCGTCCGGCAGACCATCGCCAGGCAGGCCGTCGCCAGGCAGGCCACCGGCCGGCAGCAGCGCCGCCTGGCGCCGCTGCAACCGAGCGCCCGTCCGGCCGCGCAGCCGGCCAAGCAGCGACCGGGCGGCACCGGTCCGGCCGTACTGCCGGCTGCGTGGGTACCGGTAGGCCAGCGCCAGGCTGATCAGCGCGATGCAGATCCCCGCCAGCACGTCGAGCAGGTAGTGGTTGCCGGTTGCCACCACCACGCTGGCGGTGATCAGCGGGTAGCCGAGCCACAGCCGGCTCAGCCAGCGTGGACCGACCAGCCGGGCCGCCACCACCGCGGTCCAGACTGCCCAGGCAAGGTGCAGGGACGGGAACGCGCCGTACTGGTCGGCCGACACCGGGCCGCCGTGGCTGGTGCCGAAGCCGGCCTCGGCCACCGCGTCGATGAAGCCAGCGCCGGGCAGGAACCTCGGCGGCGCGGCCGGGTAGACCAGGAAGAAGGCCAGCCCGAAGACGTTCGTCAGCACCAGCGCGTTGCGGGCCCGCCGGTAGCTGCCGGGCCGGCGCCAGTAACACCACAGCAGCACCAGCAGGGTGACGGTGATGTGGAAGAACTGGTACCAGTAGCTGGCGGCCAGCGACACCGCGTGATGCAGGCTGGTCCACCGGTTGACCGCCGGCTCCAGGTCGATGTGCAGCAACCGCTCGACGTGTAGCAGGTCCCAGCCGTTGCGCAGCGCGGCCTGGGTGCGCACCTCGGCGTGCGCCCGGATCATGTCGTAGGCGCGCAGCAGCAGCAGGACCACCGCGACCTCGCCCACGATCGCCGGCCGGCGCAGCACCCGCGGCTGGCGGTCGGCATCGGCTGGCAGCGTGGCACTGCCAACCGGCCGGGTGGTGAGGTGGGTCATAGCCGCTTGAAGATATACGCAGCCACCGACAGATTTCGCGCGATGCTCAGTTGACCACCAGCTTGTCGTCACCGGTCGGACAGTGGAGCGAGCGACGGGAATCGAACCCGCGTCATCAGTTTGGAAGACTGAGGCTCTACCATTGAGCTACGCTCGCAAACCGCCCGAACCTCCCCAACCCGGTCAGGGTGGCTCGGGACCGTCGCCCCTAGGTTAGCGCGTGCGGTCGGGCGTACCGCACCCCCGTACACTGGCGCGTTGGTGGGTGTCGCGGGCCGGGGCTGACTCGGTCGGACAACTCGGGGTGTAGCGCAGCTTGGTAGCGCATCCGCTTTGGGAGCGGAGGGTCGCAGGTTCAAATCCTGTCACCCCGACGGGTACGTGCCGGGCTGCCCGTCGCCCCGGACCAGGCCGGCACCCGGCAAGCCGGGAACACCGACCGCCAGAGCAAGCAGCCGAAACACCAGAGCAAGCAGCCGAGACAGCACAGCAGCCGACAGCAGAGCAGGAGCATCGAGCACACCGTGAAGAGCAGCGTCGAAACCCTCAGTCCGACCCGCGTCAAGCTCGCCGTCGAGGTGCCCTTCGACGAGCTGAAGTCCAGCCTGGACGAGGCCTACCGGTCCATCGCTGCTCAGGTCCGGGTGCCGGGCTTCCGGCCGGGCAAGGTGCCGGCCAGGATCATCGATCAGCGGATCGGCCGCGCCGCGGTGCTGGAAGAGGCCATCAACAAGGCGCTGCCCAAGGCCTACTCCGATGCGGTCCGCGAGACCGGCGTCAAGGCGCTCGGCCAGCCGGACATCGAGGTCACCCAGCTGGAGGACAACGACCACGTGGCCTTCACCGCCGAGGTGGATGTCCGGCCGGAGATCACCGTGCCGGCCTACTCGGGGCTCGCGGTCACCGTCTCCGACGCGGAGGTGACCGACGAGGAGGTGGCCGAGCAGTTCGACGCGCTGCGGGCCCGGTTCGGCACGCTCAAGGGCGTCGATCGGCCGGTGCAGCAGGGCGATTTCGTCAGCCTGGACCTGGTGGCGATGGTGGACGGCGAGCAGGTCGAGGGCGGCTCGGCCCAGGGACTGTCCTACGAGGTCGGCTCCGGCAACCTGATCGAGGGCCTGGACGAGGCGATCCTCGGCAAGTCGGCCGGCGACACCGCCAGCTTCACCTCCACCCTTGCCTACGGCGAGCACGCCGGCGAGCAGGGCGAGATCTCGGTGACCGTCAACTCGGTCAAGGAGCGCGAGCTGCCCGAGCCCGACGACGAGTTCGCCCAGCTCGCCTCCGAGTTCGACACCGTCGAGGAACTGCGTGCCGACCTGCGGGCCCGGCTGGACCGAGTGAAGGTGCTGGGCCAGGGCTCCGAGGCGCGCGACAAGGTGCTCGAGCTGCTGGTCGCTCAGACCGAGGTGCCGCTGCCGGAGTCCTCGGTGAAGGCCGAGATCGAGTGGCGCGAGCACGACGTGGTGCACCAGCTCGGCCACGACGACGCGGCCTTCGACCAGTACCTGCAGACCGAGGGCAAGAGCCGCGAGGAGTTCACCGCCGAGCTGCGCGAGATCGCCGAGAAGTCGGTGAAGACCCAGTTCATCCTGGACTCGATCGCCGACGCCGAGGCGGTCTCGGTGTCCGACGCCGAGCTCACCGAGTACATCGTCCGGCAGGCGCAGCGCTACGGCATGCAGCCGCAGGAGTTCGCCGACCAGATCGTGCAGGCCGGCAACATTGCCGCGCTGGTCGCCGACGTGCGGCGGAACAAGGCGCTGGCCACCGTGCTGGAATCGGCCAGCGTGACCGACACGTCCGGCAACAAGGTGGATCTCTCGGCGCTGGCCACCCCGGAAGGCCAGGCGGCACTCGCCGAACTGGCCGATGCTGTGGACGACGACGAGGACGAGCCGGCTGCCGGAGAGGCCGGCCCCGAAGGTGGCGAGGAAGCCGGCGAGCAGGCCTGATCAACCCGATCGGCAGGTTTCACGCCCTGAGCGAACGAGCCCCGTTCGCCGGGAAACAACGCCCAGCGGCCGGCTAGTGTCGAGGACAGCCGGCCCGCACCGGCGGCGACGCCATCGGCGCATCGCGAGCATCAAGAAGGGAACGGCCATGAGCCAGTACCAAGCCCCACGGCCGATCTGGACAGGTTTCAGCCCCGCCGCGGCCAGCCGGCCGGAGCCCATCCGAATCATCGAGGCACGCAGCCCCGGTGCCGGCATGAACCTCAACGACTCGATCTACGACCGGCTGCTGCGCGACCGGATCATCTTCCTCGGCCAGGTAGTGGACGACGACATCGCCAACCGGCTGTGCGCCCAGCTGCTGCTGCTGTCGGCCGAGGACTCCACTCGCGACATCAACCTCTACATCAACTCCCCGGGCGGCTCGGTCACCGCCGGCATGGCGATCTTCGACACCATGCAGTTCGTGGAGTGCGACGTGGCGACCTATGCCCTCGGGATGGCCGCCTCGATGGGCCAGTTCCTGCTCTCGGCCGGCCAGCGCGGCAAGCGCTACGCGCTGCCGCACGCGCGGATCATGATGCACCAGCCGTCGGCAGGCATCGGCGGCACCGCCTCGGACATCGCGATCCAGGCCGAGCAGTTCAAGCTCACCAAGGCCGAGATGGCCCGGCTGATCGCCGAGCACACCGGCCAGGCCGTCGAGCAGATCCGGGCCGATTCGGAGCGGGACCGCTGGTTCACCGCCGAGCAGGCGCTGGAGTACGGGTTCGTCGACCACGTGGTCAGCCGGGTTGCCCAGATGAGCAACGGCTCGGCCCCCGCCCCCGCATAAGCAGCGTCCGAATAGGCCGTGCCGAGCAAGGAGATCCCATGATGAGCAATCGCTACGCCGCCGGCGGGCCGACCCAGCCGCACGGTTCCGGACAGTCCCCGGCAGCGCGGTATGTGCTGCCGTCCTTCATCGAGCGCACCAACTACGGGATGAAGGAGTCCAACCCGTACAACAAGCTGTTCGAGGAGCGGATCATCTTCCTCGGCGCGCCGATCGACGACGTGGTGGCCAACGACGTCATCGCCCAGCTGCTGTGCCTGGAGTCCACCGACCCGGACCGGGACATCCTGATCTACATCAACTCCCCGGGTGGCTCGTTCACCGCGCTGACCGCGATCTACGACACCATGCGGTTCGTCCGGCCGGAGATCCAGACGTACTGCATGGGCCAGGCGGCCTCGGCCGCGGCGGTGCTGCTGGCCGCCGGCACGCCGGGCAAGCGATTCGCGCTGGAGCACTCCCGGATCCTCATCCACCAGCCGTCCGGCGAGGGGCAGGGCCAGGTCACCGACCTGGAGATCCAGGCCAACGAGATCCTGCGGATGCGGGGTTTGCTGGAGGAGATCCTGGCCCGGCACACCGGCCAGACGGTGGAGCAGGTCAAGGCCGACATCGAGCGCGACCGCATCCTGACCGCCGGGCAGGCCAAGGATTACGGCATCGTGGACTCGGTGATCGCAACCCGCAAGGTCACCAACGACTGAGCCGGACGGGCGACGTCGCGCGCAAGCGCCCCGTCAGCACCACCGGTCTCGCCAGCCCCGCCGGCCATGGCTGATGGCGGGGACACGCGGCTAAAGGTGCGACTTCTCGGCCCATCCGGGGTAGCGTTTTGGGTCACTGCTGCGGTTTTTCCGCCAGCGGTTACGAGTGACGCTGCCGGAGCGTTGCCGGGGAGCAGGAAATCAGGCTGCTCGCTGTCAGCGAAATCGGTGGCCGAACCGGGTCGGCAAGTGAGGAGATGTATCTGTGGCGCGTGTGGGTGACGGAGGCGACCTGCTCAAGTGCTCTTTCTGTGGAAAGAGCCAGAAGCAGGTCAAAAAGCTGATCGCCGGCCCCGGCGTCTACATCTGCGACGAGTGCATCGACCTCTGCAACGAGATCATCGAAGAGGAGCTGTCCGACAACACCGAGTTCAGCTTCGACGAGCTGCCCAAGCCGAGCGAGATCTGCCAGTTCCTGAACTCCTACGTGGTGGGCCAGGACCAGGCCAAGCGGACGCTCGCGGTCGCCGTCTACAACCACTACAAGCGGGTGCAGGCCGGCGGCGACGTGCCCGGCAAGCGGTCGGATTCGAACGTCGAGCTGGCCAAATCGAACATCCTGCTGCTCGGCCCGACCGGTTCCGGTAAGACGCTGCTGGCCCAGACCCTGGCCCGGATGCTGAACGTCCCGTTCGCGATCGCTGACGCCACCGCGCTCACCGAGGCCGGCTACGTCGGTGAGGACGTCGAGAACATCCTGCTCAAGCTGATCCAGGCCGCGGACTACGACGTCAAGCGGGCCGAGACCGGCATCATCTACATCGACGAGGTCGACAAGATCGCTCGCAAGTCGGAGAACCCGTCGATCACCCGGGACGTCTCCGGCGAGGGCGTGCAGCAGGCGCTGCTGAAGATCCTGGAGGGCACGTCCGCGGCGGTGCCGCCGCAGGGCGGCCGCAAGCACCCGCACCAGGAGTTCATCCAGATCGACACCACCAACGTGCTGTTCATCGTCGGTGGCGCGTTCGCGGGCCTGGACAAGATCATCGAGAACCGGATCGGCAAGAAGGGCCTGGGCTTCGGTGCCGAGCTGAAGAGCAAGTTCGAACTCGAGGCCTCCGACGGCTTTGCCGACGTGATGCCGGAAGACCTGATCAAGTTCGGCCTGATCCCGGAGTTCATCGGCCGGCTGCCGGTGATCACCACCGTCCGGCCGCTGGACCGGACCGCGCTGATCGAGATCCTCACCGAGCCCAAGAACGCCCTGGTCAAGCAGTATCAGCGGCTGTTCGAGCTGGACGGGGTTGAGCTGGAGTTCACCGACGACGCGCTGGAAGCCATCGCCGACCAGGCCGTCAAGCGGGGGACCGGCGCCCGGGGCCTGCGCGCGATCATGGAAGAGGTGCTGCTCTCGGTGATGTACGAGGTGCCGTCCCGGGAGGACGTCGCCAAGGTCGTCATCAGCGCCGAGACCGTGCTGGAGCACGTCTACCCGACCCTGGTGCCGCGCACCGAGATCGAGCCGCCGCAGGAGAAGTCCGCGTAGGACCGCAGCTCGATCAGGTCTCGGGCAGCTCGGATTTCGCCGGCCGGATGGCCGCCACCCGGGTGATCAGCTCGGCCTCGGAGACCGCCAGCAGTTCGTCCAGCGTCTGGCCGTCCCGTGGCTTGGCAGCCACCGCGACCTGGGCGACGACCCCCTCGGTGTGCAGGATGGCGCGCATCCGCTCGGCCAGCGCGTCGGCGTTGCCGGACGGGCACTGGGTGAGCAGGATGGCCAGCCCCGATCGACCGGTCATGCCGATCGCGTCGCAGCCGGCCTTGATCTTGGCAAGCTGACTGGCCGCCATCGGGTCGGTGGTGCGGATCCGCATGATCGCCCCGACCGGGCAGGCCTTGATGACCTCGCGCGCGATGGCCACCCAGGCCTGCTCGCCCATCGGCCGGGCCTCCGGCGCATCAATGGCACGCAGATCCGACTGAGTCACCCAACGCTGCAGGACGATGGCGGCCGGCAAGGAAAGCCAGACCCACGCCTGCTGGTGCGCTTGAATCAGCAGGGCTTCACCGACGCCGATCAACACTGTGTAGACCTCGACGCGATGTGCGTCCCAGCGGACGAAGCGACGGAACCCTTGGCGTTGGCCAACTGCTAATTGCGCCAACACGACGGGCACTATGCCGACGACCAAGTAGCAGCCAGCGGCAGCCACGATTGGCCATGGCTTAGCAAAGGGCAGCATCTTCGCGCACGCGCCAGCGGTGCAGGCGGTGAGGATCGCGCTGGCGCTGCTATAGACATAGCGGTGCGGGGTCGGTTGATCTGACTTTCGCCTAGTAAGCCACTCGCTGGCGGTCGAAATAACGATCATTCCTGCGGCGAGAAGCGGCGGCAAGATAATTGCGGCCGCGAAGCACCAGGTAGCCAAGAAATTCCGATAGTGGCCGTCCTGGTGCGCCTGCCACATAGCCCTGCGGACGAGTTCCCAGGTGGCGGTGAGCACCGAATAGGCGATACTGAGCGACGCGAGAAGGCCAGCTGTGACAATGTTGACCCGAGAAAGGGTACCGGGCACTGCGAACGGAATAACTAGCGCGGCCAGATCAACGATTAATACAAGAAGGATCGCCTGCCGCGGTAGCCGCCAGATCGTCCACGACGGCATCCGGTACAAGGATCCCCCATTCTCGGGCCTGTGATGTGCGTTCAACTAAGGAACGGAGGTGTAGAGCGTGACGAACCATGAGTGGAGCTGACCTGCAGCTTTGTGGCCGCCTAGCGACGGACTGTACATAGTCGGGCGCGTGGTGTCACCCGTTTGAAGCGGATTGTAGGCCGAAGCGTCTAACCGCAAGGCCCGTTTTCTCCCTCTGGTTTGTTGTGTTTTTGCATCGTCATACGTATCGAGCTAAGTCTTTCTGCTAAGGCAGTTCTCCGGGGTGCCGCAGTCGGCATAATCTGTTCGAATTCGTGGATCGTGATAGGTCGATAGGAGGTTCAAATGCGCAACCAAGAGTGGAACTGAATCAGGAGGCCAGCTCCGACGAGCGAGAGGAGTAGCGGTGCCTAGCCACGAGTGGAACTGAGCGCCCGCTCGACCACCGGCTGAAAATCGGTTGCGGTGGCCAGCGGCGAGCGGCATAGTCCGCATCGGTCGATGCGCGTGAAGCGCGTCCGGGAGTGCTGAGGAGGGGTTCGAAGTGTTTACGCCTGTCGGCGGAGCGTTCGTGCTGCCCGCCATTCCCCTTCGAGGCTGCTGAGGCCGACACGTCCGGCTGCCTCGCTTCCCGAGGAGCCAACCAACCTTGTCGCTCGACCCCTCTACCGATCCTTCCTTCGTTTTCGACTTCCGCGAGCAGGACGAGCCCGACGACGGGCAGCGCTGGTCCACCTGGAACTCCGTGGTCAAGGGTGCCCATGGCCCGGAGCCGCGCCCGTCCTGGGTGATCACCTCCGACGCAGCCGTGGACACCGAACTCGGCGTGCTCAAGACCGGCAAGGAGGCAGATGTCTTCCTGCTCGAACGGGCGGTGCCCGGCGATCCCGACCAGTCGGTGGTGCTGGCCGCCAAGCGATATCGCGACACCGACCATCGCAATTTCCATCGCGACGCCGGCTACCTGGAAGGCCGGACGGTACGGCGCAGCCGCGACCAGCGGGCAATGGCCTCGCGCAGCCGGTACGGCCGGCAGGTGCTGGCCGGCCAGTGGGCGGCGGTGGAGTTCCATGCGCTCAGCGAGCTCTGGTCGCTCGGCGTTCCGGTGCCGTACCCGGTACAGGTGGACGGCTCGGAAGTGCTGATGGAGTTCATCGGGCACGGCCGGACGGCCGCGCCGCGGCTGGCTCAGGCCCGGCCCGACCACGACCAGCTGGCCGACTACTACGCCCAGATCGCCAACGCCATGCGGGCACTGGCCGCCAACGGCCAGGCGCACGGTGACCTGTCGCCGTACAACCTGCTGCTCGACGACGACCGGGTGGTGCTGATCGACCTGCCCCAGGTGGTCGACGTGGTGTCCAACCCCAACGGCATGGAGTTCCTGCGCCGGGACTGCCGCAACATCTGCACCTGGTTCACCGGGCGCGGCTACCCCTGCGATCCGGAGGAGCTGTTCGCCGAGCTGGTGGGCGAGGCGCTCTCCCGGTTCTAAACACTCCAGGCGGCGTGAGGGACCCAATTTCGGGCAGATTCTTGCCTCTCGCACTGCGCTAAGCAAGAATCTTACGCGTGGCAGACGCGCAACTGGTCGAGCGGATCGTGGCCAGCACCGATCTGTCGCCGGCCGAAGCCGACCGGGTGGTGGAGGACGTGCTCGCCTGGTACCGCGAGCCGCTGCTGGACTACGTCCGGCGCCGGCACGCCGAACTGCAGCGGCACGGCACCCGCAACAGCGAGATCTACCGGCTGCTGGCCGAGGAAGTCCGGCGGCGGCCCTTCGCCGCTCCGCAGGTCTCCGAACGCCAGTTGCGACGCTACATCTACGGCTAGCCACCACAGCAGGTCCGGAAACTGCCGGTCAGCCGGCACCCGAGCGACGACGAACGAAGGGAACGCCCAAGCATGTGCGGAATCGTGGGGTACGTCGGTCGGCGGCAGGCGGCACCGATCCTGATCGAGGGCCTCGGCCAGCTGGAGTACCGCGGCTACGACTCGGCTGGCGTGGCCGTGCTCGGCACGTCCGGCGCCCAGGTGGTGCGGGCGGTCGGCCGGGTGCGTGACCTGCAGGCGGCACTGCCCAAGCGACTGGCCGGCAAGATCGGCATCGGGCACACCCGGTGGGCCACCCACGGCGTGCCGTCCGAGCGCAACGCGCACCCGCAGTCCTCCGCGGACGGCCGGATCCAGGTGGTGCATAACGGCATCCTGGACAACGCCAGCCAGCTGCGGGAGCGGCTGGCCGCGGACGGGGTCGAGCTGCATTCCGACACCGACACCGAGGTGCTGGCCCACCTGATCTCCCGGTCCACGTCCGCCACGCTGGAGGGCGCGGTGATCGACGCGCTCGGCGCGGTCACCGGCACCTACGCCATCGCGGTGCTCGACACCAACTTCCCGGACCAGATCGTGGTCGCCCGCAACGGCTCGCCGCTGGTGATCGGCATCGCCGAGCGGGAGATGTTCATCGCCAGCGACGTGGCCGCGCTGGTCCGGCACACCAGCTCGGTGGTGCACCTGGAGGACGGCGAGATCGCCACCGTCACCGCCAGCGGCTTCCGCACCGTCACCCACGACCGGGAGCAGACCCAGAAGACGCCGATCACGGTGGACCTCACCGTCGAGGAGCTGGAACTGGGCGGCCACCCGCACTTCATGCACAAGGAGATCCACGAGCAGCCGTACTCGGTCGAGCGGATGATCCGGGGCCGGCTGGACGAGCGGTTCTCCACCGCCCGGCTGGACGGGCTGCGGCTCGATCCGCGCGAGCTGCGCAGCTTCAAGCGGGTGAAGATCCTCGGCTGCGGCTCGGCCTACTACGTCGGGCAGATGGGCGCCTGCATGATCGAGGATCTGGCCCGGGTGCCGGCCGACGCCGAGGCCGCCTCGGAGTTCCGCTACCGCAACCCGATCATCGAGCCGGACACCCTGTACGTGGCGGTGAGCCAGTCCGGCGAGACGGCCGACACCCTGTTCGCGGTGCACGAGATCAAGCGCAAGGGCGGCCGGGTGGTCGGCCTGGTCAACGTGGTCGGCTCCTCCATCGCGCGGGAGACCGACGGCGGCATCTACCTGCACGCCGGCCCGGAGGTGGCCGTCGCCTCCACCAAGGCGCTGACCCACATGGGCATCGGCTTCGCGCTGCTGGCCCTGGCGCTCGGCCGGGTGCGGGATCTGTCGCAGAGCGAGGGCGCCCGGATCGTGGCCGGGCTGAAGGCGCTGGGCGAGCAGATCGGCCAGATCCTGGCCGGCGAGGAGAACATCGCGCAGGCCGGCAAGGAACTGGCCGAGGCGCAGAGCCTGTTCTTCATCGGCCGGGTGCGCGGCTTCCCGGTGGCTCGCGAGGGTGCCCAGAAGTTCAAGGAGATCACCTACCGGCACGCCGAGGCCTACCAGAGCAGCGAGCTCAAGCACGGCCCGCTTGCACTGATCTCGGCCGAGCTGCCCACGGTCGCGGTGATTCCCGACGACGACCTGATCGAACGCAACCTGGGCGCGGCACACGAGGTGATGGCGCGGGACGGCCGGCTGACCGTGATCAGCCACCCCGGCCTGGATCTGGAGTCGATCTCCGGCACCGTGCTGACCGTGCCGAAGAACGAGCGAGAACTGGATCCGATCCTGCTCACCATCCCGACCCAGTTGCTGGCCTACCACGCGGCGGTGGCGCTCGGGCTGGACGTGGACCGGCCACGCAACCTGGCCAAGTCGGTAACCGTCGAGTAGCGGGGTCGGCGAAGCCGAGGAGCGCAGCGATGAGCGCTCGCGCGAAGAGCCATAGGCGTCGAGTGAGCATCGCAGGCGAAGCCGAGGAGCGGAGCGAGCTAGCGATGAGCGCTCGCGCGAAGAGCCATAGGCGTCGAGTGAGCATCGCAGGCGAAGCCGAGGAGCGGAGCGAGCTAGCGATGAGCGCTCGCGCGAAGAGCCATAGGCTCATCTGGTAGCGGGGTCGGCACGGCTTACCCTGGACGGATGACCGCCGCCGCCGAACCGCCGGTGCCCGCCGAACCGGTCGCCTCGCGGGCCGGCGACGCGGTCGCTCCGGTGCCAAGTGACGCGGTCGCTGCGCTGCCCGGCGACGCGGTCGCTGCGGTGCCCGGTAATCCGGTGGTGCTGCGGGATCCGCGTGCCATCAAGGCGCTGGCGCATCCGGCCCGGCTGGCCGTGATCGAGGCCTTCTTCGCCGGCCGCCGGCTGACCGCGACCGAGTGCGGCGACATCGCCGGGCTGAGTGCCAGCGCGATGAGCTATCACCTGCGGGCGCTGGAGCGCTGGGGCATCATCCGCCGCTCGGCCGCCACCGGCGACGGCCGGGAGCGGCCCTGGGAGGCGGCCGGCGACCGGCTCGCCGTGGACTCCTCCGAGCCGCGGGCCACCGCC
The DNA here is from genome assembly GCA_963697905.1 of uncultured Actinomycetota bacterium. Lineage (GTDB taxonomy): Bacteria > Actinomycetota > Actinomycetes > Mycobacteriales > Jatrophihabitantaceae > Jatrophihabitans_A. The sequence goes on along the minus strand of OY969101.1, from coordinate 2,992,553 downwards.
GCCGGTGAGGCGATGCTGGTCGCCACCATGCTCGACCGGGTGCGGGCCGAGACGCTGGCCTGGGTCGCGAACCAGGATTCGGCTTGGTATGACTCGGTGTCCATCAGCAGCGGCTCGTACTGGCTGACCGCCGAGGAGGCCCGCGAGCTGTCCGAGGCGATCACCGCGGTGGTGGCCGGCTACCAGCGCCGCTCGCCCGAGCGGGCACCGGCCGGAGCGCGACGGGTGCGGGTGGCCTTCACGGTGGTGCCCACGGTGGTGCCTCCGGCGGCGGCGGCCGGTGAGCCGGCGAGCGACGCCGACCACGGGCCGAACTGGTTTGTCGACCCTTCGTAGACTTCAAGGGTGACCAGCACCGCGCCGAAAGCTGCCTCCGACGGCGGAAACCCCGCCACCGCCGAGTTGCCGACCCAGTACCAGCCGGCCTCGGTAGAGGGCCCGCTGTACGAGCGGTGGGTTGAGCGTGGCTACTTCACCGCCGGCAACCGGCCGGACGCGCCACCGTTCAGCCTGGTGATCCCGCCGCCTAACGTGACCGGCAGCCTGCACGTCGGGCACGCCTTCGAACACACCCTGATCGACGCCGTGGTCCGCCGCGCCCGGATGCAGGGCTACGACACGCTCTGGCTGCCCGGCATGGACCACGCCAGCATCGCGGTGCACGCCCTGGTCGAGCGGCAGCTGGTGGCCGAGGGCACCAGCCGCCGCGAGCTCGGCCGGGAGGCATTCCTGGACCGGGTGTGGCAGTGGAAGGCCGAGCACGGCGGCGCCATCCTCGGCCAGATGCGCCGGCTCGGCGACAGCGTGGACTGGTCCCGGGAACGGTTCACTATGGACGAGGGGATGTCGCGGGCCGTCCGCACCATCTTCAAGAAGCTCTATGACGACGGGCTGATCTACCGCGCCGAGCGGCTGGTGAACTGGTCGCCGGCGTTGCGCTCGGTGCTCTCCGACGCCGAGGTGGACCACCGCGAGGTCGAGGGTGAACTGGTCTCGATCCGCTACGGCGCGGCCGAGGAGTCGGCGGGCGCGTCCATCGTGGTGGCCACCACCCGGGTGGAGACCATGCTCGGCGACACCGCGGTGGCTGTGCATCCGGACGACGACCGGTACCGGCAGCTGATCGGCCAGCAGGTGGAGCTGCCATTGACCGGCCGCAGCATCCCGATCATCGCCGACGACCAGGTGGATCCGGACTTCGGCACCGGCGCGGTGAAGGTCACCCCGGCGCACGACCCGAACGACTTCGAGATGGGCCGGCGGCACGGCCTGCCGATGCCCTCGATCATGGACGAGCAGGGCCGGATCGCCGGCACCGGCACCGAGTTCGACGGCCTGGACCGTTTCGAGGCCCGGCAGGCAGTCCGGCAGCGGCTGGCCGAGCAGGGCCGGATCGTTGCCGAGCGGCGCCCGTACCTGCACTCGGTCGGGCACTCCGAGCGTTCCGGCGAGCCGATCGAGCCGCGGCTGTCGCTGCAGTGGTTCGTCCGGGTCGGGCCGCTGGCCGAGGCGGCCGGCGAGGCGGTGCGCGACGGCCGGGTGCGGGTGAGCCCGCCGGAGCTGACCAGCCGGTACTTCGGCTGGGTGGACAACCTGCACGACTGGTGCATCAGCCGGCAGCTGTGGTGGGGGCACCGGATCCCGGTCTGGTACTCACCGTCCGGCGAGATGGCCTGCCTCGGACCGGACGAGCAGCCGCCGGCCGGCTGGACGCAGGACCCGGACGTGCTGGACACCTGGTTCTCCTCGGCGCTCTGGCCGTTCGCCACCCTCGGCTGGCCGGAGCAGACGCCGGACCTGCAGCGCTACTACCCGACCACGGTGCTGATCACCGGCTACGACATCCTGTTCTTCTGGGTCGTCCGGATGATGATGTTCGGCCTGTACGGGATGGCCGATCGCGGTCCGGCCGACGCGGTGCCGTTCCGCACGTTCATGCTGCACGGCATGGTGCGGGACCGGTTCGGCAAGAAGATGTCGAAGTCCAAAGGCAATTCGGTGGATCCGGTGGCCTGGATGGACCGCTACGGCACCGACGCGCTGCGGTTCGCCTTCGCCTGGGGGGCGAATCCGGGTGCCGACGTGCCGATCTCGGAGGACAACGTCGCCGGGGCACGCAACTTCTGCAACAAGCTCTGGAACGCCACCCGGTTCGCACTGCTCAACGGCGCCACCGTGGACGGCGAGTTGCCGGCGGAACTGGCCGGCCCGGACGCCTGGATCATCTCCCGGCTGCACCGGGTGATCGGCGAGGTGGAGGCGCTGTACGAGGCCGACTACCAGTTCGCCAAGATCGCCGACCTGCTCTACCACTTCGCCTGGGACGAGGTGTGCGACTGGTACCTGGAGCTGGCCAAGGTGTCGCTGGCCGATCCGTCGGCCGCGCCGACCACCCGCCGGGTGCTGGGCGAGGTGCTGGACGGGCTGCTGCGCATGCTGCACCCGATCGCCCCGTACGTCACCGAGGCGCTGTGGACCCAGCTGACGGCGGGGGAATCCGTCGTGATCGCGCCTTGGCCGGTGGCCGACCGGAGCCGGATCGACCCGGCCGCCGAGGCGGCGGTCGCCGGGCTGCAGTCGGTGGTGCTCGAGGTGCGCCGGTTCCGCAGCGAGCAGGGCGTCCGGCCGGGCCAGCAGATCCCGGCCCGGTTCACCGGCTTGCACTCCTACCAGGCCGAGGTGCGCTCCCTGCTGCGGCTGGCCGAGCCGGCGGCCGGGTTCGCGCCGACCGCGTCGCTGACCACCGCGTCCGGCGTCCGGATCGAACTGGATCTCTCCACCGCGATCGACGTGGCGGCCGAGCGAGCCCGGCTCGGCCGGGACCAGGCGGCGGCGGAGAAGGAACTGGAGCAGACCGGCAGGAAGCTGGCCAACGAGAAGTTCCTGGCCAACGCCAAGCCGGAGGTGGTCGGCTCCATCCGCGAGCGCAACGCCCGGGCCGCCGCCGAGCTCGAGCGGATCGCCGCCGCGCTGGCCGCGTTGCCGGCCCGATGAGCCCGTCCGCGGGGCGGGGCGCGCCGCAGACCCGCCGCGAGGAGGACGCCGACCGCCGGCAGCAGGCCGAGGCCGCGCTGCTGGCACGCTGGGGCGAGGCCAAGATCAGCCCGTCCCGCGACCGGATCGTCCGGCTGCTGGACCTGCTCGGCCAGCCGCAGCGCAGCTACCGCGCCATCCACTTGACCGGAACGAACGGCAAGACCTCCACCGCGCGGATGGTGGACGACCTGCTGCGCGGCTTCGGGCTGCGCACCGGGCGCTACACCAGCCCGCATCTGAGCAGCATCACCGAGCGGATCGTGCTGGACGCCCAGCCGGTGTCCGACCGGCTCTTCGCCGACGCCTACGCCGAGCTCGCGCCGTACCTGGACCTGGTGGACGCGGATTCCGAGATCCGGCTGACCTTCTTCGAGGCGATCACCGCGCTGGCTTTCGCGGTGTTCGCTGACGCCCCGGTGGACGTCGCGGTGGTCGAGGTCGGCATGGGCGGGGCCTGGGACGCGACCAACGTGCTGGACGCCCAGGTCACGGTGATCACCCCGATCGGGCTTGACCACACCGAGTACCTCGGTGACACGGTCGGCAAGATCGCCGCCGAGAAGGCCGGCATCATCCATGCCGGTGCGACGGCGATCCTGGCTGCCCAGCCGAACGAGGTGGCCGCCGAGCTGCTGCGCCGGGCGGTCGAGGTGCAGGCGACGGTGGCCCGGGAGGGGCTGGAGTTCGGGGTGCTGGACCGCTCGCTTGCGGTCGGCGGCCAGCTGCTCACCCTGCAGGGGCTGGGCGGGGTGTACGACCAGGTGTTCCTGCCGCTGCACGGCGGCTACCAGGCGCAGAACGCCGCCTGCGCGCTGGCCGCGGTCGAGGCGTTCTTCGGCGCCGGCGCGCAGTCCGGCCCGCTGGATGTCGAGGTGGTCCGGGCCGCGTTCGCCCAGACCAGCTCGCCGGGCCGGCTGGAAGCAGTCCGGTCGGCGCCCACCGTGCTGGTCGACGCCAGCCACAATCCGGCCGGCATGACCGCCACCGTCCAGGCGCTGGCCGAGGGCTTCGACTTCCGCCGGCTGGTCGGCGTGGTCGCGATGCTGGCCGGCAAGGATGCGCAGGGCTCGCTGGAGATCCTCGAACCGGTGCTGGACGAGATCGTCATCAGCCAGAACTCCTCGCCCCGCGCGCTGGACGTCGATGAGCTGGCCGCGCTGGCGGTGGAGATCTTCGGCGAGGACCGGGTCAGCGTCGAGCCGCGGCTGGACGACGCGCTGGAGACCGCGGTCCGGCTGGCCGAGGAGAACGCCGACGGGGTGCTGGCCGGCGCCGGGGTGCTGGTGACCGGGTCGGTGATCACCGCGGGCGAGGCCCGGACGCTGCTCACCGGCGGCCGTTGATGGCTGAGCCCGCACCGGAGGTGGCCGATGCCGAGCGACTGCAGCGGGTCAACCGGGCCACTCGGGGCGCCGCGGCCGGCGTGCTCTGCCTGGAAGGGCTGGTGGTGCTGCTGATCCCGCGCGCCATCGCGCAGACCTCGACCGGCGTGGATGCCACCAAGACCGGCCTGCTTGTCGGGCTGGCGGTGCTGCTGGTGGCGTGCGGCTTCCTGCTCCGGCGGCCGTGGGGGATCGCCGCCGGCTCGGTGCTGCAACTGCTGGTCGCCGCCACCGTGCTGCTGATCCCGGTGCTGGCCGTGGTGGTGGTGTTCTTCCTGCTGATCTGGTGGTATCTGCTGCGCACCCGCAGCCAGCTGCTCGGCACCTCGTCCGGCTGGCGGATGCTGATCTCCTAGCCGGCAGGCCAGTCGATAGGGTGGCCGGGTGAGCGAGACAGCCGTGCAACGCAGCCTGGTCCTGGTCAAGCCGGACGGGGTGGCGCGCAACCTGACCGGCCAGATCCTGGCCCGGGTGGAGGCCAAGGGTTACCGGATCGTGGCGCTGGAGCGTCGCCGGGTGGACGCCGAGCTGCTCGGCCGGCATTACGCCGAGCACGCCGGCAAGCCGTTCTACCAGCCGCTGGTGGACTTCATGTCCTCCGGGCCGGTGGTCGCCGTCGTCGTCGAAGGGCACCGGGTGATCGAGGGATTCCGGGCGCTGGCCGGGGCGACCGATCCGACCGTGGCGCTGCCCGGCACCATCCGCGGCGACTACGGCCGGGACTGGGGGCTGCCGGTGCAGCAGAACCTGGTGCACGGCTCGGACTCGCCGGAGTCGGCCGAGCGCGAGATCGAACTCTGGTTTCCGAACCTGCCCGCGCGCTGACCTGCCGGGACGGAGAGCCCGCGTTTTTCGGCTACTCAGCGTGAGTCGCAACCGGATTTTGGTGGTGCTCGCACCTACGATCATGGTGCCCGGTCACATCAGTCACACTGGTCACAGCCGGTACCGATCGATCCGCACGAGCAGAGGTAGCCGGTCCCATGGCCTTCACCCCCATGTCGCTGCTCGGCGGCGACCTGCTCGGCGGTGACCTCGCGGTCGATCTGGGCACCGCAAACACCCTGGTTTATGCCCGCGGTCGCGGCATCCTGCTGAACGAGCCGTCGGTGGTCGCGATCGACACCACCACCAACAGCGTGGTCGCGGTCGGCGCGGAGGCCAAGCGGATGATCGGCCGCACGCCCGGCCACATCCGTGCGGTGCGGCCACTGCAGGACGGCGTGATCGCCGACTACGACATCACCGCGGAGATGCTGCGCTACTTCGTCCGCAAGGTGACCGGCCGGCGCGCCTTCGCCGGTCCCCGGGTGGTGATCTGCGTGCCCAGCGGCATCACCTCGGTAGAGCAGCGGGCGGTCTCCGAATCGGCCTACGCCGCCGGCGCCCGGCGGGTGCACATCATCTCCGAGCCGATGGCCGCCGCGATCGGTGCAGGGCTGCCGGTGAGCCAGGCGTCCGGCTCGATGGTGGTGGACGTGGGCGGCGGCACCACCGAGGTGGCGGTGATCGCGCTAGCCGGCATCGTCGCCAGCACCAGCCTGCGGGTGGCCGGCGACGCGATGGACCGGGCCATCGTGGACCACGTCCGGGCCGAGTTCTCGATGCTGATCGGGGAGCGAACCGCCGAGGAGCTCAAGATCTCGATCGGCTCGGCGTTCCCGATCGCCGGCCCGATGCGCGCCGAGATTCGTGGCCGGGATATCGCCACCGGCCTGCCGCGCAACGTGACGGTGTCGGCGGAGGAACTGCGGCACGCGATGAGCGCCCCGATCGGCCGGATCGTCGGCCGCAGTCCGGGCCACCCTGGACCGCTGCCCGCCGGAGCTGGCCGGCGACCTGGTCGGCCGCGGCATCGTGCTGACCGGCGGCGGAGCGCTGCTGCGCGGCTTGGACGCCCGGCTGCAGCACGACATCGGCATCCCGGTGCTGGTCGCCGAGCGGCCGCTGGACTCGGTGGTGCTCGGCACCGCCACCGTGGTGGAGCAGTTCGAGTCGCTGCACCGGGTCGTGGTCGACGGGCACCGCCGGTAGCGGCATGCGCAGTCTCACCCGGCGCCAGCAGCTGTCTGCCTCCGTGCTGGCCGTGCTGGCGCTGCTGTTCATCAGCCTCGACTTCGCCGGTGGCTCGCTGGGCGGCGCGCGCGGCGGCGTCACCGGCGCGCTCGGCTCGCTCTACCGGGGCACCGACGCGGTCGTCGGGCCGGCTCGCAGGTTCGTGCAGGGCGTGCCGGACGTAGCCGGCAACCGCAGCCGGATCGCCCAGCTCAGCCAACAGAATCTGGATCTACAGCGCCGGCTGGCCGCCGCCCAGCTCGACCGCGCCACCGCCGGCAAGCTGGCCCAGCTTCAGTTGCAGGCCGACGCCGAGAACTGGCAGCATCATGCCGGCGCGGGTGATCGCGACGACTCCGGGTGCCGGCTTCCAGTGGACGGTCACCGTGGACGTGGGCAGCCGGGACCGGGTGCTGGCCGGCCAGACCGTCACCGACGGCGTCGGCCTGGTCGGCCGGGTGGTGCGCGGTGTTCCCCAGCAGCTCGGTGATCCTGCTGGCCGCCGACCCGACCAGCGGTGTCGGCGTGCGGGACAGCCGGTCCGGGCAGCTGCTGCTGGCCACCGGCCGGGGCAGCGCCGGCATCACCGCCAGCCCGCTGGACGAGCAGCCGGACGTGCGGGCCGGCGACGTGCTGGTCACCGGCCCGGCCGGCAAGACCACCTACGCGCCGGGGATCCGAGTCGGCACGGTGACCGCGGTGCGGTCCGGTGCGGACGGGGTGGTCACCGCGCAGCTGCGGCCGGCCGCCGGGCTGGCCGCGCTGAACCTGGTCGGCATCGTGCTGGAGCAGCCACGCACCGCCGCCCGGTCCGCCGCTCACCCCGGGACCGTCCGGATGATGACCCTGTCCCGGCTGGCGGCCGCGGCGGCCGGCGTGCTCACCGTGCTGCTGCTGCAGGCCACCCTGATCGGTCCGCTGACCTTCCCGGTGCCGGTCTCGCTGCCGGCACTGCTGGTGATCGTGGTCGGCTGCTACGCCGGCCCGGGTGCCGGCATCGGACTGGGCTTCAGCACCGGCCTGCTGGCCGACCTCGGCTCGGACCACCCCGCCGGCGTGCAGGCGCTGTGCTGGCTGGGCGCCGGGCTGGTGGCCGGCAAGGTCGGCGGCCTGGCCATCCAGCGCGGCTACACCACCCGTCGCGTGGCGGCGCTGGCGGCGCTGATCGGCACCGGCACCTGCGCGGCCACCGGGCTGCTGCTGGCCGTGCTCGGATCGCACGCGGCCAGCCTGCGCTCGACCGTGCTCAGCCTGCCGCCGGTGGCGCTCACCGAGGCGCTGCTCGGCCTGCTGCTGGTGCCGGTGGTACGCCGGTTGCTGCGCGCCCAGGGCGTTCGTGCGCCGCGGCCGGCCGCCACCGTGCTGGCCCGGGTGCCGGTGAGCCCGGCCCGCCGTTCGTCCGAGGCTGGGCGGCGCGGTGCGGCGGCCTGAGCTCGGCCGGGCGGCGGCCGGTCGTCGCCGGCTGTCGCTGCTCTCGCTGCTGGTCGGCTCGCTGCTGATCACGCTGCTGGCCCGGCTTGGCTACGTCCAGCTGCTGGATCCGCACAAGCCGGCCCAGTCGGCCGGCCTCACCCACCTGGGCAGCATCGTGCTGCCGGCGCCGCGCGGGGAGATCCTCGACTCGCGCCGGCCGGGTGCTGGTCGGCAACCGCAACACCCACGTGCTGACCGTGGACCGTTCCGAACTGGCCGAGCAGGACGACCACGGCGCGAGCGTGCTGGCCAAGCTGGCGCCGATCCTGCACACCGCGGCCGCCGACCTGCAGCGCGAGATCACCCCGTGCGGGGTGCACGTGCCGGCCCCGTGCTGGACCGGCGAGCCGTACCAGCCGGTGCCGGTGGCCACCGACGTCGATGCCTCGATGGTGCTGGCGGTCTCCGAGCACGCCGAGGACTTCCCCGGGGTGGCCGTGGACGACCAGAGCGTGCTGGACTACCCGGACGGCACGCTGGCCGCGCACGTGCTCGGCTACACCGGGGCGGTGAGCGCCGCGGACCAGAAGGCGAACGCCAAGCTGGCCGACGCCGACACCATCGGCCGCAGCGGGCTGGAGCAGTCCTATGACTCGGTGCTGCGCGGGGTGGACGGCCAGCAGCGGGTGGAACTGGACGCGCGCGGTGAGCCGGTCGGCGACGCCGCCTCGGTGCCGGCCCAGCCGGGCGACACCCTGGTCACCAGCATCGACGCCGGGGTGCAGGCGCTGGCCGAGAAGGCGCTGGCCGACCAGTTGGCCGCCCAGCACGCCAAGGGCAAGCCGGCACCCAGCGGCGCGGTGGTGGTGCTGGATCCGCACACCGGCCGGGTGATCGCGGCGGCAAGCTACCCGACCTTCGATCCGGCCGAGTTCGTCGGGGGAATCTCGGTTGCCGACTATGCCAAGCTGACCGACCCGGGCGCCGACGATCCGCTGGTCGGCCGGGCGATCGCCGGCGCCTACGCGCCCGGCTCGACGTTCAAGCTGATCAGCACCAGCGACGACCTGACCACCGGCGCGATCAGCACCGACGGGCAATATCCCTGTCCCGGCTCGCTGAACGTGGACGGCCGAACCAAGACCAACTTCGACTCCGAGTCCTTCGGCGGTGCGATCAGCCTGCAGTTCGCCCTGCAGGTCTCCTGCGACACCTTCTTCTACGCCCCGGCGGTCGCCGAGTGGCAGGCCGACCAGGCCCGGGTGGATTCCGGCAAGAAGCCGCTGGAGCAACTGCAGAAGATGGCCTCGGCCTTCGGCATCGCCAGCACGCCGCAGCATCGACCTGCCCGCCGACGAGCAGGCCGGCGGCTCGATCGGGTCGCGGGAGAACCGGATGGCGTTGTGGAAGGCGAACAAGGCCGACTACTGTGCCGCGGCCAGGCGTGGCTATCCGGACGTGGCCAACGCCGGCGACCGGGCGTACCTGACCGAGCTGGCCTCGGAGAACTGCACCGACGGCTGGCGGTTCTTCGCCGGCAACAACGCCGACACCGCGATCGGCCAGGGCGACACCACGGTCTCCCCGCTGCAGCTGGCCCTGGCCTACGGCGCCATGGTGAACGGCGGCACGCTGTACGCCCCGACGCTCGGCTGGGCGGTGCTGGATCCGCAGGGCAAGCTGGTCCGCACGATCAACCCGAAGGTGGTCCGCAAGCTGCCGGTGGCCAAGAAGTACCTTGATTTCTTTGCCGATTCCCTGCACTTCCAGGACAACCACGCGGTCTCCGGAGCGCTGGCCTTCGACGGCTCGCCGATCAAGACCCTGATCGGCGGCAAGACCGGCACCGCCGAGGTGTACGGCAAGCTGGACACGTCGTGGCTGGCGTCCTGGGGGCCGGTGCAGCCGGGCGCCTCGGTGAACACCGCCCGGTACGTGGTGGTCGGCATGGTCGAGCAGGCCGGCACCGGCGCCTCGGCCGCGGCGCCGATGTCCCGCGAGATCTGGGAGGGCCTGCTCGGTGCGCACGGCGCGCCGACCACGCCCGGCGCCCGGCCGGCGAGCAAGCTGCCCAAGCCGAGCCGGCTGCCGACCGCGCGGCCGGTCGCGACCAGCACGGCGGCGGTGGCTTCGCCGGCCCGGACGCCCGGCCCGTCCGGCAGCCCGCAGGGCACGCCGGATGCGCTGCCCCGGCCGTCCGGCTCGACGACCTCTGCGCGGCCGACCGGCAGCAGCCGATGACCGCGCTGACGCTGGCCACGCCGCTGCGCACGCCCGCCGGTGAGCGCCGGTTGCCGCGCTATGACTGGGTGCTGCTGATCACCGCCCTGCTGCTCTGCCTGGTCGGGGCGCTGCTGGTCTGGTCGGCCACCCGCACCCGGTTGCAGCTGGCCGGCGGCAATCCGCAGACCTACCTGGCCAAGCACCTGCTGAACACCGCCCTCGGCGCCGTGCTGCTGCTGGGCACCGCCCGAGTCGATGCCAGGCTGCTCCGGCTGATCGGGCCGCTGCTCTACCTGGCCAGCCTGGTCGGGCTGCTGGCGGTGTTCGCGATCGGCTCCACCATCAACGGTGCGCACGCCTGGATCGTGATCGGCGGTGGCTTCGAGATCCAGCCGGCGGAGTTTGCCAAGCTCGGGGTGATCGTGGCGCTCGCGGTGCTGTTCGCGCAGCGGGCCGCCGTCCGGCCGGGCGCCGCCCGGCGGCCGGGAGCTGCTGCTGGCCGCCGGGGTGCTGCTGCCGCCGCTGGTGCTGATCATGCTGCAGCCGGATCTCGGCTCGGCGCTGGTGGTGGCCGCCGCGGCGCTCGGCGTGCTGATCGCGGCCGGGATGCGGCCGGGCTGGATTCTCGGCCTGTTGCTGCTTGCCGGGCTCGGCGCGGTGCTGGCCGTCAAGGCCGGCGTGCTGGCCGACTACCAGCTGGCCCGGTTCGCCGCCTTCACCCATCCCGGCCGGGATCCGCAGGGGGTGGCCTACAACATCACCCAGGCGCACATCGCCATCGCGCACGGCGGCCTGTTCGGGCAGGGGCTGTTCCACGGCGCGCAGACCCGCGGTGCGTTCGTGCCGGAGCAGCAGACCGACTTCGTGTTCTCGGTGGCGGGGGAGGAGCTGGGCTTCCTCGGCTCGGCGGCGATCATCGCCGGCATTCGGGGTGCTGCTCTGGCGCGGGCTGCGGATAGCGGCCGCCGCCACCGGCGCCGCCCGGCTGGTCGCGGCCGGCATCGTCTGCTGGATCGGCTTCCAGACCTTTCAGAACGTCGGGATGAATCTCGGCCTGACCCCGGTCACCGGGCTGCCACTGCCGTTCGTCTCCTACGGCGGCTCCTCGATGTTCGCGCATGGGCATCGCGCTCGGGCTGCTGCAGTCCATCCACCGGCAGACCCGTAGCGCGACGCCGCACGGGTGGGCCTGACCGGCGGCCCGGAAAGTTATCAAACAGTTAGCCGAAGCTCGCCTCACCGCGACTTAACCTGCTTAACTCTCCGTAATTACCAGCAGCACGGAGAGTGATATACCGGTGGCGACCACGATCTGGCCCTCCATCGCGGCGGCGGTGGCGAACGCGCCGCACACCGCGCACGCGCCGATGTCCTGGGATCCGCCGTCGCTGCTGCTGGCCCGGTTCGGCTTCGGCGACTCGCCGGCCACCCGCGCGGAGCTGGCCAGCTACGGCTACGACGGCTGGTGGGCGCGGCAGCTGGCGATGCCCACCGGCTACGCGGCGCATCCGGCCATCGCCGCGCACGGCAGCCTGCTCGGACTGTCGCCCAAGGACGTCCGGGCCTGGCTGAAGGGCAACGGCAACGAGTACGGCTGGGAGATGATGGACCAGCTGACCCAGGTGACCCTGGGCCTGCAGGCCTGGAGTCCCGGCCCAGCTCTACGAGTCGGTGGTGGACTTCTTCGCCAACCACCTCAACGTGGCCAACCACAGCGACGGCGTGTGGACCAGCCGGCACACCATGGACCGCGACGTGGTCCGCAAGTACGCCTTCGGCTCCTTCACCGACATGCTGCTGGCCTCGGCCAGGAACCCCGCCATGCTGCAGTACCTGTCGCTGGCCCAGTCCACCAAGACGGCGGTGAACGAGAACTACGGCCGCGAGCTGCTCGAACTGCACACCGTCGGCGCCGGCAACTACACCGAGGACGACGTCAAGAACTCGGCCAAGATCCTCACCGGCCGCACCACCGACGCCGACTACAACTACGTCTACAACCCCAACAAGCACTGGGTCGGCCCGATCACGGTGATGGGCTTCTCGCATCCGAACAGCACCGCGGCCGGCGGCGAGGCGGCCGGCGACGCCTACCTGACCTACCTGGCCCGGCATCCCAAGACGGCCAGCCGGCTGGCGCAGAAGCTCTGCGTGCGGTTCGTCTCCGACACCCCGACCCCGAGCCTGGTGGCCGAGATCGCCCAGGCCTACCTCGACAACGACACCCGGATCCTGCCGATGCTGTCGGTGCTGATCCGGCCTCCAGTGAGTTCTGGACCAGCCGGGGCGCCAAGGTGCGCCGGCCGCTGGAGAACCTGCTGGCCACCGTGCGAATCTTCGGCTATGGCACGGGCGTGCTGACCAAGACGCTGCCCACCCTGCACTGGATGAGCTCCTCGATCGGCCAGGTGCCGCTGGACTGGTCGCCGCCCAACGGCTATCCGGACGTCGCGGCGGCCTGGCGCTCCTCGGGCACCCTGCTCAACCTGTGGGAGTACCACCGCGGCTTCGCCCAGAGCTGGTGGGACGGCTTCGACCCGATCGACCTCACCACGATGTACGGCAGCCAGGCGCCGGCCACCAGCGGCGCGGCGATCACGGCGCTGTGCATCCGGCTGACCGGCAGCAGGCTGCCCGCCGCCCACCAGCAGGCGTTGCAGACGTTCCTCGGCGAGCCGGCCAGCACCCCGCTGGCCAAGTCGGCGCTGCGCTGGTACCTGGCCCATCTGGTCCCACTGATCCTCGACGCACCGGAGTTCGCGCTGCGATGACTGACATCTCGACGAACGGGCCGCCGACCGGCGACGCCCTGCTGGCCCGGCAGGCTCACCGGGTACGGACCGAGCTGTGCGAGCAGGACGCGTCCTGGCGCGGCGGCCACACCCGGCGCACCTTCCTGGCCGGCCTCGGCATGGTCGGGGTTGCCGCGCTCGGCAGCCAGCTGGTCACCACCCGGGCGGCCTACGCCGTGCCCGGCGCCGGCAACGGCAACACGCTGATCACCATCTTCATGCGCGGCGCCGCCGACGGCCTGCGGATCCTGGTGCCGGCCAGCTCCGACCTCGGCCTGGACTACCTGACCAGCGTGCGGCCGAAGCTAGTCCCGACCGGGCTCAGCCCGCTGGCCGGCAGCGGTGGCTGGGCGCTGAACTCCGCGCTCAGCCCGCTGCTCCCGTTCTGGAACAGCGGCGAGCTGGCCTTCGTGCCGGCCGTCTCCACCGGCGGCATCAGCCGCAGCCACTTCCAGGCGCAGTCCTACCTGGAACGCGGCTCGGACACCTCCACCACCGGCTGGCTGGATCGCGCGCTGGCCCAGCTCGGACCGGGCACCACCTTCCGGGCGGTGGCGAGCGGGCAGACGCTGCCGGCCGCGCTGTCCGGTGAGCAGGCCTCGCTGGTGGTCAGCTCGTTGAAGAACTTCGTCTTCCCGGGCTGGTCCGGCGTAGCACCGCAATCCGAGGCGGCCATCACCACCATGTACCGGGGGCTGTCCGGGCCGCTCGGTGAGGACGTGCCGACCACCCTCGCGGCGCTGGCCACCGCGGCCAGCGCCCAGGCCAAGGCCGGGGTGCAGAACGGTGCGGTGTACCCGTCCGGGAACTTCTCCACCGCGCTGAAGGACCTGGCCACCCTGCTGCGGGCCGAGGTCGGCATGCAGGTGGCAACGGTCGACGTCGGCGGCTGGGACACCCACACCGACGAGGTCAACCAGCTGGACCGCAACCTGGCCTCGGCGGCTGCGTCGCTGGCCGCGTTCCTTACCGATCTGGGCCCGCAGCGGCGCAAGCGGGTCACCGTGGCGGTGGTCACCGAGTTCGGCCGGCGGGTGGCGATGAACGCCAGCGGCGGCACCGACCACGGCCACGGCAGCGTGGTGTGGTTGCTCGGCGGCGGCCTGGTCGGCGGCACCGTGCACGGCAGGTGGACGCCGCTGAGCGCCAGCTCGCTGGATTCCGGCGACGTGCCCGGCCTGAACGAGATCTTCGACGTGCTCGGTGAACTCGCCCAGAAGCGGCTGGGCGTCGGCTCGCTGTCGGCACTGTTCCCCAACCACAGCTTTAGCCCGCTCGGCGTGGCGCAGGCGGCCGACGTCCCGCTGCCGGATCGACCGCCGGCACCCGTCCCGCTGCGCCGGGGTCCGCGACCGCGCTGAGCACGCGAAGTAATACCCGCGATTGACATAAGACGGCGCGGAATGCAGATGTGACACTCGGATCCAGATGATGTGTTTAACATCCAGACGTATGGTGATGCGATCTACCTGCGAGGGTTGCTATATCTACTTGCCAAACCGAAGAAGTGTGCTTCTGGTTGGCACGATGAGGTCTCGAACCTCCGAGTAGGATCGCGGCCAGCCTATGACAAGGCGGATCATCCCACCTCACTCAAGGACCTACCTTGGCTCAAGACGATAGAGTTCAACTGGTCGAAGAAATTGCCTCGGCCTTTCCCGCCGAGTATGAACCCGCAGATTCCAACTGGAATGTTGTAACGCCTGAGTCTGCGACCATCCTCGGCATGGGTGGCTCTAGCGTCGTGCTGCGAGCACTCTATCGGAAGCGACTCCGCCGAGCCTTGAAAATCTTTCTCCCTCGAACCGATCTGCGCGCTCAACTCGACATGAGCCATTTTCTCGCGAGCTATGAGAATGAGCTTGTAAGACAAGCGAGTCTCAGCCACCAAAATGTATCCAAAATAACTGATTTTTCGACAATCGAACTCTTGAACGAAGAATATCCCTTTATTGCCACTGAATTCATTGATGGAGTCGATCTCTTTACATATGCCCGCACTCCTAAAGTTTCGGGAGAGGATGTCTTCCGCGCTCTTAAGGACTGCCTACGGGGCCTCGCCTACCTACATGCAAATCACGTTATGCATTGCGATTTAAAGCCAGAAAACGTGCTAGTGCGTCTCGGCGATGATCCTTCTGCGATTATTGTAGATCTTGGGTCAAGTAAGAATTTCCCTCCCATAGAAGGGGATACGAGCGGCGAAGAGGAGCTTATCTACCTCTTTACTACCACCGAATATGTTCCGTCAGGATTGCGCCTGATTGTTTCGAATTGGACCAATAACCGACTTAGACGAAGCGACTTGAGGAAATATTTCCCTTACCAAGATCTTCATGCTTTTGGAGTAATGTTAAGTAAATTCCTAAAGGACGATGCGGTGCGTCCTAAAGTGGCTCAAGTGGTCGGAGGCGGTAATTGGGATGCGATCGAGGCTCTGAAAGCGCGGCTGCGGAACCCGAGGCCCGGAGGTAAATATTTCCAGTCAGCGGAAGAAGTCAGCAATGGCTTGGATCGCGTAGGAAAATATAGCCTATCTGTGATGCGTATACCCGAGTTATCTCTGGCGCCAGAACGTGGGGCTGTAATCCCTGGTAAGGGTGGAAGGATACATAGCACCGGTCGCGTGGATCGAATTATGTCGCACCCGCTCTTTCAACGGTTCCACAACTTGCCTCAGCTTGATCTACTCTTCTGGACCTTGCCCGGTGCCACGCAAACCCGGTATATACACGCCGCCCACGCCTACGATTTAATGAGAGAGAGCATCGGTCATCTGCTGAATAATTGGCAAGTGCGGTTGGAGATCTCGGCGCTTGACGTGCAAGCTGCCTTATTTCCGGCGCTGTTGAACCAGATGGGCCATTACCACTTTCTCCATATGTTCGAGGACTTCATCGATGCGCGCGACTTCGATCCTTCGGTCCGGACTGCAAACATTCGCGATGATGAGGAGATATTAGACGACGTACTGGGCGATCAAACTACAGAACTGGGCGCATACCTCGGAGGCATCACTGACGAACGGGGCCGTACGCTTCCCGACGTAGTCGAGTCTCTAGGGCTTGTTTGGTCCGAGGTGCGCGAGAGACAGCGCCATCCGAAAACACCGCTGCAAGGCTTATTGGCCGCGTTGCTTTCTGGTCCACTCGATGTAGAGAAATTGGCATACCTTCGAGACGATAGTCGAGCGGCAGGACTGCAGTTCGGCGTGGGCTTGGAAGCAAGTCCCATATTCGAATCTCTAGTTGTCCCAGATGAATCAGATTGGCTACGTGACGGTGGTGCGGCCAAAATTGCGCTTGGCGTCACCGAACGTGCAATGTCTTATCTGGAGCACGGTATACTAACTCGATACTGGAACATTCAAACGGCTTATTGGCATCGTACTAACCGAGCCGTTCAGTCAATGTTGAAGTTTCAGATTGCATCGCTCATACAAGCGGGTTTATTTGACTTTGACTCGTATATTAAAGACACGTTGCACATGGGTTCAGACGGAGCGCTGCGTTGGCTCAACACGAGGTACGAATACGCGCAGGATGACGGTGCGATCGATCCATTGGCAGTGAATCCGATGAAGGATTTGCTGGAATCGCGGCGCGTCATCTATCGACGACTGCTCACAATTTCCGGCAAGTCTGTAATTTCAGGCCGTGACCCCGACCATGTCATTTTTTCACGCACGCGGGCGCAAAGTCCGTTGGCTGACGAGACGCTACATCGGACTATCCGAGAAGCTCTTGAGGAAGTGCACAATAACCTGAAAATTAGGCCAGGCGAGATTTTAATAGACCTTCCTCGAGTGTCTCGCGATACTTCTGCAGCCAACGTACTAGTCTATACGGACGAAGACCATAAATATATGGGCGAGCTTTTCAAGATTTCGTCGAACTTGCAGCTTCATCAATCGTCTTTCGATCAGTATGTAAAGCGTATGCGGGTATATATACACCCACGGATCTATTCAAAGCTTCAGGATAATGGCCTTACTGAAAAGGCCCACGCTGCGAGTTTGGATGCGTTGCGCAGTTTGTTTCCGCCGCGATGATCAAGGTAAGGAGTTTGACGGACCGACTCTCGGCCTTCAATCACCGGTTCGGTCGGCCTGTGCGTTAACGTCCAACCCCTAATTTGCCGGAAGCCGAAGTTCAGCAATTCGTTAGGAAACTGCGGGAAGAAGTGACAGAGCTTTCTCAAGCTATCTCGCGCGGTGACTTAACTGATATCGCCGATGGACTGGGTGACACCATCTACGTCGTGTCAGGCATCGCTGTGCAATATGGCTTGGACATAGATGTCATCTTGGACGTTATTCATATGTCGAATATGACTAAAGATCCGTCAGCGGACGGCGAGCCTCTCAAGGGACAGTCCTATCGACGTCCTCAGTTAGAGGCTGCTATAGCGGACATGCGCTTAGCGCGCCCGACGGACTAAGCGCGCCCGGGCTGTCCGTACCATGGGAACTCGTGAGCACCAGCCTGTTTCCCCAGCTCGAACCACTGCTGTCGCGGGTGGCCAAGCCCATCCAGTACGTCGGCGGTGAGCTGAACTCCCGGGTCAAGGACTGGGACGCCGCCGTCGTCCGGTGGGCGCTGCTGTATCCGGACGCCTACGAGGTGGGCCTGCCCAACCAGGGCGTGCAGATCCTCTACGAGGTGCTCAACGAGCGGCCGGACTGCCTGGCCGAGCGCTGCTACGCGGTGTGGCCGGATCTGGAGGCGTTGCTGCGGGAGCACGGCGTGCCGCAGTTCACCGTGGATGCGCACCGGCCGGTGCGGGCCTTCGACGTGCTCGGGGTGTCGTTCGCCACCGAACTCGGCTACACCAACCTGCTCACCACGCTCGACCTGGCCGGCATTGCGCTGCAGGCGCGAGACCGCGGCGAGGATGACCCGATCGTGCTGGCCGGCGGCCACGCGGCGTTCAACCCCGAGCCGGTGGCCGACTTTCTCGACGCCGCGGTGCTGGGCGACGGCGAGCAGGTGGTTGGCGCCATCACCGACGTGATCGCCGAGTTCAAGCGAGAGGGCTCACCGGGCGGCCGGGACGAGTTGCTGACCCGGCTGGCCGAGTCCGGCGGGGTATACGTGCCGCGCTTCTACGACGTGCGGTACCGCCCGGACGGCGCGATCGCCGAGGTGACGCCGAACCGGGACCGGGTGCCGGACCGGGTGCGCAAGCACACCGTGTTGGACCTGGACTCCTGGCCGTACCCGAAGACGCCGCTGGTGCCGATGGCCGAGTCGGTGCACGAGCGGATGTCGGTGGAGATCTTTCGCGGCTGCACCCGGGGCTGCCGGTTCTGCCAGGCCGGCATGATCACCCGTCCGGTGCGGGAGCGCTCGCTGCCGGCGATCGGCCGGATGGTGGAGCAGGGCCTGGCCGCGACCGGCTTCGACGAGGTGGGCCTGCTCTCGCTGTCCTCGGCCGACCACTCCGAGATCGGCCCGTTGGCCAAGCAACTGGCCGACCGGTACTCGGAGTCGAACGTCTCGCTGTCGCTGCCGTCCACCCGGGTGGATGCCTTCAACATCGACCTGGCCAACGAGTTCTCCCGCAACGGCCGGCGCAGCGGGCTGACCTTCGCACCGGAAGGTGGCTCCGAGCGGCTGCGCCGGGTGATCAACAAGATGGTCAGCCACGACGACCTGATCAGCACGGTGACCGCGGCGTACTCCTCGGGCTGGCGGCAGGTGAAGCTCTACTTCATGTGTGGATTGCCCACCGAGACCGACGAGGACGTGCTGGAGATCGCCCGGATGGCGCACGACGTGATCCGGGCCGGCCGGGCGGCGACCGGCTCGAAGGACATCCGGGCGACGGTGTCCATCGGCGGCTTCGTGCCGAAGCCGCACACGCCGTTCCAGTGGGCCGCGCAGGCTGCCCCCGAGGTAGTGGACGGCCGGCTGCGCACGTTGCGGGCGGCCATCAACGCCGACCGGTCGCTGGGCCGCAACATCGGCATGCGCTACCACGACGGTGAGCCGTCGCTGATCGAAGGCCTGCTGTCGCGGGGGGACCGCCGGGTGGGCGCGGTGATCGAGCGGGCCTGGCGCACCGGGGCCCGGTTTGACGGCTGGACCGAGCACTTCTCTTATCAGCGGTGGGTCGCGGCGGCCGAGGCGGTCTTCGGCGACGGGCCGGTGAACCTGGCCTGGTTCACCACCCGGGAGCGCGACGCCGACGAGGTGCTGCCGTGGGACCACCTGGACTCCGGGCTGGACAAGCAGTGGCTGTGGGACGACTGGCAGGACGCGCTGACCGGCTACGAGCAGGACGACTGCCGGTGGACGCCGTGCTTCGACTGCGGTGTGTGCCCGAGCATGGGCACCGACATCCAGATCGGCCCGACCGGACGGTCGCTGCTGCCACTGGCGGCCAAGCGATGAGGGCAATGCCGTGCTTCGGCGGGGAGGCGATGGCATGAGCGGCCGGCGGACGCCGGACGCGGTACACGTGCCGCCGGTGCAGCGGATCCGGCTGCGCTACGCCAAGCGCGACCGGATGCGGTTCTGCTCACATCGCGACTTCGCGCGGGCCTTCGAGCGGTCGCTGCGCCGAGCCGGCATCCCGATGGCCTACTCGGCCGGCTTCCATCCGCATCCGAAGATCTCCTACGTCGGGGCCGCGCCGACCGGGGTGGCCTCCGAAGCCGAGTACCTCGAGATCGCGCTCGCCGAACGGCGGGATCCGGCCGAGGTGGCCGCCGCCCTGGACGCGGTGCTTCCGCCGGGCCTGGACGTGCTGGAGGCGGTGGACGCCGCCGACTGCCCGGCCGGCTCGCTGGCCGAGGCGATCCAGGCGTCCCGCTGGCAACTGGAGCTGGCTGCCGACCCGGCAGAACTGGCCGCCGCCGTGGCAGCTTTCCTGCAGGCCGGTGAGGTGCTGGTGGAGCGGCTGACCAAGGACGGCCGCCGGGAGATCGACGCCCGCCGACCGGTGCTGTCGGTGACCGTCTCGCCAGGCTCGGACGATTCCGCGGTGTCGGCAACCGGCTCGTCCGCTCGGCGTGCGATAATGGTGATGGTCGTGCGGCAGGCTATTCCCGCGGTGCGACCCGACGATGTTCTCGCCGCACTGCGGTCGGTCGCCGGTTTCGCCCCGTCGGAGCCCGTTCGGGCCACTCGGCTGGCGCAGGGACCGGTCGATGAGGCCGCGGGTGTAGCGGATCCGTTGCGCAGGATAGAGCTTTCGACGAGATAGCTTCCAGCAGGATCGCCCCGCCGGCTCCCGCCGACAGGGCTTTTCCGGCGGCCCAGGCCGCGGGAAGACCAGACTTCGCGGCCCGCTTGCGGGCTGGCCGCCAAAACCGCCGCTGCGCGGCTGGATGCCGGTGACCCGGGTACTTCCGGGTTTCGCCGCACTCGGCCCCGGTGGTGAGAAGGAGCACACCGAGCAGATGCTCGACACCGAACCCACCAATACCGATTCCACGTCCGACCAGCCGGCTGCCGACGGCGCGCCGAGTAGACCGGCCAAGAAGGCGGCCCGCAAGGCACCGGCCAAGAAGGCCGCCAAGGCCGCTGCCGCTACCTCCGCTGAGACCACTGCTGCTGCCGGCGCCGCTGCTGCCGGGACACCCGACCAACCGGCGGCTGCCGGCAGCGAGCCGACGGCCGGTGGCCCGGGGCAGCCGCCGGCAAAGGCCGCCCGCAAGGTGGCTCGCAAGGCACCAGCCAAGAAGGCCGCCGCCAAGGCCGCCCCAACCGCGGCCGGCCCGGAATCCGGAGCCGAGCCGGGACTGGCGCCGAACCTCGATCCGGCCGCGCCGGTTGCTCCGGCGACCGGCGAGCCGGGCCCGAGCGAAGCAGGCGCGCCGGCGAAGAAGGCACCCCGGAAGCGGGCGGCCAGGAAGGCCGCCTCGAGCGAACCGGCCGCGACCGCCGCGCCCGCGACCGCTGAGCCCAGGACCGCTGAGCCCGCGACCGCTGCGCCGAGTCAGCCCGCCGCTGCCGCGGGTGAGCCAGCCACCGGGGACGCTCCGCCGGCCAAGAAGGCGCCCCGCAAGCGGGCCGCCAAGAAGGCTTCGCCGACCGCCGCCGAGACCGGCGGGTTGGGGCAGCCGGCCGCGGCCGAACTTGAGGCCGAGCCCAGCGCACCCGGGCTCTCCGCACCTCCGCCGGTCGCGCCCTCCGTGATCTTCCAGCCGCCGGCGGCTCCAGCGCCGCGCCGCCGACGCTCCAGCAAGGCGGCTCCGGCCGAGGAAGCCGAGCCAGTTGAGGTAGAGCCGACCGATAGCGAACCAGCCGACACCGAGCCGGCCGAAGCCGACGCCAGCGAGTCCGAGAGCTCCCGTCGTCGTCGGCGGCGAGGCCGGCGTGGTCGCGGCAAGGGTGCCGGCGAGGCCAGTGGGGACACTCCCGCCGAGGAAGCCGAGACCGAGCAGGACGGCGAGGAACTCGACGCCGAGCATGCCGACGAGGTGGCCGAGGCGGCGCTGTCTGCCAGCGCCCGCCGGCGTCGCCGGCGGCGGCGGGCCACCGGCGCCGATGCGGTGGAGGCCTCCGACGACGATCCGCCCAACACCGTGGTGCACATCCGCGACAGCAGCCGGTCCAAGGCCGGCGCGGCCGACGACGACGGCGTGCGCGGCGTCAAGGGCTCGACCCGGCTGGAGGCCAAGCGCCAGCGCCGCCGGGACAACCGGGACTCCGGCCGGCGCCGGGCGCCGATCCTGACCGAGGCCGAGTTCCTGGCCCGCCGGGAGTCGGTGGAGCGGGTGATGGCGGTCCGCCAGAACGGCGACCGCACCCAGATCGCGGTGCTGGAAGACGACATCCTGGTCGAGCACTACGTGACCCGGGCCAGCGCGGCCAGCGCGGTCGGCAACGTCTACCTCGCCCGGGTGCAGAACGTGCTGCCCAGCATGGAGGCCGCCTTCGTCGATATCGGCCGGGGGCGCAACGGGGTGCTCTATGCCGGTGAGGTGAACTGGGACTCGGCCGGCCTGGCCGGCAAGGCTCGCTCCATCGAGAACGCCCTGAGCTCCGGTGACACGGTGCTGGTGCAGGTGACCAAGGACCCGATCGGGCACAAGGGTGCCCGGCTGACCAGCCAGAATCTCGCTGCCCGGCCGGTTCGTGGTCTACGTCCCGGGCGGCGGCATGACCGGCATCAGCCGCAAGCTGCCGGACACCGAGCGCAGCCGGCTCAAGTCGATCCTGAAGAAGGTCGTGCCGGACGAGGCCGGGGTGATCGTGCGCACAGCCGCCGAGGGTGCCTCCGAGCAGGACCTGATCTCCGACGTCGAGCGGCTCAAGGCCGAGTGGGAGTCGATCACCGCCAAGGCCACCAAGAAGTCCGAGGCCCCGATGCTGGTGCACGGCGAGCCGGACCTGGCCATCCGGGTGGTCCGCGACATCTTCAACGACGACTTCACCAAGCTCGTCGTCTCCGGCAGCGAGATGCACCGCACGCTGACCGATTACGTCGGCAATATCGCGCCGGACCTGGCCGACCGGATCAGCCTGCACACGGCCGAGACCGACCTGTTCCGGGATCTCCGGGTGGACGAGCAGCTGGCCAAGGCGCTGGATCGCAAGGTGTGGCTGCCCTCGGGCGGTTCGCTGGTGATCGACCGCACCGAGGCGATGACCGTCGTCGACGTCAACACCGGCAAGTACACCGGCTCCGGCGGCAACCTGGAGCAGACGGTGACCCGCAACAACCTGGAGGCGGCCGAGGAGATCGTCCGGCAGCTGCGGCTGCGGGATCTCGGCGGCATCGTGGTGATCGACTTCATCGACATGGTGTTGGAGAGCAACCGGGAACTGGTGCTGCGCCGGCTCACCGAGTGCCTGGGCCGCGACCGGACCAAGCACCAGGTGGCCGAGGTGACCTCGCTCGGACTGGTCCAGATGACCCGCAAGCGGGTCGGTGAGGGCCTGCTGGAGGCGTTCAGCGAACCGTGCGAGCACTGCCACGGCCGGGGTGTGATCGTGCATCTGGAGCCGGTGGATCGCAAGTCCGGCGGTGGCAACGGCGGCCAGCCGGCGTCCGGCGAGGAGGAGCGGCCGGCCCGCGGCCGGCGCAGCCGGGCGGCGAAGTCGGCGAACGGTGCCAAGGCCGCCAAGCCGGATCCGGCCGAGCAGGTGGTCGATCCCGAGAAGCGGCGGGCCGCGGCCAGTGCCATCGCGGCCATCGCGGCGGCGACCAGCAAGCTGGAGGACGATCACGACCGGCTGGCCGAGGCCGATTCCGACGGCGCCGTCCACGAGTCCGAGCCGCAACCGACGGAGCAGCCGGCCGAGCCGTCGGTTGCCACCCGGCCGCGCCGCCGGCGGGCCGCCAGCCGGCCGGCCGGGCCGCCGGCAGGTACCGCGGTCAGCGAGGGCTGAGCCGGTTGCGGTGCTCGTCCCGGCCCGCTTTGCCTGTCCGGGGCCGAGTGCCGTAATCTGTACTACGGCCCACAGCGCGTCAGTGGGCCGTTCTTGCGTGAGCGTCAGGTGCGTCCGGGAGACCCGGACACCCGCCGCAGCAGCCAGATGATTTCGACAGGAGTGGATTCACGGTGTACGCCATCGTCAAAACCGGCGGCAAGCAGTACAAGGTCGCGGTCGGCGACGTCGTGACCGTCGAGAAGCTGGACGCCGAGCCCGGCGCCAGCATCGCGCTGCCGGCGATCCTGCTGGTCGATGGCGAGCAGGTCACCACCGACGCCGCCGCGCTGGCGAGCGTCTCGGTCACCGGCGAGGTCGTCGCCCGGGTCAAGGGCCCGAAGATCCGGATCCACAAGTTCAAGAACAAGACCGGCTACCACAAGCGGATCGGCCACCGGCAGCAGCTGTCGCAGATCCGGGTCACCGGCATCGAGAGCGGAAAGAAGTAGCCCCATGGCACACAAGAAGGGTGCGTCCTCCTCCCGCAACGGCCGGGATTCGCACGCCCAGCGGCTCGGCGTCAAGCGCTTCGGCGGCCAGTTGGTGAGCGCCGGGGAGATCCTGGTACGCCAGCGCGGCACCAAGTTCCACCCGGGCGACCTGGTCGGCCGGGGCGGCGACGACACGCTGTTCGCGCTGGCCGACGGCAACGTCCAGTTCGGCAGCCGGCGCGGGCGCAAGATGGTCAGCATCGTCCCGATCGAGAGCTGACCCCTCACTCCACACCGATTCACTCCACGCAGGCGGGCACCGGGAATCCGGGGCCCGCTCGCTGGTTTTCAGGACAGCGGTGCGCTTCGACGCCCGCACGGAAGGACTGCCTGCCATGGTGAGCTTCGTCGACCGGGTGGTGCTGCACGTCACCTCCGGCAACGGCGGCCACGGATGCACCTCGGTCCACCGAGAGAAGTTCAAGCCGCTGGGCGGCCCGGACGGTGGCAACGGCGGTCGCGGCGGCAACGTGGTGCTGGTGGTGGATCCGCAGGTGCACACGCTGCTGGACTTCCACCACCGTCCGCACCAGAAGGCCGGCAACGGCCGGCCGGGTGCCGGCAAGCACCGCAACGGCGCCGACGGTGAGGACCTGGAGCTGGCGGTGCCCAACGGCACGGTGGTGCACGCCCAGGACGGCACGGTGCTGGCCGACCTGACCGGCGCCGGCGCCCGGTACGTGGTCGCCACCGGCGGCCGGGGCGGGCTCGGCAACGCCGCGCTGGTCTCGCCACGCCGTAAGGCGCCGGGCTTCGCCCTGCTCGGCGAGCCGGGCGAGACGCTGGACGTGGTGCTGGAGCTGAAATCGGTGGCCGACGTCGGCCTCGTCGGCTTCCCCTCGGCCGGCAAGTCGTCGCTGATCGCGGCGCTGTCCGCGGCCCGGCCCAAGATCGCCGACTATCCGTTCACCACGCTGGTGCCGAACCTCGGCGTGGTCAGCGCGGGCGAGCTGACCTACACGGTGGCCGACGTGCCGGGCCTGATCCCCGGCGCCGCGCAGGGCAAGGGGCTCGGCCTGGATTTCCTGCGGCACATCGAGCGGTGCGCGGTGCTGGTGCACGTGCTCGACTGCGCCACGCTGGAGCCGGGCCGCGACCCGGTCAGCGACCTGGCGGCGATCGAGGCCGAACTCGCCCAGTACTCGGCCAGCCTCGGCGACTTGGCCGACCGGCCGCGGCTGGTGGCGCTGAACAAGCTGGACGTGCCGGAGGCCGCCGAGCTTGCCGAGCTGGTCACCCCGGAGCTGACCGAGCGCGGCTACCGGGTGTTCGGCGTCTCAGCCGTGTCGCACGCCGGGCTGCGCGAGCTCACCTTCGCCCTGGCGCAGATGGTGGCCGAGCACCGGGCCGGCCAGCAGGCGATGCCCGCCGCGCCGATCGTGCTCAGCCCGCCGCCGATCGATGACTCCGGCTTCACGGTGAGCGAGGATCCGGAGGTCGAGGGCGGGTTCGTCGTGCGTGGCCGCAAGCCGGAACGCTGGGTACGCCAGACCCAGTTCGACAACGACGAGGCGGTCGGCTTCCTGGCAGATCGGCTGGCCCGGCTCGGTGTCGAGGACGAGCTGGCCCGGCTCGGAGCCCAGCCCGGAGCGAGCGTGACCATCGGCGACTACGTCTTCGACTTCGCACCCACCGGCGAGCTGGCCGAGCAGCGGTACCAGCCGACCAGGCGTGGCTTCGACGACCGGCTCGAGCAGAGCGTCCGGCGTGGCGCCGACGAGCGGCTGGCCAGCAAGCGGTCCCGCCGGGTGCACCGCAGTGACGAGGAACTGGCCGGCGCCGACCGGCTGGCCGGACCGCCGGAGCAGTAGCCGTGCCGAGTTCGGCTGCCGGCCGGGCGCTGATCGCGGCCGCGCCGCGCACCGTCGTCAAGGTCGGCTCGGCCTCGCTGACCCGGCGTGGCCGGCTGGAGCCAGCCCGGCTGGACGCCCTGGTGGACGCGCTGGCGACTCGGGCGCGGTCGGGCAAGCAGGTGGTGCTGGTGTCCTCCGGCGCGATCGCGGCCGGCATCGGCCCGCTTGGGCTCGCCAGCCGGCCGCGGGACCTGGCCACCCAGCAGGCGGCCGCCAGCGTCGGCCAATTGCTGCTGGCCGAGCGGTACGCGGCCTCGTTCGCCCGGCATGGCCACACCGTGGGGCAGGTGCTGCTGACCGCCGACGACCTGCACCGGCGCGGCCACTACCGCAACGCGGTGCGCACCCTGGATCGGCTGCTGGCGCTCGGCGTGATCCCGATCGTGAACGAGAACGACACCGTGGCTACCGAGGAGATCCGGTTCGGCGACAACGACCGGCTGGCGGCGCTGGTGGCGCACCTGGTGCGTGCCGACGCGCTGGTGCTGCTGTCCGACATCGACGGCCTCTACACCAGCGACCCGCGCCGCCCCGGTGCCGAACTGGTGGCCGAGGTGCACTCCAGCGCGGATCTGGAGCCGGTGCGGCTGGCCGGTGCCGGCTCGGCGGTGGGCACCGGCGGGATGGCCACCAAGATCGAGGCCGCCAGCATCGCCACCGGAGCCGGCATCCCGGTGCTGCTCGCCGCGGCCGACCGGGTCGGCGAGGCGCTGTCCGGCACCGGCGGCAGCTACTTCGCGCCCACCGGGCGGCGCACCGCGTCCAGGCTGTTCTGGCTGCGGCACGCCACCACGCCGCGCGGCCGGCTGGTGCTCGACGCCGGGGCGGTAACCGCGGTGGTGAGCCGGCGGGTGTCGCTGCTGACTGCTGGCATCGTCGCGGTGTCCGGCGACTTCTCCGCCGGCGACCCGGTCGAGCTGGCCGACCAGTCCGGCCGGGTGGTGGCTCGCGGCCTGGTTGGCTTCGATAGCGAGGATCTGCCCGCGCTGTTGGGCCGGTCCACCCACCAGTTGCCGGCCGAACTGCGCCGCGAGGCGGTGCATCGCGACGACCTGATCGTGCTGTGACCGGCGGGCGCGCGCCTATTCTGGAAAGCATGGACGAGGTGGCGACCGAGGAGCAGGTGCTGGCCGTTGCCCGCCGCGCCAAGGCGGCGTCGGTGCACCTCGCACCGCTGACCCGGGAGGTCAAGGACCGGGCGCTGCACGCGATGGCCGAGGCGCTGGTGGCGGCCAGCGAGGAGATACTGGCGGCCAACCGGGCCGACGTCGAGGCCGCCCGGGCGGACGGCCTCGCCGAACCGCTCCTCGACCGGCTGAGCCTGTCCGAGGACCGGCTGGCGGCGATGGCCGACGGGCTGCGACAGGTGGCCGAGCTGCCCGATCCGGTGGGCGAGGTGGTGCGCGGCTACGTCCGACCGAACGGCCTGCAGCTCAGCCAGGTGAGGGTTCCGTTCGGGGTGTTGGCGATGGTCTACGAGGCGAGGCCGAACGTCACGGTGGATGCGGCGGGGCTGGCCGTCAAGTCTGGCAACTGCGCGCTGCTGCGCGGCTCGGCGACCGCGATCCGGTCCAACCGGGCGCTGGTAGCGGTGCTGGCCGAGAGTGCCGAAAAGGCCGGCCTGCCTGCCGACTGCCTCCAGTTGGTGCCCGGCACCGACCGATCCAGCGTGGGCCACCTGCTGCGGGCGCGCGGGTTGGTCGATGTGGTGATCCCGCGCGGCGGCGTCGGCCTGATCTCCTACGTGGTGGAGAACTCCTCGGTGCCGGTGATCGAGACCGGCATCGGCAACGTGCACGTCTACGTCGATGCCGAGGCCGACCTGGCGATGGCCGAACGGATCGTGCTGAACTCCAAGCTGTCCCGACCGAGCGTGTGCAACGCCGCCGAGTCGCTGCTGGTGCACCGGGCGCTCGCCGAGGAGTTCGTGCCGCGGATCACCGGGCTGCTGCGCGAGCGGGACGTGGTGGTGCACGGAGACGCCGTCTTCGCCGAGCAGCCGGGCGTGCAGCCGGCAACCGAGGCCGACTGGGCCGCGGAGTACCTGGATCTGGAACTGGCCGCCCGGGTGGTGTCCGGCGTGGACGAGGCGATCGAGCACATCCGGCGCTGGTCGTCCGGGCACACCGAGGTGATCGTGACGCAGAACCTGGAGACGGCCCGCCGGTTCGTCGCCCGGGTGGACGCGGCCGCGGTGCTGGTGAACGCCTCCAGCCGGTTCACCGACGGCGCTGAGTTCGGTTTCGGCGCCGAGATCGGCATCTCCACCCAGAAGCTGCATGCCCGCGGGCCGATGGGCCTGGCGGAGCTGACCTCGACCAAGTGGGTCGTCTACGGCAGCGGCCAGGTCCGCTGATTCCACGGTCGAAGCCGTCTACCGGCAAGGTTCGTGCCACCGGCCGGCGACTGTGAGATTCGTGCCGCCGGCCGGCGACTGCGAGATTTATGCCGACAGCCGGCGACTGCGAGATTCGTGCCGCCGGCCGGCGCCGGGTAATGTTCGAGGCCGGGCCGGCGCCGTCCCGAGTGCGGATCAGCGACTCGGAAGGAACGCGCGGCAGTGGGCGACAGCACCGGTTTCCTCAAGCATGCACGGCAGCTGCCGAAGCGCCGTCCGGTCGCGGTCCGGATCCAGGACTGGCGCGAGGTGTACGAGCCGGCCGAGGAGGCGGTGACCCGCGAGCAGGCCGGCCGGTGCATGGACTGCGGCATCCCGTTCTGCCACAACGGCTGCCCACTGGGCAACCTGATCCCGGAATGGAACGACCTGGTGCACTCCGGGCGCTGGCAGGACGCCAGCACCCGGCTGCACGCCACGAACAACTTCCCGGAGTTCACCGGGCGGCTGTGCCCGGCGCCGTGCGAGGCATCCTGTGTGCTCGGCATCAGTCAGCAGCCGGTGACCATCGAGCAGGTGGAGAAGGAGATCGTCGAACGGGCCTGGGCCGGGGGCTGGGTGCCGCCGATGCCGGCGGCGCAGCGTACCGGCAGGCGGGTGGCCGTGGTCGGCTCCGGGCCGGCCGGGCTGGCCGCGGCCCAGCAGCTGACCCGGGCCGGTCACCAGGTGACGGTGTTCGAACGGGATGACCGGATCGGTGGACTGCTCCGCTACGGCATACCCGAGTTCAAGATGGAGAAGCGGGTGCTGGATCGGCGGATCCGGCAACTGGCCGCCGAAGGCACCGAATTCCGGGTCGGCGTGGAGGTCGGCGTGCAGCTCGGCGTCGCGCGGCTGCGTGCCGATCACGACGCGGTGGTGCTGGCCGGCGGCGCGACCGCCTGGCGGGAGCTGCCGATCCCGGGGCGGGAACTGGCCGGGATCCACCAGGCCATGGAGTTCCTGCCACCGGCCAACCGGGTGCAGCAGGGGGACCTGACCGACTCGCCGATCTCGGCCCGGGGCAGGCGGGTGGTCATCATCGGCGGCGGCGACACCGGCGCCGACTGCCTGGGCACCGCGCACCGGCAGGGCGCGGCGTCGGTGCACCAGTTCGAGATCATGCCGCGTCCGCCAGAGGCTCGTCCCGATGCCAACCCGTGGCCGACCTGGCCGCTGATCCTGCGCACGTCCTCGGCGCACGAGGAAGGCGGCGAGCGGGTTTTCGCAGTCAACACCGAGCGATTCGTCGATGACGGCAGTGGCGGCGTGGCCGCGCTGCGAGCCCACCAGGTGGAATTCGACGGCGGCCGGTTCGTACCGGTGCCGGATAGCGAGTTCGAGTTGCCGTGCGAGCTGGTGCTGCTGGCGATGGGCTTCGTCGGCCCGGAGCGCTCCGTGCTGCTGAACGAACTGGGGGTGGGGTTCACCGAGCGCGGGAACGTGGCCCGCGACGAGCAGTTCGCCACCGCAGTGCCCGGCGTGTTCGTGGCCGGCGACATGGGCCGCGGCCAGAGCCTGATCGTGTGGGCCATCGCCGAGGGCCGCTCGGCGGCCGCCGCGGTGGACCGTTACCTGATGGGACGGACCGCGCTGCCGGCGCCGATCACCCCGACCACGATGGCGCAGCGCTGATCGAGGTCGTTGATGGAACGGCGCTGATGGAACGGCGCTGATGGAACGGCGCTGATGGAACGGCGCTGATGGAACGGCGCTGATGGAACGGCGCTGATGGAACGGCGCTGATCAACCGGCGCTGATCGAGGGTCGCTGGTCAGGCCGTCCCGCGCTAACCCGCGCGTACGATGCCGCCATGATCGCCGAGGAGGACAGCTCCCTGCCGGTGCGCGAGGGCCGCAATCGCCGGGTGGGCATCATGGGCGGCACCTTCGACCCGATCCACCACGGCCACCTGGTCGCCGCCAGCGAGGTGGCCGACCTGTTCGACCTGGACGAGGTGGTGTTCGTGCCGACCGGGTTGCCCTGGCAGAAGGTGCACCGGGAGGTCAGCCCGGCCGAGCACCGGTATCTGATGACGGTGGTGGCCACGGCGTCCAACCCGTCGTTCTGGGTGAGCCGGGTGGATATCGACCGGCCCGGGCCCACGTACACGGTGGACACGGTGCGCGACATCGCTGCCATCCGTCCCGGCGCCGAGTTGTTCTTCATCACCGGCGCCGATGCGCTGCAGGCGATCCTGTCCTGGAAGGACGCCGAGGTGGTGTTCGGCATGTGCCACCTGATCGGGGTCACCCGGCCGGGTTACCACCTGTCCGGCGACCACCTGCCGCCGGACATCGTCACGCTGCTGGACGTGCCGGCCATGGCCATCTCCTCCTCCGCGGTGCGCGAGCGGGTGGTTGGCAACCGGCCGATCTGGTACCTGGTGCCGGACGGGGTGGTGCAGTACATCGGCAAGCACCGGCTGTACCGCTAGTGCCGCTAGTGCCGCTAGTGCCGCTGGCGCCGGCTGTGCCGCTGGCGCCGGCTGTGCCGCTGGCACCGGCTGTACCGCTAGTGCCGCTGGCGCCCGCTGTGCCGCTGGCGCCGGCTGTGCCGCTGGCGCCCGCTGTGCCGCTAGCGCCGCTGGGTGCGCGTCAGGCCGAAGCCGATCTCGTCGCTGTAACTGCCGTCCGGGTTGCGCAGCCGCGAGGCGAACCGGCCGTCCCGGACGAAGCCGGCCAGCTCGGCGGAGCGGGCCGAGGCGACGTTGTCCACCTTGCAGCCGAGTTCCAGCCGGACGATGGAGGTCTGGTCGAACGCCCAGTCGGCGAGCAGCCGGAGCGCCCGGGTGGTGAACCGGCGACCCCGGAATTCCGGCAGGATGCCGTAGCCGATGCCCGCGACGTCGGGCGGCCCCACCCAGCGCAGGTTCATGGTGCCGGCGGCGGCGCCGGTGGCCACGTCGCCGATAATCAGGTCGGCCGAACGCCCCACCAGCCAGTTCAGCCCGGCCAGCTGGGCGCGCTGGATGGCGGCCTGCTCGGTGTGCTCCTCGCCGAATCCCCAGCGCTGGGATTCCGGGTTGCCGCTTTCGGCGTGCAGCGTCTGCCAGTCGTCCGGGCGGGTCTTGCGCAGCAGTAGCACGCCGTCGGTCAGTTCGGACAGCTCCGGCCAGGACGGCGGAACCTGGGCGTCGGAGTCGGTGGACAGCCGGGCGAAGACCGCATGGTCGGCCAACCCATGCTGGCTTCGGCTGCCCAGCCGGGCGATGCCCTCGAAGCCGAAGCCGGCCCGCAACGCCACCCGGGCCGAGCCGACGTTGCCGATGTCGGCCCGGATCTGCAGCCGGTGTAGGCCCAGCTCGAAGGCAAACCGGGCGAGCGTCCGGACTGCCTCGGTCGCGTAGCCGGCACCCCAGTGCTCGCCGGCCACCCAATAGCCGATCTCGGCGCTGCCGGGGTCGCCGGCCGGCCGCTCGATGCCGATGGCGCCGACCACCCGACCGTCGCGGACCACCGCCAACTCCAGCCGGTCGGCCGGCGCCGCGGTCACCAACTCCTGCGCGGCGGCCGGCGTATAGGGCCGGGGCAGCGGCAGGTACTCCGAGATCCGCGGATCCCGCATGATCTCGACGACCGTGGGGGCGTCCGCCGGCCGCCAGGGCCGCAATACCAGTCGGGCGGAGCGCAACTCGAGGCCCGCGAGTCGCACGCCGTGCCATTCCGTCATGCCGCCCAGGCTGCCAGATGCGCGGTATCCGTATTTCTCCGTGACAACCGCCACGTACCATGGCGGGGTGGTTCTCAATAAGCTGCTGCGCGCCGGCGAAGGCAAGATGGTTCGGCGACTCACCTCCATCGCCGATCACATCGAAACCCTCGAAGAGGACTACGTCGAGCTGACCGACGCCGAGCTGCGTGCGCTCACCGACGAGTTCAAGCAGCGTTACATCGACGGCGAGACGCTGGACGAGCTGCTGCCGGAGGCGTTCGCCGTGGTCCGCGAGGCCGCCCGGCGCACCCTCGGCCAGTTCCACTACCACGTGCAGCTGATGGGTGGTGCGGCGCTGCACCTGGGCAACATCGCCGAGATGAAGACCGGTGAGGGCAAGACGCTGGTTTCCACGCTGCCGGCCTACCTCAACGCGCTGTCCGGCGACGGCGTGCACGTGGTCACCACCAACGACTACCTGGCCTCCCGGGACGCCGACTGGATGGGCCGGGTGCACCGCTTCCTCGGCCTGACGGTGGGCAAGATCCTGTCCAACATGACGCCGGACCAGCGCCGGACGTCCTACCTCTGCGACATCACGTACGGGACCAACAACGAGTTCGGCTTCGACTACCTGCGCGACAACATGGCCTGGTCGCTGGATGATCTGGTGCAGCGCGGGCACAACTACGCCATCGTCGATGAGGTCGACTCGATCCTGATCGACGAGGCCCGTACACCGCTGATCATCTCCGGGCCGGCCGACGACAACCAGCGGTGGTACCCGGAGTTCGCCCGGCTGGCGCCGCGGATGCGCCGCGACGAGCACTACGAGGTCGAGGAGGGCAAGCGCACCGTCGCGGTCACCGAGGCCGGGGTCGAGTTCGTCGAGGACCAGCTGGGCATCGACAACCTGTACGAGGCGGCCAACTCGCCGCTGGTCGGTTACCTGAATAACGCGCTGAAGGCCAAGGAGCTCTACAAGCGCGACCGCGACTACATCGTCCGCACCGGTGAGGTGCTCATCGTCGACGAGTTCACCGGTCGAGTGCTGGCCGGGCGGCGTTACAACGAGGGCATGCACCAGGCCATCGAGGCCAAGGAAGGCGTGCAGATCCAGCAGGAAAACCAGACGCTGGCAACCATCACGCTGCAGAACTACTTCCGGCTCTACTCCAAGCTCTCCGGCATGACCGGCACCGCGCAGACCGAGGCCGCCGAGCTGCACCAGATCTACAAGCTGGGCGTGGTGCCGATCCCGACCAACCGGCCGATGATCCGTTCCGACGAGACCGACCTGATCTACAAGACCGAGGACGCCAAGTTCGCCGCGGTGGTGGACGACATCTCCCAGCGGCACGAGGCCGGCCAGCCGGTGCTGGTCGGCACCGCCAGCGTCGCCAAGTCCGAGGTGCTGTCCAACCTGCTGCTGCGCCGAGGCATCCCGCACGAGGTGCTCAACGCTAAGCAGCACGAGCGGGAGGCCGCGGTGGTCGCGATGGCCGGCCGCAAGGGCGCGGTCACGGTCGCCACCAACATGGCCGGTCGCGGCACCGACATCATGCTCGGCGGCAACCCCGAGTTCATCGCCGACTCCGAGTTGCGCGAGATCGGCCTCAGCCCGGCCGAGACGCCGGAGGAGTACGAGGCGGCCTGGCCGGATGCCATCGCCAAGGCCAAGGAGAACGTTGCCCGCGAGCACGACGAGGTGGTCGAGCTGGGTGGGCTGTATGTGCTGGGCACCGAGCGGCACGAGTCCCGCCGGATCGACAACCAGCTGCGTGGCCGGTCGGGCCGGCAGGGTGACCCGGGGAAGTCCCGGTTCTACCTGTCGCTGGGCGATGACCTGATGCAGCGGTTCAACGGCGAGCGGGTCGCGGCCATGATGAACATGCTGCGGCTGCCCGAGGACACTCCCGATCGAGAACAAGATGGTGGCCAGGTCCATCCAGTCGGCGCAGACCCAGGTGGAGAGCCAGAACTTCGAGATCCGCAAGGACGTGCTCAAGTACGACGAGGTGCTGAACAAGCAGCGCACCCTGATCTACGACGAGCGCCGGCGGGTGCTGTCCGGCGCGGATCTCTCCGCCCAGATCCGCGCAGATGATCACCGGCGTGGTGAGCTCCTACGTCGAGGGTGCCACCGCCTCCGGTTACCCGGAGGAGTGGGATCTGGAGCAGTTGTGGACGGCGCTGCGCACCCTGTACCCGATCTCGCTGACCGTTGATGAGGCGATCAAGACGGCCGGCGGCGAGCTGCAACGATCTGACCCGGGAGTTCCTGGTCGAGGAGATCGTGGCCGATGCGCAGGCCGCCTACGACCAGCGCGAGGAGGAGCTCGGGACGGAGAACACTCGCGAGCTGGAGCGGCGGGTGCTGCTGTCGGTGCTGGACCGCAAGTGGCGCGAGCACCTCTACGAGATGGACTACCTGCAAGAGGGCATCGGCCTGCGGGCGATGGCGCAGCGGGATCCGCTGGTGGAATACCAGCGGGAGGGCTACGACATGTTCGCGGCCATGATGGAGGCCATCCAGGAGGAGTCGGTCGGCTTCCTGTTCAACCTCGAAGTGGAGATCGAGCCGACGGGTGACGAGGCCGCTGGGCTCGGCGGCGAGGCGCCGCCCATCGGCCTCATGCCGGACGGGGCGATGCCGAACGGCGCGGTGCCGTCGGGTGCGGCGCCGATCGGTGGCGACCTCGATGCCGAGGCGGTGCTCGCCTCGATCGCATCCGGCGATGGTGACGAGGACGGCGACCACCGGCACGAGCACCACCGGCACATCTCGGCCAAGGGCCTGGACCGCACCCAGCCGAACGTGCCGCTGACCTACAGCGCGCCGGAGCTCGGCTCGGACACGCCGGAGGTGCACACCGAGGGCGGTCAGCAGCGGCCGGCCGGCAGTCGAGCCGCCAAAAACGCCAGCCAGCGTCGGGCCAACCCGAACCGGGGCAGCCGGGGCAACAAGCGCAAGCGCTGAGGTAGCCGAGAGCGTCGCGCCGGTCAGCAGCCCAGGCGTGATCGAGGGCGTCACATGGGGAAGCCCAGGTGTAACCGAGAGGCCGAGCCGGGAAGCGATGGCCCAGCCGGGCGAGCGTTGAGGCCGTAGCCGAGAGCCCAGCCTCGGATGGTGCTGAGGTAGCCTGGCGCCGTCGCCTCGGGGCAGGCCGCGTAGTCCCACTCGGAGCACGTCGGCCTCAGCCGATCTGCAGCCGCACACAGCGCCACCGCCCGTTCCATCCCTCCAACCGGAATGCGATTGCCCGATACCGGGCCTCTACCCGAACGACAGCGGCCGCTTCGATCACTCCGTCGAACGGGCTCGGCCAGACGCATCGAGTGCAGGCTTGCCGGCCGCGCAGGCGTGCCCAGTCGGCCGATCCGGCCGGCATCGCGTACCAAGCCAGCCTGTACGCCAGGTGAGGTGTGCTTGCTCAGCTGGCTGGCGTTGCGCCGTCCGGTAGCCGTCTCGATGACCGCGATCGCGAAGCGCCGGGCAAAGCCGCCCGGCTCTGGTAGGTCGCTACCGGCCGACGGCTGCGGGTCAACATCCTCGGTGAGGAGTCGCATCCGGGCCGGCATGGATTGCCGCGCGCTGAAGGGCAACTGCTGGTCGTGCGCTCCGACGACTGTCAACTGCTGAGCAACCGGCTCGTCGTCGAACGGTGGTTCCCGGCTTGGCGCCGCTTGGAGCACGAAGTTGGTCGAGGCTGGCGGCCAGGCAGTGGTCGTCGTGGTGGTCTCGCGCCGCGCGGGTGCCAGTTCCAGGCGCTGGCGCCGCACTGATTGCGCCGGCACCGCTACGTCAGACAGGCGTGGCATCAGGACCTCCGATAGGCGTGGCATCAAGAACTCCCTTGAGGTGGCGCGGTGAGCTGCTCGCCAGGCCGGAGCAGATTCGGATCCCGGCCGATCACCCGCCGGTTGGCGCGGTACCAGTACGGCCATCCGACTGCGATCTGTTCCTCGGTCGCCGAGGGACCCAGCCGCTGAGCAGTGATCAGCCAGAGCGAGTCGCCTGGCTGCACGACGAGGCTGTCACCCATCGGGGAATTCGGCTCCGGATCGAGCGGTGGGGTGGGTGCTGCGACCGTCGGCGGCGATGCGGCGCCGGTGGCGCTCGAGGTAGGACCGCCAACGCCCGGCGGCGGCCGGGAAACAGACCCGGCGTTATCCAGTGGCCAGCTCGGTGACGGCAACTTCGCCTGCGGTCCCGGAACTGCGGTGGAAGAACCAGCTCCCACGCCGATCACCGAACCAGCCGGCGTGGGGCGGCTCAGGGTTACGCCCCCGGGTGTGGCAGCGGCGACGGCCGGAGCGAGCGCGATAGAGACTCCCAGTGACGCTCCGATCAGCCTGCGCATCAACGCTGGGGTGATCCGGCGGGCGAAGGCGTCGAGCGGTCCGTTCTCACGTCCGGCGAGTGCCGCGGACAGCGAGGCGAGCAGGCCGAGTGCCAGCCACAGCGCCACGAGCCATATCAGCGCTGCGACCACCGAACTGGTGGCGTGGTCGGCGCCATCCGTTGCCACCCAGACCTGGGGAGATCGCAGTTCCTGCGCCAACTGGCCGAACGGCGGAACCAGTCGGCGCAGCACGCCGATGTCTACGACGGCGATGGCTAGGAGGGCCGCGATGGACGACCGGCGACGGGATGATTTCACTTGACTCCCTTCATTTGCCTCTGTTTGCATCCAATAACTGTTGTCTGCATGTGGCAAGTTAGAATCAGGTGACTGTGGATAACTCCGGCAGACGGGCTGTGAGAGGTGGATTCTTGCTAGAACCTGGCTACTACTCGTCCCGAAAGGTGTGCCGCGCGATGAGATGGGATGCCCTCTTTGCCGACCTGGAGGCACGGGCTGCAGCGCTGTCAGCCGGTGAACGGGATGCCGAGATTGCCGACCGCACGCGATCCGAGGTGGGCCGGCTCAGGCTGGTCGATCGGCTTCGCCCGGCTGTGGGTGCGCAGCTGCGGTTGTCCTGCGCCGGCGGGTTGGCGTTGACCGGTCGGCTCGGCCGCGTTCATCCCGAGTGGCTGCTACTGGCCGATGACGGCGGGCGGGAGGCGGTGGTGGCGCTGACGGCGGTGATGAGCATCTCTGGCCTGGCTGCGTTGTCGGCGGCTCCGGACACCATGTCGGTGGTCGATTCCCGGCTCGGGTTGGTGTCGGCATTGCGTGGGATCGCTCGTGATCGTTCGCCGGTGCGGCTGCACCTGACCGATGGGACGGTGCTGGACGGCACGTTGGATCGAGCGGCAGCCGACTTCGTCGACGTTGCGGTGCATCCGGTGGGGGAGGTGCGGCGGCGGTCGGCGGTCAGCCAGCAGCTCGTGGTGGCGACCGATGCGGTGGTGGCGCTGCGGCGGGACGGCTGAACCCGGCAGGCGGCGCCGTCATTCCGTCCGCGACTCGATGAACGGATGCTCGGCGACGAATTGCTTGGTCTGGTCGTACATTCGCTGGATGTAGGACTCCAGTTGGTCGCGCTCAACCCGCCACTGACCGCGGCCGCCGATCTTGATCGCGGGCAGCTCGCCGGAGCGAACCAATGCGTAGGTCTGCGAGTCGGAGATGTTGAGCACCGCGGCTACGTCGGCGAGGGTGAGGAAGCGAGGCTCGGTCATTCCACCATCGCTCCCTGCTCGCTCTGTCACGTATTCACCGGCGGTCCGGCAAGCGGACGACGATGCCTGTTCTTGCACGATAGCGAGCCCAGTCTGACAGTGGACGCCCGATACGGTAAGGACTTATCCACAAGATCCGGGCTCAGCGGGTTAGCGCCAGGCAAATATAGAAATATAGGGGGTATGACCGATACCTCCCGGGTGGCGATCGAGCCTTCGCCCGTAGCGCGACGGTTTCGCACACCGAGCTGGCTCGACCTTCGGCTGGTGGCCGGCGTGATTCTGGTGCTGGCGTCTGTACTCGCCGGCGCGGCGGCGTTCTCCGCTGCCGATCACCGGCAGGCTCGTTGGGCGGTCACCCGTGACCTGGCGGCCGGCACCGTGTTGACCAGCGACGATGTGCGAGCGATTCGAGTGCAACTGGGCCAGGCAGACGGCAGGTACCTGGCGGTGACCGAGCCGGTCGTGGGCCGGGCCTTGCAGGTGGGACTGCAATCAGGCCAGTTGTTGCCGCGATCGGTGCTTGCCGCGGCCACACCGGGCGTTGCGGTGACCATTCCGCTGCCCTCCGACAACGGGCCGGCGATCGAGCGGGGGGATCGGATCACGGTGTGGCTGTCAACCAAGACCTGCCAGGGCCAGGTGCTGCTCAGCGGGGTACCGGTGCAGACGGTGACGCGGTCGGCGGACGCCAGCTTCGGCTCGGATACCGGCGAGGTGTTGGTGGTCGAACTGCCGGGGCCGGACGCCCGCAGGGTGGTCGCCGCACTCGATCTGGACGGGGCGGTGATTCGCGCGGGCGTGTTGGCCGGTGGGCAGGCCGCCGATTCGGCGGCGCCGGACCTCACCGCATGCGGCGGGACCGGTAAGTGAGCCTCCCGATCGTCACCG
The DNA here is from genome assembly GCA_963697905.1 of uncultured Actinomycetota bacterium. Lineage (GTDB taxonomy): Bacteria > Actinomycetota > Actinomycetes > Mycobacteriales > Jatrophihabitantaceae > Jatrophihabitans_A. The sequence goes on along the minus strand of OY969101.1, from coordinate 2,954,372 downwards.
CCGCGGACGGCGGAGCCTGGGAGGCGATGCTGCTCGGCCAGCTGACCGGACCGGGCGCACCGCTGTCGGTCGTCCGCCGGTGCGTGGACGCGGTTGAACTCGCTGCGGTGGCTGCGTCCGGACAGGCGGTCGCGGTGCTCGTCGGCGCCCGGATCAGGCGGTTGGATGCCGACCTGGTGCACCGGATCGCGGCCACCGGAGTCGCGGTGGTTGGTGTGCTCGGTGAGGATGAGCAGGCCGATACCGAATGGCTACGTGGCGTGGGCATCAGCTTCGCGGTGGCGACCGGAGCCGGTCCGGCCGTGTTCGCCGACGTGGTGCGGGACGCGGTGGCCGGGCTGGCCGGGGACCTCAGCGCTGCCAACGCCTTTGCCGACCCGATGGCCGGCCCGGCTGGCGCGCCTGGGGCCGTAGCAGGCGGGGTTGGTGGGGCTGGCGCTGAGCGCCGCGACCCGCTGCCGGGCGACGGCTCGGACTGGGGGAGCGGCGAGACTGGCGGCAAGCTGATCGCGGTGTGGGGTCCGGCGGGCGCACCCGGCCGGACCACGGTTGCCGTGCACCTGGCCGACGAGATCGCCAGGCTCGGATCGCCCTGCGTGCTCGTGGATGCTGACGTCTACGGCGGGGTGGTGGCGAATGCGCTTGGTCTGTTGGACGAGTCGCCTGGTCTGATAGCAGCGTGCCGGCAGGCGCAGGCGCGCCGCCTCGACCGAGAGGCGTTGGCCGCACTGTGTTGGCAACTCAGCCCGGGCTTGCGGGTGCTCACTGGGTTGGCACGCGCCGACCGATGGCCCGAGGTACGACCTGCGGCGTTGCAGGAGGTGCTCGCGCTGTGCCGAGGGATGGCTGAGTGCACCGTGCTCGATCTTGGCTTCTGTCTGGAGACCGATGAGGAGCTGAGCTTCGACACGATCGCGCCCCGGCGTAACGGCGCGACCCTGGCAGCGCTGGAGGCAGCCGATCTGGTGCTCGTGGTCGGTTCCGCCGATCCGGTCGGCATGCAGCGCTTGATCCGCGGCCTCGACGAGTTGCACGCGCTGCAGGTGCCGGGATCGGTGTGGGTCGCTATCAACAAGGTGCGGGCCGGCAGCGTTCCCGGAAAGCCGGAGGCCGAGTTGGATGCCGCATTGCGACGGTTCGCCGGCCGCAGCTCCTCGGCGTTCCTGCCGCACGATCAGGCCGCGCTGGATCGTGCCCTGCTGGCCGGCAAGACGCTGGGCGAGGTGGCCGCGAACAGTCCTTTGCGCAACGCGCTGCAGGAACTGGCGGCTGCGGTGTCCGGTCGGCCGGTGCCGGAGCGCAGCCGGCACCGTGTCAGCCTTGCGCGTCGGGCGTAGAGCCGTCCTCGCGCGTCAGGCGCGCGCATCGGGGACAGGATTGCCGGCCTAGGACGGCCATCGCCGACACCGCCCCCGTACTGCCGGATCCGGCTGCATTACGGTCCGACCGGTCGTGGTGGCTAGGGGCGTACGCATGCGGTTCTGACGGTATCGCCGCACGGCATGACACGATGGATGATCGAAGGCCGGGTGGGTGGAAGGACCGTGGTGAGAGATCGACTGCAGGCACTCGATGTGTCCTTCCTGTATCTCGAGGGACCCACCACTCCCATGCATGTGGGAGGCCTGGCCGTGTTCTCCCCGCCGGCTGACGGATTCGACTATGAGAAGTTTGTCGATCTGGTCGAACAGCGGATCGCGTTGGTCCCGCGATACCGGCAGAAGATCAAGTCGGTACCTGGTCATCTGGCCAATCCGGTGTGGGTCGATGACAACGAGTTCGACCTCGGCTATCACGTCCGGCGGTCCGCGCTGCCGCGTCCGGGGTCGGATGAGCAGCTGCGCGAGCTGGTTGCCCGGGTGCAATCTCGGCCGCTGGACCGCCACCGGCCACTGTGGGAGATGTATCTGGTGGAGGGACTGGCCGACGGCCGGTTTGCAGTTATTCAGAAGACCCACTACGCCCTGGTAGACGGCGTGAGTGCAGTCGATATCGGCCAAGTGATCCTGGACAGCACGCCGACGCCGCGGGAGCCCCCAGAGGATCTCTGGATGCCGGAGCCCGAGCCACCCGCGGCAGAACTGTTTGTGGAGGCGGTGGGCGAGCTGATTCGGCGTCCGACGGCGGTGGTGGATACCGTTCGGATCGGGTTGGCGGACGCTCGCAGTGTGGCAACCCGGCTGACATCGGCGGTCGGGGGAGTGTTGTCGGCGGCGCGGATCGCGGCTCGACCGGCGCCGAGTTCGCCGCTCAACGCTGAGATCGGCTCTCAGCGCAGGTTTGCGGTCGCCCGTACCGAACTGGACGACTATCGCAAGGTGCGCAGGCAGACCGGAGGCACGGTCAACGATGTCGTGCTGGCTACCGTAGCCGGGGCGACCCGAGGCTGGTTGCTGTCGCGCGGCGAGCCCGTCACGCCGGCCAGCACCGTGCGGGCGATGGTTCCGGTCAGCGTGCGGAGCAAGGATGAATCCGACCAGCCTGACAACCGGGTGTCCTCCTACCTGGTCGACTTGCCGGTGGGCGAGCCCAATCCGATCGTGCGGCTCAGCCAGGTCAGCTATGCGATGAGGGCGCATAAGGAATCCGGGCAATCGGTCGGAGCGGACACGTTGGCGGCGCTGTCCGGTTTCGCACCACCGACCCTGCACGCGCTGGGAGCTCGGGCGGCCAGTAGCTTCAGCCGGCGGCTGTTCAACGTGGTCGTCACCAATGTGCCAGGCCCGCAGTTTCCGCTTTATGCCTCTGGCGCGAAGATGCTGGAGATGTTCCCGGTGATACCGCTGGTGGCCGGGCAAGCACTGGCCATCGGGCTGACCTCCTATGACGGCGGCGTCTATTTCGGGCTGAACGCGGATCGGAATCTGATGCATGACGTCGATGTGCTCGCCTCCCTGATCGAGGAGTCGCTTGCTGAGTTAGTGCTCGCGACCGACGGAGGGCGAGGGCGGTGAGTGAGGTCGCGCGGCCAGCGGCGAAGACGTCGGCAAGGCGGCCGGCTCCGGCGGTGAAGCCTGACTCGGGAGCCGATCACGCGAAGGCTGGGCAGCCGGCTGCGGAGATGGACCTGATGGCTGGGCATCCGGCTCGGGCTGCGGGAGGACATCCGGACGACGATCAATCCATAGCCGAGCACCAAGCGGCTCTGCTGGCAGATGCGATTCGATTGTCGGCGCGCTCGACGCCGGGTCACACCGCGGCACCAGCCGGACAGCCGCAGCCAAGCGGTCGCCGGCAGTCCGCGCCGCGTCGCGCCTTCGTATTCGGCGGGGGAGGCGTGCTGGGCTTCGCCTGGATCGTCGGTGCGCTGACCGCCCTGGAGCATGAACTTGGCGTCCGGCCCACTCCAGCCGATCTCATGATCGGCACCTCGGCAGGTGCGGTCACGGCCGGAATTCTTAGCTGTGGCGTGTCCGTGGACAGCATTCGGCGACACCAACTCGGCATGCCATTGCCGGAAGATCCGCTTATCAGCTGGAACTACGAGCGAGACACCGGCGGCAGCCGTCCGCCTCGCCCCGGCTGGCGCCCCGGATCGCCTCGGCTGCTCTGGGGCGGCATTCGCAATCCCGGGGCGGTTCCACCGGTCGTTGCCTTGTCCGGACTGCTGCCCGCTGGCCGAGGCACGCTGGAACCGATTCAGCAGATGATCTCCGCAGTGGCCGCAGTTGCCGACTGGGACGGCGAGTGGCCGGCTCGTCACACCTGGATCATCGCCACGGATTATGCGAGCGGACGCCGGGTGGCCTTCGGCCGCGGGGATGCGCCGACGGCTTCGCTCAGTGACGCTGTCGGTGCTTCCTGCGCCATCCCTGCCTGGTACGCGCCGGTACGGATATCGGGCCGTCGGTACATCGACGGAGGCACCGTCTCCAATGCATCGGTCGATCTTGTGAACTCCTCCGACTACGACGAGGTCTACGTGCTTGCCCCCATGGCGGCCTTGGAGCCGGACAGCCCTCGAACCCCGATAGCGATGGTGGAGCGGCGGATGCGCCGGACGATAACCCGGGGAATCCTGCGCGACGTCAACCGGTTGCGCAGCCATGGCGTCCGGGTCACCCTGCTCACCCCCGGTGCCGAGGATTTGACGATGATGGGTGCCAACCTGATGAACCCCCGGCGCCGGCTCGAAGTGCTGCACACCGCCATGCGAACAGCGGCACTCGACATTCGGCAGCAGCAGCGGCGCCCGACGCTGGATGAGGCGCGGTCCGGATGAGGGTTTACCTGCCAGTAACTTCTCGATTCCTGCGCAGGCTCGCAGATACTGGCGTGCTCGGTCCTGCGCCCATGACCGGATTCGCGGTGACACCAGGCCTGCGCGAGTACTACCTCGATGACGACATAGAGGAGTTGGAGTACGCGGCTTCAGCCGAAGCGGCGCGAGCGTCGCTGCGACTGCTTGACGCCGATCCGGCGGCGGCCAAGCGTCGCGTAGTCGTCGCTGCGGATGTGCCGGACGATTTCGCCGAGATTCGCGATGACCTGGATCGGGGCGTTGTCCGGGTGACCGCCGAGATACCCATAGCTTGGTGCGCATCGGTGCATGCCGACGAGCGGGCCGCAGAATCAACGGTGTCGGCAGCTGCCGATCTGATCGATGCAGCAGACCTCGGAGACGCCAGCGCTGAAGAGAAGGTCGATGATGCCGAGGGCTATGACCTGCTCTGGTACGCAACTCAGGAGATTGAGGATCTCCTTGCTGAGATGTGGGGCTGATCCTCATGCCGCGACCTGGATTGGTTGATAGCCGGCCACACCGTCCTGGGTTCCCGGGCTGACCAGTACGCCTCTGCCGGCGACGCTACTCGGTGGCAGCTGCGGGAGCCGGATACCGAGCACTTCGCCATCGGGCGGTGAAGGCTGCAGCAGCATTCCGCAACGATGACGCCGCATGTTGACACCCAGTCCGCGGAAACTGCTGAGCAGATCCGGCATCCGGGCCGTCACAACCACGGTGGCATCGCTGGCGGCGATCCAGGCCTGTAGACCTTCACCGACCGAGGTATCGGCGAACTGCTCGGCGTCGTTGACCACCAGCAGGTCCGCATCGATGGCATCACTCGGGTCGTAGGGGCGGATGACGGTGATGCCATGCTCGCCAGCCCACCTTGTCAGCGGTGAGCGGGCAGAGCCGGCGATCACCAACCGCAGCCCTCGTTCTCGCCCCTGCCGCGCGATGAGGACGGCTGCGGTGGACCTGCCGCTGCCGGCCGGCCCGGCTATCAGGAACCTGCCTTGCACCTGGAAGAGATCGCATCCGATCACCGAGGCGTCGTCGCGCCCAAGTCCGAGCATGCAGAACTCCTGCGTGGCTAGTGAGCCGAGTGAGTGCAACAGCGTCGTGGCATCCACCACTGACGGCAGCGCACGCATCCGGATAGCCGGGCCGGCGGCGGGTGGACCGCTCTCGGACTGGCTTGCCTTGCCGTATCCGGAGGATGAGAGATTCATGGCACTTTCGCTCAAGGACGCCCACTGCGCCATCGCGGATGACTCACCAGGGAACAGGCCGAACTGCAGTTCGACTCCGTTATCGGCGTCGATCGCCCGTCCCGCGATGAACTGTGTCGGCACCGCAGCCCGGTTCAGCCCAACGAGGGCGTAGTCGTTTCGATCGGCAAGCGGCAGCAACAGCCTCCGCCTCAAGGCCGATGCCAGCCGTCCGCCCAGGACATTCCGATCACCGCTGAGCAGCAGCGTGAAGCCAGCGGATGGCCCATCCCGAAGCAACTGGATGAATTGCTCCGCGGTGCGTCCGGCATCTATCTCCTCGCTGAGGCTGTTGAAGTTTTCCCAGCCGTCCAAGGCAATCAGGATTGCTGGTAGCCGGTCGCCCGATCGCCGGGCCTCCGCGTAGTTGGCCATCCCGGATTGGGCCAGGAAATGCTGGCGATATCGGCGTTCGGCAACCAGCCGGGTGATCAGCCTGCTCACGGCCGCGAACTCGATTTCCTCCAGAACCGCACCGCAATGGGGGAACTGCGCTAAGGGTCGAAATCCCGCTCCTGCGCAATCTATGACATAGACGTGTAGGTCCTCGGCGGTCAATTGACTTGCCGCCGTTCCGAGCATCGTCCGCAGGGCAGTGGTGCGGCCAGATCGTGGACCGCCGATGATGGCGATCGAGTCGCCCTGGGCTAGATCGAAGCTGATCGGGGATTGGCGCTGCACGGCGGGCTCGTCGCTGCGCCCGAATACCACGGTGGTCGTGTCCGGCGCAGGTTGCAGGTGTAGGACCCCCGGCAACGGTGCGAGCCACGGCGGTACCGCTTGTGGCAGACCTGCGGCGGCCTCCTCGATAACGTGGCTGATGAGCGCCAGTTCATGAGGCTGATCGGCATCTTCTGGCATATCGATGGGCTGGTTCCAGTCATCGAGCTCCAACACAGAGACCGGATCCGGTGCCCTAGCTGGCTGGGTGACCCGCGCAACCTGAAACTCCTCCAGCCGACCATCCGCATGTCGAGCGACTGCCCGGCCCGGCGTAGCCCGGCTGATCCGGCTGGCCGCATCTACCCCGACGACGTCAATCGACTCAGCCGCGTCCGTCATCCGCAATGCGATACGCAGGCCCATGTTGGCCTTGATGTCTGCCGAGAGCACGCCAGCTGGGCGCTGGGTGGCGAGAACCAGATGCACGCCCAGCGAGCGCCCACGCTGAGCGACATCAAGCAGGCCGGAGAGCAATTCCGGGTGTTCCTCCGCCAGCGTTGCGAACTCATCGATGACCAGCACCAACCGAGCAACTGGCTCCGCGCCGCCGCCGAGTCGATAGTCGACCAGATCCGACACGCCGCTTTGTGCGAAAGCTCGCTCGCGGCGGCGCAACTCGGCGTTCAGCGAGATGAGTGCACGCCGCGTCACATGCGGGTCCAAGTCAGTCACCACGGCCGCGACGTGCGGCAACCCGGCACATTCGGCAAAGGTCGCGCCGCCCTTGTAGTCGATCAGTACGAAGGTCAGCTCGTCCGGCGGGCAGCGTGTGGCCAGGCCAGCGATCAGCGCGCGTAACAGCTCAGATTTTCCTGCGCCGGTCGTGCCGGCAATGAGTAAATGTGGCCCGTCGCGTACGAGGTCGAGCTCGAAGGCACCCGTTGGGGTATTTCCGAGTGCTGTGGCGGGTGGATTCGAGCGTGACTGCCACCGCTGTCGGAGACCGGCCGCGTCGTCGTCCAGCAGCCCGAGTAACTCCCGCATGCCAGTCACGCGGTCGATGCCTTGAGCGAAGCTGCCATCCTCGGCGTCGCGCAGGCAGGCGAGTGATCGGGCGATCTGGTCGGCCCAATCGGGACCAACCCGGTCGAGCACAACGGGTGAGGCCGCCTGTCCCGGCCGTGTGAGCAAAGCCTCGATACCGGAGTCATCGGTCGTCCGAAGGGTTGTCGAGCAACCGGCCGGCAACAACCGATGATCGTCTGCGAACCACATCACGGCCATCCCGACCGAGGGCCCGCTTTCGGTTAACTCGCCGAGGCATGGCAGTTCTGCGATGAGGTCGGCTGGATCAATGACGATCAGCATCCAGCGACCCGTCCAGGGAGAACCGGCCGGCTGTCGCTGCTTGCGCTCGTGGAGGGTCTGGAGCAGTTGTTCCGCGAGCTGCCGCCGTTGTTGCGGGGAGAGAGCAATGGCGGGGACACTCGCAGGCAGCCATCTCAGCCAGCGCCATCGACCGCTGCACCGCCAGTCAGCGATCAGGGCCATGTTGAGATCCATCGGTGAGTGAAGGGCGATCAATTGTCCGATCAGCGATCGACGCAGACCGTCCAGGTGCTGTGGGCTTCCGGCGATCCCCAGCACATGGTGGGTCAGGTCGATGGCAGTGGGAACCATACGCATCACTCCGGCCGGACGGGAGCCGTCCGTATCGCTGACCATCGTGTCCGCCGGCTGATCGGACAGACCGATCCTGGCGCTGAGGAAGAGTGGGTGGTTCGGACGACGCTCCCACAGGCGGCAGCTGTAGCCGGTTGCTGACAGCAAAATGCTGGCCGCGTCAGCACAGTCGCGGTGCCGAGCCTCCACTTCCGCCCGCAACGACTGCTCCACAGCCTTGTGAGCGGCATTCCTGTTCTGCTCGTATTCGACAGCCTGGCGGTGTCCGGCCTTGCGCCAGGCGCGCCGCTCGGCCATCGCGCTGGCCAGCACGGTTATCGGGCTGAGCGCGACGAAAGCCAGCAGCTGTATCGAGTGCATGGCCAGTGCCAGGGCGCCGGACAGCACCGCTGGAACGACAGCAGCCAGCCATTGAACCCGCGGGCGCGGAGCGGTAGATGGCGGAACCGGCATCTGATGAACCACCTGATCCGGCGGATCGGTCACCTGCGGCGGTCGGCGTAGCAGCAGCATCCCCTCCCCGTCGGGTGTAACTGCTGCCGGGGGATCAGAGGCGGTCGCAACCTGCAATCGGCTGGAACCGATTGATACGGAGCTGTGGGGATGGAGCCGGCATGCTGCCCTGGCTGGCTGCTGGTCGTCTATCGCGATGCCGTTGGTGGAGCCGAGGTCCTCGATCTCGATGGCATGCATGCCCACGGACAAACGAGCGTGCCGACGGGACAGACGCGGGTCGTCCAGGGCGATATCGGATTCGGCACATCGGCCAATGACATGCTCGCCACGGTGCAGAGGCACAACCCGGCCACAATCGGGTCCTGCGATGACTTTGAGTAGCAGCACTGATCGGCGAGGGGAAGCGGGCTGCGGTGGCCGTCCGATGGACAGCACAGCACCGCTGCGCAGTCCATGGTCACCTAGCCGAGCGGAAGGAAGCAGCTGCTCCCCGTTGCTGAAGATGCGATGGAATTCCACGTCTGAGAATGGTGCGGGTAGCAATGTTGCGAGCTCCTCGACGCCGATCGGTCGACGTGCGGATATGGCTAGGTCGAGTGGGCTGTCGCCCGGGCGAAGGAGCGTGAGCTTGACCTGCATGGGATGAGTCTCGCGCGCTTTCGGGCGATACCGTCAAGTGATTCTCAATCTGTGGATAACCCTCGGGTTTCCGAAACTTATCCACAGTTCCCCGGAGACTGGTTGCCGAACCTCCCCAAGTCCGTAGGTTGGTCGGCACTCCATTCGTCGAACGAGAGGTGGTCACAGTGTCCGGATTCAAGGTCACGCCGCAGCAGTTGAGCAGCCTCGGCGGAACCTGCAACCGAACGGCAGCCGATGTGCGCGGCCAGCACACGGCGCTCAAGGGGCAGCTAAGCCCGCTATTCGGCACGGACTGGTCAGGTGCTGCGGCAGCGCAATTTACCGAGCTCTACGAGCAGTTCAATGCCAATGCGATTGGCATGACCGAGGCGCTGGACGGTATCGGACGGCTGCTGGGGCAGGCGGGCCAAAGCTATGCCTCGGTGGAACAGCAGATCACTTCGTCGTTTCGCCGCTGAGGTCGATGGTGGCAGCGGAGCGCTAACGTGGTCTGGTGTCATCGCCTGTGCCCGATCCGCTTCCGTTCGTGGAAGCCGCCTACCACCAACACTATGAGACGGCTGCGGTCCGCGCGTCGATCTCCTTCCTCGGTGTCGAAACGATAGAAATCCTGCGTTACGAGCAGGCCGATTACGGAGGTGAGCGAGGTACTACGAGTTATCTGAGTTTGGGCATGTCTCGTTATCCCATGGTGGAAGCGACTGCCACAGCAGTGGATCCGCGCACGGCACCGAGGGCTGAATTGCTGCTCTCGATGCTGGGTCAACCTGACGAGGTCTGGCGGCAACTCGCTGTGCTGGCGGCCGCGCCAGCGGTCGAGTCGGCCGTCTATCAGGTCGGAACGCGGGTAGAACTGGGCGAACCATGGTGCTCCGGCTCCCGATGCACCGGTGCGCTCCTGGTGGATGGCCCGCTACTGCCTATTACGGTGCCCGACCTGACCGCGGTCACGGTGTTCCGATTGCTTCCGGCGGCGCCGGCCGAAATGGCGTGGGCCAGGGTGCATGGCAGTGAGGCACTGCTCGCGCGCTGGAACAGCATGGGCACCGATCTACTCGATCTGTACCGGAACCCGGTCGATCTCAGCTGATCGCGGCGCTCGGCGTAGTTGACTCGCGCCGGACAGCGCAGCGACCCCTCCAGTGGCAGTCGCACAGGCCGGTGCGCACGCGCCGGTGACATCGCGCAGGCGGGCGTAGGCAATGCTCCGGTGACGATGGCCCAGGCCGGCGCGAGCAGCGTGATGACGACCAGTTTGTGGTGACCAAGGGCACGCCGTGGGGTGCTGCCATGCCGGGCGATGTCAGGCACGATGGCGAGGATCGGAACTGGTGTGCTCACACCATGACCGGACGTGGATGGTGGTGCGAATCGACTGGCCGGAACATCTTGACGACGGCGGACGGCCGCGTCGCGCGTCTGATATGACCGGCCGATCGCACGTGCCATGGCGGAATGGGAGTGCAAGGAGGAGACGTGCAGTTCGGACGCAGTTACGAGGAGTTCGAGGTGGGTGCTGTCTACCGGCACTGGCCAGGCAAGACCATTACGGAGGCTGACGACCATCTGTTCTGCCTGATCACCATGAACCATCATCCGCTGCATCTGGATGCACATTACGCCGAGCAGACAACGCAATTCGGCAAGAACGTGGTGGTCGGGAACCTCGTCTACTCGGTGCTGTTGGGCCAGTCGGTAGCGGACGTCTCAGGAAAGGCAATCGCCAATCTGGAGATCGAGTCGCTTCGCCATGTCGCACCGACCTTCCACGGCGACACCATCTATGGCGAGACCACAGTGCTGGACAAGTGGGAATCGAGATCCAAGGACGATCGAGGGGTGGTCTATGTAGAAACCAAGGGCTACAAGCAGGACGGTACGGTCGTCTGCACGTTCCGGCGCAAGGTGATGGTGCCTAAGCGGAGTTACCTCGATGCGCGCGGAGGCGAGCAGCCAGGGCGGCCAACCCCGCGGGACTGAGGCCGGCCAGCCGCGCCGAGGATATTTCGCCGGTGAAGAGTCGGGTGAGGATCGCGATGACGGAAACGCTGCATCGAGTCAGGTCAGTGCACCGGACAGCGCGGCGTGCGGTTGAGTCAATCCGGTAGCAGCTGCCAGCGCTGCAGGGTCGCCGCCAAGGCGGGAACGAGCGGCAGCCGGTCGAATGCCGCCCGATCGAACCAGCCGACCTCGATCGCATCATCGCCGGGACGAAGCTGGCCGCCGAGTACCGAGCAGGTGAAGTCGTCTATCACGAACCGGTGGCCACCCGGGGCGGTTCGATACACCCTGCCCACCAACTGGTTGACCTGCACCGCGAGGCCGGTCTCCTCGGCGAGCTCTCGGACACATGCCTGCTCGGCGGTCTCGCCCGGCAGGCACTTTCCCCCTGGAATGGTCCACGCCAGAGCTGCCGGCTCTCGGCCGCGGCGGACCAGCAGCAACCGTCGCTGCGCGTCGAAGACGATGCCGGCTGCAGCATGAATATCCATCATCAGCAGTGTGCCCGAGTGCACGGCCACCGGTGGTGGTCGCCCGGTTCGGCATCCAAATCAGACAGCTGGGTCGGTGCCGGATAGGGCCAAGGACTAGAAGCCGGGATGGGAGGTCCAGATCGGGAGGTCCAGCACGACTTCGGGTTCGGCACGGCCTGGGACCGGCACGCTCGGGCCGGTTCGGCTTGAGGCAGGCGCGGCTAGGGTCCAGCGCCGGAAGACACCGCAGTGGTCCGGCCAACGAGGGGCCCGGATAGCAACGGAGGGCACCGGCGAACGAGAGACCCCGGCCAACGAGAGGCCTGGAAAGCAACGGAGGGCGCGGGCGAACAGGAGGCCCGGCGAACGGAAGGCCCAGCCAACGGAAGGCCGCGGCCAACGCAAGGCCCCGCCAACGCAAGGCCCCGGCCAACGGGAGGCCCCGGTAGCAACGGAAGGCCCGGACGGCCGGGTGCCCCCCTCGCCGTCCGAGCGTCCGAGCGTCCGAGCCGAGCTGCGTTTGACGTCGCCGACGATTCGGAGCACCTTGGGCAAGGTGGGAACGTCCTGGTGCCCGCGCTGTGGCACCGACCTGCTAGCCCCGAGCGCGTTCGACAGCGCTTGGCGTTGCACCACGCACGGCAAGACCCTTCCGCTGGTCGAATTTCATCGGCTGGAGGAGAGCACGATCACGCACATCCGCGGTCGCGCCGAGGTGCCGCTCTGGCTGCCCGATCCGATGCCGCTAGGCTGGCAACTCACCGGTCTGGCCGCGGTCGGCGACGATCGAAGTCGCTACCGGGCGACCGTCTCCGCCTTTCTCGGCCCGGCACCTCTGGGTGGTACTGGCGAGTGGCTGATCGTCGCGGAGGAACCGGCTATCGGGCTCGGCGCCAGCTACGCAGGCAGCGGCGCGAGCACTCCGCAGCGTGCCGCGGGGAACCTCCCGGCAGCCAAAATCCTGGTTCGCGGGCATCTCAGCTCGATCTGGCCGGTTCCGGAAACCGCTCATGACCGAAGCGCCTACGTAGGGGAGGCCGCCGGGGTCTGGCTCTGGCTGATCGGACTGCCGGCCGACGCCGGCTATGCGGTGCTGGAGAACCTGGCCATCTCCGACCTGCGGCACCGGCATGTGCGCATAGCCCCGCCGGCGGACCGCTCGCGATGGCTTCGACCGGGCCACCCGCCAGCCAGCGACAAGCCCGGCCACCCACCAGCCAGCGACCAACCCGGCCACCCGCCAGCCAGCGACCAGCCCGGCCACCCACCAGCCAGCGACCAGCCCGACGCAGGGCAGGACGACCGTCCCGACGAGGGGCCCAGCTTGCCGAGGTAGGGACGCAACAAGCCAGCATGTGCGCGCCTCCCACGCTTGCCGCGCCAGCTCCGGTAGACATGAGCCGGACCTATATGGAAAGGCCAGCAGACAGATGTGCCCGAGGCTGCCGCATCCGAAGGAGATCGCGTGACTGGCAAGAAGATCGGGCTGTGGCTGCTCATCGCCTTCCTGATCTTCTTCATCGTCAACTCGCCCGCCGACGCCGCCGCGGTGACCAAGAACATCCAGCATCTGCTCGGCCACCTGTTCGACGGCGCGGTCAGATTCATCGACAGCTTCCGCAGCTGAGCCTCGCCAACCGGCGATGCCCACGCGAGACTGGTTACCGTGGCCGATCTGAGGAAGTACCTGATCGCAGCCGAGACGCCGGTGGTGATGACCCGGCGGCACTGGGCGAGCCTGATCAAGCCCGGCTCCGGCGGACTGCTGGTGCTGATCCTCGGCCTGCTCTCGCTGGACTACGCCGGCGACTCGCAAACGGGCAGCGAGTTCGGCGTCGTGCTCGTGCTGGCAGCGCTGGGCTGGTTCGCCTGGATCTGGGGGCAGTGGTACCACGAGCGGTTCATCATCACCGACCGGCGGGTCCTGCTGGTGTACGGCATCCTCACCAACCGGGTCGGCGTCATGCCGCTGTCCAAGGTCACCGACCTCACCTACGAGCGAACCCTCGGCGGCCGGCTGCTCGGGTATGGCGCCTTCGTCGTCGAATCCGCCGGCCAGCACCAGGCATTCAACCGGATCGACTACCTGCCGACGCCGGACAAGCTCTACCACGAGGTGTCGGTGCTGCTCTTTCGCGACCGCAATTACCTACCGTTCCGCCAGCATGACTACCCTACGATTCCGCTGCGCGACGATCGGCTGCGCTGAGCCGGTAGGCTTCGCCGGATGATCGATCTGCACTGCCACAGCGCCGCAAGCGACGGCTCGGATCAGCCCAGCGAGTTGGTGCACAACGCGGTCGCGGCGGGCGTGACCACCATGGCCATCACTGATCACGACACCACCGGCGGCTGGGACGAGGCTGCCGATGCCGTGCGACGGCTGGCCGTCGATTTCACGCTGATCCGGGGCGCGGAGTTCTCCTGTGCCTATCACGGTCCAGACGGCGACCGGGTCAGCCTGCACCTGCTCGGCTACCTGTTCGACCCGTCCGACGCCGGCCTGAAAAGCGAACGCGTCCGGCTACTGAACGACCGCCTCGGCCGCGGGGAGTCGATCGTGAATAACCTCATCGCGGCCGGCTATCCGATCCGATGGCAGCGGGTGTGCGAGATCGCCGATGGGGGAGCGGTCGGCCGGCCGCACATCGGTCAGGCCCTGGTCGAAGCCGGCGTGGTTTCCAGCGTGCACGACGCCTTCGCCGAGTTGCTCTCCAGCGACTCGCCGTACTACGTACCCAAGGCCGACTCGGAAGTGCTGACGATGATCGAGCTGATCCGAGGTGCCGGCGGCGTGGCCGTGATCGCGCACCCGTGGGCTCGTCGCCGGGAGCGGATCCTGTCCGAGCAAGCCATTCGCGAACTCGTCGATGCCGGACTGGCCGGCATCGAGGTGGACCACATCGACCACACACCCGAAGACCGGGCACGGTTGCGGGCGCTGGCAGACGAGCTAAAGGTTTTCACAACCGGATCTTCTGACTACCACGGCACCCGCAAGACGGTGAGGCTGGCAGCCGAAACAACAGATCGGCAATGTTTGCAGCAGATACTTTCACAGGCACACGGTGTCGAACCGGTATACTCCGCATCGGCAGGCTAGCGAAAGCTCGACGTGCCGTAGTTTGCGGGTGAACAGACACCCGACGTGGCGATGCTACGCTCTCGCACGGCATCGATGGATGCCGTACTAAAGCCGTAGGCACATCCCCCTGCGTTCCAACGGAGGCAGTAGTGATCATCCTCGGAATCATCCTGCTCATCATCGGCCTTGTGGCCGGTATCGCGATCCTGACGTGGCTGGGCATCATCCTGCTGGTAATCGGCGCGGTGCTGGCCATTGCCGGCGCGGTCGGACGAGGCGTGGGTGGTCGCCGACACTACTGGTAGCCCTCGGCAGATGACGCCAGGGCGGGGCCCCACCGGGTGTGTATCTCGGTGGGGCCCCGCCATCTCTCGCCAGCGGTTTCGTCAGCGCGGCCAACTAGCATGAACGCGTGACCTCTCTCCGCCGTGCCGGCCTGTTGACGACTTGCCTGCTCTTCTTCCTCGGGCTGCTGTCGTTGACCGCGACGCAGGCCGACGCCGACGTCAACGGCGCCATCGGCGCACTGCGTTCGGCCAACCTGTACGTCGATAGCGCCGCCGGTGCCAAGCTCGACCAGAGCAGTGCTTCGGCTGCCCTGAGCGACCGGGTGAAGGTCGCCGTGCTGCCCAGCGATGCCGGCGATGCCGGCGCGCTCGCCCGCCAGATCGGCCAATCGATCGGCGGCTCGGTCACCGTCGGGGTGTTCGTCGGCCACACCTTCGACGCCGCCTCGAGCCGGCTGTGCACCGGGCAGGCCGGCAGCCTGGCCGCCCGGGCGGTCGCCGACAACCGGAGCCAGCTGCAGTCCGACAACGATCTGACCAACACCATTAAGGACTTCGCCACGCTCGTGAACGCGGCGGGGCCGTGTACCGGTCCTCGCGGCGAGCGCTCCGGCGATAACGGGTCGTCGGCCCAGACTTCCGACCACGGCGGCAGCCATAACGGCTGGATCGCGCTCGGCGTCCTCGGCCTGCTCGGCGTGGCCGGTGTCGGCGGCGCGGTAGCGTGGCGCCGGCGGCGTGACCGGCTGGCGATCTCCGATGCTCGCGCCTCGGTCCAACCTTTCTACGACCGGCTGGCCGCCGACGTCTACTCGCTGCAGCCGGGTGACAACGAGGTGGCCCGGCAAGCCCTCGCGGATGCAGCTGAACGCCTGACCTCGGGCGGCTCGCAACTGTCCAGTGCCACCCGGCTGGCGCAGGTGGCCGGTGCTCGGCGAAGCCTGCTGGAGGGCCTGCAGGCAGCCCAGACAGCGCGCAAGGCGCTCGGCCTGGACCCGGGCCCGGAGCTACCGCCGATCGTCGAATCGCAAGCTCCGCAGCTCAGCGAGGCACAGCAGTTCACCGCGGCCGGACAAACGATCCAGGGCTATCCCGCTTACACCCCGGGTGCCCCGTACTACTTCGCCGGCGGTGGCGGGTACGCGGGTGGCTGGTACAGCTTCCCGTTCTGGGAGTCGCTGCTCATCGCCGAGGCGCTCAGCCCTGGTTGGGGCTGGGGCGGCTGGGGCGGCGGGGGATGGGGCGGCGGCGGCTTCGACAATGGCTATGCCAGCGGCTACGACAGTGGATTCGACGCCGGCCGCGATGCCGGCCAGCCGGACAGCGGCGACTGGGGCGGTGGCGGCGACTGGGGTGGTGGCGGCGACTGGGGTGGTGGTGGCGGCGACTGGGGCGGTGGCGGCAGCGACGGCGGAGGCAGCTGGTGACCGATTCCCCGCCGCTCCAGCTCGAACTCATGGATCTGCCACGACCGTTGTTCGCGGCAACGCCGTCCAAGCTCGCCGCCTTCGACTGCCCCCGGCGGTACTGGTTCACCTACCTGGCCAGGCCGGCACCGGGAAAGGGGCCGCCCTGGGCGCACAACACGGTCGGCGCCGCGGTCCATGTGGCGTTGGCGCGCTGGTGGCAGCTGCCTGCCGCCGCACGCACGCCGGACGCCGGCGCCAGCCTGGTGCACAGGCACTGGCAGACCGACGGATTCGCCGACGCGGAGCAATCGGAGGCATGGCGGGAGCAAGCCACGACCTGGGTCCGGCAGTACCTCAGCGATGAACTCGAGCGCTCCGATCCGGCCGTCGAACCGCGTGGCGTGGAACGCACGGTGTCCACGCGGACCAACCGGCTGGCGCTGTCCGGTCGGGTGGACCGGATAGACGAGCGGGATGGCGAACTGGTCATCGTGGATTACAAGACCGGACGCAGCCGGCTAGACAGCGACGACGCCAGGGGGTCGCTGGCGCTGGCGCTCTACGCGGTCGCCGCCGAACGCACCCTGCACCAGCACTGCCGGCGGGTGGAGTTGCACCACCTGCCCACCGGTCAGATCGCGGCGTTCGAGCACACCGATCGCTCGCTGCAGCAGCACCTGGAACGGGCCGACCAGACCGCCACCGACATCATCGCGGCGCTGGACACCGTGGAGGGTGGGGCGGATCCGGCCGAGGTCTTCGAACCGGTAGCCAGTCCGAGCTGCAGTTGGTGTGACTTCCGCCGGCTCTGCCCGGCCGGCCAGGCGGCCTCGCAGCCGAAGGCAAGTTGGGCGGGGCTGGGCGTGCTCGACTCGGCCGAGAGCTGAGGCCAGCGGCGTCAGCGCGGGCCAGCTGGCAACGAATGACGTTATGCGGCAAGCCAGAAGTCCAACAGCGCAGCCGCCGTGGCCGTCGTGTTCTCCACCGCTGGTGAGTGCGCCGCGCCGGCTATCACGCTCACCCGGGCACCCAGCCGCGTCGCCATCTCGGCCTGCACCGGGGGCGGCCAGGCATCGTCGTGCTCGCCGTAGAGCACCTGGATGGGCAGGCCCACCGCGGCCAGTTGCTCGGTCTGGTCGGCTGCCTCGCGCAGTGCCGTCCCCATCACCCGCAAGCCGACCGGATCGGTCGCCAGGAAGCGTTCGCGCAGGAACGCCAGCAGCGCCGGCGCCGGCCGCAGGTAGCGCGGATCGGCCTGGGCGTGCTGCTGGAGATGGTCCCAGAGTCGTTGCATGCCCCCCTCGTTCAACGCCAGCTCACCGCTTTCCAGCAGCGTCCGTCGGTTGCCACCGATCGCAGCCGGCCCGGTAGACATCAGCACGAGATCGGTGAACAGCTCCGGGCGGCGCAGCACGGCGTCGCGGGCGACCAGCCCGCCGAAGGAGTGCCCGAGCAGGTGCAGCCGGCCACCGTCCTGAGCGAGCTGGTCGGCGAGCGCGAGCAGGTCGGCGGCTAGCGCCGGCACCTGGTATCCGGCATCGGTGCGCGCCCAGGCCGACTCGTACTGGCCCCGCTGGTCAATCGCCACCGCGCGCAACCCCGCGTTGGCCAGCGGCCGTAGCAGCGGCTGGAAATCCTCTTTCGAACCGGTGTAACCCGGCACCAGCAACACGGTTTCCGCCGCGTCGGAAACCCCGTTGTCCAGCGCCGCGATGAGCCCGGAAGGCAATTCGAACTCGGTACGCCGTGCCGTCACCGCCACCTCAGCGGTACATCACGGTGCCGTTGCCGGCCAGCAGCAGGCCGGTGCCGACGGGATAGACCCGGTCGGTGGCCGAGGGCGCCGGCGGCGCCAGGCTGCTCACCGACTCCGATCGGCCGGTGTCCGTCCGGCGGACCACCACCTGCCCCGGGCCGTCCTGGCTTGCCAGATAGGCGTCTCCGACTGGCCACGCCGGGCCGGTGGATGCCGCCGACCAGCGCAGCGAGCCGTCGGGCGAGAAGGCGAACAGCCGGGCCAGCGGAACCAACTGCACCGGTTGGCCGGCCGCGTCATTGGCGATGATCCCGGCCGCGGCACTCGGCAGGGCGCTGGAACCGCTTGCCCCATCGGCGCCGGCCGGCAGCTGCGCCACCTTGCTGGCCGCACCCTTGTCCGGGGTGTAGCGGTTCACCGTGCCGGTCGCCGGATCCAGCGCCCCGACGAAGTTGTTAACGGCGATCGGCAGCACGGCCGTCGGGGTGTTCACCGTCCACTTCACCGAGTCGCCGATCAGGTCGTGCAGCGACAACTGGTGGCCGCCGCCGCAGTCCAGCGAGATCAGCACCCCCTGCGAGCCGGTCAGCGCATGCCGCACGGTGCAGTTGTCCGGCGCCGTCCAGTCCCAGCGGTCCAGTCCGCCGTCGTTGTCGAAGGCATGCACGATGTGCGCATTGACCGTCAGCACCACGTTCGAGGTGCTGGCCGAGGCGGTCTCGCCGTCGTCGGTCAGCGTGCGGTACCACTTCGGCTGACCGGTCGCGGTGGCGAACCCGGTTACCTCGTCGCAGTTGCCCTTGCGGCGGTAGATCGCGATGGTGGTGCCGTCCTGCTGCAGCACCGAGCACAGGTTCTCGTCGCTGCGGGTGTAATGCCAGCGGATGTCGCCGCTGACCGCGTCCCGGCCGTTGACGCTGTGGCCGGCGAAGGTGACGACCACCCCGCTGTCGTACGGGTCGCCGCCGGCGGCGGCATCGTCGGTATGCCAGGACGCCCGCAGCGCGGTGCCCGGCATCCCGGTCGGCAGCGGGGTCGGCGCCGGTGCGGTGCGGAAGGAAACCTTGTTCAGCTCGCCGTGCGCGTAGGCCAGCTTCACCCCGAGGAGGGCCAGCAGCACCAGCAGCGCCAGCACGGCGGTGTAGATCCTGGTGTTCCGGCCGGCACGCTGCTGGTAGGCCAGCAACGCGGGGTGTTCGCCGGCCGCGGCCCCCGGCAGGTCAGTCATCTCGGCTCAGCCTGCGGTTGCGTCCCCGGCCGGACCGTCGGCTGCCGGCTGGCCGGCGCCGTGACCCGAACCCGATTCGCGACCCGAACCCGCAACTTGCCCGTTGGGCGATACCTGCTCACCGGCCGCGTGCTGGCCACCGGCCGAGGCCCGACCGCCGCGGGTCCGACGCCGCTGCCGGCTGCGCTTCGGCGCGTCGCCGGCTGGCTTGTCGTCCGTCGCGCCGGCCTCTCGATCCGATCGATCCCGACCGGCCTCCCGATCCGATCGATCCCGACCGGCCTCCCGGCCCGATCGATCCCGGCCGGCCTCCCGGCCCGATCGATCCCGACCGGTGTCCGGCCCCGATCGATCCCGCCCGTCCGGGCCGGACCGGCTCCGGCCGCGCCGGCGGTTGCGGCCTTCGGATTGCCCGTCCCGCTTGCGGTCCGGGCCGCCGAGGTCCTCGATCTGCTCGGCGTCCAGGCCGGCCCGGGTGCGGGCGGCTCGCGGCAGCACGCTCTTGGCGTCCCGCGGGATGTCCAGCTCCAGGAACAGGTGCTCGGAGGTGGAGTAGGTCTCGGACGGCTCGTGGAACGGCAGGTTCAGGTTGTCGCAGATCAGCTTCCACTTGGCCAGGTCGTCCCAGTCGATCAGCGTGACCGCGGTGCCCGACTTGCCGGCCCGGGCGGTCCGACCGATCCGATGCACGTAGGTCATCGCGTCCTCCGGGCACTGGTAGTTGATGACGTGGGTCACGTCATCGACATCCAGGCCGCGGGCGGCCACGTCGGTGGCCACCAGAACGTCCACCTTGCCCGACCGGAACGCGCGCAGTGCCTGCTCGCGGGCACCCTGGCCCAGGTCGCCATGCACCGCGGCGGCGGCGAAGCCACGTTCGGACAGGTCATCGGCAATCTTCTGCGCGGTTCGCTTGGTACGGGTGAAGATCATGGTCAGGCCGCGGCCGCGGGCCTGCAGCACCTTGGATAGCAACTCGCCCTTGTCCAACGCATGCGCGCGGTAGGCGAACTGATCGACGTGCTCGGTGGCGGGTATGCCGGCGTCGTCCTCGGCCCGGATCTGCACCGGCTGGGTGAGGAACTGGCGGGCCAGCGAGACGATCGGGCCCGGCATCGTCGCCGAGAACAGCATGTTCTGCCGCCCTGCCGGCAACTGCGCCATCAGCTTCTCGATGTCCGGCAGGAAGCCCAGATCGAGCATCTCATCGGCCTCGTCGAGCACCAGGCAGCGCACGAAACCGAGGTTGAGGTGCCCCTGCTGGGTCAGGTCCAGCAGCCGGCCCGGCGTGCCCACCACCACGTCGCAGCCGGCCTTCAGCGAGGCGATCTGCGGCTCGTACGCCCGCCCGCCGTAGATGGTGACGACCTTGGCTTCGAGCCGCTTGCCGGCCGTGCTCAGGTCACCGGCCACCTGCACCGCGAGCTCGCGGGTGGGTGCGATGACCAGCGCCTGCGGCGCGGCGCCCCGCTCGCTGGGCAGCTGCAGCCGGTTGAGCATCGGCACCCCGAAGCCCAGCGTCTTGCCGGTGCCGGTGCGCGCCTGCCCGATCAGGTCTGAGCCGGCCAGCGCGATCGGCAGGGTCAACTCCTGGATGGCGAAGGTCCGCTCGATGCCCACGTCCTTCAGGGCGGCCACGATCTCCGGCTTGATCGCGAAGTCGGCGAACAGCGGGCTGTCCGGCTTGACGGGTGCGTGCGCGGCCAGCGGTGCCGGCTCGCCGGTCTCGTCCAGGATGGGGTTGTCGCTGGAAACAGCGTCGGTCATGTTCAGGTATCCACTTCTGCAGGTTCGCGACGGTGGGCACCTGAGGCGGGCCGGTAACGGCCACGGCGACGCAGAAGCCCGCTATAACGCGAGGTGGGATGCGAGCTGTTCGCAGCCGCCTCTGCCGGCCAGTCTAGCCGGGACGGCCGTGGCGCCCGGCCACCACCCGGTTCGTTCCGGCTTCGTCGACTTCGGGCGGCCGGTTACCGTAGCGGCACACCGAGGCCCGCCAGCACCGGCCGGCAGGCCCTTCCAGCAGGCCGCGCACGGCGGTCGGGAGAGGAGAGCAACCGCCATGACCGAGATTTCCCAGCCGGATCCGGCCGCGGTGGTCGACCTGCTCGGGGTGCTTGCCTATGGCGAGCTGAGCGCGTTCGACCGGATGGCGCACGACGCCCGGATGGCGCCGAGCACCGCGCTGCGGGCCGCGCTGGCGGAGAAGGCCGCGCTGGAGATGGGCCACTACCGCAAGCTGGTGGACCGGATCGCGGAGTTCGGGGTGGATCCGCAGCAGGCGATGGCGCCGTTCGTGATGGCGGTGGAAACCTTCCACGCCCGTACCGAGCCGAAAACCTGGGGCGAAGCGCTGGTCAAGGCCTACGTAGGGGATGGGCTGGCGGCCGACTTCTACCGGGAGGTGGCCACCTACGTCGACCAGGCCACCCGGTCCCTGGTCGAGGAGGCGCTGGCCGACTCCGGCAACGCCGAATTCGCCATCCGCGAGGTCGGCGTGCTGATCGTGCAGGACCAGACGGCCGCGTCCCGGCTGTCGCTGTGGGGACGGCGGCTGGTCGGCGAGGCGATCAGCCAGGCCCAGCACGTGGCCGCCGAGCGGGACGCGCTGGTGCGGCTCATCGTCGGCGGCGCCGGCGACCTGGGCGCGATCTCGATGCTGATCGACCGGATCACCGGCAAGCACGTGGAGCGGATGCGGACGCTCGGCCTGTCCAGCTGACCTGCGGGTTCTGACCAGCGGCGCGTCGGGCGCAGCGCCAGCCTGGCGATGAAGGCGTCAGCCGGCGACGAAGCCGACCCGGCGAGCGTCGGCCTGCGCGATCTCGATGTAGGCCACCAGGTTGGCCGGCACGATCACCTTACGGCCGCGCTCGTCGGTGAGGGTGAGCTGGCCGTCCACGCTCTTCAGCGCCTCGGCCACCGCCTTGGAGACCTCCTCGGGAGTCTGGGAACTCTCCAGCGTGATCTCGCGCGGGGTGTGCAGCACGCCGATCTTGACCTCCACGAAAAGCCTCCCAGCTTGAACGAGTCGGGCCTGCGATACGACTCAAACGCTAGCCGACCCGTCTCGCACTCCACCGGCGCGGTGCTGCGCTGAGAGCGAACGGCTCAGCCGACCGGCCGGTCGCCGGTGCCCTGCAGCGGAAAGTGCGAGATGCCGCGCCACTGCAACGTCTCCAGCAGCCGCACCGCTTCGGCCTTGGGAATCGGCCGGTTGGCATCCAACCACCAGGTCGCGGTGATCTGCGCTGCCCCGGTCAGCGCCACCGAGAGCAACTCGGCCTGTTCGCGGCTCAGGCCGGTGTCGGCGGCCACCGTGTCGGCGACCGCCTGCATGGTCAGCCGGCCGACCCGGTCCACCCGTTCCCGGACCGCTGGATCGTTGGCCAGGTCGGAGGCGAAGATCAGCCGGAACGCCCCGGAGTCGCCCCGATCCTCGCCGTCGACGAAGTCGAAGTACGCGGTGAGCACATTGTGCACCCGGGCCTGGTTGTCGTCGGTCTCGGCCAGCGCCCGGCGGACCCTCTCCAGCACGTCCTCGGCGTGGGTGTCCAGCAGCGCCAGGTAGAGGTCCAGCTTGCCGGGGAAATGCTGGTAGAGCACCGGCTTGGACACCCCCGCCCTGACCGCGATGTCGTCCATGGCCGCCGCGTGGTAGCCGTTGTTGACGAAGACCTCCTGGGCGGCGGCGAGCAGTTGCTTGCGGCGCGCCGATCGTGGCAGCCGTGCACCGCGAGCTGCGTCCACCGTGTCGGTCATCACGACCCTCTCGACGTCCGGCTGGTCAGCGGTGATCCTACGACGGTCGGCAGGCGAACCGGGCAACCAAGCTCCGCCGGGCAACCAAGCCCCCGCCGGGGCTACCGGTCGGTAACCCGTATCCGCTGGCGCCGGTAGCCTGGACGCGATGACCAGTTCGCTGCACCTGCGCGCCGGCCGCCGTGCCGGCCGCCCGGCGCCCGTCGCCGAACTCGCCAGCCCCGCCGACTACCCGCTCGCCCCGGTTGACCCGCGGCGGCCACCGTGGCCCGGCAGCGAGATCGAGGTCGGCCAGTCCCGGATCTTCGTCCGGCGCACCCCGGCGGCCGACGACGCCGAGCCCGCGCTGTACGTACACGGCCTGGGCGGGGCCTCGACCAACTTCACCGACCTGGCCGACCTGCTCTCGCCGTGGCTGGCCGGCGAGGCGATCGACCTGCCCGGCTTCGGCCGGTCCGGCCCACCGCCGGATCGTAACTACTCCATCGCCGCGCACGCGCGGCTGGTCATCCGCTACCTGGAGCAGTCCGGCCGCGGCCCGGTGCACCTGGTGGGCAACTCGATGGGCGGGGCGATCTCAATCCGGGTAGCCGCTTCCCGTCCGGATCTGGTGCGCACGCTGAGCCTGGTGTCGCCCGCGGTGCCCGACCTGCGCCCGCGCCGCGGCTCGGACTGGCTGCTCCCACTGCTGCTGGTGCCGGGCGTCGGCACTCGGGCGCTCGCCAGGCTGGATGCCGGCGATCCGGAGCGCCGGGCGCGGGCAGTGATCGAGCTGTGCTTCGCCCATCCGGAGCTGGTGCCGTCGAACCGGCTGGCCGAGGCGGCCGAGGAGCTGGCCACCCGGCGCGGCTTTCCGTGGGCGGCCGAGGCGATGCTGCGTTCCTTCCGCGGCCTGGTGTTCAGCTACCTGGCCAGCGGCACCCGGTCGGCCTGGCAGATGCTGGGCCGGATCCAGGTGCCCGCCGTGGTGATCTGGGGTGAGCTGGATCGGCTGGTCGACGTGTCCAACGCACCTCGGGTGGCGGCAGCGTTGCCGGACGCCACGCTGCTGGTGCTGCCCGATGTCGGGCACACCGCGCAGCTGGAGGATCCGGTCAGCACCGCCCGAGCGATCCTCGGCCTGCTGGCCCGATCCGCCGGAAAACCGCCGATGCGGAAGGCCGAATAGCCGGCCCACGGGCGTCGGGTGTGGCAATCTGAACCGGTGAGCAGACCGAGCGCACCGGCGCGCCAGCGGCCGGCCGCGCCGTCCGGCTCGGCTCGCTATGGCGCCGGCCAGCCCGCATCCGCTCGGCACGGTGCCGGCCAGCCCGGATCCGCGGGCCCGGGGCGGCGCCGATCCCGCAGCCTCGGTCAACGCTGGCTCGCCTTCGCGCGCCGGCACGGCTGGCGGGCGTACGCGTTGCCGGTGTTGGCGGTCGTCACCGTGCTGGCCCTGTTCGGCAGCAGCTCGCCCAAGGTGCGGGCGGCGATCGGCGTGCAGGCGCCACCGAGCACTACCGCCAGCCACTCCGCCGCGGCACCGCCGAACGCGGCCTCCACCAGCCAGCTCAAGGTGGACGACCCGGGTGCCAACGCCGTGAGCACCGCCCTGCCGGCGCTGCAGTTGCCGCCCGGGCCGCAGTACACCACCCGCGGGACGGGCACCTTCAAGGTGCTGCCCGGCAGCTCGCCGGTGATCGGCAAGGGACAGCTCTACCGGTTCGACCTGCAGGTCGAGAACGGGGTGCGCGGGATCGATCTCAAGCAGTTCGCCACGGTGGTAATGCAGGCGCTGTCCAACCACCAGTCCTGGGCGGGCACCGGCCAGGTGGCGCTACAGCGGGTGTCCGGCGGGCAGGTCGCCTTCCACATCAGCCTGACCTCGGCGATGACCGTCCGCTCGCTGTGCGGCTACAGCCTGCCGGTCGAAACGTCCTGCTATGCCGGCAGCGACAGCCGGGTGGTGCTGAACGTGGCCCGCTGGGTACGCGGCGCCAAGGTCTACGCCAGCGACCTGGCCACCTACCGGATCTACGCGGTCAACCACGAGGTCGGCCATGCCCTCGGCCACAACCACGCCCACAACTGCCTGAACAACGGCCTGGCCCCGGTGATGATGCAGCAGACCATCGGCACCCGGACGGCCAGCGGCCGGATCTGCGAGGCGAACCCGTGGCCGTACCCGGCCGGCGTTGCCGACGCGCCGGGTGCCGAGCAGGCCGGCGACGGGCCAGACATGGACTTCTACCGGCGCAACGCCTAGCTCGTACGGTCGCTCCGGCGCAACGAACGGCTCGCCCGCGTTGCTTCCGACCTCGGACGAATGAAATGCCAGATCCCGGTTGATGCGGGCGACCGGACTCGGGCACGATCGGTCGGTGAACCGGTCGCGGTTCCAGTCGGGCGGCGGGAATCCGAGGCCGCCGGTCCGGCGTTTGCAATTTCGAGTCCGCACGAATCTGAAGGAAGCGAGAGCTCGTGTCTCTGCCACCGCTTGTCCAACCCGCCGAGTCGCTGTCCATCGAGGAAGTGCGTCGATACAGCCGGCATCTGATCATCCCGGACGTGGCGATGATCGGGCAGAAGCGGCTGAAGAACGCCAAGGTGCTCTGCGTCGGCGCCGGTGGCCTGGGATCGCCCGCGCTGATGTACCTGGCCGCGGCAGGCGTCGGCACGCTCGGCATCGTCGAGTTCGACGTGGTGGACGAGTCCAACCTGCAGCGCCAGATCATCCACGGCCAGAGCGACATCGGACGGCCCAAGGCCGACTCGGCCCGCGACACCATCGCCGAGATCAACCCGCTGGTGAACGTGGTGGTGCACGACGTCCGGCTGGACAACTCCAACGTGCTGGAGATCTTCGGCGGCTACGACCTGATCGTGGACGGCACGGACAACTTCGCCACCCGGTACCTGGTCAACGACGCCTGCGTGATCCTGGACAAGCCTTACGTCTGGGGTTCGATCTACCGCTTCGACGGGCAGGCCTCGGTGTTCTGGGACTCGCACGGGCCGAACTACCGCGACCTCTACCCCGACCCGCCGCCGCCCGGCATGGTGCCGTCCTGCGCGGAGGGCGGCGTGCTGGGCGTGCTGTGCGCCGCCATCGGCTCGATCATGGCCACCGAGGCGATCAAGCTGATCACCGGCGTGGGGGAGACCCTGCTCGGCCGGCTGATGATCTACGACGCACTGGAGATGAGCTACCACGAGGTCAGCATCCGCAAGGATCCGAACGGTGCCAAGATCACCGAGCTGATCGACTACGAGGCGTTCTGCGGCGTGGTGTCGGAGGAGGCCCAGGCCGCCGCGGCCGGCTCCACCATCACCGCGACTGAGCTGAAGGAACTTCTCGACTCGGACAAGCCGATCGCGCTGATCGACGTCCGGGAGCCGGCCGAGTGGGAGATCGTCCGGATCCCGGGCGCCACGCTGATCCCCAAGGACGAAATCCTGCGCGGCGACGCCCTGGCCGGCCTGCCGCAGGACCGCCAGATCGTCATGTACTGCAAGACCGGGGTGCGCTCGGCCGAGACGCTGGCGGCGGTGAAGAACGCCGGCTTCGCCGACGCGGTGCACGTGCAGGGCGGGGTCACCGCCTGGGTGAACCAGATCGACCCGTCGCTGCCGTCCTACTGAGGCATCGCGGGAGTGACGAGCCGGGCGGCGCTGCGGCGGCAGGCGTTGGACGAGCGGTTGCCGCTGCCGGAGCGGGTGCTGGCCTGCGTGGAGTTGATCCCGCTCGGCCGGGTGATGTCCTACAAGGACATTGCCGAATTCGTCGGCTCGGGTGGCGCCCGGCACGTCGGCCGGGTGCTCGCCTGCGACGGCGGCACGGTGCCCTGGCATCGCGTGCTGCGTTCCAACGGCACCTGCGCCGAGCACCTGCGGGCCGTCCAGCTGGAGTTGCTGGCCGATGAGGGCGTGCCGATCCGCAACGGCAGGGTGGACATGGCAATGGCCCGGTGGGACGGCCGCTGAGCCGGATTCGGCCAGGTTCTGGTTCGGTTGCGCTGAGGCGGCGGCAGCGCTGAGCTGACCACCGGGCGCCGGCACGAATTTGTCGTACCGCTGTGGTGGTATGGGTACGTGCAAAGCTCCCGTCCCGGCCAGCTGCCGTTCCGGCTGGTGCGCTCACCCCGGCCGGCCCCCGCGCCGCCGGGGCTGGACGCTGAGCAGCTGCGAGTGGTGGAGCACGACCGCGGCGTACTGCGGGTGCTGGCCGGTCCCGGCACCGGCAAGACCACCACGCTGGTCGAAGCCGCGGTGCGCAGGGTGGAACGGGGCGTGCCGGTCGAGCAGCTGCTGCTGCTGACGTTCTCCCGACGGGCTGCCGGGCAGCTGCGCGACCAGCTGACCAGGCGGCTGCAGCGCACCATCGCCGAGCCGGTGGCGCGCACCTTCCACTCCTATGCCTTCGGCTTGGTGCGCCGGGCCGCGGTGCTGGCCGGTGACCCGCCGCCCCGCCTGCTGTCCGGCTCGGAGCAGGACGTGACCCTGCGGGAGCTGCTGGCCGGCCGGTTGGCGGACGGGGTGGACGACTGGCCGATCGAACTGGCCGCCGCCGCGCAGACCCAGGCCTTCGCCGACGAGCTGCGCGAGCTGCTGATGCGTGCCATCGAGCGCGACCTGTGGCCGGAGGATCTGGCCGAGCTGGGCCGCCGGCATGCCCGCCCCGACTGGGTGGTGGCCTCGAACGTGTACGCCGAGTACCTGGACGTGACCGCGCTGAAGGCGCCGGGTGCCTTTGACGCGCCGGAACTGATCCAGCGTGCGGTGACCGAGCTGGTCAACAACCCCGAGCTGCTGCAGGCCGAGCGAGCCGCGCGGCGCCGGATCTTCGTCGATGAGTACCAGGACACCGACCCGGCGCAGCTGGAGCTGCTCAAGCTGCTGGCCGCCGGTTCCGACGAGCTGGTGCTCATCGGCGACCCGGACCAGGCCATCTACGCCTTCCGCGGTGCCGAGCAGAACGCGATGGCCGAGATCGACAACCACTTCGGCTCGCTGGCCGGCATGGTCAAGGTGCTGCCGCCGGGCGGCCAGCTGGAGCTGACGGCCTCGCCCGAGACGGTCTCGCTCAGCGTCTCCCGGCGGGCTGGCGAGGGTCTGCTGGCGGCGTCCCGCCGGGTGGCCAGCCGGCTCACCGGACCGGTGCAGCACCGGGCGTTGCGACCGGCGCCGGGCTTGCCGAGCGGCGTGGTGACCGCGGCGGTGTTCGGCTCGGCCAGCCACGAGGCGGCCCACATCGCCTCGGTGCTGCGCCGGGCGCATGCCGAGTGGAATGTGCCGTGGGCGCAGATGGCGGTGCTGGTCAGGTCGATCGGGCCGGCCACCGACACCCTCCGGCGGGGCCTGGCCGCGGCCGGCGTACCGGTCGCGCAACCGGTGCAGGGCGCGCTGATCGACGAGCCGGTGGTGGCGCTGCTGCTGGATCTGCTGCGCTGCGTCACCGAGCCCAAGACCATCACCATCGCCGATGCCGAGGCGCTGTTGATGAGCTCGGTCGGCCGGGCCGACTCGCTGCAGGTGCTGCGGATGCGCCGGCACCTGCGCCGGGCCGCGGAGCCGCTCACGCTGGCCGACCTGCTCATCGAGCCGGCGGTGGTGGCCTGGCTGCCTGAGTCGGTCCGCTCGCCCGCTCAGCGGCTGCATGCGGTGATCGAGGCCGGGCAGGCCGCGATGGCCGCCGGCGGTGGCCCGGAGGACGTGCTGTGGCAGATCTGGCAGGCCACCGGCCTGCCCAGCCGGCTGAACCGGCGCAGCCTGGCCACCGGCTCCGGGGACGGCCCGCGCACCGACGCGGCCCGCGCCAACCGCGCGCTGGACGCGGTGCTGGCGCTGTTCGCCGAGGCCGCCAAACTTGCCGAGCGCAGCCCCGGCAGCGACGCCCAGCAGCTGCACGAGTGGATCAGCCAGCTGCAGATCACCGACGCTGAGATCAGCCAGCAACGGCAGGTGGGTGACGAGGTCAGCATCCTGACCGCGCACGCCAGCAAGGGCCTGCAGTGGCAGGTGGTGTGCGTGGCCGGAGTGCAGGAGGGCATCTGGCCGGACCTGCGCCGGCGCGGTTCGCTGCTCGGCGTCGACCTGCTGGTCGATCTGCTGGCCGAGCGTCCGGCGATCAGCAGCGGGCTGCTGTTCGAACAGCTGATTTCCGAACGGCGGCTGTTCTACGTCGCGGCCACCCGGGCCAGCCGCGCGCTGCTGGTCACCGCGGTGGCGAACGAGGACGTCCAACCGTCCCGCTTCCTCGACGAGATCGACCCGTTGCCGCCCGAGGCGCCCGACCGGCCGACCGAATCCGGCGGCCGCCGGTTCGCGCTGCCCAGCCTGGTTGCCGAGCTGCGGGCGAACCTGCTGGATCCCGAGACGATCCCGGAGCTGCGCGCGCACGCCGCTGGCCTGCTGGCGCGGTTGGCGGCGGGCCGGGTGCCCGGCGCCCATCCGGACCAGTGGTGGGGCCTGGCGCCGCTGTCGACCACCGATCCGATCCGGGATCCGGCGAACGGCCTGGTGCCAATCCGGCCGTCCAAATTCGAGGCTTACACCGTATGCCAGCTGCAGGCACTGCTGACCGAGCTGGGCGCGGTGGATCCGACCGACGAGGCGGCGGCCTCGCTGGGCACGCTCATCCATTCGGTGGCCGAGCAAGCGCCGGACGATGCGGACGAGCGGCAGCTGTTGCAGCTGCTGGAGGCCGGCTGGTCGGAGCTCGACTTCGGCGCGCCCTGGCACGCGGTGCACGAGCGGGCGCGGGCCGAGCGGATGCTGGCCGAGCTGGTGCGCTGGCTGGCCGGCAGCCGCTCCCGGCTTCAGCTGATCGCCAAGGAGGCGGCGTTCTCGGTGAAGGTTGGCGAGGCGCTGCTGGCCGGCAAGGTGGATCGGCTGGAGCGCGACGAGCAGGGCCGGCTGGTGGTGATCGACTTCAAGACCGGCAAGAGTCGCTATCCGGAGAAGGACCTGCCCGATCATCCCCAGCTGGCCGCCTATCAGGTGGCCGTCACCGAGGGCGGCTTCACCGACGGCGAGCCGGCTGAGTCCGGGGGCGCCAGCCTGGTCCAGTTGAGCGCGGCGAACACTCGCGGCAGCGAGCAGGCGCAGCCGCCGTTGGCCGAGTCGGACGACCCCAACTGGGTGCACGAGAAGCTGGGCGAGATCGCCGGTGCGCTGCGTGGCAACTCGGTGACCGCCAATCCGGGCAAGGCGTGCGAGCGATGCCCGGTCCGCCGCTGCTGTCCGGTGCAGGACGACGGCCGGCAGGTGACCGAGTGACCGGCCCGGTCGGTGCCGGCCGGCCCGGCGGCCTTGGCCGCACCGCCGAGTTGCGGTTCCGGGCCAGCGACGTCGCGGCGTTGCTCGACCAGCCGCAGCCCACCCCGGAACAGGCGGCGGTGATCGAGGCGCCGCTGGGCCCGGCCGTGGTGATCGCCGGTGCCGGGTCCGGCAAGACCGAGACGATGGCCGCTCGGGTGGTGTGGCTGGTCGCCAACGGCTTGGTGGCACCGGAGCGAGTGCTCGGGCTGACCTTCACCAGGAAGGCCGCCGGCGAATTGCAGCAGCGGATCCGGCGGCGGTTGCGTGGCCTGTACGCCGTGCTCGGGCCGGACCGGGCCAGCCGCGGCGAGCTACCCTTCGACACCGCCGGCGAGCCGACCGTGCTGACCTACGCCGCCTATGCCGGTCGGCTGGTGGACGAGCACGGCATCGTGCTGGGTCGCGAGCCGGGAGCCCGGCTGTTGACCGAGGCGGCTCGCTGGCAGGCGGCCGATTCGGTGGTGCGCAACTACACCGGTTCGTTCGAGGTGATGCCCGGCGTGATCGCCACCGTCACCGAACGGGTGCTGGACCTCGCCGGCCAGCTGGCTGACCATCTGGCCACCCCCGAGCAGATTCGCCAGCTCGGCCAGCGGCTGCGTTCGGAACTGGCGCCGTTGCCCCTCAAGCCGCGAGCGCGCACCCGGGAGTGGCCGGCGATCGTCGGCAAGCTGCTGGAGAGCCTGGTAAAGCGCGAGGATCTGCTGCCCTTGGTAACCGCCTTCGCCGACCGCAAGCGGTCCGAGGGCCTGCTCGACTTCTCCGACCACATGGTGCTGGCCTGCCAGCTGGCCAGCCTGCCCGCGGTGGCGGCCATCGAACGGTCCCGGT
The DNA here is from genome assembly GCA_963697905.1 of uncultured Actinomycetota bacterium. Lineage (GTDB taxonomy): Bacteria > Actinomycetota > Actinomycetes > Mycobacteriales > Jatrophihabitantaceae > Jatrophihabitans_A. The sequence goes on along the minus strand of OY969101.1, from coordinate 2,923,301 downwards.
TCGACGTGGTGCTGCTGGACGAGTACCAGGACACCGGCTACGCGCAGGTCGAGATGCTCGCCGGCCTGTTCGCCGACGGGCGGGCGGTCACCGCGGTGGGCGACCCGCTGCAGTCGATCTACAGCTGGCGCGGCGCCTCGGCCGGCAACATCAGTCGGTTCGCCGGCCGGTTCCGCGGCGCCGACGACCAGCCGGCCACCGTCTTTACACTGATGACCAGCTGGCGCAACGACCGGCGGATCCTGGCGGTGGCCAACCAGGTTGCCGAGCCGCTGCGGCTAGCTGGCGAGCGCCCGCTCACCGAGCGGCCGGACGCCGATCCGGGCTTGGTGATCGCCAGCTTCACCGAGACGGTGCGCACCGAGGCGGACTGGCTTGCCGGCCGGCTGCGCACCGAGTGGCACGAGCGGACCGACTGGTCGAAGGGCCAGCGCACGCTGGCGGTGCTGGTGCGGAAGCGGTCCGGCATCGGCCTCATCGCGCAGACCCTGCGGCAGGCCGGGTTGCCGGTCGAGGTGGTGGACATCGGCGGCCTGCTGTCGCTGCCGGAGGTGGCCGACGTGCGGGCGGTGCTCACCGTGCTTACCGACCACAACGCCGGCGGTTCGCTGGCCAGGCTGCTGACCGGAGCCCGCTGGCGGATCGGTCCGGCCGACCTGGTCGCCCTGCACGAGCATGCCCGGGCGCAGGCCCGGCGGATCGGTGATGCTATCGCCCAGCATGGCCGGGATGCCGGCGCGCCCGGTCGTGGTGCGGCCAGTCCCGGCACGGCCGATCCGGGCACGCCCGTTCCGGGCACGCCCGGTCCGGGCACGGTCGATCCGGGCACGGTCGATCCGGGCACGGTCGATCCGGAGGACACCAGCGACGAGCGCATCGAGCCGTCCCTGATCGAGGCGCTGGACGACCTGTGCGACCAGTCCGAACCGCGCGTCGGGCGGTTCTCCGCGGCCGGCTTCCGCCGGCTGCGGGAATGCGGCCAGCTGCTACGCCGGTTGCGTCGTCGGCTGGACCTCCCGCTGCCCGATCTGATCGCCGAGATCGAGGCCGAGCTGGGCCTGGATGCCGAGATCTCGGCCAGGCCGGGCACCGGCTATGCCGCCGTCGCCGGCCGGGCGAACCTGGACCGGTTCGCCGACGAGGCGGCCCGGTTCACCGCCGATCGTTCCGGCGCTTCCATCAGCGCATTCCTCGGCTATCTGAAGGCGGCCGAGAACGAGGAGTACGGGCTGAAGCCGGCGACGGTGGAGGTCACTCCGGAGCGGGTGCAGATCCTGACCGTGCACGGTGCCAAGGGACTGGAATGGGACGTGGTGGCGGTAGCCGGCCTGGTCACCGACACCTTCCCGGACCAGGCGAAGAAGCACGACTGGACCACGGCACCGTCGCTGCTGCCCTCGCCGCTGCGCGGGGATGCCGACCAGCTGCCGCGACTGGATTTCACCGGCTGCCGGCACCGCGGCGATGCCGAGGACCGGCTGATCGCCCACCATGAACAGCTGAAGAACCGGCATCTGACCGAGGAGCGCCGGCTCGCCTACGTGGCTTTTACCCGCGCCCGCAAGGCGTTGCTGGCCAGCGGCGCGGCCTGGGGCACCGGCTCCGGAGCGCGAACGCCCTCGGTCTTCCTGACCGAGCTGCGCGAGAGCCCGGCGGTGATCGTCGACGGCTGGCACGACGTCCAGCCGGAGGAGCAGAACCCGCTGGAGGCCGAGCAGAGTGGGCTGAGCTGGCCGTTCGATCCGCTGGGGGAGCGGCGGCCCGCGGTCGGTGAGGCCGCCGCCCGGGTGCTGGCCGAGCTGGGCCGGCTGGCCGGAGGGCGCGCTGCCGAGCCTGTCGCCGAGTTGGCCGCCGCGCCCCCGCCGCAGGAGCCGCCGCTGCCCGAGGAGCCGCCGCTGGACGAGCTACCGCTGGACGAGCTACCGCCGGACGAGCCGCCGCTGGACGAGCCGCCGCCGGATGAGCTACCACCGGACGAACCGCCGCTGGACGAGCTACCGCCGGACGAGCCGCCGCTGGACGAGCTACCGCCGGATGAACCGCCGCTGGATGAGCTACCGCCGGATGAGCCACCGCCCAACGAGCAGATGCCCAACGAGCAGATGCCCAACGAGCAGATGCCCAACGAGCAGATGCCCAACGAGCAGATGCCCAACGACCTGGCCGGGCTGTGGTCGTCCGACGTGGAACTCCTGCTGGCGGAACGAGCGGCGCTGGCCGATCCGGAGCACATCGAGGTGGCGTTGCCGGAGCGCCTGACGGTCTCTCGAGGTAGTCACGATGACCGGCGACCCGCAGGCGCTGGCCCGCCGGCTACGCCGGCCGCTACCGCAGCAACCGGCCCGGCGAGCCCGCCAGGGCACCTCGTTCCACCAGTGGTTGGAACAGCGCTGGGCCGCCGAGAGCCTGCTCGACATCGAGGACCTGCCCGGCGCGGCGGACGAACTCGCCGACGCCGCCGAGCTGGACGAACTCAAGGCGGCGTTCGAACGCAGCCAGTGGGCCGACCGGACTCCGGTCGCGGTAGAGGTGGGCTTCGAGATGCCCCTGGGCGGCCGGGTGATCCGCGGCCGGATGGATGCCGTCTTCGCCGAGCCGGATGGCAGCTACACCGTGGTGGACTGGAAGACCGGCCGGCCACCGGCCGGCCACCGGGCCGAGGTACAGGCCGTCCAGCTGGCGCTCTACCGGCTGGCCTGGGCCGCCCTGCGCGGCCTGCCGGACGCTGAACTCGGCCGGGTGCGCGCCGCGTTCCATTACGTCGGTGCCGGGGTGACCGTGGAGCCGGCGAACCTGCTGGATGCCGACCAGCTGCGTGCGCTGATCAATTCTGACCGGGGTGTCCCGAATTCCTCCGGTACCGATTAGCCTTGCCCGGTGACCAATGACGTCCGCATCGGCGATGACCGCGTGAATCAGATCCGTTCCTATGTGACCGAGCACCGCGACGAGCTGCTCGGCAACCTCGACGCCTGGCTACGCATCCAGGGCATCAGCGCCCAGCCCGAACACCACGCCGACGTGCTCGCCAGCGCGCAGTGGCTGGCCGACACCTTCACCCGGGTCGGCTTCCCCACCGTGGAGATCTGGCCGGTCGAGAACGGCCTGCCCAGCGTCTACGCCGAGTGGCCGGCGGACGAGCCGACCGCACCCACCGTGCTGGTCTACGGCCACCACGACGTGCAACCGGTGGATCCGATCGAGCTGTGGCACACCGATCCGTTCGACCCGACCGTGGACGGCGACCTGCTCCGAGCCCGGGGCGCATCCGATGACAAGGGCCAACTGCTGTTCCACCTGCTGGGCCTGCAGGCCCATCTCGCGGTGACCGGACGCAGCAACCCGGCGGTGACGCTGAAATACCTCATCGAGGGCGAGGAGGAATCCGGCTCGCCGAACTTCGAGCGGGTGCTGCACGAGCACCGCCAGCAGCTCGATTGCGACGTGGTGGTGATCACCGACACCGGCATGGTGGCCGAGGACGTGCCCAGCACGGTCACCGGCATGCGCGGCATGGTGGCAGGCACGGTGCACTTCCACGGCCCGGACCTCGACCTGCATTCCGGCGCCTTCGGCGGCGCCGTGCCGAACCCGGCCACCGAGATCGCGCGGCTGGTCGCGGCGTTACACGACGAGCACGGCCGGGTGCAGATCCCGGGGTTCTACGACGACGTGTTGGAGTTGACCGAACGCGAGCAGGGCCTGCTGGCCAAGGTGCCGTTCGACGAGCAGGAGTTCCTGGTCACCAGCAAGTCCCGGGCGCTGGCCGGCGAAGCGGGCCACAGCACCCTGGAACGGCTGGGCGCCCGGCCGACGGCCGAGGTGAACGGCATCAGCGGTGGCTACCAGGGCGCCGGCCACAAGACCATCGTGCCGAGCGATGCTTTGGTCAAGCTTTCCTTCCGACTGGTGGCCAACCAGGATCCGCAGAAGATCAGGGCCGCGGTGGAGCAGTTCGTCGCCGATCACACCCCGCCGGGCATCGAGCAGCGAATCTCGTGGGAGGGCCCCGGCGTGTCGGCCTGCCTGGTCAGCATCGAGAGCGCCGCCTTCGAAGCGCTCGCTCGGGCGATCGGCAAGGCGTTCGACACCGAGCTGGTACTGCCTACCCGCGAAGGCGGTTCCGGGCCGGAGGCGATGCTGCAGCAACTGCTCGGCACGCCGATGGTGTTCCTCGGCGTCGGGCTGCCCGACGACCAGATCCACGCGCCGAACGAGAAGGTCAGCCTGCCGATGCTCTACCGCGGCGCCGAGGCGACCGCGCATCTCTGGGACGAGTTCGCCGCGCTGGGCGTCGCCGGCCTGAAGGACTAGTCGGCCTGAAGAACTAGGCAGCCCCAAGGACTAGGCAGCCCGAAGGAGTAGTCCGGCGCGAAAGAGTAGTCCGAGCCCGGGCAGCCGGCAGCCGCACGCCCGGGGTAAGCCGCCCCCGGGTCCGGCCAATTCGTTAGGGTGACCGGGTGCCCACAACCGAACCGTTGATCGCGGCGTTGCCGTCGCTGTCCTTCGACCTGCACCACCACACGCTGCGTAACGGCCTGCGGGTCGTGCTGGCGCCGGACCCGAGTGCCCCGGTCATCGGCATCGGCCTGGTCTACGACGTCGGATTCCGCTCCGAGCCGGAGGGCCGCACCGGCTTCGCCCACCTGTTCGAGCACCTGATGTTCCAGGGATCGGCGAACCTGCAGAAGCTGGAGCACTTCCGCTACGTGCAGGCCTCCGGAGGCATCTTCAACGGCAGCACCCATCTGGACTACACCAACTACTACGAGGCGCTGCCCTCGCACGCGTTGGAGCGCGGGCTGTTCCTGGAAGCCGATCGGATGCGCTCGCCCCGGATCACCGAGGAGAACCTGAAGAACCAGATCGACGTGGTCAAGGAGGAGATCCGGGTCAACGTGCTGAACCGGCCGTACGGCGGCTTCCCGTGGCTGGTGCTGCCGGAGGTCCTGTATCGCACGTTCCCCAATGCGCACAACGGATACGGCGGTTTCGAAGACCTGACCAACGCCACCGTGGCGGACGCGACCGAGTTCTTCGACACCTACTACGCGCCGTCCAACGTGGTGATGTGCGTGGCCGGTGACCTCGACCCCGACCACACCATCGAGCTGATCGAGAACCACTTCGGTGGCCTGCGTCGGCGCAAGAAGCCGGCGCGTCCCAACTTCGCCGAGCCGGCCCCGGACGGCGAACGGCGTGCGGTGCACCACGATCGGATGGCCCCGCTGCCAGCGGTCGCCATCGGCTACCGGGTGCCCGACCCGAACGGTGACCTGCGGGTGTACCTGGCCTCGGTGCTGCTCGCCGAGATCCTGGCCGAGGGTGACGCCGCCCGGCTGCAGCGCTCGCTCGTCCAGTCCCGGCGGCTGGTCAACGACATCAGCGCCTACCTCGGCACGTTCGGCGATCCGCTGGAGGAGCGCGATCCCACCCGGCTCAACATCACCGCCCGGTTCCCCCGCGACGTTCAGCTGGACACGGTGATCGCCGCGGTCGATGGCGAACTCGACCGGCTGGCAACCGATGGCCTGGAACCTCGCGAGCTCGACCGGGTGCGGGTGCGGCTGGCCTCCATCGTCTCCCGCGAGCTCGACCAGGTGGTCAACCGCAGCCTGGAATTCGCCAAGTTCCAGACGGTGTTCGACGACGCCTCGTTGATCCTGCGGCTACCCGGGTTGATGGCCGAGGTGACCGAGGATGACATTCGCGCTGCCGCTGCCCAGCTGCGGACCAGCAACCGTGCAGTGGTCGAACTGGTGCCCGGAGCCGGCCGATGACCGCGCTGCTGCCGGTGCCGGGGCTCACCACCCCCAGGAAGCCGAAGCGGGTACGCGCCAGCGAGCGGGTGCTCAGCTCAGGCCTGCGGGTGATAGCGGTGCGCCGGCCCACCGTGCCGATGGTGGAGGTGCGGCTGCTGGTGCCGTTCTTCTCCACCAAGCCGACCCATCTTGCCCGCTCGATGCTGCTGGGCGCGGCCCTGGTCACCGGTACCGAGCGGCGCAACCGGGTGGAGCTGGCGACCGCGTTCGGTGCGCTCGGCGCCGAACTCAACGCCAGCGTGGACCCGGACCGGCTGATGCTGTCCAGCTCGGCACTGGCCAGTGGCCTGCCGGGCCTGCTCGGCCTGATCGCCGAGGTGCTCACCCAGGCTCGCTACCCGTCCGACGAGGTGGCCGGCGAGCGGAGCCGGCTGGCCGACCGGATCCAGGTGTCACGGTCCCAGGCCGGTTCGCAGGCCAGCGAGGCACTGGCCCGACGGCTGGCGCCCGGGCATCCGTACGGCCTGACCCTGCCGTCGGAGGAGCAGGTCACCGCGACCACCGCCGCGCAGCTGCGGGCACTGCACGCCAGCATGGTCCGGCCGGACGGCGCGGCGCTGGTGCTGGTCGGCGACCTCAGCCCGGCCCGGGCGCTGGATGCGGCCGAGCGCGCGTTCGCCGACTGGACCGGCAGCTCGGCGCAGTCCCGCGAGCTGGCGCTGCCACCGGTGTACAACCAGCCGATGCAGGTGGTGGACCGCCCCGGCTCAGTGCAGACCGCGTTCCGGTTCGGTGGCGCCGCGCTGCCGCGCAACCACCCGTCCTATCCCGCACTGCAGTTGGCGAACCTCGCCTTCGGCGGCTACTTCTCCTCCCGCTGGGTGGAGAACATCCGGGAGAGCAAGGGGTACTCGTACTCGCCGCGCAGCCTGCTGGAGCATGCCCGGCTCGGCTCCTCGTTCCAGGCGGCGGCCGACGTGGCCACCGAGGTGACCGCGCCCGCGGTGCTGGAGACCCTCTACGAGCTCGGCCGGATCGCCTCGTTGCCGGTTACCCCGGCCGAGCTGGATTCGGTCCAGCAGTACGCCATCGGCAGCCTGGCGCTGGCCACCGCGACCCAGTCCGGCCTGGCCACCCAGATCGGTGGGCTGCTGAGCGCCGGGTTGGACCTGGACTGGCTGGCCGAGCATCCGGTACGACTGCTGAAGGTCACCGCCGATGAGGTGGCCGAAGCCGCCGCGCAGTTCATGGCACCGCGCCGGCTGGTCAGCGTGGCGGTTGGCGACGCGCAGGTGATCACCGGACCGCTGTCGGCGATCACCGAGATCGAGTAGCGGATGAACGGTGGCCGGCCGTCGCGCGACCCCTGGGCGATTCCGGACACTCCGCTGCTGGCCCGCTCCGCGCATTCCCGGCTGGCCGAGCGGCGTACCGATGAACCGTTCCTCGCTGCCGCCTGGGCGGATTCGGGCAGCCGGGTGCTGCTGGTGTCACCGTCCGGCACGGTCGCGGTGACCGACGAGCCGGAACAGCCCAACCTGGTGCTGCTGCCACCGGAACAGGTGACCCAGCCGGGCATCCGGGTGTTCCTCGGCGAGGCCGCCGGCATCCGGTATTTCGCCCAGCTGGCCAGCGAGCCGGTGGGTGAGGAGGGCTGGCAGACGCTGCGCAGCGTCGGCGCCTACCTGACCGACCTCGACGTGGGGCTGTTGACCAGCGCGGTGGCGCTGCAGGCCTGGCATCAGCGTCATCCCCGCTGCCCGCGCTGCGGCGCACCGACAGACGTCGCCCAGGCCGGCTGGATCCGGGTCTGCCCGGCCGACGGCTCGCAGCACTTCCCGCGCACCGATCCGGCGGTGATCATGCTGGTGCACGACGGGGCTGGGCACTGCGTGCTGGCCCGGGGACCGGACTGGGCGCCCGGTCGGATGTCGGTGCTGGCGGGCTTCGTCGAAGCGGGGGAGTCGGCCGAGGCCGCGGTGGCCAGGGAGGTGGCCGAGGAGGTGGGCATCGCGATCCGCGACATCCGCTACGCCGGCTCCCAACCGCACCCGTTTCCCGCCTCGTTGATGCTCGGCTTCAGTGCCCGGCTGGACGGCGATCCCACCCTGCGCCTGGATGACGCCGAGATCGTGGAGGCCGGCTGGTTCAGCCGGGCTGAGGTGCGGCGCGCCACCGACTGGGGGGCCGCCGACCGGGGCCCGGCGGATTCGCCCGGGCGGCTGCGTGGGTTGCCATCGACCATGTCGATCGCCCGGCAGCTCATCAACACCTGGCTGGCCGAGCAGGACTGAGTCGTTCAGCAGGCGGCGCTGACTTCTTCAGTGGGCCGGGCGGATGGCCAGCGCCGGATGCCGCGGGTCGTCGTAGCGGATCACCGCATCCGCGGTGCCGGCCGGATCGACGTCCAGGTCGTAGCGGTCGAAGGCCGGCAGCGTCCACTGACGATCCTGCGGGGTGAGGCGCTTGCGGGCCTGCCGGCTGACCGCTGCATGCACGGTCAGATCAAACGGCAACCCGGCGGCCAGCAGCAGCTCGCCACGGACCAGCAGCACGCCGCCGGGGGCCAGCGATTGCGGCTCGGCGCGGGTGGAACGGTTGGTCACGGGATCCCGCAGCGACGGCAGGTACTCGCCGCGCTCGGCGAGCGGATCCAGCACCTCGCGCCGCAGCGCGGCGGCGTCCAGCCAGCCGGTGTAGAACGACTCCACGTCGGTACGGCCGTATTCCAGGCGCAGCGAGGCATCCCGGTAGTAACTGGTCGCATCGACCAGGGCGACCGGCCGACCGGCCGCGCGCAGCTCGTCGGTGAGCAGTCGCACCGGACCGTCGAGGTCGGCGCAGGCCGGGCCGTCCAGCGCAACCCGCAGCGGGTGCCGGCCCGGATGCCGGTCCTGGCAGAGTTCGGCCAGCCGGCTGGCCAGCAGGGTGGGGCTGACCGGTCGGAATCGGCCCGCTCGATGGTTGGAGCTGGTGGCGCCTCGGCTCACGCCAGCGCGGCCAGCTTCTCCTGCACCTGGGCGACGCTGGGGTTGGTCAGCGCGCTGCCGTCGGAGAACTCCAGGGTCGGCACGGTCTGGTTGCCACCGTTGACCGTCATCACCCGCGCCGCCGCCTGCTCGTCGCGCTCGATGTCGATCTCGCTGAACTCGATGCCGGCGCGGGTCAGGCCCTGCTTGAGTCGGTAGCAGTAGCCACACCAGGTGGTGGTGTACATGGTGACCGATTCGGTCATGTATCAATCCTCACTGATCGGCGGCGGTGGGCGTGCGATTCGTCCTCTTCGTCAACGACGTCGGCTGTCCGGAGTGTTCCCACCTCGCCGGAGCAGACTGTCGGGCCGCCTTGGCAGGATGGCAGGCGTGACCGAACCGGACCCGGAACTCTCCCCAGCCGCCCGCCGTGCCCTGGCCGGCCTGGATCCGGAGCAGCGCGCGGCGGCGCTGGCGGTTCGCGGCCCGGTCTGCATCCTGGCCGGCGCCGGCACCGGCAAGACCCGTGCGATCACCCACCGGATCGCCTACGCGGTGGCAACCGCCACGGTGCCGGCCGAGAACGTGCTGGCGGTGACCTTCACCGCCCGGGCCGCCGGCGAGCTGCGCACCCGGCTCCGGACGCTCGGTGCGGTGGGCGTGCAGGCCCGGACGTTCCATGCCGCCGCACTGCGCCAGCTCAGCTATTTCGCGCCGCAGATTCTCGGAGGGCAGCTGCCGGCGGTCACCGACAACCCGATCCGGTGGGTGTCGCAGGCCACCAACCGGCTGCGGCTGCGGACCGACCGGGCGGATTTGCGGGACCTCGCCGCCGAGATCGACTGGGCGAAGTCGTCGCTGATCACTCCGCAGGACTATCCGGTGGCGGCCGCCCGGACGAACCGGAGCATCTCGCTGCCGGTGGGCCAGGTGGCCGAGGTGTACGCCGGCTACGAGGAGGCCAAGCGGCGCAACGACGAGATCGACTTCGCCGACCTGCTGCTGATCATGGCCGGTGCCCTGGAGGAGCTGCCGGAGGTGGCCCGTGCGGTGCGGGCCCAGTACCGGTACTTCGTGATCGACGAGTACCAGGACGTGTCCCCGCTGCAGCAGCGGCTGCTCGACGGTTGGCTCGGCGAGCGGCAGGACGTGTGCGTGGTGGGTGACGCCAACCAGACGATCTACTCCTTCGCCGGCGCCCGCCCGTCCTACCTGCTGGGCTTCGCCGACCGGTATCCGGATGCCCAGGTGATCCGGTTGCAGCGGGACTACCGGTCCACGCCCCAGATCGTGGAGTTGGCCAACCGGCTGATCGCCCGGTCCGACACCGGGGCGGGGTTGCGGCTGATCGGCCAGCGCCCGGACGGTCCGGTGCCGAGCTTCGCCGAGTACGACGACGAGGTCGCCGAGGCCGGCGCGGTTGCCGCCGCCGCGAAGCGGCTGATCGCCGAGGGCACCCCGCCGTCGGAGATCGCGGTGCTGTTCCGGATCAACGCGCAGTCGGAAGCGTACGAGCAGGCGCTGTCCGAGGCTGGCATCCCGTACGTGCTGCGCGGCGGGGAGAAGTTCTTCGAGCGCGCCGAGATCCGGCAGGCGATGGTGCTGCTACGCGGTGCCGCGCGAGCCGATGACGCCAGCGTGTCGCTGGCCGAGGCGGTGGCCGAGGTGCTCAGTTCGGTCGGCTGGAACGCCGAGCACCCGCCGCCCGGCGGGGCTGCCCGGGAACGCTGGGAGTCGCTGGCCGCTCTGGTGAACCTGGCCGAGCAGTTCGCCGAGGAGCAGCCGGAGGCGCGGCTGGACGAGCTCAACCGAGACCTGGAGCAGCGGGCCGCGTCCCAGCATGCGCCCACGGTGCAGGGGGTCACGCTGGCGTCGCTGCACTCGGCCAAGGGACTGGAGTGGGACGCGGTGTTCCTGGTCGGGCTGACCGACCAGACGATTCCGATCCAGCATGCCGACACTCCGGAGCAACTGGCCGAGGAGCGGCGGCTGCTGTACGTCGGGATCACCCGGGCTCGGCAGCGGCTGATGCTGTCCTGGGCGCTGGCGCGCAATCCCGGTCAGGCCCGGCGGCGGCGACCCAGCCGGTTCCTGGATGGCCTGCGGCCGGGCGGGGGTAGCCGGCCGCAGGGCGGTGGCTCCGGCAAGCGGAGCCGGGTGGTGCCGGAGTCGGCCGATGCGGCGACGTTCGGCCGGCTGCGAACCTGGCGTAAGAAGCAGGCCGAGGCGCAGGGCGTGCCGGCCTACGTGGTCTTCTCTGATGCCACCCTGGTGGCCATCGCCGACCAGGCGCCGGGCGACAGCGCAGCGCTGGCGCGGGTGCCCGGGGTAGGGCCGACGAAGCTGGAACGGTACGCCGCTCCAGTGCTCGCGGTGCTGGCCGGTGAGGACCCGGAGCCGGTAACCATCGATTGAACGGTGCCGAGGTGAGCTGGCCACAACAGGTGGGCCGGGCGGCGCCGAGGTGGGCTGGATCCCGCGGTGGCGTGGCGGTGAGTGCCGAGGCGGCGTGCCAAGGCGGGCTGGCCGGATGGCGCGTGCCAAGGCGGGCTGGCCGGATGGCGCTTGCCGAGACGGGCTGGCCGGATGGCGCGAGCCGGGGCTGGCGCGATGGCGCGATGGCGAACTGGGTTGGTGCGATGATGTGTGCCCGGGTCGGGACAACCGGCCTGTCAAGCAAGATTTGGCTGTTGAATAAGGAGAATCTCGACCGGGCGATCCCTCTCGACGGTGGCCGGAGAGCCATCCGGGGCGCCGGCCGGGAAAAATAGGTGGAAACAATCTGGAAAATAGTTTGTGCCGCTCGCCTACCCTCCGATAGCCTCGCGTACACGAGAGACGAACGTCGACTGTGCCCGCCGGGCAGCAGCCGCCGCACCGAGTGCAGGGAGGTGACCACGATGTCCAGCTACTTCCACACCGCAGCAGCCAGCGAGATCGCGGCTGCTTTCTGCGCGCTCCCGGCCGATATCAGTGTCGTCGATGCCCCGGCGCAGCGGACCCGTATGTCCAACGGCCCGGTCGGCAAGGGACATCCGCCTCGAGAGGTACCACTCTGAATCGCTCAGAGCGTGCCATCTCGAGGCCGCGGAGTCCCTGACCGGGATTCCGCGGCCTTTGTCATTTCAGGCCAGTCGCAGGCGAGGTAGGACAAGCAGCCGGGCAACCGGCCGAACGAACAGCAGGTGCTCGATGAAGGACAGCCAGTTGCCCGACCGGGGACCGGGTGGGTGCATCAATCGCCCGACTCGGGCCTCAGCTCAAGGGCATGGCCGACAACCGAAAACCCATGGCAACCCCACAACCCAAGGAGGTGACCCGACGTGTATGCCAGTGCAACTCTGACCGAGCTTGAGGTGCAGCCTCGGGTAGCAGCCGAACCACAGGCTGCGATCTCGATCTGCGAACCACTCGCTCCCACCGTCAACCCGGCGTTCGGCGCCGACGTCGACGACCTGCCCTGCCGGGTGCTCGACGCCGATCTCTGGTTCGCCGAGTCGCCCGCCGACCTGGAACGGGCGAAGGCGCTGTGCGCCAGCTGCCCGGTGCGGCTCGGCTGCCTGGCCGGCGCGCTCGATCGCCGGGAGCCGTGGGGTGTCTGGGGTGGCGAGAATCTTCAGCCAGGGCACGGTCATCGAACGCAAGCGGCCGCGGGGTCGCCCTCGTAAGAGCGGTGTAGCGGCATGACGGTCAACCGCTGGGGCGCGAGCTCCCGGGATCGGCACGGGGTGAACGACGTCAAACGGCGCCATATCGAGCTGGTCCGGCCAGCACGGCAGGGTGCCACTTCCACAGTTGTATTCGAAGACTCACCAAGGAGCATTCAGATGTATTCGATGTATGAAGCTTTCGCTCGCGAACGAATGCGTGAGCAACGTGAGCAGGCTGCGCAGCGTCGGCTGTCCTCGCAGCTGGCCTCCGCCCAGTTGTGGCGGCGGCTGGCGGCGTACTCCGCCGGCCGAGCGGCTCAGTCCTCCCGCCGGCTTGCCGAGCAACCGGCGGCCGACTACCAACTGGTCGGCTGACCGGGGGCTAGCCGCTGGTCGGCTGAGCTGAGCGGTGGCTGAACTGGTGGACCGGCAACGCCGAAAGGTCATCCATGTCGCGAGGAGGGTGAGGCCCGGAATCCGGGGCTCACCCTCCTCGCAGTTCATTTCCCGACGAAGTTTGCGTGCTTCCTGGACCGGTGTGGGAGCGAGCGGCCTTGGGCAGCGACGCCAAATTCGGGGGCAACGCAGCCGAACCCGTGTGGCGCGGCTGCTGGCAAAGTGGGCGGCTCTGGGTTGCAATGGCAGGGTGAGCGACGTGCGACCGTTCGAACCGGCGGCCGGTGACCAGGATCGGCACGGGCCCCTTACCGCCCGACCATCGGCGGTCGAGGTGACCGAGTCCGAACCGTCGCAGGTCGAGCCGCCAGCGGCTGGTTCCCCGCCGGCCGATTCTCCGCCGGCTGATTCGCCGGCTGGTTCGCCGCCGGCCGAGCCTGCACCGGCCGGGCCTGCACCGGCCGAGTCTGCACCGGCCGAACCGAAGCCTCCTCAGCCGACGCCCGACATGTCATCGACCAATCAGCCGACAACCGGTCAGCCATCAACCGATCTGTCGCCGACCAATCAGCCGACAATTGGTCAGCCACTGGCCGATCTGGCGCCGAGCGGTCTGCCTGACCCCGCATGCCAGCTCTGCGGCCGAGTCGGTTCCGGCGCTGACCTCCTGCAGTGGGCGATGGACCGTCGTGCTGGCCGAATCAGCTGGACCTGTCCGAGCTGTGCCGCGGCAAACCTCCGCTCGCTGGAAGCCAAGCTAGACCCGGAGTGGTGGTAGGGCGGCCGTCCGATGCGCTATGCCTTGAATCCCGGCTGCCACTCCTCGGCGATCTGGCGATAGGGAGCTCGCGCACCCAACTGGCACAGCACGCCGATCGAGCCGAGGGTGACCCGGTGGATCAGCAAGTACTCCGGCGGCAGGTTCAGCATGCGACCGACCCGGGCGGCCTCGTTGCGCGGATCACCGATTCGAGCAGCCTGTTCGCGCATCCAGCTCCGGGTGAACGTGAACTCCGGCTCGGCCAGCGGTTCGAGAATAGGCCGCAGGTAATCCATTACCTTCTCGGCATCGACCTCCAGGTTGCCGCGGATGAACCTCTCATCCCGCATCGCCCTGATCACCTCGTCGGTCTTACCGTCCAGTACCAATCGGGTGATCCGGCCCAAGGGTTCGGGGGTGCCGTTGGGCAGCCGGGCCATCGCTCCGAAGTCGAGCACGCCCAGCCTGCCGTCGGCCAGCAGCCGGAAGTTGCCGGGGTGCGGGTCGGCGTGTAGCAGGTGGCTGCGCTGCGGCGCGGAGAAGTGCAGCAGTGCCAGCAGCCTGCCGGCGCGATTCCGCTCGGCCTCCGTCCCCGTCGCGATGATCCGCGACAGGGGAGTGCCCTCCAACCATTCACTGACCACGACCCGGGGTGCGCTGGCGACCACCCTGGGCGCGACGATCTCCGGATCGCCGTCGAAGGCAGCCGAGAACTGCCGTTGCGCGTCGGCCTCCAGGGTGTAGTCCAGTTCCTCGCTGACCCGCGCCTTCAACTCCGCAAGTAGCGGCTTGACGTCCAGGCCGGGCGAGAGCATGGAGAACAGTCGAGCGAACCGGGAAAGTTGGTTGAAGTCGGCCATCAGCGCCGGCCCCGCACCCGGATACTGGATCTTGACCGCCACCTCGCGCCCGTCGGCCCAGACCGCACGGTGCACCTGGCCGATGGAAGCCGCTGCGGCCGGCTCGTCGTCGAACGAGCGGAAACGCGTTCGCCACGATGTGCCGAACTGTTCATCCAGCACCCGACGCATGGTGGTCGGTGCCATCGGTGGGGCAGCTTCTTGCAGTTTGGTCAGCGCCTCCCGGTAGGGCGCTGCGGCCTCCTCCGGCAATGCCGCCTCGAAGACCGACAAGGCTTGGCCGAACTTCATCGCGCCACCCTTGAGCTGGCCAAGAACCGAGAAGAGCTGCTCGGCGGTTCGGGCGGCCAACTCGGCCTGCACGTCGTCCGAAGGCTGTCCGGTCAACCGACGACCCAGCCCCACAGTGGCACGACCGGCCACTCCCAATGGGAGCCTGGCCAGTCGCGCGGTCCGCGCCACGCCTCGCTGCGGTATGTCGGTCACGATCCCATTCTGCCGTCTTCGAGCGGGTTGGATGCCGCGCCGCAGTCACATTCGTGATGCGGTAGCCAACTTCGCCTGCGTAACCGCCAGTCTGGCAGCTGCCATTCCACCGTTCCGCCCACCGTCTCCGGCCGCTGACCGTCGAGGAAGCTGAGCGCCTGACCAGCAGTCACGCCGGCTGCCGCCACGCATAGCGCCACCTCCGAGATGGCCCGGTGCCTGCTTCGCGTCGCCAACTGCACGGCCAACGCCGGCCAGCAAGGATCGCGGTCGCTGCGGTGCAGGTCGGCGCATCGCAGGCAACTGGTGCGTCCTGGTAGAACTAGCGGACCGATCACCGCGCCGGACCCGGATACCGAGCTGCTCAGGTGTGGCAAGCCGTCCAGATGCAGGCTGTCTCGAACCGACGGTTCCACCGGTGCCGGGTCGGTGAGGATGACCAGGTCGGCAAACCGGCCGCCGTCCAGCGGTGAGGTCAGCACGTCCGGGGAGCTGCGGCGGATGGCAGCAACTCCCGCTATTCCGAACCGGGCTCCTTCGTCGGTGTAGCTGAGGCCACCGGGACAGGTGTCGGCAGCTGCCACATCCCCGCCATCGACCAACTGCACCTGCCCCACCCCTGCGCCGGCGAGGGTCGCGGCGATCGTCGAGGTGATCCGCGAGGTGCCATGCACCGCGACGGCTGAGCGCCTGCGCTTGGCCAGGACGTCGGGTGCGGCATCTCCGTAACGCCCGAACAGAGCGCCGAGATCGGCGTTGAGGTATGCCGGGACCTGGTTCGGGGGCAATCGCCGGGATATCGGACGAGTCAGGAACCCCGCGTGATAGAGCTGCTCGGCTAGTTCCAGGGCGGCACCACGCAATGGTCGGGACAGGCCCCCCGGCCGAACCCCGGGTCCCGCTCGCTGCTGGCGGCGAGCACCGGCACCCCTGTCGGGCATCAGCGCCGAGATGTGTTCCGGCTGCACATTGCTCACCGTGATTCGTCTGTCGCCCAGCTCCAGCTGCACGACATCGGGCGCCCGCCAGAGCACAACGGTCGCTGCGTTGAGCCTGCGCCAGCGGGCTGACCGGCTCGCGGCCACTCGATCGGTCGAGTTCCGGACATCGGTAGTCATGGCGGGAACGCTGGCACAGTTCGGGGCGTTCGGGAGAAAGCTGTCCACAGGTCGCAGGAGAACCCTCAACTGCATGTCCACACTTGTGGAGCTGGCTGTGGATAACCTCTGGATGACGCGCCGACACGTCCGTTGACAACCTGTGGACGACGGGTAGCCGCGTCGGTGCCTGCCCCTATCGTGGCGACATGGCTCAACTGGCTCGATCCTCTCGCCCCTCGGCTGACCCCTTGGCCGTGGAAGTTCGGCGCAGCGCCCGGCGCCGCCGGACGGTCTCGGCCTATCGGGAGGGCGAGAAGATAGTCGTGCTGGTTCCGGCGCGCTTGAGCAAGGCCGATGAGCAGCGCCTGGTCTCGGATCTCGTGGAACGGATCACCCAGCGTGAAGCCAACCACGCGCGCTCGGGAGCCCGGCGCGGGGATGCGGCCCTGATGGCGCGTGCGCGGGAGCTGTCGGTGCAGTACCTGGACGGCCGCCCGCAGCCGGCCAGCGTTCGCTGGGTGCGCAACATGAAGAGCAGATGGGGTTCCTGCACGATGGCTGACCGCACGATCCGGCTCTCCCATCGGTTGCAGTCGATGCCGTCCTGGGTGATCGATTACGTGCTGGTTCACGAATTGAGCCACCTGCTGGAGCCCGGCCACGGGCCGCGATTCTGGGCCTGGGTCAACCGCTTTCCCCGCACCGAACGAGCTCGTGGCTACCTGGAAGGGGTCGCGATGGCGGCTCAGCTACCCGGATTGTCGGATTGTGAGTCGTCCGAGGACGAGTCCGCCGAGGACTCTTCGCCGGAGCTGGTGCCCTCCTCCGGCCTGGTGCGCTCGTCGGCGAGCGGTGCGGCGGCGGGGCCGTCGTCCGTCGAGTCCACCTGCTCGTCCGGCGTGTCGGCCGCTCCAGCCGTGTTGCCCGCGCTCGCCGAGCCGTTCGAGCCATGAGCGGCCGATTCCGAGGCGTCCGGGCTGTCCTCCGCCGGGCCGTCGGCCAGCTCCGTCAGTTCGGACAGGTCGTCGGGTATCTCCAGCGCAGAGGCACCGCCGTAGTTGCTGGCGAAACCCAGCGGATCGTCCAGGTCGTCGGAGGTGGGCAGCAGATCGGGGTGGTGCCAGAGGCCGTCCCGGGTGGAGGTGCCGTGCAGCTGACCCATCGCCCCCCACAGCGCCGCCGCGTCCCGCAACCGGCGCGGACGCAGTTCCAAACCGACCAAGGTGGCGAACGTCTGCTCGGCCGGGCCGCCGGCCGCTCGACGCCGGCGCATCGCCTCGGCCAGTACCTGCGAGGACTGCAACCGATCTTCGGCCGCAGCGAGCACGACCACGTCCACCCAGCCCTCGATCAGCGCGAGCAGGGTTTCCAGCCTGCGCAGGGCCGAAGTCTGCGCCTCCGTTTGCTGCGGCTCGAACAGGCCGCCGGTCAGTGCCTGCTGCAACGACTCGGGATTCTGCGGATCGATATCGTTGAGCATGGACGAGATCGCCTGCGGGTCGATCGCGATGCCGCGACCGTAGGCATCCACCGTGTCGATGAGCTGCTGGCGCAGCCACGGCACGTGAGCGAAGAGTCGGTGGTGGGCCGCCTCGCGCAATGCCTCGAACAGCCGCACCTCATCCAGCGGCCGGTCCAACTCGGTCGCAAGCTTGTCAAGGTTGGAAACGACCAGCCCGGCCGCACCGAGGCCGGCAAGGGGCAGACCGATCTCCGAACTCGACACGACCTCGGCCGCCAATCCGGCCAAGCCCTGCCCGAGCTGTGCCCCGAACATCATTCCGCCCAGCTGCGACATCATGGGGGCCATCGGGCCGGCCTGTTCGGCAAGTTCGGGCGGCAGGGCGTTGGACATCGCGGCCACCACCCTGCTCGCCACCGGATCGCACAATTCGGACCAGGTCGAGATGGTTTTTTCCACCCAATCGACCTGGCTCCATGCCTGCGCAGTGGTTACTCCCGACGGCAGGTCGGTAACGGCGTCCAGCCACAGGTCGGCCAGCCGGACCGCCTCGGCGACTGCGGCGGCGTCCGTGGCCGTGGCGGCGCGATGCTGCGCGGCCAGGGCCGAGATGGCGAGCTGCCGAGCGAGGTCCCAGTTGACCGGGCCGCCGTTGCCGGACAGCAACCGCTGCAACTCGGCGAACAAGGGGATCTTGCCGAACAGGTCGTCCGGCCCGTCGCCACCCGGTTCGTTCTGACCGAACGGGGAGAAACCGAATCCGAAGTTGCTCATTGCACTCACGGTAGTGCCAACGGACGGGCCGCGGCACTCGTGCCAGGCGTGCGCTGTCAGCGAACGCCAAAGCCCTCGGGGAACGCACCGGGGCCGAGGGCGAAGTGCCGAAGGCTGAGCCCGGACGCCCGAGAGTCGATGCCGGGCGCGCGACCGCTGGGTGTGAAGCCGTCCAGGCTGCCGGCGTGCATCCCGCGGTCGAGTGGCAGGCGGCTCTACCGTGTTCGGCATGGCATGGTTGTGGTGGCTGCTGGCACCGGTGGCGAGCACGCTGCTCGGGGGGTTGGTGCTGGCGCTGCGCGCAGGCTCGGTGGCCGGCCGCCGGGTGCCGCGGGACTCCATCGCCGAGCATCGTGCCTTGCTCGCAGCCCTGTCGCACAATCGACCCGACGAACCTCCGCCGGTGACCATGCTGGTCCCGGACAGCGACCATTCCGCATCGCCACCAAGCTAAGCCCGTTACGCTGTCGGCGATGTCTCGTCAGTCGCGCACCCTCGCCGTCGGCGCGGTGCTGTGCCTATTACTTGGCGTGCTGTCCTTCACCCTCCGGGTGCCCTATCTCGTGGAGAGTCCCGGACCGACCTTCAACACCCTTGGCCAGAACGACGGCAAGGAGATCATCGCGGTCACCGGCCACCCCACCAGCCCGACCTCGGGGCATCTGAACCTGATGACCGTGCTGTCCGACACCGAGAAGACGACGGTAGCCGGCGCACTGGTGGGTTGGCTGCGGCACGACCAGGTGGTCGTGCCCTATGACGCGATCTACCCGCCAGGCACCAGCAAGCAGCAGCAGAATGCCGCCAACGCTGAGGACTTCACCGCTTCCCAGGACAACGCCACCGCGGCTGCCGCCTGCGAACTCGGCTACCCCAAGGGCTTCGGCATCTTCTCGGTGGCCGACGATTCCCCGAACAAGGGCGTGCTCAAGCCGGGTGATCGACTGGTGTCGGTCAAGGGCACCTCGGTGCCGGACGATGCCACGCTGCGCAAGGTGATCTCGGCCAGCCATGCGGGTGAGAAGTTGGCGGTCGGGCTGGTGCGGGATGGAAAGCAGGTGACCGTGACGGCCACCCTCGGCGAACCGGCGGCAGGCACCAGCACGCCACGGTTGGGAGTCTCCGTCGGAGTGGGCTGCTTGCTTCCGTTTCAGGTCTCGCTCAGCCTGGCCGGCATCGGTGGGCCGTCGGCCGGCATGATGTTCGCCCTCGGCATCATCGACAAGATCAGCAACCACGACCTCACCCACGGCCGCTTCATCGCCGGCACCGGCACCATCGACCCGTCCGGCCAGGTCGGCCAGATCGGTGGCATCGCGCTGAAGATGATCGCGGCCCGCCGGGCTGGGGCCACGATCTTCCTCGCGCCAGCCAGCAACTGCCCGGACGTCAAGGGCAACATTCCGGGCGGCCTGAACGTGGTCAAGGTGAACACCCTGCATGAGGCGATCACCGACCTGGACACGCTGGCCAGCGGCGGCTCGGTTCCGCACTGCTGACCCAGCCGGCCGACCACGATCGAGCACGGCCCAGCCGAGCACGGACACCGAACCGGCTCCGCCGAACCCAGCCCCGCACGGCCGCCGAGCACGGCTCAGCCGATGCCAGCCGGCCGCCCGAGCAGCGCTCAGCCGAGGCACGGCTCAGCCGAGGCACGGCTCAGCCGATGCCACGCGCCCGCCCAAGCAGCGCTCAGCCCGACATCATCACTCGGCCAGGGTGGCGGCCAGCGCGGACACCAGGTTGGGCGCCAGGTCGGCGCCGGTGAGCAGATCCTCGGCCGCATCGCCGCTGCCACGCAGCCGCAGGATGCTGGCCGCCTGCCCGCCCCGGAGCACCGCTACCACCAGCCGCGCATCGCGTCGCTGCGGATGGTCGGCCACCCGGCTGGTCGCCGCGTCGATGTCCAGGTCGGCGAGCTCGGCCTCGGCCGCAGGCGGCAGCATGACGATCTCCTGGCACAACGCGCACCCGACCACCTCCGGTGGCCAGCCGATCCGGGCCAGCGCCTCGTCCAGCGGGCCGGCCGGCAACGGCTCCTGGGCGATGGGCGTGATCGCCTCGGCCGGGATCTCGGCCGGATCGCCGGGCGCCAGCAGTTCCGCGGCCGCTGGGTCGGCGGCCAGCGCGCGGGTGGGCACCAGGGCGTACAGGCTCGGAGCCTGGTCCCAGCCCGCCTGGCCGGCAAACGCCTCGATCTCGGCGGCCACCGCCTCCAGCAGGACGGGCGGCCGTTCGGCATGCTCGGTCATCGCTAAATCGTGCCATTGCTCTGGAACCGCCACCCGGATAGGTACGTTGCTGTAGCAGGGCAGCCGACCGGCCGGCCGGCGCGAGGTGAGGAGATCGTCGTGGCCATGCGGCCTGAAATGCCCAGCATCCGGATATCGCGGCGCGGCAAGATTCTGATCGGCGTGCTGGTGGCGATCATCGTCCTACTCTCGGTGCTCGGCTCGCTGGTGTCCGTCTACACCAACTGGCTGTGGTTCGGTGAGGTCGGCTACCGGCACGTGTACCGCACCATCCTGCTCACCCGGTTCGTGTTGTTCCTGGTCGTCGGCCTGGTGATGGCGGCCATCATCGGCGCCAATGTCTACCTCGCCTACCGGATGCGCCCACCCTTCCGGCCGGTCTCCCAGGAGCAGGAGAACCTGGAGCGGTACCGGGTCGCCGTGGAACCCCGCAAGAGGCTGATCTTCGGCGCCCTGGTGGTGCTGGTGTTCTTCATCGCCGGCTCGTCCGGCCAGTCGAACTGGAAGATCTGGCAGCTGTGGCGAAACGGCGCCTCGTTCGGCGTCCAGGACCCGCAGTTCCACCGCGACATCTCGTTCTTCGCCTGGGACTACCCGGCCTACCGGATGATGCTCGGCCTGGCCTTCAACGCCGTGATCTTCTCCCTCATCCTGGCGCTGGCGGTGCATTACCTGTTCGGCGCGTTCCGGATCGCCACGCCGGGTCCGAAGCTGACCATCTCGGCCCGCCGGCACGTCACCATCCTGGTGTTCTTCTTCATCGTGCTGAAGGCCTGCGCGTACTGGCTGGACCGCTACGGCCTGGTCTTCTCCGGCCGTGGCAAGGTCACCGGCGCGTCCTACACCGACGTGCACGCGTCGCTGCCGGCCAAGACCATCCTGTTCTGGATCGCGGTGCTGATCGCGCTGGCGGTGCTGGCCAGCCTGTGGCTCAAGAGCGCCCAGCTGCCGGTCATCTCCTTCGTCGTCCTGCTCATCCTGTCCATCGGCATCAGCGGCATCTACCCGCTGATCGTCCAGCAGGTCACGGTGAAGCCGAACGCCAGCGACAAGGAGGCGCCGTACATCTTGCGCAACATCCAGGCCACCCGGCAGGCCTATGACATCGTGACCGACAAGGACGGCGGCACGGTCACCTATCAGAACTACTCGGTCACCACCACGCCGAGCACCACCGCGATCACCACCAAGGACCCGACCATCGCCAACCTGCGGATCCTCGATCCGAACGTGGTGTCGCCGACCTTCAGCAAGTTTCAGCAGCTGCGCAACCAGTACGGCTTCGCCGACAAGCTCGACATCGACCGGTACGCGGTCGACGGCCAGGTGCAGGACTACGTGGTCGGCGTCCGCGAACTGGACAAGGACAAGCTGACCGGCAACCAGACCAACTGGATCAACCAGCACACCTTCTACACCCACGGCTACGGGTTCGTCGCGGCGGCGGCCAGCAGCGACGTCACCAACACCCGGGTCTTCACCGAGGGCGACATCCCGCCGGTCGGACCACTCGGGCTGACCAACTCCCAGGTCTACTACGGAGAGAAGCTGCCGGACTACTCCATCGTTGGGGCGCAGGGAGCGTCCCGGGAGTACGACGGGGCGGACCAGAAGACCACCTATGCCGGCTCCGGCGGCGTCCACCTGTCTAACCTGTTCACCCGGCTGGCGTTCGGCATCAAGTACCGGGAAACCAACTTCCTGCTCAACGACGCGGCCAGCGCGAAGGGCGCCAAGATCGTCTTTGACCGCGACCCGCGGCAGCGGGTGGAGAAGGTGGCGCCGTTCCTCACCGTGGACGGGGACCCGTACCCGGCGGTGATCGGCGGCCGGGTGGTGTGGATCGTCGATGCGTACACCACGCTGGCCAACTACCCGTATTCGGAGCGGCAAAGCCTGTCCGATCTGACCTCGGACTCGCTGACCGCCACCAACCGGACTGCGGCGCAGGCCAACAGCGACATCAACTACATCCGCAACTCGGTCAAGGCCACCGTGGACGCCTACACAGGCAAGGTGACGCTCTACCAGTGGGACGACAACGATCCGGTGCTCAAGACCTGGGAGAAGGTGTTCCCGGGCATCATCGCCGCTAAGTCCTCGATACCGGCCGACGTGCTGGCCCACCTGCGCTACCCGCAGGATTTGTTCGAGGTGCAGCGCAGCCTGCTCGAGCAGTACCACGTCGATGATCCGCGGCAGTTCTACAACGTCGCCGACAAGTGGACGGTGCCGAACGACCCGAACATCGGCGGCTCGACCACCGCGGCGCAACCGCCGTACTACGTGCTGGCCAGCTCGCCCGGCAGCAGCTCGGGCGGAACTCCGGAGTTCCAGCTGACCACCCCGATGAAGGTCAACAACTCGACGAACCTGGCCGCCTACATCTCGGTGGACAGCGATCCGGGGCCGAACTACGGCAAGATGACCGTGCTTCGGGTGCCGAGCAGCAACGTGATCCAGGGTCCGGAGCAGATCGCCAACACGTTCAACTCGACGTCGGCGATCTCCAAGGACATCTCGCTGCTGGACAGCGGCGGTTCCAACGTGCTCCACGGCAACCTGCTCACGCTGCCGATCGGCGACTCCTTCCTCTACGTCGAACCGCTGTACGTGCAGGCCTCCGGCGCCAACGGCTACCCGATCCTGCAACGGGTGCTGGTCGCCTACGGGGACAAGGTCGGCTACGCGGCCAACCTCAGCAACGCGCTGCTGAACCTCAGCGTGGGGGAGACCGGCGCCTCGCTGTCGCAGCCCGGTGGCACGTCACCACCGGACACCTCCAGCCCGAGCGGCAGCTCCACGCCTACGGCGACGGCCACCCCGAGCCAGTCCTCGAGCGCACCGCCCTCGGCCACCCCCGGTGAGGTGCAGCTGCTCGACCAGTTGGACGCTGCGCTGAACCGGCTCCAGGCAGCCTACAAGGCAGGTGACTTCGCGGCGGTCGGGCAGGCCCAGGCCGACGTGCAGCGGCTGACCACCGCCTACCTGAAGGCACGCGGGCAACCCTCGGCCACGCCGTCGCCCACCGGGAGTCGGTAAGGCCTCCGGTTAGCCGCCGACGGTGCGCCCACGCCGTCGGCGGGCACCCGGATTTGGCCGCTCAGCGACGAGCCGGTAGTGTTGGTCCTACCGACGCGGGGTGGAGCAGCTCGGTAGCTCGCTGGGCTCATAACCCAGAGGTCGCAGGTTCAAATCCTGTCCCCGCTACAACGATGGAGGCCCCGGATACCGGGGCCTCCATTCATTTCTTGCGCCGATGTCCGGTCACATCTGGTCATCGGAGTCGAACACCGCTAATGTCTGGCGCCTAACACTTGAAGTCAGTCTCGGGGGCAGCTTAAGCCCTCCGCCTCCCTCCCTGACGTCTCGCGCATTGGCGCGGTTCGGAGGTCGAGCGGTGATCACAGGATTCAAGCGGGCGACGGTCGCGACGGCGTCGGTGGTGCTCGCGGCTAACGTCGTGCTGGCGGTCAACTTGCTGGCCGCCGACGAAGCGGCCGCGGCCACCCCGACGGTCGAGTCGACGACATTCAACGCGGGGACGTCCTTCGGCGCGACTCAGGGCATCGGCAGCTGGTTCAACATGAAGTTCAGCGGGGGCGCCTACTCCTACCTCAGCCAGTACTCCTCGGCGTATCCGGCGCAGTGGCAGGAACCGGGCGGCTACCCGCACGTCCGGGACTACCTCTTCCACCCTCAGACCACCGCCGCCGCGGTCAAGAAGTGGGTCGCCCAGCAGGCCGGCAACGTCGCGGTCACCGGCACGATCGGCAAGCTCGACTCACGCAGCAGCGGCGTGATCACCAAGATCTTGAAGAACACCACGGTGCTCTGGTCGGCCACCGTCCCGCCGGCGGCCTACGTGACTCCGACCGGGGTGTCCGATATTCACGTCGAGCCCGGTGACGCGCTGTACTTCACCGTCGGTGTCAACGGCAGCATGAACTACGACGAGACGATTTGGCCGATAACCGTCACGGAGACGACCGCGCTGACGATCCCGGCTGCCAGTTACGACGGGATGTCCGGTGTCACGACCTTTCCGACGAGCGACCCGGGCAGTGGTACGCAGGTCGGCAGCTTCGACACCGGGGATTACCTGCTGTACCGCGGCATCAACCTCAGCGGTGGCTACAAGACGCTGCAGGCCCGCATCGCCGACATCGGCTCCGGGGCCAAGTTTGAGGTCCGTCTCGACTCGCTGACCGGTTCGGTGGTCAGCACGTTCACCACCACCAGTACCGACAGTTGGAATACGTTCGAAACCCAGTCCTGGCCGTTCAGCACGACCGCCACCGGGGTCCATGACCTCTACGTCCGCGGTACCGTCGGCCTGGGGATCGCGGACATCAATTGGTTCAGGCTCGCCGGCACCAACAGCCGCGGCGCCACCGAGCCGTTCACCAGCTATGAGGCCGAGCGGGGCTCGTTGGGCGGTGGAGCGGCCACCAACGTGAACACGACGGTGCAGCAGGCGGCGTCGGGCAAGAGCTACGTGCACCTGGCCGCGACCGGGCAATCCGTTCAGTGGGGAGGCGTCCGCGACGCGAACCGGCTCATCCTGCGCTACAGCATCCCGCAGGGCACCAGCGGCACGTTGGGGCTTTATGTCAACGGGATCAAGCGGGCGGACCTGGCACTGAGCTCCACCTTCAACTACGACACCGAGCCCGGCAACACCTTCGTGCGCAGCTTCGACGACCAGGACTTCGCCGTCGAGATCAACGCCGGCGACACCGTCAGCCTGCAGAAGGATTCGGCCAGCACCCTGGCGTGGTACGGCATCGACCTGATCGACCTGGAAACCGCGACCGCGCCACTGACGATGCCCAGCGGATACATCTCGGTGAAGGACGCCCCATACAACGCCCAGGGTGACGGCGTCACCGACGACACCGACGCGATCCAAGCGGCCGTCAACGCCGCCGCCGCCAGCGGGCAGAGCGTGTGGTTGCCGCCCGGCACCTACATCCAGGGGACCAGGATCACCGTGCCGTCGAACGTCAACGTCAAGGGCGCCGGCGTGTGGTGGTCACACCTGCACGCCATCTACGTCTCCCACAGCTGGGCGGTCGGCTTCATGCTCAACAACAACACGACCGTGTCGGACCTCCGCGTCAGCGGCGTGGACACGCAACGCAACGGCCACTACGACAACGCCTTCCTCACCACGTCCGGCGCTGGGCAGAACGACGTCCTGACCAATCTCTGGGTCCAACACACTACGGTCTTCACGGGCTGGACCGATTACACCGGTTCCACCATCTCCAACTGCCGGATCTTCGACCTCTATGCCGACGGGATCCACTGGGGCGACGGCGGCCCATCCAACAACCTCGCGGTCAACAACTACTTCCGCGGGATGGGTGACGACTCGATCGCGCAAGTGAACTTCACGAACTTCGCGACGAGCCCGCACGACAACACCGCGCAGTTCAACACCGTGATCGCCAGCTACTGGGGCCGCGGGATGGCCGACATCGGCGGCAACACCCTCACCTACCGCGACAACATCATCGACAGCACCTACCTCGCGGGAATGATGGTCGCAACCGAGTACGGCGGCCCGCCATACGTGTCCTACCCGATCAACGGCCTGAAGTTCCAGCGGAACACCATCAACCTGGCCAGCCATACCGGCATGAACCACGCCGGGCTGCACTTCTGGCCGAAGACGAACCCGATGTCAGGCATCCGCATCGAGCTGAACCTCATCAGCAACGGATTCACCAACGGCATCCACATCGACAACACCGACTACGGCGACGACGGCCACACCCTGTTCGCCGTCAACACCGCGCAGAACAACGCGCTAGCCAACTACGTCAACGCCAACACCCACATGACGCCAACGCTGAACCAGAACGTCGGCTTCTGAGCGGGCTGCGAGTGGCCGCCAAGCCGATCAACGAGACATGGCATAGCGGTCACCATCCACCCGAACCCTCCGGTTGGCGATCATGGTCGCCGGCAGTTGGCGGATGCTCGGCCAGCATGCTTACACCGGCGGGTGGATGGGCCGTTACGAGTTGCACTTTCAGGACGGTCGGTCTGCTGACCCCAAGCAGCTACCAGCCGATTCGGCTGACCTTCCTGGTAACAGCGAACGATCCCTGCACTCAGTTGCTCGGTGATCGGAACGCCTTCTATCGCTTCGGCTCGCTGTTGAAATTTCCGGGCGATCTCCAACGCGCCGGCTGGTCGTGGTGAGCGCCGTGGACGAGTCACGCAGCGACCGGTCGAACTCGACTATCTTCATCGCCCACTTCAGCGACACTGGGCAATGGCATGCCGTCTGGAGCAATGACGACGGATTCTTAGCCGACTACGACAGCGACGATGAAGCGGAGATAGTCGGCTGGGCCAGGGATCGCTGCGATGAGATATGGGTGTGGTCGGGGGAGCGCCAGGATTATGTCAGGCTGGGCCAGGAGGAGCATCCTGCCCGAGAGTGAGCAGTAAACGAGTTAGTGCATCGAGTTCTTGCGGGCGCTAGCCACCTGCCGCACCTGACTTTCTTGCAGATCCCTTGTTCGCCGCCACTCGGCGGGGGCGGGTGGCAACTGGCTTGGCGTTTTCCTTCGGTTCGCTCGCTTCCGCAGGGGCCACTCTTGAGCAAGGTCGATGTCGGACTTCTTCTTGAGGGCGCGAAGAACTACCTCAAACCGGCAGACATTGCAGCCAAGGCGATGCTACGTTCTTGCAGGCCCACCGCATGTCTGCCCCTTCGAGTCAATCCTGCCTGTCGTGGCATCGAACAGAGAGACACCGTTGGCTATACGCCGCAGTCGCCGCCGTACTGCCCTGCTCGTAACTGCAGCTCTAGCTGCCAGCGGCCTCATGCTGGTTGCGCCGGCACCCGGGCACCCGGCCGTGGCAGCGTTCTGGGCTGTGCCATGACAGGGGACGTCCGTCTTTCCGTGTCCGCCGCCTGCCTCCGCGTGCTCGCCGAGCTGTTTGAGCCCGGCGAGTTGCGGGCGGTCAGCTTTGACCTGGCCGATCCTGATGTCATCGGGGTGACGGTTGGTCTGCCGGGGATCGATGAGCGGTTCATCGAGCTATACGCCGAGTCAGCCGATCATCCGCTCGACCTGGTGATGCCGGTGTTTGATCAAATGCAGGAGTTCCTGGCCGAGGGAAACGCCCCGACCTGGGGGCAAGCGCGGCCGCACTGCCGCGACGAGCACGTCCATCCCGCGTCGTACCTCCGCATTGATGACGGCCTCTACCTGGTTTGCCCAACCGATTGGAAGCCGTTCAAGCAGCTCGCTTAGCTGCTCGGTGACTCGCGTTCGCCGGCTCATCAGTTGGCCAGGCGCATGGTCCCTGCCGACAACCGAATCGGGGGCGCCGTCGGCAAGTTTGACCACGCCCGCTCCAGGGGCTACCAGATTGAAAAGCCTGCGTCCCAAGGGACGCAGGCTCTTTCTTTGTCGGCTTGACTGGCGCTCAAGCGCCCATATTCGGTGACCGGCTCACTCGACCCGACCGGATACGGCAGTGCACTGGACACCTTCGTTGAACCCAGTCGCGATCACCTGCGACGACCGAATCTTCCCCGGCCAGGGAACTAACCCAACCTGACCATGCACACCGTTCCTCGGACACCCCCGAGTCGGGGCTAGCTGGTCAGCGTTGCGGTGGCTGAGCCGCCGAGGTTGCTGCGCACCGTGATGACCTGGGGGTTGAAGACAAAGCCACGCTGGTCGAAGTACCGGCCACCGCCCTGGTTGGTCAACGTGAACATGAAGCCGCCGGATTGCGAAAAGACGGACAGGATCGCATTCGGGTTGGTACTGGTCGCCTCGATCGTGAGCAGCCCGGCCTTCCACCTGGCCTTCGTGATCGCCACTCGGTCAGCAGGCGCCGGCGGCCCGTGGGTGATCGTGACCTTGGTCGTTCGGGTGATGCTGAACCAGGTGGCGGTGATGGTGGCCGTAGTGGTGGCGCTGACTGGGGAGGTGGTGACGGCGAAGGCACCGCTGACGGCCCCGCCGTTGACGGTTGCATCCGACGGCACCTGCAGGACGGCCGGGTTGCTGCTGGACAGTTGGACGATCGCTCCATCGGTTGCGCCGCTGAACTTGACCGTCCCGGTTGCGGGGCTGCCGCCGGTGAGGCTGGACGGGATCACCGACACCGTTGACAGCGACGGCCCTGGCGGCGTAGCGGGGTTGACCGAGAGGTTCGCCGTGCGCGGGACGTTCTGGACGGCGGCGGTGATCTGGACGATGGTCGGTGCGGCGGCGGCGTTGCTCGCGATCGTGAAACTGACTGTGTCCTGGCCGGCCGCTGCGACCACGGAGGACGGCACGGTGGCAGCCGACGGATCGCTGCTGAACAACAGGACGGTCGTCGGGCTGGTGTCCGGGATCAGGGTCACCGTCCCTTGGGAGGACGCGCCATTCTGAACCGTGTCCGGGGACAGCGACAACGAGGAGATGATCCCTGTTGCGGAGGCTATGGTCGGAAGCCACAACAACCCGGCGATCATGGATAACGCGGCAGGAACGGCAAGGCGTCGCATGGCCCCTCCAGGGCTTACTCGTGCCGATGGGTTACACCTAGCCCAGTACGTGCGCAGAGCGGAAATGGTTCAAACTGTCGCAGGCCGGTACGGCACGCCGCTCCAAGATCACAGATTCAGGCTCGGTTCCCTGAGGCGAACCGAGCCTGAAACACTGTGGGCGTGCTCAGCGCACGCGTGCCAGGCGTCCGGCCAGGGTCGGCACCACGATCGCCGCGGCGACGGTGTGCAGGGCGATCAGGGTGGCGGCCGAACCCGCGTCGAAGCCGACGGTGAGATCCGGGACGAAGGACAGCGCCGTCAGCACGACCGCCGTCCGCACGAAGGTGCTTCGCGGCCGGCGCGCCTTGCGCGCCATGACGGCGGCGATGCCGACGCCGATGAGCGAGAAGATCAGCGTCAGTTGCGTGAACGCGGCGAGCGGGATGCTCGCGCCGGTCCGGTCGCCGAACGAGACCCCGGCGGCCGACGCGACCGCAGCGAGGGAGGTGGTGGCGACCGAGGCCACGACGGCCGCGGCGACGCCGTGCTTCCAGACCGGCTGCCGGCCGGCCGCAGTCGGGGAGGTCGTGCCGGTGGTGATCGCGGAAGGGGTCGTGCCGGTGGTGATCGTGGACATGTCGGGCTCCGTTTCCTTGCCGAGCCGCCCGCTGCGACTCGTTCTCACCCACTCCACGAACCAGCGGGCACGGATACGACAGGTCGCGGAAAAATCATCTGACCGGGTTGACAGCTGGTGGCGCCGCGATCGCAAGACATTCTGTAGCGGGTTGTCGGATGGCCGGGGTGTCGTTCGTGGTGAAGTAGAAAGCGGTCATCAGGACCGCCCGACACTGAGGAGAAGTGACATGACGCACTACCTGCTGAGCGTGCACGGCCCCGCGGAGATGGGCGAATACGGCAACTACGGTTCCAAGGAGGCGATGGAGGAGGCGTTCGCCGCGACCGGCGCCTTCAATGACAAGCTTCGTGCCGATGGCTACTGGGTCTTCGCCGGCGGGCTGCAGCCGGCATCGACCGCGACCGTGGTCGACGGCCAGGGCGAGACGCCGGTGATGACCGACGGCCCCTACCTGGAGGCCAAGGAGGTCATCGGGGGCTTCTGGGTCATCGACGCGCCCGACCTGGACGTGGCGCTCAAGCTCGCGGCTGAGGGATCCAAGGCGTGCCGGGGCAAGGTCGAGGTCCGTCCGTTCGACGGCCTCGCCTGAGCCGGTCTGAGGGCCAACCCGCCAAGCCTGACCCGGCTACCACAACGAAGGCCCCGGATTCCGGGGCCTTCGTTCGTTTCCCGGTACCCCGGCTCGGTCATGAGCCCACATCGTCGGGCCGAGGCATCGCGCGGCGCAGGTCTGGTCACCGGAGCCTAACGCCGCTAGTGTCCCGAACACCTGAAGTCTCGGGGGCAGCTGCGCCCTCCGCTTCCTCCTGCCATTCGCGACTGTTCGGGGGGGTCGGGCGATGATCACTGGATTCAAGCGGGCCGGGGTCGCAACGGCAGCGGTCGTGCTCGCGGCTAACGTCGTGCTGGCTGTCAACCTGCTGGCCGTCAACGAAGCAGCCGCGGCCACCACGACGGTCGAGTCGAACCCACATCTCGCCGACACGGAACCAGAACGTCGGCTTCTGAGCGCGCGGTGGCCGGCTCGGCCGGCTACCCCTCCCGGCAATGCCGGCCCACTGCCGGGAGGGTATGGATTGCTGCCGGCAGGCTCAGGCGATGTCTTGGAAGAGCGCGCTGCACGACACGATGGAACCGCCGTTGGTGAAGCAGACCTGCCAGTTCACGTGGTGGCTGTCGGTGATGTTGGCGTCCTGGGTCGAGCAATCCCCGTTGGCGCCGTTGCCGTCGCGGACCACCCCGTTGTTGGAGGGGTTCTCCGAGACGTTCCAGTAGAGGTTGACGCCATAGCCGTCGCCGAGGATGTCGCAGACGGTGAAGATCTCACCGTTGTCGTTGAAGGCGCCGTACGCGCCATACCCTCCGCCGCTAGGGCTGTAGATGTAGTAGGCATGCGAGGTGCCGGCGCTGGCCGGCGCGGCGGCTGCCACGCCGAAGATGGCAAGCGAGGCGGCCGACAGGGCGACGGTGGCGGTACGTCTGATCATGGAAACCTCCATAGGGCACTGTCCCGGAACGACATCAGTGCGTCCGGGAAGGGATGGAACCGCGGAACCCTCCGGAGGTGTGAAACATGGATAATCTATGCCTTACACCGTAAGTGGGTCAACAACACAGGCATGGAATAGACACAGCGGCTACACATTGAGCGCATGTCCCGGCGGCCATCTCCTCGGGAGCACCACCGAAGCAGACCCGACAGGCCGGTGGTGGAGGATGGAGCCATGCCAGCTATCAAGCATTTCGACCATGTCGGGATCACCGTCAAAGACCTCGACGCAGTGACGGCGTTCTTCGTCGGCCTGGGGCTCGAACTCGAGGGCCGCGCCTTCAACGAGGGCGAGTTCCTGGACACCGTCAGCGGCATCCCGGACTCGCGGACCGAGATGGTCATGCTGCGGCCGCCGGGCGGTGGAACCGGGATCGAACTGTCCAGCTTCGTCCGGCCCGAGCATCAGCCCGGCTCGCCCGCCGCGATGGCGACCGAGCTCGGCCTGCGCAACGTCTGCTTCGAGATCACCGACCTGCGGGCGACGGTCGAGCGCCTGGCCGCCGACGGATACGGGCTGGTCGGCGGCATCGGGCAGCACGAGAACAGCTGGCTGATGGCCTACGTCCGCGGGCCCGAAGGCATCATTGTCGCGCTGGCCGAGCGAATCGGCTGACCGGTCATGCGTCGCCGAGCCGATCGAGCCGGGGCTATTCGCGAATGACGCGCTTGCAGGTTCCGAGCGCGAGCAGCATCACCAGGGCGTCCACCACGGCCAGTCAGGAGATGTTGGCCACGTGGGCGATGGGAAGAGCAGGGCACCGACCGTAACCAAGTGGCCGGTGTGGTGAGCCAAGGCTGGCCTGTCAGCCCGGGAGAACGAGGTGCTCGACCTGATGGCCCAGGGATTTTCGAACCGGGCGATCTCGGAGAAGTTGCACCTCAGCATCAACACCGTCGAACCCATCGTCAGCTCCATCTTCAGCAAGCTCCAGCTTCCCGCGGACGCCGCGACCAACCGCCGTGTCCTGGCGGTACTCGCCACGCTCAACGAATAGGCTGCCGACCATCTCGGCGTTGACCTGCCGCAGCCCTCACGATCCGATCAGAGCCCGAGCGCGCCGGCCGGGAAGGAGCACGCATGACCGACTGGAACAAGGCAGTCATCGAGGAGTTCCGCGCCAACGAAGGCCGCGTCGGCGGCAACTTCGAGGGCGCGCCGATGGTGCTGGTCCACCATCGCGGCCGCAAGAGCGGTCGCGAGTACGTCAGCCCGATGATGTACCTGCCGGACGAGGCCTCCGACGGCGTCATCTACGTGTTCGCCAGCAAGGCCGGCGCGCCGTCCCACCCCGACTGGTACCACAACCTCACCGCCCTGGGCGAGGGCTCGATCGAGCGTGGCACCGGCAACTACCGCGTCACCGTCCGCGAACTCACCGGCGATGAGCGCGACCGCGTCTACGCCGAGCAGGCCCGCCGCTATCCCGGCTTCGCCGACTACGCCAAGCGCACCGAGGGCATCCGCGTCATCCCGGTCCTCGAACTCACCCAGCGCTAGCCGGTTCGTCTTCGACCCGGGCGAGGGCGGTCAGGCCGATCCGTAACCGCGACTCCGCCGACTGGTACCCGACCACGGCGATGACGTGCAGAATCGCCAGGTCGTCCAGGCCGGTCGAACGCAGCGCCTCGACATCCGGGGAAGCCACCAGCCACGGCGTGCGGCTCAGCTTCTCCGCGAAGTCCGACAGCGCGTTGACCGCTTCGGTCCGAGCTGGTGCCACGGACGCGTCGCATGCGTTCCGGGCTGCTATCCCGCGAAGCTGCTGTCGGGTTGCCGCCGGCAGCAGAGTGGGCCCCTGGAGCAGGTAGTCCCGCCAGCGCTCCCAGGCGGCTCGCACGTCGGGAAGCAGTGAGAGAAGCTCGATCGAGGAGTTGACGGGTGGCCATTCGGCGGCCTCGGGTCGAGGGACCGATTCTGCGACGCCGCGATAGACGAACCGGGGAAGTTCGGTTTCGTAGTCGGCCTCGATCCCGGTGCCGTCGGCCACCCGGGTGAGGTAGTTGAACAGGGCTACCAGCCCGATGACGAGCGCTATCGAGGTGGCGGACAAGCCGACTTCGGTCAGCCGACGGATGTCGGTAGTGCCGACCGTCCAGGGGCGAGCCGTCAGCGACCGGGCAAAGTCCACCAGGCAGGCGTCCTGCATCGAGAACGCGTCAACTTCCTCGAACGCCTCACCCAGGACGATGGAGCGGCTGATGGCATCGGCGCCGCTGGCTACACGCAGAAACTCCGCGTGAGCGGTCGTTCAATAGAAGCACTCGTTCTCCCGCGAGGTCACCGAGTTGACCAGCTCCCGGGAGCTCCAGGGCAGCACGTCGTTGCTCAGCGCGCCCGAGACGGCAAAGGTACGTCGCAGCAACTCGGGATCCAGGGAATGCGCCCGGATGATGCCGGGCGCGTCACCGTGCGCCGGCCGGTATACCGAGGGCATCGGGCGGGCGGCCATCGCCGAATACGCCTCGAGGAGGTCGCCGTCCGCCTCCTGCTTGCCGATCACCCGCAAGTACGCCACATGCACCCCGCATCGACCTCGACCGCATCGGCGCCGCATCGGCTCAGCATCGGCGCCGGATGCGGACTGCGCCAACGGCTCGCGTTCGCCAGGTGTAGCACGGTAACACCTCGACCGGCCGAAGATCAGCGGCTTCGCGATCTGCTAACTCCGGCTCGATCCGCGCTGCGTGTGCGTCAGCTAGCCACCCGGCGCGCCGCCAGCACCGCGACGTCGTCCTGCACCACGTCGTTGCGGATCATCTCGTGCATCACGGTGGCGCAGACGATTTCGGGGTCGGCGGCGGGGACGACCTCGGCCAGCTGGTCCAGCCGTGCCCGTAGGTCGGCATCGCGCCGCTCGACAAGCCCGTCGGTGTAGAAGAGCAGCACCGCGCCCGCCGGCCAGCTCACGTCGATCGCGCTGCGCGAGATCCCGGAGAGCACGCCCAGCGGAGGGCCGACGGGGAGTTCGAGCAGGTGTCCCTGCTCTCCGGGCGGGACAAGCACGGGCGGTGCGTGCCCGGCTGAGCAGAACCGGATCCGGTCATAGGGTGGCTGTGCGACCGCGCAGGCCAGGGTCACCATCGTGTCCATCTCGAAGTGCTGGACCTTGCGGTCGGTCAGCTCCATGACCCGCTCCGGAGCCTCACCGAGCAGCGCGTAGGCACGGAAGGCGCTTCGAACCCGACCCATCACCACGGCCGCGTCGAGCCCGTGCCCGGCCACGTCCCCGGTGGCGAGCCACAGGTCGCCGGACGGCAGCGAGAACGCGTCGTACCAGTCGCCGCCGACCGCCCGGCCCTCGGCCGGCACGTACCTCGCCGCGAACTGCAGGCCGGGCAGCGCAGGCAGCCGGGCGGGCTGCAGGCTTCGCTCCAGCAGGTCGGCCGCCGCCACGCTGATGGCCAGCCGACTCGCCACGATGGCCGCGGCGACTCGTTCACTGGCCACCTGGAGCACCGCGACGTCACTGTCGGTGAACGGCTCTGCCGACAGCCGGCCGACGTGCAGCACGCCAATGACGTCGGTTCCGTTGAGCAGGGGCACGCCGAGCATCACCTGGATGCCGGTTTCCCACAGGATCGGGTTGGCAACGGTCGTGGAGTCCACCCGGGTCAGCCGGACCGGCTCCTTGCGTGCCGCGATCTTGCCGGCGAACCCGTGGCCGAGCGCGATACGCACACCTTGCCGGACCTCCTCCTCCAGCCCGCAGGCCGCCCGGGCGACCACATAGTCCGAGCCCGGGTCTCGCAGCAGGACGGCGGCCGTGTCGGTGACCAGCGCGGTGCGGATCCGGTCCAGCAACTTGACGAGCAGATCGTCGAGGTCCAGACGCGCCAGCTCGACGTCGGAGACGGCCAGCAGATTCGCCAGCCGATCGGCGGCCCCAGAGGTATCCACGCTCCTTAGGCTACGCAACCGTTATGTCGGGCGCGTGCTGCGGATTCGGATTTGTAACTTGCTCGTCCGGCGTCTGGCTGCGTGCACCGGGCCGTTCCGCCGCCCGCGCAGCGGGCGGCAAACGGTTTC
This sequence comes from uncultured Actinomycetota bacterium, assembly GCA_963697905.1. GTDB lineage: Bacteria > Actinomycetota > Actinomycetes > Mycobacteriales > Jatrophihabitantaceae > Jatrophihabitans_A. The sequence goes on along the minus strand of OY969101.1, from coordinate 2,888,096 downwards.
AGGCCTAGTACATCTCGCGGCCGATATCCAACGGGAACCACACCTGAATTTGCGTATACGGCGCTCCAGTTCCGGCTCACAATTGCGAAATCGGATGCGGTCCCATGCCTCGACAGGCAAAGAATTTACCCAGGCTTAATGACAATGCGGACGGTACCGCAGTTCATCTCGGGGTCACCTCGTCAGGTCGCACACCCGCGAGCCGGCCTTACCAGCGGCGCGGCCTGTCGCCGGTACGTCGGGCGGTTCGTGGCAGGCGCGCGTCAGCCCCGCGGCGGGATAGCCAAGGGAATTGCCCTGCTTCGAGAAATCGAAGGCATTAAGTCGAATGTCAGGTAGTCGTCAAACAACTGCGTATTGAATTTGCGATGTTCTTTACCGGGGCTTACCGGTAAGTTCGTTCTCCGGGAGGCCAAAGCTAAGAGCAGCTTGGTGTTCCATCGGGGGGTTTGCATGTCCGCTCATTCTGAGGCTCGTTCGGTCCGGCTACCGATTCGCGCCAGGATCGCCGCACTGGTGGCTGTCGGCCTGCTCGCGGCGTTCGGGCTCGGCAGTCAAGCGGCCGGCGCGAGCAGTCCGGCCGGCGCGAGCAGCGGCGCCTCATCCGGCACGCAGAGCAGCTCGTCCGACTCGGTCAGCAGCTCCTCCAGTGACTGCGCCGCGTCGGTGGCGATCACCTCGGTGAGCATCGCCCTGAGTGGCGGCGAGGTCGTTGTCAGCTTCCAGCACACCGGGCAGGGTTGCCCGAATGCGACGGCGGCCACCCTGCACGTGCACCAGAACCTCCTCACCTCGGCGCATGCCGGCTCGGACGCGAATCACCAGTGGAACAAGGACTTTTCGATCGGCCCGGACTTCAGTAACAGCGTGCAGTTCGCACTGCTGACCGCCGCGGACGGCAAGTGCTTCGTGCAGGTGGACGTGCATGCCGGCACCATCCGCAAGGGAAGCTTCTTCCCGACCACGACGTGCGAATCCAGCGTGCCGCCCACGTCGGCGCCCGCTTCGTCGTCTGCTCCGGCTTCGTCGTCTGCTCCGGCCTCGTCCTCGGTGCCCGCTTCGTCGTCTGCTCCGGCCTCGTCCTCGGTGCCCGAGTCGTCCTCCGTCGATGCGTCCTCGACGGCGGCCGGGTCGAGTTCGGTGCCGCCCTTGGGCTCCAGCGTGGCCGCGATAGTCGTGGGCGACATCGTCAGCCCGTCCCAGAGCGGCGGCCTGGCCGCCACCGGCGTCCGGGCAGGCGCCCCGCTCGCGCTGGCCGTACTGCTGATCGGTTTCGGCTTCCTGCTCAACCGGGCGGGCCGTCGCCGTCGGCACTGAAACCTCGCATATTGCGACGGAAAGCCCCGGCGGCCGCAGCCCGGCAACGGCTTGCAGCCAGATCGTCGAAACCGCCACCGCTAGCGGTTAGGCTTTCCCGACCGGGCACGCCCGCGCACGTGCAACACCGGAACGACCAACCCCGAAAGCAGAAGGGCAGCGGTGTGGACGGCAACAGGATGATCGAGCTTGCGCAGGAGTTCGGCCAGCTCGGTGGTGAGATACATGGCGACGGCGACAACGACGCCGCCCTCTCCCAGCTCGTGCAGTTGGCGGTCAAGCACATCGAAAGCTGCTCGTGGGCCAGCATCACGGTGCTGATCGGCAAGCAGGGCCGCAGCATCGCCTGCACCGACGACATCGCCGAGCGCGCCGACCGGCTGCAGTACGAACACGGCGAAGGACCGTGCCTGCAGGCGGCGGCCGATGACACCAACTACCTGCTGTTCGACGTCGCCGAGGAAACCCGCTGGCCCCGCTACACCAAGGCGCTGCTGGCGCAGACGCCGGTGCGCAGCGTGCTGTCCATGCAGCTGCCGGCCGAGAACTCCGCCGCGCTGAACCTGTTCGCGGAGGAGCCGGGCGCCTTCACCGAGGCCGATCTGACCATGGCCACCGTGTTCGCCGCGCACGCCTCCACTCTGGTGGCCCTGTACGAGGCCGAGCACGCCAAGGACAACCTGCGGGCCGCGCTGGACAGCAATCGCCGGATCGGCGCCGCGATCGGCGTGCTGATGGCCATGCACAAGGTCACCGAGGACCAGGCCTTCGACATGCTGCGGGTGGCCAGCCAGCTGCTGCATCGCAAGCTGCGCGACATCGCCGCCGAGGTCGTGGAAGTGGGCGCCCTGCCCGACTTGCCGCCGAACCGGTAGCCGGCGACGCGCTAGTTCGAGATCCTGATCGGGATCGACGAGCTGGGCACGCTGGCGTTGCCGGCGCAGTAGTAGTAACTGACGCTCTTCACGCCGGAGGCGATGGCGCCTGAATCGGTGGCGGCGTCGGTGAGCGGAATCCCGTTGGACACCGGCACGACCACGTTGAACGTGGCCGAGGTCGCCGGGGTGCGGCCGGCGGCCGAGGCGGTGGGGTCAGTCCGGCCGGGCGCGGCCCGCCGGCGGTGCGAACCGGGTCAGCCCCGACCGCGCCGGACGATGCAGATGATCGACTTGCCCTTTCCCACCCTGGCCGGCATGGTTGCGGCAGCAGCGTGCCTCTCGACACGGCCAGCTGCCGGCCGAACACAGGCCACACCCAACTGGGGCGGCTTTGATCCGCTCAGCGCCCAGATCGACCGAAACGCTGTGTGTGGCGTCTTGGTTGCCGATAGGCCGTGTGAAGATGTAAGGCAAGCCCGACCCCGAGGTGGTACCCATTGCAGGCGATCCGGCCTAGGAACGAGTCCACACCAGTCGCCGGCCCGGACTGCGCCAACCTGGAGGTTCATCCCGGCGCCAGCTTGGAAGTTCATCTCGGTGGGCTGCGTCCGACCCTGATCCGGTCCGGGCAGCTGTTCGTCGAGGCGCTGCTGGTGCCCGGCCTGCTGTTCGCCCTGGTGCTGCACTACGTCGGGCTGTTCCCGGCGCTCGGCGCGAGCCTCGGCTGGTGCTACCTGGTGGTCGGGGCCCGCTGGATCCGCGGCCGCCGGCTGTCCGGCACGATGCTGATGTGTCTCGGCATGATGTCCGGCCGCGCGATCATCGCGCTGGCCACCTCCAGCGCCCTGCTCTACCTGATGCAGCCGGTGGTCGGCTCGGTGTGCACCGCGCTGATGTTCGTCGGCAGCGCGCTGTTCGGCCGACCGATCACCGTGCGGCTGGCCCGAGACTTCGTCTCGATTCCGGCGCACGTGCTCGCGCGGCGTGGAGTGCGCCGGATGTTCACCGAGATCGCCGTGCTGTTCGGGCTGTCCCGGCTAGCCGATGCCGGCATGACGCTGAGCTTCCTGCATTTCGGAGTGTCGGCCGGCATGCTCTCGCGCAGCCTGCTCAGCCCGTTGCTCACCCTGTGCACGATCGGCGCCTGCACCGTCTGGGGCTTGCGGTCGCTGCGCCGCGAGGGCGTGCGGGTCCGCTTCGGCGCCCCGGGCATCGCCTGACCCTCGGCCGCGGAGCCGGCGGGTGAGGGTTTCCGGCAGCGTCATCATCGTGACCGGCGCCAGCCGGGGCATCGGTCGGGTCACCGCCGAGCTGCTTGCCGGCTGGGGCGCCACCGTGGTCTGCACCGGCCGGGACGCGGCGGCGCTGGCCGAGCTGGCCGACCGGATCGGCGGCTCCTGGGTTGCCGCGGACCTCACCGACGCCGAGGCCGCGGACCGGGTCGTCCAGCACGCGCTGGCTCGCCACGGCCGGCTGGACGCGGTGATCGCCAACGCCGGAGCCGGCCACGTCGGGGCGTTTTCCGAGATGGCACCGGCCGACATCGGCCGGCTGGTCGAGCTGGACCTGCGGGCGCCGATGCTGCTGGCCCGGGCGGCGCTGCCGGCGATGTCCAGCGATCCGGCGATGTCCAGCGATCCGGCGGCCGAGCGGGCCATCGTGTTCATCGGGTCCATAGCCGGTGCGGTCGGCGTCCCGGGCGAGGCGGTGTACAGCGCCTGCAAGGCCGGCCTGGCGGCGTTCGCCGAGGTGCTTGCCGAGGAACTGCATGGCCAGCGGATCGCGGTGGCCACCGTGCTGCCGGGCGTGGTCGCCACCGACTTCCTGCGCCTGCGCGCGATCCCGTACGACCGGCGCTTCCCGCGTCCGATGCCGCCGGAACGGGTGGCCCGGGCGGTGCTCGCCGCCCTCACCGGGGATCGCCGGCGCCGCTTCGAGCCGCGTTGGTTGGCGATTCCGGCGTGGTTGTCGGCGGCGCTGCCGGGCATCTACCGGCGGCTGGCCCGCCGGTTTGGCTGAACGGCGATTCCGGTTCCGACCAGCAGCGGATCTGGTTCGCCTAGTGGCGGGGCTTTCGTATCCGATCTGCTTGCCAGGGCGTGCGAATCGGATACGAAACCGCCGGCTCAGCCGCCGGTGGCCGCCCGGATCGACTCGCGCAGCGAACCCATGGTGGCGAGCACCGCGGTCGGCTCGTACCCGCAGTGGGCCATGCAGTTGGCACACCGCGGATCCTTGCCGCGACCGTAGGAATCCCAGTCGGTCGTCTCGATCAGCTCCCGGTACGTCTGGACGTAGCCGTCGGAAAGCAGGTAGCAGGGCTTCTGCCAGCCGAGCAGCGAATAGGACGGGATTCCCCAGGCGGTGCAGTCGAAATCCCGCTTGCCTTCCAGGAAATCCAGGAACAGCGGTGAGTGGTTCAGCCGCCACTGCTTGCGCCGGCCGTTGCCGAAGGCCTTGGCGAACAGCTCGCGGGTCTGCTCCACGCCCAGCCAGTGCTCCTGGTCCGGAGCCTTCTCGTAGGCGAAGCCGGGCGAGATCTGCATGTTGTCCACGCCCAGTTCGTTGTTCAGGTAGTCCAGGATGTCGATGACGTCCTGGGGCGTGTCGGTGTCGAAGAACGTGGTGTTGGTGTTCACCCGGAAGCCAGCCGCCTGCGCCTGCTTGATCGCGGCCACCGCCTGGTCGAACACCCCGTCCTTGCAGACCGAAGCGTCGTGCCGCTCACGCAGCCCGTCGATGTGCACCATCCAGGCGAAGTTGCGGTGCGGCGTGAACTTGTGCAGGTGCTTGGGCAGCAGCACCGCGTTCGTGCACAGGAAAACGATCTTGCCGCGGTCCAGCAACTGCCGCACGAGCTCGTCGATCTGCGGGTGCATCAGCGGCTCACCGCCGGCGATCGAGACCATCGGCGCGCCGCTCTCCTCGATGGCGCCCACCGCCTGCTCGACCGGCATCCGCTGCTTGAGCAGGGTGTGCGGCTGCTGGATCTTGCCGCAGCCGGCGCACTTGAGGTTGCAGGCGAACAGCGGCTCCAGCTCGACCAGCAGCGGGAACTTCTGCCGGCGCAGCAGCTTCTGCTTCAGCAGGTACGTGCCGAGCCGAACGGACTGCCTGAGTGGCATCGCCATGCTCAGGACACCTCCCTGGGTAGTGAGAATTGCAGGTGTTCATCGACCACGTTGCGGGTGAGCACCTCGACCGGGCCGAGCCCGCCAAGCGCTGCCACCAGCTCCTCGACCAGGTGCGGCGGCGCCGAGGCACCGGCCGAGATGCCGATCCGGCGCACCCCGGCCAGCCACCGCAGATCCACCTCGCCGGCGTCCTCGACCAGGTACGCCGGAGTGCCGGACCGCTCGGCTACCTCGACCAGCCGGGCCGAGTTGGAGGAGTTCGCCGAGCCGACCACCAGCACCAGCTCGGTCTCGGCCGCGATCGACCGGATCGCGCGTTGCCGGTTGGTGGTGGCGTAGCAGATGTCCTCGCGGGCCGGCGCGGTCAACCGGGGGAACCGGGCCCGCAGCACATCGGCGATCTGCTCGGCCTCGTCCACCGCCAGGGTGGTCTGCATGGCGTAGGCGACCCGGTCCGGATCGGTCGGGCGGACGGTCTCGGCCTCGGCCACGTTCTCCACCACCAGGATTCGGTCGGGCGCCTGCCCCCGGCTGCCGACCACCTCCTCGTGGTCGGCATGCCCGATCAGGAACACGGTGTCACCCCGCGCGGCGTAGCGGCGAACCTCGTTGTGCACCTTGGTCACCAGCGGGCAGGTCGCGTCGATCACCTGCAGGCCGCGCTCGGCCGCCTGCTGGTGCACCTCCGGCGCCACGCCGTGCGCGGCCAGGATGACCCGCGAGTTCGGCGGCACCTCCGACAGCTCGGCGACGAACCGGGCGCCGCGCTGCTCCAGCTCGCGCACCACGTGGGCGTTGTGCACGATCTGGCGGCGCACGTACACCGGGCCGGGATAGCGCTCCAGCGCCCGATCCACGATCTCGATGGCGCGAGCCACCCCGGCGCAGAACGACCGCGGCGAGGCCAGCACCAGCTGCCGCTCACCCAGCGCTTGCTGCCACTGCCGGACGACCGGTGCGGCCGCCCGTAGGGTGCGCAGCGCCCGGACGCCCCGGATGGCGGTGCCCGGTCGCAGCAGCGGGTGCCGCGGGGTGTCGACCACCGCGCGCAGCACCAGCACCGGATGCTCGCCGGCGGCCGCGGCCAGCTGGGCCGACTCCAGGTCCACCGCCAGCGTCCCATCGGCCGCGAAGCGATCCCGGGCGACGCCGTGCACGATCCGCTCGGTGGAGGTGATCGGACCCGGCCGGGCCGGCAGGCCGAGCCGGCGCAGCGCCCCGGCCACCAGCGGCGCGGCCGGCAGCGCGCGCGGTGCGCCGCTACCACGCAGTTCGGTGGCCACCACCAGCTCGCCCGGCTGGAGGTCGTCGGTCACCGCGCCGGCCAGCCCGACCACCACCAGCGGCCGGTCGCGCACCTCGGCCCGGGCGGCGCTGGTCGCCGACCGGGCCGGCCCCTGGCCGGTGCGCAGCACCGGCAATGGGCGCAGCGCCCTCGCCACCGCGGCGCGCTCGACCACCAGCGGCGTGCACACCACCGCGGCGGGTTCCGGATGGATTCCGGTCATCCGGCCAGCCCCAGGTAGCGGCCCAGCGCCGAGATCGGGAACACCTGCCGGTACAGGTGGTAGTTGATGTAGAAGTCCCCCGGGAAGCCGGTGCCGGTGAACTCCGGCTCGTCCCAGCTGCCGTCCGGCCGCTGGGTGCGCACCAGCCAGTCGACTCCTTTGCGCACCGGCTCGGACCGTTCGCCGGCGGCGAGCAGGGCGAGCAACGCCCACGCCGTCTGCGAGGCGGTCGAGGCGCCGCTGCCGATCCACTCCGGCTGCCGGTAGGAACGCAGATCCTCGCCCCAGCCGCCGTCCGGGTTCTGCTTGCCCTCCAGCCAGCGCACCGCGGCCCGGACCGCCGGATGCTCGCCAGACACACCGGCCGCCACCAGCGCCGGCACCACCGCGCCGGTGCCGTAGACGTAGTTGGCCCCCCACCGGCCGAACCAGGAACCGTCGGCCTCCTGGCTATCCAGCAGCCAGCGGATGCCGCGCCGGGTCGCCGGATGCTGCGCCTGCCCCTCGGCGGCCAGCATCTCCACCACATGCGCGGTGACGTCGGCCGACGGCGGGTCGATCACCGCGCCGAAGTCGCAGAACGGCAGCTTGGTGGGCAGCGTCTTGTCGTTGTCGGCGTCGAAGGCACCCCAGCCGCCGTCGCGCGACTGCATGCCGAGCGCCCAGGCCAGCCCGCGCTGCCGCGCGCTCGCCAGCCGGGCCGGGTCCGCGCCGGCGCAGCGGCGCAGCGCCAGCACCACCTCGGCGGTGTCGTCCACGTCCGGGTAGCCGACGTTGGCGAACTCGAACGGCCAGCCGCCCGGTGCCAGTTGCGGCCGGCGCACCGACCAGTCGCCCGGCACCGTGATCTCCTGCTCCAGCAGCCAATCGGCCGCCCGCTGCAGCGCCGGGTCGGTGGCCGGCCGGCCGGCGTCGGCCAGCGCGGTGATCGCCAGCGCGGTGTCCCAGACCGGCGACTGGCAGGCCTCGATCCGGCGCACCATGCCCTGCTCGGACTGCTCGCGAATGGTGAATCCGTCCAGGCCGGCCAGCGCGGCCCGCACCGCTGGGTGCTCCAGCGGGTAGCCGAGTACGTGCAGTGCCAGGATCGAATACACCCAGGGCGGCTGGATGCCACCCCAGGAGCCGTCGGCCTCCTGGTGGGCCAGGATCCAATTCAGCGCCTTGGCGGTGGCGCGCCGGCGCAGCCAGCCGAGCGGGCGCCGGGAGTAGCGGCGCAGCAGGCCGTCCAGGCAACCGAAGGCAGTCGGCCAGTCGCAGCGGGGACGAAGCCGCGGCCGGGACGAGCCGGTGCGCAGTTCGTCGATCCCGAACGGCAGCGGATGCACCGGCCGGGCGGTCTGCACCAGGGTGAGCGGCACGATCGTCTGGCGGGCCCAGCAACCCCAGTTGTAGATGTTCAGCGGCGCCCAGGACGGCAGCAGGATCAGCTCCGGTGGCATCACCGGCACCTCGTCCCAGGACCACAGGCCGAACAGCGACAGCCAGATCTTGGTGAAGACCCGGCTGGCCTCGATCCCGCCGCCGCTCAGCACGAACTCGGCGGCCAGGCGCATGTGCTCGGCGGTCGGATCGTCACCGGCCAGCCGCAGTGCCACCCAGGCTTCCGCGGTGGTGGACAGGTCCGGCGGCCCGTCGTAGAAGGTCGCCCAACTGCCGTCGGACCGTTGCTTGCCCCGGATCCAGCGCGCCGCCTCGGCGGTCTCGGCCGGCTGCCGGATGCCGAGGAACTCCCGCAGCAGCAGATCCTCGGCGTCCATCGTGACGTTGGTTTCCAGCTCGCCCTTCCACCAGCCGGCCGGGTCCTGCTGGTCGAGCAGGAACTCCACCGCCCGCTGCAACGCCTCGGCAGTGGGATCGTCCGGGCCGGCCAGCCGATCCGGTCCCGATGCGGTCAGCGTGGTCATCAGTACTCCCGGTCGGCGACGAACCTGGCAACCTTCATGAACTCGGCCTGCAGCGGCGCGGAGATGGTGCTGCCGGCCAGCGCCTGCTCGGCCTGCCGGATGTGCCAGGCGGCCTGCCCGGTGGCCCAGCTGCGCGCGCCGGTGGCCTCGATCAGCTCCGCGATCCGGCGCAGCCCCTCCTCGTCCTCGGCGTCCGGGTTGCGAAGCCAGCCCGCCAGTTGCCGGCCGGCGGGCTCGCCCTGGCTGAGCGCGTAGGTGACCGGCAACGACCGCTTGCCGGCCCGCAGGTCGGACAGCACCGGCTTGCCGGTGACCGCCGGATCACCCCAGATGCCCAGCAGGTCGTCCACCAGCTGGAAGGCGATTCCGAGCGCCTGGCCGTAGGAGTCCAGCGCCCGGACCACGGCCGGGTCACCGCCCACCAGCACGCAGCCGAGCATCGCGCTGGCGGCGATCAGCGCACCGGTCTTGCGCGCGGCCATCTGCTGGCACTGCTGCAGATCCACCGATTCCTGCGACTCGAACTGCAGATCCTCGACCTGGCCGTGGATCAGCTCGCGGGTGGTGGACAGCAGCAGCCGCATTGCTTCCAGCGCATGGTCGGAGTCGCTGTCCAGCAACGCCTCGGCGGCCACCGTGAGCATCGCGTCACCGGTCAGGATGGCACTCGGCACGCCCCACAGCGCCCAGACGGTCGGCCGATGCCGGCGCTCGGCGTCGCGGTCCATCACGTCGTCGTGCAGCAGCGAGAAGTTGTGCACCAGCTCGACCGCGACCGCGGCCGGAATGCCCGCCTCCGCGTCGGCGCCACCGGCCTGCGCCGACAGCAGCGCCAGGGTGGGCCGGACGCCCTTGCCGGCCGGTGCCTGCAACGGCGATCCGTCGGCCGCCGACCAGCCCAGGTGGTAGGCCGACATCGCCGCGGAGCTGGGATCCATCCGAGCCACCGCGGCCTGCATCGCGGATCTGAAGCCGTCCATGCTCCGCTCCAGGTTCGGACTCAGGGTGGTGGTCACGTGGGGTTCCTTTCCAGTTCGGCGGGAGCGCGGAGCGGACGGCCATCGGCCAGCCCGGCGGACGCGGTGGCCAGCAGCAGGTTCGCGGCCGCCTCGCCGGACAGCACCGCGCTCTCCATGGTCGCCGGCCAACCGGTGTCGGTCCACGCGCCGGCCAGGGCCAGCCCGGGCAGCCCGGTGCCGGCCGGCGGGCGCAGCCGTCCGGTGCCGGGAGCCGCCCGGAACGTCGCCTGCCGCTCGCGGGTCACGAAGAAGTCCAGCAGCCCGGCCTGCCGGCTGCGGGGCAGCAGTTCGGCCAGCGCCGGCAACACCCGCTCGCGAATCCCGGCCGTGCGCACGTCGATCAGCTCGTCGGCCGCGGACAGCGACACCGCCAGGTACTGCACCGCCGACGGCTGGTCGCCGTTGGCCAGGCCGGCCTGCTCGGTGCGGTCGAACAGCCACTGCAGCGGTGAGTCCACCGCAGCCAGGAATGGCGTGTCCAACACCTGCCGGTCGAACACCAGGTGCACGTTGACGATCGGCGAACTGCCCAGCCGCTGCGCCCAGCCCGCCGGCAGCCCGAGCGTGGTCCCGGTCGGCAGCAGCCGCTCGGCCTGCTCGGGCGGCACCGCAAGCACCACCTGGCGCACCCGCTCGGTGCCGCCGGCCTGGTCACGGACCAGCCAGCCGCCGTCGTCCGGGACGAGCTCGCTGACCCGGCAGCGGGTGCGGATCTCGGCACCGGCCGACTCCAGGGCGCGGACCGCCGCCTGGCCGTGCAACTGCTGCAGCGGTATCCGCGACCAGCCGATGTCGCCGGCGGCGGCGTCGCTGAGCAGGCCGGTCTGGAACACCTTCGCGGCCATCGCCAGCGATGCCTCGGCCACCGGCAGGTTCAGCGTGGCCACCGTGAACAGCTCCCACAGCGCGGCCACCGTGCGGGCGTTTTGCCCGTGCCGGGCGAGCCATTGGCCGAAGTTCTGCTCGTCCAGGCTCGGATCGGCGCCGGGCAGCCGGCGCATCGCCAGCGCGCCGAGTACCGCCCGCAGCCGGTCGGCCGGCGACAGCATCGGATAGCGCAGCAGCGAGCCGCCCAGGTGCAGCGGCGCGGGCAGCCCGTTGCGGCGCAGCCGGGTCGGCTTCGGCCGGCGCGGGGAGGCCACCGGAACATCCAACCGGGACTGCAGGACGACCTGATCGCGCATGCCCAACCGGTCCAGCAGCCGCAGGTATGCCTCGCAGCAGCGCAGGAAGACGTGCTGGCCGTTGTCGACCTCCAGCCCACCACGCTGGAAGGAGTGGGTCAGCCCGCCCAGCTTCGCGGCGGATTCCAGCAGCAGCACCGACCGGCCGGCGTCGGCCAGTCGCAGCGCGGCAGTGATGCCGGCCAGCCCACCGCCGACCACCACAACCCGATGCTCACTCATGAGCCGACCTGGCTCTTCGCGCGAGCGCTCATCGCCTGATTCGCTCCGCTCCTCGGCGCTGCGCGCCTGCGATGCTCGCTCGAAATCACCTGGCTCTTCGCGCGAGCGCTCATCGCACTATTCGCTCCGCTCCTCGGCGCTGCGCGCCTGCGATGCTCACTCATGAGTTCACCTGGCGCTGCGCGCCTGCGATGCTCACTCATGCTGGCGTCCCGATCAGCGCGCGCACCGCGATCCGGCCCTTGTCGGCTCCGGACAGGCTCAGCCGGCCGGCGAAGACCAGCGTCGGGTCGGCCGCGATCCGCAGCAGCAGCTGCCGGTAGATGCCGGCCATCGCCGCGCAGCTGCTGCGGCTGCGCCAGTCCAGCAGCGGCAGCAGCCGCAGCCCGCGCTGGTACCAGTCGAGCGCCCGCTCGGCGCTGAACCGGATCAGCTCGCTCAGCCGTCCGTCGTCATCGACCAGCCGCCCGTCGTCGTCCACCCGCAGTCGCACGCCGAACCGGTCCAGGTCCTCACTCGGCAGGTAGATCCGTCCCGAGAGCAGGTCCTCGCGGATGTCGCGCAGGATGTTGGTCTGCTGCAGGCCGATGCCCAGCGCGTCGGCGTAGTCGGGGGCGGCGGGGTCCGAGCCGTTGCTGCCGAACACGCCCAGGCACAGCCGGCCGATCGAGCCGGCGACGTAGCGGCAGTAATGGGTCAGCTCCTCGAACGTCTCGTACCGGGTGCCGCGGACGTCCTGCTGGACGCCCTCGATCAGCTCGCCGAACGCGCTCAGCGGGATCGGGAAGTGCCGGCTCACCTCGGCCACCGCCACCAGCACCGGATCGGCAGGGGAGCCGGCCTGCTGCAGGCTGCCCAACTGGCCGCTCAGCTCCGACAGCCGGTGCAGCTTCTGCTCGGCCGGCAGCTGGTCGCCATCGCCGATGTCGTCGATCCGGCGGGCCAGCGCGTACACCGCGCACAGCGCGGCGCGCTTTCCTCGCGGCAGCAGCCGGATGCCGTAGTAGAAGTTGCGGGCCTGGGACCTGGTTATCGACTCGGTGGCAGCGAACGCGTCGGTCAGCGATCCGTTCATCGGTGCCGCCGGCCCGTGGTGCGCGCCAACACTCGCAGCGCGTGCCAGGCGGTTCCGGCCCGGCTCGGCTTGGGCGCCGCGCTCAGTACGTCCCCGTCGGCTCGCCGCAGCGCGGCTACCGTGGCCCGGCCGCCGGCCAGGTAACCGGCGATGGCCAGCCGGGCCCAGCCGGAGAGCCGGCCGACCAGCTCGTCGCCGGAGTCCAGCAGCTCATCGCAGCGGTCCACCTCGTGCCTGACCAGCGCGCGCAGCCGGGGGCTGGCGGTGGCCGCGCCCAACTCCTCCGGTGCCACGGCGAAGGCCAGCAAATCCCGCTGGGGCAGATAGATCCGGCCGCGCCGATAGTCCTCGGCCACGTCCTGGCAGTGTTCGAGGATCTGCAGTGCGATGCACACGTCGTCTGACAGCGCGGCCAGCTCCGGCTCCGGCCGGCCGAAGATCCGCAGCACCAGCCGGCCGATCGGCACCGCGGACAGCCGGCAATACTCCACCAGCGCGTCGAAGGTGTCGTAGCGCGTGGTGCGCTGGTCGGCCCGGTTGGCCTCGATCAGATCCAGCAGCGGCTGCTCGGACAGCTCGCGGCGCCGGATGGTCGGTTGCAGCCGGCGCAGTACGTCCAGCCGCGGCTGGCCACCGGTGAACGCCCGATGCTGGTCGGCGGTGAAGTCGTCCAGCAGCGCCAACCGATCCCCGGGAGCCTCGTCGCCGAGGTTGTCGATCACCCGCACCACGTCGTACACCGACACCAGATCTTGCCGAAGGGTACGTGGCAGCACCCGCAGCGCCACCGGAAAGTTCTCCGCCCGGCGCTGCTGCAGCAGCGCGTCGGCCGACTCGATGGTCGGTGACAAGGTCACGGGCAGCTCCGGCGAAGTCATAGCTGGCGGATGGCGTCTCCCTGAGGTCAAGTTCATTCTTTCCGTTCCGCGGGCGAAGATCTGCCCGTCAGGCTGTGAGATCGCAGCACCGTTCCTATCACAGTTTTACAAATCCAGCGCCGAGCGCGCTAGAAAGTAAGGATGGTCGGCGATCCGGGGTCCGCAGTCGCGCGGTTGGAGGCCATGGTGCCCAGCCTGCGTCCGGCTGTCCCCGAGCTGATCGACGAGCTGGCCGAGCACCTGCAGCGACTGACCCCGGAGTACTCGCACTTCCTCGGCGAGCACCGGGCGGAGGTGACGATGGCCGCCGAGGAGGTGGTCTGCACCCTGGTCCAGATCGCCCAGCAGGCGCTCAGCCAGAACACCCCGGCGGACTCGGTGATAGCCGAGGGTGCCGATCCGGCCATCTTCGAGCAGATCGGGCGGATGCAGTGGCGGCAGGGCATCCCGATCGGAACGCTGCTGGCCGCCTACCAGCTCGGGGCCCGGCAGACCTGGCGGCTGATCGCCAAGCAGGCGCTGCGGCACGACCTGCCGCCGGAGGGGCTGACCGCGCTGGCCGAGTCGGTGTTCAGCTTCGTCGATCGGCTCTCCACCGCCTCGGCCGCCGGATACCTCAACGAGCAGTCGGAGTCCACCGCCGCACGGGAACAATGCCGCGACGAGCTGGTCGAGCTGCTGCTGTCCGACCGCAGCGACAGCCAGGCGGTACGGACGGCGGCGATGCGGGCCGGTTGGCGGCTGCCGGCCACCGCCGCGGTGGTGCTGGTCGGGCGGCAGAGCGAGGCCGGCGGCACGGCGATCAGCCGGCTGGACCAGTCCTGCCTGCGGATGCGGCACGGCGGCCTGCTCGGCGCGATCGTGCCCGACCCGAACGCGCCGGGCCAGCGGCAGCGGCTGGCGACCACGCTGCGCGGGGCGTCGGCCACCATCGGCCACTCGGTTCCGCTGGCGCAGCTGCCGGCCAGCGCCCGGATCGCCGGCATCGCGGCGCGGCTGCTGGAGGAGAAGGTGCTCACCGCCGATCCGCTGTTCGCCGACGAGCACCTGGACGCGATCATCGTGCACAACGATCCGCGCCTGCTGCAGGCGCTGCGCCGGCAATGCCTGCAGCCGCTGGAGGGCCTGCCGGCCGGTTCGCGGGCCAGCCTGCGGGAAACCCTGCGGTCCTGGTTGCTGCACGGCGGTGACCGGCGGGCCACCGCCGCCGACCTCCAGGTGCATCCGCAGACCGTCCGGTACCGGATGGGCCGGCTGCGCGAGCTGTTCGGCGAGGACCTGGACGACCCGAACTGCCGGCTGAAGCTGCTGCTCGCACTGGCCTGGGAGCCGGTCTGAGAATGGCGATGGGGATGGGCCCGACGATTCCTGCGCGCGATGGAGCGCGGGATCGTCCGGCACGTCCCGGCCGGGTAATCGATTGCGCCACGCTTCCGTGGCCGGGTAGGAACTATCGTGAGGCGAACAGCTGCCCACCTCCGCAGGCGGGGGCTGTTCGATGAGCGCACAGGACCAGGTCGTCACCGACCGGACCGGTGAGCTGCCGTATCAGAGCGAGCAACCCGACCGCGCCCCGCGGACCGGCCGGACCCGGCTGCTGGCCGGCCTGCTGACGCCGGCCCGCCGCGAGTGGCTGCTGCGGGAGCGGTCACTGGACGGCCTGCGCCAGATCGGGGTGGGGCTGGCGATCTGGGCCGGTTACCTGCTGATCACCCGCACCGTGTCGGTCGGCATCGGCAGCGCCGACGCGCGCGGTCGTTCGCTGCTGGCCGCCGAGCGCTGGCTGCACGTTGACATCGAGTCGTTCTGCAATCGCTGGCTCGCCGGCCAGCCGGTGCTGGGTTGGCTGGCGGCCTGGGAGTACGCCACCACCTACATCGCAACCACCTTCGCGGTACTCGGCTGGCTGTGGTGGCGCCGTCCGCGGAGCTACCCGTGGGCGCGCAACACGCTGGTGGTCAGCACCCTGCTGGCCCTGGTGTGCTTCTGGCAATGGCCGACCACGCCGCCCCGGCTGCTGGCCGGCACCGGCTTCATCGACATCGTCGCGAACAACCACCCGGTGCTGTCCTGGGGCGGCGGCGCGGTCGCCTCGTCGGCCGACCAGTACGCCGCGATGCCCAGCTTGCACGTCGGCTGGGCGGTCTGGGTGACCGTGGTCAGCCTGCGCGCCGGCGCCACCCGGATCGGCTACTCGCTCGCCTCGTTGCACCTGCTGGTCACCGTGGCGGTGGTAATAGCGACCGGCAATCACTACGTTCTCGATGTGGCAGCGGGCGCCGCGATCGTCGCGATCGCGGTGGGGGAGGAGCGGATCCGCACGGTGGCAGCCCGGCGATGGCGAGCGGTCCGCGAAGACGGCAAGGTAGCGGCCGCGGACGAGTTCTTCGTTCACGTGGAAACCGAAACCGTGCAGCAACCGGTCGGCGGCTACGTGCTGCTGGATCTCGCCGCGGCCGACGGCGAGGTGAACCTGGCCCGGTTCCGCGAGCTGTTCGCCGACCGGATCGCGGCCATGCCGCGGTTCAGCCAGCGGCTGGTGCCGGCAAGCTGGTGGCGGCATGCCCGCTGGCAGACGGTGCCGGTGGACCTGGACTGGCACGTGCTGGAGCACCGGCTGCCGGACGGCGGCGGCCACCGGGCGCTGGTCGAGTTCGTATCCCGGCTGACCGAGCAGCGGTTGGACTTCGACCGGCCGATGTGGCGGCTGTGGTTCGTGCCCGACGTGGCCGAGGGTCAGGCCGGCGCGGTCGCGATCATGCACCACGCGATCGGCGACGGGCTCGGCGTGGTCAACATCCTGCGCCAGCTGTTCGACCCGGCGCTGCCGCCGCCGGACCTGTCCGGCGTGCGCACCCCGCCGTGGACGGTGCGGGCCGGGCTGGCGGCATTCGGCATCGGCCAGCTCGCCCTGGACGGCCGGGCCGACCGGCTGCCCTACACCGCGTCGCTGTCCGGCAGCCGCACCTTCCGCAGCGCCCGGACGCCGCTGGAGCCGGTGCTGGAACTGGCCCGGCGGACCGGCACCCGGGTCACCGACGTGCTGCTGGCCGCCACCGGCGAGGCGCTCTCGCAGCTGGAGTGCCGCGGCGTGGGCCGGCGGCGGCTGCGTGCCGCGGTGCCGGTGACCACCCGGGCCCCGGCGCCGCCCGGGACCGGTCGGCTGGCGCAGCCGGGCAACCTCACCGCGGCGTTGCGGCTGGACGTGCCGCTGGCCGTGATGGCGCCGCTGGATCGGCTGCGGGCGGTGCACCGGGCTGCCGAGCCGCGCCGCCGCTCGGCCCGGCCGTTCGGCGCGGCCGCGGTGATCCGGCTGATCGGCGTGCTGCCGGCCGCCGCCCACCGGCTGGCGGCGCGTGGGGTCTACCGCGGCAGGCACTTCAGCGCCATCGTCTCCAACATGCCCGGGCCGTCGGTCCAGCTGTCGCTGGCCGGCGCGCCGATCCGGGACGTCTACCCGATCCTGCCGCTGGCCGAGCAGGTGCCGCTGGCGGTCGGCTCGCTGGGCTGGGCCGGGCAGTTCTGCGTCTCGGTGACCGCCGATGCCGAGCGGTTGCCGGCGGCCGGCACGCTGGCCAAGCGGATCGTGGACGCGATCGAGAAGATGCAGGCCGCGGCCGGCATTCCCGGCCCGCACGAGCCGGGCCGGGTCGATTCGAGCCGGGTCACCCGGTGACCGGCACGTCCGAGCCGAGCCGTCCGGTAGCCGGCACGTCCGAGGCCGGCCGGGTCGATGCGTTGCCGCCGCGCACCCTGATCGTGACCGGGCACTTCCCGCCGGAGCACGGCGGGGTGCAGACGTTCACCTGGGAGTTCGTCCGCCGGCTGCCGGCCGACCGGATAGCGGTGGTCGCGCCGGCCTGGCCCGGCGCTGCCGAGTTCGACGCCGAGCTCGACTTCCCGGTGATCCGCCGGCACGGCTACGCGCTGTTCGGCGGGCTCGGCAAGGTGGTCGCCGAGCACCGGCTCAGCGCCGGTTGGATCACCGCGCTGGCGCCGTTCGGGCTCTACGCGCCGCTGATCCGGCGCGCCGGCCTGTCCCGGCTGGTGGCCTCCACCCACGGCCAGGAGATCGGCTGGGTGCGGGCGCTGCCGACCCGGCTGGCGATGCGGCGGATGAGCCGGGCGGTGGACACCGTCACCTACCTCAGCGACGCCACCCTCTCGGAGCTGCGGACCGGCATCCATCCGGACACCCCGCTGGTGCAACTGGCCGGCGGAGTGCACGCCGAGCAGTTCGGCGCCGCCGACGGCGAGGCCATCCGGCGTCGCTACCAGCTCGGCACCGGGCCGGTGGTGATCAGCGTGTCCCGGCTGGTTCGCCGCAAGGGGCAGGACGTGCTGCTGCAGGCGTGGCCGGACGTGCTGCGCCGGTTCCCGGCCGCCAAGCTGCTCATCGTCGGGGACGGGCCGATGCGCGACCGGCTTGCCAGCCAGGCCCGGCGGGAGTTCGCCGACTCGGTCGTGCTGACCGGGCCGGTTCCCGAGGCGGAGCTGGCCGCGCACTACGCCGCGGCCACCCTGTTCGTGCTGCCCTGCCGGGACGACCGGCACGGCCTGCAGACCGAGGGGCTGGGCCTGTCCACCTTGGAGGCGGCCGCAGCGGGGCTGCCGGTGGTGGTGGGCCGCTCCGGCGGCAGCCCCGCGTCGCTGGTGGACGGCCGGACCGGGTTGGTGGTCGAACCGCACCGGCCGGGTCCGATCGCCGCCGCCATCGGCCAGCTGCTGGACGAGCCGGCCCGGGCCGTCGCGATGGGCGAGGCCGGTCGGCGATGGGTGCGCGAATGCTGGAGCTGGGAGGCTGCCAGCGCCCGGCTGATCGCCGTGCTGCGCGGTGAGTCGCCGCCGGCTCCGGCGGCCGTCCGGGAATGGATCGGCGAGGCAGCGGGCTGACATGACGATGAGATCGGCGGCACGCAGTCACCCGTTGCGGTGGGCGCTCGGGCTGCTCGCGCTGGTCGTCGCCGGCATCTTCCTCACCCCGCGGGTCAGCCAGGCGCTGGACGACGTGCACCAGTTGCGGGGGGCGGCGATCGGCTGGCTGATCGTCTCCTTCGCCGGCGAGGTGGCCTCCCTGCTCAGCTTCAGCGTGGTCACCTACGTGCTCATCCAGCCCAGCCGGCGACCGGCATTCCCGCGCATCCTGCGGGTGGATTTGGTGACCGTGGCGCTCAGCCACGCGGTGCCGGCCGGCTCGGTGGCTGGCACCGCGCTCGGCTACGAACTGCTCGCCGAAGAGGGCGTCGGCGAGGTGGAGTCCGGCTTCGTCAAGGTCTCCCAGTCGCTGCTGTCCGGCATGCTGCTGCAGGCCATGCTGGGCGGCTTCCTGGTGTTGAAGATTCTGATCTACGGACCGTCCACGTCCAACGTGCTGCTGGCCGCCGCCGGCGGGGTCATCGTGGCGTTCGTGGTTGCCTTCGGCTACCTGCTGGCCTGGCACACCCCGCTGGTCCGGCGCGGCGTGATCCGGCTGTTCGGCTGGCTGCCGAAGCTGCCGCCGGACCGGCTGGGCCGGTTCGTGGACCAACTGGCCGACCGGCTGTGCGAACTGCTCACCCATCCGGCCCGGCTCGCCTGGGCCGCCGCCGGCTCGCTGGGTAACTGGGTGTTCGACCTCATCTCGCTGTGGGCGGCGATCCGCGCGTTCGGGCACTCGCCCAACATCGCCCTGGTCGGTGTCGCGTTCTGCGTGGCGCAGGTAGCAGCCTCGCTGCCGATCAGCCCGGCCGGCCTCGGCGTGGTGGAGAGTTCGCTGGTGCCGCTGCTGACCAGCTTCGGCGCCACCTCGGTGGTGGCGGTGCTCGGCGTGCTGACCTGGCGGGTGTTCAACTACTGGTTGCCGCTGCCGGTTGGCGGGCTGGCCTACCTCTCGATCCTGCTCAGCCGACGGTCGTCGGTGCAGGCCCACCAGGCCTGAGTGCCGTGGCCAGAGGCGAGCATCCGGAGCGCACCCCGCTGTACGGCGGCCTGCTGATCGCGGCCGCGATGGTGGTCTCCGCGGTGGTGACGCTGACCAGCACGCCGGCCGCGGTGCGGATTCCGGTCTACCTGGTGTCGCTGGTCGCGGCGCTGTTCGGCGCGCTGCTCACCCTGCGCGACTACTCCTGACGGCGCTGCTCAGCCTGAGGCCGCCGCGCCGCCGGCGGCGGTTCTCGCTCACCACGACGAGCGGCCGGGCTACGGTCGGGTGGTGCTGATCTTCTCGATGAGTGTGTCCGTGGACGGCTACATCGCCGATCGGAACGGCGCCTTCGACTGGGGCGCGCCGAGCGACGAACTCTTCGCGTTCCACCTCGCGCGGGTGCGCGAACTCGGCGCTCACCTGTGCGGACGCAGGCTGTACGAAACGATGCTGCCCTGGGAGACCGATCCATCGCTGCGCGGCACCGAACTTGGCGCCGAATTCGCCGATGTCTGGTCCGCCCTGCCGAAGATCGTGTTCAGTCGCACCCTCGACTCCGTCCGGGGAAACGCCCGGCTGGCTGACTCATCGGTGGCCGACGAGGTTGCCGCGGCCCTCGCGGCGACCGACAAGGACGTCGAGATCGGCGGTGCCACTCTCGCCGCGGCAGCAATCGAGCACGGCCTGGTGGATGAGCTGCGTATCTTCCGGGTCCCGCTCGTGGTCGGTGGCGGCACGCCGTACCTGCCACCGGTCACCGAGTACGTGCGACTCGAGCTGATCGAGGCCAGAACGTTCGACGCACGCGTGGTCTACGAGCGCTACCGGCGCATCCACGCCGACTAGGACACGAGGTCAGCTTTCCCGACGCACCTCGGAGACGTCCTTGTCCGGACGCAGCCCACGCCAGGACGGATGCCGCAGCCGACCGTCGCCGGTCCACTCGCCGAACGCCACCTCACCGACCAGCTGGGGTAACACCCAGTGCGCGTCCCGGCTGTCGGCGCGCGGCACGGCCGGCACGAACGGCGAACTCTTGCGCTCCAGCCGGGCTAGCCGCGGACTGAGATCGTCGAGCATCCGCCGGGTGAAGCCGGTGCCCACCCGACCGATGTAGGTCAGCCCGTCCGGTCCGGGCAGGCCGAGCAGCAGCGCCCCGATGGTGTCGCTGCGGTTGCCCTGGCCCGGCGTCCAGCCACCGATCACCACCTCCTGGGCGGAGATGTTCTTCACCTTCACCCAGTCCCGGCTGCGCTTGCCCGGCCGGTAGGCGGACTCCAGCCGCTTGGCCAGCACGCCCTCCAGGCCGAGTTCCTTGCTGGTGCGCACCGCCTGCGCGCCGGTGCCGGCGAAGGCGGCCGGGGTACGCCAGGACGGCCCGTCCAGCCGCAGCGCCTCCAGCCGGCGGCGCCGCTCGGCGTAGGGCAGCGCCAGCAGCGATTCCCCGGCGTGGTGCAGCAGGTCGAAGGCCAGCAGCACCACCGGCCGGGTACTGGCCAGGGATTTGGCCTGTGCTGGCGAGCTGACGTGCATCCGGTCCTGCAGCAGTCCGAAGCTGGGCCGGCCGCGGGGGTCGAAGACCACGATCTCGCCGTCCAGGAGGGCCTGTTCGCCCCCGAAATCCTCGCCCAGCGGATGCAGCTCCGGATAGCTGACGGTCACGTCGCGGTCGTTGCGGCTGTAGATGGTGGTCCGGCCGGCGTCCACCCGCACGATCGCCCGCATGCCGTCCCACTTCATCTCATACGCCCACCGGTCGTCCTGGCCGGCCGGGGGCAGCTCGCCGAGGGTGGCCAGCATCGGTGACAGGTACTTGGGAGCCGGTTGCCAGCCCGCGGTGTCCATCCGGAAATCACCCAATTCCGTCCGAGGAAAACGATGGGCTCCATGGTGCCCGACGACGTCGATCCGGCGAACCGCTCAGCTCATCGGTCGGCTGGCCGATGGGATTCTGCTAAGGAATCGTCCTTGACCGCTCCGCGGGCGGGACGGGGGGCAGGAGGCCGCCGTGCTCGGACTACAAGGCGCTCGGTCCCAGGCCGAAGCGACCTGGCAACCGTGTTACGAGCTGGCCGCCCATCGTGCTGAGAGCGCTCTTGACGAGCACCTGCGATGCGTCGAGGAGCGGCTCTACTACAGCCTGAACGGCCTGACCGGTGAGGCCACCGCGCTGGCCGAGGCAGCTCGCCGCGCCGGCCGTCCGGACGCGGCTGGGCAAGCCGAGCTGATCGCGGTCGATGTGGCCAGCCGGCGGGGTGAGTCGGCGGCGGCCAAGGTCGAGCTGCTGGCCATGCTGGGCCGGACACCGCCGGGCTCGGCGCTGGCCGGACGGATCCGCAAGGCGCTGGCGACGGTGCTGGACCGGATGGGCGACCGGACCGGGGCCAGCAATGCCATCCGCCAGGCGCTGGCCGAGTGGCCGGACGGCCAGGCGCTGCACTGGCGGGCCGAGGCCCTGATGGTCTCGGCACTGATCGGGATGAGCCGCACCAACGTGGACTACACCCTGGTCCATCACGCTGCCGCCGAGGTAAGCGCGCACGGCGACCGGCTGCTGCTGGCCGCCACCCTGGCCAACTTCGCCGAGGTGTCGGCCGAATGCGGTGACCTGGCCGTCTCCGCGGAGTTCGCCGACGCCGCCTCCGCGCTGCTGCGCCGGCATCCCGAACTCGCTTCCACCCTCACCCTGGACTCCATCGGCCGGGCCCGGCTGGCGCTCGGCGAGCTGACCACCGCGCAGGCATGCCTGGAACACGCGCTGGAACTGGAGCGGACGCTGCATTGCACCGACGTGCAGGGCGACCCGTGGCTGACCTACGCCGAGGTGCGGCTCGCACTCGGCCAGCCGGACGAGGCGTGGGCGTTGCTGGAGCATCCGCGCCGGATTCTCCTGGGCCGCGAAGTGCTCCTGGACGCACTGCCGTGACCTGAAGCTGCGTGCGCAGGTGCTGGCCGCCCAGCAGCGCTGGCAGCCGGCCTACCAGGCGATCCTGGAACACCTGGAGATCTACGAGCGGCTGCGTTCGGTGGAGGGCGACCGGGCGGTCACCGAGATCACCACCGTGCAGATCGCCGACGAGGAGCGCCGGCGGGCCGCCGAGTTCGAGAAGCTGGCGCTTACCGACCCGCTCACCGGTATCGCCAACCGGCGCCGGGTCGAACGGTGGCTGATCGAGACCGCGCAGGCGGACGGCGACCAGCCGGTGTCGCTGGCCATCATCGACCTCGACCACTTCAAGCTGGTGAACGACTGCTACTCCCATGACTGCGGCGATCAGGTGCTGCGCCGGGTGGCCACGGCGCTGGAGGAGGTCGGTGCCGGCCCCGAGACGCTGATCGGCCGGCTGGGCGGCGAGGAGTTCGTGCAGCTGTGCCGGGGGGCCAACCGGGCCGAGGCGACCCGCCGGGCCGAGGGGCTGCTGCAGCGGCTGCGCAACCTGGTGCTGGACGAGATCGACCCGCAGCTGAGGGTGACTGCCAGCATCGGCATCGCGTTCGGCGACCCGGCCGCGCCGGCCGAGTTGTTGCGGGCGGCCGACCGGTGCCTCTACGAGGCGAAGCGGGCCGGCCGGGACCAGGTGGTTGTGCAGCCGCCGAACTGATCCGCTTATGCTCGACTTGCCCCGATATTTCACGGAAGAAGTGGGCGCTGGAGTGGGGCGCAAGGTACTGTTTGACTACCGCAAAAGCGCGGGTCCCGATACGACAGGGCCAGGCGATGGTTCGTCCCGCACCTGGCGAGCCGGTCGAGCAACGGTTGCTCGCAACGGCTCGCCGCCGGTTGAACGCTGATATCCGAGGTCAGTTCGGCGATGGCCGGATCCCTCAACATCCGGCGCTCCGTGCTCCGGCTGCTAGATATCGTCTGTGCCGAATTCGCCGACTGGGCGATGCTGGGACTGCTCGACTCCTCCGGCTTGCGGTTCGATCTCTACGGCGGCGCCGACCCGCGCAACCTGACCGACATCGCGGTCGGCGAACTGATCGGGCTGCGCACCCTGCAAGCGTTGATGCAAACCGGGCAGACCGAGCTGCTGCACGTCGCGGTGGGCAGCCTCGGACCTGACGGCCTGGACGAGCTGATCCCGGCGGAGGCCCTGCGGGAGGAGGCGAAGCAGCTCCAGCCGGCGGACGCGCTCGGCCTGGCGCTGTTGACCCGCGGCGCGGTGATCGGCTTCCTGGTGCTGCTGCGCGGCGAGGGCCGCGGCTTCACCGTGCGCGACGTGACCGCGGCCGAGGAGGTCGCCCGGCGAGCCGCCCTGTCGCTGGACTCCGCCCGGCTCTACCGGTCGCGAGTGGAGCTGACCAGCGCGCTGCAGACCGCGCTGCGACCACCGGTGCTGCCCGAGTTGCCCGGCCTGCGACTGGCAGCCACCTACCGGGCGGCCGCCGAGCACCTCGACATCGGCGGAGATTTCTACGACGCGTTCGGCACCGGGGAGGACCTGTCGGTGGTCTGCGGCTCGGTGCGCGGGCCGGGCATCACCTCCGCGCCGGCCGCCATCCAGGCCCGGCAGAGCGTGCGCACCGCCGCGCGGTTCTCCCGCCGGCCGGACTCCGTGCTGGGTGCCACCGCCGACGCGCTGCACCAGGAGGTGCCCGACGTCGAGGTAAGCCTGTGCTACGCCCGGGTGCAACAGTCTCCCGGCGGTGGCCACGCGACCATCGACATCGGCAAGAGCGGCAGCGTGCGACCGATCCTGATCGGTACCGACGGGGTGGTGCGTCCGGTGGAGTTCCACGAGCTGACCGACCCGTACGCCTCCAGCTACGCCCGGATCGAGGTGGAGCGCGGTGACATGCTGCTGCTCGTCACCGAGGGCATCCTCACCGGCGCCGGGGCGGCCGGTCCGTACGGGCTGGACCGGCTGCTGCGGCTGGCCGGCCGGTACGCCGGCACCGGGGCGCTGGTGCTGGCCGAGGCGCTGGAGCAGGACGTCGTCGATTTCATCGACGGCCACAGCCATGAGGACCTGCTGGCGCTGATCGTGGAGTGCGGCCCGCTCGGCGACAGCGGATGAGCATTGCCAGCAACGGAAACACGCTTGCCCGAACGCGCCAAGTGAGTGCGGGGTCGCGCCCGTGACGGCGGTTGCGGCTGCCGGCGTCGAGGAGTTCCGCGAGGCGGTATTCGGGATGGAATCCGGCGGCCGGCCGGGAGGTGATCGGCCGGCTGCTCGCCGACGGCGCGGATCCGATCGGCGTCATCGACCAGGTGATCGTGCCGTCCCAGCGCCAGGTCGGGTTGCGCTGGCAGCGGGCGGAGTTGACGGTGGCCCAGCAGCACGCCGCCACCGAGGTGGCGACGGCGGCCGCCGAGGTGATCCGCCGGCACCTGGCGCCGATGCCGCGCCGGCGCGGGCACGTACTGCTGGCCTGTGCCGAGCGGGAGTGGCACGCGTTGCCGATCACCCTGATCGGACTGGCCATTCGCGCGGCCGGCTGGGAAACCACGATGCTCGGCGCCGGGGTGTCTCCGTTGCGGCTGGGCCGCTACCTGCACGAACTCGGGCCGGACGCGACCGCGATCAGCTGCTCGGTGCTGGCCAGCCTGCCCACCAGCCGCCGGTTCATCGAGGCCAGCTCGGCGGCCGGCGTGCCGAGTGTGGTGGGCGGAGCGGCGTTCGGCCCGGACGCCCGCCGGGCTGACGCGCTGGGCGCCACCGCCTGGGCCTCCTCGGCCCGCGGCGCGGTACACGCGCTGCAGGGTCTGCCGCTGGTGGTACCGCCGGTGGCCGCCCTGCCCCGGGAGCTGGTCACCGAGCTGGCCGGGTTGCGCGAGCTGCACCCGAGCATGCTGATCGACCTCGGCGCCCGCTGGCAGCCGTTCGGCAGCCAGCCGCCGGCGCCCCGGCTGCCGGACAGCCCGGCCGAGGTGGTCCGCGACTGCATCGACCAGGCGCTGCATGCGGTCGCTGCCGCGCTGCTCACCGATGACCCGGCGGTGCTCGCCGACACCCGGGACTGGATCGCCGCGGTGCTGGTCGCTCGCGGTGATCGGCTCGGTGGCGAGCACGCCGGGAAACTGGGCATCCTGCTGTCCACCATGCTGCGGGAATACCCGCGGGCCGAGGCCATGCTCGGCACCGCCTGGTAATCGGCTGAGGCTGGCGAGGCGGGTGTTGGCCCGCCCCGGCGTCGGTCGTCAGCCTGCGCAGCGCACGCAGCGCCGGGTGGCCGGCCGGGCCAGCAACCGCTGCTCGCCGATCGGGCCGCCGCAGCGCTCGCACCGCGTGTAGCTGCCGTCGGCCAGCCGCTGCTCGGCGCGGGCCAACTCGGTCAGCCGTGCCTCGGCCTGCTCCAGCAGCGCGGTCAGCTGGGCACGCTCGAAGGCGATGGTGGCCCCCTCGGGGTCGTGCTCGTCGTCGGCGTTGGCGCCGGCCGAGGCGGCGATCAGGCTCGCCAGGTCGGCCTGCAGGCCGGCCAGCAGTTGCTCGGTGTCGGCCCGCTCCTCGGCGATCCGGGTGGCGAACTCGTCCGGCCCGGTCATGCCACACCACCGCTGGCGTCGTTCGCGTCCAGGCCGACCAGCGGGCTGCCCAGCGCGCGCAGCGTTTCGGCCGCGGTTTCCGGCCGGACGTCGTTGGCGAAGGCACCCATGCCCGACTCGCTGCCGGCCAGGTACTTGAGCTTGTCGGAGGTCCGCCGGACGGTGAACAGCTCCAGGTGCAGGGCGAAATCGTCCCGGGCGGCGGCCGGCGCCTGGTGCCAGGCGGCGATGTAGGGCGCGGGACGCTCGAACAGCCTACTGAAGCGTCCAAGCAGGTCGGCGTAGACGAACGGCAGCTCGGCCAGCGCCCGATCGTCCAGTGCCGCCAGGTCCGGCACCCGCTGGTTTGGGTAGGCGTGCACCTCGTACGGCCAGCGCGCGGCGTGCGGCACGAACGCGGTCCACCACCGGGTGCGCAGCAGCACCCGGCTGCCGTCGGCAAGCTCGTCGGCCAGCCGGTCGTCGAACAGGTTTCCACCGGTACGAGAACGGTAATCGGCGACGGAGGTGAGCATCCGAGCGGTCCGCGGGGTGACGAACGGGTAGGCGTAGATCTGGCCGTGCGGATGGTCGAGGGTGACCCCGATGTCGGCCCCACTGTTCTCGAAGCAGAACACCTGCTGCACGCCGGGCAGCCGGGACAGCGCGAGGCTGCGGTCACGCCAGGCCTGCACCACCAGCTCGAGCTGGGCCGGTGGCAGTGCGGCGACGGAGGCGTCGTGCTCGGCGGTGAAGCAGATGACCTCACAGCTGCCGGCACCGGGCCGGCTGGCCAAGGTTCCGCGCTGCCAGCCGGTCGCCGCGGCGGGAGCGGGTGCCAGCGCCGGGAACCGGTTCTGGAAGACCACCACCGCGTAGTCCTCGGCCGGAATCTCGGTGTGGTGGCCGGGCCGGGACGGGCACAGCGGGCAGTCCCGGACCGAGGGCTTGTAGATGCGATCCTGCCGGTGGCTGGCCACCATGACCCACTCGTCCAGCAGTGGATCGTGCCGCAGCTCGGAATGGGTGCTGATCGGCGGCAGGCCACGCTGGTCGGCGGCCGAATCGCGCGGCGGCGCCCCGTCGGCGTCGTAGTAGCGCAGCTGCCGTCCGTCGGACAGCCTGATTTCCGTTATCTGCATGGGCAATCCATGTGGCTGGGCGGCGGCTGCTGGCCGGTCCAGTGTATCGGCGGCGCAGCTGTGGCCGCCGCAGGATCGCAGGCGGCCGGCTTGACAGAGCCCTAACATTCCCCGCACGTCCGGATGATCATTGCTCGCTACAACTATGAGCGTCCCCAATGCTGGCCGCCGCCCGGTGGCCCCGGATGAAGGAATGCGAATGTCTCGACGTCACAAGCTCATCGCCGCCGCGGGCGCCGCCGCTGCCGGCCTGCTCGCGCTGGCTGCCCCCGCCACTGCCACCACTGCCACCGCCGCCACCACTGCCTCCTCTCCCGCTGCCACGTCCGCGGCAGCGTGCGATCGCGCGCCGTGGCAGGCCGTGGTGCAGGGCGTCCCGGCCAACTTCAGCGCCGGCGACCGGGGTGGTGACTACCTGTGGCACGACCTGGCCGGCTTCCACCTGCGGGTGACCCACCGCAACGACGGCCGGCAGGTCTACAGCGGCCTGATCACCAGCTCGGCGCCGATGCGGATCGACCCGGTCCGGTTGGAGCGCGGTGACGTGCTACGGCTGTCGCCGGATCGGCGCAGCATCGTGTTCGCCTTCGCCGACTACGGCAAGGTGGACGGCGTCAACTTCCACACCGACTGCGCGGCGGCCCTGGCCGTCTCCCGGCTGCATGTCGGACGGGTGGTGCTGCCGGCCAACCGGGTCTACCTGGGCCACCGGGAAGCGCACCCGGCCGCGGTTCCGTTCCTGCTGCACCGGATCTGACGTTCGCCTGGGACACGCCAGCCTGACTGCCCGGGCCGCCCCGGCCCCTCATTGGTCGGCTCAGCCGGGGCGGCCCGTCGTCGGCCGGCTCAGCCGGGCGAGTTCAGCTTGCGCAGCCAGGCGTTGTACTGCTCCAGCCGCAGCTCGTCGTCGTCGAAGTCCGGCTCGTCCGGAGTGGTCGGCTGGGTGCTCACCGCACCGGTGTGGCTGTCGAAGTTGGCTCGCCGGGCCTGCTCCAACCAGCCGCCGGACTCCCGCCGGAGCTGTTCCGGCCGGTGCACCCAGCCCACCGCGATGACCACCATGATCACCGCCATGATCCCGTCGCCGCCGAACCACATGATGGCGCCGCCGGTCTGGGTGTCGGTCAGCGGATTGACGTGCGCGTTGGGCGGCGGGCTCATGCTGACCGCGACGGTGCTCTGCAGCAACGTGACGCCGGTGAAGGTGTCGACCGCCATCGACAGCGCGAGCATGAACAGCCGAGCCGGCGCGGCCAGCTTCCAACGGATCGGCGGGTCGCCGATCACCACCACGAAGAACTGGCAGCCAAGCACCAGGTAGGTCAGGTGCTCCAACTGGCCGGCCCAGGTGTGCCGCATGATCTGGTCCATCAGGCCGGTCAGGTGAGTGCCCACGATCACCACGGTGTAGCTGGCCAGCGCGACCGGCGGGGCGGTGAGCAGGCTGACCACCCGGCCGTGCAGCACCCGGTCGAGCCGTTCCCGGCGGGCGCCCTCGGTGGCCGCCAGCAGCAGGTTCAGCGGGCGGCCGGCCATCAGCAGCGCCGGTGCCGCCATCACCAGCATCAGGTGGCCGAGCATGTGCGCGGTGAACAGGCTCATGTCGTACACCGCGATGCTCGAGTTGGTGGCCACTGCGCAGACGCCGATGCCGGCCAGGAACGATGCGGTGTACCAACCGGGCCAGCGGCTGCCCCGCGCCCGGACCCGCCGCACCCCGTTCAGGTAGCTGCCGGCCAGCAACAGCAGCAGCGCGTCGGCCACCGCGTCCAGCTGCCAGACGGTGAACAGCCGGCCGGACAGCAGCGGCCCGTCCGGCACGGGGCCGGCGCGGTAGAGCGGGTCGGACATCGAGCTCATCGCCATGCCGGAGCCGGAGCCACCGCCGCGCAGGTGGCTGTCCACCGCGATGCCGAGCAGCACCAGCACGGCGGTCGCCAGCAGCCAGGCGACGGTGAGCAGTCCGAAGGGGCGCCGGGGCGTTACGGCTGGCTGGTCCTGCGACGTTACGGGCACCTCTCCATGGTCCCTCATCCAGCTGGCTAGACGTTGCGCCGGTACTGCCCGCCCACCTCGAAGAACGTCTCGGTGATCTGCTCCAGCGAGCACACCTGGGCAGCGTCCATCAACACGGCGAACAGGTTCTCTCCGGTGTGCGCGGCGTTGCGCAGCCGGCGCAGCGCGTCCGCCGCCTCGCCGCGGTGTTCGTCGTGGAAGCTGGCCAGCCGCTTGAGCTGGGACTGCTTCTCCTCCTCGGTGCCGCGGGCAAGCTCCAGCTTGACCGGCACCGCCTCGGCCGTGGCCGGTGGCAGGAAGGTGTTCACCCCGATGATGGGCAGGCTGCCGTCGTGCTTGCGGTGCTCGTAGAGCAGCGACTCGTCCTGGATCCGTCCGCGTTGGTAGCCGGTCTCCATGGCACCCAGCACGCCGCCGCGCTCGGTCAGCCGGTCGAACTCCAGCAGCACCGCCTGCTCGACCAGGTCGGTCAGCTCGTCGACGATGAACGAGCCCTGCAGCGGGTTTTCGTTCGCAGCCAATCCCCATTCGCGGTTGATGATCAGCTGGATCGCCAGCGCCCGCCGGACCGACTCCGCCGACGGGGTGGTCACCGCCTCGTCATAGGCATTGGTGTGCAGGCTGTTGGCGTTGTCGTAGATGGCGCACAGGGCCTGCAGCGTGGTCCGGATGTCGTTGAAGGCCATCTCCTGCGCGTGCAGCGAGCGTCCCGAGGTCTGCACGTGGTACTTCAGCTTCTGCGAGCGGGAGTTCGCGCCGTACTTGTCGCGCATCGCGACCGCCCAGATCCGTCGGGCCACCCGGCCCAGCACGGTGTACTCCGGGTCCATGCCGTTGGAGAAGAAGAACGACAGGTTGGGCGCGAAGTCGTCGATGTTCATGCCGCGAGCCAGGTAGGACTCGACGTAGGTGAAACCGTTGGCCAGGGTGAAGGCGAGCTGGCTGATCGGATTCGCCCCGGCCTCGGCGATGTGATAGCCGGAGATGGAGACCGAGTAGAAGTTGCGCATGTTGTGCTCGACGAAGTACTCGGCGATGTCGGCCATCATCCGTAGCGAGAAGTCGGTGGAGAAGATGCAGGTGTTCTGGCCCTGATCCTCCTTGAGGATGTCGGCCTGCACGGTGCCGCGCACGGTTGCCAGCGTCGCCGCCCGGATCGAGGCGTGCTCCTCGGCCGACGGCTCGCGGCCCTGCTCGGCGCGGAACTTCTCCACCTGCTGCTCGATCGCGGTGTTCAGGAAGAAGGCCAGGATGGTCGGCGCCGGCCCGTTGATGGTCATCGACACCGAGGTGTTCGGCGCGCACAGGTCGAAGCCGGAGTACAGCACCTTCATGTCGTCCAGGGTGGCGATGGAGACCCCGGAGGTGCCGACCTTGCCGTAGATGTCGGGACGCTCGCCCGGATCCCGGCCGTAGAGGGTCACCGAGTCGAAGGCGGTGGACAGCCGAGTGGCCGGCTGGCCTTCCGAGAGCAGGTGGAAGCGCCGGTTGGTGCGGAACGCGTCGCCCTCGCCGGCGAACATCCGGGCCGGGTCCTCGTTGTCCCGCTTGAACGGGAAAACGCCTGCGGTATAGGGGAAACGTCCGGGCAGGTTCTCCTTGCGCAGGAACCGCAGCAGCTCGCCGGCGTCGGTGTAGTGGGGCAGCGCGACGCGGGGGATGGTGTTGCCGGACAGGGTCGAGCGGCGCAGCTGGGTGTGCAGCTCGCGGTCGCGAACCCTCACCACCAGCTCATCGCCGGTGTAGTCGGCGACGGTCTGTGGCCAGGACTCCAGCTCGGCGGTCACCTTCGGATCCACCGACTTGGCCACCGCGTCGCTGGCCTGGTCCAGCTCGGCCAGGTTGCCGACCAGCTCCCGGGTCTTGGCCAGCGCCTGCCGCTGCCGGACCAGCTCGATGTGTTCCTCGGTGACCCGGTGGTAGGAGCGGACGGTCTCGGCGATCTCGGCCAGGTAGCGCACCCGGCCGGCCGGCACCGGGATGCTCAGCCCGGTGGAGGCCTGCACCGCGACCGGCGGCAGGATGCCTTCGACCGCGGGCAATCCCTTCCCGATCAGCACCTCGCGCAGGTGCTGGTACAGCGCGGTCACCCCGTCGTCGTTGAAGCTGGCCGCCGAGGTGCCGAAGACCGGCATGTCCTGCCAGCTCTTGCCGAACGCCTCCCGGTTGCGCAGCAGCTGCCGGGCGACGTCGCGGCGGGCGTCCTCCGAACCGCGGCGCTCGTACTTGTTGATCGCGACCACGTCGGCGAAGTCGAGCATGTCGATCTTCTCCAGCTGGGACGCCGCGCCGAACTCGGCGGTCATCACGTACAGCGAGCAGTCGACCAGGTTGGCGATCGCCGAGTCGCCCTGGCCGATGCCGGGCGTCTCGACGATCACCAGGTCGTAGCCGGCCGCCCGGCAGGCGTTGATCGCGTCCGGCAGCGCCGGCGGCAGCTCCGATCCGCTGCCGCGGGTGGCCATCGAACGGAAGTAGACCTGGTCGGCGCCCAGGCTGTTCATCCGGATCCGGTCGCCGAGCAGGGCACCGCCGGCCTTGCGGCGGGTCGGGTCGACGGCCAGCACCGCGATCCGCACCTTGTCCTGCTGGTCGATCCGGAACCGCCGGATGAGCTCGTCGGTCAGCGATGACTTGCCGGAACCGCCGGTGCCGGTGATGCCGAGCACCGCGCCGGACCTGTGCTGGCCGGCCAGCTCGGCGAGCTGGTTGTCCTCGAGCCGGCCGAGCTCTAGCAGCGAGATGGTGCGCGCCAGGGCCGCGGTCTCGCCGGCCCGCAGCCGCTGCGACAGATCCGGCGGAGGAGCCGGCAGCGGGCGGTCGCTGGTGGCGATGATGGTGTTCACCATCGGTGCCAGGCCGAGCCGCTGGCCGTCCTCGGGGGAGAAGATCCTCGCCACCCCGGCCGCGTGCAGCTGCTCGATCTCCTCGGCCACGATGGTGCCGCCGCCGCCGCCGAAGACCTTGATGTCGCCGGCGCCGCGCTCGGCCAGCAGCCGCACGAGGTAGGTGAAGAACTCGACGTGCCCGCCCTGGTAGGAGCTGATCGCGACCGCCTGCACGTCCTCCTGGATGGCCGCGGTGACCACCTCGTCGACCGAGCGGTTGTGGCCGAGGTGGATTACCTCGGCACCCTGGCTCTGCAGGATCCGGCGCATGATGTTGATCGCCGCGTCATGCCCGTCGAACAGGGCGGCCGCGGTGAGAACCCGCACCGGGTTGCTGGGCACGTGCAGATCGGCCATGAAGATCTCCAGGGTGTCGGGCGGTCACGGCCGGCGCGCCGTCGAGCTAATTACTAGGACGTCCTAGTAATTAGCGTACTAGCCCGGCGGCGGGTTGAGAACGAGATCCTGGTTACCCGCTGGGGGGAGTCGGCTACAGCCGTGCATCCCTAGCTGGCCGTGCTACCCGCCGAGCTGGCCCTCCAGCTCGGCCCGCGCGGTGGCCAGCGACGGCCCGTACCAGGTCAGCAGCCGTCCGCTGACCAACTCGGTCCGCAGGCCGTCGAAGGCCTCCGGGCCGTCGGTGGCGCTGAACTCGTAGGGTTCGTCGGGCAGCAGCACCACGTCCGGCCGGGCAGCCAGGATCTCGGCCAGCTCCAGCCGGGGATAGCGATCGGCCGCCGCGCCGAACGGGTTGTGCAGGCCGAGCCGGCTCAGCAGGTCGCCGGTGAACGTGCGGGCTCCGACCACCATCCACGGATCCCGCCAGATCGGCGTGACCGTCCGCAGTCGCGGCAGCCGGGGCGGCACCGCCCAGCTTCGTTCGGCGGCGACCAGCCAGTCCGGCCGCTCGCCGCCCAGCACCTCGACGAACAGCCGGGTCAGTGACGCGAACGCCTCGGCCAGCGTCTCGATCCGGGTGACCCAGACGGCGATGCCGCCCTCCCGCAGCCGCCGCACGTCCAGCTCGCGGTTCTCCTCCTGGTTGCAGATCACCAGCCCCGGCGCCAGCTCGGCGATCCGGCGCAGATCCGGGTTCTTGGTACCCCGCACCCGCGGCACCGCGAGGTCGGCCGGCTGGCTGCACCAATCGGTGGCGCCGGCGAGCAGTTCCGGACGGCTGACCGCGATCGCCTCGGTCAGCGACGGCACCAGTGAGACCACCGAGCGCACCGGCCGGCTCAACCCGACCGGCGTGCCAAGATCGTCGGTAACGGTATGCACAACTCTATGGTTGCACCCGATTACCAGCGGTAATTGTCGCCAGGATCTGGCACAGTCGAAATTGCGCATACCGCTACCGCCGTTCTCCCTACTCACCCCCGGTTCTCCTCATCCCCGCTGCTCCGCGCTGTGTGAAAGAAGCTCGTCATGGTGTCCGCACGTCCGCCCCGCCGCCTGGACTTCCTGACGGTGCGTGAAACCGACCGCGGGCGGCAGCTGGACCTCACCGCCCTGCGCTGGCTGGATCCGCTGCACCTGGTCGGGGTGGCGACGCACGCCTTGCTGGCCCAGCGGGCCGGCAGCCGGTTGCTGCTCACCGGGCTGCCGGAGAACCAGGCCTACTACGCCGCCCGGATGCACCTGGGGCAGATCATCGAGCTGTTCGGCGGCGAGCACGACCTGCCGGAGGTCAACGAGCGGGATCTGCACGACAGCCTGCTGGAGATTCACCCGCTGCGCAGTCCGCGCGACGTCGAGCGGCTCTCCGAGCTGGTGTACCTGCGGGTGGCCGAGCACAACGAGGCGGCCGCCCGGGCGCTGCACCTGGCCATCGGCGAGGTGGGCAGCAACGTCTGCCAGCACGCCCGCAGCGTCGGCTTCATGGCCGCGCAGACCCTTGCCGACCGTGGCGTGCTGCGGTTCGCGGTGGCCGACGCCGGCGTCGGGTTGCGCGCCACCCTGGCGCCGCTGGGCGCCGCCGACGACCAGCAAGCGGTGCGGCTGGCGCTGTCCGGCGAGCGGCACCGGCGCGAACCCGGCCGCGGCTACGGCCTGCCGAGCACGGTCCGGATCATCACCGAGTTGGAGGGTGAACTGCTGCTGGCCAGCGGGCTGGCGGCCACCCGGGTGGACCCGGCCGGCGGCATGGAACGCCGCCTCGACGTGGCCTTCACCGGCACCATCTTCGAGGGTGCGGTGCCGGCCCGAGCGCCGGCACCGCACGCCCGCCGACGGCCCGCCGCCCTGCACCGTCCGCCGGCTGGCAGCGCGCTTCCGGCGCCGGGTGCTGTACCAAGCCCCGGAGAGGTGAAACAATGAGGTTTGCACAGCTGTTATGCACCGCAACGCTGTTGACCGCAGTGCTCCTCCGACCGGAGGAGGTGGTCTGCCGGCCATCGCGCCGGCCGGCGGGTGGGATCGTGGGAGGGGACTCATGAGCGCCCGAACGTTGCAGCTGCCCCGGCTCGTCGCCGGCCGCGACTATGCCGACGACCTGGTGGACTCGCTGCGGCTGGAGCCTGGTGCCGAGGTGGTGGTGGACGCCGGCGAGCTGCTCTCGGGCACCCCGTCCTTCGCGGCCGAGCTGGTCGAACGGGTGCTGGTGGCGGCCCATGCCGCAAGCCTGATGCTGCTTGACGCGCCGGCCGACTTCAGCACCTACGTCGAGTCCGCCGCCGGTGACCTGGGGGTCAGCGGCAAACTGATGGTCCGCCGGGCGGCTGCCCGCACCGCCAGTTAGCCTCGTCCGGCCGATTAGCCCTCGCCCGGCCGGTTAACCTCGCCGGCACCGGCCGCTCAGCCCTCGCCGAGCGCGTCGCCGATCGCCGCGTTCAACGCCGCCCAGGCCCGCTGCTCGTCCGGCCGGGACACCTCGTCGTGCACGCTGATGAAGCTCACCTGCGCGATCAGCCGCCAGGCGGTGACCGACTCCCGTACCCGGTCGTCCTCCACCCGGCTGAGCATCACCTCCAGCACGCCCAGCGCGCGGTCGAACTCCCGCTCCGAGGCGACCAGTTCGGCTGGGCGGCTGCCGGGCACGGCCCGGGCAAGCTCGCCGAACTCGGCCAGCGCCTGGCGCAGGGTGAGGGCGGCATCCTGGATCGCGAGCAGCGCGGCACGGTGGCGCTGGTAGAGCCGCTCCTGCCGATCCCGCCGGCTCAGGCTGAACTGGCTGAACACCGCGATCACCACCGACACGGCCGCTGCGATCAGCGCTGACTGCAGCGTCACCACCGCATCGG
Organism: uncultured Actinomycetota bacterium; assembly: GCA_963697905.1. Taxonomy (GTDB): domain Bacteria; phylum Actinomycetota; class Actinomycetes; order Mycobacteriales; family Jatrophihabitantaceae; genus Jatrophihabitans_A. The sequence goes on along the minus strand of OY969101.1, from coordinate 2,853,315 downwards.
AGGCAGCCTGCGGGATCAGCGCCTGCTGGATCAACCACGGCCCCTTCTCGCGGATTGGACACCGGCATTAGATCATCAGCGTCCAACGTGCGGAGTCACCGGCGGCCGTTCGACGGCGGGGCGTGAACCCGGCTGTGATCGGTTAGGTGGCAGCCGGGTCGGACATGCGTGGCAGAAACCTGATGCGGCAGGCAGTTGGCTTGTAGAGCGCGTCGTAGACCGGATGGGTGTCCAGCTCGACCGCCTGGAACCGGTAGTGCGCACAGAGGTAGCCCAGCGTCCACACCATGTGCGTGGTGCCCAGGATGGCCCCGACGCAGATCCGCGGGCCGGAGCCGAACGGCAGGTACTCGCGCGAGGTCGGCGTGGCAGTCTGCCAGCGATCGGGATCGAAGCGGAACGGGTCATCCCACCAGCGCGGGTCGGTGTGCACGATCAGCGGGGAGAACATCACCCGGGCGCCACGTGGCAGCGCCACCGAGCCGAGGGTGGCCGGAGTCCGCGCGGTCCGGGCCATCAGCCAGGTCGGTGCGTACAGTCGCAGCACCTCGCGCACGAAATCCGCCGTCCAGGGCATCGCCTCGACGATGCTGCGGTTTTCCGTACTGGCTCGGCGCGATTCGTCCGCGATCCGGGCCTGCCAGTCGGGACGATTCAGTAGGCAGATCAGCGCCCAGGTCAATGCGGTGCCGGGCACGCCGAAGGCCGCGCCGATAGTTGGCCCCAGCGTGAGGTTGATCGTCTCGTCATCCAGGCCGGCCGCGAGCAGGATGTCCAGCAGGCTGCCCGAGTGCTGGCCGGCGGCCCGCTGGGTGCGGATCACCTCGCCCATCACCCGGGTGGCTCGGTTCTCTGCTTGCCGCCAGGCCCGGCCCGGGCCGAACGGCAGCCAGCCGGGCAGCAGTCGGGACATTGCCATCAGCTTCACCGCTCGACGGCTCGCCTCGGCGCCGGCCGCGTGATAGGTGTCGGCGTGCTCGCCGAGGCAGTAACGCATGGTCGCCTTGCTGGCGAACTCGGACATGACGGCGATGGTGGCGGCGGGCTGCTCGGCGGTCGCCGGCGCCAGCGCGGTGGTCAGGTCCGAGACCAGGTCGGCTGCCATCCCACTCAGGTCGATGTGCCGCATCGTCTGCCCGGCAAGCTTTCGTCCGGTCATCCAGCGCGCGATGTTGCCGTGCAGCCGGGCGTCCTGGATTTCGGTGTCGACCATGGTCTCTTCGGCGATGAACTCCCGGTTGGACCGGGTCAGCACCGTCCTGATCAGGTCCGGGTTGCAGGTGATCAGGGTGTCGTCGTCGAACCGGAAGGTCTCACCGAAGCGGTCGTGCGACAGCCGCAGGAAGCCGATCCGGTCCTGGTCATACTGCCGGTAGCTGGCTCGGTTGCCCGGCCAGCCAGGTACCTGAGCGAGCGCGGTGACAGTTTCCTCGGTCACGCCGGTGGTCACTCCTACCACGCTCCTCAGGCAGCTGGGCCAGCCCTGAACCAGAGCCGGCCGGTCGGTTTCAGTGCGGGGATATCAGCAGCCCGGCAGCCACGGGTACCTGCCACCCATCCGCCGCCTGCCGAAAATCTTGGTGAAGACCTTGCTCATGACGCTGCCTCTCTCACGTGTCGGTCGAGATGTATGCGATGCCGTTGCGGCGTCGTAAGCCCGATTGGGGCCCTTCCCAGGCTGGCACATCGAGGTCCGCATTACCAGACTTTTCGGACATCGATCCCAATGTGGCCTCATCCGATGAGGTGGCCGATCGGTCACTGGTACGGAACGTGGCCGCAGGTGCCGTCCCAACCGACGGCTGGTTCGCAGCTGGGTGCAGGTGACAGACCGCCGACGATCCGCTATCGAATCCAGCCGATCGCTGCCCTCAGGTCCGTGACCAGGCCGGCCAGCGCCTCGTCCCGGTCCGGCGCCCGCAGCACCGCCGAGGGATGGATGGTGGCCAGCACGGAGAACCGGATGCCGTCCAGCTCGGCGTCCAGCACGCTGCCGCGGTGCTGGGTGAGCCGGAAGCCGGTGCCGAGCAGCGACTGCGCGGCGGTGGCGCCCAGTGCGACCACCAGTTGTGGGTGCACCGCCCGCAGCTCGGCGGCCAGCCAGGGCCGGCAGGCGCGGACGTTGCCGGCCGAGGGCTTCTGATGGATCCGCCGCTTGCTGCGCTCGTCCGGCTTCCACCGGAAGTGCTTCACGGCGTTGGTCAGATAGATCCGTCCGGCGTCGATGCCTGCCTCGGCCAGCGCGCGGTCGAGCATCTTGCCGGCCGGGCCGACGAACGGCTCTCCGCGCTGGTCCTCCACGTCGCCGGGCTGCTCACCGACCAGCATCAGCGACGATCCGGCCTTGCCGCGGCCGAAGACGGGCTGGGTGGCGTTCTGATACAGCTCGCAGCCCTGACAACCGGCCGCGGCCCGGGCGAGGGCCGGCAGCCGGTCGGAATCCGGCAGGAACGGCTCGGCGGTGGTGGTAGCGGCCATGAGGGTCCTCGACGGCAACGACTCGGCACGGGTTCGGCGGCCTCGGCAGCGACCCTACCGGCTGGCCGGGGAGTTGCACTCGGGCCGGGTGAGCGAATACTTTCGAATCGGGCAAGCCTTTCACCAGGCGGCTCGTCGAGGCTGAATCGGCAGCCGACCTGCACGACGTGCACACGGCTGAAAGTCGTTCCGCGTCGGAGAAGGAGCATTTCCGTGCAGCCTCCCGAGAACCCGGCGTGGGCTGATCCGGCCGAAGAAGTCCTCGTCCGCGTCCGCCCCAGCTTCATCCAACTCGCCGCGGTGCCGCTGATCGAGGAACCCGCCCCTGCTCCCGAGCCGCCCGGGCTCGATGACTGAGCGGTTGCTCAACCGGGTCCGCGGCGTGCTGTTCGATGTGGACGGCACGCTGATCGACAGCACCTTCCTGCACGCGGTGTGCTGGTGGCAGGCCTTCCGCCAGCATGACCTCGATGCCCAGATGGCGGTCATCCACCGCTCGGTGGGGATGGGGTCGGAGAAGCTGGTGGCCAACGTGCTCGGCAGCACCGACGACGTCGATCTGGACGGCCTGTCGGCCAGCCATGACGCGCTGTACTCCGCTTACTGGCCGCAGCTGCGTGCGCTGCCCGGTGCTCGCGAGCTGCTGCGACGTTGCCATCAGGCCGGGCTGGTGACGGTGCTGGCGTCCTCGGCCAAGGAGCGCGAGCTGGGCGTGTTGCGGCGGGTGCTGGACTGCGATGAGGCAATCGACGTGGCCACCAGTTCGGCCGACGCCGACGCCAGCAAGCCGGCGCCGGACATCCTCGAGGTGGCGCTGGACAAGGCGAAGCTGGCTGCCGACGAGGCGCTGTTCGTCGGGGACGCGGTCTGGGACGTGCATGCCAGCGGCAAGCTCGGCATCGCCTGCATCGGGTTGGAGTGCGGCGGCACCAGCGCCGCCGAACTGCTCGAGGCCGGCGCCTTCGCCACGTACTCCGATCCCGAGGATCTGCTGGTGCACAGCGATGAGCATGCCTGGTTGGGAGGACGGTCATGACCCGGTTCGGCTACACCCTGATGACCGAGCAGAGCGGGCCGAAGCAGCTGGTGTCCTACGCGGTGGGCGCCGAGCAGGCCGGCTTCGACTTCGCGGTGTCCAGCGACCACTACTTTCCCTGGCTGCCCGAGATGGGCCACTCCCCGTACGCCTGGGCGGTGCTGGGCGCGGTGGCGCAGGCCACCGAGCGGCTGGAGCTGATGACCTACGTGACCTGCCCGACCATGCGCTACCACCCGGCGGTGGTGGCGCAGAAGGCAGCGACGCTGGGGCTGCTGTCGGACAACCGGTTCATGCTGGGGCTGGGGTCGGGGGAGAACCTGAACGAGCACGTGGTCGGTCGCGGCTGGCCGATCGCCTCGGTGCGCCAGGACATGCTGGCCGAGGCGATCCAGCTGATCCGGGCGTTGCACGCCGGCGAGCAGACGACCTGGGTGGGGGAGTACTTCCGCGCCGATTCGGCCAAGATCTGGGATCTGCCGGAGCAGCCGGTGCCGCTGGCCGCCGCGGTGTCCGGTGATGGGTCGGTGGGCCGGTTCGCCACGCTGGTCGACCACCTGATCGCGGTGGAGCCGCAGGCCGAGCTGGTCAGCAGCTGGGATGCTGCCCGGCAGGATCTGCCGGAATCCCGCAAGATCGGCCAGATCCCGATCTGCTGGGGTGCCGACAAGGACCAGGCCGTGCGGCGCGCGCACCAGCTCTTCCGCTGGTTCGGCGGAGGCTGGAAGGTGAATGCCGACCTGCCGACGCCGGCGGCCTTCGACAGCGCCAGCCAGTTCGTCCGGACCGAGGACGTCGCCGAGTCGATCGCGTGCGGCCCGGATCTGGACGAGCTGGCCGAGTCGGTGCGCCCGTTCGTGGAGGCCGGCTTCACCGACGTCGCGGTGGTCCAGGTCGGCGACGAGAGCCAGCAGCAGTTCCTCGCCGAGATCGCCGGGCCGTTGCTGGAACGGCTCCGCGCGCTGTAGCGCTAGATTGCCAGCCATGGCCGCTTGGGTGGGCATCTCCGGCTGGAACTATCCGCCGTGGCGAGGAAGCTTCTACCCGCCCGGGCTGCCGCACCGTGCCGAGCTGCGCTACGCCGCCAGCCGGATGAATTCGATCGAGATCAACAGCTCGTTCTACCGGTTGCAGCGTCCGACCAGCTATCACCGGTGGGTCGCCGAGACCCCGGAAGACTTCCGCTTCGCGGTGAAGGGCGCCCGCTTCATCACCCACCTGAAGCGGCTCACCGACGTCGAGCAGACGGTGCCCAACTTCCTGGCCAGCGGGGTGCTTGCGCTGGGCGGCAAGCTCGGCCCGCTGCTCTGGCAACTGCCGCCGAACTTCCGGTTCGACGCCGAGCGGATCGGCGCGTTCCTGGCGGGGTTGCCCCGATCCACCGGCGAGGCCGCCTACCTCGCCCGCCGGCACGACCACCGGCTGGCCGGCCGGGCCTGGACCGGGACCGGCACCGACCAGCCGCTGCGGCACGCGATGGAGGTGCGGCACGACAGCTTCAAGGCCCAGGCGTTCCTGGATCTGCTGGCCGAGCACCGGGTGGCCGCGGTGATCGCCGACACCGCCGGCAAGTGGCCACAGTTCGACGCGGTCACCGCCGACTTCGTCTACGTCCGGCTGCACGGCGCGCAGGAGCTGTACGTCAGCGGCTACACCGAGACCGAGCTGGCCAACTGGGCGGCCAAGATCCGGGGCTGGCTGGGTCGCGGCCTGGACGTCTACACCTATTTCGACAACGACGTGAAGGTGCATTCGCCCTACGACGCGATGGCGCTGGCCAGGCTGCTTCCGGGCCAGCCGGCACAGCCTGCCCAGCCGCTTACCGCCGGCTCAGGGCTCTGAGTAGCGCCGGTTCAGGGCTCTAGGCGCCGGGGCGGCAGCTCCGGCAGCGCACCGGTCTCCATCACCTCGGCGGCCACGTCGCGCAGCTTGCGGTGCAGGTTCTGGCTGGCCGTGCGCAGCAGGTCGAAGGCGGCCTCGTGGGTCACCTTGCGGTGGGCCATCAGGATGCCCAGCGCCATGCCGATCTCCCGGCTGCTCTGCAGCGCAGTTTCCAGGTTCGCCGAGTGGTCCTCGGCGGCCAGCAGCGCCACCAGGGTGGCCGCCTGGGCGGCAAAGATGGTCGCGGTGTGCACCGCCTCGTCGGTGAAGCCGGCCGCCTCGCCGTAGAACGTCAGCACCGACGGATGCGCCCCGGCCAGCCGGAAGGCCAGCACGCTGCGCACGTCGGTCGCCCGGGCGGCGAGCTCGGCGAACTTCGGCCACCGCGCATCACGGCCCAGATCCTGGACGATCACGTCCTCGTCCAGCCGGGCGGCTGCCACGCCGGGCCCGTCGCCGAGTTCGGCCTGCAGCTGTTCCAACCGACTCCCGGTCTGGTCGGAGGCGGCCAGCAGGTGGGCCTGCTTGCCCCGCAGCACCGACACGGTGGCGTAGCGGGTGCCGGGGACCGACTTCACCGCCAACTCGACAAGGCGATCGACGGATGCCTGGTTGTCGCCAGGCCCGGCGATCTGCCCGGCCAGCTCGGCGAACTCCCGGGACAATTCGAGCATCTCGGTGCGATCCATCATGGCCCTTACGCTCACGGCCCAAGGTGAGACACGTCCGGCTCCGCTGCTGAACCGGTTCGCAATCAAGTTGTATCAGACGAACTTGGCACCGCAGGCGGGCAACGGCGATCTGGGGGTCACCGCGGGTCCCGGACAGCCGCGATCCCGGGCCCGACCGCGCCGGTCGGACCCGGGATCGAGTGGTCTATGCCGATTTAATCTGGAAGCTCGACTTCACCAGCCCGGGTGGAAGGCACTGGCCAGGGCCAATATCGGCACGAACTTCGCCGCGTCGAAGGTGCCGATGCCGGTGGCCAGGTCGTAGCCCCGAGTTGCCGGGTACCCGGTCACACCGGCGAAGCTGTTATCACCGACGGTGACGTCCACGATGCCGGGTGCGTGCAGGGCGTTCAGGGCGTACAGCTGCGGGTTGATCTGGCCAAGCCGGTGGTGTGCCAGCTGCGCGGTCAGCGCCACGATGCCGGAGAACAGCGGTGCTGCCTCGCTGGTGCCACCCACCAAGTGCCAGCCGACCCGGGAAGGGTCGAAGGAGTAGTAGAGGATCGCCGCGCCGTCGACCGCGGCCGAGGCCGAGATGTCTGGGGTGCCCCGGCTGTTGCCCACTACAGATCGCACGCCGGTCTGGTAGAGCGGCCGGCTGAACACCTGGCTCAGCCCGCCGCCGGTGGCGCCGTAGCCGTCGTTCCAGGCCTGGTCCGGCGCGATCCGGTTGCCGTTGGCGTCCAGGTGAAGCTGGGTTCCGCCGATGCTGGTCACCAGCGGGTCGGCCGACGGCCAGGAGTTGACCGGGTACGGGTAGACGTCGCTGCCGTCCAGGATGTAGTTGGTGGCACCGGTGTCACCGGACGAGGCGAGCACGGTGACGCCGTGCGCCGCCGCGTTCTCGAAGGCGTAGCGCAGGTTGAGCAGGCTCTGCTTGTTCGGGAAGGTGTTCTCGGTGGCGCCGAAGCTCTGGCTGATCACGTCGGCCAGGTTGTGGTTGATGACGTAGTTCTCGGCCGCCATCATCTCCGGGAAGCCGGTGACGCCTTCAGTCTCGGCCACCGGGGTCTCGACCAGCAGGATGTTGGCGTCCGGTGCCATCGCGTGCGCGATCTCGACGTCCAGGGTGGTCTCGGTCGCCCAGCTGACCATGGTGCCGTTGCTGGGATCGAACGGCGGGACGGCGCCGACCGGCTGGATCACCTGCAGCGACGGCGGAGCCGGGATCCCGTAGTTGGCGTCGTACACCGCGAGGTCGTTGGCGATCGTCGGCGAACCGAACGAGTCGATGATGGCGATGGTCCGGCCCTTGCCGGTGACGCCGTGCTGGTAGAGCGGGTTGAGGTCGTATGCCTGGCGGTACTGGATGGGGGAGTAGCAGGAGATGCCGATGTTGGCCTGGCAGTACGCGGTGTCCGGCGGGAACGCGAGGTTCTGCGCGAGCACGTGGCCGGTCACCGACGGAATCGGCTTGACCGCGTGGCCGGCAGCGGGCGCGGCCGACACGCTGGCTGCCGTGGTCGCCGTCGCGGCCAGCGAAACCCCCAGCGCGGCGGCTGCTAGGCCAGCCACCGCGAGCCGGGAGGCTCTGGATTGCAAAGCACGCATTGTGCGAGCTCCTTCTGTCTGGGGCCGGACAGGGCGTCCGGCCCCGATATCCTGGAACCATCCGGGTTATTCGCACAAGGGCCGGGTGTCCAGAATTTGACCGAAGGCGGGGAGCGGATGCCGACTAAAGCCCTATTCAGGCATTTGCCCGCTCAGCCGGCCATCAACCAGTTCATCGGCTGAACGGTGGCACAACTGCTGGTCACGGGGGCGTCCGGCTTCATCGGTTCGCGGCTGGCTGCCGCGCTGGTCGAGGCCGGTCATCCGGTGCGCGCGATGACCCGGCATCCGGCCGACTACACCGGCGCGGGCGAGCCGGTGGCCGGTGACGTGCACCGGCCGGAAACCCTGGCCGAGCCGCTGGCCGGCGTGCACACCGCCTACTACCTGATCCACTCGCTGGGCTCGGCGGACTTCGAGCGGCTCGACGCGGAGGCGGCCCGGGCGTTCGGCGAGCAGGCGGCCCGGGCCGGCGTGCGGCGGATCGTCTACCTCGGCGGCCTGGGCGGCGAGCGGGAGGCGCTGTCGCCGCACCTGCGCTCCCGGCGGGCGGTCGAGGCCCTGCTGGGCGCTGCGGGCGTGCCGGTGACCGTGCTGCGGGCCGCGGTGGTGATCGGGCACGGCGGCATTTCCTGGGAGATCACCCGGCAACTGGTAGATCACCTGCCGCTGATGGTCGCTCCGCGCTGGGTGAACACCCGAACCCAACCGATCGCGCTCGCCGACGTGATCCGGTATCTGGTGGGCGTGCTGGACGACGGCGCGGCCGGCGACGTGATCTATGAGATCGGCGGTCCGGAGGTGCTGCGCTACGTCGACATGCTGCGCCGGGCGGCGCGCGTGAAGCGGCGCCGACGGCTGCCGGTGTTCGGCGTGCCGCTGCTCACGCCGAGGTTGTCCTCGGCATGGCTGGCCCTGGTCACCGACGTGGATCTGGCCACCGCGCGCAACCTGGTGGACTCGATGACCACCGAGACGGTGGTGCACGACAACGCCATCGGCTCGGTCGTACCCGGGGTTCCGCTGAGCTATGAGGACGCGGTGCGGGCCGCGCTGGCAGACCGGCAAACGGTGCTGCCCGGGTGAAGGCCCTCGACGGACTGCTCCGGGTTGTTGCGGCCGGCGCTGATCGAGAAGGTGCCGCGCGACCACTCCCAGCCGGACCAGGCCTTCCGACGCCGGCGGCTGGTGGTGGCAGTGGTGCTGGTGATCGGCACCGCGCTGCTCGCGGTATCGCTGTCGGTGCGGCCCGGCAACCAGGCCTTCTACTGGTTGACCCTCGGGCTGGCGGCGGTCTGGCTGGTCGGCGGCCTGGCCTCGGGCCCGTTGCACCTCGGACGCATCGCGGTTCGCGGCCGGCTGCGCCGACCGGTGATCACTCCGATCGCGATCGGCCTGGCGTTCGTGGCGATCTTCGTGCTCGGCGCGCTGGTGGTGCGCGAGATCGGTCCGCTGGCCGACTACACCCAGCGGGTGCTCGCGCTGGCCCGCCGGGGCTCGCTGCCGCTGCTGGTCCTGGTCACCGTGCTGAACGGGATCACCGAGGAGGTGTTCTTCCGCGGCGCCCTGTACGCCGCGATCGGCAACCGGCAACCGGTGCTGATCTCCACGGTGGTCTACGCGATCGCCACCGTCGCCACCGGCAATCCGATGCTGGTGTTCGCCGCGCTCACCCTCGGCGCGGTGCTCGGCCTGCAGCGCCGGGCCTCCGGCGGCCTGCTGGCACCGGTGCTCACCCACCTGACCTGGTCGGTGAGCATGCTGCTGGTGCTGCCGCCGCTGTTCGCCGGCCGCTGAGCCGCCACGGGCTGCGCGGCAGCTTGACGCGGGCTCAGCTGCGGGCGGTGGCGGTCTCCCGCTTGGCCTGCTCGGCGGCGGCGACCTCGTCGTGCACGTACCGGTTGCCGCGCAGCAGCGAGGCCGCCGCACCGATCAGCGACATGGCGATGGCCATCGCGAACACGATCACCAGGCCGTGATGGAACGGCTGGGAGATCAGCCGCGGGAAGAACTCCTTGCCGGTCAGCGTGCTGGCATCGCCGGGCGAGAGCCGGGACAGCGCCTGCGGGCCGAGCAGCGCGCGGATCGGGTTGTCGCCGAGGAAGGCGGCGAACAGGCTGCCGACCGGCGGCTGGTTGCCGATCGAGGTGGCCAGCTGGCCGGGCACGCCGTGCGACTGCAGGCCGTCGCGCAGCGTGTGCGGCAGCGTCGAGGCCAGCCCGGCGATCATCAGCGAGAAGAACACCCCGATCGACAAAGAGGATCCGGAGTTGAAGAAGGTGCCCCGCATGCCCGAGGCGGCACCCCGGCTGCGGGCCGGCACGCTGTTCATGATCGCGGTGGTGTTCGGCGAGGAGAACAGCCCGGAGCCGATGCCGTTGAGCACCAGCAACCCGGCGAAGGCCCAGTAGTTGAAGTCCACCGGCAGCAGCATCAGCCCGAGGAAGCTCACCGCCACCAGCAGCAGCCCTCCGGTGGCGAACGTGCGCGCGCCGAACCGGTCGGACAGCGCGCCGGACACCGGCCCCACGATCAGGAACGCGATCGTCAGCGGTAGCAGGTAGATGCCGGCCCAGAGCGGAGTGTCCTCGTACCGGTAGCCGTGCAGCGGCAGCCAGATTCCCTGCAACCAGATGATCAGCATGAACTGCAGGCCGCCCCGGGCCACCGAGGCCAGCAGCCCGGCCAGGTTGCCGGCGGCAAAGGCCTTGATCCGGAACAGGCCCATGTCGAACATCGGCTGGGAAATGCGCGTCTCGGCGACGCAGAACGCGACCAGCAGCGCCGCGCCCAGGATCAGCCCCGCCAGCACCCAGGGGTTCGTCCAGCCCATGTTGTGCCCGCCGTACGGCTGGATGCCGTAGGTGATCGCGGCCAGCAGCGCGGTCAGCCCGACCGCGAACAGCACGTTGCCGATCCAGTCCACCTTGGCCGACTGCCGCTGGGCGAGTTCGTGCAGGCTGCGGTAGGACCACACGGTGCCAAGCAGTCCGAACGGCACCGAGACGAAGAACACCAGTCGCCAGTCCACCTCGGACAGCAGGCCGCCGGCCACCAGGCCGATGAAGGATCCGGCGATGGCGGCGACCTGGTTGATGCCCAGGGCCATTCCGCGCCGGCTGGCCGGGAAGGCGTCGGTCAGGATCGCGGTGGAGTTGGCGAACAGCAGCGCCGCACCGACCCCCTGCACCAGCCGCCAGCCGATCAGCCAGAGCGCGCCGCCGCCGCCGGTCAGCGGGTCGAAGGCCAGCAGGATGGAGCCGACGGTGAACACCACGAACCCGGCGTTGTACATCCGGACCCGGCCGTACATGTCGCCGAGCCGGCCGAAGGACACCACGAACACCGCGGTGACCACCAGGAAGCCCATCAGCATCCACAACAGGTAGCTGACGTTGCCCGGCGCGAGCGGGTCGAGCTTGATGCCGCGGAAGATGGCCGGCAGCGAGATGATGACGATGGAGGAGTTGATGGTCGCCATCAGCACGCCGAGCGTGGTGTTGGACAGCGCCACCCACTTGTACCCCGGGTGCTCCCGATCCACGGTGAAGGCCGACCAGCGTGACTGCCCGCGCGATCTGAGGGCTGATTCCGGCGAACTCATGCGTGTTTACTCCGGTGTTCGGTACGTCCAGCGTTTTGTTAGCCAAGCTAAGTATACGCCTGGCTGAGCCAGCCGGCTGGCGTCGTTCGCTTCGGGAGAGGTCAGCCCGGCTGGCCGTAGCCGCGCAACGCCTCGGCCGCCTCGGCCAGCTGGCCGGCATCGAGCGTGCGCGGTTCGCCCAGCAGCCGGGCCCGCCAGCCGAGCTCGGCCACGTACTCGACGGCTTCGGCCACCGCCATCGCCTCCGCCAGGCTCGCGCCGACTGCGACCAGCCCGTGCTGGGCCAGCAGCACCGCCGGCCGATCGGCCAGCGCGCGCACGCAGGCCTCGGCCAGCTCCGCGGTGCCGTAGCGGGCGTACGGTGCGATCGGCACGGCGCCACCGGCCCGGGCGAGCAGGTAGTGCACCGCCGGGATGGGCTCGCCGAGCACCGCGAACACGGTGGCGAACATCGAGTGGGTGTGCACGATCGCGGACACGTCCGGCCGTGCCCGGTAGACCGCCAGGTGCAGCGCCAGCTCCGAGGTCGGGGCCAGCTCGCCGTCCAGCCGGTCGCCGTCCAGTCCCAGCACCGGCACCGCGGCCGGCTCCAGGTCGGCATAGGGCACGCCGGTCGGAGACACCGCGACCGCGTCGGCCTGCCGGATCGAGACGTTGCCGGACGTGCCACGCACCAGCCCGGTGGCCAGCAGTTGCTGGCAGGCTCGAACCACCGCCACGCGCTGCTCGCCGAGCTTCATGGCTGAGAAGGCTAGCGAGTGAGCAGAGTGATAGCGCGCGCCATTACCCTCGGCGCATGCGGACGATCGACTGGGTGGACGGCCGGATCCGGATCATCGACCAGACCCGCTTGCCGGCCGAACTGCGCACCCTCGACATCGCCGCGGTGTCGGAGTTGGTGGGGCACATCCGGTCGCTGGCGGTACGCGGCGCGATGGCACTCGGCGTCGCCGGGGCACTCGGCATGGCGCTGGCGGCTGCCCACGCCACCGAGGCCGGAGCCGATCTCGACCCCGCCCTGGCCGCGGCCGCCGACGAGCTGATCGGTGCCCGGCCGACCGCGGTCAACCTCGGCTGGGGAGTGCGGGAGCTGCTGCTGGCCCGGGCCGCCGGCGCGGACGCCGAGCAGCTGCTGAGCCGGGCACTGGCCATTCGGGACGCCGACATCGCGGTCAGCCGGGCGCTCAGCGAGCGCGGTGCGCAGTTGCTCGCCGGATCCCGGACGGTGCTCACCCACTGCAATGCCGGCGCGCTGGCCGGCGTCGAATCAGGATCGGCGCTGGCCGTCATCGCCCGGCTGCATGCCGACCAGCCGCTGGAGCTGGTCTACTCCTGCGAGACCCGGCCGCTGCTGCAAGGCAGCCGGCTGACCGCCTGGGAGCTCGGCCGGCTTGGCATTCCGTGCCGGGTGATCGTGGACTCGGCGGCGGCCGGGCTGGTGGCCGGCGGCGGCGTCGATGCCGTGGTGGTGGGCGCCGACCGGATCGCCGCGAACGGAGACGTCGCCAACAAGGTCGGCACGCTGGGCCACGCGCTGGCGGCCCGGCATGCCGGCATCCCGTTCGTGGTGGCCGCGCCGGAGGCCACCATCGACTCGGCGACCGAGACCGGCCGCGACATCCCGATCGAGTTCCGCGACGAGGCGGAGGTGTTGAGCGTCGCCGGCCAGCGGATCGCGGCTCCCGGCAGCAGCGGCTGGAACCCTGCCTTCGACGTGACCCCGGCCGAGCTGGTGACCGCCATCGTCACCGAGGCCCGGGTCATCCGCGGCCGGCCGGACCGGGCGCTGCCGCTGCCCGAGGACTTGTCCCAGCTCACCCCGGCCGGGCCCGGAACTACTGCCGGCTGACCGGCCGGGGTTGAATGTGCTCCCGTGGCCACCGAACTGCACCCGCTGGACGAACACTTCCTGACCCAAGCTGCCGAGCTGCAGGCGGCCGAGCCGAAGGGGGAGGACGCGCCGGTCCAGCCCGGCAGCGCGCTGACCGTTCGGCAGGCAAGGCAGCTGTTCGAGTGCCAGTGCGAGTCGCGGCATGCCGACCTGGCCGCGATCTGGATGCAGTCGCAGGGTCGCGGCTACTACACCATCGGCTCATCCGGGCATGAGGGGAACGCGGCGGTGGCGGCCGCGCTGCGCCCGGACGATCCCGCGCTGCTGCACTACCGCTCCGGCGGCTTCTACTGCTCCCGGTCGGCCCAGGTCGCCGGGCCGGGCAGCTCCGACGCGGTGCGCGACATCCTGCTCGGGGTGGCCGCGGCCACCAGCGAGCCGATTGCCGGCGGCCGGCACAAGGTGTTCGGCAATGCCGCGCTGTCGGTCATCCCGCAGACGTCCACCATCGCCTCGCACCTGCCGCGGGCGATGGGCCTGGCCTACTCGCTGGAACGGGCCAAGCGGATCGGGGTGGACACCCCGTGGCCGACCGACGCGGTGGTGGTGACCAGCTTCGGCGACGCCTCGGTCAACCACTCGACCCTGGTGGGCGCGTTCAACAGCTCGTCCAACACGGTCTATCAGGGGCTGCCGATGCCGCTGCTGATGGTGTGCGAGGACAACGGCATTGGTATCAGCACCCGCACCCCGGCGGGCTGGATCGCCCAGCGCTTCGCGGCCCGTCCGGGGCTGCGCTACCTGGCGGTGGACGGCTGCGCGCTGGCCGACGTCTACGACGCGGCGCGGCAGGCGGTGGAGTTCGTCCGGACTAGGCGCAAGCCCGCGTTCCTGCACCTGAAGACGGTTCGGTTCCTTGGCCACGCCGGTTCGGACGCCGAGGTCGCCTACCGGACGCAGGCCGAGATCGCGGCCGACTACGCCGAGGATCCGCTGCTGGCCAGCGCTCGGCTGCTCGCCGCGGCCGGTGCGCTGGACGGCAAAGAGATCGTCGAGCTGTACGAGCAGGTTCGCGAGCGGGTGCACGGTGTCGCGGTGGCGGCGATGGCCGAACCGCAACTGGAGTCCGCGGTCGAGGTGATCGCCCCGCTGGCTCCGCGCCGTCCGGACGCGGTGGCCGGGGCGGTGACGGTCGCGGCGGCGCCGGCGGAGCGCGAGCGGGTGTTCGGCGGCAAGCTGCCCGAGCTGGAGCCGCCGCTGACCCTGGCCCAGTCGATCAACCGGACGCTGCAGGACGAGCTGGCGCGCCGGCCGGAGGCGCTGGTGTTCGGCCAGGACGTCTCGGTGAAGGGCGGCGTGTACGGGCTGACCCGTGGGCTGCGTAAGAACTTCGGCGCGGCCCGGGTGTTCGACACCATCCTGGACGAGCAGGCCATCCTCGGCGTCGGCTTGGGTGCGGCGCTGGCCGGTTTGCTGCCGATACCGGAGATCCAGTACCTGGCCTACCTGCACAACGCGGAGGACCAGCTGCGCGGCGAGGCGGCCACCCTGCAGTTCTTCTCCCAGGGCCAGTACCGCAATCCGATGGTGGTGCGGATCGCCGGCCTGGGTTACCAGCGCGGCTTCGGTGGCCACTTCCACAACGACAACTCGGTGGCGGTGCTGCGCGACATCCCGGGCTTGGTGCTCGCGGTGCCGGCGCACCCCTCGGACGCTCCGGCGATGCTGCGCACGCTGCTGGCGTCGGCTCGCGAGGACGGCACGGTCGGGGTCTACCTGGAACCGATTGCCCTGTACCACCAACGGGATCTGGCCACCGACGGTGACGGCGGCTGGCTGGCTCGGTATGCCGGCCCGGACGGCTGGGCCGGGCAGCACGTCCCGATCGGCTCGGCACGTACCTGGCCGGTGGGAGCAGGCGAGCCGGAGCTGACCTTCGTCACCTTCGGCAATGGCCTGCCGATGAGCCTGCGGGTGGCCGGCGAGCTGGCCGCCGCCGGCGTTTCCAGCCGGGTGGTGGACTTGCGCTGGCTGTCCCCGCTGCCGGTCGCGCGACATCCTGCGGGAGGCCGCGGCCACCGGGCGGGTGCTGGTGGTGGACGAGACCCGGCGGACCGGGGGAGTCTCGGAGGCGGTGTTGGCGGCGCTGGTGGACGGTGGGTTCCGCGGCGCGATTCGGCGGGTGACCAGCGCGGACAGCTTCATCCCGCTGGGCGCGGCGGCCCGCACCGTGCTGTTGGACGAGCACACCGTGGCACAGGCCGCACGCGATCTGCTCGGCGGCTGAAGCTACGAGTAGTGGCCGCGTTAGCCTTTCTCGATAAAGCTATTCTCGAACGTTGAAGCTTGCCCATCGCTGTTCAATGGTAAAATCGAACATGTGATCGAGCATCTTGGAACGGCTTCGGACGGCGAGCTGCTCGCGTCGGTGGCCGAGCTGGAAGCTGAGGTTTCCCGGTTGCGGTATCGGCAGCTTGCGGTGCTGGCCGAGTTGAACGCACGCAACGTCGCAGGCTCTCTGGGGTTTCGGGGTTTGCCGGATCTGATAGCGGTGCAGGTGCGCTGCAGCCGGGCAGAGGCGCGTAAGCGGTGGTTGGCGGTGGAGCGCTTCGGTGCCCGTCGGAGCCTGACCGGCGAGGCGTTGGAGCCGGTACTGCCCGCTACCGCCGAGGCGTTCGCTGCTGGCGAGATCGGTCCGGAGCACGCGGCGGCGATCGCCGAGGTGGTCGAGGCGATCCCTGTTACGCATCGCGCCGAGCATGCGACGGCGGTCGAGACCACCCTGTTGGAGCATGCCCGCGTGTCCGATCCGCGCACGGTGCGGCTGCTGGGTCAGCGGATCCTCGCTCATCTCGATCCGGACGGTCCCAGCCCGCAGGAGCGCGAGTCGCAGCAGGCCCACCGGCGGGTGTTACTGAACCGCCTCGAGGACGGCACCGGCCTGCTGGAAGGCCGACTGAGCCCGACGTGTCAGGCGATCTGGGAAGCGATCTTGACTCCCCTCGCGGCCCGCCGCCCCGACGACGCGCTCGGCCCGGACCAGCGCACCCTGCCGCAGCGGATGCACGATGCGTTCGAGGAAGCCGGCCGCCGGCTCCTCGCGGCAGGCGAGCTACCCGATCAGGCCGGACTCCCGTGCCAGCTCATCATCACCCTGAGCCTGAACGATCTGGAGCGTCGGGCCGGGCGGGCCACCACCCACCACGGCGGCACCCTCAGCATCGAGCAAGCGCTCCGGCTAGCCGCCGAGGGACAGGTCTTGCCGGCGGTGCTCAACGACGCCGGTGGCGTACTCGCCTACGGCCACGGCCGCCGGCTGGCCGCACCCGGCCAACGCAAAGCCCTCTTCGCCCGCGACCGAGGCTGCACCTTCCCCGGCTGCACCCGCACCGCCGCCCAATCCGAAATCCACCACGCCACCGACTGGGCCAAAGGCGGCCGCACCGACCTGGACAACCTCACCATCACCTGCGGCTACCACAACACCGAGGCCCCCAAACAAGGCTGGCAAACGCTCCTCCTCGACGGCGTCCCACACTGGCAACCACCACCCTGGCACCCACTACAGCAACCCCAACGCAACTACCTCCACCACCCCGAACTGCTGGCCCCACGGCGGGAATGATCGACCGCTAACGACTCTGGATGCCGCCGTCGTTCGCCCCGCAGGGGGTTCGGTGCAAGCATGGTCTGAATGAGCGAGTCGCTAGGCGGGGTAACGCTGAGCCGAGACCGCTTGGCCCGGCTGCTGGCGACGACCGCGCTGACCACGGCGGTTGCAGGTGTGCGGGCCGGTGCCTTGGAAGCCGGCAAGCAACTTGCCACCGAGCTGCGGCGGGAGCAGCCCGGATACGCGAGGGTGCTGGACAGGTTGCGCCGTCAGTTGGCAGATCTAGCCCAAGAGGACCGACTCAGCTCAGCTCAACAGCGGTTCGCTTTGGAGGCGGCGATCGAGCTATTCCGGTTGCACGGCCTCACCGAGAATGAACTGGTCGAACTCGACCTCAACGAGCGTGCTGCGGCGGAGGCGCTATTCGATCGCGGAAGTGGCACGTTGCGAGCGGCTGGACTGGACGGGCCGACGGAGGGCCTGACCCGCAGGCTGGTCCGAGCCTGTTACCGGGAAATGTTGGCTGATCCGGAGTTGATCCCTCGCCTCGATTTTGCGGTTGATCGGGGTTTGCTTACCCGCACGACCGCAATCCTCGACAAGTTCGACGACCTGCCGCAACGGGTGCTGGCGGCGATACCGGTGGATAGGCAACCAACCCCCAGCTGGCCGGTCGTGCTGGGTACCCCACCGCTGGCTGCGGTAGCGTTGCAGCCTCGCCAGGACCTCCAGGATCGTCTCGCGGCGGCGAGCTCTAGTGCAACCGTGCTAGTGCAACTCGTTGCCGGCGATGGCGGAGTGGGCAAGTCCCAGCTGGCCGCAGCGGTGTTTCGTCAGGCTGCCCAGGCAGGCGTGCAGATTCGGGCCTGGATAAACGCATCCAGCCGAGTTTCGATCATCTCCAGCCTGGCCACGTTGGCCGGCCGCCTACAGCTGCCGGAGGCGACCGGTCAGGATGCTGACGCGGCAGCCGCGGCGGCGCGGGACTACCTCGCCGGTACCGAGCAAAGCTGGCTGCTCGTCTACGACGATGTGACCGATCCGGCCGATGTCGATGCGCTGTGGCCGCAAGGCGCCGCCGGCCGGCTGGTGGTCACCACCCGTTGAACGAGACCTGCAGTCGGCGGGAGCTCAGACCATTGAGGTAGGAGTGTTCCAGCCCGAGGAATCCCTGGCCTATCTGACGGAGAAGCTTACTGATGACCAGCCGCCGCCGGGCGTGCTCGATGAGGCCGAGGAGCTGGCTAGGGATCTGGGCCAGCTGCCGCTGGCGATGAGCCAAGCAGCGGCGGTCATCGCCTTCGATCGCATCACCTGCGCGCAGTACCGGTCGTTGCTCAGCGACCGCGGCAACGATCTCGATAAGCTGTTTCCTCCGGAGGCACGGGCCGACGAGTACGGAAGCACGGTCAGCTCGGCGTGGGCGCTGGCGGTCGAGCGGGCCAACGGCTTGGAACCCAAGCAGCTTGCCGGGGTGCTGCTGGAGATCGCGGCAGTCCTCCACCCAAGCGGCATTCCGGCAGATCTCTTCACTACGGATACGGTGATCGCCTATGCCAGCAGCCGCCTTGCCGAGATCGCAAGCACAGCCGGGACTAAATCGTCTGCCGTCAACACCGATGGCGTGCACCGTGGCCTGGGACATCTGCGTCGGCTGAGTCTGCTCGCCCCTGATGCCGACCGGCTCCGTGTGCACGCCCTGGTGCAACGGGTTACCCAGCGTCGAATGGCGCAAGATGCAATGGACAGGGCGGCCTACGTCGCGGCGGATGCATTGCTCGCTATCTGGCCGACAGTCGAGCGTGACACGGCCGAGGGGGCGCTTCTCCGGCAGAACGCCGAGGACGCAACGCAGGCTTCCAGCACCGGATTGATCAGCGAACGGGCTCACCCATTGCTCTTCCGTGCGATAAGTAGTTTCGGTGAAGCCGGTCAGGTGAATGCCGCCATTGTCGCCGCCCAACGGCTGCGGCAGGCTTGCTCGCACCACCTTGGCCCTGATCATCCGGACAGTCTGAGCGCCCGTCACCACATTGCCCATTGGCAAGGCCACGCTGGGAACGCTGCTGGTGCGGCCGCCAGGTTTGAGCGGCTGCTCGCCGATCAGTTACGGGTATTCGGCCCAAACCATCCAGAAACCCTGAGAACCCGAGGTGACCTCGCCACCTGGCGAGGTCGGGCTGGGGATGCTGCTGGCGCGGCCGCCGAGTTCGAGCGACTGCTCGCGGACCGGCTGCGAGTGCTCGGCCCCGATCACCCGGACGTCTTCATAGCCCGCAGCAATGTCGCTACTTGGCAGGGAGAGTCGGGGGATCCCGCCGGGGCAGTCGCAGGGCTTGAGCGGTTGCTCGCCGATCGCCTGCGGGTGCTCGGCCCGGATCATCCGGATACCCTGAGGACTCGTAACAATCTGGCCTCCTGGCGGGAAGACGCGGAGGGTGCCGTCACTGCGGCGGCTGAGTTCGCACAGTTGGTCACCGACCTGCTACGAGTACTAGGCCCGGACCACCCGAATACCCTGCGGACCCGTAGCAATCTCGCCTCCTCGCAAGGTCGGGCGGGCGATGCTGCCGCAGCAGTCGCAGGGTTCCAGCAGTTGTTAGCCGACCAGTTGCGAGTGCTTGGCCCGGAGCATCCGGACACACTAGTTTCCCGTAGCAATCTTGCTCGCTGGCGGGGACAGGCGGGGGATGTGGCCGGCGCGGTCGCTGAGTTTGAGCGGTTGCTCGCCGATCGCCTGCGGGTCCTTGGCCCGGATCACCCGGACACGCTGGGAACACGCCGCAATCTTGCGTCGGGATGGGGAGAGGAGGGGGATGTGACCGGCGCGGTCGCTGAGTTCGAGCGGCTGCTCGGCGACTACCTGCGGGTGCTCGGACCGGATCACCCGGAGACCCTGCAAACTCGCAACAAGCTCACCGGCTGGCGCGGTGAGGCTGGGGACGTCGCCGGCGCGGTCGCTGAGTTCGAGCGGCTGCTCGGCGACTACCTGCGGGTGCTCGGACCGGATCACCCGGAGACCCTGCAAACTCGCAACACCCTCGGCTACTGGCAGCAGCGAGCTAACGGCGCTAAACAGTTGAAGCTTTAGTCGCCCGACCGAACCAAACCTCAGGCCACCCGGGCGAAGGCGGCGAACCGGGGTGAGGCGTTGCCGGTACGGATGTTGACGGCGTAGACGGTGATCACGTGCCGGCCGGCGGGCAGGGTGAGGGTGATGTTGAAGCCGAGGCCCGGTCCGGCGTGATAGCGAGCGGCCACGTCCGGCCGGGGGCTGTTGGTGCGGAAGTACCCGGCGTACTTGCCGTCGTAGTAGACCGCGGTCATCGGCGCCACACTCTTGTAGTCGGGGTCGATCGACCAGCCGGTCAGCCGGACCTGGTGGCCGGCCAGCACGGTGGCGCTGTCCAGGTGCCCGATCGGATTGTGCAGGGCGAGCTGTGCCGCGGTGGGGGCGACCACGCCGCTGACGTCGGCGAAGTCCTCGGTCAACCAGAGCTTGCCGGTCGCGCTGTCGAGGTAGACGTCGATGCCGACGTAGTGCACGGCGCTGGACAGGATGTTGCGACGGTGGCCGTCGTTCGGCGCCTTCTCGTTGTACATCGCGGTTTCCAGCCCGTCGGCACCGCTGGTGGTCCGGTTGGTGGTCCAGCCGATGTTCTCGGCGGCCCAGTGCCAGGCGACGCCGGCCTGGCTGATCCGGGTGCTGAAGTACGGCTCGCCGGGCAGTTGGTGGGACAGCGTGTTGTCCTTGGCCATCCACAGGTTGTGCCGGCGGGCCGAGCTGATCAGCGCGGAGCTCATGCGCAGCGCGGGCAGCCGGTTCGCGGCGCGCTCGGCGTTCATCAGCTGCAACACCGCGTTGGCGGCGCTGGTCTCAGGAGCGGTTGCGGCCTCGGCGGTGCCGCCGGACGCGACTCCGGTAATCACGCTCGCGGCCACGATCACTGCGCAGAGCAGAGCGCGCGAACCCGGAATAGCAGCACGAAAAAACATCCACCGTCCCCTTTTTGGTAAACCGGCACACAAGGCAGGCACTCTAAGGGAATATCGGCGGCTTGCTCACCCAGTTGACTCAAATCACTACGCTGAGTAGCACATTTCTCGCGGTTTTTGCTGACCTATCGGGCTAATCGGGCGCGAAATCGGCAAGAGCCTGGTGGGCTCTCGCAATGGCCTGGCCGGGGTCGGCGGTAGGTGAGCCGATGGTCGGGTCGAAGTTCAGATCCACGAAGGCCTCGGTGACGCCCTGCGCCTGCAGGTGGTGCAGGTCCTCGCGTACCTGGGCAGCGCTGCCGTGCAGCGGCCGGCGGTCCTGGCGCTCGTCCGGCCGGTCGGACAGCTTCACCACGGCCCGCACGATGAACCGCAGCCGTTCTGGATCCCTGCCGGCCGCGGCGGCGGCCTCCTTGATCAGGGCGATGTCGGCGCCGATATTGCGCAGGTCGTGGCGGCTGGCGCTGATCCAACCGTCGGCCAGCCGGCCGGCTCGGCGCAGCGCCCGATCCGCTCCGCCGCCGAGCAGGATCGGCGGATGTGGCCGCTGCACCGGTTTAGGATCGACCAGGGCAGCCGGCAGCTGGTAGAACTCACCGGCGAACTCGACCGGGTCGTCCGCCCAGATTGCCCTCAGGCACTCGACGAACTCCGCCAGCCGGTCACCCCGGCGCTCGGCCGGAGCGCCGACCGCCGCGAACTCCTCGGCCGCCCAGCCGAGACCGAGGCCCACGTCGAGCCGTCCGGCGCAGAGCTGGTCGAGGGTGGTGAGCTGCTTGGCCAGGACGATTGGCGCGTAGAACGGGGCGTTGACGACGGCCACGCCGAGCCTGACCCGTTCGGTGAGCGCTGCCGCGTAGGCCAGGCTGATCAGCGGATCCTGCACCGAGCGGTAGCTGGCACCCCAGTCGCCCTCGGCAGGGTGCAGCAGCCGCTGAAAGGTCCAGACCGAGTCGTAGCGAAGTTCCTCGGCACGCCCGGCGATCTCGGCCAGGTTCGCCGGCGTGGCCCAACTACCCGACACCGGAAGGCCGAAGCCGATCCGCAGACCCGTCACCTGCCGTCCAGCCACTGGCCGCCGAAGTACATCAGGTCGTCGGAGAGCAGTTCGATCTGGATGCCGTCCGGATCCCGGAAGTAGAGCGACTCCTCGATCCCCTGGTCTGGGCCGCCGTAGCTGACGCCGGCCTCGTCGAGCGCCTGGCGGAGCTGGCGGTGCCGCTCAGGAGTGACCGAGATGGCGATGTGCTGCACGGTGCCCAGCGCCTCGACGCCCGGCTGCAGGCCCAGGCCGGGGAAGTCGAAGAAGCCGAGCAGGGTGGAGTTGCCGAGGTCGAAGAAGAAGTGCGAGGAACCCGGATAGTCCCGGTTCTCGACCAGCTCGATGAGCGGGAAGCCCAACAGCCCCTGGTAGAACTCGATCGTCGTGGCCGGATCCGAGCAGATCAGCGCGGCATGGTGGATGCCGCGACCGCTGGACTGCGGGCGTTGCTGCGGTGGCAGCAGGTAGCGCTCGCGCAGTTGCCGGCGCCGTTCGGCGAGTTCGGCCCGTTCGGCCTCGGTCGGCGGTGGCATCAGCCGAGCTTCTCGTGCAGGAAGTCCACGGTGCGCTGCCAGGCGAGCTTGGCCTGCTCGGCGTCGTAGGTGCCGAGCAGGTCGTGGTCGGCGTGGAAGGCGTGCCCGGCCGGGTAGTAGAAGAACTCCACCTCGGCCCCGGATTCCTCGCGGATCTGCTGCTCCTGCTTGCGCGCCTCGGCGACCGGGTAGAACTCGTCCTGCTCGGCGTAGTGGCCCTGCACCGCGGCGGTGAGGCCGGTGTACTGGTCGGGGACCGCCGCACCCACCCCGTAGAACGGCACCGCGGCGCCGATCCGGTCGCCCTGCTGGGCGGCCAGCAGCAGCACGAAGCCACCGCCCATGCAGAAGCCGACCGCGCCGATCTTGGTCGAGGTCACCGCGGAATGGCCGAGCAGGAAGTCCACGGCACCGGACAGATCCCTGGCCGCCTGATCGACCGGCAACTCGTTCATCAGCCGGCCCGCCTCGCCGGAGTCGTGCGTAGTCTTGCCGCCGAACAGATCCGGTGCCAGCGCCACGAAGCCCTCGCTCGCCAGCCGGTTGGCGACATCGACGATGTGGTCGGTCAACCCCCACCATTCCTGGATCACGATGACGCCCGGCCCGCTGCCGGAGTCAGGGATCGCCAGGTAGCCGTGCGCCTGGCCGCCGTTACTCGCAAAGGTCGTGTTCTGTGCGGGATTCTGCTCGGACACGGGATATGTGGTCCTCTCTGTCGGCGGTGGCGCTCGCGGTAACCCCGACGTTAATTGCCCGTGCACCCGACCGGCAACATCGCCCGACCCAGTTGTGGACAACGCGTGGCACTGTGGATGCATGACTGTGCGAGCAAGCTGGAACGGTACGGTGATCGCCGAGAGCGACGACACCGTGGTGGTCGAGAACAACCATTACTTTCCGATGGATTCGGTGAAGGCCGAGTTGCTGCGGCCGTCCGAGCGGCATTCGGTCTGTCCCTGGAAGGGCACCGCCTCGTACTACTCACTCGAGGTGGATGGCCAGGTCAACCGGGATGCCGCCTGGTACTACCCGCAGCCCAAGCCGGCGGCGGAGGAGGTAACCGATCGGGTCGCCTTCTGGAACGGGGTCACCGTCGAGCAGGTCTGACCGAAACCGGACTCACCGTTCACCGGTCTCCCAGCGCGGCCAGCAGCGCCTCGTGCAGCAGCCCGTTGGAGGCCGCGGCGTTGCCGGAATGCACCCCGTCGACCCCGTCCAGCCCGGTGAACCGGCCACCCGCCTCGGTCACGATGGGTGCCAGCGCGGCCATGTCCCACAGCGACAACTCCGGCTCGGCGGCTAGATCCACCGCTCCCTCGGCAACGAGCATGTAGGACCAGAAGTCGCCGTAGGCCCGCGAGCGCCAGATCCCGCCGAGCAGTTCCAGCAGCCGCGGCAGCCGGCCGATCTTCGCCCAACCGTGCAGCGAGGAATAGGACAGGCTGGCATCGCCCAGTACCTCGACCTGCGACACCCGCAACCGCCGGGGCAGCCCGCCGGTCGCCTGGCCGAACGCGCCGTGCCCGGCCGCTGCCCACCAGCGCTGCCCGAGTGCCGGTGCGCTCACCATGCCGACCACCGGCCGGCTGTCCACCAGCAGCCCGATCAGGGTTGCCCACACCGGCACGCCGCGGACGAAGTTGTGCGTGCCGTCGATCGGATCGACCACCCATTGCCGGTCGCCGTCGCCGGTGCTGCCGTACTCCTCACCGAGCAGCGCGTCGGACGGCCGAAGCTCGGCCAACCGCTGCCGGATCGCCTGCTCGACGGCACGGTCGGCATCGGTGACCAGGCTGAGGTCCGGCTTGCTCCGCACGGCCAGGTCGGTGGCCCGGAAGCGCGTGGTGGTGATGCCGTCGGCAAGATCGGCCAGCGCACGGGCCACCGCCAGATCGGCCGGCTCGTCGTCCATCCGGCCAGGTTATCGTCGCGGGGTGGATTCCGAGATCGACAGTGCCGCGCGGGCGGGCGCACTGGCGGATCCGGCGTCGTTCGGCGAGATCTCCGATCCCGCGCTGCGCAAGGTGCTGCGGTCCTACCTGGTCGGCGGCCGGCTGCCGACCATTCCGCGAGCGGGCAAGAAGCGCCGGCTGCTGCTCGGCTACCTGGCGACCGCCTTCGAACCCGGTGTTCGCTACACCGAGACGGAGGTGAACGCCACCGTGCGGGTCTGGCATCCGGACGTGGCCGCGCTGCGCCGCTACCTGGTGGACGAGGGCCTGCTCGCGCGGGAGCACGGGATGTACTGGCGCTCCGGCGGCTGGTTCTGACGGCGACCATCGTGACGCCTCAGCCGGCGCCTCGGCCACGCCTCAGCCAGCGCCGAGGTCCGTGCGGCTTGCCAGCAACCTGCTATTTCCTTCTCCCGAGACCTCAGCCAGCGCCGAGGTCCGTGCGGCTTGCCAGCAACCTGCGGAAGCCGGCGAGCCGGGCCGGCGAGGAGTGGCCCGCGTCGACCCAGCCGTCCAGCCGGCAGCCCTCGGCCGCCGAGAGGTGCTCGCAGCCGCGCGGGCACTGCACCGCCCCGTCCTCCAGATCCGGAAACGCCCACAGCAGATCCTGGGCGCTGACGTGTGCCAGCCCGAACGAACGGACGCCCGGCGTGTCGATGACCCAGCCGTCCAACGGCTCGGGCAGTCGCAACGCGAACACCGAGGTCGAGGTGTGCCGGCCCTTGCCGATGTCGCTGACCGCGCCGGTGCTGCGCGCCGCACCCGGCACCAGCGCGTTCACCAGGGTGGACTTGCCCACCCCGGAGTGGCCGACGAACACCGTCACCTTGCCGTCCAGCAGCGCCCGGATCGGACCCAGATCGGCCCCCCGAGAGGTCACCACGGCGGGGATGTCCAGGTCGGCATAGTTGGCCAACACCTCATCCGGCAGGGCCAGATCCGCCTTGGTCAGCAGCAGGATCGGCTCCATGCCGGCGGTCAGGGCGGCCACCACGCACCGGTCGATCAGGCCGTAGGCCGGCGCCGGCGAGGCGAGTGAGGCGACGATCAGCAACTGGTCGGCATTGGCCACGATCACCCGCTCGAACGGGTCGTTGTCGTCGGCGGTGCGGCGCAGCACGGTCTGCCGGTCTGCGATCCGGACGATCCGGGCCAGGCTGTCCGGTTGGCCGGACAGGTCGCCGACCACCGCCACCCGATCGCCCACCGCGATCGACTTGCGGCCCAGTTCGCGGGCTCGCATCGCGGTCAGCTGCACCTCGGGATCGGTCAGCAGCACGGTGAACCGGCCCCGGTCGATGGTCACCACCATCCCGGTCGCCGCGTCCGAATGGGCCGGGCGCTGCTTGCTGCGGGCGCGGCTGCCGTACCGGGTCGGGCGGTTGCGGACGTCGTCCTCGTCCAGCCGGCGGGTGTCTCGACGCGCCATCAGCCGGACTGCTCCAGCATCGCCGCCCACAGCCCCGGAAAGTCGGCCAGGGTCTTGCTGGTACACCCGATGTCGTCCACGGTCAGCCCGGCGACCGCGAGTCCGAGCAGGGCGCCGGCCTGCGCCATCCGGTGGTCGGCGTAGGCGTGCCAGCGAGCTGGCCGCAGCGGCGCCGGCCGGATCACCAGGCCGTCGGGGAGCTCGCTGACCTCGGCCCCGAGCGAGCCGAGTTCCTGGCGCAGCGCGGCCAGCCGGTCGGTCTCGTGGCCACGGATGTGCGCCACCCCGGTGATCCGGCACTCCCCGTCGGCCAGCGTGCACAGCGCCGCCAGCACCGGGGTCAGCTCGCTGGCGTCGTGCAGATCCAGCTCCACCGGCTCGATGGTGCCGGTGCCGGTGACGGTCAGGCCGTTCTCGTCCAGCGTTGCCGTGGCACCCATCCGGGTCAGCAACTCCGGCAGCAGGCCACCCGGCTGGCTGGTCTCAGCCGGCCAGTGCGGCACCGTCACCTCGCCGCCGGTGACCAGTGCCGCGGCCAGGAACGGCGCGGCGTTGGACAGGTCGGCTTCGATCAGCTGATCCGGCAGGTCGAGCTTGCCCGGCGCGACCAGCCAGCGCCGGTCGTCCACCTCCTCGACCGTGCCGCCGGCTGCCTGCACCGCGGCAATCGTCATCCGGACGTGCGGCTGCGACGGCAGCGGGCCGCCGGTGTGCCGGATGTCGGCCCCCCGGTCGAACCGGGAGCCGGCCAGCAGCAATGCCGAGACGAACTGCGAGGACGCCGAGAAGTCCAGTTCCAGCACCCCGCCGGGCAGCGCGCCGGTGCCGTGCACGGTGAACGGCAGCCGGCCGGTCCCGTCGTCGGAGATGGTCGCGCCAGCCTGCCGCAGCGCTTCGACCAGGACTGCCATCGGCCGCAGCCGGGCCGCCGGGTCGCCGTCGAAGGCGCTGTTCCCGGCGGCCAACGCGGCCAGCGGCGGCACGAAGCGCATCACGGTGCCGGCAAGCCCGCAGGCCACCTCGCCGCCGTGCAGCGGCGCCGGCTGCACCAGCCAGTCCGCGCCGTCAGCGGCCACCGTCACGCCGAGCGCGCGCGAGTGCCCGGACCATCAACGCGGTGTCCCGGGCAATCAGCGGCGCGCTGATCCGGGTCGGTGAGTCGGACAGCGCGGCCAGCACCAGCGCCCGGTTGGTGAGCGACTTCGACCCCGGCAGCGCCACCACGGCGGCCAGCCGGCCGGTCGCCACCGGCGCCGGCCACGGTTGGTCAGCCGGCCACGGCTGGTCCGCGTGGGTCACCGCAACAGTATGCCGTCGGCCGAGCCCCGTTCGGCTGCCGGAGCGCGGGGGAAATTGTCGTGGCTGCGGAGGTAACGTCGAAGGCATGTGTGGTCGCTACGTCTCGGTCAAGTCCACCGCGAGCCTGCTGGACGAGTTCGACGCCGTGGACGAAACCGACGGCGCCAGCAGCCAGTCCGGTTACAACATCGCGCCGACCACCGGCATCCGGATCGTGGTGAACCGGGTGCCGCACGGCGAGCCGAAGGAGTCCGAGCCGGTGCGCCAGCTGCGGCTGGCCCGCTGGGGCCTGGTGCCGTCCTGGGCCAAGGATCTTCGGTAGGCAACCGGATGTTCAACGCCCGGGCCGAGTCGGTGACCGAGAAGTCCGCGTTCAGCAAGGCATTCGCTGTTCGACGCTGCCTGGTGCCGGCCGACGGCTGGTACGAGTGGCAGAAGGTCACCGACCCGGAGGGCAAGCCGACCAAGCAGGCCTATCTGATGACGCCGCCGGACGGGCACTCGCTGGCCTTTGCCGGGCTGTATGAGTTCTGGAAGCCGAAGGACGATCCGGAGGCCGACTGGCTCACCTCGGTCACCATCCTCACCGTCGCGGCGCAGGGCGAGCTGGCCGAGATCCACGAGCGGATGCCGCTGGTGCTGGCCCGCAAGAGCTGGGCCCGCTGGATCGACCCGAACCAGGACGGTCCGACCGAGCTGCTGAAGCCTGGTGACGAGGCTGCGAGGGAGGGCCTGGAACTGCGGCCGGTCTCCTCGAAGGTGAACCGCGTCGGCAACGACTCCCCGGATCTGCTCGAACGGGTGGAGCCGGATCCGCAGGCGCAGGCGCTCTTCTAGCCTCGCATGCTCACCATCGCTACCGACGTGGGGGACGCACACGTCGAGCTGGATCGGGTGGCCGGCGCGCCGGCCCTGCTAGTGCTCGGGCACGGAGCCGGCGGCAGCATCGACGCGCCGGACCTGTTCTCGGTGCGATCGGCCTGCCTGGCCGCCGGGATCAGCGTGGCCCGGGTGACCCAGCCGTACCGGGTGGCCGGACGAAAGGCGCCGCCGACCGCGGCGGTGCTCGACCGGGCCTGGCAGGCGGTGGTGCGTGCGCTGGGCCGGCGACGTGGGCTGGCCGGCCAGCCGATGGTGTACGCCGGACGGTCCTCCGGCGCCCGGGTCGCGTGCCGCACGGCCGCCGACCCGGCCAGCCAGCCGCCGGCCGCCGCGGTGCTCGCGCTCGCCTTCCCGCTGCATCCGCCGGGCAAGCCGGACCGGAGCCGGCTGGCCGAGCTTGCCGCGGTAGCGGTGCCGGTGTTGGTGGTACAGGGCGCCAGCGACCCGTTCGGCCTGCCGCCGCCGGCCGTCAGCCGGCAGGTGGTGCAGCTGCCGGGCGACCACTCGCTCAAGCGCAGCGCTGCCGAGCTGGGCCCGGTGGCGGCCCGCTGGATCCTCGACACCGTCCGGCCGGGCTGAGCGAGACCGGGCGGGCTGAGCGAGACCAGTCGGGCTGAGCGAGGCCAGGCCGGCTGAGCGAGGCCAGGCGAGGCTGAGCGCCGGCCAGGCCGGCTGAGCGCGGGCCGGATGACAAGGCCGGGCCGGATGACAAGGCGGGGCCGGCGTGCCAGAGTCGCCGACATGAGCGAGACGACCGCGATCGAGCAGTTCCTGGCGGCCCGCGACCTGCTGCTGGATAGCCGCGGCGATTACCAGCGGGCGCGCCGGGAGTTTCGCTGGCCCAGGCCGGAACGGTTCAACTGGGCGCTGGACTACTTCGACGGCGTGCTGGCGATCGAACGCGGCGAGCAGGAGGCGCTGCGGCTGATCGAGGACGACGGCTCGCAGGCCGGCTACACCTTCGCCGAGCTGTCCGACCGGTCGTCGCGGCTGGCCGGCTGGCTAGCTGGGCACGGCGTGCGCCGCGGCATCCGGGTGCTGCTGGTGCTCGGCAACCAGCTGGAGCTGTGGGAGTCGATGCTGGCCTGCATCAAGCTCGGGGCGGTGATCATCCCGGCGACCACGCTGCTGTCCGCGGCCGACCTGGCCGACCGGCTGGAGCGCGGCGCGGTCGGCGCGGTGATCGCCCGTGCCGAACTGACCACCCCAGTTCGGCAAGCCGGGCGGCTGGCTGCCGGTGGCGGTCGGCGAGCCCGCGGAGGGCTGGCTGGACTACGCGAGTCATCACGCGCACGGGGAACGGTTCGTCCCCGAGGCGCCCACTTCCGGCGGCGATCCGCTGCTGCTGTACTTCACCTCCGGCACCACCTCCAAGCCGAAGCTGGTCGAGCACACCCACCTCAGCTACCCGGTCGGCCACCTGTCCACCATGTACTGGCTCGGGCTGCAGCCGGGCGACGTGCACCTCAACGTCTCCTCGCCGGGCTGGGCCAAGCACGCCTGGTCCTGCTTCTTCGCGCCGTGGAACGCCGGCGCCACCGTGCTGCTGTTCAACTACCTGCGCTTCGATGCCGCCCGGATGCTGGACGTGCTGCGCGAGGCCCGGGTGACCACGTTCTGCGCGCCGCCCACCGTCTGGCGGATGCTGGTGCAGCAGGATCTGAGCCGCTGGCAGCTGTCGCTGCGCGAGCTGGTGGGTGCCGGTGAGCCGCTCAACCCCGAGGTGATCGAGCAGGTGCAGCGGGCCTGGCAGATCACCATCCGGGACGGCTACGGCCAGACCGAGACCACCTGCCAGATCGGCAATCCGCCGGGCGAGCTGGTCAAGCCAGGCTCGATGGGCCGGCCGCTGCCCGGCTACACCGTGGTGCTGGCCGACCCGGTCACCGGCGAGCGGCACCCGGTCGAGGTCTCGGACTCAAGCGCCGCGCTGGAGCCGGGTGCGGAGGGGGAGATCTGCCTGGATCTGGCCGATCGACCGGTCGCGCTGATGACCGGCTATGCCGACGACGACGAGCGCAACGACGCGGCGATGGCTGGCGGCCTCTACCA
Organism: uncultured Actinomycetota bacterium; assembly: GCA_963697905.1. Lineage (GTDB taxonomy): Bacteria > Actinomycetota > Actinomycetes > Mycobacteriales > Jatrophihabitantaceae > Jatrophihabitans_A. The sequence goes on along the minus strand of OY969101.1, from coordinate 2,823,405 downwards.
CACCGGCGACGTGGCCACCATGGACGCCGATGGCTACCTCACCTACGTCGGGCGCACCGACGACGTGTTCAAGTCCAGCGACTACCGGATCAGCCCGTTCGAGCTGGAAAGCGTGCTGATCGAGCACCCCGCGGTAGCCGAGGCAGCGGTGGTGCCCTCGCCGGATCCGGTGCGGCTGTCGGTGCCCAAGGCCTACGTGGTGCTGGCTGCCGGCTACCAGCCGGACGCCGGCACCGCGCGCGACATCTTCCGCTACTGCACCGAGCAGCTTGCCCCGTTCAAGCGGATCCGGCGGCTGGAGTTCGCCGAGCTGCCCAAGACCATCAGCGGCAAGATCCGGCGGGTGGAGCTGCGCGGCTCCGAGGCGGCCCGCGGCGGCGAGCGCAGCGCGACCGAGTTCCGCGAGGAGGATTTCCGGTAACGCCGCCCGGACGGCGAACGCTCAGCCGGTCGCGATGGCGGCGGTGTCGGCCTCGGCCACCGCGACCAGGTCAGCCGGCGCCAATTCCAGCTGCAGGCCGCGCTTGCCTGCCGAGACGTAGATCCGCTCGAAGCCGGCGGCGGACTCATCGACCACGACCGGAACGCGGCTGCGATGCCCCAGCGGGCTGATGCCGCCCAGCACGTAGCCGGTGGCCCGCTGTGCCTTGGCGGGCTCGGCCATCTCGGCACGGCGGCCACCGACCGTGGCGGCCAGTGCCTTGAGGTCCAGCCGGGTGGCGACCGGTATCACCGCGCAGACCAGCGTGCCGTCCACCGCGGCGATCAGGGTCTTGAAGATCTGGCGAGGGTCCAGGCCGAGCTGGCTGGCCGCCTCGGCTCCGTAGGATTCGGCCCGGCTGTCGTGGGAGTAGCTGTGCGTGCGATAGCTGATTCCGGCCCGGTCCAGCGCGGTGGTGGCCGGCGTTCCACCGCTCACCGGTACGCCCGTCGCCGCGCGCGAGCGCTCTTCGGTGCTGCCTTGCTCATGCGGGGCATCCTGCCAGCTGGCCCGCGGGATCGAGTCCGGACGCCATGTCGAAGCGCGACGGTCACCGTCCGTGGCCAGGACTTCACACTGAGCTGATATTGCCAATTACCCACACAGAAAAGGGAAATCCGCCTTGCCGTAAACCTGCGAGCAGCGGATGATCGAGAGGCCAGCACGCTCGTGACGGGGGATCGGAAGGCCGATGGCAGACAGCCTCTCTGTGCCATACCCGGGTGGCCTCGCCCGGAACTGGGGCCACTACGCGCCCCAGCTGCTCAGCGGCTCCATCCTGCTGATCATCGCCCTCGGCTTCCAACCGCACGGGGTGGGCCCGCTCACCCTGCTGGCCAGCCTCCTGCTGCTGGCCTTCGTGCTGCTGACCTGGCTGCAGCTGCGCGACCACGACCGGCGACTGTGCGAGCGCTGCGCCAGTTCCATGCCGTTGAATGCCGCCGCGCACGCGGCGCGCTACCAGCGCCGGTTCTGGCTGGTGCACGCCGGCAGCAACCCGCGCCTGCTGGTGCCGTACCTGCTGGTGCTGCTCGGCAGCAACTTCCTGACCAGCACGCCCGGCCGCGCCGTCTGGGCGCTGGCGCAGGCGAGCATGATCTACCTCATCATGGCCCACGCCAGCCACCGCAAGCTGCAGCCCTGGTGTCCGTGGTGCTCTGGCGGTGGCGGCGGCAGCGAGCGGTTCGATCCGGATCCGGATCTGCCGCGCGGCGACCACCGCCAGCTGGTCTGAGCACCGTCGCCCTGGCTCCTCAGGCCGTTCGGCATCCCGGTCTGGTCGGCTGCCGGGCGGGTGCGGGAATGCCCGGCGAAGCGGCGTGCGTTGCACCGGTGGCAAAGCCCGGTACTGATGTGAGGAGGACGGCGCATGCTCGTGCTGGAACAGCCCAGCCGGCAATCCGCCACCACGCGATCCCTTCGGGCCGGACGCGCCGTAAGCTCTGGGTGCCTGAGCAATGCCGTGCGAACCATAGGGAGCCCAGTGGCTGAAGAGACCGTGGAGGAGCGTCGCGCCCGGTTCGAGCGAGACGCGCTGCCCTATCTCGACCAGCTGTACGCGGCCGCGATGCGGATGACGCGGAACCCGGCCGACGCCGAGGATCTGGTGCAGGACACCTACGTCAAGGCCTTCGCGGCCTTCCACCAGTTCACCGAGGGAACAAACCTCAAGGCCTGGCTGTACCGGATCCTGACCAACAGCTTCATCAACACTTACCGCAAGAAGCAGCGGCAGCCGCAGCAGAGCAACTCCGACACCATCGAGGACTGGCAGCTGCACGCTGCCGAGTCGCACACCTCGTCCGGCCTGCGGTCGGCCGAGATGGAGGCGCTGGACCACCTGCCCGACTCCGACGTGAAGGAAGCGCTGCAGGCGTTGCCCGAGGAGTTCCGGCTGGCGGTCTACCTCGCCGACGTCGAGGGCTTCGCCTACAAGGAGATCGCCGAGATCATGGATACCCCGATCGGCACGGTGATGTCGCGGCTGCACCGCGGCCGTCGGCAGTTGCAGGCATTGCTCGCTGACTACGCGCGTGGCCGTGGCCTGGTGGCCACCGGCAACCGCAGCTCGGGCAGCACCGAAGGAGAGAACTCATGACCGGTTTCGGCCCGGGTGGCCTGGACTGTGGCGAGGTTCTCGCCGACGTCTACCTCTACCTCGACGACGAGAGCGACGACGAGGCCCGGCACCGGATCCGGATGCACCTGGACGACTGCGCGCCCTGCCTGCGCCGGTACGGCCTCGAGCAGGACGTCAAGTCGCTGGTCGCCCGCAGCTGCGGTGGCGACATCGCCCCGGGCGAGCTGAAGGACCGGATCCGCGGCCGGCTCAGCCAGGTGGTCATCGAGACCAGCCACGTGGAGTACCGGGCCGAGTAGCGCTCGAGCGCGGAGCCGACGCCGAGCACCCGTGACCAGAACCGCCCTGGCAGCCGACTGCGCTGCCAGGGCGATTTGGATCCGGCGTTCAGGTCCGGCTGGTAGCGGGGCCGGGCGCCGGCAGGCCACCCTCGGTGCCGGGCAGCGTCTCGGCGTCCAGGTCGGACTCGGAGTAGTAGTCCTCGTCCGTGGTGTGGTCCCGCCCGCCCGGTGCCCGCACGGCCCGCAGCACGAGGGTGAGCACCACGGTCACCACGATGTTCAGGATCAGCGCCGAGAACGCGATGTACATCTTGGTGTGGGTGAACGGGAAGGTGGCCAGCGAGCCGCCGAAGTGCTTGGTGGCGGCCGAGGACTGGTGGTACGCGGCGACCGTGCCGTACACCATGCCGACCGCCCAGCCGAGCAGCAGCGCCCACCGGTGCAGCCACCGGGTGTACAGGCCACCGACGACCGACACGAAGGTTTGCAGGATCCAGACGCCGCCGAGCAATTGCAGGTTGATCGCGTTCTGCTTGTCCAGCGACAGCACGAAGATCAGCGCACCGAACTTGACCACCAGCGAGGCGATCTTGGAGACCGTCGCCTCATGCTTCGGCGTCGCGTTCGGCATGATGAACTCGCGGTAGATGTTGCGGGTGAACAGGTTCGCCGCGGCGATCGACATGATCGCGGCTGGCACCAGGGCGCCGATGGCGATCGCCGCGTAGGCCACCCCGGCGAACCAGTGCGGGAACTGGTCGCGGAAGAAGTGCGGTACCGCGAGCTGCGGGTTCGCCTTGCCGTCGGTGCCGATCACCGAGGTCTTCTCCGCGATGGCGGCGTAGCCCAGCAGCGCCAGCAGCCCCAGCATCAGCGAGTAGGTCGGCAGGATCGCGGCGTTGCGCCGGATCACGTTGCGCGAGCGTCCGGACAGCACCGCGGTCATCGAGTGCGGGTACATGAACAGTGCCAGCGCCGAGCCGAAGGCCAGCGTGGCGTATGCCCAGTAGTTGTTCTTGGCCGGTACGAACACCCCGGTCGCCGCGTGCGTCTTCGGATTCGGAGTGGCCATCTTGGTCTGCGCCGCGTGAAACAGGTGATGGAAGCCGGTGTGCACGGCGACGTAGATGATGGCCACCGCGATCACGAGGTAGATCAGGGTGTCCTTGACGAACGCGATCAGCGCCGGCGCGCGCAGGCCGGAGGAGTAGGTGTAGGCGGCGAGCACCGCGAAGGCGATCAGCAGCGGCAGGTCGCGCAGGAACGCGTTGTCGCTGCCGCCGATTCCGATGGTGTCGATGATCGCCTGGATGCCCACCAGTTGCAGCGCGATGTAGGGCATGGTCGCCAGGATGCCGGTGATCGCCACCGCCAGGGCCAGCAGCTTGGAGTCGAACCGGCCGCGGATGAAGTCGGCCGCGGTGACGTAGCCCTTGCTGTGCGCCACCGACCACATCCTCGGCATGAAGATGAAGATGATCGGATACACCAGGATGGTGTAGGCCACCGCGAAGTAGCCGGAGACCGCGCCGGTGGCGAACATGGCGGCCGGCACCGCGATGAAGGTGTAGGCGGTGTAGAGGTCACCGCCGAGCAGGAACCAGGTGATCACGGTGCCGAACGAGCGGCCGCCGAGCCCCCATTCATCCAGCGAGTGCGGGGATTCCGCCCGCCGCCAGCGAGCCGCCCAGAAGCCGCCGGCGCTCACCACCAGGAAGAAGAACACCAGCACGCCCAGCGCGGTGCCGTCCACCTTGGTTCCCGCGGCCAGCACGACCGACTGCCCGCTCATCGTCCGACCTCCGCGCGGTCGCGGCGGATCGTCCTGCGATCACGCTGGATCACCAGGTGCGCGCCCCAGGTGAAGAACCCGCAGAGCAGCACCCAGAGCAGCTGGTACCAATAGAAGAAGGGGAATCCCCAGAGTTCTGGCGACTTCTTGGCGTAGATCGGGACGATCACCAGCGCGGCGACGGGAATCGCCAGCAGGATCGTGACCGCGACCAGCGCCCCGGCCGACAGCCGGTACCGAGCAGGGGTAGCCATGACAACCTCCCTGTAGCGCGTACTTCAACCGCAGGCAATGTAGTGCAGTCAAGGTACAACTCAGTCATGCCACGCGCACCCCATGCCAATTGTCGGAGCGAAGCTACCGGACTTCTCGGGGTCGGCGGTGCGCCCGGCACCCTGGACCGGTGGGGTGTCCAGCACCCTGGGCCGGTGCGGTGTCCAGCACCCTAGGCCGGCGGCGCGCCCAGCCGCGCCACGAAGGTGTAGCGGTCGCCGCGATACCAGCTGCGCACCCACTCCACCGGCTGCCCCTCGGAATCCAGGCTGTGCCGGGACAGGATGAGCATCGGCGCGCCGGTGTCGGTGGCGAGCAGGCCGGCCTCCCGCGGTGAGGCGGGCGCGGTCTCGATGGTCTCCACCGCCGACTCCGGCCACACCCCGAACTCCGAGTGCAGCACCTGGTACAGCGAGCCGGCCTGCCGCAGCGCCTTGGCCAGGCCGGGAAAGCGCTTGGCCGACAGGTGTGACTGTTCCAGGGCCATCGGCGAGCCGTTCACCTCACGCAGCCGTTCGATCCGGTGCACCTGGGCGCCCACCTTGAGGTTGAGCAGCTCGGCGATCTCCGGCGTCGCCGGCACCCGCTCGGCCGAGACCAGGGTGGTCTCCACCTTCAGCCCGGACGAGGCCGCCTGCTCGGTGAAGCTGGACATCTGCAGCGGCCAGGCCAGCTTGGGCTCGGCGACGTAGGTGCCCGAGCCCTGCCGGCGTACCAGCCGTCCCTCGGTGACCAGTTCGCTCAGTGCCTGCCGAACGGTGGTCCGGGAGGTACCGGCCAGTTCGGCCAGCTCCCGCTCGGTGGGCACCGGTGCGCCGGGTGCCAGCTCGGCGATCAGGTCCAGCAGGTGCCGCTTCACCACGTAGTACTTCGGTTCCCGCCGTTGATCCTCGGTCAACACTGACCTTCCTCTCTGTTCCGCGCCTTTCACTATCCCATTCTGCCGGCTAGTGGTCTATACCATTGACTTGACGCGGCGAAGCCGGCACGCTAGGGATTTGTCTAGTCCAATTAAGGGGAGTCCCGAATCCCCGCGCACCGGGAGAAAAGGCTCGATGACCGTTCCCGCCGGCCGGCACATGGCAGCCGAGATCGCCGAACAACCGGACGTGCTGGCCCGGCTGGCCACCGAGGGCATGCCGGAGCTGTCCGCGGCGGCCGGCGTGATCGGCGCCCGTCGCCCACGGTTCGTGCTGCTGGCCGCTCGCGGCACGTCCGATCACGCAGCGCTGTACGCCAAGTACCTCATCGAGATTCGGCTCGGATTGCCGGCCGGGCTGGTATCGCCCTCGACGATGACCGTCTACGGTGCCCGTCCGGACCTGCGCGACGTGCTGTTCCTGGCGATCAGCCAGTCCGGCAGTTCCCCGGACCTTCTCGACTCGCTGACCGCGGCACGGGAGTGCGGGGCACTCACCGTGGCGGTCACCAACGACCCGGCCTCGCAACTGTCCGGCGCCGCAGAGCTTGCGGTGGACGTGCGAGCCGGCGTCGAGCAGGCGGTGGCGGCCACCAAGTCCTACACCGCCGAACTGCTGGCGCTCTACCTGCTGCTGATGCCGCTGGCGGCCGGCGCACCGGACAGCCGACAGCTGGCCGAGCAGGCGGCGGCGCTCCCGGCGGCCGCGCGGGAAACCCTGGCCCGCTCGGCGGAGGTGGCCGCGGTGGCCAACCAGCTCCGGATAGCCGACCGGCTGCTCACCACCGCTCGCGGGTTCGGCTATCCCACCGCCCGGGAAGCGGCACTGAAGCTGATGGAGACCTGCTACCTCGGCGCGCAGGCCTTCTCCGGTGCCGACCTGCTACACGGCCCGATGGCCATGGTGGACGAGGGACTGCCGGTGCTCGCCGTGCTCACCCCCGGCGCCGGTGGGCGAGCCATGCTGGCGGTGTTGGAGCGGTTGCGGCAGCGGCGGGCCGACCTGGTGGTGGTAGGCGGGCTTCCGGGCATTCCGGACGACCTCCCGCTGCTGCCGGTCAGCACCGCGGGCCTGCCCGAGGAGCTGTTCCCGGTGGTGGAGATCCTGCCGCTGCAGCAGCTCAGCTGCCAGCTCGCCGTGCTGCGTGGCGCCGATCCGGACGCGCCGCGGGGGCTGGCCAAGGTGACCCGGACATGGTGATCTGATGAACCCCAAGATGCTGAACCGGACGTGGTGAGGCGAATGCCCGAGGAACAACCGCAGCCGCTGGACGTACTGAGCACCGAGCAGGCGGTGCGCGCGGTGCTGGCGGGCCAGGCACGGGTGGCCGAGGCGGTCACGGCCGGGCAACCGGCGCTGGTGCGGGCGACCGAGCTGGTGGTCAGCAGGTACTCCGCCGGTGGCCGGCTGCTGTTGCTGGGTGCCGGCACATCCGGCCGGCTGGCGGTGCAGGAGGCGGCGGAGCTGCCCGGCACCTACGGCGTCCCGACCGAACGGGTGCGGGCCCGGGTGGCCGGCGGCGGTGCCGGGCAGCTGGTCGGCACCGACGCCGCCGAGGACGACGCGGCGGCCGGCCGGGCAGACGTCGAGGAGCTGGCCGCGGGGCCGCTGGACGTGCTGGTCGCGGTCTCGGCCAGCGGCCGCACGCCCTACACCTGCGCGGCCGCCGAGCTGGCCCGGCAGCGCGGCGCGGCGCTGATCGCGGTGACCAACGTCGAGGGCTCCCAGCTGGCCCGGTGGGCCGAGGTGGCGATCGAGGTGCCGGTCGGCGAGGAGGTGGTGGCCGGCTCCACCCGGCTGGCGGCCGGCACCGCGCAGAAGCTGGTGCTGAATACCCTGACTACCACCGCCATGATCCGGTTGGGCCACGTGCACGGCCGGCACATGGTGGACGTGGTGGCCGCCAACGACAAGCTGCGCCGGCGGGTGGCGGGCATGGTGGCCGACAGCTCCGGATGCGCCGAGCGGATCGCCTGGCAGGCGCTGGAGCGGTGCGGCTGGAACGCCCGGGCGGCCATCGTGCACCTGGTGACAGGTCGCGAGCCGGCCGAGGCGGCCAGCCTGGCGGCCGGCCACCGCTCCGTCCGGGAGGCCATCGCCGCGGCCGGGTGAGAACCGCTGGATAAGGTCGCGCACCGGAGAATCGCCGGATTCCGTGCCGTGGCGGCTGCGCTTTGTGGCACGCTGGTGTGAACCATGTCCGCGCTGTCCTACCTCCTCGCCAGCAACACCTCGCTGACCGCTGGACAGACCGGCCATTTGCAGCAACTGGTGGCCGAGTGGCAGCTGCTGTCGGACATGTCCTTCGCAGACCTGCTGCTCTGGGTGCCGATCGGTTCGGACGGCGCGTTCCTCTGCGCCGCGCAGTGCCGGCCGACCACCGGCCCGACCGCCTACCTGCACGACCGGGTGGGGGAGAAGCTGCCTGCGGACCGGGCCGGCGCGCTGCAGGTGGCGATGACCGAGTCGCGGATCTTTCGCGAGTCGGACCCGGACTGGGAGGACGGCGTGCCGATCCGCCGGGAAGCCATCCCTATCGTGTTCGAGTCCGAGACGATCGCGGTGCTCGGCCGCGACAGCAACCTGACCAGCGTGCGCAGTCCGAGCCAGTTGGAGCTCGCCTACCTGCAGAGCGCCGCCGACCTCGCCTCGATGGTGGCCACCGGGCAGTTCCCGGGCCCGACCGGTCAGCGCGAGGAGGGCTCCGGTCCGCGGGTGGGTGACGGCATGATCCGGGTGGACAGCTCCGGCCGGGTGCTCTACGCCAGTCCGAACGGCTCCTCCGCGGTGCGCCGGCTGGGCTTCGCTGGCAACCTGCAGGGCGAGCCGCTGGCCGACGCCCTGACCAGCGCCGCGCACGACCCGTTCCAGGCCGACGACCTCGCCGAGATGATGGACGACGCGCTGCACGGCATCCATCCGCGCAGCCGCGAGGTGGACAGCGGCGACGGTGCCACCGTGCAGTTGCGCGCCATCCCGCTGCACCCGCGCGGCGAGTCGCTCGGGGCGCTGGTGCTGCTGCAGGACGTCACCGAGCTGCGCCGCCGGGACCGCCAGATTCTGAGCAAGGACGCCACCATCCGCGAGATCCACCACCGGGTGAAGAACAACCTGCAGACGGTCGCCGCGCTGTTGCGGCTGCAGTCCCGCCGGGTCGCCAACGCCGAGGCGCGGACGGCGCTGGAGGAGTCGATGCGCCGGGTGTCCTCGATCGCGCTGGTGCACGAGACGCTGTCCTCGGCCATCGACGAGGAGGTGGCCTTCGACGAGGTGGTGGACCGGCTGCTCGGCATGCTCGCCGATGTCACCGGCGGCAGCGGCCGGGTTGCGGTCAGCCGGACCGGCTCGTTCGGCGAGCTGCCGGCCGAGCTCGCCACCCCGCTGGTCATGGTGCTGACCGAGCTGATCGGCAACGCGGTCGAGCACGGCTTTCCGGACGGAACGTCCGGCACCGTGCAGGTGGCGGGCAAGCGTGAGCGCGGCGTGCTGACCGTCCAGGTGACCGATGACGGCGCCGGGCTGCCGCAGCGGTTCTCGTTGGGCGCCTCGGATCGGCTTGGCCTGCAGATCGTGCAGACGCTGGTCAGCGCCGAACTGGACGCCAGCATGGAGCTGAGCCGCCGGAGCGAACCGGACGGCGGCGGTACCGCGGTGACGCTGCGGATACCGCTGCGTCGCAGCTGACCCGCGACGCCACGTGCCCACCGCATCGCAGCGGATCCGGGAATGCCGGGAGCCCACCGCATCGCAGCGGATCCGGGAACGCCGGGAGCCCACCGCATCGCAGCGGATCCGGGAATGCCGGGAGCCCGCTGCGTCGCAGCGGGCTCCCGATGTGAACGATGTGGAACTGTCGAGTCTGCTCGGCAGACGACGGGCTGGCTACAGGTCAGGCCATCCGGGCTCGGGCGCGGGCGTTGCGCCGCTTCAGCGCGCGCCGCTCGTCCTCACTCAGGCCACCCCAGACGCCTGCGTCCTGGCCACTCTCGAGTGCCCAGGAAAGGCACTCGGACATGACCGGACAGCGACGGCACACTGCCTTCGCTTCTTCTATCTGCATCAATGCCGGACCGGTGTTGCCGATCGGAAAGAACAGTTCCGGGTCCTCGTCGCGGCATACCGCGCGGTGACGCCAGTCCATGCTTCGATCTCCTCACTTGCTTGAGTACTGCTGCGGTCAAAGCGTGTAGCGAATTCTCGCGCCTTCGCAGCAGCGCGCTTGTGAATTCTTTCACGAGCTGCGACGTACTTCAAGAACCTCTTCCGTCGGGAGGCGGGGGTGTCGAGCCTCTCCGACCCTCGTTGGCAGACCTATGGGTTGTGGCCATCGCAACGTCGTGGATCTAGCGTTGCCTACCTTGCCGGAGTGAGCAAGTTGGAATTTGCAGAAAAATGCTTCCGACAGGCGACTGCACAGGCAAAACCCAGCGATATTCGAACCTCTATACGAATTAGAGGCAATAACCGTTTATTCTGGGTTAAACAAGCACCTCTAGAGCATCGGGTATCGAGCGAAATTCGACCCGGTCGCGGTATTCGAGCGCGTCACCGTCCACCTGGAATGGCATCGGCCGACTGCTGCTCAGCACGAAGGACCGCAGGTCGTGCTCGATGCGCGCACCGAACTTCACCGTGCTGTCCGGCGAGCGAGGGGTCCGTCGGAACGGTGCCGTGATGCGTTTCACCGCCGAACCGGGCGCGGCACTCGCCGCGGCGCGCCGGTTGAGCATGCCACCGGCGGCCAGCAGCAACCCCAGCGCGCCCATCCGGGTGCGCGCGTAGACGTCCAGACCGGTGGCGAAGGACGCCTGCGGGGTGGGCGAGATGGGAGTATTGCCCAGGTACGTCCAGGGATCGCAGTTGGTCACCAGCGCCATGTGCAGGCCGTCGATGGTGCCGCCGTCGAGCAGTTCCAGGCGCAGTCGGGGATGCCGCCGGTCCTGCCGGAAGTAGGTGCTCACGGCGGTGCGCACGTACAGCCGGTGGGTGGAGGTCTTGCCCCGGCGCCGGTGTGCCTCCACCGCGGCGACCACGGCGGCGTCGTAGCCCATGCCGGCGGTGAACAGGAAGTACCGCTCGTCCGCCTGGCCGACCCCGATCCGCTGGGTGCGCCGGGTGGCCATCGCGTCGATCAGCACCGCGGTGGCCTCGAACGGGTCGTTGGGCAGCCCGAGCGCCCGGGCGAACACGTTGGTGGAGCCGCCCGGCACCACGCCCAGCGCCGGCAGGTCCGGATGCACGCCGTCGGTCAGCAGGCCGTTGACCACCTCGTTGACGGTGCCGTCACCGCCCACCGCCACCACCACATCGACCCGGTCGCGCATCGCCCGGCAGGCCAGGGCGGCGGCGTGGCCGCGGTTGGCCGTCTCCTCGACCTCCAGCTTGGCGTCGGCAGCCAGCGCGTGCACCAGCACGTCACGCTGCCGCTCGGTGGTGCTCGTTGCCCGCGGGTTGGCCACCACCAGGACTCGCACAGTCGCGACTGTACCTGCCGGTAGCCGGCCGGCCGGCCAACTGCCCTAGGCTCCGGCAGGTGAGTTCTGCCCCCCACGGTGCCGAGCCGGAACAGGCCCCGCCCACCATCCGGTACGCCGCCGGCGTGGTGCTGGCGCAGGCGGCCGCGCTGCTCGTCGTCACCGTGATCCTGCTGGTGCTGGCCGTCGTGCACTCCAGCCAGCGGCTGTGGGCGGCGCTGGCGGTCGCCGGGTTCGCGCTGCTCGGCGCGGCGATCTGCTACCTGTGCGGGCGCGGCCTGCTCGCCCTGCGGCCGAGCGCCCGGTCGCCGATCGTGCTGCTGGAACTGCTTGCGCTGCCGGTCGGCTTCTCCCTGGGCATCCAGGCCGGCCGGCTGCTTGTCGGCATCCCGGTGCTGGTCTCGGCGCTGGCCGTGCTGGTGCTGCTGTTCACCCCGAGCGCCCGAACGGCCCTGGATCGCGTCCTGTAGCCCTCGCTAGTGCGGCACCTGCATGTCCGGCAGCTTGCTGCGCAGTTCCAGCAGGGTCTTGGCCAGCAGCCGCGACACGTGAACCTGGGAGACGCCGAGCGCCTTGGCGATCTCGTTCTGGGTCTTGTTCTCCACGAAGCGCATCAGCAGCGCACGCCGCTCCCGCTCCCCGAGCCGGGCCAGCACCGGACGAAGCGCGTGCCGCAGCTCGACGTGCTCCAGGGCGGCGTCGGACTCCACCAGCCCGTCGGCGATGGTCATGCCGGTTGCCGAGTTCGGCACGTCCAGCGGCACCGCCGAGTACGCGCGGGCCGAGTCGGTGGCCTCGATGACCTGTTCCTCCGGCAGGCCCATGTGCTCGGCTAGCTCCCGAATGGTGGGGGAGCGGCCCAGGCGCTGGGACAGCTCGTTGATCGCGGCGGCCAGCTCACCCTGCAGTTCCTGCAGCCGGCGAGGCACCCGGACCATCCAGCCGCGGTCACGGAAGTGCCGCTTGATCTCGCCGACGATGTTGGGCGTGGCGAACGTCGAGAACTCCAGGCCCCGCTCCACCTCGAACCGGTCGATGGCCTGCAGCAGGCCGATGGTGCCGATCTGCAACAGGTCGTCGGCCGGCTCGCCGCGACCGGTGAACCGGCGGGCCAGGTAGCGAACCAGCGGCATGTGCAGCTCCACCAGTTCGGCCCGGACCTCGCTGTGCCTGGCCGAACCCCGTTCCAGTGCGGCCAATTCGAGGAAGAGCTGGTGTGTTCGCTCGCGGTCGGGCCGGCTGCGCTCACTCATGTGTTCAGGCTCTTCGCGCGAGCGCTCTTCGCGGATTCGCTCCGCTCCTCGGGGCTGACGCCCCTGCGATGCTCACTCATGTCTTCCTGCTCTTCGCGCGAGCGCTCTTCGCGGATTCGCTCCGCTCCTCGGGGCTGACGCCCCTGCGATGCTCACTCATGTGCTGCGGGCGCCTCGGGCCTTGGTCAGGGTCAGCAGCAGCCGGCCGTCGCTGGTCGCGCTGGTGACCGAATCGGCCAGCGCCGACAGCACCATCCAGGCGAAGCTGGTCTGGTCCGGCTCGGCCGCCGAGCCGTCCTCCGGCGCCGGCACCGACACCTCGATGGTTAGCGTGCTGTCCGCTCCGCCGAACGTGGCCGACAGCGACCCGGCGGCTCCGGCATGCGGCAGCAGCAGCGCGCTCGCCTCGTCCACCGCGATCCGCAGGTCGTCGATCTCCTCGATGGTGAAATCCCGGCGGGCGGCCAGCGAGGCGGTCACCGTGCGCAGCACCGAGACGTAGGCAGGATCGGCGGGAACGGTGAGCTGGACGGTTTGGGCGCTCTCGCCATGGTCGGCGGCTTGGCTCACGTGCTGCTCCTGATCACCCCGGCTGATGGCGACTGTCCCGGCGGGGAAAAGCTATCTCCTGCCGTTGACCCGCTGCAACGCGGGGGCGGACCTGGTGCGCGTGAGCCCTCTGCGGGCGGTGGTCAGCCGGTGAGCAGGCCGAGGTTCCACCGCAGCACCACCGGGTTGTCGTGCTCGTAGCCGAGGCTGGAGACCGTCGCGGTGTCCAGCCGGAGGAAGCGACCGAACTCGACCGGCTGCCCCAGCCAGCGCGCTGCCAGGCACCGGCTGAAGTGCCCGTGCGAGAACACCAGCAGGGTCTGCCCGGGCACCCGCCGGCCCAGCAGCCGGTCGGCACGGGCGGCAACTTCGGCGCCGGTCTCGCCACCCGGCACCGGCCCCGACCAGATCGTCCAGCCGGGATACCGGGTACTGATCTGGGCGGTGGTCAGGCCCTCCAACTCGCCGTACTCCCACTCGGCGGCGTCCTCGGTCAGCTCGTCCGGCGGATAGCCGGCCAGTTCCGCGGTACGGACGGCACGGATCCTCGGCGAGCTCAGCACGGTGACCCGGCCGGTGTCCGGCAACAGCGCGGGCAGCAGCCGGCCGGCCTGCCGGGCCTGTTGCTCACCGGCCGGGGTCAGCGGCAGGTCGGTGCGCCCGGTGTGCCGGCCGGAGCGGCTCCACTCGGTCTCGCCGTGCCGGACGATCACCAGCGCGGCGACGCCGTCCGGCAGCGAGTCAGCGGGCACTTCAGCACGCTAACAGCAGCCGTGGTCTGCGGCCGTGCGTCCCTGGCGGGGCTGAGCGGCGTCAGAGGTTCGCCTCCCAGCCGTTCAGGTTGACGATCAGCACCAGCGCGGCGGCGGAGTTGTTGCGGATCAGCAGATCTCCATTGGCGCCGGCCTTGGCCACTAGCTCGCGCTGCACGGTCTGCCCGGGAATGGTCGGCCACGGACGGCCGGAGAAGCTGACGGCGGCAGCGCTGTCCGCGCCGACGCCGGTTGGCCAGACCGAGATGGAGCCGTCCACGCTCGGATTCAGCACCGTCACCCTGATCGAGGCCGCCGCGATGCCGTTCGATGGCTGCCTGATCCCGCTGTCGATTATCGTCTGCACGATCGGAATCTCGACCGTGCGACCCGGTGGCACCGGGCCGGTCCCGGCGGCCCGGCTGTCGTAGGCGCGTCCGGGGAGGCCGAGGACCAAGAAGCCTTCGTCGGTGCTCTGGTCGCCGGTGTAGTAGCCAACCACGTCGGCGATCACCTGGACGGCGGCCGAACTGTTGTTGCGGATCGTCAGCGTGCCGCTGGTGCTCAGGGCGACCAGCAGTTGGCTTTGCTCCGGGGCGGGGCCGAGCCCCCAACTCATGCTGGGCGTGGCCGAGAATCCCTGCTCCGGGATCCAGACCGACAGCGAGCCGGCCTGGTCCGGCAGCACGGTGAAGTCGATGACCGGCCCGATGTCGCCGGACGGGATGCCGCCCACCCCGGCCACCGGGAAGTTGAGCGTCTGGTGGGCGCCGAGCGGGTGGCTGGATCGGGTGTCCAGCACCCTGGTCGGGAACAGCGGCTGGTACCGGCCGTGGGTGACCTGCGGCCGGCCGCTGCTGTAGTAGCCGAGCACGTCCACCACCAGGTCGAAGCCGGTCTGGGCGTTGTTGCGGATGTCGATCAGGCCGCCGGCGTCGACCGGGACGGTTTCGAAGTTCTGGTTGATGCCGGGCCGGAAGCTCATCGTCGCGCCGGACCAGCTGGTGCCGTGTGCTACCACCGTGAGCGAACCCGCGATGCCCGGTCGCAGTACGGTCAGGTTCACCGAAACCGCAATCACGCCGGTCGCCGGCACCTGGCCCAAGCCGGTCACCCGCACCGCAGTGGTCGCCCGAGGTTGGATCCGGCCGGACGTGCGGCTATCGAACGCCCGCACCCGATTCACCGGCTCGTACAGCCCGGTGGTTGTGCTGGCGGTTGGGCGTGCCGCCGTCGTGGCTGTGCGTGCCGCCGTCGCAGCGGCCGGCGCGGCCAGCAACGGAACGGTGAGGACAGCGGCGACAATCGCAAGAGCAGGGCGCATGGCAACCCCCGACAGGACGTCGACGGCGGCGCCGTCGCATCGGCCTCAGGGTAAGCCTGCGGTTAGGTTTGGGCAGGGTTTTATCGAGATTCGGACGCTGCGTCCAGGATCAAGGATTGGAACGCACTACAGCCCCCGGAATCCGGAGGCTGTAGGCATTCAAGCCCGCATTCGCGGGCGTCCACAGATCGGCTACGCGGCCTTCTTGGTCTCCCAGAAGATGGTGTCGATCTCGGCGATCAGGTCGAGCAGCGCCTGGCCCTCGGCCGGATCTATCGAGCCCTTGCCACCGGCCGCGCCGGCCTGCTTGGTGGCCTTGTTGAACAGCTCGTGCAGCTGCGGGTACTTCTCGAAGTGCGGCGGCTTGAAGTAGTCGGTCCACAGCACCCACAGGTGGTGCTTGACCAGGTCGGCACGCTGCTCCTTGATCAGCAGGGCACGGGTGCGGAACACCGGGTCCTCGTTGGCCTGGTACTTCTCCATGATGGCCTTGACCGACTCGGCCTCGATTCGAGCCTGAGCCGGATCGTAGACACCGCACGGCAGGTCGCAGTGTGCGGATGCGGTGGCCAGACGACGCATCAAACGCATTGACTTTTCCTCCATTCCAACACGTACGCGCGAGCGTTCCGCCAGGCTGATCCTGGACGAACTCGACACCGCAACCGACCCTACTCCGCAGCCGATGCGCCGCTGCGGCAGCATGGTCGAGCGTGCAGGCCCTGCTCAGCTGGCAGCGAATCCGGATCACCGGCCATTCGATGACGCCCACCCTGCTGCCCGGCGACCTGGTGCTGGTCCGGCACGGCGCGCGGGTGCGGCCCGGCGCGCTCGTGCTCGCCCGCTTCGACAGCCGGCCCGAGCTGCTGGTGCTCAAGCGCGCGCTGCGGCCAGCGGCCGGCGGCTGGCTGCTCGCCTCGGACAACGCCCGCGCGGGTGCCGACTCGCGCCAGCACGGGGTGGCCACGGTGGCCGCCGTTGCCGTCCGGATCTGGCATCGGGGCGCGGCCCGGCCGAGCGAGCCCGGCGTTCGGCGATGGCTCGGCTGGCCGGTGCCGCCGGCGCCGCCGGACGGCTTGTGAGCGACTTTCACGGCCCGGCTGGCACGCCGTCCGCTGTGTCAGACTTGACCGGGTAGGTCTGCCGACGGCACCGCTGTTCGGAACCGGGCAACGCCGGACTGGCAAGCGCCTTGAGGTCGTGCTGACCGCTGGACGAGAGCGGCCGGCCAGGCTGGGCGTGGCAACGAGCGCAACGGAGGTACGTGCGATGGCGCAACCGGACGGCCTGGTCACCGACAGCCCGGTGTTCGCCATCCATGACGGCGGCAAGCTCGCCGTGCGCAGCACGCTTCCGCTGACCGATCGGGCCGCGCTGTCGCTGGCCTACACGCCGGGCGTCGCCGAGGTCTCGGCGGCGATCGCGGCCGACGAGCGGCTCGCCGAGCGCTACACCTGGCGGTCCCGGCTGGTCGCGGTGGTCAGCGACGGCACCGCGGTGCTCGGGCTGGGCAACATCGGCCCGGCCGCCGCCCTGCCGGTGATGGAGGGCAAGGCGGCGCTGTTCGCCGAGTTCGCCGGGCTGAACTCGGTTCCGATCGTGCTGGGCACCACCGACACCGAGGAGATCATCGACACGGTGGTGCGGATCGCGCCGTCCTTTGGCGGGATCAACCTGGAGGACATCTCGGCGCCGCGCTGCTTCGAGATCGAGCGGCGGCTGCGGGACCTGTTGCCGATCCCGGTCTTCCACGACGACCAGCACGGCACCGCCATCGTGGTGCTGGCCGCGCTGCGCAATGCCGCGCTGCTGACCGGTCGCGGCCTCGCCGAGCTGCGCGTGGTGATCTCCGGCGCAGGTGCGGCCGGCGTCGCCTGTGCCCGAATCCTGCTTGCCGCCGGGATCGGTGAGCTGGTGGTGACCGACTCCCGCGGCATCCTGCATCCCGATCGTGACGACCTCAACCCGGTCAAGCGCGAGGTGGCCGAGGCGACCAATCCGGCCGGCCGACGCGGCGACCTGGCCGGCGCGCTGGTCGGCGCCGACGTGTTCATCGGAGTCAGCGGCGGCACCGTGCCGGAGCCCGCGGTGGCCGGCATGGCGAGCGGTTCGATCATCTTCGCGCTGGCCAACCCGACGCCCGAGGTGGCGCCGGCGGTGGCTCACCGGCACGCCGCGGTGGTGGCCACCGGCCGCAGCGACCTGCCCAATCAGATCAACAACGTGCTGGCCTTTCCCGGGGTGTTCGCCGGCACCTTCGACGCCGGCGCGCCGCACATCACCGAGGGCATGAAGCTGGCCGCGGCCGGTGCGATCGGCGGGGTGGTCGCCGCGGAGCTCCGGCCGGATCGGATCGTGCCCACGCCGTTCGATCCGCGGGTGGCACCGGCGGTGCGCGATGCGGTGGCCGAACAGGCTCGAGCCGAAGGCATCGCCACCCACTGACCCGCGTGACGCACGCCTCTTTACAAAGTTTGCCGATTTGTAAGCATCGCGGCAGCATGGAGGTGGAAGGAGGCGCCATCATGATCACCATGACCGGCTCAGGCATCGTGTTGCTGGTAATCGCATTGGCCGCGCTCGCCGCAATCGCCATCCGTGAGGGGTTGCGTCGCTGACCGGCAGCGATGGGAGGATCCTGCACCGTGGAGGTACCGGGTCATCCCATCGCTGAGGCGGCCGGCTACCGCCGCTCGAAGACCGCCACCGTCCGGGCCGGCACCGTGAACATGCCGGTGGTCGGGTCGTAGGAAGCCGTCCGCGCCACCGGATCGGCGCCGTGTACCTGCACCGCGTTGAGCCGGTACCGCTGGCCGCGGGCGGCGTCCACCACCTGGCTGGTGGACGTCGGGCCGGCGTTGAAGACGATCACCAGCCCCTTCAGCCGCGGATCGACGTTCGGCCCGACGGTGTCGTCGATGCGCTCGACGATCACGCCGGGGGTGGCCGTGGGACCGCTGTCCGGGAAGCTCAGCTTCTGTCCGATCAGCTGCGCCGAGCCCAGGTGCAGCAGCGGCTCGGTGGCCCGGATCCGCAACAGCATCTCCGACTGCGCCTCGGCGGTGAGCAGGTCGGCATGGCCCGGCTTGAGTGCCGGGTCGGCCAGCAGCGGTTGCATGTACGGCCACTTGGCCTGGTTGTCCGCCGCCTGCGGCAGCCCCTTGCCGAAGCCGTTGCTGGTCAGCGACGGATCCAGCTCGTTGAACCAGTCACCGGAGTTGTAGCTATTGCCGTCGAAGGACTTGCTGCGCAGTGCCTCGGTGCCGGCCTGCCAGAACGACACGCCCTGGGAGAACGCGGTGGTGGCCAGCGCCAGCGTTTGCATCCGGATCCGGTCGGCCATGCTGGTGCTCACCGGCAGCTTGTAGGTCAGCGCGTCGTAGAGCGTCTCGTTGTCGTGCGCGTCGACGTAGTTGATCGCCTCCTGCGGCTCGGCGGTGTAGCCGGCCGGCTGTCCGTTGTAGTCCACCTGGGAGCCGGTGACCGTCGCCCCGGTGCGGTCGGTGAAGGAGAAGTCCTTCAGGTTGCCGGTCAACCCGACCTTGATCAAGTCCTCCTGCAACAGCAGTTTCGCCTTCTGGGTGGCCGGATCGCCGTTCACCGGGTCGCCGTTCGGATCTGTGTACAGCCCGGATGCGAAGCCCTGGGTGCGCGGGTCGGCGTCGAACGGCGAGCCGCCGCGCACCGCGTCGCGGATCCGGTCGTTGAAGGTGCCGATACCAGTGCCGGCCAGGTTGAGCTGGGTGGCCTGCACGAACAGCGCGTCGTTGGCCACCGTGCCGAAGTTCCAACCCTCGCCGTAGAGGTAGATCTGCTTGCCGTCCACGCCGTCGCGGGCCAGCGTCAACCGGTCCAGCCGGCTGCGCAGTTGCTGCATCACCGCCTTGGGGGTGAAGCCCATCAGGTCGAACCGGAAGCCGTCGACCTTGTACTGCTTGGCCCAGGTGAGCACCGAGTCGATGAGCAGCTTGCCCATCATCAGGTGCTCGGACGCGGTGTCCGGGCAGCAGGTCGAGGTGGTGACCACGCCGTTGGCGTCCAGCCGGTGGTAGTAGCCCGGCACGATCCGGTCCAGGTCGTTGACGCCGGCCTGGCCGGCGTCGGCGGTGTGGTTGTAGACCACGTCCATGACCACCCGCAGGCGGTCGAGGTTCAGCGCGGCGACCATCGAACGGAACTGCTTCGTGCGCGCGGTGCCGTTCGGGTCGGTGGCGTAGGAGCCTTCCGGTGTGGTGTAGTGCTGCGGGTCGTAGCCCCAGTTGTAGCCGTCGCTGTCCTTGACGGCGGTCACGCACGCCTGCTGCTGGGACGAATCCGGCGGTAGCGACGGCAGATCGCAGTTCGGTTGCTGCCAGTCGGACTTGATCTCATCGACGGTCCGGCTCGCCATGTCGGCGGGCGGCAGCAGGTGCACCGTGGTCAGGCCGGCGCGGGCGAGATCCTTCAGGTGCCGCACCGCATTGCTGCTGCGGTCGGTGAAAGCGAGGTACGTGCCGCGGTGGTTGGCCGGCACCGTGGGGTCGGCCACCGAGAAGTCGCGGATGTGCAACTCGGTGATGCTCTGATCGACCGGCTTCGGCAGCCGCGGCTTGACCAGGCCCAGCAGTTGCCAGCCGGGTGGTGCGGTGCGCGGATCGGCCAGGTCGATGAACAGGCTGCGTTCGGAGTTGGCCGACAGCCCGTAGCTGTAGGGGTCGGTGACCAGGTTCTGCTCCACCGCGCCGGTCTCCGGCACGAACACCGCGACGTCGAACAGGTAATATTCACCGGCCCATTTGCGCTGTCCGATGACCGACCAGACACCATCCGAGGTGCGGGTGAGCGGCACGATGGCGACCGGATCGCCGCCATGACCGGTCCGGTAGACGTTGACCGAGACGGCCTGGGCGGTCGGCGCCCACAGGGCGAGCCGTGACGTGCCGGCGTGCCAGGTCAATCCCAGCGTCTGGCTGGCCGCGCCGGCGTCGATGTCGTCCAGCACGCCCGGGATCTGCAGCCCGGTGGCGTCGAGCAGCCGGCCGGCGGAGTCGAACGCGGCCACCGCCACCTGGCCGGTGAGCAGGCTGGCCGCCTTGGCGGCGACGTCGGCCGGCAACCTGAGTGCGGTCAGGCCGGCCTGGGCGGGGAACCTCGCCCGGATCGCTGCCGGCAGCCCGGCTGGATCGACGCTCAGCGGGTAGGACGTGCCGCCGGTCAATCCGTCCGGAGTGGCGGCCAGGCCGCCGTTAGGCGCGGCGTACAGCCGATAGCTCGCCGGCGTGCCGCTGTCGGTGTTCCAGCCGAGGTAGTCGCGCGACAGCCAGTACGCCCTCAATCGCTTCAGGCTGGGCAGCCCGTTGCCGGCCAGCACGCTCAGCACGTGGCTGGTGGAGTTGAAGCTGAACGTCACCGTGGCTCCGTCGGCAGGTACCGAGAAGTCGATATTGGCGCCACCCGGAACGCCGCCGGCGCCGTAGTTGACGTCCCAGGACAGCCCGACGGTCGCCTTGACCTGGTAGTCGCCGGCCGGCAGGCCGGTGGTGGTGAACGTGTAGGTGCCGTCACCGTCCGGATCTTCCAGCCAGGAGCGCAGGCAGTCCGGGGACCAGTCGCTCGGGCAGCCCAGCTCGGACTGAAAGTCACCGGCCGCCGTGACGATCGGGTTCTGCAGGTCGCTGGTCACCCAGTGGGTGGCGTTGTCGTAGTAGAAGGTGACCTTCGTGTTGTCGGCCGGCACGGTGAGCGCGATATTCGGGCCGCCCTGGACGGCACCGGCGCCGTAGTTGACGTCCCAGCTGTTGTTGAGCGCCGCCTTGTACTCGTAGCTGCCAGCCTTCAGCGTGAGCGTGGTCGACCAGACGTCGTCGTTGCTGCGGCGGGTGAGCTGGACCTGGGCGCAGTCCGGCTGCCAGTCACCCGGGCAGCCGACCTGGGCGCCGAAGCTGCCCGGTACCGATACCGCGGACGGCTGGGTGTCGGCGGTCGCCTGGTGAACCGGGAAGCTGAGCGCTCCGAGGGCGGTGAATGCGCTTACAGCGAGTGCCAGCCAGGACCTACGCATAGCTACTCCTTGGGGGCTGCGACCGCGCGGGGGGTGCGGCGAATCGGACGTACCGCGGCCAACTCTGCCGGGGTGCGCGGCCCGCGCGCAAGAGGCCACCGGCACGCAACGCGGGAGTTGTGATGGCGTTGCGGCGTTCGGCCAGCCTGCGCTCCTGCATCGCGGGCTGAAACCCACACAGCGCCGGCCGCTACTCGTGTGGTGTGGTGAGGAGTTCGGGGTGGTGGAGGTAGTTGCGTTGGGGTTGTTGGTGTGGGTGCCAGGGTGGTGGTTGCCAGTGTGGGACGCCGTCGATCAGGACCGTTTGCCAGCCTTGTTTGGGGGCCTCTGTGTTGTGGTAGCCGCAGGTGATCGTCAGGTTGTCCAGGTCGGTGCGGCCGCCTTTGGCCCAGTCGGTGGCGTGGTGGATTTCGGATTGGGCGGCGGTGCGGGTGCAGCCGGGGAAGGTGCAGCCTCGGTCGCGGGCGAACAGTGCTTTGCGTTGGCCTGGCGCGGCGAGTCGTCGGCTGTGGCCGTAGGCCAGCACGCCACCGGCATCGTTGAGCACCGCCGGCAAGACCTGGCCTTCTGATGCGAGCCGCAGCGCGTCGTCGATGGACAGGGTGCCGCCGTGGTGGGTGGTGGCCCGTCCGGCGCGGCGTTCCAGGTCGGTGAGGGTCAGGGTGATGATGAGTTGGCAGGGCAGTCCGGCGTGGTCGGGTAGCTCGCCTGCCGCGAGCAGGCGGCGGCCGGCCTCCTCGAACGCATCGTGCATCCGCTGCGGCAGGGTGCGCTGGTCCGGGCCGAGCGCGTCGTCGGGGCGGCGGGCGGCGAGTGGGGTGAGGATGGCTTCCCAGATCGCCTGACAGGACGGGCTCAGTCGGCCTTCCAGCAGGCCGGTGCCGTCTTCGAGCCGGTTCAGCGACACCCGACGGTGGGCCTGCTGCGACTCGCGCTCCTGCGGGCTGGGGCCGTCCGGATCGAGATGGGCCAGGATCCGCTGACCCAGCAGCCGCACCGTGCGCGGATCGGACGTGCGGGCGTGTTCCAGCAGCGTCGCCTCAACCGATTCGGCGTGCTCGGCACGGTCCACAACCGGGATGGCTTCGACCGTGTCGGCAATCGCCGCCGCGTGCTCCGATCCCACTTCGCCAGCCGCCAGTGCTTCGGCTGTGGCCGGATACACCGGTTCCAGCGATTCGCCGGTCAACGCCCGCCGGGCACCGAAGCGCTCCACCGCCAACCACCGCTTACGCGCCTCGGCGCGGGTGCAGCGCAGCAGTGCGCTGATCAGGTCCGGCAGTCCGCGATACCCCAACGAGCCGACCACATTGCGGGACTGGATCTCGGCCAGCAGCTCCACCTGCTCGAACTGCAGCCGCCGCAACTCCGTCTCCCGGGCGACGAAGCCAGCCAGCAGCTCGGCATCCGACACCGTCCCGAGCTGCTCGATCACATGTTCGATTGTACTTGATCGAACAGTGATAGGCAAGTCTCATCGTTCGCGAATTAGCTTATGAAGCAACAAGAAACGTGAGCCTACAATGCAACTGGCCGAGGCGCTACTTCCTCGTCGCTGCGCCTTTGTCTTGATCCGTAAGCCCGCAAACCCCTTACTCGTCCTCGTCGTCAGCGCGGGCCAGCCAGGTGGCCAGCCGTTCGATCGGAATCTCGAAGTCAGGATTCTGGTCGACGAAGGCCTGCAGCCGCTCGGCCAGCCAGGCCAGGCTGACCTGCTCGTCCCCGCGCCGCTGTTCGAGTTCCTCGATTCCCCTGTCGGTGAAGTACATTGTCAATCCTCCCAGCCCGGATAGCGGACGCCCAGTTCGGCTCGCGCGTCGTCGAGCAGTTGCATGATCGCGATGGTCTCGTCCGGCGGCACCAGCTCGCTGGTCAGCAGGCCGGCGCGCAGGCAGCGCTCGACCTCCTCGATCTCCGGACGGTATCCCGGCAGCGACGGATCCAGCGGGTCGGCGAAGCGCCGCTCGCCCTCGGCGTTGTGCAGCACCAGCCCGGTCGGTCGATGGAACCGCCCCTCGGTCTGCAACCATCCTTCGCTGCCCAGGATCAGCCCGCGGTACGGCCCGCCGACCGGCGCCGAGCACCACAGCTGCGCATCCCGGCCGTCGGAGTAGCTCCACTGCATCGCCACGGTGGCGTCCGCGCCGGTCGGTGCCAGCGAACCGGCTACCGACACGGAATCCGGTTTCCCCAGGAAAAGCCAGGCGAATGTCATCGGATAGATGCCCAGATCGAGCAGCGCGCCGCCGCCGTTGGGCAGGTCGTAGAGCCGGTGCCCGGGATCGAACGGCAGGCCGAGCGCCATCTCCGCGCGCACCGACCGAACCTCGCCGATCGCGCCCTCGGCAATCAGCCGCCTGGCCTGCCGGATGAGCGGATTGGTCCGCATCCACATGGCTTCCATGGCGAACACGCCGGCCGCCTCGGCCGCGTGGAAGACCTCCGCCGTGTCACGCGCATTCAGGCAGACCGGCTTCTCGACCAGCACCGGTTTCATCGCCGCGATGGCAAGCAGCGCCTGCTCCCGGTGCAGCGGATGAGTGGTCGCGATGTAGACCACGTCGATGCCCGGATCCTCGACCAGCTGGCGGTAGTCACCGTAGGCGCGGGTGTCAACCGGCCCGAACCGGGCGGCGAACTGCTCGGCCCGGCTCAGGTCCCGGGCGCCGACCGCGGCCAGCACATTGCCCGGGGTGGCGGCCAGATCCCGCGCGAGCTTGCCGGCGATGCCACCGGCTCCGAGAATGCCCCACCCGATCGGCCGATCCGCACTGGTCATGGAGGTCCTATCCGAGCGCGGTCGCGACCACCTCGCGCTGCTGATCCTCGTGCACGCTCACCGAGCCCACCGCGGGCGAGGCCGACGCCTTCCGGGACGCCCGGTAGATCGGCCGGTTGTCGCCGGCGGCAGCCAGCCGCTCCGGCAGGTTCAGCGCGATGAACGGATAGGCACCCTGGTTGGCCGGCTCCTCCTGCGCCCACACCAGCTGGGCCTGCGGGTACTTCGCCAGCTCCGCGGCCACTTCCTCGCCGTGCAGCGGGTACAGCTGCTCCAGCCGCACGATGGCCACGTCCGAACGCTGCCCCTCGGCCCGGGCGGCTGCCAGGTCGTAGTAGATCTTGCCGCTGCACAGCACCACCCGGCGCACCGCGGCCGGATCGACCGACTCGTCGCCGATCACCGGACGGAAGTGGCCCTGGGTGAACTCCTCCAACTGGCTGACCGCCGCCTTCAGCCGCAGCAGCGACTTCGGGGTGAACGCGATCAGCGGCCGGTGCAGGCCACCGAACGCCTGCCGGCGCAGCAGGTGGAAGTAGTTGGCCGGCGTCGAGCACATCGCCACCGTCAGGTTGTTCTCGGCCGCCAGTTGCAGGAACCGCTCGGGCCGGCCGGAGGAGTGGTCCGGCCCCTGGCCCTCGTAACCATGTGGCAGCAGCAGCGTCACCGAGGAGCGCTGGCCCCACTTCGCCTCGCCGGAGGCGATGAACTCGTCGATGATGGTCTGCGCGCCGTCGGCGAAGTCACCGAACTGGGCTTCCCACAACACCAGTGCGTCCTTGTTGGCCACCGAGTAGCCGTACTCGAAACCCATCGCCGCGTACTCGCTGAGAGCAGCGAGTCGTACGCGCGGAACTGTCCGGTGGCGTTCGGCAGGTGGCGCAGCGGGGTGTACTCCTCGCCGCTGTTGCGGTCGATCAGCACCGCGTGCCGCTGGGTGAAGGTACCGCGCCGCGAGTCCTGCCCGGCCAGCCGGACCGACTTGCCGTCCACGGTGAGCGAGCCGAAGGCGAGCAGTTCGGCGGTGGCCCAGTCGATGTCGCCACCGGTGGTCTGGGCGACCCGGCGGTCGATCTGCGGCTTGAGCCGCGGATGCAGGGTGAAGCCGGGCGGTAGGTTGGCGTACCGCTCGCCGACGCCCTTGATCAGCTCGGCGCCGATGGCGGTGGAAACCACCGGTTCCTCGGCGTTCTCGTCCATCCGCGACACCTGGCGCGGCGTGGAGGAGGCGTCCCGGGTTTCGATGAAGACTTTCTCCAGCTGCGCTCGGAAGTCCCGCAGCGCCTCCTCGGCATCGTCCAGGGTGATGTCGCCGCGGCCGATCAGTGCCTCGGTGTAGAGCTTCCGGACGCTGCGCTTGTTGTCGATGATGTCGTACATCAGCGGCTGGGTGAAGGACGGGTTGTCGCTCTCGTTGTGCCCGCGCCGGCGGTAGCACACCATGTCGATGACGACGTCCTTCTTGAACTGCAGCCGATACTCGACAGCGAGCTTGGCGACCCGCACGCACGCCTCCGGGTCGTCGCCGTTGACGTGGAAGATCGGTGCCGAGATCATCCGGGCGATGTCGGTGCAGTACAGGCTGGACCGGGACTGGGCCGGCGAGGTGGTGAAGCCGACCTGGTTGTTCACCACCACGTGCACCGTGCCGCCGGTGCGGTAGCCGCGCAACTGGGACAGGTTGAGCGTCTCGGCTACCACGCCCTGGCCGGCGAAGGCGGCGTCGCCGTGCATCAGCACCGGCAGCACGGTGAAGCCTTCCTCACCCTTGTCCAGCACGTCCTGCTTGGCCCGGACGATGCCTTCCAGCACCGGGTTGACCGCCTCCAGGTGCGACGGGTTCGCGGTGAGTTCGACGGCGATCTTGGCGCCGCTCTCGGCTACGTAGGTGCCGTTGCGCGCCGAGGTGGTACTTCACGTCGCCGGAGCCCTGCGCCGTGCCGGGGTCGATGTTGCCCTCGAACTCGTTGAAGATCTTCGAGTACGGCTTGCCGACGATGTTGGCCAGCACGTTGAGCCGGCCGCGGTGCGGCATGCCGATGACGACCTCGTCCAGATCCCTATCGGCTGCGGTGGACAGCACCGCGTCCAGCAGCGCGATCACCGTCTCGCTGCCCTCGAGGGAGAACCGCTTCTGTCCCACGTACTTGGTCTGCAGGAACGTCTCGAACGCCTCGGCGACGTTCAACCGGGACAGGATGTGCTTCTGCTCCTCCTTGGTCGGAGCGTCGTTCTTGACCTCGATGTGCTGCTGGATCCAGGCCCGTTCCTCCGGATCGATGATGTGCATGTACTCCACGCCGACCCGGCGGCAGTACGCGTCGCGCAGCACGCCGAGGATGTCGCGCAGCTTCATCAGCTTCTGCCCGGCGAAGCCACCCACCGGGAACTCCCGGTCCAGATCCCACAGGGTCAGCCCGTGCTTGGTGATGTCCAGGTCCGGATGGCTGCGGATCCGGAACTCCAGCGGGTCGGTGTCGGCCATCAGGTGGCCGGACGTCCGGTAGGCGTTGATCAGCTCGATGACCCGGGCGGCCTTGTCGATCTGGCCCTCGTGGCTGAACTCGCGGTCGGTCAGCCAGATCGCCGGCTCGTACGGGATCCGCAGCGAGGCGAAGATGTCGTAGTAGAAGTTGTCCTCGCCCAGCAGCAACTGGTGCACCGGTACGCAGGAACTCCCCGCTCTGCGCGCCCTGGATGATCCGGTGGTCGTAGGTCGAGGTCAGCGTCATGATCTTGGAAATGCCCATGTCGGCCAGCGCATCCGGGTGCATGCCGCTGAACTCGGCCGGGTACTCCATCGCTCCGACGCCGATGATGGTGCCCTGGCCCTGCATCAGCCGGGGTACCGAGTGGTTGGTGCCGATGGTGCCCGGGTTGGTCAGGCTGATGGTCGAGCCGGCGAAGTCGTCGGCGGTCAGCTTGCCCGACCGGGCCCGCCGGATGATGTCCTCATATGCCCCCCAGAAGGTGGCGAAGTCCATGGTTTCGGCGGCCTTGATCCCGGCCACCACCAGCGACCGGCCGCCGTCCTTGCCCGGCAGGTCGATGGCCAGGCCGAAGTTGACGTGCTCCGGCTTGACCACCGCCGGCTTGCCCTCGGCGGTCATCGCGAAGGAGTTGTTCATCTCCGGGTGTTCGCGCAGCGCCCGTACCACCGCGTAGCCGATCAGGTGGGTGTAGCTGACCTTGCCGCCACGGGCCCGGCGCAGGTGGTTGTTGATGATGATCCGGTTGTCCGAGAGCAGCTTCGCCGGCACCGCGCGCACGCTGGTCGCGGTCGGGATCTCCAGCGAGGCCTGCATGTTGCTGACCACCCGGGCCGGCGCGCCGCGCAGCACGGAGGCCTCCGAGCCCGCCACCGGGGCCACCGCCGGCTCGGTCCAGGACGGCCGGCTGGTCGCCTTGCCGTCCGGCTGCGCCTTGGGGGTGGTAGCGGCTGCGCTCGAGGCGGCGCTGGCGGACGCCTCGGTGGCCGCGGCTCGCGGGGTGGCGTCCGAGGCGCTCGGGCCACTGGCCGGCTCGGCGGCCGCGGGCACGGCCGGCTGACCGGCGCCGTCCAGGGCGGGGGAGTGCGCCGGCGTCCCGCCGGCTGGCTGACCTTCATCGGCCGGCTCGGTGTCCGGCTCGGCCGGCCGGACATGCCCGTTGCCGGCCGCCGGGTGCGGCGCCGATCCGGCTGCCCCGATGGCGGGGCGATAGTCGGCGAAGAACTCGTGCCAGGCGGTGTCTACCGCGTCCGGATCGGCCAGGTAGCGCTCGTACATCTCCTCGACGAGCCACTCGTTCGCCCCGAAATCGGTGTGCGAGGACGCCGGTTCACTGCCAGTCTCCGACTGCGCGGTCACGTTGGTGTCCACCTTCTTCGCCAGTACCTAACGCGTACGGGAGCGCCGCGAAGGCCATGACTGCACACCGCCGACCGGCTGACAACCCTGGGATACAAGCCTACGCGTGCCCGGCGGCCGGTCGCAGCGCCAGCCCCGGTGGGGCCGGGTGCGCGATGGTGCGGTTGCTCACACAACCGAGATCGGCTAGCTGATGTCGCGGTTGAGGCTCAGGTATCCGCCGGCCACCAGCAGCACCAGGCACCAGACCAGCAGGATCAATCCACCCACGCCGGGCGAGATGTGCACCACGTCCTTGGGCAGGCCGTAGTTGTCCCGGTCCCGGGAGGTGAAGGCGTTGAACGCGCCGGCCGGTTCGAAGAGGTAGACCTTGCGCAGGCCCGGGATGCCGGCGAAGAAGAGGTTGAGCACGCTCAGGTAGAGGATGCCGACGACCATGCCGGCCGCCTGGTTGCGGATCAGCGCGCCCAGCCCGAGGCCGAAGAAGGCCAGCAGGATCAGCGCGACGAAGTTGCGCACCATGCCGGTGGGCGCGCCGTCGGTGAAGTGCACCGGCAGGCCCTTGGCGTTCAGGCAGATCAGCGCGGTGACCAGGTTGACCAGCAGGCAGACGATGCCGTACGGGATGGCAAAGGCGACGTAGGCCAGCGCCTTGCCGATCAGCAGCCGCCAGCGGCCCGGGGTGGCCAGCAGCGTCGGCGTGATCGTCTTGTGCCGGAACTCGGTGGTCAGGCCGAGCAGGCCCAGCACCAGCAGCGCCACACCGGCGACCCCGAAGTTGGTCCAGACGCTGAAGTAGTTGATCTCGTTCGCCGGGGTGGAGCTGTCGATGGTGAGCACCGTGCCCAGCGTCGCGGCCACCGTGATCCCGACCACCAGCACCATCATCCAGAACCACACCTGGGTACTGCGGATCTTGAGCACCTCGGACTTGATCAGGTTCAGCATCAGCGGCCTCCCGCCCGGGTGTCCGGACCCTGTTGCGGCGGCGGCATCTGCGGTGCCGGGCCCTGCTCGAAGCTGGCGCCCTGGTAGGCGCCCTCGGTGAGGGTGAAGAACAGCTGCTCCAGGTCGAACTCCTCCAGCCGCAGCTCGTGCAGCTCCACGCCGTTGACGAAGGCCAGGTGGCCGATCAGGCGCAGGTCGTCGGTGCGTACCCGCATGGTGCCGTCCGGCTCGGTGCTGCCGGCCAGTCCGGCCTGCGCCAGCGCCTGCTGCAGCGGGCGCAGATCCGGCCCGCGCACCACGGCGGTGGTGGTGCCGGCCGACAGCTCGGCCAGCGTGCCGGCCCGGACCAGCCGGCCGCGGTTGAGGATGACGGCCCGGTCGGCCACCTCCTGCACCTCCGACAGCTGGTGGCTGGACACCAGCACCGTCCGACCCTCGGAGGCAAGGTGGCGGAAGAAGCCGCGCAGCCAGCGGATGCCCTCCGGGTCCAGGCCGTTAGCCGGCTCGTCCAGGATCAGCACCCGCGGGTCGCCGAGCAGGGTGGCGGCCAGTCCCAGCCGCTGCCGCATGCCCATCGAGTAGCCCTTGGTCTTCTTCTTGGCGTCGCCGGCCAGGCCGACCAGGCCCAGCACCTCGTCGGCTCGCCGGGCCGGCAGCCCGGCCGCGGCCGCGTAGATGCGCAGGTGCTGCAGTCCGGTGTGCGCCGGGTGGAAGCTGGACGCCTCCAGGGCCGCGCCCACGGTCTGCAGCGGTGCCGGCAGCTCGGCGTAGTTCCGGCCGTTGATGGTGGCGATGCCCGAGGTGGGCGTGACCAGCCCGAGCAGCATCCGCAGCGTGGTGGTCTTGCCGGCCCCGTTGGGGCCCAGGAAGCCGGTCACCGAGCCCGGCTCGACGGTGAAGCTCAGGTCGTCGACCGCCCGCTGGCTGCCGAACACCTTGGTCAGGTGATCGACGACGATCCGGCCGTTCGGCTCGGGTTGGACGGGCTGTGTCCCGGCCGTCGCGGGACGTGGTTGTCCAGGCGAGGTCATGGCCCCATCCAAACAGATTCCGCCGCGCCCGCGATCTCCGACACGGCAGGCTGGAACGAGCTCGCTCAGCCGGTCGCCAGGTGGATGAGCTCAGGCCGCCGCCCGGGCCGGTGAGTTAAGCCGCCCGGGCGGGTGAGTTAACCGGTCGCCAGGTCGGTGAACTCAGCCCGCCGCCAGGTCGGCGAGCAGTGCGGCCAGCTCGGCCGGACCGGCCAGCGCGCTGTCGGCGGCCTCGGCCAGCTCGGCCGGTGCGCCAACCGCGAGAGTCAGCGCCGGACGGCCGGTGCGGGCCTGCCACTGCCGCACCGCGCGTACCGCCGGCAGGTCGCCCAGGTCATCCCCGGCGAACAGGGCGGCGGTGGGCTCGTCGACCAGCAGTTGCTCCAGCGCGGTCGCCTTGGACACGCCCGGTATCCGGATCTCGATCACCAGCTTGCCCGGATGAGCCTCCAGGCCGTGCGCGGCGGCCAGGCCCGGCACGAACCCGGCCAGCTCGGCCAGCACCGCCTCCGGCTGGGCGGCCCGCCGGGTGTGCAGCACCAGCGACAGCCGCTTGTCCTCCAGCCAGACGCCGGACGGCAGCAGCGGCGGCAACTCGTTGCGCAGCGCCGCCAGGCCGGCCGGCTCGTCCCGGGTGCGCAGCCTGCCGTCCTGCCAGGTCTCGGCGCCGTGCAGGCCGCTGACCAGCAGGCCCGGGATCCGGCTCAGGCCGCCGAGTTCCAGCACGGTCCGCGCGTCCCGGCCGGTCACCACCGCGATCCGGCTGCCGCGGCCGGCCAGCCGGGCCAGGCTGTCCACCACGCCGGGCACCGGCCTAGCCTGGCTCGGATCCGGCACGATCGGCGACAGCGTCCCGTCGTAGTCCAGCGCGATCAGCGCGCCAGCCAGCTCGCCTCGAATCCGCTCGATCATGACCGGCAACGCTATCGGCTGCCCGGCTCCCGGGTCCGCACCGCTGCCGGATGCGGTCACGGCTCCTCGCCGCGCACCGCCTGCCAGCCGATCAGGGCGGCGCCGATCCGTCCGGCCTGGTCGCCGAACCGGGCGGCGCACAGCGGCACCGGCGGCCGCCAGGCCAGCCCGGCGTTGATCCGCGCCGACAGCGGCTCGCGCAGCGCGTCGCCAGCCAGCGACAGCCCGCCGCCCAGCACGATGAGTTGTGGATCCAGCAGCAGCACGCAGCCGATCAGCGCCCGGGACAACGCGGTGAGCGCCTCGTCGAACACCGCGCCGGCGACCGGATCGCCGCGACCGGCAAGCTCGATCACCTCGGCGGCGCTGGCCGGCCGGCCGGCGCGAGCGCGGTACCGGCGGGCGATCGCCGCCCCGCTGGCGTAGTTCTCGGCACAGCCACGCTGCCCGCACGAGCACGGCTCGCCGTCCGGAACGGCCGGCAGGTGGCCGATCTCGCCGGCCAGGTTGCCGGCGCCGGCCACCAACCGGCCGCCGGTGATGCTGGCCGCGGCGATCCCGGTCCCGATGCCCACGAAGAGCGCATCGGCCACCCCGCGAGCGGCACCGAGCCGGAACTCGGCCAGGCCGGCCGCCCGCATGTCGTGCTCGATGGCGACCGGCAGGCCGACCCGGTCGGCGACCCGCTCGGCGATCGGCAGATCCCGCCAGCCGATGTTGGCCGCGTACCGCACGATGCCGGCGACGGGATCCACGATGCCGGGCATGATCAGCCCGATGCCGGCCACCGCGATCCCGGCGTTGGCTGCCTGCTCGGACAGCTGCTCGGCGAGCGTGCAGATCGCCGCCAGCACCGCTGGGGTGCCCTCGGCGACCGGGGTCGGGCGGTCCGCGGTGGCCAGCACCGTGCAGTCCCGGTCGCACACGGCGGCCTTGATGCTGGTGCCGCCGACGTCCACCGCGAGCACTGCCGGTAGCAGGCCCGCGCCATCGGCGGCAGCGTCCACCGCCGGAGGCTCAGCCGAGGCCATGGCGATCCCATCTGCCCGAATCCAACGGCCGCGCTGCTGGCGCCAGCGGCCGGACTGGTGTAGACCATAACCGAGAACAATGGTCTACACCATTGCCACGCGCCGGCAACCGGCGCAGAATCGTGCGCACTGCACCCAACACCGTGCCGGCTCCGGCCGGCGAGCAACCGCGGGAGAGTTGATGGCACTGAAGAGGACGGCACTGCTCGGCGGGGCGATGGCGGCACTGGTCGGGCTCGCCGGCTGCGGTGGCGGCACCGGCAGCTCCAGCAGCGGCGGGAACGGCGGCAGCGGCGGCAAGCAGGTCAGCTCGATCAAGCTGGTCGCGGCGGAGTACTCGGCCGATCACACCAAGGCCTTCTGGGACTCCTTCGCCAAGACCTACAAGCAGAAGTACGGCATCGACCTGAACGTGCAGATCATCAGCTGGGACGACATCGCCCAGCAGAGCACCACCATGGTGCAGAACAATAATGCCCCGGACATCCTGAACATCAACTACTACTCCTCCTACGCCAAGGACAACCTGCTCTACAACGCCGATGAGGTGCTGCCCACCTCGGTCCAGTCGGACCTGCTGGACTCGTTCAAGACCAGCGGCACGTTCAACGGCAAGCTCTACGGCTTCCCCGACCTGTCCTCGGCGCGCGCGCTGTTCTACAACAAAACGCTCTTCCAGCGGGCCGGCATCAGCGCGCCGCCGACCAACTGGAACGACTTCGAGGCCGACGCCAAGAAGATCACCGCCCTCGGCGGCGGGGTGGTGGGCTATGCCGAACCGCTCGGCCCGGAGGAGGCGCAGGCCGAGTTCTCCATCTGGACCTTCAACAACGGCGGCAACTGGCAGGACGACAGCGGCAACTGGACGATCAACTCCGACCGCAACGTGCAGACGCTGCAGTTCCTGAAGAAGCTCGCGGTGACCGACAAGGTGACCCAGAACAACCCCGGCAAGACCAACCGCACCGACGGTGCCTTCCCGCTGTTCGAGAACAACAAGGCCGGCATGATCGTCGGGTTTGGGCCGCTGTCCGGCCAGCTGGACAAGGACAAGAAGGTCAACTACGGGATTGCCCCGATGCCCTACCAAAACGTCAGCGGCCCGCAGACCTACGGCGTCACCGACTACCTGGACGCCTTCAAGAAGCCGGGCAACCAGCAGGCGGTGAAGGACTTCTACGAGCTGTACTACCAGCCGGACCAGGTCAACACCTGGATCAAGTCCGAAGGCTTCCTGCCGGTCACCAAGTCCGGCCTACAGGTGTTTTCCTCCGACGCCGCGCTGAAGGTCTACATCGACACGCTGCCCAACATCCACCTGACGCCGAACCAGGATCCGACCTGGGACAAGGTGCTGCTGGCGGTCCAGCAGCAGATCGGCGCGGCGGTCGCGCCGAACGGGGATCCGAAGAAGGTGTTGGACACGCTGCAGCAGACCGCGCAGGCCGGCGGGTAGCCCGTGCCGGCTAACGCACCGAGCAGGCGGCGGAGCCGTCGTGGCCGGCTGCCGTTCTGGACGGCGCTGATCTGGCTGAGCCCGGCGCTGGTGCTGATCGCCGGCGTGGTCGCCTATCCGGTCGTCGAGCTGGTCAAGGCGTCGCTGGGCACCTACTCGATCACCGGGCTGCGCACCGGCTCGGCCGGGCTGGGCAACTTCTCCAAGGTGCTGCACCATCCCGATCTCGCCACCGTGCTGCGCAATACCGCCGAGTGGGTGGTGTTCGTGGTGGCGATCACCATCGTGCTCAGCCTCGGCCTGGCTCAGTTCCTAAGCAAGCAGTTCTTCGGCCGCCGGGTGGTGCGCTGGGCGATCATCGTGCCGTGGGCGGCCTCGCTGGTAATTACGGCCCGGCTGTTCACGCTGCTGTTCGACTTCTACCACGGGCTGATCGACCGGGTGCTGGTCACGCTGCATGTGCTGCCACATCCGGTGGACTTCCTGGGCGACGACCACTGGACGATGCCGTCCATGATCGCGGTGGGGGTGTTCGTCTCGCTGCCGTTCACCATTTACGTGCTGCTGGCCGGGCTGGCCGCGATCCCGGATGACGTCTACGAGGCGGCCCGGATCGACGGTGCCCGGCCCTGGCAGCTGTACCGGCAGGTGACGCTGCCGCTGCTGCGCCCGGCGCTGCTGGTGGCGAGCGTGCTGAACATCATCTACGTCTTCAACTCGTTCCCGATCGTCTACACGCTCAACGACCGCAACCCCGGCTTCCGGCACGACACCTCGATCACCTTCATGTACAAGCTGGCCTTCAAGAGCGCCGAGCACAGCGTGGGCATGTCCGCCGCGGCCGGCGTGTTCAACGTGCTCGGCATCCTGGTCGTGGTGCTGGCCTACCTGAGGCTGGTCAGCTGGCGGGAGGCGGTCCGGTGACCGCCGTGGCCAGCCGGCCGGTCACCAGCGAGCCGGGGCCGGCGCTGCCGGTCAACCGGCCGGTCGGCTGGCGGCGAGCGCGCCGGTTCGTGCTGCCACTCGGCGGGCTGCTGGTGGCGCTGGCATTCCTGGCGCCCTACCTGGTGATGGTGCTGGATTCGCTGCGGCCGAGCACGGACGTGCTGGACTCGCCACCCACCCTGCTGCCGCGGCACTGGCAGCTCGGCACGTTCGGCACCGTGCTGGGCCAGGACAGCTTCCGGAACTGGTTGAAGACCTCGCTGCTGGTGGCGGGCAGTTCCACCGCGATCGTGCTGGTCGCCTCGGTGCCGGCTGCCTACATCACCGCGCGGTTCCGGTTCCCGGGTCGCAGCGCGTTCCTGCTGCTGGTGCTCGTCACCCAGATGTTCTCGCCCACCTCGCTGGTGGTCGGCATCTACCGCGAGTTCTTCGAGGCCAACCTGGTCAACACCTACCTCGCCATCATCCTCACCAACGCCGCCTTCAACCTGGCCTTCGCGGTGTGGATCCTGCACGGCTTCTTCTCCGGCATCCCAGCCGAGGTGGAGGAGGCAGCCGAGCTGGACGGCTGCAGCCGGTTGGGCACGCTGTGGCGGGTGATGCTGCCGTTGACCCGGCCGGGGCTGGTCACCGCGGTGATCTTCACCTTCATCGCGGCCTGGAACGAGTACGTGGTGGCGCTGACCCTGATGCAGGACGATGCCAAGAAGCCGCTGACGGTCGGCATCAACTCCTATGTCACCGGCTACTCCCAGCACTGGGACCAGCTGTTCGCCGCCTCGATCATCGCCATCGTGCCGGTGGTGATCCTGTTCGCGGCAATCGAGAAGTACCTGGTGGGCGGGCTGACCGCGGGCTCGGTCAAGTAGCCGCGGCCGGCCCGCGCGGTACCGGGTCAGGCAGGCAGGATCAGGCAGGAGTCGCCGAACTCGTGCCACAGGTAGTCCGCACCGACCGCCGCGTCGTAGGCCCGCTGGGTCAGCTCGGCACCGGCGACCGCCTCGACCAGCAGCAGGTGCGAGGCGTCCGGGTTGTGCAGCCCGGTGACCAGGCCGCTCACCACCCGCACCGGATGGTCCGGGCCGAGCACCAAGTCGGTCCAGCCCCGGCTCTCGGCGACGAAGCCGTCGGCGTCGGCGGCCGACTCCAGCGCCCTGGTCACCGTGGTGCCGACCGCGATCACCCGGCCGCCGGAGCAGCGCACGTCGTTCACCAGCCGGGCGGTGACCTCGGGCACCGCGAACCGTTCCGGCTGCGGGCCCTCGCCGGCCTCCTGCGAGGACACGCCGGTGTGCAGGGTGATCGGCGCGACCAGCACGCCGGCAGAGACGAGTCGGGTCACCAGCTCGGCGGTAAACGGCCGGCCGGCACTGGGCATCTCGGCACTGCCCGGATGCAGTCCGAACACCGTCTGGTAGTCGGCCAGCGGCCAGTGCCGGCTCAGGTAGCCGTAGCTGATCGGCCGGCCGCGGCCGGCCAGGAATCGCTCGAACGGCACGGCCGAGTCGATCTCGGCGCGCCACAGCCGATTGCCCACGCCGGCCGGGCCGGAGCCGCGCTCGGCAACCGGATAGGCCTCGATCAGCCGCACGGTCACCTCGGCCTCGGTGCCGAACCGGAACAGCTGGCCGGGTTGAGCGGTCAGGATCGGCTCGGCCGCGTCCGGCGCGGTGCGCAGCTCGACCACCCAGCTGGCGTCGTCCAGTTCGGTGGCCGCGTGCAGCACCACCGGCCAGTTGCCCTCGCCGGTGCCGTCGAGCTCGGCGGCGATGGTCTGGGAGTTGTTGACCACCACCAGGTCACCCGGTTGCAGGAAGTCGGGCAGCCGGTCGAACCGGCTGTGCCGGATCCGTCCGGTCCGGCCGTCGGCCACCAGCAGCCGCACGCCGTCGCGGCGCAGACCGCGCCGTTCGGCGGGCTCCGCTGCGAAGCGCTGGTCCGGCACGCTGAACCGGGTGGTGGGGTTGTGGCTGAGCACGGTCATGGGTTGTTCTCCTCTGCTTGGCTGGGCTTCAGCGGGTTTGGTTGTCGGGGGTTTCAGCGGACGGCCGGCTGCTCGGCTTCGAACTGCGCCGCCTGGTAGCGGCCGCTGGGCGGTGCGGCGGCGAGCAGCGCGAGCAGCCGGGGCACGACCGTGGCCGGCTCCGGGCGGTCGCTGATGTCCTCACCGGGAAAGGCGGCCTGGTGCATCTCGGTGCGCATGTCGCCCGGGTCGAAGCCGTACCAGCGCAGGTCGGGTTGCTCGGTGGCCAGCGTGCGGGTGAGGTGGTCGAGCGCCGCCTTGGTAGCCCCGTACACGCCCCAGCCCTCGTAGTCTGCGACCGCCGCGTCGGAGGAGACGTTGACGACCGACCCGCCGGCCCGGCGCAGCGCTGGCAGCAGCAGTTGGATCAGGCCGAGCGGACCGATCAGGTTCACCCGGCAGGCCTGCTCCAGCCGATCCAGCCGTGCGTCGGCGAGCCGGGGGAGCGGGGTTTCGCCGAGCGTGCTGGCGTTGTTCACCAGCAGGTCCAGGCCGGGCAGTTCGGCGACGACGCCGGCCAGTTCGCTGCGGTGCGCGGCGTCGGCCACGTCGCCGGGAACGGCGCTGAGCAGCGAGCCGGCCGGCAGCGAGTCGGCCACCGCGGCCAACCGCTCGGCGTCGCGGGCGTCGATCACCAGTTGCCAGCCCTGTTCGGCCAGTGCGGTGGCCAGCGCCCGGCCGAAGCCGGCCGATGCGCCGGTGATGAGTGCGATGGGCATGTGTTCCTCCAGACTTGGATGTGTGCTGCCTCCAGTCTTGAAGTTGAAGTCAACTTCAAGTCAAGTAGAATCTGAGATATGCGTTCGACGGATCAGCTCACGGTGTCGGAGGTGGCCCGGCGCAGCGGGTATGCCGCTTCGGCGCTGCGCTTCTACGAGCGGGAAGGGCTGATCGCGGCCACCAGGACCGGTGGTGGCCAGCGGCGCTACCAGCGCAACGTGCTGCGCCGGCTGGCCTTCATCCGGGCCGCCCGCAACGTCGGGCTCAGCCTGGACGAAGTGCGGGCCGAACTGGATCAGCTGCCGGCCGGTCGCACGCCCACCAAGGCGGACTGGGCACGGATCTCGCGGGACTGGCGAACGCGGCTGGACGAGCAGATCGAGGCCCTGCAGGCACTGCGATCCGGCCTGCAGAGCTGCATTGGCTGCGGCTGCCTGTCGCTGCGCCAGTGCGCGGTGTCCAACCCGGCGGACGCGATCGCCGACCGGGTACCGGGTGGAGGCGCCGGTTTCCTGCCGCCGCTGCTGCGCCGGGCTCGCGAGGGTTGATCGCCCGGGCCCGGCGCCCGGCCAGCTCGGATACGTTCAGCAGCCGGCGGTCAGCCTGCCTCGCCGGGTTTGCCGGCGCTGTCCACCACCGGCAGGCCGGCCGCCTGCCAGGCCCGCATGCCGCCGGTGAGGTTCAGCGCCTGCCAGCCGGCTTGGTTCAGCGCGTCGGCGACCATGCTGGAGCGGCCACCGACATGGCAGACGCACACCAGTCGGATGTCTTTCGGCAGCTCGCCGGCCCGGTCGTTGAGTTCGGACATGGCCAGGTGGGTGGCCTGCGGGGCATGCCCGGCGTCCCACTCGTCCTGCTCCCGCACGTCCAGCAGGATCGCTCCGGCAGCTACCAGCTCGGCGGCCTCGGCCGGGCTCACCTCGGGAGTTTGCATGCCTGCGACGCTAATCCGCGAGCCGGCCGGTCAGCGCAGCAGGGCGCGCAGCCGTGGCTCGTCGGCGAGCAGCCCGTCCAGCAGCCGGCGCCCGGCCTGCTCGCTGGACACCAGCGGATGGGTGGTGAACGCGTACAGCGCCGCCTCGTAGGAGCGGGTGCGCAGCGCCTGGGCAGCGGCCCGTTCGCTGGCCCGCACCGCCCCGATCAAGCCCAGCTGATGCAGATCCGGGGGCGCCGTCGGCAGCGGCCGGGCGCCGGCCTGGTCCACCAGGCAGTTGGTCTCCAGCACCAGGTCGCCCGGCAGGCCGGCGACCGTCGTGGCGTTCGGCACGTTCAGGATCAGCTGGCTGACCGGGCCGCCGGACAGCGCCTGCAGCAGCCGCAGCGCGATCCGCTCGTAGCCGCCGCCGGCCAGGTCCTCGGCATCGCGCTCGCCGGAGCGGGCCTCGGCCAGATAGCTCTCCTCCCGCCGGCGGCGCGCTTGCTCCCACAGCTCGGCCGTCCGGCCCGGATCGGCAATGGCCGCGGCGTAGAAGGCGTCCTGCTCCTCGCGCAGCAGCTCACCGCGGGTCCGGCCGTCCTGCTGGGCGGCCAGCAGTTCGCGGGAATGGTAATAGAAGTAAAGGTATTCGTTCGGGATCGCACGCAGCCAGCGGATCATCGCCGGCCCGAACAGCCGGCCCTCCTCCATCGTGTTCAGTCGCCGCGGATCGGTGATCAGGCCGGGCAGCAGATCCTCGCCCTCGGACCGCAGGGCGCGCAGCCAGCCCAGGTGGTTGATGCCGAGGTAGTCCGGCACCAATCCGGCCGCCGGCCGGCCGAGGGCGCGGGCGGCGCGGGCGACCAGGCCGGCCGGTGAGTCGCAGATCCCGATCACCCGGTCGCCGAGTTCGGGCCGGCTGACCTCGGTGACCAGGCCGGCCGGGTTGGTGAAGTTGATCAGCCAGGCGCTCGGTGCCAGCTCGGCCACCGTGCGGCTGACCTGCCAGGCGACCGGCAGCGTCCGCAGCGCGTAGGCCAGCCCGCCGGCCCCGACGGTCTCCTGGCCGAGCAGGCCGGCCCGCACCGCCCGACGCTCGTCGGCCGCCCGGCCGGCCAGGCCGCCGACCCGGATGGCCGAGAACACGAAGTCGGCACCGGCGACCGCCTCGTCCATCGTGCCGACCAGCCGGACGGCCAGCCTTGGCGTCGAGGTGGCGATCCGGCCGATCACGGCGAGCCTGGCCGCGTCCGGATCGGCGAGCACCAACTCGGTCACGCCGAGTTCCGGCCGGCGGAGGAGTTCGGCGTACAGCAGCGGAACCCGGAAGCCGCCGCCGCCCAGAATGGCCAGTCTCA
The DNA here is from genome assembly GCA_963697905.1 of uncultured Actinomycetota bacterium. Taxonomy (GTDB): domain Bacteria; phylum Actinomycetota; class Actinomycetes; order Mycobacteriales; family Jatrophihabitantaceae; genus Jatrophihabitans_A. The sequence goes on along the minus strand of OY969101.1, from coordinate 2,784,219 downwards.
CCCGCCCGACCCTAGCGAGCCACCGCCCGTACCAGGCCGAGCATGAGCGCGATGGGCCAGCTTGCTGGCATCCTGCTTGTAATGGAGGCGACCGAGTTCGACGTGCTGCTTCAGGGCACCGTGTACTTCGACGTGGTGCTGACCGGCCTGCCCATGCTGCCGGCCCAGGGCACCGAGGTGATGGCCGAGGGGATGGGTTCCTCGCCGGGCGGCATTGCCAACCTGGCGGTGGCGGCCAGCCGGCTCGGCCTGCGCACCGCGTTGGCCTCGGTGTTCGGCGACGACGTCTACGGCGACTTCCTGTGGCGCACGCTGGCCGAGCAGGAGGGTGTGGATCTGTCCCGGTCCCGACGGCTCACCGAGTGGCACTCGCCGGTCACCGTGTCGCTGGCGGTGCAGCGCGACCGCGCCATGATCACCCACGGCCACCCGTCGCCGATCCAGGCCAGCGAGCTGCTCGCCGACCTGCCCCGGGCGGCCGCCGGCGTTGTGCATCTGGGCGACGAGGCCGAGTCCTGGGTGGCCGAGGCGGCCCGGTCCGGCATGCGGCTGTTCGGCGATGTCGGCTGGGATCCGAGCCAGCGGTGGTCCGGGCTGGTACTGGACCAGCTGCCGGATCTGTACGCGTTCCTGCCCAACAGCATCGAGGCGATGGCCTACACCCGGACCGACGACCCGCGGGCGGCGCTGATCCGGCTGGCCGACGCGGTGCCGGTGGTGGTGGTCACCTGTGGTGGGCAGGGTTCGATCGGCATCGACTCGGCGACCGGCGAGGAGGAGTGGGTGCCCTCGCTGCCGGTCAACGCGGTGGATGCCACCGGCGCCGGGGACGTGTTCGCGGCAGCGTTCGTGCTGGGCTGCCTGAACGACTGGCCGCTGCGCAACCGGATGGCGTTCGCCAACTTGTGCGCCGCGCTGTCGGTGCAGCAGGTCGGCGGCTCGCTGGCCGCACCCGGCTGGGGCGATATCGCCGACTGGCTCGCCGACGTCCGCCGCCGGTCCGCGACCGGCTCGCGAGCCGCCGCGGTGCTGGCGCACGGCTACGAGTTTCTGACCGAGGTGCTGCCCGCGGCCCCGGTGCCCGCGGTGCGCCGGGCGCGCGCCACCATCGCCCGCGCCTCGGACGCCTGAGCACGCAGCCAGCCCGGCAGCACGCCTAAGCACGCAGCCAGCCCGGCAGCACGCCTGAGCACGCAGCCAGCCCGGCAGCACGCCTGAGCACGCAGCCAGTCGGAGACCAGCACGATGCCCATGGCCGTGCCAACCCCGGCCTCGCCGGCCTACGCTGGCAGGCAGGGCTGAGCAGCAGCCACCCACGACGACGAATCAGGGGTCGGCATGAGCGACGGCGACGACAAGAGCGTGGAAGAGGCGGCGGCCGAGGGCCCGCTGCCCGGTGTGGAAGAGGCCGACGAGGCCGCCCGCCGGGGCGAGGACACCTCCGAGGTGGCCGATCCGGAGGAGCGGGCCGACGAGGCCGGCGACGAGACGGTGCCGGGCGGCATCGCCATGGGCCACGGCTGACCGCTGAGCGAGATCCGGCGGCTGAGCGAGATATCCGGTTGCTGAGCGAGATATCCGGTTGCTGAGCCAGTCCGGCGGGGTTCAGCTGGTCTCGGCCGGCCAGTCCATCCGGTACCGCAGGTGGGTGGGCCGAAATTCTCCGCTGGCATCCCCGGCCTCGGTGGCGCTGGCATAACTCGGCTCGTCCTCCGGCCCGGTCAGCATGACCTCCTCGGTGCTGATCTCCGGTTCGCCGGTGTAGCCGCGCTCGGCCGCCGACACCCGACCGGCATGCAGTGCTGACTCCAGCACCGACAGGTCGTCCAGCGGGGCGATGCCGGTGTAGGACCAGCTGGGCAGATCGGTCATGCATCAACCCTGCCATGCGGCGCTACCGGTTCGGCGGCCGGGGCGGCATCGGTCGCTGCGAGGGTGACGGTGGGCTGCCGGCTGCAGTACGGTCGAGTTCCGGGCTGAATCGCGCAGCCGACTAGGGCGACCTTGGCCGGTCCAGAGGTTCGGCGGCGCTCGGCAGCGGCCCAGCCGGAGGAGTGCCGGTCGCATCGAGATGTGCGAGGCATCATGGCACAGCGCAAGGCCAGCACGGCCACCAGGAAACCGGACGACCTGACCGACCTGAGCGACAGCTCCTGGCGGGGAGTGCTGAAGCGCTCGGTCAAAGGGTTCAGCGACGACAACCTGTCCGACTGGGCAGCCGCGCTGACTTACCGCGGCGTGCTGACGCTGGCGCCCAGCGTGCTGATCTTGGTGTCGGTGCTGGGCCTGCTCGGCAAGTCGACCACGGACAAGCTGCTCAGGAACATCGGTGAGCTGACTCCGGGCGGGGTTCAGTCGGTGCTGCAGCAGATCGTCGCCAGCGTTCAGCAGCGAAACAGCGCCGGCATCGCGGCGGTGCTCGGGCTGGTGCTGGCGCTGTGGTCGGCGTCCGGCTACGTGGCCGCCTTCATGCGCGCGTCCAACGCCATCTATGAGATGGGGGAGGGGCGGCCGGTCTGGAAGACCATCCCGGTCCGGCTCGGCATCACGCTGATGATGGTGGTGCTGGGCCTGCTGGCCGCCGTGATCGTGGTGTTCAGCGGCCCGCTGGCCGATCGCACCGGCCACGCGATCGGGCTCGGCAGCACCGCCCTGACGGTGTGGAGCATCGTCAAGTGGCCGGTGCTGATCGTCATCGTCAGCGCGATGCTGGCGATCCTCTACTACGCCGCGCCGAACGTGAAGCAACCGGGCGTGCAGTGGATCAGTCCGGGCGGGGTGCTGGCGGTGCTGATCTGGATCGTCGCCTCGGCGCTGTTCGCCCTGTACGTGACGCACTTCGGCTCGTACAACAAGACCTACGGTTCGCTGGCCAGCGTGATCATCTTCCTGGTCTGGCTGTGGTTGACCAATGTCGCGATCCTGCTCGGTGCGGAGTTCAACGCCGAGTTGCAGCATGCCCGCGCCATCCAGGCCGGCGTGCATCCGGAGCAGACTCCGTTCGCCGAGCCGCGCGACACCCGCAAGCTGACCCGGCGGCAGCGGCGCAAGGCGACCGCGCTCAGCAAGGATCCGGATGCGGCGGGGGAGCCCAGATAGCACAGAACCGGGTCCGACGGTATGGCCTGAACGTCCAGATCGCCCCGAACCTCTCAATTTCATCTCAATGGACGTTTGGTTGTTGACCCATATCGCCTGGTTTGATTAGCGTCTCGCGCACAGTCACCACCCGAAAGTGGTGTCACTTTCTCGGCCCTGCAGGCGATTCGAGCTCGCGCGAAAGTGACGGACTGTCTTTCCCTACCCCCGAAAGGTTCGTCACATGGATGCACGAAAGGCATCGCGGTACAGCGCGCTGACCGGCCTGGTCGCCGCCGCCGCGCTGATCGGCGGCATGGCCGCGGCCACCGCAAGTCCCGCAAGCCCGGCCAGCCAGGCCAAGCCCCACCAGCTCAAGGCAATGCCGACGCTGCAGAAGGCCCAGGCCACCCGTGGCGTGCAGCCGGCGCTGTCCTCCAACACCCTGCAGTACGGCGGCGGCGTGGACGGCATCGGTGTCACCACCGGCAAGGAGAAGGTCTACGTCGTGTTCTGGGGTACCCAGTGGGGCACCTCCAGCACCGACAGCAACGGCAACCTGAAGTTCACCAACGACACCCTCGGTGCGGCCGGCCGCGTGCAGCAGATGATCAAGGGCCTGGGTACCGGCGGCGAGCAGTGGTCCGGCGTGATGACCCAGTACTGCGACGGCGTCGCCTACGGGGCCACCAGCTGCCCGGCCGGTGGCCTGCACGTCAAGTACCCGACCGGCGGCGGCACCCTCTCCGGGGTCTGGTACGACAACAGCGCGGCCGCCCCGTCGGCGGCCAGCGAGCCGCAGATCGGTTCGGAAGCGGTCAAGGCGGCCGGCCACTTCGGCAACACCACGGCCTCGCTGAACCGCAACGCGCAGTACGTGATCTTCTCGGCCAAGGGCACCAACCCTGACCACTACAAGACCAACGGCTTCTGCGCCTGGCACGACTGGAACGGCGACCTGGGCGTCTCCTCCTCCTACGGTGACGTGGCGCTGACCAACCTGCCGTACCTGTCCGACGTCGGCGCCAGCTGCGGTGCGGGCTTCGTCAACCCCGGCAGCAGCCTGGACGGCTACACCATCGTCGAGGGTCACGAGTACGCCGAGACCATCACCGACCAGAACCCGGCGGGCGGCTGGACCAGCTTCAGCACCGGCCAGGAGAACGCCGACGAGTGCGCGTGGATCAGCAGCGGCCAGGGCAAGTCGGCCAACGTGACCATGGGCAACGGCAGCTACCCGATGCAGAGCACCTGGAGCAACGACACCAACCGCTGCGACATCTCGCACGTGACGGTCACCTGATCATCGCGTTGAATCCCAGCCAGCGGCGGTAGCGGGCCGCGAGGGGCCCCGGAGGCCCGGCGAAAGCCGGCCTCCGGGGTTTCGCCGTGTCCGGGTTTCGCCGTGTCCGGGTTTCGCCGTGTCCGGGTTTCGCCGTGTCCGGGTTTCGCCGTAGCCCCGGGCGGGTTCGGTGCCGGTGCCGGGGACTACCAGCCGGCGCTGCGCCGGCGCAGCTCGGCGCGCACCCGGTCGAGCAGGGCGTCGACATCCTCGACGCGGTAGCCGCGGCGCAGGCCGCTCGTCAGGGGGAACGGGACGCGGCGCAGCTCGTCGGACGGCAGCGACGCGCCTGACCGGTCGAGCGTGGTGGCCAGCCGCTCCAGGTACTCATCAACCTGCCGCCTGTCGTAACCGCGAGTGCCGATCGGCGCGTGGGGTAGGTCGGCCTGCCGGAGTTGGTATCCGCTGAGCGGTTCCGGCACCGCGCTGGTGGTGGCCGGTGGCTGAGCATCGGTGCCGGCGGGTTGGCCCAGCGCCGAGGCGGCCAGGTCCAGCATGGCATCGACCTCCTGCTCGTCGTAGCCACGCCTGCCGAGTGGTGGCTTGCTGAAGATGACGTTGTGCACCTCGGCCGCGGTGAGCGAGCCGAACCCGTCGAGGGCGGCCGCGACCCGCTCCATGAACGCGTCAACCTGGTCTTCGTCGTAGCCGCGCTTACCCACCGGCGGCTTGCCGAAGACGGCCTGGCGCACGTCGTCGCCGGTGAGCGATCCGCCCGATGCCATGTGCGCCTCCCACTAACTCCCGAGGTGCGCACCGTAGCAGGGCAGAGACGGCCGGGGCCGGGCATCCAGAACGGATGCCCGGCCCCGGGTCGTGCGATCGGTCAGCTCAGGTTCAACGCGGTGTCGTCAATGACGAACGAGGTCTGCAGCGAGGAGTCCTCGGTGCCGCTGAAGCTGAGGGAAACCGTCTGGCCGCCGCTGACGGTGAAGCTCTTCAGTGCGTAGCCGGTGTTGTGGTTGAGGTTGCTGTAGGTCGCCAGCGTGGTGCTGCCCGCCTTGACCGTCAGCTTGTCGTAGGCCGTGGTGGTGGTCGTCTCGGCCGTGTCGATGTGCAGGTAGAAGCTGAACGTTGCCGTGCAGCCGGCGGGGATGGTCACCGACTGGGACAGGGTGTCGGTGTGGGTGGTGCCGTAGCCGTTCATCCAGGCCTTCCAGCTGCCGGAGTGGGCCGGCTCGGAGGTGGAGTTGTCCACCACGCCGGTGCTGGCCGACCACGGCGAGGCGGTACCGGTCTCGAAGCCCGCGTTGCCGATCAGCTGGCCGGAGCAACCGCCGCCGGTGGTTCCGATCGTCCAGCTGAAGGTGACCGAGCCGGTGCCGGTGCCGCTGTCGTGCGCGGTGACCGTGGAGCTGTAGCTGCCGGCGGTGGTCGGGGTGCCGGAGATCAGGCCGGTGGAGCTGTTGATCGAAAGGCCGGTCGGCAGGCCGGTGGCTGACCAGGTGTACGGCGCGGTGCCGCCACTGGCGGTCATCTGCAGGCTCTTGGCGGTGCCCACGGTGCCGGTCTGGCTACCGGGGTTGGTCACCGTCACCGAGCCGCCACCGCCGGTGCAGGTCGGGTCGCCGCTCTGCGCCGGCACGCTGACGGCGTCCCAGGCCGCCTTGACCACGTTGAACTTGGTGCAGTCGCCGGGGAACAGGTTCTTGGCCGCGTTCAGGGTGGCGGTGCGGTACTTCAGGTAGCTCATCGAGGTGGTCTTGGCCAGCATCGCGTTGTAGAAGATCTTGCCGGCGGTCTGGATGCCGATGCCGGTGATGGTGCTGCTGTTGCAGGTCGGGCTGGTCGGCTGGCCGTCGGTCGGGTTGGTGCCCTCGGCGACCAGGTAGAACCAGTGGTTGCCCGGTCCGGCCGCGGTGTGCGTCTCCATGCTGGGCACGCTGGAGGAGTAGCAGTCCGGCGTGCCGGAGATCAGCGACGGGTGGTACATGTACCGGATCGGGCCGCTGCCGGTGAGGTTCACCGACTCGCCCACGGTGAAGTCCGGGGTGTCATAGGGCGAGGGCTCGTTGGTGTAGGACTCGGTCAGGGCGCCGAAGACGTCACCGGTGAACTCGGCGACCGCGCTGGAGCCGATGCCGCCGGGGGTGAAGTTGTCGACAGCGTGACCGAACTCGTGGCCGATCACGTCGAGGGCGGAGATCCAGTCGCCGGCGTTGTTGTGCCCGACCGAGACGCTGGTGCCGTCCCAGTAGGCATTGACGTCGTTGAGCCCCATGTAGATCGGGTAGCCGGTGCCGGAGCCGTTGATGCCGTTACGGCCGAGCCAGGACGAGAGCATGCTCCACTCGTGCTGGACGTCCCACAGCGCGTCCACGCAGCCGGTCTCCTTGTTGCTGCCGACGCCGTTGCCCCACACGTCGTCGGTGCCGGACAGCACCGCGTGGCTGGTGAAGTCGCGGCAGGAGATGCCCGACCGGGTCGAGTCGGTCATGGTGTAGCTGGTGCCGGAGCCGCTGGTGGTGATCGCCAGCGGGTTCGGGCCGTTCCACTTGCCGGTGCCGGTGCCCTCGCGCACCTCGTCGTAGGAGTAGAGCACCGTGCCGGTGTTGGCGTCGGTGAACACGTGCAGCTTGCTGGGCAGGTTGCCGGTGTGGCTGGTCACCACCGTCTCCCAGGCCAACCGCGGCGTGCCGGTCAGGGCGAAGACCACTTCCCGGCCGGCCGAGACGGCGTCCACGCTCTTGCCGGCCGCCTTGCTGCGGGCGGTGGTCGCCGCGGTGGCCGCGCTGCGGGCCGGGGTGACGCTGGCCAGGTTGATCGCGCTCTGCTGCGCGACCGAGGTGGACAGCACTTGCCCGGCGGCGTTGGTGACCACCACGAAGTCGCCGCCGTAGACCGGCAGGCCCTTGTAGGTGCGGTCGTAGGGCACGTACTGCAGGCCTTGGGGAGTCGAGACCACCGAATGTGCGGTGAAGGCGTCGTTGGCGCTGGCATGCAGCGCGGCGGGCCGGCCGGCGACCAGGCTGGCCGCGGCCTGGGCCGCCAGCGCCTTCGGTGCCTGCGGCTGAGCCGGTGCCGCGTTCGCACCGGTCGAGACGGCCAGGCCGGAGATGGCGAAGGCCGACATGCCGAGCAAGGCGGCCAGTGTCGCGGTTCGGCGACGGGGGGGAAGGGGCATGGACGAGGGACCTTTCGGGGTAGGCGAAGCCAGCCACCGAGCTGGCTATGCGGGCCTGGGCAATCGCGAACGGTTCCCCCGAAAAACCGGACGCTCTCCGCGAATGCGGAGCTGCGGATGGCAGGTTAGCCCGGTTTTCTGCGCCAGGTCAATGGAAAGACCCAGCCAGCTCTCAACGCTTAGTTAGCGAATCTAAGGGTATTGCACCGTAACCGCTTGCATTCTCGGCGGTGACCTCCGTGTCGTTCTCCAACGCAATCGTTTGGGGTGCCGCTCTCGCCTGCAGTCAGCTGACACAAAGCAACCTGCAGACACCGAGAGGCGCCCCTCACTGGCAATTCGGCCATCCGGTCAGTGCGCGCCCACGGCCTGCGCGGTCGCGGAGGCCAAGAGCGGCCAACTCGGGTTGCCTCGGTCGCTGTCGCTGTCGCTGTCGCGGACTGCGGCGTTGGCACCGGTCCGGCCTCGGGCGCGCGGTCCGGCCTCGAGCGCGCGGTCCGGCCTCGGGCCCGCGGTCCGCTCAATCGCGGTCGCGACCGCGCAGGATGTTCAGGAACTTCGAGCCGTAGCCGGGGCCCTGCACGTTCTCGTAGAGGTAGGCCGAGTCGTTCTCGATGTCATCGGCCCGCTTGGCCCAGCGGCGCATCAGGTACGCCGCCACACCCAGTCCGGGGAGCGCCACCAGCCAGAACATGGAAAGCCCCCTTCCGGCACGCCGTGGAGGTTCAGTATGCGCCGCACCGGCGGTCAAGCGGCCATGGGTTAGCAGGCCGGTTCCGCGATCTGCTCAGTTTCCTCTGAATCTCCGACTGTGCCTTGACCCGTAAGTAGGGCGATGGGACCTTCGAACCCGATATCCAATATGTGTTATAGGCGGTTCTTGCCCGAGGAGTCCCGATGAAGCGGTGGAAAGCGGCGTTGACAGTGGCAGTGGGCGGCCTCTTCGCCGTCGTGATGGCCGCAAGCGTAGGCGGGCAGGCAGCGGCCGGGGTGCACCCGGCGACTGGTGTCGGCTCGTGCACGCTGAAGAACTGGGATCCCGACGATGACCCGGCCGACGCCAAGGATCTGCCGGAGGGCCAGCGTCCGCAGAGCTACAAGCCGGATGACTACAACTGCACCGGGGCCAAGTTCGCCACTGACGGCTCCGAGTTCACCAAGTTCCCGCAGCCGCACAACTTGCCGGACCGGAGCGGGAAAACCACCGCGAGCGGTAGCAAGACCACTGCCAGCGTCGGCAAGAAGCCGGCCAGCCCGACCGCGACCCAGGCGATCAATCCGCTTGCCCCTTACTTCCCGCCGTTCACCCATTTCGTGATCCTCTACCGGGAGAACCACACCTTCGACGACTACCTCGGCGACTGCCAGAGCACGGTCGCCACGAACGGGCAGACCTGCAACGGCCAGGTGCAGAGCACCAACCACATCAGCTCCGTGCCGAACCTGCACACGCTGGCCAAGACTTACTCGCTGCTGGACTCCTACAGCACCGGTACCCAGCCCCCGAGCGGTCCGAACCACTGGTGGCTGTTCTCGGCCCAATCGGCATCGAGCAGCCAGCAGCAGTCCTACCCGGCCGCCACCGGCACGGTGTTCGACCGGTTTCTGAAGGGGGTTACCGGCCCGCTCAGCGAAGGCACCGACCCGTGCGCCACCCAGACCGGGTCGTCCACCGGCACCAGCCCGTACACCTTCGTCATGAACGGTGACTTCTACTGGATGCTCAACAGCGGCAGCGGCGAGTGGCGCAACCCGGGCACCGGCCAGCCCGAGGTGCTGCCGGTCAACCGGCCGGGCACCACCATCCCGGAGGAACTCGCCTACAACAACTACACCTGCAAGGGCCAGAACGACGACGACCAGGTCGTCGGCAACGGCTTCATGAACTTCGTCTCCGCGAACGGGTTGCCGGCCTACTCCTACGTCGAACTTTTCAACGACCACCCGGGCACCTACCAGGACATCCCGAAGAACGACTCGGTCACCAAGCAGATCGTCGACTCGATCATGAACAACGCGACGTACAAGGACAACACCGTGATCGTGGTGACCGATGACGACACCCAGAACGGCAACAACGGTCCCGACCACGTGTCCAACACCTACCGGGTGCCGACGGTCATCGTGGCGTCGTCGAAGTACATGAAGCAGGGCTACATCAGCCACGTCGCGTACACCACGAACAACGTGCTGGCGGCGATGGAGCGGACGATGGAGAACGTCCACCCGGGCATCATCGACCCGAACGACAACCTTGGCCTCGGCACGTACCCGATGACCACCGCGGACCAGGCCGCCCTGGGAGACCCGCTGGAGGATCTCTGGATCCAGGGCAGCACGCCGCTGTCGGCGATAGCATCCGGCTCGCCGTCCACCGGCAACGCGCCGCTCACGGTGAACTTCACCGGATCCGCCAGCGGCGGCAAGGCGCCGTACTCCTACAGCTGGAACTTCGGTGACGGCTCGGCGACCAGCACGGCGCAGAACCCCAGCCACGTCTACAACACGGCCGGCACCTACACCGCGACGCTGACCGTCACGGACGCCTCCTCGCCGGTCAAGACGGCCACCGCGACGGTCACCACCACGGTCAACGCGGTCGGGAATCCGCTGGCCGCCACCGCCTCGGCCAACCCGACCTCCGGCCAGGTTCCGTTGACCGTCGCCTTCACCGGCACTGCCACCGGTGGCACGCCGCCGTATTCCTACAGTTGGAACTTCGGCGACGGCTCGGCGACCAGCACCGCGCAGAACCCCAGCCATACCTACAACAACGCCGGCACGTTCACCGCGACGCTGACTGCCAAAGACAGCTCCTCGCCGGTGAAGTCGGCCACCTCCACCGTCAGCATCACTGGTTCGCCGATCGCCGGGACACCACCGGGCGCGCCGACCGGGTTGACCGCGACCGCGGGCAACGGCCAGGCGTCGCTGAGCTGGGCGGCCCCGGCCAGCGACGGCGGTGTGGCGATCACGTCCTACCGGGTGTATCGCGGCACCTCCAGCGGCAGCGAAACGCTGCTCACCAGCGGCGGATGCAGCGGCCTCGGCAACGTGACCTCCTGCAACGACACCGGCCTGACCAACGGCACCACGTACTACTACAAGGTCTCCGCGGTGAACTCGCTCGGCGAGGGACCGAAGAGCAATGAGGCGAGTGCCAAGCCGAGTGCCGGCTGCACCGCCGCGCAACTGCTCGGCAACCCCGGATTCGAGACCGGCACCGCGCCACCCTGGTCCGCCACCTCCGGCGTGGTCAGCAACAACACCACCGAGGCGGCACGTACCGGCTCCTGGAAGGCGTGGCTGGACGGCTACGGCAGTACCCATACCGACACGCTGTCCCAGACAGTGTCGCTGCCAACCGGATGCACCACCTACAAGTTCAACTTCTACATGCACATCGACACGGCAGAGACCACCACGACCACGAAGTACGACACGCTCACGCTGCAGGCCCTGGACAGTGCGGGCAATGTGCTGGCGAACCTGTATACGTACTCGAACCTGAACGCCAACACCGGTTACAGCCTGCACTCGTTCACCCTGGCCAGCTACGCCGGGAAGACCATCACGCTGAAGTTCACCGGCGCGGAGGACTCGCTGTACCAGACGTCGTTCGTTCTCGACGACACCTCGGTGAACGTGAGCTGATCGTCTTCGTCGGCCAGCCGCGGTTTCGTAAGGTTGGCCGGTGGACTACTGGCTGCTGTTCTGGGGCGCGACGGCTGGTGGGTTCACCGATGCCGAGGTTGCCGAGCGGCTGCGGCTCGGTGACGGGGAATGTGTCGAACCCTGTGCCGGAGTGGCCGATTTCCGCCGTGACCTGCTGGCCAGCGATCCGGACTGGACGGCGATGAGGTTGCTACCCAGGCCCGGCGGCCCGGACGATCGCTACCTGGCCGTGGTGTTCTCAGCACAGCCGAGCGCGGACGAGATTCGCGATCTGCGCTATGTCGCTGCCCGCAACCGGCTGCGAATGTTCGACCCGCAAGCGGGATGAAACCCGTGCTATGCGCGCGCTGCAGCGAAGCACGAGCTGCTCTTGTCCCGCAGCGCCGTCGCGGCTAGTGTTCCTTTTCTCCCGCTTGGCAGAAAGGCTCCGTTATGCCCAATTCTCGTGGCACCGAATTCGCAGGTAAGGCGCGAGGCGTGGACCGGCGCCGCTTCCTCCAGTTGCTCGGTGTGGGTGGTGCAGGCGTGGCTGGTCTGGGCGTCCTGAACCTGCCGGCTGTTGCTTGGGCCGAGACGACGGACGCCATTACCTTGGGAGACAGGATCAACCAACTGGCTATCGCCTATCATGGCTCGTCCTATAACTGGGCCGAGAATTGCCAGGCTGCGCAGTTCTGGGCTGAAAGGGCCGCGGGTTTGAGCGACTCGCAGATCCAGACCTACAGCACCGCGCGGGCCGCTTACAACGCCAGCAGTATCGCTTCGAAGAACATGGCCTCGGCGCCGCCCGGTTCGTTTTCCTACTACGACGCCTCCTCGGCCGGCCACGTTGTGACGAACATCGGCAACGGCTACTGCATCAACACCTCCCCGCAAGCTGACGGGACCCACTATTACGAGTTCGGCCACGGGCTCTACATCAGCAAGCTGTCCGGCTACACCGGTGGTGCCTACCTGGGATGGTCGTATAGGAACGGATCCAACCCTCAGATCCCGGTCCAGGCGTGGACGCCCAACGGCGGCGGGGGCGGCAGCACCTGGGCGTGGAACGCCCCAGACAGCACCACCCAGAAACGGATCCAGGCCGACTTGGCGGCCCGTGGCCGCTACTCCGGACCGATCGACGGAGTTTGGGGCGTCAACTCGATCAAAGGTATCCAGATCACCTGCGCCAATGTCGGCTACACGGGCCCGATCGACGGGGAACCCGGCCCGAACACCTGTCACTACGTGCAGGTCTACGCCCAAAGATTCGGTTCCTACACCGGACCCATCGATAGCGTCCTCGGCCCCAACTCCTGGAACGGATTCGCGCTCGGACTCGAACGCCCCTGACTTGACCTCCCAGGGACCTGGCCAGCACGCACTAATTCACGTCAGATCGGGCGCGTCCCGGATCGACGGCTAGGGGGAGTGGGATCGGCCGCACCCAGGGTGCGGAAGCATGGCGTCGAGTGGTTGCGTTGGAAAGGGCGCCATCGGCTCCCGAGGTGTGCCCCCGGCAGGATTCGAACCTGCGCTTCTACCTCCGGAGGGTAGCGCTCTATCCCCTGAGCTACGGGGGCCGATGATGGCCCGGTCACGACCCGAACCGCGTCGCGAACCGTGGGAAAGACTACCAGCCGCCAGAAGCCGGCCCAGAACCAGCTACGGGCCTCAGCCCGGCGGCGGCAGCGGGCTGGCCCCGCGTTCGCGCAGCAACTTCTCCATCAGCAGGATCTCCGCGCCTTGCCCGGTGGCCATCTTCTGCGCGGCGTTGCGGACGTAGCCCTCCTTGGCGTGTGCGGCCGCCCACTCGGCCATCGGCAGCCCGCCCTGGTGGTGGCGCAGCATCAACTGCAGGAAGTAGATGTCCATGGCCTTGCCGGTCATGGTCTCCAGCTTGCCGATCTCCTGCTGGGTGGCCATGCCGGGCATCAGCCCGTTGGCCAGGTTGTGGTCGTGCCCGGAGCCGGACATCCAGGCCATCTGCGGGTTCGGGTTCTGCGACGGCAGGCCCCAGCTGTCCAGCCAGCCCTGCATCTGGCCGACCTGGTTGAACTGGCTGGTTTCGATGTCGTAGGCCAGCTCGTGGATCACCCCGTCGGTGGTGTGGTCGCGGGCGTAGCCGGCCATGGTCACCGCCTGCAGGTGGTGCACCGACATGTCCCAGGCGAAGCCGGCATCGACCGAGTTGGCGTCCGGCCGGGCGGCGGCCTGGTGACCGAGCAGGAAGCCGCCGGCGCCGAACATCGCGAGCACCGCCAGCGCGATCACCGCCAGCATCGCGGTGATCGGGCCGGACGGTCGGCGCGGCGCGTCCGGCGGCGGAGTGGCCAGTTCGGGATCGGCTAGAGCGGTCATGGCGTCCGAATCAGGAGACGGTCGGGTGACCCGGCGTGGAGGGGTGGGTCTTGAAGTCGGCGTTGGTGCAGCTGGCGCCCAACTCCGGCGTGTTCTTCTGGCTCAGCCGCAGATCCTTGATGAACGTCTTGATCCGCTTGTCCTTCGCGGAGTCCACGAACAGCTGGTAGCCCCAGGCCTGCAGCGAGATGTTGCTCTTCAAACCCTCGTACGGGGTGAGCAGCATGTACTGCTGGCCGGACACCAGCTTGGTCAGCACGTCCAGCTGGTCGGCCGGCAGCCCGGGCTTGTAGGCGATCCAGACCGCTCCGTGCTCCAGGGTGTGCACCGCGTTCTCGCTGGCGATCTGGTTGGGGTACACCGTGCCGGTGCAGTCCGCCCAGATCGGCGAGTGCGGCCCGCCGAACGGTGGGGAATCGGTGTACTTGATGACCGTGGTCTGGTGATCGCCGCTGGTGAAGACCTTGTGCACGATGCCCTTGATCTTGTTCGGATCCGAGGACGCGTTCTTGCTGATGCCGGCATGCACCGCGTAACCGATCACGACGGTCGCGAGCACCACGATGAACGCCGTCACGCCGATCAGGCCCCACGAGGTCTGCCGCTGGTTGACGATCTTGCGTGACTGGGCCCGGTTGGCCTGGGTCCGGGCGCCGGGCGGACGGTTGCCGGTGCTCTGGCCGCCCGGCCGCGCGCCGGTCGTCTGGCTCGGCTTGTCGGCGGCAGGTTTCCGCTGGCCGGTCGTCTGCTGGTTGGCGGGGCGCTTCTTGCCGCCGGGGGCCGACCTGGTCGGATTGGTCATCGAGTCGCTTTCGTTCGTGCGCGTCGCCTGGAGGAGGGGTCGCGCCAGAGTCTAGGTCGTCTGGCTGTGACGGGGTGCATTCGCGGGATTTCGGTGCCCGAGCGCGCGAGCGGCCCCGGTCTGAATCCGCGAGCGGCCCCGGGCTAAGTCCGCGGCCGGCCCAGGTTGAATCCCGGCCGGCGCGCCGAAATTGGGCAGCGGGCCGCAACTAGCATGGATCCGTGACCCCTGACGAACTCAGCTCCGCAATCCGGGTCGCGGTGGCGCGCGCCGTCGACTCCGGCGCCTTCACCGCCGAGATTCCGGGCGAGATCGTGGTCGAACGACCCAGAAACCGGTCGCACGGCGACTACGCCAGCAATGTCGCGCTGCGGTTGGCCCGCTCGGCCGGCCGGCCGCCCCGGGAGGTTGCCGAGGCGATCGCCAAGGCACTGCTGGAGGCCGACGGCATCGCCGCGGTGGACGTGGCCGGCCCGGGCTTCCTGAACATCACCGTGCAGGCCGGATCGCTCGGCGAGCTGGCCCGCACCATCGTCGAGGCCGGACCCGAGTACGGCCACAACACCGAAATGGCCGGTCTGAACATCAACCTGGAGTTCGTCTCGGCCAACCCGACCGGCCCGGTGCACATCGGCGGCGTGCGGTGGGCGGCGGTCGGCGACTCGCTGGCCCGGATCCTGCAGGCCAGCGGTGCCCGGGTCGCCCGCGAGTACTACTTCAACGACCACGGCGCCCAGATCGACCGCTACGCCCGGTCGCTGCTGGCCAGCGCGCTCGGCGAGCCGACCCCGGAGGACGGCTACGCCAGCTCCTACATCGGCGAGATCGCCGGCCGGATCGTGGCCGAGCACCCGGGCATCACCGACCTGCCCCGCGAGCAGGCCCAGGAGGAGTTCCGCAAGTACGGCGTGGAGCTCATGTTCGCCGAGATCAAGGCCAGCCTGCACGAGTTCGGCGTGGACTTCGACGTCTACTTCCACGAGAACTCCCTGCACGACTCCGGCGCGGTGCAGCACGCGGTGGACCGGCTGCGCGCGCAGGGCGAGATCTACGAGGCCGACGGCGCGGTCTGGCTGCGCACCACCGACCACGGCGACGACAAGGACCGGGTGGTGATCAAGACCGACGGCGAGCCGGCCTATATCGCCGGGGACCTGGCCTACTACCTGAACAAGCGGGAGCGCGGCTTCGACCGGGTGGTGATCATGCTCGGCGCCGATCATCACGGCTACGTCGGCCGGTTGATGGCCATGTGCGCCTGCTTCGGTGACACCCCGGGCGAGCATCTGCAGATCCTGATCGGGCAGCTGGTCAACCTGGTCAAGGATGGCAAGCCGGTACGGATGGGCAAGCGGACCGGCAACGTGATCACTCTGGAAGACCTGGTGGATGCGGTCGGGGTGGACGCCGCCCGCTACCAGCTCGCCCGCTCCTCGGCCGATTCGACGCTGGAGATCGACTTGGACCTGCTGGTCCGGGCCAGCAACGACAACCCGGTGCACTACGTGCAGTACGCCCATGCCCGGACCGCGAACGTGATCAAGAACGCCAACGCGGTGGGCATCACGCTGGGTACGTTCGTGCCCGAGCTGCTCACCGCGGAGACCGAGACCGCACTGCTGACCGCGCTCGGCGACTTCCCGCGGGTGGTTGCCCAGGCCGCCGTGCTGCACGAGCCGCACCGGGTGGCCCGGTACCTGGAGGAGCTCGCCGGCCACTTCCATCGCTGGTACGACAACTGCCGGGTGGTGCCCAAGGGCGATGAGCCCATCACCGACCTGAACCGTTCGCGGCTGTGGCTGGACGTGGCCACCAAGACGGTGCTGGCCAACGGCTTGCAGCTGCTCGGCGTCTCCGCACCGGATCGCAAGTAACTGGCGCGAAGAGCAATCCGGCATGAGTGAGCATCGCAGCCGCGTCAGCGGCGAGGAGCGGAGCGAATCTGCGATGAGCGCTGGCGCGAAGAGCCAATCAGTTCTGAGTGAGCATCGCAGCCGCGTCAGCGGCGAGGAGCGGAGCGAATCTGCGATGAGCTTTGGCGCGAAGAGCCAATCAGTTCTGAGTGAGCATCGCAGCCGCGTCAGCGGCGAGGAGCGGAGCGAATCTGCGATGAGCGCTGGCGCGAAGAGCCAATCAACATGAGTCGATCCGCGCACCCGGCCGGGCCGAGCCACGGGCAGCTGCTGCCGGGTGGTGAGCCGCCTGCGCCGCCGGCGGATCTGAACGCGCTCAACCCGCTGGTCTGGCCGCACGGCACCTGCCGGAACGAGGCCGGGGCGCTGGTGATCGCCGGCCTGCCGGCACCGGAGCTGGCCGCCGAGCACGGCACCCCGGTGCTGGTGCTCGACACCGCTGACCTGCGCCGACGCGCCCGCACCTGGGTGGATGCCTTCGCCGGTGGCGATGTGTTCTATGCGGGCAAGGCGTTCCTGTGCACCGCGGTGGCCGCGATCCTGGCCGAGGAGGGCCTGGGCGTCGACGTATGCACCGCCGGCGAGCTTGCGGTCGCCCTGCATGGCGGCGTGCCGGCGGCCCGCATCGCCCTGCACGGCAACAACAAGTCGAGTGCCGAACTGTCCGAGGCGGTGGCAGCCGGGGTCGGCCGGATCGTGCTGGACAGCCACCAGGAGGTCGACCGGCTGGCCGCGATCGCCCGGCAGGCCGGCCGCCGGCCGAAGGTGCTGGTACGGGTCACCGTCGGCGTCGAGGCCCACACGCACGAGTTCATCGCGACCGCGCACGAGGACCAGAAGTTCGGGTTCTCCCTGGCCAGCGGGCAGGCCGCCGAGGCGGTGGCCCGGGTGCTCGGCGAACCCGCGCTGGAGCTGGTCGGCCTGCACTCCCACATCGGCTCCCAGATCTTCGACACCGCCGGCTTCGAGGTGGCTGCCCGCCGGGTGATCGGGCTGCTCGGTGCGATCCGGGCCGAGCACGGCCAGCAGCTGCCGGAGATCGACCTGGGTGGCGGCCTGGGCATCGCCTACGTGGACGGCGACGATCCGCAGGCACCGGCCGAGATCGCCCGCCGGTTGCGGGCCATCGTCGAGCGGGAATGCCAACTGTCCGGCCTGCCGGTGCCGCGGATCGCGGTGGAACCGGGCAGGGCCATCATCGGCCCGACCATGATCACCCTGTACGAGGTCGGCACCACCAAGCCGATCGCGCTGGACGGCGGCGGCACCCGCACCTATGTCTCGGTGGACGGCGGGATGAGCGACAACGTCCGCACCGCCCTGTACGACGCCGCCTACACCGCGGTGCTGGCCAACCGGGCCAGTGACGCACCGCCGACCCGCTGCCGGGTGGTAGGCAAGCACTGCGAGAGCGGCGACATCGTGGTGCGCGACTGCTGGCTGCCGGCCGACGTCCGACCGGGTGACCTGCTGGCAGTGGCCGCCACCGGGGCGTACTGCCATGCGATGGCCAGCAATTACAACAAGATTCCCCGCCCGCCGGTGGTCGCGGTGACCGACGGCAAGCCGGCCGTGATCGTCCGGCGGGAAAGCTTGCAACAGTTGCTGGCCAACGACGTGGGCTTCTCCGCCGAGGCCACCGGCGATTCGCTCACCGTGCGAAGCTGAGCATCGGCGAACGCCGCACGCTGATCATTCAGCGCAGCGAACACGAGTATCGAGCAGAGGAGGCCGCCAAGATGCCCGGACGCCAGTACCACGCCGGCCCCGGCAGCTGCTCGGCGTGGCCCGGCCTGATCGAGGCATACCGCGACCGGCTGCCGGTCACCGCCGGTACGCCGGTGATCACCCTGTTCGAGGGTGGCACGCCGCTGGTGCCGGCACCGCGGGTGTCCGAGCGGGCCGGTGCCGAGGTCTATCTCAAGGTGGAGGGCGCCAACCCGACCGGCTCGTTCAAGGACCGGGGGATGACGGTGGCCATCTCCAAGGCGGCCGAGGCCGGCGCCAAGGCCGTGATCTGCGCCTCCACCGGCAACACCTCGGCCTCGGCCGCTGCCTATGCGGTGCGGGCCGGCATGCTGTGCGCCGTGCTGGTGCCGCAGGGCAAGATCGCCCTGGGCAAGATGGCCCAGGCGCTGGTGCACGGCGCCCGGCTGCTGCAGGTGGACGGCAACTTCGACGACTGCCTGGAACTGGCGCGCAAGCTCGCCGTGGACTACCCGGTGGCGTTGGTCAACTCGGTCAACTCCGATCGGATCGACGGCCAGAAGACGGCCGCCTTCGAGATCTGCGACGTGCTCGGCGAGGCACCGGACATCCACTGCATCCCGGTCGGCAACGCGGGCAACATCACCGCGTACTGGAAGGGCTATACCGAATACCAGCGCGACGGCATGGTGGCCGGCGCGCCGAAGATGTACGGCTTCCAGGCTGCCGGCGCGGCGCCGATCGTGCTGGGTGCGCCGGTGGCCGAGCCGATGACCATCGCCACCGCGATCCGGATCGGCAACCCGGCCTCCTGGGCCTTCGCCGAGGCGGCCCGGGACGCCTCCGGCGGGCTGATCGACTCGGTCACCGACCGGGAGATCCTGGAGGCCTACCGGTTGCTGGCCCGCGCCGAGGCGGTGTTCGTCGAGCTGGCCTCGGCGGCCAGCGTGGCCGGCCTGCTCAAGTCGGCCCGGGCCGGGCTGGTGCCCGCCGGCAGCCGGGTGGTGTGCACGGTGACCGGCAACGGGCTCAAGGATCCGCAGTGGGCCATCTCCGGCGCGCCGTCCCCAGCCACCATCGCGGTGGACGCGCACGCGGCCGCGGTCGAGCTGGGCCTGGCCTGATGCGCTTCCTGGCCCGACCGGTCCGGGTCCGGGTGCCGGCCACCTGCGCCAACCTGGGGCCGGGCTACGACAGCTTCGGCCTGGCCCTCAGCCGGTACGACGAGGTCACGGCGGCGGTCACCGCCGCCGGCCTGTCCATCGAACTGTCCGGCCGCCAGACCGAGCAGGTGCCGCTGGACGAGGGCCACCTGGTGCTGCGCAGCATGCGGGCCTGCTTCGACCTGCTCGGCGGCCAGCCGCCGGGACTGCGGCTTCACTGCGTGAACCGGATCCCGCACGGGCGGGGGCTGGGCTCCTCGGCCGCCGCGATCGTCGCCGGCATCGAGCTGGCCCGCAGCCTCTGCCCGGACGGCCGCCAGCGGCTGGACGACACCGCGGCGCTGGCGCTGGCCGGCGAGTTGGAGGGGCACCCGGACAATGTGGCCGCCTGCCTGCTCGGCGGCCTCACCGTCGCCTGGCTGGACGGCGGCGTCGCCCGGGCCGTCCGGCTGGAGCCCGCCGCCGGCATCTCCGCGGTGCTGTTCATCCCGCCCGAGCGGTCAGCCACCGCCGCGGCCAGGGCGGCGCTGCCGGCGCAGGTGCCGCATCCGGACGCGGCATTCAACGCCGGGCGGGCGGCCCTGCTGCTGCTCGCGCTCACCGGCCGGCCGGAACTTCTGATGGATGGCACCGAGGACCGGCTGCACCAGCGCTACCGGGCCGCCGGCATGCCGGCCAGTGCCGGGCTGGTCGGACGGCTGCGCGAGCAGGGCATCCCGGCGGTGATCTCCGGCGCCGGCCCGTCGGTGCTGGCCCTGACCACCGGCCGGCAGGCCGAGCTGGCGGCGGTCCACTGCCCGGACGGCTGGGAGTGTGTTGAGCTGATGCCGGGCGATGGAGCCCGGGTCGAGCTGCCGGCGATTGCGAAATGATTGCGGAATACGACACGCCGCATCGATGTTGCTGCCACGATGCGGTAGCGTCTAGTCTTAGATCAATCTCGCGTTACCATCTCGGCAACGTGGCCTGCTGGGAGTGCGACACCCTCGGCGTACACCTCCTTCGGGCCCACAGCTGAAGCGGCAATACGTGTAGATCGAGGCCCGTGAGTCATGGCGGGAGCCCAGCAGCCGAAAACCCCGGCCTTCATGGCTGGAATTCCCCACAGCGGCAGCAACCGGCTACCCGGCATTCGACCACCGGCCGTAACACAAGTCTGATCGGAATTTTGATCAGGCCGGCGGGAAACCAGCCGATTCAACATTCGGTGTACGTCCGGATTGAAAACGGCGTACCACCCCTCGGAAGGATCCGACACCTCGTGACCGACACCCAGGACCAGCTCAGCGTCCTGCCCAGCGCCCAGACCGGCGCGTCGAACACTGCTCAGGAACGTGCCAAGCGCCGTTCCGGCTCCCTGTCCTCGATGCTGCTGCCGGAGTTGCAGGCGCTGGCCAGCTCGATGGGCCTGCCCACCAGCAAGCTTCGCAAGAGCGACCTCGTCGCTGCCATCGAGGCGGCCCAGCGCGGCGGTGGTGCCCGTTCCAGCGCGGGCGCGGCCAGCAATGGCAGTGCCAGCAACGCCAGCGCTAGCAGCAGCAGTAACGGCAGTGCCAGCAACGGCAGCGCCAGCAACGGAGCGGCTACGGAAACCGCTGCCGCCGCCCCGGCCAAGCGCACCCGGCGCACCGCCAGCCGGGCGGCCGGCACGCCGCAGCCGGCTTTGCTCGACAGCCCGGCAGAGGCGATGGACGCTCCCGCCGACCAGCGGGGCAGCGGCCAGCAGGCCGCCGAGTCGGATGCCCAGGCCGGCCGGAGCGCACCCCGCCAGCAGGATTCCGCCCAGCGCGACGGTGGCCAGCGCGACTCCGCCCAGCGGGACTCCGCCCAGCGTGATGGCGGCCAGCGCGACGGCGGCCGAGCCGCCCGCGACGGCCAGCACCGCGAGCAGAACCAGCAGCGGGACAACCAGAACCGCGACGGCGGCCAGGGCCAGCGAGACAATCAGAACCGCGACAACCAGCAGCGGGACCAGAACCGCGACGGCCAGCGGGACAACCAGAACCGCGGCCAGAACAACAACCGCAACTCGGCGGCGACGACGACGACGAGTTCGGCAACCGTCGCGGTCGCCGCTACCGCGACCGCCGGGGCCGCAACCGGGACCGGACCGACGGCCAGAGCCAGGGCGGCGGCGGCCGCACCGAGGCCGAACCCACCATCGCCGAGGACGACGTCCTGCTGCCGGTCGCCGGCATCCTGGACAACGTCGACGACAAGGGCTCGTGGTTCATCCGGGTGAGCGGCTACTTCGCCAGCTCCGACGACGTCTACGTCGCCAATTCCTACGTCCGCCGCTATGGCCTGCGCCGCGGTGACGCGGTGACCGGCGCGGTCCGGCAGCCGCGCGAGGGTGAGCGCAAGGAGAAGTTCAACCCGCTGGTCCGGCTCGACACCGTCAACGGTGTCGAGCCCGACCAGGTGCGCAACCGGGTCGAGTTCACCAAGCTGACCCCGCTCTACCCGCAGCAGCGGCTGCGGCTGGAGACCGAGCCGCACATCCTGACCACCCGGGTGATCGACCTGGTGATGCCGATCGGCAAGGGCCAGCGCGCGCTGATCGTCTCGCCGCCCAAGGCCGGCAAGACCATGATCATGCAGGCCATCGCGAACGCGATCGCGACCAACAACCCGGAATGCCACCTGATGGTGGTGCTGGTCGACGAGCGTCCCGAAGAGGTCACCGACATGCAGCGGTCGGTGAAGGGCGAGGTCATCGCCTCGACCTTCGACCGGCGCCCGCAGGACCACACCATGGTGGCCGAACTGTCCATCGAGCGGGCCAAGCGGCTGGTGGAGATGGGCCACGACGTGGTCGTGCTGCTCGACTCGATCACCCGGCTCGGCCGTGCCTACAACCTGGCCGCGCCGGCGTCCGGCCGGATCCTGTCCGGTGGTGTGGACTCCACCGCGCTCTACCCGCCGAAGCGGTTCCTGGGCGCCGCCCGCAACATCGAGGACGGCGGTTCGCTGACCATCATCGCCTCGGCGCTGGTGGAAACCGGCTCGGCCGGCGACACGGTGATCTTCGAGGAGTTCAAGGGCACCGGCAATGCCGAGCTGCGGCTGGACCGCAAGATCGCCGACAAGCGGGTCTTCCCGGCGGTGGACGTGGACCAGTCGTCCACCCGCAAGGAAGAGATCCTGCTCTCGCCGGACGAGTTGGCGGTGGTCATCAAGCTGCGCCGGGTGCTGCACGCGCTCGACCCGCAGCAGGGCATCGACCTGCTGCTGGACCGGCTGCGCAAGACCCGCACGAACATCGAGTTCCTGATGCAGATCGCCAAGACCACCCCGGGCAACGACGACCGCTGAGCACCAGCACGTCGCGTGCTCAGCGGTGTCTGAGCAGTCACCCGCCGGCCGGCGAACCACCTGGTTCGCCGGCCGGCGCTTTGTGCGCAGCGCGGCCGGCAGCCGTCCTAGACTGCTCGGCATGGCAGCGCCCGGCGAGCAGGATTCCCAGCTGGTCTGGCGAATTCCGGCCTACCAGCCGGCGCTGCTGATGCTGGTACTCGTCGGTGCCGCGGCGCTGAACATCTACGCCCACCCGTCGCCCGTGGTGCGCATCTGCACCCTGGCCATCGGCCTGCTCTGCGGCGGCCTGGCCGTCGCCGCGCTGCGGCTGCAGCTGGTCGCGACCGAGCAGGGCGTCGCCGTCCGAATGCTGACCGGCGAGCGGTGGACGCCATGGTCCGAACTCGCCGAGCTGGAGGTGGTGCCCAACGTGCGCGGTGCGCCTACCGTTCGGCTGAACCGGGTCGACGGCAGCTACGTGGACGTGCCGCCCTCGCTGCTGCAACCGACCAGGCCAACCGCCAAACACGTCGTGATGCGCAGCTTGGACGCAGTTGTCGGACAGTTGGAGCAGCGCCGCAGGGCCTATCGCGCGGGACAATAGCCGTGGTCAATAACACGAATTGTCCCGGCTGGCTGTATCGCCGGTAGACCAATATGATCATCAGCTATCAACGAGGTAACGGTTGAGTATCGTCGGCCAGTCGAAGTATTCCCAGGGGTGGCGGAGAATGCGATGGTCACCGTTATCCGTAAGCGCTTCAAGCGCTGACGCTATCAGTCATCGGAAGGACACAACGTAGATGCGTTCAAAGATCGCCGTTACGGCGCTCTCGGTGCTCACCGCGGCGGCCCTCGTCGCGGGCTGTAGCTCCAGCAAGAGTGGGGGATCGTCCTCCGGTGGGGGAAACAACTCCCGCGGGCCGATCACCTTCGTGACCGGCAAGGACAACAGCGGCACGATGCCGTACATCGCCGACACAGTGGAACGCCGCGCACCCGAACGAGAAGGTGACGATCAAGCAGCAGTCCGACCAGGCCGACCAGCAGCTGTCCGACCTCGAGCAGCACTTCCAGGCCAAGGACGCCGGCTACGACGTGGTCACCGTCGACGTGGTCTGGACGCGCCGAGTTCGCCGCCAAGGGCTGGCTCGTCCCGCTGAAGGACAACTACGCCCTCGACACCGGCCAGCTGCTGCCGGCCACCGTGAAGGCCGCCACCTACAACGGCACCCTGTTCGCCGCGCCGTACGCCTCCGACGGTGGCCTGCTGTACTACCGCAAGGACCTGGTCCGACGGCGCCGACCACCTGGGACCAGCTGATCGCCGACTGCCAGGGCAAGACCTCCAACACCATCACCGGCTCCAAGCCCGGTTGCTACGCCGGCCAGTTCTCCAAGTACGAGGGCCTGACGGTGAACGCGGCCGAGGCGATCAACGCCGCCGGCGGCCAGATCGTCAAGGACGACGGCAAGACGCCGGACGTCAACACCGCCGCACGCAGCCAAGGGCCTGGACTTCCTGGTGAACGGCTTCAAGCAGGGCTACATCCCCAAGGAGGCCCTCGGCTTCCAGGAGACCCAGAGCCTGAACGCCTTCGAGGCCGGCCAGCTGGTCTTCATGCGCAACTGGCCGTACGCCGACGCGATCCTCGCCGGCAAGGATTCCAAGGTGGCCGGCAAGTTCGGCATCGCGCCGCTGCCCGGCCCGGACGGTCACGGCGCCTCCAGCCTCGGTGGCCACAGCGTCGCGATCAGCCAGTACTCCAAGCACAAGGCGACCGACATCGACTTCCTGAAGTTCCTGGAGTCCGACGAGATCCAGCGCAACGACCTCACCCAGGGCACCCTGGCTCCGGTCATCACCTCGCTGTACAGCGACCCGGCGCTGGTGGCCAAGTTCCCGTACCTGCCGACCCTGCTGGCCGAGCATCCAGACCGCGGTGCCGCGCCCGGTGACGCCGTTCTACCCGGCCGTCACCGAGGCGATCGAGACCAACGTCTACGCGGCACTGCAAGGGCAGAAGTCAGCACGAAGGACGCGCTGTCCAGATCTGCAGTCGGCGATCCAGTCGGCCACCGCTGGCTAGTGGGCAGCGAGTAGCAGCCCGTTGAAGACCGGCGAGATGTGGCCCACGATGTACGTGGCCCATCTCGCCGGTCTGTCAGCACCGACAAGCGCCTGAGAGGTTCGTCAGCAGCCTGAGGAGGCTTCATGACAGTCGCCGGACCCGCAGCCGAAAGTGCCGAACAGACGGCGACGGTGTCGTCGCCGCCACCGGCCAAACGCAACAAGATCAAGACCGGAGAGGGCCGGCTTGCCCTCATGCTGGTCGCTCCGACCATCGTGCTGCTGGTCCTCGTCGTCGGCTATCCGGTCAGTCAAGGGGATCTACCAGTCGTTCCAGTCCGACCCCGGCCTCGACCCGTCGACCGGCTTCTTCAGCAATGCCTCGCACTGGGTCGGCCTGACCAACTACAAGCACTGGCTGCTGCAGCAGTGCCCGACCGACCGGCGGCGGCACCGGCAAGTGCCCGACCGGCACCCTGGGCTCGCAGTTCTGGGCCTCGATCGGGTCACCATCTTCTTCACCGTCGTCACGGTGACCATCGAGACCGTCATCGGCATGTGCTTCGCGCTGATGATGAACCGGGCCTTCAAGGGCCGCGGCCTGGTCCGTGCCGCGATCCTGGTGCCGTGGGCGATCCCGACCGCCGTCACCTCCAAGCTGTGGATCGTGATCTTCGACCCGCAGGGCATCCTGAACAAGGTGCTCGGCACTGCACTACCCAGTGGACGTCATCGCAGTGGCCGGCGCGTACCGCAATCGTCATCGCCGACGTCTGGAAGACCACGCCGTTCATCGCGCTGCTCATCCTGGCCGGCCTGCAAGGCATTTCAGCGCGACCTCTACGAATCGGCCCGGGTCGACGGCGCCAACGCCTGGCAGCGGTTCACCCGGATCACGCTGCCGCTGGTCAAGCCCGCGCTGGCCGTCGCGGTCATCTTCCGGACCCTGGACGTGCTGCGGATGTACGACCTGCCGTGCGATCCTCACCGGCGGCGCCAACGGCACCACCACCGTGTCGATCCTGGTGGTCAAGCAGCTGAACACCGGGCTCAACTCGGCATCGGCGCTGTCCACCATCACCTTCATCTTCATCTTCGCGATCGCGCTCGGCATGGTGAGGCTGTTCAACGCCAACATCATCGGCGCGCAGGCGAAG
This sequence comes from uncultured Actinomycetota bacterium, assembly GCA_963697905.1. Lineage (GTDB taxonomy): Bacteria > Actinomycetota > Actinomycetes > Mycobacteriales > Jatrophihabitantaceae > Jatrophihabitans_A. The sequence continues at coordinate 2,758,547 of OY969101.1, read as the reverse complement.
GGAGCGAAGTGAGATGACCACCGCAACCGTCGCTGCGCCCCGCGCAGCTGTGCCTGTCGAGACCCGCAGAGGCCGTTTCGCTGGGGCAACGTCGGCACCGGCCTGGTGATCGCCCTGGTCGATCGTCTGGTGCTTCCTGCCGTTCTACTGGATGGTCGTGCTGGCCTTCCGCAACAACGCCAACACCTACGACACCACGCCGTTCTTCAGCCACGTCACGCTGAAGAACTTCAGGTACGCCTTCGACACCTCGATCAACTCCGTTCGGCCGCTCGCTGATCAACAGCCTGATCATCGGCGCGGTGGTCACCTTCGTGGCGATGACCATCGGCGTGTTCGCCGGTTACGCGATGGCGCGATTGGCCTTCCGCGGCAAGGGATTGGTGCTCGCCGCGATCCTGGGCGCCTCGATGTTCCCGGGCGTGGCCATCCTGACCCCGCTGTTCCAGCTGTTCACCAACCTGGGCTGGCTGGGGACCTACCAGGCGCTGATCATCCCGCAGATCTCGTTCTCGCTGCCGTTGGCGGTCTACACGCTGACCAGCTTCTTCGCCGACATGCCGTGGGAGCTGGAACAGGCCGCCCGGGTGGACGGAGCAACCCCCGGCCAGGCCTTCCGACTGGTGATCTTCCCGCTGGCCGCACCGGCGCTGTTCACCACCGCGATCCTGGTGTTCCTGGCCTCCTGGAACGAGTACCTGCTCTCCAGCGTGCTGTCCATCGGCAAGACCAGCGTCGCACCGTCGACGGTGGCCATCGCCGGACTTCACCGCCGGGCCGCACATCGTGCCGTACACCCAGACGATGGCCGCCGGCCTGGTGGTCACCGTGCCGCTGGTCATCGTGGTGCTGCTGTTCCAGCGCCGCATCGTCAGCGGGCTCACCGCCGGTGGCGTGAAGGGCTGAGTCGAGCGCTGGTCCGCCCGGGTCCTCACCGGGTCCGGACGGACCAGCCGGTTCAGCCCACCAGCCGCTGCGGCAACTCGTCGGCGAGCTTGCGCAGGAACGGCATCGGCACCGGCTTGCCGGGCGGCACCCGGACGGTCAGTGCGGTGCTGCAGCCGGCAACCTTGCCTGGCCGCACGAACGCCACCGTGGTCGGCCCGCGGCCGGTCGCCGCTTCGGTGACCGTGTTCCGGACCGGCACCGGCTCGGCGCCGAGAACGCACTGACCGGCCACCGTCAGGGTGAGGCCGTCGATGGCCAGCAGTTGCATCGTGTGGATGGTCTGGCTGGTCGTGGAGTCCAGCAGCAGGCTGGAGGCCAGCACGGTGGCATGGGCCAGCTCCGGCGGCAGCCAGCCGGCCAGCGCCGCGTCCGGCAGCGGCTGGCAGACGTCGTCGCGCGGGCAGCCGGCAAGGTCTACACCGCGAGGATGGTCATAGCGCAGCACCGTGCTGTTCACCGTCCGGGCGCGCCGCTCGTTCAGCAGGCCGCCGCCGGTGAGCGCCAGCACCAGCGCGACCATCGCCAGCAGCGCGCACCAGCGCAGCGGCAAGCCGGTTCCGGCCGGCCGGTCATCCTCCGCCGGCGCAGGTTCGGACGGCTCGGCCGGCTCGAGTGGCTCGTCCCGGTCGGCGGCGTCGGACTCGGCCGGGCCGTCGTAGACCGTCAGCCGCACCTCGCTCACCCAGTCGGGCTTCCGGCGACTCATGACCGGACCTGGGCTGCCGGGTCGTGCGCGAACCGATCCAGGTTGGGCCGGAAGAACTCCCCGTCGTCCGGCGCCGACAGCAGTACGTCCAGCTGGCAGCCCAGCGCTCCGGGCACCCGCCAGTGCCGGAGGGTGAGCAGCGCCACCTGGTTGCCGGCCAGATCCGAGCGCTGGTCGGCCGAGGTCTGCTCCACCGCAGCGTCCCGCGCGGTCGAGCCCGGCAGGCAGCCGGCAGTGACCAGCAGGCTGACCGCCGACCCGATCACCACCGCCGCCTGTGCCTGGTAGAGCTCGCCGGTGCCGGCGTCCACCGTGCTGCTCTGCCACAGCAGCCGCCCGGTCGGAAAGGCTCGCCCGATGGCCTCCCGGATGTGGCCGGGCAGCTCGGAGCGCACCCCGCAGCTGACGCCCACCGGGCACCCTCCGGCGTCCTGGGCGGCGGTGCTCGGCGCGTCGGCGCGCGCGGTGTGCACGACCCGGGTGGGCGGGATGCGCAGTGCCACCGCGAACGCGCCGGCAGCCAGCACGGCGAGCACCGCAGCAATCGCCAGCAGCAGCCGGCCGGCCGGCGAGGTGGCCGACCAGCTGGGCAGCCGGGTACGCATGGCTCGATCATGCCCGCTGGCGCCGCCGTCCGACGCCGTCAGCTACCGGAATGTTCGGCCTGCCCGGTGCGTTTGGATGAGCGCAACCAGTACTGGCACACTGTCTGGTTGACGAACCCGGCTCCGGTTCACGCCCGCCCGCACGATCCAGGGCGACCCGGCGGCCACTACCGGCACCGCCCCTCGGTGCCCAGAGAGGGAACCATCGTGAAGAACGGCATCCACCCCGAGTACGTGGTCACCCAGGTGACCTGCTCGTGCGGCAATACCTTCACCACCCGCAGCACGGCCAAGTCCGGCCAGCTGCACGCCGAGGTCTGCTCGGCCTGCCACCCGTTCTACACCGGCAAGCAGAAGATCATGGACGTCGGTGGCCGGGTGGACCGGTTCGAGAAGCGCTACGGCAAGCGTCAGCGCACCACCTCCTAGCTACTGCGACGGCGCCCCTGGCGCATCCGCGATCCCGCGGATGGCCACGGGCGCCGTTTCTTTATGTCTGGCCCCCCGCACGTACGGCGACTGCACTTTCGCGAGGATGATTCCGATGAGCACACCGGACGGCTCCGGCACGCTGGCCCAGGTGCTGGCCGAGTACGCCGAGACCGAGGCGGCGCTGGCCGATCCGGCGGTGCACGCCGACCAGAACGCGGCCCGCCGGCTGGGCCGCCGGTTCGCCCAGTTGGCCCCCATCGTCAGCACCTCCCGGGAACTCGACGCGGTGCGAGCCGATGAGCAGGCCGCCCGGGAGCTGGCCGGCGAGGATCCGACGTTCCAGGCCGAGGCCGAGGAGCTGGCGGCCCGCATCCCGGAGCTGGAGACCCGGCTGCGCCAGCAGCTGGTGCCCAAGGACCCGAACGACATCAAGGACGTGATCCTGGAGGTCAAGGCCGGCGAGGGCGGTGACGAGTCGGCGCTGTTCGCCGGCGACCTGCTGCGGATGTACCTGCGCTACGCCGAGCGGCAGGGCTGGCAGGTCGAGGTGCTCGACGACGAGGAGACCGACCTGGGCGGCCACAAGTCGGTCACCGTGGCGATCCGGTCGCGCAGCACGGAGAACCCGGTCTACGCGAGGCTGAAGTACGAAGGCGGCGTGCACCGGGTGCAGCGGGTACCGGTCACCGAGTCGCAGGGCCGCATCCACACCTCGGCGGCCGGCGTGCTGGTGCTGCCCGAGGCCGAGGAGGTGGACGTCGAGATCGACATGAACGACCTGCGCATCGACGTCTACCGGTCCTCCGGGCCGGGCGGGCAGAGCGTCAACACCACCGACTCGGCGGTCCGGATCACCCACCTGCCGACCGGCACGGTGGTGGCCATGCAGAACGAGAAGAGCCAGCTGCAGAACCGGGAAGCCGCCCTGCGGGTGCTGCGCGCCCGGCTGCTGGTCCAGGCCCAGGAGGAGGCCGACCAGGAGGCATCCGATGCCCGCCGCTCGCAGGTGCGCACGGTGGACCGCTCCGAGCGGGTGCGTACCTACAACTTCGCCGAGAACCGGATCGCCGACCATCGGGTGAACTTCAAGGCCTATAACCTCGATCAGGTTCTGGACGGTGCGCTCGACGACGTGATCGACGCGCTCATCCGCGCCGACGTCGAGGCGGCGCTGTCGGGTGCGTGACTGAGCAGGCTGCCGGCCCGGTTGCGGTGCAGGCGGCGCTGCGCTCGGCCACCGGGCGGCTCACCGAGGCCGGCGTCGGTTCGCCCCGAGTGGATGCCGAGTTGCTGCTGGCCCACCTGCTCCGGCTGCCCCGCGGGCGGCTGGCGACCCAACCACCGCTGACCCCGGAGCAGGCAACCGGGTACGCCGAGCTGGTCGAGCGCCGGGCAACCGGCATTCCGGTGCAGCACCTGACCGGGCGGGCGCCGTACCGGTACCTGGAGCTGGCCGTCGGCCCAGGGGTGTTCATCCCGCGTCCGGAGACCGAGCTGATCGTCGAGCTGGCCGCCGATGCGCTCACCGCGGCCGGCCTGGTGGTCGACCTGTGCGCCGGCAGCGGCGCGATCGCGCTGGCGGTGGCCAACGAGTACCCGACGAACCGGGTGATCGCGGTCGAGGCCGACCCGGTAGCGCTGGGCTGGCTGCGGCGCAACGCCGCCGAACGGGCCGCCGCGGGGGACCGGCCCATCGAGGTGCTGGCCGCCGATATCGGCGCGCCGGAGCTGCTGGCTGAACTGGCCGGCCTGGTCGACGTGGTGCTCAGCAACCCGCCGTACGTGCCGGAGTCGGTGCGGGCCGAGCTGGCTCCGGAGATCGGCCACGATCCGGACCGGGCGGTGTTCGCCGGTCCGGACGGGCTGCGGGCGATGCCCGCGGTGCTGCGCACGGCCGGCCGGCTGCTGCGCCCCGGTGGCCTGCTGGTGGTGGAGCACGACGCCAGCCACGGTGAGGCGTTGCCGGCGCTGCTGCGGGGCTCGGGGCAGTGGCGGGAGGTGGCCGACCGGCCGGACCTGGCCGGCCGGCCCCGCTTCGCCCGCGCCGTACGGGCCTGAGGTTTCGTATCCGATTCACCCGCCACGGCGGCCAAATCGGATACGAAACCCCCAGTCACTGCAGCGAAACGTTCGGTTCGCCGAGCGAATCCAGGCCGTTGGCCGAGCGGGAGCAGGTGCCGCCCCGGACGGCGCCGTTGTTGTAGGCCTGGCGCAGGCAGCTGCGCAGCGCCAGCTGGCCCCAGTAGTTCGGGTGCAGCGACTCCTGCACGTAGTACGGCCCGAACACCGTGGAGACGGTTCTGATCTGCTCGATCCACTCGCTGGCATCCACCGCCCCGGGGCTGCGCCAGCTGGCCAGCGAGGTCTCGCTGAGCATGTGCACGCCCGTCTCGCAGAGCCGGCGTCCGATAAGCAGGCCGGACACGTCCAGGATCTTGATGTTGGGTAGTCCGCTCTGGGCGGCGGCGTTGCGCACCGTGGTGTTGATGTTGGGGAGCGCGCTGGCGTTGGCCCAGTTGGCGTCGGTGTTCCAGAACCCGCAGCCGCCGGTGCTCTGCCGGGTGAAGCCGGACTCGCTGTATCGGAAGCCCGAACCACCGGGCAGCGGGGACGGGTAGGTCTGCAGCACGATCGAGTAGTCGCCGGTGCCATAACCGTCATTGGCCAGCGCGCTGTTGACGTTGCGCAACGCGCCGGCGATCCGGGATTGCACCGCAGCCAGATTGGAGCCGGTGAAGTTGGCGGTGACCGAGGAGTCGTCGTCGCAGTAGTTCTTCCACCAGGTCGGTGAGGTGAGGAAGTCCACGACGCAGTCCTGCACGATGGAGCCGAAGTTGAAGTCGTTGCCGCCGATGGACACCGCCACCAGGCTGACCCGGTGGCTGGCGGCGAAGTTCTGCAGCGCCAGTGCCTGGCCGATGTGGCCGGCCCCGTCGTTGTAGAAATCGAGCCCCGGCTTGAAGTCACTGCCCGAGGAGTACGGCTGGGTGGCGGTGGTGGCGCCGGAGCAGGCCAGGTTGGCCGAGCTGATGGTGCCGAAGCCGATCTCGGCGGACTTCGACCGGTGGCAGCCGGGGATCGCCTCGGAGCTGCCCGCGTCGTCGTAGGCGGTCGGGCCGAGCGCGTCGGTCTGGCTGGAGTCATCGGAATTGCCGGCCCACCGGCCGGCCTCGCCGGAGATGTAGGAGTCGCCGAGGCTGACCGCCCAGGCGCCGCCGGTGGGCAGCGCCGATGCCGGAGCCGGCCGGCTGAAGCCGACCAGCGCGGTCGCCGCGAGCAGCGCGGCCAGCGCGGCGAGCAGCCGACCCGGCCGGTGGAGCAGAGATGGGGATGGGGTTGCCATGCGGGGATTCCTCTCGGGCGTCGAGCCGGCCAGCTCGAATTCCCGGGTGGAAACGGACCGAACGGCTAAATCGCCCTGATCCTGGCACTCGGGGGTCGGCGCTGGCTAGCCCCGCGCACTGACCGGATGCGGCAGCGCGGGCTGCCGCGGCGATCCGGCAAGATCTGCTGCATGAGCGAGATCCTGGATTGCGCCGACCTGACCCACCGCCCGCTGGCGATCACCGCGGCGGCTCGCGCGGTGCGGTCCGGCGCGGTCGTGGTGCTGCCGACCGACACGCTGTACGGCATCGGAGCGGACGCCTTCAATTCCAGCGCGGTGGCCAGCGTGCTGGCCGCCAAGGGCCGCGGCCGCGACATGCCGGTGCCGGTGCTGGTCGGTTCCTGGTCCACCATCGACGGCCTGGTCAACTTCGTGCCCGCGGTGCTGCGGGATCTGATCGAGGCGTTCTGGCCGGGCGGGTTGACCGTGGTGGTGGAGCACGCGCCGTCGCTGGCCTGGGATCTCGGCGATGCCCGGGGCACGGTCGCGGTGCGGATGCCGCTGCACCCGGTCGCGCTGGAACTGCTGGCCGAAACCGGCCCGATGGCGGTCTCCAGCGCCAACGTGACCGGCCAGCCGCCGGCGGTGACCGCGCAGCAGGCCTACGCCCAGCTCGGCGAGTCGGTGTCGGTGTACCTGGACGGCGGCGAGGTGCCGCTTGGCCGGCCGTCCACGATCGTGGATCTGACCGGCGAGGTGCCCACCGTGCTGCGCGCCGGAGCGATCGACCTGGCGGCGTTGCGTGAGGTGGTGCCGAGCATCGAAGCCAGCTCGGTCGGCTAACCTGGCTTGCAGAATCCGGCGGCGGCCGTCCGCGACGCAGCGCCAGCTAAGACCTGCCGCACTTGCCAGGGGAGGAAGCATGTCCGACCAGTACTGGGGCCCTGATTTTGAATCGCTGCAGAAGATCGACCCGGAGATCGCGGGGGTCGTGCTGGATGAGCTGGACCGGTTGCGGGGCGGCCTGCAGCTGATCGCCAGTGAGAACTTCACCTCGCCGGCGGTGCTGGCCGCACTCGGCAGCACGCTGAGCAACAAGTACGCCGAGGGCTACCCGCACAAGCGCTACTACGGCGGTTGCGAGGTGGTCGACCGGGCCGAGGAGATCGGCATCGCTCGGGCGAAGGCGCTGTTCGGCGCCGACCATGCCAACCTGCAGCCGCACTCCGGCGCCAGCGCCAACCTGGCGGTGTACGGCGCGTTCCTGCAGCCCGGCGACACCCTGCTGGCGATGTCGCTGCCGCACGGCGGCCACCTCACCCACGGCACCAAGGTCAGCTTCTCCGGCAAGTGGTTCAACGCGGTGCACTACGGCGTGCATCCGCAGACCGAGGACATCGACTACGACCAGGTCCGGACGCTGGCTCGCGAGCACCGTCCCAAGCTGATCATCTGCGGCGGCTCGGCCATCCCGCGGCTGATCGACTTCGCCGCGTTCCGCGAGATCGCCGACGAGGTCGGCGCGATCCTGCTGGTGGACGCCGCGCACTTCATCGGACTGGTGGCCGGCAAGGCCATCCCGTCCCCGGTGCCGTACGCCGACGTGGTCACCTTCACCACCCACAAGGTGCTGCGCGGCCCGCGCGGCGGCGCGCTGGTGTGCAAGGCCGAGCATGCCGCCAAGCTGGACAAGGCGGTCTTCCCGATGATGCAGGGCGGCCCGCTGATGCACGCGGTCGCCGCCAAGGCGGTCAACCTGGCCGAGTGCGCCACCCCGGAATACCAGGCCTACGCCCGCCAGGTGATCGCCAACGCGCAGGCGCTGACGGCCGGGCTGGTCGAGCGCGGCATGCGTGCGGTCAGCGGCGGCACCGACACCCACCTGGCACTGATCGACCTGCAGAACATCGGCGTCACCGGCAAGGAGGCCGAGGCCCGCTGCGACGCGGCCGGCATCGTGCTGAACAAGAACGCCATCCCGAACGACCCGGCGCCGCCGTCGATCGCGTCCGGAATCCGGATCGGCTCGCCGGCGGTGACCACCCAGGGCATGACCGAGCCACAGATGGGCCAGATCGCCGAGCTGATCAGCCGGGCGGCGACGACCGAGGACGAGTCGGTGCACGCCGCGGTCCGGGCGGAGGTCGGCGAACTGGTCGGCGCCCACCCGGCGTACCCCAACCCGCGAGGCTGAGCCGAGCGGTAGCGCGTGCATCCGTCCCTGGAATACGCCCTGGTCGGCCTGATCGCCGCCCTGGGCAGCTACCTGTGCACCCCGCTCGCCCGGCTGCTGGCCACCCGCTGGGGTGCGGTGGCCAAGCCCCGCGACCGGGACGTGCACGCGGTGGACACCCCGCGGCTGGGCGGCATGGCGCTGATGGCCGGCTTCGCGGTGGCGATGCTGATCGCGCACGCGCTGCCCACCCTGCAGTTGACCTTCCGCAACGGCAACGAGATCTCCGGCGTGCTGTGGGCCGGGCTGATCGTGTTCGTCCTGGGCGTGCTCGACGACCGCTACGAACTGGACTCGCTCACCAAGCTGGCCGGACAGGTCACCGCGGCGGCGGTGATGTCCATCGTCGGCGGCATCCAGTTGCTCTACATCTACGTGCCGTGGGGTGACATCGGCACCATCCCGCTGGACCGCGACGCCAGCGTGGAGATCACCATCGTGCTGACCGTGCTGACCATCAACGCGATCAACTTCATCGACGGCCTGGACGGGCTGGCGGCCGGCATCACCGCGATCCAGGGCCTGGCGTTCTTCGGTTACAGCTATCACCTGGCGGTGGTGGGCAACACCGACATCGCGCTGGCGCCGACGCTGATCTGCGCCGGCCTGGTCGGCGCCTGCGTCGGCTTCCTGCCGCACAACTTCGCGCCGGCCCGGGTCTTCATGGGCGACTCCGGCTCGATGCTGGTTGGCCTGCTGCTGTCCGCGGCCGCCACCACCGCCTCGGCCCAGGCCGATCCGCAGTCGCTCGGCATCAAGGGGGCGCTGCCGCTGTACCTGCCGCTGATCCTGCCGCTGATGGTGCTCGCCTTCCCGCTGTTCGACCTGGCGCTGGCGGTGATCCGGCGGCTGTCCCGGGGCAGGTCGCCGTTCGCGCCGGACAAGGAGCACCTGCACCACCGGCTGATGGAGCTCGGCCACAGCCACCGCCGGGCCGTCCTGCTGCTCTACTTCTGGTCGGCCGTGCTGGCCTTCGGCGCGGTGGCCATGTCGGTCAGCAGCGGGCCGTGGCTGGTGCTCGCGGTGGCCGCCGCGCTGTTCGCGGCCGGGGTGCTGGCCGCCGCCATTCCTCGGTTGCGTTCGGCCCGGTTCTGAAGCCGAAGTTCCCCTCGGCCGTTGCGCGCACCGGCCGAAGCAGACGAGCGGGGTCCGCGTCAAGAGGTAGCTGTGCGCTGTGATAGGTTCGCGGCAGCGGCTGGGGCAGCTGAAGTGGCTGTACCTGGCTTGCTGTCATCTGAAGAGCTGATGGCGGTGACCGAGCCATCGACCCGAAGGAGTCGCCTGTGAGTGGAACCGGCAAGCACTCACCCGCCGCCTGCTGATAACTCGGGTGGGCAACGACTCGCAGGGTCTTACCTGGTCGGGCCTGCTCAGCCTCGGCGCCGTCTCGGCCTGCACCGTGGTGCTTGGCTTCGGCCTCGGCTGGTGGGCTGATGGGCTTCTACACACATCTCCGATATTGGTAGTGGTCGGCATCGCCGTGGGCGTGCTCGCGGCGACCTGCTACACCGTCATTCGGGTCCGCGGTTACTTGAGAGAGTGAGTGAATGGCAACAGTGCAGCCGCCAGCGGCCTCACCGGTCGATGCTGTCGCGAACCTGCGCCGATGCGCCATCTTCAGCGCCGGCCTCGGTGTCGCGAGCATCATCGTGCTCGCGTTCTTCGGCCATCCGCTGATGGGCGTGTTCGGCCTGGTCGGCCTCGGGCTGGGCGCGCTCAACAACTGGATGCTGCAGCGCTCGGTGCTCAACTACGCCGCCGAGGAGCAGATCCGCAAAGGCCCGTTCTCGCGCAAGGTCTTCGCCCGGTTGGCGGCGATCACGGTGCTGGCGCTGGGGTGCGCGCTGCTGACCCGGCCGGACGGCCTCGGCGTGTTCGTCGGGCTCGCGGTGTTCCAGTTGCTGATGCTGATCGGCGCCACCGTGCCGGTCATGCGTAGCCTCCGGCATCCCGCGACGAGATAAGGCGTTAGTCGATATGAGTGCGCAACTGTCCGCCATCAACGTCGAGGTCGGTGGCCACATCGAGTGGCACGTCTTCGGGCTGACCTGGAACGCCGACACGATCCTCGCCACGCTGATCGCCGGCGGGATCGTGCTCGGGCTCGGCTTCTACCTGCGGGCTCGGGTCAGCAGCTCCAAGCCGAGCAAGGTGCAGCTGTTCTTCGAGGCCGTTATCGGCGAGGTCGAGAACCAGGTGGAATCCACCATGGGCATCCGGACCGCGCCGTTCGTGGTGCCGCTGGCCGTCGCGCTGTTCCTGTTCATCCTGTTCGCCAACTGGCTGGCGATCGTGCCCACCGGGCATCACCCGGAGTACGCGCCGCCGCCGGCCTCCGACGCCAACCTGGCCTATGCCCTGGCCCTGCTGGTGATCGTGAGCATGCACGTGACCGGCATCCGCAGGAAGGGCTTCCGCGGCTACTACCACCACCTGGTCACCCCGCACTGGGTGATGCTGCCGATCAACCTCATCGAGGAGCTCGTGCGGCCGGTCACGCTGGCGCTGCGACTGTTCGGCAACATCTTCTCCGGCGTGATCATGGTGTCGCTGATCGCGCTGTTCCCGGCCTGGCTGCTGTGGGCGCCGGACGTGGTCTGGAAGCTGTTCGATATGTTCATCGGCCTGATCCAGGCCTTCATCTTCGCCCTGTTGACAGTCCTGTACTTCAGCTCGGTCAAGCCGGCCGAACCGGGACTGGAAGAAGGAATCGGGGCGGGACACTGAGGAACGCACACCGCAGGACCCGACGGGCTCCGTCCCACCTGTGCTCATCACCTAGAGGAGAGAAATGGCAGTTGACGTAACGACCAAGTCAATCACGCTCGCCGGCGCGTTCATCGGCGGCGGCATGGCCCTGGGCGGCGGTGCGGTCGGTGCGGCTATCGGTGACGGTCTGGCCGGTAGCTCGCTGATCTCCGGCGTTGCCCGCCAGCCGGAGGCGCAGAGCCGGCTGCAGACGCTGTTCTTCCTCACCGTCGGCTTGGTGGAGGCGATGTACTTCATCAACCTCGCCTTCGCGGTGCTGTTCGTTTTCGTCCTGGCCAAGTAAAAGGAGTTCGACTCGATGGCCCAGCCGCACACGGTGCTGGCGGAGAGCAACTTCCTGGTGCCGAACGCCACGTTCATCGCCGAACTCATCGCCTTCCTGATCATCCTGTTCCTGCTCGGCCGCTACGTCCTGCCGCCGGTGCAGAAGGCGATGCGGGACCGGCAGGCAATGATCGACAAGCAGGTCGAGGACGCTGCCGAGGCGCGCCGGCAGCTGGCCGAGGCCGAGGCTTCCTACCAGCGGGCGCTCTCGGAGGCCCGCACCGAGGCAGCCAAGATCCGGGAGAGCGCACGCGCCGAGGCGCAGCACGTGGTGGACGACCTGCGCGCCCAGGCGCAGGAGGAATCGGCCCGCATCGTCACCCGCGGCGAAGAGCAGCTGGCTCGCCAACGGGGCGCCATCGTGCGCGAGTTGCGCGGTGAGATCGGCACGTTGGCCGTCGAACTGGCCGAGAAGATCGTCGACCAGCAGCTGGCCGACGACGCTCGAGTGTCGGCCACCGTCGATGCGTTCCTGAGCGGGCTCGAGGCGCAGGACGCCGCACAGGCGCAGGCAGGCAACCAGCCGTGATGCACGCAGCCAGCCGGGCGGCACTGCGCGAGTTGCGCAAGCGCCTGGAGACGGTTACCGGCCAGGCGGCGGGCTCGGACGAGCTCACCGAACTGGCCCGGCAGCTGACCGCGGTCGCCGAGCTGCTGGCCGGCCAACCGCGGCTGCGTCGGGCGATCGCGGACCCGTCCACCGAGTCCGAGCGGCGTGCTGACCTGGTCGCCCGGCTGCTCACCGGCAAGATCAGCGCCAACTCCCTGCAGTTGGTGCGCGAGGCCGCCGCGCTGCGCTGGTCGGCGCCGTGGGATCTGCCGGACGCGCTGGAGCTGGTCGCCGACGACGCGCTGCTGGTCGCCGCCGAGAACTCCGGCGTGCTGGATCGAGGTCGAGGACGAGCTGTTCCGGTTCGAGCGGATCCTGGACGGCAACTCCGAGCTGTCGGCGCTGCTGGACGAGGTCGGCCGTGCCGTCCGACCGCCGGGTCGGCCTGCTCGACTCGGTGGTCGGCAGCAAGGTGCACCCGATCACCCGTGCAGCTGCTGGAGCACGCGATCGCCAGCCGGCGCCAGCGAGCGGTGACCTTCGCCATCGACGACCTGCTGGACGCGGCCGCCCAGCGCCGCGAGCGTTCGGTCGCCAAGGTGGTCTCCGCGGTCGAGCTGACCGCCGAGCAGCAGAGCCGGCTGACCGAGGCGCTGACCGAGCTGTACCGCCGTCCGATCAGCGTCCGGATCGCCGTCGAGCCCGCGGTGCGTGGCGGGCTGGTGGTGCGGATCGGTGACGAGGTCATCGACGGCAGCGTGGCGGCCCGGCTCACCCAGGTGCGCCGCGCGCTGGCCGGCTGAGCAACCCACAACGAACTTCGACAACGAGCTACACCGACGAGCAAGGGACACTGTGATGGCAGAGCTGACGATCTCAGCCGGAGGAGATCCGGAGCGCGATCGAGGGCTACGTTTCCTCCTACACGCCCGAGGCATCGCGCGAGGAGGTCGGCGTAGTCGCCGAGGCCGGTGACGGCATCGCCCGGGTCGAGGGGCTGCCCAGCGCGATGGCCAACGAGCTGATCCGGTTCGAGGGCGACACGCTGGGGCTCGCGCTCGACCTGGACGTGCGCGACATCGGTGTGGTCATCCTCGGCGATGCCTCCAAGATCGAGGAGGGCCAGGAGGCCCGGCGCACCGGTGAGATCCTCTCGGTGCCGGTCGGCGACGCCTACCTCGGCCGGGTGGTCAACCCGCTCGGCCAGCCGATCGACGGCCAGGGCGAGATCGAGGCGACCGAGCGGCGCGCGCTGGAACTGCAGGCGCCGTCGGTGGTGCAGCGCCAGGAGGTGCGCGAGCCGCTGCTGACCGGCATCAAGGCCATCGACTCGATGACCGCGATCGGCCGGGGCCAGCGGCAGCTGATCATCGGCGACCGGCAGACCGGCAAGACCACCGTCTGCCTGGACGCCATCATCAACCAGCGCGACAACTGGAAGTCCGGCGACCAGAAGCGGCAGGTGCGCTGCATCTACGTCGCGATCGGGCAGAAGGGCTCCACCATCGCCGCCTCCCGCAACACCCTGGAGGAGGCCGGCGCGATGGAGTACACCACCATCGTGGCCGCGCCGGCTTCGGACTCGGCCGGCTTCAAGTACCTCGCGCCCTACACCGGTTCGGCCATCGGCCAGCACTGGATGTATGAGGGCAAGCACGTGCTGATCGTCTTCGACGACCTGACCAAGCAGGCCGAGGCCTACCGCACCGTGTCGCTGCTGCTGCGCCGCCCGCCGGGCCGCGAGGCCTATCCGGGTGACGTGTTCTACCTGCACTCCCGGCTGCTCGAGCGCTGCGCCAAGCTGTCGCAGGAGATCGGCGGCGGCTCGATGACCGGCCTGCCGGTCATCGAGACCAAGGGCAACGACGTGTCGGCCTACATCCCGACCAACGTCATCTCCATCACCGACGGGCAGTGCTTCCTGGAGACCGACCTGTTCAACGCCGGTGTCCGGCCGGCCATCAACGTCGGCATCTCGGTGTCCCGGGTCGGTGGCGCGGCGCAGCCGCAGGCGATGCGCGCGGTCTCCGGCCGGCTCCGGGTGGACCTGGCCCAGTACCGCGAGCTGGAGGCGTTCGCCGCCTTCGGCTCCGACCTGGACCGGGCCAGCCAGCAGCAGCTGGCTCGCGGCGCCCGGCTGGTGGAGCTGCTCAAGCAGCCGGCCGCCTCGCCGTTCCCGATCGGGCACGAGATCGTCTCGATCTGGGCGGGCACCACCGGCAAGCTGGACGACATCGAGGTGGCCGACATCCGCCGCTTCGAGCGCGAGCTGCTCGAGTACGTCGGCCACAACGACGGTGCCCTGTTCGACGACCTGGCCGCCGCCGGCAAGCTGGACGACGACCTGGTGGCCCGGCTGGACAAGGTGGTTGCCGCCTTCAAGGGCCAGTTCGCGCCGAGCAGCGAGACCGCCTCGGCCCCGTCCGGATCGGCCGCGTCGGTCAGCGAGTCGGCCCGCTCCGGCGACGGATCCGCCGGAAATGGCGAGGGATCCGCCCAGGCCAGCGACGGTTCGGCGCAGGCCAGCCAGGCCGATGCCACCGCGGCCGACACCGCCGGCGGGTCGGCGAACTAGCCGATGGGAGCCCAGCTTCGCGTCTACCGGCGCCGGATTCGTTCGGTCCAGTCGACCAAGAAGATCACCAAGGCGATGGAACTCATCGCCGCCTCGCGCATCGTCAAGGCGCAGGCCCGGATGAAGGCTGCCCGGCCATACGCCGACGAGCTCACCCGGGCGCTGGCGGCGCTGGGCCGCAACGCCACCCTCAAGCACCCGATGCTGACCGGGGTGGACAACCCGCGCCGGGCCGGGGTGCTGGTGGTCACCAGCGATCGCGGGCTGGCCGGCGGCTACAACGCCAACGCGCTGCGGCTGGCCAACGAGCTCGCCGCCCGGCTGGAGGGCGAGGGCAAGCAGGTCGTCCGGTACGTGATCGGCCGCAAGGGCGTCGGGTACTACAACTTCCGGCGGATCGCGCTGGCCGGTTCCTGGACCGGCTTCTCCGAGCAGCCCAACTTCATCGACGCCCGTCCGGCGACCGAGACGGTGGTCTCCGCGCTGGTGGCCACCTCCGAGGGCGAGACCAGCTCCGGTGAGCCGGGCATCGACGAGCTGCACGTGGTCTACACCCGGTTCGTCAACACGGTGAGCCAGACGCCCACCGCGGTACTGGTCTCGCCGGTGCGCAACGCGGTGGACGACGAGTCCGAGGACCGAGCGCGAGCAGGACGAGCCGCAGGCGCAGTACGAGTTCGAGCCGGAGCCGGAGGAGCTGATCGCCTCGCTGATGCCGCGCTACATCAGCGCCCGGATCTTCTCGGCGCTGCTGGAGTCGGCGGCCTCGGAGTCGGCGGCGCGACGCCGGGCGATGAAGTCGGCCAGTGACAACGCGACCGACCTGATCCGCACCTACACCAGGCTGGCGAACCAGGCCAGGCAGGCTGAGATCACCCAGGAAATCAGCGAGATCGTCGGTGGCGCCGATGCGCTCGCGGCGGCAGGAAGTGAAGAGTGAGCGGACGGCCGGCAGGCTGGCCGACGAGCGCTTACCGAGGGAATGAGGGCTGAAAAGATGACGACGCTATCCGACAAGCCGGCCGAGGCCACCGAAGCCGGCAGCACCGCGGGCCGGATCGTCCGGGTGATCGGGCCGGTGGTGGACGTGGAGTTCGGCCGGGATTCGATCCCCGCGCTGTACAACGCGCTCACCGCCGAGATCGAACTCGGCGAGCTGTCCAAGACGCTCACCCTCGAGGTCGCCCAGCACATCGGCGACGACATGGTGCGGGCCATCGCGCTGCAGCCGACCGACGGCCTGGTCCGCGGCGTGGAGGTCACCGACACCGGCTCGTCGATCCAGGTGCCGGTCGGTGACGTCACGCTGGGCCACGTGTTCAACGCCCTCGGCCAGCCGCTGGACATCGCGGAGGACAAGCTGGAGGTCACCGAGCGCTGGTCCATCCACCGCGATCCGCCGGCCTTCGACGACCTCGAGAGCAAGACCGAGATGTTCACCACCGGCATCAAGGTGATCGACCTGCTGACCCCGTACGTGGTCGGCGGCAAGATCGGCCTGTTCGGTGGTGCCGGCGTCGGCAAGACGGTGCTGATCCAGGAGATGATCTACCGGGTCGCCGAGAACTTCGGTGGCGTCTCGGTGTTCGCCGGGGTGGGGGAGCGCACCCGCGAGGGCAACGACCTGATCAACGAGATGACCGAGTCCGGCGTCATCTCCAAGACCGCGCTGGTGTTCGGCCAGATGGACGAGCCGCCGGGCACCCGGCTGCGGGTCGCGCTGTCCGCGCTGACCATGGCCGAGTACTTCCGCGACGTGCAGCGGCAGGACGTGCTGCTGTTCATCGACAACATCTTCCGGTTCACCCAGGCCGGTTCGGAGGTCTCCACGCTGCTCGGCCGGATGCCGTCGGCGGTGGGCTACCAGCCGACGCTGGCCGACGAGATGGGCCAGTTGCAGGAGCGGATCACCTCCACCCGGGGTCACTCGATCACCTCGATGCAGGCGATCTACGTGCCCGCCGACGACATCACCGACCCGGCGCCGCACACCACGTTCGCGCACCTGGACGCCACCACCGTGCTGAGCCGGCCGATCTCGGAGAAGGGCATCTACCCGGCGGTGGATCCGCTGGACTCCACCTCCCGGATCCTGGATGCCCAGTACATCGGCCAGGCGCACTACGACGTCGCCCAGCGCACCAAGCAGATCCTGCAGCGCTACAAGGAACTGCAGGACATCATCGCGATCCTGGGCATCGACGAGCTGTCCGAGGAGGACAAGGTGATCGTCGGACGGGCCCGCCGGATCGAGCGGTTCCTGTCGCAGAACACCTTCGTGGCCGAGCAGTTCACCGGCATCCCGGGCTCGTTCGTGCCGGTGGAGGAGACCATCGACGCCTTCCGGCGGCTGTGCGACGGTGACTTCGACCGCTACCCGGAGCAGGCGTTCTTCATGTGCGGTGGCATCGAGGACCTCGAGCGCAAGGCGCACGAACTCGCCAACGGCTAGTCCTGAATCCGGCCGGCGACGCTGACAGCCTCGCCGGCCGGCTCGGCACTGACCGGTCGGCTGGGAACAAGGGGTAAGAGCATGGCAACGATGCAGGTCGAACTGGTCTCCGTGGAGAGACCGCTGTGGTCAGGGGAGGCCACCGCGGTGTTCGCCCGGACGACCGAGGGCGAGATCGGCATTCTGCCGGGTCACTCGCCGTTGCTGGGCGCGCTGGCGCCGGGCTGGCTGGTCCGGATCCAGCAGGCCGACGGCGTCGAGCAGCGGGTGGCGGTGCACGGCGGGTTCCTCTCGGTGCGCTCCGACGGCGTGTCGGTGCTCGCCGAGCTGGCCGAGAACGCCGACGAGATCGACGTCGCACGGGCCCGGGAAGCGTTGCAGCGAGCTGGCGACGCCGAGGATCCGGAGTCGGTCGCCGCACGGAACCGGGCGCTGTCCCGGCTGCGAGCGGCGGGGGAGCAGGTCTGATCAGTTTCTGACCCGCTCCGGCGGGCGGCAGGCGGTGGGGAGGCACCCGGTGGCGACGCTGGTCGAGAACGTGGGCCTGCTTGTCGTGTGCCTGGTGATCCTGGGTGGCGCCGCCGCCTGGTTGCTGGTGCTGGTGCACCAGCGGCGGATGGTCGCCTCGGCCGGCGGGTTGCCGGTCGCCCTGAAACGCGCCGGCGAGCGCTGGGCGAACGGGGTGGGTCGCTACGTCGGCGACGAGTTGATCTGGTACCGGACGCTGTCCCTGTCGCCCACCGCGGCCATGCGGCTGCCCCGCACCGAGCTGCGGGTGATCGCCACCCGCGCCTGGGACGCCAGGCGGGACATGGCGTTGCGGCCCAACCTGGCCATCGTCGAGTGCCGCCTCAACGGCACCGAGCTGAGCCTGGGCTTCCCGGACAACGGCGTGACCGGCTTCCTGTCCTGGCTCGAGGCTTCCGCGCCGCGCTTCTAGACGGCGATCGGTTACTCCGTCGCCGGGCCACCCGGCTGCCACAGCACGTCGCCGCTCGGGTTGGCGCAGCGGGCCAGGATGAACAGCAGGTCCGACAGCCGGTTCAGGTAGGTCGCGGCGAGCGGGTTGGTGTGCTCGGGATCGGCCGCCAGCAACGCCCAGGTGCTGCGCTCGGCGCGCCGGGCGATGGTGCGGGCCACGTGCAGCAGCGCCGCCCCCGGGGTGCCGCCGGGCAGGATGAAGCTGCGCAGCGGGTCGAGCTGGGCGTTGAACTCGTCGCACCAGCCTTCCAACCGGGCGACGTAGGACTCGGTGATCCGCAGCGGCGGGTGCTTCGGGTCGGGCTGGATGGGTGTGGACAGGTCGGCGCCCACGTCGAACAGGTCGTTCTGCAGCCGGCGGAGCACCGCGGCGATCGGCTCGGTGAGCTGGCCGAGGGCCAGCGCGGTGCCAAGCGCGGCGTTCGTCTCGTCCGAGTCGGCGTAGGCCGCCACCCGCAGATCGGTCTTCGGCACCCGGCTGAGGTCGCCGAGCGTGGTGCTGCCGGTGTCGCCGGTCTTGGTGTAGATGCGGGTCAGGTGTACGGCCATGGCTTCAATCTAGGCCAGCGCCACCGTCGAGCAGCTCACGGGCGCGCGGCTCGTCCCGGCCGAACACCAGCACGTCGTAGCTGTCGCGGTCCAGCCGCGACACCGAGCAGCGGATGCCCCGGTTGGACAGCAGATCCTTGACCCGCAAGGCGTCGCCGCGCGGCATCCGGCTGACCACCGGCACCAGCAACCCGAGGTCGGCGTCCGGGCCGGTCTGTGGCCGTCCGGTGTGTGGCCGGGACGACGGGGCGAATACCCAGCGCATGACCAGCATCAGCACCACGATGATGCCGGCCATCCAGATCAGCAGGCCGAGATCGAAGCCCATGGCCACCTCCCTCGCGCCGCCCGCCTGTCGTTGACAGCTATCGTGCCCGAGAGACGGCAGGTGGAAACAGTTGAGGGGGATCCGGTCACCATGGCAGCGATTGCCGGCACACAACGGGTAGCGGTCATCGGAGCGGGGCTGATGGGCTCGGGCATCGCCCAGGTCTCGGCGGTGGCCGGGCTGCAGGTCACCCTGCGCGACATCGGCGACCAGGCGCTGCGGCGGGGGATGGACTCGATCGAGCAGTCGCTGGCCCGCTTCGCCAGCAAGGGCAGGATCAGCGAGGACGAGGTGCAGGCCGCGCTGGGCCGGATCAGCACCACCACCGAGCTGGAGGCGGCGGCCGGGGCCGACATCGTCGTCGAGGCGGTGTTCGAGGACCTGGCGGTCAAGCAGGAGCTGTTCGGCACACTGGATCGGATTCTGCGGTCCCGACGTGGTGCTGGCCACCAATACCTCGGCCATCCCGATCACCCAGATCGCGGCGGCGACGTCCCGGCCGGAGTTGGTGGTCGGCACCCACTTCTTCTCCCCGGTGCCGATGATGGCGCTGTGCGAGCTGGTGCGCGGCTACAAGACGTCCGACCGGGCGCTGGAGGTCGCGCGGGAATTCGCCGAGCACATCGGCAAGACCTGCATCGTAGTGAACCGGGACGTCGCCGGCTTCGTCACCACCCGGCTGATCGCGGCACTGGCCAACGAGGCGGTGCGACTGCTGGAATCCGGCGTGGCCAGCGCCGAGGACATCGACACCGCCTGCAAGCTCGGCTTCGGCCATGCCATGGGCCCGCTGGCCACCCTGGACCTGACCGGGGTGGAGATCATGTGCCACGCCTCGCAGAACATCTACGCCGACAGCCGCGACTCCAAGTTCGCCCCGCCGGAGCTGCTGCTGCGGATGGTCGCCGCCGGTGACCTGGGTCGCAAGACCGGCCGAGGCTTCTACAGCTACTGAGCCAAGGCGGCGTTTCGTATCCGATTTGCACGCCCAGGCGTTCGAATCGGATACGAAACCCGACGGCGACGCTGCGAACTGGGCCACATCGCTACGCATCGGTAACGCCGGTGCGCCACACTCGCGGGATGGGTACTCCGAGCCGAGGAGAGCGTGACCGGCCCTGGGTGATGCGCACCTACGCCGGGCATTCCAGCCCCGCCGAGTCGAATGCGCTGTACCGGCGCAACCTTTCCAAGGGCCAGACCGGGCTGTCGGTCGCGTTCGACCTGCCGACCCAGACCGGTTACGACCCGGACGCCGAGTTGGCCCGCGGCGAGGTGGGCAAGGTGGGCGTGCCGATCGCCCACCTCGGCGACCTGCGGGCGCTGTTCGACGGCATTCCGCTGGCCGACATGAACACCTCGATGACCATCAACGCGCCGGCCATGTGGCTGCTCGCGCTCTACCTGGTGGTCGCCGAGGAGCAGGCCGAGGAGCAGGCCGAGCAGAAGGCCGCCGAGCAGGCTGAGGAGCAGGCCGCCGACCAGGGCGAGGAGCAGGGTGACGTGCAGGCCGCCGAGCAGGGCGAGGATCCTGCCCAGGCGTGGACGAAGCTGACCGGCACGACGCAGAACGACATCGTCAAGGAGTACCTGTCCCGCGGCACGTTCATCTACCCACCGGGGCCGTCGCTGCGGCTGATCACCGACCTGATCGCGTTCACCGTGCGCGAGGTGCCGAAGTGGAACCCGATCAACATCTGCAGCTACCACCTGCAGGAGGCGGGCGCGACTCCGGTGCAGGAGATCGCCTTCGCGCTGTGCACCGCGATCGCGGTGCTGGACTCGGTGCGCGACTCCGGCCAGGTGCCGGCGGAGAAGTTTGGCGAGGTGGTCGGCCGGATCTCCTTCTTCGTCAATGCCGGCGTCCGGTTCGTCGAGGAGCTGTGCAAGATGCGGGCGCTGGCCGCGCTCTGGGACCAGCTCACCGCCGAGCGGTACGGGGTGACCGACCCCCGGCAGCGCCGGCTGCGCTACGGCGTACAGGTGAACTCACTCGGCCTGACCGAGGCGCAGCCGGAGAACAACGTCGCCCGGATCCTGATCGAGATGCTGGCGGTGACGCTGTCCAAGGACGTCCGGGCGCGGGCGGTGCAGTTGCCGGCCTGGAACGAGGCGCTCGGGCTGCCGCGGCCGTGGGACCAGCAGTGGTCGCTGCGCCTGCAGCAGGTGCTGGCCTACGAGACCGACCTGCTGGAGTACGACGACATCTTTGCCGGCTCGACGGTGATCGAGGCCAAGGTGGCCGAGCTGACCGACGGTGCCCGGGCCGAGATCGACCGGGTGCTCGACCTCGGCGGGGCGCTGGCCGCGGTGGAGTCGGGCTACCTGAAGTCGGCGCTGGTCAGCTCGCTGGCCGAACGGCGCCGCCGGATCGAGACCGGCGAGGACGTCGTGGTCGGGGTGAACCGGTTCACCGAGACCGAGCCGAACCCGCTCACCGCCGACATCGACACCTCGATTCTGACCGTGGATCCGGGAGTCGAGCAGGCGGCCGTGGCCGCCGTCCGGCGCTGGCGGGCCGAGCGTGACCAGGCCGAGGTGAGCATCAGCCTCGACCAGTTGCGCGACGCCGCCAAGACCGAGCAGAACCTGATGCCGGCCACCCTGCGCTGCGCCCGGGCCGGCGTGACCACCGGCGAGTGGGCCGACGCGCTGCGCGAGGTGTTCGGCGAGTACCGGGCGCCGACCGGGGTGTCCGGGGCGGCCGGGAGGGGAGCGGGCATGCTCGGCGAGGAGTTCCAGGCGGTGCGCCAGCGAGTCCGCGACACCGGTGCCGAGCTGGGCGGCCGGCTGAAGTTCCTGGTCGGCAAGCCCGGCCTGGACGGGCACTCCAACGGTGCCGAGCAGATCGCGGTGCGGGCCAGGGACGCCGGCTTCGAGGTGATCTACTCCGGCATCCGGCTGACTCCGGGCCAGATCGTGGCCGCCGCGGTGGAGGAGGATGTGCACGTGGTCGGGCTCTCGGTGCTGTCCGGTTCGCACCTGGCGGTGGTGCCGGAGGTGCTGGACGGCTTGCGCGCTGCCGGGCTGACCGACGTGCCGCTGGTGGTGGGCGGCATCGTGCCGGAAGCCGACGCGGCCCGGTTGCGGGAGCTGGGGGTGGCCCGGGTGTTCACGCCCAAGGACTTCCAGTTCACCGGCGTGCTGAACCAGGTGGTGGACGCGATCCGGGAGGCGCACGGGCTGGACTGAATCCCGCCGCAACCGGCTTGTAGGCTCGCCCGGTGCGCCTGGTGATAGCCCGCTGCTCGGTCGACTACATCGGTTCGACTCACGGCCCATCTGCCGATGGCGCCCCGGCTGCTGATGGTCAAGGCGGACGGCTCGGTGCTGGTGCACTCCGACGGCGGCTCCTACAAGCCGCTGAACTGGATGTCACCGCCGTGCCGGCTGGTCGAGCAGGACGGCGCGTGGACGGTCACCAACAAGGCCGGCGAGCAACTGCTGATCACCATCGAGCAGGTGCTGCACGACACCGCGCATGAACTTGGGGTGGATCCGGGCCTGGTCAAGGACGGCGTAGAGGCGCATCTGCAGGTGCTGCTGGCCGAGCACATCGAAACCCTGGGCCCCGGCTACCGGCTGGTCCGCAGGGAGTACCCCACCGCGATCGGGCCGGTGGACATCCTGGCCCGGGATCCGGCCGGTGCGGTGGTGGCCGTCGAGATCAAGCGGCGCGGCGAGATCGACGGGGTGGAGCAGCTGACCCGCTATCTGGACCTGCTGAACCGGGATCCGCTGCTGGCGCCGGTGCAGGGGGTATTCGCCGCCCAGGAGATCAAAGCCCAGGCGAGGACGCTGGCCGAGGACCGCGGCATCCGCTGCGTCGTCCTGGATTACGGCGCTCTCAGAGGAATCGACAACGTGCACGATCGTCTCTTCTGATTCGGGATGTGATCATGAGACTCGAATCCGGAGGCCGCGCCGTCCAACTGCGTCCGGTGAGATACCAGTTTCCCGATCGCGCACCCGGAGGTGGCCGCTACGACTGGGACGCCAACTGGCTTCAGGTACGTGGAGACGTCATTGACGGCGACCTTGCATGGCACTTCGAGGATCCCTGCCTGACCACCCGCGAGGCGCGGGAGCTGCACGGTTGGCTTCAGCGGGTCGTGGACGGCGACGTCTCCGCTGGCGACCGAGCCGGTGACGGTCGGATCTGGTTCACCGAACCCAATGTGCACTTCGCGCTGACCGAGCGGACCGGCGACAGCGTGACCATCGTCGTGTCGTTCGCCCAGGAGTCATCCCCTCCCGGCGCCACGGAGGAGATCCGATACGGCGATGGCCACGGGGTGGCGCTGCGGGTCTCCACTGCGGACCTCCGACGCGCCGCCGAGGCATGGGAGCGAGAGCTGCACCCGTTCCCAGAGCGGTGAGGAGGCGGCGCGGCGAGATCGACGGGGTCCACCTGACGCGTTACCTGGACGGTTCTAGCCGGGCGATGGAGTTTGCGGTACCGCAGCGGTACCGAATCCTCCACTCGTCGAGGTGGCCGCGGCCCGCTACCCGTCAGTAACATCGACGCATGACCGCCACGGCACCCCCGGCAGCCAGCTTCGCGAGCCTGGATCCGGCTACCGGCGAGAAGATCGCCATCTTCGCCGTGCACACCGAGGCCGACGTCCGGGCGGCGGTAGCCCGAGCGAGGCCGGCCGCCGCATGGTGGGCCGGGCTTGGCGAACCGGGCCGGCGCCGGCGGCTCACCGCCTTCCGGCAGCTGCTGGTGCGGCGCACCGACGAGCTGGCCGGCCTGATCAGCCGGGAGAACGGCAAGCCGGTCGCCGACGCGGTGATCGAGGTGACCATCGCGATCGCCCACCTGGCCTGGGCGACCGGGCACGCCCGGCGGGTGCTCGGCCGCCGGCCGGTGAACCCCGGCCTGCTGGCGATCAACCACACCGCCAGCTGCGAGTACCTGCCCTACGGCGTGGTCGGCGTCATCGGTCCGTGGAACTACCCGGTGCACACGCCGCTCGGCTCCATCTCCTACGCGCTGGCCGCCGGCAACGTGGTGCTGTTCAAGCCGAGTGAGTTCACTCCGGCGATCGGCAGCTGGCTGGTGGACTGCTTCGCCGAGGTGGTGCCCGAGCAGCCGGTGCTGCAACTTCTCACCGGCTACGGCCAGACCGGCGCGGCGCTGTGCACGTCCGGCGTGGACAAGCTCGCCTTCACCGGCTCGGCCGCCACCGGCCGGAAGGTGATGGCTGCCTGCGCGAGCACCCTGACCCCCTGCGTGATCGAGTGCGGCGGCAAGGATGCCGCTGATCGTGGCCGCCGACGCAGACCTGGAACTGGCCGCCGACCAGGCGGTGTGGGGAGCGATGACCAACGCCGGGCAGACCTGCGCGGGGGTGGAACTGGCCTACGTCGAGCGCGCGGTCTGCGCCGAGTTCACCGACAAGGTGGTGCGGCGGGCCAGCCGGGTGCGCGCCGGCGAGCAGTACGGCCCGATCACCATGCCCAGCCAGTTGGAGGTGATCGCCCGGCACATCGACGACGCGCTGGAGCGCGGCGGCCGCGCCCTGGTCGGTGGCCGGGAAGCGGTGCAGCCGCCCTACGTCACCCCGGTGGTGCTGGCCGGCGTGCCGGACGACTCGGCGGCCGTCACCGAGGAGACGTTCGGCCCCACCCTGGTGATCACCGAGGTTGCGGATCTGGACGAGGCGATCGACCCGGGCCAACCAGGGCCGGTACGGCCTGGGCGCCTCGGTCTTCAGCCGGCACCGGGGCAGTGCCATCGCCCGCCGGCTGGACACCGGCATGGTCAGCATCAACTCGGTGCTCAGCTACGCCGCCGTCCCCGGCCTGCCCTGGGGTGGCAGCGGGGATTCCGGCTTCGGCCGGATCCACGGCCCGGACGGTCTGCGCGAGTTCGCGCGGTCCCGGGTGATCACCCACCAGCGGTTCGCCAGCCCGGTCCGGCTGACCAGCTTCGACCGGTCACGCAACGCCATCGGCCAGCTCGAGCGGCTGGCCCGGCTGCGCTGGGGTGGCCGATCCGGCGGCATGTGAGACTGGCCCTAACCGGTTTCAACGGTTCTCAGCGCCCGGCTACCGTCCAGGGAGCGGGGCTACAGGGAGGAGTGCACACAGACCATGGCGCGGGAATTCAACCGAGTCGGCGTGGTGGGCCTCGGCACCATGGGCGCCGGCATCGTCGAGGTGTTCGCCCGCAACGGCCTGTCCGTCGTCGCGGTGGACCGGGACGAGGCGTCGCTGGAACGCGGCCGCGGCCACCTGGAGCACTCCACCGGACGGGCGGTGGCCCGCGGCAAGCTCGCCGAGGCCGACCAGCAGGCCCTGCTCGGGCGGATCACCTTCGACACCGAGCTCAAGTCGATGGCTGATGTCGACCTGGTGGTCGAGGCGGTGCCGGAGCAGCTGGAGCTGAAGCGCTCGATCTTCCGGACGCTGGACGAGGTCTGCCGGCCTGACACCATCCTGGCCACCAACACCTCCTCGCTTTCGGTGACCGAGATCGCGGTCGCCACGTCCCGGCCGGACAAGGTGGTCGGGATGCACTTCTTCAACCCGGCCCCGGTGATGAGGCTGGTCGAGATCGTGCGCAGCGTGGTCACCGACCCCGAGGTGGTCGCCGACATCGAGCGCTTCGCCGCCTCGCTCGGCAAGACCGACGTGACCATCGGTGACCGGGCCGGCTTCATAGCCAACGCGCTGCTGTTCGGCTACCTCAACCACGCCGCGGCCATGTTCGCCGAGCACTACGCCAGCCGCGAGGACATCGACGCCTCGATGAAGCTCGGCTGCGGCCTGCCGATGGGCCCGCTGGCGTTGCTGGATCTGATCGGGCTGGACACCGCCTTCGAGATCCTGGACACCATGTACCGGCAGAGCCGGGACCGGCTGCACGCACCGACCCCGATCTTCAAGCAGATGATCACCGCCGGGCTGCTCGGCCGGAAGGTCGGCCGCGGCTTCTACACCTACGACGGCCCGGACTCCCCGAACGTGGTGGCCGACACCCATACGCCGGCGACCGAACCGGCTTCGGCCGAGCCGCGGCCGGTCGAGCGGGTCGGCGTGATCGGCTCCGGCACGATGGCCACCGGCATCGTGGAGGTGTTCGCCAGGGCCGGCTTCGAGGTCCGGTTCGTCGCCCGCTCCACCGAGAAGGCGGACAAGGTGATGGCCCGGCTGCGGCGCTCGCTGGAGAAGGGGGCGCAGCGCGGCAAGCTGTCCGAGGCAGACCGGGACGCCGCGCTGAGCCGGATCAGCGGCTCCGCCACGCTGGACGACCTGGCCGAAGCCGACCTGGTGGTCGAAGCGGTGGTCGAGGAACTGTCGGTGAAGCAGGCGCTGTTCGCCAACCTGGACGAGATCTGCAAGCCCGGCGCGGTGCTGGCCACCACCACCTCGTCGCTGCCGGTGATCTCCTGCGCGGCGGCCACCGGACGGCAGTCCGACGTGGTTGGCCTGCACTTCTTCAACCCGGCCACCGTCATGTCGCTGGTCGAGGTGGTGTCCACGGTGTCCACGGCGCCGGAGGTCACCGCGACCGCGCAGGCGGTGGCCGTCCGGCTGGGCAAGCACCCGGTCCGCTGCGGGGACCGGGCCGGCTTCATCGTCAACGCGCTGCTGTTCCCGTACCTCAACGACGCGGTCAAGATGCTCGAGGCGCACTACGCCACCGCCGAGGACATCGACTCGGCGATGAAGGTCGGCTGCGGCTACCCGATGGGCCCGTTCGAACTGCTCGACGTGGTCGGCCTGGACGTTTCGCTGGCCATCCAGCGGGTGCTCTACCAGGAGTTCCGCGAGCCCGGCTTCGCGCCGGCGCCGCTGCTGGAACACCTGGTCAGGGCCGGCCGGCTCGGCCGCAAGAGCGGCAAGGGATTCCGCGAGTACGTTTAGCCGAGCACGGGTATCGGCTGGAGGGAACTGCGATGGTGGCGGCCGGACTGCCGGATCCTTCGCCCTGGCCGGGGTTGCCGGCCCGCGTCACGATCTGCGAGGTCGGACCGCGCGACGGGCTGCAGAACGAGTCCGCGGTGCTGGACACCGCGGTCAAGGTGGAGTTCATCGAGCGGCTGGTGGCGGCCGGCCACACGGTGGTGGAGGCCACCAGCTTCGTCCACCCGAAGTGGGTTCCGCAGTTGGCCGATGCCCAGCAGGTGCTGGCCAAGCTGGACCGCCGGCCCGGCGTTCGGTATCCGGTGCTGGTGCCGAACGAGACCGGGCTGGCCCGGGCCATCGACGCGGGTGCGCAGGAGATAGCGGTCTTCGGCAGCGCCACCGAAACCTTCGCGCGGCGCAACCTGAACCGGACGGTTGCCGAGTCGCTGGAGATGTTCGCGCCGGTGGTGGCCGGTGCCCGGGAGCAACGGCTGCGGGTACGCGGCTACCTGTCCATGTGCTTCGGTGACCCGTGGGAGGGGCCGGTGCCGCTGGCCCAGGTGGCTTCGGTGGCAGGCCGGCTGCTGGCCCTCGGCTGTGATGAGATCAGCCTCGGCGACACCATCGGGGTCGCCACGCCGGGACAGGTCCGGGCCCTGCTCGCGCTGCTGGTCTCCGAGGGCATCGAGCTGTCCCGGGTCGCGGTGCACTTCCACGACACCTACGGGCAGGCGCTGGCCAACACGCTGGCCGCGCTGCAGGCCGGGGTGAGCATCGTCGATGCCTCGGCCGGCGGGCTGGGCGGCTGCCCGTACGCCGAGAGCGCGACCGGCAATCTGGCCACCGAGGATCTGATCTGGCAGCTGACCGGGCTCGGTATCGAGACCGGCGTGGATCTCGACGCGCTAGTGCGGACCAGCGTCTGGATGGCCGAGCGGCTCGGCCGGCCCAGCCCGTCCCGGGTGGTGCGGGCGCTGGCCGGGTAGCGCATGCCCAGCAGGCGACAGTCCAAGTGGAGCCGGCCGGCGCGGCCGCTGGTCTCCGACACCGGCGAGCGCGCCGAGGCCTGGCGCGGGCTGGACTACCGGGTCCGGGCGGTCTCCGGTGCCGGCTCCGGTGGCCCGTACCGCTGCCCCGGCTGCGACCAGTTGCTCGCCGCCGCGGTGCCGCACGTGGTGGCCTGGCCGGCCGAGGACCTGGACGCCACCGACCGCCGGCACTGGCACACCGGTTGCTGGGCGGCCCGCGACCGCCGCTCGCCGGGGGTGCAGCGCAGCCGGAACGCGCCCCGCCACGGCTAGGGTCACCGGAAACCGGGGCCGGCGAAATGCAGAGGAGCCTGTGCGAGACCTCGCAAGATAAGTTCGCTATTGGCAAAGTGTCGGGCATGGCATCATGCCCGTGGAATAGCGCATTGACAGCATGCATGACCGCGCCTAGGGTTTTGAAACGAATTCAACAATTCGCCAATTTTCTGGTGTGATTAAGACGAAGAGTTTGATTAGCGATCCAGGTATTCGCCTGGCCAGCGCCTGCGGTATTGCCCGTCTGACGCGCCGATGTCGAACCGGCCGTGATCGAGCCGACCGCTACTCGGCCGACCGCTACTCGGCCGGCCGATGATGCGCCGCAGGACGGCAGTCGCGGCCAGCGCCGGGCCTTCGCCAGCGACCGGCGGCGGGGTCTGGACGGATTCCGATTTCGTCAAGCTGTGGGCCGGTGAGACGGTGTCGCTGATCGGCACCCAGATCACCCTGTTCGCGCTGCCGCTGGTGGCCATCCTGACCCTGCACGCCAGCGTCTTCGAGGTGGGCGTGCTCAACGCCTGCCGCACCGCGCCGACCGTGGTGGTCTCGCTGTTCGCCGGGGTGTGGCTCGATCGCCGGCGCCGGCGGCCGATCCTGATTGCCTGCAGCCTGGCCAACTCCGCCCTGATCGCGGTGGTACCGATCAGCTACGCCCTCGGCCTGCTCAACATCGCGGTGCTCTACGTGGTGTCGCTGACGGTGGGAGTGCTGTCGGTGGTGTTTGACATCGGCGTGCTGACCTACGTGCCGACCCTGGTCGAGCGGCGGCACCTGGCCGACAGCAACAGCAAGATCCAGGCCAGCACCTCGCTGTCGCTGGTCGCCGGGCCGGGCCTGGCCGGTGCCCTGGTCGGGGTGCTGAGCGCGCCGGTCACCCTGACCACCGACGCGGTGTCCTACCTGTGTTCGGCCATCGGGCTGATCTCGATCCGCAAGCCCGAGCAGCCGCCGGAGATCCCGGCCGTGCGGCCGTCGGTGCGCAGTTCCATCGCCGAGGGCATCCGGGCTGTCTACGGCAGTCCGATCCTGCGCTCGCTGCTGAACCTGGCGGCCACCTTCAACTTCGTGCAGGCCGGCTTCATCACCATCTTCGTCGTCTACGGCGTGCGGGTCCTGCACCTGAGCCCGTTCAAGCTCGGCCTGGTGCTCGGCGCGATCGCGGTCGGCGGCATCCTCGGGGCGATGCTGTCCAACCGGATCAGTCCCATCCTCGGGATCGGGCCGACCATGCTCGCCGGGCTGTGCGGAGCAACCCTGTGCCCGCTGGTGCTGCTGATCCCGCGGGACGGCAGCGTCGCCTCGATGGCGATGATGATCGGCACCGAACTGCTGTACGGCTTCGGCGTGCTGAGCTTCAACGTGATCACCGTGACGGTGCGCCAGACCGTCACCCCCAACCGGCTGCTGGGCCGGATGAACGCCAGCTACCGGATGGTGCTGTTCGGCATGGCGCCGCTCGGCGCGGCCTTGGCCGGGTACCTCGGTGAGCATTTCGGGCTGCGCACCGCGCTGGTGATCGCGGTGCTCGCATTTCCCTCGGCAATTCTGTGGACGATCTCCTCGCCGGTCGTCCGGATGCGCGAGATGCCGCCCGGACCGGTCGAGGACCAGGTCGCGGTGGCAATTGTCGAGTCGGCCGGCGCGGTGCTCGATGAGCCGAATATCGCTCCGCCGGCCGGAAATGCCGATTCAAACGCGATAGCGGGCGAGCATCGATGAGCGCAGCAAGAAGGAGCGGAAACGAATTGAGCGCTTGCGCGAGGAGCGGAACAACATGAGTGAGCAAACCCGGACGCCGAGCGTGCTTTCCGCCGCCCAGCGCGACCTGCTGGCCGCCCGGCTGCGCAAGGGGCGCAGCGCGCCGCCCCAGGGCATCGAGCGCCGGCCGGCCGGGGCCGAGGTGCCGCTGTCGTTCGCCCAGGAACAGCTCTGGTTCCTCGACCGGTTCGCGCCGGCGTTGCCGACCTACAACATCCCGCACCTGGTGTGGCTGTCCGGCGAGCTGGACGTAGCCGCCCTGGGCCGTGCGGTGACGGCGCTGGCGGCCCGGCACGAGACGCTGCGCACCCGACTGGTGCTCGGCCGCGGCGGGCAAGCCCGCCAGGTCATCGAGGACCCGGCTCCGGTTCCGCTGCCGCTGATCGAGCTTGCCGAGCCCGACCTGGACACGGCGCGGGCGTGGGTGCGCGAGTTCGGTTCCGAGCAGGCGGTGCTGCCCTTCGATCTCACCACCGCGCCGCTGTTCCGGCTGCAGCTCGTCCGGCTGGCCGAGCGGGAGCACGCGCTGGTGATGGTCATGCACCACAGCGTGTTCGACGCTTGGTCGCTCGGGGTCTTCCTCCGCGAGCTGACCGCCCTGTACGACGCGGAGTCGGCCGGAACCGAGGCGGAGTCGGCCGGAACCGAGGCGGAGTCGGCCGGATCCGAGGCGGGGCTGGCCGAGTTGCCGATCCAGTTCGGCGACTATGCGCTCTGGGAACGGCAGAACCTACAGGAGCCGGCAGCCACCCTGGTGGACTACTGGCGCAGCTCGCTGGCCGGGGCGCAGAGCCTGCAGCTGTCCACCGACCACCCTCGCCCGGCGCGGGAAAGCTTTCGCGGCCAGGTCCAGTGGCTGAACCTGGGCACCGACCTGCTCGCCGCGCTGCGCACGCTGAGCCGGGACCAGGGCTGCACGCTGTTCGTGGTCCTGCTCAGCGGGCTGTTCGCGATGCTGCATCGCTACACCGACCAGGACGACATCGTGATCGGCGCGCCCAATGCCAGCCGGTCCAAGGAGGAGCAGACCGGGCTGATCGGGTTCCTGGTCAACACTCTGCCGATCCGGGCCGACCTGTCCGGCGAGCCCACCTTCGAGGAGCTGGTGCGGCAGGTGCGGGAGCGAACCGTCTCGGCCTACGCCCACCAGGATCTGCCGTTCGCCAGGCTGGTCGACGCGCTGGAGGTGCCGCGCGACGCGGGCCGCAGTCCCGTCTTCCAGGCGGTGCTCACCTTCGCCGACGCGACCGACCATCCCCAGCCGGCCGGGCTGGAGTTGCGGGTGGAGAAGATCGACCTGCCGGCGGCGAAGTTCGACCTCAACTTCTACGCCGAGGTCCGCCCCGACGGGCTCTGGGTGGAACTGGCTTATGCCAGCGACCTGTTCGACGCCGCCACCATCACCCGGATGCTCGAGCACTACGGCAGGGTGCTGGCCGGCGCGGCCGCCGAACCGGCCAGCCCGGTCGGACTGCTGCCGATGCTGTCCGAGCAGGAGCTGTACCGCGAGCTGGTCGAGTACAACGACACCGACGCCGAGCTACCTGCCGGCTGCCTGCACGAACTGTTCGAGGCTCAGGCCCGCCGTACGCCGGAGGCGGTCGCGGCGGTGCTGGACGACGAGCAGATCAGCTACCGCGAGCTGAACGCCCGCGCCAACCAGCTGGCACGCCGACTGCGCGCACTCGGGGTGGGCGCACAGACGCTGGTCGGGGTGTGCATGCAGCCCTCGATCGACCGGCTGGCCGGGGTGCTGGCGATCCTGAAGTCCGGCGGCGGGTACCTGCCGCTGGATCCGGCGCTGCCGGAGCAGCGGCTGTCGTTCATGCTGAGCGACGCCGCGGTGCCGGTGCTGCTCACCGACGCCGGCGAGCCGAGCGTGCCGACCGACGCCGTGGTGGTGCCGGTGGTGGCCGGTGAGTTCGCCGGGCTGGCCGACACCGACCTGGAGCCGGTGGCGGCCGCCTCGGACACCGCCTACGTGATCTACACCTCCGGCTCGACCGGCCGGCCGAAGGGCGTGGTGGTCGAGCACCGGCAGGCGGTCAACCTGGTGGCCGGCCAGCTGGCGTACTGGCAGCTCGGCGGCGACGACCGGGTGCTGCAGTTCTCCTCGCTCAGCTTCGACGTGTCCGTCCTGGAGATCTTCACCGCGTTGGCCGCCGGCGCGACGCTGGTGCTGACCAGGCTGGCCACGAAGCTGTCCCCGCCCCGGCTCGGTGCGCTGATGCGGGATCGCCGGGTCAGCTTCGCCTGCCTGTCGCCTGCCGTGCTGGGACTGCTCGCCGATCAGGATTTCCCCGAGCTGCGCGTGCTGATCTCCGCCGGAGAGGAGCTGCGCTCGGAGTCGGCCCGCCGCTGGCTGCGGCCGGGCCTGCGCCTGTGCAACGGCTACGGTCCGACCGAGGCCACCGTGCTGGCGGCCTTCACCGAGATCGACGCCGACCTGCTGCCGCCGCCGATCGGCCGGCCGCCGGCCAACTACCGGGCCTACGTGCTGGACTCGCGGCTCAACCCGGTGCCGCCCGGGGTGGTCGGGCAGCTGCACATCGGTGGTGCCGGGGTAGCCCGCGGTTACCTCAACCGTCCCGAGCTGACCGCGGAACGTTTCGTCGCCGACCCGTTCAGCGCTGACCCGCGGGCGCGGCTGTACCGGACCGGCGACCTGGTCAAGCGGCTGCCGGACGGCAACCTGAGCTACGTCGGCCGGATCGACGGGCAGCTGAAAATCCGTGGCCAGCGGGTGGAGCTCGGCGAGATCGAGAGCGCGCTAGGCCGGCTGCCGGGCGTGCGGCATGCGGTGGTGATCGCGACCGAGGACGGCACGGCCGACCGGGACCTCATCGGTTACGTCTGCGGGACCGCCGAGGCCGTCCTCGACCCGGCCGAGCTGAAGCGGCAGCTGGCCGAGTGGCTGCCCGGCTACATGGTGCCGAGCCAGCTGCTGGTGCTGGACAGCCTGCCGATGAACGCCAGCGGCAAGGTGGACCGGGCGGCCCTGCCCGCGCCCGGCAGCACCGCGGACGCCGGCTCGGCCCAGCCGAGCACGGTGGTCGAGACGATGCTGGTCGAGATCTATGCCACCGTGCTCGGCCTGGACCAGGCCGGCGTCGATGCCAGCTTCTTCGACATCGGTGGGAACTCGCTGAAGGCGATGCAACTGGTCGGCCGGCTGGAGCAGGAGATGGGGCTGGACGTCCCGGTGGCTGACGTCTTCCTCACTCCGCAGCCGCGCGAGCTTGCCCGGCTGCTGTGCGCCAAGTACGGCCTGCGCGATGCCGAACTGGACGTGCAGGCCCTGCAGGCGCTGGCTTCCGGCGAGCCAGTGCACACGGCCGCCGATTAGCGGTCCGGTGCGGACGAAGCTTTCCCGGATGGGGCCGTCCCGGAAGGGGAACCGGGCAATCGGATAGGGGATCAGGCGATGTTGTCCGAGGCGCAGCGGCAGGCACTGGCCGTGCAGTTCCGCGCTCAGCAGCTGCCGGGCGGCAGCGCGATCGGCCGCCGGGCGCAGGGGCTGACCGAGCTGCCGCCGTCCTTCGCCCAGGAGCAGCTGTGGTTCCTGGACCGGCTGGCACCCGGCCTGCCGACCTACAACGTGCCGGCCCGGCTGCGACTGCGCGGACCGCTCGACCTGCCGGCGCTGCGGGCCGCGCTGGCCGGCGTGCTGGCCAGGCACGAAGCGCTGCGAACCCGGTTCGTGCTGGGACCGCTGGGCACGCCGGTGCAGGTCATCGACGAGCCCGGCGAGCCGGCGCTGCCGGTGATCGACCTGGCCGGGCACGATCCGGCGGCGGAGCAGCAACTGGCGGCCGACGCGGCGACCGAACCGTTCGACCTGGCCAGCGGGCCGCTGCTGCGCTGCCGGTTGCTTCGGCTGGCCCAGGACGAGCACGTGCTGCTGATCGTGCTCCATCACATCGTCTTCGACGCCTGGTCCTTCGACGTGCTGGTGCGCGAGCTGGCAGCGCTCTACACCGCGGCGGTGGCCGGCCGGCCGGCCGAGCTGGCCGAGCTGCCCGTCCAGTACGCCGACTACGCGCTGTGGGAGCGGCAACGGCTGGCCGACTCCGACTCCGAGCTGGTCGAGTTCTGGCGGGCGAACCTCGAGGGTTGTGAGTACCTGCAGCTGCCGACCGACCACCCGCGGCCGGTGCTGGAAAGCTTCCGGGGCGGCATCCGGCGCCATCGTCTTTCCACTGAGGCCGCCGCGGCCGTCGAAGCGCTGAGCAAGCAGCGGACAACCACCGCGTTCGTGGTGCTGCTCGCCGCGCTGCAGGCGCTGCTGGCTCGCTACACCGGGCAGCGAGACATCGTGGTCGGCGTGCCGAGTGCCAACCGCGGCCGGTCGAGCCTGCAGCCGCTGATCGGGTTCCTGGTGAACACGCTGCCGGTACGTGCCGACCTCGCCGGCGACCCGACGTTCCTGCAATTGCTCGATCGGCTGCGCGCGGCAACGGTGGCCGCCTACGCACATCAGGAACTGCCGCTCGCCCGGCTCGTCGAGGCGATCGGCGTGGAGCGGGATCCGAGCCGCACGCCGCTGTTCAACGTGCTGCTGACTGCTGCCGGCGCACCGGCCGAGGTGTCGGCCGCCGGGCTGGGCATGCGACTCGAGCGGATCGACCTGCCGGCCGCGAAGTTCGACCTCGCGTTCTTCGCTGAATTCTGCCCGGACGGGCTGTGGCTGGAAGTCACCTATGCCAGCGACCTGTTCGACGTCGAGTCCATCGACCGGATGCTGGTCCACTACGGCGAGTTGCTCACCGGCGCGCTGGCCGATCCCTCGCTGCGGCTGTCCGAGCTGCCGTTGCTCAGCGAGGCCGAACTGTTCGACGAGCTGGTGGAGTGGAACGCCACCGCCACGACCTGGCGCGACCCGGACGCGGTCGTCCACCGGCTGTTCGAGGAGCAGGTGCGCCGGAGGCCGGATGCGGTGGCGGCGGTCTGCGGCGGGGACGAGGTGAGCTATGCCGAGCTGGCCAGCATGGCGCACCAGGTGGCCGGCTGGCTGGTCGCCGAGGGCGTGCGGGTCGAGACGCTGGTGGGCGTGGCGATGGCACCGTCGATCCGCCGGCTGGCCGTGCTGCTGGGCATCCTCGCGGCCGGCGGCGGCTACGTGCCGCTGGATCCGTCGCTGCCGCCGGATCGGCTGTCCTTCCTGGTCGGCGACGCGGCGATGGGTCTGGTGGTCGCGGATCCGGCAGCCGGCATCGAGCCGATCCTGGCGGCGGCCGGCGTGCGCAGCCTCGACCCCGGCTGGGTTGACCGCTCGGCGGCCGACCCGGGCGCTCCGGCGGTGCCGGTCACCGGCTCGAACATCGCCTACGTGCTCTACACCTCGGGCTCGACCGGCCAGCCCAAGGGCGTGGTGGTCGAGCACGCCCAGCTGGTGAACTTCGCGCTCGGAGCGATCGATACCTGGCAGCTGACGACGGCGGATCGGATGTTGCAGTATGCCTCGCTGAACTTCGACGTGTCGGTGCTGGACGTGTTCTGCTGCCTGCTCTCCGGCGCGACCGCGGTGATCGCCGAGGCAGATACCCGGCTGTCGCCGCCGCTGCTGGGTGAGCTGATGCGCCGGCAGCGGGTCAGCTTCGCCTTCCTCTCCCCGGCGCTGCTCGGGCTGCTGGCCGATCAGCGCTTTCCCGACCTGCGACTGCTCGCCTCGGGCGGCGAGGCGCTGCCGACCGAGGTGGCCAAGGCCTGGCTGCGGGACGGGTTGCGCCTGGTCAACGGCTACGGCCCGACCGAGGCGACCGTGGTGTCGGTGAGCGAGGAGGTGGACGGGCGCACCTGGCCGGCCCCGATCGGCCGGCCGATGCCGAACTACCAGGCCTACGTGCTGGATCAGGACCTCAACGCGGTGCCGGTCGGTGTGGTCGGCGAGCTGCACATCGGTGGCGCCTCGGTGGCGCGCGGCTACCTGAACCGGCCGGAGCTGACCGCCGAGCGCTTCCTCGACGACCCGTTCGGTCTGGAGCCGAATGCCCGGCTGTACCGGACGGGCGACCTGGTGAAGCGACTGGCCGACGGGCGGATCAGCTATCTCGGCCGGGCCGACGGCCAGGTCAAGCTCCGCGGCCTGCGGGTCGAACTCGGCGAGATCGAGGCCGCGCTGGCCCGGCATCCGGCGGTCGATCAGGCGGTGGTGCAGCTCGAACGGGACGAGGCCGGCGCTGCGTTGCTCGCCGGCTACCTGCGCCGGGCGGCGGCCGCCGTCGAACCGGACCCGGCGGAGGTGACGGACTTCCTGCGGCAGTGGCTGCCGGACTACATGATCCCCAACCGGCTCGGTTGGCTCGACAGCTTCCCGTTGAACGCCAGCGGAAAGGTGGACCGCGGACGGTTGGCCAGCGTGGCGAGCATCGGCGGCCAGCGGCCGGCGGCCCGGCTGGTGGCACCGGCCACCCGGACCGAGGCGATGCTGCTCGATATCTACGCCGAGCTGCTGGGCCGGGATCACCGTGGCGTGCTCGAGTCCTTCTTCGACGCCGGCGGCAACTCGCTGCAGGCGATGCAGCTGGTCAGCCGGATCAGCGCCGGCTTCGGGGTGGATTTGCCGGTGACCGCCGTCTTCCTGGCACCGGACGTGCGCAGGCTGGCGGCGCGCATCGACGCCCAGCGGGCCGGCGGTGCGCCGGCGGACGGCAGCCGGCCGCTGGTCCGGTTGTCGGAGGGGACCGCCAGCGACCCGCTGTTCCTGGTCCACGCGGTCGGCGGCACCGTCCTGCCGTACGCGCCGCTGGCCGGGGAGCTGGCCGACCGCTACCGGGTGTTCGGGATCCAGTCCCCGATGCTGGTCGGCGACCCCCAACCTGAGCCGAATACCCGGCACGATCCGGCCAGCCCGCCCGAGGCGGCAACATTGGCCGAGCCGGCAACGCTGGCCGAGCTGGCCGGGCGCTACCTGGCCGAGCTGCGCGAGATCCAGCCGTCCGGGCCGTACCGGGTCGGTGGCTGGTCGATGGGTGGCCTGCTGGCCCACCAGCTGGCCACCCAGCTGGAGCAGGCCGGCGAGGAGGTGGAGCTGCTGGTGCTGCTGGACGCTCCGTTCTCGACCGCCGAGGCCGCTGAGGCGGTCCTCACCGACGAGCAGCTCACCGGCCAGTTCGTGGCCGATGCGCTGCGCACGCTGGGCGCGCCGATGCCCGAGCCCGAGCAGGATCCGATGGCGGCGCTGATGATCGCGCTGGATCCGGGTGCCGCCGACCGCGGCGCGCTGGCCGCCGAGGTGCGCCGCCGGCTGGCCGTCTTCACCCGGCACCGCCGGCTGATGGCCGGCTACCGGCCGACCGGGCGGGTGCGGGCGGCGACCCTGCTGGTCAACGCCCGGCAGTCACCGAACGCGGCCACCCACCGGAACTGGGCAGGCCTGGTCGCGGGGAACCTGAGCACCGTCGACTACGACACCGACCACTACACGCTGCTGCGACTGCCGCACGTCCGCGACCTCGCCGGACGGCTCCGCGAGTTCGCGCCGGCACGCACCTGACCACCCGGCTCGGCGGGTGGCCTGCCCGGCAATCAGCGGGTGGCCTGCCGGGGGAGTAGCACTTCGCGCAGGATCAGCGTGATCACCGCGACCAGCGGAATGGAGATCAGGAAGCCGATCACCCCGAACATGGCATAGCCGGCCAGCGCGCCGACCAGCGCGGCGGCCGGGCTGATCCGCACCGAGGAGTCCAGCAGCCGGGGAATGAAGACCAGCCGGGCGAGCACCTCGTAGGCGATGAAGAAGCAGATCACCGCGATCCCGTCCGGCACTGACTCCAGCAGCACCACCGTCGAGACCACCAGGCCCGCCAGCGCGGTGCCGACCACCGGGGCGATGTCGAGCACCGCGGCGATGAAGGCCAGCGCGAACGGGTACGGCACCCCCAGGATGGCCAGCATGGCCAGGGTGAACAGCCCGCGCAGCAAAGCCAGGGCCGCCGTACCCACCACGTAGTGGCCGATCTGGGCGACGATCTTGTCGCCGATCATGCTGACCTGGACCCGCTTGGAAGCCGGAGTCAGCCGGTAGCCGAAGTGGACGATGTCCCCCAGGAAGGCGAGAAAGTACAGCGTCAGCACGGCCAGGGTGAAGATCTGGAAGATGATCGAGGCGACCGCCGTGCCCACCGAGAGCAGGTTGCCGGCCACGCTCTTGATCAGCGAGGACTGCTTCAGGTAGGACTGCACCGACTCGAGCACCCCGAACCGGCGGTCCAGCTCGGCCACCCGGCGGTTGTGCTGCAGTTCGGTCACATAGCCCGGCAGGTTGTGCACGAAGGTGTCGGTCTGCTGGACCAGCGGCGGCACCACCGCAAAGCCGAGCGCGGTCAGCAGCAGCAGGGTGGTGGCGAAGACGATCGCCACCGCCAGCCCCCGCGACACCCCCCAGGACTGGACCCGGCGCACCGCCGGATCCAGCCCGGCGGCCAGGAACAGCGCGAGCAGGATCAGCAGGAAGGTCTCCTGGCCCCGGTACAGGGCTCGGAAGAACAGGTACGCCACGCCGAAACCGACGGCGGCGGTCAACCCCAGCCGGAATGGTGAATAGGTGGCGAAGCTCGGGCGCGGCGGGGCGAGCCGGGCGGGCAGCTCGGCGGCGAGCTCGGGCATCGGCTCCGGTGCCGTCTCGGCCACCGGCTCGGGGTTCAGTTCGGTCACGTGCCGGTGGCGCCGGAGATGACCGTGCCGAGCCGGCGGTGCAGCTCGCGCAGCGCCTGGTGCGTCCGCTCCCGCTCCTCGGCGAGTTCGGCCACCCGCGCCTCGGCGTCGCTGACCAACTTCTCCGCGGTGGCCCGGGCGGTCTGGTGCTCGGCGGCGTGCAGCCGCTCAGCCTCGGTACGCCGGGCACGCAGGGTGATCTCGAAGTCCTCCTCGGCCTGCTGCCGGCGGCGGGCGGACTCGGCGTCGGCGGCCGACCGGGCCTGTGCGGCCTCGGCGTCGAGCCGGTCCCGTTCGGCCTGGCTGGCCTGCAGGATCCGAGCCGCCTCGGCTCGAGCCTTGTCCAGCTCGGCGCTGGCCAGGGTACGGGCCTGGGCCAGCTTCTGGTCGGCCTCGGCCGAACGCTGGGCGGCGTTCGCGGTCAGCCGCTGCAGCTCCTCGGCCGCCTCGGCGCGGGTTCGTTCGGCATCGGCCCGGGCGGCGGCCAGCACCCGCTCGGCCTCCATCTCGGCGCTGCGGCGGGTCTGCGCCGCCTCCTCGGTGGCCAGCTGCAGCATCTCCCGGATCCGGTCGGAGACGGCGGCCGGGTCGAGGGTCTCCGTCTTCTTGGCGGCCTGGGCGCGCAGCGACTCGATCTGGGCTTCCCGGCTGGCCAGCTGGGCTGCCCGGTCGGCACTGGTGGCCAGCGCGGCATCTCGCGCCGTGGTGAGTTCGGCGATCTGGGCGAGGGCACGGGCGACGTAGTCATCGACCTGGCGCTTGTCGTAGCCGCGCATGGTCACATCGAAGAAGGGGTCGTCGCTATCCAGTAGCGGCAGTAGTTCGGTGCTCTGATCTTCCGCTGCCATGGGTCAATCCTTGCACGATTTGGCTGGCTGTCTGGTGAGAGCAACCCGCCCGATCCGGGTGCTCGGATCACCGATCCCGGAAACGGTTGATGGCCTCGAGGTGCTTTGCCCGGAATTCCGGCTCGAGCACGCCGCCGCCCTCGTCCTCGGCCAGGCAGAGCACGCCGACCTTGCCCTGGTGCAGGTTGCGGTGCACGTCGTGCGCGGCCTGCCCGGTGTCGGCCAGCGGGTACACCTTGGACAGCGTGGGATGGATTGCCCCGCGGGCCAGCAGCCGGGTGGCCTCCCAGGACTCCTTGTAGTTGGCGAAGTGGGAGCCGATGATCCGCTTCAGGTTCATCCAGAGGTAGCGGTTGTCATAGCAGTGCAGGAAGCCGGTGGTGGAGGCGCAGGTGACGATGGTGCCGCCGCGCTTGGCCACGTACACCGAGGCCCCGAACGTCTCCCGGCCGGGGTGTTCGAACACGATGTCCGGGTCCTCGCCGCCGGTAAGCTCCCGGATCCGGGCGCCGAACCGCTTCCACTCCTCCGGATCCTGGGTGTGCTCGTCGGACCAGAACCGGTAGTCCTCGGCGGTCCGGTCGATGATCAGCTCGGCGCCCATCCGCCGGCACAGCTCGGCCTTGTCCGAGGAGGACACCACGCACACCGGGACCGCGCCGCCGTTCAACGCGTACTGGGTGGCATAGCCGCCGAGGCCACCGGAGGCGCCCCAGATGAGCACGATGTCGCCCTGTTTCATGGCCGCGCCGTTGTGGCTGACCAGCTGCCGGTAGGCGGTGGAGTTGACCAGGCCGGGGGAGGCGGCCTCCTCCCAGGTCAGGTGCTCGGGCTTGGGCATGAGCTGGTTGGCCTTGACCAGGGCCAGCTCGGCCAGCCCGCCGAAGTTGGTCTCGAAGCCCCAGATCCGCTGCTGCGGATCCATCATGGTGTCGTCGTGGCCCTGCGGATCCTCCAGCTCCACCGACAGGCAGTGCGCCACCACCCGGTCGCCCGGCTGCCAGCGGGTGACGCCGGGACCGGTGCGCAGTACCACGCCAGACAGGTCCGAGCCGACCACGTGATAGGGCTGGTCGTGCTTGGCGGCCAGCGGCGAGCTGCGGCCGTAGCGCTTGAGGAAGGAGAAGGTCGACAGCGGCTCGAAGATGGACGTCCACACCGTGTTGTAGTTGATCGCGCTGGCCATTACCGCGACCAGCGCCTCACCCGGGCCGACCTCCGGGGTCGGCACCTCCATCAGGTGCAGCGACTTGCGGGGATCCTTGTCCGCGGTGGCCAGGCCGTCGAACATCGAGGTTTCCTCGGCCAGCACCGCCATGCCGCGGTAGCTGTCCGGAATCGGGATGTCGGCCAGCCCGGCCAGTGCCTGCGGCGTTCCCTCGTTCACTGCGGCGCGGATGCGGTCCATGACTCTTGCCTCCAACGGGTGCAGGGAGCGGTGTGCGCAGACGTTACTGGCGGGTAGCGTTTACACGCGAACCCGGGTGAGCAGGCCCACAGGCCTGGCGGCGAAGCTCCGAGCCGGGCATCAGTGCTCGGCGGCCGGCTCCACCAGCTCGATCAGCACCCCGCCGGCGTCCTTCGGGTGCACGAAGTTGACCCGGGAGCCGGCGGTGCCCGGCTTCGGCTCGTCGAAGAGCAGCCGCAGGCCCTTGGCCCGCAGCTCCGCCGAGGTGGCCGCCACATCGTCGACGGTGTAGGCGAGCTGTTGCATGCCGGGCCCGGACCGGCCGAGGAATTTGGCGATGGTGGAGTCTTCAGACAGCGGCGCGAGCAGCTGGATCCGGGTGCCGGCCCCGCTGTCGTCTGGGCCCACCGCCAGCATCGCCTCGCGCACTCCCTGCTCGGCGTTGATCTCCTCATGCACGCTCAGGATGCCGAAGTTGTCGGCATAGAACGCGATCGCCGCGTCCAGGTCGGGCACCGCGATTCCGACGTGATCTATCCGCAGGATGGCCATCAGGCAATGGTGAAGCCCGGCGCCGGCGCTGGCAAAGCCGGGGTGGCGGGAGTCATAGCGGGGCCGGCCGGGGCGTCCGATCCGCCCTATATCCTGGAGGCCGAGCTGCGCCGGTCATCTCCCGCCCGGCGGCAGAACCGGCTAGGAGGTCGAGATGTCCGAAACCACGGCTGTCATCGTCAGCGGAGCACGCACCCCGATGGGCAGGTTGCTCGGCGCGCTGAAGGACTTCTCGGCCACCGACCTGGGCGGCATCGCGATCAAGGCGGCGCTGGACAAGTCCGGGGTCACGCCGGAGCAGGTCGAGTACGTGATCATGGGTCAGGTGCTGACCGCCGGCGCCGGC
The DNA here is from genome assembly GCA_963697905.1 of uncultured Actinomycetota bacterium. Classification (GTDB taxonomy): domain Bacteria; phylum Actinomycetota; class Actinomycetes; order Mycobacteriales; family Jatrophihabitantaceae; genus Jatrophihabitans_A. Next base: position 2,717,039 of record OY969101.1, on the reverse strand, counting down.
CAGATACCGGCCCGGCAGGCCGCGCACAAGGCCGGCATCCCGCTCAGCGTGCCGGCGCTGACCATCAACAAGGTCTGCCTGTCCGGGCTGGATGCCATCGCGCTGGCCGCCCAGCTGATCCGGGCCGGCGAGTTCGAAGTGATCGTCGCCGGTGGCCAGGAGTCGATGAGCCAGGCGCCGCACCTGCTGCCGCGCTCCCGCGAGGGCTACAAGTACGGCACGGTGGAGATGCTCGACCACATGGCCATCGACGGCCTGTGGGATGTGCTCACCGACCAGGCAATGGGCGGGCTGACCGAGAGCGCCAACGTCGGAGACCGGCAGTTCAGCCGGCAGGAGCAGGACGCCTTCGCCGCCCGCAGCCACCAGCTAGCCGCCGAGGGCTGGAAGAACGGCATCTTCGACGACGAGGTCGTTCCGGTGCGGATCCCGCAGCGCAAGGGTGACCCGATCGAGGTCCACCACGACGAGGGCATCCGGGCCGACACCACGGTCGAATCGCTGTCCAAGCTGCGGCCGGCCTTCAGCAAGGACGGCACGATCACCGCGGGCTCGGCCTCGCCGATCTCCGACGGCGCCGCGGCGGTGGTGGTGATGAGCAAGGCCAAGGCGGAGCAGCTCGGCCTGGACTGGCTGGCCGAGATCGGGGCGCACGGCGTGGTGGCCGGCCCGGACTCCACGCTGCAGTCGCAGCCGGCCAACGCCATCAAGGCGGCCGTGGCCAAGCAGGGCATCGCGGTGTCCGACCTGGATCTCGTCGAGATCAACGAGGCGTTCGCCGCGGTCGGCCTGGCCGCGGTCAAGGAGCTCGGGGTGGATGCCGGGATCGTGAACGTCAACGGCGGAGCCATCGCGCTCGGCCACCCGATCGGCATGTCCGGCGCCCGGCTCGCCCTGCACCTGGCGCTGGAGCTGCGCCGGCGGGGTGGCGGAGTGGGTGCCGCGGCGCTGTGCGGCGGCGGCGGGCAGGGCGACGCGCTCATCCTCCGCGTGCCGCAGCGCTGAAGCACGCTGGAAAGCCGGTGTCCACCCGGCGCGCCGCCGAGCTGGCCGATCCGGCCGAGCTGGTCCAGCGCGCGGTAGCGGGGGACGCCCGCGCGGTCGGCCGGCTGATCTCGCTGGTCGAGGACGGCGGTCCCGCGCTGGCCCGGGCGATGACACTGCTCGTCCCGCGGGCCGGCCGGGCCCAGGTCATCGGCATCACCGGTGCGCCCGGCGTCGGCAAGTCCACTGCTACCTCGGCGCTGGTCGGTGAGCTGCGCAGCCAGGGTCACCGGGTCGGGGTGCTGGCGATCGACCCGTCCTCCCCGCTGTCCGGGGGTGCGCTGCTCGGCGACCGGATCCGGATGGCCGAGCACGCCACCGACCCGGGGGTGTTCGTCCGGTCGATGGCCAGCCGCGGGCACCTGGGCGGCATGGCGGCGGCGGCTCCGCAGGCGCTACGGGTGCTGGACGCGGCCGGCTACGACCCCATCCTGATCGAGACGGTCGGCGTGGGGCAGTCCGAGGTCGCGGTGATGGGCCTGGCCGACACCGTGGTGCTGTTGCTGGCCCCCGGCCTCGGCGACAGCGTGCAGGCGGCCAAGGCCGGCGTGCTGGAGATTGCCGACGTGTACGTGGTGAACAAGGCGGACCGGCCGGACGCCGGCGAGGTGAGCCGGCAGCTGCGGCAGCTGCAGGCGATGGCTCCGGTTCCCGGCTGGACGGCTCCCATCGTGCCCACGGTGGCCACCGAGCCGCGCGGCATCGACCGGCTGGTGGCGGCCGTCGCCGAGCACCGGGCGTACCTGGACGGTTCGGGGGAGGGGACCCGGCGGCGTTCGGCCCGGGCCCGGTACGAGATCGAGGCGATCGCGGCGGAGCTGCTGCGCCGCCGGCTGGCCGAGGACCCGGCGGTGGACCGGCTGGCAGAGCGGGTGCTGGCCGGGGAGCTGGCGCCGCAGGACGCCGCCGCCGAGCTGCTGGCCCGGCTGCCCGACCCGGAAGTGGAGTGATCTCGCGGCTCAGCCGCCGGCTCGCTCCGCTGCGTGGCCAGCGCGGTGGTCAGCCCGCGGCGGAGGTCTCCACCTCCAGCAGCGACTCCTCGTGCAACTCGGCCTGATAGGCCTTGCCGCCGCCACGCAGGCCGAACAGCCGCTTGGACAGCAGCAGGTAGATCACCGCGGCGACGTTGATCACCAGGGCACCGATCCGCAGCACGGTCACTTTCTCGGTGAGCTCGTAGACCTCCAGCGGCAGGAACAGCGAGGTGGCCACCACGGCGAAGTATTCGCCCCAGCGTTTGAGCAGCCACAGTCCGACCCCTTCGATCAGCTGCAGCACCCCGTAGAAGATGAGGAAGGCGGCCACCGCGGTCAGCGTCGACTGCCGCGCGTTCAGCGCGCTCTCGCTGGCCTTGATCAACCCGGAGTCCGTGGCATTCCAGCCGAGCTGGTTGAGCAGCGGCTTAGCGGCCGACAGATCCCGGTCGAAGACGTCGCGCAGGCTGACCCGGCTGGACTTGAACTGCAGCACCGCGATGCCGAGCAGCAGGATCAGGCCGCCCCGAATCCAGCGTTCGAGGGCCAGCAGCCGCAGGATGAACGCCGAGCGCAGCGCCCGGCCGCGCAGCAGCACCGGCGCGTCGTCGGCCGGCCCGCTACCTCGTGGTGGCCCAAGCACGAAGCAGCCGCAGCGCAGGCAACGCCACGCCTCGCCGAGCGGGGTGTCGCTGACCAGCCCGCGCCGCAGCCGCTGCTCGTCCGGCGCGTAGGTGACATGGTCGGCTCGGGCGCACTTGCGCAGGTTCCAGTCCACGCCTACGTCGGCCTCTCGGGATAGGTCAGCGGTAGGCGGCGACGCCGGTGAGGCGCTCGCCCAGCACCAGCGTGTGCACCTCGTGCGTCCCCTCGTAGGTGTAGACGGTCTCCAGGTTGACCGCGTGCCGCAGCGGTGAGTACTCGGTGGTGATGCCGGAACCGCCCAGGATGCTGCGTGCCTCCCGGCAGACCGCCAGCGCGCTGCTGACGTTGGCGAACTTGCCGTAGCTGATCTGGTGCGGCTTGATCTGGTGCGCGTCCTTCAACTCGGCGAGCCGGCGCGCGACCAGTTGCATGTTCTGCACCGACACCGCGAGTTCGGCCAGCTTGCGCTGGGTGAGCTGGAAGGCCGAGATCGGCTTGCCGAACTGGATCCGGCTGTTGGCGTAGTCCAGCGCGCCGGCCAGCGCGTCCCGGGCCGAGCCGACCACGCCGGCGACGATGCCGAACCGGGCCTCGGTCAGGCAGCCCAGCGGCGCCCGGAGCCCGCGCGCCTCCGGAAGCTGTGCGCTGGCCGGCAGCCGCACCTCGTCCAGGCTCAGCTCGGAGGTGACCGAGGCCCGCAGCGAGAGCTTGTGGTGCACGTCGGAGCTGGTGAAGCCCGGCGTTCCCTTCTCGACCAGGAAGCCGCGGATGCCGTCGTCGGTGCGGGCCCAGACGATCGCGACGTCGGAGATGGAGCCGTTGGTGATCCACATCTTGGACCCGTGCAGGATCCAGTCGTCACCGGACCGGCGGGCCGTGGTGCGCATCGAGCCGGGGTCAGAGCCGGCGTCCGGCTCGGTCAGGCCGAAGCAGCCGATCGCCTCGCCGGTGGCCATCCGCGGCAGCCACTGTTGCTTCTGCTCCTCGCTGCCGTAGGCGTGGATGGCGTACATCGCCAGTGAACCCTGCACGCTCACCAGCGAGCGCAGGCCGGAGTCCACCGCCTCGATCTCGGTGCAGGCCAGCGCGTACTGGCTGGGCAGCGCGCCGGGGCAGTCGTAGCCCTGCAGGTGCATGCCGAGCAGGCCCAGCTTGCCGAACTCCAACGCCAGGTCCCGGGCCGGCAGCGTGCCCTCCTCGAACCACCGCGCGATGTTCGGCCGCAGCTGCTCGTCGGCGAACCGGCGCACGGTGTCGCGCAGCAGCCGGTCCTCACCGGAGAGGGTGTCGTCGAGGTCGAGCAGATCCAGCCGGCCGAGGGCGTCGAAGTCGGATGCGGTCATGCCGCTCACGATACGTGCTTCCCTGTCACGGCGGACCTGGCTCAGGCCGGCCTGTGGCTAGGCTGACAGTCATGTCCGCCCGGCTGCCCTTCGATCCGATCGAACGGGCCGGCCAGTCGTGGGCCAAGCACTACCCGGAGGCCGGCGAGCAGACCTACGACGCGATGCGCGCGGTGACCTCTATCATGCGGGCCCAGCAGATCCTGCTCGCCGGACTGGACGCCGCGCTGCGGCCGTTCAACCTGACCTTCTCCCGCTACGAGGCGCTGGTGCTGCTGACCTTCTCCAGCTCCGGCGCGCTGCCGCTGTCCAAGATCGGTGAGCGGCTGCAGGTGCACGCGACCAGCGTGACCAACGTGATCGACCGGCTGGAGGCGGCCGGGCTGGTCCGGCGGGAGCCGAACCCCCGCGACGGCCGCGGCACCCTGGCGGTGATCACCGAGCAGGGCCGGCTGGTGGTCGAGCAGGCCACCCGGGAACTGCACCGCAACGACTTCGGCCTGCAGGCGCTGTCGGCCGAGGAACTGCGGCGACTGTTCACCGTGCTGCGCCGGCTGCGCGTCGACGCCGGCGATTTCACCGAGTAGCGAAGGCCATCGGGGTCGATGGCCGCGAACCGAAGGAGCGTGCCCGCCATGTCATCCGCCGACGCCGTTTCCGCCACCCCGTCGGGCACCTTCACCATCGCCGGCAAGACCGTGCACCGGCTCGGCTTCGGCGCGATGCGCATCACCGGGCCCGGCGTCTGGGGTGAGCCGGCCGACCGGACCGAGGCGGTGGCGGTGCTGCGCCGCGCGGTCGAGCTGGGGGTGAACCTCATCGACACCGCGGACTCCTACGGTCCGGGCATCAGCGAGGAGATCATCGCCGAAGCGCTGCATCCCTACCCGGACGGCCTGCTGATCGCCACCAAGGTGGGCTTCACCCGTACCGGCCCGGACGAGTGGCACGTGGTGGGCCGGCCGCCCTACCTGCGCCAGCAGGCCGAGCTGTCGCTGCGCCGGCTGAAGGTGGACCGGCTGGATCTGCTGCAGCTGCACCGGATCGATCCCGAGGTGCCGCTGGCCGACCAGCTCGGCGAACTCAAGGCGCTGCAGGACGAGGGCAAGGTGGCCGCCATCGGCCTGTCCGAGGTGAGCGTGGCCGAACTCGAGGCCGCCGCCGAGTTCGCCGAGATCGTCAGCGTGCAGAACCTGTACAACCTGACCAACCGCAGGTCCGAGCCGGTGCTGGACTACGCCGCCGAGCACGGCATCGCCTTCATCCCGTGGGCTCCGATCGCGGCCGGCGACCTGGCCAGGCCGGGTGGGCCGGTGGACGAGGTGGTGCGCGCCACCGGCGCCAGCCCGGGTCAGGTGGCGCTGGCCTGGCTGCTGGCCCGGTCCCCGGTGATGCTGCCGATTCCGGGCACCTCCCGGCTGACCCACCTGGAGGAGAACGTGGCGGCAGCCGGCATCCGGCTGACCCCGGAGCAGGTGCGGGAACTGACCGACGCGGTCGGCTGAGGCTCCCTTAGCGTTACTGGGTGCAGCCGCCGCCGGCCTTGGCGATCCAGTTGTCGAGCACCGCGCCGTAGCGCTTCAGGCCGTTGTCGTGGTCGTAGCCGTACCCGGTGTACCAGTGGGCACCGTTCGAGCGGGTGAAATCTCCCTCGATGTAGAAGTGGTCCTGCGAGCCGCTGTAGCCGGTCTTGGTCAGGTACAGGATCGACTGGGATATGTCGTTGGCGTCCCGCAACCAGGCACCCGGCGGGACGGAGCCGGTGCCGTCGGTGCAGATGCCCCGGTCCGGGTCGGTGATCGCGTAGGCCGGGCTGGCCGCGCCGGCGAGCAGGCTGGCACTGGTGACCAGGGTGATGGCGACCGCGCCCAGCATTCGCCGGGAACCGCTCATTCTCATGGTTCGTCCCTCCATCGGTATCGGCCGGTTACGGGCAGGCGTTGCCGCCGCCGGGCGCGTCGTAGGGCGCGCGGCTGTAGTCGAAGTGACCGCCCCAGACCCAGCCACGGACCACCGGGTCGGTCCGGCTGACGTAGCCCTGGGTCCACTGGTTCGCCTCGTCGATGTAGACATGCCAGGCCTGCTGGGCGTTCATGGTGTAGATCACGGTGCCGCCGGGGCCGGTCTCCACCGGCGTGCCGGCATTGACGCAGACCGCGTAGCCGGAGTTGGCCGAGGCCGGGCCGGCACCGCCGAGCAGGAAGCCGCCGGTGAGCGCAACGGCCGCGGCGACGGCGAAGGTACGAGATTTGCTGATCATGGGACTCCTTTGTCCAGAAGGGAACGCTGCCTCGGGTTACCAGCAGCCGCCGGTGGAGGCGGCGATCCAGTTGTCGAGCACCGCGCCGTACCGCTTCAGGCCGTTGTCCACGTCGTAGCCGTAGCCGGTGTACCAGTGCGCGTTGCCGTTGTAGAACTCGCCCTCGATGTAGAAGTGGTCCTGCGAGCCGGCATAGCCGTAATGGGTCAGGTACACCACCTCGGTCCCCAGATTGTTGGGGTCGCGCACCCAGAGGCCGGGCGGCACGGATGAGGTGTGGTCGTCGCAGGCGGCCCGGTCCGGGTTGGTGACGGCGCTTGCCGAGCCGGCGGTGCCGACGGCCAGCCCGCCGGCGGTGGCCAGGGCCAGCGTGGTGATCGCCAGCCGCCGGCCGAACGTGCCGAGCTTCATTCGGAGGTCCTTTCCGAGAAGGTAACTAATTTACTAAAACGGACGAAGCGTGCACATAGTATTACCTGGACTGGTGAAGTTGCCGTAAGCGGAGGCGAGCGGCCCGGATCCCGGCTCGTCCGGCGGCCCCTGCTGGTGAGCGGTGGGGCCACCTGGAAAAATGGCGACCATGCGTCCCGGTAGTCGTGCCTCCCGTCCCGCGCCCGCCCCGTCACCCGCCGCGCTCGCCGCGATGACCGGCGCGGTCGACCTCGCCGCGGTCAAGGCCAGGTCGGAGGCCGCGGCACGTGCGGCGGCCGCCCCGCCACCGTCCGGCGGCAGCTATGTGATCGATGCGACCGAGGCCAACTTCCAGGCCGAGGTGCTGGACCGGTCCTTCCAGGTGCCGGTGCTGCTGGATCTGTGGGCCGACTGGTGCGAGCCGTGCAAGCAGCTCTCGCCGGTGCTGGAGAAGCTGGCGCAGGAGTCGGCCGGTGCCTGGGTGCTGGCCAAGATCGATGTCGAGGCCAACCAGCGGATCGCCCAGATGCTGCAGGTGCAGAGCATCCCGACGGTGTTCGCGGTGCTCGGCGGCCAGCTGATCCCGGGCTTCCAGGGCGCGCTGCCGGAGCCGCAGGTGCGCGAGTTCATCGCCGCGCTGCTGCAGGCCGCCGAGCAGGCAGGCCTGGCCGGACCCGCCGCCGACCCGGAGGCTGGCGAGCCCCAGGCAGTCGCGGAGCCGGAGGACGAGCGGTTCACCGCCGCCGAGCAGGCGCTGCAGGACGGCGACTTCGACCTGGCTGCCGAGCGCTATCAGGCCATCCTGAACGCCGAGCCGGCCAACTCCGATGCGCAGCTGGCGCTGCGTCAGGTGGCACTGCTCAAGCGGCTGGCCGGGCTGCCGGCCGACGCGCTGGCCCGCGCCGCGGCGGCACCGGACGACGTCGAGCTGCAGCTGGCCGCCGCCGACGCCGAGCTGGCCGAGAACCGGGTGGAGGCGGCCTTCGAGCGGCTGATCGGCCTGGTCCGGCGGCTGCGCGGCGAGGGCCGGGATCCGGTGCGCGACCGGCTGGTGGAGTACTTCGAGTTGCTCGGCCCGGACGACCCGCGGGTCGGGCCGGCCCGGCGCAACCTGGCCAACGCGCTGTTCTAAGCGCTCGCCGGGCCGCGACACTGGCGCCTATGGCAATCACCTTGGCGGCCGTCGTGCTCGATGCCGCGGACCTCGAGACCGAGAGTCGCTTCTGGCAGCAACTGCTCGGCGGCAGTCTGGATAAGAAGGAACACATACCCACGGTTCAGGGATCGCCGATCGTCGCCATTCAGCTCGCGCCCGATGACGTGCCGCCGCAGTGGCCGGCAGGACAGCCGCAGCAGATCCATCTCGACCTGGCGGTGGATGACATCGCGGTGGCGCGCGATCAGGCGGTCGAGGCCGGCACGCGGTTACTCACTCCACCAGAGGACCTTGGATCGCACCGACCGGATCGGCTACCGCGTATATGCCGACCCGGCCGGCCACCGCTCTGTCTTCTGTTGGACGCCGAAGCCCGAATAGGACATAAATGGCTCTTGTTGTCGATCTTGGTGAGAGGTATAAAGAGCACCTATTTCTCTCACACTGCCAGGGGAAACCATGAAGGCCAAGCGCACCCTCGCCACCCTCGCCGCCGGCTTGCTGGCCACAACCATCGCCACCACTGCCTACAGCCCAGCGGCTTCGGCTTTCAACACGGTGAGCTGCACCTATAACGGCAACGGTCTGTCGTCCTGGCTCAACTGCTCTTCCTCCAACGGCACCAACACGATCTGGTACGTCAATGGCGTACACCAGGCATCATTCGACGGTGACGCGAGCGCCTCGTTCGATTGCATATACGGCCACACCTACCGGGTCAGCGTCAATACCGGCACGTCGTCGTCGGCCACTTGGTACGGCTACTGCGACTACCGGCAGACATAGGGCGGCGTCAAGGGACCGGATAGAAGAAGTGGAGCGATATGACGGCTGAGCCGTCATATCGCTCCACTCTCGCGTGGTGAAGCTCAGCTTTCCAGCGGGCTGCGCTGCCCTGCCGGTACGTGCGGCATGATCGCGTCCGGCGGGATGATGCCGAGCCGGCCGGACTGGTAGTCGGTCAGCGCCTGCTGCAACTCCGCCCGGGTGTTCATCACGAACGGGCCGTAGTGCACCATCGGCTCCCGGATCGGCTCGCCACCCAGCAGGATTACCTCGAGTGAGTTGGTGCGGCTGTCCTGCCTGCTGTCGGCGGCGATGGTGAGCCGGTCGCCGGCGCCGAACACGGCCAGCTGGCCGGCGTGGATCGGCTGGGCGTCCGGGCCGACGGTGCCGGCACCGGCCATCACGTAGGCCAGCGCGTTGTAGCTCGGCTGCCACGGCAGCGACAGCTGCGAACCGGGCGTGATGGAGGCGTGCAGCAGCGTGATCGGGGTGTGCGTGGAACCCGGCCCGCGATGGCCGTCCACCTCACCGGCGATCACCCGCAGCAGCGAGCTGCCGTCGGAGGAGGCCAGCAGGGTGATCTGGCCGGACTCGATGCCCTGGTAGCGGGGCGCCAGGAACTTGTCCTTGGCCGGCAGGTTCACCCATAGCTGGAAGCCGTGGAACAGCCCACCCTGCTCGACCAACTGCTCCGGCGGGGTCTCGATGTGCAGCAGGCCAGCGCCGGCGGTCATCCACTGGGTGGCGCCCTCGGTGATCACGCCGCCACCGCCGTGGGTGTCCTGGTGGATGAACTGGCCCTCGATCAGGTACGTCACGGTCTCGAAGCCGCGATGCGGGTGCCAGTTGGTGCCCTTGGGCTCACCGGCGGCGTAGTCCACCTCGCCCATGTGGTCCATCATGATGAACGGATCCAGGTAGGCGTAGTTGATGCCGGCCATCGTCCGGCGGACCGGGAAGCCCTCGCCCTCCAAGCCGGCCGGGGCGGTTGACACCGCCAGCACCGGACGCTCGGCGTCGCCGAGCCCGGCTTCGGTCACCCGCGGCAGGGTCAGGGTATCTGCGGTAACGGCAGCCATCGTCAGTCATCTCCTCAAGTCGTTGCGTAAGCAACCATATGCTCCAACCGAGATGCCGTCCGAGCTATTCCAGCTTGAGCCCGGCCCCGTGCGCACCGGAGGGTTTCGTATCCGATTTACCCGCCCTGGCGTGCAGATCGTCTACGAAACGGATAAGTGCCGACCGGGGCCGGCTCAGCCCTCGTACTTCAGCCAGACCGCGCCGAGCGGCGGCACCCGCACCGTGGCGGACGCCGGCTGGCCGTGCCAGGCACGATCTTCGGCGGTCACCGCGCCCCAGTTGCCCACGCCGGAGCCACCGTAGATCTCGGCATCGGTGTTGAGCACCTCCGCCCAGCGGCCGGGCTTCGGCAGGCCCAGCCGGTAGTCCTCGTGCGGCATCGCGGAGAAGTTGACCACGCAGGCCAGCACCGAGCCGTCGCTGCCCCAGCGCAGGAAGGAGAACACGTTGCCGCTGGCGTCGTTGGCGTCGATCCAGCCGAAGCCGGCCGGGTCGGTGTCCTGCGACCAGAGCGCGGGATTCTCCCGGTACAGCTGGTTCAGGTCGGTCACCACCCGCTGCACGCCGGCGTGGTCCGGCGCGTCGAGCAGCCACCAGTCCAGCGACCGGCTCTCGCTCCACTCCGCGCCCTGGGCGAACTCGGAGCCCTGGAACAGCAGTTGCTTGCCCGGGTGCGCCCACATGTAGGCGTACAGCGCGCGCAGGGTGGCCATCTGCCGCCAGCGGTCGCCGGGCACCTTGTTGACCAGCGAGCCCTTGCCGTGCACCACCTCGTCGTGGCTGAACGGCAGCACGAAGTTCTCCGAGTAGGCATAGACCATCGAGAAGGTCAGCTCATGGTGGTGGTACTGCCGGTGCACCGGATCATGCGCGATGTAGCCCAGCGTGTCGTGCATCCAGCCCATGTTCCACTTGAAGCCGAAGCCCAGGCCGCCGAGATGGGTGGCCCGGGTGACGCCAGGCCAGGACGTTGACTCCTCGGCCATCGTGATCGCACCGGGCACCCGCTTGTAGACCGTGGCGTTCATCTCCTGCAGGAACGCCACCGCCTCCAGGTTCTCCCGCCCGCCGTGCTTGTTGGGCAGCCACTCGCCGGCCTTGCGCGAGTAGTCCAGGTAGAGCATGGAGGCCACCGCGTCCACCCGCAGGCCGTCGATGTGGAACTCCTCGAACCAGAACAGCGCGTTGGCGACCAGAAAGTTGCGCACCTCGCTGCGGCCGAAGTCGAAGACGTAGGTGCCCCAGTCCGGCTGCTCGCCACGGCGCGGGTCGGCGTGCTCGTACAGCGCGGTGCCGTCGAAGCGGGCCAGCGCCCAGGCGTCCTTCGGGAAGTGCGCCGGCACCCAGTCCACGATCACGCCGATGCCGGCCCGGTGCAGCGCGTCGACCAGGTACCGGAACTCGTCCGGGTTGCCGAACCGGGCGGTCGGCGCGAAGTAGGACGACACCTGGTATCCCCAGGATCCGCCGAACGGATGCTCGGCCACCGGCAGGAACTCCACGTGGGTGAAGCCGGTCTGGCGCACGTAGTCGACCAGTTGCTCGGCCAGCTCCCGGTAGCTCAGTCCCATCCGCCAGGAGCCCAGGTGCACCTCGTAGATGGACATCGGCGCGGCGTGCCAGGCGGTCTCTGCCCGCTTGCTCAGCCACTCGGCGTCCTGCCACTCGTAGCCCGAGGTGAACACCACCGATGCGGTGGCCGGCGGTACCTCGGTCGCGAACGCCATCGGGTCGGCCTTCTCCCGCCACTGGCTGTCGGCACCCAGGATCTGGAACTTGTACTTGGTGCCGTCGCCGACGCCGGGCACGAACAGCTCCCAGATCCCGGACGAGCCGAGCGAGCGCATCGGAAACGCGGTGCCCGACCCAGAAGTCGAAGTCGCCGATCACCCGCACGCCACGCGCACTCGGCGCCCAGACCGCGAAGGAGGTGCCGGTGACCGGGCCGGACGGCGAGTCGTAGGTGCGGACGTGCGCGCCAAGCACCTCCCACAGCTGCTCGTGCCGTCCCTCGCTGATCAGGTGCAGGTCCAGCTCGCCGAGCGTCGGCAGCCAGCGGTATGGGTCGTCGCAGGTGACGGTGTGCTCGCCGTAGCTGACCTCGAGCCGGTAGTCGGTCGGGCTCGATCTCCAGCACGGCGCCGAACACCCCGCTCGGGTGCAGCCGTTCCAGCGGGTAGCGCTCGCCGCCGATCAGCGCGGTGACCGCGTCGGCGTCCGGGCGCAGCGTGCGGATCGCGGTCCGGCCGGGACCGACCGGGTGCGCGCCGAGGACCGAGTGCGGCTGGCTGTGGTCGCCGCCGACCAGGTGGTCGAGCTCGGCACGGGACGGATGCGGCGATTTCGCGGTTCTGGTGGCCATCTTTCCTCCGGTCTCGCTCGAGCCCGCGCTCTGTCCGGCGGTCGTGCCCTTCGAGGCAGCCTGCTGCGCGGCGGGCGTCGCGCCCGCGGCCTTCTGTGCGGTCTTCTTGGCCGGCTTGGCCGGCTTGGCCGGCTTGGCCGGCTTGGCCGGCTTGGCCGCAGCCTTGACGGGCTTGACAGTCGGCTTGTCCGCGGCGGGCTTGTCCGCAGCGGGCTTGTCAGCCGGCTTGTCCGCAGCGGGCCTGTCAGCCGGCTTGTCCTCGCTCATGCGGTCTGTGCCAACCGGTGCAGCGAGGCTAGCGGAATCGGCAGCCAGTGCGGCCGATTGCGTGCCTCGTAGACGGTCTCGTACACGGCCTTGTCGGCCTCGAACGCGCGCAGCAGCACCGCCGCCTCGCTCGGGTCGATGCCGCCGCCCTCGGCGTAGCCGGCGCAGAACGCCGAGCGATTGCGGTCGGCCCACTCGTTGGCGCGGAACTCCGACTGCGGCGTGCTGCCCAGGTCGATCAGCTGGTGCCGGGCGGCGTAGTCGAAGCTGCGCAGCATGCCGGCCACGTCGCGCACCGGCGAGTCGGCCGCCTGTCGCTCGCGGATCGACTTGGCCGGCTCGCCCTCGAAGTCCAGCATCACCCAGCGGTGCGAGGTGCGCAGCACCTGACCCAGATGCAGGTCGCCGTGGATCCGCTGCGCACCGACCGGCTGGTCTAGGCCGGCGAAGTCGGTGTAGGCCTGCCGCAGCCCCGCCTCCACTTCGGCCAGTTCGGGCACCTCGGTCAGGGCGGCGTCCAGCCGCGCGTTCATCGCGGTGGCGCGCTCGGCCAGCTCCGGACCGCTCAACCGCGAGGTGCCGAAGGCGGTCGCCAGGTCGGCGTGCACCTCGGCGGTGGCCACGCCCAGCCGGTGTGCCTCGCCGGCGAAGTCGCCGCCTGCCTCGTCGGCGTGCAGGTCGGCCTCGGCCATCAGGTCCCGGACGCTGTTGGTGGCCAGTTGCCAGCCGTCCGTCGCGGTGGTCATGAACTCCTGCAGCATCGCCAGGCTCCACTGCTCACCGTCCAGCTGGGCGGTGACGTAGCCGAGCAGCCGGGCCAGGTGGCGGCCGCCCAGCTTGCCCAGCTCGGCGTGGATCTCGATGTCCGGGTTGAGTCCGGGCTCCAGCCGCCGGAACACCTTCATGATCGCGGCGTCGCCGAACACCAGCGAGGTGTTGGACTGTTCGGCGGTCAGCGCCAGGCTCGGTTCGTGCACCGGAATGTCGGCCGGGTCGGCGGTGCGGGTGAAGCTCACCCCGTCCACCGTCGCCTGCTCGGCGATGGACTCCAGCCAGTGGCCGGTGACCTCCTTGTCGTGCAGGGCATCGTAGAGCGCGATCGGGCTGCCGCCGTCGGCGTCGGTAACCGAGCCGACATGGGCGTGCGAGAGCTGCTCGGCAGGGTCGGCGCGCAGCACCAGCGGCACCTGGTAGTGCTCCAGCGCATCCGGATACTGCACGTCGGCAATCCAGATCTGCACCGGATGTGGCTTGTCGGTCAGCGTGGCCAGCAGTCTGGCCGCCACGGTGTGCTGGCGCGACTTGCCTGCGAACCAGCGTTGTTGGCTCAGCCAGTCAGCCAGCACCCGGGTGATCTCGGCTGCCTCGACTCTCATGCACTGCCTCCCTCCGCCGGCGGCGATACCGCGCCTTCCGAGGTCCGCTCGGTACCGCGCGCCAGGCCTTCGATCGATTCCCCGTGCGCCGCCCGGACCGCCTGCTCGGCGTGGGCCACCTGGTCCTCGTCGCTCATCCGCTCGGGCACCGACCGTTCACTGCCCTCACTGGCCGGCAAGCCAGTGCCGCCCCGAACCTCGTGCGCCGGGATCCTCAGCCAGTAGAAGCCGTGGCCGGCCACCGTGAGCAGGTAGGGCAGCTCGCCGATCGCCGGGAACCGGCTGCCGCCGGTCATCTCGATCGGCTCGGCACCCTCCCACGGTCGCAGGTCCAGCTCCACCGCCTGCGGGAACCGGGACAGGTTGTTCACGCACAGCACGATGTCGTCGCCGAAGGCCCGGATGAAGGACAGCACGCACGGGTTGGAGCCGCCAAGGTCGGTGAACGTGCCCAGCCCGAACGCCGGATTCGCCTTGCGCAGGCCGATCATCCGCCGGGTCCAGTGCAGCAGCGAGGACGTGTTGCGGGTCTGCGCCTCGACGTTGGTGACCTGGTAGCCATAGATCGAGTCGAGATTCACCGGCAGGTAGAGCCGGCCGGGATCGCAGTTGGAGAAGCCGGCATTGCGATCCGGCGTCCACTGCATCGGGGTGCGCACGCCGTCCCGGTCACCCAGCCAGATGTTGTCGCCCATCCCGATCTCGTCGCCGTAGTACAGCACCGGCGAGCCGGGCAGCGACAGCAGCAGCGCGGTGAACAGTTCGATCCGGTTCAGGTCGTTGTCCAGCAGCGGCGCCAGCCGGCGCCGGATGCCGATGTTGGCCTTCATCCGCGGATCCTGGGCGTATTCGGCCCACATGTAGTCGCGCTCCTCGTCGGTGACCATCTCCAGGGTCAACTCGTCGTGGTTGCGCAGGAAGATTCCCCACTGGCAGCGCTCGGGGATGGCCGGCGTCTGCGCCAGGATCTCCGAGATGGGATAGCGGCTCTCCCGCCGGACCGCCATGAAGATCCGGGGCATTACCGGGAAGTGGAAGGCCATGTGGCACTCGTCGCCGCCGACCGAGAAGTCGCCGAAGTACTGCACCACGTCGTCCGGCCACTGGTTGGCCTCGCAGAGCAGCACCCGGTCCGGGTAGTTGTCGTCCACCTCCTTGCGGATCCGCTTGAGCACCTCATGGGTCTCCGGCAGGTTCTCGCAGTTGGTGCCGTCCCGCTCGAACAGGTACGGCACCGCGTCCAGCCGGAAGCCGTCGATGCCCATGTCCAGCCAGAACCGGATGGCGTCCAGGATCGCCTCGCACACCGCCGGGTTGTCGAAGTTCAGATCCGGCTGGTGGTTGAAGAACCGGTGCCAGAAGTACTGCTTGCGCACCGGGTCGAACGTCCAGTTGGACGGCTCGGTGTCGACGAAGATGATCCGGGCCTCCGGATAGCGGGAGTCGTCGTTGGCCCAGACGTAGAAGTCGCCGTACGGCCCGTCCGGATCGGCCCTGGACGCCTGGAACCACGGGTGCTGATCGGAGGTGTGGTTCATGACGAAGTCGATGATCACCCGGATGCCCCGGTCGTGGGCGGCGTTGAGGAAGTCCCGGAAATCCTCGATGGTGCCGAACTCCGGCAGCACGTCGGTGAAGTCGGCCACGTCGTAGCCGCCGTCGCGCAGCGGCGAGGGGTAGAACGGCGGTAGCCACAGGCAGTCGATGCCGAGCCACTGCAGGTAGTCCAGCCGGTCCTGCAGCCCGCGCAGGTCGCCGGTGCCGTCGCCGTTGGAATCGGAGAAGCCGCGGACCAGCACCTCGTAGAAGACAGCGCGTTTGAACCACTCAGGATCCCGGGTGTCCGACAACGGCTGGTTCACCTCGAACTCCATCTTCTGCTCGGGCGGTGGCACGGTCGGCTGCCGGCCCCCGCACGGGTTCGCCGGTGCTCGTTCATCGCCATCGAGTCTGCCATGACCTGATTTCACTCACCGGAATCAAACCTCAACCCAGCCTCACGACGGCCGCCGACTCGGCCGCCAGCTCCAACTGCTCGTCCTCGACGGCCCGGCCGGTCCCCGCGGTGGCCAGCACCACGGTGCCCGAGCCGCCGACCGGCAGCCGCTGCGGCTGGCCGGCCAGGTTGACCAGCACCCGGAACCGGCCGCGCTCGATCCGCACCCAGCGGCGCTGCTCGTCGTAGTCCACCCGCACCTCGTCCAGCCGGGGATCTGCCAGGTCCGGCTCGGCGGACCGCAGCCGGATCAGCTGCCGGTACAGCTCAAGCATCTCCCGGTGGCCTTCGGCGCGCGGCTCGGCCCAGTCCAGGATGGCCTGCTGGTAGGCCGCCGGAGCCTGCGGATCCACCATCGCCTCGGTGTCCCAGCCGTGGTCGGCGAACTCGGCCAGCCGGCCCTCGCTGACCGCCTTGGCCAGCTCCGGCTCCGGGTGCGAGGTGAAGAACGGCCAGCGGGTGCCGGCCGCCCACTCCTCGCCCATGAACAGCATCGGGGTGAACGGCGAGGTGAACAGCAGCACCGCGCCCACCCTCAGCAGGCCGGGCGAGACGATCTCCGGCAGCCGGTCGCCGACCGCCCGGTTGCCCACCTGGTCGTGGTCCTGCAGGAACACCACGAACCGCCAGCCCGGCATGGTCGCGGTGTCCACCGGCCTGCCGTGGTCGCGGCCGCGGAAGGAGGAGTAGGTGCCGTCGTGGAAGAACGCCTTGGTGAGCACCTTGGCCAGGCTCGGCAGCGAGCCGAAGTCGGCGTAGTAGCCGTGCCGCTCGCCGGACAGCATCGCGTGCCAGACGTGGTGCACGTCGTCGTCCCACTGCGCGGTCATCCCGTAACCACCCGCCGATACCGGGGTGATCATCTTCGGGTCGTTCAGATCCGATTCGGCGATCAGCGGCAACGGCCGGCCCAGCTCCGCGCTCAGCCGCTCCACCTCGATGGCCAGCTCGGCCAGCAGATGCGTGGGCGAGTCGTCCCGCAGCGCGTGCACCGCGTCCAGCCGGAAGCCGTCCAGGTGGAAGTCGCGCAGCCAGCCGAGGGCGTTGTCCAGGATGTAGCGGCGCACCTCGGCGCTGCCCTCGCCGTCCAGGTTCACCAGGTCGCCCCAGGTGTTGCGACCGGACTTCAGGTACGGCCCGAATTCCGGCAGGTAGTTGCCGCTGGTACCGAGGTGGTTGTAGACGACGTCCAGCAGCACCGCCAGGCCCTTGGCGTGGCAGGCGTTGACGAACCGCTTCAGCGCGTCCGGGCCTCCGTACGGCTCGTGCACCGCGTACCAGCCGACCCCGTCGTAGCCCCAGTTCCAGATGCCGTTCACCGCGTTCACCGGCAGCAGCTCGACGTGGGTGATACCCAGGTCCACCAGGTGATCCAGCCGCTCGACGGCCGAGTCCAGCGTGCCGCCGCGGGTGAAGGTGCCGACGTGCAGCTCGTAGATCACCGCGCCCGCCAACTCCCGGCCGGCCCAGCCGGCGTCGGCCCAGGAGTGGGCGTTCTCGTCGTACACCTCGGTCAGGCCATGCACGCCGTCCGGCAGCCGGCGCGAACGAGGATCCGGCAGCGCGGTGTCCGAGTCGTCCAGCAGGTAGCCGTACCGGGTGCCGGGGGAGAGGTCCTCCGACGCCTGCCACCAGCCCGGCCGGTCCGGATCCCGGCTGAGCTCGGCCAGCCGGCCGTCGATCACCGCCCGTACCCGGTTGCGGTTGGGTGCCCACACGTAGGGACGCATGCTGCCTGCTCTCGTGGTCTGGCTGCTGCTCCAGGACCTGGATGCTCAGGCCGGCCGGATCAACGCTACCGGGTAGCGGGCAAGCAGCTCGGCGAGTGGCACCGTGCCGCGATGCACCGCGCCGGTAAGCAGATCCAGCTGCTCGCCGGCCGGCAGGCTGAGCTCGGTGTGCTGCCAGCCGCCGTGCTCGGCCAGGGTGGCTGGCAGTCGGGTGCCGATGCTGAGCAGGCCGCCGCGGTCGAAGGCGACCGCATGCCGGGCGGCCGGCCCGGCAGCCGGCATCGGCCGGTAGCCGGTGAGCAGCTCCGGGTGCTCGCGGCGGGCGAGGAGCGCCTGGCGGACCAGCCACAGCTTGGCCGCCCCGCTGCCGTCCAGCGGTGGGCCGGCCGACCCCGCCTGTTCGCAGCGAGCCAGCAACTGGCGCCGCGGCTCGAAGTCCACGTCCCGACGATTGTCCGGATCCACCAGGGAATAGTCGAACAGCTCGGTGCCCTGATAGACGTCCGGCACGCCCGGCATGGTGAGCTGGATGAGCTTGCCGGACAGGCTGTTGGACCAGCCGTACGGGTCGATGAACCGGATCAGCCGGTCCAGCTCGGCATGCACCTGCTCGTCGTCGTAGGCCAGATCCACCACCTCGTGCACCCGCTGCTCGAAGGCCGGATCCGGATCGCGCCAGCTGGTGCCGTCGGCGGCCTCCCGCATCGCCTTCTCGGCGTAGGCATGCATCCGGTCCCGGGCGATCCAGCCGGCACCGGCGAAGCTCTGCCAGAGCAGGTAGCCGAACGCCTGGTTGCCGACCGGTGCCGACTCCAGCAGCCTGGCCGCCGTGTCGTGCCACCGCTCGCCCAGTTCGGAGAGCACCGCCAGCCGGGCCCGGACGTCCTCGCTGCGCTTGGTGTCGTGGGTGGACAGCGTGGTCATCGACTCCGGCAGCAGCCGCTGGCGCTGCAGCTGGGCGGCGTGGAACTGCTCGACGGTGCTGCCATAACGGCCCGGGTCGCCACCGACCTCGTTGAGCCCGACCGCCCGGTTGTAGCGGTAGTAGGCGGTGTCCTCGCAGCCCTTGGCCATGATCGCCCCGGTCGCCTGCTCGAACCGGACCGTCACCTCGCGGTCGCCGTTGGCCAGCAGCGGGCGGAGCTCGGCGATCGCCGCGGCCAGCTCGGGCCGGCGCCGGACGGCCAACTCGATCGCCTCGGCCAGCCGCTCGTCGCCGGCCGGCTGGTAGGACCGGTAGACGCCGAAGGCGACCGCCAGCTCGGTGAGCGCTTCGATGACGGTCGCGTCGTCGGCGGCCAGCTCCGGCGCGGCGTGCCGGATGGCGCGGCCGATCCGGCGCAGCTCGGCCTGCAGGATGGTGGTCGCGATCAGCCGCTTGCCCGCCTCCAGGTGGGCCGGCCAGTCCCTGCGGTCACCGGTGAGCCGCTGGTAGGCCGCGGTCGCCGCCGCCTCGTCGGCCGGGTCGTAGAGCAGCGCGTTCACCTCGGCGAGCGCGTCGTAGCCGGTGGTGCCGGCAACCGGCCAGTCGGCCGGCAGCAGCTCGCCCGGCTCGGTGATCTTCTCCACCGTGATCCAGGCGTCCGGTGCGTCACCGGCCAGCCGGCGCAGGTACTCGGCCGGGTCGGCCAGCCCGTCCGGATGGTCGATCCGGATGCCGTCCGCCGTCCCGGTCTGCACCCAGCGCAGGATCTCGGCATGGCTGGCCTCGTACACCGGCCGGTTCTCCACCCGGATGCCGGCCAGGTCGGTGACCGCGAAGAACCGGCGGTAGTTCTGCTCGGTGTCGGCCCGCCGGTAGTTGACCAGCCGGTAGTGCTGGCGGTCGTGCACGGCCTGTGGGTCGGCGCCGTCACCGGTGCCGGGTGCGATCGGGAACCGGTGCTCGTAATAGCGCAGCTCGCCGTCGGTGACCCGCAGCTCGGCGGTGTCGGCGTCGCTGCCCAGCACCGGCAGCAGCACCTTGCCGTCGCCGGCCTGCCAGTCGATGTCGAACCATGCGGCGTAGCCGGACTCGCTGCCGAGTGAGAGCAACTGCCACCACGCCTCGTTCTGCGCCGGGTCGGCAACGCCCATGTGGTTGGGCACGATGTCGACCACCACCTGCAGGTCGTTGGCCCGGGCCGCCTCGGCCAGCGCCAGCCGGCCCGGCTCGCCGCCGCGTTCCGGATCCACCCGGGAGTGGTCAGTGACGTCGTAGCCGTGGTCGGAGCCCGAGGTGGCCTGCAGGATCGGCGAGAGGTAGACCGCGCCGGCGCCGAGTGCCCGCAGATAGTCGGTGAGCGCGGCGGCTGCCGTCAGGGTGAACCGCTGCCGGATCTGCAGCCGGTAGGTCGAGGACGGCGCGCCCATCAGCCGATCCGGCGCAGGACCACCAGGGTCCGCGGCAGCACGGTGATGGTGTCGCCGGCACGTACCGGCTTGACGTCGGTGATCTCGGCCAGGGCGGTGTCCAGCACCACCTCCCACTCGTTGGCGACGCTGCCGTCCGGCACCACGAACTCCAGATCGGAGTCGTCGGCCGAGAAGCACAGCAGGAACGAGTCGTCGAGCACCTGCTCACCCCGCTGGTCGGTGCCCTGGATGCCCGCGCCGTTGAGGAATACGGCCACCGCGCGGCCGAAGCCGGCGTCCCAGTCCTCCTCGGTCATCACGCTGCCGTCCGGCCGCAGCCAGGCGATGTCGGGCAGCGAGTCGCCGTCCTTGCCGCGCACCGGCCGTCCCTCGAAGAACCGCCGGCGGCGAAACGTCGGATGCTCCCGGCGTAGCGTAGAGACGGTCCGGGTGAAGGCCATCAGCGACTCGTCGGCGTTGTCCCAGTCGATCCAGGTCAGCTCGTTGTCCTGGCAGAAGCCGTTGTTGTTGCCCTGCTGGGTGCGGCCGAGTTCGTCGCCGTGGCAGACCATCGGCACGCCCTGGGACAGGAACAGGGTGGCCAGGAAGTTGCGCTGCTGGCGAGCCCGCAGTTCCAGCACCTTGGGATCGTCGGTCGGACCCTCCACCCCGCAGTTCCAGGATCGGTTGTGGCTCTCACCGTCGTTGTTGTTCTCGCCGTTGGCCTCGTTGTGCTTCTCGTTGTAGGAGACCAGGTCGCGCAGCGTGAAGCCGTCGTGCGCGGTGACGAAGTTGATGCTGGCCACCGGCCGGCGGGCGGAGTGTTCGTACAGGTCGGCCGAGCCGGTCAGCCGCGCGGCGAACTCGCCGATGGTGCCGGGCTCACCCCGCCAGAAGTCCCGCACGGTGTCGCGGTACTTGCCGTTCCACTCCGTCCACTGCGGCGGGAAGTTGCCGACCTGGTAGCCACCGGGCCCGACGTCCCACGGCTCGGCGATCAGCTTCACCTGGCTGACCACCGGATCCTGCTGGACGAGTTCGAAGAAGCTGGACAGCCGGTCCACGTCGTAGAACTCGCGAGCCAGGGTGGCCGCCAGGTCGAACCGGAAGCCGTCCACGTGCATCTCGGTGACCCAGTACCGCAGCGAGTCCATGATCAGCTGCAGCGCGTGCGGATGCCGGACGTTGAGGCTGTTGCCGGTGCCGGTGTAGTCCATGTAGTAGCGCGGGTCGTCATCGACCAGCCGGTAGTACGCGGCGTTGTCGATGCCGCGGAAGCTGACCGTCGGGCCGAGGTGATTGCCCTCGGCGGTGTGGTTGTAGACCACGTCGAGGATCACCTCGATGTCGGCGGCGTGCAGCGCGCGCACCATCGCCTTGAACTCCTGCACCTGGCCACCGGGCGTGTGGGAGAACGCGTACTTCGAGTCCGGGGCGAGGAAGCCGATGGTGTTGTAGCCCCAGTAGTTGTGCAGACCGCGGTCCTGCAGCACCGAGTCGTCAGCGAAGTGGTGCACCGGCATCAGCTCGATGGCGGTGATGCCCAGGCCTTGCAGGTGCTCGATCACCGCGGGATGTGCCACTCCGGCGTAGGTGCCGCGCAGTTCCTCCGGCACGCCCGGATGCCGCTGGGTCAGCCCCTTGACGTGCGCCTCGTAGATGACCGTGTCGGCGTACTGCCGGCGCGGCGGCCGGTCCACGTCCCAGTCGAAGAACGGGTTGATCACCACCGACTTCGGCATGAACGGCGCCGAGTCGTCGTCGTTGCGGCTGTTCTCGTCGCCGAAGTTGTAGCTGAATCCGGCCTGGTTCCAGTCGAAATGACCGTCGATGGCCTTGGCGTACGGATCCAGCAGCAGCTTGTTCGGGTTGCACCGGTGGCCGGCGGCCGGTTCGTACGGACCGTGCACCCGGTAGCCGTAGTGCTGGCCGGGCTCGATGCCGGGCAGGAACGCATGCCAGACGAACCCGTCCACCTCCGGCAGGTTTATCCGGGTCTCCTGGCCGTCGCGGTCGAACAGGCACAGCTCCACCTGCTCGGCCACCTCGCTGAACAGCGCGAAATTGGTGCCGGAGCCGTCGTAGGTCGCCCCCAGCGGATACGGGTTACCGGGCCAGAGCTGCATGGTGTTTTCCTGCCTGTGGACGTTCAGAATCGGCTTGGTAGCCACGCCGGTGTTGTTGAGGCGTCTGGCATCGATCCTAGTGACCGGTCGGTGGCCGGCCGCCACCCACGTGCGGTAGCTTGATTCCGGCTCAGTAGTGAGCCTTCGACGTGCGACGCAGCGCCACCGACGGGGCAGGATGCGCGTGGACCACAGTTCACCTGATCATGTCCGGCGACCTGCCGCGGTAGGCATAGTCATCCCGGCTCGGGATGAGGAACAGCTCATCGGCTGCTGCCTGACTTCGGTGTTCGAAGCCGCAGCCGCGGTGGCGATCCCGGCCACCGTGGTGGTCGCCCTGGATCTGTGCACCGATCGCACCGCCGAGATCGTCGCCGGTTTCGCCGCTGCCGGCAATCCCGTTCAGACCGTGGTCCCGTCCACCCCTGGCGTCGGTGCCGCGCGGGCGGCGGGCATGCGCGAACTGCTTGCCGGCGCCGAGCCTGAGTCGCTCTGGCTGGCCACCACCGATGCCGACTCCGTGGTGCCCCGGCACTGGCTCACCGCCCAGCTGCGGCATGCCGAGCGGGGGGCTGATGCGGTCGTTGGAACGGTGCACGTCGAAGACTGGACCGGACACCCGCCGAACGTGCCGAGCCGTTATCTGGCCGGCTATCGCGCGGTGCCGGGCCATCGGCACGTCCATGGGGCGAACCTCGGGGTGCGGGCCAACCACTATGTGGCCGCGGGCGGCTTTCCGGAGCTGGACTGCTACGAGGACGTCGCATTGGTCGATCGGCTTGAGGCGCTCGGCAGCGTGCTGGTGTGGGCGGCCGATGCCCCGGTCACCACCAGCACGCGCACGGCGGCTCGCGCACCGCACGGCTTCGCCACCCATCTGCTGTCGTTGATGCAGGCCACCGATGTCGGTTGAGCAGCGCTTCGCCGAGCTGGCGTCGTGCGGCGCCGGGCTTCCGCTGCCCGGTTCCGGTCGCACCCTGCGGCGCTGGCAGGTCTTCGCTGAGGTCGCCGCGGAGGATCTCGCGGTGGCGAAGCTGTTCGAGAGCCATGCCGACGCGGTGGCAATCCTGCACGAACTCGGCCGGGTCGAGCTCGTGCGGGATCACCGGTGGGCGGTATGGGCGGCCGAACCACCGGACGCGCGCCTCACGCTGCAGCACGGTGCGCTTCGCGGCCGCAAGGCGTGGTGCTCGGGCGCCGCTGAGGTCGATAGCGCGCTGGTCACAGCCTGGGATGCCGACGGAAACGGCGTGCTCGCCGCGGTCGAACTCAGCCAGCCCGGGATCACCGTGCGCGACGACGCCTGGCGGGCGATCGGGATGGGTCGGGTCCGCACGCCCGACCTGGAATTCGCCGACGTCCCGGCGACGATCGTCGGTGGACCCGCTGCCTACCTGCAACGTCCGGGGTTCTGGCAGGGGGGCTGCGGCATTGCCGCGTGCTGGTACGGCGGCGCGCTGCCGCTGGCCAGGGCAGTCGCCGAACGCGCCGCCGCCCGGTCGAACCCGCATACCGCGGCGCTGCTGGGAACGATCGACGTCGCGTTGCGCAGCCTGCGGGCATTGCTGCGGGAAACCGCCGCCCGGATCGACGCCGACCCCGCCGCCGATCGCGCCGAGGATGCCTTGCGGGTTCGGGCCGCAGCCGATGAAACGGCTCGCGTGGTGCTCGATGCGGCTGGCCGGGCACTGGGCGCCGGGCCGCTCTGCCGCGATGCCACGATCGCCCGGCACTTCGCGGATCTGCCGGTATTCATCCGGCAAACCCATGCCGAGCGGGACCTCGCGGCATTGGCCGAGCGAGTGCTGGAGCGGCGGGACCGATGGGAGCTGTAGCGGCCACGGCCGATCGGACCATCGCCGGCGAGGGAACGCCGGAGGCGGCCTGGCAGGACTGGCCGGGATGGCGCCGAGGCCGCCGGCGTGCATTCGCCCGTCTGGTGCCTGGCGACAACCGCTTGGTGGTGGTCGCACCGCATCCCGACGACGAGACGCTGATGGCCGGGGGACTGGTGCACGATGCCGTTCGGGCCGGTCGTCGGGTGCTGGTGGTCGCTGCCAGTGATGGTGAGGGCAGCCATCCCGGTTCGGCGCGGTGGCCGGTGCCGGAGTTGCGCGCTGTTCGTGCGGCCGAGCGGCGGTCGGCGCTGGCCGTGCTGGCCGGTGGCTCGGAGGTCGCGGTCGTTCCGCTTGGCCTGCCGGACGGCGGGATCACGGCCGATGCGGTCCGATCCCGCCTGATGAAGTTGGTGGCGCGAACCGACACGATCGTGGTGCCGTGGCGCTATGACGGCCATCCGGATCACGAGGCCGTCGCCGAAGCAGCGCTGGCCCTGGCCGGCGCTCGCGTTCTGCAGGCACCGGTGTGGGGCTGGCACTGGGCCGCCCCGGATCGCGGCGAGCTGCCCGAGGATCCGTTGCTGTACCCCTTGGACGCTGCCGCGCATGGCGCGAAGGTGCGCGCGGTGAAGCAGTTTGCCTCGCAACTGCAACCGGATCCGAGCACCGGTGCGGACGCGGTACTGCCCGGCTGGGCGCTGCGCCGGCTGGTCCGGACGACCGAGGTGTTCTTCGATGGCTGACGCGGCGGAGTACCTGCATGCGATGTATGCCGGAAGCGACGACCCGTGGCAGATCGGCGCCGGCTTCTACGAGCGCCGCAAGCGCGAGATCGTGCTGGCCTGCCTGCCCCAGCAACGGTTCCGATCCGCCTTCGAGCCGGGATGCGGAACGGGGGAGTTGACCCTGCCGCTCGCCGAGCGCTGCGACCGGATACTCGCGGCGGATCTGGTACCTCGGGCGGTGCAGCTGGCGCGCGAACGCCTGCGCTCGTCATGGGGCCAGGCGGATGGCAAGGCTGGCGAGGGCGGAGTCGAGATCCGGAAACTGGGCTTGCCGGACTGGCCGTCCGATCGCCGTTTCGACCTGGTGGTACTGAGCGAACTCGGCTATTTCGTGTCGCCGTCCGATTGGCGCGACGCCGTCGGGCGGATGGCCGAGACGCTCCTGGAGCCGTGGACGGTGGTTGCCTGCCACTGGATGCGGCCCTTTGCCGAGCGGTCGCAATCCACCGACGATATCCACGCGGCTATCAGCGAACGGCTGCCCGAAAGCCGGCTGCTGCTGTTGCAGGACGCCGACTTCCGGCTGGAGGTGTGGTCCTCGCTGCGCTCCGTCGCCCGGGCCGAAAGCCGCTGAGCCCGATTCCTCAGCGCTGCCAGCCATCGGCGGGAGGGTCGTGCTCTCGGACAGCCGGCCGGCTAGCCGAGTTCGCGAAGCTTGGGCAGCAGTTCGGCGTAGAAGTCGAAGAAGCCGGCGTAGGAGGTGGCCTGCTCCGAACCACCCATCTGCGACACGTAGATCTCGTCGAAGCCGGCCTCGGCGAACGGTTTGAAGGCCTGCAGGTGCCGGTCGGTGTCGTTGCCGTAGGCGATTGAGTCGGCGGTCATCTGCCGGGTGACCAGCTGGCTGGCCTGCTCGAAGTGCTTCGGGCTGGGCAGCACCTGGGACAGCTCACCGGGCACGCCGGAGTTGGCCCACAGCCGGTGGGCGGTGTCGATGCAGGTGTCGTCGTCGTTGCCCCAGCAGACCTTGTAGCCGGCCTGGGTGGGCTTGCCCGCGCCACCAGAGTCGGCGAACAGTTGGAGCAGCTCGCGGTCGGGCATGGTGCACACGAAGCCATCGCCGATCCGGCCGGCCAGCTTCACCGCCTTGGGCCCGAAGCCGGAGACGTACACCGGCGGCGGGCTGGCCGGCTTGCTGTACAGCTTGGCGTCCTCGACGGTGTAGTGGGTGCCGCGGTGATCGACGAAGCCGTCGGAGTTCCAGAGCAGCCGCATCACCTCGACCGCTTCCTCCAGCATCTCCAGCCGGACGTCGGCGCTCGGCCAGTTGGCACCGGTGATGTGCTCGTTCAGCGCCTCGCCGCTGCCGACGCCGAGGACGAACCGGCCGTCCAGCAGCAGGCTGGCGGTGGCGGCCGCCTGGGCCACGATGGCCGGATGGATCCGCAACGTCGGGCAGGTGACGGCGGTGGTCACCGGCAGCCGGCAGGCCTGGGAGATCGCACCGATGATCGACCAGACGAACGGGCTCTCGCCCTGCTCGTCGTTCCACGGGTGGAAGTGGTCGGAGATCCAGAGGGCATCGAAGCCGGCCTGTTCGGCGGCAGCCGCCTGCTCGACCAGCTCGGCGGGGCCGTATTCCTCGCAGGACAGGAAGTATCCGATTTTCATGCCGCAACCTTTCACGGTCCAGAAAGCGGCCTGGCTGCTCAGCCTCTCGACCCAACCTACCGAGCATGGCGGCTGCGCGGCAGCAGGGGCTACTGTCTGAATTGGCTGGAACCACAGCTGGCTACCACCTGGATGGTCTGGGAGCTGTGGATGACCGCTCTTTCCGCGCTGGCCGATCGGCTGGTCGACAAGCTCGAACGTGCCGCCTTCCTCGACGCGGCGGCCGAGCCGGTGGCCAATGCGGTCGGAATACCCTTGAAATCCAAGCTTTTTCGCAACCTGCTCAGCGGCACACCGACCGGCCATCCGGCCCATCCACCGCTGGTCACGGTACCGATCGGCGCCTTCGTCATGGCCAGCGCGCTCGATGTCTCCGATCCCGAGCACGCCGCCGCCGCCCGCCGGTTGGTCGCCCTCGGCGTGCTCAGCGCGCTGCCGGCCGCGCTGACCGGTGCCAGTGACTGGTCCTACACCAGCGGCGCCGAACGCCGGGTCGGCTTCGTGCATGCCAGCGTCAACGCGCTGGCGCTGTCCTGCTACACCGGCAGCTGGTTGGCCCGCCGCCGCAACCGGCAACTGCTCGGCGCCGCGCTGGCCGGCGGCGGTGCGCTGCTGCTGACGGCCGGCGGCTGGCTCGGCGGCCACCTGATCTACGCCCGCGGGGTGGGGGTGGACACCACGGCGTTCTCCGTCGCCAGCGACGACTGGCAGGACACGGTGGCCGAGGCGGAGCTGATCGACGGCCAGCCGATGCTGGTGCATGCCGGCGGGCTGCCGGTGCTGCTGATTCGCATCGACGACCAGCTGCTGGCCCTGGACGACCGCTGCACCCACCGCGGCGGTCCGCTGCACGAGGGTGAGGTCAGCGACGGCTGCATCAGCTGTCCCTGGCACGGTAGCCGGTTCCGGCTCACCGACGGCGAGGTGGTGGCCGGCCCGGCCATCCGGCCGCAGCGCAGCTGGCAGGTGCGCACCCGGTACGGCATGGTCCAGCTGCGCGTTCCGGACGAGGTCGGCGCGCTGCGCGCGAACCCGGTGTCCTGACTCCGGGCCACGCCACCCACAGACGCGATATCCCTGACCGCGATGACGCAGCGCGAGACCATCCGGCGGCTGCTGAAGAATGCCGGTCGCAGCTATGCCCGGCAGGCCGGCATCCGGCTCACCGACACGCCGGCCTCGCTCTACCAGCTGCTGGTGCTGGCGCTGCTGCTGAGCACCCGGATCCACGGCTCCATCGCGGTGGCCGCCGCCCGCGAGCTGCGGGCGGCCGGCTACACCACACCGCAGCGGATGGCCGAGGCGGGCCGGCAGGACCTGGTCGCGGTGCTGGGCCGGGCGCACTACCGGCGCTATGACGAGAGCACCGCCGCCCGGCTGGGCCAGGGCGCGCGGTTGCTGATCGACCGGTACGGCGGCGACCTGCGCCGGCTCGCCCAGCAGGGTGACCACGATCCCGAGCGGGTGGCCGAGTTGCTGCGGGATTTCCCCGGCATCGGCCCGCTCGGCGCGGCCATCTTCCTGCGTGAGGCGCAGGCGGTCTGGAAGTGGCTACAGCCCTACCTGGACCAGCGGGTCGCCGAGGCAGCCGAGCGGTTCGGGCTGCCGCACACCGCGCGTGGCCTGGCCTCGGCGGCCGGCACCGGCGATCTCAGCCGGCTGTCCGCGGCGCTGATCCAGGCCAGCACCGACCGCGAGCTGCGGGCGAAGGTGGTCGGCGAATAGCCCTGCCGCAGGAGACCGGACGCGTCCTCAGGACAGGTCGTCGGGGGACAGCTCGTCCGGCTTGGGCAGCGGCGGGATCGCCGGCAGCGAGGGCACGGTCGGCGGCGTGGACGGGTCCAGGCTGGTGCCCATCGAGTCGGGCATGCCTTGGTGGGCGGCCCGGCTGTCCGGGTCGTCGTCCGAGGCGCGCAGATTGGCCGCCTCCGGCTGCTCGGCCGCCGCCGGCAGGTTCGAGTCGAACCAGCCCTCGGTGGAGATCTGGCCGCCATTGCCGCCGGTTCCGGACTCGGTGGAGGTGGCGTTCAGCCAGGACGGCACGCCGTTGCCCGAGCCCGACCCGCTGCCGGAACCACCACCGGCCAGCCCGGCCAGGCCTTCGAGCGCCTTGCTGAACTCGCTGGGCACGATCCACATCTTGTTCGCGTCGCCCTGGGCGATCTGCGGCAGCGTCTGCAGGTACTGGTAGGCGAGCAGCGCCGGGTCCGGCTTGGCCGCGTGGATGGCGTTGAAGGTGGTCTCGATCGCCTTGGCCTGCCCCTGCGCGCTCAGGTAACGGGCCGCCCGCTCGCCCTCGGCACGCAGGATCCGGGACTGCCGGTCAGCCTCGGCGGCCAGGATGGCGGCCGTCTTGGCACCCTCGGCGGCGAGGATCTGGGCGGCCTTCTGGCCCTCGGCGGTCTTGATGGAGGACTCGCGCTGGCCCTCGGCGGACAGGATGATGGCCCGCTTGTCCCGGTCTGCGCGCATCTGCTTCTCCATGGCATCCCGGATCGAGGCCGGCGGCTCGATGGCCTTGATCTCGACCCGCGCCACCCGGATCCCCCAGGGGCCGGTCGCCTCGTCCAGCACCCCGCGCAGTTGGCTGTTGATGCTGTCCCGGCTGGTCAGCGTCTGCTCCAGGTTCAGCGCGCCCACCACGTTGCGCAGGGTGGTGATGGTCAGCTGCTCGACGGCCTGGATGTAGTTCTGGATCTCGTAGGTGGCCGCCCGCGGGTCGGTGACCTGGAAGTAGATCACCGAGTCGATGCCGACGGTCAGGTTGTCGGAGGTGATCACCGGCTGCGGCGGGAAGCTCACCACCTGCTCGCGCATGTCGATCAGCGGGCGCATCCGGTCCACGAACGGGACCAGTACGGCAACGCCGGGCCCTTGCGTCCGGGTGTAGCGACCCAGCCGTTCCACCACCGCCGACTTGGCCTGCGGGATGATCCGGACGCTGCGCAGCAACGTGCCGATCACCAGTATCGCCAGGATGACTACGACGATCAGTGCAGCATCCATCTCAGATTCCCCTTAATCGGTATGCAGGTTTTCTTGCGAGCTATCCCATACGACGGCGGTTGCGCCGGCGATCTCGATCACCTGGACGGTGGTGCCCGCCTCGATCACCTGGCGGTGGTCGGAGGCCCGGGCCGACCATTCCGAACCGTTGAGCCGCACCCGGCCGCCGCTGGCATCGACCCGGCTCAGCACGATGGCGTCCTTGCCAACCAGCGCCTCGGTGCCGGTGGTGTGACCGCGCACCGTCAGGTGTTGCTTGGCGACCGGGCGTACCACCAGCAGCAGTCCCACCGCGCCGGCGATCGCGACCACCACCTGCAGCGCCGGTGGCAGGCCGACGGCGGCGGTCACCGAGCCGGCGAGCGCGCCGCCGGCCAGCATGATCAGCACCAGGTCGAGCGACATCGCCTCGGCGCCCGCCAGCACAACGGCGAGGATCAACCAGATCAACCAGGCGTGCATGAATCCATCGAACCACCATTCGCACATCTCGGCGGGCAAATCGTTGCCGAGTCGCCATCGTCACTCCCGGCCGGCAACCGCGGCCGACTGGGCAGTATGAGGTGTGCTCAGCTCCCTGGCTCCGGCCCGCCGCCGGCTGCTGCTGGTCCTCATCGCGCTGCTCGCCGCGGCGGCGGTGGCGACCGGCGTGCTGTTCGCAATGCGATCGGGGGGTCGGGTGCCCTCGGCGCCGGCGGTCGCGCAGGACCGGCCGGGACCGGTGCTGCTGGTGCCCGGCTACGGCGACTCGGTCAGCGCCCTCGCCATGCTGGCCCGCCGGCTGCGTGCGGCCGGCAAGGACGCCACGGTGGTGGACCTGCCCGACCACGCGCAGGGCGACCTCGGCCGGCAGGCCGATGCGTTGGGCGTCGCCGCGCAGGCGGCGCTGGCCCGCACCGGCGCGGCCTCGGTGGACGTGGTTGGCTACTCGGCCGGCGGCGTGGTGGCCCGGCTGTGGGCCAAGGACCGCGACGGCGCGCGGCTGGCCCGCCGGGTGGTCACCCTCGGCTCGCCGCAGCACGGCACCGCGCTGGCGACGCTCGGCTCGCTGGTCTCCGGCGCCTGCCCGCTGGCCTGCCAGCAACTGGTGCCGACCAGCTCGCTGCTGAGCGCGCTGAACAACCCGCCGGAGTTGCCGTCCGGCCCGGTGTTCGTCTCGCTGTGGACCAGCCGGGACGAGGTCGTCCTGCCGCCCGACTCAGCTCGGCTGACCGGCGCGGTGAACATCGAGATCCAGCAGGTGTGCGCCGGCTCCGAGGTCGGCCACAGCCAGCTGCCGACCGATCCGCTGGTGGCCGCGATGGTCGTCGCGGAGCTGACCAGCGGCCCGGCCCGGCAGTTCGGCGCCGCGGACTGCGCCCGGCTGGGCGCCGCCGGCTGAAGCCGGGTCAGCTGGTGATGTCCTTGGTGGTGAAGTTGGCCCAGGCGGCGGCCAGGAAGACCGCCACGTAGATCGCCTGCAGGCCGACCCCGCGGACCACGTTGCGCCACAGGATCGGATCCCGGAACAGGTCGACGAAGGACAGCCAGTACCGGGTCGGCAGGTAGGGCTGCAGCGCGTGCGCCGCGTCCAGGGTGAGCAGCACCGAGGAGCCGATGAGGGCGGCCAGCGCGCCGAGGCTGGCACCCAGGCCGGAGTCGCTCACGGTGGACAGGAACAGCGCGATGGCCGCCACCCCCAGCATCGAGAAGGCGACGTAGCAGATCGCGATCACCGTGCGGGTGGCGATCTGGCCGGAGGACAGGGGACTGCCCGAGACGCTGGTCACCGCCGCGGTCACCGGCTGGTTGCCGAGCAGCAGCCGACCGACCACGAAGCCGGTGCCGGCCACCACCACCACGGCGGTACCGACGAAGACGAACACCGCCGACAGCTTGGCCACCAGCAGCCGGGTACGTCCCACCGGGCGCACCAGCAGGTAGCGCAGCGTGCCGGCGGCCGCCTCACCGGCCACCGAATCGCCGGCCACCACCGCGACCGCGATCGGCAGGAACAGCGGCAGCACGATGGCCAGCGCGGCCACCGAGAACAGCGAGCCGTTGGCCAGCACCGCGGACAGGAATGCCGGCCCGGCACCCGGCCGTGGCCCCACGTGGGTGATCGCCAGCAGGATCGCCACCATCGTGGGCAGCGCGTCCAGCAGCACGATGGTCAGCCAGGTGCGCGGCCGGCGGAACAGCTTGCGGATCTCGACCGCGATCATGTCGGATCCGTCCGGTCGATCCGCTCGGCGCTCGGCCCGGTGAGCTCGAGCACCGCCTGCTCCAGGCTGCGTCGCTGGATGGCCAGCTCCGCGACCCGCACGCCGGAGTGGACCAACCAGCTGTTCAAGCCGGCCGGGTCGGTGCCGGTCACCACCAGCAGATCCTCTCGGACCTCGTCCACCCGCTCGCCGAGCAGCGCCACCGCGGCCGCCACGTCCGGCGTGCGCAGCAGGATCCGTCCGGTCGGCGCCCGCAGCTCGGCCAGCTCCGCCTGCACCACCAGCCGGCCCCGATCCAGCACGCCGACCCGGGTGCACAGCTGCTCCACCTCGGCCAGCAGGTGGCTGGACAGGAAGATGGTGGTACCGGCCGCGTTCAGCTTCGCCAGCAGCTGCCGGATCTCACCGATGCCCTGCGGGTCCAGGCCATTGGTCGGCTCGTCCAGGATCAGCAGCTCCGGCTCGCGCAGCAGCGCGGTGGCCAGTCCCAGCCGCTGCCGCATGCCCAGCGAGTACGCCTTCACCGGCCGCCGGCCGACGCCGCCCAGGCCCACCTCGTCCAGCACCTCGTCCACCCGCCGGGCCCGGTCGGCCCGGCTGCCGCGGGCGGTGCGGTTGCCGCTGGCGTCGGTCAGCAGCAGGTTCGCCCGACCGGACAGGTGGCCGTACGCGGCCGGCCCCTCGACCAGCGCACCAAGCCGGGACAGCACCCGGGATGCCGCCCTGGGCATCGGCTCGCCGAACAGCTCGATCCGGCCGGAGCTGGCGAGCACCAGGCCGAGCAGCATCCGCACCGTGGTGGTCTTGCCCGAACCGTTCGCCCCGAGAAAGCCGTAGATGTCGCCGGAGCGGACCTCGAGGTTCACCGAGTTCACGGCGGTCAGCGCACCGAAGCGCTTGGTCAGCTGATAGGTCGCGATCATCACCGGGAGCCGGCCTGGCCGGTCAGTTCCCGGGCGGCCCGGGCCAGCGTCTGTTGAGTTACCGTGCCGACCAGCAGCCATGGCCCGGCCGGATTGTCGAACGAGCTGAGCAGCAGGTTGATCGGGCCGGCCGACAGCGTCAGCTGCCCCACCCTGTCGCTGCCCGGTCCGGAGAAGGTGTCGTTCGGGTCGAGGTCGCCGCGCAGCGAGTAGGCCACCCGCCAGGGCAGCGGCACCGCGACGAACTCGGTCACGGCCCGGCCGTAGATGCCGACGCTGCCGAGCGCCGGCAGCTGCGGGTTGCGGGCGAGGTCGGCCAGCCGCGGCGGGGGCATGCCGCCGCCGATCCGGTCGATGGTGGTGGCCAGGTCGGGCTGGCTGACCGCCCGCACCGTCGCACCGGCCGGCACCTGGAACTCGGTGCGGTCCCGGGCCGGGCTGGCCACCGCGACGTCGAGGAACTTGCTGGTCAGCGCCGAGCTGGCGCTGCCCTTGCCGTACACGCTGACCGACAGCGGCAGGCCGGTCCGCGGATCCGCCCACACGTCCAGGTGGTCGACGGTGGAGACCGGATCGCACGGCCGGACCCGCAGCCCGGCCGCGTCGAGGCCGGCGATCCGGCGGCTGGCCAGGCCGGTCGCCTCGGCCGGAGTTGCTTCGCTGAGCAGCCGCCGTGCCAGCCGCGGTGGCAGCAGGTCGGCGTCGGACGGCAGCCGGACCCGGGGCGTGCCGGTGTACTGGGTGAACGTGGCGGTGTTGGCCTCGTAGTTCCAGTTCCAGTTGCCGCTGTCGGTGGCATGGGTGTCGGTCTCGCCGGCGAAGCCGATCGAATCGAGCCGCCAGTCGACCTCCGAGCGCCACCACACCCGCAGCTGGCGGTGGCCACCGAACAGGTCGGCGATATCGCCGAACTGGCTGGTGACCGGCAGCGCCAGGCCGCCGTCGGATTCGGCGTAACCGCTGTAGGCCACGCCGGCCGAACGCTGGATCCGCTGCAGCAGGTCTCCTGCTGCGACGTGCCGCGACGGTGCCGGCAGGGCGGCCACGATGCTGGGCAGCGCCACCAGCAGCGCGGTGCCGGCCAGCACCAGCAACCAGCGCCGCACGGAGGTCATTACTCACGGTACGACGCCGTCCCCGAACAGGTTCAAGTTCCGGGACCGGCCGGCGGACGGCATAGTGGCTGTATGGCGCGAAAGATGACGACCGAGCAGGCCTACCGGTTCCTGGCCGAGGGGAGGCGGACCGGCAAGCTGGCCACCACCCGAGCCGACGGCAGCCCGCACGTCGCGCCGATCTGGTTCGTGCTGGACGGGCAGGACCTGGTGTTCAACACCGGCGCCGACACGGTGAAGGGGCGGTCGCTGCGCCGCGATCCCCGCGCCGCGCTAACTGTCGACCTGGAGCAGCCGCCGTACGCCTTCGTGCTGGTCGAGGGAACCGTGACGCTGTCGGAGGATCCGGCGGCGATGCTGCCGTTCTCGACGGCGATCGCGGCCCGCTACGTGGGGCAGGAGCTGGCCGAGCAGTACGGCCGGCGCAACGCGGTGCCGGGGGAGTTGCTGGTCCGGCTAACCCCATCCAAGATCGTGGCGATCGACGACCTGACCGGCGACTGAGTTCACAGCCGACAGCGGGACCGTCGGTAATTCGGTTGCCGTACGGCAGCGAATCGCCTGGGATGGCAGCATGACCCGAACATCCCGGCCCCGCTCGCACCGCCCGTCCGCCAGCCGGCGGTCGGCGCTGCAGCAGCGCTGCCTCGGGGAAGGATCGTCCGCCGCCGGCACGTGATCGCCGGGCTGCTGGCCGGGCTGCTGGCCGGCTACGCCGTCGCCCTGCCGCTCGGAGCCATCGGCAGTTACCTGATCAGCCTGACCGCCCGCAGCTCGCTGCGGATCGGCATTGCCGCCGCGCTCGGCGTCGCCGTGATGGACGGCGGGTACGCCCTGCTGGCCGTGCTGGGTGGCAGCGCGACCTCGGCCGCGCTGCGCCCGCTGGCCACTCCGCTGCGCTGGATCGCGGTCGGGGTGTTGCTGCTGCTCGCCGGCCGGGCACTCGTCGCGGCCAGGCGGCAGCCGGCCGGCGGCGCTGCCGGGCCGCCACCGGCGCCCCGGCCGCTGGCCGTCTTCGGGCAGTTCGTCGCGCTCACCGCGATCAACCCGGGCACCCTGATCTCCTTCACCGCGTTGGTGATCGGCGCCCGGCTGGGCAGCACGCTCACCGTCGCCGGCAGGGCGATGTTCGTGCTCGGCACGTTCGTCGCCTCGACCAGCTGGCAACTGCTGCTGGCCGGCGCCGGGGCGCTGCTGGGCAGGGTGCTGGAGGGTCGGCGGGCGGTGCTCGGCTATCTCTCGGCCGCGTTGCTGGCTGTGCTCGCAGTCACCCTGGTTATCGGCACGGTGGGCTGATCGGACGGTTTAGGCTGATGGCATCGGGCAGTTCGGGCCCAGAAGCCGAGGATGTGAGCCCTGTGCGCGCACGGACGGACGCATCACCGCGAATCCTGCTGGAGCGGACATTGCTGCTCGGCGCCCTGGCCGGCGCGGTGCTCGGGCAGCTGTACCTGCTGGCGCTCACCATCGCGATCGGCGACTGGCAGGCCTATCCCGGTGCGGCCGTGCTCGGCGTGCCGGCCGGTGCGCTGGCCGGCGTCCTGGAGGGCTTGCTGGCGCTGGCGGCCGTGTTGCTGCTCGGTCGCCGGCTGCGCCGTAGCGTCCCGCTGGCGAGCCTGGTCGGTGGCCTGGCGGCTGCCGCGCTGCCGCTGCTCATCACCTTCCACGCCGGCTGGCCGCGGGCCGACGGCGGCGCCGCCATCGGCATCGGGCTTTCCGGCGCGGCGTTCGTCGCTGGCTCGGTGCTGGCCTGGCCGGTGCTCACCGGCCGGCCGTGGCCGTCACACGGCCCGAGCCTGCCGAGTGAGCTGGCGACGTGACGACCCCGGCGGCGAGCCGATGACGTCCGAGCCGGTGACGTCCGAGCATCGTTTCGCGGTGCAGATCCGCCCGGCCCGGCAAGCGGATGCCGACCGGTTGGCCGAGGTGCACGTCCGGTCCTGGCAGGCCGCCTACCGCGAGCTGTTGCCGGCCGGGTTGCTGGCCGGGTTGAACGTCGCGGACCGGGCCGAGCGGTGGCGCAGCAGGCTGGGAGAGCAGCGACCGGCCATGCTCACCACGGTGGCCGAGGTGGCCGGCGAGCTGGTCGGCTTCGCCTCGGTGGGCCCGTCCCGGGACGAGGATCTGAGCCCGGCCGACTGGCTGGAGCTGAACACCATCTACCTGCTTCCGCAGGCCTGGGGAACCGGCATCGCCGGCCGGCTGCTGCAGGCCGCGCTGAGCGAGGAACGCGCCTACTTCCTATGGGTGTTCGCCGACAACCCGCGAGCGCAGGCGTTCTATCGCAAGGCTGGCTTCGTGCCGGACGGGGCGAGCAAGCCGATCACCATCGATACGACCACGCTGACCGAGGTCCGGTTCCGCCGGCGTTGACGCAACGCCGTGACCGGGCATCAGTTCGGGTGCACCGCGAACACGTGCGCTACCTGCACCGGGCTGAGCCGGACGTAGTTGTGCTCGCCCCACTGGTAGCTGGTCCCGCTGAGCAGGTCGGTCGCGGTGAACCCGCGCTGCCAGTCCACCCCCAGCTCGTCCAGCCGGAGGTGCACCCAGCCGTCCCGGACGTTGTGCGGATCAGTGGTGACCACCACCAGGATGGTGTCGCCGGTGTCGGCGTCCCGCTTGGAGAAGGCCAGCAGCGCATCGCTCTCGCAGGAGTGGAAGCGCAGGTTGCGCAGCTGGTGCAGCGCCGGATGCGCCCGGCGGATCTCGTTCAGCCGCTTCATGAACGGCGCCAGCGACTCGCCGCGCTCGATGGCTCCGGCGAGGTCGCGCGGACGCAACTGGTACTTCTCGGAGTTCAGGTACTCCTCGCTGCCGGGCCGTACCGGGATGTTCTCGTACAGCTCGTAGCCGGAGTAGATGCCGTAGGTGGGCGACAGCAGCGCGGCGAGCACCAGCCGCAGCGCGAACGCCGCCCGGCCGCCGTTGACCAGGAACTCGTTCAGGATGTCCGGCGTGTTCGGAAAGAAGTTGGGCCGCATGTAGTCGGCCGCCGCCACCAACTCCTCGCCGTACTGCTGCAGCTCCCAGGCGGAATTGCGCCAGGTGAAGTAGGTGTAGCTCTGGGTGAAGCCGATCCTGGCCAGTTCGTGCATCATGGCCGGCCGGGTGAACGCCTCGGCCAGGAACAGCACGTCCGGGTCCTTGGCCTTGACGTTGCCGATCAGCCACTGCCAGAAGTTCAGCGGCTTGGTGTGCGGGTTGTCGACGCGGAAGATCTTCACTCCGCGATCGACCCACAGCATGGTGATCCGCAGGATCTCCCGGCCCAGCCCGGCGGGATCGTTGTCGAAGTTCAGCGGGTAGATGTCCTGGTACTTCTTCGGTGGGT
This sequence comes from uncultured Actinomycetota bacterium, assembly GCA_963697905.1. Lineage (GTDB taxonomy): Bacteria > Actinomycetota > Actinomycetes > Mycobacteriales > Jatrophihabitantaceae > Jatrophihabitans_A. The sequence goes on along the minus strand of OY969101.1, from coordinate 2,680,333 downwards.
TCTCCGCGTAGGCGATGGTGCCGTCCGGCAGCGTGGTGAACCACTCCGGATGCTTCTCCACCCAGGGATGGTCCGGGGCGCACTGCAGCGCCAGATCCAGGGCGACCTCGAGGTTCAGCTCACGCGCGCGAGCCACGAACGCCGCGAAGTCCTGCTCGTCGCCGAGGTCGGGATGGATGGCGTCGTGGCCGCCCTCGGGGGAGCCGATCGCCCACGGCGAGCCGACGTCGGTGGGCTTGGCGTGCAGCGTGTTGTTCGGTCCCTTGCGGTTCACCCGGCCGATCGGATGGATCGGCGGCAGGTAGACCACGTCGAAGCCCAGGTCCGCCACGTAATCCAGGTGCCGGGTGGCGTCGACCAGCGTGCCGTGCCGCCGGGGACGGGCCGGGTCGTCCGGGTCGTCGGCCAGCTCGGCGCCGATTGAGCGCGGGAAGAACTCATACCAGGCGCCGTACAGCGCCCGCTCCCGGTCCACCCAGATGCCGTAGCGGGGTGAGCGGGTGACCAGCTCCCGGACCGGACGGGCGTGGGCCAGCGCGCGTACCTCGGCCGACATGGCCCGGGTGATTCGCAGCGGGACGTCGTCGGTGTCGCGGCGCAGCTCGGCCGCCACCGTCCGGGCCAGCTCCGCGTCCGCAGCCGAGTCGGTGGCGGACTCGGCCACCCGCTCGAACAACCGGGCGCCGATCTCGAAGTCGTTGGCCAGCTCCGAGGCGCTCTGGCCGGCGTCGGCTTTCACCTCGACGGCGTGGTACCAGGTGGCCAGCGGATCGCTCCAGGCCTCCACCACGAAGGTCCAGGCGCCGGTCCGGTCGGCGACCACCTCGGTCCGCCACCGGTCGGTGCCGCCGCCGAGCGGACGCATCCGGTTCAGCGGCGCCTCGGTGCCGTCCGGTGAGCGCCAGGCGACCGAGGCGGCGACCGCGTCGTGTCCCTCGCGGAACACGGTTGCCTCGATGCCCACTCGCTCGCCGATCACTGCCCGGGACGGCAGCTCGCCGTAGGCGATTACCGGATGTACCGAGTTGAGTCCCAGTCGCCCAGCCACGTTCCCACGGTAGCGCGCGCTGAAAGCGGCCTGCGCAGGCGACGGCGGGCGGGTATCGAGTGAGGCCACGCAGGGGGCATTGACAACAACCGGCCAGCTCTGCGGGGATGAGCCGGAAGCGTTCCCACCTGCGGCTAGGGTGGTCGGCATGAAGGCACTCCGACGACTCACCGTTCGCGCCGCGCTGCCTCCGCAACTGGCTCCGCTGGGCGAGATCGTGGCGAACCTCCGCTGGTCCTGGCACCCGGAATCGCTGGACTTGCTGGAGTCGGTGGACGCGGAACTCTGGAACGAGTGCAACGGCGACCCGACCGCGATGCTGGGCGCGGTGAGCAACGACCGGCTGGCCGCGCTCGCCAAGGACCGCAAGTTCCTGCGCCGGCTGTCCGACATCTCCGACGACCTGCGCGACTACCTGGAGCAGCCCCGCTGGTACCAGCGGCAGCAGGAGCAGCGGGCCGACGCGGGGCAGCCGCAGCTGCCGGAGTCGATCGCCTACTTCTCCCCGGAGTTCGGCATCACCGAGGTGCTGCCGCAGTACTCCGGCGGCCTCGGCATCCTGGCCGGTGACCATCTGAAGTCCGCGTCCGACCTGGGCGTGCCGATCATCGGGGTGGGCCTGCTCTACCGGGCCGGCTACTTCACCCAGTCGCTGTCGCGGGAGGGCTGGCAGCAGGAGCGCTACCCCTCGCTGGACGCCCAGGGCCTGCCGATCACCCCGCTGCGCGACGCCGAGCAGAACCTGGTCCGGATCAGCCTGGATCTGCCGCAGGGCAGGCTGCTGAATGCCCAGGTGTGGGTGGCCTCGGTGGGCCGGGTGCCGCTGCTGCTGCTCGACTCCGACGTCGAGGACAACGACTCGGCGGCGCGCTCGGTGACCGACCGGCTCTACGGCGGCGGCCCCGAGCACCGGCTGGTGCAGGAGCTGCTGCTGGGCATCGGCGGCGTCCGGGCGCTCCGGGCCTTCTGCGCGGTGACCGGGCGCCCGGCGCCGCAGGTTTTCCACACCAACGAGGGACACGCCGGCTTCCTCGGCATCGAGCGGATCAGCGAGCTGACCGCCGGCCACGCCGGGCTCAGCTTCGAGGAGGCGCTGACCGCCACTCGGGCCGGCACCGTGTTCACCACGCACACCCCGGTGCCGGCCGGCATCGACCGGTTCGACCGGGAGCTGGTGGAGACCTACCTGTCCCGGGTGCCGGGCGTGCCGGTGGACAAGATCCTGGCGCTGGGCGCTGAGGAGGATCCCGGCCAAGTTCAACATGGCCCACATGGGGCTGCGGCTCGGCCAGCGGGCCAACGGGGTGGCCCAGTTGCACGGCCGGGTCAGCCGGTCCATGTTCAACAACCTGTGGCCGGGCTTCGACGCCGACGAGGTGCCGATCACCTCGGTCACCAACGGCGTGCACGCCCCGACCTGGATGGCGCGCGAGATCCATGGATCTGGCCGAGCGGGTGGTCGGCAACGAGGCCATCGCCGCCGGCCACGGCTGGGACGCCATCGATGAGGTCAGCGATGCCGAGCTGTGGAACCTCAAGCACGAGCTGCGCGAGCGGCTGGTCAACGAGATCCGCCGCCGGATCCGGCAGTCGGGGCTGGAGCGCGGCTACTCCGGCGATGGAGCTGGGCTGGACCGCGACCGCATTCGACCCGGACGTCCTCACCATCGGCTTCGCCCGCCGGGTGCCGTCCTACAAGCGGCTGACCCTGATGCTGCGCGATCCGCAGCGGCTGAAGAAGTTGCTCACCGACCCGGACCGGCCGGTGCAGATCGTGGTGGCCGGCAAGTCGCACCCTGCCGACGACGGCGGCAAGGAACTGATCGCCCAGCTCGTCCGGTTCACCGACGACCCGGAGGTGCGGCACCGGATCGCCTTCCTGCCCGACTACGACATCGGGATGGCGCGCTACCTGTACTGGGGCAGCGACGTCTGGCTGAACAACCCGCTGCGGCCGCTGGAGGCCTGTGGCACCTCGGGCATGAAGGCCGCCCTCAACGGCGGCCTCAACCTGTCTATCAAGGACGGCTGGTGGGACGAGTGGTGCGAGGACGGCAAGAACGGCTGGGAGATCCCGTCGGCCGACGACTCGCTGTCCGGCACCACCGATGAGCACCGTGACTCGGTGGAGGCGGCCGCGCTGTACGAGCTGATCGAGCATCAGGTGGCGCAGCGCTTCTACACCCGGGACTCGGCCGGCATTCCGACCCAGTGGATCGCCGATGGTGCGCTACACGCTGAAGTCGCTCGGGCCGAAGGTGCTGGCCACCCGGATGGTGCAGGACTACATCGACCGGCTGTACGCGCCCGCTGCCGAGTCCGCCGCCAAGCTCACCGCGGACGGCTTCGCCGCGGCGAAGGAACTGGCCGCCTGGAAGAGCACCGTGACCGGAGCGTGGAAGAACGTCTCGGTGCGACATGTGGAATCCAACATCGAGGGCGACCCCAGCCTGGGTGGCGCGCTGGGCCTGCGGGCCGACGTGGCGCTGGTGGGCTGCGCGCCTCCGATGTGGAGGTGCAGGCGGTCTACGGGTCGGTGGACGCCGACAACCGCCTGTCCGGCTACCAGATCCTGCCGTTGCAACTGGCCGAGGAGCGCGACGGCGCCGGCGTGTTCGCCGGCGACATCCCGCTCCGCAAGGCCGGTCCGTTCGGCTACACGGTACGGGTGCTGCCGGCCAATTCGCTGCTGGCCAGCGACGCCGAACTGGGTCTGGTGGCCACCGCCGCCCAGCTGTGAGCCCATCGGGTCGCGCGCGGTCGTGACCCGGCCTGCCGCCCGCTACCCGGCCGTGACTCGACGGGACGCGCAACACTCCGAGTGGTGACTGCGGCGAGGCGTCGCCTCATTCGTATGATGCATGTGGCGATGATCAGGTGCGTGCCGCGACGAAGGCTAACGCCAGTTGATGCTATTGCCGTTGGTGTAACCAGTGGGCAGAAGCGGACGTGTTAGAGCGAATGATGCGTAAGCACTTATAGTTCGCGCGCTGAACTTCGCCATGGGCGGTAGGCTGTCGCGGGCACCGATCGTGCCGGCCCCAGTAGTTCTTGGAGCGTATCGAGTTCAGTATGGAGTCATACGAATGACGAATCATGCGGTCGCTGAATATTTCCGGCTCCCGTCGGCGAGGCGCCGCGGCGCAGCCGGCGGCCCACCGACCGCAGTCAGCGCCTCCGGCGGGGAATCGGTGAGCGAATCGTTACCGCCGTCTTTCCGGCAGGCGCGTTGATCCATCTGCCGCCGGCCAACCGGCCGTTCGCAGCCGAGGGTTCCGGGCGGCCGATGCGTCCACGCCGCGCCATCCCGGCGCCCCAGTCCGCCCGCCGCCTGGACCCGTCCCGTCCCCGTCCAGCGAGCTCGACCTCTCCCCATCCAGCGAAGAAGGGCCGCCTACGCCACATGTCCGCGGTGTTCTGCAAGTTGCTGCGCCTGCTGCCCGCCGGCGGCCGGCTCCGGCCGCTGCTCGCTCGAGCCCAACCCGCCGGCGGTGGCTGGAACTGCCTGGAACTGGGTGGCCAGCCGGTGACCGCGCCGCAGTTGCGAGCGGTGCGAGAGCTGGTGGTGCGCGATCCGGCGGCGCTCACCACGGACGTGCTGGATGCGGCGGTGAGCCTGCGTGCCGTGGTGCTGCCGGCACACCGCCGGCCGTCGGCGCCGGTCGTGGCCGAGCTTGCCCGGCGGCGGATCGCCACTGTCTGGCGGCAGCCCGAGTTCGTGGCCGGGCCGGACCGGAAGGGCCTGCGCCAGGTGGCTCCAGGTGAGCCCGATCCGTTCGGGCCTGACCGGTGAGCCGGCGAGGGATCCGGCCGTGACCGCAGGCGTACCGGCCGAACACGTGGTGGTGATCCACCGCTGGCGCGACGGTGGCTCGCTGTACGAGCGCTCGCTCGACCACCTGGCCGAGGACGTCAGCTATCTCGTTTCGCCGGCAGCTGTCGCGGCGGTGCCGGCCACGGCTGCCGGGCACGAGGTCGTGCAGCGATTGGACGACCTGGCCGAGCTGGCCAACGCGGCCGGCCGGCTGCGCCAGCGGTTCGGTCCGCCGACCCGGATCGTGGCACTCGCCTCGGCCGATCTCGACGTGGCCGCCGAGCTACGGCTACTGCTGGGCTGCGGTGGCGAGCGGCCGGCGGACCGGGCTCCGGTGCAGGACCGGCACGCGATGCTCACGGCGGTGGCTGCCGCTGGCATCGAGGTGCCACCGTTCTCCGTCGTCGCGCAAGCCTCGGACGTGCAGCGTCTGCTGGTCGAGCTGGCCGAGCCGGTGCTGCTGACGCCGCGCTTCGGCAGCATCGCCGGCGACGAACTGGTGGTCGAGAATCCGCTCGAGGCCGAGGGTCTCGGCGGCGTGCTGGCCGAGCCGATGCTGGCCCGGCCACACCGGCCGGGTCAGCGATTCGCGATCGACGGCAGCTGGGACGGCAGCCGGCTGATGGACTGGCGAGCCGCCCGCCGGCTGGCGTCGCACGACGGCCGGCCCACCGAGGGCTGGCGCGGCTGGGTCGAGCTGGCCGGCAACGGATCGGACGACGCCGCGCTGGCGAACCGGCTGGCCGAACTGGCCGATGCCGCGCTCGGCGTGCTGGTGCCTGGGCCGGCGGCCGTGCACGTGGCCTTCGAGCTGCGGCAACCTTCGGGTGAGCAGCCGCGGCTGGTGTTCGACTGGCTGAGCACCGGCTTCGACGGCAGCGAGCTGCCGCTGCTGTGGCAGGAGGTGCACGGCGTGCGGTTGGCGGCGGCCGCCATCGCGAGCCAACTCGGCCGGCCACTGCCCGAGGTTCAGCCGGCGAGCGCCGGTTCGAGCACGGTCGGTGGCTGGCTGCAGGTGCTGCTGCCGGTACCGGCACCGTGCCAGGTGGCGGCGGTGGAGTTCGTGCCCGGTGATCCGGCGCCGTACACCGCCGCGCTGCCGCGAGTCGGTGAGCGCATACCGGCCGGCGAGCAGGTCGCTGCCAGCTTTCGGTTCGAGGGCGCGGACACCGCGACGGTGGAGCGTGCCGTCCGGGCGGCGGTGGACGGCCTCCGGTTGCGCTGCGTGCCGCTCTAGGCAGCCCCCGAACCTGCCCCGAACCCCTCAGCGCGAGCTGACCGAGTCCCGCCGGTGGACGGTCACCTGCAGCCGCTGGGAGGAGGTGGCCTCGTCCCGCAGCAGGCTCAGCAGCGACAGCATGGCCAGCGAGCCGAGCGACGCCGACGGCACCCTGGCCGTGGTGAGCCCGGGATGCAGCGCCTCGGCGATCGGCAGGTCGTCGTGGCCGACCACGGATACGTCGTCAGGAATGCGTAATCCGAGAGCTGCCGCCTCGATATAGACCGCAATGGCAATATTGTCGTCCTCGCAAATTACCGCGGTCGGCCGGTCGGCGGTGCTCAACAATTCCCGCGCCGCCACCCGGGCCTTGGTCAATTCGAATGAGGTCGGATGCACGATCAACTCGGCGGCCTCGTGGGAAAGCGCCTGCGCGGCGGCGTAATGCTTGCTTGACATCAGCCAGGAACCCGGCTGGCTCACCTGCAAATACCCGATTCGGCGATGTCCGCTTTCCAGCAGCATTCGGCACATAGCACGCATGCCGCCCGCGACATCGGCGTTGATGGTCACAGGCATGGACTTCGGATTGGTGTCGATGCCGACCGCCGGCAGGTGGGCCACCGAGTCGATCGCGCCCACCGCATCCCGGCAGATCAGCACCCCGTCCACCAGGTAGCCCGGCACCGGCAGCGACGGGTTCTGCACCGCCGAGGGCGCCGCCGAGGCGATGACGACGCTGTAGCCGGCCTGTCGCGCCTCGGCGGTGATGCCGGCGTGCAACTCCGCGATGGTGGGGATCGCCAGCTCCGGCAGCACCGCCAGCACGGTTCCGGTCTGTTCCATCCGCAGGCCGCGGGCGACAAGGTTGGGCCGGTACTGCAGCTGGCGGGCGCAGGCCCGGATGCGTTCGGCGGTGTCGGTGCTCACCCGGCCGCGCCACTTGCCGGAGAACACCAGCGAGACCGCGGACTGGGAGACACCGGCCGCGGCGGCCACCTCGCGGCTGGTCACCGCGGCGCGCGGTCGCAATGCCTGCGGTGGCGAGCTGCCTGCTGCCTTGTTCTTCACAGTCTCCGCCGCTCTGTGCCGGGACCAGGGGCCATGGTGGAAGGTGCCGCGCGCCGTGAGGACCGAATCGCACGATGCGGCTCGGTTGCCCTCGCCGCGACGCACGATGCGGCTCGGTTGCCCTCACCGCGAGGAACGATTGCCGCCTCGGACCTTTCCAGTCTAATGGCCGGTGCTCGGCGGGGCGGCCAAGCTGGCCCAGCTGACTGCACGGTGGCGGCAGCCCCGATAAGCCGAGCTGGCTGCGCAGCGGCAGCCCCGGTCAGCCGAGCTGGCTGCGCAGCAGCAGCACCGCGCGGGCCGGCAGGGTGCACGGCTGCCCGCCGCGCAGCGGCTGGTCATCGGCCGGCTCGCCGCCGACCCGGCTGGTGTCGACGATCGGCTGGTAGCCGGTCGGCCCAGGGCGGGCCGGGCAGCGCGAAGTCGATCGGCTCGTCACCGGAATGCAGCAGCAGCAGGTAGGACTCGTCGGCGATCGAGCGCCCGCGAGCGTCCGCGGTGCCGCAGGCCGTGTCCGTCCAGGTACATGCCGATGGTGCGCAGCTTCGCGTCGAACCAGTCCTGGTCGGTCAGTTCGCGGCCCTGCCGGATGGAACCAGGCCAGGTCCTTGCGGCCGCCGGCCGACCGGCCTGCCCTCGAAGAAGGCCCGCTGCCGCAGCACCGGCGAGGCCCTGCGCAGCGCGATCAGCCGCCTGGTCAACGCCAGCAGGTCGGCCGACTGCTCGGTGCCCGTCCAGTCCAGCCAGGACAGTCGGGTTGTCCTGCACATAGGCGTTGTTGTTGCCGCTGCTGGGTCCGAAACCGCTCGTCGCCGGCCACCAGCATCGGCGCGCCGGTGGACAGCAGCAGCGTGGTGAGCAGGCTGCGCACCTGGCGCCGGCGCAGCGCGTTGACCTGCGGGTCATCGGTTTCGCCCTCGACGCCGAAGTTGACCGAGCGGTTGTCGTCGGTGCCGTCGGCGTTGCCCTCGCCGTTGGCCTCGTTGTGCTTGCGCTGGTAGGTGGCCAGGTCGCGCAGGGTGAACCCGTCGTGCGCGGTGACGAAGTTGATCGAGGCGAACGGCAGCCGGCCGTCGTCGGCGTACAGGTCCGAGGAGCCGGTCAGCCGGTAGGCCAGGTCCCGCACCCCGCCGGCGCCGTCGGCCCAGAAGTCGCGCACCGTGTCGCGGTACTTGCCGTTCCACTCCGTCCACAGCGGCGGGAACTCGCCCACCTGGTAGCCGCCGTCGCCGATGTCCCACGGCTCGGCGATCAGCTTGACCTGGCTGATGATCGGGTCCTGGTGGATGGTGTCGAAGAACGCGGACAGCTTGTCCACGTCGTGCAGCGAGCGGGCCAGCGCCGAGGCCAGGTCGAACCGGAAGCCGTCCACGTGCATCTCCGGTGACCCAGTACCGCAGCGAGTCCATCACCAGCTGCAGCACCGCCGGGGTGCGCACGTCGAGGGTGTTGCCGCAGCCGGTGTAGTCCAGGTAGCGGGCCGGGTCGACCGGAGTCCAGCCGGTAGTAGCCGCGGTTGTCGATGCCGCGGAAGGACAGCATCGGCCCGCCCGGCGGCCCCTCGCCGGTGTGGTTGTAGACGACGTCCAGGATCACCTCGATGCCGGCGGCGTGCATCGCCCGCACCATCGCCTTGAACTCGCGCACCTGGTTGCCACCGAGCCGGCCGGTGTGGGTGGCGTAGGCGGCGTGCGGGGCGAAGAAGCCGATCGAGTTGTAGCCCCAGTAGTTCTTCAGGCCGCGCTGCTGCAGGGCGGGCTCGCTGACGAAGTGGTGGATCGGCAGCAGCTCCACCGCGGTGACGCCCAGCTCCTTGAGGTAGGAGATCGCGGCCGGGTGGGCCAGCCCGGCGTAGGTGCCGCGCAGGTCGGCCGGGATGTCCGGGTGCCGGGCGGTGAAACCGCTGCACGTGCAGCTCGTAGATGATCGTGTCGTCCCACGGCGTGCTCGGCCGCGGGTCGTTGCCCCACGGAAAGCCGTCGCCGAGCACCACCACCGAGCGGGGCACGAACGGCGCGGAGTCCAGGTCGTTGTCGCGCGTAGCAGGCCGGATCGTCGACGAAGTCGCCCTCGATGGCCCGGGCGTACGGGTCGATCAGCAGCTTGGCCGGGTTGTACCGCCGGCCGCGCGCCGGGATCGTCCGGGCCGTCCGATCCGGAAGCCGTAGCGCTGACCCGGGTTGATGCCGGGCAGGTAGCCGTGCCAGATGTGGAAGGTCTGCTCGGCCAGATCGCACCCGGTGTCTCGGCCGCCGCGCGCGTCGAACAGGCACACCTGGCACGCGGCTGGCCGGCCGGCGACCAGATGCTGAAGTTGGTGCCCTCGCCGTCCCAGGCTGGCGCCCAGCGGGAACGGCTCGCCCGGCCACGCCACCAGCGGGCGGCCGGGGTCGGCACCGGCATCGCCCAGCCGAGTCGAGCGCCAGGCTCGGGCTGAGGTCCGGTGCTGGTTCCATCGCATGAGCACCCTACGCCGGTTGCCGCCGCACGCCCTGGAGTGTCGCGGTTCCCCGTCTGCTGCCGGGCCGGGCAGGGGTGTTGGATGGGGGCGTGGTGGCTGCCGACTTCGAGACTGCGACCCGGACGCGATCCTGCAGTTGCGCGCAGGTGACCGTCCGGCGGGGCGAGAAGCTGCTGCTGGACGCCATCGACTGGACCGTCGAGGAGGACGAGCGCTGGGCCATGCTCGGCCCGAACGGCGCGGGCAAGACCACGCTGCTGCAGCTCGCCGCGACCACCATGCACGCCACCACCGGCGTGGTCGGGGTGCTCGGCGAGCGGCTGGGCGGGGTGGACGTCTTCGAGCTGCGGCCCCGGATCGGGCTGTCCTCCGCCGCGCTGGCCCAGCGGATCCCGGCGGGCGAAGCTGGTGATCGACGTGGTGGTCTCGGCCGGCTACGCGGTGATCGGGCGGTGGCGGGAGGCCTACGGGCGGCTCGACGTGCGGCGCGCCAAGGCGCTGCTGGGCCGGTTCGGGGTGGCCGAGCTGGCCGACCGCCGGTACGGCACGCTGAGCGAGGGCGAGCGCAAGCGGGTGCAGATCGCCCGGGCGCTGATGACCGACCCGGAGCTGCTGCTGCTGGACGAGCCGGCCGCCGGCATGGACCTCGGCGGCCGGGAGGACCTGCTGCGCCGGCTGACCCAGCCTGGCCGCCGACCCGGACGCGCCGACCATGGTGCTGGTCACCCACCACGTCGAGGAGATCCCGGTCGGCATGACGCCACGCGATGCTGCTGCGCGACGGCCGGGTGGTGGCCCAGGGCCTGATCGGCGAGGTGCTGACCTCGGAGCAACCTGTCCGCGGCCTTCGGGCTGCCGCTGGTGGTCGAGCGCGAGGACGGTCGCTACTCCGCCCGGGCCAGCTAGGGCGGCGCTTGGGCGGCCAGGGCCGAGAAGCGGCTCCGGCGGGTCTGGCTAGGCTCTGCAGCCATGACTGAGTTCGTGAACGCTCGAGGTCGCCGACGGGGTGGCCACGCTCACGGATCGACCGGCCGCCGGTGAACGCCCTGAACACCGAGGTGCAGGACGAGCTGCGCGAGGTGGCGGCCGAGTGCGCCCGGCGTGCCGACATCCGCGCGGTCATGCTGTGGGGCGACGAGAAGGTGTTCGTGGCCGGCGCCGACGTCAAGGAGTTCGCACCGGATGTCGCCGCAGGACATGCAGCGGCGGAGCCACCGCGCTGTCCGGGTCGCTGGACGCGATCGCCCAGCTGCCGCAGCCGGTGATCGCGGCGGTGACCGGCTACGCGCTGGGCGGCGGCTGCGAGCTGGCGCTGACCGCGGACTTCCGGGTCAGCGCCGACGATGCGCAAGTGGGGGCAGCCGGAGATCCTGCTCGGCATCATCCCGGGCGCCGGCGGCACCCAGCGGCTGCCCCGGCTGATCGGGCCGGCCAAGGCCAAGGACCTCATCTACACCGGCCGGTTCGTCGACGCCGCGGAGGCGCTGGAGATCGGCCTGGTGGACGTGGTCGTGCCGGCCGACGAGGTCTACTGCCGACCGCGCAGGCGATGGCGGCGAAGTTCGCCAAGGGCCCGACGCTCGCGCTGCGGGCCGCCAAGGCCGCCATCGACCAGGGCCTGCGAGATGGACCTGGCCAGCGGGCTGCAGGCTCGAATCGCACATCTTCGCAAGCCTGTTCGCCACCGAGGACAAGCAGCGCGGGATGGCCTCGTTCATCGCGGACGGGCCGGGCAAGGCCGAGTTCGTCGGGAACTGAGCAACCGTGCGCCGCCCCGGGCCGGCCGGCTACCGCACCGTCCTGTTCGACCTGGACGGGACGCTGAGCGCGTCCGCGCCCGGCATCCTCGGCTCGCTGCGGCGCGCCTTCGCCGAGGTGGGCGTGCCCTGGGTGGACGAGGCCACCGCGCGCGCCCTGCTCGGGCCGCCGTTCTCGCACTCGCTGCCGCCGCTGGTCGGCGAGCACAACGTGCCCGCGGTGGTGGCGGCCTACCGGCGGCACTACGTCGAGCAGGGCGCGCTGCTGGAGACCGCCCGCTACGACGGTGTCCTCGAAGCCGTCGCTGCCCTGTTCGACAGCGGGATCCGGCTCGCGGTGGCAACCAGCAAGCCGGAACCGCACGCCATCCGGATCGTGCGGCACCTGGAACTGGCCGACTACTTCTGGACGGTCGGCGGCGACACGGTGGACGGCCGGCGCGACTCCAAGGCCCAGGTGATCGGCGAGGTGCTCGACCGGCTGGGCAACCCGCCGCCGGAATCGGTGCTCATGGTCGGCGACCGCAGCCACGACGTGCTCGGGGCGGCGGCGCATGGGCTCGACTGCGCCGGTGCGCTCTGGGGCTACGGAACCCGCGCCGAGCTGGCCAACGCCGGTGCGCTGCGGCTGTGCGCCACCCCGGCCGAGGTGCTCCAACTGGTTCGCGACTCGGCCACCGAGCGGGCCGGCTAGCCCTTTCGTATCCGATTCGCACGCCTGGGCGTTCAAAACGGATACGAACCCGGCAGCGCTCGTGCGCTTGCGGTGCGCCGGGTCACGGTGCGCCGGGTCATATCGACTGCCGTCCGGCGCGTGTACGACAATGCAGGGCAGCGCGCCGCGCCGTCCCGAGCCGTCCGGTGCCCCGGTCCGGTGACCGGGAACACCCCGCCGCCACGAGCATCACCGATGCTACTGGCGGGTAACATCGGGGTACCGCGGCGCTGGCCGGCTCCCATGCCGGCCGCCACCGACACAGTTAGGACGTACGCACACGCCATGAACATCGTTGTCCTCATGAAGCAGGTGCCGGACACCTACGCCGAGCGCAAGCTGAGTCCGACCGACAACACCCTCGACCGGGACGCCGCCGACGCGGTGATCAACGAGATCGACGAGTACGCGATCGAGGAGGGGCTGCGCCTGAAGGAGGCGCACGGCGGCGAGGTGACCATCCTGACCATGGGTCCCGAGCGGGCCACTGAGTCCATCCGCAAGGCACTGTCGATGGGGGCCGACGCCGGCGTGCACGTCAGCGACCCGGCCCTGCATGGCTCCTGCGCGATGACCACCGCCACGGTGCTGGCCAAGGCGCTCGGCACGCTGGAGTACGACCTGGTGATCGCCGGCCTGGAGGCCACCGACTCCCGGCTCTCGGTCGTCCCGGCGCTGGTTGCCGAGGCCACCGGCCTGCCGCAGCTGACCGGTGCGCGCAAGGTCAGCGTGGACGGCAACACGCTGACCATCGAGCGGGTCACCGACACCGGCTATGACGTGATCTCGGCGAGCACCCCGGCCGTGCTGAGCGTGGTGGAGAAGATCAACGACCCGCGCTACCCGTCGTTCAAGGGCATCATGGCCGCCAAGTCCAAGCCGGTGAAGACGCTCAGCCTCGCCGACCTCGGCATCGCCGAGGACGAGGTGGGCCTGGCCGCGGCCAGCACCGTGGTCTCCGGCTTCGAGGAGGCCCCGCCGCGCAGCGCCGGAACGGTGGTCAAGGACGAGGGCTCCGGCGGTGCCGCGATCGCCGACTTCCTGGCCGGCAAGAAGCTCATCTGAGTCGCCGAGACCCCGAAACCAGATAGGAATCCACGATCATGGCTGAAGTTCTGGTGCTCGTCGATGCGGCGAACGGAACCCTGAAGAAGTCCACCACCGAGCTGCTCACCGCCGCCCGCACGCTGGGCGAGCCGTCGGCGGTGGTGATCGGAGCGCCGGGCACCGCCGCGGCGCTGGCCGGACAGCTCGCCGAGCACGGCGCGGCGAAGGTGTACGTCGCCGAGGGCGAGGAGTACGAGCAGTACCTGGTGGCGCCGAAGGCCGAGGTGCTGGCCCAGGTCGCCGGCCAGGCCGAGCCGGCCGCGATCCTGGTCGCCTCCACCCCGGAGAACAAGGAGATCGCGGCCCGCACCGCGTTCAAGCTCGGCTCCGGCTTCCTGGCCGACGCGGTGGAGGTGGCCGCCGACGGTAGCGTCACCCAGTCCATCTTCGGCGGTGCGGTGAGCGTCACCGCCAAGGCGTCCCGGGGCATCCCGGTGATCAGCCTGCGCGCGAACTCGGTGCAGGCGGTCCCGCAGTCCGGCGCGGCCGAGCAGGTGCCGGTGCAGGTGAGCCTGTCCGAGGCCGCCAAGGCTGCCCGGATCACCGACCGGGTCGAGGAGGCCAAGGGTTCCCGGCCGTCCCTGCAGGACGCCTCGGTGATCGTCTCCGGCGGTCGCGGCGTCGGCTCGGCGGACAACTTCAAGGTGGTCGAGCAGGTCGCCGACGCGCTCGGCGCTGCGGTGGGAGCCTCCCGGGCAGCCACCGACGCCGGTTGGGTGCCGCACACCATGCAGGTCGGCCAGACCGGGGTCACGGTGGCCCCGCAGCTCTACATCGCGCTCGGCATCTCCGGTGCGATCCAGCACCGGGCCGGCATGCAGACGTCCAAGACGATCGTGGCGGTCAACAAGGATCCGGAGGCGCCGATCTTCGAGCTGGCCGACTTCGGTGTGGTGGGCGACCTGTTCCAGGTGGCCCCCCAACTGGCCGAGGAGGTCGCCAAGCGCAAGGGCTGACACCGGTTGGAGGCCTGCCGTTCCCCTGCCGCCGTCCCCTGCCGGAGCACCCGGCACGGGACGGCGCATTTTTGCGGAACAACCGCCAGCCGGAATGCCGTTGGACTGGAGAACTGTCGTAGCGGTAGGTAAGGGTGTCTAGACGTGAGCAGCAAGATCGTTGTCAGCGCCGAGGAGGGCCGGCCGGCCGAGTCCATCTTCGCGGCTCGCTACCGGGTCACCACGGTCGGCATGCTGCTGCTGATGACCATCATCGCCTTCGAGGCGCTGGCGGTGGCGACCGCGCTGCCCACCGCGGCGCGCAGCCTGCACGGCCTGGCCAGCTACGGCTGGGCCTTCACCGGCTTCCTGCTCACCAGCGTGATCGGCATGGTGGTCTCCGGCATGCGCTCGGATCGGCGCGGACCCCGGCTGCCGCTGGGCCTCGGCCTGCTGCTGTTCGTCGGCGGGCTGGTGGTCGCCGGGCTTGCCGGCAGCATGTGGCTGCTGATCCTGGCCCGGGTGGTGCAGGGCTTCGCGGTCGGACTGCTGATCACCGCCATGTATGTGGTGATGGGCGAGGTGTACCCCGACCGGGTTCGGCCGCGAATGTTCGCCGCGCTGTCCACCGCCTGGATCGTGCCCGGCCTGGTCGGCCCCACCGCGGCCGGTTGGGTGACCGAGCAGTGGTCCTGGCGCTGGGTGTTCGGCGGCCTGGCACCGTTCGCCGCGCTCGGCGGCCTGCTGCTGCTGCCCGCCGTCCGCCGGTTGCGCAGCGGCTGCGGGGATCTGCCGAGCGAGTCGAGCCGGCTGTGGTTCGCGGTGCTCACCGCCGCCGGCATCGCCGGGGTGGCCGAGGCCGGCCAGCGCCAGAACGTACTCAGCCTGGCGCTCGCGGTGCTAGGCCTGGCCGCCATGCTCTACGGGCTGCACCGGCTGCTGCCATCGGGCACCGGCACCTTCCGGGCCGGCGTGCCGGCCACCGTGGCGTTCCGCGGCGTGCTCGCCGGCGCGTTCGTCGGCATGGAGGTATTGGTTCCGCTCACCCTCACCGTGCAGTGGCATTTCCAGCCCACCCTGGCCGGCCTGCCGCTGATGTTCACCGCCGTGGCATGGGCGGCCGCCTCGCAGTTCCAGGGGCGTTCGACCACGCTGAGCAAGGCGACGTTCATCCGGCTCGGCCTGCTCCTGATGGCGGTTGCCGGCGTCGGCATGGCGCTGGTGGCGACCCGCGCGCTGCCCGGCTGGTCGGCGTTCCTGGTCTGGCCGGTGGCCGGCGCCGGTGCCGGCTTCGGCATCACCACGGTGAGCGTGGCGCTGATGGAGTACACCACCGACGCCGACCGCGGCTCCGATGCCGCCTCGCTGCAGCTGGCCGATTCCTCCGGCTCGGCGGTCACCGCGGCGTTCTCCGGCGCGCTGGTCTCGCTGGCCGCCCAGGGCCGGATCGGTTACGGCAGCGGCTTCGCCGTCGTCTTCCTGACAATGGCGGTGCTGGCGGTCGTGGCCACCGCGCGGTCCGGCCGGCTGCGGCCACCGGACGGCTGGCCGGCTGCCGACCGGCTGGCGCTGGCCGGGGCCCGGGCATCCTCCAGCCGGCAGGCGGTCGATGCCTCGCCCGGGCCCGTAAGCTGACTGCGATGCCCTATCTCGATCATGCCGCGACGACCCCGGTGCTGCCCGAGGTCATCGACGCGATGACCGGCGCGATGAGCCGGCTCGGCAATCCGTCGTCGCTGCACACCTCCGGGCGGCAGGCCCGGCGACTGGTCGAGGAATCCCGGGAGCTGCTGGCCGAGGTGCTCGGCGCGCGGCCCTCGGAGG
Organism: uncultured Actinomycetota bacterium; assembly: GCA_963697905.1. Classification (GTDB taxonomy): domain Bacteria; phylum Actinomycetota; class Actinomycetes; order Mycobacteriales; family Jatrophihabitantaceae; genus Jatrophihabitans_A. The sequence goes on along the minus strand of OY969101.1, from coordinate 2,664,382 downwards.
TGATCTTCACCAGCGGTGGCACCGAGGCCGACAACCTCGCGGTCAAGGGCATCTACCTGGCTCGCCGGGCTGCCGATGACCGCCGGCGCAGGGTGCTCATCAGCGCGGTGGAACATCATGCGGTGCTGGACTCGGCAGGCTGGCTGGCCCAGCACGAGCAGGCCGAGCTGGTGCTGTTGCCGGTGGATGGGCACGGTCGGGTGCAGCCGGACGTGCTGGCCGCGGCCATCGCCGAGGACCCGGACGCGGTCGCCGTAATCAGCGTGATGTGGGCCAACAACGAGGTGGGCACCATCCAGCCGATCGAGGAACTGGTCGCGGTGGCCCACCGGCACGGCATCCCGTTCCACACCGATGCGGTGCAGGCGGTCGGGATACTGCCGGTGTCGTTCGCCGAGTCGGGCGTGGACGCCATGACGGTGACCGGGCACAAGCTGGGAGGCGCGTACGGCACCGGTGCGTTGCTGCTCGGACGCGGCGTCGAGTGCAAGCCGGTGCTGCACGGCGGCGGACAGGAGCGGGAGGTGCGCTCGGGCACGCTGAACACCCCCGGCGTGATCGGCTTCGCCACCGCGATGCAGCTGGCTGCCAGCCGGCGCGGGCAGCTGGCCGGCGAGCTGTCCCGGCTGCGCGCCGCGCTCGTCGAGGGCATCCGGGCGGTGGTGCCGGACGCGTTGCTCAACGGCGATCCGGTAAACCGGCTGCCCGGCAACGCCCACCTGTCCTTCCCCGGCTGCGAGGGCGATTCGCTGCTGATGCTGCTGGACGCCCGGGGCATCGAGTGCTCCACCGGCTCGGCCTGCTCGGCCGGGGTGGCGCAGCCCTCGCACGTGCTGCTCGCGATGGGCGCCGACGAGGCCCGGGCGCGCGGATCGCTGCGGCTCACCCTCGGCCACACCTCCACCGACGCCGACGTGCAGGCGGTCATCGAGGCAATCGGTCCGGTGGTCGAGCGGGCCCGACGGGCCGGAATGTCCGGCGGCACCCCACCGGCCAGCAACGCGACGGCAGCCGACGGTGCGGCCATGGCCGACGATGCGGCTGCTGGCGAGCGGGTGCTCTCGTGACGGTGTCGCGATGAAGGTGCTGGCCGCGATGAGCGGCGGGGTGGACTCGGCGGTGGCCGCCGCCCGGGCGGTAGATGCCGGCTGGGATGTCACCGGCGTGCATCTGGCGCTGTCCCGGACGCCGGCCGCGCTGCGTTCCGGCAGCCGCGGCTGCTGCTCGGTGGAGGACGCCCACGACGCCCGGCGGGCCGCCGACGTGCTGGGTATCCCGTTCTACGTCTGGGACTTCGCCGAGCGGTTCCAGGCCGAGGTGATCGATGACTTCGTGGCCGAGTACGCGGCCGGGCACACCCCCAACCCGTGCCTGCGGTGCAACGAGAAGATCAAGTTCTCGGCGTTGCTGGACCGGGCCCTGGGGCTCGGCTTCGACGCCGTGGTCACCGGCCACCATGCCCGGCTGGCCGGCGGAGAGCTTCTCCGCTCGGTGGACGCGGCCAAGGACCAGTCCTACGTGCTTGCCGTGCTGACCCCCGAGCAACTGCGGCACGCCGCCTTCCCGCTCGGCGACTCGACCAAGGACCAGGTGCGGGCCGAGGCGGCTCGGCGCGGGCTGGCGGTGGCCGGCAAGCCCGACTCGCACGACATCTGCTTCATCGCCGACGGCGACACTCGCGGCTTCCTGGCCCGCAGGCTGGGTGAGCGTCCGGGACAGATCGTGGACGCCGAGGGACAGGTGGTCGGCTCACACGCCGGCACGTTCGGCTTCACGGTTGGCCAGCGACGCGGCCTCAACCTGACCCGGCCGACCCCGTCCGGGGAACCCCGGTACGTGCTGGCCATCCAGCCGAAGACCAACACCGTGGTGGTCGGCAGTGCCGCGCAGCTCGAGGTGAATCTGGTGCGCGCCGGCCGGCCGGTCTGGATCGCCCCGCAGCCGGCTGAGGAATTCCGCTGCTCGGTCCAGCTGCGGGCGCACGGGCTGACCTCCGAGGCCTCGATCAAGGCGACCCCGGACGGCCTGCTGGCCACCCTGGTCGAGCCGCAGCGCGGCGTCGCCGCCGGGCAGGCACTGGTGATGTACGACGGCGACCGGGTGCTCGGCTCGGCCACCATCAGCTCCGCCCAGCGGATGGCTGCGGCCGCCCGATGACCGGCGGCGGCTTTGGCTGGCCGCCCGGCTCGGCCACCGGCATCGGCTCGCTGCCCGGCACCGATCCGGCCGAGGCGATCAAGCTGGTGCTGGGCGAGCTGCCCGACCTGCCGTTCCTGCCGGAACTGCCCGCTCGGGGACCGGGCGCCGAGCTGGTCGGCCGGGGCTGCGCGCTGCTGGTGGACCTGCCGGCCGAGCTGCAGCCGCACGGCTGGACGCTGGCCAGCCATCCGGGCCGGGATCTGGCCCGCGCCCGCGACTTCGGAGAACGCGACCTCGACCTGCTCGCCGAGCTGGCAGCCGGCGTGCCGGTGCTCAAGGTGCAGGTGCCCGGTCCGCTGACGCTGGCCGCCGCGGTTGAGCTGCCCAACTTGCACAAGGTGCTCACCGACCTCGGCGCGTTCTCCGACCTTGCCGAGTCGCTGGCCGAGGGCGTCCGGCTGCATCTGGCCGCGCTGGCGGCCCGGCTGCCCGGCACCAGGTTGGTGCTGCAGGTGGACGAGCCGGCGCTGCCCGCGGTGCTGGCCGGCCAGGTGCCGACCCCGTCCGGTTACGGCACGGTGCGGGCGCTGGCGGCGCCGACCGCCGAGCAGGCTCTCGGCTCGCTGCTGTCGGTGGCGCCGGCAGGTTGCCGGGTGGTGCACAGTTGCGCCGCCGAGGTGCCGTTCGGGCTGCTGGCCGCGGCCGGCGCGGACGCCGTCAGCGTGGACGCCCTGCTGCTCGCCGATCGGCAGCTGGACGCGGTGGGGGAGCTCATCGACTCCGGCCGCTCGCTCTGGCTGGGCGTGCTGCCGGGCGCGGACGCGCCGATCACGCTTGCCGAGGCCCGCTCGACGGTGCGGACGCTGTGGGACAAATTGGGCTTCGGCCCGCGGTTGCTCGCCGAGCGGGTGGTGGTGACGCCGTCCTGCGGGCTGGCCGGCGCCAGCCAGGGTTATCTGCGCAGGGCGCTGGCGATCCTGCGCGACACCGCCGCCGCGCTCTCGGAGGAATCGCTGTGAGGTCGAACCGCCCCGCGAGCAGGCCGAACTGTCAGCCGGCCACGGTAGCTTTTCCTTCGTGACGAGCTCCGAAGTCAATCCGCCCGAGCAGGCCAGCGAGGCGCCGACCGAGGCCCGGCAGCGGCACGCCGAGCTGGCCGAGCTGCTGACCGAGGCCGCCTACCGCTACTACATCGCCAACGCGCCGACGCTGTCCGACGCCGAGTACGACCGGATGATGCGCGAGCTGGAGGCCCTCGAGAACGAGTACAGCGAGCTGCGCACGCCGGATTCGCCGACCCAGAAGGTGGCCGGCACGGTGTCCTCGCAATTCGCCGCGGTGGACCATCTGGAGCGGATGCTGTCGCTGGACAACGCCTTCTCCGCCGACGAGCTCAGCGCCTGGGCCGACCGCGTGCAGCGGGAGATCGAGCAGCCGGCGTTCCTCTGCGAGCTCAAGGTGGACGGGCTGGCCATCGCGCTGGTGTACGAGAACGGCCGGCTGACCCGCGGCGCCACCCGGGGAGACGGTCGGACCGGTGAAGACGTCACGCCCAACGTGCGCACCATCTCGGTGATCCCGGACCGGCTGACCGGCTCCGACGTGCCGGCGGTGATCGAGGTCCGGGGCGAGGTGTACTTCCCGATCGAGGAGTTCGCGGCGCTCAACGCCAAGCTGGTGGCCGACGGCAAGGCGCCCTACGCCAACCCGCGCAACACCGCCTCGGGGTCGCTGCGGCAGAAAGACCCCCGGATCACCGCCGCGCGCAACCTGCGGATGGTGGTGCACGGCGTTGGCAAGGTCAGCGGCGGCCCGCGGGTGCAGGCCCAGTCGGAGTGGTACGAGCTACTCGGCACGTGGGGGCTGCCGGTCTCCGACCGGGCCAGGGTGGTCGGCTCGCTGGCCGAGGTGTCGGAATTCATCGACTACTACGGCGAGCACCGGCACGACGTGGAGCACGAGATCGACGGCGTCGTGATCAAGGTGAATTCGCTGGCCCAGCAGCGGCAGTTGGGCTCGACCAGCCGGGCGCCGCGGTGGGCGATCGCCTACAAGTACCCGCCGGAGGAGGTGAACACCAAGCTGCTCGACATCCAGGTCAACGTCGGGCGGACCGGCCGGGTCACTCCGTTCGGCGTGATGGAACCGGTGTTCGTGGCCGGTTCCACGGTCGGCCTGGCCACGCTGCACAACGCCAGCGAGGTGGTGCGCAAGGGCGTGCTGATCGGCGACACGGTGGTGCTGCGCAAGGCCGGCGACGTGATTCCGGAGATCCTGGGGCCGGTGGTCGATCTGCGCGACGGCACCGAGCGGGAGTTCGTGATGCCCAGCCACTGCCCGGAGTGCGGTACCGAGCTGCGGCCGGAGAAGGAGGGCGATGCCGACATCCGCTGCCCGAACGCGCGGTCCTGCCCGGCGCAGTTGCGCGAGCGGCTGTACCACGTGGCCGGCCGCGGTGCCTTCGACATCGAGGTGCTCGGCGGCAGCGCGGCGGTGGCGCTGCTGAAGGCCGGCCTGGTCGTGGACGAGGGCGACCTGTTCTCACTCACCGCCGATGACCTGGCGCGCAGCGAGTTCTTCACCCTCAAGGGCGGCGGGCTGACCGCGAATGCCCAGAAATTGCTGGACAATCTGCAAGCTGTCAAGGACCGGCCGCTGTGGCGGGTGCTGGTAGCGCTGTCCATCCGGCACGTCGGGCCGACCGCGGCACAGGATCTGGCTCGGGAGTTCGGCTCGCTGGATGCGATCGCCGCCGCGTCGGTCGAGCAGCTCGCGGCGGTGGAGGGCATCGGGCTGACCATCGCCGAGGCGGTGCGCGAATGGTTCACCGTGGACTGGCATCGCAGCATCGTCGAGAAGTGGCGGGCGGACGGCGTCCGGATGGCCGACGAACGGTTGCCCGACACCGGGCCGAAACCGCTGGCCGGGCTGTCGATCGTGGTGACCGGCTCGCTGGAAGGGTTCAGCCGGGACGAGGCCGCCGCGGCGATCACCGGCCTGGGCGGCAAGGCGGCCAGCTCGGTGTCGAAGAAGACCTCGTTCGTGGTGGTGGGGGAATCGCCGGGTAGCAAGCATGCCAAGGCGGTCGAGCTGAAGGTGCCGGTCCTGGACGAGGACGGATTCCGCACGCTGCTCTCCGACGGCCCGGACGCGGCCCGGGAGGTGGCCCAGGTCGGGGAGTAGCACGGCGGGTGGCGACGGCCGGTCGGTCCGGGGTTTGCCCGGACGGGGAAATGGCGACAGTCGGTCGGTCCGGGGTTTGCCCGGATGGGGGAATGGCGACAGTCGGTCAGTCCGGGGGCGCCCGGATGAGGAGTAGCGACGGCCGGTCGGTCAGGCGTCCAGCACCGTGGCGGCGATCGAGGCCAGGTGGGATAGCCGGATGATCTCGCTGGCCAGCCAGCGCAGCGCCGGCCGGCCGACCAGCAGCGCGCTGGAGCCCACCGGCACCACGGCAAGCTCGGTGTCCAGGTTGGCCCAGCCGACCGGCGCCCAACTGGCATCCGGTTCCAGCGTGCGCGGCGGCGATGGCGGCCACCACGGGCACGGCAGGGTGAGCAGTTCGGGTGCCGCGGCGCTGCGGGCCACCACCACCGCCGGTTCGCCGTCCGCTTCGGGTGCCTGCAGGATGAGCACCCAGCCGGCGCGGAACAACCGGCACACCCCGTCGGCCAGTACCGCCGGGGCGTCCTCGCCGCTGACGGCCAGCTTCTCCAGCAGCTCCAGCTCGCGGAACGGGTCGATCACCCCCGCGTACGGCCGGATCGATTCCACGCGCACTCCTGGCACGCTGGCTGCCGCGCTGACCAGCGAGTCCGGCAGCCGGTCCGGGGGCACCTCCACCACCAGGTCGTCGGTGGCCTGCCCGGCCGTTCGCTCGACGATGTCCACGCTGAGGATGTCCGCACCGGCGTGCCCGAGCGCCGAGGCGACGGCGCCGAGCGCACCCGGACGGTCGGGCAGAACCACCCGGATCAGGAAGGACACGGCCCCCAGTCTGCCAACCCCGGGTATCCGCCCTGTTACATCCGCCGATCGCGGCGCGTCGGCGCCGCCTGGCGACCGCCCGGTGGCGGCTCTCGACGGCGGCGTGCGGTGCCCGCATCCGGGCAAGGTCAATGCCGGGAGGACCGCCAGCGGGCGAGCCCCTAGACTCAGATTTCGTGCCCGAAGATGCCCCCACCGTAACCCGCGACGAGGTCGCACACCTGGCCCGATTGGCCCGGCTGGCTGTCACCGAGGAAGAACTCGACCTGTTCGCCGGCCAGCTGGACGTGATCCTGCGCTCGATCGCCCGGATCAGCGAGGTCGCCGCGGCTGACATCCAACCCACCTCCCACGCGGTGCCGTTGCAGAACGTGCTGCGGCCCGACCAGGTGGCGCCGTGCCTGCCCCGCGAGGCGGTGCTGGCCGGGGCCCCGGCCGTCGAGGACGACCGGTTCCGGGTTCCGCAGATCCTTGGCGAGGAGGAGTAGTGGCCGGCCTGCACGAGCTGTCCGCGGCGCAGACCGCGCACGCCATCCGGACCGGTGAGGTCAGCGCCACCGAGGTGGCCCGCGCCCACCTCGACCGGATCGCCGAGGTGGATGGCGAGCTCAAAGCCTTCCTGCACGTCGACACCGACGGCGCGCTGGCCGCCGCGGCCGCGGTGGACGCCAGCCGGGCGGCCGGCGACGAGCTCGGCCCGCTGGCCGGCGTGCCGCTGGCGATGAAGGATGTCGTCGTCACCGAGGGATTGCCGACCACCTCCGGCTCCAAGATCCTGCAGGGCTGGATCCCGCCGTACGACGCCACCATCACCCGCCGGGTCAAGCAGGCCGGCATCGTGATGCTCGGCAAGACCAACATGGACGAGTTCGCGATGGGTTCCTCCACCGAGAACTCGGCCTACCAGGTCACCAGCAACCCCTGGGACCTCGGCCGGGTACCCGGCGGCTCGTCCGGCGGCTCGTCGGCCGCGGTTGCCGCCTACGAGGCGCCGCTGTCGGTCGGCACCGACACCGGCGGTTCGATCCGGCAACCGGCCGCGGTCACCGGCATCGTCGGGCACAAGCCGACCTACGGCGCGGTCAGCCGGTACGGCCTGATCGCGTTCTCCTCCTCGCTGGACCAGGCCGGGCCGTTCGGCCGCACGGTGCTCGACGCCGCGCTGCTGCACCAGGTACTGGCCGGTCACGACCCGGCCGACTCCACCTCCATCCCGCAGGCCACCCCCGACGTGGTGGCAGCCACCCTCGAGGGCGCCCGCGGTGACCTCAGCGGACTGAAGGTCGGCATCGTCACCGAGCTCACCGGCACCGGAGGTGGCTACCAGGAGGGCGTGCTGGCTCGGTTCCGGGACGCGGTCACCGTGCTGCAGAAACTGGGCGCGGAGATCATCGAGGTGTCCTGCCCGCACTTCGACTACGCGCTGGCCGCCTACTACCTGATCGCGCCGAGTGAATGCTCCTCCAACCTGGCCCGGTTCGACGCCGTCCGCTACGGCCTGCGGGCCGGCGACGACGGCAGCCGGTCGCTGGAGGAGGTGATGTCGCTGACCCGCGAGCAGGGCTTCGGTCCGGAGGTGAAGCGGCGGATCATGATCGGCACCTACGCGCTGTCCTCCGGCTACTACGACGCCTACTACGGCCAGGCGCAGAAGGTGCGGACGCTGATCGCCGACGACTTCCGCGCCGCGTTCGGCCAGGCCGACGTGCTGATCTCGCCGACCTCGCCGTTCGTCGCCTTCGAGATCGGTGAGCGGACCGCCGACCCGATGGCCATGTACGTCAACGACCTGTGCACGCTGCCCGCCTCGCTGGCCGGAACCCCGGCCATCTCGGTGCCCTGCGGGCTGTCGGAGGAGGCCGGCCCGCCGCTGCCGGTCGGGCTGCAGGTGATGGCGCCGGCGATGGCCGACGACCGCTGCTACCGGGTGGCCGCCGCCTTCGAAGCCGCCTACCAGGCGGCCAACGGCCCGATCCTGCGGCACCTGCCGAGCTTGGGAGCAAGCCGATGAGTGAGCATCGCAGCGAGCGGCAGCGAGCAGGAGCGAGTGAGCATCGCAGCGAGCGACAGCGAGCAGGAGCGAGTGAGCATCGTAGTGAGCGAAGCGAGCGAGGAGTGGAGCGAGTTGACGGTTCGAGCGGAGCGAATCACGCGATGAGCGCTCGCGCGAAGAGCGAGGAGGCTCGATGAGCGCGCCGACCTACGAAGCGGCGGTGGCCGCCTACCGCCCGGTGTTCGGGCTGGAGACCCACGTCGAGCTGGGCACCGCCTCAAAGATGTTCTGCGGCTGCGCCACCGACTTCGGCGCCGAGCCGAACACCCAGACCTGCCCGGTCTGCCTCGGCCTGCCCGGTGCGCTGCCGGTGGCCAACGCCGCCGCCATCGAGTACACGATCAAGATCGGGCTGGCCCTGAACTGCTCGATCGCGTCCTGGTGCCGGTTCGCCCGCAAGAACTACTTCTACCCGGACATGCCGAAGAATTACCAGATCTCGCAGTACGACGAGCCGCTCTGCTACGACGGGTACCTCGACGTCGAGATATCCGGCCGGACGATCCGGGTGGGCATCGAACGGGTGCACCTGGAGGAGGACACCGGCAAGAACACCCACGTCGGCGGTGCGACCGGGCGGATCCACGGCGCGGAGTACTCCCTGGTGGACTTCAACCGGGCCGGCATCCCGCTGGTGGAGATCGTCACCAAGCCGGTGCCGGACGCGGGCCCGGAGGCGCCCGAGGTGGCTCGCGCCTACGTCGGCGAGCTGCGCGACATCCTGCGCACGCTCGGCGTCTCCGACGTCAAGATGGAGCAGGGCAGCCTGCGCTGCGACGTGAACACCTCGCTCACGCCGGCGGGCTCGTCCGAATGGGGCACCCGGACGGAGACCAAGAACGTCAACTCGCTGCGCAGCGTGGAGCGGGCAATGCGCTCGGAGGTCATCCGGCAGGCCGAGATCCTCAATGCTGGCGGCAAGATCGTCCAGGAGACCCGGCACTTCCAGGAGACCACCGGAACCACCCGGTCCGGCCGGAGCAAGGAGGAGGCGACCGACTACCGCTACTTCCCGGAGCCGGACCTGGTGCCGCTGGCACCGAACGCGGACTGGGTGGAGCAGATCCGGGCGAGCCTGCCGGAACTGCCTGCGGCGCGGCGGGTCCGGCTGCAGGCCGAGCTCGGCCTGGGCGCCGAGGAGCTGCAGGCACTGGCCAACGCCGGCCTGGTCGATCGGTTCGCCGACACGGTGGCGGCCGGAGCGCCGGCTGCCGAGGCGCGCAACTGGTGGCTGGGCTACCTCGCCCAGCAGGCCAACAGTCGCGACATCGAAGCCGCCGCGCTGCCGATCACCCCGGCGCAGGTGGCGCGGGTGATCGCGCTGATCGAGGCGGGGACGCTGTCCAGCGCGCTCGGCCGGCAGGTGGTGGACGGGGTGCTGGAAACCGGCGACGACGTGGACAAGGTGGTCGCCGACCGCAACCTCGGCCTGGTGTCGGACACCTCGGCGCTGACCGCCGCCGCGCAGGCTGCAATCGAGGCCAACCCGGAGGTCGCGGAGAAGGTGCGTGGCGGCAAGCTGCCCGCGGTCGGCGTGCTGGTCGGCTCGGTGATGAAGGCGACCCGCGGCCAGGCCGACGCGGCCACCGTGCGCGCGATCCTGTTCGAACAGCTCGGAGTCAGCGAGTAGCCATCGCCACCGGGCCACACGTCCGGCGAGTCACGCGCAGGCTAGCCTGCTGGCGAAGAAACTCGCGGGGCGTGCGGCCCGGGGCGGGTTGGCACTCAGCTGTAGAAATCCTTGATTACCGAGCATTTGTAGGAGAAGTACGCCTCGATCCAGCACGCCTGGCCGTTGAGGTGAGTGTCCTCCACCCAGATGAGCGGGCATTGATTGCTCGACCCGTTCTGCGCGTAGCACTTGACGTGGGTGCCGCCCTGATTGCCGACCCGCCATACGTCGATCATGGCTCCGCGGTTGTTCTGGTCTACCCCGTCGCCGGCGCGCACGTCGGTCACGTAGACCCGATTCGCCGCGTCGTCGAAGCTGGCTCGCGCCCGGACCAGCCCTGCGTCACTGACCGACCAACTCTGGTCGCTGGCTTGGGCGGGCACCGCGAAAGCCAGCGAACCAATGGCCGTCACTGCGACAACGATTGCCACGATTATGGATCGCATCGATCTCTCCTTTTGATGTGACGTCGCGGGCGTCGGTTAGGCGTTGCTTTGGTCGACGTTGATGCAGGCGCCCTCATTCGAGATGAGGAACGAGGAGACTCGGTTCTTCAGCGCTGAGCCGAAGTCGTCCTTGGCCCCTGCCGCGACGACACGATAGGCGCCGTCGATGTCGCAGTTTCGGAAGTCGAAGAATACGACGGTGTTACCACTTCGGTTCTGGAACGATGCGGCGTTGTTCTCCACCTGAACCAGCCATCCATTGGCATTGGCGGGACCGTCGTTGAAGAGTTCGTTGGAAAGGTTGGCGTCGCTGACCCGGAAATCGGCCCGTGCGCCGCCGTATCCGCTGTTGAACCACAGGCACAGCCGGTCGCTCGGGCACGCGACCTGACTTCCCGACGCGTTGGCTACGGGCATTGCTCCGAGGCTGAGACTGAGGGAAAGGGCGCCCATCCCGACGAGAACCTTGCGATAACCGTTCATCTACAGCCTCCGGTTGTGGTGGACCCGTCGGGCAGAAGCACGGGGTACCGCCGCACGCTACCCCGTGCCCGCCCGTCCGGATACCGTTCGGATGGCCGTACCTGATCCGGGGCGGGCAAACGACAATCAACCGACTGCGTTGGCCAATCGGATGCGAATCCGCCGATTCTGCCGTCCCTTGTTCTCGACCTTGGCGATGGTCAGCTGCCCGATCTGCCTGGTGGAGAAGACATGGGTGCCGCCGTCGGCCTGGGTGTCCAGGCCCACGATGTCGACGATCCGCAGCTGCTCGGCCGCCGGCGGCAGCGCGTCCTGGGTCTTGATCAGATCCGGGATGGCCATCGCCTGGTCGCGGGGCAGCATCCGGACCTGGATCGGCCGGTCGGCGGCGATCTCGGCGTTCACCGCGTCTTCCAGGATCTGCTTGAAACCAGGCGGTATCTCCGGCAAGTTGAAGTCCATCCGTGCCTCGCCCGGCTCCATGTTGCCGCCGGTCACCAGGGCACCGAAGTCGCGGAACACCGTCCCGCACAGCACGTGCAGCCCCGAGTGGGTGCGCATCAGGGTGCTGCGGCGGAGGTCGTCGATGGCGCCGCGAACCGCGGTGCCTGCCGGCGGCACCGGATCCCCCGACGCGGGCAGCAGGAACAGGTCGTCGCCGCGCCGGGTGCCGACGATCCGGGTCTGCACGCCCTGCCAGAGCAGCACGCCGTGGTCGGGCGGCTGGCCGCCGCCGCCGGGATAGAAGGCCGACCGGTCCAGCACGATGCCCGCCTCCGGATCGGCTGGATCCGACCAGAGCACGGTGCAGTCCCATTCCCGCAGCGTGACGTCTTCCCAGTCCAGCCGATGGGTGGAGTACATGCCGTCAGCCAATCACAGCGCAGCGGATCCCAGCCCATCAGACGGTGTTTGACAGCCTCGGCCGGCCGGTTGACAATTCGGTCAGTTGGTCGTGTTCGACCAGGTGGACGTCCGCATCGGCAGGTATCGGCATGCAGGAGCAAGAGCTGGCCGCCGGACCGGGCGCCCGGGAGCGAACCGTCACCATCCGGTTCGCTGGAACCGGCTCCGGCGAGGCGCCGCTGACCTGGTCCCAGGTCGATCACTGGCAGGCCAACCAGGCAGTCGGGCAGTCGTCCACGTTCGGCGGCAGCTTCGCCATGCCGGCCAGCAGCACCCTGCCGGAGATCGTGGAGATGCTGCGGTTCATGCTCAGCCGGCACCAGGCACTGCGCACCACACTGCGGTTCGACTCCGACGGCACCCCGCGCCAGCACTGCGTCGAGGCCGGCGAGTTCGAGCTGCTGGTGATCGAAGCGGGCGGCGCGGATCCGGCCGAGCTGGCCGAGCAGATCGAACAGGACTTCCACGCCCGGCCATTCGAGCTGGAGCGGGACTGGCCGGTCCGGGCCGCGGTGGTCACCGTCGGAGACCGGGTTAGCCACCTCGTCGTGGTCTACCTGCACCTGGCGGTGGACGGCGGCGGCACCGAGGCGTTGGTGGCCGACCTGGCCGCTCGGGACCCGGTCACCGGAGAGCCGCCCGGCCCGGTCACCGCGATCCAGCCGTTGGAGCTGGCCCGCCGGCAGGCCGAGCCGGCCGCGCAACGCCAGTCAGCCGCCGCGATGCGGCATCTGGAACGGGTGCTGCGTTCGGTCGATCCGCGGGTGCTCGGCGCACCGCGCCGGGACGGGCCGGCCGACTACCAGGCCGTCCGGTACCGGTCGCCGGCCACCCTGCTCGCGGTCAAGCGGATCGTGGCCGAGCAGAACGTGCCGGCTTCCTCAGTGGTCTCCGCGCTGTACGCCGTCGCGCTCGGCCGGCTGCTCGGCCGCGGCAACATCTGGACGATGATGCTGGTGAGCAACCGGTTCCGGCCGGGAATGGCCGGCACGGTCGGCCTGATCGTGCAATCCAGCCCGTTCCAGCTCGACGTGGCCGGTACGAGCCTGGCGACCGCGATCGCGCGGGCCCGCGGCAGCATGCTGCACGCCTACAAGAATGCCTATTACGACGGGCGGCACCGCGACGCGATGCTGGAGCGGGTACAGCGCGAGCGCGGCGTGCTGTTCGACACCGGCTGCTACTTCAACGACCGGAGGGTGGAGCGGCCACCCGACGGGCTGGCGCCGGCCGGCGACGAGCGGCTGCGGGCCGCGCTGGCCGAGGCGAGCTGGGTGCCCGAACTCGACCGGCCGCCGCGCAACGCGCTGCAGGTGAACGTGCTGGACGCCCCGGTCCTCGATCCGGCCGATCCGCCGGAGGCGATCGACCTGCACATCACCTGGGACACCCGCTACTTCGAGGTGGCCCAGATCCAGCGGCTGGCCACCGGGATCGAGAGCGTCGCCGTGCAGGCCGCGTTGGATCCGGACGCGCCGACCGGCATCCCGGCCAGCGAGTGAGCATCGCAGGAGCGGAGCGCCGAGGAGCGGAGCGAGCAGGCGAGCAGCGCTAGCGCCCAGCGCCGGACGAGGTGGTGGCGTCGTAGTTCAGAGCACCGAGCTGGCGCCGTCCACCGCGGTCAGCCGGATCACCCGGTCGTCGTCCGGCACCGGCGTGCCGTGCCCGTCCCGGTTGCGGGTGGTCAGCCAGACCGCCCCGTCCGGCGCGATCAGCACGGTGCGCAACCGGCCGTAAGCCTTGCTCACCGCCGCACTGAACTGGCCGATCGAATCCGCCTTGCTGACCGGCGCCACGGCCACCGCCTGGCCGGCCGCGGTGGCCACCAGTAGCTGCCCGTCGGCCAGCGCGCATCCGCCGCCGCCGGCCAGCGCGGCCGGCAGCCTGGCAGCCGGGCTGGCCGTCGCGTAGTCGATGCCCGGACGGACCAGCTCGACCTGGTCGCGCTGCACCACGAACCGGGCGCCGGAGGTCGGATCGACGCACAGCCCGGCGACCTCGGCGAAGCCGCGCGCGTAGACCACCGAGCCAGGATTCGGGTTGTCCGGCAGCGGCTTGCCGATGTCGTCGCTGCGCAGCACCTTGCCGGCGAGGCTGCTCGGCGAGGCGGCCAGCGCGGGGTTGCCGGCGTTCCCGGTGCCGGTGAGCAAGGCGCCGGTGGCGTCGAAGGCCAGCCGTCCGGTGTTGCCGGTGGCCGCCTTCGGGATGCCGCCGAGCACCGTTGACGGGGCCGAGCCCAGCAGGAAATGCACCACCCGGTTGTCGGTCGCCGTCGTGAGGTAGGCATAGATCAGGCCGTCCTCGGCATAGCTGGGCGAGATTGCCAGGTCCAGCAGCCCGCCGTCGCCGCTGCCGTCCACCCCGGCCAGGGTCTGCACCAGCTGCGCGGGCGCGCTGCCGTCCGGGCGCACCCGGTAGATCCGCCCGGACCGGCGCTCGCCGACCAGGCCGGTGCCGTCCGGCAGCACCACCAGCCCGGTTGGCTCCACCAGCTTGGTCGCCAGCACGTTGGCGTCGGCCTGTGCCGCTCCGCTGCTGGGCGTCCCGCTGGGCACGATGCCGCCGGGCGGCTCGCTGCCCGACAGTGACGGCTGGGGGATGCCGGGGTTGGGCAGCTGCGGGTTCGGGTCGTTGTTGCCGAGGAAGTCGGGCTGCGGGGCGAAGTCGCCGCTGCTGCCGGCCGCACCGCCGCAGCCCGCGATGGTCAGGCAGGCCAGGCCGACGAGCAGGCCACGGCGGGAGAGCAGGCGGAGGCGAACCACATCGCCCAGTCTGCCTGCTGCTGCTGTGATCGCGCGCCCGGACGCCCGGTCCGAGTCCATCCGGGCCGGTGGCTACGGTGAATCGGTGAGCCGCTTGTGTGTGCAGTCCACCGCCGTCCGCGACCGGCTGCGGGCTCGGCTGCCGGATTCACCGCTGGCCGCCGATGCCGCGGTCTGGCGCGAGGTGGACCAGCCGCCAGCCGGCGTCGAGCAGATCGAGTTCTGGGTGCCGCCGCCGTTCCTTCGCGAACCGGACGCCGCGCTGGCCGTGATCGGCAGGCTCAGCAGCCTGCGGGTGGTGCAGACCCAGTCGGCCGGTGTGGACACCGTGCTCAGCTGGTTGCCCGAGCACGTGCTGCTCTGTGACGCGCGCGGCGTGCACGGCTCGTCCACCTCCGAGTGGGCGCTCACCGCGATCCTGTCCGTGCTGCGGGACTTCCCGCGGTTCGAGCGCGCCCGGCTGGAACGCCGGTGGGAGGACGCGGCCACCGACGAACTGGCCGGCAAGCGGGTGCTGGTCATCGGCGCCGGCGACGTGGGACAGCAGCTCGGGCGGCGGCTGACGGCCTGCGACGCCGAGCCGGTGTTCGCCGCCCGCACGGCCCGCGACGGCGTGCACGGGGTGGCCGAGCTGCCCGAACTGCTGCCGGCGGCCGACGTGGTGGTGCTGCTGGTGCCGCAGACCAGCGAGACCCTCGGCATGGTCGGAACGGAATTCCTGAGCCGGATGCACGACGGCGCGCTGCTGGTCAACGCGGCCCGTGGCGGCATCGTGGACACCGACGCGCTGCTGGCCGAACTGCGGTCCGGGCGGCTGCGGGCCGCGCTGGACGTGACCGATCCGGAGCCGCTGCCGGCCGATCATCCGCTCTGGGACGCGCCGAACCTGCTGCTCACCCCGCACGTCGGGGGAGCGGTGCCCGGCCTGGCCGAGCGGTTCAGCGCGCTGCTGGCCGACCAGGTGACCCGGTACGAACGCGGCGAGCCGCTGATCAACCAGGTGCACGGCGAGTACTAGCCGGCCAGCCGCACGGCCAGTTCGACGGCTGGCAGGTAGGGATCGGCATCGTCGGACCGCGGTGGTTCGTCGGGCCGGGCGAGCCGGTCGGTGATCGCGCGGAACATCAG
The DNA here is from genome assembly GCA_963697905.1 of uncultured Actinomycetota bacterium. Taxonomy (GTDB): domain Bacteria; phylum Actinomycetota; class Actinomycetes; order Mycobacteriales; family Jatrophihabitantaceae; genus Jatrophihabitans_A. The sequence continues at coordinate 2,648,806 of OY969101.1, read as the reverse complement.
CGCACGCAGCAGGCACTGCGGACCGTCCGGGTCGCCGGCCAGCTGCTCGACCAGGCTGGGCTCGGCACCCTCGAAGACCAGCGCGTCGGCCACCACGATGGCCGGGCAGAGCTCGGCCGGCCGCCAGTACGGCGAGAGATCGAGTATCAGCGGCGGCCGTCCGTCGGCGAAGAGCACGTTGCCGGCCAGGTCGCCGTGGATCAGCTGGCTCGGCGCGCGGATCGGCCGGCAGGCGGCGGCCAGCCTCGACAGGTGCTTGACCGGCGGAAGTCGACCGGCCGGTTCGGTCCAGGCCAGCCGGTCGGCGATCGCCCACCGGTCGCCTCGCCGATCCAGCACGGCGGGCCGGGGCAGGTCGGCGACGGCGCCGGTGAACCGTCGGGCCAGCCGGACGATCTCCGGCCAGCGTGCCACTGGGAGGTGGCCGGGCTCGAAGCGCCACGCCGTCCAGCCGCCGACCACCAGCTCACCGGCTAGCGACCGCCGAGGCGGCGCCACCCGGAAGTCGTCTCGGCCATCGAGCATGCGCAGCAGCGACTCCTGCCACTCCAGGATCGCGGGTTCGGTGTCCAGCGGCTTCAGCACCGCATCGCCGACCCGCCACGCTGTGCGCTGGCCGCCCGGCAGCGGCTGCGGCCGGCCGCGCACGCCGAAGGCAGCCAGAACGGCCGGCGGCGGGCAAGCCTGCTGCATCGCCATCCTCCTTCCGGAGCCGGTCCGGGCGCGCCGGGGTCAGGACGGCTCGGCGGCCGGATCCGGGATCCGGCCGCCGGCGGCGTCGATCAGCGGCTGCAGCCGGGTGCTGCGCACGCACGGCAGCCGAAGCTGGGTGCCGTTGTCGTCCACCGCGTAGACGGTGCCCCGGGGATCCAGCCGCAGCCCGCGCAGCCGTTCCCAGCTCACCATCTGGCTGCCGAACACCGCGCGGGCATGCAGGCCGGCCGAGTCCACCACGGTGGCGGTGCGGGCGATGTACACCGCGCCGGCCACCGGAATCAGGTAGACCAGCGCCTGCACCGGCGAGCGCACCACCGCGGTCATGCACAGCGCGACGAATGCCACGATCAGGTAGGCCGAACCGGGATGCTTCAGCACCGTTCGCTGGATCACCTCCACACTCTAGGTGGCCGGCTGCGGCATGGTCGTAGGCTCGTGTCCGTGACGACCGACAGCGCCTCCGGTAAGTCCCGCCATCGCAAGCCGCACTCGCACATCGTCACCGACGGGGTGGAGCGGGCCGCCGCGCGTGGCATGCTGCGCGCGGTCGGCATGGGCGACCAGGACTGGGACAAGCCGCAGGTGGGCGTCGCCTCGTCCTGGAACGAGATCACGCCGTGCAACCTCTCCCTCGCCCGGCTGGCCAAGCGGGCCAAGGTGGGCGTGCGCGGCGCCGACGGCTTCCCGCTGGAGTTCGGCACCATCTCGGTCTCCGACGGCATCTCGATGGGGCACTCCGGAATGCACTACTCGCTGGTGTCCCGCGAGGTGATCGCCGATTCGGTGGAGACGGTGTTCCGGGCCGAGCAGTTGGATGGCGCGGTGCTGCTGGCCGGCTGTGACAAGTCGCTGCCCGGCATGCTGATGGCGGCGGCCCGGCTGGACGTCGCGGCGGTGTTCCTCTACGCCGGATCCACCTTTCCCGGAAGGCACAACGGCAACGATGTCACCATCATCGACGCGTTCGAGGCGGTCGGGGCGTGCCTGGCCGGACGGATCAGCCAGGACGAACTGACCGAGATCGAGAAGGCGATCTGCCCCGGCGAGGGCGCCTGCGCGGGCATGTACACCGCGAACACGATGGCGGCCGCGGCCGAGGCGCTGGGCATGTCGCTGCCCGGCTCGGCAGCGCCGCCGGCCCCCGACTCCCGACGTGACGCCTATGCCGAGCGCTCCGGCGAGGCGGTGGTGCACCTGATCGACCGCGGCATCACCGCGCGCGACATCCTGACCCGGCAGGCGTTCGAGAACGCGATCACGGTGGTGATGGCGCTCGGCGGATCGACCAACGCGGTGCTGCACCTGCTGGCCATCGCCCACGAGGCGGGCGTGCCGCTGGAGCTGGCCGACTTCAACCGGATCGGCGACAAGGTGCCGCACCTGGGCGACCTGAAGCCGTTCGGCCGCTTCGTGATGACCGACCTGGACCGGATCGGCGGCATTCCGGTGGTGATGAAGGCGTTGCTGGACGCCGGCCTGCTGCACGGCGAGGCCCTGACGGTGACCGGCCGGACGCTGGCCGACAACCTGGCCGAGGTGGCACCGGGCGAGCCCGACGGCGAGGTGATCCGCCCGCTCAGCCGGCCGATCCATCGCACCGGCGGGCTGACCATCCTGCACGGCAACCTCGCTCCGGAAGGCGCGGTGGTCAAGACGGCCGGCTTCGACACCGAGGTGTTCACCGGCACCGCCCGGGTGTTCGACCGGGAGCAGGCGGCGATGGCGGCGGTGGCCGACGGCTCGCTGCGTCCCGGCGACGTGGTGGTGATCCGGTGGGAGGGTCCCCGGGGCGGCCCCGGCATGCGGGAGATGCTCGCCATCACCGGCGCGATCAAGGGCGCCGGGCTCGGCCGGGACGTGCTGCTGCTCACCGACGGCCGGTTCTCCGGCGGCACCACCGGGCTGTGCATCGGCCACATCGCGCCGGAGGCGGCGGTCGGCGGCCCGATCGCCCTGGTGGCCGACGGCGACCGGATCACCGTGGACATCGTCAACCGCCGCCTCGGGCTGGATGTCGATGAGGCCGAGCTTCGGCGGCGCCGGGATGCCTGGCAGCCGCTGCCGCCGCAGTTCGACACCGGCGTGCTGCGCAAGTACGCCCGGCTGGTCGGCTCCGCGGCGCAGGGCGCGGTCTGCGGCTGAACTGGCGGCCACGTCGCCGGCCATGCTGCTGGCCGAGCGTCAGTTTCCGGCGAAGTCCTCGGTCAGCCAGAGCCGGCCGTGCGCGGCGTCGAAGTAGACGTCGATGCCCAGCGACTGCGCCGACCGGGTCAGGATGTTGCGCCGGTGCGCGTCGTTGGGGGCGGTCTCGGCAAGCATTCGCGCCTCGATGTTCAGCACGCCGGCCAGGCTGCGTTCGGTCGTCCAGCCGATGTTCTCCGCCGCGTAGGTCCACTGCACGCCGGCCGAACTCTCCCGGCTGCCGAGCGTGGGCTCGGCGCCGACCTGGTGGGACAGCGTGTTCGAGCCGGCCATCGCGCGGTTGTGCGTGCGGGCCGACTGCTGCAGGCGGGCGTCCCACACCAGCGGCGCCAGGTGCTGGGCGACCCGCGCCCGGTTCACCGCCTGGAACACCGCCTGCGCGTAGTCCTCGGTCGCCGCCGACTGCCGGGCCCGGATCGACTGGCCGGATGGTTGGCTGGCTGCGGCCGCCGGTGGCGAGCTGACCGGCGGCGCGGCGGAGGCTGGTGCCGCGGCGATCGAGTTGCCCGTCCTGACCGCGCTGGCCGCCCGGTGCGAGGCGCCGGCCGAAGTCGAACTCTGGCTCGGCAGCGGGACGGCCCCGGCGAACCCGGTCGGCTGCTGCGGGCTGTCGGCGGTGTCGATCGCGATCGCGCCGATCACGGTGAGCATCACGCACGCGGCGGCCAGGCCCAGTGCCGGAGCCAGTCGGGGGTGCACGCAGGGCATCGTGCCACGAAAATAGGTAACGGCACGGTTACATTTGCACAGACAAAGGTTTTGCCGGACGCGCGCTGGCCCTTTGACACGGTTTGCGCGATGGCCGTCCGCGGCCGCCCGGTCTCGAATCCTGGGATGCTCATCCCGTCCCATTGAGTGGCCCGTCTGCCGCGGTGTAGTGTCCTGACCGTGCGGCAGCTCGTACTCATCGACTAGCGCGTCTCTCGCGGCAGGACCGCGGCAGGCGCGCAAACCCTTCGTGCATCGGCACGGGGGGTTTTTTAGTGGCTGGGTTTTGTGGCTGGGCCACGAAGATTTGGTGGCGAGGCCACGAGGATTTTTGTGGCTGGGCCACGAGGGCTTGAGCGGCTGGGCGCTGCCCAGCCGGATGGTAGGAGTGCCGTGCGCGCAAGCGCGAGAAAGGACCACCGGCATGACAGGAACACCCGCCCCCGAGCAACTGACCGGCGCCCAGGCGCTGATCCGGTCGCTGGAAGAGGTCGGCGCCGACGTGGTATTCGGGATTCCGGGCGGTGCCATCCTGCCGGCCTACGACCCCCTGTTCGACTCCAAGAAGGTGCGGCACGTGCTGGTGCGGCATGAGCAGGGCGCCGGCCACGCGGCGGAGGGATATGCCCAGGCGACCGGCAAGGTCGGCGTCTGCATGGCCACCTCCGGGCCCGGCGCGACCAACCTGGTCACCCCGATCGCCGACGCCTTCCTGGACTCGGTGCCGATCGTGGCCATCACCGGGCAGGTCGCGCTGCCGTTCATCGGCACCGACGCGTTCCAGGAGGCCGACATCTCCGGGATCACCCTGCCGATCACCAAGCACAACTTCCTGGTGCAGCGCGCCGAGGACATCCCGCGCACCATCGCGGAGGCCTTCCACCTTGCCCTCACGGGGCGTCCGGGCCCGGTGCTGGTGGACATCCCGAAGGACGTGCTGCAGGCGGCCACTCGGTTCAGCTGGCCGCCGGTGCTGGACCTGCCCGGCTACCGACCGGTGCTCAAGCCGCACGGCAAGCAGATCCTCCAGGCGGCCAGGCTGATTGCCAGCGCGTCCCGGCCGGTGTTCTACATCGGCGGCGGGGTGCTCAAGGCCAGGGCGAGCGCCGAGTTGCGCAAGCTTGTCGAGCTCACCGGCATCCCGGTGGTGACCACCCTGATGGCTCGCGGCGCCTTCCCCGACTCCCACCGCCAGCATCTCGGCATGCCCGGCATGCACGGCACGGTGGCCGCAGTCACCGCGCTGCAGAAGGCGGATCTGCTGATCGCGCTGGGCGCCCGGTTCGACGACCGGGTGACCGGCCGGCTGGATTCCTTCGCGCCGAACGCGATGGTCGTGCACGCCGACATCGACCCGGCCGAGATCGGCAAGAACCGGCTGGCCGACGTGCCCATCGTCGGCGATGCCCGCGAGGTGATCGCCGAGCTGATCCCGGCCATCCAGGCCGAGTACGCCGCCGGCAACCGCGCCGACCTGGCCGGCTGGTGGCGGCAGGCCGACGGCTGGCGCCGCACCTACCCGCTGGGTTATGAGGAGCCGGCCGACGGCAGCCTGTCCCCGCAGTACGTGATCTCCCGGCTGGGCGAACTGGCCGGCCCGGACACGGTGTTCACCGCCGGCGTCGGCCAGCACCAGATGTGGGCGGCGCAGTTCATCCGCTACGACAACCCCTATACCTGGATCAACTCCGGCGGCGCCGGCACTATGGGCTTCTCGGTGCCGGCCGCGATGGGCGCCAAGGTGGGCCGGCCGGACAAGCTGGTCTGGGCCATCGACGGCGACGGCTGCTTCCAGATGACCAACCAGGAACTGGCCACCTGCGCCATCGAGGGCATTCCGATCAAGGTGGCGGTGATCAACAACGGCAACCTGGGCATGGTCCGGCAGTGGCAGGCGCTGTTCTACGACGAGCGGTATTCGCAGACCGAGCTGGGCACGCACGCGCCCACGACCGTGCGGCGGACCGGCGGGCAGGCGCCGATCCCGGACTTCGTCAAGCTGGCAGAGGCGCTCGGCTGCGTGGGTTTGCGCTGTGAGGCAAAGGAAGATGTCGATACGGTGATCGCCAAGGCGATGGCCATCGACGACCAGCCGGTGGTGGTCGACTTCACCGTCGGCAAGGACGAGATGGTGTGGCCGATGGTCGCCGCCGGCACCTCCAATGACGACATCCTGGCCGCTCGCAACGTCCGGCCCGACTTCGGAGAGATGTGAGCGAGTGAGCATCGAGCGGAGCGAGGCGCGGAGCGAGCGGGCGATGAGCGCTCGCGCGAAGAGCAAGGGTGTGAGCGAGTGAGCATCGAGCGCAGCGAGGCGCGGAGTGAGCGGGCGATGAGCGCTCGCGCGAAGAGCAGGGTTACGAGCGAGTGAGCATCGAGCGGAGCGAGGCGCGGAGCGAGGCGCGGAGCGAGGCGCGGAGCGAGCGGGCGATGAGCGCTCGCGCGAAGAGCAGGGGTACGAGCGAGTGAGCATCGAGCGGAGCGAGGCGCGGAGCGAGCGGGCGATGAGCGCTCGCGCGAAGAGCAAGAACACGAGCGGAGCTGAAGCCTGATGTCCGTCCACACGCTGTCCGTGCTGGTGGAGAACAAGCCGGGCGTGCTGGCCCGGGTGTCCGGGTTGTTCAGCCGGCGCGGATTCAACATCGAATCGCTGGCGGTCGGCCCGACCGAGCATCCGGAGATCAGCCGGATCACCATCCTGGTGTCGGTGGAGGGCAACGCGCTGGAGCAGGTCACCAAGCAGTTGAACAAGCTGGTCAACGTGCTCAAGATCGTCGAGTTGGAGGCCGGCACCGCGGTGCAGCGGGAACTGCTGCTGGCCAAGGTCCGGGCCGATGAGACCAACCGCGGTGCTGTGGTCGATATCGTCGAGTTGTTCAATGCCAAGGTGGTCGACGTCAGCCCGGAAGCGCTCACCGTCGAGATGGTCGGGCCGCCGGCCAAGCTCGAGGCGATGCTGAAGATGCTCGAGCCGTACGGCATCCGTGAGATGGTGCAGTCGGGCATGGTGGCACTCGGCCGGGGGCCGCGGTCGATGACCCAGGCCGCGCTGCGGGCCGTCGAACGCCACGCGGTTTGATGCTGAGCGAACAAAGCCAGATCCGGACGAGAGAAGGAATGCCAGCCGATGGCCGTGCAGATGTACTACGACGATGACGCCAACCTGTCGATCGTGCAGCGACGCAAGGTGGCCGTGCTCGGCTTCGGCAGCCAGGGCCACGCGCACGCGCTGAGCCTGCGCGACTCCGGGGTGGACGTCCGGGTCGGGCTGCCGGAGGGCTCGCAGAGCCGGGACAAGGCGGCCGATCAGGGGCTGCGGGTGCTCAGCCCGGCCGAGGCGGCCGCCGAGGCGGACCTGATCATGGTGCTGGCCCCGGATCACAAGCAGCGCGCGCTGTACGCCGAGGCGATCGAGCCCAACCTGTCCGACGGCGACGCGCTGTTCTTCGGGCACGGCTTCAACATCCGGTTCGGCTACATCAAGCCGCCGGCCGGGGTGGACGTGGCCATGGTGGCGCCGAAGGGCCCGGGCCACCTGGTGCGGCGGCAGTTCGTGGACGGCAAGGGCGTGCCGGTGCTGGTGGCGGTCGAGCAGGACGCCAGCGGCCAGGCACTGGAGCTGGCGCTGTCCTACGCCAAGGCCATCGGCGGCACCCGGGCCGGCGCCATCCGCACCACCTTCACCGAGGAGACCGAGACCGACCTGTTCGGCGAGCAGGCGGTGCTCTGCGGCGGGGCGTCGCAGCTGGTGCAGTACGGCTTCGAGGTGCTCACCGAGGCCGGCTACTCCCCGGAGATCGCCTACTTCGAGTGCCTGCACGAGCTGAAGCTGATCGTCGACCTGATGTACGAGGGCGGCATCGCCAAGCAGCGCTGGTCGGTGTCGGACACCGCCGAGTACGGCGACTACGTGTCAGGCCCGCGGGTGATCGACGAGCACGTGAAGCAGAACATGCGCCAGATCCTGGCCGAGATCCGCGATGGCAGCTTCGCGGCCCGGTTCATCGCCGACCAGGACGCCGGTGCGCCGGAGTTCTCCGCGCTGCGGGCCAAGGCCGAACAGCATCCGATCGAGGTCACCGGGCGCACCCTGCGCGGCCTGATGAGCTGGGTGAACTCCGACTCCGACGCCGACTACACCGAGGGCACCGCGGCCCGGTGAGGCTAGCCGTCATTGCCGGTGACGGCATTGGGATCGAGGTCACCGAGCAGGCGGTCCGAGTGCTGGACGCGGTGCTGCCGGGTACCGAGCAGACCCGCTTCGACCTAGGCGCCGGCCGCTACCTGCGCACCGGCGAGATCCTGCCCGACCCGGTGCTGGCCGAGCTGCGCCGGCATGACGCGATCCTGCTCGGTGCGATCGGTGATCCGGCCGTGCCCAGCGGGGTGTTGGAACGCGGCCTGCTGTTGCGGCTGCGGTTCGAGCTCGACCACTACGTCAACCTCCGTCCGGCCAAGCTCTACCCGGGGGTGGCCTCGCCGCTGGCCGGTAAGCCGGACATCGACTTCGTGGTGTACCGGGAGGGCACCGAGGGGCCGTATGCCGGCAACGGCGGCACGTTACGGGCCGGCACCATCCACGAGCTGGCCACCGAGGTCAGCCTGAACACCGCGTTCGGCGTCGAGCGGGTGGTGCGGGCAGCCTTCGACGCCGCGCAGGCCCGCGACCGCAAGCAGCTGACCTTGGTACACAAGACGAACGTGCTGGTGCACGCGGGGGACCTGTGGGCGCGCACGGTGGCCCGGGTGGCGGCGGAGTACCCGTCGGTCTCGGTCGGCTACGAGCACGTGGACGCGGCCACCATCCATCTGGTCACCGATCCCGGCCGGTTCGACGTGATCGTCACCGACAACCTGTTCGGCGACATCCTGACCGACCTGGCCGCCGCGGTGGCCGGTGGCATCGGGCTGGCCGCCAGCGGAAACCTCAATCCGGCCGGCAGCACGCCGTCCATGTTCGAGCCGGTGCATGGCTCCGCTCCGGATATCGCCGGGAAGGGGATCGCCGACCCGACCGCGGCCATCCTGTCGGTGTCGCTGCTGCTGGCCCACCTCGGGCATCCGGCCGAGGCGGCCCGGATCGAGGCCGCCGTCGCTGCTGATCTCGCCGGGCGGGATCCGAAGGCACCCGGCTCGACCGGCGAGATCGGCGAACGGATCGCATCCGCCGTCTGAGCCGGCACCTTCGCCGCCGGGCAACGGAATCGACCGAAGCCGAACGCGGGGGGAGTTGCCGAGCTAACCTTCGCCCATCACCAAGCCCTCAATGGTGTGCTTCTGGCTGATCGGGGCCAGCGTGTTGACCACCGGGCAGCTGAGATGCCGGCGCACCCGCTCGGGCAGCGCATCCCAGTAGGCCCCGGTGACGGCCAGGTCGTGCCGCTCGTCGTTGCCGGCACCCGGTGCGTCCACCCCGACCACCACGACCGGACGGGACAGCTGCGAGCGGTTCGGCGTGCCTCGGTGGATGGTCAGCGCGCTGCGGGCCGAGATGTCGCCGCGCCGCGGATACTTGCGCACCGCGCGCTGCTCGTAGCGCGGATAGTGCGACCTCGGCGGGAACATGCCGTGCTCGAACTCCGGCCCGTCGTCCCACTGGGTGCCCGGCGCGATCTCGAACGGCCCCATCTCATCGATCGTGTCCACCGTGGTCAGGTTGAAGGCCAAGGAGTTCAGCCGGCGGTCCTGTCGGGTCAGCTCCGGCATCGGGAAGTCCCGGTGCCACGGCTGGTACTGCGCGCCGGGCAGCGGCACGTCGAAGCCGACCTCGACGATCAGGTAGTCCGGCCCGAGCGCCGACTCGCAGACCGCTCGGAACCAGGGATGCTCGACCAACTCGACGAAGCCACGCAGCGCCTGCGGATGGATCTCGACGTAGAACCGGTTCGGGCCGCGGCCCACCGCGCCGCCCGGACGCTGCCGTGCCTCGGTGAAGGCAGCTTCGACATCCTCGGCCAGTTCCCGCACCCAGTCCGGGGGTAGGCGCCGCGGCAGGCGACGATGCCCTCGTCGTAGAGGGTGCGCACGATGGCGTCGGTGTCGATGGGGTCCACGGTGCTGGTCATCGGCTGCTCCCGGGCAGGATCTCGGCTGGGTTCCAGTTTGCAACGTTGTAAGGAACGGCGCGAGTGGCCGGCAGGTTGCATTCGGCCAGTCGGGTATGTTCCTCGCCGGCTAGCGGCGGGGAGGGCCTTCACCGCGCAGTCGGTGGTCGAGCAGTCGGCCGGCGCGCAGTCGGCGCCGCACGGGCCGGTCGCCTGCCGGATCGCCTGGTCCAGCCGGCGTTCCCGCTCGTCGGCGCGGGCCGACCGGAGCAGGCCGTACCCGATGCCGGTCAGGACGAGGGCGAGCAGCGCCACCACGATGCCGACCAGGTGCCCGGCCGCCGACCCGGCCAGCCAGCCCAGCAGCACGCCGGCGGCCAGCAGCACCGTCGCCACCGGCAGCAGCATGACCGCCAACTGCCACCGTTGACGCGGCGGCACTTGGCTGAGGTCCGTGCTGCGCTGCATGCCCACCAGTATCCGCGACCCGGCCGCCCGGCCGCCGGCCGGCCCGCCGGCACGTGCCGAGTAGCGTTGGCAGGCGTGCGCATCGCGAGATATGTGGCCGGGGGCAGCATCAGCTGGGGAGTCGTCGAGGGTCCGGCCGAGGCGGGGGCCGAGCCGCCGTTCGAGTCGCTGACGGTGGCGGCCATCAAGGACCATCCGATGGGGCCGATCGAGTTCACCGGCGACCGGTACGCGATCACCGACGTCCGGCTGCTGGCGCCCATCCTGCCCAGCAAGGTGGTGGCGATCGGGCGCAACTACGCCGCGCATGCCGCCGAGCTGGGCAACGACGTGCCGGAGCGGCCGCTGATCTTCCTCAAGCCGTCCACCTCGGTGATCGGCACCCACGACGTGATCCGGCTGCCGGCCGACTCCGACCAGGTCGAGCACGAGGCGGAACTGGCCGTGGTCATCGGGCGGGTGGTGAAGGACGTGCCGCGCGACCGGGCGATGGATGTGGTCTTCGGCTACACCTGCGCCAACGACGTCACCGCGCGTGACCAGCAGCGCTCCGACGGCCAGTGGACCCGGGCCAAGGGCTACGACTCGTTCTGTCCGATCGGGCCGTGGATCGAGACCCGGTTCGACCCCGCGGCGGTCAGGGTGCGCTGCCTGGTCAACGAGCGGACCACGCAGGACGGCAACACCAAGGACATGATCTTCGACGTGGCGACGATCATCTCTTACATCTCGCACGTGATGACGCTGATGCCGGGCGACGTGCTGCTCACCGGCACCCCCGAGGGGGTCGGCCGGATCGCCGACGGCGACACGGTGCGGGTGGCCATCGACGGTATCGGTGAGCTGGTCAACCCGGTGCGCGCCAGGGGCTGAGCCCGGCGTGGCCGATTTCGAGTCATCCGAGGCCATCCGGTACAGTCTCAAGGCGGCCCGGTCAATGCCATGGCGGCCTGGTCGTAGTGGGGTATGGGGTAATTGGCAGCCCAACTGATTCTGGTTCAGTTAGTCTAGGTTCGAGTCCTGGTACCCCAGCGCAGTACAGTTCAGTGCGAGCTGAACTCCTAGGGCCCCGTCGTCTAGCGGCCTAGGACGCCGCCCTCTCACGGCGGTAGCGAGGGTTCGAATCCCTTCGGGGCTACTCAGTGTCACTGCCGGTTCGTTCGGGCCGGTTTGCTCACCTCCGCGTCATCCGCCGGCTGCATGCACGGCTCGCCGGCGGTCGCCGCAGTGGAGCGATCTCGCGGCTGAGCCGCCAGATCGCTCCACTTCCCGGGCGGGCCGCAACCACCGCACCCGGGGCGTTGTGTGCTCACCGTGAAGGCGTTTTCCGCGAAAGTCCACGTTAGTACCGACAGATCGGTACACCCCCGCGGTGGGTGCTCTACTCCATTCCTCATCAAATGCAGGTCGGCGTAGCGAATTGTCCGGGCCTGGCCCATAGGGGCTTTGTCTGAACCGCTGTTTAATGCCGACCGGCCGCACCGCGGGGGCAGTCCATGGTCTTTCCGAAGATTCTGATCGGTGCCGCGCTGCTGGTCGGCGGCATCTACGCGCCTCCCTTCACCGCGCCCGTGCACTCAGCGCCTGCCGACGCCGTCGGCATGAGGCACGAGGCGTTCAGCACCGGGGTGATCACCGTCCACCAGGGCCAGAAGATTACTTTCACCAACGATTCTCGATGGATCCACATCATCGGTCCGGGCAACAACGCCCACCTCTCGGTGCCCAGCAAGGAGCCGGTGACGCCACGCGTGCTCCTCGAACGCAACCAGACCTACACCACCGGCGTCTGGAACACCCCCGGCACGTATCAGATGACCTGCACGGTGCATCCGGAGATGAATCTCAAGGTCATCGTCCAGAAATAGCTTCTCGTCGGTTTTCGGCCAGCACGGCTGAGATACCTCAACTTCGAGTGCCTCGGAAGGAGGTGCACAAAATGGCATCTCTCATTCGCAGCGTCAAGCACGCTCGGTACGCGATGGGCTCGCTGACGGCGGTCCTGTTCGCGACGGCGGTCGGCACCGAGTTCTGATCCCAGAACTGAGGCCGGTGCCGGCTCAATCGTCGGCACCGGCCTTCCGGCTCGATTGGATCAGCGCGCTAAGGAGAATCCGCACATGTTCGAGACTGGCATTCGGCAGTTCCGGATGGCCCTGGGCATGGTCTGGGGACGCAAGCTCGATACCGGCAACCTCGCCCGGCTGGTGAACGACGCGCTGGCCACCATCGCGGAGTTCGGCGAGCCCGGCGCGGACGTCCGCGAGCTGCTCGACGGCCCGTTCGCCGACCCGGAGGCGCGGCGTGAGTTCGCCGACCGCGCCCTGCGCCGGACCGCCCGGCGGCTGGCGGAACATTCACCGTTCTATGCCCGCCGGTTCCAGGCCGCCGAGGTCAACCTGGATCGGTTCGACCAGGAGTCGCTGCGCGCGATACCGGTCACCGTGAAGCGGGATCTCATCGACCGCCAGGCCGACTTCCAGTGCTCAGACGTCGTGCCCTACCTGAGCAGCCGCACCACCGGCACCACCGGCCGGCCCGCCGAGATCTGGATGTCGCGCTACGAACTCGAACTGTGGTCCGGCCTCAGCGCGCTGACCGGCGTGCTGCGGCACGAGATCGGTCCCGCCGACCTGATGCAGATCAACGCCAGCTCGCGGGCGACCGCGGCGGTGCACCTGAGCAGCGCGATCTGCCGGCTGGCCGGCGCCCGCTGCCGGGTGCTCGGGATCATCCCGCCGGACGAGGCCCTGGACAGCCTCCTCGACGACGGCGTGACGCTGCTGGCCGCTCCGCCGAGCTACCTGGCCGAGCTGGTGCTGGCCGCCCGTCGTCGCGGCGTGCGCCCGAGCGACTTCCGGTTGCGCCGCATCGATGCCGGCGGCGAGGTGCTGACCGGCGCGCTGCGCCAGGCCGTCGCGCAAACCTTCGGCAACGCGCGGGTCAACGACGTCTTCGGGATGACTGAGGTGATACCGGTCTCGGCCGGCACCTGCAGCCAGGGCCACCTGCATCACGACATCAACAGCGGGCTGGTCGAGGTGCTCGACCTGGAAACCGGTGCACCGGCCGGCCCGGGTGAGCCGGGCACGGTTGTCATCACCCCGTACTACCCGTACCGCGAATGCATGCCGGTCTTCCGCTACGACACCCGGGACGTGGTTTACCGGCTGCCCGAGGGCGACCTGACCTGCGAGGTCGCCGGATTGCCGGCGACCAGCGCGATCATCGGCAAGGCCGACCACCTGCTGCGGCTCGGGGATGAGTTGGTGACGCCGAGGGCGCTCGCCGAGGCGGTGGAGGCGCTGCCCAGCGAGCCCTGGCCGGCCCGGTTCCGCGCCGAGGTGGTCGATGGACGGCTCGAACTGACGTTGCCGCTCGCCGCGGTGAACGGGTTGAGCGAGCCGGAACTGCTGAACCACTTCGCCAGCCACGGACTGGATGTGCGGATCGCCACCGTCCCCGATGACCAGGCGCGCTACCTGCGCCCGCTGCGCAGTGACCTGCACGAAACGACGTTCGTCGGCCGGCCGGCCTGATCGAGAGAGACTGCCATGGAACTGGTCTACCCCACGGTCTTCGAGCTCATCGTTGCCGTCAGCGCGACGCTGATCACCAACGTGCTGGCCTTGCTCTACCTGCGCAAACTGCGCCTGGACCGGCCGCCGATCGGGACGTTCAACGCGCGGGACATCGGGATCCTGTCCTGCTTCCTGGTCACCCTGCCGCTGCTCTACGTAGTACTGCCGCAGTGGGGGCTGACCGGCTTCCTGATCCTCACCTTCTCCGCGTCGCTGTCCATCGGCTACCGGCCGCTGCTCAGCCGGGGGAAGCTGTGGTTCGGCATCGGGCTGCTGATCGGGCTGAACATCTGGATGACCAGGACGCTGCTGGGCACGGTGCTCGGCTGGCAGATCTACTGGGTGGAGAACAGCGTCATCATCATGCTGGGCGCGGTCGCGGTCGCCAACCTCTACGTCCAGGGCGGCATGCGCCTGAAGCACGTGGCCTGGTTCGCACTCGGGCTGGCCTGTTACGACGTGATCTTCACGCTGAAGTGGCCGATCACCAACGAGCTGGCCGAACGCTTCCTGGGCTTCCCGCTGGACCCGTCGGTCGCCTTCCGGATGGGCGTGTACAACGCGAGCATCGGCATCGGTGACCTGCTGGTCTACGCCGTCTTCGTGCTCGCCGCGTACAAGGCCTACGGCAGGGCGGCCGGCTGGATCGGATTGGCCCTCACCACCGTGTTCGGCGCGGCGCTGCCGGCGCTGGCGCCGCTGGTCACCGAGGCCTTCCTCGACGCCCGCACCGACCTCATCGTGCCGGCGCAGACCGTGTTCGGGCCGATGGCCTTCCTCTGCTACCTGTGGATGCGGCACCGCTGGGGACCGGAGCGCACCATGCGCCAGTTCCTGGAGAGCACCGAGCCGCGGCCGGTCGCGGAGCCGACCAGCGCGCCGGTGGCGGTGCCGGAACCGGCGACCGCCTGAACCTGCCGGGCAACCGCCGGCTGGACCTCTCGGCGACCGCCTGGCCAGCCGGCAACCTTGCCCGGCAGCGAGTTCGATGCGACAACTTGACTACGCACGGTGACGGCCGATAGGAATGCCGCCTGCCGAAAGCAGATCCGGCAGGGTTTGCGTTCGGAGGAACCGTGCATTTGCCCCCAATCCTGTCCCGCTATGCCCGACTGGCCGCCGCCGCGCTGTGCGCGCTGCCACTGATCGTCGCGGTGACCGCCGCCCCGGCCGAGGCAGCCAGCGTGCCCAGCCTGCACGCCCCGTACTTCGGCCCGAGGATCGAGCCGATGGCTCCCTACGTGCAGCAGGTGTCCTGCCAGCCCGGATTCCGGGCGGGCACGGGGGCGCTGGCTCGGCTGCTGGTGCGGACCTATCCCAACACCTCGGCCGGCGGCCCGCGCAGCTGCTCGGCCGGCTCGGCCAGCGAGCACTACGACGGCCGGGCGGTCGACTGGATGAACTCGGTGAAGAACCCGGTGCAGGCCATGCAGGCCGCCTCGGTGATCAAGTTCCTGCTGGCCACCGACTCCTACGGCAACAAGTACGCGATGGCTCGCCGGATGGGCATCATGTACATCATCTGGGACAACCACATCTGGGGCATGTGGAGCGGCAAGTGGGAGGACTACAACGGCTGCACCAAGACCCCGGCGCCCAGCCTGGACACCGCCTGCCACCGCGACCACATCCACTTCTCGCTGTCCTGGGACGGCGCGCTCGGCCTCACCTCGTTCTGGAGCCGCAAGGTGGTCACCACTCCCGACTACGGGCCGTGCCGGCCGAGTGACCTGAACTGGGCCGCCGACTACGCCGTGTTCCGCACGGTGTCGTGCCCGAACTACCCCTCGGTGGCGGCGCCGGCCGGCTCCTCGGCGGTGATGGTGGGGCTGGTGCGCTACTCCGGGGTCGCGTTGTTCCCCGGCATGAGCGGTGAGCCGGTGCTCGCCGTCCAGCGGGCGTTCAGGACGCCGCTCACCGGCCGCTACGACGCGGCGACGGTGGCCGCGGTGAACCGGGTCAAGGCGGCGCACCGGTTGCCGGTGAACAGCGTGGTGGATCCGACCATGTGGCGGTTGCTGCTCGCGGCATACCGGCCGCGCTCCTAGCGGCCCGGTTCGGCCGCACCAGGCGGTTCAGTCGTCGGTCAGGCTGGCGTAGCGGCCGCGATGATGCACCAGCGGTGCGGCATCGCGGCCGATCGTCACGGCTTCGATGTCCAGTCGCATGGCCAGCCCCCAGCCGACCGGCTGCCACGGCTGGCCGGTCGCCCGGCAGCCGGCCCACGCGGTGCTGCCGGCCAGCACCGGCCCCCATTCGCTGGACACCCACTCGGCCAGCCGGAACGGTCCGCCCGGCGCCGGCGCCTGGTAGCCGAACGCCTCGGCCAGCTGCCGATCGGACCAGCTGAGCAGGTTCAGCACCGCGGTGCCCGAGTCGCGCACGGCGTCGTGCAGCTCCGAGAGCGGATCCACGATGGCCAGCACCTGGCCGGGGTCGCCGTCCACCACCAGGACCGAGGACACCGTCAGGCCAGCCCGTTCGCCGGCATGCTCGGCGGTCAGCACGGTGACCGGGCTGGCCAGCCGGCCGCGCAGCCGGCGCACCGGGTTGCGCTCCGGCTCCGGCGGCAGGAACGGGTGCTCGTGGTGGATCGTCATCGGACCGCCTCGGCGTGCCGTCGGGGGAGCGCGGGCCGATCCGGCCTGCTGGTTCGTCCTAATCGGAGCCGCAACGCAGCCGCCTCGGTGCCGGTCACGCGAACCTCCTCGTTCGGGGGAAGTGCTCCGCGGGCCATTCTGCGCCTACCGTGACCGGCCGTCCGGCCGGGTTCGACCGTCCGCAGCCTGGCCGCAGCCGGGCCGACCGTCCGCCTGGCCGCAGCCGGGCCGACCGTCCGCAGCCTGGCCGCAGCTGGGTTGACCGTTCGCAGCCGGGCCGACCGTCCGCCGCCGAGCGGCTACCCTCGGCGGCATGCGGATCGGCTTGGTGGGAAACGGCTACTGGGCCCGGGTGACCCATGCGGCCGGCCTGCGGGCGCAGCCGGCGGTCACCCTGGCCGGCGTGTGGGGCCGCGATCACGCCAAGTCGCTGCCGCTGGCGGCCGAGTTCGGCATCGCCGCCTACCGCGACTTCGACGAGCTGCTGGACGACGTGGCGGCGGTGGCGTTCTCGGTGCCGCCGCAGGTGCAGGCGGAGCTGGCGCTGCGCGCCGCCCGGCGGGGCCGGCACCTACTGCTGGAGAAGCCGATCGCGCTGAGCAGACCGGTAGCCGAGGAGCTCGCGGGTGCCGTGGCCGAAGCAGGCGTCGCCTCGGTGGTGTTCTTCACCAGCCGGTTCGATCCGGCTCGGCGGGCGTGGCTGGCCGAGCGAGCCGCGCAGTCCGGCTGGGACGGCGCAAGCGGCCTGTGGCTCGGTGCGGCCTTCGCCGCGGGCAGTCCGTTCGACACTCCCTGGCGGCATGCCAAGGGCGGCCTGTGGGACGTGGGGCCGCACGTCCTGTCGCTGCTGATCGGCGCGCTGGGTCCAGTCACCGATATCACTGCCCGGTCCGGTCGGCGGGACCTGGTTCAGTTGCTCACCGGCCACGCCTCCGGGGCCCGCGGCAGCTACGTACTGAGCATCGACACGCCACCGGTCGCGGCCCGCACCAGCCTGCTGATCTGGGGCAGTCCCGGCAGCTACCAGCTGCCGGGTGATCCGGCGGATCCGGCTGGCTGCCTGGCCGTCGCGGCCGGCGAGCTCGCCGCGCTGGCGGCGAATCCGGCCGCCGGACATCCCTGCGACGTGCACTTCGGCCGCGAGGTGGTGGAACTGCTTGCCGAGGCCGAACGCCAGCTTGCCGGCTGAGCACGCTCGCGTGTACGAAACTGAACCATTCGGACGAGCGGTTACAGATCGGAGGCCACATGCTGCGGCTGGTGATGCTGGGTGGCCCCGGTTCCGGCAAGGGCACTCAGGCCAACCGGCTGGCCGAGGCCACCGGCGCCCGGCACATCTCCACCGGGGACCTGTTGCGGGCGGAGGTGGCCGCCGACAGTCCGCTGGGTCACCGGGTGGCCGGCTATCTGGACGCCGGCGAGCTGGTGCCCGACGAGGTCCTGCTCAACCTGACGCTGCCGCTGGTGGAGGCGGCCGCCGCCGAGCGGGGCTACCTGTTGGACGGCTTTCCCCGCTCGGTCGAGCAGGCGCGGGAGCTGGCCGAGCGGGTCAGCAAGCGCGCGGAGGTGGCAACGGTCGTCTTCCTCTCGGTGCCGCGGGAGGAACTGGTCAGCCGGTTGCTGCACCGGGCCGCCGAGCAGGATCGCTCCGACGACACCGCCGAGGTGATCCATCGCCGGCTGCAGGTGTTCGAGGAGGAAACCAGCTCGCTGATCGATTACTACCGCCGGGCCGGCCTGCTGGTCACGGTGGATGGCGCGGCCGACGTGGCCGAGGTGCACCGCCGGATCCTGGCGACGCTCTGAGCCCGGGTCGCGGATGAGCCACCGCGCCGAAATCGATCATCTCTCGCTTACCGGGGTCTGGACCGGTAGACTTCGTGCCATTGGCTATACAGGTAGCCGACGCGAGGAAGCCCGCGCCAGAGTTGCGACTTCAAGCGGGGCACGCTGAGCCTGGTTCTGAAGAGGATGCATCGCCAGGTTCTGGGGCAAGTGCCGCTGGTGCAATCTCACCATCAGATCGAGGTACCTGCGTGACTGCCATCCCCGAAATCGCCGACCCTGATTTCTATGAAGCGCACGAATCGTCCTTTGCGGACATGATCGAGCGCCTGTTCCGCCAATTCGAATCTCGGCTTTCGCTCACCACGATCGTGTCGGTGGTGCGCGGTGCCCGTGAACAGCTACGCGGCTCTCCGCTGGCCGCGCTGCCCGAACTCACCGAGCGGCTGGCAATCGAAAGGTTGACCACGCTGTCCGAAACGTCGATCGCGAGTCCTGACATCGCGAGGCTTCTGACATCGCGGGTAATCCGCGACCCTGAAGAGAAGAGGAAAACCATGAGTGGAGTAGACAAGGCCAAGAACAAGGCCGAGGAACTTGGTGGCGAGGTCAAGGAGAAGGTCGGCCAGGCCACCGATGACCATCGCCTGGAGGCCGAAGGTCACGTGGACCAGGCGAGCGGCAATCTCAAGCAGGCCGGCGAGAAGGTCAAGGACGCATTCAAGGATTGATCACCGCATCGACTGGGCAGAATATCCACGCTGGATAGCCATTCCGGCTTGAGCAAGTGATTTCTTAGTCCGAGGAGTGGCCTCATGCTTGGTCTGATCATCACCTTGATCATCGTCGGTCTGATCGCCGGGGCGCTGGCGCGGTTGCTGGTTCCCGGCAGGCAGAACCTGTCGATCATGGGCACGATCGTGCTCGGCATCATCGGATCGTTCATCGGCGGTTTCCTGGGCTACGTGCTCTTCCACAAGGACGGCCAGGACGGCTTCTTCCAGCCGTCCGGGCTGATCGGCTCGATCATCGGCGCGGTGATCGCGCTGCTGATCTGGGAGCGCGTGAGCGGTGGCAGCCGCAGGTCGGCGTTCCGCTGAGCTAGCCAGTATCGACCCCCGAAACCGGTGGCCGCCTCCTCCAGGAGGCGGCCACCGGCCTGTCTGACGCACCATCGGACGACTGTGCGAGGTGTGCGCACTGGCCGGGCATCGGGACAAGATGCGAGGATGGCTTCCCGATCCGGTGAAACGCACGCGGGCCAGGAAGACGGTACCCATCCGAGCAGGAGGCACAGTTTGGCCGACCTGCCGTCTGGCATGCCGGATACCGGCGATGCCCTGGCCGTCCTGCACGACCTGCGCGCGTCCGACGGCCGGCCGCTGCTGCACAGCCAGGACGGGGCACGCTGCGCCACCGCGCTGCTGGAAGTCACCGGCACCATTCGCTGGGCCGAGCGGAACTATTCGGCCATCACCGGTGCCGCGCAGCCGTCGCCCGGCACCGCCTGGCCGGACAGCCTGCCACCCGAACTGCGCGAAGCCGGCGGCCGGCTGCTGGCCGCGGGCGACCCCGCCGAGCTGGTGGACACCATCCTGCCCTCGTTCACTCCGAGGCTGCGCTGGTTGCGCGTCCGGCTGCTTCCCGTCACCGGCCCGGACGGCGGCCGCCTGCTGCTGGCCCGGCTGGACGACCTGACCGAACTCGCCGACGGCTCACTGCTGGCCCAGCTGATCCGGGATCCGCTGACCGGGCAGTACAACCGGCAGGCGTTCCTGGAACTGGCCGCGCTTCCGCCGGCAGCCACCGCCCGCTACGCTGGCGCGCTCGCGGTGGATATCCGCCGGTTCCGCCGGATCAACGAGGTATGGGGTGCGGTGGCCGGCGACCGCTGCCTGGTCGAGGCGGCGCGCTGGCTCAGCTCGCTCAGCTCGTCCGGCGACCTGCTGTTCCGTTTCGGCGGCGCGGAGTTCCTGATGCTGTTGGAGCAGTCCTCGGCGGTGCCACGGCTACTGGCCGGCAGCGGATCGCGACCGGTCCGGGTTGGTCGCTGGGAGGTTCAGCTGTCGCTGCAGGCCGGCTGGGCGGAGCGGTCCGATGGCACCTCCCTGCTTGCGCTGGCCGAGCAGGCCGACACTGCGCTGGCCACCGCCAAGCGGGAGGTCTGGCGCAACGTGGTCCGCTGGACCGACGAGATCGCCGACCGGTCCGCCCGCGCGGCGGCCGACGAGGAGGCCGTCCAGCAGGCGATCAGCGCCGGTGCCGAGACCGTGCTGTTCCAGCCGGTGGTGGATCTGCGCAGCGGCCGGGTCAGCAACATCGAGGCGCTGGTTCGGCTGGGTGGTCCGGCCGCCCAGCTGCCGACCGACCTGGTGCTGGCGGCCAGCAACCGGCTCGGGCTGACCCCGCAGTTCGCCGAGCGGGTGTACGACCTCGCCTTCGCCGGCGGCCTGCGGCTTCGGTCGGTGTTTCCGGGATGCCTGCTGAACATCAACGTGTCCCGAGAGTTCCTGAGTACCGGCCTGGCCATCGACACCGTGCTGGCCACCGCCGACCGGTTCGAGATCCCGCTGTCGGAGGTGGTGCTGGAGCTGACCGAGGAGGTGGCCACCGAGCTGCCCAGCGAGTTGTTGTTCGCCGAGTTGGGTCGGGCCGCCGAGCACGGCCTGCAGCTTGCCATCGATGACTTCGGGCGCGGGGAGACTTCCCTTGCGTTGCTGCGCAAACTGCCGCTCACCTCGATCAAGCTGGACCGCTCGCTGCTGCCGGTGCAGCCAGACGAGCGCGGCTGGGAGTTCGTCGAGGGGGTGGTCTCGCTGCTCACCAAGCTGACCGGACGCATCATCGCCGAAGGCGTGGAGACCCCGGAACAGTCCCGGCGACTGCGCGAACTCGGCGTCTATACCCAGCAGGGCTACCTGTTCGCCGAACCCCGCGACGCGGCGCACTGGCTGGCCAATGGCCTCAGCCTGCCGAGCAGTTGAGGCCGCCGAATACGTATTGTTCTGCGGCCTTTACTCGCTCTCGGATAATAGCGGCTTATCCCACCGCGGCGAGTGCTGACATCTGCGGGCAGAGCGGATGCGGCCACTACCACATCGACTACGTTTACCAGGACGGCCATACCGCCACCGTCGCCTACGTCAGCCAATACGAGTGGATGTCCGACGCGACGGACGGTGATAGGCGGGGCTACCTACAGCAGAGTCACTACACCAAGATGACCGTAAGCGACATCAACGCTGACAACGGGTTCGCGGTCACTGTGACCTTCTGCCCTAGCCCCCGAGGAGTGCCGCCACACCTACTCCAACGGTGTTCACGGCCAGTGGGGTTGGATCGAACACTCCTATGCGGCGCCGAATTGCAACCAGCAGACCAGCGCCGAATCGCTGGCTTGGGCCAGCTACCTTCAAGATGTTGCTGACGTAGCAGGCGGACATTTGACAGGAGCCGGTCTGGAGTCCCCGGCGGGCAATAAGCTCGGCCATATCTGCTGAACCGCTGGCCTTCGCTGCTTACAGCAGGCTCGCCTGCAACCGCTGCGCCGCGGTGGTCAGGATGGGGGCCAGCCGCTGGCCGGGGGAGCGGCCGAGCCGCTCGATCGGGCCGCTCACCGATACCGCGGCGATGACCCGGCGACCGCGGCCGAAGACCGGCGCCGAGACCGAGGCAACGCCGGCTTCCCGCTGGCCGACAGACTGGGCCCAGCCGCGGCGGCGCACCTCGGCCAGCGCGCGCTCGGAGAACGCCGCAGCCGGCAGCACGGCGGCCACCGTGTCCGGCGGCTCCCAGGCCAGCAGCACCTGCGCGCCGGAGCCGGCCGTCAGCGGCAGCCGGGCGCCGACCGGCACCCCCGCGCGCAGTCCGGTGCTGCGCTCGGCGGCCGCCACGCACACCCGCTCCCGACCGTCCCGGCGATACAGCTGGGCGCTCTCGCCACTGGAGTCCCGGATCCAGGCCAGCACCTCCGGCGCCCGGTCCAGCAGCGGATCCCCTACGGTGGCGGCAAGTTCGGCCAACCGAGGACCGGGCACGAACCTGCCCTGGGCGTCGCGGACCAGCAGCCGGTGCACCTCCAGCGCGACCGCGAGCCGGTGCGCGGTAGCGCGCGGGATGCCCGTACGGGTCACCAGCTCGGCCAGCCCGGCCGGTCCGGCGGCCACGGCGGACAGGATGGCAACCGACTTGTTGACGACGCCGATGCCGCTGTGTGATCCCATATTGCGATACTACGATCCCAGTATCCGAAAAGCGGAACCGGAGCGCCGCCTACTGGTCCGGGTGCGGGTAATAGTCGCCAGCCACCGCTCGACGGCCCACCAGCGACAGTACCCACAGTGAACCCTTGCGCGCCGTCCGATGCTCCGACGGCACCGCCAGGTCGGCGAGCAGGCCAGGAATCGCACTACCCTGGCTGCAGATCACGGTGCTCGCCGACTGCTCGGCGAGCGCGTGCAGGGACTCCACCGCGCGCGGCGGGTCGGCCAGGTAGGCCTCGTCGGCGAACTCCGGCGCCGAGACCACCGGCAGGCCCAGCCGCTCGGCCAGCGGAGCGACGGTCTGCTCACAGCGCCGGCGATCCGCCGCCACGATCCGTTCCGGCCGGAACGCCGACAGCGTGCCGACCGAATCCCGGGCCTGCCGCCGACCGATCTTGTCCAGCGGCCGCAGCCGGTCGTCGCCCTCGAACTGTGCCCGCTTGCCGGCTCGGGCATGCCGCACCAGCAGCACGCTGCGGGTCGTTGCCGGCAGGCGCGCGAAATCGGCCAGCACCGCCCGGTCGACCGGATAGGTGAGCCGCTGGGTCGCCTCGGCGACCGTCCACCAGCCGAGCTCGTCCACCTCCGCGCTCGGACTGTGCTCACCAGCCAGGTAGCGCATCGCCCAGTGCGTCACCCGCTTGCGCTGACCGCCGCCGATCGGGTACTCGATCGGCGCCAGCCGACGACCCGCCGCCACCTGCGCGCCGGTCTCCTCGCCGACCTCGCGCACCGCGGCCAGCAGCAGCGGCTCGTCCTGCTCCGGCTTGCCCTTCGGCAGCGTCCAGTCGTCGTACCGCGGCCGGTGCACCAGCGCTACCAGCAGATCCGGTCCGTCCTGCCGCCACACCACGCCGCCGGCCGCGACCGTGCCGACGCGCCGGCCGATGCTGGTGGTCACTCGCTGCGCGGGGCGAGGCGGGCCAGCATGACTCCCTGATAGTCCACTGGATGCGGACCGCCGCTGCGCACCCACCGGTCGTCCGGCTGCAACTCCCAGGCGGCGGTGTCCGGCGCGAAGGCCAGATCCAGGGTGAACCGGAGCGCCTCGGTGTTGCTGCCGGTCACCTGGGTCAGCACCTCCACCCGGCGATCCAGGTTGCGGTGCATCAAGTCGGCCGAGCCGATCCAGTACTCCGGGTCGTCGTCGTTGGCGAAGTAGAAGATCCGGGAGTGCTCAAGGAAGCGGCCCAGGATCGAGCGCACCGTGATGTTCTCGCTCAATCCCGGCACGCCGGCCTTGATGGTGCAGAACGTGCGCACCATCAGCTCGATCCGCACGCCGGCCTGCGACGCCCGGTACAGCGCGTCGATCAGCGCCTCGTCCACCAGGTGGTTGCACTTGATCTGGATGTGTGTCGGTTTACCTTGCCGGGCATGGGAGATCTCACGCTCTATGCGATCCAGCAGGCCCGGTCGCAGGCCCTGCGGAGCGACCAGCAGCGTGCGGTACTCGGTCTGCCGGGAGTACCCGGTGAGCACGTTGAACAGGTCCGTCAGATCCGCGCAGATCCCTTCGTCAGCGGTGAACAGGCCGAGATCCTCGTACAGCCGGGCGGTCTTGGGGTGGTAGTTGCCGGTGCCGATGTGGGCGTACCGGCGCAGCGAGCCGCCCTCCTGGCGCACCACCAGCGAGGTCTTGCAGTGGGTCTTCAAGCCGACCAGGCCGTACACCACATGGCAGCCGGCCCGCTCCAGCGCCCGGGCCCACTTGATGTTGGCCTGCTCGTCGAACCGGGCCTTGATCTCGACCAGCACCATCACCTGTATTCCGGCCTCGGCGGCGTCGATCAGGGCGTCCACCACCGGCGAGTCGCCGGAGGTCCGGTACAGCGTCTGCTTGATCGCCAGCACGTGCGGGTCGGCCGCGGCCTGCTCGATGAAGCGCTGCACGCTGGTCGCGAAGGATTCGTAGGGGTGGTGCACCAGCACGTCGCCCTCGCGCAGCGTGGCGAACACCGACTTCGCCGTCTCGCCCTCCACGAAGCGGGGGTGGGTGGCCGGCACGAACGGTTTCTCCTTCAACGCCGGACGATCCACCTCATAGACCTGCGAGAGGGAGGTGAGGTCGAGCAGCCCCGGCACCCGGACCACCTCACCGTCGGCGACCTCGATCTCGCTGGTGAGCAGGCTCAGCACCGCCTCGTCGATGTCCTCGGCAACCTCCAGCCGGACCGCCGGGCCGAACCGGCGGCGCAGCAGCTCACGCTCCAGCGCCTGCAGCAGATCCTCGTCGCGGTCCTCGTCCACCTCGAAGTCGGTGTTGCGGGTGACCCGGAACAGGTGGTGCTCGACGATCTGCATGCCCGGGAACAGCGTGGACAGGTGCGCGGCCATCAGTTCCTCGATCGGCAGGAAGTCGGCCTGCTCGGCGGTCTGGGTCACCACCACGAATCGCGGCACGTTGTTCGGCACTTTCACCCGGGCGAACTTGTCGATGTCGGACTCCGGGTCGCGCACCATCACCGCCAGGTTCAGCGACAGCCCGGAGATGTAGGGGAACGGATGCGCCGGATCGACCGCCAGCGGGGTCAGCACCGGAAAGATCTTGGAATGGAAGTACTCGGTCAGCTCCAGCTGCTGGTCACCGTCGAGGTTTTCCCAGCGTACGATGCGGATTCCCTCATCGGCCAGCGCCGGCTGGACGTCGGACAGGAAGCATTCGGCATGTCGCGACATCAGTTCGCGGGCCCGCTCGTTGACCAGTCCGAGGTTCTCCCGGGTGGACAGGCCGCCGGGTGAGCGCACCGCCAGGCCCATCTCCATCCGCCGCTTCAACCCGGCCACCCGGACCATGTAGAACTCGTCGAGGTTGCTGGCGAAGATGGACAGGAACTTCATCCGCTCCAGCAATGGCAACCGCCGGTCCTCGGCCAGCGCCAGCACCCGGGCGTTCCAGCTGAGCCAGGACAGCTCGCGGTTGGAGTACCGATCTTCCGGCAGCTCCGGTAGCGCTGCCTGTTCCTCGGCGGTGACGGTCTCGCTCATGTCGCCATTCTGCCTGGCGAGGTTGAACGGCGCGTTACATCGAAGCCGGGTGGCTCAGACCAGGTCCGGCAGCATCTGCGCGGTCAGCAGTCCGGCGCCGAGCTGCAGGCAGAAGCGCAGATCCTCGGCCGAGTCCACGTCGGCGCGCAGGCTGACCGCCGCGGCCAGTTCGGCGGCGCCGGAATCCGCGTGCCGGCGGGCCGAGTCCGGGCCGAACCGCGGATCGAGGTGCGCGCCGGCCGCCACGGTCAGCAGGGTGGTGCCGGTGCCGGCCCGGTCCCGGACAAAGCCGCGCCGGTGGCCGGCGGCTTCGCCCAGCGTGGCAAGCAGGTCGGCCGGCCGCAGCGCCGGCAGATCCCCGACCAGAGCCGCCACGCCGTCGTCCGGATAGCGCTCGGCGAGCTGCCCGGCTGCCGCGGCCAGCGCCGGGTTGAGGCCGCCGCCGACGTCCGGCAGCAGCTCGATCTCGGCCGGCAGCCCGAACCCGAGCGGGCCGGCGACCACGCTGAGCCCGGCCACCAGCGGGTGGGTGGACACCGCCAGCACCGCGTCCAGGGTATCCAGCTGCATGGCGTGCACCAGCTGCGCGTGGTCGGCGGCCTCGCGGGTAGCGCCGAGCAACCGGCGCTTTCCGATCGCCGGCCGCTTGAGCGGAACCAGAATGCGCCATGCCATCGCCGACAATGCTGCCATGCCGCGTGGGACGGCCGTCGCCGTGTTGCCGGCGGCGGTGCTGCCCTGCCGGTCCGAGCGGTGGCAGACTCGCACCGTGCCGGCAACCAGAACCGAACGAAAGCGCAGGCTGCGCCCACGCCCGGACCGGGTGGGGCCCTATCTGCGGCTGGCGGTCGGGATGCTCTACCCGATCACCACCCTGCTGTTCAAGGTGCGCTGGCGCGGGCTGGACCGGATACCGGCCTCCGGCGGCGCGATCGTCGCGGTCAACCACATCTCCTACGCCGACCCGATCGTGTTCGGCAGGTTCATCTGGGACTCCGGTCGCTCGCCGCGCTACCTGGCCAAGTCCAGCCTGTTCAGCGCGCCGTTCCCGATCGGCTGGATTCTCAAGGGAGCCGAGCAGATTCCGGTGCACCGGGGCACCGTCAACGCCGGGGAGGCGCTGCAGGCCGCGGTGGACGCGCTGCGCCGGGGCGAGGTCGTGCTGATCTACCCGGAGGGCACCGTGACCCGGGACCCGGACTTCTGGCCGATGCAGGCCAAGACCGGCGTTGCCCGGCTGGCCCTGATGGTGCCCGAGGTGCCGGTCATCCCGGTCGGCCAGTGGGGAGCGCAGAATTTCCTGGACGTCTACCACAAGCGGTTCCGCCCGCTGCCGCGCACCGCGGTGTCGGCCTCGGCCGGCCAGCCGGTGGACTTGTCCGACTTCGCCGGCCAGCAGCCGACCAGGCAGGTGCTGCAGGCGATGACCGAGCGGATCATGGTGGCGGTGCGCTCCGAGGTGGCCGGCCTGCGCGGCGAGCCCGCGCCGGAGGCGTTCGCGCGCCGGCCGGCCGCCCGATGAGGGCCCTGCACCATGAGCGGGACCCGCGATGAGCGGCCTGCGCGATGAGCGGGACGGGCAGATGAGCGGGACGGGCGATGAGCGGGAGGGGCAGATGAGCCGGCCGATGCGGGCGGCGGTGCTCGGCGCCGGGTCCTGGGGCACCGCGTTCGCCAAGGTGCTGGTGGACGCCGGCACCGAGACGGTGATGTGGGCCCGCCGGCCGGAACTGGCCGAGGCGATCAACGCCAAGCACGAGAACCCCGACTACCTGGCCGGGCTGACCCTGCCGGCCGGGCTGGTCGCCACCGCCGACCCTGCCGAGGCGCTGGCCGGCGCGGACCTGGTGGCCATCGCGATCCCGTCCCAGACGTTGCGGGAGAACCTGAGCCGCTGGGCGCCGCTGCTGCCGTCCGAGGCCAGCCTGGTCAGCCTGATGAAGGGCATCGAGCTGGACACGGTGAAGCGGATGAGCGAGGTGATCGGCGAGGTGGCCGGCGCCGAGCCGGACCGGGTGGCGGTGGTGTCCGGGCCGAACCTGGCCCGTGAGATCGCCGCCGAGCAGCCGACCGCCACCGTGGTGGCCTGCGTGGATGCCGATCGGGCCACCGCGATCCAGGACGCCTGCACCGCGCCGTACTTCCGGCCGTACACCAACACCGACGTGGTCGGCACCGAACTCGGCGGGGCGGTGAAGAACGTGATCGCGCTGGCCTGCGGGATGGCCGCCGGGATGGGGTACGGCGACAACACCATCGCCTCGCTGATCACCCGGGGGCTGGCCGAGACGTCCCGGCTCGGGTTGGCGTTGGGCGCCGACCCGATGACCTTCGCCGGCCTGGCCGGGCTGGGCGACCTGGTGGCCACCTGCGCCTCGCCGCTGTCGCGCAACCGCAGTTTCGGCGAGCGGCTGGGCCGCGGCGAGACCCTGGAACAGGCCCAGGCGGCCACCAACGGCCAGGTCGCGGAAGGGGTGAAATCCTGCCGGTCGGTGCTGGATCTGGCGAACCGGCACGGGGTGGATGTGCCGATCACCAAGGTGATGGACGCGGTCTGCAACTCCCGGCTGCGCCCGGTAGATGCGGCCACGCTGCTGATGCGCCGGTCCACCAAGAGCGAGTGAGCGTCGGCTAGCCTCGATTTCGTGGCTGAACGGATTCGGGTCGGCGTCGTCTACGGCGGGCGCAGCAGCGAGCACGCCATCTCGGTGCTCAGCGCCGGCAGCGTGCTGGCCGCGCTGGATCCGGCCAAGTACGAGGTGGTCACCATCGGCATCACGCCGGCCGGCGCCTGGCTGCCGACGGCGGTCGATCCGTCCCAGCTGCGGATCGCCAACCGGCAGCTGCCCTCGGTGGCCGAGCCGGCCACGGCCGGCGACCCCGGCGGTGCCGCGCTCAGCCCGTTCGGCTCCGGCTCCGGCTCGGCGCTGCAGCGGCTGGCTGAGGTGGACGTGGTGTTCCCGGTGCTGCACGGCAGCAACGGCGAGGACGGCACCATCCAGGGCCTGCTCGAACTGGCCGGCGTGCCCTACGTCGGCTCCGGCGTGCTGGCCAGCGCCGCCGCGATGGACAAGGCCTTCGCCAAGACCGTGCTCAGCGCCGCCGGGCTGAACGTGACACCCTGCCTGGTGGTGCGGCGCGGTAGGCCGGTGGGCACCCTGGACGTCCAGCACCTCGGCCTGCCGATGTTCGTCAAACCCGCCCGCACCGGCTCCTCGGTGGGGATCAGCCGGGTCTCCGGTTACGACGAGCTGGCCGACGCGCTGGAGCTGGCCTTCGGCTACGACCAAAAGGTGCTCATCGAGTCCGCGGTGACCGGCCACGAGCTGGAATGCGGGGTGCTTGAGGACGCCGACGGTTCGATCTCGGCGTCGTTGCCGGCCGAGATCCGGCTCCGGCCGGGCTACGACTGGTACAGCTTCGACGCCAAGTACCTGGAGGATTCGGCCGACTTCGACATCCCGGCCCAGATCGGCGAGGCCGGCATCAAGCAGGTGCAGGACGTGGCCTGCCAGGCTTTCGAGGTGCTGGAGTGCTCCGGGCTGGCCCGGGTGGACGGCTTCTTCACCCCGGACGGGCAGTTCGTGGTCAACGAGGTGAACACCATGCCCGGCTTCACCCCGATCTCGATGTACCCGAAGATGTGGGCCGAGACCGGCGTCAGCTATCCGGAGCTGCTGGATCGGCTGATCGCCACCGCGCTGCGTCGCTCGCGCTGAGCTCAGCTGCCGCAGATCGGCAGCTTGGGATTCGTCGTGTTGCCGGCCGAATCGCTGGCCGTGCAGAGCTGGGGCAGAGCCTGCACCGCCGGCGCGAACAGCGGCAGCGGCTGGTCCACGCCGGCCGGCACCGTGACCTCGATGTAGACCGAGCGGTCCACCGCGGTGTAGACGGTCTGCGCCTTCTGCGGATCCGGTTGCCAGATGACCGAGTTGACGTCCAGCAGCTGGGCCGCCTGCGGGTTGCCCAGGATCGCCGGGCGGCTCACCCCGCAGCGCAGCACGACGGCCGGATCGCCCCAGGCCGCGACGAAGGAGGAGTTGGTGTCGGTCTTGCGCGGGGCCAGCGTGCCCAGCTGCACCGGCAGCGTGGCGAAGACCTTGACGCAGGCCTGCTGAGTGGCGGTGTCCGGCGAGGGTGGCGGGGCCACCGTCACCGCCGGCAGCGGCCCGGACGGCGAGGTGGTGGGCTTGTCGGTGCCGGATTGGTGCGCGGTGAGCAGGAAGGCCAGCACGACCGTGACCGGCAGCGCGCATGCGGTGGCGACCAGGGCGGCCCGGCGGCGATTGCGATCGATGGAAAGGCTCCTGCGGGGTGGGTTGCTACAGGTGCACGACGGGGCAGGTCAGGGTGCGGGTGATGCCGTCCACGCCCTGGACCCGGGCGACCACCAGTCGGCCGAGCTCGTCCATGTTCTGGGCCTGGGCCCGCACGATCACGTCGTAGGGACCGGTGACGTCCTCGGCAAGGGTCACCCCGGGCAGCCCGGCGATCTGCTGTGCCACCGAGGCGGCCTTGCCGACCTCGGTC
Source organism: uncultured Actinomycetota bacterium (assembly GCA_963697905.1). Classification (GTDB taxonomy): domain Bacteria; phylum Actinomycetota; class Actinomycetes; order Mycobacteriales; family Jatrophihabitantaceae; genus Jatrophihabitans_A. The sequence goes on along the minus strand of OY969101.1, from coordinate 2,618,921 downwards.
TGGATCAGGATGTAGGCACTGACGGTTTCGGGCACGTCTACGTCCTTTCGTCGATGCTGGAGAACCTAGCGCACCACCGTCGGTGGGCTGTGTGAGGATTCTCGGGGCGGGACGCAGGTCACGCACCGGTGGTGGGACTGGAACAGGGGAGGCGCGGTCATTTCCGAGGCGGTATCGCAGGCGAGGACGATAGGCGAGCTGGGGGAGTCCGGGCTGATCCGGCGGATCACCGCTGCGTTGCGCCAGCCCGAATCGACGCTGGTGGGCCCGGGTGACGACGCCGCGGTGCTGGCCTGCCCGGACGGCCGGGTGGTGGCCAGCACCGACCTGTTGATCGAGAACCGGCACTTCCGGCGGGACTGGTCCACCGCCAACGACATCGGGCACAAGGCGGCCGCCCGCAACTTCGCCGACATCATCGCGATGGGAGCCCGGCCGACCGCGCTGCTGGTCGGGCTGGCGGCGCCGGCCGAGACCGAGCTGAGCTGGCTGGATGGCCTGCTGGCTGGGTTCGCCGAGGAGTGCGCCGAGGTCGGCGCGGGGGTGGCGGGTGGCGACGTCAGCGCCGCCGACCTGGTGATCCTCTCGGTGACCGCGCTGGGTGAGCTGGCCGGCCGCCCGCCGGTACTGCTGTCCGGGGCACGGCGCGGCGACCTGGTTGCCTACGCCGGCCGGCTCGGCTGGGCGGCGGCCGGCTTCGCGGTGCTCTCCCGCGGCTTCCGCTCACCGGTCCAGGTGGTCAATGCCCATCGCCGGCCGGAACCGCCGTACGCCGAGGGGCCGAGGGCGGCCGAACTCGGCGCGACCGCGATGACCGACGTGTCCGATGGCCTGGTGGCCGACCTGAACGCGATCGCCGCGGCAAGCGGGGTGCGGATCGATCTGCACTCGGAGTCACTGCAGCCGGCGGCCAAGTTGCGCGATGTCTCCTCGGCGTTGAACGCCGATCCGATGAGCTGGGTCCTCGGCGGCGGCGACGACTACGCCCTGGTGGCGACCTTCGGCAACGGCGTCCGGCTGCCGGAGCCGTGGCAGGTGATCGGGCGGGTCAGCGAGGGCGCCGGGGTGCGGCTGGACGGCCTGCCGGTACGTGAGCCGGGGCACGAGCACTTCAGGTAAGCCAACACGTCACTTCAGGTAAGCCGACACGTCTGACCCGACAGGAGCATGTCAGGTAAGGCGAAAGGCCGGCTCCTCGGTGGAGGAACCGGCCTTGACGACTGAGCTTGCGCCCAGCGGCTGGCTTCGTACCTAGCCGCGGGTGACCTTGCCTGCCTTCAGGCAGGACGTGCACACGGTGATCCGGCGACGGGTGCCGGGCGCCACCAGCGCGCGGACGGTCTGCACGTTGGGGTTCCACCGACGGTGCGTCCGACGGTGCGAGTGCGAGACGGACATGCCGAAGCCGGGCCCCTTGCCGCAGACATCGCAGTGGCTGGCCACCATGGCCTCCTAGAAAGACGTGAACGTGATCGACTGGCAGGCGTGCGCCGGCGAGCTGGCCGCCGGGCAACCGGTCAAGTGTAGCCGGGCGGTCCGGTGCCGATCAAAACCGGCCACCGCGAGGCGCTGGTCGAGCCGAGCAGACCGGTCGGGCACCACAGTAGGGTTCGGGCATGCTCGACGTGCTGGACGCCTCCGCCGTGCGCCGCTGGTGCCAGGCCGCGGTGGAGGCGATGGCGGCCCACCGGGACGAGATCAACGACCTGAACGTCTACCCGATTCCGGACGGCGACACCGGCACGAACCTGGAATTCACCCTGCGCAGCGCTGCCGAGGCGGTGGCCGACGACGGGTCGGCGTCGGCCGGCGAAGTGCTGCGGGCGATGGCCCAGGGCGCCGTGCTCGGCGCGCGGGGCAACTCCGGGGCGATCGTCGCGCAGGTGCTGTGCGGGTTAGCCGACGGGCTGGCCGATGCCGAGCAGGCGGATGGACAGGCCCTGGCGGCCGGGCTTCGGCGCGCCTGCGACCTGGCCTACGCCGCGGTGGCCGAGCCGGTGGAGGGCACCGTGCTCTCGGTGATCCGCAGCTGCGCCGAGGCGGCGGAGGCGATGGCCGAGCCGGCGCTGTCCGCGGTGCTGGGCGCCGGCGTGCGAGCGGCCGAGGAGGCGTTGCGGCGTACTCCCGAGCAGCTGGACGTCCTTGCCCGGGCCGGTGTGGTGGACGCCGGCGGCCGGGGACTGGTGGTGTTGCTCGGAGAACTCGTCGCGGTGGTGACCGGCGAGCCGGTTGCCGACTTCCCGGCGCCGCGGCCCGCGCGGGACCGGCGGGCGCTGCAGCAGGCTCGCGAGGCGGGCAGCCCCGAGTACGGCTACGAGGTGCAGTACCTGCTGGAGGCCGGCGACGAGGCGGTCGGCCGGCTCAGGCAGGAACTGGCCGCCCTGGGCGATTCGCTGGTGGTGGTCGGCACTGGCAGCGGCCCGTTCAAGGTGCACGTGCACGTCAACGACGTGGGTGCGGCGATCGAGGCCGGCATCGAGGCTGGCCGGCCGCACCGGATCACCGTGGTCCGGTTCTGCGACCAGGTGGCCGCCGAGCCGGCGACCGACCGGTCCGGGGTCGCCCTGGTGGCGGTGGCACCGGGGGAGGGGTTGGCCGACCTGCTCCGCTCCGAAGGGGTGCTGGTGGTGGACGGCGGTCCGACCGCCAACCCGTCCACCGCCGAGGTGCTGGACGGGATCCTCGCCACCCGGGCGGCCCAAGTGATCCTGCTGCCGAATGCCCCGGCGGTCGGCGGGGTCGCCGAACTGGCCGCCCAGCAAGCCCGCGAGCAGGGAGTCGTGGTGGCCGTGGTGCCGACCAAGTCGCCGGTGCAGGGACTGGCCGCGGTGGCGGTGCACGACGAGCAGCGGCGGTTCGAGGACAACGTGATCGCGGTCGCCGAGGCCGCCGCCGCCACCCGGTTCGCCGAGGTGACCATCGCGGTGCGGGACTCGCTCACCTACGCCGGACGGTGCTCGGCCGGCGACGTGCTGGGCCTCATCGACGGTGAGGTGGTGGAGATCGGCGGCGACGTGGTCGGCATGGGCATCAGCCTGGTCAACCGGCTGGTGGCGGCCGGCGGCGAGCTGGTCACCGTGCTGTCCGGCGCCGACCAGGATGCGGCCGCCGCAGCCGAGGCGGTGGTCGAGCACGTCCGGACCACCCTGCCGTTCGTCGAGGTGTCGAGCTACGTCGGCGGGCAGCCGCACTATCCGCTGCTGATCGGCGTCGAGTAGCCCTCGTCCGGGCGGCGCTGTCGGCCGCTTCTGGCAGAGTGATCGCATGTCTACTCGCGCCGATCGCCTGGACGGCGTCGTGGGCGGCAAGACGGCCAAGGCCATCGAGAAGGCGCTCGGATTGAGCACGGTCGGCGAGTTCATCCGGCACTACCCGCGCCGGATGAACAAGCGCGGGGAACTGACCGATCTGGCGGGGCTGGCCGAGGGCGACGAGGTCACCGTGCAGGCCGAGATCGAATCGGCCAGCTCCCGGCGCATCCCCGGCCGCAAGCTGAACATCCTGGAGGTGACGATCCGGTCCGGGCGGTCCAAGGCCAGCCTGAGCTTCTTCAACCAGCCGTGGCGCGAGCGCGACCTGCGACCGGGCCGGTACGGGCTGTTCGCGGGCAAGGTCAGCCGGTTCCGGAACAAGATGCAGCTCAACCAGCCGGACTACCTGTTGTTCGACGAGATGGACGAGCTGGAGCAGGCCGACTTCGCCAACGCGATGATCCCGGTCTATCCAGCCGCCGCCGGGCTGCCTTCCTGGGCGATCGCGCGAGCGATGGAGCAGGTGCTGGCGATGCTGGATCCGGTGCCGGAGACGCTGCCGGACGAGGTGCGGGCGACCCGCGGGCTGATGTCGCTGGACGAGGCACTGCGCCAGATCCACCGCCCGGAGAGCATGGCCGGTTGGAACAACGCCAAGCGCCGGCTCAAGTTCGACGAGGCGTTCGGGGTGCAGCTGGTGCTGGCGCAGCGCCGGCACCGGATCTCGGCCAACCCGGCGGTGGCCCGGCCGCGGGTGGTCGGCGGCCTGGTGGATGCCTTCGCCGAGCGGCTGCCGTTCGAGTTCACCGGCGAGCAGGCCGAGATCGCGGCCCGGATCGAGCGGGAGCTGGCCGCCGAGCATCCGATGCACCGGTTGCTGCAGGGCGAGGTCGGTTCCGGCAAGACGGTGGTGGCGTTGCGGGCGATGCTGCAGGTGGTGGATGCCGGTGCCCAGGCCGCGCTGCTGGCGCCCACCGAGGTGCTGGCCGCCCAGCACGCGGTGACCATCGGCGACCTGCTCGGCGAGCTGGCCCAGGCCGGCACGCTCGGTGGATCGGAGCAGGGCACCCGGGTGGTGCTGCTGACCGGATCCATGTCGGCGCCCGCCCGCCGTGCCGCGCTGCTGGAGGCGGCTTCGGGCAGCGCGGGGATCGTGATCGGCACCCACGCCCTGATCCAGGACCAGGTGCAGTTCGCCGAGTTGGGCATGGTGGTGATCGATGAGCAGCACCGGTTCGGCGTCGAGCAGCGCGACGCGCTGCGCAGCAAGGCGTCCGCACCGCCGCACATGCTGGTGATGACCGCGACCCCGATCCCGCGCACGGTGGCGATGACGGTGTTCGGCGACCTGGAGGTTTCCGAGCTGCACGAGCTGCCCGCTGGCCGTCACGAGATCGTCACCCGGGTTGCGCCGATCGTCGAACACCCCGCCTGGTACGACCGGATCTGGACCCGGATCCGGGAGGAGGTGGCACAGGGACGGCAGGCGTTCGTGGTGTGCCCGCGGATCGGCGAGGACGACGAGTTGGATGACATCGGCGCGCCGTCGGACTCCGAGGAGACCCAGGTGAGTTCGGTGCTGTCGATGTATGCCCAGCTGTCGGCGAGCGAGCTGGCCGGGCTCCGGGTCGGGATGCTGCATGGGCGGATGAGCACCGAGGACAAGGCCGGCGCGATGAGCACCTTCGCGGCCGGCTCGCTGGACGTGCTGGTTGCCACCACGGTGATCGAGGTGGGGGTGAACGTGCCCAACGCCACCCTGATGGTGATCCTGGACGCCGATCGGTTCGGGGTCTCCCAGCTGCACCAGCTGCGCGGCCGGATCGGCCGGGGCGGCTGGGCCGGCACCTGCATCATGCACACCCAGTTGCATCCCGGGCATCCGGCGGTGCAGCGGTTGGAGGCGGTGGCCAAGACCAACGATGGCTTCGAGCTGGCCGAACTGGACCTGGTGACCCGGCGGGAGGGCGATGTGCTCGGCGCCGCCCAGTCCGGCCGGCAGTCCGGGCTCAAGCTGCTGTCGCTGCTGCGCGACCGGGACACCATCGAGCTGGCCCGGGCCGAGGCGCAGCAGCTCATCGACAGCGACCCGACGTTGGAGAATCACCCTGGTTTGCAAGAGTTTCTCTGGGATGCTTTCGACTCCGAACGTACCGAGTACCTGCATAAGTCCTAGCGTCCGGCACGCTCACAGCCCGGTCCGGCCGAGCGTGGCCGGGTTCGATCCCGTCGCGGCCAGCAGGCACAATGCAGACAATGAGACCGCCGCCGTATCACGCGCAGTGGGAGAGCCAGGAGCTGATTCCACGCTTCCTGGCCGGCGAGCTGCCCGCCAGCGCGGATCCGCGCTGGGCGCACTCCGGTGCCCGGACGGCGGAGGAATACGAGTTCTGGAGCTGGCGGGGCTGCGGCGTGGCCTGCCTGAAGAGCCTGCTGGACGAGCGATTCGGCGCCCGCCCGGGCATGGTGACACTGGCGAACGAGCTGCTGCTGGCCGGCGGCTACACGCTGCGGGAGGGCGGTGTGCGTGGCCTGGTCTACACGCCATTCGTCGAGTATCTGCTGGCCCGGTGGGAGATCAAGGCGACCGTGCGGGCGGAGCTGCCGCTGGCCGAACTGGTCGGCGAGCTCGCCGCCGGCACCCGAGCACTGGTTTCGGTGAACCGGGACATCCGGTATGCCCCGCAACCACCGCCGGAGCGAGGTGGTCACCTGGTGCTCGGCTATGGCAGCTCGGATGGCTGCATCGAGTTCCACAATCCGTCCGGCCACACCGAAGCCAGCCGCCGAGCGGTCCGGTTGCCGCTGCCGATCTTTGCCCGGTACTACGCCGAACGCGGCGTGCTCATCGCGAGCTGAGCCGGCCGACCGTCAACGCGGCTCACTGCGGGAGGACCTGCTTCTCGCTGAGGCCGGCCCACTGCCACTCCAGCGGACGCGGGGTGAACTGCGGCATGTTCATGCCGGGCCGCCAGGAGTAGAGGTCATCGACCCCACCATCGCCACGCAGGGCGACGATCAGCCAGGTGCTGTCGGCAGAAAACCGGATGAAGTCCGGTCCGCTGCCGGGTGGCAGTTCCAGGTTCGGCACCGGCTCCAGGATCCCGGTACGCAGATCCAGCACCACCAGGTCCGAGGGGTTGCGGAAGGAGTCCGACCGGTAATACAGATCCGGCAGTTCTCGCTCCAGCGCGAAGGCAAGCCGGTGTCCGTCCGGGCTGAGCACGCCGCCGGTCACGCTGGATCCGAGTGGCAGGTGGAAGTCCCGCAGCCCGCTCCGCCCGGTCCGCAGGTCGTAACTGTGCAGCGGGCAGGCGCCCCACGCCGAGCACGGGGACGAGGTCCACAGCACCGTGCTGCGCGAGTCGGTTGCGCTGTAGGCCAGGCCGATGAGGCTGGCCCGCCGGCTGATGAGGTCGTAGCGATAGAGCCGTTCCTGCGCCAGCGGCGCGGGCGGCCCGGGCGCGGTGGCGATCACCTGCTCACCACTCAGGCCGATCACGTTCAGCGCCTGCGGCAGTTCCACCGCGGGCGCCGGCCGATCCAGCCGAACCAGCGTGGTACCCAGCGCGGCGGCCGGTGAGACCTTGGTCGGCCCGGTGTAGGCCTCCGCCCAGACCCCGCCGGTGTCGTTGCCGATCAGCCCGAAGATGGTCCGGTCGCCGGACACCGTCCGCTGCGGCTGGCCGGCTTGGACCCGCAGCACGTTCGCCGCCCAGCGCCGCTGGCAGTTGCGCACCAGCACGTAGCTGACCGGGCCGGCCGGGATGACGGTGGAGACGTACTGGTCGGGCCGCAGCCGCAATCCCGGGATCGCGGTGCGGCGGCCGGTATCTATGCTCACCAGCGCGGGGAGCGCTCCAAGCGCCGGCACCGTCACTCCGGTCGGCTCGCTCGGCCCCACCCAACTGGCCTGTGCCAGCTCCAGTTGGCTGCCGCACACCCCGACGCCCTGCGGCCACGGCTGGTACTGGGCGGTGGCGGCCGCGGCCACCGGAGGCGGGGGCGCGGCGATCGGCGCTGGCGGATGGGTGGTGCGGGAATGCTGGACGCCGAAGGCCACCATGGCGAGTGCGAGCAGTCCCGCCAACCCGAGCACGCCGCGGCGGCCACGCGCCGGCTCGGCATCTTCCTGGTCGCCGGGCGGGTACGGCTCACCGGGAACCAGATAGATCTGGTCGTCCACGCTGTAACCCTACGACGCATCGCTGCCGGGCACCGCCGGCCTCGACCGCGAGATCGGCCGAATGACGTTCAATTGCGGCGTAAAAGCCCACCGGGCCAGCTCGGCGCGCGGGCACTACGCTGCTTGACCGTGACGCGCATCGTCGGTGGGCTCGCGCGGGGGCGGCACCTGGCGGTCCCGCCGCGCGGCACCCGGCCGACCTCCGACCGAGCCCGGGAGGCGCTGTTCAACACGCTGGGCACCGAGATCGAGCTTGCCGGGGCGCGGGTGCTCGACCTGTACGCCGGCTCCGGCGCGGTCGGGCTGGAGGCACTGTCGCGCGGCGCCGCAGCCGCGGTGTTCGTCGAGTCCGACCGGCGGGCCGCCGCCGTGCTGGCCGAGAACGTGCACTCGATCGGCCTGGGTGGCACCATCCGCCGGCTGAGCGTGGAGAGCTACCTCTCGGCGGCCGGCGCCGATGAGCCGTTCGAGCTGGTCTTCGCCGACCCGCCGTACGCCTGCCCGGCCGGCTCGGTGAACAGCGTGTTGCGCCTGCTGCTCGACCACGAGTGGCTGCAACCGGACGCGGTGCTGGTGCTCGAACGCTCCGCCCGGGATCCCGACCTCGACTGGCCATGTGAGATAAAGCCCATCAAGCACCGCAGGTATGGCGAGGGCTGCCTTTGGTACGGTCGCCGGACATAGCAACTCCCCGACGCCAAGGATTTCGATGCACGTGTCCTCGGTAATTCGCAAGGCGGTCTGCCCGGGCTCCTTCGACCCGGTCACCAACGGCCACCTGGACATCATCGGCCGGGCCGCCAACCTCTACGACGAGTTGGTCGTCGCGGTGTTGATCAACAAGAGCAAGTCGAGCCTGTTCACCGTGGACGAGCGGATGGCCATGCTGACCGAGGTGACCGCCGAGTACGGCAACGTCCGGGTGGACTCCTTCCACGGCCTGCTCGTCGATTACTGCCGCAGCCACCAGATCCCGGTCATCGTCAAGGGCCTGCGGGCGGTCAGCGACTTCGACTACGAGCTGCAAATGGCGCAGATGAACCGGGGACTGGCCGGGGTGGACACGCTGTTCATGCCGACCAATCCGGAATACAGCTTCCTGGCCTCCAGCCTGGTGAAGGAGATCGCCACCTACGGCGGTGACGTGGCCAGCCTGCTGCCGGACTCGGTGCACAAGCAGTTGCTCAGCCGGCTGGCCGAGCGCGCCCGACCGGCCGCCGAGCAGGCCGACCGGGACGCCCAGCCATGACCGACTACACGCTGTCGCGGGCCGACGAGGTGCTCACCGAGTTGGTGGAGCTGGTGGAGACCGCCCGGACCATTCCGATGTCCACCTTGTGCGTCCTGCCGCGCGAGCGGACGCTGGACCTGCTGGACGCGCTGCGCGAGGTGCTGCCGCCGGAAATGGTCGAGGCACGCCGGGTGGTCGCCCAACGCGAACAGCTACTCTCCGACGCTCAACGCAGGTCCACCGAGCAGCTGGCCGAGGCCACCGAGCGGGCCGAGCAGCTGGTGCGCCAGGCCACCGAGCAGGCCGAGCAGCTGGTGGCCGATGCCCGCACCGAGGCTTATCAACTCCTCGAGGCGGCCCGGGCCGAGCAGGCCCAACTGGTCTCGGCGGCCGGCGTGCAGCAGGCGGCGGTGGCCGAGGCCGCCCGGATCGCCGGCGAGGCCGAGCAGTATTCAGCCAGCACCCGCGGCGCGGCGGAGCAGGAGGCGGTCACGGCCCGGGAGCAGGCCCGCGAGTACGCCGACCGGCTGACCACCGACGCCCAGCAGTACGCCTCGCACACCCTGTCCGAGCTGGTGGGCACCCTGCAGCGCCTGCTGGCCACCGCCGAGAACGGCCTGTCCACGCTGCACCGGGCCGAAGGCGACAGCGAGTGAGCGCGTAGCTGAGCGGAACGGTCTACGGCTGAGCGAAAGCGACCGCTGCGCGCCGTAATGCCGGCTGCGCGGCCCGGATTTTCCCGGCGCCAGGCGGCTCAGGTATTCTGAACGACGGCCAAATCCATGTTCGGCCGATATTTCGGCGCGATCCGCAGCACAACCGGTGGAGTCAGTGAATCCGCACAGCCCGTTCGTCCTGGATACCCGGGAACTCGGACGCCGGGCCGGCGGCAAACGGGACTATCGGCGTGAGCTGGATGCTCCGGAGCATTTCGGCCTGGACATGATCGGGGTGCCACTCGGCGCTCCGCTCGTGCTGAACGTCCGGCTCGAATCGGTGACCGAAGGCGTCCTGGCGACAGGAACGGTGACCGGCGAGGTGGCCGGTGAGTGTGGGCGGTGCCTGAACGGGTTCACCGATTCGTTGGAGGTCGAGTTCGTCGAGCTGTTCGCCTACCCGGCCAGCGCGACGGAGGCAACCACCGACTCCGACGAGATACCCAGGCTCGAGGGCGATCGCATCGACCTCGAGCCGGTGGTGCGGGACGCGGTGGTGCTGAGCCTGCCGCTCACCCCGCTGTGCGCGCCGGACTGCGCCGGACTGTGCCCCGAATGCGGGGAACGGCTCGATGACTTGCCCGACGACCACAGCCATCAGCAGCTCGACCCTCGCTGGGCCGCTTTGGCGGAACGGTTTGGCACGAGATCCAGCAAGCACCGACAGTCAGGAGTAATTGCCGTGGCCGTTCCCAAGCGGAAGACCTCGCGTTCAAACACCCGCAGCCGGCGGGCGCAGTGGAAGGCCACCGCGCCGACCCTGGTGACCTGCCCGAACCGGGCCTGCGGCCAGCCCAAGCTGCCGCACACCGCGTGCAGCAACTGCGGCCAGTACGACGGCCGGCAGGTTCTGGCGGTCTGAGCAGCATCTACCGCCGGCTCGGGACAGCACCGGCGCGCGCTGGCGCACCGAAGCTGGGCGGCTTGCGATGAGCAAGCCGCCGCCGGCTGCCGATCCGGCCGAGCTCGTCGCCGAGCTCGGCGTCGAGATGGACGCCGAGCTAATTCGGCGCGCCCTCACCCACCGTTCCTTCGCCTACGAGAACGGTGACCTGCCGCACAACGAGCGGCTGGAGTTCCTCGGCGACTCGGTGCTCGGGGTGGTCATCACCGAGTCGCTCTACCGCCGCCATCCCGAGCTGGCCGAGGGCAAGCTGGCCAAGCTGCGCGCCTCGGTGGTGAACATGCGCGCGCTGGCCGAGGTCGCCCGCGGCATCGGCCCGGACGGCATCGGCAGGTACCTGCTGCTCGGCCGCGGCGAGGACGCCACCGGCGGCCGGGACAAGCCGTCCATCCTGGCCGACACGCTGGAGGCGATCCTCGGCGCAATCCACCTGCAGCACGGCATCGCGATCGCGGCCGAGGTCATCCACCGGCTGTTCGACCCGCTGCTGGATGCCGCGCCCAACCACGGCGCCGGGCTGGACTGGAAGACCTCGCTGCAGGAGCTGACCGCCGAGCGCGGCCTGGGCGTGCCGGAGTACCGGATAACCTCGGACGGCCCGGACCACGCCAAGTCCTTCACCGCGGCGGCCGTGATCGGCGGCCAGGTGTTCGACGTACGGCCCGGGCGGAACAAGAAGGAGGCCGAGCAGGCAGCCGCGGAGGCCGCCTGGCGGGCGCTGTCGGAATCGCCCCGCCCGGCTGACCCGGGGCCGGTGGCCGAGAACCAGGGTGGGTTGGATGCCTGAACTGCCTGAAGTGGAGACCGTCCGGGCCGGCCTGTCCCGGTCGGTGGTCGGTCGCACCATCGTCGCGGTGGATTCGCTGCACCCCCGCGCTATCCGCCGGCATCCGGCCGGCCCGGTGGATCTGGCCAACCGGTTGACCGGCCGGACGATCAGCTCCGCCGAGCGACGCGGCAAGTACCTCTGGTTGCCGCTGGACGGTGGCCCCGAGTGCCTGATCGGCCACCTCGGCATGAGCGGCCAGTTGCTGGTGCTGCCGCCGGAGCTGCCGGACGGCCCGCACCTGCGTGGCCGGCTGCGGTTTGCCGACGGCGGTCCCGAGCTGCGCTTCGTCGACCAGCGCACCTTCGGCGGCCTGCACCTCGACGAGTTGGTGCCGGATCCGCCCACCACGGTGCCCTCGGGGATCGCCCACATCGCCCGGGATCCGCTGGACAACGACTTCGACGACGAGCGATGGATCACCTCGGCGCGCAGGCGCAACACCACCATCAAGCGGCTGCTGCTGGACCAGAGTTCGATCTCCGGCGTCGGGAACATCTACGCCGACGAGGCCCTGTGGCGGGCCAAGCTGCACGGCGACCGACCGGTGAGCAAGCTGAGCCGGCCGGCCCTGCGCACCCTGCTGGCCGAGCTGCGCGAGGTGTTCGCCGAGGCGCTGCGCGCCGGTGGCACCTCCTTCGACTCGCACTACGTCAACGTGAACGGCCAGAGCGGCTACTTCGAGCGCTCGCTCAATGCCTATGGCCGGTACGGCGAGCCGTGCCCGCGCTGCGGCCGGCCGATCGCCCGGATGAAGTGGATGAACCGGTCGTCCTACTTCTGCCCGTCCTGCCAGCGGCCGCCCCGTGCGGTGGCCGCCGCCCTCGGATGAGCGAGGACCGGGAGGTCCCGGCCGGCGCGGACGGGTCGGTGCGGTTGACCGCCTGGGTGTCCGGCCAGGTGCAGGGCGTCGGATTCCGCTGGTGGACCCGCTGCCAGGCCCTGCGACTGGGCTTGGTTGGCAGCGCGGCCAACCTGGCCGACGGCCGGGTTGAGGTGGTCGCCGAGGGGCCGCGGACAGCTTGTGAGCGACTGGTCGAGTTGTTGGGATCGTCCGGGACGCCGGGGATGGTGGATCATGTCGAGACCCGCTACGGACAGCCGCGCGGCGGATTGACCCGCTTCATCGAACGCTGAGCCGATGCTCAGCGGTATCCACCGCCGACGATTTGTTTTACGGGCTGCGCGGTGGGACCATTGGCATTACCACATCAGTTCCCGACCGGCGCTCGCCGGGTGCTCGCGGTGCGGTCTCCGCCCCGAGTTGCCGTGGTTTAGCGCCGTGAGTCCGTGAAAGGTCGTCACATGGCCAGGGCCCTGCTGGGACATCTTCCCACCGCTGCAGACCGCTACCTTGTCGAGGAGGTCGCCAGGTTGAAGGGCCGGGTGCGCGAGCTGGAGGCGGAGCTAGCTGAGCTGAGGGCCTCCCACCAGTTGCTGGACGAACTGCACCGGATCACCTCGGACGCGTCGGCGCTGGCCTAGTAACCGGGCACTCCGCCTGCCGGGCGGTAGATTCAGCTCCCGACAGCACTCGTCGCTGTCGTAGCGAACTGCGAGTCGAACGCCTGCCGGAGCCTGCGTGCATCTGAAGTCACTGACCCTGAAGGGCTTCAAGTCCTTCGCGTCGGCCACCACCCTCCGGTTCGAGCCGGGCATCACGGCGGTAGTCGGGCCGAACGGCTCCGGCAAGTCGAATGTCGTCGATGCCATCGCCTGGGTGCTGGGCGAGCAGGGCGCCAAGGCGCTGCGCGGCGGCAAGATGGAGGACGTCATCTTCGCCGGCACCGCCGGCCGCCCGCCGCTGGGTCGGGCCGAGGTGACGCTGACCATCGACAACACCGACGGTGCGCTGCCGATCGCCTATGCCGAGGTGTCGATCACCCGGCGGATGTTCCGGGACGGCGCCAGCGAGTACGAGATCAACGGCGAAAGCGCTCGGTTGCTGGACATCCAGGAGCTGCTGTCCGACTCGGGCATCGGCCGGGAGATGCACGTGATCGTCGGGCAGGGCCAGCTCGACTCCGTGCTGTCCGCCCGTCCGGAGGATCGGCGCAGCTTCATCGAGGAGGCAGCCGGCGTCCTGAAGCACCGCAAGCGCAAGGAGAAGGCGCTGCGGAAGCTGGACGCGATGCAGGCCAACCTCACCCGGCTGACCGACCTGACCGGCGAGCTGCGCCGGCAGCTGAAGCCGCTCGGCAGGCAGGCCGAGGTGGCTCGCCGCGCGGCGGGCGTGCAGGCCGAGCTGCGCGACTCGCGGCTGCGGCTGCTCGCCGACGACCTGGCCACGCTGCGCGATGCGCTGGCGGCCGAGGTCGCCGATGAGAACGCCGTCCGGGAGCGGCGGGCCGAGGTCGAGCGGGCGCTCGCCGTCGCCACCGTCGCCGAGTCGGAGCTGGAGCAGGCGCTGGCAGTGGACGCGCCGGCGGTCGCCGCCGCGCAGGAAACCTATTTCGGCCTGTCCGCGCTGGCCGAGCGGTTCCGCGGCGTGCGCACGCTGGCCGCCGAGCGGCTGCGGCACAGCCGGGAGTTCGCCGAGGAGGAGCGTCGCGGGCGGGATCCGGTGGAGCTGGAAGCTGAGGCGGCCGAGCTGCGGGAGCAGGAGCGGCAGCTGGCCGAGTCGCTCGAGCAGGCCCGGCAGGCCCTGCAGCAGGCGATCGCCGACCGGCAGCAGGGTGAACGGGAACTGGCCGACGCCGAGCGGGCGTTGGTGGCCGCGGCCCGGGCCGCGGCGGACCGGCGGGAGGGGCTGGCCAAGCTGGCCGGTCAGGTGAATGCGCTGCGCAGCCGAGCCTCGGCCGGCGGCGACGAGATCGCGCGGCTGGGTGCGGCTGCCGGCCAGGCCCGGGAGCGGGCGGCGGCGGCCCGCGCCGAGCTGGAAGCTGCCAGCGGCGAGGTCGGCGAGCTGGACCAGGGTGAGCTGGACCTGGACAGCCGGCACGAGGCGGCGCTGGCCCGGCATGCCGAGACGGCCCACCGGCTGGCCGAGCTCTCGGAGCGGCTGCGTACCGCCGAGCAGCAGCGCTCGACCTGGTCGGCCCGGCGGGATGCGCTGGCCCTCGGCCTGACCCGCAAGGACGGCGCCGGCGCACTGCTGGCAGACGACGCCCGCGAGCCGGGCGTGCTGGGCGCGGTGGCGGCGCTGCTCGTCGTGGAATCCGGCTTCGAGGCGGCGGTCAGCGCCGCGTTGGGCACGGTGGCCGATGCGGTGGCGGTCAGCTCGCGGCACGACGCCAGCCGGGCGCTGCAGCGGCTCAAGACGACCGATGCCGGGCGGGCCGCCCTGCTGGTCAGCGAACTCGGCGACGGCGCCGGTGCGGGTACGGCTGGCTTGCCCGCGCTGCCGGACGGCGCCCGCTGGGCGGCGGAGGTGGTCACCGCTCCGCCGGAGCTGGCCGCCGCGGTGGCGGTGGCGCTGGACCGGGTGGCAGTGGTGAGCACGCTGGCCGAGGCCGAGCGGCTGGTCGCCGAGCGGCCGGAGATCCGGGCGGTGACCCAGGACGGCGACCTGCTGGCCCGGCACTGGGCCTACGGCGGGTCGGCGTCCAGCCCGAGCCCGCTCGAGGTGCAGGCCGCGCATGCCGAGGCCGAAGCCAAGGCCGGCGAGGCGGCCGAGCAGTGCACCGGGCTGCAGTCCGAACTGGCCGAGGCGCGCAGCCGCGAGGCCGAACTGCAGGCCGAGGTGGAGCGATCGCTGGCGGCCCTGCACGAGTCCGATGCCCGGCTGAACGCGGTGGCCGAGCGGCTGGCCGAGCTGGCGCAGGCCGAGCGGTCGGCGGTCGGCGAGGCGGACCGGCTGGATCAGGCCCGCCGGGCGGCCGAGGAGGCGCGCGACGCCGACCTGGCCGGCTTGGTCGAGCTGGAGGAACGGCTCCGGCTGGCCGAATCCGAGCCGACCGAACAGGAACAGCCGTCGGCCGCCGAACGCGACGCCCGGGCGGCTGCGGTGGCCGAGGCCAGGCAGGCCGAGATGGATGCCCGGCTGACCGTGCGCACCCAGGAGGAGCGAGCCCGGGCGATGTCCGGGCGGGCCGATCAGCTGCTGCGGGCCGCGGCCGCCGAGCGGGCCGCGCGGGCTGCGCAGGAGCAGGCGCGACAGCGCCGGGCGCGGGCCGCCCTGGTGGCCGCCGCCGTGCAGCAGGCGGCCGAGTTGGCACTGCAACGACTGGAGGGTGCGCTGGCCCGGGCGACTGCCGAGCGCGACCGGGTCCAGGCCAGCCGCGCCGAGCGGGAACAGGCGTTGGCGGTGGCCCGCCGGGACGTCCGCGAGTTGGGCAGCCGGTTGGCCGAGCTGACCGACGAGGTGCACCGTGACGAGGTGGCGCGCGCCGAGCAGCGGTTGCGCATCGAGCAGCTGTCGGTCCGCGCGGTGGAGGAGTTCGGCATCGAGCCGGACGCGCTGCTGGCCGAGTACGGCAACGACCAGCCGGTGCCGCCGTCGGCCCAGGAGATGGCCGAGTACCAGCAGGCGCTGGAGCGGGGCGAGCAGGTCGTCGCGCCGCAGCCCGGCCCGTTCGACCGGCGCATGCAGGAGAAGCGGGCCAACCGGGCCGAACGGGATCTGGCCTTGCTGGGCAAGGTAAACCCGCTGGCGTTGGAGGAGTTCGCGGCGCTGGAGGAGCGGCATCAGTTCCTGGCCACCCAGCTGGAGGACCTGAAGAACACCCGCCGCGACCTGCTGACCGTGGTCAAGGAGGTGGACGACCGGATCCTCGAGGTGTTCAGCGCCGCCTACTCCGACGTCGCGCGGGAGTTCGAGGTCGTCTTCCGCACGCTGTTCCCCGGTGGCGAGGGCCGGCTGGTGCTGACCGACCCGGAGGACATGCTGACCACCGGTATCGAGGTCGAAGCCCGGCCGCCGGGCAAGAAGGTCAAGCGGCTGTCGCTGCTCTCCGGCGGCGAGCGGTCGCTGACCGCAGTGGCCATGCTGGTGGCCATCTTCCGTGCCCGGCCCAGCCCCTTCTACGTGATGGACGAGGTGGAGGCCGCGCTCGACGACGTGAACCTGGGCCGGTTGGTAGGCCTGATCGGCGAGCTGCGGGCCAGCAGCCAGCTGATCGTGATCACCCACCAGAAGCGGACCATGGAGGCCGCCGACGCGCTGTACGGGGTGAGCATGCGCGGCGACGGCATCACCCAGGTCATCAGCCAGCGACTGCGGGAGGCTAACGAGGCGGACGCGATGGCGGTCGGCTGAGTCGTTCCGCCTTTCGTTGAGAGCAAAGCGCAGCGACGAGAGAGTTGACGGCGGTCCCCGGTTTCGTTGCTGGCTTGCGTTTCGCTTTGTTGGGTAAGGCTATTCTCGGCCGGTGGTGCTTGTCTATCGCTGTTTGATAAGGTAGAATCGAACATGTGATCGAGCAGCTTGGGACGGTGTCGGATGCCGAGCTGCTCGCTGGCCTCGTCGCCCGGGAGAGGGAGTTGCGGCGGCTTCAGTTCGAGCAGGTGGAGCTGCTGGCCGAGCTCCAGTCGCGCAATGTGGTCGGTTCGTTGGGTTATCGCGGGCTGCCGGACCTGATCGGCGCTCTGGTGCGCTGCACTCGGGCGGAGGCGCGTAAGCGGTGGTTGGCGGTGGAGCGGTTCGGTGCCCGGCGGGCGTTGACCGGTGAGCCGTTGGAGCCGGTTCTGCCCGCTACCGCCGAGGCGTTCGCCGAAGGCGCGATCGGTCCGGAGCATGCGGCGGTGGTCGCTGAGGTGGTCGAGGCGATTCCGTCCTCCGACCGGGCCGAGCACGCTGGTGCGGTGGAGACGACGCTGCTGGAGCACGCGCGGATCAGTGATCCGCGCACCGTCCGGCTGCTCGGCCAGCGGATCCTGGCCCACCTCGATCCGGACGGACCGCGCCCCGACGAGTCCGAGCGGCAGCGGGCTCATCGGCGGGTGTCGCTGAACCGGCTCGAGGACGGCACCGGCCTGTTGGAAGGCCGGTTCTCGCCGGCCTGTCAGGCGATCTGGGAAGCGATCCTCACCCCACTGGCGGCCCGCCGGCCCGAGGATGCGCTCGGCCAGGACCAGCGCACCCTGCCGCAGCGGCTGCACGATGCGTTCGAGGAAGCCGGCCGCCGCCTACTCGCGGCCGGAGACCTCCCCGACCAGGCCGGACTCCCGTGCCAACTCATCATCACCGTGACCCTCAGCGACCTGGAACGCCGCGCCGGACGGGCCACCACCCACCACGGCGGCAGCCTGTCCATCCACGACGCGCTGCGTCTCGCTGCGGACGCGAACGTCCTGCCGGCGGTGCTCAATGATGCCGGTGGCGTGCTGGCCTACGGCCAGGGCCGCCGGCTGGCCGCACCCGGCCAACGCAAAGCGTTGTTCGCCCGCGACCGCGGCTGCACCTTCCCCGGCTGCACCCGCACCGCCGCGCAGTCGGAGGTCCACCACGCCACCGACTGGGCCAAAGGCGGCCGCACCGACCTGGACAACCTGACGATCACCTGCGGGTATCACAACACAGAGGCCCCCCAACAGGGTTGGCGGACGCTGCTGATCGACGGCATACCGCACTGGCAACCACCACCCTGGCACCCACTACAGCAACCCCAACGCAACTACCTCCACCACCCCGAACTACTCAGAACGCCACCCGAGTAGCGGCCGGCCAGACAGCGAAACGGCATCAGCCACACACGCCCGCAGGTATCGGCTGCCCCGACGCCGGCTCCTCGCTTCTAGGAGGTGACGCCATGCGGGGTTACCAGCTCGTCCGCCGGCTTCTCGCCGGGATGGCAGTCGCCGTGCTGCTGGCCGGATGTGCCAGCACCGCCAAGACCTCCGACACCGGTTCGGAACCGGGCGGCTCGACCGCTGCCGTCTCCGCGAACGGCGATGGAGCCAGCTCGTCCGCCGGCACCGATGAGACGTCCGAGGTTTCCTCGTCGCCGGCGGTGGAGGGCTCCGGGCCGGAATCACCCCAACCGCAGCAGAACGGCGGTCCGAGCATCACCGTCGCGTCGCTGCCGGTGGGCGGCGTCGGAACCCCGGATCCGACCAACCCGGACCAGCAGTGCGGCAGCGTCAACTGGCTGCTCGACCCGCTGCCGTCCGGCGTGGTGATCCACCTCGGCGACATCTCCTTCGACCCGCCGGGGGTTTTCGATCAGGGCGGCAGCGGGTGCGGCTCCGACCAGCCGGCCTGCGGCTCCGGCACCACCTGGGCCGGCGGCAACGCCAGCTGCTCGGTGCCGGTGGTCCAGCTCGATCCCAGCTCCAGCGCCGAGGTCACCATCGTGCTGGCGGGCAGGATCAGCTGCCCCAGCCAGGCGGTGTGCGACCAGCTGCGCAACCAGCTGAACGGCCGTACCGGCTCGCAGGCAACCGTCACGGCCGTGCCGCACGACGCCGAGAGTTCGGATACACCGACTCCATCGGATCAGGCGAGTTCGTCACCAGCCGGCAGCTGAGGCGATGGCAGCCGAGGGAACGGCCGGACAGCTGCAACGCTGGCTGAGCGTGGGCGCGACGATTATCGCTCCGGCAACCCTGCTCAGCGCCCTGCTCTTCTACTTCGGCTACGTCTCGTCCCGGGCGCAGTACGCCTATTTCGGAATCGATGTCAACACCGTCGGGCTGAGCACCCAGGACTACGTAATGCGCAGCCCGCAACCGCTACTGGCCCCGCTGCTGGTGCTGGCGTTGCTCGGCACCGGCGGCGTGCTCGCGCACGCCCGGATCCGACAGCGGGTCGCCGGCCAGGCTCATCGGGCCGGCTACCTGGCCGCGACCCGGTGGGCGGCAGCCGGCGGCGGGTTGCTGCTGGTTGCCGGCATCGTCCTGCTGCTGGGCTATGCCTACCTGCAGGATTGGCAGGCCTACGGCCTGGTGACGCCGCTGCTGCTGGCCGCCGGTGCCGGCGTGCTGGCCTACGCGGGACGGGTCCGGACGCTGCTGCGGCCGGCGGATCCGAGCGAAGGCCGGCCGGACACCTTCAGCCGGGACCTGCATCGCGGCGCCGCGGCGCTGGCCATCGTGCTGCTGGTGGCCAGCCTGTTCTGGGCGGCGGCGACGGTGGCCCAGTGGTCCGGACGGGGCCTAGCCCATCACTACGCCGCCCGGCTGAACCAGCTGCCCAGCGTGATCGTGGACACCCAGGAGCGGCTCTACCTGCGCGATCCAGGCGTGCAGGAGACGGCCCTGCCGGCGGCCGAGGGGCAGCACTTTCGCTACCGGTACCGGCACCTGCGGCTGCTCATCGAAGGGCATGACCGGATGTTCCTGGTGCCGGACACCTGGTCGGCCAGCGACTCGACGCTGCTGCTGCCGCTCAACGACACGGTGCGGGTGCAGTTCCAGTTCCAGAACGACGCGCCGTAGGCGCGCCGGTCAGCCCGGCAACCATCCGGCCGAGCCCTGCATGGCCTGCCAGCGGTGCCCGATCTGGTGGTAGCCGCGCAGGAAGGTCGCCTCGTTCCACGACTTGTTGGTCATCGGCAGCGGTAGCCGGACCGGTTGGCCGGTAGCCGTCCAGAGCGTCACCCGCCGGCCGCCGCGGTGCGGCTCGACGGTGACCGCGTGGATCTCGGCCCACCGCACCAACTGGTTTCGTCGCAGCGCCCGGATCCGGACGCCGGCCGGTCCGAGCTGCACCCTGAGCAACAGGTTCAGTGCCAGCATCCAGGGCGCGAGAAAGATCAAATAGAACCCGGCCGAGCCGATCGGTGCCGAATGGTGCGCGGCGGCGAGGCCGAGCAGCGCCAGCCCGACGCCGGCGAACCCGACCGGTACCGCCAGCAGCGCCACTGCCGGCATCCGGTACGTCACCGTCTCCACGACCATCCGCCCTTCGGTCCGCCGGTTGCACCTTCGGCCGGCGGGGGGGCGAATCAAGCGTTGCGGTGTCAGCCGGCCACGGGGCATGGCGTCGCGCCTCCGGCCGGGCTGGAAGACTGGTACGCGTGCTCGAGAATCCTGCTGATCGTCCTTGCAATCGTGGTGGTGGCCGGCCTGCTGGCGGCCAGCTTGGTCGTGCCGCGGCGGCGGAGCCGGCGCGATGAGGTCGCCCCGCCGTCCGACCAGTTGCGCGCGCCGTCGCCCGATCAGGCCGAGCGGGTGGCCGAGCCGGGCGCGCCGGCACTCCCGCGAACCGCGCTGCCCGAGCCGGACACGGTGGTGCCCGACACGTTCGAGGCGCCGCCGCTGGAGGTGCCCGAGCCGACCGCGGGACGGATGCAGCGGCTGCGCGCCCGGCTGGCACGCTCGCAGAACGTCTTCGGCCGCAGCCTGCTCGCCGTGCTGGCCCGGGACCGGCTCGACGACGAGGCCTGGGACGAGGTGGAGGAGGCGCTGCTGTCCGCCGACGTGGGAGTCGCGGCCACCCTCGACATCGTCGACCGGCTGCGCACCCGGACCCAGGTCGCCGGCACCCGCGACCAGGCCGAGCTGCGCCGGCTGCTCGCCGAGGAGTTGGTGAGCGCACTGCAGCCGGAGCTGGACCGGACGCTGCACACCAGTCGGGACGGCGACGAGCCGGCGGTGCTGCTGGTGGTGGGCGTGAACGGAACCGGCAAGACCACCACCTGCGGCAAGCTGGCCCGGGTGCTGGTGGCCGATGGCCGGACGGTCCTGCTCGGCGCCGCCGACACCTTCCGGGCAGCGGCGGCCGACCAGTTGCAGACCTGGGGTGCGCGGGTCGGCGCCGCCACGGTGCGCGGTCCGGAGGGCGGCGATCCGGCCAGTGTGGCCTTCGACGCGGTCAAGACCGGCCGGGAGACCGGCGTGGACGCGGTGCTGATCGACACCGCCGGCCGGCTGCACACCAAGGTCGGCCTGATGGACGAACTGGGCAAGGTGAAGCGGGTGATCGAGCGGCACGGACCGATCGACGAGACGCTGCTGGTGCTGGACGCGACCACCGGGCAGAACGGGCTGATCCAGGCCCGGGTGTTCACCGAGGTGGCCGACGTGACCGGCGTGGTGCTGACCAAGTTGGACGGCACGGCCAAGGGCGGCATCGTGATCAGCGTGCAGCGGGAGCTGGGCGTGCCAGTGAAGCTGGTAGGCCTGGGCGAGGGCCCGGACGACCTGGCTCCGTTCGATCCGGTCCAGTTCGTCGATGCCCTGATCGGCTGAGATCGGATCGGAGCCGGTCTGGCAAGCTAAGCAGGGTTCGCAACGGCGCGAGGGGAGACCGCACTCGATGAGGACGCAGCTCCAGTGAGGGCGCTCTACAAGGCGACGGCGGCTCCCGGCTTCGAGTTCGTGGAGCGCCCGGAGCCGTCCGCCGGGCCGGGCGAGGTCAAGATCCGGGTGCTCCGGACGGGACTGTGCGGCACCGACCTGCACATCGAGTCCTGGGACGCCTGGGCACAGGGCGAGATTCGCACGCCGCTGATCCCCGGCCACGAGTTCTACGGCGAGGTGGTCGAACTCGGCGACGGGGTTCGTGACGTCCGGGTCGGCGACCGGGTTTCCGGCGAGGGGCACATCGTGTGCGGCACCTGCCGGAACTGCCGGGCCGGCCGGCGGCAGATGTGCATCCGGATGCTGTCGGTGGGGGTGCACCGCGACGGTGCCTTCGCCGAGTACGTGGTGATCCCGGAGAGCAACGTCTGGGTGCACGGCGCCGACATCGAGCCGGACGTGGGCGCCATCTTCGACCCGTTCGGCAACGCGGTGCACACCGCGCTGGCCTATCCACTGGTCGGCGAGGACGTGCTGATCACCGGCGCCGGGCCGATCGGGCTGCTCGCCGCCGCGGTGGCCAGGCACGTCGGCGCTCGGTTCCTGGTGGCCACCGACGTCAGCCCGGCGCGGCTGGAGTTGGCCGAGCGGATGGGGGTCGACCTGGCCCTGGACGTGCGGACCTCCCGGATCGCCGAGGCGCAGCAGCGGCTGGGCATGCGCGAGGGATTCGACATCGGCCTGGAGATGTCCGGCCACCCGACCGCGCTGCCGGAGATGATCAGCAACATGAACCACGGCGGACGGATCGCGATGCTGGGCCTGCCCAGCCAACCGATCACCGTGGACTGGGCCAAGGTGGTCAGCCACATGCTCACCATCAAGGGCATCTACGGCCGGGAGATGTATGAGACCTGGTACGCGATGAGCGCCATGCTGGCCTCCAGCGCCCGGCTGCGGGAAGCGGTGTCGGCGGTGATCACCGACCGGTTCGCCGCCGAGGACTGGGCCAAGGCGTTCGAGACGGCGCGATCGGGCAGCACCGGCAAGGTAGTTCTGGACTGGACCGGATAGTTCACCGGAGGGCTGTAGTCGATGTACGGAAGCATGCGGGAAGACGTGGCGGGCACGCTTGCGGAGATCCGGGAGGCCGGGCTCTACAAGCAGGAGCGGCTGATCGGCACGCCGCAGTCGGCGCACATCGGCTCCGGCGGCAAGGAAGTGATCAACTTCTGTGCCAACAACTACCTCGGCCTGGCCGACCACCCGGACATCGTCGCCGCCGCCCGGGACGCCCTCGACCGATGGGGCTTCGGGATGGCCAGCGTCCGGTTCATCTGCGGCACCCAGGATCAGCACAAGGAACTCGAACGACGGATGTCACAGTTCCTGGGCACCGAGGACACCATCCTGTACTCGTCCTGCTTCGACGCCAACGGCGGCGTGTTCGAGACGCTGTTCGGCGCGCAGGACGCGATCATCTCCGACGAGCTGAACCACGCCTCGATCATCGACGGGGTCCGGCTGTCCAAGGCCCGCCGGTTCCGCTACCGCAACCGGGACATGGCCGACCTGGCCGACCGGCTGAAGGAGGCCGCCGACGCCCGGCACCGGATCATCGTGACCGACGGCGTGTTCTCGATGGATGGCTACTTCGCTCCGCTGGCCGACATCTGCGAGCTGGCCGAGCAGCATGACGCGCTGGTGATGGTCGATGACTCGCACGCCGTCGGATTCATCGGCGAGCACGGCCGCGGGACGCCGGAGCACGCCGGGGTCAGCGATCGGGTGGACATCCTGACCGGCACCTTCGGCAAGGCGCTCGGGGGCGCGTCCGGCGGCTATGTGGCGGCACACGCCGAGATCGTCGAGCTGCTGCGGCAGCGCTCGCGGCCGTACCTGTTCTCCAACAGCGTGGCGCCGTCCACCGTGGCCGGGTCGCTGGCCGCGCTGGATCTGCTGGCCAAGTCGGGGGAGCAGCGGGCGAAGCTCAAGCGCAACGCGGAGCTGTTCCGGCGGCGGATGAACGAGGAGGGCTTCGACCTGCTCGAAGGCGAGCACCCGATCGTGCCGGTGATGATCGGGGACGCGGCCAAGGCCGCCCGGATCGCCGACGCGATGCTTGGCGAGGGGGTCTTCGTCATCGCCTTCAGCTACCCGGTGGTGCCGCAGGGCAAGGCTCGGATCCGGGTGCAGCTGTCGGCCGTGCATTCCGAGGATGACATCGAGACCTGCGTACGTGCGTTCGTCGCCGGCCGCGCCGCGGTCGAAGGCGACGGCAAGTGAGCATCGCAGGCGCGCGAAGGCGATAGCGAGCTGAGCATCGCAGGCGCGCGAAGGCGATAGCGAGTGAGCATCGCAGGCGCGTAGCGCCGAGGAGCGGAGCGAGCGCGGAGCCGAGCAGGGGCGAACTGAACCCCTATTTCCGGGCGTGCCCATTGCGGTACGCCTCCGTCGGCGTGTTCTGTCAGAGGTCACGGCTAGCGTCCAAGCCACTGAAATTGTTGGCTTCCGATCCGGCGCCAACATGCTAGGCTCGAACAGAGATTCGAATTCGGGTCGTGTTCGAGAAGGGGTGCGCTATGTCGAGTCCGATTCCGGTTAGCGTCGCCAGCCTGCTCAGCCAAGCCCGGCAGACCTGGGCCGAGGCGGTGATGGAGCCGCAACCGGCCGAGAAGTACCGCAACGCTCACATTGCCGCGCTGCGAGCGGCTGCCTCGGTGTTGGCCCTCAAAGCACGCCCGGCGGTGACCGGCACGCGACGACCGACCAGCGCCTGGGTGCTGCTGGACCGGCTGGCGCCGGAACTGTCGGAGTGGTCGGCGTACTTCTCCGACAGCGCGCTGCGCCGGGCGGCGATCGAGGCCGGCTCGATCAGCGTCGTCAGCGAGCGGGACGCCGACGACCTGCTCCGCGCGGCGGGCGAGTTCATTGCGATCGTGGAGCGAATGGCCGGCATGCTCTCCTTAGGGGTCGCCAGTTGAGCGACCGGACCTAACCTAGGCGGCTATGGGAAGAAGCGCGGACCTGCCACGGTCGTCCGGCGAGATCGACGGGGACGACCGTGGTTGCCATGTCCTGCACGTGGACATGGACGCCTTCTTTGCCAGCGTGGAGATCCGGGCTCGGCCGGAGCTGCGCGGGCTGCCGGTGGTGGTCGGTGGCGCGAAGGGGCGCGGCGTGGTCGCGGCTGCCTCCTACCCGGCGCGGGTCTACGGCGTTCGCAGTGCCATGTCGATGGCTCAGGCGCTGCGGCTATGCCCCAGCCTGGTCGTGATCACGCCGGAGCGGTCCCGCTATTCGGAGACCTCCGCCCAGATCATGCGCATCCTGGCCGACTTCACGCCCGTCATCGAGCCACTGTCGCTGGACGAGGCCTTTCTCGACGTCTCCGGAGCGGTTGGCCTGTTCGGCCGACCGGCGGATATCGCGCGCCAGATCCGGCGGCGGATCTTCGCCGAGCAGCAGCTGACCTGCTCGGTCGGTGTCGCGCCGATCAAATCGGTGGCCAAGCTCGCCTCCGGCAGTTGCAAGCCGAACGGATTGCGGGTGGTCAGCAGGGACGGCGTGTTGGACTTCCTGCACCCGCTCCCAGTCAACGCGCTGTGGGGCGTCGGCGCACGCACCGCCGAAGTACTCCGCCGGCTCGGCCTGCGAACGGTGGGCGACCTGGCGGACACCCCGCTGGACACCCTGCGGCGGGCGGTTGGCGCAGCCACCGCGACCCACCTGCATGACCTGGCCAACGGCAGGGACAACCGAACGGTGGCGGCCCGGCCCGAGGAGAAGTCCATCTCGACCGACCGAACGCTGGCCCGGGACCTGTTGACCGAGGCCGAGGTGGCCCGCGAGTTGCTGCGTGGAGCGGGTGAGGTCACCGAGCGGCTCCGGCAGGCCGAACGGGTCGCTCGGACCGTCGGGATCAAGATCCGGTTCGCAGACTTCACGACCGTGACCCGGGTGCGCACATTGGCCGAGCCGACCGATAGCGCTGCAACGGTGTATGCGGAAGCTCTCGCGCTATATCGAGCACTGAAGCTCGACAAACCGCGAATTCGGCTGGTCGGGGTCAAGGTCGAGAATCTCCGGTCGGCCGGTGAGGCCACCCAGCTGGCCCTCGACCTCGGCGGCCCGGCCCGGCCGGCGGCACCGGCGGCGGACCAGGCGATCGACGCCCTGGTGGCGAAGTTCGGTGAGTCGGTGGTGCGCCCGGCCTCGCTGCTGTCCCGCGGTGTTCCCTCGCTCGGCGGCCTCAACCGGGCCGGCGGGACCGCGGACGAGCCGGGCGGTGGCCGGCAGATAACGAAACGCGGGAATCTCCGAAGCAATCCGGGCAGTTAACTTTCGAAGTTCTAGGAGGACTCGTATGCTCGATACGTACGTCGGATCGGTCCGGCTGGCGAGGTAAACCGGGTCGGTTCGAAGGGCCGATGTTGGATCAGAACACGACAGGGATTGGAGGGCATCATGCCGCTCTCCGAGCATGAGCAAAGGCTGCTCGACGAGATCGAGCAGGCCCTGTATGCGGAGGACCCGAAGTTCGCATCGTCGGTACGGTCCGCTCGGCCCCGCAGTCGCGTTCGGATGATGCTTGCCCTGTCCGCGGCCGGTGTGATCCTCGGACTGGCGGTGGTGCTGGTCGGCCTCACCGCGAATCTGATCGTGGTAGGCGTGCTCGGCTTCGTACTCATCGTGGGCTCCTGTGTGACTGCGGCCAGCGCGTTACGTGGCCCGCGCCAGTCCACCGCCGCCGCGGCGATCAGCACCCCGACAACCTCCCAGAGCCGGCAGAACAACCTGCGGACCAAGATGGAAGACCGCATGCGCCGGCGGTTCGAGGAGAACTGACCCCGCTCGCCCGAGGACCCCAGCTGCACACCACGCCGCGCTGACCGTTCAGCGCGGCGCAACTTCTCTGCCCGGTTCGCCGGCGCGTTCTCTGCCCGGTTCGCCGGCGCGCCACGCGTACTAATCCGCTACTCGTACCAGCCATGACGTGCATCAGGCCGCCACTCGTACCAAGCCGCCCGGCCCGTGCACGCCAGCACCGCCCAAGCCCGGAGCACGTTGAGCCGAGGCGACTCAGGTAGCCAGGCCTTCTATGCTCCGCTCGACCGGGGCGGTGGTCAGCGATGACCGCCGGCGAATCCCCGCCTTACCGCTGCCACTTCGGCGGACGCCGCAGCAACGATTTGGGTAGCCAACGATTTACTAGGCTCAACCGTCGATCGGTTCGGCGTGCCCACCGGGTGAGCGCCTGATCCAGCGCCCGGATCGACTCCGGCGGCACCTGGGCGACCAGCGTCGTGCTGAACCGATCCCGCTCCACCGTCGTCGCGACCGCCTGCACGGCAGCCTGGCCACGTTCATCGACGCCGTGCCGGCCGAGCCAACCGGGCACCTGGCCGACCGTCACCGTGCGCGGCCACAGCGCGTTCCGGTCCGTCGCGGTGGCAGCCAGCTCCAGCCAGAGCAGTTCGGGGTTGCCGGTACTGCGGGCCCGTTCCAGCCGCCGCCGGCGCTGCCTGCCCCGCAGCAGGCGCGGGCCCCACACCACCAGCAGCAGCACCAGCAGCAGCCCGACCAGCGGCGCACCGACCTCCCACACCAGCGGCGGAATGCCCGAGCCGGAGCCTGAGCCGGCCGCCGGCGCCGCCGAACTGGTGCCGGCCGAGGAGATGCCGGACGGCCCCTTGTTGGCCGTCGGCTCGGCGGTGCTGCTCGTTGCCTGGTCGGGGTGGGCGGCCCACGGCAGCGCCACCTCACGGGTCACATCGGCACCGCTCAGCGGGGTCGGGTCGAACGGGATCCAGCCGATGCCGGAGAAGTACACCTCCACCCAGGCATGCGCGTCGCCGCTGGTCACGTTGATGATGCCGTTGCCGTCCGGCGGCCGGTGGGTGAAGCCGACCACCACTCGGGCCGGCAGCCCGGCTTGGCGCATCAGCACGGCGGCCGCGGCGGCGTACTGCTGGCAGTAGCCGGCTTTCTTGCTCAGGAAGCCGACCAGGGCGTTCGGGCTGTCGTTGTTGGGCGCGTTCAGCGAGTACACGAAGCCGTTCTTGCCGTTGGTGAAGTAGTCCGAGATGGCCAACGCCTTGTCATAGGCCGTGGCGCGGCCGGCGGTCAGTTGCTGAGCCAGGTTGACCACCTCGGTCGGCTGCGCCGGCAGGCCGCGGTAGACGGCGTCCAACGCGGCGTTGCCACTGCCGGACCAGTCCGGGGCAGCCCGCAACTGCGCGACGGTGGGCGCCAACTGGTGCACCGACTCGGTGTAGATCAGGTTGTGCCGCAGGTGCGCCGCGTCGACGGTCGAATTCTGGCTGTCCCACAGGCCGCCGGACGCGCGCAGCACCTCCGGGTTGGACAGCAGCGGGAGGTTGCTGCCGCCCAGGTTGCTGATGGTGAACGTCGCCTCGATCGGGAAGGCCGAGACCTCCGGCTCCTTGTCCAGCGGGTCGATCGGGTACCGGCCCTGGTCCAGCGGGATGCCGGTCGAGGGAATGGCCCTGCTCGAGGACACCCAGCCGTCGGGGGTGAACTGGTCGGCGATGGCCAACCGGATGTAGAACGGCTCGTCACCGGGGGAGACGTGCAGCTGGAAGAGCGGGGCCGACGTGGGCCGCAGCAGCGCCCCGCGCAGCGACGCCAGGTCGTTGAGCACCAGCTGGCCGGCGCCGTTGCCGGTGCCGTCGCCGTTGCCGTTGTGGTGGGCCGCGCGGGCCAGCAGGTTGGTCGGCACCCCGGGCAGCACCAGCGGCACGATCAGCGCGGCAATGATGCCGGTCACCGCCATCCGCCGGCCACCGCCGAGCCGGCCTGCCGACCCGTCCACCGACGGGCCCCAGGCGAGATCCTGCAGCCGGGTGCCGGCCAGCAGGATCAGCAGGAAGCCGATCGCCGCCGCGGCGAACCAGACCGGGCTGGCCGAGCGAGACGAGGTCGCCGAGGCCACCGCGAGCACCTCGAGCAGCGGGGCCGCCGCCAGCAGCGGCTGGCGGAGCAGCACGCCGAGCACATCGGTCAGGCAGAGCAGCGCCACCAGCGCGGAGGCGACCAGCAGCCGCAGCGGCGGCGACGAGGCCAGCGGCGCGTGCTCGCTCTGCATGATCTGTCCGGCCTGGTTGACGAGGTCGCCGATGTCGCGACCGGTCGTCGCGGTCGGCAATCCGTAGAACAGGTGTTGCGGCACGAAGACCCACAGCAGCATCAGCGCCGAGGCCACCAGGCCGATCAGGCTGTGCCACCAGCGTGCGCTGTCTCCGTAGCGCAGCGCGCAGACCGCGACCAGGTACGGCAGCGCGCAGCCGATGCTGACGGTCAGCCAATGCCAGTCGGTGAAGATGGACGACAGCGGCAGGGTGGTCAGGAACATGCCGCCGGCCACCGTGAGGGTCGCCGCCACCAGGGCCGAGGCCGAACGGGGCTTGCCGCGCCGAGGCGGATTGGCCGCCTTTCCGCCGGCCGTCGAGCCGCCGGTCGAGCCGCCGCCGGTCGAGCCGCCGCCCGCCGCCGGCGGCCGCTGCTGGGTCATCGTCATATCCGTGCCTCCGAACGGACGGCGAGCAGCCGTGGCCACAGCTCGGCCAGGTCGCTGCCCGACTCAGCCGGCACCACCCGCCAGCCGGCCGCGCGCAATGCCTCGGCGCTCGCCTGCCAGGACTCCTCGCGCAGCTGGTCGCGCGCTCCGCTACCGGCCCAGGTCCAGCTGCGCAGCAACAGCGCCACCGATGAGCCGGGCAGCCGAGGCCGACTGACCAGTTCGGAGATCGGCGCGTGCGGCGCGGCGCCGAGCAGCGCGAACACCGAGGCGTCCCGGCCGAGTCCACTCAGCGCCGCGGCCAGCGGCTGCACGTCGCTGCGCAGCGCGGGCGTCGTCTCGGCCAGCATGTCCAGGATCGGGGTCACCTCGTCATGGGCGACCTGGCTGCTGCCGGTCACCACGGTGACCCGCCGGCCACGCTGGGCGAGGTGGCAGCCGATGCTGGCCGCGGCCTGGATCGCCCATTCCAGGGCCGCTGATTCGTCCTCGCCCGGCAGCACCGGGAAGGCCAGCGTGCGGGTATCCAGCAGCACCAGCGACTCGCCGTGCCAGGGCCGCTCCTCCTGCCGGACCATCAGTGCACCGGTCTTGGCGGTGCTGCGCCAGTGGATCTTGCGCAGGTCGTCGCCATGCCGAAACTCGCGCACCGAAGCGTCGTCGGAACCGCCGGAACCAACCGAATGGCTCAGCGTCGCCGCACCGTCGCGCCAGGCGATCGGCAGCGTCAGCGACGCCAGCGGGATGGTCTTGGGCTGCACCACCAGCTGCGCGGTGTCGGTCGAGCGGGTGTCGGCGGTGACCAGCCCGAACGGGTCGCTGGCGATCACCGTGGTGGGCCCGACCGTGTAACGGCCGCGGCGCAGCTTCGGCAGCGGGTAGGCCACCGTCCGGCGTTGCCGGCCGCGCACGCCGGCCACGCTGAACCGCAGCGGCCGGCCGCCCGGCACCGTCTCGGTTATCCGCAGCGGCCCGGTGCCGAAGGCCTGCGGGTTGCCCAGCACCAGCCGCACCTCGGCCGAGTCGCCGACGACCACCCGGGCCGGCGTCACCGCGTGCCCGACCCGCAGTCCGGAACGAGCCTGCCGGACCGCCAACCAGGCCGGGATCGGCAGCACCAGCAGCAGCACCCCGACCCGTTGCAGATCCAGCACGCCGAGCAGCAGGCCGGCGAGCAGGGACAGCGCGCCGACCGCGATGAAGATCCGGCCGCGGGTGGACAACGACACCTTGCGGGTGCCGATCGCCGACACGTTGACCTGCCGGCCGCCGGTCGTCCGGCCCCCGGCGCTGTCACCGGCCGTCCGGCCGTCGGCTGACCGGTCGCGACCGTCCGGGCCGTTGCCGGCGGCCAGGCCGGAGTTGACGGCCCAGCTGGTGAGCTTGCCGCGGATCGACTGCCCGGTGCTGCCCGGCATGGTCAGGCCCGCTGGCTGGCGGCGGGAATCGGTACCTTGGCCACCACCTCGGCGGTGAGATCCTCCGGGCTTCGGCCGGCGACGGTGGCCGCGGCGGCCGGGATCAGCCGGTGCGCCAGCACCGGGACGGCCAGCTGCTGCACGTCGTCGGGGATCACGTAATCACGGCCGGCCATCGCGGCCATCGCCTTCGCGGTGCGCAGCAGGTGCAGCGAGGCCCGCGGCGAGGCACCCAGCCGCAGTTCCGGATGGTTGCGGGTGGCCTCGGCCAGCGCCACCACGTAGTCCTTCACCGAATCCACCACGTGCACCCGGCGGACCGCCTCGATCAGCGCCCGGATCTGGCTGGCGTCGGATACCGGCTGCAGCGTCTCCAGCGGGTCGGTGGTGGTCTGGTCGGACAGCATCGCGAGCTCGGCCATCCGGTCCGGGTAGCCGAGTGAGAGCTTGGCGGTGAACCGGTCGCGCTGGGCCTCCGGCAGGGCGTAGGTGCCCTCCATCTCCACCGGGTTCTGGGTGGCCAGCACCAGGAACGGCGACTGCAGCTGGTAGCGGATGCCGTCGACGGTGACCTGCCGCTCGGCCATGCACTCCAGCAGGGCCGCCTGGGTCTTCGGCGATGCCCGGTTGATCTCGTCACCCAGCACGATGTTGGCGAACACCGGGCCCGGCTTGAACTCGAAATCGGTCGACTCGGCGTTGTAGATGCTCACGCCGGTCACGTCGCTGGGCAGCAGGTCCGGGGTGAACTGCAGCCGGCGCACCGAACAGTCGATGGAACGGGCCAGCGCCTTGGCGAACGTGGTCTTGCCGACCCCGGGCACGTCCTCGATCAGCAGGTGCCCCTCGGCCAGCAGCACCGTCACGCCGAGCCGGATCACCTCGTACTTGCCGGCGATCACCCGCTCGATGTTCTCCACGATCCGGTGGGCGGCGGGCGCGACCTGGTCGAGCGCCAGCGGGCCGGCGTGCCCGTTGGCGCTGCTGGCTGCTCCGGTTCCCGACGTCCCGGTGCCCGGCATCCCGGTGCCCGAGGTGAGGCTGGCGTTGTGTTCGGCGTCCGCCGCCTGCGCTGCATGTGTCACGTGAGTGCTATCCGTCCTGTCGTCCGTCGTGTCCGGAGGAACGCAGGCGCCCCGTCGGCCACCACAAGGGTTATCGAGAAACGCCGATAAGTCGAGTCCCGCCGCCCGTCCGCTTGCTCGGCTGCGCGCTTGGTGCGACGGCCAGCGAGGCGAGCGTAGTAGTTCCTTTCCAATTCCCGCCCCGTGGTCGTCCTAAACCGCTGCCAAGAAGAAATACGGAAGCCGCTCGGCGTCGGTTCCCCACCACGCCCCATCCCGCGATTACGGGGGACTGAGTCGCGAAACCGGCCGGAAATCCGGCCGAATGTGATTGACGGTGGAGCCTAGTGGGGTATGGTGGGGCAGAGTGGGGATCAAGTGAGCTGCTGGGGGTGACGCGTGTTCCTCGGCACGCACACGCCCCGGCTGGACGACAAGGGCCGGCTGGCGTTGCCGGCCAAGTTCCGCAGCGACCTGGAGGGAGGGCTGGTGATCACCAAGGGCCAGGAACGCTGCCTGTTCGTCTTTCCGATGGCCGAGTTCACCCGCATCACCGACCTGCTGCGGACCGCACCGGTGACCCAGCGCAGCGTGCGCGACTACAGCCGGGTCTTCTTCGCCAGCGCCTCGCACGAGGTGCCGGACGCCCAGGGCCGGATCACCGTGCCGCCGCCGCTGCGCGACTACGCCGGGCTGACCAAGGACTGCGTGGTGATCGGTGCCAACACCCGGGTCGAGGTGTGGGACGCCGCGGCCTGGCAGAGCTACCTGGACGGAACCGAGCAGTCCTTCGCCGACGCTGAGGAGGTGCTGCCCGGCCTGCTCTGATCCTCGCGCCAGCCGCGCAATCGCGCCGGCCGGCCTCCTCCCGCCAGCCGGTTCGGCCTTCCTGACGCACTTCCCCGGCGCCAGGCAGCCAGCACCGCACGGGCGGGCGGGGACCCGTCGGCACGAGCAGCCGCTCATCGGCACCACCGCACGTTCGATCTGCAAGGAGCTCATGCATGGATGCACCCCAGGCAGCGGGACCCGACCCGGTGCCTGAGCCGTCCGGCCACGTGCCGGTACTGCTCGAGCGGGTGTTGGAGCTGCTGGCTCCGGCGCTGGCCGGCGACCGCCCGGTCCTGGTGGACGCCACCCTCGGCCTCGGCGGCCACAGCGAGGCGCTACTGGCCGCGCATCCTCAGGCGCGGCTGATCGGCCTGGACCGCGACCCCGAGGCGCTGACCCGCAGCACCGGCCGGCTGGCTCGCTACTCCGACCGGATCGAGCTGGTGCACACCGTCTACGACCGGCTGCCCGAGGTGCTGGCCGGCCTGGATATCGACCGGATCTCCGCGGCGCTGTTCGACCTCGGCGTGTCCTCGATGCAACTCGACCTGGCCGACCGGGGCTTCTCCTACGCCCATGATGCGCCGCTGGACATGCGGATGAACCCGGACGACCCGCTCACCGCGGCCGACATCGTCAACAACTACCCGGTGCCGGCACTGGCCCGGGTGCTGCGCGAGTACGGCGAGGAGAGGTTCGCGCTGCGGATCGCCCAGGCCGTCGAGCGGCGCCGCGCGCGCGGACCGCTCACCTCCAGCGCCGAGCTCGCCGAGTTGGTCCGCACGGCGATCCCGGCCGCCACCCGGCGCACCGGGGGACATCCGGCCAAGCGCACGTTCCAGGCATTGCGCATCGAAGTGAACGCCGAGCTGGCCGCGGTGCAGGCCGCGATCCCGGCGGCGTTGCAGGCACTCACCGTAGGGGGGCGGATCGTGGTGCTGGCCTACCACTCGCTGGAGGACCGGATCGTCAAGCGGGCCTTCGCCGAACTGGCCGCCGACCGGACGCCGCCGGACCTGCCGGTCCGGTTGGCCGAGGCGGGTCCGCAGCTCCGGCTGCTCACCCGGGGCGCGGAGCAGGCCGGCCCGGACGAGATCGCCGCTAATCCGCGAGCGGCCTCGGTCCGGCTGCGGGCCGCCGAGCGGATCCGGCCGGCCGCGTGAGCGAGCGGCGTGGGCACGCGGCGTCGCAGGCGAGGCAGCGCGGTGCCGGGCACGTGCGAGCCGGTGCCCGCGGAACGACCTCGCCGGGCGCCGTGCGGACCCGGCTGCGCGCGGTGCCGCTGCCGGTGCTGCTGGGCGGCATGCTGCTCGCCGGCCTGTGCCTGCTGCTGGCCCTGAACACCGCCTCGGCGGCGCAGGAGCTGCGGCAGCGGACGCTGACCGACAGCAATGCCGGCGCCTCCGACACCGAGCAGCAGCTCGTCCGGGACCTGGCCTCCCGGCAGGCCCCGGCGGCGCTGGCCTCGGCGGCAGCCGGGTTGGGCCTGGTGCCCAACCCCAACCCGGCGTTCCTGCGGATCAATGCCGACGGCTCGGTCACCGTGCTCGGCTCGCCCACCCCGGCCAGCCTGCCGCCACCGGTCAGCACGCCGACCTCGCATCCCGCCAGCCCGTCGCCGTCGGTCAGCAAGACCGCTGCCGGCCATCCCAGCAAGCCAGCAACGGCGGTGGTGACGGTGACCGTGACCAAGCCGGCCCCCCGGCCCAGCATCTCACCAACGGCCAAGCCGTCCGCGTCCACCAGCCATCGGGCTACCACCAGCCCGTCCGCCACCGCCACTCCGGGAGCGCACCGGTGAGCCGTCCACCGCAGCAGCCACCGGTCCCGCCGGGCCGGCCGCGTCAGCCCGCCTCGAGCCGGCAACCCGCCCCGCCTCGCCAGCCCGCCTCAAGCCGACCTAGCGCAACCACCCGGCCCACCGCGGCGCCCCGGCCTACCGCGGCGCCCCGGCCTACCGCGGCATCTCGGCAGCCGGCCTCACCGCGCCAGCCGGCACCTCGGCAAGCGCGCCCGGCCGGTCCGCCGCGGCAGGCCGCGCCCCGACCCGGGACGCCGCGCCAGGGCCCGCCGCGACCGGGGGCAGCACGCCAGAGTTCACCGCGACCGGGCACGCCCCGTCCCGCACCGCGTCCGGCCCGTCCTGCTCGTCCGGCTCGTCCGGCCCGGCCGCCCCGCTCGCCGCGGCAGCTGCGGCTGGGCAAGACCATCCGCCGGCTGTGGACCAGCGTGTTCTTCGTCGGCCTGCTGCTGGCTGTGGTGCTGGTGCGGCTGCTGTGGCTGCAGGGCATGGACGCCAAGGGCTACGCGCTGGCCGCCAGCGACGAGAAGCGGGAGTTCGTCACCCTGCATGCCGCCCGCGGCTCCATCGTGGACCGCAACGGCAATGCGCTGGCCTACACCGCCGACGCCAAGGACATCGTGGCCGATCCGACCATGATCGCGCCGGAGGACCGGATGAGCTACGCGGCGATGCTCGCGCCGCTGCTCAACCGACCGCAGTTCGACGTCGAGAAGCAACTGGCCGGCACCTCGCACTACGCCCTGCTGGGTAGCGCCGTGTCGCCGGAGGTGGCCAAGCGGATCGAGAACCTGAAGCTGCACGACCAGCCACTGCCCGGCCTGTTCAGCCAGGCCACCCTGCAGCGGCTCTACCCGGCCCAGACCACCGGCTCCAGCGTGGTCGGCCTGGTCCGCTCCGACGGCGCCGGCGCGGCCGGCATCGAGTACAGCTACGACTCGCTGCTGCGCGGCACCGACGGCTCGGTCAGTTACCAGAAGGACGCGCTGGGCAACGTCAACCCGGCCGGCCCGATCAAGCGCAAGGCCGCGCTGGACGGCGGCACCGTCCGGCTGACCATCGACGAGGATCTGCAGTACGAGGTGCAGGCGTACCTGAACCAGGCGGTTTCCCAGTCCCACGCCCGCGACGGGCAGGTCACCGTGCTCGACGCGCAGACCGGCCAGGTGCTGGCGATGGCGGCCACCGGCGCCTTCAACCCGCAGGACCCGTCCACTATCAACGCCGATACCCCGATGGACCCGAACATCCAGCAGGTGTTCGAACCTGGCTCGGCCAACAAGATCGTCACCATGACCGCGGCGTTGGAAAACCACCTGATCACCCCGACGACCGCGCTGGACGTGCCGGACACGATCAGCCAGGGCGGCATCTCGGTGCACGACGCCTGGTGGCACCCGGTGCAGAAGTTCACCGCCACCGGGGTGCTTGCCAAGTCCTCCAACGTGGGCACCCTGGAAATCGCCCAGCGGGTCGGCAAGCAGACCTTCAACGACTACCTGCACCGGTTCGGTCTGGGCTCGCCCACCGGCATCGAACTGCCCGGTGAGAGCGCCGGCCTGCTGCCGCCGCTGGCCAGTTGGTCGGATGCCACCTTCGCCAACCTGCCGATCGGCCAGGGCGTGGCGATGACCTCGCTGCAGCTGGCCTCGATGTACCAGACGGTGGCCAACGGGGGCGTGCGCATCCCGCCGCGGATCGTCCAGTCGACCACCGGCTCGGACGGCACCGTCCATCCGGAGGCGCAACCGGCCGGCATCCCGGTTATGTCACCGGCGACCGCGACCCAGCTGCGCACCATGCTCGAGTCGGTCACGCTGAAGGGCGGCACCGGAACCAAGGCGGCAATCGCCGGCTACCGGATCGCCGGCAAGACCGGCACCGCGCAGCAGCCGGATCCGGCCACCGGCAAGTACTCCGACTCGGTGTACTGGGACACCTTTGCCGGCATGGCGCCGGCCGACTCACCCCGGTTCGTGGTGTCAATCATGATCGACAACCCGGCGCACGGCCTGGAGGGCGGCGACGTGGCCGCCCCGCTGTTCCACCACATCGCCAGCTACGAGCTGTCGGCAGCCAAGATCCCGCCGACCGGCTCGCTGTCCACGCCGGTGCCGCTGATCCTCGGCCAGCAGTAACGGCGCATGTCGCGCACCGAGCTGCCCGGACGGCGCGCCGACGCGCGGGCGGCCGTGGCCGGGTCGGTACCGTGGTCAACCGTGCTGCCAGCCTCCGGGGGCCCAGCCGCGAACGCGGCCCCAGCCGCAACGGCCGACCGTCCGGCCCGGGTGTCGCCGACCTCGCTGGCCGAACTGGCCGAGTCGGTTCAGCTGACCGAGCCGGCTGAGCTGACCGAGCCGGCTGAGCTGACTGGGCCGGCAACCGGCCCGGTGCGGGTCGGCGGAGTGACCGCGTCCTCGACCGACGTCCGGCCCGGCGACCTGTTCGCCGCACTGCCGGGCAGCCGGGGACACGGCATCGAATACCTGCCCCAGGCGCTGGATGCCGGCGCCGCCGCGGTGCTCACCGACCCGGCCGGTGCCGAGCGGCTGGCCGGCCGGCTGCCGGCGCTGGTGGTGGCGGATCCCCGGGCCGCGCTCGGCCCGATCGCGGCCCGGATCTACGGCCACCCGTCGGGCAAGCTGCCGGTGCTGGGAGTGACCGGAACCAGCGGCAAGACGACCACCACCTTCCTGATCCGGGCCGGCCTGCAGGCGGCCGGCTGGACGTCCGGGGTGATCGGCACCGTCGGGGTGTTCTTCGGCCAGGAGCACATCAAGCTGCCCTTCACCACCCCGGAGGCACCGCAGCTGCAGGCGCTGCTGGCGACGATGGTCGAACGCGGCATGCGGGCGGTGGCGATGGAGGTCTCCTCGCACGCGCTCAAGCTGCATCGGGTGGCCGGCACCGAATTCGCGGTCGGGGCGTTCACCAACCTGTCCCAGGACCACCTGGACTTCCACTCCGACATGGCCGACTACTTCGCGGCCAAGGCGATGCTCTTCGACGGCCGGGCTCGTCGCGAGGTGGTGATGGTCGATGACGAGTGGGGCCGGCAGCTGGTGCGGCCGCACACCGTGACGGTCTCGGCCGCCGGCGCCCCGGCGCACTGGCGGGCCGAGCAGATCGTCACCGCCGCCGACGGCTCGACCAGCTTCCGGGTGCACGGGCCGGCCGGACTCAGCTTCGCCGCCGGCTGCCGGATCCCGGGCCGGCACAACGTGGCCAACACCCTGCTGGCCTGCGCGGTGCTGGGCCAGCTGGATCTCGACCTGCCCGAGATCGCGCCCACCCTGGCGAACGCCCAGGTGCCCGGCCGGATGGAGCGGGTGGAGGCTGGCCAGCCGTTCCTGGCGGTAGTGGACTACAGCCACAAGCCGGCCGGCGTGGCCGGTGCCCTGCAAGCCCTGCGTCCGCTCACCACCGGCCGGCTGATCGTGGTGCTGGGCTGCGGCGGCGACCGGGACCAGGCCAAGCGGCCGGTGATGGGCCGGGTGGCCGCTGAGCTGGCCGACCTGCTGGTGGTCACCGACGACAACCCGCGCAGCGAGGACCCGGCCGCCATCCGGGCCGCCATGCTGGCCGGTGCGCGCGCCGTGCCGGCCGGCCAGGCCGCCGAGATCCGGGAGGAGGGCGACCGGCGGCGCGCGATCGAACTGGCGATTTCGCTTGCCGAATCGGGCGATACCGTACTGGTAGCCGGCAAAGGGCACGAAACTGGGCAGGAAGTCGCGGGCACTATGCTGGCCTTCGATGATGTCACCGTGCTGCGCGAGGCGCTGTCCGAGAACGGCTTCGCAGCCGGCTCGCCCGGCCCCGGCGGGACAGCCAGCACAGCGATCCCCGAGGCAGTCGCGGGCCCGGACGTGACGACCGCATGATCGCCATGACGATGGGCGAGATCGCCCGGTTGGTCGGCGGCCGTGCACACGGCCTGGCTGCCGAGCAGCTGGTGCGCGGCAAGGTGGAGTTCGACAGCCGCAAGGTGCGGCCGGGCGATCTGTTCCTGGCCATCAAGGGCGAGCACGTGGATGGGCACGACTTCGCCCAAGCCGCGCAGGCCGCCGGCGCGGTCGCGGTGCTGGGCAGCCGCGAGACGGCGGCGCCGGGCATCGTGGTGGACGATCCGATCGCGGCCATCACCGCGCTGGCCACCGCGGCGGCGCGGCGGCTGCCCGCCAGCGTGATCGAGCTGACCGGCTCGTCCGGCAAGACCTCGACCAAGGATCTGCTGGCGCAGCTGCTGGAAAAGCACGGCCGGACGGTCGCCCCGCCGGAGTCGTTCAACAACGAATTGGGTTTTCCGTACACGGTGTTGCTGGCCGACGAGAGCACCGACTACCTG
Source organism: uncultured Actinomycetota bacterium (assembly GCA_963697905.1). Lineage (GTDB taxonomy): Bacteria > Actinomycetota > Actinomycetes > Mycobacteriales > Jatrophihabitantaceae > Jatrophihabitans_A. The sequence goes on along the minus strand of OY969101.1, from coordinate 2,580,686 downwards.
GTGCTCGAAGCCTCCGCCCGGGGCATCGGCCACATCCGGCAACTGACCCGGATCGCGCCGCCGACGGTTGCCGCGGTGCTCAACGTGGGCAGCGCCCACCTCGGCGAGTTCGGCTCGGTCGAGGCCATCGCCCAGGCCAAGGGCGAGCTGGTGGAGGCGCTGTCGCCGCAGGGGTTGGCGGTGCTCAACGCCGACGACCCGCGGGTGCTGGCGATGGCCGCGCGAACGGACGCCCGGGTGATCACCTTCGGCGAGCAGCCGGCAGCCGACGTGCGGGCCGAGTCGGTGGTGGTCGGGCCCACCGGCCAGGCGCGGTTCACCCTGCTCGCCGGCGGGCAGCAGGCCCCGGTCGCGCTGCGGCTGGTCGGCGAGCACCAGGTGTCCAACTCCCTGGCGGCCGCCGCGATGGCCGTCGAGCTCGGCATGGGCCTGCCCGAGGTGGCTGAGGCGCTGTCGGCCGCGACACCGCGTTCGCACTGGCGGATGGAGGTCACCGAGGTGGCGGGGGTGACCGTGGTGAACGACGCCTACAACGCCAACCCGGAGTCGATGCGGGCCGCTCTGAAGAGCCTGGCCATCCTGTCCGGCGAGGGAACCGGCCGGCGGCGCAGCATCGCGGTGCTCGGCCAGATGGCCGAGCTCGGCGCCGAATCCGTTGCCGCGCACGACGCGATCGGCCGGCTGGCGGTGCGGCTGGACGTCAACCTGCTGCTGGCGGTGGGCGAGGCGGCCCGGCCGATCGCCAACGGAGCCGCGCTGGAGGGCTCCTGGAACGGCGAGGCGCAGTGGGTGGCCGACCACGACGCCGCCGTCCGGCAGCTGCTCGGCCTGCTCGAGCCGGGCGACGTGGTGCTGGTCAAGGGTTCCCGGGCTGCCGAGCTGCAGCGGGTGGCCCAGGCGCTGGTCGCCGGCCTGGCCGAGCGCGGTCAGGACCGCGAACAGGCATGAAGACGATCCTCATCGCGGCCCTGTTCGGGCTGCTCACCTCGATCCTGTGCACGCCGCTGGTGGTGCGCTACTTCCGCCGCGAGGGCATCGGCCAGGAGATCCGCGACGACGGCCCGAAGAGCCACCTGGTCAAGCGCGGCACGCCCACCATGGGCGGGGTCGTGATCATGGCTTCGACCATCATCGGTTACGGCGTGGCCCACCTGATCGGCTCGTTCCGGCACGACTCGGGCCCGACCGCCTCCGGGCTGCTGCTGCTGTTCCTGATGCTCGGCTCCGGCGGGGTCGGCTTCCTGGACGACTTCATCAAGCTGCGGCACCGGCGCAGCCTCGGCCTGCGAGCCCGGGCCAAGTTCCTCGGCCAGTTGGTGGTCGCGTTGCTGTTCGGTGCCGGGGCGATGATGTTCCGCAACCGGAGGGGGCTGACGCCGGCCTCCAAGCACATCTCCTACGTGCGCGACATCGCCGGGCTGTCCATCGGTTTCATCGGCTTCCTGCTGCTGGCCTACCTGATCATCACCGCGACCACGAACGCGGTGAACCTGACCGACGGCCTGGACGGGCTGGTGGCCGGCAGCTCGGCCATGGTGATGGGCGCCTACACCCTGGTCACCTTCATCCAGTTCCGCAGCTCCTGCGATCCCGGCCCGGCACTGTCCGGCTGCTACGCGGTGCGCGATCCGCAAGATCTGGCGCTGATCGCCGCGGCCGCGATGGGGGCCTGCTTCGGCTTCCTGTGGTGGAACGCCAAGCCGGCCCAGATCTTCATGGGCGATACCGGCTCGATGGCGCTCGGCGGGCTGATGGCGGGCCTGGCGATCCTGTCCCGCACCGAACTGCTGCTGGTGGTGCTGGGCGGCCTGTTCGCGGTGGTGACGCTGTCCAGCGTGATCCAGACCGGCTGGTTCAAGTTCACCCGGATCCGGACCGGCACCGGTCGCCGGGTGTTCCGGATGGCACCGTTCCACCACCACTTCGAACTCGGTGGCTGGGACGAGATCACCACCATCATCCGGTTCTGGATCGTGGCCGGGCTGGCGGTGGCGTTCGGGATGGGCCTGTTCTATGCCGAATTCATCTCACACGGGTAGCGCCATGCCGGAGCCGAGCGAGTGAGCATCGCAGCGAACGAAGTGAGTGAGGAGCGGAGCGAGCGGGCGATGAGCGCTTGCGCGAAGAGCAAATGACGCAGCGAGTGAGCATCGCAGCGAACGAAGTGAGTGAGGAGCGGAGCGAGCGGGCGATGAGCGCTTGCGCGAAGAGCAAATGACCGACTTCCACGGCCGGACCGTGCTGGTCTGCGGCGCCCGGCTGGCCGGGCTGTCGGCGGTGCGGGCGCTGCTCACGCTGGGCGCCCGGCCGCTGCTCACCGACGACCTCGTGACGCCGGCTGCGCTGCCGGCCGGGGCGGAGTTCCTGGGCCGGCTGACCGGCCTGCCGGCCGGCATCGACGCGGTGGTCACCTCGCCCGGCCTGCTGCCCGCCCACCCGGTGCTGGCCGCGGCGAACGTCGCCGGCGTCGAGGTGCTCGGCGAGCTGGAGTTCGCCTGGCGGATCCAGCGGGATCCGAAGCCGCGCTGGCTGATGCTCACCGGTACCAACGGCAAGACCACCACCGTCCGGATGCTCGAGTCGATGCTGATCGCCGCCGGCCTGCGCGCCGCCGCGGTCGGCAATGTCGGAGTGCCGGCGATCGATGCGGTACTGGCCGAGCCCGGCTACCAGGTACTCGCGGTGGAGGCGTCCAGCTTCCAACTGCACTTCTCCAGCACGCTGCGACCGCACGCCGGGGCCCTGCTGAACTTGGCCGAGGACCATCTGGACTGGCACGGCTCGATGCAGGCCTACGCCAGGGCCAAGGCGAAGGTGTTCACCGCCCGGCACGCGATCGGCAACGCCGACGACGAGGCGGTGGCCCGGCTGCTGGCCGAGCAGCCAGGCGAGATCCTCGAGTTCAGCCTCGGCCCGCCGGCTGCCGGCCGGTTCGGGGTGGCCGGCGGGATGCTGGTGACCGCGGCCGGGAACCCGCTGCTGCCGGTCGCCGAGATCCGCCCGCCCGGGCCGCATAACGTGGCCAACGCGCTGGCCGCCGCCGCGCTGGCCAGCACGCTGCCGGTGCCGGACGAGGCGATCGTCGCCGGGTTGCGGGCGTTCGCACCGGATCCGCACCGCAACCAGTTTGTGGCCGAGGTCGCCGGGGTGCGCTACGTCGATGACTCCAAGGCCACCAATCCGCACGCGGCAGCGGCCTCGCTGGCCGCCTATCCGCGGGTGGTGTGGATCGCCGGCGGCCAGCTCAAGGGTGCCGACGTGGAGCCGCTGGTGGCCGAGCACGCCGGCCGGCTCGCCGGTGCGGTGCTGCTCGGGGTGGACCGGGCCACAATCTCGGCGGCACTTTCTCGACACGCGCCGGACCTCCCGGTGATCGAGGTGGCCAGGACCGACGATGGAGCCATGCGGGAGATCGTGGCTGCAGCCACGTCGCTGGCGCGTGCCGGCGACGTGGTGTTGCTGGCGCCGGCCGCGGCCTCCAAGGACATGTTCTGCGACTACGGCGCCCGCGGGCTGGCGTTCCAGGCAGCCGTGCGGGCGCTTCCGGGACGCTGATGGTCGCCGAGCAAGTGGTCGACCGTCGGGTGCTGGGCGCGCCAAGGCGGTACCTGGAGAGCCCGTACGCATCACTGCAACTGCTGCTCGGCGCCGGCTGCGGGCTGCTGTTCCTCGGCGTGCTGATGTCGGCCTCCACCACCATCTCCGCCTCGGTGCACACCACCGGCGACGCGCCGTGGACCCAGCTGATCAAGGAGGCGGAGTTCATCCTGCTCGGGCTGCCGGTGTTCTGGCTGACCGTGCGGATGCCGCCGGCGGCCTACCGGCGGCTGACCTACCCGGTGCTGGCGCTGGCCATCTGCGCGCTGGTCGGCGTGCTGCTGCCCGGCATCGGGGTGACCATCAACGACGCCCGCCGCTGGATCCAACTCGGCCCGCTGACCGTGCAGCCGTCGGAGTTCGCCAAGCTTGCGGTGCTGATCTGGGGCGCGGATCTGCTGGCCCGCAAGGAAAGCCTGAAGAGCCTGCGGCGCGCCCGGCACGTCCTGGTGCCTTTGGTGCCCGGCTTCGCGGCCATGGTCGCGCTGGTGATGTCCGAGCCGGATCTGGGGACCTCGCTGTGCTTCCTGCTGATCCTGCTCGGCCTGCTCTGGATGGTCGGGCTGCCGCTGCGCTACTTCACCGGCCTGCTGGTGCTGGTTGCCGGCGCGGTGTCGCTGCTGACCCTGCTGGAGCCGTGGCGGGTGCAGCGGATCACCACGTTCCTGCATCCGAACCTGGATCCGCAGGGCGCCGGCTACCACACCATGCAGGGGCTGTACGCGCTGAGCAGCGGTGGGCTGTTCGGCGTCGGCCTTGGCCAGGGCACCTCGAAGTACGGCTGGGTACCGAACGCCAACACCGACTACGTCTTCGCCGTGGTGGGGGAGGAGCTGGGACTGCTCGGCTGCACCGTGGTGCTCGGCCTGTTCGCGCTGTTCACCTATGCCGCCATGCGGATCGCGCTGCGCAGCCGGGATCCGTTCGTCCGGCTGGCGGCCAGCGGCGCCGCGATCTGGATCGCCGGCCAGGCGCTGATCAACATCGGCTACGTGACCGCGCTGCTGCCGGTCACCGGCATCCCGTTGCCGTTCATCTCCGACGGCGGCACCTCGCTGCTGCTCACCTGCGCGGTGCTCGGCATGCTCGTCTCCTTCGCCCGGCACGAACCGGCGGCGGTGCTGGCCGCGCGCCGGGCCAGCGCGGCCGGCACCTCGGCGCGCTGGGTGCGCCTGCTGCGGCTGGGCACTCCACAGTCGAGCACGCCGACCAGGGCCACCGGCCAGCCGGCGAAGGCGACGGACCGGCCCACCAAGGCGACGGACCGGTCGGCCAGGGCGACGGACCGAGCCGCCAAGCCCGCGAGCCTATCCGCCAAGCCCGCAAGCCCAACCGCACAAGCCGCCCAACCCGCCCCGCCCGTCCGGCGCGCGACACCGGCCAAGCCCGCGGCGAACCGTCCGGGTGGGGCCAAGCCGCCCGGACGGCCGAGCGCGTCCCGGCGAGGCGCGTGAGCCGATGGCACGCATCGTCATCGCCGGAGGGCACTCCGCCGGCCACATCGAACCGGCCATGAACGTTGCCGACGCGATCCGGGCGCTGGCACCCGAGGCCGTCATCACCGCGATCGGCACCCGGCGCGGCCTGGATGCCACGCTGATACCGGAACGCGGCTACCCGCTGGAGCTGATTCCGCCGGTTCCGTTGCCGCGCAAGGTGAATCTCGATCTGCTGAGCACCCCGGTCCGGCTGGCCGCGGCGGTCCGGGCGGCTGGTGCGGTGCTGCGGCGGCTGCAGGCCGACGTGCTGGTCGGCTTCGGCAGCTACGTCGCGCTGCCCGGCTACCTGGCTGCCCGGCGTAACGGGGTTCCGATCGTGGTGCACGAGGCCAACGCCCGGGCCGGCGTGGCCAACCGCATCGCGGCCCGGCTGACCCGCGAGGTGTTCACCGCCTCGGCCTCGGTCCGGCTGGCACACGGCACGCCGATCGGCATGCCGCTGCGGCCGGCCATCCTGGAACTGGATCGGGTCGCCGCCGGGCCGGCCGCCCGGGACCGCTTCGGGTTGCGGCCGGACCTGCCCACCCTGCTGGTCACCGGCGGCTCGCAGGGCGCGATGCGGATCAACCACACGGTGCTCGGTGCGCAGCGGGAGCTGGCCGAGGCCGGTGTGCAGGTGCTGCACATTCCCGGGCCGAAGAACCCGGTCACGCCGCCGGACCGGCAGCCGGACGAGCCGCCGTACCGGGTGGTGCCGTACCTGTCCGACATGGCCGCCGGCTACGCGGCCGCCGATTTCGTGCTCTGCCGGTCCGGCGCGATGACGGTGGCCGAGTTGACCGCGGTCGGTCTGCCGGCCTGTTACGTCCCGCTGCCGCTGCGCGGCGGCGAGCAGGGCCTCAACGCCCGGCCGGTGGCCGCGGCCGGCGGTGGCCTGCTGGTGCCGGACGCCGAGCTGACCGCCGACTGGATCAGCGGCAACGTGCTGCCGCTGCTGCGCGACCGGCAGCGGCTGGCGGCCATGGCGAGCGCCGCCCGACGATCGTCCAGCCGCGACGCCGCGCAGATCATGGCCCGCCGGATCCTCGAGCTGGCTGGGCAGCGGCATGGCTGACCGGGACGCCGAGCATCCGCCCGGCCAAGCATCCGACGCCGCACACCGGCACCAGTCCAGCTACGCCCGGCCGGCCGGCTGGGCACCGCCGGGTGCCGCGCTGGTGAGTTCGGCGGCCACCGAGCAGATCCCGGAGCCGGGACAGCTGGGCCGGCTGCACCTGATGGGCATCGCCGGTTCCGGGATGAGTGCGCTGGCCCGGTTGCTGTTGGAGCGCGGCTACCCGGTCAGCGGTTGCGAGACCCGGGAGTCCGACACCGCCGCCGAGTTGCGCTCGCTCGGTGCCGAGATCCGGCTCGGCCACTCCCCGGATCACCTGGCCGGCACCGACACGCTGGTGTACACCACCGCGATCCAGCCGGACAACGTCGAGCTGTTCGCCGCCCGGCAGGCCGGCCTGCCGGTGCTGCGGCGGGCCGCCGCGCTCGGCGCGCTGGTGACCGGACACCGGACGGTGGCCATCGCCGGCACCCACGGCAAGACCACCACCACCTCGCTGCTGGTCGCCGCTGCCACCGCGGCCGGGCTCGATCCCTCGTTCGCGATCGGGGCGAACCTGCGGCAGGGACACACCAACGGCCATGCTGGCACCGGCAGGGACTTCATCGTGGAGGCGGACGAGAGCGACGGCTCGTTCCTGCTGCTGCACCCGGACCTCGCGGTGATCACCAACGTGGAGGCCGACCACCTGGAGAACCACGGCGACCTGGCCGGGGTGTTCCGCGCCTTCGAGCTGTTCGTGGACCGCACGGCACCGGACGCGGTGCTGGTCGTGTGCACCGATGATCCGGGCGCGATGCGGATCGGCGAGTACGCCAGGGCGCTGGGCCGGCGGGTGCGCGGCTACGGCACCGGCGCGGGTGCCGAGGTGCGGGTGCACGACGTGGCCGCCGGCGAGCGCGGGGTGCGCTTCACCGTCACCGGATTGGCCGAGCGTCCGCTGGAGTTCAGCGTCGATTCGCTCGTCGGCGAGCACATGGCGCTCAACGCCACCGCGGCGCTGCTGGTGCTGGCCGAACTCGGCGCGGAGCCGGCGGCCGCCGCCGCGGCCTGGCGCGACTTTGCCGGGGTGGACCGCCGGTTCCAGCTGCGCGGCACCGCGTCCGGGGTGCGGGTGTACGACGACTACGCCCACCACCCGACCGAGATCCGCGCCCAGCTGACCGCCGCGACTGGCCTGCTGGAGGCCGAGGCGGCCCGCACCGGCCGGCGGGGACGGCTGATCGCGGTCTTCCAGCCCGGCACCTACAGCCGTACCCAGACCTTCGCCATCGAATTCGGCCAGGCGCTGGCGGTGGCCGACGTCGCCGTGCTGCTGGACATCTTTCCCGCCCGGGAGAAGCCGATCCCCGGCGTGACCGGGGAGCTGATCGCCGAGCAGGTGCCGCTGCCGGCAGATCGGGTCCACTACCAGCCGGACTGGCACGCGGTTGCCGCGCTGGTCGCCGGCCTGGCCGGTGAGGGTGACCTGGTGCTGACCATGGGCATTGGCGACGTCCACCTGCAGGCTCCGCTGATCCTGGCCGAACTGGCCGGCCGGGAGGACGGATGACCGGCCTGCTCGAACGCGGCGCGGTCGCGGCCTCGCCCAGCCGGTGGCCGGCCCGGCGCTGGCTGGTTCCGGCCGCGGTGGCCGCGCTGGTGCTGATCGTCGGCTGGCTGGTCGGCTTCTCCGGCCTGCTCGGGGCACGCACCGTGGCAATCAGCGGTGAGCACCGGGTGAGCGCGGCGCAGATCAGCGCGGCCGCCGGGATCCGGCACGGCAGCCCGCTGGCCCGGCTGGACACCGGCGCGGTGCGGGATCGGATCGCCGCCATACCGGCGATCCGGACGGTCTCGGTGAGCACCAGCTACCCGTCCACCGTGCGCATCCGGGTCACCGAGCGGGTGGCCGTCGGCTACCGGTTGGACGCCGACGGCGCGGTGCTGGTCGACGCCGACAACGTCCAGTTCGGCACGCTGGCGCGACCGCCTCGGGGGTTGCCGGAACTGGAGGTGACGGGCGATGCGCAGCGCTCGGCGGCCGCTGCCACGGTGGCCGGCGCGCTGCCGGCCAGCTTCGCCGGTGCGGTGCAGCGGATCGCGGTGCCGACCGTGCAGAGCATCACCCTGACGCTGACCGACGGACGGACCGTGCTGTGGGGCGGCACCGACCGGAGCGGGGAGAAGGCCAAGCTGGTGCCGGTGCTGGTGCACCAGCCGGGCAGCTACTTCGATGTGAGCGATCCCAGCTCGGTGATCAGCCGCGGCCGTTGACCGGGGTCGTTTCCGCTGGCCGCATTCTTTGCGCCGGCTCGGCGCGCCTACCCGGATCGCAGCCACCGCGAACTACTTTCGCATTCATCGCTCAGGTTGACATAACATTAACGTTCTACCTGAGGATGAGAGTTTGAGCCACCGAGGCTCCCAGCGGCCCACCGAAGGAATGCACATGAGCTCACCGCACAACTACCTCGCTGTGATCAAGGTCGTCGGAGTCGGCGGCGGCGGCGTGAACGCCGTCAACCGGATGATCGAGCAGGGCCTGAAGGGTGTCGAGTTCATTGCGGTGAACACCGACGCGCAGGCCCTGCTGATGTCCGACGCCGACGTGAAACTCGACGTCGGGCGCGAACTGACCCGGGGCCTCGGTGCCGGAGCCCAGCCGGAGGTCGGGCGCAAGGCGGCCGAGGACCACCGCGACGAGATCGAGGAGGTGCTCAAGGGCGCCGACATGGTCTTCGTGACCGCGGGCGAGGGCGGCGGCACCGGCACCGGCGGCGCCCCGGTGATCGCCAGCATCAGCCCGCAAGCTGGGCGCGCTGACCATCGGCGTGGTGACCCGCCCGTTCTCCTTCGAGGGCAAGAAGCGGGCCACCCAGGCCGAGGTGGGCATCGAGCAGTTGCGGGCCGAGTGCGACACCCTGATCGTGATCCCGAACGACCGGCTGCTGCAGATCTCCGACCACAACGTCTCGGTGATGGACGCCTTCCGCAGTGCCGACCAGGTGCTGCTGTCCGGCGTGCAGGGCATCACCGACCTGATCACCACGCCGGGCCTGATCAATCTCGACTTCGCCGACGTCAAGAGCGTGATGAGCGGTGCCGGCTCGGCCCTGATGGGCATCGGCTCGGCGCGCGGTGACGGCCGAGCCCGAGCCGCTGCCGAGATGGCGATCGCCTCCCCGCTGCTGGAAGCCAGCATGGAGGGTGCGCACGGCGTGCTGCTGTCCATCTATGGCGGCTCGGACCTCGGCCTGTTCGAGATCAACGACGCCGCCTCGCTGGTGGCCGAGTCGGCCCACCCCGACGCGAACATCATCTTCGGCGCGGTCATCGACGACACCCTCGGCGACGAGGTCAAGGTGACCGTGATCGCGGCCGGGTTCGACTCGGGCCAACTGCCGTACAAGAAGGTCGAGGTGCGCCGGGAGGCCGACCCGGCCGCCGCTAGCCGGCCGGCCGGCGTGAACGGCCACCAGCCGGCCCCGGCCCAGCCGGTGGCCGGCACCTCCGGCGTGGTGTGGTCGCCGTCGACCACCTCCGCCGGCACCTCCCCGGCAAGCCGGGCGGCGACCGCGACCACGCCAGGCCGGCGACCGGTGGAACTCGACGAAGAGCTGGATGTGCCCGATTTCCTCAAGTAATGCCCGCTCTCCGGTCGAACTACCCGGCCCGCTGGCCACACCGACCTCGGCGGGCATCCGGCGATGACAGACCCGGATGCCCGCCGAACCGAGATCGCCGAGAACCTGCGGCAGGTGCGCGACCGGATCGATGCCGCCTGCCAGGCCGCCGGCCGTCCGGCCGAGCAGGTCAGCCTGATCGCGGTGACCAAGTTCTTTCCGGCCACCGACGCCGTCCACCTCGCCGAACTCGGGGTGACCGACCTCGGCGAGAACCGGGACCAGGAGGCCTCGGCCAAGGCTGCTGAGTTCGCCGAGCTCAGCAGCCGGCCGGTGCGCTGGCACTTCATCGGCCAACTGCAGACCAACAAGGCCCGCTCGGTCGTCCGGTACGCCGACCTGGTGCACAGCGTGGACCGTCCCGCAGCTGGCCGATGCGTTGGCCGGTGCCGCCGGGCGAGCCGGCCGGCGACTGCCGGTGCTCGTGCAGCTCAGCCTGGACGCCCCCGAAGCCGGCACCGGCCGGGGCGGCAGCGCCCAGGACGAGATGCTGCGGCTGGCCGACCGGATAGCGGGGCTGGACAGCCTGCGGCTGGCCGGGGTGATGGCGGTCGCGCCGCTGGACGCCGATCCGGGTCCGGCCTTCGCCCGGCTGGCCCGGGCGGCGGCGGCGGTCCGAGCGGCACACCCGGGCGCGACGGTGATCTCGGCCGGCATGAGCGGCGATCTGGAGGCCGCCATCCGGCACGGCGCGACACATGTGCGTGTCGGTACGGCGTTGCTCGGCCGTCGTGCCACACACTTTCGATAGCGTCGGGCGAGGCGGTCCGGCCGCGCACGGCTGCTTGGGATTCAGGAGGACGACATGGCAACAGCCTTTCGGAAGATGGGCGTCTACCTCGGGCTGGTCGAGGACGACGACTACGCCGAGGGCGGCACCGAGTCCTACGGCACCCTGGCCCGGGATCCCCACTACCACCGCCGGGAGACCGAGGTGAGCCACGTCGCGGGGCTACGAGCCGCCGGCCGAGGTCGACCGAGACCTACGACGAGTACGAGACGAGCTACGAGCAGCCGCCGCAGCGGATCACCACGCTGCACCCGCGTACCTACAACGAGGCCAAGACCATCGGGCTGCAGTTCCGAGCCGGCACGCCGGTGATCATGAACCTGTCCGAGATGGACGATGCCGACGCCAAGCGACTGGTCGACTTCGCCGCCGGCCTCACCTTCGGTCTGCACGGCAGCATCGAGCGGGTGACCCCGAAGGTGTTCCTGCTCAGCCCGCACAACGTCTCGGTCACCGCCGCGGACAAGCAACGCATCGTCGAAGGCGGCTTCTACAACCAGAGCTGAACGGACGTCGAGGCAGTTCTCTCGTCGGTCGGTTCCGGTGCTGATGCGAGAATGGACTCATGGCGACCTTCTGGGCAGCGATCGGGCTGGTGCTGCTGGTCTTCTACCTGCTGATCATCGCCCGGTTGATCGTCGAGACCACGCGCAGCTTCGCCCGGTCCTGGCGGCCGGTCGGCGCCGCGGCAATCGGCCTGGAGGTGGTCTTCGTGGTTACCGACCCGCCGATGAAGGCGCTGCGGCGAGTGATTCCGCCGCTGCGGCTAGGCGGCATCAACCTGGACGTCAGTGTCTGGGTGCTGCTGCTGATCGTGTGGATCCTGCGGATCTTTGTCGACAGCATGGCGGCCTCGTCCTGAACCCGGCAGCAGCCAAACGGACCAGCCTGACAAGTCGCCCGGCCGGGCCTGGGACTTCGGGGCTCGTGCGGCACCCGGACAGGCCAACTCGCTATTCTCCCTATGCACCCGCTCAGCCAGCGGGTGTGCCGAGCAACCGTTCAACCAGCAGCGTGGCTCATACTTTTGTACGACTGTCCGAACGACCGGCTGGCGGACCTGGAGCAGGTTCACCATCTAGCGCATATGAGGTGACCCGATGCCTTTGACTCCCGCTGAAGTCCACAATGTGGTCTTCAAGAAGCCCCCGATCGGCAAGCGCGGGTATGACGAGGAGGAGGTTGACGCGTTCCTCGACATCATCGAGGTCGAGTTGGCCCGCCTGATCGAGGAGAACACCGACCTGCGCAACGGGTCCGGTGCTCCGGCCGGTCGGCGGCGGTGCCGACCCGGCCGCGCTGAACCAGGCCCGGGAGGAGAACAAGCGGCTGTCCTCGCGGGTCAGCGAGCTGGAGGCGGCGCTCACCCAGGCCCGCCAGCAGGCGCAGCCGGCACCGGGCAATGGGGCCGACGCGGCCGCGCTGAACCAGGCGCGGGAGGAGAGCAAGCGGCTGTCCTCGCGGGTCAGCGAGCTGGAGGCGGCGCTCACCCAGGCCCGCCAGCAGGCCCAGCAGGCCCAGCAGGCTGCCGCCCAGGCACAGCAGGAGGCGGCTCAGGCGCGGGCTGCCGGCGGCGCCGCGGCCGGTGCGGCCGGGGCCGGTGGTGCGGCCTCCCAGCTGGCGCAGGCCGAGCGGGTGCTCGCGCTGGCCCAGCAGGCCGCCGACGAGCAGACCGCGGCTGCCAAGGCGCAGTACGAGAAGGCGCTGGCCGACGCCAAGGCGCACCAGGAGCGGGTGCAGAGCGAGGCTCGCACGTTCCACGAGAAGACCGTCTCCGAGGCCCAGGCACGAGCCGACCAGCTGGACCGGGAATCGCGGGCCAAGGCCGCCAACACGGTCCAGGAGGCCGAGCAGCGGGCGCAACCAGATCACCAGCCAGCTGGAGCAGCGCAAGGCGGCGTTGGAGAAGCGGCTGGAGGAGCTGCGCACCTTCGAGCACGAGTACCGGTCCCGGCTCAAGAGCTACCTGGAATCCCAGCTGCGCGACCTGGACGCCAGCAGCAACCGGGCGGACGCGGCCAACAACGCCACCGCCGACAAGCAGCCGGAGAAGGCCTGACCAGCCGGCGACACTGATCGGGCGGTCGGTGTGGTCTAGGCGGCTCGTGTGCAGATCCTGATCCTGGTGCTGCTGGTTGCCGCGCTGGCACTGCTGGTGCTGGCGCTGGTCGGCAGCAACTCGGCCCTGGCGGCGTGCTCGATCGCGCTCAGCCTGATCGCGGTGGCGGTCATCGTGCGTGGCCGGCAGCGACGGTCGGAGCTGGCGCAGGCCAACCGTGCCGAGGCCGAGCGGCTGGCCAAGCTCGAGGCGGAGCAGGACGAGGCCACCCGGGTATTAGCCGCCGCGGCGGCCGACGCCGGCCGGCGGGCAGCGGCGGCTCGGGCCGAGAGTGCGGATCCCATCGCTGAGGCTGGGGCGCCGCTGGCCGGGGGTGCCGCACCGGCCGCTCAGGTCTCGGCGCCGGTGGCCGGGGGTGCGGCACCGGCCGCTCAGGTCTCGGCCCCGGTGGCCGGGGGTGCGGCACCGGCCGGAAGCGCGCAGCCGGCGGTCGGGACCGCCGCGACCCAGCCGGTCGCGGTTGCCGAGGCCGCTCCGCCCGCGCCGCCGGGCGAGGAGTCACCGGCCGATGAGCCGCCGGCCGCCGACACCGTTGCGCCACTGGATCGGCACGGCCAGTCGCGGGTGTGGGTGATCGACGGCCGTCCCCGCTATCACCTGGCCGAATGCCGGCACCTGGACGGCACCGCCGAGCCGGTCAGCCTTAGCCAGGCGGTGACCGACGGCTTCACGCCGTGCGCCGCCTGCGACCCGGACAATCGCATCACCGGCTGAGCCGCAACCCGAGCCGAGAGGCCGTCGGCCGCCGGTTTCGTATCCGATCTGATCGCCAGGGCGAGCGAATCGGATACGAAACCAGAAGCCGAGGCCCGGGTTCAACCGGTCAGCGGCGCAGCCACAGGTGCAGGCCGAGCTCCTCATCGCTGCCGCGGTAGAAGCCATCCGGCTCGGCCGGCGCGCCCTCGACCAGGTTGCTGGCCAGCACCTCACGGGCCAGCTCGCCCGCATGCTCGCGGATCGCCTCGGCCGGCTCCGGTGAGCCGCCGACCTGCCAGTGCAGCTCGATCCGGTCGGTCACCTCGTACCCGGCGCTCTTGCGTGCCTCCTGGACGATCCGCACGATGTCGCGCAGCGTGCCCAGCCGGCGCAGCTCCGGGGTGAGTTCCAGATCCAGCGCCACCGTGTCCTGGCCGCCGCTCTCGACCGCCCAGCCGGACACCGGCACCTCGCTGACCACCAGCTCATCGGCGCTGATCTCGCCGAACTCGCCGAGGGAGTAGGTGCCCTGCTGGCGCAGCGAGGCGGCCACCGCGGCGGCGTCCGCCGTACCGATCGCGTCGGCCACCTGCTTGGTGCGGGAGCCGAATCGCCTGCCCAGCGCCCGGAAGTTGGGCTTGACCGTGACATCGATGAGGTCGGCGGAGTTGGCCAGCTCGGCCAGCTCGACCACGTTCAGCTCCTCGGCCACCTCGGCCCGCAGCTCGGCCGGCAACTGGCTCCAGCCCGGCGCCGAGATCAGCGCACGGGCCAGCGGTTGCCTGGTCTTGACCTTCGAAGCGGCCCGGGCAGCCCGGCCCAGCTCGACCAGCCGGCGGACCAGCGCCACCTGCTCGGCGAGCGCCCGATCGGCTGTCTCCGGGCCGGCCTGCGGCCAGCTGGCCAGGTGAACCGACTCGATGCCGGTGGACTCGGCGAACATCGCCCGCCAGACCGCCTCGGTGACGAACGGCACGTACGGCGCCAACAGCCGGGTGAGCGTCTCCAGGCAGTCGTGCAGGGTCTGCAGCGCCGACTCGTCGCCCTCCCAGAACCGGCGCCGGGAGCGGCGCACGTACCAGTTCGAGAGGTCGTCGATCAGCCCGGCCAGCGCCCGGCCGCCGCGCGCGGAGTCGTAGTCCTCCAGCGCCGCGTCCACCTCGGCCGCCACCCGAGCGGTCTCCGCGCGCGCCCAGCGATCCAGCACGGCCGGCTCACCGGTCGAGGCCGTCGCACCCGGCTCCCAGTCGTTGGCCCGGGCGTACAGGGACTGGAAGGAGGCCAGCGACCAGTAGGTGCGCAGCACCTTGGAGGCGATCTCCTCCAGCACCTTGTGCCCGATCCGGCGCTGCGACCAGGGTGAGCCGGAGGCGGCCATGAACCAGCGCAGGGCGTCGGCGCCGTGCCGCTCCAGCAACGGCATCGGCTCCAGGATGTTGCCCAGGTGCTTGCTCATCTTCCGGCCGTCCTCGGCGATGATGTGGCCGAGGCAGATCACGTTGCGGTAGGAGCTCTGGTCGAACACCAGCGTTCCGATGACCATCAGCGTGTAGAACCAGCCGCGGGTCTGGTCGATCGCCTCGCAGATGAAATCCGCCGGATAGGACGCGCGTGCCAGCTCGGCGTTGCGATGCGGCGCCCCGAACTGGGCGAACGGCATGGAGCCCGAGTCGAACCACGCGTCGATCACCTGCGGCACCCGGCGGAAGGTGCCCTCCACGCCCGGCAGGGTGAAGGTCGGCGCGTCCACGTACGGCCGGTGCGGATCCAGCTCCGACTGGTCGGTGCCGGTCAGCTCGGACAGCTCGGCCAGCGAGCCGACGCAGACCAGCCGGCTCGGGTCGGCGTCGTTGCGCCAGATCGGCAGCGGCGTCCCCCAGTACCGGTCGCGCGACAGCGCCCAGTCGATGTTGTTGGTCAGCCAGTCGCCGTACCGGCCGTGCTTGATCGTCTCGGGATACCAGTTGGTCGCCTCGTTCTGCGCCAGCAACTCCTGCTTGCGCGCGGTGGTCCGGACGTACCAGGACGGCAGCGCGTAGTACATCAGCGGGGTGTGGCAGCGCCAGCAGTGCGGGTAGGCGTGCTCGTAGGCGACGTGCTTGAACAGCAGCCCACGCTGTTTCAGGTCGGCCACCAGCGGCTCGTCGGCGTCCTTGAAGAAGAGCCCGCCGACGCTGGCCACCTCGGGCAGGAAGTGCCCGTCCTTGCCGATCGGGTTGACCACCGGCAGCCCGTACGCCCGGCAGACGGCGAGGTCCTCGGCTCCGAAGGCGGGGGACTGGTGCACCAGGCCGGTACCGTCGTCGGTGGTCACGTAGTCGGCCAGCACCACGTAGTGCGCCAGCTGATCGGCATCCCCGATCTGCACCAGCTCGAACGGGCGCTGGTAGCGCCAGCGTTCCAGCTCGGTGCCCGCGTAGGACCGCAGCACCTCGTAATCCGCGCCGAGTACCCGCTCGGCCAGCGGCTCGGCCACCACCAGGGTGCCGTGGCCGCTGCGGGTGACCAGGTAGGTCACCTCCGGGTTCACCGCGACCGCGGTGTTGGACACCAACGTCCAGGGGGTGGTCGTCCACACCAGCAGGTCGGCCTTGCCGGCCCACTCGCCGGAGGTCACCGGGAACCGGACGTAGACCGAGGGGTCGACGACCGTCTCGTAGCCCTGGGCCACCTCGTGGTCGGACAGGCCGGTGCCGCAGCGCGGGCAGTACGGCGCAACCCGGTAGTCCTCGGACAGGAGGCCGGAGTCGAAGATCTGCTTCAACGCCCACCAGACCGACTCGACATAGCTGGAGTTCATCGTCCAGTAGGCGTTGTCGTAGTCGCACCAGTAACCCATTCGCTCCGACAGCTGGGTGAACTGATCGACGTGCCGCTGTACCGACGCCCGGCACCGGTCGTTGAACTCGGCGATGCCGTACCGCTCGATGTCGGCCTTGCCGGTGAAGCCGAGTTCCTTCTCCACCGCCAGCTCGACCGGCAGCCCGTGGCAGTCCCAGCCGGCCATCCGGGGCACGTGGTAGCCCTTCATGGTCCGAAAGCGCGGGAACAGGTCCTTGAACACCCGCGCCTCGATGTGGTGGGTGCCGGGCATCCCGTTGGCCGTCGGCGGCCCCTCGTAGAACAGGTAGCTGGGGCCCTGCGCGGTCCGGTCCATGCTGCGCTGGAAGATCTTGGCATCGGCCCAGAACGCCAGCACCTCGTGATCGGTGCTGGGCAGGTCCACGTGCGCCGGGAGCGGCTGGTAGGCCATCTGCGTTCAGTCTCCTTCACCGTGGGACTTGCTTCGCCCGCCGTTGGCGAGCACTCACCTCGTGTGAAGGGACGACAGCTGCGCTGCCGCGGTACCACCCCTCTTGACGTCCGGATGGTGCTCGGACGCCCGCTCGTTGGTACTGCGCTCGGTTCTACTGAGGCCTGCGGCCCGTTCTTCCGAAGGCTCGGAGGTGATTTGGCATCCGGCACTCCTCTCCGGGCTTCCACCGTCCCCGGATCGCTCGCGATTCGTTGCCGGACCTACTTGTCCTCGTCTGCGCCGAGCCCAGTGTAGGGCTGCGGCGGACCGGCCGGCCAACCAATACTCGTGGGGTCGTGGTGTGTCTCTCATGGTGTCGGGCTGGCTGGGCTTGGTGGCTCGTCCGGCGGTCGGATGGGGGTGGCCACTGACCGGTGTTCGGGGTCGGGCGCGGCGTGCCCCCTAAGTTGGGTAGGCTGCCGCCCGTATTCTGGCGGCCCTGATCAAGCCAGCTACATCGCGGGGACAACCAAGGACTCCGACTGCACTTAGGCCGGAGATATGCCGAAAGGGGCGTTATGGCCGGCGTTCGAGGGCGAATCGGTAGCGCGTTGCGCCGAGCGGGAGAAACCGCGAAAGCGACGGCCTCGGCCGCCAAAACCCCGGCCAAGAAGGCCGCGGCGGCGGCCAAAGCCGCGCCCGCAGTGGCCAAGAAGCAGGCGGCGGCGGCCAAGTCCGCGGCGAAGACTGCTCCGGCCAAGTCCGCGCCGGCCAAGACTGCGAAGTCCGCGCCGGCTAAGTCTGCGCCGGCTAAGTCTGTGAAGTCTGTGCCGGCTAAGTCCGCGCCGGCTAAGTCCGCGGTCGGCCGCAAGGCCGCACCGGCGAAGTCGGCTGCGACGGCGGTGCCCGCCAAGGTGGCCACACCGGTCAAGTCCGCGAAGGTCGCCCCAGCCAAGGCGGCGAAGTCGGCTGTGAAGGGGACGCCCGCCAAGGAGGCCGCACCGGCTAAGGCTGCGAAGGCAGCGCCAGCCAAGTCGGCAGCGAAGGCAGCGCCAGCCAAGAAGGCAGCCAGCAAGGCCGCTCCGGCCAAGGCCGCGCCGAGCAAGGCCGCGCCGGCCAAGTCGGCCGTGAAGGCCGCGCCGGCCAAGTCGGCAGCGAAGGCAGCGCCAGCCAAAAAGGCAGCCAGCAAGGCGGCTCCGGCCAAGGCCGCGCCAACCAAGGCCGCGCCGGCAAGGTCGGCCGCCAAGGCCGCGCCAGCCAAAAAGGCAGCCAGCAAGGCGGCTCCGGCCAAGGCCGCACCATCCAAGGCCGCTAAGACCGCCGCCAAGGCCGCACCGAGCAAGGCCGCACCGACCAAGGCAGCCAAGACTGCCGCCAAGGCAGCGCCGGCGAAGAAGACGGTGACCGCCAAGGCCGCACCGACCAAGACCGCCAGCAAGGCCGCGCCCGCGAAGAGCGCCGCCCCCAGCGCTGCGCCGGCCAAGAAGTCCGCCGCCAAGGCCGCACCCGCGAAGAAGTCTGCTGCCAAGGCAGCGCCAGCCACGCAGGCCGCGACCGCCAAGTCCTCGCCGGCGAAGGCGAACAAGGCAGCGGCCCAGACCACGCCGGCCAAGGTCACCAAGTCCACCCCAGCCAAATCCACCCCAGCTAAATCAGCACCGGCCAAATCCGCACCAAGCAAGGCCGCGCCGACCAAGACCGCTGCCAAGTCCGCCCCGGCGAAGGCGAACAAGGCAGCGGCTTCGAAGTCGGTCGCAAGCAACGCGGCCGGCCAGGCCGCGACGACGACACCGGCGAAGGCGACCTCTGCGAAGGCGACCTCTGCGAAGGCGACCTCTGCGAAGGCGACCTCTGCGAAGGCTGCGCCCGCTAAAGCAGCGTCCGCCGAGACCACTCCTACCAAGACCGGTCCGGCCAAGACCGGAGGCGCGAAGACCGTACCGGGCAAGAAGTCCGCGCCGGCGGCAAAGACCGCCGCGACCAAGGCTGGTCCGGTCAAGGCCGCACCAGCCACGGCTGACACTCCCGCTGCGGCGTCCACGAGTCCGGCTGCGCAAAGCGCGCCAACCGACTCCTCCTCGGCAGATTCGGCGGCGGCCGGCCAGCCAAGCCGGTCGCAATCCGAGCCCGCTCAGGCCAAGCCGGCCGAACCCGCGAAATCGTCGGCCCAGGCCCGGCAACCGGCCGCCTCTCCGTCCCAGCCGGCTGACTCGACGGCGGCCCAGGCTTCGCCGAAGCCGGATCTCACCGCCGACGAGCTGCGCGAGATCCGCGAGCGGCTGCAGGAAGAGTACGACCAGATGCAGGCCGAGTACGAGCGGTCGCTGGTGCTGCTCAATGACCTGCAGCAGACCCACACCGACGGTGCCGGTGACGACCAGGCCGATGCCGGCAGCATGACCTTCGAGCGCGAGCAGGAGCAGTCGATCGCCGCCAACCGGCACGATCTGCTGATCCAGATCGAGCATGCCCTGGAGCGGATCGACGCCGGCAGCTACGGGTTGTGCGAGAACTGCGGCAAGCCGATCCCGAAGGCTCGGCTGATGGCATTGCCGATGGCGACCCTGGACGCCGAGTGCAAGGCCAAGGAGGAGCGGCACTGAGTTCTCCCCGTCCGGCCTGGGACAATGACACGGTGAGTTCTCCACCGTCCAACGCGCCAGCCGACCCGCGAAACCGCCGAATCCTGCTGTTCGCGCTGGTCGCGGCGTTGGCGCTGACCGCCGACGTGGTCAGCAAGGTGCTGGTGGTGGACCGGATCGATCCCCACCGCACCATCCGGCTGCTCGGCGGCGCGATCTACCTGGTGCAGGCCCGCAACTCCGGGGCGGCGTTCTCGGTCGGCACCGGCGCCACCGTGGTGCTCACCGCGGTCGCGGTGCTGGTGGTGGGCGTCATCGTGCGCACCGCTCGCCGGCTGCGCTCGATCGGCTGGGCGGTTGCGCTCGGACTGGTGCTCGGCGGGGCGCTGGGCAACCTGATCGACCGGCTGTTCCGGGCACCCTCGCCCGGCCGTGGCCATGTGGTCGATTGGATCTCGCTGTTCGCCGACGACGGCCACGTCTGGCCGATCTTCAACCTCGCCGACTCCTGCATCGTGGTCGGCGGCTGCCTGGCGGTGCTGGTCTCGCTGCTCGGCATCGACCTGGCCGGGCAGCGGCCGGCGAAGACCGCACAGTTGGATCGGCAGCGCGGCGGTGGCTGACTCGCGGCTGCTGCCGGTGCCCGACGGGTTGGCCGGGCTACGGCTGGACGTCGCCATCTCGCGGATGTTCGGCCTGTCCCGAACGGTCGCGGCGGGCCTGATCGACGACGGTGCGGTCACCCTGGACTTTCGGGCGCCGATGCGCTCGGAGAAGGTCCGCGGTGGTGCGTTGCTGGAGATCACCATCCCGGATCCGGTCGACCTGGCCGCCGCGCCGCCCATCCCGGTGGACGGGCTCGTCGTGCTGTACTCCGACGACGACCTGGTGGTGGTGGACAAGCCGGTCGGGGTGGCCGCCCATCCCAGCATGGGCTGGACCGGACCGACCGTGGTGCAGGGGCTGGCCGCGATGGGCATCGACGTGGCCACTTCGGGCGCGCCGGAGCGGCAGGGCATCGTGCACCGGTTGGACGCCGGCACCACCGGCGTGATGGTGGTGGCCAAGAGCGAGCGCGCCTACACCGTCCTCAAGCGTGCCTTCAAGGAGCGCACGGTGGACAAGCGGTACTCGGCGCTGGTGCAGGGCCACCCCGATCCGTCTAGCGGCACCATCGACGCCCCGATCGACCGGCATCCCTCCTCGGACTGGAAGTTCGCGGTGGTCTCCGGCGGGCGGCCCAGCGTCACCCACTATGAGACCGTGCAGGCCTACCGGGCCGCCTCGTTGCTCGACATCCGACTGGAGACCGGGCGGACCCATCAGATCCGGGTGCACATGGCGGCGCTGCGCCATCCCTGCTGCGGTGACACGATCTACGGCGCTGACCCGGTGCTCAGCCGCAAGCTGGGGTTGAACCGGCAGTGGCTGCACGCCCGGGAACTGGCCTTCGAGCATCCGGCGACCGGCGAGCAGTTGCGGGTCAGCTCCCCGTTCCCGGCCGACCTGCAGCACGCGCTGGACGTCCTGGAGGCCGAGGCCTGAGGGCCGGCATTTCGTATCCGATTCGCATGCCAGGGCGAGTAGATCGGATACCAAATAAGCACGTGCCGGGCGGCCGGACGCGACACGCCGCCGACACGCCGACCCTGAGTGTGGTTGTCGGTGGCTGGGTGCAGAATCGGAATCCGCTGGCCAGCCCGAACGTGGGGCGCCACCTGGACGAATCGAGGGCACCGCTGTGACCGTTTCCGCCACCTCATCGGGTGCCTCCGACTCGTTCGTGCACCTGCACGTGCACACCGAGTACTCGATGCTCGACGGCGCGGCCCGGTTGAAGGACCTGTTCGCGACCACGGCGGAAATGGGCATGCCGGCGCTGGCGATGACCGACCACGGCAACGTCTTCGGCGCCTACGATTTCTACAAGCAGGCCAACGCCGCCGGCGTGAAGCCGATCATCGGCATGGAGGCCTACCTCACCCCGAACACCCACCGCTCCGACCGGTCCAGGGTCCGCTGGAACAACGGCGGCGACGACGACGTCTCCGGCGGTGGCGCGTTCACCCACATGACCCTGCTGGCCGAGACGACCGCCGGCATGCACAACCTGTTCCGGCTGTCGTCGCGGTCCAGCCTGGAGGGCTTCTTCTACAAGCCACGAGCCGACCGCGAACTGCTCGCCGAGTATGCCGGCGGGCTGATCGCGACCACCGGGTGCCCGTCCGGTGAGATCCAGACCTGGCTGCGCATCGGGAACTATGAGAAGGCCCGGGCGACCGCGGCCGAGTTCCGGGACATCTTCGGCCGGGACAGCTTCTTCCTGGAGTTGATGGACCACGGCCTGGACATCGAAACCCGGGTCCGGGACGGGCTGATCCGGCTCGCCCGGGATCTGAACCTGCCCATGGTGGCCACCAACGACCTGCACTACACCAGGCGGGAGGACGCCGACGCGCACGAGGTGCTGCTGTGCGTGCAGTCCGGCAAGACGATGGCCGACCCCAACCGGTTCAAGTTCGACGCCAAGGACTTTTACCTCAAGTCGCCGGCCGAGATGCGCTCGCTGTGGGCCGACAAGTACGACCTGCGCGAGGCCTGCGACAACACCCTGCTGATCGCCGAGCGGTGCGCGGTGACCTTCAACGAGTCGGCCAACTTCATGCCGGCGTTCCCGGTGCCGGAGGGTGAGACCGAGCAGTCCTGGTTCGTCAAGGAGGTCGAGGCCGGCCTGCGCCGCCGCTACCCGGACGGCGTCACGGACGAGGTGCGCCGGCGCGCCGACTACGAGGTCGGTGTAATCGCGCAGATGGGCTTCGCCGGCTACTTCCTGGTGGTGGCCGACTTCATCAACTGGGCCAAGGAACACGGCATCCGGGTCGGCCCCGGCCGCGGCTCCGGGGCAGGCTCGATGGCTGCCTACGCGATGCGCATCACCGACCTGGATCCGCTGAAGCACGGGCTGATCTTCGAGCGCTTCCTGAACCCGGACCGGGTGTCCATGCCGGACTTCGACGTGGACTTCGATGAGCGCCGGCGCGGTGAGGTGATCCGCTATGTCACCGAGAAGTACGGCGACGACCGGGTTGCCCAGATCGTCACCTACGGCACCATCAAGGCCAAGCAGGCGGTCAAGGACGCCGCGCGGGTGCTCGGCTACCCGTTCGCGATGGGGGACCGGATCACCAAGGTGATGCCGCCGCCGGTGATGGGCAAGGACGTGCCGCTGGCCGGCATCTTCGACTCGCAGCACAAGCGCTACGGCGAGGCGGGGGAATTCCGGGCGCTGTACGAGAGCGACGCCGAGGTGCAGCGGGTGGTGGACACCGCGCGAGGCCTGGAGGGGCTGAAGCGGCAGTGGGGGGTGCACGCGGCCGGCGTGATCATGTCCTCCGCACCGCTGCTGGACGTCATCCCGATCATGCGCCGGGAGCAGGACGGCGCGGTGATCACCCAGTTCGACTACCCGTCCTGCGAGAACCTCGGCCTGATCAAGATGGACTTCCTCGGGCTGCGCAACCTCACCATCCTGGACGACGCGGTCGACAACATCCGGGCCAACCGCGACATCGACCTGGTGCTGGAAGAGCTGCCGCTGGACGACAAGCCCACCTACGAACTGCTCACCCGCGGCGACACCCTGGGGGTGTTCCAGCTCGACGGTGGTCCGCTGCGGGCGTTGCTGCGATCCATGCGGCCGGACAATTTCGAGGACATCTCGGCGGTCATCGCGCTGTACCGGCCGGGGCCGATGGGCGCCGACTCGCACAACAAGTACGCCAACCGCAAGAACGACCGCGAACCGGTGGTGCCGATCCATCCGGAGCTGGAGACGGCGCTGGCCGAGATCCTCAGCGACACCTACGGGCTGATCATCTACCAGGAGCAGGTGATAGCGATTGCCCAGCACCTGGCCGGCTACACTCTCGGAGGCGCGGATCTGCTGCGCCGGGCCATGGGCAAGAAGAAGAAGTCCGAACTCGACGCCCAGTATGAGACCTTCTCCACCGGCATGGCCGACCGCGGCTACTCCGCCGATGCGATCCGGACGCTCTGGGAGATCCTGGTCCCGTTCTCCGACTACGCCTTCAACAAGGCACACTCGGCCGCCTACGGCCTGCTGTCGTACTGGACCGCCTACCTCAAGGCGCACTATCCGGCCGAGTACATGGCCGCGTTGCTTACCTCGGTCAAGGACGACAAGGACAAGATGGCCGTCTACCTGGCCGAATGCCGGCGGATGGGCATCAAGGTGCTGCCGCCCTGCGTGAACTCCTCGGATGCCAACTTCACCCCCACCGGCGCGGACATCCGGTTCGGCCTCTCCGCGGTGCGCAACGTCGGCGGCAACGTGGTGTCCTCGATTACCTCGACCCGCAAAGAGAAATCGCTGTTCGGCGACTTCGCCGACTACCTGCGCAAGGTCGATTCGGTGGCGTGCAACAAGCGCACGGTTGAGGCGCTGATCAAGGCCGGCGCGTTCGACTCGCTCGGGCACACCCGCAAGGGCCTGATCCAGGTGTACGAGCAGTCCATCGACGCGGTGGTCGGCACCAAGCGAGCCGAGGCGATCGGGCAGTTCGACCTGTTCAGCTTCGGCACGGACGAGGCGCCCGCCGACAGCGCCGACGTGTTCGCGGTCCGGGTTCCGGACGGCGAGTGGGAGAAGTCGGTGCTGCTCACCTTCGAGCGGGAGATGCTCGGGCTGTACGTGTCCGACCACCCGCTGCTCGGCGTGGAGCACGTGCTCAAGGCATCGGCCGAGGTCAGCATCGCCGACCTGCAGACCGACGTGGTCAAGGACGGCGAACGGGTGGTGGTGGCCGGCATCCTGTCCGGCGTCACCCGGCGGATGACCAAGGACGGCAAGCCGTGGGCGCAGGTGGTGCTGGAGGACCTCGAGGGTTCGGTCGAGGTGCTGTTCTTCCCGCAGTCCTACGCCCAGGTCGGGTTGCAGATCGTCGAGGACGCCATCGTGGTGATCAGCGGCCGGGTGGATGCCCGTGAGGACACCATCCGGATCATCGGCTCGGACCTCATGCTGCCGGACCTCACCAAGGGCATGGACGGCCCGCTGCGGCTGGTGATGAGCCAGGATCAGTTCCAGCCTCCGGTCATCGAGAACCTGCGGGAGATCCTGCGCTCGCACCGGGGGAGCACGCCGGTGGAGATCCAGCTCAACTTCGGCCAGCGGCTGTGTGTCACGCTGCCGGACTTCTCGGTGACGCCGTCCCAGGCCCTGATGGGCGATATCAAGGCGCTGCTCGGTACCAGGGCGATCGTGGCCTGATCGGCCGTGCCCGGGCAGGGGAGGGTATCCGGCGCGGGCTGGTCCGGCGACGGGCACTCGGCCGCGGCATCGCTCGTTGTGCAGGCATGACCGAACCGACTCCCCGGCAGCCCGAGCCGGACCGAGAACGCCCGATCTGGGGCGAGCATGTGGTGCCCGGTGAGGATTTCAGCACGAACGGGCAGCGCCGATCCGGCTCGTTCGGCTCGACCGGTTCTATTGGCTCGGCGGGTTCCTTTGGCTCGGCAGATTCCTTTGGCTCGGCGGGTTCGTACGGCCCGGCTGGCGGGTTCGATCTGCGCGGCGGTCTGCGGTTTCGCGGGCCTGGCCGGCCGGATTCGGAGGCCGCGCTGCGCCAGTACCTGCTGACCCGGGCGCTGGGCCGCTCGGTGCTGAACACCGTGCAGTGGTCGGCGATCGCGATCCTGCTGCTTGCGGTGGGCTGCTGGCTGGGCGGGCTGAAAGTGCTGGCCGTGCTGATCGGGCTGGTCGCGGTGGTCGTGCTGGTGGTCCGGTCACTGCTGTCGGCCCTCGGCCGGCGGCTGTCCGGTGCCGACCGGCTGGGTGCGGCCGAGCCGCAGGTGCGGCGGTTGGTGGCTCGCACCGGTCGCCGACTGCGGCGCGAGCTGCGCCGGGTTGGCTTGCCCGGCAGCCCGTGGGCGCCGCTGCTGATCGCGTTGCGCTTGCTGCGGCCGCACCGGCGACAGCAGACGGCGATGGCGCTGGCCCGGATCGACTTGAGCAACGTGGTGCCGCCCAGCCAGGTGGATGAGTTGCACCTGCTGCTGCAATCCACCCGCCCACTCGCCTGAGCGAGCCCCGCTCGGCTGCGCCAGTCCGGCCTGCCTACGCCAGTGCCGCCAGCCTGAGCGAAAGCGCGTCCAGCCGCCGGCCGGGCTTGACAGAATGAGCCGATGAGCGCCGACCCGATCCCGCCGGAGGCATCGGGTTCCCGCGCCGCCCGAGCGGGCGGCGGATCCGCCGAGCGTGCTTCCGGCCGGCTCCGCCGAGGGGCCCGCGCGCTGCGGCGGATCGCGGCGGCCGTCCGGGATCGCAGCCGCTCACCGGAACCGGTCGGCTCCGTCACCGGGCGCGGCATGGCCTTCGCCGGCACGGTCTGGCTGGGCGGCTCGGCCGAGCCGGAGCCGGGCGTGCTGGTGCTCGACTCGGCCGGCCGGGTGGCCGAGCTGCGCCGATCCACCGAGGGCCTGCCCGCCGACCTGCCGGTGCTGGGCAGTGCCGAGCACTGGGTGGTGCCCGGCCTGGTGGATGCGCACGTCCACCTCGGCTTCGATCCGCTCGCCCCGCCGGATCCGTACGGCAGGTTCGGCGTCTCCGGAACCGAAACCGGCCTGGTCGGGCTCCGTGACCTCGGCGCCCCGATGGCCTGGGCCAGCCGGTGGCGCACCGGCCACCGGCCGTGCCTGCCCGGCACGCCGTTCATTGCGGTGTCCGGCCCGATCCTCACCGCGGCCGGCGGCTACCCGTCCCGCAGCTGGGGCTCGGCCGGCTACGCCGAGTTTGTCAGCTCGCCGGCGCAGGCCCGCTGGGTGGTGCAGCGGCTGGCCGCCGAGGGCGTGGATCTGATCAAGCTGGCCCTGGAACCGGGCAGCGAGAACTGGCCGGTGCCGGAACCCCGAGTGGTGCGCGCGATCACCGAGGCCGCCCATTCGGCAGGCCTGCCGGTGATCGCGCACGCGCTGACCGTGGAGATGGTGAACCGAGCCATCGACGCCGGCGTGGACGAGTTGGCGCACACCCCGACCGAACGGTTGCCGCCGGCCGTGGTGGAGCGGATCGCGGCCAACGAGCTTCGGATCACCTCGACCCTGCAGACGTTCTTCGCCAACGGCGAGGGTCGCGACGCCGCCGCGAACGCCGCCGACCTGATCGCGGCCGGCGTCCGGCTGAGCTACGGCACCGACCTCGGCAACGCCGGCACCCGGCCCGGGGTGGACCCGCGCGAGCTGGACCGGTTGGCCGCAGCCGGGCTCGGCCGGCTCGGCGCGCTGCGGGCGGCCACCGAATGGTCGGCCAATACCGGCGGCATGCGACAGCGCACCGGCCTGCTGTCGGTCGGCCGGCCCGCCGCGCTGGTCCTGCTCCCGAGCAGCCCGCTGGTCGAGCCGGGGGTCTTCCGGACGCCCAGCGCGGTCTATGTGGACGGGCGGCTTACCGTTAGCGCCATGACCGGTTCAGCGGAGCCCGGCCGGTGAGCCTCACCGAAGCCCGGCCACGAGTAGCCCGGCTCGCCGCCGCGTTGCCGGATCGCCGGCCACTGGCAGCGCTGGTGCTGGCCCAGCTGGTCGCGGGCGTCGCGCTGGGCCTGCTCTGGTTGGCCTGGTCGCCGAGCTCGGTGTCCTACCTGATCGATTCCGGGCAGGGCATCGGAGTGGTGGTGCCGGCCGAGTCCGAGGCCCAGGTGGCCGCCGACGGCCGGTACGCGCTGCTCACCATGCTGGCCGGCGTGGCCTTCGGCCTGCTCGCCTGGCGGCTGCGCGGCAGCCGGGGGCCGCTGATGCTGCTGGTCCTGGCCGTTAGCAGCCTGCTCAGTTCGCTGCTGGCGCTGGCCACCGGCCAGTTGCTGGGCGGCGGCCAGCACGCCAGGGCGCTCAACACCGCGTTCCACCCCGGCCTGGTGCTGCACGGCACCGCCGAGGTGTTCCTGCAGGCGCTGCTCGCGGTGCTCGTCTGCACCGCCTTCGCCGGGCTGTCTGGTGATCCCGGGCTCGGCCAGGACGTGCCGGACGGCTACGGCCAGGACGTGCCGTCCGGGTATGGAGGGGAGGTGCCGGGCGGGGTCGGCCAGGACGGGCCAGCTGGCGAGCGGTCCGGTGCCGAGCAGGGGGAGCGTCCGGTGCAACCCGAGGCGGAGCGGCCCTGACCGGCGCGGGAAGCGAAATCCGGTAGCCCGGCCGGCAGCCGGGCGGCAGCCGGTGGTCCAGCCGGTAGTCGGGCGGCAGTCGGTAGCCGTACTTCAGTCGGCCAGCGCCGCCGGGGTGATCGGCACCGCCCGTAGCTGCGACACCAGCTCGGCCTCCCGGCGCAGCACCGTCCGCGCGGCGTGCAGCCGGGCCGCGGTGTCCGGACAGGCGAGCAGCTCCTGCCGGTCCAGCAGGGGCAGCCAAGGCTGGCGCGCGGCCAGGTAGGACAGCTCCCGCGCGGCCGCCGTATCCACCTCCGCCCGATCGAGCTTCGAGGAATCCACCGGTGTCCGATCCGGCTCGCCGGTGTTCGAGGCCGCCGGCCCGGTCGGCTCCAGGTAGCCGACATTGAGCTGGGCAAGCGCCTGCTGATGCCGTCGCAGCGCGGCCCGGGTGCGCAGCACCAGCGTCGTCGAGAGCTCACCGTCCGGCTCGGCCAGCCACCGGACCGTGCCCATCAGGTACGGCTGGGCGGCGGTGTCCAGCTGCTCGATGACGAAGCGCCGCTCGCCCACCGCCGACAGGTTGCATCGGCCGTCCGGCAGCGGCAGCACGTCGGTGACCCGGGCGGTGGTGCCGACCTGATGCACGTCCTGCAGCTCACCGACCTCCGAACCGCCGCGCAGCGCGACCACCCCGAACTCCGGCGCGCGCGGGTCCCGGTCGTTGAGCAGGTCGGCGACCAGCTGCCGGTAGCGGGGTTCGAAGATGTGTAGCGACAGCGACATACCCGGGGTGAGCACGGTGCCGAGCGGGAACAGCGGCAGCTGCTCGGACGGGCCCGCTCCCGGTGTGATCATCGCCCTACCGTACGACCATTCCACGGCGCCAGCGGAGAGCAAACGCCAGCGGGAGAGCAATTCCGGCCCCGTCCGGCTCTGGCAGACTGGACGGGTGCTTCGCCGGCTGGATCTGTCCGACTCACCGACCAGCGCCCGGGCCCTGCGCCGCGTGCTGCCACGAGCCGCGGTGGACGTGCATGCCGCGCTCGCGACGGTGACGCCGATCGTCGAGCGGGTTCGCGAGCGCGGCTACCCAGCCGCAGCTGAGTTCACCCGGGAGTTCGACGGGGTGGACGTGGCCGATCCGCGGGTGCCGGCCAGCGAGCTCCGGCAGGCCCTGGACGGCCTGCAGCCGGCGGTCCGGGAGGCGCTGAGCGAATCCATCCGGCGGGCCAGGCTGGTGCACGCCGCGCAGCGGCGCACCGACCACACGGTGCAGGTGGTCCCCGGTGGCACGGTGACCGAACGCTGGCTGCCGGTGGACCGGGTCGGGCTGTACGTACCGGGTGGGTTGGCGGTGTACCCATCCTCGGTGGTGATGAACGTGGTGCCGGCACAGGTGGCCGGGGTGCCGTCCCTGGCGGTCTGTACGCCACCGCAGCGGGACTTCGACGGCCGGCCGCACCCGACCATCCTGGCTGCCTGCGCGCTGCTCGGCGTGACCGAGGTGTACGCGGTCGGCGGTGCCCAGGCGGTCGCACTGCTCGCCTACGGCGACGCCGAACTCGGGCTGGAACCGGTGGACGTGATCACCGGCCCCGGCAATGTCTACGTCGCGGCCGCCAAGCGGCTGCTGCGCGGCGTGGTCGGCATCGATGCCGAGGCCGGCCCGACCGAGATCGCCATCCTGGCCGACGACACCGCCGAGCCGGCGCACGTGGCGGCCGACCTGATCAGCCAGGCCGAGCACGACCCGTCCGCCGCCTCGGTGCTGGTGACCGATTCCGCGGCGTTGGCCGACGCGGTCGATGTCGAGGTGCGCCGGCAGGTGGGCCTGACCAAGCACGCCGAGCGGGTGACCACCGCGCTGACCGGCCCGCAGTCGGCCACCGTGCTGGTAGCCGACCTGGCCCAAGGCCTGGATGTGGTCAACGCCTACGCCGCCGAGCACCTGGAGGTGATCACCGCCGACGCCGAGGCCTGGGCGGCACGGGTGCGGCACGCCGGCTGCGTGTTCGTCGGCGCGCACTCGCCGGTGTCGCTCGGCGACTACTGCGCCGGGTCCAACCACGTGCTGCCGACCGGCGCGACCGCCCGGCACGCGTCCGGGTTGAGCGTGCAGTCCTTCCTGCGCGGGGTGCACGTGGTCCACTACGACCGGGACGCGCTGCTGGCGGTTGCCGATGAGGTGATCGCGCTGGCGGAGGCCGAGGATCTGCCGGCGCACGGCGCGGCGGTGGCCGTCCGGCTGCCTTCGGTATCCGATTCGCACGCCAGGGCGATCAAATCGGATACCGAACCGGCGAACCAGTCACAGCCATGAGCCAGGCCACGCGTTCGGGGTTCGGGCAACTGCCGATCCGCGAGGAACTCCGCGATCAGGTGCCCTACGGCGCGCCCCAGCTGGACGTGCCGGTCAAGTTGAACACCAACGAGAACCCGTACCCGCCGTCGCCGGCGGTGGTGGCCGGCATCGTCGCCGCGGTGACCGCGGCGGCGGCCGGGCTGAACCGCTACCCGGATCGGGAATGCCTGGCGCTGCGGCAG
This sequence comes from uncultured Actinomycetota bacterium, assembly GCA_963697905.1. Lineage (GTDB taxonomy): Bacteria > Actinomycetota > Actinomycetes > Mycobacteriales > Jatrophihabitantaceae > Jatrophihabitans_A. The sequence goes on along the minus strand of OY969101.1, from coordinate 2,550,746 downwards.
GATCTGGCCGGCTACCTGTCGGACGACACCGGCGTGCCGCTCGGCCCGGAGCAGCTGTGGCCGGCCAACGGCTCGAACGAGATCATGCAGCAACTTCTGCAGGCCTTCGGTGGTCCCGGACGTAGCGCGGTCTCGTTCGCGCCCACCTACTCGATGTACCCGGAGTATGCCCGCGACACCGCCACCCGGTGGCTGACCGGGACCCGCAACGCTGACTTCAGCCTGGACCTGGACGCGGCCGCGCGGTTGATCGAGCGGGAGCAGCCGGCGGTACTGCTGCTCGCCTCGCCGAACAACCCCACCGGCACCGCGCTGGAGCTGTCCACCGTGCGGGCGTTGCTGGAACTGGCCCCCGGCATGGTGGTGGTGGACGAGGCCTACGCCGAGTTCCGCCGGGCCGGCGTGCCGAGCGCGTGCACGCTGCTGGCCGGCCACCCCCGGTTGGTGGTGACCCGGACCATGAGCAAGGCGTTCGCGCTGGCCGGCGGCCGGCTGGGGTACCTGGCCGCCGACCCTGCGGTGGTGGATGCGATGCGGATCGTGCGGCTGCCCTACCACCTGTCGGCCGTGAGCCAAGCCACCGCACGGGCCGCGCTGGCCCATCGTGACGAGCTGCTGACCGCAGTGGCCACCCTGCGCGACGAGCGGGATGCCACGGTGCGCTGGCTGCGCGAAACGGGGCTGCGGACGGCCGACTCGGACGCCAACTTCGTGCTGTTCGGCACGTTCGCGGATCCGCATGCGGTGTGGCAGGGTCTGCTCGACCGCGGTGTGCTGATCCGCGAGACTGGCCCCGCCGGCTGGCTGCGGGTGTCGATCGGCACGGCGGAGGAGATGCGGGCCTTCCGGCTCGCGCTGCAGCAGGTGATGGGAGAACAGCGATGAGCGCTCGCGCGACGAGCCGGGTGGAATCGAGTGAGCATCGCAGGCGCGAAGCGCCGAGGAGCGGAGCGAGTAGTGCGATGAGCGCTCGCGCGAAGAGCCAGGTGGAATCGAGTGAGCATCGCAGGCGCGTAGCGCCGAGGAGCGGAGCGAGTAGTGCGATGAGCGCTCGCGCGAAGAGCCGGGTGGAATCGAGTGAGCATCGCAGGCGCGTAGCGCCGAGGAGCGGAGCGAGTAGTGCGATGAGCGCTCGCGCGAAGAGCCGGGTGGAATCGAGTGAGCATCGCAGGCGCGTAGCGCCGAGGAGCGGAGCGAGTAGTGCGATGAGCGCTCGCGCGAAGAGCCAGGTGGAATCATGACGCGCACCGGGCGCATCGAGCGCCGGACCGCCGAGACCAAGGTGCTGGTGGCCATCGACCTGGATGGCAGCGGCCACACCGACGTGGACACCGGCGTCGGGTTCTTCGACCACATGCTGGCCTCGTTCGGCAAGCACGGCCTGTTCGACCTCACCGTGGCGGTGGAGGGGGATCTGCAGATCGACGCGCACCACTCGGTGGAGGATGCGGCCATCGCGCTCGGCCAGGCATTCGCCGAGGCGGCTGGCGACAAGGCCGGGCTGCGCCGGTTCGGCGATGCGGTGATCCCGATGGACGAGGCGCTGGTCTCGGCGGCGGTGGACCTGTCCGGCCGGCCGTACCTGGTGCACACCGAGCCGGACGGCGCCCCGCCGTACCTGCTCGGCCGCGACGTTCCGTACGCCACCACGCTCACCCGACACGTCTTCGAGTCCTTCACCCAGCACGCCAGGCTGGCGCTGCACGTCACGGTGCAGGCCGGCCGGGACTGGCACCACATCACCGAAGCGCAGTACAAGGCGGTGGCTCGGGCGCTGCGGGCCGCCTGCGAACCGGACCCGCGCCAGCCGGGCGTGCCGTCCACCAAGGGCGTGCTGTAGCCGCCGATGACCGACATCGTCGTGCTCGACTACGGCTCGGGCAATGTGCGCTCGGCCGTGCGGGCGTTGCGGCGGGCCGGCGCCGAGGTGGAGCTGACGGCCGATGCGAGCGCCGCGATCGCCGCCGACGGCCTGGTGGTGCCCGGTGTCGGCGCGTTCGCCGCCTGCATGGCCGGGCTGGCCGAGGTGTCCGCGCACCGGATCCTCGCCGAGCGGCGGGCGGCCGGGCGTCCGACGCTGGGCATCTGCGTCGGCATGCAGGTGCTGTTCGGCGAGGGCGTCGAGCACGGCACCGCGACGCCGGGGCTGGCCGAGCTGCCCGGCCGGGTCATCCGCCTGGAGGCGCCGATCGTGCCGCACATGGGCTGGAACACCCTTACCGCGCCGAGGGAATCCGCATTGTTCACCGGGATCGGGGATGCCCGCTTCTACTTCGTGCATTCCTACGCGGTGCCCGCGCCGGCCGAGCTGCCGGGATATCTGGTGACCACCGCCGAGCACGGCGGACGGTTCGTCGCCGCGGTGGAGTCCCCGCTGCTGTCGGCCACCCAGTTCCATCCGGAGAAGTCCGGCGAGGCCGGCCTGCGACTGCTGGGCAACTGGCTGGCGACGCTGGGGGAGCGACCATGAGCAAGGAACGCGCCGAGCGCCGCCGCCTTCGTGAACTGGCCGCCGAGCAGCGGGAGCTGCAGCAGCGCGCTGCCCGGGAACGTGCCGCTGCCCGGGCCCGGCGACGGGCGGCGCTGCGCCGGTTCGGCTTTCGACGCCGGGCCGCTCCGGCCAGTGCGCGGCGCAAGGAGATCCGGGCCATGGTCGGTTCGCTGCTGCTGGTCGTGGTGGTGGTGAGCTACCTGCTGACCGGATCGGTGCTGATCGTGATCGGCGTGCTGCTGGTCTCGGCCGTCGTGCTGCCCGCGCTGGTGATCACCCTGTTCGATCGGAGCCGTCGATGAGCCTGCAACTGCTGCCGGCGGTGGACGTGGCCGACGGCACCGCGGTGCGGCTGGTGCAGGGCGCGGCCGGCACCGAGACTTCCTACGGCAGCCCGTTGGAGGCCGCGCTGGCCTGGCAGCGCGGCGGCGCCGAGTGGATCCACCTGGTGGACCTGGACGCCGCGTTCGGCCGGGGCAGCAACGCCGATCTGCTCGCCGACGTGGTGCGTCGGCTGGACGTCCGGGTCGAGCTGTCCGGCGGCATCCGCGATGACGAGTCGCTGCTCGCCGCACTGGCCACCGGCTGTGCCCGGGTGAACCTGGGCACCGCCGCACTCGAGCGGCCGGACTGGGTGCGCGCGGCGATCGCGCGGCACGGCGAGCGGATCGCGGTGGGGCTGGACGTGCGGGGGCGCACGCTGGCCGCCCGGGGCTGGACGTCCGAGGGTGGCGACCTGTTCCAGACGCTGGCCCGGCTGGACGCCGACGGTTGCGCGCGCTACGTGGTCACCGATGTGCACCGGGACGGCACCCTGACTGGCCCGAACACCGAGCTGCTGCGCAGCGTGTGCGCGGCCACCGACCGTCCGGTGGTGGCCTCCGGGGGGGTGTCGTCGCTGGCCGACCTGCGCACGCTGGCCGGGCTGACCGGCATCGGTGTGGAGGGTGCCATCGTCGGAAAGGCTTTGTACGCCGGGGCATTCACCATCGAAGAGGCGCTGGCGGTGGTGGCCGAATGACTCTGGCAATCCGGGTGATCCCGTGCCTGGACGTGGACGGCGGCCGGGTGGTCAAGGGGGTGAACTTCACCGACCTGCGCGATGCCGGCGATCCGGTGGAGCTGGCCCGCCGGTACGACGCGGAGGGCGCCGACGAGCTGACTTTCCTTGACATCACGGCGTCCTCGGCCGGCCGGGAGACCACCTACGAGATCGTGCGGCGGACCGCCGAGCAGGTGTTCATCCCGCTCACCGTGGGCGGCGGCGTCCGGTCGGTGGCCGACGTGGACGCGCTGCTGCGGGCGGGTGCGGACAAGGTCGGGGTGAACACCGCCGCGATCGACCGGCCGGAGTTGATCGGCGAGATCGCTGACCGGTTCGGCTCGCAGGTGCTGGTGGTCTCGGTGGATGCCCGGCGGCTGCTGGACGCCGGGCCGGGCGTGCCCCGCTTCGAGGTGACCACGCACGGCGGCCGGCAGGGGACCGGTATCGACGCGGTGCGCTGGGCCACCCAGGCGGCCGACCTCGGCGCCGGGGAGATCCTGCTCAACTCGATGGACGCCGACGGCACTCGGGAAGGCTTCGACCTGGAGCTCATCCGGCAGGTTCGGGCAGCGGTGTCGGTGCCGGTGATCGCCAGCGGCGGGGCGGGGGCGGTCGAGCACTTCCCGCCGGCGGTGGAGGCGGGCGCGGACGCGGTGCTGGCCGCCAGCGTCTTCCACTACGGCACGCTGAGCATCGCCGAGGTCAAGCGCGGCCTCGCCGGAGCAGGCCTGCCGATCCGCTGATCAGCGAACCAGGCTTCGGATTTCGCTCCGGACGCTTTCGGTTCGGCGTGCGGAACGGCCGGGATCCGGGATGATGGCCGGGTGAGCGAAGAGCGCGACCCGACCAAGACTCCGGGCATGGTGATCGGCGCGGTCGCGGCGGCCACCGTGGTGGTGCCGTTCCTGATCGTGTACTCGTTCCTGTTCATCGCCCGGGGCCTGTTCGTCGAGGTCGAGCAGCCGGACATCACCGGCAGCCGGCACGGCGAGGCGGCGGCCGGCCTGGTCGCGCTGGTGTACCTGATCGTGGTGCTGTGGGGGATGCTGCGCATGCTCAACGGCAGCAACCGGGTGGTGTTCTGGCTCGGCCAGGCGATCGCGCTGGCCGTCTCGGTGGGCTTCGTGCTGGACAGCTCATCCGGCGACCCGCAGGTTCCGGTGGTCACCGCTGTCGCGGCGGCGCTGGCCATCGTGCTGTCGCTCACCCCACCGGCCAGCCGGTGGGTCGCCTCGGCCGGCGGCACCCGGGAGCCCGGTGCCAGGACCGACAATTCCGGCGAAGCTGACGCTGGACTGGGTGTGGTGAGCGATCCGACCTCCCGCCAGAGGTAGCGCACAGGGCATTCACAGGTAAAGCTGAAGGCATGCCTATGCCGGTCAGAGATTCTCGTGTCATGTCGAGTTCTCTCTCCGCAACCCAGCCGGCAGCCGGATCCCGCACCAAGCGCAAGGTGCTCGTGGTGGACGACGAGGAGAACGTGGTCCATCTGGTCGCCTCGGCCTTGCGCTTCGACGGCTTCGACACGGTGACCGCCGACAACGGCCACTCGGCGCTGGCCGCGGTGGCCGAGCACGACCCGGACATGGTGGTGCTCGACGTGATGATGCCCGGCCTGGACGGGCATGCCGTGCTGCAGCACCTGCGCCAGGCCGGTTCGGTCGTCCCGGTGATCTTCCTGACCGCTCGCGACACCGCCAACGACCGGGTCGCCGGCCTCCGCTCGGGCGCCGACGACTACGTGGTCAAGCCGTTCAGCGTGGAGGAGCTGCTGGCCCGGGTGCACGCGGTGCTCCGGCGTACCCAGGCCGAGCAGGACAAGGACGGCGTGCTGCGCGTTGCCGACCTGGAACTGGACGAGAACAGCCACGAGGTGACCCGGGCCGGCCAGGAGATCCACCTGACCGCCACCGAGTTCGAGCTGCTGCGCTACCTGATGCGCAACGAGCGGGTGGTGCTGTCCAAGGCGCAGATCCTGGACCGGGTGTGGAAGTACGACTTCCAGGGCCACTCCAACATCGTCGAGCTCTACATCGGCTACTTGCGGCGTAAGGTCGATTCGGTGGATCCCAAGCTCATCCACACCGTGCGCGGTGCCGGCTACGTCATCAAGGCGCCGCGCGGGTGAGCCTGCCCTTTTCCATCGACAACCCGGAGGTCGCCGACCAGCCACCCACCCCACCTCGCTCGGGGCGCCGGACGCTGCACCGGTTCCTGCCTCGCACGCTGAGCGGGCGATTGATGCTCGGCGTGGTCAGCCTGATCACGCTGCTGGTGGTGCTGGTGGCGGTCGCCACCTACACCTTGCTCGCCCCCTTCCTGGTCACCCGGCTGGACGAGCAGCTCAGTTCGGTGGCGCAGGAGCAGAACATCCAGCGGTATTTCAACTACGCGCGCAACCCGAACACGCCGTTCCCCGGCGCCCAGGACGTGTGGTTCACCGCGCTGGCGAGCAACGGAAAGACCACGCTCTCGGTGCCGGACGACCTGCTGCTCCATCCGCTGGCGCTGTCTGCCAGTGACCGGCAGACCCTGGCCGCCCATCCGGAGCAGTACAAGACGGTCACCACCACCGACGGGGTGCAGCTACGGGTGCTGCCGGTCAGCGGATTGCTGGACAGTGTGCCCGTGGTGGCCGTGGTCGGGCTGTCAATGCACGACGTACACAGCACCCTCAGCCGGCTGGTGCGGTTGGAACTGGTGCTGGGCATCGGGGCCATCGCGCTGGCCGCCGGCATCACCGCCTGGGGCGTGCGGGCCGGCCTGCGACCGCTGCACCGGGTTACCCGCACCGCGCAGGAGGTCACCGCGGAACTGGCGCCGGACGGTTCCGGCCTGGACCGCCGGGTGCCGGTGCAGGGTGCGCCGATCGAGGTCGAGCAGGTCGCCTCATCGGTGAACACCCTGTTGCAGGCGGTACAAACCGAATTCTCGGCGCGGGTGGCCAGCGAGCAGCGGATGCGCCAGTTCCTGGCCGACGCCTCGCACGAGCTGCGCACCCCGCTGACCTCCATCCGCGGCTACGCCGAGCTGTCCCGGCTGCAGTCGGCCTCCGGCGAGGCGGCCGACGACTCGATGCGCCGGATCGAGCTCGAAGGCACCCGGATGTCCCGGCTGGTGGAGGATCTCCTGGTGCTGGCCCGCGGTGACCAGGACTCCATCCTGGACGTCACCGAGGTGTCGGTGGACGCGTTGATGGCCGAGGCGGCCACTGCCGTGCACGCCGGGCATCCGGAGCGCACCATCGAGGTGGCCGGACCCACCGGGCTGACCGTGCTCGGCGACTGGGACCAGCTGCTGCGGGTGCTGATCAACCTCACCACCAACGCGGCCGTGCACACCCCGGACGGCCCGATCCGGCTCGCCGCGGCACCCGGCGGGATGGGAGCGGCCCCAGCTGTCTCGCTGCAGGTCACCGATACCGGCCCGGGCCTGCCGCCGGAGGAGGCGGCGCACGTGTTCGAGCGGTTCTGGCGGGCCGACAAGGCACGCAGTCGCGCCAAGGGTGGCAGCGGGCTGGGCATGGCCATCGTCGCCCAGATCGTGCAGGCGCACGGCGGCCAGGTGTACTTCGACTCCTCCGTCGAGCGAGGCACCACGGTGACCGTGACGGTGCCGGTCAGCCCGCCGCACGTTGCTGAGGAGCATCAGCTGCCGGAGGCCTACCATCCGCAGAGCGGCTACGAATATCCGGCGCCCGGGCCGTACGGGCCGTCCTACGGGCAGGCGCCGGCCGGCTACGACCCCGCCTCGAACGGCCAGCCGTCCTACCCGGCCGATCCGTACGGGCAGCACCCGTACGGGCCGCCGGCAGCGATCCCGTCCGCCGGACAGCACGGGCCGGCCGGCCAGCCGCCGGCCTGACCCAGCCGCCGGCCTGACCCGGGTGCCCGCCCGACTCAGCTGCCGGCCCGACCCAGGCGACGGCGAGCCGGCCGGCACGGCAGCGCGGGTGGCGCCGGGGCAGAATTGAGCAATGGCCTCCGCCCGTTCCGCCGCCGATTCCGAGCTGGATCCGCGAATCGCCGCCCGGCTCAAGCGCGATCCGGCCGGCCTGGTCGCCGCCGTGGTCCAGCAGCACGACACCAAGCAGGTGCTGATGGTGGGCTGGATGGACGACCAGGCGCTGCACCGCACGCTGACCACCGGCCAGGCCACCTACTGGTCGCGGTCCCGCCAGCGCTACTGGGTCAAGGGCGAGACGTCCGGGCACGTGCAGCGGGTCGTCTCGGTCGCGCTGGACTGCGACGGCGACGCGCTGCTGGTGCAGGTGGACCAGCAGGGCCCGGCCTGCCACACCGGCTCAGGCAGCTGCTTCGAAGCCGGCGGTCGGCTGCCGTTCGCCGCCGATGGCCGGCCGGAGCGCCGGTGAGCCCGATCGACCGGCCCGCGTTGACCGAGCTGGCCAAGACCCATCGGCTGGTGCCGATCACCCGCACCCTGTTCGCCGACTCCGAGACGCCGGTCGGGGTGTACCGCAAGCTGGCCGGCAACCGGCCCGGCACGTTCCTGCTGGAATCGGCCGAGCCGGGCGCATCGTTCTCCCGCTGGTCGTTCGTCGGGGTGCGCGCGGTGGCCACCCTGACCGCCGACGGCGGGGCCGGCCGCTGGGACGGGCCGGTGCCGGCCGGGCTGCTGGGCGGCCAACCCGACACCGGAGCGCCGGCGGACCCGCTGCGGATGCTGGCCGAGGCGTGGCGGGCGATCCGGGCGCCCCGGCTGCCCGGCCTGCCGCCGCTCACCGGCGGCTTCGTCGGCTACCTGAGCTACGACGTGATCCGCCGGCTGGAGCCGATCCCGGATCTCACCCCGGACGAGCTCAAGCTGCCCGAGCTGACCATGCTGCTGGTCACCGACCTGGCCGCGGTGGACCACCACAGCTGCACGGTGACCCTGATCGCCAACGCCGTGCTGCACCCTCGGCTGACCGAGGCCGAGCTGGACGCCGCCTACGCCGATGCCCAGGCCCGGCTGGACGCGATGCAGCGTGACCTTGCCGCGCCGAGTGAGTCCACCGTGGTACCCAGCGTGCCGGTGCCGCCCAAGCCGGCCCGGTCCCGCACGCCGCCGGGGGAGTTCCAGGCGGTGGTGGAGCGCTGCCTAGAGGCCATCCGGGCCGGCGAGGTGTTCCAGATCCTGCCCGGACAGCGATTCCTGGCCGAGACCACTGCCGAGGCCTTCGACGTCTACCGGGCCCTCCGCACGCTCAACCCGTCGCCGTACCTGTACTACCTGCACTTCGCCGACTTCGACATCGTCGGCTCCAGCCCCGAGGCGCTGGTGACGGTGGCCGACGGGACGGCGACCATCCACCCGATCGCCGGAACCCGTCCGCGCGGCGCCGACCCGGCCGCCGACGCGGCGCTGGTCGCCGAACTGCTGGCCGACCCGAAGGAGCGGGCCGAGCACGTCATGCTGGTCGACCTGGCCCGCAACGACCTGGGTCGGGTCTGCGCGCCGGGATCGGTGCGGGTGGTCGAGTTCGGGGTGCTGGAGCGCTACAGCCACGTCTGGCACATCGTCTCCACAGTGTCCGGAAAGGTGGCCGCCGACCGCGACGCCTTCGACGTGTTCACCGCGGCATTCCCGCACGGCACCGTCTCCGGCGCGCCGAAGGTGCGGGCGATGCAGTTGCTGGAGGAGCTGGAGCCGGTCCGGCGCGGGATCTACGCCGGTGCGGTGGGCTACTTCGATCCGGCCGGGGACATGGATCTTGCCATCGCCATCCGAACCGCGGTGATGACCGGGGGAGTGGCCTACGTGCAGGCCGGTGCCGGCGTGGTTGCCGACTCGGTGCCGGCCAACGAGGAGGCCGAGACCGAGAATAAGGCGCGTGCGGTGCTGCAGGCCATCGCCACCGCAGAGACGCTGAGCGTCCCGCGTGGATCCTGACCGCCGGCGGCTGGCCGGCACCGTGCTGCTGGTGCTGGTCGGCGGCGTCCTGATCCTGGCCGCCGCCGGCCGCGGCTGGGCCAGCGTGACGGTGCCCCGGCAGGCGCCGTTCACCGCGCTGCGGCTGAGCCTGTCCGGCCGCACCCTCTATCCGGCGCTGACCGGGCTGGCGGTGGTCGCGCTGATCGCCGCGGTGCTGGTGCTGGTGCTCGGCGGCTGGCCACGCCGGGTGCTGGGCGGGCTGCTGGTGCTGCTGGCCGGCTGGACCGGCTGGTATGCCGGGCGTGGCCTGCACCGGCCGGCCGCCGGCCGGGTGCTGGCGTTGGCCGGTGACCGGTTGAGCTCGCGGACCGGGCCACCGCTGGTGCAGGCACACCCGGCCTGGGCCGGCGCCGCGCTGGCCGGTTCGATCTGCCTGCTGGTCGCCGGGCTGGTGCTGCTGGCGCGGTCCGGCGGCTGGCGGTTCGGGCTGTCCGGCCGGTACGCGGCTCCGGCCGAGGCTGCCGCGGCCAACGATCCCTGGCGGCAATTGGACCGCGGTGAGGATCCGACAATCCAGGACGGTTAGCATCTTCATAGACGGCGAGGTCCGCTGACCGTCCACTTCGGATCACCGTTGCCGTGAGCAGAGCGCGCGAGGGGGTCCGAGGTGAGCGTCCTCGACGACATCATCGATGGGGTCCGCCAGGACGTCGAGGCGCGCATGGCCCGGGTCCCGCTGGAGCAGATCAAGCAGGCCGCGCTGGCCGCGCCCCGGGCGCTGGACGGCTACGCCGCGCTGCGCGAGCCGGGTGTGGCGGTGATCGCCGAGATCAAGCGCAGCAGCCCGTCCAGCGGCCAGCTGGCCGACATCACCTCACCGGCCGAGCTCGCCTGCCAGTACGAGGCCGGCGGCGCCCGCGCGATCAGCGTGCTCACCGAGGAGCGCCACTTCCTCGGCTCGCTGGCCGACCTGGACGCGGTCCGCTCGGCGGTCGGCATCCCGATCCTGCGCAAGGACTTCGTGATCCGGCCCTACCAGGTGCACGAGGCCCGCGCGCACGGCGCCGACATGGTGCTGCTGATCGTCGCCGCGCTGAGCCAGAACGTGCTGATCGGGCTGCGCGAGCGGATCGAGTCGCTCGGCATGACCGCGCTGGTCGAGGTGCACAACGAGGAGGAGGCCAGCCGGGCGCTGGACGCCGGCGCCCGGGTGATCGGGGTGAACGCCCGCAACCTGAAGACCCTCGAGGTGGACCGTTCGGTGTTCGAACGGATCGCGCCCGGGCTGCCGAGCAGCGTGGTGAAGATCGCCGAGTCCGGCGTGCGGGATGCGCACGACCTGATCACCTACGCCGCGGCCGGTGCCGACGCGGTGCTGGTCGGCGAGGGCCTGGTTACCTCCGGCAATCCCCGGCAGGCGGTGGCCGACCTGGTCACGGCCGGCGCGCACCCAGCTACCCCGCGGACCAGCTGATGGCCGAGCCGGTCACCGTCCCGGACGCCGGCGGCCATTTCGGCGACTACGGCGGCAGGTACGTGCCGGAGGCGCTGGTCGCCGCGCTGGATGAGATCGACCTGCAATTCACCGCCGCCCAGGCAGATCCGGCCTTCGGCGCGGAGCTGAACCGGCTGCTGCGCGACTACGGCGGACGGCCGTCGCCGCTCTCGGACGCCGAGCGGTTCTCCTCGCACGCCGGCGGCGCCCGGGTGCTGCTCAAGCGCGAGGATCTCAACCACACCGGCTCGCACAAGATCAACAATGTGCTGGGCCAGGCGCTGCTGACCAGGCGGCTCGGCAAGACCCGGGTGATCGCCGAGACCGGCGCCGGCCAGCACGGCGTGGCGACCGCCACCGCCGCGGCGCTGCTCGGCCTGGAGTGCACGGTCTACATGGGCGAGGAAGACACCCGCCGGCAGGCGCTCAACGTGGCCCGGATGCGGCTGCTCGGGGCGACCGTGGTGCCGGTGCGAACCGGGTCGCGGACCTTGAAGGACGCGATCAACGAGGCGTTCCGGGACTGGGTGGCCAACGTGGCCGACACCCACTACCTGTTCGGTACCGCGGCTGGCCCGCATCCAATCCCGCGGATGGTCCGGGAGTTCCACCGGGTGATCGGCCAGGAGGCGCGGGCCCAGGTGCTGGAGCGCACCGGCCGGCTGCCCGACGTGGTGGCGGCCTGCGTCGGTGGCGGGTCGAATGCGATCGGCATCTTCTACGACTTCATCCCCGACGACGCGGTGCGGCTGGTCGGGCTGGAGGCGGCCGGCGACGGGGTGGCCAGCGGCCGGCACGCCGCCACCATCACCGGCGGCTCGCCCGGCGTGCTGCACGGCGCCCGGTCCTACCTGCTGCAGGACGAGAACGGCCAGACCATCGAGTCCCATTCGATCTCGGCCGGCCTGGACTATCCCGGGGTCGGCCCGGAGCATGCGTGGCTGCACGACACCGGGCGGGCCGAGTACCGGCCGGTCACCGATGCCGAGGCGATGGACGCGTTCGCCCTGCTGTGCCGGACCGAGGGCATCATCCCGGCCATCGAGAGCGCCCACGCACTGGCCGGCGCGCTGGTGCTGGGACGGGAGTTGGGGCCGGACGGGATCGTCCTGGTGAACCTGTCCGGTCGCGGCGACAAGGACGTGGAGACCGCCTCGAAGTACTTCGGGGTGGTGTCGGAGCAGGCGCTGCACGAAGAGGTCTCGCGGGCATGAGCTCGGTGCTGGCTTCCGTGCTGGGTAAGTGCGCGGCGGAGAACCGGGCCGCGCTGATCGGCTACCTGCCGGTGGGCTACCCGGACGTGCCGACCTCGATCGCGGGCATGCGAGCGATGGTGGCCGGTGGCTGCGACGTGATCGAGGTCGGCGTGCCGTACTCCGACCCGGGCATGGACGGACCGGTCATCCAGGCCGCGGTGGATCCGGCGGTGCGGGCCGGCGTACGGATGGCCGACGCGCTGGCGGCGGTGGCCGCGGTAGCCGAGGCGGGTGCCGCGGCAGTGGTCATGTCGTACTGGAATCCCGTTGTGAAGTATGGGATTTCCCGGTTCGCCGCGGATCTGGCGGCGGCCGGCGGTGCGGGCGCGATCACGCCCGACCTGATCCCGGACGAGGCCGGCGAGTGGCTGGCCGCCGCCGAGGAGCACGACCTGGACCGGGTGTTCCTGGTGGCGCCGTCGTCCAGCGATGACCGGATCGTCTCGACCACGGCGGCCTGCCGCGGTTTCGTCTACGCGGCCTCCACGATGGGGGTGACCGGGACGCGGTCGGCGGTCAGCGACACCGCCACCACGCTGGTCGGCCGGGTGCGCGCGCTGGCGCCGTCGCTGGCGGTGTGCGTCGGGCTCGGCGTATCCGACGCCGGGCAGGCGGCCGAGGTGGCCGCGTTCGCCGACGGGGTCATCGTCGGCTCGGCGTTCGTCCGGCGGATGCTCGACTCGCCGGATGCCGCGGGAGCACGTGCCGCGGGCGAACTCGCGACCGAACTCGCCCACGGCGTCCGTCGCTAGTGGCGGGTGGCCGGCCGGCTTCGGGCGGCAGCTCATGGCCGCAGGCCCGCAACGCGACTATTCGGCCGGGAAAATCACTCGCCTCACGGGATGAGCAGCAGCTTGCCGGTGGTCCGGCGTCCGGTCAGGTCCTCATACGCCCGGTGGGCCTCGCCGAACGGGTAGCGGCCGCCGATCTCCACCCGCAGCGCGCCGGATGCCACCGCGTCGAGGATTTCGCCACCGCGCCAGAGCAGTTCGTCCCGGGTCAGCATGTAGTGCTTGAGGGTGGGCCGGGTGACGAACAGCGAACCGGAGGAGTTCAGCCGCTGCAGGTCGAACGGCGGCACCTGGCCACTGGCGCCGCCGAACAGCACCAGCATGCCGCGCGGTCGCAGCGAGGCCAGCGAGCCCTCGAAGGTGTCCTTGCCGACCCCGTCGTACACCGCCGCGACGCCCTCACCGCCAGTCAGCTCGCGCACCGCCGCGGCGACGTCGGGCACCTCGGCGTAGTTGACGATCTCGTCCGCGCCGAGCGAGCGCACCTTGTCCGCCTTGGCCTCGGTGGACACGGTGGCGATCACTTGGCCGCCTCGCGCCTTGGCCAGCTGCACGAGTAGCTGGCCAACCCCGCCGGCCGCCGCGTGCACCAGCACGGTCTCGCCGGCGGCCACCGGATAGGTCGAGTTCACCAGGTAGTGCGCGGTCATGCCCTGCAGCAGCACGCCGGCAGCCAGCTCCAGCGACATCCCGTCCGGCACCGGCACCGTGTCCGACTCCGGGATCAGCGTCAGGCCGGCGGCGCTGCCCAGCGTCTGCGACCAGGCAACCCGGTCGCCCACCCGGGTGCCGGTCACCCCGGGCCCGACCGCCTCGACCGTGCCGGCGCCCTCGTTGCCCATCACGTACGGCGTGGACATCGGGTACACGCCAGAGCGCTGGTAGGTGTCGATGAAGTTGACCCCGGCGGCTGCCAGCCGCACCAGCAACTGTCCCTCGCCGGGTTCGCCGACCTCATGCTCCCGCAGCTGCAGGACATCCAGCCCGCCGGGCTCGGTAACCACCAATGCCTGAGTTGTCCGTGCCATGCCGCAACGCTACGTCAGCGCGTCTGCCGCCTGCCGCCGGCGGTCAACTACCGTGTGCTGGTGCCACGCCTCGACGCCACCATCCCGAGCCCCACGGTCAGCGTGGTCCGGATCGGCCCGTTCCCGATCCACTTCTACGCGCTGTGCATCGTGGCCGGGATCTTCGTCGCGCTCTGGCTCACCGACCGCCGCTGGCGGGCGCGCGGCGGACGCCCGTCCGACGTCGGCGACGTGGCCGGCTGGGCCATCGTCTTCGGCATCCTGGGTGGGCGCATCTACCACGTGGTCACCGATCCGGAGCTGTACTTCAAGGCCGGCCGGCATCCGCTCGACGCATTCAAGATCTGGGACGGCGGGCTCGGCATCTGGGGCGCCATCACGCTCGGCGCGCTGGGCGTCTACATCGGCTGCCGCCGGCACCGGATGAACTTCGTCGCCTTCGCCGACGCCGCCGCGCCTGGCATCGTGCTGGCCCAGGCCGTCGGCCGGCTGGGCAACTGGTTCAACAACGAGCTGTACGGGCGACCCACCTCGCTGCCCTGGAAGCTGCAGATCCACCAGCTGGACGTGGTCAATGGCAAGGCCGGTGCGGTACTCGGCTACTACCAGCCGACCTTCCTCTACGAACTGCTCTGGGACGTGCTGGTCGCCGTACTGCTGATCTGGGCCGACCGGCGGTTCCGGCTGGCCCGCGGCCAGGTTTTCCTGCTCTACGTGCTGGGCTACACCGCCGGCCGGTTCTGGGTGGAGTCGCTGCGCAGCGACACCGCCAACCACGTGCTGGGCATGCGGGTGAACAGCTGGGTGTCCATCCTGGTGTTCCTGGCCGCGCTGGCCGCCTTCGTCCGGCAGCGCGGCAAGCCCCGCAGCAGCGCGCTGGACGGCCAGCCGGCCGCGGAGGGCACGCCGGCCGAGGCCGATGCCACGTCAGAGGACGCCGCGACGCCGGACTCCGCGATCGAGGACGCCGCGCCCTCGGACGTAGCGCCCGGGGATGCCGCGCCGGAGGATCCCGCGCCGGTGCACCGCGAGGCGGACTAGATCGACTCGGGCGCCGGTCAATCGGAGCGCAGCGCGGCCAGCACGTCCGGGTCGGTGGTCAGGTCGGCCGGCGTGCGGCCGTCGTCGGTGACGGCATCCGGATCGGCGCCGACCGCGCGCAGCGCCCGGATGGACTCCAGGTCGGCGTTCGCGGCCGCGGCGTGCAGCGGCGTCCAGCCACCCCGCTGCGGGACGTCCACCGGTGCGTCGGAGGCGATCAGCAGCCACACCAGCTCGGCATGCCGGGCGGCGGTGGCCGAGTGCAGCGGATGCACGGCCAGCTCGTTGCGGGACGGTTCGGCGACCGGCGCGTCGGCATCCAGCAGCATCCGGGCCGCCTCGGCGCGTCCGAAGTAGGCGGCCAGGTGCAGCGGCTGCCAGCCGTCCGCGCTCCACTCGGCGACCACGCCGGCATCGGCCCGGATCAGCTCGGCCAGCCGCTCGGTGTCGTCGAAGGCGGCCGCCTCGAAGACCGACAGCTCGCCGGCCCGCGCCGCCAGCTCGTCGGCGAGCATCGGCTGCCCGGCATACAGCGCGGTCAGCGCGGCGCTCGCACCGTCCGGGCCGGGCTGCCACAGCAGCGTGGGATCGGCGTCCAGCAGCGACCGGACCTCGTCCACCCGGCCGGCCCGTACCGCGGCCACAAAGCGCTCCGCATCGGTCATGTCCGATCACTTTGCCAGCCCCGCGCAAGTCACTCTGCCAGCCCCGCGCAAGCCGGCTGCTCTCCCAGCGGTCGCCGGACCCGGCGGCTACCGGTAACGTGAGGCCGCAACGTGCGCGAGGCCGATGGCGTCCAGCTCGCACTACCGCCGCCGACAAAGGCGTCCGGCAGATCGACAGAGCAACGGGCGGGCCTCTGCACCGCCCCGGACGAGGGGAGCCCGCATGCCTTCCTCCGCCTACCCGTCCGCTCGGCATCCCCGCGCCGGGCTGCCGTTCTCCGCGGTGCCGGCCAGGCAGGGCCTCTACGACCCGGCGGCCGAGTCCGACTCCTGCGGCGTGGCGTTCCTCGCCGATCTCACCGGGCGGGCCAGCCACCAACTGGTCCGCGACGCCCTGATCGCGCTGCACAACCTGGACCACCGCGGCGCGGCCGGCGCCGAGCCGGACAGCGGTGACGGCTCCGGGCTGACCGTGGCCGTCCCCGACGCCTTCCTGCGCGCGGTCACCAGCTTCGAGCTGCCACCGGCCGGCAGCTACGCGGTCGGGCTGGCGTTCCTGCCGCTCGATCCGCAGGCTCGGGCTCGGCTGCGGGAGCTGGTGGCCGAGATCGCGGCGCAGGAGGGCCTGCGGGTGCTCGGCTGGCGCGAGGTGCCGATCGATGACACCGGCGTCGGGGCGACCGCGCGGCAGGTGATGCCGGGCTTCGAGCAGCTGTTCGTGGCCGCCACCGAACCCGGGGTGACCGGCCTGGCGCTGGACCGCCGGGCCTACGCGTTGCGCAAGATCGCCGAACGGCGGGCAGCCGAGGCCGGCGACGAGCTGTACTTCCCGTCGCTGTCGGCACGCACCCTGGTCTACAAGGGAATGCTCACCACCGCCCAGCTGGCCAGCTTCTTCCCCGACCTGTCCGATCAACGGTTCGCCACCGCGATCGCCCTGGTGCACAGCCGGTTCTCCACCAACACCTTCCCGTCCTGGCCGCTGGCCCAGCCGTTCCGGCTGATCGCGCACAACGGCGAGATCAACACCATCGGCGGCAACCGCAACTGGATGCACAGCCGGCAGGCCCTGCTCGCCTCCGACCTGCTGGCCCCGGACGGCCGCGAGCTGGCAAGGCTGTTTCCCGTCTGCACGCCGGGCGCGTCGGACTCGGCGTCCTTCGACGAGGTGCTGGAACTGCTGCACCTGGGCGGGCGCAGCCTGCCGCACGCGGTGCTGATGATGATTCCGGAGGCGTGGGAGAACGCCGGCCCGGGCAGGCTGCGACCCGGCAGTGACACCGATTCCGCGCTCCGCGACTTCTACGCCTTCCACTCCACCCTGATGGAGCCCTGGGACGGACCGGCCTGCGTCACGTTCACCGACGGCACCGTGATCGGCGCGGTGCTGGACCGCAACGGCCTGCGGCCCGGCCGCTGGTGGCAGACCGCGGACGGCCTTGTGATCCTGGCCAGCGAGACCGGGGTGATCGAGGTCGACCCGGCCCGGGTGGTGGCCAAGGGCCGGCTGCAGCCGGGCCGGATGTTCCTGGTGGACACCGCCGCCGGCACGATCCGGGAGGACGAGCAGATCAAGGCGGAGCTGGCCGCCGAGCACCCGTACGGCGACTGGCTGCATGCCGGCCTGCTGCACCTGGACTCGCTGCCCGAGCGGGAGCACGTGGTGCACACCCACGAGTCGGTGCTGCGCCGGCAGCAGCTTTTCGGCTACACCGAGGAGGAGCTGCGGATCATCCTGACACCGATGGCCGCCGCCGGTGCCGAGCCGCTCGGATCGATGGGCACCGACACCCCGCTGGCGGTGCTCAGCAAGCGTCCCCGGCTGCTCTTCGACTACTTCGCCGAGCTGTTCGCCCAGGTCACCAATCCGCCGCTGGACGCCATCCGCGAGGAGCTGGTCACCTCGCTGGCCGGCACCATCGGACCGGAGCAGAACCTGCTCGCGCCGTCGCCGGCGTCCTGCCGGCAGGTCGTGCTGGGAAACCCGGTGATCGACAACGACGAGCTGGCCAAGATCTGGCACGTCAACGCCGACGGTGACCTGCCCGGCTTCCAATGTGCTTTGATCGACGGGCGATTCCGGGTGCACGGCGGCGGCCCTGCGCTGGCTGCGGCGCTGCTGCGGGTCCAGGACGAGTGCTCGGCCGCGGTGGCCGCCGGCGCCCGGATCCTGATCCTGTCCGACCGGGACTGCGACGCCGACCACGCGCCGATCCCGTCGCTGCTGCTCACCGCGGCGGTGCACCGGCACCTGGTGCAGACCGGCCAGCGCACCAAGGCTGGCCTGGTGGTGGAGACGGGTGAGGCCCGCGAGGTGCACCACGTCGCGCTGCTGATCGGCTACGGCGCCGCGGCGGTGAACCCGTACCTGGCCTTCGAGACCATCGACGACCTGATCGAGCGCGGCGTGCTCGCCGGCCTCGATTCCCGCACGGCGATCGCGAAGTACATCAAGGCGCTGAGCAAGGGCGTGCTGAAGGTGATGTCCAAGATGGGTATCTCCACGGTGGCCTCCTACACCGGCGCGCAGGTCTTCCAGGCGTTCGGGCTGTC
Source organism: uncultured Actinomycetota bacterium (assembly GCA_963697905.1). Lineage (GTDB taxonomy): Bacteria > Actinomycetota > Actinomycetes > Mycobacteriales > Jatrophihabitantaceae > Jatrophihabitans_A. Next base: position 2,532,507 of record OY969101.1, on the reverse strand, counting down.
CGAGCAGCTGGTGCAGCGGTACTTCCTCGGCACCCGCTCCAGTTTCGGCGGGGTCGGATCTGGAGACGCTGGCCGGCGAGGTGCTGGCCCGGCACGAGCAGGCCTTCGGGCTCGACCCGGCCAGCCGGGCGCACCGCCGGCTCGAGGTGGGCGGAGAGTACGGCTGGCGCCGGGAGGGTGAGATCCACCTGTTCAACCCGGAGACCGTGTTCAAGCTGCAGCACGCCACCCGGGCCCGGCGCTACGACATCTTCGCCTCCTACACCGCCGCGGTGGACCGGCTCAGCCGCGACGGTGCCACCCTGCGCGGGCTGTTCGAGTTCAGGACCGGGCTGCGCCCGCCGGTGCCGATCGATGAGGTCGAGCCGGTGTCGCGGATCGTGCGGCGGTTCGCCACCGGCGCGATGTCCTACGGCTCGATCTCGGCCGAGGCGCACCAGAGCCTGGCCATCGCGATGAACCGTCTCGGCGGCAAGTCCAACTCCGGCGAGGGCGGCGAGGACGCCGACCGTTACCTGCCCGACCCGAACGGCGATGAGCGCCGGTCGGCGATCAAGCAGGTCGCCTCCGGGCGGTTCGGCGTCACCAGCCACTACCTGGTGAACGCCGATGACCTGCAGATCAAGATCTCGCAGGGTGCCAAACCCGGCGAGGGTGGCCAGTTGCCCGGCTACAAGGTCTACCCGTGGATCGCCCGGACCCGGCATTCCACGCCGGGGGTGGGGCTGATCTCGCCGCCGCCGCACCACGACATCTACTCGATCGAGGACCTGGCCCAGCTGATCCACGACCTGAAGAACGCCAACTCGGCGGCCCGGGTACACGTGAAGCTGGTGGCCGAGTCCGGAGTGGGCACGGTCGCGGCCGGGGTGGCCAAGGCGCACGCCGACGTGGTGCTGATCTCCGGCCACGACGGCGGCACCGGCGCCGCCCCGCTCACCTCGCTCAAGCACGCCGGCATGCCGTGGGAACTCGGGCTGGCCGAGACCCAGCAGACGCTGCTGCTCAACGGCCTGCGGGACCGGATCGTGGTGCAGGTGGACGGTTCGCTCAAGACCGGCCGGGACGTGCTCATCGCCGCGCTGCTGGGCGCGGAGGAGTTCGGCTTCGCCACCGCGCCGCTGGTGGTCTCCGGCTGCATCATGATGCGGGTCTGCCACCTGGACACCTGCCCGGTGGGCGTGGCCACCCAGAACCCGGTGCTGCGGGAACGGTTCACCGGCCGACCGGAGTTCGTGGTGACCTTCTTCGAGTTCTTGGCCGAGCAGGTACGCGAGCTGCTGGCCGAGCTGGGTTTCCGCAGCCTGGCCGAGGCGATCGGGCACGCCGAGTTCCTGGACACCCGCAAGGCGGTGGAGCACTGGAAGGCCGACGGGTTGGACCTGGCTCCGCTGCTGGCGATGCCCGAGCCGGCCGCCGGCACCGACCGGTATCGCAGGATCGACCAGGACCACGGGTTGGACGCGGCGCTGGACAACACCTTGATCCAGCTGTGCGAGGGGGCGCTGCTCGACGGTTCGCCGGTACGCCCGGAGCTTCCGGTACGCAACGTGAACCGGACCGTCGGGACCATGCTCGGCTCGCTGGTGACCCGCCGGTACGGCGCGGACGGGCTGCCGCCCGGCACCATTGACCTCACGCTGCGCGGCTCGGCCGGCCAGTCGCTGGGTGCGTTCCTGCCGCCCGGCATCCTGATCCGGCTGTACGGCGACGCCAACGACTACGTCGGCAAGGGATTGTCCGGCGGCGTGCTGGCGATCCGGCCGGACGAGCGGGCGGTGCTGGTCGCCGAGCGCAACGTGATCGCCGGCAACGTGATCGGGTACGGGGCCACGTCCGGCGAGCTGTACCTGCGCGGCATCGTCGGGGAGCGGTTCTGCGTGCGCAACTCCGGCGTGGTCGCCGTCGCCGAGGGCGCCGGCGACCACGCCTGCGAGTACATGACCGGCGGGGTGGCCGTGATCCTCGGCCGGACCGGGCGCAACCTGGCCGCCGGCATGTCCGGTGGGCTCGGCTTCGTGCTGGATCTGGACTCGCGGCTGGTCAACCCCGAGTTGGTCGAGATCGAGCCGGTGGTCGGCGAGCACGCCGAGACGCTGCGGGCGATCCTGCACCGGCATGCCGAGCTCACCGGTTCGGCGGTCGCCGCCGGGCTGCTCGCGGACTGGTCGGCCGCACTGGCACGGTTCGCGCTGCTGATGCCGCGCGACTACCGGCGGGTGCTGGAGGCGACCAGGCTGGCGCAGGCCGAGGGCCGGGACGTGGACGCCGCGGTGATGGCCGCGGCGCGCGGCTGACCCATTGGATCCGGGTAATGGACACTGTCCATTACCGGCCAATCGCCGAGCAGCACTTAGCGGGCCTTGACCGAGAGCGTTTAAGGTTGGCGGATATGACCCGTCGCGCAAAGATCGTCTGCACACTCGGCCCAGCCACCGACACCCCCGAGCGGCTGCGCGCACTGGTGGAGGCGGGCATGGACGTGGCCCGGTTGAACTTCAGCCACGGCGAGCACGCCGACCACGCCACCCGCTACCACCGCGTTCGGGAGGCGGCTGAGGCGTCCGGACGCAACGTGGCCACGCTGGCCGACCTGCAGGGGCCGAAGATCCGGCTCGGCCGGTTCACCGACGGCCCGGTGATGTGGGCCACCGGCGAGCGGGTCCGGATCACCGTGGCCGACGTGGAAGGCGACCACGACCGGGTGTCCACCACCTACAAGGAGTTGGCCGCCGACGTCCGACCCGGCGACCGGCTGCTGGTCGACGACGGCAACGTCGCGCTGGTGGTGGTGGGCGTCGAGGACGGCACCGACGTGGTCTGTGACGTCAGCGAGGGCGGCCTGGTCAGCAACAACAAGGGCCTGTCGCTGCCCGGCGTGTCGGTCAGCGTGCCGGCGCTGAGCGAGAAGGACATTGACGACCTGGAGTTCGCGCTGCGGCTGGGCGTGGACTGGATCGCCATGTCGTTCGTCCGCTCCCCGGACGACATCAAGCTGGCGCACGCGGTGATGGACCGGGTCGGCATCCGGCGGCCGGTGATCGCCAAGATCGAGAAACCGGAGGCGGTCGAGCGGCTGGTCAACATCGCGCTGGCCTTCGACGGGGTGATGGTGGCCCGCGGCGACCTGGGCGTGGAGCTCCTGCTGGAGCAGGTGCCGATGGTGCAGAAGCGAGCCGTCGCGATCTGCCGGGACTACGCCAAGCCGGTGATCGTGGCCACCCAGATGCTGGAGTCGATGATCAGCCACTCCCGGCCCACCCGGGCCGAGGCCTCCGACGTGGCCAATGCGGTGCTGGACGGCGCGGACGCGGTGATGCTGTCCGGCGAGACCAGCGTCGGCAAGTACCCGGTGCAGACGGTCGCCACCATGGCGCGAATCATCACCGAGGTCGAGCACTCCGAGGTGGACGTGGCCGAACTGCTGCACGACCCGCGCACCACCGGTGGGGTGATCTCCAAGGCGGCCAAGGACATGGCCGACGCGCTGGGCGCCACCGCGCTGGTCGCGTTCACCCAGAGCGGCGACACCGCGCGCCGGCTGGCCCGGTTGCACTCGCGGGCGAAGGTGCTGGCCTTCACCCCGGAGGAGACCGTGCAGCGTCAGCTGGCCCTGTCCTGGGGGGTGCAGGCGCACCGGGTGTGGACCGTGCAGACCACCGACGAGATGGTCCGCCAGGTCGACTCGGCGCTGCTGGCCCAGCGGGTGTGCCGGCCGGACGACCTGGTGGTTATCGTGGCGGGGACGCCCCCGTCCACCCCGGGCACCACGAACACCATCCGGGTCCACCACATCGGAGACATCCTGCGACGTGACCGCTGAGGCATCATCTCCGCTGCTGACCGGCCAGCGGGTCGTGGACGGCCTGGTCGCGCTGCTCGACCTGGAGCGGGTCGAGGAGAACATCTTCCGCGGGGTCAGCCCGAATGTCTCCTTGCAGCGGGTGTTCGGCGGCCAGGTGGCCGGCCAGGCGCTGGTCGCGGCCACCCGGACGGTGCCGGCCGACCGGATGGTGCACTCGCTGCACTCCTACTTCATCCGTCCGGGCGATCCGTTGGTGCCGATCGTCTATATGGTCGAGCGGATTCGGGACGGCCGGTCGTTCTCGGTGCGCCGGGTGACCGCGGTCCAGCACGGCAATCCGATCTTCACCCTGTCCGCCTCCTTCCAGCTGGATCAGGGCGGCATCGACCACCAGCGTGCGATGCCGCAGGTGCCGGAGCCGGAAGAGCTGCCCACCTTCGCCGAGCGGCTGGCCGGCTACCCCGAGCTCACCGAGATCATGTCCCGCATCCCGCAGGCCTTCGACATCCGCTACGTCGATGATCCGCCGTGGGTGCAGCGCGCGCTCGGGCCGCGGGAGAACCAGCCGCACCGGATCTGGATGAAGGCGGACGGGGTGCTGCCGGAGGATCCGACCCTGCACGTGTGCGTGCTGACCTTCGCCTCGGATCTGAACCTGCTGGACTCGGTGCTGATCCACCACGGCATGGCTGCCCGGCTGGACCCGATCAGCATGGCCTCGCTCGACCACGCGATGTGGTTCCACCGGCCGTTCCGGGCCGACGAGTGGTTCCTCTACGAGTCGTCCTCGCCGTCTGCCTCGGGCGGCCGTGGCCTGGCCACCGGGCGGTTCTTCGCCCACGACGGCCGGCTGGTGGCCAGCGTCACCCAGGAAGGCATGATCCGGCTGCCGAACTGCTGAGCCCGCGGCGCGGCTCCCTCGCTAGCCGGGCTGAGCCGCCAGCCTGCTGAGCAACTGCCAGACGGCCTCGACGTGCCGGCGCTCGGTCAGCACCGCGCCGATCGCCAGCCGGATCGCGTGCCGGCCGTTCACCACGGTGTGGGTCAGGTACGCCTCACCGGAGGCGTTGACCGCCTGCAGCAGCTGCCGGGTGGCCTGGTCACCGTCGCGCAGCGCGAAGGTGACCAGGGCCAGCGGATGCGGCGCCAGCAGTTCGAACCGCTCGTCGGCGGCCAGCCGCTCGGCGAACCCGGCGGCCAGTTCGACGTGCTTGCGGATGTGCGCCTGCAGGCCGGCGGCGCCGTACCAGCGCAGCACCGCCCAGAGCTTCAACGCGCGGAACCTCCTGCCCAGCGGCACCTGCCAGTCGCGGTAGTCGAAGACCTCGCCGGATTCGGTGGCGGCATTGCGCAGGTACTCCGGCAGGATGGACAGCGCGCCGATCAAGCTGGACCGGTCGGCCACCCAGAACGCGGTGCAGTCGAAGTTGGTGAGCAGCCACTTGTGCGGGTTGGTGCAGTAGGAGTCGGCCTGCTGCACTCCGTCGTGGATCCAACGCAATTCCGGGCACACGGCGGCGACGCCTGCCCAGGCCGCATCGACGTGCAGCCAGGCACCGTGCCGGTGGGCGAGTTCGGCGAACTCGGCCACCGGATCCACCGCTCCGGTACCGGTCGTTCCGACCGAGGCCACCACCAGCGCCGGGGTGTGCCCGGCCGCCACATCGGCGGCCAGCAGTTCGGCCAACTGCTCCGGCCGGGCCGCCTGGGTCAGCGGGTCCACGTCCAGCTTGCGCAATGCCGCGGAGCCGATTCCGGCTATCCGGCAAGCCTTTTCCACCGAGGAGTGGGTCTGGCTGGAGGTATAGACGGTGTACCGCCCGGCCGCTACGCCGGCGGTTTCGGTGGCCCCGCCACTCACCCGGTGCAGCGCGGCCAGCAACGCGACCAGCGCCGCGTCGGAAGCGGAATGCTGGATGACGCCGCCGCCACTGGCCTCCGACCGGAACCGTGCCGGCAGGCCCAGCAACCGGTTCAGCCAATCCAGCATGTGGGTTTCCAGCTCGGTGGCCGCCGGCGAGGTCGCCCACAGCATGCCCTGCACGCCCAGGCCGGAGGCCAGCAGGTCGCCGAGGATCGCCGGGCCGCTGGCGTTGGCGGGGAAGAAGGCGAAGAACGACGGGTGCTGCCAGTGCGTGATGCCCGGCAGGATCAGCCGGTCCAGGTCGGCAAGCAGCGCCGGAAAGTCCTCACCCTCCTCCGGTGGTTCGGCCGGCAGGGCCGCGCGCAGTTCACCGGGGGCAGCCTGCGACAGCACCGGAAACGATTCGATGCGGGCGTAGTAATCGGCGATCCAGTCGATCACCTGGTGGCCACGGGACCGGAATTCCTCCGGGCTCATATGCCCGTTTATGTCGTGCCATCCCGATGCTTCGTTCTGCCGTCCTGCTTCATCGGCCTGAATCTAGTGGCCGGCCAGCTCGAGGATCCGGCGCACCGCCTCCTCGGCCGATTCGGCGACCTGCGAGGTGAGCTGCCGGTCCCGCAGCTGCCAGCCGCCGACGCCGAGCACCGGAAGGCCGGCCCGCCGGGCCAGCGCGATCTCGCTCAGCGTGCCCCAGCTTCCGCCGATGGCGATGACGCCGTCGGCCGCGCGGATGAGCAGTCCGTTGCGCAACTCGCCCAGGCCGGTAGGCAGGCAGATGGTCAACCCGGCGCTGCCGTCGGCTCGCCGGTCACCGGGCAGCAGCCCGACGCTGGTGCCGCCGGCCCGGGCGCAGCCGGCTGCGGCGGCCGCCATCACCCCGCCCAAGCCGCCGGTCAGCACGATCGCGCCGCTCAGCGCGAGCAGGTAGCCGATCTGCTCGGCCAGTTGCCGATCGGCCGGAGTGGCTTCCCGATCCGGTCCCACCACCGCGATGTACATCTGCCTCCGACCCCGGCGCGGCCACGGTCGCCACGCGCTGCGACTGCATGCAAGCATCCGCCGGGACGGCCGGCAAGAACGAGGAGCCAGGTGAATCTCCCGACTTGACATGATATGTATCAATCATTAATTTGCACGGGTGCCCGATTGCGACCGGCGCCTGGAGAACCTGTTCGGATCGCTGCTGACAGCGATCTCCGACTCGCTCACCGCTCGGGATGAGGAGGCAGCCGGCCATTCCGGCGCCACGGCCGCCGCGCTTGCCTACCTGAACCAGACGCCGGGCCTGAGCATCGATCGGTTGAAACGTCCACTCGGCTTGAGCCAGTCGGCCACCGTCCGGCTGGTGGACCGCCTGGTCACCGACGGGCTGGCGCAGCGTCGGCCGGGCCGGAACAACCGTTCCGTCGCGATTCACCTGACGCCACCGGGGGAGAAGGTGGCCCGGATCATCCTGGACCAGCGGCAGGCGGTGCTGTCGGCCGCGCTCGGCCCGCTGTGCGTCGATGAACGCGACACGCTGACCGGGCTTATCGAGAAGCTGCTGGGCAACGTCGCGCTCTGCTCGACACATCCGGAACGGATCTGCCGGCTGTGCGACCTGGCGGCCTGCCCCAGCAGCGCCTGCCCGGTCGCGCTGGCCGGCCCGGCGGTGACGAGGCGGGCCGAACTCGGTGCCCCCGGTGGGATTCGAACCCACACGCCTTTCGGCAATGGTTTTTGAGACCATCATGTATGCCAGTTCCATCACAGGGGCGTCAGCCGCAGCGAGTCTAGCCGGATAGGCTTTGGTTGCCGTTGCCCTGGCACCGTCCGCGTCCCGCGGCGGGCCCGGACCGCGAACCCGAGTCAGCGAAGGTAGTGAGCCAGGTGGTCGATCAGTCCCCAACCGCCGAGCCGGTCAATCCGCCCAGGCGCGTGCTGATAGCCGAGGACGAGGCGCTCATCAGGCTGGATCTGCGGGAGATGCTGATCGAGGAAGGCTTCGAGGTCGTCGGCGAGGCAGCCGACGGCGAGAAGGCGGTGGAACTGGCCACCGAACTCAAGCCGGACGTGGTGATCTGCGACGTGAAGATGCCCAAGATGGACGGCATCACCGCTGCCGGCCAGATCACCGGTGCGCGGATCGCGCCGGTGGTGATCTTGACCGCGTTCAGCCAGCGCGACCTGGTCGAGCGAGCCCGCGACGCCGGTGCGATGGCGTACCTGATCAAGCCCTTCCACAAGCGCGACCTGCTGCCGGCCATCGAGATGGCGACCAGCCGGTTTGCCGAGATCCGGGCCCTGGAGTCGGAGGTCAGCGGCCTGCAGGACCGGCTCGCGGCGCGCAAGCTGATCGAACGGGCAAAGGGGGTGTTGATGGCCGAACACCGGCTCACCGAGCCCGACGCCTTCCGCTGGATCCAGCGGGCTGCGATGGACAAGCGGACCACCATGCGGGCGGTTGCCGAGCTGGTGCTGAGCGAATCCGGCCAGATGCAGCACTGATCGACGACGGCCAGCGGGGAGGTCACGGGCCGCGGCCTGTCCGGCTACCGGGCCCGGCCCGTTCAGCAAGCCTTTTCGGGTAGGTCGGACAAGCCATGAATGCCCGGGCGGCTGTGGCAAAGATTTGGTTACGACCTGCCGGCAGGCAGGCTGATGGATTATGGATGAAACGGCGGTCCACTAGGGTCCGGCCAGAAGATAATCACTCGAAGACCGGAATCCGGTCAACTCCGTTGAGGGGGATTTGGTGCGCAAGACTTCACTGAGGGTCGCTGTTCTAGCGGGCGCGGCCGTGCTGGCCCTGGGGGCCTGCTCGAACTCGAGCAACAATAATTCCGGCTCTCTGGGCAGCAGCAGCAACAGCGCGGGCGGCGGCAACAATAGCGGCAAGACCTACAAGATCGGCTTCGAAGGCCCGCTGTCGGGCGACAACGCCCAGCTGGGTATCAACGAGGAGAACGCGGTCAACCTCGCGATCGAGCAGGCGAACGCCAAGGGCGATCTCGGCTTCAAGGTCGAGGAGCTCAAGTCCGACGACGTCGGCGACCCGGCCAAGGCGCCGGCCGCGGCGACCACGCTGCAGCAGGACTCGGCCGTCATGGGCGTGATCGGCCCCAGCTTCTCCGGTGCCACCAACGCGGTGGCCGCCTCCTACGACGCGGCCCACCTGGTGCTGATCAGCCCGTCCGCGACCAACCCGACCCTGACCTCGAAGGGCTACAAGTCCTTCCACCGGATCGTCCCGCCGGACTCGGTGGAGGGCAAGGAGGCCGGCGACTGGCTGGCCACCAAGTCCAAGAACGTCTTCGTGGTCGATGACCTGAGTGACTACGGCAAGGGCGCGGCCGACGTCGTCCAGCAGGAACTGAAGGGCAAGGGCGTCAAGACCTCCCGGCAGGGCGTGGACGCCAAGACCACCGACTACAGCGTCATCGCGCAGAAGGTGAAGTCCTCCGGCGCCACCGCGCTGTTCTACGGCGGTTACGACACCCAGGCCGCCCAGTTCGCCAAGGCGCTGAAGTCGGTCGGCTTCACCGGCATCGACATGACTGGCAACGGCGGCAAGTCCTCGAAGTTCACCGACGGCGCTGGCAGCGCCGGTGACGGCTGGTACTTCTCCTGCGGCTGCCTGGACGCCACCGTGGCTGACCAGGCCAAGGACTTCAACGACGCCTACCAGAAGAAGTTCAACACCGCGCCGTCCACCTACTCGCCCGAGGCCTACGACGCCACCAACGCGCTGATCCAGGCCATCAAGAACGCGGCCGGTAGCGGCGCGGTGACCCGGCAGTCGGTCTGGGACGCGGTGAACAACCTGAACTACACCGGGATCACGACCACCATCAAGTTCCAGCCGAACGGCGAGGTCGAGCAGCAGGTCATCAACCTGTACCAGCAGAAGAGTGGCAAGATCGAGCTGCTCGGCGACATCACCAAGCAGAGCTAGTTCGTCGGATTTGTAGCAGCAGAGGCGTCTCACCCAGTGGTGAGGCGCCTCTGCGCTGCCAGCCGAGCGGCAGCCGCCGCCCGGTGACGGCTGATTAGGGGTGCCGGTTGAACTACGTTCATCAGATTCCCGACTACTTCGTGCTCGGCTTGACCCGGGGCTCGATGTACGCACTGATCGCCCTGGGCTACACGCTGGTCTACGGCGTGCTGCAGCTGATCAACTTCGCGCACAGCGAGGTGTTCATGTCCGGCTGCTTCGGCAGTTACATCGTCGTGCACGCGGTGGTCGGGGACGGGCGGGCGCTACCCAGCTGGGCGGTGCCGTTCGTGCTGCTGATCGGAACGCTGTCCGGGGCGCTGTCCGGCGCCGCGGTGGCCTGGACGCTGGAGCGGGTGGCCTACCGGCCGCTGCGAAGACGCGGGGCGCCCAAGCTGGCGTTCCTGATCAGCGCCATCGGAGCCTCGTTCTTCTTGTCGAACCTGGCGGGCAAGCTGTTCAACCGGTTCAACGGCAACTCCTTCCCGAACTACTTCCAGACCGACAAGGTGCTGTTCAGCGTCGGCGGCGCGGACGTGCGGGTGCTGCAGGTGATCATCGTGATCGCCGCGGTGGTGATCATGATCGCGCTGGACCGGATGATCGCCGGTACCAAGCTGGGCCGCGGCATTCGGGGCGTCGCCGAGGACGCTCCGACCGCGGCGCTGATGGGTATCGACATCGACCGGACCATCTCGCTCACCTTCGTGATCGGCGGCGCGCTGGCCGGCGCGGCCGGCTTCCTGTTCGGCACCGCCTTCTCCTTCTCCAACACGATCGGCTTCAACCAGGGCAACAAGGCGTTCGCGGCCGCGGTGCTCGGCGGTATCGGCAACATCCGCGGCGCCATGATGGGCGGCCTGCTGCTGGGCATCGTCGAGGCCCTGGTGCCGCCTCTGCCCTTCATCGGCATCCAGTGGACCGACGTGGTGGCCTTCGTGGTGCTGGTGCTGGTGCTGATCGTGCGACCGACCGGCATCCTCGGCGAGCGGCTGGGCAGGGCGGCATGAGCGGGCGGCTGCCGGCTCCATCGAGACGCAGGCATTCTCGAAGCGTGGTGAGGTCATGAGCGACTCTGCGAGCGGTTCCAGCGATCCGAACGCCGCGCTGAGCGGCACCGGCGGCGCCAACCCGGCGTTGGGTGCGCCGGCCGCGGTCAGTGAGCAGCGCAGCAAGGTGCGCCCGCGCGGCGATGCCGTGCTGGGCGACGGCCCGGGTGGTGCCAGCGAGCAGTACCTGACGCTGCTCAAGCGACTGTTGGGTTGCCTGGCCGGCGGTTTCGTGCTGGCCCTGATGGTCGGCAATCAGGAAGGCACCCAGGAGGACTACGGGCTGGCCTTCCGCGAAGCGGTGTTCTCCCCGCGCATCATCGTGTTCCTGCTGATCGGCGTGCTGCTGTTCCTGGCGATCACGTTCTGGCCGCTGGTCAAGCCATACCTCGTCCGAACCGGCGTGCGACCGCTGGCCGTCGGCGGGCTGACCGTCATCGTGGCCCAGACTCTGATGCGCTGGTACGACCCGCTCGGCGACGCCAAATTCAACACGCTGGCCGCCCAGGCGGCGAATACCAACGGCCTGTCCGCGCTGGCCAAGCTGTACTTCACCACTCCGGTGGCCTGGATCTACCTCATCGTCACCTTCTGCTGCGCGGCGGCGGCCCTGGTGCTCAGGTTGCGTCCGCTCGCCTGGGTCGGGGCGGCGCTCGGCCTGATCGGTGCGATCTGGGCCTACAGCTCGCATTCCGCGGTGGTCTCGTTCACCCACGCGATCGACCACTCGCTCGGCGCCTGGGTGGCCACCTTCGGCTACCTGACGATGGCGGCCGCGGCCGCCACCATCGCGATGTCGCGAGCAGAGGTGGCCGACACCGCCGCCTTCGTCGAGCGGGTGCTGAGCTGGCGGCCGGGGCTGCCGCTGGCCGTGCTCGGCGGGTTGATCGGACTGCTCTCCTACGGCCTGGCCACCTGGTTCGCCCCGGCGGACAAGAACGCCACGTTGAGCGACACGCACAACCTGTTCCGGGGCACCTCGCTGGCACCACTGGCGGTGCAGTACCTGGCCTGGCTCGGCTGGGTGCTGCTGGTGGTGTCGTTGGTGGCCGCGCTGGCCAGCAGCTACCTGCGGCAGGTTGCGCTCGGCTGGGCGGCCGGGGTGCTCGGCGTGATCGGCCTCGTGCTGACCCTGGTCACCATGTACGACTACACCTCGGTGGCCGCCGACCTGCACTACGACTTCGCCGACGGGCCGTGGCAGAACCTGGGTGCCGGCGGCTGGCTGGCCTGCCTGGCGTTCTTCCTGATCGCCGGCGCGGGGGTGCTGGCCGCGCTCGGCAACCGTCAACCGGCCGAGGCCGCGACGCCGGTCACCACCGCCGGCGATCCGGCCACCGCTGCCGGCGATCCGGCCACCGGAAGTCCGACCGGCGCCGCCCCGGCCGGCACCACCCCAACCGGCGCCGCCCGGACCGGCGCCACCCCGACCGGCGCCACCTCGGCCCGCGTCGCCCGGACCGACCGGGTCGGCTCGGCCACGGCCGGCCGGTCCTGGCGCGAGACCTCCCGGGCCACCCGAAACCTGCTGGTGCTCGGCCTGGGCCTGGCGCTGTTCTACCCGCCCACCGCCACCGAGTTCTGGCAGAAGGTGATCGTCTCCGAGGTCGGCGTGTACGTGCTGCTCGCGATCGGCCTGAACGTGGTGGTCGGCTGGGCCGGCCTGCTCGACCTGGGTTTCATCGCGTTCTACGCCATCGGGTCCTACGTCACCGCCTACCTGGTCGGGTCGCTGCCGCACAAGCCGCCGGACTGGCTGCACATGAGCCCGCTGCTGGCGATCCCGTTCGCCATCGTGATCTGCCTGCTGGCCGGCCTGGCACTCGGCGCGCCGACGCTGCGGCTGCGTGGTGACTACCTGGCCATCGTCACCCTCGGCTTCGGTGAGATCATCCGGATCGCGGCCATCAACAACCCGGCCAACATCACCAACTCGACCCGCGGACCGTCGCCGGCGGTGCCACACCCGGTGATCCACATCGGCCCGCTGAAGTGGGTGTGGGGCCTGAACAACCTGCAGTACTGGTACCTGTTGCTGTTCCTGATCATTGTCGTGGTGGTGCTGTTCTACCGGCTGGAGGGCTCCCGGCTGGGCCGGGCCTGGGCCGCCATCCGGGAGGACGAGGTGGCCGCGCAGGCCACCGGCATCAACACCACCCAGGTGAAGCTGCTCGCCTTCGCCATCGGCGCGTCCACCTCCGGCCTGGCCGGGGTGTTCTTCGCCAGCCAGGTGGGCTACTTCAACCCGGACAACTTCATCCTGAACAACTCCATCCTGGTGGTCGCCTACGTGGTCTTCGGCGGCATGGGCTCGCTGCCCGGCGCGATGGCCGGTGCCGCGGTGCTCACCTGGCTGCCGGAGTTCCTGAAGGATCAGGTGCCCGGCGCGGACCGGCCGATGTGGATCGGCGCGGCCGTGCTGCTGATGATGATCTTCCGTCCGGCCGGCCTGATCCCGGCTCGGCGTCGCCGGGCGGAGCTGTCCGGGCTGGACGCGCCGGCCTCGGCCGAATCCCGCGCGGTGCCGGCCTCAGAAGGGTTGTGAGCATGACCGCAGTGCAGGAGCGCACGGAGCAGCGCGACGTGGTCTACGAGGTGGACCACGTCACGCTGCGGTTCGGCGGCGTGACCAGCCTCAACGACGTCTCGCTGAAGATGTACCGCGGCGAGATCCTGGCCGTGATCGGGCCGAACGGGGCGGGCAAGACCTCGCTGTTCAACTCCCTCACCGGCGTCTACACGCCGCAGCAGGGCAGCATCAACCTGGCCGCCCGGGTCGGCGACAGCCCGCGCAGCGTGCTCGGCGAGAAGACCCACGTGGTGAACCGGCTGGGAGTGGCCCGCACCTTCCAGAACATCAGGCTGTTCCCGGCCCTGACCGCGCTGGAGAACGTCAAGATCGGCGTGGAGACCCGGCAGAAGTCCGGCCCGATCGCGGCCATGCTGGGCATGCCGTGGCAGCGCCGGGAGGAGCGGGAGAGCACCAAGCGGGCCTACGAGCTGCTGGCCTTCGTCGGGCTGACCGCACGGGCCAACGAGCTGGCCGGCTCGCTGGCCTACGGTGAGCAGCGCCGGCTGGAGATCGCGCGCGCGCTCGGCACCAATCCCGGGGTGATCCTGCTGGACGAGCCGGCGGCCGGCACCAACCCGGTCGAGAAGCGGGACCTGGCCGAGCTGATCCAGCGGATCAACCTCGAGGACAACGTCTCGGTGCTGCTGATCGAGCACGACATGCGGCTGGTCATGTCGATCGCACACCGGCTGGTGGTGCTCAACTTCGGGGAGAAGATCGCCGAGGGCACGCCGGAGGAGATCCAGCGCGACCCGGTGGTAGTGGCCGCCTACCTGGGCAGCTCGGCCGAGGAGGCCGAGCAGGAAATGGCAGAGCATCCGCGGGAGCGGCCCAGCCGGCTGATCGAGGACGTGCCGAGCCGCCCGGACGAGGGGAACTGAGATGGCCGAGGTGCTGCTCGAGGTCGAGGACATCGAGGTTCGCTACGGCGCGATCCGGGCCCTCAAGGGCGTCTCCTTCACGGTCGGCAGCGGCGAGGTGGTGGCGCTGCTCGGCGCCAACGGGGCAGGCAAGACCACCACGCAGAAGACGGTGTCCGGGATGCTGCGGCCCAGCCTCGGCCACATCTGGTACGAGGGCCGCCGGATCGACGGCATCCCGGCGCACGAGCTGATCCGGCTGGGCATCTGCCACGTGCCGGAGGGCCGGCACGTGTTTCCCCGGATGACCGTGGGGGAGAACCTGGAGATGGGCGCGTTCCGGTTCAAGCGGCCGGACCGCGAGGTGCTCGACCACGTGCTGGAGCTGTTCCCCCGGCTGCGGGAACGGCTGAAGCAGCTCGGCGGCACGCTGTCCGGCGGCGAGCAGCAGATGCTGGCGATCGGCCGGGCGCTGATGGGCAAGCCGCGGCTGCTGCTGCTGGACGAGCCGTCGATGGGGCTGGCGCCGATGATCGTCAAGCAGATCTTCGACATCGTCTCCGAGATCAACTCCGGCGGGGTCACGGTGCTGCTGGTCGAGCAGAACGCCGCCCAGGCGCTGGCGTTGGCCGACCGCGGCTACGTGCTGGAAACCGGCGAGATCGTGCTGCAGGGGACCGGTGCCGAGTTGCTGGCCGACGACCGGGTGCGGGCCGCGTATCTGGGGGAGGACATCGCCTCCTAGAATCGGCTCCGTGCACCATTTCGGCCGGCGCTGTCGTTTGTCGATTGCCACTGTCGCCGGGCGCGCGGGCACGATATGGTGCGCATCGGGTTTACCTGGACGTCCAACAAAGTCGGACGTCGCCAGCCTGTGAAGCAGGATGTCCAGTCAGTCGGTAGGCGTGAACCGGGAGTGGATGTGTCGAGGGGAAACGTACGGGTAAGACCGGCCGCTACCTCCGATATCAACGAACTGATTGTGCTCTCTGAGGATTACGGCGTCGTCGACCACGTGACCCGCCGCGGCCGGGGTGCGCACCGCGGCGATCGCAACGCCCTGATCGAGCGCTACATGGCATTGCTGTCCGACATGGACCGGCTGGTGCTGGTGGCCATCGATGAGGCCACCAGCCAGCTGGTCGGGTTCGCGGTGCTGATCGAGGAGCGGGTGGGCGTGCTCGCGCCCACCGCGGCGCTCTACATCTCACATCTGCTGGTGGCGCCGTCCTTCCGCCGCCGCGGCGCGGGACGCGCGCTGCTCACCGGCGCGGTCCGGCACGCCGAGGACCGGGAGATTGACCACGTGGTGGTGGGCGTGCAGGCCGGCGCCCGGGACGCCAACCGCTACCTCGCCCGGCTCGGCTTCGCGCCGCTGGTGGTGCGCCGGATCGCCTCGGTGGCGACGCTGCGCCGTAGCCTGGGCATCGTCGACTCGATCGACCGGGTCGCACTGCGCCGCCGGCGATCCGTGCGCGGGGTGCTGCCGAGCCGTGTGGTAGGCAGAGGGGCATGATCACACCTGCCCAGCAGAGCCTGCTCGATGACCTGAAGCAGCGCTGGGAGGGCACCGACGAGCTGCTCGCCGACCGGATGGGCATCTCCTACGTGGAGCTCGATCCGAACCGGATCGTGGCGACCGTGCCGGTGGCCGGCAACCGGCAACCGTACGGGCTGTTCCACGGCGGTGCCTCCGCCGCGCTGGCCGAGACGGTCGGCTCGGTTGCCGCCGCGCTGCATGCCGGCCCGGACTTCATCGCGATGGGCATCGAGCTCAACTGCACCCATCACCGGGCGGCCACCGACGGGCTGGTCACCGCTGTCTGCACACCGCTGCACGTGGGGCGGACGGTGTCCTCGTTCGAGATCGTGCTGACCGACGAGAGCGGCCGGCGCACCTGCACCGCCCGGCTCACCTGCGCGATCCGCCCGGCGCACCAGGCAGGCCTGGCCGGTCCCGGCTGAGCCAGCGACCTGGATGACTTGTAGACAGTTGTCGGCTGCCTCGCACGCTCGGCTGATGTCGGAACAGCCGGCCGACCGTTGACGGTGCAAGTTGTTTATTTCTGGCATATCGGCTAGCGACCATAACGGCCTACTGTTAGCATAACTATTGCGGGGTATTGCCACGGGGCTGATTTGTGGTGTCGTTTGTGCGCCCGCATTAGGGAACAGTCCGACGCTGCCTCGAACACGCGATATGCGTCCGGGGAAGGACGCTGGTGGAGCTACGCATTCTCGGCCCGCTCGAGATCGCCGCCGAAGGGCGGTTGGTCAAGCTGGGCGGGCCGAGGGAACGCATCGTGCTGGCGATGCTTGCTCTGCGGGCCAATCGCGTCACCTCGGTCGAACAGCTGGTGGACGCCGTCTGGGGCGAGATGCCGCCCTCCACCGCCCGCGGCCAGATCCAGGGCTGCATCTCCGGCCTGCGCAAGGTGTTCGACGACGCGGGGCTGCCGGATGCCATCCAGACTCGGGCCGGTGGCTACGCGCTCACCGTCGCCGAGGACGGCCTGGACAGCGAGCGGTTCGGCAAGCTGGTGGCCCAGGCCCACCGGCAGGCGGCCGAGCAGCGGTTGCAGGAGGCGGCGGCCACCCTGCGCTCGGCGCTGGGGCTCTGGCGCGGACCGGCACTGAGCGGGGTGCAGAGCGACCTGGTGCAGCGCGGCTGCGCGGTGCTCGAGGACGCCCGGATCGCCGCCGTCGAGGAACTGATGCGGCTCGACCTGCAGCTCGGCCGGCATGCCGAGATCAGCGGTGAGCTCAGGGTGCTGGTCGCCGAACACCCGCTGCGGGAGCGGCTCTATGAGTTCCTGGTGCTGGCCCTGTACCGCTCCGGGCGGCAGGCCGAGGCCCTGGAGGTGTGCCGGCGGGCTCGGGTGACCATGATCTCCGAGCTGGGCCTTGAACCACGGGCCGAACTGCAGGCCCTGGAGCGGGCGGTGCTCAACCGGGATCCGTCGCTGGGCCTGCCTTCCGACAGCAGCCAGCCGGCCCCGTCGGCCGACAAGCCGGCACCGGCGCCGGCTCCGTCGCCCCGCCAGCTGCCCAGCAGCATCGCCGACTTCATCGGCCGGCAGTCCCAGATCGTCGAACTCACCCAGTTGCTGGCCGAGGCCCGCAACGCCGGCACCCCGCGCTACGCCGTGCCGATCGTGGGCATCTGCGGTTTCGGTGGCGTCGGCAAGTCCACGCTGGCCCTGCGGGTGGCGCACGAGTCGGCCGAGGAGTACCCGGACGGCCACCTGTACGTGGACCTGGCCGGGGTGGCCGGCGACGATCGCACCGCCACCGTGCTGGCTCGCTTCCTGCGCGCCCTCGGGGTGGCCGGCACCGCGATCCCGGACAGCCTGGAGGAGCGGGCCGAGATGTACCGCAGCCGGGTGGCCAGCAAGCGGCTGCTGCTGGTGATCGACCACGTCGGCAGCGAGAACGAGGTGGTGCCGCTGCTGCCCGGCAGCCCCACCTGCGCGGTGATCCTGACCAGCCGCACCCGGCTGGACCGGTTGGCCGGTGCCCACTGGATGTCGCTGGACGCCTTCGACGACGACACCGCCATGCAACTGCTGGCCAAGATCGTCGGCTGGGAGCGGCTGCAGGCCGAGCCGGCCGCCACCAAGCAACTGGTCGAGTACTGCGGCGGGCTGCCGCTGGCGCTGCGGATCGCCGGCGCCCGGCTTGCCTCCCGGCCGCACTGGCGGATCGGCGAACTGGCCCGGCGGCTGAAGAACGAGGTGCAGCGGCTGGACGAGCTGAGCCACCGCGGGCTGGAGATCCGTTCCAGCATCGGGCTGAGCTACCGCACCCTGCCCGAGCCGGCCAAGCGGCTGTTCCGGCTGGCGGCACTGCCCGAGGCCCGCGACTTCCCCAGCTGGACGGCCGCCGCGTTGCTGGACTGCAGCCTGAAGGACGCCGAGGAGACGTTGGAGCGGCTCGCCGACGTCCAGTTGCTCAATATCGGCCAGTCTGCGGATGGCGAAACCCGCTACTGCTTCCACGACCTGATCCGGGTCTATGCCCGGGAGCGGGTGATGGACAGCGAGACCGAGCAGGACCGCACGGCCGCGCTGCGGCGGTTGCTCGGCGGCTGGCTGGCGCTGGCCGAGGAGGCGCACCGGACCGAGTACGGCGGTGACTACACCATCCTGCACGGCGATGCCGAGCGCTACCGGCTGGCCGAGTGGACCTCCCGGACCAGCATGGACAGCGACCCGGCCTGGCGGCAGAACCCGCTGGAGTGGCTCGACTTCGAGCGCGGCTCGCTGGTTTCCGCGGTACGGGCGGCGGCCGCCGCGGGGGAGGACGAGCTGTGCTGGGATCTCGCGCTCAGCCTGGTGAGCCTGTTCGAGGTCCGCGGCTACTTCGACGATTGGCGCGAGACCGCTGAACTGGCCCACGCGGTATGCGCGCAGGCAGGAAATCGCACCGGCCGGGCCGCAATGCGCTATTCGCAGGGCACCCTGGCGATGTTCCAGAAACAATTGAGCGCCGCTCAACAATTGTTCGCGCAGGCGCTGGAAATCTTTACCGCCGATGAGAATGTGCACGGTCAGGCGCTGGTATTGCGCAATGCCGCGATCGTCGACCGGCTGCTGGGCCGTTTCGATTCGATGCTCGGTAAGTACGAGGAGGCGCTGGCGATGATGCGCACCGTCGGCGACGTCATCGGCCAGGCCAACATCCTGCGCAACCTGTCCAAGTACCGCATCGACCAGGGCGACATCGAAGAGGCCGCCCAGATGCTCTCGGAAGCCTTGCAGCTGTGCCAGCAGGTCAACTACGTGCGGGGCGAGGCCCAGGTGGCCAGCCGCTACGCCGAGCTGTACCTGTCAACCGGGCAGCCGGCGCTGGCCCGCCAGACGCTGACCCGGGTGCTGGAGAGCGTGCGCCAGATCGGTGACCGGATCGGCGAGGCGCACGCGCTGTACGGGCTGGGGGTGGTCCGGCGCCGCGAGGGTCGGCTGGACACCGCCGAGGCGACCCTGGTGCACGCCCTGTCGGTTGCCGACGAGGTGGGCGACCGGTTGATCCAGGGCCAGTCGCACTACGCGATCGGTGAGCTGTGCCTCGCCCGGGGGGAGAACACCCGAGCCGCCGAGCACCTGCAGCGGGCTCGCGAGCTCTTCGACGAGCTCGGCTCCTCGCTGTGGCTGGCGAAGACGCTGATCCAACTGCTGGAGGCCGGCGAGAGCGCGGATACCGCTCCCGGCGTCGATGACATCGACCGGGTCACCGCGGTGCTGGCCAACAGCGATTCCAAGGAGGCGGGCCGGCTGTTGCGCTCGCTTGCCGAGGTGCGCACCGCGCTGGCCTCGGTGCAGGCTTCGTCCGGCATCGCCTGGATGCCGACGTCGAGCCGGTTCTACCCCGCCGAGGAGCAGCAACAGCGGCTGCCCCGCACCTCCTGACCTGCCGGACATCCCGACCGGCAGGTCAGCCGGTTTCCGCGCAGCGATCCGGCTCGGCCGCATTCTTCGGGTTCCTGCTTAGTCCCAGCTGGAGTCATTCGGCGCGACGGCCGGCAGCGAGACGGTCGCCGAGGTGCTGGCCACATCGGTCACCGACACCTGGACGCTGGCCGAGCCGCTGCCAGATTCGGCCAGTGCCTGGGCCGGACCGGCCACTGCCATCAGGCTGCAGGCGGCGGCGGCGAGGGTAACAATGGACATCCGAACGCAGTTCTTGCTCACTTCAACATCCCCGATCTGTCTTGGTTGTCGGGCTCGTTCGGCCCGCTGAGGAAAAGTTAGAAGCGAACACTTCCGATTTGCCCTTCGTCCTCTGTTAAGTCGCTGTTGCTCCGGGAAGAGCGGATCAGTAGGGAATCAGAAGCCGGCGCTGGCACCGTGACGTGCAGACAAACTTCGTCAGCACGCATTGCGGGGGCAGACATGACAGACGCGATTCGGCTCGATGAGCTGGTGGCGGCGCAGGTGACCGGCCTTTCCGAGATCGGCCTGCCCGGCCAGCCCGCTCGTGGGCACTTCGCCACGGAAGAGTTCGGGTTCGTCCCGGCTGAAAGGACGGGCACCATGCCCTCAACGAGCTTGCTGCACAGCGTTCCGCCGCCGGCACACGACGAGCACGTCACGGCCGTCTACCGGCACGCGGTGGCCTACGGGATCGGCGACCTGTCGGCGGTGGCCGCCGAGCTGGGGCTGTCCACCGACCAGGTGGCCCAGGCGGTGGACGAGCTGATCCGCACCCGGCTGCTGCGCAAGGACTGCACCGATCGCCGCCGGATGCTGGCGGTGGATCCGGAGATCGCCGCGATGGCGCTGGTCTCGCCGATGGAGCGGGAGATCTACCAGCGCCGCGAGCTGATCGCCCAGGTCCGGCAGCGCACCGACATGTTCCGCGCCGACTACGTCCAGGCCGGCTTGCCGGCGGCCGATGCCTCGGTCCGGGTGACCGGGGCGCCGGAGGTGCGCGGCTACCTCAAGATGACCAGCGACGGTTGCCAGCGCGAGGTGATGATGCTGCAGGCCGGCAAGCAGGACACCGAGGAGTTCGACGACTTCCTGCGGGTGTGCCTGCAGCTGCTCGAGCGCGGCATCGCGGTGCGGATCGTCTGCCAGCACCGTAGCCGGGCCGACCTGACCACCCGGATGAAGATCAAGCGGGTGGCCGACGCCGGCGCGCAGGTGCGTACCGCCAGCCACATCCCGCGCACCGCGGTGATCTTCGACCGGTCGCTGGCCGTGCTGCTCGGCGGCAGCCAGGGCGAGGTCACCGCCTCGCGGGTCGGCGACGGCGACATGGTGCAGTTCCTGGTCGATGTGTTCGACCACCTGTGGGACGGCGCCACTCCGGTGGACTGCCACGACACCGGCTACGCCGAGGTGGCCGACGATCTGCAGCAGACCATCGCCGGGCTGATGGCCAAGGGCTACACCGACGAGGTGCTGGCCCGCAAGCTCGGCATGTCGGTGCGGACCTGCCGCCGGCACATCGCCACCCTGATGCGGGAGCTCGACGCGGTCAGCCGGTTCCAGGCCGGTGTCCGGGCGGGCCGGCGTCAGCTGGTGGAGGCCTGACCGGCCTGCAACTGAGCGTCACCCGATTCAGTGCCCGGGCCGGGCCGCCTGAAGGATCAGGCGGCTCGGCCCGTTCCAATTCGCGCCGGAGTGCGCTGCGGCCGGCCGTACCCTCCCGGGATCCCCCAGATAGTAGTGTTAGCACTCTCAAGGGTCGAGTGCTAACTGGAGTCTGGATGGCGACGTTGGCTCTGGGTGCACCGTATCGGCGGCTGTGGTCGGCCACCTTCCTGTCCAACCTTGGTGACGGCATCCGAGCGGCGGCGTTCCCACTCCTGGCGACAACTCTGACGCACGACCCTCTGCTGATCTCCGGCGTGGCCGTTGCCACTCAGCTTCCCGGTCTCCTGTTGGGGTTGGCTGCTGGGTCACTTGCCGACCGGTTCGACCGGCGGCGGCTCATCATTGCGGCCGATGGCCTGCGACTCGCCTTCCTGTTCGGGTTGATCGGCCTGATCAGCGTCGGCTGGGCAACTCTGAGCGTCTTGTATGTCGTGGTGTTGGTGTCCGGTGTCACCGACGTGGTTCGCAATACGGCCGCCAGCGTCCTCGTCCCGGCAATCGTGGACCGGGCGCAGTTGGACCGGGCCAATGGCCAGCTGGTCACTGCCGAGATCGCCGGCAACGAGTTCGTCGGCCCACCGTTGGGCGGTTACCTGACCGGAATCGCACTCGTGGCCCCGTTCGCCGTCAACGGCGCAACGCTGGCCATCGCGGTCGCCCTGGTGGCTGGCATCCCTGCCCTGGTCCAGATCAACACCGCGGCCGGAAGGGCCGGCCGGCGGCAGCGGCCGCGGATCAGGCTCGGCCTGCAGTGGGTCCGCCACCATCGCAGCTTCTGGCCGGTGCCCGCGACCAGCGTCGCCCTCGCCGTGACCGACAGCGCCTGGTTCACCGTGCTGGTGCTCTATGTCGAACAGACTCTGCACCTGGGCGCTGCCTGGTACGGGGTCTTGCTGGCAGTGGGGGCACTCGGTGGACTGAGCGGCGGGTTCTTCGGCGCCACCCTCACTCGACGAGTCGGGGCCAAGAACACCACCCTGGTCTGCCTGATCCTGGCCACAGCCGGCCAGGTGGCTTTGGGCACCACCAGCTCGGTGGTAGCCACCGCCACGGTTCTGGGCACCAGCAGCATGGCATTCGCTATGTGGACCGTGCAGGCTCGCACGACCATCCAACGTGCCGTGCCGTCAGACCTGCTGGGACGAGTGGTCAGCATCAATCGCGTCGTCATCACCGCGGGCTCGCTCATCGGGGCCAGCCTCGGTGGCATCACCGCCAGCCGCCTCGGATTGCACGCCCCGTTTCTT
The DNA here is from genome assembly GCA_963697905.1 of uncultured Actinomycetota bacterium. Classification (GTDB taxonomy): domain Bacteria; phylum Actinomycetota; class Actinomycetes; order Mycobacteriales; family Jatrophihabitantaceae; genus Jatrophihabitans_A. The sequence continues at coordinate 2,510,034 of OY969101.1, read as the reverse complement.
CTCGGCCTCCCCATCCTGGTCCTCGCCAGCGTGCTGGTAGCAGCGAGTCGCAAGACATTCGCCGACTCGGCAGGACAAGTCGTCACGTCCTAGCGGTGGGCGGTTACGTGCAGCAGGTGGTCAGGCGACGACCAGGTCCGCGCTCTCGACCAGCCGGCCCGCCAGCGTGGCCAGCGGCAGGCCGCCGGCCAGGTCGTACACCGCGAGGCCGGTCCAGCCCAGCGCGGCCAGCCGGGCGAGCACTGCCGGTATCCGCAGCACCCGGCCGCCGGCAGCCACGTAGTTGCGCGCCGGATCCACCGAGGACAGCCCGTTCAGCTCGGCCACCGCGGCGGCCAGCGCCCGTTCGGCCGCGCCGTCGGTCACCCCGGCGGGCTGGCTGGCCGGGACGGCAGGCCGGGGTACCGCCGGGAACCCGGCGAACTCGGCCAGCTCGGCCACCCGGATCCGGGCCAGGTCCGCAGCCGGCAACAACAGCAGCCGCTCGTAGCCGCGCAGGAACGCGGCCATCGTCGGCGCGTCCAGCACCGAAGCCTGCAGCGACACCACCGCCGCGTCGCGCAGCTCATCCACCCGCAGGTAGCAGTCGATGCCGTACCGGGCCCAGGCCCGCGGCGCGGGGTTGGTCACCAACCGGGTGCGCCGGGCGTTGCTCTGCTGGTTCGCGCGACTGAGGAAGTTGAACTCCGAGCCCAGCCGAACCGGCTCGCCGCGCCGATCACCCTCGGCTGCCACCAGTTCGAGCAGCTCGTCATAGGGCAGGTAGGACTGCTCCTGGCCCTGCTTGAAGCGCTGCGCGGCCACCGCCAGCAGCTCGGCGAAGCTGACCCCATCCGCACAGTCCAGCCGCATCAGCAGCGGCGAGAACATGCAGGTCAGCACGTCGGGATAGCCGCCGGCGTTGCGGTTGCCGGTAAAGGCCAGGGTGCTGACCTGCTCGGTTCCGGCGTAGGCGGCGGTGAGCATCGCGTACGCGGTCAGATGCACCGCCGACGGCCATACCTGATAGTCGGCGGCGATCCGCCGGCTGGCTGCCAGCAGATCCGGCGAGGTGAGCGTCGCGCTGTGCGCCGCTCCTTCCGGGCTGCTGTCCGCCGGGGCGGGTTCGCGCCGCCGGGCGTAGCAGTCGGTCGGCAGTTGCCGGATCTCCTCGCGCCAGTACGCCAGCGCCCGCTCGGCGTCCGCACGGGCGGCCGTGGAGGCTTCGAAATGCGCCAGGTCCACCGGCTGGTAACGCACCGGCGGCAGCGTCAGCTGCCGGCCCGCACCGTTCGCGGCGCCGAATGCCACCAGCTCCGTCTCCAACCGATCCACCGACCAGGCGTCGAAGGAGATGTGGTTGAGCACGAGGACGATCGTGACGGGCCGGCCGCCGGACACCAGCAGGCAGGCCCGGACCGGCCATTCGGTGGTCAGGTCGAACGGCGTGCTGCTCAGCCGCTCGATCACCTCGGCCGGGCTCTCGCCGTCCTTGGCCTCGATATCGACGGTGGTCAGCGGCAGCCCTCGCGGCGGATTCACCTGCTGCCGTGGCACGCCGTCGGCATCCAGCGGGTAGGTGGTGCGCAGCGCCTCGTGGCGACGTACCAGGTAGTTCAGGGTGGTGCGCGTGCCGATCAGCGGCGCGCCCGGCGGCACCGGCAACTTCAGGACGATATGCGCCTCGTGCCGTGCCTCGGTCGGCAACTGGTGATGACGCAGCCACGCATAACGCTGACCCCAGCAGAGATCGGCGGTCTTGTCCGCGGCAGTCATCTGGCTGGCTCTCCAATCCGGCGCAATGGCAATGGCCCATCCTGACAGCTGATCGCGCGCGTGCGATATCGTCGGCCGCTGACATGTTCTGGCCGGAAATTCCGGCCACCGCGAAGACCGGGAAAGGTATTGACACGTCGATATCGAGCCATGAATCTAACCGCAAACGCATATCGAGCGTTTGAGCGCCCTTGTTCAATTCGTCAGCCGATAAGGCTGCACTGTACGGCTTGAGGTGGACGTTGACCACAATGCACATTCCGCTCGCATTCGAGGAGCTGCTCAAACCGCACCTGCCGTTCGCGGCCGACGGGCCGCTCCAACCGGACGACGACCTGGCCGGGCTGGGCCTGGATTCGATGAGCATCGTGCAACTGCTTGCCGACATCGAGGACCGCTACGGCCTCGAGCTGCCCGACGACATCCTCAACGAGGCCACCTTCGCCACGGTGGGTTCGCTCTGGCAGGTGCTGGCCGACCTGTTGCCGCTGGCCGAGTCGGCATGAGCGCGCCCGTCCGGCCCGAACCGCCGGCACCGATCAGGCTGGACGACCTGGTCCGGCGGGGTGATCCGGACAACCCGGCGCTGACCTATCAGGACGAGACGCTCAGCTACCGCGAACTCGGCCAGCTGGTGTCCGCCGCCGCGACGGGGCTGCGCCGGATCGGGGTGAGCCGCGGCGACCGGGTGCTGGTGTGCCTGGAGAAGCGGCTGGAGACAGCGGTGGCGATGCTCGCGGTGTCCGCGGCCGGCGGCGTGCTGGTGCCGGTCAACCCGGCGTTCAAGCCGGCACAGGTGGCCTACGTCGCCGCCGACTGTGCCGCCCGGGTGTTGATCACCTCGGTGGAGCGCAGCCGGTCGCTGCTCGGCGAGTTGGCCGGCGTCCGGTCACTGCGCCAGCTGGTGCTGATCGGAGGTGCCAGCGCCGGCGAGCTGGCCGCGACGTACCAGGCAGCGCCGCAGGTGCCGGTGACCAACTGGCGGCAGCTGGTCGGACCGACCGCGCTGCGCTGGCCGCAGTCCTCGCCGGCCGAGCCGGTGATCGATGCCGACATCGCCGCGATCTTCTACACCTCCGGCAGCACCGGCGGCCCGAAGGGCGTGGTGCTCAGCCACCGCAACCTGCTGGCCGGCGCGCAGAGCGTGGCCGGCTACCTGGGCCAGACCAGCGCGGACGTGCTGCTCGGCGTGCTGCCGCTGAGCTTCGATGCCGGCTTCAGCCAGCTGACCACCGCGCTCTACTCCGGCGCGCACCTGGTGCTGGTGAACTACCTGCTTCCGCGCGAGATCGTCCGGCTGTGCGCCCGGCACCGCATCACCGCGCTGACCTGCGTGCCGCCGCTGTGGATGCAGCTGGCCGCGCAGGACTGGCCGGCCGAGGCCACCGCGCAGCTGCGCTACTTCGCCAACACCGGCGGTCGGATGCCGCGGGCGACGCTGGACCGGCTGCGGGCGATCTTCCCGGCCGCGGAGCCGTACTTGATGTACGGGCTGACCGAGGCCTTCCGTTCCACCTACCTGGATCCGGCGGAGGTGGACCGGCGGCCGGACTCCATCGGCAAGGCGATCCCGAACGCCGAGGTGCTGGTGCTGCGGCCGGACGGCACGCCGTGCGATCCCGGCGAGCACGGCGAGCTGGTGCATCGCGGAGCGCTGGTGGCCCGCGGCTACTGGAACGATCCGGAGCGCACCCGGGTCCGGTTCCGCCCGTACCCGCCCGGTGCCGGCGCGGAGTCGCCGGAGCGCGCGGTGTGGTCGGGTGACCTGGTGTATCGCGACGACGAAGGATTCCTTTATTTCGTCGGGCGGAACGATGACATGATCAAGACCTCCGGCTACCGGGTGAGCCCCACCGAGATCGAGGAGGTCGCCTACGCCAGCGGCCTGGTCAGCGAGGCCGCTGCGTTCGGGGTGGCCGACGACAAGCTCGGCGAGCACATCGTGCTCGCGGTGACCGGGGCTGCCGGAGGCGACTGCGACACCGCGCTGCTGGCCAAGGCGATCGGCGCCGAAGTCGCCAAGTACATGGTGCCGCGCCGGATCGTGGTGCTGCCCGAGCTGCCACGCTCGCCCAACGGCAAGTTCGACCGGACCGAGCTGCGCCGGCTGGTCGGCGCATGAGCGCTCGCGGGAAGAGCAAGGCACGCGCATGACCGATGGCTGGCAGGCCGGTCCGGACGGGCAGCTGTCCGTCGGCGGGATCGGCGCGCGGCGGCTGGCTGCCCGGGCCGGCAGCACGCCGTTCTTCGCCTACGACCGGGCCGCCATCCAGCGACGGGTGGCCTCGGTACGGGCGGCGTTGCCGTCCGATATCCACCTGAGCTACGCGGTCAAGGCGAATCCGATGCCCGCCCTGCTGCACCATCTGGCCGGCCTGGTCGACGGTCTGGACGTCGCCTCCGCGACCGAACTGCGGCACGCGCTGAACACCGCGATGCCGGCCGAGGCGGTGAGCTTCGCCGGACCGGGCAAGCGCGACGACGAGCTACGGCAGTCCATCGCGGCCGGTGCGCTGATCGAGCTGGAGTCCGAAGCCGAGCTCGAGCGGGTACGGATGGCCAGTGATTTCCTGGGCATTCGCGCTCGGGTCGCGGTGCGGGTGAACCCGGATTTCGCGGTGCGCGGCGCCGGCATGCGGCTCGGCGGCGGACCGCAGCAGTTCGGCATCGACTGCGAGCGGGTGCCGGGCGTGCTCGGCCGGCTGGCCGCCGACCAGTTCGACTTCCACGGCTTCCACATCTTCGCCGGCTCGCAGAACCTGCATGCCGAGAGCATCTGCCAGGCGCAGCGACGCACCGTCGAACTGGTGCTGGAGCTGGCCGAGGCGGCACCGTCGGAGATCCGCTACCTCAACCTCGGCGGTGGCTTCGGCATCCCGTACGCCGGCCGCGACCGGCCGCTGGATTTGGCGATGGTGGGCGAGCATCTCGAATCGGTGCTGGCCGAACTCGTCCGGCCGCGGCTGCCGAACGCCCGGGTGGTGATCGAACTCGGCCGGTATCTGGTCGGCGAGGCCGGCGTGTACCTGACCCGGGTGGTGGACCGTAAGCACTCGCGCGGTCGCACCTACCTCGTCGTGGACGGCGGCCTGCACCATCAGCTGGCGGCGTCCGGCAACTTCGGCCAGGCGATCCGGCGGAACTATCCGATTGCGGTGGCGGATCGGTTCGACTCGCCGGCCACCGAGACGGTCACCGTGGTCGGTTGCCTGTGCACGCCGCTGGATCTGCTCGGCGACCAGGTGGAGTTGCCGGCCGCCGAGGTCGGCGACCTGATCGCGATCTTCCAGGCCGGCGCGTATGGCCTGACCGCCTCGCCGAACGGCTTCCTGAGCCAGCAGCCCGCGGTCGAACTGCTGGTCTGAGCACTCCCTCGATGGGATTGGTAGCTACGCGGTACGAAATCCTGCCATCGCGCACGCCGCCGGCGGCCGCCGAAGCAGGCGACCGCCGGGGGTCAGGGGATGGTCAGGCGGCTGCCCGGAACGGCGGCGCGGGCAGCCGGCGGGGGAACAGGCTGGTCGATAGCTCGGCCGGGTACTGCCACAGCTCGGCCAGGCTGACCCGCGGATCCTTGCCGGCCTGCCGCACTCCGGCGGCCACCAGGCGCAGCATCTCCACCAGGCCATCGGCCGGGATCAGCTCCGGATCCGTCCGGATGGCGAGGCTGAGCCGGCCACCTCGCGCGGTGACCCGCACGTCGAACGGCTGCCCGTACTGCCGGGCGAGCGGCGTCCACTCCAGCTCGGCCGGGCTGCGGTCGCCCGGGTTCGGCCGCTCGGCGTCCAGCTGCAGGTAGTTGAACCAGCAGGGGAACAGCTCGTTGAACCGGGAGGTCGCGACGTCCGGCGACGTGCTGCCGCCGGTCAGCGTCGCCACCCGGTCCAGGTCGTAGCTGGAGTAGCGGTAGGCCCGCGCGCTTGCCCAGTGCAGCTTGGTGATGTGCTGGACCAGCGGGGCGTGTTCGTCCACCGGAATCGTCACCGGGATCAGCTGGTTCAGCGTGCCGACCACATGCCGGTGACCGGGTGCGAACCGGTTGGACGACATCAGGTTCAGCACGACCTGGTCGGTGCCCAGCTGCCGGCTCAGCCCGGCCGTGACCAGCGCGGCCAGCACCGCCGGCGGGGTCACGCCAAGTTCGCGGGCCACCTTGGCGGTCTGCGCGCTGAACTGGCCGGAATGCAGGGTCGCCTGGATCCGGTTGCGCTCGGCCCCGGCAGGCAGCACGGGTAGCGACACCGTGGGCTCGGCCAGCACCTCCTGCCAGTACCGCTCGGCGCTGTGCTGGCGGCGGGTGCCCGCCTCGGTGCGCTGCTCGTCGGCCAGTTGACGCGGCGACGGCGCGCGCCGGGCGGCGATCGTCGGGTCGTTCGGGTTGACCAGCAGGCCGCGGAACTGGGTGTACAGCTCCTGCACCGACCAGACGTCGAGGATCAGGTGGGAGAACGACAGCGCCAGGAACACCGGCGAGTTGCGCCAGCTCACCAGCCGGCCGCGCCAGCACAGCTCGCCGGTCATCGGGAACGGGATGGCGAGCAGTTCGGCGGTGGTGCGTTCGGCGTCGCGGCGGCTGGTGATCAGCCGCTTGACCCGCTCGATCGGCAACGCGACGTCCTCGTGCACCCGCTGCACCGGCACGCCGTCGCGCAGGTGATAGCTGGTGCGCAGCGGCTCGTGCCAGTCGAGGAGCCGGCGCAGGGCCAGCTCGACCCGCTCGGCGCCGAAGCCGCGCACGTCCCAGGTGGCGGACAAGTTTGCCTCGCTCTTCCAGGCGGCGGGGTAGCTGTCGATCTCCCGCCAGCTGTACAGCTGGCCGAAGCTGAGCGGCGCGTCGGCTCCCACAGCTGCGGATCCTTTCGTCATGGCTTCAATTCGCCGGCTGATGAGGCGGCGATCGCCGGAGTATGCAATCCTCAGGCATTGCCGAGGGTTATTCCGGGCAGGTTATTTACAGGCTTTCTGCGTAGTCAAGAGTTGCGCACTGACAGCTTGTTCCAGCCATTTCCGGCCGCTGTGCTGACAGCATTGTTCCGGTCATTTGTGGCCACCTCCAATTGGTCTTCGCATTCTTGACACTCGTATTCCCAGCTGGTGATCTGTACCGGCGGTGATCACCCAGGCCGGTGTAGCCGGTCGAAATACCGAATCAAATACAGCGACCGCCGCAATGGAAGTCACGTCAAATCGATTTCGCAATCCGCCGTTGTACCGGCGGTGAGGACGGGAACGGGTGTCAGTGGGCCAGATCAGCGATCAGCACGCCACGCCGGAGACCGGCGCGGCGGCTCGCTCCCTTACGTCGATCGCCAGCCAGCCGGCCGAGCCGATTGCCCTGGTTGGCCTCTCCTGCCGGCTGCCGCAGGCTCCAGACCCCGCGACGTTCTGGCAGTTGCTGCAGGACGGAACGGACGCGCTCACCGACGCCGCGGACCGCTGGGGTACTCCGGCCGGCCAGCGGCGGGCCGGTTTCCTGGCCGAGGTCGCCGGCTTCGACGCCGGGTTCTTCGGCATCTCCCCGCACGAGGCCGCGGCCATGGACCCGCAGCAGCGGCTGGTGCTGGAGCTTGCCTGGGAGGCCCTGGAGCAGGCCGGCATCGCACCGGCCGAGCTGCGCAGACAGCCCCTCGGCGGTCTTCATCGGCGCCATCGCGCATGACTACGCCAAGCTGGCCGACCGGCTCGGCAGCGAGGCCGGCCCGCACTCCTACACCGGCACCCATCGGGCGCTGATCGCCAACCGGGTGTCCTACTTCCTGCGGCTGCAGCGGCCCCAGCCTGACCGTGGACACCGGCCAGTCCTCGTCGCTGGTCGCGGTGCAGCTGGCCTGCGAGAGCCTGCGCCGGGGCGAGAGCCGGCTGGCGCTGGCCGGCGGGGTGAACCTGAACCTGCTCGGTCGAGACCACCGAGACGATCGGCCGGTTCGGCGCACTGTCGCCGGACGGCCGCTGCTACACCTTCGACGAGCGGGCCAACGGCTACGTCCGCGGCGAGGGCGCCGCGGTGGTGGTGCTCAAGCCGCTTACCGACGCGCTCGCCGACGGCGACCGGATCCGGTGCGTGATCCTCGGCGGCGCGATCAACAACGACGGCGGCGGCGCCGGGCTGACCGCGCCCAGCCAGCTTGCCCAGCAGCAGGTCATCGAGCGGGCCTGCGCGCAGGCCGGCGTCGCACCGGCCGACCTCGACTACGTCGAGCTGCACGGCACCGGCACGCCGGTCGGCGACCCGATCGAGGCCGCCGCCCTGGGCGGCCGCCCGCGGCGACGGCCGGACGACCGCCGCTGCCGGTCGGTTCGGTCAAGACCAACATCGGCCACCTGGAGGGCGCGGCCGGCATCGCCGGCCTGGTCAAGGTGGCGCTCAGCCTGGCCAACCGGAGCTGCCGGCCAGCCTCAACTTCGACCGGCCGCCGACCCGGCATCCCGCTGGACGAGCTCGGCCTGGACGTGGTCGCGCCAGCGGCGCGACTGGTCCCGACCGGACCGGCAGCTGCTGGCCGGCGTCAGCTCCTTCGGCATGGGCGGCACCAACTGCCACCTGGTGGTTGCCGAGTACCGCCAGCCGGTGGCCGAGTCCGCGCTCGACACCGAACCGGCCGGGCTGCCCTGGCTGCTGTCGGCCCGTTCGGCGACCGCGCTGCAGGCGCAGGCAAGCCAGCTGCGCGCAGCTCGCCGGATCCGCCGAGTCCGCCGCGGTGGCACTGGCCCTGGCCGGCACTCGGGACCGGCTGGAGCACCGGGCGGTGCTGCTCGGCGCCGACCCGGCCGCCCCGCTGGCCGCACTGGCCGACGGCCTGCCGCACGCCGCGCTGGTGGCCGGCAGGGTCGATCTCCGGCCAGGTCGCGCTGACCTTCCCCGGCCAGGGTTCGCAGTGGCCGGAGATGGCGCGCGAGCTGCTGGCCAGCAGCGAAGTCTTCGCCGAGCGGATCACCGCGTGCGCCGAGGCGCTGGCGCCGTTCGTCGACTTCTCGCTGCTGGACGTGCTGCGCGGCGTGCCCGGTGCGGCCGACTTCGACCGGGTGGATGTGGTGCAGCCGGCGCTGTGGGCGATGATGGTCAGCGCTGGCCGCGGTGTGGCAGGCCAACGGCGTGCAGCCGGACGTGGTGATCGGCCACTCGCAGGGCGAGATCGCCGCGGCCACCGCCATCGGTGCGCTGTCGCTGTCCGACGGCGCACGGGTGGTCGCCCTGCGCAGCCAGGCAATCGCCGAGATCGCCGGCAGCGGCGGCATGATGTCGGTCGGCGGCGCGGAGCTGGCCGTGGTGGAGGCCGCGGTACGCGACCGGGCCCGCGGCGCGTCGATCGCCGCGATCAACGGCGCCGCGTTCGATCGTGGTGTCCGGCACCGCCGCCGACCTGGCCGAGCTGGCCGAGTACCTGACCGCCGCCGGCTACCGCACCAAGATCATCCCGGTCGACTACGCCTCGCACTCGCCGGCCGTCGAGCAGCTGCGCGAGCCGCTGGCCGAGGCGCTCGCGCCGGTCGCGCCCGCGGTCGGTGCCGACCACCTTCATCTCCACCCTGACCGGCGAGCCGATGGACACCGCCGGGCCTGGACGCCGACTACTGGTACCGCAGCCTGCGCCAGTCCGGTGCGGTTCGCAGCAAGCCGCCCGGCGACGCACTGGAAGTCGGCTGCCGACTGTTCCTCGAGTGCAGCCCGCACCCGGTGCTCGTCGGCGCGCTCGAGGAGACCGTCGAACAGGACGCGGTGCGCGCTCGCGCGGTCGGCACGCTGCGCCGCGGCCAGGGCGGCCAGACCCAGCTGCGGCAGCGTCTTTGCCGAGGCCTACGTCGCCGGCGCCCCGGTCGACTGGCTGGCCGGCCGGGTCGATGCCGGCCGGCGACGGCTGATCGAGCTGCCCACGCTACCCGTTCCAGCGCAGCCGGCACTGGTTGCCCGAACCGGTCAACGGCTCAGCGCCGGTCAACGGCTCAGCGGTGAACGGCTCAGCGCTGGTCCCGACGATCACCAGCCCGGCACCGCCAGTTGCCAAGCCGGAGCCGGCGGCAGCTGCGCGAGCTGGTGCTGGCCACCGACCGCCGCGGCGCTCGGCCACGCCGACGCGGGCGAGCTCGAGTCCGCCCGAACGTTCAAGGAACTCGGCGTCGACTCTGCCACCGCGCTCGAACTGCGCAACCGGCTCCGGGCCGCTGACCGGCCTGCGCCTGCCCACCGGCCTGCTGTTCGACCACCCGACGCCGGACCAGCTGGCCGGCCACCTGCACGAGCTGGCCAGCGCCGAGGACGGCGAGCCGGCCGAGGCCAGCGCAGCTGCCGCGGCCAGCGCGATCCAGCCGACCGAACCGATGCGGCCGAGGACGATCCGATCGCGATCGTCGCGATGGGCTGCCGGCTACCCCGGCGGGGTCGACGCAGCCCGGAGGAGCTCTGGCAGCTGGTCGCCGACGGTGCCGACGCGATCGGCCAGTTCCCGGCCAACCGCGGCTGGGACCCCGACGCGCTGTTCGCCTCGGCCGCCGACCGGGCCGGCACCAGCGACACCTCGCTGCGGCGGCTTCCTGCACGACGCCGACCAGTTCGACGCCGCCGTTCTTCGGCATCAGCCCGCGCGAGGCGCTGGCGATGGACCCGCAGCAGCGGCTGCTGCTGGAGATCTGCTGGGAGGCGCTCGAGCGGGCCGGCCTCGACCCGCAGCGGCTGCGCGGCAGCCGGACCGGCGTGTTCGTCGGCGCGATGGCGCCGGACTACGGCCCGCGGCTGCACCAGCCGGCCGGACGGCGCCGACGGCCACCTGCTCACCGGCACCGCGCTGTCAGCGTCGTCTCCGGCCGGGTCGCCTACACCTTCGGCCTGGAGGGCCCGGCGCTCACCGTCGACACCGCCTGCTCGTCCTCGCTGGTGGCGATTCACCTGGCCGCGCAGGCGTTGCGCCGCGGTGAGTGCTCGCTGGCGCTGGCCGGCGGGGTCACCGTGATGTCCACGCCGGGCATGTTCGTCGAGTTCAGCCGGCAGGGCGGCCTGGCCGGCGACGGCCGGTGCAAGGCCTTCGCCGCCGACGCCGACGGCACCGGCCTGGGCCGAGGGCGCCGGCGTGCTGCTGCTGGAGCGGCTGTCCGACGCCCGCCGCAACGGGCATCCGGTGCTGGCGGTGATCCGCGGCAGCGCGGTCAACCAGGACGGTCGCAGCAACGGGCTGACCGCGCCGAACGGACCGTCGCAGGAGCGGGTGATCCGGGCAGGCGCTGGCCGACGCCGGACTGACCCCCGCCGAGGTGGACGCGGTCGAGGCGCACGGCACCGGCACCAAGCTCGGCGACCCGATCGAGGCCGAGGCGCTGCTGGCCACCTACGGCCGCCAGCGCGAGCCGCGACCGGCCGCTGTGGCTGGGCTCGGTGAAGTCCAACATCGGCCACACCCAGGCCGCGGCCGGGGTGGCCGGGGTGATCAAGATGGTGCTGGCGCATGCGGCACGGCGTGCTGCCGCGACGCTGCACGTCGCCGAGCCGACGCCCGCACGTGGACTGGGATCCGGCGGCGCGTGCGGCTGCTGACCGAGCCCGTCCGGCTGGCCGGCGGACCGGCCGGCTCGGGCCGCGGTCTCCGCGTTCGGCATCAGCGGCACCAACGCGCACGTGATCATCGAAGCCAGCGCCGGACCAGACCACGACCGAGTCGGACGACTCCCGAACTACGCGAGCCGATTCGCCGCTGGTCTGGGTGATCTCGGCACGCACCGCCAGACGCGCTGCGGGCGCAGGCTGGCGCGGCTGGCCGAGGTCGCCGAGGGCCTGTCCGGGTCGCAACTGGCGATCGCCGGGCAGCTGCTGGCCGCCCGCTCGAGCGTTCGAGCACCGCGCGGTCGTGGTCGCCGCCGACCGGGCCGAGCTGCTCGCCGCGCTGGCGGCGCTGGCGGCCGGCACGGCGCATCCGGCGCGTGGTCACCGGCGAGGCGGCGGCCGAGGTGCACCCGGTGTTCGTCTTCCCCGGCCAGGGCAGCGCAGTGGGCCGGCATGGCCGCCGACCTGATCGAGGCCAGCCCGGTCTTCGGCAACCAGTTGCGGCTGCTGCGACGAGGCGTTGCGCCCGCACACCGGCTGGTCGGTGACTCGACGTGCTGACCGGCGCCGAGGGCGCGCCGGAACTGGCCGGCTCGGACGTGATCCAGCCGGCGCTGTTCGCGGTGATGGTGTCGCTGGCCGCGCTGTGGCGCTCGGCCGGCGTGCGAGCCGGCGGCGGTGCTCGGCCACTCCCAGGGCGAGATCGCCGCCGCCTGCGCGGCCGGCGCGATCGCGCTCGACGACGCGGCCCGGGTGGTCGTGCTGCGGTCGCGGGCGCTGCTGAAGCTGACCGGCACCGGCGGCATGCTGGCGGTGGCGCTGCCGGCCGAGCAGGCGACCGAACTGATCGGCGCCCTGGCAGGGACGGCTCTGGCCGGCCATCCTCAGCGGGCCGGCCAGCACCGTGGTCGCCGGCGACCTGGACGCGCTGGAGGAGTTCAGCGCCGCGCACGGCGAGCGGGTGCGGATCCGCCGGGTGGCCATCGACTACGCCGCGCACACCCCGCACATCGAGGCGCTGCGCGACGAGCTTGCCGAGGTGCTGGCCGGCATCACGCCGCAGCCGACCGAGATCGACGTTCTGCTCGTCGCTGCACGGGGAATTCCGTCGACGTCAGCGAGCTGACCGCGCGACTACTGGTACTCGCGGCCTGCGGCACCCGGTGCGGTTCGCCGAGGCGGTGCTGGCCAGCCAGCGCTACGGCAATCCGCTGTTCATCGAGACCAGCCCGCACCCGGTGCTCACCGCGCACGTCCAGGACAGCCTGCGCTCGGCCGAGCTGGCCGGTGACGCGATCGGCTCGCTGCGGCGCGAGGACGACAGCTGGCGCCGGTTCCTGCTCTCGGCCGCCCAGGCCTACGTGCGAGGCGCCGAGCTGGACTGGGCCGCGCTGCTGGGCACCGCGCCGGCACGGGCGGTCTCGGGTGGCCTGCCCGCACCCGATGCGATCTCGCTGCCCGGCTACCCGTTCGAACGGCGCCGGTACTGGATCTCCGAGGCCGCGCCGGTCGGGCTGACGGCCGCGGGCCACCCGCTGCTCGACGCCGTCGTCCCGCTGGCCGACAGCGGCGGCTACCTGCTCACCGGACGGCTGTCGCCGGCCAGCCAGCCGTGGCTGGCCGACCACGCGGTCGGCGGCACCGTGCTGCTGCCCGGCACCGCGTTCGTCGAACTGGCGATGCACGCCGCGCAGCTGGCCGGCTGCGCCGAGGTCGCGGACCTCAGCCTGCAGAGCCCGCTGGTGCTGGGCGAATCCGGCGCGGTGCAGCTGCAACTGCTGGTCGGCGGCCCGGACTCCTCCGGCTGCCGGGTGATCAGCCTGCACAGCCGGCCGAATGCCGAGGCCGACTGGGTGCGGCACGCCAGCGGCCTGGTCGGGCCGGCCACCGAGCTCGGCCAGCCGGCCGGCTTCGACTGGCCGCCGGCCGCGACCGAGCTCGACCTGGACCGGCTCTACGACCAGCTCGCCGACGGCGGTTACGACTACGGGCCGGCCTTCCAGGGCCTGCGGCGCGCCTGGCGGGACGAGACCGCTGGCTACGTCGAGGTGGCGCTGCCCGAACCGTCCGGAGCCGGCGGCATTCGGAGTGCACCCGGCGCTGCTGGACGCCGCGCTGCACCTGCTGGTGCTGGACGCGGTCGGCGGCGACATCGGAGCCGGGCTGCTGCTGCCGTTCGCGTGGAGTGGGGTGCGGATCTCGCGGACCGGTTCGGCGAGCCTGCGGGTACGCCTGACCGCGACCGGCGAGGACCGGTATTGCCTTGTCGCACAGGACGAAGCGGGCCGCGAGGTGGTCAGCGTCGACTCGCTGGTGCTGCGCCGGACCGGCCTGTCGGCCGCGACGCCGGGCAGCGAAGCACCGAGCCTGCACCGGCTGCAGTGGATGCCCGGCCAGTCGGCCGAGCTGGAGCTGGCCGGGCAGCGCTGGGCAGTGGTCGGAGTCGGCCAGCGGGCCGACGAGCTGTCCGCCGAGCTCACCGCGGCCGGTGCCGAGGTGAGCAGCTACTACGACCTGGTGTCGGTGGCCGACCTGACCGGCGGCGAACTGGCAGGCACCGTGCTGGCTCCGGTGCGGACCACCGGCTTCGATCCGGACGAGCCGGCCGACAGCGCCCGCGAGGCCGCCACCGAACTGCTGGAGCTGCTGCAGACCTGGCTGGGCGATCCGCGCTTCGAGGAATCCCGGCTGGTGCTGGTGACCGACGGCGCGGTCGGCCCGGCCGATCACCAGACAGGTCCGGCCGACCAGACGCTGGCCGGCAGCGCGGTGTGGGGCATGGTGCGCGCTGCGGCCGCCGAGCATCCGGACCGGTTCGCGCTGCTCGACGCCGACTCCTCCAGCGACTGGCCGCTGGTGGCCGCGCTGCTGGCGGCCGGCGAGTGGCAGCTTGCGGTGCGCGACGGGGCGGTGCTGGTGCCCCGGCTGACCCCGCTGGCAACCACCGGAGATTCGACCGCTGACGCCGAGGATTCGACGTCCGGCATTGAGGATTCGGCCTCCGGCACGGACCTGGCTTCGGGCACGGTGCTGGTGACCGGCGGCACCGGTGGCCTGGGTGCGCTGGTGGCCGAGCACCTGGTGACCGAGCACGGGGTGCGCAGCCTGCTGCTGCTGTCGCGCAGCGGACCGGCCGCGCCGGGTTCCGACGAGCTGGTGGAGCGGTTGACCGGCCTGGGCGCCGAGGTCACCGTGCGAGCCTGCGACGTCTCGGACCGGGCGGCGCTGGCCGGTGCGATCGGCGACCGCCAGCTGTCCGGCGTGCTGCACGCCGCGGGCGTGCTGGCCGACGCGCCGGTGGACCGGCTGTCGGAGTCGGAGCTGAGCCTGACCTTCGGGCCGAAGGCCGAGGCGGCCTGGCACCTGCACCAGCTGACCGTCGATCAGCCGCTCGCCGCGTTCGTGCTGTTCTCCTCGGTGGCGGCCGTGGTCGGCAACGCCGGGCAGGCCAGCTACGCCGCGGCCAACGGCTTCCTGGACTCCCTCGCCGAGTACCGGCGGGCCGCCGGACAACCGGCGACCTCGCTGGCCTGGGGCCTGTGGGACACCCCGACGGGCATGACCGAAACGCTGTCGGCGGCCGACGTGGCGCGGCTGGGCCGTGCCGGAGTGGCGCCGCTCGGCGTCGAAGCCGGGCTGGGCCTGCTCGACCGGGCGCTGGCCGGCTCCGAGGACGCCCACCTGGTGGCCGCCGCCTGGGACTCGCGCAGCCTGCGCGAGCGGGCCGAGGCCGGCCAGCTGGCACCGGTGCTGCGCGGCCTGACCAAGGCATCCCGCCGGCCGGCCCGGCCGGTTCGCGGCACGGCCGAGCAGCCCGGTGCCGGCGAGCCGGCGGCCGGGACGGTCGCACCGCGCGGCGGGCTTGCCGAGCGGCTGGCCGGGCTGGCCGAGGACGCCGCCCGGGAGCTGCTCAGCGAGCTGATCCGCTCGGAGGTGGCGGCGGTGCTCGGCTTCGCCGACGCCGACGCGATCAGCCCGGCGCACGCCTTCTCCGAGCTCGGCTTCGACTCGCTCACCGTGGTCGACCTGCGCAACCGGCTGGACTCGGTGACCGGGCTGCGGCTGCCGGCCACGCTGGCCTTCGACTACCCGACGGTGACCGCACTGCTCGACCACCTGATGCGCACGCTGGCACCGGCCGCCGTCTCGGCGGAGGACCGGCTGACCGCGCAGCTGGACGAGTTGGAGCGCACGCTGCCGGACACCGACCCGACCATCCGCGGCAAGCTCATCGCCTTGCTGCACAGCACATTGGCCCGGCTGGAAGCCACTCCGGCCGGTCCCGACGGAGGCGAGCAGCTCGACGTGCACGAGCAGCTGCTCACCGCCTCCGACGACGAAATCTTCGCCTTCATCGACACGCAGCTATAGCTGCCCGACGCAGTTCGCTTCAGCAGAAAGGTCTGGCCTTCGATGCCAACTGAGGACAAACTCCGCGAGTACCTCAAGCGGGTGACGGTGGATCTCGCCGAGGCGCGCCGCCGGCTCGGTGAGCTCCGCGACGAGCGACACGAGCCGATCGCGATCATCGGCATGGCGTGCCGCTATCCCGGCGGCGTGACCACGCCGGAGGAGTTCTGGCAGCTGGTGGACGGCCGGGTGGACGCCATCGGCGACTTCCCGACCGACCGCGGCTGGGACCTGGAGGGCATCTACGACCCGGACCCCGAGGCGTACGGCAAGACCTACGTACGCAACGCCGGCTTCCTCTACGACCTGGCCGACTTCGACGCCGCCTTCTTCGACATGAGCCCGCGCAGCGCGCTGGCCACCGACCCGCAGCATCGGCTGCTGCTGGAGACGTCCTGGGAGGCCTTCGAGCGGGCCGGCATCGACCCGACCAAGCTGTTCGGCAGCCGCACCGGGGTGTTCGCCGGCTGCATGTTCGACGACTACGCCAACCGGTTCCTCGGTGACGTGCCGCGCTCGGTCGAGGGGTCGCTGTTCACCTCGAACGCGCTGTCCGTGCTGTCCGGCCGGATCGCCTACACCTTCGGCCTGGAAGGCCCGGCCGTCACCCTGGACACCGCCTGCTCCTCCTCGCTGGTCGCCATCCACCTGGCCACCCAGTCGCTGCGCAACGGCGAGTGCACGATGGCGCTGGCCGGCGGCGTGACCGCGATGGCCACCCCGGACACCTACGTCGAGTTCAGCCGGCAGCGTGCGCTGTCGCCGGAGGGCCGGTGCAAGGCGTTCTCGGCCGACGCCGACGGGGCCAGCTGGTCCGAGGGTGCGGGCATGCTGCTGCTGGAGCGGCTGTCCGATGCCCGCCGCAACGGCCACCGGGTGCTCGGCCTGATCCGCGGCACCGCGATCAACCAGGACGGCCGCAGCAACGGCATGACGGCGCCGAACGGCCCGTCCCAGGAGCGGGTGATCAGCCAGGCGCTGGCCGACGGCGGCCTGATGGCCCGCGACGTGGACGTGGTCGAGGCGCACGGCACCGGCACCCCGCTGGGCGACCCGATCGAGGCGCAGGCGCTCATCGCCACCTACGGGCAGAACCGGCCGGCCGACCAGCCGCTGTGGATCGGATCGGTCAAGTCCAACATGGGCCACACCCAGGCGGCGGCCGGCGTGGCCGGCGTGATCAAGATGGTGCAGGCGATGCGGCACGGCAAGCTGCCGGCCACCCTGCACGCCGAGCAGGCCAACCCGCACGTTGACTGGTCCGCCGGCGCGGTGAACCTGCTGACCGAGCCGCAGCCCTGGCCGCGCGCCGAGCACCCGCGCCGGGCCGGCGTGTCGTCCTTCGGCATCAGCGGCACCAATGCGCACGTGATCGTGGAGGAGCCGCCGGCTGAAGAACCGGCGGAGCCGACCGCTGCCGCCGACGGCCCGTGCGCCTGGTTGATCAGCGCGCGCAGCGCCGCCTCGCTGCGCGGCCAGGCCCAGCGGCTGCGTGGCTACGCCGGCTCCACGCCGGACGTGCCGGCAGCCGACCTCGGCCGGGCACTGGTCAGCAGCCGGGCGCTGTTCAAGCACCGCGCGGTGATCAGCGGCGCCGACCGGGCCAGCCTGCTGGCCAACCTCACCCAGTACCTGAACGAGGGGGCGTTCGCCGACGCGGCCGAGGGCATCGCCCGGGACAAGGCTCGGCTGGCCTTCGTGTTCACCGGCCAGGGCGGCCAGCGACCCGGCATGGGCCGCGAGCTGTACCAGCACTTCCCGGTCTTCGCCGCCGCCTTCGACGAGGCCTGCGCCGCGGTCGATCCGCACCTGGACCGGCCGATCCGCGAGCTGATGTGGGCGGCGCCGGAGTCACCGGAGGCCGAGCTGCTCAACTCCACCCGGTACACCCAGCCGGCGCTGTTCGTCTACCAGGTGGCCGCCATCCGGCTGCTGGAATCCTTCGGCGTGCGGCCGGACTTCGTGGCCGGACACTCGGTCGGCGAGTACGCCGCCGCGCACGCCGCCGGCGTCTGGTCGCTGGCCGACGCCGGCCGGCTGATCGCCGTCCGGGGCCGGCTGATGGACGCCCTGCAGGCGCCCGGCGCGATGGTCGCCATCGAAGCCACCGCCGCCGAGATCCAGCCGATGCTCATTGGCCAGGAATGGCTGGTCGGGCTGGCCGCGATCAACGGACCCACCAGCGTGGTGATCTCCGGCGACGAGCAGACCTGCCTGGGCCTGGCCGACCACTGGCAGGGGCTGGGCCGGCGCACCAAGCGGCTGCCGGTCAGCCACGCCTTCCACTCGCCGCTGATGGAGCCGATGATCGGCGAGTTCAGCACCGCGCTGGACGGCATCGAGCTGCACCAGCCCACGCTGAGCGCGGTCAACAACCTGACCGGCGACCCGGACCAGCTCGACTGGGCCGACCCGCAGTACTGGATCGCCCAGATCCGGCGTGCCGTCCGGTTCACCGACACGGTGGCTGGCCTGGCCGCGCACGGCGCCACCTGCTACCTGGAGGTCGGCCCGGACGCGGTGCTGTCCGGCCTGGTGCACGGCTGCCTGGCCGATGCCGAGCAGGACCAGACGGTCGTGCCGCTCGGCCGCGGAGCCAAGCGCGGCGAGATCGAGGCGTTCCTCAGCTGCCTCGGCCAGCTCACCGTCACCGGCGCGCCGGTGGAGTGGCGTCCGCTGTACGGCGACGGCCCCGACCTAGGCCCGGACCTGCCGCTGTACGCCTTCGACAAGGAGCGGTACTGGCTGGCCGACGCCGGCCCGCGTGCCGACGTCGCCTCCGCCGGCCTGCGCCCGGTCGAGCACCGGCTGCTGGACGCCGCGGTGGAGGTGGGCGACGGCGGCCAGGTGGTCTACACCGGCCGGATCCTCGGCTAACACGTTGCCGTGGCTGGCCGATCACACGGTGGCCGGCTCGGTGGTGGTGCCCGGCACCGCGGTGCTGGACGTGATCGCCGAGGTCGCCGGCCAGCTGGGCTGCGACCGGGTCGAGGAGCTGATGTTCTCCGCCCCGCTGGTGCTCGGTGAGTCCGGCGAGCTGTTCCTGCAGGTGGTCGCCGACGCGCCGGGTGCCGACAACGTCCGGACGATCCGGGTGTTCAGCCGGTCCGACGACGACGGCTGGCAGCCGGTTGCCTCCGGGTCCGTCGCGGCGGGTGAGCCGGCTGGCTCCAGCTGCGACTGGGCGGCCAGCTGGCCGCCGGCCGAGGCGACCCCGGTGGACGTGTCGGCGGGCTACGCCGCGCTGCTGGATCTCGGCTACGACTACGGGCCGGCCTTCCGCGGCGTGTCCGCGGCCTGGACCCGGCCCGGCGAGTACTTCGCCGAGGTGGCGGTTGCCGAGGAGCTGGAGTCAGACGGCTTCGGCATCCACCCGGCGGTGCTGGACGCGACCTTCCACCCGCTGCTGCTGGCCGGCGGGACGGGTGGTGAGCTGAAGCTGCCGTTCGTCTTCGGCGGGGTGAGCCTGACTGCCACCGACGCCCGCGTGCTGCGGGTCCGGCTGGCCGTGGCCGGCGACGACGCGCAGGTCCAGGTGACCGATCCGTCCGGCCGGCTGGTGTTCGGCATCGAGGCGCTGCGGGTGCGTTCGGTGTCACCGGCCGCGCTGGCCGGCGCCGGCTCGACCGGCCCGGTCGGCTACCGGGTGGACTGGCTGCCGATCACGGCCGGCCGGGACACCGAGGCCGGCTGGGCGGTGCTCGGCGCACGCCCGTCCGGGCTGGCCGACACGGTGCCGAGCTATCGCGGCCTGGACGAGCTGCTGGACGCCGGGCCGGCCCCGGAACTGGTGGCCGTCCGGCTCGGCGCGCCGGTGGACGCCGAGCTGCCGACCCGCGCCCAGGCGCTGGCCGGCGAGGCGCTGGCGCTGCTGCAGCGCTGGCTCGCCGAGCCGCAACTGGCTTCCTCCCGGCTGGTGTTCCTGACCAGCGGAGCGGTGGGAACCGAGATCAGCGATGTGGCCGCCGGAGCGGTCTGGGGGCTGGTGCGCACCGCGCAGGCCGAGCACCCGGGCCGGTTCGTGCTGGCCGACGTCGAGGCCAACCTCGACCTGGCGCAGCTCGCCGCCGCGGCGGCGGTCGAATCCCAGCTCGCGGTCCGGGCCGGTGCGGTGCTCGCGGCCCGGGTGGCCCGCCGGCCGGCTCCGGCCGACGGGGGAGAGAGCACGCTGCCGGCCGGCACCGTCCTGGTCACCGGTGGAACCGGTGGCCTGGGCGCGGTGGTGGCCGAGCAGCTGATCCGCCAGCACGGCGCCAGCCGGCTGTTGCTGGTCTCCCGGCGCGGCCCGGCCGCCCCAGGAGCGGCCGAGCTGGCCGAGCGCCTGCGCGGCCTCGGCGCCGAGGTGGCCATCGAGGCTTGCGACGTCGCCGACCGGGCACAGCTGCAGGCGCTGCTGGCCGGCATCCCGGCGCAGGCACCGCTGGTCGGCGTCGTGCACTCGGCCGGCGTGCTGGACGACGCGACGCTGGAGTCGCTGACCCCGGCGCACTTCGAGTCGGTGTTCGCCGCCAAGGTGACCGCGGCCTGGCTGCTGCACGAGCTGACCGCCGAGCTGCCGCTGGCGACGTTTGCCCTGTTCTCCTCGGTGGCTGGCGTGCTCGGCAACCCGGGCCAGGGCAACTACGCGGCGGCGAACGTCACGCTGGACGCGCTGGCCGCCTACCGGCACCAGCAGGGCCTGGCCGGCATCTCGATCGCCTGGGGACTCTGGGCGGACGAGGCCAGCATGGCCGGCGCGCTGTCGGAGGCCGAACTGGCCCGGCTGGCCCGGTCCGGGGTGGCCGCGCTGGACCGGGAGCAGGGGCTGGCGCTGTTCGACCTGGCCCTGGCTGGCGGCGATCCGCTGCTGGTCGCCTCCCGCTGGGAGAACGCCGCGTTGGCCGCCCGTGCCGAAGGTGGCAACCTGCCGCACATCCTGCGCGGCCTGGTACGTGCGCCACGCCGGGCGGCTGCGACCGGCACCGCGACCAGTTCCGTCGCCGGTGGCGCGGAGCTGATCGGCCGGCTCGCCGGCCTGGCTGAGGCGGATGGCCGGCGGATGCTCACCGAGCTGATCTGCGGCCACGTGGCCTCGGTGCTGGCGCACGCCAGCACCGAGATGGTGGACGTGGACCGCTCGTTCAGCGAGCTGGGCTTCGACTCGCTGACCGCGGTGGAGATGCGCAACCGGCTGGACGCGGCGACCGGACTGCGGTTGCCGGCAACGCTGGCCTTCGACTACCCGACGGTAGCGGCGCTGGCCGACTACCTGTACCAGAGCCTGGCGCCGGCCGCACCGAGTGCGGAAGACACGCTGCGGGCCGGCCTGGACCAGGTGGAGGCGATGCTCGCCACCGACGACAGCGGCCGGGACCAGTTGCTCGCCATCCTGCACAGCACGTTGGCGCGCTGGAACTCCGGCGCCGGCACGGCAGCCGGCGATCCGGCCGAGTCCATCGCCTCGACCGTGGACACCGCCACGGACGAGGAGATCTTCGCCCTCATCGACAGCCAACTGTAAGAACCGGGTCCTGCTGAAAGGCCACTGCAACATGGCAACCGACGAAGAACTGCGCAACTACCTCCGGCGGGCCGCCGCGGATCTCACCGAGACCCGCCGCCGGCTGGCCGAGGCGGAAGGCCGGCTGGCCGAGCTGAACGCCGGCAGCGGTGAGGACATCGCCGTGGTCAGCATGGCCTGCCGTTACCCCGGTGGGGTGCGCACGCCCGAGCAGCTGTGGCAGCTGCTGGTCGACGGCCGGGAGGTCCTCGACGAGTTCCCGACCGACCGCAACTGGGATCCGGAGCTGTACGACCCGGATCCCGACGCGGTCGGCAAGTCCACCACCAAGCACGGGCACTTCCTTTACGACGCGGGGCATTTCGACGCCGAGCTGTTCGGCATGAGCCCGCGGGCGGCGCTGGCCGCCGACCCGGCGCACCGGCTGCTGCTGGAGACGTCCTGGGAGCTGTTCGAGCGGGCCGGCATCGACCCGATGTCGCTGCGGGGCAGCCGTACCGGGATCTTCGTCGGCTCGATGTACAACCACTACGCCACCCGCTACCTGGCCAGCACTCCGCAGGTGGTGGACGGCTCGCTGCACACCGCGAACCTGCACAGCGTGCTGTCCGGGCTGGTCTCCTACACCTTCGGCCTGGAGGGCCCGGCGGTCAGCCTGGACACCGCCTGCTCCACCTCGCTGGTGGCGATCCACCTGGCGGCGCAGGCGCTGCGCCGCGGTGAGTGCGCGCTGGCCGCGGTCGGCGGAGTGACCGTGATGGCCGACCCGATCACCTTCGTGGAGTTCTCCCGGCAGCGCGGCCTGGCCGCGGACGGCCGGTGCAAGGCCTTCGCGGCGAGCGCCGACGGCACCTCCTGGGCCGAGGGCACCGGGCTGCTGCTGCTGGAGCGGCTGTCCGACGCCCGGCGCAACGGGCGCAACGTGCTGGCGGTGATCCGCGGCAGCGCGGTCAACCAGGACGGCCGCAGCAACGGCCTGACCGCGCCGAACGGACCGTCCCAGGAGCGGGTGATCTGGCAGGCACTGGCCGACGCCAAGCTGGACGCCCGCGACGTGGACGCGGTGGAGGCGCACGGCACCGGCACCAGGCTCGGTGACCCGATCGAGGCGCAGGCGCTGCAGGCCACCTACGGCAAGCACCACACCGCCGAGCGGCCGCTGTGGCTGGGCTCGCTGAAGTCCAACATCGGGCACACCCAGTCGGCGGCCGGCGTCGGCCGGCGTGATGAAGATGATCATGGCCATGCAGCACGGCGTGCTGCCGGCCACCCTGCATGCAGAGGAGCCCAGCCCGTACGTGGACTGGTCGGCCGGCACGGTGGCCCTGGCCAACCAGCCGGTGCCGCTGGACCACCCGGACCGCCCGGTGCGGGTCGGCGTCTCGGCGTTCGGCATCTCCGGCACCAACGCGCACGTCATCCTCGAGCAGGCACCCAGCCAGCCGGCGCCGCAGCCGAAGCCGGACGCCGAACTGGCGGTGCAGCAGACCCCGAGCCGGCCGCTGGTCTGGACGGTCTCGGCGCTCACCGCGCAGTCCCTGCAGCTGCAAGCCGGCCGGCTGGCCGAGTTCGCCGCCCGGCTGTCGGAGGCGGAGCTGACGGTGGCCGGGCAGGTCCTGGCCGGCCGCACCCGGTTCGAGCACCGGGCGGTGGTGGTAGCCGCCGATCGGGCCGAGCTGATCGCCGCGCTGGACGCGCTGGCCGCCGGCGGCCAGCACCCGGCATTGACCGCCGGCACCGCCGCGACCGAGGTGAACCCGGTGTTCGTGTTCCCCGGCCAGGGCACCCAGTGGGCCGGCATGGCGGTGGATCTGCTCGACACCAGCGAGGTGTTCTGGGAGTGGATGTGCCGCTGTGACGGGGCGCTGGCCCCGTACACCGACTGGTCGGTGCTGGACGTGCTGCGCGGTGAGGACGGCGCCCACCCGCTGGTCGGCTCCCAGGTGATCCAGCCGGTGCTGTTCGCGGTGATGGTGTCGCTGGCCGCGCTGTGGCGCTCGGTCGGCGTCGAACCGGCCGCCGTGCTCGGCCACTCCCAGGGCGAGATCGCCGCCGCGTTCGTCTCCGGCGCGCTGTCGCTGGAGGACGCCGCCCGGATCGTCGCGTTGCGCAGCCAGGCGCTGACCCGGCTGCGCGGCACCGGCGGGATGCTCGCGGTGGCGCTGCCGGCCGAGCAGGTCGCCGAGCGGATCGGGCCGTGGTCGGACCGGCTCTGGATCGCCGTGCAGTCCAGCCCGACCGGCACCGTGGTGGCCGGCGAGGTGGCCGCCGTCGAGGAGTTCCAGGCCAGCTGCGGCGATGGCATCAAGACCCGCCGGATCGACGTGGACTACGCCTCGCACACCCCGCAGATGCAGCCGCTGCAGGCCGAACTGGCCGAGCTGCTGGCCGGCATCGAGCCCCGCGCGACCGAGATCCGATTCTGCTCCTCGCTGACCGGCGGCCTTATCCCGACCACCGAGCTCGGCACCGGCTACTGGTATGACAACCTGCGCAACCCGGTGGTCTTCGCCCCGGCCGTGTCCGCGCTGGCCGGTGTGGTGGCCTCGCCGCTGTTCCTCGAGGTCAGCCCGCACCCGGTGCTCGGCGGCGACCTGCGCGACATCCTGCACGTCGAGGGAGTTTCCGCGGCGGTGGCCGAGACGCTGCGCCGCGGCTCCGGCGACTGGCGGCAGTTCCTCGGCGCCGTCGCCCGGGCCTTCGTGCACGGCGCCCGGGTGGACTGGGCCGCGGTGCTGGGCACCGCGCCGGTCACCGGCCTGCAGGTGCCGACCTACGCCTTCGACCATCGCCGGTACTGGCTGGACGGCACGCCAGGTGGCGCGGTGACCGCGGCCGGCATCGCGGCGGCCGGCCACCCGCTGATGGAGGCGGCGGTGAGCGAGGCCGGCGGCGGATTCCTGCTCACCGGCCGGCTGTCGGCCGAGCGGACGCCCTGGCTGGCCGATCACGCGGTGTCCGGCGTGGTGCTGTTCCCCGGCGTCGGCCTGGTCGAGCTGGCCCTCGCGGTGGCGGAGCTGGCCGGCTGCGCCGAGCTGGCCGAGTTCACCCTGGAACGGCCGCTGATCCTGCCCGAACGCGGCGCCGTGGACGTCCAGGTCGGCCTGACCCCGCCGGACGCCGAGGGACGGCGCGCGGTGGCGGTGTTCAGCCGCTCGGGTGAGTCCGACTGGATCCGCTGCGCGGCCGGCACGGTGCTGGCCGGCAACCTGGC
This sequence comes from uncultured Actinomycetota bacterium, assembly GCA_963697905.1. Taxonomy (GTDB): domain Bacteria; phylum Actinomycetota; class Actinomycetes; order Mycobacteriales; family Jatrophihabitantaceae; genus Jatrophihabitans_A. Next base: position 2,485,626 of record OY969101.1, on the reverse strand, counting down.
CGAGGACGGGCGGCTGGCCGGCTGGGCCGAGCAGTGGCCGCCGGCCGGTGCCGAGCCGGTGGCCGAGGGCTACCCCGAGCTGGCCGATGCCGGATACCACTACGGCCCCGCCTTCCAGGGGCTGGCCCGGCTGTGGCAGGCCGGCGAGGAGCTGTACGCCGAACTGGCCGCGCCGGATGGGCTGGAGGTGGACGGCTTCGGCATCCACCCGGCCTTGCTGGACGCCGCGCTGCACCCGCTGGCGCTGAGCGTGCTGCGCCCGTCGGCGCTCACCGCGCAGCGTCCGGAGCCGGTGCTGCCGTTCAGCTTCCGCGGGGTTCGGCTGTCCGCGACCGGTGCCTCGGCGCTGCGCGTCCGGTTGACCGGCGCGGGGAGGACTACCGGATCGAGGCGGTCGACCCGGCCGGACGTCCGGTGCTGACGGTGGACGCGCTGCGCGCCCGGCCGGTGGGCGGGCTGAACCAGGCCGCTCCGGCGACCAGGCCGCTGCACCAGCTGGGCTGGATCGCCGCGCCGGCCACCGAGCCGTCGGCCGTCGGCTGGCTGGAGCTCACCGAACTGCCCGCCGAGGGCGAGCCGGTGCCGGACTTCCTGGCGGTGCGCTGCACCGTCCCGGCCGGCGACCCCGCCGCAGCGGCCCGCGAACTCACCGTCCGGACCCTGGGCCTGGTGCAGTCCTTCCTCACCGGGGAACGGTTCGCCGGCAGCCGGCTGGTCCTGCTGACCACCGGGGCGACCGATCCCGCGGGATCGCAGGCGCTGCCCGCCGGCGCGGTATGGGGCCTGGTCCGGGCGGCTGCTGCCGAGTACCCGGACCGGCTGGCGCTGGTCGATGCCGACCAGGCCACCGAGGAGCTTTCACCGGCGCTGGCCGGCCTGATCGAGGCCGGCGAGTGGCAGCTAGCGGTGCGCGACGGCGCGCTGCTGGTGCCCCGGTTGGCACCGGTGACCCACGCCGATTCGCCTGCGAACACTGCCGATTTGGCATCGGGCACGGTACTGGTCACCGGCGGTACCGGTGGCCTGGGCGCACTGGTGGCCGAGCGGCTGGTGACCGAGCACGGGGTGCGCAACCTGCTCCTGCTGTCCCGCAGCGGCCCGGCCGCCGCCGGCGCGGCCGAGCTGGTGGAGCGGCTGACCGGCCTGGGTGCCGAGGTCACCGTGCACGCCTGCGACGTCTCCGACCGGGCCGCGCTGGCCGCGGCCATCGGCGACCGGCGGCTGTCCGGCGTGGTGCACGCCTCGGCGGTGACCGACGACGCCGCGCTGGCCGGGCTGACCGCCGAGCAGGTGGCCGTCGCGTTCGGACCGAAGGTGGACGCTGCCTGGCACCTGCACGAGCTGACCGCCGGCCACGACCTCGCCGCGTTCGTGCTCTTCTCCTCCCTCGCCGGCCTGATCGGCACCGCGGGGCAGGGCAACTACGCGGCCGCGAACGGCTTCCTGGATTCACTGGCCGGCTACCGGCGGGCCCACGGCCAGCCGGCGACCTCGGTGGCCTGGGGCCTGTGGGACGTGGTGACCGGGCTGACCGGACAGCTGGCCGACGCCGACCGGGCCAGGCTGGCCCGCGGCGGCGTGGTGCCGCTGAGCAGCGAGCACGGCCTAGCCATGTTCGACCAGGCATTGTCAGGCGAAACCGGTGCGGTGCTGGCCGGTGCCGCCTGGGACAGCGCCGGGCTGCGCAAGCAGGCCGAGTCCGGCCGGCTGGCGCCGGTGCTGCGCGACTTCGTCCGGCTGCCCCGCCGGGCCAGCGCGGCGTCGTCCGGCTCGCCGATCGACCTGGCGGCCCAGCTCGGCCGGCTGGACGAACCGGCCGGCCGGCAGCTGATCGCCGAGCTGGTCCGCGCCCAGGTGGCGGCGGTGCTCGGGCACGGCGATGCCGGCTCGGTGCCGGCGGATCGGACGTTCGCCCAGCTCGGCTTCGACTCGCTCACCGGGGTGGAGCTGCGCAACCGGCTGGACGGCGCCACCGGGCTCCGGCTGCCGGCCACGCTGGCCTTCGACTACCCGACGGTGACCGCGCTGAGCGAGTTCGTCCACCAGACGCTGGCCCCCGCACCACCGCCGCCGGACGAGGCGCTGCAGGCGAGCATCGACCAGATCTCGCTGGCCTTGGACGGGCACGACGAGGACACCCGGTCCCGGGTGGTCGCGGTGCTGCACAGCGCGCTGGCCCGGTTGGCCGGCGACACCGAGGCGGCGTCCGGCGTGCAGGCCACCCTCAGCGACGCCTCAGACGACGAAATTTTCGCATTCATCGACAACCAGCTCTAGGCCGCACCGAGCAGCGAGAGCCGAAAGGCAGTAGGAATGGCTACCGAGGACAAGCTCCGCGAGTACCTCAAGCGCGCCACCGTTGACCTGACCGAAGCGCGTCGACGGATCGGCGAGCTGGAGGAGGAGCGGCACGAGCCGATCGCGATCATCGGCATGTCCTGCCGCTACCCGGGCGCACCGACCGTCGAGGACTACTGGTCGCTGCTGAGCGAGGGCCGCAACGGGGTGGTGGAGGTGCCACCGACCCGCTGGGACATCGACGACTACTACGACCCCCGACCGCCGGGTGAGCGGCGGCGTCTACACCCGGCACGGCGCCTTCCTGCCCGACATCGCCGGCTGGGACGCGGAGTTCTTCGGCTTCCCGCCGGCCGAGGCGCTGCGGATGGATCCGCAGCAGCGGCTGCTGATGGAGCTGGTCTGCGAGGGCCTGGACAACGCCGGCACGCCGGCGCAGCAGCTGGCCGGCAGCCGGACCGGCGTGCTGGTCGGGCTGATGGACACCGCCCAGTACGGCCGGCTGCAGGTCGAGCGGTACGGCACCGGCGTGCTCGCCGACCCGTACTTCGGCCAGGGCGCCACCGCCAGCGTGGTGGCCGGCCGGCTGGCCTACCAGTTCGACCTGCACGGGCCGGCGGTCACCCTGGACACCGCGTGCTCGTCCTCGCTGGTCGCGCGTGCACCTGGCCGCCCAGGCGCTGCGCCGCGGCGAGTGCGACCTGGCGCTGGCCGCCGGGGCGTTCCTGATCATGCATCCGGACACCTACGTGCAGTCCTGCGCCACCTCGCAGCTCTCCCCGGACGGCCGGTGCAAGACCTTCGACAGCTCCGCCGACGGCTACGTGATGGGCGAGGGCGGCGGCCTGGTCGTGCTGGAGCGGCTGTCCGACGCGATCGCCAACAACCGCCGGATCCGTGCGGTGCTGCGCGGCTCGGCGATCAACCAGGACGGCCGCAGCAACGGCCTGACCGCACCCAGCCGGAGCGCCCAGGTTGACGTCATCCGGCGTGCGCTGGCCGACGCCCGGGTGGCGCCGGAGCAGGTGGACTACGTCGAGGCGCACGGCTCCGGCACCCAGCTGGGCGACGCCATCGAGCTGTCAGCGCTGCACGACGTGTTCGGCTCCCGGCCGCGCCGACAAGCCGCTGCGGGTCGGCGCGGTGAAGACCAACGTCGGGCACACCCAGTCCGCGGCCGGCGTCGCCGGGCTGATCAAGACGGTGCTGCTGCTCGAGCACAAGATGGCGCCGGGCAACCTGAACACCACCGAGCCGGCCGCGGCGATCCCTGCCGACGGCACCGTCCAGCCGGTGCTGGCGCCGACCGAGCTGGCCGCCGAGCGGCCGATCGCCGGCGTCAGCGGGTTCGGCTGGTCCGGCACCAACGGCCACCTGGTATTGCAGGCCGTCGAGGATTGCCCTGCGACTGCTGCCGATTCCGCCGACGACGCCGAGGTCGGGACGTACCTGCTGCCGGTGTCGGCGGCCAGCGGCCCGGCGCTGGCCGACCAGCTGGGCCGGCTCGGCCGGTGGCTGGCCGAGCAGCCGGAACTGCCGGTGGCCGACGTCGCGCACACGCTGGCCCGCGGCCGCTCGGCGCACGAGCACCGGCGTGCGCTGGTGGTCAGCAGCACCGCCGAGGCAGCGGCGCAACTGGCCACCGCCTCCACCGCGGCGTCCGGCGTGCGGGCCACCGCCCGGCCCCGGGTGGCGTTCCTGCTGCCCGGCGTGGGCGATTCCATACGCCGGCCTGGGCGGCGAGCTGTACCGCGACGAGCCGGTGTACGCGGCGGCGATCGAGGAGTGCGTCACGCTGGCCGAGCAGCGCTGCGGGCTGGACCTGCGGCCGCTGATCTTCCCGACCGAGCAATCGCCGGCCGCCAGCGACGGGTTCGCCGCGCTGATCGGCCGGGCCGAGAGCAGCGCGAGCGCCACCGACGAGCTGCTGGAGCAGGCCGAGTACAGCCATCCCTTCCAGTTCGCGCATCGAGTACGCGCTGGCGAAGCTGCTGGCCTCCCGCGGCGTCCGTCCGGACCTGCTGGTCGGCTACAGCCTCGGCGAGTACGTCGCGGCCTGCCTGGCCGGCGTGTTCAGCCTGTCCGACGCGCTGTACCTGGTCATCGAGCGGGCCCGGATCATCTCCTCGGTGCCGGCCGGCCGGATGCTGGCGGTGGCTGCCGACGCCGAGCGGGTGGCGGCCGCGATCGGGTCCGCCGAGGTGGACATTGCCGCGCTGAACGGCCCGGCGATGACCGTGGTCAGCGGCCTGGCCGGCGAGATCGACGCGCTGGCCGAGGCGCTTGGCCGCGACGGCATCGCCTGCCGGCCGCTGCGCACCGCGCACGCCTTCCACTCCTCGCTGCTGGAACCGGCCCGCGACAAGCTCGCCGGGCTGCTGGCGGCGGTGCCGCGCAACGCGCCCCGGCTGCCGATCGTGTCCAACCGGACCGGCCTGCCGCTGACCGCCGAGCAGGCCGTCAGCGTCGAGCACTGGGCCGACCACCTGGTCAACCCGGTGCGGTTCGCCGAGGGCGTCCAGCACTGCCTGGCCGCCGGCGTCGAGGTCTTCCTCGAGCTCGGCGCCGGCCAGACGCTGGGCGGCCTGGTCCGGCAGAACCTGCCCGGCAACTGCGGTGCCGGCGTGTTCGGCACCCTGCCGGCTCGCTGGCAGGCCGGCGAGGAGTCCGACGCGCTGCTGAGCAGCCTCGGCCAGCTGTGGGAGCGCGGGGTCGAGCTCGACTGGGCAGCCGTCGCAGCCGGCCGGCCGGGTGCTCACGCTGCCGAGTTACCCCTTCCAGCGCAGGCGGTTCTGGCCCGACGTGGAGCCCGGCGCGGCCCCGGCGGCCCCGCCACCTTCCGCTCGGCCGGCGACCGGCGAGCCGGCCGACCTGTGCTACTCCCAGATCTGGAGCCAGTGCCCGAACGCCCCGCTGCCGCGCGCGCTGCGGCTGCCCGGTCCGCTGGTGATCGTTTCCGGTGTCGCGACCGGCCCGGGCAGCGTGGCCGGTGAGCTGGCCGAGCTGGCCGCCGCCGGTGGCACCGAGGTGGTCGAGCTGATGGCCGGCCCGCCCGGCAGCCCGCTGCGCCGCACCGGCCGGCAGATCGTGCTGGACCCGAGCGAGCCCGGCCACTACGCCCAGGCGCTGGCGAACCTGCCCGGCACCGGCCCGGTCTCGCTGGTGCACCTGGCCAGCCTGGCCGCCGGCAGCGAGCTGGCCGAGTACGCCGGCGAGGACGAGCTGCGGACGGCGCTGGCCGCCGGCTTCGACAGCGTGCTGCTGACCGTCCAGGCGCTCGGCGAGCTGCCGGCCAGCCGCGGCGTCCGGCTGCTCACCGTCAGCCGGGGCGCGGTGCAGGTGCTGGGCGGCGACGTGCCGGCTCCGTACACCGCGCTCGGCCACGGGCTGAGCCGGGTCGCCCAGCACGAATACCCCGGGCTGACCTGGCACGGCGCGGACCTCGATCCGGCGCCGGTTGAGCCCGCCCGCGAGGCGGCACAGCTGGCCCGCGAGCTGCTGGCCGAGCCCGCCGAGCCGGCCGTCGTCGGCTGGCGCCGGGGCCGGCGTTGGGAACCGGACTGGGCGCTCATCGACACCGAGCAGAACACCGAGCAGAACGCCGAGCTGCCGTGGCGGCCGGACGGGGTCTACCTGATCACCGGCGGCACTCGCGGCCTGGGCATGGCGCTGGCCCGCCGGCTGGTCGGCATCGGAGTGCGCAAGCTCGCCCTGGTCAGCCGCAACGCGACCAGCCACGACGCCGGCGTAGCGGCCTCCGCGGTGCGCGCCGCGGTCGCCGAGCTGCGGGCCGAGGGCGCGGAGGTCCTGCTGCTGGACGCCGACGCCGGGCAGCCGGACCAGCTGCGGGCCGCCTTCGCGGCCTGCCGCGAGCGGTTCGGCGCGCTGGACGGCGTGGTGCACGCCGCCGGCGTCGCGGCCAGCGGCATGCTGCAGCGGCAGACCGTCGAGCAGGGCCACGCCGTGATCGGCCCGAAGCTGTTCGCGATGAGCGCGCTGGCCGAGCTGGTCTCGCCGGCCACTCCGGCCGAGCTGCGTCCGGAACTGCTGGTGCTGTACTCCTCGGCGATCAGCTCGTTCGGCGGCATCGGCGAGGGTGACTACTGCGCCGCCAACACCGCGCTGGACAGCTACGGCGCCGCGCTGGCCGCCTCGGCGCCCAGCACCCGGGTGCTGACCGTGGCCTGGGGACCGTGGCAGCACGACGAATGGCAGGTCGACCACGGCCGGCGGGCTGGCCGAGCGGGCCAAGCAGTACCGGCTGCGGTACGGCTTCGGTGACGAGGAAGGCTGCGCGTTCCTGGACCGGATGCTGGCCGCGGCCGACGGCAGCGTGCTGGCGGTGCGCCAGTCGATGGCCGACGCCCGTGCCGAGTGGTCGGCGGTGCTCGACCTGGACGCGCTGACCGGCGCCACCGCACCCGCACCGACCGGCGAACGGTTTCCCCGCCCGCAACTGCGCACCGAGTACGTCGCGCCCCGTACCGACCTGGAGCGGGTGATCGCCGAGGTCTGGCAGGCCTACCTCGGCATCGACGGAGTCGGCGTGCACGACCCGTTCTTCGACCTGGGCGGCAACTCCCTGGTCGGCATGAGCATGGTGCACGCCGTCGAGAGCCGGCTGGACACCCACATCGCACCGGCCGTGCTCTTCGAACACCCCACCATCGCCGAGTTCGCCGCGGCCCTGGACCACACCGCGCACGACGACGACCCCGGCGACGGCCTGACCACCCTGCTTACCACCAGCTCGGACCGGGGACAGCGGCGCCGCCGCGCCCGCTCCGGCGTCCGGAAATGAGGACTGACGTGAATTACCAGACCGACTACCCGGTCTCTGACTCCGACATCGCGATCGTCGGCATGTCCGGGCGGTTCCCGGGCGCCGCCGACGTCGGCGAGCTGTGGGAGAACATCCGCGCCGGCCGGTCCGGCATCACCCGGTTCAGTGACGAGGAGCTGCGCGCGGCCGGCGTGCCCGAGCAGCTGCTGGCCGACGCCAGCTACGTGAAGGCGAACCCGGTGCTGGAGGGCATCGAGCTGTTCGACGCCGGCTTCTTCGGGGTCGGGCCGAAGGAGGCCCAGATCCTGGACCCGCAGCAGCGGCTGTTCCTGGAGCACAGCTGGCACGCGCTGGAGGACGCCGGCTGCGACCCGGCCCGGTTCGACGGCAGCATCGGCGTGTTCGGCGGGGCGGGATTCAGTTCCTACCTGCAGCACAACCTGATGCCGTCCGAGGCCGCCGCGGCGATGGGGCAGCTGGCAGTCGGGCTGGCCAACGACAAGGACTCGCTGCCGCTGCGGGTGGCGCACACGCTCGGCCTGACCGGCCCGGCGTACGGCGTGCAGAGCTACTGCTCCACCTCGCTGGTCGCGGTGTGCGCGGCGGCCAGCAGCCTGGCCGGCTTCGAGTGCGACCTGGCGCTGGCCGGCGGGGTGGCGGTGAACGTGCCGCACCGGGTCGGCTACCTCTACCAGCAGGGCGGCATCGCGCCGCCGGACGCCGAGTGCCGGGCCTTCGACGCCTCCGGCCTGGGTGCTCCGCTGGGCAGCGGGGTGGCCGTGGTGGTGCTGCGTCGGCTGTCCGACGCGATGGCCGACGGTGACCGGATCTACGCGGTGATCCGCGGCTGGTCGGTGAACAACGACGGCGGACGCAAGGTGGGCTTCACCGCGCCGGGCGTGCAGGGCCAGGCGGCGGTGATCGCCGAGGCGCTGGCCAGCGCCGACCTGGGGCCGGCCGACATCGACTACATCGAGGCGCACGGCACCGGCACCGCGCTCGGTGACGCGGCCGAGATTGCCGCGCTGCAGCAGGTTTTCCGTGGTGAGGACTGCCTGATCGGCTCCATCAAGACCAACCTCGGCCACCTGGACCGGGCGGCCGGGGTGACCGGCCTGATCAAGGCCAGCCTGGCGCTGCGGAACGGGGAGATCCCGGCGACCCGCAACCTGAGCACGCCGAACCCGCAGCTGGCCGCCGGCGACGCCCGGCTGGAGGTGGTGACCAGCCTGCGTGACTGGCCGCGCCGCACGGACAGCCCGCGCCGGGCCGGCGTGAGCGCGTTCGGCATCGGTGGCACCAACGCGCACGTGGTGCTCGAAGAGGCTCCGGTGCCGCTGCCCGAAACTGGGACCGAGAACGGCCCCGAGCTGCTGGTGTGGTCGGCGCGCAGCGCGGCCGCCGCGGACGAGCTGACCCAGCGGCTGAGCGACTACCTCGCCGGCACCGGCGATGCGCTGGCCGATATCGCCCGCACGCTGCAGGTCGGCCGGCGGAGCTTCGAGCACCGCCGGGTGCTGGTGGCGAGCACGGTGGCTGAGGCGGCCGCCGCGCTGGCCGACGGCCGGGCGCTGACCGGCAGCACCGGTGCCGAGCGGGTCGGCCTGCTGGTCACCGGCGGGCCGGCCGACCCCGCGGTTGCCGCGGACCGGTACCGGCAGCACCCCGCCTACCGCGCCGCGGTGGACGAGTGCACCATGCTGGCCGACGACCTGGGCATTGCCGCACCGGCCGACTTCGTCGCCGACTACGCGCTGGTCCAGCTGCTGGCCTCCTGGGGCATCGCACCGGCCGGCATCGGCTGGCAGCAGGACGGCGGCTGCCTGGCCGCGCTGCTGGCCGGCGTGCTGTCGCTGGCCGACGCGCTGTCACTGGCACACCAGATCGGCACCGGCACGGTGTCGGCGGACTGGATCGCCGAACGCCTGCAGCCGGCGACGGTGGCGCTGGTCTCTCCCGCTGGCGAGCCGGTCATCGCGGAGCAGGCCGGCGACCCGGCGTACTGGATAGCTCGGCTGATGTCCGATCAGCCAGCCGACGGCTCCGCTGTTCAAGGATTGACCGCTCAGGGACTGACCGTGCTGGAGCTGGCCGGCCTGAGCGCCGCTACCGGCGAGCAGGCCGCGCGGCTGCTGGCCGAGGCGGTCGGTCGGCTGTGGCTGGTCGGCGTGCCGATCGACTGGGCCGGCTACCGGGACGGCCGGAGCGGCGCCAAGGTCGCGCTGCCGAACTACCCGTTCCAGCAGCAGCGGTACTGGATCGCGGCACCCAGCGCGACCCCGGCCGCGCAGCCGGCTCAGCCGGCCGTGCCGACCACCGAGGACGGCCACGTCCAACTGCTGCGACCGAGCTGGGTGGCCGCGGCCGCACCGGCCGTCGAGCCGACGACCGGGACGTACCTGCTGATCGGTGACTCCGACGGCATCGCCGGCCAGCTGGCCGCGGCGCTGGCCGGCCAGGACGTCACCGTGCTGTCCGACGTCGCCGCGCTGCCGGCCACCGACGGTGCCACCGTGGTGGATCTGCGGCTACTCGACGGGCTGATCGACTCCGACGAGCCGAGTGCCGCGGTGCTTCCGGTGGCCGGCCTGATCTCGGCCTGCGCGGCCGACGCCGCCGCCAACACCCGGCTGGTGGTGGTGACGCAAGGCGCCTATGCCGTCGCCGCCGGTGCCGTCGCCGCCGGTGCCGTCTCCGAGCGGCCGGTGCCCGCGCACGCCGCGGCCGCCGCGCTGCCGGTGGTCGCCAACCAGGAGTACCTGAACCTGCAGGCCCGCACGGTCGAACTGGATCCGGCCGGCGATTCCGCGGCCGCGGTGGCCGCGCTGCGTGCCGAGCTGACCGCGGTGGCGACCGAGCCGCTGGTGGCCTACCGGGCCGGCAGCCGGCTGGTCCGCAGCTTCGTGCCGGCCGACTCGCCGACCGACCAGCCGGCGATCCGGACGGGCGGCAGTTACCTGATCACCGGTGGCCTCGGCGAGGTCGGCCTGGTGCTGGCCGAGTACCTGGCCGCCGCCGGCGCCACCCGGCTGGTGCTGACCAGCCGGTCCGGGTTGCCGGCCGGCGACGAGCGCGAGCAGCGGATCGAGCGGCTGCGCGCGGCCGGCACCGAGGTGCTGCTGCCCCGGCTGGACGTCACCGACCGCGACGGCATGCGGCAGGTGCTGGCCGCCGGCCGGCTGGACGGCATCTTCCACGCCGCCGCCCAGACCGGTCCGGAGACCTTCCGTCCGTTGCGGGATCTGACCCCGGAGCTGGTGGAGCGGCACTTCGGCGCCAAGGTGACCGGCGCCCGGGTGCTCATCGAGCTGGTGGCCGAGCTGGCCGATGCCGAAGCACCCGAGTTCTGCGTGCTGTTCACCTCCACCTCGGCGGTGCTCGGCGGCCTGGCCTTCGGCAGCTACGCGGCGGCCAACGCCGCGCTCGCCGCCCAGGTGCCCGGCCGGCACGGCACCGGCACCCGCTGGATCGCCGCGCACTGGGACACCTGGGCGGCCACCCTGCAGCGGATCAGCGACGGCGTCGGCGCGTCGATGGCGGCTCACTCGATGACCGCCGAGCAGGGCCTGGCCGCGCTGGCCGACCTGCTGCGCCAGCCGGCACCGAGCGTGCTGGTGGCTGCCGGGGGCCTGACCGACCGGTTGCCCACCCTGACCGCCGCCGCCGAGCCGGCTCTGCCGACCGCGCCGGCCGAGCGGTTCCCGCGTCCGGACCTGCCGCAGCCGTACACGCCGCCGCTGACCGCGACCGAGCGGAAGCTGGCCGAGCTGTGGTCCGAGGTGATCGGCGTGGAGCCGGTCGGTACCCGGGACAACTTCTTCGACCTCAGCGGCAATTCGCTGCTGGCGCTGCAGATGCTGGCGCTGGTCAAGCGGGACTTCGGCGTCGCGGTGCCCTCGGTGGCGCTGTTCGAGGCACCCACCGTGTTCGCGCTGGCCAAGCTGCTGGACGACCAGTCGGCCGCCGCCCCGAAGCGGGCACCGGCCGCGCCGGCCCAGCCGGTCGCTCAGGCCCAGCCGGTCGCTCCGGCCCAGCCGGTCGCGCAGACCCAGCCGGCCCAGCCGGTTGAGCACACCGCACCAGCGGCCGAGCTCGTGCCGACCACGGAACTCGTCCCGACCACAGAACTCGTCCGGACGACGGAACTGGTCCCGGCCGACGAACTGGACCGGCGAATCGCGGTGGTCGGCATGGCCGGCCGCTTCCCGGGCGCTGGTGACGTCGCGGAGTTCTGGCGCAACCTGGTCGGCGGCGTGGAGTCGATCAGCTTCTTCAGCAAGGACGAACTGCGTGCCGCCGGCGTGCCGGAGCACATCATCGAGGATCCGAACTACGTCCCGGCCCGGCCGGTGCTGGAGGACATCACCGGTTTCGACGCGGCGTTCTTCGGCATCAGCCCGCGGATGGCCGCGCTCACCGACCCGCAGCAGCGGCTGTTCCTGGAGGTCTGCTGGGAGGGCCTGGAGCAGGCCGGCTATGCCGCGCCCGAGCACCGCGGCCGGGTCGGCGTGTACGGCGGCACCAACCTCAGCACCTACCTGCTGCAGATGCCGGAGGGCAGCGTCACCGGCGGTGACGTCAGCACCTACGAGATCATCATGGGCAACGAGAAGGACGCGCTGACCACCACCGTCTCCTACCTGTTCGACCTGTCCGGGCCGAGCGTGGCGGTGCAGACGTTCTGCTCCACCTCGCTGGTGGCCACTCACCTGGCGGTGCAGGCGTTGCGCAACGGCGAGTGCGAACTGGCACTGGCCGGCGGCGTCTCGATCCGGGTTCCCGACCGGATCGGGCACATCTTCGGCCCGGGCGGCCAGGAGTCACCGGACGGCCACGTGCGCACCTTCGACGCGCAGGCCCGCGGCAGCATGTTCGGCGACGGCGCCGCGGTGGTGGTGCTCAAGCGGCTGTCCGACGCCATCCGCGACGGCGACCACATCTGGTCGGTGATCCGCGGTTCGGCGATGAACAACGACGGCGCACTGAAGGTCGGCTACACCGCGCCCAGCGTGGTCGGACAGTCCCAGGTGGTCGTCGATGCGCTGGCCGACGCCGGGGTGACCGGCAACGACATCGGCTACATCGAGGCACATGGCACCGCGACCGAACTCGGCGACCCGATCGAGGTGGCCGCGCTGATCCGCGCCTTCGGCGAGACCGAGGAGCGGCAGTACTGCCCGATCGGCTCGGCCAAGACCAACATCGGTCACCTGGACCGGGCGGCCGGGGTGACCGGGCTGATCAAGACCTCCCTTTCCCTGCATGAGGAACTGCTGCCGGCCACCCTGCACTACACCAGCCCGAACCCGGAGATCGACTTCGCCAACAGCCCGTTCTACGTCAACGCCGAACTCAGCCCGTGGCCGCGGCAGGCCGACCGTCCGCGGATCGCCGGCGTCAGCTCGCTCGGCATGGGCGGCACCAACGTGCACGTGGTGGTCGAGCAGGCGCCCGAGCGTGCCCGGCACATCCCGGACGACCGGCCGCGGCGGCGCTACCAGGTGCTGCCGGTGTCGGCCCGAACCGAGACAGCCGCGGCCCAGTCCTGCCAGCGGCTGGCCGCTCACCTGGCCGAGCAACCCGACAGCCGGCTGGCCGATGTCGCCTTCACCCTGCAGGCCGGCCGCAAGACCTTCGAGCACCGCCGGGTCACCGTTGCCGAGACGGTCGAACAGGCCGCCGCGGCGCTGGCCGGCACCGCCGACGGGACGCTGCTGAGCCGGGTGGACACCGTGCGCGGACGGCCGGTGGCGCTGCTGTTCGCCGGCGCGGGGGAGCAGTACCCGGGCCTGGTGACCGAGCTGTACCAGCGGGAACCGGACTTCGCCGCGGCGCTGGACGAGTGCCTGGCGCTGCTGCGCCCGCTGCTGCCGGGTCGCGACCTGCGTGACCTGCTGGCCGGCGGACGGGTGGCGGCGGCCGGCCTGGCCGCGCTGCTCGGCCGCGGCGACACCGAGCAGGACCCGCGCACGGCCGCGCTGGCCGGCACCGAGGTGGTGCAGCCCGCGCTGTTCGCGGTCGAGTACGCGCTGGCCAGGACGCTGATCGGATGGGGCCTGCAGCCGCGGGTGCTGGCCGGCTACAGCCTCGGCGAGTACGTGGCGGCCTGCCTGTCCGGCGTGCTGTCGCTGAAGGACGCGATGGCGCTGGTGGCCTACCGGGCCCGGCTGATCGCCAGCCTGCCGGCGGGCAGCATGCTCGCCGTCTCGCTGCCGGCCGACGAGCTGCAGCGGCGGTTCCTCGGCACCGAGGCCGAACTCGATGTGGCCGCGGTGAATGGACCGCAGGTGACGGTGGTGGCCGGTCCGGTGGCCGCCGTGCAACGGTTCGCCGAGCGGCTGCGCGCCGCCGAGGTCGGCTGCCGCCCGCTGAGCACCACGCACGCCTTCCACAGCCGGATGCTGGCCCCGGTGGCCGACGAGCTGACCGAGTGGATCTCGCAGAACGTCAGCCTCAACCCGCCGCAGCTGCCGTACCTGTCCAACGTCACCGGCGGGTACGCCGAGGCCGGACTGGTGTGCGACCCCGGCTACTGGGCCCGGCACATGTGCGAGCCGGTGCAGTTCGCCGCGATCGCCCAGGCGCTGCTGGTCGATTCCGAGCAGGTCGTGCTGGAGATCGGGCCGGGCCAGTCGCTGGGTGCGCTGCTGCGCACCGCCGGCGCCAGCCCGCAGCAGTGGCCGATGATCCTGGCCGCGCTGCCCGGCGGCAGCGACAGCCGGCCGGACGACGCGGCGCTGACCGACGCGCTCGCCCGGCTGTGGCTGCTCGGCGCCGAGCTGGACTGGTCGGCCTACCACGGCCGCCGGCCGGGCTCGCTGGCCGATCCGGCCGCGCTGCCCGGACGGGTGCCGCTGCCCAGCTACCCGTTCCAGCGCCAGCGGTACTGGATCGAGGGCGGCCGGCCGGCCGACACCGCCGGCCCGGTGAGCCTGGCGGAGCTGCCGGAGGGCGAGATCACCCTCGACCACATCGCGATGCTGCCCACCCTGCCGTCCGACCAGTGGCTGTACCTGCCGGTGTGGCGGCAGGCCGCGACGCCGGCCGCCGCCGAACGGCAACCTGGCAGCTGGCTGGTCTACACCTCCGACGGGGTGGCCGACCGGGTGCTGGCCGCGCTGCGCAGCTCGGCGCCGGACGCGACGCTGACCCTGGTCCGTCCGGGTGAGGCGTTCGCCGCGACCGAGGACGGCTACACCATCCGGCCGGGCAGCCTGCCCGACACGGTGGCGTTGCTCCGTCAGCTGCGCGCCTCCGGCCTGGAGCTGGACCGGGTGCTGCACCTGTGGGCGCTGGAGCCGGCGCCGGAGGAGACCATCGTCACCGCCGGCCTGCACACCCTGGTCGCGCTGGCCCGGGCGGCCGGTGAGTTCGGCATGGACGGCTGGGCGCTGGACGTGGTGGTCTCCGGCAGCCAGCAGGTGCTGGACGACGACGTGGCCCACCCGAGCGCGGCGACGCTGCTCGGCCCGGTCCGGGTGATCCCGCTGGAGTACCCGAACATCAGCACCCGGCTGGTGGATCTCGACCCGGCGCCGGGGGACAAGGCGCTGTCCGCGCTGCTCGCCGAGCTGCGCTGCGAGGGTGCCGATTCCCTGGTGGCGCTGCGGCACGGCCGGCGCTGGCTGCCGGACTACGAGCAGATGCCGGCCGTACCGGCACCGGCCGGCGAGCTGCTGCGCGAGGCCGGCGTGTACCTGATCACCGGCGGCCTCGGCGGCATCGCGCTCGGCATGGCCGAGCGACTGGCCCGCGACTGCCGCGCCAAGCTGGTGCTGCTGGCCCGCACCGGGCTGCCCGAGCGGGACAGCTGGCCGGCCGTGCTGGCCGCCTCCGATGCCGCCGGTGCGCGGGACCGGGAGCGGATCGGCAAGGTGCAGGCGCTGCTGGACCTGGGCGCCGAGGTGGAGATCGTGACCGGCGACGTCAGCGACTCCGACGACGTCCGGCGGGCCTACGAGGCCGCGCTGGAGCGGTTCGGCGCCCTGCACGGTGTGTTCCACACCGCGGGCGTGCCGGCGATGGGGCTGATGCAGTTCAAGCAGCCCGAGCAGCTGGACCAGGTGCTGGCGCCCAAGGTGGCCGGCACGCTGGCCCTGCTGGACGCGCTGCGAGTCGGCAAGCCGGAGGAGCACCGGCTGGACTTCCTGATCCTGTTCTCCTCGATCACCTCGGTCACCGGCGGTGGCCCCGGCCAGGTGGACTACTGCGCGGCCAACGCGTTCTGCGACAGCATCGCCGGGCAGTTGGCCACCGCCGAGCGGCGGGTGCTGTCCATCGACTGGGGCGAGTGGGCCTGGAACGCCTGGGAGGACGGGCTGGCCGGCTACGCCGAGGAGCTGCAGGACTTCTTCCGGGCCAACCGGCAGCGGATCGGGATCGACTTCGAGCAGGGCTGGCAGAGCATGCTGCGAGCGCTGGGCAGCGGCGAGACCCGGGTGGTGGTCAACACCATCGACTTCGGCCTGATGGCGCGCTACAGCTCGAAGTTCACCATCGCCGCGGTCAGCTCGCCGGGCGGTGGAGAGGATGCCGAGGGCCGGCATCCCCGACCGGAACTGGTCACCCCGTACCAGGAGCCGACCGGCGAGGTGGAGCTTGCCATCGCCGAGATCTGGTGCGAGGCGTTGCGGCTGGAACGGCTCGGCGTGCTGGACAATTTCTTCGAACTCGGCGGCAATTCGCTGCTCGGCGTGAACATCGTCGCCGCGCTGCGCCGGGAGTTCGCGCCGGTCGAGTTGCCGCCGCACGTGCTCTACGAAGCCCCCACGGTGGCCGCGCTCGGCGCGGTGATCGAGGCACAGCTGTCCGGCACCGCCGGGGCGGGCCAGGACGACGGGGCCGATTCGCAGGTCCGGGCGCAGCTGCGCCGGTCCGGGCTGCAGGCATCGGCCACCCGCAGGCGGGGGAGGTAGCCCTACGCATACCTTCGCCCACCGGCCGCCGAGCGGCCCGTTCCCGCAGCTTCCCTTCAACCACAAGACCTTTTTCGAACATCAGAACCAGAGATGGAGCAAGTAATGACTGTCATCGGAGTCGTCGGCGCCGGCGTGATGGGCGTCGGCGTCGCGCAGAACCTCGCCTCGACCGGGCACGACGTGGTGCTGGTCGACGTCAGCGAGGAGATCCTGGCCGGGGCGCTGGCCACCATCCGCAACAACTGCCGGCTCAGCCGGCTGACCGGCGGCCCGGCGGTGGACGCCGACGAGGTGCTGTCCCGGATCAGCACCGGCGTCGGCGCCGACGCGGTCGCCAAGGCCGACATCGTGATCGAGAACGTCCCGGAGGACTGGGACATCAAGCGCCAGGTGTTCGCCGAGCTGGACGCCGCGTGCGACGAGAACACCATCTTCGTGGTGAACACCTCGGCGATCCCGATCACCAAGGTCGGGGCCAACACCGGCCGTCCGGACAAGGTCATCGGGGTGCACTTCATGAACCCGGTGCCGAAGAAGCCCGCGGTGGAGCTGATCCCGGGCTACCACACCTCGGCCGAGACCGTCGAGCGCACCAAGGCCCTGCTGGCCGCGATGGGCAAGAAGGCGGTCGAGCTCAAGGACTCCTGCGGGTTCATCTCCAACCGGCTCTCGCACGTGTTGATGAACGAGGCCGCGTACCTGGTGTACGAGGGCGTGGCCACCGCCGAGGCGGTGGACGAGGTGTTCCGCAGTTGCTTCGGCCACCCGATGGGCCCGCTGGAGACGGCGGACCTGATCGGCGTGGACACCGTCCTGTACAGCATCGACGTGCTGTACGAGCACTACCGGGACGGCAAGTACCGGCCGTGTCCGCTGCTGATGCAGATGACCGAAGCCGGCCTGCACGGTCGCAAGAGCGGCCGTGGCTTCTACGACTACAACGGCTCCAACCGGGTCTCCGGCAATCCCGCCGGCAGCACCCCGCTGGCCAGCTGACCAACCCAACCCCAATCGAAACAAGGAGAAAGCACACCATGTCCAACAACACCACCGAGCAGATCCTGTCCTTCATCCGCGGCCGCTACCCGCAGGTGGAGATCAGCGAGACCGACGACATCTTCCAGATCGGCTTCGTCAACTCGCTCTTCGCGATGGAGCTGGTCATGTTCATCGAGAAGACGTTCTCGGTCACCGTGCCCAACGACGAACTGCGCATCGAGAACTTCCACAGCGCGACGTCGATGACCGAGCTGGTGGACCGGCTGGCGTCGGCCACCGTCGGGGTCTAGCAATGACGGCCGCACCGATCCTGCTGCCACCGGACGATCCATTCGGCGAGCAGGTATTCGACCGCACCTCGGCGCACGCCTTCGCCGCGGAGCACATCGCTCCGTACGGCAACGAGTTCGAGCGCGCCGGCCGGATTCCCGAGCACCTGCTCGAGCGGATGTCCGCCGCGGGAATCTGGGCGCCCTTCCTGCCGACCGAGGTCGGCGGGATGGGGCTGTCCATGGTGTCGCTCGGTGAGATCCACGAGGAGGTGGGCCGCGCCTGCTCGTCGGTCCGCAGCCTGCTCACCGTGCACACCATGCTGTCCTGGGCGCTGCAGCGGTGGGGCACCGCCGAGCAGCGCGACCGGTGGTCGGCGGACCTGGCCACCGGCCGGGTGCTCGGGGCGTTCTGCCTTACCGAGCCGGAGGCCGGCAGCGACGCCACCGGCATCCGCACCATCGCCGAGCCAACCGCGGATGGGTTCGTGCTCAACGGCGGCAAGAAGTGGATCACCAACGGGCAGCGGGCAGATCTCTACCTGGTCTTCGCCCGGCTGGGTTCCAGCATCGCGGCCTTCCTGGTGCCGCGTAACTCGCCCGGGGTTGGCGTCACGCCGATCCGGGACATCATGGGCACCAGGGGATCGATGCTCGCCGAGATCCGCTTCTCCGACGTGCCGCTCGGCCGCGACGCACTGCTCGGCCCGAGCGGGTTCACCGCCGGCATGGTGCTGACCGGCACGCTCGACCTCGGCCGGTACAGCGTGGCCAGCGGGTCGGTCGGCATCATCCAGGCCTGCCTGGATGCCTGCGCGGACTACACCACCCACCGCAAGGTGGGCGGCACCCCGCTGAAGGACCTGCAGCTGATCCAGGCGAAGGTGTCCGACATGGTCACCGACGTGCGGGCAGCCCGGCTGCTGGTGGCCGAGGCCGGCAGGCTGAAGGACGCCGGCGAGTCGTCCACCATCATGGCCACCTGGATCGCGAAGTACTTCGCCTCCACCGCGGCGGCCAAGCATGCCTCCGAGGCCGTGCAGATCCACGGCGCGAACGGCATGGGCGGGGAGTATCCGGTTGGCCGGTACTACCGCGACGCGAAGGTAATGGAAATCATCGAAGGCAGCAACGAGATCCAGCGGATCACGATTGCCGCCGAGGCATATCGGGAGATGAGAACGACATGACTGCCACCATCGAGGCACCGGCGACTCCGGCAGGGCTGGACCTGCCGGAGAAGCCACCGGCAGGGCTGGTCCTGCCAGAAAAGCCCAAGCGGGGCCGGATCAAGTGCGTGGTGTGGGACCTGGACAACACCGTCTGGGACGGCGTCCTGCTGGAGGACGAGAACGTGCGCGTCAAGCCGAACGTGGTCGAGCACATCAAGCGGCTCGACTCACTCGGCGTGCTGCACTCGATCGCCAGCAAGAACGACCACGACGCCGCGCTGGCCAAGCTCACCGAGCTCGGCATCGCGGAGTACTTCCTGTTCCCGCAGGCGAACTGGAACTCCAAGTCCAGCTCCATCGAGCTGATCGCCAAGGCCCTCAACCTCGGCCTGGACGCGTTCGCCTTCGTCGATGACCAGCCGTTCGAGCTGGCCGAGGTGGCGCACGCGCTGCCGAAGGTGACCTGCGTGGACGCGGCGGAGGTGGACGAGGCGCTGGTCCGGCAGGACTTCATCCCGCGGTTCGTCACTGACGAGTCGGCCCAGCGGCGCGAGATGTACCGGGGCCAGATCGCCCGGGACAACCTCGAGCAGGAGTTCGTGGGCACCAACCACGAGTTCCTGGCCAGCCTGGACATGGACTTCACCATCGAGACCGCCAAGCGGGCCGACCTGCAGCGGGCCGAAGAGCTGACCGTACGAACCAACCAGCTCAACTCCACCGGCCGCACGTACTCCTACGACGAGTTGGACGCGCTGCGGGAGTCACCGGACCACCTGGTGCTGGTCGCCTCGCTGACCGACAAGTTCGGCAGCTATGGCAAGATCGGGCTGGCCCTGGTGGAGAAGGGCGAGAGCGTCTGGCAGCTGAACATGATGCTGATGTCCTGCCGGGTGATGTCGCGCGGCGTCGGCATGGTGCTGCTCAACCACATCATGAACCTGGCCAAGGCGGCCGGCGCCGAGCTGCAGGCCGACTTCGTGGAGACCGGCCGCAACCGGATGATGCAGGTGACCTACGCCTTCGCCGGTTTCCGCGAGGTCAGCCGGGACGGGGTGCGCGTCGTGCTGCAGGCCGACCTGGCCGCGCTGCAGCCGGCGCCGGACTACGTCCGCGTCGAGGATCCTGGACTGATCGCGATGACCACGATGGATCTCAGCCGGCGGTGGATGCCGCTGCGCACGCCGGCCGACTCCGAGGACCTGCTGCTGTTCTGCTTCCCGCACGCCGGGGCGGGTGCCTCGACCTACCGGAGCTGGCTGAACACGGTGCCCGGGGTGACCGTGGTGCCGTTGCAGCCACCGGGCCGCGAGGCCCGGCTCCGCGAGGCCCCGTACCAGCAGATGGAGCCGCTGGTCGCCGAGCTGGCCGCGGTGGTCAACGAGGCGGCCGGCGACCGGCCGTACGCGTTCTGGGGTCACAGCCTGGGCGCACTGGTCGCCTTCGAGACGCAGCGCGCGCTGCGCCGGCGCGGCGATGTCGAGCCGGTTCGGCTGGTGGTCTCCGGCTGCGCGGCGCCGCATCAGCGCTTCGACGACGGGCCGCCGGTGACCGGCATGACGCCGGCACAGCTGGTGGCGATGCTGCGCCGGCTCGGCGGCACGCCGGACTGGCTGCTCGCCGATCCGGAGCTGCTGGAGATGATCATGCCGGCCATCCGGGCCGACTTCGAGGTCAAGGAGACTTACCGCTACTACGACGAGCCGGCCTTGAGCACTCCGTTGACCGTGCTGTCCAGCATGGGTGATCCGCGTGCCTCGGATGCCGCGCAGGCCCGGTGGCAGGAACTGACCACCGGTCCGTTCACCAAGCGCACCGTGCTCGGTGGTCACTTCGCGCTGTTCGAGCAGCCGGAGCGCACCACGCAGTACCTGCTGGAAGCTCTGCTCGAGGACGTCAAGCGAGCGGCGTAAGCGCAGCCGAAGTAGGCGACGGTTGACCGGTGCCCCTACCAGGGGCACCGGTTTTGCCGTGCCGATTCGGCGGTGACAGGTTGTTGCTGGCCAGTTGTTGACACCGCCGCACCGGTCGCCCGGTGCCACCGCTCTGGCAGCATGGCCGAAGGGGCGCTGGATGCGCCTATTTCACTACCAAACGCAGTACGAAGCGAATACCCGTCAAGGGGTGGAGGTAGCAATGTTCTCGTCCTGGGGCACGGCAATCAGCCGTTTCCGCTGGCTGGTTCTCGGCTTGGCGATTGCCTTCCTGGCGGTGGCCGGAGTCTGGGGGACCGGTGTGTTCGCCTCGATGTCCGGCAGCTCGAGCCTGAACGACCCGGCCAGCGAATCCCAGCGGATCAACCAGCAAGTGCTGGCCGACTTCGGGCCGCAGAGCGAGGACCTGGTGGCGCTGTATTCCAGCAGCACGGCGAGCGTGGACGACCCGCAGTTCGCCGAGGCGGTGCGGGCGGCCGAGGCACGCGCCCGCGGCCTGGCCGGGGTCTTCTCCATCACCTCGTACTACGACACCCAGGCGCCGTCGTTCGTCTCGACCGACAAGCACGAGACCTACATCGCGGTCCGGCTGCAGCCGAAGACCTCGGACGGCCGGGCCAACAAGATCGCCAAGGCGCTGCGTACTTCGTCGGGCCAGGGCAGTTCCGAGGTCACGACGCAGATCGGCGGCACCCGCGCGGTGGATCTGGCGATCAACGGCCGGGTGCCGGCCGACATCGGCAAGGCTGAGGGCATCGGCACGCCGATCCTGCTGATCCTGCTGCTGGTGGTGTTCGGCAGCCTGGTGGCGGCCAGCATGCCGGTGTTGATCGGTGGCTTCGCGGTGCTCGGTGCGTTCACCCTGGTCCGGGTGATCACCATGTTCACCCAGGTGTCGATGTTCTCGCTAAACATCATCACCATCCTCGGCATGGGCCTGGCCGTGGACTACGGACTATTCATGGTCAGCCGGTTCCGCGAGGAGCTGGACCGCGGCCGTCCGGTGCCGGAGGCGGTGTCGCGCACGGTGGCCACCGCCGGCCGCACCGTCGCGGTCTCCGGTGTGCTGGTGGCATTGGCCCTGTCCAGCCTGATGATCTACCCGCAGGTGATCCTGCACTCGATGGGCCTCGGCGGCGCGGCCGCGGTACTGGTCGCCATGGTGGCCAGCCTGACCGTGCTGCCCGCCCTGCTCGCGGTGCTCGGCCACCGGGTGGATGCCGGCCGGCTGCCCTGGTCGCGCCGGCGGCGGCTGCCGTCGGTGACCGGCGCGGTCGCCGGCCTGGCGGCCTCCGACCGGTCGGAGAACGGCCGATGGGGACGGATCGCGAGCGCGGTGATGCGCCGGCCGGTGCCGGTGCTGGTCGGCATCCTGGTGCTGCTCGGCGTGCTCAGCGCGCCGTTCGCCCGGGTGCACTTCGGTGGCATTGACGAGCGCATGCTGCCGGCCGGTACGCAGAGCCGGGTGGTTTCCGAGCGGCTGGGCGCCGATTTCGCCGGGGCCGGCATGCGGCCGATCCAGGTGCTGGTCGGCAATGCCTCGGCCGGCGATACCTCGGCCTTCCAGGCCCGGATCGCGACGTTGCCCGGGGTGACCGGCACAGCGGTTGCCGCGCAGAAGCCGGCGGCTGACTCCAGCGCCGACAACACCCTGGTGAGCGTGCAGTACAACGGCGAGGCCAGCTCGGCGGCCGCCCGCCAGATCGTCGAACGGATCCGGGCGCTACCCCGTCCGGCCGGTGCGACGGTGATGGTCGGCGGCACCAGCGCCGAGGTGGTGGACCAGCTGCACTCGCTGTCGTCCCGGCTACCCTGGATGGCCCTGCTGGTCGCCGGAATCACCTTCCTGGTGCTGGCCATCGGCTTCGGCTCGGTGGTGGTGCCGATCAAGGCGATCGCGATGAACCTGATCTCGATCGGGGCGGCGTTCGGCGTGGTGACCTGGATCTTCCAGGACGGCCACCTGTCCGGGCTGCTGCACTTCACCCCGACCGGCTACGTCGAGGCCAGCCAGCCCATCCTGATGGTGGCGATCCTGTTCGGACTGTCCATGGACTACGAGGTGTTCCTGCTGTCGCGGATCCGCGAGCGGTGGGACGAGCTGGGCGACAACACCGCCGCGGTGGTCAGTGGCGTGCAGCGCACCGGCTGGCTGATCAGCACCGCCGCCGTGCTGCTGTGCGTGGTGGTCGGCAGCTTCGCCACCTCGGGCATCACCTTCGTCAAGATGATCGGTGTCGGCATGGTGGTCGCGCTGCTGGTGGATGCCACCCTTGTGCGGCTGCTGCTGGTGCCCGCCACCATGCGGCTGCTCGGCCGGCACAACTGGTGGGCACCCGGCCCGCTGGGCCGGCTGTACGGCCGGTATGGCGTGCGGGAGGACGAGCCCGCCGAACATCCTGCCGAGCCGGCGGTGCCGGTCGAATACCAGCTGGCCAGCCTGCCTGGCTGAGCTTCCCGGTTGCCTGAGGTTTGGTCGAAGAGTGGAGCGATCTGGCGGCTCAGCCGTCAGATCGCTCCACTCTCCGCTGCCGTCATGCAGGCGTGCCACCGGCACAGCCGGTTTGCCCTGACGCATAATGCGTACCTGTGACCTGATGTCACCGGTCTTCCCGACTACGTCTCTCCGCGGCTCGTAGCAGAAGTTGAGGTGCGCGTGTGTGCGAAGCGAATCCGTCGCCTTTCTCCGCTCGAGCGGATCGAACGCGGCCTTGTTGGAGCCGCGCGACGGCATGCACGTCGAGCCCTTGGCTCGTACACCTCTGATGATCGTGAAGTCGTCGAGTTAGCGGCGCTGGCAGTGGGTATGGCGATAGAGCTGCTCGCGAAAGTCGTCCTCTTCAGAGTCTCGCCTCTCCTGATCGCATCTCAGCATGCTGACCTTGACACGAAGTTCCACCTGGCGGGCAGACCGGAACTCGCGTCCACCCCGCTGTCGGCAATTCAAACGCTGTCTGCCGACCAGGCGCTCACCATGGCTAAGCGGTTGATTCCATCGCTTCGGTGGGGCCGGGATGACGAGAGAGTGATTCTCAAGGTTCGGAATGCCGCTGCTCACTTAGCCTGGATCGATCAAGCCGAGTTGGAGCGGGCCATTTTGATCATGGTTCGGGTGTCGGAAGACTTGCTTCCCGAATCGGGGATGAATCGAGCCGACTTCTGGGGCGAGAACTTGATCAGCGCCGCGGACGTTCATCTCGATGAGGCTGCAGCTGAGGTAGCTCGACGGACCGACGCGAAGATCGCGGGAGCTCGAGAATTCTTAGCCCACCTGACAATCGGGCTCTCCGATGCGGAGAAGCCGGCGCTTTTCGCTGCTCTCTCGGCGCGCCGGCTTGACCTTGTTGACCACGACGAGCCGCACAATTGTCCTGCGTGCGGGAACAAGGGCTGGCTCGCCTGCACGGTGGAACGCGGAGACCTTGAATGGGATTACGACGGACACGACCCCTATCCATCTGTGTCTCGGACGGCATATCCGTATGCCTTCTACTGCTTGGTTTGCAACCTGTCGATCGATGATCAAGACGAACTAACCCACCTCCACCTCGCTGACGAGATCGAGCTCGATCCCGACGACGATCCGTGGGAGGCTCATGAGCCGGATGAGGATCAGTACCGAGAGCTCTGAGAGTGCTCCGACGCTATATCCCAGTACTTGCGGTGGAACCATCGCTAGCCGCGCTTGCGGGCGGCCTTGAGGCTCTTGCGCAGCTGCTTGGCCCGACGGCTGCGGCGGATGTTCGCCACGCCGACCGTCACGCCGACCAGGATCGAGGTGGGCACCAGCAGCCAGACCGGCCAGAAGTCGTGCGAGCCGGGACTGGCCAGGCCGATCGTCCACACCGTCAGGTTGATCAGCAGGACGCACAGCCAGATCGTCCAGATGACCTGCAGCGCGGTCGGCATGTCGGCGATCACGCCGGGATGGCGCACCGGCGGGCGAGCCGGCTTGGCCGGCTTGCCGGTGGTCTCGCGAGTGGCAGCCGGCGGCCCGATCGGGTTGTCGGTCGGCAGGTCGGCGAACAGCGCGGCCAGGTCGGCATAGGTGACCGCCTGGTAGGCCGCCGCCACCCGTTCGTCGTACTCGTGCAGCTGCAACCGGCCGTTGACGAAGGCATTCTGCAGCCGGTCCACTACCGCCTGCCGATCCTTGTTCGAGGCGCGCAGCTGGCTCGACGCGGTACGTTCGAGGCCTCGATCCGCCATTGTTCGCTCCCTGTGCTCAATAGCCTGTCCGCCTGATCGTATGCGCCGGCGAGCACAACTGCCGATGACCGCAACTGCCCTGGCCACAAGCTGCCGATAGCGGCGCTGGCGGGCTGGCTTTTATCTTCTGTCTGCGGCCGAAGCCGGGCTCGACATCGCAACCGCGAAACGAGCCGGCGAAGCGCCTGCACCGTTTTCGACCATCGTCCGCGCAGCGTATCCCGCTCGCCACGACACATCGGATGTGACACCTTGCTCGAAGCCCTGGAACTGACCAAGCGCTACGGCAGCGTTAATGCCCTCGACGGCTTCAGCCTGTCGGTTGCCGCCGGCGAGATCGTCGGGCTGGTGGGCCACAACGGCGCCGGCAAGACCACCTTCGTCGAAATCGTGTCCGGCCTGATCCGACAGGACAGCGGCTACATCACGATCGGCGGCAAGCCACCGGCAACCGCCCGCGGCAACATCGGCGTCACCCCGCAGCACCTCGGCCTCTACCCCTCGATCACGGTGCGCGAGCACCTCGAGCTGTTCGGCCGGATCGCGGGCTTGCGCCGCGACGCGCTGGCCAGCGCGATCGAGGAACTGGCCGTCGCGCTGCGGCTGACCGAGATCATGGACCGCCGCACCGGCGTGCTGTCCGGCGGTCAGCAGCGGCGCACCCAGACCGCGACCGCGCTGGTGCACCGGCCGTCCCTGCTGCTGCTGGACGAGCCGACCGCCGGCGCGGACCTGGAGACCCGCCAGGCCATGCTCGACGTGGTCAAGCAGCGTGCCGCGGACGGCACCGCGGTGGTCTACACCACCCACTACCTGCCCGAGCTCACCGAGCTGGACGCGAGCATCGCGGTCATCCGCGGTGGCCGGATCATCGCCCGCGGCAGCTACGACGAGCTTGCCGCCGGCCTGCCCGGCGAAGTGCGGCTGGTGTTCGACGACGAACAGGACCTGCGGGTCTCCACCACCGAGCCCACCGCGACCCTGATCGACCTGCTTTCCCGCACCGACCGGAACGTCACCTCGGTCGAGTTGCACAACCCTTCCCTGGACGACCTCTACCGATCACTGGCGGTCAGCAATGCTTCTTGACGTTCCTGGCGTGGAGACCACGCCGGCCACCGTGCACCACCCGCTGGACGGCTCCGACCAGCCGACCGGCCGCGGCGGCATCCGCGACTCGCTCTACCGGATCGCCGCCATCGCGCGGCACAACGTGATCATCCGGCGCCGTGACCCGGGCCAGATGATCAGCTACGTCGCGATGCCGATGATCCTGATGCTGGTGCTCAAGCCGATCTACATCCGCGTCGTCAGCGGTGGCGACGTGCAGGTGGTGACCGGCCTGCTGGTCATGTTCTCGGTGTTCGCCATCGCGATCGCCGGCAACTCGATCCTGGTCGAGCGGCACTGGATGACCTGGGACCGGCTCCGACAGAGCCGCGCCTCGGCCGCCGAGATGCTGCTCGGCAAGACCATTCCGATCTTCGTGCTGATGGTGCTGCAGCAGGCCATCCTGGTGGTCTACGGCTGCCTGGTGATCGGCATCCCGATGCCGCACTCGATCGCCCTGGTGGCACTGGCCATCGTGGTGTGGGCGTTCTCGCTGCTGGCGGTCGGTGCCGCGCTGTCCACGGTGGCCCGCAGCCTTGGCGAACTCGGCGTGATCTCCGACGTCGGCGCCATGGTGCTGAGCTCGATGGGCGGTGCCCTGGTGCCGCTGTCGATCATGCCCGGCTGGGCACAGGCCGCCGCGCACGCCTCGCCCGGTTACTACGCCCTGCGCATGCTGAAGGCCGCCATCAACGGTGACACCTCCGGGGTGCTCGCACCAGCCGCGGTGCTCTTCGCACTCGGCGTGGTCGCCGGTACCTACGCGGTCTGGCGGCTGGCTCGCGGCTGGGGCCGCACCCGCCTGTTGTAAACCCCGGTGCCCGGCCGCCTTCCAGCGGCCGGGCGCTACTTCTAAGTCCGGCCGTCGCTGAACGGCACTCCATCCGTGGCACATCGCGTGGAACCTCCGTGCGGACAAGCCAGGTAATCAATCGATCAAGGGGCTGTGTTGACCAGTCAGCTATCCGCTAGCGACGACAACTCGTCGCAAGCGACCGAGGCAGATATCGCCATCATCGGCATGACCGGGCGGTTCCCCGGCGCGTCGGACGTGCACCAGTTCTGGCGCAACATCAGCTCCGGCGTCGAGGCCATCACCTGGTTCAGCGAGGAAGAACTGCTGGCCAACGGCGAAGACCCGGCGATGATCGCCAACCCGAAGTACGTCCGGGCGCGGCCGGTGCTCGATGACGTCCGCAGCGTGGACGCCGCGTTCTTCGGGCTCAGCCCGCGCGAGGCCGCGCTGGCCGACCCGCAGCAGCGGGTGTTCACCGAGTGCGTCTGGGAGGTGCTGGAGTCCGCCGGCTACCCGATCCCCGATGACCGCGGCGAGGTCGGCGTGTTCGCCGGCATGAACATCAGCACCTACCTGATGACCCGGCCCAACGCGTTCAAGCTGGCCGTCGAGATCGACGGCCTGATGGCCGGCAACGACAAGGACGCGCTGACCACCAACGCCTCCTACCGGCTGGACCTGCGCGGCCCGAGCGTCAGCGTGCAGACGTTCTGCTCCACCTCGCTGGTCTCGGTGCACCTGGCCTGCGCCAGCCTGCGCCGGAACGAGTGCGACATGGCGGTGGCCGGCGGCGTGTCCATCCGGATCCCGGACCGCACCGGCTACCTGTACGTGGACGGCAACCAGGCTTCGCCGGACGGGCACGTCCGCACGTTCGACGCGCAGGCCAAGGGCAGCATGTTCGGCGACGGCGTCGCGGTGGTCGCGCTCAAGCGGCTGAGCCGGGCGATCGCCGACCGCGACACCGTGCTGGCCGTGATCCGCGGTTCGGCCATCAACAACGACGGCGCGCTGAAGTTCAGCTTCCACGCCCCGAGCCTGGACGGCCAGCGCCGGTGCATCAGCGCGGCCCTGGCCGACGCCCGGGTGGAGCCGTCGGACATCTCCTACGTCGAGGCGCACGGCACCGCCACCGAGGTCGGCGACCCGATGGAGGTGGCCGCGCTGGCCAGCGCGTTCGGCCAGACCGAGCGCAAGCAGTACTGCCTGCTCGGCTCGGTCAAGCCGAACGTCGGCCACCTCGACCGGGCCTCCGGAGTGACCGGCCTGATCAAGGTCGTCCAGTCGATGCGGCACGAACTCGTGCCGGGGACCGTCAACTACAACACGCCCAACCCGGAGATCAACTTCGGCAGCAGCCCGTTCTGGGTGACCGCGGAGAACACCCCGTGGCCGCGAGTGCCGGGCAAGCCGCGGATCGCCGGCGTGAGTTCGCTCGGTGCCGGTGGCACCAACGTGCACGCCATCGTGTCCGAGGCGCCGCAGCTGCCACCGCGTGCCCCCCGTCCGCGCCGCTGGCAGGTGCTGCCGGTCTCGGCACGTTCGGCCAGCGCGGCCGAGGCGTCCTGCGCCCGGCTGGCGGAGGGATTGCGCGAGCAGCCGGCCCTCGACCTCGGCGACGTGGCCTACACCCTGCAGGTCGGCCGGAAGACCTTCAACCACCGCCGGTTCGTGGTCGCCGACAGCACCGAGCTCGCCGCCGAGCGGCTTACCGATCCGGCCGCCGTGCTGGGCCGCAACGACGCGACGGTCGGCCGCCAGGTCGGCTTCCTGATGGCCGGCGTCGGCGAGCAGTACCCGGGCATGGTGGCCCAGCTGTACGCCGACGAGCCCGGTTTCCGCGCCGACGTCGAGGAATGCCTGTCGGTGCTGAACCTGGCCAGTGCCAGCGAGCTGTCCGACGCCTTCGTCCCGGTCGACGCGCCGGCCCAGGGCGGCACCCTGGCCGACCTGCTCGGCCGCACCGGCACCGGCCAGCGGGCCCGGTCCACCGCCGAGGCCCAGCTGGTCCAGCCGGCCACCTTCGTGGTGGAGTACGCGCTGGCCCGCCAGCTGATCCGCTGGGGCATCGAGCCGGAACTGATGCTTGGCTACAGCGTCGGTGAGTACGTCGCGGCATGCCTGTCCGGGGTGCTGTCGCTGCCGGACGCGCTGCGGCTGGTTGCCTTCCGCGCCCAGCTGATCGCCGCCCTGCCCCGTGGTGCGATGCTCGCCGCGGCGGCCGACGAGGACCGGCTGCGCGACATCCTGGGCGAGACCGCCGACGAGCTCGACATCGCGATCCGCACCGGCTCGCAGACCACCCTGGCCGGCACCACCGAGACGGTCGGAACGGCCGCCGGCCTGCTGCGCGGAGCTGGCATCAGCTGCCGGCTGATCGACACCACGCACGCCTTCCACTCCCGGATGCTGCTGCCGGCGGCGGCCGAGCTGACCGAGTGGATCTCGCAGAACGTCACGCTGAACGCGCCGGGGATTCCGTACCTGTCGAACGTCACCGGCGAGCTGGCCACCGCCGAGCTGGTCACCGAGCCGGGCTACTGGGCCCGGCACATGTGCGAGACGGTGCAGTTCGGCGACGGCCTGGCCCAGCTGCTCGGCGCCGGCGAGCTGGCACTGGTCGAGATCGGCCCGGGCGCCTCGCTCGGCGCGCTGGCCCGCAGCCACCCGGACTGCCAGCAGGCGCAGTGGCCGCTGATCGTGGCCACCCTGCCCGGCGCATCCGACCGGCGGGAGGCCTCGGCCGCCCTGGCCGAGGCGGTCGGCCGGCTGTGGCTGACCGGTGTTTCGGTGGACTGGCCGAGCCTGCACCGCTTCCCGGACTCCTCCGGCGATCCCGGCGCCACTGCCGGCGAGACCGAGGCCGATTCCGACGCTGCCGACGGCGAGCCCGCCGTGCAGCCGTGGCGTCCCGGCCGGGTGCCGCTGCCCACCTACCCGTTCGAGCGGCAGGAGTACTGGCTGGAGTCGGAGGCTACCGGTGGCGGCCGCTCCGAGGAGGAGCTGGACCTGGACGACCCCGCCACCCTGATGAACAACCTGCCGAAGCTGCCCGAGACTGAGTGGGTCAACCTGCCGGTGTGGCGGCAGACCGCGGCCAGCAAGCTGCAGGCCGACGGCCGCCGCTGGCTGGCGTTCACCGACGCCGGCCAGGCCGACGCGGTGACCGAGGCACTGCGACCGCAGCTGGCTGCTGCCGATGCCGAGCTGATCGTGGTCCGGCCCGGTGAGGATTTCGCCGTCACCGACGACGGTTTCCGGATCCGGCCGGGCTCGGTCGAGGACGCCACCGCGCTGTTGCGCCAACTGACCCAGGCCGACCAGCTGCCGGAGCGGGTGCTGCACCTGTGGACGCTGGATGCCGGCGGCACCGCCGGGAACTTCGACGCCGCCGCAACGGCAACCGCGCTGCAGCGTGGCCTGCACTCGCTGGCCGCGTTCGCCCGGGCGGCCGGTGACCTGGGCCTGCCGGCCTGGACGCTGGACATCGTCACCTCGGGCAGCACCGAGGTGCTGCCCGACGACACCGTGCACCCGGACCGGGCCACCACGCTCGGACCGTGCCGGCTGATCCCGGTGGAGTACCCGCGGGTGCGCACCCGGCTGATCGACATCGATCCCGGCGACGTGTCGCGGGCGCTGCTCACCGAGCTGTCGGCCGATCCGACCGACCAGGTGGTGGCCATCCGGGCCGGCCGGCGTTGGGTGCCGGGTTACGAGATCCTCGACGTGCCGGAGGCATTGCCGCCGGCGGTCAGCATCCGCAAGGGTGGCACCTACCTGGTCACCGGCGGGCTCGGCGGTATCGGACTGGCGATGGCCGAGCGGCTGGCCCGCGACTATCAGGCAAACCTGGTGCTGCTCGGCCGCACCCCGGTCCCGCCGCGCGAGGCGTGGAGCCGGATCCTGGGCACCGACACCACCACGCCCGAGGTGCGCCGCCGGCTCGACGGCCTGCAGCGGCTGGAACTGGCCGGTGCCGAGGTGATTCCGGTCGCCGGTGACGTGTCGAAGGTGGACGACGTCCGGCGCGCGGTCGAAGCCGCCTACGAGCGATTCGGCCAGCTGCACGGCGTGCTGCACTGCGCCGGGGTGCCGGCGGTGGGTCTGATGCAGTTCAAGACCGCCGCCGACATGGCCAAGGTGCTCAGCCCCAAGGTGGCCGGCACGCTGGCGCTGGCCGAGGTGATCGCTGAGCGCGACGTCGATTTCCTGGCGCTGTTCTCCTCCACCACCTCGGTGACCGGCGGTGGCGCCGGGCAGGTCGATTACTGCGCCGCGAACGCCTACCTGGACGCGTTCGCCGAGAGCGACCCGCTGCCGCGCACGCCGGTGGTTTCCATCGACTGGGGCGAGTGGACCTGGAACGGCTGGACCAGCGGCCTGGACAACTACGACGAGGGCTCCCGGGCGTTCTTCGAGCAGTACCGGCAGAACTTCGGCGTGTCCTTCGACGAGGGCTGGCAGACGCTGCAGCGGGTGCTGGCCAGCGGCGAGTCGCACGTGGTGATCTCCACCCAGTCCTTCCCGGTCATCGTGGAGATGAGCCGGCGGTCGTCCATCGCCAGCCACCAGGCCACGGTGAAGAAGGCGCGCGACGCCCTCGGCCGGCACCCGCGGCCGGAGCTGTCCACCGCCTTCGTCGCGCCGCAGTCGGAGGCCGAGCAGGCCATCGCGGGGGTCTGGAGCGAGGCGCTGGGCCTGGAGCAGGTCGGCGTGCACGACAACTTCTTCGAGCTGGGCGGCAACTCGCTGATCGGCATGGAGATCATCGCCGAGGTGCGCAAGGCGCTCGACCTGGCCTACCTGCCGCCGCACCTGCTCTACGAGGCACCCACCGTGTCCGCGCTGGCGGCCGCCGCCACGGCCACGGAGCAGGAAGAAGACAACGACACAGAAGAGCGCTCAACCGCGCAGGACCAGCAACGGTCCCGGATCGAGCAGCGACGGAACACCCTTCGGAGCAGGAGAGTCTCATGACCAACCCAGACACGGAAACCGACTACGGCTCGGCCGTTGCCGTCATCGGCATGGCCGGCCGGTTCCCCGGCGCACGCAGCGTCGCGGAGCTGTGGCACAACCTGCTCGACGGCGTCAAGGGGCTGCGCGAGTACACCGACGAGGAGCTGATCGCCGCCGGCGCGGATCCCGGCCAGCTGGCCGACCCCCGCTACGTGCGGATCGGCGGCTCGGTGCCCGACCCGGATCTGTTCGACGCCTCGGTGTTCGGCATCAACCCGCGTGAAGCGGCGACGATGAACCCGCAGCACCGGTTGTTCCTGGAATCGAGCTGGGAATCGCTGGAATCGGCGGGTTACTGCCCGACCGAGATGCCCGGCCAGGTCGGCGTGTTCGCCGGCTCCGGCTTCCCGGACTACATCGTGCAGAACATCTCGCACATGACCGCCGAGCCGGGTGGCGGGCTGCTGATCGCGGTGGGCAACGAGCGCGACTCGCTGGCCTCGCTGGTGTCCTACAAGCTCGGCCTGCGCGGCCCGTCGATCGGCGTGCAGACGTTCTGCTCCACCTCGATGGTCGCGGTGCACCTGGCCTGCCAGAGCCTGCTCACCTACGAGTGCGACATCGCGCTGGCCGGCGGCACGTTCATCCCGCTGCCGCAGCCGTCCGGCTACCTGTACGAGCAGGGCGGCATCACCTCGCCGGACGGCGTGGTGCGCAGCTTCGACGCCGAGGCCAACGGCACCGTGATGGGTAGCGGCGTCGGCGCGGTCACCCTCAAGCGGATGTCCGAAGCGGTCGCCGACGGCGACATCATCCACGCGGTAATCCTGGGTTCGGCGACCAACAACGACGGCCGGGTACGCGCCGGCTACACCGCGCCCGGCGTGGACGGCGAGGCCGAGGTGATCGAGCTGGCGCTCGGCGTGGCCGGCGTCAAGCCGAACGACATCGGCTATGTCGAGTGCCACGCCACCGGCACCTCGCTCGGTGACTCGATCGAACTGGCCGCGCTGAACCGGGTGTTCGCCACCGACCGGGAGACCCCGTGCGTGCTGAGCACCCTCAAGCCGAGCATCGGCCACCTCGACCGCGCCTCCGGCGTGGCCGGCCTGATGCGGGCCGCGCTGCAGGTCAAGCACGCCCTGCTGCCGGGCACCCCCAACTACTCCGCGCCGAACCAGGCGCTGGCCGGCGTGCCGGACCGGTTCACCGTGCTGTCCGAGCACCAGGCGTGGCCGGAGGGCCCCGAGCCGCGCCGGGCCGGCGTCAGCTCGTTCGGCCTCGGTGGCACCAACGCGCACGTGGTGCTGGAGCAGCCGCCGGCGCGGCCGGCCCGGCCGCACCGTCCGGGACCGCACCTGCTCAGCTTCTCCGCCATCTCCGACGCCGCGCTGTCCGAGGTCACCGACCGGCTGCGCGCGCACCTGATCGAGCACCCGGAGCTGGACCTGGCCGATGTGGCCTACACCCTGCAGGTCTCCCGCGGTGGCTTCGCGCTGCGCCGGGCGGTGGTGGTCACCGACCACGCCGACGCCGTGGACGCGCTGGCCGACGCCAGCCGCTGGATCGACGGCAAGACCTCCCGGCGCAACCCGAAGGTCAGCCTGGTCGTCGGTGGAGACTCCTCCGACGAGTGGTGGGCGGAGCTGGCCGGCGAGCTGGCCCGGCTAACCGAGCGGACGGCTGCCGGTGACCCGGAAGCCACCCTCACCGCGCTCGGCGAGGCGCTCACCGGCTGGGGCGTCCGGCTGGCCACCGACGAGGCCGGCGAGGCCGAGTCGGTGCTGGTCGCGCCGGCGCCGGATGAGTCGGCGGCGAGCTGGCTGCTGGCCACGCTGGCCCGGCTCTGGCAGGCCGGCTGCACCATCGACTGGCCCGCGCTGCACCTCGGCCAGGGCTGGCGGGTGGAGCTGCCCACCTACGCCTTCCAGCGGCACCGCTACTGGATCGAGCCGAAGGCCAAGGGCAACAGCCAGGAGCCGGCAAGCACCGGACGTACCTTCGACCGCTCGCAGTGGACCTATCTGCCGGCCTGGCAACTTGCCCCGCGGTCGGTGCCCAACCTGGACGAGGAGGTCCGGCTGGCCGGACCGTGGCTCGCCTTCGTCGCCGAGGAGCGTGGCGAGGCGATCGTCGAGCGGCTGCTGCAGGCCGGCGCGGAGGTGATCACCGTCCGTCCGGGTGAGTCGTTCGACCTTGACGACGCGGGTGACTACACCATCCGGGTGGACGCGGCCGAGGACTACGCGGAGCTGGTGCAGTCGCTGCTGGTCAGCCCGCGGGCGATCCTGCACGGCTTCAGCCTGGCCAGCCCGGCGTCCGATAGGGCGGGGGAAGATATTGCGCACTTCACCGCCGAGCAGGAGCGCGGCTTCTACTCGGTGCTGGCGCTGGCCAGCCAGCTGGTGGACGAGACCGGCATGGCGCCGCGGGCCGAACTGGTGCTGCTGACCGGCGGCGCGACCGGCGTCATCGGCTCCGACCTGCAGCACCCCGAGCACTCCGGGCTGTCCGCGCTGGGCGTCAGCCTGGCCCAGGAGAACCCGCGGCTGCGCTGCCGGACGATCGACGTGGACCCGGTTCCGGATGCCCACCCGGGCGCGCTGGGCCAGCTGGCCGGCCAGGTGCTGACCGCCACGGTCACCCCGCACGACGGTCCGGTGGCGGTTCGTTCCGGTGAGCTGTGGCTGCGCCGCTACCAGCCGTACCCGACGGCGGAGCTGACCGACGAGACGCGCCCCATCCAGCCCGGCGACACCGTGCTGATCACCGGCGGCCTCGGCGACATCGGCCTGCTGCTGGGCCGGCACTTCGCCGCCAACTACGGTTGCAAGCTGGTGCTCACCGCCCGCTCGCCGCTGCCCGACCGGGCCGACTGGGAGCAGTGGCTGGCCGAGCCGCCGGCGGACAGCGAGCGCACCGTCCGGCACATCCGCAACATCCTCGATCTGGAGGAGCGCGGCGCCGAGGTGCTGGCGATGTCGGCCGACGTGTCCGACGAGGCTTCCATGCAGGCCGTGGTGGACGCCGCGGTGGCTAGGTTCGGCAAGATCGACGTGGCGGTGCACGGCGCCGGTGTGCAGGACGACCGGTTCTTCAACTTCGCCCACCTGCTCGACCGGACGTCCTGCGAGGCGCACTTCGCCGCCAAGGTGGCGGGTTTCCACGTGCTGCAGAAGGTGCTGGGCGACCAGGCGGCCGGCCGGCGGCTCGCTATGTCCTCGATCGCCGGCATCCTCGGCGGGATGGCGCTGTCGGTCTACGCGGCGGCCAACTTGGCGCTGGACGGTTACATCCGGCAGGCCCGCCGCTCGGACGAGGGCCGCTGGATCACCATCAACTGGGACACCTGGAACATCACCGCCGAGCGCCTGGAGGGCCATGGCCCCGGGGTGACCGACTACGCGATGTCGCCGCCGGAGGCGATCGACACCTTCGAACGGGTGCTGGCCGCCGGCGCCGACGTGGGGCACCTGGTGATCTCCACCGGCTCGCTGACCACCCGGCTGGAAACCTGGGTGACCGGCGACCTGCACGGGTCGGGCGACGACGACGACGCCGACCTGCGCGAGCGGCACCCCCGTCCGGACCTGGGCACCCCGTTCGTGCAGCCGGCCGAGGGCGCGGAGGCCACCCTGGCCGAGATCTGGTCGCGGGTGCTGGGCATCGAGCCGATCGGCGCGCTGGACAACTTCTTCGAGCTGGGCGGTCACTCGCTGATCGCGATCGACCTGACCGCCCGGATCCGCAAGGCGTTCGGCGCCCTGGTGCCGGTGACCGGGCTGCTGGAGTGCCCGACCATCCGGCAGCTGGCGGTGCTGCTCACCACCGGCGGCGAGTCGGCTTCCGGGGTCGCCGAGGCTGGGGATTCCGGGACCTCCGAGGCTGCTGGGGATTCCGAGGCTGCTGGGGATTCCGCGGTTGCCGAGGCGTCCGGGGATTCCGACCAGCCGGCTGTCGCCGCGGCGGCGGCCGAGTCGGAAGGGGACGACGATGCGTCAGCCTGACCACCTGCGCACGGTCCGGGAGTTCGTCCGGGCCGAGTTGATCGGGCAGGAGGCCGAGCTCGACTGCTTCGCCGACATGCCGCTGCCGGTGTACAAGCGGTTCGCCGACACCGGCCTGGCCAACTGGTGGCTGCCGGCCGAGTACGGCGGGCTCGGGCTGAGCTTCGAGCAGAGCGTGCCGATCGTCTCCGAGCTGGCCTACGGCGATGCCGGGGTGGCGTTCACCGCGTTCATCTCGGTGCTCACCACCAGCATGGTGACCTGGTACGGCAGTGAGGAGCTGAAGCAGAAGTACCTGGGCGAGCTGGTTGCCCAGGGCGGCTTCTGTGCCACGCTCGGCAGCGAGCACGCCGCCGGCAGCGAGCTGGCCCGGATCACCACCACCGTCCGCCGCGACGGCGACACGCTGGTGCTGAACGGGCAGAAGGCGTTCTCCACCAACACCGACTTCGGCCGGTTCCTGGTGGTGATCGCCAAGGTGGAGGGTTCGGCGGACTTCCTGGCGGTGCTGGTACCCCGCGACACCCCGGGCATCACGGTGGACAAGCGCTGGGACGTGATCGGGCTGCGGGCCTCGGCCACCTACCAGGTGTCGCTGTCCGACTGCCGGGTGCCGGCGGCCAACGCGCTGCGCGGCAACGGGCTGCGGCTGCTGGAGATCGGCCTGAACGCCAGCCGGATCCTGATCGCCACCACCGGCCTGGGCATCGCCCGGCGGCTGCGTGACGTCTGCATGGACTACGGCAAGACCAAGAGCGTCAAGGGCGCGCCGCTGTCCACCAACCCGGTCTTCGCCGCCAAGCTCGGCCAGATGGAGATGCAGATCGAGGTGATGACCAACCAGTGCCTGGCCGCGGCCCGGGAGTACAGCGCGATCGCGGCCCGGCCGGACGCCGCCGACGAGTGGCTGCGCCAGGGCACCCTGAAGTCGGCGCTGACCACCAAGATGTTCTGCGGCCAGACCGGCTGGCAGATCGCCTCGGTGGCCTCGGAGATGTTCGGCGGCCTGGGCTACACCGGGGAGTCCGTCGTCGGCAAGCTGATGCGCGACATGCGCTACGTCTCCATCGTCGAGGGCGGCGACGACGTGCTGCGGGATCTGGTCTTCGCCCGGTACGTGGTGCCGGTCGCCAAGCGCGCCTGATCCGACTCGACACCCCGGCCGTGCCGTCTTGCCCGTAGGACGCGCGGCCGGGGACTGTCGGTGCCCCCGCCTAGACTCAGCCTCGTGACCGAGGTACTTGACGACCCGACCCGCACCGACACCGCCAAGCTGCTGCTCATCGACGGCCATTCGATCGCCTACCGGGCCTTCTACGCGCTGCCGCTGGAGAACTTCTCCACCAGCACCGGGCAGCCGACCAACGCGGTGTTCGGGTTCACCTCGATGCTGATCAACCTGCTGCGCGACGAGCAGCCCACCCACCTGGCGGTCGCCTTCGACCTGAGCCGGCAGACCTTCCGGGCCGCCGAGTACCCGGAGTACAAGGCGAACCGGTCCAGCACGCCGAGCGAGTTCAGCCCCCAGCTGTCGCTGATCCAGGAGGTGCTCACCGCGCTGCGGATCCCGATGCTGACCCGCGAGCTGTACGAGGCCGACGACATCATCGCCACCCTGACTACCGAGGCCTGCGGGCACGGCATGCAGGTGCTGATCTGCACCGGTGACCGGGACGCCCTGCAGCTGGTGAACAGCCAGGTGACGGTGCTCTATCCGCGCAAGGGCGTCTCCGAGCTGACCCGGTTCACCCCGGAGGAGGTCGAGGCCAAGTACGGCCTGACGCCGGCCCAGTACCCCGATTTCGCGGCGCTGCGGGGCGACCCGAGCGACAACCTGCCCAGCATCCCGAGCGTGGGGGAGAAGACCGCCGCCAAGTGGATCCGGGAGTACGGCTCGCTGGACGAGCTGGTTGCCCGGGTCGATGAGGTCAAGGGCAAGGTGGGCGACGCGCTGCGCGAGCACCTCGGCGGGGTACTGCAGAACCAGAAGCTGACCCGGCTGGTCCGCGACCTGGACCTCGACCTCGGGGTGAGCGAGCTGGCCCGCCAGCCGTGGGACCGCGACGAGGTGCACCGGCTGTTCGACAACCTGCAGTTCCGGGTGCTGCGCGAGCGGCTGTTCGCCACCCTGCCGGCCGACGAGCCGGAGGTGGAGGGCGGTTTCGAGGTCTCGGTGCGCCGGCTGGGCACCGGTGCGGTGGCCGACTTCCTGGCCGAGCATGCCAGCGACGGACGGCGGACCGGGGTCTCCTTCGCCGGCACCTGGGGCCGCGGCACCGGTTCGCTGAACGCCATCACCATCGCGGCCGGCAGCGGCGAGGCGGGCTGGATCGATGTCACCGAACTCGGCCCGGACGACGACCGGGCACTGGCCGGCTGGCTGGCTGATCCGGCGCTGCCCAAGGCGGTGCATGACATCAAGGGCCCGGTGCTGGCGCTGTCCCAGCACGGCTGGCAGCTGGCCGGGGTCACCTCGGACACCCAGCTGGCCGCCTACCTGGTGCAGCCGGGGCAGCGGGCCTTCGACCTGGCTGACCTGGCGCTGCGTTACCTGAAGCGGGAGCTGCGCGAGGAGTCGGCCGACGATTCCGGCCAGCTGACCTTGGACGGCGGCCTGGAGGAGGCCGACGACGCCCGCGCCGAGGCCGAGGCGGTGCGCGCGGCGGCCGTCCGGGATCTGGCCGACGCGCTTGACGTGGAGTTGGCCGGCCGCGGCGGCGTGCAACTGCTGACCGACCTGGAGCTGCCGCTGACGTTCGTGCTGGCGGAGATGGAGGCGACCGGAATCGCGGTGGACGCCGACGTGCTGATCGAGCTGCAGTCCGAGATGGGTGCCGCGGTGGCCGAGGCCGAGGCGGCGGCACACGGTGTGGTCGGCCGGCCGTTCAACCTGGGTTCACCCAAGCAGTTGCAGCAGATCCTGTTCGATGAGCTGGGCCTGCCCAAGACCAAGCGGACGAAGACCGGCTACACCACCGACGCCGACGCGCTGGCCGGGCTGGCCCAGGTCAGCGACAACCCGCTGCTCGGCTACCTGCTGCGGCACCGGGAGGTGACCCGGCTGAAGTCGGTGGTGGACGCGCTGCTGCCGATGATCGACGAGCACGGTCGGGTGCACACCACGTTCAACCAGACGATCGCCGCCACCGGCCGGCTGTCCAGCGTGGATCCCAACCTGCAGAACATTCCGGTGCGGACCGCCGAGGGACGCCGGATCCGGCGCGGCTTCGTGTCGGCGGCCGGCTCGGACTGCCTGATGACCGCCGACTACAGCCAGATCGAGATGCGGATCATGGCGCACCTGTCGAAGGATGAGGGCCTGATCGAGGCGTTCAGCTCGGGGGAGGACCTGCACACCTTCGTGGCCGCGCGGGCGTTCGACATCTCCTCCGAAGAGGTGGACGTCGATCTGCGGCGGCGGATCAAGGCGATGAGCTACGGGTTGGCCTACGGGCTGTCCGCGTACGGGCTGGCGCAGCAGTTGAAGATCACCCCGGACGAGGCCAAGGGCCAGATGGAGGCGTACTTCGCCCGGTTCGGCGGCGTGCGCGACTACCTGTACTCGGTGGTGGCCGAGGCGCGGAACACCGGCTACACCGAGACCATCATGGGCCGGCGGCGCTACCTGCCGGACCTGAACTCGGACAACCGGCAGCGTCGCGAGATGGCCGAGCGGATGGCGCTGAACGCGCCGATCCAGGGCAGCGCGGCCGACATCATCAAGGTGGCCATGCTGGGCGTGCAGCGGGCGCTGACGGCGGCCGGCCTGAAGTCGAAGCTGCTGCTGCAGGTGCACGACGAACTGGTGCTGGAGATCGCGGCCGGCGAGCGGGAGCAGGTGCAGGAACTGGTCCAGGCCGAGATGGCCGGGGCGGCGCAGCTCGACGTGGAGCTGGTGGTCGGCTTCGGCACCGGCCCGAACTGGGACGCCGCCGCCCACTGACCTCGCCGGCATCCCGTCCTTCTGAGATCGCTCCTCGCCGCCTACTAACCGCGCTGGCCTCCCGAGATCGCTCCCGGCCTGCCCGGGGATCCCGCCTGTTACCTGACGGGCAGCCGACCAAGGCGGCCATCCCGCAACCCGCTCGGCAGGCGACCGAGGCGACCATCCCGTATCCGTTTCGCACGCCCTGGCGTGCAAATCGGATACGAAACGATCGCATCTTCGCCTGGTGAGCCGAAGTGGCACCGTAGTCAGGAGCGCTCGCAGGGTTTTGCGCCGAGTCAGATCGGGTTCTTGACGTCAACGCCCAGGGGTTTGCGGCGTGGAGGCGCGGCGTCAATCGCGGTCTGACGGCGTTCACAGGTCCGGCCGCGGCGAGTCGGCCGACCGGCGGGCGGCCTCCCTGGCGATAAGTTCTGCTTCGCAGACTGCTAAGAGGTCATCGAGGGAGTAGCCATCACGGGGCTTGCCGGCTGCGGCGACGCCCGCGGAGATGCCCTTCTCTCTGAGTGCTGTTCTGAGTCGCGCGGCCAGCGACTCAGCATTGAGTGCCGGGCAGTCGACCAGCAACATGCCAAGCCCGTTAGCACCGAGATAGCCGATCGCATCGCAGCCGATCTGCAGATGTGCAACCGCGCTGACCGCGGCTGGCGCGTTGGTGTCGATCCGCATGATCGACACCGCAGGCAGGGCCAGGACAACCTCCCGGGCAGCGATGAACCATGCCTCCTCGGACATAGGCCGGAGTTGGGCATCGACGGTAACTCGGCGCAGTCGGCTACGCGTGGTGAACCGCTGCAGCCCGATCGCCGCCGGTAGCGACAACCAAACCAACATCGGAAAGTGATAGATGACCAGCGCCACAAGGCCAGATGCCATAGCGAGTGAGCAAACCTCGACGTGATGCGCCCGTAGCTGTAGTAGCCCACGAGCGCCCTCTCGTTCTCCGGCGGCGATCATCGCGACGGCAATTGCGAGGATGCCCAAGATCATGTAGGCCAGCGCTGCTGCAGCGATGCCAAGCCAAGTTGGGGTGACTACGCGACTCACCGCATGCGCGCCGGCGGCCGCCAGGATAGCGCCGGCGGTGCTATAGACATGGCGATACAGGCGAGCATGGCCAGCGACATTGCGCGCTGGCCACTCAGCTATAGCCGCGGCTATGGCCAACAGCCAGGTCAGCGGCAGGGGCAGTAGCACTGCGCCAGCGAAGCCCCAAACAGCCAGCAAGTTCTGGTACTTGACGGTATCGACGCCTTGGTGCAGTCCCCATCGGGCTCGCTCGGCCCTGCAGG
Source organism: uncultured Actinomycetota bacterium (assembly GCA_963697905.1). Taxonomy (GTDB): domain Bacteria; phylum Actinomycetota; class Actinomycetes; order Mycobacteriales; family Jatrophihabitantaceae; genus Jatrophihabitans_A. The sequence goes on along the minus strand of OY969101.1, from coordinate 2,444,931 downwards.
TAATAACTGAATACGCGATACTAAGCGAGGCGAGACCGGCAGTCACTGCGATGTCGGTGCTGCTAATCGGCACCCAGGAAATTACCGGAACCAGCAATGCCGACAATTCGACAGCCAGGATGAGCGCAATCGTATGGCGTGACTCTCGCCAGAGCGGCCACGCTGCCGGTGTCCGGAGCACGCGAGAGACTCCTTCTGTGGGAGCGGTCGACACCTAGGGGAATCGGAGGTATGGCATGCGCAACTACGTGTGGGGCTAAGCACCCGGCACCAGTCCACTTATCGCAGACTGTACATAACGGCATGCAGCCTGTCACTAGCCTGACGGTGTCCGGCAAGTGGACGTTAACTGACTCCGCGCGCGGACATCGATGCGCGTTCATAAAGGCATTCAAGCCTCTCGCCATTCTGTGGATGGCGGCCAACCGGAGTCGCTGCAGATGCCAGCCTGGCAGCTAGTTGTGGGTGGGTTCAGCGTCGTCGGGTGGGCAACGCTGTGGTCTCGCTAAGCGGCAGTAAGGCCTCGGTCGCTGGTCTACCGGGTTGCTCAGTGGTACGCCGAGTGCGTGACCACGAGTGACCGGTGTCAGTGACCGGGGCGCCGGCCGATAGCTTGTTGTCCACGTTCTCTTCGGCATTGAAGTATGGCGTGCAGCGGCAGTTGTTGGATTGCAAGTCACTGACCCGGCCACGGCTCGGCCAGCGAGCTGCGCTGCTCAGTACGGGTCGTAGGTGTCGTGGTGGCCGAACAGCCGGGCGACCGGCCGCAATCGCAGCCGCAGCAGGATCTTGATGCCTACGTTGCGCAACCACCAAGGCAGTTGCAAAACCATCCGCAGCCGATCCGCGCGACCGGGGGAGGCCACCTCGAACAGCGCCAGCGAGCCGACCCGTTGCAGGTAGCGCAGCCGCCGGGAGAACAGCACGTGCCGGAGCAACCCCAGCGTCACGCCGATCGAGGAGAACGCGTCGTGGATCGCGACCCGGCCGCCGGATGGCAAGAAGGCAGTCCAGCGCAGGTCATCCGAGACCGTCCAGTAGTCGTGCTTGCCGTCGATATAGAGAAACGCGATCGGCGAGGTCCAGGCCGGCCGAAGCTCAACGCTGCGCACCTGCCGCAGCTTCACCCGGTCGGCGACCCCGGCAGCGGCCAGGTTGCCAAGGAACACCTCGCGGGTGGCCACGCCGCCGAACATCCGGCCGTCGACGAACGGGTCGATCGCCACCACGCTGGCCCGGGCGGCGGCCAGCACCACCGTCGAGCGGCCCTGATGGCTGCCGATCTCCACGATCAGTCCGCCCTCCGGCACCGCGACCGCCTGCTGCCAGAGCAACTCCGCCTGTGCCGGCGTGAGCCAGCCGCCGATGCCGTCGGCGTTGGCGAACACCTCGGTGAAGGCGGGCAGGCTGGGCACGCCGGCACACTACGGCATCGCAGCGGCATCGCAACGGCCCCCGGTGCGTGCGTTTACTCGCCAGTAGGTGTTTGATACGCGCTATGCCGCACCGTTCTCACCGTTCCGTCCTGCTCGCCGGCGCCACCGCGGGCGCGATCCTGCTCACCGGCTGCGCCGGGCACTCCTCCACGCCGGTCTCGGCACGGCAGAAGTCGGTGCAGGCCGCCGACCAGAGCGTGAAGTTCACCCCGTGCGGCGGCCAGTGCACCGGGGAGATCGACGGTGCCAAGTACGCGATCCGGATGCCCAGCAAGTGGAACGGCACCCTGCTGCTCTACTCCCACGGCTACCGGTTCGCCGCACCCGCGCCACCGGACTTCGGCCCGGTGGACACCAACCCGCAGGTGTCGTCCACCGACCCGGACGGTTCGGGTGCGGACCCGCTGAGCACGAAGCTGCTCAGCGAGGGTTACGCGCTGGCCGGTTCGGCGTACAAGTCCAACGGCTGGGCGGTCGGCGACGGGGTCAAGGCCGGCGCCGACCTGCACGACAAGTTCGTCCAGCTGGTCGGCAAGCCCCAGCGCACCTACGTCTGGGGTGACTCGCTCGGCGGCCTGATCACCGAGGTGATCGCCGAGCAGAACCCATCCTGGGTGGACGGCTCGGCCCCGATGTGCGGCGCGCTGGCCGGACCGAACTACAACTTCGACGCCGCGCTGGACGTGGCGTTCGCGGTGAAGGTGCTGATCGACCCGCAGCTGAAGCTGACCGGCTACGCCTCCGACGAGGAGGCGGCCAGCAACTGGCAGCAGGCCGCGGCCGCGGTGGAGAAGGCAGCCGCCGACACCGCCGGCGGCGGCACCGCGAAGGTGCTGTTCATCGCCTCGCTGGTGGACGCCCCGACCGCCACCGCGACCTATGACGGCCACGACCTGGTCTCGCAGGTCAAGGCCCGGGTGGAGGCGCTGCTGACCGCGCTCGCCTTCGGCACCAGCGGCCGATACGAGCTCAAGCAGCGGGTCGATGGCGACCCGTCGGACAACACCCAGGCCGACTACGACAGCCGCATCGACGCGGCCGAGGCGAGCACCATCTCCCTCGCCGGCGGCAACGTCGCGGCGCTGCAAAAGACGCTCGACGCCGCGCCGCGGATCACTGCCGACAGCAGCGCCCGCGACGCCATCGAGAAGCTCGGTGACACCACCGGGGCGCTCAGCGTGCCGACGCTGACCATGCACACCGAGGCCGACCCGCTGGTGCTGGTGCAGAACGAGACGGTGTTCGCGGCCCGGGTGGCCGACAAGCAGCAGACCGGACGGCTGGTGCAGCTCTACATCGCCCCGCCGGCCAGCTACTCCGAGACCGCCAAGGCGCCCTACGGTGCCGGGCACTGCAACTTCTCCGACGAGCAGCGGGCCGGCCTGGTGACCGCACTGGACAACTGGGTTCGCCGGGGCGTCTACCCGACCCAGGAAGGGCTTGCGCCGGCGTTGGGCGAGGGGCTGAGCCCGGCCTTCATCCCCGGGCAGTGGCCCGGCAACGAGAGCTGACGCCGCACCGCGAGCCGACACCGCGCCGAGAGCCGATGCCGGGTCATCGGCACCACGACAGGGGTCACTGGCCCGTGGCGATGACGTTCACGCCTGGCCGGTCACGCAGGCCCGGCCGCAGCCGCAGCGCTATCGCGACGGCGGCACTGACCAGGTTGATCAGCGCCATCAGCCCGATCACCGCCCGCACCGACGGATGGCTGCCGAGGCTGAACACGCCGACCGCCTCGGCCAGCACGGTGAGCCAGATCAGCACCGTCACCCCTAGGCTGCGCACCGCGAGCCCGGCGACCAGGGTGAACTGCAGGACGGCCAGGCAGCCGCCGAGCACCGCGAACAGCCAGATCTGCGAACCCAGTTCCGGGTAGCGGTTGCCGGCCACCACCCGGGCGGCGATCCAGCCGGCCGGCCAGCAGGCCAGCGCGATGACCGCCGCGACCGCCGCGATGCCGGCCACCGCCCGGGCGAAGACCCGATGGTGTCGTTCGGAGTCGACCAGCGAGGCGAACAGCACGTTGGCCACCGACTGCGGCAGCCACAGCGTGCCCTTGGTCAGGATGGACCCGGCCGCGTACACCGCCGCCGCCCGGCCGGGCAGCGCGTGCCGGGCCAGCAGCACGTCGGAGACGCTGAGCAGCAGGAACACCCCGTAGGCGTGCGAGGCGTGCGAGGCCTCCGCGATCAGCGGCAGCAGCAACTGCCGCCCGCCGTGCGCCCGTGCGCGCAGCTCGGGCAAGGCGACGGCCGAGCCGGCGGCAGCGGCGATCACGCCGATCGCGATCGCGGCCATGGTGCTGGTCGCGGTGCCGAAGACTAGCAGCCCGATCAGGCCGGCCATCGCCTTGCCGACGATGCCGACGAAGGTGATCACGGCCAGCTCGGTGAACCGCTGCTCACCCTGCACCACGCCCTGGCACAAGCCCTGCACGGCGGTGGCCGGCAGCGCCACCGCCACCAGCAGCAGCCCCGCCAACGACGGCAGGTGCAGGAAGCTGCGCAGCAGCGGCGAGACCGCCACGAGCAGCACGCCGGCGCCGGCGCCGGTCAGCAGCCCGGCCTGCCACAGCCCGCGGTTCTCACCGGTCGCCATCCTTCGAGCGCCCACCGCCTGCAGCGCGAACGAGGGCACCGAGCCGACCAGCAGCAGGTTGATCAACGTGACCAGCGACGCGTAGTCGTCCGAGCCGAGCCGGCGGGCCGCGGCCAGCACCAGCAGGTAACTCAGCACGTTGCCCAGCCAGCCGGCGCCGGTGACCCCGATCAAGCCCCGGGTCACAGGTGGGAGGCGCCGCCGTCCGGACACCGGCCGTCCTTCCTCAGCGGGCTACAGTGCTGATCCACCGACGAGGGTATAGCCGCCGGCCGGCGGCACCCGCACCGATCGCCGCGAGAGGGGCCCGCGCAGTGCCGTCCAGCGCAGTGCCGTCCCGCCGCGCCGCCGACCTGCTGGTGCTGCTGCTCACCGGCTGGCTGCTGTTGCCACAGCGACACGCCGGCTACGGGCTCGGCCACGACATGGTCTTCACCCCGCACCAGCCGCTGAACGCCGCTTCGGTCGGGCTCGGCTCCGCTTCGCCGCGCGCGGTGCCGCTGGACGCCCTGGTGGCGCTGGCCGGCCGGCTGCTCGGCGGCCAGCTGACCGGACGGATCGCGTTGGCGGTGCCGCTGCTGCTGGCCGGCTGCGGAATGGTCCGGCTGGCCCGGGTCTGCGGTGCACGCCGGTGGCCGGCGCTGCTGCTGGCCGGCGGCGGCGCGGTGTGGAACCCGTTCGTGGTGGAGCGGCTGGCGCTCGGCCAGTGGGCGTTGCTCTGGTGTTACGGGGCGCTGCCCTGGCTGGTGCTGGCCGCCTGCCGGCTCAGGCAGGCTCCCGTCCGGTGGCACTGGGCGGGCGCGGTCTGCGCGCTGGCCGCCTGCGCGATCACGCCTACCGGCGGCGTGATCGGCGCGGCGGTGCTGCTCGGCGTCGGCTGGAGCCGCCGGCCGCGGACGGACGTGGCGCTGCTCGGGCTCGCCGTCCTGCTGCAACTGCCCTGGCTGCTGCCGGCGATCACCTCGGCGGCCGCGGTGCCCAGCGATCCGCGCGCGGTGGCTGCCTTCGCGGCCCGCGCCGAGCGGCCCGGTGGCGTGCTCGGCAGCCTGCTCTCACTCGGCGGCATCTGGAACGCCGACGTCACGCCGGGCAGCCGGGCCGGCGTGCTCGGCTACCTCGGCATGCTCGCGGTGCTGGCCGGCCTGGTCGCCGGACTGCCGCGGATCCGGCCGCGCGCGCTGGCGGTCCGGTTGGCTGGGCTGGCCGCCGCCGGACTGCTGCTGGCCTGCGCGGCGACGGTGCCCGGGCTGTCCGCGCTGCTGCGCTGGTCGATCCGGGAGTTGCCGGGTGCCGGCCTGCTGCGGGACGGGCAGAAGTGGCTGATGCCGTTCGTGCTGCTGGCGGTGCTGGCCGGCGCGCTGGCCGTCGATCGGCTGGCCGGCCGGCACGTCCGATCCACCGGCCGCATGGTCATTCTCGCGGTGGCGGCCGCGGTGCTGCCGCTGCTGCTGTTGCCGGACGGTCCGGCCACCCTGCGCACCCCGCTCACCCCGGTGCACTACCCGGCGGGCTGGCGGCAGGTTGCCAGCCGGTTGTCCGGCAGTCAAGCGAAAGTGCTGGTACTGCCGTTCACCAGTTACCGCAGCTTCGACTGGGCGCCCGGACGCACCGTGCTGGACCCGGCACCCCGGCTGCTCCGGCCACCGGTGTTGACCGACGACCGGCTGGCGGTGAACGGCGAGCTGCTGGGTGGTGAGGATCCGGAGGCGGCGAGAGTGCGCGAGGTGTTGGCCGCCGGCAACGCACCGGAACTGGCAAGCCAGCTGGCCGGTCTCGGCATCGGCTGGGTGGTGGTGGAATCCGGCACGCCGGGACCGCCGCCACCCGACCTCGGCGCGCTGCGGCCGGTGCTGGCCTATCCCGACGTGCGGCTTTACCAGGTGCCGGGCCAGATCCGGCCGGCCGCCGCCGAGCGGACCCGTGCGGTACTGGTGATCGGCGTCGATCTGCTGGTCGCCCTGCTGGTGGGCGTGGCGGCGGTCGGGACGGCCGGACGGCGGCTGCTGGGATTGCTACACTCGCCGGTAACTTACCGGCAGCGAGCCGGGCAAAGCTGATCAGGTCAGTCGGAGGCAGCGAGTGGGCAAGATCATCGGGCTGGTGGTCAGCGTGATCATCGGCGCCGTGCTGGCCGGCGCGGCCGTGACCGGCGTGGTCTCGTCCAACACCCAGGCGCCGAAGCACAATCCGGCTTCCGCGCCGATCGTCAACTACGGCAACCGCTGAGCAACTACGGCAACCGCTGAGCCGTAACGGCTGATCCCTCAGCCAGCCAGCTAAGCCGGCCAGGACGTCAGTCCGCGCCCAGGATCAACTCCTCGAACCGGGCGGTCGAGCTCTGCCAGTCGAAGTTCCCCGCCCGTTCGCGGGCCTTTTTGCCCATCGCCAGCCGGGCCTCGGTGTCGGTCAGCAGGAACCGGGTCCGTTCGGTCAGCTCGGCCTGGTCGGCCACCAGCAGCCCGGTCTCGCCGTCCCGGATGGACTCGGTGACGCCGCCGGCGCCGCGGTAGCCGATGGCCGGCACCGCGCGTGCGGCGCCTTCCATGATGGCGATTCCCCAGCCTTCCTTGACCGAGGGGGCCAGCATCAGCCAGGCCTCATCCAGCAGCCGGTCCCGCTCGGCATCGCTGACCTGGCCGTGGAAGCTGACCCGGCCGGTCACCCCGAGCCGTTCGGCGTGCGCGGTGAGCTGGGGATGCCACCAGCCGTCGCCGATCACGTCCATCCGCAGCTCCGGCAGCTCCGGCGCGAGCGCGGCCAGGGTGTCGAGCGCGTGCTCGACCTGCTTGTGCGGCACCAGCCGGCCGAGCACGCACAGCCGGGGAGTGGCCGAGCGGGGCAGCAGCCGGGATGGGTGCGGCACGTCGATGCCGTTGCACACCACTGAGATCCGGCCGGCGTCGATGCCGAGCCGCACCAGGTCGGCCCGCGAGGATTCGGAGACGGTGAGGTACGGCCGGCCGCGATAGATCCACGGGGCGAACCGCGATTCCAGCCACCAGCCGAGCCGGCCGCGCAGGCCGGGGTAGATGATCTGCCACTGCTCGCGGTGCACGTGATGCACCAGCACCCGCACACCACGGCGGCGGACCAGCGGGCTGGCGAACGGCAGGCCGTTGTGCACGTCCACCACGACGTCGGCGCGCCGGCCGGCGGCCGACAGCAGGTAGGCCAGGCCGCGCGGGTAGACGGTGAGCCGGCCGCCCCGGCGGCGGAACCGGACGCCGTCGCGCACCTCGTCGGCCCGGGCGTTGGCGTGCCGGGCGCAGTGGATCACCACTTGGTGGCCGCGGCCGGCCAGCCAGCGGGCCATGTGCTCGACGTAGACCTCCGAGCCGCCGCCGTCCGGATGCTGGGTGTCCCGCCACACCAGGAACACCACCCGGCGCGCGGCGTGCTGACGGTCGGCCATCGCTCCTCGGACTGCGGTGTGGAAATCGGTTACCGGAGAGTAGCCCAAATGGGGGGAGCCGGTCAGCGCTTTGCCGGACGGCGGCGTGGCCATCGGCTGGCGGCACAGATCCGCCCGGTACGGTGCTTCGGTGCCGAACGCAGTGGCCGAGCTCGAACGCCAGCAGCAGAGCCCGGCCGGGCGGGAGCGGCTGCTCATCGTCGAACGGCTGCGGCTGACCGTGGTGAGCGCGGCCATCGCGTTGCTGGTGTTCGCGCAGGACGGCGGCTCGGTGGCGGCCGACACCAAGCTCGACCTGGTGGTGGATCCGGCTCGGTTCCTGCGCCGGGCCATGTCGCTGTGGGATCCGATCGGCAACTCCGGGCAGCTGCAGGACCAGGCCTACGGCTACCTCTTCCCGATGGGGCCGTTTTTCCTGCTCGGCAAGCTGATCGCGTTGCCGCCCTGGGTGGTGCAGCGGTGCTGGGAATCGACGCTGCTCATTGTCGCCTTCCTGGGCGTGTGCAGGCTCGCACGACTGATGGGCGTGGCCGGCTTCTGGCCGCCCGTGGCCGCTGGGCTCACCTACGCGCTCGCCCCCCGGATGCTCACCGAGCTGTTCTCCATTTCGGCCGAGCTGCTGCCGGTCGCGGTGCTGCCGCTGGTGCTCCTCCCGCTGGTGCGGGGCAGCACCACGGGCTCACCCCGGACCGCCGCGCTACGTTCCGGAATGGCGCTGTTGCTCGCCGGCGGCATCAACGCCTCGGCCACGCTGGCCATCCTGCCGGTGCCGGCGCTGTGGTTGCTCACCCGGTCGCGTGGGCAACGGCGTGCCTCGCTGATCCGCTGGTGGCTGCTAGCCGTCCTGCTGTCCTGCCTCTGGTGGCTGATCCCGCTGGCCATCCTGGGCAGGTACAGCCCGCCGTTCCTGAACTGGATCGAGTCGTCGGCTGTCACCACCTCGCAGAATTCGCTCATCGCGGTGGCCCGGGGTGCCGACCATTGGCAGGCGTACCTCGGGCCGAACATCTGGCCGGCCGGTTGGATCTATGCCGTCGCGCCGGCGGCGATCCTGGCCACGGCAGTGGTGGCGAGCCTCGCCTTCGCCGGCCTGGCGCTGCGCGAAACGCCGCACCGGTTGTTCCTGGTAAGCACTCTGCTGCTCGGCTTCGGTTGCCTGACCTTCGGCCACGCCTCCACGCTGGGCGGCCCGTTCGCCGAGTCGGCCCGGCAGTGGCTGGATGGCCCGCTGGTGGCCTTCCGCAACATCCACAAGTTCGATCCGCTGGTCCGGCTGCCGCTGGCACTCGGGCTCGGTTACCTGCTGGCAGCGGCTCCGCGCCAGCTCCAGCTGTGGTCGCACCGGCATCAACGGCGGTTGCCGCCGGCCGTCCGCCGCACTCCCGTCGCGCTGCTATGCCTGCTGGTCGTCGCGGCGGTCGCGCTGGCCCCGGCCCTCGGCGACCACCTTGTGCAGCAGCCACGCGCCACCGCGATTGCTGACTTCTGGCCGCAGGCGGCGCGGTGGCTGCAGGCGCACGCGGGCGGCGGACGGACCCTAGTGGTGCCGGGCGCGGGACGGCCGGAGATGTACTGGGGCGCCACCATCGACGAACCGATGCAGGCGGCCGCCGAGTCGCCGTGGGCGACCCGCGAGATCGTGCCGTTCGGCCAGCCCGGCTACGTCCGGTTGCTGGATGAGATCGAGTCGATGCTGGCGACCGGCTCACCTCAAGACAATCTGGCACCGTTGCTTGCCCGCTCTGGCATTGGCTACCTCGCGTTGCGGGCCGATCTCAGTCCGGATGCTGACGCCACCGACATCGGCGCCGTGCTGGGCACGCTTCGCACCAGCCCCGGGCTGACTCTGGTCAGCTCGTTCGGCCCGACCCAACGCGATCCGGGCGCCGACAACCGGTTGATTGACGACGGCGCGGCGAACGGCATCCCAGCCATCCAGATCCTGCGGGTGAGCGGTGCCGAGGATCGGGTGACCGCCATGTCGGCGGACTCCGCGGTGCTGGCCAACGGCTCGGCCGAGCAATTACCGAGTCTGCTTGCCGACGGCTTGCCGGCCAGCACGCCGGTGATCTTCGGTACGGACGCCGCCGTGCTGGCGCCGGGGCCGGCGCGGACGGTCACCACCGACGGACTCCGCCGCCGGGAGGTCCAGTTCGGCCACCCGGGCTATGTCGGGGCGACGATGGCAGCCAACCAGCCGTATCTGACGGAACGAGCGGCGCACGATTACCTGCCGGCCGGTGCGGGCACGCTGTCCAGCTGGCAGTACGCCGGCATCGCCGACATCCGAGCCTCCTCCTCGGGCGCGGACGTGGATGCCTTCGTCAACAGAGGCCCCGACCGCGCACCGTGGTACGCCGTGGACGGGGATCCGGGCACCGCGTGGGAATCCGGATCGGCCGACGGAGCCATCGGCCAGTGGATCGAGTTGGACCTCCAAGCGCCGGTACGGGATCCGGTGGTGACGATCCAGTTCGGCGGGCAGGATGGGCAGAACCCGTCCTCGCTGACCGTGCGCACCGAGGCCGGCACGGTGACCGAGGACGTGCTCCCGGACAACCGGCCGCAGCGCCTCCCGGTGCCGGCCGGCCTCACCCAGTCGATCCGGCTAACCGTCGCGGCGATGGCCGATGGAAGCCGGGGGACCGCTGTCGCGCTGGCGAGCCTTGCGGTGGCTGGGGTCGATCCGCAGCGGTGGCTGTCGGTGCCCGGTGCCAGCAATGCCGACGTGCTGAGCTTTACCGCGGCTGCCGGTCAGCGCACCGGCTGCACCAGCACCGGCCAGGCGAGCGCCTGCCGACCGGCGCTGGCCAGGGCCGGCGAGGAGGATGCCGGCATCCGGCGCCGGTTCGAGCAGTCGGTGCCCAGCACCTACCGGGTTGCCGGCGCGGTTACCCTCCGGGCAGGTCCGGCGCTGGACAGCTTGCTCGACACCGCGTCGAGCATTCGGGTCAGCGCCTCCTCCACCGCCGGCGGGGATCCCTGGCAGCGGCCTGGCGCGGTGGTGGACGGGCTGTCCTCGACGACCTGGTCGGCAGCCGCCGGGGATCGCACGCCCACCCTGACGGTGCGGCTGCCTCGCCCGGCTCGGATCACCGGCCTGCGAGTGCGCACTACGCTGACAGCGCCGGTGTCCACCCCGACCCGGTACCGGGTTCGGGTCGGCACTGGGAGCTGGATCCTGCGACCGGACACCGACGGCAGCCTGCGCTTTCCGGCGCCGGTTAGAGCTGGCGTGCTGAGCCTGCAGATCCTGCAGTCGACGATCAAGGCGAACACCGACTCGACCACCGGCAGCAGCCAACTGCTGCCTGTTGGGATCTCTGAGCTGGAGGTGACCGGGGCCGACATCGCCGCGCCGGCGGCCGAGCTGACGATTCCGTGCGGCCAGGGACCGGTGCTGACCCTGGACGGGCGCTCGGTGCAGACCTCAGTCCAGGCCGACCTGGCGACTGCATTGTCCGGCGCCCGGCTGGCAGCGACGCCGTGCGGCAGCCGCAACCTGACTCTTTCAGCCGGCCAGCATGAGCTGAGCTTTACCTCAGCGCCGACCACGCTGGTGCAGCAGATCAGCTTGATCCGGGGCGCCGGACTGGCCGGCAGCTTGCCGACCGCGCAGCTCTCGGTGCTCCGATGGAGGAACACCGAGCGAACGGTGCGAGTCAGTGCGCCGTCGCGAACCCTGCTGGTGGTGCATCAGAACTTCAACACCGGCTGGCAGGCGAGCCTGGCCGGGCATCGGCTGACGGCGGTTCAGGTGGACGGCTGGCAGCAGGCCTTCCTGCTGCCCGCCGGCGCCCAAGGCGTGGTGACGTTGAACTATGCGCCGGAACGCGGCTTCACAGCCGGCCTCTGGCTGGGCTTGCTGGCCGCCGTGCTGCTGATCGCGCTGGTCATGCTCAGCGGCCGCGGCTTGCGGTCGGGCGCCCGACGCAACGACCGGCTGGCTGATCGGTCCGCCGTTGACGGCCGGTTGGGTGCGTGGCTGATCGCCGCCGGCGTGCTCCTGGCGCTGTTCTTGCTCGGCGGCTGGCCGGTGCTGGTGGTCGGCGGCCTGCTGGTCGCGGCGTGGCTGTGGCTACCGCCGGTTCGGACGGCTCGGCGCTGGCTGGCCGCGGCCGCCGGCGGTGGGATCGCCGGTGCGGGCCTGCTGAATGCCATCGGTCCGTCGGTGTCCAGCCATCCGTTGACCGACTCGGCGGCCTGTCAAGGACTGGTGTTGCTGGCGCTGACGGCGCTCGGGCTGGCGGTGCTGGCCGAGGAGTTGGAGTAGAACCGGCTTGCCCAGCGCATCGCCGGTTTCTCGACCAGGTGCCAGGACAGCGTCGCGGCAGCGCCGGCCACCAGCGCGGTCGTCACCAGCAGAACCCAGAAGTGGCCGTCAAAGGTCCGGTAGCCGAGCCGGTGCTGCACAGCGATCAGCACCGGGAGGTGCCACAGGTAGAAGCCGTAGGAGATGACGCCGAGGTCTCGCAGCGGGCGCCGGCCGAAGAAGCTGCCGAACCGGTTGTCCGGCGCCAGCATCAGCGGCAGCAGGAAAAGCAGCGCCGACAGCCCATACAGATAGTGCCGGAAGCTCCACTCCCAGCCAGTCAGCACGGCAAGCACCCGTGGCCCGGCTAGCGGCAGGGTGGCGAACCAGAACAGCAGGGCGCCCAGCAGCCAGCAGCTACCGCCGGCGTTGGCCAGCTCGCGCAGCGTACCGAAGGACCGAGGGCCGGCTGGCGCCACCGAGACAACCGCGAGAAGCATGCCGAGGGCGAACCAGTCGAGGTTGGCCGGCAGCCAGAGCAGCGACTTGGGACCCGGTGTAGAGCCAAGATTGCCGACCAAGTTCGCGGCGAAGGCTACCGCGACAAGGCCGGCGAGGAGCAACAATTGCCGCCGGAGCACGCCGGTTGGGGTGGCACCCGGTCGGCTGCTGACCCAGCCAGCGAACGCCGGCACGAGCAGGTAGAAGCTCATTTCGACCGACAGGGTCCACATCTGGGTGAGGCTGGCATCCCGGTTGTGTCCGTTGTAGGTCTGGGTCAGGGTCAGGTAGCTGAGCCAGTCGTCCAGCCGCGCCGGTCGTGGTGAGAGCACGCCGAGCGTGGCGATCACGGCCAGCCAATAGGCCGGCAGGATGCGCGCCGCCCGGCGGATGTAGAACCGCCGCATCCCCGGTGCCGACCGGTCGGCGAACGCAGCCAGGGCGTACGGCCGGTAGATCACGAAGCCGGACAGCAGGAAGAACAGCGTCACGCCGAAGTCGAGCCGGGATAGCAGCGGCGCCAACGGGGTGCCGTTGACCGATCGGCCGGAGGCGAAGCCGACGTGCGTGCAGAGAACCGCGAAAGCGGCCAGCGCCCGCACGCCGTCCAGCGCGGCGAACCGTGACCGGCCCATAGCCGGGTAGGCGCCGGTCATCCGCTCGGACCCGCGGGAAACGGCGCGCCGACGGTCAGCCGTCCGATGCACAGGTGGGTATCCGGCGCCTGCGTTCGCACCAGCACGGCTGATACCGAGGTCAGCGGCAGCCGCAGCGTTACGTGGCTGAGCAGGTTGCCGAACAGCACCCGATCGCCGGTGATCGGCTGGTGCTCGCCGCCGTGCGCATCGAGCACGGTGATCCGGGCGACCGATGGGCGCGGCTGCAGGTAGTCGATACGCAGGAAGCCATCACCTTCCGGAGCGTTCTGGCTGAACGGTATGCGGAAGGTGCCAGTGCCCTGCACCAGGTAGGTGCACAACCCGCCCGCTGGGGGTCCTCGAGTCACCGCGGGCACCAGCGCCGCCGGCACCGGCCGCCCGGTGTCGTCCACCACCAGCGGTTCGGTGTCGGGGCCGTCGAGGGTCGGGGCCCGACCGGTCAGCGGCAGGAAGTCGGACAGGTGCCAGTGCGGTCCGAAGAAGATCGGCAGCACGCGTTGCGACACCGTCGTGTCGTACAGGTTCAGCGTTGGGCCGCCGTGGTCGATGGCGGCGGTCAGGGTTCGGACGTAGGAGTGGGTGGGGTTGGCGGCCCAGTGCCGGTCGAAGGCGGTTACCGAGGTGCCCGCTCCGATCAGCCAGGCGCTGGCCAGCACCGCGGCCGCCGTCGCCGCCCAGCGAAGGCGTGACCGGGGCCGGTGGCGCCGACCGCGCCGGCCGCCGTCCGCCGGCGGACTGGTGTCACCTGCAGCCTCGCCGATCGGCTCTGTGACCTCCTCACCAACCGCCGACAGGCGCCGCCGGATGGCAGCGGCCGAGGTGGGTGTCAGTGCCAAGGCCATTCCGAGAAAGAGCGGCACGGCCAGGTCCGCGCCGTAGCGCAGCGTGGTGGCGATCAGCACGCCGAAGGCGTGGAACCGGCCGAGGGCAACAAGGCTGGTACCGGCCACCAGCGGCAGCACCGGCAACAGCCAGCCGATCAGCGAACGCCAGCCGGCCAGCCGGAGGCCGAGCACCACCAAGCAGACCACGCCGACCTGCACCAGCACAGCGATCGCGGTGGAGGATTCGGCGTACCCGAGCGACACCCCGGGGAAAGCGAACCAGTGCCACGGGCCACCGAACAAGGTGGGCGCCACCACCCGCGACCACTGCAACCATAGAACCCGCAGCAGATCCCCGGCACCGATCGACTGGGTTGCGCCGCCGTAGCCGGCGGCCAGGAAATAGCCGCCGAACGCTGCCAGCGGCAACAGCGTGATGAGCCAACCCGGCCATTGCCGCAGCATGCCGAGCAGTCTCCGGCCCAGCGAGCCGTCGTACAGATAGCCCAGCGAAAGCACCGGAAGCATCAGCGCCGCCACCGCTGCCTTCTCCCAGAACAATGCGCTGCCCAACAGGCACAGCCCGGTTCCGGCGGCGTACCGCAGCCGGTCGGTGACGGTGTAGCGGACGTGCCACAGCAGCGCGCCGAGCACCAGTGCCTGAGCCGGTAGCAGGCTCAACGCGACGGTCAGCCACAGGGCGTTGGTCACCACCAGCGGGCAGAAGCAATACAGCGCGGCGATGGTCAGGACGCGGCGGCGGTGGCCGATCAGCACCGCGAGCAGCCGGACGAGCAGCCAACTGGCGGTCGCCTGCAACCCGAGCCTGATCGCGACGGTGAGTCCGAAGTTCAGCGGTGCGAGGTGTCGCAACAACCAGAACTCCAGCCGCTCGCCGGGCAGCAGGTGATCGTTGATAGGCATCTTCAGGTAGTCCCAGCCCAGCGAGCGGTGGCTGGCGTTCATCAGCAGCGCGAAATCGTCGTTGTAGTACCAGCCTCGGCTGATCGCAGCGGCCAGCACGACCGCCTGCACCAGGCACAGGGCGGCGGTCACTTGCCAGAACCGCCGCCGTTGCATCCCGCCGCTGGTCGGGGGTTCGGCTTGCTCGCTGATGCGGGTGCCTTTCGTGCGTGCCGGCTCTGACAACGTGCCAGATTGTTCGGCCAGCATGTTACGGAGTATGGCTACTCGCTGGTAGCGTGCCACGACGGCCGTTACCCGGCCGCTGCTGATGGCTGGGCTACGACGAGGCAGGAGCGGGTGTGCGCAAGGCGCTGGCAATCATCGTGATCGGGGTCGGCGTGTTCCTGCTGGTGCTGGCCGCCGGGCTGCGGTTCTGGGCACCGTCGCGGGCCGAGAAGACGCCGCTCAACCTGGACATCAAGCTGGTGTCCACCGGGCCGGCCACGATCCTCGACGTCGCCACCGGCCAGCCCCAGCAGACCACGCTGAATGCCACCCGGCGGGTGCGCACCGACTCCACCCGCTCCGACTCCAAGGTCACCGTGGTGCAGGAGACGCTGTGCATCGTCAAGGCGGTGGACAACCCGCCGGAGTGCGTGAGCGCCCAGGATCCGCAGCACCGGCTGGTGTCCTTCACCACCGACCGGGTGGCCGCCGACCGCAAGAGCGGTGAGTCGGTGAACGACTCGAAGTACGGCGAGAACGTCAACGGCAACACCAGCGTCAAGCACGTCGGGCTGAGCTACAAGTGGCCGTTCCACGCCAAGAAGCAGAGCTACAAGTTCTACGATCCGAGCTCGGGACAGGCACCAGACGCCCGGTACGTCGGTAGTTCGAAGCTGGCCGGCCTGACCGTCTACCAGTACCAGGCCGACATCAACGACATCGACCTGCCGGTGGCCCAGGGCGTGCCCGGCAAGTACTCCGACAGCCGTACCGTCTGGGTGGATCCGGTCACCGGCGTGATCGTGAAGGGCTCCGAGCACCAGGTACGCAAGCTGGCCGACGGCACCACCGCGCTGGACACCACCCTCACCTTCAGTCAGGCCGCGATCAACTACCAGGCCAAGCAGGCCAAGGACGGCCAGCACAAGATCACCGTGCTCACCGTGGTGCTGCCGCTGGTCGGGCTGCTGCTCGGGCTGGTGGCGCTGGTCGTCGGCGTCCTGCTGCTGCGCCGCACCCCGGACCGGCCGGCCGGTCCGCCGGCCGCCGCGGCCTCCGAGCCACCGCTGGAACGGGTGTAACCCGCGCTACCGCTCAGCTCGCGAGCTCACTGATGAAGATCGCGGTGCCGGGCAGCAGCCGACCGCGCATCGGCGACCAGCCGCCCCAGGTGCTGTCCAGGCCGTCCGGCCACTCCGGCTCGATGAGATCCAGCAGCCGGAAGCCGGCGCCGACCAGCTCCCGCACCCGGTCGCCCAGCGTCCGGTGGTGCTCGACGTAGGTGGCCAGCCCGTCGCCGTCGAACTCGACGTACGGGCTGCGGTCGAAGTAGCTCATCGATGCGGTCAGCCCGTCCGGGCCGGGGGAGTCGGGGAACGCCCACCGGATCGGGTGGGTCACCGAGAACACCCACCGCCCGCCGGGCCGCAGCACCCTGGCCACCTCGGCCTGCACGCCGGCCGGGTCGCCGGCGAACGGCAGCGCCCCGTAGGCGCTGAAGGCCAGGTCGAAGCTGGCGGTGCGGAACGGCAACCGCTGCGCGTCGGCCTGCACCAGCGGGATGGTCGGCGGCCGGTCCCGGCCATGGGCCAGCATGCCGGCCGAGATGTCCAGCGCGACCGGCCGGGCACCGCGGCCGGCCAGCCAGCGCGAGCACATGGCCGAACCCGCGCCGACCTCCAGCACGTCCCGGCCGGCCACCTCGCCGAGCAGCCCGGCGTCCTGCTCGCGCAGCCCCTCCGGGCACCAGACGAAGTCGGACTCGCCGAGGAACGCGCCGTGCTCGCGGTGGTAGGCGACCGCGTCGGCGTCCCACCAGCGCCGGCTTGCCCGGGCCGACTCCGCCGGCCCCAGCGCTCGCCGGCCGACACCCACCGTGCCCAGCTCGCCCTCGGTGCCCACGGCGTTCGAATGTAGCCCCCGCAGGAGCGGCTGCGGGCGTCCAGGGAAGCGGCTGCAGCCCTCGCGGCAGGGGAACATCCGGTGGGCGGCGGGCGTTGAGCCGTTCGAAAGCCCGGATTACCGCCATTGCATGGGTCTGGAGTAGGCTTTCGCCCGGGAACCGGTCTGTGGCCTCGACCTGGAGTAGGCCACTCATCATGCACTTGTCCACGGTCTGCATTCACTGGTGAGAACCAGCATCGACCGCGACGGGAGATGACGAAAGCGACCGCTCCCGACCGCAGATGACAACTGGCAGGATTCACCTACTACATGACGTCCACAATCGACCCGACCCGCACCACCCCGCAAGTTGCCGTGAACGACATCGGCTCGGCCGAGGACTTCCTCGCCGCGATCGACAAGACCATCAAGTATTTCAACGACGGCGACATCGTCGAAGGCACCATCGTCAAGGTTGACCGTGACGAGGTACTGCTCGACATCGGCTACAAGACCGAAGGTGTCATCCCCTCTCGCGAGCTGTCCATCAAGCACGACGTCGACCCGTCCGAGGTCGTTTCCGTGGGCGATGAGATCGAGGCCCTGGTCCTGCAGAAGGAGGACAAGGAGGGCCGGCTGATCCTGTCCAAGAAGCGCGCTCAGTACGAGCGGGCCTGGGGCACGATCGAGCAGAAGAAGGAGCGCGACGAGGTCGTCGAGGGCACCGTCATCGAGGTGGTCAAGGGTGGCCTGATCATCGACATCGGGCTGCGCGGCTTCCTGCCCGCCTCGCTGGTCGAGATGCGCCGGGTCCGCGACCTGCAGCCGTACGTCGGCAAGACGCTCGAGGCCAAGATCATCGAGCTGGACAAGAACCGCAACAACGTGGTGCTGTCCCGCCGGGCCTGGCTGGAGCAGACCCAGTCCGAGGTGCGCAGCGACTTCTTGAACAAGCTGGCCAAGGGCCAGGTGCGCAACGGCGTGGTGTCGTCCATCGTCAACTTCGGTGCCTTCGTGGACCTGGGCGGCGTGGACGGCCTGGTGCACGTCTCGGAGCTGTCCTGGAAGCACATCGACCACCCGAGCGAGGTGGTCGAGGTCGGCCAGGAGGTCACCGTCGAGGTGCTCGACATCGACCTGGACCGCGAGCGGGTTTCGCTGTCGCTGAAGGCGACCCAGGAAGACCCGTGGCGCCAGTTCGCCCGGACGCACGCGATCGGTCAGGTCGTGCCGGGCAAGGTCACCAAGCTCGTTCCGTTCGGTGCCTTCGTCCGGGTGCAGGACGGCATCGAGGGCCTGGTGCACATCTCCGAGCTGGCCGAGCGGCACGTCGAGATCCCCGAGCAGGTGGTCAACGTCGGCGACGAGCTGATGGTCAAGGTGATCGACATCGATCTGGAGCGGCGCCGGATCTCGCTGTCGCTGAAGCAGGCCAACGAGGGCGCGCTCACCGAGGACAGCTTCGACCCCTCGCAGTACGGCATGGAGGCCCAGTACAACGACAAGGGCGAGTACATCTATCCGGAGGGCTTCGATCCGGAGACCCAGGAGTGGCTGCCCGGCTACGAGGAGCAGCGGGAGGCGTGGGAGAAGCGCTACGCCGCGGCTCGGGAGCGCTTCGAGGCGCACCGCAAGCAGCTCGAGGATGCCCAGCGGGCCGACGCCGAGGCGGCTGTCGAGACCGGCGAGGCGACCTCGTACTCCTCGGAGGCGCCGGCTGACACCAGCGGCACGCTGGCTTCCGACGAGGCGCTGGCCGCGCTGCGGGAGAAGCTCGCCGGTCGCTGATCGATTGCACGGCATGCCAGGCCCGGGAGGTTCGCCTCCCGGGCCTGTTCCGTTCCGGCGGCTACCGTGAACGTCGTGCGAACCGCTGCGCTGACCCTGGCCGGACTGGTGCTGGCCGGGGTCGCGTTGACCGGCTGCGGCAAATCGGCGCCCAAGAGCGCACCGCCGCCATCCAGCCCGCCGTCGAGCAGCTCGGCCGGCTCGTCCAGCGCCACGGCCAGGCCCACCGCGACCGCGGCGCCGACGCTGGGTGGTGAGTGCGCGGACCTGCTGCCGGTCTCCGCGGTCGAGGACGCGCTCGGCCGGCCGGTGTTCGGGCAGACCGCGTTCGTGCGCGGGGTGGCCGAGGCCGACATCGGCCGGCTCACCTACCTGAACTGCCGGTACGGGCTGGCCGCGCCGGTGCGCGGCAAGCCGGCACCGCAGCCGCAGCTGGAGGTCGGCATCAGCCTGTACAACTCCTCGGCCCAGGCGAGCAAGCGGGTGCAGGGCACCGTGGAGGACTTCCGCGACGCACGGGGCGCGCCAGCAGGACGCCGCGGTGGGCAATGACCGGGCGACCATCCTGGTGGGCTACGGCAATCCGACGCTGGTGGTGGCCGAGGGGCCGCGCACGGTGGCGGTAACGGTCGATCCGAAGCTGGTCGCCACCGCTCCGACCGCCGGCATGGTGGCGCTCGCCCAGGCCGCCCTGGTGGCCACCTCCGGTTTCGACGGGGTGGCCGGGGTGACCGCCAGCCCGTCGCCCACCGCGACCGCCAGCTCCGACGACTCGGGTGGTTCGGACAGCGGCATGCCGTCCGGGTCCGCCTCGCCGTCACCGACCTGATGCTGCGGATCGGGCTGACCGGCGGGATCGGCAGCGGCAAGAGCACCGTGGCGGCGAGGTTCGCCGAACTGGGCGCGGTGGTGGTTGACGCCGACGCGCTGGCCCGTGAGGTGGTGGCAGCCGGCACGCCGGGGCTCGGCCGGGTCGTCGAGCGGTTCGGCGACGGGGTGCTGCGGCCGGACGGCACGTCTGGACCGGCCGGCGCTGGCCAACCTGGTGTTCGACGACCCGGCGGCACTGGCCGAGCTGAACGCCATCGTGCACCCGCTGGTGGCTTCACGCCGGGCCGAGCTGATGGCCGCCGCCGGGCCGGATGCGGTGGTGGTCTCCGACGTGCCGTTGCTGGTCGAGAACCGGCATGGCCGGCGACTTCGACGCGGTGGTGGTGGTCGAGGCGCCGCTGGAGCTGCGGCTGGCCCGGCTCGCCGAGCGAGGGCTGGCCGAGGACGAGGCCCGGGCCCGGATCGCCCGGCAGGCCAGCGATGAGCAGCGGCGGGCGGTGGCCACCGTGCTGCTGGACAACTCCGGGGATCGGGCGGCGTTGACCGAGCAGGTGGATGCCGCGTGGCGGCGGCTGGTGCCCGATCGTCCGGGCGACTGAGAGGCCTGGCTGGGCTGGCTGCCGGGCGGTACCCGGTTTGGAGCCGCCATCCGGCATCGGCTAAAGTTTTGCGTCCGGTGCTCGCGCCGCCAACCGGCGGCTCAGGGCAGCACGCGGACGTAGCGCAGCTGGTAGCGCACAACCTTGCCAAGGTTGGGGTCGCGGGTTCGAATCCCGTCGTCCGCTCGGTGGAAACGCGTTGGCGGCCCGGGCAGGGTCGCCGGGCACACTCGGTGGAGTGGCCGAGAGGCGAGGCAACGGCCTGCAAAGCCGTGTACACGGGTTCAAATCCCGTCTCCACCTCAAGGTCTAGCACGGTGCGAGGGTGCCGAGCGCGACCGAGCAAGGGCGATTAGCTCAGTGGGAGAGCACTACCTTGACACGGTAGGGGTCACTGGTTCAATCCCAGTATCGCCCACCAATACCGCTTGGTTTGAGATGCTTCCATAGGCAGCGCGTTGCGGGCCTTTCCATCATCGCGAGAACCAAAGTCGGCCAGCGGTTATATGCAACGTCCGTGTAGTGCCTCAAAATGCGAACGAACACGCATGCCGATGCCCATGAGGCGCCGCCGCCGGCGGCTTAGCCTTCCAAGCTAGCCGGCACCACCCAGTAGAGATGTAATCAGTATCAGTGATCCCGGGTGAGCATGATCTCTGCTATAGGCACCATGCCAGTAAGATCGCTTATTCCAGGCCAAATATCAAACTCCATGCACTCGCTTAGGTAGGCTTGAAGTCGTCGCGTCGCATCTCGAGTTGCCGTCATCAGAAACAGCTTGTATTGCGTTGGTTCCGCAATGGGTCGGATATTACCGAGATAAGCCACGCCCGCCCACGTATCACCGGCCCGCCGGAGCGGCCCATTATCAGGGTGGTAGTTATCCGTGGAGATTTCTTTCACCAGCCAGAGATCAATCATGGGGTCGATCCCTGTCACGGTTCCGCTTACAGGCACCTCGTGGGCACATCGATGGACCTCGGCTGGCTCGATGAAGGTTACCTTTGCATCCTGATGCAATCGCAGGGGTGGCGCGAGTGCGCTCAAGAAATCTGTTAGATGAGCATGCTCGGTCCCGTAAGGTACGAGCCGGATGAAGTCATCGTACCGATGGCGTCGAGCTAGCGCAGGTAACTCCGACTCCAAGCACAGTCGGTAACATGGGCGCTTGAGTTCGTTGCTGTATTCTTGGAGAGCCTCGCGCCACCGGTGGAAGTTAGGGTCGTTGAGCCCTTCTCCGCATCCCACGAACATCATCGAGGACCCGAATAGAAGTTGACTTCGAAAATCGCGATATTTTTGGTCTCGTAGGAGCTCGATATAGCTCCTCTGGTCGAACACGAGGTCTGCTGGTTGATCGAAGTGTCCATGTAAGTGAATGATGCCGGAGCGATGACCGCGCATGACCTCAGCTATAGAATAAGCGTCACGCCATGTATAAGATCGATGTACACTACCTGAAGCTTCCTCAAGCAGGCCGTCATAATTTGTAGTAATAATTGGATTGCGCAGATTAAGGATCGACTTTAAGAGCCGTACCCCGGTGGGTGTCGGCGATAAGCTTCCGATGGCTTCCTCTAGCCACTGACGGAAATTGAAGCCTGAACGTCCGCCGAGGCGAAACGCGATCTCATCCGCCACAGCGAGATAATCGTCTACAACCTCAGCATTGCTGATTTTCTCCTTCAGTGCTTCCGCGTCAACATCTGGGCGAGCGCGCATAATGTAATCAACACCCGATGCGATCAAACCCACCCAGCTAGACGCAGGTGCATTATTTGTAGCTTGAATTGTAACCCCTGCACCAATAAAGACTGCGATCTCTCGCCGGTCGAGCAATTCCCGTAGCTGATCGAGGTCACGGGCTGACCCAGGCATGCGCTCTCCAATGCATAGAAAGTGACAATCCCGCCAAGTGTGCTACCTCTAGCGTTTTCGCTTCGCTCTCGTTCTTGACATCCGTGAGGCAGGGCGGCTACCTCACTGCTGGGTGGAGCCACTCTGGTTGGTCTGCCCCGTCGAAGGGACTCGAGTCCGCGAACTTATCCCGCCGCAGGTTATCGCCGAAAGTGGCAGAACCTAATATCGCACTGGCCCGGAAGGAGTTGACGGTGGATGCGATCTCCCGGGTTGAAGGTGCAATCCTCGTGGTGGCCGGCGTGCTGGTCGTCCTCTTCAACAACTGGCTGGGAGCGAGGTTGGACGAACGGCGCGCGAGGAGGAGCCGACGATCGCGGCGGCTATACCGGGCCCGCCCGATGTGGATCGCGGTGGGCGTGGGTTTCCTCATCTTCGGCAGCTCGATGATCGTGAGAAGTTGAAGGGTCTCCCGATCAAGTGGGTGCGCCGGGAACCACGTCAATCAAGCCGAAAGGCGGATCAGAACTGGCGCTCGGTGGCCGGGATCAGCCGGGCGGCGATGGCCTTGTTCACCGCGTCGATCCGCGACACGGCCCCCAGCTTGCTGAAGATGTTGCGGACGTGGCGCTTCACCGTCGCCTCGGTGAGCGACAGCCGGGCGGCGATCTGAGCATTGGTCATGGCGGCCGCCACCAGCGTCAGCACCTCGATCTCGCGCTCGGACAGCGTCGAGGCGGACCCAGCGCCGACCAGGGTCTGCTGGGACACGGTCAGCATCAGCCGGGACGGATCCCGGTAGATCACCTGCAGATTCAGCAACAACTCGGCGTGCGAGATGGATTTGAGCAGGTAGCCGCGGATGCCTTCCTCGACCAGTTGCGAGAGCAGCGTGGGGTCGTCGTACATGGTGAGCATGACGATCCGGCTGTCCGGCGAGGCCATGCGCATCTGACGGACCACCTCTACCGGGCCGGGCCCGGGCAGCTGCACGTCGAGCAGCACGACGTCCGGCTGGGTCTGCCGCACGTACGCCACGCCCTCCTCGCCGGTGCCGGCCTCGGCCACCACCTGGAACGCCGGGTCGGCATCGAGCAACTGCCGCACGCCGTCGCGCAATAGCACGTGGTCATCGACCAGCGCCACCCGGATCGGCTCAGCCGGCTGGGTCACGGCGCTCACCTCCCAGCGGCACCAGCAACCGCACCGCGGTGCCGGCGCCCGGCGCGCTGGTCACGGTGAGCGACCCGCCGATCAGGGCCGCCCGCTCCTGCATGCTGGCCAACCCGGAGCCGGTGGACGACGCCAGCCGGGCCTGGTCGAAGCCGGCGCCGTTGTCCGAGACCAGCGCGGCCAGCTCGTGCGGGGCGATGTCCACCCTCGCCACGACGGACGCCCGGTCGGTGTGGGCCAACGCGTTGCGCAGCGCCTCCCGGACGATGAGGAAGGTCTCGTCCAGCACCACCGGATCGGCCCACGCCTCGTCACCACTGACCCGGATGGCGACCTGGGACTCGCCGTCCAACCCGCTCACGTAACGCTTCAACGCGATCTCGAGGTTCTCCAGCGGCTGGGTCAGCCGTAGGTCGGAGGTCACCTGCCGCAGCCCGGCAAGCACCGAGCTGATCGCCTGGGTGGCCGCCGCGACCGCCTCCCCGGACTGCCCGGGAATGCCGTGCACGGCTGCCAGTTCCAGCTGCCGGTACGCCCCACTGGCCTCGGAGCCGACCCGGTCGTGCAGGTCCCGGGCGATCCGGCGCCGCTCCTCCACCTGGGCCAGATGCACCTTGTTCAGCAGGAAGCTGGCGTAGGCGGCCGCGCCCTGGCGCACCCGGGCGTTCAGGCTGTCGTTCAGGGCGACACTGATCGTCTGCATCGCATCGATCGATTCCGGCTCGAACTCGTTCACCAGGACGCTGCCTACCTGCACCACCTCGCGGAACAGCAGGCCGGCCGCCCGCAGGGAGGCGTTCTGGTGGATGTTGTCGGCCGCGCGGGACTGCCCGATGATCTCCGAGAGCATCTCGGCCCTGCTGGCGAAATCGACGTCGATGCCGCGCAGCACGTCGACCACATCGGTCACGATGGCCTCTGCCTGCTCCCGGGCCTGGCTCCACACCGACGGATCGCGGACCAGCGGGCTGCCCTCGTCCGCCAGCCGGCGCTCATAGGCGAGCAGGATGGCCGGTCTCGCCCGGTTCAGGGCCTCGGCAAGCTGCGCATAGACCACGCCCGGCCCCCAGTCTTCCCGTCTCGACAAGACCCGCGAACCGTCACGACCATCGTGATCGCGGTGTGCCAAAAGGGTACTACACCCTTATCTTTCGGCTCCGAACCCTTATCTTTGATCAGGGCGAAGAAGTAGGGGTGTCAACATCGGCGAACTAACGTGCCGGCTATTAGCGTCTTCCCTATTGTGACCCGCTTCATTGCGGTGCGGTGACGGACGGGTTACCAACTTATGGCGCAGGCAATGGCGATCGCATTCGCAGCATATTGACCGACCATAAAAGCTCGATAGGGACGCCGGGTCTCGGCCCGGCTGCCGCGCGAGCTGCCGTGCAGCGACAGCACCGCAACCACCGCCGCAACCAGCAGCAGGCACTCCGCGGCCGGCATCAGCCGTGGTGCCCAGGCCCAGCAGGACAGTAGGAAGCCACCTGCCAGCCCGAGCGCGTTCAGCGCGGCCCGCCGGCGCATCCGGCGCTCGGCCGTGCCGGTGGCCATCGTCTGGCGGCCCGTCAGCAGATCGCCGGCGACATCGGAGAAATCCTTGGTGAGCGCGCCCACCAGGCTCATCCAGAGCGTCATCGCGGCGGCCAGCAGCATCGCGGGCGGCCAGGCCGGATAACCGGCCGCGATGGAACCGGCCAGGTAGGTGCTGGCGCCGAGCACCCCGATGCTGGCGCTGGCGGCCCGCGGGCGCTGCTTCCACGGACGCCTGCCACAGGAGTAGCCGAGCCCGGCAATCGCCATCGCGACCGCGCAACCCAGCAGCAGGGGTCCGGCGACGGCGGCGCAGCACAGGCCGCCGAGGATGGTCAGCCACGCCATCCTCCGCGCGGTCGCGACGCTGAGCCGGCCCTGCGCCAGCGGACGCGACGAGCCGTTGGCGATGTCGGCGACCAGGTCGGTGACGCCGTTGACCAGGTAGACGCCGATCGAGACCAGCATCATCGCCGCCGCCCCGGTGACCAGTCGCCGGTCGAGCAGCAGGTTGCCAATCGGCAGTCGTCGGCCGGCCACGGTGACCAGGCTGGCGGCCGCGAAGCGCAGCAGCACCATCGCCTGCACCGCCGGCCGGGCCTCCAGCAGGCAGCGGGCCACGGCACGTACCGGGGCCGACCGGAATCGGGCCGGAATCGCCGCCGAGGCTCGGTGCGGGCTGGCTGGTGGGCGGTATATCTGAGCCGCGCCGGAATCCATCATGCACAGAACCCAGAAGTCATAGGGACAGTTTAGAAGCCATTCGACGCGATTCCCGGCGCTGATGGGAGTATCTCCACTACTCCGTTCGATATTCGGGCTGCCACCTTGGGTGCAAATCATTGTCTGCGTCCTGTTCAACCTGCCTACCGTCGATTACGACCACCCGGCAATTCGAGATCCGAAGGGTCGCAAAGAAATGACCGCGATTTCCACCGAGGCGCCGCCCGCCACCTGGCAGCTGTGCCGTGCCTGCGGTGAACCGGTATCGCGCAAGCGGATGCTCCGGGCGCAGAACGTGTGCCCGCTCTGCTCGGCGCATCACCGGCTGACCGCCGAGGAGCGGATCGACCAGCTGCTCGACCCGGGCAGCCGGCGGTCGCTGGACACCGGCACCGGCTCCGACGACCCGCTGCGGTTCGTCGACACCCAGCCGTATCCCGAGCGGATCGCGGCGGCCCGGCGTGCGACCGGTGCCAGCGAGGCGGTCAGCTGCGCGGTCGGCCGCTGCGCCGACCGGCCCGTGGTCGTTGCCGCGATGGACTTCCGGTTCCTCGGCGGCAGCCTCGGTGCGGCGGTCGGTGACCGGATCGTGGCGGCGGCCCGCTACGCCGGTGAGCACCGGATTCCGCTGGTGCTCGTCACCGCCTCGGGCGGCGCCCGGATGCAGGAGGGCGCGATCGCGCTGATGCAGATGGCCCGAACCTGCGCGGCGCTGCGCGAACTGGACGAGGCCGGCGTGCTGACCGTGGCCATCGTCACCGACCCGACCTACGGCGGAGTCGCGGCCTCCTTCGCCACCGCCTGCGACGTGATCCTGGCCGAGCCCGGCGCCCGGCTGGGCTTCGCCGGCCCCCGGGTGATCGAGCAGACCATCCGCCAGCAGCTGCCCGCCGGCTTCCAGACCGCCGAGTTCCTGCTCGAGGGTGGCCTGATCGACGGCATCCGACACCGCCGCGACCTCCGCCGCTGCCTGGCTCGACTGCTGCGCGCGCAGGACGCCGGCGAGGACGCCGCCGGCCAGCTTCCCGATCCGGTGGTGCGCGAGCCGGAGCAGCTGCCGGAGCTCGACGCCTGGGCCGCCGTCCGGACCGCACGCGAGATCAGCCGGCCGACGATCACCGACTACCTCGACCTGGTGGTCTCCGACTTCGAGGAGCTGCGCGGCGACCGGCTCGGCGGCGACTGCCCGGCGATGCTCGGCGGCATCGGCCGGATCGGCGAGCAGCCGGTCGTCCTGCTCGGCCAGCGCAAGGGGCACAGCACTCCGGAGCTGGTCGCGCACAACTTCGGCATGCCCGCACCCGCCGGCTACCGCAAGGCCGCCCGGTTGATGCGACTGGCCGCCAAGCTGGCAATCCCGGTGGTGACCCTGGTGGACACGCCGGGCGCCTTCCCGGGCGTCGAGGCCGAACGGGACGGGCAGGCGATGGCGATCGCTGACGTGCTCAAGACGCTGACTGGGCTGCCGGTGCCGGTGGTGTCGGTGGTGACCGGCGAGGGCGGCAGCGGTGGCGCACTCGCGCTGGCCGCCGCCGACGAGGTGCTGATGCTGTCCAACGCGGTCTACTCGGTGATCAGCCCCGAAGGCTGCGCCTCGATCCTCTGGCAGGACGCCCGGCAGGCCGAGCGGGCCGCTCGCGCACTGCGGGTGGACGCCCGCTCCTTGCTGGAACTCGGCGTCGCCGACGGCGTGGTGCCCGAGCCCGACGGCGGCGCCCAGGCCGACGCGCTGCAGGCCGCCCAGCGGGTCGCCGCGGCCGTGCGCGCCGCGCTGGCCAGGCTGGCCGACCTGCCGACACCCGAACTGCTCGCCAGGCGCGGGCAACGACTCGACCGGTTCGCCGGTGTGCCCGAGGGAGATGCTCGATGACCGCCACCACTGCACAACCCGGCATGGCCGAACTGCTGGAACTGCTGCAAGCCGTCTCCGAGCGGGCCGCGGATCTGGCCGGTCAGAACCATCCCGGCACGGTCCGGGTCGGCGTCGGCGAGGTCAGCGTGGAACTCAGCTGGCCGGCCGAGCCGGCGGCTGCCCGGCCGGCCACCGACCCGCGAACGGCCGCCGGGGACGAGCCGGCCAGCGACGCCAGCCAGTCCTCCTTCTCCCACATCCGCTCCGACAGCGTCGGGGTCTTCTACCAGGCGCCGAGTCCCGGCGCGGCACCGTTCGTCGAGCCGGGCACCCTGGTCGCCCCCGGCCAGCAGGTCGGCATCGTCGAGGCGATGAAGCTGATGCTGCCGGTGCTGGCGAACGAGGAGTGCGAGATCGTCGAGAGCCTGGTGGCCGACGGCACGCCGGTGGAGTTCGGGCAGCCGCTGTTCGCGGTCGAGACCGCGGGCGCCGGGAGGTCCTGATGTTCGACACCGTCCTGATCGCCAACCGTGGCGAGATCGCGCTGCGGGTCGCCCGGGCCTGCCGGGAACTCGGCATCCGGGTGGCCAGCGTGCACTCCACCGAGGACGCCAGCAGCCGGCTCGCCCGGATCTCCGACCATGCCGTGCAGATCGGCCCGGCGGCTGCCCGGCGCAGCTACCTCAACATCCCGGCGGTGATCGAGGCCGCCCGGCAGGCCGGCGCCGAGGCGGTCCATCCCGGCTACGGCTTCCTCTCCGAGGACGCCGAGTTCGCCGAGGCGTGCGAGGAGAACGGCCTGACCTTCATCGGGCCGCCCTCCCACGTGCTGGAGCGGCTCGGGGACAAGGCCGCGGCTCGCAGCCTGATGTCCGAGGTCGGGCTGCCGCTGCTGCCGGGCAGCCCGGCGCCGGTCAACACCGAGGCCGAGGCGCAGGAACTGTGCGCCGAGCTGGGATTTCCGGTCATCATCAAGGCGGTCGCCGGTGGCGGCGGGCGCGGCATGCAGATCGTCCGGCGGGCAGCCGACGTGGGCAGGCAGTACCTGACCACCCGTGCCACCGCGCAGCAGCTCTTCGGTGACAGCCGGGTCTTCATCGAGCGCTACCTGCCGGCCGCCCGGCACGTCGAGATCCAGGTGCTGTGCGACAGCTACGGCGCCGGCATCCACCTGGGCGCCCGGGACTGCTCCACCCAGCGTCGGCACCAGAAGCTCATCGAGGAGGCGCCGCCGCCTGGCCTGCCGGCCGAGCTGATCGCCGAGATGGGCCGGCTCGCGCTGGCCGGGGCGCTGGCCGCCGGCTACCGGGGCGCCGGCACGTTCGAGTTCCTGCTGGACCCGAGCACGCACGAGTTCTACTTCATGGAGGTCAACGGCCGGATCCAGGTGGAGCACCCGGTGACCGAGATGATCACCGGCATCGACCTGGTGCAGCAGCAACTGCTGATCGCCGCCGGAAAGCCGCTGGAACTGAGCCAGCACGACGTTGACGTGCACGGGGTGGCCATCGAATGCCGGGTCAACGCCGAGGATCCGCGACGGGACTTCCGGCCGACGCCGGGCACGCTCAGCGACTTCGTGGTGCCCGGCGGCCCCTTCGTCCGGGTTGACACCGCGGCCCACGCCGGCGCCCGGGTCTCGCCGTCCTACGACTCGCTGCTGGCCAAGGTCATCGCCTGGGGCAGCGACCGCCCCCAGGCGCTGGCCCGGATGAGCCGGGCGCTGCGCGAGTTCGAGGTGGTCGGCCAGGGCGTGTGCACCACCGCCGAGTTCCTGGACGAATTGCTGCGCCATCCCGACTTCGTCGCCGCCCGGCACGACACCGGGCTGGTCGCAAAGGCGCTGGGTGCGTTCGAGGCGGCGGCCTGACCATTGGCGAGCACGCTGCCCGTCGGCGAGCACTGCCTTCCGAGCAATGCTTGTCGAGCACTGCCTTCCGAGCACTGCCCCCGTACGAAAAGGAGTCAACATGCCTACCGCCGCCGCGCCGCCACGGACCGCGCTGTCGTTCGACCGGACCGTGGACCGCACGCTGCTGCACCGGCACGCGCTGGCCGAGGTGTTCCTCACCGATGCCCAGCAGCTGGCGCCGGACCGCTACCTGGCCGCGGCGCAGCTGCCGCCGGCGCACCGCTACTACACCGACCAGCTCAATGCCGCGACCGTGCTGGATCCGATCCTGCTGCTGGAATGCTGCAGGCAGGCCGAGACCTACGGCGGCCACGCGTTCTGCGGCGTCGGCAGCGACTCGGTCTTCATCCTCAAGCGCTGGTGGATGGAACTGGATCGGCCGTGCCGGCCGGCCGGCACCGCTGACCCGCTCGGCCTGGTGCTCGACGTGCGGACCAGCAACGCGCGGTGGGCGGCCGGCCAGCTGCGCGCCATCACCTTCACCATCGCGATGGCCGTGGCCGATGAGCACCTGGGCACCACCACCATGGAGGTGGCCTACCTTCCAACGGCCGGCTACCGGCGTCGCCGGCAACGTGCCGACGGCAGCCTGCCGGTCCGCTCGGACGCCGTTGCTCCGACGTCGGACACCGACCTGGTGCATCCGCGAGCGGTCGGACGCGAGCTGGCCGCCAACGTGCTGCTGACCGAACCGCATCGCATCGACCACGGCCTGGGCTACACCCTGCGGCTCGCGGTTGACCATCCCAGCATGTTCGACCACCCGCAGGACCACGTGCCGGGCGTGGTGCTCACCGACGCGGCCCGGCAGGCCGGCGTGCACCTGCTGGCCAACCTGGCCGGCATCGACCCGGCCGACCTGGCCCTGACCGGCTTCTGGGGGACGTTCTCCCGCTACGCCGAGCTGGACCGGCCGACCAAGGTGCTCGCCGTCGCCGGGCACAACAAGCTGACCGCGCGGGTGATGCTGATCCAGGACGACCAGCAGGTGTGCTCGCTGGACGTGGCCTACGCCCGGTCCGACCGGCTCGCCCGGCCTGGAGCGCTGTCATGAGGTGGCCGGCCGGCATCGCGGTGGAGGCAGCCCGGACGTGGCTGCCCGACACCGCCGAGACGGCGGCCGACGCGGCCCGGCGTGGCGCGTTGCAGGCCGATGACCTGGCCGCGGTCGGTTACCAGCAACTGCCGGTCTCCGAGGAGCTGGCGCCGCCGGAGATGGCCGTGCTGGCCGCCCGCCGGGCCCTGGTCGCGGCCGGCCGGCAGCCGGCCGAGGTGGGCTTCCTGGCGCACGCTTGGACCTACTTCCAGGGCCAGGAGTTCTTCTCCGCCCCGCACTACATCGCCGACCGGCTCGGTACCAGCGCGGCGACTCCGCTGGGCGTCCAGCAGATGTGCAACGGCGGCGCGGCGGCGCTGGCGGTGGCCGCCGACCAGCTGAGCCTGCACCAGCAGCACTCGGTCGCCCTGGTCACCACCGCCGACCGGTTCTGCCAGCCCGGCTTCGACCGCTGGAGCGGTGACTACGGGCTCTGGTACGGCGACGGCGCCACCGCGGCGGTGCTGTCCCGGCAGCCGGACCGGCCCGGCTCGCTGACCCTGCTGGCGGCGGCGACCTCCGCCGCGACCGAGATGCAGGCCGCGCACCTGGTGCCCGGCGGTTTCAGCGACGCGCCGGGTAGCCAGTCGCTGCCGGTGGACATCCGGGCGGCCAAGCGCGCCTACCTGCAGCAGATCGGCAAGGAGCGGTTCGGCGAGATCATCGCCGAGCACGTTCGCGCGGTGATCCGGCGGGCGGCCGCCGAGGCCGAGCTGCCGCTGACCAGCGACCGGCTGCGGATAGTCGCGACGCCGCGGCTCGGCGCCGGCGGGCTCGGCTTCTACGCCCCGGTGATCGGCTCGATGACCCCGGCGGCGATCTTCGACGACGGTGCCCGCACCGGGCATCTCGGCGCCGGCGACACGCTGGCCAACCTGGCCGCGCTGGCCGCCGACCCGCGGCTGGAGGTGGGCGATGGCGCGCTGGTGCTGTCCGCCGGCGCCGGCTTCACCTGGACCTGCCTCGCCGTTCGGCGCTGTGCACCCCGCGGAGCCGAGCGAACGCTCGTCCCGCTCAGTCAGGAGAGGAACCCCCGATGACTTCGACCCCGACCGTACTGATCGTCGGCGGCGGCCCGGTCGGCCTGGTGCTGGCCTGCGAGCTGCGGCTGCGCTCCATCGGAGTGCGGGTGGTCGACAACCGGCCCGGTCCGACCGCCCAGTCCCGGGCGATCGTGGTGTGGCCGCGCAGCCTGGAGCTGCTGCGCCGGATCGGCGCGGCCGAGCCGCTGGTGGCGGCCGGCAACCCGGTCACCGACATCGTCTACTACTCCGGCGCGCGCCGGCTGGGTGCGGTGTCGCTGGCCGGCCTGGCCGACACCCCGTACCCGTTCGGCACCACCATCCCGCAGGTGCGCACCGAGGCGGTGCTCGCCCAGCGGCTGGCCGAGCTCGGCGGCACGGTCGAGTCCGGCACCTCGCTGATCGACCTTCGGCTGGTCGAAGGGCGTCCGCTGGCCACCCTGCAGGCCGCCGACGGCAGCCTCGAGCAGGTCGAGCCGGCCTGGCTGATCGGCGCCGACGGTTCGCAGAGCACCGTGCGCGGCAAGCTCGGCATCGAGTTCGAGCCGATCGGCGGCGAAATCAGCTTCGCGATCTGCGACGGCACCGTGGTCGGTGACCTGCCCAGCACCGAGATGGTCTACGCCTACCGGGAATCCGGTGCGCTGGGGCTGGCCCCGCTCGGCGGCTCGACGTTCCGGGTCGCCTTCGCGGTCAGCCCGGACCAGCGGGCCGAGGACCTCACCCAGGCCACCTTCCAGCAGCAGCTGGACCGGCTCAGCCCGGTGCCCGCCCGGCTCACCGACATGCGGTGGTGCACCGTCTTCAAGGCCCGGCGCCGGCTGGCCAGTTCGTTCGGCAGCGGCTCGGTGTACCTGGCCGGCGACGCCGCGCACATCTTCAGTGCGGCCGGCGCGCAGGGCATGAACACCGGCATCCAGGACGCGGTGTCGCTCGGCTGGCGGCTGGCCGGCGCGATCACCGGCCAGCTGTCGCGCTCGGTGCTGGACGGCTACGAGCCGGAGCGGC
This sequence comes from uncultured Actinomycetota bacterium, assembly GCA_963697905.1. GTDB lineage: Bacteria > Actinomycetota > Actinomycetes > Mycobacteriales > Jatrophihabitantaceae > Jatrophihabitans_A. The sequence continues at coordinate 2,412,837 of OY969101.1, read as the reverse complement.
GGGCCGAGGCGATCCGGCTCTCGACGGTGACCGCCAAGCAGACCGAATGGGGCCTGCTGCCGCGCCGGTCCCAGCGGGTGCTGCGCGACGTCGGCATCCGGCTGGCCGAGCGCACCGGGGTGCTGCAACGCCTCGGTGCACCGCTGATGAGCCAGACCGACGTCAGCTACCGGGCCGGCGGGGCGGTGTCGCGGGTGCTGCAGCCGAGCATCCGGATCGGCGACCGGCTGCCGGTGTTCCCGGACTCGGCCGCCGACGCCGACGCCGAGGTGCGGCTGCTGTCCCCGGCGCTGCTGCTGTGGCCAGGTGACCGGCCCGACGCCGGCTGGGCCAGCCGGGTGGCCGGCCTGCGGGCCGCGATCGCCGTCCGGTTCGGCGCGCATCTGGAGGTACTGGACGCAGCCGGCCGGCCGGAGCTGCGCGGCCAGCTCGGATCGACCGCACGGGCCGTGGTGCTGCGCCCGGATTCGCACGTGGCCGCACTCACCGACGGCCTGACCGTGGATAACCTGATCCGGACGGTGCGCGCGACGGGCTGCCTGGTCGGTGACCGGCAGCTGCTGGCGGTGAGCGCCTGATGAGCACCGCCGGCGTGATTCGCGGCATCGGCAGCTACCTGCCGCCCCGCGCGATCTCCAACACCGAACTGTCCGAACAGCTCGACACCAGCGACGAGTGGATCCGCAGCCGTACCGGGATCAGCCAACGGTTCGCGGTGGAATCTGGCCAGTCCACCTCCGACCTGGCTGTCGAGGCCGGCCGCGCCGCGCTGGCCCACGCCGGCCTGGAGCACGTCGATGCGGTGGTGGTCGCGACCGCCACTCCGGACTACAGCTGTCCGGCGACCGCTCCGGCGGTGGCCGCCCGACTCGGCCTGGCCGACGTGGGCGCCTTCGATGTCGGCGCGGTGTGCAGCGGCTTCGTCTACGCCCTCGCGGTGGCCCACGGCCTGATCGCCGGGCAGGTGGCGGCCAGCGTGCTGGTGATTGGCGCCGACTGCTTCTCCACCATCACCGATCCGGCCGACCGGACCACCCGGGCGATCTTCGGCGACGGCGCGGGCGCGCTGGTGCTGACCGCCGGCGACAGCGCCGAGCCGGGTGCGCTGCTCGGCTTCGAGCTGGGCAGCGACGGCAGCCGGGAGGAGCTGATCGTGGTCGAGGCCGGCGGCGCCCGGCAACGCAGCGGTGGCCTGCCCGCCGATGCTTCGCCGTACTTCGCGATGCAGGGCAAGGCGGTGTTCATGCAGGCCGTGCTGAACATGGCCAAGTCCAGCCAGGCGGTGCTCGACCGGCTGGGTTGGCGGCCGGATCAGGTCGATCATCTGGTTGCCCACCAGGCCAATTCCCGGATCCTGGCGGCCACCGCCGAACAGCTCGGCCTGCCCACCGACCGGGTCGTGTCCAACATCGCGCGGGTCGGCAACACCGTTGCCGCGTCCATCCCGCTGGCCCTGCACGACGCGCTGCGCTCGGGCGAACTGCGCCCGGACGCTCGCGTGCTGCTGACCGCCTTCGGTGGTGGCCTCACCTGGGGCGCCGCCGCACTGACCTGGCCGCGGCTGCGGCCAGAACCGAAGAAGTAATCACCGGAAGGGAAAAGTCTGATGCAGACCGAAGAACTCCTGAACACCCTGCTGCACGACAAGTTCGGCGTCCCGCAGGAGGAGATCAGTTCCGAGCAGACCTTCGAGGATCTCGGCATCGACTCGTTGATCATCGTCGAGCTGGCCCTGGTGCTGCGCAAGCAGCTCGGCGTGCAGCTGGACGACGACGAGCTCTACCCGGAGCTGACCCTGAGCGAGTCGGCCCGGCTGCTCGATGAGAAGGCGGGTGCCGCGGCATGAGTGAGCATCGAGCGCGCTATGAGCGAATCCGCGCTGAGCGCTCCCGCACAGAGCAGGCTGAGTGCTCCCGCGCAGAGCAGGCTGAGCGCTCCCGCGCAGAGCGGGTTGAACAATGAGCGAACGGCGCAGGCCGCCGGACATCGCGATCACCGGCCTGGGCCTGCTGACACCGGCCGGGCAGGGCGTCGAGGACAACTGGGACCGGATCCTGTCCGGCCGCTCGGCGGCCAGCCCGGACGAGGCGCTGGCCGGCCAGCCGGTGGATTTCAGCTGCCGGGTGCCGGACTTCGACGCCGACCGGCTGCTGGGCCGCAAGCTCGCCTGGAAGATGGATCGCTTCGTGCAGCTGGCGGTGGTCGCGAGCCGTGATGCGATCACCGACGCCAAGCTGGACTCGGCGTCCTGGGACGGCAGCCGGGTGGGCGTGGTGCTCGGCAACTCCCTCGGCGGCACGGCGACGCAGGAGAACCAGCACCGGACGCTGCTGACCGAGGGCCCCGCCGAGGTGTCGCCGCTGACCGTGCCGATGACAATGGTGAACATGGTTGCCGGCGCGGTGTCGATCGACTGCGGAGCGACCGGTCCGTCCATGGTGGTGGCCACCGCCTGCGCCTCCGGCGCGAACGCGATCGGCGCCGCGATGGATTTGCTGCGGGCCGGTCGCTGCGACGTGGTGCTGGCCGGCGGGGTGGAGTCGGCACTGACGCCGGCCTGCATGAACGCCCTGCACCGGATGGGCGCGCTGTCCACCCGGCGCGACGACCCGGCGGCCGCGTCCCGGCCGTTCGACGAGAACCGGGACGGCTTCGTCGCAGGTGAGGGTGCCGGGGTGCTGGTGCTGGAACGGGCCGAGGACGCCGTCGCTCGCGGGGCGTTCCGCTACGCCCACCTGACCGGCTTTGGAGCCGCTTCGGACTCCCATCACGTGACCGCGCCGGATCCGCGCGGACGCGGCATGCAGCGGGCGCTGCAGGCGGCGCTGGACGAGGCCGGCGTGGCCCCGTCGGAGGTGGCCTACGTCAACGCGCACGGCACCTCGACCCCGCTGAACGACGCGGCCGAGGCGAGCGTGCTGGCCAGGGTGCTCGGCGATCGGGTCAGCGTGTCGTCCACCAAGGGCGTCACCGGGCACACGCTGGCCGCGGCCGGCGCGATCGAGGCGGCCTACACCGCGCTGAGCGTCGCCTACGGCCAGATCCCGCCGACTGCCAACCTGGACCGGCTGGATCCGCGCGTCGAGCTCGACGTGGTGGCCGGCGCGCCCCGGAGCCAGCCGGTGCCGGTGGCCGTCAGCACCTCACTCGGCTTCGGCGGGCACAACGCCGCGCTGGTATTCACGGCGGCGGCATGAGCGAGGCTGCGGGGCTGCCACGTCGCCGGCTCTCGGCCGACGGTCCCTGGATCGGCGCGGTCGGTTTCGGCTGCATGGGCATGAGCTGGGGCTATCGCGAGAGCCAGCGGGACGATCGGGCGGCCGTCGAGGTGCTTGACGCCGCGGTGGATGCCGGCTGCACGATGCTCGACACCGCCGCGGTGTACGGCGACGGCCACAACGAGCGGCTGGTCGGCTCGGTGGCGGCCCGGCGCCGCGACGAGGTGGTGCTGGCCACCAAGGTGGGGCTGGTGGTCGACGACCTGGCCAGCCGGCAGATGCACCGCGACGGCCGGCCGGAGCAGATCCGGCAGGCGGTGGATGCCTCGCTGGAGCGGCTGGGGGTCTCGGAGATCGACCTGCTCTACCTGCACCGGGTCGATTCCGAGGTCCCGCTGGCCGAGACCTGGGGTGCGCTGGCCGAGCAGGTCCAGGCCGGCAAGGCTCGCCTGCTCGGCCTGTCCGAGGTCAGCCGGGAGCAGGCCAGCGAGGCGCACGCGATCCATCCGGTGGCCGCGGTGCAGTCGGAGCTGTCGCTGTGGACCTGGGATTCCCTCGGCGTGGAGCGGGCCGGGACGGAGAAACTGGAAACCGGGGGATTGGGCAACGTGGTGGCCTGGTGCGCCGAGCACGGAGCGGCGTTCGTGCCGTTCGCACCGCTCGGACGCGGCTACCTGACCGCGGCGCTGAGCGATGCCGTCTTCGAACCGGGCGACTTCCGCGCCAGCAATCCCCGGTTCGGCGACGCCGCCCGGCAGGCCAATGAGCGCATCGTGCAGGTCATCCGCGAGGTGGCCGGACGGCTGGGCGCCACCCCGGCCCAGGTCGCGCTGGCGTGGGTGCTGCACCAGGGCGATCAGGTGATCCCGATTCCCGGCACCACGTCCCGGCAGCACCTGCTGGACAACCTGGGAGCCGCCCGGCTGGAGCTGGACGCCGAGGCGCTGGCCGCGCTCGACGCCGTGCCCGCGGCGCACGGCAGCCGGTACTGACAACCGCTCAACCTGGTACTGCCAGTCCTAGGTAACACCGGTCCTGGTAGCCGTTCCCGCCAGTGGGAACAGTGGATCTCGGCGGCAACGCCACGCTGCAACACCAAGCTGCAACGCCAAATCGCAACATCACGCTGCAAGCCAAGCTGCAACGCCTAGCTGTAACAACGCCTAGCTGTAACTCAGAAAGGAATCCGCCATGACCGTCAATGACACGGTCGTCGAACGCGGCGACATCGATAGCACCGCCGCCGCACCACCGGAGGCGCCGCCGCGCTCCCGGGTCAAGGCGAGCCTGATCGCGGTGGCGATGGCCAGCGTCATGGTGCCCTTCGCGGTCACCGCGCCGGCCGTCGCGCTCACCCGGATGGCCCAGGATCTGAACGCCAGCCCGGGCGGCATCCAATGGGTGCTGAACGGCTACAACGTCGCGTTCGCCAGCTCGCTGCTGGCCGCCGGCACGGTCGCCGACCGGTTCGGCCGGCGCCGGGTGCTGCTCGGCGGCACCGCGCTGTACGCCCTGATGGCGCTGCTGTCGGGGCTTGCCAACTCCATCACCGTGGTCGACATCGCCCGTGCGGTGCAGGGCATCGGCTCGGCCGGCATCCTGACCGGTGGCGCGGCCACCCTGGCCGCCACTTTCAGCGGGCCGGCCAGGGCGAAGGCCTTCGGCGTGCTCGGCACCTCCTTCGGGGCCGGCCTGGCGCTCGGACCGCTGCTGTCCGGCTTCCTGGTGGACGGGCTCGGTTGGCGCTCGGTGTTCCTGTTGACCGTGCTGCTGGCCGCCGGCGTGCTGGCGTTGGGCAGCAAGGTGCTGCCGAGCCGGGACGAGAACGCCGGCCGGCTGGATCTCGGCGGCCTGCTGTCGTTCACCGCAAGCCTGCTGCTGCTGGCCCTCGGCCTGGTCGAGGGACCGATCGCCGGCTGGGCGAGTGTCTCCTGCATCGGTTCGCTGATCGGCGCCGCGGTGTTCATGGGCCTGTTCGTTCTGGTTGAGAACCGCAGTTCGAGCCCGGCCTTCGACCTGTCGCTGTTCCGGCGGCCGGTGTTCGTCGCCGTGATGTCCCAGCCGTTCACCATCGTCTTCGGCTTCGTGATCCTGGTGGTGTTCCTGCCGTCCTACTTCCAGGGCGTCAACGGCGCCAGCCCGGCGGCTGCCGGCGCGTTGCTGCTGCCGCTGATGCTGCCGGTGCTGTTGGTACCGACGCTGTCCGGCCACATCGCTGCCCGGGTCGGGCTGCGGCCGGTGCTGGTCGTGAGCTCGGCGCTGATCGGCGTTGGTGCGTTGGGACTGCTGGTGCTGCATCCGCACCAGCCGGTGATCGAGATCGCCATTCCGTTGTTGGTTTTCGGCCTCGGGGTCGGCGGTGCCTTCGGCGTGATGGACGGTGCCGCGGTGAGCGTGGTCCCGGTCGAGCAGGCCGGTGCCGCGGCGGGCATGTTCAACACCATCCGGATCACCGGTGAGTCGATCGCCACGGCCGGTGCCGCGGCGCTGCTGAGCAGCGTGACGCTGTCGGCATTGCTCAACGGCGGTGTCGTCGGTGGCGACCGGGCGCGCTCGCTGGCCTTCGAGTCCACCCAGGGCCGCGGCGCCAGCAGCGTGGACTCGCTGAAGCTGAACGCGGGCGCCGGCACGGCGCTGAAGCACACCATCGAGACCGGCCTGAGCACGGCAATGCACGTCACCTTCATCGCCGTCGCGGTGCTGGCCTTCGTGGGCTCGGTGGTCACCGCCTACGCCCTGAAGAACCGTCAGGTCGAGGCCTGATGACCGCGCACGCCGGACTTCGGCAAGGCAGTCGCCAGCTCGCCTGGCCGCCGGGGTCCGGCGTGCGTGCGGCGCTGTTCGACGTCGATGAGACGCTGGTGGCCACCAAGACGATGTTCGACTTCCTGGCCTACCACCTTCGCCGTACGGGTGCCGGTCGGCTGGAATTCGACCGGATCGTCGAGGAGTTCGCCGCCTTCGCCGCGGCCGGTGGATCCCGGCTGGCCGGCAACCGCCGGTTCTACCGGCTGTTTACCGGCTGCGACTGGCACGAGCTGATGTCCGAGGGCCGGGACTGGTTCGCCGACCGGATGGCCGGCGGCCGGCTGCTGCACCGGGTCGCGCTCGACCGGTTGGCCGAACATCGCGCCGCCGGTGACACGGTGATCCTGGTTTCCGGCTCCTTCCCGCCGTGCCTGCAGCCGATTGCCGAGGCGGTGGGCGCGGCGCACCTGCTCTGCAGCCGGCCGGAGGTGCGCGACGGAGTCGTCACCGGTGAGCTGGCAGTGCCGATGATCGGGGAGAACAAGGCCAGCGCCGTGGTGCGGTTGCTGGCCGAACTCGGGGTGGACAGGGCCGACACCTGGGCCTACGCCGACCACGACTCGGACCTGCAGATGCTGGAACTGGCCGGCAATCCGGTAGCGGTCGGCGACCATCCCGCGGTGGCGAAGTACGTGCGCGGCGCCGGTGGACGGTTGCTGCCGGGCATCGAGCGATTGCCCTATCCGGACTGGTGATCCGGCTCCGGATTTCGTCCGGGCGCCGTCGAAGCCGTCAACTGGCAAAATATAGGTATGGAAAGTAGTGATCTCGCCGACATGGACCCACAGGTACAGATCGGGCTCTTCCTCAAGGCGTGCCGGGACCGGATCGATCCGGCGGAGGCTGGCCTGCCCGACACCGGCCGCCGGCGGGTGCGCGGCCTGCGGCGGGAGGAGGTCGCGCAGCTGGCCGGCCTGAGTGTTGACTACTACGTGCGGCTGGAACAGGGCCGGGCCCGCAATCCCTCGCCGGCGGTGCTGGACGCGGTGGCCCGGGCGCTCCGGTTGAACCGGGTGGAGCGCGAACATCTGAGCTCGCTGCTCGTTCCGCTCAGCTCGAGCACCCGGCCGCCCCGCACCGAGGGGGTGCGCCCGGCGGTGCGGATGCTGCTGGACCAGCTGGACACCACACCGGCGTTCCTGGTCGATCGGCGGCTGAGCGTGCTGGCCGCCAACCGGCTGGCCACGCTGCTGGTGCTGGAGTGGTCGCCGTACGCGGCCGCCGAGCGCAACACCGCGCGCGCCACGTTCCTCGACCCGGCGGCGCGGGAGTACTACGGCAACTGGGAGGACGTGGCCCGCGACACCGTCGGCCACCTGCGACTCGCCGCGGGCACCTGGCCGGACGACGCGCAGCTGGCGAAGCTGGTGGGGGAGTTGCTGGTGAAGGACGCCGACTTCGCCCGCTTCTGGACCGCCCAGGAGGTGCGGCAGAAGAGCCACGGCAGCAAGATCCTGCGGCACCCGGTGGCCGGCGAGCTCACCGTCAGCTACGAGACCATGTCGTTCGCGCCGGACAACGGGCAGCGGCTGGTTCTCTACAGCTGCGAGCCCGGCAGCGAATCGGCCGCCGCGCTGAAGTTCCTCAGCTCGTGGTCCGGCATCTCCGCCGAGCAGGACGCGCTGTCGCGCTGATTTGATCGGCCCCCGGCGCTGATCGGCCGCTGACCGGCTGCGGCGCCGATCGACCGGTACTGCCGATACGGGGGATTCGTGTATCCCCAGCAATGATGGGGAAGTTTCCAGCCGAGCGGAGTATTGACCTGCCGCGGGTCCGTCGGCAGACTGTGTGCCGACTGATTTCGATCCGGTGCCGGCGTGGCCCCTCTTGGCCGCCGCGAGTCACGCTGAGCTTTTGGGAGACCGGCGACCCGCGCTGAAGGTACGCGTCCATGCTCAGTCATCGATCCGCTCTGCGCCGACTTCTCGTGCTCCTCGCCGCGATGGTCGCGGCTATCGCGCTGGCCGCGGTCTGGGGGCCGACCTCGGCGTCCCAGCCGGCGGCGCAGCGAGCCGCCCCAGCATCGGCCAAGCATCTGAGTATCAGTTGCGAATACAGCACATTGTGCCCGGACATCGTTGACTCGAAGAAGGTGTTCGGGGAAGACGAGTACGTCGGGCACGACGAACCGTCGCTGCTGTTCTACTCCAACAAGCCCGGCTCCGGTAACCGGATGCGGTACTCGGTGACGCTGCCGCGTGACCCGTCGCCGGCCCACCCCACCCAGCCGGGCAAGGGTTACAACTTCGAACTCAACGGCTCGCTGTGGTTCGGGATGGCCCTGTGCGACACCCAGTCCTACCCGGAGCAGGTCTCGACCTGCGCACCGGACAGCGACAGCAACATCGTCGATCCGGCCGTCTCACCGAACCACCCAGGAACGGCGTTCCTGGAACTGCAGTTCTACCCGCCGGGGTGGGTGCCGTGGCCGACCTGGGCGGTGGCGGTCGGAGCCGACACCTGCAGCCCGACCCAGTGGTGCGCCGCGATGAACGTGTTCAGCCTGCTGGAGGATCCGGTCGCGGGCACCCTGCAAAACCCGACCTGCGCGGCGAAGGTCGGCATCGAGACCTTCCAGTTCGCCTTCGTCACCAAGAGCGGCGTGGCGCAGGCGCCGGCCAACCCGATCGACTCCACGCTGGCCACCTTCACCCCGGATCCGAAGAAGGATCTGTTCATGAACTCCGGGGACAAGCTCAACGTGAGCATCCACGACACCGCGAACGGGGTTCGGGCGCAGATCGACGACCTGTCCAACAACAAGTCCGGCTCGATGACGGCAAGCCCGGCCAACGGGTTCACCCAGATCCAGTACGACCCGACCGGCACCAGTTGCAACTCCATCCCGTACGCCTTCCACCCGATGTACAGCACCGCCTCGGAGAGGACCCGGGTGATCTGGGCGGCGCACAGCTACAACGCGGCGTTCGCCGACGAAATCGGCCACTTCCAGTTCTGCAACGGCACCAAGGTCCCGGCGACACCGTTCGGGCTGGACAGCTCCGGCAACCCGGTGACCTGCCCGGCCGGCAACACCGAGGGCAGCGGCGCCAACCAGCAGCCGACGGACGAGGACGACAACTTCTGCTTCCCGGCCTCCGAGGCCTTGCTTTATCGGGTGCAGGGTTGTACCGACACGAACACCGGCTTCGACGGCGTCTCCTACACGCCGGTCTGGCCGGACGGCAACACCAGGCTGCACCCGACGCCGTTCCAGTTCACCAGCGCGCGTACCGGAAAGCACTATGACCAGCGATATCAGCGAGTCGCCTTCGAGGCCGACCTGCCAGCCGTCGAGCCGACCTGCGACACGCGCACCGGGAGCGGCTGCACCCGGATACCGCTGACCGACACCGGCCAGCCGGCCAAGTTCTATCCGTTCTTCACCAATGCGAACGTCCGGGGACGCTGCAACTGGCAGTTCGGCAACGTGACCCCGGGCACCACCCGCAACTTCGGCCGCAATGCCCAGTACGGTTCGCTGCTTCCGCTGACCTACCTCAGCTTCGGCGGCGGTGGCAGCACGGTCGTCCGGTACAACAACTTCCGCAGAATCATCGCCAATCCGTGCTAGGCCGTGGGGGCAGGGCTGATCGCGATCGGCCCTGCCCGGCACGTCGCGCGCAACCGAGGAGCTCAGCGGGCCAGGTGCGCGAGGAGAGGCGTTAGCCGGCTGAGGTAACGCGGGCTGGAGCACTACTGTCGAAGGCATGAGCTCCCTTTCGGACCGGACGATCGCCGCGCTGCGCGCCACCCACGAGGAGTTGGCGGCGGTGGTGGCGGGCCTCTCGCGGGAACAACTGCTCGCCGGCTCGGGTGCCTCCGAGTGGCCGGTCGCCCAGGTGCTCTCCCACCTCGGCAGCGGTGCGGAGATAGGGCTGGCGACGCTGCGCTCGTCGGTGGCCGGGACGCCCGCGCCGCCGGACGACTTCAACCAGCAGGTCTGGGATCGGTGGAACGCGATGAGCCCGCAGGATCAGGCTGCCGGTTTCCTCGACTCCGACGGCCAACTCGTTGCGGCGTTCGAGGAACTCGATGACGACCAGCGGTTGACGCTGCGGATCACCTTGGGCTTCGTGCCCCAACCGCTGGCGGTCGCCAGCTTCGCCGGGATGCGGCTCAACGAGGCGGCGCAGCACAGCTGGGATGTGCGGGTATCCCTCGACCCGGCCGCCGGCATCTCCACCGAGGTGGCCGAGTTGCTGCTGGAGCACTTCGCGTCCGGGCTGGCCTTCCTGCTCGGGTTCACCACCAAGGCCGACGCGCTCGACCGGCCCGCCGTCGTGCGGCTCGGCGACTCGGACTATCGGCTGGCCATCGCCGAGTCGGTCGAGCTGACCACCTCGGCGCAGCCGGCGACCGCGGCGTTCAGCGGACCGATCGAGGCCGCGGTTCGGCTGCTGGCCGGCCGGCTGAAGCCCGAGCACACGCCCGCGGAGGTCGAAGTCACCGGCGCGGTCACCCTGGACGACCTCCGCCGGGTCTTCCCCGGCTACTGAAGCCAGGCCTGAAACAGCGGGCGCGCCGGCTGGGTAACGTTCTGCCCATGCGGCATTCCGCGCGTCCCGGCCAGGCTCGCCTGCACAGCCGGCCGGGCCAGCCCAGCCAGCCGGTCCTGCCGCCCGGCGTGCACGAACTCGCCGGCCAGCAAGGGGCAGCGCCAGCGCTGCTGTTCGTGCCGCCGTCGATCGCGGCCGGCAATCCGCTGCTGGTCTTCTTCCACGGCGCTGGCGGCGCGGCGTCGTCCAGCCTGCCGCGGGTCCGTCCAGCCGCGGCACAGCACGGCTGCCTGGTGCTGCTGGTGACCTCGACGGCCCGTACCTGGGACGTGATCGCCGGTGGCCTGGGCGCCGACGTCGAGCGTGTCGATGCGGCGCTGCAGACCGTCTTCGGCCACTACGCCGTCGGACGCCTGGCCCTCGGAGGCTTCTCCGACGGCGCCTCCTACGCCCTGACGCTCGGGCTGGCCAACGGAGATCTCGCCGATGCGGTGCTGGCATTCTCGCCGGGCTTCGCGGCGCCGCCGGATCGGGTCGGCCGGCCTCGGATCTCGGATCTCGCACGGCACGGACGACGCCGTGCTGCCGATCGACCGCTGCGCGCGGCCGATCGCCCGCAGCCTGCGCGAATCCGGCTACGAGCTCTGCTACGACGAATTCCCCGGCCCGCACGTGGTGCGGCCGGAATCGGTGGACGCCGCCCTGGGCTGGTGGCTGGCCTGACGCTCCGGCGGCGCCGTGTCGCTTCCGCTCGCGGCGTGCAAATAATGTTAGGTTCTCGCCTCGACGCCGTCCGGACGACCCGGCCGGCGCAACCGGTGATCACGTGGCTGCCCGCCGGCCCTCGATCTGTGACCTGCGCGGCGAAGACAGGGGAGCGGCCATGAAACACCCGGTTGCGGAGGCCAAGGCCGCCGAACGCTCGCCGGAGCCCACTCCGGACGAGTACGACGCCGCGCCGGCCACCCTGCCCGTCCCGCTCGCCGGCCTGGCATGCGGCCCGGCGAGCGTGCAGTGCTCCCTGCGGGTCGGCTCGGCCGACGATCCGGCCGAACTGGAGGCCGAGGCAACGGCGGAGTCGATCGTGGCGATCCTCCGCCGGCGGGCTCAACCCGAGCGAGAAGAACCCGGCGCCGGGACGGATGCGCAAGGTTCGGTGCGGCGTTCGGCCGCGGTGGTCGGGGCGGCCGGCGGGGCGCTGGACGAGGCCACTGCCGCGACCGTCCGAGGCCTGCGCGGCCGCGGCCGGCCGCTACCGGCACCGGCTCGCCGGCGCATGGAGGAGGCGTTCGACACCGACTTCTCCGACGTCCGGGTGCACACCGGGGCCCAGGCGACGGAGCTGAACGAGCAGCTGCAGGCCCATGCCTTCACGGTCGGTTCCGACATCGTGTTCGGCGCCGGATTGCCCGACCTGGAGCGGGAATCCGGCCAGCATCTGCTCGCCCACGAGCTGACCCACGTGGTGCAGCAAGGCGGCTCGGACCGGCTCGCCGCGCTGCGGCGGCAGTCGGCGCGCACCGCGGCTCCGACGCAGCCGACCGCGCCGACGATCAGGCGGGTCTGGAAGGCCACCGGCAAAAGCCTGACCTGGGACAAGGTGCTGGGTGGCCTGCGCTGGCATTACAGCCGCGAGGCGGAGAAGTTCCTCTACGAGATCGTCGATGGCAAGGCGGTGTCCGATCCGACCGGCGCGATCGCCGCCAATGCCGGCAAGCTGCTCAGCGACTCCGAACTGGACGCGCTCGGCTTCGAGGAGATCGCCTTCGAGGCGGGCGAGGACCGGGTCGAGTTCGTGGCCCCGCCGCCGCAGTGGGCGCCGGTCGAAGAGGACATGGTGGTCAAGAAGGGCTCTGTGCAACTTGTCGCCGAGTTGGAGGTGCTGCTCAAGAAGCAGACGGCGAACCGCAACTACGACCGGCTGATCTACATCAATGCCTTCATCCTGTTCAAGGCGCAGAATCCGCAACTCAGTGAAGAGGAGGCGCTCGCGCGCTTCGAACTGCGCTCGGCCGAGATCGTCGAGCAGTGCATGGGTGGCCACTGCGGCGGCCTGTCCGGAAGCCTGCTGCGCGAGTCGGACTACGGACCGGGCGCCTACCTGGTCGGCAGCAAGCTGCCGGCAAACTTCCAGCAGCAGAAGGCTCCGGAGTACTGCCATGTCGCGGCGATGATCCGGTTCCAGAACCCCGATACCGCCGAGGACAACGGCCTGATCCTGCTGGAGCCTGGCTTCAACATCACCAAGCCGATCGTGGTCAAGAAGGGCGTGACGACCACGCTGAAGATGAGCGAGGAGGAGTTCTGGGACTTCACCGTGGACGACGACTGTACCGAGGTCGTCTGCCAGCCTCGGCCGCCCACCGGAGCCAAGGCCTGGGCCGCGAAGAAGAGCAGGGACAGCCGGATGACGTATCGCACCGACGTCTTTCTCAACCCGGACGAGTCGCTCACCAAGCCGTTGCTGCGGATCGACGGCCGGCCCCGAATCCTTGCCCGGGACGAGAACGGCGAGGTGGCCGCGGTCATCGCTATCAACTACGCCAAGCGCCAGATCGAGTTCCGGATCGGCAAGGCCAAGGCCGAGCCGGTGAAGTTCGAGGCGGTCGATGCCCAGGGCGCCTGGCTCAAGGGTGCCGAGGTGCCGCTGTCGAAGTTGATGCACATCCCGCCGAAGGAGCTGATCGGCCGGATCTACGATGCGGTACGGCTGCACCAACCCAAGTGAAGAATCCCCCGACCCGACAGGACAGCGACGCGATGCCGGACAACGAACGCCCACCGCGCCCCAGCGCGCCGGATCAGCCCTCCGAGCAGGCGAGCTCGGCGCCGGAGGACCAGTCGGCCGGATCGGCGCCGGAGGACCAGCCGGCCGGATCGGACTCCGAAGAGCTGACGGCCGAGGAACGGGCCCGGCTCAGCGAGGAGGCGCTGCGGCTGCTCGGCGGTGGCACGCCGCTGAGCAGGGAGGAACTGGCCGAGGATCCATACATCAACTACCGGCAGTGAGCCGGCCGGCTTCGGCGGATGCCGAGCCCGCCGGGGCAGACTGCTCGATGCCCGGCTGCTCAATCCGCCGCACCAGCGCCGCGGCGACCGAGATGGCGATGACGGCGGGGTCCTTGCCGGCCACCTCGGGCAACCCGATCGGGCATTCGATCCGGTCGACCGCCGTCGCGGCGTGCCCGGCCTCGACGAGCCTGGATCGGAACCGGGCCCACTTCGCGCTGGACCCGATGAGCCCGATGCTGCCCAGCGTGGGCAGCCGCATTGCCGCGTCGCACAAAGCGAAATCCTCGGCATGGTCGTGCGTCATGATCAGCACGTGGGAGCCCGCGGGCAGCCGTTCCAGCACCTGCTCGCCGAGCACGGCGTGGTGCACGGTGACATCCGCGCTGCCCTCGAGCACCTCGGCCAGCCGCACCCGGTCCAGCTGCTCGGCACGCGAGTCGATCAGGTGCAGCCGGATCGGCAGCCTCGCCAGGATCCGGGCAAGCTCGTAGCCGACGTGCCCCACGCCGAAGACGGCGACCGCAGGGCGGGCCGGCAGTGGCTCCAGTAGCAGCGTGACGGTGCCGCCGCAGCACTGCCGGCCGTGCTCGTTGTGCGACCGCTCGGTGAGCTTGGACTCCCGACGCTCGCATCCGGTCGCGCCCGAGGCGATCAGCTCTCGGGCGCGGCGAATGGCCGACTCCTCCAGGTTGCCGCCGCCCACGCTGCCCCACGTCCGGTCGGCGCTGACGAGCATCTTGGCGCCCGGATCGCGCGGGGCGTGCCCGCGTACCTCGATCACGGTGACCAGCACGCCGGCCGTTCCGTCCCGGCGCAGTTGCTGTGCCGCACTCAGCCAGTCCATCTCACACCCCGGTGTAGGCAGGGGATTCGGGCCGTTCGGCGGCCGCGGCGGCGAAGGCATCCTTGGCCGCGCGTACCGCCCAGTACACCGCCTCCGGGGTGGACGGGCAGCCGAGCTCCACCGACCAGCCGGCCGGGCCGAACGCTGCCACCGCGCCGCGCAGCGCCTCCCGGACGCTGAAGGCCAGCATCAGCGGCGGCTCGCCGACCGCCTTCGAGCCGTACACCACGCCGGACTCGGCGGCCCGCTCGAACAGGTGGACGTTCAACACCTCGGGCAGCTCGGAGAAGCTCGGGATCTTGTAGGTGCTCGCCGCCTGGGTGGCCAGCCGGCCCCGGGCGGCCGAGTCGCCGGTGTCCCACAGCAGCTCCTCCAGGGTCAGCCAGCCGACACCCTGGACGAAGCCCCCCTCGATCTGGCCGAGGTCGATCAGCGGCGACAGGCTGTCCCCGACGTCGTGCACGATGTCGGTGCGCAGCAGCCGGTAGCTGCCGGTGAATCCGTCCACCTCGACCTCGGATACCGCGGCGCCGTAGGCGAAGTACTTGAACGGCTCGCCCCGCATATGCTCGGAATCCCAGTGCAGCCCCGGAGTGCGATAGAAGCCGGCCGCCCACAGTTGCACCCGCTGGAAGTAGGCGTCGGACACCAGGTCGGCGAAGGCCAGCCGCCGGTCGGCGAAGCCGATCCCGGTGACCACGCCGTCGGCGAATCGGACGTCGTCCGGGTCGATGCCGAGCTTGGCCGCGGCCACCACCGCCAGCCGGCCGCGGATCTGCTCGCAGGCGTCCTTGATCGCACCGCCGTTCAGGTCGGCACCGGAACTTGCCGCGGTTGCCGAGGTGTTGGGCACCTTGTCGGTGCGGGTGGGCGCCAGCCGCACCGACCGCAGCGGCACCCCGAGCGCGGTCGCCGCCACCTGGATCATCTTGGTGTGCAGGCCCTGGCCCATCTCGGTGCCGCCGTGGTTGATCAGCACCGAGCCGTCCTTGTAGACGTGCACCAGCGCGCCGGCCTGGTTGAAGGCGGTGAAGTTGAACGAGATCCCGAACTTGACCGGCGTGATCGCCAGCGCCCGCTTGGTGTTCGGATGCGCCTGGTTGAACGCGGCCAGTTCGGCCTTGCGCCGCGGCAGGTCGCTGCGTTCGAGCAGGGTTGACCAGATCTGTTCCAGCCGCTCGGCGTGCCGGACCGGCTGGCCGTACGGCGTGGTCTGGCCGGGGGAGTAGAGGTTGTGCCGGCGCAGCACCTCCGGCTCGACGCCGAGCTTTGGCGCGCACCGGCCAAGGATGTCCTCGATGACGGCCATGCCCTGCGGTCCGCCGAAGCCGCGGAACGCGGTCTGCGAGGTCTTGTTGGTCTTGGCGACCCGGCCGTGCACCTCGACGTTCGGAATGAAGTAGGCGTTGTCCACATGGCACAGCGCGCGGGCCAGCACCGGCTCGGACAGGTCGAGGCTCCAGCCGCCGTCGCTGGTCAGGGTGGCGCGCAGCGCGCTGATCCGGTTGTCGGCGTCGAAGCCGACCTCCCAGCTGGCATGGAACGGATGCCGCTTGCCGGTCATCGTCATGTCCTGGGTCCGGTTGAGCCGAAGCCGGACCGGACGTCCGGTGAGGCTGGCGCCGAGTGCCGCGACCGCCGCCAGGCCGTGCGGCTGGAATTCCTTGCCACCGAAGCCGCCACCCATCCGCAGGCACTGCACGGTGACCCGGTGGCTGGGCAGGCCCAGCACCTGCGCGACGATCGACTGGGTTTCCGACGGATGCTGGGTGCTCGACTGCACGAACAGTTGCCCGCTCTCATCGACCAGCGCCACCGCGCACTGCGTCTCCAGGTAGAAGTGCTCCTGGCCACCGCAGGTGAACTCGCCGGTGAACCGCCGGGCCGCCGAGGACAGCGCGGCCTCGACCTCACCCCGGCCGACCGTGCGCGGCGTGCCCTGGAAGCTGCCGGCGGCGATCGCCTCGGCGATCGTCAGCACCGACGGCAACGGCTGGTACTCCACCTCGACCGCCTCGGCACCGCGCCGGGCCGCGTCCTGGGTCTCGCCCAGCACCCAGCAGACCGCCTGCCCGTGATACATCACCTCGGTCGGGAACAGCGGCTCATCCTGTTTCTCGCCCGAGTCATTCTCGCCCGGCACGTCGGCCGCCGTCAGCACCCGCACCACCCCCGGCACGGCACTGGCCGGCCCGGTCCGCAGGGCGGTAACCAGCGCGTGCGCGTGCGGCGCCTGCACCGGCCAGGCGTGCAGCACCGCGGCCGTCCGGGTGAGCAGATCGTCGGTGTAGAGAGCCGTGCCGGTGACGTGCAGGGCCGCGCTCTCGTGCGGGATCTGCACGCCCACCACGGGATTGTGCGGACGGTCGGCCAGCGGCCCGAACGCGCTGCTCATGCTGGTCGGCTCTTCGCGCGAGCGCTCATCGCGTGATTCGCTCCGCTCCTCGGCGCTGCGCGCCTGCGATGCTCACTCATCTCGATCCCTCCTCGGGCGTGGCCGACCCGTGTTCGGCGTGGAACTTCAGCAGCGACTCGCGCAGCATCGCGGCGCGGTAGTCGGCGCTCGCCCGGTGATCGGACAGCGGCGTGCCCTCGGTGGCGAGGATCTCGGCGGCGGCCCGGGCGGTGTCCGGCGTCCATGCTTCGCCGGTCAGGGCGGCCTCGGTGCGCAGCGCCCGCAGCGGGGTTGCCGCCACGCCGCCGAGTCCGATCCGGACGGCGGCCACCCGGCTGCCGCCCGTTCCCGGATCGGCCTGCAAACTAAGGGCATAGCCGATCGCGACGCTGGAGATGTCGTCGAAGCGCCGCTTGGCAATCTTGTGGAAGGCGCTGACTGGGGCAAGCGGAGTGGGAATGCGGACGGCCTTGATCAGCTCGCCCGGCCGCCTGACGCTCTGCCGGTAGCCGGTGAAGTAGTCCGCCAGCGCAACCGTGCGCTCGCCGCTGCTGGAGGCCAGCACCAGCGCGGCATCGAGGGCCAGCAGCGCCGGCGCCGCGTCGCCGATCGGGGATGCGGTCCCGAGGTTGCCGCCGAGCGTCGCGCCATTGCGGATCAGCCGGGATCCGAACTGCGGCAGCAGCTCGGCCAGCAGCGGCACCGTACCGGCGAGCCCGCGTTCGATCTCGGACAGGCTGAGCGCCGCGCCGAGAAAGATCCAGCCGTCGCGCACGGATAATTCTCGCAACTCGGCAAACCGATCGATGCCGATGCTGAGCGCGGCTCGGGAGTGCCGGAGGTTGACCTCGACGCCCCAGTCGGTGGAACCGGCCACCAGTTGCGCATCCGGGTGTTCGGCCAGCAGTTCCAACGCCTCGGCCAGATCGGCCGGCCGGACGAAGTCGCCCTCCTCGCCGCCAATCCGGACGGCTGGCGCCGCCGGTGCCGGCTGCCGCAGCCGCGTCCACAGTTGGTCATTCTCCCCGGGGGAGCCGAGGGCGTAGGCCGCGTCCCGGATCGGCCGGTAGCCGGTGCAGCGGCACAGGTTGCCGCTCAGCGCGTGCAGGTCGAATCCGTTCGGCCCGTGCTCGTGGGCGTTCGGCGCCTGCCCGTGCCCGTTCTGGCTGGCGCGACTCGACCGGCCGGCCTCCGGTTCCCCGACGCTGTCAGCAGCCGCTGACCGGCGGTCGCGCCGGTAGTACTCGGCGGCCATCGAGCAGACGAATCCTGGGGTGCAATAGCCGCACTGCGAACCGCCCCGCTCGGCCATCTCCCGCTGCACCGGATGCAGATCCTCCGGCGAGCCAAGCCCCTCGGCGGTGACGATCTCCTGGCCGGCGAGCCCGGCAGCCGGCAGCAGGCAGGCGTTGACGGCGGTCCAGCGGGTACCGTCCTCGCCGTCCGGATGGGCCACCAGTACCGCGCAGGCTCCGCACTCGCCCTCGGCGCAGCCCTCCTTGCAGCCGGTCAGTCCGGCGGCCCGCAGCCGGTCGAGGAGCGTGACGGATCCACCGACCTCGCCGAGTTCCAGGCGGCGGCCGTTGACCAGCAGCGAAGCTTCTCCCACCCAACTCTCCCGTTCAGCCACTGGGGCGCACGTCTTCAATGTACGCAGTACGGTTCCGCCGAGTCGGGCGAATCGGTCCAACCGGGCGCCCGGTCCGGAGGGTTCCCATGACAGAATGGCGGCTTGCGACCCGCCTGGCGAGAGGAGCACGACAGTGGCCGGCTCGGCGCTCGTCACGGCGCGGTCCGCCCCGCCCGGAGCCGAGGAGATCCTCACCCCGGCGGCTCTGGCGTTCGTCGCGGACCTGCAGCGCCGGTTCGGGCAGCGGCGCGAGGAGCTGCTGGCCCGCCGGCGCGAGCGGTACGCCGAGACCGTACGGACCGGGCGGCTGGACTTCCTGCCCGAGACCGCCGAGATCAGGACGGCCGACTGGACGGTGGTCCCGGCGCCGGCCGACCTGGTGGACCGGCGGGTCGAGATCACCGGGCCGACCGAGCGCAAGATGGCCATCAACGCGTTGAACTCCGGCGCGAAGGTGTGGCTGGCCGACCTGGAGGACGCCAACACCCCGCACTGGGCCAACGTGGTCAGCGGCCAGCTGGTGCTGCGCGACGCGGTGCGCCGGACGCTGGAATTCACCTCCGCCGAGGGCAAGCACTACGCGCTGCGCACCGACGCGCCGCTGGCCACCATGGTCGTGCGGCCGCGCGGCTGGCACCTGGAGGAGCGGAACCTGCAGGTTGACGGCGGACCGGTCGCCGGCGCCCTGGTGGACTTCGGCCTGTTCTTCTTCCACAACGCCACCGAGCTGATCGAGCGTGGCAGCGGCCCGTACTACTACCTGCCCAAGCTGGAAAGCCATCTGGAAGCGCGGCTGTGGAACGAGGTGTTCAGCCACGCCGAGGCGGCGCTCGGCATCCCGCAGGCGACGGTGCGCGCCACCGTGCTGATCGAGACCATCCCGGCCGCCTTCGAGATGGAGGAGATCCTCTACGAGCTGCGCGAGCATGCCTCCGGCCTGAACGCCGGGCGTTGGGACTACCTGTTCAGCGTGATCAAGAACTTCCGCGAGCACGGCGCGGATTTCGTGCTGCCCGACCGCAACCAGGTGACCATGACCGCGCCGTTCATGCGCGCCTACACCGAGCTGCTGGTCACCACCTGCCACGCCCGCGGTGCGTACGCGATCGGCGGCATGGCCGCGTTCATCCCCAACCGGCGCGATCCCGAGGTGACCGGGACCGCGTTGGCCAAGGTGCGCCAGGACAAGCAGCGCGAGGCCGCCGACGGCTTCGACGGCTCCTGGGTGGCTCACCCGGATCTGGTGCCGGTATGCCGCGAGGTGTTCGACGGCGTGCTGGGCGAGCGGGCCAACCAGCTCGACCGGCGCCGCGAGCGGCTGAGCGTCAGCAGCGACCAGCTGCTCGACATCGCGGCCACGCCGGGCACCATCACCCGCGACGGGCTGCGCAATGACATCGCGGTCGCGCTGCGCTACGTCGGCGCCTGGCTGGGCGGTGCCGGCGCGGTCGCCATCTTCAACCTGATGGAGGACGCCGCCACCGCCGAGATCGCACGATCGCAGGTGTGGCAGTGGATTCGCAACGGCGTGACGCTCGAGGACGGCCAGCGGATCGACCGCGAGCTGGTGCGCGAGCTGGCCGGCGAGGAGCTCGCCAAGGTCAGCGCCGAACTCGGCGACCCGCACGGTCACTACCAGCGGGCACGTGAGCTCTTTGAACGGCTGGCGCTGGCTGAGGACTACGTCGACTTCCTGACGGTGGCAGCCTATCCGGAGCTGGACTGAGATGGCGCTCGACCCGGACGCCTACCGCCGGCTCGACGAGGCGCTGGCCGAGGTCGATGCGCAGTTGCTGCGCGACTATCCGGGTGAGCCGGGAACCCGCCAGCCGGTGCACACGGTGTACGTGCCGGCCGATCGGTTCAGCGCCGAGCTGCCGGATGAATGGGGAGCGCAGGCGCTGGCGGCCCTCGACCGGCAGCTGCCGGACGCCGCCGCGCTTGCCGACGTGCTGGACGTCGCGGTTCCGGTCGCGGCGCAGGTGCTGCCGCGGCTGCGGGCCAAGCTGGCTGCCGAACCGATCGAGGATCTGCGGATCGACTTCGAGGACGGCTACGGGCCGCGCCCGGACGCGGAGGAGGACGCGACGGCCGAGCGGGCGGCGCGAGCGCTGGCAGCGCTGTCCCTGCCGTTCGCCGGCCTGCGCTGCAAGAGCCTGGAGCCGGCGACCCGGCGGCGAGGCGTCCGCACCCTCGACGTGTTCCTCACCGCGCTGGCCGCCGGGCCGCAACTGCCGGCCGGGTTCGTGATCACGCTGCCCAAGGTCAGCCATGTAGGCCAGGTCGCCGCGTTCGCCGAGCTGTGCGCCGAGCTGGAGAAGCAGCATGGCCTGGCCGCCGGCGAGCTGCGGTTCGAGATCCAGGTCGAGACGCCGCAGGCGGTGCTGGCGGCCGACGGCACCGCCGCCGTCGCCCGGATGCTGCGAGCCGGTGCGGGGCGGGTCAGCGGCCTGCACTACGGCACCTACGACTACAGCGCGGCGTGCGGGGTGGCCGCGCCGTGGCAGAGCCTGGAACATCCGGCGGCCGACCACGCCAAGGCCGTGATGCAACTGGCCGCCGCCGGCACCGGGGTGCGGGTCAGCGACGGCTCGACGAACGTCCTGCCGGTCGGCCCGCCGGCGGCGGTGTTGGCCGCCTGGCGGCTGCACGCGCGGCTGGTCCGCCGTTCCCTGCAGCGGGCCTTCTACCAGGGTTGGGATCTGCATCCCGGCCAGCTCGTCACCCGCTTCGGTGCCACCTACGCCTTCTACCGCGAGGGCATGCCGGCCGCCTGCGATCGGTTGCGCGACTACCTGGCCAGCACTGCCTCGGGCGTGCTGGACGAGCCGGCGACCGCGCAGGCGATGGCCTCGCTGCTGGTGCGTGGCCTGCACTGCGGCGCCCTCGACGAGGCGGAGGTGTCGGACCGGGCCGGGGTGGGCACCGAGACGCTGTACGAGCTGTTCCGGCGCCGGGTCGGCTGACCGGTGGCAGCGGACAGCGGGGACGGCCAGCCCGGCTACGACCTGGTGGTGCGCGCCGGGCGGGCGGTGCTGCCCGAGGGCGAGGCGCCATGTGCCGTGGCGGTTCGCGACGGCCGGATCGCCGCGATCCTCGACTTCGCGGCCGAGTTGGCGGCGGCGGAGGAGATCCGGTTGGGCGCGGGGGAGGTGCTGCTGCCGGGGCTGGTGGATACGCACGTGCACGTCAACGAGCCGGGCCGCACCGAGTGGGAGGGATTCGCCACCGCGACCGCGGCCGCCGCGGCCGGCGGGGTGACCACGATCGTGGACATGCCGCTCAACAGCATCCCGCCCACCTGCGACGTCGCGGCCCTGGAGCTCAAGCGGGAGCGGGCGGCCGCGGCCGGCTGCGCGGTGGACGTGGCGTTCTGGGGTGGCGCGGTGCCCGGCAACCTGGCCGACCTGCGAGCGCTGCACGAGGCCGGCGTGGTCGGCTTCAAGTGTTTCCTGCTGCCCAGCGGCGTCGAGGAGTTCCCGCCGCTTTCCGGTGCCGGGCTGCTCGCCGCGATGCGCGAGATCGCCTCGTTCGACGGCCTGCTCATCGCGCACGCCGAGGATCCGGACTCGATCCGCGAGGCACCGCACGGGCGGGCGTACGGCGGCTTCCTGCGGTCGCGGCCGCCGGCGGCGGAGAATCGGGCGATCGCCGGGCTGCTCGACGCCGCCCGGCAGACCGGTTGCCGGGTGCACGTCGTGCACCTGTCCAGCGCGGCCGCGTTGCCGATGCTCGCCGAGGCCCGCGCCGAGGGCGTGCCGGTCAGCGTGGAAACCTGCCCGCACTACCTGACGTTCTCGGCCGGAGAGATTCCGGACGGCGCCACCGAGTTCAAGTGCTGCCCACCGATCCGCGACGAGGCGAACCGGGAGCTGCTGTGGCAGGGGCTGCGCGACGGCGTGATCGACTGCGTCGTCTCCGACCACTCGCCGTGCGTGCCGGAGCTCAAGCGGTTCCAGGCCGGCGACTTCGCCGAGGCGTGGGGTGGCATCTCCTCGTTGCAGCTGGGCCTGCCGGCGGTCTGGACCGGTGCGCGCGCCCGGGACATCCCGCTGTCCACGGTGGTCGGGTGGCTGGCCGAACGACCGGCCGTGCTGGCCGGCCTGCCGGCCAAGGGAAAACTCGCGGTGGGCGCGGACGCCGACCTGTGCGTCCTCGCTCCGGACGAGTGGTTCACCGTCGAGCCGGCTCGGCTGCGGCAGCGGCACCCGGTCACCCCGTACGCTGGCCGGCGGCTGTCCGGAGCCGTGCGCGGAACCTGGCTGCGCGGCCGGCGGCTCACTGGCGAGACCGGCTGCGCGACAGGTCGGTTGCTGAGGCGAGGAGACGGATGAGCCAGCAATTCCTGTGTGATCTCGCCTCGCGTGGGCTCGGCGGATCGGTGGTCGCGGCCACCGATGAGCTGTTCGCCAGCCGGGAGAATCTGATCAAGGCCGAGCCGCCGGTGTTCTCCCCGCACACGTTCGGGCCGAAGGGCCAGGTGATGGACGGCTGGGAAACCCGCCGGCGGCGGGAGCCGGGCCAGGACCATGCCATCGTCCGGCTCGGCTGCCCGGGCCTGGTGCGCACGATCGTCATCGACACCGCCTTCTTCACCGGCAACTACCCGCCGGAGGCGTCGGTGGAAGCCTGCGGGGTGGACGGTTACCCCTCGCCGGCGGAGCTGGCCGAGGCCGACTGGATCCCACTGGTGGCGCGCGGCAAGCTCGCCGGCGACACCGTGCACGAGTTCCCGGTGTCCGACGAGCGCCGGTTCAGCCATGTCCGGCTGTCGATCTACCCGGACGGCGGGGTCGCGCGGCTCCGGGTGCTGGGCGAGGTGGTGGCCGATCCGCGGCTGTTGCCGCCGGTCCTCGACCTGGCCGCGCTGGAGCATGGCGGGCGGGTCCTCGACTGCAGCAACAGCTTCTACTCCGCACCGCAGAACCTGATCAAGCCAGGCCTCGGCCGGGCGATGGGCGACGGCTGGGAAACCGCGCGCCGCCGCGACGACGGCAACGACTGGGTCAGCCTGCAGCTGGCCTGCGCCGGCCGCCCTGTGCTGGCCGAGATCGACACCAGCCACTTCGTCGGCAACGCGCCGGGCTGGGCCGGCCTCACCGGGGACGACGGGGTGGTGCTGCTGCCGAGAACCCGGCTGCAGCCGGATACCCGCCACCGGTTCGTGCTCGGCGGTCGCGAGGTGAGCCGGGTGCGGCTGGACGTCTTCCCGGACGGCGGCGTCGGCAGGTTGCGGATTTTCGGGGCGCCGACCGAGGCCGGCCGGGCGGCGCTGGCGCTGCGGTTCGCCAACACGCTGCCGAAAAGCCAGCTGGCCGGACTGCTCGACGGGCCGGGTTCGGACCGGCCTTATCCGGACCTCGGTGCGATGCCGGAAACGCTGCGCCAGTCGCTGGCCGGGCCCGGCGCCGGGGCCGGGGCCGGGTAGGCCTGCGGGCATCGGTTTCGACGAGCATCGGGAGGGATGATGGCCGGCCGCGGAGTTGCCGTACTCAACGGCGCATCGGAGCAGCGGCTGCGCGCCGACCTCGCTGCCTGCTGCGCGGCGCCGGAGTGGGTGGCGGCGATGGCCGCCGGACGGCCGTACGGGGACGAGGACGAGCTGTTCGCCACCTCTGACTTGGCCGTCGCGAAGCTGACCGACGCCGGGCTGGCCGCGGCGCTCGCCGCCCATCCCCGGATCGGCGACCGGCCGGCGGGGGAGTGGTCCCGGCAGGAGCAGGCCGGAGTGGCCTCGGCCGGGGCGGACGTCCGGGCCGAACTGGCTGCCGCGAACGCCGCCTACGAACGGCGGTTCGGACAGGTCTACCTGGTGTGTGCCACCGATCGGTCGGCCGAGGAACTGCTGGACCTCTGCCGATCGAGGCTGGCCAACGACCCCGCCGCCGAGCGTGCGGTGGTGTTGGTGGAGCTGGCCAGGATCAACCGGCTCCGGCTCGCCAAGCTGCTGGCTACCCACACCGAAGGCGACAGCGAGCGAGCAACGAAGGAGCGCAGCGACGAGGAGCGCAGCGACGAGGAGCGCAGCGAGCGTGGAGCCGAGCAATGAACACCGAAGGAGTGCGATGAGCCTGTCCACCCACGTGCTGGACGCGCAGGCCGGCCGGCCGGCAGCCGGCGTCGCGGTGCGGCTGGAGTTCTGGACCGGCAACGGCTGGGCGTTCTCGGCCGAGGCGGTCACCGACGCCAACGGCCGGATCGCCGAACTCGGCGATCCGGACACCGGCCGGCACCGGCTCACCTTCGACACCGGCGGCTACTACTCCGCGCTCGGCACCGCGACCTTCTATCCCGAGGTGAGCGTGGTGTTCGAGATCGCCGAGCCCGACCGGCACCACCATGTGCCGCTGCTGCTCAGCCCGTTCAGCTACACGACTTACCGCGGGAGTTAGCGACATGGCCATCGTCTTCGGGGAGAACCAGTACGGCAAGGCGGAGGTGCGCCTGGTCCACGTCACTCGCGACGGGGACCGGCACCGGCTGCAGGATCTGAACGTTTCCACCGCGCTGCGCGGCGATTTCGCCGCCGCGCACCTGGCCGGTGACAACGCGCACGTGATCGCCACCGACACCCAGAAGAACACCGTCTTCGCCTTCGCCGAGCAGTTCGGCGTTGGCGAGATCGAGGATTTCGCGCTGCGGCTGGGCCGGCACTTCCTCGACGGCTTCGAATGGATCAGCTCGGCCAGGGTGAGCATCTCCGAGTACGGCTGGGAACGGATCAGCGTGGACGGCGCGGAGCACGGTTCGGCCTTCAGCCGGGCCGGCGGCGGCACCCGCACCACGGTGGTCACCGTCGAGCGGGACAACTCCTGGGTGGTTTCCGGGTTGACCGATCTGGTCGTGCTCAAAACCACCGGATCGGAGTTCACCGGGTTTCCCCGCGATGAATACACCACGTTGCCCGAGGACCGCGACCGGATCCTGGCGACCGCGGTCACCGCTCGCTGGCGCTACGCCGACAGCCGGCTTGACTGGAGCACCAGCTACGCCGAGGTGCGCCGGATCCTGCTGGAATCCTTTGCCCGCAAGCACAGCCTGGCCCTGCAGCAGTCGCTGTACTACATGGGCGAGCAGGTCCTGCAAGCCCGTCCGGAGGTGGCCGAGATTCGCATGTCGATGCCGAACAAGCACCATTTCCTGGTGGATTTGTCGCCGTTCGGGCTGACCAACGACCGCGAGGTCTACCACGCCGCCGATAGACCGTACGGGCTGATCGAGGGCACCGTTGCCCGTGACGACGCACCCGATGCCGGGCCGGCCTGGCGCGCCGTGCCGGGGTTCTGCTGATGAGCAGCCTGGTGATCGACGGCTGCGCGCTGGCCACCGTGGACGCCGCCGGTACCGAGCACGCCAGCGGCTACGTGGTGATCACCGATGGCCGGATCGCGGCGGTGGGCGCCGGGCCGGCGCCGGTGGTGGCCGGCGCCAGCAGGTTCGACGGTTCCGGCTGCCTGCTGACGCCGGGGTTGGTGAACACCCACCACCACCTGTGCCAGTCGATCACCCGCGGGTTCGCCCAGGACGGCACCCTGTTCCAGTGGCTCACCACGCTCTACCCGATCTGGGCAGGGCTGGACGCTGACCTGGAGTACCGGGCGGCCAGCGCCGGGCTGGCCAACCTGGCGCTGTCCGGCTGCACGACGGCGATGGATCACAACTACCTGTTTCCCCGCGACGGCGGCGACATCCTCGGCGCCGAGATCTCCGCGGCGCGCCGGATCGGCCTGCGCTTCCACGCTGCCCGCGGCTCGATGGATCTGGGCCAGTCAGCCGGCGGGCTGCCACCCGATTCGGTGGTGGAGGATCCGGACGACATCCTCACCGCCTGCGAGGCCGCGGTGGCTGCGCATCACGACCCGGCTCCGGATTCCATGCTGCGGATCGTGCTGGCGCCGTGCACGCCGTTCACCAACTCCGGGCAGCTGATGACCGACTCGGCGGAGCTGGGCCGGCGGCTGGGCGTGCGGCTGCACACCCACCTGGCCGAGACGCTGGACGAGCAGGAGTACTGCCTGGCCCACTACGGCGCGCGGCCGGTGGACTACGTCGAATCCCTCGGCTGGCTCGGCGAGGACGTCTGGCTGGCGCACTGCGTGCACCTGTCCGAGCCCGACATCGCCAGGCTTGCCGCCACCGGGACGGGGGTGGCGCACTGCCCGAGTTCCAACGGGCGGCTGGGCTCGGGCATCGCCCCGGTGCCGGAACTGCTCGACGCGGGCTTGCCGGTCGGGCTCGGCGTGGACGGGGTGGCCTCCAACGAGCACAGCAGGCTGGCCGAGGAGCTACGGCAGGCGGTGCTTGCCGCCCGCTACCGGCGCGGCCCGCAGGCGCTGACCGCACGCCAGGCGCTGGCGATGGGCACCATGGGCGGCGCCCGGTGCCTGGGCCGGCAGGACGACCTGGGCTCGATCGAGGTGGGCAAGCTGGCCGATCTCGCGCTGTGGCGACTGGACGGCCTCGGGCACGCCGACATCGCCGATCCGGTGTGCGCGCTGGTGTTCGGACCACCGGCGCCGCTGGAGCTGCTGCTGGTCGGCGGCACTGTGGTCGTCGAGCGCGCCGAGTTGCGCACCGCCGACGCGAAGTCGATCGCGACCGAGGCGCGCGCGGCGGCCCGGGAGCTGGTCCGCCGCGCCGACGCCGGCTAAATTTCCGGTCCTCGTTGCTCGCTCGGTTGCGCAACGCTGGTCGGCCTGGCTAAGGACACGCGTACTCACCCAACCGCGCCCCGCGCACCACATTCTCGGCATCCACAGGCCGCACAGATCGGCTCCTCTCTGTCAAGCGTTGGTCGCTGATCTAGTCGTTCGTGATGTGGACTTCGATACCGACGAGGCGGTCGTCTTGCCAGTCGAGCGCGACGAAGCCGTCGATCCCGGGAGGGAGCGCCGCGAGGGTGGTGGTGTGTCCGGCTTCGAGTTCGGCGTCGGTGAGGTAGATGTAGGCCGCGTTGGCGGCGCGGTCGTAGGTGATCCGCACGCATCGATTGTGCTCGGCCGGTCGGCGAGCAGCTGCCGGTAGACGGCGTCGGAGAGTCGACGCTTGAGGCAGCGCAGCGCTTCTTTCGGGGTCTTGCCCTCCAATCGCTTGCGTTCGTAATAGCGGCGGCCCTCGCTTTCGGGATAGCGGATTTGGGTCACCGCCATCATGTGGAGCGCGTGGTTCAGCCGCCGGTTCCCGGCTCGGGACAGCCGGTGTCGGACGTGGTCGCCGGAGGAGGCATCGATGGGCGCGATGCCGTTGTAGGAGGCGAAGTGGTCCTTTGAGGGGAACCGGTCGATGGTCTCGACCTCGGCCAGGATGCGGCCGGCGATCACCGGGCCGACTCCGTAGAGGTCGGCCAGGTGCGAGCCGGTCGTCTTGACCAGCTCCTCGATCTGAGCGCGGACGGCCTTCATCTTCGCGTCCAGTGCGCAGATGTCTTCCAGATGCTGGGCGGCGAGCTGGAGCCGGACCTGCGCGACCGGGTCCGCGGGTCGCAGCTTGTCCAGTAGCTGCTGGGCTCGGCTGGCCTTGAGGCCGCGGTGGGTGCCGCCCGGCGTGAGTTCGGCCAGCAGACGGTGCAAGCGGCAGACGGCCTGGGTCCGCAGGGCAGCGAGCTCGTCACGCCGGTCGGACAAGAGCCGCAGGCTAACGAGGGTGTCGTCGGTGCGGACCGCGGACCACGCTGCCGCTGTTCAGCGCGGCGAGTCCGATCGAGACCGCGTCGTTGACGTCGGTCTTGCGGCCGTGTCCTTGGGAGTAGACCCGCACCCGAGCAGCGAGCTTGGCCGGGACGTCGAGCACCAGCTCGCCGTCGGCGACCAGGCGTTGGGCCAGCGATCGGCCGGCGCCGTGGCAGCCCTCGACCGCCCACCGGCGTTGCTGCCAGCGGCCACTGAACTCACGCAGCTGCCGGTAGCCGGCAGCCGTGTTCGTGAACCGCCGGCTGTCGATCACGATCTTCGTGACCGGGTCCATGACCGCCGCGGTGTTGCTCGCCTTGTGCGGATCCACGCTGATCATCACATCGTCAGCCACGCCCTCGCCTCCTCAAATTCACCGGACCGGACTTGGCGAGGAGGGCAATGCAACTACCGGCAGCGCAGACCTCTCTTGAGCCACAACCTCACCGGGTGGACCCGATCGAGCCGCGGGCCGTTCGTGAGCCAGAACATCGCCAGGACGACGGCAGCCGATTCGCGAGCGAACCCGACCAGGTCCAACGCCTGAGGATGCTGCTCCCAGGCTCCCGAGGTCGAGTCAAACAAGTTGCCGACTCTGTGCACCTCGCCGAGCGATATCTGTGAGTTGCGCTCACGCGTTATGGGCAATTGCAGGCGACCGCTGCATGCCTGAGGGGTGAGCCAGGACAAGAGCGAGTGGGTGCTATCCGAGGTGCGCAGCTGCCAGAATCGGCTGTTATCGTGAGCGCGCTACGGGATCCTAGGGGCGGAACCCAATAAGTCCGGCAATGCGTCGAGCAGCGCGAAGCGTTCTGCGATGTCAAATGGGTCGCAATTTACTATCCTGCCTGCATCTGCGAGGGCCTCTCGCACCAGAATTTCGGTTTCCAGCCGAAGTAGGTCGAGGTTATCGAACCAAGGCAAAGGCAGGAGGTCGATCAAGCGGTCTAGCCACTCATCGACAAGCGCCGCCGACGATGCACGTGTCCCTCTCCCGAGAGAAAACGCGTAGTCGCGGTGCGAGGCGTCGATGGGGATATTGAAGCCGTCGCCCGTGAGGATGGCGCCTGCCGCGGGCCACGTGCTCGGGGTGCCGATGTCACAGTCCAGGTTGGCGAGTTCAGCGGGAGCAGCGCTATTGGCATGGCCGACCGCTAGTGCGGCAGCCATGTATCGATAGACATCGGCGTGTTGCTGACTAACCCCGCGTTCAAGATAGTCGGCAGCGAAGGCCCAGTAGTAGCATTCATCTTCCGGCACGGCGCGTTCAGCGCGTAGCAGCAGATCAGCAACAGCCGCCGTAGCGAGTTGTACGTAGTCATCCCGGGATCTCATGTGGGAGATCAAGTAGGCGAGCGCGGAAAGTCGGGCACGGTCGCTTGACGATGCTCGGCGGGCGATTCGTACGAGGACCGAGATCGAAAACTCTTCACAGTCTCGGTCGTAGCTGATAGGTGTTCGCATGATGGATATAGCTAGGCCGGTGCCGCGCGCCGGGTCGGGGTCTGCCATAGCAGCGCGCATTGCTGCCCGTACACACTTGCCGCTGGCTGTGCGTGCGGCCTGCCGATCACCGCTCCACCCCGTGCACGCGACGGTGAGTAAGGATGCAGTCATCTCCAATCGGCTGGCCGCGCCACCGTGAATGGAGCATGGCCCCGGGCCGAACGCCAAATCACTGGTCAGGTGCAAGATGCAATGAAGAGCGATATCGAAATTGGCAGCATTATAGGTCGCCCCCACGACACATAAAAGTACCAACCTCCGAACGTCGGGCAGGTCGCGCGCGAGGTCGATGAGCTCCCGGCTTGGCACGAAGGCGTCCAGCGGCTGTTCACGCGATTCAAGCACGAGCAGCACATCGGCCAATAGTCGCGTTGCTTCGGGGCGGACTCCACTCCGCATCCGGTGCTGCGCAGCGCTGCTAAGGTCTTTGAGCGGTGTGTCCAAGTCTGGTCGGTGATCCTGTCGTAACTTTCGTGCCGCTGTGGCTACGGCCAGCAGATCGCGACGAATCTTCCGGGGCTGGTACTCCTGTGGCGTTAGGCTGAGCGTATTGAAGACATCTTGCGC
Source organism: uncultured Actinomycetota bacterium (assembly GCA_963697905.1). Classification (GTDB taxonomy): domain Bacteria; phylum Actinomycetota; class Actinomycetes; order Mycobacteriales; family Jatrophihabitantaceae; genus Jatrophihabitans_A. Next base: position 2,382,690 of record OY969101.1, on the reverse strand, counting down.
CGTCTGCATAAGGTGCGCGTCATCCCAGCGCTTCAATCCGTGACCACGCAACTGGCGGGCGAGCAAGTGGGCGTCGTCGACGCGTCGATCTAGCGCCGCTTGAGCGCAGGCCCGTCGGTGGTACTCGACAAAGTCCATCCGCCCTACGGCACTTGCCGCGAACACTGCGTGCGGACTGATCAACGCCAAGTTGTTCCAGCAGGACGTGAACAGCGCGTTGAGATAATGTTCTGTGCGCTGAATGATTGGCGGCTTGATGTCGGGTGAGGCATCGGCCGATGCCATGTCGGCGCGTGCCTGCGTTATGCGAGTGAACAGGTTCTCGCGCAGCAACGTCGCAATCAGTCGCGGTAGGCGCCATTGTTCTTCCTTGCAGCCTGTGGTCAGGATGCGCTCGATCAACCATCGCTCGGGCAGTGCGTTGCGACCGGTTCGCTGGAGGTCGCGCCGTGCCGCGCCAAGGCCTGCGGCGTCGAGTACAGATGGTCTGCACTGATCGCCCTGCAGCGCAAGCAGAGCGGCAGCATCCAGACAATCCAGCACACGTTGCTCAGACTGCTTGTCGAATCCCTCTTCGCGTGCAGAGTCAAGGACAGTGTCGATAACGTAGTCGCGGGCCCAGGACTTGAGGAACGCGGCTGCCTGCTCGGCCGACGGGAGCGATTGTGCTGTGGCGAGCACACGCGAGAACGCGACGATCAGAGCTGCCCGGCCTTTGGCCAAGTCGCAGACCGAGGCTGCCAAGTCGAGTGGTTGACCGAGCCAGCGCGCAGCTTGCTCGGCAGTAACCTCGGGTATCACGATCGGTGTCCAGCGTTGGACACCAGACGTCTGCACTTCCGATGCAGTTTCCATGCTGCAGGCAAGGACGGTGATTACGCGGCAGTCGTGTACCGCCTCAAGAAGCTGCAGTTTGATTATCAGCTCTCGCGCGTCCGCCGGGGAACCAACGCGTTCCACGTCTAACACGCAGATCACGACGGTGGGTCGCATTCGGATAATCCCACGCACTTGGTTGACAAACTCGTTGACCGTACCAGGCGCGCGCGGGCGTGCCTCTAGCATTCGGCGCTCGCTGTTGTCGCCCGCTACCACGGCTCCAGCGCCCGACACGGCGAGCACTTTGCTCATGATGTCGAGGTGAGGAACCGGTGCGAAAATCGTCGATAGGAAGAGTAGGAGGTCTCCGACCTGCTTGGCGGTTCGGCCAGGAGGACCGCCGCTAGGTGAGACTTGCAAGTCGGTAAACGGATCGAGGATTAGCACCGAAACGTCGTTAAACCCGTCGTGATCTTGGAGCGACTGCGTGACGAGTCGAAGGACTCGTGTGCGACCGGACCACTCGTCTCCAATCAGCAGGAAACGTCGCACCGGGTCGGCTTCTTTCGCCACGGATGCAGCAACGACTTTATCGGCCACCACTTCGACGAGGCGTTGATGGAGCCACTGACCATCGGCTGACTCTGGATCGAAAGTGATCATCTAGCACTCCGTTAAGAAAGACTTGTTACGACACGTGCAGAGCCCAGAAGAGAAGTAAAGCAGTCGGGCGATCCCTGGCTGGCGTACTAGTGATTGAAGGCGATGACACCCCTAACCTCAATCCGGCGCATCATCTGCTCGACCAACGCGATCGAATCGCTCAACGCCCGCTACCGCCGCGCGGTCCGCGCACGCGGTCACTTCCCGACCGAGCAGGCCGCCCTGAAGTGCCTCTACCTGGTCACCCGATCACTGGACCCGACCGGCCGCGGCCGGGCCCGCTGGGCGATGCGGTGGAAGCCGGCACTCAACGCCTTCGCGATCACCTTCGAAGACCGTATCGTCCCCCTCAACACCAACTAGAAGCCATGATCAATTACACCGATCATCGGCCAGTCCCTCGAAGACAGCCAGCCGCGCATATCGAGGCCTCCGGGCGCTTTGTCCGTCCGCGCGGCCGAGCGGCGGTTGGCCGCCCGGCCGGCGGGGCGGGTGTGCTCAGCGGGCGGCGCCGGCGAGGTAGGCGGCGACGATGTAGGTGGCGTGTCGGTCGAGGGAGACGCGGGCGCGGTCGTAGCGCATGGTGGTTCGTGGGTCGGCGTGGGAGGCGGCTTCTTGCACGTCTCGCAGCGCGACGCCGGCGTCGAGGGCTGCGGTGATGAAGGCGTGGCGCAGGGTGTGTGGGCCGATGGGCTTGCCGATGCCAGCGCGGCGGGCGACCCGGCGCACGATGCGGCTGGCGCAGTGGCGGTCCATCCGTTGCCCGTCGAGCCTGAGGAAGATTGGGCCGTCGAGTCGTTCGCCGATGGCCAGGTCGATCGCTCGGGCGGTGCGCGGTGCCAGCGGGATGGTGACGATCTTGCCGCCCTTGCGCAGCACGGTCAGGGTGCGGTGGCCGCGTTCGAGTCCCAGCTTGTCGATGTCGGCGCCGAGCGCTTCGGAGATCCGCAGGCCGTTAATCGCCAGCAGCGAGATCAGGGCGTGCTCGTTCGGTGCGCCGAGGCCGGCGGCGACCAGTAGCGAGCCGACCTCGTTGCGGTCCAATCCGACCGCGTGGGACTCGTGGTCCAGCCGGGGCCTGCGCACGTGCACGGCAGGGGAGTGTTCGAGCAGCTCCTCCTCGACGGCGTAGCGGTAGAAGCCGGCGATGGTGCACAGCCGGCGGGCGATGGTGGCCCGGGCCCGGCCGCGGGCCTCCATCTCGCGGCCGAAGCACTCGATGTCTGCGCGGCGGGCCTGGAACAGGTGCAGGTCGTGCTGCTGACACCAGGCGGTGTACATCCGGAGATCCAGTGCGTAGGCGTCGCGGGTCAGGCCGCTGTAGCCGGCCAGGAAGCCGGCCAACGCGATCCTCTCGTTCGAGGTGAACAGCGGCTCGACCGACACGGCGATGTCGGTCGACGGGATACTGGTGGTCATGGCGACCTCCGGGACTTCAGGCCAGAGCCCGGCGGCCCTTGGAGCGTCGACGCTCCAGCAAGTGGATGAAGCAACCAGGTTAGCCCGGAGCAGGCGCTCCGCAATCACGACCACGCGACCGCCGACTCTGTGCATCAGAGCCTCGCTGCTTCCTGGCGATATGCGATGCACTTCACTGGGCTCCTGCCGTCAGACGGAAGGGTCTGCCCTACGGATGGGTGTCACCGCCACATCGGCCTGTCTTGCTGGTCCTCTCAAGGCCACGGCGCAGTAGAGCAAGATTTTTCGAATCCATACCTCTATGGCAGGCTTTTGTATCGTGGAACAAAACACCGTGGAGCAGGTGCGCGTCATCGTGCTCGCCGACGGTGCGACGCCGCAGGCGGCCGCCAACGCTCGAGGGCATCTGTTCGAGGTCTTCGTCGGCAACCTTCTTCGGATATATGGCTACGACCCTCCATCGGCCTCAAAGATCAATGTGACATCTGAAGGAATCGAACTCGACGTCACCACAACTCATAGGCTCTCTGCAGCCCACGCGATCGCTGAGTGCAAGGTCTACGGCCGCGCTGTAAAAGCAACGGAGCTAACGAGCTTCTACGGAAAGCTCACAGTGGAGCGCTTCGACGATGCAGATGCCTTGGGACTGATGGTGGTTCTTCCAAGACTCACGCCCGACGGTGAGGAGAAAGCTCGCGCCATTACCAGACAGGACGGCAAGTTCTTATACCTCCCAGCAGACGCAATCGTTGAAAGGCTGAAATCTGAGGGCTTAATAACTAGTCCCCCGTTCACGAGTCGAACGACGAGCGACCCAGCTGTCGTCATTACTGCGGACGGAACATACAGCGCGGTTCTGGAGCTTGACCCAGAATCTCGGGTCCCGATCCAGGTCCTGTGCTGGGCAGCATCGGGCAATGTTCCGGCGCCCACCCGCGAGCTGTTGGAGTCTGATTCCTACGCGCAAGGCCTTCGTGTCGTTGATGGACGAGAAGCGCTACCAACGCCCCCTCCCACGCCCTCCATCGAGTCTCACATCCTGGCCACAGTGCAAGGAAGCAGCGAGGACTTCCAATATCAACTCCCCGCATCGCCGAAATTCTTTGTTGGCCGTAACGAGCTGATGGCGAAGCTTGCGGCAGCCATCGCACAAGGTGAGCTGGTGTATGTCCTCAATGCGAGGTCGGGCTGGGGTAAGAGCAGCCTTGCGCTGAAATTTGCCGACATGATCACAAGCCAGGCCGGACACGCCTTGGTCATGGACACGCGCACCGCATCAACGCCTCGGTACGTCGTGGAGGTTCTCCAGAAGGCAGCGATCGAGGCCGAGGCCAAAGGAATTCTCCGTCAACCCGCAGCTGCGAGCTGGGCAAGCCTCCCCAGCGCACTTCAGTCGTTGGGGAAGGCCGACTGGGGCGATCCTTCCAAGCGGCTTTTGATCTTCTTCGACCAGTTCGAAAACGTTTTTCGATCTGAGGAGCTCACTCGAGCTTTCAGGGACCTCAGCATGGGCATACGTGAGCTCCGGATCCCCCTTATCGTGGGCTTCGCTTGGAAGACCGATCTCGTTGGGTGGACAGAGGGGCATCCCTACCAACTTCGAGACGAGATCCGCGCCAATGCCAGGGTCCTTGTTATGGAGCCTTTCGGCTCCAAAGAAGTCTCGACCCTTATCGACCGTCTGGAAAGACGAGCGAATGCAAAACTCGTCCGAGATCTGCGCGACCGACTTCGCGAGTACAGCCAGGGTTTGCCATGGCTGCTGAAAAAGTTGTCTGATCACGTCATTAGTGAGTTGAGCAAGGGAGTTACGCAGGAGAAACTCCTCGCGGAGGCGCTAAACGTTCAGTCGCTCTTCGAAGCCGACCTTGCCGAGTTGACCCCAAGCCAGCGGGAGATCTTGAACTACGTCGCGAGGTATGCGCCGATCGCGGCCAGCGAGGTCACAGAACGGTATAACCACCAGGCCGTACAGTCGCTCGTAGACCGCAGGCTGCTCGTGCAAATCGGCGATCGAATCGACACGTACTGGGATACTTTCCGCGACTACCTGACCACCGGCCGCGTACCCGTCGAGGATTCGTACATCCTCCGGCAGACCCCAAATTCAGTTGCCCGACTACTTCCCTCAGTGATGCGGAGTGGCGGAAGTGCTTCGGTTGGAGAATTGGCTCAGGAGCTCCAAACAAGCGACAAGGTGATCTTTAACCTATCGCGCGAACTTCGATTGCTAGGCGTGGCTATCTACGAGCCGCTGCGGGTTCGTCTCACCCCGGAGGTCATTAGCGCCAACGATCCCGAGATGGAAATCCGAACTCAAATCGGCCGGTCGCTCCGACGGCACCGCGCGTTTACAACGTTGAAAGACCTGGACGAAAAGCTAGATCGCCAAGTTGACGTGGAGCATTATGCTCGGGCGCTGCCAACGGCATTCCCTGCTGTGGCTGTTACTGAGAATACGTGGAGGGTGTACGCACGAGTGTTCCTCGGCTGGTTTGAATATGCGGGACTAGTTGCCCGCCGAGGGGGCATGTTCTCGGTCACAAATGATGATCAGCCTGCTCGTCAGTTGCTCCTCTCGTCACGCTCGGCAATGAGGGTGCGGCCAAGCGTCCCTCAGGAGGCGCTCGGCCATGCCAGGGTGGTGCTTCTCAATCTCGCTTCCGGTGAGCCGATCATGCTGGAGCCCGGAAACAACCCGCAGCGTCGTGGTATTCGCACGCTCGCATCGCTAGGGGCCGTTTCGGTCGACTCCGATGGCAGGGTGCGTGTCAGCGCCCCGGGATTGATTCAAGACGGGCAGATCCAGCCGGAGATCCTGCGTTCCTTGCTCGCACGAGCCCCTGGCGGCAAGGCCGGCCTGCAACTCCTGGCTGAGGATCCGGCAGCCACCCCAAGGGAGGTCGGCAAAGCCATACGCGACAGCATCGGTGCAAGATGGGCGGACGAATCCACGCGGAGCATCGGCAATTACTTCCGGAGTTGGGCAAAAGAAGCAGGCGTAGACGTTCAGCCGGTTCCCCGAAGCCACAAGAACTCCGACCATGTCACGGCGCCCACGGACTCTCAGACACAAGCGCCGGACAGTAGTGCCAACCTATAGGGGGAACGCCACTCACGATCCGGGGACCGACAACTTCGGTCGTTCCGTCACGCCATTTCGGCGTATCTGCGCGGATCGATCGTCCATGCCCTCCGCACCTATCGACGGTTTGCGTCGCCGCGTTGTCACGCTCGCAAAGGGTGCTATTCCGTGGTCAATGTTCGAGAGCGGTGGCGTCTGCGAATGCTTCCTCGACTGAGGGGATCGACGGCGCAACAGGCCGAAGCCACTCGCTGTCCGGCCTCGCGACCAGTCGGGCATTGGTGTATGCCATGTCGAGCGTTAGCACCGTATGGCCGCGATAGGCAGTCTCGCCAACCGCTGAGACCACTAGCGCCAGGTCGGCCTGGCCGCGACCTGAGAGGTCAAGCGGCATTAGGAACTGTGCGCCGCTTACTACCCCGAGGCGCGGGTACCACTGAGGCACGACGATCTTGTAGTTGCGTCGCGCCCTCTTGAGCGTCCAAGCGACTGCGAGGTCGAGCGCTTGTCGGGCACGCATTGGATGCTCAGCTAGTTCGGCGGGAAAGCGTTCGATGTTGTTGACGAGTATGTGCTCATACGCGAGTTTCAGTGGGCGTCGCCAGTCGTAAACGAGGTCTGCAGCTGTTGACACGTACTCCGCCATATGCGGCGGATCGGGGAATGATCTGAGAAGGATCCTGTCCGATTCGGCTGCCCACCTGAGGAATACCCAGGGCTGAGCCCCCTGGCGGTTCTTCGTGAACAGGCCGAAGATGTCCTCCGCGTGGGCAGTCAGGAGCCCGGTGTTTAGCGCCGCTGTCTCGCCGTCGATCGACTCGGCGACTTTGTCTTCGAGGACGAGACGTTGGTAGGTGTAACGGACGTAGCTGTCCAGGATCGGCAGCGGTCGCGCGAGGTCATATTGCCCGGTCCAATCCTCTAGCTCAGCGAGGTCGGCGAGCGATTGGAGCACGTCGCCCCAGGCGACGCGTCCACGTTCACCCCCATCGGCAATGAACTCTGGTCGATGAAGCGGAAAGAACGCAAACTCTCGAAGGGTTCTAGGGAGGGCACCCTGCGGCATCGCGGTGCCACCGTGAACGTCCGGCGCGTTCGTATCCCGAGTACCAAATTCGTCAGGTTCATCTGCGGTCACGTCCTAACCTTTGAGCACCTCGGGTAATAGCGCAAGCGATGCCCTTCGAGGCGAAGCGGCAGCTATGTGTCGTACCGGTTGACCTACTGGTCTATCTGCGCGCCTTGAGCGGCGCGGCAGTCTGCTCCATAGCGACGGCTTCTGGAGCACATCGCGACACGCGGGTGCGGTAGCCCGCGATGCGGTACGAGCTTCTGAACTCGCCGCCTTCGACGTCTCGTCAGTCCTGGCTGTTGTGGAACTGCTTCCAGCGGCCCTCAGAGACGACCTCGACCGTGCCGCTGGCGACCTTGATGGCCGTTTGGTCGTCCAGGGCGTACGCCGGCCCGTTGATCTCGGCGGCCCAGCGCTCCGCCTCGGCGAGCGTGTTCGTCGGGAAGACGTCCAGGTGGGGAAAGATCGAGAAGTTGACGACTCCCAAAGTCTTGTCGCTTTTCGCCGCCGGCCATTCCACGAAGGCGGCGCCGATCCGGGGAGTCATCACCATGCTGCCGGCGCTCACTCCCACCCAGACCGTCTCGGCCAGTGACGGTAGGAGGGCGCCAGCCCGGACTCGTGCATCCAGTGGCACAGGTACGTCGCATCTCCGCCGTCCACCAACAGGACATCGGCTTCTCGGACCCAGGGCACCCAGCGCTCCTCGCCGATGCTGGGTAGCGCCGACAGTTCGAGCAGGCCCAGTGATTTCCATTCCATCGAGGTCATTCCGCCCCACGGGGGCAGGCCGCTGACGAAGCCGCGCGCCGAGGCCGGCCCGCACATGGGGTGGCCCCACTGAGCTGTGGGAATGCACAGCGCGGTGGCCTCTTCGGTCGGTTTGCCCAGCGGGTCGGTCAGGGCACGGGTGATGCTCGGGTTCGTGACGCCGCCAGAGGTGAGAAGAAGCTTCACGATGCCTCCTGGATCGATCGAGATGGCCGGCGGCTCATTACCGAACTCCCGGTCTTCGCGCGCCACGCCGCTCATTCGTACCAGACCCCTGTGGCTAGCTCGCCGTTGCAATCAGCTCGACCATCGGCCATATTCCTGCATGCGTGGCCTTGATCATGCGAGCTGGCGAGCATCGCAGGTGATCCGCGCAGCCGAAGCTTCCAGATTGGCGGCTCGGGCAGACCGGAAGGGCGCGCGATGAAGTTTCTCGTGCTGTGGCGGATGGAACTGTCGCTGCTCTCGCGCGAGATGGCTCAGGCGGTCGGCCGGATGGCCGAGTACGGTGCCACGCTGGAGAACGAAGGCAAGGTGCTGGCCCGCTATCACGTGGTGGGTGCGCACGGCGGTGCCTGGATCTACCAGGTTGACTCGCACGAGGAGTTCGAGCGGCTGCTGGCCAGGGCGCCGATCTTCAACTTCGCTCGCTACGAGATCCACGCGCTGGCCGACATGGGCACGGCCGAGCCGTAGGCGACACATTCCCGGACTCTGGTATTGACGGATCGGCCGACCCGGTTCAGGATCGGGGTATCTCCCCACGGGAGGCACCATGGGTCAGATCAACCCGGAATCGTGGCCCGATCGGCAAGTGCTGATCACCAGGCGGCTGCGGCAGCGCCGTGTGGAACTTGGGCTGACCCAAAAACAGGTGGTGACCAGGCTCGGCCGCTGCGGCCTGCAGACCACCAATCGAGCCGTCTCCAGCCTGGAGCACGGCGCGGGGGTGGACGTCGCCAAGCTGCCCGAGCTGGCGATCGCGCTCGACTGCACCGTTACCTACCTGCTCGGCCTCACCGACGACCCCCACCGCTGGGAGCCGGACGTACGGCACGGCCGGCAACCGCGGCCGGCGGCCGAGCTACCCACCGGCTCACCGGTGGCCGTAGCAACACATTCCTGGATCCTCGGACTCGAGGTGCCGGACCGGGCCGGCCGGCTCGCCGCCGGAAGCAGCAACTGAGACCCTGCCCGGAAGGGAGGGACGCCGTGACCGTACGGCTGATCGCAGCGGCGGTGCTGCTGGCCACACTGATCGCCGGCTGCACCTCGACCAGCGCCCAGGCCGGCTCCTCGCTGACGCTCTACACCTGCGCCAGCGCGAACGTCGAGCAGGCGGTGGTGGCCGGCTTCGAGAAGGCGAATGACGGCGCCAAGGTGACCGTGTTCCGAGCACCTACCGGCCAACTGAACGCCCGGGTGGCCGCCGACCAACGCGCCGGCGGCGTCAAGGCCGACGTCATCTGGGCCTGCGACCCGTTGACCATGCACGGCTACGACGCCCAGGGCCTGCTGCGAGCCTGGAGCCCGCCCAACGCCGCCGACATTCCGAGTGCCTACCGGACGTCGCACTTCACCGGCATCGACCTGCTGTACCTGACGGTGGTGACCCGAACCGGTGTCCAGCCGCCGGCCAGCTGGGCCGACCTGGCCAAGCCCGAGTACCGCAACCGGGTGGCGCTGCCGAACCCGAGCTTCGCGGCATCGGCGCTCGGCCTGCTGGGTTACCTGGCGGCCACGCCGGGCTACGGCCTGGACTACTACCGGCACCTCAAGCGCAACGGGGCGGTGCAGTTGAGCGCGCCGGCCGACACGCTGACCGGCGTCGAGCAGGGCAAGTACCTGGCCGGGGTGACGCTGGCCAACGCCGCCTACGCCGCCCAGCGCAAGGGCTCGCCGATCACGGTGAGCTGGCCGCGGCCGGGCGCTGCCGCGATCTACGCGCCGATCGGGGTCACCACCAGCAAGGGCCTGTCCCCGATGGCGACTCGGTTCGCCGACTACGCGGCCAGCCGCGCCGCGCAGACGATCATGGCGGCCCAGGACACCTACCCGACGCTGCCCGGCCTCGACGGGCCGCCGATCCCGGCGGGCAGCCCGATCGCGCAACCGGACTGGCCGAGCCTGTTCGACAGCTACCAGTCGGTGCTGACCGAATACGCCTCGGTTTTCGGGCACTGACCGGCATGCGGCGCCGCGACGGAGCGGACACGGGGCTGTTGTCCGTCGCGGTGCTGGCAGCCGTCGGCCTGGTTGCGGTGCCGCTCGTCCGGCTGATCCAGGTGGTGTTCGACAGTGGCAGCTCCTCGTTGCGGCATGCGCTGCACGCGCCGGGTCTTGCCCTGGCGGCCGCCCATTCGCTCGCGTTGGCCTGCGTGGTGCCGTTGCTCGCCGTGCCACTGGGCACCGCGCTCGCCCTGTTCCTGCGGCGGGACGGACTCGCCTGCCGCGGCCTGCTGTGCGTGCTGGTGGTGCTGCCGCTGGTCATTCCCCAGTTCGTGCTTGGCTACAGTTGGACCCAGGCCTACGACCGGGCCGGCTTCACCGACCAGCTGTTCGGGCTGCACTGGAGCGGGCTGACCGGTCCGGCCGGCATCGTCACGGTGCTGGTGGTCGATGCGGTGCCGTTGAGCTTCCTGCTCAGCTCGGCTGGTCTGGCCACCCGTGCGGCGCCGGAGTTCGAACGGGCCGCCAGGCTGTCCGGCGCGGGCGGCTGGCAGGTCCTGCGCACGGTCACCCTGCCGCTGCTTCGGCCGGTGCTTGCGGCCGAGGCGGCGCTCATCTTCGTCGCCACCCTGGAGAGCTTCGCGGTGCCGCAGGTGCTCGGTGCCCAGGCCGGCTTCGAGACGATCACCACGCGGATCTATGCGGATCTCGCGTTGGCCAGCGACCCGGCGGCATTCACCGACGCGGTCACGCTGGCCCTCGGCCTGGTGCTGCTGGCCGCGGTAATCCTGCTGCCGGCGGACCTGCTGCTGGCACCGAGCCTGCGCTCGGTTCGCACCGGCCAGCCGGCGGCGGCCGGGCTCGGCCAGGCAGCCAATCGGCGCACCCTGCTGCCCACCGCCGCCGTCATCGGATACTCGACGCTCGCGGTCGCCCTGCCCACTGTCGCGCTGGCCAGCGCCGCGCTCACCCGGGCGGTCGGCCTGCCACCGACCCCGTCGAACTGGACGCTGGACAACTTCCGCAGCGCCCTGGACCGGCCGACGCTGGTCGCGCTGGGGCACAGCGTGCAACTGGCCGCGGTCGCCGCCTGCGTGCTGACCGGGTTGGGCGCGCTGATCACCGCGCTGGAACGACGCCGGGCCGGCCGGCTGCTCGGCCCGCTGGCCATGGTCGCCTTTGCGATCCCCGGCTCCACCCTGGCGGTGGGACTACTGGTTGCCTACGGACGCTGGTTCGACGGCAGCCTGGCGCTGATCCTGCTCGCCTACCTGGCCAAGTTCTGGGCGCTGGCCCACCGGACGATCTCCGGAGCCGCCGACCGGCTGCCGCCCGCGGAGTGGCAGGCGGCGCGGATCAGTGGGGCGGGACCGGCCACCGCGGCTCGCACGGTGTGGTTGCCTGCCCTGGCACCCGCGCTGCTCGGCGCCTGGATGCTGGTCTTCCTGGCGGCCCTGCACGAGGTCACCATGTCCAGCCTGCTCTACTCCGGCGGCAACCAGACACTCGCGGTGGCGGTACTGAACAGCCAGGAACTCGGCGCGATCGGTCCCACCGCGGCGCTGTCAGTGGTGCTCACAGCGCTGGTGCTGGTGGCCGCACTGCCGGCCTGGTGGCTGCTGCGGACCGGTGCGGAGCGGACCGGTGCGGAGCGGACCGGTGCGGAGCGGACCGTCGAACCGGCACCCGCGCTGGCGGTGACCGGTGCCTGGTAGCAACGCCCTGCATTGTCGGGAGTTGGTGGTCCGGTACGGATCGGTCACGGCGCTGGCCGGCACCTCGGTCGAGGTCGCGGCCGGCGAGATCGTCGCCCTGCTCGGCGTCTCCGGGTCCGGCAAGTCGACCCTGTTGCACGCCGTCGCCGGCCTGGTACGCCCGTCCGGCGGTGAGATCTGGCTGCACGGCAAACGGGTTTCCGACGACCTGCCCCCGGAGCGTCGCGACATCGGCATGGTCTTTCAGCACGCGGCGCTCTGGCCGCACCTCTCGGTGCTCGACACCGTCGCCTATCCGCTGCGCCGGGCCGGCCGGTCTCGGCGGGACGCCTGCACCGAGGCGATGCGCCAGCTCGACCGGCTCGACATCGCTCGGCTGGCGGATCGGCGGCCGGCCGCGCTGTCCGGCGGTGAGCAGCAACGGGTGGGGCTGGCCCGGGCGCTGGCCCGGGCGGCCAGGCTGTACCTGCTGGACGAGCCGACCGCGCACCTGGACACCTCGTTGCGACAGGCGTTTCAGGAGCTGGTGGTGGCCGAGCAGCGGCGCACCGAGGCGGCGGTCGTGCTGGCTACCCACGATCCGGCCGAGGCGCTGGCCAGGGCCCACCGGATCGCCCTGCTGGACGGCGGCCGGGTGATCCAGTTCGGCAGGCCGGCGCAGCTGTACGAGGAGCCGGTCAGCCTGGCCGCGGCGGGGCTGACCGGGCCGTACGCGGTGCTCCAGGCGCCGGTGCGGCCAGCCGGCGACGGCACGCTTGCCGTGGATCTACCGGACGGCACAAGCGACCTGGTGGCCAGTGCCGCACCGGCCGACGGAATCCGGCAGCTGTTGGTCCGGCCGGACTGGGTGTCCGAGGGCGGCCCGTTGGCCGGCCGGATCACCTCGGTGGCCTTCCGCGGCCCGCATACCGCCTACTGCCTCGACTCGGCGGCCGGCGGCCTGCTGATGTCGCTGCCGGGTCCGCCGCGTTACCGCACCGGCGATCGGCTGCGCTGGGGGTTGTCCCGGGTCTGGCCGCTGCCGGCGGCCGGCCGGCAGGTCGGCACTCAGCCGAGCGCGGTGATCGCGGCCGGGTGATCCAGCCGCTCGTTGACGATCTCCAGATGCAGCCTGGTGTAGTGCCGCAGCGCCGTCAGCTGGCGCGGGGTGAGCCGATCGCAGACCCACTCCCAGTGCAGGGATACCCAGTCGTTCACGGCGAATTCGTCCACCAGCCCGTGCCCGTCGAGCGTGCGCTGCACGGTCTCCAACCTCGGCTCGCCGAGCAGCAACCGGCCGGCCTCGAAGACCAGCGGGCGGGATTCGACGACCAGCTCTGTCGGTAGCACCTGCCGCACCTGGCCCCACCGGATCCGGCAGCGGTCCAGCACCATCAGCGCCTGCTGGTAGCGGCGGTCGTCGCCGAGCAGGCCGACCCACGGATAGATGCAGAAGACGTGATAGCTGTGATGTGGCATGCCGCCGGCCACCACCGACTCGGCAAGCCGGGTGAACTGCCGGCCGGTGCGGATCCGGAAGCGCTCGTCCATCGAGTCGCCCATCGGACGCACGCCGACCCGATCGAGCAGCGGATTTCCGACCCAGTAGGCCTCCACCACCCGCCGGTCCAGCGGGTCGCCGAGCCCGGCCCGCATCGCGATCAACTCCAGATACGGCCAGGCGCCGGCGAACTGCCGGGCCAGGTCGCGCAGGCCGTTGTCGACGACCCCGTGCGCCCCGTAGGCGAACAGGTTGTGCGAGTCCGGCGGCCCGCACGAGCCGTGGTAGTTCGGTGGGAAGGCGTAGCGCACGAACATGATCGGGCCCGGCAGCGACGCTTCGGCGTGCAGGCCGGCGGTCATGGCAATGCCTGCTCGCTGGGCAGCGCCCAGCCGGTCGCGTCGCCGTCGGCGAACACCTGCAGCGCGTCGCGCGCCTGTTCGGCGGTCATCCGCTCCAGCGCGAAGCCGCTGTGGATCAGGATGTAGTCGCCGGCTGCCCACGGGCCGTCCAGCAACGCGAGGTTGATCTCGCGCACCACTCCGGCGACCTCGACCCGGGCCAGGTCGTTGGCCGCTTCCACCGAGACGATGCGTCCCGGAATGCCTAGGCACATAGGTCGAATGCCCTTACATCGCACGCATCTTGAGGTAGCGCTTGATATCCGGGATGGCCCCCACCACCACCGCCGTCACCGCACCGACAACCGCCAGGAAGAAGGTTCGAGCTAACACTGCCGACCTCCGATCTCCAACCCCGCCACCGGCACCGTGCCGCCGGCTCGTTGCACGATGTCCCGGACGAGCGCCGCCGCCGCATCGACGCCGGCCGCCACCGCCGGGGACAGCCCCCACTGTGGCGCCAGCGAGGCCGGCTCGCAACCCACCACCACGACCCGTCCGAGCGTGCCGCCGAGCGTGGGCACCAGCGCCAGCACGCCGTCCGGTCCCAGGTCGTGCGCGTCGAGCAGGGGCGCCGGTACCCCGTCCGCCGCATGGTCGATCACGTACAGGGTGCCCGGCTCGCCTTCCCGGCTGGCCGCATCCACGATCACCACCAGGTCGTAGCCGTCGAGCAACTGGTAGGCCAGGTGGACGCCGCGGATCCCGAAGTCGCGGACCTCCACCCCGGCCGGCCAGTCGGTCTCCATGAGCTGCCGGGCCACCGCCACGCCGAAGCCGTCGTCGCCCTCGAAGATGTTGCCGAGTCCGGCGATCAGGGTGCGCATCACGAACCCGCCAGGATCGGCTCGACCTCGTCGGGTGCGAAGTAGAGGAACCGGCCGTGCGGGTTGGGTCCGTCCTGGGCGAGCTCGGCCAGTTCGTCCAAGGTCACAGCCAGGTGGGATTCCGCCGTCCACGTCGGACAGCACCGCCTGCACCGTCGCGGTGCGGCCGTCGAGGAACATATCGTGCGCGTCGGCCCGTCGACTGCCGGGCCGCAGCCGGACCGGGCTGCCTCGGCTGATCGGCACCCCCTCGACCAGTACCAGGTCGGTGTCCGGGTCGACGCTGCCGTCGGTTGCCGGATCCCACCAGGGCGTCCACTCATCCGGCACCGGCCCGGTCGGCTTGGCCAGGCTGGTCATGCCGCGGATAGCGCCGTGCAGCCGCTCCAACAGGTCCGCCGGCAGGCTGTCGACCTCGTCCAGCAGGGCCGCCGCGCGCGGGTCGCTGCCCCGGACCTGTCGCTTCTCCTGCTCGGTCAGGGTGCTGGTGCGCAGCGTCAGCATCTCGTCCATCTCGGTGCCGTCGCAGAACTGCGAGACGCTCTCCGGGGCCACCTGAGGGTGGTCGTAGAGGATGATCGGCGAGGCGAGCAGCAGCCGGCGATCACCGGGTGGGCCGGCCAGTACCGGAAACGCGCCGACCTGTTCGCATCGCTCGGCGTACCCGCGTGCCCACTCGGGCGGATCCAGCAGCGAGACGAACGCGCCGCCGGCGACGTCGATCAGCAGGTGAGCCGCGACCAGGGCGTGCCGCAACGCGGCCTGGCGCTGATCCCGGCCGGCCGGCTGCCAATCGCCCGTATTGGTAAGCCGGAACCGGACCCGGCGCACGCCGTACGGGCCGGGCATCGGTTCGCTGGTCACCGTCAGGGTTGCCCGCAAACCTTCCCGCCGCCGGACCAGCCGGCCGGCCGGCTGGCCATCCGGACCGTGCAGCAGCTCGGTCTCGCTCGCCCCGTCAACCTCGATGTCGGTGTCCTGCGACCAGCTGTGGCCAGGGCAGCTCAGCGTGCTCGTCGTCTCGTGGACCACCGCCTCGTCCCACGGCAGGTAGCTGGCGTCGCCGAGATCGAGGGAGTCGACAGGCACGTACTCGCCGCCCCGGCACTGCTCGACGGTCCGTTGCTGCACGTGCAGGAAGCGCACCCGCACCGTCAGCTCCGGTGACGCGTGCCCTCCAGCAGGCAGTCAGTTTGCAGGCACGCGCGTTCGGACGGGTCGAGCGCCAGCGATAGCCCGGCGGGGTCAGCACGCCGAACTGCCAGCGCACCCGGTTCTTGGCATCGTTGGCCCGGTAGGGATAGAGCATGTAGCCCTCGAACAGCACCGTGTCGGCCAGCGCGCGAGCCTGCTCCAGCGAAGACGGCCGGTCGGTGGCAGGTTTCATTCGCCGGCCTCCTTGAGCAGCCGCTCGATCGCCTCATCCCAGCTGAGCTGATCGTGCGAGCCCGGTAGCGGTGAGCGCGTCGAAGCTGTCCTCGGTCCAGCCGCAGCCACGCGGTGCCGGGGAAGTGCAGCTGCATGGTCTGCTGCCAAACCCGCACGGGCAGCCGGAACCTGGCCTCCTTGTGCCAGGGATCGGCGCCACCGAGAAACCGTTCGCGCCAGTGGTGAAGACGGTGCCGCTGAACAGCAGCAGCAGCGGCACCTCGCCGTCGTCCAGGGCGTAGAGGTACTTGTTCGCCGCGACGTCGAAGTCGTAGCTGCACGGCAGCGGCAGGTCGATGTCGATCGTGCTCAGCGAAGCTCGGCACCGACCTGCGTTGACGAACGCCAGCTGCAGCGGCTTGAGCGTGTCGCCCCAGCGTGCCCGCTCGCCGAACAGGTCGCGCAGCGCGTCGGCTTCGCTGTCGTCGTAGCGACGGCGGAGCGGCTCGATCCGGATCTGGCAGCGCAACGCGATCGCGTGCACCGGTGTGCCCGCTCGACTCGGTGATCCGCAGCCGCAGCGCGATCGTCGGCGCGGCGGCCGCGCCGAGTCCGGCTGCGCGCCGGTGCAGGCGAAGTCGAGCTCGGCCATTCAGCGCGTTCCCGGCGGCTCGACGCCGCAGGTCGGCGAAGAAGTCGTCGATCCGGCTGCCACACCTCGGTCGCCGCCCTGGAAGCCGCGCCAGTGACTGGCGGACCACTCCGACCAGCTCGTAACAGGCGTCGATCGGCACCACGCAGGCAGGTGAAGCTGCCGCTCGTCGTGCCGGCGCACGCAGTACCGCCTCGACGTCGGTCTCGAGGTCGGCCAGCACCGGGTTGGCCGCCGCGATCTCGGTCCAGGCGGACCGAGATCGAGCTCCGACTCGGTCGCGCCGGCCGGGCTCGGGTAGCAGGCGACCAGCTTGACCGCGGCCGGTCTGGATCCTCGGCATCGCTCTGCTGGAACAGGAAGACCAGATCCGACCGGGATGGCCAGGTCGTCCCACTGCGCCTGGCTGAACGCGAACTCGGTCGGCCTCTCGGTAGCGCTCGGGCACTGCCCGCAGCCGCCGGCCGCCGGCGCCCTGCGCGGTGAACAGCAGGTAGCAGGCGCGGCAGGTGCACAGCAGCCGCCGCTCGCTCAGGCTCGCGACGTGGCTGTGCTCGGCTGATCGGCTCGCCGCACATCTCGCACGCCTCACCCGGCCGCGGTCGCTGGCGCGGCTGCATCACCCGGCGCAGCACGCCGAACGGATCGCCGGTGATGCGCCGTCATCCGCCGACCGCCTCGGCCAGGCCGTCCGGGCAGCGCAGCTCGATCTGCAGCAACGGCGACGGCGTCGGGCGGTGCCACCATGCCCTCGACCTCGATCGCCCGCACCTCGGGCGCGGCCTCCAGCACGGCGCGCTCGACGGCCGTGTGAACGGTCGCCGCCGATCCGGCGCAGCCGTCGCAGCTGCCCTCCAGCCGCAGGTGGGCGACGCCGTCGGCGTCGATGCCGAGATAGTCGATGCCGCCGGCGTGCGCGCCGAGGTAGGGCCGCACCCGGTCCAGTGCCTGCTGGATCCGGGTCGTCGGCGTCGTCCGGATGCAGCCCGTGCAGCAGCAGCAGGTTGCCGACCAGATCGTCCTCGGCCAGGCCGCGCAGCAGCGCCGGCCCGTTCGGCGCCGCCGCCAGCAGCGTCGATCGACCCGGGTCAGCCCCTCGCCGTAGAGCCCGACCACCGCCGCGACGAGTTCCTCGGCGGCCTCGGCCACCCGCTGGTCGCCGGTGGCGGCGAGGTCGTCCAGCAGCGCCTCGATGCGGCCGGGCAGTTCGTCGTACGTCCGGTCATCAGTACGGCTTGACGGCGATGGCCGGCGAGTGCACCTGGCGGCACCGACGAGCCGTTGCCGGTGTACATGTGCACCCCGCACGGCAGGCACGGGTCGAAGCTGCGCACCGCGCGCATGATGTCGATGCCCTTGAACCGGTCGGGCGGATTCTCCTCGAAGATCGGCGTGTTCTGCACCGCGTCCTCGTACGGACCCGGGGTGCCGTAGCTGTCGCGCACGCTGCCGTTCCACGGTGTCGGCGGGTACGGGTGGTAGTTCGCGATCTTGCCGTCGCGGATCACCATGTGGTGGCTGAGCACGCCGCGCACCGCCTCGGTGAAGCCGACCGCGATCGCCTCGTCCGGCACGGTGAACGGCGTCCAGGTGTCGGTGCGGCCGGCGCGTACCTCGGCCAGCCCCATCTCGACGAAGTGCAGCGCGGCGGCAGCGGCGTACACCTGGAAGTAGGTGCGGGCCCGGTTGCGCTCGATGGCGTTGCTCCACTGCGGGATCTTCCACTCGTAGCTCACCGCCGGCTTGAGCGCGGTCTTCGGCAGGTTGAACTGCACGCTGTGCCCGGTCGCCTTCACGTAGCCGCCGATGTCGACCAGGCCGGACAGCGCGGTCGACCACAGCCGCGCGATCGGGCCGCCGCCGGTGTCGAGCGCGAGGTGGTCGTTGCCGTCGAACCAGCGCGGCGACATCGTCCAGCTGTAGGCCTTGTCGAAGTCGCGCTTGGCCGGCTTGGGCAGCGTGTGCTGGTTCCACGGATGCCGCACGTCGACCGGGTTGCCCAACGGATCGCGTTCGACGAACTCCTCGTGGCCGGCGCCCTCCCAGTCGTCGTAGAAGGAGTGGCCGAGCAGGATCCGCATGCCGAGGTTGATGTCGACGAGGTCGTTGGTGACCAGCTTGCCGTCGACGACGATGCCCGGCGTGACGAACATCCGCCGGCCCCAGTCGGTCATGTGCTCGTACTTGAAATCGCAGTACGCCGGGATCGTTCAGGCTGCCCCAGCAGCCGAGCAGGATCCGCCGCTCGCCGACGTGCTCGTAGCCGGGCAGCGCCTCGTAGAAGAAGTCGAACAGGTCGTCGTGCAGCGGCACGACCTTCTTCAGGAACTCGATGTAGCGCATCAGCCGAGTCAGGTAGTCGGTGAAGAGCTGCACCGTCGCGACCGTGCCGACGCCGCCCGGGTACAGCGTGGACGGGTGGACGTGCCGGCCCTCCATCAGGCAGAACATCTCCCGGGTATAGCGGCTGACCTGCAGCGCTTCGCGGTAGAAGTCACCCTCGAGCGGGTTGAGCGAGCGCATGATGTCGCCGATGGTCTTGTACCCGTGCTCGGCCGCGTGCGGTGCCTCGGTGTTGTTGGCCAGCTCCAGCACGCCCGGGTTGGTCTCGCCGACCATCCGCTCGCAGTAGTCCACGCCGACCAGGTTCTCCTGGAAGATGTTGTGGTCGAACATGTACTCCGCGGCCTCGCCGCAGTTGATGATCCACTCGCCGAGGTGCGGCGGGGCGACGCCGTAGGCCATGTTCTGCGTATAGACCGAGCAGGTCGCGTGGTTGTCACCGCAGATCCCGCAGATCCGGCTGGTGATGAAGTGCGCGTCGCGCGGATCCTTGCCCTTCATGAAGATGCTGTAGCCGCGGAAGATCGACGAGGTGCTGTGGCACTCGCTGCACGATCTTCTGCTTGAAGTCGATGCTGGCGTAGATGCCGAGGCTGCCGACGATCCGGGTGATCGGATCCCACGCCATCTCCACGACATCGCTGTCGGCATGCTGCGGCGTGCTCGGCGCGTCCTGGATCTTGGTCATCGCGCTTCCCCTACCAGTTGCGGCTGGTAGCCGGTGGTCAGTTCGCGGCCGGTGTGCCGCCACTTCGGTTCCTTGTCGACCGTGTTGGTCGGTGATGGTCGCGCAGCCGCCGAACCACCGTTCCGTACGCCGCACTCGCGGCGGACGACACCTTGGCACCGGGCGGCTCGTCCATGAATGGCATGAACTTGTCGGGGAAACCGGGCATCGTGCAGCCGATGCAGATGCCGCCGACGTTGGGACAGCCGCCGATGCCGTCCATCCAGCCGCGCTTGGTGACGTTGCACTTGACAACCGGACCCCAGCAACCCAGCTTCACCAGGCAGGTCGGCTTGCCGTACTCGGTGGCGAACTGGCCCTGCTCGTAGTAGCCGCCGCGGTCGCAGCCCTCGTGCACTGTCTCACCGAACAGCCAGGTCGGCCGCAGCGCGTCGTCGAGCGGGATCATCGGCGCCTGGCCGGCCACCTGGTAGAGCAGGTAGACCAAGGTCTCGGACAGGTTGTCCGGCTGGATCGGGCAGCCCGGGACGCAGACGATCGGCAGGCCGGCCTTGGATTTCCAGTGCCAGCCAAGGTAATCCGGCACGCCCATCGCGCCGGTCGGGTTGCCGGCCATCGCGTGGATGCCGCCGTAGGTGGCGCAGGTGCCGACCGCGATGATCGCGGTCGCCTTGGACGACAGCCGGTCCAGCCACTCGCTGGTGGTCACCGGCTGCCCGGTGGCCGGGTTGTTGCCGAAGCCGGACCAGTACCCCTCGGACTTGATCGACTCGTTGGGAATCGAGCCCTCGACCACCAGCACGAACGGCTCCAGCTCGCCACGGTCGGCCTTCCACCACCATTCGATGAAGGTGTCGGCGCCGGTCTCCGGTCCGCACTCGAAATCGATCAGCGGCCAGTGCACCTGGATGTTGGGCAGCCCTGGCAGCGCACCGAGCACGATCTCCTCGATGCTGGGCTGGGTGGCCGCGGTCAGCGAGACCGAGTCACCGTCGCAGCTGAGGCCGGCGTTGATCCAGAGCACGTGCAGGACGGGGGTCTCGACGCTCTCCTCGGCTGCTGACACAGTTGTCATGGCGACACCCCTCCGTATCGGCCGACGGCGGCGCGTTCGGGTTTGCGTCAAGACATCTGTGGCGCGAGCTCGTCCAACGACAGCCGCTGTTTCCCCTGCCAGGCTAGGACGGTCGGGCGAGCGCGCCTAGATCGCTGCGACACTTGTGACAGGTCAGTTCAGGCCGATTCCCAGATTCCCGGATTCCAGCACAACGGCAGCCCCGGCTTGTTGCGTGCACGGGCTAGGCTCGGCGCTACTGTCGTCGCGCGGCAAGGTCGCGTGCGGAACGCGTGGAGCGGTCATGGCGCGCGAGCAGGCGAGCCATCCTGGGCAGCCGGTTGAGCCCGTCGAGGTCGATGTGCTCCCCGTGGTGGTGCTGACCCAGAGCTTTCCGGCGCGGCCGTCCTCGTTGCCGGATGCGCACGCCTTCGTCCGCTCCGCGCTTTCCTCGGCCGCGGTTGAGGCGGCGCCGCATGCCGAGATCACCCAGGCGATCAACTCCGCGCTGCTGGCGGCCGCCGATCCCAGCATCGGATCGTTCGTGGTGGTGGTGCGGCTGTTTCCCGGCGAGGCCGAGGTGGAGGTGCTCTCGGCCGCGGCGCCGGAGGCGGGCACCCAGGGCTGGCGGGCGCCGGTCACCGGCTCCTTCGCGACCTGGTTGGCCGAGGTGCTGCGCCAACAGGGCCTGTCGCAGGAGGCGGCGGCGCGCCAGCTCGGGGTGTCGGTGCGCACGGTCAGCCGCTGGGTAAACGGCCAGACCGAACCGCGGTTGCGCGATGTCCGCCGGGTCAGCGACGTGTTCGGCCCGATGCCGCCCGGTTGAGCGGAGGCAGACATCCGGGGCGGATGCGCCTAGGGTATGTCTCCTGATTGGCGCAGCTCATGGAGTGGGCAGACACCCCGGGTGGATTTCCATCAGCGGAAGGCGGTGGGTCGGATGCACGAACTGGCCATCGCGGAGAGCGTCGTCGAAACGGTTACCAGCCGAACCGGCCAGCGCCGCGTCGCGGAGGTGCGGCTTCGGATCGGCAAGCTGTCAGGCGTCTCCGCGGACTCGTTGCGATTCTGCTTCGGGCTGGCGGTGCAGGGCACCACGCTGGACGGCGCGCAGCTCGACATCGAGGAACCGTCCGGACTGGCCCAGTGCGCCGAGTGCGGTCAGGAATTCGCACTGAGCGACCTGATCCTGCTCTGCCCGTGCGGCAGTGCCGACGTCACCGTCGTCGAGGGGGACGAGCTGCGGATCATGTCGGTGGAGGTGATGAGCTAGATGTGCGCGACCTGCGGCTGTTCCGACCCGGACGGGGTGCGGCTGGTCGAGGTGGGCCATGAGCACCCGCACGACCAGGAGCATCCGCATTCGCACGACCATGAGCATCCGCACGACCATGAGCATGTACCCGAGCATTCCCACGTCGGCAGAACCCACACGCTGACCTTGGAACAGCGGGTGCTGGCCGGCAACGATCAGCTGGCCGCCGCCAACCGGGAATGGCTCGCCGCGGCCGGGGTGCGCGCGATCAACCTGATGAGCTCACCCGGCGCCGGCAAGACAACCCTGCTGGTACGGGCCATCCGGGAACTCGGTGACCGGCTGCCGATCTGCGTGATCGAGGGCGATCAGGAAACCACCTTCGACGCCGAACGGATTGCCGAGACGGGAGTCCGGGTGCTGCAGGTCAACACCGGCAGCGGCTGCCACCTCGACGCCTCGATGGTGGCCGACGCGTTGCGAGCACTCGATCCGAACGGGCTGGTGCTCATCGAGAACGTGGGCAATCTGGTTTGCCCCGCCCTGTTCGACCTCGGCGAAAGCGGCCGGGTGGTGGTTCTCTCGGTGACCGAGGGTGCGGACAAGCCACTGAAGTACCCGCACATCTTCCGTACCGCCGATCTGGTGCTGCTGAACAAGATCGACCTGCTGCCCTATGTCGATTTCGACCCCGACCGGTTCCGGCGCGACCTCGCTTTGCTCAACCCGACCGTCCAGGTGCTGCCGGTCTCGGCGACCGTCGGCACCGGGCTGGCCGCCTGGCACGACTGGCTGGACGGATCCGGGCGGCCGCCGGAGGCTCGCGGGTAACGTGGCCTCCCACGAGCACTGCGGGCTGGCCGAGGAGTTGCGTACCGCGGATGCGCAGTCGATCGCGACCGAGGTGCGCGCGGCGGCCCGGGAGTTGGTCCGCCGGTCCGAGCGCAGCTGAAAGTGGACTAGCTGAGTTCGTAGCTGGCAGAGACCAGGGGCAACGCACGTTCGAGTTGGGCATGGTCGGCGACCCGCAGTTCGAGATCGCCGGTACCGAAGTGTCCGATCTTGCTGACATCCCGGCTGAAGCCAGGTTCGATGACGATGGTCGAGGGATCAACCTTGAGAAAGATCAGCAGGTTCTGGGTTTGTGGGTGCACCTCGACGCACGCGAAGTTCTTCAGTCTCCGGTAGGCGAAGTACTGCTTCAGCGTCTTCTTGGTGACGTCATCGCCAAGGGCTTCGATGAAGCTTTCGAGCTCCCCGAAGAGGTCGCGCAGAGCAGCGGGCGAGGCCTCGAGGTAATCGCTGACCGTCTTGTACGCTGCCGGAACTCTCGGGCCGGGTGTCGTCGTAGTCGATGCGCTGGCAGCCGAGGACTGGGGCGTGCGTGCGGCGGTGACCAGTTCGAGAGCGAGGAGTTGACCCTCGAAATCGCGATAGCGGACCAGTTCGATGCTGCGATTGATCTGCTGCACGGCGTACTCGTCGTATCGGGTGAAACCGTTCGCGACGCAGATCAAACGCGGATTGCGCCAGTCGATCATCTCGGCCTGATCGACGCCGAGTTTCTCCATGACGAGCAGCTTGAACTCGGATCGGTGATCAAGCAGCCAGTCGAGGTAGAACAGCCCCTGATTGATGACGCTCTCATTGGTGGCTCGCTTGTACTCGAAGATGACCGGCGAGCCATCCTCATCGATGCCGAGGGAATCCAGCCGGCCGCCGTGCTTCGGACCGGTTGAGTACTCGGATGCGAGCAGGTGAACCCCGAACAAGGTCTCCATGTTGCGCTCGATCACGTCCTGCAACGACTTTTCGAGCGCAACGGAGCTGCCGGTCAGCTCGGTAGCGACACCAGCATCTATGCGGAAAAGCTTGAGATCACTCATCGTCCGTCGGGCCGTTCTTGCTCACGAGCAAGACAATACCGACACCAGCTGGCCGCTCGTGGGCATACGCCTGAAGCGTTCGAGAATGGCCGTAGCCGGGCCAGGAGCAGAACTGCTTAGGCGAACAGGCTGTCTCCCAGCGCGCCGCCGAAGTCCGGAACCCCCGGCAGCACGATGAAGTAGCCACCGCCGAACGGCTGGATGTAGTCGGTCATCGGCTCGTTGAGCAGCCGCTCCTGGGTGGCCTCGAACTGGTCCTGGATGTTCTGCTGGAAGCTGCAGAAGACCAGGCCGGTCTCGCTGTTGCCGTTGCGGTCCATCCCGGCCATCTCGTAGTTGTAGCCACGACGCAGGATCCGGTTACGGTCGGTCTCCGGGGTGCGCGGGTTGGCCAGCCGGATGTGCGCGTCCAGCGGGATCAGCTTGCCGTCCGGGTCCGCGGCGTAGTTGGGGATGTCGGTCTCGTTCGTCCCGTCCAGCGGCGCGCCGTTGTCACGGTTGCGGCCGATGATCGCGTTCTGCTCGGGAATCCCGACCCGGTCCCAGAACTCGACCAGCATCCTGATCAGCCGCACCACCATGAAGGTGCCGCCCACCGCCCAGTCCGGCTGGCCGGAATCCGGCGTGATCCACACCAGATTCTCGTCCTCGGTCGGGTTGACGATGCCGTCTTTGTAGCCGAACAGGTTGCGCGGGGCACCGGTCGGCCGCGGCCCGGAGTGGAAGCCGGTGATCTTCCACTCCAGCTGCATCTGGCTACGGGTGGCCCGGGTCAGGTCGCGCAGCGCGTGGTGCACGGCGTCGGGGGACAGCGAGCACACCTGCAGGATCAGGTCGCCGCCGGTCCAGTCCGGATCGGGTGTGTCGGTGGGGAACACCCGCATCGGGGTCAGCCCGCGCGGCTTCTTGTCGGCCAGGCCGAACTTGTCGGTGAACAGGTTGCTGCCCAGACCGACCGTCACGGTCAGCTGGTCCGGCGGCGCCTGCACGCCGAGCACCCCGCTGTCGCCGCTGGGCACCTCGGACTCGCGCGGCGGCATCCCGTCCACCAGCGAGCCCTCGGTGAGCGACTGGATCCGGTCGCTCAGCGTCTGCAGCAGGGTTTGCAACTCCTCGCCGTTGTTGGACAGCACCCGGAACGCGGCGAAGCAGGACGCCGGCTGCAGGGAGTCCGGCCGGTAGATGCCCGCCTGGTTGGCGCCGAGGAACGGCACCGCGACGGTGGTCGGATCCACCGGCCCGCGGTCGGCGGCGACAGCCGGTTCAGCCCGGGTGACGCCGATCGTGCCGGCGGCGGCGAGGGCGGAACCGATGCCGGCCCCGCGCAGAAAGGTACGGCGGTTGATGCTCATCGGGGCCCCTCCGGAGCCGAATTGGTCGTCGGGCCGGCGGTGCGCGGCGGGGTCGTCATGTCAGCTTGCCGAGTACGAAGGGCACCAGGTACAGGCTCTCCAGCGCGCCGCCGATAGCGGCGTTCACCGGCTGCCGCTGGTGCTTGGTCAGCGTCCGGTAGTCCGGCCACTGCTTGTGCGTCTTGGTCGCGTTCAGGGCGGCGTCCAGGACGTCCAGGGCCGCCTTGGACAGGTCGTAGGCGCTGTGCCCCAGCACCGCGGTCGGGATCAGCGGCTTGAGTTCCTCCAGCACCACCCGGGTGCCGATCACGTCGGCGGAGGTGAGCGCGTAGGACATCCCGGAGCCGTAGTCGTCCTGCAGGGACAGGTGGTCGCGCAGCGCGTCCTCGAGGATCTCGTGGCAGCGGATCGGCATGTCGGTCGGCACGATGGCGAGCTTGTCGAGGTTGGCCTTCAGGTTCGCCACGTCGGCGGCCAGTTGGTTTACGTGGTCGACCACCCGCGCCATCGACTCGCCGTTGTACAAGCCCCACTCGACCCGGTGCAGGCCGGTGAAGCCCGGGTCGGCAACCCCGCCGGACAGCCCGTTGGCCAGCCCGTTGATCGCTGTGCCGTAATCGCCGAAGCTGCCGTAGGCGGCGCCGATCTGCTGCCAGGTCAGCTGGGCGGCCAGCCAGCGCCGGCGACCGGCGTCGCGATTGCCCGCGTGGACCGCCGCCTGCAGCTTGGACACATCGGTGGTCAGGTCGTCCAGCTTGCCGGCGACGTAGACGCGGTACTGGGCGACGACCTCACCGAGCGGAGTGGTTCCGCCTCCGGTCGGAGCCGCAAAAGGGCGCACGGACAGGGTGTGCATGCTGAGCCTCTCGGGCATTCAGAAGAAAGGGTACGCAGACCCTGTGACGACAAAATCTCGACAAGAATGACAGGCCGGACCGTTCACGTCCAGAGGAAACTGACACGAGTTTCAGACGGTTCGCAGAACATTGGGATCGCTGAGCCAAGGCTGTGTCCCGGCTGGACGCGCGGCGGCGGCCCGAACGGCGTACGATTGCTCAATTCCCCCCAAATCGTACGTAGGGATTATCGATGCCGCTCCGCCTCGCGCACCGGTCGCTCGTCCTGCTGGCCATCGCCGCCGTCGTCGCCCTGCTCGCCCCGTCCGTCGGCGCCGGTCCGGCACTCGCCCCGGCGGCCAGCCATTCGCTCACCCCGGCGGCCAGCCAACCGGCCACCGTCTCGCCGAACTGCAACACGGTCGCACCGGAGTCGGTCACCGCCACCGTCGCCTCGGCCGAGGTGGAGGCCACCTTCAACGACCCGGTGGCCCACGCCGGGCAGGACCTGGCCCAGCTCAACGAGATGATCCGGCTGATCAACTGCACGCCTTCCGGCGCGACGATCCGGATGGCCATCTACAGCATCACCGCCAACATCGTGTACCAGGCGATCGCCGACGCGGTCGGGCGCGGCGTCACCGTGCAGGTGGTGCACAACGGCGAGGACAAGAACTCCGGTGACTCCAGCCCGACCGACCTGGCCAACCTGCTCGGCGCCAACCACCACTGGTGCGATCACGGCTCGGCCAGCCTCGCCTACGGCGGCGGCTGCATCTCCAACGACCCGAGCAGCCTGATGCACGCCAAGTACATGCTGTTCAGCCAGACCGAGGACCTCTCCGGCACGCTGCAGGCCAACGTGAGCTGGTTCGGCTCGCCGAACGAGACCTATGCCTCCGGGGCGAACCTGTTCAACAACAGCGTGACCGTCTACGGCGACGCCACCCTCTACAACGACTTCGTCACCTACGAGTGGACGCCGATGTGGCAGGAGAAGAGCTACCCCGGCAATGACTTCTACGACGTCTCCACCCCGCGCGGCTACTTCGCCTCCGGCTACTCCGGGGTCACCAGCTACGCCTCGCCGCAACAGCAGACCGACCTGGTGGTGGACCGGCTGGGCTACATCAACCCGAACTCGTCCTGCCAGCTCCGGGTGATGGAAGCGACCATCCACGACACCAGGTCGGCCGTGGTGAATGAGCTGGTCAGCCTGCACAAGGGCGGCTGCAAGGTGTACGTGACCGTGGGCAGCATCGACGCCGGCGTGCTGAAAACCCTGGTCAACAACGGGATCGCGGTGCACTCGGCACCGGTGCACGACAAGCTGATGATCTTCTACGGCAGCTACGCCGACGTCGCCACCAACCGGTACACGATCTTCACCGGCTCGCACAACCTGACGCAGAGCGCGCTCACCGTCAACGACGAGTTGCTGTTCAAGATCCAGGGCGTGCCGCAGGCGCTATACCAGGCGTTCTACGACCACTTCGGCGACGCCTACAGCACCGGGACGGTATGCACGGCCACCTCCTGCCCGGCCCAGGGCGGCGGCGACTAGCCGGTTCTGGCCAGCACGACGCAGCCGCAGGCCCAGGACGGCTCAGCCGGCAGGCCAGGACGGCTCAGCCGGCAGGCCAGGGCGGCTCAGCCGGCAGGCAAGGGCGGCTCAGCGGCAGGCCAGGGCGGCTCAGCCGGCAGGCGAGGACGCGCCGGACTTCGCCCGGGCGACCACGTTGACCAGGGTTTCGCCGGCGCACTGGGGGATCTCGCGGATCGCCCACCGGCCGTCGTAGCCGGCCGAGTGCCAGTTCGACTCCGCGTCGTGCGGCTCGGTTTCACCCTCCTCCGGGGTGTAGCCGTGTGCCGGCAGCCCGGTCTGCAGCGAGGACAGCACCGCCTTGAACGCGGTCGCGGTCACGCCGGTCACCACGATGCCGTCCTGCCCCCGGTCATCCGTCGCGTACAGGATGGTGCCGGGCGGCAGCGGAAAGTCGCTCGGGAAACCGGCGGGCACGCTCACCTGCTTGGCCGCGGCGTCCTTGGTGCACACCGCGCTGGCCACGTTGACCGGGCTGCCCTTGTCGGCATCCGGATCCGATCCGCTGTCCTTGTCGGAGCTGCATCCGGTCGCCAGCAGCAACCCACAGCAGATGGCCACGCCGAACGAGGCAGTTCGCCGGAGCGCCGTCACTTGACGGTGACGGTGATCGAGCGTCGGTTGTCGTTCTCGTTCGACTCCGCCACCACGTCAGACGGATCGGCGACCGCGGTGATGGTGTGCGTCTTGCTCTGCCCGGTCAGATGCCAGACCGCGGTGACGGTGGCCGAGGCGTCGGCCGGCAACGCCACCGCCGTGCTGGTCGTCAACGGGTTGCCGTCGACTAGGAACCGGACCGGCGCGGCCTTCGCCGCCGAGCCGCCCACGTTCGTCAGCTTCGCGGCCAGCGTGTACTGCCCATTGGCCCCGCGGGTCGCGGTGAGGCTGCTGACCGTGAGGTTGGCCGCCGGGTCATAGGCGGCATAGAGGCTGAGACCGCTGGACTCGCGGGCGATCGTGGCGTAGGCGTCGAAGTTGTTGGTGGTGCCGGTGACGCACGGGCCGGTGCAGCCGTCGGCGTAGGCAACCTCGACCCGGCCATGGTTGTCGATGGTCGAGCCGATGAAGTCGAGCAGGTTGCGATCGTTGCCGCAGGTGGTGCCGGCGGTGCAGATGGAACCGCGCTGCACCGGGTCGGTCGGGGTGTCGTCCACCGTGGTCCAGCTTCTGCCCGCCGTCATAGGTGAAGGCGGTGTAGAGGTGCCATACGCCTTGGAAGTTGGCGGCGTCCTGGTAGTTGCCCGCGGTGGTGGTGCCGATGAAGCTGATCGCGGCCCGGTCGTCGTCGCCGGCGACCGCGGTCGGGAATACGGTGTTCTTGATGCCGAGCGCCGCACCGACATTGAAGTCGTGCGCCCAGGTCGCGCCCTTGTCGTGGCTGACCGCGACGTGCGGGGTGCCGTCCCCGTTGGCGTAGCCGACGAAGACGGATCCGTTGGCGCCGATGCCCACCGCCGGGTCGCTGTCACTCGGCACGCTGCCCGGAATGGTGTGCACGGTCCAGCTGGTGCCGTCGTTGGCGGACACCGCGACGCCCTGATGGCCGTTGCAGCTCTTGTTCGGCACGTAGGCGGTGCCGTCCGGTGCCACCTGGACGTGCCCGTGCAGGCCGCCGCAGTCGAGCAGGCTGTAGATCGGCACGCCTGCGCCGAAGGTGACGCCGCCGGTGCGGGACAGCGCGCAGAACGCGGTGGCGATGTCCTGGCTGCAGTAGTAGACGGCCCGCGGGTAAAGGTTGGTGGCGTTCAGCGGGTCACCGGCCACGTACGGGCCACCGCCGAGGCTCTGGTGGTCGACCCCGGACGGGATGCCGCCACCCTGGCTGGGATGCCAGCTGGCACCCTCGTCGTCGGTGTAGCAGGTCAGCGAGTCCACTCCGGACAGCTGCGACTCGAAGGTCCGCCCGGTTGTCCGGTCGGTGTACAGGATCGGGTCGAGCGAGGTGAGCGAGCCCTGCGGGCAGCCGTTCGCCAGGGTGGCCGAGACGTCGGTCCAACTGGCGGTCGCCGGCGACACCGAGTCGTCGAAGCGCACCCGGTAGGTGGACAGGTAGGCCTGGTAGAAGGAGGAATTGGTCTTGTCCGAGACGCCGATGGACGGCTCGCCGGCGTTGTGCGCGTTGCTGAGCGCCTCCGGCGCGCCGTAGTTGGTGAAGGTCGGCGCCGGAGCGGTCGAGGGCGGTGCGGAGTCAGCTGGCTTGGTAACCACCGAGGCGCTGGCCGAGTAGCTCTGGCCGAGCGGCAGGAACGGCACCACCCGCACGGTGTAGGTGCCGCTGGTGGGCGGCATGATCACCGTCTCCGGATCGGCCGAGGATGCGGACGAGCCCACCTGCTGGCCGGCGGCGTTCAGCACGTAGACGTCGAAGTCGGCGGCGGTGTTGGGCCAGCGGACACTGATCTGCAGGTTCTTGGTGTCACCGGTGCCCGCCGGGGTGGCGACGGTGAGGGAGTAGTCGTCGCAGGACTGCGGCACCGTGCAGTCGACCGTGCCGGCGGTGCCGGTGGCGTTCGGCACCAGGAACGGTCCACCGGTCCAGGTGGCCGGGCTGCTGGTGTCGGTCACCGTGCCGGCGGCCGGAGTGGAGCCCTCGGCGATCCTGGCCTGCACCACGAACAATCCGGTGAGCAGGCAGGCGACCGCCGCAAGCAGGATTCGAGAGCGATTCACTGGTGTCCGCATGTTCGTCCTCACTGGGGCTGAACCGTACGGTGACCGCACAATTGCCGACGGCACGCTGTTATGCCGGGTTTGCCGAGGACTCTACGCCCGGCGCTGTGTGGGCGCTGTGTGCCCCGGCGGTGCGGCAGGGGCCGGCCCGGCAGGCACGCCGGGGCCGACTCTGCCGGATCAGGCCTGGGCGCGCACCTTCTCGATGATCGGCCCGAGCGGCTCCATGTGCGGCCGCTGCACGGTGAAGTAGGTGAAGCCGTACCGCTCCCGCAGATCCAGGATCTGCTGGGCGATCTCGTCCTCGGTGCCGAACATCACGTTCGGCGACTCGAGCAGGTCGTCCACGTCGCTGAACGGCGCGTAGGCGTCGGCCACCTCTTGGGCGGCGGCCCGCCGATCGTCGGTGACCACCACCTCCAGCACGAAGAGGTTGCGCTCGATCTGATCGACCCGGTCGCCGGCCGCCGCCTCGAAGAACTTGACCCGGTCCTCGACCTCGGCCCGGGTCACGATCCGCAGCGTGCCGGCCGGCTGGCCGTGCACGTGCATCCGGCCGGCGAAGCTGACGGCGTCGGCCTTCTCGGCGGCCAGCCGCATCATCAGGTCGCCGCCGCCACCGATCAGGATCGGCGGCACCGACACGCCGTCCTCCTCGGCCAACAACTCGTGCATGGTGTCCACCGTCTCGGACACCTTCTGCACCCGCTCGGGGAACGACGGCCAGCGGAAGCTGTACCGCTCGAACTGAGCCTTGATCACCCCGGTGCCGAGGCCGAGTTCGAACCGGCCGTCGGCCATCCGCATCAACGACGCCACGTCCCGGGCGACCAGCGCGCCATGCCAGAAGCCGATGTCCAGCACGTACGTGCCGACCTTCATCCGCTTGCAGTGCGGGAGGGCGGCCATCGCGGCCAGGAACGGCCCGGTCCGGTTGGGACCGAGGTGATCGACGCCCACCGCGATGTCGTAGCCGTAGTCCTCGGCCCGCCGGCAGAGGTCGGCGACCTCGGCCTGCGACCGCGGGCTTGCCATGGTGAATCCGAATCGAAAATCTCGCACGTGAAGTCCTTTCCAGCGATGTGGTTTGCCGGTCGGGGCCGGCCGCGCAGATTGCTCTGTTACTGCTTGCGGGTCAGCTGCATCACCCAGTTGACCTCCCAACTCCGTTGGCCGTCGGTGGAGAACGCCTGCTCCCAGCGGGCCGAGTTCCCGGTGATCTCTGACCAGACGTAACGAACCCGCACCGGGGTGCCCTGGTGCTCGTCGTCGCCGTAGAAGGTGCCGACCCCTTCCTCGTCGAACCGGCCGACCACCGGCGGCAGCAGCGTCCCGTCGGTGCTGGCCGCCCAGCGCAACGACCACTCCTGCCGCTGCGGGTCGAGCAGTCGCAGGGTCAGTGCGGTGCTGCCGTCGGGAAAGGTGAACTCATCCACCTGCGCCGCCCCGCCGAGCAGGTTCCAGGCGACCGAGCTGGACTCGAACTCGTCCCATTCCGCGCAGCCGACCAGGCGCTCCCGCAGTCTTCGGTTGGCCACCGTCCAGTTGCCCACCAGAAAGTCGAAGTTGTTCATCGCTCTACCGATACTCCCCATCCACAGTTGGTTTGCCAGTGCGCGAGAACCCTACTGGACGCCGACATTTGCCCGGCCGGCAAAGGAAGAACCCGTGCGGTACGGCGGGAGCGCACCGGCGCGGCGACCGAACCTGCCCGGCGCTCGGCTAGGGTGGCCGGGTGATCAAAGGCATCGACCACATCGGCCTGGCCACCGACGATCCGCAGGCGCTCGCGCCGTTCCTGACCGCACTCGGGTTGCGCCGCGACGACGCCGGCGTTGCCGAGGAGTACGGGGTGTCCTGCGAGTTTTGGTCGCACCCCGACGCCGAGGGCCAGCCGGCGGTGGAGCTGGTGGCACCGGTCGGCCCGGAGTCCGCGGTGACCGAACGGCTCACCAAGCAAGGCCCCGGCCTCTACCACCTCGCCTTCGAAGTCGACGAGCTCGAACCCGAGCTGGCCCGGTTGCGCGCGGCGGGCTTCGTGCAGATCGACGCCAGCCCGTGCGCCGGCGCCCGGCCTGGCATGCGGGTGGCCTTCCTGTACCTGCGCAAGCCGGCCGCCACCCTGATCGAGCTCGTCGAGTACCGGCCGGCCACCTCCTGACCGGACGGTCCGGCGCGGGGCGGGCGGTTGCCCACCCGCGCCCGTACCAGCCATCCGCGCCACGGCCTTATCCCGCTACCGGTAGTTCGCCCGAGCGTTCACGACGCGGCGCAGATCGTCGGTGAAGTCGGCGACCCGCCGGCGCAGCGGCAGCGAGATGTCCTCCTGCGCGACCAGGCCGGCCGCCAGTTGCAGGGTCTGCTCGCTCGCGGCGTAGCGCGGGTAGAACGTGCGCAGCAGCACGTCCAGCGCGAGATCCCCGCGCAGCTTGGCCGCATCCGGCATCTCGGCGAAGAACCGCTCCACGTACGGCGCGGTCAGCTCGAGTTGCTCCGGCTGCCAGAAGCCTTCCGACAGTGACCACAGCTGGTAGTTGGACAGCGTGGGATCCCGCATGATCGCTTCCCAGGCATCCCGCTTGGCCTCGGGATCCGGCCGGGCCGCGCGGGCCTTCATCGCCAGCTGCTCGGCCTGCGCGCTCGGCTCGCTCTGGAACGCAGTCTCGATCTCGGCCTCGCTGATCTCGCCGAGCACCGAGAGCCGGTACCGGATCCGCCAGCTGGTGTCGTCGTCCATCTCGATGCCGGGCGGCACCCCGGTGCCATCCAGCCAGCCGCGCAGCTCGGCCACATCGCTGGAGAACTCGATCAGGTTGCGGTAGAGGGTCAGCAGCCGCTCGTCGTCGGCCGGCGTGCCGGCCAGCCGGCTGCGCAGCCGGTCGGCGATGGTGGCCAGCCACTTCGGCCGCTCCGCCGGCTGCAGGTACCGGTCGGCGACGTCGTAGCGGGCCTGCTCGAGCACCTCGGCGATGATCGACAATTCCGTTTCGCCGCTGACCATGTCGGCCACCAGCGCCAGGTGTTCGGCCGGCGGGAAGGCGGCGTCACCGATCGCCTGCAGCAACTGGCACCAGACCATGCCGCGGTTGAGCGGCGACAGGGTCGGCAGCATCCGCGGCAGCGCCGCCAACGACCGCTCGTCGAAACGGATCTTGGCGTAGGTCAGGTCGCCGTCGTTGAGCAGCAGGAACTTCGGTGCCGGCCGGCCGACCAGTTCGGGCAGTTCCGTGCGCTCGCCGTCGATGCGCACCTGCACGCTCTCACCGGCTCCGTCGCCGTACAGCCCGACGTTCAGCGTGTGCGGGCGGAGGACCGGGTGCGACCGCGGTGCGCTCTGCCGGATCGCCGCGGCGGTGATGACCCCGTCGGAGACGGTGATCTCCGGATGCAGGGTGTTCACGTTGCTCGTCTCGAACCACAGCCTGGCCCACTGCCGGATGTCGTCGTCGGTCGCGGAGTCCATCGCGGCCTGGAAGTCGGCGTAGGTGGCGGTGCCGAACGCGTGCCGGTCGAAGTACCTGCGCAGGCCCACCCTCAGCGCCTCGGTGCCGACCCGGGCGGCCAGCTGCCGGATCGCCGAATGCCCCTTGAAGTAGGTGATCCGATCCATCTCCAGCAGCACCGTCTGCACGTCCGGACCGTCCTGGCAGATCGGGTGGGTGGAGCTGCGCTGGTCGGCCAGGTACGCCTGCCCCTTGCGGCGGGCGGCGAAGGTGGTCGGCGGACCGGGGAACCGGGTCGCCTCGCTGGTCACCCGGTGCGCCATGTAGTCGGCGAAGGCCTGGCCCACCCACAGGTCGTCCCACCACCGGTTGGTGACCAGCGCGGCCAGCCACATCAGCGAGATGCCGTGTGCCAGCACCACCGCCCGGGTCTCCCGCTCGCTGGCGGTGCCCGGCGTGCGGTACAGGTACAGCTCACGCAGCAGCACGCAGCCGGGATGATCCAGCGACAGCAGGCTGAACTCCGGCACGTAGACGTGGTCGAGCTTGCCGAACGGGTAGCGTACGCCGAACATCTGCTCGTAGTGGTCCAGGCACTGCCCGGTGATCTCGAACAGCTCCTCGGCGTCCACCTGGACGTACTGGGCGAGCGAGGCGCGGCAGTGGAACCCGAGCTTGATGCCGTTGTGGTCGGTGTACACCGAGGCGTACGGGCCGGCCAGCAGCGTGGTCAGGTAGCTCGACTGCGGCGGCGTCGGATCCAGCCGCCAGGAACCGGCGGAGAGCTGGTGCGCTGCGGCGTTGCCGAGCACCTGCCAGTCCTCCGGCGTGCGCACCGTGAAGGTGTAGGCGGCCTTGAGATCCGGCTGGTCGAAGCAGGCGAACACCTTGGGCGCGTTGTCGATGTAGACGAAGGCGTAGACGTAGGTCTTGCCGTCGGCCGGGTCGGTGTAGCGGTGCATGCCCTCGTTCTCGCGCGAGTAGCGCATGTCGGCCACCACCACCAGCTCGTTGTCGGCGGCCAGCCCGCTCAGCGGCAGCCGTCCCTCGCGCAGCGCCTCGGTGTCCACCGGCTCTCCGTTGAGCAGCACCGAGTGCAACGTTTCAGGATGGACGTCCAGGAACGTCCCGGCACCGGCGGTCGCGCCGAAGCTGATGGTGGTGGTCGAGCGGAAGACCTCCTCGCCGGTGGTGAGGTCGAGATCCACCTGGTAGGACGCGACGTTCAGCACGGCAGAGCGGTCGGCCGCCTCGGCTCGGGTCAGGCTGGGCATGCGGATTCTCCTTGATAGCTATGGCTGGGTAACCGGTCGCCCGGTGTCGTCCGGCTTGCCGGTGAAGTACTGGGCGGCCACCGACTTGGGCACCACCATGCGCCAGGCGTCGAGGACCAGCTCACGCAGCTCGACCTCATCGATCGCGTCGAGCCGAACCCGCACCCAGTTGTAGCGCTCGTCCGAACGCACCGGCATCAGGAACTTGTTCGGCTCGGCGGCGATCAGTGCCGCCCGCTGCTCCTTGGGATAGGCGAAGCCCATCAGGGTTTCATCCGGTGAGAGCGAGAGATAGACGATCGGGCCGACCTTGAACTTAACCCGGTCGCCGACCAGCCGCTCGTAGCTGCGCGGCAGTTCCAGCGCGATGGCGCGGATCTGGGCTGCGGTTATCAACGTCGGCTCACACCAGGCCGCCAGCCTGGTCTTCGAGGTAGGCGCGCTTGGCGTGCTCGTCACGCGCCGAGCGCAGGTAGCCGCTCCACGCCCGCTGCTCGTGCAGCACCGCGCCGAGTTCCCAGACGCAGAGCATCGGCAGGTGGCCCTCCCGCGGCAGCAGCCGGTAGCCACCGCCGACCGCGACGTCCTGGCCGTAGAGGGTCTGCCACAGCTCGTTCTGGTTGCGCCAGGTGCACACGATGAGGAAGTAGAACGACTCGCCGCACAGGTGGTGGATGACGAAGCCCAGCTCGTCGTCGAGGTTCAACCGGCCGTCCGCCGCCTGCGACTGGAGAAACTGCCGTGCCTCGGACCGCAGCTCATCGCCGATCTCGGCCTCCGGCCGGCGCACCTCGTACCACTTGAGGTAGGCAGCCGGCAGCGACAGCCCGTCGGCCGGGCTGATCAGCTTGTGGATGTGCTCGTAGTCGGCGGGGATCTCGCCGAGCACGGCCAGGCTGGTGGTCATCGTCAGGAATCCTCGATCGTCGCCCGGTGTCAGCCGGCCTGCAGTGCGGCCACTGCCTGGCGGGAGGTCGGCACCACCGTCGTGTGGTAATCGACGATCAGCTCCGATACCGGCTTGTCGAACTCCTCCCACTCCGGCACCGAGTAGATGACCTGCGAATGGGTCACCCGGTGCTCCTCGGAGTCGAAGGCCCGGATCAGGTAGTAGCCGTCGTCGTTGTTCAGCGACGGGCCGAAGGCGACCACGTCGATGTCGTGCTTGCGCATCAGCGGGATGGTGCCCTGCTCGCTGATCCGGTGGAACTCCTCCCGGCTGCCCGGCTTGACGGTGAACAGCCGGATCTCCAGAACGCAGTCGCTGTCGGCCATGCTGGTTAACCCCCTTGTGCTACCGCGCACGGCTGGCGCGGGTTCGCTTCGCTCCGGCGCTCCTCGGCGCCCGGCTTGTCTCAGGTGCGTGGCCGTCCGGCGGACGACGTCACGCGCAGCGGATCTCCAGCGCCGCCTCGGCGGCATCGAGCGCCCGCGCGCATTCTTCGGCCGAATCCGCGACCGAGATCGCGAAGGCCACCCTGCCCCAGGCGGTGCCCTTGGGCGGAGGGGAGACTATCGCACCCGGCTTGGCCACCACGACCGCCTCGTGCACGGCCGACGGCAACTGCTCGGCGCGGAAGGACACCTCGACGATCTCGCTGTCCTCCTCCTCGACGTAGAAGAACCGGACGCCGGCGGTCTGTCGCCGGGTCGGGGTGACCTCGACCGGCAGGCCGCAGGCGGCCCGGGCCGCGGTGACGCCCGGATCGACGCCGGTGGCCAGCAGGCCGAGGTAGGGGATCAGGTCGCCGCCCAGCCGGCCGTTGACCTCGATCACCTGCGGGCCCGACTCGGTCAGCATGAACTCGCTGTGCGTCCAGCCGTCGGTGAAGCCGAGTGCGGAATGGGTCTGTTGCAGCAGCTCGACGAGCACCGGGTCGGTCAGCAGCGCGTCGTCGGCGCTGACGTAGTGACCGATCTCCTCGGCGTACGGCGGGAAGCCGACCACCTTGCGGGCCAGGAACAGCGGGCTGACCCGGCCGCCGGAGATCACCGCGTCCACACTGATCTCCTCGCCGAACAGGCACTGCTCGACCAGCACTCGGTCCTCGGCCAGCACGTCCTCCGGCTCCGGCGAGCGGGTGTTGAAGGTGAACTCGAACTCGCGCCGCAGCTCGTCCTCGTCGTTCACCCGGATCACCCCGAGGCTGGCGCCCAGCCCGCGCGGCTTGAGGATCGCCGGGTAGCCGACCTGGCCGGCCGCGGCGATCGCGTCCTGCACGGTGGCCGCCGGGATGGACTTCGGCTGGGCCAGGCCGGCCGCCGCCAACGCCTGCCGGGTCTGGCCCTTGTCGCGCAGCCGGCCGATGACCACCGGGTTGCCGTTGGGCAGTCCGAGCGCCTCGGCGACCTGGGAGCTGGCGTGGATCCGGGCCTCGTCCCAGCACAGCACGCCGGCGATCGGCTCGTCCTTGTCCAGCCGCCGAGCCTGCTCGGCCATCGCCAGCCCGTCCACGGTGGACGGCAGCACCGTCCAGCCGGCCAGGTACTGCTTCTCCCAGGTGGGTTCGACCTTGTGGAAGAGGTGGATCCGGAACTCGGCACTGATCGAGCGGAGCAGGTACTCCCGATAGGCATGCAGGCCGGTGCCGATCACCAGCAGCAGCGGGCGCTGTTCGCCGTTCATGGTGCTACCTCCGTTGCTAGGTCCTGCGATTTCTCCGCACTTGTCGGTACGTGCAGTTCTGCGTCGGTGAGCGGTTCGGCCGGCATCCGGCTCACCGCCAGCCGCAGCAGTGGCGGGGCCATCATGGAGGTGAACACGGCGATCAGCACGATCACGGTGTAGGACGCCGCGTTGAGCACACCCAGCCGCAGCCCGACCACTGCCACGATCAGTTCCACCACGCCACGGGCGTTCAGGCCGGCACCGAGTGCCACGCCCTGCCAGTGGCTGAGCCGGCCGATCCGGGCGCCGAGGTAGCTGCCGACGAACTTGGTGACCACCGCGACGGCCAGCAGTGCGATGCCGGAGCCGAACACCGCCGGCTGGCCGAGCGAGCCCAGGTCGACCCGAAGGCCGGCGGTGGCGAAGAACAGCGGCGCGAGCACCGCCAGCACCACGGTGCGCAGCGCCAGCGAGGCGGACAGGTCCAGCAACCCGGACGAGCCGATCAGCAGGCCGCCGAGGAACGCGCCGAGGATCGGCTCCATGCCCAGCGCCTGGCTGCCGGCGCCGCACAGCACCAGCAGCACGACCACGGTGGCCACCCGGATGCCCGGGTTCGGCGCGGCGTTGGCCAGCCGCAGCACCAGCCGTACCACCGGCCGGCCGATTGTCACGGTGACCAGCAGGATGAGGGCCAGGTAGCCGACCGGCTTGCCCAGCGCGCCCATCCGGAAGCCGGTGGTGGCGGTGGCCGAGAGCACCGAGAGCAGCAGCCAGCCGACGATGTCGTCCACCGCCGCCGAGCCCATGATCAGCTGCCCGATGGTCCGGTCGTACAAGCCCATCTGCATCAGCGCGCTGGCGATCACCGGGATCGCCGAGATGCATACCGCCACCCCGATGAACACCGCGAACTCGGCGTGGTCGGTGCCGGCCGGCCGCAGCGCGTGCGGCAGCACCAGGCCGGCTGCCACGCCCGCCGCCAGCGGCACGATCAACGCGCCGGCGCCGACCCAACCAACGCCGCGCTTGTGCCGGCGGATCAGGCCGAGGTCTAGCTGGCAGCCGGCGCTGCCGACCAGCAGCAGCACGCCGAGCTGGCCGACCGCGTCCAGCAGGTGCAGCTGGTTGGCGTTCTGCGGCAGCAACCAGTCCGACAGGCCGGGGACGAACCTGTGCAGCATGGTCGGTCCGAGCAGCACGCCGGCCGCCAGCTCGCCGACCACGGCCGGCAGGCCGCACCGAGTGGCCAGCGCACCGAGCAGCACCGCCACGCCAAGCAGCAGGCTGACCTGGAGCAGGAACACCAGCAGCTGGTGACCGCCGAGCGCAGCGACCGGGGCGGCCGCCAGCATCGAGTGGAGCATCAGGGCTGGTCCTCGCCCTCGTCGCTCTCCTCGACGTAGTACCAGTTCTCCGGGTTGATGTAGCCGAACGGGTTGATCGGCTCGAAGCCGCGCAGGTTGTGGGCCACCTCGAACAGCCGGACCGGGAAGTTCGGCGTGAAGATCACCGGCACCTCGGTGGCAATGTGGTCCTGGAACTTGTAGAAGTCCTCGATGTCGTCGCTGGTCAGCGCCTTGTCGATGATCCGGTCGGTCTCCGGGTCGGTGTAGAAGCCGAAGTTGCCACCGGCGCCGGTCTTGAACAGGATCTCCCCGCTCGGGTGGTGGTAGATCCAGCCGCCGTTCCAGCAGGTCAGCTCCCACAGGCACGGGTTGTCCTCGGTCGGCGCGCAGGGGCCGTCCTCGGCCACCAGCACCGATCCGTAGACCTCTTCCAACCGGATCTCGATGCCGGCCTTGGCGGCGTCCTCGGCGAACCGGGTCATCAGCTTGGTCAGTGCCGGCCGTCCCTCGGCGTAGCGCATCAGCACGCTCATCCGAGTGCCGGCCGGGATGCCGGCGCCGGCGCAGCCCGGGCCGGTGCCCGGCCGGACGCAGACCGCCGGCGTGGTGCTGGTGTCCCAGCCGTTGTCCTCCAGCAGTTGCTTGGCGTGCTCGGGGTCGAACGGCAGCGGCCAGGCGCCGTCACGCTGGCGCGGCGAGACCAGGTCGGTGACCGGGATCATCGGCACCGGCCCGTTCTGCCGGTAGGCGTAGCCCTGG
The DNA here is from genome assembly GCA_963697905.1 of uncultured Actinomycetota bacterium. GTDB lineage: Bacteria > Actinomycetota > Actinomycetes > Mycobacteriales > Jatrophihabitantaceae > Jatrophihabitans_A. The sequence goes on along the minus strand of OY969101.1, from coordinate 2,343,129 downwards.
TAGATCTCGCTGACCGCGCGGTCCTGGTCCAGCGTGCTCTGCAGCGCCTGCCGGAAGTAGGTCTGGGCGAAGATCTTGCCCATCACCGTGGGGTTGTTGTAGTTCAGGCAGAAGTACCGGATGCAGTAGGCGACCTGCGGAATCAGCTTGTAGGTGTCGCCGATCGGGTTGGCGCCCCCAATGCTCGGGTGGCTGGTCGGCTCGGTGGCGAAGCTGAGCGGCAGCCAGCCGACCTGGAAGCCGCCCGGCGCGTCGGGGCCCTGCTTGAGGATCTCGAACTGCTCCTCGTCGGAGAAGGTCGGCACCTGGCGGAACTCGTCCAGGGCTGCCTTGACCGGTCCGGAGTAGTGCTCGTTCGGCACGAACGTGACGATGCCCTCGGTCGTGTAGCTCTTCAGCCGCCAGGGACCGGAGACCACGCTCCAGATCGGGCTGGTCGCCCACTTGGTGCGGTGCGCGTTGCCCTCCTCGACGTGGTCGCCCTGCTCGGCCATCAGGTAGGCATAGACCGCCTCGACGTCGGCCAGGTCGCCGGAGGCGTTGGCCGGCCCGGCCGCGGTGCGGTCCCAGGCCTTGGGCAGCGGGGTGATCGTGCTCAGCTGGTTGAACAGCACCCAGCGCTTGTTGTAGGCCCGGTCGAAGGTGAAGTAGACCTTGTCCTCGGCCAGCTTGCCGTAGCTGGTGCAGTTGTCGGGGAAGTAGCCGGGCACGTACTCGCAGTACCGGCCACCCTTGACCTTCATCAGGTTCACCCAGAACAGCACGTTGTCCGCGCACAGCGTCTCGCCGTTGGACCACTTCCACGGCTTGACCGTGATGGTCACGGTGCGGCCGTCCTCGCTCCACTCCGGCGGCTCGCCGATGCTGTTGTCGTAGTCCACCTCCGGCAGGCCGTTGCTGCCGAAGAAGTACAGCGTGCGGTACATCAGCGCCTGGAACTCGATGATGTTGCGCATGCCGGCCCGCTCGGCCGGGGTGAACGGGAAGATCACGGCTGGTGGGAAGCCGGGCGCGCAGGCCCAGGTCACCACGCCGCCCTTGCGTCGCCGAAGCGTGGGCTCCTCGGCGACGGTCAGCTCAGCTGTCATCGAGAACCTTCTCGTAGTTCGAGGGTGCAGCACTTGGCGCTGCCGCCGGACTTGAGCAGCTCGGACAGGTCGACCCCGATCGGCACGAAGCCGTGCGCCCACAGCTCGTCGATCAGGTGCCGGGCCTGCTCGGCGATCAGCACGTGCAGGCCGTCGGACACCGCGTTCAGGCCGAAGGCAGCGGCATCGTCGTCGTCGGCCAGGATCGCGTCCGGGTAGAGCTCGCTCAGGATCGCCTGGCTGTGCTCGGAGAACGCCTTCGGGTAGTACATGATCAGCTCGCTGTCCACATCGAGCACCGCCAGCGCGGTGTCCAGGTGGTAGAACCGCGGGTCGACCAGGGTGAGGCTCTGCACCGGCAGGCCGAAGAACCGCTCGGCCTCGGCGTGCGAGTGCGGCGCTGTCCGGAAGCCGGTGCCGGCCAGGATCCGCGAGCCGGCGAAGAGGTAGTCGCCCTCGCCCTCGTTGATGTGCTCGGCCTCGTGCACCTGGTAGCCGCGTGCCCGGAACCAGTCGGCGTAGATGCTGCCCTCGGCGATCCGCTGCGGGTAGCGGAACCGGGCCGAGAGCACCTTGCCGTTCGACCACCGTCGCCCCGTTGGCCGCGAAGACCATGTCCGGCAGCCCGGCGGCCGGCTCGATGAACTCGACCTGGTGGCCGAGGCCGCGGAACAGGTTGACCAGCCGTTCCCACTGAATCAGCGCGAGATCCCGGTCGGTGGGCTTTTCCGGCTCCATCCACGGGTTGATCGAGTAGACGACGTCGAAGTGAGCCGGTCGGCACATCAGGAACCGCCGTGGCCGTGCTACCCGGACGCGCCGTTGCGGGCGGGTGGGCATGCTCTGCAGTGTCATGAAGGGATCTCCTGGGGAAGGTGTTTCAGTGGGCGGCTGCGGCGACGGCGGGCTGGGCGGGTTCGCGGAACCGGACCTGGATCTTGGCGGCGAAGTCGTTCATCGTGTTGAACGCCTCCTCGAAGGAATCGCCCTTGGTGCCGAGGAATCCGACGATGGTGTTGCCCTCCGGCGGCCGCTTGATCTTGTCGCCGGGCATCGCGGTGATCTTCAGCAGGAACACCTTGTCTGAGTTGGCCACCTCGTCCGGCACGATCGACCTCGTCGACGTACCGGCCTCGAGATCAGGCACATCGCGGTGATGTGGGTGCCGGTGGGCTGGAAGTGCCGCACCTTCGGCTTGCGGCCGAGGCCGATGTCCACGGTGACCTCGATCGGGTCGTGGTCGGCGGTCAGCTTGGCGATGTTCTCCAGGCCGCCGCCGCCGACCCGGGCGGCGATCTCCAGCAGGTGCGGCTCGCCGTTGTGGAAGCGCACCTCGGCGTGCATCACGCTGCGCCGCAGGCCCTGCGCGTGCGCGGCGATGGTGACCGCCCGGTGCACCTTGGCCAGGTCGTCCGGCCCCAGCGTGGTGGGCGCGTGGTGCACGTCGTCGTCGAAGTTGTCGCCCTCCTGGGTGATCCGGTCCACCACCGAGCCGAGGTAGACCTCGTCGTCCCAGGCCACCCCTTCGATCAGGTACTCCTTGCCGTCGAGGAAGGACTCCACCATCAGCCCGTTCGGGCCGAGGTCCATGCCGTCGGCGTCGGCAAGCAGGTCGCCGAGGTGCGCGATGCCGGTCTGGGCCTGCCCGAACCGCTCGGCCATCTCCTGCGGCGTCGTGCACCTTGAACACGTAGTAGCTGCCGGCGCCCAGGGTGGGCTTGAGGATCACCGGGTAGCCGAACTCCTCGGCCGCGGCCAGCGCGTCGGCGAAGCTCGGCGACGTAGCGGAAGGACGGGATCGGCGCGCCGGCGCGCTGGTAGGCCTGCCGCATCAGGTACTTGTTGCGGCTCTGGACCGGCGGCCTGCACGTCGATGCCGGGCAGCCCGAGCGCCTCGGCCACCGCCGCGACCGCGGTCACCGCGAACTCGGCGAAGGTGATCACCGCCGTCGAAGTGCTCCTCGGCGTGCCAGCGACGTGCCTCGGCGATGATGTCGTCGATGTGCTTGCTGCCCACCAGCCGGTAGCGCTCGGCGGGCCAGAAGTCGGTGGTGCCGATGCCGTTGAGCACGTAGACGGTCGTGGCCGTAGGTCTCCGCCCGCTGGTAACGGGCCTGGTAGTAGTGCATGTACTGCTGTGGTTCGATCGCGAGCAGTTTCATCGCGTTCCTCCTCAGACGGCGCGCGGCGCGGGCAGGGCGGCTAGCCGCGGTGGGCGAGCGCCGGTTCGGCGAGTTGGCCGGCTCGCTCGCCGGCCCGGGTTGACAAGCGAGGCAGCGGGCAGGCCGGCATGGCCTGCGGAGGCTGGCCGGTGAGGCCGAGTTCGAGGCCGTCGGCCTCGGCGCGTTCGGCCAGATCGACCAGGATCGGCGCGGCTCCGGCCAGCAGGGTGCGCGCGGCCAGCAGCAGGTCGCCCGGCAGCCGGGTCGGCTTCGGCGCAGTCCGAGCCGGACCAGCTCGCCGGCGACGGTCTGCGCGGCCCGGGTCATGCTGAAGGCCGGCAGCTGGTAGCAGTGCCGCAGCCGCTCGATCATCTCGGTGGCCCGGCGGCGACCGGTGGCGCTGGTCGGCAGGCTGGCGGTGTCAGCCAGTTCGACCAGCGGTTCACCGCGGTCGGCCAGCACGTTCCACGGTTCGACCAGCCGGCGCCGGGTCAGCTCGTGCATCCCATCCAGGGTGAAGTTGGTCCGCTGCTGCTCCGGGTGCGGTCATGGCCAGGTAGAACCGGACCAGGTCGCGCGGCAGTTCGGCCAGCAGCTCGCCGCCGCGCATCAGGTGGTTGCGGCTGGTGGAGAACTTCGAGCCCTCCAGCTCGTAGAACTCGTTGCAGACGTTGGCGGCCGGCAGCACGTACCTGTCGCCGTGGGCCATCAGCAGCGTGAGGTCCATCAGGCCCCAGTGGTAGGTGTTGTCGAAGCCGTGGAAGTACACCACCTCGGCGTGCCGCTCGGCCCGCCAGTAGCCGTCCGGCTCGGCGATCGGCCCGTCCGGGCCGCCGGCGGCGTGCCAGGTGCTGTACATCGAGGCCGGCATCGCCTCCACCCACGGGTAGATCACCTGGCCGGCGTCTCGGCGCGAACGGGGCCGGCGACGCCCCACTTGCCGGGGATGGTGACCGGGATGTCCGGCAGCGGACGGGCCAGCAGTTCGCGCACCAGCTGCATCGGGTGCGGCCCGCCACAGCTCGGTGCGGGCCTGGAAGTAGCTGGTCAGCTGCTGGCGGTATTCCTCCATCGGCAGCACCAGGATCCGCTGCCTGCGCGGTAGATCACCGCGTCGGCCGGGTCGAGGGTGGAGCTGGCGTCGAGCAGCTGGTCGAAGTTGTTGGGATGCCCGCAGTCCTCGCACACCCCGCCGCAGCTGCCGGCCAGAGCAGATCGGGCAGCGGCCGGTGACCAGGCCGTCGTAGAGGTAGCGCTCGGCCCGGGTCGGCGTAGGGCAGCCGGACGGTCCGCTGCGCGCAGCCGCCCGGTCACCTGCAGCCGGGACACGAAATCCTGCACGCACCGGGTGTAGCGCTCGTCGATCGGCGGCAGCGGCTCGATGGAGATGCCCATCTCGGTCAGCGAACTGCCGATCGCGGCGGTCGATTCGGCGCACAGCTCGCGCGGGTCGGTACCGCGCCGGAAGGCCGAGGTGAGCACGTAGCTCTGGCTGTCGTCGGTGCAGGTGGTGTAGCTGACCGCCCGGCCGCTGGCCCGCAGGTACCGGGCGTAGACGTCGCCGGCCAGGTACGGCCCGGCGAGGTGGCCGACGTGCAGGTCACCGTTCGGGGTCGGGGTGGCGGCGATGATGATCGCCGGTCGGTCGTCGGTCATGCCCGCGCCTCGTGCTGTTGAGTGGATTCGTGCCGCTGGGTGAACTGGCCGGCCAGGTCGGCGTCCCACCACACCGAGTACATCTGGAAGTCGGCGTCGGAGTCGTTGATCACCTGGTGCACCGAGCCGGGCGTGAAGTGCGCGATGTCGCCGGCCATGAACGGGGATTCCTCCCCGTCGCAGACGATCTCCGCGTCGCCGGTCATGGCGATCCAGATCTCGTACTCGTGGTGGCCGTGCGGTCCGGACGCCGAGCCGGGGTGCACCACGCACCATGAGCCCTCGAACGGGGCGTTCAGCGCCGGCCACGGCATCAGCCGCTGTGCCATCAGGCGTTGTCGGGGCGCAGGTTCTCCCGATCGAGGTTGCGAATCTCCATCATCTGGGATGCGGTCCTTTCCTCAGCCCGGCATCGGGACGGTGGCTACCAGCTCCGGTGTCGGTTGCTGGTGCAGCAGCATGTCGCTGCACGATCTCCTGCGAGCGGATCGCCAGCACGCTCAGCAAGGAGTCGGCGATGCCGTGGGTGGCCTCGTTCACGCCCTGCAGGTAGCAGCCGGCGTGGATGTGCTCCGGCAGTTGCATGCGGTAGTTGCGGCTCACCGAGATCTCGGTCGACCCCGACCGAGTCGGCGATGCTGCGGACCAGCGAGGGCATCCGCTTGTCGAAGCCGGTGCCCAGCAGCACCAGGTCGCAGCGCATCCGCTCCAGGTCGCCGGTCTTGCGGTCGGTGAGGGTGATCTCGACCTCGCCGTCGACCATCCGGGCGTCGGTGATCTCGACCATGGTGCGCATCCGCAGCCGGTCGGCGCCGGTGACCCGGTCCAGGTAGATCTGGCGGTACAGCACCTCCAGCAGCCCCGGTGCCAGCCCGGAGTAGTTGCTGCGGTGCATCTCGCGCAGCAGTTGCTCGCGTGCCTCCGGCCGGGCGTTGTGGAACTCGTCGACGAAGGAGGGGTAGTACAGCTCGTTGGTGAACCGGCTGCTCTCGTAGCAGTTCAGGCCGATCGAGCGCATCACCATGGTGCACTGGGCCTGCGGGAACTGCTGGTGGGTGGCCCACAGCATCTCCGCCGCGCTCTGCGCACCGCCGATCACCACGACCCGGTGCGGTCCGGGCCGGGTCCACCTTGTCGATCCGGGACGAGTACTGGGTGCTGTGGATCACCCGGTCGGCCGGCAGACCCTGGAACTCCTTCGGCACGTTCGGGTCGCGGCCGGCGCCGACCACCAGGTTGCGCGTGCTGATCTCGGTGCCGTCGGACAGCTGGACCAGCCAGGAGGTGACCTCGTCGTCGGTACTGGAGATCTCCGGCTCGATGGACATGCAGCGCCGGCCACCCTGCACCCGCACGTCGGACAGGTTGCGGGCGACCCAGGACAGGTAGTCCGAGATCTCCAGCCGGTACGGGGTGAAGCAGCCGAGGTTGATGAAGTCGTTGAGCCGGCCGACCTTGTGCAGGTAGCTGACGAAGGAGAACTTGCTGCTGCGGGTTGCGCAGGGTGACCAGGTCCTTGAGGAACGACACCTGGCTCTGCGACCACGGCAGCAGCATGCCGCGCTGCCAGACCACCGTCCTCGTGCTGCTCGACGATCAGGGTCTGCCGGGCGAGTTCGGGAGCCATTTCCTCCAGCGCCACGGCAAGGGCTAGGTTCCCCGGCCCGGCACCGATGGCCAGAATCTCTACTTCAAGACGGTTCACGGACATCCTCTTTCGTAGATGTCTGGCTATCGCTGGCCGGCGGCTGTGCCGGCGCGGGCTGTCGGCGATCAGGGCGAGCAGGTCCTCGACCGTGCGGGCCTGCTGGTAGAAGCGCAGGTCGAGCGAGATGCCCAGGCTGCTCTCCAACTGCGCCAACGCCTCCAACATGGCCAGGCTGTCCCACTCGTAGCCGGCGAGCACCGGTTGCTGGCGGAGGTCGTCCGCCGGAACCCGGAGCACGTCGGAGAGGATGGCCAGGACGATCTGCTGAACTTCTGTCGGTTCGGTCATGCGAGCGCTTCCTTCCTTTCCCGCACGGAGATCCAGGCCGGTGCCGGATCGCGGCGGTCCTGGAGGTCGAGGTGGAACACCTTCGGGGTCGGTGGCCGTGAAGCCGGCGCGCAGCCAGAAGTCGGCGGCCGCGGCAGTTCTTGGCCGACCGCACGAAGCGGCCTTCGACCGCGCTCGCGCCGGCGGCGGCCGCCCGGTCAGCATACCCAGTCCAGCGCGGCCAGTTCGATGCCGCGGCCGAGCACCCGGCAGCTGAGCACGAAGTTCAGCACCCGCCAGGTCTGCGCCCCGCGCTCGGCCCACAGCGCGCCGACGATGCCCTCGTCGCCGAACCGGTCGCGCACCGACAGCGCCACCACCAGGTGGCCGGCATCGGTGCTCATCGCCGCGGTGGTCGGCTTCGTCGTAGCGGATGCCGGTCAGGTTGAACTGGTTGGTGCGGGCGCGCCAGCTGTGCCACCCGGGCCACCGCGAACTCGTCCGCCTCGGTCCAGCGTCAGCTCGATCTCCAGCGCCTGCAGGTAATCCTCGGAGGAGGCGAAGCCGCCGGCGAAGTCCGAACGCAGTGCCCGCGAGCGATACAGCGCCGGCCGCTGCCGGTCGGTGTCGGTCAGCTCCAGCACGTCGAACCAATCCTGGATTGCAGCAGCGCGTCCGGCCAGGTGCGCCGGATCGCCGTCGGCCGCGACCAGGGCGACCTCCGGCAGCGCGTCGGCGACAGCACCGCGCTCGAAGCTCGAATCGTCCATGAAGACGAACGATTCGGTGGACAGGCTCAGCGACTCGGCCGCCTGCCGCAGGTTGCCGGCCTTGGCCGACCAGTTCACCGCCAGCACCGAGAACGCATCCGAGCGCAGCAGCATCTCCGGATGCTTGGCCAGCGCCTGCTCCACCAGCTCCGGGTCGTTCTTGCTGGCCAGCACCAGGATCACGCCCTGCGCGCGCAGCCGGCGCGCGGCCAACTGCAGTTCCCGGTAGCACTTGCCCGGGTAGAGCCCGCCGAGCTACCACCGAGTGGGCGCCAACCTCGCCGAGCACGCCACCCCACAGCGTGTTGTCCAGATCCAGCGCGAGCACCTTGCGCGACAGCCCGAGCCGGGCCTGCACCACCCGGCCCAGCTCGCGGGCCAGCGCCCACAGCGCGGCGTCGGTGTAGGGCAGGTCGGCGAAGCTGTGCAGCCGCGCGTCCCGGCTGGCTGCCGGCAGCTCGACGAGGGTGCTCACCAGATCCAGCACCACCACCTGGCGGTGCTGCTCGGCCAGCGCGAGCAGGTCGGCATTGAGCTGGTGCCAGGCGCGCGACAGCGCGGCCCGGGCGCGCAGGCTGATCAGGCTGTTGCGCAGCCTGGCCGGCAGCGGCACGGTGTGCAGCACCACCGTTGCCGAACTGCGTTGCACCGCCGAGCCGATCAGCTCCGACAGCTGCGCGACCCGGTCGGCGATCGGCTCGGTCAGGCTGGTGACGTCCGAGGCGTCGAAGTCGCGCGGCAGGAAGTAGGAGTCGTCCAGCAGCAGCAGCAACACGTCCGGGTCGCCGAACTGGCCGGCCGCCAGTGACAGCTCGAAGTTGCCGTAGTCGCCGAGTTCGATCTCCGGCAGCGCGCCGACCCCGACCACCGCGGTGCGCAGCAGTTCGGTCAGCGGGCCGACCGTGCAGGTGGCCAGCACGCCGATGCGGACTGGTCGCAGTTCGGTGCCGGTGGCCTGGAGATCCTGCAGCAGCCGGCCGGCCCGGCGAGCCGGCATCGGGTCGGTGAGCGCCGCCAGCGCGGCGCGGACGTGCCGGCTGGGTGGCTGACCGGCGGCCGCCTGCTCGGCGAGGATGGACAGCAGATCCTGGTCGTTCGTCATCTGATTGATTTCGTCCCTACACCTGCACCAGGGTGCAGTACCAACGCATGCCGATTGAGATGCCGCACAGCGCCACCAGGTCGCCCGAGGAGATGTCGCCGCGCTCCAGCGCCTGGCCGAGGCAGACCAGCTGGTCGGCCGCACCCATGTGGCCGTGCACCGCCGACAGCGCGGCGTTCGTGTGCTCCACCGAGAGGCCGCATGGTTCGGCCGCCTCGGCGATGGTGTCCTCGCTGTCGTTGATGTAGATGACGTGGGCGACGTCCTTGATACCGAAACCTGCTCGCTGGCATGCGCCCTCGATCACCCTGGTCACGCTGTTGGCCAGGTACTCGCTGAAGTCGCGCAGCCGGTTGGGGTCCTTGCCGAAGTGGTTCAGCACGCGCTCCAGGCCACTCGGCGCGGTCGCGGTGGACCAGTCCGCCGGCGGCAGCGGGGTGACCGCGCCGCCGTAGTCGCAGCGGAAGAAGTCGCACAGGTCGGGGTTGGTGAACTGCTCGGTGGCCAGCCAGCGCATCTCGTCGTGGCCGCGGCGCAGCACCGCGGCGACCGCGCCGTCGCTGTGCACGGCGTTGTTGACGTTCATCCGGTTGCGGTGGAACTCGCTCACCCGGTTGACCGCGACGAACAGCACCGTCTGCAGTTCCGGCTGGACGGCCAGCTGTCCGGCGATGATGCCCAGGCCGGTAACCCCGGACGCGCAACCCTCGTTGAGCAGCAGGGTTTGCACCTCGTCGATCTTGAGCTCGCGGGCCAGGCCGGCTGAGGTGTCCCAGTACAGGTAGTCCGGCATCTCGGAGGTGGCCAGCACGATCAGGTCCAGGTCGCTGGCGCTCATGCTGAGCTTGGCCAGCGCGTCGCGGGCGGCGTCGGCTGCCAGCATGGTGGCGGTGACGCCGGGCTCGGCACGGTGGAAGGTCTGGTAGCCCCACCGGATCACTCGTTCGGGGTCGGTGACGAAGGAGCCAGCGGTCTCGGTCACGTCCTGGTCCTGCCCGAACGCGTAACCGAAGCCTTGGATTCCGAATTTGACCACCTGGTCGCGCATGTGTCCGCCTTCTAGACGAGAGTGGATTTGCACCATTGGCACCCGGGTATCACCAGCGGGTGCCAGATCATCCTGTCTGCGACCGTTGCACTGCCCACTGCACTGGGCGCTGCACTAAATTGCCGAAACGAATGCTGTCCAGTGATAGGTACTTCTTGTCGCACGCACCCGCCATCATTAGCTTGAGCACAATGGTCAGCACGGGTGGCAAAAGCGCTACCGCGTCCGGCCGGCCGGCATTGCGGTTTGAGGTGCTTGGCCCGTTACGGGTATGGCGGGGCGATGTCGCGCTGCCACTTGGACCGGTGCAACGGCGGGTTGTGCTCGCTGTGCTGCTGCTGCAACGCAACCGGCAGATCGGCCGCCAGCAGGTCATCGAGGCGGTCTGGGGCAAGGCCCAACCATCACACGCGGTAAACCTCGTGCAACGGCATGTGTCCGCCTTGCGGATGATGCTGGAGCCGAATCGGTCAGCTCGCTCGTCCTCGGATCTGCTGAGCTGGACCGGTTCGGGCTACCTGTTCAAGGCGCCACCCGGATCCCTCGACCTGGAGCTGTTCGAGAACCGGCTGGCCGCGGCCAGGTCGGCTCGGGCGGCCGGCGAGCTGACCAAGGCGGCGCGCGAGCTGCACGCGGCCCTGCAGCTGTGGCGCGGTCCGGTGTGCGACGGGCTGGCCTGCCCGCTGCTGGACACCCAGCGCGAGCGGCTCACCGAGCGGCACATCAGCGCGCTGGAGGAGCGCATCGACCTGGATCTGAACCTGGGCAACCACCAGGAGGTTATCGCCGAGCTGCGCCACCTGATCGCTGAGCATCCGCTGCGCGAACGGCTGCGCGGCCTGCTCATGTCGGCGCTGTACCGCTCCGGCCGGCAGGCCGACGCGCTGGCCGCCTACCAGGACGCCCGCAACCACCTGCGTGAGGAGCTGGGCGTCGAACCGGCGGTGGCCCTGCAGCGGCTGCAACGCCAGATCCTGGCTGCCGATCCTGGCCTGGAGCCGGCCAAGCCGCTCCGGCCGGACAGCCTGCGGATCGAGGTGGGCCGGCCGTCCCCAGGCTCGGCGGTGCCGGCCCAGCTGCCGCACGGCCTGGCCGGCTTCGTCGGTCGGCAGGCCGAGATCGAGCAGCTCAACGCGCTGCTGCCCAACCACCACAGCACGCCGGCCACCACGGTGGTGATCACCGCCATCGCCGGGATGGCCGGCGTCGGCAAGACCGCGCTGGCGGTGCACTGGGGCCACCAGTGCCGCGAGCACTTCCCGGACGGGCAGCTCTACGTCAACCTGCGCGGCTTCGATCCGGCCGGCACGGCGATGCAGCCGAGCGAGGCGATCACTCACCTGCTGGCCGCGCTCGGCGTGTCGCCGGAGGAGCTGCCGGACACCCTGGAGGACCAGGCGGCTCTGTACCGCAGCCGCACCGCGCACCGGCGGGTGCTGATCGTGCTGGACAACGCCCGCGACGCCGAGCAGGTGCGGCCGCTGCTGCCGGGCACCGCGGGCAGCATGGTGGTGGTCACCAGCCGCAACGACCTGACCAGCCTGGCGGCGGTGGACGGCGCCTTCACCCTGACCGTGGACCTGCTGTCGCCGGCCGAGGCGCGCGGGCTGCTCAGCCGCCGGCTGGGGGAGCGCCGGGTGGAGCAGGAGCCGGAGGCGATCGATCAGATCATCGCGCTGTGCGACCGGCTGCCGCTCGCGCTGTCCATTGTCGCGGCGCGCGCGATGCGCACTCCCCGCTACCCGCTGGCCGCGCTGGCCGCCCAGCTCCGGCAGGCTCCGGGCGGGCTCAACGCGCTGGACGGCGGCGACCACGCGGCCAACGTCCGGGCGGTCTTCTCCTGGTCCTACCAGCAGCTCAGCGAACCGGCCGGCCGGCTGTTCCGGGTGCTCGGCCTGCATGCCGGCCCGGACGTGTCGGCCACCACGGTGGCCAGCATGGCCGGCATGGAGGCCACCGAGCGGGAGAGCGCGCTGCTGGAACTGCTGCGCACCAACCTGATCAGCGAACCGGTACCCGGCCGGTTCGCGCTGCACGACCTGCTGCGCGCGTTCGCCGGCGAGCTGGCCCAGCGACATGACAGCCCGGACGGCCGGATCGCAGCGATCCGGCGGATGCTCGACTACTACCTGCAGACGGCGCTGGTGGCCGACCAGTTGCTCGACACCAACCGGGCCGACAGCGTGCGGCTGTTGCCGTTCGCGGCGAACCCGGAGGCCGAGCCGCTGTCCGAACTGTCCGAGGCGCTGGCCTGGTTCAACGCCGAGTGGCAGGCGCTGTCGGCCGCCCTCCGGCTGGCTGCACGGCTCGGCTTCGACGATCATGCCTGGCGGCTGGCCCGCAGCCTCGCCTCGTTCCTGGACCGACGCGGCCACTGGCGGGAGTCGGGCGACCTGCAGCGGATCGCGCTGGCCGCGGCGGTGCGGATCGGCGACTCCGGCGCGCAGGCGGTCAGCCACAGCTCGCTGGCCGATGTCTGCATCCGGCTGGGGGAGTACTCCGACGCCCAGCACCACCTGCTGCGCTGCCTGCAGCTGTACCGGCTGGTCGGTGACCGGGCCGGCCAGGCCGAGGTGGAGCGCAGCGTGACCCGGTTGCTGGGCCGGCAGGGCAAGTACGGGGAGGCGTTGCCGCATGCCCGGCAGGCCACCGACCTGTTCTCCGAGCTGGGCCAGCGGGCCGGCGAGGCCCGGGCCATCAACGCGATGGGTTGGTACAACATCCAGCTCGGCCGGCTCAACGAAGGTTTGCGGCTGTGCCAGCAGGCCTTGAACCTGCAGCGGCTGATCAACGACCGGTTCGGTCAGGCGGACACCCTCGACAGCCTGGGCCACGCTCACCACCTGCTCGGCGAGTTCGAGCTGGCCGCCGGTTGCTACTCCCAGGCCGCCGAGCTGTACCAGGAGTTCGGTGACCGCTATCACGAGGCCAACGTGCGAGCCTCGCTCGGCGACAGCTACCTCGCCGATGGCTCGCCCGGCCTGGCCCGCGAATGTTGGCTGGCCGCGCTGCGCACCCTGGACGAACTCGGCCATCCATCCGCCGACGGGGTGCGGGCCAAGCTCACCGGACGGCTGGACCCGGCCGGCGGCTGATCCGTCGTCCCGCTCGTCGGACCCCGGCGGGTGGAGCGGGATCTGTCAGGATTGACGGCGCATCGCCGAGCGAGGCGCCCGGCGCGGAAGGGTGGTCATGCCCAGCAGCACGGCCGGCGCTGCGGCGCTGTCCCGCCGGCACGCGGCGGGTGCCGCGAGCGCGCGCGGGCTGCTGCTCACCCTGCTCGGCGAGTGCGTGCTGACCAATGACGGCACCGCCTGGACCTCTGCGGTGATCGCCGCGCTCGGCCGGCTGGGGGTGGCCGAGAAGGCCTCCCGGCAGGCGCTGATGCGCACCGCCGCCGCCGGTTGGCTGGAGGCCGAGCGGATCGGCCGGCGGACCAGGTGGCAGCTGACCGGAAGCAGCCGACAGCTGCTCACCGAGGGTGCCAAGCGGATCTACTCCTTCACCGGGCCCAGCACCGACTGGGACGGCGAGTGGCTGCTGGTCTCGGTGCGGATTCCGGAGTCCGACCGCGCTGCCCGGCATGTGGTGCGTACCCGGCTGGCCTGGGCCGGCTTCGGCTCGCTGGGTGGTGGCCTCTGGATCAGCCCGCACCGGGACCGGCAGGACGAGGTGGCTCGAGTGCTGGCCGAAGCCGGCGTCGCGGAGGAGGCGCACATGTTCCTCGCCCGCCGGACCGGCGTGGTCGAGGTTGCCCGGATGGTGTCCACCGCCTGGGATCTGGCAGCGATCGAGCTGCAGTACGAGCGGTTCCTGGCCGAGTTCGGCAGCCGGTCGCCGGCCGACGTGCTGGCCAGCCAGGTGGCGCTGGTGCATGCCTGGCGCCGGTTTCCCGCGATCGACCCGGCGTTGCCCCGGCAACTGCTGCCCCGCCGCTGGAGCGGCCTGACCGCGGCCCGGCTGTTCGCCGACCGGCACCGTCGCTGGGCGCCCGAGGCCCAGCTGGAATGGCAGCGGCTGAACGAAGCTGCTACATCATCTTGACGGAACCGCAGTCCGACGTAGAACATAGTTCGTATCGGAGCGGGAGAAGACGGATGAGCACCACCCAGGGTGGAACCGGAGCCGAGCTGCCGCGGGTGGACTTCCGGACCCAGCCGGCGGACTACCGGCACTGGCGGCTGACGCTGGACGGCCCGGTGGCCACCCTGGCCATGGACGTGGACGAGCAGGCCGGCCTGCAGCCCGGCTACGAGCTGAAACTCAACTCCTACGACCTCGGTGTTGACATCGAGCTGTCCGATGCGGTGCAGCGGCTGCGCTTCTGCCATCCCGAGGTGCGCGCCGTGGCGCTGACCAGCGCGAAGGAGAAGGTCTTCTGCGCCGGCGCCAACATCCGGATGCTGGCCGCGGCCAGCCATCCGTGGAAGGTCAACTTCTGCAAGTTCACCAACGAGACGCGCAACGCCATGGAGGATGCGACCAGCTGTTCCGGGCAGCACTACCTGGCCGCGGTGAACGGGCCGGCCTCGGGCGGCGGCTATGAGTTGGCCCTTGCCTGCGAACGGATCCTGCTGGTCGATGACCGGTCCTCCACGGTGGCGCTGCCGGAGGTGCCGCTGCTCGGCGTGCTGCCCGGCACCGGTGGGCTGACCCGGTTGGTGGACAAGCGGCACGTCCGTCGTGACCTGGCCGACTACTTCGCCACCAAGGCCGAGGGCATCGGCGGCTCGAAGGCGGTTCACTGGCGGCTGGTGGACGAGCTGGTGCCCCGGTCGCGATGGGACGAGGTGGTGGCCGACCGGGCGGCCGAGTTGGCCGGGCGGTCCGACCGGCCGGCCGCCTCCGGCATCGAACTGCCCGTGCTGGCAAAGCAACGCACGGACGACCGGATCTCCTACCGCTACCTGAGCGCCGCGCTCGACCCTGCCCGCGGGTTGGCCGAGTTGACCGTGCGCGGGCCGGACACCGAGCCGCCAGCCGGCATCGAGGAGGTGCACCGGCAGGGCGCGCGGTTCTGGACGCTGGCGATGACTCGCGAGCTGGAGGACCTGATCCTGGATCTGCGGACCAACGAGCCGACGCTCGGCACCTGGACGCTGCGCTGCGCCGGCGATCCGGATCGGGTGCTCGGCTACGACCGGCTGCTGCTGGACCACGCCGAGGACTGGCTGGCGAACGAGATCCTGCACTATCTCAAGCGCACCTTGAAGCGGCTCGATGTGACCAGTCGCAGCCTGATCGCGCTGATCGAGCCGGGCAGCTGCTTCGCCGGTTCGCTGCTGGAGTTCGCGCTGGCCGCCGACCGGTCCTTCCAGCTGGCGGGGGTGTTCGAGGATCTCGATCCGGACGCCGAACCGGCCGCGGTCACCGTCGGGCCGTTGAACTGCGGGCCGTTGCCGATGGGCAATGGGCTGAGCCGGCTGCAGACCCGGTTCGCCGGTGACGACGAGGCGGTCGCCGAGGTGCTCAAGCGGACCGGCGAGCCGCTGCTCGCCGAGGCGGCCGAGCGGCTGGGATTGGTGACCTTCGCCCCGGACGACCTGGACTGGGAGTCCGAGATCCGGATCGCCCTTGAGGAGCGGGCCAGTTTCAGCCCGGACGCGCTGAGCGGGCTGGAGGCGAACTACCGGTTCACCGGTCCCGAAACTCTCGAGACCAAGATCTTCGGCCGGCTGTCCGCCTGGCAGAACTGGATCTTCCAGCGCCCCAACGCGGCCGGGCCGTCCGGTGCGCTCCGCCGCTTCGGCACCGGCCAGCGCGCCGAGTTCGACCACCGGAGGGTGTGATCGCGAGTGAGCAGGGAGCATCGATGACGGAGCTTGACTACACCGAGAAGATCCCGAACAACGTCGATCTGCGTGACGACCGCCGGTTGCAGCGGGCGCTGGAGTCCTGGCAGCCCAACTTCCTGCGGTGGTGGGAGTCGATGGGTCCCACCTTGCCCACCCGGGATGTCTACCTGCGCACCGCGGTGAATGTCGGCCGGGCCGGCTGGGCGCACTTCGGCCATGTGCCGATGAGGGATTACCGATGGGGAATCTTCTTGGCCGAGCGGGATGCCGACCGGCGGATCGGCTTCGGCCAGCATCGGGGCGAGCCGGCCTGGCAGCAGGTGCCCGGCGAGTACCGCGCGGATCTGCAGCGGCTGATCGTGATCCAGGGCGACACCGAGCCGGCTTCGGTGGAGCAGCAGCGCAATCTGGGCGCGACCGCGCCGAGCCTGTACGACCTGCGCAACCTGTTCCAGGTGAACGTCGAGGAGGGTCGGCACCTGTGGGCGATGGTCTACCTGCTGCACGCCTACTTCGGCCGGGAGGGTCGGGAGGAGGCCGAGGCGCTGCTGCACCGCAACTCCGGCAGTGCCGAATCACCCCGCATCCTCGGGGCGTTCAACGAGGAGACGCCGGACTGGCTGTCGTTCTACATGTTCACCTACTTCACCGACCGGGACGGCAAGTACCAGCTCGGCACGTTGAAGGAGTCGGCGTTCGATCCGCTGTCGCGCACGGCCGAGTTCATGCTCAAGGAGGAGGCGCACCACATGATGGTGGGCACCACCGGGGTGGACCGGGTGGTGGAGCGGACCGCGCAGGTCATGGTGGAACAGGACACCGAGGAGGTGGCCGGCCACGGGGTGATTGCGCTGCCGATCATCCAGAAATATCTGAACTTCCACTACTCGGTGTCGCTGGACCTGTTCGGTGGGGAGACCTCTACCAATGTGGCCAACTACTACACCGCCGGGTTGAAGGGTCGCTGGTTGGAGGACCGGCGCAGCGATGACCACCGGCTCACCGAGGACGCGATCGCGGTGGATGCCCTGGTGGACGGTGCCATCGGCCAGGCCGAGGTGTCGGCGCTGCTCGGCTTGAACGCGGACCTGCGAAGGGAGTACATCGTTGACTGCCAGGTGGGAGTCAAGCGATGGAACCGGATCCTCGCCGAGGCCGGGCTGCCGCACCGGCTCCAGTTGCCGCACGTCGCGTTCAACCGCAAAGTCGGCGCGTTCGCCGGCATCGAGGCGAGCCCGGACGGGGAGCAGCTGACGGCGGAAGAATGGCAGGCGCACCAAGGCGATTGGCTGCCGACCGACGTGGACCGAACCTACGTCCGATCGCTGATGCAGCCGGTCCACGAGCGTGGCCGGATCGCCGCCTGGATCGCGCCGCCTCGCAACGGCATCAACGGCAAACCGTTCGACTACGACTACGTGCACCTCAGCTGAGGGTTGTGCTCGGTCTTGCCGTCCGCGCGCCTCATTCGTGGATGTCTATCGGCCGACAGCGGCTGCCGTCCTCGTCTGTTGGACCTGACAGCGCTTCGCCTGCCGCACCAGCGCCGAGCTAAATGCTGTCGTCTCGGTGAATGCACCGGTTTGGACCTCGGTGGCAGACGCGCCAGGACGGCTAAACCGGATATCTCTAGTCCGGCGAACCGGGGACGGCTGGCCGCCCGCGTCCGCACCCGCGGCGATGCCAGGCGCCGTCCCTTTCGCAGGGGTGGTGGTCGCTACTCGCGCTGTGGGCGGAGGAGTTCGGGGTGGTGGTGGTAGTTGCGTTGGGGTTGTTGGTGGGGGTGCCAGGGTGGTGGTTGCCAGTGTGGGATGCCGTCGATGAGCAGCGTTCGCCAGCCCTGTCGGGGGGCCTCTGTGTTGTGATACCCGCAGGTGATGGTGAGGTTGTCCAGGTCGGTACGGCCGCCTTGCGCCCAGTCGGTTGCGTGGTGGATTTCGGATTGGGCGGCGGTGCGGGTGCAGCCGGGGAAGGTGCAGCCTCGGTCGCGGGCGAAGAGTGCTTTGCGTTGGCCGGGCGCGGCCAGCCGGCGGCCGTGGCCGTAGGCCAGGATGCCACCGGCGTCGTTGAGCACCGCCGGCAAGACGTGGCCTTCGGCGGCGAGGCGGAGCGCTTGCTCGATGCTGAGGGTGCCGCCGTGGTGGGTGGTGGCCCGTCCGGCGCGGCGTTCCAGGTCGGTGAGGGTCATGGTGATGATGAGCTGGCAGGGCAGCCCAGCCTGGTCGGGGAGGTCGCCTGCCGCCAGGAGGCGGCGGCCGGCTTCCTCGAACGCGTCGTGCAGCCGCTGCGGCAGGGTGCGCTGATCGGGGCCGAGCGCGTCCTCGGGCCGGCGGGCCGCGAGTGGGGTGAGGATGGCCTCCCAGATCGCCTGACAGGTCGGCGACAACCGGCCTTCCAGCAGGCCGGTGCCGTCCTCCAGCCGGTTCAGCGACACCCGCCGGTGAACCCGCTGCCGGTCCTGCTCGTCCGGGCTCGGGCCGTCCGGATCCAAGTGGGCCAGGATCCGCTGGCCCAGCAGCCGGACGGTGCGCGGGTCGGACACGCGGGCATGCTCCAGCAGCGTGGTCTCCACCGCAGCGGCATGCTCGGCCCGATCCGCGACCGGGATGGCCTCCACCACCTCGGCTACCACCGCCGCGTGCTCCGGACCGATCTCGCCCTCGGCGAACGCCTCGGCGGTGGCGGGCAGAACCGGCTCCAACGCCTCACCGGTCAACGCACGCCGGGAACCGAAGCGCTCCACCGCCAACCACCGCTTACGCGCCTCAGCACGGCTGCAGCGGACCTGCGCCGAGATCAGATCCGGCAGGCCCCGGAAACCCAACGTGCCCGCGACGTTGCGCGCGTTCAGCTCTGCCAGCACCGCAAGCTGTCGATACCGCAACCGGGAGGCCTCGGCCTCCAGTTCCGCCACCGAGGCAAGCAGCTCGGCATCCGACGCCGCCCCGAGCTGTCCGATCACATGTTCGATTCTACGTCACCGAACGCCGATAGGCAAGTCTCGCCGTCCGAGAATCGGCCTATGAAGTAAAGCGAAACGCGAGCGAGCAAGAAAACCGAAATCCGCCGGCAGCTCCCTCATCGCTGCGCCTTTGTCCCTCCACCGAAGGCGGCCCGAAAGATTCGGTCTTCACCGGTGGCAAGTTTTCCGAGAAGCGCACCGGGATAGGGTGAATATCCGATCCAGTTCGCGGGAGTGCTATGACTAGCTGCCAGTACCAGGAGACGGCGCCATGACGTCCGCCGAGGCCGCAGCCGGCGGCAGCATCCTCGGCACTCGGGTGCAACGGCTGGAAGATCCGGAGTTCCTGACCCGCGGCGCGACCTACACCGAGGATTTCACTGACGAGCGGCTGGCCGGCGCGCTGCGGCTGACCCTGGTGCGCTCGCCGGTCGCCCATGCGCGGATCAGCTCCATCGACCTGACCGGCACGCGGGTGGCGCCCGGCTTCGTCGCGGCCTTCACCGCCGAGGACCTGACCGACCTGCCCGATCAGGTTCCCATGATTCCCAGTTACCCGGCGGCAATGAGCCAGCCGCTGCTGGCCACCGACACGGTGCGCTACGTCGGGGAGCCGGTGGTCGCGGTGCTCACCGACGACCGGTACACCGGCGAGGACCTGGCCGAGCTGGTCGAGATCGACTACGAGCCGCTGCCGGTGGTGGTCGAGCTGGCCGACGCGCTGGCCGGGGAGGTGCTGCTGTTCCCGGATGCCGGCAGCAATATCTGCTACGAGAAGCGGGCCGAGCCGGTCGAGCCGGATATCTTCGCCGACTGCGAGGTGGTGGTAACCCGCGACATCGTCAACCAGCGGGTCGCGGTCGCGCCGCTGGAGGTGCGCAGCGCCGCCGCGGTCTGGGGCAGCGACCGGCTGACCATGTGGGTGCCCAACCAGGGTGCCCAGGCGACCCAGGCCCGGCTGGCCAGCATGCTCGGCCTGCCACGCAAGCAGATCCGGGTGATCACGCCGGCGGTGGGTGGCGCGTTCGGCGCCAAGTACGGCGCCGACACCGAGCACGCACTGGTCGGTTGGCTTGCCCGCAAGCTGGATCGGCCGGTGACTTGGGTGGAAACCCGGTCGGAGAACATGGTCGGGATGACCCACGGCCGGGCCCAGCTGCAGACGGTCACCATCGGTGGCGACCGCAGCGGCCGGGTCCGGGCGTACCGGCTGCACGTGGTGCAGGACAGCGGGGCGTACCCGAAGGTCGGCGCGCTGCTGCCCACCCTCACTGCACTGATGGCGCCGGGCGTCTACGACATCGAGCGGTTGGAGACCTCCTACGTCAGCGTGGTCACCAACACCACTCCGGTCGGCGCCTATCGCGGGGCCGGCCGGCCGGAGGCGACGGCCGCGATCGAGCGCGCGATCGATCTGTTCGCGGCGGAGGTCGGGCTGGATCCGGCCGAGGTGCGCCGGCGCAGCATGCTGCCGCCGTTCACCGAGCCGATCAGGAGCAAGGGCGGAGCGCTGTACGACTCCGGCGACTATCAGACCGCGCTCGACCGGGTGCTCGCCGCCGCCGACTACCCGGCGCTGCGGGCCGAGCAGGCAGCCCGACGGGCCACCGGTCAGCCCCGGCAACTCGGCATCGGGCTGTCCACCTACGTCGAGATCACCGGCGGTGGCGAGGAGGCCGGCCCGCCGAAGGAGAACGCGACGGTCGAGGTGCATCCCGACGGCACCGTCACCATCCTCACCGGCACCTCGCCGCACGGCCAGGGCCATGCCACCGTGTGGGCGATGCTGGCCAGCGAGCAACTGGGCATCGCGATGGACAAGATCACCGTGCGCTGGGGCGACACCGATCTGGTACCGGTCGGCGGTGGCACCGGGGGCTCGCGCAGCCTGCAGCAGGGCGGGGTGGCGGTCCGCCAGGCGGCGCTGGAGCTGGTGGAGCTGGCTAAGCAGCGCGCGGCCGAGGAGCTGGAAGCCAACCCGGACGACCTGGTGGTCGACCGCCGGCTGGCCGGCGTGGCCGTGCGCGGCGTGCCCGGCGCGGGGATCAGCTTCGCCGCCCTGGCCGAGCGCGAGCCGTTGAAGGTGCGCTCGGTGTTCTCCGCGCCGGATGCCACCTACCCGTTCGGCGCGCACGTCGCGGTGGTCGAGGTGGACACCGAGACCGGCAAGGCCCGGCTGCTCCGGCTGGTCGCGCTCGATGATGCCGGCACGGTGATCAATCCCCTCATCGCGGAAGGGCAACGGCACGGTGGCTTGGCCCAGGGCGCGGCCCAGGCACTGCTGGAGGAGGTTTGCTTCGACCCGGACGGCAACCCGCTGACCAACACCCTCGCCAGCTACCCGATCGTGTCGGCGACCGAGCTGCCCAGCTTCGAGCTGGTCGCCAGCGAGACGCCCACCTCCTACAACCCGCTCGGCGCCAAGGGCATCGGTGAGGCCGGCACCATCGGCTCCACCCCGGCGGTGCAGAACGCGGTGGTGGATGCGCTGGCCCACCTCGGGGTGCGGCACATCGACATGCCGGCCAGCCCCTGGCGGGTGTGGTCGGCGATCACCGCCGCGACGGCGGAAACTTCCGATCCGGAAAGGACGATCTCCTAGATGCGGCTGTCGCTCACGGTCAACGGTCAGCCTCGTCAGGACGAGGTGGAGCCCCGGTTGTTGCTGGCGCACTACCTGCGCGACAGCTGCGGGCTGAAGGCCACCAACATCGGTTGTGACACCACCTCCTGCGGTGCCTGCACGGTCCACGTGGACGGTGAATCGGTGAAGTCCTGCACGGTGCTCGCGGTGCAGTGCGAGGGCAGTGCGGTGACCACGCTGGAGGGGCTGGCCAGCGAGGACGGCGAGCTGCATCCGGTGCAGGCGGCCTTCCGCGCCGAGCACGCACTGCAGTGCGGTTTCTGCACACCCGGCATGGTGATGGCAGTCGTCGCGCTGCTGGCCGAGTACCCCAAGCCCACCGAGCAGCAGATACGCGAGGGCCTCGAGGGCAACCTGTGCCGCTGCACCGGCTATCACAACATTGTCCGGGCGGCGCTAGCCGCCGCCGGTGGCGAACCGGAGCAGGCATCGTGATCCCGGCACCGTTCGACTACCACCGGGCCGGCACGCTGGACGAGGCAGTGGCCCTGCTCGGCGAGCACGGCGAGGACGCCAAGCTGCTGGCCGGCGGCCACTCGCTGCTGCCGATGATGAAGCTGCGGCTGGCCTTTCCGAGCGTGCTGATCGACATCCGGCGGATCGCCGAGGCGGCCTACATCCGGCTGGACGGCGACATGGTGGCGATCGGGGCGTTGACCAGGCATTGCGAGCTGGCGGCCTCCGAGGTGTTGGCCGAACACGCGCCGCTGCTGGCACGGGTGGCTTCGCTGGTGGGGGATCCGCAGATCCGGCACCGGGGCACCATCGGCGGCTCACTGGCGCACGCGGATCCGGCGGCGGACCTGCCGGCGGCGGTGCTGGCCAGCGACGCGGTGCTGGTCGCCCAGGGCCCGTCCGGACGCCGGGAGATACCGGCCGACGGGTTCTTCGAGGGCTACTACCAGACCGTGCTGCGGCCCGACGAGGTGCTCGCCGAGATCCGGATTCCGCGCAGCGGCGGGCAGGGCTGGCACTACGAGAAGTTCGTCCGGCGGGCCAACGACTGGGCCATCGTGGCGGTGGCGACCGTGGCGGGCAGGATCGCCCTGGTCAACATGGCGAGTACGCCGGTGCGGGCCGTCGCCGCCGAACGGGCGCTGGCCGATGGCGCGAGCCCGGCGGAGGCGGCCGGGCTGGCGGCTGAGGGCACCGAGCCGATCGAGGATCTCAATGCCGATCCGGACTACCGGCGGCACCTGGCCCGGGTGCTCACCCGGCGGGCGCTGCTCGCCGCGGCCGGCGACCACGGGTAGCGACCACGGGTAGCGACCTGGGCGACGGCGAGCAGAGGTAGCGACCATCGTCGTCGGCCACCTCGCGGGTCGGCGGCCGTCCGCCGACCGGGCGGGTATCGTCGAAGCAGGACGAAGCCACCGTCTTCGTGCCTTCGAGGGAGTCGTGATCACGATGACCACTCCGATGGATCCGCCACCCCAGCAGCCCGTTCCCAACCAGCCCGGGGTGGGCCGGTTGGACCAGCCAGCAGGCCATGAGTACCACCGTCCGGTCACCGATCCGGTGCCGGGGCCGAACGTGTCGGAGATCAGGGACACCGGTACGCCGTCACCACCCCCCGGATTCGATGAGCGCGGCCGGGTCCGCAGCGGCCGGGTCAGCGGGGCCTGGGTGGGCCTGATCGCCACCGCCTTCTTTCTCATCCTGCTGATAATTTTCATCGCGCAGAATTCCCGCCGGGTGACGCTGCACTTCTTCGGTTGGGACGGCAGATTCTCCCTCGCGCTGACCATTCTGCTGTCGGCCGTGATCGGCGTGCTGCTGGTGGCGATACCGGGCTCGCTGCGGATCCTGCAGTTGCGCCGGGCACTGCGGAAGAACGGTCCCGCCGCCCGACGCTGACGCCGCGACCGGCTGGAGCGCTCTCAAGCCG
Organism: uncultured Actinomycetota bacterium; assembly: GCA_963697905.1. Classification (GTDB taxonomy): domain Bacteria; phylum Actinomycetota; class Actinomycetes; order Mycobacteriales; family Jatrophihabitantaceae; genus Jatrophihabitans_A. Next base: position 2,320,039 of record OY969101.1, on the reverse strand, counting down.
GGGCGGTGGCCAGTGACTGCACAATTCGCCAACCGGGGACATCGAGCGCGAATCGAAGCGGGCTCCCAGCCCCCCTAGTAGGGGTTGTAATAAGGATGTTCAGGTTCGCCGATCCCGCCGAATTCGGCCGGCCAACGAGGTATTGTTCCGGCGTGACTACGTTGCCGTCTGGTGCCGAGTCCCGAACCGGATGGACCGGCCCTGCTGAGCTCAACTTCCTGCTGCAGGAAGTACGGACCGCGCGTGCGAACATCGAGGCCCTGCGGGCACAGACCCGCAGCTTGGCGGCCAACCCGGAGCAGCGCAGGTTGCTGGAGTCGCTGGAGAACTACGTGGCAGCGTTGCAGGCACGCCACCTGCCGGTGCCGCCGGCGATTCGCGACGAACTGGCCTTGCAGCGCTGCCTGGTGCCGGGCCAGTCGATCAGCCGGAGCGCCAGTCGTCGGCAAGCAGGCCGTAAATAACCTCGTCGCGGAACTGCCCGGACACCCAGGCGCTGCCGCGCAGCCTGCCCTCCTGAGTGAAGCCGGCCGCCCGTGCCGCGCCGACCATCGCGGCGTTGTCGGCAAGGGTCTCCAGTTGCAACCGGTTCAGGCCGCGGATCTCGAAGGCGTACCGGCACAGCAGCCGCATCGCCTCGCCGGCGTAGCCGTGCCCGCGATGCTCGGCCAGCAGGGACAGGCCGAGATGCGCCAACCGATTGTGGCTGTCAATGGCCCACAGCGCGGTGTCTCCGATCGGGGCGTTGCTCTCCAGGTCGGCGATGGTGAACACGGCGAACTGCTCGGTCTCGTCGTCCGGGTTGGGACGGAACGGCGACCGGTTGAACGGATATCGGCCACCACGCCCGGCCGGAGGTCAGCAGCCGGGTGGCCAGGTCCTCGTACAGGCCGGCGTGCAGGATCGGCACGTCGGTCTCGAGCCGGGCGCGCAGCAGAATTCGGCTACCGGAAAGCATGCGCCCTGCTTAGCGGACCCAGCCTGCCCGATCAAGCCCGGTCGCTCGGCGGCTACCGTCGGAACTCAACGCGACCGGTCGGTCGTTGGCCTCAGGGAAGCCGGCAGGAAGGGGTAGGCGTGGTCGAGGATGCGGTGAGCGACACCCGGACGCCCACGCCGCCACAGTGGCTGCTGCCGCTGCGCAACTGGGTGTTGCGCCGGCCGGGCGGCCTGCTGGCCTGGCGGATCGCGATTGCGTTGCTCGGCGGCGCCATCGTGGTCGGCGGGCTGCTGCTGATCCCGCTGCCCGGCCCGGGCTGGGTCATCGTGTTCTTCGGGCTCGCGATCTGGGCGACCGAGTTCGTCTGGGCGCAACGGCTGCTCCGGTTCGGCCGCCGGGTGCTCAGGCAGTGGACCGACTGGGCCAAGCGCCAGCCGCTGTGGGTTCGGGCGCTGCTGGCGCTGGCCGGGCTGGCGTTGCTGGCCGCGCTGGCCTGGTTCGGCTGGCGGCTGGTGCACTGACGGTCGGCCTGCCATGAGCGGGCAGCCGGCGTTGTGTAAGCTGGCTCAGGTTCCGCGCAAGCGGGCGATTAGCTCAGCGGGAGAGCACTGCCTTCACACGGCAGGGGTCACTGGTTCGATCCCAGTATCGCCCACCCACGTTGCACCGCTCGACATCAGTCCAGGCAGAGGCAGAACGGATGCCCGGCCGGGTCCAGGAACACCCGGAACCTCGTACCGGGCTGGTGTTCGTGCTTGGTCGCACCGAGTTCCAGCACCGCTGCCTCGGCGGCGTCCAGGTCCTCCACCATCACGTCGAGGTGCATCTGCTGGGGCAGCTGTTGGCTGGGCCACGCCGGCGGCGTGTAGTTCCGCACCTGCTGGAAGGAAATGCACTGACCGTGCGTCCGGATCTCGGCCCGGTCGGCCGAACCCTGTACCTGCCAGTCCAGCAGCGCCCCGTAGAACGAGGCGAGGACGCGGGCGTCCGGGCAGTCGATGACGAAGCTGGGCCAACGCGCGATAGCCATGCTGGGCAGGGTAGAGCGCGATGCATGTCGATCCGAACACCTGGGCGCCTCGACACACTATCCGTCGTCGCCGAAACTCTGGCCGTTGTCGCACCGTTGTGCCAGGCTGAGCGCCGATGACTCACCTACTTGCCATCGGCACCGTCAAGGGCCTGTTCCTCGCGCACAGCGAGGACCGGCGCAACTGGCAGCTGACCGAGCCCAAATTCCTGATGAACGCGGTCTATGCGGTCGCTCTCGACCCCCGCAACCAGCGGCTGCTCGCCTCGGCGACCAGCGAGCACTGGGGGCCGTCGGTGTTCACCAGCGACGACCTCGGCCGCACCTGGCAGGAGCCGTCCGACGGCTCGCTGTCGTTCCCGGCCGACACTGGCACCACCCTGGAACGGGTCTGGCAGCTCGCCCCGTCCTCGAGCGAGCCGGGGGTGGTCTGGGCCGGTTCGCAGCCGAGCGCGCTCTGGCGTTCGGAGGACGGCGGCGCGCATTTCAGCCTGGTCCGCCCGCTGTGGGATCACCCGCACCGTCCGCTGTGGGGTGGCGGCTACGGCGGCCAGGCGATCCACACGGTGCTCCCGCACCCGAGCGATCCCGACCGGCTCACCGTGGCCATGTCCACCGGCGGTGTCTATCGCACCGAGGACGGCGGGCAGAGCTGGCAGCCGTCCAACACCGGGGTCAAGGCCTACTTCCTGCCGGACCCGTGGCCGGAGTTCGGCCAGTGCGTGCACAAGGTCGCCCGTGACTGCGGGGATCCGGAGCGGTTCTACCTGCAGAATCACCACGGCGTCTACCGCAGCGACGACGGCGGCCGGAACTGGACATCCATCGCCGACACCCTGCCCGCCGACTTCGGCTTTGCCATCGTCGCCCACCCGAGCCGGCCCGGGGTCGCCTACAACTGGCCGCTGGTCGCCGACGGTGAGCGGATGCCGCCGGACCGGGCCTGCCGGGTGTACCGGACCGAGGACGCCGGCCAGACCTGGTCGCCGCTGTCGGCCGGCCTGCCGCAGCAGCAGTACTACGACGTCGTGCTGCGGGACGCCATGTGCGCCGACAACGCCGATCCCACTGGTCTGGCCTTCGGAACCCGCAGCGGTGAGGTGTACGCCAGCGCGGACGAGGGGGAGTCCTGGAACCTGGTCGCCGGCCACCTGCCCGGCGTGCTGTGCGTGCGAGCCGCGGTGGTGGACGGGGCGGCCGGCTGATGTGCCGGGTCGGGGTGCCGGCCGCGCTGCGCCAGTTCACCGAAGGCGCCGCCTCGGTGCCGGTCGAGCACGTGGACGGCGCGAAGCTCTCGGCGGTGCTGGACCTGCTCGGCACCCGGTGCCCGGGGCTCGACCGGCGGGTTCGCGACGAGCAGGGCGAGTTGCGGCGCTTCGTGAACCTCTACGTTGACGGCGAGGACGTTCGCCGGCTGGACGGGCTGGCCACCGCGGTGCCGGCCGGAGCCGAGTTGCTGATCGTGCCGTCGGTCGCCGGCGGCTGAACCGGAGACCCGAGCTGCTACCGGCTCGGCTGCTCCTCCGGAATGCTGACCGGCTCGCCGGCCGGTCGGCTGGATATCGCGGAGATGGTGGCGCCCGCGGCAACCAGCGTGGCACACCGGCTCATCCGAGCGACCGAGAATGTCGCGACCATCGCTGGCCTCCTCCCATCCGAGCCCTCAAACCTAACACGGATCATACGGGCCAGTGACGCCATGAACAAGCGGTAATGGAAGAATTACCTTACGTAATCAGACAACCGGCTTACGAGGTCGAATAGCGCAGTTTGGCTGCTCAGAGTGATCGATTAGCTGCCGACGACTTCAGGGTCGGGCTGCCGGCACGGAGTCGATGGCCGGCAACTGCCCGGTCAGCGTGACCTCGTGCGCGACCTCGCGCAGCTTGCGATGGCCGTGTTGGGAGGCCGTCCGCAACAGGTCGAAAGCCTTGTCCGCCGTCACCTTGTGGGTAGCCATGATGATCCCCATCGCCTGGCCGATCTCGCGGCTGTTCTGCAGTGCCACCGTCAGGTGCTCGGCCTGGTGCCGGGTGGCCAGCAGGCTCAGCCCAACCGCGGCATGGTCGGCCAGCATCGCGCCGGCCTGGCAGCGTTCGGTGGCGAAGTAGCCCGCGGTTGCCGAGTACAGCACGAGCACGCCGAGATCGGTACCAGCCAGTCGCAGCGGCTGCGCCTGCACCGACCGGACGGGAGTGCGCCGTACGAGCATGGCGACGTAGCCGGGCCAGCGCCGTTCCTCGGCCAGATCGGGGCTGACCACCGGTTCGGCCTGGGCCAGCGCGGCCCGGGCCGGTGCCTCCTCGACCTCGGCCAGCACCGTGGTCAGGGGGTCGAGCACGTCGTCCGGACCGGCCCAGGTGAAGTCCAGGCCGCCGCTCTGGGTGAGCCGGCCGTACCCGGCCGCGCTGCAGCCGCAGAGTTCGAGTGCCCGCCGTACCAGGAACTGGCGCGCGTCGGCCTCGCTATCCAGCTCGCACAGCCGGCGGACCAGCTGGGTGACATGCGCGACGGTTGGCAATTCGGCGTAGTCCTGCACCGCACCGCTCCTCGGTTTACATAGTAAGCCAAAACGCTTACGGGGCAGCGTACCTGGTTTTTCGCGTTCCGCCTAATGCTTGCTCGGGGCCTCTTTGAAGAGCTTCGCCGAGGCCTCGCCGCCCCTTGAGCTTACGTTGTACGCTCGCCGGATGCGAGGAAACCCGCGCACCCGTCCAGCCAACCGGGCATACCGGCCGGCGGCCGATCTTGGGCCCCGCCGCGCGGGAACCAGGCAGCAGGGCCCACCATATGAGTAGTAAACGCAGCCTCGGCATCGCTCGCCCGCGAGCTTCGCCCGGCTCGTCGGCCAGGTGGAGGGAGGCAGCACGGTGACCAGCCCCAACGCGCAACGCTCACCGGGCCGCAGCCGTCGCCGGAGCGGCCCTCGGCTGACCAGGAAGGTGGTGGTGGACGAGACGCTGGCGATGATCGACGAGCGCGGCATGGCGGCAGTGACCATGCGCGGCCTGGCAGCCCGGCTGGGCGTGGAGGCCATGTCGCTGTACAAGCACGTCGCCAACCGGGACAAGCTCTTCGACGCGGTGGTCGACCGGATCGTCAACGAATTGTCCGACGACGCGCAGGTCACCCGAGCACCCGCCGGCGGCTGGCGGCCCTACCTGGAGGGCATCGCCCGCGGTATCCGGCGCTACGCCCGCGCCCATCCGCACGCCTTTCCGCTGGTGGCCACCCGGCCCACCGAGGCACCCTGGATCAACCCGCCGCTGCGCTCGGTCGAGTGGATCGAGGCTTTCCTGACCGGCCTGCACTCCGAGGGTTTCACCGACGATCAGGTGCTGTTCGCCTACCGCACCTTCAACGGTTTCCTGCTGGGCTTCCTGCTACTGGAGACCAGCGCGATGACGGTGCACGATCCGCTGCCCGGCGACGGTTCGTACACACCGGCGGGCAGCGAGGGCAGTGACGAGGCCGCCGCGGCGCACGACGCGGTGCCCGGCGGCCTGACCCCCACCCGGTCCCGGGCCGACCGGCACGACGTCGCGGCGACGGACACCCCGAGCGAACTGATCGATCCGCAGGGCGCCATCGATCCGGCGCGTTTCCCCACCATCCACCGGCTCGCCGAAGGCCTGTCCGAGGAACACTTCGAGAACGAGTTCGAGGTCGGCCTGCAGACCATGCTCGATCAGATCGGCGCCAACCTCGGCTGAGTGGGTCAGGTTCCGGTCCCGCGCTGCCAGATGGCGAAGGCGTTCGGCAGGTCCTCGAGGTAGGGCGCCAGCTCCGGGCAGTGCCGCTGCAGCACGCTGCCCATGGTGTTGCGGTCGATCCACCGCATGCCCTCGGCCGTGTACACCTCGTCGTTGAAGTAGGTGGTGAAGAACCGGTCGCTGTTCAGCCGGCGCGAGGCCATCAGCACGAAGATCCGGAACGCGGTGTCGGAGAAGGCGAAACCCTCCGGCCGGTCCTCGGCGAACATGCCCGGAATCAGATCGACGCTGTCGAGGTCACCCTCGTACACCTCCCGCAGTTCATCGGCCCACTGCTTGTTGCTCGTCAACTCCTCGAAGCTGGACGGCACCGGCAGGTGCAGCAGCCGCCGGAAGGCGGTGTAGCGAGGCACGCCGAGTTCCCGGCAGCGCAGGATGTCGGTGGCCGCCAGATCCATCAGCCGGTCGTTGTCCGGGCGCCTGAAGGTCTGCAGGTACTTCGGGTAGTTGTGCAGCGTGACCAGGCCCGGGTTCATCGTGCCGAAGGTGTAGATCAGATCCACCAGCTTCTGCTGCCGGAGCACGTCGGCGCCGGCCGGCCCGGACAGCGCCTCGAACTCGGTCGGCCCGAGGGTCGGCTGGTCGGAGCCAACCGCGCGGAAATCGAAGTGGTCCGGGATCAGCGGGTGCATCCGGTAGACGGCCACGAACTCCTCGGTCAGCGCGAACGGCACGCCGTAGTGCTCGGTCTTCGATCCGGGAATGCCGGCCAGCACCTCGCTGGATCCCAACCGGCCGAGCAGGTCGTGGATCTTCTCGCCCTCCAGGCCCCACCAGTTGGCGTGCAGCGCGGTGACCGCGGTCGGGTGCGCGGTGACCGCCGGCGTCCACTCCACGGTGTGGATCTTGGCCAGCAGCGCGCAGTTGATCAGCCGGGCGCGCTGGAACAGCATCTCGTCGTCGAAGTCCGGATGCGCCTCGGCAAGCATGTCGCAGATGCTGTTGTGCTCGTGGGCGAACAGCACCTGCATCATGCCCAGGCCGACCCAGAAGCCGGGGGACAGGGTGGGATTGGTCTGCGGATCGTCCGGGATCGGCGGCAATCCGTCGATCAACCGCAGCTTGCCGCCGGACGAGCTGCGCAGGAACTGCTGCTCGGCCGGTGAGTTGCCGTAGATCTGCGAGCCGTCCCACCAGTGCGTCATCACATTGAGGTGGGTGGGCGGCAGGTTGGAGTCCGGCGGCGCGGTCGGGTCGTCCGGGCTGCGCATCACCGTCAGCGGCGGCTGCGGCCAGTCGTCGTCCGGGGCCAGCGGCAGGATCCACGGGTTGTCCTTGGGACTGGTGCCGTGCCGGAACCAGTCGTGGATCATGAACTGCAGCCAGGCGGCGATCAGCGCGTTGCCGGCCGAGGCCGGAATGATCTCGTCGCGGGTCATCAGCCGGCGGCTGATCTCGCGCGGGTTGGGCTTGAGCATCCGCTCGGCGTCCGGCCAGGTGTCGGAAAGCGGCACGTTGCGGCCGAACCGAGTGCCGGCCATGCCCATCTCGGGATGGTCCAGGTCGTTCCAGCTGCCGTCCGGATTTCGCTGCGTCCGGAACCGTTCCTCGAACGGCGGCGGCTGCACCGGGTTCTCCGCCGGCAGCCGCGAGGTATCGTACAGGTTCTGCTCGCGCAGCGTGTTCCGGATCCCGATGAGCTCCACCAGCCCCAACGGCTTGGGCAGCTCGTACCAGGGATGCTTCTGGTCGATCCGCTCGACCAGATGGTCGAAGGCCCGCTCCACCGGTCCGGGCCGGTCCGGCTCGTCGGAGGTGTCGGTGGCTGGCGTGGTGTCGGTCATCGAGAGTCCCCCTGCTCACGCATTTGTTTCGGTCATATGCTGCCGGTGACTGCGGGTTCTGGACAGTCCTGACACGGAACTGATCTTCGTACAGGCCTTTGGTCCTGAATACCGTTAAAGGCGCAGAACGGGATTCTGCCCATCAATGCCGTGCCGATAGCCGACACAACTCCGCATCGTCAAAAACGCTTACCAGCGCCCGGGTAGCACGCTACGCTCCGGGCCATGCCAGACGACGATCCCCGGGTTGCCATCGTCAACGAGCACATGCGGCTGGAGAACGCCTACGATTTCCCCGCCTGCATAGGCAAGTTCGGCCATGCCAAGTACGAGGTGGTGGCCGACGGCGAGCTGTTCGACGGTCCCGACCGGGTGCACGATTTCCTCTCGGAGAACCATCAAGCGTTCCCGGACTTCGAATTCGTACCGACCCGGGTGTCGCCGACCACCGACGCGGTGCTGGTGGAGGGTCGGTTCGTCGGCACCCACCTGGGCAACTGGCGTGGCCTGCCGCCCACCGGCCGTAAGGTCGATTTCGCGATGTGCCTGATCTTCGAGTTCGACGGCGAATCGATGGTCAACGAGAAGCTCTACTTCGACCTCAGCTCGCCGCTGCGCCAGCTCGGCGTGGTGGACGACCTGAACAGCGTGCGCGGCAAGCTCACCCTGGTGCTCACCCACCCGCTGGTGATCGGCCGCGCCCTGCTGCACAAGCTGACACACGGTCGCCGCTCCGCGAAATGACCGATCCGTCGCCGAAACCTGGTGATTGAACATGAAGCTGCTGATCACGATCATCTACTCGGCGCTGCTCGCCGGCGGGCTCAGCGTCGGCGTGCGGCAGATCTACCAGGGCTACCGGCGCCCGAAGGAACTGCTGAACCCGCTGTTCGGCAACCGGGTCGCGATCCACATGTTCACCATCCACATCATCGTGGTGTCGGCGGACCTGTTCGTGATCGGGCCGTGGGCGCTGGCCTCCAAGAGCACCTTCTGGTACTGGGGCGGCCGGATCGCGCTGTTCACCTCGGCGCTGCCGATCGCCGCCTACCTGAACCGCAATCCCCAGTCGTTCGGGCAGTTCATCGGTCACTGGGTGCGGTTCCGCAACTTCTTCGAATACACCCTGCACGTAATCGTCGCCGCGATGGCGGTCAACTGGTTCCACTACTACATCCTGCTGTGGTGGCTGGTGGCCTACCGCTACCTCGACGTCGGCCCCCGGCGGGCGCTGCAGAAGCTCTACAACACCCCGGCCAAGCGCGCCGCCCGACCGTGGGCGCCCTGGCTCAACTTCGGGGTCATCTTCAGCATCTACGTGCTGGCCTTCCTGGCCGTCTACAACCGGCAGATCCTCTACGCCAAGGTGCCGAAGGCCAGCACGCCGGCGCACGTCACCGCGCACTGGGAAGTGGCCGTGGTGGTCGCCGTCAACATCGGGCTGGCGTTGTGGCTGTGGATCCTGACCCGCAAGTACACCGACTCGCTGCTCGCCGGACGCACCAGCGAGCCGGACCGAGCCGCCCCGTCGCACGTGCTGGGCGGGCACTGACCCGGTAACGACCGGATCAAGTCTGCGTTAGGTTTTGCGGAGCATCAGGTAGGCTGCCCGCGAGCCACCCGACGTGGTGACGAACGGGGAAACTTCATGATGTCTGCCCATATCGCCCGCCGCCGGCTGGGCGTGCTGGTCGCCGTGCTCGCCATGATCGGGTCCACGCTGGTGCTGGATTCCCCGATCGCCCGGGCCGATCCGCCATCCGGCTTTGTGATCCCAGGGCCGAACGTCCAGTTGGCGGTGGCCAACGACCTGGTGTTCGACTGGGACTACGACCTGTTCGACAACACGGTTCACGTGTTCGACCTGGCCGGCACGGAGGTCGGCGCGATCACCAACGAGCCCGACGTGCAGTCGCTGACCGCAAGCCCGGACGGCAAGCGGATTTACGCCGGGCTGGGTTCGGCCAAGGCGCTGTCGGTCATCGACACCGGCACGCTCACCGAGACCGCGCGGTACGACGCGAGCGCGATCGGCGAGCCGGGCCAGGTCGCCGAAGCGGGTAACCGGCTGTTCGTGGGCGGCATCCAGAATCCGGTGCAACAGCCGCTGTTCCAGATCGGCGTGGTGGAGCTGGACGCGCCCAGTGGTTCCTCGATCACCGCGCTCGTCCAGATCGGCAACCGCGGCAGCCTGGCCGCGGCCGAGTCGAGCCCGGGAGTGGATGAGGTCTATGCCACCGGATGCAGCGTGCAGATCGCCAACTGCAGGCTCTTTCACTACCGCTACACCGGTGGGGCGACGCTGCCCGAGCAGCAGCGAGTCGATCTGTTCGAGACGACGGATCTGACGCTGGCGCCGGATCTGAGCGCGGTGTACGCCTACGACCACGGCGCCAGGGTCATGTCGATGTATCGACCCGACGACCTCGGCGTTCTCGGCACCGTCCCGGTCGGGGATCGACCGGTGTGGTTCTCGATAGCCAATCAGCACCTGATCGGGGCGGCCTACGACCAGGCGCTCGACCGGTACGACGACCTGCAGGTGCGCGACAGCGCCGGCGCGGTGACCTTCGAGTACCAGACCTCCGGACTCGGCGTGCACCCGATGGCTGAGTCCGGCAGCACCGACCTGTTCGTGGCTGACATGGACGCGGACCACGTGACGCGGCTGGAACGGCTGCCGGGCGCGCTCGGCCAGCCTTCGGTGCCGCCCAAGCCGCAGAACCTGCGGGCGAGGACCGGATCGGCCGGCACCATCGGGCTGTCCTGGACGGCACTACCGAGCTACCTCGTCGATGCGCCGAGCAGCTACCGGCTGTACCGCTCGCAGACTGCGGGTGAGCTTGGCAGCCAGATTGCCACCCTGGCCGGCACCGCGCGGAACTACACCGACTCCGGCCGGAGCACCGGCGTCGGCTACTACTACACGCTGATCGGCAGCAATACCGGTGGCGACGGTCCGGCCTCGGACCAGGTGAGCGCCGTCGCGGATGCCACCCCACCGGTGCCGACGCAGGCCGCCCTTCCGGCCTTCCAACTCGCCAAGGCCATCGCGGTCGGGTACTCGGCTTCCGATGCCGGCTCCGGGGTGGCCTACTACGACGTCCGCTACCGGGTCGCCGGCTGGAACGGCGCCTTTGGCGGCTACGGCTACCCGGCCGGTTGGCAGCACACGACGAAGCTCAGCCAGACCCTGCTCGGCGCACCCGGCCACGAGTACTGCACCAGCGTGCGGGCCTGGGACGCCGCCGGCAACGCCTCGGCCTGGACTGCCGACCGGTGCACCGCGCTGCCGCTGGACGACCGCTCGCTCACCGCCGCGACGGCTGGCTGGAGCCGCCCCGGCTCGGCGCTGAGCTACGGCGGCACGCTGACCCGGACGAACGTGCTCGGCGCGCAGCTGGTGCTCAAAGCCGCGCAGGTCAACCGGCTGGCGCTGGTGGTGGCCGAGTGCGCCACCTGCGGCAATGTCGCGCTCTACCTCAACAACGTGTACTGGCGAACGGTGTCTACCTATGCACCCAGCACCCGGTACAGCGTGATCGTCGTGCAACCGCCATTCAGCCAGCGCACGGCCACCATCACCCTGCGCAACGCGTCGTCCGGTCGCAACCTGATCGTGGACGGGCTGGGCATCGCCCGGTCGTGACACCGCTCGACCCCTGATCAGGCCTGGTTGTGAAGACCAGATTTGGCAACGGCGACAAGGAGAAAACCGTGGACTACAAGCTCGAACTGGTCCTGCTGCCGGTGACCGACGTTGACCGGGCGAAGGCCTTCTACAGCGAGCGGCTGGGTTTCGGTGTGCAGGTGGACCACCGGGCGGGGGAGAACTTCCGGGTAGTGCAGCTGAACCCGCCCGGCTCGGCCTGCTCGATCTCGATCGGCACCGGCATCACCAGTGCAGAGCCGGGCTCGGTGGTCGGCCTGCATCTGGTGGTCGAGGATCTGCAGGCGGCGGTGGCCGAACTGGCCGGACGCGGCGTGCCGGTCAGCCAGCCGCGGCACATGACCGCCGAGGGCTGGCAGCCCGGTGTCAACCCGAGCCACCAGGACTACTCCTCGTTCGCCGACTTCACCGACCCGGACGGCAACGGCTGGGTGCTCCAGGAGGTCGGCTACCCCGCTACCGGATGAAGATCCGCAGCACCAGGCAGGCGACGGCAGCGGTGGCCGCGGCTGCCGGCAGGGTGAGCAGCCAGGCGAGCACGATCTGGCGAGCGATTCCCCAGCGCACCGCGGACAATCGCTTGGTGGCACCGGTGCCCATGATCGATGCCGTGATCACGTGGGTGGTCGAGATCGGGTAGCCGAGCTGGGCGGCGCCCAGCATCACCGCGCCACCCACCGTCTGCGCGGCAAATCCGCTGGCCGGCGTCAGCGCGTAGATCCGCCGCCCGACCGTGCGCATGATCCGCCAGCCGCCGGAGTAGGTGCCGAGCGAGATGGCCGCAGCCGCGCTGAGGATCACCCACAGCGGGATGCCGTCGCCGCTGCCCAGGTGACCGGAGATGACCAGGGTCAGTGCGATGACGCCCATGGTTTTCTGGGCATCCTGGGTGCCGTGCCCGAACGCCACCGCGGCGGCGGACAGGATCTGGACCCGACGAAACCGACGTTGGGCTTTGTGCACCTGGGCATTGCGGAACACCCAGAGCAGCGCGAGCATGAACCCGAAGCCGGCCGTCAGCCCGATCAGCGGTGAGATCACCATCGGGATCACCACCTTGTGCCACACCCCAAACCACTTGACGTGCCGGGACCCGGCCAGCGCGGCGCCGATCAGGCCGCCGATCAGGGCGTGCGAGGAGGACGACGGCAGCCCGAACCGCCAGGTGAACAGGTTCCAGGCGATGGCGCCGAGCAGCGCGGCCAGGATCACCGCCAGGCCCTCCCGGCCGGACGGTGGCGTGATGATGCCCTTGCCGACGGTGGCCGCCACCTTGGTCGAGATGAGGGCGCCCAGCACGTTCATCACGGCCGCCAGCCCCAGCGCCACCCGCGGCCGAAGCGCCCGGGTGGACACGCTGGTGGCGATTGCGTTGGCCGAATCGTGGAAGCCGTTGGTGTAGTCGAAGCCGAGCGCGACCACGACGATGACGACGACCAGCAGGTCGGTGCTCATCGGCGACGCCAGGGCCCGACGATGCCTGCCGGCAACTCAGGATTCCTTGACCGCGATGGTCTCCACCGAGTGGGCCACGTGCTCCAGCGCGTCGGAGGTGTCCTCCAGCAGGTCGGCCAGTTCGCGGAGCTTGAGCATGGTGAGGATCTCGTACTTGCCGCTGAACATCTCCGACAGCAGCTTCCGGTGCACGTCGTCGGCCTCGTTCTCCAGCCGGTTGACCTCGATCCAGTACGTCTCCAGGTCCTGCAGGGTGCGCAGCCGGCTCAGCGCCCCGGCGGTCTGCGAGCAACCCCGTTCGATGAGCTGGATCTGGGTCTCGACCAGTTCCGGCAGCGGCCCGACGTCGGCCAGCACCAGGAACTCGGTTACCTCGTCCAGGCAGTCCATCACGTCGTCCACCCGGCCGGCGAGGGCATAGATGTCCTCCCGGTCGAACGGCGTGACGAAGCTGGTGTTGAGCTGGCGCAGGATCCTGTGGGTCACCGAGTCGCCGGCATGTTCCAGTTCCCGCATCCGCTCGGATATCGCCTTGCGATCGGCATCCGGGGACAGCAGGTCGCAGAGCACCGCGGCTGCCGCCGCCAGGTTCTCGCCCCCGGCAGCAAGCAGTTCGTAGAAGGCCTGGTCTTGCGGAGTGAGGCGGATAGCCACGTTTCCCACCGATCGTTGATATGGCTGCGGCTTCAGCCAGCCCCGACCGTAGTCAGCGCCCTGCCGGCTAGCAACGCGACCCGCCCTGATCCGGCGGTGACTGCACCGTCTCAACTTTCTATGAATTTGGCCGATGAAAAATCTGGCAGGTGTCAACGAGGGCGTCCGAATTGCCTCGGTTGATAGCGGCCAGGCACGTTGTGAAGTCGAGCCGGGAGGCTCGGTGAACGGGTAACTGAATAGGTGACAGCGCCTCGTCCCTCCTGTGCGCATCGTCACCGAGACGGGGAAAGGGGCCACGGATGGCCGACAACGCAGTGCTGGTGAGGCGCTTGATCACCGGCACGCTCGGACTGGGTCTCGCGATGACTGTCTGCGCGACCACTCCGGCTTCTGCTGCCGCCGCAGCACCGGCCGTCCGTGCCTCCTCGTCCGCCGCTTCCCCGGCTTCCTTGGCTTCCAGCGCCTGGGGCGACCTGACCGCCGACCTGACCGCACTGAACCTGCTCGGCCTGAACGACCCCGCCGCCGACCCCGGCTCGCTCTACACCATCGAGAACGCCATCGGTGCCCGCTCGGTGTGGCGCCAGCAGGACGCGGCCGGCCGGCAGATCACCGGACAGGGCGTCGCGGTGGCGCTGCTGGACTCCGGCACCGCGGCGGTGCCCGGCCTGAGCGCGCCCGGCAAGCTGAGCTACGGGCCCGACCTGTCGGTGGAGAGCAACGGTCCGCTAACCGACCTTGACACCTACGGCCACGGCACCCACCTGGCCGGCATCATCGCCGCCAATGACGGCGCCGCGCTCACCGCCCGCTCCATCGCGAACCTGTCGCCGAGTACCCAGCTCGGCGTCGCCCCGCAGGCCGACCTGGTCTCCTTGAAGCTGGCCAACACCGACGGCAGCACCGACGTCAGCCAGGTCATCGCGGCCCTGAACTGGGTCACCGAACACCAGACCGCGCCGGACGGCAGCCGGATCCGGGTGGTCAACCTGGCCTACGGCACCGGCTCGGTGCAGCCCTACCAGCTCGATCCGCTGGCGGCCGCGGCCGAGAACGCCTGGCGGCACGGCCTGGTGGTCGTGGTCTCCGGCGGCAACGCCGGCCGGAACGCCGGGCATCTGGACGACCCCGCGATGGACCCGTACGTGCTCGCGGTCGGTGCCTCGGACAGCAACGACCTGCTCGGCGGCTGGGCGCTGCCCAGCGTCGCCTCGTTCTCCAGCGGTGGCTCGGACAGCCGGCACGTGGACCTGCTGGCACCCGGCTCGTCCGTGGTGTCGCTGCGCGCACCCGGCTCCTACGTCGATGTCAACCACCCCGAGGGCCGGGTGCTGGGTGACGGGTCCGGCCGGCTGTTCCGCGGCAGCGGCACCAGCCAGGCCGCCGCGGTGGTCTCCGGTGCGGCCGCGCTGCTGCTGCAGGCCTACCCGAACCTGACCCCGGACCAGGTCAAGGCCGCACTGGTGCAGTCGGCCAGCCTGGTGCTGGCCTCCGCCCGCAACGCCGGCGCCGGCCAGCTCGACGTCGCCGCCGCGCTGTCGGTGGCCAAGCGGCTGGCCACCCCGTGCAGCGGCCTGCTGTGCAAGCTGACCAACCCCGACGTCACCCAGCGGTTCGCGATCTCCACCGGCCAGGGCTCGCTGGAGGCAGCCCGCGCCGGCTCGAACCTGGTGGATGCCGACGGCCTGCCGCTGGTCGGCGAGCTGGACGTGCAGGGCACCCCGTGGAACGCCCAGGCGTGGTGGGCGCGGGCGTCGTCGCTGACCTCCTGGTCCGGCGGGAAGTGGCTGGGCGTGCAGTGGACCGGCGACGGCTGGCAGCCCGCCGACGGCCTGCTGGCCGCCCGCTGGACGGCCGTCCGCTGGACTGCCGCGCGCTGGACCGATGACGACTGGTCGGCCGTGCGCTGGACCGCCGTGCGCTGGACGGCAGTGCGCTGGACGGCCGCCCGCTGGACCGATTCCGGGTGGGACTAGTGGCATGAAGCAAAACCTGTCCGCCAGCCAGTGGACGCTCGCGCTCAGCGGCACGCTGGCCGTCGGCGCAGCCGGGCTCACATTCGGCGCCCCGTCGCCGTCGCCGGCCATCCTGCACCTGAACATCCCGCACGGGCTCGTGGTGGCCATGCTGGTCGCGATGTTCCTGGTCGCCGAGCTGTTCCTGATGAACGTCGAGTTCCGCAGGCAGGGACACTCGCTCACCCTGGCCAGCGTGCCGCTGGTGCTGGGCGCGCTGCTGCTGTCGTCCCACCTGCTCATCCTGACCCGGCTGGCCGGCGCGGTGATCGCCTTCACCTACCAGCGCAACGGCCCGGTCAAGGGGTGCTACAACCTCGCCGCCTACGCCTTCGAGGCGGCGGTGGACAGCTGCCTGCTGTGGGTGCTGCTCGGCCCGCGTGATCGGCTCGACCTGTGGGTGGTGGCCACCATCATGCTGGTGGTGGTCTGCGTCGACCAGTTCATGAGCATCCTGGTGTTCATGCTGATCCGGCTGCACAACGAGCCGCTGAGCCGCCGCGAGATCAGCGAGGTGCTGATCACCGCGGCCCTGCTGAGCATGGTGGCCACCGCGTTCGCCACGATCGTGCTGCTGCTGCTCGCCGACGGCGTGATCGGCGCGCTGCTGGTGCTGATGCTGATCGTGCTGGGCACCGCCATCTACCGCAGTTACGCCTCCACCCGCCGCCGGCACCAGGCGCTGACCCTGATGCACGAATTCGTGGCCGGCGGAGTCGGTGCCGAGTCGATGATGTCGCTGGCCGAGCAACTGCTGTCCCGGATTCGCAGCCTGCTGCGGGCCGCCACCGTCCAGGTCATGATCGCCGAGTCCGAGGACCGGCTGTTCGCCGAGTCGAACGGTGGCACCGGTGACGCGCTGCTGCTGACCATCGGCGAGGACGAGCAACTGATCCTCGGCGAGGCCCGGATCGACCACGCCGACTGGGTGTTGGTGCGGGCGCTGGCCCAGCAGGAACCGACGCTGGCGCCGCGGTCCACCAAGGACCGGGCGCTCAAGCGCTGGCTGCTGGATCGCGCGGTGCGCGATGCGCTGGTGGTGCCGCTGCCGGAGTCCACGGGGGCCACCGGCACCCTCACGGTCACCGACCGGCTGGGCGAGACCGCCACCTTCACCGAGGAAGACCTCACGCTGCTGCAGACGCTGACCGGACACTTCGGCGTCGCGGTCCGCAGTACCCGGCTGGTCGAGCGGCTCGGCTACGAGGCCACCCACGACTCGCTGACCGGGCTGGTCAACCGCGCGCACCTGAACCAGTTGGTCGCCGATGAGCAGGACAGCAACTCGGCCACCGGAGTGCTGCTGCTCGACCTGGACCGGTTCAAGGAGGTCAACGACGTCCTGGGCCACGAGGCCGGTGACCGGCTGCTGCAAGTGGTCGCCGATCGGCTGATCGCATCGGTGCCGGCCGGGGCAACCGTGGCCCGGCTGGGCGCCGACGAGTTCGGCGTGCTGCTGCCCAAGCTGTCCGGCGGGGTGGAGGAGCTGACCCGGCTGGCCGGCGAGCTGCATCGGATGCTGGCCGAACCCATCCGCTTCGCCGAGGCAACCCTGACCGCCGACTGCAGCATCGGGGTGGCGGTCAGCGAACCCGGCGACGGCCAGCTCGACCTGGTCCGGCAGGCCGACACAGCCATGTACGAGGCCAAGGGCAATGGCCAGCGGGTGGCCGCCTACGGCGCGCACATGGACCAGGGTCGGATCGAGCGGCTGGCATTGCTGGCCGACCTGCGCACCGCACTGACCACCAACCCGGAACAGCTGATCATGCACTACCAGCCGAAGCTGGACCTGCGCACCGGCGCCATCGTCGGCGTCGAGGCACTGGTGCGCTGGAACCATCCGACGCTGGGCGTGATCTCGCCGGACCGGTTCATCCCGCTGGCCGAATCGACCGGCTTGATCGAGGCGCTCACCCCGCTGGTGCTGGACCTGGCGCTCACCCAGTGCCGCGACGCCACCGTCGGCGGCCAGCCGCTGAGCGTGGCGGTGAACCTGTCCGCCCGCAACATCAGCGACAGCGAACTGCCCAACCGGATCGCCGCGGTGCTTGCCAAGACCGGCATCCCGCCGTCCCAGCTGGTGCTCGAGATCACCGAGAGCAGCGTGATGGGCGATCCGGCCCAGACCATGCCGGTGCTGCACGCGTTGCACGAGTTGGGGATCTGCCTGTCGCTGGATGACTTCGGCACCGGCTACTCCAGCCTGTCCTACCTGCAGCGGCTGCCGGTCTCGGAGGTCAAGATCGACCGGTCGTTCGTGACCGGCCTGGCCGGGGCCGATCCGGTCAGCACCCGCGCGCTGATCTCGACCATCATCGGCCTGGGTGACGCGCTGGGCCTGCGGATCGTCGCGGAGGGCATCGAGGACCAGGCGACCCTGAACGAGCTGCGCGCGATGGGCTGTGACGTGGCACAGGGCTACTTCATCGCCCGGCCGATGGGACACCTCGACCTGACTCGTTGGCTGGCCCAGCACGCCCACGAGGGCACGCCGCGGCTGCGCCTGCTCAGCGCCCAGTAGCCGTCCGCCCGCGGGTCGCCCGTACCGCTTCGGCGGCTGCCGAACGCAAGGGACGACAAATCGCCTATTGCCCACACACGCTTTGTTGTGCAATGTGCACTACGCACGGGTTGGCTGCCGGGCGCCGCGTCGAGCGGGTGCCCGCGCGAGGACGGCCGGGGCAGGATCTCGGCGATCGGCAGACGGGGGGCACGGTGAGTCAACTTCGGCACGGCGAAAACGCCGATGCGCTCGGTATGCTCGCCGCCCGGCTGGGTTATGAGCGTGAATCCCTGATCGAGCGGTTGCTCGCCGCGCTGGACGCTCAGCAGCAATCGCTGCCCGGGCCACAATTCCCCGCCGGCCCGGAGTACCCGATGATGGCCTCGGTCGTGCCGTTGCGCCGGTGGGTGGCCCAGGCATTCGACCTGTTCGTCTGCCAGCTCGCCGATCCGGGCACGCCGGCGCAGGCGGTGCAGGAGCGGTTCCGGCGGATCGGCGTGCTGCATGCCCGGGCCGGCGGCAGCCTGGAGTCGCTGCGCAGCGGATTCCAGCTGGCCACCATCACCGTCTGGCGTTGCCTGCGCGCGGCGGCCGAGGAACTGCGGTTGCCGCCCGCCGTGCTGGGCAGCTGGCTGGCCGCGGCGTTGGAGTTCCTGGATTCCCTGTGCGAGCGCTCGGTGCTCGGTTACCGGCAGGGCAGCCGTCCGCTGCGCGGATGGCGGCAACGGCTGCTGGACACCGTCCTGTGGCCGGACCACCATCCGGCTTGGCTGCTGGGCCAGCTCGCCGCCGCCGGCAACTGGCCGGTGCCGCAGCGGCTGGTGGCCGTCGCGGTACAGCCCACGCCGGGCCTGGCACTGCCCAGCACGAGCGGTTTGCCCGCCAGCGTGCTGGGAGATCTGCGTCGCGCCCCCGGCGTGCTGCTCTGCCCGGCACCGTTGACCGAGCCGATGCGAACGGCGTTGGCCGAAGCCTTTGCCGGCCACACCATCGCACTGGGCTGCCCGGTCCGGCTGGTCAACGCCGCGGCGTCGCTGCGCTGGGCCTCCCGCGGTCTGGAACTCATCGAGCGCGGCGTGCTCGAGCGCCGCGCGGTGCTCGACTGCGCCGAGCACCGCGCGCTGCTCTGGCTGCACGCCGAACCGTTGCTGCGCAAGCAGCTCGGCGACGAGTTGCTGGCACCGCTGCTCGAGCAGGCACCGCACACCCGGCGGATCCTTGCCGAGACCATGCTGGCCTGGTTGGAAACCCGGGGCAGTGCGCCGGCGCTGGCCGCCCGGCTGGGCAAGCACGCCCAAACCGTTCGCTACCGGCTGCGCCGGCTGCACGAGATCTTCGGCACCGACCTCGAGGATCCCGAGCGCTGCTTCGAGATCTACCTGGTGCTGCGGGCCAGCATGCCGCTCTGGCAGTCCGGCTCGGCCGAGGAACTGATGTCGCAACCGGCGCGCCCCGGCCGTCGCCGCTCCGGACAGCCCGCTGCCGAGCTTGCCGAACTCACCGCTCGACAGGCCGCCGACGGCTGACCGATGAGGGCCTTGCCGCGCGCGCTGAGCGCCGGCACAGGACTGCTGTACTACCCTCCTAGCCAGTCGGCTCGCAGAAACCGGAGAAGTTGGCAGGGGCGCAGATTTAGATGGGATCAGGCGCTGCCGTTGCTTCCGATGCCGCAGAGCGTTCTGCGGTCATCGTGGATTCGCACAAGCGCCGGCTCCGCCGGACGGTCGATCTGGTGCGGCTGGCCGGGTTGTTCCTGCTCGGCATGCTGCTGCTCGGCATCGCCATCGTCGCGCACGACACCACCCAGGGTGCCAACACCGATCTGGCCCGGTTGCTCGGCGAGGTGCCGCACGTCTTCATCCGCACCTTCAGCTGGCTGACGTCCTTCGGCGCCCTTGCCGTCCCGATCGCCTTCATGGTGCGCGAGCTGGTGCGCGGGCAGACCCGGCGGCTGATCGAGGCACTGCTCACCGGCCTGCTCGCGATCGGCGTGATCGAGCTGGCCGACTGGGTGATCGCCCGCTATCCGAACAGCGAGCTGCACGAGGCGCTGACCCGGGTCGGCGCACACGGCTCGGTCCGCCCGTTCGACACCTATCTGGCTGCCTTGCTGGCGTTTGTCGCGGTGACCGGCGTGGCCAGCGAGCCGCTGTGGAGCGGGCTGCTGGTCGGCGTCACCGCGCTGTACGTGCTGTCGGTCTTCGCCGCCACCCAGGCCTCCATCATGTCGCTGGCACTGAGCCTGGTGATCGGCGGATTCGTCGGCGTCGCGGTTCGCTACGCCGCCGGCCGGGTCAGCAACCGACCCGGCGCCCGGCAGGTGGTGGCCGCGCTGCAAGCCCGCGGCTTCGGCATCGTCCGGTTTGAGCGGGTGCCCACCCAGCACGACGCGCGTCGGGACTACCTGGCCACCACCGACACCGGAGCGCAGCTCGAGGTGCAGGTGCTGGACCGCGAGCTGATTGCCTCCGGCGCGATCTACAACGTGTACCGATTGATCAGGATTCGCAAGGAGATCGCACCGGCGCCGGCTTTGTCGCTGGAGCGGGTTGCCGAGCACCGCACGTTGCTGGCGATGGCAGCGGCCCGGGTGGACGTGCCCGTCCCGGCGCTGCTGGCCGGGGTGCGGTGCGGCCCGGACGCGATCGTGCTGGCCTACGAGCATCGGGTCGGCCGGCCGCTCAGCAATCCGTCCGGGCAGCAGTTGGACATGCTGTGGCAGTTGACGAACCGCCTGCACCGTAACGGAATCACCCATCGGGGCCTGAACGCCGCCCGGGTTTGGGTCGACGCTGACGGGCAGTTGCTGCTGCCGATCCCGGAGGACGGCACGGTGTTCGCCACCGAGTTGCGGATGTCGCTGGATCGGGTGCAGCTGCTGATCACCACGGCACAGTTGGCCGGCGTGGAGGCGGCGGTGGCCAGCGCGGGCCGGATGCTCTCGGAGGAGGAACTGGCCGACACCGTGCCGCTGCTGCAGCCGATCGCGCTGACGCAGGAGGCCAGGGCCGCGCTGACGGAGGATTACCTGATCGAATCGGTGCGCGACGCGGTGCAGGCACGCAGCTCCAGCGCGCCGCCGGAGCCGATCCGGGTGGAACGGGTGCGGCCGCGCACCATCGTCTCGATCGCCGCGGTGCTGGTGGCGGGTTACCTGATCGTCGGCCAGCTCAGCTCGGTCCCGGTCGGCACCGTGCTGTCCTCGGCCCGGCTGCGCTGGCTGCCGCCGGCGATCGTCGCCTCGGCGGCCAGCTACCCGGCAGCCGCGCTGTCGCTGACCGGTTACGTGCGCGAGCGGCTGTCGTTCCTGCGCACCACGCTGGTGCAGGTGGCCGCCGCGTTCGCCGGTTTCGTCACGCCGCCGGCGGTTGGCGGCTTGGCGGTGAACATTCGGTACCTGCGCAAGGCACGGGTGAGCATCGCCGGTGCGGCCACCAGCGTCGGCATGTCCCAGGTGGTCAACGGCGCCTCGCACGTGCTGCTGCTCATCGCCTTCGCCGCCGCCACCGGCGCCTCCGCCCGGCACAGCCTGCCCATTCCCGGCTGGGCATTCGGTGCGATCGGCGCGCTGGTGGCGCTGGCCGCGCTGGTGATGGCGCTGCCCACCCCGCGCCGGCTGGTGCTGCAGCGGCTGCTGCCGCCGCTGCGCGAGGCCACCCCGCGGTTGCTGAACCTGCTCAGCAATCCGGTCAAGCTGGCCGAGGGGGTCGGCGGTTCGCTGCTGCTCAACGGTTGCTACATCGCCGCGCTGTGGTTCTCGGTGCATGCCTTCGCCGGCGACGTCCGGCTGACCCAGGTGGCGGTGGTCTACCTGGCCGGCGCCGCGATCGGGGCCGCGATGCCGACTCCCGGCGGCCTGGGCGCGGTCGAGGTCGCACTGTCCACCGGGCTCGCCGCGGCCGGCATGGCGAGCGCGGCCGCGGTCAGCGCGGTGTTGCTGTTCCGGTTGGTTACCTTCTGGCTGCCGGTGCCGATCGGTTGGCTGGCCCTGCAGTGGCTGCAGCGGCGGGATGCGATCTAGCCCGCTCGGGTATACAGATCGGGGTGCGCGACGAGCGCGCTGGTGAGCAGAAGGGGCAGAACGTGGCAGCAGTGCGGGTGCGGGCCGCGGCCGAGGTGCTGGCCGGCCAGCTCCGGAACCGGGGAGCTGAGATCGAGCAGGCCGGCGAACTGCCCCCGGACGTGGTCGCCGACCTGCGCGCGGCGGGGGTCTTCCGGCTGTGGGTGCCGGTCGAGCTCGGCGGGTACGAGGCCACCCCGGCCGAGGTGCTGGAGATCGTGCGGCTGCTCGCGGTGGCCGACGGCTCCACCGGCTGGTGCGCGGCGACCGGCGTGGCCAGCAACATCGCCGGTGCCCTGCTGCCGGAGCCGGCCGCCCGCGAGCTGTTCAGCGATCCGGACGTGCTGTGCGGCGGCGCGCTGATGCCGGGTGGCCGGGCCGTGCGGCAGCCGGACGGCGGCTACCTGGTGGACGGCCGGTGGAGCTTCGGCAGCGGCACCCAACACTGCGACTGGGTCATCGGGGCGGCGCAGGCGGAGGATCCGGAAGCGGCCGGCCCGACGCGGCTGCTGGCGGTGCTGATGCCCGGGGATGCGGTCAAGTTCCTGCCGACCTGGCAGGTGATCGGGCTGGAGGGCACCGGCAGCGTCGACTACGAGGCCAGCGGCCTGTACGTGCCGGCCGAACATTGCATCGACCTCGCCGCGCTGCAGCCGTGGCCGGCCGGTGCGATGTGGCGGATCCCGTTGCGATCGCTGCTCTATCCGCTGCTGGCAGCGGTGCCGCTGGGCATCGCGGAGCGGGCGCTGGAGGAGCTGCTCGCGGTGGCCGACCGGAGCCGGTACGGCTCTGCCAGCCGGCTCGCCGACCGGGAGACGGTGCAGGCCGCGGTGGGCCGGGCCCGGGCGATGATCGGAGCCGGCTTCTGCTACCTCAGCAGCAGCCTGCAGCGGCTGCTCGAGGTCGCCGGCACCGGCCAGCTGCCCTCGGCCGCGGATCGGGCGGCGGCCCGGGTGGCCGCCGCCTACGCCACCGAGCAAGCCACCGAATTGGTGACTCTGTGTTATCAAACTGCCGGTGCGGTGGCGATGTATCGGGACCATCCGCTGCAACGCGCGGTGCGCGACGTGCTGGCCGCGAACCAGCATTTCGCATTGAGTCCGCAGGGATTTGCCATTGCTGGAAGGGTAAGTCTGGGATTCGAGCCGGACCTGATGCTGTGACCCGGAGCGCCTCAGCGGCGGGAAATCGAATCGCCCCGCCCTCATGCCACGGGGGAGACATCAGGGTCGGGGCGACTTCACTGTGTACTCTACGTGATCGAGACGGACTGTCAAGCGATTCGGCGGAAGTCGCCGGCTTGCCTGACTTGCGGCGCGATCGGGCCCGATGTTGTGACTCGGCCGGCGCGTGACCGGATCGGCGTCGAGGAGGGCGGCATGGTGACCGGCGGTGCCTTCGATCCGGACGAGCCGCTCGATCCGCACCGGACCACCCTGGCCAGCTACCAGGCCAACGTCGGGCGCTATGTCGCCGGCCTGGCGCCCCGGCCCGCTCAGGCAAGCGTCGAGCACCTGGAGCGATTCGCCGGGTTGCTGCCGGCGGCTGCTCGGGTGCTGGAGGTGGGCAGCGGACCCGGCCGGGACGCCGACGCCTTGGAGTCTCACGGCCTGCGGGTGCGCCGGACCGACGCCACGCCGGCCTTCGTCGAGCGGCTGCGCGGCGCCGGTCACCCGGCGGAGCTGCTGGATGTGCTGACCGACGAGCTGGGCGGGCCGTACGCCGGGATCTGGGCCTCGGCGGTGCTGCTGCACGTCGCCCGGGAGCAGCTGGCCGGCGTGCTCAGCCGATTCCACGCCGCGACCGAACCCGGCGGCCTGCTGGGCTTCTCGGTCAAGGAGGGCGACGGCGAGGAATGGACGACCGAGAAGCTGGGTGCTCCGCGCTACTACGTCTACTGGCGGCGCGATCCGCTGCTCGAGCTGGTCACCCGTTGCGGCTGGCGGCCGCTGGAGGTCAGCCAGTGGTCCGGCCCGTGGGCCGACTGGCTGTACCTGATCTGCCGGGCGTAGTCAGCGCGCCAGAAGCGGTCGGCGCGGCACAGTTGGCCAACGGCAGCCGGTCAGCGCAGCGCGGCGAAGAGGTCGCCGCTGACCGGCTGGCCGGGTGAGCGATCCGGCCCGGTGAACCACTCGGTGCCGAAGGCCAGCCGGTACAGCGGCCGGGGCAGCCGCAGGCAGTAGGCGAGCGTCCGGGTGTCCGCCCCGCCGCCGGCCTGGCTGGCATGGGCGCGCATCGCCGCCCGCTTCGCCTCGAGCTGGGCCCGCACATCGATCCGGTGGCTGAGTTCGGCCCGCGCGGTGTACGCGGCACGCATCCGATCCGGCCGGAAGTCCGGCGGCGCCAGCCGGGCCTTGTCCAGCAGCCACAGCGCTCGCAGCAGCGCGGTCCGGTTGACCGTCGCCTCCAGCAGCGCCGGCCGGCGGTCGGCCAGCTCGCGGGCGTGCCGGGCCACCCGGTGCACCTGCAGGTGGTCCGGATGGCCGTAGCCGCCGTTGGCGTCGTACCCGATCAGCAGGTCTGCCCGCTCCTCGGCCAGCACCTCGGCCAGCCGAGCGGCCGGCTCGGCCACCGGGACATCGGCGAAACCGCGGTGCTCGTTGTGCATTCCGGAATCCGGATAGCCCAGCCGGACCACCCGGTGCACGCCGATCGCGGCGGCTGAGCGGGCCAGTTCGGCCGCCCGCCGCTCGGCCAGCTCCAGTCCCGGATCGCTGTCGGCCAGCCCGGCGGCGCCGTCGGTGGCCATCACCAGGGTGACCCGGTGGCCGTCTGCCACCGCGCGGGCGAGCGTGCCGGCAGTCAGCAGCGCCTCGTCGTCCGGATGTGCGTGCAGGCAGACCAGCGAGAAGGTCATCCGCGGGGGAGGCGGGCAAGCAGCTCGGCGCCGGCTGGCCGGCCGACCCGGGCGAAGGCCTGCCGGTAGACCTCGTCGCAGGCCCGCAGCACGCTGGGCCAGCTGAAGCCTGACTCGGTGGCCAGGTTGTGCGCGGTGAGCCGGTCGCGGGCCGCCGGCTCGCGCACCAGCCGGGCAACCTCTTCGACCATCTCCGCGTCGCTGCCGACGAGCAGCCCGTTGTCGCCGTCGGAGATGAAGTCGGCCACGCCGGTGTTGGCGAACGCGACCACCGGCAGCCCGGCGCACCGAGCCTCCAGCGCGGCGATGCCGAATGACTCCAGGGTGGCCGGGGAGAGGTAGAGGTCGGCGTCGTCGAACTGCCGCCGGATGGCCGGCTGGTCAAGCTGCCCGGTCAGCTGCACCCAGTCCGTCATCCGATGCCGGCGCAGGTAGCCCTCCAGGGCGGGGCGCTTCGGTCCGTCGCCGATGATGCGGGCCTCGAGGGCGATCCCGGCCGGGACGCGCTCGCGCACCGCGCGCAGCGTCTTCAGCAGATGCATCGGACGCTTGCGGGCGGCCAGCCGCAGCACGCTGACCAGCACCACCCGGTCGGGCCGGCGCGGCAGCCGGCGGGGCCGCCACAACTCCGGGTCGATGCCGTTCGGGATGACCGGGATCGGCTCAGCCGGCCGGACCACCTCGGCCAGCGACGCGGCGGCCGCCTGGCTGACCGAGGTCCAGGTTATTGGCCAGTGCCGCCAGTCCAGCGCGATGTCGAAGCCGCGGAAGATCGGGTTGGCCCAGGACCAGAACGAGTGGGTGGTGGCGACCGTGGGGATGCCACTCTTGATCGTCGCGGCGATGGTGAGCCAGGCCAACGGCGAGGCGCAGGAGGCGTGCACGTGCACCAGGTCGTAGCCGCCGGCCAGCACCGCGTCCCGGCCGGTGAAGGTGGCCAGGTAGCGGATCGAGCCGGGCTTGCTACCGGCTCGGGCCGGGCCGATCACCGGCACTGGCGAGTATCCCGACGGCGCCACTGAGGTGATGATCTCCACCTCGTGCCCGAGTGCGGCTTGAGCCCGGGTCAGTCCCTGCACCTGGCGCTCGATGCCGCCCATCCGGGGCAGGTAACCGTCGGTGACGTGCGCGATCCTCATCCGCGCCGGGCCAGAGCCGGCCGGAGCTGCTGTTCAGGCACGGTCGCCTATCGTACGCGGCAGCGAGCACAGCCGATGCCGCGACGCGACACCGCCTCCCGGGGCCGCTCAGCGCCGGCTCAGCAGGCGAGCGAAGCTGAGAAACGCGGTCCGGCAATGGCGTGCGACAGCGCCGAGCGAGTTAGTCTTCTGCGGAGCACCCCGAGAGCCGCCGTGACGACGGAATGGAGCAGCGCATTGGCTGTGCCGTGGCTTGTCGTCGGCCTCAGCCTGGGCTCGGCACTGTCGTTCGCGGCCTCCACCAACCTCAAGCACTCCTCGGCCGGCGAGATGCCCGAAGTGCGCCGAATGCGTGCCAGCACGTTGGCCCGGTTCGTCGCGGCGACGCTCAGCCACCGGCTCTGGCTGGCCGGCACGGTCACCGACGTGATCGGGCTCAGCCTGCAGGTGCTGGCGCTGCACTTCGGCGACCTGGCCGTGGTGCAGCCGCTGCTGATCTCCGGGCTGCTCTTCGCCCTGCTGCTGCGCCGGCGGCAGGGCCGCGCGGTCACCGTGCACGAGGTGCGCTGGGCGCTGGTGCTCACCGGCTGCCTGGTCGCGTTCCTGTTCCTGGCCGGCACGAACCCGACCGGACCGCATGCCGCGGGGCCGGACCGAATGCCGGCGGTGGTGGCAGCCGGGGTGGGCGCGCTACTCGCGCTGGCCTGCGTCGGGCTGGCACACCGGCGCAAGCCAGCCGCCGACGCCGCCGCCCTGATGGGCGTGGCGGTCGGGGTGGTGTATGCCGCCAGCGCCGCGCTGCTCAAGGCGCTCACCGACCTGGTGGTGCACGGGCCGTGGGCGGTGCTGACCAGCTGGCAGCTGTACGCGGTGATCGTGGTCGGCGCGGTGGGCCTGCTGCTCAACCAGCTGGCCTTCCAGGCCGGGCCGTTGACGGCCAGCCTGCCCGCCATCGCCACCGTGGATCCGCTGCTGTCCATCGTCGTCGGCGTGCTGGTCTACGACGAGCACATCCACCGTGGCCCGTGGTCCGGGGTGGGGCTGATCGGGCTGATGCTGCTGCTCGGGTTCGCCGTCATCGAGCTCGGCAAGGTCGATGTGCGCGAACGCGAACGCGAGGGCATCGGCTGGCCGGAGCCGTACGAGCGGCCCGATCCGAGGCTGGTGGAGGAGCCGGACGGCACGACCGCCGGCAAGCAGCTGTCCCGCCCTCGCTAGCCGCCGCCCCGCACCTTTCGTATCCACGCCAGGCCCGCATCGGCCCGCATCGTGCCCTTTCGTATCCGATCTGCACGCCAGGGCGTGCAAATCGGATACGAAAGGGTGCGGGCCGGTGTCATTCGAGTGCCGCGAGCTTCCAGCGCAGGCCGGTAGGGCAAGATCGAACACCGTGAATTCGCCGCGGGAGGAGCTGCAGGCCGAGCAGACGCGGCTGGACCGGTTGTATGTCCGGCTCGATCAGCTGCGTGCCGAGGCGGCCAGCGGACTGGCGGCGTTGCGTCGCTCGGCGACCGCCGGCACGCCGGCTGCCCGAATCGAGCGGGATGCGCTGATTGCCCAGCAGCAGGGCAACCTGGACCGGCTGGCCGCGGTGGAGGACCGGCTGTGCATCGGGCGGTTGGACCTGCTCGACGCTAGCCAGCGCTACATCGGCCGGATCGGGATGACCGACCCGGCCGGCAACCGGCTGCTGGTGGACTGGCGTGCGCCGGCCGCGACCCCGTTCTACCGAGCCACCCGCGCCGAGCCGGACGGGGTGTTGAGCCGGCGGCACCTGATCAGCCAGGGCCGAACGCTGACCGGCCTGCAGGACGAGGTGCTGGACCTGGCCGCGTTCGCGGCCAGCGGCCGCCACGCCGACACCGTCTCTGCCGACGATGTGCTGATGCTGGCGCTCAACGCCAGCCGGACCGGCCGGATGCGCGACATCGTGGCCACTATCCAGGCCGAGCAGGACCGGATCATCCGATCGCCGGCGGCCGGCGTCCTGGTGGTGCAGGGCGGCCCCGGCACCGGCAAGACGGTGGTGGCGCTGCACCGCGCGGCCTACCTGCTCTACGCGCAGCGAGACCGGCTGGCGCGCACCGGGGTGCTGGTGGTCGGGCCGAACCAGCGCTTCCTGGACTACATCTCCCAGGTGCTGCCCAGCCTGGGCGAGACCGGGGTGGTGCTCGCCACCGCCGGACAGCTGTATCCGGGCGTGAACGCGGTGGCCACCGAGAGCGAGGCCGCCGTCGCGATCAAGGGCGATCTGCGGATGGCCGCGGTGCTGGCCGCCGCGGTGAAGGCGCGCCAGCGGGTGCCGCACCGTCCGGTCGAGCTGATGGTCGAGGGCACCCGGATCCAGCTGACCCCGGCCGACGTGGCCGCGGCCCGGCACCGGGCGCAGCTGTCACGCAAACCGCACAACGTGGCCCGGCTGCGATTCGTCAACGAACTGCTGGCCAAGCTGGCCGCCCGGCTGGCCGAGGCGTTGCGCACCGAGCTGGACGACGACACCCGTGCCGAGCTGCTCGGCGCGCTGCGCGATTCGCCGGACGTGCGTCGCGAGGTGAACCTGTGCTGGATGCCGCTCAGCCCGGAGAAGCTGCTGCGCGACCTGTACGCCGACCCGGCCCGGTTGCGGGCGGCGGCGCCCCGGCTGACCGAGCCCGAACGCCGGGCGCTGTTCCGCGACCGGACGGCACCCTGGACGCCGGCCGACGTGGCGCTGCTGGACGAGGCCGCCGAACTGCTGGGCACCGAGCCGACGCCGGCCGACCAGCAGGCCGCCGCCGACCAGGCGGCCGAGGTGGAGTACGCCAGCCGGGTGCTGGACCTGGTCTCCGAGCTGTCGCCGGAAGCCGCCCAGATGACCACCGCGGCCAGCCTGGCCGAGCGGTACGGCCCGGAGCAGGTGCGCAGGTCGCTGCTGGCCGAGGCCGCGAGCGACCGCAGCTGGGCGTTCGGCCATGTGGTGGTGGACGAGGCGCAGGAACTCTCGGCGATGCAGTGGCGGCTGTTGATGCGCCGCTGCCCGTCCAGGTCGATGACCGTGGTCGGCGACATCGCGCAGACCGGTTCGGCGGCCGGCGCCCGGTCCTGGCAGGAGATGCTCGGGCCGTACCTGAGCGAGCGCTGGCGACTGGCCGAACTGACGGTGAACTACCGCACGCCGGCCGAGATCATGCATGCCGCCGCCGCCCTGCTCACCGCGGCCGGCATCGCCTCGTCGCCGATCACCTCGGCAAGGTCGGTGGATTCGGCGCTGACCGTGGAGCGGGTGGCCGGCCCGTTGCCGCCTCGGGTTGCGGAATTGGTCGCCGCCGAACTGGATAGCCAGGACGGCCAGCTGGCGGTCATCACGGCGCATCCGGAGCCCACCGGGTTACCGGAGTCGGACCGGCTCGTCGTGCTCAGCCCGGCCCAGGTCAAGGGCCTGGAGTTCGACTGGGTGCTGCTGGTGGAACCTGCCGAGATCGTGGCGGCGTCGGCACGCGGCGTCAGCGACCTGTACGTGGCGATGACCCGGGCCACCCAGCGGCTGCACGTCCTGCACCGGCGCGAGCTGCCGCCCGGGTTCTGAGCCCGGCTCACTCCTCGCGGTGGGCCAGGAAGATCGCGGACAGGTCCTTGTCTCCGTGCCCGGCCTCGATGGCCTGGCCGAAATAGTCGTGCGCCGCCTGGGTGATCGCCATCCGCACGCCGGCCGCGTCCGCCGCCCGCAGGATCAGCCGGGCGTCCTTGTCGGCGTTGCTCAGCCCGAACGACGGTGCCCAGTTCCCCTCCAGCATGCCGTTGCCCTTGAGCTGGACGTACGGGGCATCCATCGCGCCGCCACGCACCGCCTCGAGGAACAGCTTCGGATCCAGGCCGAGGCCTTCGGCCAGCCGCAGCGACTCGGCCATGCCCTCCATCACCGCGATCACCCAGGCGTTGACCACCAGCTTCAGCTTGCTGGCCTCACCGGCCCGGTCGAGCCAGATGGTGCGCGAACCGATGGCGTCGAAGATCGGCTGGCAGGTCCGCCTGGCCTCGTCCGGCCCGGCCGCCAGCACCACCAGGGCGCCGTCCTGGGCGGGCTGCTTGGTGCCGAGCACCGGAGCGTCGACGTAGACCAGCCCCAGCTCGCCGGCCAGCTCGGCCAGCTGCTCGGCGCCCTCGACGCCCACCGTGGTGGCCTGGATCCAGGTCACCGACGGGGCGAACCGGCCGGCGGCCTGCCGCATCACCTCGGCCACGGCGTCGGCGTCGTAGAGCACCGTGACGACCACGTCCGCGCCGGAGACCGCGTCTCCCGGTGAACCGGCCAGGGTTGCTCCCTGCTCGGCCAGCGGGGCGGCCTTGTCGGCGCTGCGGTTCCAGGCCCGCACCGGCAGGCCGGCCTTGAGCAGGTTCTGCCCGATGGGCAATCCCATGGTTCCGGTGCCGAGCAGCGCGATGGTGAGGGCTTCAGTCGTCATGCATTCCAGGGTGCCACCGCCGATGCCAGCCCCACCCGGCCGGCCCGCGCTACTTCAGCTGGCCCACCGCGTAGGCGATCACCAGCACCGACATGGTCAGCGCGGACACCGACTCGATCGCCATCAGCAACTTGGCCCGCGGCGATAGCGGCATGGTGTCGGTCGGGCTGAACGCCGAGGAGTTGGTGACCGAGACGTAGAAGTAGTCCACGAAGCCGGGCGCCCAGCCGGACTTGGCGGCCGAGCGCTTGGCCACCTCGTTGACCGCGTCGTGGTCCTCGTCCTGCGGGAACCGGAAGTCCGCCGCCGGCAACCGCGGCCGGGGCACCTGGGTGCGGCTGACCGGACCGCCCCGGTCCAGGGTCCAGTAGGCGAGGGCGAAGACCAGCACGTTGGTCAGCCAGATCTGCCCGGCCGCCAGCAGCAGCGCCGAGCCGCCCGCGCTGCCGCCGCTGACCATCCGGTGGATCAGCAGCACCAGCGCGGTCGCGTTGCTGGCCGCGATCAGCAGCAGCAGGGCGATGTCGAGCCGCCGCAGCGCCCGGTTCTGCTTGGTCATCCGGCGCGGGTTGGCGCTGACGATGGGGATGAACAGCAGCACCTCGAGGACCGGCACCACGAACCGCGGCCCGATCAGCAGCCGGTTCGGCAGCAGCGTGTACAGCGCGATCGCCACCACGATGGCGGCGGCGGCGGGCAGCCGTGGCTCGCCCGGATGCTGCTTGTGCTGCACGTCGATCACGGAACCACTTCTACCGCACCGGATCGCCTTTGCCCGGCAAGCCGGCGGTTGCGGCGCACGGGTCGGATCGCTGCAGCCGGCTGGCTCGCACCCGACCGGGGCGCTCGACAGCGGGGCGGCGGCGGCTTCGGAAGCTGTGTTCCCAACTTCCGAAGCCTTGAGTTATCCCGGCCCGGGCCGCGACAACCCCACCACAATGATCGCTCCTTGCCGCCGATCGCGTGCGGCGGGCTGCCGCCATCCTCAGGTTCGCCCGGACGCCATCCCTCCGGCGGTCAGCGCATACGCTGCTGGAATGTCGATCTATCTGCGGGCACTGCTGCTCGGCCTGGCCACCGGTGGACGCAGCACCGTCGGCGTCAGTGCGCTGGCTCTCACCAGCCCGCGTTCCCGGTCGTGGCTGACCGGGCGCTGGCTTCGCCGGACGTCCGGGCTGGCCGTGCTGGGCGAGTTGACCGGCGACAAACTGCCCCAGACGCCGAGCCGGCTGGCGCCGCCCGGACTGGCCGCTCGGCTGGCCGGTGGCGCGGCCAGCGGCGTGCTGGTGGCCCGGCGCAGCGGGAACTCCTGGTTGACAGCGGTGCTGGCCGGGCTGGTCGGCGTGGCCGGGGCGGTGGCCGGCGCGCTACTCGGGGCGCGCTGGCGTTCGCTGGCCGCCCGCCGCCTCGGTGCCGACTGGCCGGGCGCCGCACTGGAGGACGCCACCTGGCTGGCGGTGGCCGGTTACGCCGCCACCGCTCGCTGAGCGTTCACGCCGCCACCGTGGGCTGACCGCTCACGCCGCCACCGCTCGCTGACCGTTCACGCCGCCACCGTGCGCTCACGCCGCCGAGGTTCAGTCGCAGCCCTGGGTGCTGACCGTCCGGGTCGCCGACCGGCCGGCTTGCGCGTCCGAGGCCACTTCGGCGTTGGTGAGCACGTAGCCGACCTCGCTCTGGTCCACGCTGGCGGCGAAGACGATGCCGTAGACGGTGCCGGCTGAGCTGAGCAGCGGGCCGCCGGAGTTGCCGGGCCGGACCCGGCCGCGCACGGTGTAGACCTGCCTGGTCACCGTCCGGCTCTGGTAGATGTTCGGCCCGGTGACCTTGGTGCGGGCGGCAACCCGGGCGGCCACCGCGGTGAACGGGCCGTTCTCCGGGTAGCCGGCCACCACCGCGGAGGTGCCGCCACCGGCCTCACCGGCGAAGGCCAGCGGTTGCCGGGCGAGGCCGGGGACGTAGAGCACCGCCACGTCCCGGTCCGGGTCGTACACCACCACCCGGGCGGGCAGGCTGCCGCCGCCGGGCAACGCCACCCGGGGATTGCGGACCCCGGCCACCACGTGCGCGTTGGTCAGCACCCGCTGGCTGCTGTAGACGAATCCGGAGCCCTCCACCGACCGGCTGCAGGACGGGGCGTTGCCGGTCACCTTCAGGATCGAGCCGGCGGCGGCCCGGGTGGCCGCCGGGACCACCCGGGGATCCGGGGCGGGCACCGAGGGGGCGAGCAGGGTGGCGAACGGCCCGGACACCGCGGGCAGGTCG
This sequence comes from uncultured Actinomycetota bacterium, assembly GCA_963697905.1. Classification (GTDB taxonomy): domain Bacteria; phylum Actinomycetota; class Actinomycetes; order Mycobacteriales; family Jatrophihabitantaceae; genus Jatrophihabitans_A. The sequence goes on along the minus strand of OY969101.1, from coordinate 2,287,446 downwards.
TGCTGCTGCACCTCGCGCAGCAGGGTGGCCACCACCTGCTGGCCCTGGTTGGGAATGGCCCGGTCGATGGTCTGCAACACCACGCTGCGGTGGATCTGGCGGGCCAGCGGCGGAGCCGGTGCGTAGGCCAGCGCGAGCGCGAACAGCCAGGCCACCGCGAGCAGCGAGACCACCGAGATGACCGCGCCACCGACGCCGTCGGCCGGGCCGAGCGGGGTCGCCACGATGAGCGCGCGCAGCTTGCTGCCGATCCACTGGCCGGCGAAGTTGCCGACCGCGGCGAGCACCAGCACCACCGCGAGGGTGACCAGCCGCTGGCCCAGCGCCTGGTCGGCGGCGATCGCATTGCGGGGCGCGGACAGGATGCCGCGGGCCAGTGACGGAGCGACGTGCACGCCGATCACCGCGCCGGCGGCGAAGCCGAGGAAGGACGTGACCGAGCAGATGAGCCCGCGCCGGAAGCCGCCGAACCCGGCCAGCACGGCCAGGGCGATCAGCAGCAGGTCGAGCAGGTCACCGTGCACGCGCGCAAAGTCCCTTCGTGTTGCCAAAGCAGCAAGTGTGTCAGCCCCGGCTGTGGCCGGACCGGCGCGGCTCGGTGCTCGCAACCGGATCCGCGTGCTGCCGGTGACCGTATCGGCATGCCGGGCAGTCGGTTGACCACCCCGCCGCCGGCCGGGTCCGCGAAGCCGATCGCGGTCAGGTCGGTCGCGCCGCGGACTCCGCCGTGAGGGTTTCCGGGGCGCGGGCGCCGAGGCCGGCAGCTAGCACGAGCACCGCCGCGGTCAGCCCGAACGCCCAGCCGTAGCCGACCGTGTCGGCGAGGAAGCCGGCGATCAGCGGCCCGCTCAGGCTGCCCACGTCGCCGGCCATCTGGTAGGTGGCCACCACCGTCCCGCCGCGACCGCCGATCACGTCGCCCAGCATCGCACCGGGTGCTACGTCCAGCAGGCCGCTGCCGGCGCCGAACACCACCATCGCGACCAGGAACAGCCACAGCGATCCGGCCGGCACCAGCAGCAGGCAGCCCGCCGCACTGCCCAGGCAGCCGGCCAGTAACACCGGCCGCCGGCCCCGCCGGTCGGTCAGCCGGCTGCCGAGCAGCAGCGTCGCGACGTTGCCGGCGGTGAAGACGGTGAGCCCGATGCCGGTCCAGATGGGCGAGCGGTGCAGCACCTCCAGCACCATCAGCGGGACGATGGCGGCCCGCACCCCGAGCGAGGCCCAGTTGTCGGCCAGGTTGGCGAAGGCGGCCGCCCGGAAGGCCGGCATCCGCATCGCTCGCCGCACGGTGAGGACGGGTGGCTGCAGGTCGGCCGGGCCGCCGGCCGAGCGCTGGGCGCGGCGGGGCAGCAGCGCCAGGCCGACCGCGCCGGCAGCGGCCAGCGTGCCGGCGTAGAGGAAGAACGGCGCGCGCAGCGACCACCCGGTGATCAGCCCGCCCAGGCCCGGCCCGGCGATGCCGCCGACCAGGAACCCGCCGCTGAACGCACCGATCGCGCGACCCCGCTGGCTGGAGCTGGTCACTCCGATCAGCAGCGAGTTGGCACTGACGGAGAACATGGCGCTGCCGATGCCGCCGGCTCCGCGCAGCACCAGCAACTGCACGTAGTCGGAGGCGAAGCCGGCCAGCGCGCTGCTCACCGCCACGATGGCGATGCCGGCGCCCAGCACGATCCGCTCGCCGATCCGGTTGACCAGCCGGCCCACGCCGAGCGCGGAGCTGAGCCGCATCAGCGCGAAGGCGCTGACCACCGCGCCGGCTGCCGCCCGGGACACTCCGAAGCTGCGGGCGAACAGCGGGATGGCCGGAGCGACGATGCCGAAGCCGGCCGCGACGAAGAACGCCACCGCGGCGAGCACGGCCACCTCGGGCGGCAGCCCGCGCAGCGGGCCGGTCGAGATCAGCCGTGCCGGTGCCGGTTGATCGAGGGCGGCGGGATCACCAGCGCTGGTGGACATCCGGCCTGATCCGGCGGTCGTACAACTCGCCGATGGCGCCGATCAGCTCCTCTCCCAGCGGCGGCAGCGCGGCGGCGGCCGCGTTCGAGCGGGCCTGCTCCACCGTCCGGGCACCCGGGATGACCGTGCTCACGCCGGGCTGGTCGATCACCCAGCGCAGGGCCGCGGCGGCCGGTGCCAGGGCGGCAGGCAGCAGCCCGGCGAACTCGCGGGCGGCGTCCACCCCGGTGTGGAAGTCCACGCCGGCGAACGTCTCCCCGACGTCGAAGGCCGCGCCGGAGCGGTTGAAGTTGCGGTGGTCGTCCTCGGCGAACCGGGTGTCGTGGGTGTACTTGCCCGACAGCAGGCCGGAGGCCAGCGGCACCCGGGCGATGATCCCGACGCCGGCCTGGCTGGCCGCCGGCAGCACCTCGTCGAGCGGCTTCTGCCGGAATGCGTTGAGGATGATCTGCACGGTGGCCACGCCGGGCCGCCCGATCGAGGTGAGGGCCTGGGCGCTGGTCTCCACGCTGACGCCGTAGGCCCGGATCCGCTGCTCCTCGACCAGCGTGTCCAGGGCGTCGAACACCTCGTCGCTGGCGAACACCTCCTCCGGCGGGCAGTGCAACTGGACCAGGTCGAGCACGTCCATGCCCAGGTTGGCTCGCGACCGATCGGTCCAGGCGCGGAAGTTGGCCAGGGTGTACTCGGCAAGGCGCTGCTCGACCCGCCGTCCCATCTTGGTGGCGATGAGCAGGTCGAGCTCCGGGTGCGCGGCGCGGAAGCGGCCGATCAGCTGCTCGCTGCGCCCGTCGCCGTACACGTCGGCGGTGTCGAAGGTGGTGACGCCGGCCTCGGCGGCGGCTTCGAGCACGGCGAGGGCGTCCCGCTCACTGACCGTGCCCCAGTCGGCGCCCAGCTGCCAGGTGCCGAGTCCGACCACCGATACCGACCGTCGCAGCCGGCCTACCTCGCGCTGTTCCACCCTCCAACATCTACCCCATGCGGCTGACAGCGGTGAGCCGCGGGTCGGCGTTCCGGCCCGCGGCGTCCTTCCACCGCTCAGCCGCGCACGGTCCGCCGACCGCGCAGGCAGAGCCCGCATCCGACGATCAGCAGCAGCAGCCCGAGCAGGCTGGCCCACATCGGCTGGGCGCCGGTGAAGGCCAGGCCGGACGGCCGCATGCCGATCGCATGGCTGCGGCTGGCCGCGGCACCGTCCATGCCGGAACCGGCCGAGACCCCGCCAACCCCGCTACCGGCAGGCGGCCCGCTCGGCTGCCCGGGCGAACCCGGTTGGCCGGGCTGGCCGGGGCCGGTGGAGGTGCCACCGCAGCTTGCGGCCGCGCTGCCGAGCAGCCCGACGGCATTGCCGCAGGCCGTGACCGGCGCGCTGATCGGCGTGTTGATGAGCGTGCCGGACGTGCTGCCCGAAGTGCTGCCGGAGCCGCCGGCCGGCATGCCGCAGCCGGCGCTGGTGTTGCCGACCGCGTTGCCGCAGACGGTGACCGGCGTGCTGACCGGAACGCTGATCAGGCCGCCGCCGGTGCTCCCGGCGGTGCTGTCGGCCGGGCCACTGCAGGTGGCCGTGCCGCTGCCGATCAGGCCGCCGGCGTTGCCGCACACGGTGACCGGGGCGGTGACCGGAGCCGACACGGCGCTGCTGCCCGAGCCGCTACCGGACGAGCCGCTGCCGGACGTGCCGGTGCCGGACGTGCCGGTGCCGGACGTGCCGGTGCCGGACGAGCTGGCGCAGGACGCGCTGCCCCGGCCGAGCACGCCGACGGCGTTGCCGCAGACGGTGACCGGTGCGTGCACCGGCGCGTGCAGCACGGCTCGATGCCGGCGGACCGGCTGGCCGGTCAACTGGGTCGGCGCGGTGCCGGACGTACCGGTGCCGGACGTGCTGGTGCCGGGTGCGCTGGACGAGCTACCGCAGGACGCGCTGCCCCGGCCGAGCACACCGACGGCGTTGCCGCAGACGGTGACCGGCGCGGTAACCGGAACGCTGATCGCGGCCCGGTGCCTGGCGGCCGGCGAACTCGCCGTGGTGGGGCTGGAGGTCACGCTGCTCGGATGGCGGCTGAGCAGCGATACGACGTTGCCGTGCACGCTGACCGGCGCGTACACCGGGGCGTTCAGCAGTGCGGTGTGATGTGCCGACGTGCTGTCGGCGGCGGCAATGCCCGAGCCGAGGGCCCAGACGCCGCCGATGAAGATGCCTGCCTGCAGGCATCGCTTGGTCAGATGTCTCATGGGGATTCTCCTGAACTGAAGAGGGCATGGGGGTGCGTATGCCGGCTGGGGGGCCGGCGGCATCCCGTTCAGTCAGGCGAGACGTCGGGGCGGTAGCCACGCCCGTGCGCGGCGGCCGGGTCGGCAGCGCGACGCTCGGGCGGTCCGGCGGGGGTGCCGGCGGACGCGCGAGCGGGCAGCACGGCCACCGGCAGCGGCCGCGGTGCCTCGGTGCGACCGAACCCGTCGGTGCCGGCCACGCCGCTGGGCGGGCCTGGCATCGGATGCGGGACGGGAGCGGGGGACGGGTGGGCCGGCACGGCTCGGGCCGGCGGGGGAACCGGACGCCCCGAGCGGGCGTCGCCCGGCAGCCAGGCCGACGGGAGCGGGCGCGCAATCGCCGGCACCCGCCGTGCGCCACTCGGCGATTCGGGCCGCCGGCTCGAAGCAGGCAGTTGGCTCGGCACGGGCAGTTGGCTCGGCACGGGCAGCACGATCGGCACCGGCAGCTGGCCGGGAACCGGCAGCGGGATCGGCAGTGCGATCGGACCCGGCACCGCGATCGGCACCGTCGGGACGGGCAACGCGATCGGGACGGGCAGCGCGATGGACGTCGGCAGCGCGACCGGCAGCCCTGCCGAGCCGGCGGTCGCAAGCGTGATCGACAGCCGGTGCGGCGCACGGAGCCCGGTTGCGGACGGTACCGCGGGCGGGGCGACGGACGGCCGGGTCGTTGAAATCCGACGGTGTGCCGCGGGCAGCTGCCGGCTGGATCCCGCCAGGCCGGTGGCAAGCGTGGCCAGCGGCCGCCCGGCCGGCAAGCTCGCCAGCTGGTTGCTGACCGTGCTTGCCGGCACCGGGGCCGGCTGGGGTGCGGCGGCCTCGGCCGAATGACTCAGGCCGCTCAGCAGCCAGACGCCGGCGGCAGCGGCTCCGACCAGCAGCAGCCGGGTGCCACGCGACGGCCGCGGCACGGCGTGCCGGCGCGAGCGGGGGGTTGGGGGCACGGGGAGAGCGGCCGGCGCGGAGGGATGCGCCGGCCGGGACGGCCGGAACGGCCCGCAGGGATGCGGCGGCAAGCCTGCGACCGGTGCTGCCGGCGCGACCATCGGTCGCACCGCCTGCTCAGCCATCTCGTCTCTCTCCGTGATTGAACTAGTTACGCACCGTAGCTAACGACGGGATACAGAGAAGGTGACGCTCGCTTCGGGGACGCCTTTCCGGCAGCGGTCAACGCGTTCCGACCGGCTCGGACGGTCGCCATTACAGTGGCTGCATGATCGAGCTGGCCGAAGCGCGCCGCCGACTTCTCGAAGCCTGTCCCGCGATCCAGCCGGTGGAGCTGCACGTCGGCGACGCAGATGGCTGCGTGCTTGCCGCCGAGGTGCGGGCGGCCGTTGCGGTGCCGCCGTTCGACAACAGCAGCGTGGACGGCTACGCGGTACGCACCGCTGATGTGTCCACCGCGTCGCCGGACCAGCCGGTGGAACTGGCCGTGCTCGGCACGGTGTTCGCCGGCCGGGTCGCCGGCTCGGCGGTGACGGGCGGCACCGCCTGGAAGGTGATGACCGGGGCTCCGGTGCCGCCGGGTGCCGACGCGGTGGTGCCGGTCGAGCGATCCTCCGCCTCCCGGGATGACCCGCGGGGCGAGCCGGGTGACATCGTGCGGCTGTTCGCCCCGGCCGCTCCAGGGGCCGGCATCCGGCTGGCCGGCAGCGATGTGGCCGCCGGCGACCGGCTGCTCGCCGCCGGTACCGTGCTCCGGCCGGCTCACCTGGGCGTGCTGGCCAGCGTGGGGGTACAGAAGGTCCCGGTGCGCCCGCGGCTGCGGGTCGGCGTGCTGGTGACCGGCGATGAGCTGGTCGCCGACGGCCGGCCGCTGGGGCCGGGCCAGATCTATGAATCAAACCGGGCGATGCTGATGGCGCTGGTGCGCCGGGTCAACTGCGAACCGGTCGATCTCGGGATCGCCCGCGACGAGCTGGCTGGCCTGCAGTCCCGGCTGGCCGGCGCGATCGCCGAGTGCGACGTGGTGCTCACCTCCGGCGGCGTATCCATGGGCGATGCCGACCCGGTGAAGGCGGTGCTCGAGCGGATGGGCCGGCTGAACTGGCTGCAGGTGGCGATCCGGCCGGCCAAGCCGTTCGCCTTCGGCGTGCTGGACGGCCCCACCCTGCTGATAGGGCTGCCGGGCAACCCGGTGTCCTCGCTGGTCAGCTTCGAGCTGCTGGCCGGCCCGGCGCTGCGGCACATGATGGGCCATGCCGAGCCGTTTCCGGCGACGGTGCGGGCGGTCAGCGATGCCGACTTCGGCCCCGCGCATGCCGACGGCCGGACCGGTTACCTGCGCGCGACGGCGGAGTTCGGCCCGGACGGACGGCTGCACGTGCGTCCGGTGGCCCGCCAGGACTCGCATCAGCTCTCGGCCAGCGCCGGTGCCAACGCGCTGGTGAGGCTACCGCCCGGCGAGCAGCCGCAGGCCGGTGACGAGGTGGACGTCCTGCTGCTCGACTAGCCACCCGAGTGCGTCGACTAGACACCTGAGTGGACGTACATGCGTCAGATGACCGAATAGGATTCCTTAATCGCGGCACACCGCTGCCTTTCGGCCGGCAATTGCGGATAGCATGGCGCGGTGCCCAGTTACCGCGTGCGCGAGGCCGCCCAGCTACTCGGAGTCAGCGACGACACGGTGCGCCGCTGGGCCGACGCCGGCCGGCTGCCTACCACCACCGAGGGTGGCCGCCTGCGAATAGATGGTGCGGCGCTGGCCGAGTTCGCCGAATCCCAGGCCGCCGCCGCGGAGCGTCCGGCGATCACCGCGATCGGCGGGGCGTCGGCGCGCAACCACCTGGTCGGCCTGGTTACCCGGGTGGTCAGCGACACCGTGATGGCGCAGGTGGATCTGCAGGCTGGGCCGTTCCGGATCGTGTCGCTGATGAGCCGGGAAGCCGCCGACGAACTGCGGCTGGAGCCGGGCAGCCTGGCCATCGCCAGCATCAAGGCGACCAACGTGGTCATCGAGGTTCCGCAGTGAGAGCGGCGCTACCGCTGGCCGGCGTCCTGCTCGTCGCGGTGGCCGGCTGCGGCTCGTCCGGCTCGGGCAACCACGACACGGTGGGCGCCGGCGGCTCCGCGCCGCACGGCAGCGTGACGGTGCTGGCCGCGGCGTCGCTCACCGAGGCGTTCGGCACGCTGGCCAAGCAGTTCGAGGCCGCCCATCCGGGCGTCACGGTCAAGCTCAGCTTCGGAGCCAGCTCGACGCTTGCCCAGCAGATCGACTCCGGCGCCCCGGCCGACGTGTTCGCCTCGGCGGCGGTGAAGAACATGCAGCAGGTGATCTCGGCCGGCGGTGCCTCGTCCAGCAAGAACTTTGGCAAGAACGTCATGGAGATCGCGGTGCCGCCCGGCAACCCGGCGGGCGTCTCGCAGCTCGCCGACCTCGCTCGCCACGGGGTCAAGGTGGCGCTCTGCCAGCGCCAGGTGCCGTGCGGCGCGACCGCCTACCAGGTGTTCGCCAACGCCGGCATCACGGTCACCCCGGTGACCGAGGAGGCCGACGTCAAGTCCACGCTGACCAAGGTCGAGGCCGATGAGGTGGACGCCGGCGTGGTGTACGTGACCGACATCCGGGCCGCCGGCAGCAAGGTGACCGGGATACCGATCCCGGACGCGGTGAACGCCTCCACCGAGTACCCGATCGCGGCGCTCAGCAAGGCCGCGAACCCGAGCGCCGCCGCCGCGTTCGTCGATTACGTGCTCTCCGGCCCCGGCCAGGCCGTGCTGTCGGCGGCCGGCTTCGAGAAGCCCTGACCGGCCAGCGCCGGCTGGCCGGCCGGGGATTCGACGAGCGCCGGCGGGAGGGTCGCGGCGCACCGGCGCTGATCGCGGTGCCGGCCGCGGTGGGTTTCGCGTTCCTGTTCCTGCCGCTGCTGGCGCTGTTGATCAGGGCTCCCTGGCGGGGGCTGGGCCGGCTGCTGTCCCACTCGGCCGGGCTGACCGCGCTGCGGCTGTCGCTGGAGTGCGCCACCGCCGCGACCGTGCTGTCGGTGCTGCTCGGAGTGCCGCTGGCCTGGGTGCTGGCCCGGCTCCGGCTGCCCGGCCTGGGGCTGCTGCGCGCGGTGATCACGCTGCCGCTGGTGTTGCCGCCGGTGGTCGGCGGCCTGGCGCTGCTGCTCGCGCTCGGTCGCAACGGGGTGTTCGGCCGGTTCCTCTACTCCGCCTTCGGCTACTCGCTGCCGTTCACCACCAGTGGGGTGATCGTGGCCGAGACGTTCGTCGCGATGCCGTTCCTGGTGGTCACCGTGGAGGGCGCGATCCGCTCGGCCGACCGGGAGCTCGAGGAGGCGGCCGCCACGCTCGGTGCCTCCCGCGGCACGGTGTTCACCCGGATCACCCTGCCTCTCATCGCGCCGTCGCTGCTGGCCGGCGCGGTGCTGTGCTGGGCCCGCGCGCTCGGCGAGTTCGGTGCCACCATCACCTTCGCCGGCAACTTCCCGGGCACCACCCAGACCATGCCGCTGGCCGTCTACAAGGAGTTGGAGACCGATCCAGCGGCGGCGATCGCGCTGAGCCTGGTGCTGCTGGTGGTCGCGGTCCTGGTGCTGGCCGCGCTGCGCGACCGGTGGCTGCGCCCGGGCGGCACGCTGTGAGCGGCGGCCTCCGGTTCGCCGGCTCGGTGCGTCGCGGCGGCTTCGAGCTGCGAGCCGACTTCGCGGTGGCCGACGGTGAGGTGCTGGGCGTGCTGGGTCCGAATGGAGCCGGCAAGACTACGCTGCTGCGCACCCTGGCCGGGTTGACGGCGCTGAGCAGCGGAGCCATCCGGCTTGGCGAGGACGTGCTGGACGACGCGACGACCGGCACCTTCCTGGCCGCCGAGCACCGCCCGGTTGGCCTGGTGTTCCAGAACTACCGGCTGTTTCCGCACCTGAGCGTGCGCGACAACGTGGCCTTCGCCGGCCGGGCCCGCGGCCAGTCCCGCCGAGCGGCCCGGGCAGCCGCCGAGCGGTGGCTGAGCGGGCTCGGGCTGACCGAGCTGGCCGGCCGCAAGCCCGCCCAGCTGTCCGGCGGGCAGGCGCAGCGGGTGGCGCTGGCCCGCGCGCTGGCTGCCGAGCCGAGCTTGCTGCTGCTGGACGAGCCGCTGGCCGCTCTCGATGCCCGCACCAGGGTGCGGGTGCGCACCGAGCTGACCCAGCACCTGGCCGGCTTCCCCGGCCCTGCCCTGGTGGTCACCCACGATCCGCTGGAGGCGATGGTGCTGACCGACCGGCTGCTGGTGCTGGAGGACGGCCGGGTGGTGCAGCAGGGGCCGCCGGCCGAGGTGGCCCGCAAGCCGGCCACCCAGTACGTGGCCAGGCTGGTCGGGTTGAACCTGTACTCGGGGCGGGTGGAATCGGGCGGCCCGGGCTGCACGGTTGCCCTGGACGGCGGCGGCTCGCTGGTGGCGCTGGCCGGCGAGCACCCGCCGGCCGCGGGCCAACGGGTGCTCCTTGCCCTGTCCCCGCATGCGATCGGACTGCATGCCGAGCGACCGGCACTGCTGTCGGCGCGCAACGTCTGGCCGGCCACCGTGCGCGGCCTGGAACTGCTCGCCGACCGGGTTCGGGTGCGGGTGGACGGCGCGCCGCCGGCCCTGGTGGATATCACGCCGGCCGCCCTGGCCGAGCTGGGGTTGGCCGAGGGCAGCCCGCTCTGGCTCAGCGCCAAGGCGACCGAGGTCGCCTGCTATCCCGAAGGCGACAGCGAGTGAGCTGAACGGCTACTCGGCGTGCGAACCGGCGCGGACCGCGTCGCCCTCGCCGATCCAGACCGCCTTGAGGTTGCAGAACTCCCGGATGCCGTGCGCCGACAGCTCCCGGCCGTAGCCGGAGTTCTTCACCCCGCCGAACGGAAGCTCGTTGAAGGACGTGGTCATGCCGTTGATGAACACCGCGCCGGCGTCCAGATCGCGGATGAACGCGGCCTGTTCGGCCTCGTCGGTGGTCCAGGCGTTGGAGCCGAGGCCGAACTCGGTGCCGTTGGCGATCTCGATCGCCTCCTCGTACGACGACACCCGGTACAGCCCGGCCACCGGGCCGAACACCTCCTGGTCGTACATGGCCATGTCCGGGGTGAGGCCGGCGACCACGGTCGGCGGGTACCACCAGCCGGGCCGGTCGATCCGCTCGCCGCCGCACAGCACCTGCGCACCCTTGCCGAGTGCGTCGGCCACCTGCTCGGCCACGTCCTCGCGGCCCTGCTCGGTGGCCAGCGGGCCGATGTCGGTGTCGTCGTCCATCGGGTCGCCGACCACCAGCGCCGTCATGTTCTTGGCGAATGCCTCGGCGAAGGCGTCGTAGACGTCGGCGTGCACGATGAACCGCTTGGCCGCGATGCAGGACTGGCCGTTGTTCTGGCAGCGGGCGGTGGTCGCCACCTTGGCGGCCCGCTCCAGGTCGGCCGACGGCATCACCACGAACGGATCGCTGCCGCCGAGTTCCAGCACGGTCTTCTTCAGGTGCTTGCCGGCGGCCGCGGCCACCGCCCGACCGGCCGCCTCGCTGCCGGTCAGCGTCGCGGCCGCCACCCGCCGGTCGGCGATCACCCGCTCGACCTGGTCCGAGCCGACCAGCAGGGTCTGGAACGAGCCGTCCGGGAATCCGGCGCGGCTGAACAGCTCCTGCATGAACAACGCGGTCTGCGGCACGTTGGAGGCGTGCTTGAGCAGGCCGGGATTGCCGGCCATCAGCGCCGGCGCGGCGAACCGCATCGCCTGCCAGAGCGGGAAGTTCCACGGCATCACGGCCAGCACCGGGCCCAGCGGCTGGTAGCGGGCGTAGGCGCTGGTGGCATTCACCGCGCCCGGGTCCACCGGCTCGTCGGCCAGGAACCGCTCGGCGTTCTCGGCGTAGAACCGGCAGGCCTTGGCGCACTTGGCGGTCTCGGCCTTGGCCGAGGCGAGCGTCTTGCCCATCTCGGTGGTCATCATCCGCCCGATCGCGTCCTGTTCGGCGTCCAGGATGTCGGCGGCTGCCCGCAGCCAGCCCGCCCGGTCGGCGAAGCTGGTGGCGCGCAGCGCGCGGAACCCGTCGGCAGCCGCCTGCAGTCGCTTGTCGATCTCGGCCCCGGATAGCGCGTCGAAGGTCTGCTCGACCTGGCCCGTAGCCGGATTCGTCGTTGCGATAGGCATCTGCGCACTCCTGCTTCGTCGGCCCTCGGACGCCAGCCGTCCGGTCTCGGTTCCACCGTAATACCGGGTGCCGACGGCTCTGCCCGCTGGTGGCGACAGCGCCATCGGCTACACCGGTCCGGCAGCCCGACTGCCCGCCAGCGCGCGCGAGAGCCGGTCGTGCGGAGGGCTTGACAATTGACTGTGAATGCGGACCATAGGCTCATATTCGCCCGAGGGGGTCGCAGTGCATATTTCCTTGCCCCGAGCAGGTGCCATGGTCGCCGCCGCTGTCGCCGTGGGTGCCTCCGCGCTCATCGGCACGGCCCAACCAGCGTTTGCCTACAACTCCTGCTCGAAGACCTATTCCAGTGACCCACAACAGCAGACCTGGGTGAGCGTCAGCTGCCCGGCACCACAACCTGGAGTGGGTCCCGACTCGCTGTTCAGGGTCGCTACCTACACCTGCGCGCAGCCCGGCTCCGGGTGCACCAACACCCATATCTACGGCAACTGGGTTCCGCTCAACAGCACCTCAACGGCCTACGCCGGCGGCGGCTACGTTGACCTGAACCGGGTCACCGTCCAGTACTCGTATCCGGACTGAGCATCGATCGGCCGCCCGAACCGAGCCGCGGACCGCGCGGCGGCCAATCCGGTGCGCGGGGCTGATCGTCGGTATAGCCTCGCGTCATGGCCCGCCCGGCCCGTCCGCCGCTGCAGGTGCTGGTGGTCGATGACGAGGCGCCGGCCCGCGAGGAGTTGGTGAACCTGTTGCGGCAGGACCCGCGCGTCGGCGAGGTCCGCCAGGCCGCCGATGGTCTGAGCGCGCTGCGGGAACTGGAGGAGCACCGGCTGGACGCGGTGTTCTGCGACACCGACCTGCCCGGCCTGGACGGCATGGAACTGGCCCGCCTGGTCAACCGGTTCGCCGACCGTCCGCAGGTGGTGTTCGTGACCGCCTCGGCCGAGCACGCGGTGGACGCCTTCGCGCTGCGGGTGCTGGACTACGTGCTCAAGCCGGTCCGGCCGCACCGGATTGCCGAGGCGATCCGGCGCGTCGCCGAGGCGGCCGCCGCAGGCGCCGCGGATGAGTCCATTCCGATCGAGTTGGCAGGCGTGACCAGGTTCGTGCGCCGCTCGGAGGTTCGCTACGTCGAGGCGCAGGGGGACTACGCGCGGCTGCATACCGCCCGTGGCAGCCACCTGATCCGGATGCCGCTGGCCATCCTGGCCGAGCGCTGGGCCGGGGCCGGCTTCGTCCGGATCCATCGCAGCACGCTGGTCTCGATCGCCCACGTCGATGAGGTGCGGGTGGTGGACGGCCACTGCAGCCTGCGGGTCGGCCCGGACCTGCTGCAGGTCAGCCGGCGGCACGCCCGGCAGGTGCGGGACCGGCTGATCCGGGTGGGGGAGACGCATCGGGGCTGAAACAAACCCGACCGTTCATCGGCTGGAAACAACCGTCCGGCGCGCTGGCGGCCCCGGTCAGCGCTTTTTGCGGCTGGACGATGCCGGCGCCCCGGTTGTGCTGCCATCTTGATCGCCAGGACAGCCAATGGTCCTGGATCGCAGACAAAGGAGTGCACGGAAGATGGCAGCACCCGACGTCACCACCGCAACCCCCACCTTCGGCGCCGCGTTCGCCGACCCCGGCCCGCTCGGGCTGGCCGGCTTCGCGATGACCACGTTCTTCCTGTCCAGCGTCAACATCGGCTGGCTGGACGAGAAGACCACTCCGGTGGTTCTCGGGCTGGCCCTGTTCTACGGCGGGCTGGCCCAGCTGCTGGCTGGCATGTGGGAGTTCGTCAAGGGCAACACCTTCGGCGCGGTCGCGTTCAGCTCCTTCGGCGCGTTCTGGCTGTCCTACTGGTACCTGGTCGCGCACACCGACCTGGCCGGCGTCAAGCCGCACGACGCCTCGCACGCGGTCGGCGTCTACCTGCTGGCCTGGACCATCTTCACTGCCTACATGGCGGTCTGCTCGACCCGCACCAACGGCGCGATCATGACCGTGTTCGTGCTGCTGACGCTGACCTTCTTCTTCCTCTTCCTCGGCGAGTACACCACCACCACCGGGCTGACCAGGGTGGGCGGCGTGCTGGGCATGCTGACCGCGCTGGCCGCCTGGTACACCTCGATGGCCGGGGTGATGAACGGCACCGCGCGCCGGCCGATCCTGCCGGTGTACCCGCGCGATGAGTCCGCGCGGGCCGGCGGCGGCCCGGCCAACCGGCTGCGCCGGGGCAGCCGGACCAGCTGAGCCGCTTGCTAGCGTGCCGGGCTGGTTGCCAGCCCGGCACACTCGCGTGCCCGGTCGAACTCGGCGTCGATGCGCTGTGCCTCGACCCCGGTGGCCGGCGGTGAGATGCCGGTGTCGGCCAGCCGCGAGGGCAGGAAGCTGGCCGCCAGCACCCGATGCCGATCGAGGGTCAGGGTGAGCACGCCGTTGTCGTCCTGCGCGTTGCCGAACGACTTCCACCAGTAGTAGTTGCCCAGGCCGTAGGCCAGGTAGGCCCCGTCCGGACGCCAGCCGGCGCCCTGCAGCACGTGCGCATGGGTTCCGATGATGGCGGTGACGCCGGCGGCGGCGAGCCGATCGGCCAACGAGCGTTGGTCGGCGTTCGGGCAACTGGTGTACTCGGTGCCCCAGTGCAGGTAGGCGACCACCACCTCGGCGTGCGCCCGGGCGGTGCGCACCTCGGCCAGGAACCGGTCCGACCAGGCGCTGGCGATGCCGGGGCTGGAATCGGCCGCGCTGAAGTGGGCCAGGGTTTCATCGCGCACCTGGCTGGCGGCCACGATCGCCAGCCGCACTCCATGCACCGTCCGGTAGTACGGCGCGTACGCGGCCTCGGCGTTCCGCGCCGATGCCGAGCACCGGCAGTCCGCCGGCCGAGATCGCCGCGAGCGTCTGGGACAACCCGGCCGCGCCGTAGTCGGCGCCGTGGTTGTTCGCCATGGTGGCCACGTCCACTCCCGCGTCGGCCAGCGCGGTGAGCGCGGACGGCGGCGCGGCGAAGGTGAAAGTCTTGTGCTCCGGCTGGCCGCCGACCGCGATCGCGGTCTCCAGGTTCACCATGGTCAGGTCGGCCCGGCCGAGCACGGCGGCGCTGGCGCCGAAGGCGGTCGCCGGATCCTCGGCGAGCAGCCGGGCGGTGCGGCCGGTGAAGTGCACGTCGCCAGCGAAGGACATCGTGAACTCGCCGTTCGGACGGTTCTGGGTCGAGCTGCCCCGGACGGCCGGACCCTGCGTGCCGGAACGCAATGCGCCGGAATGCAATGCGCCGGACGGTACAGCGCCGGAACTCGAAGCCCCGCCAGAGTCGCCCGGACGTGGCGCGGTAGCCGGGTCGCAGCCGGCCAGCAGCGCCGCGAGGAGGCAGCCGGCCGCCAGCGCGGCGATATTGCCTCGGGGGCCTCGGCGCACCGCACTAGCATTGCATCCTGGGTGCCGATCGCAGGGCGCCTTGTGTTCATTCAGGTCCGACCGGAGGAGAGCGTTCGTGTCCAGCGCCGCGTCCCAGCCCACTGCAGAGCCGGATTCCCGGCAGCTGGTACTGGTGACGGCGGGAGTCACTCCCCGGACCGCGCTGGAGGTTGCCGGCGTCGAGCTGACCGGACCGTCCGGCGTGGTGGTGGTGCGCGATCCGGCTGGCCGGCTGCGCGACCTGGACGTGCCGTTCGACTTCGAGGAGCAGGTTGAGCCGGTGCCGCTGGACTCGCCGGACGGCCTGGCGGTGCTGCGGCACTCGACCGCGCACGTGCTGGCCCAGGCCGTGCAGGAGTTGTTTCCGAACACGCTGCTCGGCATCGGGCCGCCGATCCAGGACGGCTTCTACTACGACTTCCTGCCATCCCGGCCGTTCACCCCGGAGGATCTGGCCGCGATCGAGAAGAAGATGGCCGAGATCGTCAAGGCTGGCCAGCGGTTTTCCCGGCGCGAGATCGACGACTCCGACGCCCGCGCCGAGCTCGCGCACGAGAAGTTCAAGCTGGAGCTGATCGGGCTCAAGGGCGGCTCGGACGGCAACGCCACCCCGACCGAGCTGGACGCCGAGGAGGCCTCCCAGGTTGGCGGCGGCCAGCTCACCATGTACGACAACCTGGATCGCGACGGCAAGCTGGCCTGGACCGACCTGTGCCGTGGCCCGCACCTGCCGACCACCCGGCGGATCCCGGCGTTCAAGTTGATGCGCTCGGCCGCCGCGTACTGGCGGGGGGACCAGAACAACGAGCAGTTGCAACGGATCTACGGAACGGCGTGGGCCACCCGGGATGAACTCAAGGCCTACCTGAACCGGCTCGAGGAGGCAGCCAAGCGCGATCACCGCAAGCTGGGCGCGCGAGCTGGACCTGTTCAGCTTCCCGGACGAGATCGGCTCCGGCCTGGCAGTGTTCCACCCCAAGGGCGCGATGCTGCGGCGGGAGATGGAGGACCTACATCTCCCAGCGGCACCTGGAGGAAGGCTTCTCCTACGTCTACACCCCGCACATCAGCAAGGACGGGCTGTTCCACACCTCCGGCCACCTGCCGTACTACGCCGACGGCATGTTCCCGCCGATGGAGCTGGACAATGCCGAGTACCGGCTGAAGGCGATGAACTGCCCGATGCACAACCTGATCTTCCAGTCCAAGGGGCGCTCATACCGGGAGTTGCCGCTGCGGCTGTTCGAGTTCGGCACCGTCTACCGGTACGAGAAGTCCGGCGTGGTGCACGGGCTCACCCGGGTGCGCGGCCTGACCCAGGACGATTCACACAGCTATTGCGAACCCGAGCAGGCACCGGCCGAGATCAAGCACCTGCTGAACTTCTGCCTCGGCCTGTTCCGCGACTTCGGGCTGGACGACTTCTACCTGGAGCTGTCCACCCGCGATCCGCAGTCGGACAAGTTCATCGGGACCGATGAGGAGTGGCAGACCGCCACCGCCATCCTGGAACAGGCCGCTGTCGAGTCGGGGCTGGAACTGGTGCCGGATCCGGGGGGCGCCGCCTACTACGGGCCGAAGATCTCGGTGCAGGCACGCGATGCCATCGGCCGGACCTGGCAGCTGTCGACGATCCAGTACGACTTCAACCAGCCGGCCCGGTTCGGCCTGGAATACACCGGCGCCGACGGCGAGCGGCACCAGCCGGTGATGATCCACTCGGCGAAGTTCGGTTCGATCGAGCGGTTCATCGGGGTGCTGACCGAGCACTACGCCGGTGCCTTCCCGGCCTGGCTGGCGCCGGTGCAGGTGATCGGCATCCCGGTCACCGAGGATCAGGTCGGCTATCTGCAGGACGTGGCCAGGCAGTTGCGTGCACGCGGGATCCGGGTCGAGGTCGATGCCGGTTCCGACCGCATGCAACGCAAGATCCGCACCGCGCAGCAGGCCAAGGTGCCGTTCATGCTGATCGCCGGCGCCACCGACGCCGAGCAGGACGCGGTGAGCTTCCGGTTCCGCGACGGCGAGCAGCTCAACGGTGTGCCGGTGGCGCAGGCGATCGAACACATCGCCGGCTTCGCGGCCAGCCGGCGCAACAGCTCGCCGACCGCGAGCGACTTCGGCGCATGACGGCTGGTGAACGGGTCGAGGAGCCGGCGAGCTACGAGTTCGCCGGCATCCCCGACGCGTTCCAGCGGCTGTGGACGCCGCACCGGATGGTCTACATCGGGGGTGAGGGCAAGCCGGCCTCCGGTGAGGAGCGGCACTGCCCGTTCTGCGACGTGCCGAAGCGTCCGGACGCCGACGGGCTGATCGTGGCCCGCGGCAGCAGCGTGTACGCGGTGCTCAACCTCTACCCGTACAACCCCGGCCACCTGATGGTGGTGCCGTACCGGCACTTCGCCGACTACACCGAGCTGACCGGCCCGGAGTCCGACGAGCTGGTGCGCTTCGTCCAGCGCGCGATGACGGTGCTGCGGACGGTTGCCGGGCCGCAGGGGTTCAACCTGGGGGTCAACCAGGGCGCGGTGGGCGGCGCCGGGATCGCCGCCCACCTGCACCAGCACGTGGTGCCGCGCTGGGGCGGCGACATGAACTTCATGCCGGTGGTGGGCAACACCCGGGTGCTGCCACAGCTGCTGTCCGACACCCGGGCGATGCTGGCCGACGCCTGGTCCGAGCAGGGCTGAACCCAGCGCCAGCTCGATTCAGGCGGCGCCAGCCTGGCCGGGCGGCGTCAGCGCGGGGTGGTTGGCTGGCTGGCCCTCGCGCTGCGGATCGCGACGGCTGCGACGCCGGCCAGCAGCAGCACGGTGGCGAAGCTCTTCGCCTTGCTGCGCTTGTTCGGCCGGATCCGGTCGCTGGCCTGCGCGAGCGCGTCGGCGACCTGGCCGCGCACGTCCTCCACCGCGTGCTGAGCCTTGCCACGCGCCTGCCCGACGGTGCCGGTGGCCTTGCCCCTGGCGGTGGCGACGGTGTCGGTGGCCCTGCCCTTGGCGGTGGCCACCGTGTCGGCCGCCTTGCCGCTGGTGTCGGCCAACGCACCGGCACCCAGCTTGCGGGCTCGCCGTCCCTGCTTGCGCAGTTGCTTGCGCCGGCCGGCCAGTTCCCGTTCGGCCTGCTTGCGCCGCCGGGCTGCTTCGGCGCGGGCCTGCTTGCGCGCTCGACGGCTGCGTTCCACCACGGCCTCCACGCCGGTGCCGACCGCGGCGGTCACGCTGCCGGCCGCGACCCGGGCGCTCTCGGAGACGGCGACCCCGGCGGTACGGGCGGATTCGGCAACCGTGTGCACCGCCTCCTGCACCGCGCCGCTGACCTCGGACGTGCTGTGACTGCTCACCAGTACTCCCATCCGCTCCCAGCACCGTCTCCGGTGCCTGGCGCTTGCTCGGTGTCTCCTACCTCGATGCCTGCGCGAGACCTGCCCTGAACCTACCCAATCCGGCGGCCGGCTAGCAGCGCCGGTCGGAGCCGCCCGGAAACCCGCTCGACGCCGGCCGGGCTGCGCTGCCAGGCTGAGCGGGTCGATGAAGGGGGATTTCGGATGGGTTGGACCTTCACCTCGGATCCCGAGGTGTACGCCGCCAACGTACTGCCGCTGCTGCTGCGCGAGCCGGCAGCGAACACGACCGCGCTGACCGTGCTGGACACCCTGCGAGTCGGGCACCGGTACTCCGAGCAGTCGCCGACGCTGGCCTGGTACGCCGAGGGTGAGCAGGTCACCGGGGCGGTGTCGATGACGCCGCCGTACGGCCTGCTGCTGGCCCAGCTACCGGACGGCAGCGAGGCAAGCTTGGTCGAGCAGTTGCGCGCCCGTGACACCGTGGTGCCCGATGCCACCGGCACGATCGAGGCGGTGCGCCGGTTCACCTCCTGCTGGCTGGCCGGCACCGGACTGACCGCCGAGACCCTGCTGGAGCAGCCGATGTTCCGGCTGGCCGAACTGGTGCCGCCCGACCCGATGCCGGACGGCTCCGGCAGGCCGGCCACCCCGGCCGACCTCGACCTGCTGATGGAGTGGGTCCAGGCCTTCCAGGCCGAGGTCGAGCCCCGGGGAACGGCGCCCAGCCGGCCGATGCAGCAGCGCCGGGTCGAGTTGGAGTTGGTCTGGTTCTGGCTGGACGCACAAGGCGATCCGGTGTCGCTGGCCGGCCGCAACGTGACCATCGCCGGGGTCAGCCGGGTGGCACCGGTGTATACCCCACCGGAGCACCGAGGGCGCGGCTACGGCGCTGCGGCCACCGCGGCCTGCACCCGACACGCGCTGGACACCGGCGCTGAGCAGGTGGTGCTGTTCACCGACGCGAAGAACCCGACCTCGAACCGGATGTACCAGCGACTGGGCTATCGCCGGGTCGGCGACCGGCTGGTCATGCGGTACCGCTAGCTCACCCGAGCAGGGCGGTGGCCACCGGCGGCGGCGCCGGGTCGTGCCGCAGGTAGGAGCGGGTGAAGTTGCCGGCGCCGCCGGTAATGGAGCGCAGCGTCGCGGCATAGCGCAGCAGCTCGACCTCGGGTATCTCGGCGTGGATGACGCTGCGGCTGCCGGGCCGGTCGGACTCGATCGGCTCGGTGCCGGTCACCCGCGCCCGCCGGCCGGACAGGTCGGACAGCACGGTGCCGATGTGGTCGTCGGCCACCGTGATGGCCACCGCGTCCACCGGCTCCAGCAGCTGCACCGAGCCCTTGCCGGCGGCGTCCTTGATGGCCAGCGAGCCGGCGGTCTGGAAGGCCGCGTCGGAGGAGTCGACGCTGTGCGCCTTGCCGTCGAACAGGGTGACCTGCACGTCGGTCACCGGCACGCCGGGATGGACGCCCATCTCCAACTGGTGGCGCACCCCCTTCTCCACCGAGCCGATGTAGTTGCTCGGCACCGCGCCGCCCACCACCTTGTCGACGAACTCCACCCCGGACCCGCGCGGCAGCGGGGCCACCTCGATGTCGCAGACCGCGTACTGGCCGTGCCCGCCGGACTGCTTCACCAGCCGGCCGTGCCCCTTCGCGCCGCTGGTGAAGGTCGCCAGCAACCGCACCCGAACCGGCTCGATCTCGATCGCCGCGGCGGCGCGCAGCCGGGACAGCACCACGTCGGCGTGCGCCTCGCCGAGGCACCAGAGCACCAGCTGCCCGGTCTCGGGATTGCGGTCGATGCGCAGGCTCGGATCGGCTGCGGCCAGCCGGGTGAGCGCCTTGGCCAGGCCGTCCTCGTCGTTGCGGGTGGAAGCCTTGATGGCGATCGGCAGCTGCGGATCCGGCATCTGCCAGGGCAGGATCGCCAACGGCAGGCTCTGCGCCGACAGCGCGTCACCGGTCTCGGCGCTGGACAGCCGGGCCACCACGCACAGCTCGCCGGCGATGGCCGAGTCCACCGGGTTCAGGCTGGCGTCGAGCAAGGTCGCGGTCTTCTCGTCCTCGTCGTGGTCGGGGTGGCCGCGTTCGGCGCCGCCGTGCCCGGAGGTGTGCAGCGGGGTGTCGGCCCGGATGGTGCCGGAGAACACCCGCACCAGCGAGACCCGGCCCAGATACGGATCGACCCAGGTACGCACCACCTCGGCCGCCAGCGGCCCGGCCGGATCGCAGGTCAGCTCCGGGCCCGGTGCCCCGACCGGCGTCCAGGCCTGGGGCAGCGGCCGCTCGGTGGGGTTCGGGAAGCCGCGCACGATCAGGTCGAGCAGCTCGGTCAGGCCGAGATCGGTGCTGGCACAGACCGGCACCATCGGGTGGAAGTGGCCGCGGCCGACCGCTTCATGCAGGTCAGCCGCGAGCTTGCCGGCCTCCAGCGCCTCGCCGGCGAGGTAGGCGTCCAGCAGGCTTTCGTCCTCGCTCTCGGCGATCACCGCCTCGATCAGCGCCGCCCGGGCGGCCGACTGCTCGGCGTCCAGCTCGTCCTCCGGCGCGCCGAGCAGATCCACCAGCCTGGTGTTCTCGGCGTCCGGCAGGTACAGCGGCAGCACCGCATTGCCGTCCACCCCACCGAACGCGGCCCGGCAGGCCTCCAGGGTGTGGGCCAGGTCGGCCCGGGGCACGTCCAGCCGGTTGACCACCACCGCCCGCGGCGTGCCCAGGGCGGCGCATTCCTCCCAGAGCGCCAGCGTGGTCTGGTCCAGGTCCTCGGCCGCCGAGACCACGAACAGCGCGGCGTCGGCGGCGCGCAGGCCGGCCCGCAGCTCGCCGACGAAGTCGACGAAGCCGGGGGTGTCCAGCAGGTTGATCACCGTGTCCTGGTGGCTGGTCGGGCAGACCGAGAGGAAGACCGAGCGTTGCTGGGACACCTCCACCGGATCGGAGTCGGAGATGGTGTTGCCGTCGGTGATCGAGCCGGGCCGGCTCAGCGCGCCGGTGGCCGCCAGCAGGTGTTCCACCAGGGTTGTCTTGCCGACGCCGCTGTGGCCGACCACGGCGACGTTGCGGATCTGTTCAGGGTTCGAGGCGGTGGCGGCCGGAAGCCGCCCCGATGTCTTGCCGGACTTGACCGAACTCGCCTTGGTGGACATGGACCGATCACCTCTCTGCCGGATGCCGCAGCCGGCTGTGCTCGGTCCCCGGCGGGACGAACCGCGCGGCCTTGTCCTGATTCGACACCTCCGGACAGCGGCTGGCAACCCACCGGAGGCCAGCATTTCGGCTCACCGGGAATACCGGTTGTTCCGTCGATCACTCATCCGATTCGGCGCGGTCAAAGCGCGTTCGGCGCGCGCATACTCGGCGCATGTGGATCATCGCGTTAGTGGTGGTATTCGCATTACTGGCGGTCATCGGGCTCCATCGGTTCGGCCCGATGCGCAACACGGAGCGGCTGCGCCGCGTCAACCCCGAGGCCGCGGCCCGGGCCGAACAGCAACTGGCCCAGCACCAGGCGTTCAACCAGATCGGCCGGATGGGCTCCGGCAGCGGCTTCTGACGCGTCGGCTCTCACGGCGCCGGGCGCGGCCGCGGCTGCCCGCTATCGTTGTGCGGTGCTGAACCTGCTCCGGGCGCCGATCGGCAAGGCGATCAACCCGCTCGGCCGCTCCCTGGCCAACGCCGGCGTGACGCCGGACATGGTGACCGTGGCCGGCACCGTGGGCGCCACCGTCGCCGCGCTGATCTGCTACCCCCGCGGCGAGTTCTTTGTCGGCACGCTGTTCATCTGGGCCTTTGTCATGTTCGACATGGTGGACGGCGCGGTGGCCCGGGCGGGCGGGCGCGGCAGCCGGTTCGGCGCCGTCCTCGACTCCAGCTGCGACCGGGTGGCCGACGCGGCCGTGTTCGGCACGCTGGCCTGGTACTTCGCCCGGCACGACCAGCCGGCGCTGCTGCTGGCCAGCATGCTCTGCCTCGTCCTGGGTTCGCTGACGTCCTACATCAAGGCCCGCGCCGAGGGCGCCGGCTTCACCTGCAACGTCGGCATCGCCGAACGTTCTGAGCGGCTGATCGTGGTGCTCGTCGGTACCGGCCTGACCGACTTCCCCGGCCTGGACGTGCCGTACGTGCAGGCGATCGCGCTGTGGTTGCTGGTGGCCGCCTCGACGATCACCGTCGCACAGCGGATCACCACCGTGTGGCAGCAGTCGCGGGCGAGTACGCCATGAGCGCGTGCGCGAAGAGCGAGCTGCAGGGATGAGCGCTCTCAGCAAGGTGGCGGCTCAGGCGGGTGCGGCCGGCTACCTGGCCGGTTGGCGGGGGGTGCGGGCGCTGCCGGAGCCCGCCGCCGGCTGGCTGTTCGAGCGCTCGGCCGACCTGATCACCCGCCGCAACGGCGGCCGTGTCCGCCAGCTGCGCAGCAACCTGCGCCGGGTGACCGGTGGCCGGCTGACCGAGTCGGAGCTGGACCGGCTGGTCAACGCCGCGGTGCGCTCCTACGCCCGGTACTGGATGGAGACCTTCCGGCTGCCCAGCATGAGCGCGCAATCCATCCTGTCCCGGGTGACCACCCTCGGCTGGGAGCACGTGCAGGCCGGCATCGACGCCGGTCGCGGGGTGATCCTGGCGTTGCCGCACAGCGGCAACTGGGAGGTGGCTGGTGTCTACCTGATCGACCGCGGCTATCCGTTCACCACGGTGGCCGAGCGGCTGGAGCCGGAGATCCTCTTCGACCGCTTCCTGGCCTACCGGGAAAGCCTCGGCATGCGGATCGTGCCGCTCACCGGCGGAGACCGGCCGCCGGCCGAGGTGCTCGCCGAGCGACTGCGGGCTGGCGAGGTCGATCTGCCTGATGGCCGAGCGGGATCTGTCCCGGCGCGGCGTCGAGGTGCAGTTCTTCGGCGAGCCGACCCGGATGCCGGCCGGCCCGGCGCTGCTTGCCGCGACCACCGGCGCGGTGCTGTTGCCGGCGCACACCTACTACCGGCCGGACGGTTGGGGGCAGTGGATCGGCGAGCCGATCGAACTGGACGAGGGCCGGCTGCGTGATCGGGTGCGGCTCGGCACCCAGCGGCTGGCCGACGTGTTCGCCGAACGGATCGCGGCACACCCGGCCGACTGGCACATGCTGCAGAAGCTGTGGCTGGCCGACCTGGACCCGGCGCGCCTGCAGGCGGTGCGGGATCCGGCTGAGCAGCTGCCGGCTGCCGGGTCGGGCTAGCGGCGATGCGGATCGGCATCGTCTGCCCCTACCTCTGGGACATCCCCGGCGGGGTGCAGAGCCACGTGCGGGATCTGGCCGAGACCCTGATCGGGCTGGGCCACCACGTGTCGGTGCTGGCGCCCGGCGACGAGGATTCGCCCAACCTGCCGGGCTACGTGGCGGCCGCCGGCAGGACCGTGCCGATTCCCTACAACGGCTCGGTCGCGCGGTTGCAGTTCGGGCTGGTGTCGGCAACCCGGGTGCGCCGCTGGCTGCGCCAGGGCGACTTCGACGTGGTGCACGTGCACGAGCCGGCGCCGCCCAGCCTGTCGCTGCTCACCGTGCTGCTGGCCGACGTGCCGCTGGTCGCGACGTTCCACGCCGCGTCCACCCGGTCGAGGTTCCTCGCGATGTTCGACAGCGTCGTGCAGGCGGTGCTGGAACGGCTGTCCGGCCGGATCGCGGTCTCGCCGGCCGCCCGCAAGCTGATCGTCGAGCACCTCGGCGCCGACGCGGTGGTGATCCCGAACGGGGTCTCGGTGGAGCACTTCGCGCAGGCACCGCCGCTGCCCGGCTATCCCCGCGATCCGGCCGAGGGCGGCACGATCGGCTTCATCGGACGCTACGACGAGCCGCGCAAGGGCATGACGGTGCTGCTGGCGGCCATGGCGCAGCTGGTCCGCTACCGGCCCGGCGTCCGGCTGCTGGTCGCCGGCCGCGGCGAGCGGCAGGACTTCCTGGACGAGCTGCCCCGCTCGCTGCAGGGCGCGGTGGTGATGCTCGGGCTGCTGTCGGAGGCCGACAAGGCCAGCATGCTGCGCAGCGTGGACGCCTACGTCGCCCCGAACACCGGCGGCGAGAGCTTCGGCATCATCCTGCTGGAGGCGATGGCGGCCGGCGCGCCGATCGTGGCCAGTGACCTGCAGGCCTTCCGCCGGGTGCTCGACGAGCGCCAGCCCGAGCAGCAGGGTGGCACTGAGGCAGCCGGCACCGAGGCGTCCGGACGGCCGGCGGACAGTTGGGAGCAGGTCCGGGCCGGGCTGCTGGTGCCGGTCGGGGATGCCGACGCGCTCGCCGCCGCGCTGCAGGCGGTGCTCGACGACCGGCGGCTGCGCGATCGGCTGGCCGCCGGCGGCCGGCAGCTGGTGCAGCCCTACGACTGGAGCGTGGTGGCCAGCCAGGTGCTGCGGGTCTACGAGATCGCGATGGCGGCGGCCGTGCCGGGTTAACCCGGAGTCCGGCCGTGCCGGGTAGCCCGGAGTCCGGCAGTGCCGGGTTAGCCCGGAGTCCGGCAGTGCCGGGTTAGCCCGGAGTGTGGCGGAGCCGACGCGCGCCGGCTGCCCTGCCTGGCGTCCGGCCGCCGGGATGCTTTGTACCCTGGCCCCGTGCTGTCGGCAGGGTGGTTGGTGCTCACGTTCGCCCTGGCCGTGCTGCTCACGGCCTGGGTGATCCTGACGCTGACCCGGCTGGACCGGCTGCACGCCAAGGTGGACGCGGCGCAGGCGGCGATGGACGCTCAACTGGTCCGCCGGGCCGCCGCGTTGCAGCACCTGGCCGAGATGGCCGACAACGGGGTGCCACCGCCGCTGGCCGGCCGGCTGGCCGATGCCGCCCGGACCGCGCTGGCCGTGCCCGGCAACGGCGAGCTGGCGCCGGCCAGCGAGCGGCAGCGGGCGGAGAATCAGGTCGGCCACGCCATCACCCAGCTGTCCGAATACCGGGACCGGCTGCCCCCGGCCGCGGCCGAGGAACTGGCCGAGGCCGCCGCCAGGGTCCTGATCGCCCGGCGATTCTTCAACGATGCGGTGCGCGACACCCGTACGCTGCGGGCACGCCGGATGCCGCGCCTGCTGCACCTGGCGGGCCGGCGCGAGCTGCCGCAGTTCTTCGACATCGATGACAGCAGCCTGTTCGCTGCCGATGCCGTCCGCCCAGAGCCACCCGGTACCCCCGCCGCCGGTGCCAGCCGATGAGGCAACCCGGCAACCACTGATCGAGGAGTTCTGCACATGACCGGCCCGCTGCCCCGCCGCAACTCTGCCCTGACCGTGGGCGGGATCGCGCTGGTGACCGTGCTGGTCGCCGCCCTGTCCGGCTGCCGCGACGGCAAGAAGGCGGCGGCGTCGAACAGCACCAGTACCAGCACGAGCACCAGCACCTCGGCGACGCCGAGCCCGTCGGGCAGCGCGCCGATCAAGCCGACCGCCAAGCTGAACCCGCTCACCGGCGTGGGCCCGGCGCCGACCGGACCGATCCTCGCGGTGAAGGTGGACGACACCGCAAGCGGGCGGCCGTCCCGTGGCATCGACCAGGCGGACGTGCTCTACATCGAGCAGGCCGAGGGCGGGTTGACCCGGATGGTCGCGGTCTTCGGCACCCACCGGCCGGTGGTGGAGGCGGTGCGCAGCGTGCGGGCCAGCGACGCCGAACTGCTGAGCCAGTACGGCCCGATCGCGCTGGTCGCCTCCGGCGGCGGCGGTGATTCGCTGAGCACCCTGGACCGCTCCATCGTCAAGGGCGTGATCAATGACCGCGGCGGGCCCGGCTTCTCCCGCGACGGCGGCCGGCCGGCGCCGTACAACCTGCAGACCAACCTGGCCCAGGTGGCCGCGGCGATCCACACCGGCGGCTCCAAGCCGATCGGCTTCACCTTCGCCAAGGACTTCCCGGGCCTGTCCGGCGCGCCGAGCGGAGCCGCGGTGAACACCGTGGTCGGCAGCACGCCGGTCAGCTTCCGCTGGGTGCCGAGCATCGGCAAGTACGTCAGGTTGATCGGCGGGCAGCAACTGCACGCCGCCGACGGCAACCCGATCGCCAGCCCGAACGTGCTGGTGCAGCTGTGCCGGGTCTCGGTGAACCGCAACGATGTCGACGTCGAGGGCAACCCCTCGCAGTTCACCTACACCGTCGGCTCCGGCACGGCGGTGCTGTTCCGCAACGGCAAGCGGGTGGTCGGCAAGTGGTCCCGGCCGAACAGCGGGTCCGGTACCACCTTCACCACGCTGTCCGGCAAGCCGCTGCTGATGGCGCCGGGCGGGGCCATCGTGGTGCTGGCCACGGTCGGCGCACCGGTCTAAGTTGTCCCGGGCACACGTAGAATGAGGCCATGACTTCTGCGCCTCAGCACAGCGAGAACAATCCCGCCGTCGGCACCGCTCGGGTCAAGCGCGGCATGGCCGAGATGCTCAAGGGCGGCGTGATCATGGACGTGGTCACCGCCGACCAGGCCAAGATTGCCGAGGACGCCGGCGCGGTCGCGGTGATGGCGCTGGAGCGGGTGCCCGCCGACATCCGCGCGCAGGGCGGCGTGTCCCGGATGTCCGACCCGGACATGATCTCCTCGATCATTGACGCGGTGTCCATTCCGGTGATGGCCAAGGCCCGGATCGGGCATTTCGTTGAGGCGCAGATCCTGCAGTCGCTCGGCGTGGACTACATCGACGAGTCGGAGGTGCTGACGCCGGCCGACTACGCCAACCACATCGACAAGTGGCAGTTCACTGTGCCGTTCGTGTGTGGGGCGACCAACCTGGGTGAGGCGCTGCGCCGGATCACCGAGGGCGCGGCGATGATCCGGTCCAAGGGCGAGGCCGGCACCGGTGACGTGTCCAATGCGACCACCCACATGCGCAAGATCGGCGGGGAGATCCGGCGGCTCGGCTCGCTGAGCGCCGACGAGCTGTACGTCGCGGCCAAGGAGTTGCAGGCCCCGTACGAGCTGGTCGCCGAGGTCGCCCGGGCCGGCAAGCTGCCGGTGGTGCTGTTCACCGCCGGCGGCATCGCCACTCCGGCCGACGCGGCGATGATGATGCAGCTCGGTGCCGAGGGCGTGTTCGTCGGCTCCGGCATCTTCAAGTCCGGCAACCCGGCGCAGCGCGCGGAGGCGATCGTCAAGGCGACCACCTTCTACGACGACCCGGACGTGCTGGCCAAGGTCTCTCGGGGTCTCGGCGAGGCCATGGTCGGGATCAACGTCGAGGAGATCCCGCAGCCGCACCGGCTGGCCGAACGCGGCTGGTAGCAACGTCGCTGGCGAACGCGGCTGGTAGCCAAGCGCGGCGGGTGGTGCCTTTCGTATCCGATTCGCACGCCCAGGCGGTGAAATCGGATACGAAACCCCGCAAGCCCAGAAGGAGCCGATCATGTGCCGGAGCATTAAGACCCTGCGGCCGCCGTACACCGAGCACCCAACCTCGGCGGACTCGCACGCGGCCGCGCTGCAGTACGTGCGCAAGGTGGCCGGCATGCGCAGCCCGTCCAAGGCGAACGCCGAGGCATTCAACGACGCGGTGGACCAGATCGCCCGGATCACCGACGAGCTGCTGGCCGGGCTGGTGCTGCCCCGCCGGACGCCGGCAGCCTCCTGAGCCGCGCCGTCACGATGACGCACGCGCCGACCATCGGGGTGCTCGCCCTGCAGGGCGACGTGCGCGAGCACCTGGCGATGCTTGCCTCGGCCGGGGCGCACGGCGTGTCGGTCCGCCGCCCGGCCGAGCTGGCGCGGGTGGACGGCCTGATCATCCCGGGCGGCGAGTCCACCACGATCGTGAAGCTGGCCGGCCTGTTCGACCTGCTTGACCCGATCCGGGAGCGGATCGCCGGCGGGCTGCCGACCTACGGCTCGTGCGCGGGGATGATCCTGCTGGCCGACCGGATCGCCAACCCGGCGGTCGGCACGGCCGGCGTACAGGGCAGCTTCGGCGGAATCGACATGACGGTACGGCGCAATGCCTTCGGCCGTCAGGTGGAATCGTTCGAGGAGCAGGTCAGCATGGCCGGCATCGACGGCGGCCCGCTGACCGCCGTGTTCATCCGGGCACCCTGGGTGGAGGAGGTCGGCCAGGCCGCCGAGGTGCTCGCCCGGGTCGAGGCCGGCCCGGCGACCGGTAGAATCGTGGGGATCCGGCAGCGGCACCTGCTCGCGACCTCGTTCCACCCGGAACTGACCCATGACGCGCGGGTGCACGGCTACTTCGTGCACATGGTGCGCAGGTACCTGCGGCAGGACGACCTGAGCGCGTGCGCGAGGACCGATTCGTATCGAGGAGAAGACGCGTGAGTGAGCATCGCAGCGAAGCGAGGAGCGGAGCGAACAGGGCGATGAGCGCTTGCGCGAAGAGCGGGAGAGATTCGTGAGTGAGTATCGCAGCGAAGCGAGGAGCGGAGCGAACAGGGCGATGAGCGCTCGCGCGAAGAGCGGGAGAGATTCGTGAGTGAGTATCGCAGCGAAGCGAGGAGCGGAGCGAACAACGCGATGAGCGCTTGCGCGAAGAGCGGGAGAGATTCGTGAGTGGGCATTCCAAGTGGGCGACCACCAAGCACAAGAAGGCGGTCATCGACGCCAAGCGCGGCAAGATGTTCGCCCGGCTGATCAAGAACATCGAGGTGGCCGCCCGTACCGGCGGCGGTGACCCGGCCGGCAACCCGACCCTGTACGACGCCATCCAGAAGGCCAAGAAGTCCTCGGTGCCGGCCGACAACATCGACCGCGCGGTCAAGCGCGGCTCCGGCGCGGAGGCCGGCGGAGCCGACTGGCAGACCATCATGTACGAGGGCTACGGCCCGTCCGGCGTGGCGGTGTTGATCGAGTGCCTGACCGACAACCGGAACCGCGCGGCTACCGAGGTGCGCACCGCGATGACCCGCAACGGCGGCAACATGGCCGACCCGGGCTCGGTGTCCTACCTGTTCAACCGCAAGGGCGTGGTCATCCTGGCCAAGGACGGCCAGTCCGAGGACGACGTGCTGCTCGCCGTGCTCGACGCCGGAGCCGAGGAGGTCAACGATCTCGGTGAGGAGTTCGAGGTGATCTGCGAGGCCGGCGATCTGATTCCGGTGCGCGAGGCGCTGCAGTCGGCCGGCATCGACTACGAGTCGGCCGAGTCGTCGTTCCTGCCGAGCGTCCAGGTGCCGCTGGACGAGGACAGCGCACGCAAGGTGTTCAAGCTGATCGACGCGCTGGAGGACTGCGACGACGTGCAGAACGTCTACGCCAACTTCGACGTGTCCGACGACGTGATGGCCGCGGTCGGCTGAGTCGCACGCCGCGGCCGGGGAACCGGCTCAGAACGACACGCGGCCCGGGGGACCGGCTTAGAACGAGTGGTGCCAGAACTTGAGCAGTTCCAGGCCGACCTGGCCGTTCTCGTGGCGCTGGCCGGACAGGTCGTAGAGCCAGAAGATCAGCCGGAAGAACGCCTGGTTGATGCTGCTGACCTGCAGCAGGGCGAACACGATGAGCATGCCGAACGGTTTCACCTGCTCGGCGGCCTGCCGGAAGTTGCGGTCCAGCGACGGCTCGATCGCGCCGTAGCCGTCCAGGCCGGGAATCGGCAGCAGGTTGAGCACTGCCGCCATCAGTTGCAGCAGGCCGAGACCGGACACCGCCAGCCAGAAGATGAAATGGGTGCTCGTGGACTGGCGTCCAGCCAGCACGATCAGCACGGCCGCCAGCACCAGGTTCACCAGCGGTCCGGCGATCGACACCAGGGTGCGCTGCAGATCGGTGCGGAACCGTTCCGAGTGCACCCACACCGCCCCGCCGGGCAGGCCGATTCCGCCGATGGCGATGAACAGCACCGGCAGCAGGATGGACAGCACCGGGTGGGCGTAGCGCAGCGGGTTCAGGCTCAGGTAACCGCGCGCCTCGATGTCGTAGTCGCCGAATCGCCAGGCCAGGTAGGCGTGCGCGAATTCGTGCAGGCACAGGCTGACCACCCAGGCGGCCACGATGAACAGGAACACCGCCAGCCGGGTTCCCCGGGTGTCCTCGGTAGCCGTCCAGCACAGCCAGCCGCCCAGCAGGGTCAGCCCGACCACCGCGAGGAAGAGCAGGCTGGGCCGGACGCGTGCGCGGGGCCGCCGGAACGGAAGGGTCACGGTGGGGGAGTCTAGGGTGCCCGGTCGCATTCCAGCCCGCGACGAGCGGGTGTCGCGAGGCACGGTCCGGCAGGCGTGTCACTCGTCGGGGAGCTCCGCGGCGCCGGGTACGCTGCTCGAACGTCCATTCGAATGGCCGAAGGGAACGGTGCGCGTGCGGGTGCTCGGTGTCGATCCCGGCCTGACCCGGTGCGGACTGGGCGTGGTCGACGGTCAACCCGGCCGGCCGCCGTCGCTGGTGCACGTCGAGGTGCTGCGGACGCCGGCCGACGACCGACCGGAACGGCGGTTGCTCACGCTTTCGGCTGCCTTCGAGGACGCTGTCCTGGCGTATCGTCCGGATGTGGTGGTGGTCGAGCGGGTGTTCGCCCAGCACAACCTGCGCACCGTCACCGGCACCGCCCAGGTGGCCGGGTTGATCATGGTGGCCGCGGCCCGGCACGGCATCCCGGTGCAGTTGCACACCCCGTCGGAGGTCAAGGCGGCGATCACCGGTTCCGGCGCGGCCGACAAGGCCCAGGTCACCGCGATGGTCACCCGCATCCTCCGGTTGCCGAGCGCGCCTCGGCCGGCCGACGCCGCCGACGCGCTGGCGCTGGCCATCTGCCAGATCTGGCGCGGCTCCGGGCTGGCCCGGCTGTCCGAAGCCGCCAGCGCCGGACGTACCAGCGCCGGACGTACCAGCGCCGGACGTACCAGCGCCGGACAAGCCGGCCCGGTGGCCGGGAGGGGAGTGGCCCGATGATCGCCAGCGTGCACGGCCGGGTGGCCGCGGTGGGTCCGGACGGCGCGGTGGTGGAGGTCGGCGGGGTCGGGCTGGCGGTGTCCTGTTCGCCCGGCACCCTTGCCCGGCTGCGGGTGGGCGAAGCCGCCCGGTTGTCCACCAGCCTGGTGGTCCGCGAGGACTCGCTCACCCTCTACGGCTTCGCCGACGACGACGAGCGCGGCCTGTTCGAGCTGCTGCAGACCGCGAACGGCGTGGGCCCGAAGCTCGCCCAGACCATCCTCGGGGTGTACCCGCCGCGCGAGGTGCGCCGGGCGATAGCCAGCGGTGACTATCCCGCCCTGACCAAGGTGCCCGGCATCGGCCGCAAGGGCGCGGAGAAGATCGTGGTGGAGCTGCGCGACCGGATCGGCTCCATCGACGGCAGCGACAGCTCGGCGCCGCTGGCCGGGGTGACCGCGATCGCGCCGTGGAAGGATCAGGTGCTGCACGCCCTGGCCGGCCTGGGATTCTCCGGCAAGGAGGCGGCCGAGGCGATCGATGCGGTCGCGGCGGAGTCCGACGACAACCCGGAGGTTCCGGTGATCCTGCGCCGAGCCATCCAGCGGCTGGGACGGGCCCGATGAGCGCTGGTGCGCAGGGCTCGATGGTCGCTGGCGTGCCGGGTCCGGTGAGCGCTGGCGCGCAGGGCTCGTCGAGCACTGGCGCGCAGGGTCGGGCAGCCCAGTGACCGGCGAGCGGGACGGCCTGGCCGCCGACGCCGTCGCCCGCGACGCCAGCGTGCGCGACCTCGTCTCACCACTGCCGGAGCCGGACGAGACCGAACTGGACGCCAGCCTGCGTCCGAAGCTGCTGGATGACTTCGTGGGCCAGCCGAAGGTGCGCGAGCAGCTGCAGGTGGTGCTGCAGAGCGCGCTGCGCCGGGGCCGGCCGCCGGACCATGTGCTGCTGTCGGGTCCGCCCGGCCTGGGCAAGACCAGCCTGGCCATGATCATCGCCGCCGAGCTCGGCGCGCCGTTCCGGCTCACCTCGGGCCCCGCCATCGAGCGGGCCGGCGACCTGGCGGCCCTGCTGACCAGCCTGGCCGAGGGCGAGGTGCTGTTCATCGACGAAATCCACCGGATCGCCCGTCCCGCCGAGGAACTGCTCTACATGGCGATGGAGGACTTCCGGGTGGACGTGATGGTGGGCAAGGGTCCCGGCGCCACCGCCATCCCGCTGGAGCTGGCGCCGTTCACCCTGGTTGGCGCGACCACCCGGGCCGGTCTGCTCACCGGTCCGCTACGCGACCGGTTCGGCTTCACCGCGCACATGGACTTCTACAGTCCGGCGGAGCTGGAGCTGGTCCTGGTGCGCTCGGCACGGCTGCTGAACGTCCGGCTCACCGCCGGCGGCGCGGCCGAGATCGCCGGCCGGTCCCGGGGCACGCCGCGGATCGCGAACCGGCTGCTCCGCCGGGTTCGCGACTACGCAGAGGTGCGTGCCGACGGGGTGGTCACGCCGGAGGTGGCGCACGACGCGCTGGGCGTCTACGACGTGGACGCACTCGGGCTGGACCGGCTGGACCGGGCCGTGCTCGACGCCCTGGTGCGCCGGTTCGGCGGCGGACCGGTCGGCGTCAGCACGCTCGCGGTGGCCGTCGGCGAGGAGATCGAGACGGTGCAGGAGGTGGCCGAGCCGTTCCTGGTGCGGGCCGGCCTGCTGGCCCGCACGCCGCGCGGCCGGGTGGCCACGCCGGCGGCCTGGCAACATCTCGGCCTCACCCCGCCGGCCGGGACGGTGACGCCCACCCTGTTCGACGACTGAGCCGCACGAACGACTGAGCCGCACGAACGACTGAGCCGCAAGAACGACTGAGCCGCAAGAACGACTGAGCCGCAAGAACGACTGAGCCGCACAGACGGCTGAGCCATCCGGGCCGGGCCGCATAGACTGGCCGGGAACCTGCCGCCAATCCCGGAAGTCGTCGTGAGCCTCCTTCCCATCATCGTCCTGGCCCTGCTGCTGGCCGGCATGGTCGCCTTCACCCGGCGTAACCGGTCCCGCGCATCGGTCGCCGACCAGCAGCGGCGGCAAAGCCTGGTTCCGGGTTCGGAGGTAATGACCACCTCGGGGCTGTACGGCACGGTCGTCGTGGTCAATTCCGAGGACGACAGCGTGCTGCTGTCCATCGCGCCGGGGGTCGAGGTCAAGTGGACCATCGCCGCGCTGCGCATCGTCGGCGAACTGCCGCCGCGCTACCGGCACGCTATCGACGGTGGGGACGGTGCCCAGTCCTGACCTGCCCGGCCGCCGGGCGGAGCGCGCACGCCAGGGCGGGCGATGCGGCGATACCCAGTGCGATCGGTCATACTGTGCGCCGAGTCCGCGACCTGCTGGCCAGGCCGCGCGGCCTGCCTGCGCGCTGACTGCGGGCAGGTAATAGAGAACTGAGGAGACCTACTCTCGTGGCACCCACTGCCGGAGCGCTGCGCGTCGGGCGTTACTTCGCCGTGCTCCTGGGCCTGTTCGTCGTGCTGTTCGGCATCGTGTTCTGGCCCCACCAGCCCCGTACCCCCAAGCTCGGCCTGGATCTGCAGGGCGGCGCCCAGGTGATCCTGAAGGCGCAGACCATCAACGGCAAGGCGCCCTCGAAGTCGTCGCTGGACCAGGCCCGCCAGATCATCACCAACCGGGTGAACGGCCTCGGCGTCTCCTCGGCCGAGGTGGTAACCCAGGGTAACGACCGGATCGTGGTCTCGGTGCCGGGCGCCAGCGCGAACGACATCAAGGACGTCGGCGGCACCGCGCTGCTGCAGTTCCGGCCGCTGCTGCCCATCATCGACTCCAGCGGGCAGGAGCAGCAGTCGGTGCCGGTCAGCCAGCCGGCTCCCTCGGGCTCCGGCTCGGCCAGTCCCAGCACCAGCGGTTCGGTCTCCGGAACCGCCAAGCCGACCGGTAGCGCGACTGTCACCCCGACCGCCAAGCCGGCTCCCACCTCCCCGTCCGCGCACGGCCGGGCGGTGCCCCGGGCGGCCGGGCTGCCACTGGCCGCCGCCAGTCCCAGCGCGACCCCGACCCCGAGCGGCTCGGTCAAGCCCAGCGGCTCGGCGACGCCGGTGACCAGCCCGTCCGCCTCGCCGACCGGCAGCATCGACACCAGCGCGCCGGTGGACCAGTGGAAGATCGTCGGGTTCACCCCGCCGGCCACCCCGGACGGCGTCCGCGGCCTGACCGCCGCGCAGAAGCAGCAGTTGTTCGCGGCGATCCAGTCCTGGCCGTGCAACAGCACCACCAAGCCGCTGGACGACCCGAACAAGCCGATCATCACCTGCGATGAGAACAACACCCAGAAGTACCTGCTCGGCCCGGTGATCGTGAAGGGCACCGAGGTGAAGTCGGCCCAGGCCGTCGCACCCGGTGCGGTGCAGGGGCAGTTCGAGTGGACGGTCAACGTCGATCTCAAGCCCAGCGGGCAGTCCAAGTGGGCCAGCTACACCTCCAAGCACAACGAGCAGAGCACGCCGAGCGACATCGCCAACGTGGTGGCCGACACCCTGGACAGCAGGGTCATCGAGGCCTCGACCATCCAGCAGACGATCAACGGCACTACCCAGATCTCCGGCGGCTTCACCCAGGCCTCGGCCACCAACCTGGCCAACTCGCTGAAGTACGGCGCACTGCCGCTGAACTTCCTGCAGCAGGCGGCCACCTCGGTCTCGCCGACGCTGGGCACCGACCAGCTCAAGGCCGGCATGCTGGCCGGCGGCATCGGGCTGGTGCTGGTGGTCGTCTACTCCCTGATCTACTACCGGGCGCTCGGCCTGGTCACCATCGCCTCGCTGGTCGTCTCCGGTGGCCTGACCTACGCGATGCTGGTGATCCTGGGCAAGCAGATCGGCTTCACCCTGACCCTGGCCGGCATCGCCGGTTTCATCGTGGCGGTGGGCATCACCGCGGACTCGTTCGTGGTGTTCTTCGAACGAATAAAGGACGAGGTGCACGAGGGCCGCACCGCCCGGGTGGCCATCCCGCGCGCCTGGCTGCGGGCCCGGCGGACCATCCTGTCGGCCGACACGGTGTCCTTCCTGGCCGCGGCCACCCTGTACTACTTCGCCGCCGGCGACGTGAAGGGCTTCGCCTTCACCCTCGGCATGTCCACCATCCTGGACCTGGTGGTGGTGTTCCTGTTCACCCATCCGCTGGTCTCGCTGTTCTCCCGCAGCGCGGCGTTCGGCTCGGCCAAGTTCACCGGCCTGAGCAACGTCCGCAGCGGCGGCATCGCGACCCGCGAGGAGCCGGTTTCCGAGCCGGATCTGGTCACGGTGGGTGGACCGGCCAGCGCGGTCGGCACGCCGGACGGCCAGCCGGAGCCGGGTCGCCAGCCCGGAAATCGGCAGCCTGGCAGTCAGCAAACTCCAAGTCGCCAACCCGCGAGCCGCCAGCCCGGGAATCGGCAATCGAACTCCGGGCGTCCGCCGGCTGCCGGCCGGCAACCGGCAACCACCCAGCGAACCAAACCGGCCGGTTCGCGGCCGGCCGCCGCCCCGGAGCGACCGGCCGACGCGGCACCAGCCGCCGGAGCCACCGCCGCCGAGCGGGCCGCCGCCCGGCGCGGGCTGTCCCGCAAGCCGGCCGGCGAGGAGAACCGCAGCGAGAACGAGGTTGACCAGTGAACGTGCTCAGCAGGCTGTACCGAGGCGAGACCCGGATCAACTTCGTCGGCACCCGCAAGCGCTGGTACCTCGCGTCGCTGGTGCTGATCGTGCTGTGCGTGCTCAGCATGCTGTTCCGCGGCTTCAACGTCGGCATCGACTTCAAGGGCGGCACCCAGTTCCAGGTGCGGGCGGCCAACACCTCGCTGACCACCACCGAGGTGGAGCGGGCGATGAACACCACCGGGCACCCCGCCGAGGGTGCGGCTCAGGAGGTCGGCTCCGGCTCCACCCGGCAGATCGTGGTGAAGACCCAGGAGCTGACCCTGGCCCAGCAGACCGCCGTGCAGAACAAGCTGGTCAGCGAGCTGCACCTGGACTCGAAGTCGATCAGCACCGATGCGGTGTCCTCCAGCTGGGGCAAGGAGATCACCACCAAGGCGGTCGAGGGCCTGGTCATCTTCCTGATCGTGGTGTTCGCCTACATCACCATTCGGTTCGAGTGGAAGATGGCGGTCGCCGCGCTCGGCGCGCTGCTGCACGACCTGGTGATCGCGGCCGGCATCTACTCGATCGTCGGCTTCGAGCTGACGCCGTCCACCATCGTCGGGCTGCTGACCATCCTCGGTTTCTCGCTGTACGACACCGTGGTGGTCTTCGACAAGGTCAACGAGAACTCCCGGGACCTGCTCGCCACCGCCCGGATGACCTACAGCGAGGCTGCCAACCTGGCGGTCAACCAGACCCTGATGCGCTCGATCAACACCTCGCTCATCTCGCTGCTGCCGGTGGCCGGCCTGCTGTTCGTCGGCGCCGGCCTGCTCGGCGTGGGCACCATCAAGGACCTGGCGCTGATCCTGTTCGTCGGACTGGCCGTCGGTGCGTACTCCTCGCTGTTCCTGGCCACCCCGGTGGTGGTTGACCTCAAGGAACGTGAGCAGCCGTACCGGAGCCTGACCAAGCGGGTGCTCGCCAAGCGCGCCACCCAGCGGCTGCCCGGTGAGCCGGTATTGGCCGGCACGCCGGCTCCGGCGCCGGCGGTCAGCCGCGGCGCACCGGCACCGGCACCCAAGCCGGGTGCCCGGCCGGCCGGGCGCACCAAGCGCCGCCCGTGAGTGGGGAAGCTTCCGCCGAGCTCGCCGAGCTGATCTCGTCCCGGCTGCGGGACGTGCCGGATTTCCCGCAGCCCGGCGTGCTGTTCAAGGACATCACGCCGCTGCTGGCCGATCCGGTTGCCTTCGGTCGCTGCGTGGACGCGCTGGCCGCCCTGCCGGCCGCTGCGGAGGCCGACCTGATCGCCGGCGTGGAGGCGCGCGGTTTTATCGTGGCTGCCGCGCTGGCCCGTGCGGTGGGCGCCGGCATGGTTCCGGTGCGCAAGGCGGGCAAGCTGCCACCGCCGACCGTGCGAGCCGACTACCAGCTCGAGTACGGCACCGCCGAGATCGAGATCCCGACCGGGTTGCTCGACCGGCGGACGGTGTTCGTGGTGGACGACGTGCTGGCCACCGGCGGCACCATGGCGGCCACCGTGCGACTGCTGGCACAGGCCGGCGGCACCGTCACCGGGATCGGCGTGCTGATCGAACTGTCCTTCCTCGGCGGCCGGCAGCGGCTGCCGGAATGGGACCCGACGGCGCTGCTGGTGCTCTGAGCCAACCTTCCCGCCGCGCCAAGATGTGATCAACGGCGCGCTGTAACCGATTACGCCAGCCTGCGGCCGGCCTCCGCGTGCGCCTAGACTGATATCGACCCGCTGCCAAGGGAGGTATCGGTGACCACCGAGGCGACCAGCCCGCTCGAGTCGGTTGCCGCTGCGCCGGTCACCTCGCCGGGCAAGCCGGGTAAGCGGTCGAAGCCGGACGGCGCCGGCTCCCCGGCCTCGACCAAGCCGGCAGCCGACAACACCGAAACGACCTCGGCCGAGCAGGCCACGGCGCAGCAGCCCGCAGCCGACAAGACCGCGGCTAATCAGACTGCGGCCAACCAGACCGCGGCCAGTCAGACTGCGGCCAATCAGACGACTGCGGCCCAGAAGACCGCGCCCGAGAAGCCCGGCGTCGCCGGGCCTGCTGGGGAATCCGGCGGCAAGCCCGCCGACCGCGCCACCCCGACCCAGCCCGCTCCAGCACAGCCCGCTCCCGCACAGCCGAGTCCGTTCGCTCCGGCTGCCGACCGCTCGGCAGCCAGGCCGGTTGCCGAGCCGCAGGGCGCGCATCGACGCCGGGTGCGCGATCGGATCGCCCGCCGGCTGGTCGCACCGCCCCGCCAGCATGCCGGGGTCAAGCCGGTGCTGGAGCCGCTGCTGGCCGTCCACCAGGCCTCTCACCCCAAGGTGGACGTGCGGCTGCTGCAGCGCGGCTACGACCTGGCCGAGGAGCGGCACCGGGGGCAGCTGCGCAAGTCCGGTGACCCCTACATCACCCACCCGCTGGCGGTGGCCACCATCCTGGCCGAGCTCGGCATGGACACCACCACGCTGGTCGCCGCGCTGCTGCACGACACCGTCGAGGACACCGGGCTGACCACCGAGGAGGTGGCCGGCCACTTCGGCAACGAGGTCGCCCACCTGGTGGAGGGCGTCACCAAGCTGGACAAGGTCAAGTACGGCGAGGCGGCCGAGGCCGAGACCATCCGCAAGATGATCGTCGCGATGTCGCGGGATCCGCGGGTGCTGGTGATCAAGCTCGCCGACCGGTTGCACAACATGCGCACGCTGCGCTTCCTGCCGCCGGCCAAGCAGGAGCGCAAGGCCCGCGAGACGCTCGAGGTGCTCGCCCCGCTGGCCCACCGGCTGGGCATGAACACGGTCAAGTGGGAGCTGGAGGATCTGGCCTTCGCCACCCTGTATCCCAAGCGCTACGACGAGATCGTGCGGCTGGTGGCCGATCGGGCACCGCAGCGCGACGTGTACCTGAACGAGGTCATCGACCGGGTCAACAAGGATTTGAAGGCCAGCAGCATCAAGGCCAACGTGTACGGCCGGCCCAAGCACTACTACTCGATCTATCAGAAGATGATCGTGCGCGGACGGGAATTCGCCGACATCTACGACCTGGTCGGCATCCGGGTGCTGGTGGACACCGTGCGGGACTGCTACGCCACGCTGGGCGCGATCCACGCCAACTGGCAGCCGGTGCCGGGCCGGTTCAAGGACTTCATCGCGATGCCGAAGTTCAACATGTACCAGTCGCTGCACACCACGGTGATCGGGCCCGGCGGCAAGCCGGTGGAGTTGCAGATCCGTACCCACGCGATGCACCGGACGGCCGAGTTCGGCATCGCCGCGCACTGGAAGTACAAGGAGATCGCCGGCGCGGAGGCGACGCCGACCGCGGCCAGCGACGAGATGGCCTGGCTGCGCCAGCTGCTGGACTGGCAGCGGGAGGCGCAGGAGCCGGGGGAGTTCCTGGACACCCTGCGCTTCGACCTGGGCGCCCGCGAGGTGTACGTGTTCACCCCGCGCGGTGACGTCATCCCGCTGCCGGCCGGATCCACCCCGGTGGACTTCGCCTACGCGGTGCACACCGACGTCGGACACCGCTGCATCGGAGCCCGGGTCAACGGCAAGCTGGTGGCGCTGGAGACCAAGCTCGACCACGGCGACAACATCGAGGTGTTCACCTCCAAGGCCGAGGGCGCCGGGCCGTCCCGGGACTGGCTGGCCTTCGTCGCCTCGCCGCGGGCCAAGACCAAGATCCGCCAGTGGTTCGCCAAGGAACGTCGCGAGGACGCGGTGGAGGCCGGCAAGACCGCGCTGACCCGGGCGATGCGCAAGTCGGCGCTGCCGATGCAGCGGCTGCTCGGTGGCGACCAGCTGGTCACCATCGCCCGCGACATGCACCTGGCCGACGTCACCGCGCTGTACGTGGCGATCGGCGAGGGCCACGTGTCGGCGCAGTCGATCGTGCAGAAGCTGGTCGCCTCCCTCGGCGGGGTGGAGGGCGCCACCGAGGATCTGGCCGAGACCGCGATCCCGATGAAGGCTCCCCGCCGGACCGGCAGCAATGCCGGGGTGATGGTCGCGGGCATGTCCGACGTCTGGGTGAAGCTGGCCAAGTGCTGCACGCCGGTGCCGGGTGATGACATCCTGGGCTTCATCACCCGCGGCGGCGGGGTGTCGGTGCACCGACAGAGCTGCACCAACGCCGGAGCGCTGCAGAAGCAGCAGGATCGGCTGGTCGAGGTCGAGTGGGCGCCGTCGTCGGACTCGTTCTTCGTGGTCTCCATCCAGGTCGAGGCGCTGGACCGGCACCGGCTGCTGTCCGACGTGTCCCGGGTGCTGTCGGACGAGCGGGTGAACATCCTGTCCGCGACCGTGTCCACCAACCGGGACCGGGTCGCGGTGTCCCGGTTCACCTTCGAACTGGCCGAGCCGAAGCACCTGGCCAACCTGCTGCGCACCGTGAAGAACGTCGAGGGCGTCTACGACGTCTACCGGATCCACGCGGCCAACTAGCCGCTACGACCGTTACCAACCTCCAGCAGTCGGGACGATATCCACCCATTCAGCATCCCGTTGCCGCCATTCGTATCCGATTTCGTCGCCAGGGCGGTGGAATCGGATACGAAACTGGATCGGACGGCGGAGGAAGCCGCTGCGCGGCACGTCGAGCCGCGCCGCCCGGGCGTCAGGCCTTCGGCTCCTCCGGGGCCGGCTGATCCGGCTCGTCCGGCGGCTCCAGCAGCGAACTGGTGGTGGGCCGGGGCCGGTGTAGGCCGTCGGCGGGGGCGGCGGTGGCCGCCGCTGATCCCACCCCGGAGATGTCGGCGATCCGTACCGAGAAGAGCTTGCCGAAGAAACCCTTCAGCTTGCTCATGCCTTGAGCCGGACCGTCTTGAAGTAGAGCGGGATGTTCGGCTTGCCGCCACCGGCCTGGTTCGAGCCGTCGTCGCCGCCGGCTGCCACCTTCTGCAGGATGGCCAGGCCCGCGGTGACGTGCCCGATCACGGTGTAGTTCTTGCCGAGGGCGCCGTTGGAGTCCTTGGTGATGAAGAAGAACTGGCTGCCGTTGGTGTTCGCCCCGGAGTTGGCCATGGCCAGCGTGCCGGCCGTGTAGCTGGCCTTGGCCAGGTTCTCGTCCTTGGTGGAGTAGGTCGGACCGCCCGCGGTGGTGCCGGTCGGGTCACCGCACTGCACCACGAAGATGCCGGAGTTCACCGAGCGCGGGCAGGCAGTGTTGTCGTAGAACTTCTTTCCGATCAGGTAGACGATGCTCTGCACGTTGCAGGGCGCGTCCTTGGCGTCCAGGGTCACCGTGATGGTGCCCTGGTTGGTGGCGAACACGGCCGTCCGGCTGGTGGTCGGGGTCGGCTTGGGATCCGGCGGCAGGCCGACGTCGAACACATTGCCGCCGGTCAGCTTGCTGGCGTCCTCGGTGTACTTGCACGGCCCGGAGGTCTTCTTCGCCGCCCGCGCCTTGATCGGCGGTGCTGCCCGGCTGGGCAGTGGCGAGGCGGTGCTGGACGGCGAGGCCGAGGCCGTGCTGCTGGCGGAGTTGCTGGCCGCGGCGTTGGCGGGCTTGTTGTCGTGCCGCAGCATCAGCGTGGTGACGACCACCACGGCGACCACCACCAGGACGCCCACCACCGAGGCGATCACGTTCAGCCGGCGGCGGGCCGCCTCGCGCTGCTGGCGGCGCACCAGTTGACGCTCCAGGTGGCGACGGGCGGCTTCGCGTCGCTGCTTGCTAGTCGGCACGTGGGGCGTCCTTTGCGTCTTGGCCGGTGATTCGGCGAAGTGGGTCGGGCAACGGTGCCGAATTCTACGAAACGCGGCTGGCCGGTGCGCCCGCGACCGCTATGAGTCGGCTCAGTACGGTAGAGCTGTGCTGATCGAGTGCATCGAAGCGCAGCTTCTCGGCACCAACTGCTTCGTGGTGGCCGACGGCCCCGGCGAGCAGTGCGTGGTGATCGATCCCGGGGTCGGGGTCGGCCGGCCAGCTGGACGAGATGATCGAGCAATACCGGCTGCATCCGGTCGCGGTGCTGCTCACCCACGGTCACCTGGATCACACCTTCTCGGTGCTGCCGGTCTGCCAGGCCCGCGACGTGCCGGCCTACATCCACCCGGCCGACCGCCGGGCGCTGGCCGACCCGTGGTGGCTGATGGGACTGCCGGTCGGCGCGCCGATCTGGGGCGCGGCCAACCTGACCTTCGCCGAGCCGGACGACGTGCGCACCCTGGACGACGGCGCGGCGATCCAGCTGGCCGGGCTGGACTTCACCGTCCGCCACGCGCCTGGGCACACCGAGGGTTCGGTGCTGCTGCAGGCCGAGGCGGCCGAGGCGCCGGTGGCCTTCACCGGCGACGTGCTGTTTGCC
The DNA here is from genome assembly GCA_963697905.1 of uncultured Actinomycetota bacterium. Taxonomy (GTDB): domain Bacteria; phylum Actinomycetota; class Actinomycetes; order Mycobacteriales; family Jatrophihabitantaceae; genus Jatrophihabitans_A. The sequence goes on along the minus strand of OY969101.1, from coordinate 2,245,590 downwards.
GGCTCCATCGGCCGGACCGACCTGCCCGGTGGCTCGATGCCGGCCATGCTGGAGTCGCTCACAAGGTGATCCTGCCGATGGCCGACGAAGTAATCGTTTGTCCCGGGCACGGTCCGGGCACCACCATAGGTCGGGAAAGAGCCACCAATCCGTTCCTGAGAGAGTTGACGTGACGTTCTCCGAGCCGGCCCAGGCCAGCAAGCCGGTCAGCGCACCGGCCCGGTCGGCCGGCAAGCCGATGCCGCTGAGCGGGTTTCCGGAACTGCTGCCCGCCGAGCGGCAGGCCGAACTGCAGATCCTCGACCAGCTGCGCCGGATCTTCGAGCTGCACGGCTTCACGCCGATCGAGACCCGAGCCGCCGAGCCGCTGGAGCAGTTGCTGCGCAAGGGCGAGGTGGACAAGGAGGTCTACCTGCTGCGCCGGCTGCACGCGAGCGAGGGCGAGGAGCCCGACGCCTCGGCGCTGGGCCTGCACTTCGACCTCACCGTGCCGTTCGCCCGCTACGTGCTGGAGAACTCCGGCAAGCTGGAGTTCCCGTTCCGCCGCTACCAGATCCAAAAGGTGTGGCGGGGCGAGCGTCCGCAGGAGGGCCGCTACCGGGAGTTCACCCAGGCCGACATCGACGTGGTCGCCCGCGACGTGCTGCCGTTCCACCATGACGTCGAGGTGGCCCGGGTGATGGCCGAGGCGCTGTCCGCGCTGCCGGTGCCGGCACTCACCCTGCAGGTCAACAACCGCAAGCTGATCGAGGGCTACTTTCGGGGAGTCGGCGCACCCGACCCGGCGGCCGTGATGCGGGTCATCGACAAGATGGACAAGGTGCCGGCCGAGGTCGTGCTGAGCATGCTGGCCGAGGAAGCCGGGCTGAGCGCGGGGCAGGCCGAGGCATGCCTGGAGCTGGCCCAGATCAGCACCCCCGACTCCTCCTTCGTCGCTCAGGTCCGCGCGCTCGGGGTGAGCGACCCGCTGCTGGACGAGGGCCTGACCGAGCTGGCCGCGGTGGTGGACGGCTGCGCCGGGCTGAACAGCGAGCGGTTCAGCGTGCTCGCCGAGCTGCGGATCGCCCGCGGGCTGGACTACTACACCGGCACCGTCTTCGAGACCCGGCTGGCCGGCTTCGAGAGCCTCGGCTCGATCTGCTCCGGCGGCCGCTACGACTCCCTGGCCAGCGACGGACGGACCAGCTATCCGGGGGTCGGCATCTCCCTCGGCGTGAGCCGGATGCTGGTGCCGCTGTTCGCGCGCAAGAAGCTCACCGCCTCCCGCTCGGTGCCCTCCGCGGTGCTGGTGGCGCTGCCGGACGAGCCGTCCCGGGCGGCCAGCGAACTGGTCGCGCAGCGGCTGCGGGGCAGGGGAGTGCCATGCGAGGTGGCGCCCAGCCCGCAGAAGTATGGCAAGCAGATCCGCTTCGCCGAGCGACGCGGCATCCCCTTCGTCTGGTTCCCCGTGTGGACGGACCCGGACGGGGTCGAGCAGGGCCATTCGGTGCGAGATATTCGGACCGGCGAGCAACTGCCAGCCGATCCGGGCAGCTGGCTGCCGCCGGAGGAGGATCTGCGTCCGCAGATCGTGCTGCCCGAGCTCTAGCAAACCTGCCGGTTCCCGCGATGGGAGAATGGCAGCTCACGTCATCGAAGGGAAAGCCCTGTGCTCCGCACGCATGAGGCCGGGTCGCTGCGCGCGGCCGAGGCCGGTCAGACCGTAACCCTGGCAGGCTGGGTGGCCAGCCGCCGCGACCACGGCGGGGTCGCCTTCATCGATCTGCGCGACGGCAGCGGAGTGGTGCAGGTGGTGGTGCGCGACGACGCGATCGCGCACAACCTGCGCAACGAGTGGTGCATCCTCGTCAGCGGGCAGGTGCGCGCCCGGCTGGAGGGCAAGGTCAACCCGAACATCCCGACCGGCGAGGTGGAGGTGTTCGCCGACAAGGTCGAGGTGCTCAATCCGTCCGCCGCGCTGCCGTTCCAGATCGACGAGCACACCGAGGTGGGCGAGGAAGCTCGGCTGAAGTACCGCTACCTGGACCTGCGGCGTCCGGCGCCGGCGGCGGCGTTGCGGCTGCGCAGCAAGGTGAGCCGGGTTGCCCGGGAGGTGCTGTACGGGCACGGTTTCCACGAGGTGGAGACCCCCACCCTGACCCGGTCCACCCCGGAGGGGGCGCGCGACTTCCTGGTGCCGGCCCGGCTCCACCCCGGCAGCTGGTACGCGCTGCCGCAGTCGCCGCAGCTGTTCAAGCAGCTGCTGATGGTGGCCGGCATGGAGCGCTATTTTCAGATCGCCCGCTGCTACCGCGACGAGGACTTCCGGGCCGACCGGCAGCCGGAGTTCACCCAGCTCGACATCGAGATGAGCTTCGTCGAGCAGGACGACGTGATCGCGTTGGCCGAGGAGCTGCTGCGCGCGATCTGGCAGCTGGTCGGCTACCAGATTCCGGCCGAGATCCCGCACCTGACCTACACCGACGCGATGAACCGCTACGGCACCGACAAGCCGGATCTGCGCTTCGACCTGGAACTTACCGAGTGCACTTCGTACTTCGCCGAGACGCCCTTCCGGGTGTTTCAGGCCGAGTACGTCGGCGCGGTGGTGATGGCCGGCGGCGCGTCCCAGCCCCGCCGGCAGCTCGACGCCTGGCAGGACTGGGCCAAGCAGCGTGGCGCCCGCGGGCTGGCCTACGTGCTGATCGGCGAGGACGGCGAGCTGTCCGGCCCGGTCGCGAAGAACCTGTCCGAGTCCGAACGGGCCGGACTGGCCGAGTTCGTCGGGGCGAAGCCGGGCGACTGCGTGTTCTTCGCCGCCGGCGCCCGCAAGAGCTCGCAGGCCCTGCTCGGCGCGGCCCGGCTGGAGATCGGCCGGCGGGCCGGGCTGCTGGCGCCGGGCGAGTGGTCGTTCGTGTGGGTGGTGGACGCCCCGCTGTTCGAGCCGAGTGCCGAGGCCACCGCCAGCGGGGACGTGGCGGTCGGCTCCGGCGCCTGGACGGCGGTGCACCACGCCTTCACCAGCCCGAAGGCGGAGTTCTTCGACACCTTCGACACCGACCCGGGCAGCGCGCTGGCCTACGCATATGACATCGTCTGCAACGGCAACGAGATCGGCGGCGGCTCGATCCGTATCCACCGTCGCGACATCCAGGAACGGGTGTTCGCGGTGATGGGGCTGTCTTCGGAGCAGGCGCAGGAGAAGTTCGGTTTCCTGCTGGACGCCTTCGCCTTCGGCGCGCCGCCGCACGGCGGGATCGCCCTCGGCTGGGACCGGATCTGCGCGCTGCTCTCGGACACCGACTCGATCCGCGATGTGATCGCCTTCCCGAAGACCGGCGGTGGCTTCGACCCGCTGACCGAGGCGCCGGCCCCGATCACCGCCGAGCAGCGCAAGGAGGCCGGCGTGGACGCCAAGCCGAAGGCGCCGGGCGAGCCGGGCGGGGCAACCGCCACCGAGGCGGGGGCGGTGCCCACCGAACCGTCCGGCTGAGTCGGCGCGTCAGCTCCCCGGACCGGTCGGCCTCGCCAGGGCAGTGGCGATGAAGGTGGACTTGGCCTCGGTGTAGGCCTCCCGGTCGTTGGCGTGCACGGCCGCCAGCCGCTGCTTCAACGCGGCGTAGGCGTCTCGCAGCGCGGGGTCTGACCGCAGCCGGTCCCGGAAGTCGAGGTGCCGCTGCCAGTCCGCGGTGCCCGGTCGCATCAGGTGCAGGTGGGCGTGCCGGTGGCCGCCGACCACGTGCACGAAGTGCCGGCGGTACGGCCGGGTGTCCAGTTCCGGTGGCACGTAGTGCCAGCCGTGGCCGGCCAGCGCCGCGGCGATCTCCGGTGCCCGGTCGAGGTCGGCCAGCCCGGCCATCAGGTCGAGGATGGGTTTTGCCGCGAGCCCCGCCACGGCGGTGGATCCGACGTGCTCGATGTCAGTGGTCAACCAGCGACCGAGCAGGCCGCCGAGTTGCTCGCGCAACTCGGCGGCCTGCCGCGGCCAGTCGGGATCGGGGTCGACGACGCGGACCGGCTCGACCGCCCAGCCCGGTACCGCGTCCGTCATCGCTACTGCCAGGCGTCGGTGATCGGGGTGGCCGTCGAACTGCTGCCCACCGTCGGCAGCCCGTAGGCGTCCTCCAGGGTGCGCAGCACGCCGTAGTGGGTGACCTTCTCGGCGTAGTGGCCGGTCTTCACCGGCTGGCCGTAGAAGATGGTGGGGATCTGGTTGTTGGCGCTGTTGTCGTCCTCGTCCCAGGTGACGATCAGCAGGCTGTTGTGGGTCTTGGCCCACTGCGCGTAGCCGTCCAGGTGTGCCTTGAGCCAGCTGTCGCCGGTGGCCACGCTGCCGTCGTGCATGTCGTCGTTCAGGTTCGGGATGACGAAGGAGACGGTCGGCAGCGCGCCGTAGCTGCTCGGGAAGCTGGTCAGCGGGAGGTTGTCGGAGGCCGGCACGTTGCTGGGGAAGTTCACCCACGGGTTGTGCTTGCGGGCGTACGCGCCGCTGGTGCAGCCGGTGTAGCCGGCCGACGGCATCGACTCGGAGTACCCGGCGAAGCCCAGGCCGGCGCCGATCAGCTGGGAGCCGAGGTTCTGGGTGGTGTAGGTGTGCGGGCAGGAGTCGCTGGTCAGGCTGTGGGTGGAGCCGGAGAACAGCGCCAGGTAGTTCGGCTCGCTGGGGTGGGTGACCGCGAAGGACTGGGTGAACAGCGCGCCGCCGCTCGCCAGCGAGTTGATATACGGGGCCGAGGAGCTGCCGATGATGTCGGCGTAGGAGTGGTTCTCCTCGACCACCACGACCACGTGGTCGAACCGGGGCACGGTGCCCGAGAGAGCCGTGGAGGTGCCCGAGGCCGGCGATACGACGTGGCTGGCCAGCCGGCTGGCCGACTGCCCAGCGGAGGCGGAGGCGGTGGCCGTGTCGGACCGGCTCTGGGCCGAAGACGGCGAGCCGGCCGAGGTGCAGGCGACCACGGCGAGCGCGGTGACGGCCACGGCGGCTATCCGGGTGGAACGCAACATGGGAAGCAATCTCCTCAACATCGACGGGGGAACGATGCTCGGATGAGCGCCCATAACTATGCCCCAAATATGGCGAATAGGAGATAAACGGCAGCTGGCTGTGCCGTGTCGATCCAACTAGAAGAGCTACCAGTCGGTGACGTGGTCCTCACCGGCGTAGACGTTCATCCGGCCGCCGCGCACCATGCCAGCCAGCAGCAGGTCGTGCTCGCGGGCCAGATCCACCGCCAGGTCGGACGGCGCGGACACCGCGACGATCCCGGCATATCCACCCGCGACCGCCTTCTGCACGATCTCGAACGAGACCCGGCCGCTGACCACCAGCAGCAGGTCGGTGAGCGGCAGTCGGTCGGCCAGCACCGCCCAGCCGGTCACCTTGTCTACGGCGTTGTGCCGGCCGACGTCCTCGCGCACCACCAGCAGCTCGCCGGCGGCGGTGGCCGCGGCCGCGGCGTGCAGCGAGCCGGTGCGGGCAAAGGTCTTCTGCTGGGTACGCAGCTCCTCCGGCATCGCCTGCAGCGCCGCCGCCGGCACCGTCCAGCCCGCGGTGTGCGGGTCGAACCGGCGCAGCGGGGACAGGTCCAGCACGTCGGCGCTGCACACCCCGCAGGCGGCACCGGTCACCCAGGCCCGGGGCCGCGGCGGCTGCACGCCGGGCCGCAGCGCCAGGTGGACCTGGTCCACCCCCCGTCCACTGACCCCGTCGGCGGCCCGCAGGCTGAGGTCGTCGGTGGTCCGGCACTGGCGCAGGCCCAGCAGGTCCTCGCCGGAGCGCACCCCGGATTCCACCGCGAGCCAACCGGCGGCCAGTTCCAGGTCGTGGCCGGGCGTGCGCATCAGGGTGGCGATCAGCTCGCCCTCACAGATCAGGTTGAGCGGCGCCTCGACGGTCAGCTCGTCGCCTTCCCGGTCGAACCGCACCTTGGCGCAGCCGGGTGATCCGGCGCCGGGCGGTCATCACGGCCACGAGCGCTCCCTTCCGTCGTAGCCAAGTCTAGGGTTGTTCCGTGACCCTGTTCGGCGAGCCAGACGAGCTGCCCGGATCGTCCGGTGAACTCGGCCCGGCCGGTGGGTCCGGTCCAGCCGGTGCGCCGCCGGAACCGGAGCCGAACGCGCCGCTGGCCGTCCGGATGCGCCCGCGCACCCTGGACGAGGTGATCGGCCAGCAGCACCTGCTCGGTCCCGGCTCGCCGCTGCGCCGGCTGGTCGAGGGCAACGCGCCGATGTCGCTGATCCTGTACGGGCCGCCCGGCACCGGCAAGACGACGCTAGCCAGCATCGTGTCCACCGCCACCAACCGTCGTTTCGTCCAGCTGTCGGCGCTCAACGCCGGCGTCAAGGACGTCCGGGCGGTGATCGAGACGGCGCGCCGCACGCTGGAGCACGGTGGCCGGCCGACCGTGCTGTTCATCGACGAGATCCATCGCTTCTCCAAGACCCAGCAGGACTCGCTGCTGGCCGCGGTGGAGGCGCGCACGGTAACCCTGGTGGCGGCCACCACCGAGAACCCGTACTTCTCGATGGTCTCGCCGCTGCTCTCGCGCAGCCTGCTGCTCACCCTGCAGCCGCTGACCGACGCCGACATCGACACCGTGATCGAGCGGGCGCTGGATCCCCGCACGGGCTGGCCGGTGCGGTGACGCTCAGCGAACCGGCCCGGGCGCACCTGGTGCGGCTGGCCGGCGGGGATGCCCGGCGGGCGCTGACCGCGCTGGAGGCGGCGGCCGGTGCCGCGCACGGGCCGGCGCCGGCCGAGATCGGGCTGGCCGAGCTGGAGCAGGCGATCGACCAGGCCGCCGTCCGCTACGACCGGGACGGCGACCAGCACTACGACGTGATCAGCGCGTTCATCAAGTCCATCCGGGGCTCGGACGTGGACGCCGCACTGCACTACCTGGCTCGGATGATCGTTGCCGGCGAGGATCCGCGCTTCATCGCCCGCCGGCTGGTCGTGCACGCCAGCGAGGACATCGGGCTGGCCGATCCGACCGCGTTGCTGGCGGCCACCGCGGCGGCGCAGGCGGTGGCGCTGATCGGCATGCCGGAGGCCCGGCTCAACCTCGCACAGGCCACCATCCACCTGGCGCTGGCGCCGAAGTCGAACGCGGTGGTCACCGCCATCGGGCAGGCGATCGCCGACGTCGAGGCGGGCAAGGCCGGTTCGGTGCCACCGCCGCTGCGCGACGGCCACTACCCGGGCGCGCGCCGGCTGGGCCACGCCCAGCGCTACGTCTATCCGCACGACCTGCCGGAGGGGGTGGCCAGCCAGCAGTACCCGCCGGACGAACTGGTCGGCACCGACTACTACCGGCCGAGCCAGCGCGGCGCCGAGCGCGCTATCGCCGACCGGTTGGGCAAGCTGCGGGCGGCGGTGCGCGGCGGCTCCAGGGCAACCGGGAACGACAGCGATCGAGCCGGGCCGGACCGGGTGGATGGGCGCCCGGCCGAGCAGCCGGATCGGCCCGGCGAGCCCAGCGGGTAGGGTGCTGGCGACGCCGAACGAGCCGCCACAACGCAAGGAGACGTCGCCGTGCATGCTGGAGCCATCGCCGCCCTGGTCGCGGCCGGAGCCTTCGTCCTGCTGGTGTTGCTACTGGCCGTCCCGCTGCTCAAGCTCGGCAAGACGCTGGACGAGGCAACCCTGGCGCTGCGCAAGACCCACGAGGGCGCCGCGCCGCTGCTGACCGGCGCGCAGGCCACCGTGGCGAATGTGAACCTCCAGCTGGCCCAGCTGGAGGACATCACCCGCGGGGTGGGCTCGATCACCAGCAACGCAGCGGCGCTGAGTTCCATCGTGTCCGCCACGGTCGGCAGCCCGCTGATCAAGGTGGCCGCGTTCTCCTACGGCGTGCGCTCCACCGTGCGCAGGCGGCAGGACGCGCAGGCGGTCACCGAGGCCCGGCGCAGCCGCCGGGTGGCCCGTCGGGAGGCTCGCTGACATGCGGCGGTTGTTCTGGCTGGCGCTGGGCGCCACCGCCGGCGTGCTGATCGTGCGCAAGCTGTCCCGGGCGGCCGAGCGGCTCAGCCCGCAGGGGGTGGCGCACAGCTTCGCGGCCGGGTTGAACGAACTGGCCATCGCGCTGCGTGACTTCGCCACCGACGTTCGGGAGGCGATGGCCGACCAGGAGGCAGCCCTGCGCGCGGCGGCCGGGTTGGACTCCGGCACGGCTGCCGACTCCGGCGTCGGACCGGGCCTGGCCAGCCACCGAGCCGAAAATGGTTGAGCAGCCGACATAGGCTGGCAGCACTGACACAGCAGACGAAGGAGTTCAACCATGCGCTCGGCCGAGATCCGGCGGCGCTTCCTCGCGCACTTCGAAGCCAACGACCACGTGGTGGTGCCCAGCGCGCCGCTGCCGTTCGACGACCCGAACCTGCTGTTCGTCAACGCCGGCATGGTGCAGTTCGTGCCGTACTTCATCGGCCAGCAGGCGCCACCGTGGAAGCGTGCCACCAGCGTGCAGAAGTGCATCCGCACCCAGGACATCGAGGAGGTCGGCAAGACCACCCGGCACGGCACGTTCTTCCAGATGAACGGCAACTTCTCCTTCGGCGACTACTTCAAGCAGGGCGCCATCGAACTGGCCTGGCAGCTGGCCACCAACCCGGTCGCCGACGGCGGGTTCGGGCTGGACGGGGACCGGATCTGGCCCACCGTCTACCTCGACGACGACGAGGCGGTCGACATCTGGCACCGGGTGATCGGCATCCCGAACGAGCGGATCGTCCGGCGGGGCAAGGCCGACAACACCTGGGACATGGGCATTCCGGGGCCGGCCGGCACCTGCAGCGAGCTGTTCTACGACCGCGGTCCGGACTACGGCCCGGAAGGCGGCCCGGCGGTGGACGAGGACCGCTACATGGAGTTCTGGAACCTGGTCTTCATGGCCTACGAGCGTGGCCAAGCCACCGGCCCGGGCAAGGGCGAGTACGAGATCCTCGGCGACCTGCCCACCAAGAACATCGACACCGGGATGGGCCTGGAGCGGATCGCCACCCTGCTGCAGGGCGTGGACAACCTCTACGAGATCGACGAGACCCGCCCGATCCTGGACCGGGCGGCCGAGCTGACCGGCGCCAAGTACGGCGCGCATTCCGGCCACACCGCGGCCGAGTCACACCCGGACGACGTCCGGCTGCGGGTAATCGCCGACCACGTCCGGACCGGCACTGATGCTGATGGGCGACGGGGTCACCCCGTCCAACGAGGGCCGCGGCTACGTGCTGCGCCGGATCCTGCGCCGCGCGGTCCGTTCGATGCGGCTGCTCGGCTACGCCGACCCGGCGCTGCCGGAGCTGCTGCCGGTGGCGCGCGACTGCATGTCGCCGTCCTACCCGGAACTGGCGGCCGACTTCGACCGGATCGCCATGATCGGCTACGCCGAGGAGGAGACCTTCCGCCGGACGCTGGCCTCCGGCACCACCATCTTCGACACCGCGGTGGCCTCGGTGAAGTCGTCCGGCAGCGGCACGCTGCCCGGCGAGCAGGCCTTCCGGCTGCACGACACCTACGGCTTCCCGATCGACCTGACCCTGGAGATGGCCGCCGAGCAGGGCCTGTCGGTGGACATCGAGGGCTTCCGCCGGCTGATGGCCGAGCAGCGGGAGCGGGCCAAGGCCGACGCCAAGGCGAACAAGAGCGCGCACGGCAACTCCCCGGCCTACCGCCAGCTGCGCGACGCCGGTGAGACGGTGTTCACCGGCTACACCGAGCTGCGCACCCAGACCAGGGTCCGCGGCATCGTCGCCGACGGTGAGCTGGTGCCGGCCGCGCCGGCCGGTCGGATCGTCGAAGTGGTGCTGGACGAAACCCCGTTCTACGCCGAGTCCGGCGGCCAGATCGCCGACGAGGGCACCATCGCGGCCGGCAGCGCGCTGCTGCGGGTGCTGGACGTGCAGAAGCCGGTCAAGGGCCTCATCGTGCACCGGGTCGAGGTGGCCGAGGGCGAGCTGGTGTCCGGCACCGAGGCCGATGCCCAGGTGGACCCGGAGTGGCGCCGGTCGGCCCGGCAGGCGCACTCGGGCACCCACGTGGTGCACGCGGCGCTGCGCGAGGTGCTCGGCCCGACCGCCCTGCAGAGCGGCTCGTACAACAAGCCGGGCTACCTGCGGCTGGACTTCGCCTGGGGTGGCGCGCTGTCGGAGACCAGCAAGCGCGACATCGAGGAGGTCGCCAACCGGGCGCTGCGTGCCGACCTGCCGGTCAGCGTGCAGTACATGCCGCTGCAGCGGGCCCGCGAGATCGGCGCGCTGGCGCTGTTCGGCGAGACCTACGACGCCGAGGTGCGGGTGGTGGAGATCGGCGGCCCCTGGTCGCGCGAGCTGTGCGGCGGCACCCATGTGGAGCACTCCTCCCAGGTCGGCGCGATCACCCTGGTCGGCGAGTCCTCGGTGGGCGCCGGGGTGCGCCGGGTGGAGGCCTTCGTCGGCCTGGAGGCGATGCGCTACCTGGCGACCGAGCGGGCGCTGCTGAACGCCGTGTCGGAGGCTCTGAAGGTGCCGGCGCCGGAGGCGCCGGAGCGGGTGGCGGCGCTGGTGGAGCGACTGCGCACGGTGGAGAAGGAGCTGGAGCGCAGCCGGATCGCCGCGGTGCTGGGCAACGCCGGCGCACTGGCCGACCGGGCCGAGAGCATCGGCGAGGTGCGGCTGGTGGCGCTGCCCGCGCCGGACGGCATCGGCGGCAACGACCTGCGCAAGCTGGCCACCGACGTGCGCAACCGCCTCGACCACGCCCGTCCGGCGGTGGTCGTGCTGATCTCGGACGTCAGCGGCAAGGCGCAACTTCGTGGCGACGGTCAACGCCGCCGGCCAGCAGGCCGGGATTTCGGCCGACGACCTGGTGGGCCGGCTCGCGCCGGTGCTCGGCGCCCGGGGTGGCGGCAAGGCCGAGCTGGCCCAGGGCGCCGGCGGTGATCCGGCGCAGGCGGCGGCCGCGCTCGCCGCGGTGACCGCCGCGGTGGCCGGCCGGGAGTGACCGACCCCGGCACCGGCCGGCCGGCGACCCCGACGTCCGGGGCCTGGCTGGCGGTGGACGTCGGCGCGGTCCGGATCGGGGTGGCTCGCAGCGATCCGGCCGGCATCCTGGCCGTCCCGCTGGCCACTGTGCCCTTCGACCGGAGCGAGCGGCGGGCCGACCTGGCCGCGGTGCGCGAGCTGGTGGCCGAGCACCAGGCGGTCGGCGTGGTGGTCGGCCTGCCCCGGACGCTGGCCGGCCGGGAGGGCCCGGCGGCGGTCGCCGCGCGGGCGTTCGGGGAGGCGCTGCGGCCGCTGATCGAGCCGGCCGAGGTGGTCTACGTCGGACGAGCGGATGACCACGGTGCTGGCGCAGCGTAACCTCAGCAAGAGCGGCGTGCGGGCACGGCCACAGCGCGCTGTGATAGACCAGGCCGCCGCGGTCGAGATCCTGCAGTCGTTCCTGGCAGGCTTGTCCCGCCGCGGTGAGTAGCAGCAGGCAATACCGGGTATGAAGTATCACCGGGAACCGAGCACCAGCACCATCGAGTAGTCAGCGGCTGCCCTGGGCAGCATCGGATAAGGGGCCGACACGCGTGGAGGGTTCGATCGACGAGCTTCGCGATGACGATCATCCGCTGTTCGGGTCCGACGAACCGGCGAATTACGTCCCCGGTGCCGCCAAGCGGGCGCACCGCCACCAGGTGAAGCGCCGCCGGCGCCGACACCGGGTGTTCCCGCTGCTGTCCCTGGTCGTCATCCTCGCCCTGATCGTCGCCAGCTACGTGCTGGTGCACTCGGCGGCCCAGCACTTCCGGACGCGGGACTGGGCCGGCAGCGGCACCGGCTTCACCAGGATCACCATCTCACCGGGCGACGGCGCCAGCGATGTCGCGGCGGCGCTGGTGAAGGCCGGCTCGGTCGAGTCGAGCAAGGCGTTCGTCAACGCGGCGAAGAAGTCCGGCCGGTCCAACGACATCCAGCCCGGCGTGTTCCGGGTTCCGCTGCACGCCTCCGGCACCGCGGCGATGGCGGCCATCCTGGATCCGTCCAACAAGCTGATCACCCAGGTCACCATCCCGGAGGGCTACACCGAGTCCCAGGTGCTGCTCGCGCTGGCCGGCAAGACCGGCCTGCCGATCGCCCAGCTGAAGGCGGCGGCGAGCAACATCGCCGAGCTGGGGCTGCCGGACGGTTTCAAACCGACCACCGCCGAGGGCTTCCTGTACCCGGCCACCTACCAGTTCAACCCCGGCAGCACCGCCAACGAGGTGGTGCAGCAGCTGACCAGCCAGTTCGGCAGCCAGTACGCCAAGCTGGGCATCGGCCAGGCCGCGCACGCCCTCGGGCTCAGCCCGTACCAGGCGCTGGTGGTCGCCTCGATCATCGAGGGCGAGGCCAAGTTCGACGCCGACCGGCCCAAGGTGGCGCGGGTGATCCTGAACCGGCTCGCCGCCGACCGTCCGCTGCAGATCGATGCCACCAGCGTGTACGGCGCGAAGCTGGCCGGCCTGGACCCGAAGCAGGTGGACTTCGCCACCCTCGACTCGCCGTACAACTCCTACACCCATCCCGGCCTGCCGCCGACGCCGATCGACAACCCCGGCGACAGCTCGCTGAAGGCCGCGGTGCAGCCGGCCGCGGGCAGCTGGATGTACTACGTCAACGGCGACGCGGCCGGGCACCTGAGCTTCTTCACCGACGAGAACGCCTTCACCCAGGCCGTCGCCACCTGCAAGGCCAACGGCTGGGGCTGCGGTTGAGCGGCACGTACCGGCCGAGCGGGACGGGTTGGCCGAGCTCCCGGGGCGGCTGACCGAGCCGTCGCGGGGCCGGCTGGCCGCGGTGCTCGGCAAGCCGATCGCGCACTGCCTGTCGCCGGTGCTGCACCGAGCCGCCTACGCCGGGCTGGGCCTGGTCGACTGGCACTACGCAGCCATCGAGTGCGCCGAAGCGGACCTGCCCGCGGTATTGGCCGAGCATCCGGACGCGGCCGGCTTCTCCTGCACCATGCCGTTGAAGCAGGCGGTGCTGCGGGTGGCCGGCAGCGCCAGCCCGATGGCCAGCGCGATCGGCGCCGGCAACACGTTGCTACCCACTTCCGACGGCTGGCACGCCGAGAACACCGACTGGATCGGGGTGCGCGACGCGCTCGCCGAACGGGACCTCCGGCCGCACCGGGTGGTCGTGCTCGGCGCCGGCGGCACCGCCCGAGCCGCGCTGGCGGCGCTGCCCGGCGCGTCGGAGGTCACCGTGCTGGTGCGCTCACCGGCCCGGGCCGATGAGCTGCTCGCCGCCGCCGAGCGACTGACCGCCGCCGGCCTGCTGTCGGCTCGAGTGCGGGTGCGACGGCTGGGTGATCCGGTGCCGGCCGACCTGCTGATCTCCACCCTGCCGCCCGGTGCCGCCGACCCGCTGCTCTCCGAGCTGCCGATCGGGGCGGGTTGCGCGGTGCTGGACGCGGTCTACGCCGGCTGGCCCACCGCGCTGGCCCGCGCCGCGCTGCGGGCCGGCGCGCCGGTACTCAGCGGAGCCGGCATGCTGCTGCACCAGGCCGCCCGGCAGGTCGAGCTCATGACGGGGCATGCAGCTCCAGTCGCGGCCATGCGAGCGGCGATGCTGGCAGCTGCCCCGGACTGCGGCTGCTGATCCGCTCCTCGGCCACTCGCCGGTCGGCGGGGGTGTCCACGTCCGCCGAGCAGGCGTCGAAGTCCGGCACGTGGCCGACGTCGACGTGCTCGTACAGCGCCCGCACCGGCCGTCCGGCCGGCTCGCCGACCGCGGCCAGTGCGGCCCGCAGCGCGGTCGTGCGCCAGACCGCGGCCAGGTAGTTGCGCCGGCCCGCCGTATCCACCAGCAACCCGGCGTCCCGGCCGTCCACGGTGACGCACCGGCTGAGCTGCTCCAGCGCGCCGGCGATGAACGGCAGGTCGCCGGCCAGCACCGCGACGACCGGCTGGTGAACCAGCGGCAGCGCCGCCGCGATCGCCGCGACCGGCCCGGCGCCGGCCGGCCGCTCGGTGCAGAAGGCCGGCGAGCCGAGCGCGATCCGGCGCGGTCCCACCTGGATCCGGTTGGTCGCGCCGCTGGCCGCCAGCAGCACGTGGTCGGCCAGCGGCCAGCCGGCCAGCGGGATCAGTGCCTTGGCGCCGAGTTCCTGGCCACCCAGCCGGACACCGCGGCCGCCGGCCAGCACGATCGCGTCCAGGCTGAGCCGGTGGCGCACCACGGCCAGTGCCTGCTCGCTGCTGGCGATGCTGGCCGAATCGGCGAAACCGCGACGCAGCGTCAGCGCCAGCTCGAAATGCATCGCCGCCCGGTGCAGGTCGCCGCCGTCGAACCAACGCGTGCCGACGTGCTGCAGCGTGGTGGCCTGCCGGGTACGGCCCAGCGCGTGCCGCCACGCCCTGGTCTGGCAGCGCTCGGCCCGGTCCAGCTCGTGCCGCCAGCGGTACACGTCGCCGGTCAGCAGCAGCACCCGCCAGGGGTCGGCTGCCACGTCCGGGTCGGCGAGCAGCCGACCGGCCTCGGTCAGTGCCTCGTCGAGCCGGCCCAGCACGCCGAGCAGCAGCAGCCGATCGGTCGGCGCGGCACCGGCCAGCGCCGCCTCCACCCGGGCGCGGTCCAGCACGGTCGGGTTCAGGGTGTCGGGGTCGATCGCCCAGCCCGAACGCTCGTCCACCGGGCCATTGTCGCGCCCGGTGTTCGTCGCGCTGTCGGGGCGGTCGGTCCGCGACGGCGGAGCCGGACCGGCTGGTCGATGGGCCGATGAGACAATCGGAGGCGTGCTGCGCTGGATGACCGCCGGTGAGTCGCACGGCCCTGCGCTGGTGGCGATCCTGGAGGGCCTGCCGGCCGGCATCGCGGTCACCAGCGACCAGGTTTCCGCCGAGCTGGCCCGGCGCCGGCTCGGCTACGGCCGGGGTGCCCGGATGAAGTTCGAGCGGGACGAGGTCGAACTCACCGGCGGCATCCGGCACGGGTTGACCATGGGCGGCCCGGTGGCCCTCCGAATCGGCAACACCGAGTGGCCGAAGTGGCAGACGGTGATGTCGGCCGATCCGGTGCCGGCCGAGCTGCTGGACGGACAGGCCCGCAACGAGCCGCTGACCCGGCCGCGACCCGGGCACGCCGACCTGGTGGGCATGCAGAAGTACGAGCTGGCCGAGGCCCGGCCGGTGCTGGAGCGGGCCAGCGCCCGGGAGACCGCGGCCCGGGTCGGGCTGGGCGCGGTGGCCAAGCGCTTCCTCGCCGAGGTGCTGGACGCCGAGGTGCTCAGCCATGTCGTCGCGATCGGAGAGGTGAGAGCGCCGGCCGGGCTGGTGCCGGCCCGCGGCGAGCTGGACCGGATCGACGCATCCGAGGTGCGCTGCCTGGACCCGGCCGCCGCCGAGGCGATGGTGGCGCACATCGACCAGAGCAAGCGGGCCGGAGACACCCTCGGTGGCGTGGTCGAGGTGGTGGTGCACGGCCTGCCGCCGGGCCTGGGCAGCCACATCCAGTGGGATCGGCGGCTGGATTCCCGGCTGGCGGCGGCGCTGATGGGCATCCAGGCGATCAAGGGGGTCGAGGTCGGCGACGGTTTCGAGCTGGCCCGCACGCCCGGCAGCCGGGCGCACGACGAGATCGAGCGGGACGCCGACGGGGTGCTGCGCCGCCGCGGCGGTCGGGCCGGCGGCACCGAGGGCGGCATGTCCACCGGCGAGCTGCTGCGGGTCCGGGCGGCCATGAAGCCGATCTCGACGGTGCCGAAGGCGTTGCGCACGGTGGATGTCGCCACCGGCGAGCCGGCGGTGGCCATCAACCAGCGCTCCGACGTGTGTGCGGTGCCGGCCGCCGGGGTGGTGGCCGAGGCGATGGTGGCGCTGGTGCTGGCCGATGCGGTGCTGGAGAAGTTCGGCGGTGACTCGGTGGCCGAGACCCGGCGCAACGTCGCCGGCTACCTCGACCGGCTGCGCCAGCGGGGCATGTCCGCAGGACCAGAGGACTCGGCCGCGGGACCAGAGGACTCAGCCGCAGGTCCAGAGGACTCGGCCGCAGGTCCAGAGGATTCAGCCGCGGGACCAGACGGCTCAGCCGCGGGGTTGCGACGGTGATCCCGGCCGGCCCGGTCCACCAGGAGGGCACCGTCCAGCAGCCGGCCACCCGACCCCGGGCGGTGCTGGTCGGCCTGCCGGGCGTCGGCAAATCCAGCGTCGGAGCCCGACTGGCGAGCCGGCTGTCGTTGCCGTTCGCCGACTCCGACGAGCTGGTGGTGCAGGCCACCGGACGCAGCGTCGCCGCGATCTTCGCCGCCGAGGGTGAGGTTGGCTTCCGGGAACGGGAGGCGGCGGTGGTGCTCGAGGCGCTGTCCGGCTTCGGCGGTGTGCTGGCCCTAGGAGGTGGCGCGGTGACCACCGAGCGGGTTCGGCAGGCGCTGGCCGAGGCGGCGGTGCCGGTGGTGCTGCTGACCGCGGCGGAACCGGATCTGCTGCGCCGGCTCGCCCGCGGCCGGCACTCCCGCCCGGTGCTGGCCGGGGATCTCGCCACCCGGCTGGCCACCCTGGCCGTCGAGCGCGCCGAGCTGTACCGCCAGGTGTGCACGTTCAGCGTCGACACCGGCGGTCGGTCGGTGGCGGCGGCGGCCGAGCTGGTGCTGCGCGAGCTGACCCGTGGCTGAGCCGACCGGCCGAAGCCGAGAGGGCGTTCGCCCGGCCGGGGGCGTCACCCGGATCGAGGTCGGTGGCCCCAACCCGTACCAGGTGCTGGTCGGCACCGGCCTGCTCGGCGAGCTGCCGCCGCTGCTGGCCGGCGCGCGGCGGGTGGGCATCATCCATCAGCCGACGCTGCGGGAAAGCGCGGCGGCGGTTCGTGACGACCTGGCGGCCGCCGGGTTCGAGGCGCACGCCATCGAGGTGCCGGACGCGGAGGACGCCAAGACGCTGGCCGTGGCCGGGTTCTGCTTCGGCGTGCTCGGCCAGGTCGGTTTCACCCGCAGCGACGCGCTGGTCGGGCTGGGTGGTGGCGCCACCACCGACCTGGCCGGCTGGGTGGCGGCCAGCTGGCTGCGCGGCGTGCGGATCGTGCAGGTGCCGACCACGCTGGCCGGCATGGTGGACGCCGCGATCGGCGGCAAGACCGGCATCAACACCGAGCACGGCAAGAACCTGGTCGGTGCGTTCCACCCGCCGGCCGGGGTGCTGTGCGACCTGGCCGCCCTGGCCAGCCTGCCGGCCAACGATTACCTGGCCGGCCTGGCCGAGGTGGTCAAGTGCGGCTTCATCGCCGACCCGGCCATCCTGGAGCTGATCGAGGCCGACCCGGACCGGGCCGCGACCGCCGGCAACGAGGTGGAGCGGGAGCTCATCGAGCGCTCGGTGGCGGTCAAGGCCGGCGTGGTGTCGGCAGGACCTGACCGAGCGGGGACTGCGCGAGATCCTCAACTACGGGCACACCCTCGGCCACGCCATCGAGCGGGCCGAGCGGTACCGCTGGCGGCACGGCGCGGCGGTCTCGATCGGGCTGGTCTACGCCGCCGAGCTGGCCCGGGCGATGGGCCGGCTGGACGATGCCACCGCCGACCGGCACGCGGCCGTGCTGAGCGCGCTCCGGCTGCCGGTGCGCTACTCCGGCGCCGGTTTCGCCGAGCTGCTGGACTCGATGCGGCGGGACAAGAAGGCCCGCGGCAACAGCCTGCGGTTCGTGCTGCTGGACGGCCTGGCCAGGCCGGTGACCGTCGCGGATCCGGATCCGACGCTGCTGGCCGCCGCGTTCGCCGAGATCTCGGCGGACGCGCGATGATCTCGGCGGACGCGCACTGAGAAGAGTTCACCTGCATGAGGAGAGGAACGCAGATGGCCAATCCGCGGGTGCTGGTGCTCAACGGCCCGAACCTGGGCCGGCTGGGCAGCCGGGAGCCGGAGATCTACGGCAACACCAGCTACCCGGAGCTGGCCGCGCTGTGCGTGCGGGCGGGTGCCGAGCTGGGGCTGGCGGTCGAGGTGCACCAGTCGGATGCCGAGGTGGATCTGCTGCACTGGCTGCACCTGGCCGCCGACGAGCGGCTGCCGGTGGTGCTCAACGCCGGCGCGCTCAGCCACACCTCGGTGGCGCTGGCCGACGCCGCGGCGGCCCGCACCGCGCCGCTGGTGGAGGTGCACATCTCCAACGTGCACGCCCGGGAGGAGTTCCGGCACCACTCCTACCTGTCGGCGGTCGCGTCCGGGGTGATCGTGGGGCTCGGCGTGGAGGGCTACGTGCTCGCGTTGAGCTGGCTGTCCTCCACGATGCCCAGCGAGGCCGGCTCCGCGGGCTGACCGGCGCTCTGGAAGGCTGACCTTCGTGCAACGGTGGCGTGGGCTTGAGGCGATCCCGGCCGGCTGGGGTCGGTGCGTGGCCACCATCGGGGTGTTCGACGGCGTGCACCTGGGCCACCAGCAGCTCGATCGCGCGGGCCCGGGCGATCGCCGACGAGCGGCGGCTGCCGGCGGTGATGGTGACCTTCACGCCGCACCCGGCCCAGGTGGTCCGGCCGGGCAGCGAGCCCGCCGCTGCTGACCACCAACACCCGCCGGGCCGAGCTGGCCGAGTCGCTTCGGCATCGACGTGGTGCTGTTCCTGCCGTTCACCAAGGAGCTTCACACCTGCAGCCCGAGCAGTTCGTGCACCAGGCGGTGGTGGCCGACCTGCACGCCTCGGCCGTGGTGGTGGGGCGGAACTTCCGGTTCGGGCACAAGGCCGCCGGCGACCTGCGGCTGCTGGACGAGCTTCGGCGACCGCTGGGGCTTCGACGCCGAGGGCATGTCGCTGCTGCAGACCGGCCACCATCCGATCTCCTCCACCTACATCCGGTCCTGCGTGCAGGCCGGCGACGTGGCAGGCCGCCGGCGAGGCCCTGGGCCGGCCGCACCGGCTGGACGGGGTGGTGGTGCGCGGCGACCAGCGCGGCCGGGACCTCGGCTTTCCGACGGCGAACCTGCGTGCCGACCCGCAGGCGGCGGTGCCGGCCGACGGGGTATATGCCGGCCGGGTGGTCCGGATCGACGAGTGGGGCAACACCCGCACCGACGTTCCGCCGCTGCCGGCGGCCATCTCGGTGGGCAGCAATCCCACCTTCGAGGGCCTGCACCAGTCGGTGGAGGCCTACGTGCTGGACTTCGAGGGCGACCTGTACGGCCAGAACCTGGGCGTGGAGTTCCTGCACCGGCTGCGCGGCATGCATCGCTACGACTCGGTGGACGCGCTGGTCGGCCAGATGGCCGACCGACGTGCGGCAGACCCGCGAGCTGCTCAGCAACGGCGACTCGAGCACGGCTGGTCCGGGTTGTCAAGGCCTGGTCGGCGGTCCGCCGGCCGGCTGATATCCTGATGGGAAGCGTTCTGGGCCACTGCCGCCGGACGCAGATGCAGCGAGCGTTTCAGACCCGTCCGTGAGAAGACCGGACGGGGCGCCGCTGCGCCACGATGAGCAGAGGAGCTGCGCCGGTGCCGCTGGCCAGGACGTCAAGAAGCAGATCATCACCGAGTACGGCTCGAGCCCCGCCGACACCGGCTCGGCCGAGGTCCAGATCGCGATGCTGAGCCGTCGGATCGCCGACCTCACCGAGCACCTGAAGGTGCACAAGCACGACCACCACAGCCGGCGCGGCCTGCTGCTGCTGGTCGGCCAGCGGCGCCGGCTGCTGAACTACCTCATCAAGACCGACGTGAACCGCTACCGCTCGATCATCGAGCGGCTCGGCCTGCGCCGATAGCCGTGCCGTCGGCGGCCGGTACGCTACCGGCCGCCGACGCGGCACAGGGACAACTCCATATCCATCGCCGAGTCGGGCACTGGCCAGCACAGCACGTTCCGTGCCGAACCAGTGCGGCTCAACGAGGTCGGTCCTCGGTAGTGGCGTCCTGACTGCCATCGCAGTCGTGGCGCTTCGATCGAAGACCGGCATCGCACACCGCCGAGCTGCGATCGGCGAGCGATGTGCAGTCTTGCGCGCAGTGTCCGTCCGGCTCCCATGCCAGCGCAGCAGTAGCCGGCGTGCGACAGAAAGGCGGACACGTATGTCCGAAAGTGGCGTGTACGAAGCCACCGCAGTCATCGACAACGGATCGTTCGGCAAGCGCACCATCCGGTTCGAGACCGGCCGGCTGGCCAAGCAGGCCGCGGGTTCGGTGGTGGCCTACCTGGACGAGGACACCGTGCTGCTGTCGGCCACCACGGCCGGCAAGACCCCGAAGGACCAGTTCGACTTCTTCCCGCTCACCGTCGATGTCGAGGAGCGGATGTATGCCGCCGGGCGGATCCCCGGCTCCTTCTTCCGACGCGAGGGACGTCCGTCCGAGGACGCCATCCTGACCTGCCGGCTGATCGACCGGCCGCTGCGGCCGACCTTCATCAAGGGCCTGCGCAATGAGGTGCAGGTCGTCATCACGGTGCTGGCGCTCAACCCCGACCACGCCTATGACGTGCTGGCCATCAACGCCGCCTCGGCGTCCACCCAGATCTCCGGCCTGCCGTTCACCGGCCCGGTCGGCGGCACCCGGGTGGCGCTGATCGAGGGCCAGTGGGTGGGCTTCCCCACCCAGGCCGAGCTGGAGCGGGCCACCTTCGACATGGTGGTCGCCGGCCGGACGCTCGAGTCTGGTGACGTGGCGATCATGATGGTCGAGGCCGAGGCGACCGAGAACGCGATCGAGCTGATCGCCGGCGGCGGCACCCGGCCCACCGAGGAGATCGTCGCGGCCGGCCTGGAGGCTGCCAAGCCGTTCATCGCCGCGCTGTGCCAGGCGCAGGACGAGCTCGCCCAGCGGGCCGCGAAGGAGACCGTCGAGTTCCCGATCTTCCTGGACTATCAGGACGACGTGTACGACGCGGTGAAGTCGGCCTACAGCGACGCCACCGCCGCGGCGCTGACCATCGCCGACAAGCAGGACCGGGAAGCCGAGCTGGACCGGATCAAGGAGCAGGCCAAGGCCGAACTCGGTGCCGAGGACGGCGGCTTTGCCGGCCGGGAGAAGGAGATCAGCGCCGCCTTCCGGTCGCTGAACAAGTCCCTGGTCCGCCAGCGGATCCTGCGCGAGAAGGTGCGCATCGACGGCCGTGGCCTGACCGACATCCGGACCCTGTCGGCCGAGGTCGAGGTGCTGCCGCGGGTGCACGGCTCGGCGCTGTTCGAGCGGGGCGAGACCCAGATCATGGGCGTCACCACGCTGAACATGCTGGGGCTGGAGCAGAAGCTCGACACGCTCAGCCCGAACCGCACCAAGCGCTACATGCACAACTACAACTTCCCGCCGTACTCGACCGGTGAGACCGGCCGGGTGGGTTCGCCGAAGCGCCGCGAGATCGGCCACGGCGCGCTGGCCGAGCGGGCGCTGATCCCGGTGCTGCCCAGCCGCGAGGAGTTCCCGTACGCGATCCGGCAGGTGTCGGAGGCGCTGGGCTCCAACGGCTCGACCTCGATGGGTTCGGTGTGTGCCTCCACGCTGGCGCTGCTGAACGCCGGCGTGCCGCTGAAGGCTCCGGTTGCCGGCATCGCGATGGGCCTGGTGTCCGATGAGGTGGACGGCAAGACCGACTACGTGGCGCTGACCGACATCCTCGGTGCCGAGGATGCCTTCGGCGACATGGACTTCAAGGTGGCCGGCACCTCGGAGTTCGTCACCGCGCTGCAGCTGGACACCAAGCTGGACGGCATCCCGTCCGAGGTGCTGGCCCAGGCGCTGTCGCAGGCCCGCGACGCGCGGCTGCACATCCTGGACGTGATGGCCGAGGCGATCGACCGGCCGGATGAGATGAGCCCGTACGCGCCGCGGGTCACCGTGCTGAAGATTCCGGTGGACAAGATCGGTGCGGTGATCGGGCCCAAGGGCCAGATGATCAACTCGATCCAGGACGAGACCGGCGCCCAGATCACCATCGAGGACGACGGCACCATCTACGTCGGCGCCTCCGACGGCCCGTCGGCCGAGGCCGCGGTGGACCGGATCAACGCCATCGCCAACCCGCAGATGCCCAAGGTGGGGGAGCGGTTCCTGGGCACCGTGGTCAAGACCGCGGCGTTCGGCGCGTTCGTCTCGCTGCTGCCGGGCAAGGACGGCCTGGTGCACATCTCCAAGCTGGGCAACGGCAAGCGGATCGGCAAGGTCGAGGACGTGGTGAACGTCGGCGACAAGCTGCAGGTGGAGATCACCGAGATCGACCAGCGCGGCAAGATCAGCCTGGTTCCGGTCCGGGACGAGGCTGCCGGCGACACCGCCGAGGCCGCTCCGGCCGGCGCCGCGGCCGAGTAAGCACGACAGCGGTACGAGGAGGGCGGGGAGTCATCTCCCCGCCCTCCTCGTCTCTGCCCACTCGGTTCTCGCGGCCCGGTTGCCGGGGAGCGCCGGCAGGGCAGGGCACGTCCGGGATGAAACCGCATCATTGACAACAATCCGGAGCTCCGGTACTTCTGAACCTCCAATCCCGTTAGAGAACCGGCCGGTCGTTGCGGCGATCGCCCGGACCGCGGCGGGAATGGCGCGGCAACACGCCGTGCCGCCTACCGAGGAGGAGCCGTGACGGCACCCGACGCTTCGCTGCGGCTGACCCGGGACGGCGCGAGTGCGGACGAGGTGGCCGAGCTGTTCGGCGCCGCCGGCCTGAACGGGCCACTGGACGATCCGGCACGGCTCAAGCGGATGCTGGACGAGGCGCAGGAGCTGGTGGTGGCCCGCGCCGAGGACGGGACGCTGGTGGGGCTGATCCGGGTCCTCACCGACTTCAGCTTCAACGCCTTCATCGCCGATCTCGCCGTCCGGCCGGGCTGGCAGGGCCAGGGTCTGGGTTCCCGGCTGGTCAACGCGGTGGTGGCCGACCATCCGGGAGTGAAGTTCGTGGTGCATCCCGGGCATGATTCAGGGCCGTTCTGGACCAAGCTCGGCTTCGAACCGGCGCCCACCTGCGTGGCGAAGCCCCGCAGTGGCTGAGCACCGGCGCGGCGTGCGGTGACCGCGGAGGAGGCCGCTCGGCTCGATACGGCGGAGGGCGGCGAAGCGGAGAGCGGCGAAGCGGGGTTCCATAAAGCGGGGGCCGGCGCAGCGGAGGGCGGCGCTGGTGGATCCACCGCGGGCGGCACCGGCAGCGAGTCCAGGCTCGGCGCGGTCTGGCGGGTACTCGGCGGCTTGCCGGGGTATTGCCGGCTGCTGATCGTCGGCGTTGCGGTCAACCGGATGGCCTCGTTCGTGCAGATCTTCGCGGTGCTGTATCTGACCACCAGCCGGCACTGGTCGGCCGGCGCGGCCGGGCTGGCCCTCACCTTCTTCGGCGCCGGAACCGTGCTGGGTGTCTCGGCCGGTGGCCTGGTCACCGATCGGATCGGCTGTCGCAACACCATCGCGCTGTCCATGTTCGGCGCCGGGCTCTCGGTGCTGACCATGGCGACGCTCACCGAACGGGTCGGCGTCGATCTGGCCTGCGGTGTCGCGGGCATCGCCACCCAGCTGTTCCGGCCGGCCGCGATGACCCTGCTGACCGCCGCGGTCGATGCCGGACGGATGGTGCTGGTCGCGGCGGGCTATCGGTTCGGGCTCAACTTCGGTGCCCTGCTCACCCCACTGATCGGCGCGGCGCTGGCGGCGCGAAGCTGGCTGCTGCTGTTCACGGTGGATGCCGCCACCTCGCTGCTGTTCGGGGTGATCGCGTTGCTGTTCATCCCGAGCCGGCCGGCTCCGGGCAAGGCCGTGCCGCGAGCGTCCGGCGCCCCGCCGGCGGTGAGCCGGCCGAGCCGCGCGTTGCGGGATTCCGCGCCTGCTCTGGCTGGTCCTCGGGCTGCTGGTGATCGCGATCGTGGAGTCCCAGTACATCTCCACGCTGCCGCTGGAAGTGGTGCATCGCGGCCTGCCGACCTCGGTGTACGCCTTGATGGTCACCGCGAACGGCCTGCTGGTGGTGGCGTTGGAGCCCAGCCTGACCGGCCTGTTGCGTTCCTGGCCGGTGGCCCGGACGCTGCCGCTCGGGGTGCTGCTGATCGGGCTCGGCATCGCCTGCTTCGGGCTGCCCGGCGGGATCGCCGCACTGGCGCTGGCGACCCTGGTCTGGACCTCGGGGGAGATGATCGGCGCGCCGCCGGCGGCCTCGGCGCCGGCGCTGATGGCTCCGGAGTCGGCCAGGGCACGGTACCTGTCGCTGGCCGGTGGTGCGCAGAGCCTGGGCTACGCGATCGGGCCCTCGCTCGGCACCGTCCTGTACGCCGGCAACCGGCAGCTGCTCTGGCTCTGTTGCGTGGCCGGCGGTTGCCTGGCCTCGGTCTGCTGCGCGGCCAGCGCCCGGCCTGCCGGCGAGCGCCGGGCGGCTGTGGCTGACCCTGCGGGGCAGTGATACCGGACGTATCGTCTATATTTCGGCCCTTTAGGTGCAAGCTAGACTACTTCGACTCGGCACCTGGAGAATCCCATGCGTTCTGGGCGTGCACAGCGCCTCCTGTTCGTCTACGTCAAGGGCGGGGCGACGCTGGAGTTCGCGGTGCCCTCGATGGCCGAGGTTGCCGAGGTGCACGTGCTCGGGCTCGGCCCGTTCCCGCCGCACGCCGAACACCTGTGGCGCGGCGTGGCCGCGAGCGTGCGGCAGGAGCAGGCGTTCGGCCGCGAGGAGGTCGTCAACACCATCCTGACCGCCGCCAAGGACCTCGGGGTGGACGGGATCATCGCGCTTTCCGAGTTCGCGATGCTGGCCGTGACCGAGGCGGCCGCCATCCTCGGCATGCCCAATGCCGGTGCCAATCTGCTGCGGTCACGGGACAAACGGTTGATGCGCCAGGTGTGGCAGCAGGCCGGCGTGCCGTCGCCCGCGTTCCGACCGGTGTCCAGCCTGGCAGAGGCGGAGCAGGCGGTCGGTGAGCTGCGGCTGCCGGTGCTGCTCAAGGCGGCCTGGAGCGCCGGCTCGGTGGGCCAGACCGTGATCCGGCACCGTGACCAGGTGGCGGCGGCCTGGGCGGCCGCCACCCGGGCGCTGGATGAGACCTACGAATCCCGCTACACCGAGTTGGCCGTTCCCGGCACGCCGCGGGATCTGCTGGTCGAGGAGATCATCGAGGGCTCGACGGACGGCTGGTACCCACCCGACAGCGGCTACGGCGACTACCTGAGCGTCGAGGGGATCGTGGACGGCGGGGTGTACCACCCGCTCTGCATCACCGGTCGGATCCCGACCATTTCTCCCTTCACCGAACTGGCGAATCTGCTGCCCTGCACGCTGAGCGAGGAGAAGCAGCGCGAGGTCGAGCAGGTGGCCCGCGACGCGGTGGACGCCCTCGGCCTGGACACCTGCGGCACCCACACCGAGATCAAGCTGAAGGCCGATGGCTCGATGGCCCTGATCGAGTCGGCCGCTCGCCTGGGCGGGGTGAACGTCGCACGGCAGATGACCGAGGTGTTCGGGCTGAACCCGGTGACCATGCTCAGCCAGGCATTGCTGGGCCAGCGGGTGGACTACCCGTCCCGGCTGCTCATCGAGGGCCGGGGCGCGGCCGGCACGGTGGCGATCATCGCCACCGATTCGGTGGGCCGCCGATGGGCGGACGGTGACCGGATCTGGGATTCCCGGGCGGTCGAACTGGGCGCGGTTGCTGTCGCCGGGAACGACCGTCGAAGTGGTGCGCGGGCTGTCGCTGCCGGACGGCAGCCCGATGCCGCGCTACGGCTCGGCCAGCGGCGCGGTGGACTACGCCGGCCTGTTCTACCTGGTGGCCAACGACGCGCCCACCCTGCTCAGGGACAGCTACGCCATCCTCGACGGACTGGAACGGGCGCTGCGGAGCTGACCGCGGCACCTGGAGACGGAGCGAGGAATGTCGTTGGAAACACGTCCGATCGGGCCGGCCAACACCCTGGAGCTGGCCGATGCGGCGATGGCGGCCGGCTGGTACGGCAAGGCCGGCGTGCGTACCGGCCCGCGCCGGCTGGACGCGGTTGACGAGATCGAGGACGCCAAGCTGTTCTTCCCCGATTCGCTCGTCCCGCACCTGGCTCATCCGGCGGTGGCTGCCCTAGATCCGGCGTCGCGCCGCTACCTCAATGCCCAACACCTCTATCAGTGGCTGGAGTTCACCACCCACTTCGAGGTCGCGGTGGTGAACAGGTCCTGCCAGCGGATCGCCGAGGGCACCGCCGGCCTCTCGGTGCCGGTCGAGTCCCGGATGGCCGCCTTCCAGATCTACGTCGATGAGGGCTATCACTCGCTGTACAACCTCGACGTCCGCCAGCAGCTGGAACGGTCCTCGGGCATTCCGGCCCTGCCGTTCGAGTTCGGCCCGTTCCTGCGGCAACTCGACGCGGTCGGGTCGGGGTTGCCCGACCTGCGGCTGCTGATCCAGTTGCTGCAGGTCATCGTGTTCGAAACGCTGATCACCAGCCTGCTGGTCGAGATCCCCAAGGACGAGGCTGTGAAGACGCTGGTCCGCGACACGGTGCGCGACCATGCGGTGGACGAGGGTCGCCACCACCGCTACTTCGCCAACCTGTTCGGCCAACTCTGGCAGCAGTTGGACTCCTCGGTCCGGATCGCGGTCGCCCCGTTCCTGCCTGAGCTCATCGTCAAGTCGTTGCGCCCGAACCTGGTACCGGCCCGGTTGGCGCTGGGGCAGGTCGGCCTGCCGGACGGGCTGGTCGCCGACGTGCTGGCCGACGCCTACTCGCCGGCCGCCATACTCGACTACGTCCGCAACGCCTCGGCACGCACCGTCGCGCTGTTCACCCGGTGTGGCGTGCTCGAGGTGCCCGGCGCCGGCGAGGCGTTCCACCACTTCGGCCTGCTGACGGAACTGAGCCATGGAGCTGCAAATGGATGATCTGAGCGCCGAGCGCCCACGGGTTCTGCTGATCGGCAGCGGAGCGCAGGTGTACCGCGAGTACCTGCTGAAGCAGACGGCCGAACATGCCGAGTTGTGGCTGCTGGAACCGGATCCCCCAGCTGGCAACGGCCGTATCTGGCGGGCTACTCCACCGCGAACACCTTCTCGCCGGCCGAGACCGTCGCCGCGGTGCGCCAGCTGGCCGCCGAGCAGCGGATCGATGCGGTTTTCTGTTATCACGAAGGGATGATCGTGGCGGCCGCCGCGGCAGCGCAGGCCCTCGGCCTGCCCGGCCCGAGCGTCGAGGCGGTGACCGCCTGCCGCGACAAATCCAGGACCCGGCAGCTACTTGCCGGGGCGGGAGTGGGGCAGCCCGGCTTCGCGCTGGTGGACGACGATTTCGACATCGCGCAGCTGGCCCGGGCGATCCCGCCGCCGTGGGTAATCAAGCCCCGGTCACTGGGCGCCAGCCAGGGAGTGGTCAAGGTCGATCACCCAGCCGACTTCGCCGAGGGTCTGCGGATCGCGCGCAGTGCGCGGCAGCCCGGCATGCCGCACGACGACGTGGTGCTGGTCGAGGAGTACGTCGAGGGCAGCGAGATCACGGTCAACGGATACTTCGACGGCCGGGACTACATCCCCCTCTACATCACCCGCAAACGCCTGAACAAGGCTCCCTACTTCGAGGAGATGGGCCACACCCTGTCGGGGGACGACGAGTACCTCACCGATGCGTCCCTGCAGGAGTTGATGGCGGCTGCCCATGTCGCGCTAGGACTGCGGGGTGCGATCTCGCACACCGAGGTGCGGATCACGCCGGCCGGCTTCCGCGTGATCGAGGTCAACGGGCGGATGGCTGGTGACCTCGTCTCGATCCTGGTGGAGCGCGCGATGAACTACAACTCCGCCTGGTACGCGCTAGAACTGGCACTCGGCAGGAATCCGGGAAAGCCGGCTCCGACCGGTCGATGCTGCGGCATCCGCTTCCTGCGGCCGGATGAACCGTGCGTGGTGGACTCGATCCGTTTCGATACCGAGCGCGCACGGGCGGCCGGCCTGGCGGAGGTCAGCTTCCAAGCCATGGTGCAGCCCGGCGCGGAGTTGCTGCTGCCGCCGGAGAACTACGTCTGTCGCTACGCACTGCTCATCGCCGACGGAGACAGCGCCGAGGACTGCAACCAGAAACTGG
Organism: uncultured Actinomycetota bacterium; assembly: GCA_963697905.1. Lineage (GTDB taxonomy): Bacteria > Actinomycetota > Actinomycetes > Mycobacteriales > Jatrophihabitantaceae > Jatrophihabitans_A. The sequence goes on along the minus strand of OY969101.1, from coordinate 2,217,660 downwards.
ACGCTGCCACCGCGCTCGTCGAGTTGGTCTCGCACCCGATCGGCCAGCCCGCGGCGGCGGTATCAGCTCGGTAGGCTCCAGTCGCCGCCGACGGGAAGTGGCTCGTCGGCCAGCCGCTCGTCGGGTTCCGATCCCGAGCGTCGCCGGTAGCCATCGATCATCCGAACCAGGTAGCTGGCGATGAGGACGCTGGCCCGGGCGTGCGCCAGCGTCTCCTCGGCCAGCATGAGCGCCGGCCCGGCCGACTCATCCAGCGCACCCGCGGCGAAGCTGGTCAATGACTGGAGCGACTCGGCCATGCCGGCCTGCTCGGTCGCCAGCTCGGCCAGCACGCCGTCGAGCCGGCTGATCGGCTGATCGGCGATCAGCGTCGCGGCCCGGTTGGGTACGTTGCCTGCCATGCCGAATCGCCCGGTTCCTGGTGCCCGGCCCGGTCAGGCCACCGACAGCGGCAGGCCGGCGGTGATCAGCTGGGCAGCACACCGGTGCGCGTCCGCGATCGGCCGGCAGTAGCAGCCGGGTGACGGGACGATGTTGTTGTAGTAGGTGCTGCCTTCGCAGAGCGGCCCGAGCACCCAGATCCGGCGGTCCGGCTCGCCGGTGGCACCGATCGGATGCTGCTGGGAATCCACTTCGATGCCGGCCAGCCCCGGCGGAGCTGCCGGATTTGGCCGGATCCGGCCCTCCCGGAACAGCGCGTCCACCAACGGGCTGGCCGACGAGCCGACCGCGGGCAACTCGCTGCGGCCGGCCACCAGCCAGTCCGCCCGATCGGTGTGGGGCCGGTCCAGCTGGCGGGAGGTCAGCAGCCAGCGGTCGGCGGCCGGGTCGTGTTCCAGCGCCGGGTCCGGTCCGAACGGCGCCTCGGCGACGCCCAGTTCGAGCAGCGCCAGCAGCTCCTCGTGCCGTTCGAACTGCGGCCCGACCACGGCCCGGTTCAACCGCCCCGTGGTGTGCTGGAAGAACCGGCGGCTGGACTCGGGCGTCAACCCGCCGAAGTCCACCGCGTAGCGGAAGGTGTCGCGCAGCTCGCGCAGGACGTCCAGGGTCTGCTTGACCACGCTGCCCTGCAGTCCGAGCTCGCCCTCGGCCAGGTCGTCGGCCAACTCGGCGGCCAGCCAGGCCTGGTAGTGCGTCTGGTCGGCCAGGGCCATCGGCCGGCAGCCGGCCAGTAACCGCTCCGGGTCGAACCGTCCGCGCTCGACGTCCAGCGCGTCCAGCAACCGGCCCAGGTCGCCGGCCTCGGCCGCCGCGCCGAGCCGCCGTTCGAGCTGGTCGGTGGCCAGCCCGGACGCCCGGCTTTCCGCCCGGCGGAAGGCAACCCGGAGCTCGCCGAGCACCAACGGCCAGACTTGCCGGTCGAAGTCCAGCGCGCCGCCGTGCTCGATCCGCAACCGGTCGATCCCGGCGGGGGTGAACAGCAGCGGCCGGTAACCGGGACCGTAGCGGAGCTCGCGCGGCCGCGCCCGGCATGGACGTCCGGACCGGGAGTAGAACAGCAGCCTCGGTTCGGCGCCGCCCGGCCGGTAGCGCAGCCCGGCACCGTGCCGCTCGTACCGGCCGCCGCGGCCGACCGTCAGGCACGACATGACATCCATCGCGGTCAGGCCGAAGCCGCCGATCGCCACGGTGTCACCGGCCCGGATCCGCTCGAGCTGGCCGGGCAGCGGGTACGGGCGACTGATCCACCGCTCGCCGACCGGCCGTTCAGCGACGTTGTCGGGATAGCCGATGGTGAGGAAGACGTGCCCGGCGGTGATCCGGTCGCCGCCGGCCAGTTCCACCTCCAGCTGAGACCCGCAGTCGGTGAGGCGGAGCGCCGGAGTGCGGTGCAGCCGGACCGCGACCCCGGCCGGTGACCTGGCCAGCAGCAGCTGCAGGAACCAGCCGAGGTATTCGCCGAGCAACCGGCGCGGCAGGAAATCCCACGGCCGGATCGGCCGGCCGCCGGTGCCGACGGTGAAGCCGTCCGCGGCGATCCGCAGCTCGCGCTCGACGGCCCACTCGTACAGGCTCGGACCGGTCAGCCACACCGTGTCGCCAACCGTGGCCGGACTCGGAAACATCGTCACCTGCGAGCAGATCGTGTTCAGCAGCAGGTAGTCCGGCTGGTCCATCGCATGCAGGCCGGCACCGTCGCCGACCGGATCGACCAGGTCGATCCGGAGCTGCTCGCCGGACTGCCCGGCAAGGGCCAGGATCCGCTCGAGAACGCTGAGCCCGCGCGAACCCAGACCGATGATGGCAACCGAGTCGGCCTCCCGCACTGCTGGACTCCTTTGCTCTGGCCGGCTGCTCGGCGGGTCTGGGTGCGCCCGGACCGGGTGGCCGGCGCCGCGGGTGGACGGGCTAACCGGCTTTCCGGATCCGCAGGATCAGGCACTCGTGCTCGTGGACGTAGGGCCGGTAGTCGGCGTGCGGCGGTTCCCACCAGCGGATGGTCTCGATCGACTCGGCGCGCAGCCCGGCCGCCGCCATCGTCTCGACCAGCTCCGGCTCGTCGTAGAACTTGCAGTAGAAACCGGCGTGATCGAGGTACGCCCGGTGCCCGACCTCGGTCATCTTGGCCCAGTCGTCGGCGATCTGGCAGTCGTTCATGGTCCACATGTTGGCGATCAGGCAGCCGCCCGGCCGCAGGATCCGCATCAGCTCGGTCAGCGCGTCGGCCGGGTCGGCGAGGTGCCCGAGCAGGTCCCAGCAGAAGATGCCGTCGATCGAGTCGTCCAGGAACCCGGTGGCGTAGACGTCGGTGTCCCGAAACACCACCGCTCGCTGCACGCCGGCCCGCTCGACCACCGACCGGGCGATGCTCATCGCGTTGCGCGAGGTGTCGCCGGCCAGCACGATCGGCGCCCCCGCGGTCAGCGGTGGCAGGTTCCGGCCGTCCCCGCAAGGCAGATCCAGCACGACGGCTGCCCCCGCGGCGGCGAACAGCTCGGCGGCGGTGCTGGCGTAGGGCACCGGCGGGTCACCCCACAGGCTGGTCTGGTCACCCAACGCGGACGGGTCGTAGGCGCCGTCCCACATCCGGGCCTGTTCGACATCGGCCTCGCGGGACAGTGACTCGGTACTCATGACATTCTCCTTGCGACAGTGGTTTGCTGGGCTGGTCTTTTCGGGCTGTGCCGGTGGTCATCGGATGCCATGGACGCTTCCGGACAGGTGCAGGGACGGCGGCTGCTCATCCGGCGTCCAGGCCGGTTGCCGGTCGAGGAGTTGCCGGCCGGTGCGGCAGGCACCCTCCAGCACCGCCATCGCCGCCGGCAGCTTCATCGCAGCCTGGATCCAGGCGAGGGAACGTGGGCCGTCGAGCACCGCGCCGGAGATCTCCTCGCCCCGCCGGGCCGGCAGGTCGTGCATCACCACCGCGTCCGGCCACGGCGCCAAGAACCGCGCGTCGATGTGCAGCGGACGGAATGCCTCCCGCCAGTGCGGGTCCCGCTTGGCGCTGCCCGTGGTCTGCCACTGGGTGGTGTAGACGACGTCCACCTCGGCCGGCAGCTCGTCCGGGTGGGCAACCTCGACGATGCGTGCCCCGCAGGTCGCTGCCACTCGCTGGCTCTCGCCGATCAGCACGGCCGGCAGCTCGTAGCCGGACGGCGTGCAGAACCACGCCTGCGCGCCCGGCACCATCGCCAGGGCCCGGGCGAGTGCGGCCGCGGTGTTGTTGCCCTCGCCGACGTAGAGCAGCCGAAGGCCGGCCAGGCTGCCGTAGTGCAGCTGCAGCGTCGCCAGATCCGTGATCGCCTGGGTCGGGTGCTCATCGGCCGACATCGCGTTCAGCACGGGCAGCTGGCCGCCGGCGCTCAGCTGGCGCAGGTCCGAGGACCGGCCGGGGATCCGAGCGACCAGCAGGTCCAGCATGCTGGCGAAGATCCGGCCGGTGTCGCCGATCGTCTCCCCGGTGTTCAGCTGCAGATCCTGCGGCCCGTAGCTGATCACGTCCGCGCCCAGCCGCATCGCGCCGGTGCTGAAGGCGGTACGGGTGCGGGTTGAGGTCAGCAGGAACAGCATGCCGGCCACCGAGCCGGCGAGCGGCCGGTCATGCGCGTGCCGGTCCCGGTACAGCGCGCAGGCGCGGCCGACCCGGTCGGCCAGCTGGCGCGGGGTGAGTTCGGCCAGGCTGATCAGGCCGCTCACGCGCCACCGCCGGCCGGTCCGAGCAGCGCGCCGGCCGACGACTCGGCGGTGAGGTCGATCAGCACGCCGAGATCGCGCTCGGCGGCCACCTGCTGGACCACCCGCAACAGGGCCAGGTCGAGGATGGCCATGCCGAACGGATTGCTGACCACGCGGCAGCCGTCCGGGCGCAGGCCGGCGACGGTGCCGGTCAGTACCTCGCCCAGGGTGCCGCGCAGGCCGACCCGATCCGCCGTCGGGCGCTCATCGATCGCGCCTTCGACCAGCAACCGGCCGAGGATCCGGCGCGGGTTGTCGCGCACCAGGTCGAGGTCGTCGACGAAGATCTCTGCCCCGACCAGCACGTCCTCGCCGAGGTCGTCCAGCGAAACGTGCGCCACGAAGACCTCCTTGGGCAGCCAATCCGCTGCCAGGTAGGGACGATCCGAGGTGGTGAGGGTGATCAGCACGGGTGCCTGCGCTACCGCGGTTCGCGGTTCGTGGTGGGTGGTGGCGGCCCGGCCGGGCCGGCTTGCCCAGCGGTCGGCCAGCGCCCGGGCGGCCGCCGGCCGGACGTCGTACACCTCCAACCGGGTGACCTCGGGGAAGTACTGCTCGATCAGCTCGACGTGTACCCGGGCGAGGTTGCCGCAACCCAGGATGGCCACCTGGTCGAAGTGTTGCGGCCCGAGCGCGCGCAGGCTGGCCATCGTGTAGCACGCCGTGCGCAGTGCCGAGATCAACGCGCCCTCGGCGAGCAGGGTCGGCCGGCCGGTCTCCACGTCGAAGGCGATGGTGAAGCCGCCGGCCCGCGGGATGCCGAGTTCCGGGTTGGACACGGCGGCGTTGATGACCTTCATGCCCAGCACCGGCGGATCGGAGTCGAACAGCCCACCGGGCATTGCCAGCGACCGGCAGTAGGCACCGGCGGAGTTGCGCCAGGGCAGGTATGCCTCCGCGGGCAACACCGTCCGGCCCTCGGCGTGCGCACGCAGCGCGGCTTCGATGGTGGCGACCGGATCGACCCGGTCCAGCGCGTCGCGCACCTCGCCCCTGGTCAGGATCCGGAACGCCTCGCCCGGGCTGGTCACGGACTCCTCCCGGCGGACGTTCGGGCGGCAGGGCAGGCTCACCAGGGCCTCCAGTCGGTGAGGAGCAATCCGTGCGACGCACGGTTCAGCCGGGGCACCGGCGGCAGCACGTCCAGCAACCGACGTTCGGCTTCGACCCACCGGTCGCTGTAGATGGTGTCGCGGTAGTTCGCGCCCAGATCGGGGCACAGGCACACGGCGCTGGTCAGCTCGTTGTCTTCTGCCATCGCGCTCAGGCAGGCACCCAACGCCGCGCCGCTGGAGCCGCCCAACGCCAGCCCGGTGGCCTCGGCGAACGCGCGGCAGCACCCGATCGCGGTCCAGCACGGCACCACCGACACCCCGTCGAGGGCGACGGTGAGCAGGTGGGTCGAGGCGCGGCTGGCGCCGATCCCGGTGAGGATCCGGCGACCGGGCGCTCCACCGAAGGCAGTCGAGCCCTGCACGTCCACCCCGACGATCCGGGTCAGCGGCGCCGCGCGCCGCAGGCCGGTCGCGATGCCGGCCAGCGTCCCGCCGGTGGAAACGCCGACGAATGCCGCCTGGAACTCCGGCAGCTGGCCGAGCAGTTCGGGGGCCGTCCACAGCTCGTGGGCGCGCGGGTTGGCCGGATTGTCGTACTGGTTGAGCCAGATCCAGTCGGGGTGGGCGCCGAGCAGCCGTTGCACGGTGTTCAGCCGGCGCTGCAGGTCGCTGACCCCCGGTGCCGGATCGGCCGGCATCAGCTCGACGGCGAAGTCGGCCATCCGGTGGCGCAGCATGGTCGGCAGTCGCTCATCGACGACCACGGTGAGTTCCGCCCCGCAGGCCCGGGCGAGCCCGGCCAGCGCCACCCCGAGGTTGCCGGAGGAGGACTCGATGAGCCGGCGGCCAGGCTGGTAGCTGCCCGCGATGGAACCAAGCAGTCCGACCGCGGTGCGGCCCTTGATCGATCCCCACGGCGAGCAGCCCTCCAGCTTGAGCCACACGTCGCGCCAACGGCCGGCGACTTCGATCCGGAACCGCGTCAACGGGGTGGCCCGGTAGCTGGCGACCTGCCGGCGAAGCTCGTCGAGGAGCTGGCTGCCACTCGGGTGGACCGGGAGCTCGCCGGTCAACTGGTCAACCAGGTCCGGAGCCTGTAGCTGGGTCATCGTTCAGCCTTCCCGCCGCTGCCGGCGGCGACGGTCGCCCGGCGGCCTGCCGAGACACTCCGCGGGTGCTTGTCGCACGGCCGGATCCGGCATCAGCTCTCCTCGGACGGGTGAGTTCGGGTAGCACGGAAAATTCACCGGACGGCAGAGACCATCCGGATCAGGTGGAGGCGGGAATAGCTTTCGAGAGGCGGACGTGCGTTAAGGATCGAATAATGGTCGCTGGGCAAGAGCGGCGGAATAGACACTTCGTCCTATTCGGTCATCGCCTATAAGTGGTGCTGCAGCCACCATATTGAGCATGCGGGTAGAACATTCGCAGACACCCATTGCCTGGCTGCAATCACTCCTCTATCGTGAGGCCAACCCTGGCCCGGATCGCCGACCTTGATCGGCACGGTCCCTACTCGGCAGGGTTCCGGGTGCACCTAGTAGGAGGTCTGCCAGTCGCCGATTTGCTTGCAACTGCTGGATATTGTCGCTGAAACGTCGGGGCCGACCCGCGCCGAGCGTTCGTACACCCTCGCCGAAGTCCGTTGGCGGCAGCGCGGGTCGGACCGAAACCATTGTGCTGCGCCCTGCACGATCGCACTCTGGATGAATTTCATGCCGTGGCGTTGAATTTCGGCGAAGGTGCATTCTTCTTCACCACTCGCCACACCAATGCAGTCTTGTAACCGGATCGTCAATAGGGGTCTGCGCAAGAATTCGCGCTGCCTATTTTTCCGCGGGCTTTTTCGCGCTCATTCACAGCGCTCGCTGGGCATGCTCGATCCGTACCGGGGCCAGCGCTCGGTAGCGAACCCCCGGCCGGAGCGGTCCGCCCCGGCCAGGGCCGCGGGCAGGGATGCCGCCGGCTAGCGCCAGGTGTCGTTGAGGGTCAGCGTGGAGCCGGTGCCGGTGTTGGCCGTCCGGTTGGAGGAGCCCTCCCAGGTGACCGTGCCATCCTGGTTCTTCTTGATGTACTTGTACTGGATGGCGGTGCTCTTGGGCAGCCACACCGTCGTGGACCAGACGGGATACCCGCCGGAGGACAGCGCGGTGCCGAGGTTGGTGTTCCACGCCCCCAGCAGTGCGTTGTCGCCGACCACGAACACGTTCTGGCCGAACGAGGTGGTGGCGTTCTCGTTGAAGGTGACCGCGACCGCGGTGCTGGTCGAGGCGGTCGAGTCGAGGTCGAAGGCGACGGCGCCCTGCGCCGGAACCGTGAGCGTGGCGTTGTGCGATGCGTCCACGGTCACCAGCGGGCCGCTGCAGGTGCTGCCCGACGCCGTGCCGTGGATGACGTCGCAGTAGGTGCCGGCCGCCATTCCGGTCGAGAACGTGCGGGTCACCGCGGCATAGGTGTTGTTGATCGCCACGAAGCCGGCCGAGCCGCGGCTGAAGGAGATCACGTTGTTGCCGTCGCTCCACCAGTTGGCGACCGCGTTGCCGGCCACCGCGTTGTGCCAGCCCACCATGCCCAGGGTGGCCTGCTGCCGGTCCTGGCACAGCCAGGTGCCGGTGCTGCCGCAGTCGGTGGCGGTGACGAAGCCTGAACCGTCGGCCGGTGGCGACTGGTCGTTGCCGGAGAAGGTGAAGCTGGAGTACACCTGCGGCTGGCCGTACCCCCAGGCCAGGGAGAAGATGTTGGCCAGCTGGTAGGTGCTGCCGTTCTTGTAGTTCAGCGTGGAGCCGTCGCGGTCGGTGTCGTGGTTGTCGACGAAGGTCACCGAGGACGCGCTCGGCTCCAACCCCCAGGATTGGCCGAAGGTTTGCAGGTTCGCGATGCTGGCCTGGAACTGCTGCTTCAGCTTCTGCCCGTAGGTGAACTCCAGCACCTTGCCGATGCCCTCGTAGGCCGGCGGGTTGACCGCGCCACCCGGCATGACCTCCTGGTAGAGCAGCACGGACTTGGTCAGCAGGGCCTTGATCGCGGAGATGTCGGCGACGTTGATGTGCTTGGCCGCGTCAAGCCGGAAGCCGTCCACGCCCAGGCTGATCAGGTCGTTGAGGTAGCCGGCCAGCTTGCCCCGCACGTAGCTGCTCTCGGTGCGCAGATCCGAGAGCTGCTCCAACTCGCACTTCTGCACGTCGGTCTGGTTGTTGTAGTCGTGGATCTGGCCGTCGGAGTTCGGGCAGTCGGTGGGGTAGTGGTGGAAGTCCTGGCTGCCATACAGGCCGGGGTAGGTGTACTTGTCGGTGAAGGTGGTGCCGGCATAGCCGACGTTGCCCTGGCCGGTCATGTGGTTGAGCACCGCGTCGGCGTAGACCTTGAGCCCGGCGTTGTGGCAGGCGGTCACCATCGCGGCGAAGGCGGCCCGGTTACCCATCCGGCTGCTCACCTGGTAGCTGACCGGCTGGTACACCTCCCACCACGGATGGGACTGGCTGGCCAGGGTCACCGACTCCTCCGGCGGCGCGACCTGCACTCCGCCGTAGCCGCCCGGGCCGAGCACGTTGGTGCACTCGCTGGCGATCGAGTTCCAGTTCCACTCGAACAGGTTCGCGATGACGTCACCGCGCGGCGGAGTGACCGCAGCGGCCGCGCGCGGGAGTCGAGCGGGGTTGACGGCCAGGCACAGCGCCGCCACCAAGGTGAGCACGGCGGCGGCTGCCAGCCGGCCGCGTGGGGACGTGCGTACTCGGCGCATGGATGCTCCTTCGCCAGGGGGAGGGCCGCGATGTGCAGGGTGACTGCGCTGTCACCGCCTAACGGCTGAAGTCATCCTTTATCAGCGGTGCGGACGGCGTCAATACACGCCGCTGGCTGCCCGCCGCACGGCAATGGAATGAACCGGGCCTGGTGGCGGTTGGCTGCCGTGTCGTAATCTCTTCCAATCCGATCGAGATTACAGGTCCGATGGAGGTAATTCGTGAAGTCAGTTTTTCGTGCCCGCCACGCGCTGCTGCTGGCAGCGGCCGTACTCACGCTGATCGGCGGCACGGCTTGTTCCTCGGCCAGCAAGGCCAGCGCCGGCAACGGCAAGAAGGTCTCCATCGTCGCCTACTCTGTGCCCAAGCCCGCCTATGACGCGCTCGAGGCGGCGTTCGAACGAACCGCGGCCGGCCAGGGCGTGCAGTTCGCCGCCTCCTACGGCGCCAGCGGTGACCAGAGCCGCGCGGTCGCCAACGGCCAGCGAGCCGACTACGTGGCCTTCTCGATCCAGCCCGACCTGACCAAGCTGGTGCCGAACTTCGTGGCCAGCGGCTGGGATTCCGGACCAACCAAGGGCCTGGTCTCGGACTCGGTGGTGGTGATCGCGGTACGCAAGGGCAATCCCAAGCACATCACCGGCTGGGACGATCTGGCCAAGCCCGGGATCAAGATCGTGACGCCGGATCCCGGCTCGTCCGGCTCGGCCAAGTGGAACCTGCTCGCCGCGTATGCGCACGGACTGGCCAATGGCGGCGATGACAACGCCGCACGGGCTTACCTGACGAAGTTCGCGGCCAACATCGTCAGCAAGCCGGAGAGCGGCAGCAAGGCAACCCAGACCTTCCTGGCCGGCACCGGCGACGTGCTGATCTCCTACGAGAACGAGGCGATCGCGGCCCGGCAGAAGGGGCAGAGCCTGGACTACCTGGTGCCCGCGGACACCGTGCTGATCGAGAATCCGGCGGCCGTGACCAGCAAAGCACCCCAGGCTGCGCGGGACTTCCTCTCCTTCGTGCAGAGCGCGGCCGGGCAGCAGGTGTTCGCCAGCAAGGGCTACCGCCCGGTGCTGGGCGGGGTCTCGGCCGGCACTGTGCAGGGCGCCAACGACCCGAGCAATCCGTTCCCGATGCCCAAGATCCTCAAGACCGTCGCCGAGCTCGGCGGTTGGTCGTCGGTGAACAGCAAGTACTTCGACAAGACGAACGGCATCATCACCAAGATCCTGGCTGGTAGCGGATGAGCTTGCTCGCCGAGCCGGTCACCGACGGGCCGGCCGCCCATCCCCGGGCAGGGCACCACCGGGGGTCGGCCGAGCCGGGCCGGCGGCTCGGGCTGGCTTCCGGTGCCGGGCTCGGCGTCGCGGTGCTCTGGCTCAGCATGCTGGTGCTGCTGCCGCTCGCCGCGGTGCTGGTCAAGGCGTCCGGCGCCGGTTGGTCCGGCCTGGTCGAGGCGGTCACCGGACGTGAGGCGCTGAGCGCCATCCGGCTGACCGTGCTCTGCTCGCTCGCGGTGAGCGCGGTCAACGCGGTGATGGGCACCCTGATCGCCTGGGTGCTGGTGCGCGACCGCTTCGCCGGCCAGCGGGTGCTCGAGGTGCTGATCGACATCCCGTTCGCGCTGCCGACCATCGTGGCCGGCCTGGTGCTGCTCAGCCTGTACGGCCCGGACAGCCCGGTCGGCCTGCACGCCTACGCGACCAAGCCCGGCATCCTGCTGGCGCTGCTGTTCGTCACCCTGCCGTTCGTGGTGCGCACCGTGCAGCCGGTGCTGCTGGCGCTGGAGACCGACGCCGAGCAGGCGGCGCGCTCACTGGGCGCCGGGCCGCTGACCAGCTTCCGGCGGATCGTGCTGCCGGCGCTGCTGCCGGCGATCCTGTCCGGCAGTGCGCTCGCCTTCGGCCGCGCGATGGGCGAGTACGGCTCGGTGGTGCTGATCTCCGGGCAGTTGCAGTACCGCACCGAGGTCGCCTCGCTCTACATCTACAAGCAGGTCCAGGACGACGACCTGGCCGGCGCGTCGGCCACCGCGGTGGTGCTGCTGGCGATCAGCGGCCTGGTGCTCGTCGGGCTGACCCTGCTGCGCCGCTGGGTGGCCGTCCGTGCCTGACCGGACGGCATCCCGCTGGCTGCTCCGGCTGCTGGCGGTCGGCTACGTCGGGGCGCTGGTGCTGCTGCCGCTGGCGGTGGTCTGCTGGCGCAGCTGGCAGCAGGGTTGGCATGCCTTCACCGCGGCGGTGACCGGTACCGAAGCCGTGCACGCCTACCAGGTGACCGCGGTGGTGGCCGGCTCGGCGGTGCTGTTGAACACGATCTTCGGTCTCGGCATGGCGTTGTTGCTGGCTAGATTCCGCTTTCCCGGCAAGGGTGTCCTCAACGTGCTGATCGACCTGCCGATCTCCGTCTCACCGATCGTGGTCGGGTTGGCACTGATCCTGGTGTACGGCTGGCAGACCGGCTGGCTGGGCCCGGCGCTGGCCGGTGCCGGCTGGCAGGTCATCTTCGCCACCCCCGGCATGGTGCTGGCCACCGCGTTCGTGTCGCTGCCGCTGGTGCTGCGCGAGGTGCTGCCGGTGCTCACCGAGGCAGGCCTGGAGCAGGAGCAGGCCGCCCGTTCGCTCGGTGCGAACGCGGTGCAGCGGCTGCGCCGGATCACCCTGCCGACCATCAAGTGGGCCCTGGCCTACGGGGTGGTGCTCAGCGTCGCCCGCTGCCTGGGCGAGTTCGGCGCGGTGCGGGTGGTCTCCGGCGGCGTGGTTGGCCAGACCCAGACCGTCACGCTGCTGGTGGATCAGCGGGCCGAGCAGTTCGACCCCGGTGGCTACCAGCTCTCGGTGGTGCTGATCGCCGTCGCGGCGCTGTGCATCATCGCCATCTCCGTCGTCCGGCCGAGGAAATGACATGCGAGCGAGCATCGCAGGCGCGTCAGCGCCGAGGAGCGGAACGAGCGGCCCGATGAGCGCTCGCGCGAAGAGGAAATGACATGCGAGCGAGCATCGCAGGCGCGTCAGCGCCGAGGAGCGGAACGAGCGGCCCGATGAGCGCTCGCGCGAAGAGGAAATGACATGAGCGCTTGCGCGAAGAGGAAGGTGACATGAGCATCGCGGTGCAGCACCTGAGCAAGCGGTTCGGCGACTTCGTCGCGCTCGACGACGTCAGCCTGGCGGTTCCCGGCGGCCGGCTGACCGCGCTGCTCGGGCCGAGCGGCGGCGGCAAGTCAACCCTGCTGCGGATCGTCGGCGGCCTGGAGCAGGCCGACTCCGGCCGGGTGCAGCTCGACGGGCGGGAGATCACCGGCGTGCCGGCCCAGCACCGCAACGTGGGTTTCGTGTTCCAGCACTACGCCGCGTTCAAGCACCTGTCGGTGTACCGCAACGTGGCCTTCGGGCTGGAGATCCGCAAGCGCGGCAAGGCCGAGATCCGCCGCCGGGTCGGCGAGTTGCTGGACCTGGTGCACCTGAGCCAGTTCGCCGACCGGATGCCCTCGGAGCTGTCCGGCGGGCAGCGGCAGCGGATGGCGCTGGCCCGGGCACTTGCCGTCGAGCCTCGGGTGCTGCTGCTGGACGAGCCGTTCGGCGCGCTGGACACCCAGGTCCGCAAGGAGCTGCGGGACTGGTTGCGACGGTTGCACGACCAGATGCAGGTGACCACCGTCTTCGTCACCCACGACCAGGAGGAGGCGCTCGAGGTGGCCGACTCGATCGCGGTGATCAACCGCGGCCGGTTGGAGCAGGTGGGCAGCCCGGGCGAGCTGTACGACCGGCCGGCCAACGAGTTCGTGATGGGCTTCCTCGGCCCGATCACCCGGCTGGCCGGCCGGCTGGTGCGCCCGCACGACATCGAGGTGAGTGGCCAGCCGGAGCCGGGCAGCGTGCCGGCCACGGTGTGCCGGCTGCTCCGGCTGGGCTTCGAGGTGCGTGCGGAGTTCGACACCGACGACGGCACCGTCTCGGTGCAGCTGACCCGCGGCCAGGCCGACGTGCTGGAGCTGCAGCCCGGGCAGCGGGTATGGCTGCGTGCGGTGGGCCAGCCGGCCGCCGCCGCGCCGGCGCGCTGAGCCGCCGGTCCGACCGCCTTCCCCGGCTTCTCTAGGGAATGCGGGACAATACGCTGGTGGAGATCTCTGCGAAGAGCGATTACGCGGTGCGGGCGCTGCTGGTACTGGCCGAGCACGCCCCGCGGCTGGTGAAGATCGACGTGGTCATCGGGGAGCAGCAGCTGCCGCGCAAGTTCGTCGAGGCCATCCTCGGCGACCTGCGCCGCGCGGGCATCGTCCGTTCCATGCGCGGTGCCGAGGGCGGCTACGCGCTGGCCCGGCCGGCCGCCGACATCTCCATCGGCGCGGTGATCCGGGCGGTGGACGGGCCGTTGGCTGAGGTGCGCGGGCTGCGGCCGGATGAGATGAACTACTCGGGCCTGGCCCAGCACGTGCCCGGCCTCTGGGTGGCGGTGCGGGCCAGCCTGCGCCGGGTGCTGGACGAGACCTCGCTGCAGCAGCTGCTCACCGGCAAGCTGCCGGCACACGTGCGCAAGATGGTGGACGATCCGCAGTCCTGGGCCCGCCGGGCGCTGTAAATCGCGATCTGCCGGAGGTGGAGCATGCGACTGGAACTGGTCACCGGTGACATCACCGAACAACGGGTGGATGCGATCGTGAACGCCGCCAACTCCAGCCTGCTCGGTGGCGGCGGGGTGGACGGCGCCATCCATCGCGGGGGAGGCCCGGCGATCCTGGCCGAGTGCCGGGCGCTGCGGGACGGGCAGTACCGCGATGGCCTGCCAACCGGGCAGGCGGTGGCCACCACGGCGGGCGACCTGCCGGCGCGCTGGGTGATCCACACGGTCGGGCCGGTGTACTCCCAATCCGAGGATCGCAGCGCGCTGCTGCGCTCCTGCTACCGCGAGTCGCTGCGGGTGGCGGCCGAACTCGGCGCGCGGGTGGTCGCCTTCCCGCTGATCTCGGCCGGGGTGTACCGGTGGCCGGTCGAGGACGCGATCGCGATCGCCGGCGAGGTGATCACCGGTACCGAACAGGACGGCACCGCACGGCTGGTGCTGTTCACGCCGCAGACCGCGGCACTGGCCAGGCGGCTGCTTGCCGCCGAATAGGCTGGTGCGATGAGTGAGCATCGCAGGCGCGTAGCGCCGAGGGCGAGTGAGCATCGAGCGAGGAACGAGCAAGGCGCGAAGCGGGTTGGCGGCCGGAGCGGTGCGGCTGTGGGCGCTGGCGCGAAGATCAGGGGGAATCAGAGCGCTCGAGCCTCCACCCGTACGTTGCCCGCCTCCGGCGGCGGCATCATCCGGCGGACCGTGCTGCCGGGTGGGCTGCGCATCGTCACCGAGGCGATGCCCGGCGTCCGGTCGGCCAGCGTGGGTATCTGGGTCGGTATCGGTTCCCGCGACGAGCAGCCCTCGGTGGCCGGCAGCAGCCACTTCCTGGAACACCTGCTGTTCAAGGGCACCCGGCACCGCAGCGGCCTGGATATCGCGCTGTCCATCGACGCGGTCGGCGGTGAGTTCAACGCCTTCACCGAGAAGGAGCACACCTGCTTCTATGCCACCGTGCTGGACCGGGAGCTGCCGCTGGCGGTCGAGGTCATCGCCGACGTGGTGCTGAATGCGACGATCGCCGCCAGCGACGTGGACACCGAACGCACCGTCGTGCTGGAGGAGATCCTGATGCGCGACGACGACCCGTCCGACCTGGTGCACGACGAGTTCTCGCTGTCGATGTTCGGCGACAGCCCGCTCGGCCGGCCGATCCTGGGCACCGAGGAATCGGTCAACCGGCTGAGCCGGACCCAGATCCACGGGTACTACGCGCGCCGCTACAAGCCGGCCGAGATGGTGGTGTCGGTGGCCGGCAACATCGAGCACTCGGAGGTGGTCGGGCTGGTCCGCAAGGCCTTCGACGGCCGGCTGGAGGCCACCGGCGGCGGCAAGCTGCGACCGGACCGGCGCCAGCACACCAGCCCGGTTCGTCCGGTCGGGGTGCTCAGCGACGACACCGAGCAGGCGAACATCGTGCTCGGCGTGCTGGGGCTGTCCCGCTTCGACGAGCGGCGGTTCTGCCTCGGCGTGCTGTCCACCGCGATCGGCGGCGGCACCTCGTCCCGGCTGTTCCAGCAGATCCGCGAGCAGCGCGGGCTGGCCTACTCGACCTACTCCTACACCTCCTCCTACGCCGGCGACGGGATGTTCGGGATGTACGCCGGCTGCCAGCCGGGCAAGGCCGACGAGGTGGTCTCGATCATGTCCCAGGTGCTCGACTCGGTGGTCCGGGACGGGCTGGCCGACGACGAGGTGGAGCGGGGCAAGGGTCAGCTGGCCGGTGCCATGGTGCTCGGCCTGGAGGACTCCGGATCCCGGATGAGCAGGATCGGCAAGGCCGAACTCAGCTACGGCGACGTGCTTGGGGTGGACGACCTGCTCGCCCAGATCGAGGCGGTCACTCCGGTCGCGGTGAACGAACTCGCCGCCGAGCTGATCTCCCAGCAGCGCTGCCTGACCGTGGTCGGACCGTTCGGCGAGCACGATTTCGACGCGGCGGTCTGATGATGAGCACGGAGCCGATCCGGGTGAGCGTGCTGGGCAGCCGCGGCCGAATGGGCCAGCAGGTGTGCGCCGCGGTGGAGGCGGCCGACGACCTGCGGCTGGTGGCGGCGCTGGATGTCGGTGACCGGCTGACCGAGCTGGCCGATGCCCAGGTGGTGGTGGATTTCACCCATCCGGATGCGGTGATGGACAACTTGCAGGTGGTGCTGGGCCAGGGCCGGCATGCCGTGGTCGGCACCACCGGCTTCACCGCCGAGCGGCTGGAGACGTTGCGGGGCTGGCTGGCCGGCAAGCCGGAGCTGGGCGCGGTGGTGGCACCCAACTTCGGCATCGGCGCGGTGCTGTCGATGCGGTTCGCCGAGCTGGCCGCGCCGTACTTCGCCTCGGCCGAGGTGATCGAGCTGCACCATCCGGGCAAGGCCGACGCGCCTTCCGGCACCGCGATCAGGACCGCCGAGCTGATCGCGCGGAGCCGCCGGGAGGCTGGTCTGGGTGCCTCGCCGGACGCGACCTCGACCGGGCTGGCCGGTGCGCGGGGTGCGGAGGTGGACGGCGTCCGGGTGCACGCGGTGCGGGCGGCCGGCCTGGTCGCCCACCAGGAGATCGTGTTCGGCGCCGAGGGCGAGACGCTCACCATCCGGCACGATTCGCTGGACCGGTCATCGTTCATGCCGGGCGTGCTGCTGGCCGTCCGGGAGGTGATTTCCCGGCCCGGCCTGACCGTGGGCCTCGGCCCGCTGCTCGGGCTGTGAGCGCCGGGTCGGCTCGCCGGGGGAGCAACCCGCTGGTCGTGGTGATCGCGCTGGTGGCCGCGCTGGCGGTCTATTTCGTGCTGATCGGCTACCGCGCGAGCTACCTGCTCGGTCGGCACGACTGGAGCCTACGGCTGCTCGGAGTGGCCGTGCTGGTGTTGCCGCTGATCGGAATCTGGGTGGTGGTCGCCGAGTTGCGGTTCGGGCTGGCAAGTCAGCGGCTGGCCGAGCGGCTGCTGGCCGAAGGGTTGGACGCACACCCGCCGGACGTGCCGCGGCTGCCGTCCGGACGGCCGGATCGCGCTGCCGCCGATGCGCATTTTGCGGCGCAGCGTGCGGTGGTGCAGGCCGCTCCGGACGACTGGCGCGGCTGGTTCCGGCTGGCTCAGCTCTATGACCTGGCCGGCGATCGGCGGCGCGGCCGGGAGGCGCTGCGCACCGCCATCGAGAAGGGCTCCGGAGGGTAATCGGCCCGAGCAGGTCAGGTCAGGCGCGTGTACGTCAGGCCCGCGCAGGTCCGGTCAGGCCTGGCCCTTGCGGGCCACCGGCAGGTCGGACGGCCCGACGTGCTTGTCCAGCCAGTCGATCAGCGGACGCATCGACCGCCAGGCCTTGACCAGCTCGGTCTTGGCGCGCGGCGTCTGGATCCAGTCCGGGCAGCCGAACTCGCGGGTCGCGTACAGCGACTTGTGCCGCAGCAACTCGACGCGCGGATGGTCCTTCGGATAGCCGGACGGCGCCCGGGTGAGCCGGTCGCCGTGGATCTTCAGCTTGGCCTTCTCGGCCGCGGCGATGACCTGCGCGAGCGCCTCGCCGGGCAGGTCGTCGGCGACCGCGCGGCGGAACCGGTCCACCTGGTCGGAGGCCATCTCGTAGATGCCGCCGCTGGCGTACATGCCGGCGGCCGAGATCTGCAGGTAGCGCCGGGCCTCGGCGAAGTAGACGCCCTGGTGCTCCTTGTAGGGCGTCTTGTCCTTGGCGAACCGGACATCGCGGTACGGCCGGAACAGCTTGGCCGGGCCGAACTCCCGCTCCAGCTCGGCGGCCAGCGCGAGCAGCGGGGCCTTCACCTGCTCGTCGTAGATGTGCTTGTTCGCGGTCCAGAACGTCTTGGAGTTGTCCGCCGCCAGATCCTCGTAGAAATCCAAGGCGGTGAAGGAGATTCCGGAGAACGCCATTGCTCATGCTTCTTTCTGTTCCGCTTGGATCAGCCGACCAGCGCGGTGTGCAGCCGCAACTCAGCGACCGTACCTGCCCCGGTGTCCAGGCCGCGCTGCAGCCCGTCGGCCGCCCAGCCGGCGGACCGGTAGAACTCCAGCGATGCCGTGTCGGCTGCCGGCACCCAGGTGACCAGCCGGCGCACCGCGTCGTCGCGGGCGATGTCGGCCACCGCGGCCAGCAGCCGGGAGCCGTGGCCGCGCCTGGCCCAGCGCGGTTCGACCAGCAGCGTGCTGATCGCGGCGGTGTGCTCGGGATCCGGATCGTTCGGCTGCCGATCGGCGTCCGGGCCGAACGCGGCGAAGCCGACCAACCGGTCGCCCTCCTGCGCCACCAGCACGTGGTGGGCAGCGCTGGGCGGCCGGGCGATCGCGGCCTGCCAGCTGGCGGCGAACCGGTCGGCGTCCAGGCTGACCAGCACCTCGGCCGGCAGCAACGTGCGGTAGGCAAGCTGCCAGGTGTCGTTCTGCAGCCGGCCGATCTCGGCCGCGTCCTGCACGGTTGCCGGCCGCACGCTCACATCTGCCACAGCAATCGAGCCTACGGCGAGCCGGCCGAGGGCTACGACTCGCTGCCCACCCTGCGCCGGGACCGCCGGCGATGCACCAGGTAGGCCACCAGGACGCCGACCGCGAGCGCGGCCAGCGGGCCCCAGGTCAGGTACTTCTCGATCCGGTCGAGTGCCGAGGCGAACGCCCAGCCGACGAGGATGCAGCCGCCACCCCAGAGGATGCCGCCGGCGGCGTTGTAGGCCAGGAAGGTCCGGTAGCGCATGCCACTCATCCCGGCCATCGAGGGCATCAGGGCGCGCAGCAGCGCGGTCAGCCGGCCCAGGAACACCGCCTTGCCGCCGTGCCGGTGCAGGAAGCTGTCCACGGTCGACCAGCGGTGCTCGCCGACGAACTGGCCGAGCCGGGTACGGCGCAGGCCGGGACCGAACTTGCGTCCGAACTCATAACCCACCGAGTCGCCGGCGATGGCGGCCGCGATCGCGATCGGCACCATCAGCTCCAACCGGAGCACGCCCTCGTGGCAGTAGTAGCCGGCCACCAGCAGCGCCGCCTCGCCGGGCAGCACCATGCCGATCAGGATCGCGGCCTCGGCGAACGCGCAGAATGCCGAGATCAGATACAGCCAGGCGCCGACGTGCTCGCCCAGGTGCTTCAGGAACTCGGTCACCGGGGCATCGTCGCACGCTTCGGCTGAGGAAGGCGGTCGTGCGACCCAGCCGCCCACGCTGCGCGGTGTCGGTGCCGCATGATGCAATGTCGCAATGTCCGAGTTGCAGCTCACCGTGGCCGCCGCCCGGCGGATAGCACTGGCCGCGCAGGGCTTCGGCGCGCCCCGGCCGGCGGGGGCGATCACCGCGCGGCACATCCGCAAGGTCGTGGACACGATGGGCCTGCTGCAGCTGGACTCGGTCAACGTGCTCAGCCGCTCGCACTACCTGCCGGTGTACTCCCGGCTCGGCCCCTACCCGCGCGAGATTCTGGACCGGCTGACCGCCCATACGACCGGCCGGTTGCAGCGGGAATACGTCGAGTACTGGGCGCACGAAGCCTCGCTGATTCCACTGCGCACCCATCCGCTGCTGCGCTGGCGGATGGCTCGGGCCCGCGACGAAGCCTGGGGCGGCATGCGCCGGATCGCCCGGGAGCGGCCCGGGCTGCTCGACGAGGTCAGGCGCCGGGTGAAGCTGGAGGGTCCGCTGCGCAGCGCCGACCTGGGCATCGAACGGGCGCCCCGCCAGGCCGGCCAGATGTGGAACTGGCACGACGGGAAGATCGCGCTGGAATACCTGTTCTGGGCCGGTGAGGTCGGAGCTGCCCGGCGGGTCAGCTTCGAGCGGCATTACGACCTGATCGAACGGATCCTGCCGTCGGAGGTTCTGGCGACCCCGACCCCGAGCGAGCCGGACGCCCACCGTGAGCTGATCCGGATCGCCGCGCGCGCCTACGGCGTGGCCACCGAGCCGGATCTGCGCGACTACTTCCGGTTGCCGGTCGCGTCCTCGCGGGAGCGGGTCGCCGAGCTGGTCGCGTCGGGGGAATTGCTGCCGGTCACCGTCCGGGGTTGGAAGCAGCCGGCATACCTGTGGCCGGAAGCTCGGCGGCCGCGCCGGGTGGACGCTCGCGCGCTGCTCAGTCCGTTCGACCCGCTGGTGTGGTTCCGGGACCGGGCGCTGCGGCTGTTCGACTTCCATTACCGGATCGAGATCTACACCCCGGCCGCCCAGCGGGTGCACGGCTACTACGTGCTGCCCTTCCTGCTCGGAGACGACCTGGTCGCCCGGGTGGACCTGAAGGCCGACCGGAAGGCGGGGGTGCTGCTGGTGCAGTCGGCCTGGGGCGAGCCGGAGATCGATCAGCCGCTGGTGGCCGGACAGCTGGCCGAGGAGCTGGCCGATCTGGCCGGCTGGCTGGGACTGGCCGACATCGCGGTCACCGGCGCCGGCGACCTGGCACCGGCGCTGGCACGTTCCCTGGGCTGACCGTTCCCCTGGCCGGAGCCGCCGGCTTACTCCGGCACGGTGGCGGCCCGCCGGATGATCACGTCGCCGGAGCCGGTGCGGGCCCGGACGGTGATCGCCTCGCCGGCCGGGCTGGAGTCCTGCACCGGCATCTCGGTGTGCAGTCGGCCGCTGCCGGTGGCCACGTCCAGCCGTGCCTGCTGCCCGGCCCGCAGGCCGATGGTGACCTGGCCGGAGCTGCTGGCGATGTCCACGTCCCGCTCGGCAACCTCGATCAGGGTGGTGCCGGAGCCCGACCGGACCCGCACGCCGCCGTGCGCGATGCCGACCTCGATGTCGCCGCTGCCGACCGCGACCGAGAGCGCACCGCCGATCTCACCGATCCGCAACTGCCCGCTGCCGCCGCGCACGTTCGCGTCACCGGTCACGTGGTTGGCCACCAGGTCGCCGCTGCCGCCGCGCACGTGCAGCGGGCCGTCCACCACATCGAGTTCGACGCTGGCCGAGCCGCTGCTGACGCTGGCCTGACCGATCCGGCCGGTGCTGGTGACGGAGGCCGAGGCTACGGCCGCCTTCAGCGACGATCCGGTGGGCAGCTCGATCTCGATGTCGACCTCCCGCCGGCTGAAGATCCGATTCCGGACGTTGCGCAGGTCGCCGCCGAGCACCGCCTGCAGCAGCGAGTTACCGTGCTCGCCCTGCTCGATGACCTCCAGCCGGTTGCCGGTCAGCTCGACCCGGAACAATTGCTCGACCGGCAGGTCGGCCTCGCGCGGCCGGATGGCCACCCGGGCCTCGGTCACCCCGTCGCGGGCCTGCACGCTGAGCGACCCGCTGCCGAATTGGCAGTCGAGGTCGATCCGGCCGGACACCGGGAAGGTTCGGTCCAACATGGAATGCTCCTTGCGGTTGTAGGAAGAATGGTCAGCCGGTTACCCAGCCGGTGAATCGGTGTCCGCCGCCGGTGGAGTGCCAGCCGCCGGACGGCGTGCCGGCCGGTCGCAGCGCCGTGGTGGCCGCCCGCACCAACCAGCTGTTCACCGACAGCCCCGCCTTTCCGGCGGCCCGCTCGATATCGGCCTTCAGCGTGTCGGTGAGCCGCAGCGAAATCCGGGCGGTGGCGTCGCCGTCATCGGCCCGGCTCGGGGCGGGCTCGGGCGGCTCCTCATCGGGCGGGGCGGAGACGGTGAACCGGACCTGGTCGCCGGTGAGCTGCAGCGTGACGGCCGGAGCCGGTTGCGCGCTGCCGGAGGCCGCATGCAGCGCATCGGTCACCTCGATGGTGGCCGCCGCCAGAGCGTCCAGGATTGCCATGCGCACCGACGAGCGGGCGGTATCGGCCAGTGCCGCCGCCACCTCGCGAGTGCGCTCGTCGCCCAGTGCCGCGGCTGCGGTCAGCTGGCGAGATACATCGTGCAAGAACTGTTCCAACTCCATGACGTCATGATGGCATCATCACGACATCATTGCAAGCGCTAGATGACGCCCAATGATGTCACTCTGCTGTCGCCTCCTACACTGAGCCGGTGCCGGAGATCGTGACGCCCAGGGTGCAGCTGATCGCATGGACCGAGTTCCGCCGGCCGGACGGGGTGGACTGGCAGCCCGACGCCGACGGCGGCGCCGCGCTCGTCGAGTTCGCCGGCCGCAGCTGCTACCAGGCCTGGCAGAAGACCGTGCCGGCGACCGCGACCAATGCCGGCTACCTCGGCCACCTGCTGCAGGTGGGTCACCTGCAGGTGCTGGAGCATGCCAGCGCCACCTTCTACCTCACCGGCATCTCCCGGGCGTTGGCTGCCGAGCTGACCCGGCACCGGCATTTCAGCTTCTCCGCCCTGTCGCCACGGCATCTCGCCGAGCAGGCCGCGGTGGTCGAGCCCGCCGCGGTGGCCGCCGACGAGCACCTGCATGAAGCATTCCTGGCCGGCGTCGCGGCGGCCGAGCAGGCGCACCGCGAGCTGCTGGCCGGCCTGGCCGAACGCTATGCCGGCAGCGAGCAGGCCGGATTGCGCCGCAAGCAACTACGACAGGCCGCCAGGACGCTGTTACCCGGAGCCAGCGCCACCACCCTGGTCATCACCGGCAACTTGCGGGCCTGGCGGCAGCTGATCGGGATGCGAGCGGCCGAGCATGCCGACCAGGAGATGCGCACGGTGGTCATCGAGTGCCTGCGGCAACTGCGCGAGCTCGTGCCGCCGGCGTTCGCCGACTTCGTGATCACCAGGTTGCCCGACTCCTCGGAACTGGCGTCCTCACCGCTGGTCGGCGAGCGGTGAGCCAGCCGGCTCGGGAACTCGGCCGGCTGCTGGAGCGCGCTCGACAGCTGATGGCCACCGGTAGCCGCCGGATGCTAGGCATCGCCGGGCCGCCGGGTGCCGGCAAGTCCAGACTGGCCGAGCGGCTGGTCGGCGAACTCGGTCCGGACGCCGCACTGCTCGGCCTGGACGGCTTCCACCTCGCCGACGCCGAACTGCGCCGGCTCGGCCTGCGGGATCGCAAGGGCGCGCCGGAGACGTTCGACCGACCCGGCTACGCCGCGCTGCTACGCCGGCTGCGCAGCGAAACCGGGGTGGTGTACGCACCGGTGTTCGACCGCGCGCTGGAGGACTCGATCGCGGCCGCGGTGGGCATCCGGCCGGAGACGGCGCTGGTGGTCACCGAGGGCAACTACCTGCTGCATTGGCCGGAGGTGCGTCCGCTGCTGGACGAGATCTGGTACCTGGATCCGCCGGCCGACCAGCGACGAGCGGGGTTGCTGCAGCGGCACGTCGCCTTCGGCAAGAGCGCCGAGCAGGCTCGCGAGTGGGTCGCCCGGTCGGACGATCGCAACGCCGAGCTGATCGAGGCCGGTCGACCGCTGGCCGACCAGCTGGTGGATTGGGGCGATTGGTGACGGCGATCCTGGGTTCGCGGCGGTAGCGTTATCGCATGCCGATGCATACCGAGCCGCCGTTCGGCCGGCTGTTGACCGCCATGGTCACCCCGTTCACCGTGGCCGGCGAGCTGGATACCGACAACGCCGCCAAGCTGGCCGGATACCTGGTGGACAGCCAGCACAACGACGCCCTGGTGATCAGCGGCACTACCGGCGAGGCGCCCACCACCAGCGACGCGGAGAAGGCCGAGCTGATCGCCGCGGTGCGCGAGGCGGTCGGTGACCGGGCGAAGGTGGTGGCCGGAGTCGGCACTTTCGACACCGTGCACAGCATTGGATTGGCCGAGCGGGCCGCACGGGCCGGTGCCGACGGGCTGCTGGTGGTCGCGCCGTACTACTCCAAGCCGCCGCAGGCCGGCATGCTCCGGCACTTCCGGGCGATCGCCGATGCGACCGACCTGCCGGTCATGATCTACGACATTCCCGGCCGGACCGGCGCGGCGGTGGCGCCGGAGACCATGATCGCGTTGGCCGAGCACCCGAACGTGGTCGCGGTCAAGGACGCCAAGCTCGACCTCAGCTCATCCGCCCGGGTGATCGCCGAGACCGGGCTGGCCTACTACGCCGGCGATGACGCGTTCACCCTGCCGCTGCTCTCGGTCGGCGGGGTAGGCGTGGTGGGCACCTCCACCCACTTCTCCGGCACGCTGACCAAGCAGCTGATCGAGGCTTACCTGCGCGGCGACGTGGCCGAAGCGCTGGCCCTGCACCGACAGCTGCTGCCGATCTACACCGGCATCTTCCGTACCCAGGGGGTGATCCTGGTGAAGGCCGGGCTGGCCCTGCAGGGTCGGCCGGCCGGCCCGGTCCGGCTGCCGATCGTGGATGCTACCGAGCACGAGATCAGTCACCTGCGCCAGGATCTGGCGGCCGCCGGCTTGTAGCTCAGGCGGCGCTGTCCGCCGGTGTCGGTGTCGGTCCGCCCTCAAGCTGACCTAGAGCGTTACCTTGACTGGGTGGCAGCATCGACTTCGACCAAGACCCGGCAGGCATCGTCAGGCCGGGCCGTCCGGGGCGGTAAGCAGCCCAGCCAGCGCCCGCCGCTAGCCGTGGTGGGCCGGGTGCTGAGCCGGCTCTGGCACCTGCTCGGACTGCTGGCCGGCACCCTCGCCCGGGCGGTCGGCCGCAATGCCGCGACCGCCCGTGAGCTCGATCCGGCGCACCGCCGGGACGGAGCCGGCCTGGCCGTGCTGGCGGTAGCCGCGGTGTCAGCCGTGGCGGTCTGGTTCACCGCGGCCGGTGCGCTCGGCCGGGCGGTGACCGCCGGCTACCGGCTGCTGGTCGGCAACGCGGCGGTGCTGCTGCCGGTGCTGTTCGCGACCTGGGCGGTGCACGTGCTGCGCCAGCAACCGCAGCCCGAGCGGCGTGGCCGGCTGCTGGTCGGTGGTGGATCGCTGGCGATCACCGTCACCGGCATGCTGCACCTGTGGGCGGACTCGCCGACCAGCCCGCACGGCTGGTCGCACGCCGGTGGCCTGCTCGGTGCGCTGCCCGGCCAGCTGGAACGGGTGCTGCCGCCCAGCCTGGTGCTGCTGCTGCTGTTCCTGCTCGGGTGCTTCGGCACCCTGGTGGTCACCGCCACCCCGGTCAGTGCCCTGCCGGAACTGGTCCGCGACCTGTTCGGGCACGCCGACGAGCCGGTCGGGGAGGACTGGGACGAGCCGATCCGGCCGCCGCGCCGTGCCCGGCGCGCGCCCGAACCGTTCCTCGACGATCCGTTTCCCTCGGACGATGAGGCAACTCCCGACGCAGCCACCGACGCGCTGCCGGAGCCGCCTGCGAAGCCGCGCAAGCCCCGCTCCAGCAAGCCACCGGTCGAGGAGGAGCTGCCACCGATCACCCGGCCCACCCAGCTGGAGCTGAATGGGGGTGCGGGGCTGTACACGCTGCCGCCCACCGACCTGCTCGGCGCCGGCAGCCAGCACCTGGTGCACACCAAGGCCAACGACGAGGTGATCGCGGCCCTGTCGCAGGTGTTCGAGGAGTTCAACGTCGACTGCGCGGTGACCGGGTTCAGCCGCGGCCCCACGGTGACCCGTTACGAGGTCGAACTGGGACCGGCGGTGAAGGTGGAGCGGATCACCCAGCTGACCCGCAACATCGCCTACGCCGTGAAGAGCCCGGACGTCCGGATCATCAGCCCGATCCCCGGCAAGTCAGCCGTCGGCATCGAGATCCCGAACGCCGACCCGGAGATCGTGATGCTTGGCGACGTGCTCCGCTCCGGCGTCGCGCTGCGCGACCACCACCCGATGCTGGCCGCGCTTGGCAAGGACGTCGAGGGCGGTTTCGTGGTGGCCAACCTGGCCAAGATGCCGCACCTGCTGGTCGCCGGTGCCACGGGCGCGGGCAAGTCGTCCTGCATCAACTCGCTGATCCTGTCCGTGCTGACCCGGGCCACCCCGGACCAGGTGCGGATGGTGCTGATCGATCCGAAGCGGGTCGAGTTCGCCGCCTACCAGGGCATCCCGCACCTGGTCACGCCGGTCATCACCAACCCGAAGAAGGCCGCCGACGCACTCGGCTGGGTGGTCCGCGAGATGGACCTGCGCTACGAGGACATGGAGGCCTCGGCGGTCCGACACATCGACGACTTCAACCGCAAGGTACGCAACGGTGAGCTGGTCGCCCCGCCGGGCAGCGAACGGGTCTACCAGCCCTACCCGTACCTGCTGGTGATCGTGGACGAGCTGGCCGACCTGATGATGGTCGCGCCGCGGGACGTGGAGGATGCCGTCGTCCGCATCACCCAGCTGGCCCGGGCCGCCGGCATCCACCTGGTGATCGCCACCCAGCGTCCGTCGGTGGACGTGGTGACCGGCCTGATCAAGGCGAACGTGCCGTCCCGGCTGGGTTTCAAGACCTCCTCGGTCACCGACTCGCGGGTCATCCTGGACCAGCCCGGCGCGGAGAAGTTGCTCGGCAAGGGCGACGGGTTGTTCCTGCCGATGGGCGCTTCCAAGCCGGCCCGGATCCAGGGGGCCTATGTCACCGACGCCGAGATCGTCTCGATCGTCAAGCACTGCAAGCAGCAACTGCAGCCGACGTATCGCGAGGACGTCACCGCACCAACCGCGGCCAAGAAGGACATCGACCCGGACATTGGCGACGACCTTGACGTGTTCCTGCAGGCGGTGGAGCTGGTGGTGTCCACCCAGTTCGGTTCGACCTCCATGCTGCAGCGCAAGCTGCGGGTTGGCTTCGCCAAGGCCGGCCGGCTGATGGATCTGATGGAGTCGCGCGGCATCGTCGGACCGTCGGAGGGCTCCAAGGCGCGCGACGTGCTGGTCAAGCCGGACGAGCTGGCCGGCCTGCTCTACGCGCTGCGCAACGGCGGCAGCGCGGAGGACCTGGTGGCCGAGGACGGCGAGGACGAGATGGACGGGCCGGACGAGGTGTGAATTCGGTGCCGACATAGCACGAGGCCTCGGTCGCCAGTGGCGACCGAGGCCTCGTCGTAGCGCGTTCAGCGAGCGGCGTGCCTTGCCAGGTAGAACAGCCGTCGCAGGGTGAGCCTGGCCCGCGCCTCGCACGCGTGCCGGCCGGTCCGGATCTGCGACTCGGCGGCCGGCGTCTGCGCGGGCTCGGCCCAGGGCAGCTGCGTCGGCGCCACTGCGGGACGCGGCCGGGTCAACTGGAATCCGGTCATCACAACACCTCCAGCGGACACGCTAGGTGTTCGGTGTCATGTGACAGTTGAGGCGCGCGGTAACTGAGCTTATTAATGCCTGAATTTTAGAGGTCCAGAAGCATGCGAGTGTTACCGAGCGTGTTCGGCTTCACGTACTCCAGGTCGAGGAATTCGGCGATGCCCGCGTCGTAGGAGCGGCGCAGCTGCGCGTAGGCCTCGCTGTCCACCGGAGTGCCCTCGATCTCCACGAATCCGTGCCGGGCGAAGAACCGGGTCTGGAAGGTGAGTGCGAACAGCCGGCGCAGCCCCAGCTCGCGGGCTCCCTCGATCAGGCTGGCGAGCAATTGGTCACCGATCTTGTGGCCGCGGAATTCGGGCCGGATGGCCAGCGTGCGCACCTCACCCAGGTCTTCCCAGAGCACGTGCATCGCACCGCAGCCCACCACCTTGCCGTCCAGCTCGGCGACCCGGAATTCCTGCACGCTCTCATAGAGGGTCACGGTGTCCTTGGCCAGCAGCAGCCGCTGGCCGGTGTAAAGGTCGATGAGCGCCTTGATCGCCGGCACGTCCGGGGTGCGGGCGCGACGAACCCGAGCGGGAAGTACTGGTTGAGCCACGCCTGCGAGGCTAGCGAGTTCGCCGATCGGCCGGCTTCGCACCGGGGTGGCTGGCCGGTCGCGGGTGGACTGCCGAGGGTTGCCGGGCGGGTAGCCTTGCCGTGTGCCCGCTCCGCAACCCGGCAATGTCGCGATAGTGACGCTCGGATGCGCCCGCAATGAGGTGGACTCCGAGGAACTCGCCGGCAGCCTGGCGGCTCGGGGCTGGCAGTTGACCGAGGCCGACGACGCCCAGGTGGTGCTGGTCAACACCTGCGGTTTCATCGACTCGGCCAAGAAGGACTCCATCGACACGCTGCTGGCCGCGGCCGACGGTGAGCGCAAGGTCATCGCGGTCGGCTGCCTGGCCGAGCGGTACGGCAACCAGCTGGCCGAGGCACTGCCCGAGGCCGACGCGGTGCTCGGCTTCGACAGCTATCCCGAGATCGACCGGCGGTTGGCCGAGGTGCTGGCCGGCCAGCTGATGCCGTCCCACCAGCCCGCCGACCGGCGCACGCTGCTGCCGATCAGCCCGGCCAGCCGGCCGGCGGCGGTCGCCGAGGTGGCCGTCCCCGGGCACCGCTGGGGACCGACCCCGGTCCGCAAGCGGCTCGCAGACTCGGCCACCGGCTACCTGAAGCTGGCCTCCGGTTGCGACCGCCGGTGCACGTTCTGCGCCATCCCGTCCTTCCGCGGAGCGTTCGTGTCCCGGCCGCCGGCCGAGTTGCTGGCCGAGGCGCGCTGGCTGGCCGAGCACGGCGTCCGGGAGCTGGTGCTGGTCAGCGAGAACTCGACCTCCTACGGCAAGGATCTGGGTGACCTCCGGGCCCTGGAGAAGCTGTTGCCGCAGCTGGCCGCGGTGGATGGCATCGAGCTGGATCCGGGTGGCCTACCTGCAGCCGGCCGAGCTGCGGCCGTCGCTGCTGGGGGTGCTGGCCGGCACGCCCGGCGTGCTGCCGTACTTCGACCTGTCCTTCCAGCACGCCTCGGCGCAGGTGCTGCGCCGGATGAAGCGGTTCGGGTCCACCGAGGCGTTTACCGAGCTGATCACGACCGCCCGGGCGCTGGCGCCGGAGGCCGGCTTCCGCAGCAATGTGATCGTCGGCTTCCCAGGCGAGACCGAGCAGGACGTCGCCGAGCTGGAGCGGTTCCTGGACCTGGCCCGACTGGACGCGGTGGGCGTCTTCGGCTATTCCGACGAGGAGGGCACCGAGGCCCAGCGGCTGCCCGACAAGCTGCCGGCCGCGGTGATCGACGAGCGGGTCGGCCGGCTGTCCGCGCTGGCCGAGGAGCTGATGAGCCAGCGAGCAGAGGATCGCACGGGGCAGACGCTGACCGTGCTGATCGAGCAGGACGGCGAACCCGGGCTCGAGCCGGTGGGCCGGGCGGCGCACCAGGCACCGGAAACCGACGGGGCGGTGCGCCTGGTCGGAGAGCCGGACGGGCTGCGGGCCGGCCGGTTCGTGCAGGCCGTCGTGATGGACACCGACGGGGCCGATCTGGTCGCCGAGGTGCTGCCTGGAACCGCCCGATGACCGGGATCGACCGGCCGCTGGCGCGGCCGGCCGCCGAGATCGATCACCTGGCCGATCCGGTCACCACGGTGTCGGTGTGGAACCTGGCCAACGGGCTTACCGTGTTGCGACTGGTGCTGGTGCCGTTCTTTGCCCTGGCGCTGTGCCAGCGCGGTGGCCATTCCGGGGCATGGCAGGTGGTCGCCTGCGGGATCTTCGTGGTGGCCAGCCTCACCGACCGGATCGACGGCGACCTGGCCCGCCGCCGCGGGCTGGTCACCGAGTTCGGCAAGCTTGCCGATCCGATCGCGGACAAGGCGCTCATCGGCACCGCCCTGGTGGGGCTCTCGGTGCTGGACCGGCTGTCCTGGTGGGTGACCGCGCTGATCCTGGTCCGCGAGATCGGGGTGACCCTGCTCCGGTTCTGGGTGATCCGGCACGGCGTGATGCCGGCCAGCCGGGGCGGCAAGGTCAAGACGACGGTGCAGGCGGTGGCGATCGGCCTGCTGGTGCTGCCGCTGTCCGACGGCTGGCGCACCGGTGCCGAGGTGGTGATGTGGTTGGCGGTCGCGCTGACCCTGGTCACCGGGGTGGACTACGTCTTCCGGGCGCTCAGCCTGCGCCGGGCCGGCCGGCTCACCGCCAAGCTCGGCCGGAATCCGGCGGCGTGAGCGAACCGACCGGCCTGATCGAGCTGGGTGGGCCGGGTGATGAGCCGGGCGGGCGAGGCGGCGGCGAGTCGGTGGAAGATCTCGGCGGCCAGGCTGCACGCGCTGCTGCTGCGCCGGCAGCAGACGGTGGCGGTGGCGGAATCGTTGACCGGCGGCCTGGTGGCGGCCACGCTAACCGGCACTCCGGGTGCCAGTGCCACCTTCCGCGGCGGCGTGGTGCCCTACGCGACCGACCTGAAGGCAAGCGTGGTTGGGGTCTCGGAGGCATTGCTGGCTCGAGCCGGCGCGGTGGATCCGCAGGTGGCGCTGGAGCTGGCCCGGGGCGTCCGGGCCCGGCTGTCGGCGAGCTGGGGCCTCGGTGTCACCGGGGTGGCCGGTCCGGACCCGCAGGACGGCCGGCCGGTCGGCACTGTGTTCCTAGCGGCGGTCGGCCCGCAGGGCGAGACGGTGTCGGAGCTGGAGCTGGCGGGCGACCGGAACAGTATCCGCCGGCAAACCGTTGAACATGCCGTGGCGTTGTTGCTCAACGTCGCCGAGCGGGCGTCGATATGAACAACCGAGGTTCGCTTTCGAGATAACGAACGAGGTTCGCTTTGAGCAAACAACCAGGTTTGCTCGATGGCCTCATCGGTGCGCCGACTAGCATCGACAAGGTAAGGCAGGAATCGTCGCAACCGCCGGGCTCGGGTTGCCGGGCGAGGAGAGGGGTGTCGCACAATGGCTGTTCTGCGCCATGTCGTCGGCGAGACCCTGCGTGCCGTGCGGCTGCGTCAGCGGCGTACGTTGCGTGAGGTCTCGGCTGCGGCCCGGGTGAGCCTGGGCTACCTGTCCGAGATCGAGCGCGGCCATAAGGAGCCGTCCTCGGAGTTGCTGGCCGCGATCTGCGACGCGCTCGACGTGCCGCTGTCCGAGGTCTTCACCACCGTGTCAGACAGCCTGCGCCGGCAGGAGCTGCTCGCCGAGCGGGCCGCCATCCTGGGCACCCGGCGGGGTGCGCCGGTGCTCGCACCGGCACCGCAGCTCGGACCGGAGGGCCCGCAGGTGCGGGCGCTGCCGAACGTCGCTGCCTGACCCGAGACGCGCGTCCGTGTCGCGACGCGTCCTCCCTGTGACACAGCGCCGCTAGTTCGTGACACAGCGCCGCTAGTTCGTGACACAGCGCCGCTACCCTTCGCACAGTGCCGCCAGTCTCAACGTCAGCTTGAGACACTGGGCGTGTCGATGCCTGGGTGCTGTCGCGCCGCCCGTCGCGCTTCTAACGTGGCCGGTATGAGCAGCCACGGAGCTCCGCCGCCCCGGCGCCGGCCGGATCCGCTCGTCGATATCGTGCTGTGCCCGACCACCGGGCGGGCGGTACCCACCACGTCGGCGTTGCCGGCTGGCCCGCTTGCCGGCGGGGAGCCGGTGGACTCGGCCCGCGGTCGGGCGAGCGCCCGAGCGGGTTCCCGAGGCGCTGTGGCCGGCCGCAGCCGCGCGGCCATCCTGGATGGCGCTCGGGCAGCGGTGCTTGCCAACGGCACCAGCATCACCATGGCCCAGATCGCTGCCCGGGCCGGCGTCGCCAAGGCGACGCTGTACAACCACTTCCGGGCGCGGGAAGACGTGCTCGCCGAGCTGTTGCTGGTCGAGATCGATGAGCTGATCGCTTCGGTGGCACACCTGCCGCTGCCGGTCGCGTTGAACCGGGCCGCGGTGGCGGTGTCCGAGCATCCGCTGCTCGAGGCGCTGGGCAACTGCGACAGCACGGCGCTGTCGGTGCTGGCTCGGGTGGACGTCCGGAGTGCCGGCTGGGCGAGGGTTGCCCAGGCGACCGAGCGACTGCTTGCCCGGCGCGGTCGCCGCGGCACGCCCACCGTGCTGCGCTGGCTGGCGTCGTTCGTGATCGCACCGGCCGATCCCGACGACATCGCCGCCGACGTGTCGGTGCTGGTGGCCGGGCTGCCGCCGAGCCGCTGAGCCGCTGCGGCTAGCCGGGGCCGGATGAGGCAGACTGAACTGGCCGGACGTCTTCGCCGTCCGGCCGGGTAGTGATTGTCTTCAGGAAGGCGTAGGGAAGCGATGGCCAACGGTTTCGCCAAGGCATGGAACTACGTATCGGCCTGGTTCAGCTCCAAGGTTGACGAGAAGGCAAATCCCAAGATCCAGATCCAGCAGGCGATCGAGTACGCGCAGCGGCAGCACGCCAGCCTGACCGCCCAGGCGGCCAGCGTGATCGGACAGCAGCACCAGCTGGAGCTTCAGTTGGACCGCAAGCTGGCCGAGATCGAGTCGCTGCAGCAGCAGGCGCGGCAGGCGCTGGTGCTGGTCGACCAGTCCCGGGCCCAGGGCGACGAGGCCAAGGCGTCCCAGTTCGAGGAGACCGCCGGCCAGATCGCCAACCAGCTGGTCAGTGCGGAGGCCGAGGCGGCCAACCTGAAGCGGCTGCACGACCAGTCGATGGGGGCCGCGCAGCAGGCCAAGCGGGCGGTGGAGGAGAACCGGCAGCGGCTGCAGGAGAAGCTGAGCGAGCGGACGAAGCTGCTCAGCCAGCTGGAGCAGGCCAAGATGCAGGAGCAGGTCTCGGCCTCGCTCAGCCAGATGGGCGAGCTGTCGGCGCCGGGGAACACTCCCTCGCTGGAAGCGGTCAGGGACAAGATCGAACGGCGCTACGCCAACGCGCTCGGTCAGGCCGAGTTGGCCAACGACACGATGGCGGGCCGGATGCAGGAGGTCAAGCGGGCTACCGCCAACCTGGCCGCGCAGTCCCGGCTGTCCGAGATCCGGGCGTCGATGTCCGGAGAGCAGCTGACCCAGGCCGGCCAGTCGGCCCCCGCGTCGTCCCAGCAGGCGATCGCCAACCAACCAGCGCCGCCGCCGGGTACCGGGCAGGCCGCCGGTGGCACGGCGGCCGAGCCGGTGCCCGAGCAGGCGCCGGGCCAGAGCGATCCGGCCAGCTGACTTAGCCGGCGGGGTCATTCGCCCGCGTGATCTGCCTGCGGGCGTGATCTGCCTGCGGGCGTGATTCGTTCGCCGGGCGTGATTCGTTCGCCGGCGTGTTTGGCCCGTGCGGCGGGTGGGCTCAGTGCTCAGGAACCAGCCGGTGGGATCGCCACCTGCTGGCAGGCCGGGCAGTAGTAGGTGACCCGGTCCTCGGGAATGCCGATCGCGACTCCCGGACCCGCATCGCGGTGGATCTCGGCGCGGCAGCGCAGGCATGCCTTCCCGGCCCTGCCGTATACCCAGTAGTGCTGCCCGGCCTGCCGCCAGCCGGTGGTGGACCGGCTGAAGTCACGCAGATTCCCAGCCAGCAGGCGCTGGGCGTCGGTCAGGATGGCTGGCAGCACGCCGACCTCACCAACCCTGGCGTACGGGTTCACCCGATGGAGGAACAGCAGTTCACTCTTGTACACATTGCCGATGCCGGCGACCAATCGCTGGTCGAGCAGCGCCTCGGCGATCTGGCGGTCCGGTTGCTCGGCGAACCGGCGCAGCGCCTCCGCGGCGTCGAAGTCGGCCGACAGCAGGTCCGGCCCGAGGTGTCCAACCAGTTGAGCCTCCTCGGTGGTCGGCACCAGGCTCAGGTCGTGCAGCCGGAAACCGGCAGCCAGCCATTCGGCGTTGCCGACCAGCGCGCGGATCTCGTAGTCCCGGCCGCGCGGCCGGCTGGCCGCGCGGCCCACGCGCCAGCTGCCGTCCATCCGGAGGTGGCTGTGCAGGGTCTGCCCGGTGGAGAACCGCATCAGGATGTGCTTGCCCCGGGGCACCACCTCGAGCACGGAGGAACCGGTGACGTCGGCCAATGCCAGTTGCGGTACGCGCAACTGGAATCGGGTGACCTGCCGACCGGCCAGCGCACCGTGCAGCCGTCGGCAGGTGACGAAGACGCTATCGCCTTCCGGCACCGGTCATCCACCCCCGCCGCATGCTGCTATCGCCTTCCGGCAGCGGGTCATCCACCTTCGCGTGCCGATTTCCTCCGCTGGCGGCCGTCCGGCACTTCGCGTGCCGATTTCCCCCGCCGTCGGTCGTCCGGTCGGTGACGCGCTTTCCGTCAGCGGCCTGCTTCGCGCTGCTTCGCTGCCTCGAATCAAGCACCGACGGCTCCGCGCAGCCGCAATCCGCGGGGCGACGGCCGGAAACCTGCCTGCTCGAGTGCGGTGGCAAGCGCCGAGTTTCCCACCGCCTCTCCATCGGCCGATTCAACGTGCAATTTGCCCAGAGCTCCGTTCCGCACGCTCACGGCCAACGCTTCGGCCGCTGCGGCGAGCTGAGCAGCATCTTGGCTGAAGGACAGCAGCGTCCGGCCACCTCGCTCCACGTACAGCACGCATTGGCCATCGACGAGCACCACCAGCGCCCCTGCCTTGCGGGCTGGCTGGTGCCCTCGCCGGCCGGCTTCGGCCGCCGGCTGGTGCACCCGCTCCGGCCAGTCGAGTGCGGCGCCGTACGGGTTGGCCGGATCGGTTGCCGCCAGCACGAGCGTCTCGGCCGGCCCGGCGGTCGAACGCTCCGCCTCGGTGACCAGCGAACGCAGCCGGTCGATCGCCCCGGTCAGCCCGAACTGGGCGGCACCGAGGCCCTCGACGAAGTAGCCACGGCGGTAACGGCCCGCGTCCTCTCCCTGCCGCAGCACCGGGTACACCGCCGAGAAACCACCCGGCACGTTCTCCGCCGCCACCTCGCCACGAGTCAGGATGCCGTATCGATCCAGCAGCACCTCCGTTCGGACCAGCGCGCGTTGGGTGTCCTCACCGGACCGTTCGGGCAGCCTTGACCAGCGACCTGGCAGCTGGGAACCGGTCGGGCGAGGGGCTGAGACGCCGGGCGGCCGGCCCAGGTTCGGCCGGGTGAACCGGCTGTAGCGGGAGCGAGGCGCGGTCCGGTTCCGGGCATGCGCGGTGCGGCCGCCGGACAGTCGCAACCGGATCGGGGCAAGTGTGTCGTTGGTCAGCCACCCGGCAAATGTCAGATCCCAGATGGCGGCCGCGATCTCGGTCTCGCTCGCGCGGTCCGCCGATGGGTCGGCGGCCGGCTCGGAGCCGGTGTCCCTAGCCGCGATCCGATCGACAATGGCCCGCAGAAACAGGGCCTGATCCTCAGTCAGGGCGTCCAGGATCGCGTGGTGCAGCCCGGACAGTTCCAGGTCTGTCCGGGGCGGCAGCAGCAACTCGGCGGCGTCTGCCGGAACCAGGCTCAGCCAGCCGTCGTTGCCAGCCAGCGTTCCGGCGCCGCTCCAGATCACCTCGCCGGCGCTGGTGAGCTCGTCCAGTTGGGCGGGGGAATAGTCGGCCACCCGGGCCGGCAGCACGAGGCTCTCCAGCGCGCTCGCCGGAATCGGGACGCCGGCCAACTGCTCGACCACCCGCGCCAGCCCGTCCACCCCCCGGCTGCGCCGGCCGCCTCCGACGCCTTGCCACTGGGGCAGGAATCGAGCCAGCATCGCCTGGGGTGCCGGCTCGACCTCCTTGCGCAGGGCGGCCAGCGAGCGCCGCCGGATGGTGCGCAGCATGCCGGCGCCGCAGAACTGCCGTCCCGCCGAGGCGGCGCTGAACTCGCCGGCCACCACCTGGCCGCTGGCGACCAGCCGCTCCAATCCGGCGTGTACTACCGCGGTGCCCAGACCCAGCCGGGCAGCCGGCTCTGCGATGGTGAACGGCCCATGGGTCCGGGCATAGCGGGCGAGCAGGTCACCGAGCGGATCGGCCACCAACTCGGTGAACGCCTCCGGGATGCCCACCGGCAGCGCAACGCCGAGCGCGTCGCGAACCCGACCCGCGTCCTCGATCGTCAACCAGCGTGGCTCACCGGATATCCGCACCTCGATGATCCGTCGGTCGGCCTGCAACCGGAGCAGCTCCGCTTCGGTGGCGCCTCGGGCGACGGCCTCGGCGGTGGTGAGGTCGCCGACCTCGCGCAGCAGGTCGTGAATCTGATCCGCTCCGTGCACGTGCCTCGACTCGCTCAGCCGCTGGGCATCGGCGATCGAGTCGGCGATGGACTGCTCGTCCAGCAGGTCGCGCAGATCCGGCGAGCCCATCAGCTCGGCGAGCAACGAGGTGTCGAGAGTCAGCGCCTGGGCTCGCCGCTCAGCCAGCGGCGCGTCGGTGTCGTAGAGAAATATGCCGACGTAGCTGAACAACAGCGACTGCGCGAACGGCGATGGGGTGTGCGTCTGGACCTCGACCAGGCGGATCTCGCGGCTGGCGATCTGCCGCATCAGTTCTGACAGGCCGGGCAGGTCGTAGACGTCCTGCAGGCATTCCCGCATGGCTTCCAGCACGACCGGGAATTGGGCGTAATCGCGGGCAACCTGCAGCAGCGAGTTGGCCCGCTGCCGCTGCTGCCACAGCGGAGCGCGCCGGCGAGGATCACGCTTGGGCAGCAGCAGCGATCGGGCCGCGCACTCCCGGAACCGGGAGGCGAACAGCGCGGAGTTGGTGACTTCGCCGGTCACCAGTTCGGCGATCTCGGACGGCTCGAACACCGCGATGTCGGCGCCCGGTGGCTCGGCGGTGGTGTCGGCCAGCCGCAGCACGATGCCGTCGTCGCTGTGCATGGACTGCACCTCTATGCCGAACCGCTCCCGCAGCGCCGCGGAGATGGCCAGTGCCCACGGCGCGTTGACCGGCGCCCCGAACGGCGAATGCACCACCAGTCGCCAGTCACCCAGCTCGTCCCGGAAGCGCTCCACCACGATGGTGCGATCGGTCGGCAGCTGACCGGTCGCGGCTCGCTGCTCGGCCAGGTAGCCGACCAGGTTGCCGGCCGCCCAGTCGTCCAGGCCGGCTTGCCGTGCCCGGTCCAGGGCGGTGGCTGGCTCGGCGCTGCCGAGTTCGCGGACGAACGCCCCCAACGCTCGGCCCAGTTCGACCGGCCGGCCGAGCGAATCTCCCTTCCAGAACGGCATCTTGCCGGCCTGGCCGGGCGCCGGCGTAACCAGCACGCGGTCGTGGGTGATGTCCTCGATCCGCCAGGAGGACGAGCCCAGCAGGAAGACCTCGCCGACCCGTGACTCGTAGACCATCTCCTCGTCCAGCTCACCGACCCGCCGCCCCGGACCGTCGGAGGAGGCGAGGAAGACGCCAAACATGCCGCGGTCAGGGATGGTGCCTCCGGAGGTCACCGCCAGCCGCTGCGCGCCGGCCCGTCCGGTCAGCGTGCCGGTGATCCGATCCCAGATCAGCCGCGGACGCAGCTCGGCGAACGCATCCGACGGGTAGCGACCGGCCAACATGTCCAGCACCGCGTCCAGTGCCGAGCTGGGCAGCGTGGCGAACGGTGCCGACTGGCGAACCAGCGCGGCCAGCTCATCCACGGTGATGGTGTCCAGCGAGACCATGGCCACGATGTGCTGAGCCAGCACGTCCAGCGGATTGCGCGGATAGCGGATCGCCTCGATCTGGCCGCCCCGAATCCGCTCCGAGACAACCGCGCATTCGAGCAGGTCACCGCGGTACTTGGGAAAGATCACGCCGCGTGACTCGGCACCGACCTGATGGCCGGCCCGGCCGAGCCGCTGCATCCCGGCGGCCACCGAGGGCGGTGATTCGACCTGCACCACCAGGTCCACCGCTCCCATGTCGATGCCCAGTTCGAGGGAGGAGGTGGCTACCACTGCCGGAATCTGGCCGGCTTTCAGCTCCTCCTCGACGATCTGGCGTTGTTCGCGGGACACCGAGCCGTGGTGGGCCCGGATGCTGGCGATTCGATCGGGATCGCGCTGCATGGCCAGCTCGTTCAGCCGGGCGGTGAGCCGCTCAGCGAGCCGGCGCGAGTTCGCGAACACGATGGTTGACCGGTGGCTGTCGATCAGATCCAGCACTCGCTCCTCGACATGCGGCCAGATGGAGGATCGCCGTTCCGGGCTGCCCATCGGATCGGGCTGCTCGTCGCCGAGTTGGCTGAGATCCTCAACCGGGACCACCACCGACAGCTCCAGCCGCTTGTCGATGGCCGGCTGCACGACGCTGACCGGCCTGCCACCGGCCAGGAAGGTTGCCACCTCCTCGATCGGCCGGACGGTTGCGGACAGGCCGATCCGCTGTGCGGGGTGGTCGAGCAGCGCATCCAGCCGCTCCAGGGTGAGTGCCAGGTGCGCGCCGCGCTTGGTGGCGGCCACCGCGTGCACCTCGTCGATGATGACCGTCTCCACCCCGGCCAGCGCCTCCCGGGCGGCGGAGGTCAGCAGCAGGAACAGCGATTCCGGCGTGGTGATCAGGATGTCCGCGCCATGCCTGGCGAAGGCGCGGCGGTCCTCGGTCGTTGTGTCGCCGGAACGCATCGCCACGGTGACGGCGGGCTCTGGCAAGCCGAGTCGACGCGCCGCCTGCGAAATGCCCACCAGCGGTGAGCGCAGATTGCGCTCGACGTCGGCGGCCAGCGCCTTCAGGGGGCTGACGTACAACACGCGGCAGCGTCGCTTCGGGTCGTCCGGCGTGGGCAGCGCGGCGAGCCGATCGATCGCGGAGAGGAAGGCGGCCAGCGTCTTTCCGGAGCCGGTGGGTGCCACCACCAGCGTGTGATCGCCCTTGCCAATCGCCTGCCAGGCGCCGACCTGGGCCTCCGTTGGCTGTGCGAAGGCGCCCTTGAACCAGGCGGCGGTGGCCGGGCTGAAGAGGGCGTCCATGGCTACCAGTGTGCGCGAGGGGTACGACACTTCTCGCGGGCCGGCCGGCAAGTCTGGTGGCGCCGCCCGCGTGGACGGCAGGCAGCGGTTCGTGCCACCCGGCCGGCCCGGTCGCTCCGGCGTTCCAGCCGCTGCGCGGCTAGGCTGGCCGAGTGCGGTTGAGCGACTTCTGGAAGCGGATGGAAGCCCGGTTCGGGACTGGTTACGCGCATTCGCTGGCCGCCGATTACCGGGTGAACAGCCTGGGTGCCACCGTGCGGGATGCCCTTGAGCGTGGCGACTCGCCGCAGTCCGTCTGGCGGGCGGTGTGCCAGGAGTTCGACGTGCCGCAGAAGCTGCGCTGACTGCACGCGCCTCCCTCGGTTCACGCGAATCTTCGGCGTGTCGGAACCTATCAATCGAACAACTGTTCGTCTACGCTGTGGATGATCGCGCGGGCTGTCCACAGATCGAGAGCGTCCGGCAAAACTGTCGGTGACCCGATCTAGCGTCACTGCCACGTTGATTCACAGCGCACGACGAGAATGGAAGAGGTAGCACAGATGCCCGCAGCGTTCGACCGCGACAAGGCCCTCGAAGTCGCGCTCAGCCAGATCGACAAGCAGTTCGGCAAGGGGTCGGTCATGCGGCTGGGGGAGCGGCCGTACGTGCCGATCGAGGTGATCCCCACCGGCTCCATCTCCCTGGACATCGCACTGGGCATCGGCGGCCTGCCGCGCGGCCGGATCGTCGAGATCTACGGCCCGGAGAGTTCCGGCAAGACCACCGTGGCGCTGCATGCGGTGGCCAATGCCCAGGCGGCCGGCGGAGTGGCCGCGTTCATCGACGCCGAGCATGCCCTGGACCCGGAATATGCCCGCTCGCTCGGTGTGGACACCGATGCGCTGCTGGTCAGCCAGCCGGACACCGGCGAGCAGGCACTGGAGATCATGGACATGCTGGTCCGCTCCGGTGCGCTGGACATCGTCGTGGTGGACTCGGTCGCCGCGCTGGTGCCGCGGGCTGAGATCGAGGGCGAGATGGGCGACAGCCACGTCGGTTTGCAGGCCCGGCTGATGAGCCAGGCACTGCGCAAGATCACCGGTGCACTGAACAACTCCGGTACCACGGCGATCTTCATCAACCAGCTGCGCGAGAAGATCGGCGTCATGTTCGGCTCGCCGGAGACCACCACCGGCGGCAAGGCGCTGAAGTTCTACTCCTCGGTGCGGCTGGACGTCCGGCGGATCGAGACCCTCAAGGACGGCGGCGACGCGGTGGGCAACCGGACCCGCGTGAAGGTCGTGAAGAACAAGGTCGCCCCGCCGTTCAAGCAGGCGGAGTTTGACATCGTGTACGGCCAGGGCATCAGCCGCGAAGGCTCGCTGATCGATGTCGGTGTCGAACAGGGCATCGTGCGCAAGTCCGGCGCTTGGTACACCTACGAGGGCGATCAGCTCGGTCAGGGCAAGGAAAACGTCCGCAACTTCCTGCGGGACAACCCGGATCTGGCCGACGAGATCGAGAAGAAGATCAAGGAGAAGCTGGGCGTGGGTGCCCAACTCAGCGAAGACGCCCCCTTGCCGGCTCCGGTGGACTTCTGACCGATGGCACGACAAGGTCGGTGGGTCGATCGCACGGACACTACGGCGACCGACCCACCGACGCCCGGCGACCAGACCAGCAGCGACCCGGCAGTGGATCCTGCACGCCATGACCCAGAGCCGGATCCCATCTCGGTTGCTCGCACCATCTGCCTTCAACTGCT
Source organism: uncultured Actinomycetota bacterium (assembly GCA_963697905.1). GTDB lineage: Bacteria > Actinomycetota > Actinomycetes > Mycobacteriales > Jatrophihabitantaceae > Jatrophihabitans_A. The sequence goes on along the minus strand of OY969101.1, from coordinate 2,177,989 downwards.
CACCACGCGCGCTCGCAGTCGGGCAGAGCTGGCTGAAGCACTACGACGGCGCAACGTGCCGGAAGATGCCGCGGCCCGGGCGCTTGATCGGCTTGCCGAGGTGGGCCTGATCGACGACCAGTCGTTCGCGGTCGAGTTCGTACGGGCGAAGCGAGCTGAACGCGGCCTGGCGGTCCGTGAGCTATCCCGCCAGTTGCGTACGAAGGGCGTCGGGGACGAGGCCATCGAAGCCGCGCTTGCCGATACCAGCGAGGACGCCGAACGGGAGACGGCCCGCCAGTTGGCCGAACGCAAGCTCAGAACCATGTCCGGCCTGGACGCCAAGGTCAAGGTCCGCCGGCTGGCCGGGCTGCTGGCGCGCAAGGGCTATCCGCCGGGCCTCACATTCCAGGTAGTCCGCCAGGTGGTCGGTGAGTCCGCCGAAGAGCATTTCGAGGGCGACCTGATGCTCGGTTGACCACGGTGCCGACGGGCATCACGCGCGGCTCGCTTGACCGGTGAACCATTGCTTCCTAGCCTTCTGATCATCAGGGAACCGGATGTGCTGCGTTCATCTCGTGGTGCACTGACATATAGCTCGTGAATTTTCGGTTGCGCATGATGCCTTGGAGGAGGATTTGGCGCTGGCCGGCGGGACCGGCTGGTGAGGCGTGCTGAGATGTGTGTTCTTCCGCTAGCGGGTTCGTCGGCTCCGGCTTCCTGGCTGCCGTGCGATGAGTCTTGACGACGCGTCGCCTCCGCGAGAGGAGGACGTCGATGAACGAGTGGGTGAATTTCGCCGCGATAGTGGCGGTCTTTGTCCTGCTTTTGATACTTGGTCTGAAGTTCCTTTCCGTTTATAACCGGCGGCAGGTTCCGGGTGCTGCTTCCTCGGCCGATCCGGTCGTGGCGCTGCGCAGTGCCGAGACCGAAGCGGAGTCGGTTCGGCAACGGGCGCAACGGGATGCCGAGGCGGCGCGCCGGGCAGCTGACACCGAGATCGAGTCGCTGCGTCGTGCCGCGCAGGTGGAGGCAGAGGCAGCCCGGACGAGCGCGGATGCCGCCCGGGCCCGCGCCGAGACACTGGCTGCCGATCTCATCACCGATGCCCGCCGCACCATCGAACGGGACAGTGCCGATCGCACCGCCCAACTGGAGCGGGCGGAGCTGGAGCTGGCCGCTCGCAGCCGGCAACTGGACCAGCGAGCGGCCGAGCTGGCGCAACTGACCGAACAGCTCGGCGAGCGCCAGGCCAGCCTGGATGCCGCGACCGCCGAGCTGGCGGAGACCAGTCGGGAGCTGGCCGCGGCCCAGCAGCAACTGACCGAGGAGCGGATCGAACTCTTCGCGCGCATCGCCGGCACGTCGGCCGAACAGGCCAAGCAGGAGTTGCTCAGCGCGGTGGAGGCGGTTGCCCGCCGGGATGCTGCCAACCTGATCCGCACGATCGAGAGCGAAGCACGGGCCGAGGGCACCCAGCGGGCTCGCGCCATCGTGGTGGAGGCGGTGCAGCGAGTGGCCAGCGAGCAGACCACCGAGACGGTGGTCAGCGTGCTGCACCTGCCCAGCGACGAGATGAAAGGCCGCATCATCGGACGCGAGGGTCGCAACATCCGCGCCTTCGAGTCGGTAACCGGCGTCAATGTGATCATCGACGACACCCCCGAGGCGGTGCTGCTGTCCTGCTTCGACCCGGTCCGACGGGAGGTCGGCCGGATCACCCTGGAGAAGCTGGTACTCGACGGCCGCATCCACCCACACCGGATCGAGGAGATCTACGAGACCGCCAAGGTCGAGGTGGACGAGTTGTGCCTGCGGGCGGCCCGCGACGCACTCGCCGAGGTCGGGATCACGGACCTGGATGAACGGCTGGTGCCCACCCTCGGCCGGCTGCGCTACCGGACCAGCTATGGGCAGAACGTGCTCGGTCACCTCATCGAGACGGCGCACATCGCCGGCATCATGGCCAGCGAACTGGGCCTGCCGCCGGCGGTGATCAAGCGCTCGGCGTTCCTGCACGACATCGGCAAGGCGCTCACCCACGAGGTCGAGGGCAGCCACGCCATCATCGGCGCGGAGTTGTTGCGCAAGTACGGCGAGAGCGAGACGGTCACGCACGCCGTGGAGGCGCACCACAACGAGGTGACGCCGCGGACGGTGGAGGCGGTGCTCACCCAGGCCGCCGACGCCTGCTCGGCGGCCCGCCCCGGCGCTCGGCGGGAGTCGCTGGAGGCCTACGTCAAGCGGCTGGAGCGAATCGAGGAGATCGCCGCCGCCAAGCCCGGCGTGGAGCGGGTGTTCGCCATGCAGTCCGGCCGGGAGGTCCGGGTGATGGTGTTGCCCAACGAGGTGGACGACATGGCCGCCGGCGTCATCGCGCGGGAGGTGGCCAAGCAGATCGAGGACGAGCTGACCTACCCGGGCCAGATCCGAGTCACGGTGGTGCGCGAGTCGCGGGCCACCGAGGTCGCGCACTGACGGACCGCGATCAGACGGGCGGCTGGACGGGCCGGCCCGGTGGGTCTCGTACCCTTGAGCTGCTATGACTGACCTCCACCGGCCGGCGCCGACCTACGCCATCCGCACTTACGGCTGCCAGATGAACGTGCACGACTCCGAGCGGTTGGCCGGCCTGCTCGAACAAGCCGGCTACGTCCGCTCCGGCGATCCTTCCGGCGTGGCCGCCGACCTGGTCGTCTTCAACACCTGCGCGGTGCGCGAGAACGCGGACAACCGGCTGTACGGCAACCTCAGCCACCTCGCCCCGGTCAAGTCCGCCCGACCTGGCATGCAGATCGCGGTCGGCGGCTGCCTCGCCCAGAAGGACCAGGCCCGGGTGCTGGAGAAGGCGCCGTGGGTGGACGTGGTTTTCGGCACGCACAACCTGGCCAGCCTGCCGGTGCTGCTGGAACGGGCCCGGCACAACCGGCAGGCGCAGGTCGAGATCGTCGATGCGCTGCAGAACTTCCCGTCCGACCTGCCCAGCCGGCGGGACTCCGCGTCCTCGGCGTGGGTGTCGATATCGGTCGGGTGTGATAACACCTGCACCTTCTGCATCGTGCCCAGCCTGCGCGGCCGGGAGACCGACCGCCGGCCCGCGGACGTGCTCGCCGAGATCGAGGCGCTGGTGGCCGAGGGCGTCACCGAGGTCACCCTGCTCGGCCAGAACGTCAACTCCTACGGCCGCTCGTTCGGTGACCCGCTTGCCTTCAGCCGGCTGCTGCGCGCCTGCGGCCAGATCACCGGCCTGGATCGGGTTCGGTTCACCAGCCCCCACCCGCGTGACTTCACCGAAGACGTCATCGCGGCGATGGCCGAGACGCCGAACGTGTGCCCGCAGCTGCACATGCCGCTGCAGTCCGGATCCGACGCGGTGCTGCGCGCCATGCGCCGGTCATACCGACGTACCCGCTATCTCGAGATCATCGAGGCGGTGCGGGCAGCGATGCCGCACGCGGCGATCAGCACCGACATCATCGTCGGCTTCCCTGGCGAGACCGAGGCCGATTTCCAGGCAACCCTGGAGGTGGTGGAGCAGGCCCAGTTCGCCAGCGCCTTCACCTTCCAATACTCACCCAGGCCCGGCACTCCGGCCGCCGAGCTACCCGACCAGATTCCCAAGCAGGTAGTGCAGGAGCGCTACGGCCGCCTGATCGAGTTGCAGGAGCAGATCAGCTGGGACGCCAACCGCCGGCTCATCGGCACGCCGGTGGAGGTGCTGATCAGCGCCGCGGAGGGCAAGAAGGACGCGGCCAACCTGCGAGTGTCTGGACGGGCCAGGGACGGCCGGCTGGTGCACGTGTCGCCGGGGGAGCTGCCCATCGGCCCGGGGGACGTGGTGACCGCCGCGGTGAGCTATGCAGCGCCGCACCATCTGGTCGCCGACGGCCCGGTCCTGGACCACCGGCCCTGGCGGGGCGCCGGTTCGGCGCGGCCCGCCGGGCAACCACTCACCATCGGCCGCCGACCGGGCTGACCGCAGAACTGCCGGCTGGAGCTGACCGCGAGTTCATCCACCGCCGAATCGGGCTGACCGCAGAACTGCCGCCCGAGCTGACCGCAGAACTGCCGGCCGGGCTGACCGCGGGGACCGCGCGGGCGAACCGCTGGAAGACCTCAGTCGCCGGGAATGAGCGACCGGCGCTGGGCCACCTCGGCCTCGGCCTTGGCGATCCGTGCCGGGTCTCCGGCCGCCTGCGCCCGAGCCAGTTTCTGCTCCGCCTCGGCCAGCCGGGCCTTGAGCTGGGCCAGGAAGGGGTTGGACTCGCCGGCGCTGCGGTTCCATTCGGCGTCCAGGGCCTCCCGCACCCGCTGTTCGGCGGCGCGCATCCGGGACTCGATCCGCTGCATGGCATCGCGCGGCACGTGCCCGTAGGACTCCAGCCGCTCCTGCAGGTCCCGCAGGGCGACCTGGGCCTGCCGGGGATTGCTGATATCGAGGGCCTCCGCCTCGGCGATGACCGCTTCCTTCTGCTTCAGGTTCTGCAGCTGCTCGGCGTCCCGCTCGGCGAAGACGCCGGACCGCCGGGCGAAGAAGGCGTCCTGGGCAGCCCGAAACCTCTTCCACAGCGCGTCCTCGGTGGCCCGGTTCGCCCGCGGAGCCGCCTTCCACTGGTTCATCAAGTCCTTGAGCGCCTGCGCGGTCTCGCGCCAGTCGTCGGAGTTGGCCAGCTCCTCGGCCTGCTGGACCAGCTTCTCCTTCACCGACTTGGCGGCTTCCCGCTCGGTGTCCAGCTGCGCGAAGTGGCTGCCCCGCCGCTTGCTGAAGGCATCCCGCGCGGCCGCGAACCGCTTCCACAGCGCATCGTCGGTCTTGCGATCGATTCCCTTGATCAGCTTCCATTCCTCGACGATGGTGCGCAGCCGGTCGCCGGCCACCTTCCACTGGGTGGACGATTCGGCGATCTTCTCCGCCTCGGCCACCAGCGCTTCCTTCTGCGCGATCGCCTCGGCCCGCGCGGCGTCCCGCGCCTCCGCCTGCTCGCCGATCCTGGCGTCGGCGGCGGAGATCAGCTCGATCAACCGCCGGTCCAGCGCGGCCAGGTCGCCGATTGCGGACGCTTCGGGCAGCGACGCGTGCAGCGTCATGGCCTGGGACTTGGTCGCGCGGGCATCGCCGGTGCCGGACTCCAGCCGCCTGCTCAGCAACTCGACCTCGGTCTGCAGATCCTCGTACCGCCGGATGTAGTAGGCAAGGCCTGCTTCGGCATCGCCAGCCTGCCAGGATCCGATCTGCCGCTCACCCTCGGCCGTTTTGACGAAGACCGCGCCCTGGTCGTCGATGCGTCCCCACTCCGAACTCATATCGTGCATTAGACACGACCGAGCCGCGCCGGATGCAAGCCGGTTAGCCTGTTGCAACGCGACTGTCACCACTATTGCCCTTGACGGTGACAGCCAGTAAGCATCGCACCGACCGAGGAGCGCAGCCGCACCGGTGACAGCAGCAACGCGGGGGCAGCCGGATCTTCCGGTACTGGCGGTGGTCGGCCCGACCGCAACGGGTAAATCGGATCTGGCGGTAACCCTCGCGCAGCGGCTGGACGGTGAGATCGTCAACGCCGACTCCATGCAGCTCTACCGCGGCATGGACATCGGCACCGCGAAGCTGCCGGAGTCCGAGCGCGGCGGCGTCCGGCACCACCTGCTCGACATCTGGCCGCTCACCAAGTCGGCGGCGGTGGCCGAGTATCAGCGGCTGGCCCGGGATGCCATCGCCGACATCGCCGGACGTGGCCGCCTTCCGATCCTGGTTGGCGGCTCCGGGCTGTATCTGCGCGGCGCGCTGGACCAGTTGGATTTCCCCGGTGAATCGGCGCCGATCCGAGCCCGGCTGGCCGCGGAGCTGGAGCAGCAGGGCTCGGCGGCGTTGCATGCCCGGCTGGCGGCCCGGGATCCGGAGGCGGCCGCCGCCATCCTGCCCGGCAACGGCCGGCGGATCGTCCGGGCGCTGGAGGTCATCGAACTCACCGGCAGGCCGTTCCTGGCCCGGATGCCGGAGTTCCGATCCGTCTACCGGACGGTCCAGCTGGGCCTCGACCGCACGGACCTGGCCGACCGGGTGCGGCTGCGGGTGGACGGCATGATGGCCCACGGGTTGCTGGACGAGGTGCGGGCATTGCTGCCGCACGGCTTGCGGGACAGCCCGACCGCCGGCAAGGCGCTCGGCTACCAGCAACTGCTCGCGGTCCTCGACGATGACGGCGAGCTGCGCGGGAACCTGGCCGAGGCGGTGGAGCTGACCGTACGCGGCACCTGGCGCTTCGTCCGGCGGCAACGCTCCTGGTTCCGCCGCGATCCCCGTATCCGCTGGTTGGATGCCGGGGCGGCCGCCCTGCTTGATCGCGCGATGGCCGAGCTGGCCCCTACCCTGAGGTCATGACCTCGCCCCGGCATGCCGAACGGGCCGGCCTGTCGGCGATCAAAGGCCACGGCACCGAGAACGATTTCCTGCTGATTCCCGACCTGGACGGGACCCTGTCGCTGTCGGCCGGCCTGGTGCGCGCGCTGTGCGACCGGCACGCCGGGATCGGAGCCGACGGGGTGCTGCGGGTGGTGCGTACCAAGCTGGCCAGCGAGCCGGCGTACGCAGCCAGGCCGACGATGCGGAGTTCTTCATGGACTACCGCAACGCCGACGGCTCCGATGGCGGAGATGTGCGGCAACGGCGTCCGGGTCGTTCGGGCGGTACCTGCAGCAGGCCGGGTTGGCCGGCGACGGGCTGAAGCTGGCGACCCGGGGCGGCGTGAAGACGCTTCACTTCGACGGCGACCAGATCACGGTGGCGATGGGGATGGTCACCGTGCTGCCGGACACACCGCCTGGTGAACGGGACCCATGCCGGCACCGCACTGCTCGTGCCGAACCCGCACGTGGTGGTCGAGCTGGCCGATGAGGTCGAACTTGCCGAACTGGACCTGCGGCAGCCGCCGCTGGTCGAGCCGCCGCTGCCGGAGGGGCAGAACGTGGAGTTCTTCGTGCGCCGCGGCCCGAACCAGGTGGTGATGCGGGTGCACGAGCGCGGCGTGGGCGAGACCCGCTCCTGTGGCACCGGCATCTGCGCGGTCGCGGTCGCCGCCGCGGGCGAGCGGGCCGGCTCCGGAGCCTGGCAGGTTGACCTGCCGGGCGGCCGCTGCACGGTGGGCTGGGCCGAGGACGGCTCGGTCGACGCTGTCCGGTCCCGCGGTGCTGGTCGGCGAGGTCACCATCGACGCGGGCTGGCTGGCCGCGCACCGCTAACCGGAGGCCGGTAGCGAAATTGCTTGGCGAGACCCGGTGCAGGCCTGTCACGATGGAGGGATGACTGCTTACAACCGATCCGACCGCCTTGCCGACAGCGAGATCGTGCTGGCGCCGGCGGTGACAGCGACACCGACGACCAGCTCGAGCTCGATCGAGCTGGACTACCGTCGCGGACGACGAGCTGACGCCGGACGACGACGCCCGAGCCGGTGACGACTACCTGGGCGACTACGACCTGTCCGAGCGCGCGGCGCTGCGCCGGGTCGCCGGGCTGTCCACCGAACTCACCGACGTCACCGAGGTCGAGTACCGCCAGCTGCGGCTGGAACGGGTGGTGCTGGTCGGCGTGTGGACCTCCGGCACGCCTGGCCGAGGCCGAGAACTCCCTGCACGAGCTTGCCCGGCTGGCCGAGACCGCCGGCTCGCAGGTGCTCGAGGGGCTGGTACAGCGCCGGGACCGACCGGATCCGGCAACCTACATCGGCTCGGGCAAGGCCAAGCAGCTGCGCGACATCGTGGCGGCCACCGGTGCCGACACCGTCATCTGCGACGGCGAGCTGGCCCCCGGCCAGCTGCGCCAGCTGGAGCAGGTGCGTCAAGGTCAAGGTGGTCGACCGGACCGCGCTGATCCTCGACATCTTCGCCCAGCATGCCCGGTCCCGGGAGGGCAAGGCCCAGGTCGAGCTGGCCCAACTGCAGTACCTGGTGCCGCGGCTGCGTGGCTGGGGTGAGTCGCTGTCCCGCCAGGTCGGCGGCCGGGCCGCCAACGGCGTCGGGATCGGCGGCCGCGGTCCCGGTGAGACCAAGCTGGAGATCGACCGGCGCCGGATCACCGCGCGAATGGCCAAGCTGCGCAAGGAGATCTCGCGGCATGAAGACCGCCCGGGACCTGAAGCGTGCGCGGCGCGACAACAACCAGATACCGGCCGTGGTGCTGGCCGGATACACCAACGCCGGCAAGTCCTCGCTGCTCAACCGGCTGACCGGCGCCGGCGTGCTGGTGCGAGAACGCGCTGTTCGCTACCCTGGATCCGACGGTCCGGCGAGCCGAGACGGCCGACGGCCGGGTGTACACCCTCTCCGACACGGTCGGCTTCGTCCGCCACCTGCCGCACCAGCTGGTCGAGGCGTTCCGCTCCACGCTGGAGGAGGTTGCCGCGGCCGACCTGATCCTGCATGTGGTCGACGCCTCCGACGACGATCCGGAGGCGCAGATCCGGGCGGTGCGCGAGGTGCTGGCCGACATCGACGCACTGGACGTGCCGGAGCAGATCGTGTTCAACAAGGTCGACGCCGCCGACGCCGAGACCCAGCTGCGGCTGCGCAGCCTGGTACCGGACGCGCTGTTCGTCTCCGCTCGGACCGGCGCCGGGCATGGCCGAGCTGACCGGAGCTGATCGAGGCGCGATTGCCGCAGCCCGATCAGCGCGATCCGCGCTCTCATCCCGTACACCCGCGGCGACCTGGTGGCGCGGATCCATGCCGAGGGAGAGGTGCTGCCGGAGGACCACACCGGCGACGGCACGCTGATCAACGCCCGGGTGCGCTCGGACCTGGCCGCCGCGTTGCGGAGTTCGCGCCGCCGAGGGCTACCGGCGCTCGCCGTTCGCCGAGCCACGGCACCGTTGGCGGACGTGCCCCGAGCCTCTGGCGGAACCGGCAGGGCCGTGGTTTCCCGGCCGGGGTTAGGCTGGGTGGTAGTCGCCAGCTAGGGAGATCATCATGGGCTTGGATCGCCCGTCGCACTGGGTGATCCTGTTGATCGTCGCGGTGGTGCTGTTCGGGGATACAAGAAGCTGCCGGAGATGTCCCGCTCGGTCGGCCGTTCGTTGCGGATCTTCAAGACCGAGATGAAGGGCATGACCGACGACGACGCCGCCCGCGATGCGAGCGAGGCCCGAAGACCGACCCGCAGGCCAGCAGCCACCCCGGTTGTGCCGGTTTCGCCGGCCCCGCAGGTGCCGCCGGTCAGTCGTACCGCCTTCGCTGGGCGCGGACGCCAACGCCGGGGTGCCGGCCGCCGAGGCGACCCAGCCTGCTGCCGAGGCGCCGCGGGAGACGCCCCAGCAGCAGGCTCAGACGCTGAGCCGGAACGGCTGCTGCTCAGCCGCTCCGGCCCAGGATCCCGTCGCGGCCGGGCGTCGGGTCAGACCTTGCGCAGGACGGCGACCACCCGTCCCAGGATGCTGGCCTCGTCGGCCGGGATCGGGGAGTAGGCGGGGTTCTGCGGAAGCAGCCAGGCATGCCCGTCGCGGCGTCGGAACGTCTTGACGGTCGCCTCGCCGTCGATCATGGCCGCCACGATGTCGCCGTTCTCCGCGTCCGGCTGCTGGCGGACCACGACCCAGTCGCCGTCGGCGATGGCCGCATCGACCATCGAATCGCCCTGCACCCGCAGCATGTACAGGGTGCCTTCGCCGACCAGCGTGCGCGGCAGCGGGAAGACGTCCTCGACCAGTTGCTCGGCCAGGATCGGCCCGCCGGCGGCGATCCGGCCCAGCAGTGGCACCAGGACCGGGGCGGGCGCGCCGGCGCTGCAACGCGTCGTCGCGCGACCGGGTGCAGCGGCGGTGGCCGCCGGCGTCGGCTCCTCCACCTCGCCGGGTGCCCGCACGTCCAGGGCCCGCGGCTTGTTCGGGTCCCGCCGGATGTAACCCTTCTGCTCCAACACCGCCAGCTGGTGGCTCACGCTCGAGGTGGACTGCAGCCCGACCGCGTCGCCGATCTCGCGCATGCTGGGCGGGAAGCCCCGACTCCTGGACCGCGTCCCGGATGACGCTCAGGATGGTGCGCTGCCGTGGGGTGAGGCCGTCGCCGGGGTCGTGGCCGGGGAACTCCGCGATGGTGCTGTTCTTCGGCCGTCCTGGTCCGCGCCGCGGGGTGGGCTTGGCGGGTTTGGGCACCGGGGTCTCCTTCTTCTGGTGGCGTGCTGACGAGCGAAATGCTGCTGCCGGCGGCGCGGCGTCCACTGAAAGGTAGCGCTAATCGCGTAACGATTCAAACAACCGTTCGAATCGGCGTGTCGCCGGCTGGCGTCTTGTCGTACCCCGGTGGTAGACATTCAAACAGGCGTTCTATCGAAAGCATGTTCGATTCAGCCGCCTCACCGACAAGGCGAGGCGGCCGGAGACGGACCGAGCGGCTGGACGGTCCAGTGGCTCGGTCAGGCCGGAGTAGCTGAGGAGGCGCGCATGTCTGTCGCAAGCGAGTTCCCGCCCGAGGTGCTCATTCCCGAGCGTGCTCGACGCACCATGTCAGGTGCCGACCGGCGAGCGCGGCACCTGACCCTGGTGCCGCAGGCCGGCAGCGTCATCGAGCGGCAGCGGCCGGCGGGTTCGACGGGACGAGCCGCGGTGCGCGCGCTCGGCGGCCGACCACGCGCCGGTGCCGCGCGCGGCGGCTGCTTCGCCGAGAGCCGGGTGGACTGGCCGCTGACCGTGGAGCCGGCGACCCGACCGGTGCGGCTGACCCGGCGCGGAATGGTGGCCGCCGTGCTGCTCACCGTGCTGGTTGCCGCCTGCTGCTGCTCGTCGCGCACTGGTCGGCGTCGCCGGCACCGGCTGCGAGGCGTGCTGCCGGCCGGCAGCACCGGTCACCGTGCAGCCCGGCGACACCCTGTGGTCGATCGCCCAGCGGGCCGAGCCGCGCGCCGATCCGCGCCAGGTGGTCGATCACTGCGGAAGGTCAACCACCTGAACTCCGTCGCGCTTTCGCCTGGCCAAACCCTCAAGGTCGGCTAGAGCGTTTAAGTAGGCCTATCGCAGCCGTCCGCGGCTGAAAAATTCCTCGTGTCGCCGCTTGCGGAACACGAAGGAACGTTCTAGCGTTGCACCCCTAGATGTAGTAGTTACACCGTTGTACTTCGTCCACAAGTTGGGGTTGCATCGTCCACAGGCCATCTACAACCTGGACCGCCTCGGTCCACCGAGTGTCCCCAGGTTATGGACAGGACCCTGTTGACAACCCGCGTCGCAACCGGACAAAAACCATACATCAGCCTTACGACGTCGGCCTCGCCGGTGGGAGGCGGGGTAAGCGGCCAGAGGGGATGAGCGCACGATGCGGTGTCCGTACTGCCGCCACCCGGATTCGCGGGTGGTCGACTCGCGCGAGCAGGACGAGGGCCAGGTCATCCGTCGGCGGCGCAGCTGCCCGGAGTGTGGCAAGCGGTTCACCACGCGTGGAGGAAGCCACCCTGGCCGTGATCAAGCGCAGCGGGGTCACCGAGCCGTTCAGCCGGCAGAAGGTCATCAACGGCGTGCGCCGGGCCTGCCAGGGCCGGCCGGTGGACGAGGACGCGCTGGCCCAGCTCGCCCAGACGGTGGAGGACAGCATCCGTGCCACCGGCTCGGCCGAGGTGCCCGCCCCGGAGGTCGGGCTGGCCATCCTCGGCCCGCTGCGGGAACTGGACGAGGTCGCCTACCTGCGGTTCGCCAGCGTCTACCAGTCATTCAGTTCCATCGAGGACTTCGAGAAGGCAATCGGCGAGCTGCGCGCCGAGCGGCGCCCGTCCGACCCCTGAGCACCCTTCCGGCGCCGAGCCGGCTGCTCCAGCGATCCGATCGCACAGTTCCAGCCAGTCTGGTGCGCCAACGCCACACGCGCACCATCGAGAGAGGAACACCCAGGTTATGACCGAAGTTGTCGAAGGCGGTTCGACCGGCGATTCGGGCACGAAGAAGTGCCGGCAAGAGCGGTTCCGCCAAGCACTCGGGCGATCCGCGAGTCCAAGGCGCGCCAAGGCCGAGAGCGTCTTTCCCGGCCAACGGCCTGCGCATCGAGCGGATCTACACCACCGAGGGCGTGCACCCCTACGACGAGGTGGACTGGGAGCGCCGCGACGTGGTGATGACCAACTGGCGAGACGGCTCGGTCAACTTCGAGCAGCGCGGCGTGGAGTTCCCCGACGTTCTGGTCGGTCAACGCGGCCAACATCGTCACCACCAAGTACTTCCGCGGCGCCGTCGGCACCGACGCAGCGCGAGTGGTCGCTCAAGCAGCTGATCGACCGGGTGGTGCACAAGTACCGGGTGGCCGGCGAGGAGTACGGCTACTTCGCGCTCGGCCGGCGACGCCGAGATCTTCGAGCACGAGCTGACCTGGATGCTGCTGCACCAGGTGTTCAGCTTCAACTCGCCGGTCTGGTTCAACGTCGGCACCACCTCGCCGCAGCAGGTCAGCGCCTGCTTCATCCTGGCCGTCGACGACACGATGGACTCGATCCTGAACTGGTACCGCGAAGAGGGCCTGATCTTCAAGGGCGGTTCCGGCGCCGGGCTGAACCTGTCCCGGATCCGGTCGTCGAAGGAGCTGCTGTCCTCCGGCGGCACCGCCTCCGGGCCGGTCAGCTTCATGCGCGGCGCGGACGCCTCGGCCGGCACCATCAAGTCCGGCGGCGCCACCCGGCGGGCGGCCAAGATGGTGGTGCTCGACGTCGACCACCCCGACATCGTCGAGTTCGTCGAGACCAAGGCCCGCGAAGAGGACAAGATCCGGGTGCTGCGGGACGCCGGCTTCGACATGGACCTCGGCGGCGCCGACATCACCTCGGTGCAGTACCAGAACGCCAACAACTCGGTCCGGGTGTCCGACGAGTTCATGCGTGCCGTCGAGCAGGGCACCGAGTTCGGGCTGCGCGCTCGCACCAACCACGAGGTCATCGAGACGCGTCGATGCCAAGCGACCTGTTCGGCAAGATCGCCAAGGCGGCCTGGGAGTGCGCCGACCCGGGCATCCAGTACGACGACACGATCAACGACTGGCACACCAACCCCGAGTCCGGCCGGATCACCGCGTCCAACCCGTGCTCGGAGTACATGAGCCTGGACAACACCTCGTGCAACCTGGCCTCGCTGAACCTGATGAAGTTCCTGCGCGAGGACAACACTTCGACTCCGAGAAGTTCGTCAAGGCAGTCGAGCTGATCATCACCGCGATGGACATCTCGATCTGCTTCGCCGACTTCCCGACCGAAGCGATCGGCGTCAACACCCGCGCCTACCGGCAGCTCGGCATCGGCTACGCCAACCTCGGCGCGCTGCTGATGGCCTCCGGCCTGGCCTACGACTCCGACGGCGGCCGGGCGATGGCCGCGGCGATCACCTCGCTGATGACCGGCACCGCCTACCGCCGGTCGGCGGAGCTGGCCGGCGTGGTCGGCCCGTACGACGGCTTCGCCCGCAACGCCGAGGCGCACGCCCGGGTGATGCGCAAGCACGCCGCGGCCAACGACCAGGTGCGTACGCTGCACGCAGACCGACAAGGCGGTGCTGGCCGAGGCCGACCGAGCAGTGGGCCGAATGCCTGCGGATCGGCGCCAGCAACGGCTGGCGCAACGCGCAGGCCTCGGTGCTGGCACCGACCGGCACCATCGGGCTGATGATGGACTGCGACACCACCGGCATCGAGCCGGACCTGGCGCTGGTGAAGTTCAAGAAGCTGGTCGGCGGCGGCTCGATGCAGATCGTCAACCAGACGGTGCCGCGGGCGCTGGTGGCGCTGGGCTACCAGCAGGAGCAGATCGAGGCGATCGTCGAGTTCATCGGCGAGCACGGGCACGTGCAGGATGCGCCCGGACTGCGGCAGGAACACTACGAGGTGTTCGACTGCGCGATGGGCGCGCGGGCGATCAAGCCGATGGGCCACGTGCGGATGATGGCCGCGATCCAGCCGTTCATCTCCGGCGCAATCTCCAAGACGGTCAACCTGCCGGAGTCGGCCACCGTCGACGAGATCGCCGATGTCTACTTCCAGGGCTGGAAGCTACGGCGTGAAGGCGCTGGCGGTCTACCGCGACAACTGCAAGGTGGGGCAGCCGCTGTCGGCCGGCAAGGAGGCCAAGAAGGCCGAGGGGGCGGAATCCGCGGCAGCGGAGAAGGTCGTCGAGTACCGGCCGATCCGCAAGCGGCTGCCGAAGTCACGGCCGTCCCGCACCGTGTCCTTCACGGTCGGTGGCGCCGAGGGCTACCTGACCGCGGGCTCCTACCCGGACGACGGCCTGGGCGAGGTGTTCCTCAAGCTTGGCAAGCAGGGTTCGACGCTGGCCGGCGTGATGGATGCCTTCTCCATCGCGGTGTCGGTGGCGCTGCAGCACGGCGTGCCGCTGGAGACCTACGTCGCGAAGTTCACCAACATGCGCTTCGAGCCGGCCGGCCTGACCGACGACCCGGACATCCGGATGGCGCAGTCGATCGTCGACTACATCTTCCGCCGGCTGGCGCTGGATTACCTGCCGTTCGAAACCCGGTCGGCGCTGGGCATCCACACCGCCGAGGAGCGGGCCCGGCAGCTGGAGACCGGCAGCTATGCGCCCGCCGAGGAAGACGTGGAAGATCTGGAGACGCTGGCCCAGTCTGCCCCGGTCGAGGCGCCCAAGCCGGCCGCGGCCAAGCCGACCAACCCGGGCGTGCACAGCTCGGCCGAACTGGTCGAGTCGCTGCTCGGCGCGGCCGCCGACGCGCCGCTGTGCATGAACTGCGGCACCAAGATGCAGCGCGCCGGATCCTGCTTCGTCTGCGACGGCTGCGGCATCCACCAGCGGCTGCAGCTGAAAGTAAGCGGTGCTGCAACTGACGCAGCGTGAGTGTCGGTGCCCCGGCTCCTTTGAGGGAGCCGGGGTCGCCGGACCCGCCACCCTCAGCGCAGCAGCCAGGTCAGCGGTTGCTCGGCGTCCACCGCATCCAGTGCGGCGACCATCGCCTCGGTCGCCGGGCCGGGCTGCCAGTCCGCCAGGGTAATGCGAATCGAGTTGACCATCCGGGCCACCGCCGCGCGATAGGCCGGCAGCGTCGCCTCGAACGCTTCCGCCTCGAACGAGGCATCGAATGCCTCCGCCTCGAACGAGGCATCCAATGCCTCCGCCTCGGCCCGGTCGAGCAGGTACCGCGCGAACTCGACGTAGGCCTGGTTCTTGGTCGGCAGCGTGCGCCACAGGTCGCGTTGGTAGTCCGGCTGCTGGATGGCGTGGAAGATCTGGCCGGTAACCGGCCACAGCGCCCCGCTGAACCGCCACATCCAGTCCCGGAAGTACCAGATGCGCGGGTCGGAATACTGCCACGGATTCCTGGTCGGCGGCGCAGCGCGATGGTCGCGCTCGTACCGGCGGGCCAGGTAGGTCCCCTCGTACGGGATCAGCTCGTTGAAGTTGCTCAGGTGCAGGTACGCATTGCCGGTACATGCCTGTTCCAGACCGGCCACGGTGGTTCGAAGCTCCTCGAACGTCACGCGCTCGTGGAACGGCAGGAACCCGAACTGGGTGTACAGCCGCAGCTCGCCGAGAGTCCGCAGCGCCTGCACATTGGTGGCGGCGTTGGCATCGCGCCCCTTGCCGATGGCGAGCAGCGCCGAATCGGCGAAGCTCTCGATGCCGAGGTACACCTCACACAGCCCGGCGGCCTTCAACAACTCGAAGGTTTCCCTGTCGATGTTGGCTGCCCGGTCCTGGATGACGAAGCGAACCGGGAGCTGCTCGGCCAGGATGGCCCGGGCGAGTTCGCGGCCGCGAGCCAGGTGCGAACCGTCGGTGCTGAAGCCGAGGAAGATGTTGTTAACCAGGTAGATCAGCGCACCGGGGTAACGGTCGCTGAGTTCCTTCAGCTCGGCCACCAGGTGCGGCACCGGCCGCGGTCGCCACCCGGTAAGCCGGGCATCGCAGAAGGTGCAGGTCGCGTTGCAGCCGCGACTTGCCTCGACCTGGATGACCCCGCCCAGCTCCCGCACCCGGTCCAGCTGGCCGCGGTCGGGAAACGGCAGCTCGCCCAACTCGGCAGGGGACAGGGCCGCCAGCGGCGGGCGCCGCATCTTCCATTCGCGCGCCGACCTGCCGGCACCGACCGATTCGCCGTCTGCGCTCCGGAAGGCCAGGCCGGCGACGTCGCGAAAATCCCGACCGGCGCGCAATGCCTCGTACAGCTGAACGAAAACCCGATCACCCTCGCCGAGGCAGACGCTGTCCACGCTACGCAAATCCTGCAGCAGGGTGGACCAGGCCGAGGTGGAGTACATCCCGCCGACCACGATGTGGCAGTCGGGGAGCAGCTTCTTGAGGGTGTCGGCGAACGCCTCGGTCCACCCGCGCTGCATCTGGTAGATCAGCGACACCCCGCACAGCAGCGGGTTGCGGTCGGCAACCCGCCGCGCGACCGCTTCGGCATCCCGGTACCCCTGCGCAAGTTCATCCCGCGGAGCGGTCCCGGCTTCGGCCCGCGCCCGCGCCCGCGCGCGAATCGTCCGCGCGTCCGGGTCGATGATCGCGTTCAGCAGCGTCGTTTCGACCTCGGGATGAGCTGCCCGCATGGCCGATTTGAGGTAGGCCAGGCCCAGTGCCTCACCGAGCTTGGTTTCTTCCTCGCTGCCGCCGGCGCCAACGACGAGCGCGACGCTGTCCATGGCATCCTCTCGTTCGACCGCGATGGTATCAACGGCCAGGAGGCTTGCGGCGACGAGCAACTGGCGATCCCAGGCGTTGCCGAACGGTCCCAGCCGCATACCGGGGAGGAACCAGCTGGCCGGTAGCGTGACCGTTACTCCGACTCCGCGGGAGGCATCCGATGAGCTATGACGTCGAGCGCGTCCGGGCCCACTTTCCGGCGCTGTCCAAGGGTGTTGCCCACTTCGACGGGCCGGGCGGCTCGCAGGTGCCGGACGTGGTGGCTGACGCGATCCGGGATGCGCTGGTGTCGCCGATGGCCAACCGCGGTCGGGTGACCGAGGCGGAGCGCCACTCCGACGATCTGGTGGCCGAGTGCCGGCAGGCGCTGGCCGACCTGCTCAACGCCGACCCGCTCGGCATCATCTTCGGCCGCTCGATGACCCAGCTGACCTTCGACCTGTCCCGCGCACTGGCCAGGACCTGGTCGGCCGGTGACGAGGTCGTGGTCAGCCGGCTCGATCACGACGCGAACGTCCGGCCGTGGGCGTACGCGGCCCGGGCCGCCGGTGCCACCCTGCGCTGGATCGACTTCGATCCGGGCACCGGCGAGCTGGCGCCCGAATCGGTCGCCGCCGTGCTCACCGAACGGACCCGGCTGGTCGCCGTCACCGGCGCCTCCAACCTGATCGGCACCCGGCCGGATCTCGCCGCGATCAGCCGGCTGGTCCATCGGGCGGGGGCCCTGCTGTACGTGGACGGCGTGCATCTGGTCCCGCACGCCGCCGTCGACCTGGACGGGCTCGGCGCCGACTTCTTCGCCTGCTCGCCCTACAAGTTCCTCGGCCCGCACTGCGGCGTGGTGGCCGCCCGGCCGGCGGTGCTGGAAGGCCTCACCCCGGACAAGCTGCTGCCGTCCTCGGATCGCATTCCGGAACGCTTCGAGCTGGGCACGCTGCCCTACGAGCTGATGGCCGGCACCACCGCCGCGATCGATTTCCTTGCCGGCATCGCCAGCAACGCCGGCTTCCGGCGGGAGCGGCTGATCGAGTCGATGACCGCCCTGGAGGAGCACGAGGACAACCTGCGGCGCCGGCTGGAGGATGGGCTGCGACGGCTGCCGGAGCTCACCGTGCGGTCCCGGGCCGAGCGGCGCACGCCCACCTTGCTGCTCACCTTCGAACGGCACACCGCCGCCGACGCCTACCGGTTCCTGGCGGGGCTGGGGATCAACGCACCGGCCGGCTCCTTCTATGCGATCGAGGCGTCGCGACATCTCGGCCTCGGCGATGAGGGCGGCCTGCGGATCGGGCTGGCCCCGTACAGCACCGAGGACGACATCGACCGGCTGCTGGCCGGCCTGGCGAAGTTCCTCGAGCACGGTACGGGCGCGAGATCGTGACGCACGGTCGGGTTAGGCTGCCGGCAGGCTCTTCGCGGAGGTGAACATGCTCGAGATGCGCAATTCCTGCGAACGTTGTGGGCAGCAACTCGAACCGGGCTCGGTGGCTTTCATCTGCAGCTACGAATGCACGTTCTGCGACGGCTGCGCGCAGGGCGAACTGGCCGGCAGCTGCCCCAACTGCGGCGGCGAGCTGGTGCACCGGCCGCGCCGGATGGCGGCCAACGCGGCGGGCTGACGAACCCCGGGCGAGACGGCGGCTGAGGAACGGTGGGCTGACGAACCGCCAGCAATGACTCCGGACAGAACTCGACCCGCCGGCCGGTCGGCCAGCGGGTCGAGACGAGCCTATTCGGTGCGGCCCTCGTTCTCCGGACCCTGCAACCGTGGATCCAGTTCTGCCGCCCGTTCCTGCAGGTTCTGTGCCTCGGCTCGATGCTGTTCGGCCTCGGCCACCCGTTCCTGCGCCTCCCGCTCGGCTTCCTGCGCCTGCAGTTCGGCCTCCGCCCGAGCCTGCTGGGCCGCCGCCACCTGCTGGTTGGCCGCGGCCTGTGCCGCGTCGGCCCGAGCCGCCCGCTGCTGTGACTCGGCCAGATGCTCCTGGGCCTGCACCCGCTGCTGTTCGGTCTTGCGTGCCCGCATCCGCGGCAGCACGAACAGGGCCAGCAGCGCCAGGACCACTACGACCACGATGAGCACGATGATGAGTGTTTTCATGAAACCTCCTCCGGGGGACGCTAGCGTGACCCGCCGCGTGCCGCCAACAGGCGCGCCTGCCGGACCGGCCGCCGATCAGGGCGGCGGTGCGGCCAGCTGCAGCGTGGTGCTGGCGTACGGCAGGCCGTTCGCATAGACGGTGGTGGGGAGATCGGTGTTCGGAGCCAGGCCGGCCGGCACGGTCAGGTGCACGCCGGAGCCGGCCTGCGTCGCGTCCACCACCACCGAACCGAAGGCCACCTGGTACTGCGCGTCGGCCACCAGCCGGGACAGCCGCAGGTCGGCCGGGATTCCGGCGGTCGGCTGCTGGCCGGCCCAGCCGAGCAGCACCGGCTGATCGCAACTGACCGTGTAGCCGGCGGTCTGGACGTTCGCCGAGGTGATCACGGTGAGTGTCTGGCTGCCAGCCGGCAGGATCGGCGGTGCGACGAAGGTCCCGGTATCGGCCGCGCCCGGGGCGGCAGCGCTGTGCGCGGTGTTGGTCAGCGGCAGTTCCAGCGTGCCGAGCTGCACGGTGGCCTGGCTGGCACCGGCCGGGAACAGGTTCTGGCCGGTCACGGTCACCGTGGCGTCCGGCACGATGTGCGCCGGCTGGACCGTCGAGATGGTCGGTTTGCTGGACTGCAGTGCCTTGGTCAGCGTGTAGGTGGCGGCCGAGGCCGAGGTGAGGCCGAGCAGCAGGCTCGGCACCGTGACGAACGTGCCGGCGTGCAGGAAGTGCGCGAAGAAGTACAGGAACGCGATGATGTTGAAGACCAGGTATTGCACGTCCACCAGGTCGGCCTGGCCGGTGTAGTCGGTGGCGATGTCGGCGACCGTAGCCTGGCTGCTCTGCCCGGTTTGGATGACACCGTTGCTCACCTGGTAGCTGGTGGTGGCCTTGGCGATCACGGCGGCGGCCGCGGGAACCCCGAGCAGGATCAGGTACTGCTGCCAGACCGGGCCGTCCGGCACGCAGTTGTGCGGACTGCTGTCGTTGGAGTCGCAGACGAAGGTGTTCGGCCCGAGCACCGTACGGGCCGAGATGTAGGCCAACGCGAACGCCACCCCGATCGTCCACAGCACGTACTGGGTCTTGGAGGTGGAGGTGCGGTTGTCACCTCCCTTGACCAGCGCCGACAGGGTGGTGCCGCCGGCTCGCAGGGCCAGCCCAACGATGAACACGATCAGCAGCATGGTGAGCGCGGTGAGCACGTAGGCCCAGCCGGTGAGGTTGTGCCCGGTGAGGTTCTTGGTGCCGCCGACCGCGCTGATGGCCACCACCAGGGCCAGGCCGGCCAGCGCCATCAACCAGCTAAGCCCCGGATGCCCGGTGAAGTAGCGCCAGAACTTCTCGGCCACCACGCGCCAGCCGCGCAGCGTGGGGCTGCCGCGCCGCGCCACCACCGGGCCAAGCGGCGGGCCGGAGGATGGACTGGACGGGCCGGACGGCGGGCTGGTCGGTGCCGGCGGAGGAGCGCCGGGCTGGACACCTGTCATCGACTGCCACCATCCCCCGGGTGCGCCGGTGCCTCCGGTCGCACGGATCAACGTGGCGAGATTGTGGCACCATGCTGCTCTTAACGCCAGCATCACCTGTCGCTGGCGGTTCGCCGGCTCAGCCCTCGAGAAACACGATCTGCTCCGGCGGCAGGCTCAGCCGCAACGTCTGGCCTCGCCGCTCGACCAGCGTGTCCAGCTCGGTCGCCTGGCCCGCCGGCACCGTGTACAGCTGGTCGTGGCCTGCCTCCAGGAAGGCGGGAAAGCCGGCCAGGCTGACGTTCTTCGGCTCATCCAGGGTCAGGTACTCGGCAAGCCGGCGGAACAGCTTGGGCAGGATTACCAGCTGGTCGGTGAGCTGCGCGCGAGACCTGAGCCGGAAGCCGGGCAGCGTCCCGTCGTGCTCCCAGACACCGTTGCCGGCCTGCCGAGCGGTGATCGCCGCCTCGGCCAGCGCCGCGCGCAGGTCCACGTACAGCTTGGAGTAGAACGTCGGATACGCCCATCCGTCCGACAGCAGCTGGTAGTTCACCGAGCGCTTGAGTTCCGGAACGGCCAGGTAGACCGGCTTGCTGGTCCCGCCGCGACGCTTGCCGGCGTAGGCGAAGGCAACCGCCCTGCCGTACTTGTCGGCGAACCTGGTCAGGATGTAGCCCGGAGTTTGTGCCGGGGTGGCCGAGGTGACGATGTTGCGATCGTCGCGGTGCACCTCGGTGAAGCCGAGCAGGCTCAGCAGCGCGTCGGACGCGCCGCCGCCCAGCTCCGCCGGCTGGTGCCACGGATGCGGCGCGCCCGGCGGGGTGTAGTGGGTCTCCAGGGCGTCGATGGCATCGAGTCGCAGTTGCGCTCCGCCGGCCGCGTTGACCTTGACGTTGAGCCCGGCGTCGGCGAACGCGGTGGGCACGTCGGGATAGAAGCGAACGGAATCCCCGTCCGGTGAGGCACCGATCGGCCGGTAGCTGCCGGGAATGGCGATCAGAGGCATCTGAGGTCTCCTGTCCGGGGAGCGTCCGGCTCGGACGCATCCACCCCGTCGACTCAGAGGAGGGCGGACCGGACCCGCCTGGTACGTCGCCGTGCGGTAGAAAGGTCGCCGTGCGCGCCGTGCTGATGTCCGCCTTCGCCGAACCCCCGTCGGTGGTCACGGTGGCCGATCCGCAACCCCGGCCGGACGGCGTGGTGGTGCAGGTCGAGGCCACCGGCCTGTGCCGCAGCGACTGGCATGCCTGGCAGGGCCACGACCCGGGCATCGTGCTGCCACACGTGCCCGGCCACGAACTGGCCGGCACCATCGCCGCCGTCGGAGCGGAGGTCACCGGCTGGCGACCTGGCGAGCGGGTGGCGGTGCCGTTCATCTGCGGCTGCGGCAGCTGCGAGCAGTGCCGGGCCGGCAACCAGCAGGTCTGCACCCGCCAGCTGCAACCGGGCTTCAACTACTGGGGATCCTTCGCCGAATACGTGGCGATTCCGTACGCCGCGGTGAACCTGGTCCGGCTGCCCGAACAGGTCGGGTACGCGACCGCCGCGACGCTGGGCTGCCGGTTCACCACCGCCTTCCGGGCGGTGACCTCGGTCGCCACGGTCCGGCCGGGGGAGTGGGTAGCGGTCTTCGGCTGCGGCGGCGTGGGCCTGTCCGCGGTGATGATCGCGGCCGCCGCCGGGGCCCGGGTGATCGCGGTGGATCGGCAACCGGCCGCGCTGGAACTGGCCCACCGGCACGGCGCGGAACAGCTGCTGCCGGCCACCGCCGAGGTTGCCGACCGGATCGTCGAGCTCACCGGTGGTGGCGCGGAGGTGACTCTCGACGCGATCGGAGCCGCCTCGGTGGTACAGGCCTGCCTGGACGCGCTCCGCCCGCGCGGCCGGCACGTGCAGGTCGGCCTGCTGCCCGAACCGATCCGCGTGGACCTGTCCCAGCTTGCCTATCGCGAGCTGAGTTGGCTGGGCAGCCACGGCATGGCCGCGCACGACTTTCCGCGGCTGCTCTCTCTCGTCGGCTCAAGCGTGCTGCGGCCCGACCAGCTCGTCACCGGCACGATCTCCCTCGCCGGAGTCGGCCAGGCGCTGGCCGAGATGACCGACTCGGTCACCGCCGGCATCACCGTGATCGAGCCCGGGCTCGGCTAGCCTCCCGGGGTTTCCTCTCAGCCGCTCGGCGAGCCGGACCAGCCCGATCGAGCCGGCCAGCAGCAGCGCCGCCACGATCCCGTCCAGCCAGAAGTGGTTGGCGGTGGCGGTCACCACGAACACGGTCAGCAGCGGATGCGCCAGGATCCACCAGCGGTAGCGGCTGCGGCTCACGCCGAGCACCGACCAGCCAACCAGCAGGGCCCAGCCCACGTGCACCGACGGCATCGCCGACAGCTGGTCGATGGTGATGGTCGAGATCCCGTACACCGACTCGCCGTACCGGGCGGCGGTGTCGACGAAGCCGAATCCGGGCAGCAGCCGCGGCGGTGCCACCGGGATCAGCTGGATCAGCAGCGAGGACGCGGTGAGCAGCACCAGCACGTTGCGCACTCGCGGATAGCGATCCCGGTGCCGGGCGAACAGCCAGATCAGCAGCAGCCCGAGCGCGGTGAAGTGCATCGTTGCGTAGTACCAGTTGGCGGCGTGGGCGAGCATCGCGGACCATTCCAGCAGCCGCTGCGCCGAGCGTTCGCTGGGCAGCCAACCGTGCTCGAAGCCGACGATCCAGCGGGCCCGGCTGAACGCGCCCTCCCCGTGCGCCAGCGAGGCCGAGCCGGCCAGCTGCCACAACCCGTACAGCGCGGCGACCAGGGCACTCTCGCGCAGGTACGGCCGGGCCGCCGATCCGTGCCGACCGGCCACCGCGGGCGCGACGACGGCACCGGCGGCCAGCGCGGCCGACAGCGCCAGGGCGGGTTGCCAGCCCAGCTGCAGGGTCTGCACGCCGACAACTATCGCCTATCGCGGCTCACGGCTCGTGCTCGGTCTGCTCCAGCGTGATCACGTGTACCACCGCGTTGATCAGCGCCAAGTGGGTGAAGGCCTGCGGAAAGTTGCCCAGGTGCTGGCCGGTGCGCGAGTCGATCTCCTCGGCGTAGAGCTGCAGCGGGCCGGCGAAGGACAGCAGCTTGGCGCACAACTGGCGGGCCCGGTCGAACTCGCCGATCTCGCACAGCGCCGAGACCAGCCAGAACGAGCAGATGGTGAAGGTGCCCTCCTGGCCGGTGAAACCGTCATCGGTCTGCTCGACCCGGTAGCGCAGCACCAGGCCATCCTCGGTGAGCTCGTCGGCGATGGCCAGCACGGTCGCCCGCACGATCGGATCCTCCGGCGGCAGGAACCGCACCAACACCGCCAGCAGCAGCGAGGCGTCCAGGCTCTGCCCGCCGTAGTACTGGGTCAGCACGCCGCGGGAGCTGACGCCATGCGCCAGCACGTCCTGCTTGATCTCCGCCGCGGCCAGCTCCCAGGCTGCCGCCTCGGCGTCCTGCCCGATCATCGAGGCCAGCTTGGCGCCGCGGTCCACCGCCACCCAGCACATGATCTTGGACGAGGTGAAGTGCTTCGGCTCGCCGCGCACCTCCCAGATGCCGGCGTCCGGTTCCCGCCAGTGCTTCAGCGCGGCGTTCACCTGGCTGCCCAGGATCGGCCAGATCCGCCCGTCCAGGTGGTCGGCCACCTTGGAATGCAGGTAGACCGAATCCAGCAGCGCACCCCAGACGTCGTGCTGCTGCTGGGCGTAGGCGGCGTTGCCGACCCGTACCGGCCGGGAACCCAGGTAGCCCTCCAGATGGTCCAGCTCATGCTCGTCCAGGTCCCGCTCGCCGCCGATGCCGTACATGATCTGCAGGTCGGGGTTCTGCTCGGCCAGGTCGGCGATGTAGGAGAAGAAGTCCACCGCTTCCCAGTCGAAGCCGAGTGAATACATGCCCCACAGCGCGAAGGTGGCATCGCGGATCCAGCTGTAGCGGTAGTCGTAGTTGCGCGCACCGCCCGGCGTCTCCGGCAGCGAGGTGGTGGCCGCGGCGCAGATCGCTCCGGTCGGCGCGTAGGTCAGCCCCTTCAGGGTGAGCGCGCTGCGCTGCAGGTAATGCCGCCACGGGTGGTCGGGGAAGTTGCCGCGGGCCAGCCAGTGCTGCCAGTGGTGCGCGGTCCAGACCAGCCGGCGGTAGGCCTGCGGATGGGTCTCCGGCGGCGGTGGCCCGCCCCAGGACAGCGCCACGAACCGGACGTCGCCCTCCTTGAGCAGCGTCCGCGCGGCGGCCTGGCCGCCTTCGAAGCCGAGCCGCAGGTCGGTGGTCAGGGTGAGCTGCACCTGGTGCCGCTCGACCACCGGCGCGGGCCTGGTGATAGACCTTGTCGGTGTACTCCCACCGGACGTGCTCGCGGCCGTAGTCCAGCACCGGTTCGCACTGCATGACCACCTGCACTTCGCCGGACACGCACCGGATGGTGCGCAGCAGGGTGTGCTCGGCGTCGTAGTCGGTAGGGGTGCGCCGCTGGCTGCGGGACAGCTCGCCGTCGTGCCGCCACGGGCCGATCAACAGCACGTCCCGGACGATGATCCAGCCGGTGGCCGTGCCCCAGCTGGTCTCCAGCACCATGGTGCCGGGCAGGTAGCGACGGGCCGAGGGCACCGTGACGTCCTCCGGCGCGATCCGGAAGGTGCCGGCGTGCCGGTCCAGCAGGCTGCCGAAGATGCTGGGTGAATCCATCCGCGGCAGGCACATCCAATCCACCGAGCCGCCCGGCGCGACCAAGGCGGTGACCTCGCCGTCGGACAGGAAGCCGTAGTCGCCGATCGGCACGGTCCGGCTGCGGCTGGTCTTGGTCCGGGCGCCGATGCCGGTGAACGGAATGGTCATCGGCCGCTCCTCGTTGCTGGCTAGGGATCGCTCACCGAAATTGTGCTGCCGGCGCGGGCCATGCGCACGCGTTGTCGCAAATCCGCCGGCAGCAGTCACCGCCCGCTGCGTAGCGTGCTGGTGCGAGGAAGGGAAGGTGCTGGTGTCACGCCGTGGCTGGCTGCTGTTTGCGGCCATGTGTCTGATCTGGGGGTTGCCGTACCTGTTCATCCGGGTTGCGGTGGAGCACCTGAGCCCGGCGACGCTGGTCTTCCTGCGCACCGCCGGGGCGTCCCTGCTGCTGGTGCCGGCGGCCGCTGCCCGCGGCATGCTCGTTCCGGTCCTGCGGCACTGGCGCCCGATCATCGCGTTCAGCCTGATCGAGGTGGTCGCTCCCTGGGTTCTGCTGTCCGACGCCGAGCGGCACCTGTCCAGCTCACTGGCCGGGCTGCTAGTGGCGGCGGTGCCGCTGATCGGCGCGGCGCTGGCGTTCTTCTCCAGCCACGGCGAACGGATGGGGGCGGCCCAGCTGGCCGGCCTCGGCGTGGGCATCGTCGGAGTGGCCTGCCTGGTCGGGCTGGATCTCGGGCAGCTGCGGTTGGGCGCGATCGGCGAGATGCTGCTGGTCAGCATCGGCTACGCCATCGGCCCGGTGATCCTGTCCCGCTGGCTGTCCGGACTGCCCGGCCTCGGCGTGATGGCCGCCGCGATGACCGTCAGCACCGTGGTGCTGCTGCCGGCCTTGCTGCTGCGGCCACCCCACCAGGTTCCGGGCCGGGCGATCGCCAGCATCACGGTGCTGGCCGTGGTCTGCACCGCGCTGGCCTTCGTTCTGTTCTTCCAGCTGATCGCCGAGATCGGACCCACCCGCGCCACGGTGATCACCTACGTCAACCCGGCGGTCGCGCTGCTGCTCGGCGTGCTGGTGCTCGGTGAGCGGCTGACCCTGGGCATGGTGGTCGGCTTCCCGCTGATCCTGCTCGGCTCGGTGCTGGCCGCCCGCACTCGGCGCCCGGCCGGGCAGCCGGTCGCTGAGCCGGCCGCTCCGGTGTCGGCGTAGCGCCCGGGACGCCCGAAGGCCCCGCCGGACGTGCCGACGGGGCCTTCGATGCGGAACGTGCTAGTGCCTGCTACGGGGTGACGCTCTGCACCACCACGTCGCCGGACCCCACCAGCACGTTGCCGTCGGTGCGCCACCCGGACGTTGCCGAGCAGCACCCGGCCCGCCGCCGGCACCGAGTTCGCGGTGACCGTCGCCGGCACCGTCCACTGGCTGTTGGCCGGCCGCAGCGCGTTCGAGTCGGTCACCGCGACCGAGCCGAACGCCGGGTTGGTGAACACGTCCACGTAGTTGAACGTGGTCGTACCCGAGGGCACCGCGAAGCCGTCCACCAGGGTCACCCAGGCGCCCGGCGCCGGGTTGGCGATGGTCACCGACTCCTCGGCGTCACCGTCGGCCGACTGCCCGGCCAGCACGCAGCTGCCGGTCGTGCAGTTGTAGACGTACAGGTCGAGGTCGGCCGCCGGGTCGCTCGGGCTGCCGATGGTGGCCCGCAGCGAGGTGGAACCGGGCGTCACGTTCACCGACCCGCTGCTGCTGGTCGCCCGTCGACGATGCTCGGCGTGGTGATCAGCGCGCTGCCGAGGTCGAACCGACCGCCCGGCCGGTGAAGGCACCGAACATGTTCGTCAGCGTGTAGCTGCGGGAGACCGGCGTCCCGACCGTCGCCGAGGCGATGGTGTCCGGGTTCGGCGAGACCGAGCGCACCCAGGATCGAGGTGGTCAGGGTGTACGGCGCGTTCGCCATGTCCGAGGTGCGCCGGGCCTCGACGGTGACCTCCCAGACGCCGGCCTGCGGGTTGCCCTGGGTGCGGCTGGTTGGCGATCCGCTGCAGGAGCCCGAGGACGGGTTGTAGCAGCTGAGCGAGGAGTTGTCCTCCAGCCCGATGCCGTACGGGTGGAACCGCAGGAACCGGATCTGGCCGGCGCCCGGCGTGCTGCCGCCGCCTACCAGGTCCACCTTCAGCGCCGGCACGCCGGCCGGGACGTTGAAGAAGTAGCTGATCGCCTGGTTGCGCCCGATGGTGCCGGAGTGCGCGATGGAGTAGTTGTTCGCCGCGGTGAACTGCTCGGCGGCCACCACCGTGTTCAGCGTCTGCTTGTCGATGCCGGTGGTGGCCGGGTCATCGAGGTTCAGGATCGCCGAGTGCGTGCCGGCGCTGGTCGGGTGCACCGTCACGGTAAGGGTGACTTGGCGGCTGTCCAGCGGCAGCGCGATGGAGCTGGCCGTGCTAGAACGTGCCGTCGTTGCCCGATCCAGCTCAGGTTGTAGGTCTTGCTGCCGCCACCGCCCGAGGTGCGGGTGAAGGTGTAGGTGCGGGTGTAGCTGTCGCCGGCGGTGACGCCTTCCCGGTCGTAGATGCCCTCGCCCATGCCCGGCGTGGCCAGGAAGCCGGACAGGATGGTGTGCACGTCGACCGAGGAGCTGATGTCGACCGTCTTGATGTTCGGTCTTCAGCACGTTCCAGGCGGCGTTGACGTCGATCAGCCCGTTGCCCTGCTCGTAGGCGCCGTAGCGCGGCAGGAACCGGGCGGAGGAGGTCAGCGCCTCGCGGAGCTGGGCGGGCTTGCTCTGCACACCGGCCTGCTTGGCGGCGCTGACCAGCAGCGCGCCGGCGCCGGCGGCCTGCGGAGAGGCCATCGAGGTGCCCTGCAGCATCGAGTAGCCGGCCGGCAGCGGGTAGGTGCCGGCCACCGGGCTGGACTCCTCCCACATCGGGGTGGTGGAGATGGCCGACACCGGGCGCCACGATCTCCGGCTTGAAGCCGCCGTCCTCCCGCGGACCGCGCGAGGAGAACGGGTGCAGGTTGTCGGCGTAGGTGGAGTCCGAACCGTAGTTCTTCTGCCAGCTGTCCTTGCTGATGTAGGAGCCGACCGCCAGCACGTGCGAGGCCACCGCCGGATCGCCGATCGTGTTGATGCCGTTGCCGTTGTTGCCGGCCGAGATGAACATCTGCACGTTGTACTGGTCGATCAGCCGGTTGTAGAGCACCGCCCGGGTGTTGTTGCCGTCGTTGAGGGCCGGCAGGCCACCGATCGACATGTTGATCACGTTGACGTTGCCCTGCTTGGCGATGAAGGTCATGCCCTCGATCAGTGCGTGCGAGGTGCAGCCGGTGATGAACATGCAGACCCGGACCGCCTTGAGCTTGGCGCCGGGAGCCGCTCCGGACATGGCGCCGCCGAACATCCCGTTGGCGGCGGTGATGCCCGCGACGTGGGTGCCGTGCTCGCCGGAGACGATGCCGATGTTGACGACCTTGTTCTTGCCGTCGGTCTGCACCACGAACGGCAGCGTCTCGTGCGCCTGGGTGGCCGGGTTGTCGGTGCCGAAGTGGCCGACGTCGAACTTCTTCGCGTAGTCGGTCATCGCCGCGTCGTCGGAGAAGTTGTTGTTCTGGTTGGTGTCGACGCGCACGGTGTTGGCCGCGGTGTCCCACAGCACGCCGAACTTGTCGGCGCTGTCGCCGTCCCGGTTGACGTCGCTGCCGAGCTCACCGCCCAGGCGCGGGTCGCCCTCGTTGAACACGGCCACCCGGTAGCTGCCGGCCGGCGCGGTGTAGCTGACGCCCTGGTAGCTGAAGCTCGGGCCGCTCACCTGGGTGGACATGTCCAGCCAGGTCGGGTCGTCGTCGGTGAACGGGTCGGTGGCGGTCACCCAGTCGGTGATCTTGCGCTCGCCGGTGGTGGTGGTGGCCAGCGCCGGGTGGTCCAGGTCGATGCCGGAGTCCAGGATGCCGATGGTGACCCCGCGACCGTCCCAGGTCGGGTGGGCCGCGGTGAAGGCGGCCGCGCCGGTGTCCCTGACCGGCATGTACGGGTTGTCCCGCGGGGTGCTCGGGCCGGGTGGCGTCTGCGGCGCCGGGGCCTGGGTGCCGGCCGGCTCCGGCTGGTCCAGCGGGATGACCTCGTCGAGGTCGGCGGCCACGATGTCGGCCAGGTTGGCGGCTGCCTCCACTTTCCCGATGGGCACGACGGCGCGAATGTAGCTCACGTCGCTGTCACTCTTGCTGATGACTGCGCCGAGTGACTGCAGGCTGGTCATAACTGAGTTGACCTTGCCGGGAACCGCCGCGATGAGCAGTGTGACGGTGGACGATCCCTTGGCGATGGCGGCGTCGAGCAACTCGTGATCGTGCTTTCCGATCTGTGATTGCTTGGCCGGATGGGACGAAGCGGCGGCGGCGACGGACGGCACGGCGACGCCGGCGGCGACCAGTGCGCCCAGGCCGACGAGCGCGGCCGCGGCACGGCGAGCTCCCGCTCTCGGGTAACGGCGAGCTCCCGCTCTTGGGTATATGGGCATGCAGCAACCTTTGTGATCATGGCGCGGAGGGGTGGGATGTCGCGCCATTCATTCACAGGTAATTCAAAAGGTCAAGCTCTTGCCAATAACCCTCGATGTGTGGCTGACGTATCGTCAGTCGATGATGCAGATGCCGTGCGGGGTGGAGAAGTGCGCGGCCACCACTCCGGACTCGCCGTCGTTCTCCTCCAGCGAGAGCCATTTGACCCGCAACTCCTCCAGCGACCTGGCGGCAGTCGGGCCCAGGTAGTCGATCACGGCGTCGCGGTCCCCGGCGATGTCGAGCCGCTCCAGCCGCACCTTGCCGCCGGCGGCAGACGGGTGCTCGGACTTGTCGGACTCCCAGTGGATGAACCACGGCAGCTGCGGGTCGTTGGCGGTGTCGTTGATGCCGATCTGCCGCCAGCGCAGGTCGTAGCCGTCCGGCCGGATCCGGTGACCGGCGGCGGCGGGCCGGCCCAGCCGCTGCTCGACCGCGACCAGGTCGGTCACACCCACCACCCAGCTCATCCAGCCGCCGCCGGCTTCGGTGCGTGCCTTGACCGCACGGCCGAACGGCGCGGACTCGACCGCCGGATGGTCCAGCGCCTCGACCACCTCCAGGTACACCCCGCCGGCCAGCGGCAGGACGAAGTTGCGAGTGCCGAACCGCGGGTGCAGGCCGCCGTCGGAGAAGCCGGCACCGAGGTAGGAGCCGAGCCGCTGGACACAGGCAGCCAGGCCTTCCGGTCCCGCTGCGTAGGAGAGGTGATCCAGTCGCATGGGTCGATACTTGCTCAAGAGGAATTCCGAGCCGGAGCCGGGGTAGCTGCCCGGCCCGGTCGGCGGGGTGTTAGGAGGACCGCGGCAACCCTCCCCGGCCTATCGATCCCGGCTCGGTAGGGCACCGGCTGCGATCGGCGACTCGATGAGATCCAGCGCGGTGCCGCGGCTGGTGACCTGCTGTTCGGCCCCGGCGCCGCCGAGTTCGGCCCAGGCGGCCAGCACGTCGGCCGGCCCGGCGATTCGCTTGCCGCCGCTCTGCTGCTCCAGCAGCGCCGCGGCGAGCCGGCCCTTGGCCAGCTTGGACCGGTAGGAGACCACCGCCAGCCGGCCACCGGGAGTCGGTGAGAGCACGCGCACGGCGATCAGCCGGGCCGCCGCGGCACTGTTCGGCTTCGGTTGCCACATGGCCGCATAGTCGGTGGAACGCAGATCGATCACCGGGCCGGTGCCGATCATCGGCGGCAACAGCTCCGTCAACCGGGGACGCCAGAAGGTAGCCGCCACCCCGATGCCTGGCAGCACTGCCTTGGCCGGCACCCGGTAGTCCGGCACCGGGTCGCCACCCCGGCTGACACCGAGCAGGCCTGAGAAGATCAACAGCGCGGTACGTGCCAACCGGGCTGCCGGCATGCTCAGCCCGGCCGCGTCCAGGCCCTGGTACACGGTTCCGGCGTAGCGGCGCATCGCTGGCAGGGTGCCCGCCTCGGCCGCCCGCCGGTTGGTGGCGACAGCGGATCCGGCGATCGACGGCGGCAGGTGCAGTGCCGTGGCGGCTTCCGGGGAATCAAGCAACCTGGCGAGCGCGGCGAGCAGCTCGGCCCGGCTCTTGTCGAGTTCGGTGGCCACCGGCCGGCCAGCCAGCGCACGCCCTCGTCCACCCGGCCGCTTGGCCTCACTCGGTGGCAGCAGGATCCGCATCCGAACCTTCTCTCGACGCTCAGGCCGCGGAGTTGACCAGCGCGGCCAGCTCGGCATGGTTGCGGATGATCAGCGGCTGGCCGTGGCCGGCGACGTCCTCGGCGACTGCGGGCAGTTCCTCGACCGAGCCCACGATCACCGGATGCGGGAACATCCGGTGCAGGCCGGCCCGCGCGGTCCGATCCGGCAGCCGGGCCGCCGCGATTCCGTGCCGGAGCAGGCTTGGCAGCCGCGGGTCCTCGGCGACCTCCTTGATCAACAGCAGGTAGAGCGTCGGCGGCAGCACCCGGATCCGTTGCCAGGCGGCGGCGAAGCCGCTGTGCAGCGGCAGCCCGGCTACCTCGTCCACCGGGTGCCATCGCACGGCCACGCTCTCCGCGTCGGTGGCCAGCGGCTGGAGCGGCCGGGTCGCTCGGGCTACCACGGTGGCGTAGGACCAGCCACCGTGGTCATCGACATACAGCCCGACCGGATCGACATCGGTCCGGGCCAGGCCGGCCTCCTCACCCGCTTCCCGGACGGCGGCGCTGAGCGGATCCTCGTCGCTGTGCCTGGCGCCGCCGGGTACTCCCCAGCTGTCGCCCTCATGGGTCCACGGCGCACGGTGTTGCAGGATCACCCGGCCGGCGTCGTGCAGCAGCAGCCCGGCCGCGCCGTACCGGCCCCAGTGCCGGTGGCCGGCCGCGCAGTACACCCAGCCGTCACCGGAACTCATCGAGCAACACCCATCGTCTGCAGCCGGGCGCTCCGGCCGGGCATGGCCGGAGTCGCCGGTCGGGCAAAGGTTTGGTGACGCCGACCCGCCAGGTCGCCTCTCGGCGAGCGGCCGCTCGAGGCGGCGAATTTGGGACCGGGGGCCATGGATCGGGTCGGCGCCGCGATCCAGCTTACCGATCCGACCGGCACCGGAGGTGCACAGCGCGACTATCGCCAGGAATCCTGCTCGCTCGCTTACCCTGGATCGGTGGCAACCAACGACCAGCGTCCGCACCGGCCGATCCGGCGTGCTGACCTTTCGGCGCTGGCCGGAGCCTGCGATCTGGAGCCCTTCGCCCGCGCCGAACTGGCGGCCGCTACCGCGGCGGCGGTGATCACCCACGGTCGCTCGGGCGGCGCCGCCGGTTCCATGGTCGATCTTGCCGACCGGGTCGGGTTGGACACGCTGGCCGAGCTGTGGCGAACCGAGCAGCCGTCCAGCCTGCCCGGCGCGCTCTGGGCGCTGTACCTGCTGCGCCGCTGGTGCCAGGGCAACGGCGAGGAGGTGACGCGGCTGTGGCGAGCGGGCCGGCCGTACGCACCGGCCGACGAGGTGGTTGCCGGAGTGGCCGACGATGCCGATCCGGCCGCGATGGCCGCGCTCGCCGATGCGGTGCTGCGCGGTGCCTACCACGGTGACTTCGACGTCGCCCTGGAGCGCGCGGCAGCGTTCTTCCGGGTGATCGCCAGCGGCCGGCGGCAGTCGTCCGGTCCGGATGCCGAAGGCGATCGGGAGCGGCAGTTGGCCGATCGCAACGACGAGGTGGCCGACGGTCTTGCGCTGGCCGCCCAGCGATGGCGGGAGAGCCCGCTCTAGCGGTAGGACCACGTCGCCAGGCCTCCGGCGGACCGTCCGGTGCGCCACCGTCACCATGCCGGCGGTGGGCGAAGGTTTCCCGGGGTAGCTCATCCCAAGCCGAGCCACCCGGGTCAAGGGATACCGCTCTCTCCGCACAGTGAGCCGGCTCTTCGCCTGCCACTGACCCGGGTTCCGTCTGGCCGGCCCGTGCCGCCGGTTAGCCGGGCGACCGGGTCGAATCGCATGGCTTCCTCGATGCGGTGCACCAGATGCACCGCGGCTTCGTGGGTGATCCCGTACCTGCGACTGATCTGCCACGCGCTGGCGGGGTTCTTCGACGTACAGAGCTCCAAGATCACCAGCAACCAGATCCGCAGGCTGATCCTCGTTCCCTGAAAGATCGTGCCGATCAGGACGCTGTACTGCCGGCGGCAGTGCCCGCATTTCCAGATCCGCCGAGCCGACTGCGTGCCGGTGCGGGTCCTGCGGCTGAGACCCTGCCGGGGATTCAAGAAATACTGTCGCCCAGCGGCCTCGCACTTCGGACACGCTTGCGGGCCCGCTGAGCCCCAACGGAGCTCTTCCAGGAGCAAGTAGGCATCGGTCTCGGTGTGCAACCGAGCCGAGTGCTCCGAGACGTCGTGGTTCATGACCACATGGTGCCTGCAGTTACCGACAGTTCAGCCGGTGCGGCCACCGGGTTCGCTGTCCGTCCGGTCATCGCCGTAGTCGTGATAGGGGCCTTCCTGCGGTCTCTGTCTGCGGGTAGCGGGCGAGTTTGCCCTTGCCTGCTCGGCATCCTCGGGCTTGATGTGCAGCAGGGCGCGCAGGAACTCGATCGGATCGACGTCCTCAGCGTCCCGGCCGTCGTGCTCAGGCATGCGCGGCCAGCCGGGACGTGCTGCGCTTCGGTCGGCCGCGCCACCGCGACTTATCTGTTCGCTGGCTCATCCACCGGGTGTACCACGGTGCACGACTGATCTCCTGCCCGGCCTGATCCCGTGGGTTTGTCACACCGCATGGTGCAGGTCGTGCACAGATTCCTGACGGGCATCTGGGCCGGTGCGCGCCCGATCAGGCTCGAGGCATGAGCACTCCCGACCCGTCCACCATCAGGGTGGCCAGCCCCGGCGACCTGCTTGATGCGATGCCCTACCTGCTCGGCTTCCATCCCAGCGAGAGCATGGTGGTAATCGGTTTCGCGGACGTCCAGGCGTCGGTCAGGCAGGTGACGGTCACTGCTCGGCTGGATCTCGGTCCGGACGGCGTGGACGACGACGCGCTGCGGTCGATGGCGCAGGCGCTCGGCAGGTCGAGCAGCGTGGCGGTCGCGGCGGTGTTGTTGACCGACCGGCTGTCCGGCGATCCGCGCCGTTCGAGCTGGCTGCGCGATGCGCTCGCCGCGCTGGTCGGCGAGCTGGATCGGGCGGGCCTGCGGCTGCTCGACGCGCTGGCGGCGACCAGTTCCCGCTGGTGGTCGATGTGTTGCGATCGACGTGACTGCTGCCCGCCAGAGGGCACGGCGCGCGGTGCCGGCACCTCGGCGGTGGCTGCCGCAGCCACCTACGCCGGCTTGGTCGCGCTGCCGAACCGGCAGGCGCTGCTGGCCAGCCTGGACGGTGCTCCGGCGCCCGTCCGGGCGGCCCTGCTGCCGGCTCTGCGTCGTGCCGATCGGCGGCTGGCCGAGCTGGCCGGCCGGCAGGGCTCGCACCGAACTCAGCGCGGCGAGCTGGCGGCCATCTTGCGGGCGGCGCGGGAGTGCGAGGCGGGTCTGCGGCTCACCCCTCGGCGACTGGCCCGGCTCGGAGCGGCGCTGCGCCACGGCGAGGTACGCGATGCGATCTGGCTTGCCGTCGATGATGGCTCGCTCCAGGCCGAGCAGCTGCTCAGCCAGCTGCACACCCAGCTGCCATCGCCGTACCAGGCGCCGCCGCTGTTCCTGTATGGCTGGCAGCTGTGGCGGGGTGGTAGCGGAACGCTGGCGGCGGTGGCGGCCGAGCGGGCGCTGCGCTCGGATCCGGGCTACTCGGCCGCCCGGCTGCTGCTGGAAGCGGTGGAAGCCGGCCTGGATCCGCAACGCACCCCACCGCTCACCGGCGGTCCCGGAAGTTGACGACCGGCATGAAGGCGGCCAGCCGGACGTCGTGTTGGGGACCTGTGAGCGGGAGAACCCCGCAGTCCATCGGCAGCGTGGAAGCGAGCATCGCGGTCGGCCGGAGGGTACGGACGGCGGTGGCAGGCGGCGGTGCGGTCAGGCGGAGGGTGCCAGCCAACGCCAGGCGCCCGGATGGGCAGCGGTCAGGCAGGAACCGAGACGAAGATGTGCTCGGCGATCTCCTCCCGCACCGGTTCGGCGTCGAGGCCGGCGATATGCAGCCCGTCGGGCCGGCGGCTGACGGCCAACGAGACGCCAGGGGTCAGCCCGCACGCGCTGAGCTGGCGCATCACCTCGGCGTTCGGTTGCAGCAGTTCGCTGATGCGCTCGATCCGGACGGTCACCTCGTTCTCGGTGACGGAGGCAGCCAGCGTCGGCAGCCGGTCGGCCTGCCCCGCCGCCTCCGAGTACTGGGCCTGCTCGCCGGTCGAGGTCACGCCGAGTTCGTCCAGGCCCGGTATCGGGTTGCCGTGCGGGCAGACCAGCGGTTCGTCGAGCAGGGTGAGGATCCGGCGCTCGACCGCCTCGCTCATCACGTGTTCCCACCGGCATGCCTCGATGTGCAGCTGTTCCCACTCCAGCCCGATGACATCGGCGAGCAGCCGCTCGGCAAGCCGGTGCTTGCGCATCACGGCAACCGCTCGCCGCCGGCCCACCTCGGTGAGCGCCAGGTGGCGGTCGCTTTCGACGTGCACCAGGCCGTCGCGCTCCATCCGGGCAACCGTCTGGCTCACGGTGGGGCCGGACTGACCGAGGCGCTCGGCGATCCGGGCCCGCAGCGGCGTCACCCCCTCCTCCTCGAGTTCCCAGATCGTGCGCAGGAACATCTCGGTGGTATCGATCAGATCGATGTGATGCTGATTCACCTCAACGACCTCTTCCGTTTCCCCGTGGCGGCTTCGGCGCTCCGGCAAGGGTTCCCGGCACGCGCAGCGGCGCCCGCTGCCACGAACGCTGCCCTGACCATGTTAGAACCGAATGCATGACCGCTGAACGGGGCCGAGCGCTGGTCACCGCCGAAGAGCTGGCAGAGGCAGCGCGTGAGGACGCCGATCTGGTGCTGCTGGATGTGCGCTGGCAGATCGGCAGGCCACCGCCGTACCAGGACTACTTGGCCGGGCACCTGCCGGGCGCGCGCTGGTGCGACCTGGACGCCGACCTGGCCGACCCACCCGGTCCGGGCGGTCGGCATCCGCTGCCGGATCCGGCGCGGCTACAGCAGGCGGTTCGGCGGTGGGGGATCGGCCGGGAAAGCCGGGTGGTGACCTACGACGCCGACAACGGGGTGGCTGCCGCCCGAGCCTGGTGGGTGCTGCGCTGGGCCGGCCTGCCGCGGGTGCAGGTGCTTGACGGTGGCCTGGCCGCCTGGGTGGCTGCCGGGCAGCCGATCCAGACCACGGTGCCGCAGGTAGCGCCGGGCGACGCGGTGATCTCGCCGGGCAGCCTGCCGCTGCTAACCGCCGAGACTGCCCTGGAGCTGGCCGGCCAGGGCATGCTGGTGGATGTCCGGGCAGCCGAACGGTTCCGGGGTGAGCACGAACCCATCGATCCGGTCGCCGGCCACATCCCGGGCGCCCGGAACGTGCCCACCGCCGGCAACGTGGACGCCGCCGGCCGATTTCTGGCCCCGGACGCGCTGCGCCGCAGGCTCGGCGACCTGGCCGACCGCGCCGGTGAGGACAATCCGGTTGGGGTGTACTGCGGTTCCGGGGTGACCGCCGCGCACGCCGCGTTGGCCCTGCACGAGGCGGGATTGCCGGCGGTGCTCTATCCCGGCTCCTGGAGCGAGTGGATCACCGACCCGAGCCGGCCGGTCGCCGTCGGGCCCGACTGACCACCACCCATCGCGACCGAGCGGTTCAGGACACGACGAGCCGGAATCATCGCGACGAGCGGTTCAGGACACGACGAGCCGGAATCGTCGCGACCGAGGGTCCGATCGGCTTCGACCGCCACTCGGCCGGTCAGGACTTGGGTTTGCGGGACCAGTCGAGCAGCCGGTTGAACGGGCCAGGTGTTGACGATCCGGTCGGCCGGCACGCCACATTCGATCGCCTTGGCCACCCCGTACGGCTTCCAGTCCAGCTGCCCGGGGGCGTGCGCGTCGCTGTCGATGCTGAACAGGCAGCCCGCCTCGACCGCCATGGTGAGCAACTCGGCAGGCGGGTCCAGCCGCTCCGGGCGGCTGTTGATCTCCACCGCCACGCCATGTTCGGCGCAGGCGGCAAACACCGCGGCGGCGTCGAATCGGCTCGGTGGCCGCTCCCGGCGGCCGCCACGCATCTTGCCGGTGCAGTGGCCGAGCACGTTGGTGTTCGGATCGGCGATGGCTGCCAGCATCCGGCTGGTCATCGCCGCCGGCTCCATGGCCAGCTTGGAGTGCACCGATGCGACGACCACGTCCAGCCGGCTCAGCAGCTCGGGCAGCTGATCCAGCGCACCGTCGTCCAGGATGTCCACCTCGATACCGCTGAGCAGCCGGAACTCACCCAGCCGGGGTGCCAGCGTGGCCAGCACCGCTAGCTGCTGCTCCAGCCGCTCGGCGGTCAGGCCGTTGGCGACCGTGAGTCGCGGTGAATGGTCGGTGAGCACCTGGTAGGCATTGCCGAGCTCCATGCCGGCCAGCGCCATCTCCTCGATCGGGCTGCCGCCGTCGCTCCAGTCCGAATGCGTATGCAGATCTCCGCGCAGCTGGCCGGCCAGCCGCTGCCCGTCGGCGTCGAGTTCCACCAGCGGACCGGCGGTGGCCTCCAGCTTCGCCAGGTACTCCGGGGTGCCACCGGCCACGGCTTCGCCGATGACGGCGGCGGTGACCTTGCCGATGCCGGCCAGCTCCTCCAGCGTGCCGGCGGCAGCCCGCTCGGCGATCTCCTGATCACCGCGGCGCACCACCACGGCGGCGGCGTTGCGGAAGGCGCGTACCCGGTAGGTCGGCGCCAACTCGCGTTCGAGCAGGAACGCGATCCGGCGCAATGCGGTCAACGGGTGCACGGCACACACCGTAGAACGCCAACGGCCGCCGGTCCCACGTGGGACCGGCGGCCGCTACCCGAGTTCTCGGTGCCAGCCGAGGAGGGTCAGGCTTCCAGGTAGTCGCGCAGCGACTGGGCGCGCGACGGGTGGCGCAACTTGGCCATCGTCTCCCGCTCGATCTGCCGGATGCGCTCCCGCGAGAGGTTGAACTTGCGTGCGATGTCGTCCAGCGTGTGCGGGTTGCCATCAGCAAGCCCGTACCGCAACCGCACCACGGCGGCCTCGCGCGGCTCGAGCGAGTCGAGGATGTCGCCCAGCTGCCGGCGCATCAGCTCGAACTCGACGGCCTCGTTCGGCTTGGTCGCCTCGCCGTCGGCGATGAAGTCACCGAGTGAGGAGTCCTCCTCGGTGCCCACCGCCTGGTCCAGGCTCACCAGATCGCGGGCGTGGTCCACCAGCTCGTGCAGGCGGTCCACGGTGATGTCGAGTTCCTTCGCCAACTCCTCGTCGGTGGCGTCCCGGCTCAGGCTCTGGCCCAGCTCCCGGCGCATCCGCTGCATCTTGTTGATCTGCTCGACCAGATGCACCGGCAGCCGGATGGTGCGGGACTGATCGGCCATCGCGCGGCTGATCGCCTGCCGGATCCACCAGGTGGCGTAGGTGGAGAACTTGAAGCCCTTGGTGTAGTCGAACTTCTCCACCGCGCGGATCAGGCCCAGGTTGCCCTCCTGGATCAGGTCCAGGAACGGCATGCCGCGGCCGGTGTAGCGCTTGGCCAGCGACACCACCAGGCGCAGGTTCGCACGCAGCAGCAGGTCCTTGGCCACCTCACCGTCGGCGGCCAGCGCCTGCAGTTCGCGGCGCCGGGGCAGCGCCATCCGCTTGCTGGTGGACAGCAGGTGCGAGGCGTATAGGCCGGCCTCGATCCGCTTGGAGAGTTCGACCTCCTCCACCGCGGTGAGCAGCGAGACCTTGCCGATCTCATTGAGGTAGGAACGGACCAGGTCAGCGGCCTGCACGACCTCGTCGAGGTCGGCGGTCGCGGTGAGGTCATCCTCGGTTTCGACGATCGCCAGCTCGGCTTCGATTTGCGCGTCGGACGGGGTGGTGGTTTCGGGAGATACGACAGCCGGGGCCGCCCGCCCGGAACGGTGCCCGGGCAGCGTGCGCGAGGCTGGCTTGCGACGCTTGGTGGTGGTCTGCTGGGTCACGTTATTCAGTCCTGTCCCTGGTGTGGGGGTCTGTTTTTCTCCCACCCAATACAACGATTGGTTATCCCTGTTGTTCCCAGATGCGCTGTGCCTAACCTTTGAGGTTCGCGGCGCTAGCCGATCCCGTCGGCCAACCGAAGCCGGGGCCGGCCGCCGGCGCCGGCGCGCTAGACCTCGAGCAGCAGGGTGAACGGGCCGTCGTTGACACTCGTCACGGCCATCATGGCGCCGAAGATGCCCGTTTCTACGGGCAATCCGAGCTGTTTCAGCTCGCTCACCACGGCAGTCACCAGCGGCTCGGCCCATTCGCCCGGCGCGGCTGCCTGCCAGCTCGGCCGCCGGCCCCTGGCGGTTTCGCCGTAGAGAGTGAACTGACTCACAATCAGCACCGGGGCGCTCAGCGCCTGCGCCGACGCCTCGTCCCGGTCACCATCGCGCAGGATCCGCAACCCGGCGATCTTTCTGGCCAGTTTGACCGCCTGCGCGGCGGTGTCGGAATGGGTGACTCCGACCAGCGCCAGCAGGCCGGCACCGATCCGGCCGACCACCTCGCCTTCAACGGACACCGAAGCGCTGGTCACCCGCTGCACCACCGCGCGCATCAGGCCACCGCCGCGCGCATCAGGCCGCCGCCGCGCGCAACAGGGCCGCTGCCCGCGGCCGACGATCCCACCGCATCAGGCGACCGTCCCGCCCTCGCTCGACGGATCCGGCAGCCCGGTTGACGGATCCGTCAGCTCGACCGACGGATCCGGCAGCTCGACCGACGGATCCGTCAGCCCGGCCGGCACCAGGAAGCCGCGCCCGACCAGGTCCCGCAGCACCGGCAGCAGCGCCTCGGTCACCCGGTCGGCGGCCAGGTCGGCCGCGGAGGCGATCAGCCGCAGCGCCACACCGGCCGGCATCTCGCCGGTGCAGGCGGCCACCAGCATCGCCACCGCCTCGTCCACCTCCAGCTCCCAGCGCAGGCCGGCCGACTGGCTGAGCGTGGACAGCGCCGGCTGCCAGCCGGCCTGCTCGCCGCCCAGCAGCGAGCGGGTGGTCAGCACCAGGCCGTCGGCCGCGACTAGCCGGGCGGCGAGCAGATCGGCCTCGGCCAGCCAGGCCCGGCGGCCGAACCAGGCATCGATGGCCGCGCCGACCGGCGCCTGATAGGCCTGCGGCACGTCCTCGCAGACGATCTCCGATGCCCGGTCGGTGCGCCGGATGCTGACCATGCCCATCCCCACCGCCACCGCGCCGGCCTCGGCGAACCAGTCCAGCCAGCGCTCATACCGCGCCTGCCACCGCTCGGTGCCCGGCTGCTCACCGGCATCGCGAAGCCAGAGCGCCACGTACTCGCCGGGCTCGGCGACCTCGCGCTGCCAGATCCAGGCGTCCACGCCGAAGCTGGGCAGCCAGCCGGCTACCCGCTCGACCCAGCTCCCGTCGGCCGGGATCACCCAGTTGGCCAGCAGTTGCCCGGTGCCGTGCTCGGTCAGCCGATCCGGCAGCTGCTCGACCAGCCGCCGGCACACCGAGTCCGAGGCCAGCCCGCTGTCGCGGTAGCTGAAACCACCGTCGTCGGCGGTGAATCCCGGGCCCACGATGAACGGCGGGTTGCAGACGATGAGGTCGAACCGATCGTCTGCCACCGGCTCCAGCAGCGAGCCCTGGCGTAGCTGCCAGTGCTGGCCGTTCAGGATCGCGTTGGCCGCCGCGAACGACAGCGCCCGCGCGCTCAGGTCGGTCGCGGTTACTGAGCGGCAGTGTCGGGACAGGTGCAGCGCCTGCACCCCCGAGCCGGTGCCGACGTCCAGCGCCCGGTGCGCCGGGCGGCGCACCGTGGCCTGGGCCAACGTGGTGGCTGCCTGCCCGACGCCGAGCACATGATCCGGCCGCAGCGGCCCCGGCCGGACGTCGGCGCCCAGGTCGGACAGCAACCACCAGTCCGGGCCGCCGGTCTCGGAGTACGGCCGCAGGTCCAGCGCCGCACGCACCCGGTCGTCCTCGGTGACCAGCAGGCCGGCAGCCACGGCCGCCTCGAGCGGCACCGGGTCGAGCGCGACCGCGACCAGGTCGCGGCGCTCCGGCAGGCCGAGCAGGAACAACCGGATCAGGATCTCGGTGGGGGAATCGCCGCTGACCAGCCGCCGAACTCCGGCCAGATCCGCACGGCCCAGCGCCGCCTGGCCGGCCAACCCCAGCGCCTGTCCGACCTGGACCGAGCCGTACTGCGCCCGCAGGCATTCGCCGAGCGGTGCCAGCAGGCTGGCCGGCAACACCGGAGGAACTCCCAGCGGGCCGGTCGCCCGTCCGCCCGAACGGCCGGTCACGCCGGCTCCAGCAGCGGGCGGGCGAAGGCGGCAACCAGCTCGGCCACCGCTTCCGGCTGCCGCACCTGCAGGTCGTGGCCGCCGTCGATCCGGTGGCCGGTTGCACCGGCGATCCGACGTTCCAGCTCGGCCGGCGTTGCCGCCGGAATGAGCGGATCCCGGTGCGCGCTGATGATGGCGGCGGGCTGGCCGATCCGCTCCAGCGCCCGCTCGATGACCGGCAGTTGACGGATCAGCGCCCGCTGCTCGGCCAGGAAACTGCGCCACACCGGCCGGTGCCGCATGGCCAGCCCGCTGGCCCGGGCGTACGGCCGGTCCGCGGCGTCCTGGCCGGCGAGCACCAGCCGCCTGACCCGCCGGCTCAGCACCGGCTGGCCCAGTTGCAGCGTGCTCCAGGCGATCAGGCCGCCGATCACCGGCGCCGCGAGCACCCGGTCCAGCCCGAGCAGGCAGGACGGGCCGATCGAGGCGAGCAGCACGAGCCCGGCGATCTGTTCCGGCGCCTGGGCGGCAGCCAGAGCGGCAACGCCGCCGGCCCAGCTGTGACCCAGCACCACCGTCGGGCCGGCATCGGCCCCGGCCAGCAACTCCAGCAGCCAGCCCACGTTGCCGCTGAAGTCGCGCGCCGGCAGCGGGTTGGCGCCGTAGCCGGGGCGGTCGGGCGCGAGCACTCGCACGGCCGGCAGCCGGCGCCGCAACGCCCGGCGGAGGGTGAGGAAGCTGGCCGAGCTGTCCGGTTGGCCGTGCAGCAGCACGATCGTCGGAGTCGGCATCGCTCTATGGTGCCCAGCGGGGACGCCGGCCGGCAGCCGGGGTCCGGCCGCGCACCGCCGAACTGGTCTGCCAACCCCGGGTTGCTCGCCGGGATGCAGCGGCCAGTTCGGTGGCACCATGGACTGGTGCGCCCCACTTCCCGCAATCCCGATCGGCCGATCCTGATCACCGAGGCGCCGGTCAACGCGGATGACGAGTACAACCAGCGGCGCAGGCGGTATCTGATCATGATGATCATCAGGGCGCTGTGCGTCATCGGAGCCGCTTCGACGTTCAGCTACTCCGGCTGGCTGGCCGCGGCGTTCATCCCGGCGGCGGTGGTGCTGCCGTGGTCGGCGGTGCTGATCGCCAACAACCGGCCGCCCAAGCAGGCCCTCAAGTTCCGCCGATTCCTGCCCGGCGGCGACGGCCGCCATGAGCTGGCTCCGGGACCCGACCCGGCTTCCCGGACGAGCCGGCCACCGGCCGAGGAGTGGACGGCCGGCGAGTGGACCGCCAGCGAGTGGCCGGCCGGTGAGTGGACCGGCAGGGAGCGGACCGGGAGCGATCCAGCTGCCGACGAACCGGCCGAGCAAGCCGCCCCGCGGATCATCGACATCTGAGCCCCGGCCCGGGTGCCGGTGGCACAATCGAGTCGTGAGTACCCAGACCCTGGACGCCCCGAAGACCTCCGATGCCGACCAGGACGAAAAGGTCTTTCACTACGTGCGCAAGAACAAGGTCGCCGAGAGTGCGGTGCTGGGCACCATGGTGCAGGCACTGTGCGGAGAGATCTTCCCGGTGACCCGGGCGGCCAAGCCGGGCTCGCCGGTGTGCCCGGCCTGCAAGGAGATCTACGAGTCGCTGCCGGGCGGTGGCGGCGGGGGCGGGTCGTCGGACTGAGCCGGCTCGCCGGCCCGAGGCTCGCCATGAACCGGCTCGGCTTGAACCGTCTCGTCGGAAGCTGACGGCGCCTCGGCTTCAGCCGGCTCGTCCTCCGGTGGCGGCGACTCGGCTTCAGCCGGCTCGTCCGGCGGCGGCGGCTCACCCTGGGCCGGAACGGCCGGTAGCCGTTGCCAGCCGCGGCCGGTCCGTCGGCGCCGGCGGCCGCTGGGGGTGGCGCGTTCGATCTCGGCATTGAGTTCGGCGCCGAGCAGCACGCCGAGGGCCAGCAGGTAGAAGAACAGCAGTGCCGCGATCGGCGCCGCCAGCGTCCCGTAGGCGTGGTTGTGCGCGACGATGAAGGAGATGTAGTACCGCAGCCCGGCCGAACCGGCCAGGAAGACCACCATGGCCAGCACCGCGCCCGGCACGCCCCGGTGCCAGGGCAGCCGGCGCGGCGGGGCCAGGTGGTAGAGGCTGGTCAGGCCGAGCAGCAGCAGCAAGACCACCGCCGGCCAGTACGCCGCGGAGATGACGTCGTCGGCGCTCGCCTGCATCCGCGCCGGGAACAGCTTGGGCAGCACGGTCGGACCCAGCACCAGCGCCGGCAGCATGATCACTCCGACGACGATGGTGCCCAGGTAGATGGCCAGCGCCAGCAGCCGGCTCTGCAGGGCGCCGCGCAGGTCCCGCATGCCGTAGGCGATGGTGATGGTGTTGACGAAGGTGGCGGTCGCCGAGGAGCCGGCCCACAGGGCCAGTACGAAGCTGACCGACAGCACGTCGGCGCGTCCCTGGGTGAGCACCTGGTGCACCAGCGGCGCGACCAGCTGGTCCACCACTTCGGGGCTGAAGGCACGTGAGAAGCCGTTGAGCAGCTTCTGCTGGACCTCGTCCAGGTTGTCGTGGCCGACCAGGTCGGAGAAGTAGCCGAGGGCGGCCAGCAGGGCCAGGAACAGCGACGGCAGCGACAGCAGCTGCCAGAACGCCGCCTCCGCCGACAGTCCGAGCACC
Organism: uncultured Actinomycetota bacterium; assembly: GCA_963697905.1. Taxonomy (GTDB): domain Bacteria; phylum Actinomycetota; class Actinomycetes; order Mycobacteriales; family Jatrophihabitantaceae; genus Jatrophihabitans_A. The sequence continues at coordinate 2,134,080 of OY969101.1, read as the reverse complement.
CGGTCGTTCCACGCGCGCGCGATGGTGCGCACGGCGAGGTTGCGAACTTGGCGCGGATCGGTCACAGGTCCCCAGTCTGGCGGGTTCGCCGGGGGAGAGCTGTCCCGGACACGCCGCCGAGCACACTGCGCGGCCTGGCATGTGAGGAGCAATATCTCACATCGGCAGCGGGTCGATGGCCGGCCGATGAGGCGGTGGCAGCTAGCCTGGGTCCTCGCGCCAGCCGGTGGAACCGAGGCCGGTGCGGATCGATGACGGCACGAAAGCAGGGGGGCGGCGTCCTAGTGTCTGACCGCCGCCAGGACAGCGTTCGGCTGCGCCGGTGGCAGCGGGAGGCGCTGGCGGCCTACCGGGCCGAGCCTCACAAGGATTTCCTGGTCACCGCCACCCCCGGTGCCGGCAAGACCACGTTCGCGCTGACCCTGGCGGTGGATCTGATCTCGCGGCGGGTGGTCGACCGGGTCATCGTGGTGGCGCCGACCGATCACCTGCGTACCCAGTGGGCCGAGGCCGCCGAACGGTTCGGCGTCGCGCTCGACCCGGGGCTGTCCAACGCGGTCGGTCCGGTACCGGCCGACCTGCACGGCTACGTGACCACCTATGCCCAGGTCGCGGCCAAGCCGACCCTGCACGCCGGCCGGGCCGAGGTCCGGCGCAGCCTGGTCATCCTGGACGAGATCCACCACGCCGGTGACGGCCTGTCCTGGGGCGAGGCGGTCGCTCTGGCGTTCGGCAACGTGGCCCGGCGGCTGTGCCTGACCGGCACCCCGTTCCGGACCGCGGTGGGCGAGCGAATCCCGTTCGTGCGCTACCAGCCGGACGCCGAGGGCGGGCTGATGTCGGTGGCTGACTACAGCTACGGGTACGCGGCGGCGCTAGCCGACCGGGTGGTGCGGCCGGTGGTGTTCGCCGCCTACACCGGGGTGTCGCGCTGGCGGAATTCGGCCGGTGAGGTGGTGGCGGCCTCGCTCACCGAGGCGGGAACCAAATCCACCGAGCAGGCGGCCTGGCGTACCGCGCTCGACCCCCGGGGCGAGTGGGTGCCGCATGTCATCGCGGCCATGGACGAGCGGCTGGACCAGCTGGCCGACGCAGGCATGCCGGACGCCGCCGGGCTGGTGCTGGCCTCCGACCAGGACGATGCCCGCGCCTATGCCGAGATCGTGCACCGGGTGACCGGGCAACGACCGTACCTGATCCTCTCCGACGATCCGAAGGCCAGCGCCCGGATCGCCGAGTTCGCCGCCGGTGGAGCGCGGATCGCGGTGTGCGTCCGGATGGTGTCGGAGGGCGTGGACGTGCCGCGCGCGGCTTGCCTCGCGTGGCTGACCAGCTACCGGACGCCGCTGTTCTTCGCCCAGGCGGTCGGCCGGGTGGTACGTGCCCGCGGCCGGCACGAGTCGGCGACGGTGTTCCTGCCGGCGGTCCGGCCGCTGCTCAGCCTGGCCGCCGAGCTGGAGGTTGAGCGCAACCACGTGCTGCCGCCGCCGGCGTCCTCCGATGCCAGCCTGGACGTGCTCGACGAGCTGGTGGAGGAGCAGCCGGAACAGGCCTCGGACGTCCTGGCCGCCGAGTGGGAGGCGTTGGCGGCCGAGGCCCAGTTCGCCCACGTGCTGCACGGCGGCCGGGCGGTCATCGCGTCCGCGGCTCAGCCGGCGGCGGAGGCCGACCAGGATTTCCTCGGCCTGCCAGGCCTGCTCACCGCCGAGCAGACCGCGGCGCTGCTCGCCCAGCGGGACGGTGAGCTGCGCAAGCGGGCCAGCAGATCCCGGCAGGCGGGACAGTTCGGCGAAGAGTTGGCCGGGGCCGATGACCGGCCCGCCGACGAGTCCTCGGCGGCGGAGGCCCGGGCCGGCTGGCGGGCCGCCGCGGAACTGCGCCGGGAGGTGAACCGGCTGGTTGCCGTGCTCGCCGCGCGCACCGGCACGCCGCACGGGCAGCTACATGCCCGATTGCGGGCAGCGGTGCCCGGTCCGCCGACCTCCGCCGCGCCGGTGGCGCTGTTGGAGGCCCGGCGCGAGCACCTGATGACCCAGCTCTGAGCGGCCCGCTTGCCGGGCCGGCCGGGCTGCCGGGCGGCGGCGGGTCCACGGCGCCGGCGGCAAGCCGGGCAAATCCGGCAGGAAGCTGTCAGTGCCGTACTATGGACACCTCGTTCGTGACCGCATAGAAAGGCTTTGTCACACAGGGTTTTCGTCATTTCGCTCCAGGCGAAATAGGTCTCAATCGAGGCCAATGACGGAACTTCGGCGCGCCTCAACTGGTTGTATGTATCGAGCGGACACGATTGGGCTCTCAAGCCACGGGAGACCGGGACCCGCGACACGAGCAGCGAGATGTTTTCGCAGGAACGAGGGAACAGTGACCAGCACCCTGACCGTGGAGCCATTGACCGCAGCCGACCGCTGCGACCGGTGCGGCGCCCAGGCCTACGTGCGCGTCACGTTGTCGGCCGGCAGTGAGCTTCTGTTCTGTGCCCACCACGGCCGTGAGTACGCGCCCAAGCTGCGGGAAATAGATGCCCAGATCTCCGACCAGTCCGAGCGCCTGGACGACAGCCAACCGGTTGCCTAGCAGTGCGCTGACTGCCCGGATCCGATAGACAGCTGCAGAAGGCCGGCCCGATCGGGCCGGCCTTCTGCTGTCCCAGGCAGCGAGACACCCTGCCGTCGGGGTATCTCCCACCCCGGCGCCGCCCCGGTGCAGTCCGCGGCGTCCTACTCAGGCGCCGCTCGTGCGACGCCCTACCAGACTCAGGCCGGTCGTGCGGCGTCCTACTCGGGTGCCGGTCGTGCGACGACCTACTCAGACTCAGGCGCCGGTCGTGGGACGTCCTACTTAGACTCAGGCCGGTCGTGCGACGCCCTACTCAGACTCAGGCACCGGTTCGTCCGCGCGCTGTTTCGATCTCGCACCGGAGAATGTGAGCTACCCGTCAGAAAGTTCGCCGCCGAGCGATCCAGCGGGCCGCTGGGGGCCACGAGAGGCTGTCGATCTGGCCTGGCTGCCGGTTGCGGCGACTCCCACCGGCCGTCCCGGCTCACCGGCGACGGTCCGCCGGCTTCGAAGCGCTCGACGGGTTCCCGAGTCCCGCCGACACCGTCGCTCGATAGAGAATTTACCTATTATCAAAGGTGATTCTCGGCCAGCAGGCAGTGATTGAGTTTCGCCAATGTTTACAAGGTTAATTACGTTCAGTGACATGATCGTGACGCAGCGCTGCAGCGGTGTTAGATACCGGTTAGCTAGCCACATTCTGTAGTTGTTAAACTACCAGTGGTCACCTCGCCGTCCGTTAACACCCTTATTACTAAAGGGGGTTCCGGATCGCGTGAAATTGGTGTAGCTTTCCTTTGCCGATGCAATGGCGGAAGGTCCGGAACCATCGAGTTCGTCATCGATGGGGTAGGACGCACTCCGCCGGTGAGCCTGCCGGCGGAGCCAGTGGCCGGATACCGGCGCCAGCCCCGACGGAACGCTCGCTCACCAACCTCGGCGCTCGCTGACCGCAGATGGAGGAGCCGGGTAATGAGACTGGATGGCGGTTCGAACGCGTGGAACCACGCGGTAGTGCCGCCCGTGCCGTCCGCCCCCGCCCGCCGGGGTCGCACCGGCCGGCTGCCGCTGGCGGCGGTCCGCCCGGATTACGAACTCATCCCACTCAACGGCGAGCGACTGCACCTGGGCGGCGAGGCGGTCCCGCCGGCCGCCGGCGACATCTGCGCGGTGTCCTACCAGGCCGAGCTGCGCCCCTCCACCCGGGACGTGCTCAGCCACCTGTTCACCCGGCACGCCTCGGTGGTGCTGCGGGCCAGGATCACCGGCGGCCGGTCGGTGGACGACTACGAGTCGGCCGGAGCCGAGGACAGCACCTGGTCGATGGAGTCGGCCACCGGCGCCGCCGCGGCCCTGCTCGGCCACTCGGTGCGGGAGGTGGGCGGCGGTGCGCTGATCGACGCCGTGCGCTTCGACACGGTCGGGCTGGCCGAGCGAGACATCGTGGTGGCCGCGGACGGGCGGCCGGTCAACACCGCCACCGAGCTGCGTTCGGCGCTGGCCGGCCGCAACGCGGTGCAGCTGAGCGTGCTGCGCACGCTGCCGGACGGGCGGCCGGACGCGCCGCGGTCGGTACGGCTGGCGCGGCACCCGGACGGCAGCTGGGGCATCCGGGTGGCTACCGCACAGCGGCGGCTCGAACACGGGCTCGACGTGCGGTTCGACCTGTCGGACGACGTGCGCGGGCCGTCCCTCGGGCTGGCCTGCGCACTGAGCATCATCGACGCGCACAGCGGCGGCGCGCTGGCCGCCAACGGCACCATAGTGGCTACCGGCACGGTTGACCTGGCCGGCCGGGTGGGGGGCGTGGGCGCGGTCGAGTACAAGGCATGGGCGGTGCGGGCGCATCCGCGGGTGCGGAGGTTCCTGGTTCCTGCCGAGGTACCCGAAGACGTTGAGGACGCGCGTCGGGTGCTGGGCGGCAAGGTTGAAGTCGTGGCGGTATCAACGCTGGCCGAGGCGGTCGAAGTACTGCACGGTCCGGTTCGGCGCAGCAGGAAGCTCGTCCACCGATCGGCGGATCGGTGGACGGGAGTCGCCATGTAATAACCCCCAACCGATTTACCAAGCACAGGAGGGAAAGAATGCGTCTCACATCTGGCAGCTGGGCCACTTGCAAGTGGACCACCTGCAAGTGGACCACCGTGAAGTGGACCACTGTGAAGTGGACCGCGGCGCGCCGCACGACACCGGTTCGCTGGTCTGTCGGCACCCGCGCGGCCATCGACAGCATCGAGCTGTAGCTCGCGCTGCCCAAGAGGGGTTGGCTCCGGGAATCTCCCGGAGCCAACCCCTATGTTCGTCGTGCCCGGGCTCAGCCGGCGGTGTTGGCCTCGCCCTCGGTCACCACGCCGGCCCGGCGCCGGTACTCCTCGACGTAGCTCAGCAGCTCGGGCCCGCGTGGCCGGCGGCCGGGCTGAATGTCGCATGAGGCGGCCTTGGATTCCTGGATGTGCACGTTCGGATCCAGCACCACCGAGGAAAGCTCGTTGGCGGCGTCGCCCCTGCTCAGCCCGTTCGGGCCCCAGTGGTAGGGCAGCCCGACCTGGTGCACCACCCGGCCCTGCACCCGCAGCGGCACCATCCGGTCGGTGACGACGACGCGCGCCTCGACCGCCGAGCGGGCAGTGACGATGGTGGCCCAGCCCAGGTGCTGCAATCCCCGCTCGGCGGCGAGTTCCGGAGACACCTCACAGAAGAACTCCGGCTGCAGCTCCGACAGGTACGGCACCCAGCGGCTCATGCCGCCCGCGGTGTGATGCTCGGTCAGCCGGTAGGTGGTCAGCACGTACGGATACACCTCCGACCCGGGCGCGTCGCCGGCCGGGCTGTAGGCGTTGTCCTTGCGCGGGAACTGCTCGCGGGCCGGGTTGGCCCGCTGGGTGTAGAGCGGGTTCTCGAACGGTGACTCCTGCGGCTCGTAGTGGGTCGGCAGCGGCCCGTCGGTCAGCCCGGCCGGCACGTACAGCCACGCCTTGCCGTCAGCCTGCATGATGAACGGGTCGTCGCCCCGGATGGCGTCCTGCGCCTTGGCATCCGGCGGCGGCACATAGTCCGGCGGCTTGGTCGCCTCGAAGTCCGGCACGTCGTGGCCGGTCCACTTGCGCTGCTGCTCGTCCCACCAGACATACGCCTTGCGCTCGCTCCACGGCTTGCCGTCCGGATCGGCCGAGGCCCGGTTGTACAGCATCCGGCGGTTCATCGGCCAGGCCCAGGCCCACTCCGGCGCCACCCAGCTCTGCTCGCTGCCCGGCTTGCGGCGCGCTGCCTGGTTGACCCCGTCGGCGTACACGCCGCAGTAGATCCAGCAGCCGCAGGAGGTGCTGCCGTCGTCCTTGAGGGAGGTGTAGCCGGACAGTGGCTTGCCCTCGCCGTCGAAGCCGTTGATCTCGGCCAGCACCGCCTCGGCGCTCGGCTCGGCCAGCGCGCCCTCGGTGGGGTAGTCCCAGGTCAGGTCGAGCAGCGGCCGGTCCCGCGGGTCGGTGGAGTCGGCCAGCTTCTGCCGGATGATCCGGCCCAGGTGGTAGTAGAACCACAGGTCGCTGCGGGTGTCGCCGGCCGGCTCCACCGCCTGGTGGTGCCACTGCAGCATCCGCTGGGTGTTGGTGAAGCTGCCGTTCTTCTCGGTGTGCGCGGCCGCGGGGAGGAAGAAGATCTCGGTCTTGATGTCGGCGGTGCGCAGCTCGCCGGTCTCGATCTCCGGCCCGTCCTTCCAGAACGTGGCGGACTCGATCAGCGAGAAGTCGCGCACCACCAGCCAGTCGATGTTGGCCATCCCCATCCGCTGCATCTTGGCGTTGGTGGAGCCGACCGCCGGGTTCTCCCCGACGATGAAGTAGCCGCCGCCGCCGCGATCGATCTGCTCCATCACGGTGGCCATGGTCGAGTGGTCACCGGTCAGCCGGGGCAGGTAGGCGAAGCAGTAGTCGTTCGCCTCGGTCGCGGCCTGGCCCCAATAGGCCTTGAGCAGGCTGACCGCGTAGGCCCTCATGTTGCCCCAGAAGCCCTTGATGCCTGCGTCGGCGGCGACGAAGTCGTCCAGGGTCTCGTGCTTGTGCGCGTGCGGCATCGGGATGTAGCCCGGCAGCAGGTTGTACAGCGTTGGGATGTCGGTCGAGCCCTGGATGGAGGCGTGCCCGCGCAGTGCCATGATGCCGCCGCCGGGCCGGCCGATGTTGCCGAGCAGCGCCTGCAGGATGGCCGCGGTCCGGATGTACTGCACGCCGACCGTGTGCTGGGTCCAGCCCACCGCGTAGGCGAAGGCGGTGGTCCGCTCCCGACCGGAGTTGGCCACCAGCGCCTCGGCCACCCGGTGGAAGAGCTCCGGCGGGATGCCGCAGACCTGCTCGACCATCTCCGGGGTGTAGCGGGCGAAGTGCCGCTTGAGCACCTGGAACACGCAGCGCGGATGCTGCAGCGTCTCATCCCGTTCCGGCTCGCCGCCGATCGAGGCGCCGCCGCTGCCGTGCGACTCGCCGTGCGCGGACCGCCGGGCTCCCTCGGAGGTGCGGTCGGCGTACTGCTGGTCGCGCTGGCCGGCGGCCGCGTTCAACTCGACCTCGTCGTACATCCAGCTGGACGGGTCGTACTGCCGGGTCTCGGCGTCGAACCCGGAGAACAAGCCGTCCAGATCCTCGGTGTCGCGGAAGTCCTCCCGCAGCAGGTTCGCGGCGTTGGTGTAGCTCACCACGTACTCGCGGAAGTAGTGCTCGCCGGACAGCACGTAGTTGACCAGGCCGCCGAGGAAGGCGATGTCGCTGCCGGCCCGCAGCGGCACGTGCAGGTCGGCCACCGCCGAGGTCCGGGTGAACCGCGGGTCGACGTGGATGACCGTCGCGCCGCGGGCCTTGGCCTCCATCACCCACTGGAACCCCACCGGATGGCACTCGGCCATGTTGGAGCCCTCGATCAGGATGCAGTCAGCGTTGGCCAGATCCTGCTGGAACGTCGTGGCGCCGCCACGTCCGAAGCTGGTCCCCAGACCGGGAACGGTGGAGGAGTGTCATATCCGGGCCTGGTTCTCGATCTGGATCGCACCCATCGCCGTGTACAGCTTCTTCATGAGGTAGTTCTCCTCGTTGTCGAGGGTCGCTCCTCCGAGGCTGGCGATGCCCATGGTGCGATTGACGCGCTTGCCGTCCACCTCCTCCTGCCAGTACTCGCGGCGGGTCTTGATCACCCGGTCGGCGATCATGTCCATCGCGGTGTCGAGCGGCAGGTCCTCCCACTCGGTGCCGTGCGGGCGCCGATAGCGCACCCGGGACTCCCGGTTCGGACCGGTCACCAACTGCTTGCTCGCCGAGCCCTTCGGGCACAGCCGGCCGCGGCTGACGGGGGAGTCCGGGTCGCCCTCGATCTGGACGACCTGGCCGTCGGAGACGTAGATCCGCTGCCCGCAGCCGACCGCGCAGTACGGGCAGACGCTGGGCACCACCTTGTCCGCGGTGGTGGTGCGGGCAACCCACTGGCCCTGGCGGTTGGACCGGACCGCCGTGCCCCGGCCCAGCCGATCTGGGCCGGCCGCCTGGCGCAGCACCGGCCACTGCAGGCGGATCCGATCGGAAGGCATCCGCATTCCGCCTCTCAGACTCCCACCGCGCTGGAGTACACGCCGCGCGGTCGCACTCGAGGGCCCGGTTCGCCTCATCTGGAGTGTTGCACTATCCAACGATCACGTCCAGGCTGGGGGTTGCGCGGTAGCGGATTCGGTTTGGGCCGGACGGTAAACAGCCCCGTCTCCCTATGAGACCTTTCGAGGTACGAGGCACATGGGCAAAGAGCTGTACGGGCCGCAGCAGCACGTCGCGGCCGATGCCGGATGGCAGCCGGAGCGGCCCCGGATGGGCTTTTTCACCGACACCTCGGTATGCATCGGCTGCAAGGCCTGCGAGGTCGCCTGCAAGGAGTGGAACGACATCCCCGAGGACGGGCTGAACCTGCTCGGCTCCTCCTACGACAACACCGGCGCGCTCGGCGCCAGCACCTGGCGGCACGTGGCATTCATCGAGCAGCCGCGCCGGCTCGGCCACCAGGAGCCGGGCTTCGAGGGGGCGCCCACCGGCCCGTCGGTCACCGACGCCGCGAACCGGGCGGCCGGCGAGGCGCTGTCCGGCGATGCCAGCAAGCTCGGCACCGACACCTCGGCCGTGCGGCTGGAGCCACCCCCGGCACCGGTCGCGCCGGGCACCGACAGCCGTGCCGAGTTCCGCTGGCTGATGGAGTCCGACGTCTGCAAGCACTGCACGCACGCCGCCTGCCTGGACGTCTGCCCGACCGGCTCGCTGCTGCGCACCGAGTTCGGCACCGTGGTGGTCCAGGACGACATCTGCAACGGCTGCGGCTACTGCGTGCCGGCCTGCCCGTTCGGGGTGATCGACCGCCGCGAGGGCGGCAAGGCGGTCAAGAACAACGGGCTCGCCCAGAAGTGCACGCTGTGCTATGACCGGCTCGGTGCCGGCATGACCCCGGCCTGTGCCCAGGCGTGCCCCACCGAGTCCATCCAGTTCGGCGACCTGGACGAGCTGCGCGAACGCGCCGAGGCGCGCCAGCGGGCACTGCACGAGGCTGGTGTGCCGGAGGCCAGGCTGTACCTGAACGACCCGGACGACGGCATCGGCGGCGGTGGCGCGATGTTCCTGCTGCTGGACGAGCCGGAGGTGTACGGACTGCCGCCGGATCCGGTGGTGACCACCCGCGACCTGCCGGACATGTGGAAGAAGGCGGCGCTGGCCGCCGCCACCCTGCTGGCCGGCGCGGTCGCGGCGTTCGCGGGCAGGCGGCCATGAGCACGCTGCCCGGCGGCTATGGGCCGACGAACGACTCGATCGGCCGGCGCGGGGTGCAGAACCCGGCCGCCGGCCGTACCGCGGTGCCCGGCCTGCGCGGCGGCCGCCGCCGGCGGCGCGGTGCCGAGCGGCAGATGGTGCCGGACGTCGAGTTCACCAGCTACTACGGCCGGCCGGTGTTGAAGGCCGCGCCGTGGACGGCCGACATCCCGGCCTACCTCTACCTGGGCGGCCTGGCCGGCGGCTCGGCGCTGCTCGGCGCGGGCGCGGACCTGACCGGTCAGCCGGCCCTGCGCCGGACCGGCCGGCTCGGCGCGCTCGCCGCCATCAGCGCCAGCCTGGCCCTGCTGGTGCACGACCTGGGCCGGCCGTCCCGGGCGCTGAACATGCTGCGGGTGGCCAAGCCGACCTCGCCGATGTCGGTGGGTACCTGGATCCTCACCGGCTTCGGGCCGATGGCCGGGCTGGCCGCGGCCGGCGAGCTGCGCTCGGTGCTGCCGCGCCGGTTCCGCGGCCTGCACCGCGCACTCGCGTTGGCCGACCGGCCGGCCGGGCTGGCCGCCGCCGCCCTCGCGCCGGCGGTGGCTTCCTACACCGCGGTGCTGATCAGCGACACCGCCACCCCGTCCTGGCATTCGGGGTACCGGGAGTTGCCGTTCGTGTTCGTCGGCTCCGCCGCGGTGGCGGCCGGCGGGCTGGGCATGCTGGGAGCCCCGGTCGAGCAAGCCGGCGCCGCCCGCCGGATGGCGCTCGGCGGCGCGCTGCTGGAGCTGGCCGCCGAGCAGCGAATGGAGTCCTCGATGGGCGTCACGGCCGAGCCGCTGCACCAGGGCAAGGCCGGCATGCTGATGAAGCTCTCCAAGGCGTTGACCGCACTGGGCGCGCTGGGCACCCTGTTCGCCGGCCGGAACCGGCGGATCGCGGCGGCCAGCGGTGTCTCGCTGCTGGCGGCCTCGGCCTGCACCCGGTTCGGCATCTTCCACGCCGGGCAGCAGTCCGCCCGGGATCCCAAGTACACGGTGGTTCCGCAGCGGGAACGGCTGGCTAACCGGCAGAACGGCCACCGGCCGGTCTGATCCGCGCTCAGCCGAGGTGCCGGGCGGCGAAGTCCTGCCAGGCGCGCACCGCGTCCTCCGGCGTGTCGGCATGCCCGCCGGGAAAGGCGATCAGCCGCTTGTCCGCTGCGCCGAGCCGGTCAAAGAGCTCAAGCTGCCCGGCACGCGGAAAGACTTCGTCCTGCCACTGCAGGTGGAACAGCGTCGGCGCGGTGATCCGGCCGGCGTCCTGCGCCGCTCGCTCGGGCAGGTTGAGCCGCGGATCCATTGCCGGCGCCTGGTGCAGGCCGAACTTGCCGATCACCAGGCAGTGCAGCCGATCGCCCAGCTGGGCGGCCAGCGGCAGGCCGAACCGGGCGCCCATCGACATACCCAGATAGCCCAGCCGGTCGCCGTCGACCAGCCGGCCCACTGCCTCGATGCAGGCTTGCCAGTCCTCGCTCATCCGGTCGAGGACGATCTCCACTCCCTCGTCGCAGATGAGCTTCTGGTAGCTGGCGGCGGGCATGGGCGCGGCTACCCGGTCTCCGTGGTAAGGCCCGTCGATCGCCATCGCGGCCACGCCGGCTTCGGCCGTGCACCAGCGCGCCAGCCGCACGTTCCGTTCGCTTCTCTTGTGGCCGCTGCCGCCGTGGCCCAGCAACAGCAACGGCGGCGCCCCCTTCGAGCGGCGTGGCAGCCACAGCACGCCGGGCACCTCGTGGCCGCTCCGGGACAGCCGGAACGGGCGCTCGACGGTGGCTTCGTCCGTCGCGGTGTCGGCCGCGGTATCGCTGAGCCAGTCCATCAGCTGCCGCGCCTGGTGGCAGAGCGCAGCCGGCGGGTGCTGTCCGGCAGCCGTTCGGTGTATCCCTCGGCATCGAGCAGTTCCAGCAGCGGCACGGCAACCCGCCGGGTGGTGTCGAGGGCCTGCCGAGCCTGGCTCAGGGTGAACGGCTGGGCCAGCCCGGCCAGCCGCTCGGCGGCCAGCGCCGGCGCATCCGGCAGCAGCACCACGTCCTCGGTCACCCGCAGCAGCCGGCCGGCTCGTTCGGCGGCGGCCAGCTCCCGGCGGCCGAGCCGCAGCTCGGCCAGCTCGTTCAGGTCCGGCGCGGCGAACGGCGATCCGGCCAGCCGGCGCTCGATGCCGGCCACCGCCTGCTCGGCCGCGCCCAGAGTGCTCGGCGTGCCCGGCCGCGCGATCCGGCCGTCCCGGTTGACCAGCCCGGCCTGCTCGACCAGCGGCGGCAGCAGCACCGGATCGGGGATCGCCAGCGCCCGGCGCAGCGCTTCGGCCGGCATGCCCGGCTCCAGTGGATGGTCGGCGGTCCAGCGCTCCAGCTGGCCGGCCACGCCGGACAGCCAGCCGGCCCAGGTCTCGGCGGCGACCAGCCAGCCGCCGATCCGGCGTACCCGCGGGCCGAGTTCCTCGACGGGTATGCCGAGGGCGCTGAGCCGATCGGCCGGCGCCGCTCCCCGCCGACGCAGCTCGGCGAGCGGGTCCGGCCGGCCGGTGCTGGCCGCCAGTTCGGTGGCCCGCGCGGCGGCGGCGCCACGACGGCCCAGCGGCGGCGGGTCGGCGTCGAGCACCAGCACGCCCGCCGCGATCGCCTGCCTGCCCGGATCCCGCAGGATGGCCCGGTCGCCGGCCTGCACCGGCAACGGCTGGCGCAGCGTCAGCCTGGCGTGTCGCCGGTCGAAGGCGCGCACCCGGACGGCCACCGCCGCGGTGCCCAGGTGCAGTACCAGCTCGGCCGGCAGCTGCTCGCTGCCGGTCAGCCGCACGTCCAGCACCGAGGTCCAGTGCCAGGCACCGGGTGTGACCAGCACGTCGCCGCGGCGGGCGTCCTCGCGGCCGACGCCGCGCAGGTTCAGCGCCACCCGGGCCACCGCCGCGGCATCCTGCCGTGATCGGTTCAGGCTCTGGATGGCCCGCACCCCGATGAGTTTCTCCCGCAGTTGCAGGCTGTCGCCGACCCGGACGGTGCCCGCGCCGAGCGTGCCGGTGAGCACGGTGCCGCTGCCCCGGACGGTGAACGAGCGGTCCACCCACAGCCGCACCCGGGCGTGCGGGTCCGGTGCCGGCAGCCCGGCGACCAGCTCGTCCAGTGCGACGCGCAGCTCGGCCAACCCCGCGCCGGTGGCGCCGGAGACCGCTAGCGCGGGTACTTTGCCCAAGCTGGAGCGGGCGATCCGGTCCAGGCTCTCGGCCATCGCCGGCGCCGGGTCGGCCAGGTCGCTGCGGGTGACCGCGAGCAGCCCGTGCTCCAGGCGCAGGGCGTCCACCGCTGCCAGGTGCTCGGTGGACTGCCGGGACCAGCCCTCGTCGGCCGCCACCACGAACAGCACCGCCGGTGCTGGGCCGAGCCCGGCCAGCATGTTGCCGATGAACCGCTGGTGGCCCGGCACGTTGACGAAGGCCAGCTCGGCACCGGACGGCAGCGTGGTCCAGGCGTAGCCGAGGTCGATGGTCATGCCGCGCCGGCGTTCCTCGGCCCACCGGTCCGGCTCCATCCCGGTCAGCGCCCGGACCAGGGTGGACTTGCCGTGGTCCACGTGTCCGGCGGTGGCGACGACGTACATCGTGCTCAGGCGCCGTCGATCTGGGCACTGCCGTCGATCTGGGCACTGCCGTCGATCTCGGCGGCAGTGCGGATCTCGGCGGCGTCGGTCTCGACGGCTGCGGTCTCGGCGGCTGCGCGGATCGCCCGGACGACGAGCCGATCGTCGGACTCCGGCACGCAGCGCAGGTCGAGCAGGCAGCGTCCGCGCTCGACCCGGCCGACCACCGGTGGCAGCTGGCCGCGCAGCCGCTCGGCGTAGTAGGCCGGCAGCGCCACCGCCCAGCTCGACAGCGCCAGCTCGGGTGCCCCGCCACCGCCGACCGCGCCCTCGGCCGGCACCACCTCGGCCGGCACCGCGGGCCGGACGGCGGCAGCAACCGTTTCGCAGCGGGCCCGCAACGTGGCCGGATCGGCGTGCAGGTAGCGCGCGGCCGGCGGCGGCGGGCCGGTCAGCGTCGCCTCCAGCGCGGCCAGGGTGAGCTTGTCCACCCGCAGCGCGCGAAACATCGGATGTCGCCGGATCCGCTGCAATGCCTCGGCATCGCCGAACAGCAGGCCGGCCTGCGGGCCGCCGAGCAGCTTGTCGCCGCTGCAGGTCACCACGGTGGCGCCGGCCCGCAGCGCCGAGGTCACATCCGGCTCGTCCGGCAGCATCGGATCGGGCGCGAGCAGCCCGCTGCCCACGTCCACCAGCAGCGGCAGGGCAAGCCCAGCCAGCTCGGCCACCCCGGCGGTCGCGGTGAAGCCGGAGATCCGGAAGTTGCTCGGGTGCACCTTCAGCACGCAACCCGCGTCGGCCGAGGCGCTTGCGTAGTCCGACAGCCGGGTCCGGTTGGTGGTGCCGACCTCCCGGATCGGCACACCGGCCGAGCCGATCAGCTCGTGCAGCCGGAAGCCGTCGCCGATCTCCACCAACTCGCCGCGGCTGAGCAGCACCGGCCGGCCGGCGGCTAGCACGATGACCGCGAGCAGCAGCGCGGCGGCGCCGTTGTTCACCACCAGCACGTCACCGGCCGCCGGCACCGCCCGGCGCAGCGCGGCGAGGGTGCCGCGGCCGCGGCTGGCGCGGACGCCGGTGGTGAGGTCGTACTCGACGTCGGTGTAACCGCAGGCGACGGCCAGCGCCTGCGCCGCCGCGTCGGACAGCGGTGCCCGGCCGAGGTTGGTGTGCAGCACCACCCCGGTGGCGTTCAGCACCGGTTGCAGGCTGGTCGGCTGGCGGGGCAGCCGGCCGAGCAGGTCCTCGACCACGGCGTCCGGCGGCAGCCGGCCGTCCCGGACCTCGTCGAGCAGCCGGCGCGCATGCTCCTTCACCGCCGCCCGGCCGAGCCGGTTGACCGCCTCGGCCAGTCGGGGATCGGCCAGCACCGCGTCCATCCGCGGCACCAGCCGACGCGGATCCGGCTGCGACATGCGCCTCCCTCGCAGAACAGGTTCGCGGAGACGGACGGGAATCGAACCCGCCAAGCCGAGATCCTCGGCTTCACCGGTTTTGAAGACCGGGAGGGCCACCAGGCACCTGTACGCCTCCGCCGATCACGCTAGCGGTTGATCGCCGGGGCCGGGGAACTACCGTGCAGGACATGGCCATCACTAGCTACCGGCTGACCCAGTACGCACACGGCGGCGGCTGTGCCTGCAAGATCCCGCCGGGTGAGTTGGAGGAGGCGGTCCGCGGCCTGACCGAGCAGTCCGCACCGGGACTGCTGGTCGGCCTGGACGATGGTGACGACGCCGCGGTGGTCGCGTTGGACGATCGCACCGCCGTGGTCAGCACCGCCGACTTCTTCACCCCGGTGGTGGACGACGCCTACGACTGGGGACGGATCGCCGCGGCCAATGCGCTCTCCGACGTGTACGCGATGGGCGGCCGGCCGCTGGTGGCGGTCAACCTGGTCGGCTGGCCGCGCGAGACGCTGCCGACCGAGTTGCTGCGCGAGGTGCTGCGCGGCGGCCTGGACATCGCGCGGCAGGCGGGCTGCGCGGTGGGCGGCGGCCACAGCATCGACGACCCGGAGCCGAAGTACGGAATGGCGGTGACCGGCATCGCCGATCCGAGCCGGCTGCTGCGCAACGACGCCGCGCGGCCCGGCCTGCCGATCAGCCTGACCAAGCCGCTCGGGGTGGGCGTGCTGAACAACCGGCACAAGGCCACCGGCGAGGTCTTCGCGCAGGCGGTGGACTGCATGACCCGGCTCAACCGGGAGGCGTCCGAGCAGGCGCTGGCAGCCGGCGTGCGGGCGGCGACTGACGTGACCGGCTTCGGCCTGCTCGGCCACCTGTACAAGCTGGTCCGCGCCTCCGGCGTGTCGGCGGTGCTGGACGCCGCCGCGGTGCCCTACCTGGACGGTGCGCGGGAGGCGGTGCGGGACGGCTACGTCAGCGGCGGCACCCGGCGCAACCTGGACTGGGTGCGTCCGTGGCTCGCGGCGGGCGTGGCCGAGTCGGAGCTGCTGCTGCTCGCCGACGCCCAGACCAGCGGCGGCCTGCTGGTGGTGGGGGAGCTGCCCGGTGCGCCGGTGATCGGCCACACCGTGCCGCGCGGCGAGTACGCCATCGAGGTGCGCTGACCTGGTCGGGCGGGGTCAGGCCCGCGCGGCGTAGCCCGCCAGGAGTGCGCACAGCGCCCTGACCGGCGGTTCCGACCGGGTCAGGTAGAAGTGGCCGCCGGCGAAGTCGCGCAGCTCGACCGGCCGGGCGCTCACCGCCTGCCAGCCCGGCAGCTGCTCGGTCGGCAGCAGCCGGTCGTCGCGACCGAACCACACGTGGTAGTCGGCATCCAGCGGCTCGGCGGGCGGCTCGGCGTAGCTGTCGGCCAGGTGCAGGTCGGCCGCCAGCAGCTGCAGGAAGTACTCCAGCACCTCCGGTTCCTCGAACAGCATCGCCGCCGAGCCGTCGCGTTCGCGCAGCTCGGCGAGCAGCTCGTCGCGGCTGCGCAGCCGGCCCGGCTCGGCGGCGGCTAGCACTGCGGCCGGCGACGGGAACGCCGAGACGACCACCGCGCGCACCAGGCCTCGCTGGGCCGGCGGCAACCCCGCCACCACCGCGTGCGCCAGCAACGCGCCGAGGCTGTGCCCCAGGACCACCACCGGCCGGTCGATCACCGCCGCCATCCGCGGACGCAGGTAGCCGATCGCCTCGGCGAAGTCGGCTGCCGGTGGCAGGTCCGGGGCCAGCCCGCGGCCGGGCAGCTCGAACAGCAGCGGCTCGCAGCAGTCCGGCATCCGCTCGGCCAGCGGCAGCAGGGCGGTGGCCGTGCCACCCGCGTGGTGGCAGCAGAGCAGTCGCAGCGGCGCGTCCGGCCGCGGCAGGATCAGGTGCCCGTCGCCCGCCTTCACCCGGCCGCCATGCCCACCGGCAGGCTGGTGATGCCCTGGATGAAGTTGGACCGCAGCCGGACCACCGGCCCGGCAAGGGAGAACCGAATCCGGTCGGCGATCAGCCGGCGCAGCAGGATCGGCAGCTCCACCTGGGCGACCACCGCGCCGATGCACCGGTGGATGCCCACCCCGTAGGCCAGGTGGCGGTTCGGCGAACGGGCCAGCCGGAACTCCGCCGGCTCGGCGAACTGTCGCTCGTCCCGGTTGGCCGAGACATTCCACAGCGTCACCGGCTGGCCGGCCCGGATCACCGTCTGGCCGAAGCTGACATCGCTGCTGGCTATCCGCAGCACGTAGGCGTTGCTGGTCGCCCAGCGCAGCATCTCCTGCACCGCGGAGTCCAGCAGCTCCGGCCGGTCGAGCAGCAGTTGATGCTGCTCGGGATTCTCGATCAGCGCCAGCACCCCGGCCACCGCGGTGTAGGAGGAGGTCTCGTTGCCGCCGACCGTCACGTTCAGGCAGTTGTAGAGCACCTCCTCCTCGGTCAGCGGCCGGCCGTTGAGTTCGGCGGTGGCCAGCACGCTGACCAGGTCCTCGCCCGGCTGCCGGCGCCGTTCGCGCAGCAGGTCGGCGTAGAAGTCGAAGATCTCGGCCTGGATCAGCGCCAGCCGCAGCCGCTCGTCCTCGCTGGTGTCCACCCACTGGGGATCCCGGAAGCCGATCATCCGGCGGGTTGCCGAGATGAGGAACTCCGCGTCGCGATGGCCGATGCCGACCAGCGCCATCAGCGCGCGGGCCGGCAGTTCGGTGGCGATGTCGGTGGCGAAGTCGCAGCCGCCGGCGGCCAGTGCCCGGCCGACCACCTCGTCCACCCCGATCCGCACCTGCTCGGCGACCCGAGCGAGGTAGGCCGGGCTGAACACCGCGTGCACGATCTGGCGCAGCATCCGGTGCCGCGGCGGGTCGGCGGCCACCAACATCTTGTTGGCCGCGGTGTCGGCTCCGGTGCTGGAGAACGAGCCACCCAGCATCGGTCCGCCGCTGGAGCTGAACGAGGCGTGGTCGTTGTAGGCGGCGACGATGTCGTCGTACCGGGTCAGCGCCCAGAAGCCGGGCTGGTCGCCATGCTGCTGCCAGTGCACCGGATCGTTGGCCCGCAGCCAGCCGAACGCCTCGTGATGGCGCCCGCTGGCGAACAGGTCGATGTCGGTGAGGTCGATGGTGACGGCGTTCATCGGCCGGCCGGCGCGGTCAGCTCCGCGATCAGCTTGGCCAGGCCACGCAGCTCGCTGTGCACCAGCACGTCCCTGGCCTGTAGGTCCACCCCCAGTTCGCGGCTGATCCGCCGCTGTAGCCGGAACGCCAGCAGCGAGTTGCCGCCCAGGGCGAAGAAGTCATCGGTGGCGCCCAGGTGTTCCACGGCCAGCAGGTCCTCCCAGAGCCCGGCCAGGTAGTGCTCGAGGTCGCCATCCAGCGCGGCCCGGCCGGACCTGCGCTCCAGCTCGCGGGCGCAGATCGTGCGCAGCTCGACGAGATCCCGCTTGCCGTGCTCGCTGGTGGGGATTCCATCGACCAGCACGAACGAACTCGGCACCTGGTAGTCCGGCAACTGCTCGGCGGCGTAGCGGCGCAGTTCGCGCGGATTGGTCGCGTCGTAGCAGGCCACCACCGCGAGCAGGTGCCGGTCCTGCCCCTCGCCGCTGACCAGCACCGCCACTTCGCGAACCTGCGGGTGCCGCGCGATGGTCCGCTCCACCTCCGCCGGCTCGACCCGGTAGCCGCGGATCTTCACCTGCTCGTCCAGCCGGCCGTGGTACTCCAGCAGGCCGTCCGGGCGCCACCGGCCCAGGTCGCCGGTGGCGTACATCCGGCTGCCGGCCGCGGCGAACGGATCCGGCCGGAACCGCTCGGCGGTGAGCGCCGGCTGGTGCAGGTAACCCAGGCCCACGCCGGCACCGCCGAGGTGGATCTCGCCGACCGCGCCGGCCGGCACCTCGGCCAGCCTCGCGTCCAGCAGGTACACCGCGGCACCGGGCAGCGGCCGGCCGATCGGGATGCTGGCGGCTTGCAGGTCCTGCTCGGTCACCCGGTGGCCGGTGGCCGCGGTGGTCGCCTCGGTCGGTCCGTACAGGTTGTAGAAGTCACCGGTGAAGCCGCCGTCGAACAGCTCGCGGCAGGCGGCCGGGGCAAGCACGTCGCCACCGGTGACCAGCACCCGGAGGGTGGCGAAGGCGGTGCGGTCTTCGCGCAGCACGTGATTGACCGCCATGGTCGGCACCAGCAGCACGCTGACCTGGCGCCGGCGCAGCTCGCGGCGCACGTCGGAGTTGACCAGCTCCGGCATGCTGGGCAGCACCACGATCTCGGCGCCGGCCGCCAGCGCGCACCAGGTCTCGAAGTGGAAGGCGTCGAAGGACACCGAGGACACCTGGCCGACCCGGTCCTGCGGCAGCAGCGCGGGCAGGCCGGGGTTGCCGGCGAACTGGGCCAGGTTTCCGTGCCGGAGTAGGACGGCCTTCGGCCGGCCGGCCGAGCCGGAGGTGAACAGCACCGCCGCGGTGTCCGCTGCGGTGACGGCGCCCGGCAGGTTGCCGTCGGCGTTCGCGGCGTCTGCCTCGTCTTGCCCGCTGGCGGCTTGCGTACCGACGGCCACGCTGCCCTCGTCCAGCAGCAGCGTGCCGATCTCCAGCGGCGGCAATTGCTCGGCCAGCCCGGCGCTGGTGATCAGCATCGATGGCTGGCTGTCGGTGATCAGCAGGTTGCGACGCTCGGCCGGGTAGCGGGTGTCCACCGCGACGTAGGCCGCACCGGCCTTGAGGACGCCGAGCAGCGCGATCATGGTGGCGCTGCTGCGTGGCAGGTAGCAGGCCACCCGCTGCCGCCGGCCGACTCCCCGCTGCCGCAGCCGGGCGGCGACCGTGTCGGCGGCCTGGTCGAGTTCGGCGTAGCTCAGCCGGTGCGTCCCGTCGTCGATCGCCGGCCGGCTTGCGTGCGCGGCGACGCTGGCGGCGAACAGGCTGAGCAGGGTGCCGGCGTTCGAGTGGTTATCCATGGCTGTGCCTTCCCTGCAGCTGGGGGTCATCCGGGTCGTCGAGGGCCTGTCGGACCAGTCGGGCGAGCGCCGCGACGGCGGGCGGCTGCAGCACGGAGTGGTGGGAGCCGGGCACGCCGAGCACCCGCACGCCGCGCGGGTAGTTCGCGGCGAGCTCGGTGCGCAGTCGGCGTTCCCGCCGCGGGGTCAGGCCGGTGTGCAGCAGCACCACCGGGCAGTCCAGCGGCCGCGGTCGGTAGCGCAGCATGGCCAGCACGTTGGCCCGGTAGGCCCGCTGGAAGGCGGCCTGCTGGTCCTCGCCGGCCAGCCTGAGCGCGTCGCCGAGGTTGCCGCCGGACGGCAGCAGCGTCTGCAGTTCGTACCACGCGCCGAGGGCCAGGTAGCGGGGCCGCAACCCGATCGGGCCGGGGGAGCGCGGCACGAAACCGTCGATGGCCAGCAGCCGGTCCACCCGCTCGCCGGCGGCCAGCAGCCGGCGGCCCAGCTCGTGGGCCAGCATCGCACCCACCGACCAGCCGGCCAGCCGATACGGTCCGGTCGGCTGGGCGGCACGCAGCGCGGGCAGCAGCCGCTCGGCGATCTCCTCGATCGTGCCGGCCGACCGGCTGCCGTCGTGCAGGCCCGGGGTGTCCAGGCCGTATACCGGCTCGGCATTGCCGAGCAGCGGCACCAGGTGCCGGTAGCAGCGGGTGCTGCCGGCACCGGGCGCGGCCAGGAACAGCGGCGTGCCGGTGCCACCGGCGGCCAGCGTCAGCAGGTTCGGCTGGCTGGCCGGCGCGTCCCCGGCCACCCGGTCGAGCAGTGCGCCGAACGTCGGTCGGCCCAGGAACTCGGCCAGCGGCAGCCGGACCCCGGTGCGTTCGCGGACGCCGGCCAGCAGGTGCACCACGCCCAGCGACTCGCCACCCAGGGCGAAGAAGTCGTCCGACCGCCCGGCCGCCGGCACGCCCAGGGCGGCACACCACAGCTCGGCCAGGACGTCTGCCGTCGAGCCGTCCGCCGGCGCGGTGAACCGATCCCGCGGCTCGGCGTGGCGCCGGTCCGCTCGCGCGGTGCCGGCACCGAGGGCCGCTAGCTCGCCGCCTGCCGGCTCGGTGAACCGGTTGCCGCTCGCCGGCTCGGTCAACCGGTTGCCGCCGGCCGAGCCGCCGGCCGGCCATTGCCGGCTCAGGTCGGCGGCCGGATCGGTCAACAGCTCGGCGTCGGCCAGAGTGGCGATCAGCACCGCGTGGTCCAGCCCGGCCGGAGCACCAGCCGGCCGGTAGCGGAAACCGGCCTCGGCCAGCGCCGAGATCCAGCCGCCCTCGGACAGCTCCGGACTGCCGCTGGCGCGCAGCGCGTCGGGCGCCCGCCACCAGCCGGGCGCCAAGCCCCACACCAGGTGCTGCCACGGCTCGGCCCGAGTCAGCTCGATCAGGCACAGGGTGCCGTTCGGCCGCAGCAGCCGGCGCAGGTTGGCCAGCGCGTCTGGAATGGAGGCGGCCAGGTGCACCGCGTTGTAGCCGAGTAGCAGGTCGTAACTGCCGGGCACCAGGCCCTGCTCGGCCGGGTCGGCGGTCAGGTCGAAGACGCTAGCCCGCACCCTCGCCTCGCCGACGGTGCTGGCGTGCCGGGCCAGTTCGCCGACCAGCATCGGGCTGATGTCGCTGACCCGGTAGCTCACCGCCGCGCGGTCCGGCCAGGACGCCAGCAGCGGCCAGGTCAGCCCACCCCGGCCGGCGCCCACCTCCAGCACCCGCAGCCCGGGCCGGTCCCCGGCCCAGCCGGGCACCGACGCGGTGATCGCCCGCAGGCACACCTCAGCGTCGCTGACCGGCAGCCGGTTGTCGCCCAGGCAACCGTTCAGGAACTTCTCCGATCCGCCGGGGTAGAGCACCTCCAGCGGCTGCAGCCGGCCGGCCAGCACCTCGGGGTAGCGCTGCAGGCAATGCCGCAGCAGCCTCCGCACACCGGCCAGCTCGGGCAGCTCACCGGCCCCGGCCAGCGCCTCGGCAGCACGTCCGGCGAGGTCACCCACCGGCTGGCCGGCGACCAGCCAACCCCGCTCGGCCAGCAGCGAGCGCAGATAGCCGGCCAGCGGGCCATCCGCGCCCAGCACGCCCGGCTGGTCGGCAACCAGTTGGCCGACCAGGCCGGCCGCGTGCTCGCGGAGCGCCGCCACCAGGTCCGGTCGCGCGCTCAGCCTGGCCTCCTCGTCCGGCCAGTCCAGCTCGCCGGCCAGCGGTGGGGGCAGCGCCGCCGCGACGTGCGAGCCGGCCACCCGGGTGCCGGCGGCCTGCAACCGCTCGGCCAGCTCGGCCACCCGATCCGGCTGGTCGCCAACCACCACGACCGCCGGAGTGCCGGTCGGCGCCGGTGCAATGGCCGACGGGCCGGGCTGGGTATCCCGCACGCACGGCTGGGAATCCAGCGGCACCGGCGGCAGCGCGCAGCGGGCCGGCCGCTGGTCGAACAGGTCATCCCAGCGAACCGGCGCACCCAGCTGCCACATCGTGCCGAGCGCACCGAGCAAGGCGGTCCGACGGTCGTCGGTGGGCCGGCCGATCAGCGGCACCGCGGTGCGGGCGTCGGTCCAGTCCGGATGCCGGCGCAGGCCGCCGGTCATGGTCCGTCCCGGCCCGAGCTCGATCACCAGGTCGCAGCCCTCGCCCAGCAGGGTGGCCATGCCGGCGGTGAGCCGGACCGGGCGGCACAGGTGCTCAGCCCAGTAGTCGGGGTTGGCCAGCTGGTCGGCTGTGGCCAGTTCACCGGTCAGGTTGGAGATCACCGGCAGCGCGGGCGGCGCGGCCGGCAGCCGGTCGAGCGCCGCCCGCAGCGAGGTCACCGCCGGGCGCATCCGCTCGGTGTGGAAAGGCCGGTCGGCGTCCAGCACGGTGGCGGTGAGGTCGGTGCCGGCCAGCGCCGACCGCAGCCGCTCCACCTGCTCGGCGGTGCCGGCCAGCACCAGCTGCCCCGGCCCCTCGGTAGCGAGCGTGAGGCCGTGATCGGCAGGCAGCTGATCGGCCCCTGCGTACACGGCGATCAGGCCACCGGCCGGCCCCTCCCGCATGGCGAGTGCCCGTTGCGCGATCAGCTCCAGGCCGTCGGCCAGTCCCCACATCCCGGCCACCGCCGCCGCGGCGTACTCACCCGCGCTGTGGCCGAGCATCGCGACCGGCCGGACGTCCCAGCTCAGCAGTTGCTGGCCGAGCGCGTAGCCGATCGCGAACAGCCCGAGCTGCTGGACCAGGCTGGCCCGCAGCGGCTCGGCCGGTGCGTCCGGGGCGAGCAGCGTCGCCAGGTCGAGCGACCAGCGCTGGCGCACGATCCGGCAGGCGTGCTCGAAGTGCTCGCGGAAGACCGGCAGGTACTCCAGGCACGCCTGCGCCGCGCCGGGGCAGAGCGCACCCTGACCGGGGAACAGCAGGCCGATCCGCGGGCTGCCGGCCGGCCGCTCGGCGGCAGTCGGGATACCGGCCGGCTGGCCGGGGACGATCGACGTGCGGTACGGCAACTCAGGCCGCCCGGTGGCCAGCGTCCAGGCCACCGCGACCGGATCCAGCTCCGGATTCGCCGCCTGGTGCTCGGCCAGTTCCGCCTCGGCCCGGCGCAGCAGCGAGGGCGTGCTGGCCGACAGGCAGAAGATGGCCGGCCCGCGCCCGGCCATCGACCGGCTCGGTGGAGTTTCCAGCACCGCGTGCACGTTGGTGCCGCCGATGCCGAACGAGCTCACCCCGGCCAGCGCCACCCCGTCCGGCACCGGTCGTGGTTCGGTGATCACCTGGAACGGCGAGGACTCCAAGCCGAGCTTCGGGTTCGGCCGGTCGAAGTGCAGGGACGGCACCAGCTCGCGGTGGCGCAGCATCAGCGCGGTCTTCAGCAGGCCGGCCACCCCGGCGGCCGCCCCGGTGTGCCCGATGTTGCTCTTCACCGAGCCGAGCCAGCAGTAGCCCACCCGGTCGGTGCTGTGCCGGAAGGCCGAGGTCAGCGCGGCCACCTCGATCGGGTCGCCCAGCTGGGTGGCGGTGCCGTGCGCCTCGACGTGGCACAGGTCGGCCGGGTCCACGTCGGCCTGGGCCAGCGCCAGCCGGATGACGTCGCGCTGGCCGGTCACCGACGGCGCGGTGAAGCCCATCTTCTGCCCGCCGTCGTTGTTCACCGCCGAGCCGCGCAGCACGGCCAGGATCGGGTCGCCGTCCGACAGCGCGTCGGACAGCCGACGCAGCGCCACCACGCCGGCGCCGTTGCTGGACACGGTGCCGGAGCAGGCGGCGTCGAAGGTCCGGCAGTACCCGTCGGCGGACAGGATGCTGTCCTGCTGGTAGCGGTAGCCGGACAGCTGCGGCAGCCACAGCGACACGCCACCGGCCAGTGCCGCGTCGCACTCGTGGTTGAGCAGGCTCTGGCAGGCCTGGTGGGTGGCGACCAGTGACGTGGAGCAGGCGGTCTGCACGGTGATCGCCGGCCCGCGCAGGCCGAGCTTGTAGGCCACCCGGGTGGCCAGGAAATCCTTCTCGGTGCCGACCAGGCCGGCCACGCTCAATGGCTGCGCTGCTTCGGTGATGACGTCGCAGCCGGCGAACACCCCGATCCAGCCGGGGAACCGGGCCGGGTCGATGGCCGCGCCGTTCAGCGCGGCCAAGCACACCTCGAGAAACAGCCGCTGCTGCGGGTCGATGCCGCGTGCCTCGGCCAGGCTGTAGCCGAAGTACCGCCAGTCGAACAGTTCGCCACCCTCGACCACGCCGCGCGCCGGCACGTAGTCCGGCTCGGCGATCAGCTCCTCGGCCACCCCGGCCCCGCGCAGCTCGTCCGGGCCGAAGCGGGAGATGGTGTCGGCTCCGGCGCGCAGGTTCTGCCAGAACCGCTCGACGGTGTCGGCTCCGGGCATCCGCGCCCCGGCGCCGACGATGGCCACTGCCTCGACGCTCATCGGGTGCGCACCTGCCGCGATCGGCGGGCCCGGTCGAGGATGTCGTCGTCGGAGGGTCGCCGGGTGCGGCCCGGGTCGCCGGCCGGCCGGCCGGCAGCCGGCTGCCGGGCAGGGGTGTCGGGCAGCGGGGAGCCGCCGTCCGGTTGCTCGCCGTCCAGCCAGCGCGCCAGCGCCCGGATGGTGCTGAACTCGAACAGCCGGTGGATCGGCAGCTCGCGGCCCAGCAGGGCCTCCAATCGGGCGTGCAGCATGGACAGCTTCAGCGAGTTGCCGCCCAGGTCGAAGAAGGAGTCCAGCACCCCCACCTCGTCCAAGCCGAGCAGCTCGGTCCAGACCGCGGCCAGCTGCCGCTCGCTGCCGGTACGCGGCGCGGCCGCCGGACCGGCCCCGCCTGCGAGCAACTCGGTCCGGCCTGGCCGGGGCAATCCGGCGAGGTCGAGCTTGCCGTGCACCGAGGTCGGCAGCTCCGGCAACCAGACCAGCGCGTCCGGGATCATGAAGGCCGGCAGCCGGTTCGCCAGCCGGTCGATCACCGCCGCGCTGTCCCGCACCGCCGGATCGGTCGCCACCAGGTAGCCGACCAGGGCCGGCGAGCTGTCCGGACCGCCGGTCACCAGCGCCTGGCGCACCAGCGGATCCCGTTGCAGGGCAACCTCGATCTCGTGCGGCTCGATCCGGTAGCCGCGAACCTTGAGCTGCCGGTCGGTGCGGCCGGAGAACATCAGGTGGCCGTCCTGGCTCCACCGCCCACGGTCACCGGTGCGGTACCACGGGCCGGGCAGGAACCGCTGCGCGGTCAGCTCCGGCCGCCGCCAATACCCGTCGGCGACCGCCACCCCGCCGAGCAGGATCTCACCGGGCACGCCGGCCGGCACCCGCTGGCCGGCGTCGTCCACGATCGCGACCGAGGTGCCCTGGATGGGCCGACCGACGTCGTTGACCGGGCGGGTGTTGTCCCGGTCGATCAGCAGCACCGAGCCGACCACCGTGTTCTCGCTCGGGCCGTAGGCGTTGCACACCCGGTAGCCGGCGTCGGCGGGCAGCCGGGTGGTGAACGTGGTGCCGCCGATGGTCAGCCAGCGCAGGTGCCGGGGCTGCCGCCGTCCGGAGACCATCACCTCGGCCAGCGGGGTGGGCATGAAGCACATCGAGATCCGCTGGGCGTCGAGCCAGTCGACCACCTCGGACACGGCGATCGGCTTGCGGTAGGGCAGCACGCAGGCACCGGCAGCAAGGTAGGGCCACAGCTCCCACTGCGCCCCGTCGAAGCCGACGCTGGCCAGCAGGCTCGCCCGGTCCCGCTCGGTGACCGCCAGCGTGTCGATGTGCCAGCGGGCCAGCTGCGCGATCCCTCGATGCCGCCAGATCGAGCCCTTCGGCTGGCCGGTGGTGCCGGAGGTGTAGATCAGGCAGGCGGGGGAGTCCGGGTCGGGGAGCGCGGCGTCGGCCAGCACGCCGTCCGCCGGCCCGGTGACCGGGTTGACCACCGGCACCGAGCGGGTGGTGGCGAGTTCGGCCAGCTCCGGCCGGTCGGTGACCGCGGCCACCGCGCTCAGGTCGCTCAGCAGGAACTCGATGCGCTCGGCCGGGTAGCTCGGGTCGATCGGGCAGTACGGGAAGCCGGCCCGCCAGCTGGCCAGCTCGGCGATCACCAGTTCCGGGCCGCGATCCAGCAGCAGCGCGACCACGCCGTCCGGACGGCCGTGGCCGGCGGCCGCGCGCAACCGGGCGGCCAGGGCGCCGACCGCACGGTCCAACTCGGTGTAGCTGAGTTCGCCGTCCTCGGTGCGGATGGCCGGCCGGTCGGCGAACGCGGCGGCCCGCTCGGCCATCATCGCCGGGATCGAGCTCGGCGGCGCCGCCGGCGGCCCGGCCTCGAAGCCGGCCAGCCGCTGCAGCTCGGCAGGCGTGGTCAGCTCGACGGTGGCCACCGGCGTGTCCAGCAGCTCCGGCAGCGAACCCAGCACCAGGCCGAACAGGCTTGCCAGTTGGCGCGCATCGGTCGCCGCGAGCCGGTCGCCGCGGTAGGCGAGCATCGCACCCAGCTGCCCGTCGAGCTCGGTCACGGTGAGCGTGATCGCGAACTTCGTGTCGTAGTCCCACTGGGCCGGCACGGTGACCGGGTTGAGCTCGGCATCGCCGAGGCGGATCGGATCGCCGGTTGCGATGTTGACGTTGAGCATGACCTCGGCGAACGGGGTGGCGCCGGGCTGGCGGGGCGGGTTGAGCTGGTTGACGACGGTCTCGAAGGGCAGCAGGCGATGTTCCAGGGCGGTGAGCAGGCTCTCCCGGATGCCGGCCAGCAACTGCCCGACGGTGGCCCCGGCGGCCGGCCGGGAGCGCAGCACGACGGTGTTCAGACAGGGCCCGAACAGCGGACCGTCGCCGGCCAGTTCGCGGTTGTCCACCGGCAGCCCCAGGCAGAGGTCGTCGGTGTCGGTGTAGCGGTGCAGGACGGCGGCCAGCGCGGTGGCGGCAGCCATGAACCAGGACACGCCCTGCCGGGTCTGCAGGTCGGCCAGCCGCGCGCCGAGATCGGCCGGCAGCGGCACCGGCACGGCACCGGACGGCTCCGTCGAGGCCGGCGCGGGCAGCGCGGGATAGGCGCTCGCACCGGCCAGCGCCTGCCGCCAGTAAGCCAGATCGGCCTGGTATTGCTGAGTGTTCTCGAAGCGCTGCTGGGCTGCGACGAACTCCCGGTACTGGGTCGGCGGCGCCGGCTCAGCGCCGCGGCAGAGCGCGGCGAGCTCCTGCCACAACACCGGCGCCGACTCCAGATCCCAGGCCAGGTGATGCACGGTCAGGGCCAGCAGCTGGCCGTCCGGCCCGGACAGCAGCGCCAGCCGCAGCGGCTGGCCGGCCGCGGGGTCGATCGGCTCGGCCAGTTCGGCGTGCAGCCAGCCTTCGATGTCGGTCACCGGCTGCCGGCGGATCCGGGGCTGCCACGGTTCGCCGACCGCCTGGCAGAGCCGGCCGTCCCGCACGATGAACCGGGTCCGCAGGATCTCGTGTCGGCGCACCAGCGCGGCCAGCGCCGTTTCCAGCGCCGGCAGGTCGAGGGTGCCGGTCACCCGCCACAGCAGCGGCACCAGGTAGCGGTGGGCGTTCGGATCCATCCGTTCGGCCAGCAGGATCCGCTCCTGGAAGCTGGCGGCTGGAAATTCCGCCGGCGGGCCGTCAGCGACGATCGGCTCGGCTGGGCCCGGTCCGGCAGCGGGGAGCTGTCCGGTGAACCGGTCGATGGCCTCGGCGAACTCCTGCAGCCGCGGGTGCTCGAACAGCAGCCGCAGCGGCAGGCTGGCGCCGACCCGTTCGGACAGCGCGGCCAGCAGCCGCGCGGCCAGCAGCGAGTGGCCGCCGAGCTCGAAGAAGGACGAGCGGCCGGTCAGCCCGGACGCGCCGAGCAGCTCCGTCCACAGCTCGGCCACCAGCCTGCCGGTGTCGCCGATCACCGGATCGGCCGGCGCGCCGGCCGGGGCCTGCTGGCGGGCCAGCGCGCTCAACGCTGCCCGATCGACTTTACCGTTGCTGGTCAACGGGATCTCCGGAACCACCAGGAAGCTGGTGGGAACCATGTAACTGGGCAGCCGGGACGCCGCGTGGGCGCGCAGCTCGGCCGGATCCAGCCCGTCCGGCGCCTGCACGTAGCAGACCAGCCGGCCCGCCGAGCCGCCCTCGAGCTGCACGCACGCCTGGCTGACCAGCTCGTGCTCGCGCAGCCGGGCCTCGACCTCACCCAGCTCGATGCGGTATCCGCGCAGCTTGACCTGCGAGTCGGCCCGGCCAAGCAGCTCCAGGTTGCCGTCGGGATGCCAGCGTCCGAGATCGCCGCTACGGAACAGCGTGCCGGTCGGCGTACCCGGCAGCGGGTCGGCGAGGAAGCGTTGCCGGCTCAGTTCCGGCCGGCGGAGGTAGCCGCCTGCCACGCCGAGGCCTCCGACGTACACCTCGCCCACCGCGCCGACCGGCAGCAGCCGGCGGCCGGTTCGCCGGTCGAGCAGGTAGATGCTGCTGGTGGGGATCGGGCGACCGACCAGGCTGCGGCCGTCGGCCAGCTCCGCCGGGCTGATCGGGTGCACCGTGGCGTGCACGGTCACCTCGGTGATGCCGTACATGTTGATCAGCCGGACCTGCGGATGGTCGGCCGCCCAGCCGGCGATCCGCGCGGTGTCCAGCCGGTCGCCGCCGAAGATGACGTAGCGCAGGTCGGGCAACTGCCCGGGCAGCACGTCGATCAGCTGGTAGAACGCCCCAGGGGTCTGGTTCAGCACGCTGACCCGCTCCTGGCGCAGCAGCTCGGCGAACCGCTGGGAGTCCCTGGCTTGCTCGTGCGAGACCAGCACCAGCCGGCCGCCGGTGACCAGGCAGCCGAAGATCTCCCACACCGAGAAGTCGAAATGGTAGGAGTGGAACAGCGTCCAGACGTCGTCCCGGCCGAAGTCGAAGCTGCTCCGCTCCGGCAGCAGCAGCCGGACCACGTTGCGGTGGCTGATCACCACGCCTTTGGGCCGGCCGGTGGTGCCGGAGGTGTAGATGCAGTACGCCGGGTCGTCCAGGCCGACCGGCACCGGCCCGGTCGGCGTGCCGGAGCGCAGCTGCGGCACGGTGAGCACCAGCACGCTGTCGGCGGCGAAGGCATCCGGCTCGCCGGCCGCGCCGGCGATCAGCACGTCCACCCGGGAGTCGGCCAGCATGAAGTGCTTGCGCTCCTCCGGCACCGCCGGGTCGATCGGCAGGTAGCCGGCACCGGCCAGCAGCACCGCCAGCACCGCCTCGACCTGCTGGCTGCCCCGCCGCAGGTGCAGGGCTACCAGATCGCCCGGACGCACGCCCGTCGCGACCAGCGCACCGGCCATCGCCTCGGCGCTGCCGAGCAGTTGGCGGTAGCTGAGTTGTCGCTCGCCGTCGGTGACCGCCACCGCGTCCGGCGTGCGTTCGGCCTGCCGGCGCAGCAACTCGCCGAGCGGCAGCTCCGGGTAGCCGGAGGCGCTGTCGTTCCAGTCCCGCAGCTGCTGCCGCTGCTCGGCCTCGCTCAGCGGGGCAAGCTCGCCCAGCGGCACCTCCGGCCGGCCGGCGGCCTCGGCCAGCAGCCGGTGCAGGTGCAGCGCGAACCCCTCGAAGGTCCGCTGGTCGAAGTACTCGCCGTTGAACACCAGCCGTGCCTGGTGGCCGCCGCCAGGCATCGGCCGGACGGCCAGCTGCAGGTCGTACTTGCCGGCCCCCGAGCCGAGCATCGCCTGGCCGGCGGTCAACCCGCCGTCCTCGCCAGCCTCGTCGTCGAGGTAGCTGAACAGCACGTCGAACAGCGCGGTCCGGCTCATGTCCTTGGCCGGATCCAGCGCCCGGACCAGGTCGTCGAACGGGGCGCCGGCGTGCCGCCGGGCGAAGTCGAGCTCCCCGGCGGCCTGGTTCACCAGCTCGCCGAACGTGCGGCCGACCCCGGTGTCCAACCGGATCGGCACCAGGTTCGACACCGGTCCGATCAGGGCCGCCGTGGCCTCGGTGCGGGCCGGCTGGGTGGTGCCGAGCACCAACTCGTCCTGGCCGGTGTACCAGCTCAGGGTGGCCGCGAAGCCGGCCAGCAGCACCGCGGCAGCGGGCACCCCGGCGGCCGTGGCCAGTCGCTGGATCGGCTCGGCGGCCAGCTCGGGCAGCTCGGCGGCCGCCTCCCGGTAGACGTGCACCGCGTCGCGCGGCCGGCTCTCCGGCAGCCGGAGCGGTTCGATCTCGCTTGGCAGCCGCTCGCAGACAGCCTGCAGCTGCCGTCCCAGCGCATTCCGGCCGTCTCGCCACTGCTGGGCGAACCAGTCTGCAAACTCGGGACAATCTCGATCGGAAGTGTCCGACCGGCCGGTCAGCCGGTCGGCGATCAACCGCAGCGAGGCGCGATCCACCACCGCTTGATGGCCGACCAGCAGCAGCCAGGCACGGCCGTCCGGACGCGGCTGCACCGCGCAGCGCAGCAGCGGCTGCCCGGCCAGCTCGAACGGGGCGGCGATCCAGCCGGTGGCTTGCGGACCGAGTTCGTCGGCCGCCGGCAGCCACCGCACCGCGCACGGCTCGGGCGGTCGCAGCCGCGGCCGGAAACCGGCCTCGCCGAACTCCAGGTTGGTGCGCAGCACCGCGTGCGCGGCCACCGTGTCGGTGAACGCGGCAGCCAGCCGCTCGGCGTCCGGCGGTTCGTCGAGCAGCCGGATCAGCGGCAGGTTGTGGTACGTCGGGGGCCCCGGGTACACCGTGCCGTTCTCGAACCGGTCCACGAACGCCATCCGCTGCTGGTGCGGGGTCACCGCCGGCACCTGCCCGTCGGCCAGGTCCGGGTAGAGCCGGTCGAGCAGCGCGCGGGCGGCGAGCTCGGCGCGTCGTTCGGCGGTTCGCCGGCTGGGCGTTGCCGGGCCGATCGCCACGTCCGGGTCGGATAGCAGGACGGTCAGCAGCTCGAGGTAGTCGGCGGCCAGCAACTCCAGGGTGCTACGGCCCAGCTCACCGCGAACGTCCTTCCAGGAAACGCTAAACCCGTCCGCGTCCTCCTGCACCAGGGTCTGCAGCCGGTAGTCGGCGACGTCGATCGGAGGCAGCAGGCGCAGTGAGCAGCCGTCGTCCAGCCGGACGTCGAACAGGTCGACGTCCTCCCGGCTGGTGGTGCTCCAGTACTGGAAGATGGTGCCCAGCACCGCCTCCTCGGCACCCGGGCCGGATTCGGCGGCGCGCACGATCGCCGGCTGCGGCAGCTCGGCATGCCGCAGGCAACGCTTGATCTGGCTGCCTAGCTCGCGGGCCACCTCGGCATAGCTGTGCTCGTCGCGCAGTTGCCGGCGCAGCGGAAGGGCGTTGGAGAAGAAGCCGACCGCCTGCTGCAGTGCCGGGTAGCCGCGCCGGCCGTGAGTGGGGAAGGACACCACCAGGTCGTCCTGCCCGGTGTGCTGGCGCAGCAGCACCAGGTAGGCCGCGTAGAGCAGCACCATCGGGGTGAGCCGCAGCTGGCGGGCGGTGACCCGCAACTGCTCGGTGAACCGCTCGGGCAGCGGTTGGACGATCAGTTGGAAGTCGCCGCGATCCGGCTGGGCCGGCAGGTCCAGCCCGGGCAGCCGGCTGCCCAGTTCGGCGCGCCAGAACGCCCGGTGCTCGGCTCCGGCCGGCCCATCGGCGAGGTCGTGCTGCCGCTGGTGGAACCGGCGCAGCTCGGCCAGCTCGGCGGCCTCGGCTGCTGCCGGCTCACCCCGGTAGCCGGCCCGCAGCTGGGCCAGCAGGTTGGGCACCGAGACCCCGTCATAGATCAGGTGCGAGGTGGTCACCACCAGCACGCTGTCCTGCGGCTGGTCCGGCCGGCGCAGCAGGTCGAACCGGCACAGCGGGTCGTTCTCCAGGTCGAAGCTGACCCGGGCGGCGGCGAGCACCGCTTCCTGCATCGAGCCGGCGACCGGGTGCACCTGAAGCCGCAGCGGGGGCCGGCCGGCCCAGCTCAGCACCGGGTCGCCACCGACCGAACGCACCACACCGCGCAGCGTGGGGAACCGCTCGCCGACCGAGCGCACCGCGCGCGCCAGCCGCTCCGGATCCAGCTCACCGCGCACTCGCAGCGGAGTGCTGATGACGTTGCGGTAGGCGTCGGGTTGCAGCTGCCAGGCCACCCAGAGGGCCTGCTGGGTGACCGACAGCGGCAGTTGCTCGGCGGCGCTCACCGGGGCAGCCCCACCGTAGGGTCGTGGGCCAGATCCGCACCGAGCACGGCGAATCCGCTGCCGTCCAGCCAGGTTCGGGTGGCACCTCGATAGTCGGGCCCGTCGTCCTCGCCGAGTGCCTGCCAGGCCGCCCAGTAGCCGGCGAGCCGGTTCCGGGCCTCGGTGCAGGCGATGTCGGCCAGCTCGCCGAACTCGCTGCCGTCCGGCTGGTCGGCCGCCGTGGCGGCCCGGGCTAGGGTCAGCGCGCCGGTCGCCAGCTCCTCCAGGATCTGGTTGAGCAAACGCAGTTCGGCCTGCCGTTCGGCGAGTTCGGCCCGGCTGGCGGCGCTGGTCAGCTGGTGCAGCGTGCGGCCGAACCGGCCGGCCTGCCGGACGAACTCCGCCAAGTGCTGTCGATTGCGCGCCGACAGCGGTGCCTCGGCGCACCAGGAGAGATCCGGCTCGACCGTGCCGTGATCAGCCGGGTAATAGTGCGACAGCGTGAACATCGTGCTGCCCCAGTAGTCGAGCAGGAAGTCCACGCCGCCGGAGATGCGCAGCCCGCGGGCATCCCGGAAGGCCCGCTCCAGTGGCAGCGGCGCGGCGCCGCGGTTCTGCTTGCTGGCGGCTGTTTCGAAGCCCTCGCCAGCCAGCAGCGACATGGTGCGGTCCAGCACCCGCCAGCAGTGCACCGAGGAGATGTTCTTGGCCGCCATCAGCTCGGGCAGCCGGTTCACCGGCGCGCCTTCCTCGGCCAGGCACCAGCTGGCAACCGTGTCGATGGCGAAGGTGTCGGCCAGATTCTGCGCGACCAGTTGGGCGATCAGCTCGTAGTCGGCCAGCGGCCGCCCGTCGATCGTCCGGTCGGCCACGAACTGGCGGGACCACTGCGAGGCCAGCCGGGCCAGTGCCAGCGACGGCGCGGCGATCAGGTACATCCGACCGGTGACCACCAGCAGCAGCAGGTTGGCGGTCAATCGCACGCCCGGATCGGAGGATTCCTCGATCAGCCGGGATGCCGGCACCCGCACGTCGGTGAAGCTGAGCGCGGCATTGGGAAAGCCGTGCAGTCCCATGAACTCGTGCTCGCCGCGCACCCGCAGGCCCGGGCTGTCCGCATCCACCACGAACAGCCGCCGGCTGCCGCGCCCGTCCGGTCCGGGCACGGTGGCTGAGACGATGAAGGTTTGGGCGATCGAACCGTTTCCGATGTGGATCTTCTCGCCGTTGAGCAGGTACGCCGCACCGTCCTCGATCGGCACCGCGGTGGTGTCGCGGGACTGGTTGGCCGCCCCGGACGGTTCGGTGTCGGCCGAGGCGGACAGCGAACCGGCGGCGATCTTGTCGAGCAGCTCAGCCCGCAGCGGGCCGTCCGGGATGGCCGGCAGCAGCGCGCTCAGCCCGATCGCGGCCTCCACCGCGAGCACCTGGGCCACCGGCACCGACCAGCTTGCGGCGGCCTGCACCACCCGGAACACGTTGGCCGCGCTCAGCCCGCGGCCGCCGGCTTCGGACGGCACCCCGAGCGCCAGCCAGCCGTCCTTGGCCAGTTGCTCGAGCAGTCCTGGCGGCAGCTCCCGGCTGCGGTCGAGCGCGTCCGGATCCACCTGACGGGTCAGTAGTTCGGTCAACTCGGCGACCGCGTCATCGCCCGCCGTGGTCGTCGCATCGTTGACTGCCGGAAACGGATAGATCAGCTGCCAGGCCAGGTTTCCCATCGCCAGCTGCTCGAGGAAGCTGGGCAGCGCCGGGTCGCTGAGTACGTTTCTCGGGGCGGAGTTCATACCGACACCACTCTTCGTGTGCTTCGAGGTCAACCCGCTGGCTCATTGCGGGCATGCGAAAGCCGCCCGCGGGTGCCAACGGGAACCGGCGGGGACGCCGGGACATGCTGTTCGGCGGACATGCTGTTGGCGGACATGCTGTTTGACGGACACGGTCGGGACTCGTCAGGTGAGCGGGTCACCCAGGGACGAGCAGCATGCCAAGGCTATCAATACCGCACGAACGTGAGCAACAGCTTATTACTGCAACAACCCCTAAAAACGGGCACGCTTCCAAGCTGCCGTCAAGGCCGGGACGCGGTCACCGACAACGCGTGATGGAAGACGTTGCGCGGATCCCAGCGTCGCTTGATTCGTTGCAATCTCGGATAGTTCCCCTTGTAGTAGAGGGTTGACCAGGGGACGCCGGAGGTGTTGAGACGCGGATCGGCCAGATCCCGGTCCGGGTAGCCGATGTAGGCCCCATCCCGCGGATCGGGCACGCCGCCGGTGTCGGCGTACACCGCGCGGTAGAGCTCCCGGATCCAGGCGTCGTGCTGGGCGTCCTGGGTGGGATCGGCCCAGGCGGCGATGTAAGTCAGCTTGATGATGGCGTCCCGGGTGGCGGTGGCGGTGGCGTCCGGGGCGACCGCGTTGATCTGGCCGCCATAGGTGGCCAGGCCCACCGTGCCGAGCAGCAGGTCGCCGGGAGCGTCAGCGATGAGTTGCCGGTAGATGGTGGAGACCTGGGCGGGGGAGAAGCCGGTGCGCAGGTAACCGGATTTGATCTTGAACCGGAACTCCTTGGTCTGGTCCGGCCCGTTCAGGGCCGTCTCCAGGAACGGACCCCACTTGCGGGTCAGCGTCGCCGGGGCGCCGACCCCTTCGCTGAGCGCCGCGATGTAGTCGTCGAGCAGCCGGTCACCGTCCGGGCCGAACGCCTGGCCGACCAGCGTGTGGGCGCCCTCCGCGCGCCGGTGAAAGATCAACTCCGCGTAGAGATAGTTGGCCGCGTCGCCGGGCGCCGAGTTCTGCTGGCACCACCTGGTGTGGTTGTCCATCAGCCGGGTGAACCGCTGCTCGTCCATGCCGTCCCAGGACCAGGTACCGCTGAAGTCCAGGGTGGCTGGCGGCGGGGTCGGCAACAGCCGGCGCGGGTCGTGGCCGGTGGCACCCGGGGTGCGGAAGAAGTAGCGGGTGACGATGCCGAAGTTGCCGCCGCCTCCGCCGGTGTGCGCCCACCACAGGTCGTGGTTGGGATCGGCCGGATCCCGGCTGGCCAGCACCGCGCGGGCCCGGCCGGAGCGGTCGACCACCACGATCTCGATGGCCTGTAGGTAGTCCACGCTCAGCCCGAAGATCCGCGACAGCACGCCGTAGCCGCCGACCGGGATGTGGCCACCCACGCCCACGCTGGGACACCAGCCGGCCGGGATGGTGACTCCCCAGCCCAGGAACAGCCGGCGGTAGGTCTCGTTGAGCAGCGCGCCGGCCTGCGCGCAGAAGGCCCGGGCCTGCGGGTCGTAGGAGACATCGGTCATTCCGGAGAGGTCGATGATCACCCGGACGGCCGGATCGTCTACGAAATTCTCCAGGCAGTGGCCGCCGCCGCGCACGGTGACCCGCTTGCCGGCGTCGACGGCAGCCTGCACCGCGTGCACCACCTGCTCGGTGGAGCCCACCACCTGGATGTAGTCCGGATGCGCCACGTAGCGGATGTTGTTGCCGCGATGCACCAGGTCCTGGTACTGGATGTCGGTCGCGGTGACCCGGACCGGCCCCAGCGGCGGCAGGCATCCGGCCGAATCGCGCTGTCCGGCGGAACCGGCCGGTGCTGCCGCCGCCGTCCCGCCGGTGACGGCCAGGCCCGCGATGCTCGCCGCGGCGGTTCGCAGCACGGTCCTTCGATTGACGTCAACCATGGCAAGTTACCCCCGAGCCTCGTCGTACGGACTCGGCCACCGTATCAGCCGGTTGTTGCTGATTGCACGGCTAAATCGGCTATGCGACGGGTGAACGGAAAGCCCGAATACGCCGCCGGACATGCTTGCCCGGGTCAGCCGGTCGGTGCCACGGTGCGGTCGGCGATCACCGCGCGGGCGATCGTGCCGGCCTCCGCGCCGGGGTAGCGCCGGTAGCCCTCGGCGGTGATGACCGCGATGATCGGAAAAATGTCCCGGACGACGTCGGGACCGCCGGTGGCCGAATCGTCGTCGGCCGCGTCGTACAGCGCTTCCACGCAGATCCGGGCGGCCTGCGCCTCGGACATGCCGGGCAGGTAGAGCTTCTTCAACGACGACTTGGCGAAGTAGGAACCCGAGCCGACCGCCTGGTAGGTCCGCTCCTCGTCCATCGCGCCGGTGACGTCGCTGCTGAAGATCCGGCCGAAGCCTCGGTCGATGTCGTACCCGGCGAATAGCGGTGCCACCGCCAAGCCCTGCATCGCCATGCCCAGATTTGCCCGCACCATGGTGCCAAGCTTGTTCACCTTGCCGTCCAGGGTGAGCGGAACGCCCTCGATCTTCTCGTAGTGCTCCAGTTCGACCTGGTAGAGCCGGACCAGATCCTGCGCGGTGCCCACCGTGCCGGCGAAGGCGACCGCGGAGTACTCATCAGCCTGGAACACCTTCTCCAGGTCGTGCTGGGCGATCAGGTTGCCCATGGTCGCCCGCCGGTCGCCGGCGATCAGCACGCCGTCGGCGTAGGTGAGCGCCAGGACGGTCGTGCCGTGCGGCGCCTGCGGGATGGCGCCGGGTGGGACCGGGCCGCTACCCGCCTGGTGCCAGGGCAGCAGGTTGGGCGCCTGCCGGCCGAGCAGCCGCATGAACGAGCTCTCGCCGGACAGTTCCTGGCCGGCCAGTCCGCCCAGGCTCGACAGGTCTACGTCCACGGGTCCTCCGTTGTACAGGCAGGCGATTCGTGCCCACCCTACGTGGCCACCGCGGGGGCGCGGGGCGGGCAGGTCGGCTGCTGTCGATGCCGAACATGAGCTAGACCCTCGCCGGGTGAGTCTGCACGCTCCGGACGGAGATGCCAAGCAACTTGGTCCCCGTTCGACCACGCCATCCTCAATCGAGCGGTTGACCGGCTCACTTGCTCGAATTCTGATCACGCGGGTCGGGGAAGCCTGCCCCCGCCGCGCATCTGGCCGACCCAGATTGCATGCACGAGCATCGTCTCCACGTCGTCGATTGGCACCACGAGATACAACGAGGGGCCGTTCTGCATGTTCGTGTAGATGTCGTCGCCGCGGCGGACAACTGCCTTGGCCAGGTGAGGCACTTGCCGCAGGTCCTCGGCGTGATCCTCGGTGGCCGCCTTACGAGGATCGCCAGGACGCGCGATTCGCGCGGCGTAGAGCGCACGCCCGGCGGCATCCCGCCGATCCGTTGCGGCGAACTCTACGAGGGGATACAACTCCGACTTCCCGGAGCCACGCTGTACGAATACCACGATCCGGCCGCGGCCCGGCAGGCCATGAGTTGAACCGGCCACCCTCCTCGGCGCCGATGAGCAACGAGTAGTGGCCGGCATCCGTCCGCACCGTGTAGCGAGCAGCGGGCAGGTCTTCATTGATGGCGCAGTACCGAACGGTTGCTTTCCGGTCCGGCCAGCGGTGCGCGAACCCATCTTCGAGAGGTTCCGCATTCAGGACGGTGTAACCACCGATCGTGTCCGGAGTGGCGACGGAACGCAGACCAGTGGGGGAGGCGAAGAAGTCGTCGATAACAGCTATCAGACGGCTCAGCAGTTCTTCCCGCTGGAGCGCTGTGAGGGTGGGTTCCATCTCTCAGTCCTATCCGAAGTAGAAATACTTTCTAGAGAGTAAAACTACTTCACGACAGAGGCAAGTATTTTCTTAAGCTGCCCCACGGAGTCCATGCCGAAGGGTCGATCGGCGCCCTAGTGTCCTCGCCGACGTGCAACGGCACAGGCTGCGATCGAGTCGCTCCGTCAGCCCTGGTTGGCTGAACGGCCGTCCCTCCGACCGGGGATGGCGGCGTATCCGTCAGCTAGGCGCAGCAGCGCTGAACTGCCGGGCTGGGCGAACAGAAACCGCTCCGATCCCGAGACGGGATCGGAGCGGTTTTCAGACGTTGGGGCGGCCTCTAGTCCAGGTAGTCGCGCAGCACCTGGGAGCGGGACGGGTGGCGCAGCTTGGACATGGTCTTGGACTCGATCTGCCGGATCCGCTCGCGAGTGACGCCGTAGACCTGGCCGATCTCGTCCAGGGTGCGCGGCTGGCCGTCGGTGAGTCCGAAGCGCAGCTTGACCACGCCGGCCTCCCGCTCGGACAGCGTGTGCAGCACCGACTGCAGCTGGTCCTGCAGCAGCGTGAAGCTGACCGCGTCCACGGCCACGACGGCCTCGGAGTCCTCGATGAAGTCACCGAGCTGGCTGTCGCCCTCGTCGCCGATGGTCTGGTCAAGGCTGATCGGCTCCCGGGCGTACTGCTGGATCTCCAGCACCTTATCCGGGGTGATGTCCATTTCCTTGGCGAGCTCCTCCGGGGTGGGCTCGCGGCCCAGGTCCTGCAGCAGCTCGCGCTGGATCCGGCCGAGCTTGTTGATCACCTCGACCATGTGCACCGGGATCCGGATGGTGCGGGCCTGGTCGGCCATCGCCCGGGTGATCGCCTGCCGGATCCACCAGGTGGCGTAGGTGGAGAACTTGTAGCCCTTGGTGTAGTCGAACTTCTCCACCGCGCGGATCAGGCCCAGGTTGCCTTCCTGGATCAGGTCCAGGAAGGCCATGCCGCGGCCGGTGTAGCGCTTGGCCAGCGACACCACCAGGCGCAGGTTCGCCTCCAGCAAGTGGTTCTTGGCGCGCTCACCGTCCCGGATGATCCAGCCGAGGTCGCGGCGCTCCTGCAGCGGCAGCTTGTCGCCGGAGAGCTCGAGTTGGCGCAGCCGCTCGGCGGCGTACAGGCCTGCCTCGATCCGCTTGGCCAGGTCCACCTCCTCCTCGGCATTGAGCAGCGCCACCTTGCCGATCTGCTTCAGGTACGCCCGCACCGAGTCGGCCGAGGCGGTCATCTCGGCGTCCTTGCGGGCCTGCCGCAGCGCCTCGGACTCCTCCTCGTCCCAGGTGAACTCGGCAGCCTCGCCCTCGGCGACGTCCGGCGCCTCCTCGGTCTCGGCGTCGGCTTCGACGTCCACCGCGTCGACGGCGATGTCCTCGAGCTCGACGTCCTCCGGCAGGTCAACCGGGTCGGCGGCGTCGAGGTCCTCGGGCAGCTCGGCGTCCGGAGCGTCCTGGACCTCGGGCTCCTTCTTGGCGGGTGCCTTCTTACCGGCCGCCTTCTTGGCCGGCTTCTTGGCAGGCGCCTTTGCTGGAGCGTCCACCGGAGCGCTCACTGCCTTGCTGGCGGTGGCCGCCGCACTGGTCTTGGCTCGGGCCGGGGTGTCAAGCTCGGAGGTCTCGCTGGAAGCGCTGGAACTCACGTACGCCCTCTCAATGCCGCTCGTCGCACACGACAAGGCGCGAAAACCGTCGAACGGGTCCGCTGGTGCGCGACACAGTGTTATCTCCAGGGCCAGCAAGTCCGGGGTTCACCGCCGGCCGATGCCTGCCAGACCGGGGTGCCTTCGTCAACGCCGTACCCGTGCGCGGTCCATTGTAATCACGCCCGGCCGGCTTGGCGTCGATCCACGGCGCGTGCACGCCGTCGCTCTCACCGTTCGGCGGCGGCCATGGCTGCGCCGACGATCCCGGCGTTGTTCAGCAACTGCGCCGGCCGGACGGGGGTGTTGAGCTGCAGCTGGGGCACCCACCGGTCGGCGTCCTTGCTCACGCCGCCGCCGACGATGAACAGGTCGGGGGAGAACAGCTTCTCCACGTGGGACATGTAGGCCTGCACCCGCTTGGCCCACTGCTTGTAGGACATCTTCTGCTTGTCCTTCACCGAGGCAGCGGCCCGCGACTCCGCATCGTGGCCGTCCAGCTCCAGGTGGCCGAGCTCGGAATTCGGCACCAGGTGCCCGTCGATGAACAGTCCGCTGCCGATCCCGGTGCCGAAGGTCAGCAGGATGACCACGCCGGGCACGCCCTTTGCCGCGCCGAACCGGACCTCGGCCAGCCCCGCCGCGTCGGCGTCGTTGAGCACGGTGACGTCCAGGCCGGTTGCCTTGGAGAACACCGCGTCCACGTCGGTGCCGATCCAGGACTCGTCTACGTTCGCCGCCGACAGCGCCACCCCGCCCTTGATCACCGCGGGGAAGGTGGCGCCCACCGGGCCCGCCCAGCCGGCCTTGCTGACCAGCTGCACCACCACGTCGGCCACGTTGTGCGGGGTGGACGGCTGCGGCGTGGCAATCCTGACCCGCTGGGTCCGCAGCGCGCCGGTCCGGGTGTCGACGATCGCGCCCTTGATGCCACTGCCACCGATGTCAACCCCGAAGGCGGCCTCGGGCTGGCCACCGGATTCTGCTGGCGCGGTCATCGATCCTCCGCTGACGTGGGTGCGGTTCGATGATTCCATGCTCTGCTGCGCGGGAATCACCGGGCGCACCCTAGGTTGGTGCTGGCAACCATATCGGCAGCAGGCCGCGCGGGGAGGTGCCAGATGACCGAGCGTGACCGGCCGGCGGCTGAGCCGGTCGAGCTGACCGAGCTGGCGGTGCGGTTGGCGCGGCAGGCCGGGACGCTCGCGCTGCGCCGGCGCGAACAGGGCCTGTCGGTGGCGACGAAGTCCTCGGCGACCGACGTGGTGACCGACGCCGACCGAGCCGTGGAGGATTTGCTGCGCCGCGAGCTGGCCGAACTCCGGCCGGACGATGCGGTGCTCGGTGAGGAGGGCGGCGCGG
Organism: uncultured Actinomycetota bacterium; assembly: GCA_963697905.1. Taxonomy (GTDB): domain Bacteria; phylum Actinomycetota; class Actinomycetes; order Mycobacteriales; family Jatrophihabitantaceae; genus Jatrophihabitans_A. The sequence goes on along the minus strand of OY969101.1, from coordinate 2,093,627 downwards.
CCGGCGAGCCGGGCAGCCGGGTGCGCTGGCTGATCGACCCCATCGACGGGACGGTCAACTACCTGCTCGGCCTGCCCCAGTACGCCGTCTCGATCGCCGCCCAGCTGGACGGCCGGACGGTGGCGGCCTGCGTGCTGAACCCGGTTTCCGGCGAGCTGTTCTCGGCCACCCTGGGCGAGGGTGCCTACCTGGGCGAGCGCCGCCTCACCGGGCCCCGACAGGTGCCGCTGGCCGAGGCGGTGCTGGCCACCGGCTTCGGCTACGAAGCCCAGCTGCGGGCCAGCCAGGCACAGGTGGTGGCCAGGGTGCTCGCCCGGGTGGGCAACCTGCGCCGGCTGGGCTCGGCCGCGCTGGACCTGTGCTTCCTGGCCGCCGGCCGGCTGGACCTGTACTACGAGGGACCGCTGGGCGAGTGGGACTATGCCGCCGGCCTGCTGATCGCGCAGGAGGCCGGCGCGGCCACCTCCGGACTGGCGGGCCGGCCGGCTGGTCGCGAGCTGGTGGCGGCGGCCCATCCGGCCGTCGCGGCGGAGTTCTTCGCGATGCTGGCCGAACTCGGCGCCGGCGGGGAAGGTCGCTGACCGGGCCGGGGCCGCTGGCTCAGCAGGGCTTCTTGGCGTTGGCGACGGCCTTGTTGACGGTGGCCTGGGCGGCCAGCGAGCGGAAGTCGGTGCCGAGCACCAGGTTCACCGTGGCGCCGGCCGGCGTGCCGGCGACCAGCCGGGCACCGGGTACGTAGTAGCTGAGCAGCGTGGCGCTGGCCCGGCCGGCGCTACCGAACTGGATCTCCCCGACTCCAGGCAGCGTCGACGGGGCGTTGCCGGGAGTGCCGGTGCGGAACCCGCGTGCTTTGAGCTGGGCAGAAACCTGGGTGGCCAGCTGGTTCCGGTCGGCGCCGTTGAGCACCACCACCAGCACCGAACTGGCCGGCGGCAGCCGGATCGCCTTGCCGCCCGGCGTGCAGGTCAGCGGCGCCGCGACGCTGGACTTCGGGTTAGGGCTGGAGGAGGCTTCCGGCCGATGTAGCACTCGCCACCAGACGATGGCTGTGAGCACGCTCAGCACCAGAAGAAAAACCAGCGCAGGCAACGGGCGTCGCACTGTGGAAACAGACATGCCGGCTCGTTATCCTCCTCTCCTGCGCGTTTGGCGGGCGGGGGTCAGCCTAACTGGGGTTGGTTCGGGAATTGTGAGGCATGCCCAGTCGTTGGAGGGCACGCGGAACGCGGTACGGTTCCGCCGCCCGCGGTCGCTGAGCAGCAGCAGCCGACCACCGCAGGCGGCAGAGGGACCGGCACGTTCGGCTTTGGGATTGACCGAGGAGTGACAGCTAGATGGCTACTGATTACGACGCCCCCCGCCGGGGGGATGTTGACGAACTGAACGAGGACTCCCTCGAGGAACTGAAGGCCCGACGCGCGGAAGCCCAGTCCGGATCCATCGACGTGGACGAGGCCGAACTGGCCGAGTCACTGGAGCTGCCGGGTGCCGACCTGTCCAGTATGTCGGGGGAGGAGCTGACTGTCAGGGTGCTGCCGAAGCAGGATGACGAGTTCACCTGCTCCAGCTGCTTCCTGGTGCACCACCGCAGCCGGCTGGCCCGGGAGAAGAACGGCCAGCTGATCTGTCGGGATTGCGCCTGACCTGACCCACGTTCGCGCCGCCGGCCGCTGGTCGGCGGCGCGCCGTCGACCGGAAATGGCACAGTGGAGGCATGCCGCACGACGAAATTGCCGAGCTGGTAGCCCGGGCCACTGGGCCGGCCGGCTCCGCGGGGGACCGCGCCGGCCGGCAGCGGGCGCTGGCCGCGCTCATCCCGGTGCTCGCCCGCAGTGCCCGCACGTCCGGCGTCCGGGCCGTCACGGCCGGCCGCTGGCTGGTGGATCTGGTGCTGGAGATCGCTCCCCGACTGCCGGTCCGTGATGCGCAGACGCTGCGCGAGCAGAACGTCGGGCTGACCGACATCGAGATTGCCGAACGGCTGGTCAAGACGGCCACCAGGACCACCGCGGCGATCGGCGCCGCCGCGGGCGGGCTGTCCACCATGGAATTCCTGGCTCCGCCGGCTTTGCTGGCCGCACCGGTGCAGCTGGCCGCCGAGATGCTGACGGTGACCGCCGTCGAACTGAAGATGGTGGCCGAGCTGCACGAGATCCTGGGCTCCCCGGCCAAGGGCAGCGCCGGCGACCGGGCCAGCCTGTACCTGATGTCCTGGGTTCGCCGGCGAGCCATCGGCGATTCGGTCGGCAAGGCCGGCATCGGCGCGGTACTCGGCGCCTCGGCCAAGCGGGAGCTGCGCAGCCGGCTGCTGCGCCGGCTGGGCCGCTCCACCACCAGCCTGGCGCCCTTCCTGGCCGGCGCGGTAGCGGGCGCCGAGGTGAACCGGCGGGCCACCCGGCAGCTGGGCGAGGCGCTGCTGGCCGAATTGCGCGGCCGGGCCGAGGACCGCTGGTTCCACCGGGTCTGACCCGCGGGTCGTGACCGCGGGTTGGTCACTGCGCGTGCCCAACTCCGCGGGTTATTACTGCGCGTGCCCAACTCCGCGGGTCGTTACTGCGCGTGTCCAACGTCGTTACTGCGCGCCACCGCTGCACATGCCACTGATCACATGCCGCCGACCAGTCCGCCGTCCAGCACCAGGGTCTGGCCGGTGGTCCAGGCCGCGTCGGCGGAGGCCAGGTAGGCCACCGCGCCGGCCACGTCTGCCGGCTCGCCGAGCCGCTTGAGCAGGTAGCGCGCCGCGGCCGCTTCCTCGTCGTCGGCGTACAGCGCCTCGGCGAAGCGGGTCTTGACCACCGCCGGAGCGACGGCGTTGACCCGGACGGTTGGAGCGAGTTCCGCGGCCAGCTGCCGGGTCAGGTTGATCACGGCCGCCTTGGTGATGCCGTAGAAGCCGATGCCCGGCGCGGCGGCCAGCCCCGCGATGGATGAGACGTTGACCACCGCACCGCCATGCTCGGCCAGCCAGGCCCGATGTGCCAGCTTGGTCCAGGCCAGCGTGGCCAGCACGTTGACCTCGAAGATCTTGCGGGCAGCAGCCGGCTCGATCTCCAGCAGTGGCCCGAACACCGGATTCACCCCGGTGTTGTTCACCAGCACATCCAGCCGGCCGAAGGCGGCCATCGTCTCGCTGACCGCCCGTTCCCGATGCTCGGCATCGTCGCTGCTGCCGGCCGCCCAGATGGCGACCTCGGCGCCGCCCAGCCCGGCGGCCGCCGCCTCCAGCGCCTCGGCCTTGCGCGCGGTGATGCACACCCGCGCGCCTTCGGCCACCAGCCGTTGCGCGACGGCCAGCCCGATCCCGCGGCTCGCGCCGGTGACCAGCGCCACCTGGCCGGCAAAGCGTCCCTGCGACACGCGCACACTTCCCTTCGACAACCTGCGAACTTCTCTCAGCGGGCGGCCGGATCCTGCGATCGAGCCGCCTCGATCGCGGCCAGCAGCCGATCCGGATGCCGGCTGGACAGCACCCAGTACGGCTCCCGCAACCGTTCGCGGGCCGCTGCGTCCGGATCGTCCCGCGGCGGGCTCAGCACCAACTGCACCCCCGGCCCGATCCACGGGCGGATGAAGACGTATCCGAGCGGGTCGCCGTGCCGGCCGACCAGCCGGCGCAGTTCGGCCGGACTCAGCCGGTGGCTCTGCTCGATCTCGGCAACCGGAAGGCTCTTGGCGCGAGCCAGCACCCGGCCGTCGGACACCGAGACGGTGCTGGCCGACAACCGCCAGACCATCACGATCGCGACCAGCACGGCAAGCAGGATCGGCAGGCCGACCAGCGCCTGAGGCATTACGAAGTCGAACTCGGCACCGAGCAGGACGCCGACCACGATCCCGATCGGATACCACCACCACGGGGTGCGCAGCCGCTCGGAGTATTCGGCGCTCCCGGCGGCGTCGCTGCCCCGGCGGGGGACGGGCTCGCTCACTGGACGAGGGTAGCCTTTGCCCCTGTGACCAGCGGCGCGGTGGCAGGACCGCATTCGAACGGTGCCCCCACCGTGCGGGTGCAGGTGCGCCGGCTGCATCCGGACGCGCCGTTGCCGCGCTACGCCCTGGCCGGTGACGCCGGAGCGGACCTGATCACCACCGTGGGCGTTCGGCTGGCGCCGGGCGAGCGGGCCCTGCTGCCGACCGGCATCGCGATCGCGCTGCCGGCGGGCTATGCCGGCTTCGTGCACCCGCGGTCGGGGTTGGCGGCCCGGGCCGGCCTCGGCCTGGTCAACGCGCCGGGAACCATCGATGCCGGGTACCGGGGTGAGATCAAGGTGATCGTGATCAACCACGATCCGCACGGCATGATCGAATTGCAGGCCGGCGACCGGATCGCCCAATTGGTCATCCAACGGGTGGAGCAGGCCCGGTTCGAACTGGTCGAGGAGCTGCCCGAGTCGGCACGCGGCTCGGACGGCCACGGATCCACCGGCGGCGCGGTGGCGTTGATCGGGCCGCCGAGCGATGTCAAAGGAGACGATCGGTAATGGCGCTGCGGCGCAAGGAGAAGCGGACCGAGCGGTCCAAGCTGGATGCCACCCCGCCATGGGACACCAAGCGGCACTACGAGGCGGTGGCCACCACCGGCCCGTACGACGAGGCGGACGAGCCGTCCGACGCTGTGCAGCGACTGGACCTGGGCGCGCTGCGGATCCCGGCCGAGACCGGCCTAGAGATCCGGGTGGAGGTGGCCGAGCAGGGCCAGGTGGCTGCGGTCAGCCTGCTCAACGAGGTCGGCCAGATGCAGCTCGGGGTGTTCGCCGCGCCGCGCAAGGACGGAATCTGGGACGAGGTGCGGGCCGAGATCAAGGCGTCCATCTCCTCCCAGGGCGGCACCGTCAACGAGCAGGACGGGGAGTTCGGCGCCGAGCTGTCCGGCAAGCTGCCGGCGCCGAACGGGTTCACTCCGGTCCGTTTCATCGGCGTGGACGGGCCACGCTGGTTCCTCCGGGCGATGCTGGCCGGTGCGCCGGCGCTGGAGGACGCGCAGGCCAAGCCGTTCCTGGACGCGTTCCGCGGGGTCGTGGTGGTGCGCGGCAGCCAGCCGCTGCCGGTGCGTGACCCGGTGCCGCTGCAACTGCCCAAGGAGGCGGCCGAGCAGGTCGCCGCCGCCCAGGAGGCGCAGCAGCAGGACGAGGCGCCGGGGTCGGCCGGGCAGGACTGAGGTGGAGCCCGAAGGCGACAGCGAGCGAGCATCGCAGGACGTGCGAAGGCGACAGCGAGCGAGCATCGAAGGCGCGTCAGCGTCGAGGAGCGCAGCGAGCGCGGAGCCGAGCGACGGGACCAGCGCCGAGGAGCGCAGCGAGCGCGGAGCCGAGCAGATCGGCACCGAAGGCGACAGCGAGCGCGGAGCCGAGCACGAGAGCATCGAAGGCGCCAGCGATCGGGCGCGCGGCACCGAGCCGCTGAACCCGCCGGTGACCAGCGAGCTGCGCGAACGTACCCGGCAGCAACTGCTGGACTCCTTCGGCGGCTGGTCCGGCACGGTGATCAGCGCCATCCCGCTGGTGGTCTTCGTGGCCGTGAACGCGACGGCCGGCCTGCGCCCGGCGATCTGGGCGGCCGTGCTCGCCGCGGTGCTGTTGGCCGGCTATCGGATGTTGCGCCGGCAGTCCGTCCAGCAGGCGGTGGGTGGCCTGTTCAGCGTCCTGGTAGCCGCCGCGATCGCCGGCCACACCGGTCAGGCCAGGGATATTTCCTGCTGGGCATCGCCGGATCCATCGTCTACGGAGGCGTCTTCGCGATCACGCTGATCGTCCGGCGCCCGCTGGTGGGGCTGCTGTGGGAATTCCTGGATCCGGCTCCGCTGCCGCCCGGCGTGCGCTGGTACCGGGTGGCTCAGCTGCGCCGGGCCTACGACCTGGCCACGCTCGCCGGGTTGGCCATGTTCGCCGCCCGGGCGGTGGTGCAGCTCAGCCTGTTCCGGGACAACCGCACGGGATGGCTGGCGGTGACCAGGATCGTAATGGGCTTCCCGCTCTACCTTGCGGTGCTGGCCTTCGGGTTCTGGGTGGTGCGTCGGGCCAGGCTGGTGCTGCCGCAGCCGGCCGGTGACCCGCTCGAGCAGGCGACCGAGGACCGACCGGCGCCCTGACTCGCCGCCCGAACGGCTCAGGCGGTGCAGACAGCTTGCCGGATGGCAGGCTCGGCCTCCGGCATCGCGACGAACAGCAGCTCGTCGCCCGGCTCCATCGGCTCGTCCGGAGTGGGCGTGATCACCCGGTGGTTGCGAATGATCGCGACCATCGCGGCGTCCGGCGGCAGCTTCAGATCCCGCACCGGGATGCCGGCGCACGGCGCTCCCGGCGGCAGCGTGACCTCGATCAGGTTCGCCTCGCCTTGGCGCAGCGAGAACAGCCGCACCACGTCGCCGACCGACACCGCCTCCTCGACCAGGGCGGCCAGCACCCGCGGGGTGGAGACCGCGACGTCCACCCCCCAGGCCTCGGTGAACAGCCACTCGTTGGCCGGATGGTTGATCCGGGCCACCACCCGGCGCACCGAGAACTCGGTCTTGGCCAGCAGCGACACCACCAGGTTGACCTTGTCGTCGCCGGTGGCGCCGATCACCACCTCGCACTCCTCCAGCTTGGCGTCCTCCAGGCTGGACAGCTCGCAGGCGTCGGCGTGCAGCCACTCCGCCTCCGGGATCCGTTCGGTGCGCACCTTGCGGGCGTCCTTGTCGATGAGCAGCACCGCGTGCCCGTTGGCGAGCAGCTCGCGGGCGATCGAACGTCCGACCGCGCCGGCTCCGGCGATGGCGATCCGCATTAGCGCTGCCCTCCTGCCGGGCCTTCGGAGGCCGCCGACCGGACGATGTCGGTGAGGTCGTCGGTGACCGTGACGTGCAATTCGTCGCCGTGCTGGATGACACCGTGCGCGCTGGGCAGTTCACCCTTGCCGAACCGGCTGATCAGCGCGACCCGGCCACCGGTGGCATCTTCGAACGCGCTGATCTTCTCGCCGACCCAGCTCTCGGCCAGGATCACATGCAACAGCACCACCTGCCCGGTTGGGTCGCGCCACTCCTCATCGATGGTGCCACCCAGGATGTTCTTCAGCAGCCGGTTTGCCGTCCACGGCACGGTGGCGATCGTCGGGATGCCGAGCCGCTCGTACACCTCGGCCCGCAGCGGGTCGTAAATCCGGGCCACCACGTGGCCGACGCCGAAGGTCTCCCGAGCCACCCGGGCGGCGATGATGTTGGAGTTGTCGCCACTGGACACCGCGGCGAACGCGTCGGCGTTCTCGATGCCCGCGTCGATGAGGGTGTCCCGATCGAACCCGACGCCGGCGATGGTCTTGCCGGTGAAGTTCGGTCCGAGTCGGCGGAACGCGGTCGGATCCAGATCGATGACCGCGACGCTGTGATTGAGCCGCTCCAGATGATGCGCCAGGGTTGACCCGACCCGGCCGCATCCCATCACCACGATGTGCACGACTCGGGACGCTACACACGTCCGATCGCGACGGTGTGCGGTATGCCTAGGCTGGGGCCGGTGGAGGAACGTGCGTCGGCTGCCGAGCCGTCCTGGCTGGGCCGGCGGCTGCGGCTGGAGATCGGCCCGGTCGCGCACGGCGGCCACTGCGTCGCGCGGCACGCCGGGCGGGTGGTCTTCGTCCGGCACTGCCTGCCGGGCGAGACGGTGCTGGCCGAGGTGACCGAGGATCGCGGCGGCTCGTTCTGCCGCGCCGACGCCGTCGAGGTGATCACCGCCGACCCCGACCGGGTGGCGCCGCCCTGCCGGTACGCACACCCTGGCGGCTGCGGTGGCTGCGACTTCCAGCACGTCCGGCCGGAGCGGCAGCGGGCGTTGAAGGCCGCGGTCATCGCCGAGCAGCTGTCCCGGCTGGCCGGCGTGGACCGATCGGTGACGGTTGAGGCGCTGGAACCAGACGATCTCGGCTGGCGGCGCCGGATCCGGTTCGCGGTCGACCCGGACGGGCGGCTCGGCCTGCACCGGCACCGTTCGGCCGCGGTCGAGCCGATCCAGCGGTGCCTGATCGGCGCGCCCGGGGTGGGCGACGCGCCGGCGCTGGCCGAGCGGTGGCCGGCGCAGGCCGAGGTCGAGGTGGCGGTGGACGACGACGGTGCAACCGCGCTGACCGGTCACCGGCCGGCGCCGGGAGGCCGCGGGCGGGCGGCAGCCAGATCCCGCAACCGCGCTGCGACGGTGGCCGAGCAGCTGTCTGGACCGGATCGGCTGCGCTACCAGGTGGCCGGCCGGCAGTTCCGGGTGCCGCCGGGTGGTTTCTGGCAGACCCATCCGGCCGCGGCCGAGGCCTTCAGCGCGGCGGTGGTCGCGGCCGCGGCGTTGCGTGCCGGCGAGCGGGCGCTGGACCTGTACGCCGGTGCCGGGCTGTTCACCGCGGTGCTGGCCGAGGCGGTCGGCGATACCGGCCGGGTGCTCGGGCTGGAGGGCGACCGGGCGGCGGTGGCGGCCGCGGCGGAGAACCTGGCCGACCTGCCGTGGGCCGAGGTCCGCCGACAGCCGATCGGTGCCGAGGCGGTGCGCCGGACGGCCGGCGAACTGCAGCCCGACGTGGTGGTGCTGGATCCGCCGCGGACCGGTGCCGGTGGGCAGGTGCTGGCGGCGGTGCTCGAGGCCGGGCCGCGCACGGTGATCTACGTGGCCTGCGACCCGGCGGCACTGGCCCGCGATCTGCGCACCGCGCTGGCTGCCGGCTGGCAGCTGGCCGGGCTGACCGGCTACGACGCCTACCCGATGACCCATCACGTCGAGTGCGTGGCGGTGCTCCGGCCCGGGTAGACCCAGGTGGAACCGGGTCGAACTGCCGGCGGCACCGCGAAGCCATGACGCCTCCGGCGGCACCGCGAAGCCATGACGCCTCCGGCGGCACCGCGAAGCCATGACGCCTCCGGCGGCACCGAGCAGCGATGACGCTTGAGTCGGCTCGCTGCCAGTAGGCTTCGGGGTGTGAGTTCGGTATTGAGTCAGGTCAGCTGTCCAGACGATCTGCGCGGGCTGAGCACCGATCAGCTCAACCTGCTGGCAACCGAGATCCGCGATTTCCTGGTGCGCAAGGTCTCCCGCACCGGCGGCCACCTCGGGCCCAACCTGGGTGCGGTGGAGTTGACGCTGGCGCTGCACCGGATCTTCGACTCGCCCAGCGAGCCGATCCTGTTCGACACCGGGCACCAGAGCTACGTGCACAAGATCGTCACCGGCCGGCGGGACGACTTCGACGGCCTGCGGCAGTTCCGCGGCCTGTCCGGCTACCCGAGCCGTGCCGAGAGCGAGCATGACTGGATCGAGAACTCGCACGCCTCCACCGCCCTGTCCTACGCCGACGGGCTGAGCAAGGCCTTCGAGGTGCGCGCGGATCGACGTCCGGTGGTGGCGGTGGTCGGCGACGGCGCGCTCACCGGCGGCATGTGCTGGGAGGCGCTGAACAACATCGCGGCCTCCGACCGTCCGGTGGTCATCGTGGTCAACGACAACGGCCGGTCGTACTCACCCACCATCGGCGGGCTGGCCCAGCACCTGGCCGGCCTGCGGCTGCGGCCGGGCTACGAGCGGATGCTGCAGAACGTCAAGGAGACGCTGGGCCGCACGCCGCTGGTCGGCCCGCCGCTGTACGACGCGCTGCACGGCATCAAGCGCGGGGTCAAGGATCTGATCTACCCGCAGGGCATGTTCGAAGACCTCGGCCTGAAGTACATCGGCCCGGTGGACGGCCACGACCTCGGGGCGCTGGAGACCGCGTTCTCGCAGGCCCGCAACTTCGGCGCACCGGTGCTGGTGCACTGCGTGACCCGCAAGGGCTACGGCTACGCCCCCGCCGAGAACCACGAGGCGGACAAGATGCACGGCGGCGGCGCGTTCGATCCGGAGACCGGCGCCTCGCTGAGCAAGGGCGGCCCGAGTTGGTCGGGCGTGTTCGGCGAGGAGATGGTCCGGCTCGGCGCCGAGCGCGACGATGTGGTGGCGATCACCGCGGCCATGCTCAACCCGGTCGGCTTCGGACCGTTCGCGGCGGCCTACCCGAACCGCTGCTTCGACGTCGGCATCGCCGAGCAGCATGCCCTCACCTCGGCGGCCGGGATGGCCGCGGCCGGCCTGCACCCGGTGATCGCGCTGTACGCCACCTTCCTGAACCGGGCGTTCGACCAGCTGCTGATGGACGTGGCGCTGCACAAGGCCGGCGTCACCCTGGTGCTGGACCGCGCCGGCGTCACCGGCGAGGACGGCCCGAGCCATCACGGCATGTGGGACCTCGCGGTGCTGGGCGTGGTGCCGGGCATCCACATCGCGGTGCCGCGCGATGCCGCCACCCTGCGCAGCGCGCTCGCCGGCTGCCTGGCGATCGGCGACGGCCCGTCGGTGCTGCGCTACCCGAAGACGGCGCTCGGTGCGGACCTGCCGGCGGTACGCATGGTGGACGGCGTGGACGTGCTGGCCGAACCGAACTCCGGGCCGGTGGACGTGCTGCTGGTATCGGTGGGCGCGATGGCGGCCGATGTGCTCGCCGCCGCCGGCCGGATCTCCGAGGCCGGCTACGCGGTGCGGGTGGTCGATCCGCGCTGGGTCACTCCGGTGCCGGCCGGTTTGGCTGAGCTGGCGCGTGCGGCCGAGGTGGTGGTCACCGTCGAGGACGGCGTCGTGGTGAACGGCGCGGGAGCGAGGTTCAGCCAATATCTTCGCGAGCACGAGATATTCGTTCATACTCGCGAGATCGGGATACCGGTGGAATTCCTCGAACACGGCAGCGTGCGCGAGGTAAAGGCCGCAATCGGCCTCAATCCGCAGGGAATCTCCCGCCGGGTGATCGAATTCGCGGCGGCGGTGCTGGGCCGCGGCGAGGGCAACGGAGGTGTCTTGACGGGGGCGCCGGAGGAGTCGGCCCAAGCCGACGACCGGTGATATTGACGCTTGGTTTACATCACGACATTCCACGTCGTGAGAATGTGTTGCCGACCCATCGGCGGGTCTGACTGGTCCGCCGGTCCTGAGCGAAGGCGGAGTCAGCGTGCGAGTACTGGTGGTGGAGGACGAGACCCAACTTGCCGATGCGGTGGCACGGGGGCTCCGGCGGGAGGGAATGGCGGTAGACGTCGCCTACGACGGCGACGAGGGGTTCGGCAAGGCCACCACCACCCGGTACGACGTGGTGGTGCTCGACCGGGACCTGCCGGGAAAGAGCGGCGATGAGATCTGCCGGTCGCTGACCGACGAGGGCGTGCTCACCCGGGTGATCATGCTCACCGCCAGCGCCGCCATCGAGGACAAGGTCGAGGGGCTCGCCCTCGGCGCCGACGACTACCTGGCCAAGCCGTTCGCCTTTGCCGAACTGGTGGCGCGGGTGCGCGCGCTGGGTCGTCGGGCCACGCCGGCCGCCCCGCCGGTGCTGCAGGCCGGCGACCTGGTGCTGGACCCGGCCAAGCGCACGGTCACCCGCTCCGGGCGCAACATCGACCTGACCCGCAAGGAGTTCGGCGTGCTGGAGACGTTGCTCTCCGCGGCCGGCGTCGTTGTCTCCAGTGAGGAACTTCTGGATCGGGTGTGGGACGAGCACGCGGATCCCTTCACGACCACCGTTCGGGTGACGATGATGACGTTGCGACGCAAACTCGGCGAGCCGCCGATCATCGAGACCGTGGTGGGCTCCGGCTACCGGGTAGACCCGTCGCTGGTCAGTGCCGAGGAGGCGGGCGAGGGAGGTTCGACCGAGCAGTGAGGCGTCGAACAGCCGGCACAGGCCGTGAGATGCATGACGAGGCAGTGAGAACGTAGGCGTGAGATTGGTGCAGCCGACCCTTCGGATCAGGATGGCCCTGCTGTACGGGGCGCTCGTCCTGTTGATTGGTGCCGCGCTGCTGGCGACCTCCTACATCCTGCTCGACCGTGCGCTGACCCAGATCGCGCTGCCCAGCAACTCTGGCGACGTCACCATCATCGACAACACCACGCACACCCAGACGCTGTGGAACCCGGCCCAGGCCCGCTCGGTGATGCGCACCTCGGCGCTGCACTACCTGCTCAACAACGGGCTGCTCTACTTCGGCGTGATCGTGCTGATCGGCTCCATCGGCGGCTACCTGCTAGCTCGGCAGGCGCTGCGTCCGGTGGCTCGGATCACCCAGACCGCCCGGCAGCTGTCCACCCAGACGCTGAACGAGCGGATCGGCCTCGGCGGCCCGGACGACGAGCTGCGCGAGCTGGCCGACACCTTCGACGAGATGCTGGCCCGGCTGGACGCGGCGTTCGGCAGCCAGCGCCGGTTCGTGGCGAACGCCAGCCACGAGCTGCGCACCCCGCTGGCGGTGATCCAGACCGAGCTGGACGTGACCCTGTCCGACCCGAACGCGGCCGCCGAGGAGCTGCGCCGGATGGGCGAAGTGGTGCGCGACGCGACGAACCGGGCGCAGCGGCTGGTGGACGCGCTGCTCGCGCTGGCCCGACTGCAGGGCCGGGAGGGCCAGGGGCTGGAGTTGTCGGAGCCGGTGGTGCTCAACGAGCTGATCCCGAACGCGGTGGCGGCGGCCCAGGCCGAGGCGGCCGGGCGGGGGATCACCATCACCGCCGAGGGCGAGCCGGTGAGCACCACCGGCGATCCCCGGCTGCTGGAGCGGGTGATCGGCAACCTGGTGGAGAACGGCGTGCGCTACAACGTGCCGGGTGGCTGGGTGAAGATCCAGACCGAATCCGAGGGCGTTGGGCAATCCCGGCTGTCGAAGGTGGTCGTCACGAACTCCGGCATCTCCGTCCAGCCGGAGGAGGTGGAGGGCCTGTTCGACGCGTTCCGGCGCGGCGGCCGGGCCCGCACCGGGCAGCGCGGCGCCGGCCTGGGACTGTCCATCGTGCGGGCGATCGTGGACGCCCACAACGGCTCGATCGAGGCCACCGCGCTGCCGGCCGGCGGCCTGCGGGTGGCGATCTCGCTGCCGGCGACGGCCACCCAGGCCGCCTCGCTGATCAGCTGACGCCGCCGCGCAGTGACCACCCCCTCCCGTCCCCGCCGCCTCGCGCTGCTGAGCTGGACCTCCCATCCCGGCTTCGGCGTGCTGGTGCTGTTCGTGCTGGCCATCGCCCTGATCTGGCACGGTGAGCCGCAACCGTCCTCCCGACCCAGCGGCACCTCGGTGGGGGTTTCCGGCACCGCCTCGGCGAACGGCCCGATCTCCGGCCTGCTGGCCATCCGGGACGGCCGGCTGGAACTGCTGCAGCAGCATCGGATCACCCGCACGGTGTCGCTGCCGTCCGGCGCGGCGCCCCGCTCGCTGATGACCAGCCGCGGCCTGACGGTGGTGCTCGCCCTGCTCGACGGCCGGCAGCGGGCGTACGCGATCACCCGGGCGCTGGCGGTGCGCGACCTCGGCTACGCCGACGCGGTGCTGCCGGCGATGCGCGGCACGGCGGCGGTCGTCGTGGAGTCCGCGCTGGTCGATCCCGGACAGGTCGATCCGGCCCAGCTGGGCGGCCCGGCCGCCTCGGCCAGCCTGACCGGCTCGGCCAGCCAGACCACGACCGGCAACCCGCTGCCCGGCCCGCCGCCGCTGCGCGACTACAGCATCCGCCGCTACGACAGCGCCGGGCAGCCGACCGAGCCGCCGGACCGGCTGCCCCGCGGCTTCCGGGCAGCGGTGGACACCTCGGTGGGGCTGGTGGTCTGGCAGCCGGTGAACCGGGTCTTCGACCGGGGCGTGATGCAGGAGTCGCTGTCGGCGGCCGCGCTGCTGGTCCGGCCGGACGCCACGCTGCGCGCGCTCGGGCCGGTGCACCCGCTGGCCGCCGACGGCAGCCAGCTGCTGGTGTGGGACGTGGCCCTGCACCGGTTCGGCGTGATGCCGCTGCGCTACGTCGACTCCACCGCCACCGGGACGGCGAGCCCCAGTGCCTCGGCCACCGGCAGCTCCGGCGAGCCGTCCGGTTCGGCCAGCTCGACCAAGCCCCGCCCGGCGCCGACCGTGGTCGCCGGCACCCGGTGGTTCCTGCCCACCCGCGGCATGCTGCTGGTCACCGGACCGGCCGCCTTCTCCGCCGACAGCACCGCGTTCGCCATCTACGCCCTGGTGGGCTCGCGGCGCCGGCTGGTGGTCGCGCAGTTGAAGAACGTGGGCACCGACCAGGTCGAGGTGCTGGTACTCACCCAGCCGCCGGCCAGGACGAGCCCGGTGCCGAGCGGGTCGTCGTCACTGGTGCTGCCCACCGGCAATGCCGGCTCGACCTCGCCGAGCGCCAGCACCAGCGTGATCGCGCCGGCCTTCGAGCCGGAGGGCTACCCGATTCCGGCACCCGCAGCGCCGATCTGGCTGCCGGACAACCAGGTGGTCGCGGTGGCCCAGGACGGCGCCGTGATCGGCTACCGGCCGGGCGGCGTGCAGTCGGCGGAGCTGGATCTGGGAGTGGCCACGGTGCGGGCGCTGGCACCGGCTCCATAGCTTTGGAATGCTCGCCGACTGCTCGCTGCGAGGCTGCTCGGCGCCGGCCCGTCGCTTCAGTCGGCGGCACGGTCAGTCGGCGGCACGCGGTCAGTCGGCGGCACGCGGTCAGTCGGTGTCTGGCAGCGCCGCGCTGGCCAGCGCGGACAGCAACCCGGCCGCGAGCAGGTCGACCTGCCAGGACCGCGCGCCGAGCTCGGCCAGCCGGTCGCGCACCGCCCGCTCGGTGAGCGGGCTGACCGAGCGCCAGGCCAGCCGCCGGATCACGTCGCCGGCCAGCAGGTTCTGCGACACCACCCGATGCTCGACCGCGGCCTGCTGCACCACGTCCTTGCAGGCGGCCAGCCGCGCCGCCGCGGCCGGATCGCGTTCCCGCCAGCGGGATTGGGCCGGCATCGCGTCCGGATCGGCGGTGGTATTGGCCAGCAGCGGCAGTTCGGCGTCGGGCAGCTGCCGGCCCTCGGTCAGCGCGGCGAACCAGTAGCCGGCCTGCCGGCGCTGCCGCGGGCCGCCGAACACGTCGAGTTCCACCAGGGTGTCCTCGCTGCGCGGGTTGGCCTTGACCGCGGTGATGATCGCGGCATCCGGCAGGACGCGCCCGGGTGCCACGTCCCGGCGAGCCGCCAGCCGGTCGCGGGCCTGCCAGAGCGAGCGGACCATCGCCAGCTGGCGGCGGGTGCGCAGGCTGTGGATGCCGGAGGTGCGCCGCCACGGGTCGATGCGCGGCGCGGCCGGCGGAGCGTCCAGCACGGCGGCACACTCCTGCTCGGCCCAGGCCAGCTTGCCGGTGCGGCGCAGCTCGCCGATCAGCGCCTCGCGCAGCTCGATCAGCAGCTCGACGTCCAGCGCGGCGTAGGCCAGCCAGTCCCGGGGCAGCGGCCGGGTGGACCAGTCGGCCGCCGAATGCCCTTTCTCCAGCGAGACATTCAGGTACTGCTCGACCATGGTGCCGAGCGCCACCCGCTCCGAGCCGAGCAGCCGCCCCACCAGCTCGGTGTCGAACAGCCGCTTCGGACGCATGCCCACCTCGGCCAGGCAGGGCAGATCCTGGCTGGCCGCATGCAGGATCCACTCGGCGTCGGCAATCGCGGAGTTGATGCTGGTTAGCTCCGGCAGCGCGATCGGGTCGATCAGGAAGGTGCCGGCGCCGGCCCGGCGAAGCTGCACCAGGTAGGCACGCTGGCTGTAGCGGTAGCCGGAGGCCCGTTCGGCATCCACCGCGACCGGGCCGTCCGCCGCGGCCAGCGCCTCGGCTGCCGCGGCAAGCTGATCGGGCTCGGTCAGCGGCTCCGGAGTGCCGTCGCGCGGCTCACGCAGCAGCTCGACCTGGCTGGCCTGGTCCTCGCCGTGGTCGGGCTCCGCCGGGCTGCCTTGCCTGGCGGCGGGTTGCTCAGCGCTCACCGATAACGGCCACGCCTTCCGGAGGAAGTCCGGCGGCGGTGCAGAGCAGGTCGACGAAGGCGCGCAGGTGCCGGGAGAGGTCGGCGCTGGTCGCCGTCCAGGAACCGCGCAGCTCCAATTGGCTGCTGGTGGACGGCCCGTGCACGTCGCCGAACCGGGTGGAGGTGGTCTGGGTGACCGTCCCGCCGACGGCGGTGTGCTCGGCGTTGCGGTGCTCGAGTGACTCGGTGAGCCAGCTCCAGCCGACCGCCGGTAGCAGCGGATCGCCGGCCATGTCGGGGGACAGCTCGGCCTGCGCGAACGCGACCAGGCGGAGCTCACCGTCCCAGGCCTCGGCGCCCTCCGGGTCGTAGAGCACCACCAGCCGGCCGGTGGCACAGTCGGGGTTGCTGGCGGTGCTGATGTCCACCGCGATCGCGAAGCTCCAGGGGGCCAGCCGCTGCGGCGGCCGGATCCGCTCGACCCTGGCTTCCCGGCGGACCTCGGCGGTGAGCAGCGAGCTGACAGCGTCCTGGAACGGTTTCGGCGCACTGCTCGGTACCGCGTCGGCGTCCGGGCCGCTGTCGGCGGCGGGCTGGCCGTCCGCGGGAACTCCGGGGTCGGGCAACATGTCCGTAGCAGATCCCTTCCGGGAACCAGTATGCGCCCTAGAACTTCGCATGCAGAACGACCGAGAGCCGGCAGGCGCGCCGGGTCGGCCGGGCGGGGCCGAGCCGGCGCACCGTCCGGCGGCCAGCGGAGGGCGTGCGACGATGGAGCCGATGACCGACACCGTTGCCTCACCGTCCGCGCCGCCCCGCTCGCTGCTGATCCGCGCCGCCGCGGGGGAGCGGTTGGCCCGGCCGCCGGTCTGGTTCATGCGCCAGGCCGGCCGGTCGCTGCCGGAGTACCGGGAGCTGCGGGCCGGCACCAGCATGCTGCAGGCCTGCCGGACGCCGGATTTGGTCACCGAGATCACCCTGCAGCCGGTGCGCCGGCACCGGGTGGACGCGGCGATCTTCTTCTCCGACATCGTGGTGCCACTGGTCGCGGTGGGCATCGGCATCGAGATCGTGCCCGGCACCGGCCCGGTGGTGGCCGAGCCGGTCCGGCGGGCGGCCGACGTCGCCCGGATCCGGCCGCTGGAGCCGGACGACGTGCCGGACATCGCCGAGTCGGTCGGACGGCTCGTCGGCGAGCTGGCCGGCACCCCGCTGATCGGGTTCGCGGGGGCGCCGTACACCCTGGCCAGCTACCTGATCGAGGGCGGCCCGTCGCGCGACCACGCCCGCACCAAGGCCCTGATGTACTCCGACCCGGAGCTCTGGCATGCGCTGCTGGGCCGGCTGGCCGGCATCTCGGCGAGCTTCCTGCAGGTGCAGCTGGGCGCCGGTGCCGCCGCGGTGCAGTTGTTCGACTCCTGGGCCGGTGGCCTGTCGGCTGCCGACTACGCCGAGTACGTGCTGCCGCATTCGGCGGCGGTGTTCGACGCGCTGGCCGGGCACGACGTGCCCAAGATCCATTTCGGGGTGGGAACCGGGGAGTTGCTGGAGCTGATGCGCAGCGCCGGGGCCAGCGTGGTCGGGGTGGACTGGCGGGTGCCGCTCGATGTCGCCGCGGAGCGGATCGGCGGTCGCACGCCGGTGCAGGGGAACCTGGATCCGGCGGTGCTGCTGGCCGACTGGCCAGTTGTCGAGCGTGCGGTGCGCCGGGTGGTGGCCGAGGGCAGGCGCTGCCCCGGGCACATCTTCAACCTTGGCCACGGGGTGCCGCCGGAGACCGACCCGGACGTGCTGACCCGGGTGGTCGAGCTGGTCCACTCGCTGCCGGACGACTGAGGTGGACGTCGCGGCAGGCGGCCGGCGCCGGGTGGTGGTGGTCGGCGGCGGCATCGCCGGCCTGGCCGCGGCGCTCCGGTTGCGCGAGCGGCTGCCGGCCGCCGAGGTGCTGCTGCTGGAGGCCTCCGACCGGATCGGCGGCAAGCTGCGCCGGGTGCAGGTGGCCGGCAGCTGGGTGGACGTCGGAGCCGAGGCGATGCTGGCGCGCCGACCGGAAGGCCTGGCCATGATGGCCGAGCTGGGGCTGCAGGGAGACCGGGTCTCGCCGCTGACCACCGCCGCCCTGCTGCGCAACCGGGGCGCGAACCGGCCGCTGCCGCCACGCACCCTGATGGGCGTGCCGACCGACCTGGCCGCGCTGCGCTCCGCCGGCGTGCTGAGCGAGCCGACGCTGAACCGGATCGCGGCCGAACCGGACGCCGGCCCGTACCCGCCGCTGGACGGTGACGTCGCGGTCGGCGACCTGGTGGCCGAGCGGTTCGGCGCCGGAGGTGGTGGACCGGCTCGTCGATCCGCTGCTCGGCGGGGTGTACGCCGGGCAGGCCGGCCGGATCTCGCTGCAGGCGGCGCTGCCCGGGTTGGCCGGCCGGCTGATGTCCGAGGGCGGCTCGCTGCTGGCGGCGGCCCGGGCCCTGGTGACGGCCGGCGCCCGGGACGAACCGGGGCCGCCGGTGTTCGCCAGCCTGACCGGCGGGCTGGCCCGGTTGGCCGAGACGGCCGCCGGCCAGGATCGCTTCACGGTTCGGTGCGGCACCACCGTGCGGGCGATCGAGCGGACCGACGGCGGTTTCCGGCTGCTGCTCGGCGCCGTGCCGGCAACGGAGGAACTCCTTGCCGACGCGGTGGTGGTGGCCACTCCGGCGGGCAAGGCGGCCGTCCTGCTGGCCGAGCTGGCGCCGGCCGCGGCGAGCGAGTTGGCCGCTGTCGAAACGGCCAGCATGGCGATCGTGACGCTGGCCTTCCGGCTGCCGCTGCCCGCGCCACTGCCGGCCGGCAGCGGCATCCTGATCCCCGAGGTGGAGGGCTGGGCCAGCAAGGCGATGACGTTCTCGTCCCAGAAGTGGCCGGGCGTCGGGACCGAGGCCGGAGTGCTGCTGCTGCGCGCGTCGCTCGGCCGGGCCGGTGAGCAGGTCCAGTTGCAGCGCGACCGACGCCGAGCTGGTCGACACGGTGCGCCGGGAGCTGGCCGGGCTGACCGGGCTGTCCGCCGAGCCGGTCGGACAGCCACGTCCAGCGATGGGGTGGCGCGCTGCCGCAGTACGCGGTCGGGTCATCCGGACCGGGTCAGCCGGATCCGGGCGGCGGTCGGTCGGGTACCCGGGCTGGCGGTGTGCGGAGCCAGCTACGACGGGGTGGGCATCCCGGCCTGCATCGGGTCAGCTCACATCGCGGCGGACCAGGTGTCGGCCCCGCTGCTGGCCGCCGCACAATGAAGGGCATGGTCGACGGCAAGCAGGCTCGCGAACTCAATGACGTGATCCGCTACACCGCATGGTCGGTGTTCTCGGTGAGCAGCCCGCTGGGCGACGCACCCCGGGACAAGTACGCGGCCGAGCTGACCGCGCTGTTCGCAGACCTGGCGGCCGAGGACGTCACGGTGCGCGGCTGCTACGACGTCGCAGCGCTGCGGGCCGATGCCGATCTGATGATCTGGTGGCACGCGTCGTCGGCCGACCAGCTGCAGTCGGCCTATCACCGGCTTCGCCGCACCGACCTCGGCCGGCACCTGACGGCGGTCTGGTCGGTGATGGCGCTGCACCGTCCGGCCGAGTTCAACAAGAGCCACATCCCGGCGTTCCTGGCCGACGAGGTGAGCCGCCGCTACGTCTGCGTGTACCCGTTCGTGCGCTCGTACGAGTGGTACCTGCTGCCCGACCCCGAGCGGCGCGCGCTGCTGGCCGAGCACGGGCAGCTGGCCCGGGAGTACCCGGACGTGCGCGCCAACACGGTGGCCTCGTTCGCGCTCAACGACTACGAGTGGATCCTGGCCTTCGAGGCCGACGAGCTGCACCGGATCGTGGATCTGATGCGGCACCTGCGCAGCTCGGAGACCCGCCGGCATGTCCGGGAGGAGGTGCCGTTCTACACCGGCACCCAGCGGCCGGTCGCGGAGCTGATCGCCGACCTGCCGTAGCCGGCTACTGGCCGTCCGGCTCCTCGGTGAACCGCAGGCTGATCGAGTTGATGCAGTAACGCAGGTCGGTCGGTGTCTGATAGCCCTCGCCCTCGAAGACGTGCCCGAGGTGGCTGTGGCAGTTGGCGCACAGCACCTCCACCCGGCGCATTCCCATGCTGGTGTCGGCACGCTCGATGATCCGGTCGCCGGCCAGCGGGGAGAAGAAGCTCGGCCAGCCGCAGTGCGAGTCGAACTTCTCCCGGGACCGGAACAGCTCCGCGCCGCAGGCCCGGCAGGCGTACACGCCGATCCGGTGGTTGTCGGTGTACTCACCGGTGTACGGCCGCTCGGTGCCGGCCTGGCGCAGCACGGCGTACTCCTCGGGCGTCAGCTCGGCGCGCCACTGCTCGTCGGACTTCTCTACGGCGGGCGGGTTCTGCTCGATGGTCATGCGTTCAAGCGTACGCAGCGCGGCGCGTTACCAGCCGGTGACGACGGCCAGCACGCTGAGCACGATCGGCGCCAGGATGAGCAGCACCAGGATGATGGCCATCGGCCGGGATAGCGCGCCGCGCCGGCGCAGGCCGGCGGCGAACTCGCCCATCATCCGGATCTCGCCCTCCGGCGAGTACGGGCTTACCGGACGGTCGAGCTTGGGATCGAGGTAGACGATGTGCGAGCCAGTGGAACTGTGCGAGCCGGTAGAACTGCGCCGGGTCAGCTCGATCGGGTCCTTGTCCACGCCTCAAGCATGCCCTGTGCGCCCGGTCGCTGTCAGGTGGAATCTTGCGCCGGCCCGGCGATAACCACCCATAGCCGGCGGCCGGATCAGTCGGTGAAGGTCAGCGCGCGGAATCGTCCGAGCAACTCGGCTGCCCCGCCCGGCACCGGCAACTCGACCCGCTGGTACAGCCAGAGCAGCAGGTCCGACGCGGTGCCGGCCAGCACCGGCGCATCCGGCCGGGCGCCACGTTCGAACCGGACGGCGCCGGGCCGCTCGCCGTCGCGGATCGTCCAGGCCGCGTCGGCGTCGGTTGCCTGCAGCACGAAGGAGCCGGATAAGCCGGGCACCGGCTCGTCGGGTGGCTCATCGGGCGATGCCACCGAGAACGTGAGGAATTCCTCGATCGAGTCCACCGAGAGCGGTACGTCCAGGGTCAGCGCGCGGCCGGCGGCATGCTCGGCGTCCCACCGGTGCACCGCGGCCTCCTGCACCTGGTGGCGCTGGACGAAGGCGGCGTTCCGCTGCCCCGGCGCCCAGGTCCAGCAGGCGGCGTCCGGGTCGGCATGGCGCAGCACCTCGACCAGCTGCAGCGCGCCGGCCCGGAACCGCTCGATCAGCTCATCGTCCGGTGCCGGTTCGGGGCCATCCTCGTCCGGCGGTGGCGCGGCGAGCCGCTCGGTCGACGATCGTGCCCCAGAACCAGTGCACCTCGTAGACGTGCCGTACCAGGTCGGCGACGGTCCAGCCGGGGCAGTGCTCGACCGGAGCGGCCAGGTTGCCCTCGGCCGCCTCGGCCAGCGCCGCGCTCTGCAGGGCGATCTCGGCGGTGAAGTCCAGTCCGGCGGCAGCCGGGTGCAATGCGGTCATGCCAGCACACGGTAGAGGGCTGGCCGAGCCGTTCGTAGCGAATAACTTCCTCCCCGGCTTGGGTATCGTTCGCAGCATGGCATCGCCGTTCACCGAGGTCGAGGTCGGCGACCGGGTGGTCAAGATCACCAACCCGGACCGGGTGTACTTCCCGGCCACCGGCGCCACCAAGCTGGATCTCGCGCACTACTACCTGGCGGTGGGCGACGGCATCGTGCGAGCGCTGTACGAGCGGCCATGCATGCTGCACCGGTTTCCGGAGGGCACCGGCGGCGACCGGGTCTACCAGAAGCGGCTGCCCAAGGGAGCTCCGGACTGGGTGCAGACGGTGCAGGTGGCCTTTCCGTCCGGGCGTACCGCCGACGAGCTGTGCGTGACCGAGCTGGCCAGCGTCGATCTGGGCGGTGCAGATGTCCACCGTGGAGTTCCATCCCTGGCACTCGCGGCGCGCGGACACCGAGAAGCCGGACGAGCTGCGAATCGACCTGGATCCGCAGCCGGGCACCGATTTCGAGGACGCCAAGGTGGTGGCCGTGCTGGTGCACGAGCTGCTCACCGAGATCGGCGCGGTCGGCTGGCCGAAGACGTCCGGCTCGCGCGGCATCCACATCTACCTGCGAATCCATCCGGATTACGGCTTCACCCAGGTGCGCCGGGCGGCGCTGGCCTTCGCCCGCGAGGTGGAGCGCCGGGTGCCGGATCTGGTGACCACCAAGTGGTGGAAGGAGGAGCGCGGCGAGCAGGTGTTCATCGACTTCAACCAGAACGCCCGGGATCGGACGATCGCCTCGGCCTACTCGATCCGGGCGTCCACCGGGCTGGTCTCGGCACCGATCACCTGGGACGAGCTGCCCGAGGTGGCGATGGAGGACTTCACCATGCAGACCATGCCGGGGCGGTTCGCCGCAGTCGGCGACGTGCATGCCGGCATCAACGATTCCCCTTATGACATAGGGCAGTTGCTCGAATGGGCCGAGCGGGACGAGCAGGACCGCGGGCTCGGCGACGCGCCGTACCCGCCGCAGTTTCCCAAGATGGAGGGCGAGCCGCCGCGGGTCCAGCCGTCCAAGATCAACAAGAAGAACTGGGACGACAACCTCACCCGGCCGCACGATGCCTAAGCGGCCACCGGCGTGGCTTTCGTATCCGATTTGAATGCCCTGGCGAGCAAATCGGATACGGAACCACCGGATGGCGGCTTACGGATGATCAATACGACGGCCGGCTTACCTGTTCAGCAGCACGACGCCTTACCGGGTCAGGGGTACGGAGCCTTACCGGGTCAGCAGCACCACGGCGGCGACCGCCACGGCCAGTCCGGCCCGCTGCACGGTTCCGGTGCGTTCTTTGAGAATCGCCATCGCCAGCAGCACGGTGCCGGCCGGATAGAGCGCGGTGATCACGCCAGCCAGCGACAGCAGGCCATGCCGGCTGGACAGCAGGAACGCCAGGTTGGCCGTCGCGTCCAGCGCGCCGGCCACCGCCGCCAGCCCCAGCACGCCGGTCGTCGGCCGGGCGAACCGGTCAACGGCCAGCAGCAGCGGCACCACCAGCACGGCCGAGCACAGCCGGGAGATCACCACCGGCCACATGCCCGAATCGTGGTCGGTGGAGGCCAGGCAGACGAAGTAGGTGCCGAAGCCGACGCCGGCCAGCACCGCCATCAGCAGCGCCCGCCAGCCGGCCGGCGGATGCGGGTGGTCCGAGGGCTGCCGGGATATCAGCACGACCGCGAACAGGCCAAGCAGGATCCCCAGCCACGCCAGCGGACCCGGCCGCTCGCCACGCAGCACGCCACCGAGCACCGGCACCGCCGCCGACATCACCGCGGTGATCGGGGAGATGATGTTCATCGGCGCGATGGCCAGCGCGCTGTACAGCAGCGCCACCCCGGCCAGCCCGGCCAACCCGCCGGCCAGGCTCCAGGCCAGCGTCCGGCCCGATACCGGTCCGCCGAAGAACGGCAGTGCGACAGCCATGATCGCCCCGCCCACCGGATAGCTCACCAGCAGCACGTTGAGCGCCGAGATCCGGCGGGAGGCGATGCCGCCGACGAAGTCGCTGATGCCGTAGGTCGCCGCCGCGATCAGCGCGAACAGCACGCCCACCGGCTCAGCCGCGCGGGCAGCTGTCGCCGGCCGGCGGGGTGGCGGTGACCAGGTAGGAATCCACCTTCGTCCGGATGCAGCTGGTCTTCGGATAGGCGGTGTGCCCCTCGCCGTCCCAGGTCAGCACCACGCCGCTGCCCAGCGCCTTGGCCAGCACCGCGGCCTGCCGGTACGGGGTGGCCGGGTCGTGCACGGTGCCGATGACCAGGATCGGCGGCGCGCCCGGCGCGGACGCCGGCGGCAGCGGGTGGCCGGACGGCGGCCAGCCGTAGCAGGAGTAGAGCGCCGCGGCGGCGTTGCGGCCGAAGATCGGGTACTTGGCGATCCACTGCCGCGCCTCGCTGACCACCAGGGCGTCGGTGATCTTGAGCTTGGAGTCGTTGCAGTTGATGGCCAGGTTGGCGTCCAGGATGTTGGTGTAGTGGCCGGTGGCCTCGTCGCGCTCCAGGTACTCGTCGGCCAGCGTGAACAGCCCGGCCGCGTCACCGCGCTGCGCCGAGATCAGCGCATTGCCCAGCCGTGCCCAGTCGCTCTGGTCGTAGAGCGCCGAGACGACGGCGATGGTGACGATGCCGCCGGTGGCGAGCCGGGTCTCACCCTTGCGGCTGGAGTGGATGGGTCGCCGGTCGGCCTCGGCGATCAGCGAGGTCACCACCGAGCGCGGGCTGCCGAGCACCGCGCAGGCCGGTCGCTTGACGCAGTCGGCGGCGAACTGGTCGAAGGCCAGCTCGAACGCCTTGGTCTGCTGCTCGTCCTGGGCCAGCTCGGAGGTGACCGGATCCAGCGCGCCGTCCAGCACCTCGGCCCGGATCCGGGCGGGGAACTGGTGGGCGTAGGCCGCGCCCAGCCGGGTGCCGTAGGAGAAGCCGAGGTAGTTGAGCTTGGTATCGCCCACCGCCTGCCGGATCAGATCCATGTCCCGGGCGGTCTCCTCGGTGTTGTAGTGCCCGAGCCCGCTGCCGTACTTGGTGGCGCAGGCCCTCACCACCGCCTGCGCGCTGGCCTTGGCCTGGGCCCGGCCGGCTCCGGTCCGCACATCCGGGTCGGCGGCGGCCAACCGGTCCTTCTCCCGGTCGGACACGCACTGCAGCGGCTGGGAAAGCCCGATCCCGCGCGGGTCGAAGCCGACCAGGTCGAAGTGGTCGAAGATGGTGTCGCTGAGCGCGTTCACCAGGCCGGCGGCCAGGTTCACCCCGGACCCGCCGGGGCCGCCCGGGTTGACCAGCAGCGAGCCGACCCGGTCGGCGGAGCGCTGCGATTTCAGGTGCACCTTGAGCACGAACAGCTGGATGCTCGCCCCGTCCGGCTTGGCGTAGTCCAGCGGCACCGGCAGCTTGCCGCAGGAGAACGCCATCCCCTTGGCCTTGCTGCCGCCGATGGCCGCCTGGAACTGGCTGCTGCAGTCGGAGAAGGTGATGGTGGCCGGCGCCACGGTCGCGCTCGGGCTGGCCGAGGCCGTACCGCTCGAGGAGACGGCGCTGCTGGTCGCGGTGCGGGTGGTGCTGGTCGGCGTCGTGTGCCGCTTGCTCGAGGTGCAGGACGCCAGCAGCACGCCGGCGAGCACGATGGCGATGCCGGACGGCAGGAGGCGGCGGGTTCTGAAGTGCTGCACGCGGTCGAGGCTACCGACCCCGCCCGACAGGACTTGCCGCATATCGGTCGCTACCGCCTGTCGGCTGTCCGAGCTGTGACCCAACCGGCAAGATTGCGTTATGCAGTTGCCGGTGATGCCCCCCGTCGCTCCGATGTTGGCCAAGTCCGTGCCGCAGATCCCGCCCGGCTGCTCGTATGAACCGAAGTGGGACGGGTTCCGGTCGGTGATCTTCCGGGACGGCGACGAGGTGGAGATCGGCAGCCGGAACGAGCGCCCGATGACCCGCTACTTCCCGGAGCTGGTCGAGGCCTTCTGCGCCGAGCTGCCGCCGCGGTGCGTGCTGGATGGCGAGATCGTGGTGACGGCCGGCGGCCGGCTGGACTTCGACGCGTTGCAGCAGCGGATCCATCCCGCCGAGTCCCGGGTGCGGCTGCTGAGCACCCAGACGCCCGCCTCGTTCATCGCCTTCGACCTGCTCGCCGTCGGTGACCAGGACTACACCGGCCGGCCGTTCAGCGAGCGGCGGGAGGCGCTGGTCCGGACGCTGGCCGGCGCGCGCCCGCCGGTGCACCTGACGCCGGCCACCACCGACCTGCAGCAGGCGCAGCGGTGGTTCACCGAGTTCGAGGGGGCCGGCCTGGATGGGGTGGTGGCCAAGCCGCTGGACGGGGACTACCAGCCGGACAAGCGGGTGATGTTCAAGATCAAGCACGAACGGACCGCCGACTGCGTGGTGGCCGGCTACCGGCTGCACAAGTCGGGGCCGGACGCGATCGGCTCGCTCATGCTGGGGCTGTACAACGACCAGGGCAAGCTGGCCTCGGTCGGGGTGATCGGCGCCTTCCCGATGGCCACCCGGCGCGCCCTGTTCACCGAACTGCAGCCGCTGGTCACCGACCTGGAAAGCCATCCGTGGAACTGGGCTGCCCAGCGGGAGGCGTCCGCCCGGCATCCACGGGCCAGTGAGTTCTCCCGGTGGAACTCCGGCAAGGACCTGTCCTTCGTGCCGCTGCGGCCGGAACGGGTGGTCGAGGTGCGCTACGAGCACATGGAGGGTGACCGGTTCCGGCACACCGCCCAGTTCAACCGGTGGCGCCCGGACCGCACCCCGCAGTCGTGCACCTACGAGCAGTTGGAGCAGCCGCTGACCTTCCAGCTCGCCGACATCGTCCCCGGCCTCGGCTGAGCCGTTTCGAGCGCGGCGGTTTCGTATCCGATTCGATCGCCAGGGCGTGCAAATCGGATACGAAACTCCACCGGCGGGATGCAAAGGGCGGTAGCAGCCACGAGGGCTGCTAGTTGACGATCGACCCCCGGCGCAGCCGATAGCGGGCGAACAGCGCGCTGTCCTCCTCCAGCAAACCGATCAGGTCCAGCCGGACCGGGAAACCGGCCAGCTCCTCGGCGCCGGCCAGGATCCGGGAACCGGCCGGCCCGGCCAGCAGCGGGGAGTAGCTCAGGCACAGCTCGTCCACCACGCCGGCGGCAACGGCGGCGGCGAACAGCCGCGGGCCGCCCTCGCACAGGATGCGGGTGTAGCCGAGTTCGCGCAGGCTGGCCACCGCGGCGGCCAAATCCACCCCGCCGGTTTCGGCCGTGGGTGCCTCGACCAGCTGCAGCCGGGTCTGGCCGCCGGCCAGGTCGATGATGTCGTTGCGCCGGCCGACCGGGGCCGCCGAGCTGCTGACCAGCAGGGTGGGAGCGGCCTCGGCGGCGGCGTACAGCGGAGCCGACAGGTCGACCTCGAGGCTGGCCGAGACCACCGCGATGGCCGGTGCCTCGGCCAGGCCGTAGTGGCTGCGCAGCGCACGCCGGCGCGGGCCGGGCGCCGACGGCCGGTATCCCTCGGCGGCCGCGGTGGCCGCACCCACCAGGATCACGTCGGCCAGGTCGCGCAGGGCCGCGAAGACCTGGTTGTCACCGGGTGTCTGCAGGCCGCGGGACAGCCCCGCCGCGGTGGCGGCGCCGTCCGCGCTGGCGATGAAGTTGACGCGCACCCCGCCGCCGTCCAGCCAGCCGCCGGCATAGTGCGCGTGCACGTCCACCTCGGCGGCCGGCGGTGCCGGCAACAGCTGCTGCATGCCCACATCTCAGCACAGTTAGGCTCGGGCACCGTGCCAGCGCGCCTCGTCGACCGCCACCCGATGCCGGCGACCGAGGCGCTGGTCGAGCAACTGGTGCCGCCGCCGCTGTTCGCCGGGGTGCGGTTCGACAATTACCGGCCGGATCCGGCCGAGCCGAGCCAGTCGGCCGCGCTGGCCGCGGCGCGGCAGTTCGCCGGCTCGGTGGCCGAACCCGGCGGCCGGCGCTGGTTCGGCCGAGTTGCCGGCCCGGGTCGCAGCCGGTTCGGCCGGGGTCGCGGCCGGCAGGGACCGTCCGGCCTCTACCTGGACGGCGGCTTCGGCGTCGGCAAGACCCACCTGCTGGCAGCGCTCTGGCACGCGGTGCCCGGGCCGAAGGCGTACGCGACGTTCGCCGAGCTGGCGCAGCTGGCCGGCGTGCTGGGCTTCGCCGAGCTGACCGAGCGGCTGGCCGGCATGCGGCTGCTGGCCATCGACGAGTTCGAGCTGGACGATCCGGGGGACACCGTGCTGATCTCCTCGCTGCTGGCTCGGCTCGATGGATTCGGCGTCCGGTTCGCTGCCACCTCCAACACGGTGCCGGACCGGCTCGGCGAGCAGCGGTTCGCCGCCGAGGACTTCCGCCGCGAGATCCAGTCGATGGCCGCGCGGTTCGCCACCGTGCGGGTGGACGGTCCGGACTACCGCCACCGCGGCCTGCCGGTGGCGCCGCGACCGCTCAGCGCGGAACAGGTGCTCGCGGCCGCGAGCCGGCCCGGTGCCAGCCTGGACGACTTCCCGGCGCTGCTGGAGCACCTGGCCACCTTGCATCCCACCCGGTACGCCGCGCTGCTCGGCGGGATCAGCGAGGTGTGCCTGCTGGGCGTGCTGCCGGTTTCGGATGAGAACGTCGCGCTGCGCCTGGTGGTGCTGGCCGACCGGCTGTACGACCGGCAGCTGGCGGTCAGCGCATCCGGGGTGCCGGTTGACCGGCTGTTCGGCGAACAGCTGCTGGTCGGCGGCTACCGCATGAAGTACCGGCGGGCGATCTCCCGGCTGGTGGCGTTGGCCCGGCTTTCCTCAGTGTGAGCTGTGTATTGGCGATCGGAATGTGGAATCGGCCCGGCGGGTGAATAAAACGCGGCCCGGACGGTTAAAAATCTCGGACACCCGCCGATGCTGTTGCCAGATCGAACGGTGGCTGCACGGATCGGGAACCACTCCGGTCCGTGCGGAGTTTTCAGTGGACTACCGAACGACAAGACCTACTGCCGACACGAATAGACCACCCCGACAACGGGTGTGCCGCAGCACAAAAGGATCTGCCATGACGACGATGATCATGCCCTCCCTGTCCAGCTCGGCACGGGCTGCCCTGATGGCCCGGCTGGAGGACCTGCGGGCGCAACGGGCGGAGGTCGCGCTGGAGAGCATCCCGGCCACCGGCGCTGGCGATGCGGCCGACCACGCCGGCAACGTCGAGGCGCTGGTGCGGCTGGGCGAGCTGGATGCCCGCATCGCCGCGCTGGAGGTCCAGCTGCAAGCGCCGGATGCCGACGCGCGGCCGGCCAACGCCGCCGAGCTCGGCAGCGTGGTCCGGATTCGCTTCGACGACGACCCCGATACCCAGGACTACCTGATCGGACTGGTCGAACAGGCCGGCTCCGGCGTCCAGGTGATCACCCCGACCAGCCCGCTCGGTTCGGTGCTGCTCGGCGCTCGGCCGGGTGACCGGCTGAGCTACAAGGTGGTCAGCGGCGCGGTGCTGCACGTCACCCTGGAGGAGATCGCCGGCTGAACCCGCGCAGCTCCTGACGCAGCCACTGCGCGAGCGAAGCAGCCGCGCGAGCGCAACAGCCGCGAGCGGAACGGCCAGGCGAGCCCGGACCGAGCGGCACGACGCTATCGTTCGGCCATGAAGTCTCGGCTGCACGACGCGCTGCGGTTGGCCGACGGTCCGGTGAACCTGCTGGGCTATCCGCCCGACGCCACCCCGCTGGCGCCGGGCGGCAAGAGCCGCACCAAGCGCGAGTTGGAGCGCAGCGGGCCGAGGCTGGCCGAGCGTCAGGAGATGCTCTACGCCGGCGGCCAGGCCGGCGACCCGCGCCGGATCCTGCTGGTGCTGCAGGGCACCGACACCTCCGGCAAGGACGGCGTGATCAAGCACGTGGTCGGCCAGGTCGGCCCGTCGGCGGTACGAATCACCTCGTTCAAGAAGCCGACCCCGGCCGAGGCGGCACATCACTTCCTGTGGCGGATCCGGCGCGCGCTGCCGCCGGCCGGGGTGATCGGGGTGTTCAACCGCTCGCACTACGAGGACGTGCTGACCACCCGGGTGCACGGCGTGATCGACGAGCAGGCCTGGCAACGGCGGATCGCCGAGATCAATGCGTTCGAGGCCGAACTGGCCGAGGCCGGCACCACGATCCTCAAGTGCTTCCTGCACATCAGCTACTCCGAGCAGCGGCGCCGGCTGCTGGACCGGCTGGCCGATCCGACCAAGCGATGGAAGTTCAACCCGGCCGACCTGGCCGAGCGGGCTCGCTGGTCGGACTACCAGACCACCTACGCCGCCGTTCTCGAGCACACCCACACCGCCGCCGCACCCTGGTACGTGGTGCCCGGCGATCGCAAGTGGTACCGCAACTGGGCGGTCGGCCGACTGCTGCTGGAGACCCTGTCGGAGCTGGACCTGCACTACCCGGTCCCGGACTTCGACGTGGCCGAGCTGACCGCCCGGCTGCAGCCGCCGCACTGAGGGCGGGCGTCGGGCCGGCGAGCAACCGCTAGACTTGCCGGCACTGAAGGGGAGTAACCCGACCTCGGCAACTCGTCAGCACGGGCCCGCGCGCACAGCACGGGTCCCGGGAAGCCGGTCCGGCCAGCAGCCGGGTGGGTGAGACCTTCGGCGGCTGCCGGCACGCATCCCCGCGGGCCGGCCGGGCTGACCGGAGGTGGAACTCGAGTGCAGGTGACGTTCTGGGTGTGGCTGGTGACCCTCGCCGTCGCGGTGGTCTTCCTGGCGGTTGACATCGTGGTGCTCGGCCGGCGACCGCACGAACCATCGCTGAGGGAGTGTGCCCTCGGCCTGGCCGGCTACGTCGGCGCCGCGGTGCTCTTCGGCCTCGGGGTCTTCGTGTTCAGCGGCCACCGGTACGGCACCGAGTTCTACGCCGGCTGGCTGACCGAGTACTCGCTGTCGATCGACAACCTGTTCGTGTTCCTGATCATCATGGCCAAGCTGAACGTGCCGCGGCAGCTGCAGCAGGAGGCACTGCTGATCGGCATCGTGTTGGCGCTCGTGCTGCGTGGGGCCTTCATCGCTGTCGGCGCGGCGGCGATCAACGCTTTCGCCTGGATCTTCTACCTGTTCGGCGCGTTCCTGATCTACACCGCGGCCAAGCTGGCCCGCGAGCATGCCGCGCACCAGGAGCAGGCGGACTACCGGGACGGCCGGCTGGTGCGCTGGCTGCGCCGGCGGATCCCGTCCACCGAGGACTACGTCGGAACCCGGCTGTCGGTCAGGCGGGACGGCCGGCGGCTGATGACACCGATGCTGCTCGTGGTCGTCGCGCTCGGCACCACCGACCTGCTCTTCGCCCTGGACTCCATCCCCGCCATCTACGGCCTGACCGAGCAGCCGTACCTGGTGCTGACGGCCAACCTGTTCGCGTTGATGGGGCTGCGCCAGCTCTACTTCCTGATCGGCGGCCTGCTGCGACGGCTGGTCTACCTGAGCATCGGCCTGTCGGTGCTGCTCGGCTTCATCGGGGTCAAGCTGGTCCTGCACGCCATGCACGAGAACACCCTGCCGTTCGTCAACTCCGGCCGGCCCATCGGCTGGGCGCCGGACATCCCGATCTGGCTGTCGCTGGTCGTCATCCTGGGGGTGCTGGTGGTCACCACGCTGGCCAGCGTGGCCCGGACCGGCCGGCTCACCGGCCGAGCCTCCTGAGCCCTGCTGCCGCTGGCCTCGTTGTTGTCGGTGGGTGCTCGTACTGTGGTTCGCATGCGGGTGAAGAGCGACATCGTCCCCACCTCGGGCAAGTTCGAGGTGATCAGCGAGTACCAGCCGTCCGGTGACCAGCCGACGGCCATCGCGGACCTGGAGCGGCGCATTCGCGGCGGCGAGAAGGACGTGGTGCTGCTCGGCGCCACCGGAACCGGCAAGTCGGCTACCACCGCCTGGCTGATCGAACGGTTGCAACGGCCGGCGTTGATCATGGCGCCGAACAAGACCCTCGCCGCCCAGCTAGCCAACGAGCTTCGCGAGATGCTGCCGAACAACGCCGTCGAGTACTTCGTCAGCTACTACGACTATTACCAACCCGAAGCCTACGTCCCGCAGACCGACACCTACATCGAGAAGGACTCGGCGATCAACTCCGAGGTGGAGCGGCTGCGGCACTCGGCCACCATGTCGCTGCTGACCCGGCGGGACGTGGTGGTGGTGGCGACCGTGTCCTGCATCTACGGCCTGGGCACCCCGCAGGAGTACGTGGACCGCTCGGTCCGGCTGCGGGTCGGCCAGCAGATCGAGCGGGAGAGCATCCTGCGCGGCCTGGTCGACGTGCAGTACGCCCGCAACGACCTGTCCTTCACCCGGGGCACCTTCCGGGTGCGCGGCGACACCGTCGAGATCTTCCCGGTCTATGAGGAATTGGCGATCCGGGTGGAGATGTTCGGCGAGGAGATCGAGCGGCTCTACTACCTGCACCCCCTCACCGGCGAGGTGATCCGGGAGGTCGAGGAGGTCTTCATCTTCCCGGCCACCCACTATGCCGCGGGACCGCAGCGGATGGAGCGGGCCATCGCGGGCATCGAGCGCGAACTGGAACAGCGGCTGGCCGAGCTGAAGGGCCAGAACAAGCTGCTGGAGGCGCAGCGGCTGCAGATGCGGACCAGCTACGACATCGAGATGATGCGCCAGGTCGGCTTCTGCTCCGGCATCGAGAACTACTCGCTGCACATCGACGGCCGGCAGCCCGGCAGCGCGCCGAACTGCCTGCTCGACTACTTCCCGGAGGACTTCCTGCTGGTGGTGGACGAGTCGCACGTCACGGTCCCGCAGACCGGCGGGATGTACGAGGGCGACATGTCCCGCAAGCGAACCCTGGTGGATCACGGATTCCGGCTGCCGAGTGCGATGGACAACCGGCCGTTGAAGTTCGAGGAGTTCGTGGAGCGGATCGGCCAGACCGTCTACCTGTCGGCAACCCCGGGCCCGTACGAGCTGGGCAAGACCGGCGGCGAGGTGGTCGAGCAGGTGATCCGGCCGACCGGCCTGGTCGACCCGGAGGTGGTGGTCAAGCCGACCAAGGGCCAGATCGACGACCTGGTGCACGAGATCCGGGAGCGCGCCGAGAAGAACGAGCGGGTGCTGGTCACCACGTTGACCAAGAAGATGGCCGAGGACCTCACCGACTACCTGCTGGAACTCGGCATCCGGGTCCGCTACCTGCACTCGGAGGTGGACACCCTGCGCCGGGTGGAGCTGCTGCGCGAGCTGCGGATGGGGGAGTACGACGTCCTGGTCGGCATCAACCTGCTGCGGGAGGGCCTCGACCTGCCCGAGGTGTCGTTGGTGTCGATCCTGGACGCCGACAAGGAGGGTTTCCTGCGCTCGGGTACCTCGCTGATCCAGACCATCGGCCGGGCCGCCCGCAACGTGTCCGGGCAGGTGCACATGTACGCCGACACGGTGACCAGGTCGATGCGTCAGGCGATCGAGGAGACCAACCGGCGCCGGGCCATCCAGGTCGCCTACAACGAAGCCAACGGGATCGATCCCACGCCGCTGCGCAAGCGAATCTCCGACATCACCGAGCTGCTGGTGCGCGAGGCCGAGGACACTGATGAGCTGCTCAGTGCCGGCACTCCGGTGGGTGGCTCCGGCAGGTCGCAATCCCGGGGCAAGACGCCCACCCCGGGCCGGGGCGGCCGCGGCACGCCATCCGGCGGCGTGGTGGGCATCGGCGCGCACGCCGAAGGCGGCCTGGACGTGGCGTCCATGCCCCGTGCCGAGCTGGCCGACCTGATCCAGCAGCTCAACGAGCAGATGCTGAGCGCTGCGCGCGAACTGCAGTTCGAGGTGGCGGCCAGGTTGCGGGACGAGATCAGCGAGCTGAAGAAGGAGCTGCGCGGCATGGACGCGGCCGGCGTCCGATGACTGAGGCTCACATTGCGCGGATGCGGGTCGGCTGCGCCGCTTCGCTCGCCGTCCGGCGGAGTGGGCTGACCGGAATCAACGGAAACGAGTTTTGCCAGCAGTGACTGGATATCCGACGACCTCGCCCTACCGGGCCCGGCGCCGGCGACCCGGCCGTGGGCTGCTGGTGGCCGTGCTCGTGCTCGTCGTGCTGTTGATCGCGGCGGACCGGATCGGTGTGCTGGCCGCCGAGCGCGCGGTTGCCTCGAAGGTGCAGTCGACCCAGCACCTGAACAGCCAACCCGCCGTGCACATCGAGGGTTTCCCGTTCCTGACCCAGGTGATCGGCAACCGCTATCACTCGGTCAAGCTGGATGCCGACCACCTCACCGTCGGTGCCCGGGACAAGCAGGTGGCCCTCGACACGCTGGATGCCAAGCTGACCGGGGTCCGGGCCACCGGCCACTTCTCCGGCGTGACGGCCGAGCAGGTGAGCGCCACCGCGCGGATCGGCTATCCGGAGCTGTCCCGGCTGCTCGGCGTGCCGCTCAGCTACCAGCCCGGCGGCCGGGTGCAGACCCGCAAGTCGGTGACCGTGCTCGGCCAGACAGTCACCGGCACGGTGAGCGCGGTGGTCGTCGTGCCGGGTGGCGACGAGCTCGGCTTCTCCGACGTGCGAGTCGGCGTGGACCAGACCGCGGTCGGCCTGCCGCAGTCGGCGGTTGACCAACTCACCTCGGTGTTCTCCCAGCAGCTGTCGCTGGCCGGCCTGCCGTTCGGCCTGCGGATCCAGCGGCTCGAGGCCAGCAGCGGCGGCGTGCGCATCACCGCGGTGGCCAGCAACGTGACCCTGAGTTGACGCCGCTGGTGGCTACCCCCGGCAGGACTGACGGCTGACCACCGCGCTACTCACTGGGACCAGCAGACAGGTGATTTTGCACCGATTTCGTGAAACACTCATGGCCGCACATTCCACAGCAAAGTGGCGGATGCAGGTCGGGGGAGATGCGGGTGTTGAAGACGATCGTGCGCAAGGCGATCCTGATCGCTTTGCTGGTAGTTCCGGGTTCGATGCTGGTCGCCGTGCCAGCCGGTGCGACGACTCCCCCCGATCAGTGGACGTCGGAGTACGCGGGCGGCGCGAACACCTCGACGAACTCGGGCGAGCAGCTGATCACCCTGGCCACCGCGCCGCAGCTCAGCCAGGCCTGGCAGGTCACCAACGGCGCGAGCTTCGTCGCACCGGCCATCGTGAACGGCGTCGTCTATCACGCGGTGAATGCCGACAACGCCACGCTGCCCGGCCAGTTCGTGGCCTTGTCGGCGCGGACCGGCGCGCAGCTGTGGAGTGCCGCGTTGCCGGCCAACGCTCAGTACTACCGGGGTCAGACCATCGTCGGCGACGTCGCCCTGCTGCCGTTCGAAGGCTTCCACCAGCTCGGCGGCATCACGGCGGTGAGCCTCACGACGCATGCGGTGCTGTGGTCACGCTCGCGCCCACCCTCGACCACCGACCCCGGCAACGATGACGGCACCGGCGGACCGATCGCCGTGGATTCCGGACGGGTGTACCTCGATGCGGGCGACAACGCGATCTCCGCCTACAACGTCAACACCGGTGCCCTGCTGTGGCAGCTCGACCCGCCGGACGGAGTGCGGGGCATCGCCGCCGCCGGCGGCCGGCTGTACACCGCCGGCTATCCCAGCTACCCGGGGCCCGGCCTGGCTGCCTACGACGGAGCCACCGGTACCCGGCAGTGGACCTCGCCGAACCTGTACGGAATCCCGGTGGTGACCGGCAGCTATGTCGTCGTTCCGACCACCCAGGGCGTCGCGGCGGTCGCGGCGGCCGGCTGCGGCCAAGCGGTCTGTCCCCGGATCTGGACGGCCGGCATCACCGATGCCAATCCGCAGTCCATCCTGATCGGCGGTGCGACTACGAGCACCCTGTTCGTCACGGCCACTCTGTCGGACAACACCGCTCGGCTGATCCGGCTGAACACTTCGACCGGTGCCCGGCAGTGGACGGTGAACCTGGCCCAGCCGTCGGGGGAGATCCCGATCCGGGCCGGTGACACCGTGTGGTTGATGGCCAACGCGAACGCCGTCATCGGCTGGTCGGCTACCGCGACCACCTCGACCAATTTGCGCAAGATCTCGCTGCCCAGCAACAGCTACGGCACGGCCGGCGGCCTCGCCGCGGCGAGCGGTTCGCTGGTCGTCGATGTCTGGCCGTACACCCTGACCGCCTACCGGGTGCCCGGCACCTAGGCTCGAAAGTCCGGCACGGTTTCACCCGGCGATGGCTGCTAAATCACTAGGACTTCGCCAGAGACCGGACGAAGATGGTTGGCGTGGCGCAGGTCGAGATCGTCGTCGCCCACGACGAACGCACGACCCTGCGCGTCGGTGATGTCTTTCTGAAGGTCGACTCCGACGACACCCGCTCCGACGTCGAGGTTGCGGCGATGGCCATGGCGCCCGTCCCCACGCCCCGGGTGCTGTGGCGCAAGCCCCCGGTGCTGGCGATTGCCGCCGTGCCGGGAGCTGCGCTCGGCCGGCTCGGACAGCCGTCCCAGGCGTCGTCGTTGGCGTGGGTCGCGGCCGGTGCCGCGATACGGCGCCTGCACGACGCGCCTCCGCCACCGTGGCCGAGCCGGAACCTCGGCGAGTTGACCTCGGGATTTGATGCGGAGTGCGAGTGGCTGGTCGCCAGCGGTGTCCTGCCCGCCGAGCTGGTCGCCCGCAACCGCGACCTCGCCGAAGCCGCGCTGCAGCCGCGGCAACCGGTTTTCATCCACGGCGATCTGCAGGTCGCGCACGTATTCACCGACGGCGACGAGGTCACCGGCATCATCGACTGGTCCGAGGCCGGCCAGGGCGACGCCCAGTACGACCTCGCCACCCTCACCCTCGGGCACCCGGAGCACCTGGACGACGTCATCGCCGGCTACGGCGGGGACGCTGACCTCGACGTGATTCGCGGATGGTGGTCGGTGCGCAGCCTCGGGATAATCCGCTGGCTCACCGAGCACGGCTTCGACCCGGCCGCACCGGGCTGTGAGATCGACGTGCTGAAAGCTCAGTATGCGACGTGAGCGGGCCACTATCCCGGCTGGTTCGCGACGGGCCGGCCGCCCAGCACGCCGAGTGCCCGGGCGGCCACCCGGTTACCCTCGCCAGCGGCGGCGTCCAAGTCAGCACCGGACCGACGCGCTGCGAGCAGGCCGGCCGCGAAGGCATCGCCGGCACCGGTGGAATCCAGCACCGGCACCGGCTCGGTAGGGATCCGGCGCACCCCGCGGGCATCGGCGACCCGCGCGCCCCGCGCGCCGTCCTTGACCACCACGGTCAGCGACTGGCCGACCAGCTCCGCTGGATCCTCGGTGAGAGCAGCCAGTTCGGCCGCGTTCGCGATCAGCAGGGTGCCGGCCGGCAACCAGCCGAGCAGGGTCCCGGCGCCCACCGCCCGGATCGGGGCGGCCGAGGCGGCGTCCACCGAGATGCTCGCACCGACCGCCACCGCCTGATCCAGCACGGCGAGCGCGGCCGCCCGGGATCCCTCGTTCAGCAGGCTGTAGCCGGACAGGTGCAGGTGGTCCGAGGAGCGGACCAGCCCGGCCAGGTCCGCCGCTGCGATCGCGGCATTGGCGCCGGCCGAGGGGATCATGGTGCGCTCGCCGTCCAGGCCGATCAGGACGATGCAGGCGCCGGTCGGCAGCACCGGATCGACCGGAACCCGGGTGCGCACGCCGGCAGCATGCAGCGCGGCTATCGCCTGCCGGCCCGACGGGTCGTCGCCGACCCGGCCGGCGAACAGCACCGGGACATCGAGCGACGCCAGCCAGCAGGCCGTGTTCGCCGCCGAGCCACCCGGCCGGAAGCTGACCGGCGCGGGGGTGTCCGAGCCGGTCGCCAGCGGGCCGGGCAGCCGGGCGAGCACGTCGGTCATCACGTCGCCGACGCAGACGACCGAGCCGGTCACCCCTCGGAGCGCCGGTCAGCCGCGACGCAGGCGGCGATCTCGGCGGCCAGGCGCGCGTTGTTCAGCACCAGCCGGACATTGGCGGCCAGCGAGGCACCGCCGGTGTGCCGGTGGAAGTAGTCCAGCAGGAACGGGGTGACCGCCTTGCCGCGGATTCCGGCCTCGGTCAGCCTGGCCAGGCCGGCGCGCAGCGTCCGGTCGTGCAGGTCGCGATCCAGTTCGCCCTCGGCCGGGATCGGGTTGGCCACCACCAAGCCGTGCCGGTTGGTGCCCAGCCGGTGTCGCCAGCGCATCACCGCCGCGATCTCGGCGGCCTCCTCGACGCGCCAGTCCAGGGGGTGGCCGGAGTCGGCCAGGTAGAAGCCGGGAAAGGCGTCCGTCCGGTAGCCGAGCACCGCCACGTTCAGCGTCTCTAGCCGCTCCAGGGTGGCCGGCACGTCCAGGATCGACTTGATGCCGGCGCACACCACGGTGATCGGCGTGCCGGCCAGGGTGGTCAGGTCGGCCGATTCGTCCCAGGACTCGCGCGCCTGCCGGTGCACGCCGCCCAGGCCGCCGGTGGCGAACACCTCGATACCGGCCCGCGCGGCCAGGTGCGCGGTGGCGGCCACCGTGGTGGCGCCCACGCCACCGCGCGCGGCCACCGTCGCCAGATCCCGGACGCTCACCTTGGCCACCTCGTCCGTACCGGCGATCGCCTGCAGCGCCTCGTCATCCAGCCCGATCCGGGGCTGGCCGTGCACTATCGCGACGGTGGCCGGCAGCGCGCCGGCGTCCCGGACCGCCTGCTCGATCTCGCGGGCGATCCGGTAGTTGTCCGGCCGCGGCAACCCGTGGCTGATGATGGTGCTCTCCAGCGCCACCACCGGACGGCCGGCGGCCAGCGCATCGGCCACTTCGGGGTGCACCTGCACGTGCGATTTCTCCATCCGGTAGGCATGTCTCATGCCGGCGAGCCTGGACCATGTCACCGTCGTCACCGACGACTTCGAGGCCAGTCGGTCAGTATATGAACCGGTGCTGGCCGCGATCGGACTGCGGGCATCGGTGGAGTACTCCGACCCGGAGGGCGACTCCGACGACACCGGTGAGGTGGCCGCGGCCGGCTTCGGGCCGCCGGACGGGCGGCCGCTGCTGTGGCTGGTCGCCGGGCTGGCGCCCAGCACCGGTGGCCACCTGGCCCTGCGGGTCCTCGATCGGTCCGCGGTGCAGGCGGCGCACCAGGCGGCCATCGCCGCCGGCGCGCGGGTGGTGCAGCCGCCCCGGGACTGGGAAGACGCCCAACTGCGCTACTACGGGGCGCAGTTCGCCGACCCGGCGGGCAATCTCATCGAGGTCCTCTACCGGGCGGGTACCGCGTAGCCGCCGACCGGGTCGAGGTCGGTGAAGTGTTCGACGTGCGGCGGCCTGGCGAAGTGCGGGCTGATCCCGCCACGCCACACCCCGAACCGCTCGGACGCCCTGAACTCCTCGTGCATGGCGACCGATTCCCACTCCACCAGCAGCACGAACCGGCTAGGCGACTCCACTCCTCGGGTCATCCGCATGCTGTGGCAGCCGGGCGAGTCGGCCACCGCGGAACACACCTTCCGGTACGCCGCCTCGAAGGCGACCTCCTCGCCGGGTCGCACGTCGATCGTCGCCACCTCAAGAACCATGGCACCGATCCTGGCAGACTCCGGCACCGACCCGGAGCCGGCTCCCGAAGGGACGGCCCAGATCCCCGGGAACCACGTGCGGTGGAACAGCAATCCCTTGGGCATTTCAGCATTTCTTGACATATGGGGCGTAGCAGACTAACACTCACAGAGCGACCATCAACGTCGCACTACGCGGGGCGTGTCCTCGCCGTTCTGTGAGAGGAGGTGCAGACCATGGCGATGATGAAACGAATCAGCCTGAGCTTCGGCCGCAGGCTGGGCGTCGTAGAGCCCCTCAGCGGGCACTACTGGTGGGGCCCTGAGAACGACGTTGTGTAGGTGTCCCCGGGGTGGCCGATGACGGATCAGCCACCGGCCACCCCATCACATCCGGTGCCGGGCGGCTTGGCGCTCGCGACACCGGCAGCTGGAACGGCGCGGAGGAGACGGCGATGAGCGGACAACCGCAACCGCCCGGCCCGAGCGGAAGTTCCGGCCGGACGATCCTCGACTACGAGGCCGACCGGCTGGGCTTCCTCACCCGTATGGCCGAGCAATACGGTGACCTGGTCCGGATCGATGACCGCGCCTGGTTGGTGAACGAACCACGCGCCGCGCAGACGGTCCTGCAGGCCACCGGCCGGGAGTTCGCCGGCACCAGGGACTTCCTGCACCAGCGAACCGCGGGAGGCGCCCGCGACGATGCCGTCCAGCGGATCACCGGGGAGATGACCCGAACGCTGGGCCGGTGGACCTCCGGCCCCGGCCTGGCCCGTATGCAGCAGCTGACCGGGGCTGCGGTCGCCGAGCTGCCCGAGGCGAGCTTCGATCCGATCGAGTTCGCCCGCCGGCACAGCCTGGAGCTGATCAGCGAGATCTGTTTCGGCCCGCAGGCGGTCGCGGTGCGCGAGCCCAGCAGGGCGCTGCTGG
Source organism: uncultured Actinomycetota bacterium (assembly GCA_963697905.1). Taxonomy (GTDB): domain Bacteria; phylum Actinomycetota; class Actinomycetes; order Mycobacteriales; family Jatrophihabitantaceae; genus Jatrophihabitans_A. The sequence continues at coordinate 2,053,839 of OY969101.1, read as the reverse complement.
ACGCGCTGCTGGCGCGCATGAACTCGCCCTGGACGTTGCCGTCCTGGCTGCCCACCCGAAGCAACCGCCGGATCCGACGCGCGTACGCCACCCTCAACACCCGACTCGCTGCCCTGGTGGAGCAACCGGCGCGCTGCGGGCCGGGCTCGATGATCGAGGTGCTCAGTAGGCCGGACCTTGTGCCGGGCGGCCTCGGAGCCCAAGCCGTCGCGCGCTGGGCGACCAGTCTGCTGCTGCCGGCGCAAGAGCCACCCGCGGGTGGGCTGGGCTGGACCCTGTTCGAGCTGGTGAATCGGCCCGAGTGGCTAGCCAGGGCGGCCGCGGAGGCCGCCAACTGCGACCCTGAGACAGCAGATCCGGCGGACGTGCTTGACCGCTTTCCGGTCACCAGCGCCCTGATCTATGAGTCGCTGCGACTGCATCCACCGACCTGGCTGATGGTGCGGCAGGCGCGGGTCAGCAGTGACATCCTGGGCTATCAGACCGTGCCGGGTCAGCTGATCTACGTGAGCCCGTGGATCCTGCACCGAGATGCCCGCCTGTACGACCGGCCGCACGACTTCGATCCGCAGCGGTGGCTCGACCATGACCGCCGACGGCGCTCGCTCAACGGCTTCTTCAGCTACGGCCGAGGCCCCAACCGCTGTCCCGGCTACGCCATCAATATCGCCTTCACCACCCTGGTGACGGCCACCCTGCTCCGCCGGCGAGCGATCGCCGACGCCTCGATGAACGCCGTCCGAGCAGACACCCGCCGGGCGATGCTGCCGGCCGGACTGCGACTAGACCTGCCAAGACGGCTACCGCCCACGCAAGCCCACCAGCCAGACCCCTCGACCATGGCCGGCCGATGACCGAGCAGCTACAGCCGATGTCGGCAGCCGACTGGGACGACGCCTACCGACGCGGCGTTCTGCCATGGGATGAGGCACCCTCGGCACAGCTGCTGCAGGTGCTGCGGCATTGGCAACCGGCGCCGGCCACGGTCATCGACCTGGGCTGCGGTACGGGAACCGTCGCCCGAGCGCTGGCGATGCTCGGCTACACCGTGCTGGGCATCGACCAGTCCACAGTGGCGATCGAACTAGCCGTGGAACGGACACCGCCCGGCCTGGCCTGCACCTTCGTGGTAGCCGACATCCTCGGCCAAGACGCGTTCCCGGACGCCGACCTGATGATCGACCGCGGCGTGCTGCACACCTGCTGCAGCGCCCGGTCCCGCACTGAGTTCGTTGCGGCCCTGGCCCGGCGCTGCCGCCCCGGCCGGCTCTGGCTGCACATCGGCGCGCTGGCCAGCGAGCTGGCAGGAACCACCTCGCACGCCCACGGACCGTCGGCGCTGACCCCCACGGACTTCGCCGCGCTGGTCGAGCCGTACTTCACGATCCAGCACTGCCAGCAGCTGCCCTACGGCACCACTCCTGAAGAGACCGACTTCCAGTCCCGCCTCGCCGTGCTCCAGCGGCGAGGCGGCTAAGGTCTCGTCGGCGCGCTACGCCCATGGCAGGAATGCGGCCGTCCTGCGTGAACCCGGCTAGTCGGCAGGCGTGGCCGGCAGGATCGTTCCGCTGACCTCGGCGATGCCGATCCGGGTGCCGTCCGGGCCCGGTGCGGTGGCGGTGATGACCACCTGGTCGCCGTCCTCCAGGAACGTCCGGGTGGCCCCGTCGCTGAGCGTGAGCGGTTCCGCGCCTCCCCAGCTGAGTTCCAGCAGGCTGCCGCGCTGATCGGGCTGGGATCCGCTGACGGTGCCGGAGGCATACAGGTCGCCGGTGCGCAGGGTGGCGCCGTTGACGGTGAGGTGGGCCAGCATCTGCGGCGCGGTCCAGTACATGCTCGCGTACGGCGGCCGCGAGATCAGCTCGCCGTTCAACCGGACCTCCAGCCGCAGGTCCAGGTTCCAGTCCGCGCCGGTGTCGTCCAGGTAGGGCAGCGGCTGCGGGTCGCGGGCCACCGGCGGCAGCCGGGCGGCGGAGTCGAGCGCGGCCAGCGGCGTGATCCAGGCCGAGATCGAGGTGGCGAAGGACTTGCCCAGGAACGGGCCCAGCGGAACGTACTCCCAGGCCTGGATGTCGCGGGCGGACCAGTCGTTGACCAGCACCACCCCGAACACGTGCCGCTCGAACTGCTCCACCGGCACCGGGCGGTTGGCGCCCACCCCAACGACGTAACCAACCTCGGCCTCGATGTCCAGCCGCAGGCTGCGGCCGAACTCGACCCCCTCGCCAACTTTGCGCTGCCCGTTCGGCCGGCGCACTTCGGTGCCGGAGACCACCACGGTGCCGGCCCGGCCGTGGTAGCCGATCGGCAGGTGCTTCCAGTTCGGGGTCAGCGGCGGGGAGCCGGGCCGGAAGATCTGCCCGACGTTGCTGGCGTGCTGCTCGGAGGCGTAGAAGTCCACGTAGTCGGCCACGGTGAACGGCAGCACCGCCCGGCATCTGGTCAGCGGCAGCAGCAGCGGTTCGATCACCGGCCGGTGCGCGGGGTCGGTGAGCCAGTCGGTCGCGGCAAAGCGGACCGCCGCCCAGGTGTCCGGCCCGGCGGCCAGGAAGTCGTCCAGCGAGCCGGTGCCGAACAGCGCGGCATGCTCGGCCAGCAACGCCTCGGTTGCCGACCGCAGCGGCAGCGCCCGGTCGCCGATCCGGATCGCCGGCTGCGGACCGGTGCCGGAGTCGAGAACGCCGTACGGCAGGGTGTGCACGCCGAACGGATCGTCGGCTGCCAGTTGCAGCCAGCTCTGGTTGACCACCGGCACTCCTTCGCCTTCTCGCCCTGCGCGCTCCGGGACGCGACGCTATCGAACCGGTTCGACCGGCCGGACGCCCGCCTCGCCGAGCGCGCTGAGCCTGCCGGTGACGTCCGGCTCGGGAGTCGTGGCGGCGTCCGGCACGGTGCCGCCGATGTAGAGCCAGCCGAGCAGCTGCTCGTGCTCGGCCAGTTCCAGCAGGTGCCGCACCGGAGCCAGCTCGACTCCGGGCCCGGTCCGCCACATGGCGGTGTAGCCGGCCTCGAAGAGCACGAGCTGCAGCGTGGCGACCAGCGCTCCGATGGCGGCGGTCTGCTCCCAGCGGGGAACCTTCGGATGTTCCTGCGGCACCGCGACGATGCTAATCAGCAGCGGCGCGCGCAGGGCCTTGCGGGCGGTCCGCTCGGCCTGCGGGGTGCCCGGGGTGTCGCCGTAGCCGGCCACCAGCGCCTCGCCGAGCCGGACGCGGGCCTCTCCGCGCACCGTGATCAGGCGCCAGGCCCGCAACCCCGCATGGTCGGGACTGTGCGCGGCCAGCTGCAGGTAGCCGGCCAGCTCGACATCGGTGGGTGCTTCGTCGGTGACTGGCGCGGTGCTGCGCCTGGCCCGGATCGCTGTGGCCAGTTCCATGAACCCCTCATGCTCCCCTCACGTGCTCCCACCACCCTAGGCGGGCCCGATTTGCCCACTACGCTGGACCGATGACTCGATCGGAGCTGCCCGGTGGCCCCCAGCTTGCCGGCTCCACCGTGGACGCGTTCCGGCACGTGCTGGGGCACTACCCGACGGGAGTCGCGGTGATCACCGCCCAGACGCCGGACGGCCCAGCCGGCATGGCGATGAACTCCTTCACCTCGCTGTCGATGCGGCCGCCGCTGGTGCTGTTCTGCCCGGCAGAGTCCTCACGCACCTGGCCACTGCTGCGGCAGGCCGGTGAGATCGCCATCAACGTGCTGTCCGCCGGGCAGGAGGCGGTCAGCCGGGCGTTCGCGGCCCGGGACGTCGACCGGTTCGCCGGGCTGGCCTGGACCCTCGGCTCGAACGGCGCGCCGCTGCTGGACGACGCGCTCGGCTGGCTGGAGTGCACGGTGCAGGCCGAGTACCCGGCCGGCGATCACCTGGTGGTGATCGCCGCGATCGACAAGATGGGCGTGCACGGCCAGATCGCCGACCCGCTGGTGTTCTTCAAGGGCGCCTACTACGCCGGCATCACCGCGGCGATGGAGGCCGAGGAGCACTGAGGCGCCTCAGCACGCCCGAGCGTTGGGCGAGTATCGCAGGCGACAGCGAGTGAGTCTCAGCAGGCGCATAGCACCGAGCAGCAGACGGGCACGTGGCAGTCCGACGCGGCCGACCGCTACTCCAGCACCCGGTCAGCGATGAGGTCCGCCAGTTCGCGCATCCGCCGATCGATGTCGGGCGGCCGTCCGGACAGCCGCAGCGAGTAGCTGCGCAGCCGGGTTCCGGCCTGACCCACCACGATCTCGCGAGGCAGGATCTCCTCCTCGGCGACGTACACCAGCAAGCCCTCGGGCAGATCGAGCGCGGTCGTGTAGGCCAGCAGCTGGTAGTAGTCGGTGTCTCGGGCGAAGCCGCCGGCGGTGAGCTTGTATTTGGTGTCGGCGACGTACTGAACGGGACCGCCGGGGGCGGCGAAGACCAGGTCGGGAAAGATGCGGCTACGCCGGTGCAGGTCGAGCGGCCGGAACCTCTTGGCCTCGATCACCGAGCGACCGGCCAGCAACCGCCGCAGTCGAGTGGCCACGAAGGATTCGAAGACGCTTGCCATGTCGATGGTGAAGGCCGACACCGTGGTCGGTCCGCCCCGCAGTTGGAGCGACGCGTGTCGCAGGACGACAGTGGCGAGCGCATCGATCGTTCGGTAATGCTCGTCAAGCCGGGTGAAGCGTGAGGGCAGCACCAGGTCGTCAGCCGTGAGGTCGCCGACCTGATCGAACGCGGCAAGCATCCGCCGCAGGCGCAGCGCGGTGTCAGCGGCCAGGCCGGGCAACTGAAACAGCCGCAGCGCGGCAGCCCGTGTCCGCCGGTTCAGCCGGGTGTCGGGGACGAAGTCGTCATAGACGCAGCGGACCGGGATGGCCAGGCCGCCACGCCCGGCTTGCCGGGCTAGATCGATCCGGCCGCGGATGGTCGGCAGGCTTTCCTCGGTTCGAAGGTAGCCACGAACGACACCCGCACCGACCAGCCGCTCGAGTTGCCGGGCGAACAGGGTGGCCACCGCGGGCACCAGATCCGTGCTGCCGAGTAGTTCGACGTCGGCGCTGTCCAGGCGCAGCGCCTGGCCGTCGGCTTCGAGCAGGTACAGCACCACGTCGGTGTCTACCTTCGGCCGAATGATTACGGTGACGTCCGGCGTCGTGATGGCACCCACGTGAGAGCCTGCCCGTATCGCGAAGGTGCCTTCGTTCGCCGGCCGGGTGGTGAGGCGATGGCCGGCCGCCCGCCGCAGCACCCGTTCGGCCTGCGCGCTGATGGATACTTCGGCTTCTTGATATTCGGTCAGCTCGACGACGAGCGATGTCATGGTTCGGAAGGCGACGCCTCCGCCGCCGTGTCGAGGTGCTGGGCAAAGCGTCGCCGCACGGCCGCCCACTGCCAGCGAGCGATCTCCTCATCCCGGCTCCAGAGCTGCTCCTCGATCAGCGGGAACACGTTGTAGTCCCAGATTCGCCGGAGCGCCTCGTCGGTCAGGTCGGTCTGCATGAAATGGCTCGGCCCGATCAGGAGGTGCCGGCCTACCTCGTTCATCAGTTCACCGTTCACGGCGTCGAGGAAGTGCGCGATACCGACCCGGCCGCCCTTGGCCGCGAGCCAGCGTTCCAGCAGGCCGCGCATCGGTCCGTCGTGCGGGAAGAACGGCACGAAGTGAAACCGTCGGCGCAGTGCGGCGTCCACCAGCGCCACCGACCGGTCGGCGGTATTCATGGTTCCGATGATGAGCAGGTTTCTCGGTAACTTGAAGGCCTCGTCAGGCCGATACATCAGCGAGGTGGATTGGTCGCGGTACTCCAGCAGGAAGAGCAGTTCACCCAGCACCTTGGGAAGGTTGGCGCGGTTGATCTCATCGATGACCAGCACGTGCCGTGCTCCGGACGGCGCCTCGGCCCGGGCCGCCTCCGCGGCGTGCAATAACGGTCCCCTGACTAGCTCGTAGGTGAGCTGTCCGTTCGGCAGTGATCGCGGCCGAAACCCTTCGATGAAGTCCTCGTAGGACATCGCGGGGTGGAACTGGACGAAGCGCTGCCGTTCGGCATCACCTGCGGCCAGGGCCAGCGCCAGCCGGCGAGCCAGGTACGTCTTTCCGGTGCCCGGTGGACCGTAGAGGATGACCTGGCCCTTGTCGTCCAACAGTTGCACGATCTCTTCCAGGAATGCGCGGTTGACGAATAGCTCTGCAGCCGCCTCTGCCAGTTGATCCACCGTGGTGGCCGCCGGATCCGACTCCTGGACATCGGCCGGTATCGAAGTGGATTCGGGCATGCCCCGGTACGCCAGCAGCTCCGCCCACTCCGCGTCCGACCAGCCCGCTGGCCTGTCCTGCAGCGAGGTGATGGTCCAGAGCACGCCCTGGGCGTCCAGCGGATCGGCGAGCGGCTTTGGCCAGGTTCGCGAGTCGCGCACCAACTCCTCGAAGAGGACCAGTGCCCGCAGATAGATCTGGACGGCGTCGAGGCCCCGGTCAGGGGCCCAGCCGGCCAGCCTCCATGCCTCCCGTAACGGTGTTACCTTCGTCGTCGGCAGCTGCTCGGCACCCCGGGCGAGCAGCAGGAACGTGCCGATGTTCAACCGGACGCCAGGTGCCTGGCCGAGTGCCTCGGTCGGGATCAGCCGGAGGAATTCGGCGAGAGCGGTCAACGGTTCCAGCTCGGCTGACCAGAGTTGCGACAGCGCGGCGCTCGCCTCGTCCGGACGCGCGTCGATCCAGTCCAGCAGCGGAACGTGATCCTGCCAGCGGGTCAGATTGTTCAGCTCGGCGTCGGTCACCACGGCGCGCAGTTGCCTCGGCCAGTTCTCCTCGCCGCTGAGCAGCGTCGACCGGACAGCCGCCAGCCGGCTGGCAAGCTCCAGCTTGTAAGGACGCTCCAAGGCCTCGATCGCCTGGTCCTCGTGGATGCGGCGGACCCAGGTCAGAAGTGCCGGCCACTTCTTGCGGTCCTTCTGCCACCGGTACACCATCGGGTCGCTGTACCAGTCGAGCTCCGGGCCGCCAAGCTGTCCGCGCAGTTCGAGCAGCCGTCGGTCGGGATCCTCGGCCTGCCCCGGCAGCTCGGTGAACCGCTGCAGGATGAGTCGCTTGTGTCCGGGGGAGACGATCGCTTCGAACGTCTGCGGAAACGTCAGGTGCAGCAACGCCAGGCGGGCATTCTCGGTTCCGTCGTCGGTCAGCGGATCGGTGAACTCCCGCATCGCCCACGGGTCGTCGCGCAATCTGGCCCGCTCCACTCCGGGCAGCGCCAACCAGGCTCGGCAGAACTGGATCAGCCAGGTCACCTGGACGTCCCGCCGGGTGAGCGCCCATTGCCCCGGGTGTACCAGCCCTCGCGCCATCACATCGCGCACGATCGCTGGTATCTCCGGCGGTTCGTTGAGCCAGGAGAGGACCGTCTCGATCGTCTTGAGCTTGCTGGTGGCCGACATCGCCCCTTCCCAGAAGATCAGGAAGTGCTCCACCAGCAGCTCTGCCATGAGCTGCTTCGCCGCTTGCCCGGCACCGGCGAGCTGCAGGTGCAGCTTCTCCAGGAAGGACCGACCCGGCGTCGTGTCGGGTTGCTCGACAAAGTTGCGCTGGAGCTCGTCCAGGTTGGCGATGGTCCAAATCCGCGAACCCGGCGTCAGGAGGGAGTCGTTGTCCTCGAGCACCTGGTGCAGCCAATACCGCTGGTATGCGTAGGGCTGATCGACGGCGGCATCAGTCACAGATCGAATCCCATCGCCGGAACCTGTACTCCCACACCGTAAGGCAGCGTAGGACACCGCCGGCGACGGCACTCCCGCGCCCAGCATGAGGTAAGTGCCGGCGGCGAGCTGGTCAGGCCGGTTGTAGCTGCTCCTCGAGCTCGTCCATCGCGGCCTGGATCCGGCGGATGGACACCGGCTGCGCGGTGCCGAGCTGCTGGGCGAACACGCTGACCCGGAACTCCTCGATAAGCCAGCGGATCCGGCGCAGTTCCGGCCGTTCGCCGACCTTCTCGGCCAGCTCGGCGAGGTCGGCCAGCAGCACCTGCACCCGGGCCTGCCGCTCCCGGTCGCGGGCCAGGTTGGTCTGGGTGTCGGAGATTCGCTGCAGCATCGCGCGCAGGTAGCGGGGCAGCTGGCGCAGTTGCTCGGTGCCGGTGTCCAGCACGAAGCCGGGGTAAACCAGGGCGGCGAGCTGCTGGCCGATCTCACTCGCCACGATCCGCTGCGCCGGCGCGGCGAGCTCGGTGAGCGCGAGTTCGACCTGCTGGCTGAGCGTGACGACCTGCTCGACCACGGTCAGCAGCCGGGCCGCCTCGCCGGCGTACCGCTCGGCCACCTGCTCGCGCAGCCGCAGGAAGTCGGCGCGCCGCCACACCGGACCGCCGGCCCGCCGCAGCTCGGCGTCCACCGCGGCGGCAACGCAGTCGGCCAGCAGGGCGGCGGGGGAGCCGTGCGGCGCTCGGCTCAGCGCCAGCCGGGATCGCTGATCCAGCCCGCGGATGAGGGATTTGACCACCGACGGCAGGGTGTTGAGCAACAGCCGGCGGGTGCCGGACCAGTGCGCCTGCCGCTGGGCCGGCTCGCTGTCGAGCACCCGGATCGCCACCGTGCCGTCCAGATCGACCAGCGCGGGATAGCCGGTGAGCATGATGCCGTCCACCTCGCGCCGCACCGTCCGGGGCAGTTCCTCGAAGTCCCAGTCCGGCACCCGGTCGCGGGCCACGTCGGCGGTCGCGCTCTGCAGGGTGGCCGTCACCCGGGGTGCGAACTGGCGCCTGAGCTCGCCGAGATCCTTGCCCTGGCCGAGCACTGCGCCGTCCGGGCCGAGCACCTGGTAGGTCGGGCGGAGGTAGTCAGGCAGCTTGTCCGGACGCAAGGCGTCGGCCGGCAGGTCGATGCCACGGCGGCGCAGCGCGGCCAGCAGCACGTCGGTCAGCCGGTGCGTGCCGAGATCGTCGCCCAGCTCCGCAACCAACGCCGCCGCGGTGTCCGGAATCGGCACCACGGAGCGGCGCAACTGCTTGGGCAGCGTCCGGAGCAGTGCGGTGACCAGCTCGGCCCGCCGGCCGGGCACCTGCCAGTCCAGCCCGGCACCGGCTGCCGCGCTCAGCCCCGGCAGCGGGATCTTCACGATCAACCCGTCGGTCTCCGACCCCGGCTCGAACCGGTAGTCGAGGTCGGCGCTGAACTCACCGGTCGTCCAGCGGTCCGGGAACTGCTCGGCCGAAACCGTGCCGGCGCCCGTCCGGACCAGATCCTCGGCCGTCAGGGTGAGCAGGTCGGCAGTGACGTGCCGGGCCTTCTTCCACCATGCGTCGAAGTGCCGCGCGGATACCACGGAGGGCGGGATGCGCTTGTCGTAGAAGGCGAAGACGGTCTCATCGTCCACCAGCAGATCCCGCCGGCGAGCCCGGTTCTCCAGATCCTGCAGGTCGGCCAGCAGCGTCTGGTTGGCCTTCAGGAACCGGTGCCGGGTGTCCCAGTCACCCTCGACCAGCGCGTGCCGGATGAACAGCTCGCGCGACAGCTCCGGATCGATCGCGGCGTAGCCGACCCGCCGGCCCACCACCAGCGGGATGCCGTACAGGGTGACCCGCTCGGCGGCCACCACCGCGCCGCGCCGGCGCTCCCAGTGCGGCTCGCTGTAGGAGCGCTTGACCAGGTGCGGAGCCAGTTCCTCGGCCCACTCCGGCTGGATGACGGCGGTGACCCGCGCCCACAGCCGGGACGTCTCGACCAGCTCGGCGGCCATCACGAACTGCGGCGGCCGGCCGAACAGCGCCGAGCCGGGGAAGATCGCGAACCGCGCGCCGCGGGCACCGAGATAATCCCGCCGGGCCGGATCCCGCATCCCGATGTGGGAGAGCAGGCCGGCCAGCAGGCTGCGGTGAATCTGGTCGCTCTCGGCGTCGGCGTCGCCGATCCGCACCCCCATGCCCTTGACGATCTGGCGCAGCTGCCCGGCCAGGTCCTGCCACTCCCGGATCCGCAGGTAGTTGAGGAACTCTGCCTTGCACATCCGGCGGAACTGGTTGCCGGACAGCGCCTGCTGCTGCTCGCGCAGGTAGCGCCAAAGGTTGAGGTAGGCGAGGAAGTCCGAGCTCTTGTCGGCGAACCGGGCATGCCGCTCGTCGGCGGCCTGCTGGCGCTCGGCCGGGCGTTCGCGCGGATCCTGGATGGACAGCGCGGCGGCGAGCACCAGCACGTCACGCAGGCAGCCGCGCCGTTCGGCCTCGATGACCATCCGGCCCAGCCGCGGATCCACCGGCAGCTGGGCTAGCTGGCGGCCGAGCGGGGTGAGGCCGCGCCGGCCGGCCTGCTCCATCGCGCCGAGCTCGATCAGCAGCGCCACCCCGTCGGCCACCTGGCGGGCGTCCGGCGGATCCAGGAAGCCGAACCGCTCGACCGCGCCGAGATCCAGCACCGCCATCTGCAGGATCACCGAGGCCAGGTTGGTGCGCAGGATCTCCGGGTCGGTGAACTCCGGACGGCTGTCGTGGTCGGCCTGGGAGTAAAGCCGGATGCAGATACCGTTCGAGGTCCGCCCGCAGCGGCCGGCCCGCTGCTTGGCCGAGGCCTGCGAGATCGGCTCGATCGGCAGCAGCTGGACCTTGGTGCGCTGGCTGTAGCGCGAGATCCGGGCGGTGCCGGCGTCGATCACGTACCGGATGCCGGGCACCGTGAGCGAGGTTTCGGCGACGTTGGTGGCCAGCACGATCCGCCGGCCGGGGTGGGCGGAGAACACCCGGTGCTGCTCGGCCGCGGACAGCCGCGCGTACAGCGGCAGGATCTCGGTGTCGGGCAGCTTCTCGGCGGCCAGCGCGTCGGCGGTGTCGCGGATTTCTCGCTCCCCGGACAGGAACACCAGCACGTCGCCGGGCGGCTCGCGGCGCAGCTCGCGCACCGCGTCGGAGATCGCGCTGATCTGATCGCGGTCCTCGTTCGGCTGCTCGGCATCCGGATCGACGACCGGCCGGTACCGGATCTCGACCGGGTAGCTGCGGCCGGACACCTCGACCACCGGTGCGTCGTCGAAGTACTCGGCGAACCGTTGCGGGTCGATGGTGGCCGAGGTGATGATCACCTTCAGATCGGGGCGCTTGGGCAGCAACTGCTTGAGGTAGCCGAGCAGGAAGTCGATGTTCAGGCTGCGCTCGTGCGCCTCGTCGAGAATGATCGTGTCGTAGCCGCGCAGCAGCCGGTCCCGCTGGATCTCGGCGAGCAGGATGCCGTCGGTCATCAGCTTGACCAGGCTGGTCTCGGACACCCGATCGGTGAAGCGCACCGCGTAACCCACGGCCTGGCCGACCTCGGTGCCGAGTTCGGCGGCGATCCGCTCGGCGACCGCGCGGGCGGCGATCCGGCGGGGTTGGGTGTGGCCGATGGTGCCGAGCACGCCGCGTCCGAGTTCCAGGCACAGCTTGGGAATCTGGGTGGTCTTGCCAGAGCCGGTCTCGCCGGCGATGACGACCACCTGGTTGTCCCGGATCGCGTCGAGCAGGTCCTCGCGGCGCTGGCTGACCGGCAGCTCGGCCGGATAGCTGATCTTCGGGACCGCGGCCCGGCGGGCGGCCAGCCGCTGCTCGGCCCGCTCCACCTCGGCGGCCAGTTCAGACGGGTTGTGCTTGCCGCGCAGCTTGGCGGTCAGCCGGTGCTGGTCGCGCGGGCCGAGCGCGGCGATCCGGGTACGCAACTGCCGGGCACCGGAAGGCGGGACGGTCGCGGGCTCAGTAGACATCGGCACTACCAGGATAGTTGGCTCCGCGACCGGATTCCGGCGCTTCGCCTGCCCGCCTCAGCCGACGGTCATCGCGGTGTAGCTCGGATTGAGTTCCTGCCAGCGGGCCTTCCACTGCGCTTCGTCGCCGGCCAAGTATCGTCCCAGATCCTCGGCATGCGCCTGCCAGCCCGCGCCGTATGCGTGCAGGCCATCCAGCGGCAGACCCCGCTCCTCGATCACCAGCCGGGTCTGACCGCCGCTCGGGGTCAGCACGGCCTCGATGACGGTCTGATCCGCAGTTCCCGGCTCCATGGTCAACACCAGACGGCCCGGGGCCTCGCACACGTCGATCCGGCCGGGCCCTTCCCAGGTGCTGGTGAACGATGCCTGGATGGTGCCGCCGACTCGCAGGTCGCCCGCCACCTCGGCGATCCAGCGTGCCAGCCTGGCCGGTTCCGTCAGCGCCGACCACAGGTCGTCGATATCCGTGTCGTAGACGTCTTCGACCCGCACCGCTCCACGCTGGTCGTCGATCCGTCGCATGCTGCCGATGATCCGAGTCATGTCTTCCTCCGTTGCTCCGATTGGGTTCGCTTGCCGCGCGCGATCTCGGTGTGCAGGGCGTCGAGTCGCTGCTGCCACAGGACGCGGTAGTCGGCCAGCCAGCTGTCGAGCTCGGCCAGCGGGGCCGGTCGGAGGCGGTAGATCCGCCACTGGGCCTGCTGCTCGACCTCGACCAGGCCGGCCTCCCGAAGCACCCGCAGATGTCGGGATACGCCGGGCCTGGCGATCGGCAACCGCTCGGACAGCTCTCCCACGGTTGCCGGCCGGTCGCGCAGCATCTCCAGCATGGTGCGCCGACTCGGGTCGGCCAGGGCGTGCAACACCGCATCCATCTGGCTAATGTACCTTAGCAGTTACGTAACCACAAGGGTACACAAGGTCTGGGCGACCACCGGTTGCGCCATGATGGTGCGGTGACCGATGAGGTTCTGGTCGGCCAGGCCGAGTACTACCGTCGCCGTGCCGGCGAGTACGACGTCACGGCGTACGGCGACCTGGCGGCGGCGCGTGCCCGTTTCTCGCGGCTGGTGGCCGAGCTGCAGCCGGCCGGATCGGTTTGGAGATCGCCTGCGGCACCGGCCTGTGGACCGAGGCGCTGGCGGCACGGGCCGACACGGTGACCGCGATCGATACCTCCGCGGAGGCGGTGGATCTCGCTCGCCAGCGGGTGGCCTCGGCGAACGTAACGTTCGAATTTGCCGACGTGTTCTCCTGAACGACCCGAGCCAGGTTCGACGTGATCTTCTTCTCGGCCTGGCTCTTGCACGTGCCGGAAAGCCGGTTCGAGCAGTTCTGGGGTTTGCTGCGGCCGCTGCTGACCGCGGACGGCCGGGTGCTCTTCATCGACGAGCACGTCGGTGAACGCGCGAAGGAGGCCTACATCGCCGGCCGGCACGAGATCGTCGAGCGACGGCTCAACGACGGCCGGGCGTTCCAGATCGTCAAGAACTTCGTCGATCCCGAACGGCTGGAGCATCGGCTGCGGGAACTCGGTTGGGCGGCCGCGATCCGCCGGGACGGCAGCGACTGGATTCGCGGCGAAGCGCGGCCGGCCTAATCAGCAGGCAGCGAAGCGGCCTGCGTGCCGGCAAGTCCGGCCAGCCAGCGTTCGGTGGCACGCGGTGAGCGCAGCACGACGACCTGCGCACCGGGCGGCGCAGCGGCCCAGTCGCGGAGCCGCGCGCGCATGCGCCGAAAGGACTTGAAGTGCCAGAGCAGGATTGAATCCCTCGACAGCGCCGACCGGAAGGATTCCTGGTTACCATTGCAGACGTCTCGCTTGTCGATCGCCCGGGCCGCCGTGCGCCGCAGCAGCCGACCGAGCGACACTCTGCGCGGATAGTCCAGCGCCACGATCAGCTCGACCCTGGGCAGCACCAGATCCAGCCAGTTCGCGTAGGCGGTATCGAGCACCCAGTGCTGTCCGGCGCACAGGGCGGCAACCCGGCGGCGCTGCTCCGCAAGCGGAACCGTGATCCAGCCCGGCTGCCAGGTCAGCTGGTCCATCTCGTGCCAGGGCAGCCCGGTCCGCTCGCCGATCTGCCGGGCCAGCGTGGTCTTGCCGGAACCGGTCACCCCGTACACCAGGATGCGGCTCGCGGCCAGGTCCGGGCTCGTCACGGCCTCGAACCTAACCTAGCCCGGTAGCCGATCCCTGCCCTGGTCGAGAAACCCTCTAAGGGGTACTCACCAGCCCCGCGCGCGCCACTCGTCCAGGTGCGGCCGCTCGGCGCCCAGGGTCGAGTCGTTGCCATGGCCGGGATAGAACCAGGTGTCGTCGTCGTAGACGTCGAAGATCCGCTCGCTGACGTCGGAGACGAGCGAGGAGAAGTCTGGCTTCGAGCCGGTCTTGCCGACGCCGCCCGGGAACAGCGAGTCCCCGGTGAACAGGTGGCCGCGACCGGTCGCGTCCCGGTAGTGCAGCGCGATGGAACCCGGCGTGTGGCCGCGCAGGTGGATAGCCTGCAACTCCAAGTCGCCCACGTGCACGGTGTCGCCGTGGCGCAACCGCCGGTCGGTCGGCACCGGGATCCCGGCCGCGTCATCGGCACCGGCCAGCGTCCGGGCACCGGTCTGGGCGACCACCGCGGCCAGGCCCTGCCAGTGGTCGGCGTGCCGATGGGTGGTCAGCACGGTGCCGGCCGGCTCGCCACCGGTCCGGACGAACTCGGCCAGCCGGGCCGGCTCGTCGGCCGCGTCGATCAGCAGCGCCTCACCGGTCGCGGTGCAGCGCACCAGGTAGGCGTTGTTGTTCATGCGACCCGACCGCCAGCTTGGCGATCAGCACCCCCGGCAGTTCCCGGACGTCGGCCGGTCCGCCGACTTCTACGTTGCCCGTATAGCTCATGGCTGATGCCTACTCATTCGGTGATCACCGGTATCTCTTCGGTCGATGGTTCGGTGAGGATCCGCACGCTGGCGTCCGGCAGCTTGGACAGCACGTTCTCCACGTAGTCGTCCACCGCCGCCTGCCGCCCGACGTCCCGGCCGAGCTGCTCAGACATCAGCCAGCGATGCTCGGCGATCTCGTAGAACAGCTCGGCGTCCGGCAGCTTGGCCCGCAGCTCGGGCGGCACCATGCTGAGGGCGCCGTAGAACTTCTCGTCCAGCCAGCGCCGGGCCGCCAGGTCCTCCGGGATGTCGTGCCCCACCCCCTCGATCCACTTGGCCCGGAACCTGGCCAAGTCGGACAGGATCCGGCGGGCCTGGTTCTCCTGCACCCGCAGCCCGGTCAGCGCGTAGACCCGGCGGGCGTGGTGGCCCGGTTCCACGATGTGCGTCTCGAAGCGCAGCTTGCGGCCGGCGTCCTCGGTCCGGATGCCGATCTCGGAGACGTCGAAGCCCAGCGAGTTCAGCCGCCGCACCCGCTCCTCGATCCGGTAACTCTCACCGGACGGGTACACCTCGTCGTCGGTGAGTTCGGCCCACAGGCTTTCGTACCGCGGCTGCAGCGCCATCGCGGTCTCCACCGGGTCCTCCTCCTCGGACAGGTAGTGGCCGGCCTGCAGGTCCATCAGCTCGCCGGCGATGTTCTCGGTGGCGATGGACAGGTCGTGCATCCGCTGCCCGTAGGACAGCTGCGGGTGCATCTCGCCGGTCTCGGCGTCCACCAGGTAGGCGGCCAGCGCACCGGCATCCCGCCGGAACAGCGTGTTGGACAGCGAGCAATCGCCCCAGAAGAAGCCGGTCAGGTGCAGCCGGACGAACAGCTGGGCCAGCGCGTCCAGCAGCCGGGACCGCAGGTCGGGCAGCGACCGCTCGGTGAATAGCGCCCGGTACGGCAGCGAGTACGGCAGGTGCCGGGTGATCAGCAGGCCGTCCAGATGGTGGCCGAAATGGTCGCTGCGGTCGATCACCGTGCCGAACGCCTCGACCACCGGCACCGAGGCGTCGGCCAGCTCCCGCAGCAGATGGTGCTCGCGCAGCACGTACCGCTCGGTGGCCTCCTTGAACGCGAAGATCTGATGGTGCGCCCGCAGGAACCGAACCACGTGCCGGGAGATGCCGCGCGGCACCTGCACCATGCGCGGGTCGTTCCACTCGGCCAGCGGCTTGTCGAAGGGCAGGCCGATCAGCTCGGTGGCGGCACCGAGCGTCGTGATCGTGTAGTTGCCCAAACGCCGTCCCGCCCCTGCTCGCCGTCGGCTCGCCGTTGTAGGAAAGGGTAGTGGGCCGGCGCGGCGGCGGGCAGGCCCGGGCACTAACCTCGGTGTCCGTGCCCGCCCGACCGCTGTCCGAACTCCTCGAGGCCGGCTGGGCCCGCGCGCTGGCGCCGGTCGCCGCCGACATCGCCCGGATGGGCGACTTCCTGCGTGCCGAGATCGCCGCCGGTCGCTCCTACCTGCCAGCCGGCCAGCACGTGCTACGCGCCTTCCAGCAGCCGTTCTCCGACGTCCGGGTGCTGATCGTCGGCCAGGATCCCTACCCGACCCCGGGCCATCCGGTCGGCCTGTCCTTCTCGGTGGCGCCCGAGGTGCAGCCGGTGCCCCGGTCGCTGCAGAACATCTACCGGGAGCTGGCCGACGACCTGGGGCTGCCGATCCCAGCCACCGGCGACCTGACGCCGTGGACCCGGCAGGGCGTGCTGCTGCTGAACCGGGTGCTGACCGTAGCTCCCGGCCGGTCCGGATCGCACGCCGGCAAGGGCTGGGAGCGGGTCACCGAGCAGGCGGTACGCGCGCTGGCTGCCCGCGACCAGCCGCTGGTGGCGATCCTGTGGGGACGGCAGGCGCAGTCGCTGGAGCCGCTGCTGTCCGACGCCGACTGCCTGAAGTCGGTGCACCCGTCGCCGCTGTCGGCCAGCGGCGGCTTCTTCGGCTCCCGGCCGTTCAGCCGGGCCAACGAACTGCTGGTCAAGCACGGCGCCGAGCCGGTCGACTGGCGGCTCTGAGCCGGCCGGCCACGCTCTCAGCCGGCGGGTTCAGCTGCGGATGAAGTGCGGCACGAACTGCATCCGGTTGATCATCGTCAGGTCCGGCTCCGGCGGCGTGATCCAGGTTTCCAGGCCGCGGAACCGGCCGCCCATCAGGTACGGGCAGCAGGCCAGCCCGGTCTCGCGGACCACCACCCCGGCGTCGGTGTACTCGGCCAGCCGGTATCGCCTGGGCCGGACCCGGCGCTGGACGATCCACGGCTGCGGGTCGTCCAGGCACCGCTCCAGCAGCTCCGACCACTGCCCGGCCGCGACGTTCCAGCCAAAGTGCACCTCGGTGGCCTGGTAGGAGTCGGCCTTCTTGAGCACGTACTCGCCCGGCTCGGCCAGCACCGGTGCCAGCTCGGGCGGCGTCAGCAGGCCGAGCACCCGGGTCCACGGCACCAGCGCCCGCACCGCGGCCAGCTGCTCCGGCGCGAGCCGGGCCGGCCGGGCGGCGGGGTCGCTAAGCCAGGCCAGGAACAGCTTGGACGCGACCGCCGACAGCCCGATCGGGACGGTGCAGCGGGGCGCGATGCCACGCAGCGCGGCCAGCAGTTCGGCGAACCGCTGCCGGTCCTTGTTGACGGTGAAGATGGACACCGAGCGGTGCAGGTAGTGCTGGCCGTCGGCCGGTGAGAGCCGGTCGAGGTCGTCACCGGGGTAGTGCAGGGTGTGCCTGACCGGGCCGCGGTTGAGGTAGTCGATCAGCGGGGCCATCTCCCGGCGCGCCACCGGATCGTCCTTCATGATCCAGTGGTACTCGGCCGGCCGGCCGCCGGCGTGCTCGACGAAGTAGTCGCTCATACCCTGCAACGGGCGGCCGGTGCTGGTGAACCTCTGGTCGGGGGAGAAGATCTTCTCGGCCATCTCCCACATGTCGTCGGGGCGCTCCTGGCCGGCTGCCGCGGTGTCGAAGTTGGTCTCCACGGCCTTCGGCCCGTCCGCGGCGAGCACCACGTCCGGCCGGCCGAACAGCAGGTCGAGCCGGTCCAGGTCGCCCGGAACCAGCTCGTCGGACAGCGCCGGCCAGTCCAGGTAGAACTGGCGGACCGGCTCGGCCAGCTCGGCATACCGCTCGCCGGCCGGGCTGAACGGGCCGCCGGCGAGCAGCGCCCGCAGCAGCGCGAGGTGGGCGAGGTAGAGCTGGCGGACGGATTCGGCGAACCGCTCCGCGGAGGCCAGCGTGGTGTAGACGGGTGCGAACAGGGTGTCGGGCGTCTGGTCGGCCCACGTGGTGCGGGCCAGCAGCTCGCGGAACCGGCTCAGCGCCCGGTCCGGTGCCACCGCCTGCGCGCCCGGCAGCGGCTGGATCCGCGGGTCGGGCACGGCTGCACGAGTCATACCTGCACGACGGTCGGCACTTGCATGAAGCCGACCCGGCCGACGTTGGTGGTCTCCTCCGCCGAGCTGCGCACGATCAGGCCCACCGGGGTGCCGGTGAACAGGAAGCAGGCCAGCGTGCTGAACACCGTTGCCGGCTCGCCGCCGTCCAGCCGGTCCATCCTCGTTTCGATCGGCGGCGCGAGCCGCTGGATCACCCAGTCCTCGCCGGGCTGCGTGGCGGTCGCCTCGGCCAGTGCCTGCCGCCAGGCCTGCTCGGACACCGAACGCCCGAGCACGATGCTGCGACCACGGGTGTCCAGCGACCGCTTGAGGACGTATTCGGCCCGGTTGGCCGCGATGTGATCGAGGGCCCGCGCGCCGGCCAGCCGGACCACGACGGTGTGCGGCACGATCCCGGCGATCAGCTCCCGCTCGGCCTGGCTGCAGGAGCCGGCGAACAGGTCGCTGTGCAGGAAGGCGAGCATGCTCTTCTGCTCCGGCAGGTACATGCTCGCCAAGCTGTTGACCGCCTGCACCGCGCCGGCCCGGTAGGCCGCGAGGTAGTCGGCCACCTCGGCGGTGGTGCGGCTGAACGCGCATTCGTAGGCGTCCGGACCGGTGGAGTCGTCGAACTTGTTGTAGGTCAGGTCGATCGGCAGGTCGCCGCAGCGCAGCTCGCCGTTGACGAAGCGCAGATCCTCCACGTACGAGCGCACGGCGGTCACCCCGAGCGCCTGGAACTGCCCGACGATGTGGTCGAGTTCGGTGTTCATGGTGAGGTAGCGGCTGTTCAGCACCGCCACCGCCCGTACGGTACGGCCGTTGCGGGCCGCCGAGTCCAGCATGGCGGCCGCGAAGGAGTTCGGCTGCTCCAACGGCATCGGGCGGGCGGGCAGGCCGCGCCGGTCGAGTTCGGCCTGGATCCGGCCGGTGGCGGCCAGCTCCCGATAGCGGACGGCGTAGGTGGCCGAGGCGGGGCAGGCGGTGTTCAGCTCGTAGATCCACGGGCGCCCGGTGCCGTCCAGCGTGAAGTCGTACCGGCATACCCCGATCTCGGGCCGGTAGGAGGTCGGCAGCCGGATCAGCGAGTCATGTCGCGGCGCCAGGTTGAAGTACCGGCGTACCGCCGGGTCCGTTCGATACAGCTCGATGCCACGTTCCAGCAGCGGGAACAGCGCCCGGAACGACTCGGCGATCCGGTCGTAGGCCTGCTGGGAGATCAGCAGCGGCCTGGGATCCGATGGCACCGCCTTCTGCTCGTGCCGGATGCCATCCTCGAGCAGGGCTCGGCTGAAGTCGTCCCGGTCGGCTGCGACCTGCCGCGGATCCAGCAACTCGGTGTAGCCGGCATCGAGCAGGTTGGCGTAGCCGGAAAGCCGCAGCGCGCTCGTGAAGGAGGAGCGGTAGGAGGTCGTCATCGAGTCCGGCCCTTTCCAAGCAGTGATCCCTGACCTATTTATCCGGGTTAGTTGATTTTCCGCCCTGACTGCCACGGCGCCTAGGTTGGCCGCCCCGCTCATGACTTGGGCCACTGTGCCGGCGGAGCCAGCTGCAGACGTCCGCGGCTGGGAATGATGTCTGCGAACGGAACTCGCGGGACACCGTCTGGGAGGCAGCCATGGCGCGGGCAATCTGGAGTGGGGTGATCAGCTTCGGGCTGGTCTCGATACCGGTCGGGCTCTACACGGCGGTGCAGGAGCACGAGCCGTCGTTCCACCAGTTCCAGCAGGGCACCAAGGACCGGATTCGGTACAAGCGGGTCAACGAGCGGACTGGCAGGGAGGTGGACTACGGCGACATCGTGCGCGGCGCCGAGGTCGGCGACGGCGAGTACGTGATGCTCAGCGACGAGGACCTGGATTCGGTGGCCCCCGGCAAGTCGCGGTCGCTGGAGATCACCGCGTTCGTGGACCTGGCCGACATCGACCCGGTCTACTTCGCCAAGCCGTACTACCTGGCACCGGCCGGCGAGGACACCGAGAAGTCCTATGCGCTGCTGCGCGACGCGATGGCCGAGGCCGGCAAAGCCGGGATCGCGATGTTCGTCATGCACGGCAAGGAGCACCTGGCCGCGGTTCGGGCTGACGGCGACGTGCTGGTGCTGGAGACGCTGTACTTCGCCGACGAGGTACGCGACCCGAAATCCGAGCTCGACGTGCCCGGCCGGGTCAGGTTCCGTGGCCAGGAGCTGAAGATGGCCACCTCGCTGATCGAGTCGATGGCCGGCGACTGGCGGCCGACGGACTACCGCGACACCTACACCGACCGGGTGAACGAACTGATCGAGTCCAAGCGATCCGGTGCCGAGTTCCGGCCCAGCGAGGGGGCGCCGGAGCCGACCAACGTGGTGGACCTGCTGGAGGTGCTGCGGCGCAGCGTGGACGACGCCCGGTCTGGCCGTTCCGGCGCGAAGGCGGCTGCCAAGAAGACGAGTGCCAAGAAGACGGGTGCCAAGAAGGCGGCTGCCAAGAAGGCGGCGGCGAACAAGGCCGGGACGAAGCAGGCTGCTGGGAAGAAGGCGTCGGCGGCAAAGAAGGCCGGGACGAAGAAGGCGCCCGCCAAGAGGGCAACGGCGAAGAAGGCGCCCGCCAAGAAGGCCGCAGCCAAGAAGGCCTCGACGGCGCGGAAGCGGGCGTCCTAGCTGTACCTCAGTTCTCGGCGAGCCGGGCCGGGAAGCCACCGGTGGCGATCGGACCCCACCGGGTGAGCTCGATCCGGATCAGCGACTTGCCCTGCTCGAGCATCGCCTGCCGGTACTCCTGCCAGTCCGGGTGCTCTCCGGAGATCGACCGGTAGTACTCGATCAGCGGCTCCAGCGCGTCCGGCAGGTCGAGCACCTCGGCGTTGCCGTCGGCCTGCACCCAGGCACCGCCGAAGTCATCGGACAGCACCAGCAGGCTGCAGCGCGGATCCCGGCGCAGGTTGTGCACCTTGGCCCGCTCCGGATAGGTGGAGATCACCACCCGGCCGTCGGCGTCCAACCCGGCGGTGACCGGCGAGGCCTGCGGTGCGCCGTCGGCCCGCCGGGTGAGCAGGATCATGTGGTGCCGGGGCCGGATGAAATCCGCCAGCTCCGGACGTTCCACCCGGGTAATGGTTGCGATCGTGCGTGCCATGCCTCGATGATGCCCGACCGGGGGGCGCCCGCGGGCCGAGCGGCGTCCGGAGCGCCCGGTACCGGCAGGCGTCCGGAGGACATTGTCGTACCCCACCATTACTGTCAGACGTGACCTCGCGGGGCGGTCCGATCCCTGCGGTCATGCCGAGCCGAACCACATGCGAATCACAGCCGTGCCGACGCAGCAGCGCCGAGCCAGCCCAGCCGTAGGGGAGCGAAGAGAACAACGTGGCTGACCGATTGATCGTCCGTGGTGCGCGCGAGCACAACCTCAAGGACGTCCATCTCGACCTGCCCCGGGACGCGATGATCGTGTTCACCGGGCTGTCCGGGTCGGGCAAGTCGTCGCTGGCCTTCGACACCATCTTCGCCGAGGGCCAACGTCGCTACGTCGAGTCACTGTCTGCTTACGCTCGGCAATTCCTCGGGCAGATGGACAAGCCGGATGTGGACTTCATCGAGGGCCTGTCGCCGGCCGTCTCGATCGACCAGAAGTCCACCTCGCGCAACCCCCGGTCTACCGTGGGCACCATCACCGAGGTCTACGACTACCTGCGGCTGCTGTTCGCCCGGATCGGCCACCCGCACTGCCCGATCTGCGGCGAGCCGATCAGCAGGCAGACCCCGCAGCAGATCGTCGACCGGGTGCTGGAGATGCCCGACGGCACCCGGTTCCAGGTGCTCGCCCCGGTGATCCGAGAGCGCAAGGGCGAGTACGTCGACCTGTTCGCCGACCTGCAGACCAAGGGGTACTCCCGGGTCCGGGTGGACGGCGTGAACTACCCCCTGACCGAGCCGCCGACGCTGAAGAAGCAGGAGAAGCACACCATCGAGGTGGTGGTCGACCGGCTGACCGCGCGTGCCACCAGCAAGCAGCGGATCACCGATTCGGTGGAGACCGCCCTCGGCCTGGCCGGTGGCCTGATCATCCTCGACTTCGTCGATCTGGCCGACGACGACCCGAACCGGGAGCGGCGGTTCTCCGAGCGGCTGGCCTGCCCGAACGACCACCCGCTGGCCATCGACGAGCTGGAGCCCCGGTCGTTCTCCTTCAACGCGCCGTTCGGATCCTGCCCGACCTGCTCCGGCATCGGGGTGCGCAAGGAGGTCGATCCGGAGCTGGTGGTGCCCGATCCGGAGCGGTCGCTGGAACTGGGTGCCATCGCCCCCTGGTCGTCCGGTTCGGACAACGAGTACTTCCTCCGGCTGCTCGAGGGCCTGGCCGACCAGCTCGGCTTCAGCCTGCAAACCCCCTGGGAACGGCTGCCGGCCCGGGCGCAGAAGGCGGTGCTGCACGGCTCGGCCGACCAGGTGCACGTCCGCTACCGCAACCGCTACGGCCGGGAGCGCTCGTACTACGCCACCTACGAGGGCGTGGTGCCGTGGCTGGAGCGCCGGCATGCCGAGACCGACAGCGACTGGTCCCGCGAGAAGTACGAGGGCTACATGCGGGAGGTGAACTGCCCAACCTGCAACGGCACCCGGCTGAAGCCGGAGATCCTCGCCGTCACTGTGGGTGGCAGGTCCATCGCCGACGTGTGCGCCCTGTCGATCGGGGAGGCCGCCCAGTTCCTGGCCAACCTGGAGCTCACCCCGCGCGAGGAGATGATCGCGCTGCGGGTGGTCAAGGAGGTCAACGCCCGGCTGGCTTCCTCGTCGACGTCGGCCTGGACTACCTCTCGCTTGACCGGGCGGCGGCGACCCTGGCCGGTGGCGAGGCGCAGCGGATCCGGCTGGCCACCCAGATCGGCGCCGGCCTGGTCGGCGTGCTCTACGTGCTGGACGAGCCGTCCATCGGCCTGCACCAGCGGGACAACCGCCGGCTGATCGAGACCCTGGTCCGGCTGAAGAACCTGGGCAACACGCTGATCGTGGTCGAGCACGACGAGGACACCATCAAGGCGGCCGACTGGATCGTCGACATCGGCCCGCGGGCCGGCGAGCACGGCGGCCAGATCGTGGTGTCCGGCACGTTGGAGGACCTGCTCTCCACTCCGGATTCGATCACCGGCAACTACCTGTCCGGCAAGCGGGCGATCGAGGTTCCGGTGATCCGCCGGCCGCTGACGCCCGGTCGGGAACTCGTCGTCGAAGGGCGCCCGCGAGCACAACCTGCAGAACCTGACGGTCAACTTCCCGCTGGGCGTGTTCGTCGCGATCACCGGCGTGTCCGGGTCCGGCAAGTCGACCCTGGTCAACGACATCCTTTACACCACCCTGGCTAACAAGATCAATGGCGCCAAGCTGCCGCCGGCCCGGCACAAGCGGGTGCGCGGGGTCGAACTGCTGGACAAGGTGGTCGGCGTCGACCAGTCGCCGATCGGTCGTACGCCACGGTCCAACCCGGCCACCTACACCGGCGTCTTCGACCACATCCGCAAGCTGTTCTCCGAGACCACCGAGGCCAAGGTGCGCGGCTACCAGCAGGGCCGGTTCTCCTTCAACGTCAAGGGCGGCCGCTGCGAGAACTGCGCCGGCGACGGCACCATCAAGATCGAGATGAACTTCCTGCCGGACGTCTACGTGCCGTGCGAGGTGTGCAAGGGCGCCCGGTACAACCGGGAGACCCTCGAGGTGCACTACAAGGGCAAGACCATCGCCGAGGTGCTGGACATGCCGATCGAGGAGGCTGCCGAGTTCTTCAAGCCGATCTCCCGGATCGCCCGGCACCTGGAGACGCTGGTGGACGTCGGACTCGGCTACGTCCGGCTCGGCCAGCCGGCGCCGACCCTGTCCGGCGGCGAGGCGCAGCGGGTGAAGCTGGCCAGCGAACTGCAGAAGCGCTCCACCGGACGCACCATCTACGTGCTGGACGAGCCCACCACCGGCCTGCACTTCGAGGACGTGTCCAAGCTGCTCGGCGTGCTGCACTCGCTGGTGGACAAGGGCAACACGGTGCTGGTCATCGAGCACAACCTGGACGTCATCAAGACCGCCGACTGGGTGATCGACCTGGGTCCGGAAGGCGGTTCCGGCGGTGGCCGGGTGGTGGCCGAGGGCACCCCGGAGGAGGTTGCCATGGTGGCCGGCTCGCACACCGGGCGGTTCCTGGCCGAGATGCTGTCCGACCGGCTGGAACCGCCCCGGCGTACGACCCGCAGCGGCCGGTCGCCGGCGACGAACGGCGCCGCGAAGGCCAACGCTTCGGCCAAGGCGAGCGGTACCGCGAAGACGAACAGCGCCCGGAAAACGAACGGTTCCGCGGCAACGAGGTCCACGGTCGCCGGCAAGACCAACGGTCGCGCGGCCAGTCCGGCCGCCGGCTCGGACGCCGCACCCAAGCGCTCGGCGGCCAAGCGCACCGCGGCAGCCAAGGTGGGCACGGGCGGCACAACCAGCCGCACCCGGCGCGGCTGAGCCCGCCCGGGCGAGCCTCGAGGGCAAGCGGCCCCGTACGGGTGAGCCCCACCGGCAGCTCCGTACCGGGCGAGCCCCGTACCGGGCGAGCCCGGCCCGGGTAAGCCCGCCGGCATGGGAAGGTCCGGGCCGGGCGAATGCGCGGTCCGGCGGGACAAACTACAGCGTTCGGAAAGTTTAGGGTTGGAGAGTGGCTGATCCCTCGACCTACCGCCCGGCGCCGGGAACCATCCCGGTCGAACCGGGGGTCTACAAGTTCCGGGACGCCGCCGGCCGGGTGATCTACGTCGGCAAGGCGATCAGCCTCCGCTCCCGGCTGAACTCCTACTTCGCCGACCCCGCGGCGCTGCACCCGCGCACCCGGCAGATGGTCACCTCGGCAGCCAGCGTCGAGTGGACCATCGTCAACACCGAGGTCGAGGCGCTGCAGCTGGAGTTCAACTGGATCAAGGAGTTCGACCCCCGGTTCAACGTCCGCTACCGCGACGACAAGTCCTACCCGTCGCTGGCGGTCACCCTGAACGAGGAGTTCCCCCGGCTGCAGGTGATGCGCGGGGCGAAGCGGCCCGGCGTGCGCTACTTCGGCCCGTACGCGCATGCCTGGGCGATCCGGGAGACGCTGGATCTGCTGCTGCGGGTGTTTCCGGCCCGCACCTGTTCCAACGGGGTGTTCAAGCGGGCCGGCCAGATCGGCCGGCCGTGCCTGCTCGGCTACATCGGCAAGTGCAGCGCGCCCTGCGTCGGCCGGGTGTCGGCCGAGGAGCACCGGCGGATCGTGGAGGACTTCTGCGACTTCATGGCCGGCAAGACCGACACCATGATCCGCCGGCTGGAGAAGCAGATGGCCGAGGCCAGCGCGGATCTGGAGTTCGAGCTGGCGGCCCGGCTGCGCGACGACCTGGCCGCGCTGCGTCGCTCCATGGAGAAGCAGGCGGTGGTGCTCAGCGACGGCGCGGACGCCGACGTGGTCGCCTTCGCCACCGATGAGCTGTCCGCCGCGGTGCAGGTCTTCCACGTCCGGGAGGGCCGGGTGCGGGGCCAGCGCGGCTGGGTAGTGGACGCCGCGGCCGGCCTCGACCCGGGCGCCGAGCAGGCCGGGCTGAAGGGCCTGGTCGAGCAGTTCGTGCTGCAGTTCTACGGCCAGGACGATGCGGTCATCCCGCGCGAGGTGCTGGTGCCCGAGCTGCCGGACGACCACGAGGCGCTGGCCGAGCTGCTCGCCGAGATCCGCGGCAGCCGGGTGTCGCTGCGGGTGCCGCAGCGCGGCGACAAGCGGTCGCTGATGCAGACCGTGCAGCGCAACGCCGAGCAGGCCTTCCTGCAGTACAAGCTGCGCCGGGCCAGCGACCTCACCGCCCGCTCCCAGGCGCTAGCGGACCTGCAGGAGGCGCTGGACATGCCGGATGCGCCGCTGCGCATCGAGTGCTTCGACATCAGCCACGTGCAAGGCACCAACGTGGTGGCCAGCATGGTGGTCTTCGAGGACGGGCTGGCTCGCAAGAGCGAGTACCGGCGGTTCGCGATGCGCGAGGGCGGCGGCGACGTGGACTGGATCGCCGAGGTCATCCGCCGCCGGTTCAGCCGGTACCTGGCCGAGACCGCCGAGTCGGCCGCCGACCAGGCAAGTCCGCTCACCGAGGACGGCCGGCCGCGCAAGTTCGCCTACCCGCCGAACCTGGTGGTGGTGGACGGCGGCGCCCCGCAGGTGGCCGCCGCGCAGGCGGTGCTGACCGAACTCGGCATCACCGACGTGACCCTGGTCGGGCTGGCCAAGCGGCTGGAGGAGGTGTGGCTGCCGGACGAGGACCACCCGGTGATCCTGCCTCGCAGCTCCGAGGCGCTCTACCTGCTGCAGCGGGTGCGCGACGAGGCGCACCGGTTCGCGATCACCTTCCACCGGCAGAAGCGGTCGAAGTCGATGACCGAATCACAGCTGACCGGCATCGCGGGGCTCGGCCCGGCCCGGCGCAAGGCGCTGCTGAAGCAGTTCTCCTCCCTCAAGCGGCTGCGCGCCGCCTCGGTGGCCGAGATCGCCGCGGTGCCCGGCTTCGGTCCGGAGCTGGCCAAGCGGGTGCACGAGCAGTTAGCCGCCGCCGAGACCGAGCCCGCGGTGAACATGACGACCGGCGAGGTTGTCGGCTAGCGCGGTTGGCGGCCACGCCGGTCGATCTTTGCCAGAATGGCCCACGCACCCG
This sequence comes from uncultured Actinomycetota bacterium, assembly GCA_963697905.1. Taxonomy (GTDB): domain Bacteria; phylum Actinomycetota; class Actinomycetes; order Mycobacteriales; family Jatrophihabitantaceae; genus Jatrophihabitans_A. The sequence continues at coordinate 2,027,202 of OY969101.1, read as the reverse complement.
CGGAAAGTGCGTGCGGTGAACCACACCCGACAGCGAGAGGAACCAGCAGGATGCCCGGTGCCGAACACGGCGCGCTGGAGACCGTGATCGTCACCGGCCTGTCCGGCGCCGGCCGGAGCACCGCCGCCAAATGCCTGGAGGACCTCGGCTTCTTCGTGGTGGACAACCTGCCACCGGAGCTGGTCGCCACCATGGTCGATCTGGGCAGCCGCAGCCAGGGCGCGGTGACCCGGTTGGCCGTGGTGATGGACGTGCGCAGCCGGGCCTTCTCCACCGACCTCACCGGCGTCATCGGCGAGCTGGAACGGCGGGAACTGCGTCCCCGGATCCTGTTCCTGGAGGCCAGCGACAGCGTGCTGATCCGGCGGTTCGAGAGCAACCGGCGGGCGCACCCGCTGCAGGGTGACGGCCGGCTGTCCGACGGCATCGCCGCCGAGCGCCGGATCCTGGCTCCGCTGCGTGACATCGCCGACCTGGTGCTGGACACCACTGATCGCTCGGTGCACCAGCTGCGGCGGGCCATCGAGGAGGCGTTCGCCTCCGACGGCAGGGACTCGCCCCAGCTCCGCGCCACCGTGGTGTCCTTCGGCTTCAAGTACGGCCTGCCGATCGACGCCGACCTGGTGGTGGACGTCCGGTTCCTGCCGAACCCGCACTGGATACCGGAGCTGCGCGACCTCACCGGCGAGGACCAGCCGGTCGCCGACTACGTGCTCAGCCAGGAGTCGACCGGTCCGTTCCTGCAGCGGTACATGGAGGTGCTGCAGATCATCGGCGCCGGCTACCGCCGGGAGGGCAAGCAGTACCTGACGCTGGCGGTCGGCTGTACCGGCGGCAAGCACCGGTCGGTGGCGATGGCCGCCGAGCTGGCCCGCCGGCTCACCGACCTGGGCGTGCGGGCCACCGCGGTGCACCGCGACCTGGGGCGCGAGTGAGCATCGCGGCGGAAGCGAGCAGCGGAGCGCGCGCCGCGATGGGCGCCCGCCCGAAGAGTCAGAGCGGGCGCCGCCAGTGAGCCGTCCCAAGGTGGTCGCGCTCGGCGGCGGGCACGGCCTGTACGCCTCGCTGTCCGCGCTGCGCCAGTTGGACATCGAGATCACCGCCATCGTCACCGTCGCCGACGACGGCGGATCGTCCGGCCGGATCCGGCGCGAGCTCGGGGTGCTGCCGCCGGGCGACCTGCGGATGGCGCTGGCCGCGCTGGCCAGCCGCTCACTCGGCCCGGACGGCACCTCGTGGTCGGACGTGCTGCAACACCGTCTCGGTGGCACCGGTGCGCTGGCCGGCCACCCGATCGGCAACCTGCTGCTGACCGGCCTGATGGAACTGCACGCTGAACCGGTCCGGGCGCTGGACCAGCTCGGCCGGCTGATCGGGGCACGGGGCCGGGTGCTGCCGATGTCGGTGGGCCCGCTGGACCTGATCGCCGAGGTGCACAGCGTCGATGCCGACGACCCGGTGCAGCGGCGCTGGATCCGGGGTCAGTCCGCGATCGCCGCCACCGCCGGCCGGGTCACCTCGATCGAGTTGATCCCGGCCGATCCGCCGGCCTGCCCGGAGGCGGCGGCGGCGATCCTGGCGGCCGACGCGGTGATCCTCGGCCCGGGCTCGTGGTTCACCAGCGTCATTCCACACCTGCTGGTGCCGGGCCTGGCCTCGGCACTCACGCTGACGTCGGCACGCCGAGTCGTTATCCTCAACCTGGAACAACAGGCTGGTGAAACCGAGGGATTCTCGCCCGAGCAGCACCTGCGAGCATTGCGGGACAACTGCCCGAGATTGAGGATGGATGTGGTCATAGCCGACAGCGATGCAGTCCTTGATCATCGAGGCCTGCGGCAATACGCCACGGCAGCCGGCGCCCGGCTGCTGCTCGCCCCGGTGGCCGCCGCCGGCGCGACAGGGCGGCATGATGCTGGCAAGCTCAGTGCTGCGGTGGCAGCCGCGCTGGGACTTCCGATGACCGAACAGCCGACGCCGGAACAGCCGACGCCGGGGCAGCCGGCGGTGGAGCTGCCGGAGTGGGGGCTGTCGGTGGGCGGGATGACTGACACGACAGGCAAGGACCAGCCCGGCGATGCCGGGTGAACAACGGCACCGCGACGCAGCGCCGCGTCGCGGCACGGGACAAGGAGTGCGCTGATGGCGATGACGGCCGCGGTCAAGGACGAACTGAGCCGGGTGACCATCACCAGGGCGACGGCTCGCCGTGCCGAGATCGCCACCATGCTGCGCTTCGCCGGCGCGCTGCACCTGGTCGCCGGCCACATCGTGGTCGAGGCCGAACTGGACACCGGCTCGGTGGCCCGCCGGCTGCGCAAGGAGATCGCCGAGGTGTACGGGCACAACGCCGAGATCCAGGTGGTCACCGGCGGCAGCCTGCGCAAGGGCACCCGCTACCTGGTGCGGGTTGCCAAGGACGGTGAGGGCCTGGCCCGGCAGGCCGGCCTGGTGGACCTGCGCGGGCGGCCGGTGCGCGGCCTGCCGACCCAGATCGTGGCGGGCACCATCGCCGAGGCCGAGGCTGCCTGGCGCGGCGCGTTCCTGGCGCACGGCTCGCTGACCGAGCCGGGCCGGGCCGGCGCGCTGGAGATCACCTGCCCCAGCAACGAGGCTGCCCTGGCCCTGGTCGGTGCCGGCCGCCGGCTCGGCATCCTGGCCAAGGCCCGCGAGGTGCGCGGTGCCGACCGGGTGGTGGTGCGCGACGGCGACGCGATCGGCGCCCTGCTCACCCGGCTCGGCGCGCACGACTCGGTGATGGCCTGGGAGGAGCGCCGGATGCGGCGCGAGGTGCGGGCCACCGCCAACCGGCTGGCCAACTTCGACGACGCCAACCTGCGCCGCTCGGCCCGGGCCGCGGTGGCCGCCGGCGCCCGGGTGGAGCGGGCGATGGCCATCCTCGGCGACGACGCCCCGGAGCACCTGCTGCAGGCCGGCCGGCTGCGGTTGGAGCACAAGCAGGCCTCGCTGGAGGAACTGGGCAGCCTGTCCGACCCGCCGATGACCAAGGATGCGGTGGCCGGCCGGATCCGTCGGCTGCTGGCGATGGCCGACAAGCGGGCCGCCGACGACGGCATTCCGAACACCGAGGCCGCGGTCACCCCGGAGATGCTCGCCCCGTAACCGGCGGCCACCTCCATCCGACTGGCCACTTTCGAAACACCTGCCTCGAACCTGCGGCCCGGCCGTGGGCTGGCGTCGTACCGGACAGCCGTAACCGATAAGGTCGGATATTGACAAGGGCGGCCCAGCAGCGTCGCGGCCACCCGGCGCACCACCCTTCGGCGACCTTCGCCGCCAGAGAGGTTCCCGGGCTGCGCAACCGGTCCGGACGGCAGAACGAGGAGATGTGCAGTGACAGTTCGGGTTGGTATCAACGGTTTCGGACGGATCGGCCGTAACTTCTACCGCGCCGCTGCAATGCTGCCGGCGCCGACGTCGAGGTGGTCGCCGTCAACGACCTCACCGACACCAAGACGCTGGCCCACCTGCTCAAGTACGACTCGATCCTGGGCCGCTTCCCGGCCGAGGTCAGTGCCGACGCCGAGAACATCCTGGTCGCCGGCTTGCCGATCCGGGTGCTGGTCGAGCGCGACCCGGCCAACCTGCCGTGGAAGGACCTCGGCGTGGACGTGGTGGTCGAGTCCACCGGCTTCTTCACCAAGGCGGCCGACGCCCGCAAGCACCTGGACGGGGGTGCCAAGAAGGTCATCATCTCCGCGCCGGCCACCGACGACGACATCACGGTGGTGATGGGGGTCAACCACGCCGGCTACGACCCGGCCAACCACCACATCATCTCCAACGCCTCCTGCACCACCAACTGCCTGGCGCCGCTGGCCAAGGTGCTGCACGACAACTGGGGCATCGAGCGTGGCCTGATGACCACCATCCACGCCTACACCCAGGACCAGAACCTGCAGGACGGGCCGCACAAGGATCTGCGCCGGGCCCGGGCGGCCGCGCTCAACATCGTGCCCACCTCGACCGGAGCCGCCAAGGCGATCGGGCTGGTGCTGCCGGAGCTGAAGGGCAAGCTGGACGGCTACGCGCTGCGGGTTCCGGTGCCCACCGGCTCGGCCACTGACCTGACCGTCACGCTCGGCTCCGAGGTCAGCGCTGGACGAGATCAAGGCCGCCTACCGGGCCGCCGCCGACGGTGCGCTGAAGGGCTACCTGACCTACACCGAGGACCCGATCGTGTCCAGCGACATCGTCACCGACCCGTCGTCCTGCATCTTCGACGCGGGGCTGACCAAGGCGATCGGCAACCAGGTCAAGGTGGTCGGCTGGTACGACAACGAATGGGGCTATTCCAATCGGCTGGTCGACCTGGTCGGCTTCGTCGGCTCCAGCCTGTAACGCCGCCCGAGATGCGCACCGTCGATGACCTGATCCGGGTGGGTGTGCGGGGCCGGCGGGTGCTGGTCCGGTGTGACCTGAACGTGCCGCTGTCCGGCGGCGACTCGCCGACGGTGACCGACGACGGCCGGATTCGGGCGTCGCTGCCGGTGCTGGTGCGGCTGCTGGAGAAGGGTGCCCGGGTCATCGTCGCCGCGCATCTGGGCCGGCCGAAGGGCGCGCCGGAGGCGAAGTACTCGCTGCGTCCGGTGGCCGACCGGTTGGCCCAACTGCTCGGCAGCCCGGTCCGGTTCGCCCTGGACACGGTGGGGGAGAGCGCCCGGCTGCTGGCCAACGAGCTGCACGACGGCGAGCTGCTGCTGCTGGAGAACGTCCGGTTCAATCCGGGCGAGACCGCCAAGGACCCGGCCGAGCGGGCCGGCTTCGCCAAGGCACTGGCCAGCCTGACCGGCGGCGAGGACGAGGGCGGCGCCTACGTCGATGACGCCTTCGGCGCGGTGCACCGGGCGCACGCCTCGGTCTACGACGTGGCCGAGCTGCTGCCGCACTACTGCGGCGACCTGGTCCGCCGCGAGGTCGAGGTGCTGTGCCAGCTCACCGGAGAGGACGGCGCGCCGGCCCGGCCGTACGTGGTGGTGCTGGGCGGCTCGAAGGTGTCGGACAAGCTCGCGGTGATCTCCTCGCTGCTGCCCCAGGTGGACAGGTTGCTGGTCGGCGGTGGCATGTGCTTCACCTTCCTCAAGGCACAGGGCCACGAGGTGGGCGATTCGCTGCTAGAGGACGACCAGGTCGAGACCTGCCGGCGGCTGCTGGCCGAGTCCGGCGACAAGATCGTGCTGCCCACCGACGTGGTGGTGGCCGCCGAGGTCAGCGAGGATGCCCAGACCGCGGACGGTGCCGGCCGATGCCATCCCGGCCGGGCAGAAGGGCCTCGACATCGGCCCGGAGTCCGTCGCCCACTTCACCGAGGTGCTGGCCGGGGCCGGCACGGTGTTCTGGAACGGCCCGATGGGCGTCTTCGAGGTCACCCCGTTCGCCGACGGCACCCGGGAGGTGGCCGAGGCGATCACCCGGGCCTCCGGGCTGACCGTGGTCGGCGGCGGCGACTCTGCCGCCGCCGTCCGCACGCTGGGGATCGATGAGAACCGGTTCTCCCACATCTCCACCGGCGGTGGAGCGTCGCTGGAGTACCTGGAGGGCAAGCAGCTTCCCGGCCTGTCCGTGCTGCGTGCGGCCTGGGAGAACTGAGTTGGCCAAGACCTCGCGCCGACAGCCGCTGATCGCAGGCAACTGGAAGATGAACCTCAACCACTTCGAGGCCATCGCCTTGGTGCAGAAGATTGCCTTCAGCCTCAAGCCACAGCACTACGACGCGGTGGACGTCACGGTGCTGCCGCCGTTCACCGACATCCGCTCGGTGCAGACGCTGGTGGACGGTGACCGGCTTCGGCTGACCTACGGCGCCCAGGACCTGTCCCCGCACCCGTCCGGCGCCTACACCGGCGACATCTGCGGGGCGATGCTGGCCAAGCTCGGCTGCACGTTCGTGGTGATCGGGCACTCCGAGCGCCGGCAGCACCACGGCGAGACCGACGAGCTGATCAACGCCAAGGTGAAGGCCGCCTACACCAGCGGGCTCACCCCGATCCTGTGCGTCGGTGAGCAGCTGCCGGTGCGCGAGGAGGGCTGGCACGTCGAGCACTGCGTGGACCAGCTCGCCCAGGCACTGGCCGGCATCGGAGAGGAGCAGGCCGCCTCGGTGGTGATCGCCTACGAACCGGTCTGGGCCATCGGCACCGGCAAGGTGGCCACCCCGGCCGACGCGCAGGAAGTGTGCGCGGCCCTGCGGGCCCGGCTGGGCGAGCTGTACTCCACCGAGCTGGCCGACGGCGTGCGGGTGCTCTACGGCGGGTCGGTGAAGTCCACCAACGCCGGCGACATCGTCTCCCAGCCGGACGTGGACGGCGCCCTGGTCGGCGGCGCCAGCCTGGTGGGGGAGGAGTTCGCCGGCATCTGCGTCGCCGCCGCGCGGCTGTAGCGAGTGAGCATCGCAGGCGCGCAGCGTCGAGGAGCGGAGCGAGCGTGCAGCCGAGCCAATCGGCACCGCTCGGCTGTAGCGAGTGAGCATCGCAGGCGCGAGGAGCGGAGCCCCGCGAACCCGCGCCGCGAGACGCAACCGGCGGCGGGTTCAGCAGTTGATATCCTCTAGCTGCGCCGGGAGTCGGCGCGAACGCGTCCGTCGAGAACGAGGCCCGAATACCCGATGATCCTGACCCTGTCGATAGTGCTGATCGCAGCCAGCCTGCTGCTGATCGTGCTGATCCTGCTGCACCGGGGCAAGGGCGGCGGCCTATCCTCGATGTTCGGCGGCTCCCTGTACTCCAGCCTGTCCGGCTCCTCCGTGGTGGAGCGCAACCTGGACCGGTTGACCATCGTCGCCGGCGTGGTCTGGTCCATCTGCATCATCGGCCTCGGGCTGCTGTACAAGAACAGCTAGGGTTCATCGACCGCCCCCACCGAACGGCCGGCGCGGCAGTCGTCGTCTGCGGTATCGGGGTGCGATCTTCGCCAACACGACGGGAGTCCAGAAGTGGCAGCAGGCGGTAATGCCATCCGGGGCAGCCGGGTAGGCGCCGGACCGATGGGCGAGCGCGAGCGCGGCGAGTCCGCACCGCGCCAGCAGGTCTCGTTCTTCTGCGCCAACGGGCACGAGACCCGGCCCGCCTTCTCGCTGGACGCCGCCATCCCGGACACCTGGGACTGCAAGCGCTGCGGCTTCCCGGCCGGACGGGAGGAGGCGGCGCCGCCGGCCGCACCGCGCACCGAGCCGTACAAGACCCACCTGGCCTACGTGAAGGAACGCCGCTCGGACGCCGACGGTGACGCGTTGCTCGAGGAAGCCCTCGCCCGGTTGCGCGCCCGCCGCGGCGAGTAGGGCTCCAGGCCCGCAACCTCAGCGCCGCAGCAGCGTGGCGGCCGCCTTGTCGACCAGCCACAACGTGTGGCGCCGGCCCTTGGGCCCGGCCGACGGGATCTGCTCCCGGCTGGACCCGCTGTGCGCCAGCGCTACCGCGTCGGCCTTGCCGGCGCCGGACACCACGAACCAGACCTCGTCGGCCAGCCCCAGGGTGTCGAAGGTGAACGAGAGCCGGTTGGGTGGCGGCTTCGGCGAGTTGCGCACCCCGATCACCGTCTCGCCGGTGGCGAGCGTGCCGGGATGGTTCGGAAACAGCGAGGCGCAGTGCCCGTCCGGGCCGACGCCGAGCAGGACCAGGTCGAAGCGCGGCAGCTCGCCGTCGTCGTCCGGCCGGCGCAGCCCGGCCAGCTGGCCGGCGTAGTAGGCGGCCGCCTCGTCCAGGTCCGGATGCGGGCCGTCACTGGCCGGCATGGAAAGCTGCCGGGCGGCCGAGAACGGCTCCTGCCCGAACAGCAGGCGCTGCGCCGGGACGTCGTTGCGATCGGACGAGCCGGCCGGCACGAACCGCTCGTCGGCCCAGCACACGTCCACCCGGCTCCAGTCCACCGTGCCGGCCGAGGGTGAGTCGGCGATGGCCTGCCAGACCGCCTCCAGGATGGAGCCGGCGGTAAGTGCCAGCACCGCGCGGCCGCGGGATGCCTGGGCGGCGGCCAGCGTGCCCAGGCTGCGCAGTGCCACATCGGCGGCCAGCCGCTGCGGATCGTCCTGCACGATCAACTCCGGCACCGCGGCCACCGCTCAGGCCTCCTGGTTGGCCAGCGCCGGATCCATCCAGATGTGGGTGCGCACGGCCGGCCGCTTGGCCAGGTCGGACAGGCCGGACACCGCTCCCAGCGCCTCGGCGTACGGCTCGTCGGCGTCCAGCCGGCGCAGCTCCTCGGCCAGCATGTCGCCGGTGGTGCGCTGCGGGAACGGCTGGATGGTGTCCGGCTGCCCCGGCCGGCGCATCAGCAACTTGTAGCCCTCGTTGGTCATCTTGACCTCGCGGCCGTCCTCGAACTCCACCGAGACCGCGGTGATGTACTTGCCCTCGGCCTTCTCCACCGGCACTTTGTAGCCCAGCCGGGCGGTCAGCCAGCCGGCCAGCAGCTGCGCCGACGGATCCACCGGGTTGCCGAACACGGTGACCGAGCGGGCCGGCGCGGCGGCGGTGTCGAAGGCGGAGGCCAGCGCCGCCCGCCACGGCGTGATCACCGTCCAGGTCAGGTCGGTGTCGCCCGGCGCGAAGTCCTCGGCCCGCTGCCGCAGCGAGGCGGCCGGGTCGGCGTCGCGGATCACGTTGGTGATCCGCCGGTCGGCGAACACCCCGAGCGGGTCGTGCGCGATGGTCTTGGGGGTGCGGGAGTACCACCAGGTCACCACCGGGGCGTCCGGCGCGAGCAGTGGCAGCGTGACCGACTCGGCGTGCAGCGCCAGCCGGCCGAACATCCGCAGCACCACCGACTCGCCCGGTCCCAGCCGGCCGCCGATGGACACCTCGGCATCCAACCGGGGGACCGGCGCCTCGATGTTGTGCCGCAGCACCATGATGACCCGCATCGGGTGCTTGGCCGCCGCCGTGGCCACCGCGGCCTCGACGTCGCCGGTGTCCTTCTCCTCCAGCACCACCACCAGGGTGAGCGCCAGCCCGCTGGTCACCGCGCCACCGGTGCGCCGCTCGGCGGCCAGCGCCTGCACCACGGCCGTGCCGGTGGTGTCCCAGAGCGTTGTCACTGGGCCTCCCCTCCGTTAGCCCCGGTCATGGCCGGCGCCATGCCCGGCCGTCTCGGGCCAGCATTTCGTCGGCCGCCTTCGGCCCCCACTCGCCGGCTCGGTAGGTCGCCGGCTGCTGGCCGTCCCAGAACGCCTCCAGCGGATCGATCACCCGCCAGGACGCCTCCACCTCCTGGTTGCGTGGGAACAGCGTCGCGTCGCCGAGCAGCACGTCCAGGATCAGCCGCTCGTAGGCCTCCGGGCTGGACTCGGTGAACGCCTCGCCGTACAGGAAGTCCATCGAGACGTCGCGCACCTCCATCATCGAGCCCGGCACCTTCGAACCGAACTTGAGCGTGACGCCCTCGTCCGGCTGGACCCGGATCACCATCTGGTTGTGGCCGAGCTCCTCGGTGTCGGTGTGGCTGAACGGCAGGTGCGGCGCCTTCTTGAACACCACCGCGATCTCGGTGACCCGGCGGGGCAGCCGCTTGCCGGTGCGCAGGTAGAACGGCACGCCGGCCCACCGCCGGGTGTCGATGCCGAGCCGGACCGCGGCGTAGGTCTCGGTGGCTTCGAATCCTCCGGCACGCCCTTCTCCGCCCGGTACGCGGGCACCCGCTCACCGGCCAGCCAGCCCTGGTCGTACTGGCCGCGCACCGCGTAGTGGCCCAGATCCTGCGGCAGCGTGATGGCCCGCAGCACCTTCAGCTTCTCGGTCTGGATGGCCTCGGCGGTGAACTCCACCGGCTCCTCCATCGCGGTCAGCGCCAGCAGCTGGAGCAGGTGGTTCTGCAGCACGTCGCGAGCCGCGCCGGTGGCGTCGTAGAAGGCGGCCCGGCCGCCGATCCCGACGTCCTCGGCCATGGTGATCTGCACCGAGTCCACGTAGTTGGCGTTCCACACCGGCTCGAACAGCTGGTTGGCGAAGCGCAGCGCCATCAGGTTCTGCACTGTCTCCTTGCCCAGGTAGTGGTCGATCCGGAACACGTCGTCGGCGGTGAACACCGAGTCAACCAGCGAGTTCAGCTCGATGGCGCGAGGCCAGGTCGTGGCCGAACGGCTTCTCCACCACAACCCGCCGCCAGCCGCCGGAGGCCGCGTTGTCGGCCAACCTGGTGCGCTCCATCTGCTTGAGCACCACCGGGAACATGCTGGGCGGGATGGACAGGTAGAAGGCCGCGTTGCCCTTGATGCCGTGGCTCTCCCGCAGGTCGTCCAGGGTCTGGGCGAGCTGGTCGAAGGCATCGTCGTCGTCGAAGGCACCGGCCACGAACTTGATGTCGCCGGCCAGCCGGGACCACACCTCCTCGTTCCAGCCGGTGCGGGCGTGCTGCTTGGCGGCCTTTTTGGCCAGCGACTCGAAGTCGCCGTCGGCCCAGTCCCGCCGGGCGAAGCCGAGCAGCACGAAGTCAGCCGGCAGCAGCCCGCGGTTGGCCAGGTCGTAGATGGCCGGCAGCAGCTTCTTGCGGGCCAGGTCGCCGGTCACGCCGAAGACCACCAGCGCGCACGGCTCGGGCACCCGCGGCAGCCGGCGGTCGTTCGGATCCCGCAGCGGGTTGGACTGCAGGCCGGCCGGCAGCTTCGGGCCGGCACCGGCGCCGATGGCCGGGGTGTGTTCGTCGGTGGTGGTCACCGGAGGTCCCCCTAGCAGGCCTTGAGGAGTTGCGCGAGGCCGGCCGCCCGGTCGGTCAGGTGCAGGTGTAGCACCGGCCGGCCCCGGTCGGCCAGCACGCTTGCGTCGCCCGCGGCTTGGGCGCGCTGCAGCGATGCGAAGGTATACGGCCGGTCCGGCACCGGCAGATCCCGGGTCACCTCGCCGGTAATCTGCAGGAACACCCCGTTCGGGTGGCCGCCCTTGTGGTACTGCCCGGTCGAGTGCAGGAACCGCGGACCCCAGCCGAAGGTGGTCTGCAGCCCGGTCCGGGCGGCGACCGCCGACCGCAGGTCGATGGCGGATGCGTCGGCGTGCCGGTCCAGGTAGGCCTGGATGGCGATGTAGCCGCGCTCCGGTGCCGCCTCGATCAGCGCCGCCAGCGCACCGGCCAGGTCGGTGATCCCGGACAGGTCCAGGTTCAACCCGAACGCCTGCACCGCGCCGTCGGTAAACGCCGGCTGCGGCGCGGCCTTGTCGCCGGTGTCGTCGAGCAGCGCCCGGGCCTGCTTCTTGGCCTCCTCCACGTCCGGCTGGTCGAACGGGTTGATGCCGATCAGCCGGCCGGCGACCGCGGTGGCGTACTCCCAGAGCAGCATCTGCGCGCCGAGCGGGCCGGCGGTCTCGGCGGCCCAGCCGGAGGCCGGTTCGGTGGCCGATCCGGTGCCGGCGGCGCCGGCCAGCCGGACCAGGATGGCGTCCGGACCGGCTCCGGCGAAGCCGGGTGCGGTCGGGCCCTCCACCACCACCGGCAGCAGGCCCGAGCCCCTGCTTGCCGGTGGACTCGGCGATCAGCTGCTCGACCCAGTCGCCGAAGCCGAGTCGATGCCGGAGCCGAAGTCGGCGAACACCACCTTGTCCGAGCCGGCATTGTGGGCCTGGCCGAGCAGCGCGCCGAGCCGCAGCCCGGGGTTGTCCGGCTGGTCGGCGGCCAGCGCCGGGGCGGCCGCGGCGGCCGAGTCCAGCAGCGCACCGATGTCGGCGCCGGCCAGCCCGGCCGGCACCAGCCCGAACGCGGTGAGCGCGCTGTAGCGGCCTCCGACATGCGGGTCGGCCAGGAAGACGCTGCGGTAGCCGGCCTGCTCGGCGATCTGCTGCAGCGGCGAACCCGGATCGGTGACCACCACGATCCGCGGTCTTCGGGGCGATGCCGGCGTCGGTGAACGCCTGCTCGTACGCCCGCCGGTGCGAGTCGGTCTCCACCGTGCCGCCGGACTTGCTGGACACCACCAGCACCGTGCGATCCAAGCCGGTCGGCCAGCGCGGCGGCCACCTGGCCGGGGTCGGTGGTGTCCAGGGTGACCAGCGGCACGCCGGCGGTCTTGCAGATCACCTCCGGCGCCAGCGAGCTGCCGCCCATGCCGGCCAGCACGATGTGATCCAGCCCCTCGTCACGCAGTTCGGCCCGCAGCGACTCAATCCGCTCGACCAGCGGCCGGGACGTCTCGGCCAGGGTGGCCCAGGACAGCCGGATGGCCGCCTCGGACTCGGCATCCGGGCCCCACAGCGTCGGGATCCCGCGGCGGTCATCTTGCCGGCCACGCCCGCGTCGACGAGCTCCCGCACGGCGTCTGCCAGCCCGCTGTCGTCCGGCGCGGTCAGCTCCACCCGGAGCTGGCCGGCCTCGGCCGACGGACTCACTTGCCAGCCTTCTTGGCGCCGGCCTGGAGTTGCTTCTGCACGCCCTCCAGCAGCACCGACCAGGAGTCCATGAACTTACTGACGCCCTCGACCTCGAGCAGCTCGGTCACCTCGTCGATCTCGATGCCCAGCTCGGACAGCTGCGCCATCACACCGCGTGCCTCGTGGTAGCCGGTGTTCGCGGTGTTGCCGCGAATCTCGCCGTGGTCGGCCACCGCGTTCAGGGTCGCCTCCGGCATGGTGTTGACGGTGTGCGGTGCCACCAGCTCGGTGACGTACATGGTGTCGGGGTACGTCGGATCCTTCACCCCGGTGGAGGCCCACAGCGGCCGCTGCGGATGCGCCCCGTCGGCGGCCAGGCCGTCCCAGCGCTCGCCGGCGAAGACGCTCTCGAACGCCTCGTAGGCCAGCCGGGCGTTGGCGATGCCGGCCTTGCCGCGGACCGCCTTGGCCTCGTCGCTGCCGAGCTTGTCCAGCCGCTTGTCCATCTCGGTATCCACCCGGGACACGAAGAACGAGGCCACCGAGCGGATGGTGGCAAGCTCGACGCCGTTCTGCCTGGCCTGCTCCAGGCCGGCCAGGTAGGCCTCCATCACCTTGCGGTAGCGCTGGATGGAGAAGATCAGGGTGACGTTGACGCTTATCCCGGTCGCGGTGGCCGCGGTGATCGAGGCCAGCCCGTCCTCGGTGGCCGGAATCTTGATCATCACGTTCGGCCGGTCCACCAGCCACCACAGCGCGCTGGCCTCGGCGGTGGTCTTGTCGGTGTCGTGCGCGATCCGCGGGTCCACCTCGATGGACACCCGGCCGTCCTGGCCGTCGGTCGCGTCGTAGACCGGGCGCAGCACGTCGCAGGCGGCCCGGATGTCGTAGGCGGTGAGCAGCCGGACCGACTCCTCCAGCGACACCCCGCGCACCGCCAGGTCATGCACCTGGTCGGCGTACGGGGAGTCGCCGTCGGCCGAGCCCTCCATCGCCTTCTGGAAGATCGAGGGGTTGCTGGTCACCCCGACCACGTGCTTGGCCTCGATCAGCTCGGCCAGGTTGCCGGTCACCAGCCGATGCCGGCTGATGTCGTCCAGCCAGATCGAGACGCCGTGTTCAGAAAGGTCCGCCAGTACGTCGCTCATTCGGGAAATCCCCTCTCCAGAGCAGAAGAACTCAGCTGCTGAGTCAGTTGCCGGTCGTGCTGCCGGTGATGATGTTGGCCCGTTCCATGGCGGCGTGCGCGGCCGCCACCACCCGGTCCGGGGTGAAGCCGAACTGCTCGAACAGCACGCCGGCCGCCGCGCTGGCGCCGAAGTGGTCGATCGAGACGATCTCGCCACCCTCGCCGACGACCTCCCGCCAGCCCTGCGCGACGCCCGCCTCGACGCTGACCCGGGCCTTGACCGCCGGCGGCAGCACGTGCTGCTGGTAGGAGCGGTCCTGGGCGTAGAACCACTCCCGGCAGGGCATCGAGACCACCCGGGTCGGGGTGCCCAGCTCCTCCAGCCGCTCGCGGGCGGTGAGTGCCAGCGACACCTCCGAGCCGGTGGCGATCAGGATCACCTGCGGGGTGGCGGCGCTGGACTCGGCCAGGATGTAGCCGCCCTTGCCGGCGTCGACCACCGCGGCCGGATCCAGCACCGGCAGGCCCTGCCGGGACAGCGCCAGCCCGGCCGGCCGGTCGGTGTGCTCGAGCACCTGCCGCCACACCACCGCGGTCTCGTTGGCGTCCGCCGGACGCACCACGTCCAGGCCGGGAATGGCCCGCAGCGCCGCCAGGTGCTCGATCGGCTGGTGGGTCGGGCCGTCCTCGCCGAGGCCGATCGAGTCGTGCGTCCAGACGTAGATGGTGGGCAGCTTCATCAGCGCGGCCAGCCGGACCGGCGGGCGCATGTAGTCGCTGAACACCAGGAAGGTGCCGCCGTAGACCCGGGTGCCGCCGTGCAGCGTGATGCCGTTCATGATCGAACCCATCGCGTGCTCGCGGATGCCGAAGTGCAGGGTGCGGCCGTACGGGCCGCCCGGCCACTGCTTGGTCTGCCGGTCGGCCGGGACGAAGCTGGGCTCGCCCTCCATGGTGGTGTTGTTGGACTCGGCCAGGTCGGCCGAGCCGCCCCACAGTTCGGGCAGCACCGGAGCCAGCGCGGTGAGCACCTTGCCGGACGCGGCCCGGGTGGCCAGCGAGTTCGGCTTGCCGTCCTTCTCCGTCGGGAAGCTGGGCAGCGCGTCGGCCCAGCCGGCCGGCAGGCTGCGGGTGAGCATCCGGTCGAAGAGCTGCTTGCGTTCCGGATTGTCCTTGGCCCACTGGTCGAAGCTCGGCTGCCACTGCTCCCGGGCGGCCCGGCCGCGCTCGGCCACCTGCCGGGTGTGCGCGATCACCTCGTCGTCCACCGCGAAGTGCACGTCGGGGTTGAAGCCGAGCAGCTCCTTGGTCTTGCGCACCTCGTCCTCGCCGAGTGCCGAGCCGTGCGCCTTGCCGGTGTTCTGCTTGGTCGGTGCCGGCCAGCCGATGATGGTGCGCACCGCGATGATGGACGGCCGGTCGGTCTCGGCCCGGGCGGCGGCCAGGGCCTTCTCCAGCGCCACCACGTCCTCGCCGGAGTCCACGAACTGGGTGTGCCAGCCGTAGGCCTCGTAGCGCTTGAGCACGTCCTCGGAGAACGCCACGTTGGTGTCGTCCTCGATCGAGATGTGGTTGTCGTCGTAGATCAGGGTCAGGTTGCCCAGCTGCTGGTGGCCGGCCAGCGAGGACGCCTCGCTGGACACGCCCTCCTCCAGGCAGCCGTCGCCGGCGAAGACGTAGATGTGGTGGTCGAACGGCGACTCGCCAGGGGCGGCGTCCGGATCGAACAGGCCACGCTCGCGGCGGGCGGCCATCGCCATGCCGACCGCGTTGCCGACCCCCTGGCCGAGCGGGCCGGTGGTCGTCTCCACCCCGATGGTGTGGCCGTGCTCGGGATGGCCCGGGGTCAGCGAACCCCAGGTGCGCAGCGACTTCAGGTCGTCCAGTTCCAGGCCGTAGCCGGACAGGTAGAGCTGGATGTAGAGGGTCAGCGAGGAGTGCCCGTTGGACAGCACGAACCGGTCCCGGGCCACCCAGTTGGGATCGGTCGGATCGTGCCGCATCATGCGCTGGAAGAGCAGGTAGGCCAGCGGTGCCAGGCTCATCGCGGTGCCGGGATGGCCGTTGCCCACCTTCTGCACCGCGTCGGCGGCGAGCAGCCGGGCGGTGTCCACCGCCTTGGAGTCCAGCTCGGTCCACCACTTGGGGTGGGTGGAGACGATCTCGGCCGCGGATTGGGTGGCAGGTTTCACGGCAGCTCCAACCGGTTCGCAGGTGCGCGCTGGTAACGGTTCCAGCCTAGCCACTCGGCCGACCGGTGGTACGCCGGTACCGCCGGCGCTGAGACCTGCCTAAGCCGGTGCTGGCATCCCAGCACCGCGGGCTAGGCTGGCCCGGTGACGCAGACCCCGCTGGCCCCGGCTACGCGAGGCGGCCGGCCAGCCGCCGACCCGGTCGGCCGGTCGCTGTCG
Source organism: uncultured Actinomycetota bacterium (assembly GCA_963697905.1). Taxonomy (GTDB): domain Bacteria; phylum Actinomycetota; class Actinomycetes; order Mycobacteriales; family Jatrophihabitantaceae; genus Jatrophihabitans_A. Next base: position 2,011,354 of record OY969101.1, on the reverse strand, counting down.
GCCTCGGTGCGGGGCTACGTCGCGCTCACCAAGCCGCGCATTATCGAGCTGCTGCTGGTCACCACGCTGCCGGCCATGGTGCTGGCCGCGCACGGCCTACCGCGGCTGGCCGTGGTGCTGGCCACCATGATCGGCGGCACGCTGGCCGCCGGCAGCGCGAACGCCCTGAACTGCTTCATCGACCGCGACATCGACGCGGTGATGCGCCGGACCGGGCACCGGCCGCTGGCCAGCCACCAGGTCTCACCGCGCGGTGCGCTGGTGTTCGGCTCGGTACTCGGCGTGGTCGCGGTGCTGCTGATCGGGCTGACCACCAACTGGCTGGCCGGCGGCCTGACCGCCGTCGCGATCGGCTTCTACGTGGTCGTCTACACCATGCTGCTCAAGCGCCGGACCGCGCAGAACATCGTCTGGGGTGGCGCGGCCGGCTGCATGCCGGTGCTGATCGGCTGGGCGGCGGTCACCGGGACGCTGGCCTGGGCGCCGGTGGTGCTTTTCGCGGTGGTGTTCTGCTGGACCCCGCCGCACTTCTGGGCGCTGGCCATCCGCTATAGGGACGACTACGCCCGGGCCGGGGTGCCGATGCTGCCGGTGGTGGCCTCGCCAGTACAGGTGGCCCGCCAGATCGTGCGCTACAGCTGGCTCACCGTTGCCGCCTCGCTGCTGCTCTGGCCGGTGGCGACCGGCTGGGTGTACGGGCTGCTGGCGCTGGCCGCCGGTGCGGCGCTGCTCACCGAGGCGCACCGGCTGCTGTCGGCCACCCGGCGGGGCGAGCCGGGCAAGCCGATGCGGCTGTTCCACCTGTCCAACAGCTACCTGGCGTTCGTCTTCGTCGCCGTCGCGGTGGACACGTTCCTGCGCTGAGCGCCACTCAGCCGGCGGGAATCTCGAACGGGATGGTGACCGGGGTGAGCACCGTCAGGGTGCCCTTGGCCGTGCGCACCGACCCGGCAAAGGTCAGCGTGCCGCCGGTGACCGAGGCGGGCACGTCGGCCACGTCGTCCACGCCGGTGGCCGGGTTGGCCGCCGCGTTCGCGGTGGTCCGCGGGCCGGCACCGGGCACCGTGATCGTCAGCAGCGCCGGCTCGGCGCCGTAGGGCTGCTTGTCGCCTTCCAGCCGCAGCACCGCTCCGACGTGTAGCCAGGCCCGGTCGGGCCGCGGGCAGTTCCCGTCGGCGGCCCAGTAGGACAGCGACACCTGCCGCACGGTGAGGGTGCCGGTCAGCACCCCGGTGCCGGCGCCGGTCTTCAGCCGTACCCGGATCGGCCGGGCGACGTTGAGCTGCTGGCGGTCGTGACTGCGCACGGTGACCGCCGGGTTGGCCTGGTCCGGCTTGCCGGTGAGCAGCGAGATGGACTGCTTCAGCCCGCTGTCGGTGAGCACCAGGTCCACCTGGCGGGCATGCCGGGGCACCGCGATCACCACATAGTCCGAGGTCGCCGCCAGCGGTCCGCGTTCCTGGCCATCCACCCGCACCGACAGGTCCGGCGTGCCGGCGGCGAACTCGCCCGGCGCCGGCTCGGTGGCGAAGGCGAGCAGCCGGCGACCGGGTGGCGCGGTTCGCGCCCGGTCACCCCAGCCGTAGCCGCTGACGAAGCCGTATTCGACCAACCGCACGCCGGAGAGCTGGCCCACCATCACCGCGGTCGGGGGTGCCGGCGTGATCGGGGTGCGCAGCGTGCTGGCGGTGGTCAGCACCTCGCCGGTCGCCGGGGGCGGGCTGGGTTGCCGGAGGGTGACGGTGGCCGGCGGCTGCTGGCCGTCCGGCCGGAGCAGCTGGCTGTCCGGCCTCGGATCGGCGCTGGTCGCGTCGTCACCGTCCGGGCTGTCCATCGCCAGCCGGAGCTTGCCGCCGCCAATTGGCCTGGCCAGCAGGTCGTACACCAGGTAGGGCCGGCTGGGATCGCCGTTGACGAAGAGCACCGGGCCGCAGAGCATCCGATCGCCGATGGCGGTGGCCCCGCCAAGTGCCTCGGTCTCGGCCGGCTGGCTGACCGGCTGGCTGGCGTAGTAGCAGCGGCTATCCTTGGCCAGCTCGCCGTGCCGGGCATGCACCACCTGGCGCATCGACTTCTCGGCCTGGCGCAGCAGGGCCCCGGCGTTGCTGACCGGCCGGCCGTAGCTGGTCAGCGTGCGGGCCGGCTGTGGCCGCAGTACCAGCCAGCCGGCGCCAGCCAGCATGCCCAGCACGCAGACCGCGACAAGGCGGATGGCGAAGCGACGCCAGGGCGAGTTCGCTCCGCTGCTTGGCGCTCTTCGCTTGCCTCCGACCGAGCCCATATCCGATAGGTCAGGGTAGGGGAGCGGCCTGTGCGCGGTCCGCGCAACCCGGCCGGCACGGACCGTACGATCGAGCAGGTGAGCCGTGCCATCGCGATCGCCAGCTGCGCGCAACTGCCCGACGGCGACGCCGACGACCAGCTGCTGGTGGCCGCACTCGCCCGCCGGGGACTGACGAGCACAGTGGTCGCCTGGACCGATCCGGACGTCGACTGGCATCGCTTCGACGCGACGGTGATCCGCAGCACCTGGGACTACACGGTGCGTCGCGAGGAGTTCCTGGCCTGGGCCGTGTCGGTGCCCCGGCTGCACAACCCGCTCGCTGTGCTGCGGGGCAACAGCGACAAGCGCTACCTGGCCGAGCTGGCCGAGGCCGGCGTCCCGATCGTGCCGACCGAGTTTTTCGAGCCGGGCCAGCGACCGCGGCTGCCGTCGGGGACCGAGTTCGTGGTGAAGCCCTCGGTGGGTGCCGGCTCGATCGGCGCCGGCCGGTTCGCCGCGGACGCCCACGGGCCGGCCGCCGAGCACGCCGCGCTGCTGCACAACTTCGGCCTGACCGTGATGGTGCAGCCGTACCTGGCCGGGGTAGACGCCGCCGGCGAGACCGCGCTGATCTTCCTGGACGGCGAGTACAGCCATGCCATCCGCAAGTCGGCGCTGCTGGCGCCGGGCAGCAGCCACCCGCCCGACGCCGAGGAGCTGTTCCTGACCGAGACGATCACCGCGCGCCAACCCTCGGCCGCCGAACGCGCTCTGGCCGAGCGGGTGCATGCCGAACTGGCCCGGGCGTGTCCGGACCGGCTGCTGTACGCCCGGATCGACCTGCTGCCCAGCCCGGACGGGCCGCGGCTGCTGGAGGCGGAGCTGATCGAGCCCTCGCTGTTCCTGGGGCACGCCGACGGCGCGGCCGACCGGCTGGCCGCCGCGATCGCCGCCCGGACGACCTCGCTGAGCGAGTCGGGATGACCGAGCCGCCGCCGGAGGGGTCTCAGGCCGGAATACCGCCGGAGGGGTCTCAGGCCGGAACACCGCCGGAGGGGGCTCAGGCCGGGACGGCCCGGGCGGGCGGCCTGCTGCCGGCTGGGCTGGAGTATTCCCCGGCCGACCGGCAGCGGCGTGCGGCGCTGCTGCGGATGAAGGCGGTGGCCGGCGGCGGACTGCTACTGGCGGCGGCGATCTACCTGGTGTGCACCCTCGCCGGTTCCGGCCACGGCGCGTGGCCGTACCTGCAGGCGGCCAGCGAGGCGGCCATGGTCGGTGGGCTGGCGGACTGGTTCGCGGTGACCGCGTTGTTCCGGCATCCGCTCGGGCTGCCCATCCCGCACACCGCGATCATCCCGCGCAAGAAGGATCAGATCGGGCAGAGCCTGGGCAGCTTCGTCGAGCAGAACTTCCTCACCCCGCAGGTGGTCGGCCCGCGCCTGCAGGCAGCCGAGATCCCGCGCCGGCTCGGCGAGTGGCTGGCGCTCGGCGATCGGCCCGAGCGGCTGGCCGCGGAGTTCGGCGTGGCACTGGCCGGCGCCAACACGGTGCTGGCCGATGACGACATCCGGTTGGCGCTCGGCCGGTTCGCCGACTCCCAGCTGCGCCGGCTGCCCGCCGCGCCGGTGGTAGCCCGGGTGATCGACCTGGCCGCGCAGGGCGATCAGCACCAGGTGCTGCTCACCGAGGGCCTGCGCGCGTTGATGCGCTTCCTGGACGACAACCGCGAGCTGTTCCGGCAGCGGCTGGCCGAGGAGTCGCCGGACTGGGTGCCGGACTGGGTGGACGGCAAGGTGTTCAACCGGATCTTCTCCGGCGTGCAGAACTTCCTGGCCGACGTCACCGGCGACCCGCACCATCCGCTGCGCCAGCAGTTCGATGAACGGTTGCGCAACTATGCCGAGCGGCTGCGCACCGATCCGGCTGCCAGCGCCCGGCTGGAGCAGTGGAAGTCCGACCTGCTCGACCACCCGGCGGTCCGCAACGCGCTGTCCACGCTCTGGCTGCCGCTGAAGAAGGCGGTCCTGGAGGCGGCCGCCGATCCGGATTCGGAGCTGCGCCGGGTGATCGCCTCAGCCATCCGGCAGGGTGGCCTGGCGCTGGGAACAGACCGGGAATTGCAGGCCAAATGCGACCGTTGGCTGCTGGGCGTGATGAACTACGTGCTGGCCCACTATGCCGGCGAGCTGTCCGGCGTGATCACTCATACGGTGGCTCGCTGGGATGCCGAGTCGACCTCGCGGCGGTTGGAGTTGCAGGTGGGACGAGACCTGCAGTTCATCCGGATCAACGGCACCGTGGTGGGATCGCTGGTCGGGCTGGCGATCTACTCGCTATCCCGATTGCTGTGAGGTTTCTGAAAAGCCGTCTGCCTTGCAGACAACTGATTATTGGGCAACTCGTCTAATTTTTGTCGTCTCAACAGGCAATTGTCAGAACTGGCGGCCAAAATAACGAACGTGTCTGTGCGCGTATTGACGTCTGCGAAATCACTGGCCCGCGAGCTGTGGTCCTACGGCGAGGACGACCTCTGGCCGCAGGCCCTGGTGCTGGATCCGGCGACGCTGGCCGACCTGTCGGCGGAGTTCGGGCGGCTGCGAACCGACCCCGAGGCGGTGGCCCGGATCTGGCCGGACGCCCCGGACGAGGCCTACCTGCTGATCCCCGCCATCGAACGGTTGGAGGGCAAGCGGCGGCCGGCGGTGCGCTCGCGCCGGCGGCCCCGCACCACGATGCCCACCATCCTGCGGTCGGACAGTGACGATCCCACCGCCGAGCCGGGTTTCTGCGAGGTGCGCAGCCTGGTCGAGGCGGAGACCGCCCGGGCCCGGCATTCGAACCTCACCCGGCACTGAGAGCGGCTGCCCAAGTCCGTCAGGGCTGCTGCCTAGGCCGGCTCCCGCAGCCGGGCCGGGCCGGCTGACCGGCGCTCGGCCGGCTCCGCTGTCCGGGCGGATTCGGCTCGGTGGAACGGAGGCACGTCAAGCGTGCCCAGCACGTTCAGCGCGGCCAGCCAGACACCGCAGGCGCCCAGCAGGTGGATGCCGACCAGCAGCGGCGGCACCCCGGTGAAGTACTGCAGGTAGCCGATCCCGCCCTGGGCCAGCTCGATGCCGAGCAGCCACCAGCCAGCCCGCCGCACCGGCCCGGCGCCGGCCAGCAGCACCAGCCCGGCGGTCACGCCGATCAGCAGCATCACCAGGTCGGCATGCAACTGGGTGATCGAGGACGGCGCGATGTGGATGCGGTGGGTGGCACCCTTATCGCCGGCATGCGGCCCGCTGCCGGTCACCACCGTGCCGGCGACCAGCACCGCCGCGGCAAGCCCGGCCAGCAGCCAGCCGGTGCCCCGGAGGCTCGTACCGGCTCGCGTGCCAGGGCGTGCCGGCTCGCGCACCCGCCACCAGAGCAGGTAGGCCACCGCGATGATGCCGATGGACAGCAGGAAGTGGGCGGCCACCGTCCACGGGTTCAGCTTGGTGAGCACGGTGATCCCGCCCAGCACGGCCTGCGCCGGGATGCTGGCCGCCAGCAGCACCGCCAACCAGCGCTCGCGGCGGCGCAGCAGGGACGCGGCCAGCGTGGCCAGCACGATCAGCACCAGGACGAAGGTCAGCTGCCGGTTGGTGAACTCGATCAGCCCGTGCACCGCGTACTGCCGGGTCGGGGTGAGCGAGCGGTCGGTACACGACGGCCAGGTCGGGCAGCCGAGGCCGGAGCCGGTCAGCCGGACGGCGCCGCCGGTCAGCACGATCACCACGTTGGCCACCACCGAGGCCATCGCCAGCCGCCGCAGTGTCGCCGCCGCCCGGGTCCAGGCCGGCAGCCGAGCGGCCAGTCGCGAGATCACCGCTACTCCCACCGGAAGAACCTGGCCGCGGCTGGCAGCGAGACCGCCGCCCAGACCAGCAGCGTGACTCCCGCCCGCACCGGATGGCCGCCGCCGGCCTGCAGCACCTGGTGCAACCCGTCGGACAGCGCCGCCGAGGGAAGGTAGCGCAGCACGTCGGCCGCCGGCCCGGGGTAGCGGGACAGCGGGATGGCGATGCCGCCGGCGAACAGCAGGATCAGCCAGGCCAGGTTGGCCGCGGCCAGCGTCACCTCGGCCCGCACGGTGCCGGCCAGCAGCAGCCCGAGGCCGCCGAAGGCGAACGTGCCCAGCGCCATCAGCAGCACAGCCGCCAGCCCGGTGCCGGCCGGATGCCAGCCCAGGGCCAGCCCGAACAGGCAGATCAGGGCGGCCTGCAGCACCTGCAACGCCAGCACCGCGCAGGTCTTGCCGGCGATCAGGACGTGCCGGGGCAGCGCGGTGGCGCCGAGCCGCTTGAGCACCGCGTACTTGCGCTCAAAGCCGGTGCCGATGGCCAGCCCGGTGAAGGACGCGCTCATCACCGCCAGCGCGAGCACCGAGGGGACCACGAAATCGATCCGGCGCGGGGTGCCGAGCGAGTACAGCAGTGGAAGGTTGAAAAAGAACTCCAGCAGCAGCGGGATGATCAGGCTCAGCGCGACCTGCTCGCCGTTGCGCAGCAGCAGCCGCAGCTCCATCCGGGTCTGCGCGAGCAGCATCGGCAGCCGGCCGGCCGCCGCCGGTGCCGGCACGAACGACAGGGTCGCCGCTTGCCGGACGTCCACCGGCACGCCGGCCTTCGGCAACTGGCTCACCGGCGCGTTGCCCGCCTCGGTCGTCTTGCCCGTCGTCGCCCCGGTCATCGCCGGCCCACCTGGTGCAGGCCGTCCGTCGAACTCGCCGACGGTCAAGGCCAGGAACACGTCCTCCAGGCTGCGTCGCTCCACCGCCAGGCCGTCGGCCAGCACCGACCGGGACGCGCACCAGGCGGTGACGGCGGCCAGCAACTGAGGGGTGATCTCCGAGCGCACCAGGTACTCGCCGGCCGCCGGCTCGCTGACCCGCGCGCCGGCCGGCAGCGCCGCCTGCAGCTCGGCCACCGGCAGCCCCGGCGGGGCGGAGAACCGCACGGTGCCGGCCGCGCCGGCCCGGGTCAGCTCGGCCGGGCTGCCCTCGGCCACCACCCGGCCGCCGTGCAGCACCACCACGTGATCGGCCAGTTCCTCCGCCTCGTCCAGGTAGTGCGTGGTGAGCACCACCGACACGCCGTCGGAGCGCAGCCGGCCGATCAGCTCCCAGGTGCCACGGCGCGCGGCCGGATCCATCCCGGTGGTCGGCTCGTCGAGAAACAGCAGTTCGGGACGTCCGACCAGCGCCATGGCCAGCGACAACCGCTGCTGCTGGCCGCCGGACAGCCGCTTGACCGGGGTCTGGGCGTGCTCGGCCAGCCCGACCAGCCGCAGCAGTTCGGTCACGTCCTGCGGGTGCGCGGCGTAGCTGGCGAACAGTTGCAGCAGTTCCCGGGTGCGGGCGCCGGTGTAGCCGCCGACGCCGTCCTGCAGCATGACGCCGACCCGCGGCCGGAGCCGGCCGGCGTCGGCGATCGGGTCCATTCCGAGCACCCGCACGGTGCCGGCGTCGGGCGCCCGGAAGCCCTCGCAGATCTCGATGATGGTGGTCTTGCCGGCCCCGTTGCTGCCGAGCAGGGCGAGCAGCTCGCCGCGCCGTACCCGGAGGGACACGCCGTCCACCGCGGCACGATCGCCGTAGCGTTTGACGAGGCCGTCCAGCTCGACGGCGGCAGCGGGCACGCTTCGAGTCTAGGTACTCGCCGACGCGCCCCTCACCGGCATCAGCCCAGCCTCAGCGAGGGATCACCTTCTGCTCGGCTCCGCGCTCGCTCCGCTCCTCGGCGCTGCGCGCCTGCGATGCTCACTCGCTGTCGCCTTCGGAAGACTTCACCGTGCTGCCGTAGCTGTCCACGTAGTCCTGGCCGGACAGCTTCTGCACGGCCTCCCGGATGGTTTCGGTCACCTCGCGCAGCGCCCGGCTGGAACGCTCGTCGTCCTGCCGTCCGGGGAAGCTCGAGCGGTGAACCGTAGTGCACCTCGATCGGCACCCGCCGCCACCGCTGCTGGCCGGCGGGCAGCACCCGGTCGGTGCCGACCAGCCCCACCGGGATCACCGGCGCGCCGGTGCGCAGTGCCAGCCGGGCCACGCCGGTGCGGAACTTGTGCATCCGACCGTCCGGCGAGCGGGTGCCTTCGGGGTAGATGCCGAGCACCTTGCCGGCGGCCAGCAGCTCCGCGCCGACGTCGATGGTCGAGGCGGCCGCCCTCGGGTTGTCCCGGTCCACCGGCACCAGGCCGAACTCGGTGAACACCCAGGCGATCAGCCGGCCACGCACGCCGATTCCGCTGAAATACTCGGCCTTGGCGAAGTAGACGACCTGGCGCCGGGCGGTGATCGGGGTGAACACCTCGTCGGAGGCCGACAGGTGGTTGGCGGCCAGGATCGCCGGGCCGCTGCGGGGCACGTTCTGCGCGCCGGTCACGGTCGGCCGGAAGTACGCGCGCAGCACCGGCGACACGGTGAGTTCGGCGGCCCGATACAGCATGCGGAGCAACCTACCGGGCAGGGCTCTGACTCCCAATTCCGGCGGTCTCGGGGGCCGGTGGGTGATCGACCGGTGATCGATTGGGTGGTCGATTTGGTGATCGACGCCGCACCGGCGGCCCGTCGGTGGGCAGCGGCCGAGAAATACGTCATACTTGTATTGTGAAATTGGCGGACACAGGCGGCGGGGGTTCGGACGTCCGAACCCGGGACGCTGTGGCGCGCCTGGTCCAGCAGTCCGGCCCGCAGACCGCGGCGGCGCTGGCCGAGCGGCTGGCCCTCTCGCCGGCCGCCATCCGCCGGCATCTGGACGCCCTGGTTTCCGATGGCGTGCTGGCCGAGGTGGCGGCGAGGCCGTCGGCCCGGGCACCGCGTGGCCGGGGCCGTCCGGCCCGGGTGTACGCGCTGACCGACGCCGGCCGCAGCAGGTTCGGCCATGCCTATGACGACCTGGCCTCCACCGCGCTGCGGTTCCTGCGCACCTCCGGCGGCGAGCAGGCACTGGTGGACTTCGCCGAGCACCGCGCCGCCGCGTTGGCCGACAGCATCCGCGGCCGGCTGGCCGAGCGGCAGGCGGACAACACCGCGCAGCAGGCCAGCGTGGTGGCCGAGGTGCTGACCGAGGCGGGCTACGCGGCCGATGCCGCACCGGCCGGCCACGGCACCCAGATCTGCCAGCACCACTGCCCGGTCGCGCACGTGGCGGCCGAGTTCCCGGAGCTCTGCGAGGCCGAGACCCGGGCACTGGCGGCCGCACTCGGCACCAACGTGCAGCGGCTGGCCACCATCGCCCACGGCGACGGGGTCTGCACAACCCACGTGCCGCCGCCGACCATCCGTTCCACCCGCACCAACAGCACCGCACCAAACAGCACGGGAGGCTGACGTAGTGACCACTGCAGCAGAGCGCGCGCTTGTCCAGGATGAGCAGATCAAGGCGCTCTCGACGTACAAGTTCGGCTGGGCCGACACCGACCTCGCCGGTGCGACCGCCCAGCGCGGGCTTTCCGAAGAGGTGGTGCGCAACATCTCCCGGCTGAAGAACGAGCCGGAATGGATGCTCGAGCGCCGGTTGAAGGCACTGCAGATCTTCTTCAAGAAGCCGATGCCGAACTGGGGCGCTGACCTGTCCGGGATCGACTTCGACAACATCAAGTACTTCGTCCGGTCCACCGAGCAGCAGGCCGCGACCTGGGACGACCTGCCGGCCGACATCAAGAACACCTACGACAAGCTCGGCATCCCGGAGGCGGAGAAGCAGCGGCTGGTCTCCGGCGTGGCCGCCCAGTACGAGTCCGAGGTGGTCTACCACAAGATCCGCGAGGACTTGGAGAGCCAGGGCGTGCTGTTCCTGGACACCGACAGCGCACTGCGCGAGCACGAGGAGCTGTTCCGCGAGTACTTCGGCACGGTGATCCCGTCCGGCGACAACAAGTTCGCCGCGCTGAACACCGCGGTGTGGTCCGGCGGCTCGTTCATCTACGTGCCGAAGGGCGTGCACGTCGACATCCCGCTGCAGGCCTACTTCCGGATCAACACCGAGAACATGGGCCAGTTCGAGCGGACCCTGATCATCGTCGACTCCGACGCCTACGTGCACTACGTGGAGGGCTGCACCGCGCCGATCTACTCCTCGGACTCGCTGCACTCGGCGGTGGTCGAGATCCTCGTCAAGCCGGGCGGCCGATGCCGCTACACCACCATCCAGAACTGGTCGAACAACGTCTACAACCTGGTCACCAAGCGGGCGGTGGCCCAGGCCGGCGCGACCATGGAGTGGGTGGACGGCAACATCGGCTCCAAGGTCACCATGAAGTACCCGGCGGTCTGGATGACCGGCGAGCACGCCAAGGGCGAGGTGCTCTCGATCGCCTTCGCCGGCGAGGGCCAGCACCAGGACGCCGGCGCCAAGATGGTGCACGCCGCGCCGCACACCTCCTCGACCATCATCTCCAAGTCGGTGGCCCGTGGTGGCGGCCGGACGTCCTACCGCGGCCTGGTGCAGGTCGAGCCGGGCTCGCACCACAGCCGGTCCACGGTGAAGTGCGACGCGTTGCTGGTGGACACCGTCAGCCGCTCAGACACCTACCCGTACGTGGACGTGCGGGAGGACGACGTGGCGATGGGGCACGAGGCGACCGTGTCCAAGGTCAGCGACGACCAGCTGTTCTACCTGATGAGCCGGGGCCTGTCCGAGGACGAGGCGATGGCGATGATCGTGCGCGGCTTTGTCGAGCCGATCGCCCGCGAGCTGCCGATGGAGTACGCGCTGGAACTGAACCGGCTGATCGAACTGCAGATGGAAGGTGCAGTCGGATAGTGACCGCTCTGCCAACCGAAACACCGTTGTCTCCTGCCAGCACCGGCTCGCCGGCCGAGCGGTTCACCTCCTTCGACCCGGACGCGTTCGGCGTGCCCACCGGTCGGGAGGAGGACTGGCGGTTCACCCCGCTGCGGCCGCTGCGCGCGCTGTTCGAGCCGTTCGAGCCGGACAACAGCTTCGGCTTCGAGACCGAGATGCCGGACGGGGTGAGCGTTCGATTCGTCGGCCGGGACCATCCGGGCGTCGGCAGCGCGCTGACCCCGGCCGACCGGGTCAGCGCGCTTGCCGCGGCACACGCGCCCGGCGTGGTGCTGGTGACGATCCCGGCCGGCACCGAACTGGACGAGCCGATCGTGCTGCGCTCGCTCGGCAAGCCCGGCCGCAATTACGGCCACTTCGTGATCGAGGCCGGCGAGCGCTCGCGGGCCACCGTGGTGATGGATCACCAGGGCAGCGTCACGGTCGCGGCGAACGTGGAGACCGTGCTGGCCGACGGCGCCGAGCTGAACCTGATCAGCGTGCAGGACTGGGAGCGCCGACGCCATCCACCTGGCCGCGCACGCCGCACTGGTGGGCCGGGATGCCAGCTACCAGCACGTTGCGGTGAACCTCGGCGGCAAGCGTGGTGCGGCTGAACCCGACGGTGCGCTTCGCCGGGCCGGGTGGCAGCGCGAAGCTGTACGGGGTGTCCTTCTGCGGCGACGGCCAGCACCAGGAGGCCCGGCTGTACGTGGACCACGGCCAGCCGCACTGCACCTCCGACGTGGTCTACAAGTCGGTGCTGGACGGCGACACCGCCCGCACGGTGTGGATCGGCGACGTCCGAATCCGGCCGGCCGCGGTCGGCACCAGCACCTATGAGCTGAACCGCAACCTGCTGCTGTCCGACGGCGCCCGGGCCGACTCGGTGCCGAACCTGGAGATCGAGACCGGCGAGATCGTCGGCGCCGGGCACGCCAGCGCCACCGGCCGGTTCGACGATCTGCAGCTGTTCTACCTGCAGTCGCGCGGCATCCCGGCCGAGCAGGCCCGCCGGCTGGTGGTCCGCGGCTTCCTCGCCGACGTCATCGATCGGGTGGCGGTGCCCGGGCTGCGCGACCGGTTGATGGCCAGCGTCGACGCCCGGCTGGGCGGCTCGCCGGTGTTGCCGGAGGAGACAGGCGCATGACCGCCGGCACCCGGCTCTGCTCGCTGAGCGAGCTGAGCGACAACAAGCCGCTGCGGGTCGAGCTGGCCGAGATCGATGTCGCGGTGGTCAAGGTCGGTGATGAGGTCTTCGCCATCTAGGACGTCTGCTCGCACGCCGACTTCCCGCTGTCCGACGGGGAGGTCACCGGCTGCACCCTCGAATGCGAGCTGCACGGCTCCCGGTTTGACCTGCGTACCGGAAAGCCCACCGGGCCGCCGGCCACCCGGCCGGTGCCGGTGTTCCCACCAGCGTGCTGGACGGCGAGGTCTATGCCGACCTGGACTCGCCCATCGACGTCGAAGCGATAGAGGAGAACTGATGTCCACCCTGGAAATCCGCGACCTGCACGTTGCCGTGGAGGACAAGCCCATCCTGAAAGGGGTGAACCTGACCGTCTCGTCCGGGCAGACGCACGCCATCATGGGCCCGAACGGTTCCGGCAAGTCCACGCTGGCCTACGCGATCGCCGGCCACCCGCGCTACACGGTGACCTCCGGCGAGGTGCTGCTGGACGGGGTGAACGTGCTCGAACTGGCGGTCGACGAGCGTGCCCGGGCCGGGCTGTTCCTGGCCATGCAGTACCCGGTCGAGGTGCCGGGCGTGTCGGTGTCCAACTTCCTGCGCACCGCGGCCACCGCGGTCCGCGGCGAGGCGCCGAAGCTGCGCACCTGGGTCAAGGAGGTCAACACCGCCATGTCCGAGCTGGAGATGGACAAGGCGTTCGCCGAGCGCAACGTCAACGAGGGCTTCTCCGGTGGTGAGAAGAAGCGGCACGAGATCCTGCAGATGACGCTGCTGCAGCCCAAGATCGCGATCCTGGACGAGACCGACTCCGGCCTGGACGTGGACGCGCTGCGAGTGGTCAGCGAGGGCGTGAACCGGGTCCGGGAAACCGGCATCGGCACCCTGCTGATCACCCACTACACCCGGATCCTGCGCTACATCAAGCCGGATCAGTGCACGTGTTCTTCGACGGCCGGATCGTGCGATCCGGCGGCGCGGAGCTCGCCGACGAGCTGGAGGCCAACGGCTACGCCGGTTACGGTGCGAACGAGCCGGCCGCGGTCGTGAAGGTAGCCGCGCGGTGGCCTACGACGTTCGACGAAGGATCCGGCAGGACTTCCCGATCCTGACCCGGCAGGTGCATGGCGTGCCGCTGGTGTACCTGGACTCGGCCAACACCTCGCAGAAGCCGCAGCTGGTGCTGGACACGCTGGATGAGTTCTACCGGCAGCACAACGCCAACGTCGCACGGGCGGTGCACACGCTGGGCTCGGAGGCGACCACGCTGTTCGAGGGCGCCCGGACCAAGGTGGCAGCGTTCATCAACGCTCCGCGGCCGCGACGAGGTGATCTTCACCAAGAACATCTCCGAGTCGCTGAACCTGCTGGCCTACTCGCTGTCCAACGCGACGACCTTCCCGGGCGCGGAGCGGTTCCGGATCGGACCGGGCGACAACGTCGTGGTCACCGAGATGGAGCACCACTCGAACCTGGTGCCGTGGCAGCTACTGGCGCAGCGGACCGGGGCGGAGTTCCGCTACATCCCGATCGACGAGGACGGCCGGCTGGTGATGTCGGCGATCGAGGAGCGGATCGACGAGCGGACCAAGGTGGTCGCCTTCGTCCACCAGTCCAACGCCCTGGGCACCGTCAACCCGGTGCACCTGCTGGTGGATCGGGCGCGGGCGGTCGGCGCGCTGTCGCATCCTGGACGCCGCCCAGTCGGCCCCGCACCGCCCGCTGGACGTGCAGCAGCTGGGTGCCGACTTCGTCGGCTTCACCGGGCACAAGCTGTACGGGCCGACCGGGGTGGGCGTGCTCTGGGGGCGCTACGAGCTGCTCGCCGCACTGCCGCCGTTCATGGGAGGCGGCGAGATGATCGAGACGGTGGACATGTCCGGCACCACCTACGCCGCGCCGCCGCACCGGTTCGAGGCCGGCACTCCGATGATCGCCGAGGCGGTCGGGCTGGGTGCGGCCATCGACTACGTCTCGGCGATCGGGATGGCCGAGATCCAGCAGCACGAGGCTCAGCTGACCGCCTACGCGCTGGAGGCACTGACCGCGCTGCCCGGCCTGCGGCTGATCGGCCCGAGCTCGCCGGTGGACCGGGGGGCGACGATCTCGTTCACGGTCAAGGGCATCCACCCGCACGACGTCAGCCAGTTGCTGGACGAGCAGGGCATCGCGGTGCGGGCCGGCCACCACTGCGCCAGGCCGGTGTGCGTCCGGTACGGGGTGCCGGCGACCACCAGGGCTTCGTTCGGCCTCTACACCACCACCGCGGAGATCGACGCGCTGGTGGCCGGGCTGGGCCGAGTACAGGAGATGTTCGGATGAGCGCTCGCACGAAGAGCGGAGGCGATGGATGAGCCTGTCGATGGATTCGATGTACCAGCAGATCATCCTCGACCACTACAAGAATCCGCAGCACCGCGGTGAGATCAGCCCGTTCGATGCTGAGGTGCACCACGTCAACCCGACCTGCGGTGACGAGGTGACGCTGCGGGTCCGGTTGGTCGATGGCGCAGATCGCCGAGCTCGGCTGGGTCGGCGAGGGCTGCTCGATCAGCCAGGCCTCGACCTCGGTGATGAGTGACCTGGTGGTCGGCTCGTCGATCGAGGATGCGCTGCGGCTGCAGGAGAAGTTCCTGGAGTTGATGCAGTCGCAGGGGCAGAGCACGCTGACCGAGCAGGAGGCCGAGGCGCTGGAGGACGCTGTCGCGTTCGAGGGTGTCTCGAAGTATCCGGCGCGGGTGAAGTGCGCGCTGCTGGGTTGGATGGCGATGAAGTCGGCGGTCGCCGAGGCGATCGGTGACGGGTCGGTGGCGGATGCTGGGGACAGCGAACGGAGCGTGCAGCTATGAGCGACGCAGTGACCACGACCGAGGGTGCGGCGATGACCGGGGGTGCGGCTGTGACCGACAGTGCGGCGATGACCGAGGGCGCGGCTGTGACCGAGAGTGCAGCTGTGACTGAGGGTGCGGCGATGACCGAGGGCGCGGCTGTGACCGAGAGTGCAGCTGTGACTGAGGGTGCGGCGATGACCGAGGGTGCGGCGACGACCGAGAGTGCAGCTGTGACTGAGGGTGCGGCTGTGACCAGGACCTCCTTGCGGGTGCCGGCCCGCGACGATGTCGAGGAGGCGCTGCGCGACGTGGTCGACCCGGAACTCGGCATCAACGTCGTGGACCTGGGGCTGGTGTACGGGCTGGACATCGCCGAGGACGCCACCGTCACGGTGGACATGACGCTGACCTCGGCGGCCTGCCCGCTGACCGAGGAGATCGAGGACCAGGCACACGAGGCACTAACCGGGGGCCCGAAGCCGCTGGCCAGCGACGTGAAGATCAACTGGGTCTGGATGCCGCCGTGGGGTCCGGACAAGATCACCGACGACGGCCGGGAACAGCTGCGCGCGCTGGGCTTCAACGTCTGAGCGGAATTTCATCGCAGCAGCGCCCCGCCCATCCGTGCCGGCCGAGTCGGCGGCACCGGCCGAGTCGGCCGATCCGGCAAGTCACAGCTGGCGCATATGTTCAGTGAAGGCTGCTGCCAACCACGCCCTTCAAAGTTGCCCGCTGAAGCACCTGTACGGGTGCCCGCGGCTGATGGAGGAGAGCGCCCATGGATTCCAGCGCATGGATCCCGCCACCGGTAACCCCGGCGAACAACGCCAAGCCCCCGCGGCGACGGCGCGGCCTGGCCGTCGGCGCCGGCCTGGTGGGTGCCGGCGTGGTGGCCGGAGCGATCGTCGGCGGCACGGTTCTCTCCGATGCCGCCACCACCAGCCCGACACCTCAAGCCAGCGCTACCAGCTCACCTGAGGCGCCCGGGGCGCCGGGACAGGGGCAGGGTCGTGGGCTGCCGCTGCGTGGGACGGTGACCACCGTCGGCTCCTCCTCAGTGACCATCAAGACCAGCAGCGGCACCACCGAATACAAGGTTGACGCCAACAGCGACATCGACAAGAACGGCGAGGCCAAGCTCAGCGACCTCAAGGCCGGCGACGCGGTCCAGTTCAGCGTCGCCAGCGGCAACGTGATCGACAAGCTGCACGCCGGCGATGAAGCCCTCAACCGCCCGCAGGGACCTGGCTTCGGTCACGGGCCCGGCCATGGGCTGGCGCTGAGTGGGACGGTGACCGCCGTCGGCTCCTCCTCGGTGACCATCAAGACCAGCAGCGGCACCACCGAGTACAAGGTTGACGCCAACAGCGACATCGACAAGAACGGCGAGGCCAAGCTCAGCGACCTCAAGGCCGGCGACGCGGTCCAGTTCAGTGCCACCAGCGGCAACGTGATCGACAAGCTGCACGCCGGCAACGAAGCGCTCAACCGCCCGCAAGGGCCCGCCCCGAGCGGTGAGAGCGGGGGATAAGCACCGAGCGGTCGCCTGCCGGGAGAGCAGTCGGCCTCCCAAAGGGTAGTCGGCCAGCGCGGGAACGGGCCGGCCGGCGCGAGAACGATCTACTACCGAGTGCGGTCGCCGGCTGCCACGACAGTCAGCTATCGCTAGAACGGTGGCGGATCGGCCTCCCGACTGGCCAGTTGGCCGTGCCGATCTCGCTCGGCTCGGGCGATGGCCTGCACCGCCGCCTTGGCTCGGCGCCGGTTGCCGGTTTCGACGGCTCGGTTTCGTTCCCGTTCGAGCTTGCCCACCAGCCGCCGGTAGGCCCGATCCTCCTCGGCACGAACCTCTTCCAGCGTCGGCGGTCGTGGTGGCTCGGCCACGCTGGACTCGGTATTCCAGACAAGAGCGGCGGCGCTGGTGTAGCTGTGCCCGGTGCTGCTGGTCCAGGTGAACGAGCCGTCGGGATTGAGTCGGTAGCTCCAGCCGGTGTTCAGCTTGCACTGGTTGTGCCGGCGGCAGGCCAGCGCGCCGTTGCACCGGCAGGTGGACCCGCCCTCGGCGAACGACCTGATGTGCTCGTATTCGCAGCGGTAGCCGGGTTGGTTGCAGGTCGGGAACGCGCAGACGTCATCGCGGGCACTCACGAAGTCGCGAAGCCGTTGCGCCGGCCGGTAACGGTGGGAGCTGATGTCCAGCAGCGCGCCGGTATCCGGATCGGTGAGCAGGCGACGCCAGGTGCCGGAGGAGTCGGCCGCCAGCCGGCGCGCGGCGTGGGCGGTGATCGGGCCATATCCGGTCAGGTGCGCCGGTCGATCGTCCAGGCCCAGCAGCGTGTCGGCCGAGACCACGACGTTGAGCGCCGGCCGCCGCCCCTGCAGCACCGGCAGCCCATCGGCAGGCAGCCCGGACAGCACCGCATCGACGAGCAGGTCAGCTCGCTGCTGGTCCAGCGTCCGGGCATCGGAGGCCGGCAACAACGTCGCCCCCGCGGTCAGCCTGGTGTAGATCAACTGGGCCTCCGGAGCACCGAGCACCACCGACAAGCTCGCCATGCCGTCCTCGCCCGGCAGGAAGGCCACCCGGCGATCGGCCAGGGCGCGCTGGTGGCGTTGCTCGGCAGTCACCGGATCCAGCGCCATCGCGGCACGGCGAACCCGCTGGCGGAGCTGCGGCACCGTCACGCACCGGCCGGCCAGCGACGGCAGCACCGCCTGCTCCAGCACGGCGGGCAGTTGCGGGTCGTCCGGCAGCCGCCAGACCGCCTCGGCCAGCACCCGGGCATGTTCACCGGAGATCGAGCCGTCGGCCACCGCGGCAAGCGTCCGAGGCAACTCGTGAGCCAGCGTGCGAGCCTGGGCAAGCTTGCCCTGCGCGGTTCGCAGTGGCACCTGCAACGCCAGCGATACCGATTCCTGTGCGAGGCCCAACGGTGACGAGTCGTCGTCAGCCAGCAGGGCAAGCAGCCGCAACTGCACTGCCTCGTACCGGCGCCGGTGCCGCTCCAACGCATCCAGCAGGTCGATTCGTTCGGAAGCCGACAGCGCGCGCAGTTCAGCGTCGGTCAACCCGTCAAGCCTGTCGTTCATGCCAGCGACGTTAGGAACGGCCTGCGACACTCACCGCGAGTTATCCACAGAAACGTCCGTCCACAGCACACCCGACGAACGAACTACAGGCCCTTGGCCGAGAACGTGTCGCATCGTGACGGCGCTCCGGCCGTGTAGCCGGTGCTGAACCAGCGTTGCCGCTGCGCCGAGGAGCCGTGGGTGAAGGTGTTCTGGTTGACCTGGCCAGAGCCGAGATGGTTCTGGATCCAGTCGTCACCGATCCGCCCCGCGGTGTCCAGCGCCGCGGCCACGTCGGCCTTGCTGATCGAGGCGATCAATGGCGCGCCACCCCGGTCGGGCACCGAGGTGGCCGCATGCGCCCACACGCCGGCGTAGCAGTCGGCTTGCAACTCCAGCCGTACCGAATCCGAACTCGCCCCGGTCGCGGTGTGGTCGATCCGGTTCTCCACACCGAGCAGGTCCTGCACGTGGTGGCCGTACTCGTGCGCCAGCACGTAGGCATTGACGAAGGAACCACCGGTCGCGCCGAACTGGCTGCGCAGCTGGTCAAAGAAGGACAGGTCGATGTAGACCTTGTCATCGGCCGGGCAGTAGAACGGACCGACCCCGGCGTCGGCGGCACCGCAGCCGGTCGCGGTCTCGCCGCGGAAGAATCGGGTGGGCGCGTGCTCGTAGGACGTCCCGAGCGCCGGCAGCTCGGTGTTCCAGTAGTCCTCGATCGACTCGATGTCGGCGACCAGGGCGCAGTCGGTGCGGGTGTTGGCGTCCTTGCCGGTATGGCAGGACTCGGCCAGCTGGTCGTTGTTCACCGAGGTCACCCCGGACGAGCCGACCCCGGACAAGCCGGTCAACCCGCCCGGCAGGCCCGACCTGCCGCCGCCACCCAGCACGTTGACCAGCACGACGATGAGCACGCCGATCAGGCCGAGCCCACCGCCACCAGCGGCCAGGCCGCCTACCCCGAAACCACCGATACCGCCGCCGGAACGGGCGTCCTCGACCACCGAGGTATCCAGTTGAACGTTGTCGTCGTACTGCATCTCCAACTCCCGCAAACGACACAGCGGCGAGGGTTACGCCCGATCAGTTACGGTAACCTGGACGGCATGGGCATCGTCCGGGACTGACCGCACAGCGTCGATAAGCCATTCCCATCGCCGCACGAGACTGAAAGCCCATCATGATCACCGCCACCGATCTCGAACTGCGCGCGGGCGCTCGCATCCTGCTCGAGCCGACCACGCTGCGGGTGCAGCCCGGCGACCGGATCGGCCTGGTCGGCCGCAACGGTGCCGGCAAGACCACCACCCTGAAAGTGTTGGCCGGCGAGTCGCTGCCGCACGCCGGCTCGGTGCGGCGCAGCGGGGGAGTGGGCTACCTGCCGCAGGACCCGCGCACCGGCGACCTGGCCCAGACCGCCGGCGACCGGGTGCTGTCGGCACGCGGGCTGGACAGCCTGCTGCACGAACTGACCGCGATCGGCCAGCGGCTGGCCGAGGAGCACGACGACGAGGCGCTGGTCCGCCGGTACGGCCAGCTCGAGGAGCGTTTCTCCGCGCTCGGCGGCTATGCCGGCGAGGCCGAGGCCGGCCGGATCTGTGCCCACCTTGGCCTGCCCGAGCGAGTGCTGGCCCAGCCACTGGGCACCCTGTCCGGCGGCCAGCGCCGGCGCATCGAGCTGGCTCGGATCCTGTTCGCCGACTCGGCTGGCGAGCCCGGCACGCTGCTGCTGGACGAGCCCACGAACCACCTGGACGCCGACTCGATCGGCTGGCTGCGCGACTTCCTCAAGGGCCATCGGGGCGGCCTCATCGTGATCAGCCACGACGTGGAACTGCTCGACGCCGCGGTGAACAAGGTCTGGTACCTGGACGCCAACCGGGCCTGCATCGACGTCTACAACGTCGGCTGGCAGACCTACCTCGCCCAGCGCGAGGCCGACGAGCGGCGGCGGCACCGGGAGCGGGCCAATGCCGAGCGCAAGATCGACTCGCTGCGCAGCCAGGCCGACAAGATGCGGGCCAAGGCCACCAAGGCCAGGGCCGCCCAGCAGATGCTGCGCCGGGCCGACGCGCTCAGCGCCGGGATGGCCGAACTGCGCCAGCACGACAAGGTTGCCCGGCTGCGCTTCCCGGATCCGGCACCGTGTGGCCGCACGCCGCTGACCGCCGAGGGATTGTCGAAGTCCTACGGTTCGCTGGAGGTGTTCACCGACGTCGACCTCGCGGTGGATCGCGGCACCCGGGTGGTCGTGCTCGGCCTGAACGGTGCCGGCAAGACCACCCTGCTCCGGTTGCTGGCCGGCGTGGAGCGGCCCGACACCGGCGAGGTGCAGCCCGGGCACGGGCTGCGGCTCGGCTACTACGCCCAGGAGCACGAGACCCTGGACACCGAGCGCACGGTGCTGGAGAACATGCGCTCGGCCGCGCCGGAGCCGGCCGACCTCCAGTTGCGCAGCACGCTGGGCGCGTTCCTGTTCTCCGGCGAGGACGTGGACAAGCCGGCCGGCGTGCTGTCCGGCGGCGAGAAGACCCGGCTGGCGTTGGCCATGCTGGTCACCAGCGCGGCAAACGTGCTGCTGCTGGACGAACCGACCAACAACCTGGATCCGGCCAGCCGCGACCAGGTGCTGGACGCGCTGCGCCGCTACACCGGTGCCATCGTGCTCGTGACACACGACGAGGGCGCGGTGGAAGCCCTCAATCCGGACAAGGTGATCCTGCTGCCGGACGGCGTGGAGGACAGCTGGAGCGCCGACCTCGCCGATCTCGTCGCGCTGGCCTGATCCTTAACGGCGGAGAGTATTGCGCTGGCATTGCACAGCGGTTAGGAAGGTCATCAACAACTGCTCGAGCTCGACAACATACGCCCCCAGACGGGATCTGCTGCTCATACGGCACTCCCGAGTACGACAGGATCCGGCCTTGGCTGGATTTCCATGCATTGGTGCCGTGTACTCAAGAGAGGAACTGACGGTGGCCGATCTGAAAAAGGGCGCCCGTATCACGGGATCCGACCGGAGCAAGCTGGCGATCGAGATCAAGAAGCAGTACGAGAAGGGCCGCAGCATCCGCGAACTTGCCGACAGCCATAATCGTTCGTACGGATTCATCCACCGCCTGCTGAGCGAGAACGACGTCTCGCTGCGCGGACGTGGCGGCGCTACCCGCGGAAAGAGGAAGTAACACTGAGTTTCGATTCCCACCCCGCGATCGCGGAAATTCCGCCGGCCGCGGGGTTCAACCTGGCGCTGTCCGAAGCGGCCGACGTCGCAACGGTGACCCTGAACCAACCGGACATTCGGAATGCGCAGAGCCCGATCACCTGGGCGGCGTTGCGCACCGCGGTGAACCAGTTGCCGGGCACCGTCCGGGTGCTGGTGGTACGCGGCGAGGGGCCGGCCTTCTCCGCCGGCCTGGACCGGCGGCTGCTGCGGCCGGGCGGCATTCCCGGCGCGCCCGGGCTGGCCGAACTCGCGGCTATGCCGCAGCAGCAGGCGCTCGCCGAGATCGAGTCGTTCCAGGCCGCCTTCGGCGCCTTCGCCCGGCCTGACCTGATCAGCCTGGCACTGGTGCAGGGCCACGCGGTGGGTGCCGGTTTCCAGCTGGCGCTGGCCTGCGACGTGCGGATCGCGGCGGCCGACGCCCAGTTCACGATGGCCGAGGTCAACCTCGGGCTGGTGCCGGACCTGGGTGGCACCAAGCGGCTGGTGGAGCTGGTCGGCTATTCCCGGGCGGCGATGATCTGCCTGACCGGCGCCCGGGTGCGCGCGGCCGACGCCGAGCGGATGGGCCTGGTCAGCGCGGTGGTGCCGAACGAGGAACTGGCCGGTGCCGGCGAGCAGTTCGTGCAGCGCATCCTCAGCGCACCGCGGGAGGCGATCATCGAGATCAAGGCACTGCTGCTGGCCGCCGCCGAGCGCGGCCAGGCCGAGCAGGAGCTGGCCGAGCGGGAGGCGCAGTACCGGCAGCTGCGGCTGCTCGCCGGCCTTGCCGCCGAGGACGAACCAGCCGCCGGGTGAGCACCGCGGGCGCGCTGAGCGCCTGCTCGACGAGAATGGGTACATGAGTCATCCGGGCGGCCACTGGGCCGTAATGCGCTCCATGCGCCAGGACCCGGCCCGGACGAAGGGCCTGCGTAAGGGCATCGTGCGGCGGGTACGAACCTTCGCCCAGCCGTACCGCTGGCTGCTGTTGCTGTTCCTGCTGGTGGTGGTCTGCGACGCGCTGATCGGGGTGGCCACCCCGGTGCTGGCCGGCCGGGTGGTCAACGAGATCACCGGGCACGGCGCGGTGCACACGGTGGCCTGGATCGCGGTGCTGATCGCCGGGCTGGCCGTGCTGGACGCGGGCCTGTCGCTGGCCCAGCGCTGGTATTCGGCCCGGATCGGCGAGGGCCTGATCTTCGACCTGCGCACCGCCGTGTTCGATCACGTGCAGAAGATGCCGCTGGCGTTCTTCACTCGCACCCAGACCGGGGCACTGGTCAGCCGGCTGAACTCCGACGTGCTAGGCGCCCAGCAGGCCTTCACCAGCACCCTGTCCGGCCTGGTCAGCAATGTGGTCAGCCTGCTGCTGACCGCCACGGTGATGTTCACGCTGTCCTGGCAGATCACCCTGCTGGCTCTCGTGCTGCTGCCGCTGTTCGTGCTGCCGGCCCGGCGGATCGGCACCCAGCTGCAGGCCATCACCCGCGAGTCCTACCAGCTGAACGCCTCCATGAACGCGACCATGACCGAGCGCTTCAATGTGGCCGGCGCGTTGCTGGTCAAGCTGTTCGGCCACGCACCGGCCGAGTCGGCCTCGTTCAGCAGCCGGGCCGGCCGGGTCCGCGACATCGGCGTCCGCTCGGCGATGTACGGACGGGTGCTGTTCGCCGCGCTGACCCTGGTGGCCGCCCTCGCCCAGGCACTGGTCTACGGCCTGGGCGGCTATTACGCCCTCACCGGCCGGCTGTCCACCGGCACGGTAGTCACCCTGGCGCTGCTGCTGTCGCGGCTGTACGGCCCGCTGACCGCACTGTCCAACGCCCGGGTGGACGTGATGAGCGCGCTGGTCAGCTTCGACCGGGTGTTCGAGGTGCTCGACCTGCAGCCGCTGATCGCCGACGCGCCGGATGCGGTGCCACTGGGCGACGGGCCGGCCAGCATCGAGTTCCGCGACGTCTGGTTCTCCTATCCCAGCGCGGCCGAGGTGTCCCTGGCCTCGCTGGAAGACGTCGCGGTGCTCAACTCCGGCACCGGCGCGGACGTGCTGCGCGGCATCTCCTTCACCGCCGAGGCCGGCCAACTGGTCGCGCTGGTCGGCCCGTCCGGCGCCGGCAAGACCACCATCAGCCAACTGGTGCCGCGGATCTACGACGTCCGGTCCGGCTCGGTGCGGGTGCGCGGCCAGGACGTCCGCTCGGTCACCCAGCAGTCGCTGCGCGATGCCATCGGAGTGGTCAGCCAGGACGCCCACCTGTTCCACGACACGATCGCTGCGAACCTGCGCTACGCTCAGCCGGAAGCCACCGACGAGCAGCTGTGGCAGGCGCTGACCGCGGCCGACATCGCCGAGACGGTGGCCGAGCTGCCCGAGCGGCTGGAAACCGTGGTGGGCGATCGCGGCTACCGGCTGTCCGGCGGGGAGAAGCAGCGGATCGCGATCGCCCGGCTGCTGCTCAAGGCACCGCCCATCGTGATCCTGGACGAGGCCACCGCGCACCTGGACTCCGAAAGCGAACTGCAGGTGCAGAACGCGCTGGCGGTGGCGCTGCGGGGCCGCACCTCGCTGGTCATCGCGCACCGGCTGTCCACCATCCGGGCCGCCGACAAGGTGCTGGTGATCGAGGACGGGCGGCTGGTGCAGTCCGGCACTCACTCCGAGCTGATGCGCGAGGGCGGCCTGTACGCCGAGCTCTACCAGACCCAGTTCGCACTCGGTCCGACCGCGGGCTAGCGCTGCCGGTTCGCTGACCGGCACCGCCACTCCCTACGCCGCCAGCAGGTCCGGGGCGTCGAGCATGCTCTGGAATGCCAGCTCGGCGGCGCCGATCAGCGCCGACTCCTGGCCGAGGCCGGGCAGCAGCAGCTGCACGCCGGCCCGGGACGCGGCCATCGCCCGCCGATCGAGCTCCACCTCCACCGTGCACCGCTCCAGCCGGACCACCTCGGCCAGCGAACCGCCGACCACGATGGCCTGCGGGTTGAAGCAGTTGACCAGGTTGGCCAGGCTCCGGCCCAGCCATAGCGCGACGGTCCGGACCGCCTGCCGGGCGGTCGGGTCGCCCGACGCGGCGTCGATGAACACCGCGTCCACCGCTCGCGGACCGTGCCGGCCGGTCACCCCAGCGGCGCGCAGCAGCGCATGCTCGCCGATGTAGGTCTCGATGCAGCCGGTGCTGCCGCAGTGGCACGGTGGGCCGTCCGGGTTGATCGTCATGTGCCCGATCTCGCCGGCATAACCGCCGCCGCCGTGCAGCGGGCTGCCCTCGCTGATGATGCCCCCGCCGACCCCCACGCTGCCGTTGAGGTAGACCAGGTGGTCGTAGCCGGTGGCCGCGCCGCGCTGGTGCTCGGCCACCGCACCCAGGTCGGCGTCGTTGCCGATCTGCACGTCCGGCCCGCCCATCGCCTCGGCCAGCAGGTGGGCGAACGGCACCGCGCGCCAGTTCAGGTTCGGCGCGTGCTCGACGTAGCCGTCCCGGCGGCGCACGGTGCCCGGGATGGACACGCCGACCCCGACGGGCCCGCCACCGCCTGGTCGCCTGGCGGCCAGCCACTCGGCGTCGGCCGCGATCTGGGCGATAACCGCCTCCGGCCGGCGGGCCGAGCCATCGATGGCGACCAGCCGGCGCTCGTGCACCACCCCGCCGAGGCCGACGGTGGCGGTGACGATCCGCTCCACCGCCACATCGACCGCCAGCACGTACGGCCCGTCCGGCCGGGGCGCCACCACGTGCGACGGCCGGCCGGCCCGGTCCCGCCCGGACGGCACGTACTCGCTGACCAGGCCGAGCGCCACCAGGTCGGACACCAGGGCACCGATGGTGCTGCGGTTCAGGCCGGTGGCAGCGGTCAGCTCGACCCGGGTCAGCTCGCCGTGCTGGTGGATATGGCGCAGCAGCAGGCTCAGGTTGTGCCGGCGGATCTCCTCCGGCCGCACGGCCAGCCGGCGGGCCACGGGAAACGTCCCTTCCGAGGTCGGGCGGTCAGCCGAGCCCGGCCGCACCGGCCCGGCGGCGGGACAGCGCGTCCACCGCGGCGGCCAGCAGCAGCACCGCACCGGTCACGATGTACTGGATGGAGTCCCGGTTGTTGCCCTGCACGAGGTCCGCCATGCCGTTGGCGATCACCGCCACCACCAGGCCACCGATGATCGCGTCGGCCGGCCGGCCGCGACCGCCGAACAGGCTGGTGCCGCCGATCACCGCGGCTCCCACCGCCAGCAGCAAGGTGTTGCCGCCGCCGGTGTTGGCGTCCACCGAGTGGGTGTTGGAGGCCAGCAGCACGCCGCCGATGGCCGCCATGAACGAGCTGATCACGAACACCGAGATCCGGATCCGGTCAGTCCGGATACCGGCCCGGTGGGCCGCCTCGGTGTTGCCGCCGACCGCGTAGACGTGCCGGCCGTACCGGGTGCGGATGAGCACGAACGTCCAGAGCGCGAAGAAGAATCCGATCAGCAGCACCACCCAGGGCACGCCGCGCAGCGCCGGCGGCTTGATCAGCACCAGCTTGCCGCCCTGGTTGACTAGCTGGCTGGCACCGGTACCGCCACGGTTGAGGTTCAGCAGGTACACCGCCACCGCAAGCACGACGGCCAGCGTCACCACCTTCAGCACGACCAGCGCGATCGGCTCGGCGATCAGCCCGGCTCGGCTGCGCGAAGTCACCTGCTGCAGCTTGACCAGCGCGTAGCCAGCCACCGCCACCGCGACCAGCAGCCAGCCCAGCCACGGGTCCATCTGGCCGTTGTAAAGGTTGGTGATGAAGCTGTCGGTGATCGAGATGTTGCCGTGCGCGCCCTTGCCGTTGAGCACGAAGAACAGTTCCACGCCCTGGAAGGCCAGGAACAGTGCCAGCGTCACCACGAAGGACGGGATGCGCACCTTGGCGCACAGCCAGCCGGTAAACAACCCGATGATCAGGCCGCACACCAGCGCGGCTCCGATCGCGGCCGGCCACGGCCAGTTGTAGCCGACCGAGAGCCGGGCCATCAGGGTGGCGCAGACGCCGGCCGCGGTGCCGGCGGCCAGGTCGATCTCGCCAAGCAGCAGCACGAAAACCAGCCCCATCGCGATGAAGATGGTCGGCGAGGCCTGCTTGAGCAGGTCGGAGAAGTTGGACAGCGAGCCGAACGTCGGGTGCAGGATCCAGAACACGATGACCAGCACGACCAGGCCGGCCACCGCCGGCAGCGAGCCCATGTCGCCGCTGCGCACCCGCACCCGGTAGGTGCGGAAGTAGTCGCCCAGGCCGCCTTCGATGGGAGCGGTGGCGGCCACCGCGGCCAGGTCGTCGTGCGCCGGCAGGCTACCCTCGTCGGTCTCGGTCGGGTTGGACTCCGGGGTCACGCTGGAAGTCGTCATGTCACACCGTCCCCGCGGTCGCGTTGCTGGCAGCCAGCCCGATCGAGCCGGTCCGGCCGGTGGTGATGAGCTCGACCAACTGCTGCTGGTTGACGTCCTTGCGATCCACGATGGCGGCCATCTGGCCCAGGTAGAGCACCGCGATCCGGTCGGCCACCTGCAGCACGTCGTTCATGTTGTGGCTGATCAGCACCACCGCGATGCCCTGGTCGGCCAACCGCCGGACCAGCTCCAGCACCTGCGCGGTCTGCGCCACGCCGAGCGCGGCGGTCGGCTCGTCGAGGATGACCACCTTGGACTGCCAGAGCACCGACTTGGCGATGGCCACCGTCTGCCGCTGGCCACCGGACAGGCTGGACACCCGCTGGCGGACCGACTTCACGGTGCGCACGTGCAGCGACTCCAGCGCGCCGGCCGCCGCCTTCTCCATCGCGATCTCGTCCAGCACCACCGAGTTGTGCGCTTCCCGGCCGAGGAACATGTTCTGCACGATGTCGAGGTTGTCGCACAGCGCCAGGTCCTGGTAGACGATCTCGATGCCGAGCTCGGACGCCTGCCGCGGGCTGTGTACGTGGACCTCCCGGCCCTCGAAGGAGAACTGGCCGGAGTCGATGGCGTACGTGCCGCCGATGCACTTGATCAGGGTGGACTTGCCCGCACCGTTGTCACCCACCAGCGCGGTGATCTTGCCGGGATAGGCCTCGAAGTCCACGCCCCGCAGCACGTCCACCGGCCCGAAACTCTTGTTGATACCCCGCAAGCCCAAAGTCGGTTCGGCCATCGCTGTTCCTCCACCCTGGTTGCCGGACTGCTCCCGGCTGGCGGCAGCGCCAGCCGGCGTGGGGCGGCGAGCTCGGCGCGTCGCCGCCCCACCCCGGTGCTTATTCGGTTACTTGACGCCGTTCTGGCTGCACAGGGCGGCGTAGGTGCCCGTGCAGACCTGTGCCTTCGGGGTGTAGCCGTCGTTGATCGGCTGCGCCACGTTGGCCTTGGTGATCGGGATCGGGGTGGCCAGGATGGCCGGCACGTCCTGCCCGAGCTGGGTGTCCTTGATCGTGTTGGTGGTCTTCGGGGTCTGGCCGTTGACGATCTGCGCGATCGCGTCGATGGCCGGCGCCGCCTCCTGGCTGGACGGCTTGTAGATGCTGAAGCACTGGTCGCCGGTCATGATGTTCTGCAGGCCCTGGGCGGTGGCGTCCTGCCCGGACACCGCGACCTTGCCGTTCAGCTTCTGGTTCTTCAGCGCCGCGATCACCGAGTTGGCCATGCCGTCATTGGCCACCATCACCGCGTTGATGTTCGGGCTCTTGCGCAGCATCGCGGTGAACGTGGTGCCGGCGGTCGCGTTGTCCCACTTGGCGATGGACTGGTCGTCGACCTTCTTCCAGCCGGCCTGCTTGGACAGCACGCCGTCGTAGCCCTGCTTGAACAGGGTGGCGTTGTTGTCGGTGGGCGCGCCGTTGACGTCGACGTAGGTAACCGAGCTCTTGCCGGCCACCTGCGGGCACTTGGTCAGCGCGGTGCCCTGCGCGGTGCCGACCGCCACGTTGTCATAGGAGATGTAGAGCGCGGCCTTGCCGCCGAGCGTCAGCCGGTCGTAGTCGATGGTGGTGATGCCCTTGCCCTGGGCCTCCTGCTCGATCGCGGCGCCGGAGGCGGAGTCCAGGTTGGTGATCATGAGGACCTTGATGCCGTTGCTCTCCATGCTCTCGGCGATGGTCTTCATCTTGTTGGCATCGTTCTGCGCGTTCTGGATGTCGCACTGCAGGTTGTCCTTCTGGCACTGGGCCTTCAGCGCGTCCGGGTCGGAGGTGACCCAGCGCTGGGAGGACTGGGTGTCGGGCAGGATGATGCCGACCTTGGCGCCCTTGCCGTCCAGGCCGCCGCCAGAAGAACTCGAAGAGCTGGAGCTGCCGCCGCCGGCCGGGGACGAGCTCGAGTTCGAGGTGGAATTCTTGCTCGAGGAGCAGGCGCTCACCGCCAGGGTTGCCGCCGCCCCAAGCACGATGAGGCCGAGTGCGCGCTTGCGCATGGGCGTTCCCGCCTTTCCGATCCGCGATCCGCGACCGCTGAATGTTGTCGGCGGGAACATATCCCTGAATTAGCCTGCTGGCAAAGACCTTGACATCGAGTTGTTACACCGCGTTGCCCGGTTTACCGCCGGCGGCGGTCAAACCGGGCAACTAGAGCAGGTTCCGCAGCACGTACTGCATGATGCCGCCGTGCCGGTAGTACTCGGCCTCGCCGGGAGTGTCGATCCGCACGGTGGCCGAGAAGGTCCACGGGTCGCCGCCGCCGGCCGGGGTGGCCCGCACCTGCACCTCGTTCGGGATGCCGGAGTCGTTGAGCGCGGTGATGCCGCTGATGCTGAACACCTCGGTGCCGGTCAGGCCCAGCGTCTCGGCGTTCTCACCCTTCGGGTACTGCAGCGGCAGCACGCCCATGCCGATCAGGTTGGACCGGTGGATCCGCTCGTAGGACTCGGCCAGGACGGCCTTGACGCCGAGCAGCGCGGTGCCCTTGGCCGCCCAGTCCCGCGACGAGCCGGAGCCGTACTCCTTGCCGGCCAGGATCACCAGCGGGGTGCCGGCCGCGGCGTAGTTCATCGCCGCCTCGTACACGGTGGCCACCGGCGCGTCCTCGCCCTCGCCCGCGCTGAAGTCCCGGGTGTAGCCACCCACCGGGATCTCCGGGCCGGGTGCGGCCAGCTCGTTGCGCAGCCGGATGTTGGCGAACGTGCCGCGGATCATCACCTCGTGGTTGCCGCGCCGGGAGCCGTAGGAGTTGAAGTCCTTGCGTTCCACGCCGTGCTCGGCCAGGTACCTGCCGGCCGGTGAGTCGGCGCGGATGGAACCGGCCGGGCTGATGTGGTCGGTGGTCACCGAATCGCCCAGCTTGAGCAGCACCCGGGCGCCGTCGATGTCGGTCACTGGCTCCGGCTCGACGCCCATGCCCTCGAAGTACGGCGGCTTGCGGACGTAGGTGGATCCGGTATCCCAGGTGAACGTGTCGCCCTCCGGGGTGGGCAGCGACTGCCAGCGCTCGTCGCCGGCGAACACGTCGGCGTAGTCGCGGACGAACATGTCGCTGGCGATGCAGGAGCCCACCACCTGCTCGATCTCCTCGGTGGATGGCCAGATGTCGGCCAGGAAGACGTCGTTGCCGTCCTGGTCGGTGCCCAGCGGCTCGTGGTACAGGTCGATGTCCATCGAGCCGGCCAGCGCGTAGGCCACCACCAGCGGCGGCGAGGCAAGGTAGTTCATCTTGATGTCCGGGTTGATCCGGCCCTCGAAGTTGCGGTTGCCGGACAGCACCGCCACCGCGGCCAGGTCGGCTTCGTTCACCGCCTCGCTGACCTCGGCGATCAGCGGCCCGGAGTTGCCGATGCAGGTGGTGCAGCCGTAGCCGACCAGGTTGAAGCCGAGCTTGTCCAGGTACGGGGTAAGCCCGGCCCGCTCGTAGTAGTCGCTGACCACCTTCGAGCCCGGCGCCAGGCTGGTCTTCACCCACGGCTTGCGAGTCAGCCCGCGCTCGACCGCGCGCTTGGCCAGCAGCGCGGCGCCGATCATCACCGATGGGTTGGAGGTGTTCGTGCAGGACGTGATCGCGGCGATGGCAACCGCGCCGTGGTCCAGCTCGAACTCGGTCCCGTCGCCCAGCTTCACCCGGGTGGGCTTGCTCGGCCGGCCGGCGTCGGCCGGGCGCAGCGTCGGCAGCTCGTTCGGCGCCGGCTCGTGGCCGCCGCCGTTGGAGCTCGGCGTGTCGCTGGCCGGGAAGCTCTCGGCGACAGACTCGTCGTAGCCGTTCTCGCCGGCGGTGTTGACGTAGGCACCGAGCGCGTCGCGGAAGGCCTGCTTGGCATCGGTCAGCGCCACCCGGTCCTGCGGCCGCTTGGGACCGGCCAGCGAGGGCACCACGGTGGAGATGTCGAGCTCCAGGTACTCGGAGTACTCGGCCTCCCGTGCCGGGTCGTGCCACAGCCCCTGCGCCTTGGCGTAGGCCTCGACCAGGGCCAGCTGCTCCTCGCCACGGCCGGTCAGCCGCAGGTAGGAGATGGTCTCGGAGTCGATCGGGAACACCGCGATGGTCGAGCCGTACTCCGGGCTCATGTTGCCGATGGTGGCCCGGTTGGCCAGCGGCACGGCGGCCACCCCGGTGCCGTAGAACTCGACGAACTTGCCGACCACGCCGTGCTGGCGCAGCATCTCGGTGATGGTGAGCACCAGGTCGGTGGCGGTGGCGGCCTCCGGCAGCTCACCGGTCAGCCGGAAGCCGACCACCCGGGGGATGAGCATCGACACCGGCTGGCCGAGCATGGCGGCCTCGGCCTCGATGCCGCCGACGCCCCAGCCGACCACGCCCAGGCCGTTGACCATCGTGGTGTGCGAGTCGGTGCCGACCACGGTGTCCGGGTAGGCGGTCAGCTCCCCGTCGATCTGCCTGCCGAAGACCACTCGGGCCAGGTGCTCGATGTTGACCTGGTGCACGATGCCGGTGCCCGGCGGCACCACCTTGAACTCGTCGAACGCGGTCTGCCCCCAGCGCAGGAACTGGTACCGCTCCCGGTTGCGCTGGTACTCCAGTTCCACGTTGCCGGCGAAGGCGTCCGGGCCGCCGAACAGGTCGGCGATGACGGAGTGGTCGATGACCAGTTCGGCCGGCGCCAGCGGGTTGATCTTCGCCGGGTCGCCGCCCAGCTCGGCCACCGCCTCCCGCATGGTGGCCAGGTCCACCACCGCGGGCACCCCGGTGAAGTCCTGCATGACGACCCGGGCCGGGCTGAACTGGATCTCGGTGCGCGGCTCGGCGTTCGGGTTCCACTCGGCCACCGCCTGGATCTGCTCGGCGGTGACAATGCTGCCGTCCTCGGTCCGCAGCAGGTTCTCCAGCAGCACCTTCAGGCTGTAGGGCAGCCGGTCACTGCCCGGCACCCGGTCCAGCCGGTAGTAGGAGTAGCTGGCGTCGCCGACCTGCAACCGGTCCTTGGCCTCGAAGCTGTTCGGATTGGCAGGCACGGCTACTCCTTCTTCGTCACCGGGTTACCCCTGCATTCTTCCGCATCCGTCCGGCCCGCTGGCCGCCGGTAGCGCCGGCTGTGAGCTGGCGCTACCGAGCGGGCGCTCGAGCCGCCGCGGAGGACGTCCGGGCTCAGGACCGGGCTTCGGTTACCGATAGTGATCAGGTCGTTTGATGACAATGTGGTTTCTGATACCGCTGAGACTGGCGTGACTGGTGGCGCTGATGGGATTTAAGTGGCAGTCTGTCCCACTGGCGTCTGCAGATCAGAGGGGTACTCGTGTTCGGAGCAACTGACCGGCCGGGCCGGGGCGGAAAAACGGTCTTCACCCGGATCACCGCGTGTGGTGCGGCCGCGGCCACCCTGGCGCTGTGCGTCTACGTCGCGCCCGCGCACGCGGCGCCCAAGCCGCCACCCAACCCGACCAACCAGCAGCTGTCGGCCGCGGCGCAGGCCAAGCGCTCGCTGGCCCAGGCCGTCGGCGTGCTCTCCGCGCAGGTGGCCCAGGCCCAGACCCGGTTGCAGATGCTGTCCGGCCAGGCCGAGTTGGCCGAGCAGAACTACGCGCTGGCGGTGTCCAAGCTCAACGACGCCAAGGAACAGGCCGCCCGCGCCCAGGCCGACGTGCTGACCGCCGAGCGCAACATTGACAAGGCCCGCGCCGAGCTGACCAGCTTCGTCCGGAGCAGCTACATGGCGCCGCAGGTGGGCTCCTCGACCATCGACCTGCTCACCGCCGCCGACCCCACCGCGCTGCTGCAGGGCGGCGACTACCAGACCTACATCTCCAGCCATCACCTGGACGCGATGAGCGCGCTGAACCGGGCGACCGTCGCCAAGTCCAACGCCCAGGCCAAGGCCAAGTCGTTGCTCAAGCTGC
Source organism: uncultured Actinomycetota bacterium (assembly GCA_963697905.1). Taxonomy (GTDB): domain Bacteria; phylum Actinomycetota; class Actinomycetes; order Mycobacteriales; family Jatrophihabitantaceae; genus Jatrophihabitans_A. The sequence continues at coordinate 1,978,721 of OY969101.1, read as the reverse complement.
AGCAGCAGCTGACCCTGCAAGCCCAGCAGGCCCAGCAGGCCGCCGAGGCTGCCTACCAGGCCGAGCAGGCCGAGGCCGGCCAGCTGCGAACCTCGCTGGCCAGCTACCAGAACCAACTGGCCGCCGCCAAGCTGCAACTGGCCACCCTGAATAACCAGCGGGCCCAGTACGTCGCCTACCAGAAGCGGCAGGCCGCGATCGCCGCCGCCAAGGCACGCGCCGCCGCACTGGCCCGGCAGCGGGCGGCCGAGGCCGCGGCGGCTGCCCGCCGGCGCAACCAGAACAGCGGTGGTGGCGGTGGCGGGGAGAGCACCAGCAGCGGCGGCGACAACTCCTACCTGCCGCCGGCCGGTGGCTCCTGGAGCGCGGCCAAGGGACGCGCGGCGGCCAACCGGGCACTGCGCTGGCTCGGCCAGCCGTACGCTTGGGCCGGCGGCGGCTACAACGGTCCCACCTACGGCACCGACCAAGGAGGCACCGGCGGCTGGAACGACCACACCGTCTACGGCTTCGACTGCTCCGGGCTGGCGATGTATGCGTGGGCGGCGCAGGGCCTCTACCTGCCGCACTCGGCCAAGGACCAGTACAACGCGGCCGGCTCGTACCACCCGTCGCCTGGCAACTTCCTGCCCGGCGACCTGCTGTTCTGGTCCACCGGCGGCCAGGGCTACATCCACCACGTGGCCATCTACATCGGCGGCGGCAACGTGGTGCAGGCGCCCAACTCCGGCGACGTGGTGAAGGTGACGCCGTGGGATCAGGTTGACTGGGGCTACTACGGCGCCACCCGGCCGATGACCTGACGCGGCGGAAAGAACCGCCGGCGGCCCGCGGCCATTACGCTGGCAGAGTGACCGCAGCAGCCGAACCGACGCCCGGCCTGCTCGATGCGTACGGCCGGACCGCGACCGACCTACGGATTTCGCTGACCGACAAGTGCTCGCTGCGCTGCAGCTACTGCATGCCGGCCGCCGGCCTGGACTGGCTGCCGAAGAACCAGGTGCTCAGCGACGCCGAGATCGTCCGGCTGGCTCGGGTCTTCCTCGACCTGGGCGTGCGCACCATCCGGCTGACCGGCGGCGAGCCGCTGATCCGGCCCGGTGTGGTCGAGCTGATCGGTCGGCTGGCGAAGCTGGAACCGCGTCCGGAGCTGTCGCTGACCACCAACGCGATCGCGCTGGCCGAGCTGGCCGAGCCGCTCGCCGCCACCGGCCTGAACCGGGTGAACGTCTCGCTCGACACCCTGGACCGCGACACCTTCCGGACGCTGACCCGCCGCGACCGGCTGCCCGAGGTGCTGGCCGGGCTGGCCGCCGCGTACGCCGCCGGCCTCGCGCCGGTGAAGGTTAACGCGGTGCTGATGCCGGCCAACCTGGCCGAGGCACCGGACCTGCTCGGCTGGGCGCTGCGCTCCGGCTACCGGATGCGATTCATCGAGCACATGCCGCTGGACGCCGACCACACCTGGAGTCGGGCCGAGATGATCACCGCCGCCGACGTGCTGGCGGTGCTGTCGGCGCACTACGAACTGCGCCCACTGGGCCATCACGGGCACGCGCCGGCCGAGGAGTTCGAGGTGCTGGCCGGGCCGGACCAGTCCGACTGGCAGCCGGGGGAGCACCAGGTCGGCATCATCGCCTCGGTCACCAGGCCGTTCTGCCGCGACTGCGACCGGCTCCGGCTGACCGCCGACGGCCAGCTGCGCACCTGCCTGTTCGCGCATGCCGAGACCGACCTGCGCGGTCCACTGCGCGACGGCGCCGACGATTCCGAGCTGGCCGAGCTGATCCGGACGGCGGTGGCGGCCAAGCCGTCCGGCCACGGCATCAGCATCAGCGGGTTCCGCCAGCCGGACCGGCCGATGTCGGCCATCGGCGGCTGACTACCTGGCTAAGGCTTATCCGACTGAGCAATTCGGCCAAGCCTCAACGGGTACCGTTGCGTAAGCGATATCAACCGACCGTCGGCCATCGCGACCCGAGCGACTGCACGATCGATCGAGGAGAACAATGACCGAGCGCGGTCCCATCCCGACCCCGGCCGCTGACGCCACCGCCCTGGAGCGGGTGCTGTTCGAGGTGAAGCGGGTCATCGTCGGCCAGGAGCGGATGGTCGAGCGGATGCTGGTCAGCCTGCTGGCCCGCGGCCACTGCCTGCTCGAGGGTGTTCCCGGCGTGGCCAAGACGCTGGCCGTGGAAACCCTCGCCCGCACCGTCAGCGGCAGCTTCGCCCGGCTGCAGTTCACCCCCGACCTGGTGCCGTCGGACATCGTGGGCACCCGGATCTACCGTCCCGGCTCGGAGAAGTTCGACACCGAGCTCGGCCCGGTTTTCGCCAACTTCGTGCTGGCCGACGAGATCAACCGGGCGCCGGCCAAGGTGCAGTCGGCGCTGCTGGAGGTGATGGCCGAGCGGCAGGTTTCGCTCGGCGGCATCCGCTACCCGCTGCCGACCCCGTTCCTGGTGCTGGCCACCCAGAACCCGATCGAGAGCGAGGGCGTCTACCCACTGCCCGAGGCGCAACGCGACCGGTTCCTGATGAAGATCAACGTCGGCTACCCGACCGCCGCCGAGGAGCGCGAGATCGTCTACCGGATGGGCGTCGAGCCGCCGGTGGCGCAGTCGGTCATCAGCACCGAGGAACTGATCGAACTGCAGCGCCGGGCCGGCCGGGTGTTCGTCCACCACGCGGTGGTGGACTACGTGGTGCGGCTGGTGATCGCCACCCGGGAGCCGGCCGAGTTCGGCATGGCCGACGTGGCGTCCTGGGTGTCCTACGGCGCCAGCCCGCGGGCCAGCCTGGGCATGATCGCCGCCGGGCGTGCGCTGGCGTTGCTGCGCGGTCGGGACTACGTGCTGCCGCAGGACGTGCTGGACGTGGCCATCGACGTGCTGCCGCACCGTATGGTGCTGTCCTACGACGCGATCGCCGACGGCATCACCGCCAGCCAGGCGGTCAACCGGGTGCTGCAGACCATCGCGCTGCCGCAGGTCGCGCCCCGCCAGCGTGCCGGCGGCGGCTACCTCGCACCGGCCGCGACGCCGGCACCGCAGGCGGTCACCCCGCAACCGGGCCCGAACGGCTACCCCAACGGTGCGCATGCCGCGCCGGTGCAGGCGCCGTCCGGGCTGCCACACCAGCCGCACCAGCCGCAGGGCCAGCGTTCCTGGGGCCCGCCGGCGTGACCGAGCCGCCGTTGCTGGGTGGCACCGCTACCTCCGCGGAGGTGGAGGCGGTGCTGCGCCGGCTGGAGTACACCGTCCGCAACAAGCTCGACGGCCTGCTGCTCGGCAACTACCTCGGCCTGGTGCCGGGGCCCGGCAGCGAGCCGGGGGAGTCCCGGCAGTACTACCCGGGCGATGACGTCCGGCGGATGGACTGGCCGGTGACCGCTCGCACGATGACCCCGCACGTCCGACAGACCATCGCCGACCGGGAGCTGGAGACCTGGCTGGTGATCGACCTGTCGCCCAGCCTCGACTTCGGAACCGTGAACACCGAGAAGCGCAACCTGGTCTTCGCCGCCGCCACCGCGATCAGCCACCTGACCGCGAAGGCCGGCAACCGGATCGGCGCCATCGTCACCAATGGCGAGCAGACCTATCGGGTGCCCGCGGTCGGCGGCACCAACCACGCCCGCTACCTGATGCGCAAGATCGCCGGCACCGCGCGGGCCGGCAGCGGGCGCGGCAACGACCTGGCTCGCGCGCTGGAACTGGTCCGCCGGCCGCCACGCCGGCGCGGCATGGTGGTGATCGTCTCCGACTTCCTGGGCGACGCCGACTGGGAGCGGCCGCTGCGCGGGCTGGGCGAGCGGCACGAGCTGCTCGGCATCGAGATCCTGGATCCACGCGAGCTGGATCTGCCGGCCGCCGGGCTGGTCACCTTCGTGGATCCGGAGTCCGGCGAGCAGCTGGAGGTGCAGACCTCGGACAAGGACCTGCGGGCCCGCTACGCGGCGGTGGCCCGGCAGCAGCGGGCCGACATCGACTCGATGCTCCGCCGGGCCGGCGCCGACCACCTGCAGCTGCGCACCGACTCCGACTGGCTGGCCGACCTGGTTCGCTTCGTGGTCGCCCGGCGCCGCGGCGTCTCGGCCAAGCCGCCGTCCCGGGCGGGGATGATCGGAGTCCACTGATGCATTTTCGGTCCCCGTCCTGGCTGTTCCTGCTGGTCGCGGTGCTGGCGGTGGCGCTGGCCTACCTGCTGGTCGCGCTGCGCCGCCGCAAGTTCGTGGCCCGGTTCTCCAACACCGCGCTGCTGACCAGCGTGGTGCCCCGCCGGCCCGGTTGGCGCCGGCACCTCACCTTCGCCGCGCTGCTGCTGGCCATCACCGTGCTCACCCTCGGGGTGGCCGGCCCGACCGCCAGCGTGCGGGTTCCGCAGGAGCGGGCCACCGTGATGCTCGCCATCGACGTCTCGCTGTCGATGGAGGCCACCGACGTGCTGCCCAGTCGGCTGCAGGCGGCGCAGGCCGCCGCCGAGGAGTTCGCCGACCTGCTGCCCAAGCGGATCAACCTGGGCCTGGTCAAGTTCGGCCGGGCCGGCAACGTGCTGGTGCCGCCGACCCAGGACCGGGACGCGGTCAAGCGGTCCATCGCCGCGCTGCAGTTGGAGCAGTACACCGCGATCGGCGAGGGCGTATTCGCCTGCCTTGATGCGCTGAGCACCTTCAGCCAGACCTCCACCACCTCCGGGGAGAAGCCGGCGCCAGCCCGGATCGTGCTGCTGTCCGACGGCTTCAACACGGTGGGCCGGAAGGTGGCCGACGCCGCCGAGGCGGCCAAGAAGGCCAACACGCCGGTGTCCACCATCGCCTTCGGCACCGACAGCGGAACCGTCGACCTGGACGGCACGGTCCAGCAGGTGCCCTCGGACAAGGTCACCCTGCGTGGCCTGGCCCAGGCCACCGGCGGCTCGTTCCACACCGCGACCTCGCAGGACGAGCTGAAGAGCGTGTACAAGGACATCGGTTCGCAGATCGGCTACACCAAGGCCCAGCGCGACATCAGCTGGCGGTTCATGTTCACCGGCCTGCTGCTGGCACTGGCGGCCGGCGCGGTCTCGCTGCTCTGGTCCGGCCGGCTGGTCTGAGCTGAACGGTCTTATCCGGCTGGTCTGAGCTGAACCGGCTGGTCCGGCAGGGCTGAACAGCCTGGGTCAGGCCGGCTGGCGGCAGCGGTCAGCCGTTCGGCAACAGCACCAGCTTGCCGGTGCTCTGGCGCGACAGCAGTGCCCGGTGCGCCTCGGCGACCTCGTCCAGGGAATAGCTTGCTCCGATCACCGGGCTGAGCTTGCCCGCGCCGATCAGCGCGAACAGGTCGGTCACCGCCCCGGCGAGGACCGGTGGCCGGGCGTGCGCCAGCCAGAAGCCGATCACCGCGCTGCTGTGCCGCATCAGGTTGGCCGGCTCCACCGGCGTCGGCGGGGTGCGGCTGGCCATTCCGTAGCTGACCAGCCGGCCGAACGGGGCCAGCGCGGCCAGGCTCTCATCGAACACCCGGCCGCCGGTCATCTCCAGCACCACGTCCACCCGGGCGCCGCCGTTGGCCTCCCGCAGCGCCGCGGCCAGTTCCTCGGTGGTGGAGTCCACCGCCGCGTCGGCGCCCAGCGACAGCGCCAGCTCCCGCTTGTGCTGCGACGACGCGGTGGCGATCACCCGTCCGGCGCCCCACAGCTTGGCCAGTTGTACGGCGATGGTGCCCACCCCGCCGGCCGCGGCATGCACCACCACCGACTCACCCTCGGCCAGGTGGGCGCTGCGGCGCAGCATCAGCCACGCGCTGGCGCCCTGCACCAGGCAGCTCAGCGCCTGCCCGTCGGAGATGCCGTCCGGCACCCCGATCAGTGCCGCCGGGTCCACCGCGACGCGCTCGGCATAGCCGCCGGCGGGCGCCAGGCCCAGCGCGCGGGTGCCGTCCGGCAGCTCGACCAGCACCTCGCCGCCCGGAATCAGCGGCAACTGCTGGCGGGATAGATAGGAATCCTCCACCGCGTGGGTGTCGGCGTAGTTGATGCCGGCGGCCCGCACTCCGACGATCAGCTGCTGGCCGGTCGGCACCGGCTCCGGCAGCTCCACCACCCGCAGCACCTCGGGACCGCCGAAGGAGGAGATCTGTACCGCTCGCATGCCGGCCGACACTACTCACCGGGGCCATCCATGGTGAGCGGCGTCCGACCGGCCCTGCTAAATCAGGCTTCGAGTCGGATCGGCTAGCGTGGCGCGGGTGAGCCGAACAGTGCTGGTGACCGGAGGTAATCGCGGTATCGGGTTGGCCATCGCCTCGGCGTTCGCCGCCGCCGGCGACCGGGTCGCGGTGACCCACCGCGGCAGCGGAGCGCCGGACGGGATGCTCGGAGTGCGCTGCGACGTGACCGACGAGAAATCGGTGGACTCGGCGTTCGGCGAGGTGGAGGCCGAACTCGGCAAGGTCGAGGTGCTGGTCTCCAACGCCGGGATCACCGACGACACGCTGCTGATCCGGATGGCCGAGCAGTCCTTCACCAGCGTGCTGGACGCCAACCTCACCGGCGCCTACCGGGTGGCCAAGCGCGCCACCCCTGGCATGCTGCGGGCCAAGCGGGGCCGGCTGATCTTCATCTCCTCGGTGGTGGCGCTGGCCGGCGCCACCGGGCAGGCCAACTATGCCGCCAGCAAGGCCGGCCTGATCGGGCTGGCCCGCTCGCTGGCCCGCGAACTCGGCGGGCGCAACATCACCGCCAACGTGGTCGCGCCGGGTTTCATCGAGACCGATATGACCGCCGCGATGACCGAGGAGCGGCGTGCCGAGGTGCTGGCCGGCATTCCGTCCAAGCGGTACGGCACGGTCGAGGAGGTGGCCCAGGTGGTCCGGTTCCTCGCCTCGGACGAGGCGGCCTACCTCAACGGCGTGCTGCTGCCGGTAGACGGCGGCCTGGCCATGGGCATCTGACCGGCGCCTCATCGAGAGCTGCCACGAACGGCTGACTGAAGGGATTCGCGCGGATGGGACTGCTGGACGGCAAGCGGCTGCTGATCACCGGGGTGATCACCGATGCCTCGATCGCCTTCGCGGTGGCGCGCGAGGCGCAGTTGCAGGGCGCCGAGGTGGTGCTGACCGGGTTCGGCCGGCTGTCGCTGGTCGAGCGGGTGGCTCGCCGGTTGCCCAAGCCGGCTCCACTGGTGCAACTGGACGTCACCGCCCAGGACGACCTGGACGCGCTGGCCGACCGGGTTCGCGAGCACCTGGACGGGGTGGACGGGGTGCTGCACTCGATCGGCTTCGCGCCCGCGTCCTGCCTGGGGGAGGACTTCCTGGACGCCCCGTACTCCGACGTCTCCACCGCGCTCGAGGTGTCGGCGTTCAGCTTCAAATCCCTGGCGGTCGCCACGCTGCCGCTGTTCGGCGAGGCGGGCGGCGCGATCCTCGGGCTCGACTTCGATGCCCGGACCGCGTGGCCGGCCTACAACTGGATGGGGGTGGCGAAGGCGGCGCTGGAATCCACTTCCCGCTACCTGGCTCGTGAGCTCGGGCCGCGCAACATCCGGGTGAACCTGGTGGCCGCCGGCCCGGTCCGAACCATGGCGGCCAAGAGCATCCCCGGCTTCAGCGCCTTCGAGGACGCCTGGGGAGCCCGCGCGCCGCTGGGCTGGGACATCCACGACGCCACCCCGGTGGCGCGCAGCTGCGTCGGGCTGTTCTCCGACTGGTTCCCGGCCACCACCGGCGAGCTGATCCACGTCGACGGAGGCTTCCACGCGATCGGAGTCTGAGCCGCCGATGGCCGGTTACGACGCCTTCCTGCTGCTGTCCTTCGGCGGCCCGCAGGGACCGGAAGAGGTGATGCCGTTCCTGCGCAACGTGACCGCCGGTCGCGGTATCCCGGACGAGCGGCTGGCCGAGGTCGCCGAGCACTACCAGCACTTCGGCGGGGTGTCGCCGATCACCGCGCAGAACGAGGCGCTGCTGGCCGCCCTGACCGCCGAGTTCGAGCGGCGGGGCTTCGGCCTGCCAACCTACTTCGGCAACCGCAACTGGCACCCGTTCGTCACCGACACCGCCCGCCGGCTGGCCGAGGACGGGCATCGCGAGGTGCTGGTGCTGGCCACCAGCGCCACCGGCTCCTACTCCGGCTGCCGGCAGTACCGGGAGGATCTGGCCCTGGCCGGCTCGGCGGTGCCCGGCGTGCGGTTCACCAAATTGCGGCACTACTTCGACCATCCCGGCTTCATCGAGGCGAATGCCGCCGCGGTCCGCGACGCGCTGGCCCGGCTGCCCGGCGACGACGCCCGGCTGGTCTTCACCGCGCACTCGGTGCCGGCCAGCATGAACGCCACCGCCGGCCCGTCCGGCGGGCTGTACGTTGCCCAGCACCGGGCCACCGCCGCGCTGGTGGCTGAGGCGGTGCGCGGACCGGGCGCCGCGTTCGACCTGGTCTGGCAGTCCCGCTCCGGGCCGCCGCAGGTGCCCTGGCTGGAGCCGGACATCAACGACCACCTGCGGGCGCTGGCCACCGAGGGGGTGCGCTCGGTGCTGGTGGCCCCGACCGGCTTCGTCTCCGACCACCTGGAGGTGCTCTGGGACCTCGACAACGAGGCGGCGGCTACCGCGGCCGAACTGGGGCTGAACTTCGCCCGGGCGGCCACCGCCGGCACCCATCCCGCGTTCGTGGCCGGCCTGGCCGACCTGGTCGCCGAGCAGCTGGCCGGCGTCGAGTCGCTGGGCAGCGCCGAGCAGCTGGGCGGCGCCGAGTCGCTGGGCGGCGCCGAGCAGCTGGGCGGCGTCGAGCCGAAGTCCTTGAGCACGCTGGGCATCTGTGGCTGGCAGTGCCCGGACCACTGCTGCCCGCTACCGCCCCGACGGAGCTAGCGTGCCGCTGAGCGTCTATCCGCTGCTCGCCCTGGTCGCCTTCGCCGTCGTGGCCATCGTCCGCTTCGAGCTGTTCTGCCTGCGAGATTTGGCACGGCGCGGCGACCCGGAACTGCGCCACCTCAACAGGGCGGGTTGGCTGGTCGTGATCGCGGTCGTCATCCCGCTCGGCGGCATCTGCTACCTCTGCTACGGCCGTCCCGCCGACTGATCGGACGGCCGTGCCGCCGACTGATCGGACGGCCGTCCGGCCGATTGACGGGCAGCCCGGACTGACTGCCACGGCCCGGTCGGCCACCCAGGTATCAAGACCCCTGGGCGTTCACCTCGAGCGGGGCGTTGTAACCGGCCATCAGCGCGCGCCGGACGGCCAGCCGCAACGGAGCCAGCGCCTGGCTGCGCTCGCTGGCCGCAGCCGCGGTCAGCGGACCGGTGTCGTCGGAGTCCACTACCGCGAACACCGCGGTGAGCCGTTCGGCTTGCGCGATCAGCCGCACCGCGCGGGGCGGGTGGCTGGCCGGCAGGTGCAGCCGCTCGCCGGCGCGCCTGGCGTCGGACAGCGCCGGCGCGATGTCGGACAGCCAACTGGTCACGCCGCGCCGGGCGAAGTCCGACGCCGTCTCCCGGATCGTCTCGGTCAGCTCGTGCTCGGCCTCGGCGAGCGACAGCGGGTTCGGCGGCGGATCGGTGGCCGGAGCGCGATGCCAGACCACCTCCGGGCCGGCGCTGCTGGGCGTCGGCGGGCCGGTGAGCACGGTGAGACCGAACTGGTTGCCGTACACCGCCTGGCCGGCCCGCAACGCCGCGTCGCGCAGTGCCGGCGGCCCGGCCAACCCGCGCACGTCACCGGGCACCGGCAGCACCAGCCGCAACGCCGGCGTGCCGGCACGCTTCCAGTCGGTCAGGGCGACGCCGACCGGGTGCACGCCTGCCTGCTCGAAACCGGGTCCGCCGACCTGCCGGCCGTGGCCGGCCACCGCGTCCAGCACCTGGTCGAAGGTGGCGTTGCCTGCCAGCCAGGCGGACCCCCAGGCCGCCAGCCGGGCGCAGCGTTGAAAACCGGACATGACATTCCACGGTACCTATCGATCCGCCGTCCGGGCGCGTCAACCCGGCCTCGGCCCGACGGCTGCCTAGGCTCACCGGGATGTATTCCGATGATGTGCTGGCCAGCCCGCCCACCCGCCGCCGGCGGGTTCGGGAGGTGCCGGCCGAGATCGACCTGGTGGTGGAGACGGCCGACGGTCGGTTCTGCGGCGCGGTGGTGGGCTGCGAGCGGGCGGTGATCGCCGGCGAGCAGCGGGACACGGTCACCCTGGCCGACCGGCACGACCGGCAGCGGGTGTTTCCGATGCTGCCGGCGAGCTTCCTGCTGGAGGGTGAGCTGGTCACCCTGGTACGGCCGGCCGTGGCGGCCGCGCCTCGCAAGCCGGCCCGTACCGCGTCCGGCTCGGTGGCGGTGGCCGGCGTGGCCGCGCAGGTGGCCAAGGCCAGCCGGATCTGGGTGGAGGGCGTGCACGACGCGGCGCTGCTCGAGCGGATCTGGGGCGACGACCTGCGCATCGAGGGCATCGTGGTGGAGCCGCTGGGCGGCATCGATTTCCTTGCCGAGGCGGTCGCGGAGTTCCGACCGGGACCGGCTCGGCGGCTCGGCGTGCTGGTGGACCATCTGGTCGCCGGCTCCAAGGAGTCCCGGATCGCGGCCGGCATCAGCTCCGCGCACGTGCTGATCAACGGGCACCCGTACGTCAACGTCTGGCAGGCGGTCAAGCCGGTCGCGCTGGGCATCGAGCGGTGGCCGTCGGTGCCGCGCGGGACCGACTGGAAGCAGGGCGTGGCCAGCGCACTGGGCATCGCCGATCCGCGCGAGCTGTGGCGGCGGGTGCTCGCCTCGGTGAATAGCTACGCCGACGTTGAGGTGCCGCTGCTGCGCTCGGTGGAGGAGCTGATCGACTTCGTCACGGTGCCTGGGCCGGGCTGAGTCGCCCGGCCGGCTGCCACGGATCTGCCGGGCTGGCGTACTAGAACGGGCTGGCGTACTAGAACGGGCTGGCGTACTAGAACGGGCTGGCGTTCCACGGCGCCCGCTCGGTGGCGAACATCAGCTGCAACCGGGCGGCGGCACCCGGCGTCTCCTCGTCCAGCAGCCCGGCCAGCCGCTGCGCCCGGACGGTGCTGCCCCCGAGGTAGATGCCGGCCAGTGCCCGCTGCGACAGCTGCAGATCCGCGCTCTCGGTGGTCGGCGTGCACTCGGCGTGCTCCGGGCCGCCGTCCAGCACGAACCGGCCCTCGGCATAGCCGCCGTCCGGGTCGGCCACCTGCAGCACCAGCCGGTCGGCGACGGCATACCGGCGGGCCCGCAGTGCCGCTGGCAAGTCCAGGATGCGCAGCCACTGGTCATCGCCGGACCAGGTGCGGCGGGCGGCGCGGCCGTCCGACAGCAGCCACTCCAGCGGCAGGTCCACCGGCTGGGCCTCCAGGTTCAGCACCCGCACCAGGTCAAGGTGGATCAGGTAGTTCCACAGGGCACGTTCGGCATCGTCGGTGACGGCCAGCACCTCGACCACCCGGGCCTGTGCCTGCTGCAGCGGGTCGTGGAACCAGTCGCCGTCGTTGGGAATCCACAGCGCGTAACCGTCGACCCGGCCGGTGGCGTCACTGGCCAGCACGCACACCGGCTCCGGGCTGCCGGGTGAGCGGTACAGCCCGAGCCTGCCCTTCCACATGCCGGGCGGCCGGTCGATGTGGCCGTGCTGGTGCTGCCGGATCCGGTCCAGCATCTCGGGCAGCACGGCCAGTGCATCGGCCGGCTCCAGCTGGCGTAGCTCGACCGGCTCGCGACCCGGCCGAACGGTCAGCAGCGGGTTGACGGTGCTGACCCGGTAGTCGGCGGCGAAGGCGGCGGGTGCGTAGCCAAAGCGGCCGTAGATCTGCCACTCGGCGGCACGCAGGTAGCTGACCACCTCCCCGCGCTCGCGGGCGGCGGCCAGCGAGCGGCTGAGCATGCCGCGCAGCAGGCCCTGCCGACGATGGGTGCCGGCCACGGAGACCTGGGTCAGCGCGTCGGCCGGCAGCTGCGCGGCGCGGTTCGGGCCGGCCGGCACGCTCAGCGTGGTGCCGAAGGTGCGCAGGGTGCCCACGCACCGGCCGTCGGCGTAGGCGCCGAGGAACCGGTCCGGTTTCCAGACCGGACGCCAGCGATCCAGCTCCGCCTCGTCCACCGTGCCGGGGTTGGTCAGCAGGCCGGTACGCATGGCCCGGATCCAGCCGAGCATGTCCTGGTCGCCGGCCGGCACGGTACGGATTTCAGCGCTCACGTTCGGCACGATCTCACACCCGTCCAACCGGATTTGCCCGCGTGCCGGCGTGTCAGATCCAGCTGACCTTGCCGTGCAGGGCGGCGTAGCCGACGAAGCTGACGATGTCCAGGATGCTGTGCGCGATCACCAGCGGCAGCACCCGGCGGGTGCGGGTGAACCACCAGCCGAAGATCGCGCCCATGACGAAGTTGCCGAGGAAGCCGCCGATGCCCTGATAGGTGTGGTAGGAGCCCCGGATCACCGCGCTGAGCAGGATCGCCCGCCACGACGGCCAGCGCAGTTGGCGCAGCCGGGTGAGCAGGTAGCCGATCATCACGATCTCTTCGAGCACCCCGTTCTGGATGGCGCTCAGCACCAGCACCGGATACCGGTACCAGACGTCGGCGATGTCGGAGGCGTCCAGCTGGGCGTTGATGCCGAGCCTGCGCGCGAGGTAGATCAGCAGCAGGCCTGGAATGCCGATCAGGGCGGCGAAGCCGATGCCCGGCAGCCAGTCCCGCCTGGCCCGCTGCCGGTCCAGCCCGATGCCGAAGCCCGGCAGCGCCGGCATCCGCGACAGCAGCAGCAGCGCCAGCAGCGCCGGCACCAGCCCGTTCAGGACGTCCAGCAACTGGTAGCTGAGGTCCACCCACTCGCGCGGATTCAGCGACGGGTTAAGGGTCGCTGTGGCATGCCGGAAGCCACCGCGGGTCTGGATGTCGAGGAAGTTGATCCAGGAGCTGATCGCCGAGATGCCGAGTGAGACGCCGAGGACGCACAGCACCTCCAGTCCCAGCCGGGGTGGAGGCGGCTGGCCGGGATCCGCGGTGATTCCGGTGGGCGACGGGGCGGTGCTCACTCAGCCATTCTGGCTGTATCGAAGCCCGACCGTGGTGCACTCGACGCAGACGCGCTCCGGGATCATCCCGCCGCGGATCAGGTAGCCGAACAGCACGCAGCCCAGGCACAGCGCGAAGCCGGATTCCAGCACCGCGGCGACGATCAGCAGGGCCAGCAGCGCCTGGTTGGCACCCACCGCCCCCAGCGCCCAGCAGAGCGCCGCCGAGCTGGAGACCAGGGCGCCGATCAGCTGCGCGAACCGCTTGGGCGGTCCCGGCACCAGCTTCGGGCTACCCAGCCGGGGTGCCACCACCCTGGTGGCCAGTTGGCCGAACGGGCTGAACCGCGGCCCGGACGCCAGCCGCAGCCAGAACCCGATCGCCAGCGGCACGACCAGCCAGCGCAACGCCGGCAGCAGCGCGAGCAGGCTGAGCAGCACCACGCACGCCGCCACCGTGCGGGCGGCTTTCTCGTTCACCGGGTTGGGGAAACTGAACAAGTCAGGCACGCTGGCCAGGCTACGCCGGATCAATGTCCCCGCGCGATCCATTCGTCCAGGTCTGGCGCCTCCTCGCCGATGGTGCTCGACTCGCCGTGCCCGGGGCGCACCACGGTCTCGGCCGGCAGGCCGAGCAGCCGCTCGGAGATCGAGGCGATGATGGTGTCGAAGTCGGAGTACGACCGGCCGGTGGCACCGGGACCGCCGGCGAACAGGGTGTCGCCGGTGAAGACCGTGCCGAGCTCCGGCGCGTACAGGCACACCGCGCCGGGGGAGTGGCCCGGCGTGTGCAGCACCGTCAGTTCGATGCCGGCCACCCGAAACCGCTCGGCATCGGCCAGCGGCACGAAGTCGAAGTCCGGGTAGGTCTGCCGCCACAGTGGCTCATCGGCCGGGTGCAGGTAGACGGGCACGGCCAGTCGCTCGCTGAGCCGGCGGGCCACCGTGATGTGGTCGTCGTGCGCGTGCGTGCAGATGATCCCGGTCACCGCCCGCTCGCCGATCAGCTCCAGGATCGGCTCGTCCTCGTGCGGCGCGTCGATCAGCAGGCACTCGGTGTCGTTGCCGACCAACCACACGTTGTTCTCGACATCCCAGCTGCCACCGTCCAGCGAGAAGGTGCCGGCGGTGACGATGTGCTCGATCCGCGGCGCGGTGTCGCCGGCCACCTAGAAGACCACCACCGAGCGCAGCACGTCGCCACGGTGCATCTTCTCGAACGCCTCCTCGATGTCGCCCAGCCCGATGGTCTCGCTGACAAACCGGTCCAGCGGCAGCCGGCCCTGCAGGTAGAGGTCGATCAGCATCGGAAAGTCCCGCGCCGGCAGGCAGTCGCCGTACCAGGACGACTTCAGCGCGCCACCCCGGCCGAACATGTCCAGCAGCGGCAGCTCCAACCTGGCCTCCGGCCTCGGCACTCCGACCAGCACCACGGTGCCGGCCAGATCCCGGCCATAGAAGGCCTGCTGATAGGTCTCGGGCAGCCCGACGGCATCCACCACCACGTCGGCGCCGAAGCCCCCGGTGGCTGCCCGGATCGCCTCGACCGGGTCGGCGGCAGTGGAGTTCACCAGCTCGTGCGCGCCGAATTCCCGGGCCAGCGCGAGCTTGCGGTCGTCCACGTCGATCGCGATGATGCGTCCCGCGCCGGCAAGCCTGGCGCCGGCAATGGCGGCCATCCCGACCCCGCCGCAGCCGATCACCGCCACCGAGTCACCACGGCCCACCGCGCCGGTGTTGATCGCCGCGCCGAGGCCGGCCATCACCCCGCAACCGAGCAGGCCGGCCACCGTGGCCGGTGCCTGCGCATCCACCTTGGTGCATTGGCCCGCCGCGACCAGTGTCTTCTCGATGAACGCACCGATACCGAGCGCGGGGGAGAGTTCGGTGCCATCGGCCAACGTCATCTTCTGCCGGGCGTTGTGCGTGTTGAAGCAGTACCACGGCCGGCCCCGCCGGCAGGCCCGGCACTGCCCGCACACCGCGCGCCAGTTCAGGATGACGAAGTCGCCGACCGTCACCTCGGTGACGCCGTCGCCGACCTGCTCGACGATCCCGGCGGCCTCGTGACCGAGCAGGAACGGGAACTCGTCGTTGATCCCGCCCTCCTTGTAGTGCAGGTCGGTGTGGCAGACGCCGCAGGCCTGCACCCGGACCACCGCCTCACCCGGGCCGGGATCCGGCACGGTGACCGGCACCAGCTCGACCGGCTCGCCGACGCTGCGGGAGATGACTCCACGGACTGTTTCTGGCATGGCTCACTTCATACCAGTCCGGGCCGACAGCCTCGCGACGGAGCAGAGAATGCCACCCCTGATTCCAGGTTGAGCCGTCTGCGATTCCAGGTTGAGGTGGTGCTGAGTTTCGTAGACATGGTGACCCGGAAGTGTCGTACGGGTTGGGTAACGTGGCTCGGTTGTGATTCCGCAATCGGGAATTCCCTTGTATTTATTGGCTAATCTCTATTGCCAAAGCTTTCCGGGCGCAGTAGAATCGAACGCGTGGACGAGCGATGGGGTGCGGAGCTGACCGACTCCGATCTGCTCGCGTGCGCGGTCGCCGAGCATCCCGCCTTCCGGTCCGGCGCCGAACTGGACCGGATCGATCCGCGGGCATTGTCGGCCGGTGAACAGGTTCAACCTGCTGGCGGTGCTGGAGGAGCAGCGACGCTGGTTCGAGGCCGCCCAACTGCGGGTGCTGGCAGCTATGCAGGCCGGTGATACCTCCAAGCTCGGGCTGGGCCAGGAAGCGGTATCGCTGGCGTTGCAACTGCCATTGCGCAGCGCACAGACCAAGCTGGCTCAGGCGAGCACTCTTGTGCATGAGCTGCCGGGCACGCTGGCCGCGGTGGCCGACGGATGCATCTCCGGTGCGCATGCGGCAGTGCTGGCCGAGGCGGTCTGGCGCATGCCGGACGATCCGGGCCTGCCGGCCGCATTGGAGGCGGCGGTGTTGCCGGGCGTACTGGCGGCCGGTTGCGTGACCGTGCCACAGCTGCGGCACCGGGTCCGCCGTGCCGTCCTGGCCCTGGATCCGGCGACGGCAGAGCAGCGACATCGACGTGCCCTGGCCGATCGGCGGGTGGAATACCGCCCGGGTGAGGACGGCATGGCCTGCCTGGCTGCGTTGCTGCCGGCGCCCGAAGCCCAACTGATCTATGCCCGGTTGACCGCGGCAACCGGACTGCTGCCGTCGCTGGATTCACGCACGCTGGACCAGCAGCGCGCCGACCTGTTCGTCGATGCGATGCTGACGGGCCTGCCACTCGATGGGCTCCCCGCCGCGCAGGGCCGGCGACCGGCCATCCAGGTGACGGTCTCGGCCGACACCCTGCTCGGCCTCGACGACCAGCCCGGCCACCTGACCGGTTACGGACCCATCACCGCCGAGACCGCCAGGCGGCTTGCCGCGGACACGTCCGGCACCTGGCGCCGCCTTCTGACTGATCCGGACTCCGGCGCGCTGCTGGATATCGGCCAGTGGCGCTACCGCCCGGCCCAGCGGCTTCGCGACTACCTCTGCGCCCGAGACGACGTCTGCACCTTCCCGACCTGCCAACAGCCCGGTTATCGCTGCGAGCCCGACCACACTGTTCCATTCGATCAGGGCGGACCGACCACACGAGGCAACCTCGCCCTGACCTGCCGACGGCATAACCAGGCCAAGGCAGGCACCGGCTGGAGCTACCGGCACAACCGCGACGGCACTTTCACCTGGACCACCAGAACGGGCCACCGCTACACCAGCCCGACCAGCCGCCGCTGGCTAGGACCGGTTGCTCCACCGCCGCCGGCTACACCGCTACCCGGCCATCCGAAGAACTGGCAACCCCAATTAGCGCTGGTCCAGCGCCACGTACGCACGCTCGGCCGGGCCGGTGTAGAGCTGACGCGGCCGGCCGATCTTGGTCTGCGGGTCGTTGATCATCTCGTGCCACTGAGCGATCCAGCCGGGCAGCCGCCCGATCGCGAACAGCACGGTGAACATCTTGGTGGGAAAGCCCATCGCTCGATAAAGCAGGCCGGTGTAGAAGTCCACGTTCGGGTAGAGCTTGCGGCTGACGAAGTAGTCGTCACTGAGCGCATAGCCCTCGAGCTCGATCGCGATGTCGAGCAGGTCGTCGCGCTTGCCGAGCGCGGAGAGCACCTCGTCGGCGGTCTTCTTGATGATGGCGGCGCGCGGGTCGTAGTTCTTGTAGACCCGGTGGCCGAAGCCCATCAGCTTCACGCCCTTTTCCTTGGCCTTGACCCGCTCGACGAACCGCTTGACGTCGCCGCCGTCGTCACGGATGGCCTCGAGCATCTGCAGCACCGCGGCGTTGGCTCCGCCGTGCAGCGGCCCGAACAGCGCATTGATGCCGGCCGAGACCGAGGCGAACAGGTTGGCGTTGGAGGAGCCGACCAGCCGGACGGTGGAGGTGGAGCAGTTCTGCTCGTGGTCGGCGTGCAGCACGAACAGCAGGTCCAGCGCGCGCACCACGGCCGGGTCGGCCTGGTACGGCTCGGCCGGGAAGCCGAACGTCATCCGCAGGAAGTTCTCCACCAGGCTGAGCGAGTTGTCCGGATAGAGGAACGGCTGGCCGACCGACTTCTTGTAGGCATAGGCGGCAATCGTCGGCAGCTTGGCCAGCAGCCGGATGGTGGAGAGATCCGCCTGCTCGACGTTGAACGGATCCAGCGAGTCCTGGTAGAAGGTGGACAGCGCCGAGACCGCCGAGCTGAGCACCGGCATCGGGTGGGCGTCTCGCGGAAAGCCGTCGAAGAACCGCTTCAGATCCTCGTGCAGCAGCGTGTGCCGGCTGAGCCGGGTGGTGAAGGCGTCCAGCTCATCCTGGCTGGGCAGTTGGCCGTAGATGAGCAGGTAGGACACCTCGGCGAAGTTGGAGTGCTCGGCCAGTTCTTCGATCGGGTAGCCGCGGTAGCGCAGGATGCCCGCGTCGCCGTCGATGTAGGTGATTGCCGAGGAACAGGAAGCGGTGTTCGCGAAGCCCGGGTCGAAGGTGACCAGACCGGACTTGGCCAGCAGCTTGCTGATGTCGGCGCCGGGTGCCCCTTCGGTGGCGGGCAGGATGGGCAACTGCATCGCATCGCCGGACGGCGGCTGGAACACGGCGACGTCGGCGCTTGTGGCGGTCTCGGTCATTACCATCGCTCCTTTGAACTTGTGTAATGCGAGCCTACGTTGCCGATCGAGCAGTGGCCGCGTCGCGCTCAATAGGATGTGGCACATGGCACTGGTGCGGGTCACGCGGCACATCGACGCACCCGTTGAGCGGGTGTGGGAGCTGGTCACCGACTGGCCGGCGCACGGCCGCTGGATACCTCTGACGAAGGTCAGCATCGATCCGGACAGCCCGGACGGCGCCGGCCTGGGCACCCGGTTCACCGGCCGCACCGCCCTCGGCCCGATCGGCTTCGACGACCCGATGACGGTGACCGAATGGCAGCCGCCGGCCGAAGCGAGCGCCGGACGGTGCCGGGTGGTCAAGCGCGGCCGCTGGCTGGCCGGTGGGGCGGAGATCGAAGTAGGTCCGGAGGCCGGCGGCAGCCGGCTGACCTGGTCGGAGGACGTCCAGCCCCGCGGGCTACCCCGGCTGGCCGACCCGGCCGTGACGCTGATGGGTAAGTTGCTCTTCGAACGCACGTTGCGCCAACTGGCGCGCGAGTTGTCCGGCTGAACCCGCAGTCGCCGCGAGATCCGATCGAGTGATGGGGTGGCAGGCATGACGGAATTTGGAGATTCGGTGTACGAGGGTGGTGTCGAGGACGCCGAGGACCTGGACCCGGCCGAGAACCTGACCGGCGACGGCACCCTGGAGAGCCTGGACGAGCCGGAGGAGACCCGGTACGACCCGCCGGACTACGAGCCCAAGAACACCCGGTACGGGACCACGCTGGAAGAGCAGCGGGAAGGCGAGTCGCTCGACCAGCGGCTGGCCCAGGAGGAACCGGACATCGACGCCGACGACGCCGAACCGGTGGACGCCAACCGAGCCGGCCGGCTGGTGGAGCCGGACGAGGGCGCGCACTCCGACACCGAGTCGGCCGCGGTGGCCACCGACGTCGGGCGGGCCGGCTTCGCCTCCTCGGCCGAGGAGGCGGCGGTGCACATCGTCGACGAGGACGAACTGAACGAGCAGGACACCAACGAGCAGGACACCGGGGACGGCTTCTAGCGGATCAGCATGTCCAGCAGCCGGGCCAGCTCGGCCGCCGGATCCTCGGCCAGCCCGCCGTGCACCGGACCGGGTTGGATCATGGTGCTCTTCGGCGCGGCGATCCAGCCGAACCGCTGGCCGAGGTTGATGAACGCGCTCGGCCCGCTGCCCTCACACACGGCGGCGACCCCGTCCAGCGCCGACCGCACCGCGTCCAGGTCCAGGTCCGGAGCCAGGCTCAGCAGCCGCTGCTCCTCGACGTGGCTGGCGCAGGCCAGGTACTCCGCCTGCTGGCTGTAGAGCACCACTCCGACGTTGAGGAATTCCTCCCGGTCCACCCTGGGCACGCAGCGCAACACCACGTACTGGAAAGGCAATCTGGTCACGGCCGGCCTCCGGTCGGCACCGGCAGCCAGCCGCTCCGGTTTGCCAGCCGGGCCAGCAGGTAGTCCAGGTAAGCCTGCCGGATATCGGCCGGCTCGGTGCGCCCGCCGGCCGGTTCCAGCCACTCGTCCGGCACCAGTTCGAGGACCTCGGTCAGTAGCGCGCGGTCCACCCGTCCGGCGAGTTCGCCATCCACCTCGGGCAGTTGGCCGGCGTAGGCGGCGAAGACGTGCTCGGTGCTGTCGTAGCGCTGGCCGGCGAAGCGCTCCGGATCCAGGCCGGCCTGCCAGCTGTGATGGAAGTACAGCGTCGCGCCGTGGTCGATCAGCCACAGCTCGCGGTGCCAGATCAGCAGGTTCGGGTTGCGCCAGCTGCGGTCCACGTTGGCGGTGAACGCGTCCAGCCAGAGCACCCGGGCCGCCTCCTGCTCGGGCACACCGAAGCCCGGGTCCCAGCCGAAGGAACCGGGCAGGAAATCCACCGCCAGGTTGAGCCCGACGCTGGCGGTGAGCAGATCCTGCACCTCCTCGTCCGCCTCGTACCGGCCGATCGCCGGATCCAGCCACAGCGCGCGCAGTTCCGGAACCCGCAGGTCGAGCCGGCGGGCCAGCTCACCGACGATCACCTCGGCCACCAGCACCTTCAGGCCCTGCCCGGCACCGCGGAACTTCACCACGTAGGTGCCGAAGTCGTCCGCCTCGACCAGGCCGGGCAGCGATCCGCCTTCGCGCAGCGGGGTGACGTACCGGGTCGCCTGAACCTCGGCGATCACTGCCGGTCGACCGCGGCTTCGATCTCGGCCCGTTCCTGGTCGTGCAGCTCCTCGCGCTCCTCGATCCGCTTCTTGATCCGGCCCAGGCCCGGCACCGAGCCGAGCAGCGCAGTGAATTCCTTGGTGGTTTCGAGCAATTCGCGAACGTCGGGTGCCACGTTGGTCATGGTGGCCAGGATCGGCAGCACCTCCTGGCGGAGCCGTTCGACCAGTTCGGGCAACGTGTCGACAAGCTGGACGACCGCGTCCACCTCGGCCGGGCTGGTGGTCTCGGCCAGCCGCTCGATCATCGGCGCCAGCTGCTCGATCATCGGCGCCAGCCGATCCAGCAGCGGGGACAACCGATCCAGGGTGGGCTGGAAGCCGTCGAGCAACTCGCCGGCCTGGCCGGTGATCGCGCGGGCACTCGCGACCACCTGCTCCGTCTCGCCGACCAGCGCGTCGGCCTGCTTGCTCACCGCGCCGACCCCGGCCAGCAGCTCGTCGGTGCCGGTCAGCAACCGCTCGGTGCGCCGGAGCAGTTCGTCGGTGCCGGTGAGCACCCGGTCGGCGCGGTCGAGCAGTTCACCAGTCCGGCCGATAAGCGCGTCGGCGCGCTGCTGGGTCTGCTCCAGGCCGGTCAGCGCCGCGTCGGCCCGGGCGGCGATCCGCTCCAATTGGCCGACCAGCTCGGCCACCCGTGGCACCAACCCAAGCGCCTGCTCCAGCCCGGCATAGCCACGTTCGGTCAGCCGCAGCAGGTCGCCGGGCATCGGAAGACGAACCATGGGAGCAAACCTTACGGGTCGATCAACCGAACAGCTCCCCGGCCAGCTCGGTGAAGCCGGGCACCGGGTCCTGGCCCGGCCGGGTGAGCAGCTGGACCGCGACCTGGTTCGCGCCAGCCGCCAAGTGCCGGCGCAGGCCGGCGGCAACGGTAGCGGCGTCGCCGTGCACCACCAGCGCGTCGATCAGCCGGTCGCTGCCCTCACCTGCCACGTCCTGCTCGGTGAAACCGAGGCTGCGCAGGTTGGCCAGGTAGTTCTTCAGCCCCAGGTAGGGTTCGGCCACCGACGGCCGGCCGATCGCTCGGGCGCTGGCCGGGTCGGTCTCCAGCACCACCTTCTGCTCGGGCACCAGCAGCCCGTCCGGGCCGAGGACCTGCCGGGCTCGGCTGGTGTGTTCCGGCGTGACCAGGTACGGGTGGGCTCCGGCGGTACGGTCGGCGGCCAGCTGCAGCACCCGCGGCCCGAGCGCGGCCAGCAACCGACGGGTGACCGGCACCTCGGCTTGATCCAGCACGTCCAGGTAGTGCACCAGGGCCTCATACGGCTTGCGGTAGGACGTGGTGTGTTCCGGATGACCGGCGCCGATGCCAAGCAGGAACCGGTCGCCGAAGCGCTGCTCGATCCGGTGGTAGGAGGCGGCCACCACCTCCGGCGCGTCCTGCCAGATGTTGACGATGCCGGTGCCGATCAGCATGCTGCCGGTGGCCTCCAGCAGCTGCTCGATCAGCCGGAGGCTGCCGTCCGGCGAGCCGCCGACCCAGATCGCGGAGTAGCCGAGCCGTTCCAGGATTGCCGCGAGTTCCGGGGACAACGTGCTGCCTGGTCGCCACACCCCTACCTCGCCCAGCTGCATGGTCCGGGTCTCCTCTCGCCTCGTCTGGTCGGTCGGCCTGCCTGTCGGCAACTTGCCTGTCGGCAACTTGCCTGTCCACCCAGGCTATTCCGGCATGGCAGAGTGTGAGCCGTGAGGTACGAGGGCCCGGACGAGCAGCGGCCGGTGCTGCTGGCCATCGATGGCAACTCCCTGGTGCACCGCAGCTTCCACTCCCAGGCCGCCACTGGCCTGCGTTCGACGACCGGCGAGCCGCTGTGGGCCGTCCGGGGCCTGCTCACCCAGCTGATCGCCGCGGTCGAGCGGATCGGACCGGTCGCGGTGCTGGTCGGATTCGACGATCCGGACCGCAGCGTGCGCCGGGACCGCTGGGCGAGCTACAAGGCCAGCCGGAGCGAGAAGCTGGAAACCCTGGTCTGCCAACTGGCCACCGCCGCCGAGGTGCTGCGCGAGCTGGGACTGGCGGTGATCGTGCCGGACGGCCTGGAGGCCGACGACGTGCTGGCCTCGGCCGCCCGGTTCGGCTGCCGGAGCGGGCTGGCCACGGTCATCATGACCTCCGACCGGGACGCCTTCGCTCTGATCGACGACAACACCAGGGTGCTGCGCATCATCAACGGAGGCGTGGATGCCTCACCGATGCTTACCCCGGACCGGTTCCGCATCCTGCAGGGCATCGACCCGCAGCAGTACCGCGACCTGGCGGCGCTGCGGGGCGACCCGTCGGACAACCTGCCCGGCGTGCGCGGCTTCGGTCCGAAGACGGCCGCCCGGCTGCTGGCCGAACTTGGCTCGGTGCAGGCGGCGCTGGACGACCTGGCGGCCGGTGGCGAGCGGGTGGTCGCGGCGGTCGGGCGTGCGCTGGCCGCCCGGCTGGCCGAGCCGGAGGCGCAGGCTGCCTGGCGGCTGAACTGCCAGGTGATGACCATGCACGACGACCTCGACCTCGGCCTCGATTTGGTCGCCGGCCCGGGCGTGCTGCCGCTGGCCGCCGAGGCGGTCCGTTCGGTCTGTGCGGCCCATCGGCTCACCTGGACGACCCCGGCCGCGCTGCGGGTGCTGGCCCATCAGGACGGTCCACCGCGCGCCGTGCCCGACCCGGTCCAGCCCTGGCTCCCGCCCGGCAGCGGCAGCTACGGCGGCCGCCGGTACCCGCCGCTGCCCAAGCGGGAGCCGGCCGGCCGGGCGGCGGCGGCCGGGTATCAGTTGTCACTGTTCGAGTAGGGGTTCCGGCCGCTCAAATTGGCCCGGCAAGGTACTGGTATCGCCGGGGATCAGGCTGTATGTTCCGTGCGTTCGGCTATGCCCGAGGAGGCCCCATGAAGCACACCCGTCCCGCTGTGGCCGGTGCCACCGCCGTCATCGCCGCGAGCCTGATCGGCGGGGTTTCGGCCGCTCCGGCCAGCGCCCAGGCCCGCATCAGCTCCGCCCAACTGCAGGCGAGCATCCAGCAGGCGGTTGCGCTGGAGCAGACGCAGCCGATGGCCCTGTCCGAATGCTGCGCCGGCTACCCGGCCGAGCCGGAGCAGGCCACCTTCTGATCCGGCTGCGGCCGTCCTAGCCGCGGAGGCTCTGTGATGGATGCCAGCGAACCGGCTGTGCCGGCACAGTCACCGGCTGCGCCGGCACAAACCTGGTGCCCGAGCGGCACGCCGACTGCGCCGGAAGCGGTGGTGCTCGGCGTCCGATCGGGTGCCGACGGGTCGGTCAGCTACCTGGCCGACCCGGTGCCGGCTGCCGAGGTCCTCGGCGAGATCCCGGAAGGCATCGAGCCGAGGCGGGTACTGAGGTTCGCCTCGCACTGCAAGTCGGACTGCCCCAACCGCCGCGGTGCCGACTGCTCCCTGGTCGAGCGGATCGTCACCGCCGCCGTGCCGGTGGCCAGCCCGGTCGTGCCGCGCTGCCACCTCCGGCCGCAGTGCCAGTGGTGGCATCAGAAGGGGGTCGTGGCGTGCCAGCAGTGCCCGTCGGTATCGACCCTGTTCGCGGCCGGCGACGAGCGGATGGCGATCGTCGCCGACCCGAACACCACGCTGGAGCAGTTGCAGGCCTGGATCGCCGAATCCGAGGCTGCCACCGAAGCCGGAGTCGCCGCCTCGGACTGAGTTAACGCCGGCGGCGCAGGATCACGAACAGGGCGACCAGCGCGGCCACCGCAGCGACCACCGGGGCAAGCCGCTTGGCCACCGCCGGCCCGGCCGAGCCGAGCAGGTCGATCGGCTCCACCTCGGCGGGTGCGATGTGCCGAGCACCAGCCGGACGGGACGACTCCGCGCCGGCCGAAGTCGCCGCCGGGGTGAACGTCGGTGCCACCGGATCGGTGCCGGGAGCGGTCGAGTCGGCGGTGGCCCGGGTGCCTGCCGCGACATCGACGGCCGGCCGCTCCGCAGTATCCGACGCCGCCGATGCGGTGTCGGCCGATGCGCTATCGGACCGTTCGGCGCTGGCCGGCACCGTGTCGCTGGCCGGAATGGCGCTGGCCGGTCCGGAGCCGCCGGCCAGGGCGGCCGGCTCGGCGGTCGGCGGTGCGCCGGGAGCGGCTACCGCGGGCTCGGCCACCGCCGCCTCGGCCACCGCCGCCTCGGCCATCGCCGGCTGCTCGGCCACCGCGGGCTCGGCCGCCACCACCGCCGGTTCGGCCGCTGCCGTCTCCGCCTCGGATGGTTCAGCCGGCGCAGCGTCCGAGGCATCGGTGCCGCCCAGCTTGCCGGCCAGGCACTCGGCGAACTGGCCGATCAGCTTGTTGCCGACGTCCACCATCACGCCGCGGCCGAACTGAGCCGGCTTGCCGGTGATGTTCAGGTCGGTCAGCACCGCCACCTTGGTGGCCTGCTCGCCGTCCGGCTGCAGGGTCGCGGTCACCTTGGCGCTGGCCGTCCCATTGCCTCGCGAGTCCCGGCCCTGGGCGTCGATGACCACCCGGCGGGCCGCCTCGTCTTTCTCAACGAAGCTGGCTTTGCCCTTGTAGGTCAACCCGATCGGGCCCAGTCGCACCTTCACCGTGCCGGTGAAATCGTCGCCGTCGACGGTGTCCAGGCTGGCACCGGGCATGCACGGTGCCACCCGCTCGATGTCGAGCAGCACCTGCCAGGCCTGCTCGACGCCGGCCGGAACGGTGAAGGTGTGTTCGAGCTTCACTCGTCGCGCTCCTCGGGTTCGCTGTCGGTCAGATCCCGGCGGCGGCCAGCACCGCTCGCCGGGCCAGCACCGTCGCCAGGTGCTCACGGTAGTCCGCCCGCGCCGAGAGATCGCTCGGCGGTGCGGTGCCCTCCGCCGCCCGGGCGCAGGCCTCGGTCACCGCGGCCACCGAGGCATCCGCCCCGGCCAGCGCCTGTTCAACCGCCGAGGCCCGCAGCGGCGTGCTGCCCATGTTGGTCAGCCCGAGCCGGGCCTCGGCGATGATGCCGTCGGACCGGCGCACCAGCGCGGCGACGCCGACGATGGACCAGGCCTGGGCCACCCGGTTGAACTTCTCGTAGTGGCTGGACCATCCCTCACCAAGCTTGGGGATCCGGATCGAGGTCAGGATCTCATCCGGCCCGAGAGCCGTGGTCAGGTAATCGAGGAAGAACTCCCGGGCCGGCACGGTGCGCTCGCCGGACGGTGAGAGCAGCCGCAGCTCGGCCTCCAGCGCCAGTGCCACCGAGGGCAGGTCGCCGGCCGGGTCGGCGTGTGCCAGCGAGCCGCCGAAGGTGCCGACGTGCCGCACCTGGCGGTCGGCCACCGTCCTGGTCGCCTGCACCAGCAACGGCGCATGCTCGGCGATCAGGCTGTTGTGCAGCACCTCGTCATGGGTGGTCATCGCACCGATCACGATGGCATCGTCGTCGTTGCTGACACCGGACAGCTCGTCGATGCCGCCGAGATCGATCACCAGCGTTGAAGGGTAGGCCAGCCGCAGCCGCAGGATGGGCAGCAGCGACTGGCCGCCGGCCAGCACCTTGGCGTCCTCACCGGCCGCCGCCAGCGCCTGCACCGCCTCGGCCGCGGAGGCCGGGCGCACGTAGTCGAAGGCTGCCGGGATCACAGCTGGCCACCGTCCGATCCGTCCGAGCCGTCCGAGGAGGAGGTACTGGCGCCGCCGTAGGCGACCGTGCCGCCGGCCGCTCGCTCCGACTTCTCCGCACCCTCGGCCAGTGCCCGCCAGATCCGCTCCGGCGTGCAGGGCATCTGCACGTCGTGCACGCCGAACGGCCGCAGCGCGTCCACCACCGCATTCACCACCGCCGGGGTGGAGGCGATGGTGCCGGCCTCGCCGACCCCCTTGATTCCCAGCGGGTTGGTGGTGGACGGCGACGTCGTCCGGTCGGTGGTGAAGGACGGCAGGTCGGTGGCCGACGGCAGCAGGTAGTCGACGAAGGTGCCGGTGGTCAGGTTGCCCTCCTCGTCGTACACCGCCTCCTCGTACAGCGCCTGGGCGATGCCCTGAGCCAGCCCGCCGTGCACCTGTCCCTCCACGATGAGCGGGTTGATCACCTCGCCGATGTCGTCCACGCACACGTAGGTGCGGATCTTGGCAGCGCCGGTCTCGGTGTCGACCTCGATCGCGCACAGGTGCGTGCCGTGCGGGAAGGAGAAGTTCTCCGGGTCGAACGTGGCATCGGCGTCCAGGCTCGGCTCCATTCCATCCGGCAGGTCGTGCGCGGTGAACGCGGCGAAGGCGACGTCCTGGATGGTCTTGCCGCCACCGGGCACGCCGCGCACGCTGAACGTGCCGTCGGCGAAGTCCAGGTCGTCCTCGCTGGCCTCCAGCAGGTGCGCGGCGATTCGCCGGGCCTTGGCCACCACCTTCTCGGCCGCCTTGACCACCGCGATGCCGCCGACCGCCAGCGACCGGGAGCCGTAGGTGTCCAGGCCCTTCGGCGAGGACTGGGTGTCGCCGTGGATCACCTCGACGTCCTCGAACGGCACGCCAAGCTGGTCGGCCACGATCTGGCTCCACGCGGTCTCGTGCCCCTGCCCGTGCGCCGAGGCACCGGTGACCACCTCAACCTTGCCGGTGGCCAGCACCCGGATGCTGGCGTTCTCCCAACCGCCGGCGGCGTAATCCAGCGATCCGAGCACCCGGGACGGAGCCAGCCCGCACATCTCGGTGAAGGTGGAGATACCCAGCCCCAGCTGCACCGGATCCTTGCGGTCCCGCCGCTCGGCCTGCTCGCGCCTGAGCTCGTCCCAGCCGATCAGTTCCAGCGCGCGATCGGTGGCCGCCTCGTAGTTGCCGCTGTCGTAGGTCAGCCCGGCCACCGTGGTGAACGGGAACTCCTCGTGGGTGATCCAGTTCTTGCGCCGCAGCTCCAGCGGATCCATGCCGAGCTCGTGCGCCAACTCGTCCATGATCCGCTCGATCGCGAAGGTGGCCTCCGGCCGGCCGGCGCCCCGGTAGGCATCGGTCGGCGTCTTGTTGGTGAACACGCCCTCGCAGACGAACCGGTAGGCCGGGAACTTATAGATGGCGTTGAACATGAACGCGCCCAGGATCGGCACGCCGGGGGAGACCAGGCGCAGGTAGGCGCCCATGTCGGCCAGCAGATGCACGTCCAGCCCGGTCACCGTGCCGTCCCGGCGGGCGGTGATGGTGATGTCCTGGATCTGGTCGCGGCCGTGGTGGGCCGACATCAGCGACTCCGAGCGGCTCTCGGTGTACTTGGCCGGCTTGCCCAGCCGGCGGGCCACCAGGGTGGTGATCACCTCCTCCGGGGTGACCTGCAGCTTGCCGCCGAAGCCGCCGCCGACGTCCGGCGCCACCACCCGCACCTTGTGCTCGGGCACGTCCAGGGTGAGCGCCAGCATGGTGCGCAGGATGTGCGGGATCTGGGTTGCCGACCACATGGTGAAGCCCTCGCCGGTCGGCTGCACCACGGTGGAGCGCGGTTCCATGAAAGCCGGGATCAGCCGCTGCTGGATGAACCGCCGCCGGACGGTCACCTCCGCCGCGGCCAGTGCCTGCTCGATCGGCTCACCGGTGCCGGCCGAGCCGGACTCGAACGTCCAGGTGAACGAGCGGTTCGACTGGGTGTGCGCGTGCACCAGGTCAGCACCCTCGGCCAGGGCGCTCGGCATGTCGAGCACCACCGGCAGCGGCTCGTACTCGACCTCGATCGCTTCCAGGGCGTCCTGGGCGCTCGCCTTGTCCCGGGCGGCGACCACCGCCACCGCCTCGCCGACGTGGTTCACGGTGTCGACGGCAAGGCTGGGATGGCCGGGGTTCACCATCTCCGGGGTGACCGGCCAGGCGCACGGGATGGTGCCCTGGGTGTCGGCGAAATCCCGCCCGGAGAAGGCCGCCAGCACCCCCGGTCGCTGCAGGGCCGGCGATACGTCGATCGAGCGGATCCGCGCGTGCGCCATCGGGCTGCGCAGGATTGCCAGGTGCACCATTCCGGGCAGGGTGAGGTTGTCGGTCCAGGTGGTGGCGCCGGTGAGCAGGTGCCGATCCTCCTTGCGCCGGCGCGCCCGGCCGATCTCACCGGAGCCGCTGGCGCGTTCGGAGACCGCGGTCATGCGCTTGCCTCCTCCGCCGACAGGGCCTGGCCGGCTGCCTGCACCGCGGCCACGATGTTCTGGTAGCCGGTACACCGGCACAGGTTGCCCTCGATGCCCTCGCGCACCTCGTCCTCGCTCGGATTGCGGTTCTCCCGCAGCAAATCCCAGCCAGCCATGATCATGCCGGGGGTGCAGAAGCCGCACTGCAGCGCGTGCTTGTCGTGGAAGGCCTGCTGGATCGGGTGCAGGCTGCCGTCCGGGCCGGCCAGCCCCTCCACGGTGAGCACCTCGCCGCCGTCGGCCTGCACGGTGAGCACCGAGCAGCTCTTGACACTCTTGCCGTTCAGCGCGACGGTGCAGGCGCCGCAGTTGCTGGTGTCGCAGCCGATCACCGTGCCGACCTTGCCGAGCCGCTCGCGCAGGTACTGCACCAGCAACAGCCGCGGCTCCACCTCATCGGTGTAGCGAACCCCGTCAACGGTGATGTTCACCCGTGTCATCTGAACCTCCGCGATCGCCCGGCCTGCTGGTGATCTCAGCCAAGTCGCATTCAGTTGCTCGCGCAACCCCGGGCGATCAGGCGAGGTGCGGATTGGTCAGGCTTGCGCGTGAATCGGTCGGGCTTGCCGCACGAACCGGGTCAGGCCGGCGCGTGGATCGGACCGTCGGCCGAGTGCAGCGGTGCGCCGCTGCCGCCCCAGCGGGCGCCGATGATCTCGGCGGCGATCGACACCGCGGTCTCCTCCGGCGTCCGGGCCCCGATGTCCAACCCGATCGGCGCGCGCAGCCGGGCCAGCTCGGCCTCGGTCACGCCGAGCTCGCGCAGCCGGGCCACCCGGTCGGCGTGGGTGCGCCGCGAGCCCATCGCGCCCAGGTAGGCCAGCGGCAGCTTCAGCGCGACCTGCAGCAGCGGCACGTCGAACTTGGGATCGTGGGTGAGCACGCAGACCACGGTGCGCTCGTCCACCTCGCCGGCCTCGGCCACCTGGGCGAGGTAGCGGTGCGGCCAGTCCACGACCACCTCGTCGGCGTCCGGGAACCGCTGGCTGGTGGCGAACACCGGGCGGGCGTCGCAGACCGTGACCCGGTAGCCGAGGAAGCCGCCGATCCGGGCCACCGCGGCGGCGAAGTCGATCGCGCCGAACACGATCATCCGCGGCCGCGGCGCGTAGCTGGCCACGAACACCCCGATCTCATCGACCCGTCGCTCGCCCTCGCGGCCGTACCGGAGCACCCCGGTGCGGCCCTGGGCCAGCATGCCGCGCGCGTCGTCGCGTACCGCGTCGTCCAGTCGCTGCGAGCCGAGCCCGCCCTCGACCTTGTCGCCCGGCCGGATCACCAGCCGCCGGCCGAGCCGGTCCCGCGGCCCGTCCACGACGGAGGCCACCGCGACCGGACGGCCGGCGCGGATGTCGGCCACCACCTCGCCCAACTCCGGAAAGGTGGATCGGGAGACCGGCTCAACGAAAATGTCGATGATGCCGCCGCAGGTCAACCCGACCGAGAAGGCGTCGTCGTCGCTCACCCCGTAGCGCTGCAGCACCGGCCGCCGGTCGGCGAGCACCGACTGGGCCAGCTCGTACACCGCACCCTCCACGCACCCGCCGCTGACGCTGCCCACCGCGGTGCCGTCCGGGCCGACCAGCATGGCCGCTCCGGGAGCCCGCGGCGCCGAGCTCCAGGTTGCCACCACCGTGCCGAGGCCCACCTCGGCGCCGGATTCCCACCACTGGGCAAGGGCGTCCAGAACGTCACGCATGCGCGATCACCTTGGCCAACTGTTCCAGGGCGGCGAAGCTGTGCCCGGCCACCAGGTTGTCGATGTGCGGCAGTGCGGCCAGCATCCCGCCGGTGGCCGGCGCGAACCCGTCCCGGCCCTTGTGCGGGTTCACCCAGACCACCCGGTGCGCCAGCCTGGCCAGCCGGGCCAGCTGCTGGCCCAGCTCGGCCGGGTCGCCACGCTCCCAGCCGTCGGAGCACAGCACCACCACCGCGCCACGGGCCACCCCGCGCTGACCCCACAGATCCAGGAACGCCTTGACCACATCGCCCAGCCGGGTGCCGCCGCTCCAGTCCGGCACCGCCCGGCCGGCGGCGGCCAGCGCGGCGTCCGGGTCGCGCAGCCGTAGCTCGCGGGTGACCCGGGTCAGCCGGGTGCCGACGGTGAACGTCTCGGTGCCGGCCGGCCGGCAGCGGGTCGCGGCGTGCGCGAACCGCAGCAGCGAGTCGGCGTACGGCGCCATCGAGCCGCTCACGTCGATCAGCAGCACCAGCCGCCGGGGCCGGCGCCGATGCCGTCGCCGGCCGAGCCGGCTCGCCTCGCCACCCTGTCGCAGCATCCGCCGCACGGTGCCGCTCCAGATCGACCCGGCCACGGTGGGCCGGCTCGTAGCGCTGCGTCCGGCGCCCGGTGACCCGCGGTGAGAGCAGCGCGAACAGCCGCTGCAGCTGCTCGCGCTCCTGCTGGTCCAACGCGCTGACGTCCTTGTGCCGCAACACCTCGTGCCGGCTGGCGCGCACCGAGAAGGTCGGCGTTTCCTCCTCCCGCTGCTCGCCGGCGCCGGGCTGATCCAGCTCGAACGGGGCGGCCCGCAGCACCCTGGGCGGCGTGCTGGCACGCCGGGCCGGGCCGGCCGCCGAGCCGGCGAAGTACAGCGCGAACGCGGCGTCGTAGCGCGCAAGGTCCTCCGGGTCCGCGCACAGGGTGAGCCGGCCGGCCCAGTAGACCTGCCCGGCGTCGAGCACGTCCAGCTCGGCCAGGGCGGCCAGCATCGCCTGCACCCGTTCGGGGCCGGCCGGCACTCCGGCGTGCCGCAGCGTGCGGGCGAATCCCACCGCGATGTCGGTGAAATCCCGACCGGGCGGGTGGCCGGTCAGCTGCTGCACACCGGTCACCCGGCCAGCTCGGCCAGCACCGTGTCCCGGATCCGGGCGGCGTCCTCCTGGTACTTCAGCACCGCGCCTAGGCTCGCCGCCGCCCGTTCCGGATCCAGGCTGCGCGCGCCGAGCAGGTGCAGCGCCTGTGCCCAGTCGATCGACTCGGCCACGCCGGGCGGCTTGAGCAGATCCACCTCCCGCATCCGGCGCACCGCCCGGGCCACGTCACGGGCCAGCGACTCGGTGATCTCCGGCAGTCGCCGGCGCAGGATCGCCACCTCCCGCTCGAAGCCCGGGTGCGCCACCCAGTGGTAGAGGCAGCGTCGCTTGAGCGCGTCGTGCACCTCACGGGTCCGGTTGGAGGTCAGCACCACCAGCGGCGGCTGCTCGGCCCGGATGGTGCCCAGCTCCGGGATGCTGACCGCGTTGTCAGCCAGCACTTCCAGCAGGAACGCCTCGAACTCGTCGTCGGCCCGGTCGATCTCGTCGATCAGCAGCACCGACGGGCTGTGCTCCAACGCCCGCAGGATCGGCCGGGCGATCAGGAAACGCCTGCTGTACAGCGATCGTTCCAGGTCGGCCGGGTCGGCCAGCCCGGCGGTCTCGGCCGCCCGCAGGTGCAGGATCTGCCGGGCGAAGTCCCAGTCGTAGAGGGCCTGCGCCGCGTCGATGCCCTCGTAGCACTGCAGCCGGACCAGTTCGGCGCCGGTCACCTCGGCCAGCGCCTGGGCAAGGCTGGTCTTGCCGACCCCGGCGTCGCCCTCCAGGAACAGCGGCCGGTGCATCCGGATGGCCAGGTACGCCGCGGTGGCCAGGCCCTCGTCCGGCAGGTAGCCGGTGGCGCGCAAGGCCTCGGACAGCGCGGTCGGATCGGTCACCGGGTCGGCAGCGGGCATGTATCCAGCATGGCCGGTGCACCGGCCGGATGCCACCGAGCGCAGCGAGCACAGGCACCGAGCGGTCACCGCTACCCTCGATCGGGTGCTGGGTGTGTCTTCCGATTCCGAGCGCCGCCCGGCGGAGCGGGGAATGAGCAGCCGCAGCCTCGCCGTTCGCGCCGCCGCGAGCCGGCTCGGCGGCAACCACTACCTGCGCCGCGTGCTGCTGGTGCTCGCCCTCGTGCTCACCCCGCTCGCGGCCGGTGTGCTGGCGGTGGCCCTCGCGCCGCCGGCGCACGTCGCCGATGTCGGCCTGGACGGCCTTGACGTGGACGTGCGGCTGTTGCCCGGCGGCGGCAACACCCAGATCGACTCAGCCCTGCTCGGCGGGCTGCGCACCACCGCGCCGACGGTGGCCGGCAAGCCGATCGGGATCACCGTCCGGCCGAGCGACCTGAACCTCGACCTGTTCGACAGCAGGGGAGCGCTGGATCCGGCCACCATCGACCTGCTCGGGCACCTGTTCGGCGACCGGCAGGCCCGGCGGGCCGAGCTGCGGCAGTTGGTGGGCGGCGTGGTCCGCTACTACGGAACGGTCTTCTGCGTCACCGCCTACCTGGTGGCCACCGTCGAGGTGCTGGGCTTTGCCTACCTGCGGCGCCGGTCGCGGCAACTGCGCACGCTGGCCACCGACGGGTCGCTGCCGCCGCTGCTGCGCCGCGAGGAGAGGGGCGTGCGAGTGGTCGCCGGGGTGCTCAGCCTGGCGCTGATCGCCGGCGCCGGCTACCTGCTCTCGCCGGCCGGCAACCGGGCCGAGGCAGTCCGCCCGGATCCGCAGTTGGACGGGACGTTCCTGGCCGGCTGGCAGCTGACCGGGCCGTTCAGCTACCTGATCCAGCAGGCCGCCACCAGCATCGACGCGCTGAGCAAGAGCGAGCAGACCTTCTACGACCAGGTCTCGACCAGTCGCGACGCCGCCTACCAGCGCCAGTACGGATCCGCCGGCCTGCCGCACGACTCCGACATCCTCCGGATCGAGGTCCTGGATGACCTGCAGGGAACCAGCGGGATGGCCCGGATCGTCGGCGAGGCCGCCCAGCGGGTGCACGCCGACGCGATTCTCAACCTCGGTGACCTGACCGCCACCGGCACCACCCAGGAGTCGTACCTGTCGTACCTGAAGAGCTACACCGTGCAGGTGCTCGCGCACTACGCCGGCGGCATTCCGGTCTACAGCTCACTCGGCCGGCATGACACCCCGACGGTCGCCAGCTACGCCCGCAAGGTGCACATCACCGTCGCCGACGGCGAGCCGCACCAGGTCGCCGGCGTGCGGATGATCGGGGTGAACAGCCCCTACGTGGTCAACTTTGGCGAGGCAGCGCGGCTGATCGATCCGCAGGTCACCACCGACGCGGTGTCCGGCGACCTGCAGCGCAAGGCGTGCGCCGACCAGCCGTTCGCGGTGTACGCCCACGACAGCGAGCTGCTCGGACCGCTGATCCGCTCCGGCTGCGTGCCGCTGGTGATCGGCGGCCACTCCTACACCGGCGAGCCCAGCCGCGACGTCAGCACCCCGGCCGGCACGGTGCGGCAGCTGGTGCTCGGCAGCACCGGCGGGCACGGCGCCAACGACGGGCTGGGCGGGCTGTCCACGCCGCGCAACGACGCCCCGTTCGTGATGATCAGCATCGACCGCAAGACCGGCGAGGTGCGGGTGGACACCACCACGGTGCATCCGGACGCCAGCGTTGATGTCAGCAGCGTCCAGCTCGCCCCGCTGGACGGCACCCAGCGGTCCCGGCTGCGCTGAGTTTCAGCTGGCGGGGTTCAGCGGGCGGCCTCGGACGGAAAGTCCAGCATGCCGGTTTCCACCACGTCGGTGGCGATCTCGCGCAGCTTGCGGTGGGTGTGCTGGCTGGCCATCCGGAGCATGTCGAAGGCCTGGGACTGGGTCAGCCGGTGCCGGCTCATCAGCACCCCCATGGCCATTCCGATCTCCCGGTTGGACTCCTGGGCCAGCTGCAGGTTGGTCACCTGCTCGCTGGCCTCGACGCCCTCCATGGCGATTGCCGCGTGGGTGGCGAAGATGCAGCCGATCGTCTCGCAGCGCGGCGTGAACGCCCGGTACTCGGTGGAGTACAGGTTCAGCGCCCCGATGGTGTCCTGTTGCTGGCCGTCGCCGAGGAAAAGCCGCAGCGCCAGCATGCTGCGCACCCCGACCTCGATCGCCGCCCGCTTGCCGAACGTCGGCCAGCGCGGGTCGTGCTCCAGGTCGCCGCTGCGGAACATCGTCTCCTC
Organism: uncultured Actinomycetota bacterium; assembly: GCA_963697905.1. GTDB lineage: Bacteria > Actinomycetota > Actinomycetes > Mycobacteriales > Jatrophihabitantaceae > Jatrophihabitans_A. The sequence continues at coordinate 1,944,284 of OY969101.1, read as the reverse complement.
GGTGATGGCGTCCACGCAAGGTCCGGAGCGCAGCTCGTACTGGATGGCATCGACCATCCGCGGCAGCTCGCCGCTGGGTGCCATCGTTTTGTACTGGCGGCCGCGCACCACCGTGATGCCGGCCGCCTGGGCACCGGGCACCGTCCGCAGCGCCGCGGCCACGATGCCGGTGAAGGTGGCCTCGCTGCCATCCGCCCCGCGCAACTCGCGGGCGATGTCGGCGAACTGCTGGGCCAACTCCAGCGCGCTGGGCACCGGTCCGGGCTGGGGGTTGTCCGCCACGTGGGATCCTCTCGGTACGCGGACGGGTACCTGGCGCGGGGGATACCTGTTCGCTGGCTGGCCTGGCCGACTGCCTGACCCTGCCGAGGCCCACCCTAAACGAACCGCACCGGTTGTACCTACCGCACGGCGGGGTTTCTCAGCACTGGTGCACCGCCCGGTCGGACGCGTTCGATAGGGTCAGGCGACTGCGACGTATGCGCGGATCGGACGGCTGGGAAGCAAGCCTGCCGGCCGCACTATCGGTCGGAAGGCAAGCACGTGACCACCAACGGGCCCACTCCGGCGGGGCAGCACGAGAGCCGGTACGACTTCGTCATCGTGGCCAACCGGCTGCCGGTGGACCGGGTCACCGAGCCGGACGGCAGCAGCCACTGGCGGCGCAGCCCGGGCGGCCTGGTGACCGCGCTCGAGCCGGTCATGCACAAGACCGACGGCGCCTGGGTCGGCTGGTCCGGCACCGCCGGCGAACCGGTCGAGCCGTTCGACGAGGCCGGCATGCGGCTGGTCGCGGTGGGCCTCAGCGAGGACGAGATCCGCGATTACTACGAGGGTTTCTCCAACGGCTTCACTGTGGCCGCTGTACCACGACGTGATCGCGCCGCCGGAGTTCCACCGCGCGTGGTGGGACGCCTACGTGCGGGTGAACCGCCGCTTCGCCGAGGCGGCCGCCCGGCAGGCCGGTGAGGGCGCGGTGGTCTGGGTGCAGGACTACCAGCTGCAACTGGTACCCGGCATGCTGCGCGAGCGGCGCCCGGACCTGCGGATCGGCTTCTTCAACCACATCCCGTTCCCGGGATATGAGATCTACGCCCAGCTGCCCTGGCGGCGCCAGATCATCCAGGGGCTGCTCGGCGCCGACCTGATCGGCTTCCAGCGGCTGGGTGACGCCTCCAACTTCCTGCGCGCCTGCCGGCGGGCGGCCGGGCTGACCACCCGGGGCAGCACCGTCCGGGTTACCGAGGGCGATGCGGAGCGGCAGGTCCGAGTCGGCACCTTCCCGATCTCGATCGACTCGGCCGGCTTCGAACGGCTTGCCCGGCAGCCGGCCGCCCGGGCGCGGGCTGCCGAGATCCGGGAGGCACTGGGCAATCCGCGGGTGCTGCTGCTGGGCGTGGACCGGCTGGACTACACCAAGGGCATCTCACACCGGCTCAAGGCCTACGGCGAGCTGCTCTCCGACGGCCGGCTGAGCTCGCCGGAGGCGAAGCTGGTGCTGGTGGCCAGCCCCAGCCGGGAACGGGTGGAGCAGTACCGCGCGCTGCGCGACGAGGTGGAGGTCACCGTCGGCCGGATCAACGGCGAGTTCGGCGAGGTCGGCAGCGCGCCGGTGCACTACCTGCACCAGTCCTATCCGCAGGAGGAGATGGCGGCGCTGTTCCTGGCCGCCGACGTCATGCTGGTGACCTCACTGCGCGACGGCATGAACCTGGTGGCCAAGGAGTACGTGGCCTGCCGCTACGACGAGACCGGCGCGCTGGTGCTGAGCGAGTTCACCGGCGCCGCGGACGAGCTGACCAGCGCCTTCCTCGTCAATCCGCACGACATCGCCGGCCTGAAGGACGCGATCGTGCGAGCCAGCCAGATCAACCCGACCGAGGCGCGACGACGGATGCGAGCACTGCGCCGGCGGGTGATGGAGTACGACATCACCCGGTGGGCGGACAACTTCCTGACCGCCCTGGACCGCGCCACGCCGCGGGAGCACGGCTGACCGGTCGGCTGGCTGCACGCGCGCCCGGTCGCCCGTCAAAGCCGCGCGATCTGAGGCCCGATACCGCGCGCCGATATGCCCGGCGGCGCTCCGCGCCGGTATCGGTGAGCGCACACTCCCGGTAGCTGATTGACCGCCTGTCACCACGAAAGCCCGGCCCGCGATTCCCCGAAGCCGCAGTAATGCTCATTTCTATTACAAGAATCGCGGTTAGGTGACTACAGCGTGGTCGCCGGGGTTCGCCTTCGACTTGTCGCCGAGGCGATCTTCGGCGCATCGATCGGGCTCGGATATACCGTCCCGAGGCGGCCGCGGGCAGCGTCTCGCTCGGTGGGGGAAGGGCGACACCGAATCGACCGGAAGTCGCGGGCCCCGCAGGACGGGGGCTGGCGCGGGTGGACGGCGTTCGAGCCGAGCCGGCGGAATGGCCACCGAGCCGGTTCGCGGAGATACCCGCTCGGTGGCCATCGCGAATGCGGCGGTGTTCTAGGCGGCGCATTGGTGGCGCCGGAATCAGTTCGCGCTTTCGACCGTGAATTGTTACTGGACGACCGCTCCGTTTAACGTCCTCGGCATAACTAAGAGTGTTAGTACGCTAACGGAGGGCAACCGTTGCCGGATAAGTGGAAGCGCTCTTATGAACTGATGCTCGCTGCATTATTGACCAGCCCGGCCAGCAACCTATCCAAGCCAAATGTGAATCGGGCCGGCAGGTCCGGTTTCGCGAGATCGGCCGCCGCCTTCCGGGTCCGCGGATAGCGCTGCTCGTCCAGCTCGGTGAGCGCTTGCTCCATCTGCTTGAGCGTGCTGGAGCGGTCCTCGTTCGGGCCGAGGCTGACGATGGACAGCGGCGCCGTCTCGTGCAGCACGAAGCCCTGGACGTAGACCAGCAGCACGTAGCTGGCATGCACCGCCTGCCGCTGGTCCATGCCGAGCTGCTCGAACAGCGCGAGCAGCGGCTCGATCAGCAGGGCAAGGTTCGGCCCGACCACCAGCCGGCTGGAGATGACCTTCGCCGAATCGGGATGGGCGAGCAGGAATGACCGATAGGCAATGGCCATCCGGCGCAGCCGATGCTCGGGCGCCTCGTCCTCCGGTCCCCGCTGCTCGACATGCTCGATGTAGACGTTCTCGAACGCCATCCCGAGTAGCCGATCGACCACCAGATCGAGCATGTGCTCCTTGCTGGCGACGTACCAGTACACCGACGCGGCCTGGATGCCGAAGCGATCAGCCAGCCGACGCATGGACAGGGCCTCCAGGCCGTCCGCCTCGATCAGGTCGATGGCGGTGTCCACGAGTAGTTCGGTGGTGATCGGTGTCCGCTTCGCAGACGCTTTTTCCTGCGTAGAACGGGCCATGCAGTCAACTCCAGTTTGTCCGAATTCCCGCGGCGTCCTTCTAGAACGCACTCTAACCCCAATGCGAGCAGCCGCGCCCTTGCACCCCCAATACTGCCCACCCTGGCAGTGAAATATTCGCAGAATTTAACGGCGAATGAAATCCACCACGACCAACTCCCTGCAGAAGCCCCTAGTTATAGGGGTTGACGGACCCGGATAGCACCCATCGGCACCCGGCGCAGAATTTCGCGCAATGCCCAAATCAGCCTATCTCGATTCGGCTACTAGCGGTGCTTGTCAGCAAAGTTGACGAATTGCACGGTTGCCCGATCGGGCATACAGTGCCGGCCCGCACCCGACCGATCCGGGGCCGAGCGGCTCTCGCGGCGACGCAGACAACGCGTGTTAACGCCCGGCCAACTGGCCAGCAGTCAGCGGGGGGACGCGCACAGTAAGGCAGCCCAGCCGGCCGGTGTCGCCGATGCCGTACACGTTCAGTGCGTACCCGCAGACCGCGTGTAATCCCGGCGCTGAGCGCAGCAGCACGGCGAAGCCATGTCCGGCGCCCCACCGGGGATAGCGAGCGGCCACATCCGGCCGCGGCTGGTTCGCCCAGACGCCCACCTGGCCGCCCGGCCGCTCATACACCGCTACCGGCACCTGCCAGCTGCTGTTGGGATCGAGCGCCCAGCCGCTGACCAGGATCCCGGCCCCGGCCGGCACCGCGGAGTCCAGATGCCCGATCGGCGTGCCGCTGACCAGCACCGCCCGGCAGCCCAGCGACACCGCGACGCCGGCGCCGGCCGCGTTCAGGGCCTGCACGCAGACGGTGTGCCGGCCGGGCACCACGTTGGGGGTGAGCACGAAACCGTGGTCACTCCCGTAGCCCGGATGACTGCGCCCGACGTCGTCCCGCGGGCTGTCGGCCAGCACGGTGAGCAGGGTGCTGTCCAGCCGCACGGCTACCCGGGTGGGCGCCGCGGTGTCCGGGTCGATCGCCCAGCCCCGGATGTAGAGCGCGGACAGCCGCGGCAGAACCGCGTCCAGGCTGCCGGCCGGGTTGCCGGTGCGGATCGGTACTCCGCGCGAACCGGCCAGCCGCTGCCGCTCGGCGGCGGTGGGCCAGGGGTTCGGCCGGCAGCCCTGCATCGAGATCGACTGCTGCTGCATCACCGGTGCCGCCTGGCCGGGCCCGCCGCAGAATTCGTGGTGGAAGCCGAGCCAGTGCCCGGTTTCGTGATTGACCACCATGTGCCGGTAGTCGGCCAGCGAGGCGCCGGTGGCGTTCCAGGAGGGCGAGCCGGTCAGCCACCGGGTCTCGTTGATGATCACGTTGCGACCGACCGTGCAGGAGTAGGTGCTGTCACACGGCGACCCGAAGCCGGGCACGGTGCCGGCCGCGGCCAGCCACAGGGTGAAATCGCCACCGGAGCTGACCCGGCGCAAGGCGATCGAACCGCCGAGGTTCCAGCCGCGGGGATCGGCGTACGTGCTCGCCGCACCTGCTGCGAACGATTCCAAGTTGGAAGTATTCGACAGTCCGCGGACGACGTAGGTGTAGACAACGCTGGCCGGCGACGCAGACACCGGACGGCTGCCCGCGACCAGGCAGCCTGCCACGCACAGCAACACCGCAGTCAGGATTCGTAACGGCTGATGGCGCATCGGACACTCCCGCCGGCTCGGATGGCTGCCCGGATCCTGCCAGTCCCGGGCCGCGATCCGGTGCCGGACGAGCGCGGCGTTGCCGTTCCGTTGCCCCCGGCGGGTCGCCGCCCGGGCGCGCCGGTGGGCGGGTGACGGTCAACGCCAGTAGGCGGTGGCGGTCAGCGCCGAGGCGGTGACGCTGAACGCCGGTAGGTATCAGGGCTGCCCGGCCGGCTTTCCTTCTGCGGTGTGGGAGCAACCCGGACCGAGACCAGGCTGACCGCCGAATGCGCCGCGGCCGGACCCGTGGCACCGCGCTCGCGGCGGCGACTGCTCCTGCTGCCGGTGCTGGCCACCGTGGCGCTGGTCGGCCGGCTTGAGCAGTTGCCCGCCGCGGTCCTGGTGCCGGCGCTGATCGCGCTGCTGGCCGCTGTCAACTTCCTGCTCGGCCTGGTGGCCAAGTCATGGTCGGGATCCAGCTCCGCGCTCACCCTGACCGCGGGCCTCGGACTGTCCGCGCTGTTGTTCTGCCTCTACGGCGTCAGCCTGCGGCACGGGCACCTGTCCAGCATCACCCTGGGCTGGGTGGTGGTGCTGACCGTGGCCGACCTGCTGGTCAACCGGTTCCAGTTCGGCGTGCAGCTGCCCACCTCGAAGTGGCTCGCCGCAGCCGGCGCGGTGGCCCTGCTGGGCTACCTGATGTGGCCGAGCCGGCACTGACGGATTCCCGGTCGGCAGGCCGAGCGGCCACCGGGTCACTCGGCCGAGCGGCCACCGGGTCAATCGGCCGAGCGGGCACCGGGGTCGCGGTGCTAGCTTCGAGGAACGCTGGGAAGTCAGCCGCTCCACCGCCTGCGAGAGGCTGACGATGACGGCTGAAACCGCCTCGGTGCAGTTCATCGGCACGGCCACCACGCTGATCCGGTATGCCGACCTCATCATCCTGACCGACCCGAACTTCCTGCATCAGGGGGAGCGGGCCTACCTCGGCTACGGGCTGACGGCCAAGCGGCTCACCGAACCGGCCCTGAGCGTGACCGAGTTGCCGTCGCTGGACGGGGTGGTGCTGTCGCACCTGCACGGCGACCACTGGGACCGCCGAGCCCAGCGGGGCCTGTCGCGCGCGCTGCCCATCCTCACCACGCCGCACGCCGCCCGCCGGTTGAAGCTGCGCGGCTTCCGCCAAGCGGCCGGCCTGCACACCTGGCACAGCTACCGGTTGACCAGCAAGCGCGCAGCGCTGCGGATCACCTCGCTGCCGGGGCGGCACGCGCCCGGCCCACTCCGGCACGTGCTGCCGCCAGTGATGGGCAGCTGCCTGGAGTTCGGCGACCTGGACGGCGCGGTGCGGCTGCGGATGTACCTCACCGGTGACACGTTGCTGATCCCGCAGTTGGCCGAGATCCCGCGCCGGCTCGGCCCGCTCGACGCCGCCGTGCTGCACCTGGGCGGGACCCGGCTGCCCGGCGGCCTGATGGTCACCATGAACGGCGAGCAGGGAGCGGAGTTGGTACGGCTCGTTCAGCCGACCGCGGCTATCCCGGTGCACTACGACGACTACTCGCTGTTCACCTCCCCGCTGAGCGACTTCACCGACGAGCTGTTCCGGCACGGGCTGGCCGATCGGTTGCGGCCGGTCAGCCGGGGCGAGACGGTCGAGCTGACCGACCTGGTGACCCGCGCGGCCACCGGCGGTTGAGCGCCACGGATATGAGATGTCGACGATGATCGTCCAGACCTCGAAACGCGGTCCAGCCACGGGCCGCCAGCGACAGAAGGAGGCACGATGACAGCAAGCAATCCCGATGAGGCCACCAATTCTGAGCCGGTTCCGCAGGCGGCCCGACCGGCCGGCAGCCGGCCGGATTCGGACTGGACGGCGGTGAGCGCGACCGGGGACGCCGAGTACGGCGAGCCGGCGGCCGAGCGCACAGCCGAGGACCGGGCGTTCGCCACCAGCGCCGACACGCCGCTGGAGAGCGATGTCAACCAGCGGATCCCGGCGGCCGACCCGGCCGAGGCCGGGCGGGCCGCGCAAACGGCGGGCGGTGAGGCCGCGGAACTCGGCGTGCCGGACGCGACACCCAGCGAGGATCTGGCCGAGGGGCCGCCGGACGGCCGCTGACCGCAATCCTTGCCTGAACCGGACTGTTGCAGTATGCATGAATTGGCGACGGTTCAACCAGCCAGCCGATCGACTATCCCGTTCGCATGCGACGGCGAGCGGGCAGCGCGGGCGCGCAGCGCCGGACAGCAGCCCGCAGCCGGCTGAGGCGAGCGGTAACGAGCGGTGCACGGAAGGATCGCGGCATGCCGGAACCGACGCCGATACCGATTCCCGAGGTCCTGGATCCCGAGCGTGCGCAGCTGCTGGGCAACCTGAACACGGCCGAGGATGCCGAGCAGAGGGTGGCAGATCTGCGGCAGGCGCTGGCCGACAGCTGCCGCTACGGCCGTGGTCTATGGCAGGGCGTGGACGCGCTGCGCGGCTACCTGCTCAACAGCCTGCCGCCGGATCCGCGCACCCCCGGGCTGCATCACACCGGCGCCTCGCCGACCGGTCCGGACGACGAGGAAGGCTGGCGCAACTGGATGGCCGCCTACGCCGAGGCGCACGCCGTGTTGGCCGGTCCGCACGGTGACTCCGGCTTCGGGGTCAGCGAGGCGAGCCGGGAGGCACAGGCGCGCCGGACGGCACCGAGCGTCCGGCTGCTGGCCGAGCATCCCGAGCTGCAGCCGGGCAGATCGGCCGGTTCGCGACCGCCGGGCTCGCTGCCGTCCGGGCTGGCCAGGGTGCTCGCCGTCGCCGCGACGACGCTCGCGGTGCGAGCGGTATTGGTCCGCCGGCTCCGCCGCCGATGAGGATCGTCCGGCCGCTGCTGCGGGTGATGTTCAGCCGGCGGTCGCTGACCGGGCAGGCAGCGGGCGCCGCCGGCCGGGCGCTGGAGGAGCGGCTCGGCATCTCGGCCGGGCTGCGCAAGCAACTGGACAAGGTCTTTCCGAGCAACTGGTCATTCATGCTCGGCGAGATCGCGCTCTACTCCTTCATCGTGCTGTTGCTGACCGGCACCTTCCTCACCTTCTTCTTCGACCCGTCCATGGCCCGGGTGGACTACCAGGGCAGCTACATCCCGCTCGACGGCGTGAACATGTCGCGCGCCTACGCCTCCTCGCTGGACATCTCCTTCGACGTGCGGGGCGGCCTGCTGATCCGCCAGATCCATCACTGGGCGGCGCTGGTGTTTGTCACGGCGATGATCGTGCACATGAGCCGGATCTTCTTCACCGGCGCCTTCCGCAAGCCCCGGGAGTTGAACTGGCTGATCGGGCTCACCCTGCTAATGCTGGGAATCATCGAGGGCTTCGCCGGCTACTCGCTGCCCGACGACCTGCTGTCGGGCACCGGGCTGCGGGTGGCGTTCTCCATCGTGGAGTCGATCCCGCTGATCGGCAGCTGGCTGGCGTTCCTGGTCTGGGGCGGCAACTTTCCGGGCACCCAGATCATCGGCCGGCTCTACATCGCCCACGTGCTGCTGATACCCGGCCTGATCCTGGCGCTGGTGGGCGCGCACCTATCACTCATCGTCCGGCAGAAGCACACCGACTTCCCGGCTGTCGGCCGCACCGAGCAGACGGTGTCCGGAGAGCGGCTGTACCCGGTGTACGGCCTGAAGTCGATCGGCTTCTTCCTGATCCTGTTCGGCACGCTCGGCGCCCTCGGCGGGCTGGCCCAGATCAACCCGGTGTGGCTGTGGGGTCCGTACGAGCCGGCCGCCCAGACCTCCGGTGCCCAACCCGACTGGTACATGGGCTTCCTGGAGGGGGCGCTGCGACTCTTCCCGCCGATCGAGATCCGGCTGTGGCGACATACCATTTCGCCGATCTTCTGGCCCACGGTGGTGCTGCCGCTGGTGATGGGGTTGGTGGCGGCGAGTTACCCGTTCCTGGAACGCCGGCTGACCGGCGACCGGGAGTGGCACAACCTCCTGCAACGCCCCCGCGACGCCCCGGCCCGGACCGGGCTGGGCGTGCTGGCGCTCAGCTTCTGGATGGTGCTCAACGTGGCCTGGGCCGACGACCTGATGGCTTCGGCATTCCACCTGGACATCGACACGATGGTCTTCCTGCTCCGGCTGGCCCTGATCCTGGTGCCACCGCTGGCGTTCGCGGTCACCTACTGGATGTGCCTGGGCCTGGAGGAACACGACCGGGAGGTGCTGTCCGAGGGCCTGGAGACCGGACTGGTCCGCCGGCTGCCGGACGGTGAGTACGTGGAGGTGCACCAGCCGCTCGGACCGGTCAGCTCCGACGGCGAGGGCCTGCTGTCCTACGCGGGCGCGCCGGTGCCGAAGCGGCTGAACGAGATCCTGCCGAACAGTACGACCGGTTCCGACGAAGGCGGCATGCCATGACCGGCACTCTCAGCGCACCGCCGGCTGCCGTCGCGCAGCCACCGGCGCGCAACCGTCAGCTGCGCCGGGCACTCGCGGCGATGCTGCGTACCACCGACCACAAGACCATCGGCAAGCTGTACCTCATCACCGCGCTGTTCTTCTTCCTGTGCGCCGGGCTGATGGCGCTGCTGATGCGGGCCGAACTGGCCCGTCCGGGCCTGCAGTTCCTGACCACCGAGCAGTACAACGAACTGTTCACCATCCACGGCACGCTCATGCTGCTGCTCTACGCCACCCCGCTCGCCTTCGCGTTCGCGAACCTGGTGCTGCCGCTGCAGATCGGCGCGCCGGACGTCGCGTTTCCCCGGTTGAACGCCTTCTCCTACTGGGCATTCCTGTTCGGCGGGCTGATGGTGCTGAGCAGCCTGCTGGTGCCGGAAGGCGGCCCGGGCTTTGGCTGGTTCGCCTACTCACCGCTGAACGACAAGCTGAACACGCCCACCCCCGGCGCCGACCTCTGGATCATCGGGCTGGTCCTGTCCGGCCTGGGCACGATCCTGGCCGCGGTCAACATGACCACCACCGTGATCACGCTGCGCGCACCCGGCATGACGATGTTCCGGATGCCGATCTTCACCTGGAACATGCTGGCCACCAGCCTGCTGGTGCTGATGGCCTTCCCGATCCTGACCGCGGCACTGATCGTGCTGTGGATCGAGCGCAACCTGCATGCCCGCGTCTACACCCCGGACGCCGGCGGGCCGATCCTGTGGCAGCACCTGTTCTGGTTCTTCGGCCATCCGGAGGTCTACATCGTCGCGCTGCCGTTCTTCGGCATCGTCACCGAGATCCTGCCGGTGTTCAGCCGCAAGCCGGTCTTCGGTTACAAGGGCCTGGTCTTCGCCACCTTCGGCATCACGTTCCTGTCCATGACGGTGTGGGCGCACCACATGTTCGCCACCGGCGTGGTGCTGCTGCCGTTCTTCTCGCTCATGTCGTTCCTGATCGCGGTGCCCACCGGCATCAAGTTCTTCAACTGGATCGGCACCATGTGGCGCGGCTCGCTCACCTTCGAGACCCCGATGCTGTTCTGCCTCGGCTTCCTGGTCACCTTCCTGTTCGGCGGCCTGACCGGCGTCACGCTGGCCTCGCCGCCGTTGGACTTCCACCTGACCGACACCTACTACGTGGTGGCGCACATGCACTACGTGCTGTTCGGCACCATCGTCTTCGCCTCCTGGGGCGGCATCTACTTCTGGTTCCCCAAGTTCACCGGCCGGTTCATGAACGAGCCACTGGGCAAGCTGCACTTCTGGCTGACCTTCGTCGGCTTCCACACCACGTTCCTGGTGCAGCACTGGCTGGGCGCCGAAGGCATGCCCCGCCGGTATGCCGACTACCTGCCGAGCGACGGGTTCACCACGCTGAACACCATCTCCTCGATCGGCGCCGGGATCCTCGGCCTGTCGCTGCTGCCGTTCCTGTGGAACTTCTACCACTCGTTCCGGTACGGCGAGCCGACCGACGCCGAGGACCCCTGGGGCTTCGGCAACTCCCTGGAGTGGGCAACCAGAACCCCGCCGCCGCGGCACAACTTCCACCGGATACCCCGGATCCGTTCGGAGCGGCCGGCCTTCGAACTGCACTACCCGCACGTCATCCCGCTGATGGACGCGCAGGCCTACGGCGGCAAGCATCCCAGCGAAGCCACCGACGAACGGCCCGAGGTCGAATCACCCGGCATCCTCTAGCTAGTCTCGATGAGTAGGAACCCGACGCTGAGACCAGCAGCGAGACGGGGCCGGAACGAAACAGGTGAGCGATGACGGAGCAGGACGGATCTGAGCAGGGCACCGTGCGACCGGCCGGTGAAGGCCTGACCGACGAGCAGATGGCCGAGCAGGTGGCCGGTCAGACCGCCAGCGACCTGAAGAACGCCGACGTCTTCGAGCGCGAGGCCGACGGCGCCACCACCGACACCGAGGCGGCCAAGGCCTCCGCGGACGAGTTGGCGGGGGAGTAGCTACTCGCTGGCCTTCTGCAGCCAGACGTAGCAGTGCTGCAGGAAGTCTGCACCGGCCACCGCCGTCATGGTGGACAACGCCATCCGGGTGACCCGCGGCGCGAACACCAGACCCAGGCCGAACCCGGTGGCCACCCACTGGCCCAGGCACATCGGGCAGGCCAGCAGCTCGCCCACCGAATGCTGCACCCCGTGCCCGCGCACCTCCTCGGCCAACTCGCCGGGCGCGCTGGTGCCGGTGTAGGCGGTGAACGGCGCGCGCAGCGGGCTGGTGACCGGATCCTTGGCCACCGTGCGAGCCACCCGGTGGGTGGCCACGGCCAGCTGGGCGACGTCCCAGGGGCCCAGCCGGTCCGGGACGTGCCGGCCGAGCCGCTTGGCGAGCAGGCCGCCGGCCACCGTGCTCGCGGCATAGCCGCCGGCCAACATCAGGTAACCACCGAGCGGCCGGTCGTCCGCGCCGTTGCGGTATTCGCGCGCCTGCCGGCGCAACCACGCCCGGACACCGGACACCGGCCGGCTGCCCGCTGGAATCCTGCCGGCTGATGCCCTGCCGTTCTGGGTCATCGGTGCCCTCAACACCTCGTCGGTGCTCCCAGCACCGGACGTCACCCGCGCCCGGGTGTCCGGCACGTCCTGCTGCTGTTCTGGCTGGCTCATCGAAGGATGCTGTTCCGCGCCCTGCGTGGCGCTGTTCCTCGGACTGCGGCTCAGGCTTAGCCCCGCATCTTTGCGAGCCTACCCAGTCAGGCCTCCAGGTCGACCACCAGCGGTCGGTGGTCGGACAGCGGTAGCTGCGGGGAGTGCACCGCCCGCACCGCGCCGAGCCGGCCGCGGCACAGGATGTGGTCGAGCTGGCGGACCGGATCCTCGGCCGGGAAGGTGAGCGCGCTGCCCAGCGGCCGGTACCCGGTGAACCGGGCCGGCCGGCTGTCGGACAGGTTCAGATCGCCCATCAGGATCACCGGTTTCGGCTGCGGCAGCAGGTTGCGGCGCAGCCGGCGCAGCTGGACCACGTTCCAGCCCGGCACGAAGGACAGGTGGGTGTTCACCACCGTCATCTCGCCGAGCGGGCCGTCCAAGACGCCGGTCAGCGCTACCCGCGGCTCCTCGTGCACCATCAACACCTTGGCCGGTTCGCGCAGCCACATCGGGAAGCGGAACGGGATGCGCGGCAGCCGGATCACCTGCCACGACCGCACCGGATAGCGCGACAGCAGCGCGATGCCATATGCCGCGCTGCCGGGTTGCTCGCTGCCGGTGGCCGCGATCCAGGCGGCTCCGGGCGTGCCGGCCACCGCCGCGGCGAACCGGTAGGAGACCGCCCCCATGGCCTGCGCGGCGACCGCGGTGAGGTCGGCCAGTTCCGAGCGCGGTTGGTCCCGGTCCACCTCCTGCAGCGCGAGCACGTCGGCGTCCAGCGTCCGCACCGCCTCGACCAGGCGATCCAGATCCACCCGGCCGTCCGACGGGGATCGGCCATGCAGGATGTTGAAGGTAGCCAGCCGCATGCCACTAGTGTGGCCGCCGGTGGATCAGCCATGCGGGCGGGGAACCTACGGGCAGGAGCGGCGCATTGACCGAGAACCGGGAGGCGCTTCGGACGGCGCTGAAGCGGACCGGATCGGCGTTGAAGCAGGCCGGCCTGCCGTTCGCGCTGGCTGGCAGCTACGCGCTGTGGGCCCGTGGCGGCCCCGAGACCGAGCACGACGTGGACTTCATGATCGCCGAGGCCGACGTGGAGCGGGCGGCGGCGGCGCTCACCGAGGCCGGCCTGGCGGTGCGCCGGCCGCCGGAGGACTGGCTGCTCAAGCTGGACACCGACGGCGTGGTGGTGGATCTGCTGCACCGGGCGGCCTCCCAGCCGGTGACCGAGGAGCTGCTGTCGCATTCCGACGTGATGGAGGTGCTCTCGGTCCAGATGCCGGTGCTGTGGCCCACCGACGTGATCTCCGGCAAGCTGCGCGCGATGACCGAGCACTACTGCGACTTCGGCCCGCTGCTGGCCGGGGTGCGGGCGGTGCGCGAGCAGCTGGACTGGCCGCGGCTGCGCAGCGAGGTGGCCGGCTCGGACTTCGCCGCGGCGTTCCTGCTGCTGACCGAGCGACTCGGCATCAGCCCGCCGGACTGATCGGACTTCGGGGTGCGTTTCCGGCAGCGGCGTGTTCCGGGGCCGGCGATGCGGTAGTCTCGACGAATCGTCAGCCGCCCTGTGTCCGCGGTCGAGTTTGGTCTCGCATCGAGACATGTTCGGACCGGGGTTGATGCACGTGCTGCCAGCTGGCTTCCTATCTCGCGCGCCCGTCACGGCGGAGTTGCGTCATGCCCGTTGACGAGCGGGCGCTGACCGAGAGCCTGGACATGCTCGTCGGGCTTCTCGAGTCCATGGCCGGCCCGCCGGTGCAGCCGATCTCTGCGCATCTGAAGGTCATCGTGGCGGCCGCCGCCGACCTGTTCGGCGTCGAGTCGGTCGGCGTGCTGCTGCTGGACGGCGACGGCGCGCTGCGCGCGGTGGCCTCCTCGACCACGGTGGCGGCCGCCCTGGAGCAGGCCCAGCAGCAGGTGGGCATCGGACCGGGCCATGACGCGCAGGCCCGCCGCGGCAGCGTGCTGGTCGAGGACCTGACGGCGGTGCCGGAGTACGCACCGTTGCTGGTCGCGATCGAGCCGTTGACCGTGCGGGCGGTGCTATCGGCGCCGATCTGGGTGGATTCCGAGGTGGTCGGCAACCTCAACCTGGTCCGCACCGACGTGCACCGGTGGACCTCGGTCGAGGCGCGCAGCGCCACTGCCTACGCCGAGGTGGTTGGCCGGCTGCTCGGCCTGGCCGCGCAGTCGAGAAAGGCCGGGCCGATCATGAAATGGGTGGTCCCGACCGGACCCGCCGACACCATCGACCCGGGGACGTGAGCGCGCACATGCCGACGAACGTGGACGCCAAGGCGCTGGCCGCCAGCCTGCGCCGGCTGCAGGAACAGCCGGACGGGCACGGCCTGCAGGGTTCGCTGCGGCAGGTGGTGGACGCCTGCGTGCAGCTGTTCTCGGTCACCGGCAGCGGCCTGATGGTGGCCGACGCGCAAAGCGTGCTGCGCTACGCGGTGGCCACCGACGGGCCCGGCATGGGCCTGGAGGACGTGCAGATCCGCGCCGGTGAGGGGCCGTGCGTGCTCTCCTTCGTCACCGATGAGCTGGTCGAGACGCCAGACGCCTCCGCCGATCCCCGTTGGCCGGCGGTCACCGAGCAGATCGGCTCACTCGGCGTGCGCGCCATGCTCGGGATTCCGGTGCACCTGTCCGGGATACCGGTGGGCAGCCTGGACATCTACCTGGACACGCCACATCACTGGGATGAGTCGGAGAAGCGGGCGCTGACCCGCTACGCCGAGGTGGTGGAGGCGATGATCGAAGCCGCGGTGGCCGCCGATCGAGCCGGCGAGCTGGCCGAACAGCTGAACTACGCGCTGGACTACCGGGTGCCGATCGAGCGGGGGGTCGGCTACCTGATGGCCCGCGACGGGGTGGACCACGCCGATGCCTTCAACCTGCTGCGCCGCGCGGCGCGCAGTAGCCGCCGCAAGATCGGCGAGGTGGCCGAGCAGTTGCTCGCCACCGGCCGGCTGCCCGGGGAGGCCCCCTGACCGCCGGCAGCAGGCCAATCCGGATCGACCACAGCTACGAAGCAAGTCTGGTGAGAACCGACCAGAGCCCGAAGAAGTCATCAGAGCTTGAAGGAAACCGACCAGATGAGCGCATCCGCCCTCAGTGAGACAGAACCGATGACCGACTCGACATATCCGATCGACACCCTGGCCGATGAGTTGGCAGCTCTCGGCCGGCTGCTGGCCGCCGAGGAGGTGGACCTTCCGGCTGCTCGCACCATCCTGCTCGGCGGCGTGGTGGAGGCGCTGCCCGAGCTGAGCTGGGCCAGCCTGACCTTCGCCGCCGGCGGCAACCGGCAACCGGTCACCCTGGCCGCCTCGGACGAGATCGCCCAGGTGGTCGACGCGATCCAGTACGGCACCGGAGCAGGCCCGTGCCTGCAGGCGGTGGAGGAGGCGACGACGGTGCACGCCGAGGACCTGGCCACCGAACGGCGGTGGCAGCCGTTCGTGGCCGCCACGCTGGCCGAGACTCCGGTACGGGCGGTGGTCAGCTGCTCACTGGCCGACGGCGGCCATCCGAGCATCAGCCTGAACCTGTACGCGGCCGAGCCGCTGACCGCTGACCGGCCAGGCCGTAGCGCGCTGGCGGCGGCCGCCGCGGCCTGCTCGGTGGCGATGTCGGCGATCGATCAGCGGCACCGGGCCGACCACCTGGAACGGGCGCTGCTCAGCGGCCGGCGGATCGGGGCGGCCATCGGCATTCTGATGGTGAGCCTGCGACTGACCGAGCAGCAGGCCTTCGATGCCCTGCGGGTGGCCAGCCAGCACAGCCATCGCAAGCTGCGCGACGTGGCCGAGGACGTGCTGCTGACCGGCGAGTTGCCCAGCACTCCTCAGCCCAGGTCAACCGGGGTGGCGGCCGAACGGGATCCGCACCTGAATTAGACGACCTGTCTAGGCAATTCCGCTGCCCTCGGCTAACCTGGGCGCGCCGGAAATCGAACACCGAACCGACCTGCCGGCGGGTCGCGGAACGGGGAGTCAGGTCGTGGTCGAGCCGGTCACCACAGTCGCCGAGCATGCTTGGAGCGAGCGGGTCCGCCACAACGCGCTGACCGAGCGATACCTGGCGGACTTCGCCAGCAGCGGCATGACCGCCAGCGAATTCCGCGCCGCCTACCAGCCGGCCACCGAAGGCACCCACTTCGCTGGGCGTGTGCTCAACCGGCCCGGTCTGCTCGAGCATGCGCAGGTGCGGCGGCTCGGTGCCGACCTGGAGACCCTCTACCAGTGCGTCACCAGCCTGCCGGGCCGGCTGTTCGGCGGCGACCTGGGCGCGTTCGCGCTGGCCACCGGGGTGCCCGAACAGCAGGTCGGCGCGGTCGTCCGCGGTCGCGGCAACGCGCCCAGCCGGCTGTCCCGGGCCGACCTCTACCTGGACGACACCGGCTTCCGGCTGATGGAGTTCAACATGAGCGCCGCCCTGGGCGGCATCGACACGGTGGGGCTGATGCGCACCATGCTGGCGCATCCGTTCATGGCCGGCTTCGCCGCCGAACACAACCTGGGCTACGTCGACACCTACGTCGAGGTGGCCGAGACGCTGCGTGCCGAGTGCGGTTTTCCGGCCGGCACCACGCCCTTCGTCGCCTTCTGTGACTGGCCGGCCAGCTTCGCGCAGATCGAGCCGGAGCTGCACAAGAACGCCGCGGCGCTGACCCGGCTGGGCATGGAGTCGATCGCCTGCCATCTTGGCCAGTTGCGGGTGGACGAGGACTTCAACGTCTGGCTGGGCGAGCACCGGGTGGACGTCGTCTACCGGGTGTTCCTGATGGAGGATCTGCTCGATCCGTCCGGCCCGGCGCTCATCGAACCGCTGCTGAGCGCGGCCGAGCGCGGCACGGTACGGATTTTCTCGCCGATGGACGCCGAGCTGTACGGCAGCAAGGGCGCGCTGGCGCTGCTGTCGGACGAGGCCAACCGAGGCCTGTTCAGCGCCGAGGAACTGGCCTGCCTGGACCGGCTGCTGCCGTGGACCCGGATGGTGCGGCCCGGCCCGGTGACGGTGGACGGCCGCAGCGTGCCGCTGGAGGAGTATGCAATCTCCGCGCGCGAGGAGCTGATCCTCAAGCCGGTGCTGCTGCACGGCGGCGCCGGCGTAACGCCGGGTTGGCAGACCGAGCCGGACGAGTGGGCCGCGCTGGTGGCCGAGTCGATGGGCGGCAACTCGGTGCTGCAGCGGCGGATCTACCCGCACACCGAGCTGTTCCCGTCCGACGACGGGCCGGTCGAGCACCTGCTGGTCTGGGGGGCGTTCCTCGGCGCCCGCGGCTATGCCGGCATGTACCTGCGCGGACGTCCGGCCGATGGCGGTGTCGCGGTGCTCAACGTGGCCACCGGCGCGGTCGGCTCCTGCTGCTTCCACCAGCTCGGCTGACGGGTACGCCGGTCCCCCCGTCCGCTCAGGTACCGCTGGCCAGGGCGAAGAACTCGGCGCGGGAGCGCGGATCCTGGCGCAGGCTGCCGAGCAGGGTCGAGGTGACCGTGTTGGAGCCCGCTGCCTGCACGCCGCGCAGGGTCATGCAGGAGTGCTCGGCCTCGATCACCACGCCGACGCCCTTGGGCTGCAGGTGCTCGGCCAGCCAGTCGGCGACCTGCTTGGTCAGCCGCTCCTGCACCTGCGGCCGGCAGGCGAAGTGCTCGACGATGCGAGCAAGCTTGGACAGTCCAAGGATCCGCTGCCCGGGCAGGTAGCCGACGTGCGCAACGCCGACGAACGGCAGCAGGTGGTGCTCGCACACCGAGCGGACCGGAATGGAGCGGGCCAGCACCAGCTCGTCGTAGCCCTCGTCGTTGTCGAAGGTGGTCAGGTTGAACGGGCGCGGGCTGAACAGCTCGGCATAGGCGCGGGCCATCCTGCCCGGAGTGTCGGCCAGGCTCGCGCTGTCCAGTGAGATTCCGAGCGCCTGGAGGAACCTGGCTGCGGCCAGTTCGGCTGCCGCCAGGTCGACCTCGGCGGCATCGGGCACCACTCGCAAGGCGCGGCAGCTCGTCATGGCTGGTCCTCTCGGTAGTTTCGCTAAAGAAGTTTGGACTTATTGTCGGCTGCCCGTCAAGATAGCAGTGGCCGTTGCGAGGAGCGTGAGCGTTATGGTGAGGCAGTGAGCGCCGGGCCGAGTTCGCACGACCCGATCCGGGTGGTGGCCGCGCTGGCCGACGACCTGCGGCACGGCCTGTACGACTACATCCGCGGCAGCCGGGCACCGGTCACCCGGGAGCAGGCCGCGGCTGCGGTCGGCATCTCCCGCAAGCTGGCCGCCTTCCACCTCGACAAGCTGGTCAACGCCGGCCTGCTGCGTACCCGCTACGGCCCGGCCGGCGCGCTGCGCAAGGTGGGCCGCAGCCCGAAGCTGTACGAGCCGGCCGAGGTGGACATCCGGGTGAGCATTCCCGAGCGCCAGCACGATCTGCTCGCCGGCATCCTGCTGGATGCGGTGCTGGCCGAGCGGGCCGACGAGTCCGCCGGACGAACCGCGCTGCGGGTGGCCCGCGAGCGGGGCGAGGTGATCGGGGCCGAGGAGCGCACCCGCGGCCGGCTCGGCGCCGAGCGGGCGCTGGCGCTCAGCGAGAAGCTGTTGAACCGGCACGGCTACCAGGCCGACCGCACCGCACCGGGCTGCCTGGCGCTGCGCAACTGCCCGTTCCATCCGCTCGCCGGCCAGGCACCGGAGCTGGTGTGTGGCATCAACCAGGCGTTCCTGGCCGGCATGTTGGCCGGGTTGCGGGCGACCGGCGTGCAGGCGGTACTCCGGCCCCGACCGGGGGAGTGCTGCGTGGAACTGCAGGCCGCCGCCGAGCGGAGTTCGTCCTGACCCGGTGATGTCGCGGGCGTGCGGAGTTCGTCCTGACCCGGTGACGCCGCGGGCGTGAACGGCAATGTTGTGGAAGGGCTTTCGATCCCGAGGCTGGTGACCTTCGTCCCGCCCCGGTGGGGCCACTGGGTCCTTAACGGACAGCGGCCGGGCCGACACACTTCTGACAAGCCAGGGACTCCCCGGGCACTGGAAGAAGGTAGTCCGCATGACCACACTCACTCCGCAGGACACCGCCTCGGCCTCGGCTTCGTCGGCTTCATCGCTCGATGGCGAGTCCGGCTACCTGCGGTTCGAGGCCGGGTTGCCGCCGCACCCGGTGCCGGTCGGGCTGGCCCACCAGCCGCGCGCGACGCTGCGGGCCGACGAGGAGATCGCGCAGGAGATCCGCGGCTACCTGCGCCGGAGCATGGACACCGGCGAACCAGCGGTGAGCGTGCTGGTCGAGGACGGTGTGGTGGTGCTGATCGGCCAGCTGGATCGACAGGGGCTGGTGCACCGGCTGCTGGAGTGGACGAACGGGATCAGCGGCGTGCTCAGCGTCAGCAACCGGCTTACCGCTCGCTACAACGACGCGACGGTGCCCTTCGCCTGGGGGTTCTACAGCTGAGGCCGTCGCCGCTGAGTTGATCGCCTGGGTCGCGGCACGCAGCCCGGCTCAGCCCGCTGCCTTCGACGCGCCCGCGCCGGCGAGGGACCGCTCAACGGGGGGCGGTTCGGCCGGGAGCGTCGCGTGCAGCATCGGCTCGGCCGGAGCAGGGTGATCGATCGGCTGCCGGCCGGCCGCGGGGTCGGCCGGCAGCCCATCAGCCACGCCGTGCGCCACTGGGACCGGGTTCGCATGCCGCCGGGCGGCGCCGCACAGCTTGGCCACCGTGATGCCGGCCAGGGCGCCGCCGAGCAGGATCGCGGTGGCGGCGGCACTGAGCATGCCGATCGCCGGAGCGGCCACCAGCATCGGCAGCATCCGCACCGCGACCGCGCTGCCGCAGGCGCGCACCGCCGCCGACCAGGCGAGCGCGGAGGTGACCCGGCTGGCGTCGGCAGCCTCGGAGACGGTGGCATCCATCTCGCCCTGGAACGCGGTCATGGTGATCGCGGACAGCAGTTGGGCGCCGAGCAGGCCGGCCAGGTGGGACGGTGCCACCAGCCAGCCGAGCAGCATGCCGGCACCCCAGAGCGTCCAGCGGAGGTGGCCGGGCAGGCCGAGCCGGCACAGCGCGGCCGCGACCGGACCGGCCAGCAGGCAGCCGGCGCTGAAGGCCATGGCGGCGAAACCGACCGCGGCGTGCCCGTACAACTCCTGGGCCAGCGCGGTGCCCAGCGTCACCGGGCCGGAGGCGATCAGCATGATCAGCCCGCCGGCGAACAGCGCAACCGCCTGCCTGCCGAACGGCATCGGCAGCGGAATGGGCGGGCGCAGCCGGTGCCGGCCGACGTAGGCGGGCTCCGGCACGGACAGCTCCTCGGTGGCTGGCATCAGGCCGGCAGCCGGATCGGTCACCCGGTCCACCGCACCGCGCGGCAGCGCGTCAACCGCCCCCGAGGCACCCGCCACACCGGCTTCGCTGCGCACCTGCCGGCCGCTGCGCACCACCGAGGTGCGGGCGCACAGGAACTGCGGGATGACGCTGCTGCCGTAGACGACCAGGATGACCGCGGTGACCGTGCCGCCGATCCGGCCGTCGCCGGTTATCGGCAGCAGCGCCGCCACGCTGGCGCCGACCGCCTCGATGGCAGCGATGGCCACCGCGTAGCGGGTGAGCGAGCGCGGGCCGGGATCGACCGCGGCCACCTCGGCCCGCAT
Organism: uncultured Actinomycetota bacterium; assembly: GCA_963697905.1. Classification (GTDB taxonomy): domain Bacteria; phylum Actinomycetota; class Actinomycetes; order Mycobacteriales; family Jatrophihabitantaceae; genus Jatrophihabitans_A. The sequence continues at coordinate 1,923,600 of OY969101.1, read as the reverse complement.
GCCGGCATAGCCCGCCCAGGCAGCCACGTTCATCGCCGCCACCCCGACGGCCAGCAGCGCCGGCGGCCAGCCGATCAACAGCCCGGCCAGCGTGCCAACTCGCAGCACCAGCTCCACCGAGCCGGTGCAGCCGAGCAGCATCCGGCCGCCGACCCGGCTGGCGAACCAGGCCGTCACCGGCGCCGAGCAGACCACCCCGGCCAGCATCGCGGCGTTATACTCACCGGCGGCGGCGAGCCCGCCGCGGCCGACCGCGATCAGCAGGAAGGCGGTCCAGCCCAGCGACAGGCCGAAGGAATCCAGCAGCCCCGCGGTGAGCAGGGCACGCACCCGACGCGGAGCTAGCCCCATTCGCTCTCCCCGACGAACAGCGGCGTCGGAATCGGGAACCCGTTGAAGGTGGAGGCGTAGCTGAGCGTGTAGGCACCGGTGGCACCGATGTAGACGCGGTCGCCGACATCGATGGTGCACGGCAGCGGCACGCCGTAGAACATGGTGTCGGAGCTGTCGCAGCTCGGCCCGGTGACGGTGAACGGCAGGTGCGGCACGAACGCATGGTCCGAGCGCGACGTCCACAGCGGCAGCCGCCACTGGTTGACGGTTTGCTGGGTCTCCATCAGGCCGTTGTAGGCGCCGACGTCCAGGTACACCCAGTTCTCGTTGGCCGCGCACCTCACGACCCAGCACGCTGGCCACCATCACCGCGCTCTCGGCAACCAGGTGCCGGCCCGGCTCGACGGCGATCAGCGCCGGCCGGTAGGGGAGCAGGTCGTCGAGGGCCTGCTCGATCACCGCGCCGATCTGGTCGATGGTCGGCACGTCCTGGCCGTACCGGGCCGGGAAGCCGCCGCCGAGGTCGAGCATCTCCAGCATGATGCCATCCTGGACGAGGTCGTGCATCAACCGCGCCGCTGCCGGCGATGGCCTGCCGCCAGGTGCTGGTCGCCGCGCACTGCGAGCCGACGTGGAAGGTCAGCCCGTACGGCCGCAGTCCCAGCTCCCGGGCGAGCAGCAGCAGCGCCCGGGCCTGGTGTGCCTCGCAGCCGAACTTGCGCGACAGCGGGAAGATGCTGTGGCTGTCGTCCACCCGCAGCCGGATGTAGACCGCGCTGCCGGGGGCGTACTGCGGCGAGCTTGCGCAGCTCGCCCTCGGAGTCGAAGCTGAACCGCCACAGCCCGGCGGCGCGTGCGGCCACGATGGCGGCGGGCGGCTTGATCGGGTTGCTGAACAGCACCTCCGCCGGGTCGATGCCCAGGTCGGTGAGCGCGTCGCAGCTCGCCGATGGAGGCGACCTCGAAGCTGGAGCCGAGGGCGGCCAGGGTGCGCAGCACCTCGGGGCTGGAGTTGCACTTCATCGCGTAGAAGACCTCGGCGCTCGGCACCGCGGCGCGCAGTTCGGTGAAGCTGCTGGGAGACGGTGGCCAGGTCGCACAGCAGGTACGGCGTGTTCGCGTCCACCTCGGCCAGCCGGCTCGGATGCAGCGCGGCCGGCCAGGACGGCGGCAGGCCCAGCCGGGCCTTGGATTCGGTGATCAGGCTCGTCATGCGGGCACTCCGTGGCTGGTGTGTAGCGGTTTCGGCGGGCTCGGGTGCACGCCGACGTTCTTCGGCCAGGCCGTCTCGGCATCGGCGTCCAGCAACCGGCTGGCCTCATCGGCGGGCACCGGGCGGGAGAAGTAGAAGCCCTGGCCCACGTCGCAGCCGATCCGCCGCAGCGCCATGAACTGCTCGAACTGCTCCATGCCCTCGGCCACCGTGGTCACCCCGAGACCCTGGCCGAGCTGGACGATGGTGCGCGCCAGGGTCGTCTCCCCGGTCGGGCTGTGCCAGCCGGTCCACGAACGAGCTGGTCGATCTTGAGCATGTCGAACGGGAAGCGGTGCAGGTAGCTGAGCGACGAGTAGCCGGTGCCGAAGTCGTCGATGGCCAGCCGGATGCCCATCGCCTTGAGGCCGTTGAGGATGATCAGGTACGTCCTCGGTGTCCGTCCATCAGCACGCTCTCGGTCATCTCCAGGCACAGCCGGTGCGCCGGCAGGCCGGTGTCGGCCAGTGCGGCGGCGACCAGTCCGAGGAAGTCCGGCTGGTCGAACTGCCGGGCCGAGACGTTGACGCCGATGCTCAGTGGCCGGCTTGTCGCCCGGCGACCACTCCATGACCTGCCGGCAGGCCTCGCGCAGCACCCAGGTGCCCAGCGGCCGGATCAGCCCGGTGCTCTCGGCGAGCGGGATGAACTCCGACGGCGGGATGCTGCCGCGGGTCGTGGTGGTTCCACCGGACCAGCGCCTCGAAGCCGATGATCGCGCCGGTCTCCAGGTCGATGGTGGGCTGGTAGTACAGGCTGAACTCGCCCTCGTCCAGGCCGCGACGCAGGTCGGCGGCCAGCTGCAGCCGGTCGACCAGCGCGCTGTGCATCTCCGGGTGGTAGCAGCGCGAAGCCGGCCGGCGCCAGCCGCCTTGGCCCGGTACATGGCCAGGTCGGCGTTGCGCATCAGCTGGCCGGCGTTCTCCGCGTGCGCGCCGCCGTAGGCGATGCCGATGCTGACGCTGACATGCAGCTCGTTGCTGTCCACCACGAACGGCGCGCCGATCTGCTCGATCACCCGCTTGGCCACCGTGTCGGCATCGGTCCGGCCCTCGGAATCGACGTCGAGCAGGATCGCGAACTCGTCACCGCCGAAGCGGGCCACCGTGTCCTCCGGCCGGACCGAGGCCCGCAGCCGGTCGGCGACCTGGATCAGTAGCTCGTCGCCGGCGGCGTGGCCGAGGCTGTCGTTGACCTCCTTGAAACCGTCCAGGTCCAGGAAGAGCACGGCGATCGGGTGCTCGTCGCGGTCGCGCCGGCGCAGCGCCTGGTCCACCCGGTCCTTGAACAGGGCGCGGTTGGCCAGGTTGGTCAGGGCGTCGTGGAACGCCTCGTGCACCAGCTGGTTCTCCAGCTCCTTGCGGTCGGTGATGTCGCGGGTGTTGAGCACCAGCGCCGCCGACGTTGGGATCCTCCAGCAGGTTGGTGATGGTGAGCTCGGCCTGGCAGACCCGGCCGTCGGCGCGCCGGATGGGTAGCTCGATGCTCAGCGTGCCGTACGGCCGCCGGGCCACGCTCTGCAGCGCCTCGCGCAGCCGGCCGGCGGCGCGCAGGTCGAGCAGCTCGGTCAGCGGCCGGTCCACCAGGCTGTGCGCCGGGTGGCCGAAGACCCGTTCCATCGACTCGCTCTGGTAGATCACGGTGGCGGCCTCATCCACCACGGTGACCACGTCCGAGCTGTGCTGGACCAGCGCCTGGAAGCGTTGCTCGCTGGCCCGCAACTCGGCGGTGCGCGCCTCGACCCGGGCCTTCCAGGTCGCGGGTGAGCGCGCGGTTCTCCAGCAGGGTGAGCATCTGCCGGCCGACGATCAGCAGGATGAGCACGTTGCGGTTCCAGGGCACGAACGCGCCCAGGCTGACCGAGCGCAGCAGCTCCAGCGAGCTGGTGATCACCGCGGCGATGACAGCGACGTAGGGCAGCAGCACGCCGAGCGGGCGGGTGGCCAGCGCGGTCTGGCCGCTGGCGTCGGCGCTGCAGGTGGGCTTGAGTGCCGCGATGCCGATCAGCAGGAAGCCGATGAACCAGCCGAGGTCGATGACCGCGCCGGAGTTGTACATGCCGGTCATGGTCAGGTAGGCGAACCCGCTGTCGGAGATCGCGAAGGTGACCAGGCCCGAGCCGATCAGCACCAGCGGCATCGGGGTGGAGTGCATCTGGCGGCCACGGGCGAAGATGTAGAGCACCATGGTCACGGTCACCACGTCGCTGACCGGGTAGGCCAGGCTGATGATCATCGCCAGCCGGCTGTCGGCGCCGGCCATGATCAGCGGACCGAGCACCACCACCCAGCTGATCAGCAGCAGCGAGGCCGCGATCATCAGCCCGTCCAGCACGCTGCGGGCACGGTGCGCGATGCTTTGCGAAGCCATCGGGATGAACAGCAGGCCGGCCGCGGTGAGGATCGGCATGCCGAGGTAGCCGACGTCGGCCAGTGACGGGAACGGCACCTCGTCGCCGAGGATGGACTCGTACCAGGTCCAGACGAATTGGCCGAGGCCCCAGGACAGCACCGCACCGGCGATCAGTCCCCAGGACCACCGCATCCGGCCGCTGACCTGGCGGGCCTTCCAGCCGCAGGCAACGGCCGCGCCGAGTGCGGCGGCGGTCAGCGCGACGTTGGAGACGGTTCGCTCGACGACCACTCCACCCAGGCCGGTGGTCAGGCAGAGGGCGACCAGCAGCGTGGCCGAAACCGCCACCGCTCGGGCGTAACGATAGTTCCGCCGAGCGCTCTTGCTGGCCTCTGTGAGCACCGACGGCAGCCGACCACAGGGCGACTCCTCGATGACAGCATCCATGCCGACCCCTCGCGCCGCGACAACTCGCGGAATCTGAACTTCCTTCCTTGGAGCTTCGAATGTCTGTCGGCAGTGGCAGGGCTGGCGTTAGGTAAACGTCAAAGTTCCAGGCCACAAGTTGGGCGTATCACCTAATCCGGACCTGATAGCCACACTGCGGGAGTGGGAGTTAGCAGTAGCCGATGCGGTTTCCCAGGAAACTCCAAGACTTCGGTAAGGATTGGCAAAGGCGGCTCTGGCAGAAAGGAAGCATGACGGTAACCGCTTCCAGCCAGGTGCTCGCTCCGGCCCGGCTCGAACCACCGCAGGCGCCGCGGATCCAGGACCTACCGCCGGCCGGCGCACATCCGGTCGTGGTGTTGGCTGTTATCGCGGCGGGGGCGGTCGGCACTGTCGGGCTGTGGTGGCACGACACGGCATCGATTCACGGGTTCGGTGACTGGCTGACCAATGCCGGCCGGATTACCGGGTTGCTGGCCGGTTACGCGGTGGTGGTGCTGGTGGCGCTAATGGCTCGCCTGCCACCGCTGGAACGCGGTGTCGGCGCCGATCGGCTGGCCCGCTGGCACGCGCACGGCGGCCGATACACGGTCAGCCTGGTGGTCGCACACGGCCTGCTGATCACCTGGGGCTACGCGGTCACCGCGCACACCGACGTGGTCAACCAGGCCGGCACCTTGCTGGTCAGCTACCCGGACGTGCTGATGGCCACCGTGGGCGGCCTATTGCTGGTCGGCGTCGGAGTGGTGTCGGCCCGTGCCGCCCGGCGCCGGCTGCACTACGAGACCTGGCACTACCTGCACTTCTACACCTACCTCGCAGTCGCGCTGGCCTTCAGCCACCAGTTCGCCACCGGCGCCGACTTCATGACCAACCGGCCGGCGCGGCTTGCCTGGTCCGCGCTCTACCTCACCGTCGGCACCGCGATCGCCTGGTACCGATTCGCGCTGCCGATCCGGCAGGCCTACCGCCACCGGCTCCGGGTGACGGCGGTCTACCGCGAAGCACCCGACGTGGTATCGGTCATCATCACCGGCCGACACCTCGCCGAACTCGGCGCCCAGGCCGGCCAATTCTTCCGCTGGCGCTTCCTCACCCGCCACCTGTGGTGGGCCGCCAACCCCTACTCACTGTCCGCAGCGCCACACGGCGACAACCTGCGCATCACCGCCAAAGCACTCGGCCAACACAGCGCCGCCCTCGCCCACCTGCCCATCGGCGCCCGAGTGATAACCGAAGGACCCTATGGAGCACTCACCGCCAGCCGACGCACCCAACCCAAAATCCTGCTCATCGCCGGCGGCATCGGCATCACCCCGCTACGCGCACTCTTCGAATCGCTACCGGCCGGCCCGCGCGAGTTGGCGCTGATCTACCGGGTCAGTCGCGACGCCGACGTGGTATTCGGCACCGAGTTGGCCGCGATCGCGCAGCAGCGCGGTGCCCGGCTGCACATCCTCAGCGGCCGCCGGCACGAATTGGGCCACGACCCGCTGTCGGCCGCGGCGCTCACCGCGAACTTCCCGGACCTGCCGGACTACGACGTCTACCTGTGCGGGCCGGAGTCGATGACCGCCTCGGCCGTCCGCGGGCTGCGCCAGGCCGGCGTGCCGCGCCGGCACATCCACCACGAATCCTTCGAGTTCTAGGCCCACCCGCACTTCTAGGCCCACCCGCTTTCCGCACCACCAGCGATTAAGGACAAGGCACATGCGACGAGTCGTACTCGCCCTCTTCAGCACGGTCACCGGCCTGGTCATGCTGCTGAGCTTCAAGACGCACAGCGCTCCCAGCGCCAGCGTGCCGGCCGCGGTGAGCGGGACCGACACGGGTTCGGGCACCGATCCCGCAGCCGCCTCGACGCCGGCGGCGACCTCGGTACCGGCCAGCACAGCTCCGGCCGGTTCGAACTCGGTTCCGGCTAGCTCGGCACCGGCCAGTTCGACTCCGACCAGCTCGGCCAGCGCCGCTAAGACCGTGACCGGCGACTCGATCGACACCCGGTGGGGGCCGGTCCAGGTGCAGATCACCGTCAAGAACGGGACGCTCACCGCGGTGCAGGCCGTCGTCTATCCGGAGAACAACCCGCGCGACGAGCAGATCAACTCCTACGCCATTCCCCAGCTGAACTCCGAGGCGCTGGCGGCCAAGAGTGCCCAGATCGACATGGTCTCCGGAGCCACCTACACCAGCCAGGGTTACCTCGGCTCGCTGCAGAGCGCGCTGGACAAGGCCGGCCTGTAGAGCGGTACCCGTCGAGCCGCACTGTCAGCAAGGTCGCGCTGACTGGCAAGAAGCGGTCAACCGGCTAGGACCGGGGTGGATATCACCCAATACTCGGCATTGGCACCAGCCAGCCCAGTTCGTCCGCACACCTCGGCCGCTCGGAAGGCGGCGCGACCTCGACGGGATTCGACCAATGACTGCAGTGATCGATCAGCGCGCCGACCTGAGTGTGGCCGACGCTGCGACGCCCGTGCCGATCCGCCGTTCGGCCGGGGCGAATCCGGTCGCGGTGCTCGCCGCCATTGCCGCCGGGGCGATCGGCACCGTCGCGCTGTGGTGGCACGACGCCGCTGCCATCCATGGCTTCGGTGACTGGCTGACCAATGCCGGCCGGATTACCGGGTTGCTGGCCGGTTACGCGGTGGTGGTGCTGGTGGCGCTAATGGCTCGCCTGCCACCGCTGGAACGCGGTGTCGGCGCCGATCGGCTGGCCCGCTGGCACGCGCACGGCGGCCGATACACGGTCAGCCTGGTGGTCGCACACGGCCTGCTGATCACCTGGGGCTACGCGGTCACCGCGCACACCGACGTGGTCAACCAGGCCGGCACCTTGCTGGTCAGCTACCCGGACGTGCTGATGGCCACCGTGGGCGGCCTATTGCTGGTCGGCGTCGGAGTGGTGTCGGCCCGTGCCGCCCGGCGCCGGCTGCACTACGAGACCTGGCACTACCTGCACTTCTACACCTACCTCGCAGTCGCGCTGGCCTTCAGCCACCAGTTCGCCACCGGCGCCGACTTCATGGCCAACCGGCCGGCCCGCCTGGCCTGGTCCGCCCTCTACCTCACCGTCGGCGCCGCCATCGCCTGGTACCGATTCGCGCTGCCGATCCGGCAGGCCTACCGCCACCGGCTGCGGGTGACGGCGGTGTACCGCGAGGCGGACGGCGTGTACTCGATCGTGATCGGCGGCCGGCGACTGGACGAACTGGGTGCCGAGGCGGGTCAGTTCTTCCGCTGGCGGTTCCTCACCGGCTCGCTGTGGTGGGCCGCCAACCCGTACTCGCTGTCCGCCGCGCCGCGGGGCAACTCGCTGCGGATCACCGCCAAGCAACTGGGCGAGCACAGCGCCGCGCTGGCCCGGCTGCGCCCCGGCACCCGAGTGCTGGCCGAGGGCCCGTACGGGGCGCTGACCGCCGGCCGACGGACCCGGCGCAAGGTGCTGCTGATCGCCGGCGGCATCGGCATCACCCCACTGCGGGCGCTGTTCGAGTCGCTGCCGGCCGGGCCGGGCGAGCTCACGCTGTTGTACCGGGTGAACCGGGACGCCGACCTGGTGTTCGCCGATGAACTCGCCGCGATCGCCGAACTGCGCGGCGCCCGGTTGCACATCGTCGTCGGGTATTACGGCACGCTCGACCCCGACCCGCTGTCCACGGCAGCGCTCACCACGAGCATCCCGGATCTGCGCGAGCACGACGTCTACCTATGCGGTCCCGGCCCGATGACCGCAGCGGCGCAGGCCGCGCTGTGCGAAGCGGGCGTGCCGCGCCGGCGCATCCATACCGAGTTCTTCGCGTTCTGATCCGTTTTCACTGCTCCAGTAAGGACATCCCCATGCGACGAGTTGCCCTCTCGCTGTTCAGCACGGTGACCGGCCTGGTCATGCTGCTCAGCTTCAAGACGCACAGCAACGGAGCGGCCGGCGTGCCGGTGGCAACCGGTGCCGTCGAACCCGGCATCGGCGACGCCGCGGCCGGCGAGCCGGCCAGTGCCTCATCCGGCGGCACCGGTTCGACGAGAACCATCACCGGCGACCTCGTGGACACCAAGAAGGGTCCGGTGCAGGTGCAGATCACCGTGCGGAACAGGACGATGACCGCCGTCACCGCGATCACGTACCCGCTGCGCAACCAGCACGAGGTGCAGCTCAACGGCCACGCCGTGCCGCAGCTGAATTCCGAGGCGCTGGCCGCCGGAAGCGCCAAGATCGACGCGGTCTCCGGGGCGACTTACACCAGCCAGGGCTACATTGCCTCGCTGCAGAGTGCGCTGGACAAGGCCGGCCTGTGATCGTGGCGCAGTCACCCGGCACGGTGCATGTCGAGCACTGCATGGGCACCGCGTTCACCATCGACATCCGGGATCCGGGCGACTGGCAGCCGGCTGTCGAGCAGGTGGTGGCCTGGCTGCATCACGTAGACGCGGTGTTCAGCACCTACCGGCCGGACAGCGACATCTGCCGGATCCAGCGGGCTGAGTTGCGGGTGGCCGATGCCGATCCCGAGGTGAGCGAGGTACTCGAACTCTGCGCCCGGGCGCAGGCGGCAACCGAAGGCGCGTTCTCCGCCTTGCCGCGGGGCAGGCTGGATCCCACCGGCCTGGTCAAGGGCTGGGCGATCGAACGGGCGAGCCGGCTGCTCACCGAGCACGGCTCGGCCAACCACGGCGTCAACGGCGGCGGTGATCTGCAGCTGGCGGGGGAGTCCGCCCCCGGCCGAGCCTGGACGATCGGCATCAGCGATCCGCACGACCGGTCACGGATCGCCAGCACGGTGAGCGGTCACGACTTCGCCGTCGCCACTTCCGGGACCGCCGAGCGCGGCCAGCACATACTCGATCCGTTCACCGGCCGGCCGGCCACCTCGCTGGCCAGCGCCACCGTGACCGGCCCGTCGCTGACCTTCGCCGACGCCTATGCCACGGCGGCGTTCGTGCTGGGCCGGCAGGCGATCGGCTGGATCGACCAGATCGACGGCTACGCCGCGCTGCTGATCGACGCCGAGGGGAACCGGCTGACCAGCCGCGCCTGGCGCTCCGGCCGGGAAGGCGACTGACGGCTCCGGCGGGTCAGCCGGAGTTGGCCGCCCGGTCGGCAACCGCCTTGACGGCGGCCTGCAGTACCGCGGCGGGCACCGGCGCGCCGACGTTCTCCGCATCGACCTCGGCCTCGAGCTGCGGACCGGTCAGGAAAACGAACTCGACGTACACCATCGCCTGCTGACCGCTGGCCGAGATCGGCACGGTGACCGATCCGACGCCGGCCACGTTGGCCGGTCCGGCGCCCGGGCCGGGGGTGAACTTCACCGAGAGCGCCCCGATGGTGGAGCCCTCCGGCATCGAGGAGCTGAGTTCCTTCTTGAACACCTGGTTCGCGCACGCGGTGAGCTTCGGGCTCTTGAGCAGTGCGATGTCGCTGTCCACGTCGCTCTGGGACTTGTAGCTGCTGGCCGAGGACGAGATCGTCGCATCGCCGAGGCTGTAGTCCTCGGAGTCGGTGGTGGCGATCCGGTCGGGGTCGGTGTCCTTGCCGCCGGCGCACTTGGTCAGCTCATTCTCGCCCTGGTTGCTGTCCGACTCGGTCGGGCTCGCCTTCCAGACCGCGGGCAGATCACCGGTCTGCAGAACGATCTTCTTCAGCTGCGCCAGGGTTGCCGCGGTGTGGGTCGGCGACGGCGAGGCGGTCGGTGAGGTGGACGACGACGTGGTGGTGCCGCCGGAGGAGGACGAGGAGCTACCGCAGCCGGCCAGCAGCAGCAGGACGCCGGCCAGGGCACAGGAGCTCGAAACGCGAGTAATCGACATGATCGCAGAGCCTAGCCGCAGGGCGTTCGCGACCGGCTGAAGCACCGCTGCCGGTTTCGGGCGGCTCATGGACTAGGACACGCTAGGTTGGCGGCCATGGCGAGCCCCGCAGCATCGGCGGTGTTGATCGGTCGGCTCGTCCTGGCGGGCTGCGCCAAGGCCGCGGCAACGGGCATCCGCGCGGTGAGATCGCGGCGCGAGAAGGCGCTCACCCGATCGGAGCAGCCGGACTACGGCGCGGACGGCGAGGCCTTGGCAATCGCCTGGCAGCGGTTCTCGGACATCATCCTGGCGATGAACGCGCGCAACCCCGAGGTGGCCCATCGGGAACTGCTGTCCGTCAGCCGCCTGAGTGACAGCTGCAAGGTCAAGCTCATGGCCTACGTCCTCTTCTGCACCCGGCGCCGGGTCCGCGAGCTGGCAGGTCTGCGTCCGACGGCGGCGGATCTCTCCGCACTGGTGGCGGCGCATATCGAGGACTACCAGAAGGTCATCCACGACGATGGGATCGACTTCTACAGCGTGCTGAAAGTCTTCATGCCCGGCAACGAGAAGACCACGTCCGACAAGGCGTTGGTGTTCGGCAGTGGTGCGTTGGGAGTTCTGCTTCCCGAGGGCACGGCCGCCGCCTGGCTGGCGGCCATCCAGCAGGACGCCTGGAACTGGGCCGTGCGCGCCGAGCAGAACGACCCGGCCCGGGGCGTCGAGCTGTATCGAACGAAATCCGCAGACGAATAGCGGCAACGCTGTGGGTGGAGAAGTGGCCACCGCCGGGCGCTTGGCGGAGTGCCACCGGGAACTCGGTTATACGTTTAACCTCATAACTCCAAAGATCTACGGCCACTCGGCGTTGCGCATCCTGAGCCACCTCCCTCGTGTCCTATACGGGCTTTCCGAGAAACGCACAGTAGCTGAGTGGGAGGCGAACTTGCCCTGCCGACTCGAGGTAGAGCTTAATCCAGCTCCGTTATACGTCTTACCTGATTAACTCCTAGCGCTTACGGCCATTCAAGATTGCGCACGTGAGGTCACCTCCTCTCGGGCTTTGCCATCGGGTTGCCGCGGGGCAGCGACATAGAGGCTGAGATACGCCTTGGCCCAGACGCTGCCGTGCCGGGGTCAGTCGCAACGAGTGGTCGCGGCCGACCCCGGCACGGTTCCAAGCGATTGCACCTGCCGATCGCGTAACGGCGCGCATCGGACTATTTACAGTTCGTGACTAACACGACAAGATGGTGCCGGCTTACGGCCATTCGGTGTGGCGCATGTGGTTCACCTCCCATCACTCCGTGCAGCAGCATTCCGCAGAAGGGTTGCTTACGTGCTCCGATCAGCGGCAAAGTGGCCGATCTGGCGGCTGCCACCGATTGCGATTGCACTCATCTTGGCAGTGGACTTGGCGGCCGTTCTCGCCCCTGCGCTCTTCCGGCATCCGATAACCCGCTCGGACGTCGAGATGACCATTGCGCTGTGCACGCTGAGTATCGCCTATTCGACCTTCACGTGCAGCGCCGAGCGGGTTCGCCGAACGCTGCATCAGGGAGCTGACGCGGTCCAGTACCGGAATCTTCTGACGATCTGGGGCTTCAGCGCCGCCGTCATGCTTCCTCTCCAACTGGTCTGGGTCGTCGCAGTAGTGGGCGCCATCGGCGAATGGCCCGCCCGGAGGGTGGCTGGCAGAGCCTGCCTGTATCGGCATGTCTATAGCACCGCCGGAACGGTGCTGGCAGCCACCGCCACGCACGCGATACTCGGCCCCGCGCTGGACCGATGGCTTGGGGTCGCCCTGGCTATTCCGCTGTATACCGTGTTCGGAGTTGTCGTCGTGGGGGCTGCAATGCTTACGGCTGGCGAGCGGTCGGCGGCGCGCGGACTCCTGCAACTGAACCCGTACCGAGCGGAGATCTGCTGCCTCGCCATTGCCACATGCGTCGTCGCACTGGTTGACGCGCGACTCGGCATGATGGTCTGGCTCTCGCTGCCGGCCGCGATCGGGCTGCAACGCCTCATCACGCGAAGCCGCCTGCAAAATGTGGCCGAGGAAGCCTTGGTGCGACCGATGACGCAGGAGGCTTGGTTCATCGCGGCGACCGAGGTGGTCGCCGCGCTGCCGGTGGTGGCGGTCATCCGGATCACCACGGCAGACCCCATCGCGGTCAGTGCCGTGGCGCAGCTGCAAGCCGGCTGCGATGCGATCGGATATCTCGGCGCGGACGGGCTCGGAATGCTGCTGGTCGATTGCCCCGCGCTGAGCGCGGAGGCGTTGGCCTCGCGGTTACGGATGGCGCTGCGCCACAAGGGCATCGAGGGAAACGTCGCGGCGGCCGGCAAGCCTCGCGACGGCTATCGGCTCAACGACCTGCTGGCGATCTGCGAGGCCGAACTCGTCGCCCGGGATGCAGCCACCATGGACGACGAGCCGCTCCGTCCGGAGGGGTAATCCGCTCCGCATCGCGCCCACGGCGGGAACCACGCTGGCCTACGTGCGCGGTCAGCAAGATCACCAGCGGCCAATGCTCCACGCTCGCCTGAGCAGCAGGGGAGGGGCCAGCCCAGCGCCGGCCCCTCAGCGCGTACAGGGCATCGCGCTCGGGGTAGGTAAGACTGTTGTCGTGAGCGCTCAGGGCCATGCCTCCACCCAGCACGACCCGGCCCAGTGGTTCTCGGGCGAAGGCGGGACGCCGTTCCTCGCCCACGTGCGACGGATCGCGCCCGAACGGCTCGGCGGGCTCATTCCCTCAGCCCAGACGTGGGCGAGGATCGACCTCGGCGGATCGCTGCTCGCGGTAGACGTGCCGGACGTGCCTGATGGCGAGCTGTCGGTCATCAACAACCACATCCAGGTCCTCTGGGACGAGCACGCCCTCGGCGGCTACTGGGGGTGTTCCCACATCTGGGACGACTTCGACGAGCGCGACCCCGAGGCACTCGTGGTCCGAGACGAATCGATTGAGGACGAGGAAGCCGCACAGAAGGCGGTTGCGTGGCTTGCTCACCAGTTGAGTCGCCCCCTGGACTTCCAGGTCTGGAAGAGGGGGAACCGGGTGCTCGCCCGGCAGTGGGTCCTGTCGGACACCGGTCGCGTCATCGGTGCCCGTGGCAGCTGGCTGTTCCAGCGAGGCGCGCCGACCGAAGTCACTCGGCTTCGTCCGGGAAGCGAGTAGCGCAATTTCCGCAGGGGCTTCAGTCGAACTCGCCCACGACGACCCGATGGGACTTGAGCGCAAGAGGCGCTTGTCTCGTGACCGCGCGGCGGCTCGACCTGCCGCCACAGTGCTGCGACCATCCGTCGGTGGCGACGGACTACCAGGCTGACTTGGCACGGGCGACGAAGCGGCTGCGGGCGACGAACTACACCGACCGGAGCGCGTGGGCTGCGGTGTGGGAGGCGGAACGGCGCCTCGCCGAGGCCGCTGGAGAACCGTGGGCCGAAGCCCTCGACCTCGGTCCGAGGTGGGACACCGGGGCGCCCTTGCCGCACGTGGTGTCCGGCGAACACGTATGCGTGCTCGTGTGCCATGCCGCAGTCGCGGACCCGGCGTGGGACGGCACCTATGTCAACGTCGTGTCAGCGTCGGATGCTCGGCCGTCGCCGCTGCTGGTCTTCACGTTCGGGCACTTTCACTCCATCAGGTTCGGCGGGCCGAACGACGAGGTGATGAATGGTCACCCGCTGTCCGGGCGAGGACTTGAACCGTACGGGGCGCACCGCATCCACAACTCGCCGTGGCTCGCCGAGGAGGAACGCATCAACTCGGTCCACCCGGGTCATCGGGCCGAGACCTACCGCCGCTTCCGGCACTACTTCTTCGCCTTCCACGACCAGACATTCGAGGCCCTGGCCCCGGACGTCCAGGTGCGGGCGGTACGGAGCACCGTGGCAGAGCAGCTCCGCGAGGCGGTAAGCCAGCTGACGGCTCCGGAGAGCTGGGGGCGGTAGCTGGATCACCGCCCGCTGGTCAGTGGGGTTGGTTCTCCGCCCGCGGCCGCAACGTTGCAGTTAGCTCAATGCGGGGACGATCTCGGACCAGATGGCGTCGAGGATGTCGGTGGTCGGGCCTCGGTAGTGGGCGGTGACGGTGACACAGGCCTGGTGGTTGGGCAGCACGATGCCGAACTGTCCATAGATGCCGTCCATCCGCCATGCGCCGTCGCGGGCGCACATCCAGACGTGGCGGCCGTAGCGGGCGTTGTCCGGGTGTGGCGCCGATCCCGCGGTGGCGATGTGGCCATCGGTCGGCACGGTATCGGCGGTGAGGCTGTCCACGTAGTCGGCCGGCACGACGGGCCGGCCGCCCCAGCGTCCGTGGTCGAGCAGGACTCGGGTGAGGCGGGCGAGTTCCTCGGTGCGGAGGTGGAGCCCGACCGCGCCGAGGGAGTAGCCGCGCGGGCAGCGCAGCCACTGGGGGTTGTTGATACCCAGCGGCGTGAACAGCCGGGGGAGCAGGTAGTCGCGCAGGTCCTGGCCGGAGCAGGCGTGGATGACCCGGCTCAGCAGGTAGGTGTTCGCACCCCGGTAGGCGAATCGTGATCCCGGCGCCGCGCCGAGGGCCGCGTTCAGGATGTCGACGGCGGGGTCGTCGGGGTGATCGGCGTCTGGGTCTTCCCAGCGGTAGGTGATACCCGATGACATCGTCAGTAGGTGCTGGATCGTGATCTGCTCGGCCTCGGGTGACGGGACAGCGATGAGGTTGCCGAGGTGCGCCAGGACCGGATCGTCGAGGTCGAGCAAGCCCTCGGCCCTGGCGATCCCGACCGCCATCGAGGTGACGGTCTTGGACGCGGAGAAGATGTCGCGACGAATGTCTGCCACCCAATGCTGTTCGACCGGCCGCCGCCCGTGCACGGCGACGTGCAAACCCTCAATCCCGAGCGGGCGTTCGCCCACCGCCCGCACGGCGGTCTCGAGTTCACCGACCGAGGTCGCACCACCAACCATGACCAACAGCCTAGAGAAGTCGCCGCCACCGCTGGCAGGATCACGGCTTAGTGTTGCCACCCGGTGGGGCAGCGCTGCACCCTGAGCGGTTCTCCCGGACGTTTGCCGAGCCTGCTCGGCAGTTGGGTCTGCCGGTGATCCGGCTGCACGATCTGCGCCACACACATCATGGGCCGGCCGGTGGCCCGGTGAGCGCGCTGGTAAGCGCATCGTTTGCGCACGGCTTGTTCGCGTCGATGCGGCCCTGCAACAGGGGCATTCCAGAGTGTCCGAGGGGGACTTGAACGGCTTGAATGCGAGTCAAGCAGGCCCCGAATTTGCTGGCTTCGGGCGCACCGTCCCGGCGAGGCCCGAAATTCGGGGGTTCCGAGGAGCTAGTAGGTCTGAGTAGGGTGACGCAGCGCGTTGGGAGTGCCATGGCACTCCGTCAACGGAGCGCACCTCGTCACCGCAGTCCATCCGGTGCCTCGGCGGTGGTCACGAAGGCATAGTGCCCGTACGCGACCGGTTGAGCGTAAAAGCGATGATAAGTGCCCGCTTGAGGCATGCTGAGGCCGTGGCAGAGGTCCTTAAGTACATCGGAATCATCCTGGGGTCGAGCATCGGAGTTGCGCTCATCAACTGGGCCGCTACGGCCCGCAGCGGAAGAGCCGACCGCGACGCGACAGCCGAACTCCAGACGCTGCAAAGACACCACGAGGCCATGCTGCAGACCCAGCGAGAGGTCCATGAGGCAAAGCTGCGGCGACAAGCAGACCACGACGAAGCGCGGAAGACCTTCTTGCCCCTCGCAGAGTCGCTAGTACTCTATTTCACGAAGGAAGCCTACGACCTCCACTGGGCAGAAGTTGGCATCTTTGTCTTCCCCTCTACGGAGCGGCCGCTCCTCGACAAGAAAGCAGCGGTTGTTGACGCATTGCGGAGCATCATGTGGGGTCACCCCACAAAGGAGGTTCGAGACCAGGCTCAGTCCATCTACAGCAGTCTCGTCTCCTACTGGTTCGATACTGATCGGGCACAGGCTAAGTTCCTCAATGACGAAGGGGCTGGTCTCAGCCAGGATGAAGCGAACAGGCTGAGCGAGGCCGCCGAGGAACTGATTCAGTTGATCCACGCGGAGTCACCGCCCGCGCGCTAACACGCATAGCCTGCGAACTCAAGCGGCCCTCATAGTGCGCAATGGAGCTGCGAATCGAACTCCGGCGACAGGCGGCGATCTGCGGCCACGAACTCGCCGAGCGAGGGCGATGATCAATCGGTACTGAGCTACGCGACCGCGCGCCTACCTCGGCGCGTCGGGCAGCGGAGCGGGTTAGATTAAATGGGAGCATACGGCCGTGACCTGGATGCAATTCCTCTCATCGATCTTCGCAAGTCTGGCATGGCCCTTCGCGGTTCTCATTGCCGCGAAAATGTTTAAGGGCGAACTCAAGGCGCTTCTGCATCGCCTTCGCTCGGGCAAGGTTCTCGGGACCGAGTGGAATTTTGGCGATGGTATTCAGAAACTGGAGGAGGGCCGCGCAAAGGTTGAAGATCGAGCCAAGAGCGCAGAGCGATCGCCGCAACCGTTCCATAAAACCCAACCCGTCTACGCAGACGATCGCATGCTCAGACTCGCGCAGGAGGCGAATGACAATCCGTCGTATGCCATCTTGACCGCTTGGGAAGTGGTCCGTGGCGCCGCTCGAGATCTACTTGGAACAATCCAGTCCTACCCCGCGAAGGGCGGACCAGTGGCCGCCCGCACAGACGAGTCGCGGTTGCTGCGCGGTGCGGAGAAACAACACGTCATTGCTAGTGGCCTCTCGGAAATGTACGAGGAATTGCGAAACCTTCGAAACAGAGTTGCTCACGGGGCTGCCAACCCCACCACCGGCGAGGCCGTGGCGTATGTGGAGAGTGCAGACGTTTTGGTGGACTTGCTCATAGAGGAAGTCAACAACGTAATCGCTCGGACGCCGTAACGGGCGCATCCCGGCTCGCCGAAGAAACAACGAGGGCCCCGAAATTCGGGCCCCACAGAGTGTCCGAGGGGGTGTGTCCGAGGGGGACTTGAATCACCTGCCCGGTCGGAACCTAGCCCAGCAGTCGCGGGCCGTCTAGCTGGAGCTCCCGTGTTGGCTGGGTTCTGGTTCCACCGTTAGCACCGGTTGTTGACGGTTCTAGCGGTGGTGAACTGGACCCACCCGCGACTACCAACCCACCGGCCGCGACCGCTACGCCCGCTGGCGCAGCTAACCCACCAAGGTGTCCACTATGACGCGAGACAGGTGTCAACGATGTCGCGAGACACCACATGGGTGTCCGAGGGGGGACTTGAACCATCTGCCCGGAGGAAATCTAGTCCAGCAAATGGGGGGCGTCCAGCTGCGCCGCCCATGTTTGCGGGGTTTCGGCTCTACCGGTGCAGCCAGTTGATGCCGGTTGAAACGGTGGCGTGTGCCAATGTGCACACGCCTGACGACCGAAGCAAAATCTCCTCGACCTGATCAGATTTGTGAGTGGATTGGAGTCTGTGCCAGTCGGATGGTCAGTCACTGGCGGTCCGAGCAGCAGAGAGGTGAGTTCGCTGCGGGCGTGCCCGCCATGATCAACTGCGGTACAGCACTCGACCCTCCATGCAGACCGTGTAACCGGGTTGCCACAGCAGCCAGATCGGCACGGAGCGAACGGTGGGCCGCCGGGGATAGTGGTTCCGGCTGATAGCAGGCTCGCCTGTCAGGAGGGGTGCGGAAGCGAGTCCACTCGCCGGCGGCATCGAAGCTTCGCCAACGTTGTGGGGCGCCGAAACCACCCTGGCTCCGGCACGCTGGAGGTCATACCGTAGACCGGTCTATCGTCATTATGACGATCTACGACTCCCTAACCTAGATGAACTGACCGGATGCGCACATCAAACTGAAGTTTCGTGTATGGTCTCTCATCAGGCCATCAGGAAGGACATTGGCAGTGACCGAGACGCTGAGCGCCAGCTTCATGGAGCGCCACTTCGGCGAGGACTCGCAGCGAGTGGGGGCTGCGCTCGTAGCAGCGGGCTATGAGGCCCACACGAGGTCCTTGGATGCGAAAGTCGGTTCACGACTCAAGTCGAATCACGCCTACGGCAGCACCTTCTGGCTGGCTCTTCCGCAGGAGGTGGTTGCTCGCCTGCTGACGATCCTCGACGGTGCGGTCCCGTTCCCGCCACGCGGCGCTCCGTATGAGCTTGTCGTATGGAACGGCATCGCGATTCTGCCGGTCAAGGTAATGGAGGTCAGCAAGCGCGATAGCCGGATGCGAGCACGGATTTCAGACCTGCGGTACCGCTTGACCAAGGTAAACGTTCCGAAGGTGCCCGAGCCGACACTGTTCGATGACCCTGACGGCTTCGCCTTGGACGAGTTCGAGGAAGAGGCTCGCAAGGTCGCTGATGCTGCGCGGGCGGCGATCGGAAATATCGCCGAGAAGATGGTGGTGGCTGCATATCGGTGTAGCCCGAAGAGTGGTCTGCAGGTAGTTCACGTGGGCATCGCCACCCTGGACGCCGATGGCCACATCAACTTCTCCGACAGCGAGCAGCTGTCGCTCATCCAGTCGCCGTCCGTTGTGGGCGGCCCGACGGCAGTCGCTGGGGAATCGTTCGATTCCGCACCGAGGCCGAGACCGGTTCTTGAGATCGTTGAAGAGGGGAAGACTGCGACGGGCAAGGAAGAGCCTGGCGCTGGCCCGCCCACATCTGTCCCTGAGCAGTAGCCGTGGCATCGAGCATCACGTTCGAACCAGACCGACTTCGCCAGGCACGCCAGCTGGCGTTGATGACGAAGAAGGAAGTTGCGGAGGTCGCTGGCGTCTCGCCCGCTGCGGTCGGGCAGTACGAAGCGGGTATCGCGGTGCCCCGCCCTGGCACGGTGGAACGGCTTGCCCAAGCACTGGACGTGCCGGTTGAGTTCTTCGCGCCGGGCCGTCCGCTGCAGCGCTTGGAGACGAGCGAGACGTATTTTGAGAGCCTCCGTGCGACTACCGCGAAGCAGCGGTCGCGGGCGACGTCTTTCGCTGAGCAGATCTGGGAGTTGTCGTTTGCGCTCGAAGCGCATGTTCGTTTTCCCCGTATTGAGTTGCCGGACATATTTGGCGACGTGGAGATCCACCACTCGCCACGTGACGCGGCATTGGCGACCCGACAGCTGTGGGGATTAGGTACCGAGCCGATTGGTCACCTCGTCTCGCAACTGGAAACGCACGGAATCATCTGCGCGATGGCCCCGCCGACTGAGAAGGAAGCCTCGGCACGAATCGACGCCTACTCGACCTTGGCATTCCGTAGACCCCTGGTAGTGCTGACGGCAGATCGTGCAGACGACGTTCTCCGCCATCGCTTCAGCGCGGCACACGAGTTGGGCCATCTAGTCTTACACGGCGGGTCTGCATCCGGAGAGCTGTGGCTCGAAAGAGAGGCCGACGTATTCGCCGCTGAGTTCCTAACCCCGAGGGCCGCGATTGAGAAGGAGCTCCCCGAACGTCTCGACTTTGCGAAGCTGTTCAGGTTGAGCGAGCGTTGGGGCGTCGAGGTACGCAGCCTCGTCTACCGAAGCCAAGAGCTGGGCCTCATATCGGAGAGCACCGCCCGCCGGGCATACATCCGGCTGGCGCAGTCGCCTCAAGAACGCCGACCAGTCCGACAGTATGACGGAGAAGTGCCCTCGATGCTTAACGCGGCCTACGAGCTCGCAGAGCAGCGAGGCGTCACCATCGCATCGCTAGCGGAGCAGCTGCGTTGGAAGCCCTCGAGAGTCCGCCAGCTATTAGGGCAGGAAGAAGACCCACGCCCCGCCCTGCGGTTAGTGAAGTAAGGCTTGAGCATGTCTCAAAATGAGGCGTGATCGGTGTGCCAACGCCGATCCAATCTGAACGTTCAGCGCCGACGGGAGTACACCTTGAACCGCCGGTCTTGGACCTCGCACGTGATGTGCGACATTGAGCTCGGGAAATTTGAGGCTCGGGGGGACTGATCGGTTAGGTCGGTCTCCCAGGGGCTTGTCATTGCTCGTATTACGGTTCTAAGGCGCTGCTGATGTTGTTATCCGCACTGTCGAACGCTTGGGCCGCGTTGAGAAGTACGTCGGCCATCTTCTCCATCGTGTCAACCAGCTCGTGCTGACGAGCGTCAACACTTTGGGCGAGACTCTGAAACGCCGATGAACCTGATCCGATCCAATCGTGAAGCAGCCCGTCGGTCTGTCCAGCAAGCTGTGATGACCGATCCCTTATGTCCTGAGCAGCGTCCCTGTAGGCAGAGCTGAGACTGCGAAGCTGGTCGGCATTGACGCTAATGGCCATGAGCCCTCCTAGGTGGCGCGAACCGGTCTCCATAGTTCATCGCGTAGTTCAAAGCGATTGCTTTGCGGTAGTCAGCCAACTGACCGCGCGGCCGACGTTCGGTGAACTTCATCATCAACGTGTTGACTGCGTCATGGACGTCTTCGTGCAGTTGTCTGCTGGCCACTGCGTCCATGATCTGCTTTTCGTCATCGTCGAAGATGCGAGCGCCGGCAGCGACTAGGGCTGTGGCCTCGTTGATCAAGGCTGGCGATGCGAACATCGGTAGCGGATCCACGACCGGGGTGTCCTCTACTGCGAAAGTGAGTTCGACCATGAAGCGCTCGAACAGCTGCTGACGATCGGCCGAAGTAGTCGCGAGTCCGCCAGGATCAAGCACGATCGTTGTCAGCCCCACAGACCGATCGAGCGCTTCCAGCACCGGATCGGCGCTCAGGCGCAAGATGTACGACGGCGGTCGGTCATCCAGCGGAATGTCTCGCATGAGCTTCGTGAGCCTGAACCAGATCGCCCGTACGTTGATGTCGCCGAAGCCGTAGCCGATGAAGAGCAGGCTCCGTCCAAGGATGTCTCCCCTGAACTTGAGATCGACGGGACTCTCCAGATCTAGCCGGGAATGGAATGACGACTCGGTCAACACCAGCGTTTCGTCATAGCGAAGATCACCATGGAACTTCACGACCTGAGCGGCCCGACCGTAAGCCAGCGCTAAGTCACGAGCGTTGC
Organism: uncultured Actinomycetota bacterium; assembly: GCA_963697905.1. Classification (GTDB taxonomy): domain Bacteria; phylum Actinomycetota; class Actinomycetes; order Mycobacteriales; family Jatrophihabitantaceae; genus Jatrophihabitans_A. The sequence goes on along the minus strand of OY969101.1, from coordinate 1,902,427 downwards.
AGATCGTCTCGACCGGGATGCCTAGCTGACGGTACGTAGCTTCGATCAGGCCGTCGAAATTGGTGGTGTACAAGACCGGGAGCTGCAAATTCACCAGATCAATGTGTGCCGAGGAGATGAAGGGATCGGGCGTCTGCAGTGCCAGCGACATGCGATGACGGATCGGCCCGATGTTCCCACCGCTGCGAACAAGCAGGAACTCAGCCACCTTTAGTGGGTCGTTCGAGCAGGACTTCAGTACCGCGTTGAAGTCTTCCGTCGGAGCAATCTCGGCGCTGATCTCCTGCAACAAACCAAACCATCCCGGGAAGCCAGCCACGATCGAGAATCCAGCTCCCACGAACGGAACCAGTCGGCGCTCCCGGACGATCTGCAGTAGTTGATCCGGCACCAACGTCATGATCCATCCTCAGTTGTATGCACTGGCTATTTCGTGATCTTGTCGAGCGGAGCGTCGATGAGCCTCATCAGCCGCCTCCGCCCTGATCCCGGGGTTAGAGGGATCCCAGCGCCTTGTTCCCGGTCCGATCGGAAAGGTTACCGGGAGGCTCTCACAATTCGGGTACGCGAGGCGGGGAGCCCAGCAAAATCTGAGGCTTGGAGACGCTGTCGCCAGTGCTGGGCCAGATAGCGCGCTCTGAGACCACGTCACCGGCAAACCAGCGGCTTCAAATGTCGCCTACGCCTCGGATTGTTAAGAGTCGCTCCGATCGGCACCATTGGAGCGCGCATAGCGGGCCAACCATTCGCGATCCCGTTCTTCGAGGCCAGGCCAGCTTGGCGGTAGCTCGATCTTGGTGTTGGCCTCGGCCATGACTTCACCTGCAGCTTCGATAACCATAAGATCTACTGCGCTCTGATCAAGTGTCACACCAGGCGGCAACTGATTCGTGCGTGCGTTGATCCGTTGGGCAAGGAAGCTCAAGAAACCTGGGGTAGCATTTTGAGAGATGCTCAAAGAAGCGTTATGCAAGCCACGAGAAATAGATATTCCGGATGCGCTATCGACGGACACATTACGATCAACATTTAAGCTGCGGACCAAGTTCAGAAGTTCGTTGAGCTTGTCATCGCTGCTTCTTTTTGATGTGTCGGCCCGAGATGCTGCAACAACGTCGGCAAGCGTCATTTCAAGCGATGGCCACCAGAGATTGAAAGTTTCTCGAAGATCAGATTCGGACAATTTAAATTCGGCATGAGCATTTAGCGTCTTAACCAACTGCCAGGCCCCTTCGGTGCCTGCCACGCAAGCGTTGAACTGTCCCAGTGGCGGCTGTAAATCGCTCGCCGACGCGAAATCGAGCAAAAAGGGAATTACTCGTCCATTGTCGCTCAGGTGCTGCGACAGGGCTCCGGCCTCGTAACAGAGCCACGGAGAACGAGCATTTTCGGGCGTTACGCAAAGGATGCCAAAAGTATGGGTTCCTAGCGAGGTCGAAATCTCGTCCAGCCACTTGGTGCCGCGCTCCATTTCGCTTGAAATCCAATAATCAACGCTCTGGATGACCTTCTTCAGCCAAGGAGCGAGAGCCTGGGCCGTTGCGTGACTACGGTCGCCGGACCAACTGATGAAGACTTTCATAGTGTTCCCTCCGCCTGGGTGATCGGAGACTAGCAACCCGGCCGACTTGCTGAGCTCATCAGCCAATGAAGTGTGCGCCAGTATCAACCCGCCTTCGCCATCGCCCGTTAAGGCATCGAGATCAGCGAACGCTTCCACGTTCGTACATCGACGCTGACGTCGAGCGCATCACCCACGTCACAGATCAGGCCGCGCTATTCGGTGACGGCGTGGCGAAGCCGTTCATCGGGCGCCCCGCCAGCCTAGATTCACGGGTTAGAAGGGCGGTTCATCCGACCACGGGTCGTGCGCAGCCACTGGGGTGCCGCCCCGCTCCTTGATGAGCTGCTGCACGAGGTTTGGGATCGGCGTCCCTGACAGCACCGCATCACGAACCTGTCCGTTGCTTCGGCAGGCCGCATCGAGTCGTTGTAACTGGGTCGGCGTATAAGACGGCATCTCGACAAGCTTGCTGTAGACGCTTCGCGCGCGGTCGTAGGAGTACACGCCCTCAAACGCCTTCACCAAACCTTCCGCCATCGCCGTTTGGGCGCTCGGTGTGCGCACGAGCCACTGGACGACCTTCTCGCCTATCTGCTGCGCGCTGAGGCCGACGCAATGGGCGGCCTGCAGCTTGCCCATGAAGCCGTACGGATTGAGTTCGATGTTGAGCGGCAGGACCGGGACACGCCGCGCCAACGCAAACCCGACCTCTTGGTCGCACCAATTGCTTTCCTTGAAGCCGTTGTGTAGGAACACCGCCATCGCATCGCACGTCTGCAGCGCTGTTTCGATGACTGCCTGCCACTCGTCTGACGCGTCAATGGAGACGTGCGCGACGAAGGCGCTGACCCCCCAGCCTTCGAGGTAATCGCCCACCTGCCCGACGAAGGCCTGGTAGCTCGCGAGATGACTCATGAACAGCCGTAGCTCGCCTGACCGCCAAGGCTCTGAGCCGGGTCTGACCGTGATTGCGCCGCCGGTGACGTACGAGTGCAGCTCCAAGATCGTTTCGTCGGACGCTTGGCGCAGCATGTCGATGACGTACTGGTACTGGTTGTTCCCGCGCCAATCGTCGCTCGTGGGAAGACCATGCTCGTCGAGGATTAGATCGATCTCGGCCCACTCGCGTTGCGCAAGCAGCGTTGCGATTTCCTTCTTGGTGTCGATGCGCTGAGCGGTGTTCACAACAGCAGTGTAAATCGATGGGCCGAGTTAATCGTGTTGCCAAAGACCGATCGTGGAGCACGATCAATCTCGAACGGTTGCCGATCGTTCGGCAGTCGCGCACCAATTAGCACGCCGACTTCAGAGACCACCACCACGAGGTCCGCCACGATGGTAAGGACGGTGGACAACGTCTGCGTCCATGCGAGAAGCATCCAGTATTTCTTGGATCTGCGCTGCAGTGAATCGAACGTGCTTGCCCAAGCGCGTATGAGGGATCAGTCGTCGTTGAACGCGCTCCTGAATCCATCGCTTCGGCACGTTCAGCAGGTCAGCCAATTCGTCTTGGTTGAGGAGACGCTCGTGGTGATCGTTTGGACCTCGGGCCGGTCTTCCAACCTCCTGAGGCATGACGGAAGGTTATCGCTTCTCTGTTGACGGCCTGACATGGCCTCGGCTCGTCGATCAACAGTTGGAGCACGAGGGACTATGTGCACACCGGGGGACCACCGTCGCCTGTCCGAGCTGTCCGAATAATCAGGTTTCGAGTTAGAAGAAGGCGCCAGAACATGGCCTCTGATGACGTGAACCAGACAGAATCTGATCAACAGTTACAAGTGTCCGAGGGGGGACTTGAACCCCCACGCCCGTTAAGGGCACTAGCACCTCAAGCTAGCGCGTCTGCCATTCCGCCACCCGGACGAGTGCCCGGACAGTTTAGCCGACGGTTCCACGGCACACCCCGGGCGGCCAACCGGCCGTGTTTGGGCCCATTGCCTGCTTGGACAGGGACCTTCGTCCCTAGGCCTGATACCACACTTCGGACCATCCTCGTGGCATGACCGAGACAGCCGCCGCCGTTGCCAGCCGGCGGCCGGTCCGGCCCCGCCGCCGGCCAACCGATGAGCCCGAACCTCAGATGGTCCGGGTGCCGCCCTTCGTCCTGGACCGCTGGGTGCAGCAGGCCCTGCGTGACCTGCGGAACTCGGTGTCGGCCGAGGACCTGCCCGAGATGGCCGTCCGGCTGGCCCAGCACCGGCTGCTGCTCGCGCACCGCACGTCGCAGCAGCAGGACCCGGCAGCCAGTCCGATGTCCGGACAGCGCCGCCCGCGCAGCTAGCTCAAAGCCAACGCCGTGTCGTCGAGCACGAACGACGTCTGCTTCTGGCTGTCCTCGGTGCCGGTGAACGTGATGGTCACCGCCTTACCGGCATAGGCCGAAAGGTCGAGCGTCTTCTGGCTGTACCCGGTGTTGTGGTTCAGGTTCGAGTAGGTGGCCACTGTCGTCGAATTAGCCGCCACCGTCAGCTTGTCGTACTTCGTCGTGGTGGTGGTCTCGGCGGTGTCGATGTGCAGGTAGAAGCTGAGGCTGGCATGGCAGCCGGCCGGGATGGTGACCTGCTGGCTCAGCGTGTCCGTCCGCGCCACTCCGTACCCATCCAGCCAGGCATCCCAACTTCCTGAGTGCGGCGGCTCGCTGCTGTTGTTCGCGATGACTCCGCTGGTTGCCGTCCACGGCGCGGCGCTGCCGGTTTCGAAGCCGGGATTGCCGAGCTTCTGGCCGGAGCAGCCGCCGGTGGCGCTGATCGTCCAGCCGAAGCTTGCCGAGCCGGCCGCACCGGTGCCATCTGTCGCGGTCACCGTGACGTTGTAGCTGGCCGCGGTGGTCGGCGTGCCGGAGATCAGGCCCGACCCGCTGTTGATCGTCAGGCCGGCAGGCAGGCCGGTGGCCGAATACCTCAGCGTCTGGCCGCTGCCGGAATCCGTGGCATGGATCTGCAGGCTCACCGGGGTGCCGACCGTTCCGGTCTGGGCACCGGGATTGGTGACGGTCACCGTGTTGCCGCCGCCGCTGCCGAACTGGATGTCCAGCGCCGCGTGCAACTCGACGGCGTTGGGGGCGACGCCGGTCTGCCCGTGGTCATAGTCGAAGAAGCCCACCCCGCTCACCGTCACCGGCACGTTCGCGGTCTTGAAGCTGCCGGTCGCGGTGTACTTGGCGTCGAACTCGCTGCGCGCCTTCTGGATGCTGCTGGCCAGCGGGCTGCCGGAGCCCACGCACGCCGGATCGGGGATTTCGCCGATCATGGTGTGCCCGCTGCCGTCGGTCAATACCAGGTGGTAGTCGGAATCGGCCTCGAGCTTGTACTGGGTCAGCGTCGCGCTCACCCGGTACACCGTGGTCTCGGTCGGCTGCACCCGGTTGTTGGCGGGCAGGGACGCCGGCGCCGGCAGCGCGTCCAGGCTGGCGATGGTGGTCGCTGTGGTCGACTGCAGGTTGATCTTTCCCGCGTCGGCGTCGGTGCCGGTCTTGACCGACCAGCGCTCCACCCCGCAGCTGCCGGTGGAGGAGTTGGGGGCGGCCCGCACCTCCTCGTTCTCCTCGGCATCCGGCTGGGAGGAGCGGCGGTGCGTGCTGGCTGCCGCGGCCCCGACCCCGATGAGGACGCCGCAGAGGGCGGCGAGCAGGCCGATGACGAGCCAACGACGCTTGCTGATGCGCATGAAATCCTCCACGGAGCCGACCGGCGGCGATCGGACAGGCAGGATCATGCGCCCGTATGCGGCATTTGACCAGAGTTCAGAGGAAGATCACAGGGTTGTCCGGCTACCGAACCCTGATCCGCTCGGACCCTTGCCGTCGGCCGCCGCAGGAGCAGAATGGGCGAGCGAAGAGGTGGTTGCCGTGTTCGCACGAGTGGGCGATTGGCTGGTCGTGGAAAGCCGGGCCGAGGGCCGCCCGGCCAGGCGCGGGCAGATCGTGGAGGTCGGCCGGGCCGACGGAGCGCCGCCGTACCGGGTGCGCTGGAGCGCCGACCACCTGGCCCTAGTGTTCCCCGGCCCGGACGCGCGGGTGGTCAGCTCGGACCGGCTGGCCTCGCTGGACCAGGCAGGCGCCGGCTGAGCCGCGCCTACGGTCACGCCGGCATCCCGCAGCCAGCCGATCACTGGTAGGAAAGACGCATGAGCGCTGACGTGACCGCCACCGACGAGGTCGTTCCGCTGCTATCCGAGCTGATCCGGATCAACACCTCCAACCCCACCCACCCGGAGCGGCCGGCCGCCGAATGGGTTGCCGAGAAGCTGGGCGAGGTCGGCATCGAGGCCACCGTGCTGGAGTCCGAGCCGGGACGGGCCTCCACCGTCGCCCGGATCAGCGGCAGCAACCCGGACCGCAAGCCGCTGCTCATCCACGGCCACCTGGACGTGGTGCCGGCCAATGCCGACGAGTGGTCGGTGGACCCGTTCGCCGGCGAGGTGCGCGACGGCTACGTGTGGGGCCGCGGCGCGGTGGACATGAAGGACATGGACGCGATGACGCTCGCGCTCGTCCGGGAGTGGGCGCGCACCGGCACCAAGCCCGACCGGGACATCGTGCTGGCCTTCGTGGCCGACGAGGAAGCCGGCGGCCGGTACGGCGCGCACTGGCTGGTGGACAACCACCCCGACTACTTCGCCGACTGCACCGAGGCCATCTCCGAGGTCGGCGGCTACTCCATGACGGTCAGCAACGACCTGCGGCTCTACCTGATCCAGACTGCCGAGAAGGGCATCGCCTGGCTCCGGCTGCGTGCCGAGAACCGGCCCGGCCACGGCTCGATGATCCACCCGGACAACGCCGTCACCGAGTTGGCCCGCGCGGTCACCCGGATCGGGGAGTACCAGTTCCCGGTGCACCTGACGCCCACCATGCGGGAATTCCTCACCCGGATCGCGGCGGTCACCGGCCTGCCGATCGACCTCGACGATCCGGAGAGCGCGCTGAAGCACTTCGGCAGCGCCGCCCGGATGCTCGGCGCCACGCTGCGCAACACGGCCAATCCGACCATGCTGGAGGCCGGCTACAAGGCCAACGTGATCCCGTCCCGGGCCGAGGCGACGATCGACTGCCGGTACCTGCCGGGATATGAGGACGAGCTGTTCGACACCATCGACCGGCTGATCGGCGAGCACGTCAGCCGGGAGACCATCACCGGCGACATCGCGGTCGAGACCCCGTTCGAGGGCGAGATCATCGACGCGATGGCGGCGGCCATCAAGGCCGAGGACTCCTCCGGGGTGCTCATCCCGTACCCGATGTCCGGTGGCACGGACGCCAAGTCGTTCTCGCTGCTCGGCATCCGCAACTTCGGCTTCGCCCCGCTGCTGCTGCCGCCGGAGCTGGACTTCACCGCCCTGTTCCATGGCATCGACGAGCGGGTGCCGGTGGACGCGCTGCAGTTCGGCGTCCGGGTGCTGGACCGGTTCCTGAAGGCCTGCTAGACCAATCATTTAACTTGGACTTAGGAATTTCCTACTAAGAACATTCCGGTATACGTACTAAACCGGGAGAGTCCTAATGAAAGTTGCATTCGATTTTGCTAGCACTTCGTCGTCCGCGGGCTTTTGGCATCTGCAAATCACTGACATAGTTCAGATCATCTTCTGGCTGGCGATTGGAACCGTAACCGTCCTTACATATAGGCAGGCCAAGCGCACCATACTTCAGCCTTTGCGTACGGAGGTCTTCAAGTTGCAACTGGAGACCATGAATAGGTTGCTAGCTCTTTTGGTGGGGAAGGGCGAGGTCGAACTAAGGAAGTATTTCGCGCTACCTGAGGCCCTTGAAGCCAACACGGTAGCGATGCTTGACGCATATGCGAAAGCGAAGTTTGGCATCCAGATAGATCCCAAGGATAGGCCTTACGCACCTGATCGATGCCCCTCCGCATTGGCAAGTGCGAAACTTCTCGAATCGGCGGACGAGCTAATTGAGCCACCGGCTATGAGAAGTGATGAGGCTACGGCGTGGGACCAATACGAACATGACTTGATCCACGTACCCCGTGGATTCTCAATAGCCGAGGAGACTCTGAGTACCTTCCTTAGTAATCCGCTCATACCGATGAGTTGCGCATCCCGTATTCAGGCTCTCATGGATGCAGCGCAGGATTCGATCCTTCAGCTCGGCCCACTTATAACGGAATATGCTAAGGAACTTCCTGACAAGTGCCCAAGCCTGGATTTCTTGGCAGAGGTGTCGCTCACCTGGCTGAACAACCCATGGAACCGTCGGATGCAGCCCCTTCTGCCTTTTGCTACCGACCTCGTCGAATACACGCGTGAATACTTTGCATCCGATGCCTTTGCGCTTCAACGGCCCGCGAACCGCATTGACTCCGTGATCAGAAGGCGCAGAAAACACGGGTCAGCTGATAAGTGGCACAACGGTTGATCCATCCCATGCACCGTCGTGCTACCAACACCGGTTGGCACCAATACTCCTGCTTGGGACGTCGATGAGAACGCTGTGAATGCCGTTGTCCAGTAAGGCTATGCAATGAGGCCGGGCAGCGGAACCTGCTCCAGCCCCCGTCGCCTACGGCGCAGCAGGACTTGCCGGGTTCCGTCGGTGTACTTGCGGACTCGGGCCAACTCCCAGCCGCCGTATTCGGCGTGCAGTGCGAGCCGCACCGCTGCGTTTACCCTCGTCACGTCGGAGGGTATCCGCAGCGGTGCGTACTCCCAGTCAGGGTCAGCGTCCGCCGTTTCCTTGGTCGCCATCCTTCAGATTGTGCACCCGTCGGCCGCGGAATGAACCGGTGAGCCGCTACTTCACCGAGGCGTTGTACTTGCTGATCAGGTCCTTGGCCTGCGCGGCGGCGTTGTCCAGCGCCGCCTTCGGGTCCTTGCCCGAGGTCAGCACGGACTCGATCGCGGTCTCCACCAGGGCTCGGACCTGCGGCAGGCTGCCCAGCAGGCAGCCCTGGGTGGCCACCGTGGTGGGGCTGGCCTGCAACTCGTCGATGGCGGTCTGGAACTGCGGCTTGCCGGCCACCCAGGCCTTGTCGGTCGGGTCGTTCAGAGCCGCCTTGGAAACCGGGAAGTAGCCGGTGTTGGTGTGCCAGAACGCCGAGTTCTCCGGCTGCACCAGGAACTTCACGAACTCCCAGGCGGCCCGCTGCTCGGCGGCCGAGTGACCGGGGCCGTCGATCCACAGCGACGCGCCGCCGATGATCGGACCGCCGGTGTCGGAGCTCTGCACCTTGGGGAACGGCGCGGTGGCGATCTCGAACTTGCTGCCGGCCGCCTTCAGGTAGCCGCCGAGCGCGCCGGTGGATTCGAAGCCCATGCCGATCGTGCCGGACTTGAACGCGGCCTGCGCGTCGTCGGTGTTGCGCCCGGTGTTGGTGGCCAGCCCGTCGTTCAGCATGCCCTTCCACCAGGTCAGGAACTGCACCTGCTCCGGGTCGGTGAAGGTGACCGCGTCGGCGCGCTTGGTACGGCCGTTGTCGTTGTCGCAGTAGGTCTTGCCGGCCTCGGCGGTCAACTGCTCGAAGTACCAGCCGTAGATGGCGGCGTTGAACGCGTACTTCACCGCACCGGACGCCTTCAGCTTCTGCGCGTCGGTTCGGATCTCATCCAGCGTGGTCGGCGGCTTGCTCGGGTCCAGGCCGGCCTTGGCGAAGGCGGTCTTGTTGATGTAGAGCACCGGCACCGAGGAGTTGAACGGCATCGACTGCAGCTGGGAGTTGCGAGAGTAGTAGCCGCGAATGGCCGGCTGCAGGTCGTCCAGGCTGAACTTGTCCACGTCGGCGAACGACTGCGCCGGGATGGCCTGCCCGGAATCGGCCAGGAAGCCGGACCCGATGTCGTAGACCTGCACCAGCGACGGGGTCTGCTTGGCCTGCACCGCCGCCTTGTACTTGGTCACGGTGTCGTCGTAGCTGCCCTGGAAGGTGGCCTTGACGGTGATCTTGCCCGAGTGCGCGGCGTTGAACTTGCTGACCAGCGTGTTCAACGCGTCGGCGTTGGCGCCCTTCATGGCGTGCCAGAAGGTCACCGTCACCGGCCCGCTGCCGTTCAGCACGCTGGAGGCCGGCGCCGAGGTGTTCGTGCTGCCGGAGCCGCCGGATCCACCGCTGCTGCACGCTGCGGCCAGCAACAGGACGGATGCCGCGGCCAGGTATCTCAGCTTCATGGGCTGCCTTTCGAGGAAATCGGGGATGTGGTCAGCGGACGGCACCGGCAGTCAGTCCCCGGATCAGGAACCTTTGCCCGAAGGCGACCAGCGCGGCGGTGGGCAGCAGCGCGAGCGTTACCCCGGCCAGGATCAGCCCGGGGTTGGCCTGCTCGGCGTCGTTGAGCGAGGCCAGCCCGATCTGCAGGGTTTGCCGTTGCGGGGAGTCGGTGATGAGCAGCGGCCAGAGGAACTGGTTCCAGGCGGACAGGAACACGAAGATGCCGACGCTGGCCAGCGCCGGCCGGGACAGCGGCAGCAGGATGGTCAGCAGGAACCGTCCGTGGCTGGCGCCGTCCAGGGTGGCCGCGTCGCGCAGCTCCACCGGGAAGGTGCGGAAGGACTGGCGGAGCAGGAAGGTGCCGAAGCCGCCGGCCAGGAACGGCAGCACCAGCGCCAGGTAGGTGTTGCGCAGCTGGTGGTCGGCCATGAACAGGAAGTTCGGGATGATGATCGATTCCCACGGCACCATCAGCGTGAGCAGGAACACCGCGAACAGCGTGCGACGAAACGGCAGGGCCAGGAACACGAAGGCGTAGGCCGACAGCACCGCGCAGGTCAGCTGTGCGAGCGTGATCAACACCGCGACCAGGGTGGAGTTCAGGTACTGCCGGCCCAGCGGCACCGCGTGGAAGACGCCGCGGTAGTTGGCGAAGGTGAGCGAGTGCGGGAACAGCGACGGCGGTGCGGAGGCGATGTCACCCGGCCCCATCACGCTGCCGACCACGGTGAAATACACCGGGAACAGCACCAGCACGGCCAGCAGCAGCAGCGCCAGCACCCGGACGACCCGACCCCTGTTCACCGGCTGTGCCCACCGCTCTTCGCGCAAGCGCTCATCGATAGAAGACCTTCCGTTCCAGCAGCCCGAACTGGATCGCGGTGATCACGATGACCACCGCGAGCAGCACGATGGCCTGGGCCGAACCGGTGCCGTAGTCGGAGGCGCCGTTCTCGAAAGCGGTGTGATAAATCCAGTACACCAGGGTGGTGGTGTGCCCGGTCGGACCGCCGCGGGTGAGCAGCCGGATCTGGCCGAAGCTCTGCAGGCTGGCGATGGTGTCGACCACCACCAGGAAGAACAGGCTCGGCGTGACCAGGGGGATGGTGATCGAGCGAGCGATCCGGAAGGTGCCCGCACCGTCCAGCCGGGCGGCCTCGTACAGCTGCTCGTCCACCCCGCCGACACCGGCCAGCAGCACCAGCATGTTGTAGCCGACGTTCATCCACACCGTGGTGATGGCGATCGACAGCAGCGCGGTGCCCGGCTTGGTCAGCCACTCCACCGGCGCGAAGCCGAGCGAGGTGACCAGGTAGTTGGCGATCCCGATGGCCGGGTTGAACAGCGCCGCGAACACCACCGAGGCGGCCGCCACCGAATAGGCGAACGGCATCGCGAAGGCCGAGCGCAGGATTCGCAGGCCGCGCAGCGGCGACTGCAGCAGCAATGCCAGCACCAGCGCGAACAGGATGCTCGGGATGACGGTCAGCAGCACGTAGGCCGCGGTCACCTCCAGCACCTGGCCGAACTGCGGGTCGTGCAGGACGCCGGAGAAGTTGGCGAAGCCGACCTGCCGGTTCGGCCGGCCGAACAGATCCTGGCCGGTGGTGCTGAGCTGGAACGTCCGGACCAGCGGCCAGAAGATGAACAGCCCGAAGACGACCAGCGACGGGGCTATCAGGACCAGGCTGAGCAGCCGCTCCCGGCCGAGACCCGGCCGGGCCGGCTTCCGCTGCACCGCCAAGTCGCTCCCATCGTCCTTGCCGCCGGCCGCCTGTCCGGCGTGGCCCGGCCGGTTGTTCCGGCAGAACCTCAACGAAGCATGATGAAGCGGATATTAACCGGTGGCCGGCCTCGAGCCGCGCAAGCGGGGCCCGGCGGAGTCTTCAGGACGGTGCGGGCACGGTTCGCTCGTCGTGCTCGGAGCCGGCCTGGCGCACCGCCCGGTTGCTGGTGGTCAGCACCGCCAACAGCAGCAGCCAGCCGCCGAAGATCAACGCGGAGGTCCGGGCACCCACCGCGCCGATCAGGACGCCGCCGAGCGCGGCACCCAGCGACAGCGCGCCGGCCGTGATGGTCTGCACGGTGCTGGTGGTCCGGCCGCGCAGTCCGTCCGGGGTGATCCGCAGCCGGTAGGACTTCATGGCCACCAGGTAGATCGGGGAGATCAGCGACTCGCCGGCGGCGACGCAGCCGAGCAGGAACACGTCCGGCGCGAAGGCGTACAGCGGGAAGGTGAGCGCCTCCACCCAGAACATCACCACCGCGACCCGGCCGAGCGGAAAGCGCTCGTTGATCCGGCCGGACAGCAGCGAGCCGACCAGCGATCCCGCCGCGGCACCGCTGAAGATGAAGCCGATCTGGTACGAGCTGGCGCCGATCCGCTGGGCGAGGGTGATGATCACCAGGTAGCCGGCGCCGTAGCGCAGCATGTCGCCGGCGCTGATGATGGTCAGGAACCGGATCACCGGCTGGTTTCGCAGCCAGCCGAAGCCGTCCCGGATCTCGGCCAGCACGGTGCTCGGTGCGTCGGTGCGCTGCTGTTGGAAGCGGGCCCGCATGGATTTCAGGGTCGCCGCGGAGACCGCGTAGGACACCGAGTCGGCGATGAACGGCACCAGCCGGCTCAGGCCGTAGAGGGCGCCGGCGACCATGCCGCCGCAGATGGCCACCGCGTTGGACGCCGACTCGCTGTAGCCCAGCGCCTTGGACAGCTGCTTCGGCCCGACCACATTCGGGATCGATGCCGAGTCGGCCACGTCGAAGAACGTCTGCAGGACGCCGCTGAGCAGCGCGACCGCGTACAGCTGCGGCATGCCCAGCACGTCCAGCCAGAGCGCGACCGGCACCGTGCCGGTGATCAGCGCCCGGCCGGCGTCGCAGGCGATCATGGTGGTCTTGCGGTTCCACCGGTCTACCGCGGCACCGGCGAACAACCCGAACACCAGGTAGGAGCACGTGCCAAGGGCCAGCACCACGCCGGCCTGCGCGGCCGAGTGGGTGACTGCCAGCACCAGCAGCGGCAACGCGAACTGCTGCACCTGGCTGCCGACGGACGACACCAGCTGGCCGCTCACCAGCAGCAGGTAGTCGCGGTTCTTGCCGAGGCTGTCGGGATAACTCCCGTCGGGCTGGACGGTCCCGCTCACGCCGGTTGCGCGACGGTCGCCACCAGCCGTCCGAGAATGTCCAGCGCGCCCGGGACGAGCCGGTAGTAGGCCCACTTGCCGCGCTGTTCACGTTCGAGCAGGCCGGCGCCGACGAGCACCTTCATGTGGTGTGACACCGTCGGTTGGGAGAGCCCCACCCGGTCGGTGAGGTTGCAGATGCATTCCTCGCCGTCGCGCTGGGCGGCCACCAGGGAGATCAGCCGCAACCGGGTCGGCTCGGCGATCACCTTCAGCACCGCCGCCAGGCGTTCGGCGCTGTCCGCGTCGAGGCCGGCGCCAGCCGGACCGCAGCACGCGGCCGGGTCGGCGGCAAGCAGGGTCAGCGGCGGCCTCGGCATGAGTGCCATTCTGCCACGACCCATTGACATGCGTCGATCTATAATGCGAGAGTCGTCTCGCATTGACCGACGTCTATGGGATGGTGAGAAGGTTGACCGACACGGCCGAGCAGACCCGAGAACAGGTCCGCGCCCGCTACGCCGCGGCCGCGATTGCTGTGCACACCGGCGAGCGGGCGACCTGCGGGTCGAGCGCCGGCGCCGGTGGTTGCTGCGCAGGTGAGGCGAGCGGTTGCTGCTCACCCGCCTCGTGCGCACCGGAGACGGTAGAGGTGACCGACAGCTTCGGCGCCGGCCTCTACCCGGCCGAGGAACAGGCAGCCCTGCCGGCCGCCGCGCTGGCCGCCAGCCTCGGCTGCGGCAACCCGCTCGCGGTCGCCGATCTGCGGGCCGGCGAGACGGTGCTCGACCTCGGCTCGGGCGGTGGCATCGACGTGCTGCTGTCCGCGCGCCGGGTCGGCCCGGACGGCTTCGCCTACGGCGTGGACATGACCGAGGAGATGCTGGAACTCGCCCGGACGAACGCGCGGCAGGCCGGCGCCGGCAACGTCGAGTTCGTCAAGGGCACCATCGAGGACGTACCGCTGCCGGACGCGACGATCGATGTGATCATCTCCAACTGCGTGATCAACCTCTCGGTCGACAAGCCCGCCGTGCTCGCCGAGATGTTCCGCCTGCTCAGACCGGGTGGCCGGATCGGGATCAGCGATGTCGTCGCCGAGGACCACCTCACGCCGCGGCAGCGGGCCGAGCGCGGCAGCTACGTCGGCTGCATCGCCGGCGCCCTGTCCCGCGCCGAATACCTCGACGGCCTTGCCGCGGCCGGCTTCGCCGACGCCTCGGTCACCTTCACCCACCCAGCCGCCGACGGCATGCACGCGGCGATCGTCCGCGCCACCAAACCGGTGCAACGCTGATGCCCGGCGCGCGGCGCGTCGAGGCCGGCGGCCGGTGAAGGGAACCGCTCGCCGCGCGCTCGCCGAAGCCGTCGGCACCGCATTCCTGGTTGCCGCGGTGATCGGGTCCGGTATCGCGGCGCAGCGCCTTTCCCCGCACGACGTCGGGCTGCAGCTGCTGGAGAACAGCCTGATCACCGGCGCCGCCCTAGTCGCGCTGATCCTGGCGTTGCAGCCGGTGTCGGCGGCGTTCAATCCGGTCGTCACCCTGGTTGAGTTCGCGCTGCGCGGCCTCACCGCCCGTGCCGCGATGGCGCTCATCGCCGCGCAGCTGGCTGGCGGCGTGCTCGGCGCGATGGTGGCGAACGCGATGTTCGACCTTGACCCGATCGGCATCGCCGGCCATCACCGCGACGGCGGCGGACGCTGGCTCGGTGAGGTCGTGGCAACCCTCGGGCTGCTGCTGGTCATCTTCGGCACCGCCCGCTCCGGCCGCGGCGACCGGGTCGCCTACGCCGTAGGCGGCTACATCACGGCGGCCTACTGGTTCACCAGCTCCACCAGCTTCGCCAACCCCGCCGTCACCGTCGCCCGGATGTTCAGCGACACCTTCGCCGGCATCGCACCGAGTTCGGTGCCGATGTTCGTCCTGATGCAACTCGCTGGCGGGCTGGTCGGATACCTGTTGATCCGCGCCCTCTACCCGAGCGCACCGGCCATCCCGATGCAGCCTGTCCGGACCGCGAGAGAGGTGGACACCGCGCCATGACGGCCATGCCGACCGTGCTGTCGTCTGCATCCACAACGCCGGTCGCTCCCGGATGGCCGCCGGCTGGCTTCGCGAGCTGGCCGGCGACGCCATGGAGATCCACCAACGCGTCCAGGCCCTGCTCAACCAGCTGTCACCGGGCGACTGAGCGATCGCAGCGGATTCGGCGCGCCGATGAGGCCGGCAGCAAATTACCGGGCGTGCACGGTGACCGTGTGCAGGCCGGTGGCGCCGGAGGGGAATGGGTCGGCGGTCGAGGCGTCCTGCATCCGGCCGGAGCCGTCGTAGGCGCGCACCCGGATCCGGTGCTGGCCGGCGCTGTCCGGCGTCCACAGCCAGACCCACTGCCGCCAGGTGTCCACCGACGGCACCGCGGCCAGCACCGCCTGCTGCCACGCCCCATCGTTGACCTGCACCTCGACCCTGGACACCCCGACGTGCTGGTCCCAGGCAACTCCGGCGATCGGGATCTCAGTGCCGACCGCGACCTGCTGCGAACCCGTCGGCCGGTCGATCCGGGACGCCAGCCGAACCGGTCCGCGCTGCGCCCAGCCGCCGCGCACCCAGTACGCCTGGTAGCTGGCGAAGGTGGTGGCCTGCAATTCCACGATCCACTTGCAGGCCGAGACGTAGCCATACAGGCCGGGCACCACCATCCGCACCGGGAAGCCATGTTCGAGCGGCAGCGGCTGACCGTTCATGCCGACCGCCAGCAGGGCGTCGCGGCCGTCCAGCACCACCGCGGTCGGCGTGCCGATGGTCATGCCGTCGCTGGAGGTCGCCACCAGCTGGTCGGCGTCCGGCGACAGGCCCACCTCGCGCAGCAGGTCGGCCAGCAGCACGCCGCGGAATAGTGCGTTGCTGATCAGGTCGCCGCCCACCTCGTTCGACACGCAGGTCATCGTGATCCAGCGCTCCACCAGCGGCCGGGCGAGCAGGTCGGCATAGCTGACGGTGAGTTCGCGGCGCACCTTGCCGTGGATGCGCAGCGTCCAGGTGTTCGGGTCCAGCTGCGGCACGACCAGCGCGGTGTCGATCCGGTAGAACTGCCCGGCCGGAGTCTGGAACGGCACGCCGCTCTTGCCCAGGTCGAAGCTGGACCGCGCTGCCGGCTCGATCCCGGTGGCCGGCGGCAACACGATCTTGGCGCGGGCCGCCTCGGCGTCGAACCGGCTGCGCTGCAGCAGCCGGCCACCGAAGCCGGCGACCACGGCGACCGCGGCGCTGGCCAGCCCGGCGGAGAGGAAGCTGCGCCGGTTGGTCACCGGCTCCGGCTGCTCGCGCGTGCTCACCGGCTCCGGCTGCTCGGGCGTGCTCACCGGCTCCGGCTGCTCGGGCGTGCTCACCGGCCCGGGCGTGCTCACCGGCGCGGTCGCGGCGGCAACCAGCAGCGACAGGGCGTACATGCCGGCCAGCGCCCCGAACACCGAGGGCAGCGCGTCGGTGGGCCGGTGCGCCGCCGTGGTCAGCGCGCAGTACGCGCCGAGCAGGCCGAGCAGCCCGATGCCGAGCAGGCCGAAGCGCAACCGACGCACAGCCACGATCCCGACTGCCACCGCGCAGGCTGCCAACCCCAGGTAGATACCGGTGAGCAGCGCACGCTTGTCGCCAGTGCCGAACTCGGCGATCGCCCAGCGCTTCACCGGCTCCGGGGTCAGCAGGATCAGCCGGTTGCCGACCGCGATGACCGGCGCGGCGGCCGGCCGGAACAGCGCGGCCACCAACTGCCCGACGCCGAAGGCCACCCCGCCGGCCAGCAGGCCGATCAGTGGGCCGGTCGTCTTGGAGGCCATGCCTTCCATAATCGAGGGCCGGTGCGGCATGTTCCCTACCGCCTCGAGAAGAACCACCAAGTCGATACCAAGGTGCGCCCGAACAACCGTCGCGGGACGCGCGGCTCGCGTCCTTGATACCGCCTGCCGGGTTCGGTAGCTTCCACCGACTGCTCTTCCCTTCCCCGAACGGCGGACCCGGTGGTTCTGCGCTTTCCGGCCCGGTTGGCCGCGCTCGGCCTGCTTGTCGGCGTCCTCGCCCTGCCCGGCTTCGCGGTGCCCGCCGCGGCCACCGGCGGCCCCGGCCTGGTCGGCACCGCACCGGCCAGCGCGCACGGCAGCGTCACCTTCAGCTACACCATCACGCTGCCGGACCCGGTTGACGCGGTGCTGTTCAGCACCCATCAGGCGGCCGAACTGCCGGCCGCCGTCACCGGCGTGCTGCTGGACGGCGCCCCGGTGCCGTCCGGGCAGATCAGCCAGCCGGGGCCAGGTGACATCGCGGTGCAGGCCGGGCCGGCGGCCGGCGATGGACTGGCCGCCGGCACCCACACGCTCAGCTTCACCGCCAGTCCCGCCGGAACCGGCTCGGCCAGCACCGATTCGACCGCCACCCTGGCCTGGAGCAGCGGCGGCATTCCCGGCTCGCTGACCTCGGCACCGGTGCCGGTCGAGGTGAACCCGCCGGACCTGGCGGTCACCCTCACGCCAGGCACCGGAGAGGAGCAGCCGAGCGATCTGGGTACCGGGCAGGACCTGGATCTGCAGGTGGACGTCGCCAACCTCGGCTATGGCGCACCACACGGCACCCTGCGACTGGTGCTGCCGGCCGGCATGCGGCTCGGCGCCGACGGGATCAGCTGGGACGACGGGGGAGCGCTCACCTGCGTTCCGGACGCCTCCGACGCCCAGCAACTGACCTGCCCGCTCGGGGTGCTGCAGCGGTTGGTGGACGACGACCCCACCCTGGACCTGGATCTGACCACCGCGCCGGACGAGCCGATCGGCAGCCAAGTGCCGGTACGCATCTCGGCCACGCCGGATCCCGGGGAGGGCAACGACAGCGATCCGACGAACAACTCGGTGACCGCGCAGGTGATCTACACCGGCTCGGCCGCGCTCAGCTACACCGTCACGCCTGCGGCAGCCTCGGTGCCGCTCGGCGGCACCACCACCGTCCGGCTGACCGTGCACAACACCGGACCGCAGCCGGCGCCGTCCACCGTTGCGTTCGTGGTCGTGGTCGGCGAGCAGTTCGGCATCCTCGACTTCACCGGTCAGACCCTGCCGCCGCCCGGCGCGCGGACGGCGGCCCGCAGCCAGCAGCGGCTGGCCGGCCGACTGGTCGCCCACCAGCCCGGCGCCGGCTCGGTTCCTCCCGCCTCCCGTTCGGCCGTCGGGAACGCCGGTTCGGGTGGGTCTGCGGTGCTGTGGTTCGCCGGTGACATCCCCGCCGGCCGGTCGGCCACCGCCACCCTGACCCTGCACGCGCACGCGCTCGGCACCGCCCGGGTGGGCCTGATTGCACTGTCCGGGGCGGCCGATCCGAACTGCCCGGACCTGGACTGCGACCCGCCCATGGTCAGGATGACGGTCGTTCCGCCACCGCCGATTGCTCCGTCGGGTGGCGGATCAGCCATCGGACAGGGCAGTGGCGGGCTGGCCGACACCGGCGTCTCGATCGAGCCGGCGCTGCTAGGCATCGGGCTGCTGCTGGCTGGCTGCGGGCTGGTACTGCTCGGCCGTCGGCCGGACGGCGAAGCCAGCCAGATCGCTTAGTCGCCGGCGGGGCCGGCCAGATCGCTTAGTGGCCGGCGGAGCCGACCAGATCGCTTAGTCGCCGGCGGGCGATCTTCGTACCCGAATACCCCGCGAACTCAAGGGGAATGGCGGTCGGCACCCAGCCGCAACGGGGTTCCGACCGCCGGCGAGGGTCAGGCGTAGTCGCGGACCCAGCCGGTGCAGACCTCCCGCTTGGCTTTGTCGCTCGGTCCGTACGCAGCCGGAGTTCTTCCGAGCGAATGGGGTTGAAACGTGTAACTCACTCCGGAGGGACTAAGTGCGGAAAGCTACAACCACCTTGTGATAACGATCAATAGTCGGCTACCGAAAGGGACGGAACGAGCCCTCATTCGTTACTCGGCTTCGCATCCTTCGCCAGTACCTCGGCCAGCATCGTGCGTCGCGGAGTCGCGCCGATGTCACGTACCGCGCGGGCGAGCGCCGGTCCGCTGCCGTGCACCACCGACAGGTGGAGCCGAGCCCGGGTCAGCGCGGTGTAGACGAGCGGCCGGGACAGCATCCGGCCGGCCTCTGGTGGCAGCACCACCACCACGGCGGCGAACTCCGAACCCTGCGCTCGGTGCACGGTGATCGCCCAGCCGTGGCTGATGTCGGCCAGCATCTTGCCGGACACCTCGGCCGGGGCGGGGGAGTCGGTGCCGAAGTCGATCGTGACCACCCCGCCGGACACCTTGGTCACCGTGCCGACCTCGCCGTTGGCGAACCCGCTCGGCGCCGCCTCCGGATGGTTGGCCGTGGCCACCACCCGGTCGCCGGGATCGAACCGGGATCCGGTCCGTCCGGACGGCGTCGGCTGCGGGTTCAATACCGCCTTCAGCGCGGCGTTCAGCGCGATGGTGCCCGCCGGCCCGCGATGCACCGGGGTCACCACCTGCACCTGGCCCGGATCGATACCCAGCGCCCGGGGGATGGAGTCGGTCACCAGCTGCACCACTCGGTGCGCGCACTCGGCCGATCCGCGAGCCGGCACCACCACCACCTCCAGGCCGGCGGAATCCACCGACGGCAACCGGCCGCCGCGCACCGCGGTGGCCAGCCGGGCGATCGCGCCACCGGCATCCTGCCGGTACAGCCGCTGCAGCTCCACCACCGGAACCGCGGCCGAACCGATCACGTCGGCCAGCACCTGCCCCGGCCCGATGGACGGCAACTGGGCCGAGTCGCCCACCAGCATCAGGTGCGTGCCGTCGGCACAGGCGTCCAGCAGCGCGGCGGCCAGCTCCACGTCCAGCATCGAGGCCTCATCCACCACCACCACGTCGGCATCCAGCGGCCAATCCGGGCCGCGGGCAAAACCGGCCCCGAAGTCCACCTCGCCGGACTCGCCACTGCGCGGCTGCACGCCGAGCAGCCGGTGGATGGTGGAGGCCTCGGCATCGCACAGCTCGGCGAGCCGCTTGGCCGCCCGGCCGGTCGGCGCTGCCAGCGCGATCAGGTCGCCGGCCCGCTCCGCGGCGCGCACCACGGCGGCCACCGTCCGGCTTTTGCCGGTGCCCGGCCCGCCGGTGAGCACGCTGACCCCATGCGCCAGCACGTTGTCCACCGCGCTGCGCTGCGTATCGTCCAGACCGTCCCGGGCGGCATCCGATCCCTGGCCCGACTTCGCTGCGGCCAGCCGGATCGGCTCGGCGGTGCGGGCCAGCCGGCGGATCGCCTCGGCGATGTGCTGCTCGGCCTGGTGATAGCGGTCCAGCGCCAGCCGGTCGTTGACCCGGTGCACCAGTCCGGCGGCGCAGGCATCGGCGATGGCATGCCCGGGATCGGCTATCCGGTACAGCCGCAGCTCCTGCTCGACCTGCTCGACCGGGGCCAGGGTGTGCCCGTCCCGGGCGGTACGAGCCAGCACGTGGCCAACCAGCGCTCGGCAACGCCGGGAGTCGGTCGGCAGCACGCCCGGGATGGCCGAGCGGGCCAGCGCATCGGCGTCCGGCACGTCCACCCCGGTCAGTTGCAGCAGCCGCCAGGGGTCGTCGCGCAACAGCCGGCTGGCGCCCGGTCCGAAGGTGTCCACGGCCCGGCCGGCCAGCCGGGCCGGCAGCTCCGCCGAGGTCAGCAACTCCACCACCTCGTAGGCCGGCGCGGCCGCGATGAACGCCGACACCAGCCGTCCGGCGCGCTGCTGACCGACCCGGGGCAGGCCGGCCAGCGCCTCGGCGGTGACATGCTCCGGTGCGGTGATGCCGGCCTCGGCGAGTCCCTCGGCCAGCGTGCTGCCCAGGCCCGGCCACAGGCCGGCGGCGCAGAAGGCCCGGAAGACCCGGCGTGGATCGGAGACCGGCTGCTTGGTCAGCGGACGTCCTCGGGATAGCTGGCGTGCGGGGCGGACACGTCGTCCAGGGCGAGCTGGATCTCCAGCGGCAGCTCCACCGCCAGCGACTGCAGCGCGGCGGTGAGCTGCCCCAGGGTGCGGGCACCGACGATCGGGGCGACCACACCGGGCCGGTTGCGCAGCCAGGACAGCGCGACGGTGATCGGTGAGGTGGCCAGCCCGTCGGCCGCGGTCGCCACTGCCTCGACGATGCCCACCTGGCGGGCGTCGGAATAGCTGGCCAGGTTGCGGCCCTGGGCCGCGCCGCGGGAGTCAGCCGGAATGCCGCCGCGGTACTTGCCGGTAAGCACGCCGCCGCCGAGCGGGGAGTACGGCAGGATGCCCAGGCCCAGCTCCAGGCAGGCCGGCACCACCTCCCGCTCGATGCCGCGATCGAGCAGCGAGTAGCGCACCTGGTTCGACACCAGCGGGGCCCGTCCCGGCACCGCCCGCTGCCAGGTGGCGGCCTGCGCGGTGCGCCAGCCGGGGTAGTTGGAAACGCCGACGTAGCGCGCCTTACCCGAGCCGACCGCGGCGTCCAGCGCCGACAGGGTTTCCTCGGCGGGCACCGCGGCGTCCACCGTGTGCACCTGCCACAGATCCAGGTACTCGACGCCCAGGTTGCGCAGCGACTCGTCCAGTTGCCGCAGCAGGGCGCCGCGCGAGGTGTCCACCGATGGCTCGGCACCGTGCCGGAACACGCCCGCCTTGGAGGCGATGATCAGCTCCGAGCGAGGCACCACGTCGGCCACCAGCGCGCCCAGGATCCGTTCCGCCGCCCCGCCCGAGTAGGACACCGCGGTGTCCACGAACGTCCCGCCGGCGTCGTGGAAGGCGACCAGGATCGCGGCGGCCTCGTCCGGGTCGGTGCCGTTTCCCCAGGTCAGGGTGCCCAGCCCGAGCCGGGAGATCCTCAGGCCGCTGCGGCCCAGTGCGCGCTGCTCCACAGCGGAGAACCTACCGGGGTGCGCCCGCCGGCAGCCGCAGCGGACCGGACCACCGGCGCGCCGGAGCCCGACCGGACGCTCGGTAGGGTGGCGGCGTGAAGCTCGGACTGAATCTCGGCTACTGGGGCATGGGCAACGACGCCGACAACCTCGCGCTGGCCAGGGAGGCGGACCAGCTCGGCTTCAGCTGCGCCTGGGCGGCCGAGGCGTACGGCTCGGACGCACCGACCGTGCTGGCCTGGGTGGGCGCGCAGACCAGCCGGATCGGACTGGGCAGCTCCATCCTGCAGATTCCGGCCCGCAGTCCGGCGATGGCGGCGATGACCGCGGCCACCCTGGATGCGCTGTCCGGCGGCCGGTTCCGGCTGGGGCTTGGGGTGTCCGGCCCGCAGGTGTCGGAGGGTTGGCACGGGGTGCGGTTCGCCCATCCGTTGCAGCGGACCCGGGAGTACGTGGACATCGTCAACCTGGCGCTGGCTCGCAAACGGGTGCGCTACGCCGGCGAGCACTACACGCTGCCGCTGCCGGACGGACCCGGCAAGGCCCTGCAGTTGACGGTGCATCCGGTGCGCGAGCGCATCCCGATCTACCTGGCCTCGGTGGGGCCGAAGAACCTGGAGCTGACCGGCGAGATCGCCGACGGCTGGCTGGCCATCTTCCTGTCCACCGAGTTCGTCGGCGAGCAGTTGGACCGGATCCGGGCCGGCCGGGCCAAGGTCGGCAAGACGCTGGACGGCTTCGACGTGGTGGCCAGCGCGCCGCTCAGCGTCGCCGAGGATCTGCAGGCCGCCGCGAACCCGATCCGCTCCTACGCCGCGCTCTACATCGGCGGGATGGGCAGCCGGGACGTGAACTTCTACAACCGGCTGGCCGGCCAGATGGGGTTCGAGAAGGAGGCGGCAGTCATCCAGGATCGCTACCTGGCCCGGGATTACGAGGCGGCCGCGGCCGCGGTGCCGTTCGAGTTCCTGGATGCCACCTCGCTGATCGGGCCCAAGGCACGCATCGCCGAGCGGATGGCCGCCTTCGCCGCGGCCGGCGTGACCACGCTGAACGTGATGCCGCAGGGCCGCACGGTGACCGGCCGGCTGGACAGCCTGCGCATCGCCGCCGAGGCGCTCGACGAGTCGGGCGTCGCCGCGTGAATCCGCCAGGCATGCGGGTCCGTATGGGCGCTCGCGCGAAGAGCGTTTGCGCGAAGAGCGGAAAAGCATGAGCAGCACGGTCAACGCGGTCCAGGGCGCGGCGTACGGGCTGGTCCAGGGCCTCACCGAGTTCTTGCCGATCTCCTCGACCGGGCACCTGAGGCTGGTGCAGGAGTGGTTGAACCCGGGCACCAACCAGGCCGGCTTCACCGCTTTCACCGCAGTCATCCAGCTCGGCACCACGCTTGCCGTAGTGCTGTATTTCTGGCGGGAACTGGTGCACATCGCGGTCGCCTGGCTGCGCGGCCTGGTCGATTCGGGCGTGCGCGACTCCCTTGAGTACCGGATGGGTTGGTACCTGATCCTGGCGACCATCCCGGTCGGCGTGCTGGGCCTTCTGTTCCGCAACCAGGTGGAAACCGGCGCCCGGAACCTCTGGGTGCTCGCGGTCGCGCTGATCGTCATGGCACTGGTGCTGATGGTGGCCGAACTGCGTGGCAAACGTACTCGCGACGAGGAGGAGCTCAACCGGACGGACGCGCTCACCGTCGGCACCGCGCAGGCACTGGCGCTGATACCGGGCGTCTCCCGATCGGGATCGACCATCGCGGCGGGCCTGTTCCGCGGCCTGGACCGGGTGGCGGCGGCCCGGTTCTCCTTCCTGCTGTCCATTCCGGCGGTGGTCGCGTCCGGCCTGTTCGAGGCCCGCAAGATCGGCGACCCGAACGCGCCGGGGATGGGCGTGACCATCGTGGCCACCCTGATTGCCTTCCTGGTCGGGCTGGCCTCGATCGCGTGGCTGCTGCGCTACATCGCCCGGCACTCCACCTTCATCTTCATCGGCTACCGGATCGCACTCGGCGCGCTGATCATGGTGCTGCTCGCGACCGGCACCATGTCGGCGAGCTGAGCGGACGATGCCGACCGTCTTCCTGCTCCGGCACGGGCTCACCAAGCTGACCGGCCCGGTGCTCGCCGGCCGGACGCCGGGCCTGCACCTGGACGAGCGTGGCGAGACCCAGGCCGCCGCGGCCGCCGACCGGCTGAGCGTGCTGCCGCTGGCCGCGGTGGTGACCAGTCCTCTCGAACGCTGCGCCGAGACGGCGCGGGCGGTGTTCGCCGGGCAGCGGGCGGCCGGCCACAACCCCGTCCGGCGTACCGATCGCCGGCTGCTGGAGTGCGACTACGGCGACTGGACCGGCCGGGAGATCAAGACGCTGGTCAAGGACCCGCTGTGGCCGGTGGTGCAGGCACATCCGTCCGGAGTGACCTTCCCGAACGGGGAGTCGATGTCGGCGATGGCCGAGCGCGGCGTGCGCGCCGTCCGGGACCTGAACGCCAAGCTGGCCGCCGAGCACGGCGAGCAAGCCCTCGGGCTGGCCTGCAGCCACGGTGACGTGATCAAGGCGATCCTGGCCGACGCGCTCGGCATGCACCTGGACCTGTTCCAGCGGATCGTGGTGGATCCCGGCTCAATCTCGGCCATCCGGTACGCCTCCGGCCGTCCGTTCGTGCTGTTCAGCAACAGCGTCACCGGGGACTTGAGTGCCTACCGGCCGGCACCGCCCAAGCCCGGCCGGCGCCGTCGGGCAGCCGCCTCGTCCGATGCGACGGTGGGTGGCGGAGCGGGCGCCGGAACGGTCTGACACCACCTTCGGAGGCCCGAAATCCCCGGCGGATAAATCGGGTGAGCAACGCGAATTGTCAGCGCAAGCGTATATACCTGCCCTCGATCGGGTATTCGAGCATCGGGAGGCAACCATGACTACCGCGACAGCTCGCGACCGAAATCCGCAGCCGGGCGGGCAGCAGCCCAACATGCGCAGGCATCTCGGCATGGTCGGTCTGCTGTTCTCCGGAGTCGGTTCCATCATCGGCTCAGGATGGCTGTTCGGCGCGCTGACCGCCTCCGGCCTGGCCGGTCCGGCGGCCATCTTCTCCTGGATCATCGGCGCGTTCATGATCATGCTGATCGGGCTGGTCTACGCCGAGCTCGGCACCATGTTCCCGCTCTCCGGCGGGGTGATCCGGTTCCCGCACGTCTCCTTCGGCAACTTCGCCAGCTACACCGTTGGCTGGGTGAACTGGATCGCCGCGGCGACCGTCGCTCCGATCGAGGTGGAGGGTGCCCTGCAGTACGCCACCCGGTACGCGCCGTTCACCCACGAACATGCCAACGGCAGCGAGTCCGTCTACACCCTGACCGCCCTCGGCTACCTGGTCGCGGTGCTTGCCATGGCCTTCTTCGTGGTGGTCAACTTCTATGGCATCCGGTGGTTCGCGAAGATCAACAACGTGGCCGTGTGGTGGAAGCTCGCGATCATCGTGCTGGTGGTGGTGGCATTCCTGCTCACCGAGTTCCACGCCAGCAACTTCCACAGCCACGGCTTCTCCACCGACGGCCTGCACGGCGTGCTGACCGCCATCGCGACCGGTGGCATCGTGTTCTCCTACCTCGGCTTCCGACAGGGCGTCGAACTCGCCGGCGAGACCGACAACCCGCGGCGCAACGTGCCGATCGCGGTGATCGGATCGGTGCTGATCACCGGGGTGATCTACGTGCTGCTGCAGATCGCCTTCATCGCCGCGGTCGACCCGCATTCGCTGTCCCATGGCTGGACCGGCCTGGCCGGCCAGATGAAGAACAGCGCCGGGCCGCTGGCCTCCATCGCCGGCACGATCGGGCTGGGCTGGCTGGCCACCCTGCTCTACATCGACGCGGTGATCTCGCCCGCCGACACCGGCCTGGTCTACCTGACGGTGACCGGCCGGCTCTCCTACGCGATGGCCCGCAACGGCAACGCTCCCCGTCCGCTGGCGCGCACCACCTCCCGCGGCGTGCCGCTGGTCAGCCTGCTGCTCGCCTTCGTGGTGGGACTCATCGTGTTCCTGCCGTTCCCGAGCTGGCAGCAACTGGTGGGCTTCATCACCTCCGCGACCGTGTTGTCCTTCGGCTCAGGACCGGTGGTGCTGGCCGCCATGCGCCGCCAGCTGCCGGACCATCCGCGGCCGTTCCGGCTGCCGGGTGGCGACGTCATACCGTTCCTGGGCTTCTACTCCTCGAACCTGATCGTGTACTGGGCCGGCTGGGACACCAACTGGAAGCTCTTCGTCACCGTCGCGCTGGGCTTCGTGGTGCTGGCCATCCTGCAGCTGCGGGGAGGGCGGGACGGGCGGATGTCGATGGACTGGAAGGCCGGCGCCAGCTGGCTGCTGCCCTGGCTGGGCGGCCTATGCCTGATCAGCTACCTGGGTGACTACCCGGAGAAGAGCAAGCATGCCGGCAACCTGGCGGTGATCAGCTTCGGCTGGGGCTTCCTGGTGATCCTGGCGCTGGCCGTGCTGGTGTACTGGCTGGCGCTGAAGCTCCGGCTGCCGGTCGAGCAGGTCGAGCGTTACCGCGAGGAGACCGTCGCCGAGGCAGAGGTCGATGACCGCCAGCTGGCCGGTGAGGCAGGAGCGGACGGCCAGGCCGGCTCGGGCCAGTCGCGGTCACGCCCCGGCCGGTGAGCTGATCTAGCTGACGAGACGGCTCGGGCCGGCGAGCTGACTGAGCTGACACGAGGGCTTCGGTCAGCGAGCTGACACGACGCTTCCGCCGGTGAGCTGGCGCGGCGGCCTTCGCGCGGTGGGACGGTGGCAGCCGTGCCGGGAGTATCCGGATAGGCTGTAGACGATGAGCCGCCAGATCCACTTCTTCGACCAACCTCGCCGGTTCGTCGTCGGCACGGTCGGTCAGCCCGGTGAGCGCACCTTCTTCCTGCAGGCCGCCGACGGCGCCCGGATAGTCAGCGTGGCGCTGGAGAAGGCCCAGGTGACGGTGCTGGCCGAGCGGATAGAGCAGTTGCTCGCCGAGATGGCGTTGCGTGCCGGCCTTGAGGTGCCCGCCGCGGTGGCGGCCGACACCGAACCGCTGGAGAGCCCGATCGACGAGGAGTTCCGGGTCGCGGCGATGGGACTTGCCTACGACAGCGAGGCAAACCTGATCGTGATCGAGGCGCAGGCACCGGCCGAGTCTGCCGAGGAGGCCGAGGCCACGCTGCTTGAGGACACCGAGGACGGCCCGGACGCGCTGCGGGTGCGGTTGGCCCACTCGGCTGCCGTGGCGTTCGTCGAACGAGCCCGCCGGGTGGTGGAGGCCGGCCGGCCGCCCTGCCCGCTGTGCAATCAACCGCTGGATCCGCGCGGGCACATCTGCCCGCGCAGCAATGGCTACCGGCGCCAGGCCCGGTCCGGATCGAGTGGATGAGCTGACCGCTCCGGTGGCGATGCCGGTCACGGAAGCGCTGACCCTGCTCGAATGCGGTGAGATCAGCGTGGAGGGCCGGATCACCTCGGCCTCGAACGCGACCCTGTACTGCCGGGTCGAATTCGAGGGGGTGGCCGCCGCCTGCGTGTACAAGCCGGTATCCGGCGAGCGGCCGCTGTGGGACTACCCGGACGGCACGCTTGCCGAGCGGGAGGTGGCCTGCTTCCAGCTCAGCGAGGCAACCGGCTGGAACGTCGTGCCACCCACCGTGTTGCGCACCGGGCCGCTCGGCACCGGCATGGTGCAGCTGTGGATCGCCGAGGACGAGTCGTTCGACATCGTGGCCGCGATCAACCGCGGCAACTGCCGGCCGCTGCAGCGGATCGCGCTGCTGGATGCGGTGCTGAACAATTCCGACCGCAAGGTCTCGCATCTGCTGCCGGTTACCGGAGCCGCCGAGCTGCACGTCTACGGGGTGGACCACGGAGTGAGCCTGGGCGTGCAGAACCGGCTGCGCACGGTGCTCTGGCAGTGGGCCGGCGACCCGATCCCGGCCGAGGGGTTGGAGATGCTGCGCCGGCTGGATACCGACTGGGAGGCGGAGGCCGGCGGCCGGCCGAGCGTGGCCGGGGTGCTGGCCGAGCTGCTGACCGGTGCCGAGGTGCGCGCCGCCCGCCGCCGGGTGCAGCGACTGCTGAGCAGGGGCCGGTTCCCGATGCCGCCGACCGACTGGCCGGCCATTCCGTACCCGCCGTACTGAGTGCCGCCGTACTGAGTGCCGGCGTACTGAGCGCCGTACTCAGCCGGCGACCAGCTCGTCCAGCCGCCGCAGGGTGGCCTGCATGCCGGCTCGGTTCCGGCGCGGGAAGCCGAGCAGCCACAACGCCAACCGGTTCAGCACACCGCGGGCGTCCCATTGCTCGACGACCTCGGTACCGCCGTCTACCTCGGTGAAGGTGTACCGCCAGACATGGCCGTTGAAGTGCCGCCAGGCGATCCGGCTCGGCTCGTCGAACTCGACGACGGTGTTGACGATGCGGTAGTCGGCGGCCAGGTGCATGTCCATCGCGAACCGGGCGCCGAGGCTGAGCCGAGCCGGCGCGCCCGCTCGCACCGCGCGCACCGAGTCGGAGCCGTCGATCACCGGATGCTGGGCCGGGTCGGCGACGATGTCGAACAGCGACTGTCGGTCGGCGGCGATCGTCCGGCGCACCGTCACCAGGTATCTCGAGTCGGCCATGGCTCGATTCTGTCAATGCCGGTGCCGCCGGCTCGCCCCGGCCGGTCTGCCGCTGCCGTCGCGAGGCCACCGGCTAGCGTTGAGGCATGCGCTCCTGGCCTGCCGTCGACGTGCCCGACCTGCCCGGCTCAGGACGGCCACTGCGGCTGCACGACACCGCCACCGACGCGATATCGGCCACCTCTCCCGGCGAGACGGCGCGGCTCTACGTGTGCGGGATCACCCCGTACGACGCGACCCATCTCGGCCACGCGGCCACCTATCTCGCCTTCGACCTGGCGCAACGGGTCTGGCTGGATGCCGGCCATCGGGTGCACTACGTGCAGAACGTCACCGACGTCGACGATCCGTTGCTGGAGCGGGCGGCGGCCACCGGCGTCGCCTGGGACGAGCTGGCGGAGCGGGAGATCGCGCTGTACCGGCAGGACATGCACGAGCTGCGGGTGTTGCCGCCGAATGAGTACGTGGGCGTGGTGGAGTCGGTGGACGAGATCGCCGACGGCGTCGCCACGCTGCTGGCCGAGGACAAGGCCTACCGGCTCGGTGAGGACGTCTACGCCACGGTCGGCGGCAGTGGCCGGTTCGGCTAT
This sequence comes from uncultured Actinomycetota bacterium, assembly GCA_963697905.1. Taxonomy (GTDB): domain Bacteria; phylum Actinomycetota; class Actinomycetes; order Mycobacteriales; family Jatrophihabitantaceae; genus Jatrophihabitans_A. The sequence continues at coordinate 1,873,471 of OY969101.1, read as the reverse complement.
GAATCGCGCTACTCCCGCGAGCAGATGCTGGTGCTCTCGGCCGAGCGGGGCGGGGATCCGCAGCGGCCGGGCAAACGCGATCCGCTGGACGCCCTGCTCTGGCGCGGCAAGCGGCCGGGCGAGCCGGACTGGCCGTCCTCGCTGGGACCGGGCCGGCCGGGCTGGCACATCGAATGCTCGGTGATCGCGATGAACCGGCTCGGCATGGCCATCGACGTGCAGGGCGGGGGATCGGACCTGCGGTTCCCGCATCATGAGTTCTCCGCCGCCCATGCCGAAGCGCTGACCGGCGACTGGCCGTTCGCGAGGCACTACTGCCACGCGGGCATGATCGGGCTGGACGGCGAGAAGATGAGCAAGTCGCGCGGCAACCTGGTTTTCGTGTCCAAGTTGCGCGGCGCCCGGGTGGACCCGATGGCGATCCGGCTGGCGCTGATGGACGGCCACTACCGGGCCGACCGGGAATGGACCGGCGGCCGGCTGCCGCAGGCCGAGCAGCGGCTAGCCCGCTGGCGGGCCGCGGCGGCTCTGGAACGTGCGCCGTCCGGTACCGAACTGCTCGAACGGGTGCGCGACTGCCTCGCCGAGGATCTGGACACCAGCGGCGCGATCGAAGCGGTGGACCGCTGGGCCGACACCGCGCTGGAGCACCCGGGGCCGGCCGACCAGGCCGGTGCGGGGGAGCTGGTCGCCCGCACGGTGGACGCGCTGCTCGGCGTCGCGCTCTGAACCACCCGCAGGCGGACCTAGTCGATGGCGCGGCGGTGCGAACGACCCGCAGGCGCGACCTAGTCGATGGCGTCGAGCTGCACGACGATCACGGTGACGTTGTCGCGGCCGCCGGCCAGCACTGCCTGCTCGACCAGTTGCTCGGCCGCCTGCTGCGGGTCGGCCGACTCCGCCAGCAGCGTGGCGATCTCGACGTCGGACAGCTCGTTGGTCAGCCCGTCCGAGCACACCAGGAAGCGCTCGCCGGCCACCGGATCGCGCAGCGCGATGTCGGGCACCGGCGGCGGCTCGGTGCCCAGCGACCGGGTGACCACGTTGCGCCGCGGATGCCGCAGCGCGGCCCGGGCATCGAGCAGGCCGGCGTCCACCAACTGCTGCACCGCCGAATGGTCCACGGTGAGCTGAGCCAGTTGGCCGTCGGCGTAGCGGTACACCCGCGAGTCACCGACGTTGACCACCGCCCACTGGCCGCCCTCGACCAGAGCCACGCCGGACAGCGTGGTGCCCATCCCGCGCCGGTGCGGATCGTGCCGACCCTCGGCCAGCAGCCGCTCGTTCGCCCGCTGGATGACCGCCTGCAGATCCGGTAACGCGATCGGCTGGCTCAGGCTGCTCAACTCGGCGATCGCAAGCTTGCTGGCCACGTCGCCGGCCGGCTGGCCGCCCATCCCGTCAGCGACCAGGTACAACCCGTCGCCGGCGTACATGCTGTCCTGGTTCTCCGACCGCAGCCGGCCCACGTCGGTGGCGCTGCCGTGTCGCACTGTCAGCATGAGCGGCTACATCGCACCCGGACGGCCGCCGCCGTCCGGCTTGTCGCGGCGACGCAGGTACCGCTCGAACTCCCGCGCGATGGCGTCGCCGGACGCCTCGCGCATCTCGCCGTCATCGTCGCGCTCCTCGAGGTTGCGGATGTAGTCGCGGACATCCTCGTCCTCGTCGGCCATCTCGTTGACCAGCTTCTGCCAGTCATCGGCCTGGCCAGGCAGCTCGCCGAGCGGCACCGCGATGTCGAGCACCTCCTCCACCCGGTGCAGCAACGCGATGGTCGCCTTCGGGTTGGGCGGCTGGGCGACGTAGTGCGGCACCGCCGCCCAGAACGAGATGGCCGGCAGGCCGGCCAGGACGCACGCCTCCTGCAGCACCCCGACGATGCCGGTGGGGCCTTCGTAGCGGGACTTCTCCAGGCCGTAGCGGGCCGCGCTGGGCGCATCGTAGGAGGTGCCGGTGACCGGCGTCGGCCGGGTGTGCGGAGAGTCGGCAAGCAGCGCGCCGAGGGTGACCACGGTGTGCACGCCGAGTTCGCGCATGGCCTCGATCAGCTCGTCGCAGAACGAGCGCCAGCGCATGTTGGGTTCGATGCCGCGGACCAGCACCAGGTCGAAGTCCGCCCCGGCCGGCCGGCACACCGACAGCCGCGTGGTGGGCCAACTGATCCGCCGGCTGACGCCATCCACCTGGGAGACCGTGGGCCGGTTCACCTGGAAGTCGTAGTAGTCGTCCGGGTCGATCTCGGCCAGCACTCGGGCCTGCCAGGTGAGCTCGAGATGCTCCACGGCACCGGTTGCCGCGTCGCCAGCATCATTCCAACCCTCGAAGGCAGCGACGAGAACCGGGTCCGTCAACTCAGGCCAGTTCTCGAACTCCATCATCAGACCAGCTTAGGACGCGCTGCCGCCCACCGTGGCCGGCAGGGCACCGCGTCCCCGACGGGACGGGCACGGCAGGCCGGGACGGGCTCCGCGGCGCCGCACGGGTCGGGCGTGGCGCGCCGGTAGCCTGGACGGGTGCCAGCCCACTGCCAGCGACGGGTGCCAGCCCACTGCCCGCATCGCCACCGCGCTCGGTGAGCGCCGCCACTCCGGCCTCGGCCGGCGTACAGGCCGTGCTGTGGGACATGGACGGCACGCTGGTGGACACCGAGCCGTACTGGATCGCGGCGGAGTATCGGCTGGTCGAGTCCTTCGGCGGTAGCTGGAGCGACGAGCATGCACACGCAGTTATCGGCAAGCCGCTGCTGGTTACGGCCAGTTACCTCCGTGAGCACGGCGGAGTGCGGATGGCGCCGGAGCGGATCGTGGACTGGATGCTCGCCTCGGTGATCGAGGACACCCGCCGGCACGTGGACTGGCGCCCCGGCGTGCTGGAATTGCTGGCGGAAATGAAGGCGGCCGGCCTGCCCACCGCAATGGTCACCATGTCGTACCGGAACCTGGCCAGCACGGTTGCCGGGTTGCTGCCGACCGGATCGTTCCAGACGCTGGTGTGCGGTGACGAGGTGCGCAACGGCAAGCCCGATCCCGAGCCGTACCTGCTGGCGGCGGCGCGGCTCGGCGTGCCACCGCAGCGATGCCTGGCCATCGAGGACTCCCCGTCCGGCATTGCCTCGGCCGAGGCGGCCGGCTGCCTGGTGGTGGCGGTGCCGAATCAAGTGCCGGTGGAGCCGACACCGACGCGCACGGTGCTCGGCACGCTGTCCGGCATCAGCCTGGCCGAACTGCTGCGGCTGGCCGTCAGGCCGGACGCGGCCCGGGATCACACCGCCCGGCTGGCCTGACCGAGCGACGCGGCTTGCCTTGGCCGACCTCGGCCTCGCCTGCTTCGCCCGTTTCGGCCTGCCGGCCTCACCCATCGGCTTCTGCGGCCTGCCGGCCTCGCCCGTTCGGCCTGCCGGCGTCGCCCATTGGGCCCGCAGACCGAGGCGGCGTCGCGGCGCTCGGCCGAAGCCCTAGGCCGTCGTGGCTGGCCCGCCCTCCCGCCCAGCTTCGCCCGTCCGCTCGCTTACCAGCGTGCCGGTAGGTTGGGTGGCGCTCCTTCCATCCGACTCGGCCGAAGCCGCCGCCAGCGCGCCGACCGGGAACGGCGGTGGCGTTCCGCCCTTGGCCGGGCACAGTGACTGGTGCGAGCACCAGTCACACAGCCGCGACGGGCTGGGCCGGAAGTCGCCGGTCAGGCTGGCCCGCTCGATCGCCTGCCAGATCGCGCGCAGGGTCTTCTCGAACTTGGCCAGCTCCTCCTCGGTGGGCTGGTAGCTCAGCGTGTCGATGTCGGACAGGTAGATCAGCCGCAGCTGCCGAGGCACCACGCCGCGCGTCCGCCACAGCACCAGGGCGTAGAACTTCATCTGGAACAGCGCCTTGGCCTCGAATGCCTCGCGCGGGATGGTGCCGGTCTTGTAGTCCACGATCCGGAGGTCGCCGGCCGGCGAGATGTCCAGCCGATCGATGTAGCCGCGCAGCCGCAGCCCGTCCAGCACTACCTCGACGAGCTGCTCGCGGGCGGCCGGTTCCAGCCGGGTCGGATCCTCCAGCTCGAAGTAGTTGGCGACCAACCGGCGAGCCGAGTCGAGCCAGCCGAGCAGGTCCTCCTCCGGCGATCCGGCGAACAGCTCGGCCAGTTCCGGCTCCTCGGCGAGCAGTTGCTGCCAGGCCGGCGCCACCGATTCCTGGGCCCGGCCCAGGGTTCGCTCGGTTGCCGGCAGGTCGTAGAGCCGCTCGAGCACGGCGTGCACCAGCGTGCCGCGCAGCGCGTCCCGGCTCGGCGGCTCCGGCAGCCGGTCGATGCTGCGGAACCGGTACAGCAGTGGGCAGCTTTTGAAGTCCGCCGCCCGCGACGGCGACAGCGACCCGATCACGGCCACCGGCAATGCCTGCGGTTCCGGCGCCAGCTCCGTGGTGTTCGTCATGCGAGCCACCCTAGGCGCCGGCACCGACAAGAATCGCTGCGCCACGCGCCCGACCCGTCCGGGGAGGCTGCTACAGCCAGCGCAGGTGGTGCACCGGCCAGATCACCGCGAACGCCTGCCCGATGACCGCCGAGCGCGGGATGGTGCCGAACATCCGGGAGTCGAACGAGTCACACCGGTTGTCGCCCATCACGAAGTACCGGCCGGTCGGAACCCGTACCGGCGCGAAATCGGTGGTGCCGTGGCAGGCCGGGTTGACATACGGCTCGACCAGCTCCTTGTTGTTGACGAACACATGTCCGTCGTGCCCGCTGACCACGTCGCCGGGCAGCCCGATCACCCGCTTGATCAGCTGCTTGTCCTCCGGCGGGGCCTGCGGCGGCCGGGCGAAGACCACCACGTCACTGCGCGAGACGCTCTTGAACCGGTAGCTCAGCTTGTTGACCAGCACCATGTCCGGCTGGCAGCCGGGGCAGCCGTGCAGCGTGGTCTCCATCGAGGCCGATGGGATGTAGTAGGAGGCGATCACGTACTGCCGGAGCCCGAACACGGCCATGGCGGTGATCGCCAGCAGCATCACCCACCGGACGGCCCGGCTGAGCATGCCGGGGCCGGCCACTGCGGCATGACGCCGCCGGCCGGGCGTGCCGGCCGGTTGCCGGGTGCGGAACTGCCGGGCCGGCGACGTGACTGCCGGTGAGCGACCGTTCAGGGCGGCCGGAGCGGCACCATTGGGCACGCCGACCGCGGCGGGCGGCGATGCCTGGCCGGCGTGGTCCGCCGCGAGCCGATCGAGAGGGACCGTCGGATGGTCGGCGGGCGGCACCGACAGGTCGGCGGGCGGCACCGGATGGTCGGTGGGCGGCACCGGCTGGTCGGCGGGCGGTATCGACAGGTCGGCGGGATGGTCGGCCACCGCGACGCGTTCGCCACCGGTCTCGGCACGTTCGGCACCGGTCTCGGCACGTTCCGCACTGCCACGTTCGGCACCGGTCTCGGCGCGGATGCCGGCCTGCCCGCGGTCGGCCAGCGCATGCCGCCCGGTCGTCCGCCTGGCCGGTGCGGCCGTTCGCCTCGCCGGTTCGGCTGGCGGCTCGGCCGCCGGCTGGACGCTGTCGGGTACGCCGTCCGGCTGGCCTTCCACCGGGTTGGCAGCGGTCCGACGGGTCATCGGCAGGCGTCCACGCGGCGGCTGGCCGGCTTGCCGGCGCTGCTCGACGCGTTCTCGGATCCGGGCGCGCAGATCCGGACCGGCACCCGCCGCCGGTTGCTGGTCGCGATCTGCCACCAGCAAAGGCTATGCGGTCTACCACGGCCGGCAGCCGGCAACACCGGACACACAGCGACTGCTTGCCGATCCATACCCGTTACATCGGCCGGCACCGATCGTCACTGAATTGTCGTTATCGATCCGTAGGATCGGCCCGGTGAGCAGCACCGAACCGGAGGCCCGGCCGCCGGCCGAGTCGCCGGTGGACTCCCGCCGGCTGGTACGGCTCGGCTCGGTGCTCGGCGTGCCCATCTTCGTCACGCCGAGCTGGCTGGTCGTAGTGGCCCTGGTCACCGTCACCTACTCCGACTTCCTGCAACAGGCCATTCCCGGCACCTCCACCTCGGTGTCCTACCTCCTGGCGCTGCTGTTCTCGGTGGGCATCGGACTGTCGGTGGTGCTGCATGAGCTCGGCCACACGGTGGTCAGCCGGCTGCTCGGGCTGCCGGTGCACCGGATCGTGGTGTTCCTGCTCGGCGGCGTCTCCGAGCTCGCCGGCCAGGCCCGCCGCCCGCGCGACGAGTTCGCGATCGCGGCCGCCGGTCCGGTGGTGTCGATGCTGCTGGCGGCCGGATGTTGGCTGATCAGCCAGCCGCCGGATGCCGACTCGGCCGCCGGCGTGCTGCTGCTGTTGCTGGCCTGGAGCAACCTGGTGATCGCGGTGTTCAACGTGCTACCCGGGTTGCCGCTGGACGGCGGCCGGCTGGTGCAGGCGCTGATCTGGACGCTCAGCCGGTCACGGATGACCGGAATCCGGATCGCCAGCTGGTCCGGCCGGGCGGTGGCGGTGTTGCTGGCGCTGGCGGTGGTGGCCGGCAACGCGCTGCTGCACGGCGCGGATGCGCGGCTGGCCGGCCTGACCGCGACTGTGCTCGGACTGGGAGTCGCCGGCTTCCTGTGGCTCGGTGCCAGCCAGGCGCTGGAGGCGGCCGAGTTGACGGCCCGCACGGCGACCCTGCAGCTGCGCCGGCTGATCCGGCCGGCGGTCTATCTGCCGGGCAGCACCCCGGTGGCCGAGGCGATGCGACAGCTGACGGCGGTCGGAGCGCGCAGCATCGTGGTGATCGACGGGCAGGGCCAAACCCGGGCACTGGTCCGGGAGGCGGAGGTGACCCGGCTGCCAGCGGCCGGCCGACCGTGGGCGACCGTCGCCGAGCTCGCCAGGCCGCTGGAGCAGGGCCTGATCCTGAGCGACGACCTGCCCGGGGAGCAACTGCTCGAGCAGGTGCGCCGCACTCCGGCGAGCGAGTACCTGGTGGTCGGCCACGACGGGGTGAGCCGCGGCGTGTTGGCTACCAGTGACCTGGCCCAGGCCCTCGGGCTGCGTTACCGCGACTGGTGAGCGCGCAGGCTCATCCCGACGGTGAGCCGCACGTCCGGGCCAACCGGCCGACGAGACCGGGGCGGCACCGGACTAACCTTGTCGGCCGTGCCCGAAAATCCCCGCTTCCAGCTCGGTGACCGGGTGCAGCTGACCGATCCGAAGGGCCGGCTGCACACGGTGACGCTGCAGGCCGGCAAGCAGTTCCACACCCACCGGGGCGCGATCGAACACGATTCCCTGATCGGCGCGCTGGAGGGCTCGGTGGTGCACTCCAGCGCCGGCACCGGCTACCTGGCGCTGCGCCCGCTGCTCACCGACTACGTGCTGTCCATGCCGCGCGGCGCGGCGGTGATCTACCCGAAGGACTCGGCCCAGATCCTCACCCAGGCCGACATCCATCCGGGCGCCCGGGTGCTGGAAGCCGGCGCCGGCTCCGGCGCGCTGACCTGCTCGCTGCTGCGGGCGGTCGGCGAGTCCGGCAGCGTGCTGTCCTACGAGCGGCGCGCCGATCACCTCGAGCACGCCGAGCGCAACGTCGAGGCGTTCTTCGGCGAGCGGCCGGCCAACTGGCAGCTCCGGCTCGCCGACGTGGCCGAGCACCCGGCCGAGGAAGTGGTTGACCGGGTGATCCTGGACATGCTCGCCCCCTGGGACGCGCTGCCCGCCGTCTCGGCGGCGCTGCGGCCGGGCGGCGTGCTGCTCGGCTACGTGGCCTCCACCACCCAGCTATCCCGGCTGGTGGAGGCGCTGCGCTCGGGCGGCGGCTGGACCGAGCCGCATGCCTGGGAATGCCTGCTGCGCAGCTGGCACGTGGTGGGGTTGGCGGTGCGCCCCGAGCACCGGATGCAGGGGCACACCGCGTTCCTGGTCACCGCCCGGCGGCTGGCACCCGGCGTGGTGGCGCCGACCCGGCAGCGCCGGCCGGCCAAGGGCGCCGAAGGCGACAGCGAGTGGAGCATCGCAGGCGCGCCAGCGCCGAGGAGCGGAGCGAGCGCGGAGCCGAGCAGGAGCGCCGAAGGCGACAGCGAGTGGAGCATCGCAGGCGCGCCAGCGCCGAGGAGCGGAGCGAGCGCGGAGCCGAGCAGGAGCGCCGAGTTGGCCGATGCCTTCGGGCTGGCCGACGACGCGCCGGATGCTTCGCCCCCGCTGCGCCGGCCGCTGCCGTAGCCGGCACTGGCCGTACACCCGAGCCTGACGCAAGCAAGCTGTCAGCCGGAGCCGAGCCGCGGGGCCCGGCTAGCCCACCGCCTCCGGGCCGGCGACCGGCACGCCGTCGCCGGACCGGTGCACGTGGATGCAGTTGCCCGGGCATTCCTTGGCCGAGCCGAGAACGTCCAGCCGCAGGCCGGCCGGGACCGGCACCCGGGCTCCGGCGGCCTGCTTGAGTTCCCCCGACTCATCCTTGACGTAGGCCAGGCCGTCCACGTCGAACTCGAACACCTCCGGCGCGTACTGCACGCACAGGCCATCGCCGGTGCACAGTTCCTGGTCGATCCACACGGTCAGCTCGGCGTCCCGGCTGTCCACGCTTTCACTCACTGTGAGTCCCATCGTCGAAGCCGGCGCCCCACCTCGGCGAGGCGGGCTGATCGCCCCGCGACTCGCCCGGGAGATCCAACCGGCGTGAAACGGATGCCTTTTTAGGCCACAGTAGATGCCTCGAGGTTTCTCCTCGCATGTGTAGGGTAAAAATCGAGCAGGGCAGACAAGCCTCTCGACGAAGGAGCAAGCGATGGCGGAGGACTTCAGCGACAAGCGGACTTCCCATACACCGACTGCTGCCGAGCTGGTGCAGGAGGTCGAGCTGCTTCGTGCGCGACTGTCCGAATCACCGCGCCAGCTGCGCGCGCTCGAGGACCGGCTGCTCGAGGCCCAGGCCCGGGTCGCCTCGCTGACCGACCGCAACGAGCGGCTCGCCGACACGCTGCGCGACGCGCGCGACCAGCTGGTCGCCCTGAAGGAGGAGATCGACCGGCTGGCGCAGCCACCGTCCGGCTACGGCATCTTCCTGGAGAAGGTGGACGAGCACTCGGTGGACATCTTCACCGGCGGCCGCAAGCTGCGGGTCGCGGTGTCGCCCGAGGTCGGCGTGGAAAACCTGCAGCACGGCCAGGAGGTCATGCTCAACGAGGCCATGAACGTGGTCGAGGCGCGCGGTTTCGAGCGGGCCGGCGACGTGGTGATGCTCAAGGAGATCCTGGACGGCGGCGACCGCGCGCTGGTGATCGGGCACACCGACGAGGAGCGGATCGTGCACATCGCCGACGTGCTGCGGGGCAACCCGCTGCGGGTCGGCGACTCGCTGCTGCTGGAGCCGCGCTCGGGTTACGTCTACGAACGGATTCCCAAGAGCGAGGTCGAGGAGCTGGTGCTGGAGGAGGTGCCGGACATCGACTACACCGACATCGGTGGCCTCAGCTCCCAGATCGAGCAGATCCGCGACGCGGTGGAGCTGCCGTTCCTGCACGCCGACCTGTTCCGCGAGCACCAGCTCCGCCCGCCGAAGGGCATCCTGCTCTACGGGCCGCCCGGCTGCGGCAAGACGCTGATCGCCAAGGCGGTGGCCAACTCACTGGCCAAGCAGGTGGCGAAGGTGCGCGGCGACAGCGAGAAGGGCCGCTCGTACTTCCTGAACATCAAGGGCCCGGAGCTGCTGAACAAGTACGTGGGCGAGACCGAGCGGCACATCCGGCTGGTGTTCCAGCGGGCCCGGGAGAAGGCCAGCGAGGGCACCCCGGTGATCGTGTTCTTCGACGAGATGGACTCCATCTTCCGGACCCGCGGGTCCGGGGTGTCCTCCGACGTGGAGAACACCATCGTGCCCCAGCTGCTGTCGGAGATCGACGGCGTCGAGGGCCTGGAGAACGTGATCGTGATCGGCGCCTCCAACCGGGAGGACATGATCGACCCGGCGATCCTGCGGCCCGGCCGGCTGGACGTCAAGATCAAGATCGAACGTCCGGACGCCGAGGCGGCCCGCGACATCTTCGGCAAGTACATCCTGCCCACGCTGCCCATCCACGCCGATGACCTGGCCGAGCACGGCGGCTCCATGGACGCCACCGTGAACGCGATGATCCAGCACGTGGTGGAGCGGATGTACACCGAGAGCGAGGAGAACCGCTTCCTCGAGGTCACCTACGCCAACGGTGACAAGGAGACGCTGTACTTCAAGGACTTCAACTCCGGCGCGATGATCCAGAACATCGTGGATCGCGGCAAGAAGATGGCCATCAAGGACCTGCTGACCACCGGCCAGCGCGGCTTGCGGGTGCAGCACCTGCTGGCCGCGTGCGTGGACGAGTTCCGGGAGAACGAGGACCTGCCCAACACCACCAATCCGGACGACTGGGCCCGGATCTCGGGCAAGAAGGGTGAGCGGATCGTCTACATCCGCACCCTGGTCTCCGGCGGCAAGGGCAGCGAGGCGGGCCGCGCGATCGACACCATCACGAACACCGGGCAGTACCTGTAACGGCCAAACCCGGTTGACCTGCCGGCCAGAATCGAGTGGTGAGCTGGCGAGACCGCGTACGGGCGCTTGCTATCGACGTCAGCCCGCTGCGCCGCTACCGGGATTTCCGGCTGCGCACCATCGCCGCCAGCGTGTCAAGCTTCGGCTCGTTCTTCACCATGGTCGCGGTGCCGATCCAGATCAAGCAGCTGACCGGCTCCACGGTCGCGGTGGGCCTGGTCGGCGCGGCCGAGTTCGTCCCGATCATCGTGGTCGGGCTGCTCGGCGGGGCGATCGCGGATCGGTTCGACCGGCGCATCGTGGTGCTGCTGTCCGAACTGGCCGCCCTGGCCTGCACCGGGCTGCTGTTGCTGAACGCGCTGCTGCCGGCGCCCCAGCTGTGGCTGATCTACCTGGTGGCCGCCGGCGCGGTCTCGGCCGATGCGATGCAGCGGCCGAGCCTGGACGCGATGCTGCCCCGGTACGTGCCGCACGCCGACATCCCGGCCGCCTCGATGCTGAACAACCAATGCTGGGGGCTGGCCAACATCGCCGGCACCGTGCTGGGCGGGGTGCTGGCCAGCTATGACGTCCGGCTGGCCTACGGCATGGACGTGGCCAGCTTCGGGCTGTCGCTGCTGGTGTTCCTGCGGCTGAACCCGCTGCCGCCGAGCGCCGCCGAACTGGTGCCCGGCGTGCGGGCCACCCTGGCCAGCGTGCGGGAGGGCATTCGCTACGCCGCGGGCCGCAAGGACCTGCTCGGCACCTACCTGGTGGACACCGTCGCGATGACCATGGCGATGCCGATGGCGCTGTTCCCGTTCTTCGCCGCGGTGCTGCATTCCCCGCACGCGGTCGGGCTGCTCTACGCCGCCGATTCGGCCGGCGGGCTGCTGGCCGGTGCACTGTCCGGCTGGGTGCGTCGAAGGTGCACCGGCACGGCCTGGCCATCGTCGCTCGCCGCGGCCTGCTGGGGCGCGGCGATGGGGCTGGCCGGGCTGATGCCGAACCTGGTCTGGGCCCTGGTGCTGCTCGCGGTGGCCGGTGCCGCGGACATGGTTTCGGGCACCTTCCGCGGGGTGATCTGGGACCAGACCATCCCGGACGCCTACCGCGGCCGGCTGGCCGGCATCGAGCTGCTGTCGTACTCGATCGGCCCCACCCTGGGCAACGCCCGGGCCGGTTTCATGGCGGTGCGCGGGGTGCGGTTCGCGATCAGCGCCGGCGGCCTGCTGTGCGTGGCCGGGGTCGCCGTGACCGGGGCGCTGCTGCCCAGCCTGCGGCACTACGACAGCCGGACCAACGCTTTCGCGCTGGCCGAACGGGAACGCCGGGCGGCCGCCGGAAGCGCACCTTTGAGCCCCACCGGTCCTACAACCACGTAGCCTTGGGGACATGAACTGCGAGCGGAGCGGTCGCGGGCGCCGATGACCGTCATCCGGGTGATGGGCACCGAGGTCGAGTACGGCGTCAGCCTGCCCGGCAGCCCGAATGCCAACGCCATGCTGCTGTCGGCCCAGGTGGTCAACGGCTACGCCTCGCTGCTGCCCGGTGGCCGGCGCCGGCGTCCCGGCTGGGACTTCGAGGAGGAGTCGCCGCTGCGCGACGCGCGCGGCTTCGACCTGTCCGGGCCGAACAACGTCGCCGAGCAGTTCCTCGACGACGAGGAGGACGCCGGGCCTGGCCAACGTGGTGCTGCCCAACGGCGCCCGGCTCTACGTCGACCATGCCCACCCGGAGTACTCCACGCCGGAGGTCACCAACCCGCTCGACGTGGTGCGGTTCGACAAGGCCGGCGAGCTGGTGATGGCCGCCGCGGCCCGGCAGTCCGAGCAGCTGACCGGAGCCAGCATCACGCTGTACAAGAACAACACCGACAACAAGGGCGTGTCCTACGGCGCGCACGAGAACTACCTGATGAGCCGGCAGACCCCGTTCGCGGCCATCGTCAGCCAGCTCACCCCGTTCTTCGTCACCCGGCAGGTGATGTGCGGCGCCGGCCGGGTCGGCATCGGCCAGGACGGTCACCAGCACGGCTTCCAGATCAGCCAGCGCGCCGACTTCTTCGAGGTCGAGGTCGGGCTGGAGACCACCCTCAAGCGGCCGATCATCAACACCCGGGACGAGCCGCACGCCGACGCCGAGAAGTACCGCCGGCTGCACGTCATCCTGGGCGACGCCAACCTCGCCGAGCTGTCCACCTTCCTCAAGGTGGGCACCACCTCGCTGGTGCTGGCGATGATCGAGGACGGCTGGCTGACCGACGAGCTGCGGATCGCCGAGCCGGTCCGCGAGCTGCGCGCGGTCAGCCACGACCCGGGCCTGCGGCATCCGGTGAAGCTGGCCGACGGCCGCAACCTGACCGCGGTGGAGATCCAGCGCGAGTACCTGGACCGGGCCCGCAAGTACGTCGATGACCGGTACGGCAGCGACGTCGACCCGCAGACCGTGCAGGTGCTCACCGAGTGGGACTCGGTGCTGACCCGGCTGGGCGAGGATCCGATGCAGCTGGCCGGCGAGCTGGACTGGGTGGCGAAGCTGCGGCTGCTGCAAGGCTTCCGGGAGCGCGACGGGCTGGACTGGTCGGCGCCCCGGCTGCACGCGGTGGACCTGCAGTACGCCGACGTCCGGCCGGACGAGGGCCTGTACCACCGGCTGGTCCAGCGCGGCTCGATGCGCACCCTGGTCGATCCGGAGTCGGTGGCCGAGGCGGTGGCGCATCCGCCGACCGACACCCGGGCCTTCTTCCGCGGCGAATGCCTGCGCCGCTACCCCGAGGCGGTGGCCGCCGCGTCCTGGGACTCGGTGATCTTCGACGTCGGCCAGCAGTCGCTGGTGCGGGTACCGACCCTGGAGCCGCTGCGCGGTTCCCGGGCGCACGTGCTGGAGCTGCTCGACCGCTGCCCGACCGCCAAGTCGCTGGTGGACGAGCTGCTCGGCCGCTGAGCTGGCCCGTCGGTTCGACCGGCCGCGGCGGGAACCCGGACATTTCGCGCCGATTGGGTTTCGGCACGTCCGATTACCCGGATACGTTGTCACTACTAAGGTCGTCAGTACCCGTTCCACGCTGCCGGGCCAACGCGGAGGTAGGCATGGCAAGTCACGAAGGCGGACAGTCCCGTCCCGCCAAGCAGCGCGAAGACGGTCGACGAGGTCACCGACGAGGTCAGCAGCGACGTCGCCGAGCGGCACGAGAAGCTCAGCGACGACGTCGACGCGATCCTCGACGACATCGACGAGGTGCTGGAGACCAACCCGGAGGACTTCGTCCGCAGCTTCGTGCAGAAGGGCGGCCAGTGAGCGGTCGGTTCGACCGCTCCGACCAGGGCCTGCTGCGGTTGCGCGACCGCGCCGCGGCTCGTCGTCGTTCGTCGAGTTCCTGTCCTCGGCCGCCGCGGAGCTGCTGCCCGGCGCGCGACTGCGCGCGCTGGCCGGTGGCGCGGGCGGCTGCCGGCCCGGAGCTGACGCACGGCACCACCATCGTGGCCGCCACCTTCGCCGGCGGTGTCATCGATGGCCGGCGACCGGCGCGCCACCATGGGCAACCTGATCTCCCAGCGCGACATCGAGAAGGTCTTCGCCGCCGACGACTACAGCCTGGTCGGCATCGCCGGCACGGCCGGCATCGCGATCGAGCTGGTCCGGCTGTTCCAGGTCGAGCTGGAGCACTACGAGAAGATCGAGGGCACCGCGCTCACCCTGGACGGCAAGGCGCAACCGGCTGGCCACCATGATCCGGGGCAACCTCGGCGCGGCGATGCAGGGACTGGCCGTGGTGCCGCTGTTCGCCGGCTACGACCTCGATGCGGCGGCTGCCGGTGAGCCGGCCGACGGCGGGCCGGATCTACAGCTACGACGTGACCGGCGGCCGCTACCCCGAGCAGTACTACCACTCGGTCGGCTCCGGCTCGGTGTTCGCCAAGAGGTTCGCTGAAGAAGCTGCTGGCGGCCGCAGCCTGTCCGAGGACGAGGCGGTCGCGGTCGCCGTCGAGGCCCTCTACGACGCCGCCGACGACGACTCGGCCACCGGCGGCCCCGACCTCACCCGGCGGATCTACCCGATGGTGTTCACCGCCACCGCCGACGGCACCCGCCGGATCGCCGGACGCCACGCTGGACACCGATGGTCCGGGCCCTGCTGGAGCGCCGCAGCCGCCGCGCCCGGTTCCTGACCCGCACCTGAGCAGCAGTACCGAACTGGAGAGCCTGTAATGTCGATGCCGTTCTACGCCTCGGCCGAGCAGATCATGCGCGATCGCTCGGAGTACGCGCGCAAGGGAATCGCGCGCGGCCGCAGCGTGGTCGTGCTGCATCTACGCCGACGGCGTGCTGTTCGTCGCCGAGAACACCAGCCCGGCGCTGCACAAGGTGTCGGAGATCTACGACCGGATCGGGTTCGCCGCGGTCGGCAAGTACAACGAGTTCGAGAACCTGCGGGTGGCCGGCATCCGGCTGGCCGACCTGCGCGGCTACTCCTACGACCGGCGCGATGTCACCGCCCGGGCGCTGGCCAACGCCTACGCCCAGACGCTGGGCGCCATCTTCACCGAGCAGCAGAAGCCGTACGAGGTGGAGCTGTGCGTGGCCGAGGTCGGCGCCTCAGCCGGCTCAGGACCAGCTCTACCGGCTGTCCTACGACGGCACCATCGTCGACGAGCCGAACTTCCTGGTGATGGGCGGCCAGGCCGACGCGGTGGCCGGCCAGGTGCGGGAGGCCTACCGGCCGAACCTGCCGCTGGCCGAGGCGATGGCGGTCGCGGTGCGCGGCGCTCGGCTCGGTCGGCGGCGAGAACGGCGCGAACCGCAACGCTCTCGGCCGACAGCCTGGAGGTCGCGGTGCTGGACCGCAACCGGGGCAACCGGAAGTTCCGCCGGATCCTCGGGCCGGCGCTGACCAGCCTGCTGCCCGGCAACGGTTCGGCGGTGAACTCAGCGGACGCGCCGGCCGACACTCCGCCGACCGACACCCAACCCACCGACACCCCACCGACCGACACCCCGCGGCCGGCCGGCACCCCGCCGGCCGGCGAGAACGGCGGCGAGCAGCCGGCCGGTGAACCCGGGCAACGGCCAGGCAACCAGCCGGCAGGGCCGGCTGCGGAGGGCACCGGCGCCGAGCGGCTTCCCGACACCGACTAGCCGAGGTCCCATCATCGGCCAGCCGGCTGCCGGTCCCTCCACAGCCGGCCGGTCAGGCCGGCACCACGTTGTTGCCGGAAATCGCCACCGGCACCGAGCGCAATGGGCGCGGCGCGGGCCCGGAGATCACCGCTCCGGTCGTGGCGTCGAAGACCGAGCCGTGGCACGGGCAGTCGAGTTCCTTGCCGGCCGGCACCACGGTGCAGCCCTGATGGGTGCAGATGGCGCTGAACGCGGCCACCGTGCCGCCGGTCGGCCGGGCGACGATCAGTGCCGCACCGTTCGGCCCGGTGGCCGAGATGGCACCGCCGACCGGGATGGCCGACAGCTGGGCCAGCGGCGTACCGGCTGAGCCGGACTTAGCGCCGGATCCCGCTGAACCGGATCCCGCGGCGCCGGCTCCCGCTGAGCCGCTGTCCGAACCCCCCTCGCCGTTCACCGTGGGGTCGTCCGGCGGGGCGGCCTGGGTGCAGGCTGCGAGCGCGACGCCGGCCACCCCGATCGCCCCGGCGCTCAGCACGCTGCGCCGGCTCACCCGGGCACGCCGGCCGAGGCCGGTACTCACGGCGGCTGCCCAGGCCGCCCGGGCGGCGGTCGCGGGCAGGTCGTCGGTGTTCGTCATCGCACAACTCCCACGCATTCTGGCCGGAAACGGTTCTGCTCAAGACCACGTGCGGCAGCCCCGATAGGTTCACCGCGCCGTTCGTTGAACCGGTTGGGGGCGGCGCGCGTACTGCACACTGACAGCAACCACGCCAGATCGGAGCTCCTCGATGCCGCCGCGCACCGCCGGCCGCACAGTCGGCACAGTGGGCAAGGAGCAGCAGTTCATGCAGGCCCTGCATGACGAGCATGCCGCCGCCTTGTGGGCCTTCGCTGTGCGTTTGACCGGCGGCGACCGGCAAGCCGCCGAGGACGTGGTCCAGGAGACGATGCTGCGCGCCTGGCGGCATCCGGACAGCCCGGCGTTCAGCTCTGAGCAACTCGGTGCCGCCCGTGGTTGGCTGTACACCGTGGCACGTCGGATCGTGATCGACGAGTGGCGGGCGCGCAGTGCCCGGCCGGAGAAGCTGGTCGCCGAGGTGCCGGAGTCCTACGGCACCGACCACACCGACGCGCTGGTGCAGTCCCGGCTGATCACCGATGCCTTGCTGCAGCTGTCGAGCGAGCACCGGGCCGTGCTGGTGGAGATGTTCTACCGCCGCTCCTCGGTCCGGGAGACCGCGGAAAGGCTGGGGATCGCCGAGGGCACCGTAAAGTCCCGGACGCACTACGCGTTGCGGGCATTGAAGCTAGCGCTGGCCGAGATGGGGGTGGAGCAGTGACCGACTTCACCGCGGAGCACGAACTGTTCGCCTACGACGACGCCGCCTACCTGCTCGGTGCGCTGGAGCCGGCCGAGCGGCTGGCCTTCGAGCGGCACCTGGCGTCCTGCTCGATCTGCCAGCAGTCGGTGAGCGAGCTGGCCGGCCTGCCCGCGGTGCTGGAGCGGGTCGATCCCGCCACCCTGGACGGCCTGGAGCCCGATCCGGTTCCGGAATCGTTGCTGCCCAGGCTGCTGGCCGAGGTGGGCCGGCACCGGTCCCGGCGCACTATGCGCACCGCGGCCACCGGCTTCCTGGTCGCCTGCCTGCTCGCGGCGATGGCCTTCGGTGGCCTGCGCTACTGGTCGGACACGCACCGCCCGCAGACCCTGGTGATGCAGGCCATCAGCCCGGATGCAGCCGGCATCCACGCCACCGTGCGGTTGCTCGGCGACGGCACCAACACCCGGATCCAGCTCGACTGCGGCTACCACAGCACCCAGGCGCCGGACTATCCCGGCTCGGAGCTGTCCTACCGGATGGTGGTGTTCAACCGGGCCGGCATGGCGCGCGATCTGGGCAGCTGGAGCCCACAGCCGAACGAGGACGTGGAGCTGGTGCGGGACAGCCCGTGGCGCAAGCAGGCGTTGTCCCGGATCGAGATCTCCAACAGCAGCGGCGAAGTGGTCCTGCGGCTGTCGCTGTAAGGCTCAGCCGCCGGCGAGGCGGGCCGACACCACCAGGCTGACCGGCTGGTCCCGTGCCTGATCGTCGAAGCCGCCGGTGCTGATGATCAGCCGCAGCACCGGCGCGGATACCGGCCCGTACACCGCGGCGGACGGAAACCCGCGCTTCGGATAGCCGTGCACGTCGTACACCAGGAAGCGCAGCAGCCGGCCGCTCCGGCAGCTGATCAGCACCTGGGCGCCGGCACGCAGCTCGGGCAGCCGGTGGAACACCGCGGTGGGCGAGTCCGCCTGCCCGGCGATCACGGCCGATCCGACGGCACCGGGCACCGCGCCACCGGCGTACCAGCCGGCGCGCCCCGGCTGCGACGGTGCCTGCAGGCTGCCGTCCGGCAGCAGCCCGAGCGGTTGCAGGGCGCTGTCCACCCCGATCGCCGGAACCCGGATCCGGACCGGCCTGCCGGCGGGCGAGCCGAGGGCGGCCGCCAGCGGGTCACCGGCGGCCGCCGATCCGGCAGCCGCCGTCGTCGTCGAGGATTTGGTAGCCGTTGAGGCGGCCGGAGTCGAGCCGGTCGCGGGCGTTCGAGCGGTCGACTGCGGCGTCGGACCGGTGGACGGCTCGACCAGCCGGGCCCCCGGCGCCTTGCCCGGCTGGGCCGAGATCAGGTAACCGACGCCGCCCACCAGCGCCAGCAGGGCGCCGAAGCCGGCCGTCAGCCGCAACCAGGGCGACCGGCCCCGCACGCCGTACTGCATCCCTGCGTGCGGATCGACCCGCCGCCCACCGGCTCGATGCTTGCTCATCGGCTGGCCGGCAGGCCGACCGTCCGGTCCGGCAGCCAGACCAGCTGACAACTGCCGCTCTGCTGGGTGTACTGGGCCGGGCGCAGGGCGCTCGGCAGGCCGGCCAGCATCCCGGCCAGCAGCTGGTCGCCGTTGCCGGCCAGCCGGATGACGACGACCCGGACGGGCGAACCGGCCCGCCGTTCCGCGGCATCCTGCTCCAGTCCGATCAGTTCGGTCGGCTGCCGGGCGGCCAGCATCCTCAGCGCGCTGGCGACCCGCAGATCCAGCTGGCCGCCGGTCACCGCGGGCATGACGGCCCGGTCCAGGGTGAGGCCGGCGTCACCGATCAGTGCGCGGCCGGCGGCCAGTCGCGCCCGCTGCCCCGTCTCGGCCGGCTGGCTGACGGGTTGGCTGAGCTGGATCCGGTGGGCACCGTCGCCGAATACGGCCAGCGGCAGGGCGTTCGCCAGTGCCCGGCTCGCAAGTGCGCCGGCCGCGGTGTTCGGCAGCCGGGCGGCGGCGCGCAGGCCCGGAGTGACGACCAGGAAGCGGGCTCCGCCGGGAACGGATCGGTCGGACGGTTGGCCGGCACCGGCCGCGAGCACGTCAACGTCGGCGCTCGGATAGCCGCGGCTGACCAGTTGGTTGCGCATTCCGGCGTCGGTCAGCAGGACGGGATAGCCGGGCAGGTTCTGCAGGACCCAGGTCACCAGCTGGCCAGCTGGATCGGCCGTCGTCCGCTGCACCGCGGCGGCCTGCGGTGCCGGCGTGCTGGCACCGGCCGGTCGCAACAGCAGGTAGCCGGCGGTCGCCAGCGGCGCCAGCAGGAGGCAGGCGAGCACCGCGACCAGCACCGGTCCGAGCAGCCGCCGGCGGGCCGGCCGGGTAGCGATGCCCTGATCCAGATGCTTCGGCTGGTGCGCGGCATCGCCCAGGCCATCGACCTCCGCCACCGATTCCGCGAGGCGGCCCGGGTCTGCGGGCTGCGCGGATTGGACGGGCTGCTCCGGCTCCGCCCGCCGCTCCGGTTCCGTACGCATCGCCTCCGCACACTGCTCCGGCTCCGGAACCGGCGCTGGCTCCGGAACCGGCGCCGGCGGCAGCAGCCCGGCTGGCAACCGGACCGGCAGCGGGCCGGCCGGCGGCGCGCCAGGAACCCGGCCGATGCACCTGCGCCAGATCAGCGGATGGCAGGCCAGCTGTCCCGGGATCCGGGGGAAGCGCTGCCGGCGGAACACCGTCCTGGCCGGCGAGCCGCTGGCTGCCGGCGAGCCGGCAGTCTCGGCGCGCGCCGGTTCATCAGCTGGCACCTGCGGGTGCGAAGCTGGCCTGTAGGTCGTCGCGGTCATCGGCCCCCCGAACACGAGGGCCCCCTGGCACTCCGCCGCGTGACACTGCTGTCGCGCATGCGAAGCGCCGACCGGAACGAGCCCCCGTGCCTCGCCCGAACAACGTGTTGATACGCGACCGGCGGCGGCTGCGCAACGGTGATGCCAGATATGCCAGATGGATGCCGAAGCCGGTTTCACACCGATACGACGTCGGTCACTCGGTGCAAAGAGCCGGCTTCGCTCGGTGACCTGCCTGCGGCCGTCCGTCCGGCCTCTCTCCTCCGGGCGGAAGACGGTCACGGTTCGTCGTCAAAGGCGTGGCAAGACCGCCCACGGCCGCCGATCGCTGACTAGGCTGGTCGTGTGCAGCGACGTATCTTCGGGATCGAAAACGAATACGGCGTGACCTGCACGTTCGAGGGTCAGCGCCGGCTCAGCCCGGACGAGGTGGCCCGCTACCTGTTCCGGCGGGTGGTCAGCTGGGGCAGGTCGTCCAATGTCTTCCTGCGCAACGGCGCCCGGCTCTACCTCGACGTGGGCAGCCACCCGGAGTACGCCACCCCGGAATGCGACTCACTGGTCGGGTTGGTCACCCACGACAAGGCCGGCGAGCGGATCCTGGAAGGCCTGCTGATCGATGCCGAGCGCCGGCTGAACGACGAGGGCATCGCCGGCGACATCTACCTGTTCAAGAACAACACCGACTCGGCCGGCAACTCCTACGGCTGCCACGAGAACTTCCTGGTCGCCCGGCACGGCGAGTTCAGCCGGATGGCCGACGTACTGATCCCGTTCCTGGTCACCCGCCAGCTGATCTGCGGCGCCGGCAAGGTGCTGCAGACCCCGCGCGGCGCGGTGTACTGCCTGAGCCAGCGGGCCGAGCACATCTGGGAGGGGGTGTCCTCGGCCACCACCCGGTCCCGGCCGATCATCAACACCCGGGACGAGCCGCACGCCGACGCCGAGCGGTACCGGCGGCTGCACGTGATCGTCGGCGACTCCAACATGAACGAGTGCACCACGCTGCTCAAGGTCGGCAGCGCGGATCTCGTGCTGCGGATGATGGAGCAGGGGATCACGTTCAAGGATCTGACGCTGGAGAACCCGATCCGGGCCATCCGCGAGATCAGCCACGACCTGACCGGTACCCGCCAGGTGAAGCTGGCCAACGGCCGGATGGCCAGCGCGAGCGAGATCCAGCGCGAGTACTACGAGAAGGCCCGGGCCTTCGTCGACACCGCCGGCAGCGACCCGCTGACCGAGCAGGTGCTCGACCTGTGGGGACGCACCCTGAAGGCGGTGGACTCCCAGGATCTGAGCCTGATCGATCGGGAGATCGACTGGGCCACCAAGTTCCAGCTCATCGAGCGCTACCGCTCCAAGTTCGACCTGCCGCTGTCCTCACCGCGGATCGCCCAGCTGGATCTGACCTACCACGACATCCGGCGGGACCGCGGCCTGTTCTACCTGCTCAACGCCCGCCGAGCGGTGAGCCGGGTGACCACCGACCTGGCGGTCTTCGAGGCCAAGAACGTGCCGCCGCAGTCCACCCGGGCCAAGCTGCGCGGGGAGTTCATCAAGCGCGCGCAGGAGACCCGGCGGGACTTCACGGTGGACTGGGTGCACCTGAAGCTGAACGACCAGGCGCAGCGGACCGTGCTGTGCAAGGACCCGTTCCGCTCGGTGGACGATCGCGTCGAGAAGTTGATTGCCTCGATGTGACCACCTCCGCGGATCACCCGGTGCGAGCGGCTCGGGGTGTTACCCGGCGCGCGGGGGCCCGTGGCATACCGTTGTCAGATATGGCCGCCCGACGACAGCAGCGACTGGTGTCTCTGGTGCTGTGCCTGCTGTCCACCCGGCAATTCATCACCGCCGACCGCATCCGCGACACCGTGGAGGGCTATCAGGTCGCCGACGGTGCGAGCAACCCGGACGAGGCGTTCAAGCGCAGTTTCGAGCGGGACAAGGCTGAGCTGCGCGAGCTCGGCATCCCGCTGGAGACCGGCCGCAACTCGGTGTTCGACACCGAGGACGGGTACCGGATCGCGCGCAAGGACTTCGAGTTGCCGCCGATCAGCTTCACCGCCGACGAGGCGGCCGCGGTCGGGCTGGCGGCCCGCTTGTGGAGCACCGCGTCGCTGGCCTCGGAGGCGCGTGCCGCGCTGATCAAGCTGCGCGCGGCCGGCATCGAGATCGAGGAGCCGGTGTCCGACGCGCTGCCGCCGCTGTCCGGCAGCGAACCGGCGCTGCCGCCGCTGGTGGCCGCCGTCTCCGGCCGGCGGGTGGTGCAGTTCCGGCATCACAAGCGCTACAGCGACACCACCGACCGGCGCACCGTCGAACCGTGGGGGGTGCTGTCCTGGCGCGGTCGCTGGTACGTGGTCGGCCACGACCGCGACCGCGGCGAGGTGCGCAGCTTCCGGCTGGACCGGATCGTCGGCGAGGTGAAGACGCTGCCCGGCACGGCCGAGACCAGCCGGCCGGTCGGGCTGGACATGCTGGAGCTGGTGCGCGGCGCGAACCACCTGCCGGACCAGCTCGCGAAGGTCCGGGTGGCGCCCAGCCGGGCCGGCCAGCTACGCCGGCTGGCGCACGAGGTGGAGCACGGCGAGGACGCCGACGTGCTGAGCATCTTCTACCGGGATCTGGATCGCACCGCGGGCCTGGTCGCGGCGGCAGGCGCGGACGCGTTCGTGCTCGAACCGCCGGAGCTGGCCAAGGCCGTGATGGCGTTGCTGGAAGCCGCCACCGGTGGACAGCGATGACGGGGACAGCGATGACGGGCGGGGGACGGCGATGACCCGCAGCGATACCAGCGACAAGGTCTCCCGGCTGCTGGCCCTGGTGCCCTACGTGCTGGCCCGCGGGGTGGCCTCGATCAGCGAGACCGCGCACGCGTTCGGCATCGAGCCGGAGCAGGTGCGCAAGGAGCTGGAGATGCTCTGGCTGTGCGGACGCAGCTCCGGGCCGGAGGACCTGATCGACCTGCTGTTCGAGGGCGACACGGTCTCGGTGACCTACGACGGCGGGCTGCGCCGGCCGTTGAAGCTGACCGCCACCGAGGCGATGACCCTGGCGGTGGCGCTGCGTACGCTGACCGAGCTGCCCGGGGCGACCGAGGGCGGCGCCGCGGAACGGGCGCTGGCCAAGATCGAGACGGCGGCCGGCCAGCACCTGGACACCACCGCGGTGGACATCCGGCTGGCCACCCAGGATCGCTGGCTGGCGCTGGCCCAGCGCGCGGTGGACGAGCAGCGGGCGGTGGAGTTGCGCTACTACACCGCGGCCCGGGATGAGTCCACCCATCGGGTGGTCGATCCGGTGCGGGTGTTCTACGCCGACGGGATGGCCTACCTGGAGGCGTGGTGCCGGCGTGCCGAGGGCATGCGGGTGTTCCGGTTGGACCGGTTCGAGGACGCCCGGCTGCTGGACGAGCCGGCCCGGCTGCCGGCCGACCTGTCACCGGACGACCTGAAGCCTGCCGACCTGGCCGGCGGGGTGTACCGGCCGGCGCCGGAACACCTGCTGGTCGAGCTGCGGCTGGGCTCCGGCTGGGAGTGGGTGAGCGACTACTACCCGTGCGAGACGGTCGCCCCGGTGGCCGGCGCGGGAGGCACCCGCGAACTGCGGGTGAGCTTGCGGGTGGCTGACCCGGCGTGGGTGGCGGCACTGGTGCGCCGGTCCGGCGGGGCGGTCGCGGTGCTGGCACCGGGCTGGCTGGCTCGGGCCTGTGCCGAGTCGGCGGCGACCGCGCTCGCGGCATACCGAACTCAGTAAGCTCAACAGCCATGCAGGTGTGGCTGGTGGTCGGGGCGTGGGCGTTCGCCGTGCTGTTCGCCGTCGTGCTGCTCGGCTTCGCCGGCTACGAGCTGGCCTGGAAGGCGCGCCGGCTGAATGCCGACCGGGCCAAGCTGGACCGGACCCGGATCGAGCTGGCCGAACTCGCCGCCCAGCTGCAGGCGGCAGCTGACCGGGCCGCCGCGCTGCGGCCGGGCACCGCCGAGCAGGGCGCCGAGCCGCGGCGACAGCCCGGATGACCAGGATGGTCCGCCGGCTCCGCAAGCCGGTCAACCCCGAGGGGCGGATGTCGATCCTCGACCACCTGCGGGAGCTGCGGCGGCGGCTGATCGTGGTGATGATCATCGTCGGGCTTGGTGCGGTGGTCGGCTGGGTGGTCTACAACCCGCTGCTGGAGATCCTCAAGCAGCCGTACTGCAACATCCCGTTCCAGCACCGGCTGGGCGCGCTGAACCAGAGCGAGTCGCAGTGCAAGCTGCTGTTCCGGGCACCGCTGGACGGCTTCACCATCCGGCTCAAGGTCTCGGTGGTGGCCGGCGCGATCCTGACCGCGCCGCTGTGGCTGTACCAGCTGTGGGCGTTCGTCACTCCGGGCCTGCGCAGGAACGAGCGGCGCTGGACGATCGCGTTCGTGATCAGCTCCAGCGCGCTGTTCGCACTCGGCATGGGGTTGGCGTACTTCACCCTGTACAAGGGCCTGAACGTGCTGGTCACCCAGGCCGGCAGCGGTACCCAGGCCGGGCTGGACGTCAACAACTACATCTCCTTCGTCGTGCTGATGCTGGTGATCTTCGGCGCCTCGTTCGAGCTGCCGCTGCTGATCATCATGCTCAACGCGGTTCGGGTGCTGCCGTACCCGCTGCTGCGCCGGGGCCAGCGGTTGGGCATCTTCCTGGTCTTCGCGTTCGCCGCGGTGGCCACGCCGTCCACCGATCCGTTCACCATGGTGGCGATGGCGGTGCCGATGGTGTTGCTGTTCGAGTTGGCGGTGCTCTGGTGCTTCCTGCACGACCGGCGGCGAGCCCGCCGGCAGCTGGCCGAACAACTGCCGGACGACGTGGCCTCGCCGGTGAACCCGTTGCCGGAGCGGCTGGATCGATCCTCGGACTGGACGGACCTGCCGTAACGATGTGGCTCCGCCAGTGGTGAGTGGTCCGCGGATCAGCCTGGTGGTGAATCCGGCCGCCAACAAGGGCAGCGCCGCCTCGGTGGCGGGCCGGGTCGCCGAGCGGCTGGGCCGGGCAGCCGACGTCCGGGTGCTGGTCGGCGGCAGTGAGGCCGAATCGGTGTCGCTGCTGGCACGGGCGGCCGAGCACAGCGATGCCGTCATCGTGTGCGGCGGGGACGGGATCGCGCACCTGGCCGCGAACGCGCTGGCCGAGGGCGACGTTCCGCTGGGCATCATCCCGGCCGGCTCCGGCAACGACACCGCGGCCGCGCTGGGCGTGCCGGCCGATCCGATGGCCGCAGCCGACGCGCTGCTGACCGCGCTGCGAGCTGGCTCGACGGCCAGGATCGATCTGGGCCACTGCGAGGCGCGCTCGATCGGTCGCTGGTGGCTGACCATGTGCTACGGGGGCTTCGACTCGGCGGTCAACGAGCGGGCCAACCGGCTGCGCTGGCCGGCCGGTCCGCGCCGGTACGACGTGGCGATCGGCATCGAGTTGCTGCGGCTGCGCGCGCACCGGGTTCGGCTGGGCCTGGACGGCGTCGAGGCGGAGCTGCCGGTCACCCTGGTGGCGATCGGCAACGGCCCGCAGTACGGCGGGGGCAAGCTGATGACGCCGCGGGCCAAGATGGACGACGGCGTTTTCGACGTGACGGTGGTCGGGCCGGTGTCCCGGTTGACGCTGGCCCGGCTGGCGCCGACGCTGCCGCGAGCGGGGCACATCGGCCATCCGGCCGTCGCGCAGCATCGGGCCAAGGAGGTGACGCTGGCCGGTGACGGGGTGATCGCCTACGCCGACGGCGAGCGGGTGGCGGCGCTGCCGATCCGGGCTCGGTGCGTGCCGGCGGCGCTGCCGGTGCTGGTGCCGCTCGGATCGGTGCCGCCCGGCCTGACCGCGCTGCCGTAGTTCGTTCCTGCGCAGGCCGCGGATCAGCTATCGCACGCGCAGGCCGAACCGGCGGACCAGGCCGCCGGCCAGCCAGCTGCCCGCCAGCCAGATGACCAGCCCGGTCAGCAGCATGACCAGCCCGTGCACCTGCTCGGTGCGCCAGCCTCGGGGCAGCTGACGCACCAGCAGGTCCGGGGTGTCGCCGACCGGATCCACCGCGTAGAGCAGCGCGTACGGGATGGACAGGCAGGCCAGCCACGGCAGCGTGGTGCGCCAGTTGCGACGCTCGAGCCAGCGGACGTGCAGCGGCCGTACCGCGACCGGCAGCAGCACCGAGACCACATTGCCCACGCCCAGCCAGGCGAACATCGGCAGCGCCACTCCGGGCAGGGTGAGCACCAGCCGGTGCGGCAGTTCGCTGCGCAGGGTCAGCACGCCGGTGAAGATCAGCGTCGGCAGGCCGACGATGACCAGCAGCGCCAGGTTCTTGGTCATCAGTAACCGGCGCACCCGAACGCCGCTGGCCAGGCTGACCCGGACCCGCACCGCGTCCAGGCCGAGCACGTTGGTGGTGGTGATGTCGGCCAGGATGAACACCGCGAAGTAGGTGCCGACCACGATCACCCAGTCGTGATGGGGCTGGCCGCGCAACGGCACCCAGGCCAGCCACGCCAGCGACAGGCCGAGGTTGATGAAGACCCCGAGCAGCCAGTTGCACGGCCATTGGAACGACCATCGCACCTCGGCCAGCACCCGGCGCAGCAGGTGCCGCTCCAGCATCGCGGGGTCGCCGGAGGTCGCCGTCAGGGACTCGACCGGCCGCACCACGGCATCAAGTCTGCCAGCGCAGGACCGGGAACGGCCTCAGAAACTGGCGGCCTCAGCGACGATCCGACTCAGTCCGTACGAAGCCGCACGCCCACCTCGGCGCCGTCTCCGGCGAACTCCACCTCGGTCAGGTCGGCAACCGCCCGGTCCACCCCGTCCAGTTCGGCGACGGTGGTGAGCACGCCGAGCACCGAGCAGCCAGCCGCCCGGCCGGATCGCACGCCGGCCGGCGAGTCCTCGACCACCAGGCAGTCGGCCGGGGCCACGGCGAGCTGCGCGGCCGCGTACAGGTACGGAATCCGGCGCCGGCTTGCCGGCGGGAGTCAACTCGGCGGTCACCAGGCAGGACGGCAGCGGCAGTCCGGCCGCGCCCAGCCGGGCTTCGGCAAGCGCCCGGTCGGCCGAGGTGACCACCGCCCAGCGGTGCACAGGCAATGCCGCCAGCGCCGCAGCAGCGCCCGGCAACGCGACGACCCCGTCGGTGTCCGCCGCCTGCCGGGCCAGCATTTCGGCGGCCACCGACGTTCGCTGCTCGGCCGCCAGGTTGGCCGCGACCTGGGCCAGCACCTGCTCGGCCGGGATGCCGTGCAGGTACGGCTCGAACGCCGAGAACGGCAGGCCCAGCCGGGACGAAGTCCACCGCCAGGCCCGCTGCACGCTGGCGCCGGAGTCGATCAGGGTGCCGTCCATGTCGAACAGCACCGCCGCGCCGGTCCACTGCCATCTGGCCACACCGATCAGCTAACCAGCGGCGTGCGGGCCCATTCGCCGCGGGTCCGTAGTCTGGAATGCATGGCGACGCCCGCAGAGCGCTATGCGCAATCCCGGCAGCGGGCGAAGTTTCCTACCCTGACCGACTTCCGCGCCGGGTACAGCTTCGACCTCGACGACTTCCAGCTCCGCGCCTGCGAGGCGCTGGAACAGGGCTACGGCGTGCTGGTCTGCGCGCCGACCGGCGCGGGCAAGACCGTGGTCGGCGAGTTCGCGATCCACCTCGCTCTCAGCGTCGGCCAGAAATGCTTCTACACGACACCGATCAAGGCGCTGTCGAACCAGAAGTACAACGACCTGATCGCCCGGTATGGGCCACAGCAGATCGGGCTGCTGACCGGCGACAACGCGATCAACCCGCACGCCCCGGTGGTGGTGATGACCACCGAGGTGCTGCGCAACATGCTCTACGTCGGCAGCGAGGCGCTGGTCGGGCTGGGCTACGTGGTGATGGACGAGGTGCACTACCTCGGCGACCGGTTCCGTGGCGCGGTGTGGGAGGAGGTGATCATCCACCTGCCGGACGCGGTGCGGCTGGTGTCGCTGTCGGCGACCGTGTCCAACGCCGAGGAGTTCGCCGACTGGCTGGTCGAGGTGCGCGGCGACACCCGGGTGATCGTGCACGAGCAGCGTCCGGTGCCGCTGTGGCAGCACATGCTGGTCGGCAGTCGGATGTTCGACCTGTTCGGCGCCGACGACGACCAGGCCGAGGTGAACCGGGAGCTGATCGGCTTCGTCCGCAACCGGATGCGCGTCAACGAGGCCGGTCGCGGGCGGGGTCGCTATCCGGCCGCGGTGCGCTGGCGGCCGCCGCACCGGCCGGAGGTGATCAGCCGGCTGGACCGGGAGGGCCTGCTGCCGGCCATCACCTTCATCTTCTCCCGGGCCGGCTGCGACGCCGCGGTGCGCCAGTGCGTGGCCGCCGGCCTGCGGCTGACCGACGACTCCGAGCGGGAGGAGATCCGGCAGATCGTCGAGGCACGAACCGCGAGCCTGTCCGCCGACGACCTCGACGTGCTCGGCTACTGGGAGTTCCTGGACGGCCTGCAGCGCGGCATCGCCGCCCACCACGCCGGCATGATCCCGGTGTTCAAGGAGGTCGTCGAGGAGCTGTTCGTCCGCGGGCTGGTGCGGGCCGTGTTCGCCACCGAGACCCTGGCGCTCGGCATCAACATGCCTGCCCGCACCGTGCTGCTGGAGCGGCTGGTCAAGTTCAACGGCGAGGCGCATGCCGACCTGACGCCGGGGGAGTACACCCAGCTGACCGGACGGGCCGGCCGGCGTGGCATCGACATCGAGGGCCATGCGGTGGTGCTGTGGAGTCCCGAGGTGGACCCGGCCCGGGTCGCCGGCCTGGCCTCGACCCGCACCTACCCGCTGCGCTCGTCGTTCCGGCCGTCCTACAACATGGCGATCAATCTGGTGTCCCAGCTCGGTCGCCCGGCCGCCCGGGAGATGTTGGAGTCCTCGTTCGCGCAGTTCCAGGCGGACCGCTCGGTGGTCGGGCTGAAACGCCAGATCACCCGCAACGACCGGGCAATGGCCGAGGTGCGCGACAAGATGCACTGCCACCTCGGCGACTTCGCCAGCTACCAGGAGCTGCGCGAGCAGCTCTCCGAGCGGGAGAAGATGCTGAGCAAGAAAGGCAATTCCGAACGCCGCGCCGAGATTGCCCAGTCATTGGAAGCATTATCCATCGGCGACGTGATCCGGGTGCAGGGCGGGCGCCGGGCCGGGTTGGCGATCGTGCTGGATCCGGGCGTGTCACCGATCGCGGACCCGCGGCCGCTGGTGCTCACCGAGGATCGCTGGGCCGGGCCGGTCACCCTGCTCGACTTCCACCGGCCGGTCGAGGTGCTCGGAAAGGTCAAGGTCTCCCGGCACTTCAACTACCGCAACCCCGCCGCCCGGCGGGATCTCGCCTCTTCGCTGCGCAGCCTGCACCTGCCGTCCGAGCCGCGCGGGCGGCGCTCCCGCGGCCCGGCCGCGGACGATCCGGAGGTGGCCGACCTTCGGGCGAGGCTGCGCGCTCATCCCTGCCACGGCTGCGCTGACCGGGACGAGCACGCCCGCTGGGCCGAGCGTTTCAGCCGGTTGGAGAAGGAGAATCGTGCGCTCGTCCGCAAGGCCGAGAGCCGCACCCATTCGCTGTCGCGCACCTTCGACCGGATCTGCGCGCTGCTCACCGAGCGCGGCTACCTGACCGGCGAGGACGCCATCACCGAGGCCGGCCGGCGGCTGTCGCGGATCTGGTCGGAGTCAGACCTGCTGATTGCCGAATGCCTGCAGAACGGCGCCTGGTCGGACCTGGATGCCAGCGAACTGGCCGCGGTCTGCTCGGCGGTGGTGTACGAGGCGCGGCGGGACGAGACGATCGCCCCGAAGCTGCCGGCCGGCCGGGTTCGGCTGGCGCTGGCCGAGACGCACCGGCTGTGGGCCTTGCTCAGCGAGGCCGAGGCCGACCGGAACCTGCCGCTTACCCGGGAGCCGGATCTGGGTTTCGTCTGGGCCAGCTATCGCTGGACCAGGGGCGATTCGCTGGACCGGGTGCTGAACTCCGTCGCGGCCAACGGGCCGGAGATGCCGGCCGGCGACTTCGTCCGGTGGATGCGCCAGCTGCTCGATCTGCTGGAGCAGCTGTCGCGAGCCGACGCGATCCCGCCGGCCATCCGGAACACCGCCGCGGCCGCCGTCACCGCCATCCGGCGCGGCGTCATCGCCCAGCAGGTGTAGTCGCGGTAGGCGGTCCCGACGCCAGCCGCACGATCGAGCTAACCGTGCACGCCGGCGATGGCCTTGGTCAGGCGTGCCATCGCCGATTCCAGGCCGAACGTCTCGGCCAGTGCCGCCAGCAGTTCCGGATCCGCCGGCGTGGCCGGAATGGCCGTGTGCAGCGAGGGAATCTCCACGTCCGTCCGTCCGCGCACCACCGCCGGTGCGACCGCCAGATAATCCGCGGCGGCGAGGATCTTCGAGCGCACCGCACCGCTCAGCCGGCTGGTCTGGGCAGCCTCGAGGATCTGCTCGATCCGGCCGTACTTGCTCACCACCAGCGCTGCCGTCTTGGCACCCACCCCGGGTACGCCGGGCAGCCCGTCGGACGGATCGCCGCGCAGGATCGCGAAGTCCGCATAGTGCCCGGCCGGGATGCCGTACTCGGCCTCCACCACCTCGGGGGAGAACTCCACCAGCTTCGACATCCCCTTGCCGGTGTAGATCACCCGCACCCGCTCGGTGGCCAGGTCGATCAGGTCCCGGTCACCGGAGACCACATCGACGGAGGCGCCCTGCTCGTCGTAGCGATGTGCCAGCGTGGCGATCACGTCGTCGGCCTCGAAGCCGTCCGCGCCCACCGCGCACAGCCCGGCCGCCTCCAGCACCTTCAGCAGCACCGGCACCTGCGGTTCCAGCAGATCCGGCACGTTCTCCACGTCCGGCTTGCCGGCCGGCTGCGGGATGGCCACCCGGTGCGCCTTGTACGACGGCAGCAACTCAACCCGCCAGGCCGGCCGCCAGTCGTAATCCAGGCAGGCCACCAGATCGGTGGGGGAGAACCGGGTGATCAGGTTCGACACCATGTCGCAGAAGCCGCGCACCGCGTTCACCGGCATCCCGTTCGGCGCGGTCACCGAATCCGGCACCCCGTAGAAGGCCCGGAAGTACAGGCTGGCCGAGTCCAGCAGCATCACGCGCACTCGGACAAGATAGCGGCAGCCGGCGACAGTTCCGGCTAGCGTCTGCATCCATGGTGTGCGTGATCGGCGAGGCGCTGATCGATCTGGTCGGCCAGCCCGTCGATCCCGACGGCACCGCGCGCTACCACGCCCACCCCGGCGGCAGCCCGTTCAACGTGGCGATCGGCCTGGCCCGGCTCGGCCAGCCGGCCCGGCTGGTTGCCCGGCTGTCCGGTGATGCCTTCGGACGGCAACTGCGCGCGCACGCCGTACACAACGGGGTCGACCTATCGCTGGCGGTGGCCGCCGCCGAGCCGTCCACCCTGGCCGTGGTGAGCCTGGACGCCGAGCGCAACGCCAGCTACGACTTCTACCGCACCGGCACCGCCGACTGGCAGTGGACGCCGGCCGAGCTGGCCCGGATCCCGGACGATGCCGGCTGGGTGCACACCGGCTCGCTGGCGTCTTGGACCGACCCGGGGGCGCTGGCCATCGAAGCCCGGCTGGCCGAGCTCGCCAGCACGACGATGATCAGCTACGACCCGAACATCCGGCCGGCGCTGCTGGGCGATCGGGCGGCCGCGGTCGCCCGGATCGAGCGGCTGGTCGCGCTGTCCCGGGTGGTCAAGGCCTCCGCCGAGGACCTGGCCTGGCTGTACCCGGACTCCCACCTCGCCGACGCACTGCGGCACTGGCAGCAACGGGGTCCGGCGGTGGTCGTGGTCACCGACGGTGGCCGGGGCGCGTGGGCGATCGCGGGTGCCGGCGAGCCGTTCCCGGTGCCCAGCCGACCGGTGACGGTGGTGGACACGGTGGGTGCCGGCGACGCGTTCATGGCCGGCCTGATCGATGCGCTGGACCGCTCCGGGCTGCTGGCCGGCGGCAACGTCCCGGACGGCGCACAGCTGCGTCCGGTCGTCGAGCAGGCGGCACTGGTGGCCGCGCTGACGGTGGCCCGGGCCGGCGCGAACCCGCCGACGGCGGCGGAGTTGGCGACCGAGCTGGGTTAGGCCTGCTCGGGAGTTGGTGACCGAGCTGGGTTAGGCCTGCTCGGGGCAGGCGTACACGCTCTCGGACGACACGGTAGAGCCGCGCACCACCAATTCGGTGTCGAGGACCAGGTCGGACGGCTCGGCGTTGCCGGACAGCGAGTCGAGCAGCTCCTGGGCCAGCACCGCACCCTGCTCACCTACCGGCTGCCGGATGGTGGTCAGATCCATCAGCTCGGCGGTGGCATGGTCGTCGAAGCCGATCACCGCGATATCGTCCGGCACCCGCAGGCCGCGCCGGCGGATCGCCATCATCGCGCCGTAGGCCATCTCGTCCGACTCGGCGAACACCGCGGTCGGCGGGTGCGGGTTGTCCAGCAGCTTCCGCATGGCGACCTCGCCGCCCTGCACGGTGAAGTAGCCGAGCACGCTCAGCGCCGGATCCGGCTCCACGCCGGCCTCGAGCAGCGCCTGGCGGTAACCGGTGCCCCGGTGGTGCGGCGGGGTGAACCGCATCGGGTCGTCGGTGTCGCCGCCGATCAGCCCGATCCGCCGGTGGCCGAGGGAAAGCAGGTGGTTCGCCGCGGTGGTCGCGGCCGCGACGTCGTCGATCCGCACCGAGAACATGCCCGGGTGCTTCACCCCGAGCACGCCGACCGGCAGCTCCAGCGTCTGCAGTGCCGCGACCTCCTCGTCGGTCAGCGCCAGGCTGACCACCAGCACCGCGTCCACCCGCTTGCGCACCGGCAGCATCGAGAAGAACCGGGCCCGTCCCTCGCTGTCGCCCAGGTTGTGCAGCAGCAGGTCGTAGTTGGCGTTGCTCAGCACCGACTCGACCGAGCCGAGCACCTCGGAGAAGAACCATCGGTTGACGAACGGCACCACCACGCCGAGCGTCGAGGACCGGCCGCTGGCCAGCCGGGCGGCGAACGGCGAGGCGACGTAGTCCAGTTCCTGGGCCGCGGCCAGCACCCGGTCGCGGGTCGCGGTGGCCACGTCCGGCAGCCCGCGCAGCGAGCGGGACACGGTGGCGATCGAGACACCGGCCAGCTTGGCCACGTCCTCGATACTGGCTGCCATTCCCACCTCCTGAAAATCTTTACAGCACCGTATTCCAAGGCCCGCCACTGTGCTAGCCCATCGGCGGGAGATCGCCACGGGTGAGCGCTTCGCACAGCGCGGGCTGGCAGACTCTTGCTCGTGGCGACCCTGCTGAAGAACGGACGCATCTACACCGCCTGGGCCACGCACGCCACCGCCATGCTGGTCGAGGGCGGCGTGGTGGCATGGATCGGCGACGACCCGGCCGCCGAGGGCGGCACCGCCAGCCGGGTGATCGACCTCGATGGCGCGCTGGTCGTGCCCGGCTTCGTCGACTCCCACCTGCATGCCACCGACACCGGCCTGGCGCTCACCGGGCTGGACCTGGCCGGTGCCGGCAGCCTGGCCGAGGCGCTGAACCTGGTGGAACGCCACGCCCGGCGGACCGGGGGCCGGCCGCTGCTCGGATCCGGCTGGGACGAGACGACCTGGCCGGAGCAGCGGCCGCCGACCGCGGCCGAGCTGGACCGCGCCAGCTACGGCGGCGTGGTGTACCTCTCGCGCACCGACGCGCACTCGGCGGTGGTCTCCTCGGCACTGATGGCAGCGGTGGATGGCCTGGCCGCCCTGGCCGGCTACCAGCCGAGCGGGCACCTGGTCACCGACGCCCACCATGCGGCGCGGCAGCTGGCGCTGGCCTCGGTCACCGCCGGCCAGCGCGAGGAGCTGCAAGTAGCCGCGCTGCGCCGGGCGGCCAGCCTCGGCGTGGTCGCGGTGCACGAGATGGCCGGCCCGGAAATCTCCAGCGAGCAGGATCTGCGAACGCTGCTGGAGCTGGTCACGCCCGAGTTGCCGGCGGTGTTCGCGTACTGGGGCGAGTTGCGGGCAGTGGCCAAGGCGGCCGAGCTGGGTGCGGTGGGCGCCGGCGGCGACCTGTTCCTGGACGGCTCGATCGGCTCGCACACCGCCTGCATGAACGCCCGGTACGCCGACGCGGACACCGTCGGCTACCTGCGGTATGAGACCACCGAGGTGGCCGAACACATCCTGGACTGCACCGCCGCGGGGTTGCAGGCCGGCTTCCACGCCATCGGCGACGCGGCCACCGACCAGGTGGTCGCGGCCATGCGGTTGGCCGCCGAACGGGATCCGCGGGTGCTCCGCGCCGGCCATCGGGTGGAGCACGCCGAGCTGCTGAGCGAGCCGGCCGCGTTCGCCGAGCTCGGCCTGCTCGCCTCGGTGCAGCCCGCCTTCGACGCCACCTGGGGCGGCCCGGACGGGATGTACGCCCAGCGGCTGGGCGGTGAACGGGCGGCCCGGCTGAACCCGCTGGCGGCGCTGGCGGCGGCCGGCGTGCCGCTCGCGCTGGGCTCGGACTCGCCGGTGACGCCGATCGCGCCGTGGGCCGCGGTGCGGGCGGCCTGCCACCCGAAGTATCCCGAGCACGCGCTCACCCCCCGGGCCGCGCTGGCCGCGCACAGCCGTGGTGGCTGGCGAGCCGTCTCGGCCGATGCCGACGGGCACGGCGTGCTGGCGCCCGGAAACCCGGCCAGCTACGCCGTCTTTGAAGCCGGTGAGCTGGCGGTCACCGCACCGGATGACCGGATCGCGCAGTGGAGCACCGACGAGCGGTCCGGCGTGCCCCGGCTGCCCGACCTCGGCCCCGGCTCGCCGCTGCCACGCTGCCTGCGCACGGTCCGCGGCGGCGTCGTGCTGTACGACTCCGGGGAGCTGACATGACGGCGAGCCGGCGGCGGCGCTGGCGGCCCGGTACGGCGCAGGCCCGGCGGCTGCTGCTCGCCGTGCTCAGCGGAGTCATTGGCACGTTTGCCTTCCCGCCGTTCGGCCTCTGGCCGCTGGCCATGGTCTCGGTGGCCGGGCTGTGCCTGGCCACCCGCGACCGGCGCTGCCGTGATGCCGCCTGGCTGGGGCTGGTCTACGCCGCCGGCCTGTTCGGTCCGATGCTGCACTGGACGTCCACCTACGTCGGCGCGCTGCCCTGGCTGATCCTGGTGTTCGCCGAGGCCTGGTACCTGGCCGCGATGGCCGCGGTGCTGCCGCTGCTGCAGCGGCTGCGCTGGTGGCCGCTCGCGGTGGCCGCGCTGTGGGTGGCCCAGGAGGCGGTCCGCGACCGGCTGCCGTTCGGCGGCTTCCCCTGGGGCCGGTGGGCCTTCAGCCAGTCCGAGTCGCCGCTGAAGTGGTTCGCCCCGCTCGGCGGCGCGCCGCTGGTCAGCTTCGCGGTGGCGCTGTCCGGCTCGCTGCTGGCGGCCGGGCTGCTGGCTGCCGGCCCGGCCATCACACGGTTCGTGCCGATCCGGGGCAGCCAGCCGGAGAACCGGGATCGCGGGCTTGTCCGGGCGGTCGCCGGCCTGGCCGCCGCGGTGCTGGTGGTGCTGCTCGGCGCCGTGCTCTCCAGGCCGCTGCAACCGGACACCGGCGGGGACCGCACCCTCACCGTCGCCGCGATCCAGGGCGACGTGCCCGACCGGGGGCTGGAGTTCGACGCCCGTCGCCGGCAGGTGCTGGACAACCACGTGCAGCAGACCCTGCGGCTGGCCGCCGCGATCCGCGCGGGGCAGGCCGCCAGGCCGGAGCTGGTGCTCTGGCCGGAGAATGCCTCGGACATCGACCCGACCGACAACCCGGACGCCGCGGCCGAGATCCAGCAGGCCACCGACGCGGTGGGCGTGCCGATCCTGGTCGGCGCCATCCTGGACGGTCCCGGACCGAGCCACGTCACCAACGCCGGGCTGGTCTGGCAGCCGAGCACGGCGGCCCACCCCGGCCCGGGGCAGCGCTACGTCAAGCGCCACCCCGTCCCGTTCGGCGAGTACATCCCGCTACGCTCGCTGGCGCGCAAGATCAGCAGCAAGGTGGATCTGGTCCGCTATGACATGGTCGCCGGCAGCGGCAACGGCCTGCTGACCCAGACCCCGGTACCGGTCGGCGACGTGATCTGCTTCGAGGTGGCCTACGACGGGCTGGTGAACTCCTCGGTGCGGGCCGGCGCGCAGCTGCTGGTGGTGCAGACCAACAACGCCACCTTCGGGCACAGCAGCGAGACCTACCAGCAGTTGGCGATGACCCGGCTGCGCGCGGTGGAGCACGCCCGGACGGTGGTGCAGGTGGCCACCAGCGGCAAGTCGGCGATCATCGACCCGAGCGGTCGGACGCTGGCCGAATCCGGCCCGCTGTTCACCGCCGACGCCCTGCTGACGACCGTGCCGCTGTCCGGGCAGACTACGCTGGCCACTCGGACCGGAGCGGCCGCTGAGTGGCTGTTGGTGGCGGTGGCCGTCCTTGCCATGCTGATGGCCGGCGTGGGGCTGCGCCGCCGACGCCAGCCTCCGGCCGAGCCGGACACGGCACAAGCCGCAACGGCCGAGCCAGGCACGGCCGAAGCCGTAACGGCCGAGCCGGACACGGCACAAGCCGTAACGGCCGAGCCGGGCACGGCCGAAGCCGTAACGGCGGAGCAGGAGACGGCACAGGCCGCAACGGCCCGGCCGAACCACCGGCCACCGGCCGGGGAACCGATCGAGCTGACAGGGAAGGGGCGCGGGTGAGTCAACCCACACAGGGTGCCGGCCAGCGGACTCTGGTGATCATCCCGACCTACAACGAGGCGGACAACCTGCCGCTGATCCT
Organism: uncultured Actinomycetota bacterium; assembly: GCA_963697905.1. Taxonomy (GTDB): domain Bacteria; phylum Actinomycetota; class Actinomycetes; order Mycobacteriales; family Jatrophihabitantaceae; genus Jatrophihabitans_A. The sequence continues at coordinate 1,836,954 of OY969101.1, read as the reverse complement.
GGGCCGGCTGTTCGCCGCGGTGCCGTCGGCCCAGGCGCTGGTGGTGGACGACGGCAGCCCGGATGGCACCGGCGAGGTGGCCGACAAGCTGGCCACCGAGGACGGCCGGATCGAGGTGCTGCACCGCACCGAGAAGGCCGGCCTGGGAGCGGCCTACGTGGCCGGTTTCCGGCGCGGGCTGGCAGCCGGCTACGACGTCCTGGTCGAGATGGACGCCGACGGCTCGCACGCACCGGAGCAGCTACCCCGGCTGCTCACCGCGCTCGAGCACGCTGACCTGGTGCTCGGCTCGCGCTGGGTGCCCGGCGGCCAGGTGCGGAACTGGCCGAAGTCGCGAGAGGCGCTGTCTCGGGGCGGCAACCTCTACACCCGGCTCGCGCTGGGCATCGGCGCTCCACGACGCCACCGGCGGCTACCGGGCCTACCGGCGTGCGGTGCTGGAGGGAATCGACCTGGACTCGATCGCTTCGCAGGGCTACTGCTTCCAGGTCGACCTGGCCTGGCGCGCGGTGCAGGCGGGCTTCCGGGTGGCCGAGGTGCCCATCACGTTCGCCGACCGGGAGCACGGCGAGTCCAAGATGAGCGGCAGCATCGTGCGGGAGGCGCTGTTCAGGTCACCGAGTGGGGTGCCGCGCATCGGGCCGCCCAGCTGCGCGGCCTGCTGCGACGTGGCGACTGACTTTCCCCGGCCTGCGGCCGACCGACCCTCCAACGCAAGGAACGGCCCCACTCCCGTCCGGGAGTGGGGCCGTTCCCACGTTCACGCTTACGCGGTCTTCGGGCTCTTGCCCGGTCCACCACCACGGCGGGCCCGCAGCACGTCCAAGCGCTCGGCGAGCACCTCTTCCAGGTCGGCGATGGTGCGCCGCTCGATCAGCATGTCCCAGTGCGTCCGGGGAGCCTTGACCTTCTTCGGCTCCGGCTCCGGCAGGTCTACCGCCTTGGCCGCGGTGCCGTCGAGCCGGCACTCCCAGGTGGACGGAAGCTCGGCATCGTGCGCGAACGGCACGCTGAACTCATGGTCCCGCTCGCAGCGGAACCGCACCAGCTGTCGCGGAGCGGGCTCCGCGGCATATTCGGTCTCGTAACTGATAGCGCCGAGGCGGCTGCCCCGGAGAACACGATCGGCCATCTGATATCACTCCCCACCCACGTATGGGTCACCAATCGGCTAAACGGACGGTGCCGTAGTTTGGTTCCCCGACTCTCCAGGGTACGCGTCCGACCGGGTATGCTCCCGGTCATTTATCGCTCGAAAGCGGCAATTAGGACGAGGTTGCGACGCAACTCTCAGCCGCCGGAGGCCATCCGGAGGCTATCGCGACGGCCCGAATCGGGCACCGGTTAGCTGAGGGTGAGCTGCTCGCCCGCCGGTTGGCGCCCCAGCCGGCCGGTCCGGTAATGCTCCCGGCACAGCACCTGGTAGCGAACCTCGGCAGGCCGACCAGCCGGGGTGTGCGGATCGGTGTCGGCCACCACCACCGTGTCGCCCTCGCGGACCACCACGCCACCCACCACCCGGGCGTTCTGCCGCCCGGTCCGGCCGCACCAGCAGAGCACCTCGACCTGCACCGGGGCGATCTCGTCGGCCAGCTCGACCAGCCGCTTGGCACCCGGCAGCAGCAGTCCACGGAAATCGGTGAGCAGGCCAAAGCAGTAGACGTCCACGTGGTAGTCATCGACCAGCTCGGCCAACTGGTCCACGTGCTCGGGATTGAGGAAGCCGGCCTCGTCGATGATCAGGTAGTCGATCCGGCTGCCACGGGCCAGGTGCTGCAGCACCAGCCGGCGCATGTCCAGGGCATCGGTCACCTCGATGGCGTCGGAGCTGAGCCCGACCCGGGTGGTCACCGCCGGGCCGCCGGACCGGTCGTAACGGGTCAGCAGCAGGCCCTGCCTGCCTTGCCGGGCGTGGTTGTGGTTGATCTGCAGGGCCAGGGTGGACTTGCCACAGTCCATCGGGCCGTAGAAGAACATCAGCCCGGCCGGCATCGGCAAACCCCGCCGGTTGCCGGCGGCCGGCACGGCGGCGAGCGCGCCGTCCGGGCTGGGCGGCTCGGGCATCGACGGTAACTGCGGCACGACAGGCGAGCGTACCGGCGCCCCGGTCAGCCGGCACAGCCGCGTGCGAGGCGGCGGCGAGTGAGCGCCGAGCGGGCAGTGTCGCCGGTCACAACCGGTCCGGCACGGCGTTGCCGGCCCGCTCGATGCCGGCCCGCAGCGGCACCCGCACCAGCAACGCCAGGCCGAGCACGAAGAACACCACCAGTGAGGCCAGCGCGTTGCGGTAGGAGTTGCTCAGCTGATAGGTCAGCCCGAACAGCAGCGGTCCGATCCAGGAGGTACCGGAGTCGCTGATCTCGTACAGCCCGAAGTACTCCGCCTCCCGGCCGGCCGGGATCAGCCGGGAGAACAGCGACCGGGACAGCGCCTGGCTGCCGCCGAGCACCACCGCGATGGCCACCGCCAGCAGGTAGAACTGCCAGGCCGCACCGGGGGTGAGGAAGTAGGCGAGCACCACCAGCAGCACCCAGACCAGCAGCGAGCTGACGACCACCGCCCGGGCGCCGTGCCGGTCGGCCAGCCGGCCCAGCCAGATCGCACCGCCGAAGGCGACGAACTGCACCAGCAGGATGGCCGAGAGCAGCACGCTGTCGGACAGCCCCAGTTCCTTGTCGCCGTACTGGGCGGCCACCGTGGTGACCGTCTGAATCCCGTCGTTGTAGATCAGGAAGGCGATCAGGAACGCCATGGTCACCGGGTAGTTGCGTAGTTCGGCCAGCGTCCGGCGCAGCTGCCGGAAGCCGGCCAGCAGGGTGCCGTCCGAGCCCCGGTCGGCAACCGGCCGGGGCAGCCCGCGCAGCATCCGCCACGGCAGCACGTTGAACAGCGCCCACCAGATGCCCGCCGAGCACAGCGAGATCCGGGCCAGCCACGCCTTGTCGGACAGGAACAGGCTGAGCACGAAGTCGCCGGCCAGCAGGATGCCGCCGCCGATGTAGGCGAAGGCCCAGCCTAAGGAGGAGACGCGGTCGCGCTCGGCCGGCCCGGAGACGTCGATCAGCAGCGCGTAGTTCACCACGGTGGCGCAGGAGTAGCCGAGGTAGGCCAGCAGGAACAGCAGCGCGCCGAGCTGCCAGTCGCTGCCGCTGACCGCGATCAGGCCGATGCAGCAGGCCGCCGCCAGCCAGCCGAAGCCGAGCAGCAACTCCCGCTTGGCGCCGGTGCGGTCGGCCACCGCTCCGACCAGCGGCATCGCCAGGACCAGCAACGCCGCGCCGAAGGAGACCAGGTAGACGAACAGGCTGCCCGGCGCGACCGGTATCCCGAGCAGGTGCAGCCGGCCGTGCTTACCCCCCGCGTTCTCGGCCACCGAGGTGAGGTAGCGGCCCATGAACACGGTGACCACGACGGTCGGAAAGACATGGCTGGCCCAGCCGTAGAGATACCAGCCACGCCGCTGCCGGATCAGCTCGGCCATGCGCCACGCTCGATCAGCACCTCGCGCAGCAGGTCGGCCCGGTCGCTCATGATGGCGTCCACGCCCAGGTCGAACAGCGCGGTCATCTCCGCGCGGGTGTTGATCGTCCAGGCGTGCACCTGCAGGCCGAGCCGGTGCGCGGCGGCCACGAACCGCTCGGTGATCACCGGCATCGCGGCCGAGCCCAGCGGCACCTGGGCAGCCGGCGGCAACGCGGTGGTGCGAGCCAGCTCGGCCGGCAGCCGGAGCCGGCCCAGCTTGAGCGCCAGCACCTCCGTCGGTGACAGCGCACTGGCCACCGCCGGCCCGGCGGCACGGCGCAGTGCCCGGACCCGGCCGGAGGAGAAGGCGGCCAGCCGGACCCGCTGCCAGGCGTTGGTGCGGCGCAGCGCGTCCAAGGTTGGCCCGATCGCGGCGTCGGACTTGACGTCGATGTTGAACCGGGCTTGGGAGAATTCGCCCAGCAGCTCCTCCAGTAGCGGGATCGGCTCCCGGCCCAGGATGCGCGCCTGCCGCACCTGGGCCCAGGACAGGTCGAGCAGCCGGCCGCTGGAATTGGTCACCCGGTCCAGGATCGGGTCGTGGAAGGCCACCGCGACGCCGTCGGCGGTTGCCCGCGCGTCGGTCTCCAGGTGCGTGTAGCCGAGCGCGACCGCCGCGCTGAACGCGGCAATCGAGTTCTCAGCGCCGTCCGGGGAGAATCCGCGATGGCTGTAGCCGATCACGAAGCGGGCGGCAGGCCGAGCAGGGTGCGCAGGTGCCGGACCGGAGGCGAGCCGAAGCCGAGCACGGTGTCGTGCACCGTCCGGTCGTCCCAATCGGGATGGGCCAGGCGAAGGTCCGCGACCAGCCGGCGCACCTCCAGGTGGCCGACGTAGTAGGTGGCCAGCTGGGTCGAGCTCAACTGCATCCGGCGCCACTTTCCGGACGCCTCGCCGTCCTCCTGGTAGCCCCGGCCGGTCATCAGCTCCAGCGCGCCGGCCTCGTCCAGATCCCCGGCGTGGTAGGACACGTCCAGGATGGCGTTGATGATGATCCGCAACTGCATCTTCAGCCGCTGCATCCGCACCGCGGCGGCCGCCTCGGCCGAGACCTCGCTGCGGTAGCCGCGCGCGGCCATCAGCTCCTCGGCATAGACCGCCCAGCCCTCGATGAACGAACCGCTGCCGAACACCGCCCGGATCAGCGTCTCGCCCCGGTACCGGCGGGCATGCGACAGCTGCTCGACATGGCCCGGCATCGCCTCGTGCACGGTCAGGTCGTGCAGCATGTGGTTGTTGTATTCGCGATAGAACGAGCGCACCCGCTCCGGTGACCAGTCGGTCGGGGTGGGGGCGACGGCGAACCGGGTGAGCAGCGGGGCGGTCTCCAGCGGACCCACGCTCTGGCAGTACGCCACCGCGACGCCACGATCGATCTCGGGCATCTCGAGCACCTCGACCGGGTCGTGCAGCAGGGTCAGCAACTCGTGCTGCTCGACGAACCGGGTGGCCTCGGCCAACGCCGCCCGGCACCGGTCGAGCACGTTCTCACTGGTCGGCGCGTCGGCGGCCAGCCGGTCGAATTCGGCGGCGATCTCCGGACGGCCTCCGCTGCCCGGCTTGCCGCTCGCGACCAGGTCGGCCAGCTCGGCCTCGACCCGGGCCAGGTCGGCGTAGGCCTGGGCCAGCAGCTCGGCCGGCTGCCACTCGGTGGCCAGGGCGAGCCCGAGCTTGCGGGTGTAGAGCTGCTCGCCGAGCCGGGACGACGGGCGGGCGCCCGGCACTCGCTCGCGCAGCCAGTCCTGGTAGTCCAGCACGGCGGTCGCGGCGCGCTCGATCGGCTCGGCCAGCTCACTCCTCAGGCCGGCCTGCTCGGCCAGCCGGGCGATCTCGCCGGTGATCAGCGCGTGCGTGCCGGACAGCTGGCCGATCGCGGTCTGCAGATGCAGCGCCGGCGGGTCGGCCAGCCGCTTGCGGGCCGCGGCCAGGTAGTCCGGCACCTCCCGCAGCCGGCCGGCCACGCTGGCCAGCCGGTCCGGCAGCGGCGCGAACTCCTGGCTGATCAGCGAGTACAGCGCCCTACCCGGGTTGTGCTGCAGCGCGTCCCAGCTCGGCTCGTCCAGTTCGCCCAGCGACAGCAACTCCCGGTTGATCTCGGTGCGCAACACCTCGCGGTCCACCTCCGCCTCAGTGTCCAGCCCGCTCAGCCTGGCCAACCGCTCCAGCAGCCGGGTCAGTTCCGCTCGGCGCTGGCCGGCCGCCGCCGCACCGGGATCGTCCAGCCGATGGTCGTGCTCGTGGTTGCCGAGCACGGTGGCCGCGTCGGGGTACTGCGCGCAGTACGCCGCGATGGCGTCGGCCGCGATCCCGGCGAAGTGTTCCTCTGTCATGGCGGCGAGACTAGCCGGCTGGTGGCAGGGGTGAGCAGCGAGCGCATGAGCCGCAGTGCATCGCCACCCACCGTCGCGGCGGCCGGCCGGTCGGAGCACCATGTCCGGGTGCGCACCGCCTTCACCCAGAGCCGCGCCCGGATCCGGTTCGACTGGGGGCTGGCCGGCGCGCTGGCCTCGGCCGGCCAGCCCGGCACCGCCGCGGTGGTGGTGGACGTGCTGTCGTTCTCGACCGCGGTGTCGGTCGCCTGCGATGCCGGAGTGGAGACATTCCCCTTTCGCTGGCGGGACGTTCGCGCTTCGCAGTTCGCCGAGGCACACGGCGCGCAGCTGGCCGCCGGGCGCCGGGACGGCGGCGTGAGCCTGTCACCGGCATCAATCCGGGCCTGGCTGGACAGTCCTTCCCGGCCCGGCCGGCTGGTGTTGCCGTCACCGAACGGTTCGAGCATCTGCTACGCGCTCGGCGAACAGGGCGGCGGCCCGGTGCTGGCCGGTTGCCTGCGCAACGCGGCCGCCGTGGCCGGCTGGCTGGCCCGCGAACTCACCTCCGGCCGGCTGTCGGCGGTCACCGTCGTCGCGGCGGGGGAGCAGTGGCCGGACGGCGCGCTGCGTCCGGCGGTGGAGGATCTCTGGGGCGCCGGCGCGGTGCTGGCCCGACTGCGCTCGCTGCTGGCAGGCACCGCGTTCTCGCCGGCGGCGGGCAGGTCGTTCTCGCCGGAGGCGGGCACCGCGTTCTCGCCGGAGGCGGCCGCGGCCGCCGCCGCGTTCGAGGCTGCCGAGCCGGAACTGGGGCGGCTGCTCGAGAACTGCGCCAGCGGCATCGAACTGATCGAGGACGGCTTCGCCGAGGACGTCGCCATCGCCGCCGAATTCGATGCCGCCGGCATCGCACCGGTGCTCACGGCCGACCGGTTCCGAGCCGGCTGACCGAGGTCCGCCGCTCGGGCGCTGGCAGCTGTGTCGAGGCAGCTAAATGGGTTGCCGCCCACCGGGGCGCCGACCAGGATCGGCGAGTGATGAGCTGCGGAGTGGACGGTCGGGCGGGTATCGACGCGGCCCTGGTGCGGCGGCTGGTGGCCGCCCAGTTCCCGCAGTGGAGCGAGCTGCCGGTGACACCGGTCGAGTTGGACGGCTGGGACAACCGCACCTACCGGCTTGGCATTCGACTGAGCGTCCGGCTGCCCACCGACGCCGGGTACGTGCCCGCGGTGGTCAAGGAGCATCGCTGGCTGCCGGTGCTCGCCGCCGGGTCGCCGGTGCCGATCCCGACCTCGGTCGCCGTCGGGCAGCCGGGGGAGGGCTACCCGTTCGAATGGTCGATCCGGCGGTGGTTGACGGGCCGGCCGGCGAACCTGGCCGCGGTGGCCGAACCGGTCGGCTTCGCAGTCGAGGTGGCCGAGTTTGTGCTGGCCCTGCAGTGCATCGATCCCACCGGCGGCCCGGTTGCCGGAGCGCACAGCTTCTACCGCGGCGCGTCGCTGACCCACTACGACGAGCAGACCCGGCAGTCGCTGGACGTGCTTGCCGGCCGCTCCGACGGGATCGACCTCGGCATGGCCACGGCGGCGTGGAAGGCCGCGCTGGCCGCCGAATGGCATGGTCAACCGCGCTGGTTCCACGGCGATGTCGCCGCCGGCAACCTGCTGGTCAACAAGGGCAGGCTGGCCGCCGTGATCGACTTCGGCACCTGCGGGGTGGGGGATCCGGCCTGCGATCTGGTAATCGCCTGGACGATGTTCGGCGGCGACAGCCGGCAGGCCTTCCGCCAGCGGGTCAACCAGGACGCCGGCAGCTGGGCACGGGCACGCGGCTGGGCACTGTGGAAGGCGCTCATCACGCTGGCGGCGGCCATCGAGGACGGCCCGCCGGCGGCCGAGCAGGCGGTCAACAGGCGCATCATCGCCGATGTGCTGGCCGAGCACGAGGTCGAGTCCGGATCCTGAGCGAATCCGGCGTCGGGGCAAGCTCGTCGGTGCGCGCCGGTGATCTGGCAGGCTTGCCGGGTGACTAGGGCAGCGACGGCCGTTCCGCTTCGGCGGAACCGGGATTTCCTGCTGCTGTGGGGCGGCGGCGCAGTCTCCGCACTTGGCACCTCGACCAGCACGCTGGTCTTCCCGCTGGTCGGATACGCGACTACCGGCTCGGCGGCGCAGGCCGGCCTGGCCACCACCGCGTTGCTGCTCGGCGGCGTGCTTGCCCGGCTGCCGGCCGGTGCGCTGGTGGACCGATGGCCGCGCGGCCGGGTGCTGGTGCTGGCCAACGTCGTGGGATCGCTGAGCTACGCGAGCCTGGCCGTGGCGGCGCTGGCCCACCGGCTGACCCTGGCCCAACTGGTCGGCGTCGGCCTGCTGAGCGGCATCGGCGACGCGTTCTTCGGACCGGCCGCCTCGGCCGCGCTGCGCACCGTGGTGCCCGAGCCACAATTGCCCGGCGCGTACAGCCGAAACCAGGCGCGCCGGCATGCCGCCGAGCTGGTCGGTCCGCCGCTGGGCGGAGCGCTGTACTCGATCTCGCGCGGATTGCCGTTCCTGGTGGATGCGATCAGCTACGCGGTGGCGGCACTGGCGGTCAGCCGGCTGCGCACCCCGCTGCCGCCGCCGGCCGACCGGCGACGCCGGATAGTCGCCGATGTGGCCGAGGGCCTGCGCTTCGTCTGGGCACACGCGGTGATCCGGGCGATCATGCTGTGGGGCGCCGCGATCAACTTCTCGATGACGTTCGTGCTGCTGGCCGTCACGCTGCGACTGGTCCGGGCCGGGGTGCACCCCTCGGTGATCGGCCTGGTCAACACGATCGCGGCCGCCGCCGGGCTGCTGGGTGCGCTGGCCGCACCCGCGATCATCGCCCGGATGCGCACCGGACTCACCACCATCGCAACCGGGTTCGCCCTTGCGGTGCTGGTGCTGCCGCTCGCCTGGACCGGCAACGTGCTGGTGATCGGAGCGTTGCTGGCCGGCGGATTCCTGCTGATGCCGGCGAACAACTCGGGGATCGCGGCCTACCTGGCCGCGGTCACCCCGGATCGGCTGCAGGGCCGGATGTACTCGGCGAGCGGCTTCGTCGCCAACGCGATCGAGCCCGCCGCGCCGGTGCTGGCCGGCGTGCTGGTCGGCTCGATCGGCGGCCGGGCCACCACCGTCGTGGGAGCGGTGCTGGTCGCCGCCAGCCTGGCGCCGTTGCTGGCCAGCACCGCCGTGCGCAACCTCGGCCGGCCGGACGACTGGGCCATCCAGCCTGCCGAAGGGGAGGCAACGCCGTGACCGACCGGCTGGGACGTTCGCCGGACACCCGACAAGCTGGCCGAGTGGACGGTGGGACGGCGCTGGTTGACGCCTTCCCGGCTAGGCTGGCGCCGTGGCTGGCAGCGACGAGGTGTGGTGGGAGCCGCCGCTGGCCGGCACCGAAGCCGAGCACCTGGTCGGAGCGCTGGACCGGCTGCGCGCCACGTTCCGCTGGAAGGCCGACGACCTGGACCCGGCCGGGCTGCGGCTGCGGATCGGTGCCTCCTCGCTCAGCCTCGGCGGCCTGCTCAAGCACCTGGCGCTGGTCGAGGAGCAGTGCTTCGGCAGCAAGCTCAGCGGCACGCCGCTCGGTCCACCCTGGGATGGCGTGGACTGGGCGGCCGAACCCGACTGGGATTTCGACTCGGCCGCAGACGATCCGCCTGAGCAGCTCTATGCACTGTGGGACGGCGCCGTCGAACGGTCGCGTGCCACGCTGGCGGCGGCGCTGGCCGATGGCGGGCTGGACCAGCTCGTCCATCTCACCGCGTCCGACGGCCGCCATGCCAGCCTGCGACGCGTGGTGTGCGACCTGATCGAGGAGTACGGCCGCCACACCGGCCAGGCCGACCTGCTTCGCGAGGCGGTGGACGGGCGGGTTGGCGAAGATCCGCCGGCCGGCTGGCAGCCGCGTACGAGCCCGCGCTGACGCTCAGCGCGCCGGGCTGAGCGCGCGCTGGCGTTCAGGCGGCGGGCACCACCCAGCCGTTGAGATCCACGATGACGGCCACCGGCACGATGTCGTCGTTGCGGAGTTGGACGGTTGCCGGCTGCCCGGTCGGCGCTCCGGCCTGGATGAGCACCATCCGCTGCAGGGTTTCGCCGCCGGTGAAGGTGATGGTGGCCGAGCCGTCCCAGCTCGCGTTGCCGGCCCACAGTGAAAGCGACCGGCTGGACGGCGGGGACAGCACGGTGACATTCATCGACACCGCGGCCAGGCCGTTGGCGAAGGCGGCGCTGCCCCAGCGCGCGGCCAGCGTCGACTGCACCGGAAGCTGGACCGTGCCGCCGGCCGGGATGGCTCCGGCGGTGCGGCTGTCATAGCTTCTGGCGTAGCCGCCCCAGGCGAAGAACGGTTGGCTGGCCTGCGCCGGGATCAGCGTGTAGTAACCGACCGCATCGGCGATCACCTGGACGGGCGTGGCGCTGTTGTTGCGGATCGACAGCGCGCCATTGCCGTCCAGGCCCATCGTGAGCTGGCTCTGTTCGGTCTGCCCGGCGATGAAGCTCAGGCTGGGCGTGGTGGGCGTTCCCTGGCCGTTCGCCCACACCGACAGCGAGCCCGACCTGCCCGGCGTCAGCACCGTGAAGTTGAGCACCGGCACCAGGTCGCCCGCCGGGATACCGGCCCGGCCGGCCACCTGGAACGTCCGGCTCTGGCCGGCGGCCACCGGCTGGCCGGTCCGGGTGTCCAGCACCCTGCCGGGTGCCATCGGCTGGTACCGGCCGGAGGATCCGGCCTGGCTGCTGCTGTAGTAGCCGAGGATGTTGACGATCAGCGGCAGCAGGCCGGCGCTGTCGTTGCGCAGATCGATCTTGCCGCTGGCACCGACCGGCACCGTCTCCAGGTTCTGGCTGGTCTGCCCGAGGTGATAGCTGATCGTCTCGCCGGACCAGGACGTGCCGTCGGCGAATACCGATACCGCACCGGAGACCCTCGGCTTGAGCACGGTCACGTTGGCCGAGACGGCCACCACGCCGGTGGCCGGGATACCACCCACGCCGGTCACCCGGATGTGCGTCGTATCGCCGGTGGCAACCAGCCCGGCAGTGCGGCCGTCCAGTGCCCGGTATCGCACGATCGGCTGGTACAGCCCGGACGCCCCGAGCGGCGTATTGACGCTGGTCGGGGACAGGCTGCGGTTCGTGACCCTCGCCGACGGGACGAGGCTCGTGCCATGAGCGGGGACAGTACCGCTGACCAGCGCGGCAGCGGTAAGGATGGCAGCCGAAGCCGCGAGAGCAGCGCGCATCGCACACCCTCATCCGAGGTTGACGACAGCGGTGTCGTCGAAGCGGCAACAGCGTAGGACTGCAAGCGGTTGTAGGTACATAGCCGTTGGAGGTATATCGCGATGGGCTGTTTGTGCTCGCCGGGCGCTGGGTACACAGCCGTCGTGGATGTCGATACACCGCAGTTGCAGGCCATCGCCGAACGTGCCCGCCGACGGCAGCGGCGATGGGGACTGGGCATCCTCGGCTGCGGCCTCGCGGCGGCCGTGCTGGGTGGGATCATCGGGGCCGTCGCTGGTCATCGCAACCATCACCAGCACCACCAGGGCTCCGTCCTCGTCGCGGTGATCGCACTCGCCGCGGCAGTGGTCATCCTGATCGCCGAAGGGGCGTTGATCTGGCTGATCGGCCGCAAGGGCTACTTCAAAGCGCCGCTGACGTTCGGCCTGCCCTATCGCGACCAGCGGGCGGTGATGCGAGCCGTGCGTCGCGGCCAACCGCCGCGGGACCCGACGCTGCGGGCGGTCGGGGCCAAGATGGCCGAGCGCGCCGTCAACCAATACAAGCTGGCGATCTCCCTCTACATTCTGTTCGCGCTGACCCAAGCGGTGAACGCCGTGATCCCCGGCCGGTCCGCCTGGATCAGGCTGCTGGTAGCGGCCTCGGTGGTCCTGCTCCTAATCGCCCCGTTCTACCAGCGTTCCCTCGTGCGGGGCGCCCGCCGCTACCTGCGGCAGGTGGCCGGCCCGGACGGGAGTCACGATCCGCTCGGCTGATCCCGCTGCGCGAGATCGAGCTTGAGACCCTCGTGGCTGGCCCGATAGCCCAGCCGGGCGTAGAAGCGATGGGCGTCGCCACGGAACTTGTCGGTGGTCAGCTGGGCCAGCTTCGCCTGCCTGGACCGGCCGTAGTCGTGCGCCCAGGCGAACATCGCCGACCCGAGGCCGATGCCCCGAGCTCGCTCCGCGATCCGGACACCCTCGATCTGCAACCGCGTCGCGGCCCGCCGGGTCAATCCCGGGATGAGCGTCAACTGCATCGTGCCGACGAGTCCGCCGTCCTCGTCGCGCACCACGAGTAGGAACTGGTTGGGATCGGCATCGATCGTGCGGAATGCCTGCTCGTACACGGCGGGATCGTCCGACTCCCGATCGGCACCGAGCGGGTCGTCGCGCAGCAGCGCCACGATGGCGGCGAGATCGGCCGGCTTCGCCCGCTCGAGGACGAAGCGCCGGCCGGCCACCTCGATCCCGGTCACGGCTCGATTGTTCCAGCACACCGGTCGCTTCCGCCGGTCAGGCCGGCAGCTCGGCGTTGCTGCGCCTGCCCGCTGTTGTGGCACGATTCCACAGGTGAGCAGCACAACCGCCTCGGCTCAGCACCTGCGCGATCTGGCGCGGCTGCGCCGGGTGCGCGACCGGATCGACCGGGAGTACGCCCAGCCGCTGGACGTCGAGGCGCTGGCCCGCGGCGCGCACATGTCGGCCGGGCACCTCAGCCGCGAGTTCAAGCTCGCCTACGGCGAATCGCCGTACTCCTACCTGATGACGCGGCGGATCGAGCGCGCGATGGCCCTGCTCCGGCGCGGCGACCTCAGCGTCACCGAGGTCTGCTTCGCGGTCGGCTGCTCGTCGCTGGGCACCTTCAGCACGCGCTTCACCGAGTTGGTGGGCGTGCCACCCAGCACCTTCCGGCGGCAGGCGGCACAAGCGACGGGTGGGATGCCGCCGCCGTGCGTTGCCAAGCAGGTGAGCAGACCGATCAGGAATCGAGAAGCGCCGGTCGTCGAGCCGCAGCTAGCGTGATCCGGGTCAGCATCGCAGCGAGCGGAGCACCGGCAAGGTCGCGCTCAGCTTGAAGAGCAGGAGACACCAGTGGACATCACCATTCACGCAAGCTTCCTCCCACATGACGACCCGGAGGCCTCGCTGGCCTTCTACCGCGACGTCCTCGGCTTCGAGGTCCGCAACGACGTCGGAAAGGGCACCATGCGCTGGATCACGGTCGGCCCGCCGGACCAGCCCAACACCTCAATCCTGCTGGCCCCGCCAGCGGTCGACCCCGGCATCACCGACGACGAGCGCCGCACCATTGCCGAGATGATGGCCAAGGGAACCTACGGCTGGATCCTGCTGGCCACCAAGGATCTCGACGGCACGTTCGAGAAGGTGCAGGCCAGCGACGCCGAGGTCGTGCAGGAGCCGACCGACCAGCCGTACGGGATTCGCGACTGCGCCTTCCGCGACCCCGCCGGCAACCTGCTCCGCATCCAGGAGCTGACCTGATTCCAGGCCGGCGAACGAACACGCGACCGCTGGGAAGACGGAGACGCCGATGAGCAGTGCCGCCAGGACGGACAGGCGGGCGCCGGCGGCGCGGAGCGCCGACAGCCACGACCTGATCCGGGTACACGGCGCGCGCGAGAACAACCTCAAGGACATCCACGTCGAGATTCCGAAGCGCCGGTTGACCGTGTTCACCGGCGTCTCGGGTTCGGGCAAGAGTTCGCTGGTATTCGGCACGATCGCCGCAGAGTCGCAGCGGCTGATCAACGAGACGTACAGCACGTTCGTGCAGGGCTTCATGCCGAGCCTGGCCCGGCCGGATGTGGACGTGCTGGACGGGCTGACGACGGCGGTCCTCCTCGACCAGGAACGGATGGGTGCCAACCCGCGGTCCACCGTCGGCACCGTCACCGACGCCAACGCGATGCTGCGGATCCTGTTCAGCCGGCTCGGCACGCCACGCATCGGGCCGCCGACCGCGTTCTCGTTCAACGTCCCGACCCGCCGGGCCAGCGGGGCGATGACGGTGGACAAGGGCAGGGGCGAGCGAATCGTGGTGCGCGACGCCGTCTACCAGGGCGGCATGTGCCCGCGCTGCGAGGGCATGGGCAACGTGTCCGACATCGACCTGGCGCAGCTCTACGACGACAGCCTGTCGCTCAACGAGGGCGCGCTGAAGATCCCCGGCTACAGCATGGACGGCTGGTACGGCCGGATCTTCCGGGGCTGCGGCTTCTTCGATCCGGACAAGCCGATCCGCAGGTTCACCAAGAAGGAACTGAACGACCTGCTGCACAAGGAGCCGACCAAGATCAAGGTCGAGGGCATCAACCTGACCTATCAGGGTCTGATCCCGCGAATCCAGAAGTCGATGCTGTCCAAGGACGTCGACTCGCTGCAGCCGCATGTGCGCGCCTTCGTGGAACGAGCGGCCACCTTCGCAACCTGCCCGGACTGCGGCGGCACCCGGCTCAGCGCGGAGGCCCGGTCCTCGAAGATCCGGGGGATCAACATCGCCGATGCCTGCGCGATGGAGATCCGCGACCTTGTCGAGTGGCTGCGCGGACTGGCCGAGCCGTCGGTCGCACCGCTGCTGACCGCGCTGGGGGAGGCGCTCGACTCGTTCGTCGAGATCGGGCTCGGCTATCTCAGCCTCGACCGCCCGTCGGGCACGCTGTCGGGCGGCGAGGGGCAGCGGGTCAAGATGATCCGGCAGCTCGGCTCCTCGCTCACCGACGTCACCTACGTCTTCGACGAGCCCACCACCGGCCTGCATCCGCACGACATCCAGCGGATGAACGACCTGCTGTTGCGGTTGCGGGACAAGGGCAACACCGTGCTGGTCGTGGAGCACGAGCCGGGGACGATCGCGGTCGCCGATCACGTCGTCGATCTCGGCCCCGGTGCCGGTTCGGCCGGTGGCACCGTCTGCTTCGAGGGAACGGTCGCGGGGCTGCGGGCCAGCGGCACCATCACCGGACGGCACCTCGACGACCGTGCCGGCCTGAAGCCGGCGGTGCGAACGCCATCCGGGGTGATGGAGATTCGCGGTGCCAGTACCCACAATCTGCGCGAGGTCGACGTCGACCTCCCGCTCGGGGTGCTGGTGGTCGTCACCGGCGTCGCGGGCTCGGGCAAGAGCTCGCTGATCCACAGCTCGGTGTCCGGCCGGGATGGCGTGGTGGCGATCGACCAGGCCCCGATCCGCGGTTCCCGGCGGAGCAATCCGGCCACCTACACCGGGCTGCTCGAACCGATCCGGAAGGCCTTCGCCAAGGCCAACGGGGTGAAGCCGGCCCTGTTCAGCGCCAACTCCGAGGGCGCCTGCCCGGCGTGCAACGGTGCCGGTGTCATCTACACCGACCTGGCGATCATGGCCGGTGTCGCCACCACCTGCGAGGAGTGCGAGGGCAGGCGGTTCCAGGCCGCGGTGCTGGAATACACCTTCGGCGGCAAGGACATCAGCGAAGTGCTGGCGATGCCGGTCACCGAGGCTTCGGAGTTCTTCGGCTCGGGTCCGGGCCAGGACGCCGCGGCGCACCGGATCCTGGCCAGGCTGGACGACGTCGGGCTTGGCTACCTCACCCTCGGCCAGCCGCTCACCACGCTGTCCGGCGGCGAGCGGCAGCGGCTCAAGCTGGCCAGCCACCTGGGGGAGAAGGGCGGCGTCTTCGTCCTGGACGAGCCGACCACCGGACTTCACCTCGCCGACGTCGAGCAGTTGCTGGGACTGCTCGACCGGCTGGTCGAGTCCGGCAAGTCGGTTCTGGTCATCGAGCACCACCAGGCGGTCATGGCACACGCCGACTGGATCATCGACCTCGGCCCCGGTGCCGGCCATGACGGCGGCCGGATCGTCTTCGAGGGCACTCCCGCCGATCTCGTCGCAACCCGGTCCACCCTGACCGGCGAGCACCTGGCGGCCTACGTCGGCGCACCCCTGAACTGACTCAACCGGCGCCGACTCAACCGGCGCCGCGATGCGGATTCGGGTGCTCTGCGATCAGCTGCGCTGACCGTGCGACGACCTCCGCGTGTTCCCACTGCCGCAGCGGATGCGTGCTGGTCCAGCGGGCGATCGCCAACCAGCAGAAGTCCTCGGAGCCGCAGCCGATCAGGCTGAGCCGAGGACCGCGGCCGCGCAGGTCGGGATCGGGATGCTCACCGCCCGGGTCGCCGCCGAACACCACGACGGCGTAGTGGGTGTTGGCCATCTGGCGGCAGTCAGTCCAGACCGGCCAGCCAGCGACGGACGGCGGCCTGGACGGGCTGGTCGATCTCGGTGGCCGTGGTGCCGCGCCGGGCGGTGATGACATCGACCAGTCCGACGTGCCAGTACGCCTCGGCCCGGTCGCACCAGTCGCAGTCGTTGCGCGCGAACTGAGCCGGATGGGCGATCTCGCGATGCAGCAGCGCGCCCAGCATGGCCAGGTCGAAGAGCGCATCGAGCTGGCGCCAGGTCACCTCGTCGCCCTGCACGACGAGG
The DNA here is from genome assembly GCA_963697905.1 of uncultured Actinomycetota bacterium. Classification (GTDB taxonomy): domain Bacteria; phylum Actinomycetota; class Actinomycetes; order Mycobacteriales; family Jatrophihabitantaceae; genus Jatrophihabitans_A. The sequence goes on along the minus strand of OY969101.1, from coordinate 1,820,597 downwards.
CCAAGCTCGCGGCCGTAGCCGTCGTCCTCGGCGAGGATCCGCTCGGCATACAGGTGCGGAGCGTCCGGATCGGCGGGACGGACGCCGGCATCGCGCAGCACCGCCCGCACCTGGAGCAGCACGTCGACGGCGCGGCCGGTGCGCAGCGGCGGCAGCGGGGGGCCCGGCGGCGCCGTCATACGTATGATTATGCCTCACCCGAAGCTGCTCCCAGCGAGCGAAATCACGGAGGCGAGATGGAGCAAACCTGTCACCGGTGCACCACGGACACCTTCGTGATCTTCGAGGACAAGCCGTGGTGCCGCGCGCACTTCCTGGCCGAGGTCGAACGGCGGGAAGGCCCGGACCGCGCCCACGGCTGAGCCTGCACGGTACGCACGTGCGCGCCTGCCGGTTGAAGAGAGAGCTCCAACAGCGCGATGCGGCGCTGGTTCAGCAGCCCGGGCATCGCGCAAGCTGCGCGAGCAGCGCCGCCCGGCTCGCCACCGGTGGCGAGGAGACCACGGACGCGCCGATGCCGGATCAGGAGAACCCGATTGGGAACAACTGGGCGCGCCGGAGGAGGGTGGTGACTTCAAACCCGGGATGAGCGACATCGCGGGCTACGTTGCTGGCACCGCCTACCCACCGGCGTCAGGCCGCGCCGTGGTCGAGTAACCGGGAATGCGAACGGGGCGCTCGGGCTCATCGGCACGTCGCAAGACCGCATGGATTTGATGTGCCATCCTCGTCAACGAGGCGGCAGATACTCGCGCGGGGTCTCGGCTGATTCGTAGGCGCGGTCGGCCGCTTGTGAACAATTCCACCACCAGCTCTGCCTGCGCCGGTAATTGGTTGTCATCCTCGCCTAAGACGGCGGTACATCGGGAAAGCCGCAAGATCGGCGCGGGCGAATCCTGAACCGCGACGATGACCTGATACAGCGGATGACGGCTGCTACGACGCGGTCGCACGGCACGTACTACGTCAGCAAACGGCATATCCGCATTGGCCAGCGCGGTGGAGGTCACCGCCGCAACGTGTTCGATCGTGCAGTCGCTGACTCGGATGCACAGCATGTTCAACCAGGCAGCCGATCGGAAGCTGAAGTTCCTCCGTCATGCGGCGGCTTACCGGGATCCCGAACCCCAGGTCCGATTGGCCGGTCTCGTCGAAGACAACGCGCGCAGTCGTGGCCAGCAGGACGGCCAGCAGGCCGGTGTGATGCGTGCGTGCCACCCGCTCGGCAGCGGCAAGATCAGCGTCACTGAACCGGAATTCGAGTTCGGCGCGACCCAGCCCACCTGGCTCTGGCCATTGGATCGTCGGTATCTCGGCCAGTGTCGCGCGCCAATATGCCTGCTGTGCCGGCAAATCCGCAACGTCGGCTATCCCGGCGACCATGGCGCTGACGGCTGCCGGCTCCGGCGGCTCTCCGGGGACCGGCAGGCCGGCATAGGCCAGGGAGAGTTCCTCGCTCAGCAGGTGCTGCGACCAGCCGTCGAAGGCCACATGGTGCACGGCCACACCGAACACCGTCCGGTCTGGTGCGCTGACCAGCACTGCCCGCCAGACGACACCGGCGGCAAGGTCGAACGGAGCCAGCAACCGCTCATTCAGCACCGACCAGGCCGCAGACTCTGCCTGTAGGTGTTCGAACGGGGGCCCTGTGTCGATCGGTGTCGCCAACGCGGCGTCCTCAGCCTCATACCGGCTGCGTAAATAGCCATGTCGCCGATGTACTTCGGCGACCGCGGTGGCCAGCCGGCCGGGATCGACCGGCCCGGTGATCGCCCAGCGCAGGATGCAGTGATGCTCCACCTTGGTCTGATCGGCGAAGTGGCGCAGCAGGAAGGAGTGTTGCATCGGCGTCAGCTCAGCCGTTTGCCCCTTCCGCGCAGCACCCGGATCGGGGGCGGCGGCAGAAGTATCCAACCAGGCAGCCAGCGTGTTGATCGTCGGAGTACGCACCAGCTGCGAGGGCGGCACCGGGCGCCCGAACCGCCGGCCGAGCCTGGTACACAGCCGGATCGCGGTCAATGACGACACACCGAGGCTGGCCAGCGAAGCAGTCGGATCGACCTCGACCATCCCCAGCAATTCCTTCACCTCTGCCGCGACCTGGGCGCCGGTGGCGTCCAAGCTGGCCGGTGCCGGTGCCGGTGCCGGTGCCGGAGTCGTCGCTGGGTCGGCCAGCAGCCGGGCGGTGTCCAGCTTGCCGGTAGCGGTGAGCGGGAATTCCGTCACCTCGGTTATCTGCTGCGGCACCGAGTAGAACGGCAGCTCGGCGCGCAGCACCTCACCGAGCTCGGCCACGGAGGGCCCATCGATGTCCCGCAGGTAGAACAACGCCAGCCCGCTACACGCGCCACCATCGTCCCAGCGGGGCAACACCACGCAGCGCCGGACACCCGGTTGACGCAACGCCACCCACTCGATGCCGGCTGGCTCCAGCCGGTGCCCGTGCACCTTGACCTGGCGATCCAGCCTGCCGTGGAAGTGAAATACCCCGTCGGTGTCCACCCGGCCCAGGTCACCGGTGCGATAGCAGCGAGTGGCTACTCCGTCAACGGGCAGCATCACAAATTTCTTGGCGGTGAGCTCAGGATCCCCGACATAGCACAGTGCAAGCCCGTCGCCGGCGATGACCAGTTCGCCGACCTCGCCCGGCGGCGCCGGCCGGTCGCCGTGAAACACCCGCACCTGGGTCCGCGGTACCGGCACGCCCAGCGGCACGTCCCCGGCCGGCCGGTCCAGGCCGACTTCATGCGTCAGCACGAACACCGAGCTTTCTACCGGTCCGTATCCGTTCACCAGCCGGATGGCCGGCCAGCGCCGCAGAAAGCGCTCGGCATGCTGCCGGGACAGCTTCTCCCCGCCCACCAACACCGTGTCCAGGCCCGCGAATGCCTCCACATCCTCCTCCACCATGAGGTGAAACAGCGACGTGGTGAGGAAGATCGTGGTCAGGGCGGCCCGAGTGGTCAGTTCCCGTAGCGCCGGCGGCGTCAGCGGACGCTCGGTCACCACAGCACAGCTCCCGCCGCTGACCAGCGGGCCCCACAACTCCAGCGCAAAGGCATCCCACGGCACCGCCGAGGCCTGTGCCATGACCGTGCTGCGGTCGAACGTCGCGAAGGTTGGACCGTCGAACAACCGGCAGATGGCCCGATGCGGGGCCAGCACCGCTTTGGGCCGTCCAGTGCTGCCTGAGGTGAAGAAGACCATCGCGGGAGTGCCGTCGGCCGCCACAATGACCGGTGGACGCTCGGGTCCTACGGTCGGCTCGGCAGCGCCCAAGACCACTCGATGAGCGAACGGATTGTATTGCGCATGGTCGGCGACAACTGCCAGTTGGCCGGGCAGCAGCGCCGCGATCGCATCCAGCCGGGCCGATGGCCAGGACCGATCCAAGGCGGCATAGGCCGCGCGGCAGCTCAGCACCGCCAGCAGGACCGTCACCAGTTCCGCCGAGGGCGGCAGCAGCACAGGCACCACGGTGCCAGGCCGGACGCCCGCTCGAGTCAACGTCCCGGCCAGCCGGTCCGCGTCGGCGACCAAGTCCCGGTAGGTCACTGGACCGGAGGGCAAGATCAATGCCGGCGCGCTCGGGTGAGCTGCCGCGTGCCGACGTACCGCCTCGTGAATCGAATCTGTCATGCAAGGCCTGCCAACTGCTGAGCAATCTTCGACCGACTGGGAAGTCCCTCACGGCCGGGGTCCTGTTCGCGCCCAGTGGAGCAGCCCGGCACAAACGGCGCAGCAAAGCCGTCGGTGAGTGCGAGGAAGCTGCCGGTCCTAAGCGGATAAGATAGCAACATTAGCGCCAAGAGCGCTATATTGCTGCTAGCAACCAGCTATTCCGTTTTAGCCCGAAGTTGAGTACGCTCCACCGAATCCTCATACAGCAGCACAGAGGGGTCCGGCCCGTGCCCAGCTCCATCGAAGCCGACCCCAGCCTCATGCCGAGCTAAGCCGATACGTGCTCGAGCAGGATCTGACCACTCTGCTCCGCGACGTCGTCGTGGAAACACCAAAGGCCAGCCACCATGACTGAGCATTGCATCCATCACCTCGTCGCCGCGCATGCCGAGCTACGGCCGAATCACCCAGCCGTGACGGCGGACGGTACGACCCTCACCTATCGCCAACTCAACGGCCAGGCCAATCAGCTGGCCAACCGGTTGGCCGCTGCCGGGGTACGGCACGGGGACGTCGTTGGCCTCCTGCTGCCTCGCTCCGCGGGCTTCATCGTCGCCGCCCTGGCCATCCTCAAAGCCGGCGCGGCCTACCTGCCGCTGGATCCACGCTACCCAGCCGACCGGTTGCGGCTAATGCTGGCCACCACCCACTGCTCCATCGTGCTCAGCACCCCCGACCTCCGGCACACCATCCCGGAAAGCAGCGCCGCCGGCTACCTCGACGCCCGAGCAGACTCGACGGACGACGCCGGGCATGACGAACCCACGGCGCAGGTACACCCGGACGACATCGCCTACATCATGTTCACCTCCGGCTCGACCGGCACACCCAAGGCGGTAATGGTTCCGCACCGCGGCATCGTCGGCCTGCTCGGGGACGGCGGGCTCTATCCGATCGGCCCTGACGACACCGCCCTGCACGCGACCTCCGTCTCATTCGACGCAGCCGCCTTCGACATCTGGGGCGCGTTACTCAACGGCGCCCAACTCGTGGTGGTGACCGCAACAACGCCGTCCGTACTGGACATCGCGGAGACGATCAGCACTCACCAGGTGACCGCCGCCATGCTGCCCACCGGCATGTTTCACCTGATGGTCAACGAATGCCTCGAGGGCCTCAGCAACCTCCGCTGCCTACTTGTCGGCGGGGACGTGCTCTCCAGCACCCACGCACTCCGATTCCTCGACGGCGCACCCGGAGTACGGCTGATAAACGCCTACGGACCGACCGAGACCACCTTCGCAAGCACCGTCCACACCGTCTCGCCCGACCAAGACCCGACCCGCCCGGTACCGATCGGCCGGCCAGTGCCGCAAGCCGACATCCACATCATGGACGAGAACCTGCACGAGGTGAGCCCCGGTACGACCGGGCAGCTGTTCATCGGCGGCAAGTCAGGACTGGCCCGTGGCTACGTGGGTGATCCCGCCCTGACCGCACAGCGCTTCATCCCAGATCCATGGACGACCGGCGGCCGGCTCTACGCCACCGGAGATCTCGTGCGCGAACTGGCGGACGGAACCTTGGAATTCCTCGGCCGAGCCGACAATCAGATCAAACGCCGCGGGTACCGCATCGAACTCGGAGAAGTAGAACTGGCGGTGCGGGCTGATCCAAATGTGCGAGACGCGGTAGTCGTTCTAGACGGCGACACCGCAGAAGGCCGCCGGCTGGTCGCCTGCGTCGTCGGGAAGCCAGCCGCCGACCTGACCGGGCTGCGTAACCGGCTGGCAACCGCACTGCCCGAGTACCTACTTCCCGACCTCATCCTGCCGGTCGAAGCCCTGCCGGTAACGACCAACGGCAAAATAGACCGCGCCGCTCTCCAATCAGCGATCCCCAACATCCCGCCGACGCACAGACCCGCTGAGGAACCCCACAGCGATGAAGAAGCCATCGTCGCCAGCATCTGGGCCGAGGTGCTGGAACTTGAGCACGCCGACCTGCACGACAACTTCTTCGAACTCGGCGGCCACTCCCTGCTCGCCAACAAGATCGTCACCCACCTGCGCAAGCAGTTTGGAATCAGGCTGAACATGGACGCGATCTTCGACTACCCCACCATTGCCGAACTGGCCGCTCACATTCGGCAAGCCCGGCTCACCGACAGCCCTATTTAGCGCCGCCCCGAAATTCACCCGTTTCGGGCACGCGGTGGATGGGCGGCAGCTGCCATGCTTCGCTGGCCAGCTCTGTTCATCAATGCTGTACGACGACCAGCGGGGTTACGCCGATCCACTCCGTCGGCGGTCCGTCCGTGGCGTCATCCTGACCGAAAGGGGTGGGAGAGTATGCCTAGCACCGAAGCGTCCGGTCTGCGTTTAACCACCTGAACTTGCCATTGACTTCTGTGTGGGTGTGTATCAGCATATCCGTACTCGGTTTCCTGGAGGGGACGGTACGCGGCCTCTGAGGAGTCGCTCAACCGAGGGGGAGGGTCAACCTAACGGCGATAGGTTGTTTGGAGGCTGCCGCCATCGAGGTCCGGTCCTCGATGGTTAAAGGGTTACACCCACTGCCCGCTCGATGGTGTGCTCTCCTGATCGCCGCCCATGATAATTCGATCCTGCCAATAACGTTTTGCGCGATTCGCATAGCCGTGTCGCCGCCATCCTGCTTGGGCTGACTGCGCCCATGGGTACGACACCCATTGGGACCAACTCGTTTGCACCCATATGGCGTTGGCCATCGTGAAAGGGAGCATGGTGTGAGTTCGGTGCACGACAGCACTGCAGTGGATCGGAAGCAGTCGCTTGCGGAGATGTTGGCACGTGCCCGGGCCAAGGTCACCGACGGACCGCGTCCTCGCCAGGATCGCAACAACGTTCCGCTGTCCTATTCGCAGGACACCTTGTGGTTCGTCGATCAGTTGAGCACCGGTCTGACGACCTACAACGTCCCGTTCTTGTTCCGGCTCGAGGGGAAGTTGGACGTCGATGCGCTGACTGCGACGATCACCAGCATCGTTGCGCGCCATGAAGCATTGCGGACCTATGTGCTGGTCGAGAATGACGAGGCTTTCCAGGGTGTTGTCGAGAACCCTGAGGTTGTCATCGAGAGGTCATCGACGCCGTCGGAGGACGAGGCGCGTCGGGTCATGGCCGAGCTCGCCGAGACGGTGCTCAGGTTGACCGAGTTCCCGCTGTGGCGATCGAAGTTGATCACGGTCCGCTCCGACCTGCACTACTTCGGTTTCGTCGTGCATCACACCATCTTCGATGGGGTGTCCACGGCGATCTTCTTCGATGAGCTCGAGCAGGAGTACAACGCGCGGCGGGCCGGGGTCGCGCCGAAGGTGGAACCGCCCACCGTGCAGTTCGCCGACTTCAGTGAGTGGCAGCGCAAGCGGATGCAGGCCGGCGCCTGGCAGGCCAGCGTGGATCATTGGTCGGAAACCCTGCGCGATGTCGAGGTGATGGACATCCCGGGCGATCGACCGCTGCCGAATTCGCCACCGGCTCGCTCGGGCACGGCCTCGCGCTGGCCAACGGCGTGGCCTGGGCGCAACGCCGAGCCGGCGAGCCGGCCGCGAACACGTTCGTGCTGATCGGGGACGGCGAACTGCAAGAGGGGTCGGTGTGGGAGGCGGCCCAGGTCAGCCGCGCGCAGCAGGCCAGCAACTGGGCCGGCTTCGGCTGGCACACCATCGAGGTAGACGGACACGACCTTCCAGCACTCTGCTCCGCCCTCGACGAAGCGGTGCGAACGCAGGAGCCGACGGCGGTGATCTGCCGGACCATCAAAGGCAACGGCGCCGGGCCGCTCGCGGGCAAAGCGGTATCCCACTTCGTCCGGCTGGACACCGCGAAGTACGCGCGAGTCAAGGCCGGCATGCGACGCGCGGCCGGTCCGGCGACCGCCCGGATCCCACTCGGACCTGCTGGAGGAGAGCGGGCTGACGCCTGATGCGGTGCTCCGCCGCGTGCTGGAGTTCATCGCCGAATCGAAGCCGTATCGAAGTTGAGAGAAGGAGTTTGCAGAGTGATAGCCCAATGCGTCAGCTGTGTCAGTGAGTTCGAGGTGCAGTCCGACAGCTACCCGGGAGAGATCGTCAGTTGCTCGAATTGTTCGACGGAGCTGGAGATCCTGTCGATGACGCCGGTGAAGGTGGCGCTCGCGCCGGAGCCGGAAGAGGACTGGGGCGAGTGAGGCGGAGGCCGAGCGGCTGCGGGGGATGACCGTGCTCAATCGGGAGATCGCCACCCAGCGTGCCCTGCTGATGGCCGAGACGCTGGAGGAGCTGGGTGGGTTTCCGGTCAACGACTCCTCCTCGAGCCGGATCTGCTGCACGGCCGCGGTGGAAGCGCTGGAGAAGGGGGCGCTCATGGTGCAGATCTGTGATGGTCGCTTAGCTTCACCTCTTACTGAGGCGCTTGCAGGATGCGGAACTTTGATCGGAAAGGGGGTGGGCTGACGATGACGATGACGACCCAAGATCCGGGCACGCGCGAAGTCGGCTTGGATGATGAGGCGGCCGTTGCGATCCTGGCCGAGGCGGTGGCGATCTCGTCGGTGTCCGGTGATGAGCGGCAGTTGGCCGAGCGGCTTGGGCAGATCGCGGCCGGTTACGGCGCGGAGAGCTTCATCGACGAGGTGGGCAATGTGCACGCGCTGGTCGGGCGGGGTTCCCGGACGGTGATGTTGCTCAGCCATCTCGACACGGTGCCGGGCAACGTGCCCTTCGAACACGGGGCCAGCCACATCCGTGGGCGGGGCGCGGTGGATGCCAAGGGCCCGTTGATCGCGATGCTGGTCGCGGCGCTGTCCAGCCCCGACCTCGACCTGGCCATCCACTGGGTGGGCGTGGTCGAGGAGGAGGCGTTGACCTCCCGCGGTGCCGAGCATGTCCGCACCACGGTGGCGGTGCCGCAGGCGGTGATCGTGGGCGAGCCCAGCGGGGCATCGACGGTGACCGTGGGGTATAAGGGGATGGTCCAGCTCGAGGTCCGGTGCGAGACCCCGCACACGCACACGGCCACCCCGGGCCTGAAGTCGAGCGAGCTGCTGATCCGGGCCCTCGGCCGGCTGCTTGAGACCTTCTCGACCCTCGGCAACGCCGACTTCGCCGAGATCGGCATGGTCGTCAAGAACGGCCGGTTCGAGCCGTTCTCCAGCGCCTGCTCGCTGTCCTTCCGCACGCCGCCGGGGGTGACCGCCGAGATCCTGCGGCAGCGGGTCTGCTCGATCCTCGGCGCGCACATCGAGGTCTCGACGGCTTATGAGGTGCCGGCCGTCGTGGTGCCCAGGACCTCGGCCTGCGTGCGCGCGCTGTCGCGCGCGATCCTTTCCGAAGGCTTCAAGCCGAGCCACAACCTCAAGACGGGCACCAGTGACATGAACACGCTGAGCAGGAGCTGGGACGTGCCGATGGTGACCTACGGGCCGGGCGATCCGCACCAGGACCACACCGACAGCGAATACATCCTGATCGAGGAATACCTCGCCGGCGTGCGCATCCTGCGGACGGCGCTGCGCGAACTGGACAGCTCGCTAGGGCAGGCATCGTGACCGACCAACCAGACCTGCTGGCGCTGTGGTGCGTGCCGCGCTCACGCTCCACCGCCTTCGAACGCGCGATGTATGAGCGCGGCGATTTCCTGGTGGTGCACGAACCGTTCTCCCGGGTGTGCGACTTCGGCGCAGCCGACGTCGCCGACCGCACCTGCCGGGCGGGGCGCAACGAGTTGTCCGAGGAGCTGGAGCGGATTCCTCGACGCCTACGTTCAGGACCAGCAGCCCTACCACCACCTCATCATGGCGACGCGGGACGAACGGGTGGCGTCGTGGTGAAGGATCCGATGGACAGGTCCCGGATCGGGCAGCTGGACACGGGTGATGGGTTGGCTGGTGTCGGGCCTTTGATGCGGCGTTCGGTGACGCCGGCACGGGAAAGGACAGCGGAGTAATGCAGATAAGCCTGGGGCGTGACTTCACCCGCCTGTGGTGGTCGCAGGGCCTGTCGAACATGGGCGACGGCCTGGTGCTGGCGGCCGTACCTCTGCTCGCGGTGACGCTGACCAGAGATCCCTTGCTGGTCAGCGGGATCGAAGTGGCGCAGTTCCTGCCATGGTTGGTCTTCGCCCTACCTTCCGGTGCGCTGGCCGACCGAGCCGACCGGCGGGTCATCATGCTCTGGGGGAACTTCGTCCGAGTTCTCGGCTTCGGACTGCTGGTTCTGACGCTCGTCGCCCACCTGCGCAGCATCGTGGTCCTCTACGCGGCCGTGTTCCTGGCCGGCACCGCCGAGACCCTGGTGAACAATGCGGCGCTGACCGTTCCGCCGCGACTGGTCGAACGCAAATACCTCGAACGAGCGAACGGTAGGTTGTTCGCCACTCAATCGACCATCAACAACTTCATCGGGCCGCCGGCGGGAGCTGCAATGTTCGCGTTGTCGGCGACGTTGGTGTTCTCCACCAGCGCCGGGCTGTTCGCGCTCGCCGCGCTGGCTGCGATGATGCTGCCCCGCATGATGCCCACGGCGTACGACACCAGCGGCGCCACGCACAGCCCGGCCGATGTCGTACGCAGCATGAGGGAAGGCTGGTCGTTCTTTTGGCGGCACCGGCTGCTGCGCCAGGTGGCGTTCATCTCAGGTTCGATCAACCTGTTCTCCACGGCTACCGGCAGCCTGCTCGTGCTGCTGGCGACGGGTCCGCTCGGCGTGCGGCCGTCCTGGTACGGCTTCTTCATCGCGGTACCCGCGGTGGGTGCCATCCTCGGCTCTCTGATTGCCGCGCGGGTGGTCCCGGCCATCGGCGGCGGGCTGGTGACCTGGCTGGCATCCCTCATGCCCGTCGCGAGCTACGTCGCGCTCGGCCTCACCTCCAGCGTCGTCCTGATCGAGATCCTGCTGTTCCTCGCTGCGATAGCGACGTCGCTGAACCAGATCGTGGTGAGCACCCTCCGGCAGGCCGCCGTACCCGACGCACTGCTGGGCCGGGTGACCGCCGCCTACCGGCTGATTGTGCTCGGCGCGGTGCCGATCGGCGCGTTGCTCGGCGGGGCGCTGGCGCACTGGCACGGCACCAGGACCACTTTCGTCGCATCAGCCATCGGGCTGGCGCTCGCCGCGCTCATGTTCGCGCCGGGGGTGACCACGCAGGCCCTCCGGGAAGCCGAACTGGCCGTCCAGCCGGAGAAGACCGATCCGGTACCCGAGCCGAGCTGAGACGCGGCAGGACGGTGAAGAACCGCATGCACTTCTGCCTCCCCACGTCTACACCAGGACCGGCAACACCACCGACCCACCGTCCAGCCAGGGGTGAGGTGGGGCGGTGAGCTTGTCCAATTCGGATCTCAGCCACGTCTTGGTAGCCGTGCTCACCTTGGTATGCGCCGCTCACATAGGCGGATTCGCCTTTCGCGCGCTGCGGCAGCCTCCGGTGATCGGCGAGATCCTGGCCGGGTTGGTGCTGGGGCCCACCGTGTTGGGAGTGACGCTGCCTGGCTTGGAGGCGGACCTCTTCACCGACAACGCAGCGAGCAAGCACGTCGTGGGCACGTTCTACCAGTTCGGGATGCTGCTGCTGGTCTACCTGACTGGCAGCGAACTCGGGCGGGGGAGGGGGCACAAGAAGCGCACGATCGGTGCGGTAGGAGTAGTGGGACTGGTGGTGCCGTTCGGTGCCGGACTTGGACTGGCCACCCTCACCGGCACCGGTTCGCTCAGTGGCCCGGCCGGCTCGGTGAGCACCTTGGCGTTGGTAATGGGCATGGCGGTCGCTGTCACAAGCATCCCGGTCATCTCGCGAATCATGATGGATCTGGGCATCATCGGAACTGTTTTCGCCCAGGTTGTGCTGACCATCGCGGTCCTGGAGGACATCGTCCTCTACGTCATGCTGACCGTGATCCTCGGCATCGCCGGGATTCAGAGCGGAAGCAACTTCGGTCTTCCCCGGCTGCTGGCGGTCAACGCAATGGGACCGGCAATCGTCTACTACACGCTACTTCCCTGCCTGTTTCTCGTCCTGTTCCTGGCGCGGGGGCGAGTGGTCTTCGACCGGTTGCGCCGGAGCAGCTTCAATGTTGTCGAGTTGCGCAGCCCACTGGCATTCCGCCTGATCTGGCTGCTCGCATTGGCGGCAATCTGCGTGGGCCTGGGTATCGACCCGCTCTTCGGTGCCCTCTGCGCCGGACTGTGCGTCGCCATCCCTCCGAAGACCGCCGATGCGAACGCGGCCGGCAGCACCGGTGCGCGGGGGAATGGACAGGGCTTCGACCCGCTCGCCGACGTGGCACACGGATTCTTCATCCCGGTCTATTTCGCGGTGGTCGGCTTGCGACTGGACTTGCGGCATGACCTGCGCCCATGGTTCCTGCTGTGGTTCGTGGCCGTTGCGTGCGTCGTCAAGTCGTTCAGCGTCTGGCTTGGTGCGACGGCGGCCGGGGAGCCGCGTCGATTCGCGGTACCGCTGGCGGTGGCCATGAACGCCCGCGGCGGTCCGGGCATCGTGTTGGCCTCGGCGGTCTACTCCGCAGGCATCGTCAACGCAGGCTTCTTCACTTCACTCGTGCTGTTGTCCATGATCACCTCCTACCTTGCCGGTGCCTGGCTCACCGCACTACTCGCCCGCGGGGATCGAGCCTGGCTGACGGGCAAGCAAGAGCCCGTACCGCTGGCGCAATAGGGAAGCGCAAGCCATGAAGCGGTATCCGACAGCCGGACAAGCTCCGCCGGCACGGCGCGGGCGCGGGCGTTTTTCCTTTGCGTGGGCCGGTTCCGGCGCCTAGCGTGGCACCCGCCGAGGCCGGACGGCCCGCACGCCGCAGGGCCAGCACGCCGGAGGTGCGCAAATGACAGTTGGCCTCCACGCGCTCTGCCTGGATGCGCACGATCCGCTCGGGTTGGCGCGTTTCTGGGCCGGGGTTCTGGGTTGGCGGCCAGCCGAGGACACCACGCAGGGCATCGCGCTGCTGCCGAGTGACGACACCGGGTTCCGGCTGCGATTCCTGCCGACGCGGCAGCCGAAGACGGCCCGGAACCGGATGCACTTCGACCTGACGAGCACCTCGCTGCAGGACCAGCAGGAGACGGTGTCGAGGTCACTCGCGCTCGGCGCCCGGCACCTCGACATCGGCCAGCGCCCGGAGGAGCCGCACGTCGTGCTCGCCGACCCCGAAGGCAACGAGTTCTGCGTCATCGAGCCGGGCAACAACTTCCTCGCCGATTGCGGGTTCGTCGGGGCGCTGGCCTGCGACGGTTCGCGGGAGGTCGGCTACTTCTGGAGCCAGGCGCTGGGCTGGCCGCTGGTCTGGGACCAGGACGAGGAAACCGCGATCCGGTCGCCGCATGGCGGCCCGAAGATCAGCTGGGGCGGCCCGCCACTGGAGCCGAAGACCGGGAAGAACAGGCTGCATTTCGACCTCGCTCCGCTCACCTCCGGTGATCAGCGGGCAGAGGTTGAACGGCTTTGCCGGCTTGGGGCAACTCCACTCGACCTCGGAAAGGGGGCAGAGGACCGGACGGTGCTGGCCGACCCGGACGGCAACGAGTTCTGCCTGCTGACCCGGGGCCAGCCGGTCAGGGGCGCAGCAGGGCCTTGATGGCCCGTCGTGAGTCCATGGCGGCGTAGCCCTCGGCGACCTCGGCGAGCGGCAGTTCGAGGTCGAAGACCTTGCCGGGGTCGATGGCCTCGGAGGTGATCAGGTCGAGCAGCTCGGGCAGGAACCGGCGGACCGGGGCCGGCCCACCGAGCAGGTGGACCTCGGCGCGGAACAGTTCCTCGCCGGGGAGCTCTACGCCGTGCGCGACGCCGACGAAGCCGACGTGCCCGCCCGGCCGGGTGGACCGGATGGCCTGCAGCATCGACTCCTGGGTGCCGACGGCCTCGATGACCGAGTGGGCGCCGAGCCCGCCGGTAAGTTCGGCGATCCTCGCGACGCCGTCGTCGCCGCGTTCGGTGACGATATCGGTGGCACCGAACTCGCGGGCCAGCCGCTGGCGCGACTCGTGCCGGCTCATGATGACGATCCGTTCGGCGCCGAGCTGCTTGGCCGCGAGCACGGCGAGCAGGCCGACTGCCCCGTCGCCGACCACGACGACGGTCTTGCCAGGACCGGCTTCGGCAGCGACGGCGCCGAACCAACCGGTGCCCAGCACGTCGGAGGCGGCGAGCAGGCTCGGGACGAGCTTGTCGTCGGGAACCTCGCGGGTGGCGACCAGGGTGCCGTCGGCCAGCGGCACCCGAAGGTACTCGGCCTGCGCCCCTCCACGACCCACCGGTTCGACGTGCGCGCAGCGGGACTGGTAGCCGGCCTGGCAGATCTCGCAGGTGTTGTCCGAGGCCATGAACGAGCCGACGACGAACTGGCCCGGCTTGATGCCGGTGACCTCGGCGCCGACCTCCTCGACGATGCCGACGTATTCGTGGCCCATCGGCGTGGGTTGACTGACCTGATCGACGCCGCGGTAGGGCCACAGGTCCGAGCCGCAGACGCAGGTGGCACTCAGCCGGAGGATGGCGTCGGTGGGGGCGAGAATCTCGGGGTCGTCGCGCTGTTCGGCGCGGATGTCGCGTGGGCCGTGCAGTACTGCTCCCAGCATGGAGTACGCCTTTCCTAGTAATCCATCGGTCCGCGATGACCTCGGCTACCAGGCTACCGACTCCGATGCGGGTGCGATCCTGGTCGGCGGGCGGGCCGCGAGCGGGGCCGTCCCGGCCGCGACGGTCAGGACGGCAACGGCGCGCCCTGCTGTTCGCTGACCAGGTAACCGGCATACCAGCCCGGCCAGTCCGCATCGGGTTGGCCGAGCTCGGCCTCGTGCCGGCCGTGGGCGGCTTCGGCGCGCCGCAAAGCCGCGGCGAGATCCGCGGCGGAGGCATAGGACGTCGCGGCCGAGTCGATCCGTCCGGGAAGTCGGTTGGTGATCTCCTGGATCACCCAGGTGTTGCCGTCGGGATCGCTGAAGGTCGCGAACGAGGCGTAGCTGCCCCGGGCGGGATCCGGCCCGGCAACCGGATCCGGGCTGTCTTCTCGGTGGAAGACTTCGCTGACCGTTGCTCCGTGGCTGGTGAGTTCGCGCTTGGCGGCCTCGACGTCGTCCACCACCAGGTAGGCCCTGGCCGATCCAGCCGGCGCCTCGGTGATGCCCTTGCCGACATGGATGGATGCCGGCGATCCAGGTGGCGTGAACTGGACGACGCGAAAGCTGTCACCGATGGTGATGTCGGCGTCCAGCCGCCAGCCGAGGGCCGCATAGAAGTCCTTGGCCCGGTCGACGTCGGCGACGGACAGCACGACCACTTCAATCTTGGCATCCATTGCTTTCTCCCTCGGTAGGACGTGCACGGTCGGCTCGGCGAGGCGGCCGCATCAGGCGCCGGTCAGGTCGGCGGTGAGCCTGGCCAGCGCCTGCTCAACGGTCAGGTCAGCGGTCAGGTAGCTGCTGGCCCCGCCGGCTGACACGGTCCAGGCCGGCTGGCCGAGGCGGTAGGGATCCACCGGATCCGCCGGCACGATCTCGATTTCCAGGTCCGGGTCGCGCTGGTTAACGACCTGTCGAGCCAGCACCGCCACGTCACCGTCGGACAGCGCCATTGCCGGCCCGCCTGTCCCATCCGTGGAACTGCGCGTAGTCACCCGCGGCCCACGCCTCGCGCAACCCCGGCCTGCTCAGATCCCAGTCCGGCCGGATCTCGCTGGTCGCGGCGCGCAGGTCGTGCCACAGCTCGTCGATCGACGGCCGTCCCCAGAACCAGTAGCCGTTGTAGATGCTGTGAACGACCAGTCCGGGCTTGAGCACCAGGGTGTGCGGGATCATCGGGTCATGCTCGGGGTCGGTGTACTCCTGGATGTCGAGGTCCTGCTGCACCGTCCGGCCGGGATCGGACAGGAAGGTCCACTGCGCGCCCACCGAGGCGCGGAACTCCTGCAGCGTATGGTGATCGTCCGTCGCGATCGTGACGATCCGGGTGTAGGCCACCGCGATCTTGGCCTGGAACGCCGCCAGCTCAAGGTGCTGCTGGTGCTCCTTCGGGCAGTAGTGACCACGCGCCAGCGTAAGGATCATCGGATCGTCGCACTGCAACTCGCTGAGGGTGCGGACGGTGTCGGTGTGATCCGGCAACGCGTAATCCGGAAAAGTGCGGCCGGCTGTGATGTCAGAACGCATAGGACGGGCGCCTCTCCTCGGCGATGAGCCGGCAGCGGGCGAACCCGGCCGGCGAGAATGCTGGCCCCGACTGGCAGCCGCCAGGGTGACCACGATGAGAACTTCTTCGGTGCGCGGCCTTTCCTCCTCGACGGCACCAGGACGAGGATGTCGGGCATGGGCGACAGGCGCGGGCCTGCCGGACCGGGCGAAGGAACGGTGGTGGACGATGCCGTGGTTTCCGGACTTCGCCGGTGCCGCTGAACTGGTGCGCAGGCAGAGCCGCGCCGCCGGCGAGGTCGATCCGGTCGCGCAGTATCTGGCCGCGCTGGCTAGCGGTGACCCGGGCGACCTGGAGACCGTCTGGCCGGGGGAGGTGGTCGTGTACGACCCCCGTGCCGGAGTCGTGCGCGGTCACCGTGAGCTGCGACGGTTCGTCCGCCGCAACCAGGCCTGGCAGGCCGAGCGCCGGGTCCGGATCGAGACGGTGGCGGCCACCGTGGCCGGCTCGCGCGCCGTGGTGGAAATGCTGGCCCACCTGACCGAGCCCGAGCAGGCATGGCCGGTGGCGGTGGTGGCCGAATCGGCCGATAACCGATCGGTGGCGTTCCGCAGCTACTGCAGCCAGTGGCCGATCGCCGGCCGGCATGAGGTCCGGCCGCCGATCCTGCGGCCGGGTGCGACCGTTCCAACCGACGTGGTCGGCCGCTACCTGGCAGCGCTGACGGTTGGGAACGTGGAGGCCATCGTGGCCACCTTCGCCCCGGATGGCTATCTGCGAGAACCCGATGGTCTCCGCTACCTGCATCGCGGAGCCGGCGAGCTGCGTTCCTTCTTCAACCACTGCTTCGCTGCCGGCGGCGGCATCGGCCTGCAGCCTTGCCTGGTGACCGATGACGGCGTGCGCTGCGCCCTGGAGTACAACAGCCTTCGCTGGGGAAGCAACGAACTGCCGCCCCAGGCCGGGCTCGGCGTCTACGAGCGCGGCTCCGACGGGCTGCTGGCGGCGGTCCGGATCTACGACGATGTCGCAGCGCCGGCCGGGATCGCCTGAGCCGCCAGGGCGATCAGCCGTCGAACGGATCGGCATAGCGGAAGTCCTGATCGGTGTCGCGCTCGGGGTGGCGGGGCTTGACCCGGCGGCTGGTTCTCCTGGTTCGCGGGTTGATCGGTGCCGACCGCCGGGAGCTATCCGCCGGCTGCTGGCGGTCCTTGCGCTGACCGAACCACCATCGCATCGCACAACCCCCCGTCCGGCCACCGTCAGACTAGGCCGGCATCAGACGTCCTGACTACAGTCCGATGGCTTTTTAGTTGAAACGACGGGCAATTCGAATGCCGAGGACACATCCACCGGCAGTGAGCAACAGTCCCAGCAGCACCAGGCCGGGCGCATCGTCGGCGTTTCCGAGCACGGCCGTGACAACGCCGAAAAGGGTGACGCCCACCGCCGTCGCGCGGTTCGCCGCCCTGCGCACCGCCAGTTCGAGAACCACGCCGATCACCGCCAGCAGGGTGCCCGCGACGGCGAAGTCCGCCCAGGTCCAGTCCACCTGGTCGGTGACCCGCATCGCCACCAGCGGCAGCGACAGGACGACCGCGACGCCCAGCGCCACCCGGACGACGGAGCGACGGACCGTCCTGGTCTTCGGCTGCTCCGTGGCGTTCCGGCGGGCGACGGTGGCATGCCGCGCCCGCCACGCGGCGTCGGCGGCAACGCCGCGGATCATTCTGGAGGCGATGGCGAATGCGATCCGCCGATCGCTGAGCCCGTTCTCCCTGCCGTGCTCGATGTGCTCGCCCAGGTCGGCGTCGATCTCCTCGATCCGTCGCCGGGCGGCCGGACCTGGCAGGCCCCGGGTGTAGCTCCGGACCCACCGCCCGACCAGGCCGGCCATCCGCTCGGGCTTCATGCCGGCTGCGAGGCGGGTCGCGGGTGTCTCGGCACGGCCTTGTCGGCGCGGGCCTGCTCGGCGGCGCGCACTCCGGCTCCGGTGAGTTCGTACAGCCGGCGGCGGGGCCGTCCGGCGACTGCCGCCTCCTCCCAGCGAGAGCTGAGCAGGCCGAGGTCCTCCAGGCGGCCGAGTGCTTTGTAGAGGGTTCCGTGTGCCGTCAGTGACCGCGCGCCGCCCTTCTCCCGCAGGGTTTGGGCAAGGCCGAATCCGTGGAAGGTGGCATCTCCGGCGCGCAGCAGCGACAGCGCCGCCTCCAGGATCTCATTCTCCAGCGGCAGCAGGCGTCCGGGCTTGCGGCGTGACATGGACGAAAGTATAGGAAGATATCTTCGTATAATCCAGCCTCTCAGGTGCGTCGTGCCTGATCCCCTTATGCGAGAGCGGAATCGAGCTCCGGAATCTCGGCATGCAGCGCGGCGAGCCAGGACTGCAACCTTGCCGCCTCGGCCTCGGCCGCCGCGGAGAGGGAACCGCGGATGGAGGCGATGTCGAACATCGTCCGGCTGGCGACGCCTCGGCGAATGGGCCTGGAGAGCTGCTGCAATTCCTCCTGGGCACGGTGGATGAGCACGTTCGCCTGGGACACCTCGTCGGCAGCGAGGGTGGCCAGGATCAGGTTGAACAGCACCACCGCCACCTGGTCGGTCATGCTGAGTGTCTTGAGAAAAACGCTCGCGGCCTCGTTGTACTGCTGGAGCCGAAGCAGGCTCCACCCCTCCAGGTTCAGCTGGTCGGCGCCGCAGTGCACTCGTCGCTGCATGGCCGAGCGGATCCGCGCGAAGTAGCTGTCGGCCTGCTGCCGGTGGCCCGCGGCCAGCAGCGACTCGGCAAGCTCGGCCTGGATCCACGGTTCGATGGGATCGATGTGATGGGCGTCGTGCGCCAGCACGACCGACTCCTCAGGCCGGTTCAGCAAGCGCAAGCACATCGCCGCCAGCGCGGCCTTGTCGCTGCTGCCGGTGGTCATGCCGGCACGTGCCCGGTCGATCGCCTCCAGCGCGGATTGCCAAGCCCCGGCACCCGCCCAGAGCAGCGCAATCCCGTGCTGCACGGCGGGCGCCGCCTGGTCGGGACAGCCCGCCAGCATGGTGCGCGCCTCCGGCCAGCGGTCGACCCGGACCAGGCCGTCCACGATGGCGGGAAGCAAGCCGAGCTGGGGCGAGTCGGTCAGCGAGAGGAAGGACCCGGCCGCCCTGCGACGCCGACCCAGGTCGAGTTCGATGAAACCCTTCAGCAGGACCAGTTCCGGTGCCGTGCCGATTCCGGTGAGGTGGTCGTCCAGCACCTGCAGCGCCTGGGGGTACTCGCCGAGCTCGCGCAGCGCGCTCGCCCGGATCCGGGTCCGGCTGGCTTCCAGGATCGGGCCCTGGGTGCCGTCGGCAAGCTTGCGCAAGCCCGCTCGGTTACCCATCGCCGAGTTGAGATCCACCAGTTGGAACAAGGCGAAATCGCTGCCGCGCTCCGCTCCCTGGTAGAGGTGCCGGCAGGCCGCTTCGGCCTCGCCCTGCTGCCACTCGACGGCTCCGAGCGAGCTCAGCGCGTACTCGTAGTCGGGCTGTGCCTCGAGTGCGCGTTCGAGCAACGCCCGGGCCTCGACGCGATTGCCCTCCAACCGCCGCAACTCGCCCAGCGCGCCGAGCACCGCTGCCGACGGCCGGACGTCCTCGTGTGCGCTCAGCCGCTCCAGCTCGGTGCGTACCTGGTCGAGCCGGTCCAGCTCCCAGAGGATGTTGATGCGTTCCCAGACCAGATCGTCCGCGCCCTCGGTCAGGTTGTCCGCCTGCAGGGTGGCCAGCGCATCGTCGGTGCGGCCGAGCGCCCGCAGCACACCGGCGTGGCCGATCATCAGCTGCGGATCCTCCGGTGCGGCCGCTCGTGCCTCGCGGTAGAGCCGCTCGGCCTCGTCGTAGTGCTGAAGGTCCATCGCAAGGCTGATTCGCCGAGCGAGGATCAGGCTGACGTCGCCACCGTTGCCCCGGATCCGCTTCTGCAGCAGGCGAAGTCGCCGCTCGGCATGCGGGCCGTCGTAGCGGTTCAGGCAGCTGGCGAGTTCGTTGACGATCCATTCCGTCGTGGGCGAGCAGGCCGTCGCCTGCTCCAGCAACGCGAGACCGGGCTCCACCTCACCGAGCGCGAGGAGCACCTGGCCCTTGCTGGCCAGCGCATACGCCCACTCGGGCAAGGTCGCGATGGCGGCGTCGAACTCGGCCAGCGCCTCGCTGAACTCACCGCGCCGGCGCAGCAGTTCGCCGTAGAGTCCGTGGGTCGTCGGATCGCTCGGGCTGATCTTGCGAGCGTGCGCAAGCAGGCTCTCCGCACGCCCGTAGGCAGGTACGGCCTCCGGGTCGCTCGGCGAGGCCAGTTCGACGTTGACCAGCCCGAGCAGGGCTTGCAGGTCGTCCGGTGCGCGGGAGAGCACGATCTCGTACGCCTCGCGCGCCTCGTCGGCCCGTCCCAGCTCCGACTGGACCGCGGCGAGGGAGAGCAGCACCCAGTTCTCGGTGGTGTCCGGATCGAGGGAGCCCAGCAGGGCCGCCGCACTGACCGGATCACCGCTCACCCGGGCAAGTTCGCCGCGCATCGCGATGGTTGACCGATCGTCCGGGTCCAGTTCCGACAACCGGTCGAAATCCCGCCTCGCGGCATCGAAGTCGTTCTGCCGGGCGGCGACCACGCCGCGATCGCGCAGCGCCCCCTGGAGATCCGGGTTCCGGGTGAGCACCCGGTCGTAGACGGCCCGCGCTTCGGAGAGCCGGTCGTGGCGCACGAGCACCGCCGCGATGGTGAGTTCGGCCCAGAGATCATTCGGCAGATCGGCGAGAACCGCCTCCAGCACGCCCCGGTCCTCGGCCAGCCGGTCCTGGGCATCCAGCACGATCGCGAGGTAGGCGCGGCCCGCGGACGGTCGGTGCAGGACGAGGCGACGGGCCAGTGGCTCGGCCGCGGCCAGGTCCCCGTCGATCAGCGCCAGCCGGACGGCCAGGGCGAGGCACACCGGATGGTCCGGTGCCGCCGCTATCGCCTGGCTGGCCCACTCCCGGCCGACCTCGACATCGCCCCGGTTCAGCATGATCACCGCGGCGGCGGTGACCAGGTTGACGTCGAAACCCCAGCGTTCGAAGCCATCCCGGAACAGGTCGTAGGACGAGGCGTCGTCGCCGGACAGCGCGGCCAGGGTGATCAGCCGGGCGTAGGTCGAGGCCTTCGGCTCCAGCGCGGCGGCTCGGCTGACCCGTGCGGTTGCCGTGCGGATGTCGCCGTCGTACTCCCGCGACAGCGCGCCGGCGATCAGCGCCGAGGCGCGCAGGGCCGGCGGCAGGTCCTCCTGCTCGGCGATCCGCTCCAGCGCCGACTCCACCTCCGGTGCCAGGCCGGAGCCGGCGATCCGGCTCGCTTCGGTGACCGCATCGCGCAATCCGGCCAGGTCGCCGGCCGCGACCGCATCGCGCAGCCGAGCGTCCAGTGGCCGAAGGGAGGTTGTGCTGGGTGTGATCACCGATGGTGCCGGCGGCAGGAACGGCCGACCGGGAACCCGGGCTATCGCCATGGTCATCCATCCCTTCTCGGACGGCGTCCGGTGAGTTCGGACCACTGCTTCTTCACGTCGGCGGCCAACTCGTCCACGCCGGCCTCCACCTCGTCGAGCCGCATCCGCCAGGCGGCGGTCAGCAGATCCGGCACGACGTCGTCCGGGTCGGACTCCGGCCGGCTCAGGTTGTCGGCCAGCGTGCCGCGCCACTTGTCCGAAGCCATCCACCGGTCGTTGTCGTACGGCCGGATGATGGCTCCATAGCTGCGCAGGTGCTTCACCACCGCGACGGTGAGGTCGTCGAGCCAGTCCTGGGCGGGCGGCGGCCCGGCGGCCTCGAGCGCGGCCTGGTCGGCGTCCGGCGGCTCGACATAGTCGCGTACCGCGCAGAGCCAGATGTCCTGCAGCTTGTCGATGGCCTCGGTGAACGAACCACCGTGGCTGGGCGCCGACGGCGGTCCGCTGCCCAACGTCATCATGATCACCCTCGCGCGGTCAATGTCGCGAGGATGGCTGATCTGCCCACGGGATTGGTCGGCGCGCGGGCTGAGCCGCAACAGCATGGCGGCGCACGCATAGGAGAAACCCAGCGTGTAGGTCGCGAAGGCGTCCGCGATCAGATCCTGGATGTAGATCTCGGTGGGTGGCGTGCGCCCGTCCAGCCTGGGGTTGTCGGCGCTGGCGAAATCCCGGATCAGCGACGTGAGCTCGACGGAGTTGCGGTCGCGGGCGTAGCGCAGGCCAACCTCGTGGCCCACCAGCGGGATGCCCCAGATGGACCATTCCGGAAAGCCGAGCAGCACCACGCTGTCCAGCGCGTTACCCAGTGCGGCCTGCCTGGCCGGCAGCGGCAGCGGCCGCCGGGACAGCGCGGTGAACCGGCCGAGCAGGGCGTCGGTCATCTCGCAGATCCGGTCGTCCAATCCGGTATCGCGAATGGTCAACCCGCCGAGGAAGTCCACGTACTCGGCGAACACCGGCCGGGCCCGGTCGTTGAGCAGCTGCCGGTACTCCTGCCAGTGGGCGGGACGGCTGCCCGCCTGGGCGGTGAGGTTGTCGCGCAGCTTGTCGATCGCGCGGGTGAGTTCGTCGCAGCGTTGCTTCAAGCTCGACTGCAGCGCCTCCGGCTCACCGAGCGTGACCGCCGTCGAGGCGAGCTCGCCGAGGTTGTCGAAGGCGGCGCGCACGTTGTTGATGACCTCGGCAATGGTCTTCGGCGCATCCTCGAGATCCCGATCGAGTTGATACACGGTCTCGCTGAGCAGTTCGAGGATCTTGGGCTCATCCTCGGTCGCTCTCATGAGCTTGTCGAGGCTTCCTTCGACCGCTCGCAGCAGCGGACGGCAACTGCCGATCTGATGCCGGGCGTTCTCCAACAACTGGCCGCGGTCCTTGGCGACGGTGACCGCCGCCAGCACCTTCTTGATGTCCAGTTCGAGGGCGTCCAGGCGGAGCACCAGCAAGTCCTGGGTCGTCACGGCTGCTCATCTCCTCGGGCCGCTGCCTTGCACCAGGCAACGATCGTGCTGACCACGTCGGCGTCGTCCGGCTGGGAGTGCGCCAGCCGCCAGCGCCACGCCGCGTCGATGACCGTGCTGACCGTCATCCCCTCGACCGGCTCGGCGATGCCGGCCGCGAGCCGGTCGGCCAGCGCTATCGCGACGTCCGCGCCGTCGTACGTCAGGTTCGGCCGGTGCTGGCGGATCGCCTTCACCGCACCCTCGGCGATCAGCGCCTCGACGTCGCCTGCCGCGTCGAGGGTTGCGAGCACGGTGCGGGCCAGCGGATCGACCACCGTCTCCCGCTGGCTGCGGAACCGGCTCCGGCCGGTCTGCAGGCTGAGCTCGTCGAGCGTCGCGCGCATGGCGGCCACCCGGCGGGTCCAGGCCGGATGGGTGCTGGCGCGCGAGACATTCGGCCGATCCGCGGTACTCGGCACCCGCAGGCACAGGCAGGCAATCGGATAGGTGGGGCCGAGGATGACGGTCGCCACCGCATCGGCCACCAGTTCGTGGGCGTGCTCGGTGCCGAAGGTCTCCTGCCCCGGCAGCTTCGCCGCCTTCGCGACGAGGTCCTGCAGCGGCCGCCGGTCGGCCAGCACCGGCTCGCGGTGGCGCAGGTGTGCCACCAGGTGGTGGCCGAACTCGTGCACCAGCACCGGCAATCCCCAGATGCGCGCGCCGGGAAAGCGCATGGCCACCGACGACCGCAGGTGATCGACCGACTCGACGTCCTGGGTCTGCGCGATGACCACCGGCGGCACGCCCGCGACGCGGCTGAGTTCGGCCAGCAGCGCCTCGGCGGTGTCGAAGACGCCGTGGTTGACTCCGCTCTGGCGCAGCAGCCGGGTCATCAGCATCGAGATGATCTGGTTGACCAGCGGGTCGGCGTCCTTCGACTGCTCGGCCCACGCCTGCCAGCCCGGCGTGGCGTCGCGTGCCACGTCGCGCCGGGCGCCCGACACGACCCGCGTCGCCTCGTCCAGCCGGTTGCGCAGGGAGATGGATTCCGGCGAGCCGTCGGGGACCGCGAAGGACAGCATCGCCCGGACGTCGTCCAGGCGGCTCTGCTCGGCCGACAGCCGCAGCGCCAGCACCGATCCCAGGTCAGGCGCCGTCATCGACCTTGCCCTCGAGGATGAGGCGGACCCCCAGTACCGATCCTGGGAGGTCGGTGGCACCGGTGTAGTCCCGGCCCAGCATCAGGACCGCGCCGACGACCAGGATCAGGCCGACCGGGACGATCAGCCCGGCGTGCGGAACGCTGAGCAGGGCCAGCACCGGCCCGATGGACACGATCAGACCCGCGATCCGCCGGAGCAGGTCGCACAGCTTGTCGAACCGTTCGGACAGCTCGGCAAGCTGCCGGACCCCTATTGCCCGGCCGTCCGCCGAGCGTTCCACGGAGGGAATGGCCCGCACGGCATCCGCACCGATCGCCCAGCCGGCGACCACCGTGCGATCCTCGCCCTGGCCGAGCCGGCTGAGCACGTCGTCGATCTGCTTGCGCAGCCGCTCGATCGCGGCACTGTCGATCAGCCGGGACAGCAGGTCGAGGCTCCGGCGGATCGCCCGCAGGCCCCATCGCGCGATCCGTCCCGGGATGTCCCAGTCCGCCAGGGTGGCCTGCATGCCATCAGGCACCTTGGCGACCAGCGGCTTGAGCGCCTTGTCGAGCACAACGGTGACCACGGAGGCCGCGACCGACGTCATCCGGTCCAGCGCGGCCGCGGCCGCGTCGGCAAGCCCGGCTGGTTGGGCACCGTCGGCATCGAATCCCTGGACCCAGTCCGGCCGCTGCGGGGGACGCTCGAGGGCGTCGGCGAGCCGGCCGAGGTCCTGGCTGGAGCTCTCCAGGGTGGCGGCGTCCCGTGGGGTGCTGAGCGCCACCTCGGCGCTCAGCGCGGTGAGCCCGATCCCGAGCTGGGAAGCGGCGGTCGCCAACAGATCCGCCTCGGTGACAGTGGATTCGTCCTCGAAACCCTGCACCGCCTCCTCGGCGGCCAGGCGCAGCTGCAGTTCCAGGCGATCGACCGCCGATTCGGTATCCGGATCATCCGCCCGCACGCGACGCAGCACGCCGAGCGCGGCGTCACTCACCGCGCGGGCGGAGTCCGCTGCCCTCAGCTGGCTGGGCGTGGTCATGACGACCCGGCGCAGCCAACCGGGACGAAGCGGCATCTGCCATCCAAAGCCAGGCGATTCGACGCCATCGGCTCCCCCCGAGGGATAGTCGTCACTGAACGTAACAGCGCGACTGCCGATCCCGCCAGACTTTTTCCTTACCGCGCAGGGTGATCCGCCGATCCGCGACATCCGGTGCGAAACGCGTGAACCATCCCGCGACCTATCAGCTGACGATGGGCTGGTTGCTGCGGTGGCCCCTGCCCGCCTGCAGTTGCAGGGCGCTGGTGATCAGCGGGAAGTGGCTGAAAGCCTGCGGCATATTGCCCAGTTGGCGGTGAGCCTTCGGATCCCATTCCTCGCTCAGCAGGCCGACATCGTTGCGGAGTTCGAGCAGCCGCTCGAACAGTGCGGTGGCCTCGGATCGCTGCCCGGCCAGGTGCAGGGCGTCGACGAGCCAGAACGAGCAGGCCAGGAACAGGCCCTCACCACCGGGCAGGCCGTCGTCGGCATCGGTTGTCTGGTAGCGCTTGACCAGGCCGTCGTCGGTGAGGCCGTCCCGGATGGCGGCGATGGTGCCACCGACCCGTGGATCGGTGGCGGGCAGGAATCCCACCCGGGGGATCACCAGCAGGCTGGCGTCCAGGTTCGAGGAGCCGTAGGACTGGGTGAAGGTGTTGCGGTCGGCGTCGTAGCCGTGGCTGAGCACATCGTCGTGAATGGTGTCGCGCAGTTGCTCCCAGCGGTCGGCGGGGCCGTGCAGCGCGGGATAGTCGCGGATCGCGGTGGCCATCCGGTCGGCGGCGACCCAGGCCATGACCTTGGAGTGGGTGAAGTGCCGGCGCGGGCCGCGCATCTCCCACAGGCCGTTGTCCGGCTGCTGCCAGTTGCCCTCCAGGTGTTCCATGAGCGCGATCTGCAGGTCCCACGCGTCGTCGTGGGGCGCCACGCCGGCCTGGCGGGCGAGGGCGAGGCCGTCGATGGTTTCGCCCCACACGTCCAGCTGGAGCTGCTCGGAGGCGGCGTTGCCGGTGCGGACCGGCTTGGAGTTCTCGTAGCCGGCCAGCCAGGAAAGCTCGGCTTCGGGGATCCGGCGGCTGCCGTCGATGGCGTACATGATCTGCAGGTCGGCAGGTTGGCCGGCGACGGCGCGCAGCAGCCATTCCCGCCAGGCCTTGGCTTCCTCCAGGTAGCCGGCGGCAAGCAGCGCCTGCAGGGTGTAGGTGGAGTCGCGCAGCCAGCAGTAGCGGTAGTCCCAGTTGCGAGGTCCGCCGATCTGCTCGGGCAGCGAGGTGGTCGCGGCCGCGACGATGCCGCCGGTGGGTTGGTAGGTGAGCGCTTTGAGGGTGAGCAGGGATCGCTTGATCGCGTGCCGGTAGCGGCCGGATATCGCCGCGCCGCGGTGCGACCAGGCCTTCCAGAACGCGACGGTGTCGGCCAGCGCCTTCTCCGCCTCGACAGGGTGCGGGACGGGCTGGTAGCTGGGGCTCCAGGTGAGCACGAAGGGCACTCGATCACCGGCGCGCACGGTGAAGTCGGAGACGGTCGTCAGCTCGTGGCCGCGCTGCTCGACGGCGGTGCGTAACCGGACCCGGTCGGGACCCGCGACGGCGTCCACCTGGTTGCCGTGGTGGCGAACCCACGGCACCACCCGGCCGTAGTCGAAGCGCAGCAAGAGCTCGGAGTGCATTTCGACGGCACCGTGGACGCCTTCGACGATCCGGACGAGGTCGGGCGCCTGCCCGCGCGGCGGCATGAAGTCGATCAGTCGCACGGTCCCCGTCGCGGTGCGCCACTCGGTCTGCAGGACCAGGGTGTCCTCGACGTAGCGTCGTGCGGTGCAGCTGCCGCCGCCGTGCGGTGCGATGCTCCAGCGTCCGGCCTCCGGCGTGTCGAGCAGGGCGGCGAAGCAGGCGGGGGAGTCGAACCTCGGCAGGCACAGCCAGTCGATGGAGCCGTTGGTGCTCACCAGCGCCGCGGTGTGCAGATCGCCGAGCAGGGCGTACTCCTCGATACGGGCCATGCTTTGCAAGCCTGCCAGGAGTTGCGCGCTGCCGGACGCGACCCGCGGTGACCAGCCGCGGACGAGATTGGTTCACTGGTAGTGGTCGCAGTGCTGAACAGCAGCCACCGCCGCCGAGCCTCGCGAACTCATAGGAGTTTCTCATGTTGTTGGAAGGCAAAACGGTCGTCGTGACCGGCGGCAACAGCGGCATCGGGGAGGCGATCGTGCTCGCCGCCGCCAGCCAGGGTGCCAACGTGGTGATCGATTACGTCGCCCACCCGGAGGAGACCACCGAGCTGGTTGCCAAGGTCGAGGCGGCCGGTGGTTCCGCGGTCGGCGTGCAGGCCGACGTGTCGCGGGCCGCGGACCTGCACAAGATGATCCGGACCGCCGTCGAGGCCTTCGGACGGCTCGACGTGTTGATCAACAACGCCGGCATCGAGAACCGCACGTCCCTGCTGGACACCACCGAGGCCGATTTCGACCGGGTTATGGCGGTCAACCTGAAGAGCGCATTCTTCGGCACCCAGGCCGCCGCGAAGCAGTTTCTCAGCCAGGGCGGTGGCGGACTGGTCCTCAACATCTCCTCCGTGCACGAGGATTGGCCGATGCCGGGCAACATCGCCTACTGCGTCTCCAAGGGCGGCATGCGAATGCTCACCCGCACCGCCGGAGTCGAACTCGGGCCGCACGACATCCGGGTCGTCAACATCGCCCCGGGCGCGGTGTCCACTCCGATCAACGCCGCCACCGAGGCCGACCCGGCCAAGCTGAAGGCGCTGGACGCCGCGATCCCGCTGGGCCGGCTGGCGCAGGCGTCCGAGATCGCCGACGTCGTGGTGTTCCTCGCCTCGGGCAAGGCCGGTTACATGACCGCCAGCACCGTCGTCCTCGACGGCGGCATTATGCAGGGCAGCGTGGGACTGTGAACCCATCCGCAGGAGGAGTCGTGAACCCGCCCAGCGGCGCGCAGTTCGAGATCGCGTACGAGGATCAGCACGCCGTCATCGTCGAGGTCGGCGGCGGCATCCGTTCCTACCGGCACGGCGATCGCGACGTCCTGCATCCCTATGACGTCGGCTCGATGTGCGACGGCGCGCACGGCGCTCCGCTGATTCCGTGGCCGAACCGGCTCGCTGACGGGCAGTACCGGTTCGACGGCAACGACTACCAGGTTGCGCTCACCGAGCCGGAGAAGCACAACGCCATCCATGGCTTCCTGCGCTGGCGTTCCTGGACCGCCACCGACCGGGCGGCCGACCGGGTCACCATGAGCACCGAGTTGTATCCGCTGCAGGGTTATCCGTTCCAACTCCACATCGAGGTGAGCTACGCGCTGTCGGCAGCCGGGTTGACGGTCACCACGAGCGCCACGAACACCGGGCAGCACACCGCTCCGTACGGTGCCGGCCAGCATCCGTACCTGTCGCCGGGCGATGGCACGCTCGACAACTGCACCCTGCGGCTGCGGGCCGCAACCCGGATCACCACCGACTCCGCGCGGCAGCTACCCACCGGAACCGAACCGGTCGCCGGGACCGCCTACGACTTCAACGAGGCTCGGCCGATCGGATCCTTGGCCATCGACTACGCCTTCACCGACCTGGGCCGCGACGAGCAGGGCAGGGCGCGGGTCGAACTCTCCGCACCCGACGGCCATACCGCCGTTACCTGGGTGGATCGGAACTATCCGATCATCGAGCTCTACACCGCTGACACGCTGGCACCGGAACGCCGGCGCCGTGGCCTGGGCACCGAACCGATGACGCTGCCACCCAACGGTTTCCGCACGAACACCGGCGTCATCCGGCTGGAACCCGGGCAGACTCATACCTGCCAGTGGGGCGCCAGGCTGGACTGAGGCTCAGCGAGCGGTTCGCATCGCCTACCAGGGTGTGATGGTCGTTCCACCCCATTGCTCCGGAGCGACGTCGGCGACGGACTGGGTGAAGGTCCAGCGGTGACCGGCGAGATCGACCGCGGCGTACTGCCGCTCGCCGTAGGGGTGGTCGGTGGGTTCGCTGAGGATGCGGACGCCCGCGGCCCGGGCGGCCGCGCAATGGGCATCCACGTCCTCGACCCGGACCATGACCGAGTGGGTCGATAGGTCGTCGGCGCCGGGCGGCTGCCGGTCGTGGGTGGCGTCGGCGACGATGAGCGCACCGTCGCCGAAGCCGAGCTGCGCGCGATGGTCGCCGATCCGGACGTGTTCCACGAAGCCGAACGAGCCCGTCAGCCACTCGACGGCCTGTCGCACATCCGGGTAGGCGAGCACGGGCATGACCGACGACGGAGGGGCCGATCGGTTGCGCGTCATCGGCCCATTATCGTCGAGGCGTCTGCATCGGGTGTGCCGGCGGAAGGGGTGGGGGATGAGAGCTCTGCTCACATCGAGCGGTATCCAGAACAGCAGCATCCGCGAAGCGCTGGTTGACCTGCTGGGCAAGCCGATCGCCGAGGCGAACGCCCTCTTCGTCCCCACCGCCATCTACCCCTTTCCCGGCGGCTCGGTCGCGGCCCGGCGGGCGATCTGCGGCCAGGCCGCCTCGCCGCTGTGTGAATTGGGCTGGAAGTCGCTGGGAGTTCTGGAGCTGACGGCGCTGCCGAGCATCGATCGGGCCGCTTGGCTGCCCACCCTGCGGGAAGCCGACGCACTGCTGGTGTGGGGTGGCGACCCGCTGTTCCTGGCCGACTGGATGCGGCGCTCCGGCGTGGCCGAGCTACTGCCGACGCTGCGCCCGGAGGCGGTCTACGTGGGGGTGAGCGCCGGCAGCATGGCTGCCACCTCGACCTTCGTCGAGACCTACCGCGAACCGCCTCGGGGGAGTGAAGCGCTGAAGTCGGAGGAGATCGTCTTCGCCACGTCCGCGGGTGACCTGTCGAGGATCCTGGTCACCGGACGCGGAGCCGGGCTTGTCGACTTCGCGGTAATCCCGCACCTGGAGCATGCCGACCACCCCGACGCGTCGCTGGCCAACGCCGAGCGGTGGGCGGCCCGGATTCCCGCACCGACGTACGCGATCGACGACGAGAGCGCCATCACCGTCGTCGACGGCAGCGTGCGGGTCGTCTCGGAAGGGCAGTGGAAGCTGTTCCAGCCGTGACGGTCGGCGCGCTTGCCGAGGGGTGATCCGGCTTCGAGCGCCTTCAGTCGAGGCAGAACTCGTTGCCCTCCGGATCCTGCATGACGATGCAGATCTCGTCGATGCCGTCGGCGTCCAACCGCCGTAGCCGGCGCGCGCCGAGCGCGACCAGGCGGCTGCATTCGGCCTCGAGCGCGTCCGCCCGGCCCTCCGCCGGCACCCCGGCGGCGGCACGCAGGTCGAGGTGGACCCGGTTCTTCGCCGTCTTCGACTCCGGCACCTTCTGGAAGAACAGCCGTGGCCCGGCTCCGTCGGGATCGACGAGCGCCGACCGGTCGTTGCGGTGATCGGCCGGAACACCCCAGGCGTCGAGCGCCGCGTCCCACGAGTCGAAGCCGGACGGTGGCGGCGCCTGGACGTAGTGCAACGCCTCGGCCCAGAAGGCCGCATGCGCGGCAGGATCGGCACTGTCGAACGTCACCTGGAACTCCGTAGCCATGCGCCGATTTTGGCACAGCCGCACCGAAGGACGTCCGCGGTTATGGCCACCCGGCTACAGCGGCCGGTGCGGCCTTGTCATCATTCAGCTGTCCCACCCGCAAAACGCCGTACCGAGAAGGGAGTGTGCCGGTGAAGATCTTCATCTCCTCGGACATGGAGGGCACCGCCGGGGTGGTGGACTGGGAGCAGTGCCGGCCGGGCATGCAGGATTACGAGCACTATCGTCGCCTGCTGCAGGACGAGGTGAACGCGGCGATCGACGGGGCCAACCAGGCCGGCGGCCCGCATGAGTTCCTTGTCAACGACTCGCACGGCAAGATGGCGAACCTGCACCCGGAACGGCTCAGCGGGCAGGCCGGCTACCTGTCCGGACGGCACAAGCCGCTGTACATGATGCAAGGGCTGGACGAATCCTTCGACGCGATCTTCTTCCTCTCCTACCACGGTTCGGCTTCGGCCGGGCCGGCGACGCTCTCGCACACCTACAACCCGGCGGCGATTGCGGAGGTCCGGCTGAACGGCACGCTCGCCGGCGAGTCCGGCATCAACTCCCTGGTAGCGCTCGGCCACGCGGTGCCGGTGGTGCTGGTGACCGGCGACCAGACCACCGCCTCGGAGATCGGCCCGTTCTGGCCGGAGGCCCGCACCGCCGTGGTGAAGCGCTCGATCTCCCGCTTCGCCGCTGAGAGCCTGCACCCGGCGCGGGCCACTCAACTGATCGCCGGGACCGCGCGGGAAGCCATCGAGGCTCTCCGCGCATCCGATGAGAGGCCGAGTGCGCGCATCGATCTGCCAGCCACCCTCACGGTCCGGTTACGCAATCCGGACCTGGCCGAGATGGCGACCTGGCTCGAACGGGTCGAGCCGGATGAGAACGAGCAGACCGTGGTGCATCTCGTAGACGACGACCCTCTCCGGCTCTACCGCACCTTCATCACCCTCGTCCTGCTCACCCGGGGGATCGCCGAGTAGGCAAGGTGCGACCAGGTCCAGCAGGATGGGTAGGGGAGTGGTCGGCACAGGGGAGGGGATCCACATGGACAAGCGCGTTCTCGGTTCGACCGGGCTGGAGGTGTCCGCGCTCGGCTTCGGCTGCATGGGTATGAGCCAGAGCTTCGGACCCAATCCCGGCGACCGCGGCCAGATGATCGACCTGCTCCGGACCGCGGTGGATCGCGGCGTCACCTTCTTCGACACCGCCGAGGTGTACGGACCGTACGTCAATGAGGAACTCGTCGGTGAAGCCCTGGCACCGTTGCGCGACCAGGTCGTCATCGCCACCAAGTTCGGCTTCGCGTTCGACGAGCAGGGCCGCCAGACCGGACTGTCCAGCCGGCCGGAGTCGATCCGGACCGCGGTGGACGGGTCACTGCGGCGGCTCGGCACCGACCGGATCGACCTGCTCTACCAGCACCGGGTCGATCCGCAGGTGCCGATCGAGGACGTCGCGGGCACGGTGGCCGAGCTGGTCGCCGCCGGGAAGGTCGCCCACTTCGGACTCTCGGAGGCCGGCGTGCAGACCATCGCCCGGGCCCATGCCGTGCATCCGGTCACCGCGCTGCAGAGCGAGTACTCGCTGTTCTGGCGGGAGCCGGAGGCCGAGATCATCCCTACCCTGGAACGGCTCGGCATCGGCCTGGTGCCGTTCAGCCCGCTCGGCCGGGGTTTTCTGACCGGCCGGATCGACACCAGCATGTCCTTCGGCGAAGGAGACATCCGCGCGAACCTGCCGCGATTCGCCCCGGAGGCGCTGGCCGCCAACCAGGCGCTGGTCGAGCTGCTCGGACGCATCGCCGAAGCCAAGAACGCCACCCCGGCGCGGGTGGCCCTGGCCTGGTTGCTCGCTCAGAAGCCGTGGATCGTGCCGATTCCGGGTACCCGCCGACTGGAACGGCTGGAGGAGAACCTCGGCGCCGCCGAGCTGCGGCTCACCGCCGAGGACGTGGCCGACATCAACGCCGCCGCTGCCGAGATCACCGTGCAGGGGGAACGCTATCCCGAGGCCATGCAGCGGATGATCGACCGCTGACCCGCGTTCTCTGTTTTCGCTACCCGAAATCCCTGTTGGTCACGGGCCGCAGTAGGTCCCGGTGGGCGTGATCTGGGTGCCCAGCAGGTACTTGCCGAACCAGCGAACTATCCCGTCGATGACTGTCGATTGTTGGTTAAGCACGGTTTCGATGTTGCACAGGTAGGCGTTTGCGTGCTGGGTGGAGTTCTGGATTACGACCAGCGAGTGCGGGACCTGCGCGGCTTGCAGGGCATTGTTCATCTCATACGCGCCATCGACCGGGATGACCTCGTGGTCGCTGTTGAAGAACAGCAGGGATCCGTCGCCGGTGCTGACGTGGGAGACCGGTGAGGCGTCCACGTCCTCATCGTTCGGGCAGCTGCCCGGAACACAGCCGAGCATCTGCTTGACGTCGGTCGCGGCGTCACCCCCGCCTTCGCGGTAGGTGATTCCCAGATCCATGGGTCCGGATGTGGCGACCGCGGTCCTGATGCGGATGCCATCCTCTGGCCCGGCGGTGTCGAGCAGGGCGGACAGGTGGCCGCCCGCGGACGGGCCGAACGCACCCAGCCGGGTCCCGTCGGCGCCGTAGTTTGCCGCGTGCTGGGCGACCCAGCGGGTCGCGGTCTCGACGTCGGTGAACACCTGCGGCCAGCTCGGCGTGGTGGGCGTGGACAACGTGTAGTTGATCGAGAACGCGGCGAAGCCGTTCTGGGCGAAGTAGATGGCCTGCTGAGCCGGCGTCCGGCTGTCGTTCGATCGCCAGCCGCCGCCGTGGATCACGACGATGGATGGCTCACCAGTCACGCCGGTGGGGTAGTAGACGTCCAGTGTCTGGGCGGCGCCGCTGCCGTACCGCACTCCGTACTGGCAGCTCACCCCGGTCGCGCATGCCGAGGCATCCGTACCGTCAGCCGCCTGTGCGGACACGTTGGTCGGTGCGATAACCGCGGCGGACATCGCGGCAACGGCTATCGCAAGGCGAAAGAACCGGGCGGGAATGAACATGGCGTCTCCGATGGCCAGCAGCAAATAACCCGTACGAAGAGTACGCCACAGAATGGCATGAATCGCCGGGTTTGGCAGATCCCACTACGACGGGCCGCCGGCACCTCGGGGCGGGATCGAGCAGCTAGTGCAAGGCCGTTACCGCGATGCCGGTTGAGGAGATGCCGGTTGAGGAGATGAAGGCCTGCGCGGGATCGGTCGGCACGAAGAACGTTTCGATGCCACCGAGATGGCGGTTCAGCTGCGCCATCGGCATTTCACATTCCAGGTCGTTCTTGGTGCGCAGGCCCCGCACGATCACCCCGATACCCACCCCGTGGCAGTAGTCGACCAGCAGCCGGTCGGCGCTGGAGTCCACCGTGACATTGGCAAGGTCGCTGGTCATCTCGGCCAGCAGGGCCAATCGTTGGGGGAGCGGGAGCCGGCCGGTCTTCGCCGGGTTGGTCAGCACGCACATGACGACTTCGTCGAACATGGCCGCCGCCCGACGGGCCACGTCCAGGTGTCCCTGCGTCGCCGGGTCGAAGGAGCCAGGGAAGAGGGCGCGCATGGCTTGCCATGCTATCGACCGGCGGCAAAGGAACGCGCTACCCGTTTCAAGCCAAGCCCTGCCACCTGGGATCGTTGCGGTGTGACGCTGACGGAGGTTGGGTGGCGGCAGACCCGCGACCTGCGTCGGCAGGTGCTCGGCTGGACCGGCGACCCGGTCCCCGGTGATGAGAGCATCGAGACTGTCCACCTGGCCGTGCTGGACGCACGGGACATGCCGATGGCGATTGTGTCGGCGTGTCCGCATCCTTGCCCGGAGCGACCTGGCGCTGCCGCGACCTACCTGTGGGCAATGGCCGTTGCCGAGAGCTGGCGGGGCCGGGGCGTGGGTTCGAGGCTCGTTTCCGAGCTCGCTCGTCGGTCGATCGCCGCCCGGCGCACGGTGCTGTGGGCGGATGCTCGAAGCGACGCAGTCGGATTCTACGTAGCGCGTGGTGCAACAGTCGTCGGCGATCCATACCGCGATTCGATCACCGGGCTCGAGGACCGCAGAATCGTCTTCGACCTTCAGCCAACGCAGCGGCCGATGACCGGGTAGCCGTGAGACGGTCGGTAACGGCGGCAATCTAGTATCCCGCCATGGATGGCACGTTTGTCGATGGCCGGCCGCTCTGGCTCGATCGGCTCGGCCGGGTACGCAACGTCGTCCGGCAGGAACTGATCAGCCGCCAGCTGTACCGCCATTTGGCCGGGCGGGCCAGCACGATCCTGGATGTCGGCGCCGGGCAGGGGACCCAAAGCCTGCGGCTCGCTCGAGCCGGTCACTCCGTGACGGCAGTGGAGCCGGATCCCGCGATGCTGTCGGCCTTCACCGCCGCGCTCCACGACGAGCCAGCCGAGGTGCGGGACCGGGTGACGCTGCACGCCGGTTCGGTCGACGGGCTCGACGGGGTGCCGGGGCAGTTCGACGCGGTGTTGCTGCTCGGGGTGCTGATGTACCTGCCGAATCCGTTCCAGACCGTCGCCGCGCTCACCAACCGAGTCGCTCCGGGTGGGGTGCTCTCGCTGGCCGTTCGGACGACCACTTCGGCACTCTGGCGGCCGGCCGCCCGGCAGGATTGGTTCGCCGCCCGGGAGGCGATCGCGGAGCTCCACCGGGCCCGGGCCGAGGGCCGGGACATGCACTACCTCAACGAGATCGGGGCGCCGGCTCGCGCCCAGGACTTCGACGCGCTGCTGGCGGTGGGTGCCGAGCACGGCCTGGCCCTCGAGGACTGGTACGGAATCCGGATCGCCGTGGATAGCGAGGAACTCGATCCGCCGCCGCCGGCTGATCCGGCGGAGCTGGCCGCGTTGCTCGAGGTTGAGGAGTACCTGTCCTCGACCGACCCGTTCCGGCAGCTCGGCCAGCTGGCCCACCTGATCCTGCGACGGCCCAACTAACCGAGCAGGCCGGTCAGCGGCTGCGCTCCACGTAGCCTGACCCTGCTTATGCCATGCGGTTGTTCGCCGCAGAGCAATGACCCTGTGTGGACTTAGGGCTCTGGCTGGAAAGTACAGCGGACCGATTGAGAGTCGGTGCCGAGGGTCACCCCGTTCGCGTCTTTGACGGTGACGGTTGCCGTGAGTGTTCCGGGATGACGAGGGCAATAGAACGAGCAGACCGTTCTGTTTGTGCAGTTCTTGAATATCGGGTCGGCTCCGGGTGGGATTTGAAAGGTCCATTGGATGCTCAACGGCGTCGGGGTGCCGGGATCTGTGGTGATGTTGACGCTGCAGCTATCGCTCGTAAGGCATTCGAGATACACGGACGCCTGCGCCCCTGCATCGGACGCGCCGACGGTCAAGAGCATTCCAGTGCCGAGCGCCACGCAGGCCGTACGCCAGGATTTTTTCATCACTTGCCCTAACTATCCGACAGGAGTTGTGAGCAGATTCTACGAAAAGGGCTAAGAGGACTGTCAAGAGCTCTTTTCCCATTTGGGAGAATAGAGGGAATCTGGCCGCCTGAGCCAGTTCGCCCGTGAGCGATGCCGAGCTTGCCGAGCACGGCCGCGGCGTGCAGTGCGGTCCTGGGTCGTCGCCGAAGGCGCCGCGGACCTCCTCGATGTACCACCACAGCAGCTCGCGACTCTCGAACAGATAGGCCTTCCGCTGGCCGGGGGCCGGAGCGCGCGCGCCCTTGCCGCGGACATGTCGCGCGACATGAAAACGAGAGTCCTTGACGACACGAAATCGAGAGTTGGTGTGGACGGCAGGTTCGGGCCAGTGCACCGCGGTAGGGGAGCAATTCAGCCCTTGCGAGCGCGTCGGCACGTCAGATAGGTCTGGCGGGGAGTCTACGGACACCTGGACCGCGATCCAGGACCGAGGGCTCGACGGAACCGAGCGGCAGGAGCCGCGACGAATATCTCGTCAGCGGGCAATCAACTCCCAGGAGATAGCGCTGCCACAGACGTAGGCAGTCACGAGAAGTAAGTCGCCTACAAGTACACCGACCCGTGGGCGGGGCTTGCTGGCGGGCGGCTGTGTCGTGACGGTCTCTTGGTCGGTCACGAGCAGCGGTTGCATGCGTTCGGCGAACCGCCGTGCGCGCCGGTTTCCCGTCAAGCTTGCAAGCAGCGAGGGTGGGTACGCCGTGATCGACAGCGTGGATTTGTCGCGCAGGACGACGGTAGCCCCATTTCCCACCGCGATGCTCTCAACCGCGGACAAGGGCATTTGGCGCCAAACGAAAGCGTTGTTGATCCTCAGAAACTGCGCCTCGACGACGACATTGCTTGAGCCGAAAGCCAGAAAGACGATCGCCGCTAGCCCGGTTTCAACCGCAAGCATCACGATGTCGCTGAGAGGCGTTCCGGGACGGCTAGCGCAGAAGAAGGCCACAAGACTGAACAGTCCGAGGCAACTTAAGCCACAGAAGATCATGAAGCAGGGATTAACCCGGCCCACGACGCGACGGTTCTGTATCGCCGAGTGGCGGCCGACGGCGCGTTCCGGAAGGTCTGCTCGCGCCGACGCCGTGTCCGCATCGCTCACGGCTGTAGTATCGCAGCTGGCTAAGTTCCCGTCACCAAAACGCCAAAGCTCATCGATGGCGGCGCTCCGAGATCTTGACGGCGACTACGACAACCCCATTGAACTAGCTCGCTACCGCCAGGCGAAGTGCCCCCGCGTGAATACCGACGACGGAGATCGTATCCGCTCAGAACCGATCACCGACTCTCGTTTTCGTGTCGCTGGCTCACTCTCGTTTTCGTGTCATTTCACCTCTTACTTTCGTGTCGCGCGACACGACGGGCGCGCAGTCCGGTCGGGTTCCTGTCTTACTAGAGATCCGATAATCGACATTATGTCAAGTTACTCGAAAGCATTCCCGCCCCCCGCCGACGACCAGCCCACGAGTCCGCCGGCTGGTGTCATCAACGTCATCGCTTCCTCTACTGGAGGCAGGAGAGCCGGCATCGGACGGAAAGGTCCGTCAGTCCCGAGGCGCGGCCGGCGACAACTAGGTCAGCACCGAGTGCAACTCTGCGGCCATGACGAAGGCCAGCCCGGCGCTGAAACCTGCCGCCCATGCGGCGCCAGCGATCCGCAAGGTGGCTATCCGGCGACCAACCAGGCCGAGCAGGATCATCGCGCCGGCCGATACCGTGAACCACGGCAGCGACTGGATGACTAGGTAGGTCTTCAGGCAGCCAAGGAAGGCCAGCGGCGCGAGCAGGAGGACCACCACGACCTGGCCGATGATCCAGGCCATCGTCGGCGGTGCCGGTTGGCGCGCCGCATCGTAGGCATCGCGTTTCTTGACATGTGCGCTGACCGCCTGCCACAGCGCGTCGATGGCCGAATTGGTGACGGCGGGCGTCCCGGACCGGTCGGCGACCACCGCTCGCCACGCCTGGGCCGCCTTGACTCCATAGACGACATCCACGTCGTCGATGCGAGTTGGCCGGTCTGGTTTGGTCATCCCGGTACCGCCCCAGAGGAACAGCACCGGCCGTACCGCCGTAATCCGAGCAGCGGCTACCGGATGCCACAGTCGCAAGAGCCGGGCGTTGCGGCGCACCTGGCCCAGCGCCGCCTCCAACCGATCCGAGCGCGAGGCCGAGATCCCAGCCGTTGGCCGACCACTTGCTCTCGACGGCGTATACCCCACTCGGCGTGACGACCACGTGGTCGATGTCGCCACGTTCCAACGCCAAGTGATTGACGATCCGGCCGCCGGTCTTGCGCAGCGGACGTAGCTCGCTGGCCGTCCACTGCTCGGCGATTGCCCCCATGCCGGTCTGCGCGGTGCCGGTAGCCTGCTGGGTAAACATCGCCAGGCCGGCCAGCACGCCGACCGTCCCGCCGCCAATAATCAGGCCCTTCATGAACTGGCTAGGTATGAGGTACGCGGTGAGCGAGAAGAAGGCGATCGCCACCAGCAGGGCCACCGTGAACGGTCGCCATACCCGACGCAGGAAGGCGTACTGCTGCCTCCGCGCACTCGCCCGAACCCAGGCACCGGCCCGGGTGTCGCCGGCAAGCTGGCGGGTCCGCAGCCAGCGGCGGATCGGAGGAGCGAAGAGCACCCTGTTCAGATCGGCCGGTCACCCCGAGCCTTTATCTGTAGATGAGGATGGCCGAGGCAGCACGGACGACTCGGCGTCGGCTGGCCAGGCTAAAGCTGCAGGGCCCGGTCCAACGCGGAGTCGGCGTCGCAGTCGATGTCCGGCACGACTCCCACCTGTTCCCAATTGGTACCGGTGACGGCATTGACCGACCGGGCTGTCGGCACGGTCACCTCGAGTTGGTCGGTGAGCGCGAAGATCTCGACGGGATGGGCGCCGCCGCCGGTACGCCGGCCGACGACGAGTGCGCGTTGTAGAGCTTGCAGGTTGTAGGCAAGTTCCTCGCAACCGGAGAAGGTGCGCTGGCTGGTCAGCACGCTGATGCGCGCCGAGTCCGGCAGGCGCCCGGCCGCCGGGCTGGTCCAGTACTGGCGAGCATTGCCCGCACGGTCGAGGATGTCTTGCAGGTGCACCGGCTCGTTGCCGAGCAGGTACCCGCAGACCAGCGCCACCGTCTCCGGAGTGCCGCCACTCCCCTTCCGCAGATCGATCACCAGGTGCTCAACGCCGGCCAGCAGGACGAATGCGGCGTGCACGTAACGCTCGGCCAGCTGCACCGGCGACAGATACGGTGCGATCGCCAGCAGCCCGGTGCGCTGGTCGAGCCGCTCAACCTTGGCGATGCCGCCGGAGTTGCCGACGGCGTCGGCGGCGTAGTGCGCTTCCCAGTCGGTGGTTGAGCCGATCGCACCGGACGCGCGGTGGCGCACCCGCAGGTGGCGGTCGTGGTTGACGGACTGGATCCGTGCCGTCAGCTGCGCGGCGATCTGCTCGGCCGTCCCGCCCGGGTCGGCCGGGTCGAGTTCGGCCACGATCCGTTCGGCGACCTCGGGAAACACGTAGTGATCGCGGATCAGCTCGATCAGCCGGTGGCGAAGGGTCATCATCGTCGTCATGCCGACCAGTCGATCAGAGCACTTGACTAAGTGACAACAACTCTTGACGCTTGATCGATGACCAACCTGCCGGGTGCAACCAACCTGCGAGGTGTCACCAACCTGCCGGGTGTGGCCGAGTTGCTGGATGCGAGCGGCCCAGCGTACGCCAGGGCCATGGGCCATCCGACCCGCCACCGGTTGCTGGTCGAACTGGGTGAGGACGGTGCGACGGTCAGCCAACTGGCCAACCGGCTGGCGACCAACAAGGGCAACGTCGCCCACCATCTGAAGGTCCTGGTGGAGACCGGCCTGGTACGCCGAGGCCCCACTCGTACCGTCCGCGGCGGCACCGAGCAGTACTTCGTCCGGGCGGCGAAGCGATATCGCTTCCCCCAGGCGCCGGACGCGCTGGCCGCAATGATGAGCAACCTGACCGAGGAGCTGGCGGTCGATCAGCAGGCGCTGCTCAATCACCGCGTACTGCGGCTGACCCGCAGCCAGGCGGCCGCGCTGGCAGCACACCTGGACGCGATCGTGAACGACCTCAAGCCGGCCGGTGACCGGGAGCGACGGTACGGCGTGGTCGTCAGCGTGTACCGGCACGGACGCAACGCCCACGTACAGCCCTGAGCCCGTCAGGCGGGCAGGTCCTCCGCGTGACCGAGCCGACCAGGGATGCGGCGAGCACAATGCGGTTCATGTTCTGCGAGTTCTGCGAGTTGCTGGTGTCGGGAGAAGCACGGTGGGTTGCCCGGGAGAGCGACGCGGTCGCCTTCGCACCACTGCCGCCCGACGAGTTCGCGCCGGGGCACACCCTCGTCGTCCCACGTCGTCACGCTGTGGGTGTGCACGACGCCGACGAGGACGACGTCCTCGCTGTTTGCGCGCTGGTGCGCCGGGTCAGCAGGGCGATGGTGAGCGCGCTCGGTGCGAGCGGCGTGGTGGTGCTCAACGCGAGTGGGCCGAACTCCGGTCAGACGGTGGCGCACCTGCACTTCCATGTGGTTCCGCGTTGGGATGACGACGAGGAGACCCTGCCGTGGCTGCGGAAGTACGCGACCCGTGACCTGCCAGCGCCGGCGCACGAGTTGCTGGCCGCCGAGGTCGGGACCACGCGAGCGAGCTGAGATGTGCGGTCACCGTTACAGGAGCTGCCAGGCTCGCCCCACGCTGCTAGTCGGTCGCTTGCGCGGCCATCGGCACGATCGGCGCAGGGGAAATAGGATTCGGCGCCTCCGTCGCGGGCGCCTCCGCTACCGGTAGCTCGCTCGCCAGCCCGGCCGACTCGAGCTCCGTGGTCGGCTCAGCCGCAGGCGCCGCGTGGCGTTCGGCGCGGCGCAGCGGGCCGAACAGCGCGACCACCGCGGCCACCCCGGCGATACCGGCCAGGCCGACGGCGGCCGCCGGGCTGTAGCGGGTGGCGAGCAGGCCGGCGATGACGCAGCCGATGCCCTGCACCGCGATCACGCCGGCGGCGGCAAGGCCGATCGCCTGACCCCGCAGGTGGGTTGGAGTGTGGCGCACGAAGCGGGTCATCACAGAGATCTGGTACGCGGCGAAGAACCCGCAGGCCGTCCACAGCACGAGGGTCAGGGCCAGGCTCGGCGACAGCCAGCTGCCGATCAGGGTCGCCCCCGCGCCGGCGGCCAGATACGGCACCGCGGCCGCCCGGGCGGCATCCGAAC
Organism: uncultured Actinomycetota bacterium; assembly: GCA_963697905.1. GTDB lineage: Bacteria > Actinomycetota > Actinomycetes > Mycobacteriales > Jatrophihabitantaceae > Jatrophihabitans_A. The sequence continues at coordinate 1,779,436 of OY969101.1, read as the reverse complement.
CACGCCGCCCGTAGACCCACGCTCCTAGCGCGGTGCCGGCCGGCATCGCGGCCATCAGCAGCCCGGTCGCGCTCGCTCCCCCGTCTAGGGACCGGGCATAGGCCGGCGCGATCGCCTCCGGCGCGATGTAGAACACCGGCAACCACGCGAAGAACATCAGATACCGCAGCAACCGGTCCGAGCACACCACCCGCACGCCACCGGCCAGTTGCGCCAGGTACGACTGCCGCTCCCCCGGCTCGGCACCCTGAGTCGTCGGCGCGGGCCGGTCTGCCATCCCGTAGCGGATCAGCGTCGCCGAGACGGCGAAGGTGGCCGCGTCCAGCAGCAGCGTGCTCCGAACGCCGAGGAAGGCCACGCACGCTCCCCCGCCAGCGAAGGCCAGCAACTGCCCGGTCTGGTTCGTCACCACGGCGAGCGACATCCCGGCGACGTAGTGCCGCTGCGGCAGCACGTCGGGAAGCACCGCGGCCGAGGCGGCCGTGAACGGTGCGTCGGCCAGCACCAGCAGCACCAACACCACGTCCACCGCCGCAATGTTCAGCCGCACCAAGACCAGCCCCAGCAGCAGCACCAGCCGCAGCAGGTCGCAGGCGATCATCACCTCCCGGCGCCGGTAGCGGTCGGCCAGCCCGGACAGCAGCACTCCCCCGGCCAGCGCCGGCAGGAAGGTCACGGCATAGGTCAGCGCGCTGATCGCGGCCGAACCGGAACGGGCATACACCAGCAGCACGACCGCGATCCGCGCCAACTGGTCCCCGGCACCGGACTGTGCCCCGGCCAGCCACAACAACCGGTACTCCCGCACCCTCAGCGCGGAACGAAAACTCGGATCCGGATCCTGCACCTGCTGCATCACACCTGAACACCTTCGAGCCGGAGTAACAAACCAACACCCTTAGATGCCGAGCACCGTATCAGCGCATCAGCCGAAAATGCAGCAGTCCGCGCAAATCACCCGGAGCGGTGTCATGCCCCCATCGGCGTCCTCGGTCTCCGGCCGGTGCCGAAGCGGCCTTCGCGCTTGACCTTGACGCAGGGTCAGGCCTTCACCCTGGTCGCATGACCACCACCCAAGCCATTCGGATCGCCGGGCTGAGAAAGTCGTTCGGCGATCACCCCGTGCTGCGCGGCGTCGACCTGGAGGTGTCCCGGGGCAGCATCTTCGCCCTGCTGGGCCCCAACGGAGCGGGCAAGACGACGATCATCCGGATCCTGGCGACGCTGCTCGCAGCGGACGCCGGCTCGGCCAACGTCGACGGCTTCGACGTGGCCACCGAGCCTGCCCGGGTGCGGCAGTCGATCAGCCTGACCGGCCAGTTCTCCGCGGTGGACGCGATCCTCACCGGCCGGGAGAACCTGGTGCTCGTGGCCCGGCTGCGCCACCTGCCGGAGCCACGTCGGATCGCGGACGAGCTGCTGGAGCGGTTCTCGCTGACCGACGCCGGCTCGCGTCCGGCCTCGACCTACTCCGGCGGCATGCGCCGACGCCTGGACATCGCGATGAGCCTGATCGGCAGCCCCGCCGTGATCTTCCTCGACGAGCCGACCGCCGGGCTCGACCCGCAGGCGCGGATCGCGGTGTGGGACGCCGTCACCGAACTCGCGCGCGGCGGCACGACCGTGCTGCTCACCACCCAGTACCTCGAAGAGGCCGAGCAGCTCGCCGACCAGATCGCGGTCCTGCGGGAGGGACGGATCATCGCGCAGGGCAGCCTCACCGAGCTCAAGGCGCTGCTGCCGCCGGCCCGGGTCGAGTACGTCGAGAAGCAGCCGACGCTGGAGGAGATCTTCCTGGCCCTCGTGGGCAAAGATTCCGCCGCCGCCACGAACAACCCACCCAGCAGCACGATCCGAGGACGAGGATGACCAAGCACTTCTTCGCCGACACCGCGACGCTGAGCGGGCGCAGCCTGCGCCACATCGTGCGCAGCCCGGACACCGTCATCACCACGGCGGTCACGCCGATCGCCATGCTGCTGCTGTTCGTCTACGTGTTCGGCGGGGCGATCGACACCGGCGGCGTCAGGTACGTGAACTACCTGCTGCCCGGCATCCTGCTCATCACGATTGCCTCCGGCATCGCCTACACGGCGTACCGACTGTTCACCGACGTCTCGGACGGCATCTTCGAACGGTTCCAGTCCCTGCCCATCTCCCGCTCGGCGGTGCTCTGGGGACACGTGCTGACCTCGGTGGTCGCGAACCTGATCTCGCTCGCGCTCGTCGTGCTCGTCGCCCTGGCCATGGGCTTTCGCTCCGGAGCCGGCGTGCTCGCCTGGCTCGGCGTCGGAGCCATCCTGCTGCTGTTCACCCTGACCCTGACCTGGCTCGCTGTGATCGGCGGCCTCGCGGCGAAGTCGGCCGACGCGGTAAGCGGATTCTCCTACCCGCTGATCTTCCTGCCGTTCGTCAGCTCGGCGTTCGTGCCCACCTCACGCATGCCGGGACCGGTGCGCTGGTTCGCCGAGCACCAGCCGGTCACCTCGATCGTCGACACGCTGCGCAACCTCTACGCCGAGCAGCCGGTCGGTAACGGCATCTGGACCGCGCTGGCCTGGTGCCTCGGCCTGCTCGTCGTCGCCTACGCCTTCGCTATGCGCGCCTTCCACCGCAAGCTCGCCTGACCGCACGACAATCGACACCTGAGCACGTCGTGAACAACCTTGACCGGAGGCGCTGAAATGCGATGCTGACGATCGGCCAGCTCGCGGCCTACGCCGGCGTCACCGTCCGTGCGGTGCGGCACTACCACGCCAAGGGCTTGCTTCCCGAGCCCGACCGGGACCACTCCGGCTACCGGCGCTACGACGCCACGGCCGTCGTCGAGCTCATCCGGATCAGGACCCTCGCCGAGGCCGGCGTTCCGCTGTCGCGCGTGCGGGAATTGCTGGCTGCCGACGACGACGAGTTCGCGGCCGCGGTGCAGGACATCGACCGCCGCCTGGCGGCCGAGATCGGGGAACGGCAGCGGCACCGCGAACGCATCGCGCAACTGGCGGCCGGCGACAGTCTGGCGCTACCTCCGGAGGCGGTGGCCTACCTCGATCGGCTGCGCCGGCTGGGCATTCCGGAGCGGGCGATCGAACTCGAACGCGACGCCTGGATCCTGGTGGCAGCCCAGCTTCCCGAGCAGATGCCGACGATGATGGCGATCAAGAGCGCCCAGCTCGACACTCCAGCCGTCACCGCGCTCTACCGCGAACTCGTCGAGGCCGCCGACTGGGACGCCGACGACCCACGACTGCCTGCCTTCGCCGACCGGCTGGTGATCCTCATCGAGGAGTCGAGCAAGGACTGGAACGATCAGGACGCCACGGTCGACTTCCCGCTCGACAACGAACTCGTCGCACTGCTCGATTCGGCATTCCTCACCTCGGTACCCGTCGCGCCACGCCTGCTCCGGCTGTTGCGGGAACGCGGCTGGAGCGGATGGACCAAGCTCGAACGCATCGACCCTGGCCTGGGCTGAGGCCGACGCTGGCCCGTGCCGCCGCGGCGGCGGAGCTGCCGCTGCCGGAGTTGATGTAGGCCAGCGCGTCCACCGCGGTGGGGTAGGCCCAGATCGCGAACGAGGCCACCAGCTCGGCCGCTGCCGCCTCCGGCAGCACAGCTTGTAGATGCCCGGCGCGGCCACGCGAGATCCAGCCCTCGCTGGTAATTCAGGCGCGTGCCGATCGGCCGTCGTGGTTCGATGATTGGCGTGACGCACCAACTCGTCCATCCGGCGAAGGCCAAGCCCGGCGACCGCATCGCGGTGGTGTCGCCGTCGTTCGCCGCGGCTGGCGCATACCCCGCGGTACACGAGCAGGCCATGCGGCGCCTTGCCGAGGTGACCGGTTTGGTGCCGGTGGAGTATCCGACGACCCGCCAGCTCGGCGCGAGCCCGCGGGAGCGCGCGGCCGACCTCAACGCGGCCTTCGCCGATCCCGAGGTGCGCGCGATCCTGGCCGTGATCGGCGGCGACGACCAGATCCGGGTCATCCCCCACCTGGACGGCGATCTCGCCCGCCGCGACCCGAAGCCCTTCCTCGGTACCAGCGACAACACCAACCTGCACAACTGGTTGTGGATGAACGGCATCGCCAGCTTCTACGGCGGATCGTCGCAGGTGCATCTGGGCCCCGGCCCGCACGTCGACCCGATCCATGCCGCGTCGCTGCGCGCCGCCCTGCTCACCGGCGAGTCGTTGGAGCTGATCGATCCCGGAGAGTCCGAGGATACCGGCGTCCCGTGGGACGACCCGAGAGCGCTGACCTCCTTCGGAGAGCGGACCGCCACCGAGCCGTGGCTCTGGAGCGGGCCGCCGCGGGTGGTCACCGGACAATCCTGGGGCGGCTGCGTCGAGGTTATCCAGTGGATGCTCACCGCCGGTCGATTTCCCGCCTCACCGGACGTCCTCGCCGGCGGGGTGCTGCTGCTGGAGACCTCGGAGGAGCTCCTGCCCGCCGAGAACGTCGGATGGATCGTGCGATCGCTCGGCGAGCGCGGCATCATCGGTGCGGTCGATGCCGTGCTGCTCGCCCGTCCGCCCGTCTCCGACTTCAGCAGGCGTCCCGATGAGGCCGAATGCGCTCGGCTGCGCGCCGAACAGGCCGCCGTGGTCATCGAGGTCATCGGCAGCTACAACGACCAGGCGGTGGTCTGTGCCGGCATTCCGTTCGGCCACACCCGGCCGCAGTGGATCGTTCCGCACGGCGGCGAGATCACCGTCGATGGGACCCGCAGGCGGGTCCTCGCCGACTACGCCTGAAGGCTCGCGACGCGACCGGCTGCCGATCGACAGCGGTTGCCCCGCGGCTCGCGGTCCGGCGGGGATGGCACGCCCGTCGCAGGCTATTGCAGATCGGTACATATGGCCATAGCCTGACGAAAACCTCTAGCTCAGGAAATTCGTTCATGCATGTGGCCACGCGGCGGGGATCTGCCGCCCGACCCCGCACCGTGATCGCGCCATGACCTCTGGAATCGCGTATCAGCACAGCGGCGAGCTGCTGGCCCTGGAGTACCTGGACCGGATCGTCCGGGACGGCATCGACGCCGCCGAGCTGACCGCGGCGGCCGAGGCTTCACCCGAGCTGGCCGACTACTACGGTCGCTTCCTGCCGAACCCGGTCTTCCTCGGCTCCGAGGACTGCGCCCTGCTGACGCGGCAGCTGGAAGACATCCACGACCTTATGCTCTCGCTGCCCGAGCGCCGCTTCGACGGCAGCCTGACCAGGTACGGGCAGCTGCTCGGCCTGCCCGGGCCCCAGATCGCGCTGGCCGAGCGCGCTCCGCGCGCGAAGCCGCCGCTCATGGCACGGGCCGATCTCTACCGCACCGAGACGGGTTTCGCCCTGCTCGAACTGAACTTCGGCAGCTCCCTCGGCGGGTTCCAGTGCGGTGAGATCAACCGGGCGATGCTGAGCCATCCGAGCCTGGCCGGCTTCGCGGCGGAGAAGCAGTTGAGCTGGGTCGATACGGCACAGCGGCTGATCGCGACCGCCCTGGCACTGCATGCCGAACGCAGCAGTGCGGCACCCACCATCGCGCTGGTGGACTGGCCGGACACCTTTCCCATCTACCAGTCGAGGATCGAGGTGATGGCGCGGCTGTGCCAGCGAGCCGGTGTCGAGGCGTTCGCCTGCCATCTGGGCGAGTTGGAGGGTGGCGAGCGTGGGCTGGCCTACCACGGCCGCTCCGTCAACATCGTCTACCGCTTCTTCCTGCTCGAGTACGTGCACTCGAGTGCGGATCTCGAGTTGCTGGAACCGTTGCTGCGCGCGGAGGAGAACGGATCGGTGACGGTCCTCGCCTCGACGGCTGTCGACCTGTACGGCTACAAGGCCAGCCTGGCGTTGCTCTCGGAGATGGCCCACACTCCCGATCTCGACGACGCAGAGCGGGCGAGCGTGGCCTGTCTGGTGCCGTGGACGAGGCGGCTGCACACCCTGATCGACGACCCGGCCGGCGAGCCGGTCGAGGCTGTCCGGTTCGCACTGGCTCGACAGTCCGAGCTCATCTTGAAACCGGTATCGCTGCACAGCGGAACCGGGATCGTCACCGGTTGGACGGTCAGCGCCGAGGAATGGCGCCGGCACGTCGAAGACTCCCTCGACGGGCCCTACATCCTCCAGCACCGGGTACGGCCCGCCCCGGATCCGGTGCTGGGCGACAGGACGATCGAAAACATCTACTCCAACTGGGGAATCTTCCTCACCCAGCCTCCATCGCCAGATGCCGGCACGTACAGCGGCTGCTACATCCGGGCGAGCAACGATCCCGAGATCGGCGTCATCAACTACCTCAACTGCAACGTCGCCGGCAGCGGCCTGATCGGGCCCTAGCCGCACGCCGCCGGCCGGAATTCCGCGACCGGTCCGTCGGTTCTGCTGGACATGACTACCGAAGCCAAGCCGGTCAAGCTGCCCGGCCCGGATCACCCGATCACCATCACGCCGGCCTCCGCGCACGTTCGCGTCCAGGTCGGCGGACGGACCGTCGCCGACACTCACCGCGCGCTGAGCCTGCAGGAAGCCGACTACCCCGCCGTGCTCTACCTTCCCCGGCAGGACGTCGACCAGTCGCTGCTGGAGCGCACCGACCACACCAGCTACTGCCCGTACAAGGGCGATGCCTCCTACTACAGCATTCCGGTGGGCGGCGAGAAGTCGGTGAACGCGATCTGGACCTATGAGAACCCGCACGAGGCCATGGCCGAGATCCGGGACTACGTCGCCTTCTACCCCGACCGGGTGGACGAGATCTCCGTTTCCTGAACGGTCCGGCCGAACGACGCGATCACCCCATCCCCCAGACCGGATGGCGAGCCGGAACGGTTCTTGGCAGACTCGGCGGATGACCGAACGCCCCGAGCTGACCCTGACCACCGTGAACCTCGGTGCTTCGAGCCCGCGCGAGCTGGCGCGCTTCTACGAGCGGCTGCTGGGCTGGCCGATCAGCACGGGTGACGACTACTGGCTTGCCATGCGCAACCCGGCCGGCGGCGTCGGACTCGCTTTCCAGTACGAGGAGTTCCACGCTCGGCCTACCTGGCCGGGGCAGCCCGGGCAGCAGCAGATGATGGTGCATCTGGAGATCCGGGTGGAGAACCTGGAGGCGGCGGTGCGGCACGCGCTGGACTGCGGCGCCACCCTGGCCGACTTCCAGCCGCAGGCCGACGTCCGGGTGTGCATCGACCCGGAGGGCCATCCGTTCTGCCTCTGGGTGGAAACCTGACGCCAACGCGCGGCAGCCGTTCTGCCAAGCAACGGCTGACCCAGGAAAACCGGTCGCTCGGCGGCGGCGCCGGCTGGCATGATCGGCCGCTGTGCCCCATCCAGCCGCACAACCTGCCGTACGGCCGTACCAGCCGCCGGATCGGGACGCGGCGCGCGACCTGCTGACCTCAGCCTTCGGCAGAGCCTCGGTTGCCGAGCTGGCCGAGGAACTGCGTGGCTCGTCGGCCCACCGTGCCGCGCTGGTCGCCGAGGCACCGACCGACGCCCCGGCTGGGCTGTCTCTCGGCGGCCTGGTCCAGCTGTCCCGCGGCTGGCTCGACGCCCCGGAGCGGCTGCTCGAGGTGCTGGTGCTCAGCCCGCTCGGCGTCCGACCGGAGGTGCAGGGTCGCGGCATCGGCAGCGCGCTGGTGCGCTCCGCCATCGACACCGCGCATCACCTCGCCGCTCCGCTGCTGTTCCTGGAAGGCTCGCCGCGCTACTACCCCCGTTTCGGCTTCCGGGCCGCCGGCCCGCTCGGCTTCCGCAGCCCGTCCAGGCGCATCCCGGAACCGGCCTTCCAGGTGATCGTGCTGCCCGGTTGGCAACCATGGATGGTGGGCGCGCTGGTCTACCCCGACGCCTTCTGGCGCCACGATTCGGTCGGCCTGCGCGAGCGGTAGCGGCGCGAGCGGGGCTACCCGCCGCCCGGATTCGGCGGCCGGGGCTACACCCCCGCCGCGACCTGTTCAGCCCGTGCCTCGCCGAACCTGATGCCGCGGTTCTCCCGGCCGATTCCGGCGAGCACGATGACGGCGATCAACACCGGCACGATAGTCACGGTCAGCGCGAACTCGTAGCTGTGCGAGGCCGCCAGCCGCTCCTGGATCGGCAGGTTGAACGCCGCCAGGCAGTTGCCGAGCTGATAGGTCACGCCCGGGTAGAAGCCGCGGATCTCGTCCGGGCTCAACTCGGTGAGGTGCGCCGGGATCACGCCCCAGGCGCCCTGCACGAAGAACTGCATGAGGAACGAGCCGAGGCAGACCAGGCCGAGGGCGTGCGATTGGGCGAACAGCGGCACGACCGGCAGGGCGAGCAGTGCCGAGAGCATGATGGTGCGGCGCCGGCCCAGCCGCTCGGACAGGCCGCCGAGGATGGTGCCGCCGATCATCGCCCCGATGTTGTAGAGGATGGCGATGTAGAGGGCGGTGTTCGGCGAGAAGTCCAGGCCCTTCTTCAAGAACGTCGGGTACACGTCCTGGGTGCCGTGGCTCATCCAGTTGAAGGCGGTCATCAGCAGCACCAGGTACACCATCCGGCGCAGGATGTAGGGCTGGCGCAGCACCTGTGCCGGCCTGGTACGGGTCAGCTGGACCTTCTCCCACACCTCCGACTCGGACAGCCGGCTGCGCAGGAACAGCGAGATCAGCGCCGGGAGCAGGCTGAGCGCGAACAGTCCCCGCCAACCCCAGTCGGTCCAGTTGTTGATCGCCAGGTAGCTCACCGCCGCCAGCAGGTAGCCGAGCGAGTAACCCTGCTGCAGGACGCCGGAGAAGAAGCCCCGGCGGCCGGTCGGAATCTTCTCCATGGCCAGCGCCGCACCGAGCCCCCACTCACCGCCCATGCCGATCCCGTACAGCAGCCGCAGCACCAGCAGGGTGGTGTAGTTGGGCGCGAAGGCGCAGGCGAAACCCACCAGTGAGTAGAAGCTGACATTCACCAGCAGCGGTACCCGGCGGCCGGCCCGGTCGGCCCAGAGGCCGAACAGCGCCGCGCCGACCGGCCGCATGATGAGGGTGACCGTGGTCAGGAACGCCATCCGTTCCAGGCTCACCCCGAAGTCCTTCGCGATGTCGGCGTAGACCAGGACTACCAGGAAGTAGTCATAGGCGTCCATCGCCCAGCCGATGAACGCCGCGGCGAAGGCGTTGCGCTGCTCGGGGGTCAGCGGGGCAGTCGGCTCAGCCGTCGTCGCCTCGGTCATCGTTGCACCGTCCGCTCTCTGCGTGCCGGGATGGCCCGCGGCGCAGATCCCGGCAGAATTGCCACGTCCGTAGCAAGTCTGCCCAGCCGGGCACGGAACGATTCCTGCCCGGGACGGGTTAGTCGCGGCGAGTCAGTCGTACATGGCGGCGATCAGCTCGGCATGCCGCTCGCCTACCACCCGGCGGCGCAGCTTCAGGCTCGGCGTCAGTTCGCCGTCGGCGATGGTGAATTCTCGATCCAACAGGACAAACCGCTTGATCGTCTCCCACCGGTTCAGCCGCTCGTTCAGCCGGTCCAGGTAGCCCTGGATCAGTCGTCGCACCTCCGGCGCGGCGGCCAACTCCGGATAGCTGCGCTTGCCGGGCAGGTGTTCGGCGGCCCAGCGTCCGATGGCCTCCCGATCCAGGGTGATCAGCGCGGTGGCGAACTTGCGGCCGTCGCCGAACACCGCGATGTTGCTGGCGTACGGGCAGATTCCGCGAAACGTCGCCTCGATCACGGCCGGTGCGACGTACTTTCCGCCGGTGGTCTTGATCAGATCCTTCTTGCGGTCGGTGATGCGCAGCAACCCCCGCTCGTCGAACTCCCCGATGTCACCGGTGGCGAGCCAGCCGTCCGGGCTGAGCACGGCGGCGGTCGCCTCCGGCTGGTTGTGGTAGCCCTCCATCACACCGGGGCCGCGCAGCAGGATCTCACCATCCTCGGCCAGCCGCACCTCGGTGCCTGGGAACGGGGTGCCGACGGTACCGAAGGTGTAGTTGTCGAGCCGGTTGCACAGCGAGGCCGCGCTGGTCTCGGTGAGCCCGTACCCTTCCAGCACCGGGATGCCGATCGCCGCGAACCACTCGGCGATCCTGGGGTCCAGCGGCGCCGAGCCGGAGTTGAGGAACCGCAGCCGGCCGCCGAAGCGTTCCCTCACCGTGCTTAGCACCAACCGGTCGGCGATCGCGAATTGCGCTACCAACCGGGATGAAACCGGCTCACCGGCACGGCGTGCGCGGGCGGTCCGGCCGCCCACGTCGACCGCCCAGCCGAACAGCTGCCGCTTGATCGGCCCCTGCGCGGCGGCCGTCGCCGTCACCGCGGCGTACACCTTCTCGAACACCCGCGGCACGGCGCCCATCCAGGTCGGACGCACCGTGGCCAGGTTGGTCATGATGTGCTCGACATTGCCGTCCACCGCGGTGGCGAAACCCAGCTGCAGCGGCAGCATGATCAGGATGTTGCCGAAAACGTGCGCCAGCGGCAGCCAGAGATACTGCAGGTCGGCCATGCTGAGGTCGCCCACCGCGGCCACCGTGGCTGCCTCGTAGGTGAGCGCCGAGTGCCGCAACCGGACGCCCTTGGGCCTGCCGGTGGTGCCCGAGGTGTAGATCAGCGTCGCCAGGTCGTCAGCCTGGATGCCGGCGACCCGCTCGATCACCGCGCCGGGACGCTGCCGCAGCAGCGCGGCGCCGAGTTCGCGGACCTCGTCCAGGCCGATCACCCACTCCCCGTCCGCGCTTCCATCCAGCAGGATGACGGTGCTCAGCTCGGGCAGCCACGGCCGCTGCTGGCGCAGCTTGACCAGCTGGCTCTCGTCCTCGGCGAACACCACCACGCTGGCCGAATCGGCCAGGATGTAGGCCATCTCCTCGGCGTTGGTGCTGGGATAGACGGTGGTGGTGGCGGCGCCTGCCATCAGCACCGCCAGGTCGGCCAGGATCCACTCGATGCGGGTGCCGCTGGCCAGTGCGACCCGCTGCCCGGGCCGCACGCCGAGCGCGATCAGGCCGGCGGCCAACTGCTCCACCGCATCGGAAGTCTGCTGCCAGCTCAGCGAGATCCACTGGTCGCCGACGCGGTACCGGAAGGCTTCACAGGCCGGCGTGGCCTGCGCCCGGTCCAGCAGGAGCCGGGCCACGTGTGGCGCGCGGTTGTCGATCAGGGAGGGGTCGATCCGTTCATCGGGATGAAAGGTGGCCGCCATGAACACCGATGGTGGCAGTCTCACCGAGAGTGGTAAAGACCTCACCGCCGGCGACCGCAGCTGAAGTCCCGTGCTGGCGTCAATAGCTCATCCCCATCGCCCGCCGCACCTCGGCCAGCGTCTGGTCCGCGATCGATCGCGCCTGCCGCCCACCGCGAGCCAGCAACTCGCCCGCATCGGCCTGGCAGAACTCGGCTCGCCGCCGCCGGATCGGTGCCAAGAAATCGTTCACCGCCTCGATGGCCAGCCGCTTCAGCGCCAGGCCACCGGCCGCACCGAGCTGATCGGCCAGCTCGGCGGGTTGCCGCTGCGCACACAGAGCGGCCAGCCTGAGCAGGTTGGCCACCTCCGGGCGCCGCTCCGGTTCGAAGCTGATCAACCGCTCACTGTCGGTGCGCGCGGCGAGCACTTTCGCGGCCACCGTGTCCGGGTCGTCGGCCAGCCCGATGGCGTTGTTCAGGCTCTTCGACATCTTCCGCCCGTCCAGGCCGGCGAGCAGGCCCACCTCGCCGAGCAGGCCGGCCGGCAGCGGGAATACCGGCTGGTAACGCTCGTTGAACCGCCTGGCGATCGTGCGGGTCAGCTCCAGGTGCGGGAGCTGGTCCCGCCCGACGGGTACCAGATTGGCCTTGCAGAACAGGATGTCTGCCGCCTGGTGTACCGGGTAGGTGAGCATCAGCCCGCTCACCGACCGCCGGCCGGCGAGCCGGATCTCCTCCTTGACCGTGGGATTGCGGTCCAGCTCGCCGGTGCTGACCAGCGACAGGAAGGGCAGCAGCAGCTGATGCAGCGCCGGCACCGCGCTGTGCGCGAAGATCACAGCAGAGTCCGGATCCACGCCGCAGCTCAGGTAGTCCAGCACCAGGCCCAGCGCCCGCTCGCGGACCGAGCCCGGGGTATCCCGGTCGGTGATCACCTGGTAGTCGGCGATCACCACGAACAGCTCGTTGCCGGCGGCCTGCAGGCTCACCCGGTTGGCGATGCTGCCGAAGTAGTGGCCCAGGTGCAGTGGCCCGGTGGGCCGGTCTCCGGTGAGGATCCGCTGTCGGGTGGCCGTCCTATCGCCCGGCGTAGCTGCGATGTCGCGCTGCGGCGCGGCCGGACGACCGGGCTGCGGAGCTTCGGTGGAAATGGTGGTGGTCATGGCGTTCGGTCTCCCGGGGTTCTGAGGGCGATGGGCCGACCCGGACCAGGCGCGGAACGCAACAAGGGCCGTCCGGCAGGACGGCCCTTGGCAGGTGGAGCTGAGCGGGTGCGTCCTAGTCGGACGGCCACCAGCCGGTCAGGACGAGGGTGCTGGCCGGGATGCTCATGTGCACCAGGCTAACAGAGGATTGCGAGGGAGAGGATGGCTACAGAGGTCAGGCCGACTTGGCTGCCTTCTTCGCGGCCGCCTTCTTCGCCGGGGCCTTGGCCGCGGCCTTCTTGGCCGGTGCCTTCTTGGCGGCCGGTGCCTTGCTGGCGGCCTTCTTGGCGGTCGCCTTCTTCGCCGGCGCCGTGCTAGCCGGTTCGGCGACCTCGCCGGCGTCCCCAGCCTCGCCACGCGCACGGTTCACGCTGCGCTGCAGGGCGGTGAGCAGGTCGATCACCTCGCCGGTCTTGGTCTGCTCGGTGGTTTCCTCGGTGCCCGGCAGCTGCGCCGACTCGCCCCGCTCGAGCTTGGCCTCGATCAGCTCGGTGACCGCCCCGCGATAGCTGTCGGTGAACTCCTCCGGCTCGAAGTCCGAGGCCATGCTCTCCACCAGCGAGGCGGCCATCTTGAGTTCCTGGGGGCGCAGTTCCACGTCGTCGTCGAGGATCGCGAAGTCCGGCTGGCGCACCTCGTCCGGCCACAGCATGGTCTGCAGCAGGATCGCCTTGTCCCGTACCCGCAGCACGGCCAGGGTCTCCTTCTGCCGCAGCGCGACCTTGACGATGGCCATCCGGTCGGTCTCGATCAGCGCCTCGCGCAGCAGCGCGTACGGCTTGGCGGCCCGGGCGTCCGGTTCGAGGTAGTAGCTGCGGGCGAACAGGATCGGGTCCACCTGGGCGGCCGGCACGAACTCCACCACGTCGATCTCGTGGTTGCTGGCCACCGGCAACTTGTCCAGGTCCTCATCCGTCAGGATCACCAGTTGGCCGTCGCTGGTCTCATAGCCCTTCGCGATCTCGTCGTAGGAGACCTCCTCGCCGCAGACGCTGCAGGTGCGCTTGTAGCGGATCCGGCCGCCGTCCTCGCGATGCACCTGGTGGAAGCGGATGTCGTTCTCCTGGGTCGCGGCGAACAGCCGGACCGGCACGTTGACCAGGCCGAAGGACACGGCACCTTTCCAGATCGCCCTCATCGCGAAGACTCCCTCACTTCTCGGGTCACAAGTTCAGGCACCATGAAGCGTATGCGACCGAAGCACGCCAGCGCAGTTCCTTGGCACCGTGAGTTCTGAACCGGAAACCCAGCTGGTCGAGGTGGACGGCCACCAGCTGGCGCTGCGGCGGCTGGACAAGGTGCTCTATCCCGAGACCGGCACCGCGAAGGCGGACGTGCTCGACTACTACGCCCGGATCGCTCCGGTGCTGCTCCCCCAGCTGGCCGGCCGACCGGTGACCAGGATTCGCTGGCCGGACGGTGTCGAGTCGAACAAGTTCTTCGAGAAAAACGTTCCTAGTCACGCACCGCCGTGGCTGCGCACGGTGGAGCTGCCGACCCCGGGATCGTCGCGCAACCGGGAGACGCTGGTGTTCCCGCTGGTGGACAACATGGCCGCGCTGATGTGGCTGGCCAACCTGGCCGCGCTGGAGTTGCACGTGCCGCAGTGGACGGTCGGGCCGCGCGGTGGCGTGCACCCGCCCAGCCGGCTGGTGATCGACCTGGACCCGGGCGAGCCGGCGGGATTGGCCGAATGTGCCGAGGCGGCCTGTCTGATCGCCGAGCGGCTGTCGGCAGACGGGCTCACCTCGGTGCCGGTGACCAGCGGCAGCAAGGGGCTGCAGCTGTACGCGCCGCTGGCCGGCAGCCAGCCGGCGGAGCTGGTGCACGGCTACGCCAAGCGGCTGGCCGAGGAGTTGGCGGCCGCGCACCCGAAGCTGCTGGTGGCCAAGATGCTCAAGACGCTGCGCGGCGGCAAGGTGCTGCTGGACTGGAGCCAGAACAACCCGGCCAAGACCACCATCTGTCCCTACTCGCTGCGCGGACGGGCCCGGCCGTGGGTGGCGGCGCCGCGCACCTGGGCCGAGATCGAGGGCCCGAAGCTTCGCCAGCTATCGGCCGGCGAGGTGCTCGATCGGGTGGCCGAGCAGGGCGACCTGGCGGCCGCGCTGCTCCGGAAGGGTGGCCGAATCCCGAGTTAGCGCGGCGATCGGGGCTCCTCGCGGGAGTTTGTAAGACCAAACACTTCGCCAAGCTAACGATAGACTGGACGGCGTGTCATCCGCCGCACCGCAGCCACCGTCCTGGCTGCGACGGCTTGCCGGCTACTGCCGCCGGCACCCGCTGGATCTGGCGGGCGCGTTCGGCGCGGCGCTGGCCGGCGCGCTGGTCTCGGTGAGCGTGCCGCTGGTGATCAAGCACGTGCTGGACATCGTCAGCAAGCCGGGCGTAACGCATCCGTCGATCTCCGGCTGGGTGGCGGTGCTGATCGGCGCCGCGCTGCTGCAGTACGGGCTGACCTTCGTCCGCCGCTACACCGCCGGCCGGCTCTCGCTCGACGTGCAGTACGACCTGCGCGGCGACATCTTCACCGCCCTGCAGCGGCTGGACGGCGCCGCGCAGGACGCGCTGGAGACCGGGCAGGTGGTCAGCCGTTCGATCAGCGACGTGAGCCTGGTGCAGGGCCTGCTGGCCTTCATCCCGGCGCTGACCGGCAACGCGCTGCTGTTCGTCATCTCGATCGTCGCGATGCTCTGGCTGTCACCGCTGCTGACCCTGATCGCGCTGGCCATCGCGCCGGCGCTGTGGCTGGTCGCGCGGGCTTCCCGGCGCGACCTGTTTCCGGCCAACTGGGCCGCCCAGCAGCAGTCCGGTGAGCTGGTCGGGCACGTCGAGGCGGCGGTCACCGGCGTCCGGGTGGTCAAGGGCTTCGGCCAGGAGGGCCGCGAGGTCGAGGAGCTGAGCCAGCAGGCCAGCCGGCTGTTCGCGCTGCGGATGCGGGTGGTCCGGTTGCAGGCCAAGTACTCCTCCGTCGCTGAGCGCGATCCCGGCCCTGGGCCAGCTCGGCGTGCTGCTGCTCGGCGGCTGGCTGGCCCTGCACGGCCAGATCACCCTCGGCACCTTCCTGGCCTTCTCCACCTACCTCGGCCAGCTGGTCGGACCGGTGCGGCAGGTGACTGCGCTGCTCACCATCGGCCAGCAGGCGCGGGCCGGCGTAGAGCGGGTGCTCGAGGTGATCGACTCCTCCCCCGCCGTGGTCGACGCCGACGGATGCCCGACCGCTGCCGGACGGCCCGCTCGCACTGTCCTTCTCCGACGTCCGATTCGGCTACACCCGGTCCCAGCCGGTGCTGTGCGGACTGGACCTGGAGCGTTCCGGCCGGCCGAGACGCTGGCCATCGTCGGCGGCGCCGGCTCCGGCAAGTCCACCCTGGCCATGCTGATCCCGCGCTTCTACGACGTGCACGCCGGTTCGCTGCGCATCGGCGGGGTCGAAGTCGGGCAGTTGCGGCTGGCCGACCTGCGCGCGCAGATCGGCATGGTGTTCGAGGACAGCTTCCTGTTCTCCGACACGGTGGCCGCCAACATCGCCTACGGCCGGCCCGGACGCCAGCCGGGACCAGGTGCGGGCGGCCGCGCGGGCAGTCGAGGCCGACGAGTTCATCCAGGCGCTGCCGGACGGCTACGACACCATGGTCGGCGAGCGCGGCCTGACCCTGTCCGGCGGCCAGCGGCAGCGGATCGCGCTGGCCCGGGCACTGCTCACCAACCCGCGGATCATGCTGCTCGACGACGCCACCAGCGCGGTCGATCCACGGATCGAGGCCGAGATCCTCAGCACCCTGCGCCAGCTGATCCGCGGGCGTACCACCATGCTGATCGCGCACCGCCGGTCCACCCTGGCACTGGCCGACCGGATCGCGGTGCTGGACGGCGGCCGGGTGGCCGACATCGGCACGTTCGAGGAGCTGACCGAACGCTCGCGCGCTGTTCCGGCTGCTGCTCGGCGGCCCGGGCGACGACGCCGAGGGCATCGACGCCGGCGAGCTGGCGGTGGGCAACCAGCCGGATGGGGTCGTGGTGGACGGCATCACGCCCGCGCTGTGGCGGCCGCCCGCCACCGGCCAGGCCGACGGCGGCAGCGCCGTGCCGGCGGTGGCCGGGCAATTGCGCGGCGGCGGCATGGGCCGGCTGGGCGGTGGTGGCGGCCCGGGGATGCTGGACGCGGCTGCCGGCCACGCCGGAGTTGCTGGCCAAGGTGGCCGCGCTGCCGCCGGCAACCGACCAGCCGGAGGTGGACGAGGCCGCTGCCCGTGCCGGCGATCCGCAGTTCGGGCTGCGCCGGCTGGTGCGTCCGGTGCGGGTGGTGTTCGCCGCCGGCATCGCGCTGATCGGGCTGGACACCGTGCTGCAGTTGGTGCTGCCGTCGCTGGTGCGGACCGGCATCGACCGCGGCGTGGGCCAGCATCGGCTGTCGGTGCTGGTCACCGTGTTCCTGGTCGCGTTGGCGGTGCTGCTGGTGGACTGGCTGGTCAGCGCGGCGGGCCAGCGGCTGACCGGGCGAACCGGCGAGCGGCTGCTCTACACGCTGCGGGTGAAGAGCTTCGCCCAGTTGCAGCGGCTCGGCCTGGACTACTACGAGCGCGAGCTGGCCGGCCGGATCATGACCCGGATGACCACCGACGTGGACGCGCTGTCGAACTTCCTGCAGACCGGCCTGGCCACCGCGCTGATCAGCCTGCTGACCCTGGTCGGAGTGCTGATCGCGCTGGTGCTGCTCGATGCGCAGCTGTCGCTGGTGCTGGTCGCCATGCTGCCGGTGCTGGTGCTGGCCACCCTGGCCTTCCGCCGGGTCGCGGTGCCCGCCTACGTGGAGGCCCGCGACCGGGTCAGCGCGGTTAACGCGCAGTTCCAGGAGGACGTGGCCGGCGTGCGGGTGGCCCAGGCGTTCCGTCGGGAGCGGCACAACACCCGCAAGTTCCTGGGGCTGGCGACCGACTACCGCAACTCCCGGCTGCGGGCCCAGACCTACATCGCCGCGTACTTCCCGTTCGTGCAGTTCCTGGCCGACCTGGCCGGTGCCCTGGTGCTCGCCTTCGGCGCGCAGCGGCTCTCGCACGGCACCCTCAGCGCCGGTGCGCTGATCGCCTTCTTCCTGTACCTGGATGCGTTCTTCGGCCCCGTGCAGCAGTTGTCCCAGGTCTTCGACGGCTACCAGCAGGCCTCGGTCGGGCTCAGCCGGCTCAAGGAGCTGCTGCGCACCCCGACCAGCACGCCCTCGGCCGCCGACCCGTTGCCGGTGCCCCGGCTGGCCGGCGAGATCGCCTTCGACGAGGTGGACTTCGCCTACCCGGGCAGTGCCGAGCCAGCGGTGGCCGGCGTCGACCTGCGGATCCCGGCCGGCCAGTCGGTGGCCCTGGTCGGCCAGACCGGCGCCGGCAAGTCCACCCTGGTGAAGCTGATCGCCCGGTTCTACGACCCGGTCAGCGGGACGGTGGCGGTGGACGGCACCGACCTGCGCACCCTGGACCTCGGCCAGTACCGCCACCGGCTGGGCTTCGTGCCGCAGGAGGCGTACCTCTCGGCGGGCACGGTGCGCGACGCCATCGCCTACGGCCGGCCGGCGGCGAGCGATGCCGAGGTGGAGCGTGCCGCCCGGGCGGTCGGCGCGCACGAGATGATCGCCGGGCTGAGCGACGGCTACTACCACCAGGTCGGCGAGCGCGGCCGGAACCTGTCCGCCGGCCAGCGGCAGCTGATCGCGCTGGCCCGGGCCGAACTGGTCGAGCCGGACCTGCTGCTGCTGGACGAGGCGACCGCCGCGCTGGACCTGGCCAGCGAGGCCGCGGTGGCGGAGGCGACCCGCCGGCTGTCCCGGCAGCGCACCACGGTCACCGTCGCGCACCGGCTGACCACCGCGGCCCGGGCCGACCGGATCCTGGTGCTGGCCGGCGGCCGGGTGGTCGAGGACGGCAGCCACGCCGCGCTGATCCGCGACGGCGGCCCCTACGCGGCGCTGTGGCAGTCCTACCTGGCCGGCAACAGCGACTCAGTGGACGTCGTCGCTGAGATAACCGGGTCCGTGCCGGGCACAGTCGTCGGCGACTAGCGGCTGGCCGGTGTGCCGGTGGTCGGCCTGCAGGGTGGCGTGCCCGATCTGGTGATGGTCGGCCAGCACGCCGCGCACCCCGTGGGCGACCTGGTGGCAGTCGAAGGCGTCGTCCACCACCAGGTGCGCCGACAGCGCCGCGGCGCCGGCACCCAGGTCCCAGACGTGCAGGTCGTGCACCTCGCGCACGCCCGGCACCGCGGCCATCGCCCGGCCGATGTCGGACGGGTCGGTGCCGGCCGGCGCCGCCTCCAGGAAGATCCGGCCGGCGGCGCGGATCAACCCGATCCCGGCGTAGACCATCAGCCCGGCCACCACCAGCGCCGCCACCGCATCGGCCCGGTGCCAGCCGGTCAGCAGGATCACCCCGCCGGCCACCGCGGTGGCCAGGAACGCCCACAGGTCGCTCATCAGGTGCGCCACCGCACCACGCACGTTCAGCCCGGTCCGATCGGCGCGGGAGGCCAACCAGACCGCCAGCAGGTTGACCGCCACGCCGACCAGGGCCACCGCCAGCACCGGGCCGCCAGCGGTGGCAGGTGGGCCGACCAGCCGACGTACCGCCGAGACGGTGAACCAGCAGGCCAGCAGCACCAGCGTGATGCCGTTGGCCTGCGCCGACAGCGCGTCCACCCGGGTGAAGCCGTAGGTGTAGGCGCCGGCGGCCGGCCGGCGGACCAGCCGGGCGGCGACCAGCGCCACCGCGAGCGAGGCGGCGTCGGTGAGCATGTGCCCGGCGTCGGTGATCAGCGCCAGCGACCGGGCCGTGATGCCGACGACCAGTTCGGCGGCCATGAACGCCAGGATCACCGCGAGCGCGGCAGCCAGCCAGCGCCCGTCCCGTCCGGCGGTCGGAGGCCCGTGCGAATGGCCGCCGCTCACGCCGGCGGCTCCGGGTCGGCGTGCCCGGCATGCGCCACCGCGATGTCCAGCAGGTCCCGGACGTGCTCATCGGCCAGGCTGTAGAACGCGAGCCGGCCGGCCCGCCGGACCCGGACCACCTGCTGCGCGCGCAGCAGCCGCAGCGCGTGCGAGGTGGCCGACTCGCTCAGCCCGCAGCGGGCGGACAGCTCCCCCACGTTCGCCTCGCCGGAGCGCAGCACCAGCAGGATCCGCAGCCGTCCCGGGTCGGCCAGCAGCCCGAACACCCCGGCCAACGCAGGCAGAACGATGTCGGCGGCCGGCTCGGCCACCGCAACACCTGAACGGGCGTTCATACGTCCAGCATGGTTGCGACGGTGCGCCAGGTCAATCGCCAGCGGCGATCCCGGCCGCCCGCTCACCAGCCCAGGTGCAGCGGCCGTCCTTCGGCGTAGCCGGCCGCGCTCTGCACCCCGACCACCGCCCGCTCGGCGAACTCGGCCACGGTGCGGGCGCCGGCGTAGGTGAAGGCCGACCGGACGCCGGCGATGATCGCGTCGATCAGGTCCTCCACCCCGGGCCGGTCCGGGTCGAGGAACATCCGGCCGGAGGAGATGCCCTCCTCGAACAGCGCCTTGCGCGCCCGCTCGAACGCCGACTCACCGGAGGTGCGGTTGGCCACCGCGCGGGCCGAGGCCATGCCGAAGCTCTCCTTGTAGGCGCGCCCGTCCGGTGCGGTCCTCAGGTCGCCCGGCGACTCGTGGGTGCCGGCAAACCAGGAGCCGATCATCACCGCCGAGGCACCGGCGGCCAGTCCCAGCGCCACGTCGCGCGGGTGCCGCACGCCGCCGTCGGCCCAGACGTGCCGGCCCAGCTCGGCGGCCGCCGCCGCGCACTCGGCCACCGCCGAGAACTGCGGACGGCCGACCCCGGTCATCATCCGGGTGGTGCACATCGCCCCGGGTCCGACGCCGACCTTGACGATGTCGGCGCCGGCCTCGACCAGCGCTCGGGTGCCGTCGGCCGACACCACGTTGCCCGCCGCCACCGGGATATCGGGCTTCAGCGAGCGCACGGCCTGCAGCGCCTCCAGCATCCGCTGCTGGTGGCCGTGCGCGGTGTCCAGCACCAGCAGGTCGATGCCTGCCTCGATCAGCCCCTGCGCCTTGGCCTTGACGTCGCCGTTCACCCCGACCGCGGCGGCGATCCGCAGCCGGCCGGCGGCATCCAGCGCCGGCGAGTACAGGGTGGCCCGCAACGCCGAGGTCCTGGTCAGCAGCCCGACCAGCCGGCCGTCGTCGTCGATCACCGGGGCCAGCCGGTGGTGACCGGCGGCCAATTGCTCGAACGCTTCCCGGGCGCCGAGGGTGTCCGGCAGGGTCAGCAGCTGGCTCGACATCACCTGCGACAGCTGGGTGAACCGGTCCACGCCCGCGCAGTCCCGTTCGGTCACCACGCCGACCGGACGCTCGTCGCGCACCACGACCACCGCGCCGTGCGACCGCTTGGGCAGCAGCGACAGCGCCTCGGAGACGGTGCTGGACGGCTGCAGGGTGAGCGGCGTCTCGAAGACCGGGTGCCGCTGCTTGACCCAGTCCACCACCTCGGCCACCACCTCGGCCGGGATGTCCTGCGGCAGCACGGTGAGCCCGCCGCGACGGGCAACCGTCTCGGCCATCCGCCGGCCGGCGACCGCGGTCATGTTCGCCACGATCAGCGGGATGGTGGCGCCGCTGCCGTCGAGGGTGGCCAGGTCCACGTCGAACCGGGAGGCGACGTCGGAGGCCCGCGGCACCATGAAGACGTCGTCGTAGGTCAGGTCATAGCTCGGCTGGCGGCCGTTGAGGAACTCCACGTTTGCAGCAGTCTACGGGCTCGGCGACCGCCCGGTTCCGGCGTGCGACCGCGAGGGCCGCCGCCGTCCTTCGTACTCTGGACCGGGTGAGCATCGCGGTCTTCGACATCGACGGCGTGGTGGCCGACGTCCGGCACCGGGTCCACTTCGTCGAGCGCCGGCCGCGGGATTGGGGCCGCTTCTTCGCCGGGGCGGCCGCCGACCCGCTGTCGGAGGAGGGCGCCCGCTGGGCGCGGGAGGCGGCCTCCGAACACGAGCTGGTCTGGCTTACCGGCCGGCCGGAGTGGTTACGCACGGTGACTACCCACTGGCTTGACCAACATGGCCTGCCGGCCGGTCGCCTGCTCATGCGCGGTGACCGGGACTACCGGCCGGCTCGCGAGTACAAGCTCGACGAGCTGCGCAAGGTCGCTGCCGACGGCGAGATCGCGGTGTTCGTCGATGACGACCCGGCGGTGGTCGCCGCCGCCGCCGGGGCCGGCTTCACCGCCTCGCTGGCTACCTGGCTGCCGCGCGGGGCCGCGCTGGCCGACGCCCAGGAGCGGGACGGACGCACGTAAGGTCGACTGTTGGTAACGGTTTGAACACGGGCCGTCAGAGCTGCCGCGCTCCGTGTCGATGTGTTTACTGCGCGTTAAGATTGTGATTTGGTGACGATTGACAAGACACGAAGAAATGAGCTGCAAACGCTGCCGGTTTGAGGCATCATAGTGTGGGCAACACCACGTTTAGCGTCCCAAAGCGAATAACCCAGAACTAGGAAGCGAAATGAGCAGTCACACCGACCAGCCGGCGAGTGAGCACGACGTCCGCGTCTCGCCGCACCTCGCGCCGCGTGCTTGTCAGCATGTGCCGATGTGTCCTGGTGCGGACAGCCCCGACCGGGACGCGGCCCACGTGATCGCCGGCCACCCGGAACAGGGCTGGAGCCTGCTGTGCAACGGGATCGTGCTGTTCGAGGACAGCGGCGAGATCCTGCCGAACGGCTCCTGTCTCAACGCCCGCCGCGCCGAACTGACGGCTGCCGCGCTGCACCGGGTCGCCTGACCGTACCGCCGACCCGGCCGTCGTTGCCGGGTTCGCCCGCCGGCTCGAGCCTCACTGGAACCAGGCTCGAATCGGCTCCGAAAGCAACTCGACATTAATTCGAGCAGCATTTTCAGCGCCGGCAAGTATTACCCGCAATTTCGCGCCGACTGTTACTAATTACCGCTCAGTAGCGTGTTGATAATCGGTAGCCGTTACTGATAATCGGCAACCGGCGGGCAGGAGCACATCAGGTTGCGGTCGCCGTACGCCCCGTCGATGCGCCGCACCGGCGCCCAGTACTTCGCCGCCGGGTCCACTCCGGACGGGTAGGCCGCCTCGGCGCGGCTGTACGGATGGGTCCAGTCCGCGGCCAGCGAGTGGGCGGTGTGCGGGGCGTTGCGCAGCGGGTTGTCCTCCGCCGGCCAGTCGCCGGCCGCGACCTTCTCGATCTCGGCCCGGATCGCGATCATGGCCTCGATGAACCGGTCGATCTCGACCAGGTCCTCACTCTCGGTCGGCTCCACCATCAGGGTGCCGGCCACCGGGAACGACATGGTCGGCGCGTGGAAGCCGTAGTCGATCAGCCGCTTGGCCACGTCATCGACGGTGACACCGGTCTGCCGGGTGATCTGGCGCAGGTCGAGGATGCACTCGTGCGCCACCAGGCCCCGGGCGCCGGTGTAAAGCACCGGATAGTGCTCGCCCAGCCGGGAGGCGATGTAGTTGGCGGACAGGATCGCCGCGGTGGTGGCCGCGGTCAGGCCGTCCGGGCCCATCAGCCGGATGTAGGCCCAGGTGATCGGCAGGATGCCGGCTGAGCCCCACGGCGCCGAGGAAACCGGGCCGGGACCGGTGTCCGGCCCGGCCGCCGGCTGTAGCGGGTGGTTGGGCAGGAACGGCGCCAGGTGCGCCCGCACCGCCACCGGCCCGACGCCGGGGCCGCCGCCGCCGTGCGGGATGCAGAACGTCTTGTGCAGGTTGAGGTGTGAGACGTCGGCCCCGAACTTGCCGGGCCGGGCCAGCCCCACCATGGCATTGAGGTTCGCGCCGTCGACGTACACCTGGCCGCCGGCGTCGTGCACCAGGCCGCACACCTCGGTGATGTGGTCCTCGAAGACGCCGTGGGTGGACGGGTAGGTGACCATGATGGCCGCCAGCCGGTCGGCGTGCTCGGCGATCTTAGCCTTCAGGTCGGCCAGATCCACCTCGCCCTCGTCCCCGCTGGTCGCCACCACGACCACCCGCATGCCGGCCAGCACCGCCGAGGCTGCGTTGGTGCCGTGCGCCGAGGCGGGGATGAGGCACACGGTGCGGTGCTCCTCGCCCCGGCTGCGGTGGTACTCGCGGATGGCCAGCAGACCGGCGAACTCGCCCTGCGCGCCTGCGTTCGGCTGCAGCGACACCGCGTCGTAGCCGGTGATCTCGGTCAGCCAGCGCTGCAGGTCGGCGATCAGCTCGGCGTAGCCGTCGAACTGCCCGGCCGGCGCGAACGGGTGGATGTTGGCGAAGCCGGGATTGGTCACCGGCTCCATCTCGGTGGTCGCGTTCAGCTTCATGGTGCAGGAGCCGAGCGGGATCATCCCCCGGTCCAGCGCGTAGTCCCGGTCGGCCAGCCGGCGCAGGTAGCGCAGCATCGAGGTCTCCGAGCGGTGGCTGTTGAAGACCGGGTGGGTGAGGAAGTCCGAGCTGCGCCGCAGCTGCTCCGGCAGCCGCGTCCCGGCCTGCTCCGGCAGCTCGGCGGCCAGCCCGAACGCGGCCAGCACGTCGGCCAACTGCTGGTCGGTGGTGGCCTCGTCGCAGGCGATGCCCACCGTATCGGCGTCCACCAGGCGCAGGTTGATCCCGCGCTGCTCGGCGGCGGCCAGCACCTCGCCGGCCCGTCCGGGCACCATGACGGTGAGCGTGTCGAAGAACCGCTCGGCGGCCAACTCGGCACCGCCGGCGACCAGCGCATCGGCCAGCCGGCACGCCTTGCCGTGCACCGAGGCGGCGATGGCGGCCAGCCCGGCCGGCCCGTGGTAGACGGCGTACATCGAGGCCATCACCGCCAGCAGCACCTGCGCGGTGCAGATGTTGGAGGTCGCCTTCTCGCGCCGGATGTGCTGCTCGCGGGTCTGCAGCGCCAGCCGGTACCCCGGCCGCCCGTCGGCGTCCACCGAGACGCCGACCAGCCGGCCGGGCAGCTGGCGTTCCAGGCCGGCCCGGATCGCCAGGTAGCCGGCGTGCGGACCGCCGAAGCCGAGTGGCACGCCGAACCGCTGGCTGGTGCCGACCGCGATGTCGGCGCCCAGCTCGCCGGGCGGGGTGAGCAGGGTGAGTGCCAGCAGGTCGGCGGCCACCGCCACCAGCGCGCCGCGCTCGTGCGCGGCGTCGATGACCGGACGCAGGTCGCGGACCTCACCCGAGCCCGCCGGGTACTGCAGCAGCACGCCGAACAGCTCACCGTCGGGCAGGCCGGCCGCGGTGTTGGCGACCTGCACGCTCAGCCCGAGCGCCTCGGCGCGGACCCGGACCACCGCGGTGGTCTGCGGGAAGACCTGGGCGTCGATCAGGAACACCCGCGCGCCCTTCCTGGCGGCCGGTGCGGTGCGGTGGGCCAGCGCCATCGCCTCGGCGGCGGCGGTGCCCTCGTCGAGCAGCGAGGCACCCGCGGTGGGCAGCCCGGTGAGGTCGCCGACCATGGTCTGGAAGTTGAGCAGCGCCTCCAGCCGGCCCTGGCTGATCTCCGGCTGATACGGGGTGTAGGCGGTGTACCAGGCCGGGTTCTCCAGCACGTTGCGGCGGATCACCGGCGGGGTGATGGTGTCGTAGTAGCCGAGCCCGATCATCGAACCGCGCACCGTGTTACGCGCTGCCAGCGCGCGCAGCTCGGCGGCCACCTCGGCCTCGCTGCTGGCGGGCGGCAAGGCCAGCGCCAGGTTAGCCCGGATGGACTCCGGCACCGCGGCCGCCACCAGTTCCTCGATGCTCGACATGCCGAGCGCCTTGAGCATGCTCGCCTGGTCTTCGGGGTCGAACACGCCGATGTGCCGGGCTGCGAACGGGGTGAGCGCGGGCGCCTTGCGCACCGGATCGAGCGTCATCGGGCAAGCTCCTGCCTGACTCGAGCGAAGCGGCACGGCAACCACCGTCCCACTCCCCCTCTGTCAGGCCACTGCCCTTCAGAGCTACCTGCGCTCCACGGTCCTTCGGCCTGAGAGGTTGGCGGGGAAGTTGCCCCTTCGGCGTCGTCGCCGGTCCGGCTGACGAACTCTCCCGTGTGCGCGTAGCGGTAGTGCCAGGTTACCAGCCGATCCCACTGGCGCGCCGGACGCCAGGCCCGCCCGGCGCCGATGTCAGACCCGCCCGGCGCCGATGTCAGACCCGCCCGGCGCCGATGTCAGACCCGCCCGGCGCCGATGTCAGACCCGCCCGGCGCCGATGTCAGACCCGTCCGGGCCGGATGTCTGACCCGTCCGGCAGTGGGGCTAGTCGCGACTTCAGGCGCTGGCGGTTCGCCGCTGGCGCCGCTGGGCCAGCTCGTCCGAACTGGCTGTCGCCTCTACCGGTGTCCCGTCGGTCCGCTCGGACGGCAGCGAGGCCAGCGAGCCAGCGAGTTCGCGCAGCGCTCCGCTGACCGCGATGCCGAACACGCCCTGACCACCGCGCAGCAGGTCCACCACCTCCTCGGAGGAGGTGCACTCGTAGACCGTGGTGCCGTCGGAGAGCAGCGTGATCCGCGCCAGGTCCTCCACGCCGCGCGAGCGCAGCGTGTCCACCGCGAGCCGGATGTTCTGCAGCGAGACGCCGGTGTCCAGCAGTCGCTTGACCACCTTGAGCACCAGGATGTCCTTGAACGAGTACAACCGCTGGCTGCCGGAGCCGGCCGCCGACCGCACGGTCGGCACGACCAGGTTTGTGCGGGCCCAGTAGTCCAGCTGGCGGTAGGTGATGCCGGCCGCGGCGCACGCGGTCGGGCCGCGGTAGCCCACCGAGTCATCCGGTCCGAGACTCGGTTGGCTGAACAGCGCGCCCTGTTCCGGCGATTGATCTACCACCTGTCGTCTCCTACCTGCCGCGGCCTGCTCGGCGAGCTCCTGCGACGATGCTGACACCTGCCGGACGTACTGCCAACCGAGTAATTGCATCGTCGTGATTCATCGACGGTAGGCCCCGATGACCAGCCCGGTCAACGCGCCTCGCCGGCTCCTCCACCAAAAAGTAACCATCGACCTGAGGTCGAGACAATTTAGCGCCTGTCAACTGGGTCGAGCCAGATCAGCCGCTGTCCGGCCGAGTTTCATCATCCGGCGAACCGGCGAAGTCGTCGGCCGAGATGGTGTCCAGGAACTCCCGGAACTTCTCCACCTCGTCGTCGTCCTCCTCCGGGATCGTGATGCCGACGCTGGCCAGCACATCCTCCTCCCCCATGATCGGGGTGGCGGTGCGCAGGGCCAGGGCGATCGCGTCCGAGGGCCGCGCGCTAACCGTGGTGCCGTTGCTGAACACCAGCTCGGCGTAGAAGACGTCGTCGCGCAGTTCGGTGATCGAGACCTGGGTCAGCTCGGCACCGAGTGCCGCGATCACGTCGCGCAGCAGGTCGTGGGTGAGCGGGCGTGGCGACTGCACGCCCTGCTGCTCGAAGGCGATCGCCGAGGCTTCCACCGCGCCGATCCAGATCGGCAGGTACCGACCACTGCCGGTGGATTCCTTGAGCAGCACGACCGGTTGGTTGGCCGGCAGCTCGACGCGCACGCCGACAACTTCCAGCGGATGCAGAGCCATCTCGCCGACCTCCTCAGCTGACCATTGCGAAGACCAGGCCAGCTTTGAGACTAGCTCCTCGCGGCTCAACCGACGATCTGTCGCAACCCAATCTGTACCAGCGCGGTATGCAACCGCACCGACAGCGCCGCCAGCTCGCGGACCGCCTCCTCGGCGCGCGCCCGGCCATCGCCCGGACGCTGCCGGGCCAGCGGGCCCACCACCTGGCCGAACAGGCCCACCTCACGCTCGGCAGCCGACTTGAAGGGCCGCAGGTGCCGGCCTTCGATACCGAACCTGGCCAGCTCGGCCACCACCCGGGCGATGGCCAGCGCGTCGTCGTCGTAGTAGCCGCCGGTCCGCTGGCTGATCAGGCCGAACTGCTCCAGCTCGGCCAGCTGCTCGGCACGCAGGCCCGCGGTGTTGAGCAGCTCCTGCCGGCTCAGCCGCATC
This sequence comes from uncultured Actinomycetota bacterium, assembly GCA_963697905.1. Taxonomy (GTDB): domain Bacteria; phylum Actinomycetota; class Actinomycetes; order Mycobacteriales; family Jatrophihabitantaceae; genus Jatrophihabitans_A. The sequence continues at coordinate 1,752,106 of OY969101.1, read as the reverse complement.
GCTGCCGGCGCCGCCCGGAAGTGCTCGGCGGTGGGCGCGTTGTCGGTGATCGTCAGGTGTGCCGCGCGAGGCAGCGCACCGGACGGGCTCTGGCCCCGGTCGATCGCCTCCAACTGATCCTTGATCACCCGCAGCGGCAGGTAGTGATCGCGCTGCTGGCTCAGCACGTAGCGCAGCCGGGCCACGTCGGAGGCGGAGAACTTCCGGTAGCCGGACGGGGTGCGGTCCGGCTGGACCAGGCCCTGGTCCTCCAGGAACCGGATCTTGGAGATGGTGATGTCCGGGAACTCCACCCGCAGCTGGGACAGCACCTCGCCGATCGACAGGGTGCCGCGGGACGGCAGGCTGCTGGCCGCACTCATGAGGTGCCCCCGCCGGCGGTCAGGTACACCAGCCGGAACTTGCCGATCTGCACCTCGTCGCCGTCGGCCAGCGTCGCCGAGTCGATCCGCTCGCGGTTGACGTAGGTGCCGTTCAGGCTGCCCACGTCGTAGACGGCGAAGCCGGCGCCGTCCCGGCGGAACTCCACGTGCCGGCGCGACACCGTCACGTCGTCGAGAAAGATGTCACTGTCCGGATGCCGGCCGGCGGTGGTCAGATCCTGGTCCAGCAGGAAGCGGCTGCCGGCATTCGGACCGCGCTTGACCACCAGCAGCGCGGCACCGGGGGTCAGCGCGTCCACCGCTCGCTTGTGCGCCTCGGTGGAGAACTTGTCGTCGGAATCGGTGCCGATCGCCAAGCCGCCGGACAGGATCGAGGTGGCGTCCGGCCCGCTGGGCCGGTTGGCACCCGTCAGCGGCGCACCGCACTGGGCACAGAACCGGCTGTCGGGCGAGTTCTCGGAGCCACACGCAGTGCAGAACACGTCTGTCAACGCCCTTTCTTTCTAAGGCCGAGATCCTCTGCTGCTGAGACCCGCGAGTATTCCGGCGAGCCTAGTTGGCTGCGTAGCGGGGGGTCAACGCGAGCCGCCGGCTACTCCGCTATGACTGCCCGGTAGCCTTCGGCGTCCAGCAGTTCGTCCAGCACGGACGGATCGGCCACGGTGATCTCGGCGATCCAGCCATCGCCGTACGGATCGGAGTTCAGCAGCTCGGGGTTGTTGTCGAGCGCCTCGTTGCGAGCCACTACCGCTCCGGCTACCGGCGCGTACAGATCCGACACGCTCTTGGTGGATTCCACCTCGCCGAACGTGTCACCGACCGCGACCTCGGAGTCCAGGTTGTGCACCGAGACGAACACGATGTCACCGAGCGAGTTCTGTGCGTAGTCGGTGATGCCGACCCGCACGGTGTTGCCGCTGGTCACCTTGGCCCACTCGTGCTCGGCGGTGTAACGGAGATCGGATGGAACCTCGGCCATCTGTGTGCTCACCCCTGCATCGTCGCGGTACGGAATCTCATCCCTGCGGGCGCGACCTTACCGAATCCCGCTGGCAGGCGCGGTGTGTGACCGGCAAGTCGGCGGCGTCATTTGCCGGACGGCACCGCATACTTCGGACTCGGGTTGCTCCGCACGGCGGTGATGCTGAGGTCCTGCGAGTGGCCGATGTCCACCCGGCCGCCCACCGAGTGCACCGTGTTCACCACCCCGCCGGTGATGTTGAGTGCCGTGTCCAGCGTCTCCGGATCACCGATTGCCTTTATGTCATAGGGTGATCCGATGGTGGTGTGATCCAGCTGCACGCCGTCCGGAGCGTCGATGAAGGCGCTGGATGCACCGATGCGGACCGGGCCGAACTGGATCACCTCGGCCCCGGCGCCGCGCAACTCCTCCACCACGTCGAGCAGATCCTCGGCGTGCAGGGCATGCTGCGGATCGGTGATGGTGACGGTCAGGCCGGGGCCGTGCGCGGGCGCGGTGCCGGTCAGGATGGCCAGCGCGTCGGCCTGCCGCTCCGCCTCGGCACGGGCCGCCGCGTTGCCGTTGCCGCTGTCGGAGAGCTTCTGCTTGGCCGACTGCAGATCCTCCAGTTGGCTTTGCAGCCGCTGGATCCGGCTGTTCTGGTCATCCAGGATGCGAACCAGGTCGTCCTCGCGGGCGCCGGCGAACGAGTCGTTCTTGGAGTTGGACTGCAGCTGGACGGCCAGGCCGAAACCGAGCGCGGCCAGCAGCACGCCGATCAGCGCGGTGGCACCGCGGTTGAGCCGGCGGCCGGGGCGACGCTGGCCGGCCGGCTGGCCGTCGATCGGCGGTTCCGCTTGCTCGGACGGTTCGGCCTGCTCGGAGCTGGCCGGTTCGGTCGCCTCGGAGCCGGCCGGTTCGGTCTGCTCGGAGCTGGACGGTTCCGGACGTGCGGGGTCAACCGGTTCCGTCCGATCGCCTCCGGCCGCCGGAGCCGGTCGGCCCAGTTCGTCCTCGCCGGCCATCTCAGGCCCGGAACAGATGTCGCCGGATGGCCGCGGCATTGCCGAAGATCCGGATGCCCAACACCACCACCACCGCGGTCGACAGCTGGCTGCCCACGCCCAGCTTGTCCCCCATGAACACGATCAAGGCGGCCACCAGCACGTTCGAGACGAACGAGACCACGAACACCTTCGCGTCGAAGATGCCGTCCAGCCGGGCGCGGATGCCGCCGAACACCGCGTCCAGCGCGGCGACCACCGCGATCGGCAGGTACGGCTCGATCCACAGCGGAACGGTGGGCCGGAACACGATGCCCAGGATCACGCCGATGACCAGGGCGATCGCGGCAATCATCGAGGCTCCGTAGCGGTCGAGGACGGGGACGAGGTGGCGGTCGGCGGCGCGGTGCTGCCGGTGGGCGCGCCGGCCGAAGGCGCAGGTCCCAGCGAGGCGTACCGCGGCTCACCCACGGTAACCGACGGCAACTGCAGCTTTGACTTGCCACCGAACTTGAAGCTGATCCCGGCGACCGCGACCAGCGTCTTCAGCCGGCGGGCGATGGTCGAACTCGGCGAAGCCGACCTGCAGCCCGTCGGAGTCGCCGATGGCCGAGATGGTGTACGGGCTGGTGAGGGCGCTGAAGTCGACCTGGATGGCCTCGCCGGCAACCCGGATGAAGGAATCGGGAGTCAGCCGCAGCCCGTTGATCGCGACCGCCTCCGCACCGTCGGCCCACAACTGGTTGACCACCGCGCGGATGTCGGTGTCGGCGATGACGGCGACCTGGCTCTGCGGGGTACTGCCCGGCCGGCCGGCGCCGGTGCTCGGCTGGCTGGCCGGCTCGCCGATCTCCACCTGCATGCCGGGCCCGGAGACCGCGACGCTGCCGGCAGCCACCTCCGCCGCCCGTAGCGCCTGGTCGTTGCCGGGCAGTTGGGCATCGCGCAGCGCGGCGACCTGGCTGGCCAGCTGCTTGGCCTGGCCGTCCAGCCGGCCGGCGTCGGCCTGGGCGGCCTCGATCCGGCTGATCAGCTGGCGCCGGGCGGCGTCGCGGGCCGGAGCGGCCCGGTGGCTCTGCTGGTAGGCGACCACGAGCAGCAGTCCGACGGCCAGGCAGCCGAGCCAGACCATCGGCCCGTCCCACCAGCGGGCTTGCCGGTTGCGTGCGGCAGCCGCCCGGTAGCCCGGGTCCAGCGTGTTGTTGAGCAGGTCGGCCAGGGTCGCGCTGGACAGATCCACCCGCGGGCGTCTCAGTTCGGTCATAGCGCCGGCTGGCTCGCCACGATCCGGCGGAACTGCACCAGGTACAGCGCACCCGCCCACAGGTAGAGTCCGGTGCCCCACAGCGTGAACGCCCAGGCGATCGGCTTGGCGATCGAGCTGATGGTGCCGGGATGGCTGCCCAGCAGCAGGAACGGGAAGGCGTACAGCAGGCAGAAGGTGGCCGCCTTACCCAGGTAGTGCACCGGCAGCCCGGTCAGCCCGCGCCGCCTGAGCGCCGGCAGGGTGGTTGCCAGCAGCAGGTCCCGTCCGATCAGCACCGCCACCAGCCAGAGCGGGATGATGTGGCGCAGCAGCAGTCCGAGCAGGCTGGCCAGGATGTAGAGCCGGTCCACGCTCGGATCCAGCAGGGCGCCGAGCCGGGACTGCTGGTTCAGCTTGCGCGCCAGCACGCCGTCGGCCCAGTCGGTGACTCCGGACAGCGCCAGCACGGCCAGCGCCCAGCCGTCGGCCCGTGGTCCGAGCAGCAGCCAGAGGAAGAACGGGACGCCGGCCAGCCGGAGCACGCTCAGCAGGTTCGGCCAGGTGAGCGCCTCCCGATACGGCCGGACTGGCAGGACGGCGGACTCGTCCGGTGTCACTGCTCGGCTCCGCACTCGCTCCGCTCCTCGCCGCCACGCCCACTGCTCGGCTCCGCGCTCGCTGGCGCCCCTCGGCGCCGACGCGCCCGCGATGCTCACTCGCTGTCGCCTTCGGCCGCCCTGCGATGCTCACTCGCTGTTGCTTCGGGCCCACCGCGAGCCTTCCACCGTGCCGGACAGCTCCGCCCGGCACCGTCCAGCCGGTCGGGCTGACAGGATTTGAACCTGCGACCCCCTGACCCCCAGTCAGGTGCGCTACCAAGCTGCGCCACAGCCCGGTCCGCCGCTGCCGCCGGCAATGCCGGCGGCGCTAGCGACCGAGACTGAACTCTAGCGCACCGGATCCGGGCCGCTCAGCGGCGTTCGCGTTCCCGAACCCGTACCGAGATCTGCAGCGGGCTGCCGGTGAAGTCGAAATCCTCCCGCAGCCGGCGCTCCAGGAAGCGTCGGTAGCCGGCCTCCAGGAAGCCGGTGGTGAACAGCACGAACCGGGGCGGCCGGGTGTCGGCCTGGGTCGCGAACAGCACCCGCGGATGCTTGCCGCCGCGCGCCGGCGGCGGCGTCGCGGCCACCACCTCGCGCAGCCAGCCGTTCAGTTGGCCGGTGGAGATCCGGCGGTCCCAGGAGGCCAGCGAGGTGCGCAGCGCGCCGGGCAGCCGCTCCACCGCCCGGCCGGTCTTGGCCGAGACGTTCACCCGCGGCGCCCACTGCACCCGCTGCAGCTCCCAGTCGGCTTCCCGATCCAGCTGCAGCCGGCGATCCTCGTCCACCAGATCCCACTTGTTGAAGGCCAGCACCAGCGCCCGGCCGGCATCGATCACCGCCGAGATCACCCGCTGGTCCTGCTCCGACAGCGGCTCGGAGGCATCCAGCAACACCACCGCCACCTCGGCCGCCTCGATCGCGCTCGCAGTGCGCAGGCTGGCGTAGTACTCCATGCCGGACGCGGTGTTCACCCGCCGGCGCAGGCCGGCGGTGTCGACGAACCGCCAGTCCTCGCCGCCCAGCTCCACGATCTCGTCCACCGGGTCCACGGTGGTGCCGGCCACCGAGTCCACCACGCTGCGCTCGCTGCCGGCCAGCCGGTTCAGCAGGCTCGACTTGCCCACGTTCGGCCGGCCCACCAGCGCCACCCGGCGCGGGCCGCCCGGCGCCTCCCGCTCCAGTGGGGCGGCCGGCAGCTCGGCCAACACCGCATCCAGCAGATCACCCGAGCCACGGCCGTGCAGGCCGCTGACCGGGTACGGCTGGCCCAGGCCGAGCGACCAGGCCTCGGCGGCGTCGGACTCGCCTCGCTCGTCGTCCACCTTGGTCACCGCCAGGATCACCGGCCGGTTCGACCGGCGCAGGGTGCGGGCCACCACCAGGTCGGTCTCGGTGGCGCCGGTGCGGGAGTCGATGACGAACAGCACCAGGTCGGCAGTGGCCACCGCCTGCTCGGCCTGTCGGGAAACCATCGCCTGCAGGCCGGTGGCGTCCGGCTCCCAGCCTCCGGTGTCGACCAGGGTGAACCGGCGGCCACCCCACTCGGCGTCGTAGGCGATCCGGTCCCGGGTCACACCGGGCACGTCCTGCACCACCGCCTCGCGGCGGCCGAGGATCCGGTTGACCAGCGTCGATTTGCCGACGTTCGGCCGCCCCACCACCGCCACCACCGGGGCGACGGTCGGTTCGCTGCTGTCCGGCTCGGCGAGGGTCATGCCTCCATTGTGGTTCGTGCCGGCCGGCTCCCGGTTACCAGGTCGCCCGCGGCCTCGGCCACCAGCTCGGCCAACGCCTGTCGGATGGCCTCGGCGGCGGCCTGCCACCGGCCACGGTGGACGATGCCGGCGGCCGCCGGGAAGCTCAGCGGCTCGCCGATCCGGACGCTGACCGGCGGCCGGCCGAGCGCGCGCACCATCCGGCCGGAGCCGAGCACCGCGACCGGTAGCACCGCAGCGCCGGTCTTGACCGCGAAGTAGCCGACGCCGGGACGCACCGAGGCAGCCAGCCCGCCGCCCCGGCTGCCCTCAGGGAACATGCCGATCACGCCGCCCTGGCCAAGCACCGCCAGGCCGTAGCGGACCGGAGCCGGGTCGATCTGGAAGCGGCGCACCGGCAGCTGGCCGGCGCCGCGCAGGATCCGGCCGGCCAGGCCCGCGGCCGGTTCGAACGCCTCCGCCTTGACCAGGAACGAGACCGGCCGGCTGACCAGTCCGAACAGCAGCGGGCCGTCCAGGAACGACGTGTGGTTGACCGCCAGGATCGCCGGACCGGCCGCCGGCACCCGGTCCAAGCCGGTAACCCGAACCCGGCCGAGCGCCCGGCACAGCAGGGCGGCCGTTGCCTGCCTGCGGCGCAGCGCCGGCGAGCCGGTGACCCGGTCGGCGAGGCTCGGCCCCCGCTCGAGGACGTCGGCGAACCGGACGTGTCGAAACTCCCGGGCGGCCTCAGCCACGATCGGCGGCGGTCACCGGCTGCACGGCCAGCTCGGCCAGCAGGCTGACCACCTCGTCGATGGACAGGTCGGAGGTGTCCACCTCGACCGCACCGTCCGGCCGGCGCAGCGGGCTGACCGCGCGGCCGGAGTCGTGGGCGTCCCGGCGGCGCATCGACTCGGCGATGGCAGCCACGTCCCGGTCGCCCAGCTGGCCGGCTCGGCGGCTGGCCCGTACCTCCTCGCGCGCGGTCAAGTACACCTTGAGCTCGGCGTCCGGCCAGACCACCGAGCCGATGTCGCGGCCCTCAGCCACCACCGGCCCGCGGCGGATCAGCTCCCGCTGCTGGTCCACCAGCAGCTCCCGGACCCGGCCGACCGCGGACACCGGCGAGACCGCCGCGGTGACCGGTGCCCCGCGGATCTCGCGGCTGACATCCTCGCCGTCCAGCAGCGTGCGCTGTGCCCGCGGATCCAGGCTGACCTCGATCCGGCTGGCCGCCACCACGGCAGTGACCGCCTCGGCATCGTTCGGATCCACCCCGGCCTTGAGCACCGCGACGGTGGCCGCCCGGTACATCGCGCCGGTGTCCAGGTAATGCACGCCGAGCCGGCTGGCCAGGCCCTGCGCGACCGTCGACTTGCCGGTGCCGGCCGGCCCGTCGAGCGCGACCACCCCGGTGAACGACTGCGGTTGGCTGAGCACGTCGAAAGGATACGTGCCGTTCGCCCCGGCGGGGCGTTCGGCGGGCATCGCCAGCTAGCGCGGCAGGTCGGTGCGCAGCGCCGCCGCGCCGCCCAGGTAGACATGCCGGATGTCGGGGCGAGCCAGTTCGGTCTCGACGTGCGCCAGCAGTCGCAGCGTGCGGGGTAGCGCGCCGGGCACCGCCATCTCGGTGGCGCACATCAGCGGGACGTCGGTCAGCCCGAGCTGGCGGGCCGCGTAGGCCGGAAATTCCGCGGTCAGGTCCGGAGTCGCCGTGAACAGGATCGAGATCAGGTCGGCCGGGTCAACCTGGTTGCGCCGCAGCACCTCCTGCACCAACTCCGAGGCGCCGTCGAGCACCGCCTGCCGCTCGTTGGCCGGTACCTGGATGGCCCCCCGGATCGCGCGCACGGTCATCCGGCCTCCCTGCTGTCGCTGCCTGCGATCCCTACTGCTCGGCTCCGCGCTCGCTCCGCTCCTCACCGCTACGCGGCTACGATGCTCACTCGCTGTCGCCTTCGATCCCTACTGCTCGGCTCCGCGCTCGCTCCGCTCCTCACCGCTACGCGGCTACGATGCTCACTCGCTGTCGCCTTCGATCACAGTAGAGGGATGGGGCTACAGCCCGATCTGCTGGTAGAGCTCGCCCAGCTCGGCAGCTGTCATCTCCCGCAGGCTGCCCGGCCGCTGGTCGCCGAGCCGGACCGGCCCGACCGCCACCCGGACCAGCCGGCACACCGGATGGCCGACCGAATCCAGCAGCCGCCGCACGATGTGGTGGCGTCCCTCGTGCAGCGACACCTCGACCAGCGTCCGGTCCGGGCCGGAGTCGATCACCCGGAACCCGTCCACCCTGGCCGGGCCGTCCTCCAGCTCGATCCCCTCGCGCAGCCGGGCGCCGACGCCGCGGTCCACCGGCGAGCTGACCTCGGCGATGTAGGTCTTGCGCACGCCGTGCGAGGGATGCGCCAGGCGGTGGGCGAAATCACCGTCGTTGGTCAGGATCAGCAGGCCCTCGGTCTCGGCGTCCAGCCGGCCGACGTGGAACAGCCGCTCCGGCAGGTGCTGGACCAGGTCACCGACGCAGGCCCGGCCGTGCGGGTCCGACATCGCGGTGACCACGCCCCGCGGCTTGTTCAGCGCCAGGTAGAGCAGGTCCGAACGCAGGTTCACCCGCTGCCCGTCCACCCGGACCACCGCGGTCGCCGGATCCACCCGGACGCCGAGTTCGGCCACGCCGCGGCCGTCGATGCTCACCCGGCCCTCGGCGATCAGCTGCTCGCACGCCCGCCGGGAGCCCACGCCTGCGCCGGCCAGCACCTTCTGCAGCCGGATGCCGTCCGGTTGCACGCCCGCCGCCTCAGAGTTCGTCAGCATCGAGAGTGTCCAGTTCCGGTAGCAGCGGCGCCAGCGAGGGCAGCTCCTCCACCGAGGAGATGCCCATCTTCTCCAGGAAGGTCGGCGTGGTCCGGTACAGCCCGCCGCCGGTGACCGGATCGGTGCCGTCCTCGGTGATCAGCTCCCGGCTGAGCAGGGTGCGCACCACCCCGTCCACGTTCACCCCGCGAATGGCCGAGATTCGAGCCCGGGTCACCGGCTGCCGGTAGGCGATCACCGCCAGCGTCTCCAGGGCTGCCTGGCTGAGCTTGCTGCGCTGGCCGTCCAGCAGGAACGATTCGACGATCGGGGCATACCGCTCCCGGGTGTAGAGCCGGAATCCGGTGCCGGCCGGCTTGAGCTGCCAGCCGGTGCCGCGGGCGTCCAGGTCGGCGGTGATCGCGGCCAACGCCTCGGCGACCTCGGCGGCCGGACGCTGCACCGCGGCTGCCAGCTGAGCGAGCTCCAGCGGTCCGTCGGCCACGAACAGCAGGGCCTCCAGCGCGCCGCGCAACACCGCCGGGTCGGCCAGATCCATCGACGGGGTGCCCGAGGCGTCCACTGCGATCGGTGGTGCTTCGGAGCCGATGGTCTCCTGGTGGGACTCGCTCATGAATCCACCCGCCTCTTCGCGCAAGCGCTCATCGCCATGTTCGCTCCGCCCCTCGGCACTACGTGCCTGCGATGCCCACTCACTAGCCCACCCGGCTCTTCGCGCAAGCGCTCATCGCCATGTTCGCTCCGCTCCTCGGCACTACGTGCCTGCGATGCTCACTCACTAGCCGTACTCCTCGTCCGGATCCGTCTCACTCGCCGAGCCGGCCGGCCGGCTGCCGCCGGTCCAGCGGACCCGGAGCTCGGCCAGCGCCTCGGCCTGGTCGAAGGCAACGTCGCCGGACCGGTACAGCTCCAGCAGGCCGAGGAACCGGGCAACCACCTCCAAGGTGGACTGGCAGTCGGCGACCAGCGCCCGGAACGTGGCGCCGCCCGTGCGGGCCAGCCGCTCGGCCATCCTCGCCATGTGCTCACCGACGCTGACCCGGGGGGTGTGCAGGTGATCGACGCCGACCACCGGCACCGGCCGCGGGGCGAGCGCGGTGGCCGCGATGGCGGCGAACTGGTACAGGTCCACCCCGATCCGCAGCTCAGGGCTGAGCGTGGCGAAGCGGGGTTCCAGCTCGGCCGCCCGGCCGAACCGGCGGCCGGCCCACTGGGCCAGCTCACCCAGGTAGGCCGCAGCCTGCTTGTATGCCCGGTACTGCAACAGCCTGGCGAACAGCAGGTCCCGGGCTTCCAGCAGGGCGAGGTCCTCCTCGTCCTCCACCTCGGCGGCCGGCAGCAGCCGGGCCGCCTTCAGGTCCAGCAGGGTGGCCGCGACCACCAGGAACTCGGTGGCCTGGCCGAGGTCGAACTGGTCCCCGGCGGCCTTGAGGTAGGCGATGAAGTCATCGGTGACCTGCGACAGCGCCACCTCGGTGACATCGAGCTGCCGCCGCCCGATCAGGGTCAGCAGCAGGTCGAACGGTCCGGAGAAGTTGTCCAGCCGAACGTTGAAGGTGCCGGGCGGGCCGTCGCCGACCAGCGGCCCGGGTGAGTCCGGCAGCTCCCACTCCTCGGGCAGATCCTCCAGCGCCGGATCCTCGGCCGGGGCGGTCGCGGCCGGCGGGATGCCGCTCACGTGCGGGCCAGCACCTCCATGGCCAGCTCCCGGTAGGCCTGCGCGCCGTTGGAAGTGGGAGCCCAGGTGGTGATCGGCTCACCGGCCACCGTCGTTTCGGGAAACCGGACGGTCCGCGAGATCACCGTGTCGAACACCTTGTCGCCGAACGCCTCCAGCACCCGGTTGAACACCTCCCGGCCGTGCAGGGTGCGCCCGTCGTACATGGTGGCGAGGATGCCCTCCAGCCGGAGATTGGGGTTGAGCCGCTGCTGCACCTTGTCGATGGTATCGATGAGCAGCGCCACTCCACGCAGGGAGAAGAACTCGCACTCCAGCGGGATGATCACCCCGTTCGAGGCGGTCAGCGCGTTGACCGTGAGCAGGCCGAGCGAAGGCTGGCAGTCGATCAGCACGAAGTCGTACTCGCCCAACACCGGCGCCAGCGCGCGGGCCAGGCTCTGCTCGCGAGCCACCTCGTTGACCAGCTGCACCTCGGCGGCGGACAGGTCGATGTTGGACGGCAGCAGGTCCATGCCCGGCACGCCGGTCTTGAGCAGCACCTCGTCAATGCCGACGCTGCGCTCCATGAGCAGGTCGTAGGTGGTGCGCTCCAGCTGGTGCGGCTGCACGCCCAGGCCGACGCTGAGCGCGCCCTGTGGGTCGAAATCGACCAGCAGGACCCGGCGCCCGTACTCGGCCAGCGCGGCGCCCAGGTTGATGGTCGAGGTGGTCTTGCCGACCCCGCCCTTCTGGTTGCACAGCGCGATCACCCGGGCCGGGCCGTGCTGGCTCAGTGGCTGCGGCTCCACCAGCGGACGCCGGCGCCGAGCCTTGGCCGGATCGGCCGACCTGGCCTGCTCGCTCGGCTCGGCCCCGGGCAGCGGCTCGGCCAGCGGCGCGAACGTCCCACCCGGATCTCCGCCTGCTGGCGCCGACTCCGGAGCGGGGCGGTCGGGCCCATCGGTGTCGGACAATGTCATCGAACTGCGCGCTCCTCGCCACCGGCTGTGCCTGGTTCGAACGGAGGTTACCGCACCTGCCGCCCCCCGCCGGACGGCACGCGCGCGGCCCGGTGGGTTTCGGCGGTCGAGCCGGGCCGCCCGGCGAGGCCGGTGTCAGTGAGCGAGCAGTCGTACGCGCAGCGTGGCCGTCCCGCCCTGCACCTTGGCGGTCAGGCCGACCGCGCTGAACGCCTCCAGCGTCTTCAGATCATCCGAACTCCCGCCCTGGGCGCGCAGCTCGGCGGCGATTGCGTCCAGGTTGACGAAAGCAGTCTCGGTAGCGCCGGCCCGGTCCGGCAACGCCTGCCGGAAACTCGCCAGGCCGGATAGTTTTGGCCCACTGCCGGCGTACATGGTGGCCAGGTACTCCGGATCGCTGGCGACCAGCAGACCGGTCGAGGTGGCCCGGTAGACGAGCGGGAAGTCGGCACCGGCGTTCTCCATGCCATGCCGAATGTTGTCCATCACCCGGGTCGCCGCGGCGCCGTCGGTACGTGCCTGCACCGCGAACTTCGGCGTGCCACCGCCGGCCAAGCCATGCGCCTCCACTGAAACGCTGACCCCGCTGCCAATCAGCGTCTTCAAGTCATCGGGCAACCGCACGCCGAACTCCTGCTGCAGCGCGTCGAGCACATCGTCCGGATTCGGGGGAACACCCGACTCATCGGGGCCGGCGGCGAACTGGCCCAGCAGCTCGCGGTACTGGTTCCACATCGCGTCGATGCTGGCGGCGTTCACCCCCGCGCCCACCGCGATAGCCGAGCTCGAGGGCAGCGCGCCGAGGTCGGGCGCGGCGACGCTGGCAGGCCCGCTCAGGCCGTAGAACTTGCCGATCAGGTCGGCGGAGTTGCTGGTCATCCGGACGGTGAAGGCCAACCGGCCGGAACCCAGCAGCTGGGCGTGGCTGGGGACGACAGCGTCGGTGGCGGCGAGCTTGCCGATCGCGCCGAGGTCGGCCCAGCCGCTGGCGACCCCGAGGGAGCCGAGTTGCTTCAGATCCGCCTGGTAGTGGTCGCTGTCGGACAGGTCGGCCGTCTTGGCGCTGGCCACCGCTTGGTCGGCCTCCTGCTGGGTCTCGGCGACCACCGCGTAACCGTGGTAGAAGCTGACGCCGCTGTCCGACCCGAACCGGGCGATGCCGGCCCGAGCCTTGGCGTCGTCGGTGCTCTGGAATACCAGCAACACCTCCGGATCGCCGTCCTTCAAGGTGGGCAGCACCGCGACCGCCGCGCGCTTGCCGAGCCACGGCTTGACGTCGCGGTCGTACTGGACGCCGTCCGGTAGCGATCCGTCGCTGGACAGCGCCTGGAACATGGCCTGCCGCCAGTCGCTGGAGCCGACGAAGCCACTGCCGAGCTTCGGAATCCGGTGCAGGAAGCGGGCCGCGGCGATCTTCTGGGACGCCGACGGGTTCAGATCCAGTTTGGCGAAGGCGATCGCGTTGGCCGGCACCACCTGGTCCGGCTGCGTGCCGCCGCCGTTGAGCACCTGGTAGGCGGCCACCGCGCCGCCGCCGACCAGCAGCAGCAGCACGGCGGCAGCGGCGCCCAGGATCCAGGCGAGGCGGCTGCGACGGGCCGGCTGGCCGGCCGCCGGGTAAGGCTGGGTCGGGAAGCCGGCGTCGGGATAGCCAGGATTCGGATAGCCGGCGTGGGGGTGCTCCGAGCTCGGGTAGCCCGCAGCCGGCTGATAACCCGCCGGTGGCGGGAATCCCGGCGGATACTCGGCCGCCGGCTGCTGGCCGGCGTGATAGTCACCGGCCGCGTAGTCACCGCCCGGGTAGTCGGTGGTGGGGTAATCGGTGGCCGGGTGCTCGGTGATCGGCGGTTGATCCCAGCGATGCGACGGCGGCCGGCCCGAATCGGGCTGGTCGGGCTGGCGGTCGTCAGATTCGGTCACAGGTCCCCCCGTTGCTGGCCACCGCGGGATGCCGATGGCTCTGCACAGTTATATCGGTGAGCGGCCAATATGTCTGAGGAACGGCTGTACGGCCGGAATGACGGACGGCCGACTACGTCCCGCATCATGATCAAGAACGCCGAAGCGGCCCGGTGATACCGGCAGCGCGATGTTGATCATGCAGAAGGACACCCTGCCTACCGCGCCTTCGCGCCGACCTACCGCGCCTTCGCGCCGACCTACCGCGCCTTCGCGCCGACCTACCGCGCCTTCGCGCGGGGGTGGGCCGTCGCATACACCTCGCGCAGTTGATCCACCGTCACCAGCGTGTAGATCTGGGTGGTGGTCACCGAGGCGTGGCCGAGCAGTTCCTGCACCACCCGCACGTCGGCACCGCCCTCCATCAGATGGGTGGCGAACGAGTGGCGCAGCGTGTGCGGCGAGATGTCGGCGGTCAGGCCGGCCTTCTCGGCCGCGCCGCGCAGCACGGTCCAGGCGCTCTGCCGCGACAGCGGACCGCCGCGTGCGTTGAGGAAGACCTTCGGCGTGCCGGTGCCGGTACGGGCCAGCTCCGGACGCACCCGCACCAGGTAGGCCTCCAGCGCGCGGGCCGCGTACGAGCCGAGCGGAACCATCCGCTGCTTGCCACCCTTGCCGCGCAGCAGCACCGTGCGCCCGGGCAGATCCAGGTCGTCGACGTCCAGCCCGACTGCCTCGGAGATCCGGGCGCCGGTGCCGTACAGCACCTCCAGCAGCGCGCGATCCCGGATGGCCAGCGGGGTCTGGTCAAAGCCGGCGGCCTCCAGCAGCCGCTCGATGTCCTCGACGGAGATGGCCTTCGGCAGCCGGCGTGGTGGTGCCGGCGGCTTCACCGAGCGCGCCACGTCCGAGTCGAGCTGGCCGTCGGTGTAGCCGAACCGGTGCAGCCCGCGCACCGCGACCACCGCCCGGGCGGCCGAACTTGCCGACAGCGGCGGGTGGTCGGAGTCGCCCTCGCGCAGCGCGGCCAGGAAGCCGGCCACCGTGCCGGCATCCACCTCGGCCAGCGAGCTGACCCCGCGCTCGGCCAGGTACTCCTGATAGCGCACCGAGATCCCGGCGGTAGGAGCTCAGCGTGTTGGCCGAGCTGCCACGTTCGACGGCGAGGTGGTCGAGGTAGCCCTGGATCAACGCCGCCGCCGCGGACGGCGGGCTCGTCTGGACAGCGGTCACTCGGCGTCCGGTACCCGGTCCGGCCGGGCCGGCCAGGGTGCGGTGACCGGCCGTAGCCCCGCCCAGCCGTTGCCGCGGGCGGCCTGCGCGGCCAGCACGGCGGCGACCGCTGGCGCATTGGTGAGCGTGCCGGCCAGCGCCATGCCGACCAGCTCGTCGAGCGGGTAGCTGCGCACGGTCATGGTCAACTCCTCGTGCTCGGCCTCGAACCGCTCCGAGTCCGGCACCGCGGACAGCCGGCGGGCCAGGTAGATCCGGATGGACTCATCCGACATGCCCGGCGAGGTGTGCAGGTCTAGCAGCACCTGCCAGTCCTCGGCGAGCAGCCCAGCCTCCTCGTACAGCTCCCGCTTGGCCGTCTCCAGCGCAGGCTCGTCCTCGACGTCGAGCAGCCCGGCGGGCAGCTCCAGCAGGTGCTGCCGGACGGCCGGCCGGTACTGGCGGACGATCGTGACGTTGTCGTCGGGGTCCAGGGCCAGTACGCCGACGGCGCCGCGGTGCACGATGATGTCCCGGTCGGCGACCGCGCCGTCGGGCATCTCGACCTGGTCCACCCGGACGTCGAAGGCGTGGCCGGAGAACACCTGCCGGCTGCCCAGCACGGTGAAAGCGGCGTCGGTCATCGCCGCACCTTCCCGCAAGCGCTCATCGGCCCACCGGGCCGGCGCTGGCGTAGTCCGGCTCCGGCAGCTCGACCGGCAGCCGCTCCTCGGCGTTGTACCGGATCGCGGCGTCGATGAAGGCGGCGAACAGCGGATGCGGCCGGGTCGGTCGGGACTTGAGCTCCGGGTGCGCCTGGGTGGCGACGAAGAACGGGTGCTGCTCGCGCGGCAGCTCCACGTACTCCACCAGCCGGCCGTCCGGCGAAGTCCCGGAGATGACCAGCCCGGCGGCGCTGAGCGCCTCCCGGTAGGCGTTGTTCACCTCGTATCGGTGCCGATGCCGCTCGGAGACCTCGGTGCTGCCGTACGCCTCGGCCACCAGCGAGCCCGGGCTGAGCACGGCGGGGTACGCGCCGAGGCGCATGGTGCCGCCGAGGTCGGCGTTGCCGGCCACGATGTCCACCTGGTCGGGCATGGTGGCGATCACCGGGTCCGGCGTCTCCGGGTCGAACTCGGCGGAGTTGGCCCGGTCGATACCGGCCACGTCGCGGGCCACCTCGATCGCCATGCACTGCAGGCCGAGGCAGAGCCCCAGCGTCGGCAGCCGGCGTTCCCGGGCGTGCCGGATGGCGCCGACCTTGCCCTCGATCCCCCGGATGCCGAAGCCACCCGGGATGAGCACGGCGTCCACACCCTTGAGCTGGGCGGCCGCACCGGCCGGCGTCTCGCACAGGTCGGAGGCCACCCAGCGGATGTTCACCTTCGCCCGGTGCGCGAACCCGCCAGCCCGCAGCGCCTCGGTCACCGACAGGTAGGCGTCCGGCAGGTCGATGTACTTGCCCACCAGCGCGACGGTGATCTCGCACTTCGGGTGGTGCACTCGGTCCAGCAGGCCGCCCCACTGCGTCCAGTCCACGTCCCGGAACGGCAGCCCCAGCCGGCGCACCACGTAGGCGTCCAGGCCCTCGCTGTGCAGCACCTTCGGGATGTCGTAGATGCTCGGCGCATCCACCGCGGCGACGACCGCATCGACGTCAACGTCGCACATCAGCGAGATCTTGCGCTTGACGTTCTCCGGGATCTCCCGGTCGGCACGGCACACCACCGCGTCCGGCGCGATGCCGATGCTGCGCAGGGCGGCCACCGAGTGCTGGGTGGGTTTGGTCTTCAGCTCGCCGGACGGTGCCAGGTACGGGATCAGCGAGACGTGCAGGAAGAAGCAGTTGTCCCGGCCGACGTCGTGGCGTACCTGCCGGGCCGCCTCCAGGAACGGCAGTGACTCGATGTCGCCGACCGTGCCGCCGATCTCGGTGATCACGATGTCCGGCACCTCGCCGTCGATGCCGGGGTCGGCCATCGACCGGATCCGGTCCTTGATCTCGTTGGTGATGTGCGGAATCACCTGCACCGTGTCGCCCAGGTACTCCCCGCGCCGCTCCTTGGCGATCACGCTGGAGTAGATCTGGCCGGTGGTGACGTTGGCGTAGCCGACCAGGTCGGTGTCCAGGAAGCGCTCGTAGTGCCCGACGTCCAGGTCGGTCTCGGCGCCGTCCTCGGTGACGAACACCTCGCCGTGCTGGAACGGGTTCATGGTGCCGGGATCGACGTTGAGGTACGGGTCCAGCTTCTGCATGGTGACCCTGAGCCCGCGGGCCTTGAGCAGGCTGCCCAGCGAGGAGGCGGTCAGGCCCTTGCCGAGCGAGGAGGCGACACCGCCGGTGACGAACAGGTGCCTGGTGGTGCGGGTGGAACTAGTGTGCCGGGCTGCATGAGTCAACGAGACTCCCGTGGTCGCATCGAATACCGAACCGCTGCGCGGTTGACGGCGGCCTGATGTGGACGGCACCGGAAAGGGGGTGCTGCGGATCGAACGATGCGATCCAGCGGTTTGCCACGGGAGTTCACAGTAACACGGTCAGCGCCGCCGACCCGAGCGACACAGCCGCGCCGGTCAGCCAGCCGCCCCGGGCAGCAGTGCCTCGGCGCCGGTCGCGGTGCCGTAGTCGGCCTTGTGCCCGGCGATGCTGTCGGCCACCGTCAGGGCGACGGTGAGCTGGCCGAGCGCGGTGCCTGCATCGTCCACCGTCGACACCGCCTTGCGGGCAGCGTCATCGGCCCGAACCAGAGCGACCAGGCCACCGCCGGTGGCCGAGGCGGTGTCGCCGGCCACCACCGTCGGGCCGCCGAGGGTGCCGAGCTCGGTGGCCATCGTCTGCAGCATCGCGCCGCCCTCGTCGTTCTTCGGCAGGCCACCGGGGGCGACGAGCACCACCGCCGCGCCGGGCGCCGCCGAGGAGCTGTCCACCTTGAGCATGTTGAGGGTGGCGAATCCGGCCAGCACCTGGGTCAGGTCGGTGCCCTGGCCGTGCCCGAGCAGGACGTAGCCCAGCAGCGCACCGGCCAGCAGGCCGGGGTTGTCGGTGGTGGGCAACTGCAGGCCGATCGGATGCACCCCGGAGGTGGCCAGCGACTGGATGTCACTGGCCCGGCGCGGGTCGGTGAACGTCTTGGCCAGCTGGATCCGGCTGGACACGGTGCCGCCGGCGGCGGTGATCTGGCCCGCGATGGCCTGCCGGAGGCTCTTGCTGGCGCCGGGCGCGCCGATCAGCACCACCGGCTTCTTGGCCAGCGCGCCGGCGGCGATCTTGCTGCCGAAGGTCTGGGCGAGCAGGTCCGCGCTGCCAGCCTGGGCACGCAGGGCTCGGTTCTGCGCGGCGGCGGCGGTGTTGGTCTGCTTCAGATCGCTGACCTGATGGCGCAGGTCGCCGAGCACCGCTCCGTTCAGCGCGGTCGTGCCGATCACGACGCCCAAAGCGATCGCCAGGAAGATGCCGATCAGCGAAACCAGGTGGTATCGGAAGGAGATCACGAGAACAGGCCTCTCAGCCAGCTGGTCAGATCGTGCCAGCCGTGGGTCAACAGGTGCTGGTAGCTGTCGGTGGAACTGCCGGCGACTATCACCACGACCACCGCGAGCAGTGCTGCCAGCGCCAGCAGCAGCACGGTGAGCGCGGAGATCCGGGTCTGGAACAGCTGCGCCGCCGCCTTGGCGTCCACCAGCCGGCCGCCGAGCTTGAGCCGGGTCAGCACGGTGGAGGCCATGCTGCCGCGGCCGGAGTCCAGGAACTCCTCCAGCGTGGCCCGCATGCCGACGGTGACCACCAGCCGGGCGCCACCGGCTTCGGCCAGCAGCATCGCGGCGTCCTCACTGGTGCCGGAGGTGGCGAAGATTTCCGGCTCGATGCGCAGATCCTGCACCCGGGCCAGCCCGGTCACCCGGCCGTGGAAGTCGGCGTGCGCCACCACCTCGCCGGCCTCGCGCAGCGCCGCGTCGGATACCCGGTCGAGCTCGCCCACCACTAGGTCGGGCCGGTAGCCGGCGTCGCGCAGCACGTCGGCGCCGGCGTCCACGCCGACCAGGATCGGCCGGAACTCCCGGATGTAGTGCTTGAGCGCCCGCAGGTCGGCCCGGTGGTCGTACTCCTTGGCCACCAGCAGGACGTGCCGGCCGGCGAACCCGGTGCGCAGTTGCGGCACTCCGATGCCGTCGAGCAGCAATTCCTTCTCCCGCAGCATGTGCTGCTGGGTGCTGGCCGCGAACAGCTCCAGCTGGGTGGACAGGCCCGCCTTGGCACGCTGCATCGCGTCCCGGATGGACTCGGCATCCTGCCGGAGGCCGCGGGCCACCGGCCGCTCGCCGGCGAACAAGGTGTCGCCGTCCAGCCGCAGCCGGGAACCTTCCTTGACCTCGGCGAAGATGTCGGATGCCGACATCGTCCAGCAGCGCGATGCCGGCTCCGATCAACACCTCGGGTCCGAGGTTGGGATACCGGCCGGAGATGCTCAGCTGGGCATTGACCACTGCCGAAACCCGGGCTCCGACCAGCGCGTCGGCGGTCGATCGGTCCAGGTCGGCCATGTCGATCACCGCGATGTCGCCGGGGTGCAGCCGGTGCCGCAGCCGGTTCACCCGGCGGTCGAGCCGGACGACGCCGCTGATGCCGGCGAGCTGCTCGTCCCGGCGCCCGGAGCGCAGTGCTGCGATCTTCATGGGTTCCCATGCTGCCATCACGCACGGTGATCGGACGGCTCCGCCACGCCCGGCAGCCGGGCCGTTTTGCTCGATCCGGCAAGGTCAATCCATCGCGGTCGGCAGCCTTCCGCTACCTGCAGCCCGGCGCGGCTTCTTGGCCGCCAGCCAGCCGGCCCGGTCGGCCCGGGCCGCCTCCAGCAACTCGGCAGCGTGCTCGCGGGCCACCTCGGTGTCGTCGCCGGCCAGCATCCGGGCCAGCTCGGCCAGCCGCTCCTTGCCCTGTACCTGCCGGATGGAACTGCGGGTGACCCCGCCGGCCGGTTTGGCCTTGTCCGGCAGGATCTTGTCCACGACCAGGTGGCGGTCGGCGAACGAGGCCACCTGCGCCAGGTGGGTGACCACGATGACCTGGTGGTCGCGTGCCAGCCGGGCAAGCCGTCGGCCGATCTCCACCGCGGCCCGCCCGCCGACGCCGGCGTCCACCTCGTCGAAGACCATGGTGGGCACCGGGTCGGTGCCGGCCAGCCCGACTTCGATCGCCAGCATCACCCGGGACAGCTCGCCGCCGGAGGCACCGCGCTGCACCGGCAGCTCCGGCGCGTCCGGGTGCGGTTGCAGGGTGAGCTCGACCTCGTCCACGCCGTCCGGCCCGGCCCCGGCCGGCTGGCCGCCGATCAGCACCTGCGGGGCGCCGTCGGTGACCGGCCGGAGCCGCACCCCCACCCGGACCCGGGCCGCCGGCATCGCCAGCGCGCCGAGTTCGGCGGTGACCAGGCCGGACAGCTTGTCGGCGGCCCGCTGCCGCTGCAGGGAAACGGACCCGGCGATCTCGGCGTAGCGGGTGGCCGCGCGGTCCCGATCGGCGGCCAGCCGCTGCAACGCTTCCTCGGAGGTGTCGGCGGCCGCCAGCCGGGTCGCGGCCTGCTCGGCCCAGTCCAGCACCGCGCTCAGATCCGTGCCGTACTTGCGGGTCAGCCCGGACAGCGCCGCCCGCCGCTCGTGCACGCCCGCCAGCCGGGCCGGGTCGGCCTCCAGTTGGCTCTCGTAGCCGGCCAGCTCGGCCCCCAGGTCGGCGGCGGCGGCGGCCAGCTCGGCCAGCCTGCCGTCGAGGGCATCCAGGGCCGGGTCGGTGCCGCTGACCTGGCCGAGCGCGCGCCGGGCAAGGCCGAGCAGGGTCTGCACGTCGGCGGCGTCGGCGGCCGGGTCGTCCGGATCGCCGAGCAGCGCGTTGTGCGCCAGCCGGGCCGCCACCCGCAGCGCGTCGGCGTGCTCCAGCCGCTCGGCCAGCGTGGCGAGTTCGACGTCCTCGCCGGGCTGCGGCGCCACCGCCTCGATCTCGGCGATGCCGTGCCGCAGCATCTCGGCCTCCCGCGCCAGCTGCTGTGCGTCGCGGGTGCGCCGGTCGAGCTCGGCCACTGCCGCCCGCCAGTCGGCGAACGCCTGCCGGCACTCGGTCAGGTCGAGCCCGGCATAGCGGTCCAGCGTCTGCCGCTGCTCAGCCGGCTGGGTGAGCCGCTGCTGGTCGCTCTGGCCGTGGATCACCACCAGGCTGCCGGCCAGCCTGGCCAGCACCGAAGCCGGCACCGCCGCTCCGCCGGCTGCCGCGCGGGACCGGCCGGCCGCGGTGACCACCCGGCGCAGCACCAGGCTTCCGTCGGAGTCGATGTCGCCGCCGGCCTCGGTGACCATGGTGGCCGGATCGGAGCCCGGCTTGACCAGCAGCCGGCCCTCCACGCTGGCCGCGTCCACCCCGGGTCGCAGCCGGGACGAGTCGGCCCGGCCGCCGAACAGCAGCCCGAGCCCGGTGACCAGCATGGTCTTGCCGGCACCGGTCTCGCCGGTGACCACGGTCAACCCCGGGTCGAACTCCAGCACCGCCTCGGAGATGACTCCGAGGCCCGCGATCCGGATCTCCTCCAGCATCTCGTTACTCCGTTGCCGGACCGCGCGTCACGCCAGCTGCGCACCGGCAACTGGAACTTGGCCACCAACCGCTCGCCGAACGGCACCGGGTGCGGACGGGCGATCGAGACCAGCTGGTCGGCTCGTTCGATCACCAGGATGCTGTGCTCCGGCAGCTCGTGGGTGCGCCGGCCGTCGCAGTTCAGCACCCCAGTGAGCTCGTCGCCGACCAGTTCGATGCCGATCTGCGAACTCGGCGCCGATCACCAGCGGACGCTGGAACAGCGCGTGCGCGGCGTTCGGCACCAGCAGCATCGCCTCCACGTTCGGCCAGACCACCGGGCCGCCGACCGAGAAGGCGTACGCGGTCGAGCCGGTCGGGGTGGCGCAGATGATGCCGTCGCACCCGAACCGCAGCAGCGGCCGCTCGTCCACCGAGACGGCCACCTCCAGCAGCTTCTCCCGGGAGCTCTTCTCCACCGAGACCTCGTTGATCGCCCAGTCCTCGGCGATCACCTCACCGCCGCAGCGGGCGGTGACCCGCAGTGTGAAGCGCTGCTCGACCTCGTAGGCGCCCTCGACTATCGCGCTCACCGTGGCGTCCAGGGCGTCCACCTCGCTTTCGGCCAGGAAGCCGACATGGCCGAGGTTGACCCCCAGCAGCGGCACTCCGGCCGGCCTGGCGTCCTCGGCCGCGCGCAGCACGGTGCCGTCGCCGCCCAGCACCAGCGCCACCTCGGTGCCCTTGGCACCGTCCGAGCCCTCGATGATGGTGACGTTGCCGAGATCGCCGCCGCCGATGTCGCGGATCAGCTCGGCCGCCTCCGCACGCCCGGATCCGCACCTCGAAGCCCGCCTCGTTGAGCCGGCGGATCACGCCGCGGGCCAGCTCCCGGATGTCGGCGCGGCCGCAGTGCACGACCAGCAGCACCGATCTCATGACCGATCCTCGCTGGGCCGGGTGACTTCCGCCAGCTCGTCCGGATCGAGGTCGGCCGCGTCCCGGCGCAGCCACAGGAAGAACTCGACGTTGCCGCTGGGGCCCGGCAGCGGGCTGCGGGCCACGCCGGCGGTGCCCCAGCCGAGGCCGCGGGCAGCCGCGGCGACCTGCGCCACCGCGTCGGCATGCGCCTGCGGATCGCGCACTACGCCGCCCTTGCCGAGCCGCTGCCTGCCCACCTCGAACTGGGGTTTCACCATCGGGACCAGGTCGTCGGTCGTGCAGGCGGTCAGCGCGGGCAACACCAGCTCCAGCGGGATGAAGGACAGATCCGCCACGGTGAGGCTGGCCGGTCCGCCGATCTGCTCCGGGGCGAGGGTGCGGACGTTGGTGCGGTCGTGCACCACGACCCGGGGGTCCGAGCGCAGCGACCACACCAGCTGCCCGTAGCCGACGTCGACCGCGACCACCTGGGCGGCGCCCCGGCGCAGCAGCACGTCGGTGAACCCGCCGGTGGACGCGCCGGCATCCAGGCAACGCCGGCCGGCCACCGACAGGTCGGTGAAGCGATCAAGCGCGCCGAGCAGCTTGTACGCACCGCGGGACGCCCATCCCGGGTCGTCGACGTCGGCCACCACCCGGATGGGAGTGTCCTGCTCGACGCCGGTCGCCGGCTTGGTGGCGGTGGTGCCGCGCACCTGCACCCGGCCGGCGCTGATCAGCTCGGCCGCCTGCTCGCGCGAGCGCGCCAGCCGTCGCCGGACGAGCTCGGCGTCCAGCCGCAACCGGCGCACCATCGCGGTCAGGTTCGGTCCAGCTCGCTCAGGGCAGACTGCAGCTGCTCGTGCAGGGCTGCCAGCTGCTCGGCGAGCTCGGTCAGCGGGACCGCCTCGCAGCGCTCAACACTGCCGAGCTGGGCGAGGGCCGCCTCGATCCGGCCCACCGGATCCGGCACCGGTTGCAGGTCGGCTGCCGGCCGGGGATCGGCTGCCGGCTGAGGTTCGGTCACGGCTGCCAGGCTACCGCCAGCTTGCGACTCGGCCGTGGCAACGCTCCACAGCTCAGCCGAGTAATTCGAAATTCCGCAGGGCGGTGTTCGATTTCTCGTCGGCGCCCTTGATGCGGCGTGCCTGCCGGCCGGCATCGCTGGCCTGCCAGGCGGCGACCGCCAGTGCACGCAGGCCGTCCAGCTCGTCGCTCACGCCGGACAGCAGCAGCTCCGGGCCGTCCGGCCGGACGGTGGCGCTGCCGCAACGAACCTGCCCGTTCGCCTCGCCGGTCACCGGCGGCAGCGGCTGCAGCAGGGCGGACAGGTCCCGGCCGAGGTAGTCCGGCCGGTGCTCCGGAGGCGCGGCAAGCAGCAGCGCCGCATCGGTCACGCCGGTGAGCACCAGCATTGACGGGCAGCCGACCCGGGTGGCGCCCTCGATGTCGGTGTCCAGCCGGTCGCCGACCACGATGGGCGACCGGGCGTGCGAACGCTCGACGCTCTCGGCGTGCATGGCCGGATCCGGCTTGCCGGTGGCGGCGGCCGGTGGCCGGCCGATGGCATGCTGCAAAGCCGCCACCAGCGCCCCGTTACCGGGCAGCGCGCCGCGCGGGGACGGCACCGTGGCGTCCAGGTTCGTGGCCAGCCAGTACGCGCCGTGCCGGATTGCCAACGCTGCTTCGGCCAGGTTCCGCCAGGTGATGTCGGGGAAGAAGCCCTGCACCACCGCGGCCGGCTGGTCGTCGGCGCTGAACACCGGGCGCAGGCCGCGCTCGGTTACCGCATCGATGAGGCCGGTGGTGCCCAGCACCAGCACTGCCGACCCGGCGGGCAGCCGATCGGCCAGGTAGTGCGCGGCCGCCTGCGCCGAGGTGACCACCTCGGCAGGGTCCGCGGGCACGCCGACCCTGCCGAGCAGCGCCGCCACCTGGTCCGGGGTGCGCGAGGCATTGTTGGTGACGAAGGCCAGCCGCATGCCGCGCTCGCGGGCGGCGGCCAGCGCCTCGGCGGCGCCCGGCACCGGCTGCTCGGCCAGGTAGACGACGCCGTCGAGGTCGAGCAGCGCCACGTCGTAGCGCTCGGCCAGGGCCTGTGGCGAGCCGAGCAGCGTCGGTTGCCGGGTGCGTGCCGTCATCGTCGCTCGCTCCTCGCGCACGTGCTCATCGCTGGATTCGCCCCGCTCCTCGGCGCTCGCGCCTGCGATGCTCACTCATGCGGCTCATCGCTGGATTCGCTCCGCCCCTCGGCGCTTCTGCGCTGCGATGCTCACTCATGCGGCTAGAGCAGGCTGGCGGCCCGGTCGGCGGCGTCGGTCTCGTCGTCATAGTCGACGGTGGCTGCCGCGCCGAACCAGCGAATCGCTTCCTCGGTGCGGCCGGCGGCCTCCAGCGCGTCGGCGTAGGCGTACCACAGCCGGGCGCTGCCGGCCTTCGGCCGGTTCGACGTCCAGGCCGCCACGTTCCAGCACGCCGAGCGCCGCGTCCAGCTGGCCGAGATCCCGCCGGGCGCCTGCCACCACGATGAGCAACTCCGCGCGGGTGGCCGGATCCAGCTTGGGCCCAGCAGGATCCTCCAGAGCCCTCAGCGCTCGCTGGGGGCGACCCAGGGCTCGCTCACAGTCGGCCATCACCGCGATATTGGAGGCATCGCCGGAGATCCGTCGGGCGGCCCGCAGTTCCGCCAGCGCTTCGGCCCACTCGCCAGCGTGGTAGGCGGCCAGGCCGGTCGCCTCCCGCACCGCGGCGACCCGGGCCGCCCGGCCACGTGCGGCTCGGGCGTGTTCCAGCGCGCGCTGCGGATCGGTTTCGATCAGCCGGCCGGCGGCGACCAGATGGCCGGCCACATACTCGGCGGTGAGCTTGCTGAGTGAGCGCAGTTCGGAGCGCACCGAGGGATCCAGCAGGCGCGGATCCGCGTCGGACGGAACCTGCAGTTCCGTGGTCCGGCTGGGACGCGAGCCGCGAGTGGCCTCGTACTCGGCTTCGGTCTGGCGGCGGTCCGGGCGATCAGCCGAGCGGGAGAAGCCTCCCGATCGTTCGGACGGCCGGCGCCGATCGTCGTGCCGGTCGGGTTGCCGGTTGCCGGACCTGGCTGGTGCGCCGGCGCGGCCACGCCGCTCGCTGCTGCCGTACCCCGCGCTGCTGCCGGAGCGCTCGCTACTGCCGGAGCGCTCGCTGCCGTACCGCTCGTTGGCCCGGGCCGGACGGTGAGCCTCATACCGTCCACGGTCGGCGTATCGATCCTCGCGGCCGCGCCGGTCGTCACGGCCGGGACGGGCGTCGCCGCCGCGCCGATCTGTGCTGTCGTGCCGATCGCCGCGCCGGGCATCGCCGCCGTACCGGGCATCGCCGCCGTACCGGGCGGTGCCGCGCGCAGACCGGTCCGCGCCGCGATGGCTGCCGGAACGTTCGTCGCGGCCGTGTTCATTGCCGGCCTGCCGGCTCGAGGTCCGTGACCCGGTGCGCGGCTCGGTCGCGGGCTCCCA
This sequence comes from uncultured Actinomycetota bacterium, assembly GCA_963697905.1. Lineage (GTDB taxonomy): Bacteria > Actinomycetota > Actinomycetes > Mycobacteriales > Jatrophihabitantaceae > Jatrophihabitans_A. The sequence goes on along the minus strand of OY969101.1, from coordinate 1,726,674 downwards.
CCAGTTGCCGGAGGCGGCGGTCGTGCCGAACGATCGGCGGCCGGAGCCGCCGGCACGAATTCCAGAGCCACGCGTTGACTCGCGATCGGTGCGACCGGACGCCGTGCGACCCTCTGATGGCGTGCGGCCTCCGGATGCGGTGCGCCCTCCGGATGCAGTGCGATCCGCGGGTGCGGTACGCCCTCCGGCCGTGCCGCCCGCGGAACGTCCACTCCCGGTGGCACCGCCGGTCCGACCGCGAGTGCCGGCAACCGTGTCACCCCCGCGCTGGTAGCCACGACCGCCCGCTCGCAGGCCGCCTTCACGGGTGTGCTCGGTGCGGTCCTGGCCATCCCGGCCGCGCCTTCGATCCTGTCCCGCGGCCTGGCGTCCAGCCTGGCCATCCCGGTGCTGCCGTTCCGATGCTCCGCCGGCGCTCCTGGACTCCCCCGCGCGAGGTGCCCGCGCGGGGTTTCCGCCGCGCCCGAAGTCGCCGGACGCGGAGCCTGCGCGACCTGGTGATTTGCCGGCCGGCCGGCCGGTCCGGCGTGCTGAATACTCAGCCATGTTCATCCCGATCCGCGGTGTTGACCGCACAGTACGTACAAAAACAACCGAGGTCGCCCGGCTATGCCGGGCGACCTCGGTCGAAAGTGTGTCCGGCGACGTCCTACTCTCCCACGCAGTGGCCCGCGCAGTACCATCGGCGCTGAGAGGCTTAGCTTCCGGGTTCGGGATGGGACCGGGCGTTTCCCTCTCGCTATGGTCGCCGAAACTCTATGGAGATATCTGGTTCCACCGTCTGAAGTCAGACGGGAACCGTACCTCGGGAACCGCACAGTGGACGCGTAGCCTTTTGTCGGCGAACCGACAAGAAGTGTGTGTTGTGGCAAATCCTCGGCCTATTAGTACCAGTCAGCTGCAAGCGTTGCCGCTCTTCCACTTCTGGCCTATCAACCCGGTGGTCTGCCGGGGGCCTTACTCCATGAAGGATGGGAGTCCTCATCTTGAAACGAGCTTCCCGCTTAGATGCTTTCAGCGGTTATCCCTTCCGAACGTAGCTAATCAGCAGTGCCCTTGGTAGGACAACTGACACACCAGAGGTTCGTCCGTCCCGGTCCTCTCGTACTAGGGACAGCCTTTCTCAAGACTCCTGCGCGCGCGGCGGATAGGGACCGAACTGTCTCACGACGTTCTAAACCCAGCTCGCGTGCCGCTTTAATGGGCGAACAGCCCAACCCTTGGGACCTACTCCAGCCCCAGGATGCGACGAGCCGACATCGAGGTGCCAAACCATCCCGTCGATATGGACTCTTGGGGAAGATCAGCCTGTTATCCCCGGGGTACCTTTTATCCGTTGAGCGACACCGCTTCCACAAGCCAGTGCCGGATCACTAGTCCCAGCTTTCGCTCCTGCTCGACCCGTCAGTCTCACAGTCAAGCTCCCTTGTGCACTTGCACTCAACACCTGATTGCCAACCAGGCTGAGGGAACCTTTGGGCGCCTCCGTTACATTTTAGGAGGCGACCGCCCCAGTCAAACTACCCACCTGACACTGTCCCTGATCCGGATTACGGACCGAGGTTAGACATCCAATTCGAACAGAGTGGTATTTCAACGTTGACTCCACCAGCACTGGCGTGCCAGCTTCACAGTCTCCCACCTATCCTACACAATTCGAACCGAACACCAATATCAAGCTATAGTAAAGGTCCCGGGGTCTTTCCGTCCTGCCGCGCGTAACGAGCATCTTTACTCGTAGTGCAATTTCGCCGAGTCCACGGTTGAGACAGTCGAGAAGTCGTTACGCCATTCGTGCAGGTCGGAACTTACCCGACAAGGAATTTCGCTACCTTAGGATGGTTATAGTTACCACCGCCGTTTACTGGGGCTTAAATTCTGAGCTTCGCACCTAAGTGCTAACCCGTCCTCTTAACCTTCCAGCACCGGGCAGGCGTCAGTCCGTATACATCGTCTTGCGACTTCGCACGGACCTGTGTTTTTAGTAAACAGTCGCTTCTCGCTGGTCTCTGCGGCCGTCCAGCGCTCGGAGAGCAAGTCTCGTCACGCCAAGCGGCCCCCCTTCTCCCGAAGTTACGGGGGCATTTTGCCGAGTTCCTTAACCATGGTTCACTCGATCGCCTTAGTATTCTCTACCTGACCACCTGTGTCGGTTTGGGGTACGGGCCGCGAAGAGCTCGCTAGAGGCTTTTCTCGGCAGCATAGGATCATCGAATTCGCCTCAATCGGCTATGCGTCAGCTCTCAGGCTATGTGTTGCGCGGATTTGCCTACGCAACGCCCTACAACCTTGCTCCAGTATTACCACTGACTGGTACGACTACCTTCCTGCGTCACCCCATCGCTTGACTACTACTAGTTCGGGTCGTGCGCGCCGCCTCTCACTCCCGAAGGAGATCAAGGCTTTGGGCACTTAGCATCGCTAGGTTCGTCATGGGCGCTCTTTTGCGGGTACGGGAATATCAACCCGTTGTCCATCGACTACGCCTGTCGGCCTCGCCTTAGGTCCCGACTTACCCTGGGCGGATTAGCCTGGCCCAGGAACCCTTGGTCATCCGGCGGAGGAGTTTCTCACTCCTCTTTCGCTACTCATGCCTGCATTCTCACTCGTGTGCCGTCCACGGCTGGATTACTCCGCCGCTTCACCCGGCACACGACGCTCCCCTACCCATCCACGCATCTGGCTCGAAAGCAGATTATTGCGTGAATGACACAGCTTCGGCGGTGTGCTTGAGCCCCGCTACATTGTCGGCGCAGAATCACTTGACCAGTGAGCTATTACGCACTCTTTAAAGGGTGGCTGCTTCTAAGCCAACCTCCTGGTTGTCTGTGCAACTCCACATCCTTTCCCACTTAGCACACGCTTGGGGGCCTTAGCTGGTGTTCTGGGTTGTTTCCCTCTCGACTACGGAGCTTATCCCCCGCAGTCTCACTGCCGCGCTCTCACTTACCGGCATTCGGAGTTTGGCTGACTTCGGTAAGCTTGTGAGCCCCCTAGGCCATCCAGTAGCTCTACCTCCGGCAAGAAACGCGCGACGCTGCACCTATATGCATTTCGGGGAGAACCAGCTATCACGAAGTTTGATTGGCCTTTCACCCCTACCCACAGCTCATCCCCCAGGTTTTCAACCCTGGTGGGTTCGGTCCTCCACGCGGTCTTACCCGCGCTTCAACCTGTCCATGGGTAGATCACTTCGCTTCGGGTCTAGAGCATGCGACTAAGTCGCCCTATTCGGACTCGCTTTCGCTACGGCTTCCCCACACGGGTTAACCTCGCCACATACCACTAACTCGCAGGCTCATTCTTCAAAAGGCACGCTGTCACGATCACACACAAGGTGTGACGACGCTCCAACGGCTTGTAGGCGCGCGGTTTCAGGATCTATTTCACTCCCCTCCCGGGGTACTTTTAACCTTTCCCTCACGGTACTTGTCCGCTATCGGTCACTAGGTAGTATTTAGGCTTAGCGGGTGGTCCCGCCAGATTCACAGCGAATTTCACGGGCTCGCTGCTACTTGGGGTAACGCTCAGGAGTCAACGGGTTTTCGTCTACAGGGGTTTCACCTTCTGTGCCGCGACATTCAATCGCTTCGACTAACCACGCTGATTTCTTACTCCTTGCTGGTTCGGCAGAACCAGCCAAACGGCCCCACAACCCCAGATACGCAACGCCTGCCGGCTATCACGCGTATGTGGTTTGGCCTCTTCCGCTTTCGCTCGCCACTACTAACGGAATCGCGGTTGCTTTCTCTTCCTGTGGGTACTGAGATGTTTCACTTCCCCACGTTCCCTCCGCATACCCTATGTGTTCAGGTATGGGTGACTGGACATGACTCCAGCCGGGTTTCCCCATTCGGAAATCCTCGGATCAATGCTCGGTTGACAGCTCCCCGAGGCTTATCGCAGCCTCCTACGTCCTTCATCGGCTCCTAGTGCCAAGGCATCCACCGTGCGCCCTTATTAATTTGCCACAAAGATGCTCGCGTCCACTGTGCAGTTCTCAAGGTACGGGCGACGACTCCACCTGGCTCTCCGCGTACGCCAGCCGGCGCCGTTCGAAGAGATGAAGTGTCGAACCATAACGACCTATTCGGTCGCTGAAGGTCGGGCTCAATGCCCGCTCCCTCAGGACTCAACAGTGTGCCTACGCCTTGCAGACGAACGAATGGCCACGTTCCACCCGACGAATCGGAGTACTAGCGGCCGACGTTCGCGCTGAAGCGAACTGGTTAGTGTTCCACCCTTGAGCTACCGCCACGAGACATTCGCTCGTGCTACGGCATTCTGGACGACCTCTTTCGAGGCCGCCTAGTGCTCCTTAGAAAGGAGGTGATCCAGCCGCACCTTCCGGTACGGCTACCTTGTTACGACTTCGTCCCAATCGCCGATCCCACCTTCGACGGCTCCCTCCACAAGGGTTGGGCCACCGGCTTCGGGTGTTACCGACTTTCGTGACGTGACGGGCGGTGTGTACAAGGCCCGGGAACGTATTCACCGCAGCGTTGCTGATCTGCGATTACTAGCAACTCCGACTTCATGGGGTCGAGTTGCAGACCCCAATCCGAACTGAGACCGGCTTTATGGGATTCGCTCCACCTTGCGGTATCGCAGCCCTTTGTACCGGCCATTGTAGCATGTGTGCAGCCCTGGACATAAGGGGCATGATGACTTGACGTCATCCCCACCTTCCTCCGTGTTGACCACGGCAGTCTCCTATGAGTCCCCGACATTACTCGCTGGCAACATAGGATGAGGGTTGCGCTCGTTGCGGGACTTAACCCAACATCTCACGACACGAGCTGACGACAGCCATGCACCACCTGTGCAAGGCCCTTACGGACCCCGTATCTCTACGAGATTTCCCTGCATGTCAAGCCCAGGTAAGGTTCTTCGCGTTGCATCGAATTAAGCCACATGCTCCGCTGCTTGTGCGGGCCCCCGTCAATTTCTTTGAGTTTTAGCCTTGCGGCCGTACTCCCCAGGCGGGGCGCTTAATGCGTTAGCTGCGGCACGGATCTCGTGGAATGAGACCCACACCTAGCGCCCAACGTTTACGGCGTGGACTACCAGGGTATCTAATCCTGTTTGCTCCCCACGCTTTCGCTCCTCAGCGTCAGTTTCGGCCCAGAGACCCGCCTTCGCCACCGGTGTTCCTCCTGATATCTGCGCATTTCACCGCTACACCAGGAATTCCAGTCTCCCCTGCCGAACTCTAGTCTGCCCGTATCGGCTGCAGGCCCGGAGTTAAGCCCCAGGTTTTCACAGCCGACGCGACAAACCGCCTACGAGCTCTTTACGCCCAATAATTCCGGACAACGCTTGCACCCTACGTATTACCGCGGCTGCTGGCACGTAGTTGGCCGGTGCTTCTTCTGCTCCTACCGTCACTTGCGCTTCGTCCCAGCTGAAAGAGGTTTACAACCCGAAGGCAGTCATCCCTCACGCGGCGTCGCTGCATCAGGCTTTCGCCCATTGTGCAATATTCCCCACTGCTGCCTCCCGTAGGAGTCTGGGCCGTGTCTCAGTCCCAGTGTGGCCGGTCGCCCTCTCAGGCCGGCTACCCGTCGTCGCCTTGGTAGGCCGTTACCCCACCAACAAGCTGATAGGCCGCGGGCCCATCCCTAGCCGAAAAACTTTCCAGACCGGAAGATGCCTCTCGGTCTCGTATCCGGTATTAGACCCGGTTTCCCGGGCTTATCCCAGAGCTAGGGGCAGGTTGCCCACGTGTTACTCACCCGTTCGCCGCTCCGTCATCCTCCCGAAGGAGGAGCGTCGCTCGACTTGCATGTGTTAAGCACGCCGCCAGCGTTCGTCCTGAGCCAGAATCAAACTCTCCGTGAATGTTTTATGACAAGCCGCGCGAGGCGGCGCTGTCGACACAGAAGCGATCACCGAGGTGATCGCGTTGATGCTGACCAATCCGAGCTGGTATTGCTCGTATCAATCAAAGAAATCGTGCACGAAACCGCGGAAAACCGCTGTCCCGTGGACGAGGTTGTGCTTTTATGGCACTAACTTTCGGCACACTGTTGAGTTCTCAAGGAGCGGACGCTCACCGTTGCTCGCCTCTCGGCTTGCTCCGGGGCAACCTATGTAACGCTAGTCGGTACGTTTCGCAGTGTCAAACCGACCTGCCCGTCCCGCTCCATCGTCCAGCGGCGGCGCAAAGGCCGCTCGGCCGATCTGATGGTTTGCCCGGCCGGCCCCCGTCTTGCGGGCTCCGTTCGCCGTGCAGAAGCAACATTAGTACGCCGGCGAACCAGGGTCAAATCCAGGTCCTCCGTGACTGCAGCCACTGTTCCTTAGGCAGGAAACCGCTTGCAGCCGGGATCCGTTCAGCCACCGCGCGCAACCACTCGAACCACCTTGCGCTTGCCCACCGCCACCAGCCGATCGGCCAGTTCCGTTCCCGGCAGGTCGTACCCGCCGGCCGGCACGGGCGTTCCGTCGATCCGGACGCCGCCGGCATCGATCAGCCGCCGGGCCGCCGAGCTGCTGGCCGCCAGACCGGCCGCGGCGAGCAGGCCGGGCAGGTGCACGGTGCCCGCCAGGTCGGCGGCGAAGCTCTGCGCGTCGGTCGGCAACTGCCGGTCCCGGAAGATCGCGTTGAACCGCTCCTCGGCGGCCGCCGCCTCCTCCGGCCCGTGATAGAGCGCGACAACGGCACGTGCCACCTGTCGCTTGGCCTGGTTCGCCGCCACCCCGCCCTCGGCGACCTGCCGCTCGATGGCGGCCACCTCGTCCGGATGCATCGCCGTGCACAGGGCCGCGTACAGCGGAACCACCGAGTCCGGGATCCGCATCAGCTTGCCGAACTGCTCGGCAGCCGGCTCGGCGATGGCCACGAAGTTGTCCAGCGACTTGCCCATCTTCTCCACGCCGTCGATGCCGACCAGCAGCGGCATGGTCAGCACGGCCTGCGGCGCCTGCCCACGCGCCCGCTGCAGCGTCCGTCCGACCAGGTTGTTGAAGGTCTGGTCGGTGCCGCCGAGCTCGATGTCGGCCTCGATCTCCACCGAGTCGATGCCCTGCAGCAGCGGGTAGATGAACTCCGACAGCGAGATCGGCACGTTGCTGGCGAACCGCCGGGCGAAGTCGTCCCGCTCGAGCAGTTGGGCGATTGTCAGTCGCCGGGTGTAATCCAGCAGCGAACCCAGATCCATGCCGGTCAGCCAGTCGGCGTTGTTGCGGATCTCGGTGCGGTCCTCGCGCAGGATTCGCATCAGCTGCTCGAAGTAGCCGCGGGCGTTGGCGACCACCTGCTGTGCGGTCTGCACCGTCCGGGTCGCGGTCTTGCCGGACGGGTCGCCGACCTGCCCGGTGAAGCCGCCGACCACCAGCACCGCGGTGTGGCCGAAGTCCTGGAACTGGCGCAGCTTGCGCAGCACCACCGCATGACCCAGCGTCAGATCCGTCCCGCTCGGGTCGATGCCGAGCTTCACCCGCAGCAGCCGGCCGGCGCGGTCGGCGGCCAGCAGGCGCTCGGCCAGCCCGTCGGCCGGCAGGATCTGCGCGGCGCCGGCGGCCAGCACCCGGTACTGGTCGCGCAGCCGTTCGGGCAGTGTCTCGAGCGGAGATGCGGAAACGTCGGTCACGGCTGTTCAGTCTGCCGCCTGGCCGGAACCCGTTTTCGGCCACCCGGCCGGTAAGCCGACACGCTGGCCGCCGCCGGCAGCCAGAACCGCCACGGGTGCTCGGCCGCGGCCGCCACCCCGACTCGCGGGCCGGTTCGATAGTCGGCGGCCGGGTGCAGCGCGGTGATCCGTACCGGCGAGTCGGCCGCCAGCAGGTCCAGGCCAGTATGGCTGCCGGTCAGGCCGAGGCTGCGGGCCAACCGGGCCGGGCCGCTGGCCAGTTTCGCAGCCGGCATCGAGGTTGCCGTCCGAGCCCGGGCTACCGGCTCACCCTCGAGGATGTCGCCGGCCCGCAACAGCACGGCGGCGGCCGTGCCGGGCTGCTGGCAGGTCACGTTGGCGCACCAGTGCATGCCGTAGACGAAGTAGCAGTACAGGTGGCCGGCCTCGCCGAACATCACCGCGTTGCGCTTGGTCGGTCCGCGGTAGGCGTGCGAGGCGGGATCCAGGCTGCCCTCGTAGGCCTCCACCTCGGTGATCCGGACGACCACCGGCTCACCGGCCACCTCCGAGACCAGCGTCGAGCCCAGCAGCAGGGGCGCGACGGCAAGCGCCGGACCGGCCAGCCGGCCGCGCTGCACCCTCACCGGGTCCCAACCCGGCGCCATGACGACATCCTCATCGCGCGGCCGGCTCCGCCACCGCCGGCAGCGGCCAGCTCAACTCGGTCGCCAGCGTGGCCCGCAGCAGCGCCAGCTGCTCGGCTACCCGCTCCGGTGCGGTGCCGCCGTAGCCGGACCGGCTGGCCAGCGAGCCGGCCACGGTAAGCACCGAGCGCACCTCCGGCAGCAGTCGCGGCGAGATGGCCGCGAAGTCGGTGTCGGTCAGCTCGCCCAGCTCGATCCCGCGCTGCTCGCAGAACCGGACGCAGGCACCGGCCAGCTCGTGCGCCTCCCGGAACGGCACCCGCTGCCGCACCAGCCACTCGGCGATGTCGGTGGCCAACGCGAAACCCTGCGGCGCCAGCGCTTCGAGCCGGTCGGTGTGGAAGGTCAGGGTCGCCACCAGGCCGGTCATCGCCGGCAGCAGCAAGGCCAGGTTGTCGATGGCGTCGAAGACCGGCTCCTTGTCCTCCTGCAGATCCCGGTTGTAGGCCAGGGGCAGGCCCTTCAAGGTGGCCAGCAGGCCAGCGTGGTCGCCGATCAGCCGGCCGGCCTTGCCGCGGGCCAGCTCGGCGATGTCCGGATTCTTCTTCTGCGGCATGATCGAGGAACCGGTGGCGTAGCCGTCGGCCAGGCTGACGAAGGAGAACTCCTTGGTCGCCCAGAGGATGATCTCCTCGGCCAGCCGGGACAGGTCCACCGCGACCATGGCGGCCACGAAGGAGAATTCGGCCACCACATCGCGCGCGGCGGTGGCGTCGATGGAGTTCTCGCAGGCCCCCGCGAAGCCCAGCTCGGCGGCCACCGCCTGTGGATCCAGGCCGAGCGAGCTGCCGGCCAGCGCCCCCGAGCCGTACGGGCTGAGCGCCGCCCGCCGATCCCAGTCGTGCAGCCGCTGCAGGTCCCGGACCAGCGGCCAGCAGTGCGCCAGCAGGTGGTGGGCCAGCAGCACCGGCTGGGCATGCTGCAGATGGGTGCGACCGGGCATCGCCACCGCCGGATGCCGCTCGGCCTGATCGGCCAGCGCGCCGACCAGGCTGCCGATCAGGTCGGCGAGCCGGCGCGCCTGCTCGCGCAGGTAGCTGCGGATCAGCGTGGCGATCTGGTCATTGCGCGACCGGCCGGCACGCAGCCGTCCACCGAGTTCGGCGCCCGCCCGTTCGATCAGGCCCCGCTCCAGCGCGGTGTGCACGTCCTCGTCGGCCGGTTCGGGCCGGAAGGTTCCCGCGCTGACCTCGCCGGCCAGGTCGGCCAGCGCCGAGAGCAGGCCGGCCAGCTCGGCGTCGGTGAGCAGCCCGGCCCGGTGCAACACCCGCGCGTGCGCCCGAGAGCCGGCCAGGTCGTGCCCGGCCAGCCGCCAGTCAAAGTGGGTGGACGCCGACAACGCGGCCAGCGCGTCGGCCGGTGCGGCGCTGAACCGGCCGCCCCACAGGGCGACCGGCCGGTTCGTGCCAGCCGGCTCGTCACCGGCAGCGGGTGGCCGCGAGGTCACTGCCCGAGCTTCTGCTCACGCCTGGCCGCGATCCGGCTCGGCAGCCCCCACAGCTGGACGAAGCCCCGGGCCAGGCTCTGGTCGAAGGTGTCGCCGGTGTCGTAGGTGGCCAGGTCGAAGTCGTACAGCGAGCCAGCCCCGCGCCGCCCGGTCGGCACCGCCCGGCCGGCGTGCAGCCGGAGCCGGATGTCACCGGTGACGTGCCGCTGCGAGGAGTCGACGAACGCGTCCAGCGACCGCCGCAACGGCGAGAACCACAGCCCGTCGTAGACCAGTTCGGTCCAGCGCTGCTCGACGGAGAACTTGAACCGGCGCAGATCCCGTTCGACGGTGAGATCTTCCAGCTCCTGGTGCGCGGTGATCAACGCGATCGCGCCGGGCGCCTCGTACACCTCGCGGCTCTTGATGCCGACCAGCCGGTCCTCCACCATGTCCAGCCGGCCGACGCCCTGCGCTCCGGCCCGCTCGTTCAACTGCTCGATGGCCTGCAGCACGGTTACCGACTGGCCGTCGATGGCCACCGGCACGCCGTCGTCGAAGCTGATCACAACCTCGTCCGGATCGCGGGCCACCGTCGGGTCGCCGGTGTAGGAGTAGACGTCCTCGATCGGGGCGTTCCACGGATCCTCCAGGAACCCGGTCTCCACCGCCCGTCCCCACAGGTTCTGATCCACCGAGTACGGCGAGCGCTTGGACTGGTCGATCGGCAGCCCCTTCTCCTCGGCGAACTGGATGGCCTTGTCGCGGGTCATGCCGCTGTCCCGGACCGGTGCCAGCACCTTCAGATCCGGCGCCAACGCTCCGATGCCCACCTCGAAGCGCACCTGGTCGTTGCCCTTGCCGGTGCAGCCGTGCGCGACGGTGTCGGCGCCGTGGTGCAGCGCGGCGGTGGCCAGGTGCTTGGCGATCACCGGCCGGGACAATGCCGAGACCAGCGGATACCGCTCGAGGTAGAGCGCATTGGCCCGCAGCGCCGGCAGGCAGTACTCCTCGGCGAACTCCTGCTTGAGATCCAGCACCACCGACTCGACCGCGCCGCAGTCGAGCGCGCGCTGGCGGATGACGTCCAGATCCTCACCACCCTGGCCGACGTCGGCGGCCACGCAGACGATCTCCGCGCCGGTCTCAGCGGCCAGCCAGCCGATCGCCACCGAGGTGTCCAGCCCGCCCGAGTAGGCCAGCACGATCCGATTACTCATCTATCAGGTCCTTCCAGCTGTCGTTCGCACAGTCTTGGGGTCGGTGGCTCAGGTGCCGCTGCGGGACAGCTGGATGAGGCTGTCCGCCAGCGCCTGGCCACCGTTCGGCTCCCGGGCCACGACCAGGATGGTGTCATCACCGGCGATGCTCCCGAGCACCTCGGTCAGCCCGGCCCGGTCCAGCGCGCTGGCCAGGAAATTGGACGCGCCGGGCGGCGTGCGCAGCACCACCAGGTTCCCGTTCGCCTCGGCCGAGACCAGCAGCTCGGCCAGCAACCGGGCCAGCCGCTGCGGCGGCGCGTCGTCGGAGCGGCGAGCAGCCAGCGGGGCGCCGTCCTCCGGCACCACGTAGCACGGCTGGCCGCCGTCCGGGCTGCGCAGCTTCACCGCACCCAGCTCGTCCAGGTCCCGGCTCAAGGTGGCCTGGGTGACCCGGATGCCCTCGGCGGCGAGCAGTTCGGCCAGCTCGGCCTGCGAGGAAACCCGGTGCTCGGCCAGCAGCGAGACGATCCTGGCCTGGCGCACGGTCCGGCCGGTCAGCTCGGCGAGCTGGCCGGCCGGCCGGCTGACCACCTCCGGCCTACTCATCGTTCCACCCCGACCGTCGTCATCCGCTGTGCTCCAGCAGCCAGGCCAGCAGCGCCTTCTGCGCGTGCAACCGGTTCTCCGCCTCGTCCCAGACCACGCTGTGCGGACCGTCCAGCACCGATCCGTCGATCTCCCGCCCCCGGTGGGCCGGCAGGCAGTGCAGCACGATCACGTCTTCGGCGGCTCCGGTCAGCGCCTGCTCGGTGATGGCGTAATCGGCAAGATCGTGCCTGATCGCGCCGGTCGCATCCGCCTCCGACCCCATCGACGCCCAGGTGTCGGTGGCCAGCACGTCGGCACCGGCCAGCGCCACCTTCGGCTCGGCGGTGACCGTGACCGAACCGCCGGTCTCGTCGGCCAGCTGGGCGGCCCGGCCGACCACGGCCGGGTGCGGCAGCAGATCCGGCGGCCCGGCGACAGTGACGTGCATGCCGGCCAGCGCGCCGCCCAGCAGGTAGGAATGCGCCATGTTGTTGGCCGCGTCGCCCAGGTAGCTCAGCCGCAGGCCGGCCAGCATTCCCTTGTGCTCCCGGATGGTCTGCAGGTCGGCCAGCATCTGGCAGGGATGGAAGCTGTCGGTGAGCGCGTTCACCACCGGCACCGCGCTGGCCGCGGCCATCTGCTCCAGGTCGGCCTGGGCGAAGGTGCGCCAGACGATGGCGCTGACCTGCCTGGACAGCACCCGCGCGGTGTCCACCACCGGCTCGCCCCGGCCCAGCTGGCTGCTGGTGCCGTCGATCAGCAGCGGGTAGCCGCCCAGCTCGGCGATGCCCACGCTGAACGACACCCGGGTCCGGGTGGACGGCTTGTCGAAGATCGCCGCGACCGTGCGCGGGCCGGCCAGCGGCCGCCAGCCGAACCGGTCCGCCTTCATCCGGTCGGCCAGGTCGAGCACCTCGATCAGCTCCGCCGGGCTCAGATCGTCGTCGCGGCGGAAATGCCGGACCATCACGCCTCCCCCCGGCTGACCGCGTCGATCGCGGCGCGCAGGATGGCCAGTGCCGCCTCGACCTCGGCCGGCTGCACGATCAGCGGCGGGGCCAGCCGGATCACGTCCGGCCGGACGGCGTTCACCAGCAGGCCGCGCTGCCGGGCGGCTGCCTCCACCGCGCCGGCATGGTTGCCGGCCAGCTGCAGGCCCCACCACAGCCCGCTGCCGCGCGCGCCGGCCACCAGCGGGCTGTCCAGCGCGCGCAAGCCGTCGGCCAGCAGCGCGCCGGTGCTGGCCACGTTGGCCAGCACGCCGTCCCGCTCCAGGGTGTCCAGCACCGCGAGCGCTGCCGCGCAGGCGACCGGGTTGCCGCCGAAGGTGCTGCCGTGGCTGCCCGGGGTGAACAGCGCGGCGGCCGGCCCGAACCCGATGCAGGCGCCGATCGGCAGGCCACCGCCCAGGCCCTTGGCCAGGGTCAGCACGTCCGGCTGGACGCCGGCGGCCTGGCCGGCGAACCAGTGCCCGGTGCGGCCGATGCCGCTCTGCACCTCGTCCAGCACCAGCAGCGCGCCAGCCGCCGTACAGATCTCGCGAGCGGCGGCCAGGTACCCGTCCGGGGCCGGGACGATGCCGCCCTCGCCCTGCGTCGGCTCCAGGAACACCGCCGCGGTGTGCGGCCCCACCGCCGCCGCCAGCGCCGCCGCATCGCCGTAGCCCACGAAGTCCACCGGGCCGGGCAGCGGCGCGAACGGCTCGCGCTTGGCCGGGTTCCCGGTGACCGACAGCGCGCCCAGCGTGCGGCCGTGGAAGCTGTTCGCGGTCGAGACCACCGTGCTGCGCCCACTGTCGCGACCGTGGAGCCGGGCCAGCTTCAGCGCGCACTCGTTGGCCTCGGCACCGTCGTTGCAGAAGAACACCCGCGCCGTGGGGTCGGCGAGCAGGCCCAGCAGCTTCTCGGCCAGCTCGATGCCGGGCTGGTGCATGAACAGGTTGGAGGTGTGCGCCAGCTTGGCCACCTGGCCGGTCACCGCCTGCACCAGCGCCGGATGGCCGTGGCCGAGCGCGGAGACCGCGATGCCGGCGATGAAGTCGAGGTAGTCGGTGCCGTCCACGTCGGTCACCCGCACGCCCCGGCCGCTGGCCAGCGCGATCGCGGGCGTGCCGTAGCTGTCCATCATGGCCGCTGCCCAGCGCTTGGCCAGCACCTCGTTGCCGCTCACCGATTCGCTCCGTTCTGCTCGGTTTCAGGTGCCGAAACTGGCTCGGCGTCGGGCAGCACCATGGTGCCCACCCCCTCGCTGGTGAAGATCTCCAGCAGCAACGCGTGCAGCTCCCGGCCGTCCAGCACGGTAGCCCGCGGCACCCCGGCGCGCACCGCGCGCAGGCAGGCCTCCATCTTCGGCACCATGCCGGCCGCCAGCCCCGGCAGCAGGGCGGCCAACTCGGCGGCGCGCAGCTCGGCGATCACCTCGGAGGTGTCCGGCCAGCGGGCATACAGCCCTGGCACGTCGGTCAGCACCACCAGCTTCTCGGCACCCACCGCGGCAGCCAGCGCGGCCGCGGCGGTGTCGGCGTTGACGTTGTAAGACAGCCCGTCCCGGCCCCGGGCCACGGTCGCCACCACCGGGATCCGGCCGGCATCCAGCAGCGCGGTCACCGCACTCGGGTCGACCTCGACCACGTCGCCCACCTGGCCGATGTCCACCGGCTGGCCGTCCACCACCGCCGGCCGGCGCTCGGCGGTGAACAGGCCGCCATCCTCGCCGGACAGCCCGACCGCGAACGGGCCGTGGTCGTTGATCAGGTTGACCACGTCACCGTTCACCTGGCCGACCAGCACCATCCGCACCACCTGCATCGCCTCCGGGGTGGTCACCCGCAGCCCGCCGCGAAACTCGCTGGCGATGCCAAGCCGGTTCAGGTGCTCGGTGATCTGCGGGCCACCGCCGTGCACCACCACCGGGCGCAGGCCGGCGTAGCGCAGGAAGACGATGTCCTCGGCGAACGCCCGGCGCAGCCGGTCGGACTGCATGGCGCTGCCGCCGTACTTGACGACCACCACCTTGCCGTGGAAGCGGGCCAGCCAGGGCAGCGCGTCGATCAGGGTGGCCGCCTTCTCCCCGGCGATGGACAACCGCTCCGCGAGCGTGCTCGGCACCCCGGCGGTCACGGCGCCACCCCGTTGGCGGACAGGCCCGCCGTCTCGTCCAGGCCGAGCATCAGGTTGGCATTCTGCACCGCCTGGCCGGCCGCGCCCTTGCCCAGGTTGTCGATGGCACTGGTCACGATCACCCGACCGGAGCTGGCATCGATGCCGGCCTGCAGGTGCACCGAGTTGGAACCGAGGGCGGCCGCGGTGTGCGGTTGCCGCCCGCTCGGCAGCACATGCACGAACGGCTCGTCGGAATACGCCCGGCCCAGCACGTCCCGGACGTCCTGCTCGGTCAGGCCGAGGTGGGCTGGCAGCGCGGTGACCGTGGCCAGGATGCCGCGCGGCATCGGCGCCAGGATCGGGGTCAGCGACAGGGTCCGGGCGCCGGTGGCCTGCAGGATCTCCGGCACGTGCTGGTGGCAGCCGACCTTGTACGGCGAGAGGTCCGAGATCACCTCGGTGGCCAGCAGGTGCGCCTTGGCGAGCCGCCCGGCACCGGAGCTGCCGGAGGCGGCCACCACCACCACGTCCTCGCCGGACACCAGCCCGGCGGCGATCAGCGGTGCCAGCGCGAGGACGATCGCCACCGCGTAGCAGCCGGTGTTGGCCACCTGCCGGCTGGTGGCGATCCGGCCGCGCTGACCGGGCAGCTCCGGCAGCCCGTAGGTCCAGGTGCCGGCGTGCGGCAGGCCGTAGTAGCGCTGCCATGCCTCGGCATCGGCCAGCCGGAAGTCCGCGCCCAGGTCGACGATCCTGGTTCTCTCCGCCAGCTGGGCAGCCAGCCGAGCGGACTCCCCGTGTGGCAGGGCGAGGAAGACGAGTTCGGCACCGGCCAGCGCCTCGGCCGTGGTCTCGCCCAGCCGCAGGTCGCCGTAGCTGACCAGGTGCGGGTGCAACTCGGTCAGCGGCTGGCCGGCGCTGCGCTGTGCGGTGGCCGCGACCACTTCCATGCCGGGGTGGCCGGCCAGCAGCCGGAGCAGCTCACCGCCGGCGTAGCCGCTGGCTCCGACGACCGCCACAGGCACACCCATGCGGTTGATTATGCATGATCGCGTAACTTAATGCATAACCGGGTCAGCTGCGCAGCCGGGCACCCGTCCGCTCGGCAGCCACCGCGATCGCCGCGTCCCTGGCCCCGGTCGCCTCCTCCACGGTCAGCGTCCGGTCGGGAGCGCGGAACCGCAGGGCGAAGGCCAGCGACTTGAGCCCGGCGCCCAACCGCTCCGGATCGGCGTAGACGTCGAACAGCCGGGCCGATTCGAGCAGCTGCCCGGCACCGGCCACCACCGCCGCCTGGACGTCGGCGGCCGGCACGTCCTCGGCTACCACCAGGGCCAGGTCGAGCAGCACCGGCGGCAGGTTGCTCAGCTCCGGCGCCTGGGCCGGCGCGGGCACGCCCAAGGCGTCCAGTTCCAGCTCCAGGGCGCAGGTGCGCGCCGGCAGGCCCAGGTTGGCGATCACCCGCGGATGCAGCTCGCCGGCGTAGCCGACCGTCCGACCCGCGACCAGCAGCGCGGCGCAGCGGCCCGGATGCCAGGGCAGCTGATCGTCCTTGCGCACGTCCAGCTCGACCCTGGCGGCCCGGGCCACGAGACGCGCCGCCTCGATCGCGTCGGCCCAGCCGCCGAGCCGGCCGGCGCCCCACCAGCCGGGTAGTTCCAGCTCACCGGCCAGCGCCACGGCAACGTGCCGAGGCTGGCGCGGCACGGCGGCGACCAGCGCCGCGAGCTCGGCATCGCTCGGCCGGTGCTCCACGCCGGGCAGAGGTGGCCGCTGCCCAGACTCGGCAGGCAGGTAAACCAGGCCCATCTCGAAGATCGCCAGGTCACGGTTGCCCCGGCCCAGGTTGCGGCCGAGGTTGGCCAGCAGGCCAGGCAGCAACGAGGTGCGCAACTGTCCCTCGGCCTCCGACAGCGGATTGGCCAGCGTCAACGCCTGCCGACGGGAGTCCTCAGCCGGCAGCCCGAATGCGTCGTGCACGGCCGGCGAGACGAACGGGTAGTTGATCACCTCGGTGTAGCCGGCATAGGCCAACGCCCGCGACACCTGGCGGCGCAGCCGCTGCTCGGCGGTCCAGCCGCCGCCAGGAGGCGCGCTCAGCCGGACCGAGGGCACCCGGTCGTAGCCCTCGAGCCGGATCACCTCCTCGATCAGGTCCGCCGGATCGGTCAGATCCGGGCGCCAGGACGGCGGCCGGACGGTGAACACCTCGTTCTCGGCGGTGCTGACCTCGCAGCCGACCTGCTCCAGCCGGCGCCGGACCGCGTCCGCCGCGATCGGCATGCCGGCCAGCTCGGCCGGTCGCTGCGCCGGCAGCTCGATCCGCACCGCGGCCGGCCCGCTGCCGACCACGGTCAGGCCACCGGCCGGCGTTGCCCCGCCGTGCTCGGCCAGCAACTCCACGCAGCGCTGCAGCGCGACCCCGGCGATCTCCGGATCGACACCGCGCTCGAACCGCTTGGCGGCCTCCGACGGCAGCTTGTGCCGGCGCACCGCCCGGCTTATCCGGGCCGGGTCGAAGTAGGCCGCCTCCAACACGACCTCGGTGGTGGTGGCCGAGATCTCGGTGGAAGCCCCGCCCATCACCCCCGCCAGCCCGATCGGGCCGCGCTCGTCGGTGATCACCAGGTCGTCGGCCTCGAGCTCGCGCGCGATGCCGTCCAGAGTGGTCAGCTTCTCCCCCGGCTCGGCCGACCGCACCCCGAGCGGGCCCTGCAGCAGCGCCCGGTCGTAGCCGTGCAGCGGCTGGCCGGTCTCCAGCATCACGTAATTGGTGACGTCCACCGCCAGCGAAATGGAACGCATGCCGCAGGCGCGCAGCCGGTCGGCTATGAACGCCGGAGTCGGGCTGGCCGGATCCAGGCCGGTCACCATACGCAGCGAGAACCGCGGGCAGCCGGCCGGGTCCGCGACAGAGGCCGGGTAGCCGCTGCCGTCCGGCTCGGACACCTGCGCGGTGACCTCGGTGAACGGCACCTCCAGGGCGGCCGCTGCCTCCCTGGCCAGCCCGCGCACCGACAGGCAGTACGACCGGTCCGGGGTAATCGCGATGTCCAGCACCGCATCGCGCATGCCGAGCCGGTCCAGCGCGTCCTGGCCGGGCTCGGCGCTACCCGGTGGCAGCACCAGGATGCCGGTGTGGTCGTCGCCCAGGCCCAGCTCGCGGGCCGAGCAGATCATCCCGTCAGAGATCCGGCCGTAGGTCTGTCGGGCCGTGATCGGGAACGGACCGGGCAGCACCGCACCGGGCAGCGCGACCACGACCAGGTCGCCCTCGGCGAAGTTGCTGGCGCCGCAGACGATGCCGCGCGGCTGCCCCTCGGCCACGTCGAGCAGGCAGTACCGGATCGGCTTCTTGAACTCGGTCAGCTCCTCGACCGACAGCACCCGGCCGACCACCAGCGGGCCGCTGATGCCGTCGGCCGGCGACTCGACCCGTTCGACCTCCAGCCCGACCCGGACCAGCGCCTCGCCGAGCTGGCGGGCGGACAGTCCGGCCGGCAGCGCTGCGTGCTCGGCGATCCAGGAAACCGGGGCGCGCATCAGGCCTCCACCCCGAACGCCTGGCTGAACCGGACGTCGCCCTCGACGATGTCGCGCATGTCGGCGGCGTTGTTGCGGAACATCATGGTGCGCTCGATGCCCATGCCGAAGGCGAAGCCGGAGTAGACGTTCGGATCGATGCCGCAGGCCCGCAGCACCCGCGGGTTGACCATGCCGCAGCCGCCCCACTCGATCCAGCCCTCGCTGTCGCAGGTGCGGCACGGTCGATCCGGATTGCCCACCGATTCACCGCGGCACACGAAGCAGAGCAGGTCCGGCTCGGCGCTGGGCTCGGTGAACGGGAAGTAGGAGGGGCGCAGTCGGGTGACGATGCCCGGGCCGAAGAAGGCCTGGGCCATGTGGTCGAGCGTGCCCTTCAAATGCGCCATGGTGATGCCCTTGTCCACCACCAGCCCCTCGACCTGGTGGAACACCGGCGAGTGGGTGGCGTCCGGCTCATCGGTGCGGAACACCTTGCCCGGGCAGACGATGTAGATCGGCGGGGTGCGGGTCAGCATCACCCGGGCCTGCACCGGCGAGGTGTGGGTCCGCAGCACCAGGCCGCTGTCCGGTGAGCCGTCGGCGGCCCGGACGAAGAAGGTGTCCATCAGGGTGCGGGTGGGATGGTCCGGCCCGATGTTGAGCGCGTCGAAGTTGAACCACTCGCCCTCGACCTCGGGACCCTCGGCGACCTCCCAGCCCATCGCGGTGAACACGTCGCCGACCAACTCCATGGTGGTGGTCAGCGGATGCCGGGCGCCGGTCAGCCGGCGGTCCCAGGGCAGCGTGACATCGACCGACTCGGCGCCGAGCACCTCGGCATCGCGGGCGGCCTCCAGCTCGGTCAGCCGGCTGGCGTGCGCCTGCCGGGCCGCTGCCCGCGCCGCGTTGATCCGCTTGCCGGCATCGGAACGGGCCGCCGGCGGCAGCGCGCCGATCTCGCGGTTGGCCAGCGCCAGCGGGGACCGGTCGCCCAGGTGGGCGGTGTGCGCGGCACGCAGCTGGTCCAGGTCGCCAGCCTCGGTAAAGGCCCGCAGGGCCGCCTCGACTCCAGCCTGCAGCGCGTCGGCAGACAGCGCAGCGACCTGCTTGGGGTCATAGGAGGTATTGGCGCCAGACATGCGGGCCTTTCATCGCTCGGATCGTGGTACGGAAAGGACCGGCGGCCAACGCCGCCGGTACCTCTTGAGTCTAGGAGGAGCGGCCAGCGGGTTTGCCGGGCAGCCAGCCGGCGTCGCTACCGCTGAGCCCGGGCCGAGGCGTACAGGCACACGGCGGCGGTTGCGGCCAGGTTCAGGCTCTCGGCGCGTCCGTAGATCGGCACCCGGACCGTGTGACCGGCGGCTTCGAGCACCGAATCGGGCAGGCCGTGCGCCTCGTTGCCGAACAGCCAGGCCGTCGGACGGGCCAGCGTGCCGTCCTCGATCAACTCATCGAGCGTCGCCGATCCGGCGGCGGTGGTGGCGAGCGTGGTCAGGCCGGCGTGGCGGCAGTCGGCCAGCAGCTCGTCGACGGCACATTCCAGCACCGGCAGGTGGAACAGGCTGCCGGCGGTGGCCCGAACGGCCTTTCCGTTGTACGGATCGACGCCGCCGTCCCAGATGACCGCATCGGCACCGGCCGCGTCGGCGGTCCGAATGATCGCACCGAGGTTGCCCGGCTCGTTGCAGTTGACCGGGACGACGACCAGCCGCGGCCGGCGCGCCAAGACCTCGTTCGCGGACTGCTGCCGCAGCCGGCACACCGCGACCAGCCCCTGCGGCGTGACCGTCTCCGACAGCGCCGCGGCGTCCCGCTCGGAGATCTCGGAGGCGCCGGCGGCCAGCTCCGGATGGCGGCCGGCCGCCGAGGCGGTGGCGAACAGCTCCTCGACCGCGCCGGCGGCCAGCGCCTCGCGCACCGCCTGCGCCCCCTCGGCAAGGAAACGCCCGGTCTCGCGGCGCTCCTTGCGGCTGGTCAGCCGCCGAGCCGCCGCGAGCCGGGCATTGGAAGAGCTGAGCAGCTCAGGCAGCCGGGCTCTGGGCCGCGGCGCCGCCGATGCCCTCGGCCTGGACCGCCTGCTTGGCCACCGCCACCAGCGCGGCGAACGCCGGCGCGTCGGTGACGGCGAGGTCGGCGAGCACCTTGCGGTCGGCCTGCACGCCGGCCAGTCGCAGGCCCTGCATGAACCGGTTGTAGGTCATGTCATTGGCGCGGGCAGCCGCGTTGATCCGGGTGATCCACAGCTGCCGGAAGTCACCCTTGCGCGCCTTGCGGTCGCGGTAGGAGTAGGTGGCCGAGTGCAGCAGCTGCTCCTTGGCCTTGCGGTACAGCCGGGACCGCTGACCCCGGTAGCCGGACGCCGCTTCCAGGGTGGTCCGGCGCTTCTTCTGCGCGTTGATCGCTCGCTTGACGCGTGCCACGTGAAATGTCCTTGCTCTCGGGCCGGCGGCGCACCGGGATGAAACCGGGGCCGGCCGGCGGCTATGGGAGGGTCAGCGGCCGAGGAGTCGCTTGACCCGCGGCGCATCGGCCGGGGCGACCTGCTCGGTGCCGGTCAGCCGGCGGGTCAGGGTGGACGACTTGCGCTCCAGCAGGTGCCGCTTGCCGGCTCGCTCGGTGAGCAGCTTGCCGCTGCCGGTCACCTTGACGCGCTTCTTCATCCCGGAGTGGGTCTTGTTCTTGGGCATATCTACCTCTATCGGTGTCGGGCTATCTCGGGTGGCTGGGCGCATCGAACCGGCGCGGCCGGTGGCTCACCGGCCGCGGCTGCGGCACGTCTCAGGCCTGCGGAACCGGTTCGGGGGCGGTCCGGGCCGGCCGTGTCGCCTTGGCGGAGCGGTGCGGGGCAACGACCATGACCATGTTCCGGCCGTCCTGCTTCGGCGAGGACTCCACGAAACCGAGCTCGGTGATGTCCTCGGCCAGCCGCTGCAGCAGCCGGAAACCGAGTTCGGGCCGGGACTGCTCGCGACCGCGGAACATGATCGTGATCTTGACCTTGTCACCCTGCCGCAGGAACCGCTCGACGTGACCCTTCTTGGTCTCGTAGTCGTGCGGGTCGATCTTGGGGCGGAGCTTCATCTCCTTGATCACGGTCAGCGCCTGGTTCCGCTTGGCCTCGCGTGCCTTCTGCGCGCTCTCGTACTTGAACTTGCCGTAGTCCATGAGCTTGCAGACCGGCGGGCGGGCCATCGGAGCTACCTCGACCAGGTCGAGATCCGACTCAGCGGCCAGTTCCAGGGCCTTGCCGATGGGGACGATGCCGACCTGCTCGCCTTCCGGTCCGACGAGGCGGACCTCCGGAACGCGAATCCGGTCGTTGATCCGGGGTTCAGAGCTGATGGGGCCTCCTAGGTTGCTTTCCTACGATGCAACCAATGCAGGAGGAGGCCGGATGATTCCTGATCCCGGCGGGGCGGCCGGCCAAGGGCCGGACGCTGCGCGCCTAGGCGCCACCGTCGTTGGTGGCGCTGGACCGGTACCCGGCAGCCTGGCAAATCGTCGGCGGCGCGGGTGGGAAACATCGAGGCTTCCGCTTGCTCGTCCGCACCGGCAGGGGCGCCAGCACAGACGGGTCGCTCATCTAAGGCTATCAGCGTGACCCAACCTTCCCCAAACCCGGCAGCGGGCGAACCGGCCGCACGCGAACTGGCCGAGATCCCGGCGGTGGAGGTCATCACCCGGGCCTGTGTGCTGCTGATGTCGGCCGCCGCGGAGAAACTGGGCCTGGCCGAGGACGGCGAGCGGTACCTCGATCTGGACGAGGCGCGCCGGCTGATCGACGCACTGGCCGGGCTGCTCGGTGCCGCCCAGGCCGATCTGGGGGTGCACCGGCGGCCGCTGATGGATGGCTTGCGGTCACTGCAGGCCGCCTTCCGGGAGGCATCGCCATGGCCGGACGAGCCGGGCCTCGGCCCCGGCGAGCGGCAGCCGCGCTGAGCCGTCCCATCACCCACCGTGACGGCAAGGCAGGCATTAAAGCAGCCGATTTTGCGAAACCGCCCCCGACACGCCGCCAGTTCTCATACGATCTGTGCACGCGCGGGGGTGCGTCGGTACACAGAACAGGATTTTTCTCGTGACTCACCGTGTGCATTCACGCCACGCCGCTGCCCTCGATCCGATCTTCCGCCGGCCTTCCACCGGACGCTTCCGCCAGCTTCTCGCCGGCCGCACCCGCGGGCTGGCGGTGCTGCCGGTCGCCGCGCTGCTCGCCGGTGCCGGCCTCGGCCTGGCCGGGTCTGCCTCAGCCACCGTCGCCGGCCACAATCCGGTCGGCCACCTGGACGCGGCGCTGGACGCCGGCCGGTCCAGCGTCGAGGTACGTGGCTGGACGGCCGACCCGGACGCGCTCAACCAGCAGCTGACCGTGCTGGTCACCGTAGACGGCGGCGTCGCCGGTTACCTGGTCACCAACGTGCACCGGCCGGACGTGACCGCCGCTGTTGGCGCCGGTCCGCTGGCTGGCTTCGACGGCAGCTTCGTGGTGCCCGCCGGCAGCCACCAGGTGTGCGTGGCGGCGCGCAACGTCGCCCAGGGCGCCTCGGTCTACTTCGGCTGCGCCACCGCCACGGTGGCCGGCCTGCCGGCGGACGAGGCGGCCGCGCACAACCCGGCCGGCTACCTCGACTCGGCGGCCGCCGACAGCACCACCAGCACCACCGTGTCAGTGCGTGGCTGGGCCATCGACCCGGACGCGCCGACGCAGCCGCTGCCGATCAGCGCCACCGTGGACGGCCGGGTGGTGGCGCTGGCCAACCTGGTCGCCGAGGCGCGCCCCGACGTGGCGGCCGCCAAGCACAGCGGGCCGAACCAGGGCTACTCCTTCGACACCGTGATCGCGGCCAACGGCCTGCACTCGGTATGCGTGAACGCGGCCAACGTCGGCGCCGGCGCTCCGGTGCGGCTGGGCTGCGCCAGCGTCCGGGTCGGCCCGCCGCCGCTGACCCCGGCGCAGATCGCCGCCCACTCACCGGCCGGCGCGCTGGAGGCGGCCGGCGCGGTGGATGCCAACACCATGCGGGTGCGCGGTTGGGCCAGCGACCCGGACAACCTCAGCTACCCGTTGGTGGTGCAGGCCTTCGTGGACGGCACCGCGCACAGCCCGGTGCGAGCCACCGTGTCCCGTCCGGATCTGGCCGGCAACGACAAGGCCGGCGCCAACTCCGGCTACGTGTTCGACCTCGCGGTCGGAACCGGCGCGCACAACGTCTGCCTGTGGGCGACCAACATCGGCATCGGAGCCGACCAGCTGCTCGGCTGCCAGGCGCTGACCACCCCGACCACGGCCGTGCTGACCGGGCCGCCGCCGACCACCCCGGCGGTGAACGTCAAGATCGCCGCCGCGGCCCAGAAGTTCCTCGGCTCCAAATACGTCTGGGGCGCTGAGGATCCGAAGGTCGGCTTCGACTGCTCGGGCCTGGTGCAGTACACCTACCGGGGCGCCGGCGTCAGCACGCCGCGAGTCTCCCAGGCGCAGTTCAGCGCTGCCCGGATCATCACGGCCAGCCGCGCGGTACCCGGCGACCTGGTCTTCTACCACGACAGCCACGGCTCGGTGTACCACGTCGGCATCTACGTCTCCCCCGGCGTGACCTACGCCGCGGTGGATCCGGCCCACGGGGTGCGGGTGCAGCAGATCTGGGATTCCACCGCCACCTACGGCAGCTTCACCCACAGCTAGGTTGCTCGCCGGCGCGTCGTGCCTTCGGCGCTGCGCGTCGGCGCTGCTCCCGGCTCCCGCCGGCGGTGCTCAGCCGGCTCCGGCCGGCGATGCTCAGCCGGCTACTCGCTGGCGGTGCTCGGCCGGCTGGCAGCGGTAGTACTCAGCCGCCCCCGAGCGGCGGGTTGGCACGGCTGGCGGCAAACAGCACCCGCAAACCCTGCATCACCTCGACGCTGCGCTCGCCATCACCTCGCTGCACCGCGTACAGCACGACCAGCTCGTCACCGGGCAGCACCAGCCGGGCGAACCGCGCCTTGTGCGGAAACTCCACCGCGGTGACCAGATCCCAGTCCACGTGCCGGTAGCCGCCGAAGAAGCTGCGCGTGTCCACCCCGGCCGCGTCGGCGTGCAGGCGCGGTCGGGTGAAGCCGAGGATGGCGAGCGCCACCAGCAGGCCGGTGCCGCCGATGCCCACCTGATCGGCCGCGTTCACCGGTATCCCATTGGACGTGTGCGGCAGCAGGATCGCGCAGATCACGAACACCACCAGCACCACGGCCGCGACCATCGCCGCCAGCCGGGCCGACTTGATCGGCCGGGCTCGGACCGTGGAGACGGTGGGCACGGCGGTCACAGCCGGCACGCGTGGATGTCGGTGACCAGGATCGCCCGAGCGCCGATCTGCCACAGTTCGTCCATGATCCGGTTGGTCTCCCGGCGCGGCACCATCGAACGGACCGCCGACCAGCCCGGCGTGCGCAGCGGTGACACCGTCGGCGACTCGTAGCCCGGCGTCACCGCCACCGCCTTCTCCACCAATTCGTCTGCGATGTCGTAGTCCATCAGCACGTACTGCCGGGCGATCATCACGCCCTGCAGCCGCCGCACCAGCTGCTCCACCGCCGGCGAGGACGTCCCGCCGCGGCGCCGGATCAGCGCCGCCTGGGAATGGAAGAGCGGCTCGCCGAAGACCTCCAGGCCGGCCGCCCGCAAGGTGGTGCCGGTCTCCACCACGTCGGCGATCACGTCGGCCACGTCGAGGCGAACCGCGGTCTCCACCGCGCCGTCGAGGGAGATGATCTCGGCCTGGACACCCCGCTGGTTGAGGTAGTGCCCCAACAGCCCGGGATAGGCGGTGGCGATCCGGCAGCCGGCCAGCTCGGCCACCGTCCGGCCGGTGCCGGCCGCGGCGGCGAACCGGAACGTCGATTCGGCGAAGCCGAGCTGCAGGATCACCTCGGCCCGGGCGCCGGAATCCAGCAGCAGGTCCTCGCCGGTGATCCCGACGTCCAGCCGGCCCGAGCCGACGTAGATGGCGATGTCACGTGGGCGGAGGAAGAAGAACTCGGCGCCGTTCTCCGGATCCTGCAGCACCAGCTCGCGACTGTCGGCGCGCTGCCGGTAGCCGGCCTCGCGCAGCATCTCGCCGGCCGGCTCGGCCAGCGACCCCTTGTTCGGAACGGCTATCCGCAACAGCTCAGACACATCGGCTCACAGGTACTGGTAGATGTCATCCAGGCCCAGCCCCTTGCCGAGCATCAGCACCTGGATCCGGTACAGCAGCTGGCTGATCTCCTCGGCGGTCCGGTCCGCCGACTCGTGTTCGGCCGCCATCCAGGCCTCCGCAGCCTCCTCGAGAACCTTCTTGCCCTGGGCATGGATGCCGTCGTCGAGTGCCGCGACGGTCGCCGACCCGGCTGGCCGCTCCACCTTGCGCTGGGTCAGCTCAGCGAACAGTTCGTCGAAGGTCTTCATCGCCTGCGAAGCGTACCGAGGTCGGCTGTGGCCCCGGCCAGGACGATCAGCCGGCGTCGATGATGGCCGCCACCGGGCCGCCGCCGTCCGGGCCCTGATGGGCTGCCGACACCGAGACGAACACGGCCGGGTCACCGGTCACCGCGGCGGCCACCCCACCGACGCAGGCCTTGATCTGGCGATGCCAGTGCACGTCGGAGTCGTCCAGCATCGCGTTGCGCCGACCGCGCACCATGCCGTCGGAGCTGACCTCGCACTTGAGGAAGACGTTCACCAGCCGGCCGTCCAGATCCGACAGATGCGGCCGCTCCGGCAGTTGCAGGCCGGCATCACGGATCGCCGCCCAGATCCCGTCGGCGTCCAGCGCGTCGGTCATCACCGAATGGCCGATCCGGTAACGGCCGCCGATGCCGCGCGCGTTGCCCACCACGACCACCTGGGCTCGGTCCAGCTCCACGCCGGATGAGCAGGACGCGACCGAGCTGTACAGGTCGCGATTGCGCATGATGTCGTCGTCGCCGGGCATCTCGACCTCACCCAGCGCCACCGCGATGCCAAGGGCGGTGCAGCCGTTGGACACGTCCATCGAGTGCAGCGTGTCCTCGGTGAATACCGTCTTGCCCCGGCGCTTGGCGTCGGAGATGGTGTCGATGGTCAGCAGCGGGGTCTTGGTCTGCACGTAATGCACGTCCTCGGCGGAGGTGATGCCGGCCCGCTCCATCGCCGCGCGCACCGCGGCGGCCACCTTCTCCACCATCGGGGTCCGGCCGATGTCCTCCGGCAGCAGCACCTCGCTCATCGCGAAGCCGACGGTCAACCGGGGCTCGTCGGTGGCCGGCGCCGAGGCCGGATCCACGGTGGCGAAGATGGTGGCGTGCGGCGAGATCACCCCGTCGGTGCCGCCGGACCAGACGATCGGGATCTGCTTGACCGCATCGGCGCTGCGGCTGCCCTTGGCCACCAGCACCTCGCGGAAGGCGCGGTCGGCGATGATCCGGGTGTAGTCGTTGACTCCCCCGTTGCCCTCGGTCTTGCCGATCACCGCGATCACCAGGTCGGCCTCGAGCACGCCGTCGTCGATCAGCCTGGCGAACTCGCTGGCATCGGAGACATTGTGCAGCGGGACCTTGCGTACCTCGATCGGATCGGGCAATTCGCTCTCCTCCTACTCGTGACCTGCTTGGACGCTATCTGCTCGGCTCCGCGCTCGCTGCGCTCCTCGTCGCTGACGCTCCTGCGATGCTCACTCGCTGTCGCCTTCGATGCCCTCTGCTCGGCTCCCCGCTCGCTGCGCTCCTCGTCGCTGACGCTCCTGCGATGCTCACTCGCTGTCGCCTTCGATGCCCTCTGCTCGGCTCCGCGCTCGCTGCGCTCCTCGTCGCTGACGCTCCTGCGATGCTCACTCGCTGTCGCCTTCGATGCCCTCTGCTCGGCTCCGCGCTCGCTGCGCTCCTCGTCGCTGACGCTCCTGCGATGCTCACTCGCTGTCGCCTTCGATGCCCTCTGCTCGGCTCCGCGCTCGCTGCGCTCCTCGTCGCTGACGCTCCTGCGATGCTCACTCGCTGTCGCCTTCGATGATGGTGCCGGTGCGGCCGGCCAGCGCGGCCGCCAGGGTGCCCAGCGCGGTGATGGTGGCGGGCCGCCCGGTGGAGCGGACGAACCGGCACGCCGCGGTCACCTTGGGAGCCATGCTGCCGGCATCGAACAGCCCGCTCTCGCTCAGTGCGGCCAACTCCGACACCGGCACCCGGCCCAGCGGCCGGGGGTGCTCGGTGCCGAAGTCCAGCATCACCTGCTCCACGTCGGTGGCGATGACCAGCCGGTCGGCCCGCACGCTCGCGGCCAGCAGTGCCGCGGTCAGATCCTTGTCCACCACCGCCTCGACACCGCGATAGCTGCCCGGGCCGTCCCGCACCACCGGAATGCCACCACCACCGAAGCAGACGACCAGGTAACCGGCGGCCAGCAGCGCCAGTGCGGCTGCCGAGTCCAGGCACTCCAGCGGCTCCGGCGATGCCACCACCCGGCGCCAGCCCCGCTCGCCCCGGTCCCGCCAGTGCTGGCCGTGGCTGATCATCAGCGCCGCCTCGGCAGCCGGCAGGTAACGGCCGATCGGCTTGCTGGGTCGGGCAAAAGCCGGATCGTCGGCGTCCACCAGGGTGCGTGACACCAGGGCCGCGGTGGCCACCGCCGAGCCGCGTGCGGTCAACGCCCGATCCAGCGCGTTCATGATCAGCAGCCCGATGGTGGCCTGGGTCTGCGCACCGCACCAGTGCAGCGGCACCGGCGGCACCACCGCGGCGGCCAACTCGTTCTTCACCAGCAGGTTGCCGACCTGCGGGCCGTTGCCGTGCGTGATGAGCACCTGGTGACCGTCCTGCGCCAACTCGGCGATCGGCCCGGCCGCCGCATCGATCGCGGCCTGCTGGTCCGCCGGCCGGGCAGAGCCGTCCGGTGCGGTCATCGCGTTGCCGCCCAGGGCGATGACGATCCTCATCCGGGCGCTTCCCCGGCTTCCCGCTCATCCAGCCAGCGCCGGATGCTCTCGCCGTGCTGATCCAGCGTCGGCGGCGGCAGGTGCTCGCTGCGGGCGCCCTCGTCGTAGCGGATCGGCGGACCGGGCAGTTGCAGGGTGCCCAGGGTCGCGTGCTCGACCGAGATCAGCAGGCCCTGCGATCTGGTCTGCTCCCAGGCGTACACCTCATCCAGCGAGCGCACCTGGCCTGCCGGGATGCCGAGTTCGGCCAGCCGGCCGATCAGGTCGTCGCGACGGTACTGGCCGAACGCGGCGTTCACCGCCGCCACCACCTCATCCTTGTCGGCCACCCGGTCGGCGTTGCGCTGCCACTCCGGCCGATCGATACCGAACGCCGCCGCGAACGCCGACCACAGCCGGTCACTGCCGACCGCGATCTGCACCTTGCCGTCCGCGGCGGAGAACAGCCCGTACGGGCAGATCGACGGATGGTGCGCACCGGCGGTGCCGGGCACCTCGCCGGCGACGGTGTAGCGGGTGCCCTGGAAGGCATGCACCCCGACCACGCCGGCCAGCAGCGAGGTGCGCACCACCTTGCCGCGCCCGGTGCGCGCCCGCTCGTGCAGCGCGGCCACCGCGCCGAACGCCCCGTACATGCCGGCCAGCAGGTCGGCGATCGGGGCACCCACCTTGGTTGGCTCGTCCGGGCGGTTGCCGGTCAGCGACATCAGCCCGCCCTCGCCCTGGGCGATCTGGTCGTAGCCGGCCCGGCCGCCTTCCGGCCCATCGTGGCCGAAGCCGGTGATGGACAGGATCACCAGCCGCGGGTTCAGCTCCTGCAACTCACCGATCGAGAAGCCCAGCCGGTCCAGCACGCCCGGCCGGAAGTTCTCCACCAGCACGTCGGCCTGCCGAACCAGCCGGGTCAGGGTGCGCCGGCCGTCCTCGCTCTTGAGATCCAGCGCGATGGATTCCTTGTTGCGGTTGCAGGACATGAAGTAGCTGGACTCGCGCTCGCCAGCCTCCGGATAGAGGAACGGCGGCCCCCAGCCGCGGGTGTCGTCGCCGGTGCCGGGTGCCTCCACCTTGATCACCCGGGCGCCCTGGTCGCCCAGCATCATGGCGGCGTGCGGGCCGGACAGCGCTCGTGTCAGGTCCAGCACCACCACACCGGCCAGCGGGCCACCCGTGTTCACGCCGGCGACGTCACAGCGGAGGTGAGCCGGCCGTCCAGCACGACCGTCGCGGAGCCGGTCAGCTCGGCCCGCCCGCCGGCCAGCCGGACCCGAACCAGCCCGGTTCGCTGCGACACCTGCAGGCCGGTCAGCTCGGTCCGGCCCAACCGGTCCGCCCAGTGCGGGCCGAGCACGGTATGCGCGCTGCCGGTGACCGGATCCTCGGGCAGGCCGACCGAGGGCGGGAAGAACCGGGACACGAAGTCCGCCTCGGGCACGTCCGATGCGGCGGTGACGATGACGCCGCGCACCGGGTAGCGGGCGATCGCGGCAAGGTCGGGCCGGAGCCGGCGGACGGTGTCGGCATCGGCCAGCTCGGCCAGGTAGTCCCCGCCGCCCTCGCCGACCCAGACCGGCTCGGCGCCGAGCGCCTCGGCCAGTCCGTCCGGCGGATCGATCCGCTGGGCCGGCTGGGCGGGCAGGTCCAGCGTCACCGCACCGGACGGCTCCTGCCGGACGGTGAGCACGCCGGCGCGGGTGCTGAACCGGATCGGGCTGGGCACCCCGTCGTCGAACAGGCAGCGTGAACTGGCCAGGGTGGCGTGCCCGCACAGCTCCAGTTCCACCTTGGCGGTGAACCAGCGCAGCCGGAAGTCGGCCTCCGGGTTGTCGGTGGGAAGGACGAATCCGGTGGCCGGCGTGTTGATCTCGGCCGCCATGCGCAGGCACCAATCGGCGTCCGGCAACCGGCCGGGCTCGCGATCATCCAGCCTGAGCACGGCCGCCGGGTTGCCGGCAAAGGCACGGTCGGTGAAGGCGTCCACTATCCGCAATCTGGTCACGGCATCAGCCCAAGAGTCATGGCGCCAGCCTAGGAGACGGCACCGACGATTCCAGATGGTCGTACGGGCTGGCCGGCAGGCCACCGGACAGTCGCGGGTAGCCCGGTCCGCGGTCGAAGAACGGCACGGCCCCGGTACGCCGCGCCCGCAGCTCACGACGCAGCCGCCCGGTGCCCTCCCGGTCGAGCTGAGGCTCGTCCGCGCCGGCCAGCACGACGCCGTAGTCCTCGGCCGCCACGCGCACCGACACCTTGCGCCAGCGCACGTCGCGCAGAACCGCCTCCGGATCGCGCTCCAGCGGATCGCCCCAGCCGCCGCCGCCGGTGGTCCGGATCCGGATCACCTCGCCGGCCGCGACAAACTCGGCGTCGGCGAGCGCGTCAACGGTGCGCTCGTTCTTCCCGCCCGGATCGATGGTGACCTCGAACGGCCTGCCGGCCCGGCCGCCGCGCACGCCCCAGCAGGACAGGATGGAGCGGTCGGCGATGGACATGAAGTGCGCGTCGGCGAGCATCCGGATGTGCTTCTCGTAGCCCAGGCCGCCGCGGTACTGGCCGGCCCCGCCGGAGTCCATCGCCAGCCCGAGCCGCTCGATCCGGAAGGGAAACCGGGCCTCGGTGAACTCGGTTGGCAGGTTGCGCGAGTCCGGCACCACGTGGATGGTGTCCTCGCCGTCGGCGTAGTACCGGCCACCGGAACCGCCGCCGAGCACCTCGCGCATCAGGTACGGGTTGCCGTCGAAGTCGGTGCCGTACACGCCGGTGTAGCGGATGGTCTCCTGGTCGGCCGGCATCCGCCCGTCCACCGCCTTGGCCAGCACGCCGGCGAGCACGCCCAGCAACCGCAGGATGACGAACGTGCGAGCGTTGGTCGGCGCCGGGAAGATCGGGGTCAGCAGCGTGCCCGGCGGTGGAAAGCGCATCTCGATCAGCGGCACCACCCCCTCGTTCACGTCCAACTCCGCCATCCGGTCGGGTGAGTCGGCCAGGTTGCGCAGGATCGGCGCGAGCCACTTCTTCAGGAAGTTGCCGTCGGCGTAGTTGGCGCAGTGGTTGATCGGGCCCCTGGCCTGCGGCGCGGTGCCGGTGAAGTCCAGGATCAGCCGTTCACCCTGAGGATCCCCGGCATCGGTGCGGGTGAGCGTGATCCGCTGGGTGTGCAGCTTCGGCTCGTCCACGCCGTCGTGCTCGGCGTAGTCCTCCCAGGTCCAGCTGCCGACCGGGATCCGGGCCAGGATCTCGCGCCGGTAGGTCTCGGTGGTGCGGTCCACGATCTGGTCGAAGCAGGCCTCCACGGTGTCGCGGCCGTAGCGGTCGAACAGTTCGGCCAGCCGGCGCGAGCCCATCAGGCAGGCCGAGCACTCGGCGTCCAGGTCGGCGGCCAGCGACTCGGGCATCCGGGAGTTGCGGGTCATGATCGCCAGCGCCGCCCGGTTGGGCACGCCGGCATCCCACAGCTTGATCGGCGGCACCATCAGGCCCTCTTCGAACACGCTGGTGGCGTGGCTGGGCATCGAGCCGGGCACCGCGCCGCCGATGTCGTCGTGGTGGCCGAAGGCCTGCACGAAGGCCACCACCCGGCCTTCGGAGAACACCGGCACGGTGACGCAGAGATCCGGCAGGTGCCCGATGCCGCCCTCGGAGAGGTAGACGTCGTTGTGGAAGAACACGTCGCCCGGACGCATCGTCTCCAGCGGGAAGTCCCGGGCCACCGGATGCACGAGCGCGGAGTAGCTGCGGCCGGTGAGCTTGCGCAGCAGTCGGTCGTGGATGCCGGCCCGGAAATCGTGCGCGTCGCGGATCATCGGCGACCGGGAGGTGCGCGCGATGGCGGTCTCCACCTCCCGCTCCACCGAGGCGAGGCTGCCCTGCACGATCTCCAGCACGATCGGATCGACCGCGGCACCCCGATCGGGCGTGAGCGCGGCGGTCACCGGTTTCCCGCCGAGGCGTCCCTGGTGACGAGCAGGTTGCCGTAGCGGTCCAGTTCGGCGGTGAAGCCGGGATGGACGGGCACCGTGGAGCCGAACTCCTCGATCACGGCCGGGCCACGCACCACATCGCCGGGGCTGAGCCTGCTTCGGTCGTACAGCGGGGTGGGCCGATAGCCCGTCTCGTCGAAGCAGACCGCCCGGCTGCCGGCCTCGGCCGGTTCGCTGACCGCCGGGTACTCGGCCAGCTCCGGGCGCCGGATCGGGCCGATGCCGGTCACCCGGAGGTTCACCCACTCCACCCGCTGGCTGGGATCGGTGGCGAAGGAGTAGCCGTACAGATCCTGGTGGGCCTGGTGGAAGGCGGCCGCCACCTGCTCGAGCTGTTGCCGGCCGAGCGGGCCGTCCGGCACCGGGACCCGCACCTCGAAGGCCTGGCCGAAGTAGCGCAGGTCGGCCGTCCGGACGAAACGCTGCTCACCGGGTGCGAACCCCTCCCGCGACAGCGCTTCGGCGGCCTGCCCGGTCAGCCGCCGGACGATCCCGGTGACAGTCGCCGGTTCCAGTGCCTCGTGCTGGGCGACGCAGGTCTGCACGTAGTCGTTGCGGACGTCCACGGTGAGCAGCCCGAACGCCGAGACGTTGCCGGGGTTGGGCGGCACCAGCACCCGGGGCAGGCCGAGGATGTCGATCAGCCGGCACAGCAGCAGCGAACCGGAGCCGCCGAAGGTGGTGAGGGTGAAGTCGCGGACGTCCAGCCCGCGCTGCACGGTCACCTGGCGCAGCGCGTTCGCCTGGTTCCAGGCCGAGATCTCCAGGATGCCGGCGGCGCAGGCGACGGGATCCAGGCCCAGCGTGCCGGCCAGCTGCCGCAGCCCGGTGCGCGCGGCCTCGGCGTCGAGCGGGATCTCCCCACCCAGCAGGTGCGGCGGGATCCGGCCGAGCAGCAGGTGCGCGTCGGTGACGGTGACCTCGGTGCCGCCCCGGGCGTAGCAGAGCGGGCCGGGGTCGGCGCCGGCGGACCTTGGGCCGACCTTGAGCGCGCCTTCGGCCGAGATCCAGGCGATCGAGCCCCCGCCTGCGCCGACGGTCACCACGTCGATCATCGGGATCTTCGACGGGTAGGCCCCGACGCTGCCCTCAGTGGTGAGCGCCGGCTGGCCGTCGAGCACCACCGCCACGTCGGTGGAGGTGCCGCCGCCGTCGCAGGTGAGCACCCGGTGGTGGCCGGCGTTGCCGGCGATCAGCGCGGCGCCGAGCGCACCGGCGGCGGGTCCGGACAGCACGGTGCTGATCGGCTGGTGCACGACCTCCTCGGCCGAGAGCACGCCGCCGTTGGACTTCATGACGTAGAACGGGATGCTCGGCGCCTCCCGCAGCTGGTCGAGCCGGCTGCGGATGGAGCGCAGGTAGCCGGCCACCTTCGGCTTGACCGCGGCGTCCACCAGGGTGGTCATGGACCGCTCGTACTCCCGGTACTCGCGCAGCACCTCGGAGGAGATCGACACGACGGCGCCGGGGTGTTCGCGCAGCAGGATGTCGCGCATCCGCAACTCGTGGTCGGGGTTGGCGTAGGAGTGCAGCAGGCAGACGCCGATGGTGTCGATGCCGCGGCCGGCGAACCAGCGCGCGATCCGGGCGGCCTGCTCCTCGTCGAACGGGCGGACCTCGGCGCCGGTGTGGTCCAGCCGGCCATTGACCGCCCGCACCCGATCCACCGGCACGATACGGTCCGGCTTGACCCAGAAGTAGCTGTTGCCGTAGCCGTCCGGAACCGACTGCCGGGCGATCTCCAGGATGAACTCGTATCCCTCGGTGGTGATGAAGCCGAGCTCGCCGACCTTGCCTTCCAGCAGCTGGTTGGTGGCCACCGTGGTGCCGTGGCTGACCGCCGCGATGGCCGGCCCGTGCGCTGCCTCGGGCAGGCCCAGCTGGCTCAGCACCTTGGCGATCGCCACGAGGAATCCCTCGGCCGGATCGTCCGGCGTCGAGGCGGTCTTGGTGCTGGCCAACCGGCCGGCTCCGTCGAGGGCTACCACGTCGGTGAAGGTGCCGCCGGTGTCGATGCCGATCCGGATGGTCGAAGCCAGCGTGGGAGGGGGCACGCTGGCTCATTCAACTGGCAGATGTTGCCGGCTGCTTCGGGGAAATGTGCCCGTTCCGGCGCCTACCGGTTGGCAGATATCGAGCTGGGCGCTCGCCCCGCAGCGCCGCCACGGACCCGCCGCCCGGGCGACGTCGGCTGTCTTGCAAGGTTGCATACAGGCTATTAGCGATCAGCTCGGTGATACCGGACGAAAGTATTGACTTACCGAATAAGACGGCGCATTCTGGAGCGCATCGCCTACCGGGTAGCGACGATGACATTTTCCGCAGAAAGGTAAAGGGGGTGAATGGCATGCAGAAGAGCATGAAGATCCGCAAGGTCGTGGTTCTGAAGACCGGCCCCGCGCTGCGCTAGATAACCACCTCGACTGATGTCCTCCTCGCGACGCGCGGAGGACATCAGTTCATGCCCATATTGTTCGCGCACGATGCGCGTTCCGTGTCGGAGCCGTAAATGCCTGCAGACGCAATCACCCTGCCTACTTTGCCGCGGGTGAAGTCGATCTATGACGTGCTCTACCTCAATGGTCGGGTCCGGCTGGGTTCCGGCCCGTCGTACGCCGACGAGATCGAGGACCCGGATGGCAGCTACGCCGCGCTGATCCGAAAACTGGACGGCACCCGATCGGTATCCGATCTGCAGGGCCAACTCGCCGGCGCCCTCGAACCCGACGAGATACTCGACGCGCTGCGACAGTTGCTGGAAGGCGGCTTCCTGGAGGACGCCGCCGAGATTCCGCCGGAGAACCTGACCAGCAACGATCTTCAACGGTATGCCCCTAATCTCAATTTCTTCCGCACCGCGGTAGCACCCGGCGAGAGCTGTTTCGCTCCTCAGTCGAGGCTCAAGGACACCCGAGTCCTGCTGTTGGGTCTGGGCGGCATCGGTTCCAACGTCTGCATGGCATTGGCCGAACTGGGCATCGGACACATCTTCGCCGTCGATTTCGATCGGGTCGAGCTGAGCAACCTCAACCGCCAGGTCCTCTACTCCACGGACGTGATCGGAGAGCGCAAAGCCGCCGCCGCACGGCACCGAATCCGTAGTTTCAATCCGGATATCGAGTTCGAGGTTTCCGACCGGAGACTCGCATCGTTGACAGATGTCCGCGAAGTCGTCGATCATGCCCAGCCCGACTTCGTATTCTGCCTTGCAGACAAACCGAATGGATTTATCGATTTCTGGGTCAATGATGTCTGCGTCCAGAATTCCATTCCCTATGCCGCGGCCAGCGTCAGCGCCCATCTCGGCACCGCTTATACCGTGGTGCCGGGAATCGGCCCGTGCTACCAATGCCGGGTCGATTCTGAGATCGCGCTCGCCCCCGAATTGCAAGAACCGTTGGACTACATCCGGGAGAACGAGGTCAATGCCAGCAATGCGGCGATGGGGCCACCCTGCATGTTCCTGGCGTACTTCCTCTCCTACGAGTTGCTCAGGTATCGGCTCGACTTCATGGGACCGGTGGTGGCCTCGCATCGGCTGTTGGAGGTAGATTTCATCACCTTCGCCCAGCAGTGGCATGACTTCGAACGGCGGCCGGACTGCCCGGTGTGTGGTGCGGTGCCAGCGAAGACGGAAGCCTGACGGAGTGTGATCGAGCTGCCCGAGAGCGTGCCACCGCCGGCCATTCCGCTGCGCCGGCACCGGGTGTACCAGGCGGTGTTCTGGTCACAGGCCTGCACCGATGCCAGCGAGCAACTTCTCATCATGGCGATCGTCTGGGCCGCCCTGCACCAGTTCGGCAGCGCACGCCTCGGCCTGGTGCTCGCGGCCTGGGCCATTCCCCGCGGAGTGCTGCTGCTGTTCGGCGGCGTGCTGGTTGACCGGTCGGAGAAGCGTTCGCTGACCGCCCTGGTGGGCGGCTTGCTCTGTGCGCTCACCGTGCTGGCGGCGATCGTGACCGGTTCGGGTGACCTCTACGCCTGGATCGGGGTGGCCATCGGCCTCGGCGTGCTGGACGCGGTCCGGCTGCCGGTGGCAGCCAGCATGCTGCCTAGCTACCTGAATCCCCAGCAGCTGGTAGACGCCAATCGCTGGAACAGTCTGCGGGAATGGATCACGCTCGCCGCCGGGCCGGCCGTCGGAGGCGGCTTGGTGGCCGTTCTCGGCACCTCGCGGACCTTGCTGGTCTCGGCCGCGATCTACCTGGCCAGCGCGGCGATGATGGTGTTCGTCCCCGCCGTCCGGCAACCGGCTGAGGACGGCCGGGCCAGCGTGCTCGCCGACCTGCGCGGTGGCCTCGGCTACGTGGTGCGGGATCCTCAGCTCCGCATCCTGCTACCCGGCTTCGCGCTGGCCAACCTGTTCGTGCTCGGCCTGATGGGCGTAGCGGTGCCGGTATTCGCCAAGAACGTGCTGCATTCCGGCCCGCAGGGCCTCGGCGCACTCAGCGCCAGCCTGGGCGTCGGACTGGTGGCCGGCACGTTGGCTTGCAACAGGTTGCCCGAGCGGTGGAAGACGTCCCAGCGGCAGATCTTCGGCCTGTTCATGGTCAGCGACCTCCTGCTGGCATCGATCGGTGCGATGCCGAACCTGGCCACCGGCTGCGCGGCCTACCTGGCCAGCGGGCTGTTCGCGGGACCGGCGGCGACGTTCTACCGGACCCTGCTGCAGACCGTCCCACCGCCGGGTTACCTGGGCCGGGTGAACAGCATCGCGCGGGCGACCTCGTTCGGCCTGGAGCCGGTTTCGGTCTCCATGGTCGGCGGCCTGACCGCCCGGCTGTCCGCGCGCACCATCCTGCTGGCCGGTGGATTGATAGCCGCCGGGGTCGACCTCGTCGGCTCGGCGTTGGGCAGCCGGGCCGGCGCCGGTGCGGAC
Source organism: uncultured Actinomycetota bacterium (assembly GCA_963697905.1). GTDB lineage: Bacteria > Actinomycetota > Actinomycetes > Mycobacteriales > Jatrophihabitantaceae > Jatrophihabitans_A. Next base: position 1,689,778 of record OY969101.1, on the reverse strand, counting down.
GTGGGGATCGTCGAAGCCAAGCCGGCAGTGACCGGGCCATGACCAGCTGGCAACACCAGCTGGCCGAGCTGCGAGAGACGCTCGTTGCCGAGTTCGGCGAACGGGCCACCGAAACCCCCGCCGAGCTGCTGGCCGCCTTCGTCACCGCCCGCGGACGGTACGAACTGTGGCTGGAACCGGACTCCGCCACGCCGCGGCTGCTGCTGCACGCCTCGGCAGGGGTGCGCCGGGTCCTCGACTTCGCCGATCAGCTGGTCGAGGATCAGGAATTCCTGATGGGCAGCATGGCCCTCACCGACGACGGGCGGCTGCTCGCCTACACCGTCGATGTGGACGGCAGCGATCGGTACCAGCTGCGGGTGGTCGAACTGGACGCAGCACCCGGCACCCGTACCGTGCGGAGCGGAGTGAGCGCTGCCGTCGGGTGGCATGATGGCGAGCTGGTCTTCACCGAACCGGATGCGGCGCTGGTTCCGTCGTCGGTGGCGCGGATATCTCCGGACGGCAATGGCTATCGGGTGCTCTGCCAGGCCGGCCCGGGCGAATATCTCGACCTCAGCCAGGCCTCGGACGGCCGCACCGTGGTCATCAGCCGGGAAAGCCATGCCGGCAACCACCTGCTGCTGCTGCCGGCGAGGGCCAGCACGCCGATCGCCCTGGGGCACTCCCAGCCGGGCGATCAGCTCCAGTTCGACACCGCGGTGGGCTTGGACTGGCTGCTGTACACCTCCCCCGGCCAGCCGGACCGGCTGCTGCTCCGCCGGGACGGCAGCGAGTGGCAGCCGCACAGCGTTGCGGCCCCGGATACCCACTGGGATCAGTTGACGGCCGTCGCCGGCGCGGCGCTGGTGGTGGAGCGGCAGGGTGGTGGCCAGCGGCTCGTGGTTCTCACCGCCGGGCCCGGCAGCAGCGATCCGGTCGGGATCGGTTTCGGCACCGACGATGGGCTGGCCGCCATCTCCGTCGTACCCGGATTCGATCCGACCGGCACGAGTCCCACCGTGGTCCGGGAGAGCTGGCAGTCCCCCGCTCGGCTGTACCGGATCTCGGTCGCCGACCGCCGGGCGCATTCGATGGAAGAACACCCGACCGCAGAACACCTGATCGGTGCCGAGCCGATCGACGCGCGCCGGATCGCTACCGAGCCAATGGCCGCCCGGGCGCCGTCGATGCGCATCGTCCGGTTGCGAGCGCGTTCGGCGGACGGCACCGAGGTACCGCTGACCCTGATGTGCCCGCTCGACCAACCGGCACCCTGGCCGACCGTGCTGTACGGCTACGGCGCGTACGGAGTAGCGCTGGATCCGATGTACACCCCGTTCCGGCTGTCGCTGCTGGAGCGCGGCATCGCCTTCGCGGTCGCGCACGTGCGCGGCGGCGGCGATCTCGGCCGGCCGTGGCATGACGCCGGTCGGCAGGCCGGCAAGCTCCGTGCGATCGAGGATTACCTCGCCTGCGCCAGGCACCTGGTCGAGGAGGGCTGGGCTGCTGCTGACGGCCTGGTGGCGCGCAGCCGCAGCGCCGGCGCGGCGGTGGTCGGGGCCGCGCTGAACCGGGCACCGGAACTCTTCACCGCCGCCGTGCTCGAGATGCCGTTCGTGGATTGCCTGCGAACGCTGTCCGATCCGGCGGCTGCCCTCACCGAGTTGGAGTGGGCCGAGTGGGGCAACCCGCTCGTCGATGAGCAGGCGCGGGCGCGGATCGCCAGTTGGTCGCCGGTGGACAACGTGCGCGGTGCCGCCTATCCGGCGATGCTGATCGTCGCCGGGCTGGCCGACGCCAGGGTGTCGGTGGAGGAAGCCAGGCGCTACAGCGAGGCGATCCGGGCGCATTCCACCTCCGGCCGGCCGGTGTTCCTCACCGAGGTTGCCAGCGGTCATCTGGGCCATTCGGAGGTCAGCGAGGACTGGTACGGAGAAGCCGAGGTGCTGGCGTTCATCATCGACCGGCTCGGCAGGACGCAACCCGTCCGGATTGCCGAGCCGGCCGGATGATCGACCGTCCGGTGCGACTGCTCTGCGTCGGCGACGTGTTCTTCGACCGGCCGGCCGACCTGGGTGAGCTGTCCGCACTGCGCGCGCTGCTCGCCACCGGCGACCTCGTGTTCGGCAACTGCGAGGGAAACTACTCCGAAAGCCCGCAGCGATCGCCGCATTCTCGCGGGCCGCAGGTCGCGGCACCATCCCAGCTGGCACCGCTGGCCGAGCTCGGCTTCTCGGTGATGTCGGTGGCCAACAACCACATCGTGGACGGCGGCCACGAGGGCCTTCGGCAGACCCTGGCCCGGCTGGCCGAACTGGGCGTCCGGACCGCCGGGGCCGGTGCGAACCTGGCGGCCGCGGCGGCGCCGGCCGTGCTGGACGCCGGCGGCCTGCGGGTCGCGGTGGTCGCGATGTCGTCGGTGTTCCCGGTCGGCTACGAGGCGCGGGTAGGCGTGCCCGGGTTGTTGCCGCTGCGCGCGCACACCTTCTATCTCAATCCGACCCCGGACGAATGGAATCCCGGTGCCCAGGCGACGGTGGTCACCGCGATCGACGACGGCGACTCGACCGTGGTGGAGGCCGCGGTGGCGGCCGCGCGCGAGCACGCTGACGTGGTGGTTGCCAGCATCCATTGGGGAGATGTGACCCGGCGGCACGGCCTCACCGACCACGAACCGCAGGCGGCACAGCTGCTCGCCGAGGCCGGCGCGGACCTGGTGCTCGGCCACCATCAGCACACCGTGCGCGGGGTGAGCTTCCTCGGCCGTACCCCGGTCTTCTTCGGCCTCGGCCATCTTGCCTGTGACCTGCCCCGGCTGGCCGAGGATCTGGCCGCCGAGACCGAGGAGCTCTCCTACTTCGACGAGGCGGCCTGCCGATCGTCGCTCGGGGACTACGGCATCTATCCGCGCGACGGCTATCCGCTGCTGCCCTTCCATCCGGACTCCCGGTTCACCGTGGTCGGCCGGTGCGACCTGACCGCGGACGGGGTCCAGTCGGTGGGCATGTATCCCTGCTGGATCGGACCCGACGGCTCGGTGACCCCGATGCCGGCCACCGACTCGCGGCTGCCGGATTGGCTGCGCTATCTCGCTGACGGGATGGCGCTGCTCCCCGAGCCGGCCACCGTGGTGCCGGGCACGGACGGCGACCTCGCCTACTGGCAGCTCATGCGTGCCTGATCCGTCGAGCGAGCGTGAGACGCTGGGCCGGTGATTCCAGCCGAGTTCCACGACTTCTTCCTCGCCACGGCTGGCGCCTCCGGCGCGCTGGTCGGCCTGCTGTTCGTCGCGATCTCGGTCGCGCCGGGTCCGGCGGTCGGTGAGGCGGCGCCGGTGCCGCACCAGATACGTGCTGCCAGCGCGCTGACGGCGCTGGTCACGCCACTGATCCTGGGGCTGATCGCGTTGATCCCGCAAGCAAATCTCGGCTGGGCAGCCGTGTCCGTCGGCGTCAGCGGCACCGTCTTCGTGGCGGCCGCGACCCGCCGACTGCTCGGCACCGCGGATCCGCTGCCCGTGCGGCTGCGATCGCTTACGCTGCTAATCGGATTCCTCATCGTGATGGCGATCAACCTGTGGGCCGGCATCCGACTGATCGGCTCGCCGCATGCGACCGGCCCGGTGGACTCGATAGCCGGCGCGATGATCGGCTCGCTCGGCATCGGCATCAGCCGTGCCTGGACGCTCGTCGGCGCCCAGCAGTTCGGGCTGACCTCCTCGATCGTGGCCCTCTTCGGACGGCAGCGCACTTCGCCGACAACCGAAGGAAGGTAGCAGCATGCGAGTTCTGCCGACCTCGTCCGGAATCACGAACGGCATCCGGGAGGCGCTGGCCGCTACCTCGGCTCGAGCTGCAAACCTCCGCCGATTGCGGCGTGCTCAGCCGAGCTTGAAGGGGCTGCGGGCCTCGGCCAGCAACGCGTCGGCGTGCTTGCGGATCAGCGCCAGGTTGCGGTCGGCCAGGTGGTCGAAGGACTGCGGCACCGAGGATCCGGCTGTCAGCGACGACATGGCGGTGTCCGGATCCAGCCGGGCGGCCGTCCAGCATTCGTGCGAAGCGGCCCGGGCGACCACCTCGGCGATCGGGGTGACGATCATTGAGTTGCCGAAGTAGATCACGCCCGCCGGATCCACCCCGGTGGCGTTGCAGCCGATCACGAAGACATGGTTGTCGTACGCCCTTGCTCGGTTGGTCAGCTCCCACAGGTCCGCCGAGCGCAGCAGCGCCGAGGGCCGGCAGATCACCTCGGCGCCCCGGATCGCGGTGATCCGGGACAGCTCCGGGTAGTCACCGTCGAAGCAGATGATCACGCCGATCCTGCCGAGTTCGGTCTCCACCACCAGCGGGTCCTCCCCCGGCGTCACCCAGCCACCGCGGTCGGCCCGCTCGGTGCCGAACGGGTGGGTCTTGCGGTAGACCCCCAGCAGCTCACCGGTCGGTCCGAGCGCCACCGCCGCGTTGTAGACGATCCCCCGCTCCGGCCCGCGCTCGTAGGTGCCGAGCACCAGGTGGACGCCCAGCTCCGCGGCCAGCGCGGTGAACGGATCCAGCACCGGGCCCGGCAGCTCGCTCACCAGATCCCAGAGCTCGGCGGCATCCAGGCCCGGGGTGAAGCCGGTGGTCACCGACTCCGGCAGCACCACCAGCTTCGCGCCGGTCGCGGCCACGCACTGCCGGGTCAGCTCGCACGCCCGGTCGGTGTTGGCCGCGATGCTCCCGGCGGTCAGCGGCGCCGAGCTGGGCGCCAGTTGCACCGCCGCGGCCACGAACTCGCGCATCACTGCCTCCTCCCGCCGCGGACGACCCGGGCGCCGACCAGCACCCCGGCCAGCGCCGCCGCGGCACCGAACACCGCCCCCAGTATGAACGAAACCGGCTCGCCGGCGCCGACCTTCCTGGCCGGCGCCTCGGGTGCCCGGTACACCGCGGGTTCGCCGGCCGGCGATCGGCCCGCCGCAGGTTCGCCGGCCGGCGATCGGCCCGCCGCGGGTTCGCCGGCCGGCGCGCCCTCAACCGCGGCGCCGGTCAGCACCTCGTCCACCCCGGCGAAGAACTCGCCGGCGAGCTTCTTGGCCACCCCGGCCAGCATCCGCTGCCCCACGCCGCCGATCACGCCGCCCACCACCGCGTCGGCGTCGTAGTCCAGCACGGTGACGCCGTCCTGCTCGGCCAGCCGGACAGACACGTCCGCGCTCACCGTGCCCGGCGCGCCGGCCCCGGATGCCCGCAGCACGAACGACGTCGGCGGCTGCAGCTCGGCCAGCCGCACGGTGCCGGCGTAGCTGCCCTTGATGCTGGCCACTCCGGCGGTCACCGTCATCGCATAGGCGTCCGGCCCGGTGGCCTCCAGCCGCTGGCAACCGGGAATGGTGCGCACCAGCACCGCCGGATCGTTCAGCGCGGCGAACACCCGCTCGATCGGCGCGTGCAACGTGGCCTGGCCGGTGACCTTCATGACCTGGATTCTTCCTTCCATTCGGCGACCGAACCGGAATCCGATTCACCCGCCAGGGCGTGCAAAACGGATACGAGATCAGCGGGGATCGGCATGCTGCCGTCGCAACTCGAACAGCTCGCTCGGCGAGATCGGCATCGAGGTGATCTGGAAGCCCTCGGCGTCGGAGATGGCCGAGGCGAAGACCGCCGCGCTCGGGATCACCCCGGCCTCGCCGGCGCCCTTGATGCCGAGCGGATTCAGCGGCGACGGGGTCTCCAGGTGGTCGATCTCGATCCCGTCGGGCACCTCCGACACGTAGGGCATCAGGAAGTCCATGAACGAGGCGTTCTGCAGCTGCCCGGACTCGTCGTAGGCCATCCGCTCGTACAGCGCGCCGCCGACCCCCTGCGCCACCCCGCCGTGCACCTGGCCCTCCACGATCATCGGATTGATCAGGGTGCCGCAGTCGTGCACCACGCAGTAGCGCAGCACCCGGATCTCGGCGGTGTCCGGGTCGGTCTCCACCATCACCGCGTGCATCCCGTTGGCAAAGGTCGAGCGCAGCGGCGAGTAGTAGTCCCGTCCCTCGATGCCCGGCTCGTCGTCCTCGGGCACCGGCGCGGAATCCGGATCGCCCACCGCGAACTGGGTGGCCGCCTTGGACGCCTCGTCGAAGGCGTAGCGCAGCGGGTTGGACAGCACCGCGATGGTGCCGAGGGAGATCTCGGTGCCGGGCACGCCGACCACCCGCACCCGGCCGTCCACGATCTCCAGGTCGGACGGGTCGGCCTCCAGCGCGTCGGCGGCCACCTTGAGGATCTTGGCCCTGGCCGCGCGGGCCGCCAGCGCGATCGCCGAACCGCTCATCACCGCCGCCCGGGAGGCGAACGTGCCGACCGCGTAAGGGAAACGCCGGGTGTCACCGGTGACCACCTCGATGTCGGACAGCGGCACGCCGAGCTCGTCGGCGACGATCTGGGCGAACGCGGTCTGGTGCCCCTGTCCCTGCGAGGTCAGCCCGGTGGCCACCTTCACCTTGCCGGACGTCTCCACCTGGACATGCCCGCCCTCGTACGGCCCGACGCCGGTTCCCTCCACATAGCAAGCGATTCCCAGCCCGACCCGCCGCCCCTCGGCCCGGGCGGCGGCCTGGTAGGCGGTCCAGGAATCCCAGTCCACCAGCTTCTTCAGCTTCTCCAGCGACGCCGGGAAGTCGCCGGAGTCGTACACCAGCGGCCGGCCGTCCTGGAAGATCAGCCCCTGGTCATAAGGCATCTCGCCCGGCTGAATGAAGTTGACCGCGCGCACCGCGGCCCGGTCCAACCGGAGATCGCGTGCTATCGCATCCAAGGTGCGCTCCATCGCGAATACGCCCTGCGGCCGGCCGGCACCGCGGTACGGCGTGACGATCACCGTGTTGGTGTAGAGCGAATCGAACTCGACCCGGTAGGCCGGCAGCTTGTACGGGCCGAGCAGCTGGGTGGAGGTGATGATCGGCACGATGAGCCCGTACGGGATGTAGGCGCCGTTGTCGTGCCAGAACCGCACCGACATGCCGAGCAGCCGGCCCTCGTCGTCGAAGCCGACCTCCACCTGCTGCAGCTGGCCCCGCTCATGCGCCGCCGAGATGAAGTGCTCGCGCCGGTCCTCGGTGAACTTCACCGGCCGGCCGAGGTTGCGGGCCGCGAACGGCACCAGCACCTCCTCCGGCCACGGATGCACGATCTTCACGCCGAAGCCGCCGCCGACGTCCGGCGTGATCACCTCAACCTGGCCGAGATCCAGCCCCAGCTTGGTCGCCACCGCGGCCCGCACTCCGGTCGAGGTCTGGGTGGACGTCCAGATCCGCAGCCGTCCGGAGTCGCCATCCCAGCGGGCCAGCACTCCCCGGCCCTCCAGCGGCATGGACGCCGACCGCTCGACCGCCAGCTCCAACCGCAGCCGGTGCGGGGCAGCCGCGATGGCGGCTGCCGCGTCGCCCACCTCCTGCACCAGGTTGGCCGCCACGTTTCCCGGCACGTCGTCGTGCACCAGTTGCTCGGCGGCGCGGGCCGCCGCCACCCCGACCACCGCGGGAAGCGGCTCGTAGCTGACCACGATCCGCTGCACCGCGTCCTCGGCCAGGTAGCGGTTCTCGGCCACCACCAGCGCGATCGCCTCGCCGGCGTAGTTCACCTCGTCGCGGGCCAGCGGGTACTGGGTGCGGCCGTGGGTCAGCGCCGGGTGCGGGATGAGCAGCGGCAGCGGCTCGGCCAGCGGGCCGGTCAGATCCTCGTAGGTGTAGATCGCCAGCAGCCCCGGCACGTCCAGCGCGGCGCTGACGTCGATGTCGAGGATCTTCGCGTGCGCGTGCGGCGAGCGCAGCACCGCCACCTCGGCCGCGTCCTGGCCGAGGTCGTCGAGGTAGCGGCCGTGCCCGGCGAGCAGGCGCGGATCCTCGACCCGCCGGATCGGCTCGCCGACCAGCTTGGTCGTCATGCCGGATCCCCTTGCGTTCCGGACCGGATCTCGGACGGGAGCTCGGCTCGCGCCTCGGTTCGGGTCTCAGCATTGGCCTCGGCTTGGGTTGCGGCTCGGGCCTCGGCTTGGATCTCGGCTTGGATCTCGGCTGCTCGCAGCACGGCGGCGACGATGTTCTGGTAGCCGGTGCACCGGCACAGGTTGCCGCCGATGATCTCGCGTGCCTGCGCCCGGCTCGGCGCCGGATTCTCCGCCAGCGCCGCGGTGATCGTGGTGAGGAAGCCCGGCGTGCAGAAACCGCACTGCAGCGCATGGCATTCGGCAAAGGCCTGCTGCACCGACGACAGCGCGCCGTCCGAGCCGGCCAGGCCCTCCACCGTGGTGATCTCCTCGCCGGCCACGCTCACCGCGAGCAGCAGGCAGGACCGCACCGGCACCCCGCCGAGCAGCACCGTGCAGGCGCCGCACACCCCGTGCTCGCAGCCGACGTGAGTGCCGGTCAGGCCCAGGTCGTGGCGCAGGCAGTCCGACAGCAACCGGCGCGCCGGCACCGCCACCTCGTACGGAATGCCGTTGACCTGCAACGTGATCTGGAACAGCTCGTCGCCGGAAAGCTCGCTCACGCCGGAACCGCCGGGTTTCGCGCGGCAGCGTTGCGCGCCGCCTCGGCCAGCGCTCGGCCGGTCAGCACCCGCGCCAGCTGCCGGCGGTACTCGGCCGTGGCGTGGATGTCACCCTCCGGCTCCAGCGACCCGGCGGCCAGCTCGGCGGCCGCGCCGAGGTCGGCGTCGTAGCGCAGGCCGGCGATCGGCTCGGTCAGCTCGATCACCCGTGGCGTGGCCGCCATCGACAGGAAGCCGGCCCGGGCGGCGCGGATGCGCAGGTCGGCATCCAGCTCGGCCAGCACCGCGACGCCGCACAGCGCGTAATCGCCGTGCCGCCGGGACAGCTCGGCGAACGCGGTGCCGCAGCGGTCGTGCAGCGCCGGGAAGCAGGCCTCCACCGCCAGTTCGTCAGGCCGCAGCGTGGTTTCCAGCGGTCCGGCGAACAGCTCGGCGGCCGGGATGGTGCGCCGGCCGGCCGCCGACACCGCGACGATCGATCCGGCCAGCACGCTGAGCACCGCCGGCAGCTCGGCAGCCGGGTCGGCGTGCACGATGCTGCCCAGGCTGGTGCCCCGGTTGCGGATGGTCGGGTGGGCCACCTGCGCCAGCGCGGCGGGCAGCAGCGGCTGGTACTCACTGACCGCCGGATCGGCCAGTACCGCGGAGTGCCGGGCCAGCGCACCGATCCGGACCCCGCCGGCGTCGGCGTGCCGGTAGTCCAGCTCGGCCAGGCCATTTATGTCGATCAGCCGGCCCGGTTCGGCCAGCCGCATGGACAGCAGCGGGACCAGGCTCTGGCCGCCGGCCAGCACCTTCGCCTGCGATCCGTGCTCGGCCAGCAGCTCCACTGCCTCGGCGACCGAGCCGGGTCGGCTGTAGCGAAAGGCTGGCGGTTTCACCGATCTCCGTACCGTCCTGTCTCCGGCGGCGGCGGGTCCCACCGCGTGCCCTGCTGGTCGTACACCGGGCCGGCACCATATCCCGGGCCGCCCGGGTCGGTCCCGGCCGGGACCTGAACCGTCCCCGTGCGCGTCGGGTTGACCGGCGCATCCCGCGGCTCCGGGGTGACGCCGACCCGTGGTCCCAGGATATGCACCAGGTGGTAGCCGAGCAGGGCGATCAGGGTGCCGGCCGCGATCCCGGTGATGGAGAAGGTGTCGGAGAACTTGATGGCCAGGTTGCCGATGCCGGCGATGATGCCGGCGGCCAGCGGCACCAGGTTGATCGGGTTGCCGAAGTCCACTCGGTTCTCGACCCAGATCTTGGCGCCGAGCAGGCCGATCATGCCGTACAGGACGAGGGTGATGCCGCCCAGCACACCGCCCGGGGTGGCCGCCACCACCGCGCCGAACTTGGGGCAGAACCCGAACAGGATGGCCACCACCGCGGCGATGTAGTACGCCAGCGTGGAGTAGATCCGGGTCGCCGCCATCACCCCGATGTTCTCCGCGTAGGTGGTGGTCGGCGAGCCGCCGACCAGCGAGGCGATCGCGGTGCCCACGCCGTCACCGATGAACGCCCGGCCGAGGTAGGGGTCCAGATCCTCGCGAGTCATCTCCGAAACCGCCTTGACGTGCCCGGAGTTCTCGGCCAGCAGCGCGATCACCGACGGGATCACCAGCAGGATGAAGGCCCACTTGAACGCCGGCCAGTGCGGGCCGGTCAGCGCGCCGAAGGTGGGGCTGGTGATGTCGTGCGGCAGGCCGATCCAGTGCGCGCTGCGCACCCCGCTCCAATCGATCCGGTGCCCGGTGCCGGTGCAGGCCGAGGTGACCGTCGTCGAGCACTTGGGCACGTCGTTGATCCGGTCGGCGATCCAGCTGATCAGGTAGCCAAAGATGAGTGCCAGGAAGATCGCGATCCGGCCGACGAAGCCGCGCAGCAGGGTGGCGCAGATGAGCACGAACAGCGTGGTGAGCAGGCCGATCCACTGTTCGGACGGGAAGTAGGTGGTGGTGGCCACCGTGGCCAGGTTGAAGCCGATCAGCATCACCACCGCGCCGGTGACCACCGGCGGCAGCACCGCCCGGACGTAGTGCGCGCCGCCGAAGTGCACGATGACGCCGACCACGGCCAGGATCAGCCCGGCGATGAGGATCGCGCCGGTCACCTGCGCCGAGTCGCCGCCCTGCGCCCGGATCGCCGCCACCGCCGCCACGAACGAGGCCGACGTGCCCAGGTAGGAGGGGATCCGGCCCTTGACGATGAGCAGGAACAGGATGGTGGCCACGCCCGACATCAGCACCGCGAGGTTGGGGTTCAGCCCCATGATCGCGGGAAAGACGAAGGTGGCGCCGAACATCGCCACCACGTGCTGGGCGCCCAGGCCGAGCATCCGCAGCCCGGACAGCCGCTCACCCGGCCGCACCACCGCGCCCGGCGGCGGCGTCTTACCGTCGTAGACCAGTTTCCAACCGAACGCCGACATCGTTCCTCCCAGCCGAGAGCGTGTTGCCGCAAGGTAGTGATCAACTCCCGGCGGCCTACAGGTGAAGTGTTGACGAAAGTGGCCGGCCGGCTATGTGACACGCCGGATGCCGGGGTATCACGGGTCCACCACACCGGCTCCTTGCCTCATGACGCCGCGCGGGCCAGCAGGCTCGTGCAGAGCGAACGGAGAGTGCCATGCAGAGCACCGACGAACCCGCGCCGTTCCCGGCAATCCGGCTCATCTTCGAACACACCGGCACCGACGTCCGGCTGATCTCGCAGCAGCCGGTGGACATCGCGGTCTCCGGCTACGACGTGCACCCGGACGTCCGGACCGGCCATTACGTCGAAGTCCGCGATGCGGCCGGCCAGGCGCTGGCTCGGGTGCCGGTGCACTCGGCGCTCTCCGGCAGCACCGAGGTCTTCCCCGAGGACCACAGCGAACCGATCACCCGGGTGGACACCCCGCAGCAGGCCGGCGCGTTCACCGTGGTGGTGCCCGCTCCGCCGGCCGCCCGCCGGGTCGCGGTGATCCAGGTGAGCCATCCCGAACCCGGCCGGGCGGCCATCGCGGCCCGGCCCACCGCCGCGGCTCCGGGCGAGCCCGCGGTCACCGAACTGGCCGACTTCGCCCTCGAGACCGGCCGACCATGACCACCGCCGACGGCGCCGTGCTGGGCATCACCCAGATCTCAGGCGACGCGCCGCGCAACCGTGCGTTCAACATCGTGCTGCTGGCCGACGGCTTCACCGCCGCCCAGCAGAACAACTTCGACACCGCCTGCACCGAATTCGTCATCGCGCTGTTCGGCACCCCGCCGTACGACGAGCTGCGGCCGGCCATCAACGTGTTCCGGGTCAACGTCAGCTCGACCGACTCCGGTGCCGACGATCCGGCCTCGGCCGGCGGCACCGGCGCCACCGCGCGTACCTACTTCGACTCGAGCTTCGGCGGCAACGGGATCCGGCGGCTGCTGGTGTGCAACACCAGCACCGCGCTGTCAGTGGCGGCGGCTCAGCTGCCGCAGTTCAGCCTGGCCCTGGTGGTGGTCAACTCCACCGTCTACGGCGGCAGCGGCGGTTCGGTCGGCACCTACTCGCTCGCCGGTGGGGCCACCGAGATCGCCATCCACGAGGCCGGCCACACCGCGTACGGCCTGGCCGATGAATATCCTTACTATGCCGGCGGAAACGAGACCGGCCACGACCACCACCCGGCCGGTGAGCCGAGCCAGCCGAACGTCACCCTGAACAGCAACCGGACAACCCTGAAATGGCGCTGGGCGGTGGCGGCGAGCACCGCGATCCCGACCATGAGCAACCCGGACTGCGCCACCGCGGACGGCCGCCCCAGCCCGGTGCCCACCGGCACGGTCGGCCTGTTCGAGGGCGCCGACTACTACCACTGCGGCGCCTACCGTCCCGAGTACGACTGCAAGATGCGCGAGCTCGGCGTGCCGTTTTGCCGGATCTGCCGGCAAGCCATCTGGAACCGGATCGGGTCGCTGGCGACGCTGCCCGCCCGGGCTCGCACCCCGATCACCGTGCAGGCTCGCTACCCGGAGCACCTGGACGTCTTCGCGGTGGCCGAGGACGGCCGCACCATGTCCAACTGGTGGGACAGCAGCAGCGGCTGGGCCGGCTGGTTCGGAGTCTCCGGCGGCTACGCCTCGCCCGGGGGCGCCGGCTCGCCGGTCACCGCCGTCGCCCGGTACTCCGGGCACCTGGACCTGTTCACCGTCGGCACCGACAACCGCGTGTGGAGCTGCTGGTGGGACCACTCCGGCGGCTGGTCGGCCTGGTTCCACGTCGGCACCCTGCTCGCCCGTCCCGGCTCGACGGTCAACGTGGTCAGCCGCTACACCGACCACCTGGACCTGTTCACCACCGCCGGCAACGGCGCGGTGATGTCGATCTGGTGGGACGCCTCCGGCGGCTGGGCGACCGACTGGTTCGCGGTCTCCGGCGGGGTCGCCGCGCCGGGTGCCACGGTGACCGCGATCGCCCGCCACCCGTTCCACCTGGACCTGTTCACCGTCGGCACCGACAACCGGGTATGGAGCTGCTGGTGGGACGACCGATCCGGCTGGTCGGGCTGGTTCCGGATCGGCAGCATGGCCGCCCGGCCGGACGTAGGAGTGAACGTGGTGGCGCGCTACCCCGAGCACCTCGACCTGTTCAGCACCGCCTCGGACGGCCGGATCATGTCAGCCTGGTGGGACGCCCGCTCCGGCTGGTCGGACTGGTTCCAGATCTCCGGCGGCCTCGCCTCGCCCGGCTCGCCGGTCACCGCGATCGCGCGCTACTCCAACCACCTGGACCTGTTCACCGTCGGCACCGACAACCGGATCTTCAGCACCTGGTGGGATTCGGCCTCGGGCTGGGCGAACTGGTTCGTCATCTCCGGCGGGGTGGCCAAGCCGGGCAGCGAGGTGGCCGCGATCTCGCGCTACGACGAGCACATCGACCTCTTCGCGGTCGGCTCGAACGGCCTGCTCTACAGCACCTGGTGGGACGCCTCGGGCGGCTGGGCGAACTGGTTCCAGCTCGGCATCACCTAAAGCCGCTGGCGTCAGATGCCGCGCATCTGCACGACCTGCAGCGCCAGCGCGACGTCCAGCCGAAGGTTCGCGTCCGAGCTGAACGGCCCGATGATCCGTTCCAGCTTGCCGATCCGGTAGCGCAGCGTGTTGTAGTGGAAGTGCAGCAGCCGGGCGGTCTCGGCCACGTTGAGGTTGGTATCCAGCAGCGCCTGCAGGGTGCGGCGCAGGTCGGCCGCCTCCGGGTTGTCAGCGGCCAGCTCGCCAAGCACCTCGGCGGCGAAGGACTTCAGCTCGGCGGTGTCGGGCACCAGCGACAGCAGCCGGTGCACGCCGAGGGAGTCGAAGTGCGAGACGCTGCCGTTGCCGTGCACCCGGCGGCCCACCGCGACCGCCTTGCGGGCCTGCGCGTACCCGGTGGCGATGCCGTCCGGGCTGGTCGGCTGGCTGACCAGTCGGGACACGCCGGCGCAGAATGACCGCCGCCCGCCGCCCCGGTCGCCGGCCACCGCGGCGATCACCTCGGCCACCATCGCGCCCGGCTCCACACCGCGGATCGGGATGAGCGCGACCACCTCCTGGCTGAAGCCGACCACCGGGGCGGTACGGTCGCGCACCCGCATCACCTGCGACCAGGCCGAGTGGAACCGCTCGTGCTGGGAGCGGTAGACCACCGGCGGCCGGTTGCCGGCAGGCTCGGCGGCCACCGGCGGCTGCACCGGATCCAGCTCGGCCACCACCACCACCAGCGGCTCGTCGATGCGCCAGCCCAGCGACCGGCAGTGCTCGACCACCTGCCCGTCCACCGGCACCAGCCCGGTCAGCACGTCGCGCAGGTAGTCGCCGCGGAACTTGCTCTCCACCGCGGCCACCGCGAGCTCCTTGGTGATGGTCAGCGCCGCGACGATGGCCACCCGCTCCAGCGCCTGGGTGGCGCTGGGAAACATCGCGCCGTCCCGGCGGTAGGCCACGATCCGGCCGTGATCCACCCCGCCGGCCACGATGGAGGTCAGCGCGACCGCGCCGGCACCACCGTCCGGGCCGGCGAGCGGCTGCACGCCGGCGACCAGCCGCTCCACCAGGAACCGGCCGGTGGGGTCGAACAACCCCGCCTCGGCCAGGCCGCCGCGCTGCCCGGCGGGGTCGCCGTCGGCCAGCACCCGGCCGTCCGGAGTGGTGATCAGCACCGCGCAGTCCAGCAGCCGGGACACCTCCCCGGCGATCTCGGACAGCCCGCCGCCGCCCAGCACGATCGCCGAGATGGCCCGGTGCAGCGCGTCGGCCTGGGCCAGTACCTCGTTCTGCCGGTCGAGCAGTTGGCCGAACAGGCCGGGCAGCACCTCGTCGAAGGCGATCTGGTCGGGCAGCCGGAGGATCGGAAAGCCCAGCTGGTCGGCCCGGTCCAGCACCTGCTGCGGCATCGCGTCGAGGTAGCGGCCGAGCTTGACCGCCAGCGCGGCCAGCGACTGGGCGTCCAGCGCGGTGATCAGCTCCAGCAACTGCTCCGGCTGGGCCGAGGCGGTCTGGGTGAGCGGAAAGGCGGTGGTCAGCAGCAGCTCGTGCGGCTTGACCCAGGCCAGGATGTCGGGCACCTCCATCACGTTCACCCCGCGCACCACCCGATCCAGCCCGGACTGCCCGGCCAGCACGGTGGTGCCGGCCAGGCTGGGGCTGGCCAGCAGTTGTCGCACGGTCAGTCCAGCGACGGCCTGGCCTGGCAGATCACCCTGGTTAGGGGCAAGATCATTGGCAACTGTGACCATCGGCAGACGGTAACGCATGTCATTACGTTCCAGCCAGATCGCTGTATGGCTTGCGGCGACGTCTCCGCACGGAAAGGGGTAGCCACGGCCGTGGCGGTGCTGAGCTCGGGCAGCGCGCCCGGATTCGTGTGGTCCGCGCTGGCGGACTCCCCCGGTCCGGCCCGGTTGCTCGGCACCTTCCCGACCGCCTGCTACCTGCGGTTGCGCTCCGGCGCGGTGATCGCGGTGCTCAGTGCGGACGCGGTGCAGCTGCCGATCGGGCTGACCCTGCCCTGGCGCAGCAGCCAGTTCGACCTGCCGTCGGCGGTGCTGGCAGGCCAGCCGGCCGTGGCTTGCCCGGCCGATCCGCCGGTGCTCCGGCTGGGTCGGCTGCGGCTCACCCTGGCCGGCCGGCGGGACGCCACGCTGCCCCGCTGTGGCCGGCCGGTGCAACTGGCCGGCCCACCGGACGGCGGACCGGCCTGGGCCGAGCTGGCACGGTGGTGCCCGGCCGATCCGTTCGACGATCCGGTCGGGGCGGTCGGCCGGCTGCTCGGCCGCGGGCCGGGCCTGACGCCGGCCGGCGACGACCTGCTGTGCGGCGCGCTGGCCGCCACCGCGCTGTTCGGCCTTCCCGGCACGGCGCTGGCCGCTGCCGTGCTCGACCGGCTGGCGAGCAGCGACCGGGCAACCACCAGCCTTTCCCGGCAACTGCTGCTGCGGGCCGCCGCCGGCGACGGGCTGCCCGAGCTGCGCGAGCTGGGCCGGACGCTGTGCCTGCCGGATCCGGCGGCCAGCCGTCCGGCGTGGCGGCGGCTGCTGCGGATCGGGCACAGCTCCGGAGCGGCGCTCGGCCTGGGCCTGCTCGCCGGTGCCCGGCGGGCCGCCGCGACCCGGCCGGCGGCGGCCTGATGGTCGAGCGGGTTGAGCTGCGCAGCGGCCGGTACGCCGACTCGGTGGCGCTGATGCAGCTCAGCCGGACGGTCGCCGGGTTGCCCGGCGTGCAGGCGGCGCTGGTGGCGATGGCCACCGAGCTGAACCTGGAGATGCTGGCGGGCATGGGTTTCGACGCGCCGGCGACCGGATCGGCCAACGACCTGCTGATCGCGATCCGGGCCGGCGACCAGTCGGCGCTGGACGCGGCGTTCGAGCGGGCCGAGGAATTGCTGGCCGCACCGGCCGGTGCCACCCCGGCGGACACCGGCGAGCTGCCGCCCCGCACCGTAGGCTCGGCGGCCGGCCGGGATGGGCCCGGGCTGGCGGTGATCTCGGTGCCCGGCCAGCACGCCTTCGTCGAGGCGATGGACGCGCTGCAGGCGGGCTGCGACGTGCTGCTGTTCTCCGACAACGTGCCGGTGGCCCAGGAGATCGCGCTCAAGGACGCGGCGGCCGAGCACGGCCTGCTGGTGATGGGCCCGGATTGCGGCACCGCCGTGCTCGGCGGCATCGGGCTCGGCTTCGCGCACACGCTGGCGGCCGGGCCGGTGGGGATGGTGGCCGCCTCGGGCACCGGCGCCCAGCAAATGCTGTGCCTGCTCGACGCCGCCGGGGTGGGCATCACCGCCGCGCTCGGCGTGGGCGGCCGCGACCTGTCGGCCGAGGTGGCCGGCCGCTCCACCCGGACCGCGCTGGCGATGCTGGACGCCGACCCGGCGACCGAGCTGATCCTGCTGGTGTCCAAGCCGCCGGCCGAGCGGGTGGCCGCCGACCTGCGGGCGGAGGCGGCGAAGCTGGCCACGCCGGTCCGGTTCGCGCTGCTCGGCCCCGGCCAGCCCGACCTCACCGCGGCGACCGAGCAGGCGCTGGCCGCGCTGGACGTCCCGGTGCCCGAATGGCCGTGCTGGCCGCAGCCGGTGACCGGCCGGTCGGCCTCGGGCGGCTCGCTGCGCGGGCTGTTCTGCGGTGGCACGCTGTGCGACGAGGCGATGCTGCTGGCCAGTGCGGTGCTGGGTGAGGTGCGCTCCAACATCCCGCTCCGGCCGGAGTGGGCGCTGGCCGATCCGCTGGCGATGGTCGCCGGGCACTGGATGGTCGATTTCGGCGACGACGCGCTGACCCGCGGCCGGGCGCACCCGATGATCGACCCGACGCTGCGAGACCGGCAGCTGCGCCGGGTGCTGGCCGATCCGGGCACCGGCGTGGTGCTGGCCGACGTGGTGCTCGGGCATGGCGCGCACCCGGATCCGGCCGCCGGGCTGCTGCCGATCCTGCAGGCGGCCGAGCTGCCGGTGGTGATCAGCCTGATCGGAGCACGCCAGGATCCGCAGGACACCTATGCCACCGCCGAGCGCCTGCACCGGGCCGGTGCCTCGGTGTTCCTGTCCAACGCCGCGGCCACCCGGCATGCGCTGTCGCTGCTCGGCCGATGAGCACGGCCACCCGTGGTTTCGTATCCGTTTGCACGCCCTGGCGTGCGAATCGGATACGAAAGCAAGCAGGCGCGGTAGGGCGTGCGGATCGGATACGAAAGCGAGCAGGCGCGGTGGCGGCGAGTACGGGATGAGCGCGAAGGGCGGGACGACATGAGCGAGCTGCTGGCCGGGCCGCCCCGGCTGATCACGGCCGGTGTGGAGCTGTTCGCCGAGGCGGCCGCGGCGCAGGGTGCCTCGGTGCGGCAGGTGGACTGGCGCCCGCCGATGCCCGGCACCGAGCGGGATCTGGCAACCGTGCTGGCCGATCCGCGTCGGGTGCCGGCCAACGAACTGGCGGTCCGCCGGATCGCCGAGACCCAGGCCATGCTGGTTGACGTGCTGCCGGCCGGTGAGGTGCTCGGCCTGTCCGCGCGGGACTTCCTGCACGCCGGGCCGCCGATCGGCTGGGACCGGGCGTCCGGGCCACTGCGCGGCGCGCTGCTCGGCGCAGCCGCGTTCGAGGGCCTGGTGGAGCAGCCGGAACAGGCCGAGGCGCTGTTCGCAGGCGGCACCGGCTACACCCTGGATCCGTGCCATCACCACCGGGCGGTCGGGCCGATGGCTGGGGTCATCTCGGCCTCGATGTGGCTGTTCGTGGTGGCCGATCCGGCAACCGGGCGGCAGGCCTACGCCAGCCTGAACGAGGGATTGGGCAAGGTGCTGCGCTACGGCGCCTACTCCCCCGACGTGCTGAGCCGGCTGCGCTGGATGTCGGCGGTGCTCGGCCCGCTGCTGCAGCAGGCGGTGCGCCGGCACGGCCCGATCGATCTGAAGGCGATCCTGGCCCAAATGCTGCAGATGGGCGACGAGGCGCACAACCGCAACCGGGCCGGCACCCTGATGCTGCTGCGCGAACTGCTGCCGGAGCTGATCGACTCGGGCGCGCCGAGCTCCGAGGTGGCCGAGGCGGTGCGGTTCGTCGCCGGCAACGACCACTTCTTCCTGAACCTGGCGATGCCGGCCTGCAAGCTCACCCTGGACGCCGCCCGCGACCTCGACGGCAGCAGCGTGGTGGTGGCGATGGCCCGCAACGGCACCGACTTCGGCATCCAGCTGGCCGGCACCGGCGACGAGTGGTTCACCGGCCCGGCGCAGCTGGCCGACGGATTGTTCCTCGGCGACTTCGGCCCGGACGACGCCAACCCCGACATCGGCGACTCGGCGATCACCGAGACCGCCGGCCTCGGCGGGTTCTCGATGGCGGCGGCGCCGGCCATCGTCCGGTTCGTCGGAGGCCAGGTGTCCGATGCGCTGGCCGCCACCCGACGGATGTATGAGATCACGGTCGGCGAGCACCCGATGTACACCATCCCGGTGCTGGACTTCCGGGGCGCGCCGACCGGCATCGACGTGACCAAGGTGGTGCGGACCCAGATCCTGCCGCAGATCAACACCGGGATGGCCGGCCGGGTGGCCGGCGTCGGCCAGGTCGGAGCCGGACTGGTCACCCCGCCAGCGGAGGTGTTCCCGAAGGCGCTGGCGGCGCTGGCCGCCCGCGTTCGGTAGCGGACGGCCTCAGGCGAACCTGGCCTCGGCGGCCGCCAGATCCTCCGGGGTGTCGATGTCGCAGATCGGCTGCGGGTAGTCCAGGAAGTCCACGTCGTCCCAGTGCGCGGCGAAGAATGCCCGGCCGCCCTGGTCGTCGTGCGCCTCGGTGGCGAACGGCTTGAGCCAACGCCGTGCGATCAGCACCGGGTGCGAGCGGGTGCCCGCCCGGCGCACCGCGATGATCGACGCCCCGTTGCGGTACCAGCCGATCATGGCCCGCACCTCGGCCGGGCTGATATCGGGCAGATCCACCAGGGTCACCACCACCGCCTCGGTGTCCTCCGGCAGCGCGGCCAGGCCGGTGCGCAGCGAGGAGCCCATCCCGTCCTCGGCGGCCGGGTTGACCACCGTCGTCGCGCCGTCGGCCGTCACGTCCGCCGAGCGGACCACGGCGTACACCTGCTGGCAGCCGCCGGCGGCCAGCGTCCGCACCGCCCGGTCGATCAGCCGGACGCCGCCGAGCATCACCTCGGCCTTCGGACGTCCCAGCCGCCGGCCGGCCCCGGCCGCCAACACCAGCCCGGCGATCACGGCAGGTCCAGGTCGCGCACGGTCACCGCGGTGCTCAACGCCGCCTGGGCCGCCTCGTAGCCCTTGTCCTCGGTGGAGCCGGGCAGGCCGGCACGGTCGAGGGCCTGCGCGTCGTCATCGCAGGTGAGCACGCCGAAGCCGATCGGGATGCCGGTGCGCACGCTGACCTGGGTCAACCCGTCGGTGGCGGCCCGGCAGACATAGTCGAAGTGCGGGGTGCCGCCGCGGATCACCACGCCGAGGGCGACGATCGCATCCAGCTGCCCGGTCGCCAGCCGGGCCGCGGCAACCGGCAACTCGAACGTGCCGGGCACCCGCAGCAGCCGCACGTCGGCCACCCGGGAGTCGGCCAGCGCCCGCTGCGCGCCGTCGAGCAGCCCGTCCATCACCTCGGTGTGCCAGCGGGCGGCGACCACCGCCACCCGCAGGTCAGCGGCACCCGGTACCGGCCCTGCCGCGGGCGCCCCGTGCCCGCTCATCCGCGCCGCGCCTCGCTGTCGCCCGGCGCCGTGCCGCTCGGCACCGTGCCGCTCGGCAGCACCGGACCGCCGAAGTCCAGGTCGCCCAGGTCCAACTCGTGTCCCATCCGGTCCTTCTTGGTCTGCAGGTAGCGCAGGTTCTCCGGGTTGGCGTGCGTCGGCAACCCGACGGTGCCCACCACCGCCAGACCGTAGCCCTCCAGCCCGGCGCGCTTGGCCGGGTTGTTGCTGAGCAGCCGCATCGTCCGCACGCCCAGGTCCACCAGGATCTGGGCACCGGTGCCGTAGTCGCGGGCGTCGGCGGGCAGGCCCAGATCCAGGTTGGCATCCACCGTGTCCCGGCCGGCGTCCTGCAGCTGGTAGGCCTGCAGCTTGTGCATCAAGCCGATCCCCCGGCCCTCGTGCCCGCGCATGTAGAGCACCACGCCGCGGCCCTCGCGCGCCACCGCCGCCAGAGCCGCGTCCAGCTGCGGGCCGCAGTCGCAGCGCAGCGAGCCGAACACGTCGCCGGTCAGGCACTCCGAGTGCACCCGGACCAGGATGTCCTCACCATCGCCGATCTCGCCGAAGACGAACGCCACATGCTCGCGATTGTCGTAGGTGGAGGCGTAGCCGTGCGCGATGAACTCGCCGTAGCGCAGCGGCACCCGGGCCTGGGCCACCGGCTCGACCAGCTTCTCGAACCGGCGCCGGTAGCTGATCAGGTCGGCGATCGAGATCAGCGCCAGGTCGTGCTCGTCGGCGAACACCCGCAGCTCGTCCACCCGCGCCATGCCGGCCGGATCCTTTTCGCTGACCAGTTCGCACAGCACGCCGGCCGGCGCCAGCCCGGCCAGCCGGGCCAGGTCCACCGCCGCCTCGGTGTGCCCGGGCCGGCGCAGCACGCCGCCGTCCTTGGCGCGCAGCGGCACGATGTGCCCGGGCCGGGTCAGGTCGGCCGAGCTGGTCTCCGGGTCGGCCAGCAGCCGGATGGTGCGGGCCCGGTCGGTGGCCGAGATTCCGGTGCTGATGCCTTCCCGGGCGTCGACGGTGACCGTGTAGGCGGTGCCGCGCTTGTCCTGGTTGGTGTGGAACATCGGCGGCAGGTCCAGCCGGTCGGCCTCGGACTCGGTGATCGGCACGCAGATGTAGCCCGAGGTGTAGCGCACCATGAACGACACCAGCTCCGGGGTGGCCAGTTCCGCGGCGAAGATCAGGTCGCCCTCGTTCTCCCGGTCCTCGTCGTCGATCACCACCACCGCCTTGCCGGCGGCGATGTCGGCGATCGCCCGTTCGATCGGATCGAGCATGTCAGCGACCGCCCTGTGCAGTGCCGGCGCCCGAGTTCTCAGCGCCCGAGTTCCTAGCACCCGAGTTCCCAGCACCCGCGTCGCGGGCCGCCGGGTTGGCGGCCGCCACGTTCCCGGCACCCGCGTCGCCGGCCGACGCGTTGCCCGGCGCGAGATAGCCCAGCAACCGCTCGGTGTACTTGGCGAGCACGTCCACCTCCAGGTTGACCGGATCGCCGGCCGCCTTCTGACCGAGCACGGTGGCGCGCAGCGTCTCCGGGATCAGGCCGACCTCGAACCAGTCCGGCCCGACCGCGGTCACCGTCAGCGACACCCCGTCCACCGCTATCGAGCCCTTCTCGGCGACGTAGCGGGCCAGGTCGGCCGGCATGCCGAACCGCACCGCCTGCCAGCCGTCGCCCGGCACCCGGGACAGCAGCGTGCCGGTGCCGTCCACGTGGCCCTGCACGATGTGGCCGTCCAGCCGGCTGTCCAGCCGGGCGGCCCGCTCCAGGTTGACCCGCTGGCCGGCGTCGAGCGAACCGATCACGCTGCGCTTGAGGGTCTCGGCCATCACGTCGAAGTCCAGCTCGACCGTGTCGCCGGCCGGCCGCTGGCCCACCACGGTCAGGCAGACGCCATTCACCGCCACCGAGGCGCCGTGCGCGAGGTCGGCGGCGATCCGGGCGGCCCGCACCCGTAGCACCGCCGAATCGCCGGCCGAGACCAGCCCGACGACCTCGCCGACCTCTTCGATGATGCCGGTGAACATGTGGTGGATCTCCTTCTCCTCGAGCGTCGCGCGGCCGGGTGCGGACACGCGCTAGCTACCTCGTCCGCCGGGCTCGGCAGGCGCCGGCCGGCCGACGACCTTGAGATCGCCGCCGAGCTGGCTGACCTGCGTGACCTCCAGTGAGACGGCGTCCGACATGGTGGTTATTCCCGCATCCTCCAGCACGCTGCTCCCCGCGCCCAGCAGCTTGGGTGCGAGATAGGCCACCACCTCGTCGATCAGGCCGGCCTCCAGGAACGCGCCGGCCAGGGTCGGGCCGCCTTCCAGCAGCAGGTGCCGGACGCCCCGGTCGAACAGCGCCTTGCAGGCGAAGCGCGGCACCGCGGTGTCCAGCACCAGCGTCTCGGCGGCGTCGTCGAAGATCAGCGCGTCCTTGCCCACCCGGTGCCGCCGGTCCAGCAGCACCCGCAGCGGCTGGTGCTCGGCCAGCACCTCGGTGCCGTCCGGCTGCTGGACCCGGACGGTCAGCTGCGGGTCGTCGGCCAGCACGGTCCCGCTGCCCACCAGCACCGCGTCCACCCGGTCGCGCAGTCGGTGCACGTCCGCCCGCGAGATGGCGTTGCTGATCCAGCGCGAGCTGCCGTCCGCGGCCGCCGCCCGGCCGTCCAGGGTGGCGGCGAACTTCCAGGTCACGAACGGGCGGGCGTGCACCACCGCATGCAGCCACGGCCCCAGCGCGGCCTCGCTGACCAGGCCCACCTCGACGCCGCCGACCACCTGCACGCCAGCCCGGCGCAGCCGCTCGGCGCCACCGGCCGCCACCGGGTTCGGGTCGTCGGCGGCATAGACCACCCGCGCGATGCCGGCCGCCAGCAGCGCCTCGGTGCACGGCCCGGTCTGGCCGGTGTGGTTGCAGGGTTCCAGGGTCACCACCGCGGTGCCGCCGCGGGCGTGCTCGCCGGCTGCGGCCAGCGCCATCACCTCGGCGTGCTCGAAGCCGTGCCGCTGGGTCACCCCCTGGCCGGCCAGCCGGCCGTCGGCGGCCAGGATCACCGCGGCGACCGGCGGATTCGGGCTGGTCCGGCCGGCCACCGTGCCGGCCAGCTCGGCAGCGTGCCGCATCGCGGTCAGTTCGGCGTCGCTCGCCTGGTTGATCATCGCGGTTACCGGCGGCTGGTACCGGAGCCGGCACCCTGACCGCGGCTGGCCATGCCGATCCGGGCAAGCTCGCGCAGCCGGTCCACCGCGGCCGCCGGATCGGCGGCGGAGTACACCGCGGACCCGGCCACGAACACGTCCACGCCGGCCTCGGCCGCCTGGCCGATGGTGTCCTCGCCGATGCCGCCGTCGATCTCCAGGAACAGCCGGAGCCGGCCGGCCTTGATCCGCTCGCGGACCACCCGCACCTTGCCCAGCACCCCGGGCATGAACTCCTGGCCACCGAAGCCGGGCTCCACCGACATCACCAGCAGGGTGTCGAACTCGGTCAGCAACTCCAGGTACGGCTCGATCGGCGTGTTCGGCTTCACCGACAGCCCGGCCAGCGCGCCGGCCGCACGGATCGTCCGGGCGGTGCGGACCGGATCGGCTGCCGCCTCGACGTGGAAGGTCACGTTGGCCGCGCCCGCCTCGGCGTAGCCCGGTGCCCACCGGTCCGGGTCGTCGATCATCAGGTGGCAGTCCAGCGGCAGGTCGGTGGCCCGGTGCAGGCTCTGCACCACCGGCAGCCCGATGGTCAGGTTGGGCACGAAGTGGTTGTCCATCACATCGACGTGCAGCCAGTCCGCCCGGGACACCGATTCGGCGGCGTCGGCCAGGTGCGCGAAGTCAGCCGACAGGATGCTCGGTGCGATCATCGGCTCGGCGGACGGGGTCACCGTCCCATTCTAGGGACGCCGGTTCTCACGACGCCGGGCCGCGGCGCAGGCCGGCGAAGAACATGGCGTCGGTGCCGTGCCGGTGCGGCCACAGCTGAACGGTCGGCAGGTCGGCGAGGTGGTCCACCCCGGCGAAGGCGGGCCGGGCGTCGAGCAGTTCCAGCTCCGGATGCCGCGCCAGCGCCCGGTCCAGCTGCTGCCGGGTCTCGGCCAGGTGCGGCGAGCAGGTGACGTAGCCGAGCACGCCGCCGGGCCGGGTCAGCCGCACCGCGGCGTCCAGCAGCTGCGCCTGCAGTTCGGCCAGCTCGGCCAGATCGGCCGGGCTGCGCCGCCAGCGTGCCTCGGGCCGCCGGCGCAGCGCGCCCAGGCCGGTGCACGGCGCGTCCAGCAGCAGCCGGTCATAACTGCCGGTGACCGCCCGGGCATCGCCGACCAGCAGCTCGACCGGCCAGGCCCGGGTGGCTTGGGCGACCAGCTCGGCCCGGTGCGGATGCAGCTCGTTCGCGGTCAGCCGGGCGCCGGCCGGCGCCGCCCGGGCAGCCAGCAGCGCCGCCTTGCCGCCCGGCCCGGCACACAGATCCAGCCAGCGCTCGTCGGGTCCGCTCAGCGGCAGCGCGAGCAGCGCGAGCGCGCACAGCTGGCTGCCCTCGTCCTGCACTCCGGCCAAGCCGGCCTGGATCGCCGGCAGCGCCGCGGGCTCCCCGCCGGAGCTCAGCCGAACCGCGTACGGCGAGAACCGGCCGGGCTCGCCACCGGACTGCGCGACCAGCTCGGCCTGCTCGATCAGGCCCGGCCAGCCGACCAGCTGGGTCTCCGGCCGGGCATCGTCGGCCGCCAGCGCCGGTTCCAGCTCGTCCTCGGACCCTTCGGCGGCCAGCGCGTCCCGGAAGGCCTCCACGATCCAGCCGGGATGGCTGTGCCGGATCGCCAGCCGGCCGAGCGGCGAGGCGCCGCCGGCGATCTCCTCGCACCAGCCGGCGAAGTCCCGCGCCGCGACCTTGCGCAGCACCGCATTGACGAAGCCGGCGGCCCGGGAGCTGCCCACCGAGCGGGCCAGATCCACCGTGGTGGCCACCGCGGCGTGGGTGGGGATCCGGGTCTTCAGCAGCTGGTAGGCGCCCAGCCGGAGCAGGTCCAGCACCGCCGGGTCGATGTCGGCCAGCGGCCGGGACGAGCACCTGCGCAGCACCTCGTCCAGCACCCCGAGCGCGCGCAGGCTGCCGTAGCCGAGTTCGGTGGCCAGCGCCGCGTCCCGCCCGGTCAGCCCGGTGGCGGCCAGCTGCCGGGGCAGCACCAAGTTGGCGTAGGCGTCCTCGGCCGAGACCGCGCGCAGCGTCCGGTAGGCCGCCAGCCGGGCCGGGTCGCCAGCCGTCCGGGGCCGATCGCTAGCCGGCAAGGCGATCCCCGGCGGTCAGCCGCACGCCGCGCGCCCAGTCGGCGGCCGGCATGGGTCGCTTGCCCGGCGGCTGCACGGTGGACAGCCGCACCGCGCTGGTGGCCGTGCCGACCAGCACCTGCCGGCGATCGGTCAGCAACTGGCCGGCCGCGAGATCCGCGTGGTCGGTGACCGCGACCGGGCCGAGCTTCAACCGCTCGCCGCGAAACGAGGTCCAGGGGCCGGGATCCGGCGTGCAAGCCCGGATCCGGCGGTCCACCCCGATGGCCGGCTGGTCGAAGGAGATCTCGGCGTCGGCCGGAGTCAACTTAGGTGCCAGGGACACCCCGTCGGGCGATTGCGGCCGCGGTTGCAGCGAGCCGTCGGCGATGCCGTCCAGGGTGGCCAGCAGCAGCGGCGCGCCGGCCTCGGCCAGCCGGGCCAGCAGCTCACCGCTGGTGTCGGCCGGTCGGATGCGTTCGGTCAGCACGCCGTAAACCGGCCCGTCGTCCAACCCCGGCCCGATCCGAAAGGTGGACGCGCCGGTGAACTCGTCGCCGTGCAGCAGGGCGTGCTGCACCGGCGCGGCGCCGCGCCAGGCCGGCAACACCGAGAAGTGCAAGTTCACCCAGCCGTGCCGGGGAAGGCTGAGCGCCGGCTCGCGCAGCAGCGCGCCGTAAGCCACCACCGGCGCGCAGTCCGGGCTCAGCTCGGCGAGCCGGTCGAGGAACTCCGGCTTGGACGGCCTGGCCGGCTTGAGCACCTCCACCCCGCGGGAGGCGGCCAGTTGCGCCACCGGGGACGGGGTGAGCGTCCGGCCCCGGCCGGCCGGAGCGTCCGGCCTGGTCAGCACCGCCACCACCTCGTGCCGGGGATGGTCCAGCAGGGCGCGCAGCGACGGCAGCGCCACCTCGGGAGTGCCGGCGAACAGCAGCCTCATCGCAGCGGCAGCGACGCACGGCCCGGTGCGGCCGTGCCCCCGAACCGGGGAGCGACCGCGCCGGCGTGCGGGCTGACCTTGACCACCGGCGGAGCCAGCCCCGACCATTCGGCGTTGCGGATCTCGGCCATCGCGGCCCGCCGGGTCGCCGGGTCCAACCGGTCCACGAACAGCACGCCGTCCAGATGGTCGGTCTCGTGCTGGATGCAGCGGGCCAGCCGGGCGGTGCCCTCCACCGTGATCGGATCGCCGTAGCCGTTCTGGCCGTGCGCCACCACGTGCGCCATCCGCTGGCAGTCCCAGGACAGGCCGGGGATGGACAGGCAGCCCTCCGCGCCGTCCTGGGTCTCCTCCGACGGGAAGTGCAGCACCGGGTTGATCAGGTGGCCCTGCTCATCCTCGGAGACCCAGTAGGTGAACACCCGCAAGCCGACCCCGATCTGCGGCGCGGCCAGGCCGGCGCCCGGCGCGTCCAGCATGGTCTCGCGCAGGTCGTCCACCAGCCGGCGCAGCTCCCGGTCGAACACGGTCACCGGTTCGGCCGGCGTGCGCAGGACAGGGTCGCCGAAAAGCCGGATGGGCAGGACTGTCACGGCTCCCAGTCTAGGAACCTCGCCGATGCCGGCCACCGCGCCGGGCCGGAAAGGCCCGCAAAGCGCAAGCCATACCGATTGCCGGCAGGTGTGAGCAATCGGTGCGACGAGGGAATTGCACTCGGCGCCACACATTAGTTAGTCTGACTAACAAATGAGAGGGAAGCTTGTGTCGCACAGCGCCGCGCATGACCGCCGGGTCGCGCTCTCGGTCACCACCGTCGGCATCCTCGCCGCCACCCTGAACGCCTCCATCCTGCTGATCTCGCTGCCGGCGATCTTCGACGGGCTGGGCCTGAACCCGCTGGCACCGGCGAACATCTCCTACCTGCTGTGGATGCTGATGGGCTACCTGCTGGTGACCGCCGTGCTGGTGGTGACCTTCGGCCGGCTCGGCGACCAGTACGGCCGGGCACGGCTGTTCAACCTCGGCTTCCTGATCTTCACGCTGGCCACCATCGCCTGCGCGCTGGTGCCCAACACCGGCTCGGCCGGCGCGCTGGAACTGATCGCACTGCGCATCGTGCAGGGCGTCGGCGGCGCCATGCTGACCGCCAACTCGACCGCCATCATCACCGACGCCTTCCCGCCGGACCGGCGCGGCTTCGCCCTGGGGGTGAACCAGGTGGCCGGCATCGGCGGCTCGTTCGTCGGACTGGTGGTCGGCGGCGTGCTTGCCGAGTGGCACTGGCGCGCGGTGTTCTGGGTCAGCGTGCCGGTCGGCATCTGGGGAACCTGGATGGGTTATCGCAGCCTGCGCGACCGGCCCCGCGACTCGCGCAGCCGGGCTGGCATCGACTGGTGGGGCAACCTGACCTTCGGGATCGGCCTGATCGCCATCCTGGTCGCCATCACCTACGGACTGCAGCCCTACGGCGGGCACACGATGGGCTGGACCAACCCGCGGGTGCTGACCGGCCTGGTCGGCGGCCTGGTGCTGCTGATGGTCTTCGGCCTCATCGAACTGCGGGTGAGCGACCCGATGATGGATCTGAAGCTGTTCCGGATCCGCGCCTTCGCCGCCGGGCAGGTGGTCAACCTGCTGGCCTCGATGGCGCGCGGCGGCCTGCAGTTCATGCTGATCATCTGGTTGCAGGGCATCTGGCTGCCGCTGCACGGCTACAACTTCGCCGACACCCCGCTGTGGGCGGGCATCTACATGCTGCCGCTGACCGTCGGCTTCCTGATCGCCGGGCCGGCCTCCGGCGCGCTGTCCGACCGGTTCGGCGCGCGCACCTTCGCCACCGGCGGCCTGCTGCTCACCGCGGCCACCTTCGGCGGCCTGATCGCCATCCCGGCCGACTTCTCCTACCCGGTGTTCGCCGGCCTGCTGGCGTTGAACGGCATCGGCATGGGGCTGCTGGCCGCCCCCAACTCGGCGGCCATCATGAACGCGGTGCCGGCCTCCGAGCGCGGCGCCGCCTCCGGCATCCGGGCCACCGGCATGAACGCCGGCATGGTGCTGTCGATGGGCGGCTTCTTCACCCTGATGGCGGTCGGGCTGGCCAGCCGGCTGCCCGACACCATGTACAGCGGCCTGGTCAGGCTCGGCATCACGCCGGCCGCGGCGCACCGATCTCGACCACTCCCCCGGTCGGCACGCTGTTCGCCGCCTTCCTCGGCGACAATCCGATCAAGGCGCTGGTCTCCCAGATCGATCCGCAGCAGTTGCAGCCGGGCTCCGGGGTGGACCTGAACACCCTCACCGGCCGGGCGTTCTTCCCGCACCTGATCGCCGAGCCGTTCCGGCACGGGCTGGCCATCGCGTTCGGGGTCTCCATCGCGATGCTGCTGATCGCCGCGGTCGCCTCCCAGCTGCGCGGCGGCCGGTACGTGCACGAGGAGGAACCCGACCAGCCCGCACTCGGCCAACCCGAGGTTCCGGACAAGGCGCACGCGAGCATCGGCGTCGCGGTCGCCCGGGAAGCGGCGGCGCTGGACGGCATCCCCGAGCAGGACGTCCAATTCGAGAAGGCGTTGGCCGAGCAGGCGTTGGCCGAGCAGGCGTTGGCCGAGAAGGCGCTGGCCGAGAAGGAGCCGTCCGGCAGCTGACGGCGTGGAGATTTCCCCTGGAAAATCACGCTTGTCGGCTCACAGCCTGCCCATGCTTGCGGTTCGCCGCCAAGCCTGCCACTGTTCGACCGTCCGGTTCCATCGTCCGGTCGGCTCCGCAGGCCGCTCGGTCGCTCAGGAAGGCGCCGTGCAATGTTGTTCACCCTTACCCCGCAGCAGGTTGACGACGCGGCCCGGGTGAGCAGCCTCGGCAGGGACAACGAGCTGGTCCTGCTGGATCCGCGCGACGAGGTCCAGCTGCGGCACCTGCGGACCATGCACGTCCTCGGCGGCATCACGCCGGAAACCCGGCCGGGGATGTTCGCCGCGCTGGACGGTGGCGCGGACCAGGCGCCGACGGATAAGGCGCTGGCGGAGATGGCAGCCTTCAACGCCGCGGACGATCAGGGATTCTCCAGCGGCGGGTTGATCACCGAGGTATCGCTGCTGCAGGACACCCAGCAGGCCACCGCCACCGGATTCGTCGGGTTCGTCAACGGCGCCTACATCGTCAACGCCTCCATGGTGGTCACGCCGACCGGCGGCGACGTCGTCCTGGCCAGCACGAAGAGCCAGTCGCAGTACAAGAACGGCACCTACCTGCCGCTGCAGGCGCTGCCGGTCTCCGACCAGCCGGCGCCGCAACAGCTGACGGCGACCCTGACCTACAGCTGGTTGGACAATCCCAACGGCACCTGGTCGCACGCCTCGATCAAGCGCGACGCCACGATCGTCGAGACCGCCGACCCCTGCCTGTGGGCGCCGACCAGGCACCAGGCCGGCGTGCCCAGCAACTACATCCGCATCGCGCTCGGCCGCGGCATGCCCGGCGACAAGACCGATGACATCGACTACTGGTACGGCTACGGCACCGGCGTCACCGAATACCTGACCCCGCTGTGGGGTTACGCCGACTTCCCCGGTGAGATCCGAGATCCCGCTGGAGCTGAACCGGAACATGTTCATCTACGGCATCCTCAGCCGCGGCAGCGGTGGGACGCTGGGCGGCTTCCGGCTGCTGCCCGACGCCGAGTTGCAGCGGATCGCCGATGCCTCCCAGGCCAGCGGCAACCGGCTGAGCTGGAACCTGTTCCCGCCGGACCTGGCGAAGAAGACCGAGGGCAACTCCATCAACTGGGGCGAGTTGCAGTGGACGAGTGGCGAGGCGGACTACCTCACCCTGGAAGTCCAGGTCAACGCGATGGTCGAGGGGAAATGGCAGCCGATCAGCGCCAGCGTGCAGTGCTCCGACCAACCGGACACCAACCGGCTGGACGGCAACCTGAAGATCCCGCCGCTGCAGTTCCTCTACAGCTGCCTGGCGGCCGGCACGCCGATCCGGATGGCCGACGGCACGCAGAAGGCCATCGAGGATCTCGTCCGCGGCGACCAGGTCGCCGGTCCGGACGGCGCGCGGCGCGAGGTGCAGTCCACGGTGATCGCCCGGCACCGCGGCAAGGTGCTGGGGCTGACCTTCGACGGCGGCCGGCTGGTGCTGTCGCACAACCACCCGGTCCGCACGCCCAGCGGCCTGCAGAAGGCGGAGTGGCTCGAGGTCGGCGACGAGGTCCGCACCGCCGACGGCCTCGGCACGGTGCGCCAGGTGGAAACCCTCGACTTCGATGACCGCCTGTGCAACGCGAGCCTCAGCACGCCCGGCCTGCCGGTCGCCGACCCGGCGCAGAACACCATGTACGCCGCGGGCCTGGAGGTCGGTGACTACGAGATCCAGCTGTCCACGCTGCGCGACGAGCGCAGCAACACCGAGGTGATCCTGGCCGAGCTCGACCCCCGCTACCACGAGGACTACCGGAACTACCTGGCCGAGCGGGAGGCGGCGACGCGCTAGCGGCACCGACGAGCGGAGGCGACACCATGGCGGGCCCTGACATCACGCGGTGCAGCTACGACGGCGAACTCACCGTCGAAGCGGAGTGGAGCGGCATCCTCAGCGCCCCACCGACGTACAACGTGACCGTGTTCGACGGCGGCAATCCGCTGCAGAGCGGGCCCGGTTTTGGCAGCTCCGGCAAGGTCATCCTCGATCGCCCGCTGGAGCCGGACAACCTGCAGTACACCGTCGCCGCGGCGCCCGGGCAGTCCGGCAAGGCCTACGGCGCCGCGCTGTCCGTCGTCGCGGGCCGGCTGACCGACCTCAGCGCGACGCTGCGTGGCGAGGACGCGCTCGAGGTGGCCTGGACGCTGCCGAACGCGCTGGTGAACGGCGCGCACCTGCGGGTCGAGGACGCCAGCCACAACGGCTACGGCGGCGGCTGGATCCAGGGCAGCTCGGGAGTGCTGGCGCTGAGCCGGCCGCTCGATCCGAACGGTTCCTACACCCTCTACGCGGCGGCCGGGCTGCGCCAGTCCACCGGGCCGGAGATCGCGCTGCCGCTGGTTGCCGAGGCGCTGCCGCTGACCGCGGTCGGCTACGACCGCACCGGGCGGCTGCTCACGCTCCGGCTCAGCGTCCCGCCGCCGGGCGGAGTGCGGCCCGGCGCCGTGCTGCTCGCCGATGGTGCCGTGCAGGCCAGCTACCTGGGCGAGCCTGGAAAGCAGGAATTCAGTGCCCAGCTCAAGGCTCCGCTCGATCCCGCGGTGCACTACACGGTGCGGCCGTTCCTGCGGACCGGCGCCGCGGACGGCCCGTTCGGGCCGGCGGTCACCGTGCTGGTCAGCGCACCGGCAGTGACCCGGGTCGGCTGGTCGGGTGCGAACCTCGACGTGGCGTGGCTGCCGCTGGCGGCACCGCCCGCGCCGACCGGCGGCATGCTCACGTTCGCCGGCCCGGGCAGCCACCCAGGCCCGACCCAGGCCGTCGAGGCGACCAGCTGGTCCGGCGTGCCGGATCCGCCGTTCGCGCCCGGGCAGTCCGAGGCCTATACCGTCATCGCGGCGAACACCCGCGGCGTCGCGACCGGTCCGGCCGGCGACGGGCTGGCGGTGATCGTGGACTCCGACGCGCTGCTGGGCGCCGGCTACGACGGCACGGTGCTGCGGGCAAGCTGGCCGACGACACCGCGGCCCGGTGCCACCGGCGCGCGGCTGCTGGTGCTGGACGGCGACAGCGTGGTCGCCACCGTCGATGCGGGTGCCACCGCCGGCGGGGCGGCCGTCGCGGTCGCGCTGGACGCCGGCCAGTCCTACACCGCCGCGCTGCAGTGGATCGGCGATCGCAGCACCGGGCCGATCGGCCCCCGCACCGCGCTGATCGCCACCGCGCCGATGATCACCCGCAGCATCGCCGGCGACGCCGCGGTGACGCTGGACTGGGATCCGCCGGCCGGCGCGGGGCCGGCGGTCACCGGCTACCAGGCGATCCTGTCGGCGCCGGGCCTGGCATCGATCGTGCAGGCCGCGAGCTCCGGCATCGCGTTCGCCGCGCCGGTCGTCTCCGCCCCGCCACTCGGCCTGGTGGCCCGCGTCGTCGCGCTCGCCGCAGGCGGGGTCAGCGGGCCGCCCAGCGCGCCGCTGCGGGTGGTCGGCGGGCTGACCCAGCTACGCGCGGCCCGAGTCGAGCAGGACGGGCTGCAGCTGAGCTGGCCGGCGCTGCCCGGCACCGAGGACTACACGCTGCTGATCGGCCTGGACGGCACCATGCTGCGGCAGGAGGTTTCCGGCACCTCGGCCACCCTCGACCTCGGCCCGCTGCGCGGTCACCGGCTGGACGTCTCGGTGGCGCCGGGCAGCGGCGTCGCCCTCGGCAGGGCCGGCACGCCGGTGCCCGTGCCGCTGCTCGGCCCGACCCTGGGCGCACCGACGGTGAACGGCACCGTCCTCACCGTCGCGGTGTCCGGTCCCGCTCAGCACGACACCGGTGCGACCGTCGACCGTTACGAGGTGGTGCTGCTGCGCAACGGCCAGCCGGCCTCGGACCGGCTGGTGATGCCCGGCAACAGCGGCACGCTCACCGTCCCGGTGGACCCCTCCTTCGATCCGTCCGCCAGCTGGACGCTCGCCGTCCGGGCCGGCGCCGGGGTGGCGTTGAGCCCGGCCACCACGGTGGCGGTCCTGCTCGGCACGCCAGTGGTCGAGTCGGTGCTTGCCGAGGCGCGGCAGCACGGCACCGACCTGGAGATCGTCGTCGGCCGCGGCAGCCTGCCGGCGTCCGGCGGAACGCTCACCGCCGCGGTGCTGCATGGGGACGACCCGCCGCTGACCAAGCCGGTCTCAGCAGGTGGCAGCTGCACGATCTCGGTGCCGGATGGCACCGGCGTCTACACCGTGGTCGCCCGCGGCGAGGTGGGCGGCGCGACCGGCCCGTGGTCGGCGCCGGTTGCCGCGCTGATGACCGCTCCGGCGATCACCGCGGCACGTTGCGACGGCGACCGGCTGTCCGCCTTCTGGAACGACAGCTCGATGGCCGAGTTCTATGACGTTGGGCTGATCGGCGGCGACGGCACCGCGCTGGCCGAACACACGCCCGGGCAGGGAATCACGCTGCCGCTCGAGTCCTCGGACGGCGCCACGTTGACCGTGCGAGGAGCGCTCGGCGCGGCGTACGGCCCGATCGCGTCGCTGCCGCTGCTCACCGCGCCGATCCAGCTGACCAGCGTGGTGACCGACCCGGCCACCGGCCTGCCGACGGTCAGCTGGCCGGCGCTGACCAGCCCGGCCGGGGTGCGCTACCAGGTTCAGCTGCTGCGCGACGGGCGGCCCGACGGCGCGCCGGTGGCGGCGGCCTCGGCGAGCCTGACCCTGGCCGCGCCGCTGGTGCCCGGAGCCCGGCAGGCGGTCTGCGTGCGGGCGCTGGCAACCGTGGCGGGCACCGCGCTCACCGGCCCGTTCGGCCC
Source organism: uncultured Actinomycetota bacterium (assembly GCA_963697905.1). Classification (GTDB taxonomy): domain Bacteria; phylum Actinomycetota; class Actinomycetes; order Mycobacteriales; family Jatrophihabitantaceae; genus Jatrophihabitans_A. The sequence goes on along the minus strand of OY969101.1, from coordinate 1,655,980 downwards.
GCCGCTGGCGCTGCCGGTCGGGCTGCCCGCGATCGTGGCGGTGGACTACGACGGGACCAGCGCGCTGGTGCGCTGGCGCGGCGTCGAGGGCGCGACGGGCTACGCGGTGGACGTCGTGGTGGACGCGACGAGCGAACGGGCCGGCTCCGCCGAGGCCGGGGCGGCCGCGCGCGAGGTGCGCCTGGCGGTGACCCCGCGGCCGGATCCCGGCAAGACCTGGACGGTCGTGGTGCGGGCGCTGGCCGGGACCAGCAGCGGCCCGCGGGCAACCGCGCCGCTGGTCACGCCGGGCTTGCTGCCGGCGTTGGACGCGATCGAGGACAGGCCGTTGCCCCGGCTGTTCCGGTCGAGCAGGCTGGCGGCCACCCCGCAGCCGGTCACCGCCTACCTGCCGCAGCTGGGCCTCACCGCGGCCTCGGTGCCGGCGGACCCGCCGGCCGGCGCGCCGTTCGTGCTGGCCAGGAACCCCAGCAGCGAGGCCTTCCCGTACACGCTGACCATCGGCGGTGCGGCGCTGTCCTTCGCCGCCGCGGATCGGGCGAGCGTGCGCTCCCGGTACGACGCGCTGCTGAAGGAGGCCGAGGCGCTGACGCCGCCGATCACGCCGCGCGGCGTGGCTATCCTGCGCGACGTGATCGCCCGGCTGCTGCCGCAGACGTTCGCCGAGACGCTCTACTACGCCTACGGGCTGGGCAATCCGGGCAGCGCCGTGGACCTGCGGCCGGGCACCATCCTGCGGGTCGGCTCACCGCCGTTCCAGGCCATCCCGGGCACCAAGCCACCCACCTACGCGCAGGGCTACGCGCTCGGCGCGACCACCGACTTCGAGATCGACGACTACGGCACCGGCACGTCGTGGCTGACCGGCTTCGACGCGTTCCTGTCCTGGCTGGTGGCCAATGAGAACCTGATCGTGCGGGATCCGGCCCACAGCCCCGACTGGAGCGTGGTGTCCGGCGCCGCCGACCCGGCCGACCTGTACTACCCCGGCCTGCGCCGGCCGTTCTACCGGCTGTTCTTCCCGCAGTACCTGCAAGGCCTCACCGAGCCCGCGGTCAGCTCGCTCGCCCAGCAGTTCACGCTGCTCGGCGCCGACACCTACACCGCGATCAGCGGCGCGACGCCCGGTGCGCTGCCGGCCACCGTGCGCGGCGCGGCGTTCCGTGGCCGCTCGGTGCTGCGGGTGTGCATCCGGGTGCGGGTGGACGACACCGACCAGGTGGTGCCGGTCGGCACGACGGCCGGCAACGTGCTGGACCGGCTCGCCCGGCGGGCACCGGGCACCCCGCCCGCGCTGCGCGGCGTGACGCTGGAGCGCGCCCTTGGCGCGGCGGTGCTGGACCCCGCCGAGTACGACGCCGGAGCCAACCAGCCGGTCCGGTTGGGCTGGCGCGGCACGGGCTTCGCACCGGACGGCGACGTGCTGTCGCTGCCGCTGCTGCCGGGTGACCGGTTGAGGACCGGCGAACCGTGGTGAGCACCGCGACCCTGGCGCAGGTCGGCACGCTGCCGCTCTACGTGCTGAGCACGTCGGGCGATTCGCAGATTGCCGGGTACTGGGCCGGCTACCTCGCCCGGTCGCTGACCGGTGCCGAGGCCAGCTTCGACCAGGCCTGGCAGGACGTCGGCGGCACCTTCCTGTTCCTGGGCAGGGCGCCGGCCACCGAGGCGGAGTTCGCGACGTTCCTGGACCGGCTACGCCCGTTCCTGGCCGGGATCGCACCGTCGGGTGACGCGCGGCTGCTGTGGATCGCCGACGCGACCCTGTCGAGCGACCTGTGGGCCTACCACGTCATCTCGGCGCGGGCGACCGGTTCTGGACCGGAGATCGCCTGGGCGACCGCCCGCTCGTCCCAGCTCAGCCTCGGCGAGTACGCGGTGCTGGTGGCTGGCCAGGCGGCGCTGTCCCAGGCGGACCCGCCGACCGGGATCCGGATCGCCGACGGTGCGCTGTCCTTCGCCGCGCCCGGCCGGGCGGTCCGCGCCGATGCCGGCAGCTCGGTGCTGGCGCTGTCCGGGCCGACGGTTGGCTGCGTCCGGGCGACGCTCACCCTGCCGGCCGGCGCCGGCGACGGGCTGGCCGACCTGCGCACCCAGCTGCGCTACGCCGCGCCCGCCGGGGACGGCAGCGAGGGCAGCGCGATCGACACGCTGGAACTGCCGGCCCTCGGCCAACAGGCAGAGCCGATAAGGCTGTGGCTGCGCTTCGACCCGACGCTGCCGATGCTGGGCCGGCGGACCGGCCTCGGCTTCTTCGACGACGACGGCAGCGGCAGCGCCCCGGTGCTCACCGGGTACCTGAGCACGAACCTCGGCGGCGGCACCACGCTCACCCCGAGCGCCGCCGGTCCGCCGCTGCGCCCGGGCCGGCTGGTGTTCGGCCAGACGCCGCAGGCCGTCGGCGACCCGGCGCTGGTCGGCCACACCTACCACCTCACTCCGGACGGGGCGTTCGCGCTGGCGGCGCCCGGCCGGCTCGCCGGTACCGACGGCCTGCTGCGGGTGAGCCTGGGCAGCTCCGCGCAGGAGTACGTGACGTTTCCGGCCACGGCCGGCGCGATCGCCTACTTCCAGGCCGGCCAGCCGGCGCTGGCGCCCGGTGCGGCACCCGAGGCGCCGCCGAGCAAGCCCGGCGACCCGCTGCTCGACGCCGCGGCCACCACCGCGCACCTCACCCTGCTGCCGGCCCAGCCGGGCGCCGGCCTGCCGTACTTCGCCCAGCCGACGCAGGGGCCGCTGTTCGCCACCGCGACCGCGTTGAAGGCCGGCTCGCTCGGTTATCTCGAGCTGCAGGCCGCCGAACTCGCGGCACGCGACCACACGACGCCAGCCACCCTGCCGGCCGCGCCGCTGCTCGGCGCCGCGCCGGGCGACGGCGAGCTGGCGCAGCGGATCGAGCACAACGCACTGGCCCCGGCGCGTCGCCAGCAGATCGGGCTGGACGAGCGGGCGGTGGGCAACGCCGCGCCGACGCCGGCGGTCACGCCACAGGGCTTGCGGGTCGAGGTCGCCGGCGGGCTGATCCGCACGGCGGTGCTCGCGACCATGCCGGACGGCACGCCGCCGTCGCTGGCGCTGACCAGCGCGGGACCGCAGCTGCGAGCGGCCCTGCAGGCCAACCAGCTGTTCTTCGTGGTCGCCAACCCGCAGGAGTACCTGCGCGATTCCTCGCTGCGCTACCAGCTCGACGCGGCCGGACTGGCCGCCGCTGCCAGCCAGGGAATTCCGGACGCCGTGCTCGCCTCGGTGCGTCCGGTGGTGATGCCGGGCGGCGTGCCGAAGGTGTTCGAGGACGAGCGGGCATTCACCGGCGCGCTGGCCGCGGCCACGCCCACGCCGCCGAACGCCGGCCAGCTGCAGACGCTGTGCCGGATCGGCGGCTTCCTCAAGGTGGTGCTGAGCGGCTGGACCTTCCAGCTCTCGCCGCGCTCGTGGCGCACCCAGTCCACGCCGGCCAGGCCCGACACCGACGCTCCAACGATCCTGCTGGTCAAGCTGTGCCCCCGGCCGCTGGAGTCACTGGCTGCCGACCCGCCGGCCTGGAGCTGGCCGGCGGCCGGTGGCCTGCCGGACGGCGGCATCGCCGCCACTCAGCGGGAACTGGCCCGAATTTTCGCCGCCGCCCGCACGCGGGCCCAGGACGAGACGGTGCCGGCGAGCGACCCGTACAAGGCCTTTTACCGCACCGTGGTCGCCGACCCGGCCTGGACCGGCGTGCTGTTCCTGAACGCGCCGGTCTCGCTGGCCGCGCTGCCCTCGGAGCTGCAGTTCGCCACCGCCGGGATCGACCCGACGAGGTTCTACGCCCACCACGTCGGTTTCAGCCTGACGCCGGTGCGGCTGGACTCGGGCAGCGTCTCCACCCAGCAGACCGCGGCGTTCGGCCTCATCGACTACCAGGACCCGGTGGACCAGACCCTCGATCCCAACGACCCGGACCGGATCCGCTTCGCGTTCAAGACCCAGGTGCTGACCGCCCGCTTCGCCAACGCGGTGCTCACCGACTTCTCCGCGCGGGTCCAGCTCATGGTCAACGAGCTGCTCGGCGTCGGGCTGACCAAGCTCGATCCCACCCACGGCAACAACCTGGTGCTCAACGGCAGCGCCCAGCGCACCGCCGGCGCGCCCGCCTACGTCTTCGAGCTGGAGGGGGTGAACCGGTTCGTCACCACCCGCTCGATGCTGCAGTCGATCGACGTCGAGCGGGTACGGCTGGCCACCACGGTGGGCACCGACCACGGCGGCCGGGTGACGACCAGCTTCGTGCTGGGTGGCCTGCTGCGCTTCGCCGACCTGCCGCGCTTCGACCACTTCGGCTACGGCCCGGCCATCGGCGAGTCGCCGGACGACGACGGTTGGCTGGCCTACGAAGGCCTGACCGTGTCGATGAGCTATGCCCTGGGTGAGCAGCAGCAGAAGACGTTCGTCGCCGACCTGACCCCGGTGCAGCTGGACCCGTCGCGCAGCCGGGCCCGGAGAAACGCGCTGGTCAACCGCTTCCCGGTCAGCCTGACCGGGCTGATCGCCTCACCGGCAAAGGAGAAGCCGCAGGATCTGGGATACCTGTCGGTCTCGGCCGATCTGGAGCAGACCCCGCTCGACCCGCCCTGGTTCGGCCTGGTGTGGTCGCTGGAACTCGGCACGTTCGGCGCGCTGTCCGACGGTGCGCCGGTGTCCCTGCAGATCCTGGCCGGCTGGGGGCCGGGGGCGGCCGACGGCGAGCGCCCGGCCTACCTGGGACTCAAGCTGCCCGGCTACGGCGCCGGCGGGGTGACCTGGCCGCTGCAGGGCGTGATGCGGCTCGGCTTCCGCTCGCTGGGATTCGAGACGTTCGAGGAGCAGGCCACGGACGGCCCCGAACGCAGCTACATCCTGCGGCTGCGCCACCTCGCGCTGTCGATCCTCGGCATCTCCTTCCCGCCCGGGGAGTTGGACCTGGTGCTGTTCGGCGACCCGACCGGGGCGAGCCGCTCGGTCGGCTGGTACGCCGCCTACGTTGACCCGAACGCCCCGACGCCGCCGAAGCTGACGGCCGCCCCGCCGAGGGAGTTGACCCCATGAGTGAGCATCAGCGAGTGAGGAGCGCAGCGAATCCCAGCGATGAGCGCTCGCGCGAAGAGCAGGTAGAGACATGAGTCGGATGCGGTTCTGCGTGATGGATGTCGGCCAGGGCAGCGCGAACTTCGTGCAGTACTTCGACAGCGACGCCCCGAACGCGGTGGCGAAGAACGCCGGCATCATCGACATCGGATCCGAGGCCTGGAAGACCCGCGCCGGCAAGCCGTCGGCGGGGATCATCGCCCAGGAACTGCTGAAGATGGACGCCGACGACGCCACGCTGGACGAGGTGTTGCTCTCGCACAGCGACTCCGACCACCACAACCTGATCGCCGAGCTGCTCAGCTACTTCTATCCCCCCGGCAGCATGGACACGCCGAGGTTGACGGTGAAGCGGACCTGGTTCGGCGGCGAGTACGGCCTGTACACCAAAGGAAAGACGAACACCCTGCAACTGCTGTTCGACTACGCCCCGGAAGACTCCGACGTGGACGACGTGGAGAAGCAGTTCGAGGCGGCCTGGAGTTCCTTCGACGACGACGACCCGACCAACTGGGAGCCGGTCGCCAAGATCGGCGGCATCGAACTGTGGGTGCTCGCGGCCAACACCACCGGCGCGACGGTGACCATTGGGAACGGAAAGCGGCGCAAGATCGAGCTGAACGACCGCGGTGACGGCTACGCGATCAACACCAAGTCGCTGATCGTGGCGGCGAAGTTCGGCGGGGTCTCGATGATCGCCACCGGCGACGCGACCGGCCTGACCCTCGCGCACGCGGTCAACGTGCTGGAGCGGCCCGGCGTCAAGGCCAGGCTCGGCACCGTCTTCATGGTCACCGCACCGCACCACGGCAGCGATTCGACGACCTACAGCCTGCTCGGCGGCGCGCGACCGGGCACCCGCAACTGGGAGGCCGGCAAGGAGGTGGTCGAGCGGTTCGTTGACGTCCTCGCCCCGCAGACGGTGTCGGCCAGCGCCGGTGAGCGGAGAGGCTTCTGGCACCCGTCGATCACCGTCCTGGCCGACTTCAGCTCGCACCTGCTCGACAAGCCGAAGTTCATCGACCCGGTGCTGGCCGCGATGAAGCTGGACCAGCACTTCTACACGGCCTACTTCGAACCGGATTCGCTGGCATGGAAGCCGCTGGTCACCGCGAAGAAGCCGCCGCCGCCGAACAAGAAACGCAAAGCCGACGACGGGGTACCGACCAAGTGGCCGCCGTTCGGCGGCTGGAACGTGGCGCGGACCGCGCGCAACGTCTACACCACCGACTACTTCTACACCTTCGTGAACGCACCGATTCCGGTTGCCTTTCCGCCGGAAGCGTTGGAGACCGCGGCCGTGATCTACGACAAGCCGGCACCGCCGCCCAACGCCATCTCCTGGGCCTTCGATGTCAAGAACGACGGCAAGACGGAGGTGCTGGTGGCGTTCCGCCGCGACGACCTGCACCCGGCGCACATCGCGCACGTCGAGGCGATGCTCGGCGGCCCGCTGCCGGACGACGAGTACGTCTGGGTGCCCTCGGCAGAACTGCCGGACGACGAGCCGACCGACGACGAGCAGCCGGTGGTCGAGGCCCGGCAAGACCAGCAGCGTGACGCCGTGCCATCCCCGCGGCCGGTCCCGCCGGGACTCGGCAACGCCAGGCAGATCTCATGACGACCACGCTGGACGAGGTATACCGCGCGCTGCACGACGAGCTGCGCGGTCCGGTCGGTGAGCAGACCCTCGACCTCGCCGCCAGCGCGGCGAAGGCCCCGACCACCGGCCTGCGTCCGGTTCTCGACCTGTTCACCATCGGCAATGCCTTCGTGCTCACCACCGCGAGCGTCACCCAAAGCCGCGCGTCGGTCGTCGCGGCCGGCGACGGCAGCCTGGCGGTCCGGCGGGGCGGCGCGGGCGCGCCCGAACCGCTGCCCACCGCCGTCGCGGCGCGGCTCACCGTCACCGAGGCCGGCACCGACGTTGCCTACGAACTCGCGCTCACCATCAGTGCCGACAGCTGGACGTTCACCGCCACCTTCCCGACCCTGGCGCCCACGCTCAGGCCGGACGAGACCGGCAACGCACTGGTCTACGGGAAATCGGTGCTGTCCCAGGTGAACCTCGCCGGCGTCGCGCTGACCGGCCGGAGCGGCGGGAAGGATCTGCGGATCACCGGCGCGCTGCACCCGACCGGCGCGGTTTCTCCCTACCAGGACTGGGTATCGCCCTGGCCGCTCACCCTCGACGGGCGGCTGGCGATGCCGGCCGACTCCGCCGCACCACCCGCGCTCGAGGCGAGCGCCACCACCGTCGGCGAGCTGCCGATCGAGCCGACCACCCTGCACGGCCCCGGCTTCGGCATCCGGTCGGTGGTCGGCCTGGATCCCGAGGTGGCACGGGTCTCGGCGTTCAGCGAGCTGACCGTGGTCGGCACGCTCGACATCGGCAAGCAGCAGCCGGTGCGGGCCGACATCCGCGCGCCGCTGCTCGTCTCCGAGCGGGCCTGGCGGCTGAACGTGGCCTTCGATCCGTACCTGACGCTGTCGCGCACGCTCTCAGCGATCGCCGAGCTGTTCGAGGTCGCGCCCGACACGATCGCCGTCCCGCCCGGGCTGACCGGCCTCGACGCGTTCGGCCTGTCGATGGTGGAGACGGTGATCTCCCGCAAGTCGGGCGGCTTCTCGCTGGATTCGCTGGCCATCACCATCGAATCGCCGCCGGACACCTTCTGGGACGCGCCGATCCCGTTCGTGAAGGTCGGCGACCTCGGCACCCGCTGGGTGCTCTCGTTCGTGACGATGGGTGGCACCAGCCGGGCGGTGGTGGGCGGCAGCGTGTACGGCAGCATCCGGATCGGCAGCGGGACCGGTGCGCCGACCATCGACCTGAGCGCGCAGCTGCCCGCCTTCGTCATCACCGGGAACCTGCGCAGCGGCACCAGCATCCCGGTCGGTCAGATGTTCAGCCACTTCTTCGGCCACAGCGGGCCGCCGACGCCGGACTCCGACGGCAAGCCAATGGCCATCACCAGGCTGAGCATGGTGGCCGATCCGCGCCAGCAGCGCTTCGCCGCGGCCGCCGAGATCGAGATGTCCTGGCCGCTGCCGTTCGTCAACAACCTCCGGCTCACCGGACTGGTGCTGTTCATCGACGCGGCTCCGTCGCGGCTCGGCGGCGGGATCGCGGGCACGCTGACCCTCGGTGCCGGCGACGACCCGTCCGGGCAGCCGGCGATGACGCTCAGCGCCGAGTTGCCGGCCGGCGAGGGCGGCGGCTGGATCTTCACCGGAGAGCTGCTGGCCGGCGTGCCACTCACCGCCCGCCACCTCGTCGGCCTGTTCGTCAGCTCACCACCCGAGTGGCTGGCGGCGCTGGCCATCACCGCGCTGCGGGCCAGCGTTGACACCGGCCGGCAGACCTGGTCGTTCGAGGGCGCGATCGAACTGGGCTTCACCGTCGAGATCCTCGACACCCCCGTCACCATCGGCGCCGGTGCCGAACTGGAGCTTGCCAAGACCACCCCGACCGGGCAGCCGGCCGGCAAGCTCACCGGCTGGATATCGGTCAACCGGCTGTACCTCGAGGTGCGTCGCGACCTCGGCATCGACGATCCGACCTGGGCCATCAAGGTGCAGTTCGGCGAGCTGTGGGTACAGGGCAGCACGCTGTGGCGCGGCACGCCCAAGCACCAGGCGGTGGCCATCCAGCTCGGCGGGGTGACCCTCGGCGACCTGCTCGAATACCTGGTGAACCTCGCGGCACCGACCCTCGGCTTCCGGCTCGACCCGCCGTGGGACCTGCTCAAGCGGGTCGACCTGGCCCGGTTCACGCTCATCATCGACCCCACCGAGAAGTCGATCGACCTGACCTACGACGTGCAGGTTGACCTCGGGATCGGCACGATCAGCAAGATCGGCGTGCACTACGAACTCGGCGCCAAGCGCAAGGTCGATCTGATCGTCGAGGGCACCTTGCTCGGCAAGCCGTTCACCGGCGCCGACGCGCTGCGCTGGGACGTCATCGACGGCACGCCACCCACCGTGCCGGGCCAGGGCGAGTCGTTGCTGGTGGTGCGCTACCTCGGCCTCGGCCAGCGGGTCCGGCTGAAGAACCCGCCCGACACGGTGGCCGCGGCGATCGAGGGCCTGACCCGCGACATGCGCCCGGCCAAGCCCGGCGCGAATCCGATCAAGGGCAGCGCGATGGTCTACGACGCGGCCAGCCAGTGGCTGGTCGGCCTGGACCTGAGCGTGCTGGGAACCGTGGACATCGCGCTGATCTTCGCCGATCCCGGCCTGTACGGCCTGTCGATCGGGCTGCGCGGCGAGCGGGCCGGCCCGCTAGCAGGGCTGCGCTTCGAGGTGCTGTACAAGAAGCTTGCCGGCGGCATCGGCATGTTCCGGATCGAGCTGCGGCTGCCCGACCAGTTCCGCCGGATCGAGCTGGGCGCGGTGTCGATCACGCTCGGCATCGTCGTGATCGAGATCTACACCAACGGCAACTTCCTGCTGGACCTGGGCTTTCCGCACGGGCGCAACTTCGACCGGTCGTTCTCCCTCAGCTACTTCCCATTCATCGGCCGGGGCGGCTTCTACCTCGGCGTGCTGAATGGAACGACCTCCCGCCGCGTGCCGCCGATCACCAACGGCACCTTCTCCCCGGTGCTCGAACTGGGCCTGGGCATCGCGGTCGGCGTCGGCAAGGAACTGGTGATGGGCCCGCTGCGCGGCGGTGCCTACGTCGAGGTACAGGTGATCTTCGAGGGCGTGTTCGCCTGGTTCAACCCGTCCGCCGAAGGCGCCGCGACCGCGCTGTACTACCGCGGGCAGGGCATCGCCGCGATCCACGGCAAGGTCTACGCCGAGGTCAACTTCCTGGTGGTCAAGGCCTCGGTGACGCTGGAGGCCTACGCGCAGGCCAGCGTGACATTCGAGGCGCACCGGCCGACCCTGTTCGCGCTGCAGGTCAGCGTGCGCGCCGAGGCCAGGATCAAGATCCTGTTCATCACGATCTCCTTCTCCTTCCGGCTCCAACTCGACGCCAGCATCACCGTCGGCAGCGTGTCGGCCACGCCGTGGGCTGTCGCTGCGGGCGGCGGGCCCGCCGGCATGCGAGTCTTGGCTGCCGCCGGACTGCCTGCCGCGCGGCGCAACCACCGGCGGCTGGTCGCCGTCCAGATCGCCGCGATCGAGGAGCTTGTGTTCGACTGGCAACCCGCCCTCGTCCTGCCCGGTGTCACGCCGGCCGAACTCAGCCTGCTGCCCACCTTCTCGGTGGCCGGGCCGCCGATCGACTGGACGCTGCCGCACGTCGGCATGGCCGGCGAGCACCCGCCGGACTGGCGGGTGGCGTTCCTGCTGTTCGCCAACACTGGCGACGGCGGCCCGGCGGCGACGTTGGTCGAGCTGCTGCTGCGCTGGTCGCTCAACGCGGTCCGGGGCACCGGCGGCACGCCGGGCCTGCTCACCGCGGGCCAGCTGCAGGCGCTGACCGATGCCCTGCAGACCCGCGCGGTCGCCGACGAGGCATTCTCGCTGGCCAACCTCACCGCGCTGCTGCAGGCGAACGTCCGCCTCGCGATCTCCGGCGACGGCAACGCCGCGGAATCCGAGGAGGTCGAGGCGGTCCCGCTGCCGCTGCCGCCGTTCGTCACCGTCTCCCTCGGCGACACGGTGGTCAGCAACCTCAGCACCGACCACCGGATCGGACCGCTGTACGCCCACGGCGCGTCGCGATACATGGCTGACTTCTCCCCGGTCCGCGACAGCGCCGGACCGCCGCCGGAAGACGACCCGGCGAAATATGAGCCGTTCGCCGCCTACGCGTTCCGGGACTGGTGCCTGATGACCGCGCGCGAGGCGGTGCGCCAGGCACAGCTTGGCCTGGCCGGCCACACCGTCGTCGTCGGCGACCGCTCGCTGGACGTGGTGGCCGCCGACCCGCAGTTGCCGCGCGACGAGGTGAGCTACGTGGTGCGGCCGGGTGACACGGTCGAGGCCGTGGCCGGCTACCTCGGCGCCGGGCTGCTGGAGCTGCGGCTGCTCAACCCGGGTCTCGAGGCGGAGCTGGCGGCGGCGGTGCCAGGCAGCAGCCTGCCGGTCACGGTCGGCGTCGCCGGCGCGACGCTGGTGCTGGACAACGCCGCCGAGCCAATGCTGGCCGACACGACGCTCGAGCTGTCCGGCCTGCGGATCCCGGTCCGCCCCGGCGACACCCTCAGCACGATCGCCCAGCGGCTCTACGGACCGGACGGCAACCCGCAACGGCTGGTCGCCGACGCCGGGCTGGCCGACCGCCGGGTGCTGCTGGCCGGCGCGACGTTCCCGGTGCCGGCGCGCACCGCGCCGCTGCCCGGGGTGGCCACCGCGCTGCTCGCCGGCATCTTCTACGTCCGGTACTACGCCGACACGCAGGTACCGGAGGCGGAGTGGTACGCCCAGGCAATCGCCGGCATCCCGGCCAACGCCGCGGTGCTCGACACGCTGGAACCGGGCCAGGAGATCCCGGCAGGCAGCGCGCTGCTGGTGCCGGCGGCGGCGAACAGCACCGACACCACCGGTTACACCACGGTGCCCGGCGACACGCTGTTGCGGATCGGCGCCGCGCTGTCGCTGGCGCAGGCACCGAATGCCTACCCCGAACCGGCCTGGCAGGCGTTCCGGGCCCGGGTCACCGGCGCCGACGTGCCGGCGATGCCGGCGCTGGCCGTCCAGTCCGGTGAGACCCCGCAGCGGCTGGCCGCCCGGCTGGTGCTGCCGACCGAGGACCGGACCGCGACGCTGGTCGGCTGGCTGGCGAGCTCCCCGGTGCTCACGCCGCTGGAGATCCTGGAGCCGTCCAGCGTGCCCTTCGCGACCAAGGGCCTGTCCCTGGCCGGCCTGGCCAGCGCCGCCGGGCTGACGCTGGACGAGCTGGCGGCCCGGAAAGAGGTCACCGGCGCGAGCGGGCTGTTCCCCGCCGGCGCCGAGCTGCGCGTCGCCCACCTGCCGGCGCAGCGGATGGACGCGCTGGTCGCCAGCGGCGCCAGCGGCACCGGGCTGACCGCCGTGGTCAAGCAGGTTTCCCGCCAGCTGCTGTCCGGCACCCGGCTGCCCAGGCCGGTGCCGGACACCAACGTCGACGACGGCCGGACCGTGCGGGCCGCGGGCCCGCTCACCGGGCTGGCCGAACTGACCGGTCAGCAGCTGGCCGCACCGCCGCTGGACGGCACCACCGCCTTCGCCGCGACCGTGACCAAGGTGGCCGGCGACGACCTGGACTGGCTCGCCTTTACCGGCGCCAAGGCGCCCGACGCGCTCGACTTCACCGCCACCAACGAGCAGCTCAGCCACCGCTATCCCGCGCCGCGGCTGCCGGTCGCGCCGGTCTCCGGACCGGCACCGATCGCGGTCGCCGGCGAGGTCGTGCGCACCTACGGGCTGGGCCACCGGGTCGAGTTGCAGGGCGGCATCGGCCTGCCGATCCCGGCCGCCCCGACCTCCGCCGTCCCGATGGCGGGCGTGCCGGATCCGGGCGGCAACCCGACGCTCTGGCGGCTGCCCGCCGACGCCGTCGCGAAGGCGCGGGCGGGCTCACCCACCCCGTGGACGCTGGCCCGCGCCGACGACGGCACCAGCGTCGCCGACCATTCGCCCGTTCCGAACAGCACGTTCGCCAGCTTCGTCGCGGTCACCGTCCGGCGGCCGCCCGGCCCGCTCGACCTCGGCCTCTACGAGCTGCTCGGCGCCGACACCGCCGACCGCGACCTGCTGCTGGAACTGGCGCTCGCCGCCCGCTCGGCGCCGGTCGGCACCCTCCCGATGGCGGTCTACCTCGGCGTCGCCCCGGCCCCGGACGCCGGCGACCCGAGCGGCATAGCGCTGCTGGACGCGACCGGAGAGGCGACCTTCGCGGTCCGCGCGAACATGGCCACCGACGTCCGGCTCACCGCGCCGCCGCAGACGCTGGTCGCGACGCTGGCCTCACCCGCGCCGTTCCTGCAGCTGCTGTGGGAGGCCAGCGTCGCCGGGGGCGGCGGATTCCACCTCGGGCTGACGGTGCACCAGGGGCTCGGGCTGCCGGCCGGCGTCTTCGCCGACGACGGGACCGCGACGCTGTGGCTGCTCGCCATCACCGGCCCGCAGCAGCAGCCGGCGCCCGGCGGCCGGACGCTGCAACCGACCGACAACTGCGCGCTGGTCGCGGCCGGGCTGGACGCGAGCGCGCAGTCGCTGTACCTGGAGGCGGCCGATCCGTCCGCGCACCCCGAGGAGCTGGTCAGGCAGGCGGTCATCCCGGCGGGTTCGGGCGGCATCACGCTCGTCCTGCCGCCAGCACCGGATCCGACCGGCCTGCCCGACCCGGCGGCGGCCGAGGCCCGCGCCCGCCAGCTGTTCAGCCTGCTGCTAGCCGAGGTGAGCGGGGCGTACGCGAACAAGGACGGCCGGTCCGCCCCGCCGGCACCGCCGCAGCACGACGACGGCACCAACCGTCCGGCCTGGCAGCGGCACCGCGTCGAGCAGGCGCGCCGGATCGCCCGGCTTGCCGCGCTGGCCGCCGACGCCGAGCCGGCGCCGGATGCGGAGCAGGACCTGCCTTCGCTGTGGCGCTACGACCAGGTCATACCGCTCTTCCAGGACGGGCCGCCCTCGGTGGTGCCCGCCGTCGCCGGCCTGCCGGCGCCGGCCGGTGACCCGTACCGCGGCTTCGGCGGCAGCCACCCCGCCTCCACCGCCACCGCCACGTTCCAGCTCGGCTTCGCCGACGTGCTCGGCAACGTCACCGCCCAACCGCCCGCTCCGGTGGACGTGACCATGGGCTACACCGACCCGCTGCTCGCGCCCGGCACCTGGCCCGGCACGACGACCGGCTGGGGGCTCAGCACCGAGGACGGTCAGGCCGTGCTCACCGTGACGCTGAACGCCCAGACGGCGACGTTCGTCCCCGCGCCGGGCGCCGACGTGCGGCTCGCGGCCGAGGCCGCCGGCCACCAGGCGGCCAAGCACGCCGAGGCGTCCTACCAGCTCGCGCAGCCGACGGTGGGCGCGGCGATCCTGACCACGCTGCACCAGGACGAGGCCGGCGCGCCACTGGCCCAGTCGGTTCGCGAGGGCAACTGGCCGCTGTGGCGCTTCACCGCGGCGGGCAGCCTGTTCGCCGCGGCCTGCGCCAACGCCGCGCCGGCGTTCGCGGCCGGCCGGGCCGGTACCGTCGGCGAGCTCAACACCGCCACCGGCCTCGGCTTCGGTACGCTCGGCAGCGCGCTGGCCGAGCTGCCGGCGGCCAGCCTGCTCTCCCCCGGCACGCCGCTGGCCGCTCTCGCCCGGCTGATCACCGAGCAGGGCGACACGGCGAACGCGATCGTGGGCCGAATCCCGGCCGGCTGGCCCCGGCCGGCCAGTGCTGCCGATCTGCTCACCGGCAACGCCGCGATGCCGCTGCGGCCGGGCGTAGTGCTGGCCATCCCACCGATCCTGCTGCCGCCGCTGCCTCCGTCGGCGGTCGAGGAGACCCTGCAGAAGCTGGCCGACGCGCACCGGAGCACAGCCGAGCAGCTGGCCCTCGACAACGACGAACAACCCATCCTGCGCGAGGGATTCGTGTTCACCGCAGCCGGTGTGCAGGTGGCCGTGGCGGCGGGGCTGACGTCGTTCGGCCAGGTCCGCGCCGCCTTTGCCGAGCTCGGCGTGGATGTCGCCACCACCGAGCTGGCGCGGGCCAACCACGACCGGACGGGCATCTTCGCCGATGCCGCGGTGCTGCGGCTGGCGCACGTGGTCGCCGTCGGCGCTGCGACGCTGCAGTCGCTGGCCGGTGCGCAGCTCGACGCGGTTGCCAGCCTGAATGCCGGCACGCCCGACCTGTTCGCGCCCGGCACCCTCGTCGTGCTCGGCACGTGGTCGCCGGCCCCGCCGGTTCCGTCCGGCGGCGAGCGGCTCGGCCAGCTGGCTGCCCGGCTCGGTTGCTCGCTCGGCCAGCTGCTGGCCGACAACGCGTCGCTGCCGCTGGCCGGGGGTGCCGCGAAGGTGCCGCTGCCGGGCGTCGCCGAGCCGCTCGGCGTCGACGTGCTGGTGCCCTACGGCGTCCAGCGCGGCAACAGTCTGGACGAGATCGCGGGCCGGTTCGGCACGAGCGCCCAGGCGCTGGCCGCCGCGAACGCCGCGATGCCCGGCCTGCTCGGCCTGGCCTCGGTCACCGTGACGGTGCCCGGCGGCTCGGCCAGCACCGAGGTGCGTCCCGGCGACAGCCTGAACGCGATCCTCGCCCGGCTGCGCCAGCAGCAGGCCGCGGTGACGCTGGCCGATCTGGTGACCACCGTTGCCGCGAACCCGGCGGCGCTGGCTGCCGGCGCGCTGCTGGTCTGCCCGGCGCCGACGCTCGCCGCGCCGGTGCCGGCCGATGCCGCCGGGCCGCTCGGCGTGAGCCCGGCCGGGCTGGTGCAGGCCAATGCCGCCCTGCTCGGCGTCGTGCGGCCGGACGTGACGCTGACGGTCACCGAGCCGGGCAGCGATGCCCGGGTGAGCATCCGGACGGTCGCGCACGACACGGTGAACGCGATCCTCGGCCGGTTCGCCGAAGCCGGCGCGCCGGTTGACATCGCCGGGCTGCTCGCACAGAACCCCACCGCGGCGCTGCTGCAACCCACCCGGGTGCTGCTTCCGCCGCCGCCGATGCGGGTATCGGTCGGGCTGGGCGTCAAGGCCGGTCCGTTCGCCAGCCCGACGTTCCCGCTCAGCACCATCCTCCGGCTGCAGCGCGAGCGGGAGGCGGTGCACCCGGAGCTGCGGACCGAACACTCCAACGGCCCGGTCGAGCGGGCCGAGAGCATCGTGCCGGCACCGGCGGTACCCAAGCCGGGCACCGACACGCACACCTTCGACGCGTTCATCGACGCCTGCGCCGCGGTGCTGCCCGACCTGCGGCTGGCCACCAGCCGGGTCGAGGGTGAAACGGCCGACCTGTGGGCGGCCAACTTCGGCGCCGCCGGGATCGCGTCGGTGCACCTGCTGCCCGGCGTCAGCTACCCGGACGGTTCGACGCAGCCGCGGTACTTCGCGCTGCGCCCGCTCTACCCCGAGTTGCAGAGCCGCAGCGAGCTTCTCGTCCGGCGGCTCACCGAGGACGGCACGCTCGGCCCGGCGACCCAGCACGAGGTGCAGGGCATCGATGTGGAAACCTGGGCGCGGCGGTTGCTCGCCGATCTCGACCTGTACCTCACCGCCCCGTACGTCGCCGGCATGTACCGCCGCGGCGCCGCTTCGCGGACCGCCCTGACGGACCTGCTGCGGGCGAAGTGGCAGATCGCCGACGCGCTCGCCAAGGGCCTCGCGCCGGTGCTGGCCTCGGTCGCCTCCGGCAGCCGGCCGGGGCACGCGGTCGATCCGCGTGGCGCGGCCGGGCTGGTACGCGCCGTCGAGGACCTGGCGGCCTCCGGCGGGGTGAGCCTGGCCGCGACCTACGACGTGGCGACCATCGTGCAGTACGACACCGCGGTGACCTCCGCCTACACCTCGCCGGGCACCACCCTGCGCCCGGCCCGGCTGACCGGACCGGCCACGCCACCGGCCGACCACGCCACCGACTTCACCCTGACCAGCGGCACCGCGGAGCTGGCGGAAAAGGCCTCGTTCGTCAGCCTCGCGCTCACCGTCCCGGTGCCCGCTCGCCAGACCTCGGTCACGACCGGCGCGCTCGACCTCGGCTTCGACACGCTCGACTTCGACCTGCACCAGGTTCCTGGCGCGGATGGCTACCAGGCGTGCGAACGGCTGACCTTCGTCCGGCCGCTGACCGGGGCCTACCAGCCGGCGGCGATCGTCGACGACCTCGGCTCGCCGGTGGTGCCGGTGCCGCTGCGGGCCCACCCTCCGCTGCCGATCATCGCCGAACAGTCGGCGACCAAGACCTGGCAGGGCGAGCAGGAGCCGGATCTCGAGCAGGCCGGCCAGTGGACGTTCGGGGTGACCTGGTCGCACGAGCACGCGGCGCAGGACGAGATCCTGCTGGCGGTCACCTTCAACGTCGTCGAGCCGGACGTCCGGCTGCTGGCCTTGCAGCTGGATCTGGCCGCGGCGCTGGGCGGGTACGCGCTGATCGCCGACGAGGTGCGCGAGCGGATGGCCGCCTACGCGCTGCCGGCCGGTCAGCAGCCGGCCGCGGCCGACAACCTGGCCGGCAGCCTGGCAACCCTCGTCGAGCCCATTGCCGAGGCGTGGGCGGCGCACTGGCCCGCACCACCGACGCGGCGGGCCGCCGAAGCGCTGGCCGACGGCGTCGGGTTCGACGACGTGGGCGTTGACAACCTCCGGTACGGCTTCCGGGTGGCCGTGGCGTTCCGGAGCGACTCCAGCCAGCTGGACCACGTCACCCTGACCCTCGACGGGCAGGACAGCCCCGGCCCCACCGGCGCGTGGCCCGAGCTGTCCTGGCGGCTGGCCGACGGCAGCTTCGTCGGCCTGGCACCGAACCCCGACGGCCCGTCCGGCGGCGCGCTGAGTTACCTGCCCGAGGAACCGATCGAGCCGATGGGCTGGCCGACGCTGCGCGCGGCCTGGCCGGGGCTGAACGTGGCGAGCACCCAGAACGCCCGGGCGAGCCTCGCGGTGCACCGCAACGAGCACCTGCTCGGGCCGACCGGGGTGTTGACGAACCCGGCGTTCGTGCTGGGCACCGCCGAGGTGACCGCTCCGGATGTCGCGGTGCCGCTGCTGGAGTGGAACCTCGACCTGGAACTGGCGGGCGGGGATCTGCGGGAGCGGCTGCAGGCAGCGTTCTCGACGCTCTTCTCCGACGTGCGCACCGCGCCGGTGACGCTGGCCCTCGGTTACGCCTTCCCCCTGGTACCGGCGCAGGACGGCGTGCCCGGTTCGGGAATCATCAGCGAGATGCCGGTCGCGCTGCTGCCGCACACGCTGCTGTCCGACGACCCGGCCGGCAAGCTGGCCGACATCGCGGCGGCGTGGCCCCATCAGGCGGCCTCCGACGCGTTCTGGTCGGTGTCGGTCTCGCTGGCCTCCAGCCTGAGCGGGGCGCCGGCGCGCCCGCTGCTCACCCTGGTGCGGCTGCTGGTGCCGGCCCAGTCCTAGCTCGGATCAGGCCAGGTCGAGCACCAGCGGCGCGTGGTCGGACGGGCCCTCGCCCTTGCGGGCATCCCGGTCCACCCAGACCGCCTCGGCCCGCTCGGCCAGCGACTCGCTGACCAGCGCCAGGTCGATGCGCATGCCGCGCCCCTTCTGGAAACCGAGCATCCGCATCTCCCAGAAGGTGTAGGGCGGCCGGGTGTCCTTCGGGTCGGCCGAGGCGCGCGGCAGCAGGTCCAGCAGCGGGACGTCCGGCCCGGCAGCGCGTTGGATCCCGGCCAGCGCAGCCCGTTCCTCCGGGGTGACGTGGGTGTGGCCGTCGAAGGCGTGGATGTCCCAGACGTCGGTGTCCGACGGTGCCACGTTGAAGTCGCCGAGCAGGCCGAACGGAGCCTCGCTACCGAGTTCGGCACGTTCGGCCACGCACTGTTCGGCCAGCGCCCGGTAGAAGTCCAGCTTGTACCGGAAGTGGTCGCTGCCGACCGAGCGCCCGTTCGGCACGTAGATCGACCAGAGCCGGACGCCGGCGCAGTTGGCGCCGATCGCCCGGGCCTCGGTCTGGCCACCGAAGCCGGGCTCGGCGGTCAGCCCGCGGGTCACCCGGTCAAGGCCGACCCGGGACAGGATGGCGACCCCGTTCCACCGGCCGGTGCCATGGTGCACCGACTCGTAGCCGCGTTCGGCCAGCGCGGCGGCCGGCCAGGAGTCGTCGGTGGCCTTGGTCTCCTGCACCAGCAGCACGTCCGGTTGCCGGTCGTCCAGCCAGCCGAGCAGCCGGGGCAGCCGGGCCTTGACCGAGTTCACGTTCCAGGTCGCGATGCGCACGCCCCGATCTTGCCCTGCCGGGAGGGCGCCCCTCTCCTCGGGAAGTGGAGCGATCTGACCAGCCAGCCGCCGGATCGCTCCACTTGCCGAGGTTCGAGCCGGCATACTTGTCTCCCGATGGCGCACCTACCGATCGCCCGGCACCTGCTGCGGGCCAAGGATCTCGCCGACATGCGCTACGCCGAACCGCTCGACGTGGCCGACCTGGCGCGGGCGGCCGGGCTGTCGCAGGCACATTTCAGCAGGGCGTTCCGCAAGGCGTTCGGCGAGTCGCCGCACGCCTACCTGCTCACCCGCCGGCTGGAGCGGGCGGCCGCGCTGCTGCGCAACACCGACGACTCGGTGGCCGACATCTGCGTCGCCGTCGGGCTGACCAGCATCGGCTCGTTCACCACCAGCTTCAAGCGGATGTTCGGCACCACGCCGGCCGCCTACCGGGCCTCGTTCCCGCCGGCGGCCACCTTCGCCCGGGTACCTGCTTGCGTGCTGCGTTTCTACGGCCGCCCGCAACTGCGCACGTTTCGAGAAGACGACCGTCCGGCGCGCTGAATAGCGTTCGTGCCACAACGAACCATCGATCAGGCCGGAGGCCACCATGTACCGCATCGCCACCACCCAGCTGTGGGTCCACGACCAGGACGAGGCGCTGAAGTTCTACACCGAGAAGCTCGGCATGCAGGTCCGCTCCGACGTCACCGTGCCGGAGCTGGGCAACTTCCGCTGGCTCACCGTCTCCCCGGCCAACCAGGAGGACATCGCGATCGTGCTGATGGCCATCCCCGGCCAACCGGTGATGGACGAGCAGGCCGCCGAGGAGGTTCGCGCGCTGATGGCCAAGGGCTTCGCCGGCACGGTCTTCCTCACCACCGACGACTGCCGGGCCGCCTACGAGGATCTGCGTTCGCGCGGCGTGGAGTTCATCGAGGAGCCCGAGCAGCGCCCGTACGGCATCGACTGCGGTTTCCGGGACCCGTCGGGCAACCAGTTCCGGCTGACCGAGCTGAGCGAACTCGCCAGCTGAGCGTGCTCCGGCGGTGCGCGTGGCGTGCCGCCGGAGTTCCGGCCTAGCTGAGCGTGATCGTCACGTCGTCCAGCACGAAGGACGTCTGCAGGCTGCTGTCCTCGGTGGCGGTGAAGCCCACGGTGAAAGCCCTGCCCGCGAAGCCGGACAGATCCACCGTCTTCGGGCTGTAGCCGACGTTGTGGTTGAGGTTGCTGAACGACAACAGCGTCGTCGAGCCGTACTTCAACACCAGCCGGTCGTAGGCGGTGGTGGTGGTCGTCTCGGCGGTGTCGATGTGCAGCCAGAACACCAGCGTCGCGTGGCAGCCGGCGGGGATGGTGACCGCCTGGCTGAGGGTGTCGGTGTGCGTGGTGCCCGAACCGTCCATCCAGGCATCCCAGTTGCCGGACAGTGGCGGCTCCTTGCTGCTGTCGTTGAACACCGAGGCCGATGTCGCCCAGGGAATCGGGTGGCCGCTCTCGAACCCGGGGTCGCCGAGCAGCTGGCCCGAGCAGCCGGTCGGCGAGATGGCTGGTTGGCGCATCGTCGCCGGACCGGGCCGTGCGTCGGCGATTCCCGGTAGCGAGCACACCAGGCCGGCGAGCATGCCCAGCACCGCGAACCGCCGCCAACCGCAAGCCATCGGAGTTCCTCCCTGAGAACGTCCCTGCTTTCGCGACAAGAATCCCGATCCGCCCCCGATTGCACAAGTGTCCGGTCAGGGATGCGCGCAGGACCCGTGGTTGGTTTGCGCGAGCGCGCCGCCGGAACGGGTCCTCGGCGATCCGGCACACTCGCCGTATGACGGGGTCGGTCGGGTGGGCGCGACCGTGCCGGGCGGCTGACCTGCCCGCGCTGGAGGCCGTCCTGCCGCTGGGAAATGCGCACCGCGAGCGCCTCGACGGCCAGTCCGCCGGCCGCTGGCTGTACCTGATCGCGCTGGCGCCGGACGTCGTCGGCCACTGCCTGGTGCACTGGCGCGGCCCGACCATGGACAGCGTGCGCGCAGAACTGCCCGACTGCGTGGAGATCAATCACCTCTACGTGGCCGAGCAGGCGCGCGGTCGCGGCGCGGGCCGGACGCTGCTGGCCGAGGCCGAGCGGGCCAGCGCGCTGCGGCGACGCACCACCATCGGGCTTGGCGTCGGCGATGACAACCCGCGCGCCCGCAAGCTGTACACCTCGCTGGGCTACGCGCCGAGCGGAGCCCGCTACGCCGTCGAGTACGCCTACCTGGACGCGACCGGCCGCAGCGTCCGGGCGCACGAGTCGGGGGATTTCCTGATCAAGTCGTTGGCCGGCCAGCCCGAACGCTAGGTTGCGACCCGCCCGTGCCGACGCCGGGCATCGTCAGGGCCGCGAACGGCCGAGTCGTCAGAACAGCTCCAGCGGATCCAGCATGATCCGCACCGGGCCGCCGGACTTGCGAGCCGAGCGGATCGCCGCGCCGGCATGCAGCGCCTCGGCCAGCGCCGCTCCGTCGCCGCGCGGCACCCGCAGCAGCGCTCGAATCTGCTCGGCCGCCTCGCTATCCCGCACCGGCACCCCGACCGAGCCCAACTCCTCGGCCGAGGACGGCAGCTGGCTGACCGCCAGCAGCTCGGCGACATCGGCTGGCGCGCCGGTCAGCGAGGCCATCCGGCCGGCCGGCGGGAACCGCAGCTGTTGCCGGTCGGCCAGCTCGCGCTCGGCGAAGCCGGCCGGATCCCAGCGCACCGCCGCCTGCACGGCGGCCAGCCCGGCGTCGGCACCGATCACCACCGTGCCGTCCGCGGCCACCAGCGCGATCGCGTTTGCCCAGCGGCGCAATGTCTCCTCGGCCGCTCGCAGATCCGGCCGGGACAGCAGCGCCCAGCCATCCAGCAGCAGTGCCGCACCATAGCCGCCGGCCACCAGCGGCTCCGCGCCCGGCGTGGCCACCACCACCGCCGGACCGGCCGGCACCTCGGCCAGCACCGAGTCACCCGAACTGGTCCGCAGCACCGCGCCGGGAAACGCGCGGCCAAGCTCCTCGGC
Organism: uncultured Actinomycetota bacterium; assembly: GCA_963697905.1. Classification (GTDB taxonomy): domain Bacteria; phylum Actinomycetota; class Actinomycetes; order Mycobacteriales; family Jatrophihabitantaceae; genus Jatrophihabitans_A. Next base: position 1,634,031 of record OY969101.1, on the reverse strand, counting down.
GGTGCGGCCCGAGCCGATCAGCGCCGCGCGCATCCGGCTGCCGCCGCAGGCCGGGCAGCGCCAGCCGGTGGCCGGCCGGCCGCACCAGCGACAGCTCGGCGTGCCCTCGGCAGATGCCGCGGCGAGCGGCCCCGCGCAGTGCGCACAGCGCGCCGGCAGCCGATCCCGCACGCAGGCCAGCGCCGGCAGGTAGCCGCGCCGCGGCACCTGCACCAGCACCGGCTTGCCGCCCGCCAGCGCGGCGCGGGCGGTCCGGAAGGCCAGCGCCGGCAGCCGGGCCGAACGGGCGACGGGGTCACGTTCGGACTCGATCTCGTCGCCGGCGGCCACCACCCGCGGGCTGGCCCGCCGCGTTGCGGCCCGATCGGCCGCGATCCGGTGCGCCCAGCCCGCCGAGCACAGCAGCGCCGACTCGGCGGTCTCGGCGAAGCCGGCCAGCAGCAGCGCGCAGCCGGCCATCGAGGCGCGCAGCACGGCCACGTCCCGGGCGTGCGGGTACGGCGCCCGGAGTTCGGCGTGCAGGTCGTCGCCGTCGTCCCAGAGCACGACCAGGCCGAGCCCGGCGACTGGGGCGAACACCGCGCCGCGGGTGCCGACCACCGCGCGCACGGCGCCCTGCCGGACCGCCAGCCAGCGCCGGTAGCGCGCCTCCGGCCCGAGGTCGGCATTGAGCAGGACATGGCTGCCGCTGCCCAGCGCGGCCGACAGCGCGGCGTCCACCCGGGCGGCGTCGCGGGCGTCCGGCACGATCACCAGCGCGCCCCGGCCGCCGGCCAGGCTGGCCTGCACGGCCTGCGCGATCCGAGCCGGCCAGTCCTCGCCGGGCAGCACGTTCCACACCGCTCGAGCGGGCCGGCCGGCCGCGAGCGCGGTGAGGAAGGCCGGCCCGGACCGGTAGGTCGTCCAACCGTCCGGGGCGGCCGGTGGCGGGAAGGGCGTTGGCTCCGGCGGGGTCGCCGACTCGGCCCGGGCATGCCGGGGCGGCACGGCGAGCCGGACGACATCGGCAAACGTGCCCGCCCACCGGTCGGCCACCGCCCGGAACAGTTCGCTGGTCTCGGTCGTGAGCACCGGAAGGTCGCCTACGCCGCGTTCCAGGAAGGCCAGCCGGCCATCGTGCTCGGTGGCGTCCAGCCGCTGCAGCACCCAGCCGTCAATCAGCCGGCCGGCGAACCGGACCCGCACCCGGCAGCCTGGCCGGACGACCTCGGACAGCTCCGCGGGCACCAGGTAGTCGAACGGCCGGTCCAGATGCGGCAGCGGCGAGTCCACCATGACCCTGGCCACCGGCTGGTCGGCGGCGGCCTGCCGCTCGCGAGCGACCGACCGCCGGCGCGCCCTCAGCCGGCCCATGCCGGGCAGGCTGGGCGCCTCTACCGTGCCCGCGTCAGTCTGGCCCGCGTCAATCCCGGCCGTGTCGGCCCCGCCGGGCGCATCCGCGATGGGCGCCTGGGCGCGGGACTCGGTCACCTGTCCTGCCTACCAGGTCGGTCGGACGAAACGCAGTCGAGCGTCCGGGCGGACCCGGTGCCCCCCCAACCGGCCGATGCGGAGAGTTGCCACCTCGCCGGTGGCGACTCTCCGCGACCAGGTTCAGCTCTTGGCGAGCTTGGCCAGCTGCTCGGCGCGGTCGGCGCGCTCCCAGGTGAAGTCGGCGTCCTCCCGGCCGAAGTGGCCGTAGGCAGCGGTCTTCTGGTAGACCGGCCGCTTCAGGTCCAGGTCCCGGATGATCGCAGCCGGGCGCAGGTCGAAGGTCTCGGTGATGGCGTCGATGATCCGGTCCACCGGCACCGCCTCGGTGCCGAAGGTCTCCACGAACAGCCCGACCGGCTCGGCCTTGCCGATCGCGTAGGCCACCTGGACCTCGCAGCGACGGGCCAGCTTGGCCGCGACCACGTTCTTGGCCACCCAGCGCATCGCGTAGCAGGCCGACCGGTCCACCTTCGACGGGTCCTTGCCGGAGAACGCGCCGCCGCCGTGCCGGGCCATTCCGCCGTAGGTGTCCACGATGATCTTGCGACCGGTCAGGCCGGCGTCACCCATCGGGCCGCCGGTGACGAACCGGCCGGTGGGGTTGACCAGCAGCCGGTAGTTCGAGGAGTCGATGCTGATAACGCCCTCCAGGCGGTCCAGCACCGGCTTGACCACGTGCTCCTCGATGTCCGGCTTGAGCAGGGTGTCCAGGTCGATGTCCTCGGCGTGCTGGCTGGAGACCACGACGGTGTCCAGCCGGACCGGCTTGTCATCGACGTACTCGATGGTGACCTGGGTCTTGCCGTCCGGGCGCAGGTAGGGCACGGTGCCGTTCTTGCGGACCTCGGTCAGCTTCTCGGCCAGCCGGTGCGCCAGCCAGATCGGCAGCGGCATCAGCTCGGGGGTGTCGTCGCAGGCGTAGCCGAACATCAGCCCCTGGTCGCCGGCGCCCTGGGCGGCGATGGCGTCCTCGCTGCCCTCCACCCGCGCCTCGTAGGCACTGTCCACGCCCTGGGCGATGTCGGCCGACTGGGCGCCGATGGAGACGCTGACCCCGCAGGACTCGCCGTCGAAGCCCTTGCGCGAGGAGTCGTAGCCGATGCCCAGGATGGTCCGCCGGACGATGGCCGGGATGTCGGCGTAGGCGTTGGTGGTGACCTCGCCCGCGATGTGCACCTGCCCGGTGGTGATCAGCGTTTCCACCGCCACCCGGCTGGCCGGGTCCTCGGCGATCAGGGCGTCCAGGATCCCGTCCGAGATCTGGTCGGCGATCTTGTCCGGGTGCCCCTCGGTGACGGACTCCGACGTGAATAGGCGACGGCTCACGAATTCGCTCCTAGCTTCCTGCGTGGCTTGCGGGGTTGGGGGTCATTGGTGTCAGCGGGCTAGTTTACCGAGCGAGCAGGGCGGCGACCGAATCGCATAGCGCGGCGGCCAGCACCGTCTTCGGCCCGAGGGGGATCTCGATCGGCTCGCCGGCGCCGAGGATGACCGCGGCGTTGTCCGGCCGGCCGAACACCTTGGTGGCCGAGACCTCGTTGACCACCAGCAGGTCGCAGCCCTTGCGGGCCAGCTTGGCCCGGCCGTGCTCCAGCACGTCGGCGTGCTGGTCGCCGGTCTCGGCGGCGAATCCGACGATCACCGGCGCGGTCAGCTCGCCGGCCGCCCTGGCGGCGACCAGGTCGGCCAGCACGTCGGGGTTGGCGGCCAGCTCCACCGGCGGCGGCACGCCGTGCGCCTTCTTGATCTTGCTGACGGCCTGGCTGGCCGGCCGGAAGTCGGCCACCGCGGCGGCCATCACCACCACGTCGGCGTCCTTGGCGGCGGCCAGCGTGGCCTCCCGCAACTGCTCGGCGGTGCCGACTTCGATCAGCTCGGCGGCGGCCGGCACGGGCAGTTCGACGTTGGCCGCGATCAGGCTGACCCGGGCACCCCGGGCGGCTGCCACCGAGGCGATGTCGAAGCCCTGCCGGCCGGAGGAGCGGTTGCCGAGGAAACGCACCGGATCCAGCGGTTCCCGGGTGCCGCCGGCGGTGATCAGCACCCGCCTGCCGGCCAGGTCGGGCCGCAGCGCGTCCGGGCGATGCAGCAGCAGCTCGGCCAGTCGGGCGAGCTCGGCCGGCTCCGGCAGCCGGCCGCGGCCGGTGTCGGCACCGGTCAGCCGGCCGTAACCGGGCTCCAGCACGATCGCGCCTCGGCTGCGCAGCAGTGCCACGTTCGCCGCGGTGGCCGGGTGTTCCCACATCTCGGTGTGCATGGCCGGGGCGAACAGCACCGGGCAGCGGGCGGTGAGCAGGGTGTTGGTGAGCAGGTCGTCGGCCAGCCCGTGCGCTGCCTTGGCCAGCAGGTCGGCGGTGGCCGGGGCGACCAGGACCAGTTCCGCCTGCCGTCCGATCGCCACGTGCGGCACCCGGTGCGCCTCGGACCACACCTCGGTGGCGACCGGATGGTGCGACAGCGCCGCCCAGGTCGGCTCGCCGACGAACTGCAGGGCCGACCGGGTGGGCACCACGGTCACGTCGTGGCCGGCCTCGGTGAGCCGGCGCAGCAGCTCGACGGCCTTGTAGGCGGCGATCCCGCCGGCTACGCCGAGGACGAGGGAGGACGGCATCGCCGGCTCGTCTGCTGCCAGGCCCGGAGTCAGGACTCGGAGGGCTTGAACTCGATCAGATCGCTGTTGATCTCGCGCAGGGCGATGGACAGCGCCTTCTCCTGGGGAGCGGTCTCCACCATGGGGCCGACGTACTCCAGCAGGCCCTCGCCGAGCTGGCTGTAGTAGGCGTTGATCTGCCGGGCGCGCTTGGCGGCGACGATCACCAGCGCGTACTTGGACCCGGTACGGTCCAGCAATTCGTCGATCGGCGGGTTGGTGATGCCCTCGGGCACGGGTGCGGTCACGCGGGAAGCCTCGATCCATTCGGTTGGCCAGCGGCGCTAGACCGTACGTCGAGCCGGCGCGCACATCCTGGTGCTGTTACAACACTGTTGCTGCACACAGGACCGGAAAGCGCACGACCAAGGACCACGACGTCGAGCAAGGATGCTGCTGGCAAGACATGCCTCTGCACGTTCATATTACCCGCCCGCCGGCACCCGACTGTCCGGCTCCGCTAGGCAACGGCGCGCCAATGTGGGTAACTTCACCCGATGTGACTGAGAGAGATCGATAGGGTGCGCCCATGGTGACGGTGGCGGCGCTCAAGGAGTCCTCCCCCCAGGAGCGCCGGGTCGCACTGGATCCGGACAGCGCCAAGCGGCTGGTGGCCGCTGGTGTGGGGGTACTTGTCGAATCCGGCGCGGGCGCGACGGCCTGGTTCGCCGACGAGGGGTACGCCGAGGCCGGCGCGCGGGTGGTGGACCGGGCCACCGCGATCGGCCAGGCCGACCTGATCGTCTCGGTCGGCGCCCCGGGGGTCGAGCTGCTCGGGCAGCTGCGCACCGGGCAGGCGGTGCTCGGCATGCTGGGCCCGCTGACCAATCCGGAACTGGTGCGGGAGCTGGCCAGCCGTGGCGTGACCGGGATCAGCCTGGACGGGCTGCCCCGCACCCTGACCCGCGCCCAGAGCATGGACGCGCTCAGCTCGCAGGCCAGCGTGGCCGGCTACCGGGCGGTGCTGCTGGCGGCCGAGCACTACGACCGGTTCTTCCCGCTGCTGATGACCGCCGCCGGCACCTCCAAGCCGGCCACCGTGCTGGTGCTCGGCGCCGGCGTCGCCGGCCTGCAGGCGATCGGCACCGCACGGCGGCTGGGCGCGACGGTGAGTGGCTACGACGTCCGGCCGGCGGCCCGGGACGAGGTGAAGTCGCTCGGCGCGAAGTTCATCGAGCTCAAGGCCGGCATCGCGGCGGCCGGCGAAGGCGGCTATGCCCGCGAGCTGACCGCCGAGGAACGGGCCGCGCAGCAGGCCGAGCTGGCCGAGCACATCGCCCGGCACGACATCGTGATCACCACCGCCCAGGTGCCCGGACGGCGGCCGCCGGTGCTGGTGACCGCCGACGTGGTGGCCCGGATGCGCCCGGGGTCGGTGGTGGTGGACCTGGCCGCCAGCCCGCTCGGTGGCAACGTGGAGGGCTCCAAGCCCGGTGAGACACTGCTCGCAGGCAACGGGGTACGGGTGATCGGGGCGGCCAACCTGCCGTCCCGGCTGGCCACCAGTGCCTCGCAGGCGTTCGGCCGCAACGCCAGCGCACTGATCACCCACCTGGTCTCCGAGGGCGAGTTGCGCATCGACCCGTCCGATGAGATCCAGCAGGGCGTCGTGATCACCCATGCCGGCGAGATCGTGCACGCCGGTGCCGCGGGCAGCAGCCGCGCAGAGCGAAGGGGCAGTGCAATGACCGAGGGATTCGTCGGCGACATCACCATCTTCGTGCTGGCGCTGCTGGTCGGCTTCGAGGTGATCAGCAAGGTGCCGGCCACCCTGCACACGCCGCTGATGTCCGGCGCCAACTCCATCCACGGCGTGGTGCTGGTCGGCGTGGTGATCCTGTCCTCCTACGTCAACGGACCGATCGGCTACGTGCTGACCTTCCTGGCCGCCGCGTTCGGCGCGGCCAACGTGGTGGGCGGCTACGCGGTGACCGACCGGATGCTGCAGATGTTCCGCCGTCGAGCGCCGGTCAAACCGGCCGACGAGGCGGACCCGGCATGAGTGAGCTGTCGAGCCTGACTGAGGTACCGGCATGAGCGGATTCGAGACCGGCGTCCGGCTGGCCTCGCTGGCCGGCGCGGTGGCCTTCGTGCTGGGCCTGCACATGATGAACTCACCGGCCACCGCCCGGCGCGGCAACCAGCTTTCGGCAGCCGGCATGCTGGTCGCGGTCGTCGCCGTGCTGGTCGATGTCAGCCACGGCGGCACGATGAACGTCACCCGCTGGCTGGTGCTGATCTGCGGCGCGCTGATCGGCGGCGCGGTCGGGCTGTACTCGGCGCGGGCGGTCGCGATGACCCAGATGCCGCAGCTGGTCAGCCTGTTCAACGCCGTGGGTGGCGGCGCGGCGACCCTGATCGCGCTGGCCGACTACCAGCACGACCCGCACGTCTCGGCCGGCATCGCGCTGGCCGGGGCGCTGGACGTGCTGATCGGCGGGGTGACGTTCTCGGGCTCGCTGGTCGCGGCGGCCAAGCTGCAGGGCTACTGGAGCCAGCCGGTCAGCTTCACCGGCGCCCGGGCGGCCTCGGCGGTACTCACCCTGGCCGCGGTGGTGGCCGGCGTGGACGTGATCGCCGGTGCCCACAACGCCTGGATCCTGGCCATCGAGGCGATCGCCGCGCTCGGCATCGGCATCCTGATGGTGCTGCCGATCGGCGGCGCCGACATGCCGGTGGTGATCTCGCTGCTGAACGCCTTCACCGGCACCGCGGTGGCGATGGCCGGCTTCGTGCTGAACAACGCCACCCTGACCATCGCCGGCGCGCTGGTCGGCGCCTCCGGCGGCATCCTCACCAAGCTGATGGCAGACGCCATGAACCGCTCGGTGCTGTCCATCATCGCCGGTGGATTCGGCACCGGTGCCTCCGGCGTCGAGGTGGCCGGTACCGGCTCCGGCGGCACGGTCAAGTCGATCGCGCTCGACGACGCCGCGCTGCAACTGGCCTATGCGGGCAAGGTGATCGTGGTTCCCGGCTACGGCCTGGCCGCGGCGCAGGCCCAGCACGAGGTGCGCGAGCTGGCCAGCCTGCTGGAGGAGCGCGGCGCCGAGGTGTCCTACGCCATCCACCCGGTGGCCGGCCGGATGCCCGGCCACATGAACGTGCTGCTGGCCGAGGCCAACGTGCCCTACGACCAGCTGCGCGAGATGGAGGAGGTCAATCCGGAGTTCGACCGGACCGACGTGGCGCTGGTGGTCGGCGCCAACGACGTGACCAACCCGGCAGCCCGGCGGCCCGGCAACGCGGTGTCGGGCATGCCGATCCTGGACGTCGACCACGCCCGCAGCATCATCGTCATCAAGCGCTCGATGGCCTCCGGCTACGCCGGCATCGACAACGAGCTGTACGGCGACCCGAAGACCAACATGCTGTTCAGCGACGCCAAGAAGGGCTTGGCCGGCCTGGTCGCCGCCGTCAAGCAGGTGGACTGAGCGGCGATTCCGGTTCCGTAGCCGCTGGTTTCGTATCCGCTCCGCTCGCCGGGGTTTCGTATCCGATTTGCACGCCCTGGCGTGCGAATCGGATACAGAACCCCTCAGGCAAGTTCCGGCTCGCTGAGCAGCGCGACCACCTCGGCCGCGGCGCGCTGCACGTTGTCGTTGATCACGACCACATCGAACTCCGCCTCGGCGGCCAGCAGTTCGTGATCGGCATGCTCAAGCCGGGCCTGGATGCCCTCGGCGCCCTCGGTGCCCCGCCCGGACAGCCGAGCCTTCAGCTCCTCCATCGACGGCGGCGCCAGGAAGACGAACCGCGCGTCGGGCATCCGCTGCCGGATCTGGCGGGCGCCCTGCAGTTCGATCTCCAGCAGCGCCGGCTGGCCGGCAGACAGGTGCTGCTCGACCGGCAGCCTCGGCGTGCCGTAACGGTTACCAGCGAAGGTGGCGTGCTCGAGCAGCCGGTCGGTGGCGATCAGCTCGTCGAACTCGGCGTCGCTGACGAAGTAGTACTGCACCCCGTCCACCTCGCCCTGCCGCGGCTTGCGGGTGGTGCAGGACACCGACACCCAGACGTGCGGGAACAACCGGCGAACCTCGGCCACCACGGTTCCCTTGCCTACTCCGGATGGTCCGGACAGGACGGTCAGCCGAGCGGGCGATGCGGTGGTCATGCCTGCGATTCTGCATGGTCGGTGAGCAGGGACAGCAACGCGACCCGCTGCTTGGGCCCCAATCCGCGGATCCGGCGCGACTCGGCGATCCCCAGCTGTCGCATCAGCGCGGACGACCGGGCTGTGCCGTAGCCGGGCAGCGCCGCGATCAGCGCGCTCACCCGCATCGCGGCCAGCCGCGGATCCCGCTCGGCCTCGGCCAGCACCTCCGGCAGGCTCAGCGTGCCGGCCTTCAACCGGGTCCGCGCCTCGGCCCGCGCCGTCCGGGCCGCGGCCGCTTCGGCGAGCGCCCGCGCCCGCTGCTCGGCGGTCAGCTTCGGCGCCTCGGGCATACCTCGAAACTAGTGCAGCGAGCGCCACGCGGCCGAACGAGCGCCAACGCGCGGGCGGGTGTCAGCTCCGCAGGAAGGCGTAGTCGTCGATCGCGCGGCGGGCGGCGGTCCGCAGCGCCTCGACCGACGGCCCGGCCCGCAGCACTTCGCGAGACACCGCGGGCAGCACCGCCGGCGGCCGGTCGCCAAAGATCCGCCGGACGTCCGCGGCGCCGCCACCCTGCGCCCCGATACCGGGCACCAGGAACGGTCCGTTCAGGCCGGAGAGGTCGGCCACCGACTCGCCGATGGTGGCACCGACCACCGCGCCGAACGAGCCGAGCGGGTCGGCACCGGCGTTGCGCGCGGCCAATTCGTCCAGCACCGACTGGGCGACCGTCCGGCCGTCGGCCAGCCGGGCGTGCTGCACCGACGGTGCCTCCGGGTTGGAGGTCAGCGCGATCACGAACACCCCTTTGCCGTAGCGCTCGGCCAGCGAGAAGGCCGGTTCCAGCGCACCCACCCCAAGGTAGGGGTTGGCGGTGATCGCATCGACGGACAGCGACGATCCCGGATCGAGGTAGGCATCGGCGTAGGCGGCCATGGTGGAGCCGATGTCGCCGCGCTTGACGTCGGCCAGCACCAGCGCGCCGGCCTGCCGGCCCTCGGCGATGGTGCGCTCCAGGATCGCCACCCCGCGCGAGCCGAACCGTTCGAAGAACGCTGACTGGGGCTTGAGCACCGCGGCCAGCTCGCCGAACGCTTCGACGCAGGTCAGCGCGAACCGCTCCAGCGACACCAGGTCGTCGGCCATCCCCCACTGCTCCAGCAGCCCGGCATGCGGGTCGATGCCCAGGCACATCGGTCCGCGCTCGGCCATCGTCGAGGTCAGACGCTTGCCGAACGTCATGCGCTCACCTCCTCCACGTCGATGCCTGGCCTCGCTTGCCTGCCGCCCTGCCGGTTGCCGGGCTTGCGATGCGCGAACCCGACCGCCTCGGCCACCGAGGCGAAGCCGCAGCGTTCCAGTTCTGCCTCCAGCTCGGCCAGGATCCGGATCGGCGCGGTCGGGTCGTGGAACACCGCGGTGCCGACCGAGACGGCCGAGGCGCCGGCCAGCAGGAACTGCAGCGCGTCCTGGCCGGTCAGGATGCCGCCCATGCCGAGCAGCGGCAGGTGCGGCACCGCCTGGTGCACCTGCCAGACGCAGCGCACCGCGACCGGACGGATCGCTGGGCCGGACAGCCCGCCGGTGACGCCGCCGAGCGCCGGGCGCAGCGTCTCGGTGTCGATCACCATGCCGAGCAGGGTGTTGATCAGCGAGATGCCGTCCGCGCCGGCGTCGGCCACCGCGCGCGCGATCTGGCCGATGTCGGTCACGTCCGGCGACAGCTTGGCGAACACCGGCGTGTTCGGGTGCGCGGCCCGGCGCACCGCCGAGATCACCCGGGACGCGGCCAGCGGGTCGCAGGCGAACACCTGCCCCCGGCTCTCCACGTTCGGACAGGAGATGTTCACCTCGATCAGGTCCACCGGATGGTTGTAGAGCCGCTTGGCCAGCGCCACGAACTCGTCGGTGGAGCCGCCGGCGATGGAGACCACCGAGCGGGCTCCCTGCTGGCGCAGCCACGGCAGGTCGTGCGCCAGGAACGCGTCGATGCCCGGTCCCTGCAGGCCGATCGAGTTCAGCATGCCGCTTGGCGTCTCGGCCATCCGCGGGGTCGGCCGGCCCGACCGCGGCCGCAGCATGATCGACTTGGTCACCACCGCGCCGAGGACGGACACGTCGAGGAACTGGCCCAGCTCGCGGCCGGCCGCGGCGCAGCCGGAGGCGGTCAGCACCGGATTCGGCAGCCGCAGCGAGCCCAGCGAGGTCGTGAGATCCATCAGCTACCGAGCCTTCCCGGCGATCGCGCCATCAGTGCTTCCCCATCCCGTCGGCGCCGTACAGGTCGGCGGGCAGCGTCCCGACGTCGGCCCAGCGGACCCGGCCGGCGTCGAACACCGGACCCTCCACGCAGGACCGGACGAACCGCGAGACGCCGTCGTTGCCGCGCACCGGCAGCACGCAGGTCATGCACACCCCGATGCCGCACGCCATCGACTCCTCCACCGCCACCTGGGCCGGGATGGCGTGCGCCTTGGCCACCTCGCCGACCGCGGCCAGCATCGGCATCGGCCCGCAGGCGTAGACGATCTGCGCGCCCAACTGCTCGATGGCCGCCGGCAGCGGATCGGTCACCCGGCCGCGCTGGCCGGCGCTGCCGTCATCGGTGGTGACGGTGAGGCCGCCGATGAGCCGCTTGGCCGCCAGTTGCCCGAACAGCCGGTCCGCGCTGGCCGCGCCGAGGATCATGGTCAGGTCGCTGCCCAGGGCGAGCAGTCGCTCGGCCAGCGGCAGCAGTGGCGCCGAGCCGTACCCGCCGCCCACCAGCACCGCCGGCACCGGCTCGCGCGGGATCGGGAACGGCACGCCGAGCGGTCCGACCAGATCCAGCTTGGTGCCGGCGGGCTGGCGCACCAGCCACTCGGTGCCCCGGCCGTGCGGTGCCACCACGAACTGGATGGTGCCGGCGAATTCGGTGCCCGGCTTGACCCCGTACAGCGCGAACGAGCGGCGCAGCAGCATGGAGGTCTCCGCGCCACCCACCGTCACCGCGACGAACTGGCCGGGTTGGAAGGACCGGGCCACGCCCGGTGCCACCACGGTGAACTGGGTGTAGCTGCCGAACCGGGTGACGTCGAAGATCTCACCGACCTCCTGCACCGGCCCGGCGGTGCTCGCCTCGGTGCTGGTCACGCCCGGCCCTCCCGCCACTGCGCGAGCGCCTGATGATGCGCCTGCAGCGAGGTGACGGTCACCTCGCCGGTGATCAGCTCCTCGATGCCCTGCACGGCGGCCGCGATCGCCTGCACGGTGGTCAGGCACGGGATGCCGGCCTGCACCGCCGCGGTCCGGATCTCGTAGCCGTCCAGCCGGGGTCCGGAGTTGCCCGGTGCGCCGAACGGGGTGTTGAGCACCAGATCCACCTCGTCGGCCAGGATCTGCTCGACGATGTTGCCCGGCCCGTCGGAGAACTTGCCGACCACCTGCGCCGGTACCCCGTTGCGCCGCAGCACCTGGGCGGTGCCCTCGGTGGCCAGGATCCGGAAGCCCAGATCCTTCAGCCGCTTGACCGGGAACAGCGCGGCCCGCTTGTCCCGGTTGGCTATCGAGACGAACACGGTGCCCTTGGTCGGCAGCAGCCCGTAGGCGGCAGCCTGCGACTTGGCGAACGCGGTGCCGAACACCCGGTCGAAGCCCATCACCTCGCCGGTGGACTTCATCTCCGGACCGAGGATGGCGTCCAGCGTCTCACCGGCCGGGGTGCGGAACCGGGAGAACGGCAACACCGCCTCCTTCACCGCGATCGGCGCGTCCGGCGGCAGCGCACCGCCGTCGCCAGTGGCCGGCAGCACGCCCTCGGCCCGCAACTCGGCGATGGAGGTGCCCATCGCGATCCGAGCGGCGGCCTTGGCCAGCGGCACCGCGGTGGCCTTGGACACGAACGGCACGGTGCGGCTGGCCCGCGGGTTCGCCTCCAGGACGTAGAGCAGGTCCCCGGTCAGCGCGTACTGCACGTTGAGCAACCCGCGCACGCCCACCCCCTCGGCGATCAGCCGGGTGGCCGCGCGCACCTGCTCGATGGTGGCGCCGCCCAGGGTCACCGGCGGCAGCGCGCAGGCCGAGTCGCCGGAGTGGATGCCGGCCTCCTCGATGTGCTCCATCACGCCGCCGAGGTAGAGGTCGGTGCCGTCGTAGAGCGCATCGACGTCGATCTCCACGCTGTCGTCGAGGAACCGGTCCACCAGCACCGGATGGTCCGGGGCGATGTCGGTGGCCTTGTCGATGTAGGTCCGCAGGTCGGCCTCGTCGTAGACGATCTCCATGCCGCGCCCGCCCAGCACGTAGGACGGCCGGACCAGCACCGGGTAGCCGATCTCCTCGGCCACCGCGCGGGCCTGGCTGAACGACGTGGCCAAGCCGTGCCGGGGCGCCAGCAGGCCAGCCTCGGCCAGCACCCGGCCGAACTCGCCGCGGTCCTCGGCCAGGTCGATGGCCTCCGGCTGGGTGCCCAGCACCGGCACCCCGGCCCGCTTGAGCCGCTCGGCCAGCCCGAGCGGGGTCTGCCCACCGAGGGTGCAGATCACCCCGAGCACGGTGCCGGATTCCCGCTCGGCGTGCACCACCTCCAGCACGTCTTCGAAGGTGAGCGGCTCGAAGTACAGCCGGTCGGCGGTGTCGTAGTCGGTGGACACCGTCTCCGGGTTGCAGTTCACCATCACGGTTTCGTAGCCGGCCGCGCGCAGCGCCATCACCGCGTGCACGCAGGAGTAGTCGAACTCGATGCCCTGCCCGATCCGGTTCGGCCCGCTGCCCAGGATCAGCACCTTCGGCCGGTCCGGCTGCGCGGCCACCTCGGTCTCGGAGTCGTAGCAGGAATAGTGGTACGGCGTGCTGGCGGCGAACTCGGCGGCGCAGGTGTCCACCGTCTTGTACACCGGACGGATGCCGGCCCGATGGCGCAGCCGGCGCACCCCGTCCTCGCCGGACAGCTCCGGCCGCAGCGCGGCGATCTGCCGGTCGGACAGCCCGTGCCGCTTGGCCCGGCGCAGCAGGTCCGGGGTGAGCGACTCGGCCGCGGCCAGTGCGTTGCCCACCTCGATCACCTGCGCCAGCTGGTCGATGAACCAGGCGTCGATGCCGGTGGCCGCGGCCAACTCGTCCACCGTCGCGCCGGCCCGCATCGCCCGCTCGATCGCGTACAGCCGGCCGTCGGTGGCCACCGCGGCAATCCCGAGCAGCTCGTCCATCGACTGCAGGACGTCGGCGTCGGCAGGATCCTGCGGTCCAGAACCCGGCCGCCTTGGTCTCCATCGAGCGCATCGCCTTGCCGAGCGCCTCGGTGAAGTTGCGCCCGATCGCCATCACCTCGCCGACCGACTTCATGTGCGTGGTCAGCACCGGGTCGGCGCCCGGGAACTTCTCGAACGCGAAGCGCGGGATCTTGACCACCACGTAGTCCAGCACCGGCTCGAAGCAGGCCGGGGTGGCCCGGGTGATGTCGTTGGTGATCTCGTCCAGGGTGTAGCCGACGGCCAGCTTGGCCGCGATCTTGGCGATCGGGAAACCGGTGGCCTTGGAAGCCAGCGCCGAGGAGCGGGACACCCGCGGGTTCATCTCGATCACGATCAGCCGGCCGGTGCTCGGCTCCACCGCGAACTGGATGTTGCAGCCGCCGGTGTCCACCCCGACCTCGCGCAGCACCGCGATGCCCACGTCGCGCATCTGCTGGTACTCCCGGTCGGTCAGCGTCATCGCCGGCGCGACCGTGATCGAGTCGCCGGTGTGCACGCCCATCGGGTCCACGTTCTCGATCGAGCAGACCACGACCACGTTGTCCTTGCGGTCGCGCATCAGCTCCAGCTCGAACTCCTTCCAGCCGAACACGCTCTGCTCGACCAGCACCTCGTGCACCGGGCTGGCCGCCAGGCCGCGCCCGGCCATGGTGCGCACCTCCTCGGCGGTGTGCGCCATCCCCGAACCCAGCCCGCCCATGGTGAAGGACGGCCGGATCACCACCCGGTTGCCCACCGTCTCGGCGAAGGCGACCGCCTCGTCAAGGGAGTGGCAGACCGCCGAGGCCGGCACGTCGGCGCCGACCGTCCGGACGATCTCCTTGAACTTCTGCCGGTCCTCACCGCGCTGGATGGCGTCGATGTCGGCACCGATCAGCTCCACGCCGTGCTTGGCCAGGATGCCGCGATCGTGCAACTGCACGGCCAGGTTCAGCGCGGTCTGCCCGCCCAGGGTGGCCAGCAGCGCGTCCACCGGATTGCCGAGCTCGGCCTCGGTGGCCAGCACCTTCTCCACGTATTCCACCGTGAGCGGCTCGATGTAGGTGGCGTCGGCGAACTCCGGATCGGTCATGATCGTCGCCGGATTGGAGTTGACCAGGCTGACCCGGAAACCCTCGGCGCGCAGCACCCGGCAGGCCTGGGTGCCGGAGTAGTCAAACTCGCAGGCCTGCCCGATCACGATCGGCCCGGAGCCGATCACCAGGATGTGCCGGATATCCGAGCGCTTAGGCATCAGGCGTCGTCCTTCGCAGGTTGCAATGTCTCGGGTCGGATCCGCGCTCGCTCCGGTCCGCGCTCGCTTCGCTCGTTGCGATCCTCACTCGCTGTCGCCTCCCGCGAGCAGTTCGGCGAAGCGGTCGAACAGGTAGGCCGCGTCGTGCGGTCCGGCGGCGGCTTCCGGGTGGTACTGCACCGAGAACGCCGGCACGTCGCGGGCCCGCAGGCCCTCGACCACGTTGTCGTTCAGGCAGACGTGGCTGACCTGCACCGCACCGAAGTCGGTCTCGGCCGGGGTGTCCAGCGGCGCGGCGACGGCGAAGCCGTGGTTGTGCGCGGTGATCTCCACCTTGCCGGTGGCCCGGTCGGCGACCGGCTGGTTGATGCCGCGGTGGCCGTAGCGCAGCTTGTAGGTGCCGAAGCCGAACGCCCGGCCGAGGATCTGGTTGCCGAAGCAGATGCCGAAGATCGGCACCTGCCGCCCGAGCAGCTCTCGCACCACCGCGACCGCGGCGTCGGCGGTGGCCGGATCGCCCGGCCCGTTGGCCAGGAACACCGCGTCCGCGCCGGTGGTCAGCACCTCGGCGGCGGTGGACCCGGCGGGTAGCACGTGCGTGGTGATGCCTCGCTCGGCCATCCGGTGCGGGGTCATCGCCTTGATGCCGTAGTCCAGCGCCGCCACGGTGAACCGGTGCTCGCCGAGCGCGTCGACCCGGTAGGGCCGTGGCGTGCTCACCTCGCCGGTCAGGTCGGCGCCGACCATCGAGGGCGAGCTGCGGACCTTGGCCAGCAGCGACCCGGCGTCCAGGTCATGAGTGGAGATGCCGGCCCGCATCGCGCCACGCTCGCGCAGGTGCCGGGTCAGCGCGCGGGTGTCGATGCCGCTGATGCCGACCACGTCGTGCCGCTCCAGCTCCTCGGCCAGCGATCTGGTGGCCCGCCAGCTCGACACCCGGCGGGATGGATCCCTGACCACGTAACCGGAAACCCAGATCCTCGACGATTCCGGATCCTCGTCATTGACCCCGGTGTTGCCGATGTGTGGCGCGGTCTGCACCACGATCTGGCGATGGTAGGAGGGGTCGGTCAGGGTTTCCTGGTAGCCGGTCATGCCGGTGTTGAACACCGCCTCGCCGAACGTCTCCCCGGACGCCCCGTAGGACTCGCCGAGGAAGCTCCGGCCGTCCTCCAACATCAGCAGCGCGCTCACGATGCAGCCCGTTCCGGCCGCAGCGCACTCACGATGCGGCCTGTTCCGGCCGCGTACCGCTCGATCCCGCGAGCGCACCGACGGCCTCGATCCACGCCGGATAACCGGCCTTGTCGTCGGCCCGCAGGCCGCTGTCCAGCAGCTGGCCACCGTGCCGCCAGCGCAGCACCAGCAGGCCGCCGTTGCCGACCACCTTGCCGGCCAGGGCCGGCTCCAGTCGGGCGTCCACCAGCTGCCCGGCGGGCAGGAACAGCGACGAGGCGCCCTGCCGCTCGATCAGCGCACCCTCGGCGGTGAGCCGCGCGGTGGCGGCCGCCCGCACGCCCAGCGAGTGCGCGACGACCCGGTCCTGCCAGCGGGCGGCCGCCGTGCTGCCCACGTAGAGCCCGGTCAGCACCGGGGCCAGTTCCGGACCGTCCAGCTCGGGCAGCCGTGGCAGCGGCGGCAGCTGCTCCTGCCGCCGCCCTCGGTTCCGCCAGCCGCGCCGCATCCCGGCCAGGGTCAGCAGGAACAGCAGCACGCAGGCCAGCACCAGCACCGACCGGGTCACGCCGGCACCGCCGTGCTCCGCGCGCGATCGGGCCGGACCAGCACGCCGTCGCGCACCGTCGGCCGGCCGCGCAGGAAGGTGGCCAGCACCAGGCCCGGCAGCTGGCGCCCGGCGTACGGGGTGTTGCGCGCCAACGAGGCGAGCTCGCCGGGTTGCACCAGCCAGCTGCCGGTCTCGTCCAGGAGGGTCAGGTTCGCCGGCTCGCCCACCGCGATCGGTCGGCCATGCCCGGCGAGCCGTCCGATCAACGCCGGCCGGACGCTCATCCGGTCGGCCACCCCGGCCCAGTCCAGCAGGCCGGTCTCGACCATCGCCGAGATCACCACGCCGAGCGCGGTCTGCAGGCCCAGCATGCCGAACGCCGCGTCGCCGAAGGCGTGATCCTTGTCATGCGGGGCATGCGGTGCGTGGTCGGTGGCCACCGCGTCGATCGTGCCGTCGGCCAGCCCGGCCCGCAGCGCCTGCACGTCGGAGTCCGGCCGCAGCGGCGGATTGACCTTGTACACCGGGTCATAGCTGTCCAGCAGGTCGCAGGTGAGCAGCAGGTGGTGCGGGCACACCTCGGCGGTGACGTCGATGCCGCGGTCCTTGGCCCACCGGATCACCTCCACGCTGCCGCCGGTGGAGACGTGGCAGATGTGCAGCCGGGAGCCGGTGTGCCTGGCCAGCATCACGTCGCGGGCGATGATGCTCTCCTCGGCGACCGACGGCCAGCCGGGCAGCCCGAGCCGGCCGGACAGCTCCCCCTCGTGGGCGCAGGCGCCGGCGTCGGCCAGCCGCGGATCCTGCGCGTGCTGGGCGAGCACGGCGTCGAACGGCTTGAGGTATTCCAGCGCCCGGCGCATCAACCGGGCGTCGGACACGCAGTGCCCGTCGTCGGAGAACACCCTGACCGCGGCGGCCGAACGAGCCATGCCGCCGATCTCGGCCAGCCGCTCACCGGCCAGCCCGGCCGACACCGCGCCGACCGGGCGCACATCGACCAGGCCCGCCTGCCGGCCGAGCGAGAGCACCTGCTCGACGATCTCGGCGGTGTCGGCCACCGGGTTGGTGTTGGCCATCGTGTGCACCGCGGTGAAGCCACCCAGGGCAGCTGCTGCCGAGCCGGTGGCGATCGTCTCGGCATCCTCCCGGCCGGGCTCGCGCAGGTGGGCGTGCAGATCGACCAGCCCCGGCAGCAGCACCGCGCCGCCGGCGTCGATCACCTCCGCCCCGTCCGGCGCGGACAGTTTCGTGCCGATCTCGGCGATCGCGCCGTCGGCCAGCAGCACGTCCACCGCCGGGCCGCCGAGCGGACGGGCGCCACGCAGCAGGATCATTCGGCCACCCCCGCCGACAGGGCGACCGGCTCGTCGGCGCCGGCCAGCACGTGGTAGAGCACCGCCATCCGCACCGCCACTCCGGCCCGCACCTGGTCGAGCACCACCGAGCGGGGGCTGTCGGCGGCCACCGAGGAGATTTCCAGCCCCCGGTTCATGGGGCCGGGGTGCAGTACCGGGGCGTGTTCGGGCAGCAGTTCCAACCGGGCGGCGCTGAGGCCGTAGGCCGCCGCATACTCCCGCTCGGTGGCAAAGTAGCCGCCGGCCATCCGCTCCCGCTGCACCCGCAGCATCATCACCGCGTCCACGTCGCCGGCCACCTTGCCGGCCAGGGTGGCGTCCAGATCCCAGCTGGTCACGCAGTCCCAGCTGGAAACTCCGGCCGGCATCAGGGTGACCGGTGCCACCAGGGTGACCTGAGCGCCCAGCGTGCGCAGCAGCAGCACGTTGGACCGGGCCACCCGGCTGTGCGTCAGGTCGCCGACGATCACCACGTGCCGGCCGGCCAGGTCGCCCAGCCGGCGGCGCAGCGTGAAGGCGTCCAGCAGCGCCTGGGTCGGGTGCTCGTGGGTGCCGTCCCCGGCGTTGATCACGTGGCAGTCCACCCAGCCGGCGATCCGCTGCACCGCGCCGGAGCTGGCGTGCCGGACCACCAGCGCGTCCACCCCCATCGCGGCGACGGTGAGGGCGGTGTCGCGCAAGCTTTCACCCTTGCTGACGCTGGATCCCTTGGCGCTGACGTTGATCACGTCGGCGGACAGCCACTTGCCCGCGATCTCGAACGATGACCGGGTGCGGGTGGAATCCTCGAAGAACAGGTTGACCACGGTTCGCCCGCGCAGCGCCGGCAGCTTCTTCACCTCGCGGTTCTGGATGGCGTCCATCTGCTCGGCCGAGTCCAGGATCTGGGAGATGTCTGCCGCCGACAGATCCGCGGCGGACAGCAGGTGCTTGGTCATGCCAGCGGCTCCTCACCGGCACCGGCTGGCGCCTCCGCGATGGACACCCCGTCCGCGCCGTCGATCTCGGCCACGCTCACCTGCACCTGCTCGGTCGCCGAGGTGGGCAGGTTCTTGCCGACGTAGTCGGCCCGGATCGGCAGCTGCCGGTGCCCGCGGTCGATCAGCACCGCCAGCTGCACCGCCCGCGGCCGGCCCAGGTCGGTCAGCGCATCCAGCGCCGCCCGCACCGTCCGGCCGGAGAACAGCACGTCATCGACCAGGATCACCAACTTGCCGTCCACCCCGCCGACCGGTTCCACCGTGCGGCCGAGCGGACGTACCGCGTGCGAGCGCAAGTCATCGCGGTAGAGCGTGATGTCGAGGGCGCCCAGGCCGACCCGGACGCCGCCGAAGGTGGCGATCCGATCGGCCAGCCGGCGGGCCAGCGGCTCGCCCCGGGTGGGGATGCCGAGCAGCACCAGGTCGCTGCCGCCGCGGGTTTTCTCCAGAATCTGGTGCGCGATCCGGTCGAGCACCCGAGCCACGTCATCGGGTTGCAGAACGGTCTTCGCGGCACTTCCGGCGGCCCGGGAGGCGGGCGCCGGCGCAGGTTGGCCAGGCATGACGCGTGGACCTCCTTCCTCGCCTCACCGGACGAGTCGTTAAAGGACGTCGTATCGCTGTCGAACTTATCAGTAGGACCGCAACCGGGTACCACCACACCGACACGTGTCGGCACTTCAGTTACCGTGCGTTGAGTAACTGTTACCCTGTGAGGTCAGTGTTACACCGTATCTGAAAAGCAGCAGCAAACCCCCACCGGGGTACCCCGGGCGGCCGATATGAGGACGGGGACGTGACAGAGTCCAATACTCCCTCCATCACTGATGATGGACCAGGAGCTGCCGACACCGCCGGGCGTGACAGCGCCGCCGAATCGGTGGGCGTGGCGCCCGACGACCGGGAGTATGCGCGCGCCCTCGGCAGCCGGCTGCGTGCGGTGCGTTCTCAGCAGCGACTGTCCCTGCACGGCGTGGAGCGCAAGTCCGGTGGCAAGTGGAAGGCGGTCGTGGTCGGCTCGTACGAGCGCGGCGACCGAGCCGTCTCGGTGGCCCGGCTGGCCGAACTGGCCGAGTTCTACGGCGTGCCCATTTCCGAGCTGCTGCCTACCGAGGAGGGCGCGCCGAGCGCCCGGATCGACGCCAGCAACAAGATCGTGCTGGACCTGCAGAAGCTGCAGCACGTGCCGGCCGAGGACGCCGCCCCGCTGGTCCGCTACGCCCAGTCGATCCAGCGCCAGCGCGGCGACTACGGCAACAAGGTGCTGTCCATCCGCGGCGAGGACCTGCGGGCACTGGCCCTGATGTTCGACACCTCGCTGGACCAGTTGACCGACAAGCTCATCAGCTGGGGCGTGCTCGCACCCGGCTCGGTCGGCCACACCGCCAGCTGACCCGCGCCCGGCTCAGGACTTCAGGTCCGGCGCTCCCTCGCTGCGCAGCACCCGGCCGAGCAGCCCGTTGACGAATCGCGGCGACTCGTCGGTGGACAGCGCCTTGGCCAGTTCCACCGCCTCGTCGATGGCCACCGCGTCCGGCACCTCGGTGGAGAACAGCAGTTCGTAGAGTCCGACCCGCAGCACCGCCCGGTCCACTCCCGGCATCCGCTCCAGCGTCCAGCCCTCGGCGTAGCTGCTCAGCAACTCGTCGATCGCCTGCCGGTGCTCGGCAACCCCCTCGACCAGCTCGATGGTGTAGTCGCTGATCGGCGGGTCGGCCAGGGTCACCCGCTCGGCCAGCGTGGTCACCGGGTCGGCGCCGCGCAGGTCGGCCTCGTACAGCAGGTCAACCGCGCGTTTGCGAGCCTTCGAGCGAGCGGCCACTAGCTGTTGATCCGACCGAGATAACGACCGTCGCGGGTGTCGATCTTGATCTTCTCGCCGGTGGTCACGAACAGCGGCACCTGCACCTCGGCGCCGGTCTCCACGGTGGCCGGCTTGGTGCCGCCGGTCGCCCGGTCGCCCTGCAGGCCCGGCTCGGTGTAGGTGATCAGCATCTCCACCGAGGTGGGCAGCTCGATGAACAGCGGCACTCCCTCGTGCACCGCCACGACCGCTTCGGCGTTGTCCAGCAGGTAGTTCGCGCCATCGCCGACCACCGCGGCCGGCACCTGCACCTGCTCGTAGGTGTCGCCGTCCATGAAGATGAAGTCCTCGCCCTCGCGGTAGAGGTAGGTCATCGCCCGCTTGTCCACGGTGGCGGTCTCCACCTTGGTGCCGGCGTTGAACGTGCGGTCCACCACCTTGCCGGACAGCACGTTCTTCAGCGTGGTGCGCACGAACGCACCGCCCTTGCCCGGCTTGACGTGCTGGAACTCGACCACGGTCCACAACTGGCCATCGATATTGAGCACGAGGCCGTTCTTCAGGTCGTTGGTGGTGGCCATGGTGGGGTCAGTCTCCTCAAGCTGGGATTGTCGAGCGCGTGTCGGCCCTCCAGCTTACCGGGCGGCAGCGACCGCCCGACCCGCTCAGCCCGCCGGGGTGAAACCGAGCACCGGACGGGCCTGCCCGCCGGATTCGGCCAGCAGCGCCACGGCGGTCCCGTCCGGTGCGATTCCGCCGTAGGTACCGGCGATTCCGGCGGCGGCCACCGGGCGGCCGAAGCTCAGCTCGCGCGCTTCGGAGTCGGTCAGCTGCCGGGTCGGCATTGCCGCCGTGATCGCCGCCGGCAGCGGCAGCGTGATCGGGTCGGCAAGTTCGGCGAGCTGGTCCAGGGTGAGCGCCCGATCCAGCCTGAACGGCCCGACCCGGGTCCGGCGCAACGCGGTCAGGTGGCCGCCCACCTCCAGCCGTTCACCGAGGTCACGCGCCAGTGCCCGCACGTAGGTGCCCGAGGAGCAGTCCACCTCGACCGAGATATCGCAGTAGCCGTCGCGGTATTCCGGTTCGCCCAGCAGTTCGAAGCGATGCACCGTGACCGGCCGGGCGGCCAGCTCCACCTGCTCCCCCGCCCGCACCCGGTCATAGGCCCGCCGGCCCTCGACCTTGATCGCCGACACCGCGGCCGGTCGCTGCTGGATCTCCCCCGTCAGCTCGGCCAGCCCGGCCCGGATCGCGGCCGGTCGCACGCCGGAGGCATCGCGCACCTCGAGCGGCTCGCCCTGCGCGTCGTCGGTGCTGGTCGCCGCGCCGAGCCGGATGGTGGCGGTGTAGCTCTTGTCGGTCAGCACAAGGTGGTTGAGCAGCCGGGTTGCCCGCTCGACGCCGATCACCAGCACGCCGGTGGCCATCGGATCCAGGGTGCCGGCATGGCCGACCCGGCGGGTGCCGGCGATCCGGCGGATCGCGCCGACCACGTCGTGGGATGTCCTGCCGGCCGGCTTGTCCACCACGATCAGGCCGCCCGGCCCGGCCGGACCCTTTCGTGCCATGGCTGCCAGGCTAGCGGCGCGCCGATGCCTGCCCGGCGGGTGGTAGGAAGCCGGTCAGCGCCGCTCCCCGACCACCAGCCAGCGATCGGACCGGGTCCGCCAGGACATGCCGACCAGCCGGAGCAGGATGAATCCGGTCAGCCCGGCCCAGACGCCGCCCAGGCCGAGCCCGAGCGGCAGGCTGAGCAGGCACAGCGGGATGAAGCCAAGCAGCGCCGAGGCGACCGTGACGTTACGGATGTAGGCGTTGTCGCCGGCGCCGAGCAGCACGCCGTCCAGCGCGAACACGATGCCGGCCACCGGCTGCATGCCGAGCAGCCATGGCCACAGCACGTGCGCCTGGTGCCGCACGGCGGCATCCGAGCTGAACAGTTCCGGCACCACCACCCACCCAGCGGCCAGCAGCGCCGCGAACACCACGCCGGCCCACAGGCCGTACACGCTCACCCGCCACGCGGTATGCCGGGCCGCGCGGATGTCGCCACCACCCAGCGCGGCGCCGATCAGCGACTGCGCGGCGATGGCGAAGGAGTCCAGCAGCAGCGCCACGAACTCCCACAGCTGCAGGCCGATCTGGTGCGCGGCCAGCTGCGCCGAACCCAACCGACCGGCCACCCCGGCGGCGATCATGAAGGAGGCCTGGAAGGCCACCGCGCGCACCACTAGGTCCCGGCTGACCACCATCTGCGCACCCACCACCCGCCACTGCGGCGCCATCGGCACCCGCTCGGCAAGCAGCGCGCGGAGGAAGAGCGCGGCGCCCAGCCACTGCGCGACCACGTTGGCCACCGCCGAGCCGACCAGGCCTAGATGGGCTGGAAACACCAGCAGCGGCGAGGCGATCGCCGACAGCGCGTTGGCCCCCAGCACGATCCGCACCGGCGTCCGGGTGTCCTGCACGCCCCGCAGCCAGCCGTTGCCGGCCAGCACCAGCAGCACCCCGGGCAGCCCCAGCACGGCCACCCGCAGCCACTGCTCGGCGGCCTGCGCGACCTGAGGATTGTGCCCGGCCACCAGCCGGACCACCGGACCGGCCAGCAACTCGCCCGCTCCCACCGCGACCAGCCCGAGCAGCAACGCCAGCCAGGACGCCTGCACTCCCTCGTTGACCGCCGCCGCTCGCCGGCCGGCGCCGAAGTACCGGGCGGCCCGGCCGGTGGTGCCGTACTCCAGCGAGGTGCCGACGATGGCCAGCAGCGTCATCACGGTGCCGGACGCGCCAAGCGCCGCCAGCGGGATCCGGCCGAGGTGGCCGACCACCGCCGTGTCCACCAGCACGAACAGCGGCTCGGCAGCCAGCACCACGAACGCCGAGGCGGCCAGCGCGACGATCCGCCGGGTGGGCACCGCGGGCGCTTCGACGCCGGGCTCAGCCATCGCCGTGCCCAGTCTCTGCAGGATCAGTCATCGCCGTGCTCAGTCTTCTCCGGGCCGCTCAGTCGCCGGTCAGGTCGCGGTACATGATCAGCAGGTCCACGAAGCCCTGCTGCGGATGGCAGAAACCACCCGGTACCGCTCCGACGACCCGGAAACCCAACTCCTCGTACAGCTTCACCGCGTGCACGTTGGAAGCCGCCACCGCATTGAACTGGATGCCCCGGAAGCCGCCGGCCCGGGCCTGCTCCAGGCTGTGCAGCACCATCGCCCGGCCGACGCCCCGGCCGCGGACGGAGGCGTCGACGATGTAGGACGCGGTGGCCACATGCGCGCCCGGGCCGGCCCGGTTGGGCCCGGCCTTGTAGCTGCCGAGCACCGTGCCGTGCTCGTCGCTGACCAGCCAGGCCTGATCCGGCGGTCCGGCCAGCCAGGTCCGGCGGCCGGCCTCGCTGTCCATCGC
The DNA here is from genome assembly GCA_963697905.1 of uncultured Actinomycetota bacterium. GTDB lineage: Bacteria > Actinomycetota > Actinomycetes > Mycobacteriales > Jatrophihabitantaceae > Jatrophihabitans_A. The sequence goes on along the minus strand of OY969101.1, from coordinate 1,610,077 downwards.
CGGATCGTAGGTGTAGGTATCGCGGGCCTGCACGATCTCCTGCAGGATCGGCCACAGACTTGGCCAGTCGGCCTCGGTGGCCGGCCGGAAATGCAGGCTCACCGGACTACTCGTCCTCCTCCGCCACCCGCGGCTTGCGGTACGGATCGGGCTCGCCGGCGTACACCGCGTTCGCCCGGTGCTGCTGCACCTGGGCGTCGGCCTGCCGGGCCACCGCGAGCAGGTCGTCGATGTGCTGCGCCGATTCCGGCAGTTCGTCCAGCAGGAAGGCGATGGTGGGGGTGAACTTGACCCCGGTCTGCCGGCCGACCTCGGTGCGGATCTGGCCGCGGGCAGCCTCCAGCGCGGCGGCCGAGTCCGCCCGCGCCGCGTCGTCGCCGTACACCGTGTAGAACACGGTCGCGTCGTGCAGGTCACCGGTCATCCGGACGTCGGTCACGGTGACCATGCCGAGGCGCGGATCCTTGATCTGGTTCTCGATGTAGGAGGCGACGATCTGCCGGATCCGACCGGCCAGCCGGCGCGCCCGTGGTGAATCAGCCATGGCGACATTGCCTTTCTGCGCAACGCCTTTCGGCGCAAACGACGAACAGCGTTGTGCCGGTCAGCCAGCGGCTGGGGGAACGTCCGGTGTCACCGACGTCCCGCCCAGCCGTGCCGGCGCCCGGGAGGAACCGCGCCTAGCCGCGCGGCTTCTCCCGCATCTCGAAGGTCTCGATCACGTCACCGATCTTGATGTCGTTGAACGAGCCGAGACCGATACCGCATTCGAAGCCCTCGCGGACCTCGGTGGCGTCGTCCTTGAACCGGCGCAGCGAATCCACCGCCAGGTTCTCGTTGACGGTGATGCCGTCGCGGACCAGCCGGGCCTTGGAGTTGCGCCGGATGGTGCCGGAACGGACCAGCGAACCGGCCACGTTGCCGATCCGGGGCACCCGGAACACCTCGCGCACCTCGGCGGTGCCGAGCTGGACCTCCTCGAACTCGGGCTTGAGCATGCCCTTCAGGGCAGCCTCGATCTCGTCGATTGCCTGGTAGATGACCGTGTAGTACCGGACGTCCACGCCTTCCCGCTCGGCCGCCTCCCGGGCCTTGCCCTCGGGCCGGACGTTGAACCCGATCACCACGGCATCGGAGGCGATCGCCAGGTTGATGTCGTTCTCGGTGATCGCGCCGACGCCGCGGCCGATCACCCGTAGCGACACCTCGTCGTTGCCCTCGCCGATCTCGATCTTGAGCAGCGAATCCTCCAGCGCCTCCACCGAGCCGGACACATCGCCCTTGATGATCAGGTTCAGCTGCTGCACCTCGCCGGCCGCCAGCGCCTTGTCCAGGTCGTCCAGCGAGATCCGGCGACGGGTCGAGGCCAGCTGGGCGTTGCGCTCGCGGGCCGAGCGCCGGTCGGCGATCTGCCGGGCGATCCGGTCCTCCTCCACCACGATGAAGGAGTCACCGGCACCGGGCACCGAGGTCAGGCCGAGGACCATCACCGGAGTGCCCGGCCCGGCCTCGTCGACGGTCTTGCCGTCGTCGTCCAGCATTGCCCGGACCCGGCCGAAGGCGTCGCCGGCCACGATCGAGTCGCCGACCCGCAACGTGCCGCGCTGCACCAGCACGGTCGCCACCGGACCACGGCCACGGTCGAGGTGCGCCTCGATCGCGATGCCCTGGGCGTCCTGGGTCGGGTTCGCCCGCAGGTCCAGCGCGGCGTCCGCGGTCAGCAGGATGCCCTCCAGCAGGCCGTCGATGTTGATGTTCGACCGCGCCGAGACGTCGATGAACATCGTGTCGCCGCCGTACTCCTCGGCGACCAGCCCGTACTCGGTGAGCTGCTGGCGCACCTTGGCCGGGTTGGCGTCCTCCTTGTCGATCTTGTTCACCGCCACCACGACCGGCACGTCGGCGGCCTGTGCGTGGTTGAGCGCCTCGATCGTCTGGGGCATCACGCCGTCGTCGGCCGCGACCACCAGCACCACGATGTCGGTGGTCGAGGCACCGCGGGCACGCATGGCGGTGAACGCCTCGTGACCCGGGGTGTCGATAAAGGTGATGGCCCGGTCCTGGCCCTCGTGCTCGACGTGCACCTGGTAGGCACCGATGTGCTGGGTGATGCCACCGGCCTCGCCGGCCAGCACGTTGGACTTGCGGATGGCGTCCAGCAGCCGGGTCTTGCCGTGGTCCACGTGACCCATCACGGTGACCACCGGCGGCCTGGCCACCAGCTCCTCCTCGCCGCCCTCGTCGTTGCCGAAGGTCAGGTCGAAGGACTCGAGCAGCTCGCGGTCCTCGTCCTCCGGACTGACCACCTGCACGTTGTAGTTCAGCTCGGCGCCGAGCAGTTGCAGCGTCTCCTCGTTCACCGACTGGGTGGCGGTGACCATCTCGCCGAGGTGGAACATCACCGTGACCAGCGCGGCCGGCTCGGCGTTGATCCGCTCGGCGAAGTCGGACAGCGACGCACCACGCGGCAGCCGGAGCACGTCGCCGTTGCCGCGCGGCACCGAGACGCCGCCCAGCGACGGCGCCGACATGTTGTCGAACTCCTGCCTGCGCTGCTTCTTGCTCTTCTTGCCGCGAACCGGACGGCCGCCACCGCGACCGAACGCGCCGGCGGTGCCGGCACCACGACCACGGCCACCGGGTCCACCCGGCCGGCCGCTGAAGCCACCGGGACCGCCACCGCCGGGGCCGCCGCGGAAGCCGCCGCCACCCGGTGCGCCGGCACCGGGACGGTAGTTACCGCCGCCACCGCCGCCGCCACCACCCGGACGGCCGGCACCGCCGGCACCGGGACGGCCGGGCGCGCCGGGACGGCCGGGACCGCCGGGCCGAGGCGGCATCATGCCGGGGTTAGGCCGGGGCGGCATCATGCCCGGGTTCGGCCGCGGGCCACCCGGGCCGCCGGTGCCACCGGGGCGAGGAGCGCTCGGACGGGCACCCTGGCCGGGGCCGCCGGGACGCGGCGCCTGCGGCCGGGGCGCGGTCTGGCCGCCGACTCCGAACGGGTTGTTGGCCACCCGCGGCGTGCTCGGCCGCGGCGCGGGACGCGGGCCGGGAGTGGGCCGCGGCGCGGCCTCCTCGGTCGGCGCCGGAGCGGCGGCCGGCGCCTGGGCGACGGCGGGTTGCGGCTGGGGTTCCGGCGCACGGGCCGGCACGGGTGCCGGAGCGGTCACTGCCGGAGCCGGCTGCTGGACCGGGGCGGGTGCCGCGGGTCGACTTGCCGCCTTGGCCGCCGGCTTGCTGGCTGGCGCCGCCGCGGCGGATGGGAACGCTTCGCGCAGCCGGCGAGCTACCGGCGCCTCCACGGTCGATGACGCACTCTTGACGAACTCACCGAGTTCGCTGAGCTTCGCGAGAACTTCCTTGCTGGGTACGCCGAGCTCCTTGGCGAGCTCGTGTACGCGGGCCTTGCCTGCCACTGGACTCCTTCGTACGGAACCAGCGGCAGCCCGCAGGTCCCGATCTAGGTGGGAAACGCAATCATCGCTGGCGCTTCATCGGGTGCTCATAGCTCTTCTTCTCACTTTCGCGAGTCTTGATCCGGATGGATCGCTCGGGGAGAACCTACACCGTTCTGCCGGAACCGCCGAGCGCCGTGGACAACCTCATCCCCGCCGCATCGCCGCCTCCACGTGCCGCCGGACCGGAGCCGGGTCCAACCGGACGGTGCTGCGCAACGCCCGGCCGAACGCCCGGCGCCGTTCGGCCAGCGTCACGCAGGACGGATCGGGATGCAGCCAGGCACCCCGTCCGGCTGCACGACGCCGTGGGTCCGGGAGCACCTCCCGAACCGGCCAACCGGCCGGGTCGAGCCGCACCTCGGGCCCCGCGACGACACGAAGCAGATCGGTGGCCGGTACCCGCTGGCGGCAACCGACGCACGTGCGGATGACCACCTGAGCGCTCGGAATGACGCCGTTACGAGAACGGCCGGCTTCCAGTCTAGCGCGCCGCGTCAGTGCATTTACCTCACCGTGCGGCCGGGCGGCTGACTGGGCCGGCCGACCGGCACCGAACCGGTGCCGGTGACCGTCCTGCCGGCCGACGCAGCTGCCGGGCTCGCGGTGGCCGCGGTCTCGGCCGGCGGCGTGCTGGCCTCGGCGTCGGAGTGGATGTCGATCCGCCAGCCGGTCAGCCGGGCCGCCAGCCGGGCGTTCTGCCCCTCCCGGCCGATGGCCAGCGACAGCTGGTAGTCCGGCACCACCACGCGGGCGGCCTTGGCCACCGGATCGACCACGGTGACCTCGCGGGCACTGGCCGGGGACAGGGCGTTGCCGACGAACACCGCCGGATCGTCGTCGTAGTCGATGATGTCGATCTTCTCGCCGTGCAGCTCGGCGACCACGTTGCGCACCCGCTGCCCCATCGGCCCGATGCAGGCACCCTTGGCGTTCAGGCCTTCCACGTTCGAGCGCACCGCGATCTTGGTGCGGTGGCCGGACTCGCGGGCCACCGCCATGATCTCCACCGAGGAGTCGGCGATCTCCGGCACCTCCAGTGCGAACAGCTTCTTGACCAGGCTGGGGTGGGTCCGGCTCAGCGTGATCTGCAGGCCGCGCATGCCGCGGGTGACCGAGACCACGTAGCACTTGATCCGGGTGCCATGGTCGTACACCTCGCCCGGCACCTGCTCCGAGGGCGGCAGCACCGCCTCCACCTTGCCCAGGGTGACCAGCACCAACCCGCGCTGGGCCGCCTGCGCGTCGGCCTGGATGATGCCGGTCACGATGTCACCCTCGTGGCCGGAGTACTCGCCGTAGGTGTTGTCGTGCTCGGCGTCGCGCAGCCGCTGCATGATCACCTGCTTGGCGGTCATCGCGGCGATCCGGCCGAAATCGGTCGGCGTGTCGTCGAACTCCTCGATCAGCTCGCCGTCCGGGGAGTACTCGGCCGCCCAGACGGTCACCTCACCGGTCTTGCGGTCGATCTCCACCCGGGCATGCGGCATCGGATGGTTGGTGTGCCGGTAGGCCGACAGCAGCGCCGTCTCCAGCGCCAGGATGACCGTGTCGAAGGAGATCTCCTTCTCCCGCTCGATGCTGCGCAACGCGGCGATGTCGACGCTGACCATGGCTCATTCCTCCTCGTCCGCTGCATTGTCCGAGCCGTCCTGCGGCTGCCCGGGTCGGGAGAACTCCACCTGCATCCGGCCGGTGCCGACCGTCGGCCAGGGGTAGCTGTGCTCGGCACCGTCCACCTGCAGCCGCAGGCCGTCCGGCTCGACGCCCAGCACCCGTCCGGTGATCGGCTCGGCGTCGGAGATGGGCACGCTGACCAGCCGGCCCACCGCGCGCTGCCAATGCCTCGGCTCGGCCAACGGCCGGTCCACGCCCGGCGAGCTGACCTCGAGCACGTACGGGCCGGCGAAGGCGCCGTCCTGCGAATCCATTGCGGTGGAGATCGCGCGCGAGACGTCGGCCACCCCGTCCAGGTCGATGCCGGCGTCGCCGTCCACGGTCACCCGGACCAGGCTGCGGCGACCGGCTGAACTCACCGACAGGTCCACCAACTCATAGCCTGCGGCAGACACCACCGGGTCCAACAAGTCCTGTAGCTGTTGCCGCTGCGGTGACCGCGCAGTCATCTTCCGCCGCTCCCGTCAGTGTCCAGTTGTCGCGCCCGCACCCGCCCGTGGAGCCGGTCGCTGCCTGGCGTTCGGCAAGTCCGGCGGCGGGAAGTGCCTACCCAGGCAGCTTACCGGCATCTGTCAGACTGCTCATCCGATGGCCGAGATATCCCGACGCACCCTGCTGAGCCGGACGGTGGTGCTCGGCGGGCTCGCGGTGGGCGTCGGGCTTGGCTTCACCGGGGGCGTCCGACACCGGGTGGCCGAACCGCCGCCGCCGGCGCCGGCCGCGCTCACCAACGCCCTGGGCAGGCAGCAGCGGCTGCTGGCCGGCTACCGCGCGGTGGGTAGCGATCCGGCCCGGCCGGCGCTGGCCGGGCTGCGCGCCGACGTCACCGCGCATGGCGACGCGCTGCGGGCGCTGCTCGAGCGCTATCCCGGCTGGCGGCTCGCGGAGGCGCCCGGCTCGGCCGCGGCATCCGGCTCGGCCTCCGCGTCCGGCTCGCCTTCCGTTTCAGGCTCGGCTTCCGCTTCAGGCTCGGATTCGGCCTCGGCTTCGGGGTCGCCGTCGGCAGCTGCCTCGACCTCGCCTGCGGCGACCTCGGTGACCGGCCTGGCGGCCGCCAGCACGGCGGACGCCCAAGCGCTGTCCGACGCGGCGCTCGGTTGGCCAGCGGCCGAGCAGCACGCCGGTGAGGTGGTGCCGGTGCTGGCCAGCATCGCGGCCTGCCTGACCAGCCACGCCCAGGTGCTGGCATGACCGACCGGCCGGCGGCAACCGATCCGGGCGTGGACGGCCTGCAGCGGGTGCTCGCCGCGCACCACCTGGCGGTTTTCGGCTATCCGGTGATCGGCGTCCACCTGTCCGACTCCGCCGAGGCCGACCGGGCCCGGCAGCTGGAGGCGGTCCACCGGTTGCGCCGGGACGCCGTGGCCGGCCAACTGGTCGGCCGGCACGCCGAGCCGGATCCGGCGGCGGCGCAGTACTCGCCACCGGCACCGGTCACCGGCCGGGCAGCCGGGATCGACTGGGCGATCCGGATCGAGGAGACGTCCGCGGCGGCCTACCGCTACCTGATCGGTTGCGCCGTGCGGGCCGGCGGCCAGCAGAGCGCACTCCGCCGGCAGGCAATGGCCGGCCTGGCCGAGGCAGCGCAGGCCGCCGCCTACTGGCGCGGGTTGACCTCCCCGGACCGGCCCACCACGCCGTTCCCCGGCACTCCGGGAAGCGGCTGAGCCAGCCGGCTGGCGAGCCTCGGTTCCAGTCGGGCTCTCGGCAGGGTCAGTTCGGCTCGGCGAGCCAGCCGTCCACCACGCCCACCAGGTCGGCCAGCGAGTCGATCACCGCATCCGGCGTGCCGTCCACCCCGAGCTGGCCGGGCGGGATCCGGCTGTGCGGCAGCAGCACCGCGCGCATGCCCACCCGATTGGCCCCGAAGATGTCCTCGAACAGCCGGTCGCCGACGTAGGCCGCGTGCCGCGGCTCGCTCACCTCGACCGCCGCCAGCGCGGCCAGGAACGCCTCCGGGTGTGGCTTGGCCCAGGGGATTTCCGAGGAGTACACCGCCCCGTCGATCAGGTGGTCCACCTGGTCCCGGCTGAAGATCCGGGCGTGCTGCTGCTCCGGCCAGGTGGTGTTGGACAGCACCCCGATCTTCAGGCCACGCTCGCGCAACGCGGCGAACAGCCCGGGTACCTGCGGGTCGGTGTAGGTGTGCTCGTCCCACCACCGGTAGTACGCCGCCAACTGCGCCTCGGACAGGTTCAGCTGCGCGGCGGTCAGGATGTCGGTCAGCGTGCCGCTGCGATGCTCGTGCCGGACCAGTCCCCACACCGCCTGCTCGGCGGCCATCAGCGCCTCGGCGTGCTCGGCGTCCTCGGTGACGGCGAACCAGCACTCGTACGGATCGATGGTGTGCCATGGAGTGAGCGTGCCGCCCCAGTCGAAGATCACCGCTTCCAGTGCCATGCCCGCCACCCTAGAACCAGCCACCGACGCGGCTAGAACAGCACGGTGCGCAGCATGCCGACCTGGCGGAAGCCGAGCCGGGCGTACATGGCCCGGCCGGCGGAGTTGTAATCGTTGACGTACAGGCTCACCGAGCGCGCCCGGTGCAGCGCCAGCCGCATCACCGCCGCCATGCCGGCGGTGCCGATGCCCTGGCCGCGCAGCTCCGGACGGACCCAGACGCCCTGCACCTGCGCGGTGGCCGGGCTGAGCGCGCCAATCTCGGCCTTGAACATCACCCGGCCGCGCTCGTCGAAGCGGGCGAACGCTCGGCCGGCCGAGATCAGCTCGGCCACCCGGTGGCGGTAGCTGCGTCCGGAGTCGTGCCCCACCGGGGAGGCATCCAGCTCCTCGGTGAACATCGCCACCGCGGCCGGCAGGAACCGGTCCAGCTCGCCGAGCTGGACCGGCCGCACCGCTGGATCCGGAGGGCAGGACGGCAGCGTCGCCGCGCACAGCAGCGGCTGGTACTGCCGGACCGCCCGGGCCGGCCCCCACGGCCGGGACAGCACCGACCAGAGCACGCCGACCGGCTCGGCCGGCCCGACGATGGACGAGCAACCGCGCGACGTCCTGGCCAGCTGTCCGGCGATCAGTTCCAGCGCCGCGAGGTCGTTGCCGACCGGGATCAGGTTGCCGCCGTGGAAGGCCGCCGCCCGCAGCGTGCCGGCATCGCCGTCCACGCCCCAGAGCCGGCCGCCGAGTCGCCGCGGATCCAGGTCGCCCACCAGCCGCAGCCGGGAGTCCAGGACGCAGTTGGCGATCAGGTCGGCATCCACCAGTGCCCGCACTGCCGGCAGGTCGGCGGCATCCAGCACCCGGGGCCGGGCCTGAATAAGTGTCACCCCAGCAAAACTACCGTCCGAAACCGGCCGCTGCCGTTCGTACCGCCACCGCCCGCCCGGCGTGTGGGCTCGCTCAGAAGTTGGTGCCGTAGCGCGGCAGCCGATCGGTGCCGAAGGCCAGATCCAGCCGGTCCAGCAGCGCCGGGTCGTCGACCCGGACCAGGCCGGCGCGGTGCAGCATGCGCAGCCGGTAGCCGCCGAGGTAGACCGAGCCGAGCTCCGGCCGGTCCAGCCACAGCTGGGCCGGACGCTCGGTGGCTTTGCACTCGGCGCCGTCCGGGCCGCCGGACAGCGCCACCCGCTCGCCAGCCACCTCCAGGACGGCCTCGAAGTCCACCGCGTACCGGCGGCCGGCCAGCAGCGCCGGCAGGTTCACCGGACGCAGCCACAGGCCGTCCTTGCTGGCCACCGTGCGCACCTGGCGGAAGTCGCCGAGCAGGAATGGCAGCGGGTCGTCGGCCGGCAACTGCCAGCTCTCGATGGTGCTGAACAGATCCATGCCGAGCAGCACCTGCCACAGTGCCGCGTGCGCCTCGGCGGTCAACGGCCGGTAGTCGAGGATCTCGCACCGGTTCTCGGGATAGCCGTCCACCCACTTCGCCGCGGCGCGGTAGGTGAGGTAGCCGTCCGGGTGCACCAGGTAGAGCTTCTCGCTCCTGCCGTTGCGCTCCGACTCCCGGTCGGTGAACAGGTGCTCCCACCACTGCTCGGTCCGGTTCAGCGCGCCGGGCGTGTCCTGCTGCCAGCGCCGGTACAGCTCCGGCAGCCGGGTACGGGCCTCCTGCGCGGTCAGGTACTCCACCGCGCCGGCGTCCACCGGGGTGCGCAGCGTGGCCAGCCGGCGCTCGATCGACACCTTCACCGCGGTGCTGGCCACGCCATAGCCGAAGCGGCGGTAGATGCTGCCTTCGCTGGCCATCAGCACCGCGCAGGCATAGCCCTCGGCGGCATAGCCGTCCGCCAGCCGGCCCAGCATCGCCGACACCACGCCGCGCCGGCGATGGGTGGGCAGCACCGCCACCCAGGTGATACCGGGCACCTCGAGGCTGCCGCCGCCCGGCGTGGTCATGGTGAACGGGTAGTGGCCAGCCACCCCGACCAGCCGGTCACCGTCGCTGGCGACCACCAGCTGCGGCGGATCGGTGAAGACGTCGGTGTAGTTGTCCTCGGAGTAGCTGTAGCCGAAGGAGATGCCGTCGATACGGGCGATCTCCCGATAGTCGCGCTCGGTCGCCGGTCGAACCTGGATGTCCACGGAGCCTGAGTCTGCCCGGCCGGCAGCCGGTCGCCAACCTAATAAGCCGGCCGGAGCTAGCTGATCGCCACCGTCGGCTGGCCGGCGGCAACGCCATCCCCGGCCAACTCCTCGGCCAGCCGCAGCGCCTCCTCGATCAGGGTTTCCACGATCTGGGATTCGGGCACCGTCTTGATGACCTCGCCGCGGACGAAGATCTGACCCTTGCCGTTGCCGCTGGCCACGCCCAGGTCGGCCTCCCGGGCCTCCCCCGGCCCGTTGACCACGCAACCCATCACGGCCACCCGCAGCGGCACCTCGACGCCCTGCAGGCCGGCGGTCACCTTCTCGGCGAGGGTGTAGACATCCACCTGGGCCCGGCCGCACGACGGGCAGGACACGATCTCCAGCCGGCGCTGGCGCAGGTTCAACGACTCCAGAATCTGCAGCCCGACCTTGACCTCCTCGACCGGCGGCGCGGACAGCGAGACCCGGATGGTGTCGCCGATGCCCTTCGACAGCAGCGCGCCGAAGGCCACCGAGGACTTGATCGTGCCCTGGAACGCCGGGCCGGCCTCGGTCACCCCGAGGTGCAGCGGGTAGTCGCAGCGCTCGGCCAGCAACTCGTAGGCGCGAACCATCACGACCGGGTCGTTGTGCTTGACCGAGATCTTGAAGTCGCGGAAGCCGTGCTCCTCGAACAGCGAGGCCTCCCAGAGCGCCGACTCGACCAGCGCCTCAGGGGTCGCCTTGCCGTACTTGGCCAGCAGCCGCTTGTCCAGCGAGCCGGCGTTCACCCCGATCCGCAGCGACACGCCCGCCTCGGTGGCGGCCCGGGCGATCTCGCCCACCTTGTCGTCGAAGGCCTTGATGTTGCCCGGGTTGACCCGGACCGCCGCGCAGCCGGCGTCGATGGCCGCGAAGACGTACTTCGGCTGGAAGTGGATGTCGGCGATCACCGGAATCTGCGACTTCCGGGCAATCGCGGGCAGTGCCTCCGCGTCGTCCTGGCTCGGGCAGGCCACCCGGACGATGTCGCAGCCGGCAGCCGTCAGCTCGGCGATCTGCTGCAGAGTGGCGTTCACATCGGCGGTGAGCGTGGTGGTCATGGACTGCACCGAGATCGGCGCATCGCCGCCCACCGCGACCGAGCCGACCTGGATCTGGTGGGATTTCCGGCGCGGAGCCAGGACGGGCGGCGGTCCTGCCGGCATGCCCAGCGAAACCGATGTGCTCACGGATGCTTCCCCACTTCGGGTGTACGTAACGGTGTACCTACCAGGGTAGGCCGCCTGGCGGGGTGGCCGGCGTCATCCGGGTCACTCGGCGCAGGTCGCGGGTCACTCAGCGCAGGTCGAGTAGGTCACTCAGCGCAGGTGAGCGGGTAACTCAGCGCAGGTCGAGCAGATCGACTACGAAGATCAGCGTCTCGCCGGCGGCGATCACACCGCCGGCGCCGCGGTCGCCGTAACCCAGCTGCGGCGGGATGATCAGCTCGCGCCGGCCGCCCACCCGCATGCCCTGCACGCCCTGGTCCCAGCCCGCGATGACCCGACCGCCGCCCAGCGGGAAGGTGAACGGGGCGCCGCGGTTGTAGCTGGCGTCGAACTCCTCACCGGTCGAGTACGCGACCCCGACGTAGTGCACCACCGCCTGCTGACCGGCCTGGGCAACGGGACCGTCGCCCTCCACCAGGTCGCGGATCTGCAGCTCACCGGTCAGCTCACCGGACGGGAACTCCACCTCGGGCTTGGTCACGGATCTCCAGTCGTCTAGTTGGGCAGGGATATCGGCTTCACGATATCGGCGTACATGACCAGGGCAGAGAACAGCACCAGGAACGCGGCCACCACGTACATCACCGGCACCAGCTGGGCGACGTCGACGAAGATCAGGTGCTCGCGCCGGCGGAGCCGGGCGATCCCGCGCCGGATGGCCTCTACGATCGCGCCCGCGACGTGGCCGCCGTCCAGCGGCAGCAGCGGCAGCAGGTTCAGGAAGAACAGCAGCAGGTTCACCCCGGCGAGCAGGCTGAGCAGGGTGAAGATCTTGTCCAGCGCGTCCACCTTCGGCGTCTCGGCGATCTGGCCGCCGATCCGGCCCAGGCCGACCACGCCGACCGCGCCGGCCTGGTCGCGGGGCTTGCCCTCGAACACGGTGCCGAACAGGCTGCCGATCTTGGCCGGGAACTGCTTGATGGCATCGACGCCGAGGCCCATCTGCGACCAGATGGCGCTGGTCACCTGGCCCGGCGACAGCGGCTGGTAGGCCTCGGTGGTGCTGATCCCGACGAAGCCGGCCTGCTTGGTTCTGGTGCCGGCATCGTTGGCGTACTTGGTGTTCTCCACCGGGGTCAGGCGCAGGGTGACCGGCTTTCCGGCGCGCTGTACCTGCATGCTGATCGGCTTGTTCGCGGAGCTCTCGATGATGGTGACCGCGTCGTCCCAGCTGGTGATCCGGGTGCCGTCGATGGCGGTGATCTTGTCGCCGGGCCGCAGCACGTCGGCCGCCGGTGCCTTGCGGTAGTCGGCGCTGCCGACCGGCGGGCAGGTCTCGACCTGGCTGGTGGCCGGCACCACGCAGGCACTGACCGTGCTGACCGTGGTGGTCGGGCCCTTCAGCCCGACGATGCCGTAGAGCAGCACGCTGATCAGCAGGAAGATCAGCAGGTTCATGCTCGGACCGCCCAGCATGATGATCATCTTCTTGCCTGGGGTGAGCCGGTAGAACTGCCGGTTGTGGTCGGCCGCGGTGATCTCGGTGCGGCTCGTCGCCCGGAACTCCTCGACCAACTCGCCCATCCGGCGCGGCCAGTGGAACCGCCTGCCGTCGGTGCGCGGCGGCACCATGCCGATCATCCGGATGTAGCCGCCCAGCGGGATGGCCTTGATGCCGTACTCGGTCTCCCCCCGGCGGCGGGAGAAGATGGTGGGCCCGAAGCCGACCATGTACTGGGTGACCCGGACGCCGAACTTCTTGGCCGGCACCAGGTGGCCGATCTCGTGCAGGGCGATCGAGGCCAGCAGCCCGACCGCGAAGGCCAGCACGCCGAGTGCGTAGAGCACGGGGGCCATACCTTTCCGGATACGTAGCCTCTCGGGTACGTAGCAACTCGCGGATCCGTGTGCGTCGTGAAGACGCATCGTCAATTGTGCCTGCCGGCGTAGCCGCCGCACGACATTTCCCAGCCGGCTCCCAGCTCGGGCACCGGCTACCGGCTCCTCAGCCCAGCAGCGACTCCGCGGCCTGCCGGGCCCAATCCTGCGCGGCCTCGACATCGGCCAGATCGCGCGGGTCGCCGGCCGCGGCGTGCTCGGCGTCCAGCCAGCGGCGCAGCACCTGGCCGGTTATGTCCACTATGGCCAGGAAACCGCAGCGGCCGGCGTGGAAGGCGTCCACCAGCGCCTCGTTCGCCGCGTTGTACACCGCAGGCGCGCAGCCACCGGCGATGCCGGCGGTCCGGGCCAGCTCGACGGCGGGGAACGCCGTGTCGTCCAGCGGCTCGAAGGTCCAGCTCTGCGCGCTGCTCCAGTCCAGCGCCGGCGCCGCGCCGGGCACCCGGTCCGGCCAGCCGAGCGCCAACGCGATCGGCAGCCGCATGTCCGGCGGGCTGGCCTGGGCCAGGGTGGCGCCGTCGGCGAACTCCACCATCGAGTGCACGATCGACTGCGGGTGCACCACGACCTGGATCCGGTCATAGCCGACGCTGAAGAGCAGCTGTGCCTCGATCAGCTCCAGGCCCTTGTTGACCAGGGTGGCCGAGTTGGTGGTGATCAGCCGGCCCATCGCCCAGGTCGGGTGGGCCAGCGCCTGCTCCGGCGTGACCTCGGTCAGCTCGTCCCGGCGCCGGCCGCGGAACGGGCCGCCACTGGCGGTCAGCACCAGCCGATTCACCTCCCGCGGGCTGCCGCCGCGCAGGCACTGGGCCAGCGCGGAGTGCTCGGAGTCCACCGGCACCAGCTGCCCGGCCTTGGCGCTGCCCAGCACCAGCGGCCCGCCGGCGATCAGCGACTCCTTGTTCGCCAGCGCCACCGTCCGGCCGGCGCCGAGGGCGGCCAGCGTCGCGCGCAGGCCCTGCGCGCCGGCCACCCCGTTGAGCACCACGTCGCAGTCCAGCGCCGCCAGTTCCGCGGTCGCGTCGGGACCGTCCAGCACCTCCGGTGGCCGCTCGCCAGCCGGCCAGCACGCGGCCAGCCGCTCGCGCAGTTCGGCACCCCCGGCGGTCACCGCGACGTAGGGCACTCGCCAGCGCAGGGCCTGCTCGGCCAGCAGGCCCAGGTTGCCGCCGCCGGCGCACAGCGCGGCCACCGTGAACCGGTCGCCGGCATGGGCGATGACGTCGAGGGCCTGGGTGCCGATCGAGCCGGTGGAGCCGAGCACCGCCACGCTGCGGCGGCCGTCCGTGGTGCTGGTCATCGGGCCATTCTCGCCGATGCCTGCCGGGCGGCCGGCGGACGGGCGAGCCGGTGCGCCGGCGGTCGGACGGCGATGCCAGAATGAGGACGTTGCCAGCGCCGACTGCGAGGAGTGATGCGACGTGGCCGCACACGACGTGCCCGCCCAGCGCGAACATGCCGCCGAGGCGCAGCAGCTCACCGCCGAGCACGGCCATGCCGTCGAGCACGCCCACGACGACTCCGGCCGGCCGGAGCTGTGGGGCTGGCATCACGAGTTCAGGGCCGGCCGGCAGATCGGTGGCTGGATGTCCTTCCTCATCATCGGCGCGCTGCTGACGACCACCCACTACAACCGCGCCGGCAACGTCGCGCTGGTCGCGACCATGGTGGTGCTGGCCGCCGGCCTGATCTGGGACCGTCGGCGCCGCCGCAACCAGTGGCGTTCCTGAACCTTCCGCCTGCGGCAGCGGCTTAGGGCGCCAGCTCCTGGATGCCCCACGGCGAGCCGTACTCCCCGGCCAGCAGGTCCAGGAACGGCTCAGCGTCGAATGCCTCCGGGCCCAGCACCCCGGCGCCCGACCAGGCGCCGGAGGAGATCAGCTCCAACGCGACGACCGGGTTGACCGCGGTCTGCCAGACCACCGCCTGCGAGCCGTACTCGGCCATCGACCAGGCGTTGTCCACCACGTGATAGAGGTAGCTCGAGCGCGGCCGGCCGTCCTTGCCGGTGCCCCGGACCCAGACGCCGGCGCAGGTCTTGCCGCGCATCCGCTCGCCCAGTTCGGCCGGGTTCGGCAGCACGGCGGCGACCACGTCGCGGGGGCTCACCTGCACGTCGCCGACCCTGACCGGGCGGGTCGAGTCCAACCCGAGCATGTGCAGCGTCTTGAGCACCCCGATGAATTCCGAGCCCAGCCCGTACTTGAAGCTGACCCGGCCGGCCTTCAGCCAGCGCGGCATCAGCAGCACTTCCTCATGCTCGACGTTCACGCACTCGACCGGGCCTATTCCCTCGGGAAAGTCGAAGGTTTCCGGCTCGCTGAACGGCTCGGTGGTGTACCAGCCGCGGTCGGCCTGGAAGATCACCGGCGGGTTCAGGCACTCCTCGATGGTGGTCCAGATCGAGAAGGTGGGCGCGAAGATGGGCTGGCCGTCCGCGCCGAGCACCTCCAGGTTCGCCCCGTCCCGCACGCCGAGTTCGTCAATGGTGGAGAACAGCCGGTCGCTGGCGTAGCGGGCGAACACGTCGGACAGCCCGGGCTCCACTCCGATGCCGACCAGCGCCAGCTTGCCGGCCTGCTGCCACTGCTCGTCCAGCGCGAACTGCTCGTCGCCCAGCTTCACCCCGGTCTTGCGGTACGGCTCGTCCGGATGCGGCCGGGACAGCGACATGGCCATGTCCAGGTAGTGCACGCCGCTGGCCAGGGCCGCCTGGAAGATCGGCATGGTGAATCGCGGGTCGGTGGCACCGAGCACCGCGTCGGCACCGGTCTCGGCCAGCAGCCGCTCGATGGCCGACTGGTCGCCGGCGTCCACCCGCGCCGAACTGAACCGGGCATCGCCGGTCGCCGCGGCGGCCCGTTCGGCTCGTTCGGCGTCGTAGTCGGCCAGCACCACCGACTCCGGGAACGACCGTCGGGCCGCGATCTTGGCGGCGGCCGAGCCGACCCCGCCGGCACCGAGAATGAGCAGTTTCATCAGCGTCCGTCCAGTAGTGGTTGGCGCGGATCCCAACTGGTGCCCTCCGCCTTGTCGCGGCGGCGCCGGGCGATCCCGGACAGCGCCTCCAGCACCACCCGGTTGGCCAGGAACGAGGTGATCTCGGCGTGGTCGTACGGCGGCGAGACCTCGACCACGTCCATTCCGACCACCGGCAGCTCGTAGCCGATTCGCCTTACCGCGTCGAGCAATTGTCGCGCGGTCAAGCCGCCTGGCTCGGGCGTGCCGGTCCCCGGAGCGTGGCCGGGATCGCAGACGTCGATGTCGACGGAGAGGAACACCCCGTCACAGTCGTCGGTGGCGATCGCGAACGCCTCGGTCAGGCACTCGGTCAGGCCGCGCGCGGTGATCTCGGTCATCTCGTAGGAGCGCATCCGCTGACCGGCCATCCAGTCCAGGGTCTCCGGTCCCGGCCAGTAGCCGCGCAGCCCAATCTGCAGGAATCGGTCGCCGCGCACCGCGCCGGACTCGATCAACCGGCGCATCGGTTGGCCGTGCCCGATCAGCGAGCCGAACTCGATGTCGCCGGTGTCGGCGTGCGCGTCGAAGTGGATCATCGAGACCCGACCCTGGCCGAGATGCTGGGCCACCCCGGCCGCGTCCGGCCAGGCAATCGTGTGGTCGCCGCCGAGTATCAGCGGCATCGCGCCGGCCGCGGTCACCGCGTGCACCGCCTGCTGCAGATCGCGCACCGAACGGGCCGCGTCGCCGGAGAACATCTCCACGTCGCCGGCGTCGTAGACGGCCAGGTCGCGCAGCGCGTCCACCCGCATGGCCAGCGAGGGGCGGCTGCCGTCGTGGGCCAGGTAGCAGGTCTGGCGGATGTGCTGCGGGCCGAACCGGGTGCCGGCCCGGTGCGAGGTTCCGCCGTCGAACGGCGCGCCGAGGATCACCACATCGGCGTCGGAGTACGTCGCCGGATCCGCCCAGTCGCAGCGGGGCACGCCGAGGAAGGTGATGTCGGGCCCGAACTGTGCGCCGTAGCGCGCCATCGCTCCTCCGATACTCCTGATCGCCGGCAGTCAGCAGACTAGCCACCGGCGGGCACGCCGGCAACGGCGGGTCAGCCAGGATTCTGCTGATTCAGCAGGTCTGGTGGCTGGTTTGCTTCGGATTCACTTGCCTGATCCACAAAATTGCGGCATTATCGGTGCATGGTTGCCTCTCGGCGTCGAACTGGTCGCCCGCAGCTGGACGACACCTCCAAGGCGATCATCGAGCAGCTGCAGCAGGACGGCCGACGGCCCTACGCCACCATCGGCAAGGCGGTCGGGCTGTCCGAGGCGGCTGTCCGGCAACGCGTGCAGAAGCTGGTCGAGTCCGGCATCGTGCAGATCGTCGCGGTCACCGACCCGCAGCAGATCGGGCTGGCCCGGCAGCTGATGATCGGCATCAACTGCGCCGGCGACGTGGAGGCGGTCGCCGAGCAGCTCTGCGCCATTCCGGAGCTGGTGTACGTGGTCCTCACGGCCGGCTCCTTCGACCTGCTGGCCGAGGCGGTGGTGGTCGATGACGAGCACCTGCTGGAGCTGGTCAACGACCGGATCCGCAAGCTGCCCGGCGTGCGCCGCACCGAAACCTTCATGTACCTGAAGCTGTCCAAGCAGACCTACAACTGGGGTATCGCATGACCACTACCGACTTCTCCGCTCCGGAACCGCGCGGCTACGACCCGGAGTACCTGTCCCGGGCCGCCCGCGACCACCTGTGGATGCACTTCACCCGGCTTTCGTCGTATGAGAAGGCCGACGTGCCGGTGATCGTGCGTGGCGAGGGTGCCTACATCTGGGACGTGCACGGCCGTCGCTACCTGGACGGGCTGGCCGGACTGTTCACGGTGCAGGTCGGCCACGGCCGCCGTGAGCTTGCCGAGGCCGCGGCGATGCAGGCCTCGGAGCTGGCGTTCTTCCCGATCTGGTCCTACGCGCACCCCACCGCGATCGAGCTGGCTGACCGGCTGGCCACGCTGGCCCCGGGAGATCTGAACCGGGTGTTCTTCACCACCGGCGGTGGCGAGGCGGTCGAGACGGCCTGGAAGCTTGCCAAGCAGTACTTCAAGCTGACCGGAAAGCCCATGAAGCACAAGGTGATCTCGCGGTACGTGGCCTACCACGGCACTCCGCAGGGCGCCCTGTCGATCACCGGCATCCCGGGTGCCAAGACCATGTTCGAACCGCTGGTGCCGGGCGCGATCAAGGTGCCCAACACCAACTTCTATCGCGCGCCCGAGCACGGCGACGACCTGAAGCAGTTCGGACGGTGGGCCGCGGACCAGATCGAGGCGGCGATCATCATGGAGGGCCCGGAGTCGGTCGCGGCGGTCTTCCTCGAACCGGTGCAGAACTCCGGCGGCTGCTTCCCGCCGCCGCCCGGCTACTTCCAGCGGGTACGCGAGATCTGCGATGCCTACGACGTGTTGCTGGTGTCGGACGAGACCATCTGCGGCTTCGGCCGGCTCGGCCCGACGTTCGGCGCGCAGAAGTTCGACTTCCAGCCCGACCTGATCACCTGTGCCAAGGGCATGACGTCGGGCTACTCCCCGATCGGCGCCTGCATCGTCTCCGACCGGCTGGCCGAGCCGTTCCTGCACGGCACCGACTACTTCCCGCACGGCTACACCTTCGGCGGCCACCCGGTGTCGGCGGCGGTGGCGATGGCCAACCTCGACATCTTCGAACGCGAGGGCCTGAACCAGCACGTGCTCGACAATGAGAACGCGTTCCGGGCCACCCTGGAGAAGCTGCTCGACCTGCCGATCGTCGGCGACGTGCGCGGCGACGGATTCTTCTACGGCATCGAGCTGGTGAAGGACAAGGCGACCAAGGAGACCTTCACCGACGACGAGGCCGAGCGGCTGCTGCGCGGCTTCCTGTCCAAGGCGCTGTTCGACGCCGGCCTGTACTGCCGCGCCGACGACCGGGGCGACCCGGTGATCCAGCTGTCCCCGCCGTTGATCTGCGGCCAGGCCGAGTTCGAGGAGATGGAGCAGATCCTGCGGTCGGTGCTCACCGAGGGTATGAAGCAGATCTAGCTTATTGCTGCGGGTCTTTCTCGGGTGCTGGGCCGTCCGGGCGATCGGACGGCCCGCTCATCGACTTCATGGGCCGCGCCGATGGCAGTTGAACTGACGTCAGTTCGACACTGATACCAGCTCACATGGCCCATGCGCTGCAAGTTGCGCGGACAGTTAGCATTCGGCCGTGCAAACAGATCGAACGCGTCGTATTCCGCCTTCTGTCCCCCTCGCTACTGCACGGCAAGACAGGGTGCGGAACGATTCGAAGCTGCCGTCAGGCCCGGGCCGCCATTTGGCTGCACTTAAATGGTGGCTGCCCGGGCCGGTCACCGTAGTCTCGCTGATTACGCTGATCGGCTGGTATTGGGCGGTCGCATATTACTCAGCATACTATCGAGCCTTCGGCTTAGACATTCGCCAGGTCGGACTCAGCAAGATGGATATTCTAGTTCGCCTCTTGCCAATTGGCGTGGCGTTTATGCTGGTGGGTGCGCTGGTTCATGCATCAATCTTGGTTTTGAGAACACCGCTAAAGTCGAAAGATCCCAGAAAGCGGAAGTCATCAAAGTCTGCGTCCAACAGCACTATGCGCGTGTCGGCTGAAGCGCTGAAGGAGGCCGCGAAGGATTGGTCGATCGTCGTCCCGCTCCTGGCGATTGCCGCCCTCGTAGGTGTAATGCAAGGTGTAGCACGGGATGCAGGCAGGCACGATGCGAAGCGCTTCGTTACCTCTCCCTATCAAGCGTATTACCAAAGCTCATGGGAATTTATATTCGAGACAACCGCTGGTGTCAGTGAGATTCGATGGGTCGGTCCTCCCGAAGAGAATATCTTAAAGAATCTGCCGTCAGTCAACGCCAAGGATCCGCATACGTTGGCGCGTATAATTTCAACTAATGGTGAGATTACAGCCTATTTAGATTTATATACATGTGACGTACACCTTGAACCTACCATTGACTTGGCTATCAATTACGGGTTGACCGACTACACATCGGGTGCCCCCGCTACGCTCCCGATGAAGTCGTGTCCTAGCACTATCAGATGAACAGGCCTGACCTCTGCCTGTCCCGACCGGCGTTAGTATCCGGCGCCGGCGCGGATGTGTTCGAAGATCAGGTTGGTCTCGGTCAGCGCCACGTCCGGATTGCCGGACAGGTTGACCACCACGAAGTTTCGCAGGTTCTCGGTGCCGCGGGCGGCCACGTGCACCAGGAAGTCGTCGGCGCCGGCCAGGAAGAAGACGTTGAGCACCTCGGGCAACCCGGCCACCGAGGTGGCGAACTCGGTCAGGTGGCTGCGCGCGTGCGACTGCATCCGGACCGCGATCATGGCCTGGATGGGACGGCCGATCGCGGCCGGGTCGATGTCGGCGTGGAAGCCGCGAATGACGCCCCGCTCGCGCAGCGCCCGCACCCTGCCCAGGCAGGTGGAGGCAGCGATGCCGGCCCGTTCGGCCAGCGCGTTGTTCGGCATTCGGGCGTCGAGGCTCAACGCGGCCAGGATCGCCCGGTCCACCTCGTCCAGCCGCTCGGTCGGGTTGGGGTCCGCTGCCCGGGCAGCCGACCGCATCCCGTTCGGCGCCGGCGACCTATCCCGGCGACTGCTCGAAGAATCCGAAGCCATATTGCGAGCTTGACAGAATTATCTTCAGCGAGCTAGCGGAAACGCTGCGAATCCTTCATTCTTTTTGCTAACCATTCCACCGCTGCCGTTCGGAAAGGCGGAACGATGAAGGTCGGCATCCCCCGCGAGGTCAAGAACCACGAGTACCGGGTGGCGATCACGCCTGCCGGTGTGAACGAGCTGGTCCGCAGCGGACACCAGGTGTTCATCGAGCGCGACGCCGGCGTGGGCTCCTCCATCCCGAACGAGTACTACGTGGACGCCGGCGCGCAGATCCTGGACAGCGCCGACGACGTCTGGGCCGAAGGTGACCTGCTGCTCAAGGTCAAGGAGCCGATCGCCGAGGAATACCACCGGATGCGCGGCGACCAGACCCTGTTCACCTACTTGCACCTGGCCGCCGACAAGGCCTGCACCGATGCCCTGCTCAAGGCCGGCACCACCGGCGTGGCCTACGAGACGGTGCAGCTGCCGGACGGCACGCTGCCGCTGCTCGCGCCGATGTCCGAGGTCGCCGGCCGGCTGGCACCGCAGGTCGGCTCGTACCACATGATGCGCCAGGGCGGCGGTGGCGGCGTGCTGATGGGCGGCGTGCCCGGCGTGTACGCGGCCAAGGTGGTGGTGATCGGCGCCGGCGTGTCCGGCCAGAACGCCGCGGCGATCGCGCTGGGCATGCAGGCCGAGGTGCTGCTGCTGGACCGCAACGTGGCCCGGCTGCGCCAGATGGACGCCATCTACCAGGGCCACTGCCAGACCGTCGCCTCCAACGCCTACGAGGTGGAGCGGGCGGTGCTGGACGCCGACCTGGTGATCGGCGCGGTCCTGGTGCCCGGCGCCAAGGCCCCCAAGCTGATCACCAACGAGCTGGTGTCGCGGATGAAGCCCGGCTCGGTGCTGGTGGACATCTCCATCGACCAGGGCGGCTGCTTCGAGGACTCCCGGCCGACCACGCACGCCGAGCCGACCTACCTGGTGCACAACTCGGTCTTTTACTGCGTGGCGAACATGCCCGGCGCGGTGCCGCACACCTCCACCTACGCGCTGACCAACGTCACCCTGCCGTACGCGCTGGAGCTGGCCAACCGGGGCTGGCGGGACGCGCTGCGCACCGACCCGGCACTGGCGCTCGGGCTGAACACCCACGACGGAGAGCTGACCAACGCCCCGGTCGCCGAGGCGCACGGCTACTCCAGCGTGGACCTGAACCAGCTGCTGAAGTAGCCGCCATCAGCCGGCCGCTCTGGCACGACACCGCCGGCGGGGAACTCCCCCGCCGGCCCTCGCTGGACACCGTCGAGGCGAGCCGCCGGGTGGTGGACGTGGCGATCGTCGGCGCCGGCTACACCGGCCTGTGGACCGCCTTCTACCTGCGCCAGGCCGATCCCGGCCTGCGGCTGGCGATCGTCGAGGCCGAGCAGGCCGGCTTCGGGGCGTCCGGCCGCAACGGTGGTTGGTGCTCCGGGTTGTACCCGGTGTCGTTGTCCCGGCTGGCGGCCGAGCACGGCCGCGACCAGGCGATTCGGCAGTACCGGGCGATGCAGGCCAGCGTGGCCGAGGTCGGTCGGATCCTCGAGGCCGAGGGGCTGTCCGCCGACTGGGCGCACGGCGGCACGGTGACGGTGGCCCGCAACCCGCCGCAGCTGGAGCGAGCCCGGAAGGAGGTCGCCGAGGCGCGCAGCTTCGGCTTCGGCGAGGACGACCTGCGGTTGCTCGATGCCGCCGAGGCATGCCAGCGGTTGCGCGCAACCAGCGTGTTGGGCGGGTTGTTCAGCCCGCACTGTGCCGCCGTGCACCCGGGCAAGCTGGCCCGGGCGCTGGCCGGCCGGATAGTCGAGCAGGTTCCGCTGTACGAGCACACTCGAGCGCTGGCGATCGAACCGGGCCGGGTGCGCACCGAGCATGGCGACCTGCGTGCCGAGGTGGTGGTGCGGGCGACCGAGGGCTTCACCGCCGGGCTGCCCGGTGGCCAGCGCGCGCTGGCTCCGGTGTACTCGCTGATGGTGGCCACCGAGCCGCTGCCGCCCGCGCTCTGGGAGGAGATCGGGCTGGCCGACCGGGAGACCTTCGCCGACCTGCGCCACCTGATCATCTACGGCCAGCGCACCGCCGACGGTCGGCTCGCCTTCGGCGGCCGCGGGGCGCCGTACCACTTCGGCTCGCGGATCCGGCCCGAGTACGACCGGGTGCCGGCGGTCTTCGAGGCGCTGCGGCGGACCCTGGGCGAGCTGCTGCCGCCGGTCCGGCAGCTGCGGTTCAGCCACCAGTGGGGCGGCCCGCTGGGCATCGCCCGCGACTGGCATCCCTCGGTCGGCCTCGACCGGGGCACCGGCCTGGCCTGGGCCGGCGGCTACGTCGGCGACGGGGTGGCGGCCAGCAACCTGGCCGGCCGCACGCTGGCCGAGCTGATCCTGGGCCAGTCCAGCGAACGAACCGGGCTGGCCTGGGTAAACCACCGCTCGCCACGCTGGGAGCCGGAACCGTTGCGCTGGCTGGGCGCCAACCTCGGACTGCGCGCGATGAGCTGGGCGGACCACCGGGAGGACCGCGACGGGGGTGCCTCCCGGCTGGCCGGCCTGGTAAACCGTGCGCTCGGCCGGTGAACCCCGCACAATACGATCTGCTGGACAGCCGACAGACTGCCTGTGCACGATCGCCGACGGACTGCGAGGACCAGCCAGATGACCAACCAGGCCGAGTCCTCGACGCACGCCGGACGCACCACGCCGACCCGCTACGCCGAGCGGGTCAGCGGCTCCAACGATGCCGAGTTGCACCGGCTGCTCGACGAGAGCCGGATCGGGCATGTCGGCTTCGTCGCCGACGCTGACCAGCCGGTCGTGCTGCCGATCGCGATCGCCCGGGACGGCGCCGACGTGCTGCTGCACGGTTCGACCGGTTCCCGCTGGCTGCGGCTGATCGGCCAGGGCGTCCCGGTGTCGCTGGCGGTCACCGCGCTGGATGCCCTCGTGGTGGCCCGATCCGCCTTCGAATCCTCGATGCGCTACCGCAGCGCGGTGCTGTTCGGAAGGTGCCGACCGATCACCGAACAGGCCGAGAAGGAAAGGGCGTTGGACACGCTGACCAATGCGATGATCCCCGGCCGGGTCGCCGAGGTGCGCCGACCGAACGCCAAGGAGCTGGCCGCCACCCTGGTGCTGCGGCTGGCCGTGGAGGACTACAGCATCAAGATCTCGCAGAACTGGCCGGACGACCCGCCGGAGGACGTGCTGGGGCCGAGCTGGGCCGGCGTGCTGCCGGCGCAGACCCGCTACACCGCCGCCTGGGCGGCACCGGATCTCGGCGAGGGTATCGAGGTGCCCGCCTCGGTGCGCCTGCTGCTGGACCCGCCCACCGGCTGACCCGGACCGGATCCCCTCCCCGCGTCAGGCGGAGCTTTTGGCATGCCGTTCCAGGGCAAGCTCGAACGGCTCGCTGACCGCCCAGATTGCCTCGAAGGCGGTGCGCAGGCTGCTGGCCAGTGACGGATGCTCGACCAGGATGTTGGTCGAGGTCAGCCCGCCGGCGATCGGATCGGTGAGCGAGAACAGGGCGCGCTGTCCGTCGGCCACGCACAGCTTCATCGGCACCTCGTCGGTCACCCGCGCTCCCTCGCCGGCCTGGATGAAAAGCAGCGTCTCGGCGATCGCCTCCGGCCGGTCCAGCACGCTGGCCTCGTAGACGCAGCGGACATCGCCGCCGGCGGCCACGATCCGGCGCGTCGTTTCCAGCCCGGCCGGGTTGGACGGACTCGCCCACGGCGCCTTGGCGAAGGTGAGCAGTTCGTGCTCGGCCTCCCGCTGCAGATCGACGAAGCGGGCGCCCAGCAGGCCCGGATCCCGCAGCACCTCCACGTAATCCAGCGGAGCGGTCTCGGCTCGGCCGCTCTCCCAGGTGTCGCGCAGCAGCTCGGCCAGCTGGGCGGACTTGGTTTCCAGGCCGGCCAGCGCCTGGCGTTGCACGCCGAGCAGCCGATCCACCGCGGCCCGCGGATCGGTCGCCGCGTACCGGGTGACCGGCCCCGGCCAGTCCCGGACCAGGCCGCGTGCGACCAGGCTGTTCAGCACGTCATAGATCCGCTGGCGCGGGATGCCCGCCTCGGTGGCCAGCTCTGAGGCGGCGAAGCTCTCCCGCTGGATCAGGGTCAGATAGGCCTTCGCCTCGTACCGGGTCATGCCCAGCTCGACCAGGCCATGCACGTGCGAGCCGAGATCCGCCATAGCCGGCACCGTACCGAGCGCCGGGAGGGTTCGGCGAACAGCGCGCGGCAAATCGTGCGCACCGCAGAATTAGAACTAACCCGGAGCTTGCTGTGTAATAACGAATTCATGAGAATTTCACCATTGACGACCTTTCCGCCGGCCCGCTAGATCCCGTTTGTCCCACCATTGGTCGGTGGT
Organism: uncultured Actinomycetota bacterium; assembly: GCA_963697905.1. GTDB lineage: Bacteria > Actinomycetota > Actinomycetes > Mycobacteriales > Jatrophihabitantaceae > Jatrophihabitans_A. The sequence goes on along the minus strand of OY969101.1, from coordinate 1,585,269 downwards.
GACACGCCTTCACAGGCTCGGCGGCAGGGTCAGACATTCGTTACCTGGAAAGGAAACCCAGATGCCGATTGAACCGAGGTTCGGCGGGCCTTCCGCCGTCCGGTCCCTCCCGGGTGGTAGCTGGGTGTTCATTCTCAAGACCTTCTCAATCAGGTTGCGAAACCATAAACAACCCCTTACCCGGTCAAAACCGCCGTTCTTCCCATTGACGCGCAGTCACCGATATCGCTACGGTCGCGCGGGCCACCACTAGCCGGTGGTGGCAGCCGCGAGCCCAGAAAACCCTTGTGCCTGCGGTGGAATCCCTGTCGAGGAAGGAGTCGGCACCCCTCTGCCGGCCCGGCGGTCCAGCTACTATCCAGCGTCCTTTTCGGCTGTTGGACGCGTGCCTCCGCCCGGCCAATCACACCCCCTTCAGTCATTCGAAAGGTCCCAGATGTCGCCCTCCCCCCGCTCGCGCCGTGCCGGCGCGGTACTTGGAGTCGCCAGCCTGGCCGCGCTCACCGTCACCGGCCTCGCGACCGCTGGTCCGGCCAATGCGGCCAGCAACGTCAACCCGTACTCCCCGGCTGCCGGTCACTCCTACCGGCACGGTGTGCTGCCGACCATCGGCACCCTGCAGAAGATGAAGAACTACAACGCCCAGCACCCGAGCACGGTGACGGCGACCGGACCGGAGACGCTGTCCTACGGCGGCGGCGTCGACGGCATCGGCGTGCAGAGCGGCCACTCCAAGGTCTACCTGGTCTTCTACGGCACCCAGTGGGGCACCCAGAGCACCGATGCCAACGGCAACGCCAAGTTCACCGGTGACTCGGCCGGCGCGGCCGGCGCGACCCAGCAGATGTTCAAGGGCATCGGCACCAACGGGGAACTGTGGTCGGCCGACCTGACCCAGTGGTGTGACGGCGCGGGCGTGGCCACCGGCGCCACCAGCTGCCCGGCCTCGGGCGCCAGCTACATCCCCTACCAGACCGGCGGCGTGCTGTCCGGCGTCTGGTACGACAACTCCAAGGCCTCGCCGTCGGCGGCCACCGCCGCCCAGCTCGGCCAGGAGGCGGTCAGCGCCGCGGCTCACTTCGGCAACACCACCGCCGCGTCCAACCGCTACGCCTACTACGTGATCCTGTCCCCGCACGGCACCAACCCGGACAACTACCAGGGCCAGTACTGCGCGTGGCACGACTACAACGGTGACGTCGGCGTGTCCTCCCCTTACGGTGACATCGCGTTCTCCAACCAGCCGTACAACATCGACTCCGGCGCCGGCTGCGGCGTGGGCTTCGTCAACTCCCCCGGCACCCTGGACGGCTACACCATGACCCTCGGGCATGAGTGGCACGAGATGATGTCGGACCAGAACCCGGCCGGCGGCTGGACCAACCACCAGGGCGGCAGCTACAACGGCCAGGAGAACTCCGACGAATGCGCCTGGCTCTCACCGGGCACCTCCGGTGGCGCGGCCAACATCTCCTTCGGCTCGTACGGCACCTACGCCGAGCAGGCCAGCTGGTCCAACGACACCAACAACTGCGCCATCAGCCACGCCATCGTCAACCACGGCGGCACCGGCTCGGTCACGGTGAACAACCCGGGCAACCAGTCCGGCACCGTGGGTACCCCGGTCAGCCTGACCATGTCGGCCAGTGGCGGCACCGCGCCGTACACCTGGTCGGCCACCGGCCTGCCGACCGGCCTGTCGATCAACTCCTCGTCCGGCGTCATCTCCGGCACGCCGAGCGCCGCGGGCACCTACAGCGTGACCGTGACCGCCCACGACAGCGGTAGCAACACCGGTTCCACCAGCTTCACCTGGACCATCGGTACCTCGGGCGGCGGCTGCTCCAGCCCCGGCCAGAAGCTCGGCAACCCCGGCTTCGAGACCGGTAGTGCCTCTCCGTGGTCGGCCAGCACCGGCGTGGTTGACAACTCCACCGCCGAGCCGGCCCACTCCGGCAGCTGGAAGGCGTGGCTGAACGGCTACGGCACCACCCACACCGACACCCTGTCCCAGTCGGTGAGCATCCCGAGCGGCTGCACGGCAACGTTCAGCTTCTACCTGCACATCGACACGGCCGAGACGACCACCACCACGGCCTACGACAAGCTGACGGTCAAGGCGGGCAGCACCACGCTGGCGACCTACAGCAACCTCAACCACAACACCGGCTACGCACTGAAGAGCTTCACCGTTCCGGCTGGCACCACCAGCGTCAGCTTCACCGGCACGGAGGACTCCTCGCTGCAGACCTCGTTCGTCATCGACGACACGGCGTTCACCGCTAGCTGAGTTCCCCCCAACGGAGGGCCCGCTGGAACTTCGGTTCCAGCGGGCCCTTCCGCTGTCTCGGGTGTCGGTACGAAGCCCGGTGTGGAATGCCGAGCCGCTACCTGAACTGCCCCTCAGCCGGTGGCGGCGAGTTGCCCGCAGGCTCCGTCGATCTCGCGGCCACGGGTGTCGCGCACGGTGACCGGCACACCGTGCGCCTCGAGGCCGGCCACAAACCGTTGTTCGACCGGCTTGGGCGAGGCGTCCCAGGCCGAACCGGGCGTCGGGTTCAGCGGGATCAGGTTCACGTGCGCGAGCCGGCCGGACAGCAGCTGGCCGAGCAGGTCGGCCCGCCAGGCCTGGTCGTTGACGTCGCGGATCATCGCGTACTCGATGGAGTACCGCCGGCCGGTGGTGGCCGCGTAGCCGTCGGCTGCCTCCAGCACCTCGCGCACCGGCCAGCGGGTGTTGACCGGCACCAGGGTGTCGCGCAGCTCGTCGTCCGGGGCGTGCAGCGACACCGCCAGGGTGACCTGCAGCCGCTCGTCGGCCAGCTGCCGGATGGCCGGCACCAGCCCGACCGTGGACACCGTGATCGAACGCCGGGCCAGCCCGAGCCCGGCAGGCACCGGATCGATCAGCCGGTGCAGCGCGGCCAGCACCCGGTTGTAGTTGGCCAGCGGCTCGCCCATGCCCATGAACACGACGTTCGACAGCCGGACCGGGCCACCCGGCAACTCTCCGGTCGCCGCCACCCGGGCGGCGGCGGTCACCTGCTCGACGATCTCGGCGGTGGACAGGTTGCGCCGCAGGCCGCCCTGCCCGGTCGCGCAGAACGGGCAGGCCATTCCGCAGCCAGCCTGGCTGGAGACGCACACGGTGAGCCGGTCCCGGTAGCGCATCAGCACCGACTCGACCAGCGTTCCGTCGTGCAGCCGCCACAGGGTCTTGCGGGTTGCACCGCGATCGGTCTCGACGTGCCGCACCTCGGTCAGCAGCGGTGGCAGCAGCGCCCCGCCGAGCCGGTCCCGGACGGCGGCCGGCAGGTCGGTCATCTCCTCCGGCCGGTGCTCCAGCCGGCCGAAGTACTGCCGGGACAGCTGGTCGGCCCGGAACGCCGGCTCGCCGAGCTCGGCGACCGCGGCCCGTCGCTCGGCCGGGTCGAGGTCGGCCAAGTGGCGCGGCGGCAGGGCGCGGCGGGGTGCGTCGAACACCAGCGGTAGGGAGGTCATGGCCGTTCCATTGTCCCACGCCCGGCCGGGGCCGCTGACCGCTCGAACCGGCCGCGGTGCTAGCGCAGGAAGGCGCTCAGCAGCAGGTAGGCGACCGGGGCGCACGGCAGCAGCGAATCCAGCCGATCCATGATGCCGCCGTGTCCGGGTAGCAACTGCCCCATGTCCTTGCGGCCCAGGTCGCGCTTGATCATCGACTCGCCGAGGTCGCCCAGGGTCGCGGTGGCCACCAGCGCCACCCCGAACACCGCGCCCTGCCACCACGGGTGGTGGAAGGTGAGCCACATCATCAGCAGCCCGCCCAGCGCGCCCGCCAGCAGCGAGCCGGCCAGCCCTTCCCAGGACTTTTTCGGCGACACGGTGGGCGCCATCGGATGCTTGCCGATCAGCGCACCGACCGCGTACCCGCCGGTGTCGGAGCAGACCACCACCAGGATGAACAGGATGATCCGCGCGGCACCGTCGCCGGCGTGCAGCAGCAGCATCGCGAAGCCCGCCAGGAACGGCACGTACAGCGCCACCAGCACGCCGGCACCGACATCGCGCAGGTAGCCTGCGGCGCCGTCGGCCAGCCGCCAGATCAGCAGGCCGAGCGTGGTCAGCAGGAACGCACCCACCAGCCCGTCCGGCCCGCGGAACCAGGCAGCACCTTCCATCGCGGCGGCACCGGCCAGCAGCGGCACCAGCGACGGCCTGGCTTCTACGGTCGCGATCGCGGTCACGATCTCGTAGATGCCCAGGCCGACCGCGGCCAGGATCAGGTAGCCGAAGCTCGGCCGGTAGATGGCCAGGGTGGCCACGATCAGCGCGCCGAGGGCGAGCCCGACTCCGATCGCCGCCGGCAAGTTCCGGCCGGCCCTGGGGACCCGCGGTGGCGAGATCTCGGCGACCTCGGGTGGTTCTTCGGTGGGTGCCGCGACGACGGTAAGGTGGCGCACCGGCGCCGGCACCGGCAGCGTGTCGGCCGCCGGGTCGTCGGCCAGCCGGGCGGTCGGTTCGCCGGCGGATCGACGTGCCGGTGGTGCGGCCGGCCTGCCCGCCGGCGGCGCCGCGACGCTGCCGACCGGCTCGGCTGCCGACTTGCCGGTCGGGTCACCGGCCGGATCGGCCAGTGCCAGCGGCGGCTGCTCCGCGCGGCGGGCATGCCGGGACGGTCGGGGCGGAACGTCCGGAGAGGCGGCGCGCGAGCGTGCGATCAGCTCCGCGGCGGACAGCCCGCCGTCGGCGTTCTCGCCGCCGTGCCGGCCTCCCGACCGCCTGCCGGACGTCTGGCCGTCGGATGCCTCGGTGCCGGTCATCAGACCTCGAGTAGCTCGGACTCTTTGTGCTTGACCAGTTCGTCCACCGAAGCGGTGTAGCGGTCGGTGATCTTCTGCAGCTCCGCCTCGGCGCGGTGCGCGTCGTCCTCGCCGACCTCGGAACTCTTGACCAGCTTGCCGAACGTGTCGTTGGCATGGCGTCGGACCGAGCGGATGGAGACCTTGGCGTCCTCACCCTTGTGCTTGGCCACCTTGACCAGTTCCCGGCGCCGTTCCTCGGTCAGCTGCGGGAATATCACCCGGATCAGGCTGCCGTCGTTGGTCGGGTTGACCCCCAGGTCGCTGTTGCGGATGGCCTTCTCGATCGCGTTCAGCTGACTGGCGTCGTACGGCTTGATCACCGCCATCCGTGCCTCGGGAGTGCTCACCGAGGCCAGCTGCGGCAGCGGGGTGGGAGCGCCGTAGTAGTCGATCGTGATGCGGGCGAAGCTGCTCGCCGCGGCCCGGCCGGTGCGCAGGCTGGCCAGGTCGTCACGCAGCACCGACACGGCCTTTTCCATCTTCTCTTCGGCCTCGAAGAGGGTCTCGTCGATCACGTCAGTCTCCTGTACTCACTGCCGGTGCCGTTATCGGCTCGGCACGACCCGCGTGCCGATCTTCTCACCCCGAACGACCTTTTCGATGTTGCCATCGGCAAGATCGAACACCACGATCGGCATGCCATTGTCCCGGCACAGGCTGATAGCGGTCGCGTCGGCCACCTGCAGGTCGCGCTGCAGCACCTCGTCGTAGCTGATCTCGTCGAACTTGTGTGCCTGCGGATGCAGCTTGGGGTCGGCGTCGTACACCCCGTCCACGCCGTTCTTGCCCATCATCAGCACGTCGCAGCCGATCTCCAGCGCGCGCTGGGCGGCCGCGGTGTCGGTGGAGAAGTACGGCATCCCGGCACCGGCGCCGAAGATCACCACCCGGCCCTTCTCCAGATGCCGCTCGGCGCGCCGGGGGATGTAGGGCTCGGCGACCTGGCCCATCGCGATGGCGGTCTGCACCCGGGTCTGCTGGCCGGCCTTCTCCAGGAAGTCCTGCAGCGCCAGGCAGTTCATCACCGTGCCGAGCATGCCCATGTAGTCGGCCCGGTCGCGGTCCATGCCGCGCTGGCTGAGCTGCGCGCCGCGGAAGAAGTTGCCGCCACCGACCACCACCGCGACCTGGGCGCCGAGCCGGATCACGTCGGAGATCTGCAGCGCGATGGAGTGCACCACGTCTGGGTCCACGCCGATCGCGCCGCCACCGAACACCTCACCGGACAGCTTGATCATCACCCGGTGGTAGGCCACCGGCGTCGGCTCTTCGAAGGGCGGCCGGGACGACAGAAGGGCCGCCTGTCCTAGTTCGGTCATGGCGGCCCCTCTCGTCGCGGCGGTGCTGTAACGATCCTGCCTCATCGGTGCCGCGGTGGCTGCCGCGGCGCGCGATTCGATCAGGCCGCGCCCACCTCGAACCGGGCAAATCCGGTCACGGTGACACCGGCCTCGTCGAGCAGCGCCTTCACCGTCTTCTTGCTGTCCTGGACGGCCGGCTGCTCGAGCAGCACGCCACCCTCGGACTTGAAGAAGCCGGTCAGCCGACCCTCCACGATCTTGGGCAGCGCGGCTTCCGGCTTGCCCTCCTCGCGGGCGGTGGCCTCGGCGATCCGCCGCTCGTTCTCGATGGTCTCGGCCGGCACGTCGTCCCGGCTGAGGTACTGCGCCTTCAGCGCCGCCACCTGCATCGCGGCGCCGCGGGCGGCGTTCAGGTCGTCGCCGGTGAAGGAAACCAGCACGCCCACCTGCGGCGGCAGGTCGGAGGACTTCTTGTGCAGGTAGGTGGCGATCTTGCCCTCCAGCTTGACCGCCCGGCGCAACTCGATCTTCTCGCCGATCACCGCGTTGAGCGCCTCGAGGTTCTCCGTGACGGTCTTTCCGTCGGCCAGCGTCTCGGTGAGCAGCGAGGCCACGTCGGTGGCCGAGGAGGCGACGAAGTGGGCGACGATGTCGCCGGCCAGCGTCTGGAACTGCTCGTTCTTGGCGACGAAGTCGGTCTCACAGGCCAGCTCGATCATCGCGTTCTCGGCGGCGGCGATCAGGCCGTTGCTGGTCTGCCGCTCGGCACCACGCTTGGCGGCCTTGCCGGCACCCTTGATACGCAGTTCCTCGACGGCCTTGTCGAAGTCGCCGTCGGAGCTCTCCAGCGCCTTCTTGGCGTCCATCATGCCGGCGCCGGTGGCGTCCCGGAGCTTCTTCACATCGGCGGCACTGATAGCCATGGAGTCGATGTCCTTCTTTCGATTGGGGCTTCAATTCGGGGGTCGTGCTGGTGTAGGTCGGCGTTTCGGGGCGGCGTTTCGGCGTGATGCGGAGGCCGCGTTCGACCGACCATCGCCGCCGGACGCCTACCCCGGTCCGAGGGCCTGGCGTTGGCCTCAGCCTGCCGGTCGTCGGGGTTTGCGACGCCGTACCTCTGTCAGGAGCCGGCCGGGGCGGTCTCGGCGCTGTCCGCCTCGACCGGCTGGTCGGCTTCGGCCGGAGCGGCCTCTGCCTGGGCGGCCTCAGTCGGAGCGGTTTCGGTCTGGGCGGCTTCGGCCGGAGCAGCCTCTGCCTGGGCGGCCTCAGTCGGAGCAGCCTCTGCCTGGGCGGCCTCAGTCGGAGCAGCCTCTGCCTGGGCGGCCTCAGTCGGAGCGGCCTCTGCCTGCGCGGCGTCGGTCGGCTGCGCGGCCTGGCTGCTCTCGGCGGGCGTGTCGGCAGCCTGCGCGGTGCCGGCGGGCTCGGCGGTCGCCTCGGTCGGGCGCAGCAGCTCGGTCTCCCAGTCGGCCAGCGGCTCGTCGGCGGCCAGCACGCCCGGCTCCGGCTTCTCGTCGCGACCGGCGTTGGCGGCCAGGCCGGCGCGGGCCATCAGGCCCTCGGCCACCGCGTCGGCGACCACCCGGGTGAGCAACGCCGCGCTGCGGATGGCGTCATCATTGCCCGGAATCTTGTAGTCGACCTCGTCCGGATCGCAGTTAGTGTCCAGGATGGCGATCACCGGGATGTTGAGCTTGTGCGCCTCGGCAACCGCGAGGTGTTCCTTCTTGGTGTCGACGATCCAGACCGCGCTCGGGGTCTTGGTCATCTCCCGGATGCCACCGAGGGTGCGCTCCAGCTTGGACTTCTCGCGACCCAGAATGAGCTGTTCCTTCTTGGTGGCGGTGCCTTCCCAGCCGTTGGCCTCCATGCGCCTCGAGTTCCTTCAGCCTCTGCAGCCGCTTGTAGACCGTGGAGAAGTTGGTGAGCATGCCGCCCAGCCAGCGCTGGTTCACGTAGGGCATGCCAACCCGGGTCGCCTGCTCGGCGATGGCCTCCTGGGCCTGCTTCTTGGTTCCGATGAACAGCACGGTGCCGCCGTGCGCGACCGTTTCCTTGACGAACTCGTAGGCACGGTCGATGTAGCTGAGGGTCTGCTGCAGATCGATGATGTAGATGCCATTGCGCTCGGTGAAGATGAATCGCTTCATCTTCGGGTTCCAGCGCCGGGTCTGATGCCCGAAGTGCACGCCGGAGTCGAGCAGGTTCTTCATGGTGACGACGGCCATCTGGCGCGTCCTCCTTGCGTTCGTGCGCTGGCTGGCCACGCGAGCCTCGGTTGTCGCGATCAGCCCGGATGGCCGCCATCACCCTGGTGCCCGGTGTCGCGGCCAGCCACCGGCCAGATTTCGAGGTCGGACCGAGGTTGGCCGCCTACCTGCCTCTTGCGTTCGGCAGGCGGGCACGCGAAGTCACCCAGCTTCAGCCGGGTGCAATTGAAGTTTAGCCGGGTGGAACCGCCACCGCGAAATCGGGCTGTGGATGGCAATGGGTTGTCCACAGTTTGACCGCTACCCCGCCCGGACGGATGGCCAGCGACCAGGGTAGGGAGCATGCGAAGCCATCCCCTGCGCATCATCGCGCTGACTATCCTCGCTGCGCTGACCTGCGTAGCCATGCTGATCGCGGTCGGTGGTGTCGCCGCGAGCGGTGCCGCCGGATCGCGACAGCCGTTGGCCGGCAGCACCGGCTCCTATCGCCCTCCGGTGGCTGGCGGCCTGCACGTGCTGCGCGGCTTCTCCCCGCCCGCCACGCCGTACGGACCGGGCCACCTGGGCGTCGACCTGGCGGCCGCGGCGGGGAGTGCGGTGCTCGCGGCCGGCGCCGGGCGTGATCCGGTTCGCCGGCCAGGTTGCCGGCCGCGGCGTGGTGGTGGTCGCCCATCCGGACGGCGTCAGCACCGAGTACGAGCCGCTGCTGGTGCTGGTCAGGGTGGGTGCCCGGGTCGGTGCCGGGCAGCCGATCGGTCGGCTCGCCGGCCCGCACCGGGGCTGCCCGGCAGCGGGTTGCCTGCACTGGGGAGCCCGCCGGGGTGAGCAGTACCTGGATCCGCTCAGCCTGCTGCGGCCGCTCGGCGTGGTGCGATTGCTGCCGTGGAACTGGGCGCCGCCGTGACGCCGGGTCCTGAATGCCATTGAACCAAGTGATGGCGTGCAAGCGACCGAACAGGCTCGGAGTGGTGCTCCGACATCGGTGATCAGGCTCTCGGATGCGCCTGCTCGAAGCTCCGCCGCAGCCGGTCCACCGAGACGTGGGTGTAGATCTGCGTGGTCGCCAGGCTGGCATGTCCCAGCAGTTCCTGGACCGCGCGCAGGTCGGCACCGCCGTCGAGCAGGTGGGTGGCCGCCGTGTGCCGCAGGCCGTGCGGCGACAGACCATGCCCACCAGCCACGGCTGCCGTGGCGCGATTCACCACGGCACGGGCGGTGCGCTGGTCGAGTCGGCGGCCACGCTGCCCGAGCAGCAGGGCGCTGCCGGACGCCGGCGTCACCCACAGTGGGCGGCCGTGGTCCAACCACCGGGCCAGCGCCTGTTCGGCCGGAGCACCGTAGGGGACGGTCCGCTGCTTGTCGCCCTTGCCGATCACCCGCACCAGTCGCCGGCCGCGATCGAGGTCTGCCAGGTCGAGGCCGACCAGCTCGGCAACCCGGATCCCCGTTCCGTACAGCAGCTCGAGGATGAGCCGGTCCCGCAACTGCAGCGGTTCGTCACCGTCGATCGCATCGATGCTGGCGCCTGCGTCGGCCGCCGACAGCACCGCGGGCAAGGTGCGGTGCGGTCGGGGGCTGACCAGCAGCTCACCGATGTCGGCCGGCACCAGCTGGTGTTGGAACGCCCACCGGGTGAAGGTTCTCGCCGCGGCTGCCCGGCGCGCCAGCGTCGTCCGCGAGGCACCGCTTCGTTGCTGGTCGGCCAGCCAGCCACGCAGCGTGCGCAGGTTCAGCCCAGACAGCTCGCCGCTGCCTTGCCGGATCAGGTGCGTCAGCAACAGGGTGACGTCGCCGAGGTAGGCCCTGCAGGTGTTGGCCGACCGGTTGCGCTCCAACCGCAGTGATCGGTCGAATTCGGCCAGGACGGCCTGCAGGGGCGGCGGCAGCTCGGCCCGAAGCGCGGCGAGGTCAAGTCGAGGCTCGCTTCGACGGTGGCGCGGGAGTTCGGCGGCCGGCTCGGCCTTGCTGCCGGAGCTGGCGGCCGGCTCGGCACGACGGGCGGGCGCGGCAACCTGCTCGGTGTGGGGGCCGGGGGGCGACGGGCTGCCGGATGCGGCGGTCGGTTCGGCCCGGCCGCGGGATCCTCTGCCTTCCGCGGGATGGCCGTCCGGCGCGGCTCGCTCAGGCATTGCTCAACGGTGCGCGGCCGGTATCGCCTGGTCAACTCGCCACGCGGTGAGGCAACGGCTGGTTCCGTCGCGGAAGGCAGCCGGCAGCCCGGGCATTCGACGCACCCCATCCCGCGGAGGGACGGGCCCGGAGGGCGAAGAGGCCCAACCGGGGACGAGGCCCAACCCCTCGGCGCGGGACGAGCGTCAATCCCGAGCGGAGCGATAACCGCCCTCGGGGTGTTCCGGCCTGTCGCTACGGCCGGCGCAGGCGGTAGCCCTCGCGGGATCGGGCTATCAGGCCGTGCGCCAGCAGTGTCGGCAGGGCGGCAAGCACCACCGACACCGGTTGGCCGCTCAGACGCGCGAGTTCGGCCTCGGTCGCCGGCCCGCGCGCTGGGAAGCCGTCCAGCACCGACCGGGCAGCCGGATCCAGCGCGTCGCGCCGCCTGGCCAGGTCGGCCTTCGCCATCGCCGCCGAACCGCCGCGCGATCCCGCCCCACCGCAGCGAACATCGCCGCCAGCCGCCGTCCCGGCCGGCTTGGCAAGGTCTGGTGCCCCATCGAGACCCGGAGTCCCATCGAGACCCGGGGTCCCATCCGGCGCGGCCGACAGTCCGCCACCGGTCCCACCGGACAGGCCGACGAGTGAGACGAACTCCAGGACGTCGGCCACCGAGGTCACCAGCCAGGCCGGCTCGTCGTCGCGCTGTAGCAGCCGGTGGCAACCCACCGACATGGCCGAGGTCACCGGCCCGGGTACCGCCAGCACCGGGCGGCCCAGGTCGCGCGCGTAACCGGCGGTGTTCAGCGCCCCCGACCGCTGGCCGGCCTCGACCACCACGGTGACGCCGCCGAGTGCCGCGATGATCCGGTTCCGGGATAGGAACCGTTGCCGGTGCGGCGCGCTGCCCGGCGGCCGCTCGCTGACCAGCACTCCCCGCTCGGCAATCCGGTCGTACAGGTTGCGATGAGCCGCCGGGTACGGCTGGTCCAGGCCGCCGGCCGACACCAGCACCGACTCCCCGTCGGCGGCCAGCGCTCCGCGATGTGCGGCCGCGTCGATCCCGTACGCCCCACCCGAAACCACCACCACGTCCTGCCGCGCCAGTCCGTAGCCGAACTCGGCGGCCAGCCGGTCGCCGTACGGGCTGGCCGCCCGCGACCCGACCAGCGCCGCCGACCGCACACCGACCGCGGCCAGTCCTCCGTTGCCCCGCACCCACAGCGCCAGCGGTGGGATGAGTTCGCCGCGCGCTGACCTGCCCCGGCGGCCGGTCAGCCACTCGGCGGTCCGCCGCCGGGCCAGCCGGTGCATAGCGGCGAAGGCGAAGTGCGGCCAGTCCGCGCTGGCCGGTGTGAGCAGTCGGATCTCGTTGCGCTCGGCCGCGGCCAGGTCGGCTTGCGGATCCGCGGACAGCCGCCGCGCGTCGGTGCAGCCCGCCACCTCCGGCGGCACGTCCCCGCAGCGGACCGCCTCGGCCGCCTGGCGGTAGCCGAGTTCCTGGACCAGCAGCCACAGCGGGATGGCCGCCGGCTCGGCCACCCGGCTCAGGTAGGCGGCGGCCAGCAGCTCGTGCTCGGCCGAGGCCGGGGTGGCGGGCGACCGGTTGCCGCCGCCAGCGGAACGTCCCGCCGAGTCGGCCGGCGCGATCATGCGGCCATCGCCATCCCCCGGCCGGTGCGCAGCCCGATGGCCTCGGCCACCTCGGCGGGCCCCGGGCTGGTCCGGCCGGCGAGATCGGCCAGCGTCCAGGCCAGCTTGAGCACCCTGTCGCATCCGCGCGCACTCAGCGCACCGCGCTCCAACTCCTCGTCCAGCAGCGTCCAGGCGGCCCGTTCCGGACGCCACCGGCGCGAGCGCAGCACCGGACCCGGCACTTCGGCGTTGGTCAACCAGCCCGCCTCGGACCATCGCTGTCGAGCAGCCGAACGGGCCCCGAGTACCCGGACCGCGACCGCCGCGCTGGACTCGGCGGCGCCGGCGTCGGCCATCAGGTCGGCGCGGGACACCGGGTCGATCGGTATCCGCAGGTCGATCCGGTCCAGCAGTGGGCCGGACAGCCGGCGGCGATAGCGCCGGCGGGCATCCGGGCTGCACGCGCAGTCGGCGTCCTTGCGGGCGCCACAGGGGCAGGGGTTGCAGGCCAGCACCAGCTGGAACCGGGCCGGATAGCTCACGGTGCCGTTGGCCCGATGCAGGATGATCCGGCCGGATTCCAGCGGCTGGCGCAGCGAGTCCAGCACGCTGGGCTTGAACTCGGCCGCCTCGTCCAGCACCAGCACGCCGCGGTGGGCGAGTGAGGCGGCTCCCGGCCGGCCGAGCCCGCTGCCGCCGCCGACCAGCGCCGCCATCGAGGAGGTGTGGTGCGGCAGCTGCAACGGCGGCTGCCGGATCAGGCCGGCACCGGCCGGCAGCACACCGGCCACCGAGTGGATGGCGGTCACCTCCAGCGCCTCCGCCTCCCCCAGCGGGGGCAGGATCGAGGGCAGCCGCTCGGCGAGCATGGTCTTGCCGGCTCCGGGCGATCCCTCCAGCAGCAGGTGATGGCCGCCGGCGGCGGCTATCTCCACCGCTCGCCGGCCGACCGGCTGGCCGACCACCTCGGCCAGATCCGGCAGCGGCGGCGGATCCTCGGCGGCCCCGGCGACAGCGCGACCGAGCGGCGGTCCGTCCGGCCGCAGCGCGGCAACCACCTCAGCCAGGCAGCCGGCTGACAGCACCCGCAGCCCCGGCACCAGCGCCGCCTCGGCCGCATTGCCGGCCGGCACCACGACGCTCGCAACGGCGTGCGCGCGTGCCGCGAGCACCGCCGGCAGCACTCCCCGCACCGGCCGCAGGCGGCCGTCCAGCCCGAGTTCACCGAGCCAGCACACCCCACCGACCGCCGGTACCGGCACCTCCCCGGCCGCCGCCAGCACCGCCATGGCCAGCGCCAGATCGAACATCGAACCGTGCTTGCGTTGGTCGGCCGGCAGCAACGCGACGGTGATCCGCCGGTTCGGCCAGCCCAGGCCGGAATTCTGCACGGCCGACCGGATCCGGTCGCGGGACTCCAGCACGGCGGCATCGGCCAGCCCGGTGAAGGTGAGCCCGGGCAGGCCGGCGGACAGGTCTGCCTCAACCTCGATCAGCCGGCCGGCGACCCCGATCACCCCTACCGACAGGGTGCGCGCCAAGGTCATCAGAACGCTCCCCGCAGGTGCCGGACTCGCGCCGGTCCGCTCGGCCCGCGCAGCACCGAGACCACGTCGAAGCGGATCTCCGACCAGGATCCCGGATGCTCGGCCAGCCATTGGGTGGCGAGCAGCCGCAGCCTGCTGGACTTGGCCGGGCCGACCGCCTCGGCCGGCTCACCGAAGCCGGGGCCGCTGCGGGTCTTGACCTCGCAGATCACCAGCGTGCTGCCCGCGGCGGCGACGATGTCGATCTCACCGCGCGGGCAGCGCCAGTTGGTGTCGAGTATTCGCAGGCCGGAATCCACCAGCAGCTGCGCCGCTATCCGTTCCCCGTACCTGCCGAGTTGGTCCTTGAGCCGCATGCCTCGACCCTGCCAGCGGACGGGCCGACGGGACGGTCGCGAGCGGGAACTGTGGACAGGCTAGCGAGGCTGTGGACGCCGCTCAGCTGCCGAAGCCCTCCTTGCCGCTGAGGTCCAGCTCCGGCTTGTCGAGCTCTTCGACGTTGACGTCCTTGAAGGTGAGCACCCGAACGTTCTTGACGAACCGAGCCGGCCGGTACATGTCCCACACCCAGGCGTCGCGCATGTTCACCTCGAAGTAAACCTCACCGTCGGCGTTGCGTGGGGTCACCTGCACGTCGTTGGTGAGGTAGAAGCGCCGCTCGGTCTCGACCACGTAGCTGAACTGGCCGACGATGTCCTTGTACTCCCGGTAGAGCTGCAGCTCCATCTCGGTTTCGTACTTCTCGAGATCCTCAGCGCTCATCGAACCGGCCCACGTAACTCATCTCTCCATCATCACCCATGACGTCCTCGCCGGTCAGCCCGGCCGTTCCGTCCCCCAGGAGATCCCCGCCGGTCAGCCCGGCGGCCGCATCAGCCAGCTCCAGCGCCGCCTCGGCCAGATCCAGCTCGCCCTCCGCCAGCCGGGCGGCCAGCCCCGGCAGGTTCCACGAGCAGCGGTGGATCTCGCACGGCCCGTGCTCGGCCAGCGCTTCCAGGTGCTGACGGGAGGCGTAGGCCTTGTTCTCGGCAAAGCCGTACTGCGGGTAGCGCTCGGCGTAGGAGATCAGCAGCGCGTCGCGTTCGGTCTTGGCCAGCACTGAGGCGGCCGCGATGGACGAGCAGCGCATATCGCCCTTGATCAGGGTGCGAACCGGCACCGAGCAGCTGCCAGCGATCCGGCTCGCCGATGAGGTCGGCCAGCGGGAACAACCCGAAATCCGGCCGTGGCGTCAGGTAGTCGTGGTTGCCGTCCAGCAGGACCCAGTCCGGCATCAGCGACAGCTGGCTGACCGCCCGCTCGGCGGCCAGCCGCAGCGCGGCGATGATGCCGATCTGATCGATCTCGGCCGCGCTGGCGTGCCCGACCGCGCTGTCCAGCGCCCACCGGCGGATCCGCGGCACCAGCTTCTGCCGGGCCTGTGGGGTGAGCAGCTTCGAATCGGCCACCCCGAACGGCGCCGGCTTGGCGTCCGCGGCCAACAGCACCACACCGACCGACACCGGGCCGGCCAGCGCGCCACGGCCGACCTCGTCCACCGCGGCCAGCAGGCCCGCGCCGGAGCGCCACATCTCCCGCTCGTAGCGCAGCGTGGGCACCTTGCTGCGCGGCGCCGCCTTGGTCCGGATCGCAGCCGTCCTGCCACCCGTCGCCGTCCTGCCGCGGCTGGCCGCCGCCTTGCCGCGAGGCGCTGCTGCCATCAACTCACCGCCAGTGCTCGCCGGATCACCTCGACCATAGCGAGTGGAATCCGCGCCACCTGCGCGACCTCCAGCTCGTCCAGCGGCCACCACCGACTGCCGAGCGCGATCGCCGTCTCGTACTCGGTCGGGGCAACCGGCCGGATCGGCTCATCGGCCAGCGTCTCGAGCCGGGCCAGGAAGTAGTGGTTGGTCTGGTCGATGTGCTGGCCGGCGAAGCTGAACTGCTCGCGTTCGATGAACACCGGCTCGGCGTCGGCCGGCAGCTCGACTCGCAGGCCGGTCTCCTCGTACACCTCCCGGACGGCCGCCTCGACGAGCGTCTCGCCGTCCTCCACGCCGCCGCCGGGGGCGATCCAGTGCGAGTCCGCCCGGTGCAGGTCCAGCCGGTCGTGGATCAGCAGCACCCGGTCCCGGGCGTCCAGCACGAAGATCCGAGCCGCGGTACGCAGTCGCGGCGAGGTCATCGGCGCCGTCGCCGGACACCGCCGATCAGGACGACGGCGGCCAGCGCCACCGTGCCGGGCTCGGCCGGCAGCACGGGCCCCAGCGCGGCGAAGGTCTTCGGTGTGCCGAGGGTGCGCCAGCGCGACGGCGGCCAGGCGATCGCCACCGCCTTGCCGATCACGTCGGAGGTCGGCACGGTGCTGCTCTCCGGATCGCAGTTGGCTCCGGAGCCGCCCGCGCCGCAGTGGTAGCGGGAGTCGGCAGAGTCGCCCCGGTGGTCGCCGAGCACCCACAGCCGGCCGGCCGGCACGGTGACGGGGCCGAAGCTGCGGTTGTCCTCCGGCGAGCGGGGAGCACCGTTGGTCGGCTTGCTCCACGGGCTGTTCTGGTAGATGTACGGCTCGTTCAGGCTGCGCCAGGGGCCGCCCGGCCCGTGCTCGGAGATCTGCACGTTGCCGTTCTCGTCGCAGCACCTGACCGTCTGGCCGCCCACCGCGATGACCCGCTTGACCAGGTCCTTCTCACTCGGCGGCACCACGCCGACCAGCTGGCCGAACCATTGGATGCCGTGCGCCACCGGATTGTTCGACAGCACCTGGCCGCCGGGCTCGTCCCAATCCTCCGGTGCCTTGAAGACCACGATGTCGCCCGGATGCGGATCCCGGACGTGGTAGACCGGCTTGAACACCAGGATCCGGTCGCCGGCGCAGCCCGGGCAGCCGTGCAGGGTCTGCTCCATCGACTGGGACGGGATGTAGAAGGGCTGGATCACGAAGGACTTCAGCACGATCGCGATGGCGATCGCCACCACGATCAGGATCGGCAACTCGAACCGGGCGGCGGCTCGCCGCCAGCCGCCGGGTTGCCGGCGGTCGGTCGAGTAGGGCAAGGCCGACCCGACCGGCTCAGCTACGTCCGAGGCGGTTCCGGCCGATGCGGGCTCGGCCACTGTCGGGCGGCTCACCGGGGTTTCGGTTACCGGACGGTTCGCCGGGGTTTCGGCTACCGGACGGTCGCCGGCAGCCTGGTTCCCCGAAGCGGGACGGCCGGAGCCGCCGGTGGAGCCGGCCGGCTCGACCGCCGGACCGTCCTGGCCGCCGGTCATGTTCGAATTCGACACCTCGCTGGCTCAGCCGGCGAGTCAGCGGGCGACCGCGTCCCGCTTCTCCTTGATCTTGGCGGCCTTGCCGCGCAGATCGCGCAGGTAGTACAGCTTCGCGCGCCGGACGTCACCCCGAGTGACCACTTCGATCTTGTCCAGCACCGGGCTGTGCACCGGGAAGGTCCGCTCGACGCCGACCCCGAAGCTGACCTTGCGCACGGTGAAGGTCTCCCGCAGGCCGCCCCCGGAGCGACGGATCGTCACGCCCTGGAACACCTGCACCCGGGATCGGGCGCCCTCGATCACGCGCACGTGCACCTTGAGGGTGTCGCCCGGCCGGAAGTCCGGGATGTCGCTCCGCAGCGACTCGGCGTCCAGCTTCTGCAAGGTGTCCATGGTGGCTCTGCTTCCTTCGCACATCCGCGCCCGCGCGCTTGGGCAGCGCAGCGGACATCACGTCGTCGGGCTATCTTGGCGTTGCCGCGTCCAGCCGGTGGCTCCTCGCGAACAACCATACGATGGTGCCACACCCGAACTCCGAATGAGAAACCGGGGAGCTATCGCACAGCCAGCGCAAAACCGGCTAGAGCAAATCCGGCCGGCGCTCGGCGCTGCGCTGCCGGGACTGCTCGGCACGCCACTGGGCGATCCGGCCATGATGGCCGGACAGCAGCACCTCCGGCACCGCCATCCCCCGCCACTCCGCCGGCTTGGTGTAGGCCGGGCCTTCCAGCAGGCCGCCCACCGCCTCGGTGAAGGAGTCCTGCCGGGCCGACTCGGCGTTGCCCAGCACTCCGGGGATCAGCCGCGCGACCGCCTCCAGGATCACCAGCACGGCGGCCTCTCCCCCGCACAGCACGTAGTCACCGAGGCTGATCTCGTCCACCACCATCCGCTGGCCGGCGTAGGCGGCAACCCGAGCGTCGATGCCCTCGTAGCGGCCGCAGCCGAACATCAGCCACGGCTCGCGGGCCAGCTCGACCGCGACCTGCTGGCTGAACCGCCGACCGGCCGGGCTGGGCAGCACCAGCCGCGGCTGGGCCGGCCCGTCCGCCGGGGCCAGCTCGTCCAACGCCCGACCCCACGGCTCAGGCAGCATCACCATGCCCGGGCCGCCGCCGTACGGGGTGTCGTCCACCGTCCGGTGCACGTCGGAGGTCCAGCGGCGCAGGTCGTGCACCCCCAGCCGGACCTGGCCCCGCTCGATCGCCTTGCCCAGCAGCGACTGCCGCAGCGGAGCCAGGTAGTCCGGAAAGATGGTGATCACGTCCACCGCCAGGTCCGGCGCGACGGCGTCCGCGGCAGTCGGATCCTCGGTGCTCACAGCTCTAGCAGCCCGTCCGGCGGGTCGATCACCACGAACCGGCGGCCCAGGTCCACGGTCGGCACCACCTCGCGGCGGAACGGCACCAGCACCTCGCGGCCGGCGCAGTCGATCGCCAGCAGGCTGCCGGCCGGCGAGTGCAGCACGTCGACCACCGGGCCGAGCGCGGTTCCGTCCATCGTGCGCACCGACAGCCCGAGCAGGTCGCTGTCATAGAACTCGTCCGGATCGGCCAGCGGTGGCCGGTCGGCAGCCGGCACCACCAGCACGGTGCCACGAATGGACTCGATGGCGTCCCGGTCGTCCAGGCCGAGGAAGTGCACCACCAGCTTGCCGGAATGGCTGCGGCTGCCTTCGACGGTCAGCGGCCGGCGTTCCTGCTCCCCGGCATAGACCACCGCGCCATCGGCGAACCGCTGCTCAGGCGCGTCGGTCCACGGTTCGACGAAGACGTCACCACGCACCCCGTGCGCCCGGCCCACCCGGCCGATCGCGACGATGTCGTCGTCCTGGCCGATGGTGCCGGTCATCGGTGGGCCGCCCCGGATCCCCGCGCGGGCGTGCGGCTCAGCGGCTCTCGTCGGTGTCCAGGACGTCCACCCGGATGCCCTTGCCACCGACGCCGTTGACCACCTGGCGCAGCGCCTTCGCGGTCCGGCCGTTGCGTCCGATCACTCGACCGAGGTCGTCCGGGTGCACCCGGACCTCCAGCCGGCGGCCCCGCCGGTTGTCGATCAGATCGACCACCACGTCGTCCGGGTGATCGACGATGCCGCGCACCAGGTGCTCGAGGGCCTCGGAGAGCACTTAGCTGTCCGACCCGTCGGCTGGCGCGGCGTCGGCAGCCGGTGCGGCCTCGGCCTCGGCAGCGGGCTCGGCCGCAGCGGGCTCGGCCGGCGCGGCCTCGGCAGCGGCCTTGCGCGGCGCGGCCTTCTTGCGCGGCGTGGTGGCCTCGGCAGCCGGCTCGCCGCCGGACTCGGCCAGCGCCGCGTCGAACAGCGCGCGCTTGTCCGGCTTGGCCGGCGCCATCTTCATCGGCGCCGGGGCGGGCAGGCCCTTGAACTTCTGCCAGTCACCGGTGACCTTGAGGATGGCGGTGACCGCCTCGGTCGGCTGCGCACCGACGCCCAGCCAGTAGGCGGCCCGCTCGGCGTCGATCCGGATGATCGACGGGTCGCTCTTCGGGTGGTATTCGCCGATGGTCTCAATCGAGCGGCCGTCGCGCCGGGTCCGCGCGTCGGCTACGACCACGCGATAGTGCGGCTCGCGCATCTTGCCGACGCGGGTGAGCTTGATCTTGGTTGCCACAGGTGTCGTTTCTCTCCAGGTATCAAAGGGACTCGGCCTCCCCGCCGCAGGTGGGGACACCGCGCCGACGAGCCGAACGGACTCCGTCGGGCGCGCGGCGAGAGGGTCCCCGCGCCGACGGGTACTCGACGGCCCATTCTGCCAGAAGTCCGGCGGGCCCTGGACCACCGGCTCCGCCGGGCCCGATCCGACGGGATCCACCGCCCGGCAGCGCCCTCAGCCGACTGGCGAAACGCCTCAGCTGTCCGGCGTCACGAAGTAGCCGTAGGCGTCCTCGATGACGTTCACGCTGGCGCCGGTGTCGGAGGTGTTGAAGCCCGGCGGCCGGCTGGGCGTGCGCGCCGACAGGGTGGCGATCCCGTTGTTGAGGATCGACCGGCTGCCGGTGAAGTCCAGGTTGGACGCGTGCGGCCACGCCGTGCCGGCCGGGTAGATGGTCAGGTATCCGGCGCCGGCAAGGGGGTTGGCCACGGTGCCGATCGCGGTCATCCCGATCCACAGCCCGCTCACCTGGTACGGCACCTGGTACAGCCCGCCGGCGTCCAGGTCGAAGGCGTTGCCGGTGGTCAGCACGCCGTGCGGGGCGGCGTTGCCGCTGCGGGTGTCGGCGATCCGGACCGGAGCCGGCAGCCCGACGTAGCGAGCGGTCGCGGAGCTGTCGAAGTAGCCGACGATGTCCACCATGGCATCGGTGGTGGCCGCCCGGTTCTGCAGCACGAACGTGCCGTTCACCAGGGGTACCAGGGTCAGGTTCGGCCGGGACAGCACCGCGTAGTTCACCGAGGCCACCGCCGGCGAGGACGACGGGTAGGCGGTGAGGTAGCCGCCGGCGTTGTGGTTCAGCGCGGTGATGTTGACCACCGCCACCGACGCCGAAGCCGGCACGCCGCCCGGCGCGGTGTCCACCGTCACGGCCTGGTTCGGCTTGAGCGGCCCCTTCGGACCGCCGCTCGGTATCCGGGTGTCCAGCAGCCGGTGCGAGGCGAGCGGTACGTAACCGAGCCCGCCCGCGCCGCCGGGCGCGCCGAAGTACCCGACCACGGTCACCAGGGCGTCGGTCTGGGCGGCTTGGTTGCGCAGCTTGAACCCGTGCTGAGCGTTCAGCGTGACGATCGAGGTGATCGTCGCGTTGGGCTCCTGGACGGTCAGCGGCAGGGTCGCGACACCGCCGAAGCCGGTGCTGTAGACCGACAGGTAGGTGCCGCCCTTGGCGGCGGTGCCGGACACCTCGACCACCACCGAGGTGGCATCGGCGGGCACCAGGGAGGTGGACACCGGCACGGCCAGTTCGGTACCGGCCAGCATCGGGCCGCGGCGCACGCCCAGGCCGGAGCGGGTATCGACGATCCGGACCGGATTGCTGAGCGGGAAGTAGGCCGAGCCCGCTGCCGGATGGACCTGGCTCGGATCGGCCGTACCGAGGTTCAGCAGGCCGTGCCCGGAACCGTTGACCGGCGGGTTCAGCGCGCCGACGCCGTTGCCCGGCGACTCCAGGAACGCCTCGATCTCGCTGGCGTCCATGTCCGGGTTGGCCGCGGCCACCAGCGCCGCCGCGCCGGCCACGTGTGGCGCGCCAGCCGAGGTGCCGTAGAAGCCGAGGGTATTCGGCACCGGGTTGCCGAGGTCATCGACCTGGCTCGACTCCATGTCGGTGATGTTGCTCGACACCCCGTCGTAGCCGACCAGGTCGGGCTTGACCCGGCCGTCGATGGTGGGTCCCTGACCGGAGAAGGGCTCCAGGCCGTCGCTGCGCCAGTCGGCGGCACCCACCGCGAGCGCGTACGGCGAGGTGGCGGGTTCCGAGATGCTGCCGTACGCGGCCTGGCCCGGATCGGCATTGGCCAAATAGGACGGCACGAAGTCGCCGTCGTAGGTCAGGTCATAGCGCAGCGGCGGGATGTTCGAGGCATTCATCGAAACCCAGAGGTCGTAGAAGTGCACCTCGGTGTCGGTGTTCTCGATGTGGATGGTCACCCTGGGCGCGCCGGACTTCGGCTTGAACTCCACCGGACCGCCGATCGCGGTCTTGTTGTCGGAGCCGTACTCCTGCACCCCCAAGTAGATCGGCAGCTTCGAGGTCGGCCACTGATCCCAGGTCAGCACGATGTCACCGGATCCTCCCGGCTCCAGCGCGGTGGCATCGATCTCGTTGGTGGTCCGGTAAGCCGGCTCCAGGTAGGGATCCGGCAGGTCGAGGATGTGGTTTCGGTTGGCATCGCGCAGCGTGCCGCTCCAGTGGTCCTGGGCACTGTTGCCGGCCGACTGGATCCAGAGCACGCCGGCCTGTCGAGCGGTCTTGATCGCGAGTTCGGCCTCGCCAGTGCCGTCAGCACGGCTGTCGCCGACGTCATCGAGTGAGCTGGATACCACCTTGATGTTGCCGGCGGCCACGATCTGGTCGGCTACGTCGGAGAAGCTATCGGGGTTGTCCACGCAGTACAGGTAGAGGTTGGCGTTCGGCGCCATCTGGTGGACGATCTCGGCCACCGCCGTGCCGTGGTCCGACGCCGAGTCGTCGGCGCATTCGTCCTGGGCCGAGCCGGTCGTGTAGTGCACCAGGCTGCCGTCGGTGGCGCCGAAGTGCCCGGCGGCGATCTCGGCGGCGAGGTTGCCGAACCCGAGATCGACGATTCCGACATTCACCCCGGCACCGCCGTTGCCGAGGGTGCCCGTAGGCGCGTTCTGCCAAGCGTCCGCGTCTGCCGAGTGCACGCCCTCGCTGGTCACGTCGGCGACGAGGCGGTCGGTCTCGGTCACCGCGCTGACACCTGGCTGTGCGGCCAGCGACGGAAGCAGGGACGGCCGCAGTGAGACGACCGTCGAACCGTGGCGACTCACCAGCACCCGGCCGCCAACCGCGTGGGCCGCCGCCACCGCACCGGCGCCGGTGACGGTCACCTCCACCGTGCCGTGCTTGCTGACCCGCACGCCGAAGTCAGCAGCAGCGCTGCCGGCCACGCCGGCGACGGAGTTGAGCGCGGGATCCAGGTGCGGCACAAGGGTCCGGCTGGAGGCCGCCCGTTGGACAGCCGCACGGCTCAGCTGCGCCTTGCGGAAGCTGACCGACCTTGCTGCCGCGGCGGGCACGACCTTCAGGCCACCCGAGTGGCTGGCCGCGCGCGTCAACGGCTTGGCTGCCGCCGGCCGGACCGCCAACTGCTGGTTGGACGCGCCGGCCGAGCCGGCGACGACGGCGAGCGATCCGAAGAGGACGAGCGCCACGCACAGAAACAGCAGGCGGAACTTTGTCAACATAAGACCCTTGTGAGATAGCCCGCGGAGCGAGCCGACCATACCTTCCGAGGACGCAGGGTGTCCACGCGAACGCGCCTTCCTCACCAAGCGTTATCGGCGCGAGATCGTGTGGCTTGAGTTGCCGGTGCGGGTCGACTCGGCATGCCAGACTGCTGGGCGTGAGCATCTCCTCGGGCGGCCGGCAGCAACCCACCCTGGAAGAGGTGGCGGCCCGGGCCGGGGTGTCGCGGGCGACGGCCAGCCGGGTGCTGCGCGGGGCCAGCAACGTCAGCGAGCAGGCGCGGGCAGCCGTGCAGCAGGCTGCCAGTGAGATCGCCTACGCACCGAATCGAGCCGCTCGGGCACTGGTGACCGGGCGCAGCGACTCGGTGGCGTTCCTGGTCGCCGAGACCGAGGACCGGCTGTTCTCCGATCCCTTCTTCCTGGGCATGCTGCGCGGTGCGCAGAGCGTGACCGCCGAGGCCGGGCTGCAGCTGGTCTTCACCGTGGCCTCCTCGGAGGAGGAGCACAAGCGGTTCGTGCACTACGCCGCGGGCGGGCACGTCGACGGGGTGCTGGTGCTGTCGCTGCACGGGCACGACCAACTCCCGCAGCAGCTGGAGACCCACCAGGTGCCGACGGTGCTCAGCGGACGGCCGCTGCTGGATCCGGACGGTGTCTGCTTCGTGGATTCGGACAATCTGGGCGGCGCGGCGATGGCCACCGAGTACCTGATCTCGGCCGGCCGGCGGCGGATCGCCACCATCACCGGGCCGCTGGACATGTGCGCCGGGCAGGATCGGCTGGCCGGTTACCGCCAGGCGCTGGAGGCTGCCGGCCGTACGGTGCCGGAGTCGCTGATCGCGCAGGGCAACTTCACCATCGCCAGCGGCCAGGCCGCGATGACCGAGCTGCTGGCGGCCGAGCCGGAGCTGGACGCGGTCTTCGCCGCCTCCGACCTGACCGCGATCGGTGCGATGCGAGCGATCACCGCCTCGGGACGGCAGGTCTTCACCGACGTCGCGGTGATCGGGTTCGACGACATCGGCGAAGCCCAGCTGGCGCACCCGGCGCTAACCACGGTCCGGCAACCGATCACCGAGATGGGCCGCACCATGGCTACCCGGCTGCTGCAGCGGATCGCCGGTGCCGAGGTGCAGCAGCAGACCGTCCTGCCGGTGGAGCTGATCCGCCGCGAAACCGCCTGAGGCCGCACCGCAAAACCGCCTATCGGCGCAGCCGCGAAATCGCCTGCGGGCGCAGCCGCGAAACCGCCCGGGGCATACCCACGGCGCGTCCCGCTGAACACTCCCTTCACGCAGCGAGCGCCGAAAAAACCTGAGGCATGGACCAATTCCGGTGAAGTTGCCGCGAGGTTTCGCTGACATGGCAACAAATTAGCCGCAAGCCTTGACACGGCCCGGGCCCGGCGGCATTCTCGCTGCAACGTGAGAGCGCTCTCATGATCGTGTGACGCCAGTGCCCACTCGCTGTTCGCGCATTGTTGCCGCACCAGCGGACAGCTCACCGGAGGAGAACCCATGCCCCACCGTCCCCGCACCAGATTGTGCGTGGTCGCCGCTCTCGGCACCATCGCAGCTGTCGGGCTCACCGCATGCTCGTCCAGCAAATCGACGTCGTCGGCCGCAGACGACCCGAACGCCAAGGTCACCCTCACGGTCGGGCTGTTCGGCACGTTCGGCTTCAAGGAGGCCGGCCTGTACGACCAGTACATGAAGGAGCATCCGAACGTCACCATCAAGGAGGATGACGTCGAGCAGTCGGCCGACTACTGGACCCGGCTGAAGACCAGGCTGGCCTCCGGCAGCGGGCTGGACGACGTGCAGGGGATCGAGATCGGCTTCGTCTCCGACGTGGTGCAGAACCACACCAACCAGTTCGTCAACTTCGCCTCGCTGCCCGAGGCCAGTTCGCTGAAGTCGTCCTTCTACGACTGGAAGTG
The DNA here is from genome assembly GCA_963697905.1 of uncultured Actinomycetota bacterium. GTDB lineage: Bacteria > Actinomycetota > Actinomycetes > Mycobacteriales > Jatrophihabitantaceae > Jatrophihabitans_A. Next base: position 1,560,548 of record OY969101.1, on the reverse strand, counting down.
GCAGCAGGCCTCCACGCCGGACGGCAAGACGATCGGGCTGGGCACCGACACCGGCCCGGAGGCGATTTGCTACCGTCCCGACCTGCTCAAGGCCGCCGGCCTGCCGTCGGACGGTGCGACGCTGGCCACCAAGTGGTCCAGCTGGTCGGACTACATCGACTTCGGCAAGCAGTACGAGGCCTCCAAGACCAAGCCCGCCGGCAGCCACTTCGTCGACAGCGCGGCGTCCATCTTCTCCACCGCCGTGTACCAGGGCAACGAGGCCTACGACAACGCGCAGGGCCAGCCGGACGTGGCCAACAGTGACGGGGTGAAGAACGCCTGGAACTACGCCACCCAGGCCGCCCAGGCGAAGCTGACCGCCGGGCTGCAGCAATTCGCCACCCCGTGGAACAAGGCCTTCTCCAACGGCGCGTTCGCCACGATCGCCTGCCCCACCTGGATGATGGGCTACATCCAGGGGCAGGCCGGCCCGACCAATACCGGCAAGTGGAGCGTGGCCCCGGTGCTGCCGGGCGGCGCGACCAACTGGGGCGGCTCGTGGTTGGGCGTGCCCAAGGCGTCCAAGCACCAGAAGGCCGCCGAGCAGTTGGTGGAGTGGCTTACCAACTCCGAGCAGGAGGTCACCATGTGGACCAAGGGCGGCCACTGGCCGTCCAATAGCCAGGCTGCCGCCGACCCGAGCGTCAAGGGCGCCACCGCCGCGTACTTCTCCAACGCCCCGGTCGGCCAGATCTTCGGTGACATCGCGGACAAGATGAAGATCCCGCCGATCGGCCTCTACGACACCCAGATCCAACAGGCCTTCACCACCCAGTTGACCAACGTCGAAACCAAGGGCACCGACCCGAACAAGGCGTTCAATGACGCCATGGACGCGGTCAAGCAGGTCACCGGCTGATCGCCGGCGGCCCGACGAAGACGCCCTCCCACCGGGCCACCGTGTCCTGGCCCGGTGGGAGGCGCCCAACGAACCCAGGTGGTGTCATGGCAGTACTCGGCGAGGCCGCCAGCAGGACAACTTCCTTTCGCGGCAAGGGCAAGCGCACATTGCCCGGCAGCAAGGCGGCCTACGGCTACATCGCTCCGTTCTTCGTGGTGTTCCTCGCGTTCAGCCTGTATCCGTGGCTGGACACCGCCTGGGTGTCGCTGCACAACGTCCGGTTGACCACCTACGACCAGCAGCAGTGGGTCGGGCTGGCCAACTACCACAACCTGTTCACCAACAAGTTCTTCTACAACGCCCTGCGCAACACCATCACGATCGGCATCATCTCTACCGTTCCGCAGCTGTGCCTGGCCCTGGGCGTCGCCCACCTGCTCAACTACAAGCTGCGCGGCCGGACGTTCTTCCGCGTTGCCATGCTGATGCCCTACGCCACCAGCCTGGCCGCGGCCACCGTGATCTTCCTGCAGCTGTTCGACAAGGATCTGGGCATCATCAACTGGTTCCTGTCCGAGCTGCACCTGCCCCGGCTGGACTGGCAGGGCTCGAAATGGCCGTCCCAGGTCGCGGTGTCGGCCATCGTCACCTGGCGCTGGACCGGCTACAACGCGCTGATCTACCTGGCCGGCATGCAGGCCATCGACACCACGCTGTACGAGGCGGCCGCCATCGACGGCGCCTCGCGCTGGCAGCAGTTCCGGCACGTCACGATTCCCGGCCTGCGCCCGACCATCCTGTTCACCATCGTGGTCTCCACCATCGGCGCCGCCCAGTTGTTCGGCGAACCGCTGCTCTACCACAACGGCATCCCGGACGGCGGCACCTCGAACCAGTACCAGACGCTGGGCCTGCTGATGTACCAGCAGGGTTGGACCAATGACCGGCTGGGCCTGGCCTCGGCAACCGCCTGGACCATGTTCGTGATCATCGTGCTGGCCGTGCTGGTCAACCTGTGGCTGTCCCGCCGCCGCGAGCAGCGACTGGTCATCCCGATCGCCCCGGCAACGCTGGAGGTGACCCGGTGACCAGCACCGTGCCGAGGCCGGTGCGAACCGCCCGCCGGACCGAGGCGACGCCGGTGGCAAGCGCGGGCCGGAGGCCGGCTCGCAAGCCGATGCAGGCCGGCGTCGGCACCTACCTGACGCTGGCCGTGGTCACCCTGCTGTCGGTGTTCCCGCTGTACTACACAGTCGTGATGGCCTCGCACACCAACGCCGAACTGGCCGCTCGGACGCCGCCGTTGCTGCCCAGCGGCGCGCTGTTCGGCAACGTGCGGCAGGCGCTGGAGTTGGCGCCGCTGAACAAGGGCCTGCTGAACTCGGTGGTGGTTTCCGGGTGCATCACGCTGGGCACCGTCGCGTTCTGCACGCTGGCCGGTTTCGCCTTTGCCAAGCTGCGGTTCCGCGGTCGCAACATACTGCTCGGGCTGTGCGTGGCGACCATGATGGTGCCGATGCAGATGGGCATCATCCCGCTCTACATGCTGATGGCCCGGCTCGGCCTGACCAACCACGTCGCCGCGGTCATCCTGCCCACCCTGGTCACCGCGTTCGGAGTCTTCTTCATGCGCCAGTACATCGCCAGCGCGGTGCCGGACGAACTGATCGAAGCCGGCTTCGTCGACGGCGCGGGCACCTTCCGAATCTTCTGCTCGATCGTGGTGCCGGCCGTCCGGCCGGCCATGACCGTGCTGGCGATGCTCACCTTCCTCACCGCGTGGAACGACTTCTTCTGGCCGATCATCGCGCTCAGCTCGCAGAACCCCACTGTCCAGGTCTCCTTCCAGAGCCTGGCCACCGGCTACGCGCCGGAGCAATCCATCATCATGGCCGGCACGCTGTACGGCACCATCCCGGTGCTGATCCTGTTCGCCCTGCTGGGCAGGCACATTGTCGGCGGAATCATGCAAGGAGCAGTCAAAGGATGAGTGAGCATCGCAGGCACTCGAAGGCGACAGCGAGCGAGCATCGCAGGCACTTTCCCCCCGGATTCGTCTGGGGCGCGGCGACGGCAGCCTTCCAGATCGAGGGTGCGGTGCGTGCCGACGGGCGGTTGCCCAGCATCTGGGACGTCTTCTGCGCGATACCGGGCAAGGTGGCCGGCGGCGACACCGGCGAGGTCGCCTGCGACCACTATCACCGGTACACCGAGGATCTCGACCTGATGGCCGCGCTGGGCCTGCCCGCCTACCGGTTCTCGGTGTCCTGGCCTCGGGTGGTGCCCGGCGGCTCCGGGCCGGTGAACCAGCCGGGGCTGGACTTCTACCGACGGCTGGTAGACGGCCTGCTGGAGCGCGGCATCACTCCGCAACTGACCCTCTACCACTGGGACCTACCGCAGGCGCTGCAGCACGAGGGCGGCTGGACCAACCGGGAAACCGTGGACCGCTTCACCGAGTTCGCGGTCGCGGTGGCCTCCGCGCTGGGTGACCGGGTGCCTGGCATCACGACCCTGAACGAGCCGTTCTGCTCGGCCTTCCTCGGCTACGCCTCCGGCGTGCACGCGCCCGGCCACACCGACCGGCACGCGGCGCTGACCGCCGCCCACCACCTCAACCTGGCCCATGGCCGTGCAGTCCGCGCGATGCGTTCGGTGACCGACGCCCAGCTGTCGATCACCCTGAACCTGAGCCAGCTCTACCCGGCCAGCGACAGCGAGGCGGACGCGTCCGCCACCGAGCACGTGGACCGGATCGCGAACCGGATCTTCCTGGACCCGATCCTGCGGGCAAGCTATCCGGCCGAGCTGCTGACCGAGACCAAGCACCTGTCCGACTGGGCCTTCGTGGCCGACGGCGACCTGGCCGAGATCGCCGCGCCGATCGACTCGCTCGGCGTCAACTTCTACAACCCGACCACCATCGCCGCGGCCACCGATGAGCTACGCAGCCAACTCGCCGGCCGCTGGCAGAACGACCCGGAACGCTCGTCCGGCCCGACCGAGTGGCCGGGCACCGACCTGGCCTTCTCGGTCCCGATGCCCGGTCCGTACACCGATATGGGCTGGCCGATCAGGCCGGCCAGCCTGACCGAATTGCTGCTGCGGGTACACCGGGAATCTGCGGGATTGCCGCTCTACATCACCGAGAACGGCGCCGCCTTCGCCGACCAGCTCAGCACCGACGGCGCGGTGCACGACCCGCAGCGGATCGACTACCTGCGCGGCCACCTGACCGCCGTACACGCCGCCATCGAGGCCGGCGTCGACGTCCGCGGCTACTACCTGTGGTCGTTGCTGGACAACTTCGAGTGGGCTTACGGCTATGCCAAGCGGTTCGGCATCGTCTATGTCGATTACCCGACCCAGCGCCGGATCCCGAAGGACTCGGCGCGCTGGTATGCCGAGGTGATCACGCGGAACTCGGTGGAGGCACCGACCGACTGACTGCAAGCGGTGTCTGCACGGCGTAAGCCCGAAGCCGCGCACGTGCTCGCTCATACGGATATTGAGGGTCGGTGATATCCCTATGATGCAAGGCGAAACTCGGGCGTTGACCCACACTGATCGCATTAGATGACGCCATACATGCGGCTGTTGTCCGATCCGTCAGGCCTTGACACTGTCTGCACAAAGGGCCAGGATTCCCGGCATCCGCTCTGCCCTATCCGAAAGGAGCACAGGTATGAGGACTCTCGCCCGGATCACCGACGCGCTGGTCGGCAAGGCACTCCGCTCGGTCGATGCCGGCGCGTGCGTGTCGATTCGCGGCTGCTGCTGCAACACCGCACACACCAGGGGCTACGACTGCTACGCCAACTGCGTCAACAACCCCAGTTGCACGACGGTCTGGAGTGCCTACCACCAGCCCTGCAGCGGCGGCTGATCCAGCCCTCACCCTCCCGAAAGGACAACATGAAGACTCTGGTCCGAATCACCAACGCGTTGGCCAGCAAGGCGCTTGGCTCGGTGGACGCAGGAGCGTGCGAGGACGTCCGCGGCTGTTGCTGCAACCTCGCGCACACCCGCGGCTACGACTGCTACGCCAACTGCGTCAACAATCCCAACTGCACCGTCAAGTACAGCGCCTACCACACCCTTTGCCCACCGGCCTGATCAGGCCGTGCCCGATCGGCTGTCACCGGACGAGGAGGTTCGAACGTGTCGGTGATAGCTGATTGGGCGGCGACCGCGATGTTCGTGGTGTTCGCGGTCGCCTTCCTGGCCAAGCTGCGCTCGGCGAGCGCGTTCGACGACTTCACCGCGTCACTGAGCCAATTCGGCATCTCCTCGATCGGCGGTCAGCGACGGCTGGCCGCCGTCGTGCTGCTGCTGGAGGCATTGGCCTGCGTCGGGCTGGTGCTGCTGGTGCACCATCCGCTGGCTCGCTTCCTCCTTCCGATCGTCCTGCTGCTCGGGTTCAGCGTGGGCGTTGCGCTGAGCGCGTGGGCCGGGAAGCTGACCGCTTGCCACTGTTTCGGCACCTCCACCGAGTTACCCACGCCGGCGCATCTGGCGCTGAACCTTTCCTTGGCGGCACTGGGCTGCCTGGCCATGACGAATGAAGGATCTGTCGGCACTGCTGGTGATACGGTGCTCGGCATCGGGCTCGGCGTGATCACCGGCGTGCTGTTCGCCGCGTCCGCGGACCTGTACCTGGCACTGTTCGACCGGCGGTGCGACCGGCCGGCGAGCGGTAACCGAGAGGGTGGGTTGATATGGCCGTCCTGACCGCCGTCTGCATCCTGCTGGCCGTGCTGGTCGCCGTCGACCTGCTGCTCACCGTGGGCATCCTGCGACGATTGCGCAACGGCGCCGATGTTGACGGCGCGACGGCTCAACCGGCCACCTCCCCCAAGCCTGGCAGCCGGATCGACCTGAGCCTGGACCGCAAGCCCTGGCCGACCGAAGCGGAGCGACTGTTGGGCGGCACCGCGCTGGTGGCCATGGTGGTGCCGGGCTGCTCGACCTGCGAGCGCCTGCACCGGGCCATCGACGAACTCGAGTACGGCGTGCCCATTCCGTTCGTGGTGCTCGGCCAGTCCGACTACGAGGATGCCGAGACCGTCGCGGCCTATCTGGCCACCTGGCACGGCGCCACCCCGCTCATCGCACCGCACGCCTTCGACGATCTCGACTCCTTCGGCCGTCCGGCCAGCTACCCGGTGGTTGCCGTTATCGAAGACGGCCGGGTCAAGGCCAGCGGACACCGGCTACGCGAGGTCGCGGGCGCGATGTACCAGGCAGCGGATCGCCTCGATGCCGTCTCCCACCAGCACTGATCACAGCACCGGGCGCGCATTCCTGACAGCCTGCCGGCTGGCCTTCCGGACCTCCCCGATCAGCTTTGTGGCCATCATCCTGGCCGGTATCGCCGGCGGCTCGGTGCTCGCACCGGCCGCGGTGCTGACCAAACACCTGATCAACGACCTCGCCGACGAGCAGGCACGCCGGCACGCCGGCGCACTGGTGCTGGTAGCCGTGCTGATCACCGTGCTGACCGCGCTGGGTGTGGTGACGACCTCGCTCGCCGGGATTCCCGCCTACCGGCTGGCCGGACGGGTCCGGGTCGTCACCGAGACCGAACTGGCGCGGGCCTGTGCCCGCTTCCCGGGCACCGAGGCGCTCGACGACCCCGCGGTGCAGGACCGGCTGGGCCTGGCCCGGGAAGGCGCGCATGACGGGCCCGCCATGGTTGCCAGCACCATCGTGGGAACGTTCAGTTCCTGCTCCCGGATCGGCGGGTTCGTCGGGGTGCTGTGGGCCACCTCCCCCGCGATGCTCGGCGTGTTGCTGGCGACGGTGATCCCGCTGGTGCTGTTGCGCCGGGCGGCCACCGCCCGGTCCCTGCGCTACACCGAGTTGGCCAGCACGGCCTTCCGGTGGCGGGACTACTTCACCGCACTGTTCAACACCCCAGCCCCGGCCCGAGACATGCGGCTCTACGGCGCCCAGGAGGATCTGCTCGGCCGGCTTCGGCATCATCTGGAGACCGCGGTCCGGCTGGACGTCCGACGATCCACCCTGCAGTCACTGACCCAACTGGTGTTCGTGCTACTCGACGCCGCGATCGCCGGCGGCGGCTCGGCCTGGGTGGTGTGGCAGATCGCCCACGGCCGGCTGAGTGTCGGTGACTTCGTGCTGTTCACCAGCGCGGTGGCCGCCATGCAGTCCGCGATCGCCGGCTTGCTGTACGCGCTGATGGAGGTGGGGCTCTACGGCGGCATCTTCGCCCGGTACCTCGACCTGGTCGCGCTCGCCGAGGCCGCCGAGGCCGCCGGCGGCAGCACGCCGACACCGCCGCTGCGCTCGGGGATCGAGCTCCGCGATGTCTGGTTCCGCTATCCCGGCTCGGCGGACTGGGTGCTGCGCGGGCTGAACCTGCACCTGGCAGCGGGCGAATACACCGCGCTGGTCGGGCTGAACGGCGCCGGCAAGTCCAGCCTGGTCAACCTGCTGCTGCGCTTCTACCACCCGCAACGCGGGCAGATTCTCTGGGACGGCATCGACATCGCCACCCTGGAGCCCGCCTCACTGCGCGCCCGGATCGCCGGGGTGCTGCAGGACCACACCAGTTTCGAGCTGACCGCGCTGGACAATGTGCTGATCGGCACGGGCGACGGCACACCGGAGCAGGCACGGCAGGCGGCCGAGGCGGCCGGCGTGCTGGACGCGATCGAGCGGCTGCCGCAGGGCATGCAGACCATGCTCAGCCCGCGCCGGGCGAACGAGGAGGGGGCGACCGGCTCGTCGCTGTCCGGCGGCCAGTGGCAGCGGATCGCGCTGGCCCGGGCGCTGCTGCGGGCCGACCGCGACCTGCTGGTCTTCGACGAGGCGAATGCCCGGCTGGACGTGACCGCCGACGCCGCGCTCAACCGCAGGCTGCGTTCGCTGGCCGGCACCCGGCTGGTGATCAGCCATCGGATGCAGGGGATCCGGGAGGCCGACACCATCTACCTGATCGCGGACGGAGTGGTCGCCGAGCACGGCAGCCACGCCGACCTGATGGCCAACGGCGCCGGCTACGCGCAGCTCGCCACGACTGGTGAACAGATCACACCGGCGGTGTCGTGAGACGCCGGCTGGCTGCCGCCGGCCTGGCCGGCTTGGGAGTCGTGCTGGCCGGCGCGGGGATCGTGCTGTCCCGCCGATACGGCAGCGTGGTCACCGTGCGGGGGCACAGCATGAACCCGACGCTGGTGGACGGCCAGCGGGTGCTCGCCGTTCGTCGTCCGGGTTACCGGGTCGGCGACATCGTGGTGTTCCGGATCGCCGGGGCCGCCGGTACCCCCGGCGATCCGCACCACCGGGTCAAGCGGGTGATCGCGGTCGGCGGTGAGCCTCGGCCGGCAGCGTTCGACGGCTCGGCGCTGGCCGAGGTGGTACCCGCCGGCCATCTGGCGGTGGCCGGCGACAACGTCGGGCACAGCGAGGATTCCCGGCATCTCGGCTACATTCCGCTGTCCGATGTGCTTGGCCGGCTCCGCCGGTGACCAGCGCCCGGCTGGATGTCAGCCGGTGTAGTACGGGTTGGTGACCACCGGCTGGCCGTCGGCGTAGTGGTACACCTCGCGGCCGGCGATGAACACCCGCTCGGCGCGCTGCATCACATCGAGCGGGTCGCCGGACCAGATCACCACGTCGCCGTCCTTGCCCTTGGACAGCGAGCCGACCCGGTCGTCGAAGCCGAGGATGCGCGCCGGGTTGATGGTGATGGCGGCCAGCGCGTCCTCGCGGCGCATCCCTTCCCGGACCGCGAAGGTGGCCTGGTGCACCAGGAAGTCGATCGCCACCACCGGGTGATCGGTGGTCAGCGCGACGGTGACCCCGGCATTGGCCAGCCTGCCCGGGTTGGCCAGCGAGCGGTTGCGCACCTCCACCTTGGACCGGGTGGCGAACATCGGGCCGACGATGCACGGGATGTTGCGCTCGGCGATCAGGTCGGCGAGTAGGTAGCCCTCGGTGGCGTGGTTGATCACCAGCCGGTAGCCGAACTCGTCGGCCAACCGGATGGCGGTGGCGATGTCGTCGGCCCGGTGGGTGTGCTGGCACCACGGCAGCTCGCCGGAGAGCACCCGGGTCAGCACCTCCAGCGACGGATCCCGGTCGAACGGCTCCTTCTTGCGTGCCGCGGCGTCCCGTTTTGCTTGGTAGTCCTGGGCCTTCGTCAACGCGTCGCGGATCACCGCCGCCACTCCCAGCCGGGTGGCCGGCAGCTTGTCCTTCGCGCCGTAGATCCGCTTCGGATTCTCTCCGAGCGCGCTCTTCATGCTGGCCGGGGACTTGATCACCATCTCGTCCACCACCCGGCCCCAGGTCTTGATAGCCACCGTCTGGCCGCCGATCGGGTTGCCGCTGCCCGGCTTGATCACGCACGCGGTCACCCCACCGGCCAGCGCGTCGGCGAAGCCCACGTCGGCCGGATTGATGGCGTCCAGCGCCCGCAGCCGGGCGCCGACCGGATCGGTCATCTCGTTGACGTCCTCGCCGGCCCAGCCCTCGCCCTCCTCCCAGATGCCGACGTGCGCATGCGCGTCGATGAAGCCCGGCAGCACCCACTTGCCGGCGGCGTCGATGACCGGCATCCCCTTCGGCACCCTGGCCTTCGCGCCGACCGCGCTGATCCGGCCGTCGGTGATCACCACGGTGCCGTCGGGAATCGGCGGCCCCTCGATCGGAACGACGTATCCGCCGACGATGGCCACGCTGAAGTCCTGCATGCGCGTCACCCTAGCGACCCGGTTCGGCACGCGGTCAGGGCAGTTGCCAGATCTGTGCGGATCCGCTGCGATCAGGCCAGATCCCAGCGATGCCGGACGATGCGCACCGGCGCCGGCTCGCCGCCCTCCAGCGCGCGCAGCACCGACCGGCGAGCTCGCAGCCACCAGCTGACCAGTTGCACCAGCCCGACCAGCTGCACGGTGACCGCCGCCGCGAACGCCAGCCGGTAGCCGGTGCGGCCGGTGTTGCCCGCCAGGTCCAGAACCCAGCCGACCACCAGGCAGGACGTGATCGAGGCCAGGAAACCGGCGACGTTCACCACCCCGGTGGCGGTGCCCACGATGGCCGGCCCGTTGTAGTCACGGGCCAGCGCGAAGCCGATGCCCGATACCGGCGCGCCGACGGCGGTCAGCAGCACCAGCACGATCAACACCCCCCGCGGCACCGGGCCAGCGAAGGCCGCCAGCACCGCGTACCAGCCGAGCACGGTGACCAGGCAGCTGCCCATCGCCAGCGGCACCCGCACGGCGGGACGCCGGGCGATCAGGTAGCCGATGCCAGGGCCGGCCGCGATCGCCACCAGCACGCTGGCCAGCAGCAGGGCGCTGGCAGCGTCGCGGCTGTAGCCCTGGCTCTGCACCAGGAACGGCAATCCCCACAGGACGCCGAACATCAGCGAGGTGCTCATCGCGGTGAAGTGCAGCCAGAAGCCGGCACGGGTTCCGGGCAGCCGCCAGGCCGCCAGCACCCGCTGGCCAACCCGACCGGCCGCCGCTCGCAATTCGACCGAGCCGGACGGCAGGGCGGGCCGGCGCGGGGACCTGGGCAGCGCCAGGTAGACCACCAGGCCGCTGAGCAGCGACAGGCCTCCGGCGGCCAGGAAGGTCGGCGTCCAGCCGGCATCGCGCAGCAGCAGGGTCAGCGGCAGGGTCGCCACCACGTTGCCGACCGAGCCGAGCGTGCCGGTCAGCGCCACCACCAGTGGGTACCGGCCCGCAGTGAACTGCCCGGCCGCGAACCGCAGCACGCTGACGAAGGTGAGCGCGTCGCCCAGCCCGAGCAGCGCCCGGGCTAGCAGCGCCACCGGATAACTGGCGGCCATCGCGAAGATCAGCTGGGCCAGGCCCATGGTGAGTGCCGCGACGATGAGCAGCCGGCGCGGTCCGTACCGGTCGACCAGGATGCCGGTCGGGATCTGCATCACGGCATAGACGCCGAGCTGCAGCAGCACGAAGATGCTCAGCTGGCTGGAGCTGATGCCGAACCGGCTGGCCGCCTGCAGGCCGGCCACGCCGAGCGAGGTGCGGTGGAAGACCGCGACCAGGTACACCGCCACCGCGACCGCCCAGCGGCGCAGCGCCACCCGCCGCCGCCGACCCGCTGGCTCAGCCGAGGACGTTGCCACGCAACACGATCCTGCTCGGCTCGAACAGGGTGGCGAGGTCGCTGCGCGGATCGGCCGGGTACACCACCAGGTCGGCCGGTGCGCCTTCGTCCAGGCCCGGGTAGCCGAGCCACTGCCGGCCGCGCCAGGAGGCCTGGGCGATCACTTCCGGCTGCGGGATGCCGGCCTGCACCAGCGCGGTGATCTCGTCGCGCACCCGGCCGTGCTGCAGCGAGCCGCCGGCGTCGGTACCCGGATAGATCGGCACGCCAGCCTCCCAGGCCGACCGCACCCGCTGCCAGGAGGTGCCGTACAGCGAGCGCATGTGCGCGGCGTAGCGCGGGAACTTGGCCGCTCCGGACCGGGCGATCTCGGGAAAGGTGTCGATGTTGATCAGGGTCGGCACCACCGCGATGCCCCGCCTGGCCACCTCGTTCAGCAGGTCGTCGGTGAGGCCGGTGCCGTGCTCGATGGAGTCCAGCCCGGCGGCGATCAGGCCGGGCAGCGCGTCCTCGCCGAAGACGTGCGCGGCCACCCGCACGCCTAACTGGTGTGCCCGGCCGATGGCCGCGGCCAGCACGTCGTCCGGCCAGTTCGGGGCCAGGTCGCCGACCTCCCGGTCGATCCAGTCCGCGGCCAGCTTGACCCAGCCGTCGCCACGGGCGGCCTGCCGCTCCACCTCGGCGACCAGTTCGGCTGGCTCCACCTCCACCCCGAGGTAGCGGATGTAACGCTTGGGAGGCGCGATGTGCCGGCCGGCCCGGATCAACCGCGGCAGGTCGTCGCGCTGCTGGATGTGCCGGTTGTCCACCGGCGAACCGGCGTCGCGTAGCAGCAGCGCGCCGGCATCCCGGTTCACGATGGCCTGCCGGATCTGCTCGTCCTCATCGACCCAGCCGTCCGGGTCGAGCCCGATGTGGCAGTGCGCGTCGATGAATCCGGGTAGCACCCAGCCGGCCGAGCTGATCGTCTCGGCCCCCGGCACCCGCTCGAAGCTCAGCCGGCCGTCCACGATCCAGGCGTCCCGCTCGGTCTCGTCCGGCAGGAAGACTCCGCGCAGGTGCAGTGCGGTGGCAGACACTCCTCGGAGCGTAGCGGCTTGACATATTCCCATGTGGGTATATGTTTTGGACGTGCCTCGAGCCGCTACCACCGCCGACGTCTTCAATGCGGTGGCCGAGCCCCGCCGCCGGCAGATCGTCAACCTGCTGGCCGGTGGTGAGCGGCCGGTGAACGAGCTGGTGGATCAGCTGCGGCTGGCCCAGCCGCTGGTGTCCAAGCACCTGCGGGTGCTGCGCGAGGTGGGCCTGGTGTCCAGCCGGGACGCCGGCCGCCAGCGGCTGTACCGGCTCAACCCGCCCGCGCTCAAGCCCATTCACGACTGGGTGGCCGGCTACCAGCGGCTGTGGTCGGACCGGTTCGAACTGCTGGACGAGGTGCTGGCAGATCTGAGGGAGCAGGAGGATGGCGATGACGACTAGTGCCACGGCGACGGTGACGCTGCCGACCGAGACCCAGATTCTGATCACCAGGCGGTTCGACGCACCACCCCGCCTGGTGTACCGGGCCTGGACCACGCCGGAGCTGATCCGGCGCTGGTGGCACGCCGAACGCGGCGAGGTCACCGAGATCGAGGTCGATCTGCGGGTGGGCGGCCGCTGGCGCTACGTGATGGTCGCGCACGGTGGCTTCCAGGTGGCCTTCCACGGCGAGTACCGGGAGATCGTGCAGGACGCGAGGTTGGTGAGCACCGAGGTCTACGAGGCGGTACCGGACGCGCAGGCGCTGAACACCGCGACGTTCTCCCCGGACGGTACGGGCACCCTGCTCACCCTGCTGGTCGAGCACGCCAACCGAGCCGACCGGGACGCGCACGTGAACTCCGGCATGGAGGACGGCCTGCAGGACGCGCTGCGGCTGCTGGAGCAGGTCGCCGGTTCGCTGGCCTGATCCGCCCGGCTCCCGGACCGGGTGTTTCGTATCCGATCGACACGCCTGGGCGTGCAAATCGGATACGAAACGGCTCAGCTCTTCGGGAACTTCAGCTTGGACAGGTCCGGCAGTTCGGTGCCGGGCGGCAGTGACGGGAAGCCGCTCGGCAAGCCCCCCGGCAGGCCGCCGGGGAAGCCGGCCGGCATCCGGGGCTGGGTCGGTCCGCGTCCGGACTTCTTGCCGGCCTGCTTGTTCTTGCCCTTCTTGCCCTTGGCGCTGCGGTTGTTGCGCCGGCCACCCGGCAGCATGCCCATGCCGGCCATCCGGGCCATCATTTTGCGCGCCTCGAAGAACCGGTCGACCAGGCTGTTCACCTCGCTGACCGCGACCCCCGAGCCGTTGGCGATGCGCAGCCGGCGGGAGCCGTTGATCAGCTTCGGGTCGGCGCGTTCGGCCGGCGTCATCGACCGGATGATGGCCGCCGTCCGGTCCAGGTCCTTGTCATCGACGGCGGCCAGTGCCTCCTTCATCTGGCCGGCGCCGGGCAGCATGCCGAGCAGGTTGCCGATCGGGCCCATCCGGCGGATGGCCTGCAACTGCTCGAGAAAGTCCTCCAGCGTGAAGTCGGCGCCGCTGGTCAGCTTGGCCGCCATCCGCTCGGCCTCGGCCGCCTCGAACGTCCGCTCAGCCTGCTCGATCAGGGTGAGCATGTCGCCCATGCCCAGGATCCGCGACGCCATCCGGTCGGGATGGAAGACGTCGAAATCCTCCAGCTTCTCGCCGTTGGAGGCGAACATGATCGGCTGCCCGGTGACGTAGCGCACCGACAGCGCGGCACCGCCGCGGGCATCGCCGTCCAGCTTGGTGAGCACCACGCCGGTGAACCCGACGCCCTCGGCGAAGGCCTGCGCGGTGTTCACCGCGTCCTGGCCAACCATGGCGTCGAGCACGAACAGGATCTCCTGCGGCTGCACCGCATCGCGGATGTCGGCGGCCTGCTGCATCAACTCGGCGTCGATGCCCAACCGGCCGGCGGTGTCCACGATCACCATGTCGTGCTGGGCACGGCGGGCGAACTCGAGGGAGTCGCGGGCCACCTTGACCGGATCGCCCTGGCCGTTACCGGGCTCCGGCGCGTAGACGGCGACCCCGGCCCGCTGACCGACCACCTGCAGCTGGGTGACCGCATTTGGACGCTGCAGGTCGGCGGCCACCAGCACCGGGGCGTGCCCGGCCTGCTTGAGGTGGCGGGCCAACTTGCCGGCCAGGGTGGTCTTACCGGCGCCCTGCAGGCCGGCCAGCATGATCACCGTCGGCGGCTGCTTCGCGTACTGCAGCCGGCGGGTCTCGCCGCCGAGGATCCCGATGAGCTCCTCGTTGACGATCTTGATGACCTGCTGGGCCGGGTTGAGCGCCTTGCTGACCTCCTCGCCGGAGGCCCGTTCCTTCACCGCGCCGATGAACTGGCGCACCACCGGCAGCGCCACGTCGGCTTCCAGTAGCGCGATCCGGATCTCCCGGGCGACCGCGTCGATGTCGGCCTGGGAGAGGCGGCCCTTGCCGCGCAGGCCGGTGAAAACCGAATGCAGCCGGTCGGACAGTGTGTCGAACACGCGAGGACCCCTAGGTACGCCGTTTGTGTGCCTTCCAGGCTACGTGACCGCCGGCCGCGGCCGGCTCACAGCGCCGCCTGGCATCGCGCGCGAGCGCTCATCGCATTGCGCACGAGCGCTCATCACCGCGTTCGCTCCGCTCCTTGCTCGCCGCGTTCGCTCCGCTCATCGCCCGCCGCGATGCTCACTTACAGCAGGCCGCGCCCACCGTCGACGTAGATCACCTGGCCGGTGACGTAGCCGCTCTCCTCGGCGGCGAAGAAGGCCGCCACGTTCGCGATGTCCTCCGGCACCCCACCTCGCCGGACCGGGATGGTGTTGGCCACGTTCTGCCGCATCTGCTCGATGGTGATGCCGATCCGCTCGGCGGTGGCCTTGGTCATCGCCGTCTCGATGAAGCCGGGCGCGATGGCGTTCACGGTCACCCCGAACTGCCCCAGTTCGATGGCCAGGGTCTTGGTGAAACCCTGCAGGCCGGCCTTGGCGGTGGCGTAGTTGGCCTGCCCGCGATTGCCGAGCGCCGAGGTGGAGGACATGCTGATGATCCGGCCGTACTTGGCCGCCACCATGTGCTTCTGCGCCTCCCGGCTGCACAGGAACGCGCCCTTGAGGTGCACGCTCATGACGGTGTCCCAGTCGCTCTCGGACATCTTGAACAGCATGTTGTCGCGCAGCACCCCGGCGTTGTTGACCAGGATGTGCAGTCCGCCGAGCTCGCTCACCACCCGGTCCACCGCCGCCTCGACCTGATCGGCCTGGCTGACGTCGGCACCGATGGCCAGCCCGCCGAACTGCTCGGCGGTCCGGGCGGCACTCGCCTCGTCGAGGTCGAGCACCGCGACCTTGGCGCCATCGGCCGCCAGCCGGGCCGCGATCGCCGCGCCGATCCCCTGCGCTCCCCCGGTCACCAGCGCGACCCGGTCCTGCACTCCTGTCATGCGTTGCGTTCCTCTCCCGTTGCTCCGGTGCCGGCGTGGCCGATCATTCCCGCCGGCGCTCGCCGTCCGCTCGCTCCTCGGCTCCGCCCGCCTCGCTCACTCGCTCGGTCAGCTCGGCCATGCCGGCCAGCCACCGGTCCACGTCGGCGGCCTTGCCTGCCCAGAACTTACCGACCTGCGGATGCGGCAGGATCAGGAAGCTCTCCTCGGCCAGTCCGCGCAGCACCGCATCGGCGACTGCGGAGACGCTCAGCACCTCGCCGGACGCCGCCACCGCCCGGGCGCCGGGCTCGCCGGTACGCAGGCCGGCCATCAGCAACGGGGTGTCCACCCCCATCGGGCAGAGCACGCTGACCCGGATGTTGGCCGCGGCGTAGGTGTAGGCGATCCACTCCGCCAGTGCCACCGCGGCGTGCTTGGTCACCGTGTACGGCGCGTCGCCGGGCGCCGACAGCAGCCCGGCCGCGGACGCGGTGTGCAGCAGGTAGCCGCCACCGGCGGCCTGCATCGCCGGCAGCACGGCCCGCGCGGCATAGACGTGGGCGAGCACGTGCACCCGCCAGGCCCGCTGCCAGATCTCCTCCTCGGCGGCGAGGCCGGCCCCGGTCGCCAGCCCGGCGTTGGAGCAGAACAGGTCGATCCGGCCGTGTTCGGCCAGCACCCGCCGGACGCAGTCGCGCACGGCTGCCTCATCGGTGACGTCCAGCGGCTCGGCGCGGGCCGGCCGGCCGATCTGCTCGGCGACCGCGCGCACCGCCTCGCCGTCGAGGTCGGTCAGCACCAGCCGGGCGGCACCGGCCGCGGCGAACCGGCGAGCCAGCTCGGCGCCGATCCCGCTGCCCGCTCCGGTCAGCACGATCACCGCCCCAGCGACGTCCATCAGCCCTCCCCCAGCTGGGCCAGCAGTTCCAGCCAGCCGGCGGCTGCCAGCGGCCGCGGGCCGGGCGGCAGCACCGCCAGCACCGGCAGCCGCACCCCGGCCTCGACGTAGGCCCGCACCTGGGCCCGGCAACTGGCCGGGTTGCCGTGCAGCACCAGGGCGTCGGCCACCGCATCCGGCACCGCGGCCACCGCCGCCTTCCGGTCGCCGGCCGCCCACAGCCGCCACAGCCCGTCCAGCTCCTCGGCCCTGCCCAGCCAGCGATGGAACCGTTCGTAGGCCTCGACAGTGAGGTAGCCGGCGATCATCCGCTTCGCCAGCGCCCGGGCGTAGTCGGCGTCCTCGGTGGGGCAGACGAAGATCCGAGCGACGATCCGGCTGGCCGGATTGCCCACCGCGGCAAGGCATCTCGGTACGTCCGCGGCGGCCAGCCAGTTCAGGATCACGCCGTCGGCCTCCTGGCCGGCCAGCGCCAGCATCCGCGGTCGCAGCGCGGCGAGCAGTACCGGCACCGGTGCGGCGGGCGGCTGTTCCAGCTTGAACCGGCCGATGGTGAAGGTGTCGAACTGGCCGTCCACCAGCTCGCCGGCCAGCGCCGTCCGGACGAAGCGCAGCACGTCCCGGGTGCGCTGGTAGGGCCGGTCGTAGTCGATGCCGTTCCAGCGCTGCACGATGGCTGGGCTGGAGGCACCCAGGCCCAAGCTGAACCGGCCGGGCGCGGCCGCGGCGAGGCTGGCCGCCGATTGCGCGATCAGGGCCGGTCCGCGGGTGAACACCGGCACGATCGCGGTGCCCAGCCGCAACGCCGGCTGCCAGGCGGCGGCCAGCGCCAGCGGGGTGAACGCGTCGGCGCCGGACGCCTCGGCCGACCACACGTCGGTGTAGCCGAGGCCGGGCAGCGCCTTGATCAGCTCGGCATGCTCGGCCAGGCCGAGGCCCGGCTGCGGGATGGTCAGGCCGAGGCTCATCGGGTGCTCCCCCGGTTCTCGGCCGGCCCGGCCAGCCCGTGCAGCACCAGGTCGGCAAGCTCGCCAGCCAGCTGCGCCGGGCTCTTCGGGCCGTCCGGTGAGTACCAGACCGGCAGCTCGTTGATCACCCCGAACACGGTGAAGGTGACCATCTCCGGTGAGGCCACCGCCGCGAACGCCCCGTCGCGCTGAGCAGATCGGACCAGCTCGGTGACCGCGTCGTGGATCTGCCGGCGCGCCGCTCGGACCCGCTGCTGGTTGGCGTCGCTGAGCCGGTAACCCTCCCGGAAGAACACCTTCGCCTCGGCCGCCCGGGCCGCGGTCGTCTCCACCATGTCCCGGACGACGGCGCGCAGCGTGTCGGCCGGCGGCAGCCCGCACGCCAGGATCTCGGCAAGTCCGGCCAGTTGCCGCTCGACCAGTTCCCGGTACACCTCGTAGAGCAGCTCGTCCTTGGAGCCGAAGTGGTGGTAGAGCGCGCCCTTGGCCACCCCGGCCCGGGCCACCACCTGGTTCACGCTGGTCGCGTCGTAGCCCTGCTCGGCGAACAGGGCCACCGCGGCGGCCACGATCCTGGTTCGGGTATCGCCGGCAAGCGCGACGGTCATGGCCGGGGCCGGGCCAGCTCGACCCGCGCCACGCTGCGCAGGTGCACCTCATCCGGGCCGTCCGCCAGGTGCAGGGTGCGCAGGCCGGCCCACAGCTGGGCCAGCGGGACGTCGCCGGAGACCCCGGCCGCGCCGAAGGCCTGGATGGCCCGGTCCAGCACGTAGGAGGCGGCTCGCGGAGCGGCCACCTTAATCGCGGCGATCTCCGAGGCCGCCTGCCGCACGCCGGCGGTGTCGATCAGCCAGGCGGTCTTGAGCACCAGCAGCCTGGCCTGCTCGATGGCCAGCCGGGATTCGGCGATCCACTCCCGCACCACGCCCTGGCTGGCCAGCGGGCGGCCGAACGCGGTCCGCTCGCTGGTGCGCCGGACCATCAGCTCCAGCGCCCGCTCGGCCATCCCGAGCGCCCGCATGCAGTGATGGATCCTGCCCGGTCCCAGCCGGGCCTGGGCCATTCCGAATCCGCCGCCCGGCGGGCCGAGCAGGTTCCGCTCCGGCACCAGCACCCCGTCGAAGTCGATCACCGCGTGGCCGCCGTGCGGTCCGTCGTCGTAGCCGAAGACGGTGGTGGATCGTCGGACGGTGACGCCGGGGGCGTCCAGCGGTACCAGGATCATCGAGTGCCTGGCGTGCCGATCGGCGTCCGGCTCGGAGACGCCCATCACGATCGCCAGCTTGCACTCCGGCCGCATCGCCCCGGTGGACCACCACTTGGTGCCGGTCACCCGGTAGCCGTCGCCATCCCGCACGATCCGGGTTGCGATGTTGGTGGCGTCGGAGGAGGCGACGTCGGGCTCGGTCATCGAGAAGCACGAGCGGATCTCGCCCGCCAGCAGGGGTTTGAGCCACTGCTCGTGCTGTTCCTCAGTGCCGAACATGGCCAGCAGCTCCATGTTGCCGGTGTCCGGTGCCGAGCAGTTCATCGCCTCCGGCGCGAGTTCGGGAGCCCGGCCGGACAGCTCGGCCAGCGGGGCGTAGTCCAGCACCGACAGCCCGGCGCCGAACCGCTCGTCGGGCAGGAACAGGTTCCACAGCCCTCGCCGGCGTGCCTCGTCCTTCAGCCCGGGCAGCACCTCCGGCGTCCGGAACGGCGTGCCTGCCGAGCGATTGGCCTGCACCTGCTGGGAAAAGTCCGCCTCGGCCGGGTAGATGAGCTCGTCCAGGAAGCGGGTCAGCTCCGCCTGCAGCAGCTGCGACCGCTCGCTGTGCCGAAAGTCCATGTCGAGCTCCTATCCGCCGATCCGCTCGGCTGCCGCCGCCAGGGTGCTGTCGCGCAGCCGACCGAACACCTCGAAGCCGCTGCCCACCGTCTTGCCCTGCAGGTAGCGGGCATGGATGCCGGCGGCGATCACCGCGAGCTTGAAGTAGCCGAAGGCGATGTACCAGTCCAGGTCGGCCAGCGAGCGTCCGGTTCGTTCGGCGTACCGGCCGACCAGCTGCTCCGGACCCAGAAAGCCTTGTTCTGGTGGGAAATCCGGCATCACCGACTCGGTGCGCCCGGCGCATTCGTGATAGACGTAGAGCAGGCCCAGGTCGGTCAGCGGGTCACCGAGAGTGGCCATCTCCCAGTCCACCACGGCCGCGATCCGTCCGAAGTCCCTGGCATACAGCACGTTGGTCAGCCGGTAGTCGCCGTGCACGATGCCGGCCGCCGACTGCTCGGGCAGCCGCCGGCCGAGCCCTTGCACCACCTCGGTCTCGACCGGCATGCCGTCGGGCACCGAGGCCTGGAACTGCTGGTGCCAGCGGGCGACCTGGCGCTGCAGGAAGCCGTCCGGGCGGCCGAACTCGGCCAGCCCAACCTGCTCGGATGGGATGCCGTGCAGGGCGATGAGGGTATCCACCAGCAACGCGCTGACCCGGCCGGCGGTCGAATGGTCCGGCACCAGCTCCGGCCGTTCGATCACGATGCCGTCCACGTAGGACATCAGGTAGAACGGCTGGCCGAGCACCTCGGCCTCGGTGCACAGCGCGATCGGCTCCGGCACCGGCACGTCGGATCCGTGCAGCGCGGAGATCACGGTGTATTCGCGGGCCATATCGTGCGCGGTGGGCAGCACGTGGCCCAGCGGCGGCCGGCGCAGCGCCCACTGCCGGTGGCCGTCGGTGAGCCGGTAGGTCAGGTTGGACCGCCCGCCGGCGATCACCTCCGCGCTGAGCTCGCCTGCCCGCAGGCCGGGCTTGGCGCGATCCAGCCAGCCTGTCAGCCGAGCCAGATCGAGTCCCGGCGGCTCGAGGGCTGGCATTCAGGCACCCTACGATCCGACCGACCGGTCGGTCAATTCTGTGGACGATCCAGGTATCAGCTCTGATCCAGCGCCCTCCTAGCCGATGTTGATCATCAACTGACCCCTTTTCGAGGAGTTTCCATGAGTTCGATGCACCTGCCCGGTCACGAGCAGCCGCCCAAGGGCGTCCCGGACGGCGGCGTCACGCCCGATCAACCCCCTTACGAGGGTCCATCGGTCAGCGAGGACCACGGCGAGGGCCGGCCGGTCCGTCCCGAGGAGGAGCCGCCGGACCTGCCGTGGGGCGAGCACGGTCATCCGGAGAACCCGGACGAGATCGACATCCTCCGCCGGGTACCGATCGAGTCGGACCCCATCGACATCATCGACAAGGTGACCCCCGGGCTGCCCACCGGGCCGGACCAGCCGGGTGGCCCGTCGGACCCGGTCGACCCCGATGAGCCCGGTGGGCCGGTCGGCCCGAGCGACCCGGACGAGCCCGGTGGCCCGGTCGGCCCGAGCGACCCCGACGAGCCCGGTGGGCCGGTCGGTCCGAGCGACCCGGGCACCGGTCCCGACGACCCGGGCACCGGTCCCGACGACCCGGGCACCGGTCCCGACGACCCGGGCACCGGCCCGGACAACCCCGGCACCGGCCCGGATGATGATCTTCCGGCGCCGGACGGTGACGATCCTGGTGGGCCGGCATCCAAGACCGGCCTGCCCTCACCGGACGGTGATGACCCTGGTGGGCCGGCATCCAAGACCGGCCTGCCCTCACCGGACGGTGGCCTCGGCGGCCCGGCATCCAAGGCCGGCCTGCCCTCACCGGACGGTGGCCTCGGCGGCCCGGCATCCAAGGTCAGCCTGCCCTCGCCGGACGGTGGGCTTGGTGGGCCGGCATCCCGGCTCGGCGCGTTGGGGCGGCTGCGCGCCAGCTTCGGCCAACTCTTCGGCGGGGGCAACCTCCGGCCGAACAAGCGGCCGTAGCCGGCGAGCTAGCGAGCACGCATGCCGGGGACGGCCCATCCCGTCCCCGGCGTGCAGCGCGTCCCAGGTCGATCTTCGTGCCGCTGGGGCTACTGGCCGACCCGGCCGTCGATCCGTTCGCGCAACAGGTCGGCGTGCCCGTTGTGCCGGGCGTACTCCTCGATCATGTGCACCAGCATTTCCCGTAGCGAGATCGGGGTGCCGTCGGTGGTATGGAACACGAGGTCGAGGTCGGCATCCCGGGCGAACTGCTCGGCGAAGGCGACTTCCTCCCGCCAGGCGTTCCACGCCTCGTCCACCACCGCCTGGTCGGCCACCGCTCCGTTGAAGTCGCCGTCGGGATCCGCCTCGGTCTGATACCGCTTGGGGACGTCCTGGCCGGCGAACCGCCGGCGGAACCAGCTCCGCTCCACCTCGGCCATGTGCCGCACCAAACCGAGCAGTGACATGGTCGAGGGTTCGACGGCCCGACGGGCCAGTTGCTCGGCGTCCAATCCGTCACACTTGATCCGCAGGGTCAGCCGCTGGGTACGCAGGTACTCGTTCAAGGTGGCACGTTCATCGCCCAGCCGAGGCCCCTCCTCGCGCGGGTCGAGGGTGGAGTCGAGGAACATGTCGGCGCGATGTTGAGGTTTGGTCACCAGGCCATGCTGCCGAGGCAGGCCGCACCGGGCAACCGGATTGGCCGGATGCGTCAGCCGATTTCCTCATCGACGTAGCACCAGCGCCAGGACTCCCCGGGCTCGATCGAGCGGATCACCGGATGGCTGGTCTGCCGGAAGTGCGCCGTCGCGTGCCGGCCGGGCGAGGAGTCGCAGCAGCCGACGTGCCCGCAGCCCTGACAGAGCCGCAGGTGCACCCAGGACGTGCCGTCGCGCAGGCACTCCTCGCAACCTGCGCCGTCACGCGGGCTGAGCGCGGCGGGCGGTTGCCGCAGATGCTCGCAGGTTTCCTCCGCTGAGCGCATGACTCGTCCCTCCGACGGCACCTCACATCCCGGCCTTCGCGGTCAGGTGGATCGATAGGCTGCTGACCCGTGTCCGATGACCAGCCTGCGCATCAACCTGTCCTCGGCCCATTGCACCACGTGGAAATCTGGGTACCAAGTATCGATCGGACGGTAGCTCAGTGGGGCTGGCTGCTCACCCAACTCGGTTACCTGCCGTTTCAGGAATGGCCGTCCGGCCGCAGCTGGCGGCTGGGTCCCACCTACCTCGTCTTCGAGGAATCGGCCGCTGCCACCACCGGCGATCATGACCGCTGCCGCCCCGGCCTCAACCACCTCGCCTTCTTCGCCGGCGATCGGGAGCGCGTGGACGCGCTTGCCGAGGCAAGCCGCCGCCACGGTTGGACGCTGATGTTTCCCGATCGGCACCCGCATGCCGGGGGCAAGGACCACTACGCCGCCTATCTGCTCAACGACGATGGGTACGAGGTCGAGCTGGTAGCCGACGAGCAGGCTTGCTAGTCGCCCCGCTGGAGGCCGGCCCTTGCCTGGTCAGCCGGCGAGTGCCCGCGCCAGCCCGGTCTCGACGGTTGCCCGGTGCTGCTCGGTCAGCGGCCTGCCGCCGGCGTCGGTGAGGTAGAAGGCGTCCACCACGAACGAGCCGAGCGAGGAGATCCGGGCGGAGCGGACATCCACCCGGCACCGTTCCAGCGCCGCGGTGAGCCGGTGCAGCAGGCCGATCGCGTCCCGGGTGCGCACCTCGAGCACGGTGGCCTCGGTCGCCTCGTCATCGAACCAGAGCAGCCGCGACGGCCCCGCACTCGACGCGACACCGGTGGAGTAGCGCGACTCCTTGGCCCGCAGTCGCTGCTCCAGATCCGTCGTGCCGGTAAGGATCCGGCGCAGGTCGGCATCGAGCAGCGCCGGATCCGGCAGCTCGCCGAACCTGGCCGAGACGCTGAACCGGTTCACCGCCATCCGCTCGACGGTGCGCACCTCGGCGGCCCGCACGTCCAGCGAGTGCAGGGCGAGCAGGCCGGTGGCGGCCGACAGCAGGCCCGGTGCGTCCGGCGCCACCACCAGCACGTCGCAGCTCTCGATCACCACCCTGGTCAGCCCGCCGCGGGCCAGTTCCACCACCGCTGCCGGCGGCTGCCCGGCCGCCGGCAGCGGGCTGCCACCCAGTACTTGCCGGGTGCGTTCCACCAGTTGCCGAACGAGCGTCGCCTTCCAGTCGCTCCAGGCCGCCGGCCCGGTCGCCGACGCGTCGGCCACCGTGAGGGCGTGCAGCAACTCCAGCAGCTCACCGGAGCCGTCCAGGGCCGCCACCACGAGCTGGACGGTCGAGGGGTCGGCCAGATCCCGCCGGGTGGCGGTGTCCGGCAGCAGCAGGTGATGCCGGGCCAGCGCCGCGATGACGTCCGCCTCAGCGGCCGGAAAGCCCATCCGCAGTGCGATGCGGCCGGCCAGTCGCTCCCCCACCACCGAGTGGTCGCCGGGGTATCCCTTGCCGATGTCGTGCAGCAACGCGCCGACCATCAGCAGGTCCGGCCGGGCCACCTCGGCGGCCAGCGCACCGGCGCGTACCGCGGTCTCGATCAGGTGCCGATCCACGGTGAACCGGTGCACCGGGTTGTGCTGCGCGCGAAACCGCACCGCCTCCCATTCCGGTATCAGCCGGCTGAGCAGGCCGTACTGGTCGAGCGCCTCGAACACGCCGACCGCCGGCTCGCCGGTGCCGAGCAGGGCCACCAACTCCGCACGCGCGCTGGCCGGCCACGGCTCCGGTAACGGCGAGGCCTCGCTGGCCAGCCGGGCCAGCGTGTGCGGCGCGATCGGCAGGTCGGCAGCGGCGGCGGCCCCGGCCACTCGCAGCACCAGCACCGGATCCGCCCACGGGTCGGCGTCGCGGGCCAGCACCACCTCGCCTGCCTGGGCCACCACGTCGCGCGCCAGCGGCCGCCGTACCCATTCTTGAGCCTCGCTCCGAGCCGGCCGCAACCGGCGCAGCAGCGGGCGACCGGTCGGGGTCATCATCGCCGCCGCCCGCCGCCACCCGACGTCGGTGGCGTAGGCCAGCGTGCGCGCCGCCTCGTTGACCAGGCGCAGCACCTCGTCTCCGCCGCCCAGCCCGAACGCCTCAGCGATCCCGTCGCGGTCCTGGGCACGCAGCACGTCCGTGCCGCGACCGGTGGACCGATGCAGCTCGCAGCGCACGTCCAGCAGGGTTTCGGCAGCAACGACCACCGGCGCGGTCAGGTCGATCAACTGCGCCGAGGCGAGTGCGCGCAGCCCCACCCACTCGCGCAACCCGCCCCGGCAGTCCTTGAGATCCGGCTCCAGCAGGAAGGACGCGTCCCCCGACCGGCCCCACCTGCCGCGAGCCAGCTCCTGCAGTTCGCCCAGCCGGTCCGGTGCCGAACGGCGCCAGCGGGCGAGCACCTGCTCGCGCAGCAGCCCGGCCAGCGCCGGATCGCCGGCGAGCTGCCGGACGTCCAGCATGCCCAGCATCGCCTTCAAGTCGCCGGCCGCCACTGCCAGCGCCTCCTCCGGCGTACGCACCGAGTGATCCAGTCCGACCCCGGCATCCCAGATCGGGTACCACACCGAGTCGGCGATCTCGGCGATGTCGGCGGACTTTCCGTCGTGCAGCACGACCAGATCCAGATCGCCGTACGGGGTCGGCTCCCGCCGGCCGAGGCCGCCGACCGCCACCAGCGCGACACCCTGCCGGTCGGGCAGCAGGCCGGCGAGCCAGCGGTCGTACAGCTCGGTCAACCCGGCCCGCAGCGGCGCGCCGGACAGCCCGGTCCATCCGAGCAGTTCGGCCCGTGCGGCCTTCATCGGCTTAGACCGCGTCCTCATCCCGTTCACCGGTCCGTACCCGCACCACGGTCTCCACCTCGGTGACCCAGACCTTGCCGTCGCCGATCTTGCCGGTGCGAGCCGCCTCGACCACCGCGTCCACCACCTTCGAGACGTCGTACGGCTCGACCAGCACCTCGACCCGCACCTTGGGCACCAGGTCGACGGTGTACTCCGCACCCCGGTAGACCTCGGTGTGCCCACGCTGCCGGCCGAAACCGGACACCTCGGAGACGGTCAACCCCTGAATACCCAGATTTTCCAAGGCAATCTTCACGTCGTCCAGCTTGAACGGCTTGATGACGGCGGTGATCAGTTTCATGCCCGCACACCCTCCCGCTGCGCCGCGCTCGGCAGGTAGTGGCCGCCGGAACCTGCCAACGGCCCGAAGTCGTAGGCCGATTCGCCGTGCACGGCCAGATCCAGGCCGACGATCTCGTCCTCCTCGGTGACCCGGTGGTGCATCACCAGGCCGATGAGCTTGGCGATCACGAAAGTGCCGACGAAGGAGAACACGGTCACCGCCGCGGCTGCCGCCGCCTGGTGCCAGAGCAGGTTCAGCCCACCGTACTTCCCTCCGCCGCCGTACAGGATGCCCTTGTTCGCCAGCGGATTTATCCCGTCGGTGGAGAAGAAGCCGATCAGCAGGGTGCCGGTCCAGCCGCCGACGAAGTGCACGCCGACCACGTCGAGCGAGTCGTCGTAGCCCAGCCGGTTCTTCAGCGAGATGGCGCAGGCGCACACCGCACCGGCGATCAGGCCGATGAAGATCGAGCCGATCGGGGAGACGAAACCGGCGGCCGGAGTGATGGCAACCAGGCCGGTCACCGCGCCGGAGGCGGCGCCGAGCGCGGTGGATTTGCCGTAGCGCAGCTTCTCCACCGCGATCCAGCCGATCAGCGCGGTGGCGGTCGCGGTGTTGGTGTTCATCCAGGCCACGCCGGCCAGGTTGCTGGCGGTCAGCGCGGAGCCGGCGTTGAAGCCGAACCAGCCGAACCAGAGCAGCCCAGCGCCCAGCATCACCAGCGGAATGTTGTGCCCACGCATGTTCTCCCGCGGCCACCCGCGCCGCCGGCCCAGCACGAGGGCCATCGCCAGCCCGGCCGCACCGGCGTTGATGTGCACCACGGTGCCGCCAGCGAAGTCCTCGGCGAAGAACCGGCCGGACGGGTGCAGCGACTGGTTCAGCCAGCCGTAGCCGTTGAACACCCAGTGCGCGACCGGGGCGTAGATCAGGATCGACCAGGCCGCGACGAACGCGACGAACGCCCCGAACTTCCAGCGGTCGGCTGTCGAGCCGGTGATCAACGCCGGCGTGATGACCGCGAAGGTGAGCTGGAAGGCCACGAAGACCAGGGTCGGCACGGTCTGGGTCGAACCCAGCGTCGGCACCACGTCGTTGGCGTGTTGCAGGCCGAAGTAGTGCAGGTCGCCGAGGAAGCTGCCGGTGCCGCCGAAGGCCCAGCTGAAGCCGATCAGCACCCAGGTGACGCTCACCACGGCAATCGCCATGAAGTTCTGCATCAGCATGCCCAGCGCGTGCTTGACGCGCACCATGCCGCCGTAGAAGAAGGCCAGCGCGGGTGTCATCAACAGCACCAGCGAGGCCGAGGCAAGCACCCAGGCGGTATCGCCCGGATTGAGGTTCTTGAGATCGAACGGCACGTAGGGCGGGTCAGCGAGAACGCCTGGCACGGGTCCGCCTCTCGGTGGGCGAAAGGATGGTGGCGGGGCGGCGTCGGCCCGTTGGCAGCCAGCTTGCCGGCGTCCTGTTACGCCCGCGCCCCGGCGATGTTTCGGACACGTGAACGCGGGTGCGGTCCGCACGATCGCGCCGGACAGATCGCGCACGGGCAAAGTGACGCAGGGTAATCGGCCGGCCGCCGCCCGGTCGCGCCCGGCCACCGCTCGGCGAACGTCGCATCGGCAGGTAGTTTCGAGCGCATGCCGAGTCTGGGCCGATCCGAGGCCGCCGAACGCGCCGAGTTGCTCACCGTGGACCACTACCGGCTCTCGCTCGACCTTCCCGCCGACGGCGCGGAGTTCCGATCCGAGTGCACCGTGCGGTTCCGGGCCAGCCGGGCGGGGGCGGACACCTTCATCGAGGTGCGACCGGCCTCGATCGAATCCGCCGAGCTGAACGGCCGGACGTTGGATCCGGCTTCGCTGGCCGACGGGCGGCTGCCGCTGCCCGACCTGGCCACCGAGAACGAGCTGCGGATCGTCGCCCGGATGCGCTACTCCGGCGACGGCGAGGGCCTGCACCGGCATGTCGATCCGGCCGACGGGCGCGCCTACCTGTACGCGATGTCGTTCCTGGACGCCGCGTCCCGCTGGTTCGCCTGCTTCGACCAGCCGGATCTCAAGGCCCGCTACGACATCGAGGTGCGCTGCCCGGACGACTGGATCGTGCTCGGCAACTCCCCGGCCGAACGGGTCGGCGACGGGCACTGGCGGCTGGCCACCAGCAAGCCGATGGCGACCTACTTCGTGACGCTGGCCGCCGGCCCGTACCACTCCGTGCTCAGCGAGCACGACGGCATTCCGCTGGGACTGCACGTCCGGCAGTCGCTGGCCCGGCACTTGGCCGACGAGGCCGAGGACCTGCTGACGATCACCCGGGACTCCTTCGACGCCTTCCACGACCTGTTCGGCATCCGCTACCCGTGGGGCGAGTACCACCAGGTGTTCGTGCCCGACCTGAACGCCGGCGCGATGGAGAACCCCGGCTGCGTGACGCTGCGCGACCAGTACGTCTTTCGCGCCGCGGCCACCGCCGGGGAGCGCACCAACCGCGCCTCCACGATCGCGCACGAGATGGCGCACATGTGGTTCGGCGACCTGGTCACCATGCGCTGGTGGGACGACCTGTGGCTCAACGAGTCGTTCGCCGAGTACCTGGGCTACCGGGTCTGCGCCGGCATGGCTGGCTATCCCGGCGAGCTGGCCTGGACCCAGTTCGGCATCACCCGCAAGGACTGGGGAAGCGTGGCCGACCAGGGCCCGGCCAGCCACCCGGTGGCCGGTAACGGCTCGCAGGACGCGGCCGAGGCGCTGGCCGACTTCGACGGCATCTCCTACGCCAAGGGCGCCTCCGCGCTGCGCCAGTTGGCCGCCCACCTGGGCGAGGAGATCTTCCTGGGCGGCCTGCGCGAGCACGTCACCCGGCACAGCTACGGCAACGCCGAACTGGCCGACCTGCTGGCGGCCTGGACCGCGGCGGGTGCGATCGACCTGGACGGCTGGGCGCGGGAGTGGCTGCTGACCGCCGGCCTGGACACGCTGAGCGCGGAGCCGACCGAGGGCGGGGTCTCGGTGCGCCGGCGGGCGCCGGACAGCTCCCGCCGTCCGCACAAGGTGCGGGTCACCGGCTACGACGCCAGCGGCAACCGGGTGCTCGACGAGCCGGTGCGACTACTCGCCGACGAGCTGGCGGTGCCCGCGCCGGTCGAGCTGAGCCTCGCCGTGGTCGACGGCCAGGACGACACCTGGGCCAAGGTCCGCTTCGGCGGCCGCTGGGCGCAGGTCGCCGAGCTGCTGCCCCGGCTACCCGGCAGCACCACCAGGGTCGTGGTCTACAACGCCATCCGGGATGCGGTGCGCGACAGCGATCTGGCCGCCGACGCGGCGCTGGACATCCTGCTGCCGGCGCTGGCCGCCGAGCCGGTCGAGCTGGTCCTCGCCGAGATGTTCCGGTTCGCCACCGTCGAGCTCGCCGGCGTGTACGCGGAGCCGGGCCGGCGACTGGCACAGCGGGCACGAATCTGCCAGCTGGCCCAGCAGTTGCTGAGGGAGGCCGCGCCCGGCTCGGACCGGCAGCTGACCGCCGTGCGGGCCACGCTGCGTTCCTGCGACGATGCCGAGCTGCTGGCATCCTGGCGCTCGGGTGACGGCCTGCCGGACGGGCTGGTGCTCGACCCCGAGCTGCGGTGGTTGCTGATCATCCGGCTGGCCGCTCTGGGCGCGCTGTCGCCGGCTGAGATCGATGCGGAACTGGCCGCCGACGCCTCGGCCGCGGGCGTGCTGCACGCGGCGCAGGCCAACGCCAGCCGGCCGGATCCGGCGGCCAAGCAGGCGGCCTGGCGGGAACTCACCGAGCCGAGCACCTGCTCGGCCTACGAGCTGTACGCGATCGGCGAGGGCTTCTTCCAGCCACTGCAGGACGAGCTGACCCGGCCGTACGTGGAGCGGTTCTTCAGCGACATGCCGGCCACCGCGACGCTGCGCTCGGGCTGGGCGCTGCCGCAGGTGATCACCGCCAGCTTCCCGGTGCTGTCCGCCTCCCCGGCGGTGCTGGAACTGGCCGAGGCCACCCTGACCGGCGACCTCGATCCCAAGGTGCGCCGGGCGCTCAGTGACGGAACCGACGTGGTGCGCCGCGCGGTGCGTTCTCGCGAGCGGTTCGGCTGACGGTCCGGGCCCTCGGCTGGGGCTCTCGGCTCGGCTCGGGCTCTCGCTCGCCCGCTGGGCGCGGCCTGCCAGCGGGTGCCTGTCGGGCAGGCGCGGCCTCGCTGCTGAACGGTTCTAGGTGCCAGATATGGTCAAGCAATGACGGAGATGAGCGTGCGCGGCCTGACAGTCGCGCTGCACGCCGGGGACCGCGACGAGGCGCTGGCCTTCTACTGCGCGCTTATCGGCCGGGATCCGGATCTGGGACCGGATCCGGACTTCTACGAGTGGGAGATCTCACCCGGGGCGTGGCTGCAACTGGCCACCGGGCGGGAGGACATCCACCCGGCTTCCTTCCGGCTGCGGCTGCAGGTGGACAACATCGAGGAGTCGGTGGCCATCCTGGCTCGCAAGGGTTTCGAACCCAGCGAGGTGCAGCGACTGCCCGGCTTGGTCGCGTTCGCCAACCTGACCGATCCGTGGGGAAATCGGCTCGGGATCTACCAGGATCTCGGCGCCGTACCCGGAGTGTGAGATTCCGCTGAGCCTCGTCCGCGACGTCGATGAGAACTGTCGGAGCGCTCAACTAGCGTTGCTCAATTAGGCCGCGTTTGTTTAAGTTTGGCCTTTACATTACAGGCCAATCTCCCTTGATCCAGTAACCTGACGGCGTTAGAATCGAACACGTGAACGAGTTTGACTCCAACCCCAGCGATGGCGAGCTGCTGACGTCCGTGCGGGGAGCATCCGGCGTTCCGGCTGGGTGCGGAGCTGGACCGGGTCAACCCTTCCGCGTTGTCGGCCGGTGAGCGGGTGGACCTGCTGGTGGTGCTGGAGGAGCAACGCCGCTGGTTCGAGGCCGCCCAGCTGCGGGTGCCGGCCCGCAACCAAGCCCGAAACCAGAGATGTCAGCCGCCGTGCTAGCGGCGAGAGCGGGCCGCGGCACCTCCGCAACGCTGGCGGCTCATTCACCCAGTGCGGCAACCGCGCCGATAATCACCACCGCCGGTGCGGCGAAGCCCTCCGCTTCAGCCTGCTTGGCCAGGTCGCTCAGCGGCGCCCGCAGCACCCGCTGGTCGGGAAGCGTTCCGTTCTGGATGATCGCGCTCGGCGTGTCGGCAGGCCGGCCGTGCTCGATCAGCTCGGTCGCGATGTCAGCCAGCCGGCCCATCGCCATCAACAGGATCAGAGTGGCCGGCCCGACCGCCAACTCGGCCCAGTTCCAGCCGGCCTCCGGCTGCCCGGCATCCCGATGTCCGGACACCACCGCGAAGTCGGCGCTGGTTCCCCGCTGGGTGACCGGAATGCCGGCCGCCGCCGGCGCCGCAATGGCCGAGGTGATGCCGGGAACCACCTGCACATCGACCCCGGCGGCCAGGCATGCCGCCAGCTCCTCGCCACCCCGGCCGAAGACGAACGGATCGCCTCCCTTGAGTCGGACGACCCGCTTGCCAGCAAGCGCCCGGGCCACGATCAACTCGTTGATCTCGTCCTGGCTGAGGTTGTGCCGGTGCGCCGACTTTCCGCAGTCGATAACCTCCACCCCGGTCGGCAGCTCGGCCAGCAAGGATTCTGGGTGCAAGCCGGTCCGTTACCACCACGTCCGCCTCGAACAGCAGCCGGCGACCGCGCACCGTGATCAGCTCCGGATCCCCGGGACCGCCGCCAACCAGCGCGACCGAACCGGCGCCAGTCCGCACCGGGCGGCCGACCAGCGACTCGGTGTCCATCAGGTGCGCGAGCGCATTGCGCAATTCCGACGCCCGAACCGGGTCGCCGTCGGCATTGACCGCCACCGTCACCGCACCACGCCGGACCACCGCCGGCGTCCGGGCGCTACCGCCGGCCGCCCGATCCGCCCGCACGCAGAAGATTCGGCGGGCTTCCGCCTCGGCCGCCACCGCCGCGTTCACCTCGGCGTCATCGGTCGCGGCGACCGCCAGCCAAGCCTCGGCCAGATCGCCGTCGGCGTACGCGCGCTGCTCGACCGTGACCGGCAACTGCGCCAACTCGGCCACCGGCGACGGCGCGATCACCAGCACCCGCGCGCCAGCAGCGGCCAGCGTCCGGCTTCGGCGCAATCCCACCCGGCCGCCACCGACAACCACTACCAGCCGGTCGGTCACGTCCAGCAGCAGCGGCAGACCGGTCACCCCGTCAGTGTCGCGCATCGGCGCAACCGCGCGGTTAACCCACCACGCGCGCCGGCCACCAGCCCCGACAAATACCACGTTCGACCCCACGCCCGGAGTTTCTAGTGCACCCGCCGCCCCGGCACGGCAGGATCAGCGGCATGACACAGAGGGCTAAGTACGCTCCCGGCGGCCGGCGAGCCACACGTCCCGGCCGGCAGCCGCTCGCGTCCACACCGAGCCGGATCCGGCTCGTCCGGGGACGCACCGGGCTGCTCGGTGCGCTGCTGCTAGCCGTGCTGCTGCTGACCGGCTGTGTCACCGTGCAGTTGAACGCCACCGTGCATCCGGACGGCACCCTGTCCGGCACCGCGCGCTACGGCGTCGCCAAGAGCCTGGCGGCTATCAGCGGTGGCCAGCAACAGTTGCTGGCCCAACTCAAGCAGGCCCGCACCTGTGATTTCGGCAGCCACCAGGGCACCGCCAAGGATTTCGACGACGGCACCTACATCGGTATCGCCTGCACCTTCGACCACGTCACGATGGCCGAGTTCAACAGCGACCCGGACGGGCTGAAGCTGACCAAGGACGGTGACGAATTCCACCTCGCCGGCAGCCTGAGCCTGCTCGACCTGGTAGCCGGCAACGGCAGCGGCGGCGGGCTTGGCCTCGGCTCGGGCGGTCCGGTACCAACGGACTTTCCGAGCGACCTGACCAGCCTGCTGCCCTCGGATTTCCCGAGCGACCTGACCAGCCTGCTGCCCACGGACTTCCCCACCGACCTGAACAGCCTGCTGCCGTCCGGCTTCCCCACCGATCTGACCAGCCTGCTGCCATCCCTTGGACAGACTCAGGGCCTGAGCCAGCCCGCCCTTCCCGGCGGCCTGGACCCATCCACCGTGCTCAAGACCGCCAAGGTGTCCCTCGCCTTCACCTTCCCCGGGAAGGTGAAATCCTCCAAGGGCAAGGTTGACGGCCGCAAGGTCACCTTCAGGCCGGACGCCTCGGGCAACATCGATTTCCAGACCACCGCCTCGGCGGTCCCTGAGAATTCCAGCGGCCCCGGTACCGCCGCCTGGCTCGTGCTGGCCGCCGTGCTGCTGGTGCTGCTGGCCGCGGCCGGCCTGCTAGTACGCCGCCGGCGGGCCCAGCGCGCCGCGCCAGCTACCGGCTATCCCGATGGCTATCCGCCGCCGGGCTACCCGGGTTCGCAGGGCTATCCGGGCGCCCAGAATTACCCCGCTCCGCCCTATCCGCCGTACCAGCCGACCCAGGAGTACCCCGCCTCGCCGTATCCCCCGACCCAGCCGTACCCGCAGGGCCAGCCGTACCCGCAGAGTCAGCCATACCAGCCGTCCCAGGAGTACCCCACCTCGCCGTATCCCTCGACCCAGCCGTACCCGCAGGGCCAGCCGTACCCGCAGGGCCAGCCGCACCCGGAGCAACCCAGTCCCTGGGCCCGGCCAGACGCCGATCCAAACCCCGATCCGACCCAACCCCAGCCTTGGCATGAAAATGACAGCGGCAAATCTTGAAAGGGTATGAAAGCATGTAGTGGTGCGCATTGCTCAGCTCCTGCTGACCTCGCGCCGGCACATCGACCTGCTGAGGGTGGCCGGCGCGGGCTGTTGAGCGTCCCTTCGTTCGATTCCAGGGCAATGCATCATGCACTCCTGAAGGGACTTCACTGCCAATGGCAGCGCGTAAGGGACAGGGTCAGTGGGCGCTCGGATACCGGGAGCCGCTGAACGCCAACGAGCGCAATAAGCGCGACAACGACGGCCTGCTGGTCCGGCAGCGGATCATCGACATCTACGCTCGGGGCGGCTTCGACAGCATCGATCCGTCCGACCTGCGCGGCCGGTTCCGCTGGTACGGCCTGTACACCCAACGAGCCCCTGGCATCCCGGGTGGCAAGACCGCGATCCTGGAACCCGAAGAGCTCGACGACAAGTACTTCATGATGCGGATCCGCATCGACGGCGGCGCGCTGACCACCGAACAGCTGCGGGTGATCGGGGAGATCTCCACCACCTACGGCCGGGACCTGGCCGACATCACCGACCGGCAGAACGTCCAGCTGCACTGGATCCGAGTGGAGGACGTGCCGTCCATCTGGGAGAAGCTGGAAGCGGTCGGGCTGTCCACCACCGAAGCCTGCGGCGACACTCCCCGGGCCATGCTGGGCTGTCCGCTGGAAGGGGTCGCAGCCGACGGGGTGCTCGACGGCGGACCGGCGCTACGCGAGGTGACCAGCAAATACCTCGGCGATCCGGCCTTCTCCAACCTGCCCCGCAAGTTCAAAACCTCCATCTCCGGGTGCGCGCAGCAGTGCGTCAACCATGAGCTCAACGACGTGGCGTTCGTCGGCGTCCGGACCGACAGCGGGGAGGCGGGCTTCGACCTCTGGATCGGTGGCGGCCTGTCCACCAACCCGATGTTCGCCAAGCGGGTCGGTGTCTTCGTCCGGCCCGACGAGGTAGCCGACGTGTGGGCCGGAGTGGCCGGCATCTTCCGCGACTACGGCTACCGCCGGTCCCGCAACCACGCCCGGATGAAGTTCCTGGTCGCCGACTGGGGCACCGAGCGGTTCCGCGAGGTGCTGGAGTCGGAGTACCTGCACCGGCAACTGCCGGACGGCCCCGAGCCCGCCGCCTCGCCGGCCCACCGAGATCACATCGGGGTGATCCGGCAGGCTGACGGGCTGGTCTCGGTCGGCACGACCACGAAGTCCGGCCGGACCAGCGGTTCGGTGCTGACCAAGGTCGCCAAACTTGCCGAGGCCTACGGCAGCAGCCGGGTCCGCACCACCCCGCAGCAGGGATTGGTGATGCTGGACCTGGCGCCGGAGTCGGCCGAGGACGTCATCGACGAGCTGGACCAGCTGGGATTGTCGGCCCGGCCGAGCAGCTTCCACCGAGGCACCATCGCCTGCACCGGGATCGAGTTCTGCAAGCTGGCGCTGGTGGAAACCAAGGGTCGGGCCGAGACCATCCGGACCGAGCTGGAACGGCGGATGCCCGACTTCGACACCCCGATCACCATCAACGTCAACGGCTGTCCCAACTCCTGCGCCCGGTTCCAGGTAGCCGATATCGGCTTCAAGGGAATCGTCGCCAAGGTGCGGCAGGAGGACGGAAGCTTCGTCGATGCCGACGCCTTCCAGGTGCACCTCGGCGGCCAGCTCGGCGTCGAGGCGTCGTTCGGACGCAAGTTCCGCGGCCTGAAGGTGACCGCGGATGAGGCGCCGGACTATGCCGAGCGGATCCTCACCGGCTACCTGCAGCGGCGGACGGAGAACGAGTCGTTCGCCAGCTACGTCAGCCGGGCCGAAGAGGAGTGGCTGTTATGAGCCGCGGCGAGCACGACCGGACAACCGCGCACGGCGAGGGAGCCGTGAGCGGCAATGTCTGAGCGAGCAGCGCCGTTCCATTGCCCGTACTGCGCCGATGAGGACTTGCGGCCGTTCGGCGAGAGCCACGGCCAGTGGCGCTGCGGCGCGTGTCAGCGAGTATTCGCCTTGAAGTACTTGGGAATCGCTGCCGGCTGGCAGAGCCAGCCGGCGCCTGGAGGGGCTACCGCTGCCGAGGGTGGCAGCCAGCCCGTGGCCGAGGAGCGAGCATGACCGTCTCAACCAGCTTGCAAGATCTGGCCGAGCAGGCCGGACACGAACTCGAGGGCGCGACCGCCGAGGAGATCCTGACCTGGGCGCACGAGACGTTCGGCGCCGACTGGTGCGTGGCCTCGTCGATGGCCGATGCGGTGGTGCCGCATCTGGCCAGCCGGGTTTTCCCAGGCGTGCACGTGATATTCCTCGACACCGAATACCACTTCGCCGAGACCATCGGGATGCGCGACGCGGTCGCGGTCACGATGCCGGTGCAGGTGAAGACGGTGCTGCCGCTGTCCATGGTCGGCCAGCAGGATTCCTGGCACGGTCCCCGACTGCACGCCCGCAACCCGGACCTGTGCTGCGCCATGCGGAAGGTGGAGCCGCTCAATCGCGCGCTGAGGCCGTACCGGGCCTGGGCTTCCGGCCTGCGCCGGGCAGAGTCGCCGACTCGCGCCGGCACCCGGGTGGTGGAGTGGGACGCCAAGCACGACATGGTCAAACTCAATCCGATCGCAGCCTGGTCCAATGAGCAGGTGGACGCCTACATCGCCGAGCACGGAGTCCTGGTGAACCCGCTGCTGGACGACGGGTACGGCTCCATCGGCTGCGCGCCGTGCACCCGGCGACTGCTGGCCGGCGAGGACGCCCGGGCCGGTCGCTGGTCAGGCTCGGCCAAGACCGAGTGCGGCCTGCACGGCTAGCTCCGGCACGGCTGGTACCTCAGCGGTCCCGGCGTCGCCGGCGGGCCAGCAGCGCGACCGCGGCGAACACGGCGATGGTGATCGTGCTGACCAGCCAGGCCCGGTTGTCGGAAGTCCGGTGGGTCGAGGCGGCAGTCGACGCTGAGCTACCCGTCGGCGCGCTGGTGGACGGCACCGAACCCGCGTCGCTCGACCGACTCGTCCCGCTCGACGTACCTGTCCCGCTCGACGTACCTGTCCCGCTTGACGGCCCCGTCGCGCTCGGCCGGGCCAGCACCGAAGCCGGCAACGGCACCCGGTACACCGGGCTGCCGACGCCCTCGCTGTCGATGAGCAGCGCGCCGTCCGCCACCGCGATCCCCTCACCCTGCGGCTGGGCAGGCAGCGGCACCCGCGCCGGCCGACCGCGCAGCGCCGCGGCAACCTGGCCGCCGCGTACCGGCCACAGGTAGGCGTCGGTGTAGGTGCGTACCGCCAGCA
Organism: uncultured Actinomycetota bacterium; assembly: GCA_963697905.1. GTDB lineage: Bacteria > Actinomycetota > Actinomycetes > Mycobacteriales > Jatrophihabitantaceae > Jatrophihabitans_A. Next base: position 1,524,277 of record OY969101.1, on the reverse strand, counting down.
GCGAGCCGTCGGCGGACATGCTCGCCCCGGTGGCGGTCAGCTGGCCGACCGGGTTCGGGCCACCGGGCGTGCCGGTCAGCGTGAAGCGGATCGAGCCCACCCGCACCATCGGCTGAACCCGGTCCGGATCCGGGCTCGGCGGCACCTCGTACACCTCGCTCCGGCCGAACAGCGCCTTGGTGATCACGTACAGCCGCCTGCCCACCGGGTCGGCGACCAGCGACTCGGCGTCGTGCGGACCGTCCGGGTAGCGCAGCCGCCAGACGTCCGGCCGCCCGGTGCTGAGCGCTGAGCCGGAGCCGATCGCGGGCTCCGGCACCCGATAGATCCGGACCTCCGAACGCGCCGCTCGGTTGTCGCCGATGTCGGCCAGCCAGACCGACCAGTCGCCGGCCCGGTCCGGCCCGGTGGCCAGATCCTCCCAGTCCACGTTCCGCGCATCCGGCACCGTGCAGACGGCTCGCACCACGCCGGTAGCGGCATCGAGGGCATAGAACTGCGGGCCTGCCCCGCTGTCGTCCTGCACGTAGAGCAGCCCCGGCGAGCGGTGGCCGACGGCCAGCCCGCTCGCCTCGGCCAGCCGCGGGTCGGACAGCCGGAACAGCGGGACCGGAGCCGCGGCAGCCGGCGGGCAAGCCGCCGCCAACACCGCCGCGAGCATCAGGGCAACCGGTGCCAGCCGGCCCAGCGGCACGGCCCGGATCCGCATGTCTTCCAACCTAGGCCACCGCCGATCGCGCGGACCGCCTAGTGTGCATTTCCATGGACGAGATGACCGGGCTGCCAGCCACGGCGGTTCTGATCGTCGACCTGCCCTCGAACCGGATCTCCGACCGGCTATCCGAGGCGATGCAGATCTACGTCCAGGCGATGGGATACCCGCCGGGCAGCGGCAGCCAGCGCGGCGTGCACATGCTCCGGCATGCCAAGCTGGCCCACTTCCGGTGCCGGGCAGCGCTGGACCAGCACGGCACCATGCTCGGCTTCGGCTATGGCTACACCAGCTTGCCCGGCCAGTGGTGGCACGACCTGGTACGGCGAGCGGTGTCCCGCGACGCCGACTACTGGCTGCAGGAGGCGTTCGAGCTGTCGGAGTTGCACGTCCGGCCGGCCGCGCAGGGCCAGGGCATCGGCGAGCGGGTGCTCCGGTCGCTGGCCGACGGGCTGCCGCACCGGACCATGCTGCTGTCCACGCCGGAGGGTGAGAACCGGGCCTGGCGGCTGTATCGCCGGCTGGGCTTTCAGGATCTGGCCCGCGACCACCTGTTCCCCGGCGACCATCGGCCGTTCGGGGTGCTCGGCGCGCCGCTGCCGTTCCCGGTCGCCGAACCGCGCTGAACGCGCGCTACCTGGCCAGCGAGCCAAGCGACAGGTTGTGCCAGATCTCGCGGGTCGCCTTGGACCGGTTCAAGGTGTAGAAGTGGATGCCCGGCGCGCCCTCGTCCAACAGCCGCTGGGTCAGCTCGCACATCTGCTCGATGCCCAGCGCCCGCACCGCCTTCGGATCATCGGCGATCTCGGCGAACCGAGCGCCCAGCTCGGCCGGGAACGGCGCGCCGCTGAACTTCTCCGAGCGCTCGATGATGCCCATGTTGGTGACCGGCATCACCCCGGCGATGATCGGCGCGGTGCAGCCGGCAGCCACGATCCGGTCCCGCATCCGCAGGTAGGCCTCGGCCTCGAAGAACATCTGGGTCACCGCGTACTCCGCGCCACGCCGGAACTTGGCGATGAAGAACTCTGTGTCGTCCTCCACCGTCTTCGACCGCGGATGCTTGTACGGGAACGCCGCCACGCCGACCGTGAAGTCACCATGCGTCCGGATCAGCTCGACCAGGTCGGCGGCGTACTCCAGCCCGTCCGGATGCTTGACCCACTCCCCCAGCGGGTCGCCCGGCGGGTCGCCACGCAACGCCATCACGTTGCCGATGCCGGCGTCGGCGAGCCGTCCGATGATCGAGCGCAGTTCGGCCACCGAATGGCCGACCGCGGTCAGGTGCGCGACCGGCAGCAACGTCGTGTCGTTGGCCATCCGCTCGGTGATCTCGATGGTCCGTTCCCGGGTCGAGCCGCCGGCCCCGTAGGTCACCGACACGAAGTCCGGACGCAGCGATTCCAGCTCCCGGATGGTGGTCCACAGCAGCCGCGACTCCTCGGCCGTCTTCGGCGGGGAGAACTCGAAGGAAAAGGTCGGTTTGCCCGTCTGGAAGCAGTCCCTGACCATGCGCGCCATGCAGCCAGCGTAATGTCCGGCGCTTGAGCCGGCCTGCAGGCCAGCAGCGGAGTTGTCGGGCCGATCTGCCACCATGTTCCGGTGGTGGTCAGCGAACGCGCGCCAGCCGATGCGGGAACTGCATCGGCCGCGCCGCCGCCGTGGCTGTCCGGGCTGGACCGGCTGGTCGAGAGCTGCGGCCTGAACGCCATCGGCCGGATCGGGCTGCTCGGCACCCTGCTGATCATGATCGGCAGCTTCGGCGCCGGTGCGCTGCCGGCGAACGATCCGAGCCGCACCTTCCCGGTGGTGGGGCTGCTGCGGCACGGCACGGCCGGGCTGCACGTCGCGCTCGGCTTCTACTACCTCGGCCTGGTGCTGCTGGTGGTGGCCTGGCTGGTGCTCGGCAGGCTGCTGCTCACCGGATCCAGCAGCGGCTACCTGCCCGCGACCCGGATGGTGGTCAGCCCGGCCCGGTTGCGCCGGATGGTCATCGGCTGGATGCTGCCGCTGCTGGTCAGCATGCCGCTGGCGAGCTCCGACCTGTACAGCTACGCCGCGCAGGCCCAGCTGGCGCGGCACGGGCTGGATCCGTACACCACCACGCCGGCCGACCTGCCCGCGGTGGACCTGGGCAAGTTCCTGGACAACGTGGCCTGGAAATGGGTGGACACCCCGTCGCCGTACGGCCCGCTGTGGGTGGCCGTCTCGAAGTGGGTGGCGGTCGGGATCGGCAACCACGCGCTGATCAGCGTGCTGCTGTTGAGGCTGCTGCCGTTCACCGCGGTGCTGGCGATCGCCTGGCTGCTGCCGATGCTCGCCGACCGATTTGCCCGGCGGCCGGACCTCGCGCTCTGGCTGGCAGTGGCCAACCCGCTCACCCTGGTGCACGCGGTCGGCGGCGGGCACAACGACGCGGTGATGGTGGCCCTGATCGTGGCCGGCTTGGTACTCGCCAGCCGGCCCGGCGCCGGCTGGCGGCACCTGCTCGCCGCGCTGGCCGTCACCACCCTGGCCGCCGCGGTCAAGTCGCCCGGCCTGGTCGCGGTCGCGTTCGTGGTGCCGATCTACCTGTCCGGACGGGCAGAACTGCGCTGGCGCTGCCTGCTCCGCTATTGCGCGCTGGCCGCCGGCGTGGTGGTGGCGGTGTTCGCGCTGGTTTCCGTGATCGCCGGCGTGGGCCTGGGCTGGACCAAGCAGGTGAGTTCCGGCGCCCCGGTGATCAACTTCATGTCGCTACCCACCCTGCTCGCGGTTATCTACCGGGCCTCCCTCGGCGCCGCGCACGCCGGCACCCTGGTGGACGCGACCGTGCGCGGCTTCCGCACCGCCGGCACCGTGCTCAGCGGGCTGCTGCTGGGCCTGCTCTGGCTGCTGGCGGTACGGCATCGCGAGCAGCCGAAGCTGGTGCTGAAGCTGCTGACCGTGGCGCTGTTCAGCGTGGTCGTCCTTGGGCCGGCGGTGCAGCCGTGGTACTTCACCTGGGCGCTCACGGTGGGCTCGGCGCTGGTGCTGTCGGCTCACAAGATCTTCTGGGTGGTGGCTGCCTCGATCGGGCTCACGCTGCTGACCCGGCCGATGGGCTCCAGCCTGGAGGCGGTCGCCTACATCCCGGCGGTGATCGCGGCGGCGCTGGCCACCCGCGCGCTGCTCGGCCCGGTCCTGCAGCGCCGCGACTGACGCGCGCTGTCGTGGCGACCGGCCTGCTCAGCGCCGCGTGCGCTTGCCGGGATCCGTGCCGGCTCCGGCCGCCCGGCCGGCTCGCACCCAGCAGGACAGCGTGAGCAGGATCAGCGCGAACCCGAAGCCGAGGTCCTCGACCGGCGCGAACGCCAGCCGCAGGCCGATGATGGCATCCGGGTCGTAGCGGACCACCCGCAGCCCGGTCAGCGTCCCGTTCACCAGCAGCTGGAAGCCGGCCAGGATGGCGTAGCAAACCCAGAACGCCCGCCGGCGCACCAGCGCGGTGCGCAGCAGGAACAGATCCAGCACCAGCACGGCAAGCACCGCGCCCACGACCAACTCGGTGTAGCTCATGTCCGCTCCGGCGGTGCGTATTCGCCCTCGGGCTCGGACGGCGGTGGCTCGTCGCCGATCGACCAGCCTGGCCGGCAGCGCCGCACCGCCTCCAGGGTGAGCACCGCGCACAGCGGGATCACCACGAAGAACAGGGCCTCCTCGACTGGCAGCCCGGCGATGGACAGCCCGACCAGGTAGCGGCGATCGAAGGACCACTGGTGCCGGCTGATCGCATACAGGTCCCAGGCGATGCCTAGCACCAGGCCCGGCAGCAGGGCGATCAGCAGCCGCCGCCAGCGGCGGTACACCCGCGCTCCCAGCAGCCACTCCAGCGGCGCGGTGCCGAGCAGGCAGCCGGCCAACAGCCCCAGATAGCTCAGGTGCCGCATCGTTGCCGATTCAGAACGCGGCGGCCTGGGCCCGGCGCTTGACCTCGGTGCCCCGGTTCTCGGCCAGCGCCTGCGACGGCGTGCCGGGCAGCGTGGCGTCCGGCCGGAGCAGCCAGCTCACGATCTCGTCGTCGGTGTAGCCGCCGTCGCGCAGCAGCGTGATCACCCCGGGCAGCCCCTTCAGCGGAGCGCCCTGGGCAACGAAGATCCGCGGCAGCACGCGCCGGCCCTGCTCGTCGCGAATGACCACCAGCTTGCCGTCCTTGATCAGCTGGTGGACCTTGGTGATCGGCAGCGCCAGCAGTTCGGCGGCGTCCGGAAGGGTGATCAGCTCGTGGCCGGCAGTGGAGGTGTCGGTCGGGGAAGCCATGCGCTAAGCCTGCCATTCGCCTCCGGCCGGTGCCGCAGCCAACCCCGCCACAGCCAAACCCGCAAGCCAATCGCCACAGCTAAACCCGCCGCCCACTGCCGCAGCCAACCCCGCCACAACCGAACCCGGGCCCCGGTCCGATGGGACGTCCTCAGTGGACCCGCCAGCCCCGGACCGGCTCCGGTGACTCGCCGGGCTCGGCATCGGTCCACGGCCGGGCCGAACCGCGCACCGCGTCCAGCGCCGTGCCCGCACGAACCCCGACCGGAAAGGGCTGGCGGGCCAGCCGCCGGCGCAGCTCGTCGATGTCCAGCCGGCGCCGGGCGGCGGCCACCACCACGTTGCCGAACCGGCGTCCGCGCAGCACGTCGGTGGAGCTGACCAGCGCCAGGTCGGTGAACGAGGCGGCCATCGCGGCCAGCACCCGGGCGAGGTAGCCGAAACCGGGCTCGTCCACCAGGTTGGCCAGCAGCAGCCCGCCGGGTCGCAGCACCCGGGCCGCGTCGGCGAAGAACTCGGCGGTGGACAGCGAGGCCGGCACCCGGCCGTCGGCGTAGGCGTCCAGGATCATCAGGTCCGCGCTGCGCTCACCGAGCGCGGCGACCCCCGGCCGGCCCTCCACCGGCCGGATCCGGATCCGGTGGTTGCGCGGCAGCGGCAGCCGGGCCCGGATCAGCTCGGTGAGTTCGGTGTTCGGCTCCAGCACGATCTGCACCGAGCCGGGCCGGACCACCTGCAGGTAGCGGGGCAGCGTCAGCCCACCGCCGCCGATGTGGGTCACCGCCAACGGGCCCGGTGGCCAGGTTTCCAGCACGCTGGCCAGATACTGCACGTACTCGAAGTCGAGATAGGTGGGGTCGGTCAGGTCGACGTAGGACTGCCGCACGTCGTCCATCAGCAGCAGGTAGCCGCCCGGGCGCTCGACGTCGGCGACCAGCTCGATGCGGGGTCCCGACGGCATGCTTAGACAGTAAGCCCGGGCCACGGTCGCGGTGCGGCGCACCGGCCGCCGGCCAGCCCGACCTAGAATCGACTGGTGCAGACCACCCAGGGCGATCGCCGCGACCGGATCGTCGGTCGGCTGCTCGAAGGTCGGTACCGGATCCTCGAGCGGCTGGCTCGGGGCGGCATGTCCACGGTCTACAGCGCGGTGGACGAGCGGCTGGACCGGCCGGTCGCGGTGAAGGTGATGTCGTCGGCGCTGTCCAACGACCCGGCCTTCGCCGACCGGTTTGCCCGGGAGGCCCGGGTGGCGGCCCGGCTGGCCCACCTGAACGCGGTCTCGGTCTACGACCAGGGCGTGGACGGCGAGCACGTGTTCCTGGTCATGGAACTGGTCCGGGGCCGGACGCTGCGCGACCTGCTGCGCGAACGCGGCCCGCTCAGCCCGGCCCAGGCGGTGTCCGTGATGGAGCCGGTGCTGGCCGCGTTGGCGGCCGCGCACCGAGCCGGCCTGGTGCACCGCGACGTCAAGCCCGAGAACATCCTGCTGTCCGACGACGGCGTGGTAAAGGTGGCCGACTTCGGCCTGGCCCGGGCGGTGGAGGCCGATGCCACCAGCACCCGGACCGGCCTGATGATGGGCACCGTGGCCTACTGCCCGCCCGAGCAGATATCGCGCGGCGCCGCCGATGCCCGCTCCGACGTGTACTCCGCCGGCGTGGTCTTCTTCGAACTGCTCACCGGTTCGGCCCCGTACACCGGGGACAGCGCGATGGCGGTGGCTTACCAGCACGTCAACTCCGACGTGCCGGCCCCGTCCAGCCGGCGGGCCGGCATCCCGCGCCAGCTGGACGAGCTGGTGCTGCGGGCGACCAGCCGCGAACCGTCCGGCCGGCCGCTGGATGCCGGTGCCCTGCTTGCCGAACTGCACGACGTGCGGGTGGACCTCGGGCTGCCGGTGGTGGCCGTCCCGCCGCGTCGCCCGGCCGGACCCGACCTGGACGCCACCCAGCGGATCGACCGGGTCAGCGACGGCCACCCGTCGATGCCGCCGTACCCGGCCGGCGCCGGGATGGCCGGCAGGGCCACCGCCGATGCCACCACCGCGCCGACCGAGGGACCGGGCTACCGGGGCACCAGGTTCATCGAGCAGCCGCTCGGCGCACGTCCGGACGCCGTGCCGGCCAGCCGTCGCCGCCCGCCGTCCAAGCGGCAGCGCGCCCGGCGTCGGGCCGCCCTCTGGGCGGTGCTGGTGCTGCTGCTCGGGCTGCTCACCGGCTGGGGCGCCTGGTACCTGACCGTCGGCCGCTACCACCAGGTGCCGAACGTGGCCGGGCAGAGCCAGTCGGTCGCCGTGAACATGCTGCGCACGCACGGCTTCACGGTCAACTCGGCGGTCCTGCAGGCCTTCTCCGAGACGGTGCCGGCCGGCCGGGTGGTGCGCTCCGATCCGGGGGCCGGCAGCCACCTGCTCGGCGGCAAGCCGGTCGAGCTGGTGCTGTCCAAGGGGGCGGAGCGGTTCACCGTCCCGGACGTCGCGGGCAAGCCGTACGCGGCCGCGCAGCAGGCCTTCGCCGGCCTCCCGGTCGTGCTGAGCCGCAAGGATCTGGCCGACGGCACCGGCAAGGTGGCCGCCGGCTCGGTGATCCGGACCGACCCGGCCCCGGACGCCAAGGTGCGGCGTAACCAGTCGATCGTCGTCTACGTCTCGACCGGACCGCCGATCGTCTCGGTGCCCGGCGTGACCGGCCGGTCGCAGGACGACGCCACCAACACCCTGCAGCAGGCCGCGTTCAAGGTGGACAGCAGCCAGGATTTCTCGCCGACCGTGCCGGCCGGCACGGTGATCAGCCAGGATCCGGGGCCCAGCGCACGGGTGCCGAAGTTCAGCACGGTGCACCTGGTGGTGTCCAAGGGACCGCCGCTGGTGACATTGCCGCAGATCTCCAACGGCACCTCGGCCGAGGACGCTCGGCGCACCCTGCAGGCGCTGCAGCTGAAGGTCACCTTCAAAAAGGTGTTCGGCGGTTTCCTGCACAAGGTGGTCGGCATGGATCCGAAGGCCGGCAAGCAGGTGCCGATCGGGTCCGTGGTGACGCTGACCATCGTCTAGCGGTCTGCTTCCCTGCCGGGCTGATGCTCGGCAGACACGCCCGGCGCGCACGCCTAGGCTGGCAGCCATGGTGATCGTGATGGGCCAGGCAGCGACCCAAGCCAACATCGACGCGGTCGTCGCGCAGATCGAGATCCATGGCGGGCAGGCCTTCGTCAGCCGCGGGGTTACCCGGACCATCATCGGCGTGATCGGCGAGGAGTCGGTGCTGGAGACCATCGACGTCTCCGGATTGCCCGGCGTTGCCGACACAAAGCGGATCACCGCCCCGTACAAGCTGGTATCGGCCGACAACCACACCAGGCGCAGCACGATCCGGGTCCGCGGCGTGCCGATCGGGCCGGAGACGTTCACCCTGATCGCCGGACCGTGCGCGGTCGAGACGCCGGAGCAGACGATGGCCGCGGCCCTGCAGGCCAAGCGAGCCGGCGCCACCCTGCTGCGTGGCGGTGCGTACAAGCCGCGCAGCTCGCCGTACGCCTTCCAGGGACTGGCGCTGGACGGGCTGCGGATCCTGGCCGAGGTGCGTGCCGAGACCGGCCTGCCGGTAGTCACCGAGGTGCTGGACATCAAGGACGTCGATGACGTCGCCGAGCACGCCGACATGCTGCAGATCGGCACCCGCAACATGCAGAACTTCGGGCTGCTGCAGGCGGTCGGCGGCGTCGGCAAGCCGGTGATGCTCAAGCGCGGGCTGTCGGCCACCTATGAGGAATGGCTGATGGCCGCCGAGTACATCGCGCAGCGGGGCAACCTCGACATCGTGCTGTGCGAGCGGGGCATCCGCAGCTACGAGCCGGCCATCCGCAACCTGTTCGACGTCTCGGCGGTGCCGATGGTGCAGCAGCTGTCGCACCTGCCGGTGATCGTCGATCCGTCGCACGCCGCCGGCCGGCGGGATCTGGTGGTGCCGCTGGCCCGAGCCGGTATCGCGGCCGGCGCGGACGGCGTGATGGTGGACGTGCACCCGCACCCGGAGCAGGCGCTGGTGGACGGCGCGCAGGCGCTGAGCGGGGATTCGCTGGACGAGCTGGCCCAGGTGGTCGCCACCCTGCCCGGGTTGCTCGGCCGGATCTCCGCGGCGCACCTGACCAGCTGAGGCACGGAGAAACCTGCCTCGGCGGTGCAACACCGGCATCGCTCGCGTGTCCTACTACTGAGTCCGTTCCGGACGGATGCATCGGGGGGTGGCCGGCGGCGACGTCGGCCACCGAAGTGGAGCGGGAAGTGTTCAGTGTGGTGGTTGCGCAGGGCGCGTCGATCGACTTCGACGAGCTCTATCAGCAGCAGTGGTGGCCGATGCTGCGGCTGGCCACCGGCTTGGTCGACCAGTCGGCGGCGGCCGAGGACGTGGTGCAGGACGCCTTCGCGGCGCTGTACCGCAAGTGGGACTCGATCCGGGACCCGCACGCGGCGGTGGGCTACCTGCGCACCAGCGTGGTCAACGGCTCGCGCAACGTGTTGCGCCGCAGGATGGTCGCGCGCAGGTACCTGCACGCCGTCGGCGAGGACACCGTCGAGGCTGCCGATCACACCTCGGTGCTGACCGCCGAGCACCAACTGGTCCGGGCCGCGTTCGCCCAACTACCCGATCGCCAGCGCGAAGTGCTGACCCTGCGCTACCTCGCCGAGCTGACCGACGCCGAGATCGCCGAGGCGACCGGGCTGTCCGCCGGCGGCGTCCGATCCGCCTCCAGCCGCGGCCTGGCCGCGCTGCGCAGCATCCTGGGAGGTCAGCTGTGAACGACTTCGAGACCACGCTGAAGCAGGGCCTCAACCGGAGCGTCGACGCCCGGTTGGGAGCTCGCCGCACGCCTCCACCGTTCCGGCCGTTGCCGGTCAGCTCGCCGCGCCGCCGCGGTATCCGGCCGTGGCTGGCACCGTTGGCCGTCGCTGCCTGCCTGGTGGCCGCGCTGATCGCCACCCTGACGACAACGAACGTGCTGTCCCAACGGCTTTCACCGGCCGCGCCGCCGCCGGGTGGCGATCCGAGCGTCGTGCAGTTGGGTGACGCCCGCATCTGGCTGCCAGCCGGCTGGGTGGCCCGCAGCTACCAGCTTTACCGGCCGTCCATCGAACCCATGGCGGCGACGCTGGCCTGGTGCCTGACCCCGGACAGCACTCCGGTCAGCACGGCGCCGGGAGCCTGCCCGGTCGCCTTCGGCACCGTTCCGCAACCCCGGTCGACTCATATCGACTCCGATGTCGAAGGTGGTATTTTCGGCAACCCGCTGTACTGCATACCCCGGGACGGCGGAACTTCCGGCCTCAACGCCTATGAGGCGGCCGACGTGCCGTTCGGCGGCCGGTTGGCGGACTTCCGCGATTGGCGTTTCAACTGCGGGGACGGGTCTTCCTGGTGGATCCAGCAGTACCTGGTGGCCTCCAGTCCCGGCTACCTGCTGCTCTCCGAGGTGGTGACGCCGCGAATTGCCGAGGCGATGAAGGGCATCGCGGCGCACTCCACGCTGCCAGCTCGGACCAGCGCGTTGCGCTACTTCGACGAGGGCACGGTGCTGAAATCGACACGGGTCGCCGGCGGCGTGCGCATCACGCTCAGGCGGCAGTTCCTCTCCCCGGCCGAGAAGGCACACAGCCCGAATCCCGCCGAAGTCAGCTACCTGATCTCCCTCCCGATGTTCCGACAGCAACAGAACCTGTTCCGGCCCCACTCCCAGGTCGGGCTCTGTACCGACGGCACCAGGGTCTTCTGGGCGTTCACCGCCTAACCAACCGTTGCCGCTGGATCGTCCGGCTGGCCTCCGCCCGTGGTCGCCAACCGGGCGGCCCGAACGCGTAACCGAGTTTCGCCTTGATATCACGGGCCGATCGCACGTCCCGACCGAGTGCGGCGAACTCCCCGAAGGCCACCTTGAACGGGTTGTCGGTGTCGATGTTGTGGGTCAGGCCGTAGCGCGCCCGGTGGGTCTCCGGCACGAAGCTGCCGAACATCCGGTCCCAGATGATCAGGATGCCGGCGTAGTTGACGTCCAGGTAGTCGGCGTCGCTGCCGTGGTGCACCCGGTGGTGGGACGGGGTGTTGAACACCGCCTCGAACCAGGCCGGCATCCGGGAGATCTTCTCGGTGTGCAGGAAGAACTGGTAGAACAGGCTCCACGCCATCGCGGTGAAGATTACCCAGGGCGGGATGCCGATCAGCGCCAGCGGCATCCAGAACGGCAGGGTCAGCATCGGCGTCCACTTCTGCCGCAGCGCGGTGGAGAAGTTGTAGTGCCGCGACGAGTGGTGCACGACGTGCCCGGCCCAGAAGAACCGCACCCGATGCGAGATCCGGTGGAAGCAGTAGTAGGCCAGGTCATCGGCGAAGAACACGATCAGCCAGGTCCACCAGTCGTGCGGGCTGAGCCGTAGCGGGGTGAGCCGCCACAGCGCGGCGTAGACCACCAGCACCACCAGCCGCCAGAACAGGTTGATCACCGAGTAGCCGGTGCCCATCAGCAGGCTGGTCCGGGTGTCGGCCGGCGTGTAGCCGCGGGCCGTTTCGTCAAGGCCGAACTGGTCGTGGTGGAGCACGTGGATGGCAAGGATCTCCAACACCACGAAGACGACGAAGACCGGGATCGCGTACACCACCGGATCGTGGAGCTGAAGCATCCGCTGCCCTCCTCTGAGGTGGATCGCCTTGACTTACCGCTCGGTAAACTTACCGCAGGGTAAGGTATGCCGAATGGCGACATCAAGGCTCAGCCGGGCACAGCGCGAGGCGCAGATGCTCGAGGTGGCCACCGAGGTGTTCTGCGAACGCGGCTACGCCGGTGCCTCGATGAACGAGATCGCCGCCCGGTGCGGCATCAGCAAGCCGATGCTGTACCTGTACTTCGACTCCAAGGAGCGGCTCTACCTGGCCTGCGTCACGTTCGTCGGCGACGCGTTGATCGATGCCATCGAGAAGTCGGTGGCCGGCGCGGGCACCGCGACCGAGCAGGTGCTGGCCAGCGCCGCCGGCCTGTTCGACTTTGCGGATAAGCGCAATCGAGCCTGGTGGGCGGTGATCTACGGCGAGACGATGCCCGCCGACAGCGCGGTCGCCGAGGCGACCAACGGCTACAAGGACCGGATTCTGGCCATCGTGCTGCGCGCGATGTCTTCGGTGCTGAGTGATCCGCTGGACGCCGAACTCGCAGCGAATGCCCTGATCGGCGCCGGCGAGTTCCTGCTGCGCTGGTGGCTGGCCCGGCCTGAAGTCTCCGCCGCCGAACTCAACGCCCGACTGGCCCGCATCCTTGCCCCGTTCCTGGCCAGCTCACCGAGACGTAGTCAGGGCCAACCGATGTAGCCCAAGCCGTAGTCGTAGCCGGACGGCCGATGGCTACCGAACGCGGGGCAGACGGCCGGCGTTGCCGCCTCGCCAGACGACACGGGATCACAGCCGGCGACTGGTCCGGGCGGTTGCCAGCTCAGCGGGAGAGGAGCGGCTGCAGCACCTCGATCGCTCGCTCGATGGCGTCGTCGTCGACGTCCAGGTGGGTGACCAGCCGCAGCACAGTCGGCCCGAGCACCGAGACGAGCACGCCCTGCTCGGCGGCGGGCTGCGCGATCCGGCTGGTATCCGGTACCCGGAGCACCAGGATGTTGGTGTCCACCCCCGCCGGGTCCAGCCCCAGCGCGGCGGCCAGCCGGCGCGCCCGGTCGTGGTCATCGGCGAGGCGTTTGACGTTGTTGCGCAAGGCATACAGCCCGGCCGCGGCGAGCACGCCGGCCTGCCGCATCCCACCGCCGTACCGCTTGCGCCAGATCCGCGCCTCAGCGATCCGCTCGGCAGTGGACACCAGTACCGAGCCGACCGGCGCACCCAATCCCTTGGACAGGCAGACCGACACGGTGTCGAATCCCTCGGCCAGCTCGGCCAGCTCTAGCCCGGTGGCGACGTGCGCGTTCCACAGCCGGGCGCCGTCCAGGTGCAGCCCCAGCCCGTGCCGGCGGCCGAGCGCGGTCACCTCCCGCACCGCGTCCTGCGGCTGCACCGTGCCACCACCGAAGTTGTGCGTGTTCTCCACCGCGATGGCCGCCGTCGACACCTGGTGCCACGGCATGTTCGGGGTGATCACCTCACCCACCAGCGCCGGGTCGAGCAGCCCCCGATCGGCCAGCCAGGTACGCGTGGTGATGCCGGAGAACACCGCCGCCGCGCCGAGTTCGGAACGCACCACGTGCGCGCCGTGGTCGCAGACCAGTTCCTGGCCCGGCTTGACCAGCAGCCGCAGCCCGATCTGGTTGGCCATGCTGCCGGACGGGGTGAACAGCCCCGCCTCGTGACCGAGCAGCCGGGCGATCTCGGCCTCCAGTTCGTTGACGGTCGGGTCGTCACCGTAGACGTCGTCGCCGACCTCGGCCTCCGCCATCGCCTGCCGCATGGCCGGCGACGGCCGGGTGACGGTGTCGCTGCGCAGGTCGATCGGGCCCCGGCCAGCGTTCGCGTGGCCGCTCATCGGGCGGCCTCGAATCGCCGCTGCCGGTCGGCCACCAGCCGCTCGGCGACCCGGAAGGCAAGCTCCAGCGACTGCTCGATGTTCAGCCGCGGATCGCAGGCGGTCTCGTACCGCCGGCTCAGAATCCTCCGGAGTCAGCTCGGCGGTGCCGCCGATGCACTCAGTCACGTCGTCCCCCGTCAGCTCGACGTGCAGCCCGCCGGGATGGGTGCCGAGGGCGGCATGCACGTCGAAGAAGCCGTCCACCTCGTCCAGGATCCGGTCCAGGTGCCGAGTCTTGACACCGGTCGCGGTCTCCTCGGTGTTGCCGTGCATCGGGTCGCACTGCCAGACCACCAGCCGGCCGGTGGCCCGCACCTTCTCCACCAGCGCCGGCAGTACCTCGCGCACCCGGGTGTTGCCCATCCGGCTGATCAGGGTCAGCCGGCCCGGCACCCCGTCCGGGTCGAGCCGCTCCACCAGTTCGGCGGCGAACTGCGGGGTGGTGCCCGGGCCGAGCTTCACCCCGATCGGGTTGGCCAGCCGGGACACGAAATCGAGATGCGCGCCGGCCAGCTGCCGGGTGCGCTCGCCCACCCAGACGAAGTGGCAGGACAGGTCGTAGGCCCGGCCGCCCTCGGTACGGGTCAGCGCCCGCTCGTACTCCAGGATCAGCGCCTCGTGGCTGGCGTACAGCTCGACCACGTCCAGCGCGGTGTCGTTCACCCCGCAGGCGCGCATGAACTGCACCGCCCGGTCGATCTCGGCGGCCAGCTGCTCGTACCGGCTGCCGGTCTCGGTGCTGCGAGCGAACTCGGTGTTCCAGGAATGCACCTTCTCCAGCGACGCCAGCCCGCCGCTGGCGTAGGCCCGCATCAGGTTGAGGGTGCTGGCGGCGGTGGAGTACGCGCGCAGCAGCCGGCGCGGATCCGGCGTGCGAGCCTCGGCCGAGGCGGTCAGCTCGTTGACCATGTCGCCGCGATAGGTGGGCAGCCCCAGCGCGTCGGTGTCGGTCGATCGGGGCTTGGCGTACTGCCCGGCCATCCTGCCCAGCTTGACCACCGGCATCGCCGCGCCGTAGGTGAGCACCACCGCCATCTGCAGCAGCACCCGCACCTTGCCGGCCACGTCGGCCTGCGAGGAGGTGGCGAAGGTCTCGGCGCAGTCACCACCCTGCAGCAGGAACGCCTCGCCGCGCGCCACCTGGCCGAGCCGGGCGGTGAGCGCGTCCACCTCGCTGGCGACCACCAGCGGCGGCCGCTCGGCAAGCTGCTCGGCAACCTCGCGCAGCGCGGCCGGGTCCGGCCAGCTCGGCTGCTGGGCGGCCGGCAACGCCCGCCAAGCGTCCAGGTCGATCGGCGCCTCAGCGGTGGATGGTTCGATACCGAGGGTCACCAGGTCAGCCTAATGGGGCCGCCGAACGACCGGCTGCCCTGCCGGCCTCAGCCGAAGAAGACCTCGGCCTCGGCGTAGAACTCCGGCGGCACGGTCTTCAGGGTGGTGGTGGCGTCTGCCAGCGGCACCCGAACGATCTGGGTTCCGCGCAGCGCGACCATCTTGCCCCAGTCGCCGTCGTTCACCGCGTCGATCGCCTGCAGCCCGAACCGGGTGGCCAGCGTCCGGTCGAAGGCGGTCGGCGTGCCACCGCGCTGGATGTGCCCGAGCACCGTGGTGCGGGCCTCCTTGCCGGTGCGGCTCTCGATCTCGCCGGCCAGCCACTCGCCGATGCCGCCCAGCCGGACATGCCCGAACGCGTCCAGCCCCTTGTCGATGGTGGCGTTCTCGCCACCGTCCGGCGTGGCACCCTCGGCGACCACCACGATCGGCGCGTAGTGCGACTGGAATCGGCTTTCCACGTAAGCGCAAACCCGTTCCACCGAGAACGGCTGCTCCGGGATCAGGATCACGTTGGCGCCGCCGGCCAGCCCGGCGTGCAGCGCGATCCAGCCGGCGTGCCGGCCCATCACCTCCACGATCAGCGCCCGGTGATGCGACTCGGCAGTGGTGTGCAGCCGGTCGATCGCCTCCATCGCGATGTTCACCGCGGTGTCGAAGCCGAAGGTGTAGTCGGTGGCGTTCAGGTCGTTGTCGATGGTCTTGGGCACGCCCAGCACGTTGACGCCGATCTCGTGCAGCCTGGTGGCCACGCCCAGGGTGTCCTCGCCGCCGATCGCCACCAGCGCGTCCACCCCGCCGGCGTGCAGGTTCTCCTGGATCCGGGCCACCCCGCCGTCGATCTTGAACGGGTTGGTGCGGGACGAGCCGAGGATGGTGCCGCCGCGTGGCAGGATGCCGCGGACCTCGGCGATGCCGAGCGGCTGGGTCAGGCTCTCCAGCGGGCCGCGCCAGCCGTCCCGGAAGCCGACGAACTCATGGCCGTAGACGCCCACCCCCTTGCGCACGACCGCACGGATGACCGCGTTCAGGCCGGGGCAGTCGCCTCCCCCGGTGAGCACACCGATACGCATCTGAGCAGTCCCTTCGCTGGGTGGGCGTTCCGGCTGGTTTCCGGGCGACGGCGCTGTCGGTCAGGAGCATATCGAGACGAAAGAGTCAGCCCGGCGCGAGCGTGGTGGCTGTGCTCTCTGCTCGGCTCCGCGCTCGCTCCGCTCCTCGGCGCTGCGCGCCTGCGATGCTCACTCGCTGTCGCCTTCGGTGATGGCCTTCCAGCGGGCCAGGTTGTGCCGGGCGTCGGCCAGCGCGTCGTGCGCGTCCGCGCCGGCCGCCGGCAGCGGCGGGCAGCCGGCAGACTCCCACAGTTGCCGCAGCTCGTGGGTGAACCGGGGAAGCTGCCGGGGCAGCGTGCGCATGTCGCCCCAGAGCTGGGCCAGCGACACGTGGTCATAGCTGCACATCCACGCCCACAGCTCCACCGGCTCGCCCGGCTCAAGCAGGTAGCTCAGCAGGTCGTCCCGGATCTGCTTGCGCGAACGCCAGGCCGGCGAGCTCGGCGACGGCAGCTGGCTGAGCACGTTGCGGCGCACCCAGTCGATGGCCAGGCTCGGGTCGAACTCGGTGGAAACCGCGTAGAACTCCCGGCCTGCCTCGTCCACCATCCCGATCGACACCAGCGTGATGGTCCGGCCGTCCTCGATGAACTCGCAGTCGTAGAAGTAGCGCAAGCCGCCTCAGCCGGCCCGCTCGGCCGGCAGCCGGTCGTGGCTGGTGCTGCCGACCGCGTCCGGGTGGCTGTCGCCCGCAACCGCCTTGCCGTCGTCCCGGCTGCCGAAGCCGACCGGCGCACCGGCCTGCAACTTCACCTTCGCCGCGTAGGTGTCCACGTACTCCTGGCCGGACAGCTGCATCAGCTCGTACATGATCTCGTCGGTCATCGACCGCTCGACGAACCGGTCGCCGGACAGCCCCTCGTACCGGGAGAAGTCCAGCGGCTTGCCGAACCGGACGCCAGGTCGCGGCCGTAGGTGCGGCAGCAGCCGTCCGGTCGGCATGGTCTTCTCGGTGTCGATCATCGCCACCGGGATCACCGGCACGCCGGCCTCCAGCGCCATCCTGGCCACCCCGGTCTTGCCCTTGTAGAGCCGTCCGTCCGGAGAGCGGGTGCCTTCCGGGTAGATGCCGAGCAGCTGGCCAGACTTGAGGATGCGCACGCCGGCGGTCAGCGCGCCGCGGGAGGCGTCGGCGTCGTCCCGGTCGATCGGCACCTGGCCGATGCCGGAGAAGAACACCCGGGAGAGCCAGCCCTTGAGCCCGCCGGTGGTGAAGTACTCCGCCTTCGCCAGGAAGGTGACCCGGCGCCGGACCATCACCGGCATGAAGAACGAGTCGCAGAACGACAGGTGGTTGCTGGCCAGGATCGCGCCGCCGTCTTCCGGGATGTTCTCCAGCCCCTCGACGTACGGCCGCCAGATCAGCTTCAGCCAGGGCCCGAGTCCGATGAGCTTGAGGAACCAGTACAGCAACTCTCCCGGCCTCCTCGGATCCGTGCGTGTAGTCGAACCATAGTCGTGCCAGCTGCGCGGCGACAATTCACGCGCCGTACGGTCGAGCCCGCAAATCCGGGGCTTTAGCCCGGTCCGCGGTGGCCTGCCGGGCTGGCGTAGCCAGGATCGCGCCGCAGGCGGCATGATGTAGCAGTCAAGGTTCCAGGGGGGAAAGTGGCCGCTCAGCAACCGGTGGTAGCCGGCGCAGAGCCGTTCGCCGCCGATGGTGAGGGCGGCAACGGCCGTATCGGCGTGCTGGTCAGCCACGGTTTCACCGGCAGCCCGGTCAGCATGCGGCCCTGGGCCGAGCACCTGGCCGCCGCCGGCTACACCGTCCGGCTGCCCGTGCTGCCCGGTCACTGCACCAGCTGGCAGGACCTCAACCGCACCCGCTGGACGGACTGGTACGCCGAGATCCGGCGTGCCTACGCCGAGCTGGACGAGCGCTGCGACGCCATCGTCGGATGCGGGCTGTCGCTCGGCGGGGCGCTGGTGCTCAAGCTGGCCGAGGATCTAGGCATCGATGCCAAGCTGGCCGGGCTGGTGCTGGTCAACCCGGCGATCGCCACGATGCGCAAGGACGCCGCGCTGGCCAAGTACCTGGCCTGGGTGGTGCCGTCCCGACCCGGGCTGGGCAACGACATCAAGAAGCCGGGCGTGGACGAGCACTGCTACTCCCGCACCCCGCTGAAGGCGCTGGTGTCGATGATGCAGCTGTGGCGGCTGGTGGTGGCCGACCTGCCGGAGATCAGCGTGCCGGTGCTGCTCTTGCGCTCCGAGACCGACCATGTGGTGGATCGGCTGTCCGGCAAGCTGCTGCTCGAGCGCGCCGTCTCGACCACCGTGACCGAGGTGCCGCTGCCGAACTCCTACCACGTGGCTACCCTGGACAACGACGCCGAGCTGATCTTCACCAGGTCCGTCGAGTTCATCGCCGAGCAGGTGCGGGCGGCCCGTCGATGACCACGCCCGCCTCGCATCGCGGCCGGCGCGACAACGGCCTGGACTCCGACACCTACGCGCCGGTGGCCGACGTCGACCCGCGGCTGGCCGACCACCTGCTCGACGTGCTCGGGTTGCGCGAGGTACCGGCCTACGTCGAGCCGACGAGCCAGCCGGTCACCGCCGACCGGCTGTTTGTGGCGGCCGACCAGACCGAGGTGGCCCGGCAGGTGCTGACCGAACTGGCCACCGAACTGGGCATCGAGGTGTCCACCGGTGGCCGACCTGAGCCGGCGCCGCGCGCTGACCCGCTGGCCGGCATCGACACCGACACCGCGTTCGCGGCCATCGTGGCCGAGTTGGGCGAGCTGGGCCGGCCGATGCTCGACTGGCACACCTCGATCTCGGTGCACGCGGCCGGCGAGAGCGGCCCGACGGTGGACGAGATCGACCACTACGTGCCGCCGGCACCCCCTCCGGTGCCCCGGCCCACGCTGGCCACCGCGGTCGCGGTGCTGGTCACCCTGGTTGGCATCGCGGTGATCGCGTTCGGCTACTCCCTCGGCCTGCCGGCCGACCTGCCGCTGCCGCTGGGCGTGGTGCTGGTGCTGTTCGGCGCCGGCCTGCTGGCGCTGCGGCTGCGTCCCGAGCCGCGTGACGACTCCGACGACGACGGGGCCGTCGTCTAAGTCCGTCGTCTAAGTCCGTCGTCTAAGTCCGTCGGCTGGGTCCGTCGTCTAAGTCCGTCGTCTAAGTCCGTCGGCTAAGTCCGTCGGCTGAGTCCGTCGTCTGAGTGTCGAAAGGCCTGCGGCTGGTTGCCGCGGTTTCGCCCCTTCTTCATGTCATCGTGCGCTGGCAGACACCTTGCCGGCCGAAGCTCGATGGCATCGAAAGGAGGTGGGTGCCATGTTGACCGCCCACGACACCGTGTTCGTCCTGTGGTGCCGGCTCACCGGCAACGAACCGACCGATTTCGGCGACGACGAGCGCGAGGCGTTCCTGGCCCGGCCGCAGGTGTTCGAGCTGAGCCGTACGCCCTATCACCGGCTGCTGGACGCCGGCATCCGGGTCGCCCGGCGCGGCTCGCTGCCGCTGGAGCACTGGTTGCAGGCGGTGCACGCCGCGCACGCGGTCGGAGCCTGAACCATCGCAGGCCGGCGCACGAGGTTTGCGCCGCTGCGTACGGTGATGCGGCATGGACCACCTGCTCGCCGCGATCCGCGACGCCGCGCCCCGCAGCGGCCGGGTCGGGGTGGTCGCCATCGATGGTGGCGCCGCCGCCGGCAAGACCACCCTGGCGGACCGGCTGGCCGGCGCGCTGCCGGACGCCGCGGTGCTGCACCTGGACGACCTGCTCGACGGCTGGGCCGGGCAGTTCGACTACCGCGACCGGCTGCGGGCGGAGGTGCTGGAGCCGCTGGCGGCCGGCAAGCCCGGCTGCTACCGCCGGTACGACTGGGTGCGCGGGCGCTTCACCGAGCGCATCCGGGTGCCGGTCCCCCGCTACCTGCTGGTGGAGGGCGTGTCGGCGCTGTGGGGCTGCGCGCCGTTCTGGTCGACCGGCGTGTTCCTCGACGTGCCGCGCAGCGAGCGAGAGCGCCGGTGGGCCGAGCGCGACGGTGCTCCGCGGCCGGAGTGGGTCGCCTGGCTCGACGCCGAGGAGGAGTTCTTCGCCGCGCATCCGGTGCCCGCCGGCGCGCTGGTGGTGCGCGGCGAGCCCACCCAGCCGCACTGACCGGCAAGGGGGTTGCCGATGCCGGGTAATCTCGAGATCCTGTGTCGGAGATCCAGGTTGTGACCGCCCCCGTTGCCGCTCGCAAGCCCACCGAGCGGGTGTTCCATGGTGACCGTTTCATAGACGAGTACGAGTGGCTGCGCGACAAGTCCGACCCCGAGGTGCTCGCCTACCTGGAGGCGGAGAACGCCTACACCGAGGCCCGCACGGCCGACCTCGTCCCGTTGCGCGAGCAGATCTTCGATGAGATCGTCACCCGGACCAAGCAGACCGACCTGTCGGTGCCGATCCGGCGCGGGGCGTTCTGGTATTACACCCGCACCGTGACCGGTCAGCAGTACCAGCTGCGCTGCCGGATGCCGGCTACCGGCGACACCCCACCGGAGCTGGCCGAGTCCACCGAGGCGCCGGCCGGTGAGCAGGTGCTGCTGGACGGCAACCAGCTCGCAGCCGGCTCGGAGTTCTTCGACCTCGGCACCTTCGACATCTCCCCCGCCGGCAACCTGCTCGCCTACTCCGTGGATCTGACCGGGGACGAGCGCTTCACCTTGCACATCAAGGATCTCGACACCGGCCAGGAGCTGCCGGACGAGGTGGCAGGCACCTACTACGACACGGCCTGGTCGGCCGACGGACGGTTCATCTTCTACATCAAGGTGGATCCCAGCTGGCGTCCGTACCAGGTGTGGCGGCACCAGGTGGGCACCGGCGCCGAGGCCGACGTGCTGGTGCGCACCGAGCCGGACGACCGGTTCTGGCTCAGCGTCCGGCTGTCCCGCAACGAGCAGGCAGTCCAGATCTCGGTCGCCAGCAAGCTCACCAGCGAGGTCTGGCTGATCGACGCCGACGCCCCGGAGTCCGAACCGGTGCTGGTGGCAGCGCGCCGGGAAGGCGTCGAATACCAGGTCGAGCACGCCGGTGACCAGCTGCTCATCCTGCACAACACCAACCACCCCAACTTCGAGTTGAGCACCGCCCGCCTCGACAACACCGCGCCCGAGCACTGGCAGCCGCTGCTGGCCGGCAGCCCCGATCGGCGACTGCTCAACATCGACGCCTTCGCCGGGCACGCGGTGCTGCACGAGCGCCGCGACGGACTGGCCAACCTCGCCGTGCTGCCCCGCACCGGCGACACGTTCGGGCCGGCCCAGCCGGTGGAGTTCGACGAGCCGATCTACCGGGCGGTGCCCGGCTCGAATCCGGAATGGCAGTCGCGCAGCTACCGGTTCACCTTCGGCTCGCTGGTCACCCCCGACACCGTCTACGACTACGACATCGACCAGCACCGGCTGCTGCTGCGCAAGCAGACCCAGGTGCTCGGCGGCGTCGAGCTGGGCAACTACCGGCAGTGGCGGGAATGGGCCCAGGCGCCGGACGGCACCCGGGTGCCGCTGTCGCTGGTGAGCCGCACCGACGTGGCCAAGGACGGCAACGCGCCGGTGCTGCTCTATGCCTACGGCTCCTATGAGCACTCCGTCGACCCGACCTTCTCCATCCCCCGGCTGTCCCTGCTCGACCGCGGCGTGCTGTTCGTGATCGCGCACGTCCGCGGCGGCGGCGAGCTCGGCCGGCACTGGTACGACGACGGCAAGATGCTGCGCAAGCGCAACACCTTCACCGACTACATCGCCGCCGCCGAGCACCTGGTCTCGGCCGGCTGGACCCGTCCGGAGCGCATCGTCGCCCAGGGCGGCAGCGCCGGCGGCCTGCTGATGGGCGCGGTGGCCAACCTGGCGCCGCGGGCGGTCGGCGGCATCGTCGCGCAGGTGCCGTTCGTGGATCCGCTCACCAGCATGCTCGACCCGTCGCTGCCGCTGACCGTGACCGAGTGGGAGGAGTGGGGCAACCCGCTGGCCGACCCAGAGGTCTACGCCTACATGAAGTCCTACAGCCCGTACGAGAACCTCGCGGCGACGGACTACCCGGCGATCCTGGCCATCACCAGCCTCAACGACACCCGGGTGCTGTACGTGGAGCCGGCCAAGTGGATCGCCAAGCTGCGCGCCACCGGAACCGGCGACCGGCCCATCCTGCTGCGCACCGAGATGGAAGCCGGCCACGGCGGCCGCAGCGGACGCTACGACGCCTGGCGGGAGGCCGCGTTCTACCTCGCCTGGGAGTTGACGACGCTCGGCCTGGCCGGGTCCTAGGAATCGCGGCGACGTCGGAGTCTAGGAATCCCGGCGCCGCCGGAACCAGCCGGCTCGAGGCGGCCGAGCGGTCAACTCGAAGTTGGCGACCACCACGTCCGCGAGATTGTCCACCAGGTCATCCGCCGTCGCCTCGGTGACCAGCAGATCCCGGCCAGCCATCCGCCAGCGCAGCTCAGCCAGCAATACTTCGTGCACGGCACGCCACTGCTCCTGCGATTTCATCCCAACAACCTCCGCTGGCCGGGCAGTTCGAGGCGGACCAGCAGCGGGCGGTGGTCTGAGGCGATCCGGACGTCCGGCGAGTCCAGCACCTCGACGCCGGCCGGCCGAAGCCGCGGGTCGGCGAACACCGCATCGATGCGACGCACCGGTCGGGTACTGGAGTAGGTGAAGCCGTCTCCGGTCCCGGCGGCCCGGAAGGCGTCCACGCCGAACCGCTCGCAGCGCTGCCAGGTCGCCGAGCCCGGCACCGCGTTGAGGTCACCGCCCAGGATCAGCGGCACGCCGGCCAACTGCCGCTCGGCGAAGGCGGCCAGCTCGTCCAGGTGGGCCAGTCGCGGCCACTCGATGAGGTCCAGGTGGGTGCCGGCCACCGCGAACCGCAGCCCGCCATACTCCAGCACCGCCACCGCCGCGCCGCGGTGATGCAGCTTGGGGAAGTCGGTGAAGGCGACCTCGTGCCGCTCGACGGTGCGTACCGCCATCGTGCAGAGCACCAGGTTCGCGCCGGCCCGGCGGCCGCCGGCGACCCACAGCAGGCCGGCCCGCTGGGCCAGCGCGGCGCAGGACGTCCGCCAGCGCGGGAACCGCGGGGCTTCCTGGATGATCGCCACGTCCGGTGCGGCCGCCCGGATCACTCGAGCCAGCGCGGCCGGGTCGTCCCGCAGCGAGCGGACGTTGTAGGACAGCACGGTCAGGGCGGTCACCCGGCGGCCTTCCCGCGACGAGCCAGGTCGGCCGCGCCGACCAGCCCGGCTTCCGGGCCGAGCTCGGCCAGCCGCACCTCGGCCGCCGGCCGGAAACCACGCCCGGTGAGCGATTCGGCAAAACTCTGCTGGGCCGGCAGCAGCAACAGCTCACCGGCGTCGGAGACCCCGCCGCCGATCACGAAGACCGCCGGATCGAGCGCCGCGGCCAGGTTGGCGAGCCCGCGGCCCAGCCATCGACCCATCGCGGTGTAGATCTCGATCGCCGCCGGGTCGCCCTCCCGGGCCGCCTCGGTTACCAGCGGACCGGTCAGCCGGCCAGCCTCGCCGCCGGCGAGCTCCAACAGCCGGCGCGCGGCCACCGGCGCGACCGCGGCCAGCTCGCGGGCATCGTGCGCCAGGGCGGTGCCGGAGGCATACATCTCCAGGCAGCCACGGTTTCCGCAGGCACACCGGCGGCCGTCCGGAACGATGCTCATGTGGCCGTACTCGCAGCCGACCCCGTAGGCGCCGCGGTACAGCCTGCCGTCCACCACCAGCCCGCCGCCGATGCCGGTGCCCAGGGTGATCATCACCACCACCGCCGCCGCGCGGGCGGCACCGAACCGGTACTCGGCCCACGCCGCGGCGTTGCCGTCGTTCTCCACCAGCACCGGCAACCCGATGGCCAGCTCCAGCGCGTCGCGCAGCGGCTCGTTGCGCCAGGCCAGGTGCGGGGCGAACAGCACGGTGGCCCGGTCGTTGGCGATCCAACCGGCCGCGCCGATGCCGACCGCGCTGATCTCGTGGCGGCCCGCCAACTCGTGCACCACCTCGGCGATGGTGGCCTCGGTGGCGGCGACGTCCGTGCTCGGGGTGAACCGGCGGGTGCGGTCGATCACCCGCCCCTGCTCGTCCACCACGCCACCGGCAACCTTGGTGCCACCGATGTCGACGCCGATCGCCAGCGACACCTCAGCCGCCGTTCACCGGGTTGTCACCGGCCGCCGAAGCGTCACTGCTCGTCGGCTCGGGATCGGAAAGATCGATGCGCTGCACCGCCCGGGCCGGCCGCTCATCCGCCGGCTTTGCTGCTGACGGGCCGGACGGTGACGGTCCGGCCGGTGGCGACTCCGCGGCCTGCCCCGCCGCGCCCTGCCCCGCCGCGGCGGCCTCGGAGGCCGACCGCAGCAGCCCGGCCAGCGCGCCCTGCAGCTCGGTCATCGCGGCCAGCCCGGTAGCGAGTCGCTCGGCCAGTTCCGGGCGGTTGCCGCGAGCGGCCGCCACCAGCTGGCACAGCGGGCACCAGCAGCATTCCGGGCTGCCGGTGGCCACCCTGGCCGTTGACGGGTCGAGCACCGTCCGATGCAGCCATTCCTGGGCGGCCGCGAGCAGCCGTGCCGCCTCCTCGCCCAGTGGCCCGGTCTCGGTCATACCGCGATCATGCCGGCCACAGCGCCGGATCCGGTTCGAAGCGCAGCCGCAGCTCATCGTCGGCCACCGAGCCGCCGATCACCCGGCAGCGGCGCAGCACGCTGGGCAGCGACAGTATCCGGCGATTGCCGGCCACCGTCACGATCAGCTCATCGCCGCTGCGGCTGGCCGACACCTCGCCGCGTTCGGCCAACGGCAACCACAGGCTCAGCTCGAACTCCCGCTCGCCGACGGCCCGGACCCGCAGCGGCCGACCGGCCGGTGGCGCGGCCGCCGGATCGAGGCCGGGCACCGGGCCGTACAGCTCGTCGGCGAGTGAACGCAGCAGCTCTGGGCCGACCGGCTCGTCCGGCCGGTACCCCACCGCACGCACCGGCAGGCCGGCGAACGACTCCTCGATCGCGGCCAGCTGGCTGGCCTGCGCCCGCACCCAGCCTTGCTGCCACGCCGAGCCACCGTCGTCCGGGAACACCCGGTTGACCAGCACCTCGTCCACCTGGTAGCCGTACAGCGCCAGCGCGGTGAAGGTGCGCCGGGCCTCCGCGGCCACCACCGCCTCCGGCGTCAGCACCAGCCGCACCGAGGTGACCGCCGGCGCGGCCAGCAGCTCGCGCACCTCGGCCAGCTCACCGGCCAGTCGCAGTATCGCACCGAACACCGCATCCGGCGGCAGGCTGGCTGGCCGGCCGAGCAGCGCCGCCATCGGCCGGATGCCCCGAGCAAGCCGGCGGTGCAGCGGGAACGCCCGCTGCAGGTACCAGCCGAACGCTTCGGGCAGGGCAAGCAGCCGCAGCGTCTCGGCGGTCGGCGCGCAGTCCACCACCAGCGCATCCCAGCGGCCGCAGGAGGCCAGTTCGCGCACGGCCAGCAGCGCCAGCACCTCCTCGATGCCGGGTAGCACGGTCAGCTCCTCGGCGGTGACCGGATCCACCCCGCCCTGGCTGAACATCGCACGCAGGTAGGACTCGATGTCGGTCCAGGCCGCCTCCAGCCGGCGCTGCCCGTCCAGTTGCACCGCGTCCAGGCCGGGCACCACCGCCGTCGGCTCGCCGGACAGCGGCTGGCCCAGGGCGTCGGCCAACGAATGCGCGGCGTCGGTGGACAGCACCAGCGTCTTCATGCCCCGGTCGGCCAGCCGCAGTGCGGTGGCAGCCGCGGTGGTGGTCTTGCCGACCCCACCCTTGCCGGTGAACAGCAGGACGCGCACTCCGGTCGGGATCACGTGCCCTGCTCGACCCGCTTCTTCAGCTCCTTCAGCGCGGTGTCCATGATCATCTTCTCGGCCTTGCGCTTGAGCATGCCCAGCATCGGGATGGCCAGATCCACCGAGAGGTTGTAGGTCACCTCGGTTCCGGAGCCGCTGGGCTGCAGGCTGTACGAGCCGCGCTGCGCCTTCTGCATCTGGCCCCGGACCAGCGTCCAGCTGACCCGCTGGTCCCCGTGCCATTCGTAGGCGAGTTCGTATTCGTCCCGGATGCCGCCGGCGTCGATCTTGAACGCCACCTGCCGGGCCCGGCCGTCCGGCCCGGGCACCGTCACCTCGCAGGACTTCACCGAAGCCGCCCACTGCGGATAGGCACCGAAATCGGCGATCACCGCCATCACCGCCGCCGGGCTGGCGTCGATGGAGATGGACTGGGTTGACTCGTCGGCCATGCGCGCCAGGTTACCGTGAGGTTCGGGGGCCGCCGGAAGGCCGGCAAGTCCGGCCGGTTTCGCCGATCGGCTGGCGTCACGGCCGGGGTGCGGCACTATGGCAGGAGTTGGCCGGTGCCCGGCCGGGCATCGTTCGGCTGGGCATCGTGAGGAAGGGGCAGACTGCGGTGCGTGAGTTGACCATCCCGAGCGCCGGGCTTCCGCAACAGAACAGCGCCGCGCGCTACGTGTTCGACAACGCCGCCAACCGGCCGGATCTGGTTTCGCTGCAGGTCCGTTCCGGCAGCGGCGGCTGGACCGACGTCACCGCCAGGGAGTTCGCCGAGCAGGTGAACGCGGTCGCCAAGGGACTGCTCGCGGCCGGCGTACAGGCCGGCGAGCGGGTCGCCCTGATGAGCAAGACCCGCTACGAGTGGACGCTCTTCGACTTCGCCATCCTGGCCATCGGCGCGGTGGTGGTACCGATCTACGAGACCTCCTCCGGCGAGCAGGTGGAGTGGATCCTGTCCGACTCCGAGGCCGCCGCCGTGGTCGTCGAGTCCGCCGCGCACGCCGCGCTGGTCGAGGAGGTGCGCGACCGCACGCCCAAGCTGCGTACGGTCTGGCAGATCGAGGACGGCGCGGTCGCCGAACTCAGCGCGGCCGGCGCCGGCCGGTCCGACGACGAGGTGCGGCAGCGGCTGGCCGCCACCGAGCAGACCGACCTGGCCTCGCTGATCTACACCTCCGGCACCACCGGCCGGCCCAAGGGTTGCGAGCTGACCCACCGCAACTTCCTGTCCGAGGTGTCCGAGGTCTCCAGCGGCCTGGCCGAGCTGTTCAACGAGAACACCTCCACGCTGCTGTTCCTGCCGATCGCGCACGTGTTCGGCCGGGCGATCCAGATGGGCGCCATCGCCACCGGCTGCACGCTCGGGCACACCGCCGACATCAAGAACCTGATCGCCGACTTCGGCCAGTTCCGGCCCACCTTCGTGCTGAGCGTGCCCCGGGTGTTCGAGAAGGTCTACAACACCGCCAAGCAGCGCGCCCACGCCGACGGCAAGGGCCCCATCTTCGACCGGGCCGAGAGCGTGGCGATCCGCTACTCCGAGGCGCTGGAGGAACGTGGCCCGGGGCTGCTGCTCAAGGCCCAGCACGCCCTGTTCGACCGGCTCGTGTACGGCAAGCTGCGCGCCGCGCTGGGCGGCCGGTGCACCGCGGCGATCTCCGGCGGCGCTCCGCTCGGCGCCCGGCTGGGCCACTTCTTCCGGGGCATCGGAGTGACCGTGTACGAGGGTTACGGGCTCACCGAGACCACCGCCGGGGCGTGCCTGAACATGGTGGACAAGATCAAGATCGGCACCGTTGGCCGGCCCATTCCCGGTATGAGCGTGTCCATCGCGGACGACGGCGAGGTGCTGCTGGCCGGCCCGATCGTCTTCGACGGCTACTGGCGCAACCCGCGGGCAAGCTCCGAGGCGCTGGACGAGGTGGGCGGCAAGCGCTGGTTCCACACCGGCGACATCGGCGAAATCGACAACGACGGCTTCCTCAAGATCACCGGACGGAAGAAGGAGCTGATCGTCACCGCGGCCGGCAAGAACGTGGCCCCCGCGGTGCTGGAGGACCGGGTGCGGGCGCACTGGCTGATCAGCCAGTGCCTGGTGGTGGGCGATCAGCAGCCGTTCATCGCCGCGCTGATCACCATCGACCCGGAGGCGCTGCCGGCCTGGGCGGAGAAGAGCGGCAAGTCCGGGCTGTCGATGGCCGACCTGGTGCACGACGAGGCACTGCGCTCGGAGGTCCAGCAGGCGGTGGACGAGGCGAACAAGGCGGTGTCGCGGGCCGAGGCGATCAAGAAGTTCACCATCCTGCCCTCGGACTGGACCGAGGCGACCGGCCAGCTCACCCCGTCGCTGAAGCTGAAGCGCAACGTGGTGCTGACCGAGTGCGCGGGAGAGATCGCCGAGCTGTACGCCGCCGGCGACTAGCGGCCGGCTTGCTGGCGCTGGGGCCCGGGGTCAGTCCAGTTCGAGCAGTTCGGCCAGCCGGTCGGTGATCCGGTCCCACTGCCAGTCCTGCTCGGTCCACCGGCGGCCGGCCGCGCCCATCCGCCGGGCCCGCTCGGGGTCGGCGAGCAGGTCGGCCAGCGTGTCGGCGATCGCGGCAACGTCGCGGCCGTTCACCACCTCGCCGGTGACGTGCCGGCGGACCGCGTCCGGCGCGCCTCCCGAATCGCCGGCCAGCACCGGCAGGCCGGTCGCCGAAGCCTCCAGGAACACCATGCCCAGGCCCTCGACGTCCAGGCCGAACCGGCGAGTCCGGCACGGCATGGCGAACACGTCTCCGGCCGCGAAGTGCCGCGGCAACTCGGCAAACGGCACCGCGCCGGTGAACCGGACGTCCCCGGTGACGCCGACGCGCTGTGCCAGCCGGCTCAACTGTGGCCGGTAGCGGCCGTCGCCGACCAGCAGCAGCGTCGCGCCGGGCACCCGGTCACGGATCGCCGGCAGCGCCCTGATCAGCGCGTCCTGGCCCTTGCGCGGCACCAGCCGGGACACGCAGACGATCACCGGCCGGCCAACCAGCCCGAGCCGGGCCCGCACCTGGGAGCCGTCCGTCGCGGGTTGGAAAGCGTCGGTATCCACGCCCGGCGTGAGCCGTTCCAGCCGGGTGCCGGCCGGCACGGCGCGGGCGAGCCGGCTGCGGGTGTACTCGCCGAGGTAGGTCAGCACGTCCAACTCCCGGGCGATCCGGCCCAGCAGCTGGCGAGCCGCCGGCAGCAGCGCCCAGGCCGCCTCGTGCCCGTGCGTGCTGGCCACCAGCCGGCGGGCGCCGGCCTCGCGCAGCGGACCGGCGAGCAGCCCGAGTGGTGCCGCCGCGCCGAACCACACCGTCGCGGCGCCGAAGTCGGCCCGTGCCTGCAGCGCACGGCGGCGGGCCGCCGGCGTCGGAACCAGCAGGCCGGTCGGATGCCGGCGCACCGGGAACGGCAACTCGGCGTCGAACTTCTCATCGCCCGGGAAGGCCGAGCAGTACACCGCCAGCCGTTCGGCGGGCAGCCGCCGGACCAGCTCCCACAGGAACGTCTGGATGCCGCCCTGCCGCGGCGGGAAGTCGTTGGTGATCAGCAGCAGCCGGCGTCGTTCGGTCATGCCGGTCCGAGTCGTTCCATCATCGCCGGCTAGCCAAGCTGGGTACGCAGGTAGGCCCGCCAGCTGGCGGTGAACGTCCGCGGGTCGGTGTGCAGCAGCCCGCGCAACCCGCCGGCCAACGCGGTGGCCGGATCCCGCGCGGTGCCCTGGGCAACCGTGCGTGTAGAAGCGCACCAGGCCATGCTGCCCGATCCGGTCGGCGATCAGCCGGCAGGCCAGCCACGCCTCCTCGTACAGCACGGGCAGCCGGTTGCCGGCGTTGTCGAAGTCGGCGGCCACCGGCAGCGCCGACGGCAGCCGTCCGGCCCGGACGTCGGCGGTCAGTTCCGGCGCGATGTCGATGTCGGTCCGGCCGGAGCCGAGATTGCCGACGTAGTCGGCGAAGCCCTCGATGAGCCAGGTCGGCATCTGGTCGTCGGTGACCGCCCGGGTGGCGACATGGGTGAGCTCGTGCTGGATGACCAGCCGCCGGCCGGCCGCGTCCAGCCGGGACAGGTTGGTGGGGTTGAGCACGATCCGGGCGCCCAGCACCGCGGACTTCGGGTCGGCGGTCGGATCCGGGTTGCGCGAGTCGGCCACCGCCAGCGCCGCGATGTCATGGCTGTCGGAGTCGTCGCCGGTGACCGCCTGGAACTCCGCCGTGCTGTCGGGCACCAGCACCGCTACCTGGTCGTTCCAGTCGGAGCCCCAGACGCTGGTCACCACCGGGATCGAACGCTCCACCAGGTCGGCGAAGGTGGCCAGCTCGGCCCGGTGCGCCGGATGGGCCAGCACCAGGGTGTGCGGCCCGCTGCGGGCCAGCAGCGGCCCGAAGTCCCACGGGCCGTGCCAGGACACCCCGCCGCCGGTCTCGGTGTCGGTGTCGCCCGCCAGTCGCCAGCCGGCCGGGCGGTGCACCGCGGTGAGCCACTCGTCCTTGGCGGTCGGCAGCGGATCGACCCGGCGGAAGCCGTACTGCAGCTGTACATGCAGCACCACCACCCGGCCGGCCAGCCGGTTCGCCGCCGGACCCAGCACGCTGGCATCGGTGACCGGGGCCAGCAGCACGTACCGCCAGACCGCCAGCGGCACGCCGGCCAGCGCGGTGAACGCAGCCTGCTCCTGCTTGCGGTAGCCGGCCGCCGCCGCGGTGCTGTCCAGGTCGGTATCCCAGCTGGCCTGATCCCGGCCGATCAGGGCAGCCGCGTGCCGGCCGAGCAGCTGGACGACGGCGGACACCTCGGCCTGGCTGGGCGGGGCCGCCGGGCCCCCGTTCGAGGCTGCCGCGGCACCGGCCGAAGCGGAGCCGGAACTGCCGCCGGCCCGGTCATGGCCCTGGCCGGTCGGCCGGGCGATCAGCCAACCGACGGTTGCTGCCAGCAGCAGCACCACCAGCAGTGCGATCCTGCGCAGCGCCACCTGGTTACGGGCAAGCCGGCCCCGCGTTACCTCCTGCCGCGCGGCCTGCCCGTGT
This sequence comes from uncultured Actinomycetota bacterium, assembly GCA_963697905.1. GTDB lineage: Bacteria > Actinomycetota > Actinomycetes > Mycobacteriales > Jatrophihabitantaceae > Jatrophihabitans_A. The sequence continues at coordinate 1,493,447 of OY969101.1, read as the reverse complement.
CGTGCGCGCCTGCGCAGCGCTGGTGGGTTCACCCGACCCTGGTGGCTCCCGAGTAGTCCGGCATGCTGGACAGCGAAACGATCTTGACCACGTCACCGCTGGTGGGGGCGTGGATGATCATCCCGTCGCCGATGTAGAGCGCGACGTGGTAGGCCGGCGAGCCGAAGAAGACCAGGTCGCCCGGCTGCAGATTCGACTGGGAGACCGGCGACCCCATGCCCTGCTGGCCGGCGGCGCTGTGCGGCAGGCTGACGCCCGCGTGTCCCCAGGCGTAGGAGGTGAGGCCGGAGCAGTCGAAGGAGTCCGGGCCGGCGGCGCCCCACTGGTACGGCTTGCCCAGCTGCGCCTTGGCCACCGAGATCGCCGTGCCGGCGTCGCCGGAGGCGCTCACCGCCACCGTGTTGAACACCTGGTTGACGGCCTGCGGAGCCGGCGGCGGGGTCGGCGTGAAGTACCGGGCGCGCTCGGCCGCGGTCAGGGTGGCCAGCAGCGCCTTGTACTTGGTGACCTGGGCGTTCAGCGCCTGCTGCCGCTTGACCAGCTCGGCCTGCTTCTGGCTGGCTGCCGCGGCGGCTGCCTTGGCCCGCGCGGCGGCGGCATTGGCGGCGCTGATGGCATTGGTCGCCATGGTCGCCACCTCGCCCTGGTGTTCGGTGAGCAGGTTCATCGTCTGCACGGTCTGCAGGTAGTTGTCGGTCGAGTTGGCCGACAGCAGCGCGATGGTGCGGCTGAACGAGGCGGACTTGTACTGGGAGGCCAGCGAGATCGCCAGTTGCTGCTGGGCGGTCTGCAGCTTCTGCTGCGCAAGGTTGGCAGTGCGGGTGGCGGTCACCACCTGCCGCTGGGCGTTGCTGGTGTCGATCTTGGCCTGGTTGAGCTGCTCGGACAGCTGCTCGCTGCTCCTGGCCAGGTCGCGCAGCTTCGCCGTCACCTGGGCCGTCGTCGGCGGCTTCGCCGTCACCGCGGGCGTCGCCAGGTGCGGCAGCGCGTGTGCGGCAAGGGGAGCTACCAGAACGGCCGCCCCGAGAACAACTACAGAACCGATCATGGTGCGGAGCGACCGCACAGCACGAGTTAACGCCACGGTTGGCGGAACTCCTCTTCCACTCGACCGCCTACCGAGTTAGCTGTCGGGTTCGGGCTTGGAAGGTGCCCTACGGTTCAGGTCACGAGTCGATCCGCTTGTCAGCGATGCGCCCCGTGCCCGCTCCGATTCACCCCAGGAACCTGGGTCCCCGGCTCGACCGGCGCACCTGGCGGTTCTGGCGAACCATCGGGATAACCGTGTTGTCGACTCGGCGGTGACCACCGGGCCCTCCGGGTTCAGAAGGCTACGTGCCGGTAAGTCTCGGAAAGATTACGTGACGCCGCCGGGCAGAATCAATCGAGCCCCGGTGTGTCGCGGCAACCAACCCGCAACCGACGTGGATTTCGTCCGAATATGCCGGAATATGGCACTGACCGGATCGGGCAACCGCCGCATACCGCTGTCTCATATCCTGCCGCGTGCCTCCACTCCGGCCGCATCGTCGCCGCATCAAGTCATGGAAACGACCGCCGCGCTCGCTCCGATCAGGCGATGGCTGTCCGGCCACCGTCCGATTCATCCGGCTCGGTGGTGATCGCCGGCTCGGCTGAGTCCGGTGTCGAGTAGGTCGGCACCAACCGCAACGGCGGCAGCAGCCCTCCCTCGGCGAACGCACTCAGCGCGGATTGCTCGGCACTGTCCAGCTCGATACCGCCGGTGCGCGGGCCGAGCAGCACGGCGACCACGCAGTCGCCGCAGGCGATATCGCGGGCCGCGCAGGTGTCGCAGTCGATCAGCATCTTGTTCGGTCCCTCCAGCATGCGCTCCGGGCCATCCACCCGGATGAGACCACCGTAGGAACACCCACTGACAATTTCCGCCGCCGGCCTCCCCGGCCCCGGCTGGCGCCGCCAGCAGCGACGGCCGCCGGCGGCTCCCGCACGGCGGCGGCTCACAGCTGGGCGGGGCTCGCAGCTGGCGGCGGCTCACCGTTCGAGCCGGGACAGCAGCACCTCCGCCGACACCGGCCAGGCGCCGGCCGACCGGGCGCTGGCCGCCACCTCGGCATCGGAGCTGGCTACCGCGACCGGCCGGCCGGCGGGTTCGGCCCGCAGCAGCTGCCGGATCAGGTCGTCGGCAAGCTGCCCGGCAGCGCTGAAGAACACCCGCACCCCGCGCGGTGTGGGCAACACGGCGGCCGCTCCCGGCGGAGCCGCGGTGCCGTCGAAGGCCACCGTCACCTCGGCACCGGTGCGGGCGGCCAGTGGCCCCAGCGACCCGACCAGCCGGCTGCGCTGATCCGCCAGTGGCAGCGAGCCGTAGCCGGTCTTGGTCAGGTTGTAGCCGTCCACGATGAGATGCATCGGCCCGGTTTCCAGCAGCCGATCCAGCAGCGGTCCGTCCACCGTGGACGGCCGGCTCGCCATCGAGACCTCGGATTGCACCAACTCGGCCGGTCGGACCTGCGGATCGGTCACTGCCAGCTCACGGCGTAACCCGGTCACCGCCGAGCCCAACGTCTCCAACAGCAGCCAGAGCCGGGCGCTGTCGTGGTCGCGCGTCGAGCGGGCCGCGCGCCGGGCGGTCTCCAATTCCGCCTCCAGATCCGCCAGCCGCACCCGGAGCCGGCGCAGTTCGGCAGCGTCGGCGGCCTGCTGCCGATCCCGCTCTGCCTGCAACCGTTCCAGTTCGGCAGCGGCCTGCTCGCCGGCCCGGGTCGCCGTGCGCAGCTCGGCCTGGGCCGCGCGCAGCCGGCGCTGCAGGTCGGCCAACTCATCCGCCCGGCCGGACGCGGCGGTCCGCAGGTCGGCCCGGGCCGAGTCGCGCTCGGCGGCCAGCGACCGGTTGGCCTCGGTGAGCCGGGCCAGCTCGGCCTGCAGCCGGTTCAGCTCGGCGTTGGCACCGCGGCGGGCGTCGGCGGCCTCGATCCGGTCGGTGATGCCCGCCAGCAGCCCCGTCCAACCGGTCGGCCGGATCAGGTAGGCGATCACCGCGACATCGATCGGATCGGCCGTCTCCGGCGGGTTGCCGGCCCGGATCTGCTCGGCCAGCTCCGGCGAGGTGTCCAGCACCACCTGCGCCACCGCCGCCCGGAAGGACTCGTCGCCGGCCAGCGCCGCGGCGATCTCGGAGGCCCCCAGTCGCAACCGCTTGGCCGGCGCGAACCGAGCGAACCGGCGCAGCGACGGCGGCAGCTCGGCGACCGGCGTCCGGCTCATCACCTCCGCGGCGATGGCCACCAGCTGCTGGCGCGCCGGAGCCGGCAGCGGCCCCTCGGGCGTGCTGTCGGCCATGCCGGGCGGTCCCCGTTCTGCTCGGACGAGCGGTGGTCGGAGGTGTCTTTCGCGGTTTCGTCAGACCGCACGGCTAGCGTCGCACAGCGTGATCGGTAGCAGTGCCTCCACCGCCATTCCCGCGCCCGGCTCCCCGCCGGTCCGCGACCGCCAACTGCAGCTGAGCCTGGACGAGCTGGCCCAGCCGCTGCACGCGACCACGTTCGTGGTGGTGGATCTGGAGACCACCGGCAGCACCGGCACCGACTCGATCACCGAGATCGGCGCGGTCAAGGTCCGCGGCGGCGAGGTGATCGGCGAGTTCGCCACGCTGGTCGATCCTGGCGTGTCCGATCGCCCCGTTCGTCAGCGTGCTCACCGGCATCACCGACCAGATGGTGGCCACCGCGCCGCCGCTGGCCGCGGTGCTGCCGTCCTTCCTGGAGTTCCTGCGCGGCGCGGTGCTGGTCGCCCACAACGCACCCTTCGACGTCGGATTCCTCAAGGCGGCCTGCGCCCGGCTCGGCCATCCCTGGCCGAAGCCGGCGGTGGTGGACACCGCCCTGCTGGCCCGCCGGGTGCTCACCCGCGACGAGGTGCCCAACTGCAAGCTGGCCACCCTGGCCGGCTTCTTCCAGGCAGGCACCGTCCCGAACCACCGCGCCCTGGCCGACGCCCGGGCCACGGTGGACGTGCTGCACGGGCTGATGGCCCGGCTCGGCAACCTGGGGGTGCACTCGCTGCCCGAGCTGCGGGAGTTCTCCGCCCAGGTCAGCGACGCCCAGCGGCGCAAGCGGCACCTGGCCGACGGCCTGCCCCATGCGCCGGGCGTCTACATCTTCGCCGACGCACGCGGCGAGCCGCTCTACGTCGGCACCAGCAAGGATCTGCGCAGCCGGGTACGGCAGTACTTCGTTGCCTCGGAGACCCGCAGCCGGATGGGCGAGATGGTCGGCCTGGCCGAATCGGTGTCCGGCATCGTCTGCGCGCACGCGCTGGAGGCCCAGGTGCGCGAGATCCGGCTGATCAACTCGCTGAAACCTCGCTACAACCGCAGATCCAAGAACGGCGACCGGACGATCTGGCTGAAGCTGACCGACGAGCACTATCCGCGGCTGTCGGTGGTCCGCCAGCTCCGGCCGGACGGCGCGTCCTACTTCGGCCCGCTGCGGTCCAGCCGGCAGGCCGAGCAGCTGCGCGACGCCATTCACGACGCGGTGGCGCTGCGCCAGTGCACCGACAAGCTCGTTCCGGGCCGGCCGGTCCGCTCGGCCTGTGCGCTGGCCGGCATCCACCGCTGTCCGGCGCCGTGTGAGGACGCGATCTCCCCCGACGACTACGCCGCGCTGGCCGACGCCGTGGTGCAGGCCTGGCAGGCCGATGTGTCGACGCTGATCTCGCCGCTGCGGGCCAGGTTGCTGGCGCTGTCGGAGGCCCAGCGCTACGAGGAGGCAGCCAGCGTCCGGGACCGGATCGCGACGCTGGTACGCAGCTGCGCCCGGATGCAGTCGCTGACCGCACTGACCCGCATCCAGGAGCTGGTTGCCGCCCGGCCGGACGGCAACGGCGGCTGGGAGCTGACGGTGGTCAGGCGTGGACGGTTGGCGGCCGCCGGGGTGGCAGCCCGCGGCGTGCCGCCGATGCCGGTGGTCGGATCGCTGCTGGCGACCGCGGAGGTGGTGCCGGAGGACGGCATGGCCAGCGTCGCCAGCGTGGAGGAGACCGAGCTGCTGCTGCGCTGGCTGACCGAACCGGGCATCCGGCTGGTGGCCGCCAGCGAACCCTGGCAATCCCCCGCCCGGGGAGCCGCCCGGCTGCGCAGCTGGCTGGCGTCGGCCGATGCCGGACGGCGCAACGCCGACCCGTTCGCCGACCGGCGCCGGCTGCGGCTCAGCTCCCAACCGGTGCGCCGGACCGCCTGACGGCCAACCGTAAGAGCCAATCGACGGGAGGTCGCCGCAGCCGGCCGATCACCGGGCGGCCGGGCCTAGGATCGAGGCATGATCACCACCATCGTCATGGTCAGCGTCGAGTCCAACCGGATCCCGGAGGTGGCTCAGGAAATCGCCGATCTGGACGGGGTGAGTGAGGTCTACAGCGTGGCCGGTGACGTAGACCTCATCGCCATCGTGCGGGTGCGCGAGTTCGACCGGATCGCCGAGGTCATCGCCGGCCAGCTGAGCAAGATCGAGGGCGTGCTGCACACCGATACCCACGTGGCATTCCGCGCCTACTCCAGGCACGACCTGGACGCGGCGTTCGCGATCGGGCTGGAGGCGGCGGAATAGTCGCGGGGCAAAACCACCGCGGGTCCGCAAGCAGCCCCCGCGGCTTCGCAAGCAAGCTCTCGGCGACCCCCTCAGCGCCTCAGTTGCTGGCTCAGCTCCACCCAGCGCTCCAGCAGCCGAGCCGCCGAGCCGTCGTCGATGGCGGCCGAGGCCAATGGCAGCCCGTAGCTGATCGCCTGCTGTGCCGAGGCCAGTTCCCCGTCGTGCGCGGCAATCGCGGCGGCGGCGTTGAGCAGCACCGCCTCGCGCACCGGTCCAGGTTCGCCGGCCAGCAACCGGCGCACCACCTCGGCGTTGTGCCCGGCATCGCCGCCGACCAGGTCCGCCGGCTCGGTGCGGCCGATGCCGACCGCCGCCGGATTCAGCACGTCGGGGGTCACCGCGCCATCGGCCACCAGCCATACCCGGGAAGTGGTGGTGGTGGTCAGTTCGTCCAGCCCGTCGTCGCCCCGGAACACCAGCGCGCTGTCGCCGCGGTCGGCCAGCACCTGGGCCATCACCGGGGCCAGCGCGGCGTCGTACACCCCGATCGCGGCCGCGGTCGGGCGGGCCGGGTTGGTCAGCGGGCCGAGGAAGTTGAACGGGGTCGGCACGCCCAGCTCCCGGCGGGTCGCGCCGGCGTGGCGCATGCCGGCGTGGAACACCGGTGCGAAGCAGAACCCGATGCCCAACTCGGTCACCGTCCGCGCCACCGCCGGAGCCGGCAGGTCGATCGCCACCCCCAGCCGCTCCAGCACGTCGGCGGTGCCGCAGGCCGAGGACGCCGCCCGGTTGCCGTGCTTGACCACGGTGCGTCCACTGCCCGCGGTGACCAGCGCCGCCATGGTGGAGATGTTCACCGTGTGCGCCCGGTCGCCACCGGTGCCCACCACATCCACCGCCGGGCCGGTGATCTCCACCGGCGTCGCGCGCTGCAGCATCGCCCGCACCAGCCCGGCCAACTCGGCAGGGGTTTCACCCTTGGCGCGCAACAGAACCGCGAACGCGGCGAGCTGGGCGGGGCTGGCCTCGCCCGCCATGATCTCGTCCATCGCCCAGGCCGCGGCGTCCGCGCCGATCGGCTCCCGGCGCATCAGCGCGGACAGCAGCTCCGGCCAACCGTGCGAGACCGGCATCGGCGTTACCGGATGACGGGGATGGCCGCGGCGTGCGCCCGCAGCGTCTCGCCCACCACGGCGGCCGCCGCCACCGGGTCGATCGGGCGCAGGATGGTCGCGTCGGCCTGCGCCCAGCTGGCCAGCCACCGGTCCTGCGGGCGCAGCAGCAGCACGATAATCGGCGGGCAGTCGCGAATCTCGTTCTTGAACTGCCGGGCCAGTCCCACGCCGCCGGTCGGCTGGGCGTCGCCGTCCAGGATCGCCAGCGCGATGTCGCCCGAGTCGAGCTGGTTGCGCACCTGGCTGTAGTTGGAGCACTCCACCCATTCGATCCGGCCCAGCCCGCCGGCCCGGCGGCCGACCGCGTTGCGCACCTCAGCCCGTACCTCCGGGGACTGGCTGTAGACCAGGACGTCGATGCTGGTGCTGGCGGCGCTGTTGGCGGCGGTCATGCGCTGATCGTAACCAGTCGAATCGGGGCCGCGTCGGCCGCCGAGGCGGAGGCTTCGGCAGGCCTTCGCCAGCGGCGGGTTTTACACGTCAGCGGTTGCCCACTCTCCCCGTGCGGGGTCTCGCCCGCCGACACGCGTGGAGGCCGACCCCAGGCGGCACCCCGGGCGGCGCAACAGCAATAATGCAGGGGTGACCTCCACTCAGGCCTCCGCCGAGCGCTTCGGATCGTCCCGGGTGCACTCGCTGACCCGTCCGAACCTGGTCAGCGTCGGCACGATCGTGTGGCTTTCCAGCGAGCTGATGTTCTTCGCGGGGCTGTTCGCGATGTACTTCACGGTGCGGGCCAACAACCTCAGCGTGTGGCCGGGCGCGCCGGCGCAGAACGGCAATCCGCCGCTGCACGTGCACCTCACCGTCCCGTACGCCACGGTGTTCACGGTGATCCTGGTGGCCTCCTCGGTGACCTGCCAGTGGGGGGTGTTCGCCGCGGAGAAGGGTGACGTGTTCGCCCTGCGCCGGTGGTTCCTGCTCACCTTCTTCATGGGCCTGATCTTCGTGCTCGGGCAGGCCAACGAGTACCGCAACCAGGTCGGCGAGTACCACCACCTGGTCAACGGCGTGCACGAGAGCGGCATGACGCTGTCGTCGTCCGGCTACGGCTCGGTGTTCTACCTGACCACCGGCTTCCACGGGCTGCACGTGATCGGCGGCCTGGTCGCGTTCCTGTTCTTCCTGGCCCGCACCGCCATCGGCCGGTTCACCCCGGCCCAGGCCACCGCGGCCATCGTGGTGTCTTACTACTGGCACTTCGTCGACGTTGTGTGGATCGGGCTGTTCGCGACGATCTACATCATCCACTGAGGCAGCTCGAGATGCTCAACCCGCAGCGCCGGCGCACCGGGAAAGGACGTCCATGACCGACGACTTGTCAGACGACTTCGTCGATGCGGACCGCGAATTCGGCTTCGACCCTGCCGTGTCCGACAGCGTCGAACCAGCCGTGGTCCGCAAGCCCGCCCGCCGGTCGCGACGGGGATTGCGCCGCCGGCTGGCCGGCTTCGTGCTGCTGGCCGCCACCCTGGGCGTGGTGGGCGGCGGATACGCGCTGATCGCACCGTCGTCCGGGGCTGCCGACACGAACTCCTCGGCCGCCGACATCGCCGCCGGTCGCCAGCTGTTCAACACCAGCTGCATCACCTGCCACGGCGCCAACCTGCAGGGCGTGACCGGCCGCGGCCCGACGCTGGTGGGGGTCGGCTCGGCCTCGGTGTACTTCCAGGTGAGCACCGGACGGATGCCGGCGCCCAACCAGGGCGCCAACGAACTGCGCAAGCCGGCCAAGTTCACCGAGGAGCAGACCCGGCAGCTGGCCGCGTTCGTGCAGTCCATCGGCGGCGGTCCGCAGGTGCCGCCGGCTGATGAGAACCTGTCGGCCAGCTCGGACAAATTGGCCGACGGAGGCGAGCTGTTCCGGCTCAACTGCGCGTCCTGCCACGGCGCGACCGGGCACGGCGCCCCGCTGTCGGCGGGCAAGATCGCGCCGTCGCTGATGGAGGCCAGCGACAGCCAGATCTACACCGCGATGCTGTCCGGCCCGGAGAACATGCCGGTGTTCGCGGACAACCAGATCACCCCGGAGCAGAAGAAGGAGATCATCGCCTACGTCTCCTACCTGCAGAACTCCAAGGATCCCGGCGGCGCCGGCCTCGGCCGGATCGGTCCGGTGTCGGAGGGCCTGCTGATCTGGACGGCCGGCCTGGGCGTGCTGATCCTGGCAATCCTGTGGATCGGGGCCAAATCGTGAGCGAGGGAGCATCGGCGTGAGTGGTACCGCCTCCGACAACGCGACCGGCGGCCTGACCGCCGAAGAGGTTTCCCAGCTCAGCACCGAAGAGGCCATGATCGCCGGTGCCGAGGCCGACGACGTCTTCATCGTCCATCGCCGGGAACGGTTCCCGATCGCCGGCACCAAGGCCGAGCGGCGGGCCGAGCGCACCGTCGCCGGGATGTTCTTCCTCGGCTTCCTCGCCGCGGTGGCCTTCATCGTGGTGTTCTGCGGCGCGGTGCCCTACGAGTGGCGGCTGCCCGGGCAGGGCAGCCAGAACTTCCGCTACTTCACCCCGCTGCTCGGCGGCCTGCTCGGCCTGTCGCTGGCCGCGATCGGCATCGGCACCGTGCTGTGGGCCAAGTGGCTGCTGCCGGAGGAGGAGGTCGTGCAGGACCGGCACGACCGGCCCGAGGATCCGGCCCAGCAGATGCTGACCGCCGCCACCCTGGTGCAGGGTTTCCACGACACCGGCATCGGTCGCCGCTCGATGCTCAAGGCCACCCTGGGGTTGGCCGGCGGCGCGCTCGGCGTGGTGCCGCTGGTCGCCCTGGTCGGCGCCATGCTGAAGAAGCCAAACCGGGGCCCGGGCCAGAGCCTGTTCCACACCCTGTGGGCCAACGGCGTCGCGGTGGTGGACTACCGAGGGCCGGCGGATCGGCCCGGCCGACCTGCTGCCCGGCGGCCTGCTCACCGTGTTCCCGGGGGTGCCCGACGGCGTCTCGGCCGGTGACTCGCCGACCCTGCTGATCCGGCTCCGGCCGGGCCAGACGGTCAAGGCGCGCAAGGGCCAGGCCGGGTTCCAGTGGGGGGACTACGTCGCGTTCTCCAAGATCTGCACGCACGCCGGCTGCCCAGCCTCGCTGTACGAGCAGCAGACCGGCCGGCTGCTCTGCCCGTGCCACCAGTCGCAGTTCCAGGTGCTGGAGGATGCCAAGCCGGTGTTCGGTCCGGCGACCCGCAGCCTGCCGAAACTGCCGCTGGGAGTCGAGGTAGTCGACGGCAAGCAGTACTTTGTAGCCAAGGGCGACTACCCCGAGCCAGTCGGCCCGGCTTTCTGGGAGCGGCCATGACCACGGTGAGACCGAACAGCGACAGCCCGACCGTCGCCAGCCCGCGGCGCTTCGACAAGCCGCGCACGCCCCAGGGCAAGGCCGGCAAGTGGATCGAGGAGCGGCTCGGCGTGTCCGGGGCCGCCCGCAACCAGCTGAACAAGGTCTTCCCCGACCACTGGTCGTTCATGATGGGCGAGATCGCGCTGTACTCGTTCATCATCCTGCTGCTGACCGGCACCTTCCTGACCTTCTTCTTCGACGCCTCGATGGCCGAGGTGCGCTACAACGGCTCCTACATCCCGCTCGACGGGGTGCGGATGTCGCGGGCCTACGCCTCCACCCTGCACATCTCCTTCGACGTGCGCGGTGGCCTGGTGATGCGCCAGATCCACCACTGGGCAGCGCTGCTGTTCATGGCGTCGATGACCGTGCACATGTTCCGGGTGTTCTTCACCGGCGCGTTCCGCAAGCCGCGTGAGCTGAACTGGCTGATCGGCTTGGGCCTGATCACGCTCGGCCTGGTCGAGGGCTTCGCCGGCTACTCGCTGCCGGACGACCTGCTGTCCGGCACCGGGCTGCGGATCGCCGAGGCGATCATCCAGTCCATCCCGCTGATCGGCAGCTGGGCGGCGTTCCTGGTCTTCGGCGCCAAGTTCCCGGGCACCGAGATCATCGGCCGGCTCTACATCGTGCACGTGCTGCTGGTGCCGGGCATCCTGCTGGCACTGATCGGCGCGCACATGGCGCTGCTGGTCAAGCAGAAGCACACCGACTTCCCCGGCCCGGGCCGCACCGAGCAGACCGTGGCCGGCGAGCGGATGTACCCCACGTACGGGCTGAAGGCCGGCGGCTTCTTCTTCATCGTGTTCGCGGTGTGCGCCGCGCTCGGTGGCCTGGCCCAGATCAACCCGGTGTGGCTGTTCGGCCCGTACAACCCCGCGCAGGTCTCCTCCGGCTCACAGCCGGACTGGTACATCGGCTTCCTGGACGGCTCGACCAGGCTCTTCCCGTCCTGGGAGATCCGGTTGTGGCACCACACGATCCCGCCGCTGTTCTGGCCGACCGCTGGTGCTGCCGGGCATGCTGTTCACCCTCGCCGGGGCGTATCCGTTCCTGGAGGCCAAGCTCACCAGGGACCGGGACCGGCACAACCTGCTGCAGCGGCCGCGCGATGTCCCGGTCCGGACCGGGCTGGGCGCGATGGCGATCACCTTCTACGCGGTGCTGCTGCTCTCCGGCGGCAACGACCTGATCGCCAAGGCGTTCGACGTCTCGCTGAACGCGATGACCTGGGGTGGCCGGATCGCGCTGCTGGTGCTGCCACCGCTGGCCTACGCGACCGCCTACCGGATCTGCCTGGGCCTGCAGCGGCATGATCGCGAGGTGCTGGAGCACGGCATCGAGACCGGCATCATCACGCTGCTGCCCAACGGCGAGTTCATCGAGATCCACCAGCCCCTCGGACCGGTGGACGACCACGGCCACGGCCTGCTGCCGTACGCCGGCACGGCCGTGCCCAAGAAGATGAACCGGCTCGGCAACCCATCCCGCGCCGGCCTGATCCGGGGCTTCCTCTGGCCGGTACGGGAGAAAGCCGAGATCGAGGCGGAGCTGCGGGCCCTGCAGGCTCAGGAAGCCGAGCGCCGGGACCGCGAACTCACCGACTAGCTAGTACGAGCCGGCAGCGACGACCCGCGCACGCCGGGGTGCCTGATCGGCTGGCTGTAACGCTGCCCGGCTGGCCGGGAATGAACAGGCATGACGGCTGAGCGGGACGAGGCGTGGTTCGACGCGCTGTACCGGAACTGGCACGCACCGGTACTGGCCTACGCTCGCCGGCGGGTCGCCGAGCCGGACGACCTGGTGTCCGAGGTCTTCATCGCCGCCTGGCGCTATCGCAGCCGGGTCACCGATCCGCCGTTGCCGTGGCTGCTGCGCACGGCCAGCAACCTGTCCTTGCACGCGGCGCGGGGTGAGCGGCGCCGCCGGCGGCTGGACGCGAAGGCCGCCGGCTCGCTGGTCCAGGAGACCGACCACGCCGAGGCAGCCGTGGAACGTGCCGATGCCTCGGCGATCGTGCTGATGGCGCTGGAAACACTGTCACCAACCGATCGAGAGCTGCTGAGCCTGATCGCCTGGGAGCAGCTGTCCAACGCCGAGGTCAGCTTCGTCCTGGGCTGCTCCGAAGCGGCCGTGCGGGTACGGGCCCACCGGGCCAGGGGCCGGCTAGGACGGGCGATCAGCCGGTTGCAGCCGCGCGGCGCCTCCGATCTCCACACCACGACGGCAGGGGTGAACTCATGACCGGTGATGTGCTTCAGCTGTTGCGCCAGGCCGATCCGGCACCGGGCGGCGACGGCTACGACGACACCCGGATCGACCTGCAGATCGCCCGGATACTGCAAGCGGACGCCGATCCGCCACCGGCAGCGCATCCCCGCCGGACCCGGAAGGTCGGCATGCCGGCAATCGCGTTCGCGGCAATTGCCGCCGCCGGCCTCGGCACGGCCGCGGCCGCTGGCTGGCTGAGCCCCCAGGCCAGGAATGCCTTCGACAGCCCGGACGCCCGGCACATGCTGATCGGGTTGTACGGATCGACGGCCAACCTCGACCAGGCACGCGAGCGGGTCAGTGCCGCGGGGCCGGACGGATCCACCATCTCCACCTGGACGGTGCCGGTAGGCAATCGCGGCGTGTGCACCGCGATCCTGGTGTCGAAGAAGTCCGCGCCGCTGTCCGACAACACCGGCCTACCCGCGAACCTTCCGACCACCTGCGAGCAAGCGCCGGCGGCCGGCCAGGTTCAACGGTCGATTCGGCTGACCGCCATCAACTGGCGGTCCCGGATCACCGGTACCGAATACTTCATCTACAGCGGCCAGCTGGGCCAGGCCTCGCGGGCGCAACTCCGGCTCGCCAATGGCGACCGGATCGACGCGGCGACCGGCGACGGGTACTACCTGCTGCCCGCGCTGCCGCTGGCGGACCTCACCTGCGCCTCGCTGATCGGCCTCGACCCGCTCGGTCACCAGGTCGGCCTGGCCAACTACCTGACCTCCGGCTGCCCGGGCGATCCGTACCTGCCGGGGTCGGCAGCGCCCCAGCCCCAGCCCCAGCCTCGGCCGAGCGCCACCGTCACCGAGAACAGCCCCGGCCAGGCCGTCGGCTACACCGACGACATCGGCGTCGCCGTTGACACAGTCATCCGGCAAGACCCGAACCGTGGCGCGGGATCGAGCGCACCCGGCATGTCGCTGATCACCGTCCGGTTGCAGTTCTTCCGGCAGCCCTCGGCGCACCCGACACCGCTGCCCAGCTCGGTGTCCTTCGACCTGCTCTACGGCGACGACCACCAGCCAGCGGCGTCCGATCACGGCATGCACAACGACCCGGACCTCAACGGTGTCTGGAGTGAACCTCCCTTGCCGCCGGGCGCCTCGGCACCGGCTGCCTGGCTACCGCAAAGGTCATTCGACGTGCCGACCGCGGAACTGGGCACGCTGCAGGTGCGCCTCAACGGTGATGCCAGCCATCCGACCATCATCTTCGGAACCGTGCGGGTGCAGCGCTGAGGCCGTCACCCGTGCCCCGCGTCAGTGGTTGAACTCGAACAGCACGGCAGGCAGCTCGGACGGGGCGTCCGGCGTGCCGTCGAACCGGTGCAGGCCGACCCGGAACCTGGCGTCCTCCGGCGCGGTGAAGCCCACCTCGGTGAAGCCGTGCTCGGCGAACAGCCGCCGGATCGGCTGGCTGGCATCGGTGTCGGCCGCTCCCCTGCCCCGGGTCCAGATCACCCGGCCGCCCGGTTGCAACATCGCCGGCAGCGCGCCGACCGTGCGCCGCACGTCATCGTCGCCAATATTGCCGAACACCCCGCAGGCGAGCACCACATGTGCCGGCAGCGCCTCGGCATAGCCGGCCGGACGTCCGGCATCGCCGGTGTGGACCCGCACCCGATCCAGCGCCAGCTCGGCCGCCCGCCGACGGGCCCGGTCGGCCAGCTCGGGATCGAGCTCCACCAGCACCGCCCGCACCGGCGCGGCATCGGTCAGCACCTCGAGCACGTCCCCGCCGTCCCCGGCGCACAGGCTCAGCAGCCGGACCGGCCGGTCGTCGGCGAGTCCGGCCAGGATCTGGCGCAGATAGCGCTGGATCACCAGCCGGCGACGGGACAGCGAGGAAGACGGGTCGCCGTATTCGCGGTGCCAGTCGAGCCAGTCCCTGCTCGGGCTCACCGGACCGGAGGCCAGTTCAGCGCAGCGGCGCCCGGCTGCCGACGTAGTACTCGAACAGCAGGCCGCCCGCGGTGAACAGGATCAGCAGCACCCCGAGCAGCACCAGCCAGAGCTGGACGAAGGCCAGCCCCAGGCCGGCCACCGTGCCCGACAGGGCGATGCCGATCGGCCAGTAGCTGCCGGGCGAGAAGAAGCCCAGCTCGCCGGCGCCCTCGGCGATCTCGGCGTCGTTGCGGTCCTCCGGCCGGGCGTCGATGCGGCGGGAGACGAACCAGAAGAACGACCCGGAGATGCCCAGCAGGCCGCCGGACAGGATCAGCGCGGCGGTGCCGGCGACCTCCACGTGGCCGCCGTCCTTCTCGGTCCAGATCGCGTACGCGGCGGCCGCGGCGAAGACGAACAGCATCGTCCACAGGAAGATCCTGGCTTCGATCTTCATACCCGGATCCTTCCTAGTCGGTGCCGCTGGGCGGGCAGATCGGCGCGTCGGACGCGGAGCGGGCCATCCGGTTGGTGTTGAACGGATGGGTGGTGGTCGCGCACGGATCCTCACCGATGGCGGTCAGCGCCTTGCGCTGGCGGGCCGGGTCGGAGGACGGGATGGCGGCCAGGCTGGTCAGGTACTTGTTGTAGTCGTCGTCGGAGACCACCCGCACCTCGAAGTTCATCTGCGAGTGGTACGTGCCGCACAGCTCGGCGCAGCGTCCGACGTAGTGACCGGTGTGGGTCGCGGTGAACTCGAACTGGTTCGGCTTGGGCATCGGGATCACGTCGCGCTTGAACAGGAATTCGGGCACCCAGAAGGAGTGGATGACGTCCTCGCTGACCTCGACGATGCGCACCCGCTTGTTCACCGGCACCACCAGCACCGGGATCTCGGTGGAGGTGCCGGTGGTGGAGATCGACTTGCCGGCCGCGGGATCCGAGGACGGGTAGTTGGTGTTGACGATCTGCCCGTTCACCGTGTTGGTCTTGTACTCGAACTGCCAGTTCCACTTGAACGCGTCCACCTGGATGGTGGTGTCCGGGTTGGGCGTCAGCTTGTCCACGTAGTTCTCGGTGACCGCGGTGAAGTAGAACAGCCCGGCGATGATCAGGAACGGCGCGATGGTGTAGGCGATCTCGATCGGCAGGTGGTACTTGGTCTGCCGGGGCAGCAGATCGTCAGTCTTGCGGTAGCGGATGCAGCACCAGAAGATCAGGCCCCAGACGATCACGCCGACCACCAGCGCGGCGACGCAGGACCAGCTCCACAGGGTGCGCATTCGGTCTGCCTGGTGAGTGACCCCGGTGGGCCAGCCGAACCGCAGCTTCATCTCGGCATCATGCGCGGTGCAGCCGGTCAGCAGGACGATCGGCAGAGCCCGCAACCCGATTCGGGGCAGCCGTGACCTCAGGGTGCGCTGCGGTCGCCGACCGCCGGATCCACACATCCACACGCCCGCCAGACTATCCGACCCCGCCGTGGCGACGGCTCGGAGGGTGGCCGGCCACGCCGGCTAACGTGGGCGTCGTGACAACCGGCTGCCCGGGCGGTTATCTGGACGCGGCCTCCGGCCTGCCCTGGCATCCGGTGGCGGCCGAGGCGATGCAGGCGGCACTGGCCGACGGCTGGGCCGATCCCCGGCGGCTGACCGGCCCGGGCCGGCGCAGTGCGGTGCTGCTGGACGCCGCCCGGGCCGCGGCCGCCGCCGAGCTGGGCGTCCAACCGGACGAGCTGATCTTCGTTCCATCCGGCGCGCACGCGCTGCAACTGGCGGTGCTCGGCAGCCTGGCCGGCCGGCACCGGGCGGGCCGGACGCTGGTGCACTCTGCGGTCGAGCACTCGGCGGTGTTCAAGGCCGCCGACTGGCACGCCGGCCGAGGCGGCACGACCGTGCTGGTGCCGGTGGACGGCACCGGGCGGGTGGATCCGGCCGAGTTCCTGGCCGCCGCCCGCGTGCCGGGAGTGGCCACCGCGGTGCTGCAGGCGGCCAACCACGAGGTGGGCACCCGGCAGCCGGTGGACGAGGTCGCGGCCGGGCTGGCCGGGCTGCCACTGGTGGTCGATGCCAGCCAGCAGCTGGTCTACGGCGAGCCGCCGGCGGCGCCGATCTTCACCGCGGACGCCCGGCTGTGGGGCGGTCCAGCCGGGGTCGGCCTGCTGGTGGTGCGGCGCGGCACCCGCTGGCTGCCGCCGTTCCCGGCCGACGAGTCCGAGGACGGCCGAGGGCTGGGCGTGCTCAGCGTGCCGGCGGTGGTGGCGGCCGCGGCCGCGCTGCGCGCCACCCGCGCCGACCGGGTGTCCGATGCCGCGCGGCTTGCCGACTACGCCGGTCAGCTTCGCCGGCGGCTGCCGGAGCTGGTGCCCGACGCGGTGCTGCTCGGCCCGGGCGAGCCGGCGAGCCGGCTGCCGCACCTGGTCAGCTTCTGCTGTCCCGGGGCCGAGGGAGAAGCCCTGCTGACCGAACTGGACCGGCACGGTTTCGCGGTCTCCTCCGGGTCGTCCTGCACGTCGGACACCCTGACCCCATCGCACGTGCTGGTCGCGATGGGTGCGCTGAGCACCGGCAACCTCAGGGTGTCGTTGCATCCCGGCGTGGGCCAGGCCGACATCGACCGGTTCCTCGCGGTGCTGCCAGCGGTGGTGGCCGACGTCCGATCAGCCAATCCACAGCCGGTAGCCGCCCGGCCGGGGACGCATGGCCCGGTGGTGGACAGCCGCGGCCGGCGCTGCCCGCTGCCCATCCTCGACTTGGCCCGGGCGCTGCCGGAGGTCGCGGTGGGCGGCGAGCTCACCGTGCTGGCCGA
Organism: uncultured Actinomycetota bacterium; assembly: GCA_963697905.1. GTDB lineage: Bacteria > Actinomycetota > Actinomycetes > Mycobacteriales > Jatrophihabitantaceae > Jatrophihabitans_A. The sequence continues at coordinate 1,476,404 of OY969101.1, read as the reverse complement.
TGACCCCGCCGCCGCCTCGGACATCGCGGCGTGGTGCCGGATGACCGGCCAACAACTGCTGGAAAGCGATGATCTGGGCCGCTATCGGGTGCGGCGCGTGCGCTGAGTGGCCGTGCGCGTGGGAAAATCGGTTCCATGCCAGCCCAGATCACCGACATGAGCGTCCGACCCAGCGCCATCGAAGGCTTGCTGATCTGCACCCTCAAGCAGGCCAGCGACCAGCGCGGCGCGGTGCGTGAGTTCTTCCGCGCCTCCAGCTACGCCCAGCAACTGCCCGGCACCGGCGACTGGCAGCAGATCAACGTCACCGAGTCCCGCTACGGCGCGGTGCGCGGCCTGCACGGCGAGAGCATGGTCAAGCTGGTCAGCTGCATCGCCGGTCAGGCTTACGGCGTCTACCTCGATGCCCGGCCGGAGTCGGCCAGCTACGGTGCGGTGGTCACCGCGCAGCTGTCGGCCGGCATCCAGGTGCTGGTGCCGCCCGGCGTCTGCAACGGGTTCCAGTCGCTGTCGCCCGAGGGCACCCAGTACCTGTACTGCTTCACCGCCGAGTGGCAGCCCGGCATGGCCGGTGTCGCGTTCACCCCGCTGGACGAGGCGCTGGGCATCGACTGGCCGCTGCCGATCGACCCGAACGACCCGGCCAGCATCTCGGCCAAGGACGCCCGCGCGCCGCGGTTCAGCGAGCAGCGGCTCGACCGGCTCAGCGAAGCGTCGGCGAGGATCTAGCGCATGTGCGGTCTGATCGGCTTCCTCGCCGCCCGTCCGGATCCGAGCACTTCGGCCGAGACCAGGCAGGCGATCGAGCGCTCGCTCACCCAGATGCGCCACCGCGGCCCGGACGACGCCGGCAGCTGGTCCGATGACGAGGTGGTGATCGGCTTCCGCCGGCTGTCGCTGATCGACTGGGAGCACAGCCACCAGCCACTGCCCTACCTGGACGGTCGCTACCAGCTCATCTTCAACGGCGAGATCTACAACTACCTGGAGCTGCGCAGCCAGCTCACCGAGCAGTTCGGCGCCGTCTTCGCAGACCCAGGGCGACGGCGAGGCGATCCTGGCCGGCTATCACTACCTCGGCGAGAAGATCGTCGAGCAGCTGCGCGGCATGTTCGCGTTCCTGATCTGGGACAGCGAGGAACGGGTGCTGTTCGGTGCCCGGGACTGGTTCGGCATCAAGCCGCTCTACACCTACACCGACGAGCGTGGGTCGTTCTTCGCCTCGGAGAAGAAGGCTCTGCTGTCGGTCGCCCCGGACTCCGTCGGGCAGCAGGTGAACACCGAGGCGTTACAGAATTACCTGACGCTGCAGTACGTTCCCGAACCGGCATCGATGCACAGCGCGATCACCCGGATCGATTCGGGAACCTGCTTCACGCTCCGTCCCGGCGAGCTGCCGCAGACCCGGCGGTACTTCCACCCGGACTTCCGGTCCACGCCGGTGACCGACTCCCCGGCGCTGTACCGGCAGATCGCCGAGGCGCTGCGCGATTCGGTGGCCAAGCACATGCGGTCGGACTTCACCGTCGGCGCGTTCCTGTCCGGCGGCATCGACTCGACCGCGATCGCGGCGCTGGCCAAGGAGCACAACCCGAACCTGCTCACCTTCACCACCGGCTTCGAGCGGGAAGGCTTCTCCGAGATCGACGTCGCCGCGCGAGTCGGCCGAGGCGATCGGGGTGCGGCACATCACCAAGGTGGTCAGCCCGCAGGAGATGATGGACACGCTGCCGCTGATCGTCTGGTACCTGGACGACCCGGTTGCCGACCCGGCGCTGGTGCCGCTGTACTTCATCGCCCGGGAGGCTCGCAAGCACGTCAAGGTGGTGCTGTCCGGCGAGGGCGCCGACGAGCTGTTCGGCGGCTACACCATCTACCGCGAGCCGATCTCGCTGCGCCGGCTGACCGCGGCACCGGATCCGGTCAAGCGGGTGCTCGGCGCGCTGTCCCGTCAGTTGCCGGAGGGCATGCGCGGCAAGGATCTGCTGCGCCGGGCCAGCATCGGCATCGAGGAGCGCTACTACGGCAACGCCCGGATCTTCCGTCCGGACGAGATGCAGTCGCTGCTCAGGACGTATTCGCCGCAGGTCAGCTACACCGACATCACCGCGCCGCACTACGCCGCCACCACGCACCTGGACGACTCGACGCGGATGCAGTACATCGACCTGTTCACCTGGCTGCGCGGCGACATCCTGGTGAAGGCCGACAAGATGACCATGGCCAACTCGCTGGAACTCCGGGTGCCGTTCCTGGACACCGAGGTGTTCGCGGTGGCGTCCTCGCTGCCGGTATCGGAGAAGATCACCCCGGAGACCACGAAGTTCGCGCTGCGCCGGGCGCTGGCCGAGATCGTCCCGCCGCACGTGCTGAACCGGGCCAAGCTGGGCTTCCCGGTGCCGACCCGGCCCTGGCTGGCCGGCGTGATGTACGACTGGGCGCACGAGATCATCAGCTCGGCCGGCACCGGCCACCTGATCGACACCGGCGAGGCGTTGCGACTGCTCGCCGCGCACCGGGACGGCCGGCACGACTACTCCCGCAAGATCTGGACGCTGCTGGTCTTCATGATCTGGCACGGCATCTTCGTCGAGGGCCGGATCCGCCCGGAGGTTCCCGAGCCGGTCTACCCGGTCAAGATTCTGAGGGTCGTTCCATGCGCCGGGTGCCCGTGGAGAGCCGAGCCGTCGCCTCGGTTGGTTACGACCGCGAGCACGCCACGCTGGAGATCGAGTTCATCGACGGCGAGGTCTACCAGTACTTCCTGGTGCCGGCGAGCGTGCACCGGGCGTTCCTGGCTGCCGACAGCCTGGGCAACTACTTTGCCGCCCACCTCCGCAATCGCTACGAGTACCGCCGGCTCTGAAGCGCAACCGGTCGGTGCGGCTGTGACTGCAGGTTCAAGCCGGGCTGCCTGCCTGCCGATGTAAGGCTGGGTCCCGGCGAACGCGCCGTTGCCGAAGCGGAGGAGCGCGATCGTGCGGTTGACACCTGCCGAGCTGGCCGCCGAGCGGGCGCGGTACCACCGTCAGTTCTGGGCAGCCTTCGGATTCGTGATCGGCATCGGCGCCGGACTCTTCCTGCTCATTGCGATGGCGACATCGGTTGTCCGGCAGCGACCGCACGGCATGCTCGCGCGGGTCGACCTCGGCATGCAACCGACGGACGGCATAGCGGTGACAGCGGCCTTGCTGGCCGTGGTGGTCGCGCTCAACATCGCATTGGCCGCACAGCAGATGCCAAGTGATCCGAGGGAGCGGATGCGTGCGGCGAGTTGGCAGGAGTACGTCTTCCTGATCTCAATGCTGACCGCGGGCGCTACGGTGACGGTGACGCTCATCTGCTGGTTATCCGCTGCCGGGGATGACAGCATCGGGAACTCTGTCAGCCTCGGCCTGATCAGCACGGTCGCGGTCGCCCTTGCCTCGGCACTGCAGCTCAAGGCCCGGCCTGTCGAAGCATTCATCGCTGACGAGCACCTGCTAAAGAGCCGACTCGCCGCGTTGGCCGATGCCCTGCCGCGATTTCGGGAACAGCACCCCGGCCCAGAGATCAGCTGGCTCGGAGTCCTCCTCCGCGGAGCGTGTATGGCCGGCCTGTTCGGCTGGACGAGCGCACTTGTCGCAGTCGGGATCGCCGGCATCGAGCAGCGATTCCTAGGCTGGTCGAACCTGGTTTGGATGGGAGTGCTTGGCACCGCGTCCGAGGCGTGTCTGTTCGCGGCGGTGAGGCAACTGTCGATGTTCCGCGCGCTTTCCCGCACTCTGCACAAACTCTGGCCTGGCTATCTGATGGTCATGCTGATGGCCTTTCCCGCCCTATGCACGCTGTTTGTGCTGCTGCCATGGCCGGCTTGGTTCCGGTTCTCTATCATCGGGTTCTACATATCGATCTGGTCGTCTGGTCTTAGCACTTTCTTCATTGGCGGGCTGTCAACGCGCCTGACGGCGGGCCAGCGAGCTTTGGTCGAACGCGCCCTCATCAGGGCGGAGGATGACGTGCTCGGCACGCTGGCTGGCGTTCGCGCCCGAAGTGCGGCTGCGCGCGGTGACCAGATCCGGAGCAGACCCAGGCCGTTCGGACCCCGGCTGCCGCCTCGTCGCCGACGAACTCAGCCAGCCGGTGGGCAAAGTTGGCCGGCGTGACCACATACTCCCGGGACGGCTGCAGGCGGATCCGGCGATCTCCTTTGCCACGCCTGGCTGTCAGGGTAGCCTGACAGCCATGAGCAAGGACAGAAGTCCGTGGCAGGACGGCCGGCGAGCCTGGGAACGGCTCAACGGCTGGCATCAGGACAGCCCGTCCGCCCGGCCCGGCCATCCGGACGACGGCGAAGGGGCGCTGACCGCGCTGGCCGACGTGTGCCGGGTCCGGCACCTGCTGGACCAGGCCGAGCTGGTGGCGGTCAAGACCGCCCGCCGGCATGGCAAGTCCTGGGCCGAGATCGCCACCAAGCTTGGCGTCACCCGGCAGTCCGCCTGGGAACGGTGGCGGGAGCTGGACGAGACCACCTCGTCCGGACCCGTCAGCGAGTCCGCTGGATCCGTGGAGCTGGCCCTGGCCGGCGCCAGCGCGGAGTTGACCGAGCGCGCGCAGCGCTCCCGACGGCAATCCTCGGTGCTGGTGCCCAACGTGATCGGCATGCCGTGGCTGGATGCCCGCGCCGAGCTCGCCGACCGGAAGCTGGTAGCCATCGGATCGGATCCGGACGGCCTGCCGCTGGCAGCGATCGCCTCGTCCAGCTCGGTGGTCACCGATCAGAGCCCGGAGTCGGGGGCGAAGGTGCCGGCCGGTTCGTCGGTCCGGCTCTGGCTGGACCGCGGCGAGGGCGGCGTGCGGGAACCCCGTCGGCCCTCCCCGGTGCCGCGCACGGGGCGGCGGGAGCTACCCGAACCGGCCGACGAAGCAGTCGGCTGATCCGCCTCAGGCGGTCAGGTAGGGCAGCACCTCGGCGGCGGCGTCGTCGCCGTAGGACTCGGCCAGCCGGTCGGCGAAATCGGCCGGCTTGACCAGATACTCCTGGGTGCCGACCGTCTCCAGCACCAGGGTCGCCAGCAGGCTGCCCACCTGGGCCGACCGCTCCCAGGACAGCCCCCAGCTCCGCCCGGTCAGGAATCCGGCCCGGAAGCCGTCGCCCACTCCGGTCGGGTCGAGCTTGGCCCGCTCCCGGGCCACCGGCACGTGCACCCGCTCCATGCCCCGGCCGACGATCTCCACGCCGCGCTTGCCCTGGGTGGTGATCCGCACGCCGATCCGCTCGTGCACCTGGGCCTCGGACAGGCCGGTCTTGGATTCGAGCAGGTTCTTCTCGTACTCGTTGGTGAACAGCAGCTCGGCGCCCTCGATCAGCAGTAACAGTTCCTCGCCGGACATCCGGGCGATCTGCTGCGACGGGTCCGCGGCGAAGCGGTAACCCAGCTCCCGCGCCTCGACCGAGTGCCGCACCATGCCGGCCGGGTCGTCGGCGCTGATCACCACCAGCTCCGCGCCGGTGCGCTCCACCGCCGGCCGCAGCTCGATATTGCGAGCCTCACTCATCGCGCCGGCGTAGAAGGAGGCGATCTGGCACATCTCCTCGTCGGTCGTGCAGACGAACCGAGCGGTGTGCAGCTGCTCGGAAATGTGCACCGACTTGCAGTCCACGCCGTTGCGCTCCAGCCAGGCGCGGTAGTCGGCGAAGTCCTCGCCGACGGCGCCCACCAGCACCGGGCGCTCGCCGAGCTGGCCCATGCCGAACGCGATGTTGGCCGCTACCCCGCCGCGACGCACGACCAGGTCGTCCACCAGGAAGCTGAGCGAGACCTGGTGCAGCTGGTCGGCCAGCAGCTGCTCGGAGAACCTACCCGGAAAGTGCATCAGGTGGTCGGTGGCGATGGAACCGGCGAGTAGGACGGGCATGCGTGCGAGATTACCCGTTGGACGACGAACTCCCGCTCAGGCCTGTCGAGGCAGGTCTGGGCGGGAGTGTCGGTAGGGGCCGGTTGGCCCCGATGTGCTGGGTGCTGGGCGCGTCAGCCGCAGAAGGAGTTGCCGCAGGCGCAGCCGCCGCCGGCGTTCGGGTTGTCGATCTCGAAACCCTGCTTCTCGATCGTGTCGGTGTAACTGATCACCGAACCAGTGACCAACGGCACGCTGGCCCGGTCGACCACCAGCGGCACCGAGCCACCCTCGATCGGCTGGTCGACGGTCACGTCGCCATCCAGCGAACGCTCGTCGAAGAAGAGCTGGTACTGCATGCCGGCGCAGCCACCCGGCTGCACCGCGATCCGCAGCCGCAGGTCATTGCGGCCTTCGGCGTCGAGCAGCTCGCGGACCTTCAGCGCGGCTTCACCGGTCAGCGCCACCGGTGCCTGCGCGACCTCGGTCGGGGTGATCGATACCTCGGTTGCAGTCATTACATCCCCAAACTTGATTCCCCAGGCTGGCACCTGGCATGGCCGTTCATTGCGCCGAACCGGGCGGGCCCGGCGGCTATTCCATCCTACGGCGCGCAGGCCGCGGACTCACACCAAACCGGCTCAACCTCGATCGCGGCCCATCGATTCCACCCGCCGGGTCTCCGCCGGCTCGGCTCCGCCGTCCGACCGGTCCGGCCGCCCGTCGTTCCACAGCGAATCCTCATCAGCAGCCGGCAGCCGGTCGGTGACCGCCTCCTCGTCGTACGGCCGACCCTGCAGGCGCGCCCGGGATTCGGCCAGCTCGTTGTCGCGGAACCCGGGCTCGTCGTCGTCCCGGGCGTGCCGGCGCAATCGGGCCCGCCAGAACAGCGCGTCCAGCGAGAAGGGATCCGCCCCGCCGATCAGGAACACCGACAGCCCGGCGCCGACCGCCAGATCCACCGAGGTGAACCAGCCGCTGGAACCGGAGTACTCCTTGACCCCGCCCCAGTCGATGCTGAGCACAATCATGGCCATCAGCACCACGCCGCCGGCCGCCGCGACGCGAGTGAGCAGGCCGAACAGCAGGCCGAGCCCGATCGCGATCTCGGCGAACGCGGTCAGGTGGCCGAACAGTGAGGCGTGGTCGGTCAGCGGGCCGAGCAGGCCGCCGATCGGGGTGCCGGACTTGGCCGCGGCCACCGACGCCCGGAAGCCGCTGGTGGAGTTCGGGTCCAGGAAGTGCGGGTACACCAGTTTGGCGTAGCCGGCGAACAGGAACACCGCGGCGAGGAAGATCCGTAGCGGCAGCACCGGCCAGCCGTTCGCCCGGCGGCGACGCAGCGAACCGGGTGTGGTGTCGGTCATAGTCATCTCCTGATGCCTCCCACTCGACCGGCCCGTTGCCCGGATTGCCACGCTCAATTGGCAGACTGGTAGCCGTGACCGGAGCCGACGTGTCTAAGCATGCATACGCCCCCGCCGTGCCGGGTGGTTCAACACACGGTGCGGCCACATCAGTCGCTGCGTCCCCGGTCGCCGCCTCACCGGCCGGCCGGGCGCTGATGCTGCTCGGCCAGGGCAGCGACCCGGCCGCCGAGCGGGGGGTGGAGTGTCCCGGTGAGCTACCGCCGGCCTCCGACCCACGGCTGGTCGAGCGCGCCCGGACGGCCAAGGCGGCCCTCGGTGACCGAGTCTTCGTGCTGGGACACCACTACCAGCGTGACGAGGTGATCCAGTTCGCCGACGTCACCGGCGACTCGTTCAAGCTGGCGCGCGACGCGGCCGACCGACCGCAGGCCGAGTACATCGTGTTCTGCGGCGTGCACTTCATGGCCGAGTCGGCAGACATCCTGACTGCCGCCGACCAGCAGGTGATCCTGCCGGACCTGGCGGCCGGCTGCTCGATGGCCGACATGGCGCGCGAGGTGCAGGTCCGCGATGCCTGGGACGCCCTGACCGAGGCCGGCGTCGCCGATGCGGTGGTGCCGGTCACCTACATGAACTCCTCGGCCGCCATCAAGGCCTTCACCGGTGAGCACGGCGGGCTGGTGTGCACCTCCTCCAACGCCGAGCGGGCGCTGCGCTGGGCCTTCGGCCAGCGGCCCGACGGCACCGGCAAGGTGCTGTTCCTGCCCGACCAGCACCTCGGCCGCAACACCGCCGTCCGGCAGCTTGGGCTCAGCCTCGCCGACTGCGTGATCTACGACCCGACCAGGCCGGACGGCGGCCTGACCGCCGAGCAACTGCGCCGTGCCCGGATGATCCTCTGGCGCGGGCACTGCTCGGTGCACGGCCGGTTCACCCCGGCCCAGGTGGCGGCCGTGCGCGAACGGGTCCCGGACGTCCGGGTGCTGGTGCACCCGGAGTGCAGTTACGAGGTGGTCTCGGCGGCCGACCTGGTCGGATCCACCGAGTACATCATCGACACGATCCGGCGGGCCCCGGCCGGCTCCCGGTGGGCCATCGGCACCGAACTGAACCTGGTCCGCCGGTTGGCCGAGTCCCATCCCGAGCTGCACATCAGCTTCCTGGAATCGACCGTCTGCTACTGCGCCACCATGAACCGGATCGACCTGCCGCACCTGGTGCGCTCGCTGGAGGCGCTGACGGCCGGCCATCCGGTCAACCGGATCGTGGTGGATCCGATCACCGCCCAGCACGCCCGCGCCGCCCTGCGGCGGATGCTGGCGCTTCCGGCCTCCTGACCGCTACCACCCCAAGGGGCAGCCACCTATGAGCTTTCTTCGCCGCAAGGCCACCGAGGACCCGGCCTCCGCCGAGGTCGAACAGATCGAGCCGGAGCCGGCCAGCCCGGGCACCGCGCCGAAGGGCCGGCCGACCCCCAAGCGACGGACCGGTACCGGGCCGATCACCTCGGCGCCGAAGACCCGCAAGGAGGCCATCGCCTGGCAGAAGCAGCACGCCAACGCCCGGGTCGCCGGGCAGAAGCGGCTGAACAGCACCGAGTACCGGCAGGCGGTGCGCTCCGGCGAGGTGTTGCAGCGCCGCGACCAGGGTCCGGTGCGCGCGCTGGCCCGCGACTACGTTGACTCCCGCCGGATGGCGTCCAACTACCTGCTCTGGGTGATACCGATACTCCTGGTCAGTTTCGTGTTCCCACCGTTGCAGTACCTGGAGGTGCTGGCGTTCCTGGTCCTGATCGTCGAGGGCTACCTGAGCGGTACCCGGGTCAAGCGGCTGGCCACCGAACGCAACCTGCAGTCCCGGGAAAGCGTCATGTCGATCGGCTTCTACGCGGTCAGCCGGGCGTTCTTCAAGCGGAGTTGGCGGCGGCCGCTGCCGGTCAAGCAGATCGGCGAGCCGATCTGACCGAGCCGGCTTGCTAGGGAGCCCTTTCGAGGGAGCCCTTTCGAGGGGAGCCCGAGCCGGCCGCCGCCCGATCCTCAGGTCGCCCGGTGCTTCGGCGCGCCCTCCGCGGTCCTGGCCGGGTCGGTCTCCACGATGTCGCCGAGCGCCTCATCGATCTGGCGCATCGCCTCGTCCGGGATCCGCACGCCGGCGGCCTTGACGTTCTCGCTGACCTGCTCCGGCCGGGAGGCACCCACCAGGGCCGCTGCCACGTTGTCGTTCTGCAGCACCCAGGCCACCGCCAGCTGGGCCATGCTGAGGTCCAGCGACTCCGCGACCGGCTTGAGCGCCTGCACCCGGGTCAGCACGTCGTCGTTCATGAACCGGCGGATCATGTCGGCGCCGCCGTTGGCGTCGGTGGCCCGCGAGCCGGCCGGCGGCGGCTGGCCGGGCTGGTACTTACCGGTCAGCACGCCCTGCGCGATCGGGGACCAGACGATCTGGGAGATGCCGAGCTCCCGGCTGGTCGGGATCACCTCGCCCTCGATCACCCGCCAGAGCATCGAGTACTGCGGCTGGCTGGAGATGAGCTGCACCCGCAGTTCCTTGGCCAGTGCGTGCCCGGCCCGGATCTGCTCGGCGGTCCACTCGCTGACTCCGATGTAGAGCGCCTTGCCGGCCCGCACCACGTCAGCGAAGGCCTGCATGGTCTCCTCTAGCGGCGTCTCGGTGTCGTACCGGTGTGCCTGGTAGAGGTCCACGTAGTCGGTGCCCAGCCGGCGCAGCGAGCCGTCGATGGATTCCATGATGTGCTTGCGGGACAGGCCGGTGTCGTTGGGCCCGCCCGGGCCGGTTGGCCAGTACACCTTGGTGAAGATTTCCAGCGACTCCCGCCGCTCCCCCTTCAACGCCTCACCGAGCACCGACTCGGCCCTGGTGTTGGCGTAGACGTCGGCGGTGTCGAAGCTGGTGATGCCCTCATCGAGCGCGGTGCGGACGCACTTGACGGCGATGTCGTTCTCGACCTGCGAACCGTGGGTCAGCCAGTTGCCGTAGGTGATCTCCGAGATCTTCAAGCCGCTATTGCCTAGGTATCTGAATTCCATGCCGTCGACGCTACTCAGCCATGCGAGCGCTCTCGCACCTCAGCGGCGACCGGTCGATCAGGCCAGCGGCATCGGCCCGTACACCTTTTCGCCGTCGTGCAGCAGGACCACGCTGTCCACGCCGGCCGCGGCCAGCTCCCGCCAGAACTCGCCGATCCAGTTCTCGGCGTCGGACTGGCTGCCGAACGAGGCGGACGGCTCGGCGCCGGTGTCCGCCGGCTGGTACTGCCAGGTCCAGGCCATCGCCGCTCCTTCGGTTGCCGTGTGGCCCTCACCGTAGCGCCCGGCCGAGCGGGCAATTGCTACGGTGGCCGCGCATGCCGACACCTCCTTCGGAGTCCGAGATGACCGAGTTCCAGCCACCGCATGGCTCCGCCGAGGCGGTGACTGAGCCGGATGGAGCCACCGCCGAGGCGGTGACTGAGCCGGATGGAGCCACCGCCGAGGCGGTGACTGAGCCGGATGGAGCCACCGCCCATGCCGCTCGGCTGCACGCCGAACGACTGGCTGGGCCGGCCGGCTCGCTCGGCATGCTGGCGGAACTCGGGGTGTGGGCCGCCGGCGTGCAGGGCCGCTGGCCGCCCGGGGAGTTCCAGGCGGCCCGGACGGTGCTGTTCGCCGCCGACCACGGGATCGCCGAGGCCGGTGTCGTGCCCGCCGATACGCCGTCCACCGCGCGGCAGGCCGAGCTGGTGACCGCCGGACGGGCACCGGTCAACGCGGTGGCCGGCCGGGTGCCGATCCGGCTGGTCGAGGTGGCGATGGCCGGTGCGCCGAGGCCGGCCGGTGCGCTGCGCCGGCCCAGTGGCCGGATCGACGTCGAGGACGCACTCGACCCGGCCGAACTGGCTACCGCCCTGGAGACCGGCCGAACGGTCGCGGACCAGGAGATCGAGGCCGGCGCCGAACTGCTGCTGGCCGGCAACCTCGGCGTGGCAGCCAGCACGCCGGCGTCGGCCCTCGTCGCGGTGCTCACCGACACCGAGCCCATCCGGGTGATCGGCCGCAGCGACGGCATCGACGACCCGACCTGGATCCGCAAGTGCGCCGCGGTCCGCGATGCCCGCCGCCGGGCGTGGCCGCACCGAGCCGACCCCTATCGGCTGCTCGCGGTGGCCGGCGGCGCCGACCTCGCTGCGCTCACCGGATTCCTGGTGCAGGCGGCCAGTCGCCGGGTGCCGATCCTGCTCGACGGCCTGGTCCCCTGCACGGCCGCGCTGCTCGCCCAGCTCGCCTGCCCGCCGGTGGTGCGCTGGTGCCTGGCCGGTCAGCAGTCCGGCGAGCCGGCGCACGTGCTGGCGCTGCGCCGGCTCGGGCTGGAACCGGTGCTCCGGCTCGGCGTGGAGGTGGACCAGGGCGTGGGCGCGCTGCTGGCACTTCCGGTGCTGCGGGCGGCGACCCGGCTGCTGGCCGGCACCGTCAACCGGACCGAACCCGCCGCCGGGGACGCCCCGGTCTAAACCCCGCGCAACGCAGATCGGCAACCCGGGCAAACACCGGCAGGCCGGCCAGCATGTCCGCGGCCGTGGCAGGAACTCACGTGGCCACCCTGCAGACAACGCCACACAGCGTCCGGATGCCCGGCAGCATTGTTTGAAGGCAATCGGCCGGCCGATGCCACTGGCGATGCCTGCCGCTAAGTCCGGTGGCAACATAATTGCAGCCGCGAAGCACCTGGTGGCCAGCACATTCGGCGTTCTGGCTGCAGTGCGCCCAACAAACGTGCCTTCTGCCATGCGGCGATCACAAAGGAACAGGTGACGGTCAACGAGGCCGGCAACAGGCGAAGCCGAATTCCGGACGAGCGCGAGGTGACGTTCCTAGTGCTCGATCCAGGGCACAGTCGAAGAGTGGGAGGTGAACTCTGTGCGCAACTGGATCTGGAACTGACCGGTTCCGGTGCACAGCTGGTTGACAGGCGCTCCATAACTTATTGCGAATATGTCATCCACGAAGAGCTGCCTGATGAGCGGGCCGATACGGCAAACACTTAGCGTGCCGGATCGGCCCGCTCGCTTTCTCGGCTTATCGACGGTGGAAATGTGAATTGCGATGACCGACCGTCATACACTCACCTGCGATTCAGCGGACGTGCGATTCCACGAACGGCAACGGCACCACTCGGGCCGCCAGCCGCCGGCCACGCACCTCGATCAGCACCTCGTCGCCGGGTGCGACCTCCGCCGCGGTGTCGAGCAGCGCCAGCGCGATGCCCTGCTTGAGCGTGGGTGAAAAGGTGCCCGAGGTGGTCCGTCCGATCTGGCTGCCGGCGGAGTCCAGCACCGCCATCTGACCGCGCGGCACCCCGCGATCGGTGACCAGCAGCCCGCGCAGCTTGCGGGCCGGCCCGGCGGAGCGCTCGGCCAGCAACGCCTCCCGGCCCCAGAACCGCTCCTTCTTCCAGCCGACCGCCCAGGACGAGCCGGCCTGCACCGGCGTGATGTCCTCGGTCAGGTCCTGCCCGTGCAGCGGATAACCCATCTCGGTGCGCAGGGTGTCGCGGGCGCCGAGGCCGGCCGGCATGCCGCCGTGCAGCCGTGCGGTCTCCACCAGGGCGTCCCAGAGCTTGAGCGCATCGTCCCAGGCCGGGATCAGCTCGTAGCCGTGCTCGCCGGTGTAGCCGGTCCGGCACACCCGCACCGGGCGGCCGTCGAAGTCGGTGTCGATGAAGGACACGTAGTCCAACTCGGTGGGCAGCGAGAGCGCCCGCAGCACCTCCGGCGACTTCGGTCCCTGCACAGCGATGACGGCGAACTGCTCGTGCTGGTCGGTGACAGTGACGCCGTCCGGAGCGGCCTCGGCCAGCAACCCAATCACCCGGCTGGCATTGGCCGCGTTGGGCATCAGGAAGACCTCATCGTCGCTGATGAGGTAGCTGAACACGTCATCGACCACACCGCCGTTGTCCGTGCAGCACAGGGTGTACTGGGCCTGGCCGGGCGCGATCTTGCCCAGGTCGGCGGTGAGGCAGGAGTTGACGAATTCCCGCGCCCCGGGTCCGGCCACGGTGGCCTTGCCGAGGTGGGAGACGTCGAACACGCCGACCGCGGTGCGCACGGCGGTGTGCTCGGCCAGCACGCCGCCGCCGGTCGCGCTGTACTCGATGGGCATCTGCCAACCACCGAAGTCGGCGAGCTTGGCGCCCAGATCGACATGCCGGTCGTGCAACGGCGAACGGCGCAACTCGGTCACGTGCGCTCCTCCCTCGGGGCCGCGCCGGCGGTGGCCGGCGTGCGGTTCTGGCGCAACCGTAGGGGATCCGGTGGGCCGGTATGGAATCGACCGGCTGGGACGAACTGCCGGGCCGGGCCTGACCCGCAGGTAGCCGCTGGGCGGCAGCTGTGGTCCCTTAGAGTTGCCGGCATGGCTTCGGTGCACTTGGTTGACCAGCGGAACGCGCTATCCGCTGACGTGCTTGTGATAGGAACCCTGGCGACTGACCGCGGTGCCGTACCGGCACCCGGCGGCCACGTTGCCGACGAGGCGCTCGGTGGCGGACTGGCAGCGGCGTTGGCGGCGCTGGAAGCGACCGGCAAGCCCGATGAGGTGCTCCGGATCCCGACGCTGGGCCGGGCCAAGCCGGCTCTGGTGATCGCCGCCGGGATGGGCCACGGCGACCCGGCCGCCCTCGACCCGGAGGCGGTCCGGCGAGCGGTCGGGGCTGCCTGCCGGTCGGTAAGCAAGGCCCGCCGGATCGCGGTGGCGATCGGCGACGGCACCGACCCGCAACTGGCCGGCGCCGCGAGCGACGGGGCGCTGCTGGGCAGCTACCGGTTCACCCGGTTCAAGTCCGAGGCCAACGGCAGCACGCCCAGCCGGCTGGATGTCCTGGTGAGCGAGCCGAGCAATGCCAAGGCCCGAGCCGCGCTGCGTCGCTCGGTGGTCGTGGCCGGCGCGGTGAACAACGCCCGGGATCTGGTGAACACCCCGGCCAACCACCTCAACCCGCCGTCGATGGCCGACTACGCCCGCCAGCAGGCCGAGGCAGCCGGTATGCAGGTGGAGGTGCTGGACGAGAAGGCACTGCGGCGCGGCGGCTACGGCGGCATCAGCGCCGTCGGCGGCGGCTCGGCGACGCCGCCCAGGCTGGTCCGGCTCAGTTACCGGCCGGCCAATCCGCGGGCGTCGGTGGCGCTGGTCGGCAAGGGCATCACCTTCGACTCCGGCGGCCTGGACATCAAGCACACCGACATGGCGCTGATGAAGTCCGACATGGGTGGCGCGGCGGCGGTCATCGAGGCCGCCATCGCCGCGGCCAAGCTGAAGCTGCCGGTGCAGGTCACCGCGACCGTGCCACTGGCCGAGAACGCGGTGTCCGGCCGGTCGTACCGGCCCTCGGACGTGCTCACGATGCGCAACGGCAGCACCGTGGAGGTCGGCAACACCGATGCGGAGGGACGGCTGATCCTGGCCGACGCCATCTGCCGGGCGTGTGAGGACGCCCCGGACTACCTGATCGAGGCTTCCACCCTGACCGGCGGGCAGGTCATCGCGCTCGGCCAGCACACCGCCGGCGCGATGGGCAGCGAGCAGTTCCGGGACTGGATGGTGTCGGTGGCCGCCGCCGCCGGCGAATCGCTGTGGCCGATGCCACTGACCGCCGACCTGCGTCCCCGGCTGGACTCCCCGGTGGCCGACATCGTCAACGTGACCGGCGAGCGGTGGGCGTCGATGCTGATCGGCGGCACGTTCCTCGCCGACTTCGTCGCCGACGGCGTGGAGTGGGTTCACCTGGACATCGCCGGCCCGGCGTTCCTGGAGAAGGCCACCGGATACCACCACGTGGGCGGCACCGGCTACATCGTCCGGACCATTCTGGCGGCGTTGACCGAACTCGCCGAGGGCTGAGACCCCCGGTCGGGTTCCCGGACCTGGCGGGCGGCGCCGGTCAGCTCTGCTGCTTGCGCCGGGCGTTGTAGTCGCGCATCCGCTGCGGATAGCCGACCACGGCCGCGTCGTAGAGCGGCAGGCCATGCCGCTTGGCGAAGGATTCCGCACCGCGCGGTCCGTCCACCCGGCGGCGGGTCCACTCCCCGTCGTGCGCCACCAGCAGCACGGTGGTGTCGGTGACCGCGGTGCGCGGCTCCACGTAGGCCTCGACGCCCTGGCGGGTGCGCACGAACTCCGCCAGATGACCGGCGTCGGCCCCGCTGCCGGTGCGCATCGTGCCGGGCCGGTCCTTGCGCCGGCCGAACAACCTCATCCCGCCTCCTGCCCGTTGTGCGGCCGGAGCTTCCGGCCATCGCGCACATCGTCTCATCAGCAAGGGTGCGGCGGCTGAGAACGCCGCACCCCCGCATGCCCGCGCCGATCGTCCGGCGCGAGGGGCGCGGACTGCCCGGCTGTGCGCCGGTGGCGGCCGGAGTGACAAGATGGAGCAGGCCCGGCACCCGCTGCCGAGCCGGTCTTGATGACCTTGTCGGCAACGGTGACCATCGCGGCTTCGAGCCAGAACCGGGAGTACAGAGTCGTGCCAGGCGAACAGAACTTCGACGTCGTCATCCTCGGCGGTGGCAGCGGTGGCTATGCGGCCGCGCTGCGTTCGGCCGAGTTGGGCAAGTCGGTCGCGCTGATCGAGAAGGACAAGGTCGGCGGCACCTGCCTGCACCGCGGCTGCATCCCGACCAAGGCCCTGCTGCACGCCGGCGAGATCGCCGACGCCGCCCGGGAGAGCGCCCAGTTCGGGGTGAACGCCAGCCTCGAGGGCATCGACATGGCCGGCGTGCACAAGTACAAGGACGGCGTGGTCGGCAAGAACTGGAAGGGCCTGCAGGGGCTCATCCGCAGCCGCGGCATCACCATCGTGGAGGGCGAGGGCCGGCTGACCGGCCCGAAGCAGGTCACCGTCGGGTCCGACGTCTACACCGGTCAGAACGTGATCCTGGCGACCGGGTCCTACTCGCGCACGCTGCCGGGCCTGGAACTGGACGGCCAGCGGGTGATCGCCAGCGAGCATGCGCTCACCCTGGACCACGTGCCGGAGAGCGCGATCGTCCTTGGCGGCGGCGTGATCGGGGTGGAGTTCGCCAGCGCGTGGACCTCCTTCGGCGCGAAGGTCACCATCGTCGAGGCGCTGCCGCACCTGGTGCCGCTGGAGGACGAGGCCAACTCCAAGCTGCTGGAACGCGCCTTCCGCCGGCGCGGCATCAACTTCAAGCTTGGTGCCCGGTTCGCCGGCGTCGGGCACACCGAGTCGGGTGTGCGGGTCTCGCTGGAGAGCGGTGAGACGCTGGAGGCCGAGCTGCTGCTGGTCGCGGTGGGTCGCGGGCCGGCGTCGGCCAACCTCGGCTACGAGGAGCAGGGCGTGCGAATCGAGCGCGGATTCGTCGTCACCGACGAGTTCATGCGCACCTCGGTGGACGGCGTGTACGCGGTCGGCGACCTGATCAGCATCGGCGGAGCCCCGCACCTGCAGCTGGCGCACGTCGGCTTCGCCGAGGGGATCCTGGTGGCCGAGCACATCGCCGGACTGCCGGTGGTGCCGATCGACTACGCCGGGGTGCCGCGGATCACCTACTCCAGCCCGGAGGTTGCGTCGGTCGGTCTGACCGAGCCGCAGGCGGCGGAGAAGTACGGGGCCGAGGCGATCACCACGGTCACCTACGACCTGTCCGGCAACGGCCGCAGCGCGATCCTGAACACCAAGGGCGCGGTGAAGCTGGTGGCGCAGAAGGACGGCCCGGTGCTGGGCGTGCACATCGTCGGCGACCGGGTCGGTGAGCTGATCGCCGAGGCGCAGTTGATTTACAACTGGGAGGCGCTGCCGAGTGAGGTTGCCCAGTTGATCCACCCGCATCCGACCCAGTCCGAGGCGATCGGCGAGGCGCACCTGCTGCTCGCCGGCAAGCCGCTGCACGTCCACGACTGAGTCGCGAGCGCGAGCCGGCACGCTCGGCGGAAGGGTCCGCCAACGCCCGGTTTCGCGTCCGCCAGACCGAGATTCGCAGCACCGAACTTCTGCCAGACCAGCTTTGCCAGCACCGAGCTTTGCCAGACCAGCTTTGCCAGCACCGAGCTTCGCCCGAACACCGAGCTTCGCGAGAACACCGAGAAGGAGCCAGAAGATCATGCCGGTCTCAGTGACCATGCCGCGCCTCGGCGAGAGCGTTACCGAAGGAACCGTCACCCGATGGCTGAAGCAGGAGGGCGACCAGGTCTCCGCTGACGAGCCGCTGCTGGAGGTGTCCACCGACAAGGTCGACACCGAGGTTCCCTCTCCCGCCTCGGGCATTCTCAGCTCGATCAAGGTCGCC
This sequence comes from uncultured Actinomycetota bacterium, assembly GCA_963697905.1. Taxonomy (GTDB): domain Bacteria; phylum Actinomycetota; class Actinomycetes; order Mycobacteriales; family Jatrophihabitantaceae; genus Jatrophihabitans_A. The sequence goes on along the minus strand of OY969101.1, from coordinate 1,458,857 downwards.
GAGGACGAGACGGTCGAGATCGGCGTCGAGCTCGCGGTGATCAGCGAGGAGGGCGAGGCCACCGGATCCGGCGAGGCCCCCGCTGCCGCCGAGGAACGGGGCGGCGGTCAGGCGGAGGACCAGGCTGGCGGTGGCCAGCCGGACGGTGGCCAGGGTAGCGGCGGTCAAGCCGATGGCGGTCAGGCCGATGGCGGTCAGGCTGGTGGCGGTCAGGCCGATGGCGGTCAGGCCGGTGGCGGTCAGGCTGGTGGCGGTCAGGCGCAGGACCAGCCCAGTGGCCAGCCCGAGCCCCAGCCGGACCCGCAGTCGGAAGCTCAAGCCGAGCCCCGGCAAAGCGAGCAGGCATCCCAGCAGGCCGAACCGCAGCAGAGCGAGCCGGCCCAGCAACAGTCGGCACAGCAACAGTCGGCACAGCAACCGCCGGCACAGCAGTCGAGCCAGCAGCCGCCAGCCGCCGCTCCGCCGGCGCCCCCGGCACAGGCCGCACCCGCGCCGTCGGCAGCGCCTCCGACAGCACCGCCAGCGGCGGCGCAGCCTACCCAGGCCCAGCCTGCCCAGCCGGCCCAGGCTGCGACCCAGCCGGCACATGCTCAGCCGGCCGCGCACGCGGCCAGCGATGACGACGAGGTCGCCGGCACCTACGTGACGCCGCTGGTCCGCAAGCTGGCCAGCGAGCACGGCATCGACCTCAACACCCTGACCGGCACCGGCGTCGGTGGCCGGATCCGCAAGTCCGACGTGCTGTCGGCCGCCAACGCGGCGGCGCAGGCGAAGGCCGAGGAGGCGGCCGCCGCAGCCAAGCCGGCGGCGCCCGCGCAGCCCGCGGCGGCTGCCACGCCGCCGGTGTCGGCCAGCCCGGCTGCGAGCAGTTCCGCCGCGCAGGCAGCACAGCTGCGTGGCCAGACGGTGAAGCTGTCCCGGCTGCGTCAGGTCATTGCGGCGCGGATGGTCGAATCGCTGCAGGTCTCGGCACAACTGACCACGGTGGTCGAGGTGGACGTCACGCGGATCGCCCGGCTCCGGGAGGCCGCCAAGGTTGACTTCGAGCGACGGGAAGGCGTGAAGCTGTCGTTCCTGCCGTTCTTCGCCATCGCGACGGTGGAGGCGCTGCGCGAGCACCCGAATGTCAACTGCTCGGTGGACACCGAGGCCGGCACCGTCACCTACCACGACGCCGAGCATCTCGGGATCGCGGTGGACACCGAGCGCGGCCTACTGGTCCCGGTCATCCACAACGCCGGTGACCTAAACCTGGGCGGCATCGCCCGCAAGATCGCGGACCTGGCCGAGCGCACCCGCACCAACAAGGTGTCGCCGGACGAGCTCGGTGGTGGCACCTTCACGCTGACCAACACCGGCAGCCGAGGCGCGCTGTTCGACACCCCGATCATCAACCAGCCGCAGGTAGGCATCCTGGGTACGGGCTCGGTGGTGAAGCGTCCGGTGGTGATCTCGGACCCGAACCTGGGCGAGACCATCGCGGTGCGCTCGATGGTCTACCTGGCGCTGTCCTACGACCATCGAATCGTGGATGGGGCGGATGCCGCCCGGTTCCTGACCACCTTGAAGGGCAGGCTCGAGGCGGGCGACTTCGAACGCGACCTCGGCCTGTCCTGACCGCTGCGCTGAGCCGCGTCGAACGAGCGAAACGGGGATCGCGGTGAACGTGTTGATCGCCGGCGCGTCCGGCTTTCTGGGTCGGGCACTGACCCGCGAACTGGTTGCGCATGGGCATGTGGTGCACAGCCTGGTGCGGCGACCGGCCAGCTCCGCCACCGAGGTGGAGTGGCATCCGGAACAGGGCAGCCTGGACCCGGACGCGCTGCGCGGTTACGCGGCGGTGGTGGGGTTGTCCGGTGCCGGCATCGGCGACCACCGATGGACGCCGGCGTACAAGCAGGAGTTGGTGGACAGCCGGATCAAACCAACCAACACGCTGGCCAAGGCGATGGCGTTCCTGCCCATGGCGCAGCGTCCCCGGGTGCTGCTCAGCGCTTCCGCGGTCGGCTATTACGGAAACCGGGGTGACGAGCTGCTGCCGGAGACCGGGGGTGCTGGCAGCGGATTCCTGGCCGACCTGGTGGTGCGATGGGAAGCGGCGACCCAGCCGGCTGCCGACGCCGGGGTGCGCGTGGTCACGCTGCGCACCGGCCTGGTGCTCTCCGCGCAGGGCGGCCTGCTGGCTCGGCTGATCCCGCTGTACCGGAGGGGGTTGGGCGGCAAGCTCGGCTCCGGTCAGCAGTACCAGCCGTGGATTTCGTTGGCCGACGAGGTGGCTGCCATCCGCTTCGTGCTGGAATCCGAGCGGATCAGCGGTCCGGTCAATCTGGCGGGCCCGGCGCCGGTGCGCAACTCCGAGTTCAGCGCCGAACTGGGCCGGGTGCTGCACCGGCCGGCGCTGCTGCCGGTGCCTCGGCTGGCACTGCGCGCGGCGCTGGGTGAGTTCGCCAATGCCGGCGCGCTGGCCAGCGAGCGGGTGATCCCCGAACGGTTGCTGGCTGCCGGCTACCGGTTCCGGCACGACAACCTGCGGTCCGCGCTCGAGTGGGCGGTCGCCAACTGACGACACCGCGCCGGCCGCTCGAGCGCCGCTGGCAAGCACCGGTTCGCTCGATCAGCCGAGCCGCTGGCTGGCGATCCGCCAGCCGTGGCCGTCGTCGGTAAGGACCAGCCGGAGCCGCATCGGGCCCGCCGGCCGGCTATGGCCGCGCACTGTGCCCGCGCAGCTCAACGTGGCCGTCGAGAGCGTCGCGGTCGCGCCAACGACCAACCATCGATCGTCGTTATCCGGCGTCGCTCCGGTTGGCTGACCCCCGTCGCCCGTTGCCGTTCCGACCGGTGCTGACCGGGCACTCGCGCCGGCTTTCATCCCGCCGGCTTTCGTCCCGCCGGCTTTCGTCCCGCCGGCTTTCGTCCCGCCGGCTTTCGTCCCGCCGGCCGACGCTGGCCGAGCGTCGCCGCTCGCTGCCGTTCCGCCAACCGTGGGGAGTGCCCGAACGTCCCGATAGCTGGTGTGCAGGCCGGCTAGTTGGCATCCGGCCGGCACGCCGTGCAGCAGCTGTGCGGTGTCGGCGGCCAGCAGGGTCGGCGAGGCATATGCCGCGGCCAACAGCGCTGGCCGGCGTTGGGCGAAGGCCTGCTGCCGCACCGCGGCGAGGCCGGCCAGGATGCCCTCCAGTTCGGCGACCGACGGGTGTGCCGCGGCTGGCAAAGTGGCTGGCGGCTGCGAACCGGGCGCGATCGATGGGTCGGCCGGCGAGCCAGCACGAGGCGGCACCGATGAACCGGCCGCCGGCCGAGCGTGTGCGACGCGCTCCCCCATCGACGCGGCCGCCGGCCGCTGATGCAATCGTGGCCAGCCGATCGAGCACGCCATGGCCAGCGTGCCGGCAACCAGCAGCGCCGCGATCAGCCGAGCGGGGCGAGGCGCGGCCGCCGGGCCACGCCAGGCCGCCCGAGGTGGCCGGGCCGGTGAACCACGCCAAGCCCACCGCGCAGGCGACGCCGGCCGGACAGCCATGGCCGGCCGGTTAGCGTGCGGCTGCCCGCCCGGCCGCACGGCACGATGGCGACCGGCGGGTTGGCCGCGCCGAGCTCCGCCGGCAAGCATCCCGAACGACTGGCGATCGGCCGGTTTCACCCGACGCCACAACCCCACCACGCGTCCCGCGAACGCCAGCAAGCGTCCGGCGAACGACGCGAAGCGTCCCGTGCAAGCCATCAGGCAACCGGCGAACGACCGCAGACATCCGACCAGCGCCGTCGGCAGCCGCCGCACCACCGCTGCGACCCGACGGGTCACGGCCATGCCGTACCGGTCATCGGCGAGTGCGGGAACATCGGGAGCGGAGTCCGGCCCGGCCAATCCACCGGCGCGCAGAACGCCCGCCACGTCGGATGCTGGCCGCCGCCGGGCGATGTGCGTCAGGTCGGCCGGCACGTAGCTGAGTTGGTCGGCTCCCGGTGCGAGTGCCGGTTGGCCCGGCCGGGCCCGGCCGGCAATGCGTCCGCCGGCCAGCATCACCGACGCCGGTGGCAGCGATGCCCGCAGGTCCAGGGCCAGTTCGGCGGCGCTCCCCCGCCGCGCCGGATCGCGATCGAGTGCCCGGAGCAGCACCTTCGCCATGTCCGAAGGCAGCGGTCGCAGCCGGCCGGGCAGGTCAACGGGCCGTCCGGTGGCCGCGACCGCGAGCACATCTTCCGCGCTGGGCGCCGGCTGGTCGGGACGGCTCCACGGCCCCGCGCCGGTCAGCGCATGCAGCGCAACCGCCGCGAGTGAGAACACGTCGCTGGCCACGCCCGCCGGCCCACCCGCCGCGATCGTCGGATCCAGGTACGCGGGCGTGCCGAGTGCCGGCTCGACAGCGGCGGCCAGCAGCCGGGCCATGCCGAGATCGGCGAGCTTGGCACGACCGAGAGGGGTGAACAGGATGTTCGCGGCGCTGACGTCGCCGTGCAGCACCCCGGCATCGTGTGCGTGCGCCAGCCCGGAGGCCACCGGGCTGATGGTCGCTACCACCTCGGGCGGGGTGAGCCGGCGGCGACGTGCGAGCAGGCCGGCCAGCGTGCCGGCGGCCGCCAGTTCCAGCACCAGCACCGCGGCCCTCTCCAGCGGGACGTAGGCACGCAGCGCTATCAAGCTGGGGTGATCAAGCGCGGCGAGCAGGGCTGCCTCCGTCCGGGCGGCCTCGGCCGCAGCCGCGTGGTCGAGCGGAATGCGCTTGAGCGCTACCGGCTCACCGCTGCCGAGTTCCTCGCCGAGCCACACCTCACCCTGGCTGCCCACGCCGAGCAGCCGTTGTACCCGATATCCCGGTACCGCAAAGGTCATGCCGCCACGGTAGGAGAAACGCGGTCGCCGGTCGGCGGGTTATCCACAGGCGACAACCGGCGGCAGGGAACGGCACGGTGCCGTCCACAGGCACACCGGCATCGACCCGCAGCACATCGGGCGACCATGTCGGACCGCTCCGGCGCGACCACGCCGGGCTGGCATCCTCAGCACGACTACACCCGCCGCAGCGAGCCCTGCCCAACCGGCCGAGGGCTGGGCGTGTCGTACTACGCCTCGGCGCGGGCCAGCTTCGACGGCCACCAGATTTTGCGCCCGATCTCGGTGGCCAGCGCAGGCACCAGGATGCTGCGCACCAGCACGGTGTCCAGCAGCACTCCGAACGCCACCGTGAACCCGATCTCGGCGAGGAACACCAGCGGCAGGATGCCGAGCACCGCGAAGGTGGCGGCCAGCACCAGGCCGGCCGAGGTGATCACCCCGCCGGTCACCGCCAGCCCGCGCAGGATCCCGGTTCGGGTGCCGAACTGCAGTGCCTCCTCCCGCACCCTGGTCATCAGGAAGATGTTGTAGTCGATGCCCAGCGCGACCAGGAACACGAACGCGAACAGCGGGAAGGATTGGTCGGCACCGGCGAAGTGGAACAGGTGGGTGAACACGAATCCGGACACGCCGAGCGCGGCGGCGAAGGACAGCACCACGGTGAGGATCAGCAGCACCGGCGCGACCAGGGCCCGCAGCAGCAGCCCGAGCACGATCAGGATCACCACCAGCACGATCGGGATGATCAGGTTCCGGTCGTGCACCGAGGCGACCTGCACGTCGAGCGTGGCGGCCGAGGCACCGCCCACCTTGGCATCGGCACCGGGAATCGCGTGCAACGCGGTGCGCAGCCGTTTGATGGTGTCGTAGGCGGCCGAGGAGTCGAAGGAGTCAGCCAGGTCCGCATTCACCAGCAGGCGTCCGTTGACCGGGCTCACCTGCACCGCGGCCGGCGGACACCCGGAGGCTGCGCCGGCTGCGCCGCCGCCCCCGGCACCGGTCAGCTTGGTGTAGTCGATCTGCACGCACACCGATCCGGGCTTGGTCGCCACCCCGGGCACCTTGGATGCCGTGTCGATGACCTCGTTCACCTTGTCGGCGTTGGCGGTGATCACCGCCGGCGCACCGGCGCCCTTGTCGAACTTGGCGTCGTAGATCTCCTGGCCCTTGACCGCGGCCGGCTTGCTGGTGAAGCCCTGGGCGGTGGTCATGCCGTTCGTCTTGAGGCTGCCCAGGCCGATCAGGAAGATTCCGAGCACCACCAGTGCGCCGATCCAGGCGATTCGGTGCCGGCGGCCCACCGTCGCGGCGGCCCTGCCCCACAGGCCGTGGGTGGCCAGGTCGGTGGCGTGATCGACCCGGGGTCGGCGTGGCCAGAACACCCAGCGGCCACCGATCACCGACAGCGCCACCGGCAGGAACGTCATCATCACCACCAACGTGCAGGCGATGCCGATCGCGGCCACCGGGCCCAGGCTCTTGTTGGAGTTCAGTTCGGAAAAGCTCAGGCAGAGCAGGCCGACGATCACGGTGGCGGCGGACGCCACGATCGCCGGAGCCGACTCCCGCCAGGCCTTGATCATGGCGTCGAACCGGTTGGGATACTCGTGCAATTCCTCTCGATATCGAGAGATAAGCAGCAGGGCGTAGTCGGTGCCGGCGCCGAGGATCAGCACGAAGAGGATGCCCTGGCTCTGCCCGGTCAGGGTCAACACATCGTGCTTGGCCAGCTCGTAGATCACCAGCGACGACATGCCGAGCGCAAGCAGGGCGGACAGCAGCGGGAAGATCCACAGGATGGGTGATCGGTAGACCAGCAGCAGGATCACGATGATCACCAGCAGCGCGACCCCGAGCAGCGCGCCGTCGATGCCGGAGAAGGCGTCGATGAAGGCCACGATCAGGCCGCCCGATCCGGCCGGCAGCACCGTCAGCTGGGGCGGCACCTGGTCCTTGGCGGTGGCAATGATCCGCTTCTCGTTGTCGGCCAGGACGGGGCCCTGCAATGACTGGCCGTTCTGCTTGGCGATCAGCGGGGTGTAGATGGCCGCCGCCGAGCCGTCGGTGGAGAACTGCGGCGCGGTCATGGCCGCGACGTCCACCCCGGGAAGTCCCTTGATGGCGCCGTAAGCGCGGTTCACCGCGGCGCGGTCGGCATCGGTGAGTCCGGACTGTCGGGAGTAGACGATGAAGCCCGGAATGGACTCGACCTTCAGGAAGGCGGTGGACTCGTTGGCGACCTTGGTGGCCTCGGCCGACCCGGGCAGGTAGTCGGAGTTCTCGTTCTTCTGGACATCGGCCAGCTTGCCCTGGTAGCTACCGCCGGCTCCGCCGACCAGGAACGCCACGATCGCCAGGGTGAGGATGGCAAAGACCGCGAACCCGCGTGGCAGGCGGCGCCGCCGGGACTCGGCGGGCGGCTGCGACTGGGTGGTCTTCACTTCCGTCATGGGCGTTGGCTCCTGTCTGAACAAGCCGGCGGGTAGCAACACCTAACACCATGGCAGAGGCGTCTGACATCTCATATTCATCGGCGTTTCAGGTAGCCCAACAGCGCGGATATTGTGGATCGGTGAGCAACGGTGAACTACGCACCATCCGGGTCGGCCTGATCGACTACCAGCAGGCCTGGGACTGGCAGCGGCAGCTGCATGAACAGCGGGTGTCGGGGGAGATTCCGGACACCGCGCTGCTGCTGGAACATCCGCCGGTGTTCACCGCCGGCCGGCGCACCGAGGCCTCCGAGCGGCCGGTGGACGGCACGCCGGTGGTGGACGTGGACCGGGGCGGCAAGATCACCTGGCACGGCCCCGGGCAGCTGGTCGGCTACCCGATCCTGCAGCTGCCGGACCCGATGGACGTGGTGGCCTACGTGCGCCGGATGGAGCGGGTGCTGATCGAGATCTGCGCCGAGCTCGGCCTGGTCGCCGTCCAGATCGAAGGCCGTAGCGGCGCCTGGGTGGCGGCCGACGAACGCGGACCGGCCCGCAAGGTGGCCGCCATCGGGGTCCGGGTGGCGCAGCGGGTCACGCTGCACGGCTTCGCCCTGAACTGCAATCCCGATCTGAGCTGGTTCGGACGGATCGTGCCCTGCGGCATCGCCGACGCCGGCGTCACTTCGCTGAGCGCCGAACTCGGCCGGGAGATTACCGTGGCCGAGGTACTGCCGATCGCCGAGAAGCACCTGCCTGCCCTGACCGGCACCGAAGAACTGGAGCGGCTGAGCGCATGACCGAGCCGAGCAAGCCCGCCGAGCGCAAGCTGCTGCGAATCGAGGCGCGCAACGCCCAGACCCCCATCGAGCGCAAGCCGTCCTGGATCAAGACCCGGGCGGTGATGGGGCCGCAGTACACCGAACTGCAGCATCTGGTGAAGCGGGAGGGCCTGCACACCGTCTGCCAGGAGGCGGGCTGCCCGAACATCTACGAATGCTGGGAGGACCGGGAAGCCACCTTCCTCATCGGCGGCGACCAGTGCACCCGGCGGTGCGACTTCTGCCAGATCGACACCGGCAAGCCGGCCCCGCTGGACCGCGACGAGCCCCGCCGGGTTGCCGACAGCGTGCGGCAGATGGGCCTGCGCTACGCGACGGTGACCGGCGTCGCGCGCGACGACCAACCCGACGGCGGTGCCTGGCTCTACGCCGAGACCGTCCGCCAGATCCACGCACTCGGCCAGGACGTCGGCGTGGAACTGCTGATCCCGGACTTCAATGCCGACCCCGCCCAGCTGGCCGAGGTCTTCGGCTCGCGTCCGGAGGTGCTGGCGCACAACGTCGAGACGGTGCCCCGGGTGTTCAAGCGCATCCGGCCGGCGTTCGACTACCACCGCTCGCTGAGCGTGATCTCCGCCGCCCGGGCGGCGGGCCTGGTCACCAAATCCAACCTGATCCTCGGCATGGGCGAGCAGCGGGCCGAGATTTCCCAGGCGCTGCAGGACCTTCACGACGCGGGGTGCGAGCTGGTGACGATCACCCAGTACCTGCGCCCGTCCAAGCGGCATCATCCGATCGACCGCTGGGTGAAGCCGGAGGAGTTCGTCGAGCTGCGCGAGGAGGCCGAGGAGATCGGCTTCGCCGGCGTGCTGTCCGGGCCGCTGGTTCGCTCGTCCTACCGGGCCGGCCGGCTCTACCAGCAGGCGTTGGACGCCCGCCGGCTGAGCAACGTCTCAAGCTAGAGCTACGTCTCAAGCTAGAGGAACGTCTCAAGCTGAGCTACGTCTCAGGCTGACCACAGCCACCGGCTGCACGCCGCAGGCTGAGCAAACGTCCTGAGAGCAAACGTCGTGAAAACCGGACCGCGCGACGCGTTACCGGCGACGTGCGCTGGCGTTGTTGGCCGCCAACAGTGCCCCCATGGCGCCGGCGAAGGCGACCAGCACCAACACGATCGCCCCGGTGAAGCCCGGATTGTTGAACGCGGTGTTGACCCGGCCCGCCTCGACGATGACCTGCTTGCTCGGCGTGGGCAGCGGGTGCGGTGGCTGCGGCTGGCTGGTCGAGCTGGCATCGCCGAGCACCGGGCCGCTGGCCGAGGTGTGCGTCGCCGGGGCGGAGCCGTTGCCCCCGGTGGTACCGCGGCTGGCCGGCGGATTCGCGGCGGTCGCGCTGCTAGTCGGCCGCGGCTGGCTCGAAGCCGAGGTCAGGGTCGGCGTCGCCGAGGGGTGCGGCCGGCTGTGGCTCGGGCTGCTGGACGGGCTGTGGCTGGCCGGCGGCGAGCTGCTGGGCCGGCTGCTCGGGCTGTGCGAGGGACGCACCGGCGTCGGAGTGATGGTCGGATGCGGGCCCGGCTGCGAATCGCAGCGCATGGTGACATCGGCGACGTCGGTGACCTGGCCGTCCGGTGCGATCACTCGCACCTGGTACTGGAAGATGGTCGCCTTGGTGGGCGGCTGGGTGACGGTGACCGGCTGCTTCTCCTGCCCGGCCAGCGTGACCGGGATGCCCTGGGCCTGGGCACCGGACAGCTGCCCGTCCTTGCGCACCAGCAGCACCGTGTAATCCACGGCCGAGTCGTTGTTGTTCTTCAGAGTCAGGTGCATGCTCGCCGAGTTGGCCGCGCAGGTCACCTGGTGGTTGCCGTAGATGTCAGGATCGGCAAGTCCGAACGGGGTCGGCTCGACGTTCTGGCAGGTCGCCGGCAGGGCGAAGTTGCGGTAGGCGGTGTTGCCGTAGTCGCGCACGAACACGTGCTGGCCGCTGCTGACCGGGCCGGCCAGCCGAACCAGTACCGCGCCGGAGGCCAACTCGACCAGCGTCGGGCCGCCCTCGGGGTACAGGTCGTTGTCCGCGGCGTCGGAGGCCAACCCGACCTGGACGATCTGCGGGTCGCTGCCGTCCAGTGCCTGGGCACCGGGCGTCAGCGTCACCTCGACGAAGTCGTCCTTATGGTTCTGCTTCGGGCAGCCGTACCGGACGTCCACCGAGACATTGGAGAGCGTCGTCGCGGCTCCCGCGCGGCCGGACGGACGTGCCAGCAGCGCCACAGAGGCCAGCAGGGCGGCCAGCATCAATACTGCTGCCACCCAGTTCGCGCGCCGCGAATTCAACGTCCGCACTGGCCCCTGCCGGTCCCGTGAACTAACACTGAGATAACTGTAGCGCGTTACCTTGGCGTAAGTAAATCATCTTCTTGGCCGGCGCCTATCCTGTTTGCATGGCGCGTTCCTCGGGTACCAACAAAGCTGGCCGGCGACCGGCAAAACTTACCAAAGCGGAGAAAAGAGAGCAGCGTTCGGCGCGTCGGCAACGCCGCCGGGAGACTTTCAGCCAGATGCGTCAGGCCTTCACCATGACGCGGCAGGCCGACAACCGGTTAGTCCCCTATCTGGTGATTACGGCGGTGGCGGTGGCGGCGGTGGTCTACGTCGTCGGGCTGCTGCTGAGCGGCAGCTTCTGGCTTCCGATCGTGCCGGCCGTGGTGCTGGCGGGCATCGCCGCGCTGTTCCTGTTCTCCCGCCGTGCCCAGGCCTCTGCCTACCGTCAGGCGGAGGGGCAGCCGGGAGCGGCGGCGTACGTGCTGGGCCAGCTGCGTGGCGACTGGCACAAGACCGACGCGGTGGCCGGCACCACTCAACTCGATGCGGTGCACCGGCTGCTCGGCCGGCCGGGCGTGGTGCTGGTCGGCGAGGGGGCCCCGCACCGGGTCAAGCCGCTGCTGGCGCAGGAGAAGCGGAAGGTGGCCCGGCTGGCCGGCGAGACGCCGATCTACGACGTCGTGGTGGGTAACGGCCCCGACGAGGTGCCGCTGGGCAAGCTGAACACCCACCTGACGAAGCTGCCGCGCAACCTGAGCAAGGAGCAGGTCAGCGCGCTGGACCGGCGGCTGGCCGCGCTCGGTGCCCAGCGCACGCCTATCCCGCAGGGCCCGGTGCCGGGCGGGATGAAGATGCGCAACGTGCAGCGCACCGTGCGCCGGCGCGGGTGACCCAACCGGCCCAGCCAGCCACCCGGGGGGCCCGGCTCGGGCTGCCGGCCGCCGGCCCCGGCTCGCTGGCCCCGTTCGGCCGCCGGATCCTGGCCTTCCTCATCGACCTGGTGGCGGCCGGCCTGGTCGCCGCGCTGTTCGTGCACCGCTCGGATCTGTCCGGGCCGGCCTCGCACGCACCCGGTCAGTGGAGCGTCATCCCGTGGGCGGTGGACTACCTGATCGGCCTGCTCCTGTTCGGCCGCACGCTCGGCATGTACCTGACCGGGCTGCGGGTGATCCGGGTGGACGCCCGGCTGGCCATCGGCCCGGTGCGGGCGCTGGCCCGGACAGTGTTGCTGGCCGTCATCGTGCCGGCACTGATGGTGGACGCCGACCTGCGTGGCCTGCACGACCGGCTGACCAGCACCGCCGTCATCGTGCACTGAAACGCCACGTCGGTAACGTGACTGAAACAGTCGAGACACCGTCCGGCAATCGCCGCGCCATACCGTGGCCTCACCTGTTGACGCACCCCCACCCAGCGGCTCACCCGAAGGATCGCCGATGTTCAGTAGCTCCGACGAGGTTCTCAGCTTCATCGCCAACGAAGGCGTCGAATTCGTCGATGTCCGGTTCACCGACCTGCCCGGCGTGCAGCAGCACTTCAACGTTCCGGCCAGCGGGTTCACGGCGGATGCCTTCAGCGACGGGCTGCTCTTCGACGGTTCCTCCATCCGCGGCTTCGCGGCCATCCACAAGTCGGACCTGAAGCTGCTGCCGGACCCGGCCACCGCCTACCTCGATCCGTTCCGGACCGCCAAGACGCTGAACCTCAACTTCTCCATCGTCGAGCCGCGCACCGGCGAGCCGTACGAGCGGGACCCCCGCGGGGTGGCGGGCAAGGCCGAGGAGTACCTGGCCAGCTCGGGCATCGCCGACACCGCCTACTTCGGGCCGGAAGCCGAGTTCTACGTCTTCGACGACGTCCGGTACTCCTCGACCATCAACGGCTCCTGCTACGAGGTCGACTCGATCGAGGGCTCCTGGAACACCGGCCGGGTCGAGGAGGGCGGCAACCTCGGCTACAAGACCCGGGTCAAGGGCGGCTACTTCCCGGTCAGCCCGTACGACCACTACGCCGACCTGCGCGATCAGATGTCGGCCGCGCTGATCGCCGCCGGCCTGGAGGTGGAGCGGGCCCACCACGAGGTGGGCACCGCCGGCCAGGCCGAGATCAACTACCGGTTCAACACCCTCGCGCACGCCGCCGACGACATCCTGAAGTTCAAGTACATCGTCAAGAACGTCGCGCATGCCAACGGCAAGTCGGCCACCTTCATGCCCAAGCCGCTGTTCGGCGACAACGGTTCCGGCATGCACTGCCACCAGTCGCTGTGGAAGGACGGCGAGCCGCTGTTCTACGACGAGACCGGCTACGCCGGGCTGTCCGACCTCGCTCGCTACTACATCGGTGGGCTGCTGCACCACGCTCCGTCGCTGCTGGCCTTCACCAACCCGACCGTGAACTCCTACCACCGGCTGGTGCCGGGCTTCGAGGCGCCGGTCAACCTGGTCTACTCGGCCGGCAACCGCTCCGCCTGCATCCGGGTGCCGATCACCGGGACCAGCGCCAAGGCCAAGCGGATCGAGTTCCGGGTGCCGGATCCGGCGGCCAACCCGTACCTCGCCTTCTCCGCGATGCTGATGGCCGGCCTGGACGGCATCCGAAACAAGATCGAGCCGGCCGAGCCGATCGACAAGGACCTCTACGAACTGCCGCCGGACGAGGCCGCCTCCATCCCGCAAGTGCCGGGGTCGCTGGACCGAGTGCTCGAGCACCTGGAGGAGGACAACGAGTACCTGCAGGAAGGTGGGGTGTTCACCGCCGACCTGATCGAGGCCTGGATCGACTACAAGCGCAACAACGAGATCGACCCGGTCCGGCTGCGACCGCACCCGTACGAGTTCGACCTGTACTACGACATCTGAGCGAGGCAGAATCTGCGCCCGAGCCAGCTAGCGCTCAGACCGTTAAAGCGTGTGCGGGATGCCTTGCCCACGCGGTGCCGACCCGCGGGCAAGTTCGGCTCGAGCCGTTGCGAGCTGTGCCTGTTGCTTGGCAAGGCTCGAGCGAAGTGCAGGTGCGTTCGGGACGAGAATTCCGGAAGACAGTTGAGCTTGAGTAAGCCTGATCGTCCCCTCAAGCCGTTGGATCAACTGGCGAACCCGGTAAGTGGTATTCAGGAGGTCGTCGCCGCCGTCGAGTCTTTCCCGTCCCCCAACCTCCTGCCCTGCCGACTCACGGTAGACCTCGACGATCGCATCGCCTTCTACCGTCTCCCCCGCTACTGCTGAACCGCCCGGGTTACTGCCCGCCGGGGGAAGCCCGCCCCTGTTGTCGATGAACGGCAGTGTCACCTGGCGGGACCAGGCAGCGGGCGTTGAAGGAAGCATCGGGGTACGCGTTGGCGCTGGGAACGCCGGCGCCCCGGGGTGCTGCCATGACCTGTCCCAACCAACGGTGCCCTTGTCCAGGAGTGCGAGTGCAGCTGCACGCTGCTGAGGTGACTGTGGCGGGCCGGCGGGCGGAAGTGTCGCCAGATAGGCCTGCCATGCCGTGACGGGAGTCGGAGCAAACTGCGGAGGCGGCGGCCCGTTCGACGCGTGCGCCAACGACTGCTGCTGCAGTACGGCTCCCCACGCTGCTCGGGTAGCCGGATCAATCACGGTCGGACTCCGCAGTCATGGGAGGGCTTGAAGCATGGTCCTGGGCCATACCGGCTAGGAGCTCGCTGGCTCGGTGCGCTTCGTCCACCCCCAACAACCGCACGGGCTCAACGTGCTGGCCCCCGGCGCCGGCCGACATGACGAAGGCGAGCAGTGCGGCGTCATCGGGGAAGTCCGCAACCAGGACCGCGTCCCAACGACCGAGGCTCGCCCATTGAGAGACGCAGACGCCGCCTAGCGCAGACACCGCCTCGCGTTGGTCCTGGGCACCGAGCGCGCCGCTGGAAGCCATGCTCGCGGCACCCCAAGCGTCGTTCTCAACCAGCAGAAGCCAAAGAGCCATTGCTTCGCTCTTCCAGACGTCGGGGATGGGTCAGCTCGGTGTCCGGCCAACGCTAGCTTGACCCGTTGGACATCGCTAGACCGGATCTTGGCGATGCACGATGCGCTGGGGCCGCTACGGCGTCGTCGCTTGGCCCGGTCGGGACGCTCAGTTCGACCGGGCCAGGTAGCTGTTCACCGGCACGTTGGCCGGGTTCCACACCAGGCAGTGCGTCGAGCCGCCGAACTGGCAAGTAGCCGATCTGGTCGCCCTTGTTCACGTGCTGCCCCTAGGCGAGCGGCCTGCGGTCCGGGCCGATCACGACCTGCGCTTCGACGAGCGTGCTGCCTGGCATATCGGCGTGCCGTAGCGTCTTAAGGTGGCCTTCGACCGCCTCGATACCGAAGGGATACGGGTGAGTACAGCAGTCGCCGAGCCGCTACGTCCGGCGGTGATGGTCTCCGGCTGGCGGGAGCAGTTCGCGGCCTGGTGCGGCCGGGTGATCGTGCTCGGCGGATTCTGGTCGCTGGTCAGCCTGGTCCTGCGGCCGCTGCGCTGGCCGCGCCGGATCGACGACCTGTTCAGCCTGGTCAACCTGCCGGTCGGGCCAAGCCTGTTCTCGATCGCGCTGCTGTTCGTGGTCGGCGGCGCGGTGCGCCGGCGGATCCGGTTCGCCTGGTGGCTGCTGCTGGCGTTCCAGACCGTCGCCGCGCTGTACCTGATCGGGGTGCTCGGCGCGCTCCTGGTGAACTACCAGGACGCCCAGGACATCGGAGTGCTCGACGGCGCCGAGCTGGTCATCAACGCCGGCCTGACGGTGCCACTCGTGCTGCTGCTGTGGCTGAGCCGGCGCGCCTTCTCCTCCCGGCTGGAGCCCGGTGCCCGCTGGCTGGCCCTGACCGTGCTCGGCTCCGGCCTGGCGGCCTCGATCGCGGTGGCCGTGCTGCTGGACTTCACCTTTCCGGACCGGTTGACCGGGGTTGGGCGCAAGCTGAGCTGGTCGGTCCGGGTGGCGCTCGGCATCGAGCCGTCCAGCACCGACGTGGGCTGGCACGACCAGCACGGGCACCACTGGGTTGCGGTGCTGGCCGGCCTCATCTCGGCGGTTGCGCTGGTCACCGCCGCGGTCATCTTCCTGCGCTCGGCCAGGTCTAAGAGCTACCTCACCGCCCAGGACGAGCTGGACGTCCGCCGGCTGCTGCTGACCTCCGGCGACCGGGACTCCCTGGGCTACTTCGCCACCCGGCACGACAAGTCGGTGATCTTCGACGCCAGCCGCACCGCGGCACTCACCTACCGGGTGCTGAACAACGTCAGCCTGGCCAGCGCCGACCCGATCGGCCCGGTCGCCAGCTGGCCCGCCGCGATCGGCGCGTGGCTGGCGGAGTGCCGTGCGTTCGGCTGGTTCCCGGCCGTGCTCTCGGCCAGCGAGCAGGGTGCCCTGGCCTACCGGGCGGCCGGGCTGAAGGCGCTGCCGCTCGGCGACGAGGCGACCATCGACACTGACACCTTCACCCTCGAAGGCCCGACCATGCAGCCGGTCCGCCGCGCGGTGCGCCGGGTGCAGCGGGCCGGCTACGCCATCACCGTGCACCGGCACGCCGAGCTGGCCGCCGAACAGCTGGCCGAGATCGAGCAGCGGGCCGAGCAGTGGCGGGTGGACGAGACCGAACGCGGCTTCTCGATGGCGCTCGGCCGGCTGGGCGACCCGGCCGATGGCAACTGCGTCGCGGTGCTCGCACACGACCCGGACGGAACCCTGCGCGGCGTGCTGTCGCTGGTGCCGTGGGGGCGGCGTGGGCTGTCGCTGGACGTGATGCGCCGCTCCCCCGGCGCCGAGAACGGGGTGATCGAGGCGATGGTGGCCGAGCTGGTCACGGCCGCCCGCGACCAGCTCGGCGTGCGCGCGGTGTCACTCAACTTTGCCGTGTTTCGCGGAGTGTTCGGCGCCGCCGAGCGGGTCGGCGCCGGGCCGGTGGTGCGCCTCACCAGCCGGCTGCTCAGCTTCGCCTCCCGGTTCTGGCAGATCGAGAGCCTCTACCGTTCCAACGCCCGCTACCTGCCCCGGTGGACCCCGCGCTACCTCTGCTACGACTCCTCGCTCACCCTCACCCGGGTGGCGCTAGCCGCCGGCGCCGCCGAGGGTTTCCTGCCCGCCCTCGGCGCACCGCGGGAGCGGGCACGCGACGACACCGTGCTCTATGAAGGTCGTCGGCTGCCACTGGCCGAGGCGGTCGCGGCGCTGCAGCATGCCGCGCGGAACTCCCCCCGGCCGGCCCGCCGGCTCAGCCAGCAACAGCAGGTGCGGGTGGACAAGCTGGCCCGGCTGGCCGAGGCCGGCCGTCCCGGCTACCCCGCCCGAGTGCCGCGCGATCGAGAGATCGCCGACCTCGTCGAGAAATTCTCCGGCCTGGATGCCGGCACGCATACCGGGGAACGCGTCTCGGTCTGCGGCCGGGTACGGGCGCTGCGCGACTTCGGCGGCCTTACCTTCCTGGTGCTGTCCGACGCCGGCGCGCGCATCCAGGTGCTGGCCGAGTCGAACCGGCTGACGCCGGGCGAGCACCGGCTGCTGCGCCGCACGGTCAACCTCGGCGACTACCTGTCGGTGACCGGCGAGGTGATAGCCAGCCGATCCGGTGAGCTCTCGGTGCAGGCGAGCAGCTGGCAACTGGCCGCCAAGTGCCTTCGCCCGCTGCCGGACGCGCACGCCGGTTTCGCAGATCCGGACGCCCGGGTCCGCCATCGGCACCTGGATCTCATCGTCAACTCCGAGGCGATGACCATGCTCACCCAGCGCAGCGCGGTGGTCCGGCAGCTGCGCCAGTCGTTCGACCGCCGCGATTTTCTCGAGGTCGAGACACCCATGTTGCAGGCGGTGCACGGTGGTGCGAACGCCCGGCCGTTCGTCACCCACAGCAACGCCTACGACGCCACCCTGTACCTGCGGATCGCGCCGGAGCTGTTCCTCAAACAGCTCTGCGTCGGCGGCATGCATCGCGTGTTCGAACTGAACCGGAACTTCCGCAACGAGGGCGCCGACGCCACCCACAATCCGGAATTCACCTCGGTGGAGGCTTACCGGGCCTTCGCCGACTACCTGGACATGCGCGCGCTGACCCGCCAGCTCATCCTGGAGGCGGCCTGCGCGGTGCACGGCGCTCCGATCGCTCGCCGGCCGGGCGCGGACGGCGTCGTGCGACCGCTGGATCTCTCCGGCGAATGGCGCTCGGTCACCGTCCACGAAGCCGTCTCGGCGGCCTGCGGCACCGAGATCACGCCGGACACCGGCGAGGCCGAGCTGATCCGGCTGTGCCAGCGGCACGGCGTCAGCCGGCCACCCGCCGCCAGCGCCGGTCGGCTGGTGGTCGAACTGTACGAGGCGCTGGTGGAGAAGCAGACCCAGGAGCCGACGTTCTACCTTGATTTCCCGGTCGAAACCTCGCCCCTCACCCGGCAGCACCGCAGCGAGCCGCGGCTGGCCGAACGCTGGGACCTGGTTGCCTTCGGCACCGAGATCGGCACCGCCTACTCCGAGCTGGTCGATCCGATCGAGCAGCGCAACCGGCTCACCGAGCAGTCGCTGCGAGCCGCCGACGGCGACCCGGAAGCGATGCAGGTGGACGAGGCATTCCTCTCGGCGCTGGAGTACGCGATGCCACCCACCGGTGGCCTCGGCCTCGGGGTAGACCGGCTGGTGATGCTGCTGCTCGGCGGATCCATCCGGCAGACGCTGGCGTTCCCGTTCGTCCGGCCCGGCGGGCGATAGGTTTCCAGTGATGCCTGATACACCGACGCCGTCCGAGCCGACGCCGTCCGAACCGGTGCTGGCCGAGCCGACGCTGTCCGAGCCGGTGCTGGCCGAGCCGACGCCGTCCGAGCCGACGCTGTCCGAGCCGGTGCTGGCCGATCCCGCCGCGCTCGGTATGACCGCGCATCCGGAAGGCGGCTGGTACCGCGAAACCTGGCGGCATCCGCAGCAGCTGGATACCCCGCGCGGCCGGCGCGCGCTGGCCACGTCGGTGTCGTTCCTGCTGCTGCCGGGCGAGCGCTCGGCCTGGCACCGGGTCGCGTCCGACGAGCTGTGGCTGTGGCAGGGCGGTGGACCGGTTCGGCTCACCCTGGGTGGCAACGGGGATCAGCCGGATCCGCAGCCACCCATCCTGCTCGCCGCCGGCGGCCAGCTGCTGGTGCCGGCTGGCAGTTGGCAGAGTGCCGAGCCGGCCACCGAGCGGGCCGTGCTGGTCGGCTGCGTCGTCTCCCCCGGCTTCGACTTTGCCGACTTCACGCTGGCCCCGCCCGATTCGGCGTCGCACTAGCTGGTTGCGGCGGCGGGATCTGCGTCGGCTGTCGGTTCGGCTGCGGGCTTGCCTTCAGCGGAGGTGGTGGCCGGCGAACAGCAGCATCGCCGCCGGCACCGGCAGCACCGCAAGCATGGCGTAGAACGGCGCCCGGCTGGCGGCGCGGCGCCAAAGCAGCGGGATGCCAGCCGCGACCACCAACACGGTGAGGGCCAGGGCTGTCCAGCCCAGCCAGCCGGGACGGCCGGGCCGGCCAAGGGATATCCAGCCGGTGGCCAGCACGACGAGTACGCCGGCCGATACCAGCGAAGGTCGGCTGCCGATCCGGTCGGGTAGGCCGCGATAGTGGCGCGGATGCTGATCGGCCAACTCCGGCAGGGTATTCGTCAGGTTCACGACGGCACCCAGCAGGCAGGCGGCCGCTAACACCCAGCCGGCCGGCCAGCGTGGTCGCGGCAACGCCAAGGTTGCCACGACAGGCAGCGCCGCGAAGGCCACCGAGTACGGCAACCAGGACAGCCAGCTGCCCTTCAACCATGCGTTGTACAGCCAGCCGCAGCCGACCGCGAACAGGTAGGCCGAGCCGGGTCGCCAGCCCACCGCCAGGCTCACCACGACGGTAGTCAGCACCGCACCGGC
This sequence comes from uncultured Actinomycetota bacterium, assembly GCA_963697905.1. Taxonomy (GTDB): domain Bacteria; phylum Actinomycetota; class Actinomycetes; order Mycobacteriales; family Jatrophihabitantaceae; genus Jatrophihabitans_A. Next base: position 1,439,627 of record OY969101.1, on the reverse strand, counting down.
CAGGCAGCCCGCGACCAGTCGCGGCGACAGCTCGCCGGCCGCCAGCGGTTTGCTGTACCGCCCGACGTCGGCATCGGCCGCGGCATCGAGCAGGTCGTTCGACCAGCCGACGGTGAGCTGTCCGGCGAACACGGCCACGGCCAAGAGCACGCAGGTGGCCACGCCGTTGCCGGCAACCGCGGCGAGCAACACGCTGACGGCGGTGACGGCGGCGGTCGGCAGCGGGTGAGCTGCCCGCGCCAGCGCCATCGCGATCATGCTGACTACGTTAGGGGAACCAGCTCCGCCGCCCGTCCGCGCCGATGGTGTCTTGCCGTCCGGGTGTGTTTCGGGCCGCCAGCGCGTGGCCTCGCCGTCCGCGTCCGCACCAGCATCGATGCCAGGAGCTGCCGTCCCGGTGAGTGCTCGCGGGTAAGCCGGGTGGCGGCCTGCGTGAACGGTTGCCTTGCCGTCGTCGGTTCTCTTGCGTTGGGCGTGCCGTTAGCCGTCTGGGCTGTCGCGCTGTGTGGTGAGTAGTTCGGGGTGGTGGAGGTAGTTGCGTTGGGGTTGTGGGTGGGGGTGCCAGGGTGGTGGTTGCCAGTGTGGGATGCCGTCGATGAGCAGCGTTCGCCAGCCCTGTCGGGGGGCCTCTGTGTTGTGATACCCGCAGGTGATCGTCAGATTGTCTAGATCGGTACGGCCGCCTCGCGCCCAGTCGGTTGCGTGGTGGATTTCGGATTGGGCGGCGGTGCGGGTGCAGCCGGGGAAGGTGCAGCCTCGGTCGCGGGCGAAGAGTGCTTTGCGTTGGCCGGGTGCGGCCAGTCGGCGGCCGTGGCCGTAGGCGAGCACACCACCGGCGTCGTTGAGGATGGCGGGCAGGACGTTCGCGTCCGCTGCGAGACGCAGCGCCTCGTCGATGGACAGACTGCCGCCGTGGTGGGTGGTGGCCCGCCCGGCCCGGCGTTCCAGGTCGGTGAGGGTCAGGGTGATGATGAGCTGGCAGGGCAGCCCGGCCTGATCGGGGAGGTCTCCGGTGGCGAGGAGGCGGCGGCCGGCTTCCTCGAACGCATCGTGCATCCGCTGCGGCAGGGTGCGCTGGTCCGGGCCGAGCGCGTCCTCGGGACGGCGGGCCGCCAGTGGGGTGAGGATGGCCTCCCAGATCGCCTGACAGGTCGGTGAGAGCCGGCCTTCCAGCAGGCCGGTGCCGTCTTCGAGCCGGTTCAGCGACACCCGCCGGTTGACCCGCTGCCGGTGCTGCTCGTCCGGGCTGGGTCCATCCGGATCGAGATGGGCCAGGATCCGCTGACCGAGCAGCCGCACCGTGCGCGGGTCGGACGTGCGCGCGTGCTCCAGCAGCGTCGTCTCCACCGCACCAGCGTGCTCGGCACGATCCGCGACAGGGATCGCCTCGACCACCTCAGCGACCACCGCCGCATGCTCCGGACCGACCGCGCCAGCAGCGAACGCCTCGGCGGTAGCGGGCAGAACCGGCTCCAACGGCTCACCGGTCAACGCCCGCCGGGCACCGAAGCGCTCCACCGCCAACCACCGCTTACGCGCCTCCGCCCGGGTACACCGCACCTGCACCGCGATCAGATCCGGCAAACCACGAAACCCCAACGTGCCCGCGACGTTGCGTGCGTTCAGCTCGGCCAGCACCGCAAGCTGCCGATACCGCAACCGGGAAACCTCGGCCTCCAACTCCGCCACCGAGGCGAGCAGCTCGGCGTCCGAAGCGGTACCGAGCTGCTCGATCACATGTTCGATTCTACCTTATCAAACAGCGATAGGCAAGTCTCATCGTTCGCGAATTAGCTTATGAAGCAACAAGAAACGTGAGCCTGCAATGCAACTGTGCCGAGGCACTACTTCCTCGTCGCTGCGTCTTTGCCTTGGCCACCAGCTCGCTAGATCCGCAGCCACACCGCGGTATTGGCTGGCAGCTTGTCGGCCTCCAGCGGTCCGGAGGCAAGCAGCTCGGCAATCGCTGACAGATTCCGCCCTATCAAACAAGACAGAACCCGGCCGAAAACTCACCGAGGGAACCACAGCCGGCTCAGCAACCTTGGCGTCAAGAGACCATCCGACAGCCCGAAGTCGACCAGCTCGTCGAAGCAGCGCTGATCAGCGTGCGCGGCCCGCATGCCTGCTTCAATCAGCCAGGGCCGGCCGGACAGCCGCGCCAGGGCGCTGGTGTGCCGCAGGTGCCGGCCCAGGCGGTGCCGCATGGCGCGGCGGTAGCCGGTGCCGGCGTCCGCCCCGGTACGCAGCGCGGCAGCCGCAGCTCGGCCGGCCAGCATCCCGGAGGTCACCGCATAGAAGATTCCCTCGCCGGTGAACGGATTGATCATCGACTGCGCGTCACCGACCAGCAGCACCGGCCCGGCACCGATCGGAGGTCGACCGGAGGACAGTGGCAGCCGGTGTGCGCGCAACGCGGTCGGCGTTGACAGCCCGGGCAGCAACCGGCTCAGGTTAGCCAGCAGGTCCGTCCGGCTCAGCGGCTTGTGTCCGAGCACCTGACCGTAGCCCACGTTGGCCCGGCCATCCCCGATCGGAAAGCTCCACGCGTACGCCGGCCAGCGGCCACGGGACATGGTGATCACCTGGGTGTCGGCGGTATCGGCCGGCTGATCGGCGTAACCACGAATGGCCAGCGCCACCCGGCCCAGCGGTGTGGCCGGCACGGCGATAGCCCGGCGTACCACCGATTCCGCACCGTCCGCCCCGATCAGAACCCGGGCCTGCAGCACGCCGTCGACCAGCACGGCGCTGGCGCTGCGCTGCACCGCGCGCACGGTGTGCCGCCGCACCTCGGTGCCGCGCCGGCGCAGGTCGGCCACCAGCCGCGCGTCGAAGATCGTCCGCGGGATCACCCGGACCTGCCGGCGCATCACCCGGCGCACCTCGAGGCCGCCGGGTGACCGAACCGCCAGTCGGTGCACGCCCTGGGTCCGGTCCAGCAGCGCCGGCAGGTCGAACTCAAGTTCGGCCAGGGCTTCGGTTGCCTCGTAGGCGATGCCGTCGCCGCAGGCCTTGTCCCGCGGAAAGTCGGCGCGATCGACCACCAGCACCGAGAGTTGCGGGTCGGCCTGCCGGACGGCCGCCGCGGCGGCGCAGCCAGCCGGACCAGCGCCCACCACGATGACGTCGTACGCCTCGACCGCTGCCATCTGGCCAGCCTAGGCAGCCATCGTCAGCTCTGGGGCACTCCTTCCACCGACCGGGGCGGCGTAACCGGGATGATTCGGGCCGAACGTAGCCGGCCGCCCTCGATCCGCAGCAGGCCCATGGTGCCGACCGGCTGGCGCCGCCGGTCCGTCGGCGAGCCGGGATTGAACGTGCGCAGCCCGTCGCTGTCACGATCCCACGGGATATGCGAATGGCCGAAGATCACCAACCGTGCCTCGGGAAAGCGCCTACGCAGCCGCGCCTGCCGGCCGGTGGCCGGACCGCTGTCGTGCAGCATGGCCACCGGTAGGCCGGCCAGCTCGAACTCCAGCACCGGCGGCGCGCCCCAGGCGGCCACGTCCGGCCCGTCGTTGTTGCCAAGCACCGCGCGGACCGGCGCATAGGCAGACAGCTCGTCCAACACCGCGGCGGTGCACACGTCGCCGGCATGCAGGATCAGCTCGACGTCCCGCAACCGGCGAGCCACCTCGGCGGGACACGATTTCCAGTGCCGCGGGGCATGGGTGTCGGACAGCACGGCGATGCGCATCGATCCAGTCTGCCCCCCGCCGGCTCCGGCCACATCGGGCAAGGGCTGTGCCGATTCACAGCCTCTTAATCAGGATCGCCCAGCTTGACCGCCGATTCTCTGTGCGGCGCCGGGCCCGCATGCCGCCTGGTCGAACGGCAGGAGGATGGATGGGTTTCCTGGTACGGCGAGTGCGTTCCAGGCCTTGGCTCAGTGCGCTGCTGGCGCTGGTCATCGTCGCCGCCTGCGGCGGGTTGTTCTGGTGGAACGGCCGGAACAGCAAGGCAAGCGCCACTCCCAGCTACCGGCTGGTCGCGGCCAGCCTGGGCACGGTCCGGCAGTCGGTCAGCGCGGCCGGCACCATCGAACCCGCCGTGCAGGACGCGCTGAGCTTCGCGGTGTCCGGACGGGTGACCAGCGTGCGGGTGACGGCGGGCCAGCGAGTGTCCGCGGGCACCGTGCTGGCCACCGTGGATTCGGCGTCCCTGCAGGCGAATCTCGCCCAGGCACAAGCGAATCTGGCCAGCGCGCAAGCCAAGGTGAGCGCTGACAGCGCGGACAGCCAGCTGGCCGCGGACACCGCCGCGGCAACCGCCGCGCAGGGCCAGGTCAGTTCCGCTCAGGCCGCGCTCGCCGAGGCGAACCTCACCTCTCCGATAGCCGGCGTGGTCGCCTCGCTGGACCTGACCGTCGGCGAGCAGGTGGGTGGCGGCGGATCCGGGTCGAGCGGATCGGGATCGAGTGGTTCCGTATCGAGTGGATCCGGGGCGAACGGTTCGGGACTGAGCGGCGGATCCGGGTCGGGCGGCAACAGCTCCTCGACCAGCAGTTCGGCTCAGGTGCTGGTGATCAGCAGCAATTCCTGGATCGTCAACGCCAGCGTCGATGACACCCAGGTCGGCCTGCTGGCCGTCGGCAACCAGGCACAGCTCAGCGGCACCTCGACGACGGGCACCGTGTACGGCACGGTCAGCACGATAGGACTGATCGCCAGCAACACCAGCGGAGTGGCCAGCTATCCGGTGGTGGTGAAGGTGACCGGCAACCCGGCCGGCCTGCACGCCGGTGCCACCGGCACGGTGACCATGATCTACCGGCAGCTGGCCAATGTGCTCACCGTGCCGTCCACCGCGGTGCACCAGGTGAACGGCCACAGCGCGGTGTACCAGCTCAGCGGCGGAAAGCAGGTTGCCCACCAGGTCGCTACCGGGCTGTCGGCCGGTGGCAGCACCCAGATCACCAGCGGCCTGGCCGAGGGCGACCAGGTGGTGGTGGAGCTGCCCCGGGCGGCCAACGGCACCGGTAGCACCACCAACAACCGCACCGGACGTACCGGCTTCGGCCGGACCGGTTTCGGCGGCGGCACCGGCGGTTTCGGCGGCGGCACCGGCGGCGGTTTCGGCGGCGGTTTCGGCGGCGGCACCGGCGGCGGCTTCGGCGGCGGCACCGGCGGCGGTTTCGGCGGCGGGGCCGGGACGGGCGGAGGCGGCACCGGTGGTGGGTGAGCCGAGCGTCCCGGTCATCGAGTTGGACGGGATCACCAAGACCTACCACGCCGGCAGCCTGCAGGTCGCCGCGCTGCGCGGCATCGACCTGCGCATCGATGCCGGTGAGTACGTCGCGGTGATGGGGCCGTCCGGCTCGGGCAAGTCCACCCTGATGCACATCATCGGCTGCCTGGACCTGCCGACCAGCGGGAGCTATCGGCTGGCCGGCGAGGACGTCGCCGAGCTGTCGGAGACGGCGCTGGCCGAGATCCGCAACCGCCGGGTCGGCTTCGTCTTCCAGCAGTTCAACCTGCTGCCCTCGCTGCCGGCCTGGCGCAACGTCGAACTGCCCTTGCTGTACGCGGGAATCTCGCGTGAGCAACGCAAGCAGCGGGCGCTTGCCGCGCTGGTCCGGGTGGGCCTGGCCGATCGGGTGGCACACCGGCCCGGCGAGCTGTCCGGCGGCCAGCAGCAGCGGGTCGCGGTGGCCCGCGCGCTGGTCGGAGATCCGGCGCTGATCCTTGCCGACGAGCCGACCGGCAACCTCGATTCGACCGCCACCGCCGAGGTGTTGACGCTGCTCGAAGAGTTGCACGCGCAGGGCCGCACCATCGTGTTGATCACCCACGAAGCCGAGGTGGCCGCCCGCGCGCAACGGATCGTGCAGGTTCGCGACGGGCTGATTCACCACGGCCTGGTACGCAACGGCGCGCCGCGATGAGCTTCTGGGAGACGCTGCGCACCGGCTGGGACGCCATCCGCACGCACCGGCTGCGGTCCGGCCTGACCACCCTTGGCATCCTGATCGGCATCGCCGCGGTGGTGCTCACCGTCGGCCTCGGTGAGGGCGCCCAGCACAAGGTGAGCGCGCAGATCAGCGCGCTGGGCAGCAACCTGCTGCTGGTCTCGCCCGGCAGCTCCACCGACTCCGGAGGGGTGCGGGGCGGGCTGGGGTCCTCGTCCACGCTGACCGTGCAGGACGCAGACGCGCTCGCCTCGCCGGTCAACGCGCCGGACATCGCCGCGGTGGCGCCGAGCAGCCAGCGTTCGGAATCACTCACCGCGGGCGCGACGAACTGGACCACCACGGTGGTCGGCACCACCGGTTCCTGGTTGTCGGTGCGGGCTCGCACGCTCAGCCAGGGCCGATTCCTGACCACGGCCGACGACGCCACGAGCGCCGCGGTGGTCGTGCTCGGCCCGACCACGGCCAGCGAGCTGTTCGGCTTCGGCGACCCGGTCGGCCAGTCGGTCACCATCGCGGACACGCCGTTCACCGTGATCGGCGTGCTGAAGTCGGCCGGCTCGTCGCAGAACAGCAACCTGGACGACGAGGCCGTCGTGCCGTTGAGCACGGCCACCACCCGGCTCTTCGGCGGCAGCACCCGCAACTCGGTGCAGTCCATCTACCTCCAGGCTCGCTCCCCCGGCGTGCTGTCGGCGGCCTACCAGGAGGCTTCGGACGACCTGCTGAACCGGCATCACAGCGGCACGCCGGCCGGCGCCGACTTCACCATCACCGCGCAGCAGTCCCTGCTGGCCACGGCGACCTCGGTGAGCCGGACGCTGACCGTGCTGCTGGCCGGCATCGCCGCACTGTCGCTGCTGGTGGGCGGGATCGGCGTCATGAACATCATGCTGGTCTCGGTGACCGAGCGGACCCGTGAGATCGGCTTGCGCAAGGCGCTCGGCGCCCGGCCCGCGGTGATCCGGCGCCAGTTCCTGATCGAGGCCTCGCTGCTCGGGGTGGCCGGTGGCCTGTTCGGGGCGGCGCTGGGCATCGTCGGGGCGCTGGCGCTGCCGCACTTCGTCGGCGACCCGATTGCCATCTCTCCCACCGCGATTGCGCTGGCCATCGTGGTCGCGGTCGCCATCGGCGTGGTCTTCGGCACCTATCCGGCCAGCCGGGCCGCTCGGTTGGCACCCATCGACGCGCTGCGGTCGGAGTGACCGTGCCGCATCCATCGACCCGACAGAAGAGGACGAGCATGAGCCATCGGTCGACCACTTTCCGGCTGGCGGTGCCGGCCCGCGGCGCACTGGTACTGGCCGGAGGCCTGCTACTGGCCGGTACCGTGCTGGCCGGCTGCGCGGGTGGCAAGCCGGCCGCCGCACAGAGCTCGCCGTCCGGCAGCCAGCAGCCGGGCCGCGCGGGCTTCGCCGGCGCCGGTGAGCCCGCCGCGTTCGGGTTGCTCGCCGAGATCGATGCGCACGTGCTGCAGGTGCAGAACCAGGCCACCGGCCAGGTCAGCGTCAGCTACTCGACCAGCACGGAGTTCAGCCAGACCAGGCAGGTGAGCCGGACCGCGCTGCAGGTCGGCGACTGCGTGACCGCCATCGGACAGCGCAGCTCGAGCGGATCGCCATCCGCCTCACCGTCGGCCGGATCGTCCTCGGCCGGATCGTCGGGTCAGCCCAGCCGGCCGACCAGCTTTGCCGCGGCGAGCGTGCAGATCTCCTCGGCGATCAACGGCAGCTGCGTTGCTGCCGGCCTCGGTGGCGCACGCGGCGGCACTCGGCCGAGCGGCTTTCCATCGAGCCGGCCCAGCGGCTTTCCGTCCGGCCGGCCCAGCAATCGGCCGTCCGGCCAGCGCGTGGATTCGGCTTCGGCAACTTCGCCACCGGCAAGCTCAGCGCGCTCACCGCGACAGGCATGACCGTGCAGACGCTGGGACGTGGCAGCCAGGCCACCAGCACCACCACGGTGACGCTGAGCGCGAGCACCAGCTACACCGAGACGATGCCGGCGACCGCGGCGGCGCTGAGGGTCGGCGAATGCGTGAGCGCCACCGGCAAGGCGGACAGCACCGGGGCGGTCGCGGCCAGCCGGATCGAGCTGAGCCCGGCCACCAACGGCAGCTGTGCCAGCGGAGGCTTCGGCCGCCGGCCGGGGGCCAGCGCGTCGCCGACCGGGTCCTGACATGGCGGCACGAAGCATGGTCCGGCTGGGCCGGCGGCGGTGGCTGCTGACCGGCGCCGTGGTGGCTGTCGGGCTGGTCGCGGCCGGCCTGACCGCCGGCCGGGCGGTGGCTGGCGGCGCCGGCCCGCGCTACCGGTTGGCCACCGCCAGCATCGGCTCGGTGGAGCAGGCGCTGACCGAGGTCGGCACGGTGTCCGCGGTGAACCGGGCGAGCGTCTCCTTCCCGGTGGCCGGCACGGTCTCCTCGGTCACCGTGGCGGTGGGCAGCCGGGTGGTGGCCGGGCAGGTGCTGGCCAGCCTGGCCAGCACCGCGCTCACCCAGCAGGTGGCGGTGGCCAACGCCGACCTGGCCCGCGCGCAACAGACGCTGGCCGCCGACGAGGCGAGCCAGACCAGCGCCAGCACGGACTCGGCGGGCACGGACTCGGCGGGCACGGACTCGGCGGGTACGGAGGCGATCAGCACCGACTCGCTGGCCGCCGTGCGGCTGGTCGCCGCGGTGACCCCGACGCCGCGCCCGAGCACCACGTCGGGCGCCCGCACGGGTTCGGCCGGTGGCTCGATCGGCCGGCTGGCAAGCGCGGTCACCGCGGCGCAGCAGGCGGTGCTGGCTGCCCAGCGGGCGCTCGACACCGACCTGGAGTCAGCCGAGCAGGCCCTGGCCAGTTGCCGGGCCGCGCTGAGCCAGCCCACCCAGACGCCGACGGCCAGTCCCACCCCGTCCGGCTCTGCCACCCCGTCCGGCTCCGCCACTCCGTCGGGATCTGCCGCCCCGTCCGGCTTTGCCACCACCGGCGGCAGCGCACCGGCCGGGGACACCGGCTCGGCGCAGTGCCTGGCCGCCATCGACCAGGCGCCCGGAAAGGACCGGGTGGCTGCCGACGAGCAGGCCCGCGGCACCGCTGAAAGCCGGCTGGACACCGCCATCCGGAACCTGCTGGCGGCCGCCACCAAGGCGGCCGGCTCGGGCGGCACCGGAAGTGGCGGCAGCGGAACCGCCGGCAGCGGGGCGTCGCAAGGCAGGGGTAGCTCCGGCAGCAACTCAGGGTCCGGCAACGGGTTGGGAACCGGCAGCGGGTCAGCGTCCGGCAGCGGATCCACTCGAAGCGGCACGTCCGCCGGCACCGGACGAACCAGTTCCGGCCCGGCCACCGGCGAGCAACTGGCCGCCGACCAGGCCCAGATCGACGCCGCCCAGGCCCAGCTCACCCTCGCCCGGCAGAACGTGGCCGCCACCGTGCTGACCAGCCCGCTGGCCGGCACCGTGGCGGCCGTCTCGCTGACCGCTGGCAAGGCGGTGAGCGCGGCGGCTGCCGGCATCACCGTGATCGGTGCTGGTGCCGAACAGATCAGCACCACCGTGGGCCTGGCCGACATCGACTCGGTGCATGCCGGCGAGGCGGCCACCGTCCGGGTGGACGGCATCGACACGCCGCTGACCGGCACGGTGTCGCTGGTCGGCATCCTGAACAGCACGTCCGGAAGCAGCACCAGCTACCCCGTCACCATCGTGCTCAAGCCGACCTCCGCCCGGCTCTTCGACGGCAGCGGCGCCTCGGTGCAGATCGAGGTGGCCAAGGCCACCGGCGTGCTGAGCGTGCCCAGTTCGGCGGTGCACGCGGTCGGTCCGCTGCGGTTCGTCGAGGTGCTCAAGAACGGCAAACCGACCCAGGCACGAGTGACCGTGGGCTCCGTGGGCAGCGAGCGGACCGAGATCCGCAGCGGCCTGTCCGCCGGGCAGCAGGTGGTGCTGGCCGATCTGGCCGAGCCACTGCCGACCAGCTGACTGTCGGCCGGCTGAGAGCCGGAGGGTGTCCGACCGGGTCTGTCGGCCGGAAGTGAGAGAATTCCAGCATGTCGGCGACGTCCACTGCCCAAGCCGCGGGCAGCGCGCAGGAGCAGTCCCGGCGTCGGCGGTTCACCGGCCTGTTCCCGAACCGGCTGCTGCAGCACCGGCCACCGCGACTGTGGCAGGAGGCGCTGCTGATCGCGCTCGGGTACTTCCTCTACGGCCGGGTACGCAACCTGGTGCCCTCGCACGAGGGCCTGGCGATGCAGCACGGCCGGGCGGTGCAGCACCTGCAGAGCGACCTGCACCTGAGCTTCGAGCTCTCGGTGAACCGGTTCGTCGCCGGGCACGAGTGGCTGGCCCAGTCGATGGACTACTACTACGCCACCCTGCACTTCGTGGTCACGCCGGCCTGCCTGCTGTGGCTGTTCCTGGCGCACTCCCGGATCTACCGCGGCGCCCGCACGGTGCTCTTCGTGACCTCGCTGCTGGCACTGGCCGGCTTCTGGCTCTACCCGCTGGCACCGCCGCGGCTGCTGCCGCAGTACGGCTACATCGACACGCTGCTGAAGTTCCACACCTGGGGCTCGCTGGCCGATCCGAAGATCGCCCAGCATTCCAACCAGTTCGCGGCCATGCCAAGCCTGCACATGGCGTGGGCGCTGTGGTGCGGCGTGTCGATCGTCTACTGCGCCCGGCGGCTGTGGGTGCGGCTGCTCGGCGTGGTGTACCCGCTGTGCACGCTGGCGGTGATCGTCGGCACCGCGAACCACTTCTTCATCGACGCGCTGGCCGGCCTGCTGATCTTCCTCGTCGGCGTGCTCGCGCAGTTCCTGATGTCCGGACGCAGCGCCTTCCATGAAGCGGATGGCCCAGCGCCCGTGCGGCAAAGCACTCCCTCGCGCAGCGCCCCCGCCGGCTAGCGTCGCCGGCTACCCGGCGTAGAACACTGCCTCGACGACTCGGCGAGCGCGCCGGGCCGCCCGGCGATAGTCGTCGATCAACTGGCCGGCCTGGAAGCCGGCACGGTAGCCGAGCACCTGGCCCACCGCCTGCAGCGTCTTGCCCGGCTTGGGCAGCTGGTCATCCGCCCGGTCTCGCACCAGCATGACCGCGTCCCGGGCCCGGCTGGCGAACCGCCAGGCCGCCTCCAGCGCCGCCGCGTCGTCGCCGGTCAGCCTGCCGGCCCGCACGGCGGCGTGCAGCGCGTCCAGGGTGGCGGTGGTGCGCAACTCCGGCTCCTGGCCGGCGAAGCGCAACTGCAGCAGCTGCACCGTCCACTCGATGTCGGCCAGGCCGCCCTTGCCCAGCTTGGTATGGGTGTTGGGGTCGGCGCCGCGCGGCAGCCGCTCGGCGTCCACCCTGCCCTTGATCCGCCGGATCTCCAGCACCCCGGCCGCCGGCAGTCCGTCGGGCGGATACCGGGTCGGCTCGATCAGCGCCAGGAAGCGCTCGGCAAGCTCGCCGTCGCCGGCGGCGAACCGGGCCCGCAACAGCGCCTGCGCCTCCCAGACCGAGGCCCACCGCGCGTAATACTCCGCATAGGACTCCAGCGAACGGACCAGTGCGCCGCTGCGTCCCTCCGGTCGCAGGTCGGCATCCAGCCGCAGCGGCGGGTCGGCCGAGGTCACCGCCAGCAGCATGCGCAGCCGCTCGGCGATCAGGTGTGGCCGCCGGGTGGCCTCGGCCGGCTCGGTGCCGCCGGCTGCCTCGCAGACGAACAGCACGTCGGCGTCGGAGCCATAGCCGATCTCCCGGCCACCCAGCCGGCCCATCGCGATCACGCTGAACCGGACACCCAGATCCGGCTCGGTGGCCAGTTCGGCCGCGACCAGCCGCCGGGCGGCAACCAGCCCGGCGGCCAGCGTCGCGTCGGCGAGGTCGGACAGCCCGTCGCGCACCTCGGCGTCGGTGGCCAACCCGAGCAGGTCGGCGAACGCGATCCGCAGCAGCTCCATCCGGCGCAGACTACGAATGGCATGGGCGGTCTGCGCCAGGTCGTCCGGCCGCCGGGCGGCGGTCGCCATCAGCGCCTCCAGCTCCGGCCGCCGCCGGGGCCTCAGCTGCTCGTCGTCGGCCAGCAACCGCAGGGCTTCCGGCGCCCGCCCGAGCAGGTTCGTCACGTACCGCGAGGTGCCCAGCAGCGCCGCCATCCGGGTCGCCACGGTGCCCTCGTCGCGCAGCAGCCGCAGGTACCACGGCGACTGCCCCAGCGCCTCGGACACCTGCCGATAGGCCAGCAGGCCGGCGTCCGGGTCGGGGGCGTCAGCCAGCTCGGAGAGGATCACCGGCAGCAACGTGCGCTGCAGGCTGGCCCGGCGGGACACACCAGCGGTCAGCGCCTGCAGGTGCCGCAGCGCGCCGGCCGGGTCGGCGTAGCCGAGCGCGGCGAGCCGGGCCTGCGCCTCCTCGGCGGACAGCCGCAGCGGGTCGGACGGCACCCGGGCGACCGCCTCCAGCAGCGGCCGGTAGAACAGCTTCTCGTGCAGCCGGCGCACCTCGCGTGCGTGCCGTGCCCATTCCGAGTTCCACACCGCCACCGCATCGCCGCGGCTGTCCGGCTGGAAACCCATCGCCCGGGCCAGCCGGCGCAGCGCGGCAGGATCGTCCGGCACCAGATGGGTCCGGCGCAGCTTGGCCAGTTGCAGCCGGTGCTCGGCGGAGCGCAGGAACCGGTAGGCATCGGCCAGGCTCACCACGTCCTCCCGGCCGACGTAGCCACCGTCGCGCAACGCGGCCAGCGCCGGCAGGGTGGCCCGGACCCGCAGCGACTCATCCGACCGGCCGTGCACCAGCTGCAGCAGCTGCACCGCGAACTCGACGTCGCGCAGGCCGCCCGGGCCGAGCTTGATCTCCCGCTCGGCAAGCTCGGCCGGCAGCTGCTCGACCACCCGCCTGCGCATGGCCTGCACGTCGGCGACGAAATCCGGACGGGTCGAGGCCTGCCAGACCAGCGGCCAGACGGCCTGGCAGTACCGCTCGCCGAGTTCGGGGTCACCGGCCAGCGGCCGGGCCTTCAGCAGCGCCTGAAATTCCCAGGTGGACGCCCAGCGCCGGTAGTAAGCCAGATGGCTGGCCAGCGTGCGGACCAGCGCGCCGGACTTGCCCTCCGGCCGCAGCGCGGCATCCACCGGCCAGGCCGCCTGGGCGCAGATCCGCATGGTCTCCGAGGCCAGCCGGGTCGCGGTGTCCAGCGCCGCCTCCTCCGTCGTGCCCGGCTCCGGTTCGGCGACGAAAACCACATCCACGTCGGACACGTAGTTCAGCTCCCGGCCACCGGCCTTGCCCATGCCGACGATCGCCAGCGCGCAGCCGGGCGCCTCGGCCGGCAACGCGGCCCTGGCCACCGCCAGCGCCGCCTGCAGCACCCAGCCGGCCAGATCGGCCAGCACCTCGGTCACCGCTGCCAGATCCAGCTCACCGGCCAGGTCGGCCGCGGCCACCAACGCCAGCTCGCCCCGGTAGGCCGCCCGCAGCGCGGCCACCGCCGGACGGCCGGTCAGGGTGGCTGGCCGGCCGGCCAACCCAGTCACCGGCAGTTCGACGTCGGCGCCTACCGCCGCGGCGATCCGGCCGGCCGCCGCGGCCGGCTCAGCCAGCGGCGCGCGCAGCCGCAGCGCGTCGGCCGGGCACCGGACCAGATGCTCGCCGAGCGCCGATGAGGCCCCCAGCACGCCGAGCAACCGGGCCCGGTAGCCGGCCGAAGCCGCCAGCTCGGTCCGGATCCGCGAGCCGGCCTCGGTGCCGGCCAGCTCGGCCAGGTAGCGCAGCGCCTGGTCCGGATCGGCGGTCCGGCCGAGCGCGGCCAGCACCGCTTCGGCAGGCTCGCCGGCCGGGGCGTTGGCCGCCGGATCCCACAGCGGCAGCGGCTCACCGGTGAGCAGCTCGGCGGCCGACTCCGGCCTGCCGAACCCGAGCCTGCTGAGCCGGCCGGCGGGCGGCTGCGGGCCGCGGCCGGTCACCGCCCGTGCGGACCGCGTGCGGATTGCAGCTCGGCCGCCAGCGCCGCCCGGATGGCGGCCGGGTCGGTGATCGGTTCGGCGACGCTGGTGGCCCGGCCGGCCAGCGGCAGGCTCCGGACGGACGGCACCGCGGCCGGATCAGCCGCCACCTCGACGAACCGGGCGGCGACCGGTGCCCAGGTATCGGCGAGGTCCGGATGCACCGCGATGCAGCGCTCGACGATGGCGTCCAGGTCGTAGTCGGCGAGCTCAGCGGCGTCGTGAGCGGCCCAGGTCCGGATCAACTCCGGCGTGGTCTCGATGTGGAACTGGATCCCCCAGGCCAGCCGGCCGACCCGGAACGCCTGCTGCTCGCAATCCGGCGCCGCCGCCAGCTGCACCGCGCCCGGCGGCAGCGTGCTCACCTCATCGGTGTGCCACTGCACCACGTCCGGGAGTGATCGGCAGCTCGCGGAACAGCGGGTCGGTGGCCGCAGCCTGCCGCTTGGCCACCAGCTGGGCGCCGTACTGCGGGGCGGTGCCCAGGCCGACCCGGCCGCCGGTGGCCACGGCCAGCAGCTGCGCCCCCAGGCACACGGTGAACACCGGCAGCTCGGCGGCGACCGCGCCGGACAGCAGCCCGCGCACGCCCGGCAGCCATGGCGCGAGCTCGTCGTCCAGGGCGTTCGTGTCACCGCCCATCACCACCAGCGCGGCATACTCCCCGGAGCCGATCGGGTCGTCCGGCAGCGCATCGCCGGCGTGCAGCCGTCGGACGTCCAGCTCGGCACCAGCCTCGGTGAGCCATTCGCCCAGCCGGGCCAACGGCGCGGCCGGGTCGTTCTCCACCACCAGGATCCGGGTAGCCGACATGATGCAAGGCTAACCGGCGCGTCGGGCATCCGCCGGAACGGCCTGAGGAACCGAATCAGGCGGCTGATCAGAGCGCCGGCAGGTAGCGGCGCAGTTCGAACGGGGTCACCTCGGCCCGGTAGTCCACCCACTCGGCCCGCTTGTTGCGCAGGAAGAAGTCGAAGACGTGCTCGCCGAGCGTCTCGGCCACCAATTCGGAGGTCTCCATCGCGCGCAGCGCGTCGGCCAGGTTGTGCGGCAGCTCGTCGTAACCCAGCGCACGACGTTCGGTGTCCGACAGCGCCCAGACGTCGTTCTCCGCACCCGGCGGAAGTTCGTACTTCTCCTCGATGCCCTTCAGCCCGGCGGCCAGCAACACCGCGAAGGCCAGATAGGGGTTGCACGCCGAGTCCAGCGAGCGCACCTCGACCCGGGTGGAGTTGGCCTTGTTCGGCTTGTACATCGGCACCCGTACCAGCGCCGAGCGGTTGGCATGCCCCCAGCAGACGTAGGTCGGCGCCTCGACCAGCTGGCCCGGCGCCGACCAGCCCCACAGCCGCTTGTAGGAGTTCACCCACTGGTTGGTCACCGCGGTGATCTCCCGGGCGTGCCGGAGCAGGCCGGCGATGAACGACTTCGCGGTGGCCGACAGGTACAGCTCGTCGGCCGGGTCGTGGAAGGCGTTGCGGTCGCCTTCGAACAGCGACAGGTGGGTGTGCATGCCGCTGCCCGGCTGGTGCCCGAACGGCTTGGGCATGAAGGTGGCGTGCACCGACTTGGAGCGCGCGACCTCCTTGATGATGTGCCGGAAGCTCATGATGTTGTCGGCCATCGACAACGCGTCGGCGTAGCGCAGGTCGATCTCCTGCTGGCCGGGCGCCACCTCGTGGTGGCTGAACTCCACCGAGATGCCGACCGCCTCCAGCGCGGTGATCGCCGAGCGCCGGAAGTCGTGCGCGGTGTCGTGGCTGGTCATGTCGAAGTAGCCGCCCTCGTCGATGGGCAGCGGCTCGCTGCCGTCGTCGGGCCGGTTCTTCAGCAGGAAGAACTCGATCTCAGGATGGGTGTAGAAGGTCAACCCGAGGTCGGCCGCCTTGCCCAGCACCCGGCGCAGCACGTAGCGCGGGTCGGCCCAGGACGGCGAGGCGTCCGGCATGGTGATGTCGCAGAACATCCGCGCGGTGTCGCTCGGCCTGCCGTCGTCGCCGGGCAGGATCTGGAAGGTGCCCGGATCCGGCCGGGCCAGCATGTCGGACTCGGCGGCCCGGGCGAAGCCCTCGATGGCCGAGCCGTCGAAGCCGATCCCCTCGGCGAAGGCGCCTTCCAGTTCGGCTGGCGCGACGGCCACCGACTTCAGGTAGCCGAGCACGTCGGTGAACCAGAGCCGGACGAACCGGATCTGGCGCTCTTCGAGGGTACGGAGGACGAATTCCTGCTGGCGATCCACGGGCTCAGAGTCTGCCCGGTCCAGGTTTCCGCCCGGTTACCGACTCGCCGAATCCGCTCAGGCGCGAGCTCCGGTGGAGATCCACTTGGCGAATGAAACCGTCCAGAAGCCGGAGTTCCACTCCTGCAGCGGCCGGCCGGTGTTGCGCACGTCCACGATGTCGCCGGGCCGGGAGTAGTGGTAGAACCACCAGGAGTTGTCCGGCGAGACGTTCAGGCAGCCGTGCGAGGTGTCGGTGTTGCCCTGGGCCCACACCGACCAGTCCGCCCAGTGCACGTACTCGCCGTCGTAGCTGATCCGGACCCCCACCGGCACCGTGGTGCGGTAGGCGTTGGCGCCCTTGCTCAGCCCGAACGAGGCCGAGTCCATGTCGATGTTGGTCTCACCGTCCACCACCACGTGCGGGCCGGAGTTGGTGCGCAGGTCGATCGGCTGGCCGTTGTCACCGGGAATGCTGGTGTGCTTGCCCATCGAGGTGGGGATGGTCTTGACCAGCTTGCCGTTGGTGTAGACCCTGAGCAGCTTGGTCTTGTCGTCGGCGATCGAGATGTGGCTGTCGCCCACCTTGAAGGAGGTGCTGGAGTCGGCCTGGCCATACAGCCCGCCGCCGAGGTTCTTGCCGTAGACGTTCGCCGCGATGGTCACCTTGGTGCCGGGCTTGAGGTAGCTGGCCGTGCGCCAGTAGACGTCGGAGTCGCTGAGCCAGCTGAAACCGCCGACCTGGGCCGGCTGCGTGGTGACCTTGATCGCCGCCATGGCGGCCTTGTGGTCCGGGATCGACTCGTCGAAGTGGATCCGGATGACCTGCCCGACGCCGAAGGTGACCCCGTCGGGAACCGCGCCGCCGGCCGCGGTCTGGATGTAGGGCATGGTCAGGTTGTCCGGCGTCACGGTGGTGAACGAGCTGGACCGGGTGGTCTGCTTGCCGTCGGCGCCGGTGGCCACCGCCTTGATCTGGTAGGTCTTGCCGTAGCCGAGCTCCTCGTCCGAGGCCCAGCTCGACCGGTCGGCCGCCAGCGATCCCTTGATCACCTTGCCGTCGAGGTTGGTCATCACCACCGAGGAGATCGAGCCGTGGCTGACCGCCACCTTGATCGGGGTGACCGGGTTGACGTCGGTGGCTCCGCTGGCCGCGCTGATGGACACCGTCGCCGCCGGAGCCACGCCGCCGGAACTCGGCGCGGCGGTGGTCGCGGCGGCCTGGCTGGAAACCTGGCCGTGGGCCGCGGGCGTCTTCTTCTGTGAACAGCCGCTGGCGGCCACGCCCAGCACCAGCACGGCGGCTGTCAGCACCACAGCCTTACGCCGGATACCCAACTTAACGGTCCTCTCCCCCGGCGGCTCGCCGACCGCCGCCGACCATTGTGACCTACGGATCCGTCAACCACCGCATCGGCCGGTGACGAAACAGCGTCGAAAGCATGAGAAGTCCGAGAATCCGGCCGGCCGTGTGTTGCGGCACACCCAGCCCGGCGACCATCGACCGCGGGGGCAGAATGAGGCTGTGAGTGTGTTGCGCGTCGCACTGGCCCAGGTCGATCTGGTGGTGGGTGATCTGGCCGCCAACGCCGAGATGGTGCTGCGACCGCAGCCGGCAGGCAGCCGCCGCCGGCGCGCAGCTGGTGGTATTCCCGGAGATGACGCTGACCGGCTACCCGCCAGAGGATCTGGTACTGCGCCGGTCGTTCCGCTCGGCGTCGGTCCAGCGGCTGGAGTCGGTGGCCGGCGAGCTGGCCGCGGCCGGCCTTGCCGAGCTGGGCGTGGTGCTCGGCTACCTGGACGACACCGACGGCGCCGCCCGCAACGCGGCGGCCTTCCTGCAGGACGGCCGGGTGGTGGCCCGCTACTTCAAGCACCACCTGCCCAACTACGGCGTGTTCGACGAGTACCGCTACTTCAGGGCCGGCACCGCGCTGACCGTGGTCCGGTTCGGCGGGGTGGACATCGGGCTGACCATCTGCGAGGACGTCTGGCAGAACGGCGGACCGTTCACCGCCGCCGCCCGGGCCGGGGTCGGCCTGCTGGTCAACATCAACGGCTCGCCGTACGAGAGCAACGTCTGCGGACTGCCCGGCCACCAGGACAAGGACGACGTCCGGCTCGCCCTGGTGCGCCGGCGGGCGATCGAGGCCGGTGCCGCGGTCGTCTACGTCAACCAGGTCGGCGGGCAGGACGAGCTGGTCTTCGACGGAGACTCGTTCGTGGTCGCCGCGGACGGCACGCTGCTCGCCCGGGCGCCGCAGTTCAGCCAGGACGTCTACTACCTCGAACTCGAGCTGCCGGCGGCAAAGCGGCCGGACGATACGCAGCCGCCGGACGATGCGCAGTCGGCGGGCGGTGGGCAGTCGCTGGGCAGCCCGGCGGCAGCCGACGGCATGACCATCGAGCGGCACGTCGCGCCGCTGCCCGCGCCGGCAGCCGACCGGCCGCTGGCCGACCAGCTGGGCATCGCCGAGCCGCTGGCCGCCGAAGCCGAGGTCTGGTGGGCGCTGGTCACCGGAACCCGCGACTACATCGAGAAGAACCGGTTCAGCTCGGTGGTGCTCGGCATGAGCGGCGGTATCGATTCCGCGGTGGTGGCCGCGATCGCGGCCGATGCCATCGGCGGCCAGAACGTCTACGGGGTGGGCATGCCCAGCGCGTACTCCTCCGAGCACTCGCATTCCGACGCGGCCGAGCTGGCCCGCCGGCTCGGCGCGCACTTCTCGATGGTGCCGATCGCCGACATGGTCGATGCCTTCCTGGCCAACGTGAAGCTGACCGGGCTGGCCGAGGAAAACCTGCAGGCCCGGGTCCGGGGCACCACGCTGATGGGACTGTCCAACCAGCACGGCCACCTGGTGCTGGCCACCGGCAACAAGAGCGAGCTGTCGGTCGGTTACTCGACCATCTACGGCGACGCGGTCGGCGGCTTCGCACCGATCAAGGACGTGCCCAAGTCGCTGGTCTGGCAGCTGGCCCGCTGGCGCAATGCCGAGGCCGAGTCGCGTGGCGAGCAGCCGCCGATTCCGGAGAACTCGATCAGCAAGCCGCCGTCGGCCGAGCTGCGGCCGGGCCAGCTGGATTCGGACTCGCTACCCGACTACGAGGTGCTGGACAGCCTGCTGGCCCGCTATGTCGATGCCGATGCCGGGGTGGCCGAGCTGCTGGCGGAGGGTTTCGACTCCGAGCTGGTGGCCAAGGTGGTGCGGCTGACCGACGCCGCGGAGTGGAAGCGCCGGCAGTACCCGCCGGGGCCGAAGATCAGCCTGAAGGCCTTCGGCAAGGACCGGCGGCTGCCGATCAGCAACCGCTGGCGCGAAGCCTGAGGAAAAGCCCGGCGGGTGAGACATATCTCCTCGCGACCGCGTGCGCCGCGCCGCCGCTGGGGGCACCATAGAGGCGTCCATAACCGCCCGGGGACCGGCGAGCCGGCCTCGAGGAAGCAAAGGGACCGATCATGAGCGAATCGCTCTACGGCGGCGCGACCAGCCGCCGGGTGACCATCCGGGATCTGCAACAGGCCAAGCTCGCCGGCGACCGCTGGCCGATGCTCACCGCCTACGACTACTCCACGGCGCAGGTCTTCGACGCCGCGGGCGTGCCGGTGCTGCTGGTTGGCGACTCCGCCGCCAACGTGGTGTACGGCTACGACACCACCGTGCCGGTCAGCGTGGACGAACTGCTGCCGCTGGTGCGCGGCGTGGTACGGGGCAGCAAGCGCGCGCTGGTTGTCGCCGACCTGCCGTTCGGCAGCTATCAGGTCTCACCGCAACAGGCGCTGGAGACCGCCACGCGCTTCCTGAAGGAGGGCGGCGCGCACGCGGTGAAGCTGGAGGGCGGTGCCCGGGTCGCTGCCCAGGTCGAGCTGCTCAGCTCGGCCGGCGTTCCGGTGATGGCCCATCTCGGGCTGACTCCGCAGTCGGTGCACACCCTGTCCGGCTACCGAGTGCAGGGTCGCGGCGACGATGCGGCGCACCGGCTGCTGGAAGACGCCAGGATCCTGCAGGAGGCCGGCGCATTCGCGCTGGTGCTCGAGGTGGTGCCGGTGGATCTGGCCAAGAAGGTCACCCACGAGCTACGCATCCCGACCATCGGTATCGGCGCCGGCGTCGAGTGCGACGCGCAGGTGCTGGTCTGGCAGGACATGGCCGGGCTGCGCGGCGACGGCAAGCCCGCCAAGTTCGTCAAGCAGTACGCCGACCTGACCGGCGTGCTGACCGATGCGGTGCACCGCTTCGCCAGCGAGGTGCAGGCCGGCATCTACCCCGGCGGCGAGCACAGCTACCACTGAGACGGTGCGGTCGTACTCAGGCTGACGTACTCAGGCTGACGGGCCGGGCTGCGATGCTGCAGCCCGGCCCGCCGTCTGTCCGATGGCCCTGGTGCGTTCCGGCTAGGCCCGCTTGGCCGGTGCCTTCCGCGCCGTGACGCGCTTGGCCGCTGACTTGGCCGGCGCCGTCTTCTTGACCGCCGCCTTCTTGGCCGGTGCCTTGGCCGCCGCGGTCTTCTTCACCGCGGCCGTCTTCTTGGCCGCCGCGGTCTTCTTCACCGCGGTGGTCTTCTTCGCCGCGGTGGTCTTCTTCGCCGCAGTTGCCTTGCTGGCGGAAGCCTTGCTGGCGGAAGCCTTCTTGGCCGGAGCCTTGGCCGCCGACGTGGACTTCTTCGCCGTCGTGGTGGCCTTCTTGGCGGCTGCCTTGGTGGTGCTCGCGGTCTTCTTGGCAGCTGCCTTGGCGGTGCTCGCGGTCTTCTTCGCGGCGGCCTTCACGGTGCCTGCCGACTTGGCCGGTGCCTTCTTCGCCGCCGCCTTGTTGGCCGGTGCCTTCTTGGCTGCGGCCTTCGCGGTTCCGGCCGACTTGGTGGCGGCCTTCTTCGCCGGAGCCTTGGCCGCCGCCTTGCGGGTGGTGCGGGTTGGTGAAGTCATGCTCTT
The DNA here is from genome assembly GCA_963697905.1 of uncultured Actinomycetota bacterium. Classification (GTDB taxonomy): domain Bacteria; phylum Actinomycetota; class Actinomycetes; order Mycobacteriales; family Jatrophihabitantaceae; genus Jatrophihabitans_A. The sequence goes on along the minus strand of OY969101.1, from coordinate 1,418,603 downwards.
TGCCTCCTAGTGGGCCACTGGTCCACCGACAGTGGACGATGTAGTGGAGCGCAGTGCAATCCGCCACGCCGTGCAGCACGCTGATCGAAAACCGCCGGCGGTGTGCCAAGCATTCCACTGCCGACTCATCCCTGATGCAGAATCTGCTTTCCTGCACTGGCTTTTCTCGATCAAAAGAAGCGCCGTCCCGATTGACCGGGGCAGTTGCCGGGACTGAGGCATTCGCAACACCGGAACCTGCCGGCGGATGCCGACGGACTGGTCGCTGCGCAGTGCCCGCGGTCTGCCGCGGCTCATCGTCGAATCCATGTGCTACGCCAGCGCTCCTCGCTTTTCGTGGCTGCCGAAGATCGTGACGCGGTTTTTCCCGCTGCGCAACCTTCTTGCGAATATCCGCAGACACCGGAGTCTGACCTGCAATTGCCTCGATCGAGAATTGCATTGCGTTTCAAGCCAATGAGCGTTCAGCGGTGGGGCGGCGGACGAGTCGAGTGATAAGCCGGGTTCTGTGCCCGAGGGATAGGACATCCCTCGGCGGCGACCATCCATCTCGGCTCGCCGTCACCGGCGAGCTCCAGCGGTCCACCCGCAGGCTCGGGCGGGCCGCCCTCGAACGCCTGCGCAGCGGCCCGGTCTTGCCGGACCACCTTTTTGACCTTGCTCCGGGTGGGGTTTACCTAGCCACGCCGGTCACCCGGCATGCTGGTGGTCTCTTACACCACCGTTTCACCCTTACCGACCTGCACGAGCACGCTCGCCGGCCGGCGGTTTGTTTTCTGTGGCACTGTCCCGCGGGTCACCCCGGGTTGCCGTTAGCAACCACCCTGCCCTGTGGAGCCCGGACTTTCCTCGGCGATCCCTGCTGAAGGGATCGACGCGGCCGCCTCCTCAACTCGTCCGCCGCTGCCGACATCGTATCGCTGCCGGACGGCCGTGGCTGCGCACTGCCAACGAGGGTGTCCGTAGCCTTGCAACGTCATCGCGGCGAATCGGCGCCGCGGCCCACGGGGAGCATGCGTGAACCTGGATCTGTTGCTCGGCCTGATCCTGGTCGGCTGCTGCCTGGCCGCCGCGGTGATCCGCCCGTTCGGGCTGACCGAGGCCGTCGCGGCCGTGCCCTGCGTCGGCATCGCGCTGCTCGCCGGCACCACCCGATGGTCGGTGGCCAGGCACAGCCTGCACGAACTCGCACCGACCGTGGCGTTCCTGGCCGCCATCCTCGCCTTCGGGCACCTGTGCGCCGCCGACGGAGTCTTCGACTATCTCGGCGGCCGCGCCGCGCAACTGTCCGACGGCCGTCCGGCAAGGCTGCTGCGGCTGGTGGTGATCCTGGCCGCCGCGGTCACCGCGACGCTGACCCTGGACGCCACCGTGGTGCTGGTCACCCCGGTGGTGCTGGCCAGCACCGTGCGGCTGGGCATCCCGAATCGTCCGCACAGTTATGCCTGTGCCCGCCTGGCCAATTCCGGCTCGCTGCTGCTGCCGGTGTCGAACCTGACCAACCTGCTCGCGTTCGCCGCGTGCGGGCTGAGCTTCGCCAGGTTCGCCGCGGTGATGGCGCTGCCCTGGCTGCTGGCCTGCACGCTGGACTGGTTGGCGCTGCGGCTGGCCTTCGGCACCGACCTGCGCTCGGCCGGCAATACCCCGCTGCCCGCACCCGATCCACCTCGATACGCGTTGGCCGTGCTGGGGTTGACGGTTGCCGGCTTCGTCGTGACCACCGCGGTCGGGCTGTCGCCGGCCTGGGCCGCGCTGGCCGGTTGCCTGGCGCTCGGCAGCCGGCAACTGGCGCAACGGCGGATCACGCCGCTGCGGTTGGTGGCCTCGGCCAGCCCCGGCTTCTGCGCCTTCGTGCTGTGCCTGGGCGTGCTGGTGTCTGGCCTGCTCGACCGGGGAGCAGCCACGCAGCTGACGCAACTGATCCCGTCCGGCACCGGGCTGGTCGCTCTGCTCGGCCTGGCGCTGCTGGCCGGCCTGCTTGCCAACCTGGTCAACAACCTGCCGACCACGCTTGCCCTGGTGCCACTGGTGGCCGGCACCCCGCTGGCCGTGCTCGCCGTGCTGATCGGAGTCAACCTGGGGCCGAACGCGAGCTATCCCGGCTCGCTGGCCACCCTGCTCTGGCGACGCAGCCTGCCGCCGGAGGCACGACCGCGCGCGCTGGAGTTCCACCGGCTGGGCATGCTGACCACGCCGGTGATGATCTGCGCGGTGACGGTGCTGCTCTGGCTGGTGGCGCGGCCACTCGGCATCGCCGGCTGAGCCGTCGCGGCCGTCAGCCGATGCCGAGCCGGGCCTCTGCCATCAGCCGATGCCGAGCCCGGCCAGGTGCCCGGTCTCGTTGTAGCAGCGCAGCGAGATCGCCCCGTCGGCGTGATAGTCGATGACCGTGATGGAGGCGGCCGACAGGTACATCCGCAACACCGCCGCCGGCGGCGCGTCGAGGGCCAGTTGCACCAGCGCCTTGATCGGCGAGACGTGGCTGACCACCACCACCGGCCGACCCGGCTGTTCCCGCAGGATCCGGTCGCGGGCCCGGCGCACCCGTCGCGCGGTGGCCACGAAGGACTCGCCGTCCGGCGGTGCGACCGTGGGATCGCCGAGCCACGCAGCGATCTCGTCCGGCCATTTCTGCCGCGCCTCGGCAACGGTGTAGCCGTCCCAGCTGCCGTAGTCGGTCTCGATCAGGTCGTCCTCGACGGTTACCGGCAGCTCGAGCCGGTCGGCCACCAACCGCGCGGTGTGCCGGGTGCGCAGCAGCGGCGAACTGTAGATCGCACCGGCTCCGCCCAGCTCGACGATCCGCTCGGCGGCCAGCCGGACCTGCGCGACGCCCTGCTCGGTGAGGTCCAGGTCGGAGCGGCCGGCGAACCGGTGGTGCACCGAGTACTCGGTCACGCCGTGCCTGAGCAGCAGAAACCGGGTCACCGGCGCGTCGCTGGCGATCCAGGCCGCGTTGTTGTTCGCCGGCCGGTGCTCGGGTTCGCCGAACTCCAACTGCAGGGCCGGCTCCGGTGCCGTTCGTCCGACCGGCTCGGCCGCGGGTAGGGCGGGCTCGGCAGCCGACAGCTCGACCGACCGGGCCGCCTGCTGGTTCGCACCGTCGTCCATCGCCTGGTTGGCCAGCCGGTCCGCCGCGGCGTTCTGCGACCGGGGGATCCAGCTGAAGTTGACCGAGTCGAAGCCGCGCACCAGCTCCCGTGCCCGGGCTGCCAGTGGCCGCAGCCCCGGGTGCTTGATCTGCCAGCGGCCTGCCATCTGCTCGACGACCAGCTTGGAATCCATCCTGACCCGCACCACCCGGGCGCCCAGTTCGGCGGCCGCGGTCAGTCCGGCAACCAGGCCCTGGTATTCGGCCACATTGTTGGTGGTCTCGCCGAGAAAGTCCTTGCGTTCGGCCAGCACCTCGCCGGTGTCGGCGTCCCGGACCACCGCGCCGTAGCCGGCCGGCCCGGGGTTGCCACGAGAACCGCCGTCGGCCTCGACGATCACCGCCTCAACGGGCGGCGGGGTTGCAGCGTCGGTCACAGCCCTGACTCGGCGGTCCGGATCAGGATCCGGCCGCAGTTGTCGCAGCGCAGCACGTCGTCCGGCTTGGCGGTGCGCAGCGCGGACAGTTCCGAGCCGGCCAGATCCAGCCGGCAACCCTCGCACCGGCGCTGCCGCAGCATGGCCGCGCCGATGCCGCCGCCGGCCTGGCGCACCTTGTCGTAGAGGGCGAGCAGGTCGGCCGGCAGGCCGGCGGCCAGCTCGGCGCGCTGCGCGGTCCGCTTGGCCTCGGCGTCGTCCAGCTCGGCGAACACCTCGTCGCGGGCGGCCTCGGCCGCGGCCCGGTCGGCGGTCACCGTCTCCAGCTCGGTGGCCAGCTCCCGCACCCGGGTGTCGGCACCCTCCTGCCGTTCCATCAGCTCCAGCAGCTCGTCCTCCAGCACGCTCTGCCGGCGGGCCAGCGAGCTGACCTCGTGCTGCAGCCCGGCGATCTCCTTGGCCGGCACGCCGGCGGTGGTCATCCGCTGCTGGTCCTTCTCCGCCCGCAGCCGGACGGTCTCCACGTCCGACTCGAGCCGGCGCTGCTCACCGGTCAGGTCCGCCTGTGCGGTCTCGGCCTCCACCAGCCGGCTGCGCAGCTCGGTTGCCCGGTGGTCGCAATCGGCGATGGTTGCCAGCTCCGGCAGGGTGCGCCGGCGGTGCGCCAGCTGGGCGAGGGCGGTGTCCACCTGCTGCAGGTCGAGCAGCCGGAGCTGGACGAACGGGTCGGCTTTCACGTCAGGCATCGGCTTTCGGCAGGGTGCTCATTGCGGTCCCAGTGTGACAGTCAGTGCGCATGCAGCGTCCAGGGGTCGGTGACCAGCTCGGACACCAGCACCTGCAGCCGGCCGAACCGTTCCCGCAGCCGGCCCGCCACCAGGTGCAACCAGGGTGCCTCGGTGGCCCAGTGCGCGGCGTCCACCAGCCCCAGTTCCGGTCGCAGGCCGGCCGCCTCCGCGACCGCCTCGGAGCTGACGTGGTGCTTGAGGTCGGAGGTCAGGTAGGCATCGGCACCGGCCCGCCGGGCGTCCTCCAGGTAGCCGGCGCCGGACCCGCCGCACACCGCGACCGTCCGGACGACCTGGCTCGGCCGGCCGGCGGCCCGGATCCCCCAGCTGGTGCGGGGCAGTCGCTGCCCGGCGAAGTCGGTGAACTCGGCCAGCGTCATCGGCTCGGGCAGCACGCCGATCCGCCCGGTGCCGGTGGCCGACGGCAGCGCCGGCTGCTCGCTGAGCTCGAAGGCCACCTCCTCGTACGGGTGGGCGGCACGCATCGCGGCCAGCACGGCCTCTCGCCGTCCACGCGGCAGCACCATGGACACCCGGTTCTCCGGGCCGCGGTGCAGCACGCCGATCTCGCCCTCGGCCGGATCCGCGCCCGGCTGGGGCCGGAACTGCCCGGTTCCCTCGACGACGTAAGCACATTCGGTGTAGTTGCCGATGCCGCCGGCGCCGGCCTCGGCCAGCGCGCCGATTAGCCGGCCGGTGTCCGGGACCGGCACGAAGACGGTGAGTTGGTCCAGCGCCGGTCGCGGATCCGGTTGCAGCGGGCGGCAGTCGCGCAGTGCCAACCGCTCGGCGAGGGCGTCGGACACCCCGCCGGCCGCGACGTCGGCATTGGTGTGCGCCACGAAGTGCGCCACCCGCGCCCGGATCATCCGGTGCAGCAGGGCACCCTTCGGGGTGTCGGCGGCGATCGAGTGCACTCCGGACAGCAGCAGCGGATGATGGGTGAGCAACAGCCCCGCACCGCTGTCGATCGCCTCGGCGACCGTGGCTGGCACGCAGTCCACGGCGAGCAGTACCCGCTCGACCGGCTCGGCCGGATCCCCGCAGCTGAGCCCGACCGCGTCCCAGGACTCCGCGCTGGCCGGCGGGTACCAACCGTCCAGGGCCTTCGTCAGCTCGGCGAGAGTGGGCACGCCCAGCACGCTACTTCACCGGAATCGTCGCTCGGGCCGCCACCGGTGTGGCAGCATTCTCCCCCGACCGGCTCCCGAGCGGAGACGGCCACCGCGGTCAAGGAGATGGGCGATGCTGTACTTCGACGGGTTGTTCGGGCTGGTGATGCTCGGGCTGTGGCTGTACTGCCTCATCGACGTGATCACCACCGACTCGGCGCGGTGTCGCAACCTGCCCAAGCTGGCCTGGCTGTTCATCGTGCTGCTGCTGCCCGACATCGGCTCGATCGCCTGGCTGGTGGCTGGACATCCCTGGCCGAACTCGGCCGGCGAGAACCTGCCGTACCGGGGCAACACCGGCCGCTACCCGGAGTACGACCGTCCCGGACGGCGGACGGCGGCCAACCCCGACGACGACGAGGAGTTCCTGCGCGGGCTGCGCGAGCGCGCCGAGCAGCAGCGCCGGGAATACCAGGCCAGGCAGGCCCGGGAACAGGCCGAGGAGCAGGAGCGGCAGCGGCTGGAACGGCAGCGCCGCGAGCAGCCCGGCCAGGACGGCAGCTGAACCAGGCCGGCACGTCAGGCCTAAGCCGGCCAGCCAACCGGCAGCCAGGATTAAGCTAGCCCGCTGCCCCGCCGATGGAACTGGAGTGCGTACTCGGCACCGCGGGCAGCGATGGTGACCCGAACGGCCGCGGACCAGGACAGGACGCGCCCATCGTGGGCGCGCCTGGCCGGCACCGTGCTGGGCACGCTCGCAGTGGTGACTGCCGAGTTCGTGCTGCTATCGGGGGTGTACGAACGAGCCGTCCCGGTGAGCCGGGCCGAGGTGGCGGTGGCTGCGCTGGACGGCCAGCTGCGCTCGGCCGCACCGGCCCAGACCGCCGCCCTGGCCCGGCAGGTAGCCCCGGTCGCTGACCAGGCCGCGGCCGCCGGCGCCTCCGCGACAACGGTCTCCGCGCTGCGCACCGCCGCTGTGGCCACCGGGCCGGCGACCACCAGGCTGGCCGAGCTGCGCCACGACACCGAGGCGCTGCGGGTGGAGCTGGCAACCCGGCACCGGAAGTTGGACTGGCAAGCCCGTGGCGGCAGCGCGCTGTTGCTGCTGCTGGCCTCGGTCGGCTGGCTCGGCTGGCTGCGCCGGCTGGTCCGCCGGCACCGCGTCTTGCAGCAGAAGTTCACCCAGGCCCAGTCACGTGCGGTGAACGAGCGCCGGCTGGCCGCGCTGGTCCGCAACGCAGCGGACGTGGTCGCGGTGTGCGACGCCGACACCACCGTCACCTACGTCACGCCGTCCTGCCGGGCGGTGCTCGGCGTGGACACCGCAGACCTGGTCGGCAGCAAGCTGACCCGGCTGATCCACCCGTTCGACCTCAACCGCTGCCTGCAGCAGTTGGCCAGCCTCGGCATGGGAGCCGAGCAGCAGCTTGCCTGGCGGATGCGGCACGCCGACGGCCGGCTGATCTATGTCGAGGGCACGCTGAGCAACCTGCTCGCCGACACCTCGGTGGCCGGCCTGGTGATCACCCTGCGCGATGTCACCGCGCGCCGCGAGCTCGAGGAGCGGGTGAACTACCAGACACTGCACGACTCGCTCACCGGAATGGCCAACCGGCAGCTGTTCAACGACCGGCTCGAGCACGCGCTGATCCACCGTCCCGGCAGCAGCCAGCAACTGGTGGTGCTGTTCTGCGACCTGGACGATTTCAAGGCGATCAACGACAGCTGCGGTCACGGCGTAGGCGACCAGGTGCTGGTCGAGGTGGGTGCCCGGCTGCGCAGCGTGCTGCGTGCCGGTGACACCGCGGCCCGGCTCGGCGGCGACGAGTTCGCGATCCTGCTGGACGCGGCCGACCTGAGCCTGGCTACCCGGTTCGCCGAACGGATCCAGCAGTCGCTGGAGCCGCCAGTGCTGGTCGGCGACCGGGTGATCGCGGTGCAGGCCAGCATCGGCATGGCCCAGGCCACCCCGGGTGAGCTGACCGCCGAGGAGGTGCTGCGCAACGCCGACGTGGCGATGTACCTGGCCAAGGACACCGGCAAGTCAGGCCTGGCCAGCTACGAGCCGAAGGCGCACAGCGAGGCGCTGCAGCGGCTGGAGCTGCGTGCGGACCTGCAGCGCGCGCTGGGCCGTTCGGAACTGGTGCTGCACTACCAGCCGACCATCGACCTGGCCTCCGGCCGGGTCGCCGGCTTTGAAGCCCTGGTGCGCTGGCGGCATCCGCACCGCGGCCTGATGGCCCCGGGTGTGTTCATCCCGATGGCCGAGGAGAGCGGGCTGATCCAGCCGGTGGGCAACTGGGTGCTGCGGGAGGCGGCGGCCGCGGCCGCCGGCATGCAGCGGGTCGGTTGCCGGCCGACCATGTCAGTGAACGTGTCGGCGCAGCAGCTGTCCCAACCCGGCTTCGTGGAGCAGGTGCTGGACATCCTGGCCTCCACCGGGCTGCCTTCGGACCGGCTGGTGCTCGAGATCACCGAGACCGCCATGCTGCGCGACCTCGACCGGATCGCACCGCGGCTGGCCGCCCTGCGTGAACGCGGCGTGCGGATCGCCATCGACGACTTCGGCACCGGCTACAGCTCACTGACCTACCTCAGCCAACTGCCGGTGGACGTGCTCAAGGTGGACAAGTCCTTCATCGACCGGGTGACCCTCGACCACCACGACGCGTCGCTGGCCGAGGCCATCATCGGGCTGAGCAAGCGGATGAACCTGGAGACGGTCGCCGAGGGCGTGGAGAGCAGGGAGCAGGCCAGCTGGCTATTGGAGGCCCGCTGCGGCTACGGCCAGGGCTTCCTGTGGTCCAAGCCGGTGGATCTGGCCGGCGCCTACCGGCTGCTCAATCACGGCAACCGGCCTGTCGCGCCGGCGTCCCAGTCGGCGACGTCGTCACCGGCGCCATCGTCACCGGCGCCATCGTCACCGGCGCCATCGTCACCGGCCTCATCGTCACCGGCGCCATCGATGGCCGAGCGGGCCGCGCTGGCCGCCGGCCGCGAACTCGAGCCGGCCGGCGCAGAGCAGTCGCCGCTGCCGCAGCGCGAGTCACCGACGGCGGTCTGAGTCCAGATGCTCAGGCGTAGTCGTTGAAGTACTCCGTACAGAACGGCGTGGTGCCGTTGTCGGTGAAGCAGAGCCGGTAGGCGATCTCGCGGCCCTCGGCAATGGAGGCGTTCTGGGTGGCGCAGTGCCCGTTGTTGCCGTCGCCGTCCCAGACCGAGCCGGAGTTGGACCGGTTCGCCACCACGTACCAGTCGATCCGGATCCCCTTGCCGTCGGTCTTGGTGTCGCAGGCGGTGAAAATCTCACCGAGGCTCTTGAAGTGGCCGGTGCCGGCAACCGTGCCGCCGGTGCGGATGTCGATCGTGCTGTCCGCGTTCGCGGGGGCGGCCGCGGTCAGGGCACCTACTGCCAGCGAGACGAGCGCCGCGCCGGTGATCGCAAGACGTTTCCACATGGTGCCCTCCGAGGACGCTCGTGCGAGGATGAGCCGCTCAATCTAGAGGCTTGTCACCAACCTGACAATCATCCGGCGTCCGAGCGAATCGAACGTGGGTTTGAATTCGGGTGTACCCTTGACGGTCATGACGGCCCTGCAGGGATCGCTGTTGGATCTGGCGGACTCACCGGTGCTCGGCGCGCTGGCCGGCCAACTCGAACGCGCGACGCTGGCCGACGGAGCCTGGATCGACCTGCGTCCCAACTGGCTGACCGGCGGCGACGAGGTGTTCCGCTCGCTGCTGGCCGAGGTGCCCTGGCAGGCCGAGCGCCGGCAGATGTATGACCGGACGGTTGACGTGCCCCGGCTGACCAGGTTCTACGCCGAACGGCAACCGCTCCCCCATCCGATCCTGGCGCAGGCCCGCGCGCAGCTGAGCGGCCACTACCGCGCCGAACTCGGGGAGGACTTCGTCACCGCCGGCATGTGCCTGTACCGGGACGGCCGGGACAGCGTGGCCTGGCATGCCGACGACCGTGGCCACGGCAGGTATCGCGACACCATGGTGGCGATCCTGTCGCTCGGCAGCCCGCGGCAGTTCCTGCTGCGCCCGCGCGGCGGCGGCCGGTCGCTGCGGCGCGTCCTCGCGCACGGCGACCTGTTGGTGATGGGTGGCAGCTGCCAGCGCACCTGGGAGCACGCGGTACCCAAGACCGCGAAGCCGGTCGGGCCGCGGATGAGCATCCAGTTCCGACCGCGCGGCGTCACCTGAGCCGACGTCAACCGCGACGTTGCTGAGTGCCGATCCACTGGTCGACCTGCGCCCACTGCTCGTCCAACCACGCGGAGATGGCGGCGTCCTCGCGCGGCACCTCGTCGCACCGGTGCAACCAACCGCGGATGCGCATCGGACGGTCGTCCAGCGGCAGCGCCTCCCACATCTGGCGCGGGTTGACCAGCACGTCCAAACCGGTGTGCGCGATCACCAGCACATCGGTGTCGCGACGCACCGACAGCGCCGCACTCGTGCCACCTGGCCGCGGCGGCAGCACGTGGCTGCGTTCGCGCACCGTGCGCGCACGCTCGCGCTGCCCGGCGCGCAGCAGTCGCAACACCGAACGTCGGTGTCGCCGCGGCGTCCAGTTGCCACCCTCGGGAAACAGCAGCAGCGCGTCGTCCGGCGTCAGTTGGGCCACCATGTCCGCCACCGCGGCGGCCCGGTCCTCGCCGGCACCGGACTTCGACGGCAGGAAGTAGCAGTTCAGCCGGGTCAGGATGATGTCGAGGCCGGGATCCCACTGCAGCGCGCGCTTGAGCACCACCCGTGGGTTGCGTTGAAAGCGGGTGATGAGCAGGTGCACCAGCGTGAACGAATCACCGGGTCCGGCATGGCGCGCGAGCACCACTAGCGCGTTGTTGGCGGCCAGGTTCAGGTCACGACCGACCAGCTCGACCTGGTAGCCGAACAGCCGTCGCGCGAGGGAGATCAACCGGCTGAGTGCCCGGCCGAGCAGTTCGGAGTGCTGGGCAAGCCAGCGGCGCCGGTCGCGATGCCCGCGCGGGCTGCGCAACCAGTACCACGACGCGACCAGCAGCAGGCTGACATCCAGGTACAGGTACACCGCCGCGAAGACCGACAGGCGCAGCAACCGCCGCTTGCGGCTGAACGGTGCGACCAGCGCGGCGAGCAGCATCACCACACCGAGCAGCACCGCGAGCGCAACCGCAACCGGCAACCACAGCGGGTCGATGATGCCGCGACGCACCGCGCGGGGCGGCACCCAGCTCATTCGACACCGTCGAGGTACTGCGACGTCGCGGAGTACGCACGTTCGATGCGCGCACTCACCCGGCGCACGTCGCGGTAGCGCACGTTGAACGAGCGGGTGTCCGGTTCACCGCTTGGCAGCACGTGCACCTGCACGTCGGCGGGCAGCGAGTTCACCTCCTCCACGAAGCGGTTGCGTCGTGCGATCTCGAAGGCCACTAGGCCCACTTCCCACGGCCAGCGCGGCGGGCTCAGCGGACGTTCGATGCGCCCGACGTGCAGCACGTAGATGCGCTGCGCACCGAGTTGCACCGCACGGCCGACCGGGATCGAGTGCACCAGTCCGCCGTCGTAGAAATGCTCACCGTCAACCGGTGCCGGCGGGAATAGTCCCGGCACCGCGCAGGAGGCCACCACCGCGTCGATTACCGAGCCGCTGGAGAACCAGTGCGCGACGGATTCTTCGATGCTCGCCGCAACGCATTCGAAGCGCACCGGAAGGTCTTCGATGCGTGCTACCGACAGGTGCTCGTGCAGCATCCTGCGCAGCGGTAACGACGAGTGCAGATGCGTGCGGTGCGCGGCCAGCCGCGCCACCTGCGCAACCACCGAATCGGAGAACACACCGGAGCGCGACAACGACGACCAGAGCGTGCTCAGCCGGTCAACTGTCGTCGCGCTGGGGTCGGTTGCGACCATCGCGCCGTTCAACGCACCGACGCTGGTGCCGACGATGAGATCCGGCACCACATCGCGTGCGAGCAACGCACGCAACATGCCGATCTGGGTGGCACCGAGCACGCCGCCGCCACCGAACACGAATGCAGTGCGCGCAACCATCACCGCAGCGTAGCGAGCGTGCACCCGCGCACCGATAAACGCACGCATAACAACGGCGTGCAAACCGCGCTTTTTGCTGCACGCAAGACCACGCAGAGTGCACTCAGAACGTGCTCGTCATAGACAACGAGTGACGATGCGAGCTAAGTTGATGAACCAGAAGTTGAGACTGAGGCGAAACAGCTGCCATTTTGGTCCAACATTCGGCTACCGACGGGGTCGGTGACGGCAGCCGCGAAAACGACGGTTGGCGAAGCCGGCTCCGACATCACATAACACGGCAGACAGTGTCCGTGCATCGGCAGAGCCACAGCATTTCTATATCCGCCGCCGTCCGCACATCGGCTGGAGATGAGATGACGCAACCTCGCAAGCGAGCCGCCGGTTCGACGACTGCCGGCAAGGGCACCCGCGGCTCGACAGGCTCCCGTTCCGACGGTCGCCGGCTCACCCCTGCGCAACTTGCCCGCGCGGCCGCCGAGCAGCTCACCGAGATCTCCGGTGTCACGCCGGACTCCATCTCCGGCCTGGAGCGCGGCGAGGACGGCTGGCTGGTGCGGGTGGAAGTGGTGGAGGTGCCGCGCATTCCCGACTCGACCAGCGTGATGGCCAGTTACCAGGTTGTCGTCAACGACAACGGCACGCTGCAGTCCTACCGTCGCGAGCACCGTTACTACCGCAACCAGGCGGGCGACTCATGACCGCACTGCCGAACTCGGGCAACTTCGGTGCACCGTCCGCGCGCTCGGCCGATTCGTTGGCCGACATCCTCGAGCGCGTGCTCGACAAGGGCATTGTCATCGCCGGTGACGTCGTGGTGAACGTGCTCGACATCGAGTTGCTGACGTTGAAGCTGCGCTTGTTGATCGCCTCGGTCAACACCGCGAAGCAGATGGGCATCGACTGGTGGCAGGACGACCCGTTCCTGTCCCGCGACGCACGCTCGCTGGAACGGGAAAACCAGCAGTTGCGTCAGCGGTTGGAACAGCTCGAATCAGGCAGTGCGCAGTCCGATCCGACCGCGTCGCGAGGTGACCGCGGATGAGTTCTGACGACACCGGTTACTACGTCTACGCGATCGGCGAGGCGGCGGCGCTGCAAGACCTGGGCGACGTGCGCGGCATCGACGACGTCCCGGTGACGCGCGTGCTGCACGGCCCGCTTTGCGGGCTGGCCAGCGCGGTGGATCTGGCCGCGTTCCGGGATGCGCAGCAGGCGGGTGCGGTGTCGGAAACCAGTTGGCTGGCCGATGCGGTGCGCGCGCACGAACGCGTCGCGCTGCACGCGCTGCAACGCGCGCCGGTGTTGCCGATGCGTTTCGGCACCGTGTACGCGCAGGTCGAGGACATCACCGCGATGTTGCGGCGGCACCAGGCGTCGCTGCTCGCCGAATTGCAGCGGCTTGCCGGCTGCACCGAATGGTGCTTGAAGGTGCACCTGCTCGAGGTCGGCGAACGTCGCGAAAGCGGCGCCGTAATGACCGACGCACCGGCGTCCGGAACAGCGTGGCTGGTGTCTCGGCAGGCTGCGCTGCAGGCGCGCAACGAGGGCACCGACCGGCTGGCCGAGTGCGTGCGAACGCTGCGCGAGGCGATGGCGCCGGCGGTGCGTGATGTCGTCGTGTCGCGGTCGGCCGGCGGTGGCGCCGATGACCTGCGCATTTGGCTGCTGGTCGAGGACGTTCAGCGGTTGCACACCGCGTTCGAGGACGCGCGCGCGCGGCAGAGCACTGCCGGTTGCGCGCTGGAGCTGACCGGCCCGTGGCCTGCGTATCACTTCGTGCGCACCGACGCGCTGCAGGATGACGCGGACGCGCTGCGCGGTGGCACGTCGATGCACGGTGCCGCGACGGTGCACGGTGCCGCAACGGGGGTCAACCGATGACGCATCCGCAGCAGCGCAGCATCGGCGACAGCTCACTCATCGACCTGCTGGACCGGCTGGTCGAGACCGGCGTGGTCGCCACCGGCGACGTGCTGCTCGGGCTTGCCGACGTGGATCTGATCCGGGTCAACCTGCAACTGGTGCTCGGAGCGGTGGACACGTTGATGGCCGACGACGACACGTTGCCGACGGTGCACTTCGACTCCGTTCCGGACGCGACACCTGCCGCAGCCGCAACCACCGCGCAACCGCGCAACACCGCGCAACCGCGCAACGCCGCGCAACCGAACAACACCATGCAACCGAGCAACGCCGCGCGGCCGAACACCACCGTGCAACCGCGCAACGCCGGCAAGCCAGCGCCGCCTTCACTTCAGCCGGCGGATCGGTCGGACCTGGGAATCGGCGGGCTGCTGGTGGCGGTGATCGAGATCGTGCACCGGCTGCTGGAACGGCAGGCCATTCACCGGATGGAACGCGGTTCGCTGACCAGCGAGCAGATCGAGCGCCTGGGGCAGGCGCTGCAGGCACTGGACCAACGCGTCAACCAACTCATCGAACTGTTCACAACGCACTCCGCTCCCGCGCTGCCGGTAACCGTTACCGGTGCCCACTAGGAGGAATCACATGACCGCAATGACCGCCATGACACAGCAGCCGAGCTTGAGTCGGTCGCCACGGTCCGGCAGCCTGTACGACGTCCTGGAGCTGATCCTGGACAAGGGTCTGGTCATCGACGTCTACGTCCGGGTGTCGCTGGTCGGCATTGAGCTGCTCACCATCGACGCACGCATCGTGGTGGCCAGCGTCGACACCTACCTGCACTTCGCCGAGGCGGTGAACCGCCTGGATCTCACCCAGACCAAGGACAGCAAGCCACTGGACGAGTTCATCGGCGGCCTGACCGAGAAGGGCGCGCAGGGCAAGACCCGGGGCGCGGTCAGCGGCGTCACCAATGCGATCTCCGAGGGCGTGCATCGGCTGCGCGGCGGTGACGATGATGACGACGACAGCCGCGACAGCCGCGACAGCCGCGACAGCCGCGACAGCCGCGACAGCCACAACGGTCGGCAGCCGGCTCGTCGGCGGGCACCGGCCGGCGACCGGCCGCGCCGCCGCCGGCCCACCGGGGACGACGAAGGCTGACCATGCCCGCGTTGTACGTCTACGGAATCGTCGGCACCGACCAGCCGGCCGACGTTGAGGAGCTGGCCGAGCTGCCGGCCGTCGGCGGCGTGCCAGCCGGCAGTGTTCGCGCGGTGGGTGACGCCGGCCTGCCGGTGCGAGCGGTGGTCAGCCCGGCGCCGGAGGATCTGCGCGGCAAGCGCCGGGATCTGCTGGCCCACCAGCGGGTGCTGGATGCGCTGGCCGCGCAGCGCCCGGTGCTGCCGATGCGGTTCGGGATGGTTGCCGCCGACGAACCGGCGCTGCTGGCAAGCCTGCGGGCCAGCGCCGATCGCTACACCACGCTGCTGCGCGAGCTTTCCGGGCAGGTGGAGTTGAACCTGAAGGCATCGCCGGATGAGCAGCAGTTCGTCGCTTCGGCGGCGCAGGATCCGGCCGTGCGCGCCGCGATGCAGGCCGCCCGGCGGGACGGCTCGCACGATCACCAGGTGCAACTCGGTCAGGCGGTCGCGACGGCCGTCGCCCAGCGCCGCGAGCTGTGCCGAAGCCGGATGATGGAGTTGCTGAGCCCGCTGGCGACGCGCTCGAAGAACCTCGGCGGCGAGCAGTACGTGCTCAACGCTGCCTTCCTGGTCGAGCGGTCGGCGGTGGACACCTTCAGCAGCAGAATCGAGGAACTGCGCGGTCAACTCTCCCCCGCGGTCGAGCTGGTGCTGACCGGCCCGCTGCCGCCCTACAGCTTCGTCGGCGAGTAGCCATGGGACTGATCACCGGTTTGCTCACCCTGCCGCTGGCGCCGGTACGCGGGGTGGTCTGGGTTGCCGACCGGCTGGCCACGGTCGCCGAGGAGCAGCTCTACGACCCGGATGCCATCTACGCCGAGCTGCGCGAACTGTCCGCCGATCTCGAAGCCGGCCGGATCAGCGAGGAGGACTTCGACCGCGCCGAGGACGTGCTGCTGCAACGACTGCAGGACGCCGCCACCTACCGAAACCACCCGCAATAGGCCCGCACCGGGGCTAGCACCACCTCGCCGAAGGAGAAGCCACATGAACGAGTCCGCAAAGGTCGGCGTAGCCGTCGCCGGCGGTTACCTGTTGGGCAGGACGAAGAAGGCCAAGCTGGCCATCACGCTCGGAACCTGGCTGCTCGGCAAGCGCCTCAACCTGGATCCCAAGGAGCTGGGCAAGGGTGCGCTGACCCAGCTCGCCAAGCGCCCGGAGGTCGCCAAGCTGACCGGCGATGTGCGCGGCGAGCTGATGCAGGCCGGTCGCGCGGCAGCCAAGACGGCGATGACCTCCAGGCTGGAGCGGCTCGCCGAGGGCCTGGAGTCGCGCACCGAGCGGCTGCGCAACCGGCAGCAGTCGCAGGACGAGGACTCCGAGGGCGAGGACTACGCCGAGGATGAGTATGACGACGAGGCCGAGGACTACGAGGACGACTACGACGCCGAAGACGACTCCGACGACGACTACGACGAGGACGACTCCGACGATGAGGACGACTCCGACGACGACTACGCCGAGGACGAGTACGACGACGAGGCCGACGACGAGTACGACGACGGCGAAGACGACGAGGATTCCCCGGCCGGTGCGCGGGACGCCGACGACAGCGATGACGACGCCGAAGACGACGAGGGCGACGACGACGAGGCCGACGCCGAAGACGAAGGCGAGAGCGACGCCGAGGACGGTGAAGACGACGACACCGACGCCGTAGCCAGCGGGGGCGAGGATGAGGACGAAGACGAGGCGCGCTCCGCCGGCCGGCGCGCTGCCCCGCGCCGCAGGGCTGCCGCCGAGCGCGGCGGTCGGCGCGGTGAGAGCCGGCGCCGGGTAGCCGAGGAGGAAACCCCCCGTCGGCGTCGCTCACGCAGCAGCGACGACGACAGCGATTCCGCGACCCGCCCGTCCCGGCGGCGCCAGGACGGCGACGGCCCGGCACCGCGCAAGGCAGCCCGCAAGTCCACACCGCGCAAGTCCACGCCGCGCAAGTCCGCGCCGCGCAAGGCCACCGCCGAGAATGCCACCGCCGAGAAGGCGGCACCGCGCAAGGCAGCCCGCAAGTCCACACCGCGCAAGTCCGCGCCGCGCAAGGCCACGCCGCGCAAGGCCACCGCCGAGAATGCCACCGCCGAGAAGGCGGCACCGCGCAAGGCAGCCCGCAAGTCCACACCCCGCAAGGCCACCGCCGAGAAGGCGGCACCGCGCAAGGCAGCCCGCAAGGCGGCACCGCGCAAGGCCACCGCACGCAAGGCGACCGCACGCAAGGCGACCGCACGCAAGGCCACCGCACGCAAGGCCACCGCGCGGCCGTCCAAGCGGACCGCTAGCGCGTAACGGCGAATGTTCATACCGGTTAATACGAAGGACGGTCGATGACCATGGCTCAGAGCGACAACGGAGCGCGCGGCGACGACTCGGGAGGTATCGGAGGCTCGTTGCGATCCGCGGCATCGCGCAATCCGGTGGCCGAGCGGCTGTTGCACAGCGCGGAGGGTTACCTGGGGGCGCAGTCGGAGAAGCTGGCCGACAAGGTGGGTGAGAAGGTCAGTGGCGCCACCCGCCGGCTGACCGACGTGGCCAGTGGGAACGCCGAACCGGGCAGCCTGCTCGGCAAAACGGCCAAGAACGTCGCGGAGGGTGACTCGCCCGGCAAGGCAGCGCTCAAGGGAGCGGTCGGCGGCATCACCGACAAGGTGAAGTCGGTCTTCGGCAAGGGCAAGGGCAAGGGATCCGGCGGCAAGAAGTCGATGAACATCGAGGAGTCGATCGACGTCGGCGTGCCGATCCGCCAGGCCTACAACCGATGGACCCAGTACACCGAGTTCCCCAAGTGGTCCAAGGGCGTGCAGAGCGTCAACCAGGAGGATCCCACCAAGACCGGCTGGAACGCCAAGATCTTCTGGTCGAAGCGAAACTGGAACGCCAAGATCAACGAGCAGGTCCCGGACCAGCGGATCACGTGGACATCCGACGGGCCGAAGGGCACGGTGGACGGCGTCGTCACCTTCCACGAACTGGCACCCAACCTGACCCGGATCCTGCTGGCGCTGGAATACCACCCGGCCGGCCTGTTCGAGAAGACCGGCAACCTGTGGCGGGCGCAGGGCCGTCGGGTCCGGCTGGACCTCAAGCTCTACCGACGCTTCGCGATGATGTCCAACGAGGAGGTCGAAGGCTGGCGCGGCGAGATCCGCGACGGCGAGGTGGTCCGCGACCACGACCAGGCGATGGCCGAGGAGCAGGAGGAATCCCAGCAGGATTCCGCCGATACCGGCGACGAGGGCGACTACGCCGAGGACGAGGACACCGAAGGCGAAGAAGCCGAAGGTGAAGACGCCGAAGGCGACGAGGCCGACGAAGATGACTACGCCGAGGACGACTACGACGACGAGGATGAGTCTGACGAGGAGGAGGACGACTCCGACTACGACGAGGAATCCGACGACTATGACGAGGACATCGAGGACGAGGCCGATGAGGACTATGAGGACGAGGAGCCGCCGGCTCGTCGTCGGGCGAGCTAGGCCCCCGGTGCCTACGGAAGGAGAGCCTGCACATGGCGGATAAGAACTACGACAACGACTCGGACGGCGAGTTCGAGCGAGGCGAGCGGGAACTGCACGAGCGGTTCGTATCGATCCTGCTGGACGAGATCGAGCGCGAGCGCTACCCGAGCGGCGCGATGCTGGACCTGCTCCAGTCGTGCATGAACCGGCGTGACCGGGTGCGGCTGGCGAACGCGCTGATGGACAACCTGGCGGGGCACCGCTATCCGAGCCCGGACATGCTGCGCCGCCTCGCACAGCTTGTCGGCTGAGTAGTCGAGCGGTTACCGAACGGGTAGCTGGCGTATTCCCGTTCGGTAGGCAATGCTGGATGCCAGCACCGGCGAGTGAGCACCCACCGCCGACTTCACCGTGCGCATCACCGCGGCTCGCGGGAAAGCCGCCCGATTGACCAGTCACCTGCTCGCGCCAGCGGGCGGTTGAGTGGATATCGACGGCGCGGTGATGAAGGAGAGGCAATGACGGCAGACCTCAGACCCACCATCGATTCCGCCGTGCTGGCCGGTTTCGCCGCCCGCGGGATCGGTGAAGCACAGGCTGCCGAGCTGCTCCGCCAAGCGCAGGACGAACTTAGCGCCGACGAGCTGCGCCTCGCGACCGAGACGATCGCCCAGACCCGGCTGCTGACCTGGCCGGACTGCGTGCGGTTCGCCCAGCTGCGCCGGCCGCTGTCCTGACCGGCGCTGCGCCGGCCGCTGTCCTGACCGGCGCTGCGCGGCCGCTGTCCTGACCGGCGCGCCTACCGTGCCGAGCGGCGCTCCACCGTTTCCGAGCGACGCTCCGGCGGGCTACTCGTCGCCGTCGCCGGTCCAGCAGCCGAGCACGTCCGAGGCAATCTCGTAGGCCAGGTCGGTGCGCCGCTGCCGCTGGCTGCCGAACACGACAGGCAGCCCGTTGGCGTTGACGGTCAGCGTCTCGCTGTCCTTGACGACCAGCACGGTGCCGTTGCCGGTGCCGAAGGCGGCCTCGCCCAGGCCGGGCAGGGTGTCGCCGGCTAGCCTGGTCCGCTCGGCGGCGAAGAACCGGTTGGCAGCAGCGGATGAGGCAGACTGCTGCACCGACAGCACCAGCGGGCCCATCGGCAGTCGATAGGTGCAGGTGTATCGGCCATCGGCGAAGCTGTCGGAGGTTGCCGGCGGCGAGGCCAGCGCCAACACCTGTCGAACCTTGTCCCGGATGTCGGCACCACACACCATCAGCGCGGTGGCGCTCGGCGTGCTGGACGACACCGCCATGGGTGACTGCATAGCCGCCGCCGGAGCGGCCGGCGTGCTAGCCGTTCCGCAGCCGGCGAGTGACCCCAGGGCAAGCACGCCGACGAGCAGCCCGGCTGCCGGCAGGCCGAGCGGCGAGCGGAATCTGATCATCGAAACTCCCATGCTGGTGGATCTCTGGCGTCGAGCGGCACCACGGCCAGCGCAGTGGTCGGCGCCGGCCGTGGTGCCGCGGCTCGTACATCGGCTAGGAACCCCCGTGCATCCCTAGTCGGCGGCCGAGGTACGGCGACGCAGTCCGGCGGCGCTGGCGGCCAGGCCGGCGAGCATCAGGCCGCCGCCGATCTCGATCCAGCCCTGGTGCTGCAGGCCGGCGGTGCTGCCGCCACCGGTGTCGGCGCTACCACCCGGGATGCTGCCCATCTGCGAGGCGACCAGCGTGCCGCACAACGCCGGCGAGGTCGCAGCCAGCGGAAGCGAGGGCACCAGGTCACTCTTCTCCCCCTGCGCGGTCGTGCTCAACGTCGCCGGATCCAGACCGTGCACCACGATCACCGCGGTGCCGGCCTGCAGCGAGGCCAGCGTCTTGGAGTCCAGGCTGATCGTCCGGTTGTAGTCGGTGGACGCGCCGGCCGGCGCGACGGTCAGCGTGGTGCCGGCGGCCGGGCTGGTATCCCCGGAGGTCGACAGCGTGGTGCCGATGGCGCCGTAGGACGGAGCGCCCTCGGTGGTGGAGATGACGCCGTCACCGTTCTTGTCCGCCGCGGTGGTCGGGCACTGGCCCTGCGCGCCGATATGGATGTGCTGCACATGCGGATACGGCTTGCCACCGAACGTGGCGGCCAGGCCGGAGAAATGCTCGCTGACCGTGGCCTGCGAGCCGTTCAGCGTGATCATCACGCTGCCCGAACCACTCGAATGATTCAACGCACTGAGCTGAGCCTGATACGACGAGCCACCAGCAGCCGAAGCCGCACCCGGCATCGCCAACGCGGCAAGACCGATCGCCGCCGCGGGCGCTAATAGAAGCAGGGGTTTCTTCATATTTCCTCCAGGACGAAGCCGGGAAGCCCCGGCCGGGGTGGAACGAACGCGAGTGGTTCGGCGCCGCGCCGCAAGCGGATTGGCCGACCACCATCCGGAGCGAGCAGGCAACCGGTCAGCGATCGAGAATGTGCCCTGTGATGAAGGACGATTCCATCCGGAAGCCGGACGAACGGATCAGCCTGGCTGGCGGGTCGGCCAGTTCGGCGGGGCGCCGGTCAGGATGACCTCCTCGGCAACCTGCCGG
This sequence comes from uncultured Actinomycetota bacterium, assembly GCA_963697905.1. Classification (GTDB taxonomy): domain Bacteria; phylum Actinomycetota; class Actinomycetes; order Mycobacteriales; family Jatrophihabitantaceae; genus Jatrophihabitans_A. The sequence continues at coordinate 1,398,039 of OY969101.1, read as the reverse complement.
AGTTTCAGGTGGGTGTGTTGGGAGGCCACTCGCAGCAGGTCGAAGGCCTGCTGCTCATCCAGCTGGTGCAGTGCCATCAGGATGCCGATGGCCATGCCGATCCGCCGGTTGGACTGCAGCGCCAGCACAAGGTGTTCGGCCTTCTCGCCAGCGGTTGCCGCGTCCAGTGCGATGGCGGCGTGGTCAGCCAGCACGCCGCCGACCTGGACGAGGTCACCGGTGAAGTAGCCGGGCTTGGCCGAGTACAGCATCAGCGCGCCGAGCTGCCGGCCGCCCAATCGCAGCGAATAGCCCAGGACGGACCTGATGGGAAGGCCGGCGCCGGCCAGCGCCGCGACATAGCGGGGCCACTGGGTGTCGGCTTCGGTGTCCTCGATCCGCACCAACTGGTGGGCCAGCAGCACGGTGCGGGCCGGACCCTCGTCGATATCGCGCAGGATACGGCCGAGCAGCCGGCCCGCTGCCGGGTCGGTGACGGCCTGCAGGCTGGCATGCTGGCCGGGGCTGAGCGACCACACCGCCGCAGGCGCGCAACCGGTCAGCTGCACCGCGAGTTCGACGATCCGCTGGGTCGTCTGCCGCAGATCGGCAAGCTCGGCCAGTTCTCGCGCTATGCGGGCAAACAGCTCAGCGGCTTCGAAAGACGTCTCCGTCACGGCCAGCTTCGCTCTCCTACGACCTGCCGGGCCTCATTCCAGACCAATTTCAGTATGCCCTCCCCGACCGGCCGGTGTACGGCAGGACGGGCTCAATGTCATGAGCAATCCGGTTGCCGGCGGGCAGCGAACTACTGGAGGCAGCGCGCCGCGGTGCCGTGATCGGAAATGTTCGAACGGATCTGACACAGTGGGTGATATGCCGTTCAGCCGGGCCGTCTCGGCCGGTTCGCAACCGGCCGACGGCGGGTTGCCCGAACTTGCCGACCTGCTGGCCGCTTCTGCTCGCGGCGACCAGCAGGCCTTCGCGGGCATTTACGACCGGACCAGCGCACGGGTGTACGGCATGGTGCTGCGGGTGGTCCGGGATCCGGCGCAGGCCGCCGAGGTCACCCAGGACGTCTACCTGCAGCTGTGGCGGGAGGCGGCTCGGTTCGACCCGGCGCTGGGCAGCGTGCTGTCCTGGCTGCTGATGCTGGCGCACCGTCGGGCGGTGGATCGGGTGCGGTCGGCCCGCTCGGCCACGCTGCGGGATGACCGGTACGCCGCCACCCAGTCCGAGCGTCCGTACGACCAGGTCAGCGAGGTGGCACAGGCCAACCTGGAGGCTCAGCGGGTGCGCGCCGCGCTGCACGGCCTGACCGAGACGCAGCGAGAGGCGATCAGCCTGGCCTACTTCGCCGGCTACACCCACCGCGAGGTCGCCGTGCTGCTGGACCTACCGTTGGGCACCGCCAAGACCCGAATCCGGGACGGCCTGATCCGGCTCCGCGACACTCTGGGGGTGACCGATGACTGACCACGAGCCGAGCGGCCTGGTCGGCGCCTATGCCGTCGACGCACTCGACGAGCCGGAGCGGGCGGAGTTCGAGGACCACCTCGCCGACTGCGCCGACTGCGCCGGCGAGGTGGCCAGCCTGCGGGCGGCCGCGGCCGAGCTCAGCCACACCGCCGCGATCGGCCCACCGGAGCAACTGCGGGCCGACCTGCTCTCGGCGATCGGCCAGGTACGACCGTTGCCACCGCGGGTGGGCACGGTTTCCACGCTCGGCCGCCGGATGCCCCGGCGCGGCCTCTGGCCGGCCGTTGCCGCGGCCTGCGCGCTGATCGCGGTGGTAGCCCTCGGTTGGGGCGCGCGGGAGCACCAGCAGCTTGCCGGTCACCGGCTCTCACCCAACGCGGTCAGCGCGCTGCTGGACAGCGGCGATCTGGCCACCGTCTCGGCGCCGATCGGCCGCTCCGGGCATGCCACCCTGATCTACTCCAAGGCCAAGCACCGGCTGGTGTTGATCGGTCAGGACATCCCGGCTCCGCCGGTCGGCAAGGCCTACCAGGTGTGGATGCTCTCGCCGACCGGCGCTGCCACCTCGGGTGGGGTGTTCCGGCCCGACCAGAACGGAACCGTGCTGGTGCAGGCCAGCGGCGATCTCGCGCACACCGCCCAGATGGGCATCTCGATCGAGCGGGCGTCCGGGGCCGGGCAGCCCACGCCCGGCGCCATCGTCGCCGAGATTCCCCTCTAGCGCCGTCCGGCGGCAGTTAGCGCCGCCCGGCGGCGGCTAGCACGGTCCGGCGGGGGCTAGCGTCGCCCGGCGAGCGGGCAGCCACCCAGCGCCGGATCAGTAGTGCAGGCCGGTCCCCCAGCCGGTCACCACGCTGCCGTCGCTGCCGCGCACCGTCACCGGCAGCCGGCCGCGCGGCTGGGTGCCGAAGAGCACCGCGACGAGCGCATCCAGGCTGTCCGGCTGGTAGCCGTAGCCGGCCACGAACGTCCGAACCTCGGGCAGGTAACCGAGGTCGTACGGAGCGCCGAGGGCCAGCACGGTCACCGGCGTGCCGGTTGCCACCAACTGGTGCACCAGGTTCTGCTGGCCGGTGTCGCCCCAGGCGTTGTTCGTCGTGACCACCACCTCGTCGCTGGACCGGGCCGCGGCGACCGCCTTGGCTATGGTGGCGCTACTCGGTGCCGAGCCGGTGTAGACCCGCTGGGTCCGCACGCCGTGGCCGGCCACCTCGGCCGCCAGTACCTGGGTGCTGCTGGCACCCCAGCCGGTAATCAGGACCTGCTTGCCGGAGCCCTCGGCCAGCGGCAGCGTGCCAGCTCCGTTACGTACCAGCGTGATCGAGTCGGCGGCGGTCCGCGCGGCGGTTGCGAGCTGGCTCGCGGTGCCCACCCGGCTGGCCGCCTGGGACGCGTCCACCTGGGCGCCGTCGAAGAGCCCGAGCCGTTGCTTCAGCCGCAGGATCCGGCTCACCGACTTATCGATCCGGGCCTCGCTGATGGTTCCGTCGTGCACCGCGGCCAGCACCGCCGACTCGGCCGCGGCCAGGTCGGTGGGCATCAGCAGCTGGTCGTCGCCGGCCTGGATGGCCCGCACCGCACGCTGGGCCGGGTCGACGTCTGCCAGCGCCGCGGCCGACAGCGCGTCGGTGATCACCACGCCGTCGTAGTGCAGTTCGTTGCGCAGCAGGCCGGTCACGATCGGCTCGGACAGGCTGGCCGGCGCACCGCTCGGATCCAGTGCCGGAGCGACGATGTGCGCCGCCATGATCTCGTCCACGCCGGAGGCGACGGCGGCTCGGAACGCTGGCAGGTCGTTGCGCTCGAAGTCGGCCCTGCTCTCGTCGGTGACCGCGATCCCGTTGTCGGTGTTCACGCTGGTGCTGCCGAGGCCAGGGAAGTGCTTGGCGGTGGCGGCGATCCCGGCGTGCTGGTAGCCGGCGATCGAGGCCGCGCCGAACGCCGCGACGGGCAGCGCGCGGTCGCCGAACGAGCGCGGCCCGTCGGCGGTGTTGGCCGGGTTGGTGTTGGTGTCCACCACCGGGGCGTCGTCGACGTTGATGCCCAGCGCCTTCAGCTGCTGGCCGGTGACCCGCGACATGTCGTAGGAGTCGGTGAGCCGGTCGGTCGCGCCGATGGCCATGTTGCCCGGTGAGACCGCCAGCGGTGCGCCGATCCGGGTGACCGAGCCGCCTTCCTGGTCGGTGCTGATCAGCAGCGGCACGCCATCACTGGCACTGGCCGCCTGCTGCAACCCGTTGGACAGCGTGGCGATCTGGCCCGGGCTGGCGAGATTACCGCTCCAGCTGAAGTAGATGACGCTGCCCAGGTGGTACTTGGCCACCAGCTGCGCCCCGTTGTCGACCCCGTACAGAGCCTGGTTCTGGCTGGTGTAGGCGGGATCCTCGGTGGTGGCGGTGTCTCCGTAGGCGTAGGTCGCGAACAGCTGTCCCACCTTCTGCTCCAGGCTGAGCTGCCCCAGGATCGATGCCGTCGGGCTGCCGTGCTGGGCGGCCTGCGCGGGCACGGCGGCGGCCGTGCCGATCGCCAGCACGCCGCCCAGCGCGGCTGCCAGCATGGAGGTGAGCTTCATGATTCTCCTTGACGGGACTGCGGAATCACCGGCCCGCTGAAACGGGCCGGCCCGGTCTTCAGCGGGTCAGCGCCACGCTCGGCGCCTCGTCGTGCTCGTCCGGCACCCGGGCCGGCCGGTGGCACAGGCTGAGCAGGCCGCCGACCAGCATGGTCACCGCGACGCCGATCGGTACCAGCCACTGCGCGGCGATCGCGGCGTGCTTGGTGACGCCGGCGGTGGAAACGTCGATCTTGACCACCCGGACGATGTAGGTCATCACGGCCACCGTGACCAGGAAGGCGATCACCGCGTCCAGCTCGTTCGCCCGCCGGATCAGCCGGCCGAGCAGGAACGCACCGAGCAGTGCGCCGTAGGTGTAGCCGGCGATCGCCAGGCCGGTGAGGTAGACGTTGCCGGTGCTGCTGCTGAAGCCGCAGGCGAAGACCGCCATCAGCACGGCCCAGACCAGCGTCATCGCCCTGGCTACCCGTAACATCGCCTGATCGCTCGGCCGGCGGCGGCTGAAGCTGGTGATGATGTCGGCGACGGTGGAGTTGGACATGGAGTTCAGCGCCGAGGACAGCGAGCCCATCGCGGCGCCGAGGATGCCGGCGACCAGCAGGCCGGAGATGCCGGCCGGTAAGCCATGCAGGATGAAGTTGGGATAGATGTTGTCGCTGCTGGCCAGGCCCAGCTGGCTGAACGTCCGGCCGCGGTTGTAGGACCAGAGCAGGGCGCCGAGGAGCGAGAACGCGGCGAACTGGATGGTGACGAAGATCGCCGAGCCGATCATCGCCCGCTGCCCGTCGCGCAGGCTGCGGCAGGCCAGGATCCGCTGCACGATCAACTGGTCGGAGCCGTGGCTTGCCATCGAGAACAGCGCGCCGCCGATGATCGCGGTGGGCAGCGCGAACGAACTGGTCAGGATGTGCGCCAGGCCGAAGTCGGTGTCGAAGACCCGGAACTTGCCCGCGTGCAGCGCCGAGGAATAGCCGGCGGCACCGACGTGCGAGCTGAGCACGCACAACGCGAGCAGCGCGCCACCGAGGTAGAGGCCCATTTGCAGGCCATCGGTCCAGATCACCGCCTTGATCCCGCCGAGATAGGTGTAGATCACCGTCAGCACGGTCAGCAGCACGATGATGAGCTGGTAGCCGACGTGCATGCCGAACTCGTCCAGCAGCAGCTTGATCGGGATCGCGGAGGCGAACAGCCGGACACCCTCGGCGAGCAGCCTGGTGAATACGAAGGTGATCGAGGCCAGGCCCTGCAGGTTGCGGCCGAACCGCAGCGCCAGGTACTGGTAGGCGCTGACGAACCCTCCCCGCTTGTACAGCGGGATCAGCACGGTTGCCACCACGATCCGGCCGATGATGTAGCCGAACGCCAACTCGACGTTGCCGAACCCCTGCCCGCTGTACGCTCCGCCCGGCACGCTGATCACGGTCAGCACACTGGTTTCGGTGGCCACCACCGAGAAGCAGACCGCCCACCACGGCATCCGGCCTTCACCGACGAAGTAGTCGCTGGTCGAGCGCTGCCTGCCGGACAGCCGAAGCCCGATGGTCGCGATGACGATCAGGTAGACCACCAGCACGAGAAGATCGAGTGTTCGCAAGGTTTACTCCTTCGCCGGAGCCGCGCCGGCGCGGCTCCGATGCAGGTAGGGCTCGGCCACGGTGTCGGCACGCAGCGCGAGCAACCTGGCGCCGTCCAGCGCCGAGCCGGCGGCCGGCTGCAGCCGCAGTGCGGGTTCGGCGGCCTGGACCCGCTGCTGCAGCGGGGTGAGCAGCGCCGGGCCGAGCTCGACCAGGCCACCGGTGATCGCGATCTCCGGCTGGGAGATCGCCAGCCGCCGAGCCGCGGTGAGCACCGAGTCGGCTAGCTCGGCCGCGGCATCGCGCAGGATCCGGGCGGCCACCTGGTCGCCGGACTCGGCGAGCTTGGCCACCGTGGGTGCGAAGGTGGCAGCCGTCTGGGCCACGTTGGCCCGGCCGCCGAACTGGCCGGCCAGCCCGGCCAGCTCGCCGTACAGGTCGGCGGCCGCCTGCTCCAGCGCGGTGCGCGGGCCGCGACCGTCGTAGGCGCGCAGGGCGGCGCGCAGGGCGGCAATGCCGATCCAGCCACCGCTGCCGGCATCACCGAGCAGCGGTCCCCAGCCGTCCACCTGCACCAGGCCGGCCGGGCCGAGGCCGACCACCACCGCTCCGGTACCGGCGGTCAGGACGAGGCCGGGTCGGCCGCCCAGCGCACCGGCGTGGCCGGTGAGTGCATCGCTGCACACCACCACCTCGCCGGTCGGGATGCGCGCCGACAGCCAACCGGCCAACGTCCTTACCGCATCGGGTGCGGCCAGTGCCCCGGCCGCCCCGACGCACAGGACACCCACTTCCGGATGCCCCGCGTCTGCCAGAATCTCGTTGCAAACACTGATGATCACTTGCTCCGCAGCCGCCAGCCCGCCGTCCGCGGCCAGGCCCGGAGCACCGGGCCCTTCGGCCGCGCGAGCGGGCGTGCGGTTCCCTCCCGGTTCCTGCTCCGGCGCCAGCCACAGCGCCGCCCGGCAGCCACTCTTGCCCAGATCCACCGCGAGTACCGCGGGCATGACGCGCTCCTCGAGTAGCCGGGCCGCCAACCAGAACAGCGAGTAGCTGACGATGGGAGTATGTGGACATTCCGACCCCTATGTCAATAACTTCCTCGAAAGTTGTGCCTGGTGTTGTTATTTGACACTGCGGTGGTTTAGCCTCGCGGATGCGGCAGCGTGGAGCGCGCCGGCCGTCCGGCAAGAGAGGTGCGAGATGGCGTTGCCCGGGGCCGAGAGCGGCACCGACGTCCTGGTTCGCATCCGGGGCGCGCTGCCGTCGCTGCAACCCGCGGCCCAGCGGGTCGCCACCGTGGTGCTCGCCGATCCGGCCGCGGCCGCGCACCTGTCCATCGGCGCGCTGGCCGACGCGGCCGGCACCTCAGTCGCCACCGTGATGCGGTTCTGCCGCGCGGTGGGCTTCGCCAACTACCCGCAGCTGCGGCTCGGCCTGGCCGGCGCGGCCGCTCGCGAGGATGTACGTACCGCCGGCCGGCCGACCGCGACCGGCGACATCGACCTGGCCGACACGCTGCGGCAGGTGGTGGACAAGATCGCCTACAACGAGGCGCGTGCCCTGGAGGAGACCGCCGAACACCTCGACCTGGACATCCTCGAGCAGGCGGTCGAGCGGCTGCGATCGGCCCGGCGGATCGACATCTTCGGCACCGGAGCCAGCGGCTTCGTCGGGATGGACCTGCACCAGAAGCTGCACCGGATCGGCCTGCTGGCCTTCGTCTGGACCGACACCCACGCCGCGTTGACCGCCGCGGCCCTGCTCGGCGAATCGGACGTGGCGCTGGCCATCTCGCACTCGGGCACCACCACCGACACCATCGAGCCGTTGCGGCTGGCCGCCGAGCGGGGTGCGACGACCATAGCGCTGACCAACTTCGCCAGCTCGGAGCTGGCGGGGGTGGCGTCGCTGGTGCTGACCACCGCGGTGCGGGAAACCCCGTTCCGTTCCGGCGCCACGGTGAGCCGGATCGCCCAGCTCGCGGTGGTGGACTTCCTGTTCGTGGGGGTGGCCCAGCGCAACTACGACCGCGCGGAGGAGGCGCTGAGCAGCACCTTCTCCGCGATCCACCGCCGGCGCGGCCGGGCCACCCGCCGGAGCCCGTCGTGAACCCGGCCGGCCAGCTGGACCTGGCCAGCCTGCGCACCGAGATGCGCAATGAGCTGACCGCGGACCTGGACGGCATGTCGGTGACCGAACTGCTGTCGGTGATGAACGCCGCGGACCGTGACGTGCCGGTCGCGGTGGCCGCCGCGATCGGTCAGGTCGCGGCCGCCGTCGAGCAGATCAGCGTGGCCCTGCAACGCGGCGGCCGGTTGATCTATCTCGGCGCCGGCACCAGCGGGCGGCTCGGGCTGCTGGATGCGGTCGAATGCCCACCCACTTTCGGCATCGACCCGAGTCGGGTGGTCGCGTTGCTGGCCGGTGGCAGCGAGGCGTTCGGGGTGGCGGCCGAGGGTGCCGAGGACAGCCCGGGCGAGGCAGTGCGCGATGTGGAGGCCGCCGGCGTCGGTGCCGGCGACGTGCTGGTCGGCCTCACCGCCAGCGGGCGCACGCCGTACGTCATCGCGGCCCTGGACCGGGCCGCTGAGCTGGGCGCGGTCACCGTGGCGGTGTCCTGCAACCGCGGCGCCCTGGCCAGCGGGCACGCCGATATCGCCATCGAGGTGGACACCGGCCCGGAGGTGCTGACCGGCTCGACCCGGCTCAAGGCCGGCACCGCGCAGAAGCTGATCTGCAACATGCTGACCACCGCTGCCATGGTGCGGCTGGGCAAGACCTTCTCCAACCTGATGATCGACCTGCGGCCGACGAACGAGAAGCTGTTCGACCGGGCACGCCGGATCGTCGCCGAGGCGGCCGGGGTGGATCCGGAGACCGCCGGCGCCGCGTTGGAGCGCGCCGGCAACCGCTGCAAGGTGGCCACCGTCATGCTGCTGGCCGGCCTGGACGTTGCCGAGGCCGAGCGCCGGCTGGCGGCCGCCAGCGGCTTCGTGGCGCGAGCTCTCGACGCGCCGCTGACGACCTAGTCGGCGGTACGGGGTCTCATCGACTGATGGCGCTCAGAGCGAACGGCGCTTAGAGCGAACGGCGCTTAGAGCGAACGGCGCTCAGAGCGAACGCGCTAGTCGTCGGACGGGCCGAAGCCGACCGCGGCAATCCGCGCCGCGTCGGCGGGGCGGGTGTCGTCGAAGCGCAGCCCGGTGGCATCGCGCACCACCAGCCGGTCGAGGTAGACGCCCCGGCCGTGGTAGAGGCTGTCCGTCCGGTAGCTCCAACGCAGCAGCACCGGCCCGGACGAGGGCGGCAGGACCGTGCTGGCCGCATACCAGCGGTGGCCGGAGTAGCCGCTGACCGGGCCGGCGGCGTAGTACCGGTGCCGGCCGTCGCTGAGTTCGAAGCCAAGCGGAGCCCAGCTGGCACCGCCGTCGGTGGACTCCTGCAGGGTGAGCAGATCGGTCGGCTCGGTGTCGTACCACAGCCCGAAGGCCAACCGGGCGTGCTCGGCCAGTTCCGGCAGCGGCACGGTCAGCGTCTCGGTGCTGGCGTCGACCATGCCGGAGTACCAGGCGGTGTCGCCGGCCAGCGGGTGCACCGCGACAGCGCGGGCCAGGTCGTCGGCGACCGCCCGCCGCACCGGATTTGTGGAGCCCCAGCTGCGGCTCGGATGCACCGCGTTGGTCAGCAGGATCGAGAACGAGTCGGTGGTCGGGTCGATCACCAGGTCGGTGCCGGTGAAACCGGTGTGCCCGGCGGTGTAGGGCGTGGCCAGCGCGCCTTCGTACCAGTGCTGGTAGAGCTCGAAGCCGTAGCCGTGGTTGTCGCCGGGAAAGGCCTGGTTGAGGTTGGTGAACAGCGCGATCACCGAGGCCTTGGACAGGATCCGGGTGCGGCCGTAGCTGCCACCGTTGAGCAGGGTCTGGGCGAGCACGGCAAGGTCGTGCGCGTCGGAGAACACGCCGGCGTGGCCGGCCACGCCGCCCAGCGCCCAGGCGTTCTCGTCATGCACCTGCCCGTGCACCAGCCCGCGGTCGGGCACCGTCTGGTACTCCTCGGCAGCGATCCGCGGCAACAGGCTTGCCGGCGGGTTGTACAGGGTGCTGGTCATCCGCAGCGGCCCGGTGATCAGCCCGGCGACCAGCGTGTCCAGCGGCTTGCCGGTGACCGCCTGCTCGACCAGCGCCAGGGTCATCATGTTCAGGTCCGAGTAGACGTAGCGGGTGTTCGGCGGCGCGGCGGGCGTGACTGCCAGGATCGCCGGGATCCTGTCCTCGGCGGGCAGCTGCCAGAGCGGCGGAATCCGGATCCGGGGCCAGCCCGGAGGTGTGGGTCAACAGGTTGGTCAGGGTGATCGCGGACTTGCCGTTCGCGGCGAAGGCCGGCAGGTAGCGTGCCACCGGCGCGGTCAGATCCAGTTCTCCCCGTTCGGCAAGGCGCATCGCCACGATCGAGGTGAAAAGCTTGGACAGCGAGGCAAGGTCGTAGATGGTGTCGGTGCGGGTGCGGATCCGCTGGTCCGGCGGCAGCAGGGTTGGTGCCGAATCGGCATACAGATCCGAATAGCCGACCGCGACGTCGGAGACGATGACGCCCCGGTGCGCCTGCAGCGACACCGCGCCGGGAAACAGCGGATGGTGGCCGGCGCCCTGCGGCTGCAGCCCGGCGGCCACGTCACCGGCAATCCTGGCGATCGGCTGCGACAGCAGGCCGGCCTGCCGGGCGGTGCCGGTGCGCAGCAGTCGCGGTGGGTTGCCGATCATCGCGTCCAGCGCCGCCGACGGTGCCGGAATGAGCTGCGGCGGCGAATTCTGCTCCACCGAGGCAACCCGTGCACCCGAGGCAACGCGCGCGCCCGGCGGCACGGCGCCGACCGGTGGAGCCAGCACGGCAGAGATCGCCAACGCGGCGGCGGCCACGCCGGCCGCGGCTCGACGAACGGGCACGGCGGAGCAGAGCATGAGCGCGTCCTCCCGCAGCCGGCCGGAGTCGCGGAGGGTGGCGACACGAGCCGGCGATAAGCCTGATTTGTCCGCTCGAACGCTAGTCCCGACCCGAGGGGTTGTCTAGACCAACTGCGGTGTCAGCGGGCCTCGGCCGGCTGATCCAGTTCCTGGCGCAGGGTCGCCCGGTGCACCTTGCCCATCGAGTTGCGCGGCAGCGAGTCGCGGACCTCGATCCGGTCCAGCCAGTTCCAGGACGTCATGCCGATGCCGTCGAGGTAACTGTTCACCTCCGCCATGGTGGGCGGCTCGCCCTCGGGCACCAGCATCGCGCAGACCAGCTCCGCGCCCGGAGCATCGGGATCCGGATAGCCGATCAGCGCCACCTCGCGGATCTGGGGGTGTCGGAGCAGGGCCGCCTCCACCTCCAGGATGGGCACCTTGCCGCCGCGCTGCCGGACGATCATGTCCTCCCGCCGGCCGGTGATCCGGATGCCGCCCCGGCCGTCCGGGCGTGCCATGTCGCCGGTGTCGAACCAGCCGTCGGCGTCCAGGCAGGCCTGGTAGACGTCCTTCTGGTTGATGTAGCCGAGGCATTGGCTCGGCCCCCGTACCAGCAGCCGGCCGATCTCCTCCCCCGGTTCGCCGACCAGCCGGAACTCCGAACCGCCCACCGGTGAACCGTCGCTGTGCGCACCCCAGCCGGTCGGGTCATCCGGCCTGGTCACCGTCACCGGACCGTTCTCGGTCATCCCCCACAGCGTGCCCAGCTCCACCCCGAGCACCTCGCGGACCTCGGTGATCAGCTGCGGCGGGATCGGAGCCGAGCCGGTTACCCCGTTGCGCAGGCTGGACAGGTCGCGCGGCCGGGCCCGCTGCTCGGCCACCATGTCCCGGAAGAACACCGGGGCGGCGTAGACGTAGGTCACCCCGTGCGCATCGATGAGATCGAGCAGCAAATCCATCTGCGGCTGGTCCTGCATGACGCTGGTTCCGCCCAGCACCACAGACATGTAGGCGCTGAAGATCAGCCCGGCCAGGTGGGTGAGGTAGGACGGCACCGCCACCACCGTGTCGGCTCCCCAGCCGTAGCTCAGCGGTAGTGCGGACGCGCCGGCGTAGAGGGTGTTGTGGCTGTGCACGGCTCCCTTCGAGGTGCCCGAGGTTCCCGAGGTGAACATCAGCATGGAGACGTCGTCTCCCTGCGGCATGGGCAGGTCGGCCACCGGATGGCGTTCCTCCCAGGCGGTGTTGGCGAAGAATTCCTCGAAGTCGATCAGCCCGTCGGCCGGCGGTTGATCCGTGGCGCGCACCACCACCCGGTGCACCAGGGTGTCCGTCGCGACCTTGGCCAACCGCTGCGTGTAGTCGATGCCGTTGTAGCTGTCGGCCACGATGCAGACCTTGGCCCGGGCGTTGGTGAGCACCACGCTGAGATCCCGGTAGCCGAAGACCGGCGGCAACGCCGCGGCCACCGCGCCGATCCGGGCACAGGCCAGGTAGAGCGGGCTGAGCATCCACCAGTTGGGCAGGTGGACGGCCACCACGTCACGCGGTCGCACGCCGAGTTCGAGCAGCGCCGCGGCGAACCGGTCCACCAGCGTGCTGAGTTCGCGGTAGCTGATCGTGCGCCGCAGGCTGCCGTCTACGTAGCTGATGACGGCCGGCTTGTCCGGGGTGTTGCGCACCGCCCGGGCCAGATCGTCGAGGATGGTTTCGTTGCGCCACCGTCCGGTGGACCGGAAGGTTTCGGCCAACTCGGCGGAGGGGCGCACCAGGCTGTCCCACATATCAGGCTCTCCGTTCGCCGCTTCGGAACGTCAGGCTTTCTTTGCACCCTACGGGGAGAAATAAGCCGCTTCCAAGGCGGTCGGAGCGGAACCCATCCTCCGGTTTGTCCAGCTGGGCAAATAGCAATGATTGACACTTCTGAGTTCATAGGTATCTAATCCCTGGACCGTCTGCCCTCCGGAGGTTGCCCCCATGTTTCGTCGTCCCATCTCCCGTCGCATCCTGGCCGGCGCGACGGCCGCCGTCGCTGCCGGCGCCCTGTTCCTGCCGAGCGCGCCGGCCGAGGCGTACTCGGCCTGCCCGGCCAACACCGAGTGCGGCTGGCTGTACTTCTCCGACGCCGCGCACACCCACGAGATCGGTGGCCACACCACCAACTGCCAGGGTGTCGTGCAGTCCTGGGGAATCCAGCAGGGCTACTCCCAGTACATCCAGAACGGTTGCGGCGGGCAGGTCTGACCGACGCCGGGCACGGCCCGGCAGCCAGCTAGTGCGCCTCCAGCCACGCTCGTGGCCGCTGTGGCACCAATGAAGGCGCTCGGGGGTACCTAGCATGGAGGCGTCGTGCGCCAGCGCGGCCGGAGAGGACCGGATGGCTGACAACGCGCTGACGACGGCCGCGGCTCCTCCCGCGCCGGCCGGCACCTCGCCCGGCCGGGCCCGGCTGGAACTGCTGGTCGTCGGCCTCGCGGCACTGGTCGTCTCACTCACCCAGTCGTTGCTGGTGCCGGTGCTGGGGATCCTGCCGGCCGACCTGCACACCTCGGCCTCGAACATCGAATGGCTGCTCACCGCGACGCTGCTGGTGGGCGCTGTCTCGGTTCCGTTCCTCGGCCGGCTGGGCGACATGTACGGCAAGCGCGCCATGCTGCTGGTCGCCCTGGTCGCGCTCATCGCCGGCTCGCTGCTGGACGCGGTGACCGACAACCTCGGCCTGCTGATCACCGGCCGGGCCATCCAGGGCATGTCGCTGGCCGCCATCCCGCTGGGCATCAGCCTGCTGAGCTCCCTGCTGCCCCGCGAGCGGGTGCCGGCGGCCATCGCGGTGATCTCCTCGATGCTCGGGGTGGGCGGTGCGCTGGGCCTGCCGCTGGCCGGGGTGGTGGCCGAACATGCCGACTTCCACGTGCTGTTCTGGATCACCGCGGCCGCCGGTCTGATCAGCCTGCTGGGCACCGTGCTGGTGGTGCCGGAGGCACCGAACCGGCAGGGTGGCCGGGTGGATCTGCTCGGCACCGCCGTGCTGACCGCGGCTCTGATGGCGCTGCTGCTGCCTCTTTCGCAGGGCTCGGAATGGGGCTGGACGTCGCCGGCCACGCTCGGCCTGCTGGCCGGCAGCGCGCTGCTGCTGGTCGCGTTCGTGCTGCTCGAGCTGCGCATCCGGCAGCCGCTGGTGGACATCCACGCCACCGCGCGCAAGCCGATCCTGCTGACCAACATCGCGACGCTGATGTTCGGCTTCGCGCTGTTCGCCAGCCTGATCGGCACCGCGGCCTACGTCGAGGCACCGCACCAGACCGGCTACGGTTTCGATGCCTCCATCGTGGTGGCGGGATTGTGCCTGCTACCGAGCGGCCTGCTGATGCTGCTGCTCGCCCCGGTCGCCGCCCGGCTGATCGGCTCGATCGGCGCGCACCGGACGCTGACCATCGGCGCCGTGGTCGTCGCGGCCGGCTGGCTGCAGCGCATCGTCGCCACCGAGTCGATCTGGTACATCGTGATCGGCAACTCCATCGTCGGCGCCGGCACCGGCATCGCGTACGCGGCCATGCCCGCGCTGATCAACCACAACTCGCCGGTCTCGGAACTGGCCGCGGCGAACGGGCTGAACTCGCTGTCCCGGACCCTCGGCAGCTCGCTGGCCAGCGCGATCGGCGGCAGCCTGCTCACCGTCAGCACGGTGATGGTCGCGGGCTTCGAGCTGCCGTCGCTGGCCGCCTACCGCGCGCTGTTCGCCATCTGCGCCGGCGCCGCGGCATGCGCGGCGGTGATCGCGGTGTTCATCCCGCACCGCCACCCGGCCTGAACCCCTACCCCGACCGGACGGAGCTCACCGGACCGGCTGCTCGATCTCGTCGCGGAGGATGGCCCGCTGGATCTTGCCCATCGAGGTACGCGGCAGGCTCGGGCGGATCTCCACCCGGTCCGGCCAGTTCTGCCAGGTCATGCCGAGGCTGTCGAGGTAGCCGGTGAGCTCGTCCAGGCTCAGCGGCTGTCCCTCCGGCACGATCACCGCGCACACCCCGTCGGTGCTCGGGAACTGCCGGTCGGGATAGCCGATCAACGCCACCTCCCGCACCCGCGGATGCTGGGCGATCACCGCCTCAACCTCCAAGGTGGGAACCTTGGTGCCGAAGCGCCGGATGATGAGGTCCTCCCGCCGGCCGGTGATCCGGATGCCGCCCCGGCCGTCCGGCCGGGCCAGGTCGCCGGTGTCGAACCAGCCGTCGGCGTCCAGGCAGGATTCGTACAGCTGCCGCTGGTTGAGGTAGCCCAGGCACTGGGTCGGGCTGCGCACCAGCAGCCGGCCGATCTCCTCCCCGGGCTCGGTCACCAGCCGGAACTCCGAACCGCCCACCGGTGAACCGTCGCTGTGCGCGCCCCAGCCGGCCGGGTCGTCCGGCTTGGTCACCGTCGCCGGACCGTTCTCGGTCATTCCCCACAGCGTGCCCAGCTCGACCCCGAGCACCTCCCGCGCCTCGGCGACCAGTTGCGGCGGGATCGGCATCGAACCGGAGATCAGGTGGCGCAGGCTGGACAGGTCGCGCGGCCGGACGCGCTGCTCGGCCACCATGGCCGATACCCAGACCGGAGCGGCGTAGACGTAGGTCAGCCGGCTCTCGGCGGTGATGTCGAGCAGCAGCGGGATGTCCTTGTCGTCCTGCATCACGCTGGTACCGCCGAGGATCACCGGCATGTAGCAGCAGAAGATGCTGCCGGCCATGTGGGTCAGGTAGTGCGGGACGGTGGCGACGATGTCGGAACCCCAGCCGTAGCACTCGGCCAGCGCGGTGGCGCACGCGTACATCGTGTTGTGGCTGTGCGCCACCGCCTTCGGCGCACCCGACGTGCCGGAGGTGAACAGCAGCAGTGCGACGTCGTCGGCGTCCAGGCTGGCCAGCTCGGGCAACTGGTGAGCCTGCTCCCACGGCGAGTCGAGGAAGAACTCCTCGAAGTCCAGCACGCCGGCTGCCTGCCCGGCCTCCCCGGTGCGCACCACGACCCGGTGGGTCAGCGTGTCTGGCGCCACCTCGAGCAGCCGCTGCAGGTAGTCCACGCCGTTGTAGCTGTCGGCCACGAAGCAGACCTTGGCGCCGGAATTGGTGAGCACGTGCTGCAGCTCCCGCGGGCCCAGCGGCGGCATCACCGGTGCCGGGACGGCGCCGATCCGGGAGCAGGCGAGGTAGAGCGGGGTGAGCATCCACCAGTTGGGCAGGTGGATGGCCACCACGTCGCGCTGCCGCACGCCGAGTTCCAGCAGCCCGGCGGCGAACCGGTCCACCAGCTGGGCGTATTCCCGGTAGTCCACGGTGCGGGCGAGCTTCCCGCTGACGTAGCTGATGATGGCCGGCTTGTCCGGGGTCGCCTGCGCGGCCCGTTGCAGGTCGTCCAGCACCGTCTCGCGGCGCCACCGGCCGCTGGCTCGATAGGCGTCGGCCCGCTCGGCGGACGGTCGTACCAGGGTGTCCCACATGTCAGCTCTTTCGTGTCCCACTCGCCAGCTGTCGTGCTGGCTGCCCTGCACCCTACGGCGAATTCCGGCCCTCGAAAGACGGACCGGTGAGCCCGGACCCGGGCAGGCCCAGGCTCACCGGTCAGCCGATCAGGCCCAGCGCTCGGCGAGCGTCTTGGCCGCGGAGAAGGTGGTGGCGTAGGAGTAACCGCTCGCGGTGCACACCGTGCTGGACGGGCAGGACACGCTCTCCAGCGTCGCGAAGGTGGCCCCGGACGGGTTGGGCGTGCTCTGGCTGCTCCAGCTGCTTCCGTTCCACTGCAGCGCCAGGGTCAGCGAGGTGCTGTCATGCGCGCCGACCGCGATGCAACTGGTGGCCGAGGCGCAGGAGACCGCGTTCAGAGCCGCGTCGGTGGGGCTGGGCACCGCCTGTGAGGTCCAACTGGTGCCGTCCCACGACTGGGAGATGCCGGCCGCGACCCCGGTGGTGTGGTTGATCGTGGTGCCCACCGCCATGCAGCTGCTGGCCGCCGGGCACGCCACCGACTCCAGCTCGGTGGTGCTGTTCAACGGGCTGGTGACGCTCTGGGCGGTCCAGCTGGTGCCGTCCCAGCGCTCGGCCACCGCCTTGTTCAGGGAGTTGCTGCCGACCGCCGTGCAGGCGCTCGTCGAGCTGCAGGACACGCTCAGCAGTTGCACGCCGGTCGGGCTGGGCGTCGTCTGGATCGTCCAGGTGCTGCCGTTCCAGTGCTCGGCCAGCGCCCCGCTGGAGGACCAGCCGACCGCGTAGCAGCTGCTCGCCGACGGGCAGGACACCCCGTGCACGTCGGTGAAGCTGGAGCCGGCGGGGTTGGCGATGGCCTGCACCGACCAGGTGCTGCCGTTCCAGCGCTCGGCCAGCGGCGTGGTGAGGCTGCCGTTCTGGCTGAAGCCGACGGCGGTGCAGGCGCTGGCCGAGGAGCAGTCCACCGCGATCAGGTAGTTGTCGCCGACCAGGCTGGGCGTGGACTGCAGGGACCAGGAGCTGCCGTTCCACGTCTCGGCCAGCGGTTCGTTGCTGGAGCTGCCGACCGCCACACAGTTGCTGGTGGTCGCGCAGGACACCGCGCTGAGGTCGTTGAAGGTGCCGCCGACCGGATTCGAGGTGGTCTGGATCGACCAGGCCGGCGTGGCCTCGGCCTGCACCGCGGGCCAGAAACTGACCGCGGCGGCTACCGCGGCCACCGCAATGAACCTGCGTTTCATGGGGGTGTCCTCTCGTGGGGGAAGTGTCAAGCGCGTTAATTTAACGTTTGACGAGGTACGTCCACAAGAGAACAAATGCAGGAATTCGCCGCGCGGGCTCTTTTGGATCGCCTTTATGCCGGCACGGGCCTTTCGGGGTCCGGGCCGGCCGGTACGGCCGACCCGAACCCCGTCACTGCCTACTTCAATTCGAACCGGTCGAGGTTCATGACCTTGTCCCAGGCGGCGACGAAGTCATGCACGAACTTCTCGTTCGCATCCTCGCTGGCGTACACCTCGGCGAGCGCCCGGAGCTGGGAGTTGGCGCCGAACACCAGGTCGACGGCGGTGGCCGTCCACCTGACCTCGCCGGTGGCCCGGTCCCGGCCGTCGTAGACGTGCTCGGCCGACTCCGACGCCTTCCACTCGGTGCTCTCGTCCAGCAGGTGGACGAAGAAGTCGTTCGTCAGCGCGCCGGGCCGGTCGGTGAAGACACCGTGGTTGGTCTGGCCGACATTGACCTTCAGCGCTCGCAGGCCGCCGACCAGCACCGTCATCTCCGGCGCGGTCAGGGTCAGCATGTACGCCTTGTCCAGCAGCCGCATCTCCGGCGGCAGCTTGTCGCCGGCGCGAAGGTAGTTGCGGAAACCGTCAGCCTTCGGCTCGAGCACCGCGAAGGACTCCACGTCGGTCTGCTCCTGCGAGGCATCCGTGCGTCCCGGCGTGAACGGCACGGTGATGACCTGCCCGGCCTGCTTCGCCGCCTGCTCGACGGCCGCGCAGCCACCCAGCACGATCAGGTCGGCGAGGGAGATCTTCGCGCCACCCGAGCTGTTGAAGTCCTGCTGGATCTGCTCGAGCTTCTGCAGCACCTCGGCCAGCTGGGCCGGCTCGTTGGCCTCCCAGTTGCGCTGCGGTTCCAGGCGGATCCGTGCTCCGTTGGCGCCACCGCGCTTGTCGGTGCCGCGGAAGCTGGCCGCCGAGGCCCACGCGGTCGCGATCAGCTGGGAACCGGACAGGCCCGAATCCAGCAGGGTGCGCTTCAACGTGACGATCTCGGACTCGCCGACCAGCTCGTGGTCGACCGCCGGAACCGGGTCTTGCCAGAGCTGGGCCTCCGGCACCCACGGGCCGAGGTAGCGGCTGACCGGACCCATGTCGCGGTGCAGCAGCTTGTACCAGGCCTTGGCGAAGGCCTCGGCGAACTGGTCCGGGTTGTCCAGGAACCGGCGGCCGATCCGCTCGTACGCCGGGTCGACCCGCAGCGCGAGGTCGGTGGTGAGCATGGTCGGCGGCCGGTTCAGCGAGCCGTCCTCGGGATCCGGGATGGTGTTCGCCCCCGCGCCGTCCTTAGCCTGCCACTGCCAGGCACCGGCCGGGCTCTTGGTGAGTTCCCACTCGTAGCCGAACAACGTCTCCAGGAAGCTGTTGTCCCAGGCGGTCGGGGTGGGCGTCCAGGTGACCTCCAGGCCGCTGGTGATCGCGTCGCGGCCCTTGCCGGTGCCGTAGCGGTTCTGCCAGCCCAGGCCCTGCTGCTCGATCGGAGCGGCCTCCGGCTCCGGCCCGACGTACTCGCCCGAGGCGGCACCGTGCGTCTTGCCGAAGGTGTGGCCGCCGGCGATGAGCGCGAAGGTTTCCTCGTCGTTCATGGCCATCCGACGGAAGGTCTCCCGGATGTCGCGAGCGGACGCCAGCGGGTCGGGGTTGCCGTTCGGGCCCTCCGGATTGACGTAGATCAGGCCCATCTGCACGGCGCCGAGCGTGTCGGCCAGTTCCCGGTCGCCGCTGTAGCGCTCGTCGCCGAGCCAGCTGTCCTCCGGCCCCCAGAAGATCTCCTCCGGCTCCCAGATGTCCTCCCGCCCGAAGCCGAAGCCGAACGTCTGGAAGCCCATCGACTCCAGCGCGCAGTTGCCGGCGAAGACGAGCAGGTCGGCCCAGGAGATCTTGCTGCCGTACTTCTGCTTGACCGGCCAGAGCAGCCGGCGCGCCTTGTCCAGGTTGGCGTTGTCCGGCCAGCTGTTCAGCGGAGCGAACCGCTGCGCGCCCTGTCCCCCGCCGCCGCGGCCGTCCTCGATGCGGTAGGTGCCCGCGGAGTGCCAGGACATCCGGATGAACAGTCCGCCGTAGTGGCCGTGGTCGGCCGGCCACCAGTCCTTCGAGGTGGTCATCACCTCGATGACGTCGCGCTTGAGCGCCTCGAGGTCGAGGGAGGCGAACTCGTCGGCGTAGCGGTAGTCCTCACCCATCGGATTGGCCTTGGACGAGTGCTGGTGCAGAACCTTGAGGTCCAGCTGATTCGGCCACCAGTCCTGGTTGGTCCTCGGCCGATGCGCGCTCGGCGTCGGGGCCGGGATTGCCGGGTTCTCACTCTCAGACACGTCGGTCGCTCTCCTGTCTCGGAATCACTTCTTCTTCATTGCTGTTGGTCTCGCCTGAACAGGCGGGGCACCGGCCCCAGTAGACGACCTCGGCCTCGTCGATGGCGAAGCCGTTGTCATCGGATGCAGTCAAGCAGGGCGCCTCGCCGGCGGCGCAGTCGACGTCGGCGATCGCCCCGCAGGACCGGCACACCACGTGGTGGTGGTTGTCGTTGACCCGCGCCTCGTACCGCGCCACCGAGCCGGCCGGCTGGATCTTGCGTAGCAGGCCCTTGGCGGTCAGCGCCTTCAGGACGTCGTAGACGGCCTGGTGGGAGACGTCGGCGAGTTCCTGCCGGGTGGCGGCAAGGACCGAGTCGGTGTCGGCATGCGGATGGTCGTGCACTGCGGTCAGCACCGCGACCCGTGGCCGGGTCACCCTGAGCTGGGCCTCGCGCAACATGCGCTCGAAGTCCGGAGTGGCGAGCACGGTCCCGAGTCTGGTGCATTTTCTGGAATCAATCAAGTCTTGATCAGTGCCTGAGGCTTGCCGGCGCGATCTCCCGGTTCGCGGCGCTTCCTGCTTTCACACTCCCACCTAATGATCAGCTTCGACGACCGGCCGATCGGGTCAGGGCACCGCCGGCTCGGGCGCCAGGCGGTTGACCAGTTGCTTGGCCGCATACAGCCCGGCGGCGATCAGGTCGTGCCCCTGCTGTCCGAGCACCACGCCGGTCACCGCCACGGTGCCGCTGCCGGTGTGCCGCCAGGACCGGAACATGAAGCAGCCTCCCGCCGCGTCGTCCGAGCCGGTCTTCATGCCGACGAAGCCGTCCTGGCCGAGCAACTCGTCGGTGTTGGTCACTTCACCGGCGACCGGCAGTGAGTAGCTGCGGGTTGCCATCATCGCGGCGAGCGTGTCGTCGTCCGCGACCGCCTGGGCCAGCAGCAGCTGGTCGAATGCCGTCGAGACCGTGCCCGGGTCGTACCCGCTCGGATCGGTGTAGGTGCTGTGCGACATCCCCAGCGCGTGCGCGGTGGCGTTCATCTCCGCGACGAAGGAGGCGACGCTGCCGGCGTCCTGCCGTGCGACGAGCACAGCGATGTTGTTCGCCGACGGCAGCAGGATCGCCATCAGGGCATCCCGCTCGGTGAGCTGCTCGCCGGCCCGGACATCGATGATCGACTGGCCGTCGCGGCGACGTGCCTCGGTGTCGGCCACGTCGCCCTGATCGACGACGAATCGCCGGCCGCCGTCGCCCGGATGCAGCGGCGAGTGCCGGATCACCAGATAGGCGGTCATCACCTTTGCCAGGCTGGCGATTGGGACCGGCTGCTCGTCCGGGCTGACCGCCGGCCGGCCGTCGCCGAGCGCGTACGCCCCCTGCCCGCGCAGCGGCCAGCCGTCCGTGGACAGGTAGTCGCGGTGCTGGTCGTCGAGGTGGTCGTGGAGTTGGCGGGCCGCTACCAGGGCCGTGGCGGCGATGAGCAGGGCCAGCATCGCGCCAAGCGGTACGCGACGGCGGCGACCGTAGCGGGTTGTCGCTCCGTAGTGCGGCCGCGGCGTCGTGGTCATGCCGCGCGGTTCGATCGTGTTGGTGGTCCGGATGGTCCGGGCGGGGATCATGCCCGCAGTCAAGGCGGCGGGACGTTGCCGGTGCGTATGCGGTTTTCGATATGCCGGCGAAAGGTCCCGGCTCGTAGCATCGAGCGGATATGCGCGTGCTGATCGTCGAGGACGAACCCTATATGGCCGAGGCCATCCGTGATGGCCTGCGCCTGGAAGCGATCGCGGCCGACATCGCCGGTGACGGCGACGCCGCGCTCGAGCTGCTCGGCGTCAACGCCTACGACATCGCCGTGCTCGACCGGGACATCCCCGGGCCGTCCGGCGACGAGATCGCCAAGCGCATCATCGCCTCCGGCAGCGGCATGCCCATCCTGCTGCTCACCGCCGCCGACCGGCTCGACGACAAGGCCTCCGGCTTCGAACTCGGCGCCGACGACTACCTCACCAAGCCGTTCGAACTGCGCGAACTCGTGCTCCGGTTGCGCGCACTCGACCGCAGGCGCGCCCACCACCGGCCGCCGGTGCGAGAAATCGTGGGCCTGCGGGTGGATCCGTTCCGCCGCGAGGTCTACCGCGACGGTCGCTTCGTCGCGCTCACCCGCAAGCAGTTCGCCGTGCTGGACGTCCTGGTCGCGGCCGAAGGCGGTGTCGTCAGCGCCGAGGAGCTTTTGGAACGGGCGTGGGACAAGAACGCCGACCCGTTCACCAACGCGGTGCGCATCACCGTGTCGGCGCTGCGCAAACGGCTCGGCGAACCCTGGGTGATCGCCACCGTGCCCGGCGTCGGCTACCGCATCGAGAATCCGCCCGACTCCGACCGCGAGGGCGCAGCGCGTGGATAGGCAGCCCGGGGCGAGCGTCCGCCTCAAACTCACCCTCAGCTATGCCGGTTTCCTCATGCTGGCAAGTGCCTTGCTGCTCGCAACCGTGGGGGTATTCCTGCTGCGGTACGTGCCGAACCGTCCGATCATCGCGCTGGGATTCACTCCCAACCGTTCCGACCTGCTGCGCGCCTTCGTGCCGCGGGCAGCGGAGGCGTTGGTGTTCCTGCTGGTGTTCGGCCTCGTCGGCGGCTGGCTGCTCGCCGGCTGGATGCTCGCGCCGCTAGGCCGCATCACCGAGGCCACCAGGCAGGCCGCGAACGGATCGCTGTCGCACCGAATCCGGTTACCGGGCCGCACGGACGAGTTCCGCGAACTTGCCGACGCCTTCGACACCATGCTCGCGCGGCTGGAGGCACATGTCGCCGAGCAGCAGCGGTTCGCCGCCAACGCCTCCCACGAACTGCGCACGCCGCTGGCGGTGATGCAGGTGCTTCTCGACGTGGCCCGCAAGGATCCGAGCCGCGATCCCGGCGAGCTCGTCAACCGCCTGCAGGCCGTGAACGCCCGGGCGATCGACCTCACCGAAGCCCTGCTGGTGCTCAGCCGGGCCGACCAGCGGGCCTTCGCCCGCGAACCCGTTGACCTGTCCCTGGTCGTGGAGGAAGCGATCGAGACGCTGCTGCCGCTTGCCGAACAACGCGGCCTGGCGATCGAAACCGCCGGCGACGTGGCACCCGCCCTTGGCTCGCAGGCGCTGCTGCTGCAGATGGCCACGAACCTGGTGCACAACGCGATCGTCCACAACCTGCCCGAGCACGGCACCGTGCGGGTCACGACCAGTGCTCACCCTGAGGGCGTGGAACTCAGCGTCGAGAACACCGGTGAGAAGCTCAACCCGCACCTGGTGGCCACCCTGGTCGAGCCGTTTCGCCGCGGCACCGAACGCATCCGCTCCGACCATGCCGGCGTCGGCCTCGGCCTCGCAATCGTCAAGAGCATCGCCCAGGCACACGACGGAACCCTTACGCTCACGCCCCGGGCAGCCGGCGGGCTTTGCGTAACGGTGCGACTGCCCGCCGCGCCATCGGGTTGATGAAACTGCCGAGTAAGCCGCTTGACGATCATGCGATCCTGGTCCTATCCCGACAACAGGTGCTCCCGGGCACCCGAGGCGCAAGCCGAAGCGGCACGAGTAAAGGGCGGTAGACGGGAGATCCGCTGGCGAGGCTCACGATCCGGGTCCCAAGTAGGCCGTGCCGCACCGGGACCACCGTTGCCCAGCAAGGACGTCCCGCAACTCGCCGGGTTCGAACAGCTCGGCCAGCACGTGCAGGCAGGCGGCCGAGACAGCCAGGCGGGCTGTCTTCATTCAGGGCTGGAGTCAGCATTTCGCACTGCCCTGCGTGCATAAGTAGGTCCCGTCCAGGGTGTGACATTGTCCGCCCTCCCGGACATAGTTCTAGTGAGGGGAGGGATCGTGGACCGCAGTCAAGATCAATTCAGCGGGCTGTATCGGCGTTACTACGAGCCGGTCAGCCGCTACGTGCAGCGGCGGGTGCCGGCTGACGCCGTGCGGGACGTGGTCGCCGATGCCTTCCTGGTCGTCTGGCGACGCTGGGACGATGTGCCGGCCGGTGACCCGCTGGCCTGGCTGTACGGCGTGGCCCGGCTGACGGTCAGCAACTACCTGAGGACAACCGGTCGCGCCGACTCGCTGACCCAACGACTGGCCGCCCAGCCGGCCGCCGCCGAATACCGCCTGGCCGAAGACGTCGTGGGGCAGCTGACGCTGCTCGCGGCCCTAGACCGGCTGCCCGCCGCCGATCGAGAAGTCCTGCAGTTGATTGCCTGGGAAAACCTCGACGCCCGAGCGGCGGCGGTCGTTCTCGGCTGCAGCACGGCGACCTTCCGCACGAAGTTGCTCCGGGCCCGCAAGCGCCTGCGCGCCGAACTCGACCGCGCCAGCGCCGATCCCGATGAGGCCGCCCGCGCGGGCCATCTCTCCGCCGCCGCTGCCCACGCCAAGGAGTCCAGCCGATGAACGCCGACACCGAAATCCGGCAGTTGCTCGGCCCGCTCGATCCCGCCCGAGGCCAGCCGCTCGCGACCGACAACGCCGCCCGCGAACACGACCTGACCCGCATCCTGACCAGCAGTCAGTCAGCCCCGGTCGCTGCCGGCCAGCCCGCTCCCCGCCCGCCTCGCACGGCACGGCGAGCCTGGTGGGCCAGCGGCCTGGCAGCGGTCGCCGCGCTGGTGATCGCGCTCATCGTCGTGGTCGGCCTGCCGGGCAAGCCCGCACCGGCGGCCTACGCCGCCACGCCTGCGCCCTTGCACTACAGCGGTACCGCCGCCGGCCTGTCGGCGCGCGGCGAACTGCTCGGCATCGCGGCTCAGACCAGGACACTGCCGGCGCCCCAACCTGCCGCCTACCAGCACCTGCAGGTCACGACCTGGAGCCTGACCACCCGCATTCATGGCCAGAGGGTCACCTCGGCCGTCATCCCGATGACCACCGAGACGTTCCGGGCCGCCGACGGCTCCGGCCGGCAGGTCCGTCGCTACGACCCCCCGACGTTCACCACCGCAGCCGCCCGTAACCGCTGGCAGCAGGCCGGCTCACCCGGCAGCCACCAGGACCAAGAAACCAGCACCTACGCCGCCGGCCAGTTCCCGCGCATGTTCCCCACCGCCGCCCCCGATACAGCCGACGCGCTGCGTGGCTGGCTCGCCGTTGGACATCCGGCGGCCAACGGTCCGGCCGAGACGCTGATCGCCGCCACCGACCTGGTCAAAGAGCAGGTGCTGAGCCCCGGCCAGCGAGTGGCGCTGCTCCAAGTGCTCGCCACCGTGCCGGGCCTGACTGACGACGGCGCCGTGACCGACCGCGCCGGCCGCCACGGCCAAGCCGTCTCACTTACCTCCGACTACTCCGGCCTGCCGACCAGGTACACCCTCATCATCGACCCGACGAGCGGCCGGCTACTTGGCCTCGAGGAAACCCTCACCGAACGAGCCGGCGCTCTGAACGTGCCGATCCCCTCGGTCATCGAGTACGAGGTTTACCGCGCCGCGGACTACCGAAATGCCTCCTGAAGGGGCGGAGTCGAATCGGGCATGAGCTATGCCCGATTCGGCTTCGCCAACCAAAACGCTTCCTGCCGGCGCCGGACGTGCTCAAGCGGCTAGTTCGTGTAGAAGCCGTCAGCGGTGTCGTTGTACTGGGCGCCGACATACGACGATAAAGAGTGGGGCACCTCGGTCCACAAATTCTCCTCGCAGCCAGCGCCGCAGCCGTTCTGCTGGAGCGGAAGGACGTACATGCCGCCACCGTTCACCCACGAGCTGGTCTGGTTGATAAAGCCGTAGTCGGCGAAGTGGACCCAGCCCGGCCACGGATACGGGTCCGACCATTGCAACCGTTGACCGCCCCAGTTGATGTCGGCGTAGAAGCAGTACCAGTCATTACCGATTACGACCGTCGGGCAGCCGTGGATATCTGATGGTGTAACCATGCCCGGCTGCGCTGCCGCGGAATGCGGGGAAGCGGTGACCATCAACCGCACGGCTGCCGGGCTGCTCGTCGGCGCCCGCTGCTGGCCGTCGAGTGGGAACGACATGATCACCTTGCCGCCGTTCCAGGCGATTTCATTGGCGCTGATCCGCTGGCCCCCCGGCGCCAGCTGCAGCTGAGCAGCGATGCGGCGCTCGAGCGGCAGCTGGACATTCCCAGCCTCGGCCTGAAGCTGCTGGGCAGTCAGCGGCGCGGCTGACGCCGAGGGACTGACTGCCACGGCTGGTAGCAGTGACGTGAGGAACGCGGTTACTGCCACCGCAACAGTCAGACAGCGTGTTCGGCATCGAGGCATGGCGATTTCGCATTCTGCCTAACGGACAAGTGGGCTGAATCGGACGCTCGTGAAGGTGCACATTAACAGGGTTTGGTCAACTTAGGAAGGGCAGGTACGTCGGCACTGGCCTAGAGGACTGCAGACACTTTTGCCACGCCCTTGTCTGCGCTCTGGAACCGTTCGTAACTAACGTCGAAGTGAGGTAGGCGGTCAATGCCGAGTTCGGAAAGCAGCCGGATTATCTAGAAAGGTGAAACGGCCAAGATCACCGACCAGGTCAATCGCGAACTCCAACGGCTCGCCGCTGACCAGCGAATTGAAGCCATCCAGCGCGAGCGAATGACGCAGGGACAGAAATCCGGCGGAAGGAACCCCGATAGGCCGACCTGTCGGGCTGTTGTCGGTGGTTCTAAGGTGGCAACTTTGGTGGAGCTCCTGCGCCGTTACTCCAACATGCCACTGCCTCAGAAGGTCGTCCGGCTGGCCCGGGAGTCCGAGACTGCGCAACCGGTCGAGCGCCCAGCTCGTCCAGCCGGCCGCGTCCACCGCGTCAGCCAGCGTCTCGAACCTGAGACCATCACCCAGCTCGTGCAGGACTACCAGGACCGTCAACTATCCAGTCTGGTGCTGGCACGGAAGTACCACCTC
Source organism: uncultured Actinomycetota bacterium (assembly GCA_963697905.1). GTDB lineage: Bacteria > Actinomycetota > Actinomycetes > Mycobacteriales > Jatrophihabitantaceae > Jatrophihabitans_A. The sequence continues at coordinate 1,371,548 of OY969101.1, read as the reverse complement.
AGCAAGGGTGCAGCTCGGCACGGAACGGCTCGAATGTTGCCTCCCACGAAATGGTTGTATCTGATGACATCACCATGTCCATCTGAGTGGCGGCCACGCCCGGGGTCTCTTCCTGTCCGACATAAAGTGAAAACGGACCGCGCTGCGCAGCGCCTCGCTGTGCCGGGGTTTGCCAGCGGACTTTTGCGGCAGCTTCGGAGCCAGGCGCCAAACGCCACTTCATAGCCAGGCCGGGGCCGGCCGAAATACGGGCTGCGCCAGCCTCAAGGTAGACCCGATCGTAGAAGACGCTTGCAAATTTCAAGCGTCGTCTTAAGGCCTCGATCGAACTGCCCGTGAGCATGGCTTTTGCGTTCGACAACAACGGCATCATCAGAATGGACTCTGAAGGGGGCATGGGTGATGTTTCCGCCAGCTAGCTCCAATGGTGTCTGTGACCATACTGGCTGGGCGAGACAACCGGTTGTAGGCACATCTTGCACTGTCCAATGCTGGCTAGTTAGAGGATGCGGCGCATGGTCTTGAGGTCGCCCGGGCAGACCAGGTAGAGCCCGTCACCGTGGATTTGGCAGATGGCCGGATGGGCGTGGCCAGCAGGGCAAGCCGGCCGGGCCTGAGCCCGAGTGTCGCCATTCTCAGCGAGGTAGTCCTGCAGCCAATTGAAGGTGCTGCGGGCCATGTCCAGTACGTCAGGCGGCGAGGCCACGTAGAGGTCGATAGCCAGTTCGTCACCAGTGGCCAGTTGCGCCTGGAGTGCGATGGTGTCCGGTTCGGCGAGTCCGATTGTGAGCCTGAGCAGTTCGCCGGGCTCGAGCAGCTCTCGGAGTATCCGGACGCACTGACCGGCTAGCTCCAGACGGTTGTCGGTCATGGCACTGCCTGGAAGTTAAACCAGGCATAGACCCGCGTGATTATCAACCGCCGGCCGAGGGTGTAGCCGTAGCCCAAGGTGTCCGTTCCCCAGGCGACACTATAAGCCGGGAGAGGGTTGAGCGTGCCGTGGAAGATGTAGCTGACCGGCACGTCGCCAGGGTGTCCGCCGGTCTGCGGCCGTGGATGGCCATTGAGGTACCAGACGAAGCCGGTTTCATAGACCGGGCTGACGTTGGTGGCGCCTTTCGGCGGTGGGGTTAGCCGGATCGCGTAGTTGCCGACGTGGAATAGGCAGTTGTTGCGTAGGTCCAACACGCCGGCTGCGAACACGCCGCGGTAATCGTGTCCGCAGGCCAGCTTGGGCGTCGGGGCACCGCCGCCACCCGGTAGCTGGTCAGGCTGGAGGGGCGTGCCACCACTGTAATCAGTATCGCTGCCAGTCTCAGTGGTGGTCTGCGTCGTGCTGGTGCCGCTGTCCTGGTCGGTGATCGTCTGCTCAGTGGTGATCGTGATGTCGGGTGCATCGCTCGCTGGCAAGGCTGGCGCGTCATCACCGATCTCAAAGTGAAAGTCGGTCGGCTCGGATTGCGTCCCGTTGGCGTCGATGGCGACGACCCACAGGTCGTGCGGACCGTCAGCCGTCACACCGAGCGGCACGCTGGCTGGCTCACCGTTGATGACTGCTGGCTCATCCGTGTCAAGCTCGTAGCTGAACTGCACCGTCGCCGTATGGCTGACCGCCGGTGGCGCGCTGAAGGTGAATGACGCCGCCGGGTCAGGACTCGCCTCGCTTTGTCCATCAGTGAATGAGGAAGACGTGACGGTGGGCGCGGTCGGGGTGGACGAGCTGAACCAACCTTCGACGTCAATCACCACATCGATCGGGTCCGGGCCGCCGTTGCGGATGGTGATGCTGCCATCGGCCGCCAGCGGCACGATTGCCAGATCGGTGCGGTAGATGTTGGCCGTGGTGTAGTTCAGGCTTGAAGTCGTCGGCTCCGGCTGATCACCGGGCCAGACGCGCAAGAATCCGCTGGCGTTCGGACCGGCACTCGGCTGGACGGTACGCAGGTTGAGCGCCACCGCGCCCAGGCCGACGGCCGGTAGGCCACCGACGCCGGCCACCGGCACACTGAGCAGGCCGTTGCCGGCGATCGTGCGAACCGGTGCCGCCCGGGTGTCGAGCAGGTGCACCGCGGCCGGCGTGAACACCCCAGCCGTATCCCCCGGCGTGAAATAGCCCTGGATATCGACCAGTAAATCGACCGGGCCGCCGGCTCCGACCAGGATGGTGAACGCCCCGTCGCTGCTCAGCGGCACGGCCACCGACATAGTTTGCGTGCTGTCATCAAAACCCAGGGCACCGGTCGTCGGCACCGCCGCGCCGGCCGCATACGTCCGCAGATACCCGTTGGCGGTCTGCCCAAGGATGGCGATATTGACGTAGACCGCGCTGGCGTCACTCGGTACGCCAGCCACGCCGGCCGCCGTGATGGTAATCGCTCCCCCGTTGGCCACCTGCGCCGGCGGCACATTCGTGCCGCTACGGGTATCGACGATCCGCGTCTGATCGACCGCCACGAAGCCGCCCGGCGCCGTAGCGCTGCCATCAGTGAAGTAGCCCTGGACGTCGATGATCAGGTTGACCGCGGCGTTCGAGACGACATGCAACGTGCCATCGGCGTGCAACGCCACCAGGTCGGTGTTGGACACCGAGTCACCGGGATTGAAGACCAGCGCCGTACCCGTCGGCGTAGCCACATCGCCCGGCGCCACGCTCACCGCGCCCACGGTGGCCGCGCCGACCGCCGTCAGCATCAGCGCAAGGGCGCTGACGCCACTTGAGGGGATGCTCGCGAGGCCGCCGGCTGCCACGGTCCGGACGGTATTGGCCGGCATCGGCGTCGCGTAGCCGCCAGCGCCGCTACGGGTATCAAGTAGCCGCCCGGTCGCCGGCACAAACACGCCGGCCGTGCCGGAGGCTGTCGAGGTGTCTGCCACCGCCACGGCCGGGTGCCCGGGCGTCGGCGCAACCATCACGACGCCGCTGACGACCAGCGCTAGCGATGCGAGCACGGCGGTACGCAGGCGAATGCGACGCATGGTCAGGTGTGTCTTTCTATTGAGTCGCCCTCGCCGCGCAGCGGTGGACTACGGCGGACGAGGCGACTTTCGGACGGGCAGCGAGTAGAAGCTAGCACCGGGCTGACTACGCTGTCAGTCCGTTCTGCTAGTTCTATGTAGCCATAGCAGCTATATATCAACTACGGTTTTTGTCTGCGCGACTGGTCTTAAGATAACCAGGGTTCGCCGTTTCCTTCCACGAAGGACGGTGCAAGCCCCTGCGTCACGCACGACCATCGGGCTTCCCTCTGAGGCTCTCCTGAGGAGAAGAAGGCGGAGGGCTGGATGTGTCGTACCTGCCTGTCAACCTGACGGCATGAACGTCACGGACGGCCTTGATCTCGCTGCTGACCTGCTCCCGCGCAAGCTCCATCGCCTTGTCGGCATCAGCGTTGTCATCGTGGCACTGTGCTGGCCGAGCGCAATCTCACGGTTCGTAACGTGGTACGCCACCGAGAAGAGCTATGAGATCGCCCAGCAGATGCAGCACCTCTTCACCGTGCCCCCTGCACCAGTCCCCAGTGATCCTGGCTCGGTGAAGCCGATCGATAGGCGACTCAGCCCGTGATGCGCGAGAGGTAGCGGAGTTCGACGCTCCGATTCAGCGAGCTTCGCGTTACACCGAGGCCCGCAGCCGCAACGGCACGCTGCATGGCTACTACAAGTGCCGCGGGCGGCAAGCCCGGCTCTGCGACTTGCCTCATCTGCCAGCTTGGCAACTGGAAGAGAGCATCGAACGAACCTACGTCAGCTGCACTTTCCTCAGGACTTTTTGACGACCTCACCGCCAAACTCGAAGCCACGCTGGCCGACGAGCGGCGCATGACCCGTGAGCTCGAAACCAACCCGCATGCTGAACTGGCCCGGTTGGGCACCCGGGAAGAACGCCTACTTGACCTCGCCGCCGACGACAGCGTGCCCACCAGGCGGCTGAAAGCCCGCCTCCGCGACCTCGCCTTGGAGCGCGAACGCATCCAGGTCGCTCGCGAGCACCAGCAGCGAACTGGCTGCCGGCGCGGCTGTGCTGCGTGACGCCATCCAGATGGTCCGTGACCTACCGGCTCTACTGCAACGTCTCGGACGAGGGCAGGCGCGCGCTCAACGCAGCCTTTAATCATTACTTCCTTTGCGACGACCACGGCCAAGTCACCGCCGTCCTACAACCACCTTCCGACGAGCTGCATGACGCTGCCAACTTGTATCTGCAGCGCCACGCCGCTCGCCGAAAGGCACAGCCCACCGGTACGACAAAGCCGCACCCCGGCTACGCCGAAGTGCGGCAAACCAATCTAAACGCCCGGCCGGTCCTGGCCGGCATCTATTCGGACCGTGGTTGGAATAAGCGTGTCATGGTGGGCGCTACTGGGATCGAACCAGTGACCGCTCGGGTGTAAACCGAGTGCTCTCCCGCTGAGCTAAGCGCCCCGTGTCCGGCAGGTGCTGCCGGCAAGTTGGTGCTCAACAAGGTTAGCGGAGGCAGGGGAACCGGACTGCCGGCTGCCCTGCCGTACGCCTCACCCCTGCGAGCGACTGAGCACCTCGGAATCCAGTGATCCCATTCCGAGCGGCAACCGGTACGTCAGGCGAAGGGCGGTGACTCCAGCGTCTGGCGCCTCGAACTGGACGGTGTGCACCATTCGGAAGCCACCGCCGGCCGAAGCGAGCGAACCACCGGTTCGGCCGAGCCCCGGCAGCACCGACCAGCCTTGCTCAAACTGCTGCTCGCATGTCACGTCCGGACGCCCACCCATCCCGCCACTGGGCCGTTCGGCCTCTTCCACGATCATCAACAGCACGGCGGAGTCGCCGAACACCATGACAGGTGAACGCCAGATCGGCTCCGGACCGTCACGCAGCACCCGAGCTGCTCCGAACTCGCGAACTCCATCAACGGCCACGCCAGCACGATAGGGCTAACGGCCATCGCGGCACCCACAGCGGCCGGACGTAGGCTGGTCAACCGTGCTCACCATCCTGCGCCAGCCCCGCTATCTCGGGCTCTGCGCGCTGATGGTGCTGCTCGCGATCGGCTGCTCGGCGGCCGGCACCTGGCAGATCTTCCGGTTCGAGCAGAAGCACAGCGCCAACCACCACCTTCGCTCCGATGCCCACGACAGGCCGACCACGGTGGACCAGGCGCTCGGACCGGCCGGCCGGCCCACCTCGAACGGCCAGGCCCAGAAGTTCCGGGTGGTCACCGCCACCGGCAGCTACCTCGACACCGAGCAGACCCTGCTGCGTGGCCAGTCTCAGGGCGATGACGTCGGCTACCTGGTGATCACGCCGCTGCGTACCGACCAGGGCGTCCTGCTCGTGGCCCGCGGCTTCATCCCGCAGGACAACGCGGCCGACACCTCGCCCTCCGTCGCCGCCCCGCCGCACGGCACCGTTACGGTCAGCGCGCGGCTGGAGCCGGCCGACACCGGCAAGGACAGGTTCGGCCAGCTACCCGGCGATCAGATCGACACCGTGAACGCCGCCGCCCAGTCCGCCCGAATCCACGCTCCGGTGTGGAACGCCTACGCCGAACTGCTGCCCGGTCAGCCCGGCGGCAGCGGCCTGCAGGCGATCCCCGCCCCGGACATGTCCAACCCTGCCGGCGGTGCCGAGGAGCCACAGCACCTGGCCTACGTCCTGCAGTGGTACCTGTTCGCCCTGCTGGCCCTGGCCGCGCCGTTCGTGCTGGCCCGGGCCGAACTCCGCCGCGACGACGAGGATGACGACGAGCCGGAGAGCGAAACCCCGTCCGGGCAGCCGCTCAGCCGCCGCGAGCGCAAGGCATCGCTGGATGACCGGCTCGCCGGCCGCGCGTGAGCCTCAGCCGGCGACCGGCGTGGCCAGTTCGTCGATCGCCCGCAGCCACGCCTCCGGATCCCGGCCGACCCCGATCTCGGTCACCTCGCTGAACCGGATGATCCCCTCGGAATCGACCAGGAAGGTCCCGCGGTTGGCCACTCCGGCGTCGGTGTTGAACACGCCGTAGGACTGCGCCACCGCACCGTGCGGCCAGAAATCGGCCAGCAGCGGGAAGTTCAAACCGTCCCGCTGTGCAAAGATCTTGTGAGTGAACGATGAGTCGATGCTGATCGTCAGCACCTGCACCCGGTCGTTGGCGAAGGCGTCGATGTTGTCCCGCAGCCGACCCAGCTCGCCGGTGCAGATGCTGGTGAAGGCCCAGGGGTAGAAGACCAGCAGCACCGCCTTGTCCCCTCGGAAATCAGCGAGCCGGACAACCTCGTTGTTCTGGTCGCGCAGCCGGAAGTCCGGCGCCTCGGTGCCCACCGGCAGCGGCGTCAGGCCCGGAACCTCGCCAGCCCCAGAAGTCATCGTCGTTCCCCCTTCCCACGGTCGGACGAGCGGCGGCTGACCAGCCGTGCCCCCGTCCAGTCCTTGCCGAGCGGCAGCAGCGAGGTCTGCGACAGCCCGGCGGTCGGCGCCGCCTCCGAGATGTCGGACGGCTCCACGTAGCCCGCGCGGCCGCGCTTGGGGGTGAGCAGCCAGATCACGCCGTTGTCGGCCAGCGGCGCGATGGCGTCCACCAGGACGTCCACCAGGTCGCCGTCGTCCTCCCGGAACCACAGCAGCACGACGTCCACGACCTCGTCGGAGTCCTCATCGACCATGTCCTCCTGGAGGCGGTCCTCGATCGCCTCGCGCAGCTCCTGGTCGACGTCGTCGTCATAGCCAAGTTCCTGCACAACCATGCCCCGCTCAATGCCGAGACGGTCAACTAGCGCAGATGTTATGTCCCCGGGTCCGGGGGTGGTGCTCACTGCCAGCCTCCGATGCGTGCCACGTGATCGAGCGGGCCTGACCTGCCCGGGAGATCACTCGTGTCCGGGTAGATAACCACACTCTGGTGACGACGCAAGCCCCTGGGGCGCACTCGGGGTAACTGGCTCGGCTACCGAACGGTCGACGACGCTGGTCACGGCCTCGAGCGACATGGGGGACACTGGTAGTAGGCGTCGCCGGCAGGCCGGTACCTGCTGGCGCACGACAGCGCAGGAATGGAGAGCCAGCTATGCCTCGGGATCGCTACAGCATCATCACCGACGGCCTGCCAAGCCAGTTGCCGGACATCGACCCCGGCGAGACTCGGGAGTGGATCGAGTCCTTCGACGCGGCGGTGGACCACGACGGCCGGCAGCGTGCTCGGTTCCTGCTGCTGAAGTTGCTGGAGCGGGCCCGCGAGCGCCAGGTCGGGGTGCCGGCGCTGCGCAGCACCGACTACATCAACACCATCCCGCCGGAGCGTGAACCGTGGTTCCCCGGCGACGAGCACATCGAACGCCGGATCCGGGCCTACATCCGGTGGAACGCCGCGATCATGGTCAGCCGGGCGAACAAGCACCTGGGCGTGGGCGGCCACATCGCCACCTATGCCTCGGCCGCGTCCCTGTACGAAGTGGGCTTCAACCACTTCTTCCGGGGCAAGGACCTCGCTTCCGGGATGGGCGACCAGGTCTACTTCCAGGGCCACGCCGCCCCGGGCATCTACGCCCGCGCCTTCCTGGAGGGCCGGCTCACCCCCGCCCACCTGGACGGCTTCCGGCAGGAGAAGTCGCACGCGCCGTACGGGCTGTCCTCCTACCCGCACCCGCGGCTGATGCCGGACTTCTGGGAGTTCCCCACCGTCTCGATGGGCCTCGGCCCGATCGGGGCCATCTACCAGGCCCGGTTCAACCGCTACCTGGCCGCCCGCGGCATCGCCGACACCGCGAACTCGCATGTCTGGGCCTTCCTCGGCGACGGCGAGATGGACGAGGTCGAGTCGCTCGGCGCGATCGGGGTGGCCGCCCGGGAGGAGCTGGACAACCTCACCTTCGTGATCAACTGCAACCTGCAGCGCCTGGACGGCCCGGTGCGCGGCAACGGCAAAATCATCCAGGAGCTGGAGTCCTATTTCCGCGGCGCCGGCTGGAACGTGATCAAGGTGATCTGGGGCCGGGACTGGGATCCGCTGCTGGCCCAGGACCGGGATGGCGTGCTGGTCAACAAGATGAACACCACGCCGGACGGCCAGTTCCAGACCTACACCGTGGAGACCGGCGCCTACATCCGGGAGGACTTCTTCGGCGGCGACCCGCGGCTGCGCAAGATGGTCGAGGACCTGACCGACGAGGACCTGCGCCGGCTGTCCCGCGGCGGGCACGACTACCGCAAGGTGTACGCCGCCTTCGAGGCCGCCCGGGCGCACGTCGGCCAGCCGACGGTGATCCTGGCCCACACCATCAAGGGCTGGACGCTGGAGAGCTTCGAGGGCCGCAACGCCACCCACCAGATGAAGAAGCTCACCAAGGCCGACCTCAAGGCGTTCCGGGACCGGCTGTACCTGCCGATCACCGACGAGGCGCTGGACGCCGACCTTCCGCCGTACTACCACCCGGGCGAGAAGTCCGACGAGATCTCCGTACATGAAGGAGCGCCGGGCCGCGCTCGGCGGGGCGCTGCCCAAGCGGATCAACCGGGCCAAGCCGCTCGCCATCCCGCCGACGGATGCCTTCGGCGAGCTGAAGAAGGGTTCCGGCAAGCAGCAGGTAGCCACCACCATGGCTCTCGTCCGGCTGTTCAAGGACCTGATGCGGGACAAGGAGATCGGCAACCGGTTCGTGCCGATCATCCCGGACGAGGCGCGCACCTTCGGCCTGGACGCGATCTTCCCGACCGCCAAGATCTACTCCCCGCACGGCCAGGAGTACGACGCGGTGGACCGGGAACTGCTGCTGTCCTACAAGGAGTCCACCGCCGGGCAGATCCTGCACGAGGGGATCAGCGAGGCCGGTTCCACCGCGTCGCTGATCGCGGCCGGCACCGCCTACGCCACCCACGCCCAGCCGATGATCCCGTTCTACATCTTCTACTCGATGTTCGGCTTCCAGCGGACCGGCGACCAGTTCTGGCAGTTCGCCGACCAGCTCGGCCGCGGCTTCGTGCTCGGCGCCACCGCGGGCCGCACCACGCTGACCGGCGAGGGCCTGCAGCACGCCGACGGCCACTCCCAGCTGCTGGCCGCGACCAACCCGGCCGCGGTGGCCTACGACCCGGCCTACGCCTACGAGATCGCGCACATCGTCGAGTCCGGCCTGCACCGGATGTACGGCAGCAGCCAGGAGCATCCGCACGGCGAGGACGTGTTCTTCTACCTCACCATCTACAACGAGCCGATCCAGCAGCCGGCCGAGCCGGCGAATGTGGATGTCGAGGGGATCCTGCGCGGCATGCACCTGATCTCCCCGGCGCTGGCCGAGCAGGGCCGGCCGCGGGCCCAGATCCTGGCCTCCGGGGTGGCGGTGCCGTGGGCGCTGCGGGCCCAGGAACTGCTCGGCCAGGACTGGGGGGTGGACGCCGACGTCTGGTCGGTGACGTCCTGGAACGAGCTCCGCCGCGACGGGCTGGCCGCCGACGAGCACAACCTGCTCAACCCCGAGGACGAGCCGCGCACCCCGTACGTGGTGACCAAGCTGGCCGAGGCGCCCGGTCCGGTGCTCGGGGTGTCGGACTACATGCGCCAGGTGCCGGACCAGATCTCGCAGTGGGTGGCCACCCCGCAGCGGGAGTGGAGCTCGCTCGGCGCCGACGGGTTCGGCTTCGCCGACACCCGGGGTGCCGCCCGCCGGTTCTTCCACATCGACGCCGAGTCGATCGTGGTCGGCGTGCTGGCCCAGCTGGCCAGGCGCGGCGAGGTGAAGCCGGACGCCGCCCGGCAGGCGCTGGACAAGTACGAGGTGCTCAACGTGGCCGCCGCCGAGGCCGGCTCGGCCGCCGGCGACAGCTAGGCGGGGCCGGCACACAGCAGAGAGAACGGAGCCCCGGTCAGGTTTGACCGGGGCTCCGCCGTTTCGAAAAAGCCGAAGCGTGACCGCCGAAGAAACTACGGCAGGTAGTACATCGGGTTCGGCATCTTGAAGGTGTGGTCGGCGTAGCCACCGATCAGGTCGGAGCACTGGTCACCGAAGTTGGCCACGATGTTGTAGCCCAGCGACTCGATGTGCGCCCGGGTGCCGGACTTGTACTGGATGGTGGTGCAGGTGGACCCACAGCTCAGGTACGCCGGCGGATTGGCGGCGTTCTTCAGGTACAGGTGGTCGGTGTCCGGCGCGGTGTAGCCGACCTTGGCCAGGTTGGTTACGGTGCCGGCGCGCTGGGCCTCCGGCCGGCCGGTGATGAAGAAGATCGTGTAGCCGTGCGCGCTGGCGTACTTGGCCAGGGCCGGCATGCCGTAGACCTCGGGGAACCGGGCGTCGTTGACGTACTCGGCGTTGGTCGTCGGGTTGTAGGCGAAGTTGGAGAAGATCTCGTAGTTGTAGGTGTTCAGCGTGGTGTCGTCCACGTCGAACACGATGGCCTTCTTGGCATTGGACTTGCTGTGGTAGGTCGCCAGGTACCGCTCGGCGGTGTGCTCGATGCCGGCCACCTGCTTGGCGTAGTTGCCGGTGGTGGACGGGAGGTGGTCGCCGTTGGCGGCCACCGTGTCGCCGTAGTAGGCCTTGATTCCGTTCTCGACCAGGGTCACGTTCGGAACCTGGGCGTCGGTCTTCGGAGTCGGTGCCGGGGTGGGAGCCAGGCCGGTGTACCAGCGCAGCACATCACCGTTGCCGTGGCTGTTGCCATGGTTGTCGGTGTGCGCCGATGCGGTGGCGATGCCACCGAAGGTCAGGCCGAGGACGGCGACCAGCAGGCCGACCAGGAATGACAGGCGGGGACGGGGCAGTTTCGGCGACCGGGCCGGAGCCGGCTGCTCAGAGGTGGGGACGTCGAGCATTGACAATGCTTTCCTTCCGGAAATTAAGTAGCGGGTTCGGGCCGTTCAGCGAGACCCGATCAAGGCGATGACCCCGGTATTAGTTCATACGATTCTCAGAAATGCATCTCTGCCCCGGACGGTCATCGTCCGGTCACGCTGCGTTTAACAAATCGCGGGCATCGTTTCCGAGAGAGTTCACTCACCGTTCCGAGCGAGGTTCACTGACCGGCCGGAACGGCGCTCGCTCGATCCAGCTGCTGCCGCAACGCGGTCAGCGACTGGCCCAGCGGCGCGTCGATCTTCAGCCGGGCGTACTCATCGCCTCTGGTCTGGCCCTCATTGACGATGGCCACGCCGATCCCGTGCTGGGCGGCTCGCCGGACGAACCGGAAACCGGACGCCACGGTCAATGACGAACCGAGTACCAGCAGCAACCGGCTGCGTTCCACCAATTCGTAGCAGGCGAGTACCCGCTCGGCCGGCACGTTCTCGCCGAAGAACACCACGTCGGGCTTGAGTGGGCCGCCGCCACAGTCCAGGCAGTCGACCACCTGGAACCCGGCGACGGCAGCCTCGGCCAGCTCCACGTCACCGTCGGGCCTGACCGGCCCGTCGGCCGAATCAGCCAGACCGGGATTGGCCTCGGCCAGCCGGGCGTGCAACTCGTCCCGTTCGCTGATCGCCTTGCACCGCAAGCAGATCACCCGATCCAGCCCGCCGTGCAGCTCGATCACCGGATGGGCGCCGGCGGCCTGGTGCAGGCCGTCCACGTTCTGGGTGATGACGCCCGACAGCAGCCCCCGCTGCTGCAGGAAGGCCACCGCGCGGTGCCCGGCGTTCGGCTCGGCCCGGACGATGCCCTGCCAACCACGGTGGCTGCGGGCCCAGTACCGCTGCCGGGCGGCCGCCGAGCCGGTGAACTCGCCGAACGTCATCGGCGTCGCCGGCCGGGCCCGTCCGGTCGGTCCGCGGTAGTCGGGGATGCCGGACTCGGTGGACAACCCGGCGCCGGACAGCACCAGCACCTCTCCCGCGGCCACCAACTCGGCCAGCTGGGCGAGCTGGTCAGCCGATCCGATGTGCACCACTCGACAGTACGACGCCACACCGACGGTTCCGACCGGACGTGGGCGAGTTGCCGAGCCGCGGGACGGTCCGGCTGGTAGCTTCGTCGCTCGCCCAGCTCCGGCAATTTCGCCGCCGCGTCCCACCCGGCAGCCACCATGCCGATCCGGTCAGGAGGCCCCGATGCCAGCTCCGACATCACGGTCGACATCCCGCTCGGGCGAAGTCAGGAGCAAGCTTGCCGACCGTGCGGACGCGGAACCGGAGCGTGCCGGGGCAGCTCTCGGCCACCAGCCAGGCTCGACCGCCATCGCCGTTCCCGGCCTGGCCCTGCCGGTGCAGCGGCTGGCCGTCGGCGCGGTGAACGACCCGATGGAGCTGGAGGCAGACCAGGTCGCCGCCTCGGTCGTCAACGCGCTGCGCCGTCGGCGGTCGGCCGCCGAGGCTCCGGCTGCCGAGCCGGATCCGCACCGCTGCGGCGGCGGTTGCCAGCACGGCAGCCCGGAGCGCGGAGCGGGCGTGGTCGGGGCATTGCGCCGGCAGGCCGAGCACAGCGGACCGATCGGCGCCGCCGGCGGCGAGCTGTCCGCCGACGGCGAGCGGCAGTTGCGCGCGGCATCCGCCGGTGGTTCCCCGCTGCCGTCCGCGCTGCGCGGAGATTCTGGAATCCGCGCTCGGCGCCGACCTGTCGCGGGTCCGGCTGCATACCGGGTCGGCCTCCAGCGAACTGAACCGCTCGATCTCCGCGGTGGCCTTCACCCATGGCCGCGACATCCACTTCCGCGACGGGATGCCGGACCCCACGACCGGTCCCGGCCTGCACTTGCTCGCCCACGAGCTGACCCACACCATCCAGCAGGACGCCTCGCCGGTGGCTCGCCACGCGGACGCCGGACCGGCGGTCACCCGGTTCGCCGAGGCAACCATCCGACGTGCGCCGATTCCCACCTTCAGCACGCTCGACCCGCGAGCCCCGGACACCGCGATTCCGAAGTTCGCCAAGCGACCCCGCTGGCTGCGCGGCGGGCACGGCGAAGCGGAGACGGTGCGCACGGAGGTGGCCGCCACGGTGCGGAGCATGGTGCGGCCGGCAACGGTGGAGTTCGACCCGCCGGAGACGGTCTACCAGTGCCAGCTCTGCGGCCGGTGGTCCCAGCTCGAGGCGCTCAGCGTCGATCACGTGGTGGACTGGAAGGAGTTCTGCGCGCCGGCCGCCGACTACCAGGAGTTCGAGGAGCGCTACCACGAGCTCAGCAACCTGCACCTGGTGCACAACAACTGCAACTCCAGCAAGCAGGCCACCAACCTGTTCGACTGGTGGCGTGGCCAGACCGGTGCCGATCGGATCCCCGCCGACGCCGCGAAGCGGATCGTCGGAGCGCTGACCCGGCTGTATGAGGTGCACGGCATCGGCTGGGTCGACGAAATCTCGGTCGAGGAGCGCACCAGGGTCATCTCCGGGATCGTGCGGCAGAGCAGCCGCAACGCCTTCGAGCACTTAATGGGCAACGCCCAGATCCTCGACGGCGTAGGCGGCTGGGGCGAGGCCGGCCCGGCGCCCCAGGAGAAGGAGGACGAGACGATGGAGGATTCGGACTAGCGCCAGCCCTGCTCAGCCGGCTGCCATGGCCCAGGCGAGCAGCTCGCAACCCTGCTCGACCTCGATTCCGACGTCCGAAGCGCCGGTGATCCGCACCGCATCCTCGGCCGCCAACCGCTCGCGCCTGGTTCCCTCGCGCACCACCGCCGCGCCGGTGATCAAGAACAGGTGCAGCAGCGGTGCCGCCGGTAGCCGCACCGTTGTGCCGGCAGTGAGTCGGGCCAGGTACAGCTCGGCCGCCGGCTGCCGCAACCGGATCGGCGCCGGCCGGCTTGCGGAGGCGGCCAGCAGCAGCTCGTCCGGCCCGAGCTCCAGCTCCACCGCCCGATAGCTCGGCACGCCGGCCGGCCCGGTCGGCGCCAGCCACATCTGCACCACCCGGACCGGTTCCACGGCCGAGCCGCTGCGCTCGGCATGCTCGATCCCGGATCCGGCCGACAGGTACTGCAGGGTGCCCGGCCGGAGCAGCCGGTTGCCACTGGCATCGACGTGCTCCAGCGTGCCGGCGAGCACCCAGGTCAGGATCTCGACTCCGGCGTGCCGGTGCCGGACGTAGCCGTCGCCGGGCTGCACTTCATCGACGTTCAGTACCAGCAGCGGGCCGAAGGACAGGTTGGCCGGGTCGTAATGCGGGCCGAAGGCGAACGAGTGCGCCGAGTGCAACCAGTCGGTGCTGGTGACCGCGCGCGAGTCGGCTCGGCGGACATCCCAGGACACCCTTGCCAGACTAGGCTTGCCGGGTGACCCAGGGCCGGGCCGAGCTGAGCGAGGCAACCGTCGCGCGGATCGAACGGTCGTCCGGCGCGCTGGCGACCCAGAGCGTGGCCCGGATGGACGAGCAGCTGGAGTGGTTCCGCCGGCTGCCGGCCGACCAGCGGTCCTGGGTGACCCTGGTGGCCCAGGCCGGGGTCGCCCGGTTCGTGGAGTGGTTGCGCTCCCCCGGTCAGGATCTGCGGCTGACCGGTGAGGTGTTCGGCATCGCACCACGCGAGTTGGCCCGCCGGCTGTCCCTGCAGCGCACCGTCGAACTCGTCCGGACCACCATCGCGGTGGTTGAGGAGCAGTTGCCGCAGCTGGCTGGCCCCGGTGAGGAACGGGCCGCCGCCGAGGCTATGGTCCGGTTTTCCCGCGAGATCGCCTTCGCCGCCGCCGAGGTCTACGCCAGCGCCGCCGAGAGCCGCGGAGCCTGGGATGCCCGGCTGGAGGCGATGGTGATCGACGGCCTGATCCGGGCCGACGGCTCGTCGGAGGAGCACTCCCCGCTCAGCCAGCTGGCCGCGCTCGGCTGGCGCAGCGACGGGCCGGTCACCACGGTGGCCGGCTACGCACGGCCGGATCGCCGGCCCACCGAACTGCTCGAGCACGTGCACCGGGCGGCCCGACGCGCCGGGCTGGACGTGCTGGCCGGCAGCCACGGCGGCCGGCTGGTGGTGTTGCTCGGCGGCGTCACCGACCCGCTGGAAGCTGCCCGGGCGGTGCTCGCCGAGTTCGCCGAGCGGTCCGTGGTGGTGGGCGGGCTGGCGAGCAGGGTCACCGGCGCGGCGGCGGTCACCGCGGCTGCGCTCAGCGGCCTGCGGGCAGCGTCCGGCTGGCCGAACGCGCCACGGCCGGTGGCGGCCGAGGACCTGCTGCCTGAACGTGCCCTGATCGGCGATCCGGTCGCTCGCGAGCAGCTGATCGACACGGTGTACCTGCCGTTGACCGAGGCCAGCGACGCGATCCTGGACACGGTGGCCGCCTACCTGGAAAGCGGCCGGGCGCTGGAGGCGACCGCGCGGGCGCTGTTCGTGCACACCAACACCGTGCGCTACCGGCTGCGCCGGGCGGCCGAGCTGTGCGGCCAGGCGCCGACCGAGCCACGCGGCGCCTTCACCATCCAACTGGCCCTTGCACTGGGCCGGCTCAGCCGGTTGGGCGGCGGCCAGTTGGTGCCGGAAATTGGCGGAAACATTGCATCGCAATCGCTTACATAGCGGTAACCTTGCAAGGTGATTGTGCCTGTCCTACAAATTTCGGACCTGAACCCTGTGCGTGGCGTGATCGCTGAGAAGGGGCCGGACACGGCACCGTGATAAGCGTGATAGCCGTTCTGTCTCCGGGTCAGGGGGCGCAAACCCCCGGGATGCTCTCGCCGTGGCTGGAACTGGACGGCGTGGCCGAGCAATTGGCCGGTTTCGCCGAGCTGGCGCAGCTGGATCTCACCCGGCTGGGCACCACCGCGACCGCCGAGGAGATCGTCGACACCGCCGTCACCCAGCCGTTGATCGTGGCGGCCGGCCTGATCGTGGCCGGCCAGTTGAACCTGGGCGCGCTCTCCGAGCAGTCGGTGATCAGCGCCGGCCACAGCATCGGCGAGGTGACCGCCGCGGCGGCGGCCGGCGTGCTGACCGACGAGCAGGCGATCCGCTTCGCCACCCGCCGGGGCCGGGAAATGGCCGCTGCCTGCGAGCTGGCGCCGACCGGCATGGCAGCCGCCCTCGGCGGCGAGGCGTCGGCGGTCCTGGCGGCGATCGCGGCGGCCGGGCTCACCCCGGCCAACCGCAACGGCGCCGGCCAGATCGTGGCGGCCGGCAGCACCGAGGCGATCGAGAAGCTGGTCGCCAACCCGCCGGCCGGGGTCCGGTTCCGCACCCTGAAGGTGGCCGGGGCGTTCCACACCGAATACATGGCGCCGGCCGAGCGCAACCTGCGGACGGTGGCCGAGGAACTGACGGTGGCCGATCCGCGCCAGATCCTGCTCTCCAACGCCGACGGCACGGCGATCGTCAGCGGCCGCACGATGCTTGCCCGGCTGGTCGCGCAGGTCACCCGTCCGGTGCGCTGGGATCTGTGCCAGCAGACCATGCGGACCCTCGGCGTGACCGGCCTGATCGAGCTGACCCCGGCCAAGACGCTGACCGGAATCGCCAAGCGGGAGATGCCGGCGGTACGTCCGGTGGCGGTCAAGACACCGGCTGACCTGGACGCGGCGCGACAGCTGCTGGCCGAGGCGGGTGGGCCGCCGCCGGCGCCGGCGCCGGCCCAGATCACCGCGTGCGCGCAGGGCATCTTCACTCGGGTGCAAGGCTTGGCCGAGGGAGCCGCCGTGCAAGCCGGCAGCCGGATCGGCACGGTGCGCACCGACCACGACGAGGTGGCGGTGGTGGCGCCGGCAACCGGCGTCCTGCAGCAGTGGCTGCGAAACGATGGAGATGTGCTGGGTGCCGCCGGACTGCCGGTCGCCCGGATGGCCTGAGGAAAGCGAGACCACGATGAGCGTTCGCCTGACCCTGCCAGCCCGCACCACCGGCAGCCGCATCACCGGCTTGGGCCACTACCAGCCGCCGACCGTGGTGACCAACCAGGATCTGGTGAACCGGGGGGTGGACACCAACGACGAGTGGATCCGTACCCGGGTCGGCATTGTCGAACGCCGCTTCGCCACGGACGAGACCATGCTGGACATGGCCGCCTCGGCGGCCAGCAAGGCGCTCGCCAACTCCGGGGTGGATCCCGCGCAGGTCGATCTGCTGGTGCTGGCTACCTGCACCAACACCTTCCAGGTGCCCGGCGGCGCGGCCGGCATCGCCGACCGGGTCGGTGTCAGCGCGCCCGGCGCCTATGACATCAACGCCGCCTGCGCGGGCTTCGTCTACGGCCTGGCCTCGGCCTCCAACGCGGTGATGACCGGGCAGGCCCGCAACGTCCTGGTGATCGGCTCGGAGAAGCTGACCGACTACGTCGACCTCTACGACCGCGGCACCGGCATCATCTTCGGCGACGGTGCCGGCGCGGCAGTGGTCAGCGCCAGCGACCAGATCGGCATCGGCCCGGTGGTCTGGGGCTCGGACGGCAGCAGCGCGCAGACGATCACCACCGACCCGGTGACCATCACGCTGCGCCAGGAGGGCCAGTCGGTGTTCCGCTGGGCCACCTCGCAGATGGCCGACGTGGCCAAGCGGGCCTGCGAGCTGGCCGGCATCGCGCCGAGTGAGCTGGCCGCGTTCGTGCCGCACCAGGCCAACCTGCGCATCATCGACTCGATCGCCAAGCGGCTGGCGCTGCCGGACTCGGTGGTCGTCGCCCGCGACATCGTCACCTCCGGCAACACCTCCTCGGCCTCCATCCCGATCGCGCTGTCCAAGCTGATCGAGCGGGGCGAGGTGACCAGCGGCGAGCCGGTGCTGATCATCGGCTTCGGAGCCGGTTTGACCTACGCGGCCCAGGTGATTCTCGCTCCGTAGCAGCAAGTTGGGTAACCGCACGACGCCGGCTTCGACCGAAGGCCGGCGAACTCACCCGCGCGACGCCGCAGCGGCGTCCGAGCAGAAAGGCACGAACACGTGGCATCCAACGAAGAGATCCTGGCGGGCATGGCCGACATCCTCAACGAGGTGGCCGACGTCGCTCCCGAGGATGTGACCGTGGACAAGTCCTTCACCGACGACCTGGACGTCGATTCGCTGTCCATGGTTGAGGTGGCGATGGCCGCCGAGGAGAAGTTCGGGGTGAAGATCCCGGACGAGGAACTGCCCAAGCTCAAGACCGTCGGCGACGCCGTCAACTACATCAGCTCCAACCCGGCCTGAGGTCGCGCTGCCGCCCGGCGCGGCAGGGCAGAAACCACCCGGTAGGCAACTGCCGCGGTGAACCAGCAGCAACGAGGGAAGTCAACGATGACCGCAACCAGCCGCCACTCCGCCGACCCGGTGGTCGTCACCGGGCTGGGTGCCACCACTCCGCTGGGCGGCAACGTAGGAACCTTCTGGTCGGAGCTGCTGGCCGGCACCTCCGGCATCCACGCGCTCACCCAGGACTGGGCGGCCGACATCGCCGTCCGGATCGCCGGCGAGATGGCGGTCGACCCGGCCACCGTGCTGCCGAGGGTGCTGGCACGGCGGCTGGACCGGGCCGAGCAGGCCGCGCTGGTGGCCGCCGGCGAGGCGTGGTCGGACGCCGGCTTCACCGGCACCGCGGCCGAGAGCGGGCTGGACGAGACCCGGGTCGCGGTGGTGATCGGCACCGGAATCGGCGGCGTGACCAGCCTGATCAACCAGCACGACATCATGCTGGCGAGCGGCCCGGGCAAGGTCTCGCCGCTGCTCATCCCGATGAACATGCCCAACGGCCCGGCCGCCTACGTCGGGTTGAAGATCGGCGCCCGGGCCGGCGTGCACACCACGGTCAGCGCGTGTGCCTCCGGCGCCGAGGCCATCGCCTACGGGCTCGACCTGCTGCAACTGGACCGGGCCGACCTGGTCGTGGTCGGCGGCACCGAGGCCTGCGTGCACCCGCTGACCATCTCCGGCTTCGCCCAGATGCGCGCCATGTCGGGCCGCAACGACGAGCCGGAGCGGGCGTCCCGGCCGTATGACAAGGGACGCGACGGCTTCGTGCTCGGCGAGGGCGCCGGCGTGCTGGTGCTGGAACGGCTGTCCTCCGCCCAGGCCCGCGGCCGGCAGCCGTACGCGGTGCTTGGCGGGGCCGGCATGACCGCCGACTCCTACGACATCGTGCAGCCGGATCCGGACGGCGGCGGCCAGGCGAAGGCCGCCCGCACCGCGATCGTACGGTCCGGGCTGGCGCTGTCCGACGTGGTGTACGTCAACGCGCACGCCACCTCCACGCCGGCCGGCGACATGGCCGAGGCGCGGTGGATCGCCGAGCTGCTCGGCGAGCAGACGGTGGTGTCGGCGACCAAGTCGATGACCGGGCACCTGCTCGGCGCCGCCGGCGCGATCGAGGCGGTGGCCACCGTGCTGTCGGTGGTGCACGACGTCGTGCCGCCGACCATCAACCTGGACGACCCCGAGGACGACCTGCGCATCGACGTGCCCGTCAAGGCCCGCGAGCTGACCGTGACCGCGGCGCTGAACGACTCGTTCGGCTTCGGCGGCCACAACGCCGCCCTGCTGTTCCACAAGCTGTAGCGGACGGGACGGGCTGAGCTCAGCCGACGTAGCTCAGCCGACGTAGCTCAGCGGACGTAGCTGAGACGACGGAGCTCAGACGACGGAGCTCAGACGATGGATGTAGCTCAGACGACCTTGTGCAGCAGCACGACCGGCGAACCGTCGCCGGCCACCCGGTAGGGCTCCAGTTCGACGTCCCAGGCGGTGCCGAGCAGTTCGTGCAGCCCGTGCGCGAACTCCTCGCCGGACTTGGCACGGCTGAGCAGGCCGCGGAGCCGCTCCTCGCCGACGGCCAGGTCGCCGCTGGCTGTCGTGGCGCTGCGGTGGAAGCCCCGGCCGGGCACGTAGGCCAGCCGCTCGCCGTCGGTGGTGGTGGTGCCGTCCTCGGTAATCTCGAAGACCAGCATCGGCCAGGCACGCAGTGCGGCAGCCAGCCGGGCCGCGGTGCCGATCGGGCCGTACCAGGTGGCTTCCGCGCGCAGGTTGCCGGGTGCCGCCGGCTGCGCCGACCACTCCAGCTTGCAGGGTCGGCCAAGCACACCGGCCAACGCCCATTCCACATGCGGCCCGATGGCGGCCGGGCAGCAGTGCATGAACAGCACACCTCGAGTGGCGGCAGCCACTTGAGCACCAGACATCGCGCACCTCCGCAGCTTCTCGGCAACGTCTTCCCCAAGCGCGCCGAGCGGCCGTGTGGTGCCCGCGTTACTAACGGTAGCTATTGTGAACCATGGGACTGCCGGAAATCCACTCGGACGGCAGAATCAGCCACTCTTGCGCCGGAATTGTCGCTTAGCGCTCGCCTTGCCGTGCGCTTCGTGAACCTTGCTGTCCCCGCTACCCGGCCCGGAGTTCCCGTCCTGCTGCTGGCCTCGCTTGCGTTCGAGGGCCTCGCGGAACTGGGATTTCAGGTCCTCCGAACGCTTCGCACTCTTGTCACCAGCCATGCTGCCACCCTGGCATGCCGGGACGGTTTGCTCAAACGCTTTGCCCGCGCTACGGCCGAATCGGTACGCCGAGCGCCCGCCGCTAGCCTGGCAGCATGGCGATACTGGACCGGATCGAGGTGCATCCCGGGCCGGCCTACCAGCCGGATGCCTGGTACTTCCAGATCCCCGCCATCGCCCGGCTGCGCGAGGCCGGCCTCGACCTGACGCCGGCCACCGTCATCGTCGGCGAGAACGGCTCCGGCAAGTCCACCCTGATGGAATCGCTGGCGCACGCCTGGCGCGGCTACGCGCTGACCGGTGCCCAGGTCACCCACTGGTCCCCGCCAGCCGGCACCGAGGATGCCGACCTGGGTGCCCACCTGGGCCTGCGCGGCGAACGGCCGGCACCGCAGGGTGGCTGCTTCCTGCGAGCCGAGGCCATGCACGACCTGTTCACCGCGGTGGACAGCGCCGGGCTGGACCAGCGAGCCTTCGGCGGCTCGCTCAACACCCGCTCGCACGGTGAGAGCTTCCTCGCCTACCTGGACAGCCGCACCAGCGAGCGCGGCCTGTTCCTGCTGGACGAGCCGGAGGCCGCGCTGTCGTTCACCTCCTGCCTGCGGCTGCTCAGCCTGCTGGAAATGCTCGTCAGAGCCGGCAACCAGGTGGTGCTGGCCACCCACTCCCCCGTCCTCGCCGCGTTGCCCGGCGCTCGCATCCTGGAGTTCGGCGACCACGGCATCGCCGAGTCGGCGTGGGCGGAGCTGGAACTGGTACAGCACTGGCAGGCCTTCCTCAGCGCGCCGCAACGCTACCTGCGCTACCTCGTCGGCGACCGGGAGGCGGCCGATGCCTGACCGCACGTCCAAACTGGACGGGTTGCCGGCCAGGGTGGCCGGGCTGCCGGCCAGGCTGGCCGGCCGGGCGGCGGTCGAGGCGGCCTCGGCGGTGGCGTTGCTGCGGGCCGGCGCGTTCGGCCTGGAGCCTCCGCAACGGCTGCTGCGGGTGCTGCTCGACTTCCAGCGACACGGCCCGGCCGGCGCGGCGCTCTCCTTCGCCTGCCAGCGATATCCCGGCCGCGCCGCGATCCTCGACGAGCGGGGCTCGCTCACCTTCGCCGAACTGGACGAGCGGAGCACCCGGCTGGCCGCCGCACTGCGCGAGCGCGGCTTCACCGACGGCGACAGCATCGGCATCCTGTGCCGCAACCACCGCGGCATGTTCGACGCGCTGTTCGCCGCGGCCAAATTGGGTGCCCGAACCGTGCTGCTCAACACCGACTTCGCCGGCCCGCAGCTGGCCGACGTCTGCCAGCGCGAGCGCATCGATCTGCTCGTGCACGACGAGGAGTTCGCCCTCGGCGGCTACGCGCCCCGGCTGGGCGCGGTGCTCGGCTGGGCCGAGGCCGGACGGACCGATTCGATCGAATCGTTGCTGGCCGGTGCCGGACCGGTCAGCCGGCTCGACCGACCGGCCCGCGGCCAGCGGATCGTGCTGCTGACCAGCGGCACCACCGGCACGCCCAAGGGTGCGGCGCGCGAGTTCGGCACCTCGCTGGCCATCCCCGGCGGTTACCTGTCCCGGATCGCGCTGCGTTCGCAGCGGACCGTCCTCGTCGCGGTGCCGGTTTTCCACGCCTGGGGCCTGCTCTCGGCGGTTATCGCGCTGGGCATCGGCGACACCCTGGTGCTGCGCCGCCGGCCGGACGCCGCCGAGGTGGCCGAATGCCTGCAGCTGCACGACTGCGACGCGCTGATCACGGTGCCGATCGTGCTGTCCCGGCTGCTTGCCGAGCTAGACGGCCACCCGCGGGACCTGCCGGCGCTGCGACTGGTCGCGGTCTCCGGTTCGGCCCTGTCCCCCGAGCTGGTCGAGCGCTGTCGCCGGCAGCTGGGCGAGGTGCTCCACAACCTGTACGGCTCCACCGAGGTGGCCTACGCCAGCATCGCCACGCCGGCGGATCTGGCCGCCGCGCCGGGCAGCGTCGGCCGGCCGCCGCACGGCATCACCGTGCGGATCCTCGGCGAGGACGACCAGCCGTTGCCGGCCGGCCGGACCGGCCGGATCTTCGTTGGCAGCAGCCTGCAGTTCGGCGGCTACACCGGCGGCGGCAGCAAGCAGCGGGTCGGGGGCCTGATGGCCACCGGCGACCTGGGCCACCTGGATTCCGACGGCCGGCTCTGGATCGACGGCCGGGACGACGAGATGATCGTCTCCGGCGGCGAGAACGTCTTTCCCGGCGAGGTCGAACAGTTGCTCGCCGACCATCCGGACGTCGCCGAGGCGGCCGTGGTCGGCGTGCCGGATCCGGACTTCGGACAGCGGCTGCGCGCCTTCGTGGTGCCGGCCGGCGGAGCGCGGCTGGACGCCGAGCAGCTGCGGGACTACGTCAAGCAGCACCTGGCCCGGTACAAGGTGCCGCGCGACGTCGAATTCCTCGACGCGCTGCCGCGCAACCCGGCCGGCAAGGTGGTCAAGCGCGAGCTGCCTCACGATTGAGCAGTTCCGGGCGGGCGGAACGTGCCGGCAGCGGTCCGGTTCGGGCACGATGAAGGCATGACCGACGTCTTCGTCCTGGATGCCGTCCGCACTCCGATCGGCCGCTACGGCGGCGCGCTGGCCGGCGTCCGGCCGGACGACCTGGCCGCCCACGTGCTCCGCTCGCTGGTCGCCCGATCCCCGGAACTGGACCCGTCGCGGATTGAGGACGTGCTGTTCGGCGATGCCAACGGCGCCGGTGAGGACAACCGCAACGTCGCCCGGATGGCGAGCCTGCTGGCTGGCCTGCCCACCGCCGTGCCGGGCGCGACCATCAACCGGCTGTGCGGCTCGGGCATGGAGGCGGCGATCGCGGCCAATCGCGCGGTGGCCGTCGGTGACGCCTCGCTGACCGTCGCCGGCGGCGTCGAGTCGATGAGCCGGGCGCCCTGGGTGTTCCTCAAGCCGGCAAAGGGCTTTCCGGCCAGCCACGAGACGATGTACTCCACCACGTTGGGCTGGCGGATGGTCAACCCGCGGTTTCCGGCGGAGTGGACGATCTCGCTCGGCGAGTGCACCGAATTGCTGGCCGAGAAGTACGGCATCACCAGGCAGGCGCAGGACGAGTTCGCGCTGGCCAGCCATCGCAACGCCGATGCCGCCTGGCAGGCCGGTCACTACGACGCCGAGGTGGTGCCGCTGCCCGACGTCGAGCTGGCCCGCGACGAGGGCATCCGAGCCGACACCAGCCTGGCCAAGCTGGCCAAGCTCAAACCGGCGTTCCGGCCGGATGGCACGGTGACCGCCGGCAACGCCAGCCCGCTTAACGACGGTGCCGCGGCGCTGCTGATCGGCGACGCCGCCGGAGCCGAGTCCGCCGGCCGGCAGCCGCTGGCCCGCATCGTCAGCCGCGGGGTGGCCGCGGTCGAGCCGCAGTTCTTCGGGATCGGCCCGGTGGCCGCTGCCGAAATGGCGCTGCGCCGGGCCGGGCTGAACTGGTCGCAGCTGGCCATGGTGGAGCTGAACGAGGCGTTCGCGGCCCAGTCGCTGGCTTGCCTGGCCGAGTGGCCGGAGCTCGATCCGTCCATCGTGAATCCGCACGGCGGCGCGATCGCCATCGGCCATCCGCTGGGCTGCTCCGGAGCCCGCATCCTCGGCCACCTCGCCCACGCCCTGCATGCCCGCGGCGGCGGCTACGGCCTGGCGGCCATCTGCATCGGGGTCGGGCCAGGGCCTCGCGGTGGTGCTGGAGGCCTGCTGAAATCCTTCCGGCCGGTTTGCTTGTCGCTTGCAAGCTGCTATCACCCCATTTTTGACTGCGAAACTGTAATCGCAACACCCGCCTGTCGAGTGGTTGTCAATTGACTATTGTGTGAAACTCCACTAATGGTCGCGCCGTCAGAACTGTGCGACGGTCCTGGCTCGAACGGATGCTGGATGTCGTCCGCGAGCTGGGCAATGCGCATGAGCTGGATCAGCTGCTCGACCGGATAGCGGAGGCCGCGGTGGACTTCCTGGAATTCGGCGCGGCGGCGATCAACGTGGTCGGCACCGACGGGCTGGTCCGGGTGGCTTCGGTGGCAGGCCCTCCGGAGATGCAGCAGCTGCGCGGCGCCACCAGCGAATTGCGCTACTGGCTGGACATGCTGGAGGCCGCGGAGCCCTGGGGTTCGTTGCGGTTCTACAGCCACAACCAGGACCAAAGCCTGTTCGATGAGATCGCCAGCTGGGTGCCGGCCACCGAGGGCGGCGCCGACCCCGACGCCTGGCACCCGGAGGATGTGCTGCTCGCGCCGCTGACCGCGCCGACCGGTGCCCTGCTCGGCGTGCTGAGCGTGGACCAACCGGCCAGCGGCCGGCTGCCCAATCACGAACAGCGCACCATTCTCGAGATGTTCGCCAGCCAGGCGGCCGTGGCGATGAACGATTTCTGGCGGCGCGAGCATGCCGAGCTGCTGCGCCGGGAGGCCGAGCATCGCTGGCAGGTCACCTTCGAGCGCAGCCCGATCGGGGCCGCCATCCTGGACACCACCGGTTGCATCAGGCAGGTCAACGACGCGCTGACCTCGATGCTCGGCTACCGGACCGGCTGGCTGGTCGGCACCATGTTCTCCGGCGTCACCCACCCGGAAGACCGCAGCTCCGACCAGGCGCTGTTCGCCGAGCTGGTGGCCGGCGGCCGGGACAGCTACGAACTGAGCAAGCGGTTCCTGCACTCCGACGGCCACGTGGTGTACGGGCTGCTGCACGTCGGCGCGATCCGGGACGGCCGGGGCGAGGTGCAGAACATCGTGGCCCAGGTCAACGATGTCACGCAGGCCAAGCAGGCCGAGGATCGGCTGGCCCACCAGGCGCTGCACGACGCGCTGACCGACCTGCCGAACCGTGCGCTGCTGGAACAGCTGTTGCAGGCCTACCTTGCCGCCGGGCAGCCCACCGGCATCCTGTACTGCGACCTGGACCGGTTCAAGACGGTCAACGACAGCCTCGGCCATGACGCCGGCGACGAACTGCTGGTCGAGCTGACCCGGGTGTTTGCCGCGCGGCTGCCGGCCATGTGCACGCTCGGCCGGGTCGGTGGTGACGAGTTCGTGGTGCTGGTGCCCGGCGAGGACGACACCGAGGAGCTGCTGGCGCTGGCCGAGGAGCTGATGTCGGCGCTGGCCGCTCCGCTTGCGGTGCGCGGCCACCGGCACACGGTGAGCGTCAGCATCGGCATGACCATCGGCCGGAGCAGCCACAGCCACCCGGACGAGGTGCTGCGCGAGGCGGATCTGGCGCTGCTGCGGGCCAAACGCAGCGGCCGCACCCGGATCGAGGTGTATGACCCGAGCCAGGACAAGGCTGCCACCCTGCACGACCTGGAGCTGGAGCAGGCCCTGCGCTCGGCGCTGGCTGACAACCATGGCCTCATCCCGTACTTCCAGCCGATCGTCAGCCTCGCCGACAACATCCCGGTCGGCTACGAGGCGCTGATCCGGTGGCGGCACGACGAGGACGGCATGCTCGATCCGCATGACTTCCTGCCGATGGCCGAGCAGGCCGGCCTGATCGTGCCGCTGGGCTGGTGGATGCTCTCGGTCAGCTGCCTGGCCGCGCAGGACTCTCGGCTCACCGGCGGCTGGTCGCGCTGGATCTCGGTGAACGCGTCGGCCAGCCAACTCGGCCGCGGGCAACTGCTGACCGAGATCCGCAGGGCCTTGGACGCCAGCGCCCTGCCGCCGCACCGGCTGCACCTGGAGATCACCGAGAGCGCGCTGGTGAACGCCTCCCCGGCGGTGGTCAAGGAGGTCCGCGAGGTCGCCGACCTGGGAGTGCAGGTGGCCCTCGACGACTTCGGCACCGGTTACTCCTCGCTGTCCCTGCTGCGCGACCTGCCGGTGGCCACCGTGAAGATCGACCGCAGCTTTGTGACCCCGATCGCCACCGACCGGGCTACCCGGGCCATCGTGCGCAGCGTGATCACCCTCTGCCAGGAACTGTCCATCACCACCATCGCCGAGGGCATCGAAACCCAGGAGCAGCTGACCTCGCTGCGCGCCTTGGGTTGCAACCTCGGCCAGGGATACCTGCTCGGACGGCCCAGTCCGCTGTGAGCGTCGCGCAAGGCACAACGCGCAGCGGCGAGAGACTGCTACCGGGTGCCTCCCTGTTTGCCCCCTAGATGAAGCGCTGAGGCGATACCTGGCAGGGAGCGATTCGGTTCCGGTGCGGCTGACCAGAAAGCTGTGGTCCGGGAGGGCGCAGAGGCGCTCTCCGGCTGAAAATCTACGCTGGGTACGAATGCCGTCTTAGGCTCTCCGACAGGACGATGAGTTCGAGTTTTAGCTTTTAGGAAAGGGAAGATTCCACCTCGACCCCGCTTGCCTATCGCTGTTCGATTGAGTAGAATCGAACATGTGATCGAGCAGCTGGGGATGGCGTCGGACGGCGAGCTGCTCGCTGCGGTGGCCGAGCTGGAGGGTGAGCTTGCCCGGTTGCGGTATCGGCAGTTGGCGGTGCTGGCCGAGTTGAACGCGCGCAATGTCGCGGGCACGCTGGGATTTCGAGGGTTGCCGGATCTGATTGCGGTGCAGGTGCGCTGCACCCAGGCGGAGGCGCGTAAGCGGTGGTTGGCGGTGGAGCGCTTCGGTGCCCGGCGGAGCCTGACCGGCGAGGCGTTGGAGCCGGTACTGCCCGTTACCGCCGAGGCGTTCGCTGCTGGCGAGATCGGTCCGGAGCACGCGGCGGCGATCGCCGACACGGTCGAGGCTCTGCCGGTCGCGGACCGGGCCGAGCATGCGCCGGCGGTGGAGGCGACGCTGCTGGAGCACGCGCGCACGTCCGACCCGCGCACGGTGCGGCTGCTCGGCCAGCGGATCCTGGCCCATCTCGATCCGGACGGACCCAGCCCCGACGAGTCCGAGCGGCAGCAGGTCCACCGACGGGTGTCGCTGAACCGGCTCGAAGACGGCACCGGCCTGCTGGAAGGCCGACTGAGTCCGACGTGTCAGGCGATCTGGGAAGCCATCCTCACCCCATTCGCCGCCCGCCGCCCCGACGACGCGCTCGGCCCGGACCAGCGAACCCTGCCGCAGCGGATGCACGACGCGTTCGAGGAAGCCGGCCGCCGCCTCCTCGCCACCGGAGAACTCCCCGACCACGCCGGACTACCCTGCCAGCTCATCATCACCATGAGCCTCACCGATCTGGAACGCCGGGCCGGACGGGCCACCACCCACCACGGCGGCAGCCTCAGCATTGACGACGCGCTGCGTCTCGCATCAGAAGGCCAGGTCTTGCCGGCGGTGCTCAACGACGCCGGTGGCGTGCTGGCCTACGGCCACGGCCGCCGACTCGCCGCACCCGGCCAACGTAAAGCCCTGTTCGCCCGCGACCGCGGCTGCACCTTCCCCGGCTGCACCCGCACCGCCGCGCAGTCGGAGGTCCACCACGCCACCGACTGGGCGCGAGGCGGCCGCACCGACCTGGACAACCTCACCATCACCTGCGGCTACCACAACACAGAGGGCCCTAAGCGAGGATGGAAAACGGTGCTACTGAACGGCATCCCGCACTGGCAACCACCACCCTGGCACCCACACCCACAACCCCAACGCAACTACCTCCACCACCCCGAACTACTCACCACACCACGCGAATAGCAGCCGCCGCCCGCCGAAGAGACGGCAGCCCGCGCGCGCAGACGGCGAGGCGAGGCGCTGCCGGCTGGTACCGACGCCACCTCGATCGAGCACACTGAAGCCATGTACGACATCGTCGCTTCGGTTCTGGCCTGGCGTGCTGAAGGGCGACCGGTCACCGTCGCGCGGGTGGTGGACACCCGCGGCATCAGCTCCCGGGATCGGGCGGCGGCGGTGGCCTGCTCCCCCGGTGAGCCGCCGGCCGGCAGCCTGTTCTCCGGTGCGGGGAACGCCGAACTGCCCGCCCTGCTGACCGGCGCCCTCGGGCTGGTCACCTTCACGGTGACCGATCAGGCGGCCACCGAAGCCGGCCTGCGGCGGCTCGGCCCGGCTACTGGCCCAGGCCGCCGAGTCCATCCCGGAGCGGGCCTGGCAACAGTTCGCCGAGCATCGACCGGTCTGCCTGGTCACCGACCTGACGACGGGTGCCACCGAGGCGTACCTGCCGGCCGAGCTGCCCCGGTCCGACCAAGCGAGCGAGCGCGCCGAGGTGGCCAGGCTTTTCCGTTCCGGGATCAGCCAAACCGCCCTGCAGGGCGACCGGCTGGTCAGCGGCTACTGGCCGACCCCGCGGCTGTTCGTGGTCGGCGACGGGCAGATCGCCGAGGCGCTGGCCGCCAACGCCGCGCTGCTCGGTTGGGCCTGCCTGGTCGGACTGGAGCTGCCGACCGAGCTGACCGCGGCGGACAACGTCGTCGTGCTCAGCCACGATCTGGACGTCTCCGGCGCCACGCTGCGTTCCGCGCTGGACAGCGAGGCCGGCTATCTAGGCGCGCTCGGCTCCCGGCACACCCAGGCGGCGAGGGCGGACTGGCTACGCGCGCACGGCGTTTCGCAGCAAGCCATCGACGGCATTCACGGCCCGGCCGGGCTGGACATCGGCTCTCGGACGCCGGCCGAGATCGCCCTGTCGATCCTTGCCGAAATCGTCTCGGTCCGCCGCTGAACCCCGCTACGGGCATCGCCAACCCGCATCGCAGACCCGCACCGCAGACCCGCACCGCAGACCCGGCGCCGCAGACCCGCGCCGGCGGGCATACCCAGCCTCAGGCCGAGCCGTCACATCCCGAGCCAGGCTAATGCTGGTCGGCCACCCAGGCGCCGAGCAGGCCGCGGTAGTGCGCGATGAAATGCTCGTGCTCGTGCGCCGGGAAGGTCGATGCGGACCGTCTCGACCAGCAGCTGGTCGAACTCCGGGCCGGCCACCCAGTCCAGCACCACCTCGTCGAGGTGTGCCAGCCGGCTGGCGCAGAAGTCGGCGTACCGCTCGACCTCGAAGTGCTCGTCGGCCAACTGCCGGTAGCAGGCGAGCTTGTCGGCGTAATCAAGGTCGTCGCGGTCGGCGATGTCGAAGTAGCGCCTGGTGTCCAGGTCGTAGCGCGGCCTGCCGGCCGGTGACGGTGCAGAACACCGCCCACTTCACCAGTGCCTTCATCGCCCACGGGAAGTAGTAGTGCAGGCTGGTCAGCGCCACGTCCGGGCAGGCGTTGGCGTAGTCGATCGGGTAGACCTCGCCGCCCTTGACCAGCGTCTCGCAGGAGTTGAACTCCCAGCGGAAGAACGCGTTCACCAACCGGCCGATGGTGACCACCTCGTCGCCGGTGTCCGGCGGAGAGGAAGCCGTGGCTGACCGAGTAGCGGGCATGCATCGGCTCGCCGGATCGAACTTCATCACCATGGTCTCGGCGCCGATGGACAGGCTGCGGGCGAAGACGTCGTAGCCCTCGACCGCCTTCTGCAGGTGCATCAGCCGCTGGCCGGACTGGTCGTAGGCGCGGTGCAACTCGTCGGCGTCGTCGATCTGGCTCACGCCCGACCCAGGCACCACCGTCGTAGGGTTTCATGAACAGCGGGTAGCCGATCCGCTCGGCGATCTGGTCCAGGTCGAACGGCCGGTTGTACTGCGCCGCGGTGTAGGCGTACTTGGCGTGCTCAGGCGGGTTCTTGTACGGCACCAGCACGGTGTCCGGAACCTTCAGGCCGAGCCGCATCATGGCGCAGTAGGCGGCGTGCTTCTCCATGCTCTGGAAGGTGAACGGGCTGTTGAGCAGGTAGACGTCGTCCATCAGCGCGGTCTTCTTCAGCCACTCGCGCGGGTGGTAGTACCAGTAGGCCAGCCGGTCGATCACCAGGTCGTAGCGCGGCTTGTAGCGCAGGTCGAACGGCTCGATGGTCACCCGCTCGACGTCGTAGTGGTGGACGTTCTCGCGCCGGCATCGCTGACCGAGCCCGAGCCGGCGCATGATCGCTCTCGAACGCGGTCGGCCAGTCCTGTTCGGTGCCCAGCAGCAGGCCGATCAGGTGGGTGGTCTCGGTCATGGCTCCCTGCTTTCGTCTCAGCAGAACCGCGGCAGGTGGTGGGCCAACTGCGCCCGCCAGGACGGCCAGTCGTGCGGGATGTCGTAGCCCCAGAGGTCCAGCTCGTGCCGGATCCCCTTCTCGGCCAGGCACTGCGGCGAACGCCCGGGTGCTGGGCAGCGCCCCGGTCGGATGCACCTCCCAGGCGCCCTGGCCGACCACCAGCAGCAGGCTGACCCGGCCGCGCAGCCAGTCCAGATGGTCGCCGTGCAGGTTGGCGCACGTAGGACATCGGGTTGTTGAAGTAGGTCTGCCTGGCCCTGCTCGCCCCAGGCATGCCAGGTGCTCGGGTCGTAGTTGCCCGAGAAGCACAGCGCGAGCGGGAACAGGTCGGCTCGCTTCAGCGCGAAGTTGGCCGCGTGGAAGGCGCCCAGGCTGCAGCCCAGGGTGGCGAACTCCATCGCCCCGCCGCAGTCGCCGGAGACCCAGGGCAGCACCTGCTCGATCACCCACGACTCGTACCGGCCGTGCCGGCGGGCCCGCTCCTCGGTCGGCACGCTGCGGTCGGACCAGCTGTAGCCGTCGGCGCTGTCCACGCAGTAGAACTTCACCCGGCCGGCGTCGATCAGGTCGGCCACCGCCGCAGATCATGCCGTTGTTCTCGAAGTCCTCGGCCCGGCCCTGCTCGGACGGAAATACCAGCACCGGACGGCCGTAGTGGCCGTAGGCGATCAACGAACCGCTGAAGCCGTCCCAGCCGACGTGGACCCGCTCGCGCCTCATGCCGCCGCTCCATCGGCCACCGTCCTGCATCAGCTCCGGTCAGCGCCGGGTCGAGGGCATCCCGCCAGGCGGTGAAGTTGTGCACGTCGGCAACCTCCCGGAAGCTCACCCCGTAAGCCAGTGCGCGCAGGGTATCGGCCATCGCCCGGTTGTTGGCAAGGTTCTCCTCCAGGCGTCCGCAGGTCATCGCCACCGGCACCGGATCCGGGTCGGCCACCGCCTGGGCCAGCTCGGCCACGAACCGGGTCACCGGACCGAACCGGGAGAACCGGCGCTCCTGCGGGTCCAACTCCGGGGTGAAGAAGCTGCCGGACTGCAGGAACAGCGCGCTCGAAGCTGCCAGGCGCCGAACGGTGCGCGTGCAGCATGGCCAGCGCGCCCAGGCTGGCACCCGCCCCGATCCGGACGGTGTGCGGCGCCTGCTCGGCCAGCGCCGGCAGCACGTCGCTCGGCCAGCGCCAGGGCATAGGCGGGATTGGCGCTGTACCAGTTGTTGCGATCGCCCGGCGCCAGCAGCGCCACCCGGGTCGGCGGCAGCTCGCCCGCCGAGATCAGGCCGCCAGGTAGCTCTGCAGGCCGCCGAGCGCGGCGTACTCCGGCCCGTCATGGGCGACCAGCAGCGGCGCCGGCGCCGGTCAGTCCGTCCGGCACCCAGCAGCTCGCCGGTGATCGTGGCGCCCAGCGACCGGCAGGACAACTCGAGCCCGGTGAAACTGCCCTCGGCGCGGCGGCCGGTCCAGCCAGCCCGGCGCCCGGTACTCCGGAAACTCGATGACCGACTTCTCGCCGAACGCCCCGGCCGCCCGCAGCGGGTTAGCCGGGTCCAGCACGGTCTGCCAGTCGTCGTTGCGGTGGCGCAGCTCGAACAGGTACTCCATCCGGTCCACCGCCGGGCGGCTCAGCCGCAGCCGCCACATGCCCTGCCGGTACCGGAAGTCCAGCTGCTCGCCCGGCACCCGCACCTCCTGCTGCAGCCGGACGCCGCGCAGCCGGGCATGCCGGTCCGGAAGCCGGAAGGTCACCGAGGACCTGCCGACCACGGGGGCGCTCGTCATGTCAGTCATCGTCTGCTGACCCTAGCTCGACATTCCGACACAGACAGATCGGGCCGACGATCTGCCAAGCTGTAAGCAGCAGCACCGACTGGAGGTGGCGCGTGGGCGACGACGTCGAGAACACCGAGTTCACCGGCAAGGACCGGCAGCGTTACCGGGAGAAGGTCCGGCGTTGCCTGGACGTCTTCGCCCGGATGCTCACCGAGTCCAAGTTCGAGTTCGAACGGCCGCTGACCGGCCTGGAGATCGAGTTCAACCTGATCGACGGCAAGCACGACCCGGCCATGAAGAACACCGACGTGCTACAGGCGATCGCCAACCCGGACTTCCAGACCGAGCTCGGCCAGTTCAACATCGAGATCAACGTCCGGCCCCGCGAGCTGCGCGGTGAGGGCACCGAGGAACTGGAGCGTGAGCTGCGGGCCAGCCTCAACGACGCCGAGCAGCGGGCGAACAGCCGGGACACCCACATCGTGATGATCGGCATCCTGCCGACGCTGGTCTCCGAACACCTGACCAGCGAGGTGCTCAGCGACAACGCCCGCTACGCGCTGCTGCAGGAGCAGATCTTCGCGCGCCCGCGGCGAAGACCTGCACATCGCACATCGACGGGCCGGAACGGCTGTCCACCTTCTCCGACACCATCGCGCCGGAGGCGGCCTGCACCAGCGTGCAGTTCCACCTTCAGGTCAGCCCGCAGATGTATGCCCAGCAACTGGAACGCGGCCCAGGCCATCGCCGGCGTGCAGCTGGCGCTCGGCGCCAACTCGCCGTACCTGCTCGGCAAGGAGCTCTGGCGGGAGACCCGGATCGCGCTGTTCGAGCAGTCCACCGACACTCGGCCGGCCGAGCTGAAGGCGCAGGGCGTCCGGCCCCGGGTGTGGTTCGGCGAGCGATGGATCAACTCGATCTTCGACCAGTTCGAGGAGAATGTCACCTACTTCCCGGCCCTGCTGCCGGTCTGCGACCCGGAGGATCCGGTCGCGGTGCTGGCTCGCGGCGACACCCCGCGGCTGCAGGAGCTGCGGATGCACAACGGCACCATCTACCGCTGGAACCGCCCGATCTACGACGTCTACCGCAGCAAGCCGCACCTGCGGGTGGAGAACCGGGTGCTTCCGGCCGGCCCGAGCGTGGTGGACATCCTGGCCAACGGCGCCTTCTACTACGGGGTGTTGAAGGTGCTGGCCGAGGAGGACCGGCCGATCTGGACCCGGCTGTCGTTTGCCGCGGCCGAGGACAACTTCTACGCCGGCGCCAAGCAGGGCATCAACGCCCGGATCTACTGGCCGGGCCTGGGCGAGGTGCCGGCCACCGAGCTGGTGCTGCGCCGGCTGCTGCCGATGGCCTACGAAGGCCTGGACCGGTGGGGAGTTGCGCCGGCGGTGCGGGACCGGCTACTCGGGATCATCGAGGCACGCTGCAAGTGCCACTGCAATGGTGCCGAGTGGCAGACCGACATGGTGCACAAGCTGGAGTCCGAGCACCGCTCGATGGACCGGCGGTCCGCTCTGCGCGAGATGCTGGGCCGCTACCTGGAGAACATGCACGCCAACGAGCCGGTGCACACCTGGCCGCTGTGAGAGCGGTATCGAAGTAGGGTCGAGCTGGGTACACACTTTCCACGGGGATGGCTAAACCAGTAGCCAACGCTGCGTGCAAGCAGGCACGTACGGCGGAGGGACACCTGCCATGTTCGTCGTGGTGATCACCGATCCGAACGAGCCGTTCGTGCCGCCCCGTGCGGTCGGGCCGTTCGATGATTACGACCCGGCGCAGGCGTTCAGCCAGACGCTGCTGGACAAGTGGGAAAGCTCCGGCGACAGCCCACCGGTCGCGACGGTGACCCGGGTCGAGGAGAGCCAGCCCGGGGTCGTCATCGGCGAGATCCAACCGTAGGAGGCCCGCGATGCTCCGGCTTGACGTCAACTGGTTCGACTACGCGATCCTCATCATCTACTTCGCACTGGTGGTGGCCATCGGGGTGATGGCCCGGCGGGCGGTCGCCACCAGCGAGGACTTCCTGCTCTCCGGCCGGTCACTGCCGGCCTGGGTCACCGGGCTGGCCTTCATCTCGGCGAACCTGGGCGCCATCGAGATCCTGGGCATGGCCGCCAACGGCGCCCAGTACGGCATCTCCACCGTGCACTTCTACTGGATCGGCGCGGTGCCGGCGATGATCTTCCTCGGCCTGGTGATGATGCCGTTCTACTACGGCTCGCGGGTCCGCACGGTGCCGGAGTTCCTGCTGCGTCGGTTCAACCCGGCCACCCACCTGCTCAACGCGCTCAGCTTCGCCGCCGCGGCGGTACTGACCGCCGGGGTCAACCTGTACGCGCTGGCCCTGGTGATCAACGCCCTGATCGGCTGGCCGATCTGGCTGTCCATCCTGCTCTCGGCGCTGTTCGTGCTTATCTACATCACCCTGGGCGGGCTGTCCGGCGCCATCTACAACGAGGTGCTGCAGTTCTTCGTGATCATCGCCGGGCTGATCCCGGTGCTCATCATCGGCCTGAAGAACGTAGGCGGCTGGGATGGCTTGAAGGACAAGGTCAACAGCTCCGGCAAGATCCACCACGCCTTCTCCAGCTGGGCCGGCACCGGCGTCGGGCACTGGACCAACCCGCTCGGCGACTGGATCGGCATCGTGATGGGGCTGGGCTTCGTGCTGTCCTTCGGCTACTGGACCACGAACTTCGCCGAGGTCCAGCGCGCGCTGTCGGCCAAGGACCTGTCGGCCGCCCAACGCACTCCGCTGATCGGATCGTTCCCGAAGATCTTCATCCCGGCGCTGACCATCATTCCCGGCCTGATCGCGATCGCGGTGGTGCCCAACCTGAACGGCAGCGGCAAGAACGACCCCACCTACAACGACGCGATACCCGTGCTGATGGGCAAGTTCCTGCCGAACGGGACGCTGGGGGTGGCGCTGGCCGGCCTGCTCGCCGCGTTCATGGCAGGCATGGCGGCCAACGTGAGTTCGTTCAACACGGTGTTCACCTACGACATCTGGCAGACGTATCTGGTGCGGGGACGGCGGGACCGCTACTACCTGCAGGTGGGCCGGATCGTCACTGTCGTCGGCATCATCATCGGCATCGGCACCGCGTTCATCGCCTCCGGCTACAGCAACATTATGAACTACATCCAGTTGCTGTTCTCCTACTTCAACGCCCCGCTGTTCGCCACGTTCATCATCGCTATGTTCTGGCGGCGTACCACCCCGTGGGCCGGTTTCTTCGGCCTGGCCACGGGCACCATCGGGGCGGCCGTGATGCATTTCGCCAGCTACCACATCGGCTACTTCTACCCGACCGGCAACGCCGCCCACCACGCCGACATCAACGCCCAGATGGCCAACTTCTACGGCGCGATAACGGCATTCGTGGCCGACGCGGTGGTCACCGTGGTGGTCAGCATGGTCACCCGACCGAAGCCGGTGGCCGAGTTGGCCGGCCTGGTATGGGGGGTGCCCGACCCGAACGCTCCCGACCCGGACTCGGTGCCCAAGCCGGAATGGTGGGCATCGCCGAAACTGCTTGGCGGGGTGTCCATCGGCATCGTGATCGTGCTGTCCATCATCTTCCACTGATTCTTGAACGACCGAGGGGGTCGCCATGTCAGACCAGCGCGCGGACAGCACCGAGGTGCCCAAGTCGGCCGCCGCCCGGCTGTTCGACATCCGGCTGCTGATCGGCGGCCTGTTCACCGTGTACGGGTTGATGCTCACCGTGGCCGGCTTCGTCACCTCCGACTCGGCCAGGCGCAAGGCCGACGGCATCAACATCAACCTGTGGCTGGGCATCGGGATGCTGGTGGTCGGCCTGCTGTTCCTGCTCTGGCGGCAGCTGGCGCCGCTGCGGGTCGAACCCAACCCGACCGACGACCGGACCGACCTCGGAGACGGCCGTCGTGACGGCGTTCGGGACGGTCGCGGTGACCGCCGGGGAGGCCCTCGATGACCGGCGTGATCGTGGTCGGCGTGGACGGTTCGGCAGCCAGCGCGGACGCACTGCGCTGGGCTGCGCGACAAGCCAAGCTGACCGGAGCCGAGTTGCGCGCGGTATCCAGCTGGCGCTGGCCGAACTACATCACCCGGATACCGCCCGGGGTTGACCTGGCCACCGACACCGAGCGCACCCTGAACGAGGTGGTGGACGCCGTGCTGGCCGGGTTCGACGGCCTGACGGTGACCCGGCACGTGATCGAGGGGCCACCAGGGCCGGCGCTGCTGACCCTGTCCGAGAATGCCGAGCTGCTGGTGGTCGGCGCCAAGGGCCGGGCCGCGTTCTCCGGCATGCTGCTCGGCTCGGTGGCCGAGTACTGCGTGCGCAACGGAAACTGCCCGGTCGTCGTGGTGCGGGCCGGGGACCAGTCGAGCTGAGAGGGATTTCCATGTCGCTGGCGGCGAAGCTTCGCCGGGCGCCGGGCCGGATCGCGGCCGGTGCGTTCATTCTCAACGCCGGGATCACCAAACTCTCCGGTACTGCCGAGACCGCCAAGGCGGTGCATGCCGCCGCCTGCGGCAGCTACCCGATGTTCCGGCGGGTGCCGGCGCCGCTGTTCCTCCGGCTGCTCGCGGTCGCTGAGATCCTGGTGGGTTCGCTGCTGTTGTTGCCGCTGGTCGGCGCCCCGTTGGCCGGACTGGCCCTGACCAGCTTCGCCGGCAGCCTGCTCGGCCTCTACGTCCGCACGCCGAGCATGCACGACGACAAGTTCCGACCTACCCAGCAGGGCACGCCGCTTGCCAAGGACCTGTGGATGGCCGGCATCGGGTTGTCACTGCTGATCGACGCGGCGCTATCCGACTCGCCGATCCGGCTGCGCCGCCGCAAGCTCAGCTGACGCCGACCAGGTTGACCACGAACACGATCGGCGCGTTCGGCGGGATGCTGCCGTCCGGGGTGCCCTGGGCACCATAGCCGAGGGCGGCGGGAAGGATCATGATCCGCCGGCCGCCCACCTTCATCGGCGCCACCTGGGCATTGCCGCCGATGCCCTGGGTGAAGCCGGGCACCACCTGCTGCAGAGAGAAGCTGAGAGCGCCGCCGTGATCCCAGGAGGCGTCGAACTGCTTGCCGTCGGCATAGCGCACGCCGACGTACTGCACGGTTACGGTCGAGCTCGGCGTGGCGGCGGTGCCGTCGCCGGTCACCAGGTCCTTGACCTCCAGCGCGGACGGGGTGCTGGCCGACTTGGCCGTCACCTTCGGCTTATTCGCCAGGTTGGTGGCGCCGTCCACGGTCACGTCGTTGAAGGTGACGCTGCCGCTTCCTTGGCCACTTCCTTGGCTGCTCGCACCGCTCTGGCCGGACGTGCCGCTGGTGCTGGTGCTTGTGCTGGTGCCGCTCTGCCCGCTGCCGGAGCCGGACTGGTTGCCGAAGTTGCTGCTGCTGCAGCCAGCCACTCCGGCCGCGGCTACCACAAGGGCGACGAGCAGTCCGGCGGTGCGGATGGTTCCGGGAAGGCGCGGCACGAGAGAACTCCTGGGTTCGACTGTGGGATACGGCCTTCCAGGCTAATAGGCCTGGTTGCGGCTTGCCCCATCGGCCGGCCTCGAGGTGTGGATATCGTCGGCGCCCGTGCCAGCGTCTGTGGATAACTTCGAACACGGTTCGGTCGGCATGGCTAGCGTGCTGGCGCATGGCCGATGGAGGGAATCCTGTCCAGGCCGCCTTGGATCGGCCGATGCCGGCCGCGGATGCGGCCACCGTGCGGATGGCCGCCGCCCGGGCGGCCGAACTGGCTGGTGAGTTGCGTCGGGTACACGCCGCGCTGCATGGATCGATGGGCCAGGCGGGTGGCTGGTCGGGCACGGCGGAGTTGGCGTTCCAGGATTCGGTGAGTGCCCAACTGAGCCAGTTCGCTCCGGCCGTGCAGCGATACGAGGGCTACGCCGCAGCGTTCGGCCGGTATGCCGCCGAACTGGACCTCGTCGAGCCTCCGCTGCGGGCGGCACGATCCCGGCTCGTCAATGCCGAGCCTGCGCCGCTGGGCGGTGGTGCTCCGTCTTGCTCGGCCGCGGTTGCGGAGTTCCAGCGGTACTGGGCCAACTGGGACACCGCGCGCACTCGCTGCGCGGCAGCATTGGCCGCAGTGGGTGAGATCGACGCCGATCCGCGCCGTCACGGCTGGTCCCGGCTGCTGCACGAGCTGACTTCCGTGCTGCCGGATCGAGTCAGCCTGGCAGAGCTGTCGCGAACCCTGGCGGATCTCGGCCAAGCCCTCATGGTCGCCGGCGTGGTGCTCAGCCTGGTCTGTCCACCGGCCGCGGCCGCCGTGTGGGCCGCAGTCGCCGTGGTGGCGGTCTGCCAACTGGTCACCGACGCCGCCCGGCGGCAGCGCGGCGAGCACGTCGGGATGGCTGCTCTCGGCTGGGACGCGATGGCCGTCTTTCCGGTCGGACGGCTGGCCGCGAAGGCTCGGACCGCCGCCGAAGCCAGTAAGGCCATCGAACGCCTCGCACCCGAGCTGCGCTCCAGCCGGCTGGTACCCGGCGGCGGCTTGGCCGCCCATGAAGGAACCGCCTCCTACCGCGGCCACACCTTGCTCAAACACGTCGGCAAGACCGGTGAAGAACTAGCCCAACGCTTCACCAACGAACCGAATCTGAAGCGCTCTTCAAGCTTCACCGACCGCGCAGTGGCAGAGGCAGCAATAGCCAGGACACTTGCAGATAGTCGCCAAGCCGTCGCAGAGTGGCTCAGAGACCCCGACACACCGCTGGTTCTCTATGGCGATATTGGACAACCTATAGGAAAATCTGTGGCGCGAGATGGCACAGTTGTTGGGGCAAGCAGGCTACGGATCGTGCTTAACCCTGAACGCACCGATCTCGGTTTCTATGTAAGGACGGCATACCCCATACCATGAGCGACTACCCGCAGCTCTGGCAGTTCTTCGGTGGCTACCTGCACCAGGACTGGCAGGACGACTATCAAGATGAGTGGGCTGCCGTGGAAGGCTTCGCCAGGGACGCTCCGAGGAGGGTCGAATCACTGCGGGCAGAGATCGCGACGCTGCTCGCCGAGCATCCGTCAGAGGAAGAGGTGCGCAAGATCGTCCTCGACGATCTTGATTCGTACTATCTGGCCGACGTCAACGGGTGGACGTACCGGGATTGGCTTCAGGCAATGTCCGACCATGCGGAGAAGGCACTTGGACACCCACAAGCATCCTGACGACAAGACCAGCGGTTCGGACCGCTCACGACGTCTGAGCTAGAGGCATGGCTCCGAGTCAATAGGCGTGGCTGCGGCGGACCGCGTCGGTGAGCACCACGTCGAGGTCGTCCGATTCGGCGAACACCGCGCGCTGGCGTTCGGCGCCGGTGCCGCCTCGCTTGATCCGATCCAAGCCCGCCTCGATCTCGGCCAGATCCCCGTTGTCGCGCAGCGCGGGCGTGATCCGCTCGACCAGCTCGCCGATCACCGACCAGGCCGATTCCCGCCGGCCGGTTATTGGATGCATCAGCTCACCGGCGGTCCCCCACCGAGCCGCCCGCCAGGTCGCGGCTCGTAGCAGTGGAACGGACACCGACCCCGGTGGCTCGTTGACCTGGCGCAGCACGGTGTCCACCAGCCCACGCGCCAATCCGGCGAGCAGCACCGCATCGCGGACATCGGCGCAGACATCGGCCACCCGGATCTCCACCGTCGGATAGTTGGCCGACAACCGGGCGTCGAAGTAGATCATTCCGTCGTCCAGCGCGGCTCCGGCGTCGATCAATGCGCGCACGGCGGCGTCGTAGCCGTCCTCGTCGCCGAACAGGTCGGCCGGCCCGGCCGACGGCCAGCGCCCCCAGAGCACCGTGCGGAAGCTGGCGTAGCCGGTGTCCTGCTCCTGCCAGAACGGCGAATTGGCCGACAGCGCAAGCAGCACCGGCAGCCAGATCCGGATCCGGTCCAGCACCGCCACCCCCTCGGCCCGGGAGTTCACGGAGACGTGGATGTGCTGGCCGCAGGTCAGCTGCTCACGAGCCAGCAACCCGAATTCGTCCACCATCCGCAGGTAGCGCTCGTCCGGCGTGGCGCGCGGCCGCAGCTTGCCCGGGTTGGTGGCCAGCGCCGCGACATCCACTCCGTGCTCCTGGGCTGACTTCCGGGCGACCGCCCGCCGCTCGCCGAGCTGGGCCCGCAGCTGGCCAAGCTGCTCGCACGGCTCGGAGGCCGTTTCCACCTGCTCCTGCTTGAACTCGTGCTCCACCGGCTGATCAGCTCGTTCGCTGGCTGCCTGGTTCACCACCTGTCCGCCGAGCGGAGCCGCGGTGCCGCGGTCGGCGTTGACCAGCAGCAGCTCCTCCTCCACGCCGACGCTTCTCACCGGCACGAGGCTCCATCCATCAGCAACGATCTTCTCGCCCGCGACGCTCTTCTCATCAGCTCAGTGTGCCGGCTCGGGCTTCGGGTTCAGACCGGCGCCGGCAGCCGCCACCCGGAGCACCTCACGCAGCATGGCCGGCGTGAGCCGTCCGGTGAACGTGTTCTGCTGGCTCACGTGGTAGCTGCCGACCAGGAGCAGCGGCGACTGGCCCTGCAGCGGCTCCAGCACCACCTCGGCGCCGTGCGAGAACGCCGGCCGGGGCCGCGGGATCCGCCAGCCGGCCGAGCCCAGCACCGGCAGCAGCGCCTGCCAACCGAACCCGCCCAGCACCAGCACGCTGCGCAGCCGCGGTTGCAACAGTCGCAGTTCGGCGGCCAACCAGGGCCGGCAAGTGTCGCGTTCGGCCGGCGTCGGCTTGTTGTCCGGCGGCGCGCAGTGCACCGGTGCGGTGATCCGCACCCCGTACAGGGTCAGCCCGTCGCCGCGGTGCGTCGAGTTCGGCTGGGAGGCCAGCCCGACCGCATGCAGCGCGGCGAACAGCACGTCGCCGGACCGGTCACCGGTGAACATCCGGCCGGTGCGGTTGCCTCCGTGCGCGGCCGGCGCCAGCCCGACGATGGCCATCGCGGCGTCAGCAGGCCCGAAGCCGGGTACCGGCCGGCCCCAGTACTCCCAGTCCGCGTACGCGCTACGCCGGGTAGCGGCAACCTGCTCCCGCCACGCCACCAGCCGCGGACAGGCACGGCAGTCGGCGACCGCGCGGTCGAGTTCGGAAAGCGAGCTGGCCGGCATCCGGCGATGGTATCCGGGTTGACTAGCCTCGGTGGGTATGAGGCATCTGCTGCTGGCCCTGCACATCCTGTTCGCCATCTTCGCCGTCGGCCCGCTGGTCGGCGCCGCCAGCATCGCCGCTCGCGGGGTGCGAGCCGGCGACGCCGCGACGGTGGCATCCTCGGCGCGCACCGTGCGCATCTACGGTTACCTCTCGCTGTTGGTGGCGCTGCTCGGGATGGGCCTGGTCCGGCCGCAGTGGCACGCCAAGTTCAGCTATCCGTGGGTATGGATCTCGCTGCTGCTGTACCTGGTGGCACTGGCGCTCAGCCTGGCCGTGTTGGCCCCGAGCCTGGGCCGGGCCGCCGAGCGGCTCACCGCCGGTGCGGACGCCGGTGGTGAGGCGGGTCGGGCCGCCGGCGCCGGTGGCCTGATCGCCCTGCTCTTCGCGGTCATCGTGTTCCTGATGGTCTACCGACCGCAGTAGGACCCGGTAACCTCAGCAGGCCTCAGCTGCGACGCCGGCGCCGGCCGAGCAGCAGCAGCCCGAATCCGATCAGTACCAGGCCGGCGGCCAGGTCCAGCGGGTCCCGGGTGTCCCGGCCGGTCTGGGCAAGCCCACCCCCAGAGCCCCCGGAGCCACCCGAGCCCGCAGAGCCGGAACCGCTGGCGGTGACCGCGAGCACGGCCGAACTGCTTCCGCCGGGCCCGGTGACGGGAGAGGTGCCGGCGGCCAGGTGCGCCACGTTGGTGATGCTGCTGCCCGCCGGCGCGGTGACCACGGCAGTGATGGTGATGGTGCTGCTAGCCCCGGACGGCAGCGACTCGCTGCGTACGCAGGTCACCGTGCCGTCACAGTGCCAGGACGGTTCGGAGGCGGACACCGCGCGCAGCCGCAGGCCGGTGGGCAGCCGGTCGGTGACGGTGAGGGCTCCGTCGGTCGGGTTCGGGCCGTGGTTGACGACGGTGATCCGGTAGGTCGCGACGTTGTCGGCGTAGGACACCAGCTTCTTGCCGATGGTCAGCACCGACAGCGGCTTGACCGGCGCCAGGTCGCTGGCGGTGGCCGGCGGTGAGCCGCCGCCGGTGACCGTTGCGGTGTTCTGGATCTGCCCGGACGCCGGGTCGTAGGCGCCCGGCAGCACCCGCACCGCCAGCGTCAACTCCGTCGAGTCGCCGGCGGCGAGGGCGGCCGGATAGGTGCAGGTGACGGTCGTCCCGGTGTCGGCGCAGGTCCAGCCGGCACCGCTGGCCGAGGCGTAGCTCAGGCCGTCGGGCAGGGTGTCGGTGAGCGTCAACGGGCCCGGGCTCTCGGTGCTGCCGGTGTTGTGCACGCTCAGCCGGTAGTGCCCGACGCTGCCCACCTGGAACGAATCCAGGTGGGTCTTGGTGAGCTGCAGCGCGGCCTGCGCGGCAACCGTCACCACATCGGATCCGGTTGCGGTGTCGGGCAGATCCGCATCGGTCGAGGACACCTGGGCGGTGTTGGTCACGGTCGGGTACGCCGCCACGCCCACCAACGTGGTCAGGGTGATGTCGGGTGCGTCGTCACCAGCGGCCAGGGTGCCGGCCAGGTCGCAGGTCAGCACGACGCCACTCACTGAGCAGGTCCAGCCGGTGCCGGTGGCCGAGACGTAGCTCAGCCCGTCCGGCAGCGAGTCGGTGACCCGCAGCTGGTCGGCGGTGGACGGGCCGGCGTTGTGCGCCCGCAGCGTGAAGTCCAGGTTCGAACCGATCACGCCGATGCCGGTGTGCTGCTTGGTGATGCTCAGCGTCGCGGTGCGCTGCACGGTGACGGTGGCGGTGTCGCTGCCGGCGCTGCCCGGGGTGGGCGTGCTGGCGGTGGCCGAGTTGGTCTCATCGCCGGCCGGTGCGCTGCTGTCCAGCTGCACCAGCAGATCCAGCACCGGTGCGTCGGCGCCGCTGGCCAGGCCGGAGACCAGCGTGCAGGTTACCGTCTGCGGATCGGACGTCGAGGCGGTGCAGTCCCAACCGGCGCTGGCCGACAGGTAGGTCTGATAGCCGGGCAAGGTGTCGGTGACGGTGATCGGGCCGGCAGCGTCGGACGGCCCGTCGTTGTGCACCGCCAGGTGCCAGGTGTAGCTGTCGCCGGCCGTGCCGGTGCCGGTCTTCGGCGTCTTGGCCAGGCTCAGGTCGGCGCGGGCCTGGATTGGAACGCTCACCGGTGCCGGGTTGCTGACGGTGCCCGGGGTGGCCGAGCCGAGAACCGCGGTGTTGACCACGGTGGTGGTGCCGGCCGGCAGGCTCACCGGTATGCCGGCCGAGACCAGCGCGTGCAGGGTGATCACCGGCGCGCTGGTGTGCGCGGCGATGCCCGACCGGCTGCAGATCACGTCCTGGCCGGCCGTGCTGCAGGTCCAGCCGGTGCCGCTGTAGCTGTCCAGGCTGAGGTAGTCGGGCAGCGTGTCGGTCACCGTCACCCCGGTGGCGTCGGAGGGTCCGGCGTTGCTGGCGGTGAGGTCGAAGCTGGCGTCGGTGCCGGCCAGCACCGGGGTGGCGGAGGTGAGCACCTTGGTCAGGCTGAGATCGGCGCTGGTGGTCACCGAGATGGAGTCGCTGTCGGTGTTGTTGGCCAGGTCGCTGTCGGTGGT
Source organism: uncultured Actinomycetota bacterium (assembly GCA_963697905.1). Lineage (GTDB taxonomy): Bacteria > Actinomycetota > Actinomycetes > Mycobacteriales > Jatrophihabitantaceae > Jatrophihabitans_A. Next base: position 1,327,817 of record OY969101.1, on the reverse strand, counting down.
GCCGCTGGAGACGTCGGCCAGGTTGACGATGGTGGACGGCCCAACATCGGGATCCACTGCTACGGCAAGGTCGATCGACGGCGCGTCGGCACCACTGGGCAGGCCGGCGGCCAGCGTGCAGGTGACCGTCCGGCTTGGGTTGTCGTAGTCGCAGGACCAGCCGGTGCCGGTGGCCGAGGTGTAGCTCAGGCCGGCCGGCAGCGCGTCGGTGACGGTAACCGGGCCGGCCACGTCGGACGGCCCGCCGTTGTGCACGGCCAACTGGTAGCCCAGCGGGTTGCCGGCCACGGCCGATCCGGAGTGGGTTTTGGCGATCGACAGGTCGGCCACTTCGCTGACCGCGGAGTTGTCGGTGCTGCTGTTGTTGCCGGGTACCGGATCGGTGGTGCTGGCCGAGACGGTCGCGGTGTTCACGGCCGGGCCGGTGAAGCCGGCGGCCAGGTTGACGGTGAGGGTGAAGCTGCTGGTGGCGCCGGCCGGCAGCGGGCCGAGGTAGCCGCAGTGCACCGTGCCGGCGCTCGCCGAGCAGCTCCAGTTCGGATCGGTCGAGGCGAAGCTGGCGTAGCTGAGCCCGCTCGGCAGCGGGTCGCTCACCTGCACCCCGGCCGAGTCGGACTCACCCGCGTTGTGCACGTCGATCCGGTAATCCGCCGTGCCACCGGCCACGAACGTGCCGGTCAGGTGCTGCTTGGAGATCTGCAGGTCGGCCTGGGTGGTCGGGGTCCTGGTCACCGTGGCGGAGTTGTTACCCGGCACCGGATCCGGGGTGCTGGCCGTCACCGTGGCGGTGTTCGAAACCGCCGCGGTCTGGCTGGCGGGCAGCCCGACGGTGACCGTGATCGCCGCCGGGGTGGCGCCGACCGCGATCGGGCCGGGCAGCGTGCAGTGCAGGGTGGCACCGACGGTACCGGCGGAGATGGGGTCGCAGCTCCAGCCGGTGCCGCTCGCCGAGACGAAGGTCGCCCCGGCCGGCAGCGGGTCATCGACGGTGACCGGGCCGGCCGCCGCGGACGGGCCGAGGTTGGTCACCGCCAACTGGTAGCTGGCGGGCGCGCCGGCCAGGAACGCGGCCGAGCTGATCGTCTTGGCGATCCGGACGTCGGCCGAGGCCGTGACGGTGGCGGTCGCGGTGCCGGTGTTGTTGGCCGTGGCCGGGTCGTGGGTGTGCGCGGTGACCGACGCCGAGTTCGGCAGGCTGGTGCCGGCCGGCACCGCCGGGTCCACGCTGTAGCCGACCGTGATGGCGGGGAAGCTGGCGCCGCTGGCCAGCGTGTCGCCGGCCGAGGTGCGCTGGCAGCTGATCGGCGCGGTGTTCGAGCAGGTCCAGCCGGTGCCGGTGGCGGTCACGTTGCTGACGCCGCCCGGTGCCGGGTTGTTGAACGGCTCGGTCACGGTGAACGGCCCGGTCGCGGTGTCCGGCCCGGAGTTGTGGACGGTGATCAGGAAGCTGCCGCCCTGGCCGGCCATCGGAGCCGTGCCGACCGCCTTGCTGAGCTGGATGTCGGCCGAGCCCACGTGCGCGGTGGCGGTGGCGGGGCCGGCGCTGTACGGGCCGGCGGCGTTGCCGGTGGCGCCGGTGGCGTCCTGCGCGGTGGCGGTGGCGCTGTTGGTGTGGTTCACCGCGATGCCCACGCCGGGCGTGGTGACCACGCCGGGTTGCGGGGTGGCGGTGTAGTTGATGGTGAGGTTGGCACCGGCCGGCAACGTGCCCAGCCCGGTCCAGGTCAGCGTCTGCACGCCGCCGGTGGTGCTGGTCGCCGGATCGAGCTGGCTGGCCGCCCCGCCGTTGACGACCACCTGGGCGCTGCCCGCGTCATAGGTCCAGTTGGCCGGCAGGGTGTCGGTGACTGCCACCGCGTAGGCGGTGCCGGCGCCGGTGTCGGTGACCGTGAGCTTCCAGCCGAAGGACTCGCCGATGTAGCCGGTGCTGCCGCCCGGCATGGCCTTCGCCGTGCTCACCCGCGGGAACTTGGGAGTCACGGTGGCCAGCGATGTGCCGCCGGTGTAGTGCCGGCCGCCGGCAGCCAGCGAGTCGTAGCCGGTGATCCGGGCGGTGTTGGTCAGCGCGGCGGTGCCGAGTCCGGCCGAGGGCGCCAGCTGCGCGGTGTAGGTGAAGGTGGCGCCGGTGTTGCGAGCCACCGGGCCGGTCAGTGACCAGCTGATGGTGCCACCGCCGGCGCCGGTCTGGCCGGTGATGCTGCCGCCGCCGGAGATGGACGCCGGATCGACCAGCACCCCGGTCGGCACCGTGTCGGTCACCGTGACGTTGTAGGCGGCGCTGGTGCTCGCGGTGTTGGAGTTGGTCAGGGTGAGCGTGTAGCCGAAGGACTGGCCCGGCTGCGGAGTGTTGTTGTTGACCGCCTTGCCGATGCCGAGGTTGGGTTCGAGCACCGTCACGGTGGCGGTCACGATCGGGCTGGTCTGGTTGAAGGTCGCGGCGGCGCTGGTCGGCGCGGCGCGGGTGGCGGTGTCCCAGCCGACGTGCAGCTGGTTCACCAGGGCGACGCCGGCCTGCGCGCTGGCCCGGTCGGCGACCCGGGCGGTGTAGGTCACCTTGACCGTGCGCTGCTGGCCGGCACTGGCGGCGTCGCCGAGGTACCAGCCGATCAGGGTGGACGAGCTCGGACCGGGGCTTCTGGCTGAGCGGGCTGGCGCTGGTGATCGAGCAGGTGGTGGTGTCGGCGTTGATGCAGCTGACCCCGGTCTGGGCGATCGAGGTTTCATCGATGCCGTTGGGCACCTGGTCGATCAGCGACAGGTTGTAGAAGTTGACGCCAGCCGGCAACACGGCCGAGGCGGTGTAGGTGACGGTGTCGCCGACGGTGGCCGAGGTCGGTGTCACCGACTTGGTGGCGGTGGCGCCGGCGATGCTGACGCTGCTAGTGGCGCTCGCGCTGTACTGCCGGCCGGCCGGGTTGCCCGGGTCGAGCGACGAGCTGCGGGTGCCGGCCAGGCTGTTGCCGGTGACCGCCGCGCTGTTGACCAGGCTGGTCTTGCCGGAGACGGTCGGATCCACCGTCGCGGTGTAGGTCAGGGTGAGCGTGCTGCCGCCGGCCAGGTCGCCAATGTTCCAGGCGAGCACGGTGAATCCGGTGGCGCAGCCGTTGCTGCCGTCGCCGGCCACCGGGGCGGAGGTGCTGACGCCGGCCGGCGGGCTGCCGTAGCTGGCGAAGGTGAGCCCGGCCGGCAGGCAGTCGCGCACCCAGCCGTCGTGCAGCGGGGGCCGGCCGGCGGGGTTGACGGGCTTGACGGTGTAGGTGACCGTCTGGCCGCCGGCCACCGAGGCGCCGCCGTTGTTGGTCTTGCTCAGCGTGGGCGCCGGCTCCACCACGGTGACGGTGGCGGCGGCGGTGCGGTCGGGCAGCGCGCTGCCGCCGCTGGCCGCGGTCTGGCTGCTGAACCGGGCGGTGTTGGTCAGCACCGCGCCGTGGGAGTTGGTTCCGCCCGGGCCGACGGTCGCGACGATGCTCATGCTGAACAGCTGGTCGGTCGCGGTGCTGTTGTCGTAGCTGGCCGGGAAGCCGATGGTCACCGGGGCCACCGGGGAGAAGCTGACGCCGGCCGGCAAGGCCGCGGTGGTGGCCGAGCCGGCATCCGGCTGGAAGGACGCGGTGGCACCGGTCAACGTGAGCCCGCTCGGCAGCGCGTCGGTGAAGCTGGCGTTGAAGACGCTGGAATGGGCCGGCACCCGCGCGCTGACGGTGTAGGTGACCTGCTCGCCGATGGTGGCCTGGGTGCTGCCAGCCGGAGTGCTCTCTGCGCCGACGTTGCCGGCCTCGTTGATGGCCGAGCTGACGCCCTTGGTCACGGTCACGTCCGGCAGGAAGACGTCGGAGTTGTCGCTGGCCGCCGGCGCGTCGTAGCTGGCCGGCGGCACTCCAGTGTCGATGTTGCCGCTGGGGTAGTAGGTGGTGCTGCCGGGCAGGTCGTTGTCCACGGTGTAGGAACGCACCGCAGCGGTGTCGGTCAGCACCGCCGAGACGCTGGTGCCGGCCGGAATGGTCACGGTGTAGTTGAAGGTGTGGCCGGCGGCTGGTGCCAGCGCACTGGCGTAGTTCCAGACGATCGCGGATCTGCTGCCGTTACCGGTGAAACTCGGCTGGCCGGCGTCGCCGGGGTTGGTGCAGGCGCCGGAGTCGGACACCGCGCTGACCGCGCCGCAGGGAACGCCGGGCGGCAGCACGTCCCAGACCTTCACGCCGGTGATCGGCAGGTTGTTGGCGTTGGCCGCCGAGCCATTGTTGGTGGCGTCGATGCGGAACACCACCGCATCGCCCTCCCCCACCCGCACGTGGTCGGTGTCGGCCGGGTTGGCCGGGGTGGAGCCGTTCACGCTGGACACGCCCTTGGTCAGCCCGACCGGTGGCGCGGCGGCGATCGAGAAGTCCACGCCGGCGCGCAGCGACTGGGCTACGCCGGCGGAGTTCGTGCTGCGCAGCTTGACGATGTTGCCGGGCTTGTCCGGCGGCGGCCCGGCGGCCGCCTCGGTGACCAGCGCGCTGAACCGGACCAGGAACACCTTGCCGACCGGCACCTGGGTGGAGCCGTCGCCGGTGGTGGCGCCGAGCTGCCAGCTGAGGGTGCCGGAGGCCGCGCCGGTGGTGTCGAAGTTGATCTGCGCGGGATCGACGGTGTTGCCGGCCGGGTAGTTGACGCTGCCCGGCTCGTACACGGTGTTGGTGGGCAGGAAGTCGGTCAGCACCGCGTTGCGGGTCTGGTTGGCGGTGGAGAACGGCACGCGGACCTCGAAGCACACCCGGTCGCCCTTGACGAACACCGGGTTGGTGGTGCCGTAACTGGCCGTGCTGCAGTCCATGGTGCCGGACCGGGCGGCCACCGTCTTGGTCAGCGTGCCGAGCGAGGTGGTCTGGGTGGCCGAGGTGCCGTCCCGCACGGTCTGGGCGCCCGCGACGCCGGTCGCCGGCACCGGGGTGGCGGTGCCCTGCTCGGTGGCGGTGTTGGTGAAGCTGTCGCCGGCGGCGATCGGCACGCCGGCCAGCGAGCCGCCGGTGTAGACGGTCCGGTTGCGTCCGGTGTAGCTGATCAGCGTGCTGCCGTCGGCCGGCACGCTGATCGGCTGGAACACCACGGTGAAGGTTCCGTCGGCGTTCTGGGTGACCGACTGGAACGGTAGCGACGGGGCGAAGCCGGCGCTCGGATCGCACTCGGCCGGCGTGCCGGTGACGTAGTTGCGCACGTCGTCCAGCGGGCAGACGCCGTTGGGCAGGGTGTCGGTGATGCTGATCGCGGAGTTGTCGGTGTACTCGCCGGATTCCACCCGCAGCGTGTAGTTGGCCTGCTGGCCGGCCACGAACTCAGCCGGCGAGACGGTCTTGTGGATGCGCAGGTCGTTGACCGTGACCTGGTGGTTGGTGTCGTCGAACACCGAACTGCTGGTGCCGCCGGCGACCGGGCCGGTGTAGCTGCCGGCGGCGTGGGCGTAGTTGAGCTGGGCTGCCGCGTCGGAGATCTGCCGGGTGGACGGGCCGGTGTTGTTGTCCAGGTTGGCTGCCTGGCCGAGCGAGGCGGGGGTCGGGCCGCCGGAGAACAGCACGTTCTGCCGGAGCGGGATGCCGGCGGCGTAGGAGATCAGGACGGTCTGGCCGGCCGCCAGCGTGCCGAGGTTCCACACCACCTTGGTGTAGATGCCGGCGGGGTAGCTGACGCTGCCGTTCGGCGGTGGGTTGCTGACCGTGTCCACCGAAGCCGGGGTCGGGCAGTTGACGCCGACCGCCGGGGTGGCGGCCAGGGACGGTGCACCCGGGTACTCGACGCCCGCGCTGTTGTCGACCTGCCCGCAGCCGAGGAACTCCTCCTCGGCGGGCAGGTAGTCGGTCACGGTGACGCCGTTGGTCGCGGCCCGGGCGGTGTTGGCGACGGTGAGGGTGTAGACGGTCGGATGGTCGTGCACGCCGCGCAGCAGCTTGGCCTCAGTGCTCGGCTCGGCCTTGGTGAGCTGCAGCGCGGTGACGGTGGTGGCGGTCTGGCTGCTGTTTGCCGTCTGCACGCTGGCGTTCGCGATCGGTAAGCCGGTGGCATCGAAGGCCGGCACGGTGCGCGGTGCGGTGCTGGCGTAGCCGTTGGCGATGTTGCGCACCACGCTGCCGACCGGAAGCGTGCTCGTGTTGACCGCGGTGCTGAAGTGCAGGGTGGCGCTCGAGCCGACCTGGAGGTCGGCCACGTCGGACCAGATGAGGGTCTGCTGGCCGGTGCCGGGGTTGGTGTAGATGGTGGGGTCGCCGGCGTCGGCGGGCGTGGTGGAGCCGGCGGTATAGCTGAGCCCGAGCGGCAGCACGTCGCGGAAGCTGGCGTTGTATTCCGGCTGCGCCCCCGGGTTGGCGGCGGAGTTGCTGGCGGTCAGGGTGTAGCCGATCGGCAGGCCGGCGAGCACGGTGGCCGGCGCCTGCTTGCCGACGGTGATGGCGGGCGTTCCGGCCGCTGCCGCCGGGGCGGGTGGCAGGGTGACGGCACCGAGCAGGATCAGCGAGATGGTCAGAGGTGCAGCCAGACGGCCGCTACGTCTGTGCACGTACTGCTCCTGACCGTGAGCGCAGCGTGATCGCGTCAATACTCGGTTAAACCGCCCGGCCGGTCAAACGACGCGGCCGAGCGGCTTGTCACTGATTTATCGACCGGCGGGCCGTCCCACCTGAGCGATCGGCCTCAGTCGGTGCGCAGGCCGGCGAAGGTCATCTTGATCATCGAGTCGGCCAGTTCCGCCACGTGCGCGCCGCGTTCGGGCCGGTACCACTCGATGATCGAGTTGACCGCGCCGAACAGCAGCCGGCTGATCATGCCCGGGTCGATGTCGGACCGCAGGTCGCCGTCCTCGGCGGCCCGGCCGACCAACTCGCTGACAAACCGGTCGAATTCGCGCCGGCGCTCCAGCGCCCGCAGCTCGGTGGCGGTGTTGCCGCGCACCCGCAGCAGCAGCGTGACGTAGGGCAACTCGGCGACCAGCACCTCGATGGCCCGGCGCACCAGGTGTTCCAGCCGGTCGATGGCCGGCCCGGCGATGACGCCCGGCTCGGTGGTGATGGCGAACAGGGCGTCCAGGGCCCGGTCCAGGGCCAGCCGCAGCAGTTCCTCCTTGGACTCCACGTGGTGGTAGATGGAGGACTTGCCGATCCCGAGCCGCGCGCTCAGATCCTCCATCGAGGTGCCGTCGTAGCCGCGCTCGTTGAACACCGCGACCACCACGGTGAGCAGCCGGTCCAGGTCATAGCCGGGACGGCCGCGCCGAGCCGGCCGGGGTGCCGGGCGGGACGGCTGGGGCGACTCGCCGTTCATCGGTGCCGGGCCGGCCGGTTCGTGCGGGGCGGTCATGCCATCCCTTGTCTGTGCGCTCGGAGGAAGTGCCTGTGCGAGAACGGTACGGCAGACCCGACAATACCCGAACGGCCGTTCGGTAAAGGTCCTTGTGCGCTGGCCGGCGGCGGATCGGCACTGGCAGACTTTGCCCGGTGGATCCCTCGTCAGTGGCAGCGGCTGGCCGGGCCGCGGTGCTTTGCCACTTCGGCTGGCGCGACGGGCACGCTGACGTGTGGCCGATCTTCGCCGACGGGCCGGCCTTCGCCGCGGTGGTCGAAGCGCTCGCCGAACCGTGGCGGCGGTCGCGGATCAGCCATGTGCTCGGCATCGAATCGCGAGGATTCCTGCTCGGCGGTGCCGTCGCGCTACAACTCGGCGTCGGCTTTGTGGCGGTTCGCAAGGCGGCCGGTTTGCTGCCGGGCCCGAAGCTGACGGTGCGCTCGGAGCCGGACTACCGCGGGACGCGCCAGTTGCTGCGCATGCAGCCGGTGCTGGGCAGCGCGGATCGGGTGCTGCTGGTGGACGACTGGGCCGAACGTGGCAGCCAGGCAACTGCCGTCGCCGAACTGGTCGAGCGGGCCGGTGCCCGGCTGATCGGGCTGTCGCTCATCGTCGACCAGCTCGATGACTCCAGGCGTGCGCGGCTGGGCACGATCAGCTCGCTGGTCCGGGCCGCGGAGCTAGGGTGTGATTGATCAGCATCCTTTGCGGGTACGGCAGAATCGACGACTGGCGAATCGTGGAAGAGGTTGACATCCCAGATGCCTGCAACCGACGGCTTGGAAGCGATCGAAACCGCGTCCCGCGACGAGCTCGCAGCGCTGCAGCTGTCCCGGTTGCGCTGGTCGCTGCGGCATGCCTACACCAACGTGCCGCACTACCGGGCGGCCTTCGACGCCGCCGGCGTGCATCCCGACGACGTCCGCGAGCTGGCCGACCTGGCTCGGTTTCCGTTCACCAGCAAGGCTGATCTGCGCGACAACTACCCGTTCGGGATGTTCGCGGTGCCCCGTGCGGAGGTGTCGCGGATCCACGCCTCGTCCGGTACCACCGGGCGGCCGACCGTGGTCGGCTACACCGCGGCCGACCTCGACACCTGGTCCAGCCTGATGGCCCGCTCGCTGCGGGCAGCCGGCGTCCGGCCCGGCGACCGGGTACACGTCGCCTACGGCTACGGGCTGTTCACCGGCGGGCTGGGTGCGCACTACGGCGCCGAGCGGCTGGGGTGCACGGTCATCCCGATGTCCGGCGGGATGACCGAACGGCAGGTGCAGCTGATCGTCGACTTCGCACCCGAGGTGATCATGGTGACGCCGTCGTACATGCTCACCATTCTCGACGCGATGGAGCGATCCGGCCTGGAGCCGGCCCAATGTTCCCTGCGCATCGGGGTGTTCGGTGCCGAGCCGTGGACCGAGCAGATGCGGGCGGAGTTGGAGAGCCGGCTCGGCATCGACGCGGTGGACATCTACGGGCTGTCCGAGGTGATGGGGCCGGGCGTGGCGCAGGAGTGCGTGGAGACCAAGGACGGCCTGCACATCTGGGAGGATCACTTCTACCCGGAGATCATCGACCCGGTCAGTGGTGAGGTGCTGCCGGACGGTGCCGAGGGCGAACTGGTGTTCACCTCGCTGACCAAGCAGGCGATGCCGGTGATCCGCTACCGCACCCGGGATCTGACCCGGCTGCTGCCCGGCACGGCGCGCACCATGCGGCGGATGCAGAAGATCACCGGACGCTCCGACGACATGATCATCCTGCGCGGGGTGAACCTGTTCCCGACCCAGATCGAGGAGCTGATCCTGGGCATCGACGCGCTCGCGCCGCAGTTCCAGTGCGTTCTCGAACGGCCGGATCGGCTGGATCAACTGACCGTGCTGGTGGAAAGCCGCGAGGGGGTGGGGCCGGAGTCGCGGACGGCGGCCGGTGAACTGCTGGCCCAGCGGGTGAAGGACCGGATCGGGGTCTCGATCGAGGTGCGGGTACTGGCGCCGGATTCCATCGAGCACTCGATGGGCAAGGCCCGCCGGCTGGTTGACAAGCGGCCCAAGCAATGACCTACCGGGTCGAGCGGTTCGACGCCCGGCAGTGGCCGGACGAACAGCTGGAGCCGATGTTCGCCGATGCGTTTCCGCCGTTCATCTCTGCCGATCCGGTGGCGGCGGTCTACATCGGCCGGGTCCGCCAGTGGTTCGGCGAGTTCGACGTCATGCTGCTCGATGACCAGGACCAGCCGGCGGCAACGGGCTGGGGCGTGCCGATCCGCTGGACCGGCGAGCTGACCGATCTGCCGTCCGGCTACACCGACACGACCCGCCGGGCGGTGGAACTGCACGAACGCGGCGAGCAGCCGGACACCTTCGTGATCTGCGGCGGCATCGTCAACCGGCAGCTGGCGCGCCGGGGCGTGGCCGGGGAGTTGATCGCGGCCCTGCGAGATCTGCCTGCCACCTCAGCACTGTCCCGGGTGATCGCGCCGGTCCGGCCGACCCTGAAGCCGGCCTATCCGCTCATCCCGATCGAGACCTTCGCCGGCTGGCGGCGTCCGGACGGGCTGCCACTGGATCCGTGGCTGCGCACGCACGTGCGCGCCGGTGGCACCATCATCGCCACCGCTGACCGCTCGCAGGCCATGACCGGAAGCGTCGCCGAGTGGGAGAGCTGGACCGGGCTTAGCCTGCCGTCCACCGGGCACTACGTGATCCCGAACGGGCTGAGCACGCTGTACATCGACCGGGAACGGGATCTGGGAACCTACGTCGAGGGCAACGTCTGGGTGCGGCACCGGTAGGGGTTACCGGGTTCCTACCGAGACCACGGTGAACGGTGCGGGCAGGGTTCCGGCGGTGAGGTCAGCGGCCAACCGGGTCGCGGCCTGCTTGTCGAAGCCGCCCACGATGGAGGTGTCGCCGTTGATGGTCCACTGGATCGTGGATGCCACCACAACGACGCCGTCCAGGGTGGTTGCGACCACGTTGGCGAGATCTCCGGGATGCGCATTCTCGTTGTGCGCGGTCGTGTAGTCGGCCCACTGCCGTTGCCCGGTGGCCTGCAGGCTGACGATGACCTGCCACTCCGGTTCGCCCGTCATCGGCGGCGATGCGGCTGCCGCGCGCACCTCGCCGTGGCCGAAGATCGCCGCTGCCAGCAGGTACTTGGAGGTCCGGTTCTGATCGCAGGCGATCGTCGGCGTGTCGGGCCGATCCAGCGATGCGTTGGCGCAGTCCCAGCCGCGCAGCACCGCCATCACGGCTCGCTGCTGGGCGGCGCTCAGCGCGTTGTAGGCGGCGGCGTCCTTCGGTGGCGCGAACCCCAGCGACTTCCACGGGTCAAGCGTGCGAGGGGCCGGCGATGTCTTCGGGACCGGCGATGTCTTCGGGACCGGCGATGTCTTCGGAACCGGCGCCGAGATCGGATCCACGATCAGCGGTCGGAACTCCAGCAGGTCGACGGCACCCAGGTCAGCGGCATCGGCTGGCGCCACGCCGGGCAACGAGGCGGTGATCTCGTTCGAGCCGACGACCCGGACGTCAGCCTTCGTAGCGCCGAGCGCGGCCGCCCGCGCCCTGATCACTTGCCGGGCTTGCTCCAGCTCGGCCGGACTGAGCTTCCCGGCCGCCCGCAACGTGACGACCGTCGTCGGCCGAACCGTCGCCGTCGTATGAGCAGGATGCTGCCCTCTCCTGGCCAGCACCAGCGCGCCGACGGTGATCGCGACGACCACAGCCGCCGCCAGCACCGGCACCGACCAGGTCCGGATCCGTCCGGCCGGCCGGCCCGCCGGACGATCGAGCAGCGGCCGGAACGGCGGCGGCGGCGTGGTGTCGGGCAGGGTCCGGTTCGCCGCGTCGGTCAGCGCCGCGACCAATCGTGCCGCGGTGTCGCGGCTGTCCGGCGGCGTGGTCATCGCAGGTCTCCTAGCGTGGTCTCCAATGTGGCGAGTGCTCGGCTGGCGGCCGACTTCACCGTGCCCGGCCGGATGCCGAGGGCAGCGGCGATGTCGGCCTCCGACAGCCTCGACCAGTAGCGCAGGATGAGGACTTCGCGCTGTCGTTGTGGCAGCTGTCGGAGCGCATCCATCAGTGCCGCATGCTCGGCGCCGACGATCACCGGGTGGTCGGCCGCCTCCTCCGGGTAGGCCTGGGCTCCGCGCAGATGCCTGCGGACCGTTCCGCGCCGGCGCAGCATCGAACGAGCGGCGTTGACGACCGACCTGTGCAGATAGGCCAGTCGGGCGTCCGGATCGCGCAGCGGCCTGCGGTAGAGCCCGAGGAAGGCATCCTGGACGCAGTCCTTCGCGCTCTCCACATCATCGACGAGGAACATCGCCACCCGCACCAGGCTGTGCCACTGGGTGCGGTAGAGCTCCTCGAAGGCGACGTCGGCTGCGGGCGCTTCCACCTGCACGTGTCCTCCCTGGCGGCCGTTGTCACAGAAGGCGATGACACGAAATGGACGCGCCTCGGCCCGAAAGGTTCCAGGGAGCTGGTTACGCTCCCGGCGTCCGTGGCTTGGAGCTGTGGTGGACGGGACTGCTTGCTGCCGCTCAAGCCTCAGCGGCCGAGGTCAACCGATACCCGATGGGCATGCCGGGCTGGCCGCTCGGGTCACGACGCTCGTGGGTGTCCGATTGCCTTCTCGACATGGTCGGACAGCGCCTGCAGCCAGTCCCGGTACTTCCATCCATCCACCTCGGCGGAATAGGCACAACCCAGCTCTTGGAAGAGCATCCTGCGAAGCTCACCCTCGTCTGGGTGCTCCTCTAGCAAGGCTTGGATTTCCGGGCAGAATCCGGTGGCGCCGCGTGGGTTGTCACTGAGGTACTCCTCGAGAGCGGCCCACTCGTCGGCATACTCATCAGGCCAGTCCTGGTTCAGGTAGCCACCGAAGAACTGGAAGAGGCTCGGATACTCGGTCATGGCTTGGGGTAGGCCGTCCTGATGCAGTAACCCAGCATCGTGTTCTCCTTCCGCAAGACCACCAAGCTCTTCGTCGCCGAGACAATGGTCCCACCTTTGGCCATCGATATGCCAACCTCCACACCGAGATCCGACTCCAGGACGAGTTTTCGGTCGGGTCCCGCTAGCCATCGGGCCACCGCTTCTGCCTGATCATCCAGCACCTTCGCCACTGCCGCCTCTGCGTTCTGGCGATCGACGAAGCTTGAGGACCGTTCCAGCTTCGGTTCGTTGGTGAAGCGTTGGGCGAGTTGTTCGGGGGTTTGGTTGACGTGTTTGAGTAGGGTGTGTCCGCGGCTGGTGGCGGTGCCTTCGTGGGCGGCCAGCCCGCCGCCGGGTACCAGCCGGCTGCTGCGTAGGTGCGGTGCCAGGCGTTCGATGGCCTCGCTGGCTTCTGCGGCGGTGCGGGCTTGGCCGAGGATGCGTCCTACTGGCAGTACCGCCATCGCGTCCAGGCCGAGGTTGGCCAGCCCGACCCGTTCACCGCGTTGGCGGCGGGTGGCGTCGACGGCAAGTTGGCAGACCGTGACCACCGCTAGCGCCGCCCACACCGCCCCGGCCGCCGGCGGGCAGACCAAGGCCAGCACCAGCCCGGCCACTGCCAAGGCCTGCCCGAGCCCGGCCAGCGCATGCGACAGCTCGGCCAGGCTCACCCGATCGGGCAACACCCCGGTGACTTCGTGCAGCAGCCGCGACCAGCCACCCGGTCGGGAATCCGCACCGCTCTGCCCGGCCGCGGCCAACCCGGCCACACACCGCGCCCGGGCGGCGTCCCAGTCCGCCCAGCATCGCTGGAACTCCACCACCGCCGCCGAACAGCCCAGATCGGCACCGCCACCCGGTCCAGCGGGCACGGCGCTGGTCAGCCGGGATCGCGCCGCCCGCAACCGAGGCCCCACCACCTCCAACTCCGCGGCATACCTGCCCAACACCGCGGCGTAGCCCTCATAGCGCTGCACCGCCGGCGCGAACTGGCCCAACTGCGCGTTCACCGAGTCCTGGAATGCCAATTCCGCGCTGCCCGACCACCCCACCGCCCGGCCCAGCGAACCCCGCAGCGCGGCATGCACCTCCCGCAACCGTGCGGCCAACCCCGCCGCCCGCACCGCAGCCGACCGCACCGTAGCCGCATCCGCCGTCGGCATCGGCCGATCCAACACCGCCCCCACCGAAACACCCACCATGCACCGGCACGCTAACCGCGCGCACCCCACCACCCCGAAAGTTATCCACAACCCGCCAACCCGACCGCCGGCGCATCCACAAGGCCGATGCGGAAGTAATGGCGACCTGCTAGCCGACGGTGAGTTGGTGGACGATCGAGCCGAACAACCTCGGCAGCCGGGCGGCCGCCGGCACGATCAGCGGCCGGCTGGCCCGGTTGCCAGCGGCGAGGATCAGCGCCTCGGTCAGCGTCCGGTACCGGCGGGTCTCCTGCCGCCAGGCCCGTTCGTACTCCCCCGGCCGGTCGGCGGCCAGGCAGGCAGCCAGCCGGCGGGCGGTCAGCAGCCCGATCGACAGGCCCTCCCCGGTCAGCGCATCGACGTAGCCGGCCGCGTCGCCGACCAGCAGCACCCGACCGGCCACCCTCGCCGCGACCTGCTGCCGAAGCGGCCCGGCGCCCAGCACTCCCGACCCGCCGTCGTCCGGAAGCCGGTGCCGCAATCGCGGAAAGCCCCGCAACAACTCGCTGAACGGCGCTCGCCGGCTGGACAGCAGCGCCACCCCGACCTGGTCGGGACCGGTCGGCGTCACGTACGCCTCGGCCCAGCGTCCCCAGTGCACCTCGACCAGATCCGTCCACGGCGCAACGGCAAAGTGCTGCCGCTGGCCCCAGCGGAACGCTCGCCGGCTGGGCCGGTCCAGACCGAGCTGCCGGCGGATCGGCGAGTGCAGGCCGTCCGCGGCCACCAGATAGCGGGCACGCCGGCCGGCCACCGTCACCGACCGCTCGTCCTGGCTGATGCCGGTGACGCGATGCTGCTCGAGGACGATCCCGGCGGACAGCGCCGCCGAACACAGCTCCGCATGCAGCGTTGTCCGGCGCACTCCCCGACCGAGCCTGCCCCGGAAGCGGGCGTCCACCGAGCGCCGCTGATCCAGGTACCGGATCCCCGCAAGGTCCTGGCCGGCCGGTCGCACCCCCAACTCGGAGAGCGCGCGCACCGCGGCGGGCATCAGCCCCTCGCCGCAGGCCTTGTCGATCGGACCGGTCCGCCGCTCCAACACCTCGACGGTCAGGCCAGCCCGGTGGCAGTACAGCGCGCAGGCCAGCCCGATCGGGCCGCCGCCGACGATCAGGACGTCGATGCTCACCGGTCGATCACGTGGCAGCCAGGCCGGCCAGCGCGCGGTTCTCGGTCCGGATCCGCACGGTGAGCAACCAGGCATTCAGCACCGTGAAGGCCAGCGCGGTCAGCCAGGCGGTGTGCACCAGCGGCAACGCGGCGCCCTCCGCGACCACGGCGACGTAGTTCGGGTGCGGCAGCCACCGGTACGGTCCGCCGGTCACCCGGCCGGCGCCCGGCACGATGACCACCCGGGTGTTCCACTGGTGGCCGAGGGTGGCGATGCACCACCAGCGCAGCCCCTGGGACAGCAGCACCACGGCCAGCATCGGCCAGCCCAGTGCTGGCAGGAACGGCCGGTGGCCGAGCTCTGCCTCCAGCAGGCAGCCGGCCAGCAGACCGGTGTGCAGCAGCACCATCGCCGGATAGTGCCCGGCGCCGGACTCGATGGCCCCGCGTTGCCGGCTCCAGGCCAGGTTCCGTTGTGACACGACGAGTTCGGCCAGGCGTTCCAGGCCGACCGCGACGACCAGCAGCAGGTAGAAGGCCATTGTTACCAGCGCAGCAGCACGAGTTCGCTGCAGAATCCGGGCCCCATCGCCATCAGCACGCCTGGGCTGCCCGGCTCGAAGCTGCGCTTGTCGAGCGTGTCGGCGAGCACGTGCAATACCGACGAGGACGACAGGTTGCCCACTTCGGCCAGCGACCGCCAGGTGATCTCCAGCGCGTCCGGCTCCAGGTCCAGCGTGGCCCGGATCGCCTCGATCACCTTCGGGCCGCCGGGATGGCACACCCAGCCGGCAATCTCGGACAGCGACAGGTCGTTCGCCCCCAGCAGTGTCCGCACGTCGTCCAGCAGGTACTTCTCCACCAGCACCGGCACCTCGGCGTCCAGCACGATCCGCAGGCCCGAACTGCCGATGTCCCAGCCCATGGTGCGTTCGGTGTCCGGGTACAGGTGGGTGCGCGAGTCCACCACCTGCGGGCCGCTGAGTCCTCGGCCCCGCTCGGCGCCGACCGCGACCACCGCTGAAGCGCCGTCTCCGAACAGCCCGCTGGCTACCATGTTCGCCACCGACCGGTCGTCCCGCTGCACGGTCAGCGAGCACAGCTCCACCGACACCAGCACCGCAACCTGGTCCGGCCGGCCGGCGAGGTAGTCGTGCAGGCGTGCGATGCCGGACGCCCCGGCCACGCAGCCCAGCCCGAACATCGGGATCCGCTTGACGTCCGGCCGGAGACCGACTCGGCCCGCGATCCGGGCGTCCAGCGACGGCGCCGCCACCCCGGTCACCGTGGTGAAGATGATCAGGTCCACCTCATCGGGCGCCACCCCGGCCTCCTCCAGCGCGGCGGTCAGCGCGGCGGTGCCGAGCTGGGTGCCATGCTCGATGAACGCATCGTTCTTGGCACCAAAGTCGGTCAGCGCGCAGGTCTGCTCCAGCGGCAGTGCGAGGTAGCGGGTGTTCACCTTGGTACTGCGGTGAAATCTGCGCAGCAGCGCCGCCTCCCGGGACGTTCCCGCGCAGACCCGGACGAACGCCTCGGTGAGTTCCTGCTGGGAATAGCGATGTTCGGCCAGCACTCCCCGCGCGGCGGCGATGGTCGTCATCGGTCCAGCGTATGTCGGGCTTCGGGCTGAGCACCTAAGCTCTGCCAACGTGGGTAACCCGCCGCACGCTCCCGCGCTGGCCGGCCGGACCCGGGCACTGGTCAGGGCCTGCCATCCCGAACCCACCGTCGCGGTCAGCACGCTGACCACCGTACTGTTCGCCAGCGCCGGAAACTCCGCGCCGACCTGCCTGATCGGTGCCGCGGCCATCCTCACCGGGCAGTTGTCGATCGGCTGGTCCAACGACCTCATCGACCGCGGCCGGGACGTCTCCGCGCACCGGCAGAACAAGCCGCTGGCCACCGGAGCACTCGGCGCCGCCGAGCTGCGCACCGCCTGCCTGACCGCGCTGGTGCTAACCGTTCCACTGTCCCTGGCCCTCGGTTGGCGGCCCGGCCTGCTGCACCTGGCCGCGGTGGCGGCCGGGTGGCTGTACAACGTCGGACTCAAGGCCACCGTGCTGTCGGTGCTGCCGTACCTGTTCGCGTTCGGCTCGCTGCCGGTCATCGCCACCACCGCGCTGGCCCGCCCGCACCTGCCGCCGTTTCTGATCGTGCTGGCCGCCGGGCTGATCGGCGGGGCGGCGCACTACGCCAACGTGCTGCCCGACATCGCCGACGACCTCGCCGCCGGCGTGCGCGGGTTACCCCAGCAGGCCGGCGTACGAGGTGCGACCGCGGCTGCCAGCGCGGCCAGCGTGCTGGCCAGCCTGCTGGTGCTGCTGGCAGAGCCGGGCTGGGCGAGCGCACTCGGGCTGGTCGCGGTGTCGGCGGTGGTGGCACTGGCCGCCCGGGCCGCGGCACGGGACCGGCCGGCCACGGTGTTCCAGGCCATCATCGGCTGTGCCGCGATCAACGTGGCGCTGATCGTGGCCACCGGTGCGCTGGGCTGAGCGCCGTTCAGCCTTGCCGGGCGTGCTGTTCGCGGTATTTCATCTCGGCCTCGAACAGGTGCCGCGGCGCCCCCAGGGACGTTCGCGCCCGCTCCTCCAGCTGCCGGAAGACCGACCAGTACTGCTCCTCGTAGGCCTCGACCACCTGGAAGGTCCACATGCCGGGCAGCACGTTGCGGCCCACCAGTTCGCGGTTCAGCTCCTCGGCCAGTTCCGGATGCCCGGCGTCGGCCAGCTCCGCGCACGCCTCCTGCAGCAGCCGGTCGGCGGTGCCGGACCGGCGATGGAACTCGTACAGCTGCCCACGTGCGTACTCCACCGTCTCCAGCGCCTCCGACAGCTTGCCCAGCGCGGCGACCGTGGCGTCGGTCATGCCCTCCGGACGCGTGCGCAGCGGCCGATCCGTTTGTGTCATTTCATCAGCTTTCGTCTGAACGTCTTCGGCGGTGACGTCCAACTTAGGCCACGGTGGTCCGGCGGCCGGAACCTGCCCGCGGGCCGGAGATTTCGGCCCCGGGCGAATATTGACGGGCAACTGTCGGTGCCGTGCCCTAGCGTGCCTGTCATGGCAGAGGTCATCACGGCAAGCGGGTTGGTCAAGACCTACGGCCGGCTCAGAGCGCTGGACGGGCTGGATCTGGCGGTGCCCGAGGGCACCATCCTCGGCTTGCTCGGCCCGAACGGCGCCGGCAAGACCACCGCGGTTAGGATCCTTACGACGCTGCTCAAGCCGGATTCCGGCAGCGCCACGGTGGCCGGCCTGGATGTGATCAACCAGCCCGGCAAGGTGCGTGCGAAGCTCGGCCTGTCCGGCCAGTACGCGGCGGTGGACGAATACCTCACCGGCTATGAGAACCTGCAGATGGTCGGCCGGTTGTACGGGCTCTCCCGTGCCGACGCCCGACGCCGGGCACACGAACTGCTCGACCAGTTCAGCCTGTCCGATGCGGCGGACCGGCCGGTCAAAACCTATTCCGGCGGCATGCGGCGCCGGCTCGACCTGGCCGGCGCGCTGGTTGCCCGACCCCCGGTGCTGTTTCTGGACGAGCCGACCACCGGCCTGGATCCACGCAGCCGCAACGACATGTGGGACGTCATCGTCGGCCTAGTCCGGGGCGGCAGCACGCTGCTGCTCACCACCCAGTACCTCGAGGAGGCCGACCGGCTCGCCGACAACATCCTGGTGATCGACCACGGCAAGGCGATCGCGCAGGGCACAGCGGCCGAGCTGAAGGATCAGGCCGGTGGTGCCCGGATCGAGATCACCCTTGCCGAGATGGCAGACCTTGGGCAGGCGCGGCAGATCCTGGAACGGTACGCCGACGGCCCGGTGGAGGTCGAGGAGCACTCCCGGCGGCTGGTCGGTCCGGTTACCGGCGGCTCGGCGACCCTGGTGGACGCGGTGCACCGGCTCGACTCGGCGGGCATCGTGGTGCACGACGTGGCGCTGCGCCGGCCGACCCTGGACGAGGTTTTCCTGAAGCTGACCGGTCACACCTCCGATGCCGAGCCCGAGCCGCAACCGCAGGGGGCAAGCCGATGACCGCGAGCAAGGCGCTGCTGGACGGTGCCGTCGTCGCCAAGCGCAACCTGATCAAGATCAAACGGGTGCCGGACCTGCTGGTCTTCACCACCCTGTCGCCGATCATGTTCATCCTGCTGTTCGCCTACGTCTTCGGCAGCGCGATCAACGTGCCCGGCATCGGATACCGGGAATTCCTGATCCCCGGCATCTTCGCCCAGACGGTGATCTTTGGCGCCACCATCACCGGGGCCGGCCTGGCCGACGACATCAAGAAGGGCATCATCGACCGGTTCCGGTCGCTGCCGATGTCCCGCTCGGCGGTGCTGGTCGGACGCACCAGCAGCGACGTCGGCAACAACGTGCTGGTGATCGTGATCATGTCCATCACCGGCTTGCTGGTCGGCTGGCGGATCCGCGGCTCGGTGCTCGATGCGCTGGGCGGCTTCCTGCTGTTGCTGCTGTTTGCCTACGCCATCTCCTGGATCATGGCCTGGATCGGGCTGCTGGTGCCCAGCCCGGAGGTAGTGAACAACGCCTCGTTCATGGTGATCTTCCCGCTCACCTTCGTCGCCAACACCTTCGTGCCGACCAACAACTTCCCCGGGCCGCTGAAGGCGGTGGCGAACTGGAACCCGGTCTCCTCGGTCACCCAGGCCGCCCGGGATCTGTTCGGCAACACCAACCCGAACGTGCCGGTGCCGCACTACTGGTCGCTGCAGCACCCGGTGCTGTACACCCTCGGCTGGGTAGTGCTGCTGCTGCTCGTCTTCATCCCGCTGTCGGTGCTGCAGTACAAAAAGGCGGCCAGCCGCTGACCTGCCAGCCTGCGACGGAACCTGCCGAGCGGCTCAGGTCCGGGGGAACGACCGCATCCGGGTGCGGCCGGCGCTCGGGTGCACTAGTGGCCGGTAGCCCTGCGCCAACGCGCCGAGCATCTTCGGCGGCGTGAGTACCTCCACCGTGGCAGCGGGATCCCGCGTCGTGGGGGCACCGTAGCCGGACAGCGACCAGGGCAGCAGCCGCTCGCCGGACAGTAGCGCGATGGTGCCGTCGAAGCGCACCATGGCGCCGTCCGGCAGGCTGCCCAGCGGAGCCGGCCGGGTCAGCTTGCGCCGTTGGCGGTCCACCCGCTCGGCGTGCAACTCGATGTCCATTTGCGCAGCCCGCGGCCGTTCGGCCAGGCCCTCCGCCCGGCGCCACGCCTCGCCGAAGGCGAGGTGGTCGGCGCGCCGGCAATAACCGCATGGACGATGGCCGGCCGACAGCGCGGTGGCTTCGTCGAGGAAGAACAGCGCGGTCCAGCGCCCGGGCGGCATCACGTCGCGCCGGACGCCACCCCACTTGAGCACGCAGCTGATCCACATCTTCGTCCGCCAGCGGGTGACGCCGAGCCGGCGGTCGGGCAGGTGCAGGCAACCCCGGTTGCCCATCAGCATGCCGCGCTCGGGGGTCGCGACGATCTCGCCGGTGGGCAGCACCCGGTTCTGCAGCGGCGACGGGCGATTGGTCGGGGTGCCCGTGAACCGGTACGGGCGGACCGGCGGCCGCCCGTCGGTGGGCAGCCAGTGGCGGTCCGGTCGGGGTTTCGGCACCGGTACAAGGTACCGAGCCGGCGACGCAAGGGGGCGACCTACAGTGGAATTTCGCCACGAACCGGAAGGACCTCCCATGGGGATGCTCGGCAGCGGTCGCCGATGACCGCCGGCTTCGAGATCGGCCGCGACGGTCCGTCCAGCATCCTGGTCTGCGTGGACGGCTCCCCCACCTCGCTGCGGGCCGGCGCCTATGCCGCCGGGCTGGCCCGCCGGCAGCGCTCAATGCTGGTGGTCGCCTACGTGGCCGGCGCGTCGTCGCTCACGGCGATGACGCCGGAGCTGTCCCGGGCCATGCGGGAGGCGCAGGAGCAGCTCACCGAGAGCCTGCGCGCCGATGTGGAATCCGGCGCGGCCTACGTCGGCATCGAGGCCGAGTTCGTGGTCGTGCACGGCGACCCGTACGCCGAGATCTGCCGGCTCGCCGAGCGGGAACGGGTGGATGCGGTGATCGTCGGCGCCTCGGCGCAGGCCGGCCACCGGTTCGTCGGCTCGCTGGCGGTACGGCTGGTCCGGGCCGGTCGCTGGCCGGTCACCGTCGTGCCGTGAGCCCGACATGCCCGGCAGCGAAGTCGGCCGGCGGCGAAGTTAGCCCGCTGCGATAGGTTGTCCGGGTCCGGGGCGGTAGCTCAGCTGGTTAGAGCAGCGGACTCATAATCCGTCGGTCGTCGGTTCAAGCCCGACCCGCCCCACAGCCCCTATGTAGTACTTCGGCTGATCCTTGACACTCTCTGGGCATGAGGGAGCTTTCGGTGGCAGAACAGCGGTATCAGGCCGTGCGCGCCTGCCGCCGCACCAGTTAGGCACCGGCAGGACGGGAGCCGGTGGCACCGTCAGGCCAGGCACAGATGCACACGCGGTTGCCGGCGCGATCGGCGAGCGTCCAGTGCGCCGGGGCATTCGAATCGTCAACGATCCGCCCTCCCGCGGCGAGAGCGGACGCCAGCCGGGCCTCGACGTGTTCGCGGGCAACGGAGACGTCCACATGCATTGCGTGCCGCAGCGACCTGGCCTCGTCGAGATCCTGCAGCCACACCGTCGATCCGTGCCCGAGCGGGTCGATGCCGTTGTCGTCGGCCAGCACGGCGTAGCCGAGGACGGCACGCCAGAACCCGACGTCGGAGGTCTGCGGCTGTGCCGCGATGGCCACCTGGATCTCCTGGGCACGGCTGCGATCGGCGGTGACCCCGTGCTGCCGCGCGACGGTCGAGATCGCCCGTGCGAGCCCGACATGCCGCGGCTCCAACTGCTCTATGCCGCGCGTCAGCCGCACGCTGAGCTGGTCGTCGGCGATGGTGATCAGCACACCGTCACCCTCGATGCCCGGCACCTGGGCGAGGGCATCGGCAAGCCTCGTCGCATCGCCGAGGGACGGCACGACGAACACCGCCATCGCCCCGCCGTGCAACACCACCCAGTCGCCGACACCCTCCGCGGCGAGAAAGTCCCGCCAGCCCTGCTCACTCATCTCCACCTCCGACGCCTCGCTGTCAATCCGGGCACCCGCTGGGTTGAGTCGGGGCGGCGCGGGATGATGAGGCAATGGAAACCACCGGCTGGATCAGCGGCCAGCTCTTTCTGCAGACCCTTGACCGGGCCGAGGTCACCGAGATCAGTGCCTTCCTCGCAGCTCGCGGCATCGCCAGCCAGACGTTGACCCAGAGCGAGCAGATGCTGCTCGACCCGGCCGACCCCGCCACCGGAGTGAGCAGCGAGCGATTCAGCATCGCGGTACAGCTGGCCGGTTTCCCGCAGGTGATCACGCCGGTCCTGGTGGAGCTGCTGGAGCGCGCGCACGGCCGCGGCTTCGCCGACAACCCACCGGCCTGAGCCACCGACCGACCCGAGCCGCCCAGGCCTGGTCGGTCAAGTCGAGTCGATCAGGGATCAGTAGTCCCGGTTCGTCCAGACGTCGATGGCGAAATCGGCATCCACCACCCGGGTCTGGCGGGGCAGTCCCAGCATGCTGTCCAGGGTCCCATGCAAGGTCTCGGTGCCCAGGTAGCGCCCGGCGAAGTGGTGGTTGCGGTGGCAGGCGAGCACCGTCGCGTCGCTGGCCAGGCTGCTGCGGACGGCGTCGGCCAGCGCGGCCCAGTCCGCCAGATCCATCAGGTAGCCCATCTCGTTGAGCACGATCAGGTCGAAGCGCTGCTCGACCGGCCAGTCGAGAGGCAGCTGCAGGTACTGCACCTGCACATTGGACAGGTGCATCGTGCGGGCTCGCGCCTCGGCCAGCGCCGGCCGGTTGTCGTCGGTGGCGAGGATCCGCTCGGTCCGCTTGGCCAGCGCCGGAATCAGCTCGCCCGAGCCACACCCCGGCATGAAAGCGTTGCCGTACCGGGCGTGGTTCAGGGTGGCCACCAGCAGGTCGCGGCGGCGTTCGGCCAACCACCCACTGCGCATGTGCCAGGGGTCTTCGGCCAATCCGTACAGGTCGTTCAGATGTTCCAAATTCGTCATATCGGCCTACCTCGTGCCGCACACGAACGAGAATGGGGGATCTTCGGTCGTTGCGACCGGGGAACCCGGTCGGCCATTCACGCTTCGTCGCGCGGCTGGCTGCTGAACCGGCGCGTGCAGGATATCAGCTATTGCGGAGTCGGTGCAGGTCGAGAATGGCCAAGTTTATGCAGTCCCTTGACCTGGCATTGCCGGCTCGCCGGAACATTGCCGGCTCGCCGGAATACCGTGCGGCACCCGGCCCGGCTCCCCCGCGCATGCGCGGACAAACCGGCAATGGCATATTTACCGGCATTTCGTCAGGGTGTTAGCTAGTGGAAGCAGGCGAGGTGGACGCTTGGACTGCCTCGCCCGTCCGGCTCGGGCCGTGCGGTCGCCGACAGCGGCGGCGGATCGGTTCGACCGGGGCGACATCTCAACCTCGGAGGTATCCGCATGCACAAACTGCTGACCACAACGCTTGCGGTGGCAGCCACCGCGGTGGGACTGGTGACCGCGGCGGCGCCGGTCGCCGATGCCCAACCGCAGCCCCAGCACAGCACCGGCTCCAGTTGCCGGCTGGACAACGGCATCAAGCACGTGGTGCAGATCCAGTTCGACAACGTGCACCTGATCCGGGACAACCCGAACGTGCCCAGCGACCTGGAGCAGATGCCCAACCTGTTGAACTTCCTCGAACACGACGGCGTGGTGATGGCCAACACCCATGACGTGCTGGTGCACACCGCCACCAACTTCATCTCCAACCAGACCGGCCTCTACCCCGACCGGCACGCGATCACCCAGTCCAACAGCTACAGCTATTACGACTCGGCCGGAAACACCCATCCCGGCGTCTCCTTCGCGTACTGGACCGATCCGGTCTACGACCCGACCGGCAACCCGGCCGACACCCGCTACAACCTCGACTACGTGGCCAACCGCAACAATGTGCCGAACTCCGCCGACGTGAACGCGCCGGCACCCTGGGTGCCGTTCACCCGGGCCGGCTGCAACGTCGGCGAGGTGGGCATGTCCAACACGGTGCTGGAGAACATCGCCACCGACATCCCCACCGTGTTCGGCCCGGACTCGCCGCAGGCGGCCGAGGCCAAGGCCGATCCGACCAAGGCGACCGCCGACGTGGTCGGCTACGCGGTGCACTGCGCCAAGAGCTCGACCACCTGCGCGGCCGGCCAGAACGACCTGCTGCCGGACGAGCCCGGTGGCTACGCCGGCTACAAGGCGCTGTTCGGCAACGCCCAGATCCAGCCGGCGGTGCACCCGTCCGGCCCGATCACCACGCTGGGCGGCGCGCCGATCGTGGACAGCAAGGGCAATCCCGGCTTCCCGGGCTTCGACTCGCAGACCCCCGACGTGTCCCTCGGCTATGCGGCCACCCTGCTGGAACACAACGTGCCGATCACCAACATCTACGTCTCGGACGTGCACACCGACCACACGGCCGCGCACAGCGGCGACCTGGGCCCCGGCGAGCAGATCTACGAGCAGCAGCTGCACGACTACGACCAGGCGTTCGGCAGGTTCTTCGCCCGGCTGGCCGCCGACGGCATCACCCCGGCGAACACCCTGTTCTCGGTGACCACCGACGAGGGCGACCACTTCTCCGGCAGCGCCCCGACGCCGGCCAACTGCACCGGCGCGCCGGGCAACTACTGCACCTACTCGGTCAGGTCCGAGGTGAACGTCAACCTGCCGGGCCTGCTGGCCACCCAGGCCGGCAACACCACGCCGTTCGCGATCCATTCCGACCCGGCCCCGGCGCTGTGGGTGACCGGCAACCCGAGCCGCACCGACCCGTCGGTGCGCAAGCTCGAACGTGACATCTCCGGGTTGAACTTCACCAACCCGCTGACCGGCGCAACCGAGAAGGTCGCCTACCAGCTGGCCGATCCGGTGGAGGAGAAGATCCTGCACTTCGTCTCGGCGGACGCGGCCCGCACCCCGACGCTCACCGCGTTCTCCGGTGAGGACACCTACGTCACCGGCGGGGCGGCCAACTGCAGCAAGCCGTGCGTGTTCACCTCCTCCGGCTTCGCCTGGAACCACGGCGGCATCGTGGCCGACATGCAGAACATCTTCTCCGCCTACGTCGGCCCGGGGGTGAGCGCGCGGGGCGTGAACAACAGCACCTGGACCGACCAGGTGGACGCCCGGCCGACGCTGCTGGCGCTGGCCGGCCTGCACGACGACTACGCGGTGGACGGCCGGGTGCTTACCGAGATCCTGGACCCGAAGGCACTGCCGGCCTCGCTGCGGCAGAACAGTGCCGACCTGCAGCGGCTCGGCGCGCTGTACAAGCAGATCACCGGTGCCGACGGCCGGTTCGCCGAAGACACCCTGGCGATCTCGACCAAGGCGCTGAGCAGCGGCTCGGCGACCGACGACAGCACCTACCAGCGACTGGAGTCGGCGCTGACCGGGCTGGACGACGCCCGGGACCGGATCTCGGGACGGATCAGCGCCGCGCTGCTGGGGGCGGCCTTCGACCACCGGCCGGTGTCGCGCCGCGAGGCCGCGTCGCTGAGTGCGCAAGCTGCGCTGCTGCTGGCGGTGACGCACGGGCTGAGCAAGGCCTGACCCCTGCTGGCCTCGGCGGGCCGGCCCTGCTCCGGCAGGGCCGGCCCGCCGCGTCCTACAACCAGGCGGGCAGTGCCGGCCAGCCGGCACCGGCCGCCGGAACGCCCTGCCGCCCGAGCGCCCACGGCAGCAGCTCGCTCACCGGCGCACGCACCTCCGCTACCGGACCGGCTGCGTCGCCGAGCCGCAGCTCCAGTTCGGCGTCGGTGGCCAGTACGTGCACCGGCGGCGCCTCGGGGTGGCGGCCGGCGAAGAAGAACGCGTCGGCGAGCAGGGCCGCTGCCACGTCGAGGGGAACGTCGGCGAAGCCCGCCCGCCCGCCGAGGTCCACCGCGTGCACCCACACCTCGCGAACCCGCATCCACGGCACCTCGGAGCCTGGCACCGGCCGTCCCTGGTTGGTGCGCACGGTCTGCTGCCAGGCCTGCTCCGGCATGGTGCGCACCGCCTCGTCCAGCCGCTCGATGGCCGCGCCGAGATCCGCCCGCAGCTGGCCCGGCGGCTGGGTTGACGAGCGCTCGATGTCGTCCTGCCGGCTGTCCTGGTTGGGATACATCGGCGTCTCGACGCCGGTGCGCGCCCAGTTCAGCAGGTTCACCAGGGCATCGGCGTTGCGGGCCAGGTGGCCGACCACGTGCGCGCGGGTCCAGCCGGGCAGCAACGAGGGGCCGGCCAGCGCGTCATCCGGCAGGTCCTGCACGGTCGCGACGACCAACTCCGTGCCGTCGTGCATCCAGCGGAGCTGGCGGTTCAGATCCTCCGACATCACAAGGGCAAGTATTGCCCACCCGGACATGAAAGCTGCCGCCGGTGCAGGGCAGCTCACCGTAGGATGCCGGCATGCTGCTGTCGCTGGTGAGCTTCACGATCGCCGCGACCCTGATCGTGCTGCTGCCCGGCCCGGACACCCTGGTGGTGGTGCGCAGCCTGGTCCGCGGCGGCCGCGCCGACGGGGTGCGCACCGTGCTCGGCGTGCTGTGCGGACTGCTCTGCTGGGTGGTGACCGCCGCGCTCGGGCTGTCCGCGGTGCTGCGGGCCAGCGAGGACGCCTACCTGGCCCTGCGCATCGCCGGCGCTGCCTACCTGGTCTGGCTGGGCGTCAACTCGCTGCGCTCGCGCGGCGCCGCCCCGGCGGAGCGGCGTGGCCTGATCGGGCAGGGATTC
The DNA here is from genome assembly GCA_963697905.1 of uncultured Actinomycetota bacterium. Taxonomy (GTDB): domain Bacteria; phylum Actinomycetota; class Actinomycetes; order Mycobacteriales; family Jatrophihabitantaceae; genus Jatrophihabitans_A. Next base: position 1,301,435 of record OY969101.1, on the reverse strand, counting down.
TCGGCCGGGCTGGCCACCGACCTGCTCAATCCCAAGGTGGGCGTGTTCTTCGTGACCTTCCTGCCCGGCTTCGTGCCGGCCGGCTATTCGATCGGCTGGGTGTCACTGGCGCTCGGCGGGATCTTCACGCTGCTCACCGCGTTGTACTTCGCAGTGCTGATCGGTGCCGCCGCCCGGGTGCGGGGCTGGCTGGCGACCGGTTCCATCCGGCGCCGGCTGGACCGGGCGACCGGGCTGGTGCTGGTCGGCTTCGGGGTCAAGCTGGCGCTGGCGCCCTGACCGTTCGCCTACGTCACTCGACTCTTCGCGCGAGCGCTCATCGCCACGTTCGCTCCGCTCCTCGGCACTTCGTGCCTGCGATGCTCACTCACAGCGTCACTCGACTCTTCGCGCGAGCGCTCATCGCCACCTTCGCTCCGCTCCTCGGCACTTCGTGCCTGCGATGCTCACTCACAGCGTCACTCACTCTTCGCGCGAGCGCTCATCGCCACGTTCGCTCCGCTCCTCGGCACTTCGTGCCTGCGATGCTCACTCACAGCGTCACCGGCAGCGACCGCACCCCGCGCACCATCAGGCTGACCCGCCACCGCAGCGCGTCCGGCTCGGTAGCCAGGCGCAGCTGCGGGAAGCGGGCCAGCATCGCCCGCAGGAACACCCGCGCCTCAACCCGGGCCAACGCCGCACCCATGCAGTGGTGGATGCCGTAGCCGAAGGCAAGGTGGCTGGAGTCGCTGCGGTCGATCCGGAACTCCTCCGGGTCACTGTGCTGCGCCTCGTCCCGGCCGGCGGCGGCGAGCAGCGCCAGCACCGGCTCACCGGGCCGCACCACGGCCGAGCCGATGGTGACCTCCTCCCGGGCGAATCGCCAGGTCGGTGACTTGATCGGCCCTTCCAGCCGCAGCATCTCCTCGACCGCCGGCTCCAGCAACGACTCCTCCGCGCGCAGCCGGGCGAGCTGGTCGGGGTGGCTGAGCAGCAGCAGCATCGCGCTGGCCATGAAGTAGGCGCTGGTCTCGTGCCCGGCGAAGAAGAGTTGGAAGACCAGGGCGATGAGCTGCCGGTCGTCGATCTGCCCCTCCTTGCGGGCGGCCGCCAGCGCGCCGACCAGGTCGTCACCGCCCGCGGCCACCCGGGAGAAGATGAACGGGATGAGGTAACCGGCCATCTCCTTGGTGGCCGCGTCGAAGGCGGCGGCGTCCTCCAGGTCGGCCCCCACCATCGACCGACCCCAGTCGTGGAAGCGGTGGTGGTCCTCGGCGGGAATGCCGATCAGGGTGCAGATCACGTCCACCGCGAGCGGCAGCGTGATGTCGAGCAGCAGATCGACCCGCTGGCCGGGTTGGAAGCCGCCGAGCACCCGATCGGTGAGCTCGCCGATGGCACCTTCCACCTGCGCCATCCGGCGGGCGCTGAGCGCGCCGGACATCACCCGGCGCAGGCTGGTGTGCTCCGGCTGGTTGACCGTGGACAGGTTGGCACCGAGCAGCGCACTGCGTTCCTCGGCCCGGCCGAGCGAGATCGCCGCCCGGACCTCCTCGGTGGTCCATTCCGGATTGGTGGAAAGCCGCGGGTCGGTCAGCATTCGCCGCACGTCCTCCATCCGGGTGACCAGCCATGGGCTGAGCCCTGGCCGGATGTCGATCCGGCGGACCGGCTGCTGGCGCAGGTCGGCGTAGGCGGCGAACGGGCAGGCCGTCTCCGCCGCCGAGAACGGCGAGGGCAGTTCGATCGCCACATCGGCGGTCAGGGTGTCGGGTGTTGCCTGCTCGGTCATCTGCCCTCCGGGGTCGCGGTCCTGTGCTGCTTGCTCGACCGTGCACCGCGGCGCTGGCGGGGCGCTCGAACAGCGCTGGAAGGGCTAGATCCGAAGCTCAGCCGGCAGTGGCAGGAGGCGTTCGACAGCCTGCGCCGGCTGCTGATAGAAGTTGGGCGTCAGCGCCGCTGCCCCGCCCCGGTCAGGCCAATCGCGCTGGCCATCAGCATGCCGGCCACGCCGGGCACGATCAGCGCCCAGGTGGCCCGGTGCCAGGCCGCCTCGCTCGGACCGCACGGGTTCGGGCCGGGTGGCGCATCGACGCTGGTGTTGCTCGTCCGGCCGCAACCGGGATTCACGTGCACGGAGATACCGACCAAGCCGTACCCTCCACCGGCGAGGACGAGCAGCAGGCCGAGTACCGCCAGCCAGGTGGCCAGCCGCAGTGACAGTCTCATGCCGCACAGATGGCTTGGCACCCGCCAGGCGTTTCGGCTGCCGGCAGCTGGGGTTCGACCGCTACCACTTAGGCCAGCGACGTCGCGATCGGTGGATGCGCGCGGACGTGTTCGGCCTCGATCCGATGGGCAAGCTCTCGCAGGAACCTGCCGTGGACCGGCGAACCGTCCTCGGCTGTCCCCCTTCCCCGGCCCAACGTCGAGCGGAGCTGGGTGAGCGAGACGTCGCCGAAGACCGCTATCGTGCCGTGGAAATCCACCGGCTCACCGATACGCCACTCGGTGCGTCCGGGCGTTTGGTAGAGCTGGTACCGAACCACCGCGGGGCCGGCCGGACGAGCGATGATCATCCCCGACGGTGGGTCGGCCAGTGCCGCGTGATCGATGTCCGGCAAGCAGCCAGCCAGCTTGGTGATCTGCGCCAGGTACTGCTCCACTTCCAGCACGCTCGCCCACACGAGAACCGACATGCCGGCTTGTTCTGAGGCCATTCGTCCTCCGCCGATGAGGCCGCGGCCAACCGACTCGCTGTCGAGCGGTGGGCGGCCGCCTTCAGCCAACCGGACGGCCGACCGCCGACCTAGGGCACAAGGACCATAAAAGCCAGGTCAGGAAAGGGGTTAGGCGCCGTATGGGCGGAAATTCCCGCCCCGGTTCAGAGACTGGCTCCCCCATCTGGACTCGAACCAGAAACCCTTCGATTAACAGTCGAATGCTCTGCCAATTGAGCTATGGGGGATCACGCACGCCGCCGATTCCGGTCTGGCTGACCGGGCGAGGCAGCGCGTAAGAGAATAACCCATCGACCGCCGGCCTCGCGCCGCGCCCCCGCGTCGGGGCAGACTGGAGCGATGAAACTCTCGTTCCTTCTGGGCATGGCCATCGGGTACGTCCTCGGCACCCGTGCCGGCCGCGAGCGGTATGAGGACATCGTCGCGATGGCCCGCCGGGTAGCCGGCAGCCAGACCGTGCAGAGCACCGCCGGCGTGGTGCAGGCGCAGATCCACCAGCTGACCGAGCAGGCCAAGGGCCGGCTCACGCATCGTCCCAGCGGCGCGCCGATAGCGGCCAACGGGCACTCGCGGCGCTAGTACGCCCAGCGGCAGCGGCAGCGGCACAGCTTCGGCGGCCGGCCAGCTGCGTGCGGCTCACTCGCTGGCGCTGAGCACCCTGGCCAGGTAGCCGGCCAGCGCCTGCCGGGCGTCGGGAGAATCCGGCGTGCCGGCGTCGAGCCGCGCGGTCCAGCGCAGCCCGTCCTGGCCCGGCTGGCGCCGAGCCACGATCCGGGCGGTGCCGCCGGGCACCCGCACCTGCTCCCAGCGGGCGATGCTGTGCTCGACCCGCTCCCGAACCGTCAACGGCAGGTTGCGCGGCTCGGTGAACCGGTAGCGCAGCGGCGGCAGGTCAAGCACGACGCCGTCCTCGTCCCGGCCTTCGATGACCTCCAGGCCGGCCTCGCTCCAGGTGGCCTTGACGATGTCGTCCCACCGGATCCGTCGCCAGGATCCCTCGGCCGGCAGCCACAGGCCAAGCTGGCTGGCCGCGGCGGTGGCCGGACCCTCATCGGCCACCGCGAGTAGCCGCTCGTCGGCCGACAACAGCTTCCGCAGGTCGGCAGGCGGCTTGGTTCGTCCGAACAGCATCACGCCTCGCCGCCGATGGCCCGGGTACGCAACTCCCGGCGGCGCTGCTCCAGCTGCGCCAGCTGCCCGAACAGCGGACCGACCTCGGCCGAGTCGCCGGCCAGCCGCTGCAGCCGCGATTTCAGCTCGGCCACCTCCCGGGCCACCACCTGCTCGGCCAGGCTGTTCACCATCGCCTCGGCATAGCGGGGCTGGGCGTCGGCGCCCGAGCGCAGCGGTTCGACCGCCAGCGCGTTGACCATCGCCGCGGCCTCGGAGCCGGCCGGCAGCTGAGCGGCCACCGCCGCCGGCCAGCTCGGCCCGGTCGAGGCCGCGGCCGCCCCGCCGGCCGCCGCGACGGCCTGCTGCAGCTGCCGGTGCAGTCCCAGCCGGAAGGCCAGCGCGCCGAGCTCGTCGAACTGCTTGCCCACCACGTCGGGCAGCTGCAGCGCCGCCTTGATCACCTCGCGCTCGTCCTGCACCAGCCGGGCCGGCACCGCCGGGGCCTGCTCCGTCGCGTTCGCCGGATCCGGGGCCTGCGCCGCGCCCGGCTCGACTGGGAGGTTGCCGGCGGACCGAGCCGGCCGGCTGCCGGAGCGGACCAGCCCGCGCACCCGGGCAACCACCCGGTTCGGGTCGTCCACTCCGACCATGCCGGCCAGCAGCCGGGCGTACTCGTCGCGCAGCGCGTGGTCCTTGATCATCGCGACCAGCGGCACGCCGCGATCCAGCGCACCCACCCGGCCCTCGGCCGAGTTGAGATCGAACCGGCCCACCGTGGTGCGCAGCACGAACTCGACCAGCGGCCGGCGCGATTCGATCAGCGCTCGCACCGCGGCATCCCCGCCGGACTGGCGCAGCTCGCACGGATCCTTGCCGCTCGGCGCGATCGCCACGAACGTCTGGGCCATGAACTTCTGCTCCTCGGCGAACGCCCGCTCCGCCGCCTTCATGCCGGCCGCGTCGCCGTCGAAGGTGAACACCACCTGGCCGGCGAAGGCGTCGGAGTCCATCAGCAGCCGGCGGACCACCGAGACGTGCTCGGCCCCGAACGAGGTCCCGCAGGTCGCCACCGCGGTGGTGATGCCGGCCAGGTGGCAGGCCATCACGTCGGTGTAGCCCTCCACGATGACCGCCTGGTGCTGCCGGGCGATCTCCCGCTTGGCCAGGTCCATGCCGTAGAGCAGTTGGCTCTTCTTGTACAGCGGTGTCTCGGGCGTGTTGAGGTACTTGGCCTCGATCCGGTCGTCATCGTGGATCCGGCGGGCACCGAAGCCGACCACGTCGCCGGCCACATCCTTGATCGGCCACAGCAGCCGGCGATGGAACCGATCGATCAGGCTGCCCCGGCCGGATTCCCGGGCCAACCCGGCCAGCGTCAACTCCTCCGGCCTGAAACCGCGACCGAGCAGGTAGCGGGTGAGGGCGTCCCAGCCGCCCGGAGCGTATCCGCAGCCGAAGCGGCGCACCGCCTCGGCGTCGAAGCCTCGTTCGTCCAGGTAGCGGCGGGCCGGCTCGGCGTCGGCGCTGCCCAGCTGATCGGCGTAGAACGCCGCCGCCAGCACGTGCGCCTCGACCAGCCGGGCACGCTGCCCGGACGGCCGGGACGAACCGGAACCACCCTCGGCGTAACGCAGCTGGATGCCGGCCCGGCCGGCCAACCGCTCGACCGCCTCGGTGAACGACAGGTGCTCGATCCGCTCGACGAACCGGATCACGTCGCCGCCGACGTCGCAGCCGAAGCAGTGGAACAGGTTGCGGGCCACCGAGACCGACAGCGATGGCGACTTCTCGTCATGGAACGGGCAGAGGCCCTTGAGGTTGCCGCCTCCGGCGTTGCGTAGCTGGACGTACTGGCCGACCACCTCGGCGATCGGCGAGCGTTCGCGGACGGCGGCCACGTCCTCGTCGTGGATCCGCCCCGGCATGGCTCCACTCTAGGCGGTCGGATCCAGGCCGTTCGAATTCCCGGGCGCTCGAGTTCCTAGCCGTTCGAATTCGACCGCGGCGTCGGCCCGACGTAGCGGGCGTGCCAGGCCTGCGCCGCGGAATCGGTCAGCTGGGCCACCTGGTCGATGACCACCCGCAACCGTTCGGCGTCCGAGCCGGCCGAGCGCCAGGACTCGCGCAGCACCAGCGACAGCGCCGGCTCGCCGCGCTCGGCCAGCGCCGCGACCAGCTCGCTGACCAGCCGCCGCTGCACCGCCAACTGGGCATCGGCAGCCGGCCGGCGCATCACGTACCGGTAGGCAATCGCCTTGAGCAGGGCGCATTCGGCCGCGAACTCCTCCGGCACCACCAGCTCGGCCGAGTACCGGCCGATCGGGCCAGGGCCGAACTTCTCCCGGGTGGCGGTGACCGCGGCCGAGACGAACCGGCCGGTCAGCTCGCTGGTGGCGCGCTTGGCGTGCCCCTGGGCGGCGAAGCTGCCGTCGTAGCGGGCGAGGTCGGCCAGCGCCGGCAGCCGCAGCAGCCGGTCCAACACCGGCTCCAGCGCGGCCGGCGGCAGCGTCGAGTACAGCTCGCCGGCCTGCCGGCACAGCTGCTCGCGCTCGGCGTCGGAGCTCAGCGCGGCCAGCCGAATGTAGCCGGCGTGCACGCCGTCCTCGACGTCGTGCACCGAGTAGGCGACGTCGTCTGCCCAGTCCATCACCTGGGCCTCCAGGCAGCGGACGCCGTCCGGCCGGCCCGCCCGCAGCCAGTCGAAGGCGGCCCGGTCGGAGTCGTAGCAGCCGAACTTCTTCTCCCCCGCCCGGCGCGGCCACGGATACTTGCAGACCGCGTCCAGGCTGGCCCTGGTCAGGTTCAGCCCGGCCGGCCGGCCAGCCACCGCCTTGGCCTCCAGCCGGGTGAGGATGCGCAGGGTCTGCGCGTTGCCCTCGAAGCCGTCGCAGCCGCCGGCCAGCGCCACCTCGTCCAGGGCGTCCTCGCCGTTGTGGCCGAACGGAGGGTGGCCGAGGTCGTGTGCCAGCCCGGCGGCGTCCACCAGGTCCGGGTCGCAGCCGAGCGCCGCGCCCATCTCCCGGCCGATCTGGGCCACCTCCAGGGAATGGGTGAGCCTGGTGCGCGGGAAGTCGTCCTGGCCTGGCGAGACCACCTGGGTCTTGTCGGCCAGCCGCCGGAAAGCATAGGAGTGCAGCACCCGGGCCCGGTCCCGCTCGAACGCGCCCCGCCAGTCGGCGGCCGGCTGCTCCCGCTTCGGTTCCTCGGCCACCAGGCGTTGCCGGTCGGCCGGCGAGTAGCCGAACGTGTCCACCTAGATGTGCTCCTCGGCCCAGTCGGCGAACTGCTGCAGGTTCTGCAGCCACATGCCCACGGTGAACTTCAACTGCTCCCGGCTGATGCCACCCTCGAAGTCGAACGCCTGCTCGGCGCAGATGCCGACCAGGCCGTCGTCGGGCAGCACCGTGTAGGCCTTGGGGAACAGCTTGCTGCGGTTCCAGTCGTCCAGCACCAGCGCCAGGGCGGGTCGCAGGTCCACCTCGAATCGGCGGTTCAGGTAGAGCCGGGTCTGCAGCACCTCGTCATCGGCGCCGTAGTGGAAGAAGTAGACGCTGTAGCCCTCCCAGCGCACCGCCAGGTCACCGTCGTCGTCGATCACCGAGCGCAGCTGGTACTCGCGCAGGATGCCCTGCAGCACCTCGGTGCGCGGCAGCACCCGAGGCCCTTCCGGCCGGCCGATCGGTGGCTGGTCGAACCGGCTGCCCCGCTGCTGGGTACCCCGCGCCGCGGCAACCGCTGCCGCCGCGATTCGGGACAGACGACCAGGCACCCCTTCACTTTACGGCCGGTCGGTTCGCGCCGAGGCCCGTCCGGCCGGCAGTCAGCCGCCGGCGATCAGGTTGGCCCGGCCGGCCTCCAGCCGCGCCACCGGCACCCGGAACGGCGAGCAGGACACGTAGTCCAGCCCGACCGAGTCGAAGAAGTGCACCGAGTCCGGGTCGCCGCCGTGCTCGCCGCAGACGCCCAGCTTCAGGCCCGGCCGCACCGCCCGGCCACGCTCGGCGCCGAGCTTCACCAGCTCGCCGACGCCCTCGCGGTCCAGCGACTCGAACGGGCTGACCCCGAAGATGCCCTTCTCCAGGTAGTGGCTGAAGAACGCCGCCTCCACGTCGTCGCGGGAGAAACCCCAGGTGGTCTGGGTCAGGTCGTTGGTGCCGAAGGAGAAGAACTCCGCGGACTCGGCGATCTGGCCGGCGGTCAGGGCGGCCCGGGGCAGCTCGATCATGGTGCCGATCAGCACCTCCAGGTGCTGGCCGGTCTCGGCCCGGACCTCGCGGGCGACGCCGAGGATGTCCTCCTTGATCGCCTCGAACTCCTGCACCGCGCCGACCAGCGGAACCATGATCTCCACCCGGGGCACGCCGCCGTTCTTCTGGTGCTCGGCGGCCGCCTCCAGGATCGCCCGGGACTGCATCTCGAACAGGCCGGGGATGACCAGTCCCAGCCGGACGCCGCGCAGGCCCAGCATCGGGTTCTGCTCGTGCAGCTTGTGCACCGCCTGCAGCATCCGCAGGTCGCCCTCGCGTGGCTCACCGCGGGACTCGGCCACCGCCACCCGGACCGAGAGCTCGGTGATGTTGGGCAGGAACTCGTGCAGCGGCGGGTCCAGCAGCCGGATCGTCACCGGCAGGCCGTCCATCGCCTCGAAGATGCCCTTGAAGTCCTCCCGCTGCAGCGGCAGCAGCTCGGCGAGTTCGCGCTCGCGCTCATCGTCGGTGTCGGCCAGGATCAGCGCCTCGACCAGCTGCCGGCGGTCGCCCAGGAACATGTGCTCGGTCCGGCACAGCCCGATCCCCTGCGCTCCGAACCGGCGGGCGCGCGCCGAGTCCTCCTCGGTGTCGGAGTTGGCCCGCACCGCCATCCGGCGACTGCCGTCGGCGACCATCATCAGCCGGTGCACCGCTTTGACAAGGTCGTCGGAGCCTGAGCCCTCGGGATCCAGCTCGCCCTCGAAGTACCGGACGATCGGCGAGTCCACCACCGGCACCTCGCCCAGGAACACCTCACCGGTGGTGCCGTCGATGGACACCACGGTGCCCTCCGGGTACACCGAGCCGTCGCGCAGGGTGAAGTGCCTGGCCTTGGTGTTGACGTCGATCGCCTCGGCGCCGCAGACGCAGGTCTTGCCCATGCCGCGGGCCACCACCGCGGCGTGGCTGGTCTTGCCACCCCGGCTGGTCAGGATGCCCTGGGCGGCGATCATGCCGTTCAGGTCGTCCGGGTTGGTCTCCCGGCGGACCAGGATCACCTTCTCCCCCGACCGGGACCACTTCACCGCGGTGTAGGAGTCGAAGACCACCTTGCCGACCGCGGCACCCGGCGAGGCGTTCATGCCCTGGGCGATCTTCTGGTGCGAGCCGGTGTCGTCGAAGTGCGGGAACATCAGCTGCGCCAACTGCGCGCCGGTGACCCGGCGCAGCGCCTCCCGCTCGTCGATCAGGCCCTCGTCGATCAGCTGGGTGGCGATCCGGAAGGCGGCACCAGCGGTGCGCTTGCCGACCCGGGTCTGCAGCATCCACAGCTTGCCGCGTTCGATGGTGAACTCGATGTCGCACAGATCCCGGTAGTGCTCCTCGAGCTGGGCCATGATGCCCATCAGCTCGTCGTAGGACTTCTTGTCCAGGTCCTCCAGATCGGCCAGTGCCAAGGTGTTCCGGATGCCGGCTACCACATCCTCGCCCTGCGCGTTGGGCAGGTAGTCGCCGTAGACGCCCTTGGCGCCGGAGGCCGGGTCGCGGGTGAAGGCGACTCCGGTGCCGGAGTCGTCGGAGAGGTTGCCGAACACCATCGCGACGACGTTCACCGCGGTGCCGAGGCTGGCCGGGATCCGCTCCTGCCGCCGGTAGAGGATCGCCCGCGGGGCGTTCCAGGAGTCGAACACCGCCCGGATCGCCAGATCCAGCTGCTCACGCGGCTGCTGCGGGAACTCCCGGCCGGCGTGCTCGACCACCACCTGCTTGTAGGTTTCGACCAGCTTGCGCAGATCCTCGGCGTCCAGATCCAGGTCGTTCTTGGTACCGCGGGCGTCCTTGGCAGCCTCCAGCGCGCTCTCGAAGTGCTCGCCGTCGATGCCCAGCACGGTCTTGCCGAACATCTGGATCAGCCGGCGGTAGGAGTCGAAGGCGAACCGCTCGTTGCCGGTCTGCGCGGCCAGCCCGCGCACCGACTGGTCGTTCAGCCCGACGTTGAGGACGGTTTCCATCATCCCCGGCATTGAGAACTTCGCGCCGGAACGGACCGAGACCAGCAGCGGGTCGTCGGTCTGGCCGAGCTTCTTGCCCATCGTGCGCTCGAGGTCGGTGAGGTGCTCGGTGACCTCGTCGGACAGCTCGGTCGGCTCTCGACCGGTGGCCAGGTACGCCTGGCACGCCTCGGTGGTGATCGTGAAGCCCGGCGGCACCGGCAGCCCCATATTGGTCATCTCGGCCAGGTTGGCGCCCTTGCCGCCGAGCAGATCCTTCAGATCCTTGTTGCCCTCTGCGAAGTCGTAGACGAACTTCGTCATCTGCGCACCACCGATTGTGTCGATACGGATACGTGACACTGAGGTTAGAGATCGGAAGCGGTTTCCGTCACATCCGGCGGCGCGTCCCGAGAGCCAAAGCACATCTCGGCAGCGCGTGTTGGCCCATCGGCTCAGCCGTCCTGACCGGTCGGCTCGACCCGTTCGCCCTGCCAGGTTCCTGTTCGGCGGCATCGCCAGCGGCGGGCTTGTGTCGAGGGTGAGGGAGACCTACCCTTATCGATCTTTGCGGTCAAATGCCCTATTTGACCTCCCGGCCAAGCGGCCAGCGACGGCGCCACGACTCAGCGGCGACGCAGCATCCGGGCGACGGCAGCGACCAGTACCCGGAACCAGTTGATCCGCGGCGTCGGTGCGAAGGCGGCGGTGCCCGGGCTCAGCGCGCCCCGCTGCCGCACGGTCGATCCGAAGGCGAAGAACGCGAGAACCACCAGCAGGACAACTATTCCACTCGAGGCATGCGAACCGTTGTGGAACAGCACGGTGAGGGCGGGGACCAGCACCGCGAGCAGGATTCCGCCGCCGAGGATCGCCAGCCGGACAGCGTAGAACCGCACGGCATACCGGGTGCCGCGGTCGGCCGGCAGGAGGTCGCGGTCGCTCATCGGCTGGCCCACATCTTCTTCAGCACTCGCCACGCGTCAAGCGCCACCCAGCCGAGCAGGGTGGCCGCGGTGATGACCAGCAGCACCCACTCCAGCGCCTCCATGAAGGTGGTAGCCGCCGGAACCTTGTCCTTGGCCCACTCGTACTCGGCATGGACCGCGACGATCGCGGCCAGCCAGATCGCGAGGAATGCCGCATCCAGCAGGACGGCGACCACCATGCCGGCGTAGAAGCGCAGCCGACCGTCCTCGGTTGCCGGGGCGGTGGCAAGTGGTTGACCAGCCGGCTCGGCGTCGCTGACCCCCGTCGTCACGGGTGCAGTGTGGCACCGAGGGGGCGGCCTGTCGAGCACCTGGCGTGACCGACCCCCGCGCCATCTCGATTATCCGGTGGACTTGGGATCGAAGGCGTCCCGCAATCCATCCCCGAACAGGTTGAAGGCCAGCACCGTGAGAAACAGCGCGGCGCCAGGGCAGAACAGGTCCATCGGGTCGGCGAGGTAGAAGTTCTGCGCCACCGACAGCATGCCACCCCAGGACGCGGTCGGCGGTTGGACTCCGACGCCGAGGTAGGACAGCGCCGACTCGGCAAGGATGTAGGTCGGCACCGTAAGGCTGGTCCAGACCAGCAACGGCCCCATCAGGTTGGGCATCAGTTCGCGGGTGATGATGCGCAGGTCGCTGGCGCCCATGCTGCGCGCGGCCTCCACGAACTCCTTCTGCCGCAGCGACAGCACCTGTCCCCGTACCAACCGTGCCAGGTAGGGAAAGCCGCCGAAGCCGATCAGGAAGATCACCAGCGCGATCGACAAACTCTCACCGGATAGGCCGAGGAAATCAGGCGATTGACTCAGTACCTCGACCAAGGCCAGCGCCAGCAGCAGGCCCGGGATGGTCAACAGCACGTCGAACAGCAAGGTCAGCAGCGCGTCCACCGCCCTGCCGTAATAGCCGGCGATCACCCCGGTCACGACACCGAGCAGCAGCGACACCACCATCGACGCGCCGGAGATCATCAACGAGGTCCGGCAACCGGCGATCAGCCGGGCCAGCATGTCCCGGCCGTTGACCGGTTCGACGCCGAGCCAGTGCCGGGTGGACACCCCGCCGAACGAACCGAACGGCAAGGTGGAATCAGCATCGACCAGGCTGCTGTGGAACCGGCTCGGCTGCTGCCCCAGCAGGTCGTTCAACAGCGGAGCGAATACAGCGACCAGCACGATGAGGACCAGCGCGACACCGCCGGCCATCGCCACCCGGTCCTGCTTGAGGCGCCGCCAGGCGATCCGGCGCAGCGACAGTCCCTCGATGGCCGGCGGGTCGTCCTCGACGACCGCGGCCGATGAAACCAGTTCCCCTGCCGGCTGATAGACCACCGCGCATCGCCTCCCCCGCGAAAGCTTTTGCTCTGACAGCGTTGGGGAAGGGCATCACGTTCAGGTGTCCGGCCTCATCACGATCCGCCAACGAAGAACGGTCGCCGCGACATCCTCGTTATGAAACCTACTGACCGGACGGTTTCGCGGGGGGTTCTCCCGCGCCGAAGCCGCCGGCTGGAAATCAGCCGCCGGAGTCGTCCAGTTCGGCGCCGAACGGCACGCGCAGCGACTCGCGATCGGCCAGCCAACCCTCCGGCAGGCTGACCCGCTTGGCACCGCCGGTCCGGCCACGCGGCTTGCCCAGCACCTCGGCCGGGAACGGCTGGGACAGATCGAGCTGATCGAGCAGGCCGCGCAGCTCGGCCAGCCCGGAGGCCGTTGCCATCGCCGTGCGCAGCTCGCTGCCGACCGAGAAACCCTTGAGATACCAGGCAACATGCTTGCGGAAGTCGATCACCCCGCGTTGCTCACCGAGCCACTCGGCGAGCAGTTCGGCATGCCGGTACATGGCCGCGGCCACCTCGGCCAGGCCCGGCAGCGCGGTTGACTGCTCGCCGCGGAAGGCGGCCGCCAGGTCGGCGAACAGCCAGGGCCGGCCGAGGCAGCCGCGCCCGACGACGACCCCGGCGCAGCCGGTCTCACGCACCACCCGCACCGCGTCGGCGGCTTCCCAGATGTCGCCGTTGCCCAGCACCGGAATCTCCAGCAGCCGGGCAAGCTCCGCGATCGGCGCCCAGTCGGCCTGCCCGCCGTAGAAGTCAGCCGCGGTCCGCCCGTGCAGCGCCACGTAGGCAGCGCCGGCATCCTGCGCGCGCAGGCCGGCCTCACGGTAGGTGAGGTGATCGGCGTCCACCCCGAGCCGCATCTTCACCGTCACTGGCAGCTGGCCGTCGGCAGCTCGCACCGCGGCCGACACGATCGCCGAGAACAGGTTGATCCGCCACGGCAACGCCGAACCACCGCCGCGCCGAGTCACCTTGGGCACCGGGCAGCCGAAGTTCAGATCGACGTGGTCGGCCAGATCCTCGTCCACGATCATCCGCACGGCCGCTTCGACCACCGACGGATCGACGCCGTACAACTGGATCGAGCGCGGCTGCTCGTCCGGCGCGAAGGTGACCATGTGCATCGTCTTCGGGTTGCGTTCCACCAGCGCCCGGCTGGTGATCATCTCCGAGATGTACAGCCCGGCCCCGTACTCCCGGCACAGCCGGCGGAACGCCACGTTGGTGATGCCAGCCAACGGTGCGAGCACCACCGGCGGATCCACCACGATCCGCTCCCCCAACCGCAACGGCGGAGCCACCGAGCCCAGCGCGACGGTCATCAGCAGCCGATCAACCGCTCTGCCAGGTAGCCGGCCACCTTGTCCAGCGCGATCCGGTCCTGGGCCATCGTGTCGCGCTCCCGCACGGTCACCGCGTGGTCGTCCAGGGTGTCGAAGTCCACCGTGACGCAGAACGGCGTGCCGATCTCGTCCTGCCGCCGGTACCGCTTGCCGATGGCCTGGGTCTCGTCATGCTCGACGTTCCAGCGCCGCCGCAGCTCGGCCGACAGCTCCCGGGCGACCGGTGACAGGTCGGCGTTCTTGGACAGCGGCAGCACCGCGACCTTGATCGGCGCCAACCGCGGATCCAGCCGGAGCACGGTGCGCTTGTCCACGCCACCCTTGGTGTTGGGTGCCTCGTCCTCGGCGTAGGCGTCGAGCAGGAAGGCCAGCGTGGCCCGGGTCAGCCCGGCCGCCGGCTCGATCACGTACGGGAAGTAGCGCTGCTCGCCCTCGGGCCGGCTGGCGTCGAAGAAGCGCAGGTCGGTCCCGGAGGCCTTCGCGTGCACGGCCAGGTCGAAGTCGGTCCGGTTGGCAATGCCTTCCAGCTCGTCGAACTCCTTGCCACCGAAGTTGAACCGGTACTCGATGTTGACGGTGCGCTTGCTGTAGTGCGACAGCTTCTCCCGCGGGTGCTCGTACAGCCGGAGGTTGTCCGGGTTCAGCCCGAGCCCGACGTAGAAGTCGTAGCGGGCGCCGATCCAGTACTCGTGCCACTGCTCGTCGGTGCCCGGCTCGACGAAGAACTCCATCTCCATCTGCTCGAACTCGCGGGTACGGAAGATGAAGTTGCCGGGGGTGATCTCGTTGCGGAACGACTTGCCGGTCTGCGCGATGCCGAACGGCGGCTTCTTGCGCGACGTGGTCACCACGTTGGCGAAGTTGAGGAAGATGCCCTGCGCGGTCTCCGGCCGCAGGTAGGCCAGCCCGGAGTCGTCCTCGACCGGGCCGAGGTGGGTGCGCAGCATGCCGGAGAACTGCTTCGGCTCGGTCCACGCCTTGTTGCCGCAGTTCGGGCAGGCGATGTCAGCCAACCCCTGCTCGGGCAGCCGGCCCTTACGCCGCTCGAAGTCCTCCTCCAGGTGATCGGCCCGGTACCGGCGATGGCACACCGTGCACTCGGTGAGCGGGTCGGAGAAGGTGGCCAGGTGGCCGGAGGCCTCCCAGACCGCCGGCGGCAGGATGACCGAGGAGTCCAGGCCGACGATGTCGTCCCGGCCGGTCACCATTGCCTTCCACCACTGCCGGCGCAGGTTCTCCTTCAGCTCCACCCCGAGCGGGCCGTAATCCCATGCCGAGCGGGTTCCGCCGTAGATCTCGGCAGCCGGGAAGACGAAACCCCGGCGCTTGGCCAGGTTGACGACGGCCTCATTGCGATCCACGGGCACGGCGGGGAACTCCCTCTAGGGACGAGCGGACAACGACCCGTCCAGGGTATCGGCCGGTGCCAGTCGGTATCGCTCGCCGCTTGCGGCGGGCTGGCTGTCCTCGTCCCGGTCGGGCCGCCGACGGTTCTCCCAGCGGTGGAACCCGTAACTGACCAGGCCGGTGAGCACCCAGCCGAGCAGGATGTCGAACACGTAGTGTTCGGCCGAGTAGACCAGCGAGAACGCCATCACCAGCGCGTAGCCGACCAGCAGCGGCCGCCACCGCTTGCGCAGCCGGGGCCAGAAGAACACCGTGATCAGCAGCGAGATGGCGGCGTGCAGCGAGGGCACCGCGGCCACCTGGTTGGAGCCGGCCTGGCCCTCGTCGATCAGCGCCTTGGCCTGCGGCACGCCCAGCTTGTCCCAGCCGCGGGTGGAGATCCGCTCCACCCAGGGCGCGGCCGGTGGATGGGTCGGCGTGACCTGCCCGAGCATGCCGCCGTCCTTCACCACGCCGGCCTTCAGGTCGATGCAGGGCGGATCGGACGGCCCGGCGGCCACCTGGCTCGCGCTGCACTGCGATGCCGCCCACGGCGGTGCGGCCGGGAACGCCACGAAGACCACCAGGCCGATGAAGGAGATGACCACGAAGCGCATCACGAACTTGCGCCACTCGTCCCGGTTGCGCAGCCAGAGCGCGCCGGCGGCCACGTACGGGGCAAAGAAGAAGGAGACGTAGACCAGGCTGACCACGGTCTCCCACCACGGCGGGTAGGGCTCCTTCAGGTGCGACTGCAGCCAGACGGTCGGCTCGTGGCCGAGGAACAGCGCCTTGTCGGCGTCGAGCTGCAGGTGCCATTCGGTCGGCCGGCCGACCAGCGTGGCGGCGCCGCGACTCAGATCGTAGACCAGTAGCACGGCGGCGAACGGCAGCCAGTCCCGGATTACGGTAAGCGACCGGCGACGGCCGATGGTGGCTGCGATCAAGCCGGTGCAGATCACCAGCAGCAGGCTGTTGCGGTCGTAGCTGATGCCGTCCCTGGCTATCCAGGTGCCGACCACCAGGGCCCACAGCGCGATCGCCAGCCACCGCACCACGCGCAACGCGCGCGGCCCGAGTAGCCGACGGCGGGGTGGACGCTCGGAGCGCGGTGGGCGCGCTTTGCCTGGTGGGCGGGTGTTGCCGGGCTGGCGGGTGCTGCCAGGCTGGCGGGTGTTGCCAGGCTGGCGGGTGTTGCCGGGCTGGCTGATCGGCGGGCTGTTCGGGGTGGTGACGGCTTCGGAGTGGATTTCGGAGGCAGCATCGGTCTCGGTGCGTGCCACAACCACCTCCGTCTACCAGGCGGACGTCCCCCTTTGCCCGCGGCGTTACCTGCCGTGAATGAAATTTACCCACTGTTTCTGTGTGGCATTCCTGGCGCCACCCTCGAACCGTTCCGCAGGGCATGCGCGCGGCGCCGACTGGCGGGGACGTGTCCGCGAGGCGGTGCGCTCAGTCGGAACGCTGCCGCGGAGCCCAGTCGGCGTCCGGCGCCCGATCGCTGGCGGATTCCCGCTCGGCACCGCCGGCGTCGATCCGCAGCAGTTCCTCGAACGCGCTCGGCTGGTCCAGCGCCTGGGCGAGCACCGGCGTTGCCAGCAGCTTCACCTGGTAGCCGCCGAGCGCGCGCCGGTACGCGCCGACCGACTCCCACTCGGTGAGCAGCAGCCAGGCCTGGTCGTCATCGGTGGCCCGGGCGAGAGTGCCACCCTGGAAGCCCGGCCGTTCGGCGAGCAGCCGCAGCGCAAGCGCCGCCTGGTTGTGGAACTCGGCCGGATCGGCGCCGGGCGCCGGCCGCAGTTGGACGGCGGCGATCACCGGGGCGCCGGTTCAGAGGAGTTGGCTGGTTCTGGGGAGTCGGCTGGTTCGGCGGAGCCGGTCGGTCCGGCGGACTCGGTCGGATCGGCCAAGTCGCCGTCGGCACTGGGTCGGGCCCGGTCGATGGCGCCGCCGAACCGGCGGTCCCGCCGGGCATAGGACTCGACCGCCGCCCACAGATGCCGCCGGTCGAAGTCGGGCCACAGGGTGTTCATGAACATCAGCTCGGCGTAGGCGGATTGCCAGAGCAGGAAGTTGGACGTGCGCTGCTCCCCCGAGCACCGCACAAACAGGTCCACGTCCGGCAGGCCCGGCTCGTCCAGGAACCGGGCGAAGGTTCGCTCGTCCAGCTTGGCCGGGTTGAGCTGGCCGGCGGCGGCCAGTTCGGCGATCCGGCGGGCGGCGTCGACCACCTCGGCCCGGCCGCCGTAGTTGACGCAGAACTGCAGGGTGAGCCGGTCGTTGCCCCGGGTCAGCTGCTCGGCTTCCTCCAACTGGCTGATCACGCTGCGCCACAGCCGCGGCCGGCGGCCGGCCCACCGGATTCGCACGCCGAGCGCGGATAGTTCGTCCCGGCGGCGGGCCAGCACCTCCTTGTTGAAGCCCATCAGGAAGCGCACCTCGTCCGGCGACCGCCGCCAGTTCTCGGTGGAGAAGGCGTAGGCCGAGATGACCTCGATGCCGAGTTCCATGGCGCCGAACAGCACATCCATCAACGCGGCCTCGCCGGCTCGATGGCCCTCGGTGCGTGGCAGCCCGCGCTGATTGGCCCACCGGCCGTTGCCGTCCATCACCACGGCGACGTGCCGCGGGATGAGGTTCTGCGGGATCGCCGGCGGTCGCTGCCCGGACGGATGCGGCGGCGGATCAGGCCAGCGACGACGCCCTATCGGCATGCGGACAACCTCGCTCTCGCCATGGAGCCAACGTAGTACGCCGGCCGGGGACACCCGTGCTGACCCGTGCCGATCAGCGGTCCACCAGCCGGCCCGTGCCGATTAGCGGTCCACCAGCTGGCCCGTGCCGATTAGCGGTCCACCAGCGGCAGTGACCGGATGCCCCGCTCCAGGTGCCACTGCAGGTGGGCCGCGATCAGCCCGCTGGCCTCACGTTGCTGCGGCTCACCGGCGGCGTCGGCGACTGTCCAGTCGCCCGACAGCAACGCCGAGACCAACGCCAGCGAATCCGGCTGCGGCCGCACCGACCCGCCCGGACGGCAGTTGGCGCAGACCAGGCCACCGGACGGGACGTGGAACGCGGCATGCGGACCGGCCGCCGAGCAGATCGCGCAGTCGGTCAGCGCCGGCTCCCAGCCGGCCAGCGACATGGACCGGATGAGGAACGCGTCCAGGATCAGGCACGCTTGATGTTCTCGTTCGGCCAGCGACCGCAGCGCGCCGACCACCAGCAGGAACTGGCGCAACGCCGGCTCACCCTCCTCAGGGGTCAGCCGCTCGGCGGTTTCGCAGATCGCCACCGCCGCCGTCCAGGCCGGGTAGTCTCCGGCGAGCCGGGCGCCGTAGTTGTGCACCGACTCCACCTGGGTGACCAGATCCAGCGAACTGGCCGGCCGTGGCGTGCCGCGCTCGGCGTCCGGCTCCGCGGTGCGGGTCCACAGCTGCACCTCGATGTGACTGCCCGGTTCGAGCCGCGCGCCGTAGCGGGAGGTGGTGCGCCGGACGCCCTTGCCAACCGCCCGGATCCGGCCGTGCCGCTTCGTGAGCAGGGTGACGATCCGGTCTGCCTCGCCCAACTTGTGGACGCGCAGCACCACGGCCTCGTCCCGATAGAGCGGCATGCCTTCATGGTGGCAGAAGGGTCTGTCAATGCTGGGGAAGTCCGAGGCACAAAGGCGCAGCGGTGAGGAAGTCGCGTTCTCGTTTCGGTCACGTTGCCGACTTGCGTTTGCCTTTCTTTAGCGGCTGATTCTCGGACGCTGGAGCTTGCCTATCGCTGTACGATTCGGTAGAATCGAACATGTGATCGAGCAGCTCGGGACGGCTTCGGACGGCGAGCTGCTCGCGTCGGTGGCCGAGCTGGAAGCTGAGGTTTCCCGGTTGCGGTATCGGCAGTTGGCGGTGCTGGCCGAGTTGAACGCGCGCAATGTCGCGGGCACGCTGGGGTTTCGGGGTTTGCCGGATCTGATTGCGGTGCAGGTGCGCTGCAGCCGGGCGGAGGCGCGTAAGCGGTGGTTGGCGGTGGAGCGGTTTGGTGTCCGGCGGAGCCTGACCGGCGAGGCGTTGGAGCCGGTTCTGCCCGCTACCGCCGAGGCGTTCGCTGCTGGCGCGGTCGGTCCGGAGCATGCGGCGGTGGTTGCTGAGGTGGTCGAGGCGATCCCTGTCGCGGATCGTGCCGAGCACGCTGGTGCGGTGGAGACGACGCTGCTGGAGCACGCGCGCACGTCCGACCCGCGCACGGTGCGGCTGCTCGGTCAGCGGATCCTGGCCCATCTCGATCCGGATGGACCCAGCCCGGACGAGCAGCACCGGCAGCGGGTCGACCGGCGGGTGTCGCTGAACCGGCTCGAAGACGGCACCGGCCTGCTGGAAGGCCGGCTCTCACCGACCTGTCAGGCGATCTGGGAGGCCATCCTCACCCCACTGGCGGCCCGCCGTCCCGAGGACGCGCTCGGCCCGGACCAGCGCACCCTGCCGCAGCGGATGCACGATGCGTTCGAGGAAGCCGGCCGCCGCCTCCTCGCCACCGGAGACCTCCCCGATCAGGCCGGGCTGCCCTGCCAGCTCATCATCACCCTGACCCTCACCGACCTGGAACGCCGGGCCGGGCGGGCCACCACCCACCACGGCGGCAGTCTGTCCATCGACGAGGCGCTGCGTCTCGCAGCGGACGCGAACGTCCTGCCCGCCATCCTCAACGACGCCGGTGGTGTGCTCGCCTACGGCCACGGCCGCCGACTCGCCGCACCCGGCCAACGCAAAGCACTCTTCGCCCGCGACCGAGGCTGCACCTTCCCCGGCTGCACCCGCACCGCCGCCCAATCCGAAATCCACCACGCAACCGACTGGGCGCGAGGCGGCCGTACCGATCTAGACAATCTGACGATCACCTGCGGGTATCACAACACAGAGGCCCCCCGACAGGGCTGGCGAACGCTGCTCATCGACGGCATCCCACACTGGCAACCACCACCCTGGCACCCCCACCCACAACCCCAACGCAACTACCTCCACCACCCCGAACTACTCACCACACAGCGGGAGTAGCGGCTGCTGCCCGCGAAGGGACGGCCCAACGGCCGCACTGCCGCACCTAGCAGCGGTCAGTCAACGAACGGATCGCGGTCGGTGGATCACCGCTGATGCCAGGCAGCACCACGATGGATCGAACCCGCCACTCGTGGAAGCTGGCGCACGACACGAGCACATCATCCGACGCCTGGTGATTGACCGCCAGACATGTGGCAGGGGCCGACGTGATGCCCGGACCCTGCCACATGTCTGGATTGCGTGACAGAAAGGTCCCGTCTAGGTACAGTCCGTCGGCAGGTTCGACCTACAGCCAGATGGCGTTACGCACAGTCAGCACCTCCTTCCAATTCGGCCACTTTGAATCAATGCATTTGGAGACACACAGTCGTGATGCGACGGCCGTCCGCGTGGCAACTGTGCCAATTACCGAAACTCGCCATCGGTTTAGTTTTCGCCGTCGATGTATCGGCATTGACCCCGCTCTACTGCCTGAGTTCGGTGCCGAGTGCTGCCGATCTGACTTTGGCGCTGTTCATTGCGACACTGAGTATCGCCTACTCCAGCTTGACATGCAGCCTAGAACGTGCCCGGACGGCATTGCAGGCCAGCGCAGAACCAGCAAGCTACCGAAATCTGCTTGCCTCATGGACGTTTGTTGGTGCAGTCATTTTGCCGGCCCCGCTGATAGTCGGCGTAGTCGCGGTGTCTGCTGTCGCGGAATGGCCGGTGCGTAAGCTTGCCGGTCAGGCGAGGCTTTATCGGCATGTATACAGCATGGCCTCCGTTGTCCCCGCCGCTCTGATGGGGCGAGTGATTGCCAGCCTGTCGCTTCCGCTCGACCTGATGCTGCCGCTCGCCGCGGTCGTTTACGTGATGGTCAACTCCTCCCTGGTCGCGGCAGCGATGATCGCAGTTCGCCAGGCAGACAGTGCTCGAGCATTCTTGCGCAGGAGTGCATACAAGATCGAGGTAGCCACATTGGCTGTCGCGCTCGCCGAAGTCGAGCTGTTCCGTCATGGTCAGGTGCCGATGATGTGGCTATCTTCTGCCGGCCACCATCGCCATTCAGCGACTCGCCGCGCGTACCGAGCTGCGGGCGGTCTGCGAGCCGAACGCACGACCGATGAGCGAGGAAGCATGGCTCATCGCCGCAACCGAGATAATCGCCGCGTTGCCCGTCGCCGCTATCCTCCGGGTCAACGCAGCGTCAACCGAGGCTGCCGCTGAGGTCGCCCGGCTACAGGCCGGGTGCGATGCGATCGGCTATCTCGGCTCATCCGGACTGGCGATGGTACTTCTGGACTGTCCTGCGCGCAGCGCCGACGCACTCGCCAACCGGCTTCGAATGGCGCTCAGGCACAACGGCATTGAGGCTAGCGTCGCCTCGGCCGCGAAGCCGCGCGACGGTCGCACCCTCGATGAACTGGCAGCCGTCTGCGAAGCGGAACTGATTACGCAGGACGCCCTGCGGCAGTCGCCAAGACCGGACGCGTGAGGGTGCGACCTATGGCAGCCTGATCCTGCAGGCTGCCGCCGTGCCCGAGCACCGCGTAGGCGGCTATCACCCAGGCCGACAAGAGCCCCAGCGAGCGTTGACCAACCCAAGCCGACGGCGGCGTCCGAGGGACGGCACAACGGCCGAGGTGCCGCACCTAGCAGCGGTCAGTCAACGAACGGATCGCGGTCGGTGATGCAGTAGAGCAGGCCGGCCGGATCCCGCAGGGTGGTCCAGTGCTCGGCAACCCGCACAACCTCGGCGCCCAGCGCCACATGGCGGCGGTGTTCGGTCGGCACATCGTCACAGGCCAGATCGGCATGCGCCCTCGCCGGGCCTTCATCGTCCTCGCCCAGTTGCTGCAGGAGCAGCCGGAGCGGCATCGTAGCCGGCCGATGAAGGTGCACGAATTCCGCCGAGGTGCGTCGGCTCGGCCAGCCGGTGAGTTCGCTCCAGAACCGGCACTCCGTCGCGAATGCGGCCGCGGGGATGTCGAGGCAGATCTGATCCAGCAGGCTGTGCTGGCCGTCCGGCCAGCGTCGCGGCCTGCTCCGCCGGTCACCACCGCCACCGGTGACCAGGCAGAACGGCTGGCCGGCCGGCGTGGCCAGTCCGACCAGACCAGGTACCTGCCGCACCACGCTGGCACCGAGCTCACCGGCTCTACGTACCTCGGCGGCCAGATCGTCCACATACAGGTCTGGATGCCAGCCGCCGTCCGATTCCGGCCGGTGCACTCGCTGGATCCAGAGGTAGGCATCCTCGCCGTCGGCGGCCAGCGGCAGGTACTCGTCGAGGTCGCCGGCTGCCTCCCGGGGCACGCTCGCCGTCGCCGCCGACCAGAACTCCAACGCGGCCGGCACCCGTGGCTCCGGCACGTCGGCGAACGCGGCCAGCCAACTGATCGCCATCAGCCGAGCCTACGACCGGCCGAGCCGGCGAGGGCTACGGCCGGCCCGCACCCAGCTCATAGGCTGCCCGGACCAGCTCGGCGTTGCTCCCCGCCATCCGGCCGTCCGGCAGCAGCACGGTATCTTCCAAGCCCACCCGAGTGTCCCAGCCATGCGCGATGGCATCTTCGATCAGTGGCCAGGTTGCCTCGGCGTCGCCGTGCTGCAGCCGCGGCACCGTCACGCCGGCCGCGTCCAGCACCCGGTGGATGTCGTGTACCGCCGCCAGCGCCTCCGCCGGCGTTCCGCCGAGTGGCTCGACCAGCACCCGGGCCAGCCCGCCGGCCAAGCCGCTGCGCGCCAGCAACTCGGCGTCGGCAGCCGACCAGACACCAGCCTCCACTCCGATGCCGGCAGCGAGCAGCGCCCGCATCAGGTCCACCGAGCCGTTCTCAGACAGGTTCACCGAGGTGTAGTCCGGTTGCCGCCAGGCTCCGACCAGCAACAGCCGGCGCGCCGGATCCGGCTCGATCCAGGCGCCCGTGCTGACACCGACGGGGCAGCCGAGCCCGTCGCGCACCGTCGCGACCACCTCGTCCACCACGGCGGCGGCCAGCCGCTCGATGCCGTCGGCGTCACGGGGGTGCAGATGGAACGCGCGGGCACCGGCGTCCCGGCAGGCGAGCGCATCCGCGGCAAGCTCCGCGGCGCTCACCGGCAACGCCGGATGCCAGGACTTGGCGAACGGTCCGTTCAACGCCGCCTGCAACAGCATTTGCCGACCCTATCGATCAATCACACCGCCACCGGACGGTTTAGCCGAGCCGTCCGGCCTCGTCCAGCCGGCCCTCGACGTAGCGGCGCAGCGCCTCGGCCTGCTCCGGCGCCGGCTCGAACTGGGCCACCACCTCCCGCCGGCTCGGCATGCCGCCCGGAATCCGGCTGGTCAACACCCGTCCGTTCAGTTCCAACACCTCGTCCAGCAGCGCGAAGCTCAACCGAACCTGGGCGTTGCGCCGGGACGCCCAGATCGCGCCGGCGGAGATCACGCAGCGCAGTGCCACCTCGCTGATGTCGAGCAGCTCGCCGTATTCCGTCCCGGCCGGCAGCGAGCGGACCTCGTCCACCACCTCGGTCACGGTGATCGGGCCGGTCAGCTCAACCCGTGCCCAGCGCCGCCGCTGCTCACTCCACGGCTCATCCAGCAGCGCCAGATCCCACAGCAGCAGGTCACCGTCGTAGCGGATGGCCGCGATCCGGGCCCGCACCTTGCTCACCGCGTTCTCGCCGGAAGCCCACGACACCACAAGCTCAGCGCCCTTCAGCAGCGGCACCCCGGGTGCCAGCGCGGTCGGCCGGAGCACGGTGAGCGACTCCGGCGCCGCGGCATGCACCGAACTGCGGTGCTCGCCACCGTCCTCGTCCCGCAGGGCGACGCGGTCGCCGGCTTGCGGCAGCACCTCGGGCACTGTCCTCCTCACGGTTTGAGGGCGCACTGCGGCAACGGCACTGCGCGAGACGACCGGACCATACAACCCAACCGTCGCCGGCGCGGGCTTCGCCGCCGTCCACTCAGCAAACCGCCATCTGGACGATACGTCTATCGCCGGGCTCACCCGGCCGCTACTCCCCCAGGTCCCACAGCAGCCGGTAGTAGGCGATCCGGTCGGGGTCCGGCTCGATGCCGTAGCCGGCGAAGAAGGCCGGTGCGTACCCCTCGCCGTAGTTCCAGCCGAGGCTCCAGCTCGCCACCGCCAGGTCGGCCCACCGGTCGGCCACCCCTAGCGAGCCGAGGTCCACATAGCCGACCACCGCCCCGGACGGCCCGAGCAGCGTGTTCGGCGCGCAGGCGTCACCGTGGCAGACCACCAGCCGGTCGTCGGGCGGCGGATTGGCCAGCCGGGCCAGCAGCCGCGGAATCGGCTGGCCGGCGTGCTCGGCGTGCCACTCGGCCGGATCGAGCAGGCCGAGCCGGGCGCGTTCACCGACAGCGGCGATGCGGTCCGCGGCGCTCCACTCGAACGGGCACCCGGTCACCGGCAGCGCCTCGTGTAGCCGGCGCAGACCGCTGCCGAGTGCGGCCGCGGCGAGCGCCGGCCGGGCCAGCCAGCGTGGTTCGACCGCGTTGGTGCCGGCTATCGCGCGGGTGACCAGCCAGCTGCCAGCGGCGTCCCGGCCCTGTTCGAGTGGTTCCGGAACCGGCAGGTAGGGCGCCGCCCACGCCAGCCGGGCCGCCTCCCGCGCGAGGTCGATGCCGCTGCCGGCCGGCGTCCACTTGACGTAGCGATCGCCGTCACCCGGCCCCAGCGCGAAGGTGAGGCCGCCCAGTTCGTTGCGCCACACCGGCCGGATCGGCTGGCCGGCCGCCAATGCCTGCACCACCTCGGGAACGTCGACCTCGGCCGGTTAACCGGCGATCATCGAGCCACGCCGGCCTCGACCATCCTCGGACCGGCCGGCGCTCGCATCCGCACCGCCAGCGCGAGCGCGAAGCCGGCCGTCAGCAGCGAACAGCCGATCGGCACTCCGAACGCCGCGTGCGCGCCGTGCCGGTCCGCGATAACGCCGACTAGCGCGGCGCCGGCGCCGTAACCGACCGACAGGCCGGTGATCACCCAGGTCAGGCCCTCGGTGAGGGAGCCGGCCGGCATGAACTCGTCCACCAGGCTGAAGCAGCCGATCAGGGTGGGCGCGATGCCCAGGCCGATGAAGAAGGTGTAGACCGCCAGTGCCGGCACGCTGTCCGCGGCCAGGTACAGCAGCGGCAGCACCCCGAACACCACCGCGCAGCCGACGAACCGGCGCAGCAGCGGACCGTGCCAGTGCCGGGCGCCATAGCCGAAGCCGGCCACCATGCTGCCCGCCGCGAAGGACGCGACCACCCAGCCGGCGTTCGCACGCTGCCCGTGCTGGCCGCAGAAGGCGACCATTGTCACCTCGGCGCCGCCGAACACCGCGCCCATGAACACCATCATCCAGGTGATCAGCTGCATGCCACGCACCGACAGCGCGAACTGCTGCCGATCGCCGTGCTCGCGTTGCCGGACCGGTGGCTCGGTCCGGCGCTGCGCGGCCAGCCAGCCGGAGCCGAGCAGGATCAGCGCGATGGCCACGCCCAGCGTCGCCAGGCTCGGCAGGTGGGTGGCGAGCAGGGTGGCCACCAGCGGGCCGAGCATGAACACCACCTCGTCCAGCGCCGATTCGATCGAGTACGCGGTCGAGCGCGGCACGGCCTCCTCGGCCCAGACGTAGGACCAGCGAGCCCGGATCAGCGCGCCGACGCTGAGGAAACTGGCACCCATGCCGGCGGCCGGCGGCAGCAGCGTCCACAGCGGCGCGCGCACCGCGAGCAACCCGCCCAGGCAGCTGGCCAGCGCGAGGTGGATCGCCGCGAACCACAGCAGCGTCGCACGCTGCCCGTAGCGGTCCACCAGCCGACCGCCGATCGGCCCGCCGATCGCGCCGCCGAACACGTAGCAGCCGCTGACTACGCCGGCGAAGCCGTAGGTGTGGGTGCGGGCCGAGACGATGAGCACCAGGCCGATGGGGTAGATCGCGATCGCGAAGCGGGCGACGAAGCCGGCCGCCGAGAACGCCAGCGCACCTGGCCGCGCGTACGCCGCGCGGTACCGGCTGAGCATGCCCAACTCCCCACTACTTCTGATGCACCCTAGCCAAGCTCAGAAGCCGAGGCGATCGAGTTTCTTCGGATCCCGCTGCCACTCGCCCATCACCGAGACATGCAGTTTGAGATTGACCCGCTGGCCGAGCAGTTCCTCGATGCCGATCCGGGCCTCGGTGCCGATCCGCTTCAACCGGGTGCCGCCGGCGCCGAGCAGGATCGGCTTCTGGCTGGACCGTTCCAGGTGCACGGTGGCGAAGATGTCGGTCAGCGGCGACCGGCCTGCCGGCACCTCGCGCGGCAGCATCTCCTGCACGGTGACCGCGATCGAGTGCGGCAGTTCATCGCGCACGTCGGTCAGCGCCGCCTCCCGGATCAGCTCGGCTACTCGCAGCTCCAGGTTGTCGTCGGTGATGGCGTCGGCCGGGTAGAGCTGCGGACCGGTCGGCAGCTGGCCGACCAGCAGGCCGGCAAGCAGCTCCACCTGTTCGCCGGCGGCGGCCGAGACCGGAACGATCTCGGCGAAGGCCGCCAGCTCGCTCACCGCGACCAGCTGCTCAGCCACCCGGGCCTTGGACACCAGGTCGATCTTGGTGACGATGCCGACCAGCGGAACGGACAGTTCGGCCAGCTCCGCGGCGATGAACCGGTCGCCGGGGCCGACCCGCTGGTCGGCCGGCAGGCAGAAGCCGACCACGTCCACCTCGGTCAGGCTGGCCCGCACCACGTCGTTGAGTCGCTGGCCGAGCAGCGTGCGGGGCCGATGCAGGCCGGGCGTATCGACGATCACCAGCTGGCCGTCGGGCCGGGTCAGCACGCCGCGCACCGCCCGCCGGGTGGTCTGCGGCTTGTCACTGGTGATGACGACCTTGCTGCCGACCAGGGCGTTGGTCAGCGTGGACTTCCCGGCATTCGGCCGGCCGACGAAGGCGCAGAAGCCGGACCGGTAGGTGCTGGACGGCTCGCTCACCCTGCCATCTTCGCAGCCGTTGTTCGCCTCATCCCGCCCGGCCGGGTCGCCTCGGCTGCGGCCGGCGGGGCGTGCGGGCGGTTCGTCCCGGTGGCCCGCTGCCGCGCGGCGGCCCGGATCGCTGCTGGCCGGCGCGGCCGAGTTCGGTGGCCAGCACCAGCCACGCCTCGGGCGGCACGAACGCCACCACCACGTCCCGATCCAGCTCGGCCCGGGCGAAGGCGCCGGACAGCTCGCCGGCTCGATACAGCGCCTGCAACGACTTGAACAGCGTGCCGCCGACGCCCTTGAAGCCGGTCGCCACGATGCTCTGGTAGGTCGCCAGCCGGTCCCCGGTCAGCAGCGGCTGCTCCCGGAAGGTCAGCGTCAGCACCGCGGCGTCCACGGCCGGCACCGGCCGGAAGGAGGTGCGCGAGATCCGCGGGCCCAGCGCCCAGTGCACCGTCGGCCAGGTTTCCACGGTCAGCTGGCTCCACCTGCCCGCATGGCCGGTGCGCTTGCGGGCGTACTCCAACTGGGTGATGAAGGTGGCCGACTGAACGTCCTGCTCGAGCGTCCAGCGGACGATCTCGGCGGTGCGGCCGAACGGGATGTTGCCGACCAGTTTGGTGGTGCCGGCCGGCAGCGGCCCGGCCAGCACGTCGGCGAAGACCACCGTCACGTTGTCGAAGTCGCTGGTTGCCGTGCGCAGCTTGCCGCCGAGGCTGGCATCCGGCTCGAACGCGGTCAGCTCGGCCACCCGGCCGGCGATCAGTGAGGTGAGGGCACCGGCTCCCGCGCCGACCTCGACCACCCGGTCGCTGCCGGTCAGCCCGCAGGCTTGGACGAACTGCCCGGCCGCCCGGCGATCGGCGAGGAAATTCTGGGAGAGGTTGCGCCGCCGGCCGCCCGGGGTGGCGTTGGAGAACTCTGGCCGGTCGCCGAACCGGCGGTCGGCCGCCCGGCTGCGAGCGGCATCGTCGCGTCCGGACTGCACGATGTGATTATGTCAGTCGCGAGCCCGGCGCCGTCCGGGATGCCGACTTCCCGCCGGCACGCCAGACTGGGTCCATGACTTTTCGAACCGCGATCGCGGCGGCCGGCCTGGCGGTCGCCGTCCTGCCGGCCGTCTCGGCCGGAATCAGCCCAGCCGTGGCCAGCACCGCCAACCCCAGCCGAGCCGCCGCCGACCTGAGCGCGCTCACCGCGCGGACGCCGGCCGCGGCGGCAGCCAGCACGCCGTACGCCGACTGGCCCACCTACCACGGCGGAAACACCCGGTCCGGTTACGCGATCACCGCCAAGCACATCGGCAGCGCCGCACCGTCGCTGGCCTGGTCGCTGAACCTGGACGGCGCCGTGTACGCCCAGCCGATCATCGTCGACCACGGCATCACCATCGTGGCCACCGAGAACAACTCGGTGTACCGGCTGTCCAACAACGCGGTGGTCTGGCGGAAGAACCTCGGCGCGCCGGTGCCCCGGTCCAGCCTGCCGTGCGGAGACATCGATCCGACCGGCATCACCGGCACGCCGGCCTACGACGCGAGCACCAACACGGTGGTCGTGGTCTCGCTGCTCGGCTCCCCCATCCGGCACGTGGCAACCGGCCTGGATCCGGCAACCGGCGCGGTCAAGTGGTCGCGCAACGTGGACGTGCCGGCCTCGGTGACCGGGATCAGCCCGACCGCGATGCAGGAGCGCGGTGGCCTGATCGTCTCCGGCCGGCGGGTGTACGTGCCCTACGGCGGGCTGGCCGGCGACTGCAGCAGCTACCGGGGCAGCGTGGTCGGGCTGGACCTCGACCACCCGACGAGCGCCACCCTGTGGAGCTTCACCGTGCCGACCTCGCGGGAGGGTGGAATCTGGAGCGCGCCCGGCCCGGCGGAGAACCCAGGTGGCGGCCTGCTGGTCGCGGTGGGCAACGGCGCGACCGCCGGCACCGGCACCTACGACTACAGCGACTCGGTGCTCAAGCTAGCCGGCCAGCAGATCATCGACTCGTTCTCGCCCTCGGTCTGGCGCAACGACAACGCCAGCGACCTGGACCTCGGCTCGCAGGGCCCGCAGATCGTCGGCAACTACGTCTTCATCGCCGGCAAGAACGGCAACGCCTACCTGCTCAACCGGAGCAAGCTCGGCGGCATCGGCGGCCAACTGTCCAGCATGCCGCTGTGCACCTCGTTCGGCGGCGCGGCCACCGTGGGCAGCGAAGTGTTCGTGCCGTGCACCGACGGGGTCCGGGCGGTCCGGGTGAACAGCAACGGCACCATGACCGTGCTCTGGCATGCCGCGTCCAACATCAACGGCACGGTGACGGTGGGCGCCGGCTACGTCTGGGCACTGGACTACGGCGCCGGGATGCTGCACGCGCTGAACCCGGCGACCGGCGCCAGCGTCTACAGCCTGCCGGTCGGCTCGGTGAACCGGTTCGCAGCACCTGCCCTGTACGCGGGCGCGGTGTTCGTCGGCACGTTGAGCGGCATCAAGGTCTATCACTGGTGAGGTGCTGACCGCCCCGGTCCACGAAGTGCACCGGGGCGTCGGCGCTGACCTCGCGCACCGCTGCGACGCCGGCCCGGTCGGCGGGTTCGCCGCCGAACACCACGGCCGCCTCGATACCGGGCGCCGCCGAAGCCAGCGCCATCGCCACCGCGACCTGCAGCGCGGACAACCGCAGTGACGGCAGCGCGACGGTGGCCGCGGCGTAGGTGCGACCGTCGGTGTCCCGGAGCGCGGCGCCCTGCCCGGCACCGGTGCGGGCCATCGTCGCCCGCGCCAGGGTGACCAGCTTGGCGTCCTCGCTGTCGAAGGCCGGCGAACTCACCCGGCCTCCTCCGCGGCTGCCGGCTGCCGGCGCACCAGCACGGTGTCGATCCGGTTCCGCCGGCCCCGGATGTTCTCCGCGGTCAACTCCAGGCCGTACACGGTGGCCGAGGAGCCGGCGATCGGCACCCGGCCGAGCACCTGGGCGAGCAGGCCGCCGACCGTTTCCACGTCGTCGCTGCGCGGCACCTCGACGCCGAACAGCTCGCCGAGATCCTCCACCGGCAGCCGGGCGGTCAGCCGGTACGCGCCGTCCGGCAGCTGCTCCACCGGCGCCTGCTCCACGTCGTACTCGTCGCGGATCTCCCCGACGATCTCCTCCAGGATGTCCTCGATGGTGATCAAGCCCGCGGTGCCGCCGTACTCGTCGATCACGATCGCCATGTGCGAATTCGTGGTCTGCATCTCGCGCAGCAACTGGTCGATCCGCTTGGACTCCGGCACGAACGCGGCAGGGCGCATCACCTCATCCAGCTTGGTCTGCTTGGCCCGTTCCGGATCCTGGGCGCGCCGCACCAGATCCTTGAGGTACACCAGGCCGACCACGTCATCGACGTTGTCGGCCACCACCGGGATCCGGCTGAAGCCGGAACGCAGCGCCAGCGCCAGGGCCTGCGGCACCGTCTTGGTGCTCTCGATGAACACCACGTCGGTACGCGGCACCATCACCTCGCGGGCGATGGTGTCGCCGAGGTCGAACACCGACTGGATCATCTCCCGCTCGCCGCGCTCGACCACCCCGCGCGACTCGGCCAGATCCACCAGTTCGCGCAGCTCGATCTCCGAGGCGAACGGCCCCTCCCGGTAGCCGCGGCCGGGCGTGATCGCGTTGCCGAGCAGGATGAGCAGGTTCGCCAGCGGTCCGAAGATGCGGCCCAGCAGCAGCACCGGACGGGCCGAGATCAGCGATACCGGGTAGGCATGTTGGCGGCCGAGGGTGCGCGGGCCGACCCCGATCAGCGCGTAGCTGACCACCACCATCACCGCGATGCTGCCGAGCACCACCCACCAGTCCAGGCCCCAGGTGGCGGTGGCCACCGTGGTGACGAAGACGGTGGCGGTCAGCTCGGCGGCCAGCCGGAGCAGCAGCAACAGGTTGGTGTAGCGGGCCCGGTCGGTGACCAGCCGGGCCAGTGAACGGCTACCGCGCCGGCCTTCCCGGACCAGTTCGTCCACCCGGGCAACCGAGACCCGGGCTAGTGCCGCATCGGCGGCGGCCAGCGCGCCGGCAGCCGGGATGAGCAGGATCGCCGCGATCAGCAGGACGACATCGGGCCCGGTCATCGGCTCAGGCGCGCTTCTCCGCCGCGGTGCCCGGCAGTGGGGTGCGGATCGGAGACCGGCCGGTGGCCTGCGCCCAATCGGTGACCAGCCTGGTCTGCAGCGTGAACATCTCCCGCTCGCTGTCCGGGTCGCCGTGGTCGTAGCCGAGCAGGTGCAGCACGCCGTGCGTGGTGAGCAGGTAGAGCTCGGCGTCCCGGCTGTGCCCGGCGGCGGCGGCCTGCGCCGCGGCCACCTCCGGGCAGAGGATCACGTCGCCCAGCAACGCGGGCCCGGGCTGGACCTCCATGCCGGGCTTGTCGTCGAGCGTGTCCATCGGAAAGGCCATCACGTCGGTCGGCCCGTCCAGATCCATCCACTGCTTGTGCAGGGTAGCCATCGCCTGGCTGTCGACCACCAGGATGGACAGCTCGGCCATCGGGTTGATGCCCAGGGTGTCCAGTACGTGGCGGGCGATCGAGGTGATCGACAGCTCATCGACCGCCACCCCCGACTCGTTGTTGATCTCGACGGACAACGTCATCGGCTCCTCGCGCAAGCGGCTCGTCGCATGGCGTGCTCCGCTCCTCGCTCGCTGGCACTCGCTGCGATGCTCACTCGCATCAGATTCGGTCGTCGTACTTGGAGTACGCCTCGACGATCTCGCCGACCAGCCGGTGCCGGACCACGTCCTTGGCGTCGAGATAGTTGAAGGAGATGTCTTCCACGTCGGCCAGGATTTCACGTACCACCCGCAGCCCGGACTTGGTGTTGCCCGGCAGGTCGATCTGGGTGATGTCGCCGGTCACCACGATCTTGGAGCCGAAGCCCAGCCGGGTCAGGAACATCTTCATCTGCTCCGGCGTGGTGTTCTGCGCCTCGTCCAGGATCACGAACGCGTCGTTCAGGGTGCGGCCGCGCATGTAGGCCAGCGGCGCCACCTCGATGGTGCCAGCCTGCAGCAGCCGGGGCACCGAATCGGGATCCAGCATGTCGTGCAGGGCGTCCATCAGCGGCCGCAGGTACGGATCGATCTTGTCGTTCAGGGTGCCAGGCAGGAAGCCCAGCCGCTCGCCCGCTTCGACCGCCGGCCGGGTCAGGATGATCCGGTTGACCTGCTTGGCCTGCAGCGCCTGCACGGCCTTGGCCACCGCCAGGTAGGTCTTGCCGGTGCCGGCCGGGCCGATGCCGAACACCACGGTGTGGTTGTCGATGGCATCGACGTAGTGCTTCTGGTTGACCGTCTTCGGCCGGATGTTCTTGCCGCGCCGGGACAGGATGTTGAGGCTGAGCACCTCGGCCGGCCGCTGCTCGGTGTCGGCCTGCAGGATCGACAGGGTGCGCCCCACCGCGTCCGGAGTCAGGTGGGAACCGGATTGCATGAGCTGGACCAACTCCTCGAACAGCCTGATCGCGAGCGCGTTGTCGGCGGCGGCGCCGGAGATGGTGATCTCGTTGCCGCGCACGTGGACGGTGGAGGTGAGCCGTGCCTCGATCAGCTGCAGCAGCTCATCACGTGGGCCCAACAGCCCCACCATGGCAATGTCCGCGGGGACCTCGAAGCGTGTGGTGACGGGCTGGCTACCGGCTCGGGATAGCGGTTCCGACGGTTGTGACAAAGGCGATGCGCTGCTTTCCGGCTCGAACGGTAGGGAACCTCCAGTTTAGCCGGGCAGCGGCCGCATCCCTAAGCCCTTTCGTCGCGAGCTTCGCGAATCGGGGCAATGCAGCCAGCTCTGGCTCCCGGATATCTCAGCCCGGTGGCCAACCGAACTTGCGGCCGGACAGCACGTGCGCGTGCACGTGGAACACCGTCTGGCCGGAATCCGCGCCGGTGTTGAGCACCGTCCGGTAGGAGTCCAGTCCCAGTTGCCCGGCGACCGCCCGGATGCCGGCCAGCACCGCCGTGCCCGCCTCCGGGTCGGCACCCAGGGCGCCGACGTCGGCGACATGCCGCTTGGGGATGACCAGCACGTGCACCGCCGCCTGCGGATTGACGTCGCGGAAGGCCAGCACCCCGTCCCCGTCGTACACAATCTCGGCCGGGACGTCGCCGGCGACGATCTTGCAGAACAAGCAGTCAGCGTCCATGACCACACGGTATCGCCCGGCGATCACCCCCAGCGGCCGGCGTTCGCCGACAGCACCGCCAGCGCGGCGGCTCCGGCGGTGGAGGTGCGCAGCACCTCGGTGCCCAGCCGGGCGGTCCGCGCGCCGTGCTCGACGAAGGCAGCCAGCTCCTCGGCAGCCAGCCCGCCCTCCGGGCCGACCACCACCAGCACCTCGCCCGCGGCCGGCAGGACGAGCGAGCCAACCGGCTGGCCGGCTTCGGAATCCAGCACGAGAGCGCAGGCGGCTGCCGCGATCCGCTGCGCGACCTCCTGGCTGGTTGCCAGCCCGGCCACCAGCGGCAGCCGGGCGCGCCTGCTCTGCTTGGCCGCCTCCAGCGCGGTCCGGCGCCACTTCTGCACGCCGCGTGCCACCTTCTCCCCCCGCCACACCGCCACCGACCGGCTCGCTGCCCAGGGCACGATCTCATCCACGCCGAGCTCGGTCAGCAGCTCCACCGCGATCTCGGCACGCTCGCCCTTGGGCAGTGCCTGGACGACGGTGAACCGGGGTTGCGGCTCGGGCAGCTCGCGGCGCAGCAGCACGGTGAACAGGACCCGGTCGCGAGCCACCTCGGTCACCCGGGCCTCGGCCAACCCGCCGCGGCCGTCGGCCAACCAGGCCAGCTCACCGACCGCGAGCCGCTTCACCGTGCCGGCGTGATGGGCCTCCGCGCCGAGCAGTTCGACGGTGTCACCGGTACCGAGCGTGGCCACCACGAACAGCGGAGGCGTCATGCCGGGCGGTTCATCGTCGAGCTAGCGCGGGCCGAACGCGTCGCGCACCTTGGAAAACAGCCCGGTGCGGTTGTTGCCGACGCTGATCTCCTCGTTGCGCAGCTCGGCCAGCTGGCGCAGCAGCTTCTCCTGCTCGCCGTCCAGCCGGGTCGGGGTCCGCACCTCGACGTGCACGTGCAGGTCGCCGCGAGCGCTGCTGCGCAGTCGCGGCACGCCCTTGCCGCGCAGCGTGATCACGGTGCCGGACTGGGTGCCCGGCCGGATCTCGATCGGCTCGGTGGAGTCCAGGGTGACCAGCTCCATCGTGCTGCCCAGCGCGGCCGCGGTCATCGGCACCGCCACCGCGCAGTGCAGGTCGGAGCCCTCCCGGGTGAATGTCTCGTCCGGGCGCTCGGTCACCTCGATGTACAGGTCGCCGGGCGGCCCGCCGCCGGGGCCGACCTCGCCCTGCCCGGACATCCGGATCCGCATGCCGTCCTCGATGCCGCCGGGCACGTCCACCGAGATGGTGCGCCTGGCCCGGACCCGGCCCTCGCCGGCGCAGGTCGGGCACGGGTTCGGGATCTGCTGGCCGGTGCCGGCGCACGCCGGGCAGGGCCGGCTGGTCATCACCGGGCCGAGCAGCGAGCGCTGCATGGACTGCACCTCGCCGCGGCCGTTGCAGGTGCTGCAGGTGCGCGGCCGGGTGCCCGGCGCGCACCCGTCGCCGGCGCAGGACTGGCAGATCACGGCGGTCTCGACCGCGATCTCCTTGGTCACCCCGAAGGCCATCTCGTGCAGGCTCAGATCCAGCCGCAGCAGCGCGTCGGCGCCCTGCCGGACCCGGCTGCGCGGGCCGCGGGCTCCGCTGCTGCCGAAGAACGTCTCGAAGATGTCGCCGAAGCCGCCGAAGCCGGTGAACGGGCTACCC
The DNA here is from genome assembly GCA_963697905.1 of uncultured Actinomycetota bacterium. Taxonomy (GTDB): domain Bacteria; phylum Actinomycetota; class Actinomycetes; order Mycobacteriales; family Jatrophihabitantaceae; genus Jatrophihabitans_A. The sequence continues at coordinate 1,266,533 of OY969101.1, read as the reverse complement.
CCGCCGCCGCTGGGCGCGAGCGGGTCGCCGCCCAGATCGACGATGCGGCGCTTCTCCGGGTCGGACAGCACCTCGTAGGCGGCGGTGATCTCCTTGAACTGGTTCTGCGCCTCCGGATCGGGGTTGACGTCGGGATGCAGTTCGCGGGCCAGCCGCCGGTAGGCGCGCTTGATCTCCTCCGCAGTCGCATCCTTGCCCACCCTGAGCAGGCCGTAGTAGTCGCGGACAGCACCAGCCACTCTCGTGGTCACCTCGACCCTTCCGCACCGGCACCCGCCGCAGCCGAGCGCCCTGGCACTCCATCCGACAGAGTGCCAACCGCCGTCCAGTGTACGGCTCAACCAGCCGCGGACAGAGCCGGCCGGACGAGTTGTGGATCAGTGGGTGACCTGCCGGTGGCTCACTTCTCGGAGAGCAGCTCGCCCATGTAGCTGGCCACCGCGGCCACCCGGGCCATGGTGTGGGCGTAGTCCATCCGGCGCGGGCCGAGCACGCCGAGCCCGCCGAGCGCGATGCCGGAGGTGCCGTACCCGGCGGACACCACCGAGGCTGTCTGCAACCCCTCGTGCGGGTTCTCGTTGCCGATCCGGACCAGGATCTGGCCGGCCGCCGTGGTCTGCTGGTCCAGCAGCCGCAGCAGCACCACCTGCTCCTCCAGCGCCTCCAGCACCGGCCGGATGGCGGGAAAGTCGAGCGCGTGCTGGGTCAGGTTGGCCGAGCCGGCGAGCACCACCCGCTCGGCCGGGTGCTCGACCAGCGCCTCCAGCAGCACCGAGGACAGCGTCGCGACCAGGCCGCGCAGGTGACCGGGCACCGCGCTCGGCAGGTCGGCGATGATGGTCGGCGCATCGGCCAGCCGCTGGTCCTTGAGCTTGCCGTTCAGCACGGTCCGCAGTTCGGCCGCGTCGTCGTCGCCGACCGGACCGGGCAGCTCGACCACCCGCTGCTCCACCCGCCCGGTGTCGGTGATCAGCACCAGCATCAGCCGGACCGGGCTGAGCAGCACAGTCTCCATGTGCCGGACCCGCGAGCGGGACAGCGACGGGTACTGCACGACGGCCACGTTGCGGGTCAGCTGGGCCAGCGCACGAACCGCGTTCTGCACCACCCCGTCGAGGTCCACCGCCTCGTTGAGGAACTTCTCGATGGCCCGTCGCTCGGCCGCCGACAGCGGCTTGATCGAGGTCAGCTGGTCCACGAACACCCGGTACCCGGCGTCGGTGGGCACCCGTCCGGCCGAGGTGTGCGGCTGCTGGATCAGGCCCTCGTCCTCCAGCGCGGCCATGTCGTTGCGGATAGTGGCCGGCGATACCCCGAGGTTGTGCCGGTCCACCAGCGCCTTGCTGCCGACCGGCTCGTTGGTGGCGATGAAGTCGGAGATGATGGCACGCAGCACCTCAAGCTTGCGCTCCTCGACGTTCACCGCTCCTCCTTACCTCGATGCTCCGCTGAGCGAAGCCTAATCCCTCCGGGCTGCTCGAACGCCGACTTCCGCAGCACCGGCACCCGGCCGCCGGCTCGGCACGACCGGCCCGGCGCGCGATAAGCTGGCCGGGCAATTGCACTCGATATGCCGGTACGGGGGCTGAGCATTCGTGATCTTCAAGGGGGTCCGGGAGGGCAAGCCCTACCCGGATCACGGCTTCTCCACGCGGGACTGGGCGAACGTGCCGCCGCGCTCGGTGCGGTTGGACGAGCTGATCACCACCAAGCGCGAGCTTGCGCTGGACAAGCTGCTGGACTCCGACTCCACGTTCTACGGTGACCTGTTCCCGCATGCGGTGCAGTGGCACGGCGAGATCTACCTCGAGGACGGCCTGCACCGAGCGCTGCGGGCGGCGTTGCAGCAACGGCACACCCTGCACGTCCGGGTGCTGGACCTGGACGAGCTGCGGCCCAAGCGCGGCTAATCCTCAAGCCGGAAGGCTCAGCCGACCGCCAGCAGCAGATCCCGCGCCACCGCGTCGGCCAGCAGCCGGCCGCGCCGGGTGAGCACCAGCCGGCCGTCGGCCAGCGGCAGCCGTTCGGCCAACCCCCAGCCGACGCACTGCTCGGCGTGCCGGAGCGCGGCGACCGGCAGGCCGGCCAGCGCCAGCCCCTCGGACATCCGCAGCTGCAGCATGATCCGCTCGGTGAGCCGGGCCGCTCGGATCCAGCGTCTCCCGGCCGGCCGCCGGACTTCGGCCGGTCTCCAGCAGCCCGGCGTAGCGCGCCGGGTGCTTGACGTTCCACCAGCGGATGCCGCCGACGTGGCTGTGCGCACCGGGCCCGGCGCCCCACCAGTTCGCTCCCGACCAGTACAGCTGGTTGTGCGCCGAGCGGGCGGCCGGCGTGCGCGCCCAGTTCGACACCTCGTACCAGCCGAAGCCCGCCGCTGCCAGCGCCTCGTCGGCCTGCAGGTACCGGTCGGCCAGCACGTCGTCCTCCGGAGCGCCGATGGCACCGCTGGCCACCTTGCGGGCCAGCGGGGTGCCCTCCTCCACGATCAGCGCGTAGGCGCTCAGGTGGTCGGCGCCGGAGCCGATCGCCGCGTCCAGGGACGTCTGCCAGTCCCGGTCGGACTCCCCCGGCGTGCCGTAGATCAGATCCAGGTTGACGTGCTCGAAGCCGGCCGCCCGCGCCTCGGCCACCGCCTCCAGCGCGCGCTGCGGGCGATGCTGGCGGTCCAATACCGCCAGCACGTGCTCGGCGGCCGACTGCATGCCCAACGAGATCCGGGTGAAGCCGGCATCCCGGAGCTTGCCGAGGTAGGCCGGCGTGACCGATTCCGGGTTGGCCTCGGTGGTCACCTCGGCGTCCGGGGCCAGCCCGAACTCCTCGCCGATGGCCCGCACGATCAGGCCGAGGTGCTCGGCCGGCAGCAGGGACGGCGTACCGCCGCCGAAGAACACCGTGGATACCGGCGGCGTGACCGCCGGCAGCACGTCACGGGCCAGCCGGAGCTCGGCCAGCACCAGTGTCGGCGTAGCTGCCCCGGCTCACCCCGTTGCCCAGCTCGCTGGCGGTGTAGGTGTTGAAGTCGCAGTAGCCGCAGCGCACCGTGCAGAACGGGATGTGCACGTAGCAGCCGAACGCGGTGCCGCGCAGCTCGGCCAACGCCGAATCCGGCAACCGGCCGGAGGCCGGGGCCGGGTCGCCGAGCGGCAGCGCGGAAGGCATGCTGCCAGTGTCCTACAGTGCTCAGGGCCAGCAGCCCAGCCGAGCCGAGGAGTCAGAACAGTGAGCACCCTGCACTACCTGGTCACCGGGTCGGTGGCCACCATCACGCTGGACGCGCCGGAGCGGCGCAACGCACTGTCCGCGCCGCTGCTCGGCCAGCTGCGGTCGGCCCTGGATGCCGCCGAGGCCGATCCGGCGGTACGCAGCGTGGTGCTCAGCCACACCGGCACCGTGTTCTGCAGCGGCATGGATCTGACCACGGTGACCGACGTGCCCGCCGCCGACCAGCCGATCAACGCCTTTCCCGCGCTGCTGCAGCGGATCTGGGAGTTCGGCAAGCCGGTGATCGCCCGGGTGGACGGCAAGGCCCGGGCCGGTGGCATCGGGCTGATCGCGGCCAGTGACATCGCGATCGGCAGCCCGCGGGCCGACTTCGCCTTCACCGAGGTGCGATTGGGGTTGGTGCCGGCGGTGATCTCGGTGCCGGTGCTGCCCCGGCTGCAACCCCGGGCGGTGCTGGAGCTGTGCCTGACCGGGGAGACCTTCGACGCCGACCGGGCCGCTCAGATCGGCCTGCTGAACCGGGTGGTCGCCGACCCGGACGCGGAGGTGGAGCGGCTCACCGGGCTGCTGGCCGGCTGCGAGCCCAAGGCGCTGGCGGCCACCAAGGCGATGCTGGGCCGGAACCGCGGTGGAGTCGCGATGGCAGAGGACCTGGCGGCGATGAGCGCACTGTCGGCCGAGTACTTCGCCGGGCCGGAGGCCGCCGAGGGAATCGCCGCGTTCCGCGAGAAGCGGCCGCCGGCCTGGGCGGTCGACCGGTCACGCTGATCCGGCGGAAGGAGGCACCCGGCGGTTCAGCCGGTCAGGCTGATCCGGCGGAAGGAGGCATAGTGATCGGCCGTCCAGTAGTACGTGCCGTTCCGGGCGGTGATGATCCGGCGCTCGCCCCGGTCGGTGTCGCCGGGAGTCGGCACCGTGTACTCGTGGTAGTAGCCGAGCGGCTCTGCCGGCAGCCGCTTGTTGCGGTTGTCATAGACGGTGCCGTCTTCCGGATAGGGAAACGGCCCACCGTGCTGGATCAGCGTCACGGTCTGGCGCGCCTGCTGCGGCAGCGCGGACAGAGCCACCACCCGCGGCGCCGGCGGGTGCCGGTCGTGCACCGCACGTGCGGCGTACCCAGCGAGCAGGAGCACTATCAACAGGATCAACGCGACGAACGGTCGGCGGCGCAGCGACGACCGGAGCGAAGGCACGGCGCCCAGCGTAAGACCCGCCGGGCGGCGCAACGACGGAAGGCGACAGCGAGTGAGGATCGCAACGAGCGCAAGCGAGTGCGGACCGGAGCGAGCGCGGAGCCGACCTGAAGGAATCGACGACAGGAGCAGACGTGGAAGACGGCATGAGCGCGGCAACGATCCGGATCGCGGGCGCGGGCGGTGACCAGATCGAGGCCTACACCGCGAGCCCCAGCGGGTCCGGTCGGCGGGGCGGCGTGGTGCTCATCCATCACATGCCGGGATATGACCGGTGGAGCAAGGAGGTCGTCCGCCGGTTCGCGGTCGACGGCTACGACGTGGTGATGCCCAACCTGCACTACCGGGACGCCCCCGGCGCCGATCCGGACGACGCCTCGGCGGCGAGCCGAGCCAGCGGTGGGGTGCCGGACGACCGGCTGATCGGTGACGTGGCCGGTGCCGTGGACCACCTGCGCGGGCTGGACACCTCCAACGGCAAGGTCGCCGTGATCGGGCACTGCTCCGGTGGCCGGCAGGCGGTGCTGGCGGCCTGCAACCTGGACCTGCAGGGGGCGGTGGACTGCTACGGCGCCTTCGTGGTCAGCGACGCACCGCAGAAGCTGGGGATCCGGATGTCCAGCCTCAAGGACCAGCTGCCGAACCTGCGCTGCCCGCTGCTCGGCCTGTTCGGCAACGACGACGCCAACCCGTCACCGAAAGAGGTCGACCAGCTGGACAAGCTGCTCACCCAGCAGGGCAGCGAGCACGAGTTCCACCGGTACAAGGGCGCCGGCCACGGCTTCTTCTCCGCCGACCGGCCGGCCTACCGTCCCGAGCAGGCGGTGGACGGCTACCAGCACATCGCCAACTTCTTCGCCCGGACGATCGGCTGAGCCGCCATGTGCACCTACAACACCGAGTACGCCGAGATCACCGGCAGCGGCAAGGGCCGGGATGGCTGGTTCAGGCTGAACACCGCGACCGTCTACTACGACCACCCGGTGCACGCGCCGGCCGACCACACCCTGAACATCGACTTCTCCGACGGACAGCCCGGCCACCGGGTGGCGGTGGAGCTGACCGCCGGCTCGGCGCGGGAACTGGTGGCCGCCATCGAGCGGGCGCTCGCCTCGGTTCCGGAGGGCCTGCTCAGCTGACAGCCACCAGCCGCGCGGGGCGTCAGTGGAACAGCATCTGGAAGGTGTTCTGGTTGATAAACGCGCTGCCCGCGTTGATCGAGGCGGTGCCGGGGAAGTTGTGCCACGACGAGGTCAGCGTGGAGCAACCGCCGGCGTTGCAGGCTTGGGCGCGCAGTGCGAACTGGGTCCAGCCGACCGCCGAGTAGCACTGCACCGATGCCGAATGCCCGTCGGCGCTGCGCACGATCGGTCCGCAGGACGCCGAGGCGGCGGCGGCCGGACCGGCCGCGACGACACCGGCCAGAGCAATGCCGGCACTGAGCGCACCGGCGGCGATGACACGAGCTGTTTTCATGTGATCCTCCGCTTATCGGACTTTCGGGACCCGCAGCCTGACACCGTTGCAGGACGCTCGTCAAGACGAGCCATCACCCCGGCTCAGTAGGGTCGCGGTATGCGCGCCGCCTACGCCCAGTCCTTCGACACCGACAACCCGCTGTCCGGCCTGGTGGTCGGCGAGCGTCCGGAGCCCGAGGATCGGCCGGGCTGGTCGGTGGTGCGGGTCAAGGCGGTCAGCCTCAACCACCACGACCTGTGGACGCTGCGCGGGGTGGGCATCACCGCCGATCGGCTGCCGATGATCCTGGGCTGCGATGCGGCCGGCATCGACACCGCCACCGGCGCCGAGGTCGTGGTGCACGGCGTGCTCAGCTCCGACGGCTGGACCGGCGACGAGACGCTGGATCCCGGCCGCAGCCTGCTGAGCGAGAAGCACCAGGGCTCGCTGGCCGACCTGGTCGCCGTGCCTACTGGCAACCTGATCGCCAAGCCCGCCGAGCTGAGCTTCGCCGAGGCCGCCTGCCTGCCCACGGCGTGGCTGACCGCCTACCGGATGCTGTTCGTCAATTCGGGCCTGCGACCGGGCCAGACGGTGCTGGTGCAGGGCGCTACCGGCGGGGTGGCCTCGGCCTGCATCATGCTGGCCAGGGCGGCCGGCCTGCGGGTCTGGGCCACCGCGCGGAGCGAGCAGAAGCAGGCCACCGCGCTCGACCTGGGCGCGCACCAGTCGTTCCCGTCCGGAGCCCGGCTGCCGGAGCGGGTGGACGCGGTGCTGGAGACCGTCGGCGCGGCGACCTGGTCGCACTCGCTGAAGTCGCTGCGACCGGGCGGCCGGGTGGTGATCTCCGGAGCCACCTCCGGCGCGATGCCACCCGCCGAGCTGAACCGGATCTTCTTCCTGCAGTTGCAGGTGATCGGCTCCACCATGGGCACCCGGGACGAACTGGCCGACCTGATGGCGCTGCTGGTCTCCACCGGATTGCGGCCGCGGATCGACCGCACCCTGCCGTTGGACCGAGGTCGGCGACGGGCTGGCCGCGATGGAATCCGGTTCGCTGGTCGGCAAGATCGTGGTCGAGCCGTAGACCCGGCTGCGATGCTAGGTTCGACTCAGGCCTGAAGCCCGGTCGGAGTTCGAAGAGGTGGCCATGGATTTGTCGCTGAGCACCGAGGAGATCGAGACCCGGGACTGGGTGCGCAACTTCGTCAAGCGGGAGATCATGCCGCTGGAGCAGGAGGTGCTGCGCCGGGAGCGGGCGCACCAGCCCGGCATCACCCGTGAGGAGTTCTCCGAACTGCAGGACAAGGCCCGCCAGTTCGGCTTCTGGGGCATCCAGACGCCGGAGGAGTACGGCGGGATGAACCTCTCCGCGGTGCTGGCCGCGCTGATCGAGGCCGAACTCGGCCGGTCGTTCGTGCCGTTCCGGTTCGGCGGCAGCGCGGACAATATCCTGTTCCACGCGAACGAATCGCAGAAGCAGGAGTACCTGCTGCCCACCATCGAGGGCACCAAGACCTCCTGCTTCGCGATCACCGAGCCGGGTGCCGGCTCGGACGCCACCGCGATCCGCACCACCGCGCGCAAGGACGGCTCGGACTGGATCATCAACGGTGAGAAGACCTTCATCACCGGCGGCAACGAGGCCGACTTCGCCATGGTGTTCGCCATCACCGATCCCGACAAGGGCGTCGACGGCGGCGTCACCTGCTTCCTGGCCGACCGGGAGATGGGCTGGAAGTCCGAATACATCGACACCATGGGCGAATGGGGGCCGGCCGCGCTGGTGTTCACCGACGTCCGGGTGCCCGAACGCAACATCCTGGGCGAACTCGGCCAGGGTTTCGCCTTGGCCCTGCAGTGGATCGGCCGGGGTCGCTACCTGCTGCCGGCGCGCGCGATCGGCGCCTGCGAGCGGCTGATGGAGATGGCCATGGAGCATGCCCGCAACCGGGTCACCTTCGGCGAGCCGATCGCCAACCGGCAGGCCATCCAGTGGATGATCGCCGACTCGGCGGTGGAACTGGAGGCACTGCGCTGGCTGGTGCTCCTCGCCGCCTGGCAGGTCGATCAAGGCCTGGACTCCCGGCACGCGCAGTCGATGGCCAAGCTGTTCGGCGGGGTCAAGGCGAACGAGATCGTGGATCGGATGCTGCAGATTCACGGCGGCATGGGTTATACCCGGGAGCTGCCGATCGAGCGCTGGTATCGCGAGCTGCGGCTGCTGCGGATCTATGAGGGGACGGATGAGATCCAGCGCCGGACGATCGCCCGCAACCTGCTCAAGGGACACGTCTCGGTACGCGGCATGCTCGGCTAGCCCGAACATGCCCAGGTGGCACGGCATGCTCGGCTAGTCCGAGCGTGCCCGGATGGCACGGCATGGTCGGTTAGCGAGCGACACCGAGTTGTGATCTTGGCGGTGCAACGCGCGGCGGGTCGACTGCGTCACATGAGCGATCTCCACCGCTCCCGAGGGAAAGTCGACTCATGCGTCCCATGTTCAGCCTCGCCGCCGTCGTGGCGGCACTACTGCTGGCCGGCTGCACCGCCGACCGGGCCGCCCGCCACGTCGATGCCGCCACGCAGCCCGGCGGCACCGTTGCGGTGACCAGCCCAGGCTCGGAAACGCCAGCCGGTTCGACGACGGCGTCCGGTTCGACGACGGCGTCCGGTTCGACGACGCCGGCCGGTTCGACGACGCCGGCGAGCTCGGCCGTTGCCCCGCCGAGCACGCCGACACCGACCACGGCGCCGGCGAGCAGCAGCGCATTGCCGCCGCACACCCGACAGGTCGTGCTTCGCCCGGTCAAGCGCACCGGCCGGGTAGCGCCGGGCTACACGCTGAGCATCGAACCGGGCGGTCAACTGCTCTGCGGCGGCGCGTACGCCGCGGAGTCGCCGGTGGCGGTGGACGACGGCATCGGGGGCTGCTCTCCGTCAGCCGAGTACGCGGTGGCTTGCTGGGCCGGCCCGACGCCGAATACCGCCCGGTGCTTCCGGGATCCGTGGAAGCACCAGGTCGTCCAGCTCGCCACCCAGGGCCCGCTGTCCAGCGTGCGGGCGCCGAAGGACCCGTCTCCGCTCGGCCTGGAGCTGACCGACGGCGCCAGGTGCACGATTCGGGACGGCGGCGCCTGGGGCCAGCCGGTCGGGCATCCCGAGCTGTTCGGCACCTACGGCTGCAGCGACGGCGAGGACGTCTGGGCGCCGGCCGCCAGCTACGGCGTCAACCGAACCCACGCGCTCTGGACGGTCCTGGTGGACAACCATGCCGGCCGGGGACCGCTGCACACCGTCGGCGTGCTGACGGCTTACTTCGTCGGCACCAGCCGAGCCGGCTGAGGACCGCTCAGTCCTTGACCGCCTGCAGGGTGTAGGTCAGCGGTAGCCGCTCGGTCCGTTCGGACAGCCACCACTCGCCGTCCGCGTCGGCGGTCATGGCGCCGGGCAGCGCCTCCCACGGCACCGAGCGGTGCTCGACGAACTGGGTCAGCCGCAGCCCGGCGTCCAGCAGCGCGCTGATGATCTCGCCGATGCCGTGGTTCCAGCCGGCGCTGCGGTTGTGCACGAACTGGACGTCGGTCTCGACATAGGTGCCCTCCTCCTCGAACACCACCGGCTTTTCCGTTTCGAAATAGGGGTAATCGATGACTAGCCGGTGATCGTCCTGTCGCTCGTCGATCGCCCACAGCACCGGATGTCCCTCCCGCAGGAACAGCCGGCCGCCGGGTGCCAGCAACTCGGCGACCAGCCGTCCCCAGCGGGCGATGTCGGGCAGCCAGCACAGCGCGCCCACCCCGGTGTAGAGAAGGTCGAACCGACCGGCGCCCAACCGCTCAGCCGCCTGATAGGCATCGGCCTGCACGTAGTCGATCTCGGCGCCGACCGACTCGGCCAGCGCGCGGGCCTCGGCCAGCGCGGCGCCGGAGAAGTCCAGCCCACTCATCCGCGCGCCGAGGCGGTGCAGCGAGAGCGTGTCGGTGCCGATGTGGCACTGCAGGTGCAGGCCGCGCAGGCCGGTGAGGTCGCCCAGTCGCTCCCGGTCGAACCGCACCACCTTCGACAGGTAGCCGGGATCGTCGCGGAACTGCTGCAAGGCATAGCCGGGCGAGGCCGCGTGCGCCGGCGCCCGTTCGTCCCAGTTGGCCAGGTTTAGCGTTCGGTAGTCGTCCACCCAGCGATTCTGTCAGCGCTGTCGAGCCAGATTCGGCCAGCAGGCCGCAGCTCCGAATGCCGACAAACATGTCTTGACCTGGGTGGAGGTGCCGGCGAATGATCTGGCCCAAGCGTCGCGCTGCCGGTAGGGCAGCTGCGACGTCAATGACGATCGGGGGGTCGTAATGGGAGTGGGCTGGATCGACAACATCTACAACAACACCGGGACACAGTGGTACCTGAAATCGGTGGACGACCGGAACAACGGTGCGATCCAACCGGACGGCGGATCGCAGTTCACGCTCGACGACAGACGCTTTCACGGCCTGAGTCCCCACCGCCACTTTCACGCCAGCTGGTGCGGTATCCCCTGGTACTACCAGGGCAGTCACTTCAAGGCGTTCTCCCTCAACCAGAACGCCAACGTGCAGTTCTACACCTCGCAGGTGGACGGCAATAACTGGATCTACTACCTGGACGGGATCACCGGTCACATCCTCGCCAGGACGCAAGCACCCAAGATCGATTTCCATTGCAACCTCAGGTTCGAGGATTCCGGGCCGGTGATCGACATCGTCAACGACGACGGCAGCACCCAGGAGGTGCTCGCCCAGATCTACACCGAGCTCAAAGCCTGGGCGACCATCGGAGCATCGGCACTGGGAAGCGTGCTGAAAGGAAAGTCCGGCGGCGGCACCGGCACTGGTGCCGGCGCAGGTGCCGCGGCGGGTGCCGCCACCAGCTAGGCCCGACGTGGGACGGTTTTCCGGCCGGCCGGGCGCCGGCCGGAACCCGTCAGGCGAGTCGCATACGCTGGGCGCATGCCGCTCACCCTGATGGCGGTGCACGCGCACCCCGACGACGAAGCAACCGGCACCGGAGGCGTGCTCGCGAAGGCGGCCGCCGAGGGCATCCGCACCGTGCTGGTCACCTGCACCGACGGCCGGTGCGGCGACGGCCCGGACGGGGCGAAGCCGGGCGAGCCGGGTCACGACCCGGCGGCGGTGGTGGAGCTGCGCCGGCAGGAGCTGGAGAAGAGCTGCGCGGTGCTCGGCGTCAGCGACCTGGAGCTGCTCGGCTACGCCGATTCCGGGATGATGGGCTGGTCCACCAACGACGCGCCCGGCGCGTTCTGGACCACCCCGGTGGAGGAGGCGGCCGCGCGGCTGGCCGAGCTGATGGAACGGTACCGGCCGGATGTGGTCGTCACCTACGACGAGAACGGCTTCTACGGCCATCCCGACCACATCCAGGCACACCGGATCACCATGGCGGCGGTCGCCGCCACCCGGCTGCCCGCCAAGGTGTACTGGACGACCGCACCCCGCTCGGGGATGGAGGAGTTCGCCCGGATCATGCGCGAACTCGGCGCCGACTGGGAGGAGCCCGAAGAGGGCCAGCCGATGCCCGAACTCGGGCTGCCGGACGAGCAGATCACCACCTGGGTGGACACCCGCGCGTTCGGCGGGCAGAAGTTCGACGCGCTTGCCGCGCATGCCAGCCAGGAGGAGAACATCTTCTTCCTGCGAATGGGCCGGGACAGGTTCACCGAGCTGATGGGCCGGGAGACGTTCGTGCGGGTGTACGACCGGACCGGCGCCCCGCTGCCCGAGCTGGATCTGTTCGACGGCCTGCGCTGATCCCCACCGCCGCCGGGGGATTACCCGGTGGCCGCCACCGCCCGGCGAACGGACTCGACCGACCTGGCGACGTCCTCGGCGTCGGTGGACCAGTTGCTGACCGACACCCGGATGACCTGCCGGCCGGCCCACCGGGAACCGGACATCCAGGTGACGCCCTCCTCGAGCAGCCGCCGCATCACCGCCTCGGTCCGCTCATCGTTCGTGACGGTGAAGCAGGCCTGGGTGAACACCACCTCGTTGAGCACCTGCACGCCGTCAATGGCAGCGAGGCCGGCCGCGATCGTCCGGGCGTGGCCGGTGAGTCGGTTGACCAGCTCGGCGACCCCGCTCCGGCCGAGCGATTGCAGCGCGGCCCACACCGGCACGCCGCGCGCCCGCCGGGACATCTCCGGCACCTTGTCTATCGGGTCGCCGGCGGCGTCGGTGATCAGGTAGTCACCGTGCATGCCGAGCGCGCCGCGCAGTGCCGTTGGGTCGGCCACGATCGCGATTCCACAGTCGTAGGGCACGTTCAGCGTCTTGTGCGCGTCGGTGGCCCAGGAGTCGGCGGCGGCGTAGCCGTCCACCAGGTGGCGGCTGGCCGGGCTGGCACCGGCCCACAGCCCGAACGCGCCGTCGATGTGCACCCAGGCTCCGTGCGCATGCGCAGCCTCGATGGCCAGGCCGAACGGATCGAACGCGCCGGAGTGCAGGTTGCCCGCCTGCAGGCAGACGATGGCCGGGCCGGTCCCGAGTTGCTCGGCCAGCGCATCGGCGCGTATCCGGCCCTGCTCGTCGACCGGCACCACGGTCGGCGCGCCCAGACCCAGGTAGCGCAGTGCCACGTCCACCGAGTCGTGCCGGTCCTCGCCGACCAGCACGGAGATCCGGGGCGCCCCGAACAGCCCGTCCCTGGCCAGGTTCCAGCCGGCGTCGGTCAGTACCCGTTCCCGCGCCGCGGCCAGGCAGCTGAAATTGGCCATCGTCGCGCCGGTGACGAAACCGACGTCGCAGCCGCCCGGCAGGCCGAGCAGGTCGAGCAGCCAGCGGCCGGCGGTCTCCTCGGCCGCGACCACTCCGGGCGTTGCGAACCGCAGCCCGGCATTCTGATCCCACGCGCTGACCAGCCAGTCGGCGGCCAGCGCGGCCGGCAGCGTGCCGCCCATCACCCAGCCGTAGAACCGGCCGGAGGCGATGGCCATCAGGCCTTCCTCGGCGACCTCGCTGAGCAGGTCGACGACCGCCGCCGGGTCGGCGGGGCCGTCCGGGATCTGCTCCCCGAACGCCTTGTTCAGCTCGTCGGCGGTCCGCCGCGGCGGCACCGGCCGGTCCGGCACCGAGTCGAGCCAGGCTCGCGCGTGCGCGGCGGCGGCCTGCAACGCGGCGGCGTACACCTCTCCTCGTGCGGTCATGACGCGCTCGTCCCCTTCCGGCCTCATCGGGCGTGCGCCCTCGGCTCGGACGCTACGCACCGTTCGGTGGTGTCGCCAGGCACGCTTCGGCCAAACACCCGACGTTTTCTGCCGCCGACAGCGGACGCCGGGCACGCTCTACCTTCTGGCCGCCTCCGGCGCTCTACTTTCTGGCCGCCTCCGGCGCTCTACTTTCTGGCCGCCTCCGGCGACTCGGAAGTAGACAGCGCGGCGATGAAGGCCTCCTGCGGCACCTCGACCCGGCCGACCATCTTCATCCGCTTCTTGCCTTCCTTCTGCTTTTCCAGCAGCTTGCGCTTGCGGGTGATGTCACCGCCGTAGCACTTGGCCAGCACGTCCTTGCGGATCGCCCGGATGGACTCCCGGGCGATCACCCGGGAACCGATGGCGGCCTGGATCGGCACCTCGAACTGCTGGCGCGGAATCAGTTCGCGCAGCTTGGTGGTCATCATCACGCCGTACGCATACGCCTTGTCCCGGTGCACGATCGCCGAGAAGGCGTCCACCGCCTCGCCCTGCAGCAGGATGTCCACCTTCACCAGGTCGGAGCGCTGCTCGCCTCCGTCCTCATAGTCCAGGCTGGCATAGCCGCGGGTACGCGACTTCAACGCGTCGAAGAAGTCGAAGATGATCTCGGCCAGCGGCAGCGTGTAGCGCAGCTCGACCCGGGTCTCGGACAGGTAGTCCATGCCGAGCAGGGTGCCCCGGCGGGCCTGGCAGAGCTCCATGATGGCGCCGATGTACTCGCTCGGCGCGATGACCATCGACTTGACCACCGGCTCGTACACCTCAGCGATCTTCTGCCCGGACGGCCAGTCCGAGGGGTTGGTGACCACGAACTCGCGGCCGTCCTCCAGGATCACCCGGTTGACCACGTTCGGGGCGGTGGAGATCAGATCCAGCCCGAACTCCCGCTCCAGCCGGTCGCGGGTGATCTCCAGGTGCAGCAGGCCGAGGAAGCCACACCGGAAGCCGAAGCCGAGCGCGGCGGACGATTCCGGCTCGTACACCAGGGCGGCGTCGTTGAGCCGCAGCCTGTCCAGCGCGTCACGCAGCAGCGGGAAGTCCGAGCCGTCCATCGGGTAGAGCCCGGAGTACACCATCGGCTTGGGATCGCGGTAGCCGCCGAGCGGCTGCCTTGCCGGCTTGCCGGCGTCGGTCACGGTGTCGCCGACCCGGGACTGCCGGACGTCCTTCACCCCGGTGATCAGGTAGCCGACCTCGCCCACGCCGAGCCCCTGGCTGGCCACCGGCTCGGGTGAGATGACGCCCACCTCGAGCAGTTCGTGGGTGGCTCCGGTGGACATCATCTTGATCCGCTGCCGGGCGTTGATGTGCCCGTCCATCACCCGGATGTAGGTGATCACGCCGCGGTAGATGTCGTACACCGAGTCGAAGATCATCGCCCGGACCGGGCTGTCGGCCTCCCCCACCGGCGGCGGGACATCCCGGCAGATCACGTCCAGCAACCGGTCCACGCCCTCGCCGGTCTTGGCGCTCACCCGCAGCACGTCGTCCGGCTCGCAGCCGATGATGTGGGCGATCTCGGCGGCGTAGAGGTCGGGCTGGGCGGCCGGCAGGTCGATCTTGTTAAGCACCGGGATGATGTGCAGGTCGTTCTCCAGCGCCAGGTACAGGTTGGCCAGCGTCTGCGCCTCGATGCCCTGGGCGGCGTCCACCAGCAGCACGGCACCCTCGCAGGCGGCCAGGCTGCGCGACACCTCGTAGGTGAAGTCGACGTGGCCGGGAGTGTCGATCATGTGCAGGGTGTAGGCGGCGTCGCCCTCCGGGCCGGCGACCGTCCAGGGCATCCGGACGTTCTGCGCCTTGATGGTGATCCCGCGCTCGCGCTCGATGTCCATCCGATCCAGGTACTGCGCCCGGGCCTGCCGCGCGTCGACCACCCCGGTCAGCTGCAGCATGCGGTCGGCGAGGGTGGACTTGCCGTGGTCGATGTGCGCGATGATCGAGAAGTTGCGGATGCGGTCCGGCGGCGTGTTGCCGGCAGGGCTGGCGAGAGCGGGCACGGGCTGCTTTCTTCGTCGAGCGGTGGGCACTTCATTCTCCCACGAGCGGATGGGCGGGTTCGCCGAGTTGCTCGTAAGCCGGGTTGCGAGTTGCTCCCGGGCTGGCCGGTGCCGGATGCGAGGATGGGCGGCATGACAGCCACCTCTGGAGTGCCCGGCGACCCGCGAGCGGTGACCGAGTACCGGATCCCAGCCACCGAGCTGCGGGCCGGCGACCTGATCAACACCTCGCCGGGCGCGGACGAGGACTGGCAGCTGGTGCTGTCGGTGCACACGCTGGAGGACCCGGACGCTGGCGCGAGCCCCGAGGCCGCGGCGCTGGTGGCCGAGGTGGGTGACCGGTACGTGGTGGTCCGGATGTCCGACGTGGCGCCGGTGGACTCGCCGGTCTACTTCGCCGACGGGGTGGCGCTGGCCTACGGCATGGACGGCGCCGACGACACCCCGGTGACCGAGGCGCTGGCCGCAGCCGATTCGGTGCGCACGTTCCTGTACACCCGCTACGAGCTGGTCACCGTCCGCGCGTCGTAGTCTGATCCAGGCACCTTGCGGAGAGCCCGGGCCTGGCCCGCTGGGCGCACGAGGTCAACCACGGTTGGTGGTAGCCGACTGCCCGCGCAGCGCCCGGATTTGGGGCGGTTGCGGTCCCGCTGGTAGCCTGGCGAGGTTGTCCGGAATGCTTCCGGGCGCTCTCGACCGAGACATCACCAACGCATTTGAGGCAACTTCGTGGCGAACATCAAGTCCCAGATCAAGCGGATCCGCACCAACGAGGCGGCTCGGCTGCGCAACAAGAGCGTCAAGAGCTCGCTGAAGACCGCCATCCGGTCCTTCCGCGAGGCGGCGGACGCCGGTGACAAGGACACCGCGGCGGCGGCCCTGACGCACGCTTCCCGGCAGCTCGACAAGGCCGTGAGCAAGGGCATCATCCACGCGAACCAGGCCGCCAACAAGAAGTCGGCGATGGCCCACCGCGCCAACAGCCTGTAAGCAGGCCGCGCAGCACGACCGACCCGCAGCCCGCGTCCCTTCCGCAGGACGCGGGCTGCGTGCTGTCCGGAGAACGAGGTGTGCGTGCGGTTCAATCCAGCGCAGTGGCCATCCGGTCGATCGCTTCGCTCAGGAGCTCGGCGCTGGTGGCGAAGTTCAGCCGGACATGCTCATCGCCCGGCGCGCCGAACGCCCGGCCGGCCTCCAGCGCCACCCCGTGCCGCAGGAATCGTTCGGCCGCATCGCCGCCGAGGCCGAGGGGCGCGCAGTCCAGCCACGCCAGGTAGCTGGCTTCCGGCGGGTGCCAGCTGAGCCTCGGAAGCCGCTCGGCGAGCAGGTCGGCGAGCAGGGCACGGCGGTCGGCCAGCGTCGCCAGCAACCGGTCGAGCCAGGCCACCTCCTCGGCGTAGGCGACGATGGAGGCCAGCAGGCCGAAATGGCCGACCCGCCAGCGGTTGTCGGGCAGCGTGGCGGCGAGTTCGGCCATCGGCTCGGATCCGGTGACGATCTGCGCGCATTTCAGGCCGGCCAGGTTCCACGCCTTACTGGCCGCCTGCACCGCGATCGCCCGCTCGGCCGCGTTCGGAATGCTCAGCAGCGGGGTGAACTCGGCTCCCGGCAGCACCAGCGGCGCGTGCACCTCGTCGCTGATGATCGGCACCTGGTAGCGCCTGGACAGCTCGACCAGCGCGGCCAACTCCTGCCGATCGTGGACCCGGCCCACCGGGTTGTGCGGGTTGCACAGCACGTACGCCGCCGGCTGGCTGGCGAATGCCCGCTCGAGGGCGGGCAGGTCAAGCCGCCAGCCGTCGCCTCGTCGCAGTGGCACCTCCAGCGGGCGGGCGCCCACCTCGGCTATCCAGGTGAAGAACGGCGGGTACACCGGTGGGTTGATCAGCACCGTGTCGCCGGGCCGGGTGAGCACCCGCAGCAGATCGACCACGCCGACTCCGACGTCGGACACCGGATGCACCGCCGCCGGATCGACCTGCCAGCCCCAGCGATCACCGGCGAACGCGGCGAACGCCTTGCCCAGTTCGGGAACCTGCCAGGCGTAGCCGGTGTCGGAGTGCCGGATGGCCTCGGTCAGCGTCGCGGCGATGGCCGGCGCCAGCTCGAAATCCATCTCGGCCACCCAAAGCGGCAGCACGTCCGGGCCGAAGGCCTGCCATTTGGCGCTGCGCCGCAGCCTCAGTTGCTCCAACGGGGGCACCGGCAGCAGTTCCGTCGAAATCTTGCGCATGGGACCAGCCTGCCAGTTCACCGGACGCTCAGCGCAACTCCCGCGCGGTGGCCAGCCGGCGCACAGCCGACTCCAGCGCGTACTCCGGATCGGCGGCATTGCCCTTGACGTCGGCGTTGAGCTGGGCCACGACTGCCAGCGCCTGGCGCAGGCCGGGCTCGGCCCAGCCCCGGGACTGGGTCCTAGCGCGCTTGACCTTCCACGGCGGCATGCCGAGCGCCGGCGCCAGCCGGAACGGATCGCCTGCCCCGGCACCCATCACCCGGGCGACCGTGCGCACCCCGTCGGCGAGGGCGTCGGCGATCACCACGGCCGGCACTCCCACGTTCAGCGCCCAGCGCAGGTTGGTCAGCGCTCCGGCGACATTGCCGACCACCGCCTGGTCGGCCACCGCGAAACCGGTCACCTCGGCGCGACCGCGATGGTAGGCCGCGACCGCGGCGGCGTCGATGGAACCGCCGGTGTCGCCGACCAACTGGGCGGCCACCGCCGAGATCTCGCGCAGGTCGCTGCCCACCGCGTCCAGCAGCGCGCTCGCGGCATCACCCGCGATCCGGCCGCCGAACCGGCGGATCTCCGAGCGGAGGAAGTCCTGCCGCTCGTCCAGCCTGGTCAGCTTGGCGCAGCCGATCTCGGCCGGTTTCGCCTTGCGTACCGCCTCCAGGATCGCCTTGCCCTTGGCCGCACCCAGGTGCTGGATCACCACGGCGCAATCGGGATCCGCCGACAGCAGCATCGGCAGCACGGTGGGCACCTGCGCGGCCGGCAGATCCTGCGCCGACCGCAGGATCACCAGCCGCCGGCCGCCGAACAGCGACGGGCTCAGTAGCTGGATCAGCTCGACCGGATCGATCGACGCCGCCTCGCGCTCGTGAACCTCCGTCTCGGAGTCCTCGGCCAGCCGGGCCGAGCGCAGGTCGTCCAGCGCCCGGCTCACCAGGAACTCCTCATCACCGACCACCAGGGTGAGCGGCGCCTGGCTGGCCGCACGGGACGGCTCGGCTGCGGAAGGCATGCCTGCATGCTGCCACGACGGCCCGACAGGAGCGCTGCCAGCTGCTGTCCTCGAACGCCGATCCCTCGTCGTCGGAGGTCGCACCCTCTCACCGTGGAATGGCCTGATCAAGCCACGCTGGCTGGTACGACGGTGACCCTGGCATGGCGGAGACCCATACGGCGGTGACGCAGTGACGGCTGGGCATGGCGGCGCCCCGGTACGGCGGTGACCGGGCCCTTGCGGCGGTCACCCGAACCGCGTGGACCACCGGGACCGGCCGGCCGCCGGAGAGCACCACCGCGATGTCGCCGTCCAGGTCCGTGCGCCGCGCCGGCACGCCGAGCCTGGCCAGTTCGCCGAGCAGCACCGGTGACGGATGTCCGTAGTCGTTGTTCCGGCCCACCGTGATCAACGCCAGCTTGGCGTGCACCGCCTGCAGGAATCTGGGGTCCGAGTACGCCGACCCGTGATGTGGCACCTTGAGGATGTCGGCGGCCAGGTCGACGCCGGAGCCGATCAGGTCGTCCTCCGCCTCGATCTCGGCATCACCGGGCAGCAGGATGCGCTCGCCGTGCAGCGTCGCTCGCATCACCACCGAGGAGTTGTTCGGATCGGAGTGGGTGTTGGAGTACGACCGCAGCGGGCCGAGCACATCCAGCCGGATCGACCCGACCTGGTAGACCGCGCCCGCGCTGGCCTGTTCGAGCGACAGCCGCCGAGCACCGAGCAGACCCGCCACCAACCGCTGGCCGCTCACCGGCTCGGCCAGCGGCGAGCCCACCACTCGCCCCACCGTGCGCTGGTGCAGCACGCCGGCCAGGCCGCCGACGTGGTCGAGATGGAAATGGGTCAGCACCAGCAACGGGATCCGGCTGATGCCGAGCTCGTGCAGGCAGCGGTCCGCGGCCACCGGATCCGGGCCGGCATCGACCACCACCGCGGCACCGTCGCCGGCATTGACCGCCAACGAATCCCCCTGGCCGACCGCGCAGGCCACGATCAGCCAGCCCCGCGGCGGCCAGCCGGTCACCAGCGAGCGGATCGGGATCTGCACCAGCACCGCGACCACCGTCGCGGTGGCGAGCAGGTTCCGCGGCGCGGGCCACCGGCACAGCCAGCACGCCGAGGCCACCGTTGCGGTCAGCAGCAGGACGCCGGTCAGGCCGGCCGGCCAGGGCACCGACCCGCCCGGCAGCGAGCCGAAGTGGTCGGCAACCCAGACCAGCCAGCGGCACGGCCAGCCGGCCAGCTGAGCGAGCAGGATGGCGGCGGGTAGCCACAGCACCGAGGCCAGCGCGGCCGCCACGCCGAGGATGGTGGCAGCGGCCACCACCGGCTCGGCCAGCACGTTCGCCGGAATGGCCACCAGGCTGATCCGGCCGCTGATGCCGGCGATCAGCGGCATGGTGACCAGATGCGCCGCGGTCGCCACCGCGAGCGGCTCGGCCAGGCCGGCAGGCACCCGCCGGCGGCGCAGGGCCGTAAGCAGGCCGGGTGCCAGCAGCAGCAAGGCGGCGGTGGCCGCAACCGACAGCGCGAAGCCGAGATCCATCGCCAGCGCCGGCTGCCAGACCAGCAAGCCCAGGCAACTCGCCGCGAGCGCCGGTAGCGCGTCGCGTTGCCGGCCGGCGGCCAGGCCGAGCAGCGCGATGGCTGCCATCACCGCCGCCCGCAACACGCTGGGCGACGGCCTGGCGATCAACACGAAGATCACCAGGACGGCCAGTCCCACCAGTGCGATGGCCCGTGGCGAGGCGCGCAGCCGACGCATCAGCAGGGCCACCGAGCCGATCAGGATGGCGCAGTTCGACCCGGACACCGCCATCAGGTGGCTCAGGCCGGCCACCCGGAACCGGTCGGCCAGCACCGGATCGAGCTGGCTGGTGTCGCCGTCCACCAGCCCCGGCAGCAGGCCGCGAGGCAGCGGCGGCAGCCCGGCCGAGGCACGTTGCAGGCCCGCTCGGACGGCACCGGCCAGCCGCTGCCACGGTGGTGGCCGGCCCAGCAGCCGGGGTGGCGTCTCGGCCGACAGCACCGCGGTCAGCAGGTCGCCGGACAGCGGCGGTGCCAGCCGGCCGGACACCTGCACCCGCTGCCCGGGCAGCACTTCGCGCCAGCCCTCGGCCGGTGCCAGCACCAGCAGCCTGCCGGCCACCGGCGCGATCCGGCCGGCCAGCTGCACCGAGCGGATCCGGGCGTCCACCGCGACCCGCGGCGAGCCGGAAGTGCCACGGGCGGTCAACGGCCGGGGATCGGCGGCGACGGTCAGCTGGGCGAGCACCGCCGGCCGGCTCGCGGCCAACCGGGCCAGCGGCGAGTCCCGGGCGCGGTGCAACCGAGCCGCCAACGGCAGCAGCACCATCAGCACGGCGCAGCAGGCCGCCGCACCGACGTACCAGCGCCGGCTGAACCGCCCGGCCAGGCCCAAAGCCACGGAAAGCACCAGCGAGCACAGCGCGGCCAGCAATACCTGCCCGGACGTTCGGCCGAGGCCCCAGATTGCCGCGAGCCAACCGGCCAGCGCCGGCAGCGCGAGCCGCAGATCGAGCTCCGCGAGGGAAGATCGCTCGGCCAGCGGCACGCCCTGCTGCAGCCGGCTCACGACACGGTCACCAGCGGCTTGAGGTCGGCCAGCTTGGCGTCGCCGATGCCGCTGACCTTCGACAGCTCATCGACCGAGCCGAAGCGGCCGTGCTGGGTGCGCCAGTCCACGATCCGCTGCGCCAGCACCGGCCCGACGCCGGGCAGCGCGTCGAGCTGCTCGGCGGTGGCGGTGTTCAGATCCACCGGACCCGCCGGCGAGCCGCTCGCCGCGCTGGTGCCACCAGCAGCCGCCGGCTGGCTACCTGCCAGCTGGCCGATCACCACCTGCTCGCCGTCGGTGAGCCGGCGAGCCAGGTTGACGCTCACCGGGTCGACGCCCGGCGCCATGCCGCCGGCGGCGGTCACCGCGTCCTGCACCCGCGCGCCGGCCGGTAGCCGGTACACGCCCGGACGCCGCACCTTGCCCGCGACGTCGACCACCAGGCCGGCCGGCGCCGAACTCGTGGCAGCGGACGCCGACCGCGACGGGCTGCTCAGCACCGGGGACGCCGGGGCTTCGGCGGCCACGGTCACCGGTAACTGGTGCGGCCGCGAGTCGAGCATCCAGCCGCCCACCAACAAGGCCACCAGGACCGCCACCGCCGCCATCGCGAGCAGTCCGCCGCGTCCCGGATTGACCCGCCGGTTCGACCCGGACAGCCGCAGCCGGGCCGCCCAATCCGCCACCGTTCGTCCCTCTGAACCCCGTTGCACCCGTTCGACGTTAGGAAGCGAATACCGGTTGGCCGGGTGTCCAACCGGATATGTGGACAACGAAGCATGGCTGTGGATGACAGACTGGGCCACTGTGTCGGTGAAGTCGGCGAGCGAGGGTGCTGCCGTGGCCGCGCCGGCCCGGCCGGCCACGCTGCGTCAGCCGGCTGCCTTCAGCCAGCGGGTCTGGCGCTCCAGCTATCGCCCCGCGCTGCTCGCCACCGGCATCGGCGTGCTGCTGGCCTGGGGTTTCCTGCTGCTGCCGCCGATGAACAGCGACCTGGCGGCCCAGCTGGCACGCGCCGACTTCGCCAGCCGCTACCCGATCTCGATCATCGACTTCCGCTGGTTCGGCGGCACCGTCGAGTACGGCTACACGCTGTGGGCCTCGGCGCTGATGGCGCACCTGGGCACCAAGGTGACCGGCGCGCTGGCCGCCGTGGTCGGAACCTGGTACACCACCCGGTTGCTGCACCGGCTGCGCCCCGCCCGCCCGCTGCTGGGTGGCGTGGCCGCGGCGGTGACCCAGGTGGCCAACGTGGTGGAGGGCCGGATCACCTTCGCCTGCGGGCTCACCTGCGGGTTGATCGCGATCACCCTGTTCACCACCACCCGGGTGCCCCGCTGGCTGGCGGTCAGCCTGGCGCTGCTGTTCAGCCTGCTGTGCGGCGGCGCCAGCCCGGTCGCCGCGCTGTTGCTGTGGGTTGCCGGTGCGGTGGCGCTGCTGTTGCGCCGCCGGCTGGCCGCCGCGGTGTTGATCGTCCCGTCCGGGCTGACCTCGGCGATCATCTCGGTGATCTTCGGCGACGGCGGCCACCAGCCGTTCACCTTCTTCGACTGCCTGTTCTCCTTCAGCGCGCTGCTGATCGTGCTGATCACCGTGCCGCAGCGCTGCCGGGCGCTCCGGCTCGGCGCGCTGGTCGGGATGCTGATGGTCCTGGTCGCGTTCGTGCTGCCCACCCCGGTCGGCTCGAACGCCACCCGGCTCGGCCTGCTGTTCGCGCTGCCGGTGGTGGTCGCGTTCATCAACTGGCGGAGCCGGATCCTGTCGGTGATGGCGGTGCTGGGCGTGCTGGCGCTGCAGTTGCCGGTGGGGTTCGCCACCATCGCCAGCACCGGCCGGGCCAGCGGCTACAGCGCGTACTACAACCCGGTCATCTCCGAGATCACCTCCCGCGGCCCGCTCACCGGCCGGGTCGAGGTGCCGGAGATGGCCGGCCACTGGGATTCGGTATACCTGGCTCGCGGCGTGCCGCTGGCCCGCGGCTGGCTGCGCCAGACCGACGTCCGGCTCAACGACGCGGTGTTCTACAAGCGCAAGCCGACGCCGCAGACCTACCGCACGTTCCTGCTCGACAACGCCGTGCAGTACGTGGCGTTGCCGGATGCCGAGCTCACCCGCTACGGCCGGGACGAGAAGGCGCTGATCGCGACCAACCTGCCTTATCTGATGCCGATCTGGCGCAATGCGCACTGGGTCATCTACGAGGTGCAGGATGCCTCGCCGCTGGTCGATCCGCCTGGTCGGGTGATCAGCGAGCGGCCGGACGCGGTGGTGGTGTCGCTGCCCGCCGACCAGACCATGCGAGTACGGCTGCGCTGGTACCGCTGGCTCGGCATGGAGAGCCAGGACAAGCGGGCCTGCATCTCCCAGGACGGCCTGTACGTCACCCTGCGCACCGGCAGCGGCGGAAACTACACGTTCAACTCGAAATTCCCGATCGGCACCGGACACTGCCCGCAGTGAGGCCGAGCTTGTCAGCACCTCTCCGGTGAGGCCGAGCGAGGCAAGGACACCCGCGCCGACGCGGTGCTACTCGGCGGCGCGGGCCACCACGATGCCGAGCAGCCCGGGCCCGACGTGCGCGCCGACCGCGGCGCCCACCTCCGACTCGTAAAGCTGGCCCAGCCGCGGCAGCGCGCCGCGCAGTTGTCGCACCAGATCGTCCGCCCGGTCCGGCGCGGCCAGGTGCTGCACCGCGACGTCGACCGGCCGGTCCCCCGCCGCGGTTACTCCCAGCTGGACCAGCCGGGCGATCGCCTTGGACGCCGTCCGCACCTTCTCCAGCGGCTGGATCCGTCCGTCGGACAGGTGCAGCAGCGGCTTCACCGCGAGCGCGGTGCCGAACCGGGCCGCCGCGCCGCCGATCCGGCCGCCGCGGTAGAGCCACTCCAGGGAATCGACGTAGAACAACGCCGTCGTGGAGCTGAGCACGGCCTTGGCGGCACGCTCCACCTCGTCCAGCGTTCCACCGGCCGCGGCGGCCCGGGCGGCGGCCAGCACACCGAAGCCGAGCGCCATCCCGGCCGATCGGGAATCCAGCACCCGGACCAGGCCGTCGTCCAGCTCGGCGGCGGCCAACCGCGCCGAGTCACAGGTGCCGGACAGCTGGCCGGACAGGTGCATCGAGAACACCGCGGAGCTGCCGGTCTCCAGAATCGACCGGTAAAGCTTGCCGAATTCACCCGGCGTCGGTCGGGACGTGGACACCGGCACCCGGCTACGCATCGCGCCGGTGACGTCTCCCGGGGTCACGTCCACGCCCTCCCGGCCGGTTCGGTCGCCGAGCTGCACCTGCAGCGGCAACACCCGGATACCCAGCTCGTCGGCCAGGCCGGCGGGCAGGTAGGAGGTTGAGTCGGTGACCACGGTGACCGGTGCCCCGGCCGACGCCGCCAGGTTGGACGACATACCCGCCAGGTTAGACGACCAGGTTCACCAAGCGACCCGGAACGGCAATCACACGCTTCACCGGCCGGCCGGCCAGCGCCGCCACCACCTTCTCGTCAGCCTGCGCCGCGGCCTGCACCTCGGCCGAATCGGCGCTGGCCGGCACGGATAGCACCGAACGGACTTTTCCGTTGATCTGCACCGGAATCTCGATGGTGTCCGCGACCAGCAGTCGCTCGTCAGCCACCGGGAACGGATGCCAGGCCAGCGACCCGGCGTGACCCAGCCGGGCCCACAGCTCCTCGGCGATGTGCGGTGCCAGCGGAGCCAGCATCAACACCATCGGCTCGACCAGCGCGCGGGGCGCGCCGCCGTCCGGATAGGCCTGGGTCACCGCGTTGTTCAGCTCGGTGATCCGGGCGATCGAGGTGTTGAACCGCAGCGACTCATACCCCTCCGCCACCGCCCGCATGGTCCGGTGCAGCAGCCGGTTCAGCTCATCCGGCACGGCCGCGTCGGAGACGTGCGGCTGGCCGGTCCGCTCGTCCAGCACCACCCGCCAGATGCGCTGCAGCAGCCGGTACGCGCCGACGATCGCCTTGGCGTCCCAGGGCCGGGACTGGTCCAGCGGGCCGGAGAACATCTCGAACAACCGGAACGTGTCGGTGCCGTACTCGGCGACGAACTCATCCGGCGACACCACGTTCTTCAGGCTCTTGCCGATCTTGCCGAACTCCTGCCGAACCGGCTGGCCGTCGTAGAAGAACCCGCCGTCGGACTCGACGACCTTGGCTGCCTCGACGTAGAAACCGTCGGCGTTGGTGTAGGCCGGCAGTTGCAACATGCCCTGGTTCACCAGCCGGTGGAACGGCTCGGAGCTCGAGACATGGCCCAGGTCGTACAGCACCTTATGCCAGAACCGGGCGTACAGCAGGTGCAGCACCGCATGCTCCACCCCACCGACGTACAGGTCCACGCCACCCAGCGGCCGCCCCGGCCGCGGACCCATCCAGTACGCCTCGTTCTCCGGATCCACCAGCCGATCAGGCTCGACCGGATCGACATAGCGCAGCTCGTACCAGCAGGAACCGGCCCAGTTCGGCATGGTGTTGGTCTCGCGCCGGTACTTCTTCGGCCCGTCGCCCAGATCCAGTTCGACGTGCACCCAGTCGGTCAGCCGGCCCAACGGCGGCTCCGGTTCGGAATCGGCGTCGTCGGGCGGGTAGGACTTGGGCGTGAAGTCGTGGGTTTCCGGCAGCACCAGCGGCAGCAGGTGATCCGGCAGCGCGATCGGCAGGTCGTTCTCGTCGTAGACGATCGGGAACGGCTCGCCCCAGTAGCGCTGCCGGCTGAACAGCCAGTCCCGCAGCCGGTAGGTCGTGGTACGCCGGCCACGGCCGATCCCCTCCAGGTAGTCGGTGATCCGCGCTTTGGCTTCCGCCACCCCCAGCCCGTTCAGGTCCAGCTCGTCGTTGGCGGAGTTGATGGCCGGCCCGTCGCCCAGATATGCCTTGCCGGCAAAGCCTTCCGGCGGCTGCACGGTACGCACGATGGGCAGCGAGAAGGCTTCGGCGAAGTCCCAGTCCCGCTCGTCCTGGCCGGGCACCGCCATGATGGCGCCGGTGCCGTAGCCCATCAGCACGTAGTCGGCAATGAAGATGGGCAGCTGGGCTCCGGTTACCGGGTTGACGGAGAATGCACCGGTGAACACGCCTGATTTGGTCTTGGCATCGGCACCCTGCCGGTCCAGGTCGGTCTTGGCGGCAGCAGCGGCCCGGTACGCCTCGGCCGCCTCGGCAGGGGTTGCGTAGCCACCGGTCCAGCTCGGGTTCGTGCCGGCCGGCCACTGCCCGCTGGTCAATCCGTCCACCAGCGGATGCTCCGGCGCCAACACCAGATAGGTCGCGCCGAACAGGGTGTCCGGACGGGTGGTGAACACGGTGATGTCACCGGCCGGCGATGGGAAGTCCAGGTGCATGCCAACCGAGCGGCCGATCCAGTTCCGCTGCATCGTCCGGATCTTCTCCGGCCAGTCGATGGCGTCCAGGTCGGACAGCAGCCGGTCGGCGTAGGCGGTGATCCGCAGCATCCACTGGGCCAGCGGCTTGCGGAACACCGGGAAGTTGCCGCGCTCGGAACGGCCGTCCGGGGTGACCTCCTCGTTGGCCAGCACGGTGCCCAGGCCGGGACACCAGTTGACCGGCAGCTCAGCGACGTAGGCCAGCCGGTGCCGGTCGACCACCGTGCGCCGCTGCACCTCGTCCAGCTCCGACCAGGGCTTGCCGAAGTCGTTGCTGCCCTCGTCCGGCTGCCGGCTGCCGGCGTCCAGTTCGGCCACCAGTTCGGTGATCGGACGGGCCTTGCCGACGCCGCCGTCGGCGGTGCGGTCGTAGAAGGAGTTGAAGATCTGGACGAAGATCCACTGCGTCCAGCGGTAGAAATCCGGGTCGGTGGTGCTCACGCTGCGCCGCTGGTCGTGGCCCAGCCCCAGCGCGCGCAGCTGCCGGCGGAACTCGACGATGTTGCGGTCGGTGGTGGTCGCCGGATGCTGCCCGGTCTGCAGCGCGTACTGCTCGGCGGGCAGGCCGAACGCGTCGAAGCCCATGGTGTGCAGGACGTTCTCGCCGCGCATCCGCAGGTAGCGGGCGTAGACGTCGGTCCCGATGTAGCCCAGCGGATGGCCGACGTGCAGGCCGGCTCCGGACGGGTAGGGGAACATGTCCATCACGAAGGTGTGCGGGCGCTCGCGCACCGCATCGAAGTGCTCGCTCAGCGGGCCGTGCGGGTTAGGAGCGTTGAACGTGCCCTGCTCCTGCCAGCTCTGCTGCCAGCGGGCCTCGATGTCGCGGGCAATGTCGTTGTCGTAGCGGAACGGCGGCACCTCGTCATCGGCGCCCACCGGTGGTTGATGATCGTGCGATTCGGGTGCGGGCTGGGGCTGATCGGACGCCTGCGGCTGATGTTCGGACGCCGGCGGCTGGTTGGCGGCGGTCATGGCTGCGGAATCTCCCATGGTCTCTACTCCCCGGCGGGGAATCGGGCGGTGGTCCGGGCATAGGAAGAGCCCCTGCACCCGTGCAGAGGCTCACGCCGCGCTGGCCGTCCGGACTGGCTCAGCGCGGCTCGGTAAGGAGCAGGTTCTGCCGCACGAGACGAATACTACTCGCCGGCGCAGCCGGCAGCAGGTCGATAAGCACGCGCGCGGTCCGCGGCCTCGGTGGGGTGTCCGACGGCCTGCCCGCCGGACGGGTCGGCAGCCATCCGGGTTCGTGGGCGGCAGCCAGCCGGATCGATCGGCGATCAGGCCTCGGCGTCGGAGTAGTCGCTCTCCGGCGCGAGCAGCGGGATGACCGGCCCCGGCGGCCCGGCGTTATGGGCTCGCAGCGTCCATCCGGTGCCGCTGTCACGCAGTTCGGTCCAATGGCAGTTGGCCAGTGGTCCCAGGATGGACGGGGTTTGCGGCAGGCCGAGCAGCGCGGCGGACAGGCACATCACGGTGGCTCCGTGGCTGACCAGCACCACCAGGCCCACCGTCGGCAACTCCGAGACCAGCTCGCAGGCCCGTTCGGCTACCTCGGGCCGGCTCTCGCCACCCCGGCGGGTGACATCCAGGCCGGCCAGCCATTCGGCGAACTCGTCCGGGAACCGGCTGGCCACTTCCTCCCGGGTCAGCCCCTGCCAGTGGCCGAGGTGACGCTCGCGCAGCCGGGCGTCCAGGCCCAGCGGCAGGCCGGTCAGCGAGGCAATCTTCTCCGCCGTCTGGCGGGCTCGGCGCAGGTCGGAACTGATCAGCAGATCCGGCCGCATGGCCGCGACGAGGGCGGCAGCCTCGATCGCCTGGGCTTCGCCGACCTCATCCAGCGGCGGGTCGGCCTGGCCTTGATAGCGGCGGGTGGCGTTCCACTCGGTCCGGCCGTGTCGGAGCAGGACGATCCGGCGCTCCACCTATGCCTCGTCCGCGGAGGCCCTGGCTTGGTCCTCCTCCGGGACGGCCGGGTCGGCGGCCGGCTCCGTGGTCGCGGAGTCCGGAGCGCCCCCGTTTGCCGTCTCGATCGGTCCGTGGCCGTTCGTCTCTGACGGTGGCCCGGCCATCGGGTCGAACTCGATCAGCGGGCAGTCCCGCCAGAGTCGCTCCAAGGCGTAGAACACCCGTTCCTCGGCATGCTGGACGTGCACCACGATCTCGGAGTAGTCCAGCAGCACCCAGCGGCCGTCCCGCTTGCCCTCCCGGCGCAGTGGCTTGGTGCCGGCCAGCCGCAGCTTCTCCTCGACCTCGTCGACGATCGCCTCGACCTGCCGCTCATTGTTGCCGGTTGCGATCACGAACACGTCGGTGATCGCCAACCGGTCGCTGACATCGATCAACACGATGTCGCTGGCGAGTTTGTCGGCGGCGGCGTGCCCGGCGATCTGGGCGAGCCGGACGGCGGTATCGGTAGCGGTCACGATGGCCCACAGTACCCAAGTGCGCCGACACCCGGCCGCGGCGTGGGCACGGCTACTCGACCAGCCGGATCACCCCGTAGTCGTAGCCGTGCCGCCGGTAGACCACGCTGGGCCGGCCGCTGTCGGCATCGGCGAAGAGGAAGAAGTCGTGGCCCACCTGCTCCATCTCGAACAGCGCCTGGTCGATGGTCATCGGCTTGGCGGGGTGCTCCTTCTCCCGCACCACCTGGCCCGGACCGTTCGGTAGGCCGTCGTCCTCCTCTGCCTCGGCCACCGCCAGGCCACCGGCCGGCACCGATTCGACCAGCGCGCCGGTGGCCACCGCGACCGACTTCGGAGTGTGCCGGCCGTGGTGGATGCGACGCCGATCCGCGGCTTGCCGGAAGCGGCGTTCAAGCCGCTCGACGGCAAGATCCAGGGCCTTGTAGAAGTCGGCTGCACACGCCTCGGCCCGCACCACCGGCCCCTTCACCCGGCAGGTGATCTCCACCCGCTGGCAGATCTCGGACTGCCGTGGATTCTTCTCGTGATAGAGCTCGACGTCGGCGCGTTTTACGTGATGGTCATACCGCTCGATGCGGGCTAGCTTGTCCGCGACATGCTGGCGGTAGTGATCGGGAACCTCGACGTTTCGGCCCCTCACGACAATATCCATGCGGCCTCCCAGTTGCCTTCCGGCACCTGCCCGCCACTCACCGCCGCGGCGCAACCTCGCTGTAGATCTGGCCGGCGTATCGATGAAATCGCGCTGGTGCCAATCTTCGGTTGGTCAGATGAACGCTAGACCCTTCACGCCAATCTGCCCAGTTGAAGTCACCCGGACTTTGCAGTGTCGCTACGGCGCGGGATATGCCCGGTACCAGCTACGCCGGCAGCCAGGCGCACGCTTCACCGGCACGGCGGCGCCCGACTCACCACTCCGGAGGCAGCGAAGCGCAGCCGAGTGGCGGCGACGACCGCCGCGGCGCCCGGCGGCCAGCCGGCGACTGCCAGTGCTCGTGCCGTCTCGGTCAGCGTGGCGCCGGTGGTCACGATGTCGTCCACCAGAATCGGCCGGAAGCAGCCGGCGGCCGGTGGGCTTGCGACCATCCGACCCGCCAGGTTCAAGCGTCGTTGCTCGGCCGACAGGCCGGCCGAATCACCGACCGGCCCGACCAGCGCGACCGCTCGTACGACAGGGAGATCCAGTTGGCGCCCCACCGCGCGGGCCAGTCGAAACACGTGGTCGCCACCGCGGCTGCGGGCAGCCAGCCGGCTGGAGGGCACCGGTATCAACACCGGCGACCGCGGCGCTGCCAGCTCCGGCGGCCGCGGCGCGGCGGCCCGGACCGCGCAATCCACCGCGTCGGCCAGGTAGCCGGCCAGCGGGCCGACCAGCTGCCGCCGGCCTCGTTCCTTGTAGCCGATCAGCGCCGTCCGCAACTGCTCGGCATACTCACCGGCGGCATATACCGGCGGCGCATTCGGACGCTCCACCGATCCCGGCCGGCTCGCCGGTTGGCACCGGGCGCACCAGAGCGCGCCGGGCCGGCCACAGCAGAGGCAGCTCGCCGGAAACACCAGGTCGATCGCGTCGGTGAGAATTCGCATGCCTCGAGCCTGCCCGCCTCGACGAGGGGCCAGAGTTCCTCGGCACAAACTGTGGACGACGACGAGCGGGTGTGGACAGCGAACCCGGCTGCCCGAGCCAGACGCTCCCGCTCAGCGCGCGTAGATCGGGCTGCTCGACCGGGTGGCACCGGCACCGGCGACGCTGGTCCAGGTGCTGCCGCTCAGCGCCCAGATGGCACCGCCGGCCGATACCACGGGTGACTGCGGAGGCTCGGCGGTGATCGCGGTGGGTGGACCGGACAGGCCGTTGTTGGACAGCGTGATCAGCTGCGAACCGTCCGAGGACATTTGCCAGACCCGAGCCTCGGCACCCGGCGCCGCGGCCACCAGGTACAGCGTTCCGGGGCCGCCCCAGGCCAGGTCGGTGACCGCCAGGGACGGCGGGGTGATCGGTTCCAGCGAGTCGATCCGGACGTCGGAGCCGGAGGTGACCACCGAGCCGACCCAGGTCACGCCGGTGCCGTTGACGCCGCGGATCACCATCGCAACCCGATCACCGTCCGAGCTGAACCGCAGCGCCGTGACCGGCCCGGTCGGCAGCGGGCCGACCTGGCTGCTGACGGTCACCGACTGGACCGGACCGCCCGTCGTCGCGCGATAGATGCCTCCGCGCAGGCCAGCGCCGAACCAGACATCCTCGGTGTTCGGCCGCCACTCCGGCCGCGAGGTGACCGCCTGCGGCACGCTGACCGGCGCGAGCCCCCGATCGTCGCCGAGCAGCAACTGGCCGGTGGTGGTTAGGCCGGCCACCGCCAGCGACTCCCCCGAGGCACGAAGCAGTGCCACCGAGCTGAAGTTTCGGTTGGTCAGATCGGCCAGTGGAACGCCCTTGCCATCCACCAGCGCACCGGATCGTACGAAGTACAGCGCGCCGCCCGTCGAGTTGTTGTCGGGATTGTCGGCGGCGAAGTCACTGCTGCCGAACTGCAGGCCGGACGCGTTCGGCACGTGTACCGGCTTGCCGCCGTCGGTAAGTTCGAGCCGGCCGAAGCGTGCCTGCTCCAGGGTGAAGGCCAGCTGTTTGGCAAGCCCGTCGCGGTCGTCGCCCTTCAACTGGGCACTGCCCGGTATCTCCACCACGATCGGGTCGCCGATCTGCACGGTGGGCTTGCCGACCTGGTCCGGCACCTCGTTGACCACCGCCTGCGCCAACTGCTGGCCCGGGCCGGCCAGCAGCTCGGTCAGCAGCCAACTGGCCAGCGCCTGGCCCTGCAGCGGCGAGTACCGCAGATCGGGTACCAGGGTCCCGCTCGGATCGAGGAAGTAGAGGGCGTACTGGTTGTAGTCGGCCGTGAAGTCCGAGAAGTTGATCAGCACGCCCGGCTGCAGCACGTCGATCTGCCACTGGCTGCCCTGGCGGACCAGCCGGAACGTGAACTTCTCCTCCTCGCCGGTGCCCATGCCCTTCAGGATGGGGCTGAACGCCCCGCTGGCATCGAGCGAACCGACCCGGCGACCGGTCACCACCACGGTGGCGGAACTGTTGGACACCGACACGTCGCGGACGATCGCCTCGTCCAGGATCACCGTCGGATTGTCCTGCCAGCGCCGGGCCGCGCCGGTGGTGAGGAACTGCCGGCTACTGGAGTGCCCGGCGTCGGCGTCCACGCCGGTCTCCACAAAGTCGCGCACCACGTCGCTCGGGCCTTCGTCCGGACGCGGCGTGATGTGCACCTGCGGCGAGTCGGTCGGTGACGGATGGACGCTACGCACCACCTGCGGCACCGAGCCTTCCGGAACGCCGGTGCAGCCCGCCAGCACGAGCAGCACCGCGAGCAGTCCGAGCACGGATGCGCGCCGGCGGCTCATCGGCGCACCTCCGCCGGTCCGCTCGCGCCGGCCTCGCCGGCCGGTCGGGACGGCTCGCCGCCGCCGGCCGCGCCGCTGCCTGGCACCGATCCCGGACCGCCCGATGCCCGCGTACCGCCGGCCACGCTGCCTGCCACCGATCCCGAGGTCGCCGAACCGCCGGCCGACGGTGTCGGGTACGTTCCGGGCCGATACGGCGGCTGTGGAACGAAGGGCACCACCGGGGCCGGCACCAGCGGCAGCGGCGATTCGGTCACGGTGTCGCCTGCGGTGCGCGGCAGGGTGAGCCGGAAGACCGACCCCTTGCCGCGCTCCCCCCAGGCCTGCAACCAGCCGTTGTGCAACCGGGCATCCTCCAGGCTGATCGCCAACCCCAGGCCGGTTCCGCCGGTCAGCCGGCTGCGCGACGGGTCGCCTCGCCAGAACCGGTTGAAGACCAGCGCCGCCTCACCCGGTCGCAACCCGACGCCATAGTCCCGGACGGTGATCGCGATGGTGTCCTCGTCATAGCCGACGGTGATCTCGACCGGCCTGCCCTCGGCATGGTCGAGCGCATTGCCGATCAGGTTGCGCAGGATCCGCTCCACCCGCCGGGCATCCACCTCGGCGAGCACCGGGCTGCTGTCGCACAGCAGGCGCAGCTCCACCTGGTGCCGGCGGGCCAGCACATCGCTGGCCTGCACCGCCCGCTCCACGATGCCGATCACGTCCACCCGCTCGGCTTCCAGCGAGGCCACGCCGGCGTCGTACCGGGAGATCTCCAGCAGCTCGGCGAGCAGGCTCTCGAACCGGTCCAGTTCGGCATTGAGCAGCTCGGCCGATCGCGACAGCTCCGGGGCGAAGCCGGCCCGGCCGGCATACAGCAGCTCGGCGGCCATCCGGATCGTGGTGAGCGGGGTGCGCAGCTCGTGCGAGACGTCGGAGGTGAAGCGCTGCTGCAGCCGGGACAGCTTCTCCAACCGCTGGATCTGCTGCTGCAGGCTGGTCGCCATGTCGTTGAAGGAGGTGCCCAGCAGCGCGATGTCGTCCTCGCCGGAAACCCCGATCCGCTGGGACAGATCCCCGCTGGCCAGTCGCTCGGCGGTCTGCGCGGCCACCCGGACCGGCAGCACCACCCAGCGGGTGACCAGGGTGGCCAGCGCCGCCACCAGCAGCACCAGGGCCAGCCCGGCCAGCAGCACGGTCCGGCGGACCAGGTTCAGGGTGTTCTGCTCGGCGGTCAGCGGGAACAGGTAGTACAGCTCGAAGTTACCGGCGCCGGTGCTGATCAGCTGTCCGACGATGAGGCTCGGCTGCTCGCCGTTGCCCACCCGCAGCGGGGCGTACTGGATGGCGAGCGTGCCCTTCTCGACCTCCTTGCGCAGGATGCGCGGAATCGGCTGGGCCAGCGACAGCGCGCTGTTCACCGCGTCGTCGGTGGACAGCACCACCCGGCTGTAGAGGTTGTCGGTGCCACCGCTGCCGACCGCGGTGTCCGCGGTGATCTCGTCGATCGCCTGGTGGATGCCGTTCAGGTCACCGGGACTGAGCCCGGCGAACTGCGTGGTGGCACTGCCCGCACCCTGGCTCGCCTGCGCGATGGAGGACTCCCGCTTGGCCTTCAGCACGCCGCTGCCGATCTGGGAGATCAGGAACAGCCCGATCAGCAATACCACCACGCCGGTCACCAGCGCGGTGCTGGTGGCGACCCGCAGCTGCAGCGAACGCCGCCAGGTGGTCAGCAACCGGTCCAGCACCGGCTGCGCGGCATGCCAGCTGCGCAGCCAGAAATAGCGGGCCGCCGAGGCCTTCGAATCGGTGGCGACCTGCGCATCGGTGGCGACCTGCGGGTCGGTGGCGGCCGAGCGGGCCGGCACGCCATCGGTCACGGCGGTCCGGCTTTGTAGCCGACTCCGCGCACGGTGAGCACCACCTCGGGTCGCTCCGGGTCACGCTCCACCTTCGAACGCAGCCGCTGCACGTGCACGTTGACCAGCCGGGTGTCGGCGGCATGCCGGTAGCCCCAGACCTGTTCCAGCAGCACCTCGCGGGTGAACACCTGCCGCGGCTTGCGGGCCAGCGCCACCAGCAGGTCGAACTCCAGCGGAGTGAGCGAGATCTGCTTGCCGTCGCGGACCACCTGGTGGGCCGGCACGTCGATGCTGACCGGGGAGCTGGGCGGCCCGATGGTCAGCGTCTCGCCGCCGGCGTCGTCGTAGCGGCGCAGCCGGGCCCGCATCCGGGCGGTCAGTTCCTTCGGCTTGAACGGCTTGACCACGTAGTCATCGGCACCGGACTCCAGCCCCAACACCACGTCCACGGTGTCGGTCTTGGCGGTGAGCATGATGATCGGCGTGCCCGACTCGGCCCGGATCGAGCGGCACACGTCGATGCCGCTGGCGCCCGGCAGCATCAGGTCGAGCAGCACGATGTCGGGTTTGACCTCGCGGAACGCGGCCAGCGCACGGGAGCCATCCGGCACGAAGGCTGGTTCGAACCCGTCCGAGCGGAGCACGATGCCGAGCATCTCGGCAAGCGAGGAGTCGTCATCGACCACCAGTACGCGAGGTTTCATTGCACCATCGTGGCATCCCGGCCGCCGGAACGCCGAGAAGTCAACAAAGCCACGGCTAACGCGTTGCCGCCCGAACGGCCTGTGCGGCCCGAACCGGCCGGAAAGAATGTCCGGTACCGGTCCGAGCCGCACAGGATCGAACGGTTGCGTCCGAGCCGCACGGGCCCGAACGGGGCGCGCCGGTCAGCCGGCGCCAGAGGCAATCAGTAGCGGTAGTGCTCGGACTTGTACGGCCCGGCCACGTCCACCCCGATGTATTCGGCCTGCGACTTGGTCAGCGTGGTCAGCTTGGCGCCGACCGCGTCCAGGTGCAGCCGGGCCACCTTCTCGTCCAGGTGCTTGGGCAGCACGTACACCTCGGGCTTGCCCTCGCCGGTGTAGGCGTGGGTGTTGGTGTACAGCTCGATCTGGGCGATCGTCTGGTTGGAGAACGAGGCGGACATCACGAAGCTCGGGTGCCCGGTCGCGTTGCCCAGGTTCAGCAGCCGGCCCTCGGACAGCACGATGATCGAGTGGCCGTCGGCGAACTTCCACTCGTGCACCTGCGGCTTGATCTCGATCTTCTGCACGCCGGGCACCTTGGCCAGGCCGGCCATGTCGATCTCGTTGTCGAAGTGGCCGATGTTGCCGACGATCGCGTTGTGCTTCATCTTGGCCATGTGCTCGGCCATGATGATGTCCTTGTTGCCGGTCGAGGTGACGAAGATGTCGACCTTGTCGACCACGTCTTCCAGGGTGACGACCTCCAGGCCGTCCATCGCCGCCTGCAGCGCGCAGATCGGGTCGATCTCGGTGACCAGCACCCGGGCGCCCTGGCCGCGCAGTGACTCCACGCAGCCCTTGCCGACGTCGCCGTAGCCGCAGACCAGCGCCAGCTTGCCGGCGATCATCACGTCGGTGGCCCGGTTGATGCCGTCGATGAGCGAGTGCCGGCAGCCGTACTTGTTGTCGAACTTGGACTTGGTCACCGAGTCGTTGACGTTGATCGCCGGGAACAGCAGGGTGCCGGCCTTGGCGAACTCGTAGAGCCGGTGCACGCCGGTGGTGGTCTCCTCGGTGACGCCGATGATCGACTGCGCCATCTTGGTGTACTTCCCGGCGTCGTTGGCAAGAGAGCGTCGCAGAGTTTCCAGGATGATCTTGTACTCCTCGGAGTCGTTCTCATCCGCCGAGGGCACCACGCCGGCCGCCTCGTACTCCACGCCCATGTGGATCAGCAGGGTCGCGTCGCCACCGTCGTCGACGATGGAGTCCGGCCCGCTGCCGTCCGGCCAGGTGAGCATCTGCTCGGTGCACCACCAGTACTCCTCCAGCGTCTCGCCCTTCCAGGCGAAGACCGGGATGCCGGACGGGTTCTCCGGGGTGCCGTCCGGGCCCACCACCACCGCGGCCGCGGCGTGGTCCTGGGTGGAGAAGATGTTGCAGCTGACCCAGCGGACGTCGGCGCCCAGCGCGGCCAGCGTCTCGATCAGCACGGCGGTCTGGGTGGTCATGTGCAGCGAGCCGGCAACCTTCTTGCCGGCCAGCGGCTTGGCGTCGCCGAACTCGGCGCGCAAGGCCATCAGCCCCGGCATCTCGTGCTCGGCGAGCTGGATCTCCTTGCGGCCGTAGGCGGCCAGGGAGAGGTCGGCGACCTTGAAGTCGCTGACGCTGCCAGCGCTGTCTTTGGTCAGGGAAACGCTCACGGAATCTCCTCCGGTCGTGGAACGGGGTTGCGCGACGTGGGTGTCGCTGTCGGCAGATCGTGGTTCGCGGCCCTCGGCCTCGCGGCCTTCGGCCAGCCGCTCGGCGGCCATCCGACGGAACCGGCTTGCCTCCGGCGAGGCCGGCCCGCGATGCACCGGCCCGAACCAGTCATCGACCGCCCGGTACAGCTCGAACTCGGTGCGCATCCGCAGTTCGAAGGCGATCTCGGCCAGCCCGAGGCCGTGCTCATCGATCAACCGCCGCAGGCTGCGCAGCCGATCGATCTGCCGGGCGCCGTAAAGCCGGTGGCCGCCCGGGGTTCGCAGGGTGGTGACGAGGCCGGCCTGCTCGATGTAGCGCAGCATCCGCTGCGACCATCCGGTCGCCTCGGCAGCCTGCTGCATCGTCATCGGCTTCATCGCTGCGAAACTCTACCACGGTCGTGTCAGATTTAGCACAGGCCTCGCATCCGGCGCCGCCGGGGCGTCCGGACGCCGTCGCTATGATCGCCGCGTGGGTTCACAGCACAGCTTCCTGCAGCCGATCGCGACGGGCTGGCGGGCCACCACCGGATCGGTCGGCGGCCCGAACTACGACGAGTTCGTGGACGACCAGGCCATCGCCACCGCGCTCGCCCGGCGGCCCGATTCGGTGGTGGCACTCGACCTTCCCGACCATACGGTCAAGGCCCGACAGGCCGGCATGGACTTCGCGGCCAGCCTGGCGCTGGCGGCCGAGCAGCTGGCCGGGATGAAGGAGAGCGGCCTGTACGAGCAGGTCAGCAACGCCCTGTTCGGCTACGAGATGGCCGAGCCGGACGGACGCCGGGTGCGCGGCCTGATCGGCCTGGTGCGCGCCGAGGAGTTCTCCGACGCCGCCGAGCAGCCCGGCCGCATCCTGCGCAACGAGGACGTCAACGCCGGCAAGGTCGCCGAGCGCCGGCAGCACATCGACGCACTCGGCCACCTGCTGAGCACGGTGCTGCTGGTGCCGGCCCGCGAGCAGCAGGCCTACGACGAGTTGCTGGACGCCGCGTTCAGCGCGTTGCCGGACCAGCCGCTGGTCTCCGACACCGACGACCGCGGCGTCGAGCACCGGCTGTGGCAGCTCGACGGTGAGCAGTTCCGGGCCTATCTGGACGGCAACAGCTACCTGGTGGCAGACGGCAACCACCGCAGCCGGGCCACCCAGCAGTCCGGTTCGCCGTGGTGCCTGGTCACCGTCGCCTCGGCCAACGGCCTGCGGATCGAGCCCTACCACCGGCTGCTGCGCGATCCCGGGCTGACCGCCGAGCAGTTGCGGGACCGGATCACCGAGGCCGGCATCGAACTGTCCGCGGCGGAAGCGCCGGACCGGGCGGCCCTGGAATCGGACAGCTTCCTCTACCTGGGCGGCGGTTCCTGGTGCCGGCTACGGCTGCCGGCACCCGACGGTGGCCGGGTGGTTGACGCGCTTCCGCACAGCGTCGTCGAGCAGCGGATCTTCACCACAGCGCTGGGCCTCGACCCGGCCGCCAAGGAAATTTCCTACGTCGGTGGCTGGTCCTCCCGCGACTACCTGATCGACGAGGTCGATGCCGGCCGGGCCACCGCCGCCTTCCTGCTCCGGCCGGTGACCATGGCGGAGTTCACCGCGATCAACGAGGCTCGCCAGTACATGCCCCGCAAGAGCACCTGGTTCATGCCCAAGGCGCGGGCCGGGCTGGTGCTCGCCGAGATCCGCTAGCCGGGCCATCCTCAGCGGGCAAGCAGCTACCGAGCTCGACGACCTGCGGTCATCCGGCTTCCCCGGCCGACCGGTCCGCGACCGCCGGCGGCCGGTCCGCGGCGGCCGGCTCCCGCACCGCCCGGTCGATGTCCGGTTCCAGGTAGATCACCCGGGTGGTTGGCTCGGCCGCTCGTACCCGCGCCTCGGCGGCGTCGATGGCCGCGGCCACCTCGGCCAGCGTGCTGTCCGGTGCCATCGCCAGCTTGGCCGCCAGCAGCACCTCCTCCGGACCCAGGTGCAGGGTGCGCTGGTGGATCACCCGCTGCACGCCCGGGCCCACCAGGGCCTGCTCGATCCTGGCGATCGCGGCCGGGCTGGCCGCCTCGCCGAGCAGCAGGCTCTTGGTCTCAACGATGAGCACCACGGCGACGGTGATCAGCAGCAGCCCGATGCCCACCGAGCCGACACCGTCCCAGGCCGGCTCGTCCAGCAGCGTGCTCAGGCCGACCCCGAGCAGGGCCAGGGTGAGCCCGATCAGCGCGGCGAAGTCCTCCAGCAGCACCACCGGCAGCTCGGGCACCTTGGCGCGCCGGATGAACTGCACCCAGCTAACCCCGGCGCCCTTCAGCCGACGTGACTCGGCGATGGCGGTGCGGAACGACCAGGCTTCCAGCGCGACGGCCACCACCAGCACCACGACGGCGATGATCGCCGAGTCCAGCTCGTGCGGATGCCGGATCTTCTCGATCCCCTCGTACAGCGCGAACAGGCCGCCGACGCTGAACAGCACCAGCGCCACCAGGAAGCCGTAGACGTAGCGGTCGCGGCCGAAGCCGAACGGATGCTCCGGCGTGGCCACCCGGCGGGAGCGGCGGCCGCCGAGCAGCAGCAGCCCCTGGTTGCCCGAGTCGGCCAGCGAGTGCACCGCCTCGGCCAGCATCGAGGTGGCGCCGGTCAGGGCGAACGCGACGAACTTGATCAGCGCGATCCCGAGGTTGGCAGCCAGCGCCGCGAGCACCGCGCGGGATCCGCCGGAGGCACTCAATGCGGGGTTCCTTCCTGGTCGGGGGCCTGTTCGAGGCGGCAGGCTGGCCGGGCGGCGTCAGTGGTCGAGTTCGCCCAGCCGCGGCGCGGACGGGTCGATGCCGCGGGCCAGCGCCAGGTAGCTGGCCGCGAAGTCGCCGGACGCCGACGCACCAGCGAACCGGACCAGCGGATCGGCCGGCTGCGCCAGCACCCGGGAGACCCCGATCCCCCGGCTGACCGCCAGGCCGCTGAGCGCAGCGGCGGCCCGCCGGCCGGCCTCCTCCCCGAGCGGATCCTGCTCGGTGGGTTCGGCGTCGTCGCCGATCAGCACCAGCCGCGGCTTCACCCCCGCATCGCCGGCTCGGTCGGCGAAGAAGTCCGCCTCCTCGGTGGCGAACTCCAGCAGCGAACCGATCCTGGCCACGTCGTCGGGCAGCGAGGCCGCCATCGCGGTGGAACCGCCGAGCAGCTGCACCGCACCGGCCACCCGGCGGGCCGCGACGGTGGCTGCCGGGCCGACGCCGGCGATCACCGGCACCGACTCGGCCAACTCCGCCGCCAGCACCTTGGCC
The DNA here is from genome assembly GCA_963697905.1 of uncultured Actinomycetota bacterium. Taxonomy (GTDB): domain Bacteria; phylum Actinomycetota; class Actinomycetes; order Mycobacteriales; family Jatrophihabitantaceae; genus Jatrophihabitans_A. Next base: position 1,226,811 of record OY969101.1, on the reverse strand, counting down.
GGGCTCACGAAGGCGTCCGAGTCCGGCCGGTCGGCCTCGGCGATCTCATCCAGCCGCTCGGCGACCTGGTCCAGCACCCGGCTGGTCGAGGCCAGGCCGAGCGCCTCCAGCGCCAGCAATGCCGGGGTGGCCAGCGACCACCAGATGGCCCGGGCCGGCACCCCGGTCAGGTGGCTGAGGTCGGCCACCGGGTGCCGGAACGCCGCCGCTGCCACCGGCGAACCGGCCGGGGCTGCCACCGCCAGCACCAGCCCGCGCCGGTTGGCCTGGGCGACCAGCTCGGCCAGTCGCGGATGCCGGCCGTCGGCCGAGACCACCAGCAGCACGTCGGCCGGCCCGGCCCAACGCGGCAACGCGGCGTCGCGCCAGTCCAGCACCGGCGCCTCGTCGGAGGCCAGCGCGGCCAGCAGGCTGGACAGGTACGGCGCGTGCGCGTCCGGCGCCACCAGCACCGCCCGCGGCCGGACGTCGCCGCGCAGCCGCTCCACGCCGAACTCGCCGGCCGTCTCGACCGCCCGGCGGACCTGCGCTCCGGCCGTGGCCAGCGCATGCAGCAGGCCGCTGCGGTCGGCTTCCTGCAGCGCCGCCGGGTCGTCCAGCAGCTCCGGGCGAAACTCGGTCACTCGGCCGGCTCGATTTCGATGGGTCGGCTGCGCGCTCGCCCCGGTCCGCACTCGCTAGCGCTCGCTACGATCCTCACTCGCTGTCGCCTCCCGCGGGCCGGGTGGTGGCGGCCGGCACCCCGAGCCCGTTCGGACCAGGCACCGCGTCGTCGGCCAGCAGCACCGGGATGCCGTCGCGGATCGGGAACCGGCTGGCGCAGCAGCTGCAGACCAGCTCATCCCCGGCAAGCTCCAGCGGGGCGTGGTCGGAACTGGGGCAGGCAAGGATCGCCAGCAGATCCGGCGGCAGCGGCATGGCTCCTCCTATCCGTTGCTACCGGCGGGCGCGGACCTGATCACCGACAGCGCCTCATCGCGCAGCGCGGCCATCGCAGGCTCGTCCGGGCCCTCGACGTTCAGCCGCAGCAGCGGCTCGGTGTTGGACGGCCGTACGTTCAGCCAGGAACCGTCGGCGAAGCCGAGGGTGAGCCCGTCCAGCTCGTCGCGCTCCACGATCCGGTCGGCGAAATGCTCGGCCAGCTCGGCCAGCTTGGCCGCCTGGTCGGCGACCTGGGAGTTGATCTCGCCGGATGCCCGGTAGCGCTCGTAGCGTGCGGTCAGCTCGGCCAGCGGCTGCGACTGCTCGCCGAGCGCGGCCAGCACATGCAGCGCGGCGAGCATCCCGGTGTCGGCCCGCCAGAAGTCGCGGAAGTAGTAGTGCGCCGAGTGCTCGCCGCCGAACACCGCGCCGGTGGTGGCCATCTCGGCCTTGATGTAGGAGTGACCGACCCGGGTGCGTACCGGCTGCCCGCCGTGCTCGGCGATGATCTGCGGCACCGCCCGGGAGGTGATCAGGTTGTGGATCACCGGCGAGCCGGGGGACTTGGCCAGCTCGCGCACCGCGACCAGGGCGGTGACCGCGCTCGGCGAGACCGGATTGCCGTCGGCGTCGATGACGAAGCAGCGGTCGGCATCGCCGTCGAATGCCAGCCCGATGTCAGCCCTGGCCGCCACGACTGCCTTCTGCAGGTCGACCAGGTTCGCCGGCTCCAGCGGGTTGGCCTCGTGGTTGGGAAAGCTGCCGTCGAGTTCGAAGTAGAGCGGCACGACGGTCAGCGGCAGCGGCTCCAGCGCGGCATCGCCGAGCACCGCGGGAACCGTGTAGCCGGCCATCCCGTTGCCGGCGTCCACCACCACGGTGAGTGGCCGGCTGCCGGACAGGTCCACCAGCCCGCGCAGGTAGCGGGCGTAGTCGAGGAGCAGGTTCTGCTCGCTCAGCCGGCCGGGCCGGGCGACCGGCTCGGGCAGGCCGGAGTCCAGGTAGCGCTGGGCCGTGTCGCGGATCTCGGCCAGGCCGGTGTCGCCGCCGATCGGCTGCGCGCCGGCCCGGCACAGCTTGATGCCGTTGTAGCGGGCCGGGTTGTGGCTGGCGGTGAACATCGCGCCGGGCAGGTCGAGGTGGCCGGAGGCGAAGTAGAGCAGGTCGGTGGAGGCCAGCCCGATGTCGATCACCTCGGCGCCCTGGCCGGTGGCGCCCTCGGCGAAGGCGACCAGCAGCTCGGGCCCAGACTCGCGCATGTCCCGCCCGCAGACCAGCCGGTCGGTGCCGGTCACCGCGACGAACGCCGCCCCGATGGCTCGGGCGACGTCCGGGGTCAGTTGCTCACCGACGATGCCGCGCACGTCGTAGGCCTTCACGATCTGCGACAGGTCGGGCATCTTCGAACTCGTCTCCCTCGCGTTGACTCAGGCGCGACGCCGGAGCATGCACTCGGTGGGCGCGGCGGCACCCGGTTGCGCACGAGCCTACCGAGCGGGCCCGCCGCGGCCAGCGGGTGCGGGCGATCGCCGTCAGACCGACGGTGGTACCACGCGCAGATGGCCGCGCCGGGCGGTGTTGCCGCCGGGACCGGGCGGTGGTGGCGGGAATTCCACCCGCGCCGCCTCGCGCACCGCGTCGGCCAGCGCCTCCAGGTCGTCGGCGTGCGGGATCGGCGACGGGAACTCACCGACGTGCCGCAGCACCTCCCAGCCGCGCGGCACGGTGAGCCGGACGGCGTGCTCCTCGCACAGGTCGTAGGAGTGCGGCTCGGCGAAGGCGGCCAGCGGGCCAACCACCGCGGTCGAGTCGGAATAGATGTAGGTCAGCGTCGCCACCGCGGACTGGCTGCAGCCAGTGCGGGTACAGCGACGGACATGCCTCACAACCGGCGACCTTAGCCGCAGCGGGCGACAATCGGTGGGCAGCGCCCGCCTTCGGAAGCTGGCGTGTCGCGGATTAGGCTCCTGGAGGTTATGACGGCTCATCAGGGACCGGCCGAGCAGGCGGGGCTGGACCGGGTCGGCCGGCCGGGCCGCCGGCGGGACCGGCACGGCCGCGGGCTGCGCGGCATGCTGGCACCACCGCTGATCCCGATCGCGCACACCCGGTCGGACGCCTTCGACGCGATGGTGCTGCACGCGGTGGACCACCTGCAGCCGCGGCTCGGCGACCACCTGTCGGCGATCGAGTTCGCGGTCGAGGACGTGCCGGAGATCGGCGGCGAGCAGGCGGAGTTCGACGACGACGTGCTGGACGACCACGGCGTGCCGCTGTCCAGGCTGTACCGGACGGGCGTGGCGGGCATCTCCGGCCCGACCGTGGTGCTCTACCGCCGGCCGCTGGAGAGCCGGGCCGTGCGTGGTGAGGATCTCGCCGACCTGGTGCACGAGGTGGTGGTGGAGCAGGTTGCCCGGCTGCTCGGCCGCGAGCCGGATGAGATCGATCCCCCGTTGGAGTGACGACGGTGACCTAGCGTGCGCCTTCGAGATCCAGACGCACGATTTCCGACGCGCGGACTGAGTACAAGAACGGTCCGGCTTGCTGGCTCGTCTCGACGATCGCCGGCCAGTTTGCGACATATCGGCCAGCCATGGCCGACGCGAGGAGGTTGCCATCTGACAGGCAGAAGCAGCGAGCCCGACTGTCCATGATCGCCTGTCTCTCAGCCGGCCGATGCCGAATGCGAGCATCCTTCATGAACAAGATCCAACCCAGCCTGGCGGCATCGGTGATCCAGTGACGTCGTCTACGTCTTCGTCCTCGGGTTGCCCGTAGTGCTCAGCCAAAGTCACCAGTTGAATGCCGCTCGCACGCAATATTCGCGGAACTTGGACACGTCCCAGGCTTCGATCGACGAAGACAAACGGCGCGCCGGCCACCTCGCGCTACGCGGCACCGCGCGACGCGACGCGCAGCGCGTCCTCGAGTTGATCCTCAGGGACGCCGTACTCCTCAGCTACCGTCGCCAGAGACTCGCCAGCCCAGAACATGCTGAGGGCATCCTCGACGCGAGCGCCACCCCGCGCGAACACCGGCTGACCGAAACCACGATGGGGACTCGCGACAACCTCGGCGCGTTCATAACTAGGCAGCCGGATCAGGCGGGCATATCCGTCCGGCGCGAAATCAATGCGCTGTAGGTACTGCTGCACGATGTCGGTGAAAACGTATTGGCCCTTGCGCACAACGACGAGGCGCAGCACCGCCTCCTCCTCGTCGATGTCCTGTCCAAAGTCGTACAGCACTTCAGCCCCATCCGTGTAAAGCTGCTTGGAGGCCAACACATGATCGAGGCCGAACTCAGCCTTGAGCCGGTCGATGGCCGGACGGATGCGTTGGAGCGGCACGCCGGACTTGCGGATACCCGCTAGCACCAGGCCTTCGGCGAGCCCGACGAACGGAATCGATGCCGATCCCTTCGGCTGGCCCGAGATCCTGGTGACGATCGCCTCACCGCGCACCTCGTTTCGGTCCATGGATCGGCGCGTGTAACCCTTGGCCCAAGCGCGGAAGGTCGAGTCGCTCACGCCGAGGTATCGAGACGCCTCGGTGAGGCTGTAAAGAGGTGTGGCGAACTTATCGACTGCCACTGCTCGCACCTCCTAAAGCACAGCCTTGTAGTTACCAAGACAGTACCGAGACCTGCTGACGGTCGGAACGATTGGCGGTGCACGAGGTTCCGGGCGGATGGTGCTCGAGGTGATGGTGGCGGGTCGCCCGGCGATCGGCCAGGCTCGATCCCCCGTTGGACTAACTCCGGTAACCGCTTGGCTGCTCAGTCGGCTAGCCGGCGGCGGGCACCGCCTGCTCGATGAAGGCGGATACCCAGGTCGTGCGAGTGGCTAGCTGGCGCGACGCTTGAGGCGGCGGCGCTCCCGCTCGCTCAGGCCGCCCCAGATGCCGAACCGCTCGTCGTGCTGCAGCGCGTACTCCAGGCATTCGCCACGCACCTCGCAGCCGATGCAGATCTTCTTCGCCTCCCGGGTGGAACCGCCCTTCTCCGGGAAGAAGGCTTCGGGGTCGGTCTGGGAGCACAGCGCGCGTTCCTGCCAGCTCTGCTCCTCCGGGAGCCCAAAGATGTCCGACAGGTCCGCGTCAGCCAGGTAGCTGGGATTGTCCGTCACAGGATCTCCTAGTGCGGTCGGGACGAAGTGGGGCTTGTGGATCACTGCTTGTCGTTCGGCGGGTCTATCGGCGTAGGTGTGATCCACATAAGCCGAACGACACATCTGGAATTACACTCGTGTCGTTACCGATTAGTCAAGCTGGAAACTGGTAACCGGATGAGAATCGTTGCCGGACCGTGTCGGAGGCCACCGGGACGAATCGAACACCGGTAACTCCAGTCACACGATGCCACTTCAGCCACCCGCACGCGCCGCCACCCGGCCGTAGCTGGTGGTCCGCTGCCGAGCCGGCCGGCCGGCCAGCGCGGCCACCGCGGTGAGTTCGGCGACCGACCGGCGAGAACCGTGCTCGGAGCCTGCCATCCGCGAGATGGTCTCCTCCATCAGGGTGCCGCCGAGGTCGTTCGCGCCGCTGGCCAGCATGTCCGCCGCACCCTGCTCGCCGAGTTTGACCCAACTGGTCTGGATGTTGGCGATCCGGCCGTGCAGCATGATGCGCGCCATCGCGTGCACCGCCTTGACCTCCCGCTGCGAGGCTCCGGCCCGGGCCAGCCCGGCCAGGTAGATCGGCGACTGGTGATGGACGAACGGCAGCGGCACGAATTCGGTGAAGCCGCCGGTCTCGTCCTGCAGCCGGGCCAGCAGCCTCAGGTGCGCGACCCAGTGCCGGGGATGGTCCACGTGACCGAACATCATGGTGGCGGTGGTCGGGATGCCCAGCCGGTGCGCGGTGGTCACCACCTCGATCCAGGCCGAGGTGGGCAGCTTGCCCTTGGTGAGCACCCAGCGCACCTCGTCGTCCAGGATCTCCGCGGCGGTGCCGGGCAGCGAGTCCACCCCCGCCTCCTTGAGCCCCTGCAGGAACTCCGCGATGGACAGGTTGGCCCGGGAGGCGCCGTTGACCACCTCCATCGGCGAGAACGCGTGCAGGTGGATGCCCGGATCCGCGGCCTTCACCGTCCGGGCCAGCTCGAAGTAGCCGGTCGCCGGCAGCTTGGGGTCGATGCCGCCCTGCATACAGATCTCGGTCGCCCCGTCCGCGCGGGCCTCGCGCACCCGGTCGGCGACCTGCTCCATCGACAGTGTGTAGGCGTCGGCGTCGGTGGCCCGCTGGGCGAAGGCGCAGAACCGGCAGCCGGTGTAGCAGATGTTGGTGAAGTTGATGTTGCGGTTGACCACGTAGGTGACCTCGTCGCCCACCGTGTCGGCGCGCAGTTGGTCGGCCAGCGCGGCCACCGCGGCCAGCCCCGGCCCGTCGGCCTGCATCAGGGTCAGCGCCTGCTCGCTGGTCAGCCCCGCCGGATCCCGCTCGGCGGCACGCAGGGCGGCGCGCACGTCGGCCTCCAGCGCCGTGTCGCCGGCCGAGAACACCCGCTCGCGCAGGGCGTTCCAGTCGCCGTACACCTCGGCGAAGTCACCGCGGCGGTCGGCCCGGCGGCCTTCGGCATCGATCTCGGAGTGCAGATCGGTGCGACCGGCCGCCACCCACTGCTCGTCCGGCTCCTGCCACGGCCGGCCGACCGGACGGCGGGAGCTGCCGTCCGGCTCGGTGGCGGCCAGCCCGGTCGCCGGATCGGCCAGCGCCCGCACGTGCGGCAGGATGCGCGGGTCCAGCCACGGCGTCTCGGCCAGCACGTAGCGCGGCTGGGCGGTCAGCCGCTCGGTCAGCAGGTAGCCCTGACCGGCCAGCAGATCGGCCAGCTTGTCCAGCTCCGGCCAGGGCCGCTCGGGGTTGACGTGGTCCGGGGTGAGCGGCGAGATGCCGCCGAAGTCGTCCACGCCGGCATCGGCCAGCAGCAGGCACTCGGTGAGGTCGACCAGGTTGGGCGGCGCCTGCACCCGGAGCTTGGGGCCGTACACCAGCCGGGCGACGGCCAGCGTGGCCAGGTACTCGTCCAGCTCCAGATCCGGGTCGTTGCGCATCGCGGTGTCGTCCTTGGCCCGGAAGTTCTGCACGATCACCTCCTGGATCGCGCCGAACTCCCGCGCGGTGGCCCGGATCGCGAACAGCGACTCGGCCCGCTCGGTGCGGGTCTCGCCGATGCCGACCAGCACCCCGGTGGTGAACGGGACGTTCAGCCGGCCGGCGTCGGTGAGCACCCGCAGCCGGACGTCGGGATCCTTGTCCGGGCTGCCGTAGTGCGGACCGCCCGGCTCGGTGAACAGCCGGCGTGCGGTGGTCTCTAGCATCATGCCCATGCTCGGCGCGACCGGCTTGAGCCGCTGCAGCTCGGCCCAGCTCAGCACGCCGGGGTTGAGGTGCGGCAGCAGCCCGGTGCGCTCCAGCACCGCGATCGCGGCGGCGCGCAGGTAGTCCAGGGTGGAGTCGTAGCCTCGCTCGTCCAGCCACTGCCGGGCCTGCGGCCAGCGCTCCTCCGGCCGGTCGCCGAGGGTGAACAGCGCCTCCTTGCAGCCGAGTTCGGCGCCGCGCCGGGCGAGGTCGACCACCTCGTCCAACTCCAGGTAGGCGGCCGGCAGCCGGTGCGGGACGGTGGCGAAGGTGCAGTAGTGGCAGCGGTCCCGGCACAGCCGGGTGAGCGGGATGAACACCTTGCGCGAGTAGCTGATCGGCCGCATGCCGCCGGCCGGCAGTCCGGCGTCGCGAACGGCCGCGGCGGCCGCCATCAACGCGGTGAGCTGCTCGCCGCGGGCCGCCATCAGCACGGCCGCCTCGGTCACGTCCAGGGCGACGCCGTCGCGGGCACGCCGAAGCGCTCGGCGGATGGCCGAGGAGGACGGCTCGGCGGGCTGCTGCACGGTCACGGTTTCGAGCCTAGCCATGCACAGCCGGCCGGCGCCGCTGGCGGGTGCCGGATGCTGGCCGGACACCGGGTGAGGCCGTTGATCTAGGCTGGGCGGCCGAAACCGGATGCGGGAGCGGGGAAAGCGCATGACCGAGGGCGAGAGCCGGGAACCGCTGGGCGTGGCCATCTGCCGGCTCTCGCTGGACCCGGTGCGCGGGCGGATCCGGCACCCCTTGCAGGTCGGCATCGCCATCCGGGCCGGCATGTTCGCCGAGCTGACGCTGGCCGGCCGGGTGATCGGGCGGAACTGGCCGGAGGCGGTCGGCGAGTCCCGCACCGGCAACCCGCTTCCGGACGCGGTGCACCGCGCGGTGTCCAACCGGCGGCCGACCCAGTGGCGGCGCTGGTTCAACCACGTGCAGGCAGACCGGCAGGCTGCCATCGACTACCTGGTCAAGACCGGCCGGTGGCAGCTGGACGGCAAGCGGATCGTGGACCCGCGGGCGGCCGAGACGGTGCTGGAACAGCAGGAGGTGCTCCGCTCGATCAACGCCGGCGAGATGCCGGAGGACGTGCAGACCATGATGGTCCGGCTGTTCGTCGCGGCGGCCGGCGGCCCGGGCCGGCCGGCGCCGGTGCGGTCCTGGCGGCTGGCCAAGGTCTGGCTGCCGCAGGTGCTGCCCGAGGGCGCCAGCCACGCGACCTACTTCGCCACCCGCGCCGGGCTGCGGGCGATCCGGCGGGCGGCAACCTTCCGGGTGTTCTCCCGCTGAGCGCGGCTGACGGTTCCGGGCAGCCGAAGCGGTCGGGGTAGGTTCTTCTGCTGTGCGGATAACGGTGTTGGCCGGCGGCGTCGGAGGAGCGAGATTCCTGCAGGGCGTCCGGCAGTTCGCCGGCGGCGGCGGTGACGAGGTGACCGCGATCGTCAACACCGGCGACGACGTGACGATGCACGGGCTGCGCATCTGCCCGGATCTGGACAGCGTGATGTACACCCTGGCCGGCGCCGCCGATGCCGAGCGCGGCTGGGGCCGGACCGGTGAGAGCTGGCGGATCGCCGAGGAGCTCAAGAGCTACGGCGCCGAGCCGACCTGGTTCGGCCTGGGTGACCTGGACATCGCCACCCACCTGGTACGTACCCAGATGCTGGAGGCCGGTTACCCGCTGTCCGATGTCACCGCGGCGCTGTGCCGGCGCTGGCAGACCGGCATCCGGCTGCTGCCAATGACCGACCAGCGCTGCGAGACGCACGTGGTGGTGCGCGGCGAGGCCGGCCGGCGGGCCATCCACTTTCAGGAGTGGTGGGTACGGCACCGGGCCGCGCTGCCCGCCGAGGAGTTCGTCCAGGTGGGGGTGGACGACGCCAGGCCGGCGCCCGGCGTGGCCGAGGCCATCGCCGAGGCCGACCTGATCCTGCTGGCCCCGTCCAACCCGGTGGTCTCGATCAACACCATCCTCTCGGTGCCCGGCATCTCACCGGCGCTGCGGGCCGCGGCCGCCCCGGTGATCGGGCTGTCGCCGATCATCGGCAACGCTCCGGTGCGCGGGATGGCCGATGCCTGCCTGCCGGTGCTCGGCGTGCCGACCACGGCCGAGGGGGTCGGTCGCTTCTACGGCGCCCGGTCTGGCGGCGGCGTGCTGGACGGCTGGCTGATCCATTCCGGCGACACCGCCTCCATCGAGGGGGTGCGGGTGCTCAGCCGGGATCTGCTGATGTCCTCGGCCGAGGTCACCGCCGCGATGGTGGCCGACGCGCTGGCGTTGGTTTCCCGGTGAGCGTCGGGGTGGGCATCGAGGTTCGCCCGGTCACCGGGATCGGCGAGCTGCGGCCGGGTGACGACCTGGCTGGCGCGATAGCGGCGGCCGCGCCGGAGCTGGCCGACGGCGACGTGCTGGTGGTCACCTCGAAGGTGGTGTCCAAGGTGGAGGGCCGGCTGCTGTCGGTGCCGGACGGCGATCCGGCGGCCCGCGAGCGGATCCGGCAGCAGGCCATCGCCCAGGAGACGGCACGGGTGGTGGCCCGCCGGGGCGCGCTGCAGATCGTGGAGAACCGGCAGGGCCTGGTGCTGGCCGCCGCCGGGGTGGACGCCTCCAACGTCCGGCAGGACGAGATCGCGCTGCTACCGCTGGATCCGGACGCCTCGGCCCGCCGGCTGCGGGATGCGCTGCGGGAACTGACCGGACGGACGGTGGCGGTGATCCTGTCCGATTCGATGGGCCGTCCCTGGCGGCACGGCATCGCCGACGTGGCGATCGGGGTGGCCGGGCTGGCCGCGGTGCTGGACGTCCGGGGCTCGGTGGATCAGCACGGCAACCGGCTGGCGGTGACCGAGGTGGCGGTGGCCGACGAACTGGCCGCGGCGGCCGACCTGGTGAAGGGCAAGCTGGCCGGCATCCCGGTCGCGATCGTGCGCGGATATGCCTATTCCGACGACGGGAAGGGCTCCTCTCAGCTGATCCGGGGCTCGGCCGGCGACCTGTTCCGGTTGGGCACGGCGGAGGCGATGGCGCTCGGCCGGGCCGGCGCGGCCTCGGCGGAGGCCGCGCCGGAATGGGCGGCGCTGCACGCCGACGTGCTGGCCACGCTGGGCGCGATGCGGCTGGATCCGGCCGACGGCAGCGGGCAGGCGGCCGTCCGGCAGGGCTTCTATGGGCTGCTGGCCGCCAGGCCGGACGCCGTCCGGCGCAGCTGCGTACCCGGCCACGTCACCGCCAGCGTGCTGCTCTTCGACGCCGCCGGCGAGCGGGTGCTGCTCACCCTGCATCCCCGGGTCGGTGCCTGGCTGCAGCTCGGCGGCCACCTGGAGGACGACGCTTCGCTGCTGGCCGCCGCGCTGCGCGAGGCGACGGAGGAAAGCGGGATCGCCGGCATCGTGCTGGATCCGGTGCCGGCGGATCTCGATGTGCACCCGATCACCTGCTCGCTCGGCGTGCCCACCCGGCACTTCGACGTGCGATTCGTCGGCTCAGCGCCGGCCGGCGCCGAGCCGGTGCGCAGCGAGGAGTCCGACGACCTGCGCTGGTTCGGAGTGGACCGGCTGCCCGACACCATCGCACCGGAGCTGCCGGCGCTGATCGCCCGGGCCAGGGCGGCGCGCGACCGATGACGAAGCCGCTGCCCCGATGACCAAGATGCTCGCACGATGACCGGCCTGCTCGCCGGTTGGCCGGTGGCAAACGCCGCGCTCGCGGTGGTCTCGCCGGCCGGGGTGCTGGCTCGCGAGGGCGACACCGGCCGGCGGTTCTGGCTGGCCTCGGTCACCAAGCCGCTATCCGGGCTGGCCGCGCTGATCGCGGTGGCCGAGGGCGCGCTCGAACTGGACGTCGAGCTGGCCGGTCAGCCCGGCTGGCCCGCTGAGCTGGCCGAGTTGCTGCCGGGTGCCACGCTGCGCCACCTGCTGGCGCACGCCAGCGGGTTGGCTCCGGACCGGCTCAACCGGGTGGCCGCGACCGGCACCCGGCGGGTGTACTCCAACGTCGGCTTCGACCTGATCGGCGAACTGGTCACCGCCGCTACCGAGATCCCGTTCGCCGACTACCTCGCCGAGGCGGTGTTCGGGCCGCTGGGCATGGCCTCGGCCACCCTCGACGGCTCGCCGGCCCGGGACGGCTGGGCCTCGGTGGACGACCTGGTGCCGGTGCTCGCCGAGCTGCTCTCCCCCGGCCGGCTGCTCGATCCGGGCATGCTGGCCGACGCCGTCGCGGTGCAGTTCCCGGGCCTGCCCGGCGTGCTGCCCGGTTACGGCGGCCAGCGCGACAACGCCTGGGGATTGAGCTTCGAGATCCGGGCGAGCAAGCAGCCGCACTGGACGTCGGCGGAGAATTCCCCTGCCACCTATGGTCATTTCGGCCAGGGCGGCACCATGTTCTGGATCGACCCGGTGGCCCGACTAGGCCTGGTGGCACTGGCCGACGAGCGGTTCGGCGACTGGGCGATCGAGGCCTGGCCGGAGCTGTCGACGCGGGTACTGCGCCGCTATGGCTAACTGACCGGGCGGCTGAGCGCGGCACCGGCCGGCGGGAGCGTCCGGGCTCCCCCGCCGGCCGGCACCACCGGCGTCCGGGCTACCTCACGGCGCCGGGCACGGGTTGTTGGGCAGGATCCGCTGGAAATCGTTGAACGAGCTCGCAGTGCCGCCACCCTGGGTCGGGTAGGTCACCTTGAGCAGGTGCCCGTACTGGGCGACCTTGCCGTAGTCGCGGGTGCTGAAGCCGGGGTAGTCCTGCCCGACCGTCCAGGCGCAGCCACCGAGGGCGTGCCCGCTGGAGTAGTACGGGTAGAAGTTGACCGGCGCCCCGTTGTCGTCGGTGGGCGGCAGCAGGGTGCAGTGCGCCCCGGTGTCACCGTTGCAGGCCGGGCTGAGCGACTGCTCGATCGCCGGGGTGTCGGTGTTGAAGGCGACCACCGGGTACTGGATGTTGTAGTTCGGGCCGGTCTTGGGACTGGTGAAGATGCTTGCCGTCGGCCGGTTCGGGCTGCCGTTCGGCCACTGCCGCTGGTAGGACGTGCCGTCGTAGCCGAAGTTGGTGCCCAGGCAGCCGCCGATCTTGATCAGGGTCGAGGCCGCCGGCTGGAAGCAGCCCTGGTCGTCGGCGTCGGCCTTCTCCTGATGTCCCGGTCCCCCTTCCGAGCCGGTGCAGGTGGCGGTGGCGGGATCCACCTTGCTGCAGTAGTCGAAGTGCCCGATCTCGGTGTCGATCGCGATGTTGTAGGTGGCGGCCGCCCACGGCACCGTGGTGCGCGGGGTCGAGGTCGAGTACTCCGGGTGGAAGTCGTACGGGATGTTGGTGCAGCTGGAGCCGGTCGGCGCGTACTTGACCTGGCCGAAGCCGTTGGCGGCACTGGCGGTCATCTTGCCGGTCGTCCCGGTGGTGGTGTCGTGTACGACGGTCTGCAGCCCGTGCGCGGTGTCGTGCAGGGTCACCGTGTAGTGGTCACCGGGGTTGAGGAAGGCGACCTTGTTCGGATCCGGCTTGCCCGAGGCGATCGGGTCGAAGTTCACCGGGTTCGGCGGACCCTGCGGCACGCCGCTCTTGGTCAGATAGGCGAAGTTCACGTATTCCACGCCGACCTTCTGCCGGCAGCTGGCATTCAGTTGGGTGCCGGTCAGCGGGTTCTGCGACAGCGAGTCGATGGTCAGCGCGACGCACCACTGGGTGGCCGAGCAGGAGAAGCCGTCGAACTGCTGGACGTAACCGGGTGGGTAGAACTGCAGTTCCATGAATGCGGTTCCCGGATGGAACGGGCTGCCCTGCCGGGTGATGTTGGCGTCACTGTCCGGGATGCAGGCCTTGACCGTGTTGGGGTAGGACTGGGTGTCGCACATCGCCATGCCGAACCAGATCGTGGCGTACAGCTGGAAGTCGTAGCTGCGCTGGCCCGGCACGTTGGACGGTGCCGGTTCTCTCGGCAGGATGCCCGAATAGCGCATCTGGTTGCCCGAGCCCGGCCGGGTCGAGTCGAACAGCAGGGACGGCTCGTCATGGCCGACGTAGTGGCCGAACACCTCGTCGGAATCGGCAACTTCGGCGCACAGCGACTTCTGCGCGCTGCAGTCCACTCCGCGGATTCCCGACGTGCTGGCGGCCTTGCCGCTCGACACCCTGCTGGCCGAAGGCGCTCCGGAGGCGTTACTGACCTGGGTGCCACCGGCGACAAGCGCCCCGGCCGCCATCACGGCCACAAACAGGATCCGTCGGTTCCTCATTCGCTGCACCGCCCTTTGGGCTGATCGCTGCGTAGCTGCCCGAGCGCTGGTCGAGCAGCGTGGACGGCGCAGAAACTAGGCTCGCCGGTCACCGGATGTCCAGTGCGGGTGGGCGAAAGTGACCTGGCAGTGATCAATCCGCTGCAATGCGGCAGGTTCCTCTGTAGGAACTATGAATTTCCCTCTGAACGGACTATGAAAGCGCCTGCACGCCGCTGCGTGTATCTGCCGCCGATCCGCGGCCCTCTACTGACTGAGCCTCCCTCGGAGTGGACCACCGAACGGTCGGAGTCGAAATGCCACGAAACCCACTCACCCGCATGGCGCCGAGCCAGATCCGCACGTCGCGCTCACCTCGCAGCCTCCGCAGCCGCAGCCGAACGCGGCCGGTGAAGGTGCGGGTCCGCTGGGCCGCCGAGCGACTATCGTCGAGCAGGTGACCGTGCCCGGGCTGCACATCGGCTACCGCCGCACCGGTGGCTTCGCCGGCATCGAGATGACCGCCGAGGTCAACTCCGGTGAGCTGCCCGCCGCGGCGGCCGAGCTGGCCCAGCGGCTGCTCGCCGAGCCCGGCCTCGGCGAGCCGACCCGTCCGGCCAACGCCTTTCCCGGCGCGGCCGATCATTTCAGCTACCAGCTCCAGCTCTCCGACGGCAGCCGGCAGCAAAGCTTCCGGTGGGCGGAGTTCCAGGTGCCGGACGCCCTCCGGCCGCTGCTCACCGCGCTGAACCGGCTGGCCTCACCCGCCGGCCGCTGAACCGCTGGCCGCACCCGCCGGCCACTGAACCGCACCTTCCGAAGCACGCTGCTCACCGCCAAGCCGCATCGCGCAACGCGTGCCCAACCGATCTTCTGAAACGGACGACACCATGGCCATCGCCGAACGCATCACCAGCTACACCGCCCGGGTGTTGCACACCAACTACCTCGGCTACACCCGGATGATCAGCCTGCGGCTGGAGTCCGGCACCACCGTGTCGATCGAGTTCCCGCCCGTCCGGCCGCCGACCTGGCTGCAGTTCCCCGGTCCGGGCCTGATCGACATCGTGATGACCGCGGCGGACTACAACGACGTCTACCATCTGCTGCAGACCGAGGATCCGGTGTTCTGCACCGCCCTGAACCTGGTGGGATTTCAGATCGGATCGGTGCACACCGAGCTCGACCTGAGCCTCGGCGAGCCGACCGGTGAGGGGTACCGGGACGACTCGCTGGAGGCGCTCATCGTGCGGGCTCGCGGCACGGAGGTCAGCGGCTCGTCAGGATGACGAGCTGCTGGGTGGCTCGGGTCATCGCGACATAGCGGTCGACGGCTCCCTCGATGCCGCCGGCCCCGGGTTCGGCCCCGGTGCCGGTGCCGAAGGACTCCGGGTCGAGCAGGACCACCAGGTCGAACTCGAGGCCCTTCGACAGTTCCGGGGTCAGCGTCCGGACCCGGGACGTCGCCGGTATCGTGCCGGCCGCGCCGGTCCGGGTGCCGATCACGCAGGCGGTCCCCTCGGCGTGCTCGGCGAGCCAGCTGTCGAGGATCGGCCCGAGTTCTGAAGTGGATCCGTGCACGACGGGCAGGCCGCTGCCGCGGATGGAACTCGGCACGTTGGCATCCGGCAGCACCGCCCGGATTACCGGCTCGGCTTCGGCCATGACCTCGGCCGGCGTCCGGTAGTTGATGCCCAGATGGGCCAGCCGGATCTGGTCGAAACCGATTCGCTCGAGCCGTTCCCGCCACGACTCGGCGAATCCGTGCCTGGCCTGCGCCCGGTCCCCGACGATGGTGAAGCTGCCGGACGGGCAGCGCAGCAGCAGCTGCCGCCACTGCGCGTCGGTCAGTTCCTGCGCCTCGTCCACCACGATGTGGGCGAACGGGCCGGCGAGCGAGTCCGGATCGGCGGCAGGCAGCGTCGCATCGTCAACCAGCGCGTTCTGCAGGTCATCCCCGCGCAGCATCGACATCACCAGCATCTCGGAGTCGTCGGCAGCGATCAGATGCTCGACGACCCGGTCCATCTCCTCGCGTTCGGCAGCCAAAGCGGACTCGCGCCGCCGGGTGCGCCGCGACGTCTCCGGATCGCCGAGCCGCTGCCGGGCCGCGTCCAGCCACGGCAGGTCGGACACCGTCCAGGCCCGGGCATCCCGGCGCTGCAGCGCTCGCACGTCCTCGCCGCCGAGCCAGGGCGCGCACCTGCGCAGGTAGGCCGGCACCGTCCACAGGTCGCCGACCAGGTCGGTAGCCTCCAGCAGCGGCCAGGCCCGGTTGAACGCGGCGGCCAGTTCCTCGTTCTGCAGCAGCGATCTGCGGACCAGGTGCGGCGAGGCATCCCCCTCGTACTGGTCCACCAGGATGGCGAGCAACTCCTGCCAGACCTGCTCGCGCGCCGGGTTGTGCGGGGTGCCCGGTTCGGCCGCCTGGAACGCCTCGGCCCAGTCCTCGGCGCTCAGCCGGAGTTCGGACCACGGTGTCTCCACCGTCAACGGCTCGCCGGGTGGCTCCTCGTAGAACCGGACGGCCGCCTCAATCGCGCGCACCAGATCCGCCGACGACTTCAGCCTTGCCACAGCCGGGTCGGCCTCCGCAGTTGCCACGGCTGACTCGGCGACCAGGTCGGCCAGCGTGCAGGTCCGCACACCCTCCTCGCCGAGGCTGGGCAGCACGTCGGCGACGTAGTCGAGGTAGGGCCGGTGCGGTCCGACGAAAAGCACCCCGCCGCGCCGGTGGCCGAGCCGGGGGTCGGCGTAGAGCAGGTAGGCGGTGCGGTGCAGCGCGACGACGGTCTTGCCGGTGCCCGGGCCGCCGTCCACCACCAGCGCGCCGGCCGATCCCGCGCGGATGATGGCGTCCTGATCGGCCTGCAGGGTGCCGAGCACGTCCCGCATCCGGCCCGACCGGTGAGCACCCAGGCTGGCGATGAAGGCGGACTGGTCGTCCAGCGCGGCATGCCCGTCGAGCGCGTCGGCAGTGAACACCTCGTCCCAGTAGTCGCCGATCCGGCCACCGGTCCAGCGGTACCTGCGGCGGCTGGCCAGGCCCATCGGGTTGGCGTGGGTGGCCGCGAAGAACGGCTCGGCGGCGGCGGATCGCCAGTCCAGCAGCAGCCGGCGACCCGCTCCGTCGGCCAGCCCGATCCGCCCGACGTACACCGGCTCGGAGCCGTCCGCGCCGACCATGCGGCCGAGGCACAGGTCCAGGCCGAAGCGGCGCAGGGTGCGCAGCCGGGTGGTCAGCCGGTGCACCTCCAGGTCGCGGTCCATCGCCTGCTGCCCGATCCCACCGGGCGCCCTGCGCTCGGCGTCCAGCCGCTCGGACAGTTCGGCGATGGTCCGCTCGAGGCTGCCGGCAACGGTCGCGAAATGCTGCTCGTCCTCGGCGATCAGCGCCGGGTCGGCCTTGGCGAACAGGCGCTCGGGCAGGTCGAACACGCTGGCAGTCAGGGGGGTCACGCCATCAGCTCCTTGAAGATCAGGACTCCAGCCGGCGATTCTGCGGCATGAGGTGGGCCTTGCCGCAAGCCCTCCACTGCGCTATATGTTGAAAGTGGCGGGAGGCAATCTCCCTTCTTTCCAGGGCAGTGCGCGTTCAAGGCAGTGCGCGTTCAAGGCAGTGCGCGTTCAAGGCAGTGCGCGTTCAGGGCAGTGCGCGTTTTCCAAGCAGTGCGGCCGGACGAGCTCAAGCCGGCTGAGTCGCTAGCCCTCCTGATCGCTGATCGCCGGCCAGATGTCCGGCTGGGAACCATCGAGGTCGGTGAAGCCGTACTCGGCCGCCAGCCGCCCGGAATCCAGCGATCGCTGGTTCCGCCGGCTCCGCCGCGGGTCGGCGGCCAGCGCCGCGACCGCCCGGCCCACGTAGCGCGGCGACTCCGACAGCAGGAAGTCCGCCGGCGCGGTTCGCTTGGGCTCCACCGCATCGCGCCAGCTCTGCTCGGTAACCCCGAAATGCTCCAGCATCATCTCCGAACGCAGCCAGCCGGGCGTGAGCGCCACCGCCGTTGCGCCGTGCGGGCCCAGTTCGTGGCCGAGGGAGAACGCCAGCCTGATCACCGAGGTCTTGGCCAGGTCGTAGAACGCCGAGATCCGATAGCGGGACGCGTTGTACTCGGCGGTGCCGTCGGTGACCTCGACCAGCAGCCCACCGGGCCGTTCGATGAGCAGCGGCAGCAGGTGGTGCGCGGTGATCAGGTGGGTGTCCAGCGCCAGCCGTAGCATCCGCAGGCCGTCGGCGAGGTCGTGTTCCCAGATCGGGGTGTTCCAGCCGTCCGGTCCGCCGGTGAGCAGCTCAGCACCCCAGATGTCGTTGACCAGCACGTCCAGCCGGCCGTGCTCGGCGCGTAGCCGCTCGGCCAGCCGGCGCACCTGCTCGGCGTCCAGGTGATCGACCGGAATCGCGATGCCCACGCCGCCGAGTTCGTTTACCAGCTCGGCCGTGTCCTCGATCGTCTCCGGCCGCTGGTAGTCCGATCGCAGCGTGCCGGACCGGCTGCTGCGCCCGGTGCAGTACACCGTCGCGCCGGCCTCGCCGAGCGCCGCGGCTATCCCCCGGCCGGCGCCGCGGGTGGCGCCGGCGACCAGCGCGGTCCGGCCGCGCAATGCGTTCGGATCGGGTGCCCAGGTCATGGCCGCAGCATGCCAGCCGGATCCGACAGGGGCTGTCTGACAACGGCCCGAGAGTGGAGCGTTTTGCCGACCTAGCGACCAGATCGCTCCACTCTCGAGCGGACGGGCCGGCTCAGATCCGGCGGATGTCGTTCGGGCTGAACCGCGGCCCGTACTTCGGCGGCGCGAAGCCGCTCAGCTCGACCAGCTTGATCACCCGGGCCCGCTGGCCCCGCCACGGCTCCAGCAGCTCCAGCATGGCCTCGTCGGTGGAGCGCGCCTGCCCGGCCAGCACCCAGCCGACCCGGTTGGCCAGGTGGAAGTCGCCGACGCTCACCGCGTCCGGGTCACCGAGCGCGCGCAGCGTGGTCTCCGCCGCCGTCCACGGCCCCACTCCGGGCACCGACAGCAGCCGCCGGGTGGTCTCGGCCATCGGCAGTTCCAGGCACTCCTCCAGCCGGGACGCCACCGTGCAGACCGCCCGGACGGCCCGCTGCCGGCGGGCATCGACGGCCAGCCGGTGCCATTCCCAGGTCGGCACCTCCAGCAGCCTGGCCGGCGTCGGGGGCAGCCACATCGGCACCTCGGCCGGGCCGGGCGCCGGCTCGGAGAACCGGCGGCTGAGCTGGCGCCAAGCCCGGAACGCCTCCTGCCCGGTCACCCGCTGCTCCAGGCAGGCCGGCACCAGCGAGTCCAGGATCCGCCGGCTGCGGGCAAGTCGCACGCCGGGCAGCCGGTGCCGCACCTCGCGAAGCAGCCGGTGCCCGGACAGGTCCAGCTCCGACCAGTCGTCCGGCTCGCCGACCAGCTCCGGCACTCCGTCCAGCAGCCACGCCGCGCCCGGTCCCCACGCCTCTGCCAGCACCCCGTCGGACTCGGTGCGCAGCGCGAGCGTGCCTGGGCCGAGCGGGGTTCGGCTGGCCCACCAGAACCGGCCGCCGGCAAACCGGGTCACCGGATCCCCGGCGCCGTGGCAGAGGATGCCGAGGGTGCGCCGCAGATCCAGCGGCCGGCCGATCGGCCAGCGGTACTCCCCCGACGGCATGGTCCGGGCTGGGCCGCGAGCGGGGGACGTCATCGGCTCAGGCGTCGCTGGAGAACCTGATCGAGCCGTCGGCGACCCGGGTGCCCGGCCAGATCCGGATGCCGTGCAGCAGTTCCACGCCGGCACCGATGACGGCGCCGTCGCCGATCACCGACTGCTCCAGCACGCTGCGGGCGCCGATCACCGCATCCCGGCCGACGATGCTGGCCGACACCTGCGCGCCCTCGCCGACCCGGGCGCCGTCCAGCAGCACCGAGCCGTTCACCAGCGCTCCGTCGGCCACCTCGCAGCCGGCGCCCACCACCGCGCCGCCGGTCACCGTCGCCGACTCCGCGACCGTTGCGCCGGGCAGCAGCAATGCCTCGCCGGGGCTGCCCGGCAGCGCCTCGGACGGGGCGATTCCCCTGACCAGATCGGCAGATCCGGCGACGAAGTCGGACGGCTTGCCGAGGTCCCGCCAGTACGTGGCGTCCACGTGGCCGACCACCAGCGCACCGGCCGCGAGCAGTCCCGGGAAGGTCTCCCGCTCCACCGACACCGGCCGGCCGGTGGGTATCTGCTCGATCACCGAGCGGTTGAACACGTAGCTGCCGGCGTTGATCTGGTCGGTGACCGGATTCGGATCCTTCTCCAGGAACGCGCTCACCCGACCGTCGGCGTCGGTCGGCACGCAGCCGAACGCCCGTGGGTCCGGCACCCGGGTCAGGTGCAGGGTGACGTCGGCGCCGGTCCGGCGGTGCGTGCCGAGCAGCTCGGTCAGGTCGCAGCCGGTGAGGATGTCGCCGTTGAAGATCAGCGCGGTGTCGGCCCGCAGCAGCGGGGCGACGTTGCCGATGGCGCCGCCGGTACCCAGCGGCACCTCCTCCACCACGTACTCGAGATCCAGGCCGAGCTGCGAGCCGTCGCCGTAGTAGTCGCTGAACACCTCGGCCTTGTAGCTGGTGCCCATGATCACGTGCCGGACGCCCGCGGCCCGGATCCGAGACAGCAGGTGGGTCAGGTAGGGCACCCCGGCGATCGGCAGCATCGGCTTGGGCATCGTCTCGGTCAGCGGCCGCAGCCGGGTGCCCTTGCCGCCGACCAGCACGATCGCGTCCACGTCCCCGCTCATGCCTGCCCTCCCCCGCCGGCTTCCCGCCGCCGGGCGGCCAGCCCAATCAGCGGCGGTGCCAGCCGGGCCCTGGCCAGCAGCCCGGCATGCAGCGCCAGCCGCACCGGCGCCCAGCGCCAACCCGGATACCGGCCGGCCAGGTAGCGGTAGGCGCTGCGATGGTGTTCGACGAACATCGCCTGCTTGTTGTGGTCGGTCGCGTGCGAGCCGGTGTGCACGATCTCGGCCGACGGTGCGTAGACGTTCAGCCAGCCGGCCGCGGCCAGCCGCTCGCCCAGGTCGACGTCCTCGAAGTACATGAAGTAGCGCGGGTCGAAGCCGTGCACCGAGTCGAACGCCGCCCGGCGCAGCAGCAGGCAGGAGCCGGACAGCCAGCCGGCGGTCCGCTCGGTCGGCAGTTGCTCGCGCCGGTACCGGCGGGTCCACGGGTTGCCCGGCCACACCGTGCCGAGCAGGGCGTGCCCCACGCCCTGGCCCAACGCCGGCAGCTCCCGCGCGGACGGGTACACCTGGCCCCGCGCGGTGCGGATCAGCGGCCCCACCGCGCCGGCGCGTGGCCAGCGGGCGGCCACCGCCAGCAGTTCATCCAGCGCGCCCGGCTGCCAGACCACGTCCGGGTTGCTGACCACCACCCAGTCGGTGCCGGTCGCGGCCACCCCCAGGTTCGCCGCGCGGCCATAGCCGAGGTTGCCGCCGGTGGCCAGCACCCGCACGCCTGGCCGCTCGGCGGCTCGCTCCGGCGCGCCGTCGGTGGAGCCGTTGTCGGCCAGCACCACCTGCACTTCCTCGCTGCAGGCTGCGGCCAGGGAGTCCAGGAACTCCTCCAGCGCCGGGCCCGGCGAGTAGGTCACCACCACTACTGAGACGGTGGTCGGCCGCGACTCGGCCGGCAAGGCACGCTCTGGCTGGGTCATCGTCATGCCCGCACGTCCGTCATGTCCGCACTTTCCGTTCTGCCCGCCCGTCCGCTCGCCGCACCGCCCGCTCATAGGCCCGGACGTGCGCGGCCGCGGTAGCCGCCCAACTGAATCCCGCCGCGCGGGCCACCCCGGCCCTGCCCAGTTCGGCCCGGCGGGCCGGGTCGTCGAGCAGCCGAGCCAGCTCGGCGGTGATGGACTCGGCATCCGTCCCGCAGTAGGCCACCGCGTCGCCGCCCACCTCCGGCAGCGACAGGTGCCGGGTGGTGAGCACCGCCGCACCGCAGGCCATGCCCTCCAGCACCGGCAGCCCGAAGCCCTCGCCGAAGCTCGGGTAGGCCACCACGGTGGCGCCGCCGAGCAGCGCGGGCAACTGTGCCAGCGGTAGGTAACCGGGACGCAGCAGCCGCAATCCGGCCGGCACGGCGGCGGCCACCGAATCCAGTTCGGTGTCCCAGCCGGCGCCCCCGGCCAGCACCAGCGCCGGCGGATGTTCCCGCCCCCGGCAGGCCGCCTGCCAGCCGCGGATCAGCGCCGGCACGTTCTTGCGCGGCTCCAGGGTGCCCAGGAACGCGATGTAGTCCTCGTCCGGCCGCAGCCCGGCAGCCGCCCGCACCTCGGCAACGGCGGCCGGCGACGGCGGCCGGAACAGCGCGGTGTCCACCCCCAGGTGGGCCACCTCCAGCCGCTCCGCCGGCACCGCGAGCCGGCTCCGCAGTTCCCGCGCGGTGGCGTGCGAGGCCACCACGCAGACATCGGCGTGCCGCACCGCGAGCCGGGTCGCGGCGCGGAAGAACGGCGCCTTGACCCGGGTGTGCCATTCCGGGTTGGAGAAGAACGTGGCGTCGTGCACGGTCACCACCAGCGGCCCGTGCCAGCGCAGCGGCTGGGTGTAATGCGGCGAGTGCAGGACGTCCGGGGCGATCCGGCGGGCCAGGCCCGGCAACCGCAGCTGTTCCCAGGCCAGCCGAGCGGGCCGGCCGGCCGGGATGGAGTCGCTGAGCACCGTGGCGCCGTGCCCGGCGAACCGCTCGGCGGTGGCCGGCTGGGTCAGCGCCGTCACCGCGACCCCGGCCTCGACCAGCGCCGGCACCAGGCTGTCCAGGTATCGGCCGACGCCGCGCAGGTCGGCGGGGATGGCTGTCGCGTCCAGGAGCAAACGCAACAAATCCTCCAACCCACCCGTACACCATCTCACCGGCCACGAGGTCGTCCGGCTGTGGGTGCGAAGGGCGATGCTACCCAACGAAGGCTGGATCGGCGCACTCCTGCCCGGCGGCCGGCGCGCTGTCGAGGAGCACCCCCTTCGACCGGCTAAACTATGGGCTCGTGGCCGTCCCAGGCGCCGTTTGCCGGTGCGCCGGGTGCAGTCGCCGAACAAGGGGCAGCCGGAAGCGGGCTCGCCACCGCGTCGCACGGCCACGGTCAGGCAGCACGGCTGCTGGCCGGGGCTGAACTGAAAAGCTCGCGCACACCACGGCCGGTCCGGGTTTCGGGGTGGACGAAAACGAGCGAGTGTCGAGAACGGGAGCCGATGGACAAGCCGACCGAAGGCGACAGCGAGCGAGCATCGCAGGAGCGTCAGCGACGAGGAGCGCAGCAAGCGCGGAGCCGAGCAGAAAGCACCGAAGGCGACAGCGAGCGAGCATCGCAGGAGCGTCAGCGACGAGGAGCGCAGCAAGCGCGGAGCCGAGCAGAAAGCACCGAAGGCGACAGCGAGCGAGCATCGCAGGAGCGTCAGCGACGAGGAGCGCAGCAAGCGCGGAGCCGAGCCGGAGGCACCGCGCTGCTGAAGGTGAAGGGACTCTACGCCGCGGGTGCCCGGGGCACCGGGGCCGCGCTGACCAGGGCGGGCGTGCTGAGCGAGCGCGCACCGGCCCGCGACCGGCGCACCCGGCACTGGCTCTACAGCCTGACCCGCGCCTACGACTCGCTGGCCATCGCGGAGCTGGACGTGCCCTGGTGGACCTATCGAGCCATCGACGTGGTGGAGGCCTACCTGTCCGGCCTGGCCGCCCGGGGCCAGCGGACCCGGGTGTTCGAGTACGGCTCGGGAGCCTCCACGCTGTGGCTGGCCAAGCGCGCCGACGAGGTGCACTCGGTGGAGCACCATGCCGAGTTCGGCGAGCACCTGGCCCCCACCCTGTCGGCCTATCCCAACATCGACTTCCGGATCGTGCCGCCGGTGCCCTCGGCCAGCCCGCTGATCGGATCGCAGAAGGAGGGCAACGCCGACCTCGACTTCTCCGACTACGTCGGGGCCATCGACGAGTTGCCCGGCGACTTCTCCCTCATCGTGATCGACGGGCGGGCCCGCGAGGCCTGCCTGGAGCGGGCCGCCAAGCGGCTGGAGCCCGGCGGCGTCATCGTCTTCGACAACTCCCGCCGCCGGCGCTACCGGGAGGCGATCGAGCGGTCCGGACTGACCGAGCGCCGGCTCACCGGCCTCACCCCGACGCTGCCGTATCCGGATCAGACCTCGGTGCTGACCGCCGGTGCCTGACCAGCCAGCGACGATGCCCGCACGCACGGTGTCGGAGCGGACGGTGTCGGACCGGGTGCCAGCCGGCCGACGCGCCGACGATCCGGGCCCGAGCCCGGCACCGGCGTATCATCTCCCAGTCCCATCCAGCCTCGAACGGAGTACTACGTGAGCACCCCGGACGCCGTGGACGTCTCATTCGTCATCCCGGCCAAGGATGAGGTCAAGACGATCGCCCCACTGACCGCCGAGATCGTCACCGCCATGCAGGCCCGGCCGGAACTGCGCTTCGAGATCATCTTCGTCGATGACGGAAGTTCCGACGGCACCTGGGACGCCATCTGCGCCGCCGCCGTCGACCCGCGGGTGCGGGCGATCCAGTTCCGCAGCAACTTCGGCAAGGCCGCCGCGCTGTCGGCCGGCTTCGGCGAGGCCAGCGGCGACATCATCATCACCATGGACGCCGACATGCAGGACGACCCGGCCGAGCTGCCCCGGCTGCTGTCCACCCTGGAGACCGGCTACGACCTGGTCACCGGCTACAAGCGGGATCGCAAGGATCCGATCGGCAAGCGGCTGCCGTCCAAGGTGTTCAACCGGGCGACCGGGATAGTCACCGGCCTGAAGCTGAACGATCACAACAGCGGATTCCGCGTTGCGCACAAGGAGATCTACGACGTGGTGCCGCTCTACGGTGAGCTGCACCGCTACGTCCCGGCGCTGGCGCACGCCCACGGCTTCAAGGTCACCGAGGTGCCGGTGAACCACCGGCCGCGGCTGCACGGCAAGTCCAAGTACGGCCTGGAGAGGTACGCGCGCGGGGCACTCGACCTGCTCACCGTGGTGTCCATCACCCGGTACGGGCGGCGGCCGTCCCACCTGCTCGGCGGCATCGGCCTGATCTTCGGCCTGATCGGCTCGATCATCCTGCTGTACCTGCTCGGCGTCTGGACCTTCACCTCGCAGGCGATCGGCACCCGGCCGCTGCTGCAGCTGGGCATCCTGCTCGACATCCTGGCCGTCCAACTGGTCGGCATGGGCCTGCTGGCCGAGCTGATCATCCATCGAACCGACCGCAACCTGGACACCTCGATCCCGATCAAGAGCCGCACCGGGCAGGCGGCCGGAACCGCCGCGCCGGCCGGCCTGGTCGGCGACGGGCGGCCGGGTCCGGTCGCCGCCGCGCCCGCGGCACAGCCGCTGGCAGGCCAGCGGTCCTACTGATCGCACGGATGGAGCGGGTCATCACCAGCACGGAATCGCCCGGCCAGGCCAGCCCCGGCCGAACCACCGAAGACCGGGCCGCCGGATCCACCGCCGCCGAACCGGCTCAGCCGGCCGGTACCGAGGAAGTCACCGCGGCGGACGCCACCGCGGACGGTGCGGTCGCTGACGGTGGCGGCACGCGGCACGCTCCCCGGTCAACCGGCTGGCGCAGCCGGGCCGACCGCTGGCTGCGTCCGATCACCCTGCTGGTGCTGATCGCGCTGCTGCCGCCGCTGCTGATGGTGCGCCGGATCCTGCAGAGCACGGAGCTGAACTACCAGGACTACTGGACCTCGCTGCTCCGGTTCACCAACCCGGACGGCAGCCTGCACGTGCGCGGGCTGTTCACCTACCAGAACGAGCATCCGTTCCTGATCCCGCAGGTCGTGTTCTACCTCGACGCCCGGCTGCTGAACGGCACCAACCACGAACTGGGCTTCTTCTCGCTGCTGATGGCGCTCGCCTCGATGGCCATCATCTGGCTGCTGCTGCCCCGCAGCTGGAATCCGCTGATCCGCGGGTTGCTGCTGGTCGCCGCCAGCGCGGCGATGTTCTGCCCGTCCGGCGCCTGGAACTTCGTCCGCGGCATGAGCGGCACCGCCTGGCTGACCGCGAACGTGTTCGCGCTGCTCGCCATCCTGCTGGCCTACCGGGGCCGCACCGTGCTGGCCGTGCTGGTCGCGGCGCTGGCACTGCTCACCTACGGCACCGGATTCGGCGTGCCGGTGGCGCTGATCGTGGTGGCGGTGCTGCGGCGGGACCGGCGTTGGCGGTGGTTGCTGCCGCTGGGCCTGCTGCTCGGCGCGCTGGTCGTCTACAAGGCCACCTCGCAGGGCGGCACCGCCGGCGGGCACGGGCATGATCCAGGCCTGCTCACCCAGGCCTTCCTGACCAACCTGGCCACCCTGTGGGATCCGTCCGGCGGCTCGCTCGGCCTCCTGCTCGGCGCGGCCGGCCTGGTGGTGCTGGCGCTGAGCGCGATGCGGTACTGGACGGCACGCGAGCAGTTCGCCGAACTGGTGCCGTGGTGGGGAGTGCTGGTCTACAGCCTGGCCGCCTCCGCGCTGATCTCCTACGGCCGCAACGAGGTCTTCGGCGGCAACGGCGCCCAAGGCCGCTACGTCTCGCTGTCGGCGCTGTTCTGGATCGCGCTGGCGGTGGTGGCGATCCGCACGATCACCTCGCCGCGCGAACTGCTCAGCCGCGGCCTCGCGGTGGCCGCCGCCGTGCTGGTCTTCTGGGGAGCCAGCCCGCAGGTGTTCAGCACCGCGATCTCCCGCAGCGCCCAGCAGGACGAGGTCGCGGCCGCGCTGCGGTTCAACGCCACCGACCCGTTCGGCAGCGTGATCTACCAGCCGCAGCAGCAGATTTCGCGGCTGAAGGGGTTGCACGCCTACCCGTTCACCAGTGACTACACCATCGGCTGCGGGCTGAAGCCGGACTCCTCGATCGACCTGTCCAGGGTGCGCACGCTGCCGGCGGCGGCGTTCCCCTCGCACGGCGTGCTCGACGGCGACACGATCACCGGCAACACCCGGCAGGTACGCGGCTGGGTCTACCGGCTCGGCTTCCCGACCCAGTGCGCGATCATGGTGGACGGCAGCGGCAAGGTGGTCGGCGGCGGCAGCGCCAAGATCCCGCGCGGCGACGTCGCCGCGATTGCCACCTCCTACCCCGGCGACGCCGGCTTCGACGTGGTCACCCCGGCCAGCAACACCAGCGCGCAGCTGATCCTCGGCTTCTCCGACGGCTTCTGGAGGCTGCCCTCGACCGCGTTCCCGGAACCCGGCGACGGCAGCGGCGGCACCGGCTCGAGCGGCCCGTAACGACGCGACCACGCGACTCGTTAACCCTCCGAGCGCTGTGTGTCGTTCAGGGCAAAGGGGGTTCGCCGTGCGCCGAGGAGTCCGCAGCATCGCCGCCGCATTCGTCGCGGCAGTCGTCGGTGCCGTCCTGCTCGCCTCGCCGACCGGGGCGAGCACCATTCCGCTGCGATACGTCGCACTGGGCGACTCCTACAGCGCCGCCTCCGGCACGCTGCCGCCCGACCTGACCGCCGCACCGCAGTGCCTGCGCTCGACCAGCAACTACCCGCACGTCATCGCTACCCGGATCGGCGTCCGACTCACCGACGTGACCTGCGGCGCGGCCGAGACCAAGGACTTCGCCACCTCGCAATACCCGGGCCTCGCGCCCCAGTTGAACGCGGTGCAGGCCGACACCCAGCTGGTAACGATGACCATCGGCGGCAACGACAGCGGCGTGTTCATCGACGCCATCCTCGACTGCGGTTCGGCCGGGCTCGCCACCCTCGGGCAAGGCAGCCCGTGCCAGCACAGGTACGGCGCGTCGTTCGAGAACACCATTACCACCACGACCTATCCCGCGCTGGTCCGCGCGCTGGGGGCGGTCCGGGCCAAGGCGCCGCGGGCCAGGGTTGCGATCCTCGGCTACCCGTGGATCCTGCCCAAGGCAGGTGGCTGCTTCCCTCAGATGCCCGTCGCAACCGGCGATGTGCCCTACCTGCGCGGCATCCAGGCCACCCTCAACGACGCCGTGCGCCGCGCGGCGGCGGCAACCGGCGCCAGCTACGTTGACCTCAGCACGGCCTCGGAAGGCCACGATGCATGCCAGCCAATCGGCACTCGCTGGGTCGAGCCGGTGCTGGCCGGCACCAACCCCGTCATCGTCCATCCCAATGCGTTCGGTGAGGCACGGATGGCCGCCCTGACCATCGCGGACCTGGATCTGGCCCGCAACTGACTGGATTGTTCAGCCGGTCGGCTGCGGGGTGCCGATCCGGACGTCGGAGATGCAGCCACCGACCGTGGAGGTGTCGAACCGGAGC
This sequence comes from uncultured Actinomycetota bacterium, assembly GCA_963697905.1. GTDB lineage: Bacteria > Actinomycetota > Actinomycetes > Mycobacteriales > Jatrophihabitantaceae > Jatrophihabitans_A. The sequence goes on along the minus strand of OY969101.1, from coordinate 1,199,052 downwards.
GCCTTGATCGAGCTCGGTCGGATGGCGAAGGTGAGCTGGCCCGAGCCGCTGACCCGGAACAGCCGGAACGATCCGGTCGCCTCCACCGCCCGCCCGTTGCCCGGATCGAGGGCGAACCGAAACACGGTCGGCGCACTGACCTGGTAGTGCAGCTGCAGGTTCCACAGATCCTTGTCCAGCGGCCGGCTCAGCGGCAGCATGACCTTGTCTCGCTTGGTGCTGCAGGTGTTCGGCACGGTCGCCGCGGTCTGCAGCTGCGCCGGCCGGATCCGGCCTTCCTCGGTCACCACGTACATCGGCTTGCTCAGGTCATCGGCGCTCACCGGACGGTCCGTGACCAGGCTGGCCACCACCGGCGTCTGGCTGTAATGGCCATAGCCGAACGGAGAGACGTTCGGCGGGGTGTAAGTGGTGTAGAGGCTCCATGGACCGTGCCGGTCCTGCGAGGCCACCGCCGCACGCAGGTTCTGCACGTAGGTCACGTGCCGGCCGTGCACCCACAGTCGGGCGACCGGCACGGAGGTGACCAGATACACCAGCCACAACCCGGCCAGGACGCCGCCGGTGGCGAGCAACCGCCGGCGCTGCAATCCCCGCCAACCTGCCGGTTGCCGGTCGAGCTCCCGGTCGCGGTCCTCGGCTCGATCGGCCAGCAGATCGCCGCGGCTCAGCACGCTGATCGCGACCGTCAACACCAGCAGCGGCAGCAGGTCGGCGAGATAGCGGAACTGCTGGCCGGCCTGCCAGTGGTAGTAGCGCAGCCGGGCGGTGGCGATGGCGTACTGCGCCGGCAGGAAGATCGCCAGGAAGACCAGCCAGGCCAGCAGCGCACGCACCCGGTTGCGCAGCAGCCCGTACCCGACGATCGCCAGCAGGCCGAGCTGGCAGGCGATCAGCCACCACAGCTGCGGATCCGCGACGGACAGCACGTCGTTGTGGGCGGTCCGCAGCGGGCCGCCGAACAGGCCGGGAACGAGGGTGTAACTCCAGCACACCCAGAGGAAGTGCAGCAGCTCGCTGCGGCTGTAGCCGGGTTGGCGCCGGACGAAGTGGTGGCTGGTGTAGTAGAGCAGGTAGGCCATCGCCACCACGAGCAGCGCCAGGTAACCGGACCAGGCCCGCCGCAGCACCGCCAGCACGTCGCGTGGACGTGCCGACCGGCAGGCCACGGCCAACAGGAACCAGGCCGCGAACGCGCCGCCGAACAGCGTCCGTTCGTAGAAGGCCAGCCCGATCAGCAGCCACCAGCCGGCCGATATCCCCCACAGCCACCGGTGCGGGCCGCGATAGCAGCGCAGCATCGCGTGCGTGGTCAGCATGCTGGTCAGCACGCACCAGGTGATCTCGCCGCCGGCCGCCCACCAGGCGATCGGCGCTACCCAGAGCCCGCTGGTGCCGACCATGGCGGTGAGCACCAGGTGCCACGGGCTGGGCCGGAACGACAGCCGCAGGATCCGGTACACCAGGTAGGTCGTCACCCCGATGCCGAGGCAGAGCAGGGCGGTGGCGAGCTGGTAGTTCATCGGCGAGATCCGGTACAGCACCCAGTTGAGCACCCGGGTGCCCTGCTGCGGATGGCCGAAGATCGGCAGGTCGATGTAGGCGCGGTTGAGCGGGTGCTCCTTGGCCAGGCCGTAGTTGAGGAAGTCATCGACGTACCAGCCGCCGCGCCCGATGAGCGCGTAGAGCACCAGCGCGCTGACCACCGACCAGGCCAGGGCCAACCGGTCCAGCAGCCACCAGGGTGATCGGACCGGCTGCCGTACCGGCCGCTCCGCAGCCATCACCGCGCTGGACACCGGCGCAGTATCGCATCCCGTCGCTTCGATCTCTGACAGGTGAAGATTGCCGGTCGGCTCGTGCCGGCTCACCCGGCCGGCACCGGACGGCCGAGCTGCACGTCGGAGATGCACGCGCCGGCCACCGCCGCGTCCAGCCGGAAACCGACGACCGCGGTCTGCCGCAGCGCGAAGGTCAGCCGGCCCGAGCCGCTGACCGGAAAGCCGCGGAACGAGCCGGTCGCCTCCACCGCGACCCCGCTGCCCGGATCGAGCGCGAACCGCAGGGTGGTCGGCGTGGCGACCCGGTAGCTCAGCTGCACGTTCCACAGGCCCTTGCCCAGCGGCCGGTTGATCGGCTGCATGATCCGCTGCGGCCCGGTGCTGCAGATGCCCGGCGCCTGGGCCAGCGACTCGAACCGCGCCGGACGCAGGTGGCCGTCGGCGTCCACCACGTACATCGGCTTGGACAGGTCGTCCACGCTGACCGGACGGCCGCCGACCAGCTCGGCGATGGACGGCGTGGAGCTGTAGCGGCCCCAGGCGATCGGCGAGACGGTCTGCGGCGCGAACGTGGTGTACAGGCTCCACGGACCCTGCCGATCCCGCTCGGGCAGCTCGGTGCGCAGGTTGTTCACGTACCGGACGCCGCGGCTGGCCAGCCACCGGTGCGATACCGGGAGCGCGGAGATCCAGAAGACCGTCCAGAGCACGACCAGCGCCGCCACCGTGGCGATCAGGTGCCCGCGCCGCACGGACGGCCACCGCCGCCGGACCGCAGGCGCCTCGGCGGCACCGCGAGCTTCAACCGGGGCGTCAGCGGCCGGCACGGCCTCGGCACCGGTCGGCACGGCCTCGGCACCGATCGGCACGGCCTCAACACCGGCCGGGGCGTCCTCGGCCGGCAGCAGCCGCCGGCGCAGCACGGTCACCGCGACGGTCAATAGCAGCAGCGGCAGCAGGTCGGCCAGATAGCGGAATTCGTTGCCGATCGCCGGCCCGTGCACGTGCAGCCGCGCGGTCGCGATCGCGTACTGGGCGGGCATGAACAGCACCAGGAACACCAGCCACGCCAGCACCGAGCGCAGCCGGTTGCGCAGGATGCCGTAGCCGACCAGCGCCAGCAGCGCCAGCTGGCAGAGCGTGAGCCACCACAGCGGCGGGGCCGCGAACGACTCGGCGATGTTCTGCCCGGTCCGCAGCGTGCCGCCGAACAGCGACGGGATAAGGGTGTGGCTCCAGCACACCCACAGGAAGTGCAGCACCTCGGTACGGGTGTAGCCCGGCTGGCTGTGCACGAACCGATGGGTGGCATAGACGTAGAGGTAGGCGACGGCGACCACCAGCAGCGCCAGGCAGCCGGTGGAGATCCGGCCGAGCACTCGCAGCAGCTCGCCCGGCCGGGCCGATCGGGCGCCCACCGCCAGCACGAACCAGACGGCGAACACGCCACCGAGCAGCGCCCGCTCGTAGAAGGCCAGGCCGCCCACCAGCCAGCACGCCGCCAGCACCGCCCACAGCGCCCGGCGCGGGCCCCGGTAGCAGTGCAGCAGGGCGTGCACCACCAGCACGTTGGCGAGCAGGCAGCCGGCGATCTCCGAGCCGCCGGCCCACCAGGCTGCCACCGGCACCCACAGCGCGGTGCCGCCGGCCACCACCGTCAGCAGCAGGTGCCAGGGGCTGGGCCGGAACGCCAGCCGCAGCACCCGGTAGAACATCCAGGCAGCAAGCGCGACCGAGAGGCAGACCAGTGCCGAGGCCACGTGGTAGTTCATCGGCGCGAGCCGGTAGAGCAGCCAGTTCGCCAGCCGGGTGCCCGGTTGCGGGTGGCCGAAGACCGCCAGGCCCAGGTAGTGCACGCTCAGCGGCGACTCGCGCGCCAGGCCGAAGTTGAGGAAGTCATCGACGTACCAGCCGCCCCGGCCGATCAGGGCATACAGCACCAGGCCGGACATCACCGATGAGGCCAGCGCCAGCCGGTCCAGCAGCCACCACTCGTCGCGGTCCGAGGCGACGGTGGCCGGCTCCGGCCTGGCAACCATCACCTCGCTCGACACGCCGGCCAGTATCCCATCCACCCGCTGCCGGGCCGGGAGGCGGCAAAGCGTGCTGCCAGCTTCCGTCGACCGCGGGTGTCACCCCGGCTGCGACCGTCCCGGCGTGCGTGCTCGCCGGCAGCGACTAGGGTGTGCCTGACCCGATCGGCCGCTCATCGAGAACAGGAAGCCGCGTGACCTCCACCGATCCAGCCACCGAGCTGCCGGCCGCCTGCGCCGACCACTACTCGAAGTCGGCCAGCCCGCAGGTCTGGTGGGACGCCCACTTCACCGATGCGGCGGGCGCGGTGCTGGACTTCTTCGGCGGCGACGGCATCTCACTCACCGGCAAGCGGATCGCCGACATCGGCTGCGGCGACGGCATCATCGACCTCGGGGTGACGCTGGCCGCCAAGCCGGACCGGCTGGTCGGCTTCGACCTGCTGACCACCGACGTGGATCTGCTGGCCCAGCGGGCCAAGGAGCACCTCGGCCTCGACGAGCTGCCGCAGAACCTGTTCTTCGCCACCAGCGAGGAGGTGCGGCTGCCTGCCGAGGACGCCAGCTTCGACTACGTGATCAGCTGGTCGGCCTTCGAGCACATCGCCGACCCGGTGGGCGTGCTGCGTGAGGTGCGCCGGATCCTGGTGGATGACGGCGTGCTGTTCATCCAGCTCTGGCCGTTCTACAACTCCGCGCACGGCACCCACCTGGTCAACTGGTACCCCGACGGGTTTGCCCAGTTCAAGCACAGCAACGCCGACATCCTGCGCACCGTCCGGGACGCCGGGCCGCCCGAGATGGCCACCGAGATGCTCGAGGTGTACCGGACGCTGAACGGGATCACCGCCGACGAGCTGCAGCTGGCGCTGTGGCGGGCCGGCTTCCGGATCGTCAAGGTCGCGCTGGACTCCGAGTCGGTGCACATCCCGGACGAGGCGGCCCACCTGCCGCTGAGCGCGGTGGCGATCAGCGGCATCAAGCTGCTGGCCGTCAAGACCGACCCCAGCGACGGGCCGCCGCCGAGCCGATCGGCACTGGACCGTCCGGCCGCCGAAGGCTGATCCGCCTATTCGGATGGAAATGAACCCAGCCGACTCGATGATTCGGACGGAATGTCCAGATCTGCGGCATTGATTCCTACCCGGCTCCGCAATAGGGTCTGCGCACCCGCTCGATTGCTCGAAGGAGCCCGCACATGCGCAAGGTTGCATCCCTGCTCGTGGCTGGACTGGCAGCCTCGACCTACGTTGTCATCGCCGGCGGAACCGCAGGCGGAACCGCCGGCGCCACCCTCGGCGTCCTCGGCTGCGCGGTATATCCGGCGCACACCCAGCCGACGTTCCGCAAGTTCTGCACCCCCGACGAACCGTCAAGCAGCTACACCGTGCAGTACGACGTTGCCCAGACCGGCTCGACCAGCTATGCCTGGACGGTACCGGCGCCGTGGTCCAGCCAGATCGTGTCGGGCTGCCAGTCGTACTCGCCCACCTGCACGCTGACCAGCACCAGCCCCGCCGAGATCACCGTGTCGGTGACGCTGTTCCCGAGCCAGACCTCGGGCTCGGCGACCGCGGAGCTCGATTACTGCGGCAAGTATCTCTGTTGAGCTGAACGCGCTCACGCGCAGTGGAGCGATCTGGAGGCTGAGTCGCTGGATCGCTCCACTCGCCACCCCCGGATGTGCCATCGTGAGGCCATGGCAGTCACCATCCGGCCGGTCAGCGAGGCACTCTTCGACGACGTCCAGACGGTCTTCGGCACCCGTGGACAGGCTGCCCGGTGCCAGTGCCAGGGTTATCGGATGGGCTGGTACGACCAGCACTCCGACAACGTCGCGGGCCGCCGGGAACTGCTCCGGGACCAGGTGAGCGAGGGGCACGGGCTGCTGGCCTACCTCGACGGCGAGCCGGTGGGTTGGTGCTCGGTGGCGCCGCGTTGCGACTACCGGTACCTGCGCCAGACGACCTGGAAGGGCCGCGCCGAGGACAAGGACGATCCGAGCATCTGGGCGGTCACCTGCTTCGTGACCCGGGCCGGCTACCGCCGCGAGGGAGTCAGCCGCGCGCTGGCCGCCGGCACGATCGACCTGGCGCGCGCCGCCGGTGCGCGGGCCGTCGAGGCGTATCCGATGAAGCCGGCTGCGGGCAAGGAGGTGACCTGGGGCGAGATGCATGTCGGGGCGCTCAGCTCATTCCTCGCCGCCGGCTTCCAGGTCGTGCACGTGCCGTCGCTGCGTCGGGCGATCGTCCGCTACGACTTCTGACGCGCGCCGGGGAGGTCGGGTAATCGGTCGCGGTTTCCAGGCCCGCCAAGGCGCTGATTGTGGGATCGTCTAGGGCGTAGCGCTGCGTCGCGGCCTTTCGAGGAGGGACATGAGCGCCTGCTTCGAGTGCACGATCGGAGTCGCCCATAACGGCGACGCGATCGGCGTGTGCAGCGTGTGCAGCAGCCTGGGCTGTCCGAATCATGGAGGCAAGCCGCGTGGCCAGCCGCGGTTCGTATGCTCCGGCTGCATCGTCGGGCTGGTGACGGTCAGTTCAGGTGGTTCGCCCCCGCCGCCGGGCGGAACTGGTGGTGGTGGCCAACCAGCCACCCCACCGACGAACGGCGGCGGTGGCGGCGGTTCGAGCGCGGCCGATGCGACCAGCACGTTCACGAGCACCCTTGACTTCGAACTTCAACTTCCGGTGCTGGCGGTGGCATCCGAACGATGGCGCCGATCGATCCGGCCGGAAAGCCTGCGCCGGGCCGTCCGGAAAATGTTCGGGCTGCTGGACGACCCGGCCGAACGGAGCGAGCTTCTTGCCAGGGCAGCGGACGAGCTTCGCGAGCCTGTTCGGGACCAGGTAGCACGACAGTTGCGCAACAGCGACCAGTCTCGTGAACTTCTCGAAGGGCGCGGCAACCTCTCGCAGCAAACCGAAGCCGGAGTCCAGGAGATAACAGAGCGAATAAGGCAGTTCCTCGAACACGAGCTTCGCGATTGGATGCAGCGCATACATCCAACGCTCAACATGGAATTCTGGATCGGCGACAGGGACCGTTCGCAGGGCGTGATAGACCTCCTGCTGCTCGGCGACGCGCTCGGCCTCAATGCCTATGTTTGGAATGTGGATCCGTCGCAATCTCCCTTCCGTCGCCTCGACATGGTGGCTCGAGGCGACCTGGGACTCCTCATCCTCGGCGAGTTGTACGCCCAGTCCGCGCCTGCGGTGGCCGGGTCGGTATGACGAAGTGGCTGCGCGCTACTGCCTTTCCGCAGGACAAGTTGGCCCCGGACGGGTACGCCGTATTTCCGAAGACGCTCACGGCGCGCAACGGTTGACCAGCGAGCCATATCTTGATCAAGCGCGAGGGCGCCGGCAATCGACCCCTGGTACTGAAGGTCCAGCACACCGCGGTTGACTTCGCCGACCTGGCGGTATCGCAGTCCAGCTTCCAGTCCCTGGCCACCGGGGACGACCAGCTAGGCACACCGGTTCAGTATCGAGACGCCGGGTTCTGGCTGCGCGCGTGGACGCGGCCGGCCACCCGCCTCGATCTGATCGTCGCGATCCTGGCGTTCGCCGCGACGGTGATCGCGGCCGTGGGAGCGCTCGTGACCGCGTTCGTGAAGAGTGGCTCGCCGAGCGCACCGCTGTGGCTTGCGGTCGTCGTATTCGCACTGGTTACGCTCGCGGCTGTTGCGAAACTCGTTCAGGACCTCCGAAAGAGCGCTCAATGACCGGGCCCGGGAGGTGCTGACGCCGGCGCTCGAACCCCGCTGCCCGTTGCCGAAGATCGGGCACCGGCGCACAGTGGTGTGGTGACTCGCAGAAGCTGGCACGACCTCAGCCCGCGCGCCCGCCGCCTGATCGTTGCCGGCGGGATGGTCGAGGGCATCCTCAAGATCGCCGCCCTGATCGACCTCGCCCGACGGCCTTCGAACCGGATCCAGGGTTCGAAGGCACGCTGGGCGCTGTCGATCCTGCTGATCAATTCGGCCGGTACGGTGCCGATCCTCTACTTCATCCGAGGACGGCGCCGCTAGCCACAAACGAGCGCGAGCGGCCCCGGCTACCGGCGCTGGGCCTTGGCGAGCGCCTGCCGCACCAGCGCCTGCCGCTTCGAGCCCGGCGGCACCAGCTTCACCCGGAGGTCGGGGCGGGCGGCGAAGAACTCCATCGCGGCGTCCACGCCGCGCCTGAGCCCCACCCCGCCGCCACCGCCGAGTCCGGCGCCGGTCAGGTAGGAAGTCCCCTGCTCGCCGCGGATGGCGACCACCCGGCTGGCCGGCCGGGCGGTGACCTCGGTGAGCACCGTCATCAGATCGGCGGCCACCTTCTCCCAGGTGAATTCGGCACCCTTGCCGAGGATCTCCTCCACCACCTTCTGGCCGGCCGTCGGGTCGTCCAGCAGCGTCCGGGCGGTGGCCGCGGCGGCGATCGGGTCGAAGCCGGCGATGGTCGGGATGCCGGGCGGCAGCACCTCGGCCAGCCCGCCCTGCCGGGTGGACAGGCACGGCGCGCCGAAGTGCGCGGCCTCGAACGGGATCAGCCCGAACCCCTCGGACAGCGTCGGGTACAGCACCAGGCCGGCATTGCGGTAGAGCCACACCTTCTCGGCGTCGCTGAAGATGCCGATGTTGACCACCGAGTCGGCCAGCTGCGGGTGCTCGATCAGGAACCGGGCCTCCTCCGGGCTGGACGAGCCGTGCGGCGGGTGGGCGCCGGCCAGCACCAGCGAACCGGTCCAGCCGGTGGCGTGCAGCTCGGCGAGCATCCGCAGCGCGAACATCCGGTTCTTGTGGTGGTAGGACACCCCGAGGCAGAGCAGGAAGCCGGGCTGCAGCCCGTCGGCGCCGGCCGGCTGGCTGGCGGCGGTCGGCACTAGCGCGGTGTGGTCGGTGCCGTTGTAGATGATGCGGTTCGGCTTGTCCGCCGGCAACAGACCCTCGGCCCGGGCCGACTCGCGCGAGTGCTCGGAGATGTAGGTGATGCCGTCCACCGTGTTGGCGGTCAGCCGGGCCAGGTCGCGGTAGCGCCGCCACTCCGCGTCACTGCCGAAGTAGGCGGCGTCGTGGTAGGCGATGAAGTCGAGCTGGTTGACCACCACCCGGTCGGCGACCGTGCGCAGCCACTCGATCTCGCCCTCGTCGCGCACCTGGTACGGCCGGAACACCACGTGCGACCGGTCACCGGTCCACTCCTCCAGGCTGCTGCTGACCGGCTCGACGACGATCTTGTCGATGCCGGCGATGGCCTGGGTGAGGTAGTCCGGCACCTGCAGCGGGGTGAAGAGGACGACCTGGCGCACGTCGTCGCGTGCGGCCAGCGCGCGCACCGTCTCTACCGTGCCCACCTGGGTGCCGGCGGCCAGCGGGCCCAGGCACATGCCGTCCACGGCCACCACCATGCCGAGCACCGAGCGGCGCGCGGCCAGCAGCGACGCGGCCAGCGGCGAGTAGTCGTCGGCGGCCACCCGGCGCACCCACGGCCCGTAGTACGGATAGCGGTTCTGGATGATCTGCTCGTGCTCGTACTTGCGCTTCTCCACCGCCGGCGAGCGGCCGAAGCTGGAGCCGCCGCGGTGGAAGACGTAGACGTCGTCGGCCACCACGTGCTCGAAACCGGCTGCCACCGCGCGCTGGCTGAAGTCCACCTCCTCGCCGTAGCCGGGCGAGAACGCCGGGTCGAACGCGCCCACCACCTCCAGCACCGCCCGCCGGACGTAGGTGCAGTGGCCGATCGCGGTGGGGATCCGCGGCCGCAACCGTGGTGATCCGGCAGCCACCCGCCGGGCCGCCTCGTCCACCGACAGGCCGCCGGGAACGTCGTCACTGGCGACGTTGCGCTCGGGGATGGAGATGATCGTGCCGTGGTTGGTCAGCGCGCTCACGGTGGCAATGGTGTTGGCCGACTCGGCCGCCGCCCGCATCCGGTCCAGCCACTCCGGCCCCACGACGACATCGCTGTTCAGGATCACCACGTCGGCCGGCGCGGCGGCGGCGAAGGCGTCGTTCATGGTGAGCAGGAAGCCCTTGTTCAGCATCTGCTCCAGCACCACCACGTCGTGCACCGGCGGCTCGGCGCCGGCGAAGATCTCGGCCAGCACGGTGAACGGCCGCCGGTCCCAGCCCTTGTCATCGACCACCAGCAGCGGCACCGAGGCCGGCGTGTGTCGGAAGAAGGCCTGGTAGCAGCGCACCACCTCGTCGTAGGAGTTGAACACCGGCACGATCACCACCGGCTCACCGTTGTTCGGCAGCAGGCTGCGGGCCTCGGCGACCGTGCGGGCTTGGTACAGGCTCATGGGGTTTCGTCCTTCGGGTGGGGCGATTGCTCCGGGGCGTGGTCGTGCTGGACTCAGCCGGGCTGGGCCTGCCGGCTCATTCGATCTCGATCTTCGGGCTCAGTGCGAGGACGCCGGGGTCGGTGGCGTCGTTGTTCACCTGGAAGGACACCGCGCGGTCGATCCGGTGGTAGTCCGGGCCGATCCGCGGGTGCACGGCGATGTCGACGAAGTACTGGCCCTCGGCCACCGGCAGCTGGTCGAACCGGAACCGCACGGTGCGGGTGCCGGTGATCGGGGCCACCGAGATGTTCTGCAGCACGGTGTTGGTGCCGTAGATCAGCAGCCCGGAGGCGTCGGTCAGCGCCACCCCGGCGGCCCAGTCGGCGACCTCCTGCTCGGCGGTGACGTCGAACTCCACGCCCAGGCTGGTGCCGGACGGGTATACCGGAGCCGGCCGGCCGTTGCTGCCGAAGGTGCGCGGGTTGCTGATCGTCAGCCGGTGGGTGCGCTGGTCCTGCCGCACCTGCTCGGCCGAGGAGTTGGCCTCCCGGAAGTGCCGGACCGCCTCGGCCGGGCTGCCGTGGACGACCATCCGTCCGGCGTTGAGCAGCACCACCCGGTCACACATCTGGCGCACCTGCTCCAGGCTGTGGGTGACCAGGATGATCGTCCGGCCGTCCTGCTGGAACTGCTTGATCCGGTCCAGGCACTTGCGCTGGAACGGCTCGTCGCCGACCGCCAGCACCTCGTCCACCAGCAGGATCTCGGGATCGACGTGGATGGCCACCGCGAACGCCAGCCGGACGTACATGCCGGAGGAGTAGAACTTCACCTGGGTGTCGATGAACTGCTCGATGCCGGAGAAGTCGACGATGGAGTCGAAGTACTGGTCGGTCTGGGCACGGCTCAGCCCCAGGATCGAGGCGTTGAGGTAGACGTTCTCCCGGCCGGTCAGGTCGCCGTGGAAGCCGGCACCCAGCTCCAGCAGTGCGGCCAGCCGACCGCGCCGGGCGACGTAGCCGGTGGTCGGGGTGAGGATGCCGCCGATGATCTTGAGCAGGGTGCTCTTGCCCGAGCCGTTGCCACCGATCAGCCCGATCGTGTGACCGGAGTCGATCTCCAGCTCGATGTCGCGCAGCGCCCAGAACTCCTCGGCATGCGCCCGGGACCGGCGGGAGTTGACCAGCCGCTCCTTGAGCGACTTGTCCTTGCGGATCACGAACTTCTTCGAGACGTCGGTGACCTGGATGACCGGCGAGCTAGCCACGGATGCGCTCAGAGCTCCTGCGCGAAGTTGCCCTGCGCCTTGGCGAAGACCCGTTGGGCGAACCAGAGGAAGGCCAGGCTGACGGCCAGCAGCACGCCCAGCCGGCCGTAGATGCTGCCGGTGAACTCGAAGCCCGACCCGTCGCCCTGGGGCCAGAAGAACTTCTGGAAGGCGAACACCACCGAAGCCATCGGGTTCATCAGATACACCTGGTAGAGCGCGCTGGGCAGCGTCCGGTCCACCCGGCTGGCGTTGTAGATGATCGGGGTCACCCAGAACCACAGCATGAGCACCACGGTGATCAGGTGCTGCACGTCGCGCAGGTAGACGTTCGCGGCCGACAGCAGCAGCCCGCAGGCGGTGGCGAAGACCACCAGCATCAGCAGCGCCAGGATCGGCATCGGCAGGTAGCGCAGATCCGGCCACTCGCCGGTGCCGATGCCGGCGATCACGTCGGCGATCAGCAGGATCACCAGCTGGAAGCCGAAGTTCACCACCGCCGCTCCGGTGGCCGCCAGCGGGAACAGCTCGCGCGGGAAGTACACCTTCTTGACCAGGCCCGAGTTGAACACCACCGAGGTGGTCGCGGTGGACAGGATCTCGGAGAACAGCGTCCACACCGCCAGCCCGCAGAAGATGAACACCCCGTAGGACGGGATGGCACCGGCACCCAGGAACTTGCCGATGACCAGCCAGTACACGCCGAGCTGGACCAGCGGCATCAGCAGGCTCCAGACGAAGCCCAGCACCGAGTCCTTGTACTTGACCTTGAGTTCCTTGCGGATCAGGTTGCCCAGCAGCTCGCGGTACTGCCAGATCTCGACGGCGGTGTCGCCGAAGCCGCGAAAGAAGCTGCGGGGGGCGTTGACCCGCTGCAGCGGAGCGTCGGCCACCTCGGCGGTGGGCAACTCCGGTGCCTTGGCTACGGTCATGGTCCTTCTTCGGTCGGTGGCTATTGCCGGGCGCGCGGCACCGTCGTGCGGCATCCGCGCCGACAGGTCATGTTACCGAGGGTCCGGCGATGCTCCGGCCCACCAAGCCGGCGCGGGGCGATTCACAGCGGTTTGCTCCGCCGGCTTCCGCCGCTGCGAATCGCGCCGGGTTCCGCCTGCGCCAGCGAACAAATGTCCCGAAACACCCATTTTTCAGCCGGGCTTGAGCGCTGCCCAAGCTCGCTTGGGCAGGCTCGCGGCAGCGTTTTTCGGGAGGATTTTGGAGGCAGCGATGGAGCAGGGGCGCCGCGAGGACGGCCGGCGCCCGGGCCTGCCGTGGAGCCGGTCGAACAGCCGGCGGTGGAGCCTGCGCTGCGAATGCGGCAGCCGGCGCCTTCGGCTGCGCGGCGTGCTGCGGCTGGCGGTCCGGACCGTGCTGACCGGCTTCGCCTGGACCGGCCTGACCAGCGCCACCTGCAGCGCCGAGCAGTTGGACTCGGTCGGCCGCTGGGCTGCGCTGCTGACCGCCCGGACACCCTGCTGCGCCCGAGCGCTGGTGACGCCCGGCGCGCGGAACTCCGCCCGCTAGAGCTGGCCGAGGCCGTCCTCCGGCTCAGTAGCCCCGGCCCACCCCGACCGTGTCGGCTCCGTCGTGGTTCCAGTCACCGGCTATCGGCCGGTCGCCGGGCAGGCCGAAGGCCGCGTAGCTGATCTGGCCGGCGGAGTAGCTGCTGGCCAGCACGTTCGTCAGCGCGAACCGGCGCCCCTGGTACACCCCGATGGTGTCCTTGCCGTCGTGGTTCCAGTCACCGGCCACCGGCAAGTCCGCCGGCTGGCCGAACCGGTAGCTGGACCGCGGGCTGCCCGGCGCCAGCGAGTCGATGAGGTAGAACCGCGCGGTCGCCGGGTCGAAGACGCCCGGGGTGACCCGGTGGTCGCCGTTCCAGTCGCCGGCCACCGGCAGGAAGTTCCGGCCGCCGAGCAGCAGCGTGATCAGCGGGGTGCTCACGGTCCGGCTGTTGGTGTTGAGCAGGTAGAACCGGGCCGTGCTCGGGTCGTACACGCCGACCGTGTCGGTGCCGTTGCCGTCCCAGTCGCCGCACACCGGCAGGTCGCCGGGCCGGCCCAGCAGCACGGTGTAGTACGGGCTGCCGGCGGTGAGCGAGTCCCGGATGTAGAAGGTGGCGTTGGCTGGCCGGTAGACCGCTCCGGTGTCGGTGCCGTCGCCGTTGAAATCGCAGGCCAGCGGGACGTCGCCGGGCTGGCCGAAGGCCTGCGCGACGTTGATCGCCGGCTGGCTGAGCGAGTTGGTGAGGTACAGGGTCGGGATGACCGGGTTGTGCACGCTGAACCAGTCCGACTTCAGCCCGAGCGCGGAACGGAATCCCTCCCCGCTCACCGTGGTGCTGCCGGATGTGCCGGTCACCTTGGCGGTCAGCACCCGGCCGCCGTCGGCACCGAGGCCGTTGCGGGTGACCGTGATCGACTGCAGCACACCCACCCCGAAGGCGTTGCCGACCGTGCTGGCCGGGATCGAGGTGGACCAGTCGTGGTCCGGGGCCGCCGTGTCGCCGAGGTCCTGCACCGCGGGGAACTGGCCACCGGCCGTCCAGCCGCCGGTGGAGGCGCTGAACTCCGCCGAGACGACTGAGCCGCCGGCGGTGAGCGCCTTGCCGCTGGTGGTGGTGACCGCGGTGTTGCTGCGGGGGTCCTCGAGCAGCGTGCCGTTCAGGCCGGCCCCGCCGTAGACCTGGCAGCTCTGGGTGTCGCAGATCTTGGCCCAGGCGTACCGGCTGGAGGCCGCCGCGTAGGACCGGGCTGCCACCGCCTGGGCCTGCAACGCCGCCATCCCCTTGCCGCCGGCCGCGTCACCCCAGGAGGCCGGCGACTCGCGCGGCACCACGCCGCGCAGGTAGTCGTCCATGCTCAGGGTGTTCACCACCCGGCTCTGCCCGCCGCCGTTGAGCAGGGTCAGCGTGCCCCGGAAGGTGCGTCCGGTGTCGCAGACGGTCAGCATCTGGCCGAGCGTCTGCGGGCTGGCCACCGAGGACTTGAACACGCCGTTGGTGGCCGGGTGCACCCCGCCCAGCGGCTTGCCGCAGCCAGCGGCGTTGCCCTGCGCGGTGAGCGTGCTGCCGGACAGCGTGATCCGGGCCGAGCCGTTGGCCGGGATGGCCAGGCCGCCGGCGGTGAACGCGGCGCCGGAGGTGACCCAGACCGAGCCGTTGCCGTCCAGTTCGGACAAATCCACCGTCATCGCGCCCAGGCCCACCGACTGCACGGCGGTGCCGCCGTAGTAGTGGTTGAGGATCTGGGTGTACGTCCAGCCGTAGTTGGTGGCGTAGCCGAATGAGCCCCACTGGCCCATCCCCCGGCCGTGGCCGTAGCCGTGGCCGGTGATGTTGACGTTCGCGCCGGCCCAGGCGGCCGCCGGGCCGGCGTTCACCGCCAGCCCGACCAGCGAGGCGGCGAGCACCGAGCCGGTGACCACCGCCGCCCGCAGGCGCGCCGAACGGCCGGGACGGGAAGAACTCATGCGCAGACCTTACGTTCGTCGGACCTCGGCGCGGATCGGCCGGACCCGAATCGCAACATGGCAACGGCGCAACCCTCAGTGCCGTACCAACCTATTCGGCGCCAAAACCGGCCGGTTGAGCATTGATGCCAGGCGGGTGGTGCAGCGGGTGGCGCAGCCCACCGCCGGCTCAGTAGCCGGTGCCGTAGCCGATTGAGTCGGTGCCGTCGCCGTCCCAGTCGCCGATCAGCGGCAGGTCGCCCGACACCCCGAAGCCGCTGGCCAGGCCGCTCTCGAAGCCACCCGGAGTGTTCACCACGTCGAATGTGCCGCCGTAGTACTGGCCGTAGCCGTCCCGGCCGTCACCGTCGAAGTCGCCTGCGAACATCCCGACCCCGCCCAGGCCGAACTGGTAGCGGGACCGGGGCGCGCCGGAGGCGAGCGAGTTGACCAGGTAGACGTAGTGCTGCACCGGATCCCAGACGCCGGCCGTGGCCCGGTGGTCGCCGTCCCAGTCGCCGGCCAGCGGCCGGAAGCCCCGGCCGCCGAGCAGCACCTGGATCAGCGGCGTGCCGGCCGTCCGGCCCACGCTGTCGATCAGGTAGAACCGGGCCGTGCGCGGGTCGTACACCCCGACCGTGTCGATCCCGTCGCCGTCCCAGTCCCCGCACACCGGGACGTCGCCGGCGGTGCCCAGCGACACGGTGTAGTACGGCGTGCCCGGCTGCAGCGAATTACGGACGTAGAAGGTGCCGGTCCGCGCCCGGTACACCCCTACGGTGTCCTTGCCGTCCCCGTCGAAGTCGCAGGCGAACGGCTGGTCCCCCGGTTGGCCGAAGGCGCCCTGGTAGCTGATCGTGGGATGGTCATAGGAGTTGCTCAGATGGAAGCCCGGCGGCGCGGTGTTGAGCGCGAACCAGTCCGACTGCAGGCCCATCCTGGCAGTGAAGAAGGCAGCGGTCAGGGTGACGCTGCCCCGATCGCCGCGCAGCGTGACGGTGCGCACCCGGCCACCCAGCGCGCCGAGGCCGGTACGGGTGAAGCCGACCGCCCGCAGGGTGCCGATGTTGATCTCGAGCTGGCTGGACAGGAAGCCGACGTCGATCACCTGGCGCCAGCTCTCCGACGGCGATCCGGCGTCACCGTCATCCTGGACGACCGGGAATCCGCCACCCGCGGTCCAGCCACCGGACGAGCCGCAATAGACCGAGTGGACGACCGCGGTGCCCGCGGCGTTCACCACTACCTGCGAGCCCGTCGCCTGCACCGCCTCGTCGGTCCGCGGGTCCTCCAGGCTGCCGCCGGGCCAGTTGCCGGCCGCGACGTAGGGCAGGCTCAGGTCCGTGGTGTCCGCTTTGGCCCACGGGCGCTTGCGCGTGGTCGCGGCCAGCGAGCGCAGCGTGATGGCCATCGCCCGCAGGAACTGCTCGTTGCCGCCGGCATCGATCTGCCGGTTCCGCTCGGTTGCCACGTTGTTCAGCACCGAGCGCAGGTAGTCGTTCATGCTCAGCTGGTTCACCACCCGGAACGGATGGTCGAACCGGCTGGTCCGGCCGGGCACCATCGCCAGCGTGCCCCGGTAGGCGAAGTCGCCGCACAGGTGCAGCATCTGATCGACCGTGGTCGGGTTCGCAACGGTCGAGACGAAGGTGTTGCTGCGCACGTGCCGGGCCGCGCCGTAGCTGCCGGTACAGCCGGCCGGAGCGACCTGCACGGCGTAGCCGGTCGCCGCGGAGTAGCTCAGCTTGGCCGCCGCGCCGGCCGGCACGGTGACGTTGTCGATCCGGAACGCGGCCCCGGGCGAGCCCACCAGGAGCGCGTCCACGCCGCCCGACACCAGGTCCACGGTCATCGGAGCCAGGCCGACGGCTCGGACGCTGCCGCCGTAGTAGTGGGTCAGGATCTGGTTCGCCGACCAAAGCGAGCGGGTGGCGTAGCCGAACGCCCCGTCCTGGCCCAGGCCGATCCCATTGCCGTCGCCGCGCCCGATCAGTTCGAGGTTGGCGCTGGGCCAGGCGGCCGCCGGCGCGGCGTCGGCCAGCACGCCGGCGACGAGCAGCGCTACCGTGCTCAGCGCAGCAGCCAGCCGGGTACGAGCGAGCATGTGCGGGAAAAGTCCTTACTTCGCAGGCAGGTACGCGGCCCGGTCGGCGGCCAGCGCGGCAGTGAGCGCCGCTCGCCAGTCGAGCATCCCCGGCAGGCCTGCGGCCAACCATTCGGCGTCGGACAGCACGGAGTATGCCGGACGCGGAGCCGGCCGGGGGTACTTTTCGGTGGGAATGGCCAGCACCCGCTCCGGGTCGGCGCCCAGCTCGGCGAAGATCGCCTGGGCGAAGCCGTGCCAACTGGTGCTGCCGGCACCCCGGCAGTGGTAGGTCCCGGCCGGCAGCCCGGACTGCACCAGGTCGATCAGCCGGCCGGCCAGGTCGGCCGACCAGGTCGGTGAGCCGATCTGGTCGGCAACCACGGACACCGTCGGCTCGGTGGCCTCCAGCCGGGCCATCGTCTTGACGAAATTCGGCCCGGCCGCGCCGTACAGCCAGCTGGTGCGCACCACGTAGCCGGTCTGCGGAGCCAGCTCGCGCACCGCCTGCTCACCGGCCAGCTTGCTGCGGCCGTACGCCGAGCGCGGGTTGGTCGGTGCGTCCACCGGATACGGGCGGTCCGCGGTGCCGTCGAAGACGTAGTCGGTGGAGATGTGCACCAGCCGGGCGCCGGTCCGGGCCGCCTCGGCGGCCAGCAGCGCCGGGCCGGCGGCGTTCACCGCGTAGGCCCGGTCGTAGTCGGACTCGGCCGCGTCCACCGCGGTGTAGGCGGCGGCGTTGACGATCACGTCCGGTCGGAAGTCGCCGACGTGTGCCGCGATCGCTGCGCGGTCGGTGACATCCAGCTCGGCCGAACCGCAGGCGCGCAGCTCCATGCCGGGCAGCTCGGCCAGCAGCGTGCGCAGGTCGCTGCCGAGCTGACCGCCGGCCCCGGTGATCAACCAGCGCACGCTTACCCCCGAAAAGTCGACCAAGATCGATTAGACCTTCTCGATGTGGGCCAGCTCGGCGCGCTCCTTCAGCGGCTCCCACCAGTCCCGGTTCTCGGCGTACCAGCGGACGGTCAGCGCCAGCCCCTGCTCGAAGGTGACCTGCGGCGCGTAGCCCAGTTCGCTCACCTTGGTGTAGTCCACCGAGTACCGCAGGTCGTGCCCACCGCCGCGCGGGTCGGTGATCTGCTGCACGTAGGACCAGTCCCGGCCGGTCGCCGCCAGGAGCTTCTCGGTCAGCTCGCGGTTGGACAGCTCCCGGCCACCACCGATGTTGTAGAACTCGCCGGGCCGGCCGTGCTCGACGACCAACTGGATGCCCCGGCAGTGATCGGCCACGAACAGCCAGTCCCGGACGTTGGCCCCCTCGCCGTACAGCGGCACCTTCCGCCCGTCCAGCAGGTTGGTGATGAACAGCGGGATGACCTTCTCCGGGAAGTGGTACGGGCCGTAGTTGTTCGAGCACCGGGTGATCGAGATGTCCAGCCCGTAGCTCTTGGCATAGGCCCGGGCGATCAGGTCCGAGCCGGCCTTGGCCGCCGAGTACGGCGAGTTGGGCTCGAGCAGGTGGTCCTCGGTCCAGGAGCCGTGCTCGATCGAGCCGTACACCTCGTCGGTGGAGATGTGCACCACCCGGGGCACCCGGTGCCGCAATGCGGCGTCGAAGACCTGCTGCGCGCCGTAGACGTTGGTCTGGATGAAGTCGGCCGCCCCGGTGATCGACCGGTCGACGTGCGACTCGGCGGCGAAGTTGACCACCACGTCGTGGCCCGGCATCGCCTCGTCGAGGTCCAGCGGGTTGCAGATGTCGCCCTGGAAGAAGCGATAGCGCGGGCTGGCCGCCACCGGCGCCAGGTTGTCCAGGTTGCCGGCGTAGGTGAGCTTGTCGAACACCGTCACCTCGGCACCGGCGAAGGCCGGAAAGCTGTCGGTGAGCAACTGCCGGACGTACTCCGAGCCGATGAAGCCGGCACCGCCGGTGACGAATACACGCATGGCGGGATCCTTGCACACCCCACTCGAGCCGGCGTGAGCCGCAACTCGCGGGCTAGACTCTCCCACCGTGCTTGGCCCGAGCCCGGAGGCGCTGTTCGACGCGCGGGTGCGCAACGATCCCGGCTCGCCGCTGGTCACCTTCTACGACGACGCCACCGGCGAGCGGGCCGAGCTGTCGGCCAAGTCGCTGGGCAACTGGGTGGCCAAGACGTACTTCCTGCTTACCGACTCGCTCGGGCTCGGCCCGGGCGACACCGCACAGCTCCGGCTGCCGGTGCACTGGCTGGCGGTGCCGGTGCTGTTCGGCTGCTGGTACGCGGGCCTGGAGGTCGTCACCGGCCGGCCGAGTGCGGTGGCCTTCGCCGATGCCGGCTCGCTCGGGTCGCTGGCCGGCGCCGACGAGGCGTACGCGATCTCGCTGCGGCCGATGGCCCAGCCGGACACCCCGCCGGCCGGCGCGGAGGACTACACCGCGGCGGTGCGTCCGATGCCCGACGCGTGGGCAGGAGTGCGGCCGCTGGCCGGCCCCGCCGATCCGGCGCTGGATGGGCGGTCCCGGGCCGAACTGGCCGAGGCGGCTGGGCGGCGGGCGGCCGAACTGGGCCTGGCCGGCGGCGGGCGGCTGCTGTGGACCCGTCCCTGGCGGGAGCCGGCGGACTGGCTCGCGGCGCTGCTGGCACCGTTGGCGGCCGGCGGCTCCACGGTGCTGGTGAGCCGCCCGGACGCCGGGGCGCTGGACCGGCGAGCCGCCGCGGAACGGATCACCGCGCGGCACTGAACCGTGAACGCGGCTGACCGGGCGCATCACTAGAGTTCAGCCCAGTTCGCTTAGAGGACCGATCAGCAGCGAGAGGACGTTCGGCGTGGACAAGGTGGTGGCCTCGGCCGCGGAAGCGGTCGCCGACATCGAAGACGGTGCTTCCCTGGCGGTGGGCGGCTTCGGGCTGTGCGGCATCCCGCACGTGCTCATCCAGGCCCTCTACGAGCGGGGCAGCACGGATCTGGAGACGGTGTCCAACAACTGCGGCGTGGACGACGCCGGCCTGGGCGTGCTGCTGATGGCCGGCCGGATCCGGCGCACCGTCGGTTCCTACGTCGGGGAGAACCGGGAGTTTGCCCGGCAGTACCTGGCCGGCGAGCTGGAGCTGGAGCTCACCCCGCAGGGCACGTTGGCCGAGCGGTTGCGGGCCGGCGGCTCGGGCATCCCGGCCTTCTATACCCCGGCCGGGGTGGGCACCATGGTCGCCGACGGCGGCCTGCCCTGGCGCTACGCCCCGGACGGCACGGTCGCGGTGGCCTCCCCGCCGAAGGAAACCCGGGAGTTCAACGGCCAGCGCTACGTGCTGGAGGAGGGCATCGTCACCGACTTCGCGCTGGTGCGGGCGGCTCGCGGCGACCGGCAGGGCAACCTCAGCTACGACGCCTCGGCCCGCAACTTCAACCCGCTGTGCGCGATGGCCGGCCGGATCACCATCGCCGAGGTGGAGGAGCTGGTCGAGGTCGGCGAGCTCGACCCGGAGCAGGTCCACACACCGGGGGTGTTCGTGCAGCGGGTGGTCGAGGTCGGCGAGGCAGGCAAGCGGATCGAGAAGCGCACCGTTCGGCTGGAGGGCTGATCTGTCATGGCATGGACCCGCAACGAGCTGGCCGCCCGGGTGGCCCGGGAACTGTCCGACGGCGAGTACGTCAACCTCGGCATCGGCATGCCGACGCTGGTGCCGAACTACGTGGATCCGTCGATCACCGTGGTGCTGCAGAGCGAGAACGGCATCCTCGGGGTGGGACCGTACCCGCAGGATGAGGACGTGGATCCGGATCTGATCAATGCCGGCAAGGAAACCGTGACGATCCTGCCGGGCGCCGCCTTCTTCGACTCGGCCACCTCCTTCGGCATGATCCGCGGCGGCCACATCGACGTCGCCGTGCTCGGCGCGATGCAGGTATCCGAGCGCGGCGATCTCGCCAACTGGGCCATCCCCGGCAAGATGATCAAGGGGATGGGCGGTGCGATGGACCTGGTGCACGGCGCGAAGAAGGTCATCGTGATGATGGAGCACACCGCCCGGGACGGCACGCCGAAGATCGTCAAGCAGTGCTCGCTGCCGCTGACCGGCGAGACCTGCGTGCAGCGGATCATCACCGACCTGGCGGTGCTGGACGTGACCGAGGCCGGCCTGGTGCTGACCGAGCTGGCGCCGGGAGTGACCGAGGAGGACGTCGTGCGGGCCACCGAGCCGGAGCTGACCGTCCAGCTGGCAGCCGGTTAACGTGCTGGATCCCGGCCGAGCTGTTCAGCTACGCCGAGCCGCTGCCGGTGCTGCACCGGCCGGTGCTGGTGCAGGCCCTGGACGGCTTCGTGGACGCCGGCAACGCCACCCGGCTGGCGCGCGCCCACCTGCACTCGGCGCTGGTCACCGAACGGGTGGCCACCTTCGACACCGACCAGCTCTACGACTACCGCGGCCGGCGGCCAGAGATGATCTTCGTGACCGACCACTGGGAGAGCTACCGGGCGCCGGAGCTGGTGGTGGACGCGGTGACCGACGCCGACGGCAGCCGTTTCCTGCTGCTGTCCGGGCCGGAGCCGGACCTGCAGTGGGAACGGTTCGTGACCGCGATGTCGATGATCGTGGCCCGGCTGGACGTCGCCCTGCTGGTGGGGCTGAACGCCATCCCGATGGGAGTTCCGCACACCCGGCCGGCCACCGTGATCGCGCACGGCACGCCGCCGTCGCTGGTGGTCGACTACCCGAAGTGGCTGGGCACCGTGCAGGTGCCCGGCGCGGCCGGTCACCTGATGGAGTACCGGCTCGGCGGCTCGGGCGTTCCGTCGCTCGGCTTCACCGTGAACGTGCCGCACTACCTGGCGCACCTGGACTATCCGGCCGCCGCGGTCAAGCTGCTGACCTGCGTCGCCGAGGCGGCCGAGCTGTCGCTGCCCACCGACGCGCTGGCCGTCGCTGCCGATGCGGTGAAGGCCGAGGTGGACGCGCAGGTGGCCGATTCCGAGCAGATCGCCTCGGTGGTGCGCAACCTGGAGGCGCAGTACGACGAGATCGTGGCCGGCCGCGCGCAGGGGCTGGTCGCCGAGGGCAGCCGGCTGCCGACCGCCGATGAGCTGGGCGCCGAGTTCGAGAGGTTCCTTTCGCAGCAGGACGATTCAGCCCCGCCGGACGATTCCGGCCCGGACGAGCCGTCCCAACAGGACGATTCCGGCCCGGACGAGCCCTCCCGGCAGGACGATTCCGGCCCGGACGAGCCGGAAGGCTGAGGGGCAGCGCTGCCCGAGGCGTGCCGTCGCCAGCCTGACCGGTGGAATTCGGGGCAACCCTGCACGTGGCCGGCCGCGGACGTTAGGCTCAGGCATGGTTCAAGACGGGGAGATGTCGATCTCGATCGCCACCGATGAGGCCAGTGACAGCTGGGGATTCGTCGGAGTGGTCAAGGTCGGTGAGGCAGAGGCATTTCGGACGCTGGAGGCGTTCCCGTCCCGCACCGAAGCCCTGCATGCCACCCAGGAGTTGATGGGCGGCGTGCTCGGCGAACTGCTGGCCGGCCGGGAATGGCGGACGGTGCGCGACGCCACCGGCCAGCCGCCGACCCGGCAGGACTTCAACATCAGTGCCTTCCGCCGCTCACGGCGCCAGACGACGGCGGACGACTGAGCGCGGCGGCCTGACCCGGTCGGCATGCTGAGGTTCACCCCGCCGCCCGGCTGGCCCGCGCCGCCGGACGGGTTCACCCCGCCGCCCGGCTGGCGACCGGATCCGTCCTGGCCGCCGGCACCGCCGGGCTGGACCTTCTGGCAGCCCGCGCCGCGCAGCTGGGCGCTGGATCGCGCGGTGGCCGCGACGCCCGGCCTGGGCTGGTCCATCCGGCTCGGCATCTATCCGGTGCTGGCCCTGGCCGTGGTGCTGCTGACCGAAGGCGTGGTGGTGGCCGGCACCGGATGGCAACCGCACGGCGCGACCCGCTACGCCGCCTTCTCGGTGGCCTCGCTGCTGCACTATGCCGCCGCAATCACGGTGATCGTGCTGTTCGGCCGGACCGCCCGGCGCGCTGCCGGCGGCTGGGGACCGGCCTTCGGCTGGAGCCGGCCCAAGCCGATCGACCTGGCGCTCGGGCTCGGTGGCGCGGTGGCCGAGTTCATCGGCCGGATCGTGGTGGCGCTCGTGCTGATCGTCGCCATCCCGGCACTGCGCGGTCAGCAGCAGAGCAACATCGACCTGTCCGGGCGGCCGGCCGGTGAGATCGCCCTGCTGCTGGTGCTGGCCGTGCTGATCGCTCCGCCGGTGGAGGAATTGATCTTTCGCGGCGTGCTGCTCCGCTCGCTGATGCGGCGGGTTTCGTTCTGGCCGGCGGCCCTGATCTCCTCGGCGCTGTTCGCGGGCCTGCACCTGTACGAGGTGGACAGCGCGACGGCCATGGTGCTGCTGTTCGCCAGCATCGCCGTCTTCGGCATCGGCCAGTGCTTGCTGGTCCGCTGGACCGGCCGGCTGACCACCTCGATCGTCGCGCACGCGGTCAGCAACGCCGCGGCCGCGCTGATCACGCTGGCCGCCGGCAGGTAAGTACGGCAGGATTCCAAGAGCCTTACCCAACGAGCGCGACGCGAACGGGAGAACGGGCTTGAGCTACCAGGAGCAGTACCAGCACAGCCTGGCCGATCCGGACTCGTTCTGGGCCGACGCCGCGAAGGCGGTCTCCTGGATCCGGCAGCCGCGCACCATCCTGGACCGGAGCAACCCGCCTGCCTACCGGTGGTTCTCCGACGGCACGCTGAACACCTGCTTCAACGCCCTGGATCGGCACGTCGCACTCGGCCGGGCCGAGGAACCGGCACTGATCTACGACTCCCCCGTCACCGGCGTAGTGGCCAGCTACAGCTACGCGGCGCTGACCGAGCTGACCGCGAAGTTCGCCGGCGTGCTGAAGGCGCTCGGCGTGGGCCACGGCGACCGGGTGCTGATCTACCTGCCGATGATCCCGGAGGCGGTGATCGCGATGCTGGCCTGCGCCCGGCTGGGCGCCGTCCACTCGGTGGTCTTCGGCGGCTTCGCCGCGGCCGAACTGGCCACCCGAATCGACGACGCCAAGCCCACGGTGATCGTCTCGGCTTCCTGCGGCATCGAAGCGAACCGGGTGGTGGAGTACAAGCCGCTGCTCGACCGGGCCCTGGAACTGGCCGGCCACCAGCCGGAACGCTGCGTCATCGTCCAGCGCCCGCAGGCCGAGGCGAGGATGTCCGAGCGCGACCTGAGCTGGCAGGAACTGATGCGCTCCCAGGTGATCCAACCGGCCGGCTGCGTGGAGGTGGCCGCCACCGACCCGCTGTACATCCTCTACACCTCGGGAACCACCGGCAAACCCAAGGGAATCGTGCGCGACAACGGCGGGCACGCGGTGGCACTGTGCTGGTCGATGGCCAATGTCTTCGACGTCCGGCCGGGCGAGGTGATGTTCACCGCCAGCGATGTCGGCTGGGTGGTCGGACACTCCTACATCGTCTACGGCCCGCTGCTGGCCGGCGCGACCACCGTGCTGTATGAGGGAAAGCCGGTCGGCACCCCGGACGCCGGGGCGTTCTGGCGGGTGGCGGCCGAGCACCGCGTCGCGGCCATGTTCACCGCACCGACCGCGATCCGGGCGATCAAGCGTGAGGATCCCGACGGCGCGCTGATAGCCCCGCATGACCTGGGATCGCTGCGCACCCTGTTCCTGGCCGGCGAGCGGCTGGATCCGGCCACCTGGGAGTGGGCCGGCCAGCGGCTGGGCGTCCCGGTGGTGGACAACTGGTGGCAGACCGAGACCGGCTGGCCGATCGCGGCGAACCTGCGCAACGGCGAGGCGTTCGAGTCGATGCCGATCAAGCCCGGCTCGCCGACCGTGCCGGTGCCCGGCTACGACGTGCAGATCCTCGACGGCGAGGGACGGCCGGTGCCGCCGGACACCGAGGGCGCGATCTGCCTGCGGTTGCCGTTGCCACCCGGCACCCTGGCCGGCGTCTGGGGTGACGAGCAGCGCTTCGTGGATTCCTACCTGTCCGCCTATCCCGGCCACTACCTCAGCGGCGACGGCGGCTACCGCGACGACGACGGTTACCTGTTCGTGCTCGGCCGCACCGACGACGTGATGAACGTCGCCGGTCACCGGCTGTCCTCCGGCCAGCTCGAAGCGGCGATCGCGGCGCACCCGGCGGTCGCGGAGTGTGCGGTGATCGGCGTCGCCGACGAGCTGAAGGGTCAGGTGCCGCGCGCCCTGGTGGTGACCAAGGCCTCGTTCACCGGCGATGCCGACCGGCTGCGGGCCGAGCTGGCCGAGGCGGTCCGCTCGCAAGTCGGCCCGATCGCCGCGCTGTCCCGGGTGGATTTGGTGCCGGCCCTGCCGAAGACCCGCTCCGGCAAGATCCTGCGCCGGACGATGCGCCAGCTCGCCGACGGCGAGCAGCCGGCGGTGCCCTCCACCATCGAGGATCCGGCGGTGCTGGATCGGCTGCGCGAGCTGCTCGGCCGCTGACCGAGGCGCCACCGGCCGGTAGGTTGTGTACTCCCGGCGAGGGAGGTGGCGCTGATGCAGCAACTCGGCCTGGTCGCGGCGGTGATCTTTGCCACCGCCGTGCTGATTCCGCTGGCCGGCCGGGTGAACCTGCCCTGGCCGGTGCTGGTCACCCTGTTCGGCATCGTGCTGGCCGCGATCCCGCAGGTGCCGCAGGTGCACGTCGAGCCGGAGCTGATCCTGCCGCTGGTGCTGCCGCCGCTGCTGTACGCCACCGCGCGCAAGACGTCCTGGCGGCTGTGGGTCTCCCATGCCCGGCCGATCCTGCTGCTGGCGGTGGCGCTGGTGCTGGTTACCACGGCGGTGGTGGCCTTCGTGGCCAGCCGGGTGGTGCCCGGCATCACGGTGGCCGGCGCGGTCGCCCTCGGCGCGCTGGTCTCCCCGCCGGACCCGGTGGCAGCCACCGCGATCGCCGCCCGGCTGCAGCTGCCGCGACGGCTGGTGTCCATGCTGGAGGGCGAGGGGTTGTTCAACGACGTGGCCGCCCTGGTGCTGTACCAGGTGGCGATCGCCGCCGTGGTGGGTGGCTCGTTCTCCCCCGGCCACGCGGCGGTGAAGCTGCTGCTCGCCGCGGTGCTGGCGCTGGCCATCGGTTTCGCCGCCGGCTGGCTGGTCACCCGCCTGATCGCCCTGCTCAGCGCCAACGATCCGCGCCCGCGGGTGCTGCTGTCGGTGATGGCGCCGACCGCGGTGTACGTGCTCGCCGAGGAGGTGCACGGTTCCGGGGTGCTTGCGGTGCTGGTCTACACGCTGTACTCGGTGTCCCGGCCGATGGACGCCTCCGACGCGCAGGGCCGGCTGACCACCGACGTGTTCTGGTCGATGACCGAGACGCTGGTGACCGGGGTGGCGTTCGGCCTGGTCGGATTGGAGTTCCAGACGGCGGCCGAGGCGATCGGGCTGCGCTGGACCAGGCTGGTCGGCGAAACCCTCGCGGTGGTCGGCGTGGTGGTCGGCGTCCGGCTGCTCTACCTGCTGCCCTCGGTGCTGCTGTCCCGCCGCCGCTACCACCGGCTGCAGTCCCGGGCGCTGGCCGACGCCCTGCAGGGCAAAGGGGAATCCCGGCAGCTGCGGCGCGCCCGGGACACCGACGTGCCGATCGGCTGGCGGGAGACCGTGGTGGTGTGGTGGGCCGGCATGCGCGGGGTGGCCACCGTCGCGCTGGCGCTGGCGATTCCGACCACGGTGCACGGCGGTGCGGCGTTTCCGGCCCGGGAACGGATCCTGTTCATCGCGTTCGCGGTGGTACTGGTCACCCTGGTGCTGCAGGGGATGACGCTGCCGCTGCTGGTGCGGCGGCTGGGCGTGCGGTCCGGGACCTTGGATTCCGAACGTGCCGAGACCGAGCTGATCGAGCGGGCCGCGCAAGCCGCGGCCGAGGCGCTGAACCGGCTGCAGGACAGCGGCGAGTTCAGCGTCGAGGTCTGGGACCGGCTCAACGCCTTCCCGACCGACTTGCTGGTCCGGCTCAGCCCGCATCTGGCCGAGGACAGCCAGCACGGCGTGCGGCACGCGCACCGGCAGCAGTTCGTGCACGGCCTGCAGCAGATGCTGGCCGCCGCCCGCGCCGAGCTGCTGCTGGCCAGGTCCGAGCGCGGGGTGGAGCCAGAGCTGGTGGACCACCTGGTCCGCCGGCTGGATCTGTACAGCATGCCGGGCTGAGCGCGGCGTTTCGTCGGCCGGTGCTGGCAGACTCTGCTTGCTCGGCCGGGTAGCCGGTCGAGCGGAGCTTCCCCCTGGTGAAAGGCAGCACGATGGCACGCAGCACAGCCGGCCTGACCGAGCCGGACATCGCCGAGCTACGCCGGCAGCTGGACGACGGCAAGCGGCCGCGGGTGCAGCTGTCCGGACCGCACTTTCCGACCGGTGCGGCCGGCACCGTGGTGCGGATCGGCTCGCCGGATACCGACGGGGCCGACTACCTGCGGGTGCGGGTCAGGGTCAACGGCATGCTCGACGAGCTTGCCTTCGCACCCGGCGAGCTGACCGTGCGCCGCACCGGGCGGGCGACCAAGGCGGCGGGACGGCCGGCCAAGGCGGCGGGACGGCCGGCCAAGGCGGCGGCCAGAGCCCCCGGTCAGGCCAAGACCTCCGGCCAGGCCACGACGTCCGGCCAGGCCAAGAGGTCCGGCACGGCCAAGATGTCTGGTCAGGCCAGGGCAGCGCGGCCGGCGTCCGCGGCCCGACCGACGTCGGCGGCCCAACCAGCCGCGGCAGCGGACGCGCCGCCGACCGACACCACCAAACCGGAGCAGGCGCAGCCGGCCGCCCCGTCCCGCACCGCCATCGGCCGGAAGCCGGCCACTGCCAAGGGACGCCGGTCCGCCGCGCCGAAGGTGAGCTTCACGATCAGCTCATCCGGTGCCAGCTGGGCGCTGACGGGCACCCGGGGCAACAAGAACCTGGTGCGCAACGTCGCGCTGCCGCCCGGCGTGGTGACCGCCGCGGTGGAGCTGTTCGGCCAGCCGGCGCTGGCCGAGGCGGTGAGCGAGATCAACGACGCCGCGCTGGCCGAGGCAAGGGCCCGCGCCGAGCAGCTGCGCGCCGAACTCGAGCAGTTGGAGGAGGTGTTGGCCACCCACCGCCGCCCCTAGGGGGCGATTGTGGCCCGGATCGGCCGGTCCGTCCGGCGTGGTCAGCGGACGATCGGCGCGTTGTGCGATAGAAGTATCGACGGCGAGCGCGCCGTGGACCCGCCCCGATGTCTGGCAGGTCCGCTCGTCGAACGACGCCGGCCCCGTGGCATCCCCCCGCCACGGGGCCGGCCCCGTCTGGCAGCCTTGGTGCGGCCGATCAGCCGGCCGGCGCTGTCAGCCGGTCAACGCCGTCAGCCGACCGCTGGCGTCCGGGCGGCCTCGCCGCGGGCGCGGAGCTGCCGCAACTTTGCCGGCCCGAGCGAGGCGGCGGCTGCGAACGCGCACACCAGGTCGGCGGCGGTCATCATCAGCCGGGACACCAGCGCCACCGCGAACGCGGCGTCGTGCGACAGCGTGCCGGCCAGCAGCGCGGTCAGCACCAGCTCCCGCACCCCGCCGCCGGCCGGAGCCAGGATGAACAGGAAGCCACAGATCCAGGCCAGCGTGTAGCCGCCCACGCACAACAGCAGCAGGTGCCCGGTCAGCGGTGGATGCAGATCGCGCGCCAGCACCAGGATGTGCAGGCCGAAACAGGCCCACATGGCCAGCGCCCAGCCGAACGAGGCGAGCACCGCACCGGGCCGGATCCGAGGCCGGCTGGGCTGGCGCAGCAGCTTCAGCCCGAATCCGATCAGCCGGTTCAGCACCGGCGGCAGCAGCAGCGCCACGCCGGCCAGGAAGGCCAGCACCGCCAGCCAGATCGGCACCAGGGAGGTGACCCAGGGCAGGCACACCGCGCTGACCAGCGCGGCCGAGGTGCTGTAGAGCAGGTAGATGAACAGCAGGGTCAGCACCGAGGTGGCGCGCGGCACGCCGGCGTCGGCACCGAGTTCCATCTGCACCACGATCGGCCAGACCGAGCCGGGCACGTACTTGCCCAGCTGGCCGAGGAAGAAGATTCGGCCGGCCTGCACCAGGCTCAGTGGTGAACCCAGTCCGGCAACGGTGACCTGCCAGGTCTTGAGCATCGCGAACATGCCGGCCAGCACGGCCAGCGAGCTGACCGCCAGGCCGGCAATCGACAACTCGCCGAACCGGGGCGCCACCCGGTGCCACTGGTTGACGATCGCGTAGCACAGCAGGCCCACCGCGAGCAGCGCGAAGCCCAGCCGCAGCCACCGGGAACTCGTGATGCGGCGCACTGACCCGGCTGCCCTTCGATCGTCGGAAACAGCCGGGATACCGGCCGAGCCGAGCCTAGCCGTTGACCGGCCGGCGGCTGGCTGGCGTCCTCGCCGCACCTCCAGCGGCTAAGCTGGCCCGGACGACCGAGCCGCCGCACCCCGCCAGAAAGGCCGACCGATGAAGACCGAAGCCTACGAGCAGTACCGCTCCGAGGCGACCAACTGGCTCAAGGCTGCGCGGCTGCGGCTGCTGGACACCATCCTGGCCAAGCACGCCGGCGCCGACCGGCAGCTGCGCATCCTGGAGATCGGCGCCGGGGTCGGGCAGAACGTCGAGGTGTTGCGCCGCTACGGCACGGTGGACGTGCTGGAGATCGACCCGCTCGGGCTGCAGGCGCTGCGCGAGGTGGCCGGCATCAACCGGATCTACGACCAGCCGATCCCGACCGAGCTGGACGGCAGCTACGACGTCATCATCGCCTTCGACGTGCTGGAGCACCTGCCGGACGACCGGGTGGCCACCAAGTGGGTGGCCGAGCACCTGAACCCCGGTGGGCACTTCATCGCCACCGTGCCCGCCTACCAGTGGATGTTCTCCGACCACGACGTGGCGCTCAAGCACTACCGCCGCTACACCAAGCAGCGGTTGGTGGCCGCGCTGCCGCCCGAGCTGCCGGCGCGGCAGGCCGGCTACTTCGTCTGCCTGCTGTTCCCGCTCGCCGCGGCGCTGCGGCTGGTCGGCAAGCTGACCAAGCTGGTCCGCCGGTCCGGTGCCGCCGAGGGCGAGGCGGTGCGCAAGCAGTCCTCCTCGGTGCCGGCCGTGGTGGACCGGCTGTTCCTGCTGGAACTGTCCGGCGAGGTCAAGCTGATCGGCGGCGGCCGGCCGATGCCGTTCGGGCTGAGCGTCTTCTGCGTGGCCCGGCGAAGCTGATCCGGCCGGCTCAGCCGACCAGCACCCAGCTCAGCGTGCCGGTGCCGTAGCCCGGCACGGTGATCGCCAGATCCAACCGGTTGCCCAGCGCCTTGCTGTGCGCGGCCGCGTCGGCCGGTGCCTCCGCGCCGAGGTAGCTGCCGTACAGCCGCTGGTGGGGCCCGGAATGCTCGTTCAGGGTGGCGGTCAGCACGTTCAGCAGCTCCCCGACGTTCTCGGCCAGATCCGGCGCCAGCTCGCCATCGGCGATTGCCGCCTCGGCGACGCCGGGCGGCAGCAGGGCCAGCGAGCTACCCAGATAGGCAGCCAGCGGCAGGTCGAGGGTGAGCACCGCGCTCATCCGATCCCGCTCGCTCACGTACAGGCCGAGCACCGCGGTCGGGCTGACCGGCGGCGGGCAGGCCACCGTCTCCACCTCCCGGCCGAGCAGCCGCTCCAGCAGTTCCCGCACGGCCATGCTGGACGGCAGGCGGCTGGTCGAGGCCGATTGCGGGGGCGCCGCCGTGGTGCCCTCGAGCGCGGCGCGGAAGGATTCGGCGGTGAACGGCTTGGTGACTACGCCGACCGCCCCGGCGGCCACCGCCAGCTCGTGCATCTCCGGCGAGCCCTCGGAGGTGACGAAGCAGAACGGCGTCCGGTAGCCGCGCAGCCGCAGCGTGCGGAGCAGCTCGATGCCGGTCAGCTCGGGCATGTTCCAGTCCGAGAGCACCAGATCCGGCTCTCCGGCCAGCACCATGGCCAGCGCCTGCGCGCCGTGCTCGGCCTGCACGATCTGCCAGTCGTACCAGCCCGCCTGTCGCAGCGTCCGGACGATGATCTGGCGCATCACCCGGCTGTCGTCGACCAGCAACACCTTCATGCCGAGGCCACCCCGGCGACCGGCTGATCGGCGACCGGCCCGCTTGTGGCCGAGGGCAGCCGCAGCCGGCAGATCGTGCCGCGGCCCGGCACCGAGTCGATCTCGACGCTGCCGCCGATGCTTTCCACGTTGGTCTTGACCACGTCCATCCCGACCCCGCGGCCGGACACCCGGGTGACCGCCCGGGCGGTGGACAGGCCTGGCCGGAACACCAGTTCGGCCAGCTCGACGGCGGTCATGCCGGCCAGCTGGTCGCCGGTCACCAGGCCGCGGGCCAGCGCGTCGCTGCCCACCGCCCGCAGGTCGATGCCGGCGCCGTCGTCGGCCACCTCGATCACCACCTGACCGGCCGCCGCGCGAGCCTGCAGCCGCAGCGTTCCGTACGCCGGTTTGCCGGCGGCCAGCCGCTGGTCGGCCGGCTCGATGCCGTGGTCGACGGCGTTGCGGACCAGGTGGGTCAGCGGATCCCGGATCGCCGCCAGCACGCCGCGCTCCAGCTCGATCTCGCTGCCGGACAGCTGCAGCCGGACCTGCTTGCCGCACCGGTCGCCGAGCGAGCGGACCAGGCCGGGGAACCGGGACCAGGCTCGCTCCACCGGCTGCAACCGGCCGTGCCGGGTCGGCGGTTCGGCCGTCATGCGCCGCGAGGCCGGGCTGCCTGGCGTGGAACGTTCGCCGGGGGCGACGGCCGGTCCGCCGCGGACGAGGGCCGGCCCGGTGAGGGTCGGTTCGCCCGTCCGCGGCTCGGCTGGAGCGGTGCCGGCGATGGCGCGCACCGCGGCCAGCGCCGGGCCGATGTCCGGTCCGGCGTCACTGCCGGAGGTGGCGATCCGGCCGAGCAGCACGCGCAGCGCGGCGGTGAGCTGGCGCAGCGCCGCGTCCACCTCCGGGGTGAGCGCCAACCGCCGGTCGCGCAGCCGGGCCAGCAGTGCCTCACCGGCGTGGGCGAGTTCCTCCAGCCGGCAGAAGGCCAGGCAGCCGCCGGTGCCCTTGATGGTGTGCAGCGTCCGGAAGGCGCTGGCCAGCAGCCGTCCGGAATCGGGGTCGCGGGACAGCTCGGCAAGTTCGTCCTCGAGCCGGTCGAGGTTCTCGGCGCTCTCGGCGAGGAACTCGCGGACGAGTTCGTCCAAGCCCTCCATCGCGCCTCCCCTCGCTTTTTCACGGATCCCTTCGCATTGCCATCGGCCTCAACCGATCAGTGTTAAGTGCTTACGGGGTGATGCGGGCGATAGCCAGCGAATCGGGCAGCGGGCATCCGCCCGGGGCGGCTCAGGACCAGGCCGGTTCAGGACCGGGCCGGCTCAGGACCAGGCCGGCTCAGGACCGGGCCGGCTCAAGACCGGGCCGGCGCCAGCTGGTCGAAGCAGTAGTAGGCGGCCAGCAGGGCGTGCACGACCAGCGTCAGCACCGCGCTCACGAAGGACAGCCCGATGGTGGCCAGGTAAAACACGCCACCCAGGCTGAAGCTGCGCAGGGTGCTGCGCACCCTGGCCCGGTCCAGCGGCACGTGCAGTAGCCGGGCGTCACGCGAGATGGCAAGGAACATCAGCGTGAACGCGATCGCCATGGCGAGCATGCTGGCGCTGTAGATGGCCGCCGCGACGTGCGAGTCGCCGCGCGCCGTGAGGTATTCGGCCAGCAGCCGGGTAGGGAACGGGATGACCGAGACGGTCAGCAGCAGGAACAGGTTGGCGAACAGCACCAGCCGGTCGGCCTGCCGGATCAGCCGGCACATCCCGTGGTGGTTGACCCAGATGATGCCGATCACGGCGAAGCTGACCAGGTAGGCGAAGTACGACGGCCACTCCTCCCCCAGCGCGCCGGCCAGCGACCGGCCGGCCAGCTCACCGCGGCTCGGCACCGCCAGGTCCAGCACCAGCAGCGTGATCGCGATCGCGAACACCCCGTCGCTGAAAGCCTCCAACCGGCCGGTGCTGAGCTCGCCAGCCGCCGGCGACGGCTCGCTCACCGCTTCCTGCCGCTCATGCCGGCTCACGCTATCGGCTGGCGGTCCACCGCGTCCCGCAGCGCGCTGAACGAGGCCACCAGCGCACGGCGTTCCCGGGCCAGCAGCGGATCGGACCGATCCCGGCCGGCCTGCACCCAGGCATCGGAATAGTCCATCGCCTCGGCCCGCAGCCGGGCGGCCGCCAGCATGGTGCCGGGCGGCACGCCGTAGACGTGGGAGTACAGCGCGTCGAGCGCCTCGACGAGCTCCGCACCACCGCCCCCGCCGTGCTGGTGCGCCCGGTGCACCCGCCACCACTCGACCTCCAGCTCGGCGGCGCGGGCCGGATCGAGCTCGCCCCAGCCGGAGTCCAGCACCAGCTGGTAGAACCGTCGCATGCAGGCCCGCGCCTGGTCCGGCCGGTTGTCCGGGTAGGGCGCCCAGGCCTGGTTGGCCCGCAGCACGTACCAGGCACCGCGCAGCGTCCGGAGCCGGCCCATGCCGAAGCCTGCGGCCACCATGGCCAGCGCCGAGCGCAGGAAGGTAAACCATTCGTGCCGGTAGTAGGCGGCCCAGGCGGCGCACTCGGCACGTCCCACCGCCACCGGGTCGAACGAGCGCCGGGCATCCGGTTTCCTCGGACTCTTCATCCGCGCCTCCGCGCGGTCCATCATGACTCACATCCGCGCCGACGGGGAGGTGGCCAGATGGTGCATTCGGCAGTGGTGGCCGAGGTGGTGGGTCGGATGCAGGACCGGCTGGACCGGCTGCCGCCCGAACTGTCCCATCGGGCCGCGTTCCTGGCCACCTACCTGCGCACCACCGTGGCGGTCGGCACGGCGGTGGACGACGGCCAGTTCGAGGATCCGGACTGGGTGGAGCGCTGGGACGCGGTATTCGCCGAGTTCTACCTCAACGCCCACGATGCCGAGCTGGCCGGCTCACCGGCGGTGCCGCGACCGTGGCGGCTGGCCTTCACCGCGCCGGCCGAGCTGCCCGCCCTGCGCCGAGTGCTGCTCGGCATCAACGCGCACGTCAACTAC
This sequence comes from uncultured Actinomycetota bacterium, assembly GCA_963697905.1. Lineage (GTDB taxonomy): Bacteria > Actinomycetota > Actinomycetes > Mycobacteriales > Jatrophihabitantaceae > Jatrophihabitans_A. The sequence goes on along the minus strand of OY969101.1, from coordinate 1,165,122 downwards.
GACCTGCCACAGGCGCTGCTGGCGGTGATCGGCCCGGACGACTTCGCCGATCCGGTGTTGCTGGCCCGCCGGCAGCGCGACCACGAACGCATCGACGCGGTGCTTGCCAGCCGGGTCGGCGCCGAGGACGACGAGCTCAGTGCCGGGCAGACCCTGATGGATCGGCTTCTCCGGCCGCTGAACCGGTTGTCCTCCAAGCGGTTCCTGCGCGAGGCACGCCAGAAGGTGTGGCACAACGCGACGGAACTGAACGCCGCCCGGCTGGCCGGCGCGGACGCCTACCGGACTCGGCTGGCTGAGCTGGAGGTGCTCAGCGCCGCACGGATCGCCGACCTGCTCGCGCCGGGGCAGGTGCTGCTGCGGCTGGCGGTGGCAGGCTTCGGCGTGGTGCTGCCACCGCCCTGACCGGCTACCGGGCGTTCGCCAGGCCCGCCTCGTACAGCACCCGCTGCCGGGCAGAGCTGCGGCTGGCCCGGGTGATCTGGTGCTTGTTGACCACCTCGGCCGAGTTCAGCGCGGTGAGCCCGGCGGCCGGCAGTTCCTTGTTCTCCAGCTCTGGCAGCGGCACCAGGTGGGTCCAGGCGCTGTAGATCGCGGTGTCGGACACCGTGCCGTCGCTGATCCGGTTGCACAGCACGCTGGTGCAGCGCAGCCCGCTCGGGTCCACGTGGTCGATGAACGTGCACAGCACCGGCGAGGTGTCGTCCTGGGTGACGAAGACCGAGGTGTACTCGAACGGTGCCGGTGCCTCCTCGAAGCCCGGAATGGCCAGTGCGGTGAACAGGAAAATCCCGTCCGGGTTGAGGTGCCGGCGCACGCAGTCAAACAGCTTGGCCCGGCCGTCGGCGTCGATGTTCCAGACCGCGGTCGCGGCCAGCACGATGACGTCGAAGGTGCGTCCGAGGTCGAAGTCGGTCATGTCGCCGTGCACGGTCTTGACCTCGGACGGCTTGCCGTCGGCGCGCCGACCGGCCAGCCGCTCGTTGAGCAGATCCAGCATCGCCGGGGACAGGTCCAGGCCGGTGACATCGGTCCAGCCGTCGTCCAGCAGCGGCAGCGTGATCCGGCCGGAACCGCAGGCCAGCTCCAGCAGCGAGCCGCCCCTGCGGGACGCCGCGGCCGTGACGATCTCGTCCACCTCGGCGGTGTCGAACGCCATGAACGAGTGGTAGAAGCCCGAGCCGACCTGGTCGTACATGCTGTGCAGGGCGATGTTGTTCCCGAACAGCTCGGCGATCCGGCCGGCGGTTCCGGGCAGCTTGCTGGTGGTGGTTGTCATGGCGTGCGAATGTCCCATCTACGGGTGAATTGACTGTCGGACAGGGGCAAACAACATCGCGGAGCTGCCGCCGTCCAGTGGCAGCGACGCCCCGGTGGTGGAGCCGGACGCCGGGCTGGCCAGGAAGCAGATGGCCGCGGCGACCTCCTCCGGACGTACCAGCCGGCCGTGCGGGGCACGGCTGGAAACCTCGCGCAGCGCAGCCTCGGGATCCGGTGCCGCGTCGATGATCCGCCGCACCCAGGGCGTGTCGACCGGCGACGGGGTCACGCAGTTGACCCGGATGCCCTCGGCGAGATAGTCCGCGGCCATCGACCGGGTGAGCGCCAGCACCGCACCCTTGGATGCCGAATAGGCCGCCGCGGCAGGCAATCCGATCACCGCGCCGAGCGAGCAGGTGTTGACGATCGCCGCGTCCGGCGACTTGCGCAGCCAGCCCAGCGCCGCCTGGGTGGTGCGGACCATCCCGAAGACGTTGACGTCGAACACCCGCTGCCACTCGGCCAGGTCGTTGTCCTCGACCCGGCCGCGAGCCAGGATGCCGGCGTTGTTCACCAGCACATCGAGGCCACCCAGCCGCTCGGCGGCCTCGGCGACCGCGTCGGTGACCGAGTCGCTGCTCACGTCCGCCTTGATGCCCAGCAGCGGGGGCTCGACAGCGGCCACGTCGAGGTCCAGGCAGGCCACCCGGGCACCGCCGTCGGACAGCATCCGGGCGGTGGCCAGGCCGATGCCGGCACCGCCGCCGGTCACCAGGGCGCGCAGGCCGCGGTAGCTGTCAGCCACCAACGATGCCACCCGCGACCGCCGCCGTGCCGGCCCGATCGCCGGTCTGCTCGCTGGCCTGGCGGAGCAGATCCAGCTGCCGCAGGCTCTGCAGCACCTGCTCGACCGGCGGCCCGAAGTCGATCAGGCAGGCCAGCTCGTCAACGCCGACCCGGGCGAACTCGGCGACCTTCTCGCGGGCGCCGGCAACGGTGCCGAACAGCCCGCTGCTGTCGTAGTAACGGTCGAAGGACCGGTCGATGATGAAGTCGATGTCCTTCTCCGACAGCGAGTTGACGTCGAAGTCCGGCGGCAGCTGCGAGGCCTGGGCGCGCAGGATGAGATCGATCGAGCTGCGCAGGTAGCCGCGGAACGGCGCGCTCACCAGCTCGCGGACCGCGACCGGGTCGGTGCCCAGGAAGGTGTGCATCATCAGCGCCACCTGCCCGGTCGCCGCCGGGCCGTGCCGCTCGGCCAGCGCGGTCCGGTAGGCGTCGATCTTGACCTTCAGATCCTCGGTGCTCTGGCCCAGCAGATGGGTCAACACGTTGACACCGAGCTGGCCGGCGGCGGTGAACGTCTCGACGCTGCCGGCACTGGTCAGCCAGATCGGAATGGTGGGCTGCACCGGTCGCGGGAAGGTGCGAGCGCTCACCTTGTCACCGACGCCGTTGAGGTAGCTCACCTCCTCGCCGCGCCACAGTGCCTGCACCTGCTCGATCGTCTCGCGCATCACGCTGCGCCGGCCGCTGAAGGATTCCGGCCGCAGCAGGAAGTCGTCGGCATGCCAGCCGGAAGCGAACGCCACCCCGGCGCGGCCGCCGGACAGGTTGTCCACCAGCGCCCAGTCCTCGGCGATCCGGGCCGGATGGTGCAACGGAGCCACCACGCTGCCGGCCCGCACCGAGACCCGCTCGGTGACCGCGGCAACGGCGGCGCCGGACACCGCCGAGTTCGGGTACAGGCCGCCGAACTCGTGGAAGTGCCGCTCGGGGGTCCACACCGCGGAGAAGCCGTGCCGGTCGGCGAACCGGGCGCCGTCGAGCAGCAGCCGATAGCCGTCACCGGCCGCGCTGACGTCCGCGGCAAAGTAGAAGAGCCCGAACTTCATCCGATCCTCCTGTCCCCACGGCGACCGTAGGCACCCCGCGGATGCGGCGTAAACCCCTGCCAACCCCTAGCTCTACCTAAAAGCCGCAATAAGCACCTATAACCCCTATCGCATTTAGCACCCGGCAAGCCGTGCTTAAGGTGTTCGGCGCATGTTGGCCGCAGGGACGGCCCTTCTCGATGGCACGTCCGCTGTGAACCCCCGCCGTCCGGCAACCCCCAGGAGTTCTTCGCGTGACTCGCTCGGACCTTGCTCCGGCCGGCTTCCGGCTGGCTGCCGACCCGATCGCGGTGGTCGGCATCGCCTGCCGGCTGCCGGGCGCCGAGACCGCCGCGCAGTTCTGGCGATTGCTGGCCGACGGCGTGGACGCGATCACCGAGACCCCGCCCGACCGCTGGCCGGGCCGGGCCGGGGCGGGTCTGCGCTGGGGCGGCTTCCTGCACGGGCTGGACGAGTTCGACGCGCCGTTCTTCCGGTTCTCCCCGCGCGAGGCCGACGGCTGCGACCCGCAGCAGCGGATCATGCTGCAGCTCGCCTGGCATGCGCTGGAGGACGCCCGGCTGCCTCCGCTGTCCGTGCGCGGAAGCGAATGTGGCGTGTTCATCGGGGCAATGAGCGACGAGTACGCCAGGCTGGCACTGGCCGGCGACCCGGCCGAACTGGCCGGGCACAGCCTGACCGGTGTGCAGCGCGGCATTATCGCCAACCGGATCTCGCACTTCCTGGACGCCCGCGGCCCCAGCCTGGTGGTGGACACCGCGCAGAGTTCCGGGCTGGCCGCGGTGCACCTGGCGGCCGAGAGCTTGCGCACCGGCACCAGCCGGCTGGCGCTGGCCGGCGCGGTGAACCTCAACCTGCTCACCAGCACCGCGAACGCCACCGACCGGTTCGGCGCGCTGTCCGAACGCGGCCGGTGCGCCACCTTCGACGCCGAGGCCGACGGTTACGTACGTGGCGAGGGCGCCGGCATGGTGGTGCTGATGCCGCTGGCCGAGGCGCTGGCCGCCGGGCTCGACCCGTACTGCGTGCTGCTCGGCTCGGCGATGAACAGCGACGGGCAAACCGCCACCCTCACCACCCCGGACGGCCCGGCGCAGACCCGGGTGATCGGGCAGGCCTGGCGCAACGCCGGCGTCTCGCCGCGGGACCTGCAGTACGTGGAACTGCACGGCACCGGCACCCGGCTCGGCGATCCGGCCGAGGCGCGGGCCCTCGGCGCGGCCCTGGCCGGGCGGACCGGCGCACCGCTGCCGGTCGGCTCGGCCAAGACCAACGTCGGGCACTGCGAGGGCGCGGCCGGCATCGTCGGGCTGATCAAGGCGGCGCTGAGCATCCGGCACCGGCGGCTGCCGGCAAGCCTGCACTTCCGCACGCCGTCCAGCCCGCTGGACGAGCTGGGCCTGCGGGTGGTTACCGAGCTGTCCGAGTGGCCGAGGCCGGGCGACCGGCTGATCGCCGGGGTCAGTTCGTTCGGGATGGGCGGCACCAACTGCCATCTGGTGTTGGCAGAACCGGCGGTGTTGTCAGAGCCGGCCGGCCGGCCGGGGGTGTCGATCGCCGACCCTGGCGGACTGCCGCACGCCAAGCCGGGCGGACTGTCGCCGCAGTGGTGGCTGACCGGCACCGACCGGCCGGCGCTGGCCCGGCAGGCGAGCGCGCTGCTGGCACACCTGGCCGACCGGCCGGACGCGACGGCGGCCGAGGTCGGCTACTCGCTGGCCAGCACCCGCTCACCGCTGCGGCACCGGGCCGCGCTGCTCGGCTCCGACCGGGACGGGCTGCTCGCCGCGCTGGCCGCCCTGGCCGGTGGCGCCGCGCACCCGGACCTGCTGCTGGACCGGGCGCGCTCCGGCCGGCTGGCCATGCTGTTCCCCGGCCAGGGCAGCCAGCTGGTCGGCGCCGGAGCGGAGCTGTGCCGGGCCGAGCCGAGCTTCGGCGACGCGGTCCGCGAGCTGCTCGAGCAGTGGCCGTCCGAGGGCCTCCGGCAGGCCATGTTCGACCGGGACGCCCAGCATCGTTACCCGCTCGCCGACACCGCGTACGCCCAACCGGCGCTGTTCGTGCTGCAGGTCGCCTCCTACCGCCTGCTGGCCCGGTGGGGCGTCCGGCCGGAGGTGCTGATCGGCCATTCCATCGGCGAGCTGGCCGCCGCGCAGGTGGCCGGCGTGTTCAGCCTCGCCGAGGCCAGCCGGCTAGTCGAGGCCCGCGCCCGGCTGATGCAGGCGATGCCGGCCGGCGGCGCGATGATCGCGCTGGAGGCGACCGAGGACGAGGTCAACCGGCTGCTCGCCGACTTCGCCGACCGGCTGGCGCTCGCCGCGGTGAACGCGCCCCGCTCGGTGGTCATCTCCGGCGAGCGGGCTGCGGCCCGGCAACTGGCCGAGCGGCTGGCCGGGCAGGGCCGGCGTACCCGCGAACTGCGAGTCAGCCACGCCTTCCACTCCCCGCAGATGGCCGGCATGCGGGAGGAGTTCGCCCGGGTGGCGGCCGGCATCGACTACCGCCAGCCGGAGCTGGCCGTGCTGCCCACCGGACGGTCCGGCGCTCGGCCGGCCGACTGGGCCAGTGCCGAGTACTGGGTCGAGCAGGTGCGGCAGCCGGTCCGGTTCGCCGATGCGGTTGCCGCCGCGGCCGCGCGCGGCATCGACACCTTCCTGGAGGCAGCGCCCGGCCGTACCCTGGCCGGCCTGGTGCGCCAGTGCCTGCCGGACGACGAGCCGGTCACCGTGTCGCTGCTGCCGAGCGCCACCGACGAGCCGGCGCATGCCGCGCGGGCGGCGGGCAGGCTGTTCTGCGCCGGGATCCCGGTGGACTGGGCGGCCTATGCGGGCACCAGCCGCACCATCGAGCTTCCCGGCTACCAGTTCGCGCCGGACCGGCACTGGCTGCGATCCGCCGAGCCGGCCGACTCCGCTGAACCGGTTGCCGCCGAGCCGGCCGACTCCGCTGAACCGGTTGCCGCTGAGCCGGTTGCCGCCGCGGCAGCCGCCCCACCGTCCCGGCTCGACCGGTCGGATCCGAACGAACCGGTTCGCTCGGCGCTCGCCCGGCCGGATGCCGCCGAGCTGGTCTGCTCGGCCTTGGCCAGCACGCTCGGCCACCCGAGCGCCGCCGGGCTCGACCTGGAGTTGCCGTTCACCGACCTCGGGCTGGACTCCGGGCTCACCGTGGAATTGCTGGACCGGCTCAACCAGCACCTCGACCAGCCGCTCACCGTCGGCACCCTGTTCTCGGCGGTGACCCCGCGCGAGCTGATCGGCCGGCTCGGCGGAGCGGGCTCGGACGCCGGACCGGCCGAGCGGCCGGCCGCCACCGGGGAGCCGATCGCCATCATCGGCATCGGCTGCCGGTATCCCGGTGGGATCACCGACGCGGAGAGCCTGTGGCAGCTGGTCTGCCAGGAGCGGCACGCGGTCGGCCCGTTCCCCAGCGACCGGGGCTGGCCCGAGCTGGCTGCCAGCTACCCCAAGGTCGGCGGCTTCCTGCCCGACGCCGCCGAGTTCGACGCCGAGTTCTTCAACATCAGCCCGCGCGAGGCGCTGGCCATGGATCCCCAGCAGCGGCTGCAGCTGGAGATCAGCTGGCACGCGCTGGAGGACGCCGGGCTGTCGCCGGCCGAGCTGCGCGGCTCGGACACCGGGGTGTTCGTCGGGCTGACCGCCGGCGACTACGGCCCGCGGATGGCCGAGGCGGACCGGACGGCCGGCTACACGCTGACCGGCAGCACGCCCAGCGTGGCGTCCGGCCGGATCGCCTACTACCTGGATCTGCGCGGTCCGGCGCTGACCGTGGACACCGCCTGCTCGTCCTCGCTGGTCGCGGTCCACCTCGCCATGCAGGCCCTGCGCGCTGGCCAGTGCGGCCTGGCGCTGGCCGGCGGCGCCGCGGTGATGAGCACGCCCGGCATGTTCGCCGAGTTCGACCGCCAGCACGGGCTGTCGGCGGCCGGCCGGTGCGCCTCGTTCGCGGCCGGCGCCGACGGCACGGTCTGGTCCGAGGGCGTCGGCATGCTGGTACTCCAACCGCTGTCGGCCGCCCGCGCCGCCGGTCACCGGGTGCTCGGCGTGCTGCTGGGCAGCGCGGTGAACTCCGACGGCGCCAGCAACGGCCTGACCGCGCCGAACGGTCGGGCGCAGCGCGCGGTGATCCGGGCCGCGCTGCGCGACGCCGGCCTGGCGCCGGATCGGGTGGACGCCATCGAGGCGCACGGCACCGGCACCGCCCTCGGCGATCCGATCGAGGCCGACGGCATCCTCGACACCTACGGCGACCGGCCGGCCGGCGCCGAGCCGGTACTGCTCGGCTCGCTGAAGTCCAACCTCGGACACACGCAGGCCGCGGCCGGCGTCGGCAGCGTGATCAAGCTGGTCGAGGCGATGCGGCACGGCTGGCTGCCGCGCACCCTGCACGTGGACGCGCCGACCACCGAGGTGGACTGGCAACGCGGCCGGGTCGAGCTGCTGACCAGCGGGCGCGCCTGGCCGGAGACCGGCCGACCCCGCACCGCGGCGGTGTCCTCGTTCGGGATCAGCGGCACCAACGCGCACGTGCTGCTGCAACAGGGCGATCCCGCCCCGAAGAGCAGCGAGCCGGTATCAGCGGGCGACCACGTTGCGGACGCCGGCGACGAGCCCACCGTCTGGCTGATCGCGGCGCGCACCGAGCAGGCGGTGGCCGAGCAGGCTGCCGCGCTCGCCGCCCGCTTGGCCGAACGGCCCGAGCCGCCGGCCGCGGTCGCCGCGGCGCTGACCCGCACCCGGTCCGGGCTGGCCAGCCGGGCGGCGGTGGCCGGCGACGCCGAGGCGCTGCTGGCCGGCCTGCACCGGATCGCCACCGGCCAGCCGGCCGAGACGGCCAGCGGACGGCGAGCCGAGCCCGGCGCGAGCCAGCAGGCGAGGCTGGTCACCGGGCAGGCGCTGCCGGCGGGCAGCCGGCGGGCGTTCCTGCTCAGCGGCCAGGGTGCCCAGCGCGCCGGCATGGGCAGGCTGCTGGCCACCCGGTTCGGCGTCTTCGGCCGCACCCTGTCCGAGGTCTGCCAGCACTTCGACGACGAGCTCGGCGAGCCGCTCAGCGCGGTGCTGTTCGACGACTCCGAGGCCGGCCGGCGCCGGCTGGAACAGACCCGGTTCGCCCAGCCGGCACTGTTCGCCTACCAGCTGGCGGCCGCCAGCCTGCTCGCCGCGTTCGGCATCGAGCCGGACGTGCTGCTCGGGCACTCGATCGGTGAGCTGGTGGCCGCCCAGCTGGCCGGCGTGCTGGAACTGCCGGACGCCTGCCGGCTGGTCGCCGCCCGTGGCCGGCTGATGCAGCAGGCCCGCCCGGGCGGTGCGATGGTCGCCTTCGACGCCGACGCCGACGCCGACGAGCTGGCCGGCCTGCTGGCCGGGCGCGAGGACCGGATCTCGCTGGCGGCGGTGAACGGCCCGCGCGCGGTCGTGCTGTCCGGAGACGCCGACGTGCTGGCCGAATTGCACGACGGCTGGCGCGGACGCGGCCGGCGGGCCACCGCCCTGCGGGTCAGCCACGCCTTCCACTCCGCGCACATGGCCGAGGCGGCGGAGCAGTTCGAGCAGGTGTGCGCCGATGTCCGGTTCGGCGAGCCACGGATCCCGGTGATCAGCAACGAAACCGGGCGGCTCGCCGAACCGGCGCAGCTCGCCGACCCGGCCTACTGGGCCCGGCTGATCCGGCAGCCGGTGCTGTTCGCCGCGGGCCTGGACGGGCTGCTCGACAGCGGCGTCCGGCTGTTCTACGAACTCGGCCCGGACCGGGTGCTCGCCGGCCTGGCCGCCAGCGCGCTGGACGCGGCGGGCCACGACGGGCTCGCGGTCTCCCTCGGCCGGCGGGACCGGGCCGAGGACGAGGCGGCGCTCGGCCTGCTCGCCGAGGCTGCCTGCCGCGACCGCGACTTCGCCCCGCGGCACCCCGGCCCGCTGCCCACGCTGCCGGCCTACCGATTCCAGCGCAGCCGGTACTGGCTGGCGCCGGCGGCACAAGCCACCGCCCCGGCTGCCGAGCAGGTGGACCACCCGCTGGTGGATTCCCTGATCACGGTGGCCGAATCCGGCGATCGGCTGGTCACGGCGCTGCTGTCGGCCCGCCGCCAGCCCTGGCTGGCCGACCACGTGATCGCCGGCCGGCCGATCGCCTCGGCCACCACGCTGCTGGAGATCGCGGCCACCGCCGGCCGGCTGACCGAGGCCGGGGCGCTCGCCGAGTTCGTCATCGAGCGTCCGGTGCCGGTGACCGGCGAGGTGGCGCTGCAGCTGCGGGTGACGCCGGACGGCCGGCTCGACCTGCACGCCCGCGCCGGTCGGGTCGGCAACTGGCAGCGCTGCGCCAGCGGCCGGTTCGGCGAGCCGGCCACGTCCCCGGCCGTGACCGGATTCGGATCGGCCCATCCCGACCAGCCGGCCGGCGAGCTCTACCCGACCCTGGACGGGCTCGGCTACCGGTACGGCCCGGCGTTCCAGGCCGTCACCGGCTACCGGCGGTCGGCGGACCAGGCCGGCGCCGAGGTGCGGCTGTCCGGCACACCGGCCGCCGAGGCCGGCCGGTTCCTGCTGCACCCGGCGCTGCTGGACGCCACGCTGCACCCGCTGCTGCTCCTGGCCGACCCGGCGGCCGGCCTGCGACTGCCGTTCGCCTGGTCCGACGTCCGGGTGCACCGTCCGGGCTGCGAGGCGCTCACCGCCCGCTGGCAGCGGGTGCGCGGTGACACCTGGCAGCTCACCGGGCTGGATCCGGCTGGCGCGCTGGCGGTCACCGGCAGCGTCAGCTTCCGTCCGGTGGAGCGCTCCCGGTTGACCGCGGGGCTGCCGGCTGCACCGCACGGCGTGGCCTGGCGGCCCGCCGCACCGGCCGCCGGGCGCGTTCGCACGATCGGCGAACTTCTCGAAGCCGGACGGCCGCCGCTGCTGGCCGACGCCCGGCCGCTGGCCGACTTCACCGGCCCGCTGCCGGACGTGGTGGTCGCCCGGGTGGGCGGCGATTCCCCATCGGAGAACGTTCCGGACGCAGTGCTGGAGCAGGCGGACGCGGCCCGGCGGCTGCTGCAGGCCTGGCTCGACCAGCCCGGTGCCGAGGCATCCCGGCTGGTGCTGCTCACCCGCGACGCGATGGCGGCCGGCGCGCGGACCGGACTGGCCGGCGCGCGGACCGGACTGGCCGGCGCGCCGATCGGGCTGGCCGGCGCGGCGGTGTGGGGGCTGGTCCGGGCGGCGCAGACCGAGCACCCGGGCCGGTTCGGCCTGCTCGACCTGCCGCCCGGCGAGCCGGATCCGCAGCTGCTGCGGGAGGCGCTGCGGCTGCCCGCCGACCAGCTCGCGCTCCGCGACGGCCGGTGCCTGCAGCCGGAGCTGGAGTTGCTGGCGGCGGCCGAGCCGGCCGAGCAGCCCTTCGGCACCGGCACCGTGCTGTTGACCGGCGGCACCGGCGCGCTCGGCTCGCTGATCGCCCGCCACCTGGTGCACCGGCACGGCGTGCGCCGGCTGGTGCTGGCCAGCCGGACCGGCGCCGGAGCCGAGGAGTTGCTGGCCGAGCTGGCCGAGGCCGGCGCGCAGGTACGGCTGGCTCGCTGCGACCTGGGCGAGGTCGAGCAGGTTCGCCGGCTGGTCGCCGGGATCGACGGCCTCACCGCCGTGCTGCACGCCGCCGGCGTGCTCGACGACCGGACCCTGCGTCGGCTCGACCGGCCGGCGCTGGCCTCGGTGTTCCGGGCCAAGGTGGATGCCGCCTGGCACCTGCACCTGGCCACCGAGCAGCTGCCGCTGCGGCAGTTCGTGCTGTTCTCCTCGGTCAGCGGCGTGCTGGGCAGCGCCGGCCAGGCGAACTACGCGGCGGCCAACAGCTTCCTCGACGCACTCGCCGAGCATCGGGCCGGCCTCGGCCTGGCCGCCCGCTCGCTGGCCTGGGGGCTGTGGCAGCTGCCCGGCGGCATGTCCGGCGAGCTGGCCGCCGCCGATGTGCAGCGCTGGGCACGGCGCGGCATCGCACCGATCGACGCCGAGCTCGGCATGGCGCTGTTCGACACCGCCGTCGCATCCGACCGTCCGGTGGTTGTGCCGATCGCGGCCGCGCCGGGCGCCATCGGCCCGCTCGCCGCCGGCTCGGCCAGGACCGGCTCGGCGAACACCGTCGCCGCCGGCTCGGCGAACACCGCCAGCGACGAATCCTCGTCGGCGGATTCGGCAGCCGCGAACCGTCCCGGCAGCGACTGGGCGGCCGGCCTGGCCGGTCGCAGCGAGCGGGAGCAGGCGCAGGCGGTCGCCGCGCTGGTCAGCGACACGGTGGCCGAGGTGCTGGGCCGGGACCGGTCGCAGCGAGTGGCCTCGAAGGCATCCTTCGCCGAGCTGGGCATCGACTCGCTCACCGGCCTGGAGGTGCGCAACCAGCTGGCCGCGGTCACCGGGCTGGCGCTGCCGGCCAGCCTGGTCTTCGACCTGCCGACGCCGGCCGACGTGACCGGCCACCTGCTGCGGCAGCTGAAACCAGCCGCCACCGAGAAGGCCATAACCCGGCGGGCGGCAACCGACGAGCCGATCGCGGTCGTCGGCATGGCCTGCCGCTACCCCGGCGGTGTCACCGACCCCGACCAGCTGTGGCAGCTGGTGCTGGACGGCCGCGATGCCATCGGCGGCTTCCCCACCAATCGGGGTTGGGCGCTGGACCGGCTGTTCCATCCCGATCCGGACCACCCGGGCACCAGCTACTGCGACCAGGGTGGCTTCCTCTACTCGGCCGACGAGTTCGACGCCGACTTCTTCGGCATCGGCCCGCGCGAGGCGGCCTGCCTCGATCCGCAGCAGCGGCTGCTGCTGGAGGTGGCCTGGGAGGCTCTGGAGCGCGGCGGCATCCGGGTGGACCGGCTGCACGGCAGCGCCACCGGCGTCTACGCCGGGGTGATGTATCACGACTACGCCAGCCGGTTGCCGACGCCGCCGGCCGCCGCCGAGGGCTACCTGCTCACCGGCAACACCGGCAGCGTGCTGTCCGGCCGGCTGGCCTACACCTTCGGCCTGCAGGGTCCGGCGATCACCCTCGACACCGCCTGCTCGTCCTCGCTGGTGGCGATCCACCTGGCCATCCGGGCGCTGCGCAGCGGCGAGTGCGACCTCGCGCTGGCCGGCGGCGTGACCGTGATGTCCACCCCCGGCACCTTCCTGGAGTTCAGCCGGCAGCGCGGGCTGGCCCCGGACGGGCGGTGCAAGTCCTTCGGCGCCGGCGCCGACGGCACCGGCTGGAGCGAGGGGGTCGGCGTGCTGGTGCTCAAGCCGCTGGCCGCCGCCGAGCGGGACGGCGATGAGATCCTGGCGCTGATCCGCGGCAGCGCGGTGAACTCCGACGGCGCCAGCAACGGCCTGACCGCGCCGAACGGGCCGTCCCAGGAACGGGTCATCCAGCAGGCGCTGCTCGACGCGGGCCTGTCCACCGAGGACGTGGACGCGGTGGAGGCGCACGGCACCGGCACCGCGCTGGGCGACCCGATCGAGGCGCGCTCGCTGCTCAACACCTACGGCGCCGGCCGCAACGGTGAGCCGCTGTGGCTCGGCTCGCTGAAGTCCAACATCGGCCACAGCCAGGCGGCGGCCGGCGTCGGCGGGGTTATCAAGTCGATCCAGGCACTGCGGCACGGCGTGCTGCCCCGGACGTTGCATGCCGAGCAGCCGAGCCCGCACATCGACTGGGACGACAGCAGGATCCGGCTGCTGACCGAGCAGCGCGACTGGCCGGCCAGCGACCGGCCACGCCGGATGGCGGTCAGCTCGTTCGGGATCAGCGGCACCAACGCCCACCTGGTGCTCGAACAGGCCCCGGCAGGCGCCGCCCAGCCGGCCGGGGATGAGCCGCCGGCGAGCGCCGGCCAGCCGACCGCGTTGCCGTTCGTGCTGAGCGCGCATACCGAAACCGCGCTGGCTCGCAGCGCGCGGCGGCTGGCCGAGCGGGTGGCCGGCGAGCCGGGACTGTCGCTGCCGGCGCTGGCTGGCACGCTGGCCCGCCGGCGCACCCCGCTGCGCTGCCGGACCGGGCTGGTCGCCGCCGACCGGGACGGCCTGCTGGCCGGGCTGCGGGCGCTGCCGGCGGCCCGGACGGCGAGCACCGACCCGATGCTGGCGCTGGTCTGCAGCGGCCAGGGCAGCCAGCGACCGGGTGCCGGCGCCGAGCTGTACCGCAGCTTCCCGGCGTTCGCCGAGGCCTTCGACGCGGTGGCGGCCGAGTTCGCCGGCCTGCTCGGGATTCCCCTTGCCGAATTGGCCTTTCGGTCCGGACCGGAGCTGCTGGACCGCACCGAGCACACCCAGCCGGTGCTGTTCGCGCTGCAGGTCGCGCAGGCCGAACTGCTGGCCGGCTTCGGCCTGCGCCCGCAACTGCTGCTCGGCCATTCCATCGGTGAGCTCTCGGCCTGCTACCTGGCCGGGCTGTGGACGTTGCCGGACGCCTGCGCGCTGGTTGCCGCGCGGGGCCGGCTGATGGCCGCGGCCGCCGCCGGTGGCGCGATGCTGTCGGTGGCCGCTGGCGCCGAGCGGGTCGAACCCTGGCTGGCCGGTGCCGATTCGGTGTCGGTGGCCGCGGTGAACGCGCCGAACCAGCTGGTGCTCTCCGGCCGGCGGGACGAGCTGGAGTCGATCGCCGAGCGGGCCCGCGCCGAGGACGTCCGGGTGCGGCCGCTGCGGGTCAGCCATGCCTTCCACTCCGCCGACATGGACGAGGCGGCGGACGAACTGCGCGCGGTCGCCGCCGGCGTCCGGTTCGGTGAGTTGCGCTGCCCGGTGGTGTCCACCCTGACCGGTCGGCTGGCCGGCGCGGAGCTTGCCGAGCCGACTTACTGGGCCGATCAGCTGCGGCGCACCGTCCGGTTCGCCGACGCGATCGGCGCGGCGGCCGAGCACGGCGCGGACCTTTTCCTGGAGCTGGCACCGACCGCCTCGCTGTCCCCGCTGATCGCCGAATGCCTGCCCGCGCTGGAACCGATTCCATTGCTGCGCAAGGACGTTCCGGAACGGCAGGCCTGCTACCAGGCGCTGGTGGCGGCGCACTGCCAGGGCGCCGAGGTGGATTGGGACGCGGTGCTGCCGGGCACCGGCGGGCTGGCACTGCCGAGTTACCCGTTCGAGCACCGGCGGTTCTGGCTGGAACCGGATCCGGTGCTGCCCACCGGCCCGCTGCTGGATCTCGAGGTGCCGCAGCTCGACGAGCGCAGCCGGGTGTACGCCGGCCGGCTGACGGTGGCCGAGCTGCCGTGGCTGACCGAGCACCGGATCGCCGGGCGCGGCATCGCACCGGGTGCCGCGGTGGTGGACTGGCTGCTCTCGGCCACCCGCCGCGCCGGCTGCCCGGTGATCGAGGAACTGGTGCTGCACGAGCCGATCCCGGTCGGCGAGGCCGAGCAACTGCAGGTGCAGGTTGCGGTCAGCTACCCGGCCGACGGCGACCAGGCGACCCTGCTGGTGCGCAGCCGAGCCGGCGACGGGCCGTGGCGCCGGCACGCCAGCGGCACCGCCCGGCCGGGGCCGGCCGAGGCCGCGGAGTTCGACGCCGGCCAGCCGGTGGAGTCGGTCGCGGTCGACCAGCTGTACCGGGAACTGGCCGGGCACGGCTACGACTACGGGCCGGCGCTGCAGTGCCTGCAGACGCTGGACCGGACCGAGGACGGCTGGCGGGCCAGCCTGCGACTGCCGGCGGCACCGGTGCCCGGCCGGCACGAGATCTCCCCGGCGCTGCTGGATGCCGCGCTGCACCCGCTGGCGCTGGCCGCGGTGCGTGACGGCGGCAGCCAGGCCGGCCTGGTGGTGCCGTTCGCCTGGCACGGCATCCGAGGCTTCGACCACGACCAGCCACCGGCCGAGGTGCTGGTGCGGCTGCGCAGGCTGGACGAGAGCAGCTGGGCGCTGCGGATCACCGATCCGGCCGGCCAGCCGATGCTGACGGTGGACGCGCTGACCCTGCGCCGGATCCCGGCGGACGAGCTCGGCCCGGCTGGCTCGGCTGGCTCGGCTGGCCCGGCTGGCTCGGCTGGCTCGGCGAACCTGCTGTACCGGCCGGACTGGCAGCCGCTGGCCGCTCCACCGGCCAGCACCGACTGGCGCGAGCTGACCGATCCGGCGGCGGACGCCGCCAGTGGCTGCGTGGTGTTCTGCCCGGTGCCGCAGGCAGAACCGCAGCCAGAAGCCGGCCGCGGACGCAGAGCCGGCAGCCCAGGCAGACCAGCCGACCGACGACCTGCTGGCCGAGGCGACGGCGCTGCGCTGCCTGCGATTGGTGCAGCAGTGGCTGGCCGAGCCGGAGGTGCCCGGTAGCCGGCTGGTGCTGCTCAGCCGGCAGGCGGTGCCGGTGCGGCCGGGGGATCCGCTGCGGCTGGATCAAGCGAGCGTGCCCGGCCTGCTGCGAGCCGCCATCGCCGAGCATCCGGACCGGCTGGCTCTTATCGACACCGACGGCTCGATGGGCCTGGACGTGCTTGCCGCGGCGGTGGCCGGCGGCCAGCGGGAGCTCGCCGTCCGGGCGGGCCGGCTGCTGCTGCCCCGGCTGGTGCCCGAGCCGGATCCGGGCACGGACCAGGCATCGGAGCTGCCAGCCGCTCTGGCCGGCACCGTGTTGATCACCGGCGGCACCGGATCGCTCGGCGCGTCCATCGCCCGGCACCTGGCCCGCCGGCATCCGGGCATCCGGCTGCTGCTGGTCAGCCGGCGCGGCGAGCAGGCACCGGGCGCGCCGGAACTGGCCGCCGAACTGGCCGGGCTGGGCGCCGCCGCCGAGTTGCGCGCCTGCGACGTGGCCGATCCCGGCCAGCTCGCCGGGCTGCTCGGCGGGCTGGCCAGCCCGCTGACCGCCGTGCTGCACGCCGCCGGGCTGGTGCGCGACGCCGCGGTGGCGAACCTGACCGAGCAGGCGCTGGCCGACGTGCTGCGGGCCAAGGTCCGGGCCGGCTGGCAGTTGCACCGGCAGACCAGCGAGCTGCCACCGGCCGCGTTCGTGCTCTTTGGCTCGGTGTCCGGGCTGCTCGGCACCGCCGGGCAGGCCAACTACGCCGCGGCCAACACCTTCCTGGACGCACTTGCTGAGCACCGGCGGCAGGCCGGCCTGCCCGCGGTGTGCCTGGACTGGGGGCTGTGGGAGGACGCCGACGGCATGGCCAGCCGGCTGGATGCCACCGGGTTGCGCCGGCTCCGGCAGGCCGGCCTGGCGCCGCTGCCGGTGGAGGCCGGGCTCCGGCTGCTCGACCGGGTGCTGGCCGTCCCGGCTGCCGGCGAGCCGGGGCAGCGCGACGACGCACCGGCCGTGCTGGTGCCGGTGCTGCTCGATCCGCTCGCGGTGCGCCGGCGGCAGGCCGGCCCGGACGGCAACCCGTGGCTGGACGGAATCAGCCCGCGCCGGCCGGCCACCGCAGCAACCACCAGCCCGACGGCCGGCACGCCGGCTCCGGTTGACCAGCCCGGCTTCGCCCAGCAGCTGGCCGAAGCCGCCGAGCCGGACCGGTACGACCTGCTGATCGGGCTGGTCAGGTCGGCCGCGGCCGCCGCGCTGGGACACGGCGCCGGCGAGCTGATGGCCGCCGACCGGGGTTTCCTGGATGCCGGGCTGGACTCGCTGGCCGCGGTGCAGCTGCGCCGCACGCTGGCCGCCCAGACCGGCCTGCAGCTCGCCGCCACCATCGCCTTCGACTTCCCCACGCCGGCCAAGCTGGCCCGCTACCTGTGCGACCGGCTCGCCGAGCAGGCGCCGCCGCCGAGCGAGCGCCCCGCCGCCGAGGTGGCCGAGCTGGTCGCCGAGCTGCGCCGGCTGGGCGCGGAGGTCGCGCGGCGGCTGGCCGGTGAGGAGCGGCTGGCCGAGCTGGCCGCCGAACTGGCCGGAGTGCTCGGCGGCCGAGGCCGTCCAGCGGTCGGATCACCAGCCGATGCGCCGGCCGACTTCAGCACCGCCAGCGACGAGGAGTTGTTCCGGTTCCTGACCAGCTCCGAGCAGCCGGCGAGGAGCGACTACCAGATGCCGGACTTCTCCGGCGGCTACCACCCGCACGACGGAAGGCAGCGGCCCGATGAGCACTGAGGAAGACAAGCTACGCGGCTACCTGAGGCTGGCCTCGGCCGAGCTGCACCAGGCGCGCAGCCGGCTGCAGGCCGAGCAGCAGCGCCGGCAGGAGCCGATCGCGATCATCGGAATGGGTTGCCGCTACCCCGGCGGCGTGACCGGTCCGGACGAGCTGTGGCAGCTGGTCGAGCAGGGCCGCGACGCGATCAGCGAGTTCCCGGACGACCGGGGCTGGCCGGCCGACCTGTACGACCCGGATCCCGACAGCGCCGGACACTCGACCTCCCGGCACGGCGGCTTCCTGGACGACATCGCCGGCTTCGACGCCCGATTCTTCAACCTGCCGGCCCGGGAGGCGGCCGCGGTGGATCCGCAGCAGCGGCTGCTGCTGGAGATCAGCTGGGAGGCCATCGAGCGGGCCGGCATCGACCCGCGCTCGCTGGCCGGCAGCAGCACCGGGGTGTTCCTCGGCATCATGTACGGCGACTACGGCGGCCGGGCCCGGCCGGCCCCGCCGGAGTATGAGGGCTACCTGGTGCAGGGCAGCGCCGGCAGCATCGCCTCCGGCCGGATCTCCTTCTCCCTCGGCCTGCACGGCCCGGCGGTCACCGTGGACACCGCCTGCTCGTCCTCGCTGGTCGGCATCCAGCTGGCATGCACCGCGCTGCGCAACGCCGAGTGCGAGCTGGCGCTGGCCGGCGGTGCCACCGTGATGGCCACTCCGGACACCTTCATCGAGTTCAGCCGGCAACGCGGGCTGGCCGCCGACGGCCGCTGCAAGTCCTTCTCGGCCGATGCCGACGGCACCGGCTGGGGCGAGGGAGCCGGCGTGCTGCTGCTGGAACGGCTCTCCGACGCCCGGCGCAACGACCACCCCGTGCTGGCGGTGATCCGCGGCGGCGCGCTGAACTCCGACGGCGCGTCCAGCCAGCTCAGCGCCCCGAACGGGCAGGCGCAGCAGCGGGTGATCCGGCAGGCGCTGGCCGCGGCCGGCCTCGAGCCGTCCGACATCGACCTGATCGAGGCGCACGGCACCGGCACCCAGCTCGGCGACCCGATCGAGGCCAACGCGCTGCAGGAGGTGTACGGCAGCCAGCCGCGCGAGTTCGGCCCGGCCGGACTCGGCTCGCTGAAGTCGAACATCGGCCACACCCAGGCCGCGGCCGGAGTGGGCGGGGTGATCAAGCTGGTGGGCGCGCTGCGGCACGGCCTGCAGCCGCGCAGCCTGCACGCCGAGCGGCCGTCGGGCTATGTGGACTGGTCGGCCGGCGGGATCAGCCTGCTCACCGAATCCCGGCCCTGGCCGAGCACCGGACGGCCGCGCCGGGCGGCGGTGTCGTCCTTCGGAATCAGCGGCACCAACGCCCACCTGATCCTGGAGCAGGCCCCCGCACCCGACCGGGCCGCCGAGCCCGAGCAGCGGCGCGGGCCGCTGCCGTTCCTGCTGTCCGGCCGGACCGGCGGCGCGCTGACCGAGTCCGCCAACCGGCTGCGGAACTGGCTGCAGGCGCGCCCCGAGCTTCCACTGGCCTCGAT
The DNA here is from genome assembly GCA_963697905.1 of uncultured Actinomycetota bacterium. GTDB lineage: Bacteria > Actinomycetota > Actinomycetes > Mycobacteriales > Jatrophihabitantaceae > Jatrophihabitans_A. The sequence continues at coordinate 1,146,403 of OY969101.1, read as the reverse complement.
CAGCCGGACGCTGGCGACCGGCCGCAGCCAGTTCGAGCACCGCGCGGTGCTCACCGCCGAGGGCCGGGACGAACTGCTCGACGCCCTGCGCGCGCTGGGCGCCGGCGAGCCGGCCGAGCCCACGGTCACCGGCCGGACGCTGGCCGAACCCGGCCGGGTGGCGTTCGTCTTTCCCGGCCAGGGCTCGCAGTGGCAGGGCATGGCCGCCGACCTGATGGCCGAGCACCCGGCGTTCGCCGAGCGGATGGCGGCCTGCGACGAGCAGCTGCGCCCGCTGCTCGGCTGGTCGGTGGTGGCGGCGGCCACCGGCGGCGAGCTGCCGCTGGAGTCGGCCGAGCACGTGCAGCCGGTGCTGTTCGCCATGATGGTGTCGCTGGCCGAGACCTGGCGCGGCTACGGCATCCGGCCGCAGGCGGTGATCGGCCACTCCCAGGGTGAGATCGCCGCGGCCGCGGTGGCTGGCGCGCTGAGCCTGCCGGACGCGGCCCGGGTGGTGGCGCTGCGCAGCCTGGCGCTGCGCAAGCTGGCCGGCCTGGGCGGCATGCTCTCGATCGCGGCCGCCGCCGAGCTGGTGCAGCGGCTGCTGGCCGACCTGCCGGACGGGCTGGTCATCGCCGCCTACAACGGCCCCCGCTCGACCGTGGTGGCCGGCCCCCGGCAGCTGCTCGAACGGCTGGCCGCAGCCAGCACCGAGGCCGGCGTGGACCATCGCTGGATCGCGGTGGACTACGCCTCGCACCATCCCGACGTGGACCGGATCCGCGACGAGCTGGCCGAGGCGCTGGCCGGGATCAGCCCGCAACCGCCGCAGATCCCGATGTTCTCCACCGTGCACCAGCGCTGGGTGCGGGGCAGCGAGCTGGACGCCGGCTACTGGTTCGACAACCTGCGCCGGCCGGTGCGGTTCGCCCCGTCCGTGGCGGCGCTGGCCGAGGCCGGCTACTCGGTGTTCGTCGAGCCCACCGCGCATCCCATCCTCACCTCCTCGGTGGAGGGCATCTTCGACAGCCTGGACCGGCCGGTCGCGGTGACCGGCACGCTGCGCCGCAAGCAGGGCGGCCGGCGCCGGCTGCTCGAATCCGCTGCCGCGCTGCACGTGCGCGGGGTGGACGTCCACTGGCCGGTGCCCGACGCGCCGAGCGTGCAGCTGCCGACCTACCCGTTCGAGCACGAGCGGCACTGGGTGAACGCCACCGCCGCCCGCTCCGACGTCGCGGAGCTCGGCCTGCAGCGGTTGGAACATCCGCTGCTCGGCTGCGCGGTGCCGGTGGCCGACGCCGAACGCACCGTATGGACCGCACGAATCTCACTTGCCGACCAGCCGTGGCTGGCCGACCACCGGATCGGCGGCCAGGTCTGGCTGCCGGCCGCCGCCTTCGTCGAGCTGGCGCTGCTGGCCGGCCGGCACACCGGGCTGGCCGAGGTTGCCGAGCTGGTACTGGAGGCGCCGCTGGTGTTGCCGGAACGGGATGCGGTGCAGCTGCAGCTGATCATCGACCGGACCGGTCCGGACGAGGCTGCCGTCAGCTGGCACGCCCGGCCGGCCGACGACCTCGGCGGGCCATGGACCAGGCATGCCCGGGCCAGGCTGGCCGCCGAGCAGCCGGCCGTCAACGATCCGGCCGGCAGCTGGCCGCCGGCCGGGACCACCGAGGTGGCGATCGAGGACTTCTACGCCCGGGCTGGCGCGGCGGGTTATGCGTACGGACCCGGCTTCCAGGGGCTGCGCCGGGCGTGGCGAGCGGACGACGGCTCCGGCGATGCGGCGTCGGCCGGGCACGGCGATGCGTCGTCGGCCGGCTACGGCGAGGTGGCGCTGCCGGACGGCCTGAGCCCGGACGGCTGGCTGCTGCACCCGGCGCTGCTGGACGCCGCCCTGCAGGTGCGGCTGGCCACCGGGCAGCTGCCGGCCGGCGGCCAGCCGGCGCGGGTGCCGTTCGCCTGGACCGGGATCCGGCTGGCGGCCGTGGACGCCGGGGTGGCCCGGGTCAGCATCCGGCCGATCGGCGAGGACGAGTTCGCGCTGCGGCTGCTCGACGTGCGGGGCCGGCCGGTGCTCTCGGTGGGTGGCGTGGCACTCCGGCCGGCCGACGCGGTGCCGGCCGAGGCCGGGCCGGACATCGAGCTGGACCGGCAGGAGGTGGAGCTGGACCTGCCGGTGGCCGGCGAACTGCCCGGCGAACTGCCCGGCCACCAGCTGGTCGCGCTGCTGCCCGAGCAGCCGGCCGGCGATCCGGTGACAGCCGGGCACGCCGCGGTGGAGCGGATCCGCCGGTTGAGCCAGCAGTGGCTGGCCGAGCACGCCGAGGACGACGAGCTGCTGGTGGTCAGCGGGCCGCCGGCCGCCGACGATGCCGGCCGGCTGGCGATGGCGGCCGTCGCGGGCTACCTGCGCAGCGTGCAGGCCGAGCACCCGGGCCGGGTCCGGCTGATCGTCGCGGACACCGAGCCGGCCGACCTGCTGCCGGCGATGCTGGCCAGCGGCGAACCGGAGATCCGGCTGGCCGGCGGCCGCTGCCTGGTGCCCCGACTTCGTCGGATCCCGCCGGCGGAGCGGCTGCGCGCACCGGCCACCGCCTCCTGGCGGCTGGGTCTGTCCCGGCGCGGCACGGTGGACAACCTGCTGCTGGTGCCCACCGATGCCGCCGAGCGGGCGCTGGCACCCGGCGAGGTGCGGGTCGCGGTGCGCGTGGCCGGGCTGAACTTCCGCGACGTGATGATCTCGCTCGGCATGTACCCGGGCACCGACGTCGAGGTCGGCGGCGAGGCGTGCGCAACGGTGCTGGAGGTCGGCTCCGAGGTGGCCGCGCTGCGGCCGGGAGACCGGGTGACCGGGCTGTTCCCGGCCGGCGGCGCCGGCAACATCGCGATCACCGACGCCCGGCTGCTGACCGCGGCGCCGGCCGGCTGGACCGACGCCGAGGCCGCCACCCTGCCGGTGGTGTTCCTGACCGCCCTGTACGGGCTTCGCCGGATCGCCAACCTGCGGCCCGGCGAGCGGCTGCTGGTGCACGCGGCCACCGGCGGGGTGGGCCTGGCCGCCCTGCAGCTGGCTCGGCATTTCGGCGCCGAGGTGTTCGCCACCGCCAGCCCGCCGAAGTGGCCGACGCTGCGCGCGCTCGGCATCGACGAGTCCCACCTGGCCTCCTCCCGGGACGCCGGCTTCGAACCGAAGTTCCGCGACAGCAGCGGCGGCCGCGGCATGGACGTGGTGCTCAACGCGCTGGCCGGCGAGCTGACCGACGCCTCGCTGCGGCTGCTGTCGCCGGGCGGCCGGTTCCTGGAGATGGGCAAGACCGACCTGCGCCCGGCCGCCGAACTGGCCGAGCGCCACCCCGGCGTGGACTACCACCCGTACGACCTGCTCGATGCCGGCCCGCAGGTGATCGCCGAGCTGCTCGCCGAGCTGGCCGAGCTGATCGAACGCGGCGTGCTGCGCCCACTGCCGGTCGAGTGCTGGCCGATCGGGCTGGCCAGGCAGGCCGCCCGCAAGCTCAGCCAGGCCCGGCACATCGGCAAGCTGGCGCTGGTGCTGCCGCAGCGGCTGCCGTCCAGCGGATCGGTGCTGATCGTTGGCGGCACCGGCACCCTCGGCCGGCTGCTGGCCGAGCACCTGGTGGTGCGGCACGGGGTGCGCACGCTGGTGCTGGCCGGCCGGCGCGGCCCGGACGCACCCGGCGCCGCCGAGCTGCGCACCGCGCTGGCCGAGCGCGGCGCCGAGGTCCGGCTGGCCCGCTGCGACGCGACCGACCCGGGGCAACTGGCCGACCTGCTGGCCGGCATCCCCGACCTGCGCGCCGTGGTGCACGCGGCCGGCGTGCTGGCCGATGCCACCTCCGACCGGCTGACCGCCGAGCAGCTGAACACGGTGCTTTCGGCCAAGCTGGACTCGGCCTGGCAGCTGCACCGGCTCACCGCCGGCCGGCAACTGGACGCCTTCGTGCTGTTCTCCTCGCTGGCCGGCACGCTCGGCACTGCCGGGCAGGCGAACTACGCGGCGGCCAATGCCTTCGTCAACGAGCTGGCCCGGCTGCGTGCCGAAGCCGCCCAGCCGGCCAGCTCGCTGGTCTGGGGGCTGTGGGAGGCGGCGACCGACATGACCGGTCACCTGGCCGAGCGGGACCGGCAGCGGCTGGCCCGCACCGGGTTGGACATCACCTCCTCGGACGACGGCCTGCGGCTGTTCGACCGGGCGCTGCTGCACGGCGAGCCGGTGGTGTATCCGGTGGCGCTGCAGCCGAAGGCCGACCCGGACGGCCTGCCGGCCGTGCTGCGCGGGCTGTTCGACACCGGCCAGCACACCGGCCACGGCACCGCACCGGCGCTGCGCAGCGCGGCCAACTCGGCCGCCACCCTGGCCGAGCTGCCGGCCGACCAGCGCGCCGAGCAGCTGCGCCAGATCGTGCTCCGGCAGCTGTCGGCAGCCCTCGGCGATGCCGGAACTGTCGAGCTGGACGAGCGGATCTCGTTCAAGCAGCTCGGGGTGGATTCGCTGATCGCGGTCGAGTTCCGCAACCGGCTGGCGGCCGCGGTGCAGCGCCGGCTACCCGCCACGCTGGTCTTCGACCATCCCACGCCGCGCTCGGTGCACGGCTACCTGTGCGGGCTGTTCGGCGACGAGCAGCCGGGCACGGCGTCCGCGGGCGAGCAGGAGCTGCGGCGGCTCGCCGCCGCGCTGGACTCGGCGGAGCTGGCCGAGCAGCAGCGCGGCCGGCTGCTGCGGCAGCTGGAGGCGCTGGTTGCCCGGCATCGGCCGCAGGCGGCCGACGACGCCGACGACCTGGACTCGGCCACCGACGACGAGCTGTTCAGCGTCCTCGACAACGAACTCGGCATTTCCTGACCCTGATTGGTGATACCCGGCAATGGCAAACGAATCTCAGCTTCGCGACTACCTGAAGCGGACCACCGCCGAGCTGCGCAACACCCGGGAGGAGTTGCGCCGGGAGCGGGCCCGGTGGGTGGAGCCGGTGGCGGTGGTGTCGATGGCGTGCCGCTTCCCGGGCGGCGTGGCCACGCCGGAGGATCTGTGGGACCTGGTGATCTCGGGCCGGGAGGTGGTGGGCGACTTCCCGACCGACCGCGGCTGGGATCTGGAAGGCCTCACCGAGCTCTACCGGGATAACGGCGGCGAACGGCTGCGCGGCGGATTCCTGGACGACGTGGCCGGTTTCGACGCTGAGTTCTTCGGGATCAGCCCGCGCGAGGCGCTGGCCATGGCGCCGCAGCAGCGGCTGATCCTGCGGTTGGCCGCCGAGCTGCTGGAGCGCTCACCGCTGGACGCCCGCCACGGCCTGCCCGAGCAGGTCGGCGTCTTCATCGGCGCCGACGACCAGGACTACGCCCAGCTGCTGGCGGACGCGCCGAAGGAGTTGCACGGCTACATCGGCACCGGCACGCTGCCCGCGGTGATCGCCGGCCGGGTGGCGTACCTGTTCGGCTTCACCGGCCCGGCGGTGACGGTGGACACCGCCTGCTCGTCGTCGCTGGTGGCCACCCATCTCGCGGTGCAGGCATTGCGCAGCGGCGAGTGCGATCACGCCATCGCCGGCGGGGTGGCCGTCATCGCGACCCCCACCGTGTTTACCGAGTTCTCCCGCCAGCGCGGGTTGTCGGCCGACGGGCGGTGCCGGTCGTTCGCGGCCTCGGCGGACGGGACGGGGTTCAGCGAGGGTGCCGGTTTGGTGCTGCTGGAGCGGCTGTCCGACGCCCGCCGGCTGGGGCACCCGGTGCTGGGGGTGGTGGCCGGCTCGGCGGTGAACTCCGACGGGGCGAGCAACGGGTTGACCGCGCCGTCGGGGCCCGCGCAGCAGGCGGTGATCACCGCGGCGCTGGCCTCGGCCGGGGTGGATGCCTCCGGGGTGGACGTGGTGGAGGCGCACGGCACCGGTACCCGGCTGGGCGATCCGATCGAGGCCACCGCGTTGCAGGCGGTCTACGGGCCGGGGCATGCGCCGGACTCCCCGCTGCTGGTGGGTTCGGTGAAGTCGAACCTGGGCCATCCGCAGGCGGCGGCCGGCATCGCCGGGCTGCTCAAGATGCTCTCGGCGTTGCGGCACGGCACGGTGCCGGCCTCGCTGCACCTGGCCGACGGGCCGAACCCGCACCTGGACTGGACCGACGGGCACCTCCAACTCGCCGCCGAGGCTCGGCCGTGGCCGGACACGACCGGACGGCCGCGGCGGGCGGGGGTGTCGAGCTTCGGGGTGTCGGGCACCAACGCCCACCTGATCCTCGCCGAAGCCCCCGAGCCAGCTGAGCGGACCGAGCCGGATGAGCGGGCCGAGCCGGATGAGCGGCCGGCCGGCGCGGTGGGCTGGCTGGTGTCCACCAAGACCGGCACGGCGCTGACCCGCGCGGCCGGCGAGTTGGCCGCGCACCTGCGTACCCACCCCGAGTTGGACGCGCCGCTGGTGGCCGCGTCGCTGGCCCGCCGGCAGCTGCATCCGCACCGGGGCGTGGTCGTCGGCGAGGACCGGGACGACCTGTTGGCCGGCCTGGACGCCCTGGCCGAAGGTCGGCCACACCCGCACCTGGCACGCACCGCGGCCCGGCCGCCGGCGGAGCAACCGGTCACCGCGTTCCTGTTCACCGGGCAGGGCTCGCAGTATCCGGGCATGGGCGCGGGGCTCTACCGCAGCCAGCCGGTCTTCGCCCGGGCCGTGGACGAGGTCAGCGCCCGGTTCGAGCAGCTGCAGCCGTCCCTGCTCGAAGTGCTGCTGGCCGAGCCGGAAAGCGAAACGGCCGCGCTGGTGCACCGCACCGACTACACCCAGCCGGCGCTGTTCGCCATTCACTGCGGCCTGGTCCGGCTGCTCGCCGAACACGGCGTCCACCCCGACTCCCTCACCGGCCACTCGCTGGGCGAGATCAGCGCCGCGCACATCGCCGGCGTGCTCGACCTGCCCGCCGCCGCGGCCATGATCACCGCCCGCTCCCGGCTCATGAGCCAGGCAGCCGAGGGCGTGATGATCGCCGTCAACGCCCCCGCCGACGTCGTCGCCGAGCAGTTGAGCGGCTTTGAGCAGCTGACCGGCATCGCCGCCGTCAACTCCCCCACCAGCACCGTGATCGCCGGCGACCCCGACACCACCCGCCGCATCGCCGACCGGCTGGCCGAGGCCGGGCACCGGACCAGGCAACTCAGCGTCTCCCGCGCCTTCCACTCCCCGCACCTCGACCCGCTGCTGCCCGCCTACCAGCAGGCCCTGCGGGAGCTGAGCTACCAACCCCCGAACCTGCCGATCGTCTCCACCCTCACCGGCCGGCAAGCCAGCACCGAACTCACCACCGTCGAGCACTGGCTGGCCCACACCCGCCAACCCGTGCACTACCAGCAGGCCACCGAGACCCTCGCCGGGCTCGGCATCACCCACTACCTCGAGATCGGCCCCGGCAACACCCTCACCACCCACACCGCCGACACGCTTGGAACCGAGGCCGTAGCGGCCACCACGCTGCACCCCCGCCACCCCGAACCGGCCCACTACCTCGCCAGCCTCGCCACCCTCACCACCACCGGGCACACCCCGAGCTGGCCCACGCCGACCTCCCGGCACGCCCCGCTGCCCACCCATCCGCAGCACCCCACCCGCTACTGGCCCACCAGCCGCGCCGGCCGCGGCACGGCGAACTGGCGGCATCCGCTGCTGACCGGCCGGATCCATCTGCACGCCGCCGAACAGACCGTCCTGATCGGGGAAATCTCGATCGAGGGGCAGCCCTGGCTGGCCGACCACGTGATCGCCGGGCGGGTCATCGTGCCGGGCACCACGTTCCTGGAACTGGCCGTGCAGGGCGGCCTGAGCGTGCAGGCCGACCTGGTCGAGGAGCTGGTGCTGCAGGCGCCACTGCTGCTGCAACCGGGCGAGCGGCGCGAGCTGCAGGTCGCCGTGTCGGCCGCCGGGCCGGACGGCCAGCGTCCGGTCAGCATCCACTCCCGGCCGGCCGGCGGCTCGGACGGGGACTGGTTGGAGCACGCCACCGGCTCGCTGTCCACCCGCCTGACCGAGCCCGCGGAGCCGGGCGACTGGCCGGCAACCGAGCCGGTCGGCGACGGCTACGACCGGCTCGCCGAGCACGAGCTGCAGTACGGCCCGGCGCTGATCGGCCTGCGGGAACTTCTGCAGGACGGCGACGAGCTGTGGGCCGCGGTGGAGCTGCCCGAGTCGGTCAGCCAGGGCGGGTTCAGCTGCCATCCGGCGCTGCTCGACATCTGCCTGCATCCGTTCGCGCTGGTCGCGGTCGAGTCGGATCCCGAAGTGGGCGTGCGGATCCCGTTCTCCTGGGCGGGCGCCCGGGTGCGCACCCCGTCCTCCCGCGAGCTGCGGGTGCGGCTGCGCCGGCTCGGTCGGGACACCGTCACGCTGCAGGCCTGGGACGAGGCCGGCCAGCCGGTGCTGTCGGTCGAGTCGCTGACCTTCCGCGAGGTGCCGGCCGGCCAGCTGGGCCCGGTGGCCGAGCAGCTGTACCGGATCCGCTGGGTGCCGGCAGCCAGCCAACCGGCAGCCGACCAACCGGCAGCCAGCCAACCGGCAGCCAGCCAACAGGCCACCGACGAGCCGGTGTACGGCCGGTTCAGCCTGCTGGAGCCGGCGGTCGAGAGCCTGGCCGAGCGGATCGGCCGATTCCTCGCCGAGCCAGCGGCCGGCGCACCGCTGGCCGAGCTGCCGAGCGATGGCAGCCGGGACGAACTGCTGGCCGACACCCTCGCCGGGCTGCAGGCGTGGCTGGCCTCCGACCGTCCGGGCCGGCTGGTGCTGCTCAGCCGGCAGGCCAGCTCGGCCGTCGGCAGCCAGCCGGATCCGGTGGCCGCCGCGCTGGCCGGCCTGGCCCGGTCGGCCGCGACCGAGCATCCCGGCCGGCTGGCGGTGCTCGACCTGCCGGCCGGCTGGCCGATCGACGGCTCGGTGCACGCCGCGGCCGCCGCCCTTACCGAGCCGGCCGGCGCGTTGCGCAAGCAAGACAGCTCCGGCACGGCGGCCACCCTGCTGGTTCCCCGGCTGTCCGCTGCCGAGCCGGCCGAGGCCAGCCGGCCGGTGCTCGGCGGCGGCACCGTGCTGATCACCGGCGGCACCGGCACCCTGGGCCGGCGGCTGGCCCGGCACCTGGTCGGCCAGCATGGCGCGCGCCAGGTGCTGCTGGCGAGCCGGCGCGGCGCGCAGGATCCGGCCGGCGAGCAGGTGCTGGCCGAGCTGCGCGAGCTCGGTGCCACCGTCCGGCTGAGCGCCTGCGATCTCACCGACCGGCAGGCGGTGGCCGACCTCCTCGAGTCCATCCCCGCCGAGCACCCGCTGACCGACGTGGTGCACTGCGCCGGCGTGCTGGCCGATGCCACCGTGCTGTCCCTGGACCCCGAGCGGCTGCTCCAGGTCGTCCGGGTCAAGGCCGACGGCGCCGATCACCTCGACCGGCTGACCCGGTCGCTGCCGCTGAACTCGTTCGTGCTGTTCTCCTCCTTCGCCGGTGCCGCCGGCGCGGCGGGCCAGGCCAACTACGTCGCCGCCAACGCCTATCTGGACGCCCTCGGCGAGGCTCGGGCCGCCGCCGGGCTGCCGTCCAGTTCGCTGGCCTGGGGGCTGTGGGACACCGCCGACGGCATGGCCGGGCAGCTGTCCGCCGCTGCCCGGGCGCGGCTGCGCAGGCTGGGCTTGGCGCCGCTGGACGAGCAGCGGGCGCTGGCCGGCTACGACGCGGCGGTGGCCGGCGGCCAGCCCGCGCTCGCACCGGTCCGGCTGGACAAGGCGGCGCTGGCCAAGCTGGCCCGGACCGACCAGCTGCCGCCGCTGCTGGCCGAGCTGGCGCCGCGCCGGGCCGCAACGATGGCCGCCGCCGAGCCCGCCGAACGGCTGCGCCAGGAACTGGCCGACCGGCCGGCGGCAGACCGGCACGGCTACCTGCTCGGGCTGCTCGGCCGGGAGGTGGCCGCCGTGCTCGGCCAGGGCGCCGACTTCCGGCTCGATCCGGATCAGCCTTTCACCAAAGCCGGATTCGACTCGCTCACCGCGGTGGACCTGCGCAACCGGCTCCGGGCGATGACCGGCACCAGCCTGACCGCCACGCTGGTCTTCGACCACCCCACGCCGCGGGCACTAGCCGATCACCTGCTCGCCGAACTGCGGCCCGCCGAGCAGCCAGCCGCCGCGATCCGGCAGCGCACCCCGGCCAGGCCGCGGACCGGCAACGATCCGATCGCCCTGGTGTCGATGGCCTGCCGGTACCCGGGTGGCGTGCGCAGCCCGGAGGATCTGTGGCGGCTGGTGGCCGATGGGCACGACGCGATCAGCGAGTTCCCCAAGGACCGCGGCTGGGACGTCGAGCAGTTCTTCGACCCGGATCCGGACCGGCTCGGTCACGTGGTCACCCGGCACGGCGGCTTTCTGGCCGACGCGGACAAGTTCGACGCCACCTTCTTCGGCATCAGCCCGCGCGAGGCGCTGGCGATGGACCCGCAGCAGCGGCTGCTGCTGGAACTGACCTGGGAGGCCTTCGAGCGGGCCGGGTTGAACCCGCTGCACTACCGCGGCTCCGAGGTGGGCGTGTTCGCCGGCGTGGTGCCCGGTGAGTACGCCCGGCTCGAGCCGGGCGTGGCGCACGACCTGGAGGGCTACCTGCTCACCGGCAACACCACCAGCGTGGCGTCCGGCCGGGTGGCCTACGCCTTCGGCTTCGCCGGGCCGGCGTTCACCGTGGACACCGCCTGTTCCTCCTCGCTGGTGGCGACCCACCTGGCCGTGCAGGCGCTGCGCAACGGCGAGTGCGTGTTGGCGGTGGCCGGCGGGGCGACGGTGATCGCCACCCCGACCGTGTTCACCGAGTTCTCCCGGCAACGCGGGCTGTCGCCGGACGGCCGGTGCCGCTCGTTCGCCGCCTCGGCCGACGGAACCGGGTTCGCCGAGGGCGCCGGCCTGCTGCTGCTGGAGCGGCTGTCCGACGCCCGGCGCAACGGCCACCAGGTGCTCGCCGTGATCCGCGGCTCGGCGATCAACTCCGACGGGGCCAGCAACGGCCTCACCGCGCCGTCCGGGCCGGCCCAGCAGCGGGTCATCACGGCCGCGCTGGCCAACGCCGGCCTGCGTCCGGACGAGGTCGACGCGATCGAGGCGCACGGCACCGGCACCCGGCTCGGCGATCCCATCGAGGCCGGCGCCCTGCAGCAGGTCTACGGGCCGGGGCACAGCCCGGACCGGCCGCTGTACCTGGGCTCGGTGAAGTCGAATATCGGGCACACCCAGGCGGCCGCCGGCGTGGCCGGCGTGATCAAGATGGCGGCCGCGTTGCAGCAGGCCACCCTGCCCGCCTCGCTGCACATCGACGCGCCCAACCCGCACCTGGACTGGAGCGACGAGCGGCTGAGGCTGCTCACCGCCACCCAGCCCTGGCCGGAGCTGGGACGGCCCCGCCGAGCCGGCATCTCCAGCTTCGGGGTGTCCGGGACCAACGCCCACCTGCTGCTCGAACAGGCACCGGCCGTCGATCAGCCAGCGCGGCAGCCGACCGGCGGGTGGGAGCGGGCCGGCGCCGAGCCGGTGGCCTGGGTGCTCAGCGCCCGCAGCCCGGCCGCGCTGCGCCGGCAGGCCGCCGCGCTGGCCGAGCGACTGCGCAACGATCCCGAGCTGGCCATCGCCGACGTGGCACGCACGCTGGCCGGTCGCGCCGCACATCCACACCGCGCGGTGATCGTGGCGGCGAACCCGGACGAGTTCGCCGACGCGCTGGCCGCGCTGGCCCGCGGCGCCGAGCATCCGGCACTGGTGGCCACCGGCACCGCTGCCGACGGCGAGCCGGTGCTGGTGTTTCCCGGTCAGGGCTCGCAGTGGCTGGGGATGGGCCGCGAGCTGCTCGATCGCTGCCCGCCGTTCGCCGAGGAACTGGCCCGCTGCGAGCGGAGCATCGCGGCCGAGGCCGGCTTCTCGGTGCTTGCCGTGCTGCGCGGCGAGCCGGACGCGCCCAGCCTGGACCGGGTGGAGATCGTGCAGCCGGTGCTGTTCGCGATGATGGTCTCGCTGGCCGCGACCTGGCGGGCGCTCGGCGTCCGGCCGGCGGCGGTGGTCGGCCATTCCCAGGGCGAGATCGCGGCGGCCTACGTCGCCGGCGCGCTGTCGCTGGACGACGCGGTGGCCGTGGTGTGCCGGCGCAGCCGGCGGCTGCTGGCGCTGGAGGGCCGCGGCGGCATGGTCTCCCTCGCGCTGGACGCTGGGGCCACCGCCGACCGGCTGCGACCCTGGGCCGGCCAGCTGACCATCGCGGCCAGCAACGGTCCCAGCGCGACCGTGGTGTCCGGGCCGGTGCCGGCCCTGGAGGAGTTGCTGGCCGCGTGTGCCGAGTCCGGTGAGCGGGCCCGCCGGATCCCGGTGAGCTACGCCTCGCACTGCGAGCAGGTGGCGAGCCTGACGCCGGAGATGATGGCCGACTTCGCCGACCTCTCCCCCGGCCCGGCCGAGCTCGCGTTCTGGTCCACCACCTGGCAGCGCGAGGTGGCTGACACCGAGGAACTCGGCGCGGAGTACTGGTGTGAGAACCTGCGCCGGCAGGTGCACTTCGGTGAGGTGATCGAGGCCCTGATCGGGCACGGCCACCGGTTGTTCCTGGAGTCCAGCCCGCATCCGGTGCTCGCCTCCTCCATCGAGGAGATCCTCTCCGATCACGGTGAGCCGGCGCCGCAGGTGCTGATCAGCCTGCGCCGCGACCAGCCCGGCCAGTTGCTGCTGGCGGCCGCGGCCGCGTTCTGCCGGGGACTGCCGATCGACTGGACGGTGCTGCTGCCGGCCGGCCGGCAGGTGCCGCTGCCGACCTATCCGTTCGAGCGGGAGCGGTTCTGGCTGGACCGGCCGCGGCCGGCCGCCGGTGCCCTGCCCGGCGGGCGCACCTTCGATCACCCGGTGCTGGACACGATGCTGCCGCTGGCCGGCGACGGCGCGCTGTTCACCGGCACCCTGTCCACCGACCGGCTGCCCTGGCTGGCCGACCACGCGGTGGCCGGCACGGTGATCCTGCCCGGCGCCGCGCTGGTCGAGCTGGCGTTGGCGGCCGGGGCCGAGCTGGACTGCCCGGCGGTGCGGGAGCTGGTGCTGCAGGCGCCGCTGCCGGTCACCGAGGCCGACACCCTGCTGCAGCTGCGGATCGGCCCGGCCGACGAGGACGGCCGGCGGCCGGTGAGCATCCATTCCCGCTCCGGCGAGCGGTGGGTCGAGCACGCCGCCGGCTCGGTGGGCCCGGCGGCCGCGGCTGCTCGGCTGCCGGTCATCGAACCGGCCGGCGAGCCGGCCGATGCCGGCTACCAGAGGTTGGCCGAGCGTGGCTACCAGTACGGCCCGAGCTTTCGCGGCGTGCGCGCCAGCCGGCCGGACGGAACCGGCTACCTCGCCGAGCTGGTGCTGCCGGAGTCGGTGCTGGCCACCGGGCGGCATCGCATCCACCCGGCCTTGCTGGACGCCACGCTGCACCCGATGGCGCTGCACGCCACCGGTTCGGAGCTGCTGCTGCCCTTCGAGTGGCGCGAGGTCAGCGTGCACGGCGCGGTGCCGGAGCGGCTGCTGGTGCGCATCGAGCAGGGCCCGGACGGCTTCACGGTGGCCGCGACCGATCCCGAGGGACGGCCGGTGCTGTCCATCGGCCGGCTGGCGGTGCGGCCGATCGAGGCCGAGCAGCTGCGGTTGCTGCGCGCGGGCTCGTCCGACCGGCAGCTCTGCCAGCTCGACTGGGCGCCGATCGCCGACGAGGGGACCGGGCGGGATGCCGGCCGGCTGGCGGTTCTCGGCACGCCGGGATGGCTACCGCCGGAATCGGCCAGCCGCTACGAGTCGGTGGCCGAGCTGGTGGCCGCGGTCGCCGGCGGCCAGCCGGCGCCGGACACCGTGCTGCTGGCCGTCGCCGCCGAGCCCGGCACGGAACCGGGTGACGAGCCGGCCCGCGCCCATCGGCTCTGCCGGCAGCTGCTGCACCAGGTCCGGGCGCTGCTGTCCGAGCCCGCGTTCGAGGCCAGCATGCTGGTGGCGGTCACCGCCGGCGCGATCCAGGCCGGCCCGGACGACCCGGTCAGCGACCCGGCGGCCAGCGCGGCCTGGGGGCTGCTCCGCTCGGCCCAGAACGAGCAACCCGGCCGGATCGCGCTGCTCGACCTGCAACCGGGCGCACGGCCGCTGGCAGCCGAACTGGCCGGCCGGCACCCGCAGCTTGCCGCCCGCGACGGCCGGCTGCTCGCGCCCCGGATCACCCGGCAGCCGGCGCCGCAGCCGGCCCGGCTGAGCCGGCGGGGCACCGTGCTGGTCACCGGTGGCACCGGCACCCTGGGCCAGCTGCTGGCCCGGCACCTGCTGGCCGAGCACGAGGTGGCGCAGGTGCTGCTCACCAGCCGGCGAGCCGGCCAGCAGGTCGATCAGCTGTTCGGAGATCTACCCGATGCCGCCGAACGAATCTCGATCGCCACGGTTGACCCGGCCGATCCCGCCGCGGTCGCCAGGCTGATCGCCGGGCTGCCCGCCGACCGGCCACTGACCGCGGTGTTCCAGCTGACCGGCGTGCTGTCCGACGCCACCATCGACTCGCTGGCCGACGAGCAACTGGCGGACGTGCTGGCCGCGAAGGTGAACCCGGCCTGGGCGCTGCACCAAGCCACCCGGGAGCTCGAGCTGGAAGCCTTCGTGCTGTTCTCCTCGCTGGCGGCCACCATCGGCAATCCGGGCCAGGCCAACTACGCCGCGGCCAACGCCTTCCTGGAAGGGCTGGTCGCCCAGCGGCGAGCGGCAGGGTTGCCCGGGCTGGCGCTCGGCTGGGGCCTGTGGGCCGACGCCAGCGGCATGACCCGGGAGCTGGACGACGGCCAGCTGCAGCGGCTGACCGCCGCCGGCATCGAGCCGATGCCGGCTGGGACCGCGCTCGACCTGCTGGATCGGGCGCTGGCCGGTGAGCGCGGCCTGCTGCTGCCGGCCGAGTTCAGCCAGCGGGCGCTGGACGAGGCGGCCGAGCGGGGCGAGCTGGCCCCGGTGCTGGCCGGGCTGACCCGCCGCCGGCCGGCGGCGCCCGCCGAGCAGGAGCAGGTGTCGCTGATCGACCAGCTCGCCGGCCGGTCGCCGGAGGAGCGGCGGCAGCTGGTAGCCGACCGGGTCATCGCCTCGGTCGCCGGCGTGCTGCGGCTGCCGGTGGCCGGCGTGCAGCCCGACGTGGCGCTGAAGGAGGTCGGGCTGGACTCGTTGACCGCCGTCCAGCTGCGGAACCGGCTGAACGCCGCGACCGGGCTGCAGCTGCCGGTCACCGCGATCTTCGACCATCCGACTCCGCACGACCTGGCCGACTTCCTGTCCGGCGAGCTGGCCCGGCAGCTGCCGGCAGCGGCCGATGCGGTGCTGGCCGAGCTCGGTGCGGTCGGCCAGCGGCTGGCCGGGCTGGAACTCGTCGCCGACGAACGGGACCGGGTGGCCGGCGAGCTGGAACGGTTGCTGGCCACGCTGCGGCCGGCGGAGCAGTCCGGGCCGGCTCCGGCAGCCGGCCTGGCCGCCGAGCTGGCGGAGGCGGATCTGCCGCAACTGCTGGAAATCATCGATCGCAGCATCGGCCGACCGGCCGATAGGTGACGCCCCGGCGCCCTCGGCGCCCGATCCTCGAGGAACCATTGCCATGACCAGTCAGCAGGAACTCATCGACTACCTGAAGCGGCTGACCGTCGAGCTGGAACAGACCCGCGATGAGCTGCGCCGGGAGCGGGCGCGGTGGACAGAGCCGGTGGCGGTGGTGTTGACGGCGTGCCGCTTCCCGGGCGGGGTGGCCACGCCGGAGGACCTGTGGGAGCTGGTGGAGTCGGGCCGGGAGGTGCTGGGCGACTTCCCGACCGACCGAGGCTGGGATCTGCAGGCGCTGTTCGAGCGGCCGGACACCGAGCCCGGCACCAGCTACTGCCGGCACGGCGGGTTCCTCGAGGACGCGGCCGGTTTCGACGCGGAGTTCTTCGGGATCAGCCCGCGCGAGGCGCTGGCCATGGACCCGCAGCAGCGCATCATGCTCGAACTCAGCTGGCAGCTGCTGGAGCGTGCCGGCATTCCCGCCGACTCGCTGCGCCGCAGCCGGACCGGCCTGTTCCTCGGCGCCATGTACTCCGACTACGCCACCCTGCTCGGAAACCACCAGGCCGAGCTGGAGGGCCTGATCGGCAACGGCAGCGCCAGCAGCATCCTGTCCGGCCGGATCGCCTACACCTTCGGCTTCTCCGGCCCGGCGGTGACGGTGGACACCGCGTGCTCGTCCTCGCTGGTGGCCGTGCACCTGGCGGTGCAGGCGCTGCGGGCCGGTGAATGCAACCTGGCACTGGCCGGTGGCGTCGCGGTGCTGTCCACGCCCGGGCTGTTCACCGAGTTCTCCCGGCAGCGCGGACTGTCTGCCGACGGCCGGTGCCGGTCGTTCGCGGCCTCGGCCGACGGGACCGGGTTCAGCGAGGGTGCCGGGTTGGTGCTGCTGGAGCGGTTGTCGGACGCGCGGCGGGCCGGGCACCCGGTGCTGGGCCTGGTGCGGGGTTCGGCGGTGAATTCCGACGGTGCGTCGAACGGGTTGACCGCGCCGTCGGGAGTGGCGCAGCAGGCGGTGATCGCGGCGGCGCTGGCGGCCGCCGGGATCGATGCCGGTGGGGTGGACGTGGTGGAGGCGCATGGCACCGGGACCCGGCTGGGGGATCCGATCGAGGCCGGGGCGCTGCACGCCGCCTACGCCGCCGGGCACTCCTCGGATCGGCCGCTGCTCGTCGGATCGGTGAAGTCGAACCTGGGCCATCCGCAGGCCGCGGCCGGCATCGCCGGGCTGATCAAGATGGTGGCCGCGCTGCGGGCCGGGCTGGCCCCGGCCTCGCTGCACATCGACGCGCCCAACCCGCACCTGGACTGGCCCGACCAGCACCTGCAACTGCTCACCGAGGCCCGGCCCTGGCCCGAGGCCGACCGACCCCGGCGGGCCGGCATCTCCAGCTTCGGAGTCTCAGGCACTAATGCCCACCTCATCCTGGAACAGGCCCCCGAGCCCGCGGCGGAAACGGACCGGGAGGCGGCCGGGCCGGTGGGGTGGCTGGTCTCGACCCGGACCGCCGCCGCGCTGACCCGCGCCGCGGGCGAACTGGCCGAGCACCTGGACCGGCATCCGGAGCTGGATCCGCCGCTGGTGGCCGCCAGCCTGGCCCGCCGTCAACTCCACCCGCACCGTGCCGTCGTGGTCGGCCAGGACCGGGACGAGCTGCTGACCGAACTGCACGCCCTGGCCGAGCAGCGACCCCATCCGGCGGTGCACCGCACGCCCGTCGCCCCGCCGTCCGGGCGGCCGGTGACGGCGTTCCTGTTCACCGGCCAGGGCGGGCAGTACCCCGGCATGGGCGCCGGGCTCTACGCCGCCTGGCCGGTCTTCGCCCAGACCGTGGACGAGGTCAGCGGCCACTTTCCTCACCTGAGTCCGAGCATCCGCGACGTCCTGCTCGCCGACCCGGCCAGCCCCACCGCCGCCCTGGTCCACCGCACCGACTACACCCAACCGGCCCTGTTCACCGTCCAACTGGCGCTGACCCGGCTGCTGGCCAGCCACGGCATTCACCCCGACCTGCTGACCGGCCACTCGCTGGGCGAGATCACCGCCGCCCAGCTTGCCGGCGTGCTGTCGCTGCCCGACACCGCCGCGCTGATCACCGCCCGCTCCCAGCTGATGAACACCGCGCCGCCGGGAATCATGATCGCCATCAACGCCCCCGCCGACCTGGTCGGCGAACACCTGCGCGGCTATGAGGAGCTGACCGGCATCGCGGCCATCAACTCACCGGTCAGCACGGTGATTGCCGGCGACCCCGACACCACGCGCAGCATCGCCGAGCAACTGGCCCGGGCCGGTCACCGCACCAAGACCCTCACCGTCTCGCACGCCTTCCACTCACCCCACCTCGATCCGCTGCTGGCCAGCTACCGCGAAACCCTGGACCAACTCAGCTTCCGGCCGCCGACCCTGCCCGTCGTGTCCACCCTCACCGGCGCCGCCAGCGGCACCGAACTCACCACCGCCGAGCACTGGCTGGCCCACACCCGCCGGCCCGTCAACTACCACGCGGCCACCACCACCCTCACCCGGCACCAGGTCACCCACTACCTCGAGATCGGGCCCGGCAACACCCTCATCACCCACACCAGCCACACCACCGACAGCCAGCAACCTCCGCCCACCCTCGCCACCACCCTGCGTCCGCACCACCCCGAACCCGCCCACTACCTGCACACCCTGGCCGCCCTCGCCACCACCGGGCACGCGCCCAGCTGGCCGGTCGCCACCGCCCGGCACACCCCGCTGCCCACCCACCCCCACCAGCACACCCGCTACTGGCCGACCACCCACCACGGCCGCCCGCGGGTGCTGCGCGGTGAGCTGTGGGAGCAGATTGAGCAGCGCGACGTGCTCGGCATCGCCGAGGCGTTCGACATCGCCGCGGAGAGCCAGCCGGGGCTGGCCAAGCTGGTGGACCGGCTGGCCGAGCAGACCGAGCTGCACCAGCCGGCCGAACGGTCCGCTCCGGCGGCGGACGAGCAGGTCGGATACCAGCAGCGCTGGTCGAAGCTGGATCCGCTCGAACGGCGGCAGCGGCTCGTCGACGAGCTGGCCGGCCTGATCGCCAGCGCGCTCGGCCAGCCGGACGAGCCGATCGATCCGGACAGCCCGCTGCTCGACATCGGGCTGACCTCGGTGATGGTGCTCGAGGTGCGCGAGCAGATCCGCCGGCTGACCGAGGTGATGGTGCCGGCCGGTGCGATCTACGACCTGGAGACGGTGTCCGCGATCGCCGAGTACGTGAATGAGCGGATCGATGGCTGAGCGCCCGCCGGACTGCCAGGTGCTGATCGCCGGCGGCGGCCCGGCCGGTCTCACGCTGGCCTGCGAGCTGGCGCTGGGTGGCATCGACTGCATCGTGCTGGAGGCCTCGGCGTCCCGGCCGAACGCCTCCGGCGGGATGCTGCTGCCGGCTCGCACCGCCCAGTACTTCCATGCCCGTGGGCTGGCCGACCGGCTGGAGCTGGCCAGCGCGCCGGCCTGGCCGCGCACCCACTTCGGCTTCCTCTACCTGGATACCGCCGAGCACAGCCCGGACAGCATGGAGCTGGTGGTGCCGCAGTGGCGGACCACCGCGGTGCTGCTGGAGCGGGCGGTCGAGCTTGGCGTACGGGTGATCGGGGGACGCCGGCTGGTCGGCCTGCACCGGGAGCCGGAGCGCGTCACCGTCGAGCTCGACGGCAACCCCGGCCGGCTGACCGCGTCGTACCTGGTCGGCTGCGACGGGCCGCACAGCGCGGTGGCGCGGCTGGCCGGCTTCGGCTTCGAGGTGCTCGCCGGGCCGTACTACGGCCTGATCGGCGACTTCCCGGCCGATGCCTGCTACTCCAGCTTCCAGGCCGGCAGCTTCTCCGGCGGCCAGTTCGGGGTGCTGCCGGTGAACCCGGCCGATCCCCGCGAGATTCCGGCTGATGACGGTGGAGAACGGCCGGTTCGGCCCGGATCCGTCCACCGAGGTGACGGTCGGCGAGCTGGCCGCGGCGATCGGCCGGATCACCGGCGATCCGGTCGAGCTGGGCGAGCCCAACTGGCTGCTGCGCTACGGCAGCGAAACCCGGGCGGCCACCGAGCTGCGGCGTGGCCGGGTGCTGCTGTGCGGCGACGCGGCGCATGCGCATCCGCCGTCGGCCGGCAACGGGCTGAACACCGCGGTGCACGACGCGCTGAACCTCGGCTGGAAGCTGGCCACCGTGCTGCGCCGGCAGGCCGGCCGGCAGCTGCTGGACAGCTATGCCGAGGAGCGGTTGCCGGTGGCGCGCCGGGTCTGCGTGCGGGCCAGCGCGCAGTTGCCGGTGATGGAACCGGCCCGGGTCGCCGCTCCACTGCGCGAAGTGCTGGCAGAGCTGCTTACCATCCCCGGCGTGGCCCGACAGCTGATCGAGTTCAACACCGAGATCCGTTACCGGCTCGGCCCGGACGACGACGAGCTGGTCGGCACCCTGGTGCCGAGCACGCTGGCGCAGGCGCTGCCGGCGCCGGACGGCAGCGGCACGCTGCTGCGGTTGGGCCCCGCCGGCCCGGCCGAGCGGGATCGGGAGCTGGCGCGGCCCTGGTCGGACCGGGTACGGGTGCGCGAGCTGGCCCGGTCGGCCTGCCCGCAGCTGCCGGCCGGCCGGTACCTGATCCGGCCGGACGGCTATCTCGGCTGGGCCCATCCCGACCCGGCCTCACCGGGCCGCGCCGGCGATGCCGCGGCCGGACTGGTCGAGGCGCTCGGCCGCTGGTTCGGCGAGCCGGCAGCCGACCTCCCCCGCCAGCCGGAACCGGCGGCAGCCGCTGGCCACTGACCAATGCCGTCGGACCGTAACCCGAGAATGAGGAGAAGGAATTGGACGACTACGTGCAGCGTCACCGCCCGCCGCGGGATGCCAGCCTGACCGAGATCTGGGCGTTCGCCTGCAGCCTGCTCGGCAGCGGCCACGAGGAGAGCTGGGCGGACATGTTCACCGAGGACGGTGTGATGGAGATTCCCCTTGCGCCGAAGGGCTTTCCACGCCGGTTCGAGGGTCGGGAGGCGATCCGGCGGCGGATGGCGCCGGTGCAGCGCAAGGCCAGGCAGCTGCACCCCGGCCGGCGTGGCTATCTCTACATCCACGAGACCAAGGATCCGAATGTGCTGATCTGCGAGTTCGAGACCACCCGCATCGAGCCGAGCACCGGCGAGGAATACCCCATGCCGTACGTGCACGTGGTGCACTTCCGGGACGGCGAGATCTCGCTGCTGCGCGACTACGCCCCGCTGCACATGGCGCCGCCGTCGTCCAGCGAGGTGCTGGCGGCGCTGGGCAGCAGCGACTGAACCGGCGTTAGGAGAACGAACCAAGCACCCACCGGCCGGTCCCGGCGGCTTCTGCGAGCCGCCCGGGCCGGCCCGGCCATTTAGCCGGACGTAAGCCGGAGCCAAGGTGCACCCAACAACATAGCGGGGATGCAGCAGCCCTGATCCGACAGGAAGGCGCGCCCGGCATGTCGCACTCAACGCAGGCTCGTTGCCCGATTGCGCTCACCGACACCGAGGAACTGGCCCGTGGCTGGAGCACCTACGCCCCGGAGCTCCAGGACGATCCGATCACGCCGTGGCGGCAGCTGGCCGAGGCCGCGCCGATCCACCGCTCCGAGCAGCTCGGCGGCTACTGGCTGTTCACCCGCTACGCCGACATCGAGTGGGCCGCCCGGCATCCGGAACTGTTCTCCAGCAGCGACATCGGCATTCCGAACCGGCAGATCTATGAGGAGAAGCTGATCCCGATCCAGCTGGACGGACCGTTGCACCGGCGCTGGCGGATGGCGCTCAGCCAGGTGTTCGCACCGCCCGTGGTCGAGCAGCTGACCCCAGAGATCCACCGGGCGGCGCGGGATCTCCATCGAACCCATCGCAGCTCGCGGCCGCTGCGAGTTCATCGCTGACTTCTCGGTGCGGCTGCCGACCGAGGTGTTCCTGCTGAACTTCGGCATCGACGCCGAGCACCTGCCCTGGTTGCTGGCATTCCGGGACTGGCTGCGCACCGAGGGCCTGCCGAAGGCCAAGAACGACGCCGAACTGCACGACGCCGGCCGGCCGCTGTGGGAGTTCTTCGCCGAGCAGGTCGAGCAGCGGCGCGCCTCGGCCGACCAGACCGGCGTGGACGTGATCAGCCAGCTGCAGCGGCTCACCTTCGACGGCCGGCCGCTAACCGACAGCGAGATCGTCAACATCATCCTGATGACGATGTTCGCCAGCCTGGACACCTCCAACTCCATGCTCGGGATGATCTTCCACCACCTGGCCGGTGATCCCTACGCCCAGCGGCTGGCCGCCGAATCACCCGAGCGGGTACCGGGAATGGTGGAGGAGCTGATCCGCGGCATGCCGATGGTGTCCACCGCCCGGGTGGTCACCGAGGACGTGGAGCGGCACGGCGTGCTGATGCGCCGCGGCGACCGGGTGCTGCTGTCCTGGGGAATGGCCGGGCTCGACCCGGACTTCTTCGACCATCCCGAGGTGGTCAACCTGGACCGCACCCACGTCCGGCACCTGGCCTTCGGCATCGGGCCGCACCGGTGCCTGGGCATGCACCTGGCCCGGCGGATCCTGGCGGTGGCGATCACCGAGTGGCACCAGCGGATTCCCGCCTACCGGCTGGTGCCCGGCGCCGACGTGCGCCGCCGCTACTCCCCCATCCGGGGCCTGGACCGATTCGAACTGGAAGTGGTGAGCCCATGAGTGAGCATCGCAGCGAGCGCCAGCGAGCGAGGAGCGGAGCGAATCCCAGCGATGAGCGCTCGCGCGAAGAGCAGGTGAACCCATGAGTGAGCATCGCAGCGAGCGCCAGCGAGCGAGGAGCGGAGCGAATCCCAGCGATGAGCGCTCGCGCGAAGAGCAGGTGAACCCATGAGTGAGCATCGCAGCGAGCGCCAGCGAGCGAGGAGCGGAGCGAATCCCAGCGATGAGCGCTCGCGCGAAGAGCAGGTGAACCCATGAGTGAGCATCGCACGACCTACGAGGTCACCGTGGACCCCGATGCCTGCGAGGGCTTCGGCGCCTGCCAGGCGGCCGCCCCGCATCTGTTCCACCTGGATCCGGAAACCGGCCTCAACGTCACCGGCACCATCCTCATCGACGCCGAGCAGGCCGACGGTGCGATCCGTGCCGCCGCTGCCTGCCCGGAGTGCGCGATCTCGGTCCGGGTGACGACCAGACCCCTGATCGGCGCCGCGCCGACGGAGAACCCGAGAGGAAAGGCATGAGCGTCCCGTTCGAGACCGTCCCGCCGGAGCCGGCGGTCAGCGCGGCGCCGGTGGTCGGCCGGCAGCGCCACCCGTTCGGGCTGCTGACCTGCGTGGTCGGCGGCCAGGTCATGGTGGTCATCGCGACCACCGCGGTGAGCCTGGCGCTGATCGGCATCCGCAAGGATCTGCACTTCTCCCAGGAGAACCTGTCCTGGGTGGTCAACGCCTACGTGCTCACCCTGGGCAGCCTGCTGCTGCTCGGCGGCCGGGCCGGCGACATCTTCGGCCGGCGCCGGATGTTCCTCACCGGCGTGGCCACCTTCACCGTCGGCGCGCTGCTGGCCACGATCGCGCCGTCCCCGCCGGTGCTGCTGATCGGGCAGGCGCTGCAAGGTCTTGGCGCGGCGCTGGCCGAACCCACCTCGCTCGCCCTGGTGGCCACCACCTTCGCGCAGGGCAGGCCGCGCAACTTCGCGCTCGGGGTGTTCTCCACGGTGGCCGGCGTTGGCACCGCGGTCGGACTCATCCTGGGCGGCGCGCTCTCGGACAGCTCCTGGCGCTGGATCCTGTTCGTCAACGTGCCGATCGGGCTGGCGGTGCTGGTGGCCGCGGTGTTCCTGGTCGATGAGAGCCCGCGCGCCCGCCGCGACCTGGACCTGCCCGGCGCGCTGCTGTCCACCGCCGCGCTGCTGGCGCTGGTGTACTCCCTCGCCCGGGCGCTGCACGACGTCGGCCTGAACCGCACGTCCACGCTGATCCTGATCGCCGCCATCGTCCTCGGCATCGCCTTCCTGGTGGTCGAGCGACGGGCGAAGCAGCCGGTGGTGCCACTGAGCCTATTCCGCAACCGCAACCGCTCGGCGGCGCTGATCGGCACGCTGCTGGTGGGCGCCACGGTGGCCGGGCTGTTCTACTTCATGACGCAGTTCTTCACCGTGGTGCTGCGTTACAGCGGGGTGGCCGCCGGCGTCGCCTACGTGCCGCTGGCCGCCATGATGATCGTCGGTGGGCTGGCCGCTCCGCGCATCCTGCACACCGTCCGGCCCAAGGCGCTCACCCTCACCGGCATGCTGTTCCTGACCGCCGGCGTGATCTGGCTGAGCCGGATCAGCGTGAGCAGCACCTACGCCGGCAGCGCGCTGCTGCCGCTGCTGCTGATCGGCGTCGGGCTAGGCCTGACCATCATGCCGCTGAACTCGATCCTGCTGACCGATGTGCTGCACGCCCAGACCGGTGCCGCCTCGGCCCTGCAGCAGATGATGCTGCGGATCGGTGCCTCGATCGGCCTGGTGATCATGGTGGCGGCCGGCACCAAGCACTCCAGCCACCCGGCCGGCAAGCCGGCACTGCCGACGCCGGCCGGAGTGGCCCACGCGGTATCTCGCGCCTTCGAGTGCGCCACCGTGTTCATCCTGCTGGCACTGATCATCAGCGCCATCCTGCTGCACTCGGGCAGCAGCCGGTCGGACGTGCATACCGAGCCGGCTGCCCGGGCCACCCCTATCGACGAGGAGTCGGCGGTCAGGGGTTCGTAGGGGGTGACCACAGAACCACCCAAACCTAGATTGGAGGTACGAAACGGGCAGGGTCCGACTGCCCGTTCCAAGCCGAAGCGAGGCCTTGCGTGGCTGCCCTCCCCAGCTGGAACCGCCTGACCGACCGCGAGTCCAATCGGGTCGTCCTGTGCTCGGACTTCACCGCCACCGGACGCACGGTGGCCACCTTCACCGACCTGGCCGCGACGCTGGCGATGCCGCTCAGCTTCTACGAGACCAGCCCGCCGCGGCCGGGTGCCGAGGCCGGCATGGGTACCGAGGACTACCTGGCCCGGTGGGCCGGCCAGCTGCCCGGAGACGGTGCCGAGGTGGTCGCGGTCACCGGCTTCTGCGTCGGAGCGGTGTTCGCCGCCCCGATCTACCAGGCCGCGTGCGCCCGGCAGCAGCAGCCGCCGGCGCTGCTGCTGTTCGACCCGGAGCGTCCTCATCCCGGCCTGCTGTTGCGCCACTTCCGCGAGCTGCTGCTGGGCATGCGGGAGTACCTGAACGCCGAGGAACTCGCCGCGGTGGACGAGCACTGCGAGCAGGCACCGGTGGCCTCGGCGACGATGCCGGAACTGGCCGGCTGGCTTGCCGACCGGTTCACCGCGATCGCGGTCGGCGCACTGCGCCGGATCGGGCTGGATGCCGAGCACAGCGGGCAGGTCGCCGGCACCTTCCGGTCCTTCGTCAGCTACCTGGCCGCGGCGTCCGGCATCGATCCGAGCGAGTCGTGGCGGCACGGCATCGCCTTCAGCTCGGCCGATCCGCACAGCGGGCTGAACCCGTTGCCGGTCGCCGAGCGGGCCGCCGCGGTGGGCGTCGAGCACCGCTTCGAGCTGCACCACACCACGCTGCTCAGCGACCCGGACGTGGCGGCCGCGGTGGCCGGCGTGCTGGCCGACGCCTCGCCGATGGCGGCCAGCCGATGACCGCCGTCACCGGCCTGGCCGTCGAGCCCCGCGAAGAGGCGCTGTGGGTGCTGGAGCGGCTCTCGCCGGGTAGCGCAGCCAACCACCTGTCGGTCACCTTCACGGTCGCCACCAGGCTGGACGCCCGGCTGCTGAACCGGGCGCTGCTCGCGGTGGTGAGCCGGTATGAGGCGCTGCGCACCTGCTACCAGGCCGACGGTGCCCAGCTGTCCAAGCGGGTGGCCCGGCCGTCCGAGATCGCCGAGCTGTCGCTGGTGAGCGAGTTGCCGCTGGCCGGCCGGGATCTGCAGGCGGTGCTGCGCCAGTGGGTGCGCCGGCCGTTCGAGCTGTCCGGCGGGCTGCTGCTGCGCGCCGGGCTGGTGGTCGAGGCCGAGCGCAGCGTGGTCTGCGTGGCGGTGCACCATCTGATCTTCGACACCATCTCGGCGGTGCCGTTCCTGCACGATCTCGCCGCCTGCTACGACGCATTCGCCGCCGGCCGGCAGCCGGACCCGGAGCTGCTGGCCGAGCGGCCGCAGCTGCCCCAGCCCGAGCCGAGCGCGGCCAGCATGGACTACTGGCTGGCCGAGCTGGCCGGCTACGACCCGGCCGCGGTCCGGCTGGCCTGCGAGCTGCCCGAGCCGGCCAGCCCGTCGCTGTCCGGCGAGGTGGTGCTGCAGGAGCTGCCGGCGGCCGACCGGCAGCTGCTGCGGGATCTGCAGCGCCAGCTTCGAGCGCCGGAGAGCACCGTGCTGCTGACCGCGTTCTGGCTGCTGCTCAATGGACATGGCGGCGGCAGCGACATCGCCATTGGCAATCCGGTGAGCACTCGGCCGACCGATGCTCCCGATGCCGTCGGCTACCACGTCAACGTGCTGCCGCTGCGGATCCGGGCGGCCGCCGAGGACACCGTGGCCAGCCTCACCCGGCGGGTCCGCGAGCAGTTCTTCGAAGGCATGGCGCACCTGGACGTGCCGGTGGACATGCTGACCCCGCTGATCGCCCGGGACGACACGTCCTGGCGTTCGATGCTGGTCAACCACGTCTTCAACTACGTCAACGAGGACGTGCTGCCCACCTGCTCACTGGCCGGGCGGACCACCGAGCCGATGCACGTGGAGAACGGCTGCAGCAAGTTCAACCTGGAGCTGTTCGTGATCTCGGCCGGTGGCCAGCTGCGGCTGCGGCTGGTCTACAACACCGACGTGCTGAGCCGCGACGACGCGCAGCGGCTGCTGGGCCGCTACCGCGCCGTGCTGCACGCGATGGGCCGCTGCGCCGAGCAGCCGGTCGCCGAGTTCGACGTCTGGAGCGAGCAGGACCACCGGACGATCGATGCGGCGAACGCGACCGAGCGTCCGATCCCGGCCGCCTCGCTGCTGGACCAGATCGCCGAGCAGGTGGCGCTGCGACCGGATGCGCCGGCGCTGGCAGAGGCGACCGGACCGACCAGCTACGCCCGGCTGTGGGACCGCGCTGGTGAGCTGGCCGGGCTGTTCCAGGCGAACGGGGTGCGTCCCGGCGACGTGGTCGCGCTGTGCCTGCCGCGCGGCTCCGAGCTGGCCGCCGCGGTGCTGGCCAGCTGGCGGCTGCGGGCAAGCTACCTGCCGATCGACCCTGGCCTGCCGGCCGACCGGATCGGCTACCAGCTCGACGACGCCGGCGCCAGGGTGGTGCTGGCTGCCGAGCCGGACGCCCGGCTGGAGGGCCACGGCGTGCCGGTGCTGCTGGGCAGCTCTGCGTCCGAACCGAGCGAATCCGAACCGAGCGTGGCCGCGGACGAGATGGCCGGCGCCGAACCGGCCGCCTACCTCATCTACACCTCCGGCTCCACCGGCCGGCCCAAGGGAACCCGGATCGGCCAGCGCGCGCTGCGCAACCTGGTGGAACACTTCCGGCTCGAGCTGGGCATGGCTGCCGCCGAGCGGATGCTGTGGTCCACCTCGTTCGCCTTCGACATCTCGGTGCTCGAGCTGATGGTGCCGCTGGTCAGCGGCGCGACCGTGGTGGTCGCCGAGGACGCGGTGCGTGCCGACCCGGCGGCCATGCGGTCCGCGCTGGAGGCCGGCGTGCGCTACGTGCAGGCCACCCCGACCACCTGGCGGCTGGTCCTCGACGGGGTGCGCGAGCTGTTGGGCAACCTGGTCGTGCTGGTGGGCGGCGAGCCGCTGCCGCTGGCCACCGGCCGCCAACTGGCCGCTGCCGCCGAGCAGGTGCACCACGTCTACGGTCCGACCGAGACCACGGTCTGGTCGTCCTCGGAGGTGCTGCGGCCGGGGCTGCCGGAGGTGCTGGTCGGCCGGCCGATCGCGAACACCACGTTCGCCGTGCTCGATTCGCACGGCCGGGAGCTGCCGGTCGGCGCGCGTGGCGAGCTGTGGATCGGCGGCGCCGGGGTGGCCGAGCACTACCACCGGCGCCCGGAGCTGACCGCCGAACGGTTCACCGTGCGCAATGGCCGGCGTGGCTACCGCACCGGCGACGTGGCCCGGTGGACCGAGGACGGTCGGATCCAGCTGTTCGGCCGCTCGGACCGGCAGGTCAAGATCCGCGGCAACCGGATCGAACTCGGTGAGATCGAGAACGTCCTGGCCGAGCATGCCGCAGTGCGCTCGGCCGCGGTCGTGGTGGTCGAGCAGCACGCCGGCGACGCCCAGCTGATCGGCTTCGTGGAGAACCCCACCGGCGAGGGATCCCTCGATGAAGTATGGGAGTTCGCCAACAGTCGGTTGCCGCACGGGTTCCTGCCGCAACAACTGGTCAGCCTCGATCGGCTGCCGGTGAACATGAGCAACAAGGTTGACTATCCGGAGCTGACCCGGCGTGCCCAGCAGCTGGCCAAGCAGGCCGGCTCGGCGGCACCGTCCGTGGCCGGCGATGGGCGGCTGACCGATGCCCTGGTGGCGCTGTGGACCGAGCTGCTGCAGGTGGACGGCGAGGTGGACGAGCACACCCACTTCTTCCGCAGCGGCGGGCATTCGGTGCTCGGCGCGGTGCTGGTGCAGCGGATCAAGGCCGAACTCGGCGCCAGCGTGCCACTGGCCGAGCTGTTCGAGGCACCCACCCCGGCGACGCTGGCCGCCCGGATCGGTGAGCTGGCCGACTCGGCGGACGAGGGGTCAGCATGAAATACCAGCTGCTCGGGCCGCTCCGGGTGCGCAACGCCGAGGGCAACTGGACCGGGTGCGCGCCGAAGGCCGCCGCCGTGCTGGCCTGCCTGCTGCTGAAGGCGAACGAGGTGGTAACCCTCGAACGGCTCGCCCTGGAGGTTTGGGGCGAGGACCAACCGCATCGGGCCAACGCCTCGATCCACGTCTACGTCTCCCAGCTACGCAAGCTGTGCACCGAGCCGGGCCGGCCGAGCCCGCTGATCACCACCGCCTCCGGCTACCTACTGCAGACCATGCCGGGCGAGCTAGACAGCGATGTCTTCACCGAACTGGTCCGCAAGGCGCGGGCGGCGATGGAGGCCGAGCAGGACCAGCTCGCCGAGCGGCTGCTGGTGCAGGCCATGGACATGTGGGCCGGTCCGGCGCTGGCCGAGTTGCGCAACGGCCCGCTGATCAACAGCCTGGCCGGCTGCCTGGACGAGGCGCTGCTGGACTGCACCGAGCTGCGGATGGAGATCGGCCTGCGACTCGGGCGGCACCGGCAGCTGGTGCCCGCCCTGCGCCGGCTCACCATCGAGCACCCGCTGCACGAGGGGTTCTACGCCTGCCTGATGCGAGCGCTGTGGGGTTGCGGGCGGCGAGCCGACGCGCTCGGCGTGTTCCGCCAGGCCTGGGATCTGCTGGACCGGGAGCTGGCCCTGGAGCCGGGACGGGAACTGCAGCGGCTGCATGCCGCGCTGCTCGACGAGGGCAGCCGGTCGTTCGCCAAGCCGCAGCCGGCCTGAGCCCGTCCGGCCCTAGGTCCCCGTCCGGCCCCAAGTCCCCGTCCAGCTCTAGGCCTGTGGGGCTCTAGCCATCCGGCCTGTCACGCGCAGGGTAAACCCCTGCCTTTCCCTGACAGAACCGGCACGATCGCGTACGACGGTGGGCCGGGGCGATAGCTCGCCCCGGTCCACCGTCGTCGGCAACCTCAGCGTGTCGGCTGGCGGGTCTGCGCCGAGGCGCCGTCGTCCGAGGGCCGGCGCGCCGCGGCGTCCGCCGGGTCGGCCGATGCCTGCTCGGCCACCGGTGCCGCCGCAGGGTCCGGAGCGGCGGGCGGCGGAACGACCTTCTTGGGCTTGAGCAGCAGGGACAGGATCAGCGCGATCACGAAGATCGGGATGGCGTAACGGAAGGCATCCCGCACGCCGTGGGCGACCGCGGTGGCGTAGATGCTGCGCACCGAGGAGGAGAACGTCTTCAGCGTGTCGGAATCCAACCGGCCGCCGTTGCGGGTCAGCACCGACTTGTCCGAGCCGGACAGCCGGCCGGCCAGGTAGGAGTTGAGCCGGCTGCTGAAGACCGCCGCGAACAGCGACACCCCGAACGAGCCGCCGACGTTCCGGAAGTAGGTCAGCGCGCCACTGGCCGCGCCCATGTCCTTCAGCTCGACGGCGTTCTGGGTCACCACCATGACGTTCTGGAAGACCAGCCCGAGGCCGAAGCCGAACACGATCATGTAGATGGAGGCGGCGAGGGTGGAGGTGCCCGAACCGAGTTGGCCCAGCAGCACGCAGCCGACCGCCAGCGCCAGCGAACCACCGCCGAGGATCGATCGGTAGGCCTGCTTCTTGCTGATCACCGGACCGCTCCAGGTGGAGCCGACCAGCATGCCGCCCAGCAGCGGCAACAGCAGCAGGCCGCTCGCGGTGGCGGAGAAGTTGTGCACGCTCTGCTGGTAGACCGGCAGGAAGGTCAGCGCGCTGTACAGCGCGACACCGACCAGGAAGCCGAGCGCCAGGCTGAGCGAGAAGTTGCGAGCGGAGAACAGGTGCGGCGGGAAGATGGCGCTCGCGGCCCTGCGTTCCACCATCACCGCGGCGATGATCGCGAGCACCGCGATGACCGCCAGCGCGATGATGACCGGCGAGCCCCAGGAGTACTCGTTGCCACCCCAGTTCGTGCCCAGCACGATCGCCACGGTGGCCACGCTGATGGCCAGCGCACCCGGGTAGTCGATCTTCGGCCGGTTCTTGGCGTAGGGCATGTGCAGCTGGGACATGATGATGAAGAAGGCGACCGCGCCGATCGGCACGTTGATGTAGAAGGCCCAGCGCCACAGGCCGTGGTCGGCGAAAATGCCACCGATCAGCGGTCCGCAGACGGTGGCTACCGCACTGAGCGCCGCGATGTAGCTCTGGTACTTGCCGCGCTCGCTGGGCGGCGCCAGCACGCCGATGGCGGCGATCACGCCGACCCACAGTCCGCCGGCCCCGACGCCTTGCAGGGCGCGGAAGGTGATCAGCATGCCCATCGAGGTGGACAGGCCGGAGAGCACCGAGCCGACGATGAAGATGACCACCGCGCCCTGCAGCAGGTGCTTGCGGCCGAACAGGTCGGACAGCTTGCCCCACAGCGGCGTGGTCACCGTGGAGGTCAGCAGGTAGGCCACGACCACCCAGGACAGCAGGTGGAAGCCACCGAGGTCACCGGAGATCGTCGGCAGTGCCGCCGACACAATTGTGGAGTCCAGCATTGCCAGCAGCAGCGCGAGCAGTAATCCGGGCAATACCTTCCGGATATCGGTCGCGGGCTGATCGGTCGTGTGCATCGATTAACTCCCGTGGCTTACATCCCGAAGCAGGGACGGCCCCAAAACCCGACCTGGCCTCACATGGGGCTTGCTCGCCCTAACCTCAACCAGTACTGTCAGATATTCTTAAAACGGTAATAAATACCCAGATCGACAGTTGGGAGCATACGGGGCTAGCGCCCCGGTTGTCAATTGGCCGGTTATGTTCGTGCAGTCCTTTCCAATCGGACGCACGAACCGTGAAGATGGAGGTTGTGGTGGAGCAGCGAGAGCCCAGTGACGCCGCGCGCGAGCCGACCGGCGCCCCGAAGCGCTCGATGCGTGCGGATGCCCGCCGCAACCGGGCGAAGGTGCTCGAGGTGGCTCGTCAGGTCTTCTCGACCGAGGGCACCGGAGTACCGCTGGACGACATCGCGGAGAAGGCCGGCGTCGGTGCCGGCACCGTGTACCGACACTTCCCGACCAAGGAATCCCTGATCCAGGCGGTGCTGCTGTCGCGGGTCGAGGGCCTGGCCGACCGAGCCCACGCGTTGTCGGAGAGCCAGTCGCCCGACCGGGCGCTGGAGATGTTCATCTACGACATGCTCTACGAGGGCGGCGAGAAGCGCGATCTGATCGATGCGCTGGTCGACATCGGTGTCGACCCGGACACTTCCCTGGCCGGTGCCCATGCCGAGTTGCAGCGGGTGATGGGCATCCTGCTGGAGCGTGCCCAGCGAGCCGAGGCGGTTCGCACCGATATCGACGTTGACGACCTGATGGCGCTGGTGACCGGAGTGCTGATCGCGCTGCACCGCGGCGCCCGCCATCCCAAATTGCCCGAACGGAGCTTGGCAGTCCTGCTCGACGGCCTGCGCAGTCGCTAGCCATTCCCTTACCCCTGTCCGTCCGCACTTTCAGCGATCAGCGCTGCATTGGGGTGTGCCCATGCTCAGCTCGTACGACGCCTACCTGGAAATCCGCCGGCGGCTGATCGACTCCGGTCGCGGCGAGCCCTACGCGGTTGTGGTGCACGGCGCCCCGGGACTCGGCCGCAGTTGGCTGACCGACCGGGTGCACGCCGCCGCCCGCCGTGCCCGGCTGGCCACCGTCACCGCTTGCGGGGTGACCGGCCCGGCTGCCGGTGACCGGCCACTGTCCGGGCACCTGTTGGAACAGCTGCGCCGGCTATCCGCCGGCGCCCGGCTGGATGCCGGGGCGGACCTTCCGTCGGCCGTCCGGCAGCTGCTCGGCCACGGCCCGCTGGTGCTGGTGGTGGACGACCTGCAGGCGGTAGACGAGGCGACGGCCCACCAGCTGCTGGAACTGCCCAGGCAGATTCGCGAGCCCCACCTGACCTTGTTGCTGACCAACGCCGGTGCCGCGCTGCCGCCCAACCGGTCCTCGACCTTCCCGCAACTCGAGCTGCGTCCGCTCGCGGTCGGCCACACCGCCAGGCTCGCCGAATCTCTGTTGGGAAAGCGGGCCAGCCCGCAACTGGTGGAGCGCCTGGTGCGCCAGAGCGGTGGCAACCCGCGACTGCTCAGCGCGCTGGTACAAGACCTGCAGGCCGAGCAGAGCCTGCTGCTGGGCAGCACCGAATACGGCCGCAACTTCAGCCAGGTGCTGCTCGACTGCGTACGGCGACAGCCGGGGACCGAGCCGGTCGCGGCCGCCATCGCGGTGCTCGGCGAGGCTCCTCGCGAGCTGATCAGCGCGGTGTCCGGCCAGGGCCAACTGCTGGCCAGCCTGCACCTGCTGGTCTGCTCCGGTGTGCTCGACACCAACCTGCAGTTCCGGCACTCGAACGCCGCCGAGATGCTGCTCGACGCGCTGCAGCCAGAACAGCGGATGCGGTTGCACGATCGGGCAGCAGAGGCACTCAACCGTGCCGGCGCGCCGACCGAGAGAATCGCCGACCACCTGCTGGCCGGCAGCCCGCAGGGTGCCGGGTGGGCGCTCGAGGTGCTGCTGGACGCTGCCGAGCAGTCGCTGCTCGAGGGCCGCAACCAACGCCGGATTGCCCTGCTGCGCAAGGCAAGTGAGTATTCGGTGGCCAGCTCCGAGCGGCGTTTCGACATCCTGGCGAAGCTGGCCAGGGCCGAGTGGCGGATGGATCCGAGCAGCGCGGACCGGCACATCACCCTGCTCAAGCAGAAACTCGACCCGCGCGGCAGCGATCCACTGCTGGTCAGCGGGGTGATCCGGCAGCTGTTCTGGCACGGGGAGTTCGCCGCCGCCGGCGAGGCGCTGCGGGCCTTCGCCCAGCAACCCGGCGAGGACCAGACCCGCTTGGTGGAGCTGCGTTTCATCCAGCAATGGCTGCGCTTCACCCTGCCGGCCGAGGAGCGCCGGCTGGCTCCACTGCTGCAGGCCGGGCAACCTGGCCAGGACAGCCAACTGCTGGTCGGGTTGTCCAGCCGGGCACGCGCGGCTAACCTGCTGGATCTTCTGGTCTCCGGCCGGGACAGCCCCGCGACGGTCGTGCATCAGGCCGAGATCCTGGCTGCCGAACCGGTTGACGAGGACGACTTCGAGATCCGCTCGGCGGTCATCGCGGCGCTGGTCCGAACCGATTACCACGCACTGGCCGAGCGCTGGTGCGAGCAGGTGCTGGCCGACCTCAAGCCGCGCGGGGCGCTCGGCTGGCGCACGCCGTTCCTTGCCCACCTGGCCGACCTCAAGCTGGCCGCCGGCGAGCTGGCCGAGAGCCACCGGCTGGCGATGCAGGCCCTCGATGCGATCACCCCGCGCGCCTGGGGAATCGGCGTCGGCCAGCCGCTGGCCACCGCGCTGAACGCGGCTACCGGGCTGGGCCTGCACTCGAAGGCGGCCCAGCTGCTCGGCCGGCCGGTGCCGACGGCGATGATGGCCTCGCGTTACGGCTTGTTCTACCTGCAGGCCCGCGGCCGGCACTACCTGGCGACGGGCCGCACGATGGCGGCCCTGGCCGACTTCCGGACCTGCGGCCGGATGCTTGCCGAGTGGGGTCGCGACCGGCCACGGCTGATGTCCTGGCGGCTCGACGCGGCCGAGGCGCTGGCGCAGGCCGGCCAGCCGGACCAGGCCAGGCAGCTGATCGCCGACCAGCTCAGCCTGCTCGGCCCCGCGCCGAGCCGGATCCGCGCGGCCAGCCTGCGCGCCCTGGCAGCGCTCAGCACCGGCACCGAGCGGGCCGGCGTGCTCGCCGAGCTGAACCGGCTGTCGCAGGGCGGCGGCGAGTCCGCCGAGCCGGCCGGCGGCCGGGCAGGTGGCGGCAGCGCCCGGTCGGCCGCCAGCCATCCGCGGCGGCTGAACCCGTCGGCGAAGCCGGTCAGCGCCGGCCACGGGCACAACCTGGCCGGCGGTGACCCCGCCCTGACCTGCGAGCGTGGCGGCCTGATCGCCCGGCTGAGCGAGGCCGAGCGGCGAGTTGCCCTGCTGGCTGCCAGCGGGCATTCCAATCGCCAGATCGCCGAGCAGCTCTACATCACGGTGAGCACGGTGGAACAGCACCTGACCCGGATCTACCGCAAGCTGGGTGTCCGGCGCCGGCATGCGCTGTCCGGCGTGCTCGAGCCGTGCGAGTCGTCCGGGACCGGTTCCTAGCGAACTTGCCAGGCGGGCTCGTGGCGCGCTGATGTCGCTGGGCGGCTCGTGGCGATCTTGTCGCTGGCCGGCACGGCGCGGGCGATACTACGAGGCGACAGCCACCTCCGTGCCTTGGGGAGCCCGCGAAATGCACAACGAGATTCAGCTGATCGGTGACGGCGATGGCGTGGCCGTCATCGGAGAGCCGGCGGTTGTCGAACGCTTCCTGCTCGCCGAGGGACTGCCCTCCAGAGATCTCGGGCTGCAGCGGCTCGGACCTGCCCTCGGTACCGCTGCCGGAATCGCGCAGGCAGGTTCGGAGGTTGCCGCGAATTCGGGTCGCTGGGTGAAGCTGACCGAGAAGTCCGCACACGCTCTCAAGCAGGGCAAGCTGATGAAGGGTTCCGAGCCCGGTGTCAGCCGCGCCGTGTTGACCGACAACGGCAAGGTCCAGGGATTCCTGGAGATCGTGCGGACGCCCGGATCCCTGTTGACCAATCCGGCCCTGCTTGCCGGCGCCGCGGGGCTGATGGCTCAGCTCGCGATGCAGCAGAGCATGGACGAGATCGCCGATTACCTCGCGACGATCGACAAGAAGGTTGACGCCCTGCTTCGCGGCCAGCAGGATGCTGTGCTGGCCGACATGATCGGCGTGGGCTTCGTCCTCGAGGAAGCCATGACCATCCGCGAGCACGTGGGCCGGGTCTCCGAGGTCACCTGGACGAAGATCCAGGCAACCTCCGCGACGATCGCGCGAACCCAGGCCTACGCCCTGCGTCAACTCGACGCGATCGCCGAGGAATGGGAGCGTGAGACCAAGATCGGTGACCTGGCCAGGACGTCCAAGGACACCGAGCCCGCCGTGCGGGAGTGGCTTGCTGTGCTGGCTCGGTGCTTCCAGTTGCAGGACGCGATCGCGGTGCTCGAACTCGACCGGGTGTTGGATGCGTCCGCGGAGGACCTCGACCAGCACCGCCGCGGGCTCCGGGTGGCCCGGCAGAACCGTCTGGAACTCATCTCACGCAGTACCGAGCGCCTGCTGGCCCGTATCGACGCGGCTGCTGGCACGGCCAACCTGAAGGTGCTGCTGCACCCGAGCACGTCCCCCGAGGTGGTGCAGGGGAGCAAGCAGGTGTCGAAGGCCGTCCTCGACCTGCACGAACTGCTCGGAATCGAGCGCGATTGGCAGCCCGTGCAGGCCAGACGTTGGATCGATGCGGCCTCCGAGGCGAGGGACAAGGTGCTCGGTACCGGAGCGAAAGGCGTCGATACCACCCGGCGTCTCGGTGGCGAGACCCTCGACCGGGCCGGATCGATGACGCGCAAGCTCTCCCACCGGATCTCCGAGCGAGCGCTCCGCCGCCGCGGGGACGAGGAACGCGGGGACGAGGAACGCGGGGACGAGGGACGCGGTAGCGAGGGACGCGACGACGAAGGGGAAGCGAGGTGACGAGGTGAGGGACGCGGTGCCGGCGCCGGCGCCGGACGGGGGTGCCGACCGGCATCCTGATCCGGCCGGGACCGAGGTCGTCCGCGACGGGGCGCACTGGCCGGTCGGCACGGCCGCGGATGTTGCCTGGATCGCTGCCGGTACGACGATCGACATGACGATCACCTCCGCGATCCCGGCGGTGTTCGAGTCCTACGCGACGGTCGTGCTGCCGGAGCGCGGCATCGGCCAGGCTGCCCACGATGAGGCGGTGCTGTCGGTGCTGCGCGCGCACTCCCCCGATCGGCGGTGGTGGCTCGGATACCTTGACACCGGCGCCGATGACGTCGTGTTCCCCCAACTGCCCCGGGTGCGCCTGTACTCCAACTGGTCCTACGTCCTCGTTCAGGCCGGTCCCGATCAGGCCGCGACCTGGCGGCGTGAGGATTTCGGCTCATTCTGGTCAGGCCGGCTGCCGAACCTGATGTTCCCGGCCGACCACGACTGGTTGGTCTCCACCCTGTGGGACGACGATTGGACGTGCGTGGGCGGTCCCGCCGCCTTGGTCGAGGACCTGCTCCGGCATCCCGAGCTACGCTCCCGCACCCGAATCGTCGAGGTCGGACAGGACGCCACCCCGCCCGGCCACCGCGCGATCTGACGTCACGGCGTGCGGCTGGGGTTCGCAATCTCGGCCGGTGCCGGTTCCTGGAACCGCACGTTCGGCTGGAAGCTGGCTCGCCGGCCAGCCCGGCGCAGGACCCGCAGCACGGTCGGCCCCGCGATCAGGATGCAGAGGAAGTTGGTTATTGCCCGGCCGGCGTCCCAGCCGAGGCTGGTGGTGGCGTCGAAGAGCAGGTAGCGATGCCACTGTGCGGTGAAGGAAAGTCCGGGCAGGTAGGCGATGCTGCTGTTCCGGTCCACCGCGAACGGCCAGAAGGAGAGGTTGAGCAGGAAGCCGTAGCCGAAGCCGGCCAGCGCGCCGTAGCCGGCCAGCATCAGCACCTCCAGCTTGCCGCGGCAGCGAGGCAGCAATCCCGCGAACAGGCCGACCCAGGCACAGCCGAACATCTGGTACGGCAGCCACGGTCCCACCCCGCCGGTCAGCAACGCCGAGGCGAACAGGGACGTGCAGCCGAGCGTGAAGCCGAATCCGGCGCCGTAGGCACGTCCGGCCAGCACCAGCAGGAAGAACACCGTCTCGATACCGGCCGTCCCGGCACCCAGCGGGCGCAGTCCGGCGTTGGCCGCGGCGAGCACGCCGAGCATCGCGATGGCCTTGGCGTCGATGCCGCCGTCGGCAATCTCGGCGAACAGCACCGCGAGCACGAGCAGCAGCAGCACGCCGAACATCACCGGTGCCACGTAGTTGGAGCCGCCCAACCGATCCGGTGCGAGCAGGAACGGCCATAGGAACGCGATGAAACCGATGAACGAGGCCAGCGCGACGGTGATCGCCGAACGCGGCAGGATCCTGACCGCGACCGCGTCCCGGCCGAGCTTCGACGTCAATCGCATGGCATGGCTAGCTTAGGCGGCGGCGCTGCCAGGTGGTCCAGCCGGCGCCGCCGGCCAGCAGCACGATGGCGGCCGCCGTCAGCAACACCGGCCGGGGCGAACCCGACGCCGTCCGGTGTTCGGTGACCGGTTCGGCGGCCACGATGCGCGGGCCGCTGCTGGACGACGACGGGATCGCGCTGGTCGCGGCCGCACCGGCCGCGCCCGTACCGGCCGCACTTGTACGTGGGCTGCTCGAACCGGATCCGCTGGCGCCGGCCGCGGACGACCGGGCGGCCGGCTGGGTGCTGGTGGCGCTCGTCCCGCCGGCCCGGCCGGGCACCGTGGAGCTGACCCGAGGGACGGCCGATCCGGCAGGTGACGGCGAGCTGGCCGGGGTGGATCGGTGCGGCGAGGTGGCCGGCGCCCGCGCTGCCCGCACCTCGGCGGGGGTGAACGACGGTGCGTTGCCGGCGCCGAACTCCCAGGCATCGATGCTGCCCGGCTTCGGATGGTAGGACATCGCGCCCTGCGTGCTGTAGCTCCAGGAATTCTGCCCCGCGCCCGCATGCCAGTACGACCAGTAGGCCGACGCCGGAGGGGTTCTGCTGCAGGCGTCCTGTGCCTGGGTGGGGTAGCCGTCGATCCGGCAGACGAAGGCCGGACCGTCGTGGACGGTGCCGGTGCTGGTGAAGCCGGCCGCGTGCAGCGCCTCGTAGCCGGTGGTCGGGTTGGCATCGCAGCCGACGCGCACGTCGCCGCCCCAGCGGGCGAAGTCCACCGCCACCAGCACTCCGGCCGACGAGGTACAGCTGCCGCCTGGATCGGCGGCCGCCACCTCTTTCGTCGCCAGCCAGGGCAGGCAGGCGAGCACGAGCAGGACGGCGAACCGTGCCGCAGGCGCCGGGCGCGTGGCCGAGGGGATCCGTCGGCTCACCGGCGTCGACTCACCGGTGTCGGCCGCTGGCCGGTTGCCGCCGGCCGGCCAGGGTGAGCAGGATGCCGGCCGCCAGCAGCAGGCCGGCGAGCAGCAGCAGCGCGCCGTCGTGTTGGCCGGTGTTGGCCAGTTCCCCGGCAACGGCGTTGCCGGCCGGCATGGTGAGTGGCGGGGCCGGCGGCTGCGATCGGGTTGCCGGTGTCGTTGTCGGCGTGGCCGACGGAGCGGGCGTGCTCGGCGGGGTGGGCGCCGTCGTCGGCGGTGCGCTCACCTGATGGAGGAGGGTCGCGAAGGAGATGCCGCTCGCACCGCTGACGGCCTGGGTGGATGCGCGCAGGTCGGAGCCGGGCGTGTCCGGCTCGACGTTGAAGCCGCCGTTGACGTTCTGCTGGCCGGCAAGGAAGGCCAGCGCCGTGCCGACCTGGCTGCTGTAGCCGCTCTGGTCCAGGCTGAGGGCTTGCACGGCCAGCGCGGTGGAGTTCACCGAATCCGGGTTGGTGCCGGGGAAGCCTCCACCGGCTGCCTGCCGACCGGCGATCCAGGACAGGCCGGCGGTGACCGCTGCCCGCGCCGTGGAATCGCTCAGCATGGCCAGTGCCATCACGGCGATCGCGGTGCTGTCGACGTCGGAGTTGCCGGTGCTCGGGATGAGGCTCGGCCACGCGCCGGACGGCTCCTGCAGGCTTTCCAGGTAGCCGATCGGTGCCGCGGCGGCCGTGTTCGAACCGGCACGCAGCTGGGCGATGACACCGAGTGCCTGGGAGAATACCGAGGTGGCGTAACGGTAATTGCCGGCGGCAGCGCACGAGGTGTCCGTCCCCGAGCTCGGCTCGGTGCAGACGCTGCCATCGAGCGCGGCCAGCACGTCCTGGCCGCCGAAATGGTGCGGGTCGCGTCCGACGACCTCGGCGAGCAGCGCCTCCTTACCCAGCGAGCCACCGGAGACATCGCTGGTGCCGATGCCGGTCCAGCTGTTGACGGTGTTTCCGCTGCCATCAGCGCCGGCCTGGTCGAAGAAGTTCACGACCTTGGTCAGCGCGGCGTCCTGGCTGCCGGTGGCGGCCAGCGCCAGGGCACCGTCGATGGTCAGGCCCCAGTCGGCGAAGCCGGGAAAGAGCTCGTAGTAGTGGCCATCGACCAGGTTGGCCGGCGCGGCGAGGTAGCTGGCCGCCGTGGTCAGGTCGGGCGATGTGGCGGTTGCGGTCGCCGCGGGGATGCCCGCCGCGCTCGCGGTGAGGAACGCGACCCCGGCTGCGACCACTCTGATGCCACGGATACGAAATGGCAGATGTGCCATGAAAATAGGCTCTTTCCTTGCTGAGTGGGTGCCGCACGGCCGATGTCGCGGCCGTGCGGCACGACGCTAAGACCGCTAGCCGGCCCGAACCTGGGTGGGAGTCTCGCTCGGGCTCGCGCTGTTGCCGAAGGCCCAACCCTCGATGCTGCCCTGCGGCGGGTGGTAGCTGCTGGCGCCCTGGCTGCTGTACGTCCAGGTCGTCGCGCCGGCGTTGGCGTGGTAGTACGCCCAGTAGGCATTGGCCGGCGGTGTCGTGACGCAAGCCTGTTGCGCGCTCGAAGGCAGGTTGTTGATGCGGCAGATGAAGGCCAAGCCGTACTTTGTGGTGCCCGCCGGCGTGAATCCGGCCTGGGTCAGCGCGTCCACGCCGGTGCTCGGGGTGCCGGGCGCGCACCGGGTCTGGGTGCCCTGGCCGAAGGCGGTGAAGTCGACGAACACGGTCACCCCGGTGCTGCCCGGGCACGGGCCCGCGGTGCCAGCCAGGGTCGCGCTGGGCCGGATCGACGTGGTGGCGGCGCAGGTCTCGTGCGGCACGGCGGTCGAGGCGAACCGCGGCCGGACGTCCGACAGCGGCAGCCGGGCCGCGGCTGGCACGGCCTGCACGGTGGCGATCACGTTGGCGCTGCGGTCACCCGGAAAGTAGAACGCGCCGCGATCGGCGGCCGGATCCGAGCAGCCGAGCTGGTAGGACAGCAGTGCCGACATCGGGTCACCGGTGCCCTTCTGCCAGGCCGACAGCGGGCTGCCGGTGGCCAGCAGCGCCTGGGTGACGAGCGCGGTCGAGTCCGGGTCCGAGGACTGACCCGGGGCGGCGACGAAGGCGAACCCGCCGTCGTCGGACTGGGCGGCGTGCAGCGACGCGAGGGTGTCGGACCGCTTCGGGTAGCGCTGGTAGGCAGCCAGGCCCTGCACGGCCATCCCGGTGCTGTTGGTGTCCGGGCCGGTGAAGGTGTCCGGATCGGCCGCCGGGCAGAGCACCGAGCTGTCCGGCCGGTAGCTCTCCCACAGCCCATTCGCGCATTGCTGGCCGGTCAGCCAGCGGAGTCCGGCGGTCACCGCGCCGTTGGACTGCGCGACTCCGGCCGCGTGCAGGGCGGCCAGCGCGACGCCCTGCCGGAACGCGCCGTCGAAGGCCGGGTCGGCCGTGCCGAACAGGCCGGCGTCCGGCCCGCTGGTGCGAGCCGTGGCGAGCAGCCGAGCGACCAGGTTGTTCTTCGCCGCGGAACCACCGAAGTGGTACGGGTCCTGCCCGGCCGAGACCGCGGCCAGGATGTAGAAGCCCAGCGTGCCGGGGCTGTCGTTGTCGAGTTGGGTCTTCAGATAGCCGATCGCCTGCGCCGAGGCGGTACGGCCGACGTGGGCGGCGTACAGGCCGGTTACCGCGTAGGCGGTGTCGGACTGGTCGGGGACGCCGAACGAGGTGAGGTAGCCACCATGGGCGCTGATCTGGTCGGCGAGCCAACCGGCACCCCAGCCGGCGGCCTGCGCCGAGAACGTGGCGGCTGCCGGAGCGGGGGTTGCGGTTACGGGAGTGGCGGCCATGCTTGGCTCGGCCACGCCGAGGGCGAGAGCGGTGCAGGCAATGCCTACAAGGCAGGTGCGTTTGAACTGGTTGATGCGGGCTACCACGGAGACCTCCGGTCCAGAGACCAGGCAGCCTCCGCTACCTCCGGAGCTGAGCCCGTGGGAGCGCGAGGCCCCCTAATCGCAATCCACGACGACATGTACGGAGCCTGAACTCGGGCGGGCATTCCGGCTTCCCGATGACTCGGGCTACGGCTGCGGGTCAGCGTCGGCATTGGACCGACTTCCCCCACTCGAGAACGTGAGCGGAACCTAGCACGCGGCGAACGCGGCCGGCAAATCACGATCGCTATCGCGCCCCCGGAAGGCTCCCTCCTACCGCACGATCACCGA
The DNA here is from genome assembly GCA_963697905.1 of uncultured Actinomycetota bacterium. Taxonomy (GTDB): domain Bacteria; phylum Actinomycetota; class Actinomycetes; order Mycobacteriales; family Jatrophihabitantaceae; genus Jatrophihabitans_A. Next base: position 1,104,882 of record OY969101.1, on the reverse strand, counting down.
TTCCGCTTAGACCGCAGGTCAATCTCCAACGGAATCGCCAGTTCGAGCAACCTTGATCGAGATCGCTAGTTCAGGATCTGGCGGGCGATGACCATCCGGTTGATCTGGTTGGTTCCCTCGTAGATCTGGGTGATCTTGGCATCGCGCATCATCCGCTCCACCGGGAAGTCCTCGGTGTAGCCGTAGCCGCCGAACAGCTGGACCGCGTCGGTGGTCACCTTCATGGCCACGTCCGAGGCGAACGCCTTGGCCGAGGCCGAGTACCAGGTCAGCCCGGGCTCGCCGCGTTCGGCCTTCGCCGCCGCGGCGTAGACCAGCTGCCGGGCCGCCTCGGTCTGCATCACCATGTCGGCGAGCATGAACTGCAGGCCCTGGAAGTCCGCGATCGGCTTGCCGAACTGCTGGCGCTGCTTCATGTAGGCGATCGAGGCGTCGATGGCGCCCTGCGCGATGCCGAGCGCCTGCGCCCCGATGGTCAGCCGGGTGTGGTCGAGGGTGGCCAGCGCCGTCCTGAAACCGGTGCCGGGCTCGCCGATGATCCGCGACTCCGGGATAGTGCAGTTCTCGAAGTGGATCTCACAGGTCGGTGACCCCTTGATGCCGAGCTTGCGCTCGTGGCTGCCGACCGAGAAGCCGGGGTCGTCCGCGTGCACCACGAAGGCGGAGATGCCGCGAGCGCCCTGGGCCGGATCGGTCACCGCCATCACCGTGTAATAGGTGGAGACACCGGCATTGGAGATCCAGCACTTGGTGCCGTTCAGCACCCACGAGTCACCGTCGGCGACCGCGCGGGTGCGCATGGCCGCCGCGTCCGAGCCCGCCTCCCGCTCGGACAGCGCGTAGGAGAACATCGCCTCCCCGCTGGCCACCAGCGGCAGCACCTGCTTCTTCAACTCCTCCGAGCCGGACAGGATCAGCGGCATCGTCCCGAGCTTGTTCACCGCCGGGATCAGCGAGGACGAGGCGCAGACCCGGGCCACCTCCTCGATGACGATGGCGGTGGCCAGCGAATCGGCGCCGGCGCCGCCGTACTCCTCGGGGATGTGCGATGGCGTGGAAGCCGGCCCGGGTCAGCGCATCCAGCACGTCGTGCGGGAACTCGGCCGTGCGGTCGATCTCGGCCGCCCGCGGTGCGATCTTGTCCTCGGCCAGCGACCGGACGGCCTCCCGCAGCATCACGTGCTCATCGGCGAGCCGGTAGGTTTCGAAATCGGGATTCAGCGCCATATTCACAAGGTTACCCAGCGGTACGGACTGAGCAACGGGCGAGTGACCCGCGCCGCTGCCGACCGCGTGGTAACCGGGGCCGGCAGAGCCACCGGCTAGCCTCTTGATGGCATCCCGGGTCGCAGCCCGGGGCAGTCGAACCCGCGGGAGATCAGCTGCCATGACCCAGCGCCCACGCCTGTCGGTGATCGGCACCGGCTACCTCGGCGCCACCCACGCCGTGTGCATGGTCGAGCTCGGCTACGAGGTGATCGGCGTCGACGTCGACCAGGCCAAGATCGACTCGCTGCGCAAGGGCGTCATCCCGTTCTTCGAACCCGGCCTGCCCGAGCTGCTGGCCAAGCACGTCGATTCCGGCCGGCTGCGCTTCACCACCGACTACGCCGAGGCCGCCGAGTTCGCCGACGTGCACTTCGTCTGCGTCGGCACGCCGCAGCAGAAGGGCCAGTACGCCGCCGACCTGAGCTACGTCTCGGCCGCGTTCCGATCGCTGGCGCCGCACCTGACCCGGCGGGCCCTGGTGGTCGGCAAGTCCACCGTGCCGGCCGGCACCGCGGTGCAGATGGAGAAGCTGCTGCACGAACTGGCGCCCTGCCAGGAGGTCGAGCTGGCCTGGAACCCGGAGTTCCTGCGCGAGGGGTTCGCGGTCGAGGACACCCTGCACCCGGACCGGCTGGTCTTCGGCGTGCACAGCGAGTGGGCCGAGCAGACCGCTGCGCGTCGGCGTTCGAGCCGGTCATCGACGCCGGCACGCCGGTCATCGTCACCGACTTCGCCACCGCCGAGCTGGTGAAGGTGGCGGCCAACTCGTTCCTGGCCACCAAGATCAGCTTCATCAACGCGATGGCCGAGGTGTGCGAGGCGACCGGGGCCGACGTCACCCAGCTCGCCGACGCGATCGGGCACGACGCGCGGATCGGTCGCAGGTTCCTCAACGCCGGGTTGGGCTTCGGCGGCGGCTGCCTGCCCAAGGACATCCGGGCGTTCATCGCCCGGGCCGGCGAACTCGGCGTGGACCAGGCGGTGTCGTTCCTGCGCGACGTGGACGAGATCAACCTGCGCCGGCGCGCCCGCACCCTGGAGCTCGGGCTGGATCTGCTGGACGGCTCCTACCGCGGCACCCGGGTGGCGGTGCTGGGTGCGGCGTTCAAGCCGAACTCCGACGACGTCCGCGACTCCCCCGCCCTGGACGTGGCCGCGGCGGTCGGCCGGCGGGGTGCCACCGTGCTGATCTACGACCCGGAGGCCAACGAGAGCGCCCGGCGCATCCACCCCGAGCTGCACTATGCCGGCTCGCTGGAGGAAGCGGTCGCGGAGGCGAATCTGGTCATGCTGCTGACCGAGTGGCAGGAGTTCCGCTCGATGGACGCCGAGGCCATCGGCAAGCTGGTGTCCAGCAGGAACGTGGTGGACGGGCGCAACGTGCTCGACCCGGTGACCTGGCGCGCAGCCGGCTGGCATTACCGGGCGCTCGGCCGTCCGTAATCTTCAGCTAACCCTCGGCCGGCCGTAACCCTTCAGCTAGTGATGTCCTTGGCGGCGAACCGGATCCAGGCCGCGGTGAAGAACACCGAGCTGTAGATGGCAACCAGCGCCGTGCCGCGGATCATGTCCGCCCAGCTGATCTGAGGCGTCAGGGCGTCCAGCCAGGAGTACTGGAAATGGGTAGGCAGCACTACCCGGTACGGGTCCAGCGCGGTGATCGAATCCAGGATGTTGGAGACCACCACCAGGAACACCGCACCGCCCACCGCGGCGAGCGGGGCGTCGGTCAGCACGCTGAGCAGGAACGCCAGCGCTGCCACCAGCACCGACTGCAGGCACGCGTACACCACGACGATCACATCCGCTGCGCCGTCTCGGGATAGCTGAAGGTGCCGCCGAACGGTGACCGGGCCGGCGCCCAGCCGAAGAACGCCCCGCCGACCAGGTACGCCCAGGCTGGCAGCAGCAGGTTCGCCCCGAAGCTGTAACCCAGCGCCACCACGAGCTTCTGCCGCAGCAGCCGGGACCGCGGCACCGGCAGCGCGAGCAGGTAGCGCAGCGAGGACCAGCTGGCCTCGCTGGCCACCGTATCGCCGCAGAACATCGCCACGATCACCACGAGCAGGAAGCCGATCGCGGCGAACTCGGTGAACAGCGCGAAGTTGCCGGCTCCGTCGGTCGCCACGCTGAGCAGCGCCGAGTCCCCTCGGGAGTTCGAGCCGGAGCCGCCGATCTCGAAGGCCAGCGCCATCAGGATCGGCAGCACCAGCAGCAGCCCGAGCACCAGCTGGGTCCGCCGCCGCTTCAGCTGCCGGACGAACTCCACCCGCAGCGGCATGGTGCGCCCGAGCCGGAAGCCGGTGTTCGGCTCCGGCGACGGCAGCTGGGCCAGCCGGACGTGCACGCCGCGCCGGACGGGCGCGCCGCCGGTCGGGACGCCAGCCCGGGGCACGTCGGCCTCAGGCACGACAACCCCGGGCACGCCATCGTCGGGCCGGGTCTGGTCGCGGTCAGTCATGCTCACCCATCAGATCCAGGAACACGTCCTCCAGCGCCCGGCGGGCCGGCACCGCGGCGGCCTCGATGCCGGCGGCGGCCAGCACCCGCACCGCCCGGTCCGGCTCGTCCACCGCCAGCTGCATCGCCGAGCTGCCGGCCACCTCGGCCACCGATCCGGCCGCCACCAGCCGGCCGCGATGCATCACCACCACGTGCGTGCAGGTCTGCTCCACCTCGGCCAGCAGGTGCGAGGACAGGATCACCGTCCGCCCGGTCGCCGCGTAGCTGGCCAGCACCAGCCGCATCTCGGCGATCTGCGGCGGATCCAGCCCGTTGGTCGGCTCGTCCAGGATCAGCACCTCCGGCAGCCCGAGCATCGACTGGGCGATCGCCAGCCGCTGCTGCATGCCGTGGCTGTAGGTCTTGACCCGGCGCTCGATCGACGAGCCGAGCCCGGCGATCTCCAGCACGGTGTCCAGGCCGGCCTCCTCGACCGGCCGGCCCGGAGGCGGCCCAGAACAGCCGCAGGTTCTCCGCGCCGGTCAGGTGCGGCAGGAAGCCCGGGCCCTCGACGAAGGCACCGAGCCTGGACAGCACCGGAGCGCCCGGAACCACCTGCTCACCGAACACCCGCACCGTGCCCGCGGTCGGCAGGATCAGTCCCATCAGCACCCGCAGGGTGGTCGTCTTGCCCGCGCCGTTCGGGCCGAGCAGGCCGAGCACCTGGCCCGGTTCCACCCGGAAGCTCACCCCGTCCACCGCGCGGTAGCCGTCGCCGTACACCTTCTGCAGGTCACTCACCACCACCGGCACGCCGGCCAGCTCCGGCTCCGGCGGCAGCCGGTCGCCGAGCGCGCAGCCGCCACCAGCCGAAACCGGCGCACGCCAGCATCGCCAGCGCGGCCAGCACCAGCCAGCCGGTGAGGCCGCCGCCGCGCACCGAGGTGGTGTCGAGGGTGCTCACCGTCAGCGGCGAGCCGGCCAGCGCGATCCGGTAGCTGTCTGGACGGGCCGGCAGTGCGTAGGCGAAGTCGGTGGTCGAGACCTGCACCACCAGGCGGTGGCCGGCCGGAATCCGCTGGCCACGATCCAGGGCAATCGCACGGTCACCGCGTGCTGCTCGCCCGGCGCGCCGGTGAGGCTGACCGGCGACACCAGCCGGGCCGGCAGCGTGTCCGGGCCGTCCGGAGCCGACGTCGTGCAGCGATGCGAACAGCGGTGACCGCACCAGTGCTGCCGGCGGTCACCCGCAGGTTGATGCTCGAGGAGCCGACCACCAGCATCGGCTCGGCCAGCGCGGCGGAGCCGAAGCGCGCCGTCTGGCCGGGCAGCGCGGACAGGCCGGTGGTTCCCAGCACGCCCGACAGGCTGGCCGCGGCGCCGAGCACCCCACCCAGGCCCGGGATGCTGGACACCGCGGCGGGCGTACCGCCGGCCGGCGTGCTGATCTGCTGGGCCGGCCCGGACAGCACTACCGGGTCGGCGCCGAAGCCGCCGGCACCGTTGACCAGCGGATAGTCCGGTGCCTGCAGGGTGGTGTCCACGGTGCGCCCGTCGCTGGCCGAGATGCCGGCACCGATCTGTGTCATCCGGAAGCCGGCCGGCCCGCTGCCCTTGCCCCGTAGCTGGGCGTCGAAGAATTGCCTTTGCCAGCCGGCGACATCGTCTGTCGAGCCGGGAACGTCGTGGCCGCCCGATCGCCAGCGCACGGTCACCGGAGCGCCGGCCGCCGACAGCTGCCGGGCGTTGGCGTCGGCCTCGCTGAGCGGGAACAGCGAATCCTGCTCGCCCTGGGTCAGCAAGGTCGGCCGCCCGCATCCGGCCGAGCACCGAGGCCGGGCTGGAATCGGCCAGCGTGCTCGCCACGCTCGGCGCCGGAGCGGTGCCGGCGGCCACGCTCTGGTAGAGCTGGCAGATGGCGGCCACGAACCGGCCGCAGCCGGACGATCCCGGCTCCGCGGCGCCGCCGGATCCGGTACCGCCGGATCCAGTGCCGCCGGGCCCGGTGCTCCCGGATCCGGCATCGCTAGCGTCGCCGGGGCCCGCTCCGCCGAAGCCGGCCGAGAACAGGTAGCCCGCCCACAGCTTCTTGAACACGCCGAGGAAGTTGCCACCGTTGTTTGAAAACAGCGCGGTGGCCAGGTTGTTCCAGGTGATGTCAGCGGCCACCGCCGAGATCCGGTGGTCGGTGGCGCCGAGCATCAGCGCCAAAGCGCCGCCGTAGGAGGCGCCGGCCACCCCGAGCACCGGCCGGCCGGACCGGTGGAGCAACTCCGGGCGTGCCTGTAGCCAGTCGAGCAGCCGCGATCCGTCGGCGACCTCGTAGTGCACCGAGTCGAGGTGGATCAGGCCGCCGGAGGCACCGAATCCCCTTGCCGAATAGGCCAAAACCAGGTAACCGGCGCGGGCCAGCGAGCGGGCCTGGCCGGCCAGGTCGGCCTTCTGGGCGCCGAACCCGTGTGCCAGCAGGATGCCCGGCGCCGGGGTGTGCGCCGGCAGGTACAGGGTGGTGTCCAGCCGGACCGGGCCGCCGGACGGTTCCGGCGTACCCGTCACGAACTGGCTTACCGTGCGGATCGGCTGGTCGCGATGTGCCGAGCACCAGCACGCCGATGCCGGCGATCAGCAGGACCAGCACGGCCACCGCCGCGACCGCCCGCCGGCGGCTGCGCAGCAACCAGGACCGAGTCAGCCGGCGGCCGGCCTGCGATCCTGTGCTCACCAGCCGAGCGTACGGACCTGCTCCGACAGTGCTCGATCCTTGGCAAGCGCGGTCTCAGCCAGTTGCGCCTGGAAATCGGCCATCCGGGCACGCAGCCCGGCGTCGGCGCCGGCCAGCATCCGGACGGCGAGCAGGCCGGCGTTGCGGGCGCCGCCGATGGAAACCGTGGCCACCGGCACGCCGGCCGGCATCTGCACGATGGACAGCAGCGAGTCCAGGCCGTCCAGCTGCTTCAGCGGCACCGGCACCCCGATCACCGGCAGCGGGGTCAGCGAGGCGACCATGCCGGGCAGGTGCGCGGCGCCGCCGGCACCGGCGATGATCACTCGTAGCCCGCGATCGGCGGCAGACTTGGCGTAATCGAGCATGCCCTCCGGCGTCCGGTGCGCCGAGACCACCCGGACCTCGAACGGCACCTCGAACTCGGCCAGCGCCTCGCCGGCGGCCCGCATCACCGCGAAGTCGGAGTCGCTGCCCATGATGACGCCCACCACCGGCTGCCGGTCAGCCATCGGTATCCCCCTCGGCTCGATCGCCCAGTGCCAGGTAATCGGCGGCGGCCCGGGCCCGCGCCCGCACGCTGTCCAGCTCCGTACCCAGCGCGGTCACGTGACCGACCTTGCGTCCCGGCCGGAACTGCTTGCCGTACAGATGGATCTTCACATCCGGCCAGCGCGCCATCAGATGGTGCACCCGTTCGTCCAGGGCCGGCTTGGTGTCGTCCGGGCCGCCCAGCACGTTGGCCATCACCACCACCGGCGCGGACGGCTCGGTGCTGCCCAGCGGGTAGTCCAGCACCGCCCGCAGGTGCTGCTCGAACTGGGAGGTACGCGCTCCCTCGATCGTCCAGTGCCCGGAGTTGTGCGGCCGCATCGCCAGCTCGTTGACCAGCAGCCGACCGGAGCGCTCCACGAACAGCTCCACCGCGAGCACCCCCACCACGCCGAGTTCGGCGGCGATGCGCAGCGCCAGCGAGGTGGCTTGCTGGGCCCGTCCCAGATCCAGCCGGGGGGCCGGAGCGATCACCTCGGTACAGATGCCATCCACCTGCACTGTCTGCACGATCGGCCATGCGGCCGCCTGCCCGAACGGCGAGCGGGCCACCAGCGCGGCGACCTCGTAATCGATGTCGGCTCGGGCCTCGGCCAGCAGCGCGATCCCGGCAGCCAGCAGCGGCTCGGCCTCGGCCGGCTCGGACAGCAGCCACACCCCGCGGCCGTCGTAGCCACCGGTGATCGCCTTGACCATCAGCGGCCAGCCCACCTCGGCGCCGAACCGGGCCAGGGCGGCTCGCGGGTCGGGCGCGCCGGACAGATCCAGCCAGGCCGGCGCCGGCATCCCGAGGGCGGTCAGCCGAGCCCGCATCGCCGCCTTGTTCTGGGCGAACTCCAGCGCCTGCGGTCCCGGCAGCACGGTCACGCCGTCGGCCAGCAGCGCTCGCAGGTGCTCGGCCGGCACGTGCTCGTGGTCGAAGGTCAGCACGTCGCAGCCGGCCGCGAACGCCCGCAGGTCGGTCAGCGAGCGGTAGTCCCCAACCTGCACATCGGCCGCGACCAGGGCCGCCCCGTCCGCGGCCGAGTCGGCCAGGATGCGCAGCGATTGACCCAGCGCGATGGCTGCCTGGTGCGTCATCCGGGCCAGTTGGCCGGCACCGACCATGCCCACCACCGGCAGCCCGGTGCGCTCGTCCATGCCGGCAATCTAGCGAGTGAGCATCGCGGACGTTCAGCCGAGCAGTGGAACGCCTGCGATCTCCGACCGCGGATCTGACCGCTATGCCCCTGGGCAGCCGACTAGGAATCGGCTATGTGTTGTCGGCCTCGCCGGGGCGGCCAGCGCCCGGATCCGCGCATATCCGGCCGAATCGGCGATCGAGCCGCCCGATCCGGGGAGCTGTGTCGGGAATGGCATAGTGCTTCAAGGCCGTACAATCGGCGGCAATGTCTTCCTCACTTCTCGAGCACATCCGTGGCTCATGGCGAATCCTGGTCAAGGAGATCGCCGCGTTCGGTCTGGTCGGAGCACTCGGCTTCATCATCGACCTGAGCCTGTTCAACCTGTTCTTCTTCTGACGGGCAGATCGTCGCCAAGACGATCTCCACCACGGTCGCCACCTTCGTCACCTATGTCGGCAACCGCTACCTGTCGTTCTCCCACCGGGCGCGCAGCAAGCTCGGCCGGGAAGCCGGATTCTTCTTCCTGATCAACCTGATCGCGCTGCTGGCCTCGCTGGTCGTGATCGGCATCTTCTCCTACCCGCTCCACTTCAAGCACCACCTGCTGGTGATGAACGTGGTGAACCTGTTCACCATCGGCATGGGCACCGTGTTCCGGTTCTGGGCCTACAAGCGCTTCGTGTTCCTGCACCCGGACCGGGTGGCGGCGGGCCTGCCCGACCGGGCGCCGGGTGACCCCGTTGACCCGGAGGACGACTCCCGCCAGGTCGCTCGGGCCGGTTGACCGGGTACCAGCCAGGCGTCCTGACCGGGTACGTCCTGACCGGGTACCAACCAGGCGTCAGCCGCCGGGCTGCTCCAGCCGGCCGAGCCGCTGCCGGATCTCCTCCAGGATCGACCGCACCGGCGCGCTCAGCCCGCTCAGCGACAGGTTCCCCTGCGCGTAGCTGTATCCGCTGAGCGCCGCCCGGACGGCGTGCAGTGCGGTGGTGAACTCGATGCCGAGGGTGTTCAGGGTGGCCCGCGCCGGATCGCGCTCCGAGCCGTTCAGGATGCCCAGCAGGACGTGCTCGCAGCCGATGAAGTTGGTGTCCAACTCGATCGCCAGCTTGGCTGCCCGCTCCCCCACCTCCTTGAGCGAGTCGGCGGCGGCATCCCCGGCCCGGCGGCCGGCCGAGACGGTGGCCCGCAACTCGCTCTCCAGATCCGCCGGCTCAATGTCCAGGCTGCGCAGCACGGCGATCGCCAGGTTGTTGCCCTGCTCGACCAGCGCCTGGATCAGGTGCACCGAGGTGACCGCGTCCTGGTCGCCGGCTGCGTCGATGGCCAGGTCGAACACCCGGCGTACCCGGTCGGTGAACCGGTTGGGCTGCCAGCCGCCACTCGGCTGCTCGCTCGGAGCCTCCCGCTCGCCGCTGCCGATGGTGCCGTCCGCGGCGGCCACCGCATCGGCCAGCGCCCGCTGGCAGACCGCGGAGACCGGAATTCCGGTTTCCCGGACGGCCCGGGCAAGGTCGTCCGGCAGGTACACGTTGATCTTCGGCATCGCGAGCTCCACTCGTTGGGGTTATAGAGGGTTTATAACCCCTCTCGGGTTAGAGCGCAACCTAGTTATACAACGATCCTTGTGCAATTATCCTTGTGGGTCTACGGTGGAGCCATGGCCGACTACCAGGTGCGCACCATCACCGACGCCAAGGCGCTGGCGGCGATGGCGAACCCGCAACGTTCCCGGATCATGGACGTGCTCGCGGTGGACGGCCCGTCCACCGCGTCGGCGATCGCCGGCCGGATCGGCATGGCGGTCGGCAGCGCCAGCCATCACCTGAAGATGCTGTGCGAAGCGGGCCTGGTGACCGAGGCCCCGGAGCTTGCCCGGGACCGGCGGGAACGCTGGTGGCGACTGGTCACCCCGAGCACCCGCTGGGCGAGGGCCGACTTCACCGAGGACGCCGGCGCGGCCACCGCCGCGCTGGCAGCCGAGTCGGCCAGCCTGCGCAAGCAGTTCGAGCACGCCCAGGACTGGCTGGCCAACTCCGGTGACCCGGACGAGTGGGATCGGGCCGCGTTCGCCACCCAGTCCTGGATGAGCTTCTCGGCCGCCGAACTTGCCGAGTTCGCCGAGGAAGTGATCGCGCTCAGCCAACGCTGGCGACACCGCGAGATTCCGGACGACGGTGCCGAGCGCCGGCCGGTGCTGGTCTTCACTCGCGGTTTCCCCGCCCAACCCTGATCACCAGCCAACCCCGATAACCAACCCCAAACCGTGATACCAGCACCACCCCACGCGGCCTGACCGCGTAACGCTCCGCAGCCGCTGCCACGCATGCCACGCGTGGCCATCCGGTGCTGCCCGAAGGAGGATCCGATGGCCAACCTCACCCGAGCCGACAACGGCGGGACGACCTCGCCGGCGGTTCCCGGCCGCCGTGCCGGCTTCGGCCTGTTCTGGTTCGGCGAGGGCATCAGCCTGCTCGGCAACGCCACCTCGGCGGTGCTGATGTCGCTGCTGGCGGTGGTGCACCTGCAGGCCGGACCGGGCTGGATGGGCGCGCTGACCGCCGCGGCCTGGTTGCCCTGGCTGGTGATCGGCGTGCCGGCCGGCGCCTGGGTGGACCAGTTGCCGCCCCGCCGGGTGATGATCGCTGCCGACCTGGTTGCCGCGACCGCCCTGCTCAGCGTGCCGCTCGCCTGGTGGCTGGGCGTGCTCGGCCTGGTCCAGCTGTTGCTGGTGGCATTCGTCGGCGGGGTGAGCACCGTCTTCTTCCGGCCGGCCTACATCAAGCTGCTGCCGCTGATCGTGCCGCCCGAGCAGTTGGAGTCGGCCAACGCCCGGCTGCTCGGCACCGAGTCGGCCACCCAGGTCGCCGGGCCGGGCGTGGCCGGGCTGCTGGCCAGGCTCGGCTCGGCGACGCTCGGTATCGTCTTCGACGCGCTGAGCTTCCTGGTCTCCGCGCTCTGCCTGTGGCGGCTGGGACCGGTCGAGCCAGCCGGAGCGACTCCGCCAACCGGGCCTGCTGGAGCGACGCCGTCAACCGGCCCGACGGCGGCGCCGCTCGGTGAGCGAATCCGGCAGGGCATCCGGCTGGTGGCGCACGATCCGGCCATCCGGGCCTTCACCGTGGTCGGCGGCCTGTCCAACTTCGGGCTCACCGGCTTCAGCGCGCTGCTGGTGCTGTTCTGGGCGCGCGACCTGGCCGTGCCGAGCCAGCTGATCGGGCTGTGGCTGATGCTCGGCAGCGCCGGCGGCGTGCTCGGTGCCGCGGTCGCCGGCCCGCTCGGCCGCCGGTTGGGCACCGGCCGGGCCTCGACCACCCTGCTGCTGCTCAGCGCCCCGGCAGCGGTGCTGATCGGAGTGCCGAGCAGCCATCGGACGCTGTGGCTGAGCGTGGCCGGGCTCGCGGTGATGGACGCCGCCGTGGTGGCCGGCAACGTGCTGCGCGGGGCATGGCGGCAGCGCTACGTGCCCGGCCCGCTGCTGGCTCGGGTGACCACCTGCGCCCAGGTGGTCAACTTCGGCACCATGCCGTTCGCGGCGCTGGTGGCCGGCTGGCTGGGCGGCGCGATCGGTGTCCGGCCGGCCATCCTGGCCATGGCCGCGGTGCATGCGCTGGCTTGCACCGCCGTGCTGCTGACCCCGATCGGCCGGCGCCGCCAGCTGCCCCCGAGGATGCCGGTGGCCGATCAGTCCCGGCCCAGCCAGGTGGACACGCAGGCCTCGTTGCCCTCCGCGTCGGCCAGCACCCACCAGGCCGGCGCGTAGCGGTCGGATACCAGCCGGCCGCCGGCCGCGATCGCCGCTGCCACCCGGGCCTCGGCCTCGTCGTGCGGCACCAGGACATCGAGATGCATCCGGTTGCGCTGCGGCCGTGGCTCGTCCAGCTGCTGGAACCACAGCGCCGGGCCGGCGCCGAGCGGATCCGTCAACCGATCCCTCGGACCTTCCCGATAGCCGAGCAGCGCACGCCAGAACGGCTGCACAGTCGGGAGCTGGAGGGCATCGAGGCCCACCTGGACCACGCTCAGGCCATTCGGCTCCGCCGGCACACCGAGCTCGCGGGCGGCCGCCGAGATCTGGCGGGCCAGCTCGATGTCGCGTTCGCTCAGGCCACCGACCTCGTGCGTGCGCAGCCGCACCGTCACGGCCGGATAGCGCAGATCCACGTCGGGGTGGTGGTTGGCGGCGTCGGCCAGCCTGCTGATGGCACCCACCAGCGCCGTGCCCGCCGCGAACGTGCCGGTCCGGAAGCGCGCGCAGGCGCTCTGGCCCAGCGCTCGCCAGTCCTCGATGCCTGCTGCCTGGTGGAACTGCTTCGCAGTGATGCGTTCGACCACGCCCAGAAACCTAGCCGGTGCCGGTGACAATACGGAGGGCGTTCGCCGTCTCATTGACATATTCGAACCTCTGTTCGAACATGGAGCGGTGACCGCGGCGGCCTTCCACGACCATGCTGCCCAAGGCCGGGCAGCGGTCGGGCATGCCCTCGTCGAACCGGATTTCCTGCCGGAACTGGATCTCGCTCCCGACCCGGCCGAGGCCTGGTTCGACGACAGCGACGGGGCCGCCGCGGTCGCCGAGCCGGATCCGTTCGCTGAGCCGGTGCCCGTCCCGCTGCGCCGTCCGTCGCTGCGGGCCGAGCTGGGTGCGCTGCCGGCCGGACCGCTCACCGGGCTTGCCCGCCGCTCGCTCCCCCCGCTGCCGGTGCCAGACGGCCTGGCTGGGCTGGTGCCGGACGGGCTGCGCCGGGGCAGCACCGTCGCGGTCAGCGGTTCGGTGTCGCTGCTGCTGGCGCTGCTCGGCGCCTCGTCCCGGCAGGGCGCCTGGGCCGCGCTGGTGGGCATGCCCGCGATCAGCGCCGAGGCGGCCGCCGAGGCGGGTGTCGAACTGAGCCGGCTGGCCGTCATCAATCCGCCGGAGGGTGGCTGGACCTCCTCCCACTGGACCACCGCGGTGGGTGCGCTGCTGGACGCGGTGGACGTGGTGGTGGCCAGGCCCGGGGCGGTGCCGGGCGGCACCGGACTGCTCCGGCCGGACGGCTCGGCCGGGCTGCTCGGGGTGTCCGGTGGCGACGCCCGGCGGCTGTCCAGTCGGGCCCGGAGCAAGGATGCGCTGCTGATGCTGTACGGGCAGCAGGCCGAACGATGGCCGGCGGTGCAGCTCCGGCTGTCGGCCGAGCACGGCGGCTGGACCGGCATCGGCAACGGCTACGGCCGGCTGGCCCGCCGCCGGCTGGTGGTGACGGCCACCGGCCGCGGCCGCTCCGCGCGGCCTCGCACCGGCGAGCTGTGGCTGTGATGCCGGCGCTGTGCCGGCGAGCTGTGGCTGTGCTGCCGGCGCTGTGCCGCCGAGCTGTGGCTGTGATGCCGGCGCTGTGCCGGTGACCGGCCCGGCCGCGCCACGGATGGCGGCGATCTGGTGCCCGGACTGGCCGGTGACCGTCGCGCGCGCCGGCACCTCGCTCACCGCCGAGGATCCGGTGGCGGTGATCACCGGAAACCGGGTGGTGGCCTGCTCGCACAGCGCCCGGCAACTCGGCATCCGGCGCGGGCTGCGTCGGCGGGAGGCGCAGGGCCGCTGCCCGGAGCTGGTGCTGCTGCCCCGCAACAGCCCCGCCGAGGCGCGGTCGTTCGAGCCCATCCTGGCCGCCATCGAATCCATCGCGCCCGGCGTGGAACTGCACCGGCCGGGGCTGGCGGCGATCGGCATCCAAGGGCCGGTGAAGTACTTCGGCGGCGAGACCGCCGTGCTGCACGCGCTGAGCCGGGCGATCATCGACCACACCCAGCACACCGGCCTCGGCTCCGAAGTGCTGATCGGCGTGGCCGACGGCGCGTTCGCCGCCGAGCAGGCCGCCCGCCGAGGTTGCGTCGTCGAGCCGGGCCGCTCGGCGGAGTTCCTGGCCGACCTGCCGATCAAGGCACTGGAGCAGCCCGAACTGGTGGATCTGCTGCGCCGGTTGGGCATTCGTACGCTGGGCGCCTTCGCCGCGCTGCCCGCGGCGGACGTGCAGGCCCGGTTCGGACCGGCCGGCGCCTGGGCGCATCGGCAGGCCGGCGGCAAGGATCGGCGTCCCATTGCCGGACGCACCCCGCCGGCGGAGTTCGAGGTCAGCATCAGCCTGGAGCCGCCGCTGGACCGGGTGGACACCATCGCCTTCACCGCGCGCGGAGCGGTGGAGGGATTCATCGCCAAGCTGGCCGACTCCGGGCTGGCCTGCACCTGCTTCGAGCTCATCGCCCAGACCGACCGCGGCGAGGAGACCGCGCGCCGATGGCGGCACACCGGGGTGCTCACCGCGGTAGAGGTCATCGACCGGATCCGCTGGCAGCTGGAGGGTTGGCTGAACCGCCGGGCCGGCGAGCCGAACGCCCCGTCCGGGCCGGTGCAGTTGCTGCGGCTGACCCCGATCGACACCGTGCCGACCAGCGCCCACCAGCGCGCGCTGTGGGGCGGCGACGGCATCGCCGACGAGCGGGCGCACCGGGCGCTGGCCCGGGTGCAGACACTGCTCGGCGCGGGCTCGGTGCAGATGCCGGTGGTGGCCGGCGGTCGCGGCCCGGCACAGCGCACCCGGCTGGTGCCGTGGGGCGACGAGCGGGACGAGGCGGCCGCCGCGACCGAGCAGCCCTGGCCCGGCCGGCTGCCGGCACCGGCACCCTCGGTGCTGATCGACCCGCCCCGCCAGGTTCAGCTGCTGGACGCCGCCGGGCACGTCGTGCTGGTCACCGAGCGGGGCCTGCTGCCGGCCTCCCCGGCAACCTTCAACCTGATGGAAAACCCCTGCGGGGAAGGCGGAAAGCCGGTTCCGATCACGGCCTGGGCCGGCCCCTGGCCGGTGGACGAGCGGTGGTGGGATCCGGCTGCGGCCAGGCAGTTGGCCCGGATGCAACTGGTGGACGCGACCGGCCGCGGTTACCTGGTCTGCTTCGACCTGCCGACCCGGCGCTGGCTGCTCGAAGGCGTCTACGACTGATGCCGGCTGGTCGCGAGCGGGGCTGCTTTGGACGTCGCCGGCGGCCGACCGCGTTCAGTCGAGATCCGGCCTCCGCTGCAGGAACCGCTCGACGCTCGCGGCGGCCTGCTCGACCGTCTGCAACGTTCTACTTCTTGATCGCCGGCTACTTCTTGGTGGCCAGTGACCGCAGGAAGAACGCCAGGTTGGCCGGACGCTCGGCCAGCCGGCGCATGAAGTAGCCGTACCACTGCTCGCCGTACGGCACGTACACCCGTACCCGGTTGCCGGCCGCGGCCAGCGCGCGCTGTTCGGTGGGCCGAATTCCATACAGCATCTGGAACTCGTAACTGTCTGCCGCACGGCCGTGCTGGGCGATCAGCGACCGGGCGGCGGCGATCATGGCCGGGTCGTGGCTGGCCACCATCGGATAGCCCGCGCCGGCGAACAGCACCCGCAGGCAGCGCCGGTAGGACTCGTCCACCTCCTTGCCGGTGAAGGCGACCGATTCCGGCTCGGCGTAGGCGCCCTTGCACAGCCGGATCCGGGAGCCGGCGCCGGCCAGCTCACGGCAGTCCCCCTCGGTCCGCTTGAGATAGGCCTGCAACACCGCGCCCACCCAGGGGAAGTCCACCCGCAACTCGGAAACGATGGACAGCGTCGAGTCGGTGGTGGTGTGGTCCTCCATGTCGCAGGTGACCGTGGTGCCGGCCGCGGCGGCCGCCTCGCAGATCTGGCGGGCACCGTCCAGCGCGATCTTCTCGCCGTCGCCCGGCAACGCTTGTCCGATGGCTGACAGCTTCACCGACACCTCCGCGCTGCCGGCCAGGCCGGCCGAGGCGAGCGCGGCCAGCACCGAGCGGTAGGCCTGCACGATGTGCCCGGCCTGCTCGGCCGAGGTGGTGTCCTCACCGAGGAAGTCCAGGGTCACCGTCAGCCCGTCGGCCACCAACTCCGAGGTGGTCCGCAGCGCGTCGGCCTCGCCGGAACCGGCGATGAACCGGTTGACGACAGGCCGGGTCAGGCTGGAGCGCTCGGCGAGCCGGCGCAGCCGGTCGGAACGGGCCGCGGCCAGCAGCGGCTCGCGCAGCAGCGCCACCGCTAGCGTCCCGCCTCGGTCACCGCATCCGGCAGCTGATGCGGGATAGTTGATGGTGGTCGGGCCGACCAGCGTCTCCTTGATGGCACGGGGCGAAACCCAACGCTGCAGGTTGAGCACCGAGCCAGCCTTGTCGTTGGTGCCGGAGGCCCGGGAGCCGCCGAACGGCTGCTGACCGACCACCGCGCCGGTCGGCTTGTCGTTGATGTAGAAGTTGCCTGCGGTGAACCGCAGCCGCTCCTGCGCCTGCACGATGGCCGCCCGGTCGGTGGCGATGATGGAGCCGGTCAGCCCGTACGGGCCGCCGCGATCGACCAGATCCAGCACCTCATCAAACGCGCCCTCGGCCGAGTCGTCGTAGACGTAGACGGACAGGATCGGGCCGAAGTACTCGGTCGACATCACCTCGTGCTTCGGGTCGCTGGTCAGCACGATGGTCGGCCGGACGAAGAATCCCTCGCTGTCGTCGGCGGTTCCGCCGGCCACGATCTCCAGCGCCGGATCGTTCTTGGCCCGGTCCAGCACGGCGGCCAGCTTGTCGAACGAGCGCCGGTCGATCACCGCGCCGAGGAAGTTGGTCAGGTCGGTGACCGGTCCCATCGTCAGCGCCTCGGTCTGGGCGATCAGGCTCTCCGAGATGCCGCGCCACAGCGAGGCCGGCAGGTAGGCGCGGGAGGCCGCCGAGCACTTCTGGCCCTGGTACTCGAAGGCACCCTTGATCAGCGCGGTGCGCAGCACGTCCGGGTCGGCGCTCGGATGGGCCAGCACGAAGTCCTTACCGCCGGTCTCGCCCACCAGCCGGGGGTAGGTGCGGTAGTGGGGCAGGTTCTGCCCGACCTGCTGCCACAGGTGCTGGAAAGTCGCGGTGGAGCCGGTGAAGTGGATGCCGGCCAGCTCCTCGTGCGCCAGCAGCACGTCCGAGACCGCGTAGCCGTCGCCGGTGAGCAGGTTGATCACGCCCGGCGGCAGGCCGGCCTCCTCCAGCAGCCGCATGGTGAAGTAGGCAGCCAGCAGCTGGGTGTTCGACGGCTTCCAGATCACCACGTTGCCCATCAGGGCCGGTGCGGTCGGCAGGTTCGCCGCGATCGCGGTGAAGTTGAACGGAGTGATGGCGTAGACGAAGCCCTCCAGCGGCCGGTGGTCGAGCCGGTTCCAGACGCCCGGCACCGAGATCGGCTGCTCGGCCAGCACCTG
This sequence comes from uncultured Actinomycetota bacterium, assembly GCA_963697905.1. Lineage (GTDB taxonomy): Bacteria > Actinomycetota > Actinomycetes > Mycobacteriales > Jatrophihabitantaceae > Jatrophihabitans_A. Next base: position 1,087,527 of record OY969101.1, on the reverse strand, counting down.
GGCGCCGAAGTGCACGTTGAACCGCCAGAAGTCGATCAGCTCGCAGGCCGCGTCGATCTCGGCCTGGACCGCGGTCTTGGACTGGCCGAGCATGGTGGCCGCGTTCAGCCGGGCCCGCCAGGGGCCGGACAGCAGGTCGGCGGCGCGCAGGAAGATGGCCGCCCGGTCGGCGTAGTCCATCGAGCGCCAGCCGGGTGCCGCCGCGCTGGCCGCGGCCACCGCGTCGCGCGCGTCCTGTTCGGTTGCCTGGCCGAATTCACCGAGCATGTGCGCGTGGTTGTGCGGCTGCACCACCGTTGTCCGGTCACCGCCGCCCATCCGCTCGACCCCGCCGATGGTGCAGGTCAGCTCGACCGGCTGTGCCTGCAGTTCGGCCAGCATCGACAGCAGCTCGCGCCGCTCGGGCTTGCCGGGCGCGTAGTCGAGCACCGGTTCGTTGTGCGGCGTGGGAATCCGGGTGAAGGCGTCCATCGACTTCTCCAGCTGATCGAAGGGCTGAGCGAACGGGCTGAGCGAACGAGGGCAACGAGCGGTTACGCCCAGGATATTCCGACGTACGTCCCCGGATGCTGCTCGTAACGGATAAAGTTCTGGCCATGCCTTCCGCCGATCCGAGCAAGGACCTCGAACGGCTGCTGGCCATGCTGCCCGTCGGCCGGCTGGTGGGAATCGCCGAGCCGACCTCGTTACCGAAGCCGGAGCCCGGCGAGATCGTGCTCGCGCTTGGCTCGCAGCCCACCGATGCCGAAGCCGCCGAGCTGGTCGACGCCGCGGCCCGGGCCGGAGCGGCCGCGGTGATCCTGCCGGCCGGCTGCGCCGTGCCGACCGGCCGGCCAATCGCGGTCGCGCGCAAGCCCGAGTCGGTGAGCTGGCGGCGCCTGCACGCCGCGCTGTCGGCCCGGCTGGACCAGCCCCGGCTGGTCGCCGGCGACGAGCTGGCCGACCTGGCCCAGACCATCGCCACCCTCACCGGCGGGCTGGTCACCATCGAGGACACCGAGGCCCGGGTGCTGGCCTACTCGCGCTCCAGCGACGAGGTGGACGAGCTGCGCCGGCTGTCCATCCTCGGCCGCAGCGGACCGGCCGACTACCTCGCCCTGCTGCGCGAATGGGGCGTCTACCGCCGCCTGGCCACGCCCGAGGAGGTCGTCGAGATAGCCGAGCACCCGGCCACCGGAGTCCGCCGGCGGCTGGCTGTCGGGGTGTTTGCCGGCGACCGGCAGCTGGGCACCATCTGGGTGCAGCAGGGCGCCGGCGAGTTCGGTCCCCATGCCCGGCAGGCGCTGCTCGGTGCGGCCCGGCTGACGGCCAGTCAGCTGGTCGGCCGTGGCCAGCAGCGAGCGGCACCGGCAGATCGGCTCGCCGACCTGCTGGCCGGCCGGGTCGGCCCCGAGGCACTCGGCCTGGGCCGGGATGCCGGGCGGCCGTGCGCGATCGCGGTGGTGCAGCCCGGCGCTGCCGATGCGGGGCCGGCCGAGCGGGCCGAACGGCTGGCCGGGCTGGCCGCCATCGTGACCGTGCAGGCAGCCGCGTTCCGCCGGCACGCCGTGGCCGAGGTTGCCGGCGGCCGGCTGCTGCTCCTGCTGCCCGGGCTGAGCCAGCCGTCACCGGAGGGCGGATCGGACTCGCCCGAGGCCGAGGCCATGCTGGAGCAGACGATGGCCGCCATCGGCCGCCACCTGGATCCGGACGCCCGGGCTGGCCTCGGGCCGGTGGTGGCAACGCCGGCGCTGGCCGCGGAATCGGCGCGCGGCGCGGAGCTGGTGATGCGGCTGGCAACCCGCGAGCCGGTATTGTCATTCGGCCGGGCACGAAATCGACTGCTCGTCCAGGCGGCGACCAATTTCGTTGACCGGCAAACGGATCTGCTCGACCCACGGGTGGCGGAATTGATTTCTCGGGACGCGGTCAGCGCCCGCACCTTGCTGTGCTATTTGGACGCCGGCTCCGACGTCAGCCGGACAGCGGCCGAGCTGGCGGTGCATCCGACGACCGTCCGGTACCGGTTACGCCGGACGAGTCGAGCACTCGGAATGGATCTGGCAAATCCGGACGACCGGTTGGCAATTCAGCTTCAGTTGCGTCGCAAGTTGCGAAGCGCGCCAATAGCGGGATGATTTATCCCACGGGGGGAAGGGATCACACTGCGATGACCGATGAGCCTACCGCTGGTTCATCCCGGGTTGTCCTGGTTGCCGAAGATGACCGTGATATTCGCGAGCTGGTGACTGCCAAGCTGTCCGGGGCCGGCTTCCGGGTGATCGCGGTCGCCGACGGGATCGCGGCGCTGAGCGCCATCCGCGAGCAGCTGCCCGACATCGCCCTGCTGGACGTGATGATGCCTGGCAGCTCGGGGCTGGATGTCATCGGCAAGCTGCGCACCGACGAGCGCACCGCGGCCGTCCCGGTCATCCTGCTCTCGGCGAAGAGCCAGGACTTCGACGTGGAGACCGGCCTCGCCTCGGGCGCGGCCGACTACATCATCAAGCCGTTCAGCCCTCGCGAACTGCTGGAACGGGTCGAAGCCGTGTTGCGACGGACGCGCGGTTGACCGCGAGCATCGGAGACACTCGGGACGGCGTCGCCACCCGGCTGCGACGCCTGGTCACCGGCACCTTCCTGCTGTTGATGCTGGTCGGCATCAGCGGCGTGGTGGCGATCGAGATAGCCACCAACCAGAACAGCAAGCTCACCAACGGCTACACCCCGGCCAGCAACGCCCACCAGCAGACGCTGACCCTGATGTTGGACAGCGAGACAGCGGTGCGCGGCTACCTGCTCACCGGCAACCAGAGCTTCCTCGCGCCCTACCGCGCCGCGCGCAGGCAAATCCTGCCCGACCTGGACCAGACGAAGGCCGCGCTGGACGGCGTCGGCCTGCACCGCCTCGATGCCCTGATCAACTCCGAGCGCAATCTGGCCAACCAGTGGCTCAGCGGCTACGCCGATCCGATCGCGGCCAATCCGAACGACTCCTCGCTGCCGTCGGTGGCACAGCAGAACACGGCCAAGGCGCTGTTCGACCGCTACCGCTCTGCCAACGGCCAGGTGAGCAGCCAGTTGGAGCAGACCCGCGCCCGGCTGCGAGCCGAGGTGTCCCGGCTGCACTCGCTGGCCATCCCGCTGCTGGTGATCGCCACCGTGCTGGCGCTGCTGGTCGCCGCGGTGCTGGCCTATCGGGCCGCCACCGGTATCAGCCGGCCGCTGCGGGCGCTGCGTTCGGTCGTCGGCCGGCTCGACCGGGGCGATCTGAGCGCGCATGCCAACGAGCAGGACGGCCCGTCGGAGGTGCGGGCGCTGGCCCGTGCGGTCAACGCGGTGGGCCGGCGAGCCCGCGCCGAGGCGGCGGCCGACCGGGACGCCGAGCAGTTCCGCCAGCGCACCCGGCTGATCTCCTCCACCCTTCGGCGCAGTGCCAATGGCGCCCAGATGGCCGAGCATCTGGTCCGCGGGTTCGGCGACGCGTTCGAGGTGGACCGGGCCTGGCTCTACATCTTCGGCGACGAGCGGGTGCCGCAGCTGCTGGCGCAGTGGCAGCGGGAACCGCTGCGGCCGCTGGCCGCGCCGCTGGACTACCAGGTCAGCGAGCTGCGGGCACTCAGCCAGCGGCTGTGGGACAACGCGCACACGATCGGCATCGACGATCACCGCACCTACGAGCCGACCGAGGCCGGGCGCACCCTGTTCGGGCTGGCCCAGGCGGTCGGCACGAGCGCCTCGCTGGTGCTGCCGATCGGCGACAGCGCCGGCGTGCTGGGCCTGATTTGGCTTGCTATGACGGGCCATTCCCGGCACTGGACGCTGACCGAGACCGGCGTGGCGCAATTCCTGGCCGCGGATCTCGCGCACAGCCTCACCCAGAACCACCTGATCCAGAGCCAGGCCGAGGCGGTCCGGATGCTGCAGGAGCTGGACCAGGCCAAGGCTGACTTCATCTCCACCGTCTCGCACGAGCTGCGCACTCCGCTGACCTCGATCACCGGTTACCTGGAAATGCTGCGCGACGGCGACGCCGGCCGGCTGCCCCGCCGTGCCCACGAGATGCTCACCGTGATCGACCGCAATGCCACCAGGTTGCGCAACCTGATCGAGGATCTGCTGACCCAGTCCCGGATCGACGCCGGACGGTTGCGGCTGGAACTGACCTCGGTGGACGTTGCCGCCGTGCTCGGCGCGGTGCACGAGGCGATGCTGCCGCAGGCCAGCGCCGACGGAGTGCGGCTGGAACTCATCGCGCCGTCCGGCTGCAAGATCGAGGCCGACCAGCAGCAGTTGGAACAGGTGTTCACCAACCTGGTCGGCAACGCCTGCAAGTTCACCCCGGCCGGCGGCCGGGTCACCGTCGAACTGCTGCCCGAGCAGGAGGACGGCGTGCTGATCGACGTGTCCGACACCGGCATGGGCATTCCGGAGGAGGATTTCGACCGGCTGTTCACCCGGTTCTTCCGCGCCGGCAATGCCGCCGCCGCAGCGCTGCCCGGCACCGGGCTGGGATTGGCCATCGTGCGCGAGATAGTGCATCGGCACGGCGGCTCGGTGGACTTCTCCTCCCGGCTCGGCGCCGGCAGCACCTTCAGCGTCTGGCTGCCGCAGCACCCACCGCCGCCGCAGTGAAGCAGTCGATCCGCTCTTGCCGGGTAGCTCGTCCGGTCCGCTGAGGCCGGTCTGAGCGCTCAGGCTGAGCCGCTGGCCTCCGGCTGCGGACGGCGGGTCCTGCGGTGCCGCAGGCCGAAATAGCCGGCGGCCAGCAGCACCAGCATGAACGGCGCCAGGTAGCCCAGCAGCGCCACGGCCAGCCGGGCCGCGAACACCAGCGCGTGCAGGCTGGCCCGCGCGGCTCCGAGGAAGCCGGGTAACCCGGTGGACCGGGCCGAGATCGCCGGCGCGGTCCGGCTGAGCTCCACCGTCAGCGTGGCCAGCTCCACCTGGTCGGCCAGGGCGCGCTGCTGGGCCAGGGTGGACTGCAGATCGGACTGCCGCTGGGTGAGCTGGGACTCCAGCGCCAGCAGGTCGGTGATGCTGCCGGAGTGCCGCAGGAAGTCCTGCAGCCGAGCCACGCTGATCTGCAACTCGGTTACCCGCGCGTTCACGTCGGCCACCTCGGTGGTGACGTCGCTGCCCTGCTCGGCCCGGCTGGTCTCGTGCCCGAACGCGACGACGGTGGACAGCAAACGGTCCAGCCTCGCCTCCGGCACCCGCAGCACCAGGTGGGCATGCCGGTCGCCATCGTCGCCGCTACGGTCATCGGTGTCGGCCCGGCCGCCGGCGGCCACCGCTGCGGCAAGTGCCTGCTGCGCGGCCCGATCAACGTCGCGTACGGTCACGTTGACCGTCGCGGTGCGCATCACGTCCCGTTGCTGCAACGGCGTCTTGGCCTGCGCCGGAGCACCACCGGCAGCGCTGCCTGCGGCCCCGTTGGCAACCGAGCCCGGCACGTTCCGGGCGGCTCCGTTCACCGAGCCGACGTCCTGCTTGGACGCGCCACCGCCACCGCAGCCGGACAGCAGGACTGCCAGCAACGGCACGGCAAGCAGTGCCACGGTGATCGTCGGCGGGCGGTATCGCGGCATGGCGTCTCCTCGGCTGGACGGCTTTGCGCACCAGACGTGCCGGCACGCCCGGTGCGTTGCGCCCGTTACCGAGCCGTGTTCGGAACCGCCGCGCTGACGATGAGCGGGTTAATCCAGCAGGCCCTTGAGGTAGGCCGCCTGCCCGGCGTGCTGCCAGTCGTCGCCGAGCACGCTGACCAGCCGGACGCCCAGCGTGACCGGCGGATCCCAGCTCTCATCGACCACCCGGCCGAGTTCGACCTCGGTGAGCCCGGCCACGAACTCGCTGGTGCGCTGGTACACCGAGTCGTGGTAGCCGATCAGCAGCTCCGGCTGGCTGATCTGCACCGCCGCCACCTGCTCCGGGCCGTGCCCGTAGCCGGTGTCCGCCGGATCGAGCGACAGCCCGAGCCGGTCGTGCCAACCGTGCGACGTCCAGATCTGCTCGGTGCCGGCCGCGTCGGCGATGTGGTCGTCCTGGATGCGGGTGAGGTGCCAGATAAGCCAGCCGATGCTGTTGGCCTCGGGATTCGGCCGGTAGGCCAGCTGCTCGCAGCTCAGCCCGGACACCGTGCCGGTCACCAGGCGCTGGATTCGGCCGAAGGCGTCCAGCAGCAGCTCAGCGACGGTCATCGATTCAGTCATGCGAGCATTCTGCCCAGCTCAACCGACGACTACCCTCAGCATTGTGAGTGAGCATCGCAGGCACGTAGTGCCGAGGAGCGGAGCGAACGCGGCGATGAGCGCTCGCGCGAAGAGCCAGCAAGCACCGAGTGAGCATCGCAGGCACGAAGTGCCGAGGAGCGGAGCGAACGCGGCGATGAGCGCTCGCGCGAAGAGCCAGGTGTCGTCGTGAGTGAGCATCGCAGGCACGCAGTGCCGAGGAGCGGAGCGAACGCGGCGATGAGCGCTCGCGCGAAGAGCCAGGTGTCGTCGTGAGTGAGCATCGCAGGCACGAAGTGCCGAGGAGCGGAGCGAACGCGGCGATGAGCGCTCGCGCGAAGAGCCAGCAAGCACCGAGTGAGCATCGCAGGCACGAAGTGCCGAGGAGCGGAGCGAACGCGGCGATGAGCGCTCGCGCGAAGAGCCAGCAAGCACCGAGCCAGGTGGCATCGTGACCGAGCAGGCGCCGCCCGAGACTCCGCTGCTGCGCCGGATCCGCGAGTCGGTGATCGGTGACGACCAGGTGATGCCGGGGCCGTACGGGCCGCGCCGGGTAACCTACGCCGACTACACCGCCTCCGGCCGAGCGCTCAGCTTCATTGAGGACTTCATCACCGGCGAGGTGCTGCCCCGCTACGCCAACACCCATACCGAATCGAGCGGAACGGGTCTGCAGACCACCCGGTTGCGGGAGGATGCCCGGGCCATCATCTCCGAGGCGGTGGGTGGCGACGCGCAGACCGCCGTGATCTTCGCCGGCTCCGGCTGCACCGGTGCGGTGGACAAGCTGATCGGCATCCTGCAGCTGCGCATCCCGGCCGGCCTGGACGACGCCTACCGGCTCACCGAGCGGATCCCGTCCGACCAGCGTCCGGTGGTGTTCATCGGGCCGTACGAGCACCACTCCAACGAGCTGCCGTGGCGCGAGTCGATCGCCGACGTGGTGATGATCGCGCAGGATCCCGACGGGCACATCGACATCGACCAGCTGACCGACCAGCTGTCGCGGTATGCGGATCGGCCATTGAAGATCGGCTCGTTCTCCGCCGCCAGCAACGTCACCGGCATCATGTCCAACACCGCGCGGGTGGCCGCGCTGCTGCACCGGCACGGCGCGCTGTCGTTCTGGGACTACGCGGCTGCCGGCCCGTACGTCGAGATCGACATGTACAACCGGGCCAGCGGCGATCCGCTCGCCTACGCCGACGCCATCTTCCTCAGCCCGCACAAGTTCATCGGCGGTCCGAGCACGCCTGGCGTGCTGGTGGTCCGCCGCGAGTTGCTGACCAACCGGGTGCCGGTGGTGCCGGGCGGCGGCACCGTCGCCTACGTCAACCCGTCAGAGCACCGCTACCTCACCGACCCGATCCAGCGCGAGGAGGGCGGCACCCCGGCGATCGTGGAGGCCATTCGGGCCGGGCTGGTCTTCCAGCTCAAGCAGGCGGTTGGCATCGAGGTGATCCGGGCGCACGAGGAGTACTACCTGCGCCGGGCGGTGACCAGTTGGAAATCCGAGCCGGCCTTGGAGATTCTGGGCAATCTCGACGCCGAGCGGCTGTCCATCGTGTCGTTCGTGGTGCGCTGCCCGGGCACCGGCAAGTACCTGCACCACAACTACGTGGTGGCCCTGCTCAACGACCTGTTCGGCATCCAGTCCCGCGGCGGCTGCTCCTGCGCCGGGCCGTACGGGCACCGGCTACTCGGCATCGACATCGAGCGCAGCCACGAGTTCGAACGGGAGATCACCGGCGGCTGCGAGGGCATCAAGCCCGGCTGGGTGCGGGTCAACTTCAACTACTTCATCTCCGAACCGGTGTTCGACTACCTGGTGGAGGCGGTCCGGCTGGTGGCCCGGGACGGTTGGCGGCTGCTCGGCGACTACCGGTTCGACCCAGCGACCGGCCTGTGGTGGCATCGCGACGGCGCGGCCGAGCCGCCGCTGCGACTGCACCAGGTCGGCTACGACGCCGACGGCGAGCTGCGCTACCCGCACCACCAGGAGCGGGCGTCGGAGGCGGAACTGGACCGCTACCTCGGTGTGGCAGCGAAGATCCTGGCCGAGGCACCCCCGCCCGAGGCGGCCACCGAGGAGCTGGCCGGGCTGGTCTCGGCCGACTTCGAGCACCTGCGCTGGTTCGAGCTGCCTGCCGGCTGCCTGCTTCCGGCCTGACCGGCTCAAGCATCGGCCGCCACCGGGCCGTGCGTCCGCGCCGAGGACGAGATGGCAGGATGCACAGGTGGGTTCTACTACCGATCGGCTCGTCCAACTTCTCGAACTGCGCCGCACCACGCTGCTGGACATCGACGCGGCCGGCCGGCTGCTGATCAGCAACGACGAGAGCGGATCCGCCCAGCTTTACGAGGTGTTGCCGGACGACCGGTGGCGCCGGCTGACCGACCTGGGCGAGCCGTGCAGCGGCCGGTACCTCCCGCAGGCCCGAGCGGTGGTGGTCTCGGCCGACACCGGCGGAACCGAGCGCGCCCAGCTGTCGCTGCTGGAGCCGCCGGCCGATGAGAGCTCCGGCGAGCTGGGTGAACTGCAGCCGCTGGCCCACGATCCGGCCTACCTGCACAACCTGTTCGACGTGCAGCCGGACACCGTGGTCTACGCCACCAACCGTCGCAACGGGGTGGAGTTCGACGTCATCGCGCGGCGGGTCTCCGATGGCAGCGAGCGGGTGCTGTTCGACGGCGGCGGCTACTTCGACGACGCCGTCCCGTCCCCGGACGGCCGCTGGGTGGTGCTGTCCCGGATGACCCGGCTGGCGGCGTCCTCCGAGCTGCTGCTGGTCGACACCGACAGTGGTGAGGTCCGTTCGATCACCGACCCGACCGCGCCGGGCTCCTGGGAGAACCCGCAGTGGCTGGCCGACTCATCCGGGCTGCTGGCCTCCTCCGACGCGGAGACCGACTTCCTGTCGCTCTGCCGCTACGAGCTGGCGACCGGTCGCTGGTCGACCGTGCTGGCCGCCGACGAGCGAGATCTGTATGCCTGGCCGAGCCCGGACGGCCGGCGGCTGGCGGTGGTCAGCTCGGCGGACGGGGTGCACGGCCTGAGCATCATCGACGGCGAGCTGTCCGGGGATCCGACCGACCTCGGCCAGCCGATCGAGCTGCCCGGCCGTGGCGTGCTGATCTACCGCAGCAGGCTGATCTGGTCTGAGGATGGCGGCATGCTGGGGATGACCTTCAGCTCCCCGGTGCAGCCGCCCGAGGTCTACACCTGGCAGCCCGGCGACGCCGCGATCCGGCGGCGCACCGTCAGCAACCCGGCCGAGGCCACCGCGGACCTGGTGGATTTCAGCTCGCACCTGGTGTCCGCGCCGGACGGCGAGCGGATTCCCACCTACCTGATCAGGCCGGAGCACGCCGACGGCTCGGCGGTGATGATCATCCACGGCGGCCCGGAGTCGGCGACGGTGGCCAGCTGGAGCCCGATCGCGGCGGCCCTGGCACTGGCCGGGCACACGGTGGTGCTGCCGAACGTGCGCGGCTCGGCCGGCTACGGACGGCGCTGGCTGTCGCTCGACGACGTGGACAAGCGGCTGGACTCGGTGGCCGACCTGGTGGCGCTGCGGGACTGGCTGCCCTCGGTGGGCGTGGACCAGCACCGGATCGCGCTCTACGGCGGGTCCTACGGCGGTTACATGGTGCTGGCCGGGCTCTCCTTCTATCCCGAGCTGTGGGCGGCCGGGGTGGATATCGTCGGCGTCTCGTCGCTGGTCACCTTCCTGCAGAACACCTCGGCCTACCGGCGCGCCTACCGGGAACGGGAGTACGGCCGGCTGGATGAGGACCGCGAGCTGCTGGAGCGTGCCTCGCCGCTGAACGTGATCGACCGGATCACCGCGCCGCTGTTCGTGATCCACGGCGCGAACGATCCGCGGGTGCCGCTGTCGGAGGCCGAGCAGGTGGTCGCCGCGGTCCGGGCGTCCGGCGCGGAATGCCCGCTGCTGGTCTACGCCGACGAGGGGCACGGGTTGGCCAAGCGGGCCAACCAGCTGGACGCCTACCCGCAGGCCTTCGAGTTCCTGGCCAAGCACCTGTCCGCCTAGCGTCCGGCGGATGGATCTTCTCGTTGTCGGTGGTCGGCGATAGCTTCTGACGAGGGGAAGGAGTTCTCATGACCACACTGACCGACCGGCCGAACACCGCACTGCTCGTGATCGATGTCCAGAACGGCGTCATGGCCGACGCCCACAACCGGGACGGCGTCATTGCCAACATTGCCACCCTGGTGGACAAGGCCAGGGCGGAGAACGTCCCGGTGGTCTGGGTCCAACACAATTCCGAGCAGCTCCCGGAGGGCAGCGAGCAGTGGCGCTACGTGCCCGAGCTCGCCCAGCAGGAGGCCGAGCCGGTGGTGCACAAGCGCTACGGCGACTCCTTCGACGACACCGACCTCGAGTTGGTGCTCGCCCAGCGCAAGGTGGGCCGGCTGATCGTGGCCGGCGCGCAGACCGACGCCTGCATCCGGTCCACGCTGCACGGGGCGATCGTGCGCGGCTATGACGCCACCCTGGTCAAGGACGCCCACACCACCGAGGATCTCAGCGAGTGGGGTGCGCCGCCGCCGGACAAGGTCATCGAGCACACCAACCTGTACTGGGAGGATCACTCCGCGCCGGGACGGCAGGCCGGCATCGTGGAGACCGCCTCGGTCAGCTTCGGCTAGCCGCCGCTGGGCGGGTGCCTGGCGCTTGTCCTAATCGAACTTGAGTTCGATAATGGTTGGCATGGGCTTCGAGAACCCGGCCACTCCGTGGTCCGAGCTGGAGCGCCAGCTCTCCGGACGCCCCGAAGTCACGCGGGCCGAGTCAATGCCGGCAGAGCCGGCGATCACCGAGCCCAACCGACGCGGGCACGGCGACGACCGGCAGCCGGACGGTGGCGACTCCCCCGCCTGGAGCCGCAAGCGGCCGGCCTACGAACCACCCACGATGCTGGCGAGCAAAGCCGAGCCGGTGCCGTACGCCGAATTGCACGCGCACTCCTCCTTCTCCTTCCTGGACGGTTCCTCCGACCCCGAGCAGCTGGTGGAGGAGGCGGTCCGGCTCGGCCTGCGGGCGCTGGCCCTCACCGACCACGACGGCATGTACGGGGTGGCCCGGTTCGCCGAGGCGGCCGAGGCGTTCGGGCTGCCCACCGTCTTCGGCGCCGAGCTGAACCTGGACATTCCGATGCCGAGTACCCAGGTGGAGCGGTCGGTGGCGGCCCGGGTCGGCATCGAGGATCCGCCCGGCGAACACCTGCTCGTGCTGGCGCGCAACCCGGCCGGATACGCCAGCCTGTGCCGAGCCATCAGCCAGGCCCAGCTGCGCGGCGGTGCCAAGGGCCGCCCGGTGTACGAGCTGACCGAGCTCGCCGAACTCGCCGCCGGCAACTGGCAGATCCTCACCGGCTGCCGCAAGGGCCGGGTGCTCCAGGCGCTTGACACCGAGGACCTCCAGCCAGCCGACCGGGCGCTCGGCGAGCTGGTCGAGCTGTTCGGCCGCGACCAGGTGGCTGTCGAGCTGACCCATGCCCTGGAGCCGCTGGCTGACGAGCGGTACGCCGCGCTCGCTGCGCTGGCCGGCCGGCACCGGCTGCCGCTGGTAGCCAGCACCAACGCCCACTACGTCGCCCCGCACGAGCGGCCGCTGGCCACCGCTATGGCGGCCGTCCGCGCGCGCACCAGCCTGGACGCCCTGGACGGTTGGCTGCCGGCCTGGGCCGGCCAGCACCTGCGCTCCGGCGCGGAGATGATGCACAGGTTCGCCCGCTACCCCGAGGCGGTGGCCACCGCCGCCCGGCTGGGCAGCGAGCTTGCCTTCCCGCTGCGGCTGATCGCCCCCAACCTGCCGCCGTTCGAGGTGCCGGACGGCCACGACGAGATGAGCTTCCTGCGCCAGCTGGCCTACGACGGCGCCGCCGAGCGGTACGGTCCCCGCACCGAGCGCACCGAGCGGGCGTACCGGCAGATCGAGCACGAACTGCGGATCATCGGCGAGCTGGGCTTTCCCGGCTACTTCCTGGTGGTCTGGGATCTGACCGAGTTCTGCCGCAGGCGCGGCATCCTGGCCCAGGGCCGGGGCAGCGCCGCCAACTCCGCGGTCTGCTACGCGATCGGCATCACCGCGGTGGACTCGGTGAAGTACGGCCTGCTCTTCGAGCGCTTCCTGGCCCCGGACCGGGACGGGCCGCCGGACATCGACATCGACATCGAGTCCGACCGGCGGGAGGAGGTGATCCAGTACGTCTACGCCAAGCACGGTCGCCAGCACGCAGCGCAGGTCGCCAACGTGATCACCTACCGGCCGCGCTCGGCGGTGCGCGACATCGCCCGCGCGCTCGGCTACTCCCAGGGTCAGCAGGACGCCTGGAGCAAGCAGATCGACCACGGCTACTACTGGGCGGCGCCGCCGCCGGGAGCCGAGAAGGACGCAGCGAGCAACGCGACCGGCGGCAACGTGCTCACCGCGGCCGACACCGAGAACATCCCGCGGCAGGTGCTGAACCTGGCCGCCCAGCTGCAGAACGCGCCCCGGCACCTGGGCATCCACTCCGGCGGGATGGTGATCTGCGACCGGCCGGTGGTCGAGGTCTGCCCGGTGGAGTGGGGCCGGATGCCCGGCCGGACCGTCCTGCAGTGGGACAAGGACGACTGCGCGGCCACCGGGCTGGTGAAGTTCGACCTGCTCGGCCTCGGCATGCTCTCGGCGCTGAAGTACTGCTTCGACTTCGTCGAGCAGTGGCACGGCAAGCGGTACGGGTTGCACGAGGTGCCGGCCGAGGATCCGAAGGTGTACGACATGCTCTGCGCTGCCGACACGGTCGGGGTGTTCCAGGTCGAGTCCCGGGCCCAGATGGCCACCCTGCCGCGGCTGCGCCCGCGCAAGTTCTACGACCTGGTGATCGAGATCGCGCTGATCCGACCCGGCCCGATCCAGGGCAATTCGGTGCATCCCTTCATCCGGCGCAAGAACGGGCTGGAGCACGTCGACTACCCACATCCGAAGCTGGAGAAGGCGCTGCGCAAGACCCATGGCATCCCGCTGTTCCAGGAGCAGCTGATGCAACTGGCCATCGACGCGGCCGGCTGCACCCCGGCCGAGGCCGACCAGGTTCGGCGGGCGATGGGTTCCAAGCGCAGCCAGGAGCGGATGGAGGCACTGCGCTGCAAGCTGTACGACGGCATGCGGGCCAACGGCATCAGCGGGGCGGCCGCCGACGACATCTACACCAAGATCAAGGCGTTCGCCGCGTTCGGCTTCGCCGAGAGCCACGCGATCAGCTTCGCCTTCCTGGTCTACGCCTCGGCCTGGCTCAAGCTGTACTACCCGGCGGCGTTCTGCGCGGCGCTGCTGAACGCCCAGCCGATGGGCTTCTACTCGCCGCAGTCGCTGGTGCACGACGCCAAGCGGCACGGCGTCGCGGTGCGCGGGCCGGACATCAACGCATCCGAGGCAGCGGCCAGCCTGGAGGGGGCCGCACGGGGAGTCCAGCTACGCCGGCCCGGGGCCGGCCCAACCGGCCGTCCGGCTAGGACTGTCCAGCGTGCAGACGATCAGTGCCGAGCTGGCAGCCAGGATCGTGGCCGAGCGAGAAACGAACGGCGACTACGCCAGCATGGCCGAGCTGGCCCGCCGGGTCGGCCTGACCGCCGACCAGCTGGAGGCGCTGGCCACCGCCGGCGCGTTCGGCTCGCTCGGCAGCTCGCGCCGGCAGGCACTGTGGGCGGCCGGCGCGGCGGCTGACCACCGGCCGGGCCAGCTGGACCTGCCGGCTGCCGGCTCGGCTCCACCGCTGCCGGAGATGACCGAGCCGGAGCAGTTGCTGGCCGACCTGTGGGCCACCGGCATCACCCGCGAGCACTACCCGACCGCGTTGATCCGCTACCGGCTGGACGGCCTGGACGTGGTGCCGAGCAACCAGCTGCGGCGGCTGCCCGACCGTACCCGGGTCACGGTGGCCGGCATCGTCACCCACCGGCAGCGACCGGCAACCGCACGCGGCGTGACCTTCCTGAACCTGGAGGACGAGTTCGGGATGGTCAACGTGGTGTGCGACCAGGTGGTCTGGCACCGGCACCGCACGGTCGCCCGGCAGTCCGGCGGCCTGCTCATCCGCGGCATGCTGGAACACGCCAACGGCGTGCTGAACGTCTCCGCCGAACGCATCGACAAATTGGAACTGGGCATTCATAACCGCTCTCGCGACTTCCGCTGAGCCGGTGAATCCCGGCCCAGACGCTCAGCTGAGCCGGTGAATCCCGGCCCAGACGCTCAGGTCTGCGCCGAACCGCCGATAGGAAGCGGCGAGTGGAGCCTGCCCAACCGGTGAAAACCCCCGCCGCCGGACGGGCGGGCCCACCTGAAACCGTCTGCACGCGGAGGATCCATGGACCCAGCACTGCGCGCCATCGTGTCCGCGCTGCGCTCCAGGGGCATGAGCGATGAGATCCTTCAGCAGGCATTGACCACCGCCGAGCTGACCTCGCGGCCGCTGCGCACCGTGCTGGTCGATGACCAGATCATCACCGAGTTCCAGCTGGCCTCCGCCATCGCCGAGGCGTACGGCGTCGAGGCGGTGGAGCTGGCCAACTTCCCGGTCGAGCCGGCCGCGATGACCAAGATCCCGCTCACCCTGGCCCGGCGCACCCGGATGCTGCCGATCGCGGTGAACGACACCACCATCACGGTCGCCGTCACCGATCCGGGCGACGTGCTCGCCCTCGACGACATCCGGGCCGCGACCGGGCTGGTGGTCCGGCCGATGGTGGTGCCCAAGGACGACCTGGACCGGCTGCTGGATCGCTACGTGCGGGCCAGCACCGACCTGGACGAGGCCGCCGCGCAGGCCCGGGCCGAGGAATCGGTCGCGGTCGCCTCCGACGGCCTGGACTCGCTCAACGAAGACGCTCCCGTGGTCCGTTACGTCAATTCCTTGCTGGAACGGGCGATCACCAACCGGGCGTCCGACATCCACCTTGAGCCGAGCGAGCACGACCTGAAGATCCGGCTGCGGATCGACGGCGTGCTGCACGAGGTCGACGCGGTGCCCCGCGGCATCCAGAGCGCGCTGATCTCCCGGCTGAAGATCCTCTCCGGGCTGGACATCACCGAGCGCCGGGTGCCCCAGAACGGCCGCATCACCAAGGACATGAACGGCCGCAGTATCGACCTGCGTACCGCCACGCTGCCCACCGTATGGGGTGAGAACGTGGTGCTGCGGGTGCTCGACACCGGCGGCATCGACCTGGAACTGCGCAAGCTGGGCTTCACCGAGTTCAACTACGGCCGATTCGCCAGCAGCTTCTGCAAGCCGCACGGCATGGTGCTGGTGACCGGCCCGACCGGATCCGGCAAGTCGACCACGCTGTACGCCACGCTGGGCGAGATCGCCCGGCCCGAGGTGAACGTGATCACCGTCGAGGATCCGGTGGAGTATCGGATGGACGGGATCAACCAGGTGCAGGTCAACGTGAAGGCCGGCCTCACCTTCGCGGCGGTGCTGCCAGCGATCCTGCGATCGGACCCGGACGTCGTGCTGATCGGTGAGATCCGGGACCGCGCCACCGCCCAGTTGGCGGTCGAGGCCGCGCTGACCGGCCACTTGGTGCTGTCCACCCTGCACACCAACGACGCGCCCAGCGCGGTAACCCGGTTGGTGGAGATGGGGGTCGAGCCGTTCCTGGTCGGCTCGTCGCTGGATGCGGTGCTGGCTCAGCGGCTGTCCCGCAAGTTGTGCGAATGGTGCAAGGAAGCGTACGAGCCCGAGGAGAAGGATCTGGTCGGGGCCAACTGGCCGTTCGAAGCCTTTGGCATGCCCGAGAAGTTCTGGCGACCGGTTGGTTGCCGGTCCTGTGCCCAAACCGGGTATCGCGGGCGTTTGGCAGTTAATGAAGTGATGCCAGTGTCCGAAGATATTGAACGACTGGCGGTGCAGCGTGCGCCAGCCAGCGAGATCAAACGGGTGGCGATCACCGAGGGCATGGTGACGCTGCGCGACGACGGCCTCCGCAAGACCGCGGAAGGTCTGACCAGCCTCGAGGAAGTCTTACGGGTGACGGTATGAGCACGCAATCGGTTCCATTCGATGACGGTTTCTCCATGAATCCGCTCACCGCCATCGATGGTGCCTTCTCGATGCACGAGGCCAAGAAGGAGCTGGACAGCCTGCTCACCATGCTGGTGGAGCGAGGCGGGTCCGACCTGCACATCACCGCGGGCATCGCGCCGTGCATGCGGATCAACGGTGACCTGACGCCGTTGCCCGGCCGGGACCGACTGCTGCCGGTGGACACCGAGACGCTGATCCGCTCGGTGCTGTCCGACGCGCATGTGGCAGAAGTTCGACACCACCCAGGAGCTGGACACCGCCTACGCGCTGCCCGGGGTCAGCCGGTTCCGGATGAACGTCTACCGCCAGCGTGGCGCGGTCGGTGCGGTGATGCGGGCCATCCCGCACAAGATCCGCAGCCTGGAGGAGCTCGGCCTGCCGCAGTCGGTGGAGAACTTCGCCCACCTGCCCCGCGGCCTGGTGCTGGTCACCGGCCCCACCGGCTCCGGCAAGTCGACCACGCTGGCCAGCCTGCTGGACGTGGCCAACCAGACCCGGGCGGCGCACATCGTCACCATCGAGGATCCGATCGAGTACCTGCACCGGCACGGCAAGAGCGTGGTCAACCAGCGCGAGGTCGGCTCGGACACCGCCGACTTCTCGGTCGCCCTCAAGCACGTGCTGCGGCAGGACCCGGACATCATCCTGGTCGGCGAGCTGCGGGATCTGGAGACCACCTCGGTGGCGGTGACCGCGGCCGAGACCGGCCACCTGGTGCTGGCCACCCTGCACACCCAGTCGGCGGCCCAGACCATCGACCGGCTCATCGACATCTACCCGCCGCACCAGCAGCAGCAGATCCGCGCCCAGCTGTCCAACTGCCTGCAGGGCGTGGTCACCCAAGCGCTCGCGCCGCGCAAGGACGGCATGGGCCGCACCATCATCTGCGAGATCATGATCGCCACCTCGGCCATCCGCAACCTGGTCCGGGAGGGCAAGGTGCACCAGATTCCCTCGTTCCTGCAGGCCTCCGGCGAGGTCGGGATGATCAGTTTCGACCAGCACCTGGCCCAGCGCTACAGCGAGCAGCTCATCAGCAGGAACACCGGCCTGGAGCTGGCGCACGACCCGTCCGAGTTCAAGCGGCTGGCCGGGCTGTAGCGCCATGGCCACCAAGACGTTCGTCTACGAGGCGCTGGACGCCAGCGGCACGCTGCAGAAGGGAAAGATCGAGTCCGAATCGGCCGACGCGGCGGCCAACCAGCTGGCCGAGCAGCGGCTGGTGCCGCTCGCGGTGTCCGGCGAGGGATCCGGCCTGCAGCGAGAGCTGAAGCTGCCTGGTTTCGGCGGCCGGACCAGCCTGAAGGACTTGGCGGTGCTGTCCCGCCAGTTCGCCTCGATGACCATCTCGGGGCTCACCATGCTGCGATCGCTGGCGATTCTCGAAGACCAGACCACCAAGCCCAAGCTGAGGGCGGCCCTCGGCCAGATCCGGGCGGACGTGCAGGGCGGCTCGCCGCTGTCCACCGCGATGGCCGCCCACCCGGAGCACTTTCCGCCGCTGATGATCAACATGATCAGGGCCGGCGAGGCAGGCGGCTTCCTGGACGAGGCGCTGTCCCGGGTGGCCCGGATGTACGAGTCCGACGCCAACCTGCGCGCCAAGATCAAGTCGGCGATGACCTATCCGGTGATCGTGCTGATCTTCTCGCTGCTGCTCGGCGCCGGCGTGATCGTGTTCATCGTTCCGGTGTTCGAGAAGATGTTCAAGAACCTCGGCGGGGGCCTGCCGCTGCCGACCAAGATCATGGTGAACCTGTCCCACAACATGTGGTGGGTGTGTCCGCTGGTGCTGGTCGTGGCGTTCGGCGGCCTGCGTGGCTACCGCAAAGCGGTGCAGAACAATTACGCGTTCCGGCTGAAGACCGACCGGATCAAGCTCAAGCTGCCGGTCTTCGGCACGCTGTTCACCAAGCTGGCGATCAGCCGCTGGGCGCGCAACCTGGGCACCCTGCTGGCGGTCGGCGTGCCGATCATCCAGGCCCTGGAGATCGTCGGCGGCACTTCCGGCAACGCGGTGGTGGCCGAGGCCATGGAGGAGGTCAAGGACGCGGTCCGGGTCGGCTCGCAGATGTCCGGGCCGCTGTCCAAGCATCCGCTGTTCCCCAACATGGTGGTGCAGATGCTCGAGGTTGGTGAGGAAACCGGCCAGATCACCGACATGCTCGACAAGGTCGCCGACTTCTACGACCACGAGGTGGAGACCGCCACCGAATCGCTGACCTCGGCGATGGAACCGCTGCTGGTGGTGCTGCTCGGCGCCGTGATCGGCACCATGGTGATCTGCCTCTACCTGCCGATGTTCTCGATCTACCAGCACATCCAGTCCAACTAAGGCACTCCGTCGGGCACGGCCATGCCGGCTGCGGCATCGCCGTGCCCGTCTGCCCATTTTTGACCCCGCTGCGTAGCCAAATTGATACCCAGCGTGCGAATAAAGTCAGCGTGAGTTCTTATCTCGATCTCCGACACGCCGATTTCAACGGGTGAAGTTCCACAGCACACCTCGGCAGCACCCGCCGCGGCCAACCCCTACCGAGCCAGGAGGCTCTTATGCTCAACAAGCTCCAGAAGCTCCGCGAGGAGCGCGCTCAGGGTGAGAACGGCTTCACCCTGATCGAGTTGCTGGTGGTCGTGGTGATCATCGGCATCCTGATCGCCATCGCCATTCCGCTCTACCTGAACTACCAGAAGGGCGCCAACGACAAGTCGGCGCAGTCGGACCTCCGCGGTGCCATCTCGGTGCTCGAGCAGTGCAACTCCGACAACTCCGCCTACCCGGCCTCGGTCGCCGCCGACGGCACGATCGACTCGACGACCTGCCCGAGCCAGACCATCAAGCTGAGCTCCGGCGACACCGTGGTCTACTTCCCGGTCTCGGCCAGCGACCGCTCGGGCTACATCATGACCACCACCGCGGGCAGCAAGGGCAGCGGCAAGATCTACTGCTACAACAGCGTGGCGGGCGGCTCGGTCGCCACGACCAGCACCCCCGTCACCGCCTACCGCAAACCCTGCTGATCCATCCCGGTGGGATGCACGTCCCGGAGCGCGTGCATCCCACCGGGTTTCTGCTTGTGACGGCAATCCAGAGTTCGCTCCAGCTCCCCGCACCGCCGCCGGATAACCAGCCGGCGCTCTCCCGGATCCGCACCGCGCCGCTGACAGAATCCAGGTGTCGCCATGTCGCAGGTCTTCGCGCTTCGTCCGCGAACCGCCGCCGACCAGGCGGAGCCCCGGCACGGTGCCCTCGCTAAGGACATCCTCGGTGCCCGTACTGCTCGCCGCCACGGCGCTGGTCGGCCTGGCGATCGGCTCGTTCCTGAACGTGGTGATCTACCGGGTGCCACGCGAGCTGTCCCTCTCCTCGCCGCCCTCGTCGTGCCCGTCGTGCGGCACGCCGATCCGCAAGCGGCACAACGTCCCGGTCTTCGGTTGGCTGGCCCTGCGCGGACGCTGCGCCGCCTGCTCGGCACCGGTCAGCATCCGGTATCCGTTGATAGAACTGGCGACCGCGCTGCTGTTCCCGGCCTCGGCCTGGCAGGTCGCCCGGCTGCACCTGCTGCCGGCGCTGCCCGGGTATCTGATCTTCGCGGCCGCCGCGCTGGCGCTGAGCATGATCGACCTCGACGTCAAGCGATTGCCGAACGCGATCGTGTTGCCGGCCTATCCGGTGCTTGGCTTGGCGCTGACCTTGGCGGCGGTGGTGCTGGACACGCCGGCGGCCCTGCTGCGGGCTCTCATCTGCGGGATGGCACTGTTCGGGTTCTATTTCCTGCTGGCCTACATCCATCCCGAGGGCATGGGCTTCGGGGACGTCAAGCTGGCCGGGATCATCGGCGGAATGCTGGGCTTCCTGTCCTACCAGGCCTGCCTGGTTGGCGCCTTCGGCGGCTTCGTGATCGGTGGCGTGTCTGGCCTGGCGATGATCGCGCTGCGTGGCCGATCACGGAAGAGCCCGCTGCCGTTCGGACCATTCATGCTCGCCGGAGCTTTTCTGGCGCTGTTCGCGGCCGATCCAATCTGGCGACTGTACTCGAGTTTCGCCCTGTCCACCTGACCTCGCGGATCCACCAGCTCCCCATGGAGAACCAGTGAAGCATCGACAGACCGGCCTGATGAAGGTCGGCTTGATCAACCCCGATGGCCACGCCATCGGGATTGACATCGGCGCCACCGCAGTGCGAGCGGCGATCCTCTCCCCCGGCACCAACGAGGGCCGTCCCTCGGTGACGGTGCACGGTCTCGGCCAGGTCGCGCTGCCCAAGGGCGCGGTGATCAACGGAGTGGTCGTCGACCAGGTCGCGATCACCAACGCGTTGAAGGAGCTGTGGGCCAGCCACCGCTTCGAGTGCCGCAACGTGATCCTGGGCATCACCAACCAGCAACTGGTCGTGCGCGACATGACGGTGCCGAACCTGGAGCCGGAGCAGCGGGCCAAGGCGTTGCCCTTCCAGGCACGGGAGATCGTGGCCCTGCCGATCGACCAGGTACTCATCGACTTCGCCCAGCTGGGCGAGGTCGATCCGGAGACCAACATGGTGAGCGGCCTGCTGGTGGCCACGCCGAGGCAGCCGGTGCTCGCCGCCGTGCAGGCCGTCGAGCGGGCCAAGCTGAAGGTGGCCAGGGTGGACCTGTCCTCCTTCGCCGCGCTGCGTGCCATCGCCGACGAGCAGCTGTCGGTCGAGGCGGTGATCGACCTCGGGGCACACATGACCAACATCGTCATCCACAACCTCGGCGTGCCGAAGGTGGTCCGGACCATCCTGCGGGGCGGGGACGAACTGACCACCGCACTGGTCGAAGGCCTGGAAATGCCGTGGCAGCAGGCCGAGGCGGCCAAGGCGGAGGTGGGCCTGGTCGGCCAGCCGAACGAGGTCGCCAAGGCGCTGAACAACGCCATCCGGCCGCTGCTCGCCGAGATCCGCAGCTCCATCCACTACTTCGGATCGACCAACGGCGGTGCCACGCTGGAACGGATCTCGCTCACCGGCGGCGCGTCCCGGCTGCCCGGCCTGGACAAGGCAATCTCCGACCAGATCGGGGTGCCGGTCAACGTCATCACGCCGATGCAGCACATCCGCAACCGGTGGGCCTCGAAGCAGATGTCGGCCGAGGAGGCCGACGCACGGGCGACCGCCGTTTCGGTCGGCCTGGCGATGGGAGCAGCGGCATGACCACCGCGGTACGACCCAGGGAGCTGTGGAACACCATGCCGGGTTGGGGCATCGTCGCCAACCTGATTCCGCCGGAGCTGCTGCAAGCCCGTAAGCTCCGGCTGCTGCGCCGGATCCTCGCGCTTGGACTGGCGATGGTGGTGCTGCTGGCGGTAACGGCGTTCGGCTGGGCCACGATGCAGCACCGCAGCGCCGAGCAGGATCTGCAGGCGGTGCAGAACCAGACCGCGCAGCTGATCACCGAACAGAACCGGTTCCAGGCAGCGGTGAAGATCCAGGGCTCGATCACCCAGATCGATGGCCAGCTCAAGTCGCTGATGGCCAATGACGTGGACTTCGCCGCCGTACTCGGCAACATCCGTGCCCAGTTGCCGGCCAGCATGACGATCGGCCAGCTGGCACTGACCATCAACCAGACCCCGAACGGCGGCACGGGTGAGGGCGGTGCGGCGCTGGACGCCACCGGCTCCCAGCACATCGGCGTCGTCACCGTCTCCGGCCGGGCCAGCAGCCTGGCCGACCTGTCGACCTTCATCGACAAGCTGCGCAACGTGCCCGGCGTGGTCGAGCCGTACCCGGTGAGCAACGCCACCGGCAACGACGGCGCGGTGAACTACAGCCTGCAGCTGACCCTCACCGCGGCCCTGCTGACCCACACCTACGACCACCTCGAAGACGGCGGCAAGTGATGAACACCAAGATGCAGTCCCAGCGCAGCTGGATCGCCTGTGGCGTAGCCGCAGCGGCACTGCTGGCGCTGCTGAGCTGGTTCTTCCTTATCCGGCCGGAATTCTCCAGCACCTCCTCGCTAAAGAGCCAGACCGCCGATGCCGAGATTGCGAACGTGGTACTGGCCCACAAGGTCAGCTCGCTGCGCAAGCAAAACAACCAGCTGGGCGCACTGACCGATCAGCTGGCGGCCAAGAACCTGGAGCTGCCCTCGGACAGTTCGCTGCAGGACTACACCCGGCAGCTGATCGCGCAGGCGAAGCTCAGTGGTGTGAACCTGCAGAGCATCACCGCCGGTGCGGTGGCGCTCGCCGGGCCGACAGCGGGCGTGACCAACGTCGGCAACCCGGCCGGCAAGCTGTTCCAGATTCCGGTCAGCGTGAGCACGCTCGGCTCGCTGATGGCCAACCGGGCGCTGCTCAAGGCCATCCAGGACGCCGGCCCGCGCCGCTCGCTGGTCACCTCGGTGCAGTTCACGCCGAATCAGTCCAAGGTGCCGAACATCGACACCTCCTCCACGATGACCCTGCAGACCGTGGTGTTCGTGGCCCCGCAGACGCCGGCCGCGGAGGCCGCCTTGGAGAAGCAGCTCGGCCACAAGTAGCCTTCCTCGGCCCGGCTGCACGCTCCAAGCAGCCGGGGCCTAGGCGCGACCTGGCCAGCCCGCTATCAGCTCCACCCTCTCCGGGCTCCGAAGCTCGGCGACTAGATGAGAGCAGACGCGACAGACGGCAGCACAGTGGCAAGGTTGCAGAGCTCAACGTCTGAAGCATGCTTCGCGTAGAACTCTCCGAGTGGGAGATGGGCGTCCTCGCCGTAGGCATTGTCGAATCTGTCTCGTTGGCGCCGTGACGCTCGGGCCAACAAGCTGTTGGTGGCGCTCTTGCAGGTCCGGATGAAGTCGAGCGGTCCCTCGCCTACCGCCCACAGCTCGGCACGCCGTCCCGAGTCATCCATGGCGAGGTGCACCAAGTCGGTAACCAGCCCACGTTTGCGCATCATGTCCCCACCAGACCAGACGGCGACCTTGAACTCTGCGACGCGCATGTTGGTCTGAAGGTCGAATGCACGACTCGGATCGTTGCCCGGCCCAAGCGACGGCCGATTGTCCAGGAACTCCCCGTCTTCCAAGATCAGCGGCAGCGCCAAGGCGATGACCGTGGCGTGGATAACATCGCTGACCCGACCGACGTCGCGCCGAACTATGAGCGCTGCGGCTAGCAGCTCGTCATTCAAACCCGCAGCGCTTGTCACGTCAGCGACCGTTGACCGATCGGCATTCTCCAAATCGTGTTCCAGTTGGTTGATGCTCCGGGTAAACGGAGACGATCGCAGAAACTTCACCAGCAATCCAAAGGCATCCGCCGCTTGTTCGGCAGAGGTGACGGGACGCTCGGTCGCTGGCACAGCTTTACGCGGCTCGGACGGCTCTAGCGTGCTCGTGGCAAACCCCAAGCGGTCAAAGATGTTACGCGCCCGATGTGAGGTGAATGCTCGCCGCCCCAAGCCAAGCGAGACCTCGAGTGCCTGCTTCACCGGGAAGCGCACGCCCTCTACTTCGACCCAGTGGGTCAGGATCGGCTGCGGTGGCCGCCCCCGAAGCTTCCAACGACCGTTTCGCGGTCCAGGTCGTAGGAAGCATCGTCGATGATGAATTGCATGCTCGCCTCCGAGCGCGACGCTAACACTGACCCACGGCCGGCGAGAGTCGATCATTGCCGGGCGCGGCGGGAGCCTCGGCCCGGCTCGCTGGCGCCTAGGGTGAGGGCGTGCTCGATTGGGATCACAATGCGTACTACCAGCGATTGTTGCTGCGACAGCTGCCCCTGCATTGTGATCGGGTGCTGGACGCCGGGTGCGGCGCCGGAGCGTTCGCGGCCGAGCTTGCGCGGCGATGCAAGCAGGTCAACCGTGCTCCGGAGATGATCGGCCAGGCGCGGCGTCGCGTGCCGGCAAACGTGAACTGCGTGCAGGTTGACATCGTGGTCAACGGATTGCCGGCCGGGACTATGACGTGATCGTCTCGATCACGGCGTTGCACCACATGCAGTTGGACGACGCCCTCAGGGTGCTTGCGGCCGCCCTGCGGCCAGGGATCCGGAAACACTCAGCCATGCCCGTCGTCGGGAACCCGCCATTGACCACCAGCCAAGTCGCCGAGATGGCGAGTGCGGTGCTTCCCGGCGCCCGCGTGCGACGGCTGCTGTTCTGGCGTTACCTGCTGATCTGGCGGAAGCCGCTGGCGAACCCTGAGCCCTGATCACGCAGCAGGCGGCTAGCGGCGGGCTGGCCTACTTCTCGTTGGCGTCGCGCAGCGGGGAGGCGAGCAGCACGTACGGGTCGCCGTTCCACTTCTGCAGCAGCGAGCCGTCGCAGGGCGCTACCACGATGAAGCTGATGTTGTTGGCGCTGTTGGCCGCATCTCCCAGCGCGTAGAAGTCGCTGGTGCTGGGCGCCAGGCACCGGGTGCCGGTGAAGTCGGTATAGGTGTAGCGGTCCCGGTAGGTCTCGCTGGCCGAGTAGTGGGAAACCCACTGCAGGCTGGGCGGGGTCGCGGTGGCCGGATCCGGGCACGGCGTCACCTTCACCCGCAGGGCGGTGCCGGAGGCGGTGGCGCCGGGCGCTATCGCGCAGTACGGAGTGGTGATGTTGCTGACCGGACCGTTGGTCGGGCCGGCGTCGATGGACAGCGTCTTGGTGGTGCTGTTGTAGACCCAGCGCTGGTTCCAGCCAGGCCTGCCGTCCGGGGTTTGCTTGCACGGGTAGGCGATCAGCGGGTTCGACAGCCCCCACTCCTGCAGGTCCATGCAGCGGCCGAACTGCTTGAAGTTGACCATCTGATCGGTGTTCGGGCCGGCCATGCCGGCGCCGACCGCCGGGCTCGGCAGCCAGTTGCTCTGCCGCCGCGGCTGACCGCTGCAGGCGCCTAGGATCACGTTGCTGCCGGCAAAGTCGAGCGTCTGGATATCCATGCAGGTGCTGCCCAGGCCGCCGCTGCTGGTGGCGCTCTGGAAGTAGGCGCTGTCGTTGAAGCTCCACTGCTGGGTGTAGAGCGTGCTGCCGCTGGTGATGCACGGCTGGAACACGATCAGCCCGGCGCCGTTGGCCTGCAAGCACATGCCCGGACTGGTGGTGGTCACCGAGCTGTTCAGCACGACCGTCAGGTTGTTCTGGTAGGAGAACTTCTGCTGGTCCGGCACGTTGTACTGGCAGGGCTGCACCTGCACCGCGGTGCCGGCCGCCGGCGCGGACGAGCCGGCGTCCAGGCACAGGTTGAGGTAGGTGGCCGCGCCGTCGTAGTAGTTCTGGACCAGCCCGCCCGGGATGTTCTGGTTGTTGGTGCGGATCGGGTAGGTGGCGGTGAGCGTGCGGTCGCCCGGCTGGCCGAACGTGGCGTAGTTGGTGCCGATCGCGTTGAGCGTCACGAAGGTCGGCGTGGTGCTGGTCAGGTTGGCGCAGGAGATCGCGTTGGCCGCCAGCCAACTCGCGCTCTGGCCGCGCGGGTCGCTGGCGTAGTACGTCAGCGAGACCCGGTACTGGGATTGGTCCTTGGTGGAGGCGACGTCGTTCACCTGGCCGGTGATCGTGCTGCCGCACGGCAGCTCGGCGTTGACTCCGTTGCCGGCCAGGTCGACCGCCGAACGGACCTTGCCGAGCGCGGCCTGCAGGCCGGTCTCCGCGGCGTTGAGGGCATGCATCCGGACCGAGTCGTGCCGGGTCGAGTTGCTCTGCACTATGAAGACCGGAATCAGCAAGGCGCTCAGCGACATCGCGATCATGATGATCAGCATCACCATCGGGATGGAGCCGCGGTCATCGGCCAGCGCACGGCGCAATCGACCCTCGACAAGTCCTCTCATGGCCGTCCCCCGTCTCCGGTGTTCTGGCAGATCAGGCTGGTCCCGTCGTTCGTCGGCGAGGTGCCCTGGCCGCTGTTCATGGCCTCGAAGGTCACCGCGGTCTGGGAGTTGGTGGTGGTGCTACCCGAGCTGGCCGTGGTGGTCAGCGACAGCTGCAGCCGCTGGGCGGTTTGGCTGCCGGCGGCGGTGTTGAAGCTGAACGGCGTGCTGGCCGGCACCACCACTCCGGAGGCCAGCGACAGCCAGGTCGGCGGCACGGTCGGGGTGCCAGTCCAGCTGCGTTCCTGCAGCTGGGAGTTGTAGATGCGCAGCTGGTAGCAGCTATCCGAACCGGACGTGGTGTTGACGAACTCGACGTACCACGCACCGAGCGGGGACTTGGTCTGGTTAGGCGGGCTGATCGCCGAGGCATAGCGGACCTGCTTGTCGATCCGCTCGAAGGCGATATTGATCTGGGTGGAGGAGTCGGTGACCGCCTGGGTCTTGTTGGAGACCTTGTACATTTGCAGCACCGCGCCGGTGAACATGGCCAGGAAGAAGGTCATCAGCGACATCGAGACCATGATCTCGATCAGCGTGAAGCCGTCTTCCGAGCTCCCGCGGACGCGGCGCAGCCGGGCGGCGAGTCGGTTCCGGAGGCCGGTCATGCGCCCATGTCCCAGTAGGTCCGGGTGGTTGCCGCCCCGCCCTTGCAGTTGACCAGGCTCAACTGCTGGCCGGAACTGGTCGAGGTGCCGCTGGTGCCCAGGCAGGACTTGCTTCCGGAGGCCAGTTGCAGCTGGTAGTTGCCGCCGGCGACGGGCTTCAGCGTCCAGGTCTGGAAGTTGTTGCCGCACGGCCGGCTGACCACCAGCGAGCCGGCGGCCGAACCCACGCCGGTCAGGCAGCGCTCGGCGCCGCCGGTGGTGACCCGCAGCGTGCCGTCGGTCGGGTTCTTCCAGATCTGGTTGACCGCCGTCGCGCTGCAGGTGACGGCCTGCACGGCGGTGTTGTCCGCCGCGCTGTTGCCGGCCACCGTCACGCACTGGCCGACTAGGTCGCCGACGGCGGCGATCCGGCCGCTGACCGACCAGTCGATGACCAGGGTCAGCGGGCTGCCGGTGCCGTCGGTCACCGTGATCGTGCTGGCCACGTCCTGGATGGCGCTCGGCGTGCCGCTGATCAGGCCGGTGCTGGCATTGATGGTCAACCCGGCTGGCAGGTTGGTGGCCGACCAGGTCGGCGCGACCTCCCCGTGCTGCACCAGTTGCAGGCTGACCGGGGTGTTCACTCGCGCGGTCTGGTCGCCCGGATCGACGATCCAGGACACGATGACCCAGGTGACGACCGCGGTGTCGGTCTTGCCGGAGCTGTCGGTCACCCGCACCGTGGTGGTGTAGGTGCCGTCGGTGGTCGGGGTGCCCGAGATGGTGGTGCCGGACAGGCTCAGGCCAGGCGGCAGTCCGGACACCGCCCAGGTGTAGGCCGGGCTGCCGTTGGAGACGCCGAGCGAGACGGCGCTGATCGGCACCCCGTTGTTGCTGGTGATCGTGCCGCCGTCAACCGGCGAGCTCACCTGCGGCACCGAGTTCACCCGCCAGGTGAAGTTGATCGTGCTGGAGGCATTCAGCTCGTCCACCCCGGTCACCGACACCGAGCACGGGTTCACCAGGCACACCGGAGTGCCGTAGATCAGGCCGCTGATCGAGTCGATGTGCAGGCCAAGCGGCAGCGTTGCCGACCAGGTCACCTGGCCGCTGCCGCCGGAGTAGAGCAGTTGCAGGCTGACCGGCACGCCCGAGGTGGTGGACTGGTTGCCCGGCGAGGTCAGGCTGAGCGGCGCGTTGCCGCCGCCGGTGCTGATGACCGATCCGGCGTTGAGGTTGAAGATCGGGTCGGAGGAGGTGTTCACCAACTCCGCGGTCACGAAGGTGCAGGTCCGGTTGGGGCAGGTCTTGCCGTACCAGGTGACCGAAACGATCACCCGGTAGAAGCCGACGTCGTCCGGGTTGGTGATGGAACCCAGCGAGCCCTTGGAGCAGGCGGTGCTGCCGGACAGCCGGATGCAGGAGCCGAGATAGGTGTTGCTCGAGTAGGCGAGGTTGTTGATCGTGCTGGTCACCGAGTTGGTCGGCAGGCAGGCCGGTGCGGTCGGGGTGGAGATGAGCGAGCAGCTCAGCCCGGCATTGGTCGCCGCCGAGCTGTCGTAGACCTCCTGGGTCTCGTTGAGGTACGGCGCGATCGTCGGGTTCGTCAGCCCGGCTGCCCACTGGTTGTCGCTGGAGGCCTTGTCCCGCCCGCCGGTCAGCGCCTTCACCTGGAAGGCGCGGGCCTGCTCCATCGCGGCATCGGCCAGTTGCACGGCGGCCTGCTTGCCCCGCATGTAGCTGGAGGACTGCAGGATGTTGACGAAGAAGGTGGTGGCCGCGGTCATCACGATCCCGATCAGGGCCATCGACACCACGGTTTCGATGAGGCTGAACCCGCCGTCGTCGGCCAGCGCGCGGCTCGACCGGCGAGCAAGCCGGGCAGCCAACCGGTTCCTCGGCACGACCGAATGCCGACGCGACGTCTGCGCGCCGGCACCCCGATACCGTCGGAACAACCGATCCTCCGCTGTGGCAAGGCCCTCAGCGAGCAGGGCTGACAGCTATCTGGGGATTCCATCGGCAAAAGCTCATGCCGATTTAGCGCTGAGCTGCCGGGGTGGCGGGCGTACCCCCCAGAACGCCGCAATTCGCTGCGGCTGGTCAGAATCGAACGTATGTAGACTGGTTCGATGACGGCTACGCCGAGCCCTCCCGCCGGCCTCGACGGTCCGGACGCCGGTCCGGACGGCGGCCCGGGATCGGTGGCCGACTACCAGGCCGCGGTCGCCGGCTACATCGCCGCCGGAGCCGATGAGACGGTGCAGCGCGTGGTCACCGCGCTGACCCGGATAGGCAAGCGACTGGACAACTACTACCGCGAGCAGCTGTCCGGGCTGAACCTGCAGCGCGGCGACTGGGGAGTTCTGGCCGAGCTGGCCCTGCACGGCATCGATGGCTGCTCCACACCGTCCCGGCTGGCCGACGTCACCGGCGTCTCCCCCTCCACCATGACCCATCGGCTGGACCAGCTCGCCGACCGCGGCCTGGTCCAGCGCACCCCCGATCCGGCCAACCGGACCCGGATGCGGGTGCGGCTCACTCCGGATGGTCGGGAGCTTTTTCGCAAGTCGATCGTCGAAGCCGACATCACCGAGTCCAAGGTGCTGGCCGCGCTGAGCACCGAGGAGCAGACTCAACTCGCCGACCTGCTGGAGAAGGTGCTGGTCAGCCAGCCACCACGGCGCCGGCGGATACGGGAGTTCAAGCACCTGCGGAATAGTTGAGCGATCAACTTGTTGGTAGCTGTGACAGCTACCTGGTGTGAGCGAAAGGCGCGACCATGTCCATCTTCCGGTTGAACCACGCGGTCCTCTACGTCCGGGACGTCTCGGCCAGCGTCGCCTTCTACCGCGATGTGCTCGGCTTTGACTACATCCCGGGCGGCGACGCGATCCCCGGCGGGGCGTTCCTGCGGGCGCCGGGCTCCACCAACGACCATGACCTGGGCCTGTTCCAGCTCGGCCCGCAAGCCGGCCC
The DNA here is from genome assembly GCA_963697905.1 of uncultured Actinomycetota bacterium. Lineage (GTDB taxonomy): Bacteria > Actinomycetota > Actinomycetes > Mycobacteriales > Jatrophihabitantaceae > Jatrophihabitans_A. Next base: position 1,057,843 of record OY969101.1, on the reverse strand, counting down.
GTCCGGAGCGGGACGGAGCACGGTGGGGCTCTACCACCTCGCCTGGGAGGTGGACACCCTCGGCGACCTGGCCGAACTGGCCGACAAGCTGTCCGCCGCCGGCGCGCTGGTCGGCGCCTCGAACCACGGCACCACCAAGTCGCTGTACGGCAAGGATCCGGACGGCCTGGAGTTCGAGGTGGTGTGGATCATCCCGGCCGACCTGCTCACCGACGCCGACCGTTCGGCGTCCGGACGCGTCGGACCGCTGGACCTGCCGGCCGAACTGGACCGCTATGGCGCTCAGGCACGCAGCGGGCTGGGCATCAGCCGGCCGGCGCGGGTATAGCCGGTATAGCAAGACGGGTGCGGCCCGAACCGATCGCTCGGTTCGGGCCGCATCGTCGTCAGCGGGTAACTAGCCCAGGCAGGAGTTCGCCGAGTTGGAGCTCGACGGACAGTTCTTCTTGGTCACCTGGAAGTCGGCGCTGTTGCTGGTGCCGTCCGGTGCGGACACGGTCACCGTGTGGGTGCCGACCGTCGCCTTCTTGTCGATGGTCAGCGTCACCGTGGCCGCTCCGGTCGAGTCGGTCGTCACCACCGCCACCTGGACGCCGTCCAGCTTGACGGTGAGCGGGGTGGCCGGGTTCCAGCCGGCCAGCGTCACGGTGGCGTCGTCGCGCACCCGCACCGGGTTCGGGCTGACCGCCACGGTGCCCTTGAGGTAGTGCGCCACCGGCCGGATCCGCACCACCTGCGGGTCGTGGTCGGAGGCCTGGGCGCCGAACTCGGAGTTGACGTGGATCACGTCGTAGGCCACCGCATCCGGACCGGCGTCCGACAGCGGCTTGGACACGAAGATGTGATCCAGCACCTGCGACACGCCGTTGAACACGTAGGTGTACTGCTGGTCGGCCGGCAGCGTCGTGATCAGGTCGGTCAGCGTCGCACCGTTGTCGGTAAGCGTCTTCATCGACGGGGAGAACTGGTAGTCGTTGAAGTCGCCGGCCAGCACGATGTTGGCCCGCGGGTCGGCGGACAGCACCTGGTGGACGAAGTTGTTCAGCACCGTTGCCTGCTGCTGGCGCTGGATCTCCGAGCTGCGGGCCGGCGGCTGGAACCGGCCGTCGGCACTCTGGTCGCCGCCCTTGGAGTCGAAGTGGTTGCCCACCACGATCACCTTCTTGCCACCGAAGATGAACTCACCGGCCAGCGGCTTGCGGCTGGTCGTCCAGGCGTCGTTGGTCGGGTCCACCCGGCCCGGCGAGATGGATAGCTCGGCGGTGCCGTCGCTGCCGGTGCTCACCGACACCGCGGTGGTGGAGTCGCCGCCCGGCTTGGACACGAAGGTCACCCGGTCGGGGTTGTAGAGGAAGACGTTGCGGATGTTGCCGCCCGGCTGGCCGCCGTCGGCGTCGTTGACCGGGTCGATCTCCGACCACTGGTAGCTGGGGCCACCGGCGGCGCTGATCGCCGCGGTCAGCTTGGCCAGCGTCTGGTCGGCTGCCACCACGCCGTCGTCGGTGGCACCGTCGTTGTCCTGGATCTCCTCGACCGAGATGATGTCCGGCGACTTCAGGTTGGTCACCACGCCGGACCCCAGCTGGTCGAACTTGGACTGCGGGTCGCTCGGCGCCAGGTTCTCCACGTTGTAGGTGGCGATGGCCAGCTGGTCGGCCGCCTGCGGGGTGGCCACCGTCGGCTGCAGGTGGTTGTCCTGGTAACCGCCCAGCGTGGTCGCCGCGATGTCGTAGCCGCCGAAGGTGGACCAGTCCACCGGACCGCTGGTGGCGCCGGTCAGCACGTCACCGACGTTGGCCGCCGGCACGGAGCCGTTGGCGGTGGCGACCAGCAGCCGTCCGGACGGCATGTTGTAGCTGGCGACGTAGGTGCCGCCGCGGTAGGTGGGCTGCTGGTTCGGCTTGGTGGTCACGTAGATCTCGCCGAACTGCGGCTTGCCCGGTCCGACCACGCGGGCGTTGTCGACCTCGACCAGCATGCCCTCGTGAGCCTCCCAGAACTCCAGCGCGGAGCGGGTCGGGTCGACCGGGTCGATCGACTCGACGTTGCCCGAGTCGGTGGTCGGGGCGTAGGTGTCCGGCACCGTGGTCGGGGTGAGCAGCAGCGGCGCCGGCAGCGCGTTGCCGGAGCTGAGCTTGGTGACCACCGTCGGCGCGATCTCGGTGATCGGACAGGCTGGAGGTGGTGGCCAGCGTCTCGCCGGAGGCCAGCGGGTAGAAGTCGCGACACCTTGCCGGTCACCAGCACCTCGTCACCGACCGAAACGGTGGCCGAGGAGGTGAAGACGAACACGCCGGACGAGGCACTGGGCCGGCTGGCGTCCGGATGGGTCTCCTGGATCCAGAAGCCCCGGGACGAGCCGGCGCTGCGGACCGCGGTGACGACGCCGTCCACCTTGGACGACCGTCTGGCCGACCAGCGGGGACTTGAAGCCGCTGCCCTGCACGTCCTGGATGGTGGTGCTGCCCGGCACGCACTCCGGCGGCGTCGGGGTGCTGTCGCAGCCCGGCGGCGGGGTGTTGCCGGCGCCGGCTGGGGTCGGCGCGCCGACGGTGAAGTCGGCGGAGTTGTTGCCGGTGTTGGTGAACGGCGAGATGGTGCGCTGCGCCGAGGTGCTGTTGCTCAGGGCCGGGGTCGGGGTGCCGGCGGCATCGTTGGCGGCGCCGAAGCCGACGAAGTCCACCACGCCGCTTGCCGAGTCACAGGTGGCCGCGCAGCCGGACAGCGCGGTGCCGGTGTTGACCAGCGCGACCTTGCCGCTGGTGGCGCTCATCGCGATCGTGCCGGTGTCGTTCGGAGTCGGCAGCGGGGCGCCGTTGCCTGCCCCGGCGCCCTCGGCGACCAGGTAGTAGCCGCCGGCCGGAACGGTGCCGGTCAGCAGGGTGCGCTGCCAGCTGGTGCCCGTCGAGGAGGCGTACTGCACCGACCAGCCGGCTACGCTCTGGGCGGCGCTGCCGTGGTTGTACAGCTCGACGAAGTCGTTCTGGTACTGGGCGCCGCTGTTGCCGCCGCCGCCGTATACCTCACTGATCACGATGTTGGACGCTAGGTCGACGGCGTGCGCGGGTCTGGGTAGCAATGTCGCCGCACCAGCGGCTACCAAGGCCAGCGCCGACACTCCGGCCAGCGCCGATCTCTTCAGGACAGGCATGAACTCTCCAGCTTCTGCTCTCTCGGGGCGGGACTGTAGGAGATTTTCCGGACGGATCATGGCCGTCCGGTGACCGCCGGGCCGCACGCGGAGTGACCCGGAGGTTAAGAAAGTGATGTGCTCCGCCGCCATCCTGCCACGGAAAGCCGTCAAGTTCCGCATCCCGAGCGGAACCGGCATCCCGGCGCACCCGGACTCCGCGCGAGGCAACCAGGTCGGCGCCGCGCCGGCTGGGTAGCCTGCCATCATTTCCGCATCGGAAAGGTAACTAGTCGCCGAATGTCTGTGCAGGCGAGTAGACAGTCCGAGAGGATCGGCTAACACGGGGAAGGACGCACGGATTCGTGGGCTTGCTGCTGCGCGCGCTCTGGTGGCGCCGAGGGCTCTCGCTGGCCACCCTGATCGTCGCGGCAATCACCATCGGCGCGGGGTCGCTCGGACCGCTCTACGCCCATGCGGCCGCCGAATCCACGCTGCGTGACGCGCTGAGCCGGCCGGGCACCGACGCCGGCCTGCACTACAGCTTCCAGGTCGAGCTGAACACCGAGGCGGATCTGACCGACGCCGAGACCCGGGGGCCGCAGCCGGGCAGCATCAAGGCCTATCCGGACATCGTCCCGGCCGTGGTGCTGAACACCCAGGCCGGCACCCCCGCCCAGTTGAACGCCGGGGACCCGGGCCCGTATACCCAGATGGTGTGGCGGCAGGACGTCTGCGCCCACCTGGTGCTGGTCCGCGGCCGCTGCCCCACCCGGGCCGGCGAGGCGATCGTGAGCGAGCGGACGCTGCAGGGCGACTACTACGGCTGGCGGATCGGCGGGCCGCTGCAGCTGTCCAAGGTCAAGCATGACGTGGCCGGGTCGGGCAGCGGCACGCCGGTGCCGAGCACGGTCACGGTCGTGGGCAGCTACCAGCTGGCCAACAGCGAGGACGTGTACTGGCAGGGCCGCACCTACCTCAACGCCGCCCCGGGCGCCGGCGATGGCCCGGACACCGTCGACGACATCTTCGTCGATCAGGCTGAGCTGATCACGCTGGCCAAGCCGACCGTGGTGCAGGTCCAGGTGGACTACCCGATCGCGGCGAGCAACGTCCGACTCGCCGATGTGAGCCGGCTACAGACGGACGTCACCAAGCTCACCGCGTTCCGCTCGCTGTCGGGCCGCGGCGACTCGTTCAACACCAACGTGCTGACCGTGCTGGCCGCCGAGCACCGGGAACGGTCGCTGGTCAACGTGGCTACCCTGCTGGTCTCCCTGCAGCTGGCCGTGCTGGCCTGGCTGGTGCTGTTCCAGGTGGTCGCCGACGCGGTCGAGGCGAAGGGGTCGGAGATCGCGCTGGCCAAGCTGCGCGGGTTGGCGCCGGGCGCAACGATCCGGTTCGGGCTGGCCGAGCCATTGCTGCTGGTATTGCTGGCCACCCCGGTCGGAGTGCTCGGCGGCTGGTTGTCGGTGCGCCTGCTGGCCTCCTCGGTGCTGGTGTCCGGCACGCCGGTGACCTTCACCCGGGGTGCCCTGTTCGCGGTGCTGATCGCGCTGGCCGGCAGCGTGGTGGCCGCGGCTGCAGCCGGTCGCCGGACGTTGCGGCGGTCCGTGCTGGAGCAGTGGCGGCGGACGCCGGGACACCATCCGAGCCGATGGATGCTCGCGCTGGACGTGCTGCTGGCCACCGCCGCGATCGTCGGGCTGATACTGCTGCGCGAGCACGGCCGGTCGGGACCGCGAGCGGCCACCCTGCTCGCGCCGGCACTGCTGGTCTTCGCGGTGGCGCTGCTCGGCATCCGGCTGGTGCCGCTGGTACTCCGGCCACTGCTGCCGGCCACTCGCGCCAGCACCCGGATCGGGCTGTTCCTGGCCACCCGCCAGGTATCCCGGCGCCCGGCCGGGCTGCGGCTGGCCGCGCTGCTGGCCGTCGCGGTGGGCCTGGCCACCTTCGCGATCGCCGGTGAGGGGGTGGCCGACCGCAACCGGTCGGCCCGGGCGGAGGTGGAGGTTGGCGCGCCCCGGGTGGCCACCCTGCAGTTCCAGCCGCTGCATGATCCGATCGCGGCGACCGAGAAGGCGGATCCGTCCGGCAGCTGGGCGATGGCGACCGCCAGCTGGCTGCCGGACGGCGGCGGCTCGGTCACCGGCCGGGTGCTCGCGGTGGACGCCTCCAGGCTGGCCGCGGTGGCGTACTCCGGCCACACCGGGCTGTCCACCGAGCAGCTCGCCGGGCAACTGGTGCCGCCCAACGCTCCGAAACCGCTGACCGTCACCACCACCGCGGTGCGGGTGACCATCACGGCGACCGCGCTGAGCCCGGGCAACACCCCGACGGTGCTGCTGAACCTGCGCCGGCCGGGCCAGTTCTACCTGAACGCGCGGGCCGGTTCGCTGGTCGCCGGCACGCACACCTACACCGCCGCGGTGCCCTGCCCGTCCGGCTGCACCCTGGTCGGCCTGACCTGGGACCGGCCGATCGACACCTTCGGCGTGCTCAGCGGGCAGGCCACGATCAGCCGGATCGAAACAGCCAACGGCGGGAGCTGGCGGGAGCTGCCGGCCGGGCTGACCGGTAGCGGCAACTGGCGGCGAGCCACCCAGGCTGGCAACAGCTCCGACCAGCTCACGGTGTCCCCGGCCGGCCTGACCGACAGCTTCAGCAGCCAGACCGGCGGCTCGGCCGGCATCGCCCGGGCGGACAGCCCACGCCCGCTGCGGACGGTGGCCGCTCCGCACGGCGTGGCGAGCGGGCCGGACGTGCCCAGGCCGCTGCAGATGACCGACGTGGTCGGCGCCTCCGCCGACTACGCGGTGTCCGCCAGCGTCCCGGTGCTGCCGTCGGTGCAGGACACCGGGCTGATGGTGGACCTGGCGGCGATCCGGGCCCAGCTGCCCGGCTTCGACAGCGAGGCCGACTGGTCGATCTGGCTCGGCCCGCACGCGCCGGCGGATGCGATGGCCAGGCTCAAGGCGGCCGGCCTGGTGCTCGATCCGCCGCGCACCGAGCACAGCCGGCAGGTCGAGCTAGGTCGGCAAGGGCCGGCGCTGGCACTGCGGTTGCTGCTTATCTGCGCGATCGTCGGTGCCATCCTCGCCGTCGGCGGCACCGCCATCGCGATCGCCTCCACCGGCCGGCGCCGCTCGTTCGAGCTGGCCTCGCTGCGCGCGCTGGGCATCGGCCGGCGGGTGCTGCTGCGCGCCGCCGTCACCGAGCAACTGCTGCTACTCGGCGCCGCCGTGCTGCTCGGCGTGCCGGCCGGCTACTTCGCGGCCCGCTGGGCGATGCCGTCGATTCCGGAGTTCGCCGACACCACCCCGGTCCGGCTGCAGTATCAACCTGCGCTGATCGGCGTGCTTCTCTTCGCGGCCGCGTTCTGCGCGCTGCTGGCCATCACCTCGGTGATCGCCGGCCAGCTGCTGATGCGCGCCGCCGCCCCGGCCCGGCTCCGGGAGGCCGAATGAGCATCGCAGCGAGCGCAGCGAGCGAGGAGCGGAGTGAGGCCGCGATGAGCGCTCGCGCGAAGAGCCGAGGACCCGAATGAGCATCGCAGCGAGCGAGGAGCGGAGTGAGGCAGCGATGAGCGCTCGCGCCAAGAGCCGAGAACCCGAATGAGCATCGCAGCGAGCGCAGCGAGCGAGGAGCGGAGTGAGGCAGCGATGAGCGCTCGCGCCAAGAGCCGAGAACCCGAATGAGCATCGCAGCGAGCGCAGCGAGCGAGGAGCGGAGTGAGGCAGCGATGAGCGCTCGCGCGAAGAGCCGAGAACCCGAATGAGCATCGCAGCGAGCGCAGCGAGCGAGGAGCGGAGTGAGGCAGCGATGAGCGCTCGCGCGAAGAGCCGAGAACCCGTATGACCGCCATCCTGCAGACGGGGCTGGCAATTCAGTGCCAGCACCTCACGCACGTCTACGACCTGGACGGCCAGGAGGTCACCGCGCTGGACAACGTGGAGTTCAGCGTCGCGGCCGGCGAGTCGGTGGCGCTGCTCGGCCCGTCCGGCTCGGGCAAGTCGACGCTGCTGACCCTGCTCGCCGGACTGCTGCGTCCCACCTCCGGCAAGATCTACCTGGGTGCCGACGACATCACCGTGATGAGCCAGGCCGAGCTGCTGCAGCTACGCGGCCAACGGGTCGGCGTGGTGGTGCAGAACCCCTCCCGCAACCTGCTGCCCTACGGTACCGCCGAGCAGAACATCGTCTTCGCGCAGCGGGCACTGCGTGGCTATCGGCGGGCCGACCTGCAGCCGCCGGACGACCTGCTCTACCGGTTGGGCCTGGAAGACCTCAGCGGCCAGCGCGTGTCGGCGATGTCCGGCGGCGAGCAGCAGCGGCTGTCGGTGGCGGTCGGCATGGCCGGTTCACCGGGCCTGCTGCTGGCCGACGAACCGACCTCGCAGCTGGACACCAGCAACCGGGACCGGGTGGTCGAGCTGTTGCGGCGGATCACCGAATCGTTCGGCACCACCGTGGTGGCGGTGACCCACGACCCGGAGGTCGCCGCCGCGCTCGGACGCACCGTCACCATCACCGAGGGCCACGCCGACGATCGGAACCAGCACCGTGAGCAGGTCAGTTACGTGAACTCCGACGGCACCGTGCAACTGCCGCCGGACGTGCTGGCGAAGCTGCCGCCAGGCACCCAGCTGCGGGTCATCCGCAAACCCAACTCGATCGAGTTCATGCCGATGCCCGAAGGGCATCGATGACTGCCCGGCATGCCGCGACGGATCCGGCCGGCACCCTGGGCGCCGAACGGGTGCGCTACCAGCGGGCCGGCCGGCTGATCCTGGACGACGTGACGGTGGCTGCCTACCCGGGCCAGGTGCTGGCCGTCACCGGCCCGTCCGGCAGCGGCAAGTCGAGCCTGCTGGCACTGCTGGCCGGGCTGGAACAGCCCGATGCCGGCACCGTGTACCGATCCGGCCCGGCGCCGGCCGAGGGCGTGCCGCCGGGCTACGGCCTGGTGCTGCAGGGCTACGGCCTGGTCAGCGTGCTGACCGCCGCGGAGAACGTCGAGGTGGTGCTGCAGGGTCAGCGGGTCGGACGAAATGAGGTGCGCGACCGCGCCGAGGACGTGCTCGAGGCGGTGGGCTTGGCCGACGTCGCCGACCACCTGGTCGAGCAGCTGTCCGGCGGTCAGCAGCAGCGGGTGGCGATTGCGCGGGCGCTGGTGACCGCACCGGAGGTGCTGTTGGCCGACGAGCTGACCGCCGAGCTCGACCACGCCTCCAGGCAGCGGGTGCTGGATCGGGTGTTCGCGCTGGCCGACGCCGGCTCCACGGTCGTGCTGTGCACGCACGACCCGGAACTCGCCGGCAGCTGCCACCGCGAGATCCACCTGACCAACGGCACCGTGACCGCTCGGCGCTAGTCGGAGGCGGTCAGCCGGCCAGCTCCAGCACGTCGGCCATGATCCGCTTGGCCTGGTTGGCCAGCGAGATGTGCCCCTCATCGGGGTACAGGCGCGCCCGGGCGCCCGGCACCGCCGCGGCCAGCCACTCGCCGTGCGCGAACGGCACCATCCGGTCCTGCTGGCCCTGCCAGATCGACACCGGCACCGTGATGTCGGCCAGCCGGAAGCCCCAGTCCTTGACGAAGGCGAGGTCGTCGTCCCGCCAGCCGGCGATGCCGCCGCTCATGGTGCGGCGGAAGGTGGCTGCCATCTCCTCGGCGAACTCGCCGTTCAGCGCACGCTTGTCCACCTCCGAGAGCAGCCCGGCCAGGCTCTCCACCACCGAGGCGGCGGTCACGTCCATGAACTGGCCCTGCAGCGAGCGCAGATAGCCGTCCAGCCGGTCGAAGCCCTCCGTCGCGGCGGTGAACTCCTCCACGTTTTCCTCATCCATGCCGGCCAGGAAGTCCAGGTCGGGGATCCGGTAGGGCGCCACGCCGGCCAGCGTGGCAGCCGCCTGGCAGCGTCCGGGCAGCAGCGCGGCGCAGGCCAGCGCGTGTGGGCCGCCGCCGGACCAGCCGATCGTCACGAACTCGTCCACGCCGAGCTGGTCGAGCACGGTGGTCACGTCGGTCACGCAGTCGGCCACGCTGCGGCCACGGTGCTCGGTCGAGTCGGCATATCCCGGCCGCGAGTAGCAGATCAGGCGCAGGCCGAGTTCCTCGGCCGGCTGGTCGATGATCGAGAACCTCGCGGCACAGTTGGGCGTTCCGACGTGGAACACCAGCGCCTTGCCGTCGGCCGGTCCAGTAACCAGGTACTCCAGGTTCCGACCGTCGTCGGTGGTCACGCTGTGGTAGGTGGCTTCCATGGCAGCGATAGTAGGCCGACTGGTAGTCGGCGATCGCGTGGCGGGCGCGCCGGCCACTCATCCGGGCCCGGTCGCTGCCGATGTTGCTGGCGTGTCCCTGATGCCCGAGGTTCACCGGCTGGTCACCATCGCCGACTCCGAGGGACGCGAGTACTGCAGCCGCATCGAGGACGTCGGCGAGGCGCTGCTGGTGCTGGCCCGTCCGCTCACCCTGCCGGTCGGGCACGAATTCGAGATCGGACGCCAGTTGTTCGTCAGCTGGCCGGACCCGGACGGGCTCACCCTGGCCACGGTGACCCTGGTACACACCCGGATCCGCGAGCACCTGGGCCTGTGGGTCACCCGGGTCGAGGACCTGCACCGGCAGCAGCGCCGCCAGTTCGTGCGGGCGCCGGCGCTCGGACCGATCGAACTGGCCGCGACGGGCGGTGAGCCGGGCGCGCCGTTCGCGCACGTGGCCGGGCAGCTGCTGGATCTCAGCGAGGCCGCGCTGCGCTGCGCGCTGGCCGACGCCGACGCCGAGGCGGTGGCGGACGCACCGGCGTTGCTGGCCAGTTTCACCTTGGCCGGGAACCGGTTCACCATCCCGGCAACCGTGCTGCGGGTGGAGGCAACGCGCCGGGACGACACGGTCAGGCAGTGCGTGCTCACCTTCGACATCGACGAGCGGGAAGCGGCCGAGCTGCGGCGCCGGGTGTTCCAGGAGCAACTGCGTGCCCGGCAAGGCAGCGCGGCACTGCGCTGACCGCGCCCGGTCCGGTTCAGTCGCGCCCCTCCTAGCCGCCGCGGCACGGTACCCGCCAGGTCGGCCGTTCGCCTATCCTTGAGCAAGGGATCCCTGGACCGGCTCCACGCATGGTTGTAGTATGCAATAATTGCTCTGTTTGGCTCACCGAGCGACGCCGGCCATGAAGGGAGACCTGATGAGCAAGCCTGTCGCGTCCCGGTCCGGCGCCAGACGAAGCGTGCCCGCCTCGGATGCCGAGGAACTGGTCACCGCCGTACTGAGCGCCTCGCGGGCGTTGGTGGCCGTCTCCGCCAGGTCGCTGGCCAAGGTCGAGGGTGTGGTGACCGTGACCCAGTTGCGCACGCTGGTGGTGCTCGACGGCCACGGTGAGATGAACCTGAACCGGCTGGCCGAACTGCTCGGCGTCACTCCCTCTACGGCGATGCGGATGATCGACCGGCTGCTCGCTGCCAACCTGGTCACCCGCCAGGACAACCCCACCAACCGGCGCGAGGTGGTGCTCGGCCTGACCGACCAGGGCAAGCAGGTGGTGCGCGAGGTGACCGGCGCTCGGCGGGCCGAGATCGCCCGCATCGTCAAGGCCATGCCGGCTTCCCAGCGCACCGGCCTGATCAAGGCGCTGCGCGCCTTCGCCGACGCGGCCGGTGAGCCCGAGCCGAACGCCGGCATGATGGCCGCGCTGGGGTGGTGAGCAGCCCTTCCGGCGCTCCGGCGCCAGCGGTCGCCCGAACCGGGCACCGCACCGGTGATCGCGTTGCACAGCAGTGTGCCGAACGGCGATCACACGTAGTAGAAGGCGAATTACATGACTCAAACCGTTGTTGTCACCGGCGCCAGCGGCGGCATCGGCCGCGCCACCGCCACCGCTTTCGGCAAGCGCGGCGCCCGGGTGGCGTTGATCGCGCGCGGTGAGGCGGGCCTGGCCGGCGCGGCCGCCGACGTCGAGCGTGCCGGCGGCAAGGCGCTGGTGCTGCCCACCGACGTGGCCGACGCCGACGCGGTGTTCGCCGCCGCCGAGCGGGCCGAGTCCGAGTTGGGGCCGATCGACACCTGGGTGAACGTTGCGTTCACCTCGGTGTTCGCGCCGTTCACCGAGATAGAGCCGGCCGAATACCGCCGGGTGACCGAGGTGACCTACCTGGGCTACGTCTACGCCACCATGGCCGCGCTGCGGCTGATGAAGCCACGCGACCGCGGCACCATCGTGCAGGTCGGCTCGACGCTGGCCTACCGGGGCATCCCGCTGCAGACCGCCTACTGCGGCGCCAAGCACGCCATCCAGGGCTTCCACGAGGCGCTGCGCTGCGAGTTGCTGCACAACAAGAGTGGCATCCGGGTGACCATGGTGCAGATGCCGGCGGTGAACACGCCGCAGTTCTCCTGGGTGCTGTCCCGGCTGCCCAAGCACGCCCAGCCGGTGCCGCCGATCTACCAGCCGGAATTCGCCGCCCGCGCGGTGCTCTACGCCGCCGATCATCCCAAGCGCCGGGAGTACTGGGTGGGCAGTAGCACCATGGCCACCCTGGCCGCGAACGCGATCGCGCCGGGGCTGCTCGATCGCTACCTTGGCCGCACCGGCTTCTCCTCCCAGCAGGCCGATCAGCCGGCGCCGCAGTCGGACGGCAACCTCTGGCAGCCGGCCGACGGCCCGGACGGGCACGACTACGGCCCGCACGGCGAATTCGACAGCCGCTCGCACAGCACCGACCCGCAACTGTGGGGATCCCAGCACCACGGCGTGCTGGCCGCGGCCGGCGCCGGGCTAGCCGCTGCCGCCGCCCTGCTCTGGCGCCGGAAGGCGGCATGACCGGCCGATCGGTCCGGATCTGCCAGGTGGTCAGCGGATGCCGCGCGCTGCTCGGCATCGGCCTGCTCGCCTGGCCGGCCCGGTTGGCCAGCGTGGCCAGCTTCGGTGACCGGCCGCCGGCCAGTTGGCTGGTCCGGCTGCTCGGCGCCCGGATGCTGGCCCAGAGCGCGGTGGAACTGGCGCACACCAACCGGACGGTCGTGCGGCTCGGCGCGGCCGCCGATGCGCTGCACGCGCTGAGCATGCTCGCGGTGGCCGGCCGCCGCTCCGGCTACCGGCACGCGGCGCTGGTCAGCGCCGCCATCGCCGCGGCCTCGGCCGCCGCCGGGCTGGCCACCCGGGCCTCCAGCGGGCCGGCCACCCGAGTCATCAGCGGACGGGCGGGGTGAGCGGCGCCGCTCCGCACGTGCTGCGGGACTACGCGCTGATCGCCGACGGTGAGCGCGGCGCCCTGGTCGGACCACGTGGTGACATCTGCTGGTTGTGTTTTCCCCGCTGGGACAGCGGATCCGTCTTCGCCGACCTGCTCGGCGGGCGCAGCGGCTACCAGGTGGCACCGTCCGGCCGGTTCGTCTGGGGCGGCTACTACGAGCCGGACTCGCTGATCTGGCGCAACCGCTGGGTGACCGAGGGCGGCTTCGTGGAGTGCCGCGACGCGCTGCGCTATCCGGCCGAGGCCGAGCGCGCGGTGCTGCTGCGGCGGGTCATCGCGATCGGCGCGCCGGCCACCATCGAGGTCGAGCTGCGGCCACGGTCGGACTACGACCGGTATCCGCTGACCGACCTGCGGCAGCGGCACGGCAGCTGGACCGGACGGGTGGGTGGGACGCACCTGCGCTGGCAGTGCGGCACCGGCGCCCGCAGCCGGGAGGATGGCCAGGTACTGCAGCTGCGGCTGGAGCTCGAGCCCGGCGAGTCGCACGACCTGGTGCTGGAGCTGTCCAGCGAGGAGATCACCGACGAGCTGCCGCCGGCCGCCGAGCTGTGGCGGGCGACCGAGGCGGCCTGGCAGCAGAGCGTGCCGGCGTTGGAGAACTGCCTTGCTCCGTCGGACACCCGGCACACCTACGCGGTGCTGCGTGGCATGACCAGCACCGGCGGCGGCATGGTGGCTGCGGTCACCACCAGCCTGCCGGAACGGGCCGAGGCTGGACGCAACTACGACTACCGCTACGTCTGGATCCGTGATCAGTGTTACGCCGGCCAGGCCGCCGCCGCGGCCGGCACCGAGCCGCTGCTGGACGCCGCCGTCCGGTTCGTGTCCGAGCGGCTGCTGGAGCACGGCGACCGGCTGGCGCCGGCCTACACCACCCGGGGCGAGCCGATCCCCGATCAGCGGCACCTGGATCTGCCCGGCTACCCGGGTGGCTACGACATCGTGGGCAACCGGGTGGTCCACCAGTTCCAACTCGACGCGTTCGGCGAGGCACTGCTGCTGCTGGCCGACGCCGGCAACTGCGACCGGCTCGGCGTCGAGCACTGGAAGGCCGCCGAGGTCGCCGCCGATGCGATCGCCAAGCGCTGGCAGGAACCGGATGCCGGCATCTGGGAAATCGACGACCGGGCGTGGACGCACAGCCGGTTGACCGCCGCTGCCGGCCTGCGGGCGATCGCCCGGGCCGCTCCGCGCAGCCCCACCGCGGCCGGCTGGCTTTCGCTGGCCGACCAGATCGTCGCCCACACCGACCGATCGTCGCTGCACCCGTCCGGTCGCTGGCAGCGTTCGCCGGACGATCCCGGAGTCGACGGCGCGCTGCTGCTGCCGGCGCTGCGCGGGGCGGTGCCGCCGGACGACCCGCGCAGCCTGGCCACCCTGGACAGCTACCTGCGCGAACTCACTCTGGAGGGCTACGCCTACCGGTTCCGCCACGACCAGCGGCCGCTACCGGAGGCGGAGGGATCGTTCCTGCTGTGCGGCTTCCTGGTGGCCTTGGCGCTGCACCAACTGGATCGGCGGGTGGAGGCTCGCGGCTGGTTCGAGCGGACCCGCGCGGCCTGCGGGCCGCCGCAACTGCTCAGCGAGGAGTTCGACCCGTTCGAGCATCAGCAGCGCGGCAACCTGCCGCAGGCGTTCGTGCACGCGTTGATGCTGGAGGCCTCGGTCCGGCTGGCCGACGACGCCCGGTAGGCCGTGCGCGCTGGCCGGGCAACGCTGAAGGGCAGGCCGCAAACCCAGTCAACTCTAATCCGGCTCACATCTTGTCCGATTAGAGCGCAATGTGCTAAACCTGTGACACCTCGGTATTGCCCTCCTTGTCGATCTCGTCCCGGCAGAGCGGATGGGATGAGGAATGGTCTGCCGAGCCCCCTTGGGCGGCTACTCCAGCCGCCTTGCCCGCTGATAGGAGGCTCGTAGTGAGAATCACTGTCCGCACGTCCGCGATCGGCATCGCGGCCGCCGCCCTGACCGCAGGCGCGCTGCTCGGCGCCGGCACGTCCCAGGCGGCTCCCACCCCTTCGGCCAGCCCGGTCACGGCAAGCGCGCTGGTCAGCCAGCTCGGCAGCCACACCGCCGGCAGCTATGTCGACTCCGCCGGCCACCAGGTCGTCACGGTCACCGACGCCGCGTCAGCCGCCAAGGTCCGCGCCGCCGGCGCGACCGCGCAGCTGGTCAAGTACAACACCGCGGCGCTGACCGGCATCACCAACTCCCTCAACAACTCCGCCCGCATCCCGGGCACCGCCTGGGGCATCGACCCGACCACCGACCAGGTCGTGGTCTCGCTCGACCAGACGGTGACCGGCGCCAAGGCGGCCCGCATCAACGGCATCGTGGCCAAGTTCGGCGACGCGGCCCGGGTCGAGCACGTGGCCGGCACCTTCAGCAAGAAGCTTGCCGGTGGCGACGCCATCTACGGAGGCGGCTACCGCTGCTCGCTCGGCTTCAACGTGCGTTCCGGCAGCACCTACTACTTCCTGACCGCCGGCCACTGCGGCAACGTGGCTTCCACCTGGTACTCCAACTCCTCGCAGACCACGGTGCTCGGCACCACCGCGGGCAGCAGCTTCCCGGGCAATGACTACGCGATCGTCCGCTACACCAACGGCAGCGTGCCGCCGGGCACCGTTGACCTGTACAACGGCACCAGCCAGGACATCACCTCGGCCGCCAACGCCTACGTCGGCGAATCGGTCAAGCGCAGCGGCAGCACGTCCCACGTGCACAGCGGCAGCGTGCAGCAGCTCAACGCCACGGTGAACTACGCCGAGGGCACCGTCACCGGCCTGATCCGGACCAACGTGTGCGCCGAGCCCGGTGACTCCGGTGGCCCGCTGTTCAACGGCACCATCGCGCTCGGCCTGACCTCAGGCGGCAGCGGCAACTGCACCAGCGGCGGCACCACGTACTTCCAGCCGGTTACCGAGCCGCTGTCGGTGTACGGGGTGAGCGTCTACTAATCCGCTTTTGCCCGCTTGGCAAAGGTTCCTCACGCAGGATTTGGAGCCGGCCGCTCGCGCAACCCGCGAGCGGCCGGCTCCGTGCTGCCAGGCCCTGAGTAGCGAAATCGGCGTTCGAGGACTAGACAAGAGGTGCCGACGTTCGCGCTCCAGCAGCGGGGCCCCTGACTCGACAGTGGAGACGCCGGCTCGGATACGGGGACGGGCAACGATGACCGATGAAGATTTCGCTCAGCTGACCAAGCAATACCTCGCCGCCACCGACGCTCGAGTGGCGCTGATCCGCGCCGACCTGCCGGCGACACCGGAGGCGCTGGCAACCTATCGGGAGCTGGCCGACCGGGAATGGGAGCTCGGCCAGGCATGGGACGCCGAACTGCAACGTACCGCCCCGGAGTCGTAACTACCGCCGAGCGGTCACGACCAGGCGATTGCGCGGGCCGGTTATCGGCTTCTCGAAGACGAAGACGGTGCTGCTGACGTCCCGGAAGCCGCATTCCGCCACCTGCTTGCAGAGGTATGCATCGGGCAGGAAGTAGTAACGCAGGTCGGGGTGTTTGGACACCGCTGTCTCGCCTGGCCACGGCGGATCGACCGAGAGCACCAGGGCACCGCCCTCGGGCAACCAGGACCTGAACCGCTCGAGCGCCGGCCGCACACCGGTATCCGGGTCGTACAGGTGTCCCAGGCTGCCGTCGGCATACAGCACGGTCCACGGCCCCGGCGGCGGAGTCCAGTCGAGTGCGTCGGCGCAGACGACCTCCACGCCCTTGGCCTTGGCGAGCTCGACCGCAGGTTCCATCGGGTCCACGCCGAGCACCCGGAATCCGTCGGCCACCAGGCCTGCTTCGAGCATCGCGTTGCCGCAGCCGACGCTGAGCAATGCCGGTTTCGGGCTCTCGGCGAGCAGGCCGCGCAGCAGTCCGGTCATCCACTCGCGGTACGGCTCGCTGGAGGTGGACGGAGTAGTCACGTTCCCACGCCCCACCCCGCGTTCCCAGACGTGATAGATGCTCGGCTCGCCGTCGTCGTTGTCCTGCAGGTAGTAGTCGCGGACCGCGCGAACCTGGTCGGTTTCAGCCATGCGGAACGAACCCCCTTCGGCGAGGATCAGCCTCACTGCGACGAGAATGCCTGACCTGGACGCTGCGCGCCAGGGCCCGAGACCGATCCGGCCCCGCGCGCCGGTATGCAGACGTGAACCGAGCAGCCGGAGCGGGGCACACTCGGAGCCGGTGACCATCGTGACCGCGACCAAGGCGGTTAAGATCAGCCACGCCGCCGTGCTTTTCGACGTCCTTCGCTCGAGACTGTGATGAGGCTGCCTACCGCACCGTGAAGGACTTCGTCAGGGAGGCCTGCGAGCTGTCGCCGACGTAGACGTCGATCCGGCCCGGCTCGACGACGAAGTGCCCGGTGTTGTCGTAGAAGCCGACGTCGTTGCGACCGAGCCGGAACGTCACGGTCCTGGTCTGCCCCGGTTGCAGGGTGACTCGCTGGAAACCGCGCAGCCGCCGCACCGGCTGGGAGATGCTGGCCACCGGGTCGTGCAGGTAGAGCTGCACGACCTCGTCGCCGGCACGGCTGCCGGTGTTGGTGACGTCTGCCCTGGCGGTGATGCTGCCGTCTTCGTCCATCCTGGTCGAGCTCAACCGCAGGTTCGACACGGAGAAGGTCGTGTAGCTCAGCCCGTAGCCGAACGGATACAGCGGCTGGCAGGTCTGCAGGTCGCGGTAGCGGGAGTTGTACTTCGACGTGACGTCGCACGGCCGGCCGGTCGGTTCGTGGTTGTAATAGATGGGGATCTGGCCGACGTTGACCGGAAGGGAGACCGGCAGCTTGCCGCCGGGGTTGACCTTGCCGAACAGCACGTCGGCCGTGGCGTTGCCCGCCTGGACGCCGGGGTACCAGGCTTCGAGGATGGCCGGTGAGGTGGCTGCGACGCCCGCCAGGGTCAGCGGATGGCCGTTGAACAGGGTGACCACGAACGGCTTGCCGAGCGCGGCGATCCGGTCGATGAGTTCCTGCTGCTTGCCGGGCAGGTCCAGGTTGCTGCGTGACTCGGCCTCGCCACTGGCACCCCGGGTCTCGCCGAGGGCCAGTACGATCTGGTCGGCTGCCTTCGCGGTGGCGACGGCCTGGTCGAACCCGGCGTCGGAGGCGCACTCGTTGGCTGCCTGGTTCGCGGCGTTGCTGTCCTCGATGACGCAGGCTTGCGCGAAGGTCGTCCGCGGATCCTGGGCCTTGATTCCCTGGTACACGCTCACCGCGTCCTCATCACGCCCGGTGCCCCACCACGGGCCGAGCATGTCGTGCTGGTCATTGCCCAGCGGGCCGATGACGGCGACCGACTTGGCCGGGTCCAGCGGCAGC
The DNA here is from genome assembly GCA_963697905.1 of uncultured Actinomycetota bacterium. Lineage (GTDB taxonomy): Bacteria > Actinomycetota > Actinomycetes > Mycobacteriales > Jatrophihabitantaceae > Jatrophihabitans_A. The sequence continues at coordinate 1,040,120 of OY969101.1, read as the reverse complement.
GTGCTGTGGTCGTTCTTGAGCAGCACCATCGATCGGCTGGCCGCGCTGCGCTCGGCGGCAACCGCGTCGGGCAGCAGTTGCTTGGAGTCCGCCGCCTGCCAGTTCACGTAGGGGTGGTCGAACAGCCCGGCGCGGAACTTGACCCGCAGGATCCGCCGCACCGCGTCGTTGATCTGTGCCATGGTGATCTTGCCCTGGGCCAGCAACTGCTTGCCGAAGTTGACGTAGTTGGTGCTGACCATCTCCATATCGGTGCCGGCGCTGATGGCCTGCCGGGCGGCGTCCGGGCCGTCCGCGGCGACGCCATGGCCGCACGGGCCGGTGTTCGGGTTGACCGGCGGGCAGGCGCGCAGTTCGGCGACGGCGGTGTAGTCGCTTTCGATGAACCCGTCGAATCCCCACTGCTTGAGGATGTCGGTCTCGGTCTGGTGGTTGGCGCAGCCGGGGACGCCGTTGATCGCGTTGAACGAGCACATCGCGGTGGCCGCGCCGGCGTCGATGGCGGCCTTGTACGGAGGCAGGTACAGGTTGTACAGGCGCTGGGTCGACAGGTCGGTGGTGTTGTACTCCCGTCCGCCCTCGGGCTGCCCGTACGCGGCGAAGTGCTTGACGCTGGCAACGACCTTGTTGGACGCGGCGTAGTTCTTGCCCTGATCACCGCGAACCTTGGCCGCTGCCATCACCGAGCCGAGGTAGGGATCCTCGCCGGATCCCTCGACGATGCGACCCCAGCGTGGGTCGTGCGAGACGTCCACCATCGGGCCGTACACCTGCTTGATGCCGGTAGCCGCCGTCTCGCGGGCGCTGTAGCTGGCGTCGGCGTTGGCCACCGCCGGGTCGAAGCTGCTCGCCTCGGCCAGCGGGACCGGGAAGACGGTGCGGAAGCCGTGGATGGTGTCGTAGGCGAACAGGATCGGGATGTGCAGCCTGGACTGTTCGACGGCGACATGCTGCAGGTGGTTGATCTTCTGCGGATCGGTGAGGCTGAAGACGCCGCCGACCCCCTTCGCCGCCTCGGCGTCGGTGATCTGGGAGTCGGAGAGCAGCTGCATCTGCTCCAACTTCTCCTCGACGGTCATCCTGGCCAGCAGGGCGTTCACCCGTGCCTCCACCGGCTGGTGGTTCGGCGGGCTGCTCGCGGTGCTGGCGGTCAGCGTCGCCCCGCCGACCAGCACGCCGGCGGCGACCGGGACCACGGCGAGGGCAATGACCCGTCCCCGACGGAAGAATCTGGAAGTTTTCACCGTGGCCTCCTCTGGCGCGGGTTTAGCTGGCTGGGCCGAGCCGCATGTCCTCGATGCCGAGGTAGAGCCGGGCGGCCCAGGACACCGGATCCTTCGCGAAGTAGCCCTGCAACCGGCGATGGTTCAGGGCGTTGTCGAGCGCGGCCATGATCATCGACTGGTCGAGCACGAGGTAGCGGTGCCCGACCGAGCCGGTGGTCGGGTTGACCGCGTCGAAAAAGCCGGCTACGCCGTAGACGCCGGGATACCGGCTGCGCAGCGTGTTGATGTTGGCCATGGCCTGCTGGCCAGCGACGTCGAGGGCGAGGAACGAGGCGTGCGGCGTCACGACGTCCTCGGTCGCGCACCCGTGGCACAGGGACAGCCCTTGGTTCGGGTGGCTGGCGTCGGCACCGGCACCGTAGTACGGGAAGGCCAGCCCCTCGACGCCGTAGCCGCCGTAGCCACCGGAGTCATCCGGCGTGCTGGACGGCGACATCCCCCAGACCGGGAGCTGGAGCTGCTCGGTGGCGTACTTGATCTGGACGTCGGCGGTACGCGCGTCGGCGAGGCCGAAGCTGCGCGGCCCCCAGGACGTTTCGGGCACTACCTCGTTGGCCATCAGGCCCTCGAACATGCCGCCCGAATAGGTGGGGATGAAGCTGAGGTTCGAGCCGGGATAGACGTAATGGCCTTCCCAGACGGGGAATTGCCGGCCGGACTGCGGATCGGTGTAGGTCTGCCAGGAGCCGGGCATCGGCCACTGGCCCTGCCAGGAGAAGTCGGGATCGGTGGCCTGGCAGTCGCTGTACGGCGCGGGTGGCGGCAGTTCCCGCCAGCTGCGCCACCACACGTTGCCCGGCAGCTGGTGCAGCCCCATGCCGAGGTAGGCCGAGATCCGCGGATCGCTGTAGAGCGCGCCGTTGTGGTAGTAGTGCGTCCAGTTGTCGCCCTGCTCGGGCGGCAGCCCCGCGTAGTAGCCGCCGTACATCTGGCCGGTCGGCTGGTTGCCGGGGATGGCCGGGTTGGTGTTGCAGTGCGTCTCCGGCCGGCCGTCGTAGAAGATGCCGAAATTCATCGGCTTGATAAGGCCGTCGATGAGGCGCCGAAGCTCCGGCATTGCCTGTCGCGCCACGATCAGCCCGGAGGCGTACCAGCCGTTGTCCACGTTGGAGATGAAATAGCAGTTGTCGAAGGTCGGGGTCGGTTCGCTGCCGCAGTCGATGTCGCCGGGGTTGCGGATCACGTGGCCGTTGGAGGTGTCGTACCACTGGTAGAGGAATCCGTCATACCTCTTGAGGTGCTCAACTTCCTGCAGGGTCTGCTGGATCTTTGTCCTCGCGGCCGGTCGGCTGATCAGGCCGAGATCGTGTGCCGCGACAACGGCCCAGAGGTAGACGCCGACGTTGGCCGCCGATGTGTAGCGGCCGTAGCCGGTCGGGGTGGCCGAGCCGCCGGCGTAGGTGACGTTGTCCATCGGCAGGTGGGTCGCCGGGTCCACGTCGGTGCTGTAGAACCGCCAGGTGTCGCGGGCGATGGACTGCAGTTCGGCGCGCTGGGCTCCGGTCAGGCCCTGCTCGGCGGTCAGGCCTTGGGTCGTGGCTTGATGCGGCGTCGCCGGCCGAGTTGGTGTCGACGGCGGTGCCGTGGACGGCGTTGCTGTGGACGGCGTTGCTGCCGACGGCGTTGCCGCCACGGCCAGGGCCGCCGGGGACAGCAGCATGGAGGCGAGAACGGTGGCGATAAGTGTGCGCATCACGCCTACCCGGGTGTGCTGCCGGAGCCGAACTGCCTCCGCTGCGGAGCCGCGCTGTCGTGGCCAGGTCCGTCACGGACTGTCGCTAATCCATCACGGATCGCCATTGAGCGAACGCCCTATCGCCGGCCCTGTCAACCCCAGCGTCGCGGTAGCGCAGCGCCTTCCAACGGCGATGTCGTCGCGCTGACCTCGGCCTGATCCGCTTAGCGCGGTGCCAGCGATCGTGTGATAGGTGTTCAGGGTGTCCAGCACCGCACCCACCCTGAGTCGCGTTCACCTTCCGCAGGGAACTGTCACGTACCGCGTCGCCGGTCCGGCCGAGAGCAGGGTGCCGCCGGTCGTGTTCGTCCATGGCCTGTTGGTGGACAGTCGGTTGTGGAGCGGCGTTGCCGACGTCCTCGCTCGGCGGGGTGTCCGGAGTTTCCTGCCGAACTGGCCGCTGGGGTCGCACCCGGTCCCGATGAATGATGAGGCCGATCTCAGCCCGCGTGGGATCGCACGGTTCGTTATCGACTTTCTGGCCGCACTGGAATTGAACGACGTGACGTTGGTCGGCAACGACACCGGTGGCGCGGTCTGCCAGTACGCGATCGACACCGACCACTCGCGTATCGGCCGCTTGGTGTTGACCAACTGCGATGCGTTCGACCGCTTCCCGCCATCCGAGTTCAGCGGCCTGGTCAGGGTTGGCAGCCATGCGTGGCTGATCAAGCCGGTACTCACCGCCCTCAGGCTGACTGCCCTCAGGAACAGGAGAAACGTCTACGGTGGGACCTCCGCCGGCACGCCGGATCCGACGGTGACCCGTAGCTGGATCGAGCCTGGCCTCAGCAACAGGAAGATCCGCCGCGATCTTGCCAAGCTGCTCAGCAACATCGATCCGAAGGACCTGCTCGAGGTGTCCACTCGGTTCGGCGATTTCCCGAAACCGGTGCGGCTGGTCTGGGGTGATGCGGATCCGTTCTTCTCGGTCACCTTCGCTGAGCGGCTGGCGGCGGCATTCGCCAACTCCACGCTGACGCTCGTGCCAGGGGGACACACCTTTGTGGCGATGGACTTTCCCGAGCAGGTTGCGAACGTCATCGAGCCATAGCCGTTGCCTGGGCCGAAGATGCGGATGGCTTGATGTGAACCGCCTCTATCGGCCGACCAGGACGCTCCGCGCTTGCGCGATGATGAGCGTGGTTCTCGCAGGTTGCTGAGCGGTGACGGTGCCGGGCATCGTGGTCCAGGGTTGGCCGGCGATCCGATACTGCGCTCGCCAGTAGGTGCGCGCGGTGATGGCGACCGTGCCTGGCTGGGTGTAGGTGTGGCCGAACTCGGCGGCGCAGCGGCCGCAGTCGTGCGCCGGGTCGTACGGAGTGCCGGGTGTGGGCTGCAGGGTGTCGCTGCTGCCGTCGCCGAAGTCGAACTCGGTGCGGTCGTAGTTGACCTTGAGTTCCACCGGGAATCCGACGAGTGCCGCGCGGCCGAGGTTGACCGTGGTGCTGGTGTTGATCCAGTACAGGGTCTTGAGGTTGACCAGGCCGGTGCCGGTGCTCGGCGAGACTCCGATGGGGGACGGTCGCAGCAGCCGGATCACCTCGTCGCGTAGCGCGGCTGCCGAGGGCATCGGAGTGTCCACCCCGGCGCACCACTGCGCGATTGGCAGCGGCGGCTCTGTCAGCGCCGCGGTGGTGATGAACTGGTGCGGTGTCGGGTTGCCGGGGACGGCTGGGCACGGGAAACCGGTTGGGCCGCAGGCCTTGTTCCAGTAGGTGTGGTCGTCCGTTGCGGTGGCGTACCCGCAATCGATGACCAGCACCGGCAAGCCACCCGCCCCGGGAAGATCCGTGCTGCGCACGCTGCATTCCCCCGAAACCGACACCGAACCCGCGCCTGTATCGCCTGCGAAGGAGCCGAGCCCCTCCGTCCCGCATCCGGTTGAGCTACCTTCAGCTTCGGCAATTCTCATGCCGATCATTGAATTGAGCACCGCCAAGAACAACAACAACCATGCATAACGAGCTTTCATATGCGAGCCAAGTACGTAGTCAGCCACGAAGTGGACTGCTTGGCGCAGAGTTTGAACTCCAGGTTTGAATGAGCCCCGTCACCGCTATAGATCTTTCCGGTCTTGTCCACGACGCTCTCGGCGGTCACATCTACTTGGATTAGGGAGCAGAAGTCCGCCGGCGCTGTCACCGGTGCAATCGCCGTCCCGGTCGCAGCATGAACGGTGAATCTGCCGCCCTCATACCAGAGGTGACGCGCAGCGGTCTTACTGATGCCGACCGCAAGGCCATTGCACAACCCGCACGTCGAACCCGAAAAGTGCCGCGCGTACGACGGATTCGTGGTGGCGTAGGCCCAATCGAGCGTCCGCATGAAGAACTCAGCGAAGGCATTCGCGCCGTCCTGGGTAGGTGCCTTGGCCGCGGCCGGATACACCGGCGGCTTCTCCCCCGGCCGCACATTGTGGCCGGTCAGCGGCACGTCGGCCGGATAGGTGGCTGCGCTCGGGCTGGCCGACACCGAAGGAGACGCGGAACCGGCCGAGGACGCCGGCACGGAGGAAACCGGTGACAGATTGGGCGTCGCGCTGCTGCGGGAGCAGGCGACGGCCAGCAGCATCACCGGCAGAGCGAGGGCAAAAGCCCGCAAATACCGTGTAGCCCGCATAGCACCATCATGCCGGAAGCTCGATCACCCCGCAGACGGCCTGTGGATAACCCAGCGGGAACCGCTCACAGGCCGGGCACGCCGCGCGGCTCCGTGCCACTATGCATAACGCGCCGGCACACACCGTTTGGCCGCGCACCATCGATATATGCCTGCTGATGGAAGGGTTCCCCATGGCAGAGAGGTCAGCGTCCCAACAGATCGACGACATTATCGAGGCGGCGAACACCTGGCAGTCCACGATGCTGTCCGAACTCCGCACGCTCATCCGGCAGGCGGATCCAGACGTGGTCGAAGAGGTGAAGTGGAAGAAGCCGTCGAAGCCGGAGGGCGTTCCGGTGTGGTCGCACGATGGCATCCTGTGCAACGCCGACCTGCTCAAGAACGCGGTCAGGCTGACCTTCCCCAAGGGTGCTCAGCTGAAGGATCCGAAGAAGCTCTTCAACACGCGCCTGACCGGTAACACCGTTCGGGGCATCGACTTTCCCGAGGGCGCGAAGATCGACAAGGCCGCGCTGCAGGCGCTCATCCGGGAAGCCATGCAGGCCAACACCGCGAAGGGCTGAGGAGCCGGAAGCGGGGGCTGGGGTGTTTCTCCACCTCTAGTTGAGCTTTCTGCTGCGACCGGCAAATGGCCGGCCATTTCGGACCTATTGGCAGGCCCCGGGTGTGGCGCTTGCCGTTACGCAACCGCAACCCATAGTGTGCAACCGCGTCCAGAGGACGCTGTCCGCGCGGCTCGCCGAGTCCTGCCCCGCTCGGACCACCGTTTCGAACCACTCGGCAGGAGCGGGGGAACCAAGGTGACGGTCGCGCGTGCGACCTAGGGGTGAAGCCGCAGACTTGCGGCCGGGCACCTCCCGCCCGAACCCGACAGCTCACCCCGCAGGCGTGAGGAGAGGATGTCCGTTGCTCCGTCATGCCCCCACGGCGGCAGTGCATCAGCCCGCCCACCGCGCTGACCGAAGCGCCCCCAGGCACGCCGACTCATCGAAGTCGCGCCGTCATCAACGAGTTGGCTGGGTGATGGCCGCCCTGACCTGCCTGTCGGCCATGGTCGCCAGTGGCGTCGTCGCAACCTCGACCGTCTCGGCCGCCGAGAACGACGTCTCCAACGGGACGTTCGAGACGGGCACCAGTGGCTGGGTCGCCACCCCGAAGGCCGACGGCACGGCTCCCGTACCGCTGGCCCGGGTTTCCGGCGGGCACACCGGCAGCTACGCCGCTCAGGTGGCCAACACCTCGACCGCCGCGGCCACCACCGTCCTCAACGACTCACCGAACAGCGTCGCCAACACCACGGCGGGCCGGACCTACGAGGCGACCGCCTGGCTCCGCGCGACCCAGGCCAACACCACCCTGGTGCTGCGGCTGCTCGAGTACACCAGCGGCAACGCGCTGGTGACGAGCAAGCAGAGTTCCTACTGGGCCACCGACACCGCATGGCACAAGCTCACGGTGGACCTGGCGGCCTCCCGAGGCGGAGACAGCATCGACCTGAACGCCCTCGTCTGGAACCTCGGTGCCGGCCAGTCCTTCCTGGTCGATGACGTCAGCCTGGCTCCGCTGACGACAAGCCCGACGCCCACCCCCGTCAGCACGCCTCCCTCTGGAGTGTTGCCGGCGCAGGGCAGCGGCGCGCTGTTCGGCTACTACCCGGCCGGCGGCGCCGATCCCACTTCGATGGAGAGCAAGATCGGACGCAAGTTCGACCTGATCCACCACTTCAAGGACTTCGACGCCACCAACAACATGTGGCCGACGTCGGCGATGCTCTCCGAGGCCGCCGGCGGGCGGACGATCCACATCGGTTGGGAGCTGGTGTCCTATGACGGCGGCTACGACTCCGCCCTGCAGCCGGCGCCCGGCGCTTCCTCGACCGATCGCGGCGGCCATGTCCAGAAGACCTGGACCTACAAGCAGGTGACCAGTGGCTCGCTCGACCGCTACCTCGACGCGGTGGCGGCCAGGGTGAAGGCCACCCCGTACAAGTTCATCGTCGACATCGACCCCGAGACCGATGACCGGCCCGACATCGGCGGCTCCGCGAAGATCCGGGCGGCCGCCGGCACCCGGACCGAGTACGCGGCGGCCTACCGCCACATCGTGGATCGGTTCCGCGCCCGAGGCGTCTCCAATGTGCTGTGGGCGTGGACCATGTCGGGGTGGACCGCCTCGGATCCCAGCAAGGCCTGGTCGCTGCAGCAGCTCTGGCCCGGCCCCGGTTACGTCAACCTCATCATGTGGGACCCGTACAACCACAACCCGTCCCACTGGCTCAGCTTCGCCCAGCTCGTCGCGCCGTTCTACAACGCGATCCGGGGTGGGCTGCTGGACCCGGTCGACGCCACCGCCAAGAAACTGCCGCTGGGCCTGGGCGAATATGGCTGCGTCGCCGACTCGCGCCGGCCAGCCTGGTTCAAGGCCATTCCGAGCCAGGCCCGCAGTTTCCCGGCCCTGGTCACGATCGGCTACTTCAACAGCGGTAGCTGGGGATCGCTGGGTACCGACACCACCTCGATAGCCGCCTTTGGGACGGCCGGCAAGGACGCGTGGTTCCACACTCGCTGATTGACCTGCTTGACCCGGTATGGCGCCCCGCGACTGTCCTTGGTCCGGGGCGCCGGCCGCGTCTGCCAGTCGTCCTGACGAGAATTCCATCACTCGCCCGCGCGTATGGCTGGCGTCAGTGCCACTCAGTAGCAGTCGGCGCGGCTGGATGACCATCCTTGGCACCAGCGCGGCCAGCCTTCCGCGGCCGCGTTGGGGCCGGCTTCGGCACTTCAACCTGGCCGTCGAGCGCTCGCTCGACGAGTCCGGCGATCAGGTTCCGAGCCTCGACCGGCAGCCTCGGCCAGGCATCTCGCACGCGAGCGAAGGTCGGGTCGACCTCGATGTGCGGCTGGCCGCCGGATACGACCAGCTCAAGCGAACCGGGAGCCCACCCGAGCGCCCATTCGACAATGGCACGGGTACCGCGATCGTAGCGAGTACCGGTGCCAGCCTCGATGCTTCCGAGCGTCCGCACCGATAGTCCGATTGACTCGGCGAATTCCTGCTGAGTCTGCCGTCGTTTCGCACGTTCTCGACGGACATGCTCGCCAAGGCTGAGCCACCCCTTCGCCTCCACTAGGAAACCCAAGCAGCATCTAGTCGCATAGGCCATCAACCCCGCCTAGGTTGCTGATAACTGCTGCAAGCGTCGGCAATGATCGGTGAGAGGTCCGGATTCGCGTTCTAAGCCCGGCTAGGCGTCTGGGTCAGGCGACGTGGCTGATCGGCGCGCGGCTTCGCGTGTGATCAGCTCTGCTTCGGCCGTTATCCACAGATCGTGCAACGAATCGCCGTCTCGCGGCTTCACCGCGACTGCCACGCTCGCTGATACTCCGCTGTAACGGAGTGCCGCGCGCAGGCGCGCCGCCAGAGCTTCCGCGTTCAGCTCGGGGCAATCCACAAGCAGGATCGCTAAGCCGGAATCGCCGACTTGGCCGACTGCGTCGCAGCCTGCCTGCATCTGCGCGACGGCGTGCACCGCCAGCGGTTCATCGGTCGTTACTCGCAGGATGGAAACCACCGGCAGCGCCGCCACGATCTCGGTTGCAGCGATGCACCAGGCATCCTCGTTCATCGGTCTGTTGCTGCCGCTCTCGGCTGCCGCCGCCTGCAGGTCGGCCCTCGTTGCCCGACGTTGCACGGCGATGGTGGCCGGCAGAGACAACCAGGCCAGCGACCACAGATGGAGATCATGCAGTTCGACCTGTGCAAGCGCGATCGCAGCTGTCCATCCGTCCAGCGCGTACGACTTCGGCTGTAGATAGACGCGCAGGGCGCGGAACTGACCGCTGCTCGCCACCGCGAGGGAGATGACCAATACGCAGATGCAGGTGTAGGTAGCGGAGGCGACCAACAGGGAAAGTTGACGGGGGAGCCCCAGCGTCAGCAATAGCCGTGTGCCCATTGCCGCCAGGATGGTGGTCGCTTGCTGTAGACGTATTTGTACGGCGTGGCGTGCCCGACGATATTGCGGGCCGGCCACTCCGCCGCTGCCGCCACGACCAGAACAACCGCGGCAAGCGGCAACGGCAGCAGAATAGCCGCCGCGATACCCCACGCGGTCAACAGATTTGGAATCGTCCTCGGCAGGGTATTGCGGCCCAGCGCCCGCCGGGCGCGTTCAAAGCGACGGGTAACGGTCGAGTAAGCAATACTCAACGAAGCCAGCAGGGCCGCTGTCGCGGCGTCGCCGAGCCTGACCGATGCCGCCTCGTAAAGCGGACCGACCACCGCTGCCAGTTCGACTCCGAAGATCAGGGCGACGACGACGAGGGGTTGCCGCCAGATCGCCCAGTGGGTTATAGCGCGACGCACCCCAGCGACTCCCCTCGTGATCCAGACCGCCGCGAGTTAGAAGGGGGTGAACCATGATGCGAGGCTGGGAATGGGGCTAAACCCTTACACGGCACGGCGGTGACAGACTGTACTCATTCGCATGCCGACTGTCACTTCATTCGAGCAAGGACGGCCCGCCCTGCAACCGCGCGGGCCGTCCTTGCACCCGCGGCCAGCCACGGACTCATTCAGAGCCATCGAGCCGTAACTCCTCGATTTGCCCGAGGCCATAAGGTTAGGACGGCCGCATCGGGCCGCTCGCCGGTCCGCTGCAGCGAACGGCGGCCTACCACTCACGTCGTTTGACCACAGGAATCGCACGAACCTCAGACGGCGGTTGGTAAACGCCCGGAGCACATGGAACAAGATCACCCAGGTGCCAGCCGTCGCGGCCAAGCCTGGAACCCTGAAACCGGCTCCGAAAAGGTCCGACTGGCGGCATGCGCATCACCGGTCTTGGATGTTCGAGATCAGCGACGGCAGCCAGTCAGCCGTTACGGCTGGCGAGGACCTCGGCAATCATCGAGTGCCCTTGTGCCTCGAACTCTGGATCCTTGTGGACGTAGGCCCACGCGGCGGTCCCCACCGCCTCTCGCGCCCGTATCCGCAACCACGCCTTGGAGTCGCGCGGGTCGGACCCGTAGCCGCTGAGGAACGCGGCCTCGAGCACGGCGTTCCTGCGGAAGTCTTGAACGTGCAGTCGGGCGAAGTCAGTCATGGCCGGCCGGAGAGCAACCCTTCCGAAGTCGATCGGGATCAGCGCGCCGTCGTTCCACAGCCAGTTTCGCGGTTGCCAGTCACCGTGGGTGGGAACCAGCTGGGCCGGAGGTGTTGGCCACGAGTCGAGCATCCGCCGAAGCTCCCGCGCGGCTGCCGGTTCAATCCGATTCGGGCCGTCCAGCCAGCTGAGCATGCTCGCATTTGCCTTGCTTTCGTACTCCGGATCGAGCACCGACGTCTGCTGGTGAAAGAGCGCGAGCAATTCTCCGGCTTGCCGGTAGGCACCGGGATCGTCGGCAACAGGCGAATCGAGCACCAGATGACCGGGCACGAACTCGGTCGCCAGAATTGACGCCTCGGCATCGGCCTGAACCAGGCGGACTGCCCGCCCCCGACTCGCCCACGGCTTGAGCCACAACTCGTGCGCCTGAAGCTCCCGAGAGAGGTGCCTGTCGCCTACTGGCGCGGCTTTGACGATGTATCGATCGTCGTGGCAACGTAGCTGAATCACGGTTGTCTCGGTGAGGCCCCAGCTGTGATCGCGCTCCACGACCGCGTCTGGAAACCACTTCCCAAGAAGATCGTGCTGACGCTCGCTGAGCCTCTGGAGTGCAGCGGACATCTCGTGCGCTCAACCATTCTCTCGTCACCATGAACCTCAGACAGCTATAGCGCGAGCGACAACAGAACTGATCGCGTTCGGCCCTCCATCGCTTCGCGACCACTGGCACCGGGACCAAAACCATTCACGTACAGCCGTCTCGGACGTCTGTTTTCGAACCTCCGTCCCGTCCGTGGGTTTCGAGAGACCCAGCGCGCCGCAATCAGATGCTGCTCTGCTAGGAGTGTGAGTCCGCGGCGAAGTGTCCTGTCCGCGAAAGGCAGACGCACGTGGTGCGCCGGCCGTCGGTCTTCCGGATCGGCGAACCACGACATGGGCTGACTCCAGACTCCAGCGCCGACCTGGCGCATCCGCACGAGGTACCTCATGGCTGGATCCATCCGGGCGTGGCGCTCAGCAATCATAGCGGCCAGAAAAGCTGCAGTTTGAGGTGTGCCCCAGTGCTCCATGTGTCGTGATAAGAGGAACTGCGGCGACAGCGCTAGGTACTGGTCGCCAACCTGAGACGGGCCGTCGAGTGCCAGCCCAGAGCCGTTGTCACGCAGCACAATAATCCCGGGTCGATCTCCCTGGCGCTGCTCGCGGCGGATCAGGTTGTGTGCTAATTGCTGTCGCCGGGCATCGACACGCTGTTCCTAGTGCACAATCCCGCCGAGTTGGAACTCGCATGGGAACTCTTGCTGGTAGTGCCGAGAGCCGACCGAGTAGCGGTAGACGCAGCCGGATAGCTGATCTACCACGGGACCGGTCACCTTGACTGCCACCATGGCCCAGTAGTCGCTGTCGCTGTGTGGTGCGATGCTGGGTCGCGAGTCGATGTAGTTCTTGTTCGTCAACAGATGCACCGTGTTCGCGGTGTTAGTGACGTCGTAGCTCAGCGGGTAGCCGCCGACCTCCTTCATGGAGTAGAGCTCGTAGCCAACCACGCTTGCCCCGGCCGGGACGGTGACAACGCTGGCGCCGGTGAGCACCACCGGCCGGCCTAGCTTGTTTTGCGGCACTGGAAAGGAAAACCGGTACGTTTTGCCGACATCCACATGCGGGTAGCCGATGGTGCTGTTCGCTTGCGGGCCATAGACAGTCAACGCGCTACCGGTACTGGTCAACCCGTGACGAAGCCGGGATGCCAGCGCCAGGCCGCCAGCGACTAGCACCGCAGCAACGACGCAGACTGTCGCAACGAGGGCACCGCGCGACATGCGGGTCACCACGAGTAGAAGACCCCGGGATGCCCGTCGATCGGGCCTTTCGCTCCCCATATGTCGTGGGTGTTGTTGCCGTAGCCGGCTTGGATCGCTTGTTCGTGGTAGCTGTCGTAGATGGTCTGTGCACTGATGCCGACCCCGAAAACGCTGGCGCCGAGGCCATAGGTGATCGAGCGCCCAGCGTGCAGCGCGAGGGCCGTGCCCGGCTCGACCTGGGCGCGGTAGGTGCGGTTGGAGGCGGCGAACTTGACGTAGCCGTCGTTGTCCGAGACGTCTGGACCGATCCGGCTGGCCAGGCCGCCGGCCGGAATGGAGTAGCCGTAGGGATAGATCTCATAGGTGGTGTAGGAAAAGTGCCGGCCGAGCCAGTAGTAGCAGGAGTGGCGCCGCTTCGACCATTCGTAGCGCACCGGAATCTGGAACTGGTGGGCGTAGAACGGCCCGCGCGGCGATAGCGACACCGAGAGGGAGGAATGGTTTTCTAAGGTCCAGGTGCCGTCGGCATTCCAGTGCGTGCCGTCGGCGCTGACCTTGATGCCGATGCTGTTTGACATCGCCCGCGTCCAGGTGAAGCTGCCCTTGGTGTCCCAGTAGGCGTGTTCCTCCCCGACGGTGGTGTAGGCGATGGTGGAGTTGGCGGCCAGGGTGGTGGTGTAGCAGCCGCTGAGCCAGTCTGCCGGAGTCACTGCGGTACTGCTGTAGTCAGTGCCGTTGACCAGGTCAGGGTTGTACGGCGTATCGGTCGGTGCCGTGTCGCTCTCCCAGGCACTCGGCTGGTAATCGGGGCTTCCCTCGGCGGCGGCCGTCGAGGAGTCCGACTGCGCGGCCTGCGCCTCGGTGGGCGCGCTGGCCTCTGTCGCGTTGACAGCCATCACGTGCACGGCCGACGGCGCGGGAGTGCGGGAGGCGTTGACTTCCAGCGCATTCGTGGTCAGTGCGTTGGTCTGGCTGGTGGGCACGCCGACCGAAACCGACTGCATGCCGTCGAGCACGGTGCCGTCCGGGGCGGTGCCGGCGGTCTCTGCCTCGAGGTTGAGCACACCAGAGTTGGCGTTGACCACAGCCTGCACGTCGCTCGGCAGGCTGGCCGGCGGCGTGAAGCTCCAGGCCCCGCTGGCGTCCGTGGTGACCGTGCCCAGCAGGGTGGGCGCTGATTCGGAACCGTCCACCGCGGCGGTCTGCGGCACGGTGATCTGCACCGGCATATTCGCCAGCGGTTGGCCAGCGGCATTGGTGAAGGTGCCACTGACTGTCTCGTTCTGGCCGCCGGCAGGTGGCGGATCATCGCCGCCGACAGCGACCGGGCCGTGATCGCCAGCTGCAGCCAGCGCACTGTCCGGCTTAGGTCCTGGAATGTAGCTGAACCAGCCTTCGACGTTGACCACCAGATCGATCGGGCCGGCGCCGCCGTTGCGGATGCTGACAGTGCCGTCGGCCGCCGGAGCCACAATGGCCAAGTCAGTGCGGTAGGTGTTGAGGTTGGTGTAGTTAACGCTGGATGTCGTCGGCTCGATAGCATCGCTGGGCCAGACACGCAGGAAGCCGCTGCCCGGCGTACTGGTCTCCACAGTGCGCAGGTTGAGCGCCACTGCCGCCAGCCCGTCACTGACAGCCGGGATGCCTAACACTCCACCCACGCTGAGCGTCATGACGGAATTGCCGGCCAGAGGGCGAACCGGCGCTGCCCGGGTATCGAGCAGGTGCACCGCGGCCGGGGTGAACGTCCGATCACCGGCCGAGGGAGTGAAGTAGCCCTGGATATCGATCAGCAGGTCGACCGGGCCGCCGGCGCCGACGAGCACGGTGAACGCGCCGCTGCTGCTGAGCGGGATCGCCACCGACTCGGTTTGGGTGGTGTCGTCAAAGCCGAGCGCGCCGGTGGTCGGCACGGCGCTACCGGCTGCGAATGTGCGCAGATAGCCATTGGTGGTCTGGCCGAGGATGGCGATATTGGCGTAGACCGCGCTGGCGTCAACCGGCACGCCAGCCAGTCCAGTAGCGGTGACGGTGATCGAGCCGCCGGTGGCTACCCGAGCCTGCGGCACGTTGGTACCGATGCGGGTATCGACGATCCGGGTCTGGTCAACGGGCACAAATCCGCCTGGCGCGGTGGCCGAGCCAGCGGTGAAGTACCCCTGCACATCGATGATTAGGTTCGCCGAAGCGTTGGAGACGACGTGCAGTTGACCATCGGCATGCAAGGCCACGAGGTCGGTGTTGGACACCGAGTCACCGGGGTTGAACACCAGCGCCGTTCCGGATGGGCTGGCCACATCCCCTGGTGCCACGCTCACCGCCCCGGCGGTAGTTGCGCCGACCACGGTCAGCGTCAGCGCCACCGCACTGACGCCGCTCGCCGGAATGCCGGCGACACCGGCCGTGGGCACCGTCCGGACCGTGTTGGCCGGCATTGGCGTCGCATAACCGCCGGTGCCGTTGCGAGTGTCCAACAGCCGGCCGGCAGCGGGCATGAACAATCCCGCCGAGCCGGTGGCGGCATCTGCTGCGGCCGGGCCTGCCGGGAGAGTCAGTTGCGTCGCGACGCAACCGGCGACCAAGAGCCCGAATGCTGCCGTGATGGCAGCCCAGCGTTGACTCGCAGTCATATCGATTCCCTGCTGGCGTGCCCGCAGGGTAGCGATGACTACGGTTGCGCCCGTTTGACGACAAATGCCGAGCAGAAGGTAGCACCGTTAGAGTGACCGCGCGGCCGAAGCAGGCAAACCAGCAGGCCGTTAACAAAACGCGGAATCAGTCTCTGACGTGATGTCTGCGAGGCTACCCAGGACGCGGGGTGGAGCACACCGCCTTATGCTCTTGCTCATGCTGGCGACTCCGCGGTTCAGCGAGGAGCAGGTAGACGCCGCTATCGACTACCTGATCGAGCAAGCCGCCGAAGACCGTGCCGCTTCGAGGTCATACTCGCTCGTCTTCCGCGCGGCCGGGCTGGAGGCCCCGCAGGACCTGTACCGAGATGGGGCCGAGCAGATTGTCGCAAATTTATGGAAGCCGTCCATTGGCGCTGCAAGGAACGCGAGTTGCCTCCCCTAGATGCCCTGGTGGTGCACGTGGCCGGCCCGCGCGAAAACCATCCAGGCCCTGGCTACTTCCGCGTGAATTGCTTGTCAGATCCCTTCGATACACGTACGCCTCCCGAGGCAGTTGGACCGGCCTTTGCCTTTTGGGAGGAGGAGGTCGCACGATGCCGGGCCTGGGGTATTTCGACCAGGCGCGGTCGCCCAACCAGCTGAGGGCTTCAGGCAGACCGGTTGGCGAAGAGACCAGTGGCGGATAAGCAGCTAGCCGAGTCTCGCAGCGACAGCGCGTAACTGCGAGTCGCTGGGACCGCCGGGGCGACAACCGACGTAACGAATGAATGCCTTGAGCTGCTGCGTGTTGTAGTAGTCGACCTGTTCACTGCTTAAGTTGCGGATGCCGGGCCTTCGAGCCAGGCAGATGATGATGTTGGGGCTCAGTGGCATGCAGATCTCAATCGCCTGCATCAGCCCGACACCTTGATGCGGTCCCATCCCCGGGGCGTCGCGGCGCGGTGTCAACACCGGGGCATCGCCAATGAGGAAGTCGCCGCTGCCCGCATACCCAACCTGGATGGCTAGCGTGGAAAAGTACTCGCGCGCTCGCTGGTAATGGGCAGCGTTACGTTCGGCGAACTGTTGTTCGATTGCTTCGGCGCCTAGCCGGTGCAACTCATCGTGGCCCATAGCAAGGCCTCGATCCCGGTAGGAACCAGGCCGGTACGGTCACGGTAGATGCGGCCGAGCAGCTGGGGATTATGCAGATGCCTGCGCATGCTCTCCTGGAGGATGTCTTGGCTGATGCGTTCGTGGAGCGCACGCGTCGCCGAACTGCGCGCCCAATGCAAAGCCAGGGTGTCGCGTAACAGATCAACAATCGCTGGGTCGTCCAGCGCAACGCGGCACTCCAGCGCTCGATAAACAGCTGGCATCTTGGTCACCACCAGCCCCCACCGCTGTTCAGCTATGACCGGTTGATAGCTGATGAAGTTCGGCACCCGAAAGACGGCCGACGGCCCAAGGAGTTGCGGCAGGCACTGCTGGCCGACCTGGCCGACTACGCCGCCACCACGCAGACCGAGGAGCGGCGGCTACGGGAGCGTGTCAGCGCAATCAAACGCGAACGCATCAAGGGGGCCGAGAAGGCGATGGAGGACGTCGTCCCTGCTGACATCGCGCGGGCTAAGCAGGCTGACCTCGCCATGCAGCTCAAACAAGCCGAAGCCCGGTTGGTCCAGTTTTCGACCTCGAGCCTCGAACATGAGCAGCTGATCCGCACGCTCACCCGGCTGATCGTCGATTGCGGGCGTCTACCGGGACTCGGACGATGAGACCCGCCGTGCCTATAACCAGGCTTGGTTCGAGCGCATCCTGGTTGACGTCGAGGGCCCGCGCTGCATCGTGACGGCGCCTCGGCGGACCGAGGCCGTCCAGGCGGTGAAAACCGCCGCGATCCGGCCCCAGACGGCGAAGCCGGCGACCAAGGCATGTCCAGAGGCCCAGACGCCGAATGGACGCGGCCCTCTCGGATACCGCGTCCATTCGGTTGCACCGGGTGTGATGACACCCAGTTTGGTGGAGGTGCCGGGAATCGAACCCGGGTCCTTCGTCGCTTCGATGGGCATTCTCCGGGCGCAGTGTGCTGTGCCTCTGCTCGGCCTCACCGATCACGCACACGAGTCGGTGTGACAGGCCCAGTCGCTGTGAGTTGTCCCGTCCTGCCCCGCGACCGGCCAGGACGGTGAGTCACCTAGCTGATGCCAGCATCCGGGCCGGTGACGAACCCGGGCTGACAGACCCGTTGTCGCTGATTAGGCAGCGAGAACGAAGTCAGCGCGATTATTATCGGCGCTTATTTTTGTGTGCATCGCTTTTTTAACGAGGTCAGCAATGCGGTCCTCGGCCCGCTTCTCCACATCTCGACGTCCGAAGTCGAGACCATTCACCCCCTGGTCGGTACAACTACACATCGAACCACTCAATCATGCCATGCCGACCGCTCCCCTCGCAGCCGGTTAACCGGCGAGGTACGCTTGGCGTGATAGGTACCCCCCTAGGGTATGGAGTGACGCGTGGAGACCACCGTGCAACCCGGCTACGCCGAGCACAAGCAGGCGCACCTGAAACGGCTGCGTCGGATCGAGGGCCAGATCCGTGGCCTGCAGCGGATGGTCGAGCAGGACACCTACTGCATCGACGTACTCACCCAGGTCTCCGCCGCCACTCGGGCGCTCGAATCGGTGGCCCTCGCCCTGCTGGATGAGCACCTGAACCACTGTGTCAGCAACGCCATCGCCAACGGCGGCGCCGAGGCCGACGCCAAGATCAAGGAAGCCTCGGCGGCCATCGCCCGGCTGGTCAAGTCGTAAGGAGCACAACCGTGAGTACCACCAGCTATCAGGTGACCGGCCTGACCTGCGGGCACTGCGTCTCCGCGGTGACCGAGGAACTGAGCGCCCTGCCCGAGGTCAGCGACGTCCGGATCGACCTGGTCGCGGGCGGCCTCTCCACCGTCACCGTCACCAGCACCGAACCCCTATCGGAGCAGAAGGTCGCCGACGCACTGGACGAGGCCGGCGACTACCGGCTGGCCAGCACCGAAGCATGACCACCGAGGCCGCCGGGCAGCCCACCGAATACGCCATCGGTGGCATGACCTGCGCCTCCTGCGCCGCCCGGATCGAGAAGAAGCTCAACCGGCTGCCCGGCGTGCAGGCCAACGTCAACTACGCCACCGGCATTGCCGTCGTGCAGTCGCACGCACCCATGTCGAACGCAGCCGCCGACATCGTCAGGACCGTCGAGGCCATCGGCTACACGGCAACGCCGCGCGAACAGACCCACCGCGACGATGAGGCCGCCGAACTCGACACGCTCCGCCTGCGGCTGCTCATCAGCGTCGCCCTCGCCGTCCCGGTCGCCCTGCTCGCCATGCTGCCCGGCCTGGAGTCCGCCGGCTGGCGCTGGCTCGCCCTGATCCTGGCCACCCCGGTCGCCGGCTGGGGCGGCTGGCCGTTCCACCGCTCGGCGGTGCTGCAGGCCCGCCACCGCGCCACCAGCATGGACACCCTGGTCTCGCTCGGCGTCACCGTCAGCTACCTGTGGTCACTGGTCGCGGTGCTGACCGGCCACCAGGACAGCTACCTCGAGGTGGCCAGCACCGTCACCGTGCTCATCCTGCTCGGCCGGTTCCTCGAACTGCGCGCGCGGCGAGCCTCCGGTGCCGCGCTGCGCAAGCTGCTCGACCTCGGCGCCAAGCAGGCCAGCCTGCTCGAGGACGGCCGCGAACGCCTCGTGCCGATCGAGCAGCTGACCGTCGGCGCGAAGTTCGTCACCCGGCCCGGCGAACGGATCGCCACCGACGGGGTGATCGTGGACGGCCTCAGCACGCTCGACACCTCCGCCATCACCGGCGAATCGCTGCCGGCCGAGGTCTCCCCCGGCGACGAGGTGATCGGCGCGACGGTCAACCTCTCCGGCCGGCTGGTGGTACGGGCCAGCCGGGTCGGCGCGGACACCCAACTGGCCCAGATCGCCCGGCTGGTCAGCGAGGCGCAGAACGGCAAGGCCGCCGCCCAACGGCTGGCCGACCGGGTGTCAGCCGTGTTCGTGCCGATCGTGCTCATGCTGGCCCTGGCCACCCTGCTCGGCTGGCTAGCCACCGGCCATCCGCTCGGCGCCGCGTTCAGCGCCGCGGTGGCCGTGCTGATCATCGCCTGCCCATGCGCGCTCGGCCTGGCCACGCCCACCGCGCTGCTGGTTGGCACCGGCCGCGGCGCCCAACTCGGCATCCTGATCCGCGGCCCGCAGGTGCTGGAATCGGCCGCTGCCATCGACACCGTGGTGCTCGACAAGACCGGCACGGTCACCACCGGCCGGATGCGGCTGGTCGACCTGATCCCGGCCGCGAACACCGGCCCGGACGAACTGCATCGCCTCGCCGCCTCGGTCGAGCACGCCTCGGCGCACCCGATCGCCCGCGCGATCGCCCAGAGCTACCAGGGCGAACCGCTACCGGTCAGCGACTTCGCCGACACCGGCGGCCTGGGGGTCTGCGGCACGGTGGCGGCACGGCGAGTACGGGTCGGCCGGCCGAGCTGGCTCACCGAGCACTGGCCCGACGCCGAGGTACCGGACGCGCTGCGGCAGGCCGCGACCGCCGCCGAGGACCGCGGCCACACCTCGGTCTGGGTCGGCTGGGACGGCTCGATCACCGGCCTGGCCGTGGTAGCCGACACGCCCCGGCCCAGCTCGGCCGAGGCGATCCGGCGGCTGCACCGGCTCGGCCTGCGCACCGTGCTGCTGACCGGTGACAACCGGCGGGCGGCGGCAGCCATCGCCGAACAGGTCGGCATTGCCGAGGTGATCGCCGGCGTACTGCCCACCGGCAAGGCGGCGGAGATCCGGAACCTGCAATCGGCCGGACGCTCCGTGGCCATGGTGGGCGACGGCATCAACGACGCCGCCGCGCTGGCCGCCGCGGACCTGGGACTGGCCGTCGGTGGCGGCAGCGACATCGCGATCGAGGCGTCCGACCTGACCCTGGTCCGGCCGGACCTGCTGCTGGCTGCCGAGGCGATCCGGCTGTCCCGGGCAACCCTGCGCACCATCAAGGGCAATCTCTGCTGGGCGTTCGGCTACAACGTGGCCGCGATTCCGGTGGCCGCGCTCGGCCTGCTCAACCCGATGATCGCCGGCGGCGCGATGGCGGCCAGTTCGGTGTTCGTGGTGACGAACAGCCTGCGGCTACGCCGTTTCCAGCCACAGCGCTAACCCGCTGATACCCATCCACAGCCCATTGCCTTGCCGGGCGAAAGCTGCGAAGGTAGGTAAAGATCATCGGAGACGGCTATGGCACACACCGGCAAGGCTCTTCTCATCAGCGCGAGCGCCCTGGCACTCACCGTCGGCGTGCTGACCGGTCCGCCAGCCGCGAACGCCCAACCTCGCTCGACGACCGTGGTGAGCAAGGCCGCCGCGGCGAGCACGGCCACCAGCGTCAGCGTCACCGCTAGCCAGGACGGGTTCGTAAACTCCTACAACCCGACCGCTAACTCCACCGCCTACACATTCCTCCGCACTGACAACGACCCAAGCCACAGCCGGACAAAGGTCAGTTACCTCAACTTCGTCGTGTCCGGCATTCCCACCGGCGTCACCGGGCTCACCGCCACGCTGACCGCGGCGGCCCAGACCAGCAGCGCGAACCGGGTGGAGGCGCATGTCTCCAACAGTGCCGCCTGGTCGCCGTTGACTCTCACCTGGAACAACCAGCCGGGCTACGCCAGCGCCACGTTGAGCTCGGTGGTGCCGACCGCCGGGCAGAACGCAAGCTGGGATGTCACCGGCGCGCTGCCGGCCGGCGGCAACGGCACCATCGCCCTCACCCTGGCCGAGCCGACGACCGCAACCGCCGGCGACATCGATTTCACCGGTCTCGGTGCGAGCCCGGCCCCGTCGCTGACCGTCAGCTGGACCTGCGGGCTGAACGCGCTGCTGGTGCCGGTCTGCCCACGGCAGGCGCTGTTCGGTGCGGACGCCTCGTCGGTGGCCGGGCAGCCAGCCGGCGACCAGAGCTCCCACCCGGTGTCGGATGCGATGCAGTACGCGCAGAGCCGGTATGGCCGTTCGATCACGTCATGGCACACCTACCACCCGCCCGGTTCGCTGCCGCTGAACAGCGGCAACACCACCGGCCAGGCCGAAATCGCGCAGGCCAACACGGGCACCGCAGTGCCGGTGGTCAACTGGAAACCTGCCGCCGACTGGTCGACCGCGACCGGCGGCAACAGCACTGTCAACGCGCAGATCGCCCAAGCCGCTCTCAACATCAAGGCGGTGGCGCCGCACAAGATCATGCTGTCGGTGTTCCACGAGCCGGAAAACGATGTCGGCGGCGGGGCACCGGCCGGTTGTGCCATCAAGAGCGGCAACCCGGCCGGCAACACCCCGGCGAACTACCGTGCGATGTGGGCCAACGTCCACTCCATCTTCGCCCAACAGGGCGTCACCAACGTGGTGTGGGCGATGATCTACATGAGCTATGCGCCCTGGACCTGCCTGCGCACCGCGCTGTGGCCGGGTGACAGCGTGGTTGACTGGGTCGGCTTCGATGCCTACCAGAGCTATGACACCACCACCAATCCGCCGTCGGGCAGCACCTGGAACAGCAGCATCAGCGCTTGGTATGACTGGCTGAACGCCAATTCGGCTACCGGCCACAACTACTCGGCCCACCCGTACGGACTGTTCGAGTTCGGCGAATCCGACTCCCACGGCCAACAGGGCAGCTACGACGCCTATGCCGACGCCAAGGCAGCCCTCGATGCCGGCAGCTACCCGAACCTGAAGGCGTACCTGGTCTTCGACGAATATCCGGCCGGTGGCCCCGACTACCGCACCAACGAGACCGCTGCGCCGGCACCGAGCTTCGATTCGACCGAGCAGCAGGACTTCAACGCCTTCGCCAACGATCCACTGCTGTTCCCGACGGTGGTGAACTAAGCCTTAGCCCGCCGGCAGCAGCTTGCGGTAGACGGCCGACACCCGAACCCTGCTGAAGCCCATCGACTCGTACAACCGGCCGGCGCCGGAGCCGTTCTCGCTGTCCACCGCGAGCGCCACCTCGGTCAGCCCGCTGGCGGCGCCGGCCCGCAGCGAGGCGGCCAGGCAGGCCCGGGCCAGCCCGCGACCGCGAGCCCGCGGCCGGGTGCCGACCAGCCCGATGTACAGCTCGTGGGCCATGAACGCCGAGGCCAGCACGTAGGCATCCACCGAGCCGTCCTCGGCCAGGCTGACGAAGCTGCAGGCCGGCCGGAACGAACGCAACTCGACGATCTCCTGCCACTGTTCCTCATTGCGCGGCGCGGAACCCCAATGCTCGGCGAACGCCTCGTTGTGCGCGAGCCGGATCACGTCGGCAAGCTCCGGCCGGTACACCTCGACCCGCCCGTCCGAGGCGTCAGGCAGCTCGCCGGTGAGCGGTCGCTTCAGATCGTGGTAGTACCGGGCCAGCTGGTAACCGCGGTGCTCCAGCAGCGGGCGGACCGATGCACCGGGCAGGCCGCCGGAGGCCGACAGCCACACCTCGATGCCCGGATGCCGCTCGGCGGCCAGCTGCTGGGCCCGCGGCTCCAGCCGCTCCATCAGCTGCCGCCCGATGCCCTGCCCGCGATAGTCCGGATGGACGCCGCCCTCGATCCGCACCGTGGCCTTGCCGTCCCAGCCGGGATTTCCGGCTATCCACAGCTTGCCGGCGCCGACCAGCCGGCCGTCCTGCCAGGCGCCCACCGAATCCAGGACCGGATCGAAGCCGACGCCTTGCAGCTCCTCCCGCAGATCCTCGACCTCGTAGAACTCCTCGGTGCCGTCCGCCTTGGCAAGGGTGTTCACCAACTCGGTGAGTTCCGCCACGGTGTCGATCTCGAGCGGTCGCCAGCTAACCGTCACGACCAATCCCTTCGCTGGAACGACCGCTCAGTCCGAGCAGCCGGGCTCCGTTGTGCCACAGCACCTGCCGTAGCCAATCCTCTCCGAAACCCCAGTCCAGCAGCGACTGAATTTGTTCGGCGTAGTCGTACGGGATGTTCGGGAAGTCGCTGCCCAGCACGATCCGGTCCCCGGCGTCCCGGTAGCGGGCCAGCGTGTCCGGCGGGATCGGCGCCAGCCGGTTCAGGAACGCGGTGCCGACCATGGTGGTGTCGAGCAGGGCGTTCGGGTAGCGCAGCGCCAGTTCCAGGTGTTCGGCGTACTCCGGGGCGCCGGCGTGCGCGATCACCAGCACCAGCCGGGGATGCCGGCGCAGCACCTCCCCGATCGGCCCCGGACCGGTGTGCGCGCCGGGCAGCGGCCCGGACCCGCAGTGCACCACCACCGGCACGCCGGCCTCGGCCAGCAGCCCCCAGGCGCCGTCCAACGCCTCGACCCGCGGGTCGAAACCGCCCACCTGCAGATGCACCTTGAAGACCCGGGCGCCGGCCTCCAGCGCCCAGCGGACGTCCCGCGCGGCCGAGGCCTCCCCGAAGAACGTGCCGCTGTGGATTGCTTGCGAGTGGGAGGCGGCGAACTCGGCGCACCACTGGTTCAGCCAGGCCGCCATCCCGGGCTTGTGCGGATAGCACAGGGTGGGAAACCGCTCGACGCCGAGCGCGCGCAGGGTGGCCATCCGCTCGGGCTCGGATGTCCGGTAGTTGATCGGCCACGCCGTGCCGTAGTTGCGTTCGGCGTTGTCGAAGAATCGCCACACCTTGGCGAGCACCCCGGCGGGCAGGAAGTGCACGTGGATGTCGGCCAGTCCGGGCAGGCCCAGCCGTTGCCACACCGTCGGCACCTCGGCATCGGTGAGCACGATCGCCGTCGCTAGACCCGGCCCTTGAGCCGGCGGCCCAGCTCCCGGCGCACCTCGCGGTCGGCGTCCCGGCGGGCCAGATCCTGGCGCTTGTCCCAGGTCTTCTTGCCCCGCGCCAGCGCCAGCTCGACCTTCACCTTGCCCTCGGTGAAGTACAGCGACAGCGGCACCAGGGTCAGCCCGGACTCCTTCGTCCGGCCGATCAGCCTTTGAATCTCGGCCTTGTGCAGCAGCAGCTTGCGCACCCGGCGCGGCGTGTGGTTGGTCCACGAGCCGAACGCGTACTCCGGGATGTGCATGTTGTGCAGGTACACCTCGCCGTCGTCGATGGTGGCGAACGCGTCGGCCAGCGAGGCGCGACCCTCGCGCAGCGACTTGACCTCGGTGCCCATCAGCACCACGCCGCACTCGTAAGTGTCCAGGATCGCGTACTCGTGCCGGGCCTTCTTGTTCTGCGCGATCAGCTTGCGTACCGGCCGATTGGACGACTTCGCCGTACTCTTCGGCGATTTCGCTGCGCTGGCCATGTCACCAAACTACAGGCCACCCGCTACAGCCGGACGTACAGCCGCAGGGTGCCCCAGGCCGTGGCCGCGGCCAGCAACACGCCGGCGATCAGGCCGACGCCGCCGGCCAGCAGGATGTCGTTGCCCACGATCGGCTGCAGGATGCGGGATTTCACCTGATCGCCGAGCAGGCCGTCCAGGAAGACCAGCTTGGCGATCCAGTTGCCGACCATGGCCAGCACCGCGCCGACCGCGGCCGCGACCATCGCCTCGATCACGAACGGCAGCTGGGTCATCCACCGGGACGCGCCAACCAGCCGCATGATGCCGGTCTCATTGCGCCGCTGCTGCGCGGCCACCTGGATCGTGTTGGCCATCTGCAACAGCGCGCAGATGCCGACGATGAAGGCCATCACGAACGAGCCGACCCGGCCGGTGTCGAACAGCCGCAGCATGGTCTTCAGGCTCACGTCCTGGTTCTGCACCTGCTCTACGCCGGCCGCGGTGGCATAGCGCTCCGCCACCGGGGCGTAGTCGGCCTTCAGATCCTTGAGCTTGATGGTGAACGAGGACGGGATCGCGCCCGGACCGGCCTCGTCCACCACCTTCTCACCCAGCCGCTGCTTGGCGATCGCGGTGGCCTCGTCCTGGTTGATGTACTCGACGCCGCTGATCTGCGGATCGGACTGCAGCCGGCTCTGCAGCGCCTGCCGTTCGGCGTCGGTCACCGCGTGCTTGCAGTTGGAGCCCGGCGTCTGGTTGGAGGTCGCGGTGCACAGGTAGATCGAGACGTTGATCTTGTCCTTGTAGGCCGTCTGGGTCTTGGCGATCTCCTTGTTGATCAGCAGCGCCCCGCCCAGGAAGAACAGCGCGATCGCGGTGGACAACACCAGGGCGACGGTCATGCTGGCGTTGCGGCGCAACCCGGTGGCGACGCCGGACATCAGGTAGCTGGCACGCATGGTGGTTAGCAGGCTCCTCTGGCAGGTGGGTCGGCTCGGCGACGACTTCTCGGCTCAGCGGCCGACGCCGTACACCCCACGGTTCTGGTCACGCACCACGTGGCCGAGGTCCAGCTCGATCACCCGGCGACGCATGGCATCGACGATGTTGTTGTCATGGGTGGCCATCAGGACCGTGGTGCCCTTGCGGTTGATCCGCTCGAGCAGGCCCATGATGCCCTGGCTGGTGTCCGGATCCAGGTTTCCGGTGGGCTCGTCGGCCAGCAGCACCAGCGGCCGGTTGACGAACGCCCGGGCGATCGCCACCCGCTGCTGCTCACCGCCGGACAGCTCGTTCGGGTAGCGATGCGCCTTACCGTCCAAGCCGACCATCTCCAGCACCTCGGGCACCGAGCGGTTGATCGAGCGCTGGGACTTGTTGATCACCTCCAGCGCGAAGGCCACGTTCTCGAACACCGTCTTCTTGGGCAGCAGCCGGAAGTCCTGGAACACGCAGCCGATGCCGCGACGCAGCTCCGGCACCTTGCGGCCGGGCAGCCGGGCGATGTCCTTGCCGTTGACGATCACGCTGCCCTTGGTCGGCGTGTCCTCGCGCAGCAGCAGCCGCAGCACCGAAGACTTGCCCGAACCGGAGGCGCCGATCAGGAACACGAACTCGCCCTTGTCGATTTCCAGGGACACGCCGTCGAGCGCCGGACGAGTACTGGCCGGATAGATCTTGGTGACGTTCTGGAGCGCAATCACGGAAGGCCATCCTACCGTGGAGTAATCGGTGCTCCCGGTCACCGCGCCCGGACGCCCTTTCACAAATCCCCCCGAAGTGACAAGCTCCGTGCGGATCCGACACCGAAGGAGAATCGTATGGGAGCTCGACTGACCGCGCTGCTGCTCACCGGAGTGGCCGCGATCACCACCGCGGGCCTGCTTGCCGCGCCCGCCGGCGCGATCAACACCTACAACAGCTCACCGGCGCCCGAACGCACCGAGACCGGTGCGTTGCTGGTGCTCTGGGACACCAACGGCGACGGCGTGGACGACTCGTTCGACTGGCACTGCACCGGCGCCATGATCGACAACGACACGTTCCTCACCGCCTCGCACTGCATCGTCGAATGGTCGGCCGATCCGTCGCTGAATCACTTCTACGTCTCGCTGGATCAGGACGTACAGGGCGAACTGGACGCCGCCGCGGCGCTCGGGTTGTCCGGGACCGCCGAGGCGCAGTACTTCCTGGCACACGGTGAGGCGGTCGAGGGAAGTGGCATCGCCGATCCCGACTACACCAAGAGCCAGTCCAACCCGCATGACATCGCGGTGGTGGACTTCGCCAACTGGGCGGTCACGCCGGCAGACCGGTGGAGCTTCACGCCGGCACGGCTGCCCACCGCCGGCCAGCTGTCCGGGCTGACCCAGGCCCAGCTCAGCGACGCGTCCTGGCTGGTGGTCGGCTACGGCACCGAGGAGGCGGCCAACGGCGGCGGACCGCAGACTCATCCCGGCGGCGGCGTCCGGCTGAAGGCGCCGCTCGGCTTCAACTCGCTCAACCCGTCCTGGATCCGGCTGTCCATGCACGAGCAACAGGGCGACGGTGGCGCCTGCTACGGCGACTCCGGCGGGCCGAACTTCGTCACGCTGAACGGCGTGATGCTGCTGGCCGGCGACACGGTGACCGGTGACACGCCGTGCTACGCGACGAATGTCGCGTACCGGACGGACACCGACTCGGCGCGCTCGTTCCTGGCTCCGTTCGTGGCACTCCCCTAACGCGGACGCAGAACCGGGTTCCGCCCCGCCTGCGGGCGGGACCCGGTTCTAGCCGGCCGTAGCACCGCCGGTCGGCTCAGACTCGCCGGCCACCGCCATCGCGGTGGCAAGCTGCACCGGAGAGGACGACAGGACGTAGCCGCGGGTGTTCAGCAGGATCGCCTCGTTCACCGCGAGCAGCAGGAGCAGCGAGTCGTCCAGGCTGACGCTGCCGGTCGGGATGGTCACCGTGGTCATGCCCTGGAAGGAATCCCATGGCACCTGCAGCTGGTTAGCGCCGAGCGCGAACGCGGCCGAACCGGCGGCGTACCTGGCTCGCGGCACGGACAGGCTGGCCGGGGTGTAGGGCGGCGCGCTGCCGCCGTTGGCGTAGCCGTTGATGCTGCCCGCCGGGTAGCCGCCGATGATCAGGTTGCTGATCGGCTCGCTGTAGAGGTTAAACACGTAGACGCTGCCTGGCATGGCTGGGCTCCTCGGGGACATGCTGCATCGGAGGTCGACGCCGTTCAGATCGACCCCGCCGGCCGGCACCTTAAACGCCAGCCCCCGAGTTGCCCGACCTCAGGCGGCTGAGGGCGAGCGCCGCCAGCGGATGCCGGCCTCGATGAAGCCGTCGATGTCACCGTCCAGCACCGCGGCCGGGTTGCCGACCTCGAAGTCGGTGCGCAGGTCCTTGACCATCTGGTACGGGTGCAGCACGTAGGAACGCATCTGGTTGCCCCAACTGGAGCTGCCGTCCTTCAACGCGTCCATCCTGGCCTGCTCCTCCTCGCGGCGGCGTTCGAGCAGCTTGGCCTGCAACACCGCCATGGCCGAGGCCCGGTTCTGGATCTGGCTGCGCTCGTTCTGGCAGCTCACCACGATGCCGGTGGGAAGGTGGGTGATCCGCACCGCCGAGTCGGTGGTGTTCACGCCCTGCCCGCCCGGGCCGGACGAGCGGTAGACGTCCACCCGCAGGTCGTCCTCGGGAATCTCGACGTGGTCGGACTGCTCGACCACCGGCAGCACCTCGACGCCGGCGAAGCTGGTCTGCCGGCGGCCCTGGTTGTCGAACGGGCTGATCCGCACCAGCCGGTGGGTGCCCTGCTCCACGCTCAGCGTGCCGTAGGCGTAGGGCGCCTTGACCTGGAAGGTGGCCGACTTGATGCCGGCCTCCTCGGCGTAGGAGGTGTCATAGACCTCGGTCGGGTAGTTGTGCCGCTCGGCCCAGCGCAGGTACATCCGCAGCAGCATCTCGGCGAAGTCGGCGGCGTCCACCCCACCGGCCTCGGACCGGATGGTGACCAGCGCCTCGCGCGCGTCGTACTCGCCGGACAGCAGCGTCTGCACCTCAAGTTCACCGATAGCCTTGGTCAGCTTCGGAAGCTCGGCCTCGACCTCGGCTCGAGACTCGGCGTCCTCGGCCTCCTCGGCCATCTCCCAGAGCACCTCGGCGTCGTCGAGCCGGGTGCGCAGGTCGGTCACCCGACGGATCTGGTTCTGGGTGTGGCTGAGCTTGGTGGTAACCTGCTGGGCGTTCTCCGGGTCGTTCCACAGGGCCGGGTCGGAGGCCTGCTTCTCCAGTTCGGCGACCTCGGCGCGCAGCTTGTGCACGTCCAGCACCGACTCCACGCTGGACAGGGTGGCCGAGAGGTCCTTCAGCTCGGCGGCTACGTCAGTCACAGCAGTCCAGCCTACTGCGCCGGCGGTCGCTGCCCGTCTGGGATGGCGGCCAGCGAGGCCTGCCGGTCACCTTCCTCGGACTCGGGCTCGTCGGCCAGCACCCGGCCGTACCGGCTGAGCACCCGGTGCCGCAGCCGCGCGTCGCTGCGCGGCACCGGCTGGATGAAGATCTCGTCCAGGGACGGGAACTCGGTGCGCAGGTCGTTGTCGATCCGGACGCAGGCCTGCTCGATCTCCTCGGCGCTGAAGGAATTCTCCGACATCCACCCGCGGCACAGCAGGATCCGGTGCACGCCGGTCATCATGGTCAGCAGATCCACCACGTCGAGGATCTCCGGCTGCGCCTCCACCCTTCGGCTGATCGCCTGCAGCATCCGCAGGTCGGCCTGCTTGCCGATCAGCAGGCCCTTGCAGCTCTGCGCCAGCGCGAACGCGGCGACCACCAGCAGCACGCCGATGGCCAGCGACGCCATGCCGTCATAGACCGCGTTGCCGGTGAGCTGGTGCAGCGCGACGCCGATGCCGGCGAGGGCCAGGCCGACCAGCGCGGCCGAGTCCTCCAGCACCACGCTTTTTACGGTCGGGTCCTCCGGATCGCGGATGTAGGAGCGGACGCTGCGCCGGCCGCGAGCCGCCGCTCCCCTGGCCTGGCCGATGGCCTGCCGGAAGCTGACGGCCTCCAGGATCGCGGCCACGCCCAGCACCGGGTAGTTGATCCAGAGCATCTCGGATTCGCTACTGCCGCCCAGGATGGTGGCCAGCCCCTGATAGATCGAGAACGCCGCGCCGGAGACCAGGATGGTGACCGCGGCCAGCAGCGACCAGAAGTACCGCTCCTTGCCGTAGCCGAACGGGTGCACCCGGTCGGCCGGACGTTCCGAGCGGCGCAGCGCGGTGAGCAGCAGCAGCTCGGTCGAGCTGTCGCCGGCCGAGTGGGCAGCCTCGGACAGCAGCGCGCCGGAGCCGCTGATCAAGCCGGCCGCCAGCTTCAGCAGGGCGACGCCGACGTTCGCGGCCAGCGCCAGCAGCACCGTGACGGTGCTCTCGCCGGATCCCTCGTCCTTCGCGTTGCGGTTCTCGTCCTGGCTCTCGGTGTTTTGCGTCTCGGCGTTCGGTGTCTCGGTGTCTTGCTTCTCGGCCGCCACCAGTCCAAGCCTAAGCGCTCGCGGGGAAGGTGCCGTTGGATCGGATTCAGCCGAGGACGGAGCGGGCGTGGGCGGTGGCGTGCTGGTCGATGCCGTCGCCCCGGCCGATGACCGATCCGAAGGCGAGGCGGGTGTGCCGTCGACAGTCGGCGGTGACGGTGCGGCCGTCGGCGGCGACCTCGGCCCGAATGCTGACACCGGCCCGGTCGGGGTCGTTGGCGAGGTAGCGCTCGCTGGCCTGCTGGGCGCCGGCCAGCGGGAGCGCCCCGTCGAGCTGCTCGGTGCGGGCGGCACGGGCATCCAAGGCGTTCGCGGCGGCGAGGGCGGCGCCGTCGCAGATGCTCTGCAGTTCCCGCTGCCTGGTGTAGGCGTCGCTGGCCAGCACCGCGCCGGCCACCACCAGCAGCCCGATCAGGAAGAAGCCCAGGATCAGCGGGGCCACCGAGCCGTCCTCGGTCCTGAGGTCGATGCGTCGTCGGGCGCGTCCGGCTGCTGCCGGCCCGGTTCGGGTCGTCATGAGCCGGCCCGGAACTCGTCCACGTGCACCACGTACCGGCCGATGATGGTGATGCCGCGACCGGACAGCACGCCGGGTACCGCGGGCAGCCGCTGGTGCCCGATCACGCACACCTGGAACTCCGCGCCGGCGGCCAGCGTGGGAGGCAGGCTGGTCCCGGCCTGGCAGTCCGCCCCGGCCGCTACGTAGCGCAGCTGCACGTCCGCCGGCCGCAGGCCCTGGTTGGCCAGCGCGATCCGCAACGCAGCTTGCGCCCGAACCGGCGCCTCGGCCGGGCCACCGGACGTGGCGATCGCCCGGCCGACGTCGCGCGCGGCGTTGGTGGTGGCCAGCCGGCTGCGCTGCACCACGGCCACCGCGACGATCAGGTAGACCAGTGGAAGCATGATCAGCACCGCGAGGAAGACGAATTCAACGATGGCGTTTCCGTCCTCGCCCGCCAGCCCCACCCGTCGCCCGATGCTCACCCGTCGCCCGATGCTCACCGTCGCCACTCAGTGCTCACGGCCGGTCCTTCAGCGACTGGCCGGTCACCCGCACCCGGACGAACGCGTCGAGCGGCAGCAGCAGCGAGCGAACCTGCCCCTGGCAGTGCACCCGCGAAACCTGCATATTCGAGGCGGAATCCGCGACCACCTCACCGGTGCACGGCAGCCGTGCGGCCATCCGTGAACCGAGCCCGCGTCCGATCAGCTCACTGGCCCGGCGCGCTCCGTCCGCCGGGCCCACGTCGGCGTTCGCGGCGTACCTGGCTCCGTCGGCCGCAGCCGCGGCGGCCACCGACCGGACGTAGAACAGCGCGGCCACCTGCAGCACCGCGAACAGCAGCATCAGCAGCAGGATCGAGATCAGGCTGAACTCGACAACCGCCGACCCCCGGTCCCCTTGCAGCCGGCGCATCTACTGCGTGGAGCCGGTTACCGAGTCGATCGCATTGGAAATCGCATCGGTGATCTTGGATTTGAACACGCCGAAGATCACCACGACCAGGCCGGCGGACATGACGGTGATCATCACCCAGCCGGGCACATCACCGCGCTCGGCGTCTCCCCCGCGCAGTATCCGTTGCCGGCCGGCCAGGTACAGCGTGCTGAACCAGGCGGCCGTGAGCCGCGCCTGAATCATCGTCCGTCCTCTCTGTCGCAGGTTAGTTCGCCAGGGAAACCAGGGTGAGCAGGCCGGGATAGAGCGCGAAGAGCACGGTCACCGGCAGGATCAGGAACACCACCGGGACCATCATCTGCAGCTCTTTCTGCCCGCCCGCCTCCAGCAGCGCCCGCTTCGCCGATTCCCGCACGTCGGTGGCCTGCGCATGCAACACGCCGGCCAGTGGAGTGCCACGGTCGATGGCAACCACCAAGCCCTGCACGAACCGCGCGAACGGATCCAGCGTGCTGCGCTGGGCAACGCCGCTCAGCGCCCGGCTGATCGGGGTGCCGGTGCGGGCGTCGTCCAACGCCCTCCGCAGGTCGCGGGTCAGCTCACCGGTGGTCAGCCGGCAGACCCGGTGCAGCGCATCCACCGGCGACTCGCCGGCCACCACGGCGAGCGCCAACAGATCGGCAATCACCGGAAACTCGGCGAGCATGGCTGCCTCCCGCCGGGCCAGTTGCCGGCTGAGCCACCAGTCACGCGCCAGTACCCCGCCCACCCCGCCGACCAGTGCGGCACCGGCGATCAGCACCGGGTCCGGAGCACCCCGCAGAGTGGTCAGGACCGCCAGCAACAGCGCACCACCGGCTAGGCCGAGCGCACCCCAGACCACCTGTTCGATCCGGAATTCCTCCACACTGCTGGTCGGATCCGAGCCCGCCGAGCCGGCGACGGACCGACGCCGAGCCACCGACCAGCCGGTCCAGCCAGTGCACGGTGCGGGCGGTTGCCGGCCTGAGCAGCCGGCGGACCGCGCTGGTCGTTCGGACCCCGCCGCCGAGCAGTCCGGACGGAGCCGGCGTCTCGGCAAGGTAGGGCGCGATCCGGTCGGCCAGCCCGATCCGGCGGGCCGGTGGCGAGCCGAGCAGCGCCAGCAGCAGGCCGGTCGCCAACCCGAGTCCGACCACCGCACCAAGCCAGCCGGTCACCGCAACACCCTGGGTTCTTCGGGCAATCGGCCGATGCGCAGCATGATCCGGTAGGCCAGCAGGCAGACCGCACCGCCGATTCCAAGCAGCAACACGCCGCCGGAGGAGTCATAGCTGCGCAGGGTGGTGGACTGGCTGCCGAGCAGCAGGAGCACCAGCCACGGCGCGGCAACCGCGAGCCGGGCAGCGCCAACCGTCCAGCCCTGCCGGGTTTCCAGCTCGGCGCGGGTGCGTGCGTCCACCCGCAGCAGTTCGGACAGGGTGCGCAGCACCGTGCCGAGATCCGTCCCGCCGACCTCGCGGGCCACCCGTAGCGTTTCGCAGACCCGGTCACCGACCGGATCGGCGAGATCCCGCTTGAGCGTGTCCAGGCAGTCGGCGAACCGGCCACTGGCGCGGTAGCCGGCGGCGAACCGGATGAACGCCGGCCGGAGTGGCAGCGGGCCGCTGGTACCGAGCCCGGCCAGCCCTTCGGGCAGTGACATGCCGGCCCGGACGGCCGAGGCGAGGTTGTCGATGGCCTCCGGCCACAGCTCACGCAGTGCCACCCTGCGGCGTTGCCGCATCCGACGGACCACGGTGATCGGGCCGAGGAAGGCGAACAGCGCGAAGCAGCAGGCGACCGCGAAGGTGCCGGTGAGCAGCTGCACCACCAACAGTGCGAGCAGCGCCGAGATGGCTTGCAGCGCAAGCAGTTGTCGCGCGCTGACTGACTCCAGCCCCGCCTGGCGCAGCAGCTCGGCACGACGGGACGTCCAGCCCGGGCCGGTAGCCCGCCGACGTGGTGCTCGCGAGCCGGAACGCCAGATCAGCAGCAGGCCGACACCCAGCAGCAGTCCCAGGAAGGCGCCCATTCAGCCGCCACCGCTCGGCCGGAATCGAGTTTGACCTTGTAGGAGTTGGGCAAGTTCGTAGCCGGCGCTCTGGTAGCGCTGCTGGTGTGGTGGATAGCCGCCGGCCCGCTGCAGGTTGCCGTCCGAGCTGTTGAACAGCTCCGCGGTCTCGATCACCTCGCCCTCCGTGCGGCCGGTCACGCCGAGGATCTCGCGTACCCTGCGGCGTCCGCGTGAGTCGGTGGCCAGGTGCACCACCAGATCGACCGAGGTGGCCACCGTGGGTACCACGAACGCGGCGCTCACGTTCTCCCCCGCCAGCAGCGGCAGCGTGCACATCTTGGTGAGGGCCTCCCGGGCCGAATTGGCGTGCAGCGTGCACATCCCTGGCACGCCGCTGTTGAGCGCGATCAGCAGGTCGAGGCACTCCTCCTGACGGACCTCACCGACGACGAGCCGGTTGGGTCGCATCCGCAGGGCTTCCTTGACCAGCCGGCGCAGGGTGATCTCGCCGGAGCCCTCCAGGTTGGCCTGCCGGGTCTGCATGGCCACCGTGTCGGGCAGCGGCAGTTGCAGCTCGAAGACCTCCTCGACCGTGATGACCCGTTCGGCCGCCGGGATGGCCGAGCACAGCGCGTTGAGCAGGGTGGTCTTGCCGGCCTGGGTGCCGCCGGCGACGAGGATGTTCAGCCCGGCCGCCACCGAGGCCTCCAGGAAGCGGGCGGCCTGATCGGTCAGCGTGCCCAGCCGGACGAGTTCGGCCAGTCCGGATACGGAGATCACGAACTTGCGGACGTTGACGGCCAGATGCCGGCGGGTGATGGTCGGGATCACCACGTGCAGCCGCGAGCCGTCCGGAAGCTGTGCGTCCACGAACGGCTGGCTCAGATCCAGCCGCCGGCCGGACAGCCGCAGCATCCGTTCGACCAGGTCGGCGACCTGCTCGGCGGTCAGGATCACCGTGGTCAGCTCCGAGCGTCCGCGCCGGGCGATGAACACCCGGCCGGGCTCGTTGATCCAGATCTCCTCGACCTCCCGGTCGTCGAAGAACTGCTGTAGCTGGCCGAAGCCGGCGATCTCGTCGAACACCGCGCGGGCGGTCTGCAGCGGATCGGCCAGCGGCGGCAAGGTGGAAACCGCTGCCCGGTCGAGGTAGTCGGCCACCACCTCCTCGACCAGCCGGCGGGTGGCGTCCGGCTCGAGCACCGGATCGAGCGAGCGGCGGCGGACGAGTTCGCGCACCTCGTCCTCGATGATCGCCACGCCGCTCGGCGCCATGTCAGCCCTCAGCACGACTGCCCTTTCTGCCCTAATTGATCTTTAAGCGAGACTAGCGACTGAGTATGGCTTGTGCGCGCCCGGAGAAAGATCTGTGGATAACTTCCGCGGCGCGAGGTGGGGCGGGTGCGACCGAGCGGACTCCGGCAGGCGGTCGCGGTTGCTCTCATGCAGGCGGTCGGTTGGTGGACACTGGTGAATCTTGCCGACGACTAGGAGCGCCTGTGATCCGAGCGATGTTCCACAAGTGGATTACTCGAAACAGCGAGGGGCACCGCGTCTGGTCCGAGCGCCTGATCTGGCCCGGCGAGAGCGCGCGGGTCTGGTTCTGCGCCTGCGGTGAGCAGTTCTGGCCGGTCACCAAGGAGGGGCCATACCCCGACTGGCGCGACAACCCGGTCAAGCGGGAGCCGTCAGGCTGACGCCCGCCGCCCTGCGACCGAGACCCGCCAACCAGCGCACAGAGCAGGTAGCTGGGGTAGCTAGAAGGCAGGTCTACGGTAGGTGCGACCGAGCAGACTCCAGTAGCTGGTCGCGTCCTTGGTCCAGCATCCGCTGGTAGGTCGGGTCACCGGAACGCGCAGTCGCTCGCATCACCTGTATCTGATGGCTTAGCCGAGCATCCACCCGGGCAAGCACCTCATCGGTGGTCCCGTTCCAGCCGTACGCGCGAAGGAATCGCTCCAATCGTTCGCGCCGCCTCGACAATGCGATGAAGCCTTCGCGAGCGACGACCTCCGGTGCGTGCAGCGGCGTCCAGGAAAAGGCCACCCACGCCAGGTCGTCCGCAAGGCTAGCCGGGCCCGCGTTGTCCCAATCGATCAGGCCGATCAGTCCGCCGCTGTCCCACACCGCGTTGTAGGGCGCCGGGTCGCCATGCCCAATGATCAACCCGGGGTGCCACTGGCCGCCCTCGCGCCACACGGCGTCGGTCGGCGGTATGTAGTCCGCAAGGGCACAGTGGTAGTCACGAAGCCATTGGCCGACATCGTCCAGCGCCTCGTCGGAATGAGTCCAGACGGGCCAGGGTTCGCAGTGTCCAACGGTCTCGCCGGGCAGATAGCTCAGCACTTCCCGCCCGTGATCATCCACGCCGAGAACTCGTGGTGCTCCCCAGAAGCCGCGACGTTCAAGGTGTTCGAGCAGGTCGTGCACCGTGGCACTCCACGGCCGGACTCGGCGACGAACCGTGCCCGCGACGAGCACCGCCCCTTCGTCCATCCCACCAGCCAGCCGCTCGGTCATGGCCTCAGTATCGGCAATCTACTTCGACACCGGCTGGCGGCCGAGATCCGCCGTCAGAAGAAGGCTAGTAGTTGTGCCACGGATTCGGCGACGTCCTACTCGCTGTGCTGATCCCACCCGGACTGTGTCCCTGTCATGCGGAGCACCTCATCGTCCAGCCCGCGTTCGTAGAGACGCTCGCAGCGGCTGCACAAGCACCAGAACGTCGGCCACATAATGGCCGATGCCATAGACTCGATACTGAACGAAGTCCGGGCCCCGAGGATGAATCCACGCCGGCGCTCAGCCCCGCAGAGCGGTTGGTAAGTCGGTTCGGCAAGTCAGGGAACAATCCACCGAGCGTCCCTGTCGGGAAAGACAACCTACGAGCCAGCTCCGGTTCAAGAGCCGCGCGACCGGGTGCTTCGCGACCGGAGGTCTTAGGATATCCAGTTGCTCTGCTATCCAACTCACGTCCGCATAGCGGGACATTGACGTGGAACGTCCGACCATGGTTCGCTCAGCCGAGCGAAATCGCGAGCGGGAGCTCTAGGTGACGGATACGTTCGATGACGAGGGCGATCTCGGTCCATCCAGCGAGCCGCATGCGGTGCCTGTTGAACCTTCAGACTTCAAGCGTGCAGAGCGGGAGCCGTCAAGTGAACACATCTCTACAGGCGGTCCGACGGCAGCCGAAGTTACGGGCAATCAACATCGGGTAGAAGATGACTTAGATCCGCTTTCTATCCGGGGAACGGTTCAGAGGGCGAAGTTTCTAGGCCTGCTGCTCGGAAACATCGTGGTAGACGCGTCCTTCGTCCTCGGATGGATTTTTGTTATCGTCAAATCACAGGCCGTCGTTGATTGGGCTCATAGAAGGGCGCCGAATGCACATGTTTGGATAAGTTTAGTCGAGTGGCTATTCTACATTGCAACGACAGCGCTCCTTGCAGCGTGGCTCTTTGTCGATACTTATCGAAATTCACGACGGATCTGGGCGCAGAGACGATGATCCGGCCGGGCCGCAATATGCGCGAGGAACTTTGGAAAGCCGTGATCGTCACGCGCTTCAAACTTAGGTTACGCCAGAACGTGGTTGTTGAGGATATACAGGAAACTAAGGCTAGGACCGCTCCGGCGACGCTGGGCGGCTTGCTCCGCCTATTCGCCTATAGACTCGCCATATTTGCAAGCATTTGCGCAGGCTTCCTATTAGTGATTGGCAGCACAGTATTATTCAGCAAAGAGCCTGCCGTCACAATTATAGCAATAATTCTTCTCGTGTCGATATCGGTCCGCAAGATGACTTTTTCCGAGACTGCAGCTCTCATAGCTATATTAGTAGCGCGTGCCGTTAGCCGTGACCGCGCGGCTGCGAAGATCAGGGCAAAAAGAAACATGAAAAGTAAAAGAAAGCTATAGCTTCAAGTGACCTCGCGCAGGACGTGTCCAACGAGCGCACCAGAGGCGGCACTGCTGCTCCTGTCATAAGCGTCAACCAAGCTGTTCAGGAGTCAGGCTCCGCCTGGATTCCGGCGCCGGTTAGTTCGTACAGCCGCTGGCAAGGCCGTCCCTCCGCCGCCTCCAGATCCTCCCAGTGCGAAGTCAGAAGCCCAATGTCTTCCAGTCGGCCGAGCGCCTTGTGCAGCGTTCCGCGCGCCGTCAGCGACGACCGGCCTGGTTCGCACGCAGGGTCTCGGCCAGCGCGAAGTCGTGGAAGTAGTTCAGGCCCGAACGGTCGGGGGCAATCGCGACCTCGAGGATCGCGGCCTCCAGAGGCAACGGCTTGCCTGGTTTGCGACTGGCATGGAGACATTATAGGAAGATAGCTTCCGGTAAGCCAGCGGCTCGGCGCGATCAGCGGCCGTACCGGCGGTCGCGCCGGGAGAATGACCGCAGCGCGCGCAGGAAATCCATCTGCCGGAAGTCCGGCCAGTAGGTCTCGCAGAAATACACCTCGGCGTAGGCGGACTGCCAGAGCAGAAAACCGGACAGCCGCTGCTCACCGGACGTCCGGATGATCAAGTCGCACTCCGCGCCGGCCGAGGAGTACAGGTTCTTCGAGATGTCCTCGACGTCGAACTTGCTGATCAGCTCCTCCGGGTCGCCGCCCTCGGCGACGTGCGCGGCGATGGCGGCCCGCACCGCGTCGGCGATCTCCCGCCGGCCGCCGTAGCCGACCGCGATGTTGACCTTCATGACGGTGTCCCGGTTCTTGGTCTGGTTGGCCGCGTCCTTCAACCGGGCCGCGCTGGGGCCGGGCAGCAGGTCGAGCGCACCGATCACCTCGACCTCCCAGCGGTAGCCGGGATGGGCCAGCTCATCCACCACCTTCTCGATGATGTTGATGAGCGGTGCCAGCTCGTCGGCCGGCCGGTGCAGGTTGTCATCGGAAAGCATGAACAGCGTGACGTGCTCGACCCGGGCGTCCACGCACCAGCGCAGGAATTCGGCGACCTTGGCGCCGCCCACCTTGTAGCCCTCGCTCAGATCGTCATGGCCCACCGACCGGGCCCACCGCCGGTTGCCGTCCAGCATGATGCCGACGTGCCGTGGCCGGGGCAGGTCGGCCAGTTCCCGCGACAGCCGCTGCGTGTACACGCCATCGGCGGCGTGCCGCGCCAGCCTGCGAAGCTGGGAAACGGCCCTGCCAGCCCCCGTCGCCACGAATGCCTCCCGCCTGTCGGCGCCGACCTGCACTGTCCCGCGCCGGAACAGAGAGTATCCCCACCCAGGCCCTGGCGCTGGTCACACGCTCCGAACGTCCGGTGCGGACATACCGCAAGAACGGGACGGCCCGGACGGCTGGGTGTGCCCAGCAGATCATTTCTGCAACTATCTGTCTTATGCAGGGCGACTCGCAGCGGCCGTCGCCGGCCGAGCAGCAGCCCGTCGATGCCGACGAGGCAATGCTGCTGCGCGCCGACCTCGACGACGCCCTGGCCGCCGCGCGGAACAAGCAGGCCGCGGCCTCCGCCCGACTGGTCGAGGCGCACGAGGAGGCCCAAGCCCTTATCGCCGATGCCACCGCGCAGGCGCTGCTGCTCGGCCAGGCGGCCGAGGAGGCTGCCGAGCAGCTGCTGGCCGAGGCCCGCGCCGAGGCAGCCGAGCAGCAGGCGGAGGCGCGTGCGGCCGCCGAGGTGTTCCGCCGCCAGGCCGAGGAGGTGCTGCGGGCGGCGCGCGCCGAATCCGACCGGCTGCACGCCGAGCTGACCGAGCAACACAGCCAGCGGGAGTCAGGCCTGCAGGCCGAACTGGACGAGCGGCACCGGCGGGCCGACGAGCGGGCCGAGCAGATCCTGGCCGACGCCGACCGGTTGGCCGCGCAGCGGCTGGCCGATGCCGGTGCCGAGGCCGACCGGGCGGTACTCGCCGGGCGGCAGCAGGCCGAGCAGATCAAGGCCGCCACGGCCGCCGAGCAGGACGCCGCGGCCGAGCAGGCGCGCGCGCTGATCGAGCGGGCCCGAGCCGAAGCCGACGAGCAGCTGGCGGCGTCGGCCGCGCAGATCAGCTGGGCGCAGCAGACGGTGGCCGGCCTGCTGGAGGCGGCCGAACTGGAAGCCCAGCGCATCCGCGAGCACGCGCATGCCGAAGCCGGCGCCCTCCTGCGAAAGGTCAGGCTGCGGCTCCGCGCGGTACTGGACTCCTCCGGCGCCCGGCTGCGCCGGCAACGCGCCGAGCTGGCGGACGAGACCAAGCGGACCACCGCCGAGCTGGACCGCCAGCGCCAGCAGGCCGCCGAGGCGGCGAGCCGGATGCTGGCCGAGGCCGAAGAGCAAGCCGACCGGCTGCGTGCCGAGACCACGGCGGCCACCCGCGCCCAGCACGAGCGAGCCGAGCGGCGGCTGGCCGAGGCCGCGGCCGGCGCCCAGTCGGTGCGCGAGCAGGTCGCCCAGCAGCTCGGCGAGACGCAGCGGGAGCTGCACCAGCAGCGCCGGGCGGCCCGGGCCGAGGCGGCCGAGGTGCTGGCCGCTGCCCGGACCGAGGCCGACCAACTGCGCCAGCGGGCACGGGACGAGCTGGCGGCCGCGCGCTCGGAACTAGCCGAGCTGGCCCGTCGCCGGGGCAGCATCGCCACCGAACTCGGCCACCTGTCCGGCATTATCGAGGCGCTGGCGGCGGAGGAGGGCCACGGTCCGCAGCAGGATCCGGCCCAGCGAGCCGCGAACGAGACAACCCAGCCCAACGCCGTCACCGAATCGGCTTCGAACGAGACCAGCCGGCCGAACGCCGTCACCGAGCCGGTGACGGAGAAGATCGCCGTAGCTGAGCCGGCCAC
Source organism: uncultured Actinomycetota bacterium (assembly GCA_963697905.1). Lineage (GTDB taxonomy): Bacteria > Actinomycetota > Actinomycetes > Mycobacteriales > Jatrophihabitantaceae > Jatrophihabitans_A. The sequence goes on along the minus strand of OY969101.1, from coordinate 999,908 downwards.
CGACGAGCTGGCCACCGCTGAGCTGGCCACCGACGGGCTGTCAACCGACGAGCTGAACACCGACGGGCTGTCGACCGACGAGCTGAACACCGATGAGCTGGCTGCCGAGGATCCGCACGCCGAACAGCTGGCCGACTCCGCGCCGGCCGAACCCCGCTTCCTACTCGACGAGATGATGAGGGCCGAATGAGCGAGAGCAGCAGGCAGGAGTTCCGTACCGTCATGCGGGGTTTCGACCCGCAGCAGGTGGAGCGGCGGATCGCCGAGCTCACCGGGGCGGTGCAGGCCGCCCAGCAGGAGGCGGCAACCCAGGCCCGCCGGGCCGAGCAGCTGGCCGCGTCCGAGGCCGCCGCGCGGCAGGCCGCGGCCAAGGCGACAACCAAGCCGGCCGAGCCGACCTTCGCCGATTTCGGTGAGCGGATCGGCCAGATCCTCACCCTGGCCAACGACGAGGCGGCCGAGCTGCGGGCGGCAGCGGCGGTCGAGGTCCGGCGCAAGCTGACCGAGATCGAGGCCAGCGCCACCAAGACCCGCTCCGACGCCGACCGATACGCCACCCAGACCCGGATCGGTGCCGAGCGGGAGGCCGCCCGGATCGTCGAGGACGCCAAGCGCGCCGCCGAGCAGGTCCTGGACGAGGCGAACCGGCAGGCGCTCACCCGGCGCGAGGAGGCCGAGGCGGTCTACGAACAGCAGCGGGCGCAGGCAGCACAGGCCGCCAACGAGTTCGAGCAGACGCTGGCCGAGCGGCGTAACCGCTCCGAGCAGGACTTCCAGCAGCGCACGGCGCAGGCCGAGGCCCAGCTGCGCAACGCGCAGCAGCACGCCGAGCAGTTGCAGGCCGAGACCGAACGCGCTGGCGGCGAAGCCACCCGCAAGGCCACCCAACTGATCGCCGAGGCCGAGCAGAAGGCCGAGCAGATCGTCGCCGAGGCGATCGCGCGAGCCGACCGGATCCGGTCGGAATCCGAACGCGAACTGACCGCCGCCACCCAGCGCCGGGACAGCATCAACGCGCAGCTGGCCAACGTCCGGCAGATGCTGGCAACCCTGTCCAGCTCGGCACCGGCCGAAGTCGCACCGGAGCCGGCCGCCGCACGGCCCGACCCGACCGGTGCCGCCGCGCAGCCCGGTAGGACCGACTCAGGCAAGACCGACCCTAGCCAGACCAACCCGAGCAGGGCCGACGCGAGCAGAACCGACGCGGCAGCAGCGGAAAACGGCAAGCCGACAGCCCAACCAGCCAATGCGCAGCCGGCCGGTGGGCAGCCGGCCAAGCCACCCCAGGTCGGCTAGTGGCTCAGGTGTCGCTCGGCCGGTGCAGCGGGTAATAGCCCCGCCGGGTCGAGTCGTTCTCGATCAGCCGGTTCAGCGTCTGCTGCACCTCGTTGGCGCGGGGTAGGTTGACCAGGGTCTCCTGGCCATGTTCGCCGGAGGACTCGATGTGCAGCGTGCCGGCCCGGAAGATCCGGTCGGACAGCGACTGCTCGTAGGCCACGTCGCTGATCCGGCTGAGCGTGATGTCCCGTCCGACGTGCTTGATCACCCCGCGCCGGATCAGCACCCGGTGCGTGGTGAACACGTAGTGGGTGGCACGCCAGCGGATCAGCGGCGCGACGGTCAGCCAGCAGATGAGCAGCAGCGCGAGCACGATCACCACCAGCAGCAGGATCTGGTGTGCGGTGTGGTTGCCGTCCGAGTCGGGCAGGAAGGCGATCCCCACCCCGGTCAGGGCGCACACCAGCAGGAACCAGAACACCGCGGGCAGCAGGGTGAGCCAGTGCGGGTGCAGGTGCTCGACGATCTCCTCGTCGTCAGCCAGCAGCTTTTCCGGGTACGGCATCGTAACCGCCTGCTCCTTCGCCGCCCGCCGGCCGGGCGCCAGCGTTGCAGAGCAAGTTACCCCGGCACCGACCGAATATGGGTGACATCGCCAGCCGCGACCACGACGGATTCGCCACCGTCGTCCGGTCGCACCACCAGCCGTCCGGTGTCGTCCACCGCCTCCGCCCGACCACGCCGGGTGCCGCCGGGCAGTTCCACCTGGACATCGCTGCCCAGGGTGACGCACCGGGCGCGGTAGTCATCGGCCAGCCCGGCCGTGACCGCGTCGCCACCAGCGGCCTCCCAGCGAGCCAGTTCGGCATCCAGGCCGAGCAGCAGGTTGACCAGCAGCTGTCCCCGGTCCAGCGTCGGATGGCCCTGCAGCGCAAGGGAACTGGCCGTCGGCACCGGTAGCTCCTCGGCCGTGGTGGTGACGTTCAGGCCGATCCCGAGCACCGCCGCGTCGTTGCCGGCCTCACCCAGGATGCCGGCCACCTTGGCCTGGTCCGGACCCATCACCAGGTCGTTCGGCCACTTCAACCGGGCCTGGTCGCCGAGGCTGCGGCTGAGCGCCAGCCCGGCGATCAGCGGCAGCCAGCCCCAGCCGGTTCGCGGCACCGCCGGCCGGAGCAGCACCGACACGGTCAAGCCGGCCCCGGCCGGTGACTCCCAGCCACGGTCAAGGCGGCCCCGTCCGGTGCTCTGCAACTCGGCGACCAGCACCGAACGGTCGGGTGCGCCGCGCTCGGCGGCAGCCAGCAGGTCGGCGTTGGTGGAACCGGTCTCACCCACCACTTCGAGCCGCCAGCCGGCCGGCAGCTGCGCGGCAAGCGTCGTCGGGTCCAGCGGGGCACGGCTCTGCTCGGTACTGCCACCCTCGGTCATGGCTACATTGTGCGCTGTGGGCAGCGTTGCGATCGAGGGGCTGCCGCACCGCGACGCCGGGCGTGGCCGGCACACCCACTAGGCTCTGTAGCTCATGAGCGCCGAGACCGTTCCGGCTGGCAGCGCCGAACCTGCGGAGCCGGCAGAGCCGTCCGCGGCAGCCGATCCGCACACCACCGCGGGCAAGCTCGACGAGCTGCGCAAGCGCTATGACGAGGCGGTGCATGCCGGCTCCGCCCGGGCGGTGGCCAAGCAGCACGCCAAGGGCAAGAAGACCGCTCGGGAACGGGTGGCGATGCTGCTCGACGAGGGCTCCTTCGTCGAGTTCGACGAGCTGGCCAGGCACCGCTCGACCATGTTCGGGCTGGAAACTAACCGGCCGTACGGCGACGGGGTAGTCACCGGGTACGGCACCATCGACGGCCGGCAGGTGTGCCTGTTCAGCCAGGACGTCACCGTCTTCGGCGGCGCGTTGGGCGAGGTGTACGGCGAGAAGATCCGCAAGGTGCAGGACTTCGCGCTCAGGACCGGCTGCCCGCTGATCGGCATCAACGAGGGCGGCGGCGCGCGGATCCAGGAAGGCGTCGTCTCGCTCGGGCTGTACGGCGACATCTTCTACCGCAACGTGCGGGCCTCCGGCGTGATACCGCAGATCTCGCTGATCATGGGCGCGGCCGCCGGCGGGCACGTCTACTCCCCCGCCCTGACCGACTTCGTCGTCATGGTCGACCAGACCTCGCAGATGTTCATCACCGGCCCGGACGTGATCAAGACCGTCACCGGCGAAGACGTGAGCATGGAGGAACTCGGCGGCGGCCGGGTGCACAACACCAAGTCCGGCAACGCCCACTACCTCGGCAGCGACGAGCAGGACGCCATCGACTACGTCAAGGCGCTGCTGTCCTACCTGCCGAGCAACAACCTGGATCTGCCGCCCAGCTTCCCCGTCGAGCCGGAGCTGGCGGTGACGGCCGAGGACGAGTTCCTGGACAGCTTCATCCCCGACTCGGCGCACCAGCCCTACGACATGCACACGGTGATCGAGCACCTCGTCGACGAGGGGGAATTCCTCGAGGTGCACGCGCTGTTCGCGCCCAACATCATCTGCGGGTTCGCCCGGGTGGAGGGTTCGCCGGTCGGCGTGGTGGGCAACCAGCCGCTGCACTTCGCCGGCTGCCTGGACATCGACGCTTCGGAGAAGGCGGCACGGTTCGTCCGGACCTGCGACGCGTTCAACGTGCCGGTGCTGACGCTGGTGGACGTGCCCGGTTTCCTGCCCGGCACCGACCAGGAGTGGCAGGGCATCATCCGGCACGGCGCCAAGCTGATCTACGCCTACGCCGAGGCGACCGTTCCCAAGATCACCGTGATCACCCGCAAGGCCTTCGGCGGGGCGTACGACGTGATGGGTTCCAAGCACCTGGGTGCCGACATCAACCTGGCCTGGCCCACCGCGCAGATCGCCGTGATGGGCGCCCAGGGCGCGGCGAACATCCTGTACCGCAAGGAACTCAACTCCCTGGCGTCCTCGCTGCCCGAGCAGGAGGCACGCCGCGCCGAGCTGGTCACCGAGTACGAGGACACCCTGGTCAACCCCTACGTGGCCGCCGAGCGGGGCTTCGTAGACACCGTCATCCCGCCGTCGCAGACCCGGACCCAGGTGGTGCGCGGCCTGCGCATCCTGCGCACCAAGCGGGACACCCTGCCGCCGAAGAAGCACGGGAACATCCCGCTATGAGCGAGATCCCTGAGTCGAGCGAGCCGTTCCTGCGGGTGGTTTCCGGGGATCCGACGCCGGAGGAACTGGCCGCGGTGACCGTGGCGCTGACCGCGCTGGCCGGCTCCGGTGGGCAGCCGGCGCCGTCGCCGGCCGGTGGCTGGACGGACCTGTCACTGCGCATCCGCCGGGTGCCCGCGCCGGGGCCCGGTGCCTGGCGCAACGCCGCCTGGAGCTGATTCGGCGCAAGGCATCACCCCCGCACGTCACCATAGACGGAACGCGGAGATTCGGTCGTTTGTCTACACCTGCCGCAGAATGCTAGCTAGTGTCTCGGCCGCTCGTTCTGTCCAAGCTGGCCACCCTCGGGCCGCTGCTGGAGGTGGCTGATGCATGCTCGGCTCTGCCTGTCTCGCTGGTCCGCGCTGGCCATCGCCACGCTGACCGTGGCATCGATGGCGGTCGGCACGCCAGCCGTGGCGGCCGCCAAGGGGAAGGCCGGCACCACCTGCGGCACCACGAATGTGGCGATCGGATCGGTGGCCACTGCATCGTCGACAAGCGGCACGCAGAATCCGGCGAACGCGATCGACGGTAAGACCGCCACCCACTGGACGAGCGCGACCGGTGATCCGCAGTGGCTTCAACTGGATCTGGCGACCCGCCAGAACATCTGTCAGGTTGGACTGAACTGGTCTGCCTATGCCTCGGCATTCTCCATTCAGGTATCCGACGATGCGACGAACTGGACGACCCTGCTGAACACGACCGCGAGCTCGAACGGCCTGCAGACGGTGTCGGTATCAGGGTCCGGACGCTACATCCGGATGTATGGCACCGCGCGCGGCGTGACGACCACTGGCTACTCCGTCAAGGAGTTCCAGGTGTTCAGCCAACCCAGCCAGCCGCCGGCGTTCACCAGCCCGGCCAACTCCACCTTCGTGGCCGGCAGCCCAGGCAGCTTCACCGTGGCCACCTCCGGCGTGCCGACGGTTTCCACCATCACCGAGTCCGGCAGCCTACCGGCCGGAATCACCTTCCACGACAACGGTGACAGCACCGCCACCCTCGCCGGAACGCCGACGGGGTTCGGTGGCAGTTATCCGGTGACGCTGACGGCATCCAATGGCGTGTCGCCGAACGCCGTCCAGACCCTGGCCGTTCAGGTCAACCAGGCACCCATTTTCACCATCGCCAACTTCACGACCTTCACCGTCGGCCATTCGGCCAGCTTCACCGTGACCACCTCCGGCGTGCCGACGGTTTCGGCGATCACCGAGTCCGGCAGTCTGCCGGCCGGCGTGAGCTTCCATGACAACGGCAACGGCACCGCCACCCTTGCCGGCACAGCTCAGATCGGCACCGGCGGCACCTACCCGATGATCCTTGGCGCCACCAACGCGGTCGGCCGTGCCGACTTCGCGTTCGCCTTGGATATCTGGGAAACGCCGCAGATCACCTCGGCCGACCATGCCACGTTCGCCGTCGGCGCCCCCGGTTCGTTCACCGTCACCACCGCGCCGGGCTTTCCTCAGATGACCACGTTGAGCGAGTCCGGCAGCCTGCCGGCCGGAATTGGCTTCTCCGACGACAGCGACGGCACCGCAACCTTGGCTGGCACGCCAGCTGAGGGCAGCGGCGGGGTGTACTCGATCACCGTCACGGCGGCCAACGGGATCAAACCCGATTCGACGCAGCAGTTCACCCTGACCGTCAACCAGCCGCCGACCATCACCAGTCCTGATCATGTGAACTTCAACGCGGGCGGCTCGTCGCTATTCACCATCCTCACTGCTGGCGCCATACCGGCAACCGTCGCCCTCACCGAGACCGGTACCTTGCCGGCTGGCGTCAGCTTCACCGACAACAGCGACGGCACCGCCATCCTCTCCGGCACTCCGGCGGCCGGCACCGGCGGCAGCTACACCTTGACCATCACCGCCAGCAACGGCGTGGCGCCGAATTCGACCCAGACCTTCACGCTCAGCGTGAACGAGGGGCCTGCGATAACCAGCGCCGACCACACCGCCTTCGCGGTAGGTAATGCCGGTTCGTTCACCGTGACGACGACGCCCGGTCTGCCATCGTCGACCGTCCTGACCGAAACCGGCAGCCTGCCATCCGGGGTCACCTTCCATGACAACGGAGACGGCACTGCCACCCTGGCCGGCACCCCTGTGGCGGGCACCGGCGGCAGCCATCCCCTGACGATCACGGCCAGCAACGGCAGCAGCGCAAACGCCGACCAGGCGTTCACCCTGACCGTGACCGAGCCGCCCAACATCACGAGCGCCGACCACGCGTTATTCCCCATAGGCAGCACAGGAACCTTCACCATCACCACCAGGGCCGGGTTCCCGACCGCCACCGCGATCAGCGAGACGGGCAGCCTGCCTCCCGGAATCACTTTCCACGACAATGGCAATGGCACCGCCGCCCTGGCCGGTACCCCGGCGGTCGGCAGCGGCGGTTCCTACTCGCTGACGCTGACCGCGACGAACTCGGCCGGACACACCGACCAGGCATTCACCTTGTCGGTTGCGGCGTCGCCGGTGATCACCAGTGCCGACCACACCACCTTCGCGGCGGGCTCCGCCGGCTCGTTCAGCATAACCACCAGCCCCGGCGTTCCGTCGGCAACCGCGCTCACCACGATGGGCAGTCTGCCGTCCGGAATCACCTTCCACGACAACGGCGATGGCACCGCGACCCTGATCGGCACACCGAGGGCCGGCACCGGAGGCAACTACCCGATCACGATCATCGCCAGCAACGGGGCGAGCACCAACGTGACCCAGAGCTTCACCTTGACAGTGACCGACTCCCCGGTGATCACCAGCCCAACGACGGCCACCTTCGCCTCGGGCCACGCCGGTTCGTTCACCATCACCAGCCGCGCCGGATTCCCGACGTCAACCACACTCACCCAGACCGGGATGCTGCCGGCTGGCATCACCTTCACCGACAACGGGAACGGCACCGCCACCATGTCCGGCACCGCAACGGCGACCGGCAGCTACCCGATCACGGTGACCGCGTCCAACGGCCCCAGCCCAGCCAGTTCGCAAGCATTGACGGTCAAGGTCAACCCGACGGGTTCCGGGCCGGTGGTCCTGGCTGTGACGACCACCGCGGATATTGCGGCCAACGCCGGCGACTGTGGCAACTCCAGCACCACCGTGCCCTCGCCGCTGAGCCTGCGTGAGGCGACGTGTATCGCGAACAACTACGGTGCCACCTCCGTGGTGATCAACGTGCCGGCCGGCACCTACACCCTGACCGCCGGTGAGTTGCAGCTCGGCAAGGCGAGCGGCTCGAACATCACCCTGATCGGCGCCGGCTCGGCGAGCACCATCCTCGACGGCAACCACTCCAGCCGGGTGCTGGATCTCGACCCGAACCTCCTCGGTGGAGTGGCGAACAGCATCTCCGGCGTCACCATCACAAACGGCCGGGACAGCACCTTTGGCGGTGCGGGCATCATTGCCGGGTCCGGCAGCATCCCCACCCTGGACACGCTGAACCTCTTCGACTCTGTGGTCAGCAATAATCAGGCCAACTTCACCAGCCCTGCCGCGACCAACAGGCCGGGCGGCGGATTGCAATTCCTGGGTGGCGTGCTGACCATCTCCAACGTGCAGTTCACCAATAACCAGTCCAATTCCAGTGCCGGCTCGGCAGTGGACTACGGAGTCATCGGATCGGGCAGCCCTCAGTATCTGACCATCACCGGTTCCACCTTTACCGGCAACAGCACGAGCAATAGCGGTACCGTCGGCCTGTCCGGCGGCGCCCTGGCACTGTTCAACAATGGCAGCGGCGGCGGCACTTACACGGTCGCCAACAGCACCTTCACCGGCAACACCGCCAGCTCCGCGAGTGCGGAGCCGGCAGCCGGTGCGGCCATCTACGAGCAGAGCGGCACCCTGACCGTCATCGGATCCACCTTCACCGGCAACACGATCACAGGCTACGGTGCGCTCGGCGGATCGGCGGTCTACGCGGCAGGCACGGCTGCCCTGCACTACAACCGGATCGCCGGGAACCCGGGCACCGCGGTAATGAACAGCGGATCCGGCCTCGTCAACGCCACCGAGAACTGGTGGGGTTGCAACATCGGGCCTGGCAACGGTGGATGCGACGACGTGTCGTCGCAGGTCACAGCCAGCCCCCGCCTGAGCCTGAGCGCCAGCGTCAACCCGTCGCGCGTGACAGGCCCGAACGGCACCGCCACGCTGACCGCTTCGCTGCTCACCGATTCGGCCGGCTATTCGATCGACAGGGCAGACCTCGCCGGCGCCTTCGACGGCGTGCCGGTCACGTTCGGTGACCCGGTCGGCGATGCGATCGTGGGCACGTCGGCGGGCAGTCACCCGGTCGCCCTCAGCGGAGGGCTTGCCAGCATCGACTACCACTCCGGCACGGTCGTCGGCCCCGACAATGACACCGTGACGCTCGACAACGCCTCGTACGGCGTGACCGTCCAGGTCGTCGAAGCGCCCTCCATCACCAGTGTCGACCATGCGACCTTCACCGATGGCAACACAAGCCGCTTCACCGTAACCGCGCTCGGCTATCCCTCAGTGGGCATCGCCGAAATCGGAAGCCTGCCGCCGGGAGTCATCTTCCAGGACAACGGCGACGGCACTGCCTTCCTCGGCGGCATACCGCAGGCCGGGATAACCGGCACCTATTTCATCACCATCAACGCCAGCAACGGAGTCAGCCCAGCTGCTACCCAGAGCTTCACGCTGAACATCATTTGACCCTGCCGGCTCGCCCCGGATCGGGCGCCTGGGGGCGTAGGAGACAGGAAATCCTGGCGGCATCCTGCTGATCGGCTAGCGGTGGGGCTTGGATTTGATGCTGGCGGGAGGGCGTCCACCGGTGCTCGATGCCCAAACGACGGCCAACTCCGCCATGTTGACCGCACGGTGTCCTCCGGATTGGGTGAGTTCACGCTGTACCGTGCAACTCGATCAGCCACCTGGTCATCCCCGGCCTCCCGCATACCAAATACAGACGGCGGCATGTTGTCACGGCAGTTCGTATGGCACCGGGACGCCGTCCAGCACCGAGCCGCACGGGCAGTCGCCCTGGGCTTCGGGCAGTTCGTCCAGGGTGGCGACCAGCAGCGCCCGCAGGCGAGGCAGGTTGGCGGCGAACATCCGCAGCACCTCGGCGTGGGTTACCCCCTCGCCGGCCTCCACGCCGGCGTCGAGATCGGTGACCAGGCAGATCGAGGTGAAGCAGAGCGCCAGTTCCCGGGCCAGCGCGACCTCCGGCATGGCCGTCATCCCGATGATGGAGGCGCCGGTGCGCTGGTAGTCCCGCGATTCGGCGCGGGTGGAGAAGCGCGGGCCGTTGATCACCACCAGGGTGCCGCCGTCGGTCAGTTCGACCCCGGCGGCCGGCGCGGCCCGGACCGCGGCCGCTCGTCCGGTCGGGCAGTACGGATCGGCGAACGCCAGGTGGGCGACCCCGGTGTCGGTGTCGCTGTAGGTGTGCGGACGGCCCCAGGTGCGATCCAGGATCTGGTCGGGCAGCACCAGCCGGCCCGGTCCCAGCTTCGGGTTCAGCGAGCCGACCGCGGAGCCGCCGACAACCTGGCGCACCCCGACCGAGGCTAATGCCCACAGATTGGCGCGGTACGGAACCCGGTGCGGCGGATACCGGTGGTCGGTGCCGTGCCGGGGCAGGAAGGCGACCCGGCGGTTGCCCAGCACGCCGATGGTGAGCGGGTCGCTCGGCGCCCCGTACGGGGTGCTCACCGGCACCGTCTGCGCGTCGTCCAGCAGGGAGTAGAAGCCCGAGCCGCCGATGACGCCGATGTCCGCCTGCGCTGTCGCCACTCGCACAAGGTAACGGAAACGACCGCGACCGATCGTGAGCTGCGACGCCCGTCTTTGCTATCCCGCTCCCGCAGGCAGATACTAGGACGTCAAAGTACTTCTCTCGGGCCGCGGAGCAGCATATGCAGCGCAAGCACTATGACGAGGACCAGCTGGCCTTCGCCGATGCCGTTCGCACCTTCATCGGCAAGGAAATCCTGCCGCACTACCTGGAGTGGGAGGCCGCCGGCCTGACCCCCCGCGAGCTGTTCGCCGCGGCCGGCGCCAACGGCTTCCTCGGCATGCAGATTCCCGAGCAGTACGGCGGCGGCGCGACCGCGGACTTCCGGTTCAACCAGGTGCTCGGCGAGGAACTGGCGCTGGCCGGGGTGGGCGGCGCCGGCCTCGGGCTGACGCTGCACAACGACATCTGCCTGCCGTACTTCGTGCGCTACTGCACCGAGGAGCAGAAGCAGCGCTGGCTGCCCGGCATCGCCTCCGGCGAGCTGATCACCGCGGTGGCGATGACTGAGCCGGGTGCGGGCTCGGATCTGGCCGGCATCCGCACTTCGGCCCGGCAGGACGGCGACGACCTGATCGTCAACGGCGCGAAGACGTTCATCACCAACGGCATCAACGCCGATCTGGTGATCACCGCGGTGCGCACCGGCCCGGACCGGCACAAGGGGCTCAGCCTGGTCGTGATCGAGCGCGACATGCCGGGCTTCGAGCGCGGCCGCAACCTGGACAAGCTCGGCCTGCACTCCCAGGACACCGCCGAGCTGTCCTTCACCGACGTCCGGGTGCCGAAGGAGAACGTGCTCGGCGAGATCGGCAGCGGCTTCTACGGCTTGGTGGCGAACCTGCCGCAGGAGCGGATGTCGCTGGCCATCGCCGGCCTGGCCAGCGCCCGGGCGGCGCTGAACTGGACTATCGACTACGTCCGCCAGCGCAAGGCGTTCGGGCACCCGCTGGGCGCGCTGCAGAACACCCGGTTCGTGCTGGCCGAACTGGCCACCGAGGTCAACGTCACCCAGGCCTACCTGGATCGCTGCGTGCTCGCGCTCAACGACGACGACCTGACGGCCGAGGACGCGGCCAAGGCCAAGTGGTGGGCCACCGAGCTGCAGGGCCGGGCGGTCGACCGCTGCCTGCAGTTGCACGGTGGCTACGGCTACATGCAGGAGTACCCGATCGCCCGGGCCTTCGCCGATGCCCGAGTCACTCGGATCTACGGCGGCGCGACCGAGGTGATGAAGGAGATCATCGGCCGCTCGCTGAAGCTCAGCTAGCGCCCGATCCGCTCGGCTGGTCGGGCGGGTTGTTGGGACCCTTCGGGATGCGGACGGGGCCGCTCTGCGCCTGGAACAGTGGCTCGCCGTTCTCCTCGTCATGAGCGCTGACCGTGACGGTCGCGGTGCCCGGGTGCAGGCCGTTGCCGTAGAAGGAGATACCCAGGCGTGGTGCGCTGTCGGTGGCGGTGCAGCTGAACTCGCCCACCCCCAGCGCCGACGATGCGTACGGGTAGCTGACGCCGTCCTGGACGAAGCTCATGTCAAGCAGGTAGTTGCCAGCCGGGCAGTGGCGCAGCTGGACGTAGGCGATCACCGTGTCGTACGTCGGGCCGCCGCCGAACGGGCTGGGGTCGTACTGGTAGATCGCGCTGGTCTTGTGCACGATCCTGACCTTGATCGGCTTGACCTTTGCCGATGTGGCACTGGCCTCGGTGGCGGTGGAGAGTACGAGCATCGCCGCGCAGGCGGCGACCGTGCTGGACAGAAGAACGCGCATGATGCTCCCCCAAGCTCGAACGCGGTTCCGATCGCGGCCGCGACGGCTCGAAGATCGGCTTAGACGGGACGATACACACCTTTGTCCTCGACGCACTACGCGCATTTTGACGCTGCTCTCTTGCTGGATAGTGACGCCCCTGCCGGGGCGCGCGAGCATCGGTGAACTAGCCTGCTTGTTCGTGCGATTCGTGCTGGCCTCGGCCTCCCCCGCCCGGCTGGCGACGCTCCGCGCGGCGGGCGTAGAGCCGGAGGTGCTCGTCTCCGGCGTGGACGAGGACGCGATCAAGGCCGACACCGGTGCTGAGTTGGTGCAGGCGCTGGCCGCCGTCAAGGCGCGCGCGGTGGTCGGTCGGCTGACCGGGGATCTGTTGCTGCTCGGCTGCGACTCGATGCTGGAGTTCGACGGCCAGGTGTTGGGCAAGCCGGGCTCGGCTGAGGAGGCGGTTGCTCGCTGGCAGCGGATGCGCGGCCGGTCCGGCGTGCTGCACACCGGTCACACGCTGCTGGAGCTTCAGGACGGTTCGCTGCGGCGAACGGCGCAGGCGGTGGCCAGCACCGAGGTCCGGTTCGCTTCGCTGACCGACGATGAGATCACCGCCTACGTCGGCACCGGCGAGCCGCTGCATGTGGCCGGCGCGTTCACCATCGACGGCCTGGGCGGCTGGTACGTCGAGTCGATTGCCGGCGACCACCACAACGTGGTTGGCCTATCGTTGCCGTTGCTGCGCCGGATGCTCGCCGAACTCGGCTACCGGGTGACCGACCTGCCAGGGGCGCAACCGAGCTGAGGTTACTGAGGTTGGTGTGCATTCGCTACGGCGCGCGTCCGGCCCCACGGCTGGCAGACGCGAGATCACTGCCCCTCTTGCCTGGCTTCAATGCGTCCTGCGGCCGAGGATCAGCCGGTGAATTGCTGATGCAGAGACGAGCACGATGCCCAAGCCGATAGCGATCGATGAGCCGTCCCCCACTGGACGGATCCAGGAGGGGTCAGTCGCGTTCTGACCGGGCCCCGGATCGCCGAAGATGAATGGGAACATCGCCAGGAATCCGGCCACACCGAGGATGATCAACGTTAACCCAACCGGCTGTAGCAGCCGCCAATGCATGCCGCTCCCGTCCATTCGGCAAGCTTGCACGATCCGTACCGCAGCCGCCGGTCAGCGATTCGTGATGTTGTTCGTTAGCCGCCGAGGTGTAACACCAAAGCCGAGCTCAGACGAGACACCGGAGATCCTCACCGGCTGCGGTAGGCATCCCCGCGGTGCAGGATCGACAGAACGGTGACGGTCTCCTGCCGATCATCGATGCGGTAGATGACGCGGTAGGTGCCGCGTCGGGCGCTGTATCGGTCAGCAAGCGGCGGTTGTAGCTGCTTTCCGGCCCGATGCGGATTGTCGAGCAGCGGCCCTACGATGAGTTCGTACGCAGCGCTTGCGACGCCTTCAGGCAGGCTTTCAGTGAGTTGGCGTCGCGCAGTTGGCGCGATGATCAGCGGGTATCTTTCGTGATTCACGCAGTCGTACTTCGCCCGCGCATGGCTTCAGCAAGCTGCTCTTCTGATTCGCCCTCGCCGCGCGCGATTTCGGCTTCAGCCTCAATCAACTCCCGCAGCGCTGCGGCATCCGAAAGTACGGCGATCGTCTCCTCCAGCGATTCAAGATCCTCGACTGCCAACAGCACAGCCGAAGGCCGCCCGTGCACCGTGACCGTCAGTCGCTCGTGCTGACTGCTCACCCGCCCGACCAGCTCCGAGAGGTGGGCCTTGACTTCGGCAAGAGGCAAAGACGTCATGGTCATAAGTATGACCATGACGGACGTCGGCGTCCACCTGACGAAACTGGCGACTTGTCAGAGTGTCCAGTTGCTTGCTCGGCGTTCGTATCTCGAGTCGAGCGAGGTCGATATCGCGCTGGAGCAGCTCAGGATCGACTTTCGGCAGGTTCCGGCGGCGTTCGATGAGCTCGGCCGGCGCCGGAGCAGGTCGGCGCCTGGGGTGCGGCTCGGCCGTCTCGAGTCATCGCGGGTCACGACCAACTCCTCCCTCGGGCTACCCGATAAGGATCGCACCGCCGCATTATGGAGCCCGCGATGCCCATGGCACCACTATGTCATCGGTGGAACGATGGCGGCTCAGCAGTCGAACACCGACCAGCAGATCTCGTTGCGCAGCCGCTGATCGTCCAGCACGAGTTCGCGGATCGCTTCCGGAAGTTGGTCGCGCTGCCAGCGGCACTCCCGCCGCCCGGCAGCCTCCTCTTGGCCCTCCATCGCGGCAGCACTCGCTGCTCTTATCGCGTAGGCAGCAGCGCCAAGTTCGTGCGCGGCGACATGCGCGACGACGGCGGCCTGGCCGGCGGCATAGGCGGCATGCCGGGCAGCTCCGCGCAGGTCCCGGGCCGCGCCCATCGCATGGCCACCCGCCGCGCGAGCCTGCATCATTTTCACCTCGCCACGCGCCCACCCGCGGGCATGTTCGATCGCCTCGCGCGGTCGTCGATCAGAAGGCCGAGCCAGCTCGAAGAGGTCGAGCACATGCTCCGCGCAGGACGCCGCCCACAACGCCAGCAGTCGGTGATCCGGGTCGGTGAGCGTCCCGCCGCGGCGGATCGTCACGAAGCGCGGATCTCGGACCGCCGGAAGGATCACCCTTCCACACCTACCACCGTCGCTCCGGCCCGAACCAGCGCGACCATGCAGCGCCACCGGGTCGTGATCCGCACCGTTCTGACGCGCCAGCTTGAGATCGCTTGGGCGTGCGAGACTGCGACGCATGCGATCCACCGTTCACGCCTGCGCCGTCGCGATTGCTGCAGGTCTTGCGGTGACGGGCTGCGCTACCAGCGGGCCGCGAGTCATCGTCCGGAACGACACCGGACGAACCCAGCATGTGTTCTACTGCGACAACGACGCCTGCACTCGAGGCCTCGGCGGTAACGATCAGGTTCTCCAGCCGGGCAAGGAGGCCCACGACTACTGGAACTCAGGCGATCCGACGGGGTCCATCGGCATCGCCTCGTACCCCGGGAATCGGCTCCTCGGCTGCCTCTCCAATCCCACGGACGGCCAGGACAACCCACCCACCGTCACCGTCCTGACCTCCCAGGTCAAGCCGTGCTCCCCGGGCTGGGGCGCCAACGCCCAGATCCAGCTCACCAAGCCATGATGAGTTGTGCGCGGCCATGGCACACTCATCACGTCCGTGGCATGATTATAAGATGGATGCCACGCTGGTGCTCGGCAAGCAAGGTCGCCTGGTGATACCCGCCGAGGTGCGGGCGGCCCTCGGGCTAGTCCCGGGCGATCGGCTTCATCTGCATCTATCCGGCCCGCGACTGGTGCTCGAACGCCAGCAGGATGCCGTCGCTGAGTTGCGCCAGCTCGGGGCGGGATTGCCCAAAGGACGTTCCCTGGTCGATGAACTATTAGCCGAACGGCGCCTCGCCGCTACCGCCGAATGACGGTCCTGGACGCGTCGGCGATCCTCGCCCTGGTGCAGGACGAACCCGGCGCGGACCTGGTTGCCGCCAACCTTGACTCAGGCGTCCTGGGTGCCGCGAACCTCGCCGAGGTCATTGGCAAGCTTGTCGATGCCGATATCGAGGTTGTCCGCGTACGAGAACTCCTCGCCGCCGCCGGCGTGATCATCGCACCGGTTCTGGAGCAGGACGCCGAGATGGCCGGCGCTTTGCGCTCGCTGCCTGGCGGTCGTTCACTGTCGCTCGGTGATCGCTGTTGCCTGGCTCTCGCAATACGGAGCAACCCACCCGAGGTGCTGACGGCCGATCGGGCGTGGGCTGAGCTGGATCTACCGATAACGGTTCGACTGCTCAGATAGCCCCTCGCGGCGCTTGGCCGGCTGAACGAGGGCCTCGGTCAGACCGGAGGGACGCCGTGCCGCTTGTCGGCCAGCGGCCTGGCCTTGTGAGCCAGCCCGGTGAACCGGCGGATGATCTCGGCGCGCAGCTCGGACGGGTTGATGATGGCGTCGATGACCAGGTCGGCGGCCAGCCGCAGCAGGTCGACGTCGGCCTCGTACTCGGCCCGCCGGTCCTTGATGTACTGCGCCTGCTCCTCCGGATCGGAGATCGCCGCGATCTTGTTGGCATACACGGCGTTGACCGCGGCCTCCGGGCCCATCACCGCCACCCGGGCGGTGGGCAGCGCGATGCACGCGTCCGGCATGAACCCGGGACCGGCCATCGCGTACAGCCCGGCGCCGTAAGCCTTGCGCACCAGCACCGACAGCTGCGGCACGTTCGCCTCGGCCACCGCGGTGATCATCTTGGCGCCGTGCCGGATGATGCCCTGCCGCTCGACGTCCGAGCCGATCATGAAACCGGGCACGTCGGCCAGGTACAGCAGCGGAATGTTGAACGCGTCGCACAGCCAGATGAACCGGGCTGCCTTGTCCGCCGAGTCCACGAACAGCACGCCGCCGCGCACCATCGAGTTGTTCGCCACCACGCCGATCGGCCGGCCGTCCAGCCGTCCCAGGCCGGTGATCACTTCGGCCGCGAACTCCGGCTTGACCTCGAAGAAGGAGTCGTCGTCGAGCAGCCCGTCGATCACCGCATGCATGTCGAACGGCATCGACTCGGCCGACGGCACCACGTCGTCGGCCAGCTCGACCAGCGGCGGCTCAGCGGCGTAGCTCGGCGGGCTGGAACGCCAATTGCCCGGAAAATATGAGAAGAACAGCTTCGCCTGCTCGATCGCGTCGGCGTCGTCGGAGGCCAGGTTGTCCCCGCAGCCGGACACCGTGGCGTGCATCCGGGCACCGCCCATCTCCTGCAGGGTCACCTTCTCCCCCACCACCATCTCGGCCATCCGCGGCGAACCGAGGTACATCGAAGCGTTGGCCTCCACCATGATCACGATGTCGCAGAACGCCGGGATGTACGCGCCACCGGCCGCGGACGGGCCGAACAGGCAGCAGATCTGGGGCACCTTGCCCGACAGCGCCACCTGGTTGTGGAAGATCCGGCCAGCCCCGCGCCGGCCCGGGAACAGCGCCACCTGGTCGGGGATCCGGGCGCCGGCCGAGTCGACCAGCCAGAAGATCGGCAGCTCCTCGGTCAGCGCCCGCTCGGTGATCCGGATGATCTTCTCCACCGTCCGGGCACCCCAGGAGCCGGCCTTCACCGTCGGGTCGTTGGCGACCACCAGCACCGGCCGGCCGTCCACCGTCCCCTGCCCGGTGACCACCCCGTCGGCGGGCAGGCCGGGCGACAGCGCGTTGGCCAGCTGGGAGTCCTCGACGAACGAGCCCTCGTCACACAGCAGCGCGATCCGGTCCCGGACGTACAGCTTGTGCTGGCTGGCCAGCTTCTCGGCCGCCTTGGCGGTCGGCGCCGTCGTGGTCGCGCGCGCCGCCGCTACCTTCTCCGCATCAGACATTACTGATCCGCTCTTCGCGCGAGCGCTCATCGCGCGCTCGCTCCGCTCCTCGCCGCTGCGCGGCTGCGATGCTCACTCTCGCCTCACGCTAGAACCTACTCGACGGGCAGGCCGAGGGCGCGGGCGATCACCATGCGCTGCACCTCGGAGGTGCCCTCGCCGATCTCCAGGATCTTGGCGTCCCGATAGAACCGGGCCACCGGATACTCCTCCATGAACCCGTAGCCGCCGAACACCTGGGTGGCGGTCCGGGTGGCGCTGACCGCTGCCTCGGTGGCGTACAGCTTGGCGATCGCGGCGGCCTGCTTGACCTCGCTCGCCGGCCGGCCGGCGTCCTTGAGCCAGGCCGCCTTGTAGGTGAGCAGCCGGGCCGCCTCGACCGCCACCGCCAGGTCGCTGATGGCGAAGGCCACGGCCTGCCGGGCACCGATCGGCTTGCCGAACGTGGTGCGCTGCTTGGCGTACCGGCTGGATTCCTCCAGGCAGGCCTGCGCCAGCCCGACCGCCAGCGCCGAGATCGCGATCCGGCCGTCGTCCAGGATGGCCAGGAACTGCTTGAACCCGCTGCCCCGGCCGCCGAGCAGGTTCGCCTCCGGCACCCGGCAGTCGTCGAAGACCAGGCCGTGGGTGTCCGAGATCCGCCAGCCGAGCTTCTCGTAGGCCGGCTGCACCTCAAAACCAGGCGTGCCGGACGGCACGATGATCGCCGAGATCTCCGGCTTGCCGTCCCGGCTGCCGGTGCGCGCGGTCACCGTGACGCAGGAAGTGAGCGTGCTGCCGGAGTTGGTGATGAACGCCTTGGCGCCGTTGATCACCCACTGCCCGTCCACCAGTTCGGCGCGGGTCCGGGTGGCGCCGGCGTCGGAGCCGGCCTCCGGCTCGGTGAGCCCGAACCCGGCCAGCGCCCGGCCGGCCACCAGGTCCGGCAGCCACTGCTGCTTCTGCTCGTCGGTGCCGAAGGTGAGGATCGGGTTGATGCCGAGCCCGACGCCGGCCGAGAGCGTGATGCCGATGGACTGGTCCACCCGGCCGAGTTCCTCGATCGCCACGCACAGCGAGCTGAAGTCGGCGCCGCTGCCGCCGTACTCCTCCGGCACCACCAGGCCGAACAGCCCCAGGTCGCCCATCTTGGTGACCAGTTCGGTGGGGAAGTGGTGCTCGCGGTCCCAGGCCGCCACGTGCGGCGCCACCTCGGACTCGGCGAACTCCCGGACGACCTTGCGGAACTGCTCGTGGTCTGCGGACAACTCGAAGGACATGGCGCGGCTCCTACGGCACTGGGACGACATTGACGTTTACGTCAACGTCAGGGATTACTATAGCTCGCATGGCCGCACCAGCGGAAGCGAAGACCTGGACGGTGGGAGAGCTCGCCGAAGAGCTTGGCGTCACCACCCGGACGCTGCGCTTCTACGAGGCCGAGGGCCTGATCGCACCCGCGCGCGCGGGCAGCTCCCGGGTCTACGACCACCGGGACCGGACCCGGTTGCGGTTGATCCTGCGCGGCAAGCGGTTCGGCATGTCGCTGTCGGAGATCCGCGAGATCGTGGACATGTACGACGGTGCCGCCAGCTCTGAGCGCAAGCAGCTGGAGATCCTGCTGGACCGGCTCGGCGAGATCGCCGCCGACCTGCGCGCCCGGCAGCAGGATCTGGCCCGCACGCTGGCCGAGGTCAGCGACGTGGCCGAACAGTGCCGCGCGCGGCTGGCCGAGCTGCCCTGACCCCTGCCGGAATTGCCGGGACCCGATGTTGATCGCTTCCCCGGCGGGTTGAAGACTGGCCGCATGACCCACGTCGAAGTCGAGATCGAGCCAGCCGCCGCCGGATTCGACCCGGACCGGCTCGGCCGGCTGGACCGCCGGCTCGCCCGCTTCGTCAACGAAGGCCAGCTGGCGGGCTGGCAGGTGGTCGTCAGCCGGCACGGCAAGGTGGTGCATGCCACCTGCTACGGCGAGCGGGACGCCGCCCGGCACCTGCCGATCGAGCCGGACACCATCTACCGCATCTTCTCGATGACCAAGCCGATCACCGCGCTGGCCGCGATGATCCTGCTGGAGCAGGGCGAGTTGCTGCTCACCGACCCGATCAGCCGCTGGCTGCCCGAGTTCGCTGAACCCCGGATCTTCATCGGCGGCTCGGATCTGGCACCGACCACGGTGCCGGCCAGCGAGCCGATCCGGGTGCGCCACCTGCTCAACCACACCGCCGGCCTGGCCTACGGCTTCCTGCGCTCGCATCCGGTCTCGATGATGTACCGCAACGCCGGCCTGGAGGAACTGGGCACCGCCAGCGGCACGCTGGCCGAGATGTGCCGGCGGTGGGCCAGCATGCCGCTGCTGTTCGAGCCGGGCTCGGAGTGGCAGTACTCGGTTGCCAGCGACGTGCTCGGCCGGCTGATCGAGGTGGTCTCCGGCAGCTCGTTGGATGCCTTCTTCGACAAGCATATTCTCGGCCCGCTGGGGATGGCCGACACCGCCTTCCAGGTGCCGGAGAGCAAGCGGGATCGGCTGGCCGAGCTGTACCTGGCCACGCCGGGCGGCTACGCACCGGCAGCCGGCATCGCCGAGGCCATCTTCACCGACCGCTGGCTGTCCGGCGGCGCCGGGCTGGCCAGCACGGCGGCCGACTTTCGCCGGTTCACCCAGCTGCTGCTGCACGACGGCGAGCTGGACGGGGTACGCCTGCTGGCCCCGGCCACCGCTCGGCTGATGCACGCCAACCACCTGCCCGGCAACAAGGATCTGGCCAGCGTCGGGCGCCCGATGTATGCGGAGTTTCCGATGGCCGGGATGGGATTCGGGCTGTCGCTGGCCACCCTGCTCGACGTCGCCGCCGCCGGCATGGCCGGCAGCGTCGGTGACTACGGCTGGGGCGGCTTCGCCTCCACCGCCTTCGTCATCGATCCGGCGCTGCAGCTGACATATGAGTTCTACACCCAGCTGATGCCGTCCTCGGCGTTGCCGATCAGGCCGCTGCTGCGCCAACTGGTCCACCAGGCGATCGTCGCGTGAGGCCTCCGGAACGGCCCCGAGCGGACGTTCTGTCCCGGTAGGGTGGCCAGCATGAGCCAGCCGCTGATCGCCTCGCTCCGGCGGGCCTTGGCGGCCAACCCGAACGACCTGCCGCTGCGGCTGCACCTGGCCGAGCTGCTGCTGGATGGCGGCGACCGGTCCGCGGCGGTGACCGAGTTGGCGACCGCGCTGGCCGCCGAGCCGGACAACGACGCCGCGCAGCGACTGATGGCCCGGGCGCTGGCCGGAAACGCCACCACCCCCGAACCCCGAGCCGAAGCCGAGCCTTCGCCGCACGCCGAGCCCGGATCCCAAGCCGAGCCTTCGCCGCACGCCGAACCCGTGTCACCAGAGCAGCCGCCGGGCGGCCCGGTCAACTTCGACTGGTCGGCCGCCGAGGAACAGCTCGGCCTGGACGTGCCGCCGATGTTCGTCGACCAGCCGACCGAGCCACCGCCGCGGGACGCCGTCTTCGACCTGGAACGGCCCCGGCTCGGCCTGGCCGACGTGGGCGGCATGACCCAGGCCAAGCAGCGGCTGGAGGCAAGCTTCCTGGCACCACTGCGCAATCCCGAACTGCGCCGGATGTATCGCAAGAGCCTGCGCGGTGGCCTGCTCATGTACGGCCCGCCCGGCTGCGGCAAGACCTACCTGGCCCGGGCGCTGGCCGGTGAGCTGCAGGCCGGCTTCATCAGCGTGCAGATCACCGACATCCTCGACCAGCTGGTCGGCAACAGCGAGCGGAACGTGCGCGAGCTGTTCCTGGCCGCGCGCCGGGCCGCGCCGTGCGTGCTGTTCTTCGACGAGGTGGACGCGCTCGGCCAGCGCCGCTCGCAGACCCGCAACAGCGCGCTGCGCGGCACCATCAACCAGCTGCTCACCGAGCTGGACGGCGTCGAGCAGGACAACGACGGCGTGTTCGTGCTCGCCGCCACCAACCAGCCGTGGGACGTCGATCCGGCGCTGCGCCGTCCCGGCCGGCTGGACCGCACCGTGCTGATCCTGCCGCCGGACGAGCCGGCCCGCGAGGCGATCTTCCGGCATCACCTGCAACAGCGGCCGATCGCCGGCATCGACACCCGCCGGCTGGCCAAGCGCACCGACGGGCTGTCCGGCGCCGACATCGCCTACGCCTGCGAACTGGCCGCCGAGAACGCGCTGCTGGCCAGCGCCTCGTCCGGCCAGCCGCGGCCGATCGGCATGCCGGATCTGGAGCAGGCGCTGGCCAGCATCCAGCCCTCGATCGGGCCGTGGCTGGAGACCGCGCGCAACCTGGTCACCTTCGGCGAGGACGACGGCACCTACGCCGAGCTGCGCGGCTACCTCAAGCGGGCCGGCCGGCTGTGAGCTCCCCGGTGCTGCGCGCCGCCGCCGTGATGGAGAGCAGCCCGGCAAGCGCGATGCGGTTGCTGGCCCCGCACCTGGCCGCCGAACCGGACGACTGGTACGCGCTGTGCCTGGCCGCCCAGGCCCTGATCGCGCTGGACGACTGCGAGCGTTCGCTGGAGATGTCCCGGCGCGCGGCCGAGCTCAACCCATCCGACGACTGGCCGGTCCGGCTGCAGGCGATCGCCCACCGCAACGCCGGGCACACCCTCGCCGCCCCGCGGATCGCCCGGCGCAGCGTGCTGGTCAACCCGGCCAACTGGCAGACCCACTACCTGGTGGCCAGCACCGACCTGTGGGCCGACGCGGCCACCGCCCAGTCCATGCTGGCCGCCGAGAAGGCCCGGGAGCTGGCCCCGGACGAGCCGAGCACGCACAACCTGGTGGGCCAGGTGGCCCTGGCACTGGGCAGGTCCCGGCTCGCCATCCGGTCCTTCGAGCAGGCGCTGCGCCTGGATCCGGAGAACTCGATAGCCCAGCACGAGCTGGCCCGGGCACACCTGCGCCGGTTCCGGATCGGCAAGTCGGTGACCGGCTTCCTGGCCGCCGGCCGGCTGGATCCGTCCCTGCCGCAGACCCGGATCAACCTGCATGCCATCGCCATCCGCGCGGTGCAACTGCTGCACTACACGATCTTCGTGGCCTTCCTGATCGGCCAGGCGCTACCGCCGGTCGCCGCGGCGCTGGTTGCCGTCATCGGCATCGGCGCCGCCGCCTGGGCCCGCTACCGGGGTGGTCCGGCGCTGATGCGCTTCGTCGCCGGGCTGTGGCGCTCCGACCGGCTGCTGATGATCTGGGCCAGCTTGCTCACCGCTGCCGGCGCGGTGCTGATCGTCCGTCCGCTGCTCTCGCTCGGGCACCGGCAGACCGGTTATCCACCGCCGCATGCCGAGCTGCAGGCGGTGGTGCTCACCCTGCTGGTGGGCGGCGTGATCACCTCCTGGATCCGCCGGGTGCATTACAAGCCCGACTACCTGAGCAAGCGCCGGTAACCGACCGCGCAATCCGGCCCATTCGAATGGTCGGTAACCTTCGCTTCAGCGAGCACCGGCTTGCTGAGCTGCCGTCGAGCGCGGCCGGTGCGGGAAGTGGAGGCAGGCAGATGCACAAGGTACTCATCGCCAACCGGGGTGAGATCGCGGTCCGGGTGATCCGGGCCGCCCGCGACGCCGGGCTGGCTTCGGTGGCGGTGTACGCCGAGCCGGACGCCGACGCGCTGCACGTCCGGATGGCCGACGAGGCCTTCGCCCTCGGCGGCAACACGCCGGGTGAGTCGTACCTGGTGATCGAGAAGGTGATCGAGGCGGCCGTGAAGTCCGGCGCCGACGCCGTGCACCCCGGTTACGGTTTCCTGTCCGAGAACGCCGACTTCGCCCAGGCGGTGCTGGACGCCGGGCTGACCTGGATCGGCCCGTCTCCGCAGGCCATCCGGGATCTGGGCGACAAGGTGACCGCCCGGCACATCGCGCTGGCCGCCGGCGCACCGCTGGTGCCCGGCACCAAGGAACCGGTGTCCGGGCCGGAGGAGGTGCTGGCCTTCGCCCGCGAGCACGGCCTGCCGATCGCCATCAAGGCGGCCTTCGGCGGCGGCGGCCGGGGCCTGAAGATCGCCCGCAACCTGGAGGAGATCCCCGAGCTGTACGACAGCGCGGTGCGCGAGGCGGTCAGCGCGTTCGGCCGCGGCGAGTGCTTCGTCGAGCGCTACCTGGACCGGTCCCGGCACGTCGAGGCGCAGGTGCTGGCCGACACCCACGGCAACGTGGTGGTGGTCGGCACCCGCGACTGCTCGCTGCAACGCCGCAACCAGAAGCTGGTCGAGGAGGCGCCCGCGCCGTTCCTGACCGACGAGCAGCGGGAACGGATCCACTCCTCGGCCAAGGCGATCTGCCGCGAGGCCAACTACCACGGCGCCGGCACGGTGGAGTACCTGGTCGGCAACGACGGGGTGATCAGCTTCCTGGAGGTGAATACCCGGCTGCAGGTCGAGCACCCGGTCAGCGAGGAGACCACCGGCCTGGACCTGGTGCGCGAACAGTTCCGGATCGCCGACGGCGAGGCGCTGCGGGTCACCGAGGACCCGGTGCCGCACGGGCACGCCATCGAGTTCCGGATCAACGGCGAGGATCCGGGCCGCAACTTCCTGCCGGCGCCCGGCCAGGTCACCCGCTACCGGGAGCCGGCCGGGCCGGGCGTGCGGGTCGACTCCGGCATCGAGGCCAACTCCACGGTCGGCGGGGCGTTCGACTCGATGCTGGCCAAGCTGATCGTCTGGGGCGAGAGCCGGGACGAGGCGCTCGCGCGAGCCCGGCGGGCGCTGGACGAGTACGTGGTGGAGGGCATGGCCACGGTGCTGCCGTTCCACCGCGGGGTGGTGCGGGATCCGGCGTTCGCACCGGCTGACGGCGAGCCGTTCAGCGTGTTCACCCGGTGGATCGAGACCGAGTTCGACAACCGGATCCCGCCGTTCACCGGCGCCGCCGAACTGGGCGAGCCGGCCGAGCGGGAGCGGCTGGTGGTCGAGGTGAACGGCCGCCGCATGGAGGTGACGCTGCCGGCCGGATTGAGTGCCGCCGGTGCTGCCGCCCCGGCGGCCAAGAAGGCCGCCCCGAAGCGGTCGGCGGCCAGGAAGTCGGCCGGCGCGGTATCCGGCGACACGCTCACCGCGCCGATGCAGGGCACCATCGTCCGGGTCGCGGTCAGCGACGGGGACACGGTATCGGCCGGTGACCTGATCGTGGTGCTGGAGGCGATGAAGATGGAGCAGCCGATCACCGCGCACAAGGCCGGCACGATCACCGCGCTGAACGCCGAGGCCGGCGCGGTGGTGAGCTCCGGGGCCGCGATCTGCGAGATCAAGGACTGAGCGCCGCGATCTGCACGATCAAGGACTGACCGCCGCGATCTGCGAGATCAAGGACTGAGCGCCGCGATCTGCACGATCAAGGACTGACCGCCGCGCGGGCTCAGGCAGGCTGATAGGGGGCCGGCACGGTGGCCGGCCCCAGCACGATCAGCCCTGCTGCAGGACCGCCTCGATCTCCAGGGTGATGGTGATCTTGTCACCGACCACCACGCCGCCGCCGTCCATCGGCATGTCGATGTCGACGCCGAAGTCCTTGCGGCTGATCTCGGTGGTGGCGGTGAAGCCGGCCCGGATGCCACCGAACGGGTCCGGGGAGAAGCCGTTCAGCTCGAGCTTCAGCGGCACCGAGCGGGTGGTGCCCTTGATGGTCAGATCGCCGTGCACCAGGTAGTCCTCGCCGTGCGGCTCGACCGAGGTGGAACTGAAGGTGATGCTCGGGTACTTCTCGACCTCGAAGAAGTCGGCGGAGCGGATGTGGTTGTCCCGCTGAGCCTGGTTGGTGTCGATCGAGGAGGCGTCGATCTCGGCGTTGACCGTCGAGTCCAACGGGTTCTCCGCGGTCACGATGGTGCCGGAGAAGGTGCCGAAGCGGCCCTTGACCTTGCTGACCATCATGTGCCGCACGGAGAACGACACGTCCGAGTGCGCCTGGTCGATCTGCCAGGTGCCGGTCAGGTAACCGGGAATCGTGGCGGTGGTGGTCATGCCAGCTCCTTCGTTTAGAGTTCAACTATTGCTAGCTCAACTACGTCGGTTGTAAGTCTATTCCGCGAGGCGGTTTGCCCGCCAACGCCGTCCTGGCCCTACTTTGCCGCCGTGCTCCCCAGTCCCGCCTGATTCGGGCTGGAGCGCCGGACGAGCAGGGTCTGCAGCCCGGCGCCCACCGGGCCGTCCAGATCGGACAGCCGGGATCGGGTCATCGCGACCCCGGCGCCGAGTTCGGTCACCGCATCCACCAGCAACCACTCGCCCGCCGGCGCGGTGAACAGATGCAGGTCCAGGTCCACGTTGGCGAAGGACCATTCGGCCCAGTCCAGCTCGGCCGAGATCCCACTGGCCGAGTCGGCGAACAGGGCGGTGCGCTGCAACGGGCTGTACTCGCCGCCGGGCAGCAGCGGCACCCGCGCCGCGATCCAGGCCGCCGCCGGGCCGGGCGCCCGTCCGGACCCGCCGGCTAGCCGCCAGTCCAGGTGCCGGGCATAGGGAAAGCTGTCGAAGCCGAACTCCGGCAGGCTCTGCGGGGCCGGCACGCCCGCCGACGGTGCGTCCGCAGCGACGGTGCGGCCGGGCGGTTGCTCCCCCGGCGCCAGCAACCACACTCGTGCCTGCAGGCAGGTGCGGGACGGCTCGTCGCTGGTGGCCAGCGCTGAGCGCACCAGCACCGCGCTGCGCGAAAGCCGATCCACCGCGGCGGTAAGGGTCAGCGGGGCCACCGGCACCGGTCCGATGAACTCCGCGGCCAGCCGAACCGCCAGCAGGTCGTCGCGCCCGGACGCGGCCGCCGCCAGCCGCTCGGACGCGTGCACCAGCAGCGCGCTGGGCGGCCCGCCGTGCTGCAGCAGCGGCTGCCAGGGACCTCCGCAGGCCGGGTTGCTGACGACGCTCGCGTGCAGTTCGGCGGCCACCCCGGAACCGGTCAGGGTGAGGTCGAGATTGCGGTAGAACGCGCTGTCCACCCCTGGGACGCTAGCGCCACACTGGTAGCTGTGAGCGGTGAGTCTGAACACCCCGGCGTGGGCCGCTGGCTGCTCTACGCCTTCGGCGGCACGCTGCCCGAGCGCTACCACGACTGGGTGTTCGCCGACCTCACCGGACCGGACTGGCGGCTGCGCGAGGCCGGCCGGATCATGCTGTTCGCGGTGGTCCCGATCACCGTGCTACTGCTGTTGCCCGGCCCGATCGGCATCCGGCTCGGCGCCGCGTCCTTCGTGGTGATCGGGCCGCTGTTCGTCGGACTGGCCTACGGCGACGAACTGCGCGACCGGCGGCTGCGCCAGCACGGCATGATGCCGCCGCAGGGGCCGGACCCCGACTGACGCCTCGGCTGCTGACGGCTACTGCGCGCCCAGGCGTCCGGTGATCCGGCGGATCATCTCGATCCGCTTGTCCGCCAAGGAGATCATCTCGCGGGTACGCGCGGCCACGTGCTCCTCGTCGGCACCGGGCGAGAAGACCATCGCCCAGCCGTTCTCACCCTCCAGCGCCGGCACCCGCTCGACCAGCTCGGTGCGCGCGACGTGGTGCACCCCAGCGAACTCGTACTCCCCGCTGACCACCGCGACCACCACATGGTCCTCGGGCAGCTCGACCACCTGGGCCACGATCGCCGGCGCGTTCTCGGCGAACACGCCGGCCGCTCGAATGGTCCGCCGCGAGCGTTCCACCTGTTCCGGCGAGAGATCCATCGGTTCCTTTCCCTGGTGCTTTTTAAGACGATCCAGGCTATCCGAGATCGTCGTGGTGCATCAGCTGCCGGGCTGCCTCGATCACCGATCCCGAGATGGACGGGTAGACGGTGAAGGTCGCCGCCAGCTGATTGACCGTCAGGCCCAGCTGCACCGCCATCGCGACCGGCTGGATCAACTCGGAGGCGGCCGGCGCGACCACCGTGCCGCCGATCACCACGCCGGTCGCCGGCCGGCAGTACAGCTTGACGAAGCCTTCCGCGACGCCCTGCATCTTGGCCCGGGCATTTCCGGTCAGCGGCAGCAGCACCGTGCGGGCCGGCACCTCGCCGGCGCTCACCGCGGCGTGCCCGATGCCGACGGTGGCGATCTCGGGATGGGTGAACACGGTGGCCGCCACCGTCTTCAACCGCAGCGGCTGCACCGCCTCGCCGAGCGCATGCCACATCGCCACCCGGCCCTGCATCGCCGCCACCGAGGCCAGCAGCAGCACCCCGGTGCAGTCGCCGGCGGCGTAGATGCCGGGGACCGCGGTGCGCGACACCCGGTCCACCTCGACGAAGCCCGCGTCGGTGAGCCCAAGGCCGACGTGCTCCAATCCCAGGCCGGCGGTGTTGGGCACCGAGCCGACGCACATCAGCGCGTGCGATCCGGTCACCGTCCGGCCGTCGGTGAGCACCACCTCGACGCCGTCCGCGGTCCGCTTGACGGCCTGCGCCCGGGCCTGCTTCATCAACATCCCGCCGTGCGAGGTGAAAACCTGCTCGATCACGTCGGCGGCGTCCGGATCCTCGCCCGGCAGCACCTTGTGCCGGCTGGACACCAGCGTGGTCGGCACCCCCATCTCGCTGTAGGCGGAGGCGAACTCGGCGCCGGTGACGCCGGAGCCGACCACGATCAGGTGGCCGGGCAGCTCGGTCAGCCGGTAGATGTCGCGCCAGGACAGCACCCGCTCGCCGTCCGGCTCGGCGCCGGGCAGGATTCGCGGCGTGCCGCCGGTGGCCAGCAGCACCACGTCGGCGTCCAGGATCCTCGTCGGCTCCTCGCCGTCCGGCGGAACCACCTCGACGCGGAAGGTGCGGCCGGACTGCTGGGCGGCGAACCGCCCGCGCCCGGCGAGCAGTTCCACGCCGGCCGCGGCCAGCCGCTCGCCGATGTCGGCCGACTGGCTGGCCGCCAGCTGCTGCACCCGCTGGTTGACCTGCCGCAGCCGCACCTGCACGTCCGCGGTCGAGGTCAATCCCAGTTCCGGCGCGGCACGCAGCGCGGTGACCCGCTCGGAGGTGGCGATCAGCGTCTTGGACGGCACGCAGTCGTACAGCACGCAGGCGCCGCCGATCCCGTCCGACTCGATCAGGCTGACCTGGGCGCCGAGGCCGGCGGCCACCTGGGCCGCCTCGTAGCCGGCCGGGCCGCCGCCGATGATGGCAATCCTGCTCACCCGTCCATTGTCCGCAGGCGCCGATCGGCGGTGCCGGGTGGGGCCGACCAGCGAGCGTCGAATCGCGAAGACACGCCCTAGTAGGCTCGGCAACCGTGCACCTCTACGCCGCCTACGGGTCCAACATGAACCCGGCTCAGATGCGCACCCGCTGCCCGCACTCCCCGTTCGCCGGCACCGGCTGGATTCCGGGTTGGCGGCTCACCTTCGGCGGTGAGGACCTCGGCTGGGAGGGTGCGCTGGCCACCCTGGTGGAAGACCCGGCCGGCGCGGTGTTCGTCGGGCTCTACGACATCACCGCCTACGACCGGATCTCCCTCGACAAGTGGGAGAGCGCCGACACCGGGCTGTACCAGACGATCACGCTGCGGGTGTCCACCCTGGAGAGCGACGTGCTGGCCTGGACCTACGTGCTCAACGGCTACGAGGGCGGCCTGCCGTCGGCCCGCTACCTGGGCCTGATCGCCGAGGCCGCCGACGCGGCGGGTGCCCCGGCCGAGTACGTTAGGGAACTGCGCGAGCGGCCCTGCCGCTCGATCGGCGGCTGAGCCCGGGATCGCCCGGGCCACGAGCGGCTCGGCTCGGCGTCCTACGCTCGGGTGGTGACCTGGACGTCCTACGGCTCGTTCCTCGCCTTCGCGATCGTGCTGGTGCTGGTGCCCGGCCCGGACTTCGCGGTCGTCACCCGCAACACCCTTCTCGGCGGCCGGCGCCGGGGCAGCTACAGCGCGGCCGGCGTCGCCTCCTCCAACGCGATCCAGGGCATCGCTGCCGCCGCCGGGCTCGGTGCGGTGATCGTGCGGATCGAGCCGCTGTTCCAGGCAGTGAAGTGGGCCGGCATCGGCTACCTGCTGTACCTGGCGGTGCAGGCCTTCCGCTCGGCCAAGCGCGGGACATACCCGCCGCAGCCGGAAGCCGAGCGCCAGCCCGGCCGGCAGCTGAAGGGTTGGCGGCAGGGTTTCCTGTCCAACATCACCAATCCCAAGGTGCTGGTTTTCTACCTGGCCGTGCTGCCGCAGTTCCTGGGACCGACGGCTCCGGTCTACGCGCTGCTGCTGTTCGCGCTGAGCCACGCGGCGCTCTCGCTGCTGTACCTGTGCTGCCTGGTTACCGGGCTAGACCGGGCACGCCGGATCCTGAGCCGTCGCACGGTGCGCCGCACGCTGGACGTGGCGACCGGCTCCGCACTGCTCGGCTTTGGCGCCAGGCTGGCCGTCGAGCAGCCCTGAGCGGCGGTTCAACCCAGGCTGGCCGTTCGAGCACAGCCCTGCTCAACCCAGGCTGGCGTGCACCTCGTCCAGTAGCGCGGTGGTGAACCGGACGCCCACCCCGAGCGCCCGCTCGTCGATGTCGAAGTCCGACTTGTGCAGGTCGCCGGGCGTGCTACCAGGCGTGCGGACGCCCAGCCGGGCCAGCGAGCCGGACACCGTGCGCAGGTACCAGGCAAAGTCCTCGCCGCCCATCGACTGCGGCGTGTCCGACACGCCCTCCGGGCCGAGCGCCGCGATGGCGGCCCGGGTCTGCAGCGCGACCAGCGTCCCGTCGTTCACCACCGCCGGCACGCCCGGGTCGTAGTCGATCTTCAACTCCGCCCCGGTGGGTGCCACGATCTGCTCGGCGAGTTCGGTGACGATGGCCTCCAGCTGGTCCCAGTACTGGCTGTCCAGCATCCGCAGGGTGCCGGACAGCGTGCCGGCGGTCGGGATGGCGTTCGGGGCCGAACCGGCATGCACCGAGCCCCAGACCAGTGCTACCGCGGCCCGCGGATCGACCCGCCGGGACAGCAGGCCGGGCAGTTCGGTGATCAGCTTGCCCAGCGCGTAGACCACGTCAGCGGTCAGGTGCGGGCGTGCGGTGTGCCCGCCCGGGCCGGTCAGCTGGAAGTCCAGCTGGTTGGACGAGGCGGTGATCGGCCCGACCCGCAGGCCCACCTGTCCCACGTCCAGCTTCGGGTCGCAGTGCAGGGCGAAGATCCGGCTGACCCCGTCCAGCGCCCCGTCGTTCACCGCCGCCTCGGCACCACCCGGCAGCCGCTCCTCGGCCGGTTGGAAGATCAGCCGGGTCGGGGCGGGCAGCTCACCGGCCTGGTCCGCCTCGGCCAGCACGCCGGCCACGCCGAGCAGGATCGCGGTGTGCGCGTCGTGCCCGCAGGCATGGCAGGCACCGGGGTTCTGCGAGGCGTAGCTGACCAGCTTGTGATCCGGCAGCGGCAGCGCGTCGATGTCGGCCCGCAACGCGGTGTCCGGCCGGCCGCTGCCGACGTCCACGATCAGCCCGGTGCCGATCGACAACGGCTTGGGACGCAGGCCGAACGAGCGCAGCACGGCGGCGATCCGCTCGGTGGTGCGGTGCTCGGTGTAGGCCACCTCGGGGTGCGCGTGCAGGTCCCGGCGCCAGCCGACGAGGTCGTCCCCGTGGCCGGTCAGCCAGGCACCGGCCCGGTCCCGCAAACTGCTCCGCACGCCTGCACGATAGTCGCCCGAGCCGCCCGCGCGGAGTCCGGGCAGTGACCGGCTGCTGCCGACAGCCAGCGGTCAGTCCTCGGTCCAGGCGCAGAACTCGTTGCCCTCCGGGTCGGCCATCACGTGCCATTTGAGGACGCCGCCCTTGGGCCGCAGCAGGGTGGCGCCCCGGGCGATGAGTTCATCCGGCTCGGCGAACACATCCCAGTGCACCCGGTTCTTGACGGTCTTCGGCTCGGGTACCGCGTTGAAACTGAACGTCGGCCAGGGCAGGCCCTCGATGCCGGCCACGGTCGCGTACCGCCGCTGGCGCACCGGGTTGTAGCCACCGAACACCTCGGCCCACCAGCTGGCGATGGCCCTCGGGTCGGCGGCGTCCACCACCAGGTCGAACAACCGGTACGGCTGCCGGCGCTTGCGCAGGAAGGCACAGAACTCCTGGCCGTCCGGATCGGTCAGCACCGTCCAGTCGCGTACCGGGCCCACCTCGGTGGCACCCAGCTCGGTCAGTTCGGCCACCGACCCGGTCCGGACGTCGAGGTGGACCCGGTTCTTGGCCTGCTTCGGCTCGGGCACCTGGTTGATCCAGATCCGGTGCCGATCGGTGGGACCGGTGAGGCAGCACTCGTCGTCGGTGTTGTCGATCTCCAGGCCGAGTGCCTGGCTCCAGAACCGGGCCGCCCGGGGCACGTCCACCGCGTCGAGGCAGAGGTCCCTGAAGCGCGCTATCGCCACCCGGCGAGCGTAGTGGGCCAGCCGCTCCGCGTTACGCCGGGCGGCCGCTGGCCAGCCGGCTGCGACGCACGACCTCGATCGCCAGTTGCGCCGGCGGCAGCGTTCCGTCCAGGCCGATGACCTCCGCCGGAAGCGCGGCTCGGGCCCGGACGCAGCGCTGGACCCGGGCCAGCCGCCGGCGCCGGGCCGCCTCGTCACGCGCGGGGTCGTCGGCGAACTGCACCTGGGCGGTGATCCGGTCCGACAGCACCCCGGCTGGAACGTCGAGGAAGTAGCAGTCGAGCCGCAGGCTGGCCGAGAGCGCCCCGACCGTCTCGGCGTAGTAGCGGCTGTCCACCACGGTCATCGGCACGACCAGCGGCCCGGACAGCGCGCCAGCCATCGTGGTGAGCGTGCTGACCACCAGCTTGCGCCACAGCGGCAGGTCCTGGAAGTCGTCCGGCTGGGGCAGTTCGGGCAGCCGTCGCAGCAGCGAGCCCAGCAGCTCCGGATCGAAGCGCACCGCGGTGGGAACCAGCTCCACCAGCCGAGCGGCGAGGGATGTCTTACCGGCGCCGTACGCCCCGTTGATCCACACCACCGTGGCGGCCATCAGCCCAGCCCGCCCCGCGCCATCCGGCGATCCTAGGTCTGGCCGCCGCGCGCACCGGTCAGCGGGTTGCCTCGCCCAGCGTGCTGAATCCGGTGCCGGGCCGCAGCGAGGCCCGCACCGTGACCCGACCGCCGGGAGCCAGCGCGCCGGCCGGCAACGCCAGCAGCCAGCTCGCCATCCGCGCCGCCGACCCGGCGCCCGTCCGGCAGGTGTAGTTGAGCTGCAGATCCAGCTGGAGGGCGGCCGGCCCCGGCTGGCTGCTGGTGATGCTGAGCAGCTGATAGCAGGCCGCCGTCGCCGGGCGCACGCCCAGCAGCAGGCTGCCCGGCGGGATGGTGGCATCGATCCAGCAGCCGGCAACCGGACAGCTCGGCTCGCTGCCGCCGAGCGCCGTCCGGTACCGGCCGAGCAGCGCGGTGCGGTCACCGGCCAGATAGGGACCGGCCGGCTGCAGCGGCCCGGACCGCGACAGCAGGCGCACCGCCACCGGGCCGCGGACCTGCAGGCCGTCGGAGTCGCTGGGCGCCGGGCCGGGCGGCCGGGCCGGGCTGCTTGGCGAATTGCCGGCGCCGACGGTGCCGCTGTCGCTCATCCCGGTGGCCCGGGTGGGCGGGCTACCCGGCTGGCTGGCCGAGGAGCAGCCAGCAGCCAGCAACACCGCCAGGCAGATCAGGGAGGTTCTGCTCAGCCGTCGCATTCTGATTCGATGCGCCGGAGCCCGTGGATGGTTGCGGCGAGCCCCGGTCGGTTCAGCCTTGGGTCAGTCGAGATGCCGGTCCAGCGCCGCCAGGATCCGCTCGGCGGCCTGGTCGGGAGTCAGCTCGCCGGCCAGCACGGCCCGTTCGGCCTGCTCGCTGACCCGGCGCATCGCGGGCTCGGCGAGCCGGTCCAGCAGCCGGTTGCGGACCAAATCCCGGGTCCAGCGCACCAGCTGCCGATCCCGCTTGGCCGCCAGCTCGCCGCTGACCGCCAGCTGGTCGCGGTGCCGGTCCAGGTGCCGGCCGACCCGGTCGATGCCGGTGTTGTGCAGCGCGCTGCAGGTGAGCACCGGAACCTGCCAGGCGTCCTCGGCCCCGCGCAGCAACCGCAACGCCGCCGACAGCTCCCGGGCCGCCTTCTCCGAGTCCGCCTGATGATCTCCGTCGGCCTTGTTCACCGCGATCACGTCGGCGATCTCCAGGATGCCGCGCTTCATGCCCTGCAGCTGGTCGCCGGTGCGGGCCAGGGTGAGGAACAGGAAGCTGTCCACCATGTCGGCCACCACGAACTCCGACTGCCCGACGCCGACCGTCTCCACCAGCACCACGTCGTAGCCGGCGGCCTCCATCACCAGCATGGTCTCCCGGGTGGCCTGGGCCACGCCGCCGAGCGTGCCGGAACTGGGCGACGGCCGGACGAACGCCCGCTCGTCGACGGCCAGCCGCGCCATCCGGGTCTTGTCGCCCAGGATGCTGCCGCCGGTGCGCGCCGAGGACGGGTCCACCGCCAGCACCGCCACCCGGTGGCCGGCGGCGGTGAGGTTGCTGCCGAAGGTGTCGATGAAGGTGGACTTGCCGACGCCGGGCACCCCGCTGATCCCGATCCGCCGGGCGCCGCCGGTATGCGGAAGCAACGCGGCCAGCAGTCGCTGCGCCGCCGCGCGGTGATCCGGACGCCTCGATTCGACCAGGGTGATCGCGCGTGCGACGGCCGCCCGGTCGCCGGCCAGCACCGTCTCGGCGCGCAGCTCCGGCAGCGGTGGACGAGCCATCAGCCGGCGTGCGACAGCTGCTCGTTCAGCGTGTCCAGCAGCTGCCCGGCGGCAGTGGCGATCACCGTGCCCGGCGGGAAGATGGCCGCCACGCCGGCCTGCCGGAGCTCGGCGAAGTCGTGCTCCGGGATCACCCCGCCCACCACGATCAGGATGTCGTCGCGTCCGAACCGGGCCAGTTCCTCCCGCAGCTGCGGCACCAGGGTCAGGTGGCCGGCGGCCAGCGTGCTCACCCCGACGATGTGCACGTCCGCCTCGACGGCCTGCCGGGCCACCTCGGCCGGGGTCTGGAACAGCGGGCCAACGTCGACGTCGAAGCCGAGGTCGGCGAACGCGGTGGCGATCACCTTCTGCCCCCGGTCGTGCCCGTCCTGGCCCATCTTGGCCACCAGGATGCGCGGCCGGCGGCCGTGCTCGAGCTCGAACCGGTCGGTGGCGGCCCGAGTCTGCGAGATGGCTGACACGCCGCTCGACCCCTCCTCCTTCGCCGCCTCATCGCGATAGACGCCGGAGATCGTCCGGATCTGGCCGGCATGCCGACCGTAGACCTTTTCCAGCGCGTCGGAAATCTCACCCACGGTGGCCTTGGCACGTGCCGCGTCCACCGCCAGGGCCAGCAGATTCTGGGCCAGCCCGGCCGGCCGGTTGCCGTCGGCCGCTGCCGCGGCGGTCAGCCTGGCCAGCGCCCCGGCGACCTGGTCGGTATCCCGCTCGGCCCGCAGCCGATCGAGTTTCGCCTGCTGTGCACGACGCACCTCGGCATTGTCGATCTTCAGCACCTCGATCTTCTCCGGTGCCTCCAGCCGATACTTGTTCACGCCGATGACCGGCTGCCGCCCGGAGTCGATGCGCGCCTGGGTGCGGGCGGCGGCCTCCTCGATGCGCAGCTTGGGCAGCCCCTCGCCGATCGCGGCGGCCATCCCGCCGGCAGCGTCCACCTCCTCGAGGTGCTGCCAGGCCAACCGGGCCAGCTCGTAGGTGAGCCGCTCGACGTAGTAGCTGCCGCCCCACGGGTCGATCACCCGGGTGGTGCCGGACTCGTGCTGCAACAGCAACTGGGTGTTGCGGGCGATCCGGGCGGAGAAGTCGGTCGGCAGCGCCAGTGCCTCGTCCAGCGCGTTGGTGTGCAGCGACTGGGTGTGGCCCTGGGTGGCTGCCATCGCCTCGACGCAGGTGCGGGCCACATTGTTGAACACGTCCTGCGCGGTCAGCGACCAGCCCGAGGTTTGCGAATGAGTCCGCAGCGAAGGGGATTTCGCGTTCTTCGGTTCGAACTCGGCCACCAGCTTGGCCCACAGCAGGCGGGCCGCCCGCAGCTTGGCGACCTCCATGAAGAAGTTCATGCCGATGCCCCAGAAGAACGACAGGCGCGGCGCGAAGGTGTCGATCTCCAGGCCGGCGGCCAGCCCCGCACGCAGGTATTCCACCCCGTCGGCGAGGGTGTAGGCCAGCTCCAGGTCGGCGGTCGCGCCGGCCTCCTGGATGTGGTAGCCGGAGATCGAGATGGAGTTGAACCGCGGCATCCGCTGCGAGGTGTAGGCGAAGATGTCGCTGATGATCCGCATCGACGCGGTGGGCGGGTAGATGTAGGTGTTGCGGACCATGAACTCTTTGAGGATGTCGTTCTGGATGGTCCCGGTGAGCTGCTCCGGTGCCACCCCCTGCTCCTCACCCGCCACGATGTAGAGCGCCAGGACGGGCAGCACCGCGCCGTTCATGGTCATCGACACGCTCATCTGCCCCAGCGGGATGCCGGCGAACAGTTCGCGCATGTCGTAGATGGAGTCGATGGCGACCCCGGCCATGCCGACGTCGCCGGCCACTCGCGGGTTGTCGCTGTCGTAGCCGCGGTGGGTGGGCAGGTCGAAGGCCACCGACAGCCCCTTCTGGCCGGCGGCCAGGTTGCGCCGGTAGAACGCGTTCGACTCGGCGGCGGTGGAGAAGCCGGCGTACTGCCGGATCGTCCAGGGCTGGTTGACGTACATGGTCGGATACGGGCCGCGCAGGTACGGCGCGATGCCGGGATAGCCGGCCAGGAAGTCCAGCCCGGCCAGGTCGGGCGAGCCGTAGACCGGCTTGACCGCGATACCCTCCGGCGTCTGCCAGTCGGCCTGCTCGAGTTCGGGCGCCGAGCCGTCGTGGCCGGGGCCGTCGCCCAGCGACGCGGAGCTGAAGTCAGGTATCACGCCGGGGCCTCCTCGGAGTGGATCGAGCGCAGCCGGTCGATGGCGTCGCAGCCGAGGTGGATGGCCGCGTCGATGTCGCCGCCGACCAGCTCCGGCTTGCCGGCGATCCACACCGTCCGCGCGCCGGCGGCCTTCAGGGCGGCGGCCACCGGTGCGGCCTGCTCGGCGTAGATCTTGTCGGAGGAGCACAGGCAGGCGATCCGGGCGCCGCTGGCGGCGAACGCGGCGGCCTGCTCGGCCGGCTCCCCGGTGCCGATCACGGGCTGGACGCCGCCGGCCTGGGCCAGGTTGCCGGCGAAGTTGAGCCGTGCCGAATGTGCCGGCACCGGGCCCAGCGCGGCCAGGAAGATCGCCGGCCGGGTGCCGGTCTCGGCAAGCCGGCGGTCGGAGGCATCGCGCAGCTCCTCGAACTCCTCGGCGTACCGGTGCACCGGCAGCCCTCGGCCGGCGGTGGCCCGCGTCCGGGCCGGCCGGCGCACCGGCTCCTCGGCCAGCAGCGGGAACTCGCTCACCCCGGTCAGCGGGTCGATCCGGTGCGCCAGGTTATGCCGCCGGGCCTGCCAGCTGTCGGCCAGCCGGTCGGCCAGCCAGCCCGATTCCAGCGCGGCCTGGGCACCGCCCTGCCGCTCCAGCTCGGTGAACCTGGCCCATGCCGCGCCGGCGAGCTGGTCGGTCAGCGCCTCGACGTAGTACGAACCGCCGGCCGGGTCGGCGACCCGGGCCAGGCCGGACTCGTCATGCAGGATGGCCTGGATGTTGCGGGCCAGCCGCCGGCCGAAGTCGTCCGGCAGGCCCAGCGCCGAGTCGAACGGTGCCACCGTGATCGCCTCGGCGCCGCCGAGCGCCGCCGCGAAGCAGCCGACGGTGGTACGCAGCAGGTTCACCCACGGGTCGCGCCGGGTGAGCATCGCCGACGAGGTCACCGCATGCTGGCGCTGGCCCCGCCGCTGCTCGATGCCGGCCAGTTCGCCGATCCGGTCCCAGATCCGGCGGGCCGCCCGCAGCTTGGCGATCGAGCCGAACTGGTCGGCGGTCACCGCATACCGAAACTCGATGCCGGCGAAGGCAGCCGGCAGGTCGCGGCCGGCCGACTCGGCGGCCCGCAGGTAGGCCAGCCCGACGGCGGCACTGATCGCGAGCTCGTCGGAGTCGCTGCCGCCGGCGTCGGAATAGATCGTGCCGTCCACCGTGATCGGCACCAGGTTCGGACGGTCCTGGCACAGCTGCCACGCCTCGGCCAGCTGGCTCAACTCAGCCGGGGTGCCGGCCCGGGCGGCCGCGCCGAGCGGATCCACGCCGAGGCTGCCGCGCACCTCGGCCGCCGGCAACTCATCGGTCAGCCGCCGGAATTGCCTTGCCACATCGAGGCAATCTCCGCCGGCGTCGAGCACCACCGGCACCAGGCCCAGGTAGACGCCGGCCAGCGCCGCGGCCAGCCCGTCGGCCGGGATGCCGTCCGGGCCCAGCCGCAGCCAGAGCGAGGACGCGCCGCCGGCCAGGTCGGCCAGCACCGCCCGGTTGGCGGCGGCCGGGTCCGGGTCGTCGTGCCGGACCCGCACATCCCAGCCGGGGCCGGGTTGCGCGCCGCGCACGTACGGCGGCCGGCCGGGCGCCGGCTGTGTACGCTCGCCGGCCGGCAGGTCCTCGGCGGTGTACAGCGGGGCGATCGCGATGCCGTCGTAGCCGAGGTGGCTGAGCGCGGCCTCCGGCTCGTCCGGGTCGTGGCCGACGCCGGACTTGGCCAGCACCCCGGCCACCAGCTCGCGCCACGCCTGCCGGCTGGCCGGCGGGAAGTCGGCAGCCAGCGGCAGTGGCTGATCCTGCACGCTCATGTGCCGAATGGTAGGACCGGCACCGTTCCCGCTGCTGCCCCTGGTGGCTTATCTCTCCCCCCGCGCACTGGCCGATTCCGGCCGCCGCGACCGGCCATCGGCTGCCGCGGGCGACCCGCCCGGCTCGCCGGCCGGCGACGGCCCGGTGGGCGCGGATAGGCTCTGTGCCCGTGACCGTGACGACCGATGCCTTCGCCGACCCTGACCAGCTCGCCACCGAGGCAGCCACCGCGTTGGCCGAACGCACCGGCGCCGACCGGCACGACGTGGCCCTGGTGCTGGGCTCGGGATGGCTGCCCGCGGTGGATGAACTCGCCCGCCGGGCCGAGGCCGATGTGGCGTTCCCCAGCACCGAGCTGCCGGGTTTCGTGCCGCCGTCGGTGGCCGGGCATGCCGGCACCATCCGCTCGCTGCTGGTCAACGGCACCCGGCTGCTCGCCTTCCTCGGCCGCACCCACTTCTACGAGGGGCACGGCGTTGCCGCGGTGGTGCACGGCGTGCGGACGGCGGCCCGGGCCGGCTGCCGGATCACCGTGCTCACCAACGGCTGCGGCGGCCTGCGGTCGGACATGGGCATCGGCCAGCCGGTGCTGATCAGCGACCACCTCAACCTGACCGCCAGCTCGCCGCTGGTCGGGCCCCGGTTCGTGGACCTGACCGACCTCTACTCGCCCCGGTTGCGCGGGCTGATGCGCGAGATCGACCCGTAGCCTCACCGAGGGCGTCTACGCCCAGTTCCCCGGCCCGCACTACGAGACTCCGGCCGAGGTGCGGATGGCCCGGATTCTCGGGGCCGACCTGGTCGGCATGTCCACCGCGCTGGAGGCCATCGCCGCCCGCGCCGAGGGTTCGGAGGTGCTGGGAATCTCGCTCGTCACCAACCTGGCGGCCGGCATGACCGGGCAGCCGTTGAACCACGAGGAGGTGCTGGCCGCCGGCAAGGCCGCGGCGAGCCGGGCCGGTGGCCTGCTGATCGACCTGCTCGGCCGGCTGTGATGGGCTTGCCGCACACGAACCGGACGGCAGCGCGGTGACGGTGCTGCTCACCGGTTCCCAGGGTCGGATCGGCACGGCGCTGCGCCGGCTGCTGCCGGAGCTGGGCTGGCAGCTGCGCACGTTCGACCGGGCCGACGGTGCCGACGTGGTCGGCGAGCTGGCCGACGCCGCGACGCTGGACGCCGCGATGGCCGGGGTCGAGGCGGTGGTGCACCTGGCCGGCCAGCCGACCGAGGCGCCGTGGCCGGTGATCCGCGAGTCGAACATTGACGGCTGCTTCCAGCTGTTCGAAGCGGCCCGGCGCGCCGGGGTGCGTCGGGTGGTCTTCGCCTCGTCCAACCATGCGGTCGGCTTCACCCCGCGCGGTGCGGGCGAACTGCCCGCCGGATGCGCCGCCCCGGCCGGACACCCTGTACGGGGTGAGCAAGGTGTTCGGCGAGGCACTCGGCCGCTATTACTGCGACCGATACGGCTTCGCGGTGGCCTGCCTGCGGATCGGCACCTTCGACGAGCGACCGCGCGATCGCCGGGCGCTGGCCAGCTGGCTGTCGCCGACCGACTGCGCGCAGCTGGTGGACCGCTGCCTGCGCAGCGCGGAGCTGGGCTACGCACTGATCTGGGGCGTCTCGGCCAACTCCGAGCGATGGTGGTCGCTGGCCAACCCGGTCGGCTACCGGCCCGGCTCGGACGCCGCCGACGGCCAAGCCGCCGACCTGCCCGGACTGCCCACCGACAGCGTGGTCGGCGGCCAGTTCACCACGGCCGAGTACGGCATCGACCAGATCGCGGCCCGAGCAGCGAGGAACGAGCGGGCATGAGCGTCAGTCAGGAATTGGCCGCCCGGGTCGAGGCATGGCTCTCCGACGACCCGCACGAGGGCGACGCCGCGGAGCTGCGCGCGCTGTTGGCCGCCGGCGATGCTGCCGAGCTGGCCGACCGGTTCTCCGGACCGCTGAGCTTCGGCACCGCGGGGTTGCGCGGGCCGCTTCGGGCCGGGCCGAACGGCATGAACGCCGCCGTGGTGCGCCGGGCCGCGGCCGGCATCGCCGCCGAGCTGGCCGCCGAGGGTCGGCGTGGCCAGCCGGTGGTGATCGGCTATGACGGCCGGCACCGCTCGCGGGAATTCGCGCTCGACTCGGCCCGAATCTTCGCCGCGGCCGGTTTCGACGCCCGGCTACTGCCCCGGCTGCTGCCCACCCCGGTGTTGGCCTTCGCCGTGCAGCGGCTGCACGCGGCGGCCGGGATCATGGTGACCGCCTCGCACAACCCGCCCCGGGACAACGGATACAAGGTCTACGCCGGCGACGGCGCGCAGATCGTGCCGCCGATGGACAGCCGGATCGAGGCGCGGATCCGCGACGTTGCATCGGCGCGGGCGATCCCGCTGTCCGAGGATTTCACGGTGCTCGGCGAAGAACTGCTCGCCGACTACGTCAGCGCGGTCAGCCGGCTGGTTTCGTCGAGCTCGCCACGCCAGCTGCGGATGGTGCACACCGCACTGCACGGGGTGGGGGCCGAGGTGGTCCGCGCGGTGTTCGCGGCAGCTGGCTTTCCGGCACCGGACGAGGTCGCCGCGCAGGCCGAACCGGATCCGGACTTCCCGACCGTGTCCTTCCCCAACCCGGAGGAGCCGGGTGCGATGGATCTCGCGCTGGCGCAGGCAGAACGGACCGATGCCGACCTGGTGATCGCCAACGACCCGGACGCCGACCGGTGCGCGGTGGCCGTCCGATTCGGCACCGAGTGGCGGATGCTGCGCGGCGACGAGGTGGGCGTGCTGCTGGCCGATTGGCTTTTGCGCAAGGGTGTTCACGGAACGTACGCGACCACGATCGTGTCCTCACAGCTGCTGCGCGCGCTGGCCGAGAAGGCCGGCGTGGGCTACGCCGAGACGCTCACCGGGTTCAAGTGGATCTCGCGCGCGGCACCGGATCTGGTCTTTGGCTATGAGGAGGCGCTCGGCTACGCGGTGGCCCCGGCGCTGGTCCGGGACAAGGACGGCATCTCGGCGGCGCTGCTGGTGGCCGAACTGGCCGCGGCACTGCAGGCCAGCGCCTCCTCCATCCCGCAGCGGCTGGCCGAGCTGGCCGCCGACTTCGGGCTGTACGCCACCCGCCAGCTGTCCTGGCGGGTGGACGACCTGGAGCTGATCTCCCGGGCGATGGCCCGGCTGCGCTCGAACCCGCCGGCCCGGTTGCTGTCCCGGCCGGCCAGCATGACCGACCTGGCCCCGGACAACGACGTGGTGATCCTGCGCTTCGACGGCGGCCGGGTGGTGGTCCGGCCGTCCGGCACCGAGCCGAAGTGCAAGGCCTATCTGGAGGTGGTGGTCGCCGACGCGCGGGATCTGGCCGCCGCCGAAGCTACCGCCAGGTCCTGGCTGGACGAGCTGGCCGCCTCGGTCACCGACGTGCTGGCATTCTGAGCAGCCGTCCCCGGGCGCGCCTCGGGCCGAGGGAACGTTTTCGGCAGCATTCGTTTGCCGTCGCACGGCATTCCGGGTCGGCGCACCAGGCCGCTGGCTCGTGTCCGGCGGCCGGGTACTGACCGCCGGCCTGGACCGGTTGGCAGGTGACCTGCACGCGCTGCGGTCCGCGCCGCCGAAGGATGGGTAGCGCCGCACCACCGAGAGTTCGACGAACGTCAACTACCTGATCGGCTGCGATACCCGAGCGCCGTCGTCTGGGTCTCGTCCTCGCAGTCGCCGTGCCGCGGAACCTCCAACGGCAGCTTCGTCTCGGCTACCGAGATTGCCTCGCAGATGGCGAACGCTTACGCCGCCGGTGCCTGGACGTAGCGCGCGTCGCGGGTGGCGCCGGACGTAGCGCGCGACACTCGCGGTTCAGTCCTGCGGGACCACCGGGCAGCGGCCGGTGAGCAGCGTGGTCGGCGGCACGCTGCTGGTGACCGGCGCGCAGCCGCTGCGGTGCAGCGCCGCGGTGGCCAGCCGGTAGGTCGCCCAGTAGTTGTGACCCTGCGCGAAGTTCGGCTGGTAGTCGTTCTCCATGCCCACCACGTCGAGCAGGCCGTCGCCGTCCAGGTCGCGGGCGGTCGGCTGGCTGCTGTCGAAGGTCACGCTGGCCGCCGGCGGGCTGACCAGCGCTCCGGAGCGCAGCAGCAGGATCTCGGCGCTGCCGGCGTGCGCGCCGAGCGCGGAGCTGACCACGCAGTTGGGTTCGGCGGTGGCCAGGCAGGTCAGCGTGGCCGTCCACGCGAAGCCGAGCCGGCCACTCCACCAGCTGACGTGCTGGCCGCCGGAGAGCAGTTCGACCACCGGGGTGGCCGAATCCGGCACCGCGGGGGCGGGGAAACTCCACAGCCGCACGGCGTACCCGCCGGTCAACGCGATGGCCGGCTGCGCGGTGCAGTGGTAGGCGGCGCACGGCACCGCGACCGGCTGACTGGCCGGCGGCACCGGCGTGCTGTCGGCGTGCCGCTGGGAGGCGCAGCCGGCCACCAGCGGAACCACCAGCAGGGCGGCTGCCACCACCCGTGCGAAGGCCTTCATGTCCGGCTCAGGGGCCGGACGGGCTGGGGGTCGGCGTCGCCACCGGGCTGGGCGCCGGCGCGAAGCTGGAGCCGACGTTGTCCACCTCGATGATCGAGTGCACCTGGTCGGTCGGGTCGATCGCGGCGATCGCGAAGAAGCCCGTCCCGGCTGCGGCGATCAGCTGGTCGGACGTGCACCGGCTGCCGGCAGGCGGGCAGAGCTGGCCGCCGGAGGTGACGGTCAGGTCGCTGGCGAGCACGGCGCTGTACTGGCGGGGCGAGTCCACCCGGTAGGTGTCGCTGCCGCCCGGCCCGGCACCGGGGTTGACCACCGCGAACTCGAACAGCAGCCGCTGGCCGGCCGGTTCGTAGCCGCTGACAAAGATCACCGCGTTGCCGGCCGGCCCGCTGCTGGTCTCCGACGGGCTGGCGACCGATCGGCTGGTGCTGGGGGTGCCGGCGGTGCTGGTCGCCGGGCTCGGTGAGGCGGGCAGCGCCTTGCTGGGGCTGTTGCTGGTCAACGGCGGCTCGGCGGCGGTGATCCTGCTCGGCCGGCTGCTCGGTCGGCCGGCCGGGCTGCTGGTTGTCGGCTGGTGGTGGACCGGCCGGTGGGCGGACGGGCTGACGGCGGCGACGGTCGGCCGCGGCGCCGGGCTGGGCGGCACGTCGCTGGCGTGGATGGTGGAGGCGGTGATCACGGTGGCCGCCACGGCCACCGAGCCGCCCACGGCGGCCAGCAGCACGCCGCCGCCGATCACGAACGGGCCGAGCACGACGCGACGCGTAGTCAGCCCAGCGAGGCCGCGCCGAGTGCGCGGGACCTCTTCGAACATGCGTGCCTCTCCTGCCTGCGCCGCGAGCATGTGGCCTTCCACCGTCATAGACGGTTGAGCGG
Source organism: uncultured Actinomycetota bacterium (assembly GCA_963697905.1). GTDB lineage: Bacteria > Actinomycetota > Actinomycetes > Mycobacteriales > Jatrophihabitantaceae > Jatrophihabitans_A. Next base: position 956,413 of record OY969101.1, on the reverse strand, counting down.
GCTCGGACGTTGCATGCTCCGCTGCAGTATTTAAACGCCTAACACATCAGAACATGCTGAGGAGCCAATCTGAACCGCTTTTGATACCGAGCTGTGACGTCTGCCGCAGGGCAGCCCGTCCAACCAGGCCGCGGAGCCGGATCTCCTTGCATTTCCTGCCGAACGTCCGGTCGTTAATCGCGGCCAGACCGTTGCATCCGCAAGCAGGTCAGCGCGGGTTCAGCGCGGTCCGAACTGCCGGTCGCCGGCGTCGCCGAGGCCGGGCACGATGTAGGCGTCCGGGTTCAGCCCCTCGTCGATGCTCGCGGTGAACAGCCGGTTGGCCAGGCCGCTCTGCTCCACGGCGGCCACCCCTTCGGGTGCGGCGAGCGCGCAGACCACGGTGATCTCGGTCGGCTGCCGGCTGGCCAGCAGCCGGCAGCAGTGGATCAACGAACCGCCGGTGGCCAGCATCGGATCGAGCAGCAGCACCGAGCGTCCGGCCAGGCTCTCCGGCAACGAGGACATGTAGGCCTCGGGCTGGTGCGTCTGCTCGTTGCGGGCGAGGCCGACGAAGCCCATCTGGGACTCCGGCAGCAGGTTGAACGCCGCCTCGGCCATGCCCAGTCCGGCCCGCAGCACCGGCACCAGCAGCGGCGGGTTGGCCAGGGTGGTCCCGACGGTCGGGGCGACCGGGGTCACGATCGGCACCTCGCGCACCGCGAGTTCCCTGGTCGCCTCGTACACCAGCAAGGTGGCCAGTTCCCGCAGCGCAGCCCGGAACTCGGCATTGCTGGAGGACTGGTCGCGCATCACGGAGAGCCGGGAACGGACGATGGGGTGGTCCACGACGACGGTCTGCACGGCCGCCGACTCTATCGCTACCGGCCGGCCGGGTTCGCCGTCCGGCCAGATCGCCGGGGGCGGCCGGCGTGCGCGGCCGACTAGACTGGCGCGGTGAGTGCCACCATCTCGGCGGGCGCAACGGGCGCCCCGCCGGCCGACACACCGGCGACCGGCATTGTCCGGCCCGGGCTGTCCGCCGATACCAGCGACCTGACCCGCGACGACGCCTCGCTGCGCCGGTTCCTGCACGGCCTGCCCGGCGTGGACCAGGTTGGCGCGGAGGCGCGGGCGGCCTCGCTGGCCACCCGCAGCATCAAGACGACGGCCAAGGCCTGGGCCATCGACACTGCCATCAGCATGGTGGACCTGACCACGCTGGAGGGCTCGGACACCCCGGGCAAGGTCCGCTCGCTGTGCGTCAAGGCGATGCGGCCCGATCCGTCCGACCCGCAGGTGCCGGCGGTCGCCGCGGTCTGCGTCTACCCGGACCTGGTGGCCACCGCGGTGCAGGCGCTGCGCGGCTCGAGCGTGGGGGTGGCCTCGGTGGCGACCGCGTTCCCGTCCGGCCGGGCCTCGCTGCCCACCAAGCTGGCCGACGTGGCCGAGGCGGTGGCCGCCGGCGCGACCGAGATCGACATGGTGATCGACCGCGGCGCCTACCTGGCCGGCCGGTACGGGCAGGTGTACGAGGAGATCGTGGCGGTCAAGCAGGCCTGTGGCACTGACGGCAGAGTGCACCTCAAGGTGATCCTGGAGACCGGCGAGCTGGTCACCCTGGACAACGTCCGGCGCGCGTCCTGGCTGGCGCTGCTGGCCGGTGGCGACTTCATCAAGACCTCCACCGGCAAGGTGAATCCGGCCGCCCGGCCGCCGGTAGCCCTGGTGATGCTGCAGGCGGTGCGCGATTTCGCCGCCCGCACCGGCCAGATCCGGGGGGTCAAGCTGGCCGGCGGGATCCGGGCCAGCAAGGAGGCGGTGCGCTACCTGGTGATGGTGAACGAGGTGGCCGGCGAGCCGTGGCTGCATCCGGAGACGTTCCGGTTCGGCGCCTCCAGCCTGCTCAACGACCTGCTGCTGCAGCGGCACAAGCTCTCCACCGGCGCCTACGACGGCCCGGACTACGTCACTTTGGACTAGTCGCTACCGACTAGGGATCGCTGGGTAAGGGAATATGACCGAGATAGCGAGAAGCGAGACCGGCTTCGTCTATGCACCGGCGCCGGAGTCGGCCGGCATCGCCAGGCTGAAGCCGTCCTACGGCATCTTCGTCAACGGGGAGTTCCGGCCGGGCCGGGGCGAGGCGATCAAGACCGTCAACCCGGCGAACGAGGAGCCGCTGGCCGAGGTGGCCGAGGCCGACACCGCCGACGTGGACGACGCGGTGGCCGCCGCCCGGCAGGCCTATGAGGGTGTCTGGTCGGCGCTGCCCGGCAGTGCCCGGGCGAAGTACCTGTTCCGGATCGCGCGGGCCATCCAGGAACGCGGCCGGGAGCTGGCGGTGCTGGAATCGCTGGACAACGGCAAGCCGATCCGCGAATCCCGCGACGTGGACATCCCCACCGCGGCGGCGCATTTCTTCTACTACGCCGGCTGGGCGGACAAGCTCGGCTACGCCGGCTTCGGCCCGGACCCGCGCCCGATCGGGGTGGCCGGCCAGGTCATCCCGTGGAACTTCCCGCTGCTGATGGCGGCCTGGAAGATCGCGCCGGCGCTGGCCGCCGGCAACACAGTGGTGCTCAAGCCGGCCGAGACCACTCCGCTGACCGCGATCACGCTGGCCGAGATCATCGCCGAATGCGACCTGCCGCCGGGTGTGGTGAACGTGCTGCCGGGCGGGCCGGCCATCGGGCAGGCGCTGGTCGAGCACGAGGGCATCGACAAGGTCGCCTTCACCGGATCCACCGCGGTGGGCAAGCAGATCCAGAAGTCGGTGGCCGCCTCCGGCAAGCGGCTGTCGCTGGAACTGGGCGGCAAGGCGGCCAACATCGTCTTCGACGACGCGCCACTGGATCAGGCCATCGAAGGCATCGTGAACGGGATCTTCTTCAACCAGGGGCATGTCTGTTGCGCCGGCTCCCGGCTGCTGGTGCAGGAGTCGGTGCACGACGAGGTGGTGGCCGCCCTGCAGGACCGGCTGCAGACGTTGCGGATGGGCGATCCGCTGGACAAGAACACCGACATCGGCGCGATCAACTCGGCCGCCCAGCTGGCCCGGATCCGGGAGCTGTCCGACTCCGGGGTGGAAGAGGGCGCCGATCGCTGGTCGCCGGAATGTGCCATTCCCGACAGGGGTTTCTGGTTCCCGCCGACGCTGTTCACCGGCGTCAGCCAGGCCAGCCGGATCGCCCGGGAGGAGATCTTCGGGCCGGTGCTGTCGGTGCTCACCTTCCGCACCCCGGCCGAGGCGGTGGAGAAGGCCAACAACACGCCGTACGGGCTGTCCGCCGGCATCTGGACCGAAAAGGGTTCCCGCATCCTCTGGATGGCCAACCGGCTGCGGGCCGGCGTGGTGTGGGCGAACACCTTCAACCGATTCGACCCCGCGTCGCCGTTCGGCGGCTACAAGGAATCCGGCTTCGGCCGGGAAGGCGGCCGGCACGGCCTGGAGGCCTACCTTGCCCACTAGGAACAAGCCCGCGACCGAGCCCGACCGGGTGTCGGTCCGCAAGACGTACAAGCTCTACATCGGCGGGGCATTCCCCCGCTCGGAGTCCGGCCGGTCCTATCCGGTGACCAGCCCGGACGGCGAACTGCTGGCGCACGCCGCGCAGGCCTCCCGCAAGGATCTGCGGGACGCCGTGCTCGCCGCCCGGGCCGCGTTCGCCGGCTGGGCCGGGGCAACCGCCTACAACCGCGGCCAGATCCTGTACCGGATCGCGGAGATGATGGAGGGCCGGCACGCCCAGTTCGCCGCCGAGGTGCTGGCCGCCGAGGGTGGCTCGGCGTCGGCGGCCGCCGCCCAGGTGGACGCCGCCATCGACCGCTGGGTCTGGTACGCCGGCTGGACCGACAAGTACGCCCAGGTGGCCGGCGGCGCGAACCCGGTGGCTGGCCCGTACTTCAACTTCTCGCTGCCCGAACCGGCCGGCGTGGTCGGCGTGATCGCACCGCAGGAGTCGCTGCTCGGCTTCGTCTCGGTGGTGGCGCCGGTGATCGCCACCGGCAACACCGCGGTGGTGGTCGCCGCCGAGCAGCGGCCGCTGCCGGCCGTCTCGCTGGCCGAGGCGCTGGCCACCTCCGACCTGCCCGGCGGCGTGCTGAACGTACTCACCGGCTCGGTCGCCGAGCTGGCGCCCTGGCTGGCCAGCCACCGCGACGTCAACTGCCTGGACCTGACCGGGGTGCCGCCGGCGGACCGGCTGCCGCTGGCCGAGGCGGCCGCCGAGAACGTCAAGCGGGTGTACTCCCCCGCCCGCTTCGACGCCGCGGCGAACCCCGGCATGTCGAGACTGGCTGCCTTCACCGAGACCAAGACGGTCTGGCATCCGATGGGTGTGTAGGTTTCGGACATGCCATCCTTCGCCGAACCTATCGTCGCCATCCGGCTGACCGCCGGTGGCTACAGCGGGATAACCCTGTACGCACCGCCGTGGGAGGACGCCGACGGTGAGGAATGGCAGGGCTTTCTCGGCGACGGCGCCAAGATCGTGCTGCTCGGCGACGCCGACGAGCTGAACACCTGGCTGGGTGACCACCCGGACCACGACCTGGCCGATCATCCGGCGTGGCTGGCGTTCTCCCAGCGCGGCAAGGCGGTTCTGGAACCGGCTCCGGAGGCACGCTACGACCTGGACGCGGTGTACGAGCTGGCGGCCAGCGAACCGGATCCGGAGACGGTGTCCGAGCTGGCCGACACGGTTGACATCACCGCCCGGATCGCCGACTGCTGCGAGGACGGCATGCTGCGCGCGCTGCTCACCGGCACCCGCGAGTACGCCCTGCTGGTCGAGGGCGAGACCGACTACCACACCGGCAAGGAGGGCCGGGCCGAATGGTCCAGCCTGGGCAGCGTGGTGGCCGAGAGCTGGGAGCGCGCGGTGGGCCGGGCGCTAAGCTGGCTGAGCTGGCAGGGTTCGGCGGCCGAGCCGTACGAGAAGGCCGAGGACGACACGGAGCTCGATGACTGAGCCGGCACCCACCGCCGCGCAGGCCGCGGCACTGCTTGCCTCCTCCGCGGTCAGCTCGGCCGAGCTGACCCAGGCCCTGCTGAGCCGGATCGAACGGCTCAACCCCGTGCTGCACGCGGTGATCGCGACCGCACCGGACGCGCTGGAGGCGGCCCGGGCCAGCGACCGGCGACGATCCGGCGGTAGCTCGCTGGGCCCGCTGGACGGCATCCCGGTGTTGATCAAGGACAACATCGAGGTTGCCGGGCTGCCCGGCACCGCCGGCTCGCGGGCGTTGCTGGCCTCCCCGCCGGTCGCCGACGCAGCGCTGGTGAGCCGGCTGCACGCCGCCGGCCTGGTCGTGCTGGGCGCGGCCAACCTGTCCGAGTGGGCCAACTTCCGCTCCACCGCCTCGACCAGCGGATGGAGTGCGGTCGGCGGCCAGACCCGCAATCCGCACGACACCAGCCGTAATACCTCCGGCTCGTCGTCCGGCTCGGCGGCCTCGGTCGCGGCCGGCCTCTCCACGCTGGCGGTCGGCACCGAGACCGACGGTTCCATCGTCTCGCCCAGCGGTATCTGCGGCGTGGTCGGCTTCAAGCCCACGGTGGGCAGCATCCCGACGACCGGCATCGTGCCGATCAGCCCGGTGCAGGACACCGCCGGCCCGATAGCGCGCACGGTGGCCGACGCGACCGCGCTGTACCGGGTGCTGGCCGGGGTGAGCGCGCCGGTGCCGGAGGTCGGGCTGGCCGGCCTGCGGGTGGCCAGCTGGCACCTGCCGGACGCGCCGGCCGAGGTCACGGAACTGCAGGCCCGGCTCGAGCAGTCGCTCGCCGCCGCCGGCGCGGTCGTGGTGGTGACCGATCCCGGCCCGGGCGATGAGCCGTCCGGGCCGTTCGAGGATGTCGAGTTCGACGCGCTGGTCGGCGAATTCACCCTGGCGCTGCCGGCCTACCTGGCCGGCCGGGCCGGCGAGCATCCGCGCAGCTGGCCGGACCTGCTGGCCTTCAACCGGTCCGACGAGATCGAGTTGTCGCTCTTCTCCGACGAGATCTTCCAGCTCTGCGCGGAGGCCGCCGCGGACAGCGGCCTGGCAGCCAAGTACCGGCAGGCCAGGCAGGTGTGCGCCGCCGCCGCGACGCGGTCGCTGGCCAGCGTGCTGGCCGACTGCGCGTTCGCGATCGCGCCCACCAACTCACCGGCCTGGCCGATCGAGTACGGCAGCCCGGAACGCGATCCGTCGCTGACCTCCTCGCTGTGCGCGGTCACCGGCGCGCCGTCCATCACGCTGCCGGCCGGTTCCGGCGCCGGGCTGCCGCTCGGGATCAGCCTGCTCGGCCGGCGCGGTGCCGACCTGGAACTGCTCGGCTACGCCGCCGCCGTCGAGCGGCTGCTGCCACCGCCGAACTTCCCGACGCTGTAAGGGATGCGATGACCGCGACGACGGTGGGCATCGACCTGGCCGGCAGCGCCAAGCGCACCGCCATGTGCCGGGTGGACTGGCAACCCGGCGGGCTGCGGGTCGAGTTCGGCGACGACTGCGACGACGCGGCCCTGGTGCGGCTGCTGGCCCGCAGCGCCACCGCCGGCTACTGGGTGGGCATCGACTGCCCGCTGGGCTGGCCGATCGACTTCGTCTCCACGGTGGTCGCGCACAGCGCGCATGCCCCGCTGCCGCCGCCGGGCGAGCTGATCCGCCGGTCGGACCACAAGACGCTCAACCCGCTGCTGTACCGGATGACCGACGAGGTGATCTACCAGCAGGTCGGGTCTCGGCCGCCGCTGTCGGTGGCGGCCAACCTGCTCGGCGTGGTCGCGCTGCGCTGCGCCCGGCTGCTCGGCGAGGTCGAGCGGGACGGCGTTCCGCTCGACCGCAGCGGGCTGACCGGGCCGATCGCGGAGGTCTATCCGGCGGCCACCCTGCGCCGCTGGCAACTGAGCGGGCGGGACAGCTACAAGCGTCCGGAGGCCAGGCGTGCCCGGCAGTCGATCGTTGATCTGCTGCAAGCCGCTCTCGGCATCGGATTCCCGGCCGAGGTGGCCGAGCGCTGCGTGGCCAGCCACGACGCGCTGGACGCGCTGATCGCCGCGTTCGCCGCCCGGGCGGCAGCGCTCGGCAGGACCGTCCGGCCGGCCGCCGGCACCGAGACCGAACGGGCCCTGATCGAGGGCTGGATCCACCTGCCGACCTGCGAGCCGGGCGAGCTGCTGGAGCCGGCCGGCTGAGCCGTCAGCCGACGCTGAGCGCGGCGTAGCCGGGCTTGACCTGAGAGTTGATGATGGCCAGCCGGTCGTCGAACGGGATGAACGCGCTCTTCATCGCGTTCACCGTCAGCCACTGCAGGTCCGACCAGGTGTAGTCGAACGCCTCGGCCAGCAGCGTCATCTCCCGGGTCATGTCGGTGCCGCTCATCAGCCGGTTGTCGGTGTTGACGGTGACCCGGAAGTGCAGCCGGCGCAGCAGCCCGATCGGATGGTCGGCGATGGAATTGGCCGCACCGGTCTGCACGTTCGAGGATGGGCACATCTCCAGCGGGATGCGCTTGTCCCGCACCCACTGGGCCAGCCGGCCGAGTTCGGCGGTGGCCACCTGCTCCTCCAGGTTGTCGCCGGTGACCGTGACGTCGTCGATGATCCGCACGCCGTGCCCGAGCCGGTCGGCGCCGCACCACTGAATGGCCTCCCAGATGGACGGCAGCCCGAACGCCTCGCCGGCGTGGATGGTGAAGTGGAAGTTCTCCCGGCGCAGGTACTCGAAGGCGTCCAGGTGCCGGGTGGGCGGGAAGCCGGCCTCGGCACCGGCGATGTCGAAGCCGACCACGCCGCGGTCGCGGTAGGCCACCGCCAGCTCGGCGATCTCGCGGGACCGGGCGGCGTGGCGCATCGCGGTGGCCAGCGCGCCGATCCGGATCTGCTTGCCCCGCTCGGCGGCGGCCTGCACGCCGTGCGCGAAGCCCTCCAGGGTCGCCTCCACCACCTGTGCCAGGCTCAGCCCGTCCTCGACGTGCTGCTCCGGCGCCCAGCGCACCTCGGCGTAGACCACCCCGTCGTCGGCCAGGTCCTGGGCGCACTCGCTGGCCACCCGGTGCAGGCCCTCCTTGGTCTGCATGACCGCCACGGTGTGGGCGAAGGTCTCCAGGTACCGGACCAGCGAGCCGGAGTTGGCCGATTCGATGAACCAGTTGGCCAGTTCCCCGGCATCGGTGGCCGGCAGCTTGTCATAGCCGATGGCCTTGGCGAGGTCGATGATGGTCTGCGGCCGCAAGCCGCCGTCCAGGTGATCGTGCAGCAGCACCTTCGGTGCGGTCCGGATGGTCGTCGCGTTGAGCTCAGCTGGCATGAGGACAACCTAGCGACCCGGTCCGCCGCTGGCAGCCCGGCCTGGCCCGGCACAACCGCCGAGTGGCTTCCGTGCCGCTCCCGCCACTAACCTATCTGCGAGGAATCGCCGGTACGAGGGCTTGCGATCCTGACGAGGGCTATCCACGACGTGATCACCGCTCAATCGGAAGCCGGACCGGAGAGAGAAGCCTGAGTGAGCGACAGCATCCTGATGATCGGTGGCCGGCTACAGGCGGTGCAGAAGGCCAAGGCGCTTGGCCTGCACGTGGTTTTGCTGCAGCACAAGGACCGGTTGCTGCCCGGACAGGCCGAAACCGCCGACGCGTTGTTGCTGGTGGACTACCGCGACTGGGCCACTGTGGGGCCGATCGTCCAGGCCGCCCACCAGGTGTACGGCTTCGGCGCGGTGGTGTCGCTGGTCGAGCAGACGACGGAACTGGTCGGCCGCCTCAACGACCTGCTCGAGCTGCCCGGCACCAGCCACGAAGTGGCGCACCGCTTTCACGACAAGCTGGCCATGCGCCAGTGGTTGCAAGCCTGCGATTTCGAGACGGTAGCCGCTGAGGAGGTTCACGACCTCGCGTCATTGCGGGCGTTCGGCGACCGGCACGGCTACCCGGTGGTGCTCAAGCCGGTCGATGGCACGGGCAGCCGCGGCGTGCTGCTGGTCGATGGGCCGGGGGGAGCGGCTGCGGCCTGGCAGCAGTCGGCCGGCCTGCGCACCCGATCGGACCTGCCGCTGGCGCAGTTCTACCCCATCGGCCGGCTGATCGCCGAGGAGTACCTGGCCGGGCCGGAATACAGCGCCGAGACCTTCTCCTTCGCGGGCCGGCACGTGGTCATTGCCTTCACTGAGAAGTTCTGCGACGGTGCGCTGGAGATGGGCCATGCCCAACCCGCTCCGCTGGCCGGCGAGATCGAGCTGCAGCTGACCGAATACCTCCAGCGATATTTGACGGTGATGGGGCTGCGCGACGGTGTGGCGCATACCGAATTCAAGCTCACTCCGGCCGGTCCGCGCATCGTCGAGGGTCACACCCGGGGCGCCGGGGATCGAGTGCTGGACCTGGTGACCGCGGTGTACGGCATCGACCTCGAGCATTACGCGGTCGGCTGGCCGCATCGACGGGTGGCGGAGTTGCCCGAGCGCCCGACGGCCCGGTGCGCCGCGGCCACCCGGTTCCTGCTCGCCGACCCCGGCATCGTGCGGGCGGTGGAGGGCTGCGCGGAGGTGCGGAACCACCCGGGTGTGCTGGACCTCGAGCTGGCGGTTCAGCCCGGTGACACGGTGGCGCCGCTGGTCGACAACTTCGATCGGGTCGGCCAACTGCTGGTGACCGCCGACACGGTGCCCGCGGCCGTCGCGCTCTGCGACTCGCTGATCGACAAGATCCGCATCATCACCTCGGCCGAGTCGGGCTGATCGACGCTGACGCGTTGCTGCTCGCGGTTCGCGCAGGGCTCACTGGCCGACGCGTAACCGGATCGGCTCCGGTTCAGCCGGCCTCTTCTCAGCCGGCTTCGTCAGCGAGGGTGGCTCCTACATGCGGCCGAGGGCCTCCTGCTCCGCCGGACGCTCGGCCACGAACAGCGTGCCGACCGGGCAGCCGAGCGCCCGGGTGATGGCCACCGCGGTCTCCAGCGTGCAGTGGCTTCGGCGCCCGGTCATCAGATGGTTGACGGTGGCATGGCTGAGGCCCGCGCGCCGGGCGAGTTCGCGTTCGGAGACGTCGGCATCGTCGATGAGCGCGACGAAGATGAGCCGGCTGCGAACCCTCACGCTCGATCACCGGACCGGCGGCGGGTGAGGCTGACCTTGTTGACGAAGCTGACTGCAACGGCGTCCGGGCATGCCAGAATACGGGTTGTCACTCGTGTCTCCCTCGACCGGAGCGATGGGTGGCAAGGCCGCTGGGGGTGGCAGCCCCCAGCGGCGCTGTTCCGAACTCTATCGCAGATCGCTGCGACCTGCGATAGACTCTCGGTGCCGATCGACCGGTCATGGCTGCCCTGGTCGTGCCCGTCCTGGTCGAACCAGATCCAGTGAAGGAGTTCTGACGCCGTGTCCAAGCTGTCGGACTACCTCAATGCGCACATCCCGAGTGGCTGGTCGAAATCCCAGGTTGTCGAGGCACTCGAGGGAAAGATCGATCGCGCGACCGTCTACCGCTACCTGGCCGGACGCCATCCGCAGCGTCCGAGCGAGGCCATCCTGGAAGCCTTCGCCTCCGGCCTGCCCGCGGTGTCGCTCACCGAACTGCGCGCCGTGATCGGCACGCCGGTCGGCGAGAACACCCCGTGGGTGCCGACCAAGGAAGCCAACCGACTCAACCACGCCCAGCGGATGGCGCTCGACGCGTTCATCCGCGCCACCGTCGCGGCCCAGGACGACAGCGGCGCGGTGAGCCTCATCGAGGAGTTGCTGGCCGAGCGCCGGCGGCCGGCCCGGCAGCTACGGCCGGAGACCCGCGCCGACCTTGAGGCCTACCTGCAGCAGCTTCAGGAATCCGGACGGGAAGGCCTCGCCGACCGGTTGGCAGCATCCCTGGCGATCAACTCCGCCTCGCAGACGGCTAAGAGGTCGTCCAAGGAGTAGCCGTCCCGGCCCTTGGCGGCCGTCGCCACGCTGCCTTCCACACCCTGGCGGCGCAGCGCGGTCCGCAGCCGGGTGGCCAGCGCGTCCGCGCTGATGTCCGGGCAGTCGACCAGCAGGACGGCCAGGCCGGAGCGACCGACATAGCCGATGGCATCGCAACCGGCCTGCATCTGAGCCACCTCGGCGACCGCCAGCGGTGCGGCTGTATTTATGCGCATGACTGCAACCACGGGCAGCGCGGCGACAATTTCGCCGGCCGCGATCAGCCACGCCTCCTGGCTCATCGGCTTGGTCGCGCTGTCCTCGGCCGCCGACCGGAGATCGGCCTTCACGGTGTGCCGCTGCAGGGCAATCGTGACCGGAAGCGACAGCCAGAGCAGCGGGAACCGGAATTCGTGCAGTTCCACCTGCGCCAAGGCGATGAGTGCCGTGAGGAAGTCAAGCCGGTACGACCTGATGCGGGTATAGACCCGCAACGCCTGAAACTCGCCTGAAGCCGCAATCGCCAACGCAATGAACACCAGAGAAGTTACGGCATAGGCGCCACCACCAACGACGAAGCCGGCCTGACGAGGTAGATCAGCGCTTAAACATAAGCTCGTTGCTGATGCGCCAAGCAGTGCACTAGCCGTACTGTAAACGTAGCGGTACGGGGTTGCCTGGCCCGATATATTACGCGCTGGCCACTCGGCAGCAGCCGCGACCACCAACACTATGGCGGCCAAAGATAACGGTAATAGCACCGCCGCCGCGAGACCCCACGCCGCTAGTAAGTTTGGACAGACGGTGGGCTGTATCCCCTCTTGCAGCGCTCTTCTCGCCCGTTCCCATCTGCGCGTTAACGCCGAGTAGGTAATACTCAGCGATACCAGAAGGGCCCCGATACCTATATCGGAGTCGGTAACACTTGAGGTCAAGAAGAATGGAGCAATTACGGCCGAGATTTCGACAAGGAGGATCAAGGTGATTACACGCCGGGGTTGCCGCCACAGTGACCAAACCTTCAGCGTTACCCAATCCACCACGGCCTCCTCAGCTCTTCGGCAGGAAGGAGGTAACCACAAGTGAAAACCTGGGAATGGGTCTAATCCACCACACTGCACGCTCGTGACGGAGCGTACATAGGCGCCAGCGTTCTGTCACGCCATCGATTGATACCGTGCCCACGATTTGGTTAGAGCCTTACGTGCTACGTATTACGCCTCGCGGACACTTGATCACCATCGGTTGTCTCGCGGCGATACGGAAAGGAGAGGTCATGCGTAGCTGGGAATGGGGGTAAGTGCATTAGACCGGCTAGGCCGACCGCAGGGAGGGATCATGTATAGCTGGGATTGGCTCTAGTTCTTGGCCGAGTGGCACAGCGGAAGAGAGCGGCGCATGCGTGGTTGGGTTGGACCTAGGCCTCGGCACAACGCCCCCATCGATATCCGGACATCGCCGCAGTAAAACTTCCCTGAATCCAAGTAGTACAACGTATTACCTACACGCCCTCGATTCACGGAAGCACATTGCGACCGGGAGCGCACCGACCGCTCAGCCGCGCGTCCCGGCGACTACCGGATGGATCTGCACGCCGCCGCAGATCGCCGTGGCTATCGGCACCCGGGCCGGCACGGTGCTGCCCGGCGGCGTGATGAGCAGGCCGGGCCGCCGGGGACAGCGGTTGCCGCTGAGGTCGATCTGCTCGCCCTCCAGCAGCGCCGAGGCAGGCTGACCGGAGTCGATCACCACCGTCCTGACCGGCGCACCGCCGAGGTAGCCGCTCGGCGTGGGATTGGCCCGCAGCGCCTGCTGGCCGCTGGAGTTCAGCACCGCCACCGCGGGATATCCGGCCACTATGCAGGCGATCTGGCCGGTGTTGGTGAAGGTGAGCAGGTAGCTGGCATGGGCGGCGCGAGCGGCGGCCGGGCGCGCGGTCACCCGCAGGTACGGCAGGGCGCAGGCGGCCAGCCCCTCGATGGACGGCGCCGAACTGCTCGGCCGCACCGGATCGGACGGGTTCTCCGAGCCGGCAGTGCCGCTCGGATCGCCGGACTCCGTGTCGTCGGTGGGCAGCGCGCTCTCGGTGATGACCGGCGGCTGGGTGTCACTCGGGCTGGCCTGCGTCGGCGTGGACTGCCCGGACGGCACCGACTTGGCGACGCAGCCGGTCGCCAGCAGCACCAATGCCACGGCGGGAACTGCCCACCGGTTGACCGCCGACCTCACCGCACGCCACCTCCGCTCAGCCGGACCGACTCCAGCCACACCAATCGCGAGCTACGCCGGCTCGCAACCGAAGGATCGGCACGCGAGAAACCATTCTGCGCACCGTCCGGATATCCCGCTGTCAGCGGCGCGCCGGATGCCTAGACTTGGCCCATGACCGATGCCGGGCCCACCAGCCAGTCCGCCGCCCTCGAGCCACCGTCGGAGAACGAGGGCACCACGTCACATGATCTGCCGCTGCCGGCAGGCCTGACCAAGGCCATCGCCGAGGACTGGGCGCCGGCTCCGCTGATGCCGCATCCGGCCAGCCTGGACGGTGGCGAGTCCGCCGGCGCGGCCAGTTATCGCCGGCACCGCGAAGCGTTGTCCCAGGCGTTCGTCGGCCACCAGCTGGTGATCCCGGCCGGCCAGCTCAAGGTGCGCGCCAACGACACCGACTACGTCTTCCGCGCCTACTCCCCCTTCACCTGGCTGACCGGCGAGACGGTCGAGGGCGCGGTGCTGGTGCTCGCCCCGGAGCAGGATTCGCACACCGCCACGCTCTACCTGCGCGAGTACGCCGGCCCGGGCAAGCCTGCCTACTTCACCGACCGGGTGCACGGCGCGCTCTGGGTGGGCAACGTGCCGACCCCGGAGCAGACCGAGCGGGTGCTCGGCATCCGGGTCCGGCCGCTGGCCGAGCTGGCCGACGCGGTACGTCGGCACGGTGGCGACACACTGGCCCCGCGTGGTGTCGATGCCGAGCTGGACCAGCTGCTGCCCGGTGCCCGGCCGGGCAACCTGGAGCAGGTCATCGACGAGCTGCGGATGGTCAAGGACGACTGGGAGATCGGCCAGCTGCAGGCCGCCTGCGACGCCACCGTCAACGGTTTCGCCGACGTCGCCGCCGAGATCCCGAACGTGCTGGCCGCCGGCGGCCGGCGCGGCGAACGCTGGCTGGAAGGCACCTTCTGGCGGCGGGCCCGGCTGGCCGGCAACGAGGTCGGCTACACCTCGATCGTCGCCGCCGGCCGGCACGCCACCACGCTGCACTGGTGGCGCAACAACGGCGACCTCCGGCCGGGTGAGCTGCTGCTCGCCGACATGGGCGTCGAGGTAGACAGCCTGTACACCGCTGACGTCACCCGGACGCTGCCGGTCAGCGGTGAGTGGACGCGCACCCAGCGAATGATCTACAGCGCCGTGCTGGAAGCCCAGAACGCCGGCATCGCCGAGGTGAAGGCGGGTGCGGAGTTCCTGGCCGCGCACAAGGCGGCGATGTGGGTGCTGGCCGACCACCTGCACAGCTGGGGGATCCTGCCGGTGACCGCGGAGGTGGCCTGCGCCGAGGATGAGGAGGCGCCCGGCGCCGGCCTGCACCGCCGCTACACACTGCACGGCACCAGCCACATGCTCGGCACCGACGTGCACGACTGTGCCGCGGCCCGGGACGAGGCGTACAAGCTGGGCCCGCTCGGCGCGGGCTATGTGCTCACCGTGGAGCCGGGCCTGTACTTCCAGCCGAACGACCTGACGGTGCCGGCGGAATGGCGCGGCATCGGCATCCGGATCGAGGACGACGTGCTGGTGACCGACGGCGCGCCGGTGAACCTGTCCGGCTCCCTGCCGCGCGAACCGGACGAGCTGACCCAGTGGATGCGCCACGTGCAGTCCCGCCCGGTGACCCCGTAGCCGTCGGCTGATCCGTCAGCTCTGCCGAGTAAGAACATGCCCGAGCCGACCGGCGACCTCGTGGTGCCGCCCGCCCGTGGCCTGCCGGCCGGCCTGCTCATTCCGGCCAGCGAGCTGGTCGAGCGGTTCTCCCGCTCGTCCGGGCCGGGCGGGCAGGGCGTGAACACCAGCGACAGCCGGGTGGAACTCAGCTACGACCTGGCCAACTCCGCGGCGCTCACCGAACAGCAGCGCAGCCGGGCGATGGCGGCACTGGCCGGCCGGCTGGTCGGCGGGGTGCTCACCGTGGTGGCCTCCGAGCACCGGGCCCAGTTGCTCAACCGGCAGGCGGCCCGGGCCCGGCTGGCCCGCTACCTGGCCGAGGCGCTGGCTCCGCCGGCACCGCCGCGGCGTGCCACCAAGCCGTCCCGGGGAGCCCGGCAGCGGCGCCTCGACGTCAAGAAGCAGCGGAGCCAGCTCAAGGCCGGCCGAGCTACCATCCGACCGGACTGACTACTCCGACCTGCCGTCCAAGCCGTCCCGTTGTCGGTCCTGCGCACCGCGCTCGCCAGGCTCGTCGCCCTCCGCCGGCTTGTCCGACTCCGCCGGCTCATCGGGCTCTGCCGGCCGGTCGAACTGCCCCGGGACGTTGCGCAGATGCCGGTTCATCGACCGGTACAGGAAGTACACCGCGACGACCAGCAGCAGCACCACCAGCAACCCGATCGGACTGCCCTTGCCCGCGTCCGAGTCGGCCAGCACCGGCGATGCGGCGCTCGGCAGCGCGATCGCGGAGGCAGCCAGCGCGGCGATCAAGCCTGGACCTTCTCCCGCACCCCGGCGAACAGGTCGTCCTCGGGCAGTTCGGTGTCCACCAGCGAACGAGCCAGCTCGAACTGCTCCCAGGGAAAGACCCGCTTCTGGATGTCGAGCGGCACCTTGAAGAACCAGCCTTCCGGATCCACCTGGGTGGCGTGGGCCAGCAACGCCGCGTCGCGCCGGGCGAAGTGGTCGGCGCAGTACACCTTGGTGGTGACGTTGGGCACCCGCCGGTCGGCGGTGTCCTCGTCCCAGCTCCGCATCCGCTCGGCATACGGCGATTCCAGGCCCTGCTCCAGCATTCCGTTGTGCAGCGCCTCGAACCGTTCGCGGGTGAAGGTGATGTCGTAGTACAGCTTCAGCGGCTGCCAGGGCTCGCCGGCGTCCGGGAACCGGCCGGGGTCACCAGCCGCCTCGAACGCGGCCATCGACACCTGGTGGCAGCGGATGTGGTCCGGGTGCGGATAGCCGCCGTTCTCGTCGTAGGTGGTCATCACGTGCGGCCGGAACTCCCGCACCAGCTCGACCAGCGCCCGGGTGGCTTCCTCCAGCGGCACCAGCGCGAAGCAGCCCTCGGGCAGCGGCGGCAGCGGGTCGCCCTCGGGCAGCCCGGAGTCCTCGAATCCCAGCCAGTGCTGGCGCACCCCGAGGACCCGCTGCGCGTTGGCCATCTCGGCCTGACGCACCTCGGCCATGTTCGACAGGATTTCCGGCCGGTCCTTCAGGGCCGGGTTGAGGATGTCGCCGCGCTCGCCGCCGGTGCAGGTCACCACCAGCACCTCGACGCCCTCGTCCACGTAGCGGGCCATGGTCGCCGCGCCCTTGCTGGACTCGTCGTCCGGGTGGGCGTGCACGCACATCAGCCGCAAACCCGACGTGTCGCCGGCCGCCGGACTGGCCTGCGGGTACGGCGCGTTCGGGTACTGGGTTTTTGAGCGCTGAACAGCATCTGGCACCCTGTCATTGTTCCCGATGCCTCCGACAAGCCGGCGCGGCGGGTCGCCAGCCGGTGAAGCTCGGCTGGCCCCCGCACGGGCTGTGGTAATCCGGCGCGCGGCCGTGGCCGCCGGTGTTACGTTGGAAGACTTGAAGCAATCTTCGATCCGCGGCGTAGGAGTGAACCCGTGACCAGCGACTCAAGCCCAGGTACCGTCTGGCTGACCCAGGAGGCCTACGACCGGCTGTCCCGGGAGTTGGAGGGGCTGATCGCCAACCGGCAAGCGATGGCCAAGGAGATCAACGACCGGCGGGAGGAAGGCGACCTGCGGGAGAACGGGGGCTACCACGCCGCCCGGGAGGAGCAGGGCAAGCAGGAGGGCCGCATCCTGCAGCTCACCCAGATGTTGCGTGACGCCCGGGTGGGTGAGGCGCCGACGACCGACGGCACCGCCGGTCCCGGCATGGTGGTGACCGTCCGGTTCTCCGACGACGAGGACACCGAGATCTTCCTGATCGGCTCCCGTGAGGTGTCCGACACCACCGACCTGGACGTCTACTCCGCGGCCTCTCCGCTGGGCAAGGCGCTGACCGGCGCCAAGGAGGGCGACACCGTCTCCTACAACACGCCGACCGGGCAGACCATCAGCGTCACGCTGATCTCGGCCAAGCCGTACGCCGGCTAAGCCATAGGCCGGCTGAACCGCCGCGCGGGCTAACCGCCGCGCCGGCATTTCGCTAGGCCGGCGGCCCCGCCCGGTAGAGGTCGCGCAGCAGCGCGATCTCCGCGCCGTGATGGGACAGTTCGTCCTGGGCGTGCAGCACCAGGGCGGCCCAGCTGTCGTGCTGGTACGGGCCCCAACCGGGCCCGAGTGCGCGAGCCATCCCGTGCTGGCCCAACCGGTCCAACCCGGCGCGGAAGGCCTGGTAGGCGGTCCGCATGGCCGCCAGCGCGTCGTCCACCTCGAGGTACCAGGCGTGCCCGCGCACCTCCAGCGGCCAGTTCCCCAGGCCGTTGGCGGTGTACTCGGCCAGGCAGGTCAGCCCGATGTGCCAGCAGCGCCAGGCGATGGTGGTGACCGGCGGCGGCTCCGGCGCGGGGTGGACGTCCTCGGCGCGTGGTCCGTCCGGCCCCGGCCGCACCGACCAGCAGCCGGGCACCGGCTCCCAGAGGTACTCCCGCTGGGTCAGCCCGGCCATCCGGTGCATGAGCCGGTCCCAGATGTAGTCCAGCGTGCTCAGCAACGGCGCAGGGAACAGTTCAGCTTCTGCCATGCAGCGACCGTAGCGGGACCGTCCGACGAGGACGGCCGGCCGCACGTAGCGGTTCACCGGAGCGCGTCGTAGCGTTCTGGTAGTGAACCAAGCTCCAGACATTTCCACGCTGGGCGCGCTGCGCGCGTCCGGACACGTCCATCGCGGTGTCAAGGCCGAGATCCGGCAGAACCTGATCGCCCGGCTGTCGGCCGGCGAGGAGTCGCTGCCCGGCATCGTCGGCTTCTCCGACACCGTCACCCCCGAGATCGAGCGCGCGCTGCTGGCCGGCCACGACATCGTGCTGCTCGGCGAACGCGGCCAGGGCAAGACCAGGCTGATCCGCACCCTGGTCGGGCTGCTCGACGAGTGGACGCCGGTGATCGCCGGCTCGGAGATCAACGAGCATCCGTACGCGCCGATCACCACCGCCTCGATACGGCTGCTCGCCGAATTGGGTGACGAGCTGCCGATCGCCTGGAGGCACCGCAGCGAACGGTACGGCGAGAAGCTGGCCACGCCGGACACCTCGGTCGGTGACCTGATCGGCGACATCGATCCGATCAAGGTTGCCGAAGGTCGCTCGCTGGGCGACCCGGAGACGGTGCACTACGGCCTGGTGCCGCGCACCAACCGTGGCATCTTCGCGATCAACGAGCTGCCCGACCTGGCCGAACGGATCCAGGTGGCGCTGCTCAACGTGCTGGAGGAGCGCGACATCCAGGTGCGCGGCTACCAGCTGCGGCTGCCGCTCGACCTGCTCCTGGTGGCCAGCGCGAACCCCGAGGACTACACCAACCGCGGCCGGATCATCACGCCGCTGAAGGACCGGTTCGGCGCCGAGGTGCGCACCCACTACCCGCTGGATCTGTCCGACGAACTCACCCTGATCGCGCAGGAGGCGGCGGTGCTGTGGGGCACCGAGGCCGATGACACCGCGCACGGCGCGCCGCTCGTGCCCTCCCACCTGCTGGAGGTGATCGCCCGGTTCGCCCGGGCGGTGCGGGAGGCACCCCAGGTGGACCAGCGATCCGGGGTCTCGGCACGCTTCGCCATCGCCGCGGTGGAGACCGTCGCCGCCTCGGCGGTGCGCCGGGCCGCGCTGACCGGCGAGCCGGCCGCGGTGGCCCGGATCGCCGACCTGCCGGCGGTCGTGCCGTCCTCGCGCGGCAAGGTGGAGTTCGACGATGCCGACGAGGGCCGCGAGCTGGACGTGCTCGACCACCTGCTGCGGCGAGCCATCGCCGAGACCTCACGGGCCCGGCTGGCTGGCCTCGACCTGCGGCCGCTGCAGGAGAAATTCGATTCCGGCCTGCTGGTCGAGTCCGGCGACACGGTGGCCGCCGACCGGCTGCTGGAGCAGCTCGGCTCGATCCCCGGCCTGGCCACCCTGCTGGAACGGTTGGAACCGGACAGCTTGCACGAGGGCCCGGCGACGGTCGGCATCGCGGCCGCGGCGGTGGAGTTCGCGCTGGAAGGCCTGTATCTCAACCGCAGGCTGGCCAAGGAGTCCGCCGGCGGCCGCACCGTCTACGGAGCCTGACCGGGTGAGCGCCGAGGGAAACCCGAGCACTCGCCGGACGAGCACGAGGAACATCGATGGCGATTAGGTACGGCGCCTGGCACGGTGGCCCGGATCCGCTGGAGCCGCCGTACGACATCCGACGCGCGCTGGACGAGATCGGCGAGGACGTGCTGTCCGGGCTGTCGCCGCGGGCGGCGCTGCAGCGGATGCTGCGCAGCGGGGTGGACGGGCGCTCGGGGTTGGACGCGCTGCGCCGCCGTGCGCGCGAGCGGGCCCGCCAGCTGCGCAACTCCTCCCGGCTGGACGGCACCCTCGAGCAGGTTCGCGAACTGCTCGACCAGGCGCTGGACAGCGAGCGGGCGGCGCTGTTCCCGGACCCGTCCGACGCCGCCCGGATGGCCGAGTCGGAGCTGGACGCGCTGCCGTCCGACACCGCGCGCGCGGTGCGCCAGCTGGCCGACTACCAGTGGCGCTCGCCGGAGGCGGCCCAGGCGTACCAGCAGATCTCCGAGCTGCTTCGCTCCGAGGTGCTGGACGCCCAGTTCGCTGGCCTGCGCGATGCGCTGGCGAATCCGGATCCACGCGCGATGGAACAGATCCGGCAGATGCTCGACGACCTCAACGAGATGCTCGACGCCGACGCCCGCGGCGAGCACACTGCCGAGCAGTTCGCCGAGTTCATGGCCAAGCACGGCCAGTTCTTCCCGGACAACCCGAGCAACCTGGCCGAGCTGGTGGACTCGCTGGCGCGCCGTTCGGCGGCGGCGGAGCGGTTGATGAACTCGCTCACCGACCAGCAGCGCAACGAGCTGGGTGCGCTGATGGAGCAGGCGATGAACGCCGCCGGGCTGGCCGACCGGATGTCCCGGCTGCAGCGTTCGCTGCGTGCCGCCCGGCCGGACCTGCCGTGGGGCGGCTCGGAGCGGATGACCGGCCAGCAATCGATGGGCTACGCCGACGGCACCGAGGCGCTGGCCGACCTGGCGGATCTGGACGAGCTGGCCGAGTTGGCCCAGCAGGACTATCCCGGTGCCAGCCTGGCCGACATCGACGAGGAGCTGGTGGAACGGGCACTCGGCCAGCAGGCGGTGCAGGATCTGCAGCAGCTGCGCCAGATCGAGCGTGAACTGCAGCGGCAGGGTTACCTCGAACAGTCCGGCCAGGGCCTGCAGTTGAGTCCGCGCGCGCTGCGCCGGCTGGGTGCCACCGCACTGCGCCGGGTGTTCGTAGCCCTGCAGAACACCCGACGGGGCGACCACGACGTGCGCGATGCCGGTGCCGCCGGTGAGATCACCGGCTCCAGCAGGGAATGGCGCTTCGGCGACGAACAGCCGCTGGATGTGGTGCGCACGGTGCGCAACGCCGTGGTGCGCACCGGTGCCGGCCGGCCGCTGAAGCTGCTGCCGGAGGACTTCGAGGTGGTGGAGACCGAACGCCGCTCCTCGGCCGCGGTGGCGCTGCTGGTGGACATGTCCTACTCGATGGAACTGCGCGGCACCTGGGGCGAGGCCAAGACCACCGCGCTGGCGTTGCACGCGCTGGTCAGCACCAAGTTCCCGCAGGACGCCATCGAGATCATCGGGTTCTCCGACTATGCCCGGGTGATGAGCCCGCGCGATCTGGTGAATCACGACTGGGAGCGGGTGTACGGCACCAACCTGCAGCACGCGTTGATGCTGGCGCGCCGGCATTTGGACAAGCACCGCAACGCCGATCCGGTGATCATGGTGATCACCGACGGCGAGCCGACCGCCCACCTGGACCCGGACGGCTATTCCAGCTTCTGCTGGCCACCGTCGATGGAGACGGTGGCGGCCACGCTGGCCGAGGTGGAGCGCTGCACCCGCCGCGGCGCGACCATCAACATTTTCATGCTGGACGACGAACGCCGGCTGGTGGAGTTCATGCACGAGATCGGCCGGCGCAACGGCGGCCGGGTGTTCCTGCCGCATTCCGGTGCACTCGGTGAATATGTCGTCGCGGACTACCTGAAATCGCGAGGTGGCCGCCGCCGCCGCGCCGGCTGAGCGGGATCGGCGCGCTGGAAACCTTCTCGAAGGAACAGACGGGTGTGGCCCGGCGGATATTCGCCGGGCCACACCCGTCTGCTGTCTGCTCTGCCGCTACGGCCGGCGGTTCACGCCGAGCGGTGGTTGGTTCAGCGCGCCTTCTTGGCCGGCGCGCGCTTGGTTGCGGCCTTGGTGGCCGGGGCCTTCTTCGCCGCGGTCTTCGCGGCGGCCTTGCGCGCCGGCGCGGCGGCCTTGCTGACCGGAGCCTTCTTCGCCGGAGTTGCGGCCTTCTTCGCCGCGGTGGTGGCCTTGGTCGCGGTGGACTTGGCGGTGGTCGCCGCCTTCTTGGCCGGTGCGGCAGCCTTGCTCGCGGCCTTCTTGGCCGGCGCGGCAGCCTTGCTCGCCGCCTTCTTCACCGGCGCGGCCTTGGCGATCTTGCGACGGCCGGCGATGATCTCCTTGAACTCGGTGCCCGGACGGAAGGCCGGGACCGATGTTTTCTTGACCCGGACCTTCGCGCCGGTGGCCGGGTTTCGCCCGATGCGAGCGGCACGATCCCGGCGCTCGAAGGCACCGAAGCCGGTCAGGATGACCTTCTCACCCTTCGACACGTTGGTGTAGACCTCGTCCAGGATCGCGTCCAGGATCGCGGCGGTGGACTTGTGGTCGGCATTCAATCGAGCCGCAACGGCGTCGATGAACTGGGTCTTGTTCAACCTCGATCTCCTTAATTGTGTTGCGTTTCCTATCGAAAGTGTGACACCAGTAGTGCTAGATGTGAAATCGCGTTCTGATTCGTCTCGTAGCACTCTCCCATCGGCTGTGGCTCGCAGGCGAGAATCTCGCAGGATCGCGGCAAATTCTGCCATCATTCGAGCGGTGTCAAGCTCCGACACACCGCCTTTCACCGCCCGCGTGATCGCGGATACCGCCTTTCAATGGGGCCATTCGGCGGCCCTCCGCTAGGCTGCCCGGCATGGCTGAGCTGTCCGTGCGGGTGGTGGAACCGGGCGTGACCAGGCAATTGCGCCGTTCGGTGCTGCGTCCGACGTTCTTGCCGGGCCAACCGCTGCCCGGTGACGACCTCCCGGACGCGGTCCACCTCGGCGCCTTCGACGGATCGAGTTTGGTCAGCGCCTGCCTGATCTTTCCGCAGGCCTGCGCATGGCAACCGGGCCGGCCGGCCTGGCGGTTGCGCGGCATGGCGACCGATCCGGCCGCCCGCGGCACCGGGGCCGGCACCGCGGTGGCGGACGCGGCCGCCGAGGTCGCCCGCGAGCGGGGAGCCGAGTTGCTCTGGTGCGAGGCACGCGAACCGGCGGTGAGCTTCTACCAGCGCCGCGGCTGGCAACTGCACGGAGAGCGGTTCGCCACCGACTACGGACCGCACAGATACATGTGGATCGAGCTGTGACCAACCACCCCGAGCCACCCGGCGGGTTCCGCTAGCGGCCGAACTTCCCAGCAGCGGGTCCGGTCAGAGGCCGCGCAGCCGGCGGGCTCCCCGGTCGTCGCGGGCGTTCGGTGGCGCAACGCGGATCTCGGCTGCCAGCACGTGCGCACCGCGCGCGGCGGCAACCACCGGGGACAGCACGCACTCCACCACCTCGGGCAGGTCGTCGGCCAGCCGGGCGAGCCGGGCCGCCAACTCGACGAGCGCCGCGACATCGGCCGGTTCCGCTCCCCCGTAGCCGGTCAGCAGCGGGAAGGCACGCGGTCCCCGGATCAACTCCTCGGCATCCAGCATGCTCAGCGGCACCACGGCATAGGCCCGATCGGCCAGCAGATCGGTGGCCAACCCACCCACCCCGAAAGAGATCAGCGCGCCGAAGGAACGGTCGTCATGCACCCGCAGCACGGTGTCCACCCCGCGCGGAGCCATCGCCTGCACCACGGCCGCGGCCTGCTCGTCCAGGCCGAGGGAATGCCAGGCGGCGCGGACATCCGCCTCGTCGGCCAGGTGCAGCCGCACCCGATCCGGTTGGCGCGCAAGCCCTTCGGGGTTCGCTTTGACCGCCACCGGCCAGCCGATCCGGCCGGCCGCGGCCACCGCCGCGTCGAGCCCGCGGACCTGCTCGGCCGGCACCGGCACGATCCCGTAGCAGGCCAGCAGCTTCCGGCACTCGACCTCGGTCAGCGACCGGCCGGCCGGATCCGCGGCCAGCACGCCGGCCAGCAGCGTCCGGGCCGGATCGGCCGTCACGCCAGGCAATTCCGGCTCAGGCCCGGCTGCACGCCGGCGCCACCGGGCATACCGGCACACCTGGGCCAGCGCGCCGACCGCCCGTTCCGGCGATGAATAGGACGGAATGGAGCCCGGCATCGGCGACGACGGCCCGGGCACGGCCAGCTCAGCCGGCACCCCGTCGAAGCCGAGGAAGGTGGACAGTACCGGTTTGCCCTGATCGGCTATGGCCTCCCGCAGCCTGGCCGCCACCTGCGTCTCCTCGCCGCGGCGCATCGGTGGCACGAAGACGCAGATCACCGCGTCGGTGTCCTCGGCGGCCAGTTCGCGCCGCAGCGCGGCGCCGAACGCATCCGGCTCGGCGGCCACCCCGACGTCGACCAGCCTGGCCAGGGTCAGCCCGGAGGTGGCCAGTGCGTCGGCGACCAGCACGCCGAGGGCGGTGGAATGCCCCACCACCGACACCCGCTCACCGGCCGGCAGCGGTTGCGTGGTGAGCAGCAGCGCGACGTCGAACAGCTCGGCCAGGTTCTGGGTGCGGATGATGCCGGAAGCCTCGAAGAGCGCCTGCACGCTCGTCTCCGGCACCTCGACCGAGGTGTGCTGCAAGCCGGCCACCATCGATCCCCGGCCGCTCTTGACCGCGACGATCGGCTTGCCGCGGGCGAACCGGCGGGCGATCCTGGCGAACTTGCGCGGGTTGCCGAAGCTTTCCAGATACAGCAGCGCCAACTCGGTGGACGGATCGGTTTCCCAGTACTGCAGCAGGTCATTGCCGGACACGTCGGCCCGGTTGCCGGCCGAGACGAAGCTGGACAGGCCGAGCCCGCGCCGGGCCGCCTCGCCGAGCACGGCAACGCCCAAGGCGCCGGACTGGCAGAAGAAACCGACCCGGCCGGGCAGTGCCTCGACGGTGGACAGCGACGCGTTCAGCGCGATCCGTGGTGCGGTGTTCAGCAGGCCGAGGCAGTTCGGCCCGACCACCCGCATGCCGTGCGCCCGGGCCTGTGCGACCAACGCCCGCTGCGCCCGCAGCCCGTCCGCGCGGGCCTGCTCGTCGCCGGACTCTCCGAAGCCGCCGGACATCACCACCAGGCCGTGCACGCCGCGGCTGCCGCACTGCCGCACCACCTCGGGCACGTCGGCGGCCGGCACGGCCAGCACCGCCAGATCCAGTTGGCCCGGCACCTCGGCAATGCTCGGGTAGGCCAGGATGCCGGCGATCGAACGGGCCCGCGGATTGACCGGGAAGATCGGGCCGGTGAAGCCCGCGCGCAGCAGGTTGAGCAGCACCAGGTGGCCGATCTTGCCGGGATCGGCGCTGGCTCCGACCACCGCGATCGAGCGCGGGTTGAGCAGCCGGCCGATCGAACGGGCGTCGGCCCGCAACTCCCGCTCGGCCATCACCTCCCGGGTGCGCTCGGTGGCCGCGATGTCGAACTCCAGGCTGACCTCGCTGCCGGCCAGTCGCCGGCTCGCCTCGAAACCGGCCTGCAGGAACACCCGCATCATCGCCTGGTTCTCGGCCAGCACCACCGCCTCGAACCGGGCCACCCCGAGTTCCCGGCCGATCTCCACCAGATGCTCCAGCAGCACCGAGCCGATGCCGCGGCCCTGATGAGCATCGGCCACCACGAAGGCCACCTCGGCCAGCCGGCCGGCCGGATCCGGTTCGGTCAGCCGGTCGAACCGCCCCACCGCGATGATCTCGCCGCCGAGCCAACCGGCCAGCGCCACCCGATGCACGTGATCGACATGGCTGAACCGGATCAGATCCCGCCGCGGGATGGTGGGATAGGCCGAGAAGTAACGCAGGTAGCGGGTGCGCATCGACAACCCGGCGTGAAAGCGCACCAGCGCCTCGGCATCGTCCGGCGTGATCGGACGCAGGTGCAGGGTGCCGCCGTCGGAGACCACCACGTCGGCTTCCCAGTGCGGCGGGTAGTGGGACTCGTCCTCCGCCGGGGTCGGCTGCCGGCCAGCCGGGTCAGTCGCGGGGATCATCCGGGTCGAGCCCGAGCAGCGGGAAGCAGGCCTTGCGGGTGGCCGCGATGGAGCGGTCCAGCCAGGACTCGCCGCCGGGATTCCACTGCTGCGGCGCCGGGTCCCGGCCCTCCCCCATCCAGCGCGGCAGCGCGGTGGTGACGCCCTTCTTGCGCAGTTCATCGCTCCAGGCCTGGGGAATCTCCAGCTCCGGAGCCAGCGGCCGGCCGGATGCCTCGGCCAGCAGGTGCGTCCAGGCCCGCGGCACGCAGCGCAGCACGCCGTAGCCGCCGCCGCCGAGGGCCACCCACTTGCCGTTGGCTGCCTCGTGCGCCAGCCGGTGCAGCGCGGCGTAGGCGGCCCGCTGGCCGTCCACGGTGAGCGCCAGGTCGGCCAGCGGATCCTCGTGGTGGGTGTCGCAGCCGCACTGGGTGACCAGCACGTCCGGCCGGTAGGCGGCTACCGCGCCCGGCACCACCGCGTTGAAGCCGCGCAGCCAACCGTCGTCGGCGGTCCCGGGTGGCAGCGCCAGGTTCAGCGAGGTACCGGCCGCGGCACCGGTTCCGACCTCGTCGGGCAGCCCGGTGCCCGGGTAGAGCGTGCGCGGATCCTGGTGCAGCGAAATGGTCATCACCCGCGGGTCGTCGTAGAACGCCGCCTGCACACCGTCGCCGTGGTGGACATCGACATCGACGTAGGCGACCCGCTGGGCACCGGCGGCCAGCAGCTGTCGGATGGCCAGCACCACGTCGTTGAGCACGCAGAAGCCGGCCGCCGAGTCGCGCATCGCGTGGTGCAGGCCGCCGGCGATGTTGACCGCGTGCTCCGCCTGCCCCTGCCAGACCAGCCGGGCGGCCAGCGCGGAGCCGCCGGCGATCAGCGCGGCCGCGTCGTACATGCCTTCGAACACCGGGTTGTCGGCGCTGCCCAGGCCATGGCCCAGGTAGCCGGGATCGTTGCTGGCGGCCCGCACCGCGGCCAGGTAGTCGGGCGAGTGCACCGCCAGCAGGTCGGCCTCGGTCGCCGGCACCGGGGCGTGCAGGTCCAGCCGGTCCAACACGCCCAGGCAGCGAGCCAGCCGCATGGTGAGGTCCAGCCGGATCGGCGTCATCGGGTGTTCGCCGAAGTCGTAGCGCAGATAGCCGTCGCCCCACACGACACTGGCCCGGCAGAAAAGCTCGCGGCTCATCGACGCCATAACTGCGACGGTAATCCCGGTGTGGTCCGGTTCCCAGTTCGGGCATCCGGGACCAACGGCCGCCACGGCGCGGTCGGGGTGGGCGCCCGCTGCCAAGCTAGTGTGTGAGCTTAGACATACTGTGTCATTGTCGCTGGTGGCCGTCCTACGATTTCGCCCGTTATAGAAAGAGGCAAACTATGCCGGGGACCGTCGAGGAACGCAGGTTGCACCGGGTGGTCGAGGAGCTGCGGTCCGTCGTAGCGTCGCTACAGGGCAGGCACGGTGACGTGCCCGCCGTCCGTCGTCTGAAGAACGATCTCGAACGTTTGGAGTTGGACGTGCACGATGTCGGCGCCCTCGGCACGAGCGGCCCGCTGGCGAGCCCGGCGATGGAGCTGAGCCCGCTCACCGACGAACCGTACGACCC
Organism: uncultured Actinomycetota bacterium; assembly: GCA_963697905.1. Taxonomy (GTDB): domain Bacteria; phylum Actinomycetota; class Actinomycetes; order Mycobacteriales; family Jatrophihabitantaceae; genus Jatrophihabitans_A. The sequence continues at coordinate 929,362 of OY969101.1, read as the reverse complement.
GGCCATGTGGGCCGAGGACGCCGACGACGAAGGCCTCGGCGGCTATCACGGGGCGTCACGCCGATGACCCAGACCCAGCCCAGGAGCGGTCAGCCGGCCGGCCCGCGCACGCACGGCGTCAACGCCCCGGGTCGTGCCAGGATCGCTTGCCCGGACGCTGCGCGAGGACAGCTGGTGGCGGCCGCAGCTGGCCACCGGCATCGGACTCTTCCTGTTCGCCGTCTACGCCACGGTTCGCGCCTTCGCCAACGCCGACTACTACGCCGAGCCCTACCTGACGCCGCTGTACTCGCCGTGCCTGGGCACCAGTTGCGTGCCGCACTCCAGCGACTTCGGCTCGCCCGTCGGCGACTGGTGGCCGCTGTCGCCGGCCATCATCGTGCTGATCTTCCCGCTCGGCTTCCGGCTCACCTGCTACTACTACCGCAAGGCCTACTACCGGGCGTTCTGGCAGTCGCCGCCGGCCTGCGCGGTCGCCGAGCCGCACGCCAAGTACACCGGCGAGACCCGGTTCCCGCTGATCCTGCAGAACATCCACCGCTACTTCTGGTACGTCGCGATGCTGTTCTCGCTGATCCTCAGCTATGACGCGGTCCTCGGCTTCCGCGACGAGCACGGGCACTGGGGGCACATGGGGCTGGGCACCGTGATCCTGGTGGTGAACGCGCTGCTGATCTGGGCCTACACGCTGTCCTGCCACTCCTGCCGGCATATCGTCGGCGGCCGGCTGCGGCACTTCTCCCGCCACCCGGTCCGGTACTGGTCGTGGACCCAGGTGTCGAAGCTGAACGCCCGGCACATGGAACTGGCCTGGGCCTCGCTGATCTGCCTGATGGTCACCGACCTCTACATCTTCCTGCTCGCGCACGGCAGCTTCGCCGACCCGCGGTTCTTCTAGGCCCGGCGCGTGACGATGGAACCGGTTCTGCCCACCCTGGCAAAGGAACTCAAGCGCTGATGGCCGAATACGAAGAACACCGCTACGACGTAGTGATCATCGGTGCCGGCGGCGCCGGGTTGCGGGCCGCCATCGCCGCCCGCGAGGCCGGCATGCGGACCGCCATCATCTGCAAGTCGCTGTTCGGCAAGGCGCACACCGTGATGGCCGAGGGCGGCATCGCCGCCTCGATGGGCAACGTGAACGCCAACGACAACTGGCAGGTGCACTTCCGCGACACCATGCGCGGCGGCAAGTTCCTCAACCACCCGCGGATGGCCGAGCTGCACGCCAAGGAAGCGCCCGAGCGGGTGTGGGAGCTGGAGACCTACGGGGCGCTGTTCGACCGCACCCCGGAGGGCAAGATCAGCCAGCGCAACTTCGGCGGCCACGAGTATCCCGCGGCTGGCGCACGTCGGTGACCGGACCGGCCTGGAGCTGATCCGGACGCTGCAGCAGAAGATCGTCTCGCTGCAGCAGGACGACGGCCGAGCCGACGGCACCGGCAAGGCCTCGGACGGCAAGCTGCGGGTGTTCGCCGAGCTGACCGTCACCGAGCTGCTCACCGACGCCTCCGGAGCGATCTCCGGCGCGTTCGGCTACTGGCGCGAGTCCGGCCGGTTCGTGCTGTTCCGGGCGCCGGCGGTGGTGCTGGCCACCGGCGGCATCGGCAAGTCGTTCAAGGTCACCTCCAACTCCTGGGAGTACACCGGGGACGGCCACGCGCTGGCGCTGCGGGCCGGATCCAGCCTGCTGAACATGGAGTTCATCCAGTTCCACCCGACCGGCATGGTGTGGCCGCCGTCGGTGAAGGGCATCCTGGTCACCGAGTCGGTGCGCGGTGACGGTGGCGTGCTGCGCAACTCCGAGGGCAAGCGATTCATGTTCGACTACGTGCCGGACGTGTTCCGCAAGAACTACGCCGAGACCGAGGAGGAGGCCGACCGCTGGTACACCGACCCGGACCACAACCGGCGGCCGCCGGAGCTGCTGCCGCGCGACGAGGTGGCCCGGGCGATCAACTCCGAGGTCAAGGCCGGCCGAGGCACCCCGCACGGCGGCGTGTTCCTCGACATCGCCACCCGTCGCAGCGCCGACGAGATCCTCAAGCGGCTCCCGTCCATGTACCACCAGTTCAAGGAACTGGCCGACGTCGATATCACTGCGGAGCCGATGGAGATCGGGCCGACCTGCCACTACGTGATGGGCGGCGTCACCGTCGATCCGGACACCGCGGCGGCCGAGGGCGTGCCGGGCCTGTTCGCGGCCGGCGAGGTGGCCGGCGGCATGCACGGCTCGAACCGGCTGGGCGGCAACTCGCTGTCCGACCTGCTGGTCTTCGGCCGCCGGGCAGGCCTCGGCGCGGCCGATTACGTGAGCTCGCTGCACGGCGACTACCCGGCCGTGCCGGCCGACGTCGGTGCAGGCCGCCACGGCTGCCGCGCTGGCTCCGTTCGACACCGAGCAGGGCGAGAATCCCTACACCCTGCACCAGGAACTGCAACAGACCATGAACGATTTGGTCGGCATCATCCGCAAGGAGTCGGAGGTGCGCGAGGCGTTGGAGCGGGTGGCCGCACTCAAGGCGCGGGCCAGCAAGGTCAGCGTCGAGGGCCACCGGCAGTTCAACCCGGGTTGGCACCTGGCCCTGGATCTGAAGAACATGATCGCGGTCAGCGAATGCGTGGCCAAGGCCGCGCTGATGCGCCAGGAGAGCCGGGGCGGCCACACCCGCGACGACTTCCCGGAGATGAGCGCCGAGTGGCGTCGCAAGAACCTGATCTGCCAGGCCGACTACGACGAGTTCGGCTTGGGCGAGGTGACGGTGACCGAGCAGCCCAGCCCCGCCATCCGCCCGGATCTGCTGGACCTGTTCGAGCGGGACGAGCTGGCCAAGTACCTGACCGATGCCGAACTGCCCGCGGCAGCGGAGGCGTGAGTGAGCATCGCGGCGAGCGGCGGCGAGCGAGGAGCGGAGCACCGATGAGCGGCTGGCCCGAAGAGCGAGGAAACCGATGACCTACAAGGCCAAGTTCAAGGTCTGGCGCGGCGACGCCGAGGCCGGCGACCTGCAGGACTTCACCGGTCGAGGTGAACGACGGCGAGGTGGTGCTCGACATCATCCACCGGCTGCAGGCGACCCAGGCTTCGGACCTGGCCGTGCGCTGGAACTGCAAGGCGGGCAAGTGCGGCTCGTGCAGCGCCGAGATCAATGGCCGGCCGCGGCTGATGTGCATGACCCGGATGTCGACCTTCACCGAGGACGAGACCATCACGGTGACTCCGCTGCGGGCGTTCCCGGTGATCCGCGACCTGGTCACCGACGTGTCGTTCAATTACGAGAAGGCACGCGAGATCCCGTCCTTCGCCCCGCCGGAGGGCGTCGCGCCGGGCGAGTACCGGATGCAGCAGGTGGACGTCGAGCGGAGCCAGGAGTTCCGCAAGTGCATCGAATGCTTCCTGTGCCAGAACACCTGCCACGTGGTGCGCGACCACGAGGACAACAAGGAAGCCTTCGCCGGCCCGCGCTACCTGATGCGGGTGGCCGAGCTGGACATGCACCCGCTGGACGCGCTGGACCGGCGCCGCCAGGCCCAGGACGAGCACGGCCTGGGCATGTGCAACATCACCAAGTGCTGCACCGAGGTCTGCCCGGAGCACATCAAGATCACCGACAACGCGCTGATCCCGATGAAGGAACGGGTCGTCGACACCAAGTACGACCCGCTGGTGTGGCTGGGCAACAAGATCCGCCGCCGGTAGTCCGAGCTGTCCGATCGGACAACCGTCAGCGCAGTGAGCGGCTGAACAGCCAGGCGGCGACGCCGAGGGCGACCGCGATGCCGGCCAGCCCGGCGAGCTCCAGCGGGTAGCCGGAGTGGAAGTTGACCAGGCCGCCGACGGCGTACACCACCCCGGTCAGCACCCCGGCCACCAGCAGGGTGGTGCCGCTGCGCAGCAGCCAACCCCGCACTACCTCCGGACGCAGGTCGGCGGTCATCGGCACGGTGGAGGCCAGTGAGGTGGCGTCGTGCAGCACGAACAGGGCCACCGCGAAGGCCAGCACCCGAGGCACCGCCGGAGTGCCGTGCGCTCCGTAGCCGAATACCCAACCGGCGATGCCGGCAGCCAGTACCAGCAGCTGCCCGGTCCGGGACGGGCTGACCACCGCGCCGAGCAGGCCGAGCAACAGCACCACCGTGACCGGCAGCCGGAATCCCGGGGCCAGCAACAGCACCGCGAGCCCGGCGGCGACCTGCACCAGCCGGATTGCCAACGCCGAGCGTCGCCACTGCCGCTGTTCGGCCAAGCTCGGCAGCCGCACCATCCGGCGCCGCAGACGCGGATGCCGGCCGGCGGACCCGAGCCGCCTGGTGCCCAGCGCCAGCCGCGGCACGGTCAGGGTGAAGCCGGTCATCGGCCCGCGTGGGTCCTGGGTCCAGTCGCCCTGGTCAGGCTCCTTTCCCCGATGCCTCATCGACCTACCGCCCGAGGCACGGTGGCCAGCTTGGCCAGCCCGCGCAGCACCGCGTCCAGGCTGCCGCCGCCGAGCCAGGGCACCAGTGGCACTCCCCGACCGGGCAGCGCGGCCACCAGGTTCTCCCGGTGCAGCATCTGGATCCGCCAGGCCAACTCGGTCCACTCGCTCTCATCGGGCACCGTGATCTGCGACGGCAGCGTGTCCACCACCAGCATCGCCCGGCCCGACCGGGTCAGCTCGGCGAGCGCCTCCGCGACGTCGTCACTGAGCAACGGACTGAGCACGATCACCAGCGCACGCGGTGGGGATCCGAGCCAGCGCCCGGGTCGTCGCGATGTCGGTGGCCGAACTGCCGCGCACCTCCAGCAGGATGTCGATCAGCCGGATCAGCTGGTTGCGACCGGCCCGGGAGCGGATCGGCCGAGCCGGCCGGCCGAGGTCCAGCAGCCCGACCCGGTCGCCGTGCCGCAGGTAGTGCTCGGCGATCGAACCCGCCGCCCGCACCGCCAGGTCGATGGTGCTCGAACTGCGGTCCGCGCCGGTGCTCTCGCCGATCTCCACGGTACTGTCCAGCACCAGCACCACCTCGGTGTCCCGGTCGGAATAGGTGGCGGTGACGTGCAGCTGGCCGGTCCGGGTGGAGATCGGCCAGTTGATCCGGCGCAGCCGGTCGCCGACCACGAATGGACGCACGCCGGCCAGATCTACTCCCTCGCCGAGCCGTCGCGACCGGTGCAGGCCCACCACGCCGGTGGCATGCGGCACCACGTCGGTGGCGGTGAATGCCTCGCGCAGCGGCAGGATCCGCACCGCCGCCCGCACCGGCACCACCGAGTCGGCGCGCAGCATGGCCTGCGCGGTGAACGCGGTCAGCGTGACGCCGTCCAGATGGCCCCGTCCCCATCGGGTGCTAACCAACCGGTAGTCGAACCGGTTCGTGCCGCCCGGCTCGACGGCGGTGCACACCTGCCGCCCGCCGTCCGGCAGCTCGATCCACCCGCCCAGCATCGGACGCAGCCGGAGCACCTCCACTGGCTCGGCCGCCTCGACCTGAAAGCACAACCGGGTGGATTCACCCTCCAGCAACGTGCTCGCCTCGGTGTGCAGGGTGACCCGGGGCAACCGATACGCCCGCCCGAACAGGCCGAGCAGCGCGCCGGTGCCGATCGGCAGCGCGATCACCAGCAGGTCCGGCCGGGACAGCGTGATCGCCAGCAGCGACAGCAGCGCCAGCACGCCGACGGCGCTGGTCAGTGCGACGGTCGGCAGCCAGCGGCCGACCGGCCACTCGCCGGGACTTGAGCCACTAGTGGCCGAACCGCCGGCTGCCGAGCCAACGGTCACCGCCGGCCGACCGACGAGTAACCGGTCCGGTTGGCGTCCGGCACGGTCACCGAGCCCAGCACGTTCGAGATCACGTCGGCGGGTGCCAGGTTGCGCATCCACATCTCCGGGCGCAGCGTGATCCGGTGCGCCAGCGCGGCCACCGCTACCGCCTTCACATCCTCCGGGGTCACGTAGTCCCGGTGGTGCAGCAGCGCGTACCCCCGAGCCACCAGCAACAGCGCCAGCGCGCCGCGGGGTGAGGAACCGACCAGCAGGTGCTGGTGGAACCGGGTGGCGTCCACCAGCTCCACGCAATAGCGTCCGACGGTCTCGGACACCTCGATGGTCTCAGTCACCTGCTGGATTGCGCAGCAATCTCTGCGCATCCAGCACCTGGGAAAGGGTGATGGCCTCGGTGCGCCGCTCCATCCGCTGCTGCAGCACCTGCCATTCCTCGTCCTTGCTCGGGTAGCCGAACGCCACCCGGATCAGGAACCGGTCCAGCTGCGCCTCCGGCAGCGGATAGGTGCCCTCGTACTCGATCGGATTGGCGGTCGCGATCACGTGGAACGGCTTGGGCAGCTGGAACGTCCGGCCCTCGACCGTCGCCTGGCCCTCCTGCATCGCCTCCAGCAGGGCAGCCTGGGTCTTCGGCGGCGTCCGGTTGATCTCGTCCGCCAGCACCAGCCCGGCGAACAACGGGCCGCTGCGGAAGCTGAACTCGTTGCGGCTCTGGTCGTAGACGAACGAGCCGGTGATGTCGGACGGCAGCAGGTCCGGCGTGAACTGCACCCGCCGGAACTCCAGGCCGAGCGCCTGGGCGAACGACCGGGCGGCCAGCGTCTTGGCAAGGCCCGGGTTGTCCTCGATCAGCACGTGGCCGCCGGCCAGGATGCCGGCCAGGATCAGGGAGAGCTGGCCGCGCTTGCCGACCACCGCACGACCCACCTCGGCAAGCACCCGGTCACAGTGCTGAGCCGCCTCGGTGACCGAGATCAGATGCGGCTGATCGCCTGCACCAGCTCGCGCAGCCGGGTCCGGTTGACCGGCTGGCTCGGCGTGTCCGGTGCGGTCATGATCTGCCACAGCTGCTCCCCCACAAGTTCCCTGGCGTGCTCCGGCTCCCGTTGCACGCTGACTCCGTGTTTGGCATGCAGCCGTTCGGCTGCCAGTCGGACCAGCATCGGCCGGACCGACCACTCGTAGTTCGATGCATCATGGCAGGCCCGATCCAGCCGCCGTTCCAGCTGGCGGAGCCGGATGAAGTACTCCGGCGTCGACGTGCTGGCCTGGTCGAACGATTCCGGTGGTGGCGGCGGCTCGGCGATGCTGGCCCGGAACAGCTGCAGCAGCACCAGGCAGGCCACCGGCATGCCGATCAGGACCACCGCCGAGGCACTGATGTGGCCGACGACGTTGACCAGTTCGAGCACGGCGCCGATCGCCAGCCCGCACCCGGCGCCACGGACCACCGACCGCCAGAGCGCGGGTTCAGCGACGAACTGATCGCCGGTCATAACACGGTGCCGCCGGCGGCCGGTGCGATCTCCCGGCGCAGCTGCTCCAAGGCGGCGCGGGCGGCGACTAGTGCCGGCTCGCCCAACGGGTGGCTGGAGTAGCGCGCCTCCCGGTACAGCTCGGCCAACACCAGCAACGCCTCCCGGCTCACCGGCAGCACGGCCAGCCAGCGCTCGGCCAGCTCGGTCGAGGTCTCCGAGCTGTGCCGGGCGAAGCCGGCGGCCTCGGCGATCTGTTCCAGCCTTATCCAGCAGGCGATGATGGCCCGCTGTCGGTCCCCCCGCCGGAACGCGTCCAACGTGTCGTCCAGGGTGCTGGAGACCCGGCTGATCACCTCTTCCGAAGCGATCGCCGGTGCGTACACGGGCTCCTCCTCTTCGACCCGTCGGCGCGCCCGCCACTGCAGCCGCGGCACCAGCCGGATGATCAGCAGGATGGCCAGCACCGCCACCCCCGCGATCAGCAGCGTCAGCACGCCGCGGACCAGCCACCAGGGCACGTCGAAGTGGAAGCGACTCGGCGGAGCCGACCCCAGACCGTCACCCGGTGGCCCCGACGACGAGCTGGCGGGCAGCGGGCTGTTCAGGATCTGCCGGGTTCGGACGGACGTAGGCGGGCGGCGGGCGTTGACCGCGACGCAGGCAACCGCGAAGCCGAGCCCCGCCAGCACCACCAGCCAGCGATCACGTAGCCGAATCGTCCCCGTCGAACCCACCACCGATGCCTTACATCGTTACTGCTGTTGCCAGTCCGAGCCCGACAATAGCCGTAAAGACGGGACCCTCGTAGCGACGTAACCAATCTGCGTCCGCTGACCGAGCCGGCGCTTGGCTCAGGCCAGCGCCGCGGACGGCTCAGGCCAGCGCGGCGGTCAGGCCAGCGCCGCGGACGGCTCAGGCCAGCGCCGCGGCCAGGTCGGCGTCGCGGTCAGGCCAGCGCGGCGGACAGATCAGACAGCAGATCCTCGATGTTCTCGATGCCCACCGACAGCCGCACCAGGTCGGCCGGCACTTCCAGCGGCGAACCGGCGACGCTGGCGTGCGTCATCCGGCCGGGATGCTCGACCAGCGACTCGACGCCGCCGAGCGATTCGGCCAGCGTGAACACGCCGGTCAGGCCGCTGAACTTGAGCGCCGCCTCCTCGCCACCCGCCAGCCGGAAGGAGACCATGCCGCCGAAGCGCCTCATCTGCTTGGCCGCCAGGTCGTGCTGTGGATGGTTGGGCAGGCCCGGGTAGTACACCTGCGCCACCGCGGGATGCTCGAGGAGGAATTGCGCGACCTGCTCGGCGTTGTCGCAGTGCCGGTCCATCCGCACGCCCAGCGTCTTGATGCCGCGCAGCACCAACCACGCGTCGAACGGCCCGCACACCGCGCCCATCGAGTTCTGGTGGAAGGCGATCTGCTCACCGAGCTCGGCGTCCGCGGTGATCGCCGCTCCGCCGATCACGTCGGAGTGACCGCCCAGGTACTTGGTGGTGGAGTGGATCACCACGTCGGCACCGAGTGCCAGCGGCTGCTGCAGGTACGGCGAGGCGAAGGTGTTGTCGACCACCAGCTTCGCCGAGCCGGCATGCGCGATCTCGGCGAGCGCGGCGATATCGACGACGGACAGCAGTGGGTTGGTCGGCGTTTCCACCCACACCACGGTGGTGTTCGGCCGCATCGCGGCGGCCACCGCCGCCGGGTCGTGCAGCGGCACTGGCGTGAACTCCAGCCCCCACCGGGCCAGCACCCGCGCGATCAGCCGGTAGGTGCCGCCGTAGGCGTCGTTCGGCAGCAGCACGTGATCACCCGGAGCGCACAGGGCACGCAGCACGGTGTCCTCGGCGGCCAGCCCGGAGGCGAAGGCGAGGCCCCGGGTGCCGCCCTCGATAGCGGCGAGGCATTCCTCCAGCGCGCTGCGGGTGGGGTTGGCCGAGCGGCTGTACTCATACCCCGAACGCAGTCCACCCACCCCGTCCTGCTTGTAGGTCGAGGTCGCATAGATCGGCACGGTCACCGCGCCGGTCAGCGGATCCGGCTCCTGGCCGGCATGGATGGCCAGCGTGTTGAAGCCGGGCGGAGTGCCGGCATGATCCAGCGCGGCGTCGTTGCCGAAGTCGGCGTTCTGCATGCGGCCAAGGCTACCGGGCGGCTCGGACACCCTCGCCGGGCTACCGGCTCGCGGGCTGTCGGAACGCGTGCCGGATTCGGACGCCCGGCCCGACCCCCGTATTCTGGGCCGGTTCGTGTCCGAATCGGTCGATCATCCGGGGAATCCGTCCACATGCTGAGCCGCAGGCACCTGGTCGCGGTGGCCGCCGTGATCAGCGTCGTGCTGCTGACAATGACCGCCTGGGGGCATCGGCATCCTGGCAACGGCCCCGCCGGCGCCCGGGCCAGCGCGAGCCGTACGGCCAGCAGCCCGGCCGCCCGATCGACCAGCCACTCCACCGCCGCGCCGGCCACCCGGTCGCCGAGCCGGTCGACCACCCCGCGCCCGCAGCTGACCGTGCAGCAGCTGAGCGCCAGCCTGCGCTCGCTGTTCGGGCCGGGCGACTCGTTCTCGGTGGCCGGCTACGACCTGACCACCGGCCACAGCATCGCGGCTGGCGCCAGCTCCGGCATGACCGAGGCCAGCATCGTCAAGCTGGACATCCTGCAGACCGCGCTGTATCGACAGCAGAGCGGCCTGGAACTCGACGAGGACGACGTCGAGGCGATGATCGAGCACAGCGACAACGCCGCCGCCGACCGGGTCTACGCCCGGGCCGGCCGCAACAGCGCGCTGCAGCAGTACAACGACACCGTCGGGCTGAGCCACACCCAGCTGGACCCGGACGGCCTGTGGGGCCTGTCCACCACGGCCGCCACCGACGAGGTGACGCTGCTGCGGCAGCTGGTCTCCAGCCGGTCACCGCTGACCGCAGCCTCCCGCGGCTACGCGCTGCAGCTGATGGGCAACGTGGAGACCGACCAGCGGTGGGGCATCTCGGCCGCCGCCGATCCCGGCGCGAGCAGCCAGCTGAAGAACGGCTGGCTCGGCATCGACCGGGACGACGGGCTCTGGGCGGTGAACAGCGTAGGGCTGACCACCTCCGGCGGCCACAAAGTGTTGCTGGCGGTGCTCAGCCAGCATCAGCCGGACATGCAGACCGGGGTGGGCCGGGTCGCCGCGGCGGCCAAGCAGCTGGCCGTCGCGCTGCGGTCGAGCTGACCTGCCGCCCGACCGACTCCCCGTCGCGGCCCGGTCCTACTTCTCGGTGAGGTGGCCGAGCAGGTCCTGCCGGGTCAGCACACCGGCCGGCTTGCCGTCCACATGCACCAGCAGCGCGTCGGCGCTTCCCAGTTCAGCGACCGCCTGGCTGACCGGCTCACCGGAGCCGATGATCGGCAGCGGCGCCGACATGTGCCGGTCCACCGGGTCGGCCAGGGTGGCCTCGCCGGCGAACAGCTTGTCCAGCAGCGCCCGCTCGGACACCGAGCCGATCACCTCGCCGGCGGTGATCGGCGGCTCGGCCTTGACCACCGGCATCTGCGAGACGCCGTACTCGCGCAGGATGTCGATGGCATCCCGGACGGTCTCGTTCGGATGCGCGTGCACCAGGTCGGGAATCTGGCCGGTCTTGGCGGTGAGCACGTCGTGCACGGTCTCCTCGCCGGTCGTCTGCATGAACCCGTAGTCGCTCATCCACTGGTCGGAGAAGATCTTCGACAGGTAGCCGCGGCCGCCGTCCGGCAGCAGCACCACGATCACGTCGTCCGGGCCGGCCCGTTCGGCCACCCGTTGCGCGGCGACCACCGCCATCCCGCACGAGCCACCGACCAGCAGGCCTTCCTCGCGCGCCAGCCGGCGGGTGCAGTCGAACGAGTCCCGGTCCGAGACGGCGATGATCTCGTCGGTGACCTCCCGGCCATAGGCCTCCGGCCAGAAGTCCTCGCCGACGCCCTCGACCAGGTACGGCCGGCCGGTGCCGCCGGAGTAGACCGAGCCCTCCGGGTCGGCGCCGATCACCCGCACCCGGCCGCCGGAGACCTCCTTGAGGTAGCGGCCGGTGCCGGTGATGGTGCCGCCGGTGCCGACGCCGGCCACGAAGTGGGTGATCCGGCCCTCGGTCTGCTCCCAGATCTCCGGTCCGGTGGTCTCGTAGTGCGAGCGCGGGTTGTTCGGATTGCTGTACTGGTCGGGCTTCCAGGCGTTCGGGATCTCGCGCACCAGCCGGTCGGACACCTGGTAGTAGGAGCGCGGATCCTCCGGCGCCACCGCGGTCGGGCACACCTCGACCCGGGCACCGAAGGCCTTCAGCGTGTTGATCTTGTCACCGGCCACCTTGTCCGGCAGCACGAAGACGCACTGGTAACCCCGCTGCTGGGCCACGATGGCCAGGCCCACGCCGGTGTTGCCGGAGGTCGGCTCGACGATGGTGCCGCCCGGCTTCAACTCCCCGGAACGCTCGGCGGCCTCGATCATCCGCAGGGCGATCCGGTCCTTGACCGAACCGCCCGGATTGAAGTACTCGACCTTGGCCAGCACCAGCGGTGCGGTGGCCGGATCCAGGGCACGGGTGACGCCGTGCAGCTGAACCAGCGGGGTGTTGCCGATCAGCTCCACGAGCGAGGTGTGATAGCGCATGGGGCAAAGGCTAACCTCGATGTAGCAGCCAGCCTAGGTGAGGTCCGCCGATCGGCGTCAGGTGGCGCCCCGCGCCCAGGTGCCGCAGCGACCTGGCCCGGCTGCGGCGGCTTCGGTCGTAGCCAGGAATCGGCCCCGGGACGGGCCGGCCTGCGGAGATGATGGTCCATACGGTGCGGCGCTGCGCGGCGCCGGAGAGGCAGAGGAGGACGGCGACGGATGGGCCGGGCATCGCGTGCACGCCGGGTGGTGACGGCGGCGGTCTTCGGCGGCGGCGGCCTCGGCGCGCTCAGCGCGGCGGCGGTCGGCGTCATCTACGGCGAGTCGAAGCTGGCCCGCCGCCGGATCGCCCCGGCCGAGACCGATCCGCCGCGCGCCGACGGGATGTGGACCGCACCGGGCGTCTCGCCGGACGCAACGCCGCTGGTGCTGGCCATGCTCGGCGACTCCTCCGCGGCCGGCTACGGGGTGCACGTGGACACGGACACGCCGGCCGCCCACCTGGCCCTGGGGCTGTCGTCGCTGGCCCGACGCCCGGTCCGGCTGCGCAACGTGGCCAAGGTCGGTGCCCGTTCCGCCGACCTGGTGGGCCAGATCGACCAGGTGCTGGGTGACCGGCCGGACCTGGTGGTGATCATGATCGGGGCCAACGACGTCACCCACCGGGTGCGGGCGGCCGATTCGGTGCGCCATCTGAACACCGCGCTGCAGGCGCTGCGCGAGCACGACATCGAGACGGTGGTCGGCACCTGCCCCGACCTGGGCACCATCCGGCCGATCGCGCAGCCGCTGCGCTGGCTGGCCCGGCGGATGTCGCGGACGCTGGCGGCGGCGCAGGCGGTCGCGGTGGTGGCTGCCGGCGGCCGCGCGGTCAGCCTCGGTGACCTGCTGGGGCGGGAGTTCGAGACCCGCCGGGAGTACTTCTCCGAGGACCGGTTCCATCCGTCCGCGATCGGCTATGCACGGGCCGCCGAGGTGCTCCTGCCCTCCGCGGCGGCCGCGCTGGGCCTGGACACCACCTCGCAGGCGGCCGGACCGTTCACCTCGACCCGGGCCCGCCCGGTTGCCAAGGCCGCGGCGCGGGCTGCCAGCCACCCCGGCACCGAGGTGGCCGCCACCACGGTGCGTGGCGAATCGACCGGCCGGCGGGGTCCGTGGGCCCGGCTGACCCGGCGGCGGGCGCCGGCCGCGTTGACGCCTCCGGTCGGCGCGGTGACCGAACCTGCCGGCGCGGCGGCCGAACCTGCCACCATGGCCGTATCCGAGCAAGCCGATTAGAGATCCGAGCAAGCACACCAGAGCGGAGTTCACCATGCCCGAGGCTGTCATCGTCGCTGCCACCCGGTCGCCGATCGGGCGCGCCAACAAGGGTTCGCTGGTGGAACTGCGGCCGGACGAGCTTGCCGCGCAGATCGTCGCGGCGGCGCTGGCCAAGGTTCCGCAGCTGGACCCGCGCGACATCGACGACCTAATGCTGGGCTGCGGGCTGCCCGGCGGTGAGCAGGGCTTCAACATGGCTCGAGTGGTGGCCATCCTGCTCGGCTACGACTTCCTGCCCGGCACCACCATCACCCGGTACTGCTCGTCCTCGCTGCAGACCAGCCGGATGGCGCTGCACGCGATCCGCGCCGGCGAGGGGGACGTGTTCATCTCGGCCGGTGTGGAGGCCGTCTCACGCTTCGCCAAGGGGTCCTCGGACAGCCTGCCGGACACCCGCAACCCACGTTTCGACAGCGCCCGCGCCCGGACCGAGCAGGTCGCCGCCGAGGGCGCGGACGGCTGGCAGGACCCGCGCGAGCTCGACGGGCTGCCGGATATCTACATCCCGATGGGCCAGACCGCGGAGAACCTGGCGCTGCTCAAGGGCGTCAGCCGGGAGGAGATGGATCACTTCGGAGTGCGCTCGCAGAACCTGGCCGAGCAGGCCATCGCGAACGGGTTCTGGGCGCGCGAGATCACCCCGGTGACGCTGCCGTCCGGTTCCGTGGCGTCGACCGACGACGGGCCGCGGCCGGGGGTGACGTATGAGAAGGTGGCCGAGCTCAAGCCGGTGTTCCGGCCGGACGGGCGGGTCACCGCCGGCAACTGCTGCCCGCTGAACGACGGGGCCGCGGCGATGGTCATCATGAGCGACACGAAGGCCGCCGAGCTCGGCATCACCCCGCTGGCCCGGATCGTGGCCACCGGCATCACCGCGCTGTCGCCGGAGATCATGGGCCTGGGGCCGGTGGAGGCATCCCGGCAGGCCCTGGCGCGGGCGGGCATGAGCATCAGCGATATCGATCTGGTCGAGATCAACGAGGCGTTCGCGGCCCAGGTGATCCCGTCCTACCAGGAGCTCGGGGTGGACCTGGACCGGCTGAACGTCAACGGCGGCGCGATCGCGGTCGGCCACCCGTTCGGCATGACCGGCGCCCGGATCACCACCACGCTGATCAACTCGCTGCAGTGGCACGACAAGCAGTTCGGCCTGGAGACCATGTGCGTCGGCGGCGGTCAGGGCATGGCCATGATCCTCGAACGGCTGTCCTAGCCGCTCGTTACCGACATGGGTGCGGCCCGTTCCCCGGGGGGTGGGAACGGGCCGCGGTTCGTGGAGCTTTTTGAGGTTGGGCGTCTAGTTGTTGCGCCCGCCGTTGAGGTAGCTCAGCAGCCGCAGGATCTCCAGGTACAGCCAGACCAGGGTGATCAGGATGCCCCAGGACAGGTACCAGCCGAATCCTCGTCGGTGCCTCGCCGGACCGCCTGCTCGATCATGTCGAAGTCGACGATCAGGTTGGCCGCCGCGATCACGATGCACAGCAGGCTGAAGATGACCGCGATGCCCATGTGGGTCTGCGGATCCCGCAGGCCCAGCCCGCCGGGGGTGAACAGGCCGGCGACCACGTTGACGATCATCAGGCCGAACACGCCGAGCGTTGAGGCGAAGACGATCTTGACGAATTTGGGCGTGACCCGCACCGCACCGGTCTTGTAGACCACCAGCACGCCACCGGCCACCATGATGGTGCCGGCCACCGCCTGCACCACGATGCCCGGCCACTGCCGGTTGAACAGTTCGCTGATCGCGCCCAGCGCCAGGCCTTCCAGGACGGCGTAGGTCACCGTGGTAACGGCGTTCGCCCGTCCGGTGAAGCCCATGTAGAGACCCAGGCCGAGCGCGCCGAAGACGCCGATCGCGGCGATGCCGCCCACCGCGCTGTCCGGGATCACGAACCACGCCACGCCGGCGGCCACCAGCATGGTGGCGATCAGCAGCACCGTGCGGGTGATGACGTCGTCCAGGGTCAGGTAGCGCGACGGTGCCCGCCGGGCCGGTGCCTCGCCGTAGGCCGGCTGGGCGTACCACTGGTTCATCTGGTCAGCCGACGGCGGCGGCGGCATCGCCCTGCCGTTCCCGCCGGCACCGGGCCGTCCGGTGCGCTCGAAACCCCGTAAGACCGGGTTACTGGCCACTGCTGTCGCCTCCACCAATTCCGAAACATGCCGTTTTGAACCGGATCAACCCGCCGACTCCGGGGGCTGATCCGCTATGTTCGATCAACGTCCGACGGTACCGAGAAGGTTCCCGCGGCGCCGCCGATTCGCGCACCGGAGCACACTGGGCCGGTGAAGCTCAAACTGGACCTGCACGACATCTACAACCGCGGCGAGGAGATCGACCGCGCGCTGCAGGCCATCATCGCCGAGGCGATCGCCAAGAAGGCTCCGCTGGTCGAGATCATCCCGGGCAAGGGCTCCGGCCAGTTGAAGAAGCGGGTGCTGCGCTATCTCGACCGCAAGGACGTGCGCGCGCTGTACCACCGGGTGGAGAAGGACTCCGACAACTTCGGCCGGGTGTTCGTCCACTTCCGGTGGAAGTAAGGGTATAGCCGCTGGAAGTAAGGGTATAGCCGGTGGAAGTAAGGGTATAGCCGCTGAAGTACGTGCGCTGGTGACCGGGGTCAGTTCGTTCCTCGCCGCCTTCGCGTTCGGTCGGTCGGGGAGCTCGGTTCCAGCAGGGCGCCGACAAGCGATTCGCCCACGAACTCGCCGTAGCGTTCGGCTGACCAGCCGCGCTCGAGGACGAGCAACCGGTAAAGATCGGCAGAGCTGTAGGCCCACAGGATGTCAGCGGCCTGGTCAACCGATCGGCCGGCGCGCAGTCGTGTCTTGCCGCGCAGTGTGCGGGCCACCTGAGCCATCCGGGACAGCCGGGCGTTGTCGAGGTCAGCCCGCAGTTGGCTGAGTGCGGAGTCGGTCTCGGCGGCGGTGGCCAGCAACAGCAGCAGGGGGGCGATGCGGGGGGCCACCTCGGTGGTGAGCGTGCCGAGTCCGCGCAGCATCCGGGCAGGGTCGGTTTCGGTGGCCTGCATCGTGTCCGAGCGCTGCTCCGCCGGAACCCGGCCGGTGCCGGTGAGCGCCTCCTCGCACACGGCGCGCAGGATGCCGGCCTTCCCGCCGAAGGACTTGTAGACCGTGTTGACCGACGCCTCCGCGTCCTCGGCGATCGAGGCGATCGTGGTCGCGGCGTAGCCGTCCCGCAGGAACCGCTCCCGCGCCGCGTCGATGATCGCCTGCCGGGTGCGGCCCGCCCGTTCGCGACGTCGGCTGGCGTCATACCGGCGCGGCTTGACAGAATCCAATATTGACTCCATAGTCATAGAACCAATCCAGTTAACTGGATCAGACTAGATCGCCCGTCGAGTACGGCGCAACCGGAACGGTCTGTCTGCGGCAGGTCCGATGATCGGAGAAGCCATGTCGCATCCCGAACCCGACCCTTCCGCGGTGGTCGGGCGGTTGCGCGACGCCACGAACGCCCATGACCTGGACGGGATAGTCGCGTGTTTCGCTCCTGACTACCGCAATGAGACACCGGTGCATCCCGCGCGTGATTTCGTCGGCCGCGAGCAGGTGCGCCGG
Organism: uncultured Actinomycetota bacterium; assembly: GCA_963697905.1. Lineage (GTDB taxonomy): Bacteria > Actinomycetota > Actinomycetes > Mycobacteriales > Jatrophihabitantaceae > Jatrophihabitans_A. The sequence continues at coordinate 912,581 of OY969101.1, read as the reverse complement.
AACTGGTCGCAAATCCTGGCGGCGATCCCGGATGTGACGACCGAGATTCTCGCCTCGGTCCCCTCCGGTGACACGGTGTGGACGGAGTGGGAACACCGTGGCACCCGCGCCGACGGCTCGGCACACCTGATGCGCGGGGTCATCGTCTTCGGCGTACGGCACGGCCTCATCGCCACCGCGCGGCTCTTCCTCGAACCTGTCGAGCAGACCGGCGACGGTGTCGATGCCGCGGTCCGCAACCAGGTCAGGCCAGGCACCCGATGACCGAACGAGTGTTGGTGTGTGGCGGGACTGGCCGGCTGGGCACGCTTCTTGTAGCCGGCCTCACCGCACGCGGGCTCCAGGTACGGGTCATGACCCGTGACCCGGCGCGCGCGAGCCAGCTTGCCGATCAGGTCGAGGTGGTCCTTGGCGACGTGCGAGATCCCATCAACACGGCGGCGGCGGTCGCCGGCACGGACTTGGTCGTCTCGGCGATCCAGGGCTTCGCCGGACCAGGCCGGGTGACGCCCGCGACGGTGGATCGCGACGGAAACGTCAACCTGATCGATGCAGCCCGCTCCGCCGGCGCGGAGGTGGTGCTGATGTCGGTGGTGGGCGCCGCCCCGGACAGCCCGATGGAGCTGTTCCGGATGAAACACGCCGCCGAGGCGGCGCTGGCCGCCAGCGGCGTGTCCGCGACCGTCGTGCGCGCCACCGCCTTCCTCGAACTGTGGATCGATCTGCTCAGCAAGACCTCCGGGAAGCGAAACCGGCCGCTGGTCTTCGGTCGCGGCCAGAACCCGATCAACTTCGTCTCGGTCCGCGACGTCGCCGCCCTCGTCGAACGGGTCGTCACCGACCCATCGACCCGGGGGCACACGTTCGAGATCGGCGGCCCGGATAACCTCACCCTGGACGAACTGGCCCGCGTGTTCGCCGCACGCCGAGGCAGCCCGAAACCACCCCGGCACCTGCCAAGGGCGGCGCTGCGCACCATGGTCGCGACGCTTGGCCGGGTGCGTCCCGAACTGGGCCGCCAGGCCCGCGCGGCCCTGACGATGGATCAGGACGACATGACCTTCACGGACTACTCGACGCGGACTCGGTTCCCGGACCTGCCGTGCACCTCGCTCGCGGCGGCGGTGTGAACTCCGGAGGCCGGCCAGTTCCGGAAACGAGCTCGCTGGGAGCGGCTCCCTGTTCAGGCCGGCCGAAAATAGATTGCGAGCGTGGTACCCCCGGTCGGACTCGAACCGACACTGGGCGGATTTTAAGTCCGCTGCCTCTGCCATTGGGCTACGGGGGCCGAGCGGGCGCTGGCCGGAATTCCGACGTGCCAGACGCGGCCCGCGCTGCCCGCCCAGCGTAGCCAGCCGGCTCGCTAGGCTGGCGGCAGCGAGGCCGAGCAGGGGCCGCGCCGAGGCGAGGAGGGCTTTGCGATGGCCGGTGCGGCAGGCAGGTTTGCGTTCAAGCTGGTGGCCCTCGCGGTGGCCATCCCGGTAGGTCGGCTGGTCACCAAGGGCACCGCGAAGCTTCTGGGTCACCGTCCGGCCGGAGAGCCCCTCGGTGAACCCGAAGGATCCGGACGCGAGCTGGCCGGACGCGCTGATGTGGGCCGGCCTGACCGGCATCGGCGCGGCCATCGCGCAACTGCTGACCACCAAGGGTGCCGACACCATCTGGCGCGCGCTGACCGGCCGCCCGTCGCCCCGGCCGAAGGAGCACGAACCGATCGCTCAGCCGATCGACTAAGCCACGACCTTCTCTACCGTCTTGCTGTGCTCGGGCCCTCAATGAACCGCGCGGCACGCCCCCCAAGCCACAATCAGCACGAACACGAGGGAGGCAGAAACATCAGCTTCGGGCGGCCAGCCGGGCCCGCAACCACGACAGCAACTCCGGCTCCGGCTGGCGCACGGTGGAGGCGTGATCCAGGACCTCCTCGAGCCGGCTCCGCTCACCGGTGTCTAGGGTCAACAACGACTCCCGCCACGGCCCGAACCCGTAGTACGTCGCGTCATTCTCACCGATCCCATGCGCCCAAACGAACTCCGGATCCAGCGACGACCGCCAGAGCGGGATGAACTCCGACTCCACCGCGCCCGTGAAGACCTGACCGAACCTATCCAGATCGGCGAGCCGGCAATCCCACATCCGCTTTGCCTCCGGTTGATCGCGCACCGACTCAGGCGCCAGCAGCCGCTGCACGAACAGCGAATGATGTATCGCCGGCCACGACAACCGCTTCTCCCGGCCCAGATACGCCGCCAACACCGGCGGAACCAGAGCCCAATCGATCTGGAAGCTCGCCTTCCCCCCACCCTGACCCCACGGCCGCACCTGAACCTCCACCAGCGCCCCGTTGCCGCCCTTCAACTCATACCGGTTCTTGCGCTGCCGAAACCCCGCCGCCTGCATCGACGGCGTCATGAACGCCGCCAGCAGATCCGCCACCAACGGCCCCTCCACCAACTGCACAGAAACCTCCATCACGGAATAGGCACCGGAACCTCAGGAACCGGAACCGGGATCACAGGCAAGTCCGGCCAGCCTAGCCCGCCACCATGCCCGCCAGCGGGTGCAGCCGGCGGAGCCGCCGCCGCGGCGACGGCAGGACGGTAGGAATCCCAATAGTGGTCGATGAGGCTTGGGTTCTGCAGTTGGCTTCCCTCTTGCAGGCTCTCTCTCGCCGCACCGGCACGGTCGTCCTTCTTGTTGGCGTAGACGACCGCGCCGTTGACGGAGCCCCAGAAGATCGTGTTCTTGCCGGACTCTTGGCCCTCATGAGGCCCGTAGATGGTCCAGCCGATGTCTGCGTTCGCCTTCCCGGCGCCTGGGACGCCGTTCCATGCATTCTTGTTGATCTTGGTGGCATAGTCGATCGCCTCTTGCTGCGCGACGGTCTCGCCGATCGTCCACTTCTTCACCTCCCACACGAAGCGCTGCTGCTCACCGTTGCCGCTCTCGACGGTGAGCACGATGTCGGCGTAGCCGGGCGTGGTGCAGGTCGCCTTGACCTTGCAGTTCTTCGAGGCGTTTTCAATCAGCAGGTTGTAATCGATGTCATCGACGGTCCAGCCGAGTTTCCGCGCCTGTTCCAGGATCACGGCGCCGGCGTCCCGCGCGACGCGGTTGTGCCAGGTGGTGAAGTCGTACCAGGAGGGCGACCGCTGGCCCGCTGGCGGGCCGTATTCCGGCGCTGCGTCGTCGGCCGGGTCGGCGTAGGGATCGCCGGACGGCTTCGGGGTACTGATGCCCCGCGTTCCACCGGCCGGGCGGGCATTGTCGCTGCCGTGGCACGGTCCGTCGCAGGCCGCCTGCAGCCCTGACGGGTCGCTCGCGTTGACCGGGTCGTTGTCGGCGTAGGCGTAGCCGTTGTCGTGCAGTGGGTCCGACTCGTCGAAGACCGGGTCGCTCGACAGGAACCTGCCGAGGATCGGGTCATAGTCCCGCGCGCCGAGGTGAACGGTACCGGCGGTGGTATTGGCCGGCGCGTTGAGGAAGGCGTGCGTCGAGCTCCAGGCCGTGCTCGTGCCCCGGCTGTCGCCGAACGGGTCGAGGTAGCGGTGAGTCACGTTCGCGACGTTGGACGCGTTGACCTCGTCGGTCACCGTGTTCTGACCGAGCGGGCTGGCGTTCAGCCAGTAGAGCTTGCTGGTGGTTGGCGCCGCTGGAGTCGTCGAGCGCTCCGCAATCGGCATGCCGTACGCGCTGTAGGTGCGGGTCGCGGTGGCCGTGGTGGAACCAACCGCGACGTGCAACTCGGTGTCGCCCAGGTACAGCGTGCTGCCGGACGTCGAATCCTTCTGCAGCAGCAGGTTGCCGTCCGCGTCGTAGACATTCGAGATCGTCCTCGACCCGATGGTGGTGCTGGCGAGGCGGTTCTCGGAGTTCCAGGCCAGTAGCTGGCCACCGGGACGGCTGGTGCTCTGACCGTCCTGGTCGTAACCGTAGGTCGCGGTGGTGCCCGCGCTCCAACCGGCGGCGCTGGTAGGCGACGTGCCGGCCGGGGCCGTCGCGGTGCTGGTCTGCGACATCAGATGCGGCGGGGTCGGCGTGCCGGTAGCCGCGTAGGCGTCACTGATCCGGGTATCGGCTCCGGAACCGGTGACGGAGTGCTTGTCGATGTAGAGCCGGTTTCCGGTCTGGGTGTCGTAGCCGAAGCTCTCGTAGTACGGGGCCGGTCCACCGAGGCTGCCGCCCGGGCTCGCACAGGTGTTGTTGGCAGGCGTCCAGGCCGAAGTGAGTTCCTGCAGGTTGTCGTACTGGTAGCACTGGGTGTCGGTGCCCTTGCCGTCCGCGGTGTTGCTGTCGCTGGTGAGCTGGCCGGAATCGGTGTAGCTGTACACGTGATTGGCCAGATGGAAGTTCGTGCTCGCGCTGGTGTTCGTCAGCACGCCCACCAGCCGCTGCGAGACGGCATCGTAGGTATTGATGCGGTCTAGCCCGCTGGAGCCATTGCGGAACACGAATTTGCCGGGCTGGTTGATGTTGGTGAACTCCACCCGGCCGAGATATTGGGCCAGGCTGCTGGCCTCGGAGTTGAGGTTGCCGAAGCTGTCGTAGTTGTCGATGACCTTTTCGCTGGGGATACCACCGGCCGCGCTGTAGGACTGGGAGGCGAGATTGCCGGCCTGGTCATACGTGGCGACGGTCGTGTACTTGTAGTTGGCGTTGCCCGCCCAGTTCGGGATTTGATAGTTCCAGCTCAGCGGTTTGCCGTTCGGGTCGTACTTGGTGATCTGCTTGGTGTACGGCGTGCCTGCCGCGGCCGCGGTTGACCCCGAGTAGCTCACCGAGCTCGCCAGCAGGCCCAGGCCACTCGTCGCCGCATCGTAGTTCCACTGCGCGACCAGGGCCCACCCGGCGCTTGGTGCGTTCTGGTACTCCTTGAGGCTGACCTTGCGGTTGTACGCGTCGTAGCCCAGCTGGGTCTTCGTGCCCGTGCCGGCATCGTCGGATTCGATGAGGTTGCCGGCCATGTCGTAGGTGTTGTTCCGCACCCCGGCATCCGGGTCACTGGACTGCGTCAACAAGCCCCGAGCGTCGTAGGTCCAACTCCACGCGTGCTGGCCGGTCGGGTTGACCATGCCGGTCATGTCGCCGCGAGCGTCATAGGTGTAGCTCGTCTGCTGCGCCGGGCCGGTCGACGTGCCCAGGTACTGGTCCAACACAGTGGTCCGTCCGCGGCTGTCGGTGTAGGTGGTGCTGGGAGTCCCGCCGGCCGGCGGCGTCACGTCGGTGCGGTCGGTGCCGCTGTAGGCATAACTGGTGCGCCAGTATTCGCCGAACGGCGCACCTTGCTTCGGGCCAAGCAGGATCTCGGCGGTCTTCCGCCCGGCGCCGTCCCAGGTTGACTGGGTCTGGCTCGGAAACTGGGTCTGGGTCGGCGGGTTGTAGTAGGTGTCGGACGGCTGGATATCGGTGTTGCCGTACTGGTTGTTGGTCAGCCAGACCTGCCCAGCCTGGTCGTAGAAGGTGTCGGTCAGTACGGTGCCACCGCTGTAGTGGGCATAGGTTGACGGATCGGTCGCGTCGATCGAGGACTGGGTCTGGATGTGCCGGCCGAGCCCGTCGAAGAAGTCGTAGCTGGCGATCGTGCCGCCGGTCGAGGTCAGCGTGGTGGTCGTGGTTTCCAGCGGCGCCGTTGAGGTGTCGCGGTAGGAATAGGCGATGGACGCGGTGCCGGTGTGGCCGGTTCCGTCCGTGGTCAGCGGACGATCCGGCAGCCACACCGCACTCAGCCGGCCCAGCGAGTCGTAACTGGCGGTGGTGAGGTAGCTGTTCGGGTTGCTGACCGACGTGGCCTCGCCCCACCGCGGGTCGTAGTAGGTGGTGGTGCTCATGGTCGGCAGCGAGGACTGGGCAGCGGGCGGGGTCGTCTTCTCGACGGTGCTGGTCATCGGTCCGGTGGTCGCCGGGCTGTAGGTGGTCGAGGTGACGACACCGTTCTCGTCGGTCACCTGGAGCAGCCGACCCATGGCGTCGTAGCCGGAGGCGTCGTTCGGGGTGACGGCGGTCGTCACGATGACCGGGTTGCTGCCGGTGTAGTCGCGCACCAGGTCGCTCTGGGTCAGGTTGCCGTGGACCGGCGACTGGCCGGTGTAGGTCGGAGCGCCGTCATAGAAATACCGGTTGTCCGAGACGGCGTCTTGCGGATAGCTGGGCGTCGCACTGCAGGCCACTGCGACGGTGGACTCCCGGGAGGGCAGGTCGAGCAGCCACTCCGCGGCGTTCGAGGCGTATTCGGTACGGGCGCAGGTGGTGCCGGCGTCCGGGGTCACCGTCTCGACCGACGTCGTGCGGCCATAGCTGTCGTGGGTGACCGTGGTTGTGACGGCCCTGGTCTTCCCGTCGGACTTGGTCTGCTCGACCTTCGTCGTCCCCGTCCCTGCCTGGTAGGCCCCGACGTTGACGGTCGCGGTGTAGCTGCCCGTGCCCGCCGGGTCCGGGTTGGGGAAGGAGAGCGGCATGGTTCGGCTAGCGGTGGCCTGCGCCCATGGCTGCTCGTAGGTGTCGGTCAGAACGGGCGTCGTCGATTGAGCGTCCGCGCCGGCGTTCGCGCCTAGCCTGGTGATCGTCTCGAACGTCCGTCCGGCGAACCAGAGCGAGTCCGGTGAAGTCAATCCATCCCCGGACAGGGTGACTGTTCGGTAGTGGTTGGTGGCAGTGCCGTCCGGGTCGCCATCCAGCCCCTGGAAATACCGGTAGTCGGTCGTGTGCTCGGCAGCGGCGTCGTCCGGATCGCCGGCCCGGACTTCGACGCCGCTGTAGCCGGCGAAGATGGACCAGGTCCGGTTGGCGCCGAGTGTGAACGGCGAGGCGTCCAGCCGCCAGGCCGGTGAGCTCGTGTACTCGAACTGGGTGACCAGCGGCATGTCGTTGGCGTTGCCGGTCTCGGGCAGCTCGGTGACGTCCTTGACCCGGTACTTGTTGAACCAGTCCATGCGCTGGGACGAGCCCGGCGGGGACCACCACTGCGGAAAGCACTGGTGCGTGTTGGTGGCGGGGTTCAGGCTCGCGATCGTCGTTGAGGAGCACTCGAACCGGGGCGTAGTCGATGGTGATGACGGCGCCGGTGTTGAGGGTGATGTCCTCGATGCGCTGCTTCTCCAGCGGCAGGAACTGGTCGTTGAGCACCCGGTTCGGCAGCGAGATGGGGGTGAAGGTGGTGTCCGACAAGCCGGGATGGCTGATCGATTGCAACCACATCGACGCGGCGCTGGTGTCGCCCGGATCGAGGAACGAATGGTGCAGCGTCCACGTGTTGACCGCGGTCAATACGCCGGAGACAAGGGCCTTGGTGGTCACCGTCTCGAGCATCTTGTTGGTGAAGAACGATGGGGTGTTCAAGCCGGTGCAGGCTTGGCCGGCCGCGCAGTACTCATCCCAGGGCACGTCAGGGTAGGACTGCGGGCTGTTCGCCTTGCCTTGGGCGTCGAGTGAACAGTCAGCCCCGCTGGCGGCGACGTTGCAGCGCCCAGTGCTGGCGTAGCCGAACTCCACGTCGTCGCCGACGGTCGAGGTTCCCGAGGCGATCCCGTAATCGATGCGGGTGAGGTATCCGCCCCGCACGTAGGACACCAGGTCGCCGTTGTCCTGGTGGTAGTAGTTCAGCTCGGTGCCGTAGGTGAAGTTTTCGGTATTGCCATGGATGTCGACGACCTGGTCGAGATTCCATCGCCAGGGCTGGGTGCAGGCCGAATGCGCGAAGTCACTGCCGGACACGTGATAGCACTCGTCACCGCTGTCGTCGCCGTAGACCGGCACTGTCCAGGCGGAGTTCGCGCTGCGGCCGAAGAAGTAGCTGGTTCCGTCCTGGGTGGTGAGCTTCCAGCATCCGTCGTCCGCGCCACCATCGGCGCAGGTCCCGGACGTGGGCAGGTACTGCACTCGGCTGCCGTCATCACCCTGGATGCGGTATTCGCCTGCGGTCGCAGTAGGAACCAGTGCGCCGGAGTGGCCGCCGAAGGAGATGGTGTCGCGATCGCCGAACCAGCAGAGATCGCCGGAGGCCGCCTGATCGGCCGGCAGGCCAAGCCCGTCCTTGGCGCATGGCAGGTAACTGCGCTCGATGAAACCGCTGCCGGCAAGTTGCCATCCGTCGCCCACCACGGACGACTGGTTGTTCGTTGCCGCCGTCTCGCCATCGATCGAGCCCGAGTCGTAGGACAGGGCAAGGCCGGGAGTCGGGCCGGCTGCTGGTGGCGGCGCTGCCAACGGGTAGCTCCAGTCGAACGAGCCGCCCTGGGTGGATACCTGCCAGGTGCTGGCAGCCGTCAACGAGGTGGCCGCCCAGGTGCCGCCGCCGCTGCTGGAGGTGGGATCCGAACCGGCGGCCAGCAGCATCGGCGTGCTCGACACCGAAGGGGTGAGCCGAATAGAGCCATCCGGTTGCAGTGCCTGGGCAACCGCGGCCGGCCGCACCGCACCGTGGGAGATGCTGGCCCGGGTAGCGCCGGCTGGAACCGCCAGCCAACGGACCCGGCTGGCCCAATCGGCCCCGTACATGCCGGTGAGCGCGGAACCGGCCACCCGAAGCCGAACCGCCCGCGGAGGGCCGGCCGTCCGCAGCCGGAGGGCCAGCGGTGTCCCGGTGGCGGCCAGCGAATCCGTGGCCGACAGGATGTCGAGCGAGACGGTCGCCGGCCGCGCCTCGTGGTCGCTCGCCGCTCGCGCGACCTCGATGCCGCTGCTGCCCGCCGCCACCCAGGCGGGCGCAGCCGGTTCGGCACCGAGACGGCCACCGGAGGCGGTCGTGGGCGCCGGCGGCAACACCAGCGTGAACGAGCCTGCTGCCACCTGCTGCCGCTTGGGGACAGGCACGGTCGTCGTCGTGGCAGCCTTGGGCCGCACGACGTGGCGGGACTTGGCGGTCACCGTGGGTCCGAGGTCCGGGCGGTACCCGAGGCCCGGGCTGACCGCTGCCGCTGCGGAGGAGAGACCGACGGGCGCGATGATGCCGGCGATCACCGCAGCCGCGCCGAGTGTGGCCAGGGTTGCCTTCGGCATGTGCGATCCCTTTACGGTTAGAAGCATGATCCGCCGCCCCACGGCATGGCACGGGTCGTCGGATCCTCGAAGTTGTTCCACACGGCCGGGTCGGCGACGGCGCTCGTCCACCAGTTCGAGGCCTGGCCGTTGGTGAAACCGCGACCGATGACAACGGCACCCGGTGACGCCGCCGTGGCGACGTGCGGCACCCCGGTAGCAACCTCACACGGCTGGGTGTCACTCAGTTGCGAGGCTGTCCCGTTATCGAGAGCCGCGGCGCCGATCACGCCGAGGTCGGGATCGTTGTCCGAGGCAAGGGCGTAGCGGTAGGAGTCCACGTACATCGTCCCCCCGGTGGAGCCCGACCCGGGATTCCACGAGCCAACCACGTAGGTCCATCGACCGTCGGTGTCAGCGGTGCTCGTGGTTCTGACGCAATCCGGTGCGCCGGTCCCGGAGGTGCTCGTCCGCATGCAGAACTGCCAGTGGCCTGACGCGTCCTCACCCAGGGTGAACGCCGAGGGGGACGTGCCGTCGTCCTGGGACAGGAACACCTCGTCGGTGGTGGACGCCGTGGCCTTGACCCACGCGGCCACGGTCATGCCGCCGCCAGCCGATCCGTTGACGCTCAGCGGTGGCGAGCCGTTCACCATGCCGGAGGTCGCGGCGTAGGCCTGCCCGGAACCGGCGTTGGCCGCGAAGGACAGCGCGGTGAAGTGACCCGACGGCAGGTTCGGATCGGCGTTCGCGTCATCCAGCAGGTTGCCGTCATAGTCCTGTCCGACGGTGAACCACGAGGTTCCGTGCAGGGCGAGGTCGTACTTCTCGCTGTCTTCACCGACGCTATCGGTCACAGTCGTGGAGTTGCCCGACCAGTCGGAGAGTGCGGACCCCCAGAAGTGCGCGGCACCGACCGGCGTGTTGACCACAAAGTGATAGGTCGCCGCGGAGGCGGACGGATTGCCGGCCTGGTCGATCGCCCACACCGAGAGCGTTGTCGTTCCGGGCCCGGGAGTGAATGCCACCGGCCCCGAATTGGCGCACACGATGTAGGTCGTCGAATTGCTCGGTCTCGGGCAGGTCGGGTTGGACAGGGTGAGCGTGGCGCTGGAAGTGAACGAGTACCCGTAGCCCCACACCGCCGAACCGGTATCCGAGCCGGACAACGTCATCTGATACTGGTGCCAGGCGGTGCCACTCACGGAATTTCCGCTCAGGTCGAGCCCCTCGGCCGACGCCGTCGGCGCCGGTGGAGCCAGGTCATCGACGCGGAAGGTGGCCCAATCCGTCGTCGCGCCGCAGATATCGGTGTGGTCCGCCCTGCAGGGTGTTACCCGAACCACCCAGGGCGCTGTCCAAAGGTGCTGGTCCGGAGGTTCGACCTGCTGCGCCACGCTGTTGGCCGGGACGCTAAGTGACTTGAACGAATCCATGCAACCGCCGGTGCTGGAGGGCGTGCCGACGCAGACCTGCCAGTTCAGCTGCACGTTGCTGCCATCGGCCTGCTTGGGGGTCACCGCATAGGTCGGCAGATCGGTGTTGAACAGCGGGTCGGCGCCGTGGCACACCGACCAGCACTTGCCCGACGCCGACAGTGCCTGAGCCTGCGGGATCGTGTAGTAGACAGTGACCAGCTTCGCCTGGCCGCCGAACTTCTTCCAGCCGAACGGGTCCGACTCGTTGTCGGCCACTAGTTCGAAGTTGATGACGGGCGAGCTCGCGGTCGCCGCCCGCTGGACCGCAGCAGTGGCATCGAAGGCGACGTTGTTCGTGCTGGCCGGGCAGGAAGAGCTGTAGCCGAAGGCGAAACTCTTGGTGTCCACCGCCGGTTTCGTCGGAGTGGGCTGGGTGTCCCAGGTCGTCGCCGAGGTCACCGCACCGGAGGTATAGAGGTTGACCTGGCGGGCCGAGCAGGAGTAGGAGTACACGTTGGTGACGTCGAAACTCGACGACTGGATGTGGGTACCCTGCCAGCCCGAGGTGTCCATCTGCCAGAACGCGCGGGTCGTGTGGTCCTGGTGGTCGTCGCTGTGCCCGCCGTTAACGTAGCCAACGTGCTGTGCCGTGTCGACGTTGCCGGTGTCCTTCCAGTACGAGGTACTGGGATGCGTCTTGTCGACATAGGTCCAGCCGACGTTGTATCCGGTCAGCGCTGGATCGACGAACACCGGGTACGTCAGGTCAGCAGCGCGAGCCACCGCGGCCGCATCAACGGTCATCCTGGTGTCTGTCACCGTGGCAGGCGCCGGCGCCGGCACTCCGAGGCCGCCCGGGCCGGCCGCCGAGGCGCCTGGCGACGACGAGTCCCACCAGGTCGCCGTCGAACTCGTCAGCTGGACTTCCCCCGACGCGTTGGTCATCACCGACGATCCACCGGCCTCGACGTCGGTGGAGAGCGTTCCGTTATCGATCCCGATCGCCACATCCACGAGCTGCGGATCTGCAGCCGCCGCGGCATCCTTGACCACCAGCACTTGCGACATGCCGGTTGCCGTGGCCGACAGCTGGAGGTCCACGCCGGGATACACGTCCGGGTACGTGGCGGAGCTGCCATTCACCGCGGGAGTCGGCAGCAGCCCGTCCTCCCAGGACTCGCTGAGCCAGCTACCGTCCGGTGCCTGCACCTTCGCCAGCGTCAACGATCCACCCGCGGAGAACACCACCGGCACCGCCGCAGCCACCGGTTGCCAGCCGCCCGCGGTCGATTCCAACGTGGAATCGGCAGCGACCCAACCCGCATCGCGGCGTACCCGCACCGGCTGCTCGTCCTGCGTCAACTCCAGCCCGCCGTCCGGCAGCGCCTGCACCAGCTCGGTCTCGGACGTATCAGCATCGACCGTCACCGCATGACCGAAGGCCGCGGCAATCGCCAATGCCGTCCCCTCATCGATGGCAGACGTGGCGTCAATAACCGCGGGGGATGACCGTTGCGGGTCCGCGTACGCGGGCCATTGCCACGCCGAAAGCGAACCCAGCACAAGCGCTGAACACAGGACCGCACGCAGCCGCGTACCAAACATTGGAGCCCCCGTAGACACACCGCACCACCACACGCAGACCCATTGTCAGTTAAATACGCGTTAGGGGCGGACCGGCCTTAACCTAGCCGGACCAGCAGATGGTGTCAAACGGTTTAAACCGGTTCGAGGCGACCTCTCACCACCTGTGTCAGCCCCACGCTGATGAGCACGAGAGATGCGAGAGGCATGCACCCTCGGCGGTCGGATAGAGCGAATCTGCGTCGGCATCATTCAGCCAGCGACAGCGCGATCCCGTCCAGGATGTCCTGCTCGCTGGCGATCACCTCGTCCGCCCCGACGAACTCCATCACGGTGCGCAGCACCAGCGCACCGCCGCCGATCACGTCCACCCGGCCGGGGTGCATCACCGGCAGCGCGGCTCGCTCGTCGTGGGTCATGCCAAGCAGTCGATCCGTCACCTCGGCGACCGCCGGATAGCCGATCACCGAGCCGTGGATTGCCGCCGAGTCGTAGGCCGGCAACTTCAACGCGATCGCGGCGATGGTGGTGACCGTGCCGGCCACGCCCACGAAGGCCCGCGCCGACGCCAGCGGCACGTCAACCGCAGCTTGTTCCAGCGCGGCGCGCAGGTCGGCCAGCGTCGCCTCAATCTCGGCCGGCGCCGGCGGGTCGTGGTGCAGGTGCCGCTCGGTCATCCGCACGCAGCCGACGTCCATGCTGTGCGCGGCCAGCACCTCCCGTCGCGCCGCCGAGCCCAGTACCAGTTCGGTCGAGCCGCCGCCGATGTCGGCCAGCAGCGTCGGATCCGGCAGCGGCGGCAGCCCGGCGGCCGCGCCGAGGAAGGACAGCCTGGCCTCGGCCAGGCCGGTGATTACCTCCGGCTCGATTCCCAGCACCTCGCGCACCATCGCCTCGAAGTCTCCGGCGTTGGCCGCGTCCCGGGACGCAGAGGTCGCCACCATGCGCACTCGTTCGACGTCGAATTCCCTTATCCGCTCGGCATAATCGACCAGCGCCAGGCGGGTCCGCTCGATGGCCCCGGGCGCCAGCCGGCCGGTGGAGTCCACCCCCTCGCCAAGCCGGACCACCCGCATCTCGCGGTGCAGGTCGGCCAGCCCCGAGCCGTCGTCGAGGTCGGCGATCAGCAGCCGGACCGAGTTGGTGCCGCAGTCGATGCCGGCCACCCGAGTCACGAGGTTGCCCCTTCCTGCTCGGCTCCGCGCCCGCTCCGCTCGGATTGCCCGCTCGCTCCGCGCCCCGCTCGTTCCTCGCTCGATGCTCGCTCGCCTACGTCGCTGACGCTCCTGCGATGCTCACTCGCTGTGGCCTCCGCGTCCGGCGCTGCCGCCGTCGCGTCCGGCGCTGCCGCCGTCGCGTCCGGCGCTGCCGCCGTCGCGTCCGGCACCACCCCGTCCGGCACGCAGGAACCGGCCGACCACCAGTCCCCCAGCCGGTCCAGCGCCTCGTCACCGAGCGGGTTGACCCCGGGTCCGCTGGCCAGCGACTGGGCAACCAGCACGTGCAGGCACTTGACCCGCTCGGGCATGCCACCGGCCGAGATGCCCTCGATCTCCGGCACCTCCCCCACGCCGGCGAGCTCGGCCAGCGCGGCCCGCTCCCGCAGGTAGCGCTGGTGCGCGGCGGCATAGCCGGCGGCCAGCGCCGGATCCCCGGCCAGCCGGTCGGTCATCTCCGCCATCAACCCGGACGCTTCCAGCGTGCCAACCCGGCCGGCCGCGATCGGGCAGGTCAGGTAGTACAGGGTGGGAAACGGCGTGCCGTCCGGCAGCCTCGGCGCGGTGGCCACCACGTCCGGGTTGCCGCACGGGCAGCGGTGCGCGATCGCCGCGATCGCTCGCGGTGGCCTGCCGAGCTGGGCCGCCACCACCCGGGCGTCCGCCTCGGATACCGGCGCGCTCACTTGCCGGCGTCTTGGATGCTCGACCAGAGCACCGCGTTCCAGCTCGGTTGGTGGCCGCTCTTGGCCACCTTGGCCGGCGCGGCCGGCGCCGCTGCCGGCTCCAACGGCTGGCCCTGAGCATCCAGCACGGTGTAGAGCGTGTCGCCCGGGCGGATGTACTGCAGCCGCACTCGGGCCTGCCGCTCGACGTAGGCCGGGTCCTGCCACAGGTCGTTCTCGGCCTGCAACTGCGCCACCCGGGCGGCCAGTTCCCGCTGCTGCCGCTCGGAGCTGGCGACCGAGGCGCGCCGGTTCAGGTAGGTCTGGAACGGCGAGGCCAGGATGACCACCAGGAACAGCGCCATCGCCGCCACCATCATGGTGCGTCCGGTCAGCCGGGGTCGGCGCAGCCGGTGACGGAGCACGGGGCGGTACCGGCGGTCACGGCAGCTAGCTTGACTGGCGTCCGAACCGCGGGAAAGCCGCCGCGCCGGCATAGCGGGCAGCATCGTCGAGTTCTTCCTCGATCCTCAGCAACTGGTTGTACTTGGCCACCCGCTCCGAACGCGCCGGCGCGCCAGTCTTGATCTGGCCACAGTTGGTGGCCACCGCGAGATCCGCGATGGTGGTGTCCTCGGTCTCACCGGACCGGTGGCTCATCATGCACCGGTAACCGGACCGGTGTGCCAGCTCCACCGCGTCCAAGGTCTCGGTCAGCGTGCCGATCTGGTTGACCTTGACCAGCAGGGCGTTGGCCGCACCGACCTGGATGCCGCGGCCGAGCCGCTCCGGGTTGGTGACGAACAGGTCGTCGCCGACGATCTGGATCGTCTCGTCCAGCTGGCCGGTCAGCGCGATCCAGCCGTCCCAGTCCTCCTCGGACATCGGGTCCTCGATCGAAACGATCGGGTAGTTGGCGATCAGCTCGGTGTAGTAGGCGACCATCTGCTCGGAGGTCTTGGCCGCACCCTCGAACTGGTAGGCCCCATCGCGGTAGAACTCGGTCGCGGCAACGTCCATGGCGAAGCGCGATGTCGGTGCCGAGTTCCAGGCCGGCCTTGCCCACCGCCTCGGCGATGGCGTCCAGCGCGGTCCGGTTCGACTCCAGCGACGGCGCGAAGCCACCCTCGTCACCCAGGCCGGTGGCCAGCCCGCGCGACTTCAGCACCGACTTCAGCGCGTGATACACCTCGGCGCCCTGCCGCATCGCCTCGGCGAAGGTCGCCGCGCCGATCGGGGCGATCATGAACTCCTGCACGTCGACGTTGGAGTCGGCGTGCGCCCCGCCGTTGAGGATGTTCATCATCGGCACCGGCAGCAGGTGCGCGTTCGGGCCACCCAGGTAGCGGAACAGCGGCAGGTCGGCCGAGGCCGCGGCCGCCTTGGCCACCGCCAGCGAGACGCCCAGGATGGCGTTGGCACCGAACTTGGACTTGTCCGGGCTGCCGTCCAGGTCGATCAACGCGGCGTCCAGCAGCCGCTGCTCGCTGGCTTCGAAGCCGAGCAGTTCCGGGCCGATGTCATCCAGCACGGCGGCCACCGCCTTGCGCACTCCCTTGCCGCCGTAGCGGGCTTCGCCGTCGCGCAGCTCGACCGCCTCGAAGGCGCCGGTGGAGGCGCCGGACGGCACGGCGGCGCGGGCGAAGGTGCCGTCGTCCAGGGCCACCTCGACCTCGACGGTGGGATTGCCCCGGGAGTCGAGGATTTCGCGCGCTCCGACGGCTTCGATGCTGGCCACTGCTGGTCCTCTCGACGTTCGCTCTGTCTCGACGTGTGCTCTGTCTCGATGGCCGGTCGGCCGCTCGGTGCGGCGCGCCGGTACCCCGCGAAGCCTATCCGGCGGCCCACGCCGGCCCGGTCACGAGGCGCCGGGTCGTCAGCCGGCGGCCGGTTCGTCCTGCTCGCGGGCCAGGATCGCGTCCCGGTAGCCCCGCGCGGTGGCCCGCAGGGCGAGCTCGGGGTCGATGCCGGCCCGCACGGCCTCGGCCACCACCGCCAGCAGCCGCTCGCCGATCCCGTCGCCGGTCGGCAGCGGGACGTCCAGCCCGGCCCGGCTGGAGCGGCCGACCAGCTTGGCGGCCAGCGACAGCGCCGGCTGGCCGAACGCAATCCCCTCGGTCGCCGACTGCCGGCGCTTCTCCGCCCGCTTGATGTCCTCCCAGTTGCTGGCCACCTGCTCGGCGGTGTCCGCGGCGACGTCGGCGAACACGTGCGGATGCCGCCTGGTCAGCTTGGCGACCAGGTCAGCGGCCACCTCCTCGATGCCGAACCGGCTTGCCGGATCGGCCTCCTCGGCCAGCCTGGCGTGGAACAGCACCTGCAGCAGCAGGTCGCCCAGCTCCTCGCGCAGCGCCGGCAGGTCGGCGTCCTCGATCGCCTCGAGGGTCTCGTACGCCTCCTCCAGCAGGTACGGCGCGAGCGAGCTGTGCGTCTGCTCGGCGTCCCACGGGCAGCCGCCCGGCGAGCGCAGCCGGTCCATCACCCGCACCGCCTCCAGCAGCCGGGAGCCGGACGGCACGCCAGCCTCGGACGATCGGGTCTCCGGGGATGCGCCTTCGGTCACTGGCTGTTGCTGGACGTGGCGTCACCAGGCAGCGGGCTGCCCAGGCTGACCACCGGCGGCAGCTGCTTCTTGCCGAGGCCGGTGAAGGCGAACGTCGAGGTGTCCCACGAGCCGTAGCGCGGGTTCACCGACACCGGAATCTTCTGCTTGGCCAGGTCGGCGGCCACCTGCGACTCCTGCTGGGCGTTGGTCGCCCTGGCGTAGGTCAGCTCCAGCTCGAAGGCCCGGACCAGCTTGTCGGCGAAGTCGTCCTTCAGCCCGTTCTGCTTCATCGTGGAACGCAGCGCCTGGTCGGCCTGGTCGCCGCTGAGCTGCTGGCCGAGGAGGTTGGAGACCGCCTGGTCGTGCAGCTTGGCCAGGTCGCCGTCGCTGGGCAGCGCGTGCTTGGTGCGCAGCGCCACCGTGAACAGCTGCTCCCGGATCTGGTACTCCAGCGACAGGTCGCGGGCCTGGCTGACGTTGTCGGCAGCCGGATCCAGGTAACGGGAGACGTCGGACTCCGAGATCTTGCTGCCGCTCACCACCGCCGCGGTGCCGATCTTGGAGTCGCAGCCGGTCAGGCAGAGCGCTCCGAGAGCACATACCGCCGCCGCAGCCAGCCACCGCATCCTCACGTCGTGTACTCCCTCACCGCCACTGGTCCGTCGTCGCCCCAGTCTCGCACGCGCCACCCGGTGTTCCCCGGCCGAGGGGGCGTGCTAGATCTGGGACGTGGATGCCGAGCAGGCGCTGGCCTACGCGCTGGCCAAGCCGGGCGCCTGGCCGGACAGCCCGTGGGGCGAGGGCCATGGGCTGGCCAAGGTGGGTAGCAAGATCTTCCTGTTCCCGGGCCAGGCCGACGGTCGGAGCACCATCACCGTGAAGGGCACCGAGTCGGGTGTCGCCGAGCTCAAGCAGCGCTACCCGGAGCTGGCCGGGCCGGCGCCGTACCTGGACAAGCGGCTGTGGGTGCGACTGGTCATCGATGAGGTGCCCGAGGACGAGGTGCGCGAACTCATCGACGACTCCTACGACCTGGTGGTGGCCAAGCTGCCGGTACGGGAGCGGCCCTAGCGGGGTTACCCAGCAGGTTGGTCAGTCCGGCGTTCGCCGCTGCGGATGGATGGTTTCACCGCGTTCGAGCATGGCCACGAACTCGGCGATCCGCTTGGCCCGGGTCTCGGGGCGCTTGGCCTGCCCCACCCGGTAGGTGATCGCGTAGCGGTTCTGCGAGGTGAGCACGTCCCACATCGCCTGCCCCCGCGGGCTCCGGGCGAGCGCCTCGGCCAGGTCGGCGGGGAACTCCGCGGCCGCCGGTCCGGCGTACGCCGCCTGCCAGCGACCGTCCGCCTTGGCGGCGTCCACCGCGGCCTGCCCCGCCGGAGTCAGCCGGCCCTCGGCGGTGAGCCGGGCGATGTGCTCGACGTTGCGCTTGGACCAGGGGCTTTTCGGCCGGCGCGGGGTGAACCGCTGCCGCATGCTGCCCTCGTCGCGCCGGCCGACCTGGCCATCGATCCAGCCGAAGCACAGCGCCTCGTCCAGCGCGGCGGGGTAGTCCAACTCGGTCACCCGGCCACCCTTTTTGCTCAACACCAGCCAGACGCCGGGTGAGCTGGCGTGGTTGTCGGCCAGCCAGGCCCGCCAGGCGGCCGCGTCCGGCACCAGCAGTTCGGTCAGCTCAACGGCCATCGGTTCGTCCTTCCGGCTGAGGGCAAGTGGATATCTGACTCGATACCACACCAGCGATGACCGCCACTGCGCACCAGGGCCCGTCTTTCGAGCGCATCGGCGGGCGCGTCACGGTCCGGGAGGACGCAGGTCGTCCGTGGCGGCTACGTCGGCCGCCCGGCAACCACAAAGAGGTTCGCCCGCCGCCAGAAACCACTGCCGGGCGGCCCGGTGAAGCGCAGCCCGTCGCGCAGGATGATTCGGTCGAAAACCGGCTGCCACCGCCGCGGGGCACCGAGGCCGGCCACCTGCCACCAGCGCCAGAACAGGTTGGCCGAACTCAGCTCCAGCAGTCGGAAGCCGGCCTGGCCAAGGAGTTCGGCCAAGGCGGCCTGTTCATAGTTCGTGTGTTCCCGCTTGCCCAGGGAGAAGTCGCCCACCATCTCATCCGAGGTGTCGATGAAGCGCTGGTGATAGAGATCGGCTCCAAACCGGCGCGACCACAACAGCCGGTGCAGGCGCGGCGCTCGGAACTTGAGGTTGTCCGGATCGAGAATGGAGAACGCGTGTTTGGCCGGCACCGTCAGCACCAGCCGGCCGCCGGGCCGCAATACCCGATACAACTCGGCCAGCAGGTCGGCCTCGACCGGGACATGTTCGAGCACATCGAGCAGGCTGGCGCTGTCGAACCGGGCATCCGCATACGGCAGCGGTCCTCGAATGCTGATCTGCTGCACCTCTATCTCCGGGCAGATGCCGGGCAGGCGCTGCACCCACTGCGGAGCCGGGTCCACCGCAACGCATGGCCGCAACGTCAACCGGGCGAAGCCGCAGATGAATTCCCCCGTCTCGAATCCCACGTCCAAGTGCGGACCGGTCAGGGTGGCCAGCCGGTTCCAGGCGAAGTCGTACCGGCGCAGCGGATGTCGCTGGAATGGGTTCTTCCCCGTCTCGGGCACCGCCCAGTGGGCCGGCCAGGCGGCCTCGCTCGACATCGCGTGCCCCCTCCATTCGACGCCGGTCATCCGCCGCCGGGTGCTGCGACCGGCGCGGGTCGGCCCATCATCTGACAAGGACACCGGCGCCGTCCTGCCTTTGCGGGAAGTCGATCCAATGCATCGGTCCCAGCCGATAGAATCCGGCGGCGATCACAGTGCGGTGCGACGGGGGGACCATGCGAACGCTGATCACCGGCGGACGCGGTTTTCTGGGGCGGCAGCTAACCGCCCGATTGCTAGCCCGCGGAGCCGAGGTGCGGGTACTCGATGATGGGTCCGGCGCGAGCTGTCGTCGGGTCGAATCGGTCGAGAATATCGATGGATCAGTGCTCGACCGGGCCCTGGTGGATCGGTTGGTGCGCGACCGCGATGTGGTGTACCACCTGGCTGCGGTGGTCGGCGTTCAGCGGGTGCTGTCCGATCCGCTGGGTACCTATCTGGTCAACTTCGAGGGCACTCGCAGCGTCGGTGAGGCAGCGGCCGAGCACGGCGTGCAGGTCGTCTATGCCAGCTCGTCCGAGGTCTACGGGCACACCGGCACCACTGCCAACCGCGAGGACGATCCACCCGTCACCCCGCATCTGCCGCGCGGGCGCTCCAGTTATCCGGTCAGCAAACTGGCGGCCGAGGAGTACCTGCAGCTGCTCAGCGAGGGGCGCGGGCTGCCGGTGGTGATCGCCAGGCTGTTCAACACCGTCGGCCCGGGGCAATCGCCCGAGGCTGGGATGGTGCTGCCGCGCTTCGTCCAACAGGCTCTCGCCGGCCGGCCGCTGACGATCTTCGGCTCCGGCAGGCAAACGCGCTGCTTCGCTGCAGCCGCCGAGGTGAGCGAGGCGCTGGTCCAGCTGACCGAAGCGGCCGACTCGACCAGCTCGTCACCGCTGGTGGTCAACGTCGGCAGTGATCGAGAAATCTCGATGCTCGAGCTGGCCGAGCTGGTGCTGGCCCGGACCGACAGCTCGTCCGGACTGCAACAGATCAGCTACGACCAGGCCTACGGCGGAGAATACGTGGATCAATCGCGGCGCGTCCCGGATCTCAGCCGGCTCACCCGGTTGCTCGGCTGGCGACCGGATCGACCGCTGCCCGACCTCATCGACGACCTGGTGGCCGGGGTCTGACCAGGCGCCGGCACAGTTCGTTCATGGCGGCGCTGAGCTGTTCGGGCGCAACCGGTTGCGGAACCGGACGCCGGACCAGCTCGGCCGCTCGCCTCGGATGCCGAGCGACCGCATCGGCCAGCTCGGCCAGGTCCCAGACCGCAATCACCGGAGTGGAGATTTCCTCCTGACGCAGAAAGTCGATCTGGTGGTCGTTGGCCGCCTCACCACGCGCCGCAACCCGAGCCACCGCGATCGGCACGCGTCCCCACCGTTGAGCCAGCCGCACGGTATTGCCGGCGTGCGTGATGACGACGTCGCAGGTCCGGATCCGATGCTCCAACTCGGCCGGAGTCAGGAACGTTGTTGACGGACAGGCCAGCGGCATTCGGGAACAACCGGATTGAACGAATACCTCGTGTTCAGTGGCTAGCCCGGCGACCGCGGTCAGCAAGCGATCGAACGGCCAGTCGCTCATTCCCACCGTCACGAACAACCGCGCCATCAGTACAGCTCACCCAGGTAGAGCGCGTGCGGATAGCGCTTGGCCAGGCTCGGCTGCTGAACCAGCGCGCCGCCGGCCAGCCGGGCGCAGAGCCCGGCGGCCAGACCCCGCCGGTGCACCAGGTTCAGCGTGTCGATCCAGACACAGGCAGTACGGCTGAGCCGAGCGGCCAGGAAGAACGGCACCGCGGCACCGCTGCCGGCCGAAATGATCACATCGGGCCGCTGCTGCCTGATCATTCTCAGCGCCCGGACCAATCCGGCCAGCACCTGGAGCGGTTGTCGGGCGCCGACCTCGGGCACCCAGGTCACCTTCTGACCGCTCAGCGCCGCTTCGGTGTCGGAGGCTCGCACCGCCGCCCACAACACCTCGTGATCGGCCCACCAGGGACGCAGGGCGAGCACATCGAGCAGCACGCCACCGCTGCTGGACACCAGCAACACCCGGTATCGGCCCGCGTCCGACTCCTGCACCACTGGCTCACCTCGTCTCGTTCGCCACCGCCGTCGGAAAACACACCCTAGAACCCGCTTGCCGGGATACGCTTCTCATCTCGATCGATGCTCCGGGCAGAGGGGAACCCATGCATCCCACGAGTCTGGCCCGGACCGCACGGTTCTTCAGCCTGCTGGCGCTCAAGGAACACGTGATGCCGCAGTTGCACGTACGGCCGCTGGTTGCCGAACTGTTCCTGACCGACAACTGCAACCTCAAATGCGTCAGTTGCGCCTGCTGGCGTACCACCACCCGGGAAGAGCTCAGCACCGAGGAATGGCGCGGGGTGCTCGATCAGCTGGCCGAGCTGGGCATCATCAAGGTGAATCTGACCGGCGGCGAGCCGTTGTTGCGCCGAGACGCCCCCGAATTGATCAGCTACGCGCTGGAACGCGGTATCCGAACCGTGCACGTCAACACGAACGCGACGCTGCTGAACCCGCGGCGGCGCGAAGCCGTGCTGGCAGCCGGCGCCCGCAGCTTCAACATCTCGGTCGATGGACCGGACGCCGCCACCCACGAGGGCGTCCGTGGCGTTCGCGGATCGTTCGATCGCACAATGCGAAACCTGCAGGCGCTGATTGCCGAACGGGAGCGCCTCGGACTGCGGCTGCATCTGAACTTCACCGTGCTACGCAGCAATGTCGGGCAGCTGCCGCAGATCGCCCGGTTGGCTCAGGAGTTGCGGGTGCGACTCTCGCTCAACCTGGCCAACGATCACACCTTCTTGTTCCGGCACGCCGACGTGGCCGGGGTGGCCGACGTCGACTCCACAGAAGCTGGACCGGGCCCTGACCGAACTGGAAGCCCTGTGCCGGGAGAACGCCAAGCTGCTCCCGCGGTTCTCCGAACTTCGCTATCTGCGTCGGCACTTCAACGACGTGGTGCAACGTGACCTGCCGTGCGCGGAGTCGCAGCTGAAGCTGATGATTCACTCGACCGGAGACACCGGCGGCTGTTGGGGCCACGATCCGGAGCAGAACGTCCGTACCGCCTCGCTGCGGGAAATAGTCGACGGCCAGCATTACCGCCGTCAACACGCCAAGCTCTACCGCAAGGAGTGCGTTGGCTGTGGCAGCAACTACGCGTTGAACCTGCGGTGGCGGCCACGCTCCTACGTCGATGACGCACTCTGGCGGTTGGGCCGGCGCAGCCTGGTGCCGGCAGTGTGAGCGGTTCGGCCGTTGCCCTGTTCGATTCGTTGGCCGAGAACTACGAGCAGCACTTCGCAGAACCGCACCGGCGGGCCTATGACGATCTGGCCTGGGAGCTGGTGTCGACCTGGCTCCCGGACCGGCCCGGCACGATCGTCGACGTCGGCTGCGGAACCGGCCGGTGGGCTCGGCGACTACTCAAGCTCGGCCACCAAGTCATCGGAATCGAGCCGGCGCCGAAGATGGCGGCCCGGGCCGAGGCGCTGACCGACACCGGACGCTTCACCCTGGTGCGCTCGGACCTGGAGCACGCGGAGCTTCCGGCCGCGGGCGCTGACCTGGTTCTTGCCATGGGTTCGCTGCAGTACAGCCAGGATCCGGCCGCGGCCCTGATCCGCCTGGCCGGCTGGGCCCGTCCAGATGCACGTGTGTGCGTGCTGGTGGATTCCTTGATTGCCCTGGTCGTCGAGCTGAGCCGACGTGGAGAAACCGATACCGCCCTGCAGCGGCTGTCGGAACGACGGGGACAATGGCGGCTCGGCGATCAACAGGCCGGCCTGACCTTGTTCGACGCGGCAGAGTTGACTGCCGCCTTCGCCGCCGCCGGGCTTTCGGTCGATACATGCACCGGCCTGCTGGTCGGAGCCAGCCTGCTGGGTCGGACTGAGCTGATTCACGAGCTCGCCCGAAACTTCGCGGGCCGGCTGGCGATCGAACGGCGATTGAGTGCCAGGCCGGAGCTGGCCGACCTGGGCAAGCAGCTGCTCGTCATCGGTCGCCGAGAAACCAGTCGATGCAACCAGCCACCAGCGCGGCCTGGGTCACCGTGAGCTCCGACGACATCGGCAGCGCCAGCACTTGATCACCCAGTGACTCGGTCACCGGGAGTTGACTCGGCTCGGCGTGGCCCTGCCAATCCAGCCGATGCAGCAATGGCGCGTAGTACGGCTTGGTGCCGATGCCGCGGTCAGCCAGGTGCCGGGCAAGGGCATCTCGTCGTCCGTCGGCGACGCGCGCCGTCCAATGCACCCAGGCGTGCCGGTTGCCTTGCGCCACCCGCTGCTCGGTCAGGCTCGCGTGCCGGGCGGCCAGGTCGGCGTAGACGGCCGCCACCTGGTGCCGGCGCGCCACCAGCGTCGGCAGGTGCTGCACTCCGTCCAGGGCCACGATGGCGGCCAGTTCCGGCAGCAATGCCGATCGCAGCCAGTTGTCCGGGCCGGTGAGCCGTTCGACCGAATCCGCCGCTACCACCACTGCGCCGCCCGCGCCGCCGGCCGAGACCACCTTCGCGAAGCTCATCGAGAACGCATGCGCATCGGCTTGGCTTCCGACCGGCCGGTGCTGGTACTCAGCGCCGAGCGCGGGAGCCGAATCGGCCACCAGCACGGTGCCGAAGCGGTCCCGTACCTCGAGCAGAGCGCGGTAGTCACACGGGTTGCCCAGGGCATCGACGGCCACCACCACCCGGGCTGGCTGCCGGTCCAGCGTCCGGGCAAGTGCGACCGGATCGAGCGTCCAGGTGTCCGGATCGACCTCGCAGAACACCAGCCGATAGCCGAGTTGGCGTACGACCTCAGCGGTGGCGTTGAAGGTGAATGACGGCAGCACGGCGACCTCGCCCGGCCGGGCCGGTCCCACCGTCGCCCGCAGCGCCAGCCGAAGCGCCTCCGTACCCGAAGTGGTCAGCAGCAGCGCCCGGTCCGGCGGCAGGGCCAACACGTCGGTGAGGGCCTCGGTCAACCGGTCCGTCCACTGGTTGCCGTGCTTCACCCGGCCGGACCACAGGGCGGCCTGCTGCCGGGATGACACCACGTCGGGTTGTTCGGGCCGCGGCGGCAGCACCACCTCGATCGGCGGTTGGGCGTGCGGTCCGCCGTCGGCCAAAATTGTGTGGACGTGGGCCGACACCTGCGGCCGCAGCGGCGGCAACTCACCGAGCAGTTGGGTCAGCCGGCCGGTGTCGACCTCCTGGTCGCGATCGGCGCTGTCGGCCGGCCGCACTTGCACCGGCGCGCGACAACCGGTCGCGTCCGATACAAGCTCAGCCAGCTCTGCCAGGCTGATCGCCGGCTGGCCAACGTTGTAGACGCCGGGCGGGACGGCCTGGTACAGGACCTGACCGAGGTCAGCCACCGAGAGCAGGCTGCGGCGGACATCGGCGACGGCCAAGCCTCGTCGGGACAGCGCCCGGGCGGTCAGGTCGGCAACCAGCCCGGGCTGGCCCGGCCCGAAGACCTCGGCCAGCCGCAGGACGGTCAACTGAGGAACAACCTCGCCAAGCAACAGCTCCTGGGCCCGCTTGGCCTGCCCGTAGGCCCCACTTCGGTCGGCCGCGTCCCACAGTTGGCGGGCCAGCCTGAGGTCGGGTTCGGCCGAGCCAGCCCGGGCCCGCGCATCGGCACACCATTCGCGCAACGCTGAGTCGGGCCAGGAAAGTTCTGCGGCGGTGGCTTCGGAAAGCGGGCCGGCCGCGGCACCGTAGACGGCCAGGCTGGATAGCAGCGTCACGGCCCGATCGGCCAGTTGTGGCAGCAGCCGGGCGGTCAGCATGGCCGTGGACAGCACCACGGTCCAGGGATGCCGGCGTTCGTGGTTTCCACCGGTCGCCAGCACAACTCGGCCCGGCGGCAGCTCGACCGGCTGTCGAAGGAGGTCGGCCCGCAGGAAGTCTGCGATCAGCGGCCGCAGCGCCGGTGCCGGCTCCTGCCGGTCCACCACGGTGACCGTGGCCCTGCAGTGGGCAAGGGCTCGGATGAGGCCGGTGCCGAGAGCACCGGCTCCCCCGACCAGCACCAGCGGTTCTTGGCTCACGGGCGATCAGTGTGCCGGTCAAACGCCTCTCGCGCAGCCAGATCAGACGGTACGGTGCACAATGTCGCGTCGAGGCCGGGCACCGGCGAGCAACCTGAGGGCGGTCGTCGTAGCCGATTTCGCACATCCGCAGCCGGTGGCGGTGCTCGGTCTGGGCACGGTCGGCTGGCCGGTGGCTCAGGCCGTGGCCGCGGCCGGGCATCCGGTGCTCGGCTTCGACCTCGACACCGGTCACGTCACCACGCTCCAACAAGAACTGGCCGTCCACCCGCCAGCCGGCCGGATTCAGCTCGTTACCCAGCCGGCCGCACTCGCCGCAGCCGGTACCTATCTGATCTGCGCACCAACCGGCGTGAGCGAAGGCGAGCCGGAGCTGTCCGCGGTGCTGGCCGCGCTAGATTCAATCGCCGGCCTGCTGCAGCCGGGTGATCTGGTGGCGGTGGAATCGACGCTGCCTGCGGGAGCCACCGCGCAGTTGCTGATGCCACGACTGGCCGGCCGCTCGGGTCTCACACCGGGGACCGACTTCGCCCTGGTCTATGCCCCGGAGCGGCTCGACCCGGGCAACGCACACTTCGGCGTACGCAACACTCCGAAGCTGCTCGGTGGCCTCACCCCGGCGTGCACCGAGGTCGGCCGGATCTTCTACGAAACAGTGGTCGAGACCGTGACGGCGGTGACTCACGCCGAGGCCGAGTTGGCCAAGCTCCTGGAGAACGGTTTTCGGCAGGTCAACGTCGCCCTGGTCAACGAGTTGGCCATGTTGTGCGCAGCCACCGGCGTCGATGTGCACACCGTGCTCGACGCGGCGGCCAGCAAGCCGTTCGGCTTCATGCCCTTCCGGGCCGGCCCCGGCACCGGAGGCCGTTGCATCCCGCTGGCGACCGAATACCTGGCCGCGGCGCAGCGATCGGCCGGCCTGACTCCGCAACTCACCCAGGCGGCGATGACGATCAACCAGGCCATGCCGGACTTTGTGGTCCAGCGGTTGGACCAGCTACTGGCCGGGCAGGGTCGCCCGATCGCCGGAGCGCGGGTACTGGTCGTCGGCTTGGCCTACAAGTCGAATGTGGCCGACGCCCGGAACTCAAGCGCCGCAGCCTTGGTTCGGTCGCTGTCGCGTGCGGGGGCCATCGTGCGGGGTTACGACGAACTGATTCCGGTCTTCGAGGTGGACGGCCGGCCGCTAGCCATGCTGGCCCGGCTGTCCGAGCTGCTCGAGCCGATGGACGCAGCGATTCTGCATACCCACCATCGGGATCTCGACGAGGCCGAGTTGACCCGGGCGGCTCGGATAGTGCTGGACACCCGCGGCACCCTGAACCCGGCGGCTGAGAACGTCTACCGGCTGTGACCGTCCTCGAGAGCGCTGAGCTGACGTGGTTGTCGGACAGCCAGGCCCGCCAGGTGGGCGCCACCCAGCTGGATGTCTTCGTCGGGCGCGGCTGACCGGGCCACCGCTCAGCCGGAGTACCAGCTTTCAGTTCGCCAGCACCGCGGCGAGCACCGGCCCGAGGATCGCGTCCAGCAGCTCGACGCACCAGTTCAGCAGCGGCTGGTCGCGCATCGGCTCGCCACCGAACTTGGCGGGAACGAAGGTGCCGTCCGACTGGCGGACGCCCTTCGGCCGGCCCGCCGACATGGTGGACACGGTGGGCTTGTAGGCCGTCTTGTCATACAGCCGCTGCAGCCGCAGCTGGGCTGATTCGGGCAACAACACCGGGGAGAACCGGATCGAGTTGCCCTGCATCGACACCTCGGTGAGGCCGTACTTGCGACAGGTCACCTTGAACCGCGCCACCGCCAGCAGGTTCTCCACCTCCAGCGGCAGCGGGCCGAACCGGTCCAGCAGTTCCAGCCGGACGGCGTCCACCGCCTCGTTGGTGGTGGCTGCGGCCAACGAGCGGTAGGCCTCCAGCCGCAGCCGCTCCCCCGGTAGGTAGTCCACCGGCAGGTTGGCGTCCACCGGCAGGTCCACCTTCACCTCGCTGACCGCCGTGGGCGCGGCATCGCCGCCGGCAGCTCGGTACTCGGCGACCGCCTCGCCCACCAGCCGGACATAGAGGTCGAAGCCCACTCCCGCGATGTGGCCGGACTGCTCGCCGCCGAGCAGGTTGCCGGCGCCCCTGATCTCGAGATCCTTCATGGCCACCTGGATGCCGGCGCCCAGCTCGGTGTGCTGGGCGACGGTGGCCAGCCGGTCGATCGCCAGTTCGGTGAGCGGTTTCTCCGGCGGGTACAGGAAGTAGGCGTAGCCGCGTTCGCGAGCGCGGCCGACCCGGCCGCGCATCTGGTGCAGCTGGGACAGTCCGAACGTGTCGGCCCGTTCCACGATCAGGGTGTTCGCGTTCGGGATGTCCAGCCCCGACTCGACGATGGTGGTCGAGACCAGCACGTCGTAGTCGTTACGCCAGAAGCCGACCATGATCTTCTCCAGCGCGTCCTGCCCCATCTGCCCGTGCGCCACCGCGATGCGCGCCTCGGGTACCAGCTCGGCCAGCTTGGCCGCCGCCCGGTTGATCGACTCGATCCGGTTGTGGATGTAGAAGACCTGCCCGTCGCGCAGCAGTTCCCGTCGGATCGCCGCCGAGATCTGGCGCGGGTCGTAGGCACCGACGAAGGTCAGGATCGGGTGCCGCTCCTCCGGCGGGGTGAGGATGGTGGTCATCTCCCGGATCCCGGTCAGCGACATCTCCAGGGTGCGCGGGATCGGGGTGGCTGACATGGTCAGCACGTCCACCGCGGTGCGCAGCGACTTCAGGTATTCCTTGTGCTCGACGCCGAAACGCTGCTCCTCATCGACGATCACCAGGCCCAGATCCTTGAACCGGACGGTCTGCTGCAGCAGCCGGTGGGTACCGATCACGATGTCCACGCTGCCGTCGGCGATGCCGGCCAGCACCTGATCCACGTCGGCTGCGTGGGTGAACCGGGACAGTTCGGCGATCTTCACCGGGAACTGGTTCATCCGGTCGGTGAAGGTCTGGATGTGCTGGTGGGCCAGCAGCGTGGTCGGCACCAGCACGGCGACCTGCTTGCCGTCCTGCACCGCCTTGAACGCCGCCCGCACCGCGACCTCGGTCTTGCCGTAGCCGACGTCGCCGCAGATCACCCGGTCCATCGGCAGCGACTTCTCCATGTCGGCCTTCACCTCCTCGATGGCGGCCAGCTGGTCCGGCGTCTCGATGTAGGGGAAGGCGTCCTCCAGCTCCCGCTGCCACGGGGTGTCCGGACCGAACGCATGCCCCTGGGTGGCCATCCGAGCCGAGTAGAGACGGATCAGCTCGGCGGCGATCTCCTTGACCGCCTTGCGCGCCCGGCCTTTGGTCTTGGCCCAGTCGGAGCCGCCCAGCCGGGACAGCGACGGCTGCTCGCCGCCGACGTACTTGGTCACCTGGTCCAGCGAATCGGTCGGCACGAACAGCCGATCCGCCGGCTGGCCCTTCTTGGCCGGGGCGTACTCGATGATCAGGTACTCCCGCTCGCCGCCGTTCACCGTACGACGGACCATCTGCACGTACCGGCCGACGCCGTGCTGCTCGTGCACCACGTAGTCGCCGGCCGCCAGCTGGATCGGGTCGATGGCGTTGCGCCGCCGGGACGGCATCCGGGATCGGTCCAGGGTCGCCGAGCCGCGCTGGCCGGTCAGGTCCGCCTCGGTCAGCACCGCCAGCCTGAGTTGCCGGGAGACCAGGCCGGTGGCCAGGCATCCGGTGGCCACCGAGACCACCGTCGGGTCCAGCCGATCCACCCCGTTCACCGGACGGCCCGGCAGGTCGGCGGCCCGCAGCCGCTCCAGCGCGCGGTCGGCGGTGCCATGGCCGTCGAAGATCAACTCGATCCGCCATCCGTCGGCCAGCCAGCCGGCCAGGTCGGTCAGCAGCGCCTCGGAGTCGCCGCGGTAGGCCGGTGCCGCCTCGAACGAGGAGGTCAGCGCGAGGGTCTCACCGGCCTGCTCGGCCAGCTCGCTGTCGGCGCCGAACGGCGACAGCGTCCACCAGGGCAGGCCCAGCTCGGCGGCTTCCTCGGCCACCTCGGAGATGGTGCGCAGCGAGGCCGCGGCCAGATCCACCGGGGCCTTGCCACCGCCGGCGGCAGCCGCCCAGGAGGCGGCCAGGAACTCCGCCGAGGTGGCCACCAGGTCGGCGGCACGTGCCCGCACCCGCTCCGGGTCGCAGACCAGCACGTGGCTGCCGGCCGGGAACTCGTGCAGCACCAGCCGCAGCTCGTCCACCAGCACCGGCGCCAGCGACTCCATCCCCTCGACCTGGTTGCCCTGGCTGATCGGCTCCAGCAACTCACCCAGCTCGGGATGTTCGGTCAGCAGCTCGGCAGCCCTAGCCCGTACCTGCTCGGTGAGCATCA
The DNA here is from genome assembly GCA_963697905.1 of uncultured Actinomycetota bacterium. GTDB lineage: Bacteria > Actinomycetota > Actinomycetes > Mycobacteriales > Jatrophihabitantaceae > Jatrophihabitans_A. The sequence continues at coordinate 883,086 of OY969101.1, read as the reverse complement.
GCTCCCGGCACGGCGGTGCCCACAGCCCGCTCGGCGCGATCTCCAGCGAGCGCTGGTCGGCGACCTTGAAGTAGCGGATCTCCTCCACCTCGTCGCCCCAGAACTCGACCCGCAGCGGGTGCTCCTCGGTGGGCGGGAAGACGTCCAGGATGCCGCCGCGGACGGCGAAGTCGCCTCGCTTCTCGACCAGTTCCACCCGGGCATAGCCGGCTGCGACCAGGGCGGCGACGATCTCCTCCAGCTCCCGGCCGGAGTCGCCGATCGCGATGCTGACCGGGCTCAGCTCGCCCAGGTCGGGGACCTGCGGCTGCAGCACCGAACGCACCGGAGCCACCACCACCCGCAGCGGGCCGGTGCTCGGATCGTCCACGCTGGGATGGCGTAGCCGGCGCAGCACGGCCAGCCGCCGTCCGATGGTGTCGGGCCGGGGTGACAGTCGCTCGTGCGGCAGCGTCTCCCAGCCCGGATAGAGGGCCACCGAGTCGCCGGGCAGCAGCGATTCCAGCGCCTGCACCAGGTCCTCGGCCTCCCGGCCGGTGGAGGTGATGGCCAGCACGGTACGGCCGCTGCCGGCTAGCGTCGCGATCGCCAGCGGTCGCAAGGCGGCCGGCCCGGCGATGGCCAGCGACGGCGTGCCGGTGAGTTCGGTCAGCGCGTTCAGCGCCGGGTCACCGTCGGTGCCGGTGGCCTCGGCTATCAATCCGGACAAGCTCATCTCGCGGCCCTGCACCCAATCTCCGGCCGATCCATCCGCCGGCCGTCTTCACTTCGGCAACACGTTTGGCCCCCGGCCGCGGGCGACCGGGGGTGTTGCCTCCAGCGTACGCAGCGGAGCCGACGCCGGAAGGCCGGGCACGTCCACCGGCAATGATCACGGTGGGTGACACACAGGATGCGCTGCGTAGATCAATTGAGTTTCCCGGCAGTTTCACGGGTAATTCTTGATCACATTGGTGGATGTGAGATCGAAGTTCAAATAGCATCGCGGTACCGAAGCGAACTGGGGGGACCAGCATGAACAGGACCGTTACCGCCACCGAGCGAGGACCGGCGGCGAGGCGGAGCATCGCCGGTGCGCTGCTTGTCGCGATAGCCGGTTTGCTCGCGCTGGTCGGCCTGGCCGGTCCGGCCTCGGCCGCCTCCAGCTACCCACCCGCCCCGTCCTGCTCGGTTGCCGGCAGCTCGACCGGCGCCGGCTCCTCGATCACCGGCACCGGCTTCCCGGCCAACAGCCCGGTCACCGTCTCGCTCGGCGGCTCGCACACCACCGTGGTCACCAACTCGGCCGGCAGCTTCGTCACCTCGCTCGGCAGCGCCAGCGGGCGGCTGACCGCCACCGCCACCGGTTGCACCGCCACCGCCAGCGTGTCGGCGCTGAGCTCGCAGACCGCCAACGCCGTCCCGGCCAGCACGCAGTCCGGTGGCGCGCTGCCGAACACCGGTGCGAACGTGCTCGGAGTTGCCGCCGTCGCCGGCCTGATGCTGGTGGGCGGCGTGCTCCTTCTCGTGCAGGGCCGTCGCCGGCACAGCTGAGCCGGTGTCCGGCGACTCCCGCGGCGCCTCGCAAACCGGTGCCGCCGGAACCCGTTCCCCCGCCGGGATCCGTTCTGCCGCTGGGATCCGCCGGCTGGTCTGGCTGCTGCTCGCTCTGGTGCTGCTGCTGGGACTGGTCTGGCTGGTCGTCACCGGGCTGCTGGCCAAGCGCCAGGTGGATGCCGCCCAGCGCAACGTGGAGCAGCTGAAGACCAGCGTGGACTCCGGCGACGTCGCCACCGCCAGGCGGCAGGCGCAGTTGCTCGCCGGGCATGCCCACCGGGCGCACCGGCTCACCACCGGCCCGAGTTGGTGGGTGGCGGCCAAGCTGCCCTGGCTGGGCCAGCCGGCGGTCGCGGTGCGCGGCGACGCCGAGCAGCTCGACGGGCTGTCCGGCACCGTGCTGGACCCGCTGATCTCGGTGGCCGGCCAGCTGACCGGCGGCTCGCTGTTCAACCACGGCACCGTGCAGTTGGCACCGCTGACCAAGGCAAGCCCGGTCATCGACACCGCGCAGCGCCGGCTGGCGGCCACCTCGGCGGAGGTGGCCGCGCTGCCCACCAACACCTGGCTCGGGCCGGTCAACCGCGGCACGGCCTCGTTCGGATCGCAGCTGGCCACCCTGCAGCACCAGGTGGACTCGCTGCAGCGGGCCAGCACGCTGCTCCCCCAACTGCTGGGCGCCCACGGCCGCCAGCGCTACTTCGTCGGACTGGAGAACGAGGCCGAGTCCCGCGGCCTGGGTGGCATTCCGGGTGCCTTCGTCATCGTCACCGCCGACTCCGGCCGGATCGGCTTCGAGCGCTTCGAGAGCGACACCGCCCTGGACAGGGTCCGCACCAACCTGAACCTGGGTGCCGAGTACACCCAGCGCTACGGTGCCGCCGACCCGGCCAACACCTACGCCAACTCCACCATCAGCCCGGACTTCTCCGACGCGGCACGGATCTGGGCCGCGATGTGGCAGCGGGCCAGCGGCGAGCGGGTGGACGGTGCGATCGCCATCGACCCCACCGCCATCTCCTACCTGCTCCAGGTGACCGGGCCGGCGACCACCAGCACTGGCGAGCAGATCTCGGCCGACAACGTGGTGCCGCTGACCCAGAAGACGCTGTACCAGCGGTTTCCGAACACCGAGCAGCGCAAGGCGTTCCTCATCGACATCGCCACCGGCATCTCGCACCGGCTGCTCGGCGCCCGAGGTTCACCGCCGCTGGTCAAGGCCGCCCTGAAGGGCTCGACCCAACGCCGGCTGCTGCTCTGGAGTGCCGACGAGCGGCTGGAGGCACAGCTACGCTCGACCTCGCTCGGCGGCGTGCTGGACGCCGGGCAGGCCCCGTTCGTCGGGTTCACCACGGTAAACGCGGCCGGCGGCAAGCTCGACTACTACCTGCACCGGTCGCTGACCTACCAGCGCAGCTGCACCGGCGGGGTGCAGAGCACGGCCACCCTGACGCTGAAGAACGAAGTGCCGTCCGGCGCGCTGCCCGGCTATGTGACCATTCGCGCCGACCATCCCAACTACCCCACCCGGCCGGGCGACAACAAGGTGCTGGTCAGCTACTACGTCACGCCAGGCTCCACGGTCACCGGGGTGCGGCTGGACGGCCGGCCGACCATCGTGGCGCCCGGGACGGAGAAGGGGCTGACCGTCTTCACACTGCCGGTGGAGTTGCCGGTCGGCGCGACCCGGGTGCTCACCGTCACCGCCCGGGAGCCGGATCGTTCCGGTCCGGTGAAGGTGCTCAAGCAACCCGGTGTCACAGCCGAATCGGTAAGACTGACCGAGCAGGGTTGTTGACCGCGCGGCAACCGGACCAGCGGTGAACATCGAGGAGACCACATGACCGAGGGCGGGGTGAGCCGAAGGACGATGCTCGGCGGCCTCGGCGTGGGCGCGGCGGCCGTGCTGGGCGGCGCCGGCTTCTACCTCTTCGACGACCGGCAGGCCGCCGGCACCGCCACCCTGGATGTCAGTCGCTGGCGGCGGGTGCGCGGCAACCGCTACTACATCGGCCACCGCGGCGCCGGCGACGTCCGACCCGAGCACACCATGCCGGCCTACCAGGCCGCGGCCGACTGGGGCGCCCACGCGCTCGAGGTCAGCACCAGCTCTACCTCGGACGGCGTGCTGGTGTGCATGCACGACCTGACCCTGGACCGCACGACCAACGGCAGCGGGCCGGTGAACGAGCACACCTGGGCGGAGTTGACCAAGCTCAGCGTGGATGAGCCGCAGATCGGGCCGGCCTGGGCGCACACGCCGATACCGCGGCTGACCGACGTGTTGGATGCGTTCGGCGGCCGGCTGGTGCTGTGCCTGGAGGCCAAGCGCTACGAGGACTACCCGCTGATGATGGACCTGATCGCCAAGCGGGGCCTGCAAAAGTCGGTGGTGGTGAAGGCCTTCCACCTCAGCCAGGCGGTCGCCGACGCCAAGAGCACGGGGTATCCGGTGTTCAGCTACCTGGGCGTGCCGGACGTCAGCCTGGCGGCGATCGCCAGCGCCGCCAAGCCGCTGAACGCCCGCACCGACTACCTGGTGCTGCCGACCACCGCCGGGGCGACCGGCGACCAGTTGCTGCCGGCGCCATACGTGCGCGCCGCGGTGGCCACCGGCATCCCGACCTGGGTGTACCCGGTGCACCGCCGCAGCGAGGCTTCCTACTTCCTCGACCTGGGCGTCTCCGGCCTGGTGACCTCCAGCTACCGCTACGTGACCACCCACGCGCCGAGCACCCAGTTCGACACCTGGGACAGCAAGGCGGTCGCATCCGGGGAGATGAGCCGGACGCCGGACGAGAAGACCTACGCGCCGCAGTGGACCGGGACCGATGAGCTCACCCTGGCCAAGCGCGGCTCGCAGCACTTCATCACGCTGGGCCAGTTCGCGCCGCTGCCGTCGGCGGCCGGCAGCTACCAGATCGACCTGCAGGTGCGCTGGAACCTGCTGCCGACCGACACCACCAGCAACGTCACGCTGGCCTTCGGCCATGCCGACGACCGCTACTACGAGGAGGGCCTCGGTGCCAGCGACGGCTACCACGCGGTGCTGACGGCGGCCGGCTCGTTGGAGTTGTCCACGCACTTCGTCGACCAGCGCTCGGGCCAGCGGCTGGGGTCGCCGGTGCAGACGCCGGCGGCGCAGGAGGGCCAGTGGATCGCGCTGCGGCTCAACGTGTTCCCGCAGGGCATCACCTGGACCAGGGTGGACGCCGCCTCGCCGGACACCGGCTCGCCCGCGCAGGTCAGCGTGGAGGACCAGCGGTTCCGCGGCGGTTACCTGCACATCGGCCGGACTGCGACGGACAAGAGCTCGGTGAGCTTCCGCTCCCTGACGGTGAGCTGAGCCGGACGGCTCGGAAACCTCAGCGTGCCGGCCGGCTCGGAAACCTCGGTTGAGCCGGACGGCTCGGAAACCTCGGTTGAGCCGGACGGCTCGGAAAACCTCGGTTGAGCCGGACGGCTCAGGAACGGGCCGACCGGGCGATCTCGGAGTGCAGGGCCTGGCGCAGCATGCTGCTGGAGGTGTGCACCGTGTAGGGCAGGTAGAACACCTCGACGCCGAGCGGGGCGAATTCCCGCTCCAGCCGCAGGCCCTTCTCGGTGCCGCGCCAGTCATCGCCCTTGATGATCACGTCGAAGTGCAGCCGCTCCCACATCTGCAGCTTGGTCGGCAGCTCCTCGCAGACAGCCTCGTCCACGTAGCGGATGCTCTGCACGATCTCCAGCCGCTCGGCCAGCGGCACCACCGGGCGCCGGCCCTTGGCCCGCTCGGCCAGCTCGTCGGAGACCACCCCGGCGATCAGGTAGTCACAATCCAGCCGGGCATTGCGCAGGATGTTCAGATGCCCGATATGGAACATGTCGAAGACGCCTGGCGCGTATCCGACGCGGCCCTGACGCATGCTGTGCTCCACGATCCCCCCGAGATATGCCCTGCCGCCGGCTTGCGGTACCCCGGTGCCGGCGTGCGAATACTGTTAAGATTAGTGACTCGTGACGGCGCTGTCATGTCAGTCGTGGGAACTCACATGGCGGCCGGGGGGCAAACGGATGCAGACAACCGCGAACGGGCAATGCTGGCTGGTTTCCGGTGGGGCCGGCTACATCGGCGCGCATGTGGTGCGCAGCCTGCAGGCCGCCGGCGCCACCGCGGTGGTGCTGGACGACCTGAGCAGCGGCGTCCGGGACCGGGTGGACGTTCCCTTCGTACCCGGTGACATCGGCGACGTCGAGCTGGTGACCCGGACACTGCGCGACCACCAGGTGACCGGGGTGCTGCACCTGGCAGCGGACAAGCAGGTTGCCGAGTCGGTCGAGCAGCCGCTGCGCTATTACCGGCGCAACGTGACGAACCTGGTCCAGCTGCTGACCGCGATGCACGCCGCCGGGGTGGACCGGCTGGTCTTCTCCTCCAGCGCCGCTGTGTACGGCATGGTCGATTCCGACCAGGTGCGCGAGGACGACCCGACCGAGCCGATCAACCCCTACGGCGAGACCAAGCTGATCGGCGAATGGCTGATCCGGGACCAGGCTCGGGCCACCGGGCTGCGCTACGCCGCGCTGCGGTACTTCAACGTGGTCGGCGCCGGCGCACCGGAACTGGGCGACCGCGGCCGGAGCAACCTGGTCCCGATGATCTTCGGCGCGCTCGAGCGCGGTGAGCAGCCACGCATCTTCGGCTCGGACTACGACACCGAGGACGGCACCTGCGTGCGCGACTACATCCACGTGGCCGACCTGGCCGACGCGCACGTGGCCGCCATATCGGCGCTGGACGATCCCGGCGCGGCGCTGGTGGTCAACGTTGGCTGCGGTCGCGGCTACTCGGTGCGCCAGGTGATCGACACGGTCGGCGAGGTGGTCGGCACCGAACTGCGTCCGGTGCTGGTGGACCGGCGTCCGGGAGATCCGGCCAGCGTGGTCGCCGATACCGAGCGGATCACTCAGGTATTGGGCTGGCAGGCCCGATACGACCTGATGGACATGGTGCGCAGTGCTTGGCAGGCCGAGCAGGCGCACGCCGAACCCAGCGTCGCCGGCCGCTAGCCGGCAGCGAGGCAGCGAAGTGTGGACAAGCTAGAGATCGACGCCCCAGCCGTGCCGGCCAGCCGGCATGCCATCGCGCGTGCCCGACTGGCCTCGGCGCAGAAATCGAAGGCGTCGGTGCCGGCCTACCTGCGCTACGTCAACCGGCCCGCGGGCGGCCGGCTGGCCGCGCTGGCCTACGCCATGGACCTGACCCCGACCCAGGTCACCGTGCTCAGCGCGGTCTGCTCGTTCGCCGGGATCGCGGTGCTGCTGCTGGCCGCACCCACCGTGCCGATCGGGATCGTGGTGGCGGCCCTGCTGCTGCTCGGCTACGCGCTGGATTCCGCCGACGGGCAGCTTGCCCGGATCCGCGGCGGCGGCAGCAGGGCCGGCGAATGGCTCGACCACGTGGTGGACATGGCCAAGCTGAGTTCGCTGCACAGCGCGGTCGCGGTCTCGGTGCTGCGCTTCTTCGACGTGCCCCGGCTGAACCTGGCCATCCCGCTGGTCTTCGGCATCGCCAACGCCACCCAGTTCCTGGGCATGATGCTGCGCGACAAGCTGCGCGGCCCGGCCACCACCCGGCCGGCCGCCGAGGACGCCTCGGCGCTGCGGTCCTGGCTGCTGCTGCCGCTGGATCACGGCACCCTCGGGCTGGCCTTCGTGCTGCTCGGCTGGCACCTCGCCTTCCTGGCCGGCTACGGCCTGCTGGCGCTGTGCACCGTCGCCTTCGCCGCTCGCTCGCTGGCCAAGGCCTACCGTGGCCTGGTGGCACTGGATCGGCTCGGGTCGCCCGGGTGAGCGATGCCGGGCAGGCCCCGCACCCGCTGGCCGGCGTGGCCAGGGGCGGCTCCTTCGCCGTGTTGGGCACCGGCGCCGGCTCGCTGCTCGGCTTCGTGCTCACCCTGGTGGTCACGCACGGGCTGACCACCACCACGGCCGGCCAGTTCTTCAGCGCCACCGCGATCTTCATCGTGCTGCAGACGTTCCTGTCCTTTGGCGTCGGCGCCGGGTTGGTCCGTTTCGTGCCCCGGTTCCGCGCCCTGGGCCGGGCCGAGGACGTGCCGGCGCTGCTGGTGGTGGCTTTCGTGCCGGTGGCCGTGCTCGGCCTGCTCGGCAGCGTGGCGCTGTGGTTCGCCGCACCGGAGCTCGCCACCCACGTCGGCCATGACCGGGCGGCGCTGGCCAGCGTGCGCATCCTGGCCCTGCTGTTCCTGCCCGGCACGCTCGAGGTGGCCGCCGTCGAATGCACCCGGGCGTTCGGCAGCGTGCGCAACTACGTGCTGGTCCAGCAACTCGGCGTGCCCGCGCTGCGGCCGCTGCTGGTCGGGCTGAGCGTCGCGTTCGGCGCCCCGCTGTGGGTGGTGGTGCTGGCCTGGCTGCTGCCCCTGATGGTGGCCCTGGCCGTCTCGGCCGCCATCGTCGCCGGCTGCCTGCGGCGGGCCTACGGGCGCCGCTGGGCGTGGCCGCGGCGGACCTGCTCGGTGCGCGAGATCGCCGGCGAGTACTGGTCATTCACCGGCGCCCGCGGGCTGTCGTCGATCATGGAGATCCTGCTCAACTGGCTGGACGTGCTGCTGGTGGCCACCCTGGTCTCGGCCGCCCAGGCGGCCATCTACGCGGCTGCCAGCCGGTTCATCACCTCGGGCACGCTGGTGCTGCAGGCGCTGCGGCTGGCCATCGCCGGCGACGTCAGCGCCGCGCTGGCCCGCAAGGACCACGACCGGGTGAGCCAGATGTACCGGACCGCCTCGCAGTGGGTGGTGCTCAGCTCGTGGCCGCTGTACCTGGTCATGGCCGTGTTCGCACCCACCGTGCTGCGGATCTTCGGCGCCTCCTACCCGGCCGGCGCGCACGCGCTGAGCATCCTGTGCCTGGCCATGCTGGTGAACCTGGCCGCCGGCAACGTCGGCACCGTGCTGCTGATGGGCGGCAAGAGCACCTGGGTGCTGGCCGACAAGGCAGCCAGCCTGGCCGTCAACGTCGCGGCGAACCTGCTGCTGGTGCCGCACTTCGGCATCACCGGGGCAGCAGTGGCCTGGGCGGTGACGATCGTGCTGGACAGCAGCCTCGCCTTCGGCCAGGTGCGCTGGGGCATGGGCATCGCCGGCCGGCTGGGTGGGCTGGCGGCTGCCGGGGTGCTGGCGCTGGGCTGCTACGGCGCGCTGGGGCTGGGCGTCCGGCTGGTGGCCGGCGGCTCGCTGATGAGCATGCTGATCGCGGTGGTCCTCGGCTCGGCGGTGTTCCTGCCGATTGTGTGGGCGCGACGCGAGCTTTTCGGCGTCCGGATCCTCGCCGACGCACTGCGGCCCGGCGCCCGGTCGCGGAGCAGGATCCGCCAGCCGGCCGGCTAGCCCGCGGCGTCCGATAACAGCATCGGCACTGCTCCGACTCACAGGATAGGTAACCTAAACTTGACCGATCGCGGCTCGTCAGGCTCCGGCCGACCGACCGGGCGTACCGGCAAGGGGACCGGACCGAGAGTGATCGCCGACGAAGGGGGGCACCACGTGTCCGACAGGGACCCGCGGAGTCCAGCCGACGCCACTCCGCACCGCAAGTCCCGCCGTGCCGGTTCGGCCGGCACCCCACCGTCGCGACGGCGTTCGGCCCGTCCGGACGTCGACCCGCTGCACGACCGGTCCGCCGCGGCAGCCGGACAGTCGGTGACCATCGGGCAGTTCTTCGCCACCCTGCGCCGCCAGCTGGTGCTGGTGCTGGTCTGCCTGCTGCTCGGCCTCGCGCTCGGCGCGGGGCTGCTGGCCAAGACGCCGAAGACCTACGAGTCCACCGCCATCGTCGACATCACCCCGACGTTGCCGATCAGCTCCGGATCGGGCTCCAACAACGGCGTGAACACCATCACCGAAGCCAAGATCGCCACCTCGTCGTCGGTGGCCATCGCGGCCGCCAAGAAGCTCGGCTTCGTCGGCCTTCCGGACGAGCTGTCCCAGCACGTGACGGTGACCTCGCCGCTGAGCAGCCAGGTCCTCGACATCACCTTCAGCTCGAGCACCGCGCAGGGCGCGGCCAACGGCGCCAACGCCTTCGCCCAGTCCTACCTCGACTACCGGACCACCACCGCGCAGTCCGACCTGCAGCTGCGCATCTCGCGGATCGACGACCAGATCACCTCCCTGCAGCAGAAGGCCAAGACCGGCAGCGTCAACAGCCAGATCTCCCAGCTGCTCACCCAGCTGAACAACTACCGCACGATGGTGGTCACGCCCGGCCAGGTGGCCGGCAAGGCCCCGGTGCCGACCAAGCCCAGCTCGCCCAAGAAGCTGCTCTACCTGGCCGGCGGGCTGCTGTTCGGCTTGCTGGTCGGCGCGGTGCTCGCGGTGATCCGCGACCTGCGTGACGACCGGGTGCGCGGCAAGGCGGACCTGGAAGCCAGCCTTGGCGCCCCGGTGCTCGCCGAGGCCAGCTCGGCCGAGGTCACCGCCAAAGCGTGGCCGCGAACGCTGGTGAGCATCGCCGCCCCGCGCAGCGCGGAGGCCGACGCCTACCGGACGGTGGCCACCACGGTGTCGGCAGATGCCACCGAGAGCCGGATTGTGATGCTCTGCAGCAGCGGCCGGCCTAACCGCAGCGTGGCCCCGATGAACGTGGCCGCCAGCTACGCCCAGCAGGGCCTGCGCACCGTGCTGGCCGGACCGCGCAGTGCCCTGGAGCCGGGCCGGCAACTGCTGGCCGTGAACGAATTCAGCGAGCTGCCATCCGGACGGTTGGCCGATCAGCTGGTCGCCTCCGACACCGTGCCCGGGCTGTCGCTGCTCAATCTGGGCGACGAGGTGCGGCTCGGTGCCACCCTGCGCGGCAACAGTGAGCAGTTCGAGGATCTGCTCACCGAGGCCGACGTCATCGTGCTGGACGGGGTGAACATCGAGCTGCCCAGCACCTCGTTGCGGCTGGCCCAACTGGCCGACGAGGTGGTGGTACTGGTCTACGCCAGCCGCACCACCCATCTGGATTTGGAGCGGCTTGCCCAGCATTTGGCGCAGGTACGGGCCAGTATCTCCGGTGCCATCCTGCTCAGCCGGCCGCGCCGGCTGCGCTCCCGGCGGTCGAAGCGGGCGGGCTTGTTCGCCGCCACGCCGGACGCGCTGCCGGAGGGTCGGGGCGCGGAGGGCCGGGCGAGCTCCCCCACCCCGTTGCGTGGCGGGCCGGCCGGCCACCGGCGTGACGTGCCGGCCGAGGGACGTCGGGGTGGCGACACCGAGCAGCTGCGACCGGTCTCGGGCGCCAAGGGCCGCTAGCGTGCGGGTGTTGCTCGCCGCCTCGACCGGCGGCCATCTCGGCCAGCTCATGGCGCTGCAACCGTGGTGGTCGAAGCACGAGCGGCACTGGATCACCTTCGACAAGGCGGATGCCCGCTCGCTGCTGGCCGGTGAGCAGCTCAGCTGGGCCCACCACCCGACCACCCGCAACATCCCGAACCTGATCCGCAACTTCGGCGTGGCCTGGCGGGCGCTGCGCCGGTTCCGGCCGGACGTGGTGGTCTCGACCGGCGCCGCGGTTGCCGTGCCGGTGTTCTACCTGGCCCGGCTGATGGGAATCCGCACCGTCTACATCGAGGTGTACGACCGGATCGACAGCGCCACCCTGACCGGCCGGCTGGTCCGGCCGGTGACCGACATCTTCGCCGTCCAGTGGACCGAGCAGCTGTCGGTCTACCCGGGTGCCACGGTGATCGGACCACTCCTGTGAGCAGCCCTGACTCGGCCGAGCAGCGGAGCGAACCCGGCGATGAGCGTTCGCCCGAAGAACCAGCGGCATCGGTGCCCGCGCGGCTGACCGCGGTGGTCACGGTCGGCACCGACCATCACCGCTTCGACCGGCTGATGGACTGGCTGGAGAGCTGGCAGGCGCTGTATCCGGACGAGTTCACCTGGATCGTTCAGCACGGCGCCAGCCGGCCGATGCGTGGTGCCACCGGCTACGAGATGATGCCGCGTGCGGAGCTGCTGGAGCTGCTGCGGACCGCCGACGTGGTGATCACCCAGGGCGGCCCGGGCGGGATCATGGACGCCCGCGAGTGCGGCAAGCTGCCGATCGTGGTGCCTCGGCTGGCCCGGCTGGACGAGGTGGTGGACGATCACCAGGTTGCCTTCGCCGAGCAGCTGGCCGCGCGCGGCATGGTGGTCACCGCGCAGACCGAGACCCAGCTGCATGCCGCGCTGAAACAGGCGCTGATCGATCCGGCAGAGTACGTGGCCAGCTCGGAGGCCAGCAACGTGGCAGCGTCGGTGGCCCGGCTGGAGGCGGCGGTGGAGCGGCTGCTCGCCCGGCGTCCGAGCCGCACCGGACGACGCCGCGCGGCCGGCGGTCAGCACTGAACCCTCCGGGCCGGCGCTGAGCGGTTCGATTGGCGCTGAGCCGTTCGATCGGCGCTGAGCGGTTCGATCGGCGCTGAGCCGTTCGGTCGGCGCTGAGCGTTCAGGTCAGCGCCGTTCGGTTCAGGTCCGGGCCAGCGCCCGGCCGTATCCCCTCGCCGGCTCGGCGCGCGCCGTCCGGGCGGGCGGGCGCAGCGCCAGCGCCGCCGCCACCATCGCGACGGTGAGCTGGGTGCCGTCGTAGCCGTAGTAGAAGAAGGTCAGCAGGCAGACGAACAGGGTGGCGTGCATCCACAGCTTGGCCTGGTTGCCGGCCCGCCAGCTGAGCAGCACCGCGCACAGGAACCAGCCGAGGAACAGCGCCAGCGCGATGAAGCCGTAGCTGAACATGACGTTCCAGACCTGCCCCTGGGTGCCCACCGAGACGGTCAGCGTCTGTGACGGCTGCGGCGCGCCGTGGCCGAAGATGGGTGACTGCAGGGCGCCGTCGAACGCCTCGCGATAGATGGTCTGCCGGCCCAGGTTGGTGCGGCTGTAGTGCAGCCGGGTCTGCAGGGTGGCCAGCACGCCGGTCGACAGGGCGATGGCCGTGCCCAGCGCGCCGCCCACCACGATGGCGACCAGCGGAATCAACTGGCCGCGGAAGGCCAGCCGCAAGGCGGCGTAGCCGAGCAGGATGCCGATCGCCAGGAACATGCCGCGGTTCAGGGTGGCGAACGCCGGCAGGCAGGCCGCCGCCAGCAGGGCCAGCAGCACCAGCCGGGAGCTGCGCCGGCGGGCCAGTGTGACCGCCGCGATCACCAGCGGCACCAGCAGCGCTACGTTGCAGCCCCAGCTGTTGGTGTAGGGAAACGGCGCGCTCGGCCGGTAGAACGCTCGCGGCGAGCCGTACGGCTGCTGCACCTCGGCAAAGGACGGATGCACCAGGGAGTGCACGTACTCGTTCCGGGCGATGTTGAGCGGCAGCAGCGATTCGGCCGGCGTGTGCAGGCTGCCGTGCGGGACCAGCATGCCCAGGTAGCCGCCGAACACCACGAAGGCGAAGAACAGCGCGAGCGCCCGCAACACCACGCGGTCGGTCAGCCGCTCCCGGGCGTTGTAGACGTAGACGAACACGACGGTCGAGCCGAGGTAGTTGCTCATCCGGACGGCGAAGCCGATCAGCCGGGTGCCGCTGGACAGCTCCAGCGCGGCCGCGGTCGCCCAGACCAGGAAACCGATCCACAGCCAGAACGCCGGCGGCAGCTCCACCAGACGGCGCTGGCCGAGCAGTACCAGCATCGGCACGGCCACCAGGATCACCGCGAAGGCGGCGAACCCGGTGGCCCACCACACCGGGAAGGCCGCGAACAGCAGGAACAGCGGCCAGGCCGGCAGCTGCTTCGGCGCTCTCGCGGCGGCGGTCATCGGCGGCTCAGATCCCCCGCCCGAACTTGCGGGCGGTGGCCAGCACCCGGTCGGCGCTGACCAGGCCGGTGGCCACCATCAGCGCGGCGTAGCTCTGCCGCGGCCTGCGAGACCGGCGCAGCGAACGCAGTCCCCAGCGGGCCGCCTGCGAGCGGCGGCCCAGCGCGGCGTTGGCGAAGGCGATCTGGCCCTCGATGCGGGCCAGCCCGACCGGGTCGTGCCGGAATTCCGGCACCCGATCCAGCAGGTACAGCAGGGCGTCGTGGATGGTCTGCCAGCGGCTGGCGAAGAACGAGCTGTCGTGCAGGTAGACCCGCGACAGCGCCTGCTGGGCGCACACGATCGGGCCGAGCCGGGCGGCTCGCAGCAGCAACTCGTAGTCCTCGGCGTAGCTGCCCGGCAGCTGCTCGTCCACCAGGCCGATCTCCGAGACGAGCAGCCGGCGCGGGATCAGGTAGGTGGAGGCGTTGGCCTCCAGATGCCGGTCGTTGATCAGGTCAGCGAAGGTGAGCAGGTTGAGCGAGGCTTCCCGGCGCACCTCGTTTCCCCGGTAGGAGTAGACGAAACCGGACGCCGCCGCGCTGGCCTGCGGATGCAGCCGCAACAGGCCGACCTGCACCCGCAGCTTGCTGGGCAGCCACTCGTCGTCGTCGTCGCAGGAGCCGACCAGCTCTCCGGTCGCAGCCAGGAAGCCGGTGTTCCGGTTGCCGGCCAGCCCCGGCGTGCGGGTGTTGCTGAGCAACCGGATGCTGCGGCCGTCCCGCGGGTGGACCTGCGGAGCGACCGGCTCGGTGCCGTCGAAGACGATCAGCACCTCGATGTCGCCCGGGTAGTCCTGGTCGAGCACCGACTGCACCGCCCGCGCGAGCAGCTGCGGCCGATCCTTGGTGGGGATCACCGCGCTGACCATCGGCCACTCCAGGTCGGAGGACCGCCAGCCCGGCCGATCCGGGAAACTACTCATACTTCGCAGACACCGTCCAATCCGGGGGGCGGGTCTGGCTGGCGACGGCCGGCGCCGCGGCCGGCCGGATTCAGCGCCGCCACTGATATACCTTGACCCAATCGACCACCATGGACGCTGGTAAACGGGTTGCGGCGGTCGGTGAGCCCGGGAAGGTGCCGCCCACCGCGAGGTTGAGCCGCAGGAAGAACCGGCCGGCGAAGGCGCTGGTCAGCCACGGGGTGGTGGACTTGTCGCGGCTGAAGACCACCTTGCCGTCGATGGTCCAGTCCATCTTTCCGTCGCGCCACTGCACCGCGTAGGTGTGGAAGCCGGCCGCCGGCCCACCGCCGCCGACCTCGGCCACCTGGGACTGCTTCGGCTTGGTGCCGTTCTCGTCGTACCAGAGGGTCTGATGCACCGTGCGCGCTTCCGGATCGTCCGGGTTGGACGTCCCGACGGCCTCCATGATGTCCAGCTCGCCGTCGCCGGGGCCGGAGGCCGGCCGCATCCAGAAGGCCGGCCACAACCCCTGCGAGCTGCCCGGCGTGATCGGCAGCTTGGCCCGGATCTCGAACCGGCCCTCGTGCCAGGACTCCTTACCCTTGGTGCTGATCATCGCGGAGCTGTAGTCGCGGCCGTTCGGAAACCTGGTGTCGGCGTCGCCGCAGGTCAGCGGTGGGCTCTCCCGCGCCGCGGTCAGGCTCAGTTGGCCGTGGGCCACCGAGAGGTTGGTCGGCCGGTCCATCAGGCAGGCGAGTTCGGAGTTGCCGTTGCCGAACGTGGAACGGTCCTCGACCTGCCACTTGGCGATGTCCAGCCGGGAGCCGGAGAAGTCGTCCGACCAGCTCAGCTGCCAGCCCGGCCGGTATCGATACCACACTCCACCCGCGATGCCGGCGAGTACCAGGACGACCACCAGTGCCAGGGACAGCTGCCGGCGCCGGGACCGCTGGCTGGGTGGAGTGAGCGTGCTAGTCACTGACCGAACCCCGCGCGATCACCTCGTACATGACAAATGCCCCCGTGTCCCCGGCTGACGAGCAGCCGGATCCAGGGGAGCATATGTCATCTGCCTGCTAGCGGTTCGCCCAAACGCTACTTCTGGTACACCCGCACGTAGTCGATCACGTAGTCGCTGGCACCGGTGGGGGTCGCGCCGACCGGCTTCTGGTAGTACGCCGGCATCGAGCCGCCGACCTGCAGGTTGAGCCGGATGTTCATCGGCGAGTTGAAGGTCGAGTCCAGCCAGGGCAACTCCGACTGGGTGACCGTAAAGACCAACCGGTCATCGATGTACCACTTCATGAAGCCCGGCTCTCGGTCCACCGCGTAGACGTGCCAGTCGGCGTTGCTGCCGCTGGGCAGGTTGTCCTCGTGGCCCTTCTTCGCCATGTCGCCGTTGGTGGACTGGTGCACCGTCTGCACGCTCTTGGCGTTCAGGCCGCCGATGGCCTCCATGATGTCCAGCTCGCCGAGGCCGACGTCGTTGCGCAGCCAGAACGCCGGCCACAGGCCCTGTGCAGTGGGCAGCTTGGCCCGCATCTCGATCCGGCCGTACTGCCAGGACTCCTTGCCGATAGTGTCCAGGTAGCCGGAGGTGTACTGCCGGGTGGTGCCGTAGGCGGTATAGGTCTGCTTGATCGCCCGCAGGGTCACCGCGCCGTTGGAGATGAAGACGTTCTGCGGCCGCGAGGTGTCGATGGATTGCTCGTTGTTGGCCCAGCTGTTGTTGCGGACGTTCCACTTGGCGGTGTTGATCGAATTGAAGTCGTCGGACCAGACCAGGTGGTAGCCGGCCGGGGCGCCCGGGCCGGGCGCGGGACTGCCGCTACCGGTCGGGGTCGGGCTGCCGCCGGGCGCGCTCGAGCTGACCGGCGGCGGCTGGTGAGCTGAGGTCACCGGCACGCTCGGGGTGTAGTCCGGCGTGGTCGGGGCGCTGCTGCTTGGCGCGGCGGTGGTGGTGTGCACCGCGGACGACGGCGCGGCCGCGCTGGAACTCGCCGAGCTCGACGTACCGGCTCCCGGCGAGGTTTCCACCAGGCTGGGCTCGCTGATGAACAGGCTCTTGCCCCGCGGCAGTGCCCAGCCGAGCACGTTGAAGTCGATGCTGGAGACGCTGGTGACCGCGGTGTAGGTGGTCTGGACGTAGGACCAGTCGGTGGTCCGCAGCCAGGCGCTGCCCTGCTTGCTGCCGTGCAGAACGGAGCCCTGGTACTCCATCATCCGGGAGCCGGCGGTCACTCCGGGCGCGTCGGTACTGACCCAGGCGCCGGCCTGGTAGGTGGCACCGGGCGTGGTGGTGGCCACCGTGTTGGCGCGGTCGTTGAGCGCCAACGTCATGGTGGCGGCCGAATTGTTGAGCAGCCGGATGGCGCGGTGGCCGTCGTGGCCATCGACCACGGACAGGCTTCCCCCGGCGGTGGTGGTCCAGTTGGCGACGCCGGTCAGGAAGGCCGGATCCCGCACCAGGTTGGCGCTGGCCGCCGAGGCTCCGTGGGAGTTCTCGATCGCGACCACCGCAGCCACGGTAGCCATCGCGATCGCGGCGACTCCTGCGATCGTGCGCCTCTTCGAGGTCAGAGTCACAGCCCCGTGTTGACCCATTTTGGTGATCACTCCTAGTAGTCGGTTACCGCTTCTATCGTCAAACCGATTACCAAGTTGAGCCGTCCGGACGCGCGGCGAAAAAGCGACGCTTCACGGCCGTAAACAAAGGCTTGTAGCGGTTCGTCGGTCGGTGCGCGAACATCTAGCCACAGCCGCGCGGGCAGATGCAATTACCGGCGAACGTGTCCTTATCCGAGGCTCACGCGAGGGCCGGCACTGGGTGACGATCACCTACAGTTACCTCACAACGGACACCGGTCGCCACTCCAAGATCGATCAGGTTTCTGATCAAGCAAGAAGCGATTACGGTTCGGACACCGTTCGGGCGCTACACGGTCCAGAATCCGGGGTCTCCAGCCCTCCTCGACGATCAAGGTCGGTCGGTACGGGAGGCTTGGCCGATCTTGTCCAGGACGAGAGCGCGACCATAGATCGGTCGGTCTCGATGCAGGCTGTCAAGCCGGCACGCCGGCAGTTTTGCCCAGAATTGCTGTAAGAAGTGTCACAGTATCTTTTTGGGTTGTCGCGCCTCGCAATCGGCGTCGATCAGCGCCGTCCGGCTCGCCGTCGGTTCCGGGCAGCGAGGAGGGGACGAGCGATCCGCTCGTCCCCTCCCACCGTGTTCAGTTATCGCCGGAGTACGCAGTGTTACCGGCTCCGGACCGTCCGAGCGCTAGCTGATGGACAGGTCGTCGAAATTGACCGCCTTGTCCCCCACATTGCTGGCTGCCCGCACCTGAGAGAGGAACAGCTGCCCCGGCGCGGTGACCGACGTGTCGGTCAGGGTGCTGGCCCAGCTCGTCGGCTCGGCTGTGCCGTCGGCCCAGATCTTGAACTGGATGCTCGAGCCGACCACCCGCAGCCGCAGCCACTGCTTGCCGGTGGTGACCTGCTGGCCGCCCGCCACGTTCTGCAGGGTGGTCACCGTGCCGTTGACGTTCTTCATCACCGACACCGTGCCGGAGTTGGACTGCAGCTGGATGCCGTAGCCGTTCTTCGGGCGGTAGGCGTTCTGCCAGCCACCGGATCCGCGCAGGAACACGCTCAGGTAGCTCGCAGCGGTGTTCGACGACCACTGGAAGGAGGTCAGCAGGTCGCTGTCGGCTCGGTTGTCCAGGCCGGTCAGCTGGGCCCGGCCGTAGCTGCCCGAGACGTCGCTGACCAGCAGCCGGCCGGTGCCGCCCTGGGTGTCGATGGTGTCGCTGACCCCGCTGGTGGTCCAGGACGCCGCCGGCCAGGCCGAGCCATCGGCACCGGACCAGGTCTCGGTGAACGCCGCGGAGCTGGCCGGGCTGGTGCTGGCCATCACCGCGTTGCTGTCCGGACCGACGTTGCCGGCGGCATCCACCGCACGCACCGTGTAGAGGTACGTGGTGCCCGCCGCCAGGCCGGAGTCGGTGTAGGTCAGCCCGCTGGTGCTGCCCACCACGGTGCCGCCCCGCACGATCTGGTAGCCGGTGACCCCGCGGTCATCGGTAGCCGCCGACCAGGCCAGCGACACCGCGCTGGTGGTGGCGCCGGTCTGGGTGAGGCTGCCGGGGGCACCGGGTGCGGTGGTGTCCGGCGGCACGGTCACCGTGATCACGCTGGAGCTGCCGGTGTTGCCGGCACCGTCATGGGCAACCGCCTGCAGGGTGTGGCTACCGACCGCGGTGGCGTTCCAGCTGAAGCTGGCCGGCATCGTGGTCGTGGTGGCGACCAGGGCGCCGTCCACCAGCAGGTCCACCGAGGCAACCCCGCGGTCGTCGGCGGCGTCGACGTTCACCGTCACCGGACCGAACACGGTGCTGCCGTTGGCCGGCGAGGTGATGCTGGCGGTCGGCGGCACGCTGTCCGGCCCGGCCGCGGTCACCATCGCCGTGGTCGCCGACCGGTTGCCGGCGGTGTCGATGGCGCGTACCCAGTAGTTGGCCGGGTAGTTCGGCGACGGGTCGATGAACGACACGCCGCTGGTGTTGGCGATCACCCGGTCGCCACGCAGCACCTCGTAGCGCACGGAGCCGGAGTTGTCGGTCGAGGCGGTCCAGGACAGCTTGATGCCGGTGCCGGACGGTGCGACCTGCAGGTTGCCGGGCGTGCTCGGCGCCACCGCGTCGCGCTGGCAGAACTTGCCGAAGCCGCCCAGCCACTGGTAGCCGGTGCCAGTCCAGGAGCCCTGGGTGAAGTCACCGCCGAACCACAGGCAGCCGTTGGAGTCCGGGGTCAGTTCCCAGCCGCCGAGGCCGGACCGGGTGTCCAGCGAGATCGGGTAGAAGTCCGGCAGGTACTGCCCGGTGGCCTCGTCCCAGGCTCCGATGTACTGGATGTTGTTGACGTCGGACGCGGTCGGGATCGGGTTGGAGTAGTTGATGTCGCCGGAGTACGCGTAGTTGCCGCAGTGGCAACTCGCGTAGACCACCCCGTTGTAGATGCCGATGGCCTGGATGTCGCCGCCGGCCCGGAAGATGTTCGAGCTCTGCAGGTGGAAGGTGCTGCGGTCGTACTGGCCGAGGATGTGCTCGGCGCCGCCCTCCCAGACGTAGTTGCCGTCCTCCTTGATCGCCTGCTGGTAGGTCGCGGTGCCCGAGCCGACGCTCGGCTGGAAGCTCCCCAGGCCGGGCACCAGGGCCGCACCGGCAGCGGTGCTGACGATGGCAACGTTCGGCGAGGAGGTGCCGTTGACGTTGTTGAAGTAGCCGGAGAAGTAAACCCGGTCACCCTGCGCGCTGGCGTCCAGCTCGATCGGGGTGCCGTCGAAGTTGGGCTTCCAGGTGCCGTCCGGCTTGCCGTCGGAGACCCGCAGCCGGGCCGCCCGGCCGACCGTGATCGGACCGGTCAGCGGGTTGCCGCCGCTGACGTGGTTGAACCGGCCGCCGATGTAGAGCCAGCCGTCCTGGTAGTCGAGGGCGCGTACCTGGGCCGGCAGGCCGTCGGTGCTCACCCACTGCACCGAGGCGTGCCAGCCGGGCACCTCCGCGCCGGTGATCGGGTCCAGCTCGGCCAGGCCGACCGCCGCGGTGTCGCCGTTGACGCTGGTGAATTCACCGCCGACCACCAGCTTGCCGTCCGGGGTGGCCTGCAGATCCCAGACCTGGCCGTTCAGCGTGGGGCGGAAGCTGGACAGCCACTCACCGGTGTTGACGTCGAAGCCGGCCAGCCAGGGCTGGGCGATCTTCTCGTCCGGGGTCGGGTTCGGACCCTTCTGCACGTTCTGGAAACCGCCGCCGACGTACATGATGTTGCCGATCTGGGCGAACGTCTCGGCTTCCATGTTCAGCTCGCTGGACTTGCCGAGGATGCCGGTGACGCCCCACGGCGTGGTCTGCGAGGTCTCCGAGCTCTCCATCGGCCGGATGGTGCTGGCCGGCAGGCCGGCGGCCGGGATGGCCGGGTAGCTAACGCTGGTCAGCTTCGGCCGGATGAATACCTGGCTGAAGGCCAGCGCCGACTTCTCGGTGGTGTAGGTCCACAGGTAGCTGCTCGCGTTGTTCTGGCCCGCGATCTGGCTGCCGTAGGCGAAGCCCATCTTGTAGTTGTGGCTCTGCTGCTCGCTGGTGGTCAGCCGCAGGAACTGCTGGTTGCTGCCGTTGGCCCAGGACGAGGTGTTGCCCGAACCGTAGGTCACCCCGTCCACCTTGATGCTGGAGAACAGCACGCCGCCGCCGATGGCCCAGGTCCAGTTGGGCCGGTTGGACGGCATGATCCGCATTTCCTGGTAGGTCGAGCCCGCGATGTCCTTGGCCCGACGCACCCGGATGCCGTCCGGCAGCGCGTCCACCCGGCTACCGCCGAGCAGGCCCTGCACGGTCGCGGCCGGCAGCGTGTCCGGCGCGAAGGCGGCGGTGCCGGTCGGGGTGTTGCGCAGGTCGGCAACGCTGCCCTGGCCGTTGTAGTTCCAGGTCCAGCCTTCCCGGCCGCGACCGATGAGCACCCAGCCGCCACCGTCGGTGGTCTGGTCGCAGTAGAACTGCTCCGGCGCAACCAGCTGCGGAGTCTGCAGCCAGTAGATGCCGTCCGGGCTGCTCGGGTTGAGCTGCTTGATGGCCCAGCAGGACGGCGCGGCCTGCGTCGCGCTGGAGCCGTCCATCGGAGGCGCCGGATCGGCGCTGACCGGGCTGGCGATCTGCACGATCCCCACCAGCCCGGCGGCCACCACGCCCACGGTCGCGACCAACGCCTTGGCGCGTCCAGCCCACCTGCCGCGCACCGGCCGATCCGACACGGACCGGCCGCCGGCCGGCTGTATGCCTTGCTGCCTGTTCGACATCGCTTCCTCAGTCTCCAAAATCTCTGCTGCTGGCCTGTATCTGAGCTGGTGCGCGGTTACTGCTTGCCCGCCTCACCTTCCGGACCGCTATGCGGCGGCCCGGATGGTGAGGTCGTCGAACGAGACGGACTTGCTGCCGACGTTAGTGCCGCCGCGATTCAGCGACAGGAACAGCTGGCCGGGCGCGGTCACGCTGGTGTCGGTGCTGGTGGCCGCCCAGGTGCTGGGCTCGGTGGTGCCGTCGGCCCAGATCTTGAACTGGACGGTCGAGCCGCTGACCCGCAGCCGCAGCCACTGCTTGCCGGTGGTCAGCTGCTGCGCGCCGGTCACCGTGGCCAGCGTCGAGGTGGTGCCGTTGACGTCCTTCTGCAGCACCACGGTGCCGGAGTTGGACTGCAGCTCCACGCCGTAGCCGTTCTTCGGCCGGTAGCCGTTCTGCCAGCCGCCCGAGCCGCGCAGGAACGCGCTCAGGTAGCTGACCGCGGTGTTGCTCGACCAGCTGTAGGAGGTGAGCAGCTCGGTGTCGGACTGGTTGGCCAGCCCGGTCAGCTGCGCCCGTCCATAGGCACTGGCCACGTCCGAGACCGCGATGCGGCCGGCGCCGGACTGGGTGTCCACCGTCCCGCTGCTGGTGCTGGCCGTCCAAGCGGCCGGCCACGCCGAACCGTCGGCGCCCGGCCAGGTCTCGGAGAACAGCACCGGGTTGTTCGCCGCGGTGGTGACCGACAGCGGTGCGGTGTCCGGGCCGACGTTGCCGGTCGCATCCACCGCGTGCACGGTGTAGCTGTAGCTGGTGCTCGGGCTGAGGCCGGTGTCGGTATAGGTGGTGTTGGTGGTCGAGTCGATCACAGTGCCGTCCCGGACGATCTGGTAACCGCCGATGGCCCGGTCGTCGGTGGCCGCCGTCCAGCTCAGCGTCACCGAGTTCGCGGTGACGTTGGACGAGCTCAGCGGGCCCGGCGCGGACGGCGGGGTGCTGTCGGCCGGCACCG
Source organism: uncultured Actinomycetota bacterium (assembly GCA_963697905.1). Classification (GTDB taxonomy): domain Bacteria; phylum Actinomycetota; class Actinomycetes; order Mycobacteriales; family Jatrophihabitantaceae; genus Jatrophihabitans_A. Next base: position 860,985 of record OY969101.1, on the reverse strand, counting down.
TCACGCTGATCGGGGTGGACGAGCCGGTGTTGCCGGCGGCGTCGCTGGCCACCGTCTGCAGGGTGTGGCTGCCGACGTCGGTCGCGCTCCAGGTGAAGCTGTACGGCGCGGACGTGTCGGTGCCCACCGTGCTGCCGTCCACCAGCAGCGACACCGAGGTGACTCCGGTGTCGTCGGAGGCGGTCGCGGTCACGGTGGTCGGGCCGTAGACCGAATCACCCGCATTCGGCGAGGTGATCGCGGTGGTCGGCGGCGTGGTGTCCGGCGCGGACGCGGTGACGTGCACGTCGGCCGAGTTCCCGGTGTTGCCAGCCGCGTCGTGGGCCACCGTGCGCAGCGTGTGCGGGCCAGCGGTAGCCGTCCAGGTGAAGTTGTACGGCGCGCTGGTGTCGGTGGCCACCGTGCTGCCATCGACCTGCAGGTCCACCGCGGTCACCCCGACGTTGTCCGAGGCGGTCGCGGTCACCGGCACGCTGCCGGTGGACACGTTCGCCCCATCGACCGGCGAGCTGATCGCCGTGGTCGGCGGCACGATGTCCGGACCGCTGCGGCCGGATGCCGTGTAGTGCGCGTCGATCTGGGCCGGCGTCAGCGGCGCGTCGTACACCGCGACCTCGTCCAGGGTGCCGGCGAAGTAGTTGCTGCTCGGCTGGTTCGGCCAGAAGCCGAGGTTGTCGCCGCCCACCCGCCAGTAGCCGTTGTAGGCCTGGTTGCCGGACACCCCGTTGCTGCCGATCAGGGTGTCATCGACGTACATCGCCATGCCGGACGGGCCCTGCATGGCCACCACGTAGTGCCACTGCCCGTTGTTGTAGGCGGTCGGCGTGGTGATCATGTCGAAGCCGCCGTTGTAGACGCCGAAGATCAGCCGGCCGTCGTTGGTCATGTAGACGTGCTTGTCGTAGTTGCCGCTGTTTCCGGTCTGGGCATTGCCGAAGCCAATCAGCTTGCCACCGCTGGTGGTCGTGGTGTTGAACCACATTTCCAGGGCGTAGCTGGCCGGGCCGCCGATCTGGTTGGTCGAGGTGACGTTGCCGGTGCTGCCGTCGAACGTCACCGCGTGGCCGGTGGCGCCCAGCGCGCCGGGTGCTCCCTGGGTGACGCCGCCGACGTAGTTGCCGGTGGTGCTGTTGTCGGTGCTGTCGGCGGCCGTGCTGGCGCCGCCGGTCTCGTCCAGCCGCCAGTAGTTGGCCGGGTTGTCGTTGTAGACGGCCTTGCCGTAGTTGTCGGCGGGCACGTTCGACGGCGGCGGGGTGCGGCCGGAGGCGGCGTAGTGGTTCTGCACCGCGGCCAGGTTCAGCGGGTGGTCGTACACCGCGGTCTCGTCGAGGCTGCCGTCGAACCACATGTTGCCGGTGTTCGGCCAGCCGCCCAGGTTGTCACCGCCGACCCGCCAGTAGCCGTTGTAGGACTGGTTGCTGGTCTGCCCGTCGTGGGCAACCTTCGCACCGTCCACGAACAGGTTCAGGCCGTTGCTGCCCTGGGTGGCCACCATCTGGTGCCACTGCCCGTCGTTGTAGGCCGCGGTCGAGGTCACGGTGTCGGCGAAGCCCACCCAGACGCCGAACTTCAGGTGGCCGTCCGGGGTCATGTAGACCTGCTTGTCGTAGGAGCCGCTGACCGCCGGGTTGCCGTTGAAGTCGTAGCCGCCTTGCCGGTCACCGAAGCCGATCAGCTTGCCGCCGGTGGCGCTGGTGGTCTTGAACCAGGTCTCCAGCGAGTAGCTGGTCGGCGAGGGCAGCTGCTGAGAGGTGGAGATGAAGCCGGTGGCGCCGTCGGTGGTGACAGCGGTGCTGCCGCTCACCGCGCCGGCCTGGCCGTAGCTCACGCCGCCCTGGGACAACCCGGCGTCCTGGGTGGAGCCGGAGTCGGCCACCACCGGGCCGGCGGTCTCGCCGTAGCGCCAGAAGATGCTCGGGCTGTCGGAGTCGACCGCGGCCTCGTAGGCGCTGCTCGCGGTGCTCACCACGGTCACCGAACGGCTGGCCGCCGAGCGCGGGCTGACGTTGGGCCCGTGGGTCTCGATGGTGTCGGCGGTGTAGGTGTGGCTGCTGCCCAGCGGCAGGCCCGAATCGACGTAGCTGACCACCGGGTCCCGCCAGAACAGCGCGTGCACCGGAGCCGAGAAGATCGGCGTGCTGCCGCCGTCCCGGTAGATCCGCACGGTCACGTCGGTGTCATCGGTGTCCAGCGGTGCCTGCACGTACACGGCGACCTTGCCACCCGGCAGCGCCACCGCGGACGGGGTGGCCGGGCGGGCCGGTGCGGCCAGGTCGCCGGTGGCCGGGCTGAACCGGGCGAAGCCCTGCTGGGTCAGGCCGTTGACGGTGGTGAACTCGCCGCCGACGAACAACTGGCTGCCGTCGGTGGCCATCACACGCGGGCCGAGGCCGGCGCCGTTCGGGCCGCCGTTGGTGTTCGGGTACCAGTTGCCGAGCAGGCCGCCGCTGGTGCTGCGCGAGAGCAGGTGCCGGGACAGCCCCCGGCCCCAACCGACCTCCGGGAAGGCGTCCGGGTCCTTGCCCTGGTCGCCGCTGCAGTCGTGGCTGTGCGAGCCGGTGTAGAGCACATCGCCGATCGGCTGCACCGCCTGGGTAGCACCCAGGCACACGCTCTGCCAGCGCAGCGATCCGTCGTTGTTGGCGGCGAAGGTGCCGTCGAAGCAGCCGCCGCCGGTGCCCTCGACGCCGTAGTAGACGCCGCTGGAGTCGGTCTTGACGGTCTTGGCCTCCACGATGCAGGCGGCGGTCTTCGGCGGGATCACCGAACCGGCCGCGAACGGCAGCGGGTTGCCGGTGGTGGTGTCCAGTGCCGCGACCGCGTGGTAGGTGGTGTCACCGTTGATGCTGGTGAACGCACCGGCGAGGTAGAACCGCGCCCCGTCGGTGGAGACCGCGCTCTGGTAAACGATGTTGTCCGGGTTGGCGTTGAAGGTGGCCAGCGCGGCACCGGTGCTGGCGGTCAACGCCGCCACCCGGTGTTCGGTGCGCCCGCCGATGGTGGAGAAGGAGCCGGCGACGTAGACGGTGGAGCCGAACGGCGAGATGCCGGCCACCCGGCCGTTGGAGTTCGGGTTCCAGGAGGTCAGCGCGCCCGAGGAGGCGGTGAACGAGGCGATCCGGTTGCGGGTCGAGCCGTCCACGGTGGTGAAGTCACCGCCGGCGTAGATCGTCTGGCCGTCCGGGCTGGCGGTCAGCACCGAGACCGCGCCGTTGAGGGTGTGGTTGAACGAGGTGATCAGCGCGCCGGTGCTGGCGTTGAAGGCGGCCAGGTAGCTGCGGGCAACCTCGCCACTGCCGGCTGCCGCGCCGGGCGGCCGCACCGAGGTGAAGGCGCCGCCGACGTAGACGATGCCGTTCGCCGCGGCGATCGCGTTGACCGCGCTGTTGGTCTGCCAGCTCGGCGCCACGTTCGACGGCACCGTGCCCTCGATCGCCGATGCCGGCGACGCGGTCGCGAGCACCACCAGCCCGAACAACGGTAGGGCTGCTGCCATCAGTGCGGCCTGCAGTCGCTTGCCTCGCATGTAATCCCCCTGTGCCTGATGTCTGGCGTCGCCGTGCCCGGCGGTCCGCGGTCTTCCTCGACCTCGGTGGAGCGGTGGTGCTCTTACTACCTGGGTGGTGCGACGGTTCCGCAACCGGAGGACGGCGGGGCTGGTACGCCGGCACGGCACGGCGATGCCCAGACACCCTTCAAGTTAATCCCCCGTTATGTCACTACCTGGCCAGTCACTCCAGGTAGCTGAACAATTGCAGTCCGTAAGTTAGATTGCTGCTAATTCAGAACTCTAGTCCAGCCGGTGGTCCATGTAAAGCCGGGATAAGTAAATGAGAGTTGGCTAGGTCGAACTCGTTACCAAATTTGACGCTCGGTAATGAGGTCAGTACGCACCGGAGCCGGCAACCACCGCGCGGGCTGTCTTCCACAGGATCAGCAGGTCGCTGGTCAACGACCAGTTCTCCACGTAGCGCAGGTCGAGCCGAACCGTCTCCTCCCAGCTCAGGTCACTGCGGCCGCTGATCTGCCACAGGCCGGTCAAACCGGGTTTGACCAGCAACCGGCGGTGCACGTGGGTTTCGTACTTGGCCACCTCGCGCGGCAGCGGCGGTCGCGGACCGACCAGCGACATGGTGCCGCGCAGCACGTTGATCAGCTGCGGCAATTCGTCGAGGGAGTATTTCCGCAGGAATTGGCCGACCCGGGTCACTCGCGGATCCGAGCGCATTTTGAAAAGCATTCCATTGCCGTCGCTCAGCCGCTCCAATTCACGCAGGCGATCTTCCGCATCGACATACATCGAGCGGAATTTCAGCATCGTGAATTCGGCCCCGGAACGTCCGACTCGGGTTTGCTTGAACAATGCCGGACCGCACGAGGAAATGCGCACCGCCAGGGCAAGCCCGAAGAACAGCGGCGAAAGGCAGATAAGCAGCAGTGCCGCCAGGCCGCGGTCGAAGGCACCCTTGACGAACCGGCTGAACCCGGAGAACGTCGGTTCCTCGACGTGCAGCAGCGGCAAACCGGCCACCGGCAGGATGTGCAGCCGGGGACCGGCCACCTCGATCAGGCCGGGCGAAACCACCAGAGCGGTGTCGCTGCCTTCCAATTGCCAGGAAATGGAACGCAATTTCTCCGGGCCGATCCGTCCCGAGGAAACCACCGCGACGGTGTCGGCCGAACATTGGCGCACGGCGCCCAGCACCGAATCCACATCTCCCAGCAGCGGCACATTCATAGCGGTGAGCGTTTCGACGGTGCGGGTATCGGCCACCATCTCCGACGGCACGCAGGCGCCGACCACGCGCATTCCGACGTACCGGTCATCACGCAGCACATTGGTGAAGCTGACGATTGCCTCGGCATCGCCGACCAGCAACACCGATTTCAGGGCCCGGCCGGCTGCCCGCTGCCGGTGCAACCACTTACGCGCGCCGTACCGGGTGAGCAGGTTCGCCAGCAGCGTCAGCGGCAGGGCCACCAGCACGAAGCCGCGGGACAGGTCGGCGTGACTGACGAACGAGGTGAAGGCCAGCAGCGCGGTCAGATGCAGGAACGCGTGGAAGATCCGCTGGAACTCGGTCGCCCCGACGCCGACGAAGCGGTCGTTGTAGCCGTGGTTGAAAGCCAAAAGTCCGATCCAGGCGAGCGGCATCAGCAGCAGCGCCATCAGGTTCAGCGGCCGGTCGAAGCTGGGGCCGAACCGGATCAGGAAGGCGGCCAGGCTGGCCGTCCCGGCGGTCAGCAGGTCCAGCACGACCAGGCCGCGCCGGTACTGCAACAGCCAGGTATCGCGACCGGTCTGCTCGGCCGACGGCGGCGTGGCGACCGGAAGCGAACGACCGACCGGACGCAACTGCCGTCCGGTCGGCGTGGTGATGGCCTGCGGCTCTGCCAGCCCGTCGGCGGACTGGGCGTGCGCGCCAACTGCGGCGACCACGCTACCCCCTGTAGATTCGGGCACTTGCTCATCGGCGCTTTCGACGAGCCCGAGGCCACTAGTCAACATCAAATCCCCCGAACGGGCCTGTCGACGCTGCGTCGATCGCGACCCTTGCCATGCCGCCCGGGCCAGGCTCACCACATGAGCCGGCTCGAACAACCCCCGTAACCAACCGTGCCACTGCTTGGCGAGGGTTCCGGACGACGCTCCGCCGTCCCCCGACCGACGCTGCGACCCTCTGTTTATAACTGGTGAGGTGAGCGTTTGGGAAGCGCTAACTACCCTTGTTTTTCAAGGTATTTTTATGTCCGACAGCGCCGCGCCACAACTCTGCTGCGGAGAGTCACCAAACCCTCACCGAGGGCGCTTTACCGATCACCCGGTGTCATATTGGGCCCGCGGCATCCCATCGCCGTCCCACTAGGTGGATGGGGGAAAATCGAGAAGTGATGGTGCGCACATTCCCCGATGAGGCCATCGGCGACCAAGCGCTGGGCGACGACAGCGCGCTGCGGCGCGATGTGCGACGCGTCGGCGACCTGCTCGGCGAGTCGCTGGTCCGCCAGCACGGCCGGCAGTTGCTCGAGCTGGTCGAGCGGGTTCGCGCGCTGACCAAGCAGAGCAAGGAGGCGCAGCGGATCGAGGAGCGCAACGCCGCCCGGGACGAGGTGCGCGCACTGCTCGCCGAGCTGCCGACCGACCTCGCCGCCGCCCTGGTGCGCGCCTTCTCCGCCTACTTCCACCTCGCCAACGTGGCCGAGCAGGTGCACCGGGTGCGCAGCCTGCGCGAGCGCAGCGCCGCCGAGGGCTGGCTGGCCAGTTCGGTGGCCGCGGTCGCCGCCAAGGCCGGCCCGGACGGTCTCACCAAGGCGGTCGAGAGCCTGGCGGTCCGGCCGGTGTTCACCGCCCACCCCACCGAGGCGAGCCGCCGGTCCATCCTGACCAAGCTCCGCCGGCTGGCCGACGTGCTGGCCGCACCGACCACCCCCGGCACCGCGGCCCGGGATCGGCAGGACAGGCAACTGGCCGAGGTCATCGACCTGATCTGGCAGACCGACGAGCTGCGCCGGCACCGCCCGACGCCGCTGGACGAGGCACGCAACGCCGTGTACTACCTGCAGGAGCTGATCGATGAGACGCTGCCCGAGCTGGCCATGGATCTGGCCTTCGAGCTGCAGCGGCACGGCGGCCAGTTGCGGGCCGACGCCCGGCCGCTGAGCTTCGGCTCCTGGATCGGTGGCGACCGGGACGGCAACCCGAACGTCACCGCCTCGGTCACCCGCGAGGTGCTGGTGCTGCAGCATCAGGTGGCCGTCCGCTCGGCCCTGGCGAACGTCGACGCGCTGATCGCCGAGCTGTCCTCCTCCTCCGAGATCGCAGGGGTGAGCGAGCAGCTGTCCGCCTCCATCGCCGAGGATCTGGTCAACCTCCCGGAGCTCGATCCGCGCCTGCCCACGGTGAACGCGCAGGAGCCGTACCGGCTCAAGCTGTCCTGCGTCCGGCAGAAGATCGTCAACACCCGGACCCGGGTGCTGGCCGGCACGCCGCACGTACCGGGCCGGGACTACCTCGGCCGGTCGGAGCTGTTGGCCGAGCTGGCGCTGCTCGGTGACTCGTTGCGCGCCAACGCCGGCGAGCTCGTCGCCGACGGGTTGCTAGCCCGTACCCGGCATACGCTGGCCTGCTACGGACTGCACCTGGCCACCCTGGACGTCCGCGAGCATGCCGAGGCGCACCACTACGCGGTGGGGCAGCTGATCGACCGGCTGAAGGAGGAGCACTGGCTCTACGCCGACCTGCCGCGCGACTACCGCGCCCGGCTGCTGTCTAAGGAACTGGCCAATCGCCGGCCGTTGTCGCAGAGCCCGCCGCCGCTGGATGAGCAGGCAAGCCGGACGTTCGCGGTGTTCACCGAGATCCGCCGGGCGCTGGACACCTACGGCAGCGACATCATCGAAAGCTACGTGATCTCGATGACGATGGGCGCCGACGACGTGCTGGCCGCGGTGGTGCTGGCCCGCGAGGCCGGCCTGGTCGACGTGCACGGCAGCGGCGGCGGCACCCAGCCGGTGGCCCGGATCGGATTCGTGCCGCTGCTGGAGACGGTGGACGAGCTGCGGCGCAGCGGCGAGGTGCTCGACGACCTGCTCTCCGACCCGACCTACCGGCTGATCGTCCGGCTGCGCGGTGACGTGCAGGAGGTGATGCTGGGATATTCCGACTCCAACAAGGACGCCGGCATCACCACGTCCCAGTGGGAGATTCACAAGACCCAGCGCCGGCTGCGCGACGTTGCCGCGCGGCACGGCGTGCGGCTGCGGTTGTTCCACGGCCGGGGCGGCACGGTGGGCCGCGGTGGCGGCCCGACCTACGACTCGATCCTGGCCCAGCCGTGGGGTGTGCTGGCCGGCGAGATCAAGTTCACCGAGCAGGGCGAGGTGATCAGCGACAAGTACGCGCTGCCGGATCTGGCCCGGGAGAACCTGGAGCTGACCGTGGCCGCGGTGCTGCGCGCCTCCAGCCTGCACACCTCGCCGCGTCAGAGCGCCGAGCAGCTGCGCAGCTGGGACTCCACCATGGAGCTGGTCAGCGAAGCGGCCTTCGCCGCGTACCGCAAGTTCATCGACGATCCGGGGTTGGGCGAGTACTTCCTGGCCTCCACCCCGGTCGAGCAACTCGGTTCGCTGAACATCGGCTCACGGCCCAGTCGCCGACCGGATTCCGGCGGTGGCATCGAGGGATTGCGTGCCATTCCCTGGGTGTTCGGCTGGACCCAGTCGCGCCAGATCGTGCCGGGCTGGTTCGGCGTGGGCTCCGGGCTGAAGGCAGCCCGGGAAGCCGGGATGGGAACCGTGCTGGGCGAGATGCATGCCGACTGGCATTTCTTCCGCACGTTCATCTCCAACGTGGAGATGACGCTGTTCAAGTCGGATCTGGACATCGCCTCGCACTACGTCTCCTCGCTGGTGCCCAAGCCGCTGCAGCACCTCTTCGAGCAGGTCCGGGCCGAGCACGAGCTGACCGTCGATGAGGTGCTGCGAGTCACCGGCGAGCAGTTCCTGCTCGACAATCAACCTTTGCTGCAAAGGACATTGAGCGTTCGTGACGCCTACCTGGATCCGATCTCCTACGCCCAGGTGGACCTGCTGTCGCGGGTCCGCGGGCTGGCCGGCCAGCCCGGCACCGAGCAGGATCAGGCGGAGCTGCGCCGGGCGCTGCTGCTCACCATGAACGGCGTGGCAGCCGGGCTGCGCAACACCGGCTGAGCCGCGACCCGGCCAGTCACTGGCCTGTCCGAAAGCCGCTAGCACGACCGCCGGTGCCCGGGCAGACTGGCACTATGCCGATCGACACCGAGGCCGCGTACCGGGCCGTGCAGAGCCGGGATGCCCGCTTCGACGGCACGTTCTACACCGGCGTGCGCACCACCGGCATCTACTGCCGGCCGTCCTGCTCGGCACGCACCCCGCACCGTCGCAACGTCGATTTCTACCCGAGTGCGGCAGCCGCCCAGCGAGCCGGGTTCCGCGCCTGCAAGATGTGCCGGCCGGATGCCACCCCGGGCTCGCCGGACTGGAATGCCCGCGCCGACCTGGCCGGCCGGGCGGTCCGGCTGATCGCCGACGGGGTGGTGGACCGGGAGGGGGTGCCGGGGCTGGCCCGCCGGCTCGGCTACTCCGAGCGGCAGCTGACCAGGGCACTGGTCTCGGAGATGGGCGCGCCGCCACTGGCGCTGGCCCGCGCGCAGCGCGCGCATACCGCTCGGATGCTGCTGGAGAACACCGAATTGCCCGCATCCGACGTGGCATTCGCGGCCGGCTTCGCCAGCATCCGGCAGTTCAACGACACCATCCGGGAGGTGTACGCCTGCACGCCGAGCCAGCTGCGGCAGCGGCCCGGCGGCCGCCCGAGCGAGCCGGGCACCATCGAGCTGCGGCTGGCCTACCGCCAGCCGATGGAGCTGGTGCGCACGCTGGAATTCCTTGCGGTGCGGGCCATCGGTGGAGTCGAGGCCTACGACGGGACGACCTACCGGCGCACGCTGCGGCTGCCGCACGGCGCCGGCCTGGTCGCGCTGGCGCCGGGGAACGGCTACGTGCGGGCGTCGCTGCGGCTGGCCGACCACCGAGACCTCTCGGCGGCGGTGGCGCGGGTCCGCCGGCTGCTGGACCTCGACGCCGACCCGCAGGCGGTGGACGGGGTACTGTCCGGCCAGCCGATGCTGGCCGAGCTGGTGCGGCAGCGGCCGGGGCTGCGCTCCCCCGGCGCGGTGGACGGGTTCGAGATGGCGGTGCGGGCGGTGGTCGGGCAGCAGATCTCGGTGTCCGGCGCACGGACCGTGCTCGGCCGGCTGGCGGCCGAGCACGGGCAGCCGGCGTTCGAGTCCAGCCCGGAATGGCTGCTGTTCCCGGATCCGGACACGCTCGCCGCGCTGGACCCGGCCGACCTGCCGATGCCGGCCGCGCGGGCCCGCACGATCATCTCGATCGCGACGGCGGCCGCTGCCGGTGAGCTGGAACTGGACGCGGGCTCGGACCGGGACGCGACCCGCCATCAACTGCTGGCGCTGCCGGGCATCGGCGCGTGGACCGCGGACTACCTGCTGATGCGCGCGCTCGGCGATCCGGACGTCTACCTGGCCACCGACCTCGGCGTCCGGCGGGCGCTCGCACGGCTGGCAACCGAACCGGCGGCGGGGGCCTCGCTGGACCCATTGGGGGCTTCGCCGTGGCGCAGTTATCTGACCCATCACCTGTGGGCTTCGGCGCACTGACATCATCGAGCTACGAGCAAAGGACATCGCATGTTCCACAGTTACTTCGCCTCGCCGATCGGCCCGCTGCTGCTGACCGGGGACGGGACCGCGCTGACCGGCCTGTACCTGGCCGAGCACGTGCGGATCGCAACCCCGCTTGGCACCAGGAACGACTCGGCGTTCACCGAGCCGGCACGCCAGCTTGCCGAGTACTTCGCCGGTGAGCGGCAGGTCTTCGAGCTGCCGATCGCCCCGGCCGGCACTCCGTTCCAGCAGCGGGTCTGGCAACTGCTGCGCGGCATCGGCTACGGCGACCGGCGCAGCTACGGCGAACTGGCAGCCGAACTCGGCAACCCGAACGCCGCCCGCGCGGTCGGGTTGGCCAACGGGCGCAACCCGATCTCGATCATCGTGCCGTGCCACCGGGTGGTCGGCAGCAAAGGTGCGCTGACCGGCTACGCCGGTGGCCTCACCAACAAGCAGTGGCTGCTCGAGTTCGAGAACGGCGTGCTGGCTCGGGCCGGCATGCCGGTGAGCGTCGTGGGCTAGCCACCAACCCGGCAGCCCGCGATGTAGCTAGTGGCCCGGGCAGGTGACCCAGGTGGTGGTCACGTACGCCGAGGTGTCGCCCCACCAGAAGGCATCGCCGCACGGCCCGGGGTAGGCGTACTGGCCGATCACCTCGCCGCGGATGCTGCCGTAGTGGTAGCTGTCCATCCGGTACTGGGTGTTCGGGTCGGGGATGGCGGTGCCGTAGGCCGAGCCGGCCGGCGCGCAGGTGAGGGCGGCGGCGACCAAGCCGGCCGCGAGCAGGGATCGGGACAGCACGGGCCTGCGATGCATAGCTGACTCCAGGGGGAAATGCCGATGGGTGGCTCATCACCCTAGTCCGGCAATGCCCGATATGACAGGGGTCGGCGCGAGCTAGTGGTCTGGCCGATGGTCTCAGTCCAGCCGGTGGTCTCGGCCCCGGCTGATGGTCTGAGCCCGGCCGGGGCGGCTCAATCTCAGCCGGTGGTCACCGTGGCGCAGGGCAGGAACTTGGTGTTGCCGGTGCCGTAGGCGGTGTTGAGCGCGTACACGCAGACCGTGTGTCGGCCGGCCGCGACTCCGGTGATCGTGATCGCATACCCCTGGTTGGGCCCGGTGTGCACCTTGGCCGCCACGTCCGGCCGGGCCACTCCGGTGGTGTAGCGACCGCGCATCCGGTTGTCGATGTAGACGTCGAGGTACATCCGGGCGCTCAGGTTGTCCGGGTCGGCGGCCCAACCGACCGCCTTGACGGTGCCGGTGCTGCCGGTCACCGAGTCCACGTGGCCGATCGGGTTGTGCTTGGCAGCCGCGGCATTCGCGTTCGTGATGATCGCGGTGGCCGCCGAGCCGACGCCGATGGAGATCACCGGGTGGGTGGAGGGCAGCAGCCATCGCATGATCACGTTCAGCGAGTTGGCGTCCACCGCGACGCAGCCGAGGGTCGGTTCGCCGTTGGTGACGTGCAGGAAGAACGCCGAGCCGGCGCCGGCGTGCACCGGGAAGCGGTTGTAGTCGATCACCACGGCGTGGGAGTAGACGTAGCCGGCGTCGTACAGGTTCTCGCTGTTCGGCCCCGGCGAGGCGACCTGGTGCAGGTGGGTGTTGTAGGCCGGCGTGCCGGACTCGCCGTCCCACCAGTCGGCCCGGGTGGCCTGGAAGTACGGCAGCGCGCTGCCGTTGTCCGGCTGGTTGCCGAACGCCTCGGTGAGGGTGAACACGCCGGCCGGAGTGCGCGCTACGCCTTCGTGCGCCTGGCCGATGCCGAGCTCACCGACGTAGGCCTTGACCGGGCCGGCGGCGTGCCAGTAACCGCCGCGGCTGGAAGCGGTCCACAGATCCAGCCGGGCGGTGGTGGCGCCGGCCGAGCTGGACTGCACGGTGATCACCCGCAGCGGGGTGCTCGCGGCTGCCGCCGGCGCGGCCGTGGTCGCGGTCAGCGCGACCAGCGAGAGTCCGCCCGCCGCCATGGCGGCGACGGTGGCGAGCAGGCGACGGGCCGGAACGCGCATGAAGGCTCCTTGCGGGGGTAGAACGAGCGGTTCGAGCCATATTCTGCCTGGCGCCGGGGCGATCCGCCCGGCGGCCGGCTCAGCCGTGGAACGTGTTCTGAGCCGCTTCCAGGCCGTCGGTGACGATCGCGGCCGCCGCGTCGGCGGCCCGGTCGATCAGGTACTCGAGGTCCTTGCGCTCGGCGGCGGCGAACTCCCGCAGCACGTACTCGGCGGGATCCTGCCGGCCCGGCGGGCGGCCGATGCCGAACCGGACCCGGGCATAGTCCTTCGAGCCGAGCGAGGCGGACAGCGACTTCAGCCCGTTGTGGCCGCCCTCGCCGCCGCCGCGCTTGAGCCGGATCACGCCGAAGGGCAGGTCGAGCTCGTCGTGCACCACCACCAGTTGGCCGATCGCAACCTTGAAGAACCGGCTGACCTGGGCCACCGGGCCGCCGGAGAGGTTCATGAAGGAACGGGGCTTGGCCAGCACCACCGGCTGGCCAGCCAGCCGGCCCTCGGCGACATCGGCGACGCCCTTGTGCGACTTGAAGCTGGCCCCGATCCGATCGGCCAACTCGTCCAGCACGAAGAAGCCGGCGTTGTGCCGGGTGGCAGCATAGCGCGGGCCAGGATTGCCGAGCCCGACGAGAAGGAACCGCTCGTCGGACATTGGCAGATCCCGGCCCGATGGGTGGACTGGTGGCAGCCGGCGCGGCCGTTACTCGGCGGCTGCCTCGGCCGACTCGGACTCCTCGGCCGGCTTGTCCTCGACGATGCCCAGTTCGCTGGCCGCCTCGGCGGTCTCGGCCTCCAGGTCCTCGGCGGTCGGCGAGGTGCCAACGCTGAGCAGCAGCGTCTCGCCGTCGGTGACCAGGGTGCAGCCGGTAGGCAGGTTGAGGTCGGCGGCGGTGATCTGCACGCCCACCTCCAGGCCCGCCACCGACACCTCGATCTCGGTCGGCAGGTGGGTCGCCTCGGCCTCAACCGTGACGACATTGTGCTCGACGTTCAGCAGGCCGCCCGGCGCGATCTCACCGACCACGGACAGCGGCACGTCGATGCTGACCTTCTCACCGCGGCGCACCGCGAGCAGGTCCACGTGCTCGAACTCGCCGCGGATTGGGTGGCGCTGGATGGCCTTCGGGATGGCCAGCTGATCCTCGCCCTCCAGGGCCAGGGTGAGCAGCACGTTGGCACCGCCGTGGCGCACCGCGTTGGCGAACTCGCGGGCCGGCAGCGAGACGTGCTTGGGTGCGGCGCCGTGGCCGTACAGGACGGCCGGGATGTTGCCGGCCCGACGGGTACGGCGAGCGCCGCCCTTGCCGAAATCGGTGCGAATCTCGGCGGCCAGGCGTACTTCGGACACGGAATGCTCCTCATCGTGCGGGGTATCACGGTGCGCGATGGTCAGCGCGAACCGAACGTATGCGTTTGTGCCTGCGGTGTTGCAGCTTCGTTGACATCGGCACACCCGACGTCAGCGCTGGCAAGCACCGCGTCGAGTGCGGGGGCCGGTGCGGCCACCCTCGCCGAGGCAACCTGCTAATCCTACAAGGCAGCCGGCCGCCGGCCGAAACCGGGCGGGCAGCAAGTCAGCCGCCCGCTCGGATGACCAGTTGGGTCAGCGGCGGGATCAAGCCGGACAGGCTGCGGACCTGGCCGGTAGCTGGTGCGAGAACGTCCAGTTCGCCCAGGTTGGCGATCGCGAACAGCCAGCGGCCGTCCGGCGACCACCGGATGGTGCCGTCGGGGACGGCATCCTCGACGTGCAGGCCGGTGGCGTGGCTGGATCCGGTGCGCAGGTCGATCAGTTCGACCGTGCTGAACCCATCGGATCCGACGTCGAAGATGGCGGCCGTGCGGCCGTCCGGTGATATCGCGCCCCACGGCGGCCGGTTGCCGCCGTTCGGTGCCTCCCGGCCAAGGATGCGCCGCCGGCCGGTCGTCCGGTCGATGAAGACCTGCCGGCAGTGTTGCTGGCGGTCACACTCGGCGACCAGCCAGCCGATCGGTCCCACGGCAAGAAGCCTGCCGGTGCTGATCCGACTCATTCGTCCGGGCCGCACCCGGTAGAGCCCGTCCGCTGCCGAGACCAGCAGGTAGCCTGCACCGTCGGCGACCGCGTCGAGGCTGCCGCTGCCGGGCGGCAACCTGAGGACGGCGCCGGCGGGCCGCCCCTCGATCGGGATCGACACCACGGCCGAGTTCGCACCGCCGGTGGTATCGGCCCACACGTGGCCGGGGTCCGGGCCGGGGAAGATCGGCCCACCGGGGCCGAACGCGATCGGCAGTTGTTGGACCGGTTGATCGTCCACGACCACGTAACCGGGGACATTGTCGATCGGCCGGATGATCACCCCGCCGGCTACCGGGACGAACGAGACCGGCCCGCTGCTCTGCAGCTGCGGAACGACGGTGATGGCGATCTCACCGCGGGCAAGGTCGATCCGGACCAGCCTTCCCTCGCCACGACCGAACAGGGTCCAGCTGCCGGTTTCCCCCAGCAGTGGACGCCCGAGCCGAGTGATGATTACCGGAGCCATGCTGGGGGCATCCGGCGACGGTGCGACCACGACCGAGGACGGTGCCCTCGACCGGCCACTCGGCGCTGCCGACGGAGCGGGCCGGTTGGCCTGCTGCACCACCACGCCCGCGGCGAGAACGGCGGCAAGGAGCAGCCATAGCCAGCGCCGCCGCGGTCTACCCAACCGTGGTCGAGCCCGGAAATCCTCGGCAGGATCGAGGAACACCAGTTCCTCATCACCGTCCATCGGAACAGTCTGGACCGCGCAAGCGAGGTTGCCGACCAAATCCGGCGAGTTCGAGTCGCCGACTACCATCGTCGGACGTGCCCCCTCTGACCGGCGCGGTCACCGTCTCGGTGCCGGCCAAGCTGAACGTGGGGTTGGCGGTGGGTTCGCGACGGCCGGACGGCTATCACCACATCGACACGATCTTCAGCTCGCTGGACTTGTACGACACGGTGCGGGCCGAACCGGCCGACATGCTGAGCTTGACGATCGCCGGCCCGCAGGCCGCTTCGGTGCCGGACGACGCGGGCAACCTGGCGTGGCGAGCGGCCGCGCTGCTGGCCGAGCGGTCCGGCCGGCGACCGGCGGTGGCGCTGCGCATCGACAAGCGGATCCCGGTCGCCGCGGGCCTGGCCGGTGGCTCGGCCGACGCCGCCGGCGCCCTGCTCGCCTGCGATCAGCTGTGGCAGCTGACCACCCCGCCGGCACGGCTGCGCGAACTGGCCGCCGAGCTGGGCAGCGACGTCGGCTTCGCGCTGACCGGCGGGCTGGCCCGCGGCGGCGGTCGCGGCGAGCAGCTGGCCGAACTCGCCGGCCCGGCACTGCACTGGGTGCTGGCGGCGGCGACCGGCGAGCTGTCCACCCCCGCGGTCTACGCCGAGTTCGATCGGCAACGCCCGGCCGCCGATGGACCCCGGCTGCCGGATGGGCTGGTCGAGGCGGTTCGTGCCGGCGAGCCGGACGCGGTGGCACCGTTGCTGCACAACGACCTGCAGCCGGCCGCGCTGGCGCTGGCCCCCTACCTGGCGCAGACGCTGGCCGACGGCCTGGCGGCCGGTGCCCTGGCCGGGCTGGTCAGCGGCTCGGGGCCGACCTGCGCCTTCCTGGCCACCGACGCCGGCCATGCCCGGGAACTGGCCGGCACGATGGCTACCGGCGAGCACTGCCGGTTCGCGGTCGCGGTGGCCGGCGGGCTGGCTCGTCCGAGCTGGCGTGCGGACTGATGGCCGCCGCGGTCAACCTGGTCAACCTGGAGAACGTCAGCAAGAGCTACGGCACCACCAGGGTGCTGGAGCGGGTGTCGCTCGGCGTGGGCGCAGCCGACCGGACCGGCGTGGTGGGCCGCAACGGCGGCGGTAAGTCCACCCTGCTGCGGTTGATCACCGGTGCCGAGCCGCCCGATTCCGGCCGGGTCAGCCGGCTGGGCGGCCTGCGCATCGCCACCGTCGACCAGGCCGGCCTGCTGCCGGCCGGCGCCAACGTGCGGGAAGCGGTGGTGGGCGATGCCGCCGAGCATGTCTGGGCCGGCGACGCCGCGGTCCGCCAGGTGCTGACCGGGCTCGGCCTGGCCGAGCTGGGACTGGAGATGGCGGTGGATCGGCTCTCCGGCGGTGAACGGCGGCGGGTGTCGCTGGCCGCCGCGCTGGTGGCCGAGGCCGAGCTGCTGGTGCTGGACGAGCCGACCAACCACCTCGACGTGGAGGCGGTCAGCTGGCTGGCCGAGCACTTGAATTCCCGGCGCGGCGCGCTGCTGGTGGTGACCCACGACAGGTGGTTCCTGGACGCGGTGTGCGGCCGCACCTGGGAGGTGGCCGACGGCGCGGTGCACGGCTACGACGGTGGCTATGCCGCCTACGTGCTGGCCCGGGCCGAACGGAACCGGCAGGCTGGCGCGGTTGAGGCGCGCCGGCAGAACCTGCTGCGCAAGGAGCTGGCCTGGCTGCGCCGGGGGCCGCCGGCGCGGACCTCCAAGCCGAAGTTCCGGATCGAGGCGGCCGAGGCGCTGATCGCCGACGTGCCCGCACCCCGGACCGGGGTTGAGCTGCGTGCGCTCTCGGCGCGCCGGCTGGGCCGCACGGTCTGTGAGCTGGAGAACGTCTCGCTCTCGGTCGGCCAGCCGCCGGCGCGCAAGGTATTGCTGGAGCAGGTGAACTGGCAGCTCGGACCCGGCGACCGGATCGGCGTGATCGGGGTGAACGGATCGGGCAAAACCCATCTGCTGCGCCTGCTCGCCGGCCAGTTGCAGCCCGATGCCGGCCGGGTGGTGATCGGCCAGACGGTGCGGATCGGCTACCTCAGCCAGCAGGTGCCGGAGCTGCCGGCGCAGCTGCGGGTCATCGAGGCGGTCACCGAGATCCGGAGCTCGGCGGTGATCGACGGCGTCGAGCAGTCGGCCAGCCAGTTGGCCGACCGGTTCGGCTTTGCCAACCAGCGGCAGTGGACGCCGGTGGCCGACCTCTCCGGCGGCGAGCGGCGGCGACTGCAACTGCTGCGGGTGCTGCTGGGCCAGCCGAACGTGCTGCTGCTGGACGAGCCGACCAACGACCTGGATACCGACACGCTGGCCGAGCTGGAGGATCTGTTGGATTCCTGGCCGGGCAGCCTGGTGGTGGTCAGCCACGACCGGTACCTGATCGAGCGGGTCTGCGACAGCACTGTCGCGCTGCTGGGCGACGGCAGGCTGGCGGCACTGCCCGGTGGCATCGAGGAGTACCTGCGGCTGCGCGCGGCCGGCAGCGCCACCGGAACGACCGGCGCCACGGCATCAGCAAGCAACGCGACGTCCGGCGGCGAACCTGCGGCTCGTCCCATGGCGGAATCGGCCGGCAGCGCTCCGAAATCGGCCGGTGCCGGCGCGGGATCCGCCGATCGCAAGCCGGATCCCCGCGCCGCCCGAAAGGAGCTGGCCCGGCTGGAACGACAACTCGCCAAGTTGGAGCAGCGAGAGGCCGAGCTGCATGCGCTGCTGGCCGAGCACGCCACCGACTACGTCCGGATCACCGAACTGAACGGGCAGTTGCGCCAACTGGTGGCCGAGAAGGACGAGGCGGAACTTCGCTGGCTGGAGCTGTCCGACCAGCTCTGATGCTTCGTTCGGCTCCGGATGTCCCGACCCGCACCGAGCCGTTCCAGTGCTGGACCGGGGACGAGCCAGCTCAGTGGGTCAGCCGGCGGTCACCGTGAACGGACAGAACACCATCGGCGCCAGGTCGGAGCCGGCGAAGGTCAGCACGTCGGCACCCGTGGGCACGGTGGCGGAGAGGCGGTAGCGCCAACTGAAGCCGCCCAGCGCATCAGCCCGCAGGTAGCTGCGCCATCCCGGCCGGCGCGACTCGGTCACCTCGATCAGTTCGTGGCCGCCGAAGCCGTGGCCGGAGAGCAGCAGGCACTGGCCGGGACGCACGGTCCGGTTGGTGATCGGCCGGCCGTCCGTGCAGCCGGCCAGTAGCGGTGCCGGAATGGCCGCTGGCCGGGCGGCGCCGACGGTGACCAGGTCGCCCTTGCCCAGCAGCAGGGCGAACGGGATGCCGATGGACAGCACGCCGGTGAGGCACACCGCCAGCACGGCCGAGCGCAGCGACCGGGGCGACGAGCGCAGCGACCGGGGCGACGAGCGCAGCGACCGGGGCGACGAGCGCAGCGACCGGGGCGGCGAGCACGGCGACCGGAGCGAGGGGCGTGCCGGGGCGCGTGCTGCTGGTCCGAACGTCAGGCGCACCTGCTCCTGATCGGACGGCAACGCCGCCCGCTGAAGGCCGCAGCCGACCGATTCGCCGATTCACAGGGTTCTGCCTGACGTGGGCGCCCGGTGTCAGACCGGCGGCTCCGGTCGATGCAGCGACAGCCGGGGCTTGGCCTCCAGGCCGCGCAGGCCGTTCCAGCCGAGGTTGACCAGGTGGGCGGCCACCTCCTCCCGCTTGGGTTTGCGCACCTCGAGCCACCACTGGCCGGTCAGCGCCACCATGCCGACCAGCATCTGCGCGTACATGCCGGCGAGCTTGGTGTTCAACTTCCGCTCCTCGAACTCGCGCACCAGGACGTACTCGACCTGGCTGGCGATGTCGTTCAGCAGCGAGGAGAACGAGCCGGTGCTGGTGGCCACCGGGGAGTCGCGGACCAGGATCCGGAAGCCGTCGGTCTGCTCCTCGATGTAGGTCAGCAGGGCGAGCGCCGCCTGCTCGACCAGGGCCCGCGGCTTGTCGCCGGTCAGTGCGGAGGTCACCGAGTCCAGCAGGGTGCGCATCTCGCGATCCACCACCACCGCGTACAGCCCCTCCTTGCCGCCGAAGTGCTCGTACACCACCGGCTTGCTGACCCGGGCCCGGCTGGCGATCTCCTCGATGGAGGTTGCCTCGAATCCCTTCTCGGCGAACAACGCCCGCCCGACGTCGAGCAGCTGCTCGCGCCGTTCCTTGCCGGTCATCCGCACTCGTGGCCTGGCCACGTTCGCCCTGCCGGCTTCGCTCATCGGGTTATCCTTCCCAGCTCGGGTGGGCCTCGGCCGGCGGGTGCCGTCCGGCAGGCTCTCCCCTGTGCCGCTCACCCGGATGGGGTCGGTCGGCTGCTTACGCGGCGCTGGCGGTCCGGTGCCGTGGACCGGGCGTCGGAAACCAACGGCGCCACCGGTTTCCAGGGCACCGGGCTGGCCAGCAGCATCGCCGAGGTGGGCTTGCCATAGCTGGCCAACCGATCGATAAGGCTCTCGAACCCCGCCATGTCGGCGACGGCCACCCGCAGCAGCGAGCAGGCGCCGCCGGTGACCCGGTGCAGCTCCAGCACCTCCGGCCAGTCTCGCACCGAGTCGTCCTTGAGCACACACTTCGGGCCGTAGCAGTCCAACTGCACGAAGGCTTGCACGGTGCGCCCGAGCGCGGCCGGGTTCACCCGGGCGGCGTAGCCGGTGAGCACGCCGCGGTCGGTGAGCCGGCGGACCCGTTCGGCCACGGCGGGTGGCGACAGGTTCACCCGGCGGGACACCTCATTCAGTGACAGCCGGGCATCGCGCTGGAGTTCGGCGAGGATCGCCCAGTCCACGGAGTCCATGGTGCTCACCTTACGAACATGCGATATTTTCGGCCAGCGCATTTCAGTCGCCAGACGATCCGGCGGTATTACTGCCATCCGGCGTTCCTCGAGCGGCAGCGCCTTGCGACTATGTTTGCCATGACCGAGATTTCTCCCCGCGCGCTTGCCGACCCGGCCGAATCCGATGCGCCGGACCTGGACTACGGCGGCCGCACTCCGTACGTCGTCTACACCGAGTCCGACGTGCTGGCCGGGCTGGTGCACCCCCAGACCGCCGAGCCGCTCGAGGTCACCTTCATCCTGGTCACCCAGATCATGGAGATGCACTTCAACCTGCTGATCCACGAGTGGCGGCTGGCCATCCGGTCGATGCTGGACGACGACCTCACCGCCGCCCTGGCCGCCCTCAAGCGCTCGGTGGTGGTGCAGAATTCGCTGCTGGGCTCCTGGGAGATGCTGGCCGTGATGTCCCCGGCCCACTACAACAGGTTCCGCGGCTCGCTCGGCAAGGCGTCCGGCTTCCAATCCTTCGGCTACCGCGAGCTGGAGTTCCTGATCGGCGCGAAGAACCCGCGGATGCTCAACCCGCACGCCGGGATGCCGGCCGTGCACAAGCAGTTGCAGGACGCCTTTGACGAGCCGTCGTTGTATGACGCCGCGGTGCGGCTGCTGTCCCAGCGCGGGGTGCCGGTGCCGGCTGCCGCGCTGGAGCGGGACGTCCGGCAGCCGTGGACCGACAGCGACCCGGGCGTGGTCGAGGCGTGGCGACAGGTTTACACCGACAATGACGGGGAAAACCAGCTTGCCGAGCTTGCCGAGGTGCTGACCGCGACGGCTGAGCGGCACAGTCGCTGGCGGTACGTGCACTACAACGCCGTGCGGCGAATCCTGGGTGACAAGCCGGGCACCGGCGGCTCGGCGGGACTGGCCTGGCTGAAGCGGACGGTGGAGGCGCCGCTGTTCCCGGAGCTGTGGGAGGTCCGCAGTGTCCTCTGACGCGGCGCCGACCGACGCGGTGCCCGAAGGCGCGGTGGCGGCCTCGGCCGCCGGCTCGGCCGAGGCCGCCCGGCGTGCGGACCAGCGCGATGAGCTGGCCGCGGCCCGGGAGCTGTTCCAGGTGCCGGACTCGGTGATCTACCTGGACGGCAACTCCCTCGGCGCGCTGCCGGTGGCGGTCGGTCCGGCGGTCGCCGACCTGGTGGACCGGCAGTGGGGGCAGCAGCTCATCACGTCCTGGAACGTCAATGACTGGTGGCAGCTGCCCGGCCGGGTGGGCAACCGGATCGGCCGGCTGGTCGGAGCCGCCAACGGCCAGGTGATGTGCGGGGACTCGACGTCGGTGCAGCTGTTCCAGGCGCTGGTCGCGGCATGCCGGCTGCGCCCCGGCCGCGGCATCCTGCTCACCGACGGCGCCGGCTTCCCGACCGACCAGTACCTCGCCGACGCCGTCGCCGGGCTGCTGGGGCTCACGGTGGTGCGGCTGCACCCGTCCGAACTCGCCGAGCACCTTTCCGAGGACGTGGCCGTGGTCGCGCTTTCCCAGGTGGACTACCGGACCGGGGAGCTGTTCGACGCCGCCGCGATCACCGAAGCGGCACATCGGGCCGGCGCGCTGATGGTCTGGGACCTGTGCCATTCGGCTGGCGCGTTGCCGGTCGAACTGGACGCGATCGAGGCCGACTTCGCGGTCGGCTGCACCTACAAGTACCTCAACGGCGGCCCGGGCTCACCCGGCTTCATCTATATCGCGCAGCGACAGTTGCAGGCCGCCGCGCTGCCACTGACCGGCTGGCACGGGCACCGCTCGCCGTTCCAGCTCAACCAGCGCTACGAGCCGGCACCGTCCATCGAACGAGCCCGGATCGGCACGCCAGCGATCCTGTCGATGACGGCGCTGGACGCCGCACTGAGCGTTTTTGACACGGTGGAGATGGCCGCCGTGCGGCGCAAGTCGCTGGCACTCACCGACCTGGTGATCGAGTTTGCCCAGTCCAGGCTGGCCGATTTCGGAGTCGAGGTGGCTACGCCGCTGGCACCCGACCGGCGCGGCTCGCAGGTGTCGCTGCGGATGCCGGCCGCCTACGAGGTCTGCCAGGCTCTGATCGAGCGTGGTGTGATCGGTGACTTCCGCGAGCCGGATCTGCTCCGGCTCGGCTTCACGCCGCTGTACCTGCGTTTCGCCGACGTGTACGAGGCGATGAGCCGGCTGGCCGAGGTGTTGGCCGACGGCAGCTACGCCGACGGCAGGTACGCCGACCGGACCGTCGTCACCTAGCCGGTACCGACGCCTCGGCGCGCCCTCGGGCACAACCGCGCGCCGACCTGAAGCCGTCGACCGCCGCCCGGGCGGCTATGCGGCGTGCACCGCCTGGTCGGCCCGCTCCTGCGCCTTGCGGGCGGCCAGCTTGTCGAACCGATCCCGCTTGGGCCAGCGCACCGCGGTGGCCCAGCCGGCCATTTCGAAGAGCCGGATCAACCGCGCCGAGCTGTCCAGCTGACCGCGGTCCACGCCGTGCCGGGCGCAGGTCGGGTCGGCGTGGTGGCTGTTGTGCCAGGACTCACCGAAGCTCAGGATCGCCAGCGGCCAGAAGTTGGCCGAGCGGTCGCGTGAGGCGTAGGGCCGATCGCCGATCATGTGGCAGACCGAGTTGATCGCCCAGGTCACGTGATGCAGCACCGCCACCCGCACCAGGGAGGCCCAGAGGAAGGCGGTGATCGCGCCGGTCCAGGACCAGGTGATCAGGCCGCCGAGAACGGCCGGTGCGATCAGGCTGGCGGCGACCAGCGCGGGGAAGAGCCGATCGACCCGGACGAGATCCGGATCGGCCTGCAGATCCGGGGCGAACTTCTGCTGGTTGGTGTGCTCGGGGTCGAAGAGCCAGCCGATGTGGGCGAAGAAGAAGCCCTTGGTCAGGCCGCGCAGCGAATCGCCGAACCGCCACGGGGAGTGCGGGTCGCCGTCGCGATCGGAGAAGGCGTGGTGGCGCCGGTGGTCGGCCACCCAGCGGATCACCGGGCCCTCGATGGCCAGCGAGCCGGCCACCGCCAGCGCGATCTTCAGCCCGCGATTGGCCCGGAACGCGCCGTGCGTGAACAGCCGGTGGTAGCCGACCGTGACGCCCATGCCCGAGACGTAGTAGAAGACCAGGGCGAGCGCCACATCCGTCCAGCCGATGCCCCAGCCCCAGACGACCGGGATCGCCGCGATCAGAGCCAGGAACGGCACGATCACGAAGATGTAGAGCGCCACCTGTTCGCCGGAGCGCTTGTTGCCCTCGATCATCGGCTTGCCCGCTGGCTGAGTTTCACGCAACTCCTGCACAGCGGTCTGTTCGTCGGTCAAGGTCATATGCCTGGCCTCTCGTCAATCACTGGGATTGCTCGCCGCTCGTTCTGGGGATTCAGATAGCTACGCAAGCGTAACCTACGGAAACGTAGGTTTGCCTGAGCGAGGGTTACCAGGGCGATGGGTAAGCTGTGCTATTCGGACGCCAGCCGCGCCAGGCGCCCGATGGGAGATGGGGTAATCGGCAGCCCGCCGGCCTTTGGAGCCGTGCAGTCTCGGTTCGAGTCCGAGTCTCCCAGCGCAGCCAGTGAATACAGTCACAGCCCATCCAGACCGTCCTCCGCTCCCCCGCGCGAGGTGCCCGCCTCCCGTCAGCCCGAGCCTTCTCCCGCCTGCCCGAGCGGCGCTCGTCGTCCCCTGCGGCTCAGTAGTAACCGACCGGTCCGCCGGCGTGCAGGGTGGGCACGACGTGGGTCGTGCAGGTGTCCGCGGTGAGCCGGTGCAGCAGGAAACCGGGCGGCTCGTAGACGTATCCGCTCGGTTCTTCGGTGGCCAGATCCAGCGCGGCCTGCCGGAACGTGCTCGGCGCGATCGTGACGGTGCTGCCGGCGAAGCTGCCGATGACCGCCCGGTGCACATGGCCGGCCAGGATGCGTCGGACCGGGGCATGCCGTTCGAGCACCGAGCGCAGCGCGTCCGGGTTGTCGAGCTTGATGCTGTCCAGGAACGGCATGCCGATGTCGATCGGTGGATGGTGCAGGCCGATGAACACCGGCACGTCGGACCGCTCCGCGAGCGTGGCATCGAGCCAGCCGAGCTGCGCCTCGTCGAGGTGGCCGGCCATCGAGCCGGGGACGGCCGAATCCAGGGCGATGATGCGAGCCCGCGGATAGTCGATCGCGTAGTGGGCGGACTTCCCACCGCCCAGGTAGGCGGTTTCGCCGAAGACATCGACCATGGTGGCCGCGTCGTCGTGATTGCCGGTCGTCAGATGGATCGGCACCGGAAACCCTTGAGCCACCGAGAGAAACGCCTCGTACTCGGCCGGCTCGCCGTTGTCCACCACATCGCCGGTGAGCACCACGCAGTCCGGCCTCGGCCGCAGGCCCAGTACCCGGCCGAGCGCCCGGTGCAGGTGCGCCGCCACCTCGCCGGCCAACGGCCCCAGCCTGATGTGCGAGTCGCTGAGCTGGGCAATCAACATCGGGTGCTCCGCTTCGTCTGCCGGCGTGACCTAGGAATCGCCAGTCTGCCGCACCGCCGGGCCAGCTTGGAGCTGCTGGCCCACCCGTTCGGCCACGGCCCGCAACCAGTCGTGATAGGTCCAGCCCTGCTCGGTCGGATCGTAGAGGGGATCGAGTTCCTCGATCAGCTCCGCAAGCTCGTCCTCGCTGGGGTTGCCGGCGAGGATGCCGGCCACCTCGTCCGGCAGCCGGGCCGCGCTGTCGCGCTGTCGAGCGACGAAGTCGTTGACCGCGTTCATCGGCTCGTCCTCATAGGCCTCGGGCCAGTCCTCACCAAAGACGGCCGCCAGGTCACGCAATGCCGGATAGCTGTTCATGCCAGGGACGCTAGCCAGCCCCGCCGACCGGTCCGCCGGGTTATCCACAAGATGGCACGAGCCGGCGTTATGCGGGCGGGCAAACCCACGGTCCCCAGGCTGAGCGGCAGGTGAGGCGGTTGCTCCGCCTGCCGCTCAGCCCTACGACAGTTTCTTCGGTCGGCGGACAGCGTTACCCATTCAACTGCGAGAGCTTTCGAAATTCATCGAACGCTTTCCCCGTCGCGTCCGCCTGTCGAATCCACTCAGGAATCAGCTCTCGGTCTGCCCTGGCTCGCTCAGGTGTTGACCGTCCGGGCTGAAGCGGGGTAACGGCAAGAGTCGTGCTGTACTTCGGCCAAAGCGCATCTAGCGCCGCCCGCTCGGTCAGCCACTTCTCGCGGGCGGCCGCGGCCAGCCGAGCAACAAAATTGTCCTCCGTCGTCATGCGGGCAAGGTTTCCATAACAGCCGTGGGTTTGGTCAGCCCGCATAGCGCCCACGAGCCGGGTTATCCACCGTCGAGGAGCGAAGTCCGGTCCAGCGGCTAGTTTCCGGGGTAGTTGGGCGCCTCGACGGTCATCCGGATGTCGTGCGGATGCGATTCCTTCAGGCCGGCGGCGGTGATCCGAACGAAGCGGCCCACCCGCTGCAGTTCCGGGATCGAATGCGCTCCGACGTAGAACATCGACTGCCGCAGCCCACCGATCAGCTGGTAGGCCACCGCCTCCAGCGGCCCGCGGTAGGGCACCTGTCCCTCGATGCCCTCCGGGACCAGCTTGTCGTTGTCGGTCACATCACCCTGGAAGTAGCGATCCTTCGAGTACGACTTGGCCCGTCCGCGGCTCTGCATCGCGCCGAGCGAGCCCATTCCCCGATAGGACTTGAACTGCTTGCCATTGATGAACACCAGCTCGCCCGGCGACTCGTCACAGCCGGCCAGCAGCGATCCGAGCATGACGGTGTCGGCGCCGGCGACCAGCGCCTTGGCGATGTCACCGGAGTACTGCAGGCCGCCGTCGCCGATCACCGGCACGCCGGCCGGACGGCAGGCCAGCGAGGCCTCGTAGATCGCGGTGACCTGCGGCACGCCCACGCCGGCCACCACCCTGGTGGTGCAGATGGACCCCGGTCCGACGCCCACCTTGACCCCGTCCGCCCCGGCGTCGACCAGCGCCTGCGCACCGACCCGGGTGGCCACGTTGCCGCCGACCACGTCCACCTGGGCCGCGGCCCGCTCGGCCTTGAGCCGCTTGATCATCTCGATCACTCCGGCGGCGTGGCCGTTAGCGGTGTCGACCACCAGCACGTCCACCCCGGCATCGACCAGCGCCATCGCCCGCTTCCAGGCGTCATCGAAGAACCCGATGGCAGCGCCCACCCGCAGCCGGCCGGACGGATCCTTGGTGGCCATCGGGTACCGCTCGCTCTTGGTGAAGTCCTTCACCGTGATCAGGCCCTGCAGCCGGCCGGCGGCGTCGACCAACGGCAGCTTCTCGATCTTGTGCTTGGCCAGCAGGCCCAGCGCCACGTCCTTGTGCACGCCGACCTGGGCGGTGACCAGCGGCATCGGCGTCATCGCCTCGGCCACCCGCTTGGCGTAGTCAGTCTCGAAGCGCAGATCCCGGTTGGTGATGATGCCCACCAGCAGGCCGTCGCCGTCGACCACCGGCAGGCCGGAGATCCGGTACCGGGCGCACAGCGCGTCGACCTCGGCCAGCGTCGCCTCCGGCGTGGTCGTCACCGGATGGGTGACCATCCCGGCCTCGGACCGCTTGACCAGGTCCACCTGCTGCGCCTGCTCGTCGATGGACAGGTTGCGATGCAGGATGCCGATGCCGCCGGCGCGGGCCATCGCGATCGCCAGCCGGGCCTCGGTGACCGTGTCCATCGCCGCGGAGACCAGCGGCAGCCGCAGCGCGATGTTGCGCGACAGCCGCGAGGTGGTGTCCGCCTCGCTCGGGATCACGTCGGTCGGGCCGGGCAGCAGCAGGACGTCGTCGAAGGTGAGGCCCAGGGTGGCGAACGGGGCGGGGAGGTCGGAAGCATCGACGGACGGGACGGATTCGGGCAGGTGACTTGTCACTCGAGCTCCTCGGATGCCGGTGCCCCATTCTAGGCGACCGGCCGGGCCGCGGGCGCCGAGCCACCCGCCCGCCAGCCAAGGAGCGACCGACCTCACCCTGAGCGGCGGAGCGCATCGACCCTGAGAGCCCGTGACAAACATCAGGGGTTATTCAGGGTGGTCCCCACTGCCCCCGGACGGGCCGGTCGGACAGAGTCGAGTCGAATCGCAGAACGCTGTTAATCGACATCGCGAAAGGCATCGGCATGAACCCGTCCGGCACCATCTCGTCCGGCACATCGCACACCGCCCACCACTCCGCGCCGGGCCCGGCCGAGCCCATCCGTCTCGGCGGCCGGCCGAGCGCCGCCAGCGCGACCGGCCTGACCAAGATCTACGGCCTCGGCGACACCCGCGTCTACGCCCTCGACGACGTCTCGGTGGACTTCCGCAGGGCTGAGTTCACCGCCATCATGGGCCCGTCCGGCTCAGGCAAGTCCACCCTGATGCACTGCCTGGCCGGCCTGGACTCCCCCACCTCGGGCTCGGTCCGGATCGGCGACACCGAGCTGACCAACCTGTCCGACAAGCGGATGACCCAGCTGCGCCGGGACCGGATCGGCTTCGTCTTCCAGGCCTTCAACCTGGTGCCGACCCTGACCGCGCTGGAGAACATCACGCTGCCGATCGCCATCGCCGGCCGCAAGCCCGACCAGGCCTGGCTCGACTCGGTGATCGACACGCTCGGCCTGCGCAACCGGCTGGACCACCGGCCGGCCGAGCTGTCCGGCGGCCAGCAGCAGCGGGTCGCCTGCGCCCGCGCGCTGGCCAGCCGGCCGGAGATCATCTTCGGCGACGAGCCGACCGGCAACCTGGATTCCCGCTCATCCGGCGAGGTGCTGTCCATCCTGCGCAATTCGGTCACCCACCTCGGCCAGACCGTCGTCATCGTCACTCACGATCCGCGGGCGGCCAGCTACGCCGACCGGGTGGTGTTCCTGGCCGACGGCCAGATCGTGGACGAGCTCACCGGTCCCACCGCCGACCGGGTGCTCGACCGGATGAAGCACCTCGAGGGCGTGTGAGATGGCTACCGACGTCATCGGCAAGGTCTCGCTGCGCAACCTCGCAGCCCACAAGATCCGGCTGGCCCTCACCGTGCTGTCGGTGGTGC
Source organism: uncultured Actinomycetota bacterium (assembly GCA_963697905.1). Lineage (GTDB taxonomy): Bacteria > Actinomycetota > Actinomycetes > Mycobacteriales > Jatrophihabitantaceae > Jatrophihabitans_A. The sequence continues at coordinate 833,142 of OY969101.1, read as the reverse complement.
TGGGCACCGCCTTCGTAGCCGGCTCCTTCGTCTTCACCGACTCGCTCGGCCACACCTTCCACGGCCTGTTCGCCGACGTCGCCAAGGGCGTCGACGTGCAGGCCTCCGGCCCGGACGAGAACGGCAGCGGCGTTCCGGTGGCCGACCTGGCCAAGATCGCGGCGGTGCCGGGCGTCCGGGCCGTGGACCCGCAGGTCACCGGCCAGATCGTGCTGCTGGCAGCCGACGGCAAGCCGGTGCGCAGCGGCGGCGCCCCCACCGAGGGCCTGTCGTACTCGGCTCCGGCCCAAACCGTCGGACCCGGCTACACCTTCGTCGCCGGGGCGCCGCCGACCAAGGCTGGTGAGATCGCGCTGAACAAGGGCGCGATGAAGCTGGCCAAGTTGACCCTCGGCGACCACACCAAGATCCTGGTGCCCAGCCGCGACACGGTGAACGTCACCGTCACCGGCGTGTACGACACCAAGTCCGACACCGGCGGTTACGTCGGCGCGCTGTTCGCCCGGGACCAGGCCCTGCAGCTGTTCACCGACGGCAGCCACGTCAACACGGTGAACATCGCCGCCGACGGCCTGACCCAGAGTGCGCTGCAGCAGCGGCTGCAGCACGACGTGCCCGGCCTGACCTACAAGACCGGTGCCGAGGTGACCAAGCAGGCCCAGGACGACATCAACACCGTGCTGCGGTTCATCAACTACTTCCTGCTCGCCTTCGGTGCCATCGCCCTGCTGGTCGGCACCTTCATCATCTACAACACCTTCTCGATGCTCATCGCCCAGCGGGTGCGGGAACTGGCGCTGCTGCGCGCCATCGGCGCCAGCCGCCGCCAGGTCAACCGCTCGGTGCTCACCGAGGCGGTGGCGGTGGGCCTGGCCGGCAGCGTGCTCGGCATCGGCGCCGGCATCGGCTTGGCCTACGGCCTGCGCGGGCTGCTCAACGCCTTCAACGCCGGGCTGCCGTCCGGCCCGCTGCAACTGCAGGCGCGCACCATCCTGGTCGCGCTCGCGGTGGGCGTCGGCGTGACCGTGTTCAGCGCCTACGCCCCGGCCCGGCGGGCGGCCAACACGCCGCCGGTGGCCGCCATGCGCCAGGAGCTGGTCTCGACCGGAACCTCGCTGCGTCGGCGCACCGTGATCGGCGCCGTCTTCGGCCTGCTCGGCATCGCCGCCCTGGTCGGCGGCGGGACCGCTCAGGGCGGCGGTGGGGCGGCCGGGCTGGTCGGGATCGGCGCGCTGCTGCTGATCCTCGGCGTGCTGCTCGGTGCACCGGCGCTGTCCAGGCCGGTGGTGACCGTGCTCGGTGCGGTGGTGGCCCGTCCGTTCGGCACCATCGGACGGCTCGCGCGCACCAACGCCGTCCGCAGCCCCCGCCGCACCGCGGCCACCGCCTTCGCGCTGACCCTGGGCCTGATGTTGGTCAGCGCGATCGCGGTGTTCGGCGCCTCGGCCAAGACCAGCGTCAACCGGCTGGTGGACAACAGCGTCACCGCCGACTACGTGCTGACCGGTCCGGACGCCTTCGGGGTGCCCTACCGGGTCGGCAGCACGGTCGCCGGGCTGCCGGGAGTGCAAAGCACCGTCGCGATCTACCCGGTGGCCGTCCGGATCGGCACCGCGGTCCAGTACGGCAGCGGCATCGACGGACCGCTGACCGACATGGCCAGGATCGGCTTCGTGAGCGGCACCAGCCGGCTGACCGGGCACGACCTGCTCGTCTCGCAGGACGCGGCCACCAGCCACCACTGGACGTTGGGCTCGACCGTGCCGGCACGCAGCCTGGACGGCGACCCGGCGCCGCTCACCGTCACCGGCATCTACCGGCCGAACCCGCTGCTCGGCGACTGGTTGACCTCCGGCGACTATTACCGCCAGGTCACCCCGGCGCCGACGCTGCACGACGACGTGGTGCTGGTGCGGGCCACGCCCGGCGCCGACCTGGCCGCCCTGCGCACCACCCTGCAGGACGCCACCGATCCCTACCTGGTGGTCAAGGTGCAGAACAGGGAGGAATTCAAGGGCGATCGGGCGAAGCTGATCAACCAGTTGCTCGGCATCCTCTACGGCCTGCTGGCGCTGGCCATCGTGATCGCGGTGCTCGGCATCATCAACACGCTGGCGCTGTCGGTGGTCGAGCGCCGTCGCGAGATCGGCATGCTGCGCGCGGTCGGCATGCTGCGGCCGCAGCTGCGCCGGACGGTCTACCTGGAGTCGAGCCTGATCGCGCTGTTCGGTGCCGTCCTCGGCCTGGGCCTGGGCCTCACCTTCGGCTCGATGTTCGTGCGCACCCTGCGCAGCCAGGGCCTGAACCACATCACGATCCCGTTCGGGCAGTCGGCGGTGATGCTGGTGCTGGCCGCCCTGATCGGCGTGCTGGCGGCCCTCTGGCCCGCCGCCCGGGCCGCCCGCACCCGGCCGTTGGAGGCGATCGCCGACCTCTGACGCGGTCGGCGAGTCCACCGGAGACGACCGCGAGCGGGTACCGCGGTCGCGACCGCGCCGGGCACGTCGCCGAAATTCTGGCACCGAAGTTGAGCAGTATCTTGTCCGCGGGACGACGTGGGGCGTTACCTTTGAAGGGTGACGTCCCACGACTCCTTCTCGGACCCGCAGAGCGGCCCGCTCGATCCGTTCCTCGGGGACCCGAACGATCCGTCGAGCCTGCTGGACGAACTGGAACCGGTCGAGCCGCTGACCGAGCAGGACCGGCAGGAGATCGCGGCCGACCTCGCCGAACTGGCGGAGTTCGAGGCAGCGCTCAGTCCGCACGACATCCGCGGCATTGTGGTCGACTGCGGTGACTGTGGCGAGCAGCACTACTTCTCCTGGGCGCTGATGGCGGCCAACCTGCGCAGCCTGCTCGGCAACGGCCGCACCGGCGTGCACGAGCCGGCCGCCGAACCGATGCCCGAGGCCTACGTCACCTGGGACTACGCGCGCGGCTTCACCGACGCGCTCGCCCACCGCGGCTGACCCGCGGCACCTAACCCCGCCGGCCTGTCGGCGGAGGCATGAACCCTCCCGCAGTGCCGGCTGTCGGCCCCGCGCGCTCCTCCCCGCACACCCCGAACGGCAGCGAGCCGGACGGCCGTGCTGCCCTGTTTACCGGCGAAACATGCCGCCGAAAAATTTTTTCCGCACGATGCAGTAACTGTCCGTCACCTACCACTCACCGGATCGTTGACCGCATCGAAGGCGCAGTTCTTCCAAGCACGGGGCCTATTCGGGAGGTAGCGATGGCAGATATCTCGCGCTTGCCGGCGCCGCGAGCAAGTGATTGGGAATGGCAGATGCAGGGGGCCTGTCGCGGTGTGGACTCGGCGACGTTCTTCCACCCGGAGAACGAACGCGGACCGTCCCGGCTGCGACGGGAAAGAGCTGCCAAGCAGATCTGCGCCAGCTGCCCGGTCGCCCAGGCCTGTTTGAACTGGGCACTGCGGACGCGCGAGCCATATGGTGTTTGGGGTGGCAAGTCCACCGAGGAGCGCGCCCAGCTGATCCGGCGGCAAGCCAGCTGATCGGCCGGCAGACTCCGGCCAGCGACGAAGCTGGCCGGTGACGGAACCCCCCGCTCGTATTGCGGACGATACGAGCGGGGGGTTCCTATTTCCGACGAGCGGCGGGCCGGCGGATAGGGCGCCGGCCGTCAGACACCGGCGCTAGTGGCTGTGGCCGTGCCCGTGCGAGTGGCCGTGTCCGTGGCTGGGGTCCGGCTCGGCCGGCTTGTCCACGATCGCCGACTCGGTGGTGATCACCAGCGAGGCCACCGACGCCGCGTTGGCCAGCGCCGCCTTGGTGACCTTGACCGGGTCCACCACGCCGGCCTTGAGCAGGTTCTGGTACTCCCCGGTGGCCGCGTTCAGGCCCTCGTCCTTGCCCAGATCCCGCACCTTGTTGACCACCACGTAGCCCTCGAGGCCGGCGTTGTTGGCGATCCAGCGCAGCGGCTCGGTCAGCGCGTGCCGCACGATCGCCACCCCGGTCGCCTCGTCGCCGGTCAGCGAGAGCTCGTCCAGCGCCGCGCCGGCCTGCAGCAGTGCCGCACCGCCACCGGCGATGATGCCCTGCTCCACCGCCGCCCGGGTGGCCGCGATGGCGTCCTCGATGCGGTGCTTCTTCTCCTTCAGCTCCACCTCGGTGGAGGCGCCGACCTTGATCACGCCGACCCCGCCGGCGAGCTTGGCCAGCCGCTCCTGCAGCTTCTCCCGGTCCCAGTCGGAGTCGGTCGTCTCGATCTCGGCACGGATCTGGGCGATCCGGGCGTCGATGTCAGCCTGCCCGCCAGCGCCGTGGGTCACCGTGGTCAGGTCCTTGGTGATCACCACCCGGCCGGCGCTGCCCAGGTCCTCCAGGCCGATCTGGTCCAGCTTCAGCCCGACCTCGGGCGAGATCACCTGGGCGCCGGTGACGATGGCCAGATCCTGCAGGAACGCCTTGCGCCGGTCGCCGAAGAACGGCGCCTTGACCGCCGCCACCGCGAAGGTCTTGCGGATCGCGTTGACCACCAGCGTGGACAGCGCCTCGCCCTCGACGTCCTCGGCGATGATGACCAGCGGCTTGTTGGCCGCGATGACCTTCTCCAGCAGCGGCAGCAGGTCGGCGATCGAGCTGATCTTCTGGGTGGTGATCAGCAGGTACGGGTCGTCGAAGGAGGCGAGCAGGCCCTCCGGGTCGGTGACGAAGTAGGGCGAGATGAAGCCCTTGTCGAACTGCATGCCCTCGGTGAACTCGAGTTCGGTGACCAGGGTGTTGGCCTCCTCGACCGTGATCACCCCGTCGTTGCCGACCTTGGTCATCGCCTCGCCGATCAGCTGGCCGATCTGGGCGTCCTGCGCGGAGATGGTGGCGACGTGCGCGATGCTCTGCTCGCCCTGCACCGGGGTGGCGGCCGCGTCCAGCGCGCCGCACACCGCCTCCACCGCGAGGTCCATGCCCCGCTTGATGCCGGCCGGGTTGGCGCCGGCGGCGATGTTGCGCAGGCCCTCGGCCACCAGCGCCTGGGCCAGCACGGTGGCGGTGGTGGTGCCGTCACCGGCCACGTCGTTGGTCTTGGTGGCCACCGACTTCACCAGCTGGGCACCGAGGTTCTCGAACCGGTCGGGCAGCTCGATCTCGCGAGCGATGGTCACCCCGTCGTTGGTGATCAGCGGGGCACCGAAGGACTTGTCCAGCACTACGTTGCGGCCGCGCGGGCCGAGGGTGACCTTGACCGTGTCCGCCAGCTTGTTCACGCCACGCTCCAGCGCGCGGCGGGCGTCCTCGTTGAAGCTGAGGAGCTTCGACATTGCGGGAATTCCTCTCTGACGTCGAGACGACGCACTCAATCGACAACGCCCCGGCGCGCTGGTGGGCGCAGCCGGGGCGTTACGAGATGCCTGGGTTACTTCTCGATGACGGCGAGCACGTCGCGCGCCGACAGCACCAGGTACTCCTGGCCGGCGTACTTGACCTCGGTGCCGCCGTACTTGGAGTAGAGCACGATGTCGCCCTCGTGGACGTCAACCGGGATCCGGTTGCCCTTGTCATCGATGCGACCCGGGCCGACCGCGAGCACGGTGCCCTCCTGCGGCTTCTCCTTGGCGGTGTCCGGGATGACGATGCCGGACGCGGTGGTGGTCTCGGCCTCCAGCGCCTGGACGACGATCCGGTCTTCCAGCGGCTTGATGTTGACCTTCGTGGCGGTCACGATCAGCTCCCCTCCTTAGGGGTCAAATCAGGGTGGTGCGGAAATGAATGTCGGTTGTGTCCAGCTGCGGCTGTCGTCGCGGGTGCCAGCCAACGGCCTTCAGCTAGCACTCTAACCCGGAGAGTGCCAGCCCTCAACACCGGGTCGGAGCCGCCCGGCAACCGGGCCCGGCAGCTCCGCCGCGGCCGGTCAGCCGAAGCTGTGGAAGGTCCAGCTTTGCCCGCCGTCGGTGGTCGTCCAGGTCCCGTCCGGCGGGGTGAGCGACTGGGCGGCACCGATGACCCGGCCCACCGTCGGGGACTCGAAGCCGAGGTCGTTGCCCCCCCGCGGCGCGGGCAGCTGGGTCCAGTGCGCACCCGCGTCGGTGCTGCGGTACAGCACGTCCAGATCCAGGACGAACAGGCCGGTGGCCGACACCGCGCCCACGGCGGCCGGCGGCTTCTGCCCGGGCACCGGCGTGCCCGCCGTGAAATGCGCTCCGTCAGTCGAGGTCATCGTGAAGACCGTGCCCTTGCGGAACGGCCCGCGAGGCACGCACAGCACGGTGATCGAACCGTCCGGCGCGACCGTCACATTCCAGCTGTCCACCTCACCGGTCCCGATGCGCGGGCACGGCTCACCCACCGCGTGCCAGCTGCTGCCGCCGTCGCGCGAGGTGAACAGCACGGCGGTAGCATCCTCGGCACCGCCGGCCGCGTTGGCGTGGGTTGCCAGCACCACCGTGCTGCCACTGGCCGCCAGCTGCGCCCAGGCGCTGCGACCGCCCGGTGGAAGCGCGACGTCCTGCCAGGAGTCGCTGCCGATCGCGGCTCGCTGCAGCCGGAAGGTGCAGCCCGGCTCGCAGCCGGCCGCCTGTGCCGACACCCGCAGCACCGCCGAGTCCACCACCTCCAGGCCATAGGCGTAGCCGCCCGCCTGCTTGCGCCAGCTGGCGCCGCCGTCGGTGGTCAGGAAGAACGAGTTCGGTCCGTAGGCGTAGCCGACCAGCCGGTTGGCGAAGCGCAGGTTGCTGATCTGATCGCAGGCATCGGTGCAGGTGTCGGTCGCGGCCAGGAAGGCACGCGGCGCCGGGATGCCGACCCAGCTCTTGCCGCCGTCGGTGGTGCGCAGGATCGAGGTGCACGGCGGGTTGCCGCACGGCGCGGTGCCCAGCGCCCAGCCGTCGTCGTTGCTCACCCAGGTCAGGTCATAGCCGGTGAAGCTGGCCGGCACCGGGCCGCCGGCCGGCCCGACGCCAGCGCGGGTCGGCGCGCTGGTGGAGGTGGCCGACGTGCTGCTGTGCGTGGACGGCGCGCTGCTCGGCCCGGACGGTGACGAACTCGGCGTCGGCTGGCTGACCGTGGGACTGCTGGCCGGCCCCTGCGAGCCGGCGGAATGTAGCAGCTTGGTGCCGATCAGCACCGAGCCGAGCAGCAGCGCCACCAGCACCGCGGCGACCGTCGGCAGCAGCCAGTTCTGCCAGCCCGGCGGGCGCTGCTGAGGCCAGTCCGGCTCGCCGCCACCGGCGGCCAGCGCCCGGCCGATCACCCGCTCGGTGAAGTCGGGGCCGGCCACCAGTTGCCGCGTCTCGGCCGCCATGCCGTCGCGCATCAGCTGGCCCAGCTGCCGCTCGTCGCTCATCTGTTCACCTCGCTCCTCGCGCACGCGCTCATCGCCGGACTCGCTCCGCTCCTCGCTCGCTGCGCTCGCGCTGGCAGAATCGGCTGCTCACTCATCGGAGGTTCCCATTCGTCTGCCGGGGCCGGCCGTCGGTGGCCGGCCGCTCGGTCTCGGCACGCAGTTGCTGCAGGCCGCGGCTGACGATGCTGCGCACCGTGCCGCGCCGGCAACCGATGATCGAGGCGATCTCGGCGTCCTCCAGATCCTCGAAGAACCGCAGCACCAGCACCGCTCGCTGCCGGGCGGGCAAGCCATCCAGCAACCGGCGGACCAGCTGGCGATCCGACAGCTGGCTGCCCAGGTCGGGTTCGTAGGCCCGCTCCGGCGGTTCGGCGAACAGCAGGTCGCCGGCCGAGCGCCGCCGCCTGCCGTTGAGGAAGTTGTTGGTCAGCGACCGGCGGACGTAGGCCAGCGGTACCTCGGCCGCCTGCACCCGCCCCCAGTTCGGGTACAGCCGGACCAGGGTGTCCTGCACCAACTCCTCGGCATCCACCCGGTCACCGGTCAGCAGGAATGCCGACCGGAGCAGCGCGGTGCTGTGCTGCCGGACGAACGCCGAGAACTCCGCTGGAACCGCCATCAAGGACCTCCGCCCCTATGACACACCCTGGCGGCCGGATGTTGCAGCAGGTCAGCCGGAGCCGGTGCTGCCGGCCACGAACTGGTGGACCCGTAGGTCGCAGAACCGGCCCATCAACTGACCGAACTCGTAGCCACCGCCACCCAGCGTCAGGTCAAGGTGGCCGTTCGGAAAACAGCTGCCGGACGCGGCCCGAGTCCAGTCGATCAGCATGGACGCCGGATGGCCAGGGCTGACGGTCACCTGCCCGGTCGGCAGGCCGGTCAGCGGCCGCTGGTCGGCGATCTCCAGCAGGCTGCCGCCGGCGTCCAGCGCCCGGACGTTCGGGAAGCCGCCAATCGTGCAGGTGCCCGAGCCGTGTGCGGCTACGGTCAGCACCATGCCGACCCGGCCACCGGGTACCGATCTGATCGGCGCCATGTCAAAGTTGACATCGTTGTCGGTGATCCCGCAGCTGCCAGTCACAGACAGCGCGGGTGCCTCGGATTCGGGGTGATCCTCACTGCCGTTGGTGGCCCGCACCAGCGGGTAACTCACCACCGCGCAGGCGCTCGAGTGGCTGCCCAGTCGCACGCCGTTGGCCAGCGCGACCGAGACCGTCGGCACGAAGCAATGGTCTGCCACCGGATCGGTGCCTACCGCCGAATACGCCGACTCCCCCGGCTGCAGCAGCAGCGGCGGTGCCGAGGCCGCACCGGCGGCCAGGCCACCGGCCGGCCCACGCAGCACCGAGCGGATGGTGGCTCGCTGCTGGCCGGCGATCTGGGTGTAATGAGGATTCCCCCAGACCGCGCACGGCTTGCCGCTGCGGTTGGTGAGCTGCAGCACCGGGTGCGATGTCGGCTCGTTCGCCTGGTTCCACCGGACGGTTAGGTCGGTCGCCAGGCACGGCTGGGCAATCACGGTGCTGACAGCGGTGAAGTTCTCGGGATCGAGCTGATAACGGGCGTCGGACACGGTGCCGCCGGGTTGGCCGTTGATGCCGGGGCTCGCGTCATACTCACGGATCAGCATCCCGCCGTCGGTTCCGGTCATCGACATCACGTACTGCTGGCCGCGTGGCAGCAGTTGATGGTCGAAGACCAGCCGGCCGCCCACCATCCGGAACGCATCTATCTCGCTGCCGGTTCGGCTGCCGTCCGGCTTGGCGCAGTAGTACTCGTAGGCGTACCAGAGGTCGCCGGCGGTGTCGGTGTACCGGGTGCCGGCACCGCTGACCTGTTGCTCGGTCTTGGCGCAATCCAGGTACAGCGAGGGCGCGGGCGGCAATGACGGCGGCTTCGGGTTCGCCGGCTGGCTGTGCTTGTCGAACGCGCGGGGCAGCAGGGTGGCCGCCACCGCCAGCGCGACCACCGCGGCGGCCACCAGCAGCGGAATGGCCCACCGCCGCGCCGGCCGGTCGGCGGCCGGCAGCCCGCTGACCGCCGCCAGCACCGCGGCCCGGACCGCGCCGCCGGACGGGGTGTTCGCGGCGTCGCGCCGCAGCTCGTCCCGCACGATGCTGTCCAACTCCTCGACGTTCATCGCAGCACCCCTCCCATCCCGCTCGGTGTATCGCTGGCCGAGCCGGCCCGCAGCCCGGCGAGCGCCCGGCTGATCAGGCTGCGTACCGTGCCGATCCGGCAGTCCATGGCCTCGGCGATCTGCTGATCGGAGTAGTCGTAGAAGTAGCGCAGCACCACGGCCGCCCGCTGCCGCCCCGGCAGGGTGGCCAGCGCCCGGCGCACCTGGTCGCGGTCGGCCAGCCCGACGGTGAAGTCGGTCCGGCCGGACTCACCGCGCTCGACGGCGTCCGGCACGTTGGCCAGGGGCAGCTCTCCGCCGGCCCTGCTCCGACGCTGGTTGAGATAGCGGTTGATCACCGAGCGCCGGACGTAGGCCAGGGCCGAATCGGCACGCACCACTCGCTGCCACTGCGGGTAGAGCGCGACGAGCACGTCCTGCAGCAGTTCCTCGGCGGCCGATCGGTCCCGCGTCAGCAGGTACGCGGTGGTCAGCAGCGCGTCGGTGTGCTGCTCGACGAACTCCGCGAAGTGCGTGTCGGCGGCAATCACAACCTTCATATCGGACAAGACACGGCTGGCTGGCAAAGCATTGCGGGCCAGCGCCGGAAATCGTCAGTTCGAACCGCGGCTGTTCGACACGATCGGATGCACCTGCGCTCCGCACAGCGAGACGTCGGACGGCAGCACACCCATCGAACTGCCGTTCGGCAACGCCACCGACACCGTGCCGCCCGGCGCACAGCCCGGCCGGGCGGCCGGCTCCACCATCGCCGCCACCGTGGTGCCCTGCGCCAGCTCAACGATCTCCGGCACCGGTGCGCCGGTGCCACCGGCCGCGCCGCGCAGCGTGGGGACCGCGCTGACCGCGCTGCCGTCCGCCGCGGTCACCGAGGGAAAGCCGGACAGTACGCAGATGCCACCCGACTGCTTGGTGAACTGCACCGCGTACGGCCGCTCGCCGTCGGTCGGCGAGGCGCTGTCCACCCGCACGATCCGGGCGGTCAGGTCGGCCGGCGTGCAGGCCGGTGCCACCACCGCCGTGTCCTCGTTGAAGTGCACCCCGTCGGTGGTCGTGAAGTCCTGCCGGACCAGGTCCTGCTGGCGGGTCAGCAGTTGCACGACCAGGCGCTGGTCGTCGCTGCCCACGAAATCGACCTTGTCGCCGGAGCTGGCCGGCACCAGCACCACCTGCAGCCGCACCGCCGAACCGGCCCGGATGTAACCGGCCACCGTGCTGGCCGACCGGGTTCCATCGGGCTTCACGCACCGGAAGTCGTAGAGGTACAGGTCCTGGTTCATCCCGGCCAGCCGGGCCTTGGCCACCGAGCCGATCATCAGCCGGCTGCCGGGCAACAGCCGGGCACAGTTCAGCTCCGACGGCGGGACCGGGTTGGCCGGCGCTCCGGCCGCCTCGCCCGGCGCGATGTTGGCTCGCGGCGGCGGCGTCGCCGCCAGGCCGCCGGCCTGCTGGGTGGGAAAGTTCTGGCTGATGCCGTTGGACTGCGCGGCGTTCGACTTCGCCGAATCCGAGCCGGTGGAGTTCCTGGACAGGTCGACCACGAAACCGACGCCCACCAGCACCGCCACCAGGACGGCCGCCGCCGACCCGGTGAGCAGGCTGAACCGCTGGCGCCGGGCAACCGGCCGGGGCTGCTGAGCCACCGTCGCGGCGAGCACCCGATCCACCGTCTCATCCGGCTCGGGGGCGTGCAGCGCGTGCGCCAGCAGGACCGAGCGCAACTCGTCCGGCAGCGTCCGCTTGCTCATCTGGCTTCACCTACCGTGCTCATCGAACGTTCCTCAGATAGGCCGAGCCGACCCCGTCGTCGGCGAACTTTCCCTTGCGCCGCAAGGCATTCAGCGATCGGCTGATCAGGCTGCGGACGGTGCCGACCCGGCAGTCGAGCACCTGCGCGACCTCGTCGTCGGGCAGGTCATGGAAGAACCGCAGTACGATCGCCGCCCGCTGCCGCTCCGACAGCTCGCCCAGCTCGTGCCAGATCGCCAGCCGCTCGTCCACCTCCGCCGTCTCGTCCCGGCGGTCCGGCTGGTCGGTGAACCGCTCCAGCGTCGGGTCGTAACGCACCTCGGTGGACGACATCCGGCGCCGGGCGGCCAGGAACCGATTCACCACCGCCTTGCGCACGTAGGCCAGCGGATGGTCGGCCGCCAGCACCTGCGTCCACCGCGGGTACAGCCAGACCAGCGTGTCCTGCACCAACTCCTCCGCGTTGCCGGCGTCGCGGGTGAGCAGGTAGCCGGTCCGCAGCAGGGCAGCGGTATGCGTCCGGACGAACTCGGTGAACTGCTCGTCCGTCGCCGACCGCGACCCCACCACGCTCATCTGATGCGCCGAGCCGGCTCAGCCGTTGCGGACCGGCGAGAACTCCCAGGAGTGACCCGGCCGGGCGATCAGCTCGACCGGCGGGTCGGCGAGCTGACGGGCCGCCTGGCCGGTGGCGTCGATCACCACCATCCGGGCCTCACCGGAGTTGCTGCGATATACCCGGGCGGACGGGTCGATGCGGCCCAGCGCCCAGTCCAGCAGCTCGTCCAGCCGGCCCTGGGCCGCGCGGATCTCCCACATCACGGTCGGCATGACCCCTCCTCGCATTCGCCCCCAAGCTCAGCACACATCCACCGCCCGGGCACCCTTCCCGGACGGATCAGGCCAGCACCTCGGTGATCGGCAGCGCCGAGTCGGCCGGGATGTCGAGCTTCGACTCCGGTGCGCCCTGCAGCACCAGTTGGGCGCCGAGCGCGGCCACCATCGCGCCGTTGTCGGTGCACAGCTTGGGCCGCGGCACCCGTAGCCGGATGCCGGCCCGCTCGCAGCGCTCGGCGGCCAGCGCCCGCAGCCGGGAGTTGGCGGCCACCCCGCCGCCGATCAGCAGCTGCTCGATGCCGGCCTCGGTGGCCGCCCGGATCGCCTTGGCGGTCAGCACGTCGACCACCGACTCCTGGAAGGAGGCGGCCACGTCGGCCACCGGCACCGGCTCTCCGGACCGCTCGCGCGCCTCCACCCAGCGCGCCACCGCGGTCTTCAGCCCGGAGAAGGAGAAGTCGAACGCCGGATCGCCAGGCCCGGTCAACCCGCGCGGGAACGCGATGGCCGCCGGGTCCCCGTCCCGGGCGGCCCGGTCGATGAGCGGGCCGCCCGGGAATCCCATGCCGAGCAGCCGCGCCACCTTGTCGAACGCCTCCCCCGCCGCGTCGTCCATCGTGGCGCCCAGCTCGGTGAGCTCCAACCCGCCCACCCGGGGCACCCGCAGGATCGAGGAGTGGCCGCCGGAGACCAGCAGCGCGACGCACGCGCCGTCGATCGGGCCGTTGTCCAGCAGGTCCACCGCGACGTGCGCGGACAGGTGGTTCACCCCGTACAACGGCTTGCCCAGCGCCAGCGCGTACGCCTTCGCCGCCGCCACCCCGACCAGCAGCGCCCCGGCCAGGCCCGGCCCGGCCGTCACCGCGATCGCGTCGAGATCGGCCAGCCGCACGCCCGCCTCGGCGCAGGCCCGGTGCACGGTGGGCACCATCGCCTCCAGGTGCGCCCGGCTGGCCACCTCGGGCACCACGCCACCGAACCGGGCGTGCTCGGCGACGCTGCTGGCCACCGCGTCGGCCAGCAGCTCGGTCCCCCGCACGATGCCGATCCCGGTCTCGTCGCAGGACGTCTCGATGCCCAGCACCAGTGGCTGGTCAGACCGCACGACGCATCACCACCGCATCCACCCGTCCCTGGTCGTAGTAGCCACGCCGGGTTCCGATCGCCTCGAAGCCCAGCTTGGAGTACAGCTGGCGCGCCGCGTCGTTGTCGATGCGCACCTCCAGCAGCACCTCGGCCGCCCGCCGCCGGCCGGCCTCGGCCACCAGCGCCTGCACCAGCCGCTCGCCCACACCCTGCCGGCGGGCGGCCGGCAGCACGCCCACGGTGAGGATCTGCGCGGTCTCGCCGAGCGCCAGCAGGCCGGCGCTGCCGACCACCGTCCCGTCCCGCTCGGCCACCAGGTAGTGCCGCAGCTCGGTGTCGGCCAGCTCGTCGAGATAGCTTCGCCGCGACCAGGCCTCGGTGCCGAACACCTCGTCCTCGTAGGGCAGCAGCACGTCCAGGTCGGCGGTGCGCATCGGTCGCAGGGTGATCATGTCACCGGCTTGCGCTCGGCCGGCACCACCGCGTCCGGCCGGCGCAGGTAGAGCGGGGTCAGCGGCTCGCCCGGGGCCCGGCCGAGCACCCGCTCCCGGGCCAGCGCGGCCAGCCCGGCCACGCCGGGGTAGTCGCCGTCGGCCAGCGGCAGCCGAAGCTGCTCGGCGTACAGCCGGGCGCCGGCACCCACCGCCCGGACCGCGCCGAGGTCGGCCGGCAGGTCCGCCGGCTTGCTCACCGCCGGCTCGGTCAGCCGCCGGCCGGACTCGTACAGCGCCCAGTAGACCTCCCGGCGCCGCGCGTCGCCGGCCACCAGCAGCCGGCTGGCCTCGGGGTGCGCGACGGCCATCGCGTCCAGCGAACAGACCGGATAGCAGGGCAGGCCGAGCGCGTCGCCGATGGCAGCGGCGGTGACCAGGCCGACCCGCAGCCCGGTGAACGGGCCGGGCCCGACGCCGGCGACCACCGCGGCAAGCTCGCCCGGTACCCGGCCGGCCCGGTCCAGGCAGTCCCGGATGGACGGGCTGAGCAGCTCGCCGTGCGCCCGGCCGTTCACGGTCACCCGCTCGGCCAGCACGCGTTGCTCGGCCAGATCCACCACGCCCGCGGTCACCGCCGCCGAGGACGTGTCCACCACCAGCGCCAGCACAGCGACCACAGTAGTCAGGCCAGCTCCGCGAGTCGCCGCGCCCAGTCGCCGCCCACCGGGCGCAGCTCGGCCGTGCGGAGCTCGGAGTCCGGCCGCCGGTCCAGCAGCACCTCCAGCCGCGCGTCGGCAAGCTGTTCGACCAGCCCGGCACCCCACTCGACCACGGTCGCCGAGTCGGCCACCGAGACGTCCAGATCCAGGTCGTCCACCTCGGCCAGCGAGCCCAGCCGGTAGGCATCGACATGCACCAGCGGCAGCCGGCCGCCGATGTGCGAGCGGGCGATCACGAACGTCGGCGACACCACCGGGCCGCGCACCCCGAGGCCGGCGCCGATGCCCTGGGTGAGGGCGGTCTTGCCGGCACCCAGCGGGCCGATCAGCAGCACCAGATCACCCGCCCGCAGCAGGCCGGCCAGCCGGCGACCGAAGTCCCGGGTGTCGGCCACGGTCGGCAGCTCGATCATCGGCGCGCCCCGTCCCGGGATACCGACTCGGCAAGTTCCAGCAGTGGCTTGTTCACCGCGTCCGGATGCTCCAGCATCAGCAGGTGCCCGGCGTTCGGCACCACCACCAGCTTGGCCGACGGCAGCGCCTCGGCCAGTGCCTCGGAGTGGCTCAGCGGGGTGAGGGCGTCCTGCTCGGCACCGATGACCAGCACCTGGCAGCGGGCCAGGCTGGGCAGCCCCTCCCGGCCGTCGTGGGACATCAGCGTCGGGTAGAAGTCGGCCACCACGTCCACCGGCGTGCGGGCGATCAGGTTGGTGCAGAACGCGACCACGGCCGGCGGCACGTCCGGATCGGCGAAGCTCAGCCGCTTGGTGATCAGCCAGGCCAGGTCCTTGCCCAGCGCCCGGCCACGCTCGACCAGCGCGGCGTTCCTGGCCGCTCCGCGCAGCAGCACCGGCAGCACCGGCCCGCGCAGCCGGGCAAGCAGGCTGGGCAGGCCCAGGGTGACCGTGCGCAGCTCGCCGGAGGAGGTGTTGATCAACGCCACCGCGGGGATCCGGGCATCCGTCCCGAACAGCTCCGGCCGCTGCCGGGCCAGGTTCATCACCGTCATGCCGCCCATCGAGTGCCCCACCAGCAGCACCGGACCGGTCGGCACCAGCCGGGCCAGCACGGCGGCCAGGTCGCGGGCAAGCTGCTCCAGGGTGCAGGCCGCGGCTGGCGAATGCCCGGACCGGCCGTGCGAACGCTGGTCGTAGAACACCAGCCGCACCCGGTCACCGAAGTGCTCGCGCAGCGCCCGCCGCTGCAGCACGAACGACTCCAGGCTCAGCGCGTAGCCGTGCACGAACAGCACGGTCAGCGGGGCGTCGGCCGGCCCGACCTCCTCGGCATGCAGCAGCACCCCGTCCTCGGTCGGCACCCGCTGCTGCCGGCCGGTCGGCTCGCCGGTGAGCGCCGCAGCCGAGCGCGGATCGATCCGGGTCCGGTCGGCGGCCACCGTCCGGCGCTGGTGCGCGATGCCGACCGCGGTGATCGCGCCGACCAGCCCGGCCGCGCCGCCCACCGCGGCGCCGATCCTGCCGACCCGCACTACTGCCCGCCCAGGTACGTGCGCGGCACCCTGGCGCCCACCCGGCTCACCACCTCGTAGTGGATGGTGTCGAGCACGTCCGCCCAGTCCTGCGCGGTCGGCTCGCCGTCGCTGCCCGGGCCGAACAGCACCACCTGGTCGCCCTCGGCCGCCGAGTCCTCACCAAGGTCGAGCACGAACTGGTCCATGCAGACCCGGCCGGCGATGGTGTAGCGCCGGCCGTGGAGGGACACCGGCGCCCGATTGGTGGCCGCTCGCGGAATGCCATCGGCATAGCCGAGCGGCACCAGCGCCAGCGTGCTGTCGACCTCCAGCCGGTACTGGTGGCCATAGCTGATCCCCTCACCGGCCGGCACCCGCTTGACGTTGGCCAGCCGGCTGCGCACGGTCATCGCCGGCACCAGGCCGAAATCGCCCCGCTCCGGGACCGGCGACAGGCCGTACACCGCGATGCCGGGTCGGACCACGTCGAAGTGGGCCTGCGGCAGGGTCACCGTGGCCGCCGAGTTCGCCAGGTGCCGAACCTCCGGAACCACGCCGATCGCGCGGGCCTGCTCCAGCGCCTCGGTGAACCGCTCGATCTGCCGGCCGGTGGTGGGGTGTCCCGGCGCGTCGGCGTGCACGAAATGGCTCCAGATGCCGGCGTTGGTCACCAGGCCGGCCGCGGCCGACTTCGCCGCGGCCGCCACCAGCTGCGGCCAGTCGGCCCGGGTGGCGCCGTTACGGGACAGCCCGGTGTCGATCTTCAGGTGGATCTGGGCCGGCCGGCCGACCCGCTCGGCCGCCTCGGTCACCAGCTCCAGTGCCAGCTCGCTGGACACCGAGATGTCGACGTCGGCGGCCAGCGCCGCCTGCAGCTGGTCCAGTTCGGCCGGCGTCCACAGCCAGGCCAGCATCCGCTGGTCGAGACCGGCCGCCCGCAGCGCCAGCGCCTCCTCCAGCATCGCCACGCCCAGCCAGCTGGCCCCGCCGGCCACCGCGGCCCGGGCCGAGGGCAGCAGGCCGTGCCCGTAGCCGTCGGCCTTGACCACCGCCATCACCTCGGCAGCGGTGGCCGCCTTGCAGGTCGCCACGTTGTGCCGGATGGCGGCCAGGTCGATGACAGCTTCGGAGCGGAGCACCCCGCCAGTCTCTCAAACCGCGACCGGACGGGGCCGCCGCCGGCTCGGCGCGTTGGCTCAGTCTGGAGCGCTCAGTCGGCCAGCTCTGCGCCCAGCGCCGCCACCAGGTGCCCGGCCACCACCGGGAACGCCGAGCCGCCCTGGCCGCCGCCCGGCCGTGCAGGTAGGCGCCGATCGCCGCCGCGCGTCCCGGCTCGATGCCGGTGGCCAGCAGCGAACCGACCAGGCCCGCCAGCACGTCGCCACTGCCGGCGGTGGCCAGCGCCGGATGCCCGGTCGGATTGAGGTAGCAGCGGCCACCCGGCTCGGCCACCACGGTGGCGTAGCCCTTGAGCAGCACGGTAGCACCGGACTCGGCCGCCGCCCGGCGGGCCGCGCCGATCCGGTCTTCGCCCGACCTCGCCGAACAGCCGCTGGTACTCCCGGTCGTGCGGGGTCAGCACGGTCGGCCGCGGTGCGCCGGTCAAGCAGCTCGCGCCGCTCGGCCAGCAGGTTCAGCCCGTCCGCGTCGACCACCACCGGCACGTCGGCGGCCAGCACCGCGCGCAGCGAGCGCACCGCGTTCTCACTGTCGCCCAGCCCCGGCCCGACCACCCAGGCCTGCACCCGGCCGGCCTCGGCGACGGTGTCGGTGACCAGCACCTCCGGGTGCCTGCGCACCACCTCGACCGCGGCGTGGCCGGCGTAGCGCACCGCGCCCACCCCGCCCAGCCGGGCCGAACCCGTGCACAGCAACGCCGCGCCCGGGTAGGCCGCCGAACCGGCCGCCACCCCGACCACGCCGCGGGTGTACTTGTCATCCAGCGGGCCCGGCCGGCGGATCCGCGCGTCGGCGTCCTCCAGACTGGCAGATCGCCGGCTCGGCCAGCGCGTCGGCGATGCCGATGTCGATCAGCCGGATGCTCGCCGGCGCGCAGCCGGCCAGCTCCGACCAGCAGGCCAGGCTTGAGGCCACCCAGGCAGACGGTCAGCTCGGCGCGGATGGCCGGCCCGGTCACCGCGCCGGTGTCCGGATCCACGCCGGACGGCAGGTCCACCGCGAGCACCCGGCGGCCCTCGGCGGCGGCCACCAGCGGCAGCATCGGCTCCCGCAGTGGCCCGCGCGCGCCGATGCCGACCAGGCCGTCGAGGACGAGGTCGGCCGGTCCGGCCGCGGCCAGCTGGACCACCCGGCCACCGGCCGTCCGCAGCGCCGCCAGCGCCGGCTCGCTGGCCTTGGCCGAACCGAGCACCGCCCGCACCGCCGCTCCCCGGCGGGCCAGTTCGGCGCCGGCGTACAGGGCGTCGGCGCCGTTGTCGCCGGCACCGACCAGCAGCAGCACCCGCGCGCCGTAGCTGAACCCGATCAGCTCGCCGGCGGCAACCGCGATGGCCCGGGCGGCCCTGGCCATCAGGGTGCCGGCCGGCAAGCCAGCCATCACCTGCCGCTCGGCGGCCCGGATCTGCTCCACCGTCCAGACTCCGCGCACCGGCTCAGCCTTCCGCGATGACGACCGCCGAGGCGATCCCGCCGTCGTGGGACAGCGACACGTGCCAGCTCCGCACGCCGAGCTCGGCGGCCTTGGCGGCCACCGTGCCGCGCACCAGCAACATCGGCGCCCCGCGCTCGTTGACCAGCACCTCGCAGTCCTGCCAGGACATGCCGCCCGGCGAGCCGAGCGCCTTGGCCACCGCCTCCTTGGCCGCGAACCGGGCGGCCAGCGAGTCCGCGGTCCGGGCGATGCCGTGCGCGTTGACCCGCTCGCCCGGGGTGAACAGCCGCTCGATCAACTGCACGGTACGTTCGGAGGCCGACTCGAACCGGGCGATCGGCACGACGTCGATGCCGACCCCGATGATCACCGGGCGGTGACCGGCACGGTGGTCGGCGTGCCCGGCGCACCGATCTCGCCCGGCGGGGCGTAGTCGGACAGGTGGCCGGGAAACACCGAGGCGGAGGGGTCGATGTAGGCCACCGCGTTGTTCACCGCGGTCGCCACCTCGCCGAAGCCGGTCGCGATCAGCCGCACCTTGCCCGGGTACTCGCAGATGTCGCCGGCAGCGTAGACGCCCGGCACCGTGGTGGCCATGGTGGTGTCCACCACGATGTGCCGCCGCTGCACGATGTCCAGGCCCCACTCCAGCAGCGGGCCGAGGTTGGCCAGGAAGCCCAGCGCGGCCACCAGCCGGTCGCAGGGCAGCTCGTGGAACTCGTCCTTCACCGAGACCCGGACGCCGCTCACCGGGTCGCCGAGGACGTCGGAGACCTGGGCGTCGGTGATGATCCGGACGCCGGTCTGGCGCAGCACCTCGACCGAGTGCGGGTGTGCGCGGAAGGCTGCCCGCCGGTGCACCAGCGCCACCGACTTGGCGATCGGTTCCAGCAGCAGCGCCCAGTCGACGGCCGAGTCACCGCCGCCGACGATGACCACGTCCAGGCCGGAGTACTCGGCCGGGTTGGGCACGAAGTGCACCACGCCGCGGCCCAGCATCTCCTCGCCGGTGGGCAGCGGACGGGGGGTGAAGGTGCCGATGCCGCCGGTCACGATGATCGCCTTGGTACGCACCCGGACGCCGGTCGAGGTGGTCACCACCAGCGCGTCGCCGCGTTCCAGCCCGACCGCCTGCTGGCCGAGCAGGTAGCCCGGCGAGAACGGGGCGGCCTGCGCGACCAGGTTGGCCACCAGCTCGCGGCCGCGGATGGCGGGGAAGCCAGCCACGTCGAAGATGGCCTTCTCCGGGTACATGGCGGTGATCTGGCCGCCCGGCTCGGGCAGCGAATCGAGCACCGCGGTGCTCAGCCCGCGCACTCCCGCGTAATACGCGCCGAACAGGCCGACCGGTCCGGCACCGACGATCAGGACGTCGACCGAGGTTTCCCCCTCATCTGCGCTCACAGAGCAAAACCTATGCGACGCCGGATCGGTTGGCGAGCAGGGCGGGCGGTGATCAGCCGGCGGTGTCGCGCTGCCGCCCAGTGATCAGCCGGCCGGGGTCGCGCTGCCGCTCGGCGTGCCGCTCGGCGACGGCGTGCCGCTGGCCGAGCTGGACGGTGGTGCGGAGGTCTCGGTCGGGCTCGCCGACTCGCTCGGGGTCACCGTCACGGTGACCGTCGGGCTGGCCGGGCTGCTGGTCGAGGACGGGGTGCCGGTCGAGGACGGGGTACTCGAGCGGGTCGGCGGCTGGCTGGCCTTCTTGGCAGTGCCGCCGCCGATGCTGACGCCGGAGCCGTGCTTGCCGGTAACCGTCGAGGACAGCGGCTGGCCGGAGGCGAACTCGAAGGCGGTGGTCGCCGCGAGCACGGCCGCGAACAGGCCGGCCGCGGCCAGTGCGAGTCGCTTCGGATGCCGCAACGGGCCACGGGTGCTCGGACCGCCGGAGTCGGCAGCGTCGGCGCCGCTCGAGGCCTCGGCGGTGTGCGCGATCACCCGCGCCGGGTCGGCCGAGAACCGGTGCGCCACCGCGACGTCGAGGGTGCGCCGGACCCGGCGGTGGGTCCGGCGCAGCGAGTAGCCGTAGACGGCGTTGCCGATCACGGTGACCACGCTGCCGAGCGCGGCGCCGATCACGGTGCCGGCCACCCCGAAGTAGGAGGCGGCGACGGTGGCGCTCATCGCGGCCAGTCCGCTGGCGACCAGCTGGGTCGCTGACAGCCCGAGTCGCTCGGGTTCCGGTTGGCTGTTGGTAGGTGTCGGGTCGGTAGGTTTCGATGCAGTCATCAATGCGTATCGGCTCGTCGGTTCAGGTACTCGGTACGGAACGCCTCGCAGCGCTCGGTGCAAAAACACCTCGCGACGCTCGGTGCAAACACACCTCGCGGCGCTCGGTGCAAACACACCTCGTGACGCTGGGTGCTCCTGTGCCCTAACGCTTCGCTGCGCGAGGCGGTTCCACACCCGCCGCCCGATGTTGGGTAGCTAACTCCCGGTTCCTCGCCAGCCCCGGTAAGGGTCTAGACCGAGGACACCACGTCGGCCACCCGTTGGGCGATCTCCTCGGCGTGCTGCTGGCTGCCGGCCTCCACCATCACCCGGACCAGCTGCTCGGTGCCGGACGGCCGGAGCAGGATCCGGCCGGCTTCGCCCAGTTCCTTGCTCGCCGCCGACACCGCTGCCTGCACCTGCGCGGAGCCGGCCACCAGGTCCTTGTCGCCGACCCGGACGTTCAGCATCACCTGGGGCAGCCGTCGGACCGCCCCGGCCAGCTCAGCCAGCGGCCGGCCGGCGGAGACCACGCAGGACATCAGCCGCAGCGCGGTGAGCAGCCCGTCGCCGGTGGTCGCCGCGTCGGTGAAGATGACGTGCCCGGACTGCTCGCCGCCCAGGCTCAGCCCCCGGCTGGTCAGCGCCTCCAGCACGTACCGGTCACCGACCGCGGTGGTGAGCACCTTGATGCCGGCCGCGGCCATCGCGTGGTGGAAGCCCAGGTTGCTCATCACGGTGGCCACCACGGTGTCCTCGGCGAGCCGTCCGGAGTCCTTGAGCGCCCGTGCGCAGATGGCGAGGATCTGATCGCCGTCCACCACCTGGCCCAGGTGATCCACCGCCAGGCAGCGATCGGCGTCGCCGTCCAGCGCGATGCCCAGGTCGGCGCGCTCTGCCAGCACCAGTTCGGTCAGCGGCTGCAGGTGCGTGGAGCCGACCCCGTCGTTGATGTTCTCCCCGTCCGGCTCGGCGGCGAACACGCTCACCTCGGCACCGGCCTGCCGCAGCAGGTCACCGGCCACCCCGGACCCCGCGCCGTGCGCGCAGTCCACCACGATCCGCAGGCCGGCCAGCGAGGTCGGCGTGGCGGCGAGCAGGTGCTGCCGGTAGGCAGCCACACCCTCACCGGCGTCGCTCACCCGGCCGATCCCGGCGCCGGTCGGTCGCGGCCGGGTCCAGCCGGCGTCGATCTCGGCCTCGATCTCGGCCTCGATGTCGTCCGGCAGCTTGTTGCCGCCCCGGGCGAACAGCTTGATCCCGTTGTCCGGCATCGGGTTGTGGCTGGCCGAGAGCATCACGCCCACATCGGCGCCATAATGCGCGGTCAGGAACGCCAGCGCCGGCGTCGGCAACACGCCGACCAGCCGGACGTCCGCGCCGGCCGAGGTGAGGCCGGCCACCACCGCGGCCTGCAGCATCTCGCTGGACACCCGGGGGTCACGGCCTACCACCGCGACCGGCCGGTGCGAGCCGTCGTGCTGGGCCAACACCCGGGCCGCGGCACTGGCCACCGCCAGCGCCAGCTCCGGCGTCAGCCCATCGTTGGCGCGACCGCGCACGCCATCGGTGCCGAAGTACTTTGCCAACCGTTTCCCCCGCCGTCCGGCGTGCCGCAAGCTTCGCCCGCGGCCAAGGACACTAGCGCTTGGAGTACTGCGGCGCCTTGCGAGCCTTCTTCAGGCCGTACTTCTTGCGCTCCTTGACCCGGGCGTCGCGGGTCAGGAAGCCGGCCTTCTTCAGCGCCGGACGGTCGTCGGCCTCGATGCCGATCAGCGCCCGGGCGATGGCCAGCCGCAGCGCGCCGGCCTGGCCGGTGACACCGCCGCCGCTCAGAGTGGCGATGACGTCGTACTGGCCGTCCTTGTCGAGGGTGACGAACGGTTCCTTGATCAGCTGCTGGTGCACCTTGTTCGGGAAGTAGTCCTCAAGGGTGCGACCGTTGAGCTTGAAATTGCCGGAGCCCGGCACGAGCCGGACCCGGACGATGGCCTCCTTGCGGCGGCCGACGACTGGCACGGGGCTGGTCAACTGGAAAATCTCCTCAAGTCTGCGGGATCGGATGCGTCGGGCTGCTGCGCGCTACTGCGCGACCTGCCCGATGCTGTACGGCTGCGGGCGCTGGGCGGCGTGCGGGTGCTCCGGGCCTCGGTAGACCTTGAGCTTCTTCAGCTGCCGGCGGCCCAGGGTGGTCTTGGGCAGCATGCCCTTGACCGCCAGCTCCACCAGCCGCTCGGGCTTGGTCTCCAGCAACTCGCCCACGGTGCGCCGGGACAGGCCGCCCGGGTAGCCGGAGTGCCGGTAGCGGAACTCACCGAGCTTGGTGGGCGAAACCGCGACCTTGTCGGCGTTCACCACGATCACGAAGTCGCCGGTGTCCATGTGCGGAGCGAACGTCGGCTTGTGCTTGCCGCGCAGCAGCTTCGCAGCGGTGCTGGCCAGCCGGCCGAGCACGATGTCGTTGGCGTCGATGACATGCCACTCCCGGCTGACATCGCCGGGCTTCGGGCTGTAGGTAGGCACGTTCGATCCCTCTCTCGTCGGTCTTCACGGCGGTTCCCACTGTGCTGGGCGAGATCGCCGCCCCCGCGGTCACGCCGGCGAAATCCGGCGCCACCCCGAGGCATGGCCGTCCGATGCCTGGTTGCAGGCACCGTCGGAGAACTTTACCGGCCCGTCGCAGCCCAGCAAAATCGCCGGCCGCAAAGCCCGTCGGCCCGCTCGGGAACGGATCAGCGGGGACGGACCACCCGGCCGGCGTCGAACACCGGCTCCGGCGTCTCGACCACCCGCCCGTCGGCTCCAAAAAGCAAGAAACGGTCGAAGGTGCGGGCGAACCAGCGGTCATGGGTGACCGCCAGCACGGTTCCGTCGAAGGCCTCCAGCGCCTCCTCCAGCGCCTCGGCGGACAGCACATCCAGGTTGTCGGTGGGCTCGTCGAGCAGCAGCAGGGTGGCACCGGACAGCTCCAGCAGCAGGATCTGGAACCGGGCCTGCTGGCCGCCGGACAGCGTGCCGAAGTTCTGATCGGCCTGCCCGTGCAGCTCGTACCGGCGCAGGGCGGCCATCGCCCGGCCGCGGTCGGCACCCGGCCGACCCGGCTCGCCATGCCAGAGCAGATCGACCAGCGTCCGGTCCACCCAGTCGGGATGGCTGTGCGTCTGCGCGAACAGCCCCGGCACCACCCGGGCACCGAGCCGGAACCCGCCGTCGTGCTGGACCGGGTCGCCGCCCAGCAGCCGCAGGAAGTGCGACTTGCCGGCACCGTTGGAGCCCAGCACGGCAACCCGCTCGCCGTAGAAGATCTCCAGCGAGAACGGCTGCATCAGGCCGGTCAGCTCCAGTTGCTCGGCGATCACCGCGCGCACCCCGGTGCGGCCGCCGCGCAGCCGCATGGTGACGTTCTGCTCCTCCGGCTTGTCCGGCGGCGGCCCGTCGGCCTCGAACCTGGCCAGCCGGGTCTGCATGGCCCGGTAGCGCGATGCCATGTCCGGTGAGATCTTGGCCTGCTGCTGCAGCGTACGGACCAACTCCTTGAGCCGGACGTGCTCCTCGTCCCACCGGCGGCGCAGCTCGGCCATCCGCTCGTGCCGGTTCCGGCGTGCCTCGTGGTAGGAGGCGAAGCCGCCGCCGTGCACCCACGCCGTGCCGCCCTCGATGGTGATCACCCGGTCGGCCACCCGGGCCAGCAACTCCCGGTCGTGGCTGACGAACAGCACGGTCTTGGGCGTGCTCTTCAGCCGCTCCTCCAACCACAGCTTGCCCGGCACGTCCAGGTAGTTGTCCGGCTCGTCCAGCAGCAGCACCTCGGCCGGCCCGCGCAGCAGCGCCTCCAGCGCCAGCCGCTTCTGCTCGCCGCCGGACAGGGTGACCAGCTCCCGGTACTTGCAGCGTTCGTACTCCACGCCCAGCGCTGCCACCGTCACGGTGTCCCACAGCACCTCGGCGGAGTAGCCGCCGGCATCACCCCAGCCGGTCAGCGCGTGCGCATAGCGCAGCTGCGTCCGCTCGTCGTCCACCTCCATCAGCGCCAGCTCGGCAGCGGTCAGCGCCGCCCAGGCCTGGCTGATCGCCGGGCTGGCCAGCCCGATCAGGAAGTCCTGCACCGTGGTGCTGTCGCGCACCGAGCCGATGAACTGGCGCATCACGCCCAGCCCGCCGGATTTCGCGACGCTGCCCTGCTGGGCCGCCAGGTCTCCGGCGATGATCCGCAGCAGGGTGGTCTTGCCGGCCCCGTTCGCACCGACCAGCGCCGCCTTGGTGCCCTCGCCCACCCGGAAGTTCAGTTCGTCGAGCAGCACCCGGCCGTCCGAGAGCTGGTGCCGGACGGATTGGACGTCGAGATATCCCACCGGCACAGTCTGCCAAGCGGCCCTCCGCTCCGGCGACGGAATTAGACCTACTATCGCGGCATGAGCACGCCGCTGGACGAGCTGGCAGGTGCGTTGCCGCCCGATGCCATCGTCACCGATCCGGCGCTGGTGGAGAACTACCGCTACGACTGGGCGCGCGACCCGGACGCCGGGATGCCGCTGGCGGTGGTCCGGCCACGCAACACCGGCGAGGTGCAGGTGGCGATGCGGTGGGCAAGCGCGCACCGGATCCCGGTGGTTCCGCGCGGCGCCGGCAGCGGGCTGTCCGGCGGCTCGTCGGCCGTCGACGGCGGCATCGTGCTGAGCATGGATCGGATGCGCGAGGTCGTGATCGACCCGGACTGCCGGGTGGCCGTCGTCGAGCCCGGCGCGCTGAACGCCGAGGTGAAGGCCGCCGCGCGGGAGTACGGGCTGTGGTACCCGCCGGATCCGTCCTCGTTCGAGCTGTGCTCGATCGGCGGCAACATCGCCACCAACGCCGGTGGGTTGTGCTGTGTGAAGTACGGCGTGACCACCGACTACGTGCTGGGCCTGGATCTGGTGCTGGCCGACGGCACCGCGATCAGCCTGGGCGGCCCGCGGCTGAAGGACGTGGCCGGGCTCTCGCTGCTCAAGCTGTTCGTGGGCAGCGAGGGCACCCTGGCCGTGGTCACCCGCGCGGTGCTGCGGCTGGTGC
Organism: uncultured Actinomycetota bacterium; assembly: GCA_963697905.1. Taxonomy (GTDB): domain Bacteria; phylum Actinomycetota; class Actinomycetes; order Mycobacteriales; family Jatrophihabitantaceae; genus Jatrophihabitans_A. The sequence continues at coordinate 807,533 of OY969101.1, read as the reverse complement.
CGGCGCAGTTGCCGGCCAGCACCATGGTGGCCAGCTTCCCGACCGTGGCCGCCGCCGCCGAGGCGGTGGTCTCGATCGCCCGTGTGATGCGGCCGGCGATGCTGGAGCTGATGGACTCGGCTTCCATCAACGCGGTCGAGGACTACGCCTCGATGGGGCTGGACCGGCGGGCCGGCGCGCTGCTGCTCGGACAATCCGACGCCGGTGGCGGAGCGAGCGCCGAGGTGGCCCGGATGGCCGAGTTGTGCGAAGCGGCCGGTGCCAGCGAGGTGTTCCGCACCGACGACCCGGCCGAGGGCGAGGCGTTCGCGGTCGCTCGCCGGGCGGCCTTCCCGGCCATCGAGAAGCGCGGCTCGATCCTGCTCGAGGACGTCGGCGTGCCGATTCCGAAGCTGCCCGCGCTGCTCACCGGCATCGAGGCGATCGCCGCGCGCACCGGCGTGGAGATCCCGGTGGTGGCACACGCCGGGGACGGCAACACCCACCCGATCGTGGTGTACGACATCACCGATCCGGACTCGGCCGCCCGGGCCCGGACCGCGTTCGACGAGGTGATGCGGCTGGCCATCGCACTCGGCGGCACGATCACCGGTGAGCACGGGGTGGGACGGTTGAAGAAGGCCCACCTGCCCGACCAGCTCGGCCCGGACGTGATGGCGTTGACCCGGCGGATCAAGGACGCCCTGGATCCGCTCGGCATCCTCAACCCGGGCGCGGTGCTCTGAGGCCGGCCGCACTCGGACGTGGGACCGGTCATAGCCGCCGGTCGGTCGGTGATTCATAGCCGGTCTTGACCCCTGCGTGGTTACAGTCTGCATCCGATGACCGCGACGGGGTGGGCCTGGCTTGCTGCCGCCGGCATCCTGGCCGTTCTCGACTGGATCGCGGTGGCCCAGGGCGCCCGGCAGGCCGAACGCATCGTCAAGCCGCTGGTGCTGGCCGCCTTGGTGCTGGCCGCGGTCACCGCCCAGCCGATCCGCCCGGGGGTGCACGGCTGGCTGGTCACGGCGCTCTGCTTCGGGCTGGTGGGTGACCTGGCGCTGGTCGCCGAGCGCCGGCCGGCTCGGGTGGCGGCCACGGTAGCGGCGCCGGGTTCGGCCAGGGCACCGCGGCTGTCCAACGTCGCGGGTGGCTCGGACACGCTGTTCCTGCTCGGCCTGCTGGCGTTCCTGCTCGGCCACCTCAGCTATGCCCGGGCCATGCAGGTGTACGGCACCGACCAGCTGTCGGTGGCCTTCGGCCTGCTGCTGGTGCTGATCGCGCTGCTCAGCTTCGGCTACCGGATCATCGCCGGTGCGTACGCCCTGGGCGGCGGCCGGTTGACCGTGGCGGTGACGCTCTACGTGGTCGCGTTGGGTTCGGCCGTGGTGCTCGGCGTGGGCACCGAGCAACTGTGGATTGCCGGCGGCATCGTGCTGTTCGCCGTCTCCGACCTGGTGCTGGCTTCCGACCGGTTCGTGCAGGCCCGGCCGCTGGCGCCGCTCGTGGTGATCATCTGCTACCACTTGGCCCAGGCGTTGCTGCTGCTCGGCCTGGTCACCTGATCCGGCTCCTGCGCCGAACTCGGCGCCCGTAAGCTGCTGGCATGCCGCGCCGCCCCACCCGCACCGTGCCCACCGTGCTGCTGGCCGGGCCGGTCGGCGAGCAGGACTGGCCGCGCTGGCTGGCCGATCAGCTCACCGCGGCCGGACGGGAGGTTCGCTGCAGCTTCGGGTTGCAGCCCGAGCGCGGCCTGGCCGAACTGGCCGACACGCTGGCCGGCCTGCCGGAGGACGGCTTCGACCTGCTGGCGCACTCGACCGGCTGCCTGCTGTGGCTGCACCACACCGCGGCGCCGGCCGGCTCACCCCGGCCGGCCAGGGTGGCGCTGGTGGCGCCGCCGGCCGGGCCGACGGTGCCGGCTAGCCTTCATCCGGTGCCGCTGGACGTCAGCGCGGTGCGGCAGGCCGCCGACGGCACCGTGCTGGTCGGCAGCGACGACGATCCGCACTGCCCGGGTGGCGTGGCCCAGCAGTACGGCACTCCGCTGAAGATGGCCACCACCGTGGTGGCCGGTGCCGGCGGCTTCACCGCCGCCGACGGCTACGGTCCGTGGCCCGCCGTGCTGGACTGGTGCGGCCGGGACAACCTGGCCTTCCGGGCCTGAGCCGGTCGCAGCGCAGCCACGGAGGTACTCAGCACCGCGGCGGTCCTACCCATTGATGGTCGTACCGGCCGGCCAGTGCGACGATGAACCGCTCGATGCCCGGCCGGTCAACCTGCGTGAAGCGCTCCAGCCTTCCCCATGCGGCAAGCGCGAGGCCGCCGGTGAGGGGCGGGTACGGAGTCATCAACACGTCGCCGGGGTGGGCTTTGGCGATGTCCTTCAGCGCTGACACCTCGGCGCCCGGCAGCGAGGGCGAGTAGGCGATGATGACGTGGCCGTGCTCCTCGGCGTGCACGAACTCGCCGGGCTGCAGCGGGGTGTCGTAGATCCCCGGAGTAGGGGGAATGGCGAAGTGCGGTCCGGACGTCGGCGGAACCGAGTTGTACTTGACCTTCTGCAATGCGGCCACCGACAGGTGCGGGCTCTTCAAGATGGCGATGGCGGTGCCAGGTAGGCACGGCTCGCTTCGCTCGGACGCCGGCGCCGAGCCGACCGCTGAACCCGTCAGCTTCGGCAACTGCTGTTTCACCGCGACGCCGACCGCGGTGCACATCAGCCCGGCGGTGACCAGCCACCAACCGATGCGGCGAAGTACGACTGAGTTCACGACAGCCTGCCCAGCCGCCGAAGCCGGCGCTCTCGCAGCGCCAGCGCGATCGGCGCGAGCTTGCTCGCTGCGACCACCAGCGCGACCGTTGCCGCCTCCCAGAATGCAAGCCTGCCGGTGCTCAGGCTCAGGATGTCGCGCACCATCCAGGAGAAGCCTCCGACGGCAGCGGGCAGGAGGAAGGCCAGCACGAACCAGAGCACGCCCACCATGCCGACCAGGTAGAGGATGCTGAACCATTGAGCGACCGAGCGGTCCCGCTGACTGGTCGATTCCAGCTCTGCCGCCTCCTCTGTGGAGACTGGAAGCAACCGTTTCTTCAGGGTCAGCCAGCTGGTCCGATACAGGTTGTCGCAACGCAAAGCACAGGCCAGCACCGCGTACAGATCGGTGCGCAGGAACACCGCGGACTGCAGCACCAGGTTGGCGACAATCATCAGGGTCAGCGCGCCGAGCAGCCGCGCCAGCAGGTCTGGCAGCGGAAGGCTTAGGTCGAAATAGGCCCAACGCATGCCGATTGCCAGCGCGAGCAGGCTGATGTCGAACGCCGGTCCCGCCAGCATCGGTCCGTAACGCTGGCGGCGCGGTCGGGTCAGCAGCAGCGATAGGTCGGTCTCGGCCGTGAGGAACACGCCCCGGTAGCTGAGCCGGAACCGCGCCGGCACGTCGATTGCGCGTCCGGCCAACCAGTGCCAGCTCTCGTGCGTGATTATGATGACCACCGACATGGCGTACGTGCAGAGGATCGACAGCAGCGGGTCCGGCAGGAACAGGTAATTCTCGAAAGACGGCCGAAGCGCAGGCTCAGCCGCCAACGCCACGACCACGAAGACGAACGCGGCGGCATAGCAGGACCACGCCACCTTGCCGAACAGCGGGCGTGCCAGCCATGAGGGCACCCCGTTGACCCACCGGACTTCGCCGGAGAGCGCGGCGCCCTCCTCGTACACCAGGATGCCGGCCTCTTCGAGGGTGGCGAGGAAGTCCTCCACGTCCACCTCGACCTGGCTGTACTGAAAGGCGACTGCGGCTGCCTCGGCGACCGAGCGCCCGTCCGCGAGCGCCGACAGCACCACCCCACCTACCGCGGGGACGGCGACGAAGGTGGCGGTGGCAGGGTTGCCCACCAGGATGTCATCGCCCTCTGCGACGAGCGAGAGCCGGGCGGCAGCCGCCTGCACGGCGGATGCTTGCCGTTGGGAGGTCGTCATATCTGTCCTCGGCTCAGGGATCCAAAGCAGTGGGATTGCAGCGGCGATCTGACCCCGCGCAGCGCGAACGGAAGCATTTTCACCCAAGATTGCCGCCGATCTGCTCCGAGCGGTGAGACTGCAGCCGCGATCTCACCGCTCGGCGCCTTGCGGGCAATCAGCTGTCACCGGGGATGCAGCCAAACTCCGGGTCACAACCAATCGTCAGGCGGGTCTGCTCCACCTTCCGTACCTGAATCTTCATGTAGAATCACCTCCTTCTATGGGTCGGTACCAGAAATCGCCTCATCCGCCGGCAGCCAGAGCCCCGACCGCTTCGGGTTCCGGAACCGGCTGCTCGGAGCCGCACACCAGGCAGTCCGGACGGCGTGAACGAGCAGTGATGGTGAGGTCGCAGTCTCCGGCTAGGTCGATGACGGCAGTTGCGCCCGCGTACTGCGGAGCGGTGAACCCCGTGAGATATCGCAGGAGCTCGAATGAGACGAGCGAACCGAGCAGGGTCGCAACCGGCCCAGCGCCTCGGTTGATCCGGGCCACGCCCTGTTGGTGCAGAAGAGAGTTCGCGATCCGACCGGAGCGGTCGTCCGAGTCCGTCGGGCACGCCAAGCACGCACTGTGACCCGGGTGCACCGACCAGATCACACCCTCGGTGACGAACATGCCACCCCGTACGTACGGGACAGCCGCCCCGACACAGGCGGCGTTGACCCACTCGTCGATTCTGATCGGGTCGTCCACCGCCGCACACACGGCATCCGGTCGTGTCGAGTTCACGACCTCGGCGACGCCGGCGGCATCGGTGAAGTCGGCGCGGATGATCTGCACCGTGATCTGCGGATCGAATTCCCGTACCCAGTCCGCAGCCCGCTCGATCTTCGGCCGGCCGATGTCCTGAGCGCGGTAAACGAACTGACGCGCGAAGTTGCGCTGTTCGACATCGTCGCGATCCACCAGCGTGAGCCGGCCGACGCCCAGGCCGCAGAGGTTTTGCAAGACATTGGAGCCAAGGCCACCGACACCGAGGACCAGGACGTGCGAGTCGCGCACCCGCCGGACCATGGTCTCAGCGCTCGCCTCCAAGTTGGAGAACGTCCGGAAAAAGGCCAGATTGCTGAAATGGCGTAACCGCTCGGCCTCGGTCAGGGCACCGGTCTGTCCGCGGTCCTCGAGCAGACGCAGTTGGTCCAAAGCCTCGATCGCGTCCAGCACGTCTTCCCGTGTCACTGCCGGGAAACCAGCGTTCAGTGCTCGGTAGAGCCCGTCAACAGTGTGGCGGCCTTCAGCCAGCAGAGTTAGCAGAGCAGCGACCGAGCCGTCCTCGTCAGCCAACTCGATCGATTCCCGCGGATCCAGCACTAGCCGCACAGCAGCGTCGATCGGCTCCCAGCCAAGCGGTTTCAATACCGGAATCATGCTGCCCCCAGCCACCTGTAAAGGCGATGGCGATACGCGGAGAGTAGCAGGAATAGTACAGATGGGATAGAGAGAACTAATGCCCCTATTCGATGAGGATTTGCTTGCCGCCGGTTTGCACCGCCCGGCCCGCCAGGGCGGCCTCGGCCGGATACCCGACGGCCACCAGAGTCAGGCCACGGGCCGGCGCAAGGGTGGCGCTGGTGGCGCCGCCGGCCGAGTGGGCAGGCCTGTTCTCGGTGCCGCTGGACGTCAGTGCGGTGCGGCAGGCCGCCGACGGCACCGTGCTGGTGGGCAGCGACGACGACCCGCACTGCCCGGGCGGCGTGGCACAGCAGTACGGCGCTCCGCTGAAGATGGCCACCACGGTGGTCGCGGGTGCCGGCGGCTTCACCGCGGCGGACGGTTACGGCCCCTGGCGCGCGGTGCTGGACTGGTGCGGTCGGGACAACCTGGCCTTCCTGGCCTGAGCCGGCTCAGCCCAGCATGTCCGGCTGCCGGATCGCCCTGGTCTGCCGGGCGCGCTTGGCCAGCTCGGCATCCGGCGGATAGCCGACCGCGACCAGGTTGAGCCCGTGCGGCGGCGCGACGGTCACCTCATCGGCCCGCCGGTCCAACCCGAGTAGCTCGACCGGCCAGCTCTCGGTGCGCAGGCCGGCGCCCACCGCCGCCAGCGCACCGACCAGCGAGCGCACCATCGAGTGGCAGAACGCGTCGGCCTGCACGGTGATCTCGATCAGCTCGCCGGAGCGATGGACGTCCAGCCGCTGCAGCGAGCGGATGGTGCTGGCTCCCTCCCGGCGCCGGCAGAACGCTGCGAAATCGTGCAGGCCCAGCAGCTCAGCAGCCGCGCGCTGCATGGCCGCGGCGTTCAACGGGCGCGGCCAGGCCACCGTGTCCAGCCGGCGCAGCGGGGGCGCGCCGGTCTCGGCATCGGTCATCCGGTAGCAGTAGCGCCGCCACAGTGCGGCGAACCTGGCATCGAAGTCCGGGCTGACCGGCCGGGCGCCGGATACCCGGACGTCGGCAGGCAGCACACCGGCCAGCCGGCGCAGCAGCCGGCCGGATTGCGCCTGCCACGCCTCGGCGGGCACGTCGACATGCGCCACCTGGCCGCTGGCGTGCACGCCGGCATCGGTACGGCCAGCGACCACCAGCCGAAGGTCGGCGAACCGCAGCACGGTCCGCAGTGCCTCGGTGAGCGCGCCCTGCACGGTGCGCCGGCCGGGCTGGCTCGCCCAGCCGGAGAAGTTGGTGCCGTCGTAGGCGATGTCCAGCCGCAACCGGACGAGCCCGCCTTCCCCAGCGGGGAAGGCGGGCTCGGTCACCAGGTCGGGCAACTGCTACTTCTCGTCGGCAGCGTCCTCGTCCGCGCTGGCCTCAGCGTCGGTGTCGGCAGTCTCCGTAGCCTCGGCGGTCGCCGGCTCGGCGCCGGCCCCCTCGGCCTCGGCGACGGCTGCCTCTGCCGGGGTGACGACCTGCTCGGTGTCGGCGGCTTCGGCGGCCACCGCGGCAGCGGTGGGCGACTCGGCTGCCGCGTCCTCGGCGATCTCGGCGGTGCGACCGGTCGGCGCCTTGCGCGGGGCGGTCTTGGTGCCACGCGCCCGCTCGGCCTCGCGCACGACCTTGGCGGCGCTGCTGAGCTCCTCGACCAGTTCGATGATGGCCATCGGAGCGTTGTCACCCTTGCGCGGGGCGGTCTTCACGATCCGGGTGTAGCCGCCCGGGCGCTCGGCGAACCGAGGGCCGATCTCGGCGAACAGCTTGTGCACCACGTCCTTGTCCCGGATCACCTTCAGCACCTGGCGGCGGTGGTGCAGCTCGCCGCGCTTGGCGAAGGTGATCAGCTTCTCGGCCAGCGGGCGCAGCCGCTTCGCCTTCGCCTCGGTGGTGGTGATCCGGTCGTGCTCGAACAGCGCGGTCGCGAGGTTCGCGAGCAGCAGCCGCTCGTGGGCCGGGCCGGCGCCGAGCCGAGGACCCTTGGTGGGCGTGGGCATGTCGTGCTCCTAGCTGAACTATTCGTCAGGCCGGCGGTCACCCGTCGGCGGTCTCGGGCCGGCGGGATCAGCCGCCGGCGGCGGTTCCCGCGACCGCCTCGAGGAGGCGGCCGCAGGGTCGTGCGTCTTACAGCTCTTCGGTCTCGGCGTAGTCGGTGTCGTCGGAGAACTCGTCGGTGCCGTAGGAGTCCACCACGGCGTTCAGGTCGAATCCGGGCGGGCTGTCCTTCAGCGACAGGCCGAGGCCATGCAGCTTGATCTTGACCTCGTCGATGGACTTCGAACCGAAGTTGCGGATGTCGAGCAGGTCCGCCTCGCTGCGGCCGACCAGCTCACCCACGGTGTGGATGCCCTCGCGCTTGAGGCAGTTGTAGGAGCGGACGGTCAGGTCCAGCTCCTCGATCGGCATCGAGAAGGCCGCGATGTCGGCCACCTCGGTCGGCGACGGGCCGACGTCGATGCCCTCGGCCTCCTCGTTCAGCTCGCGCAGCAGGCCGAACAGCTCGACCAGGGTGTGGCCGGCCGAGGCGACGGCGTCGCGCGGGCTGATCGAGGACTTGGTCTCGACGTCCACCACCAGCCGGTCGAAGTCGGTGCGCTGCTCGACGCGGGTTGCCTCGACGGCGTAGGTCACCTTGAGCACCGGCGAGTAGATCGAGTCCACCGGGATCCGGCCGATCTCCTGACCCGGCTGCTTGTTCTGGGTGGCGGTCACGTAGCCACGGCCACGCTCGACCACCAGCTCGATCTCGAGCCGGCCCTTCTTGTTGATGGTGGCGATCTTCAGATCCGGGTTGTGCACCACCACGCCGGCCGGCGGCGCGATGTCGGCGGCGGTGACCTCACCCGGGCCCTGCTTGCGCAGGTACATCACGACCGGCTCGTCGGAATCGGAGGACACGACCAGTTCCTTGAGGTTCAGGATCAGGTCGGTGACGTCCTCCTTGACGCCCTCGACGGTGGTGAACTCGTGCAGCACGCCGTCGATCCGGATGCTGGTCACCGCCGCGCCGGGGATGGACGACAGCAGGGTGCGCCGCAGCGAGTTGCCGAGGGTGTAGCCGAACCCGGGCTCGAGCGGCTCGATGACGAACTTGGATCGGTTGTCGGCGATGACCTCTTCGGTCAGCGTCGGACGCTGGGAGATGAGCAAGGTAACTCCTTGGATCAGGGACGCCCGCTATATGACGTCCACGCGAGATATTCAGTTGTTGAGCAGGGCATCCTCCGGCCGCGGCGCTGAGCCGGACCGGAGGAACACCGTTACTTCGAGTAGAGCTCGACGATCAGCTGCTCCGACAGCGGGATGTCGATCTGCGCCCGCTCGGGCAGCTGGTGCACCAGGATGCGCAGCCGGGACGGGATGACCTGCAGCCAGGCCGGCACCGGACGCTCACCCAGGGTTTCCCGGGCGATGAGGAACGGAGTGGTCTCCAGCGACTTGGGCTTGACGTCGATGATGTCCAGCGAAGTCACCCGGTAGCTGGGGATGTTGACCTTCTGGCCGTTGACCAGGAAGTGGCCGTGGCTGACCAGCTGGCGGGACTGCCGGCGGGTACGGGCCAGGCCGGCGCGGTAGATCACGTTGTCCAGCCGGGACTCCAGGATTTGCAGCAGGTTGTCGCCGGTCTTGCCCTGGCGACGCACCGCCTCCTCGTAGTAGCGGCGGAACTGCTTCTCCAGCACTCCGTAGGAGTACTTCGCCTTCTGCTTCTCCTGCATCTGCAGCAGGTACTCGCTCTGCTTGATGCGCGCGCGGCCGTGCTGGCCGGGCGGGAACGGGCGGCGTTCGAAGGCGGCGTCGCCGCCCACCAGGTCAACGTTGAGCCGGCGCGAGATGCGGGTCGCGGGGCCGGTGTAACGAGCCATTGCTTAGTTCTCCTTCGTCGCTTCGTCTCAGACCCGGCGCCGCTTGGGCGGCCGGCAGCCGTTGTGCGGCTGCGGAGTGACATCGGAGATGGTGCCGACCTCGAGGCCGGTCGCCTGCAGCGAGCGGATCGCGGTCTCCCGGCCGGAGCCGGGCCCCTTGACGAACACGTTGACCTTCTTCACGCCGTGCTCCTGCGCCTTGCGGGCGGCGTTCTCGGCGGCCATCTGGGCGGCGAACGGGGTGGACTTGCGGGAGCCCTTGAAGCCGACGTGGCCGGCCGAGGCCCAGCTGATCACGTTGCCGGTCGGGTCGGTGATCGAGACGATGGTGTTGTTGAAGGTGCTCTTGATGTGAGCGTGGCCGTGCGCAACGTTCTTCTTCTCTTTGCGACGGACCTTCTTCACGGCGCCTGCGCCGCGAGTCTTGGGAGGCATCTGCGGGGTAACTCCTGAGGTTGAGCGGAATGAAGGGCTTTACCGACCGCCGCCTGGCGGCCGGGGCTGGCCGAGAATTACTTCTTGGCCTTCTTCTTGCCGGCCATGGTCTTCTTCGGACCCTTGCGGGTACGAGCGTTGGTCTTGGTGCGCTGCCCGTGCACCGGCAGCCCGCGGCGGTGCCGCAGGCCCTGGTAGCAGCCGATCTCGATCTTGCGACGGATGTCGGCGGCAACCTCGCGCCGCAGGTCACCCTCGACGCGGAAGTTGGCGTCGATGTAGTCGCGCAGCTTGATCAGGTCCTCATCGCTCAGATCCCGGGCTCGCAGGTCCGGGCTGACGCCGGTGGCTGCGAGGGTTTCCTTCGCGCGGGACGGCCCAACGCCGTAGATGTAGGTGAGCGCGACCTCCATCCGCTTTTCGCGGGGCAGGTTGACGCCGGCAAGACGTGCCATGCGGGGCGTACTCCTTCATTCCTTCGGAGGTCTGGTGCGCATCCATCCGTCGCTGCCCTTCGCCGGCCCACCCGATCCGGGTGGGCCCGCTGCGACGGCCCCGGCCTCCGACCGGGGGTGACCCTGCCTGGTGCTGCTCGGCGGGGAGGAGTGCGCGTGCTGGGGTACTGCTAGTGGTCGCTGCTCAGCCCTGCTCGGCGCCTCGCGACGCCTGCTGAGCGGGGCTGCAGGGGGTCAGCCCTGCCTTTGCTTGTGGCGCAGGTTCTCGCAGATGACCATGACACGACCGTGGCGACGGATGACCTTGCACTTGTCGCAGATCGGCTTGACGCTCGGGTTGACCTTCACGGTCCTACTCCTGGTTCATGCTTGGCTTCGGCGCACCGGCGGTGCGTTCGTCGGCCTACTTGTACCGGTAGACGATCCGGCCGCGGGTCAGGTCGTACGGCGACAGCTCCACCACCACCCGATCCTCCGGAAGGATCCGGATGTAGTGCTGGCGCATCTTGCCACTGATGTGCGCCAGCACCTTGTGCCCGTTGCTCAGCTCCACCCGGAACATGGCATTGGGCAGCGGCTCGACTACCTTGCCTTCGACCTCGATGGCCCCATCTTTCTTGGCCATATCCTCCGCATTTCGACTCATCACCCGGAAACTTCGGCGGTCGCAGCCGACCAGCGCACGCTTGATGCGTGCTCTCGACGACCACGTCCGGCGCGCTGCCGATGAGGGCCGATCCCGCCTCGCGGCCACAGCGAGGCCCGAAAGCAGCCCCCGCTTACGCGGGCGCCCCTTTGCAGGAGGGAACCAGGCGGCATGCGCCAATGGACAAGTCTATGCGACCGGGCCGGTGGATACCAAAACACCCGGTTGGCGGGGCGCCGGCGGGCTGGACGAGGGCGGGAAGATCGACACCGGCCGGCGGGTTGACTCCTTCGTGACCGTACCTCTTTCCGTCCTCGAACTCGCCCCGATGGCCGCGGCCGGCAGCGCCGCCGAGGCCTTGCGGTTCACCACCGAGGTCGCCCGGCACGCAGAGCGATGGGGCTACCAGCGGATCTGGGTGGCCGAGCACCACAACATGCCGGCCATCGCCAGCTCCGCTCCCGCCGTCCTGATCGCACACCTGGCGGCGGCCACCAGCACCATCCGGGTGGGCTCCGGCGGGGTGATGCTGCCGAATCACGCGCCGCTGGTGGTCGCCGAGCAGTTCGGCACGCTGGAGTCGCTGCACCCGGGCCGGATCGACCTGGGTATCGGCCGGGCGCCGGGCACCGACCAGCGGACCGCGTTGGCGCTGCGCCGGACGGCCGAGGGGCTGTCGGCGGAGGACTTTCCGCGCGAGCTCACCGACCTGATCTCGATGCTGGCCGGCGACGAGGCGCGGCTGCGGGCGGTGCCCACCGCGGACGGGCTCCCCCAGATCTGGCTGCTCGGCTCCAGCGGCTACAGCGCTCAACTGGCCGGGCTGCTCGGCCTGCCGTTCTGCTTCGCGCATCACTTCGCGGCGGCCAACACCGAGCCGGCGCTGGCGCTCTACCGCAATTCCTTCCGGCCCTCGCAATGGCTGGAACGGCCGTACGCAATGGTGGCCGTCAACGTCGTCTGTGCCGATACCGATGCCCGTGCTGAATACCTTGCCAAGCCGGGCCAGCTGTCATTCCTTCGGTTGCGCGCTGGGCGCCCGATAGCGCTGCCCACACCGGAAGATGCGGCTCACTACGAATTCCGCGGCGAAGAACTGGCTTTCGTCGAGCAGCGAAAACTAGGCCAGGGCCTGGGATCGCCTAAGACTGTTCAGGCCCAACTTCGCAATCTGCTGGACCGGACCGCCGCCGACGAGTTGATGATCACCAATCAGGTTTATGATCTGGCCGACCGGCTGCGTTCCTACGAGCTGGTGGCGGCCATGGAGCTGCCGGTGGCGTCGTCCAGCTCCGCCGCGTGACGACGGCGTTGCTACCCAACGTGACGAAGGCACGTCACTCCGTGTTTTGCTTCAGGGCAAGTCGATACAGCGCCAGCCGGTCTGCCTCGTTGTCCGGTGCGAACAACAAACCCGGCGGGCAGTCCAGTGCCCGTTCGATGGCCATCGCGGTGCGCAGGGAGCAGCTGTTGCGCCGCCCGGTCACTAGGTGGTTGACCGTCGAATGGCTCAGGCCTGCGCTGCGTGCCAATTGGCGTTCGGAGATACCCAACAGATCAATGTAATCGCTCAGCGCCCGCCGACTTCGTAGCTGCATACATCCCCCGTTCGAAAGGTCCCCGGCTCCAGCCGGATCGCATCAAGCTACCGGAAATGTATGACGTCAGGTCAGAAATCAGACAATGATCTGTGGATAACACCGAACTTCGCACAGCTGTCTGCAGGCTGTCCTCAAGCCGTCTGTATCGAAAGAGAGAAAAAGGCTGATCCTGGTTGGTCTAAGGGTTTAATGTCTGCGATATGTCTGCACTCCATGGTGTGTCCTGCGTGTCGTACCGGCAGCATGCGATCGGCGTCGGCAGCTGCCGGGCCGGCCGGGTGCCGGCATGAGCGCGCTGTCCGACCTGCTCAACGAGGCCAACGCCGGCAAGCTGAGCGCCAGGTCACTGGCCCGTACCGCCCAGGCGGCCGGCTTCAGCCTCAACCACGACACCGCCGCCCGGTACCTGCGCGGCGATCATGGCAGGCCGGACGAGGCGACCCTGCTTGCGTTGTCCAAGGTGTTGCGGATCCCGCTGAGCCGGCTGCGCGCCGCCGCATCGCTGCCGGCCGGCGAGACCGAGCCGTACCGACCGCCGGCCGAATCCAGCCGGCTGAGCCGCCGGCAGCGGCGGGCGATCGACGAGATCATCCGGGCGATGCTGGAAGCCGCCCCTGGCGCGGACGAGCTGGCAAGCCGCCGTGGGCGCCGGACCGCGGCGGGCAGCACTCGCGCGACCAAGTCCGGCCCGCGGCCTGCCCGGGCCGCTCGGCGCGGGACCGCGGAGCCGCCGCGGGGATGATCACCGCCCGGGCACGGACGGGTCGGTCGCGCTCGGGAGGGTCACCTCCGGGGGGTAACCGTTACAGCTCACAAATCGTTTGCTGCGGGGCATCACCGTCTGCACCATGATGATCTGGGTAGTTGTTCAGAACCCGCTTTTCCGGTCTTGCCAGCCGATAGTGTGCACATCATGTCTGCGTATCGGGTGATTCCGGCGGTGGCCTGGCCGGCCGCGGGGAGAACCCCGTGAGTGCGCTGTCGGAACTGCTGGTGCGGGCCAACGCCGCCGGCCTGAGCGCTCGCGCGATCGCGCGGCAGGCGCAGGAATCCGGCTTCAGCATCAATCACGACACGGCCGCGCGCTACCTGCGAGGTGATCACGGACGGCCGGACGAGGAGACGCTACGCGCGTTTGCCAGCGTGCTGCCGGTCCGGCTGTCCGAGCTGCGGGCCGCCGCCCAGCTGCCGGCCGAGGAGACCGAGCCGTACCGGCCGCCGGCCGAGGCCAGCCGATTGAGCCGGCGGCAGCGGCGCGCGGTGGACGAGATCATCCGGGCGATGCTGGAGCCGGCACCGTCCGGGGTCACCGAGCTGGGCAGTCGGCGCAGCTCTCGCACCGGTTCCGAAGGCCGGTCGGGCCAGGGCAAGGCGGCGCAGAAGTCGCCGCGGGCAGCCCGGCGCGGCGGCGCCGAACCGCCGAACAAGTAGCGGCGCGGCCAGCGGCCCGAAAATGTCAGTGGCCCGGCGCACCATGTCCGGCATGGGTACGCACGCCGGAATCAACTACCCCGCCGTGCCGACCGCTCCCGGACGGTACGACCCCTGGCGCGACGTTCGGCTGAACTGGCCGCAGGTCCGGGTGGTGATCGAGCGGATGACCGGTGACCTGCTCGGCGAGGTGCGCGACGGCGGCGCCGTGATCGCGCTGCGCGCCGGCACCAGCGCCGCCCAACGTCGCTGCACGCTGGCACACGAGATCGTGCATCTCGAACGAGGACTGCACGACTGTGGCCAGTGGCTGCACCGGGAGGAGTTCGCGGTACACCTCACGGCCACCCGCCGGCTGATCAGGGTCAGCGACCTGGTCGCCGCGATCCGGGAACTGGGCGGCGCGGATGACCGCGGCGCGCTGGCCCAGGCGCTGGAGGTCGATACCGAGACCCTGGCGATGCGCCTGTCCCAACTGGATCGCAACGAGCGGCGCGCGGTCCGCCGGGCGCTGGCCCGCTGCGCGCCGCTGTGGGCGGTGGCCTAGGCTGGCTCCCGGGCGGCGCTGCCGGGCGGCGCTGCCGGCGTGCGGGCTTTCCTCGAAGCCGCAAACGCCCCTGGGCCCCGGTCGACGCCTCCGGGAAGGACACGGTTCCGGACCGTTCCCGGCCGAGCGGATGCGAGACACATCCCACTCGCATCTAACAGCAGTTGACAAGTCCACGACTAGCCGGCATTCTACTCAGCGTCGATTGTCCGATCAGATGCACGACATTCCGGACGGGAGTCCCCGCCCCACCGGCGTCGCGCACCACGGACATCGACCTGATGAATAACCCGGCACCTGCGGACGTGCCGGTAGCTCCTCGGGGGAGGGTGAGGGCGGCGTGGCACTCGGCGGTCCGGACAACCGCCGGCGGAACGGCTTCGCACGGGCCGGTCCGGCCACGCCGTCCTCGTAAAATGCGTTCCGGCCCCCAGGGCCCGTGACCTCCCAGCCGCCCGGTGTGACCTCCGCGTCGTGGCAGTGAGCCCACCGGCTCGGAGACCTCCGCGTCGTGCCAGTGAGCCCACCGGCTCGGTGACCTCCGCGTCGTGGCAGCCGGGTCAGCGGGCCAGGCTCACCGCGAAGTAGTCGCGCGGATCCGTCCACCAGTTGCCCAGCCGCAGCCCGGCCCCGGCCAGCTCGGCGGCGATGCCGTCCCGGCGAAACTTCGAGGAGATCTCGGTGAGCAGCTCTTCGCCCCGGTCGAAGTGCACGTCGAGGTCGATGCCGGCCAGTCGCGCCGACACCTCCCGCTCGGCCCGCAGCCGCATCTCGATCCGCTCAAGCTCGGCGTTCCACACCGCCCGATGGCTGAACGCAGGCAGCGGCAGATCGCCGCCGAGCTCGCGGTTGAGCACCCGCAGCACGTTCAGGTTGAACTGCGCGGTGATTCCGGCCGCGTCGTCGTAGGCCGGTATCAGCACCTCGGCGGGCTTGACCAGGTCGGTGCCGAGCAACAGCGCGTCACCCTCGCCGAGGCTGGCCCGAATGGCGGTGAAGAACTGTTGCCGCTGCTCCGGATCCAAGTTTCCGACGGTCGAGCCGAGAAAGACGATCACGCTGCGGCCGACCGTGTCCAGCTCCTTCAGGTGCCGGGTGAAGTCGCCGCGCACCGGGCACAGCTCGACGCCGGGGTAGCGCCGGTGCAGCACCGCTGCGGCCTCGGTCAGCGCGCTGGTGGACACGTCCAGGGTGACGATCCGGCGCAGCGTGCCGGCGCGCTGCCAGGCGTCCAACAGCAAGTGGGTCTTCGACGACGATCCCGAACCGAGCTCGACCACCGTCTCGGCCGGTGCAGCCGCGGCGATCTCGTCGGCGCGATCGGCCAGGATCTGCCGCTCGGTGCGGGTCGGGTAATACTCGGGCAGTTCGGTGATGCGCTCGAACAGCTCGCTGCCCCGCTCGTCGTAGAACCATCTCGGCGGCAGCCACTTCGCCTCGGCGGTCAGGCCGCGCCGGGCATCGGAGGCCAGCTCGTCGACGGACGCCGCGGCATCCAGGAACCGGTCGTCCACCGTGATCGTCATTGCTGCTGTATCTCCTTCGGAGCGGGCATCTCTCGGGCTCAGCCGGCGAGTGGTTCGATGCGGATGTCTGCCCGGTCGGCGATCACCACTCGGCGGTCCGGCACCGGCTGCCAGGCCGGGTCGTCATCGAGCGGTTCGCTGGCGAGCATCGTCGGCCCGCGGCGGACCGACAGGGCGTGGGTGACGGTGGTGGCATAGGCCCGCGACCCATCGGTGAGCAGCAGGTTCAGCCGGGAGTCCGGCGCCGCGGCCAGCACGTCGCGGGCCAGCCCGGCCAGCACCACTGCGGGGTCGTCGGCACCGGCCAGCCGGTGTCGCAGCATCGCCCACAGCAACGCGGCGTCGGTGGGCGCATCCATGGTGAGCAGCGCCCGGGTGGGCAGCGTGCCGGCCAGTTCGGCGACGCTGTCCGGCCAGCCGTCGATCCGGCCGTTCAGGCTGAACAGCCAGCTGCCGTCGGTGAACGGCGCCGCGGCGGTCTCGGTGACCGGCATGCCGGCCGTGGCATTGCGCACCGCGGCGAGCACCGTGACCGCGCGGGTGTGCGCGGCCAGTTCGACGAAGCCGGTGTCCTGCCAGATCGGACCGGCCCGGCGGTAGCGGACCGCCGGGCCGGCCGGCTCGACATACCAGCCGGCGCCGAAGCCATCGGCGTTCACCCTGCCCCCACCGCGCATGTCGCACGGGGCGTAGGACTGGCGGGTCAGCGAGTGCGGCGGGTCGAACAGCAGCTCACGCAGCAGCAGCGGCTCGCTGCCGAGGTAGCACAGGTGCCGGCACATCTAGGCTGCCTCCTTCCGGGGTGTCGGGCAGCAGGGCGCGCAACGACACGGCACGCCTAGCGGCCGGCCTCGTCGGGCCCAGCCGAACGGGCGGTCCGGAAGCCGGCGAAGATCTGGCGCCGGATCGGGAAGTCCCAGTTGCGGAAGGTGGCCCGGCAAGCCGCGGGGTCGGTGCCGAACGAGCCGCCGCGCAGCACGTAGTAGTCGGTGCCAAAGAACACCTTGGAGTACTCCGGGTAGGGGAAGACCTCGAAGCCCGGGTACGGGCCGAAGGTGGATGCGGTCCATTCCCAGACGTCGCCGATGAGCTGGTGCACGCCGAGCGGCGAGGCACCCGCCGGGTAGCTGCCCACCCTGGCCGGCCGCAGATGCCGCTGGCCGAGGTTGGCCAGTTCCGGCGTCGGGTCGCCGTCCCCCCAGGGGTAGCGGCGGGAGCGGCCGGTGGCCGGATCCCAGCGTGCCGCCTTCTCCCATTCCGACTCGGTCGGTAGCCGCCGGCCGGCCCAGGCCGCGTAGGCAGCGGCTTCGTGCTGGCACACGTGCAGCACCGGCTCCTCCGGATCGACAGGGACGAGCGTGCCGAAGCTGCGCCGCCACCAGGAGCCGTCGGCGTCCTGCTGCCAGAACAGGGGTGCGGTCAACCCGGCCCGTTGCCGGTAGGCCCAACCCTCTGGTGTCCACCAGCGCGGGCTGGCATACCCACCGTCGGCCAGGAAGGCGAGGTAGTCGGCATTGCTCACCGGCACCGCGTCGATCCAGAACGCCGGCAGCTCCACCCGATGGGCCGGCCGCTCGTTGTCCAGCGCCCACGCCTCGGTGGAGGTGCCCAGGTCGAACCCGCCGGCCGGCACCAGGACCTCGGCCGGCCACCGCGCCGAACGAGGGACGGCCGGTTCCGGTGCCTGCAACGGCGGCCCGCTCCGGCGCAGCTGGTGGGTGGCCAGCATGGTCTCGTCGTGCTGCTGCTCGTGCTGCACCACCATGCCGTAGACGAAGCCGTCGCGGGTCAGCCGCCGGCCGGCCATCGGGGTGGCGCTGAGCACGTCCAGTACCTCGTCGCGCACCTGCCGGACGTAGCCGCGTGCCTGGGTTGGCGACAGCAACGGCAGCGACGGGCGATCCGCTCGCGGATTGGCGAACGCGTCGTAGATCTGGTCGATGTCGGTGCGGACGCCGGCCCGGCCGCCGACGTCGCGCAGCAGCCAGATCTCCTCCTGGTTGCCGATGTGGGCGTGATCCCAGACCAGCGGGGACATCAGCGGCGAGTGCTGGTTGACCAGGTCGGCCTCGTCAACCGCGCCGGTCAGCCACTGGGTGCGCTCGCGGGCCCGGGCCAGCTCGCCGGCGATGTGCTCGCGCAGCGCCTCCTCGGCCAGTGCCGCCGGATCCACCCGGCTGTCGAAGGCGGTCACGACGGCTCCTCTCCCCCGCCGGCGATCGGTGCCGGTTGGCCACCGGCTGCCGATGCCGGTTTCCCATTGACGATCGGTGCCGGTTGGCCACCGGCATCCGCGGCCGGGCTGATGCGCTGGCTCAGCCGGCGCTCCAGCAGCCGGCGGACCAGCTCCAGCTCGGCAGCCCGCAGCCCGAGGGTGCCGACCGACCGGTCGCCGATCCCGGCAAGCTCGGCCGCGGCACGGGCGAGCACCGGATCGGCCAGGCCGAGTTGGGTAGCCTGCAGCCAGCGATCCGCCGCCGGCAGGCAGGCTTCCTGGGCCTGGGCCAGCGTCTGGTCGTCGGCGAACAGGGCGGCCACCAGGGCCAGCGGCACGATCCACTCGCCGGCCGGCTGGGCGTCGACGTACCGCAGCTCCAGGTAACCCTGCGGCCGCACCGGCGGAAACATCATGGACAGGTGCAGGTTGATGTCGCGGGTGTCCAGCGGCTCGCCGGCCGAGATCCACTCGCGCAGGCTGACCGGCTCGTGCAGCAGCCAGTCCCCGGCCGGACGCTGCCTCGCCAGCACTGCGGTGTCCAGCGCGCGCCGGACGTAATCAGCCGGATCGAACGAGGCCGGCGGGGCGGTGCGTGGCGGATCCAGCTCCCACCAGGCAGCCATCCGCGCCGAGGCATGGCTCGGTGCCGGCGAGTTGGCGAAGGCGGCCAGCAGCACCGGCCCCAGCACGTGCGCGGCTTGCCAGCGCTGGGCGGCCTGCTCCGGGCGGCCGAGGTCGATGCAGATCTGGGTGGCGGCGGTGGCGCACATCATGACCGCGCCGGCCGGCGAGATCCGCGCGAAGCCGGCGGCCATCGCGTCGTAGCGAGGCGTGTGCAGGATCCGGTGTCCCGCTCGGCCCGGGTCGGCGGCCCGGTCGCAGAGCACGAAGCCGGCCCGCCGCAGCAGTTCGCCGAGCCTAGTGATGTCGCGTCGCATCGCGGTGATCAGGGCGGCGCAGGAGGTGGCCGGCGCCGAGGAGATCTCAACCTGGCCGCCAGGCTCGACCGAGACCAGCCCGCCGGCCGGCAATGGCTGGGCGGGGCTGTCGGAACTCAGGGTGCGCGGCGCGTGTGGTCCCAGCGCCGTCAGCAGGGTAGGGAGGTCGGGGCGGCGAAGCGGATCGTCCGGATCGGTGAGCAACCATTCCAGCTCGATTCCGATCCGGCGCGGTGGGCCGTGCTTGAAGCAGACGCTGGCGATGTAGGCGCCTGCCTCGGCCGCCGTCCGGATCGGGCTTGCCGTGCTGAGGTCGACCAGCAAGTGGCTCATCTCGGCAGTCCCTTCGCGGCAGAACTGACAGTTGACCGGCACTGCGGCGGAACGGTACCGCCGAGGTCCTGCCGCGCGGGGTGTGCGGGGCTGCGAGGAGGACCGGAATCGAACCTATAACCCCGCTACGACAACGGCCAACCGGGCAACCCGCCTTCGACACAGCGGGCGAGGGGCGTATCGGACCAACCGGATCCAACCTCTCGGCGCACCGCCGCCGGTTCG
This sequence comes from uncultured Actinomycetota bacterium, assembly GCA_963697905.1. Classification (GTDB taxonomy): domain Bacteria; phylum Actinomycetota; class Actinomycetes; order Mycobacteriales; family Jatrophihabitantaceae; genus Jatrophihabitans_A. The sequence goes on along the minus strand of OY969101.1, from coordinate 787,935 downwards.
CCTCAGTCGGCCAGCGAGGTGATCTTCACCCCACGCGCCGAGAGCTCGGCGCGGCCGCCGTCCTCGGCGGTCAGCACCCACAGGCCGTCGTCCAGCAGCGCCATCGTGTGCTCCCAGTGCACCGCCGGCGAGCCGTCCACGGTGGCCACCGTCCAGGAGTCGGACAGCAGCATGGTCTCGGCCGAGCCCAGGGTGATCATCGGCTCGATGGCCAGCGTCATGCCCGCCACCAGCTTGGGGCCGCTGCCGGGCCGGCCATAGTTGAGCACGTGCGGTTCCATGTGCATCTGCCGGCCGATGCCGTGCCCGCCGTAATGCGTCACGATGCCGTACTGGCCGGCCGCCTCCACCGAGGACTGCACCGCGTGCGAGATGTCGGTCAGCCGGCCGCCCACCCGCGCGGCGGCGATGCCGTCCCACAGCGAATTGCGGCAGGCCTCCGACAGCGCGGCCCGATCGTCCGGCACCGAGCCGACCGCGACCGTGACCGCGGCGTCGCCGTGCCAGCCGTTGACGATGGCGCCGAAGTCCAGTGAGATCAGGTCACCGTCGGCCAGCACGTCGTCCGAGCGCGGGATGCCATGCACCACCTTGTTGTTGCGGGAGGAGCAGATCACCGCGGGGAACGGCGGTTCGCTGTAGCCGAGGAAGGACGAGGTCGCGCCGTGCTCGGCCAGCACGTCGCGGGCGATCCGGTCCAGATCCAGGGTGGAGACGCCGGGACGGGCGGCGGCGGTCATCTCGGCCAGGCCCCGGGCGACCACCAGGCCGGCCTTGCGCATCAGCCGGATCTGCTCCGGTGACTGCAGCTCGATCCTGCGACGGCGACGCACGGGCTCAGGCGTTGGCGGCGGCGGTGAGGGCCGTGATGGCCCGCTCGGTCACATCCTCGACGGCGCCGACCGCGTCCACCACGACCAGCTGGCCGCGGCGGTCGTAGAAGTGGATCAGCGGCGAGGTCTGCTCGGCATAGACGTCCAGCCGGTGCCGCACCGTCTCCGGCAGGTCGTCATCGCGCTGGAAGAGCTCGCCACCGCACCGGTCGCACCGGCCGGCCACCTTGGTCGGGTCGTACTCGACGTGCCAGATGTGGCCGCACTTGCGGCAGGTGCGCCGGCCGGACAGCCGCCGGACCACTTCCTCGTTGTCCACCAGCAGCTCCAGCACCACGTCCAGCGAGGTGCCCAGCTCGTTCAGCGCGCCGTCCAGCTCGTAGGCCTGCGCGACGTTGCGCGGGAAGCCGTCCAGCAGGAAACCACCGGCCGCGTCTGGCTCACCCAGCCGATCGCGCACCATCGCCACGGTTACCTCGTCGGGCACCAGGTCGCCGGCATCCATGTACTTCTTGGCCAGGATGCCCAGCTTGGTGCCGCCCGCGACGTTGGCACGGAAGATGTCGCCGGTGGAGATCTTGGGCACCGAGAACCGTTCGGCGATGTACTCGGCCTGTGTGCCCTTGCCCGCACCGGGCGGGCCGACCAGGACGAGGCGCACTAGGAGGTCCTCACCGCTCTGGAGCTGGAGCTCATCAACGCAGGAACCCTTCGTAGTTGCGTTGCATCAGCTGGCTCTCGATCTGCTTGACCGTGTCGAGCGCCACACCGACCATGATCAGCACCGCGGTACCGCCGAACGGGAAGTTCTGGTTGTTGCCCTGCGTGACGGAGAAGAAGAAGTTCGGCAGTACCGCGATGATGCCCAGGTACAGCGCGCCGGGCAATGTGATCCGTGACAGCACGTACTGCAGGTACTCCGCGGTCGGCCGGCCGGGCCGGATGCCGGGGATGAAGCCGCCGTACTTCTTCATGTCGTCGGCCCGCTCCTCCGGGTTGAAGGTGATCCCGACGTAGAAGTAGGTGAAGAACAGGATGAGCAGGAAGTAGATGGCGATGTGCACCCAGTCCTGCTGGTTGATCAGGTGGTTGGTCACCCACAGTTGCAGGCCCGAGGTGCTGTTGCCGTTGAGCTGGGAGATGAGCTGCGGGATGTAGAGCAGCGAGGAGGCGAAGATGACCGGGATGACACCGGCCATGTTGACCTTCAACGGCAGGTACGTCGACGTGCCGCCGTACATCCGCCTGCCCACCATCCGCTTGGCGTACTGCACCGGGATCCGGCGTTGCGCCTGCTCGACGAAGACCACCGCCGCGATGATCGCCAGGCCCAGCAGCAGGATCAGGGTGAAGGCGAAGCCGCCCGCACTCTGCAGGATGGTGTTGCCCTCGTTGGGAATCCGGGCGGCGATCGAGGTGAACATCAGGATCGACATGCCGTTGCCGACGCCGCGGTCGGTGATCAGCTCGCCCAGCCACATCACCACGCCGGTGCCGGCGGTCATGATGACGACCATGGTGGACAGCTGGAAGATGCCGGTCTTGTAGAGCGGGTGGCAGTCGGTGGCGCCGGGGAACAGCTGGCCGGACCGGGCCAGCGCGATGAAGCCGGCCGACTGCAGGATGGCCAGGCCGATGGTCAGGTACCGGCTGTACTGGGTCAGCTTCTGCTGGCCGGCCTGGCCTTCCTTCTTCAGCGTCTCGAACCGCGGGATCACCACGACCAGCAGCTGGATGATGATGCTCGCCGTGATGTAGGGCATGATGCCCAGCGCGAACACCGACAGCTTCAGCAGCGCGCCGCCGGAGAACAGGTTGATCAGGGCGTAGGTGCTCTGGCTGTTGCCACCGGCCGACTTGATGCAGGCGTTGATCGCCTGGCTGTTGGTGTTCGGGGTGGGCAGCGAGGCGCCCAGCCGGTAGAGCGCGATCATGGCAAGCGTGAAGACGAGCTTCCGGCGCAGGTCTGGCGTCCGGAAGGCGGACGCAAACGCGGTGAGCACACATCCTCCTGCGAAAGAGCCTTGATCGTCCGCCACTTCGCCGGTCGGCGTTGCGCGGCGTTTGTCTCAGTTGTCAGCGCGACGGTTTTCCCGCAGCGCCCAACGCCTCTGCTTCGTTAGCGAGCCTAACAGCCGGTGTCATACCGTGCCGCAGCGCAAGCAAACAGTAATGATATGCGGCCGGGCCGGACGCCTTGTCGAGAACGTCCGGCCCGAGCGTTGTTACCCAGCGTTACAGCGTTGTGGTGCTGCCGCCGGCGGCGCTGATCTTCTCGGCCGCGCTGGTCGAGAAGGCGTGTGCGGTGACTTCCAGCTTGACCCCGCCGAGTTCGCCGGTGCCGAGCACCTTGACCAGTGCGTTCCGGCGGACCGCGCCGGCCTCGGCCAGCGAATCCGGGGAGACCCGCCCGCCCTCGGGGAACAGCTCGGCCAGCCGAGCCAGGTTGACCACCTGGTACTCGGTGCGGAAGCGGTTGCGGAAGCCCTTCAACTTGGGCAGCCGCATGTGGATGGGCATCTGGCCGCCCTCGAAGCCGGGCGAAACCTGCACCCGGGCCTTGCTGCCCTTGGTGCCACGTCCGGCGGTCTTGCCCTTGGAGCCCTCACCCCGGCCGACCCGGGTCTTCGGCGTCTTGGCGCCCGGCGCCGGCTTCAGGTGATGAACCTTCAGAGGTCCAGCAGCCATCGTTTTAGATTCCTTTGCTCTTCGCGCGAGCGCTCATCGCGGCGTTCGCTCCGCTCCTCACGACGGCGACGCCGTCGCTGCGATGCTCACTCACTCAACTTCCTCGACCGCGACCAGGTGGGTCACCGTCCGGACCATGCCGCGAATCTCCGGCCGGTCCTCCTTGACCACGACGTCACGCACCCGCTTCAGCCCGAGGGACCGCAGCGTCTGGCGCTGGTTGTCCTTCGAACCGATCTCCGACCGGGTCTGGGTGATCTTCAACCGAGCCATCGGCTCACACCCCCTGACCGGCGCGCGCCCGGAGCAGGCCGGCGGGCGCGATCTCTTCCAGCGGCAGGCCGCGGCGGGCCGCAACCTCCTCCGGCCGGACCAGCTGCTTCAGTGCCGCCTCGGTGGCGTGCACGATGTTGATCGGGTTGTCCGAGCCAAGTGACTTGCTCAGCACGTCGTGGATGCCGGCGCATTCGAGCACGGCACGCACCGGGCCGCCGGCGATCACGCCGGTACCCGGGCTGGCCGGCTTGAGCAGCACCACGCCCGCGGCCTTCTCACCCTGCACCGGGTGCGGAATGGTCTGCGCGATCCGCGGCACCCGGAAGAAGTTCTTCTTGGCCTCCTCCACGCCCTTGGCGATGGCGGCCGGAACCTCCTTCGCCTTGCCGTAGCCGACGCCCACGGTGCCCTCGCCGTCGCCCACCACCACCAGCGCGGTGAAGCTGAACCGGCGACCGCCCTTGACCACCTTGGCGACCCGGTTGATCGTCACCACGCGCTCGAGCAGCGCGCTCTTCTCGGGGGCCCCGCGGCCGTCCCGGCGGTCGCGGCCACCGCGCTCGTTGCCGCCGCGCTCACTGCCGCCGCTGCGGCCGCGCTGCGTTCCCTGGGATGCGGAAGCCATCAGGCGTTTACCTCACTGTTGTTGTCGATGCTCACTGGGACTGCGGCGCTCACTAGAACTCCAGCCCGGCTTCCCGAGCGGCGTCGGCGAAGGCGGCGATCCGGCCGGTGTAGTTGTTGCCACCGCGGTCGAACACCACCCGGCTGACGCCGGCAGCCTTGGCCGACTCGGCCAGCGTGGTACCGAGCTGGCGAGCCTTGGCGGTCTTGTCGCCCTCGGTCAGCTTGAAGGTGGAGGCGGAGGCCAGCGTGACGCCCTTGCTGTCGTCCACCACCTGCACGAACAGGTGCCGGGCCGAGCGGGTGACCACCAGCCGTGGCCGGACCGCGGTACCGGTCACCTTCTTGCGCAGCCGGAAGTGGCGGCGGGCCTTGCTGGTGCGCCGGCCGGCCGAGATGCCGGCCGAGCGCCGGGCGCGCTTAACGATCGAAGAAGCGGACATGGCTTACTTACCTGTCTTTCCGGCCTTGCGGCGGATGACCTCACCCTGGTACCGCACGCCCTTGCCCTTGTACGGGTCCGGCTTGCGCAGCTTGCGGATGTTGGCTGCCACCTCGCCGACCTTCTGCTTGTCGATGCCCTCCACCGCGAACCGGGTGGGGGTCTCCACCCGGAAGGAGATGCCGTCCGGAGCGGGCACCACGACCGGGTGGGAGAAGCCCAGTGCGAACTCGAGGTCGTTGCCCTTGGCGGTCACCCGGTAGCCGGTGCCGACGATCTCCAGCGTCTTGGAGTAGCCCGCGGTCACGCCGGTGACCATGTTGGAGATCAGCGTGCGCGACAGCCCGTGCAGCGACTTCGACTCGCGCTCGTCGTCCGGCCGGACGACGGACAGCGTGCCGTCCTCCTGGGAGACCGAGATCGGCTCGGCGACGGTGTGGCTCAGGCTGCCCTTCGGGCCCTTGACCGTGACCAGTTGGCCGTCGATGGCCACATCCACCCCGCTGGGTACCGGGATCGGCAACTTTCCAATACGAGACATCAGATTCCCTACCAGACGTAGGCGAGGACTTCCCCACCCACTCCACGCTTGGCTGCCTGCCGGTCGGTCAGCAGACCGGACGAGGACGAGATGATCGCGATGCCCAGGCCGCCGAGCACCCGGGGCAGCGAGGTCGACTTGGCGTACACCCGCAGGCCGGGCTTGGACACCCGGCGCAGGCCGGCGATGCTGCGCTCGCGGTTCGGGCCGTACTTCAGGTTCAGCGTCAGCACCTTGCCGGGCAGGTCACCCTCGGTCTCGGTGACGGTGAAGCCCGCGATGTAGCCCTGCTGCTGCAGGATCTCGGCGATGTGCGACTTGAGCTTGCTGTGCGGCATCGACACCGACTCGTGGAACGCCGAATTGGCGTTGCGCAGCCGGGTCAGCATGTCCGCGATGGGATCTGTCATTGTCATGGACGACGAGCTACCTCTCTCGGGTGGTTCCCAGCCCCGGGTTCACCGGCGACGGGCCTGCCTCGAAGCAAATTGGACAACCAGACAAGTCTGCCTGATCGCTTACTCCCAACCAAATTCAGTTGTACGGCCGACAGCGGCGAGGTTCGGCTACCAGGACGACTTGGTCACGCCGGGCAGTTCGCCGGCGTGCGCCATCTCGCGCAGGCAGATCCGGCACAGGCCGAACTTCTTGTACACCGAGTGCGATCGGCCGCAGCGCTGGCAGCGGGTGTAGCCGCGCACCGCGAACTTCGGCTTGGCAGCCGCCTTGTTCTTCAGCGCAGTCTTAGCCATGGACTAGTTCTCCTTGAACGGAAAGCCCAGCGCGCGCAGCAGCGCCCGGCCTTCGTCGTCATTCTTGGCGGTGGTCACCACGGTGATGTCCATGCCGCGCGGACGGTCGATGGTGTCGGGGTCGATCTCGTGGAACATGGACTGCTCGGTGAGGCCGAAGGTGTAGTTGCCCTTGCCGTCGAACTGCTTGGGCGACAGCCCGCGGAAGTCGCGGATCCGGGGCAGCGCCAGCGACAGCAGCCGGTCCAGGAACTCCCACATCCGGTCGCCGCGCAGGGTGACCTTCGCGCCGATCGGCATGCCCTCGCGCAGCTTGAACTGGGCGATGGACAGCCGCGCCTTCTGCACCAGCGGCTTCTGCCCGGTGATCAGGGTCAGGTCGCGGACCGCGCCGTCCATCAGCTTGGCGTCGCGGGCGGCCTGGCCGACCCCCATGTTCACCACGATCTTGACCACGCCCGGCACCTGCATGGGGTTGGCGTAGTCGAATTCGCTTTTCAGCGCCGGCACGATCTCGTCCCGGTAGCGGGTCTTGAGCCGCGGTGCGGGAACCTCGGTTGCCGAAGTCATGACTTACAGATCCTTTCCGGAGCGCCGCGACACGCGAACGTTGCGGCCGGTCTCCTCGTCGCGCCGATATCCGACGCGGGTGGCCGAGTCGCCCTCGACGATCATCACGTTGCTGGCGTCGATCTTGGCTTCCCGGGTCTCGATGCCACCGGTCTTGGCACCGCGTGCCGTGGCCGACACCGGGCTGTGCTTGGTGACCCGGTTGATGCCCTCGACGATCACCTTGTTCTCAGCGGGGAACGCTGCCAGCACCTTGCCCTTGCGGCCGCGGTCCTTACCGGCGATAACGACGACCTCGTCGCCCTTGTGAATCTTCACGGCTATACCTCACTGCTCTTCGCGCTAGCGCTCATCGTTGAATGCGCTCCGGGCTCCGTCTCCAGTGCTCGCACTGGCAAGCACAGCTCCTCACGCATCACAAGACCTCCGGAGCCAGCGAGATGATCTTCATGAACCGCTTGTCGCGCAGTTCGCGGCCGACCGGGCCGAAGATGCGGGTGCCGCGCGGCTCGCCGTCCTGCCGGATCAGCACCGCGGCGTTCTCGTCGAACTTGATGTAGGAGCCGTCCGGCCGCCGGCGCTCCTTCACCGTCCGCACGATCACGGCCTTGACCACGTCGCCCTTCTTGACACCGGCGCCCGGCAGCGCGTCCTTCACCGTCGCGACGATGATGTCGCCGATGCCGGCATAGCGACGCCCCGAACCGCCCAACACCCGGATGCACAGAATCTCCTTGGCACCGGTGTTGTCGGCGACCCGAAGTCGCGACTCCTGCTGAATCACAGCCCTACTCCATATCCGTCTTGGCTGAGGAGAGCCAGGGCCGCGAATCGCGGTACCCGACTCTTACTATGCCTGCGAGCCGCTCCGGCGCGTCCCGCACTCTTGCCAGCGAGGTGTTACTTCGCCTTCTCGATGATCTGCACCACGCGCCAGCGCTTGGTCGCCGACAGCGGCCGGGTCTCCATGAGCAGCACCCGGTCGCCGACGCCGGCGGTGTTCGCCTCGTCATGCGCCTTGAGCTTGCTGGTGCGCCGGATGACCTTGCCGTAGAGCGGATGCTTGACCCGGTCCTCGACGGCCACCACGACGGTCTTCTCCATCTTGTCGCTGACCACCAGGCCCTCTCGCACCTTGCGGTGGCCCGACCGCGCGGCGGCGGCCTCGGTGATTGCTGCGTCCGAGCTCATGCGGCCCCTCCTTCAGGTGCGACCGACAGGCCGAGCTCACGCTCGCGCAGGATCGTGTAGATCCGCGCGATGTCGTGGCGCACGACGCGCAGTCGCCGGTTGTTGTCCAGCTGCCCGGTGGCCATCTGGAAGCGCAGGTTGAACAGCTCCTCCTTGGACTCCCGCAGCCGGCTGCGCAGCTCGTCGTCGTGCAGCTCGCGCAGTTCGTTGGAAACGGTAGCCATCAGAACTCCTCCCGCTTCACGATGCGGCACTTCATCGGCAGCTTGTGGATCGCGCGGGTCAGCGCCTCGCGGGCCACCCGCTCGTCCGGGTAGGCCAGCTCGAAGAGCACCCGGCCCGGCTTGATGTTGGCGATCCACCATTCGGGCGAACCCTTGCCGGAACCCATCCGGGTCTCGGCCGGCTTCTTGGTCAGCGGGCGGTCGGGGTAGACGTTGATCCAGACCTTGCCACCACGGCGGATGTGCCGGTTGATGGCGATACGCGCCGACTCGATCTGCCGGTTGGTGAGGTAGGCCGGCTCCAGGGCCTGCACGCCGTACTCGCCGAAGCTGACCCGAGTGCCGCCCTTGGCAGCCCCGGAACGCTCCGGGTGGTGTTGCTTGCGGTGCTTAACCCGCCGTGGGATCAACATCAGATCAGCCCTCGGTGCTCTCGGAGTTCGGTTCGGTGATCGCCTGGGTGGCGTCGACCGCGGTGGCCTCGACGATCGCGGTGTCGGCGATCGGAGCGTCCGCCGGGCTCTCGGCCACCGGCGAGCTGCCGGTCGCGGTCGACTCGGGCGCGGTGCGCGCGTCCGCCGCGGTGCGCGAGTCCGCGGTCACGCCGGTACCGGTGGTGCCCTGCGAACCCGACCGGCGCGGCCGGGCCGGACGGTCGCGGCGCTGCCGCAGCGCCTCGGCGGCCACCGCCGCCTCCCGCTCGCTGCGCGAGCCGGTCGGCACCTCGCCCTTGTAGATCCAGACCTTCACGCCGATCCGGCCGAAGGTGGTGCGGGCCTCGTAGAAGCCGTAGTCGATGTTGGCGCGCAGCGTGTGCAGCGGCACCCGGCCTTCCCGGTAGAACTCCGAGCGACTCATCTCCGCGCCACCCAGCCGGCCCGAGCACTGCACTCGGATGCCCCGCACGCCCGGGCTCTTCAGGGTGGACTGCATGCTCTTGCGCATCGCCCGGCGGAAGCTCACCCGGTTGGACAGCTGCTCGGCCACGCCCTGGGCGACCAGCTGGGCGTCGGACTCCGGCGACTTGACCTCGAGGATGTTCAGCTGCACCTGCTTGCCGGTCAGCTTCTCCAGCTCACCACGGATCCGGTCAGCCTCGGCACCCCGGCGGCCGATCACGATGCCCGGCCGGGCGGTGTGGATGTTGACCCGGACCCGGTCACGGGTGCGCTCGATCTCCACCTTGGCGATGCCGGCCCGCTCCATGCCCTTGGACATCAGGCGGCGGATGGCGACGTCTTCCTTGACGTACTCGGCGTAGTTCTTGTCCGCGAACCAGCGGCTCTTCCAGTCGGTGGTGATGCCGAGCCGGAACCCGTTCGGGTTGACCTTCTGGCCCATTACTTGTTCCCCTTCTTACCGGTCGCACGGGGCGCACGCTCGACGCTCTCGACCTCGATGGTGATGTGGCTGGTGCGCTTGTTGATCCGGAACGCCCGACCCTGCGCCCGCGGTTGGAACCGCTTGAGCGTGGGACCCTCGTCCACGTAGGCCCGGCTGACGACCAGCGTCGCCGGGTCGAGGTCGAAGTTGTTCTCGGCGTTGGCGATCGCGGAGGCGAGCACCTTCGCAACCGGCGCGGACGCCGCCTGCGGGGCGAAGGCGAGCATCGCCAGCGCGTCGGATGCCGGCTTGTTGCGGATCAGGTCGATGACGCGGCGTGCCTTCATCGGCGTGACGTTGACCCGGGACGCGCGCGCGAAAGCGGTACGCACGTCGGCGTCGGGTTCGGTGGCTGCCATCTGCGATATCCCTTGACTCTGCTCTCGACTACCGGCGGGACCGGCGGTCGTCCTTGATGTGGCCCTTGAAGGTGCGGGTCGGCGCGAACTCGCCCAGCTTGTGCCCGACCATTCCCTCGGTGATGAAGACCGGCACGTGCTTGCGGCCGTCGTGCACCGCGATCGTGTGGCCGAGCATGTCCGGGATGATCGTGGAACGCCGCGACCAGGTCTTGATCACGTTCTTGGTGCCCTTGTCGTTCTGGACGTCCACCTTCTTGAGCAGGTGGTCATCGACGAACGGGCCCTTCTTGAGACTGCGAGGCATTGGTTGTGTCCCTTACCGCTTCTTGTTGGTACGACGACGGCGCACGATCAGCGAGTCACTCGCCTTGCGGGTACGAGTGCGGCCCTCCGGCTTGCCGGCCGGGTTCACCGGGTGGCGGCCGCCCGAGGTCTTGCCCTCACCACCGCCGTGCGGGTGGTCGACCGGGTTCATCGCGACACCGCGGACGGTGGGCCGCTTGCCCTTCCAGCGCATCCGGCCGGCCTTGCCCCAGTTGATGTTGGACTGCTCGCTGTTGCCCACCTCGCCGACGGTGGCGCGGCAGCGCACGTTGACGTTGCGGATCTCGCCGGACGGCATCCGCAGCTGCGCGAACGGCCCTTCCTTGGCGACCAGTTGCACGCTGGAGCCGGCCGACCGGGCGATCTTGGCGCCACCGCCCGGGCGCAGCTCGATGGCGTGCACCGTGGTGCCGACCGGGATGTTGCGCAGCGGCAGCGCGTTGCCCGGCTTGATGTCGGCACCGGGGCCGTTCTCGATCAGGTCGCCCTGGTTGAGGTTGCGCGGCGCGAGGATGTAGCGCTTCTCGCCGTCGGCGTAGTGCAGCAGCGCGATCCGAGCGGTCCGGTTCGGGTCGTACTCGATGTGCGCGACCTTGGCCGGCACGCCGTCCTTGTCGTTGCGCCGGAAGTCGATCACCCGGTACGCCCGCTTGTGACCGCCACCCTGGTGCCGGGTGGTGATCCGGCCGGTGTTGTTGCGGCCACCCTTGTTGTGCAGCGGACGCACCAGCGACTTCTCCGGCGTGGTCCGGGTGACCTCGACGAAGTCGGCCACCGAGGAGCCACGACGACCCGGGGTCGTCGGCTTGTACTTACGGATACCCATTACCTGTCCTCGCTCCTCGCGCAAGCGCTCATGGCTGCGCTCCTCGCTCGTACGTCGCTGCGACGTTCACTCATTCGGCTGTCCATCGCCTTAGGCCGCCGGCCCGCCGAAGACCTCGATCCGGTCGCCCTCGCGGAGGGTGACCACGGCCCGCTTGATGCTCTTGCGGGTGCCGTACCCGGCTCGGGTCCGCTTGCGCTTGCCCTGTCGGTTCAGCGTGTTCACGTCGGTGACCTTGACGTTGAAGATCTTCTCGACTGCGATCTTGATCTGCGTCTTGTTCGCATCCGGGTGGACGTCGAAGGTGTACTTGTTCTCGTCCAGCAGCCCGTAGCTCTTCTCCGAGATGACCGGAGCGAGCAGCACGTCGCGGTGATCGTCAAACATCAGCTCTCGCCTTCCTCAGCTGCCTGGGGCTCCTCGGCGGCCTCGGCCTCGGAGGAGGTGGCCGCACCCTTGGCCGACTTGCCGGTCGGCGGCCCGGCCAGGAACGCATCCAGCGCACCCTCGGTGAAGATCACGTCGTCGGAGACCAGCACGTCGTAGGTGTTCAGCTGGCCCGGTTCGAGCAGGTGCACCATCGGGTTGTTGCGCAGGCTCTTCCAGGTCAGCTCGTCCGAGCGCTCGGCCACCACCAGCAGGTTGCGGTTCTCGCTCACCGAAGCCAGCGCCTCGGAGGCCGCCCGGGTCGATGGCGCGTCGCCGTCCACCAGCGCGGAGACCACGTGCACCCGGCCGTACCGAGCCCGGTCGGACAGCGCACCGCGCAGCGCGGCGGCCTTCATCTTCTTCGGGGTGCGCTGGTCGTACTTGCGCGGCTGCGGGCCGTGCACCACGCCGCCGCCGGCGAACTGCGGTGCCCGGGTGGAACCCTGCCGGGCCCGACCGGTGCCCTTCTGCCGGTGCGGCTTCTTGCCACCGCCCCGGACCTCGCCGCGGGTCTTGGTCGCGGCCGTGCCCTGCCGGGCGGCGGCCAGCTGGGCCACCACCACCTGGTGGATCAGCGCCACGTTGGTCGGCGCCTCGAAGATCTCCGAGGGCAGCTCGACCGACCGCTTGCTGGCCTCGGTCGAGGCCGGGTTCTGAACGTCAACAGTGAGAGTCATCCGGATCAGGCCTCCTGAACCTTGGCCTTGGCGGCCGAGCGGACCAGCACCAGGCTGCCCTTCGGGCCGGGCACGGCGCCTTCGATCAGCAGCAGGCCGCGCTCGGCGTCGACCTTGACCACCCGCAAGCTCTGGGTGGTCTGCCGGTCGACACCCATCCGGCCGGCCATCCGCAGGCCCTTGAAGACCCGCGCCGGCGTGGAGCAGCCGCCGATCGAACCCGGCTTGCGGTGGTTGCGGTGCGCACCGTGCGAGGACGAGACGCCGGAGAAGCCGTGCCGCTTCATCACGCCGGCGGTGCCCTTGCCCTTGGTGGTGCCGGTGACGTCCACGGAGGCGCCGTCGGTGAAGACGTCCGCGCCCAACTCCTGGCCGACCTCGTAGCCGTCCACCGAGTCGGTGCGCAGCTCGATCAGGTGCCGGCGCGGTGTCACGCCGGCCTTGGCGAAGTGGCCGGCGACCGGCTTGGTCACCTTGCGCGGGTCGATCTGGCCGTAGGCGAGCTGAACAGCGGTGTAGCCGTCCTTCTCCTGGGTGCGAATCTGGGTGACCACGCATGGCCCGGCCTTGACGACGGTCACCGGGACGATCCGGTTGTTGGCGTCGAAGACCTGGGTCATGCCGAGCTTCTCGCCCAGAATCCCCTTCAAGTTCTTAGACATCGGTTCTCTCGCGGTTTCGTGGTGGGCGGTCGGCTACTGGATGTTGACGTTGACGCTGGCCGGCAGGTCGATGCGCATCAGCGCATCCACCGTCTTCGGCGTCGGGTCCAGGATGTCGATGAGTCGCTTGTGGGTGCGCATCTCGAAGTGCTCGCGGCTGTCCTTGTACTTGTGCGGCGAGCGGATGACGCAGTACACGTTCTTCTCCGTGGGCAGCGGCACCGGGCCGACGACGCGTGCGCCGGTGCGCGTCACGGTCTCGACGATCTTGCGCGCGCTGGCGTCAATGGCCTCGTGGTCATAGGCCTTGAGCCGAATGCGGATCTTCTGTCCAGCCATGGTGGCTCGTTCGTCCTCACTGTTGATCGATGCTGCGTACTGCTTCGGGTTCGAGCTCGCGGACCGCGACTGCGGGCCGAAGCACGCCCGCCGCGCGGCGGGCAGTTCCTGCTCGTCTCACGAGGCGAAGCGGCCGGGCTTGTGGTCCCGGCCGCTTCGGCCGCGCTTGCTACTTGTTGATCTTGGTGACCCGGCCGGCGCCGACGGTGCGGCCACCCTCACGGATCGCGAACTTCAGGCCCTCCTCCATGGCGATCGGCTGGATCAGCTCGACCGTCATCTCGGTGGTGTCACCCGGCATGACCATCTCGGTGCCTTCCGGCAGCGTCACAACACCGGTCACGTCCGTGGTGCGGAAGTAGAACTGCGGCCGGTAGTTGTTGAAGAACGGCGTGTGCCGGCCACCCTCGTCCTTGGACAGGATGTAGACGTTGGCCTCGAAGTTGGTGTGCGGAGTCGTGGTGCCGGGCTTGATCACGACCTGGCCCCGCTCGACGTCCTCACGCTTGATGCCACGCAGCAGCAGGCCGACGTTCTCACCGGCCTGGCCCTCGTCGAGCAGCTTGCGGAACATCTCGATGCCGGTGACCGTGGTGGTCTGCTTGCCTTCCTTGATGCCGATGATGTCAACGGTCTCGTTGACCTTCAGCACGCCACGCTCGATCCGGCCGGTGACCACCGTGCCACGACCGGTGATGGTGAAGACATCCTCGACCGGCATCAGGAACGGCTTCTCGGTCTCACGCACCGGCTCCGGGATGGACTCGTCCACCGCGTCCATCAGGCCGAGCAGCTTCTCGCCCCACTCGGCGTCGCCCTCGAGGGCCTTCAGCGCCGAAACCCGCACGATCGGGGCGTCGTCGCCCGGGAACTCGTACTGGTTGAGCAGCTCGCGGACCTCGAGCTCGACGAGCTCCAGGATCTCCTCGTCATCGACCATGTCGGCCTTGTTCAGGGCGACCACGATGTAGGGCACGCCGACCTGGCGGGCCAGCAGCACGTGCTCCTTGGTCTGCGGCATCGGACCGTCGGTGGCCGCGACCACCAGGATCGCACCGTCCATCTGGGCGGCACCGGTGATCATGTTCTTGATGTAGTCGGCGTGACCGGGGCAGTCCACGTGCGCGTAGTGGCGCTTCTCGGTCTGGTACTCGACGTGCGCGATCGAGATGGTGATACCGCGCTGACGCTCTTCCGGCGCCTTGTCGATCTGGTCGAACGCCGACACCGCGTTCAGGTTCGGGTACTTGTCGTGCAGCACCTTGGTGATGGCTGCGGTCAGCGTCGTCTTGCCATGGTCGATGTGACCGATGGTGCCGATGTTGACGTGCGGCTTGGTCCGCTCGAACTTCGCCTTCGCCACTGTGGATCCTCTCCCTTGTTCGGGCTGTTGGCCGTCTGTTGTGTGTCTGACTTATCTGGTGATGCCGGGCGCTCCGCTGACGGGTCTACTCCCCCGTCACCTTCGCGATGATCTCCTTCGCCACGTTGGCCGGAACCTCGGCGTAGGAGTCGAACTGCATCGAGTAGCTCGCCCGGCCCTGCGACTTGGAACGCAGGTCACCGACGTAGCCGAACATCTCCGACAGCGGGACCAGGGCCTTGACGACGCGGTTGCCACCGCGCTCCTCCATGGCCTGGATCTGGCCTCGCCGGGAGTTGAGGTCACCGATCACGTCGCCCATGTTCTCCTCAGGCGTGGTGACCTCGACTGCGAACATCGGCTCCAGAAGGACCGGGCTGGCCTTCTTCAGAGCCTGCTTCATGACCATCGAGCCGGCGATCTTGAACGCCATTTCCGATGAGTCGACTTCGTGGTAGGCACCGTCGAGCAGGGTCAGCTTGACGCCCACCATTGGGTAGCCGGCCAGCACCCCGTACTGCATGGCCTCCTGGGCACCGGCGTCCACCGAGGGGATGAACTCCTTGGGGATCCGGCCCCCGGTCACCTTGTTCTCGAACTCGTAGGTCGGGCCGTCCGAGGTCAGTTCCAGCGGCGCGACCGCCACCTGCACCTTCGCGTACTGGCCCGAGCCGCCGGTCTGCTTCTTGTAGGTCAGATCCTCGCGGTCCACCGGACGGCGGATGGTCTCCCGGTACGCCACCTGCGGCTTGCCGACGTTGGCCTCCACCCGGAACTCCCGGCGCATCCGGTCGACCAGGATCTCCAGGTGCAGCTCGCCCATGCCGGAGATGACGGTCTGGCCGGTCTCCTCGTCGTTCTTTACCTGGAAGGTCGGGTCCTCTTCGGCCAGCTTCTGGATCGCGATGCCCAGCTTCTCCTGGTCGCTCTTGGTCTTGGGCTCGATCGCGACCGAGATGACCGGCTCCGGGAAGGTCATCGACTCCAGCACGACCGGCTTGGCCGAGTCGGCCAGGGTGTCGCCGGTGGTGGTCTGCTTCAGCCCGGCGACGGCGATGATGTCACCGGCACCGGCGCGCGGCAGCTCCTCACGCTTGTTGGCGTGCATCTGGTAGATCTTGCCGATCCGCTCCTTGCGGTCCTTCGTGGAGTTCAGCACCTGCGCACCGTTCTCCACCACGCCGGAGTAGATCCGGACGAAGGTCAGCTTGCCCAGGTGCGGGTCGGTGGCGATCTTGAACGCCAGCGCGGCCAGCGGCTCGGACTCGTCGGCCTGGCGCTCGGCCGGGGTCTCGCCGTCCATCAGGGTGCCGGTCACGTGGCCGACGTCCAGCGGCGAGGGCAGGAAGTCCACCACCGCGTCCAGCATCGGCTGGACACCCTTGTTCTTGAACGCCGAGCCGGTCAGCACCGGGTTCAGCTTGTCGGCCAGGGTGGCCCGTCGGATGGCGGACTTGAGCTGCTCGACGGTGAACTCGTGACCCTCGAGGTAGGCCTCGGCGATCTCGTCGTCGACATCGGCCAGGGTCTCCAGCAACGTCTCGCGCCACTCGTTGGCCTGGTCGAGCAGGTCGGCCGGGATGTCCTCGACCGCGTAGTCCTCGCCCTTCTGGGTCTCGCCGCGCCAGGTCAGTGCGCGCATGCCGAGCAGGTCCACCACGCCGATGAAGTTGGCCTCGTTGCCGATCGGGATCTGCAGCACCAGCGGAGTGGCGTTGAGCCGGTCCTTCATCATCTGCACGCAGCGGAAGAAGTCCGCGCCGGTGCGGTCGAGCTTGTTGACGAAGCACATCCGGGGCACGTTGTACTTGTCGGCCTGCCGCCAGACCGTCTCGGTCTGCGGCTCCACGCCGGCAACCCCGTCGTACACCGCGACGGCACCGTCGAGCACCCGCAGCGACCGCTCCACCTCGACGGTGAAGTTGACGTGCCCGGGCGTGTCGATGATGTTGATGGTGTGGCCCTTCCACGTGCACTTGGTGGCAGCGGAAGTAATGGTGATGCCGCGCTCCTGCTCCTGCTCCATCCAGTCCATGGTGGCCGCGCCGTCGTGGACCTCACCGATCTTGTAGGTGATGCCGGTGTAGAAGAGGATGCGCTCGGTAGTAGTGGTCTTGCCCGCGTCGATATGCGCCATGATCCCGATGTTGCGGGTCTTGGCGAGTTCGGCTGTGCTGGCCATCTTTCCTTCTTCGTTTCGTCTGCGGGACTGGCTCGGCTGCTGGTGTTCGGACCAGCGCGCCTGTTACCAGCGGTAGTGGGCGAATGCCTTGTTCGACTCCGCCATCTTGTGCGTGTCTTCGCGACGCTTGACGCTGGCGCCCAGGCCGTTGCTGGCGTCCAGCAGCTCGTTCATCAGCCGCTCGGTCATGGTCTTCTCGCGCCGGGCGCGGGAGTAGCCGACCAGCCAGCGCAGCGCCAGGGTGGTCTGGCGCGGAGTGCGCACCTCCACCGGCACCTGGTAGGTCGCGCCGCCGACCCGGCGGCTGCGCACCTCGAGGGTGGGCTTGACGTTGTCCAGCGCCCGCTTGAGGGTGACCACGGGGTCGGTGCCGTTCTTCTCCCGGCAGCCCTCCAGGGCGCCGTAGACGATGGCCTCAGCGGTGGACCGCTTGCCGTCGGTCAGGATCTTGTTGACCAGCTGGGTGACCAGTACCGACTGGTAGACCGGGTCGACCACGAGCGGGCGACGGGGAGCGGGGCCCTTGCGTGGCATCAGCTCTTCTCCTTCTTCGCGCCGTAGCGGCTGCGGGACTGCTTGCGGTTGCGGACGCCCTGGGTGTCCAGCGAGCCGCGGATGATCTTGTAGCGCACGCCCGGCAGGTCCTTCACCCGGCCGCCGCGGACCAGCACGATGGAGTGCTCCTGCAGGTTGTGCCCCACGCCGGGGATGTAGGCGGTGACCTCGATGCCGCTGGTCAGCCGGACGCGGGCGACCTTGCGCAGCGCGGAGTTCGGCTTCTTCGGCGTGGTGGTGTACACACGCGTGCAGACGCCACGCCGCTGCGGCGAGCCCTTCAGCGCCGGGGTCTTGGTCTTGCCGATCTTGTCCTGCCGGCCCTTGCGGACCAGTTGCTGGATCGTAGGCATTCGGCCTGCAATCTCCTCGTTCGTCTGCGGTACGTCCGGGTGCCCGGGCGGTGGCGGTCGGCTCTGCTGTTGTTTCCTTCCGGTCCCCGAGGTCGGGCGTGTCGCCCCGGCCCCAGAGTGCGCCCGCGGCATCCTGCCGCGAACCCACCGGACGGCCTCGGCCCCTCAATATGCGCCGCTTGTGGTGCCTTGGCAGCGAGCGCTCGCGAGGTGCGCGAGTGGGTACCCGGAGGCTCCGGGCACAAGGTCAAACAATACCGGCGGCTGAGCCGGGATCAAAATCGGGGCACAATGCCGAAGATCTCCCGTGTTGTCGCCGCCACCCGGTTCAACGGCGCGGTGTCGGTTTCTATGCCCGGCCCGTGCCCGGCGCTGTGCCTGATTTCCTGCCCGGGTCGACGCCCCTTCCCTGCCCGGTTCGATGCCCTTTCCCTGCCCGGTTCGATAGCCGCTCGGCGACCGCATTCGACACGACTTGTGAGCCCGCCGTGCTCAATTCCGCGCAAACGCGCGACCGTGCTACCGTTCTGCTCGGTTGCAAGTTGCAGTTGTCGAGGAACGTTCTAGCAAAACGCCCGATGTTACTCGCAGCGGGCGTTGTATCCCGGCCGAATGCCAGGTGCAAGGCCACAACCCGGCGGATCACATGGTGTGCCCGTCGTAGGCATTTAGCTAGGAGAAAGACATGGCACAGGGAACCGTCAAGTGGTTCAACGCCGAAAAGGGCTTCGGCTTCATCGCGCCGGACGGCGACGGCCCGGACGTGTTCGTCCACTACTCAGCCATCAACGCCCAGGGCTACCGCAGCCTGGACGAGAACCAGCGGGTGGAGTTCGACACCACGCAGGGCCAGAAGGGCCCGCAGGCGGAGAACGTCCGCCCGATCTAAGAGCAGACTTCTCACAGGGCCGGCACCCATTCGGGTGCCGGCCCTGCTGCATGTCCGGGGACCGTCACCGGCTGAGCCAGCCGCCCCTTTCGTATCCGATTTGCACGCCCTGACGATCGAATCGGATACGAAACCGGCAGAAGCCGAAGACCACCTGAGCCAGCCGCCCCTTTCGTATCCGATTTGCACGCCCTGACGATCGAATCGGATACGAAGCCGGCAGAAGCCGAAGACCACCAGGGCCGGCCTCCCGCGATGGGAGACCGGCCCTGGTTACGTGCTCGATCAGCGGAAGTCGTTGTACCCGAAGTCGTCGAGTGCAACGGCCTGGCCGCCGCCGCCCTGGCCGAAGCCGTAGTAGTCGCTCTCGTCGTAGCCGGCCATCGAGAACGCGGCAGCCCGCGCCTCCTCGGTCGGGTTGACCTCGACGTTGCGGTACTTGGCGATGCCGGTGCCGGCCGGGATCAGCTTGCCGATGATCACATTCTCCTTCAGGCCCACCAGCGCGTCGCTCTTGGCCGAGATGGCCGCGTCGGTCAGCACCCGAGTGGTCTCCTGGAAGGAGGCCGCCGACAGCCACGACTCGGTGGCCAGCGACGCCTTGGTGATACCCATCAGCACCGGCCGGCCGGACGCCGGCTCGCCGCCCTCGGCCACCACCCGGCGGTTCTCGGCCTCGAACACCGAGCGCTCCACCAGCGAACCCGGCAGGAACTCGGTCGCTCCGGAGTCGATCACGGTGATCCGCTTGAGCATCTGCCGGATGATCACCTCGATGTGCTTGTCGTGGATGGCCACACCCTGGCTGCGGTAGACCTCCTGGACCTCCCGCACCAGGTGCAGCTGCACCTCGCGCGGGCCCATGATCCGCAGCACGTCGTGCGGGTTGACCGCACCGGCGACCAGCTGCTGGCCGACCTCGACGTGGTCGCCGTCACCCACCAGCAACCGGGCCCGGCGCAGGATCGGGTACTCGATCTCCTCCGAGCCGTCGTCCGGTGTGATGATCATCTTGCGACCGCTGCCCTTGCCGGTGCCCTCGACCTCCTCGATCCGCACCCGTCCGGTGGCCTCGCTGATCGGCGCGACGCCCTTGGGCACCCGCGCCTCGAACAGCTCACCCACCCGGGGCAGGCCGTGCGTGATGTCGTCACCGGCGATGCCGCCGGTGTGGAACGTCCGCATGGTCAGCTGGGTGCCCGGTTCGCCGATCGACTGGGCGGCGATGATGCCAACCGCCTCGCCGACGTCCACCAGCTTGCCGGTGGCCAGCGAGCGGCCGTAGCAGCTGGCGCAGGTGCCGAACTGGGATTCGCAGGTGAGCACCGAACGCACCCGCACCTCGGACACGCCGCGGGTCACCAGCTCCTCGATCAGCACGTCGCCGAGGTCGGCGCCGGCGGCGGCCACCACGGCGCCGTCCGCCTCGACATCCTCGGCCAGCACCCGGGCGTACACGCTGGTCTCCACGTTGGCTTCCTTGACCAGCTGGCCGTCGGCGGCCGCGGTGGCGATCCGCAGCTTCACGCCGCGCTCGGTCCCGCAGTCGTCCTCGCGGATGATCACGTCCTGGCTGACGTCCACCAGCCGCCGGGTCAGGTAGCCGGAGTCGGCGGTCCGCAGCGCGGTGTCAGCCAGGCCCTTGCGGGCACCGTGGGTGGAGATGAAGTACTCCAGCACCGACAGGCCCTCCCGGAAATTGGCCTTGATCGGACGCGGGATGATCTCACCCTTGGGGTTGGCCACCAGGCCACGCATCGCGGCGATCTGACGCATCTGCATCATGTTCCCGCGAGCGCCGGAGTTGACCATGATGTAGACCGGGTTGGTCTTCGGGAAGTTGGCCTCCATCTCCTTGGCCACCTCACTGGTGGCCTTGGTCCAGACCTCGACCAGCTCCTGCCGCCGCTCATCGACGGTGATCACGCCACGCCGGTACTGCCGCTCGATCTTGTCGGCGTCCTGCTCGTACCGCTCCAGGATCTCGGCCTTCTTCGGCGGCGTCACCACGTCGTCGATGGCGATCGTGATGCCGGACCGGGTGGCCCAGTGGAAGCCGGCCGCCTTCAGGTTGTCCAGCGCGGTCGCCACCGCCACCTTCGGGTACCGCTCGGCCAGGTCGTTGACGATCTGGCCCAGCTCCTTCTTGGTGACCTCGTAGTTCACGAACCGGTAGTCCGCCGGCAGGGTGTCGTTGAACAGGGTCCGGCCCAGCGTGGTCTCCACCGTCACCGGCTCGCCCGGCTGCCAACCCTCCGGCGCCACCCAGGGCTCGGCCCGGCCGTTGTTGACGCTGGTCACGCCGCGCAGCCGGATCTTCACCGGTGCCTGCAGGCCGAGCGACTTGGCGTCGCGGGCCATGATCGCCTCGGCCGGGCTGGCGTAGGCATTGCCGGCGCCGAGCTGATCCGGACGCAGCGTCGTCAGGTGGTACAGGCCCAGGATCATGTCCTGGGTTGGCATGGTCACCGGACGGCCGTCGGCCGGCTTGAGGATGTTGTTCGTCGAGAGCATCAGCACCCGGGCCTCGGCCTGCGCCTCGGCCGACAGCGGCAGGTGCACCGCCATCTGGTCGCCGTCGAAGTCGGCGTTGAACGCGGTGCAGACCAGCGGGTGGATCTGGATTGCCTTGCCCTCGACCAGCTGCGGCTCGAAGGCCTGGATGCCCAGCCGGTGCAGCGTGGGCGCCCGGTTCAGCAGCACCGGGTGCTCCCGGATGACTTCCTCCAGGACGTCCCACACCACCGGCCGCGCCCGCTCCACCATCCGCTTGGCGGACTTGATGTTCTGGGCGTGGCTCAGGTCCACCAGCCGCTTCATCACGAACGGCTTGAACAGCTCCAGCGCCATCTGCTTGGGCAGGCCGCACTGGTGCAGCTTGAGCTGCGGGCCGACCACGATCACCGAGCGGCCGGAGTAGTCCACCCGCTTGCCCAGCAGGTTCTGCCGGAACCGGCCCTGCTTGCCCTTGAGCAGGTCGGACAGCGACTTCAGCGGCCGGTTGCCCGGGCCGGTGACCGGACGACCGCGCCGGCCGTTGTCGAACAGCGCGTTGACGGACTCCTGCAGCATCCGCTTCTCGTTGTTGACGATGATCTCGGGGGCGCCGAGGTCGATCAGTCGCTTGAGCCGGTTGTTGCGGTTGATCACCCGCCGGTACAGGTCGTTCAGGTCGGAGGTGGCGAACCGGCCACCGTCCAGCTGCACCATCGGGCGCAGGTCCGGCGGGATCACCGGCACGCAGTCCAGCACCATGCCCTGCGGGGAGTTGCTGGTGTTCAGGAACGAGGCGACGACCCGCAGCCGCTTGAGCGCGCGGATCTTCTTCTGGCCCTTGCCGGTCCGGATGGTCTCGCGCAGCAACTCGGCCTCGGCCTCGAGGTCGAAGTTGCCGATCAGCGTCTGCAGCGCCTCGGCGCCCATGCCGCCGTTGAAGTAGTCGCCGAACCGGTCGCGCAGCTCGCGGTAGAGCATCTCGTCAGAGATGAGCTGCTTGACCTCCAGCCGCCGGAAGGTGTCCATCACCTCGTCCAGCCGGTCGATCTCACGCTGGGCACGGTCGCGCAGCTGGCGCATCTCGCGCTCGCCACCCTCACGCACCTTGCGCCGGACGTCGCTCTTGGCGCCCTCGGCCTCCAGCTCGGCCAGGTCGGCCTCCAGCTTCTTGGCCCGGGCCTCGATGTCGGCGTCCCGGCGCTTCTCCAGGGTGGACCGCTCCGCGCTGATCTCAGCTTCCAACGTCGGCATGTCACGGTGCCGGGTCTCGGCGTCCACCGCGGTGATCAGGTAGGCGGCGAAGTAGATGATCTTCTCGAGATCCTTGGGCGCCAGGTCCAGCAGGTAGCCCAGCCGGGACGGCACGCCCTTGAAGTACCAGATGTGGGTGACCGGAGCGGCCAGCTCGATGTGGCCCATCCGCTCCCGGCGGACCTTGGCCCGGGTCACCTCGACGCCGCAGCGCTCGCAGATGATGCCCTTGAACCGGACCCGCTTGTACTTACCGCAGTAGCACTCCCAGTCCCGGGTGGGACCGAAGATCTTCTCGCAGAACAGGCCATCCTTCTCCGGCTTCAGAGTCCGGTAGTTGATGGTCTCGGGCTTCTTGACCTCGCCGTGGCTCCACTGCCGGATGTCGTCGGCGGTGGCCAGACCGATGCGTAGCTCGTCGAACACGTTGACGTCGAGCAACTTTTCCTTCTTCCTTAGAACGTAAAACTTTGAAACCGGAGTCGATGGTCGGGTCGGACGCGAGCCGCGCCGGCCCGGTCAACGGACCGGGCCGGCAGCACGGCTGCGCTCAGACTTCCTCCACCGAACTCGGCTCACGACGGGACAGGTCGATGCCGAGCTCCTCGGCGGCCCGGAACACGTCGTCGTCGGTGTCACGCATTTCGACCGCGACGCCGTCGCTGGAGAGCACCTCGACGTTCAGGCACAGCGACTGCAGCTCCTTGAGCAGCACCTTGAACGACTCCGGGATGCCCGGCTCCGGGATGTTCTCGCCCTTAACGATGGCCTCGTAGACCTTCACCCGGCCCAGGATGTCGTCGGACTTGATGGTCAGCAGCTCCTGCAGCGCGTAGGCCGCGCCGTAGGCCTGCATCGCCCAGCACTCCATCTCGCCGAACCGCTGGCCACCGAACTGCGCCTTACCGCCCAGCGGCTGCTGGGTGATCATCGAGTACGGCCCGGTGGAGCGGGCGTGGATCTTGTCGTCCACCAGGTGCAGCAGCTTCAGGATGTAGACGTAGCCGACCGAGATCGGGTCCGGGAACGGCTCGCCGGAGCGGCCGTCGATCAGCTGCGCCTTGCCGGTCCGGCCGATCAGCTGCTCGCCGTCCCGGGTCCGCAGCGTCGAGTCGAGCAAGCCGGTGATCTCCTCCTCGCGGGCGCCGTCGAAGACCGGGGTGGCCACCCTGGTGCCCGGATTGCCGCTGCGGGCGTCCTCGGACAGCCGGCCTGCCCACTCCGGCTCACCCTCGACCTGCCAGCCGGTCTTGGCCACCCACCCGAGGTGGGTCTCCAGCACCTGGCCGATGTTCATCCGGCCCGGCACGCCGAGCGGGTTGAGCACGATGTTGACCGGGGTGCCGTCGGACAGGAAAGGCATGTCCTCCGGCGGCAGGATCTTGGCGATCACACCCTTGTTGCCGTGCCGGCCGGCGAGCTTGTCGCCGTCCTGGATCTTGCGCTTCTGGGCGATGTAGACCCGCACCAGCTCGTTGACGCCCGGCGGCAGCTCGTCGCCGTCCTCGCGGGAGAACACCCGGACGCCGATCACCTTGCCGTCGCCGCCGTGGCTGACCTTCATCGAGGTGTCGCGCACTTCGCGGGCCTTCTCGCCGAAGATCGCGCGCAGCAGCCGCTCCTCCGGGGTCAGCTCGGTCTCGCCCTTCGGGGTCACCTTGCCGACCAGCACGTCACCGGTCACCACGTCGGCACCGATCCGGATGATGCCTCGCTCGTCCAGGTCGGCCAGCACCTCGTCGGAGACGTTCGGGATGTCCCGGGTGATCTCCTCGGCGCCCAGCTTGGTGTCCCGGGCGTCGACCTCGTGCTCGTCGATGTGGATCGAGGTCAGCACGTCGTCCTGCACGATGCGCTGGTTGAGGATGATGGCGTCCTCGTAGTTGTGGCCCTCCCACGGCATGAAGGCGACCAGCAGGTTCTTGCCCAGCGCCATCTCGCCGTTGTCGGTGGACGGACCGTCGGCGATCACCTGGCCCACCTCGACCCGGTCTCCCTCGGCCACGATCGGCTTCTGGTTGAAGCTGGTGCCCTGGTTGGACCGGGCGAACTTGGACAGCCGGTAGGTGTTGCGGGTGCCGTCGTCAGCCATCACGGTGATGTAGTCGGCCGACAGCTCCTCGACCACGCCCGCCTTGTCGGCGACCACCGCATCCGCGGCGTCGACCGCGGCCCGCAGCTCCATGCCGGTGCCGACCAGCGGGGCCTCCGAGCGCAGCAGCGGCACCGCCTGGCGCTGCATGTTCGCACCCATCAGGGCCCGGTTGGCGTCGTCGTGCTCGAGGAACGGGATCATCGCGGTCGCCACCGACACCATCTGGCGCGGCGAGACGTCCATGTAGTCGACCTCGGACGGCTCGAGCAGCTCGACCTCGCCGCCCTTCTTGCGGCACAGCACCTTCTCCTCGGCGAACCGGCCCTGGGCATCGATCAGGGCGTTGGCCTGGGCGATGGTGTGCCGGTCCTCCTCGTCAGCGGTGAGGTAGGCGATCTGGTCGGTCACGGTGCCGTTCTCGACCTTGCGGTACGGCGTCTCGACGAAGCCGAACGCGTTCACCCGGCCGTAGGAGGCCAGCGAGCCGATCAGGCCGATGTTCGGGCCTTCCGGGGTCTCGATCGGGCACATCCGGCCGTAGTGGCTCGGGTGCACGTCGCGGACCTCCATGCCGGCCCGGTCCCGGGACAGGCCGCCCGGGCCCAGCGCGGACAGCCGCCGCTTGTGGGTCAGGCCCGCCAGCGGGTTGGTCTGGTCCATGAACTGGCTGAGCTGGGAGGTGCCGAAGAACTCCTTGATCGAGGCCACCACGGGGCGGATGTTGATCAGGGTCTGCGGCGTGATCGCCTCGACGTCCTGGGTGGTCATCCGCTCCCGGACGACCCGCTCCATCCGGGACAGGCCGACCCGGATCTGGTTCTGGATCAGCTCGCCCACCGTGCGCAGCCGCCGGTTGCCGAAGTGGTCGATGTCGTCCACTTCGTAGCCGTCCTCGCCGGCGTGCAGCCGGACCAGGTACTCGATGGTCTTGACGATGTCGTCCTCGGTCAGCGTGCCGGTGTTGATGTTGACGTCCAGGCCGAGCTTCTTGTTGGCCTTGTACCGGCCGACCTTGGCCAGGTCGTAGCGCTTGGGGTTGAAGAACAGGTTCTCCAGCAGCGCCTGCGCCGACTCCTTGGTCGGCGGCTCGCCCGGCCGCAGCTTGCGGTAGATGTCCAGCAGCGCCTCGTCCTGGCCAGGGATGTGGTCCTTCTCCAGGGTGGCCAGCAGGGTTTCCGACCAGCCGAAGTGCTCGCGGATCCGGTCGGGGCTCCAGCCCAGCGCCTTGAGCAGCACGGTCACCGGCTGGCGGCGCTTGCGGTCGATCCGGACGCCGACGGTGGAGCGCTTGTCCACGTCGAATTCAAGCCAGGCGCCCCGGCTGGGGATGACCTTGACCGAGAAGACGTTGACGTCGGAGGTCTTGTCCAGGCTCCGGTCGAAGTAGACGCCCGGCGAGCGGACGAGCTGGCTGACCACCACCCGCTCGGTGCCGTTGATCACGAACGTGCCCTTGCGGGTCATCATCGGGAAGTCACCCATGAACACCGTCTGGCTCTTGATCTCGCCGGTGGTGTTGTTGGTGAACTCCGCGGTGACGAACAGCGGCGCCGCGTAGGTCATGTCCTTGTCCTTGCACTCCTCGATGGAGGCCTTCACCTCCTCGAAGCGAGGTGAGGAGAACGACAGGGACATCGAACCGGAGAAGTCTTCGATGGGTGAGATCTCGCCAAGGATCTCCTCCAGGCCGGAGATGGCGGCGACGCCGGAGTCGTCGTTGGCGACCCTCTCCTGCCAGGCTTCGTTGCCGATCAGCCAGTCGAAGGACTCGGTCTGCAGGGCCAGCAGGTTGGGAACCTCGAGCGGCTCCCGGATTTTGGCGAAGGAAGTGCGGATGGGGGCTCCAGGGATCCCCTGAACGGTGCCGGTTTCGGACTTGCCGGGGCGAGTGACTGCCAAGATGCGTCCTTCCGAGGACAATGTGCCACCGTTGCGCCGGCCGGCTGGGCTGCGACTGCCCTAACAGCGACCCGACCAGCGGCGCAACTCCTGATCTGCACGCTGACCGGCAGACCACCGGCTCCCTGGCGCCCGCCGGCCGCAGCCGGGACAGCAGGAATTAGGCCCGGTACGGGCCGTCAGTGGTTTGAGGGGCAGCGCAAATTAACAGTTTAGCCCCTCCGGGCACACCTGTCCACACCGCCTCCATGAGGCGGCGGTCACGCGGTGGCGATTGCTCGCCGACCGCCCCGGCCGTGCTTCCGGCCGTCCTGCCCGCGCCAGCTCGTTCGGGGCCTGTCCTCGGCCGCTGAGAGCCGTCCGGACCGGCGCCAATGCGGCGCTGTTGATAAGAAGGGTGCCTTGGCGAGCAGGTGCAGTCAAGCGTTTCGGCACACTGGGGGCAAGTTTCCCGGCCCGGCCGTCGGCTCAGATCTGGTCGAACTTGCTGACCAGCCACTGCCCGCCGACCAGATTCAGGGTGGCCCGGACCCGGAACAGGTCGGTCCGCGGCGCGGCCAGCGAGCTGTTGGTGACCTTCTGCTCGCCGAAGACCACCACCGTCACCTGCCGCCCGTCCGGCGACACCGACTCCACCCCGGCGCCGTCCGTCTGCGCCTGCACCACCGCCTTGACCTTGATCGCGGTGGGCTTGATCGTCTTGGCCATCGCGGTGGTGTAGTCGGTGACCGCCCGGCCGGTCAGTTCGGCCTTCGCCTTGGCCACGCCGGCGTCGAAGCTCCGGTAGTCGTAGGACAGGATCAGCGGCACCTCGGTCTTGGCGGCCGACAGCGCGCGGTCGCGGTCCTCGACCGAGCCGGCGCCGGAGGGCAGCCGCAGCACCACCACCAGCGCGGCCGCACCGGCCAGCACGAGCACCGCCAGCAGGATCGCGAGCCAGACCGGGGGTCGGCGTCGTTCGCCGGCCTGTCCGGCGGTCGCCTGGTAGGGCAGCGCCTCCGCAAACGCCGGCGCGGGTGCCGGCCTCGCCTTGCTCCCCCGGGCATCGGCCGGCCTCACCTCGCTGGCCGGGGCGCGTGCCGGCCTCGCCTCGCTGGGCGGGGCAGCGGACGTCACCTCGCCGTCCGAGGCCGCCCCGTTCGCCGTCGGCGCGGCGGCGGGCCGCGGCGACGGCCGGCGCACCTCGACGCCCGCGGCCGACGCCCGGCGGGCTCGCGAGGTCGCCGACGGTCCCGGTGACGGGCGGCGGCCCGCCTCCCCCGCCGTGCCGGGCGGGGTGGCTGAGGACGATTCGTCGGCGCGAGAGGGCACTTCCGGGCGCTCGGTCATATCCACCGCCCGATGGGCGCTTCACCCGGAATGCCGGGAATCGAGCGCGGTCGCCGGGTCACGAGATCGAGACCGATTCGAGGTCGTCCATCAGCCACTTGCCGTTCATCAACTTCATGCTGATCTGGAACCGGTTGCGAGCGATGGTGGTCGACTTGCCGGCCGAATCGACCCGCTGGGTGTCCGCGGCCACCGCGACCACCGCCGAGTTGCCATCGAAGCTGACCAGCCCGGCGCCCGAGACGGTGGCGGCCGAGTCGATCTTCTGGGCGGTGAGCTGCGATTTCAGGGTGGCCTTGTTGGCCTCCCACTGGGTTCGCTTGGTCGGGGTCAGGCCGGCCAGTGCGGCGGCGAAGTCGGCGTCGAAGCTCTTGAGCCGGTAGGTCTGGATGTTGATGGCCTCCTGCCGGGCGGCCTCGACCGCCGCGTTCTCGGCCCCGCTGAGCTGGGCGGCGCCGGCATGCCGGTGGCTCAGCCGGATCGCGGCGAGCGCGCCGCTGGCCGCCAGCAGCACCACGGCCAGCGCCGCGAGCAGCCACACCGACCAGCGAGGCACGGTGCGGCTGGCTGGCTCGGTCATGACCTGCCTCTCCAGGGCCCGTTCGGTGCGTTCAGTGCAGCCCGCCGGTGAGCAGCGCCAGCCAGGAGTTGTCGGCCAGCACGTCGCCGGTCGCCATCGAACCGCCCAGCTGGACGATCCGCGGCGAGCTGCCGCCGGACTGCGGGACGGCACGCGGATAAAAACTACCCCCGCCACCTGTGGTCACCGGATCGCCACCCGGTGCGTGCTGGGCGCCGCGGATGTCGGTGGGCGAGCCGGCCGGCAGCGCGCAACGCGCGGCCGTGTTGGTCTTGGCGGGCCCGGTCTGGCTCGGCTTGCGGATGGTGGTGCCGCCGTAGCCGGCGGTGCAGGACGGCGGGTCGTCGACGTTGACCACCAGCCCGAAGTGGGCGGTGCCGTCGCCCGGCGTCACGGTGAAGCCGCCCGCCTCGGCGCCGGGATAGATCAGCAGGATCTGCTCGATGCCGGCGAGCCGGGACACCAGCAGCTGGTTGACCGAGGTCAGGTTGGCCAGCAACTGGTCCAGGTCGGAGCGGTTGCTCTGGATGAACGTGCTGATCGTGCTCAGCTGTGACGGCCCGTTGGTCAGCAGCGCGTTCAGGTCCGGGTCGCTCTGCTTGAGCTGGCTGGTGATCAGGTTCAGGTTGCGGGCCCAGTCCTTGATCGCCGAGCCGGAGTCCAGCTGGGTCTTCAGCACGATCTGGCCGTCGTCGATCAGCTTCAGGGTTTCCGGCAGCGCCTGCCGGGCCGAGGCCAGCAGCTGGTCGCCGGCGTCCAGCAGCGCCTGCAGCGCGGGCCCCCGGCCGTTGAAGGCGGTGCCGAGCTCGCTGACCACCGTGTTCAGCTTCGCCGAGTCAATGTGCGAGACCAGGTTGTCCAGGTTCTGCAGCAGCACCTGGGTGGCGATCGGCACCTGGCCCGGCTTGGCCAGCACCGCGCCCTTGGCCAGGTACGGCCCGTTGCCATCGGTGGGTTCCAGGTTGACGTACTGCTCGCCGACCGCCGAGCGGTCGGAGATGTAGGCCTGCGCACTGGCCGGGATGGCCGGATGGGAGCAGTTGTCGAGCCGCAGGTCCACCCGCACGCCGCGCACCTGCTGGCCGTCCGAACCGGTGTAGTCGGCCAGGTGCAGCTGGCCGACCCGGCCCACCGTGACCCCGCGGTAGGTGACCTCGGCGTTGGAGAAGATGCCGCCGGAGTCGGGGAAGTTGGCGCTCACCGTGCAGCCGCTCGGCCCGAACAGGGTGTCGCCCAGGCCGACGTAGTTGAAGCCGACGTAGCTGACACCGAGCAGCGACAGGACGATGAAGGCCAGCAGCTGGATCTTGGTGGATCGCCGGATCATCGCGAGCCTCCGCCCAAGCCGGGGATGGTCGTGGTGCCGGCACCCTGCCCGCCCGCGTTGCCCGACAGCGGCGTCGGCGGCGGCTTGAGCAGGTTGTCCAACAGGTCCGAGAGGTTCAGGTCGGCCGACAGGTAGAGGTTGGTGTAGTCACCCTTGATCCCGTTCACCGCGGTCTTGGGGAACGGGAAGGTGGCCAGCAGCTCGAAGGACTTGGGCAGCGCGTCGCCGGCCTTGGTGAACTCGGTCATCACCGGATCCAGGCTGCGCAGCGCCGAGACGAAGTTGTCGGTCGCGCCGTTGACCACCTGTACCGCCACCCCGCTCAACCGGTCCAGGCTCTGCAGCAGGGTGACGAACTGGTCCTTCTCGTCGGCCAGGATCCGGATCGCCTGCGGCATCGTGTCCAGCGCCCCGGCCAGGATCGCCTTCTGCTGGTTCAGCGTGCGCACCAGCGCGTCAAGGTTGTCGATCGCGGCCAGGATCCGCGACTTCTGGGTGTTCAGCGTGCTGGTGAAGGAGGTGGCCTGGGCCAGCAGGTTGCGCACGTCGGTGGTGTGCCCGGACAGTGCCTGGTCCAGCTCGTGGGTGATCGTCTTGAGTTGCTCCAGGCCGCCTCCGTTGAGCAGCAGCGACAGCGCGCCGAGCACCTCCTCGACCTCCGGGGTTTGCCCGGTGCGGCCGATCGCGATGTGCGGGTAGGCGTAGCCGGCGTGCGCGGCGGCCGACAGCGGCGTCGGATCGGGCACCTCGCCGTCCGGCGGGTAGGACAGTGAGACGAACTTCTCCCCCAGCAGCGAGGTCTGCCGGATCCGGGCATAGGCGTTGGCCGGCAGCTTGACGTCGCCGTTGACCGCCACCTGCACCTCGGCCACCCAGCCGACCAGCTTCACCGACTCCACTTTGCCGACCGTCACGTCGTTGACCTTCACCGCCGACTGCGGCACCAGGTCCAGCACATCGGAGAAGTCGATCAGCACGTGGTAGGGATGGCTGCCCAGGTCCGCGCCGCCCGGCAGGGGTGCCGAGTACAGGCCGTGGAAGCCACAGCCGGTCAGGGTCAGCGCGGCCACCAGCGCGGTGGCGACCGCCCGCAGCCGGCGCGGCATCACGGCCCCCCCAGCGGCGGCAGCGGGATCAAGGGGCCGCCGGACGGCAGGCCGTTGCCGGTCAGCACCGGCAGGCCGCCGAGCACCTTGGCAATTTGCTGGCAGGTCTCGGCGATCACGCCGGTACTCGGCAGGTGCCCGGTGGACACCAGCGCCGAGCAGATCACCGCCGGGTCCAGCGGGTTCTGCAGGCCACCCATGTTGTCCCGGGTATCCAGCGTGCCGGAGCTCGGGTTGTAGGTATGCGCCAGGTTGGACACCGCCACCGGTGCCACGGCGAAGATCTCGTTGATCGCTGCCTTCTGGTCGTTCAGCACGTTGACGACGTCCTTCAGGCCGACCACGTCGGTGTGGATGGACTGCGAGTTGGTCTTGATGAACCCGGCGACGTCGGACAGTGCCTGGCTGAGGTTCTTCAGCGCCGCGGCCAGCGAACCGCGCTCGTCGGCCAGCGCCGAGGTCACCTGATCCAGCTCGTCGTTGAACTTGCGGATCTGGGTGTCGTTGGCGACCAGCGCGTCGGAGAAGACCTGCAGGTTCTTCACCGTCCCGAACAGGTCCTGCCGCCCGTTGGCCAGCGTCTGCACCGCCTTGGACAGGTCGGTGATGGTGCTGCCCAGCGCCTGGCCGTTGCCGTCCAGGTTGGCCGCGCCCACGTCGATCAGGTCCGAGAGCGGGCCGTTGGCCGACAGCGAGGACGAGTTGGCGCCCTGCGGGCCGAGCGCGGTGTTGAGGGTGTTCAGCGCGGCGTAGATGTCGTCCAGCTCCACCGGTGAGGCGGTCTGGTTCTGCCCGATCGTGGCATGGTCGGCCAGCGCCGGGCAGTGCGAGTCGCAGGAGGCCATGTCCAGCAGCTGCACGTAGCGGTCGGAGACCAGCGACGGCGGGATGATGGCCGCCCGGACCACCTTGGCGTCGGACGGGTAGGCGGGCAGGTTGATCTTGCGGTCGTACTTCATGGTCACCAGCACGCTGCCGCCGTCCGGCTTGACCTTGGTGATCCGGCCGACGGCCACGCCGTGCAGCCGCACCGAGGAGCCAGGGTAGAGCCCGACCGCCCGGTCGAACCGCGCCGTCACCGTCTTGGTCGGGCCGGGCAGCAGCAGGAACACCGCGGCGCCGAGCACGATCACGGCCACGATGGCCACCAGGATCAGCTGGGAAACCCGCTTGGGCAGCGCGCGGATCATTGGCCGACTCCGGTCAGGGTGCCGAGCACGCCGCCGGCGGAGAAGTTCTGGATGTAGGTGTCGAACCACCTGCCGTTGCCGAGGGTGTTGGCGAAGACCCGGTAGAACGGCGCG
The DNA here is from genome assembly GCA_963697905.1 of uncultured Actinomycetota bacterium. Taxonomy (GTDB): domain Bacteria; phylum Actinomycetota; class Actinomycetes; order Mycobacteriales; family Jatrophihabitantaceae; genus Jatrophihabitans_A. Next base: position 756,063 of record OY969101.1, on the reverse strand, counting down.
AGCAGGGCCAAGCCGCGGTCGAGGTTGTCCAGGTTCTTGGTCAGGATGCTGAGCACGCCGTGCAACTGGTCCAGCGCCGGCTTCAGGGTCTGCTGGTTGTCGGCGACCAGGCCCGAGATCTGCAGCGCCAGCGCCGAGGTGTTCAGGAACAGGGTGCGGATCGCCTCCTTGCGCTGGTTGAGCTCGTCCAGCAGCAGGTTGCCGTCGGTGATCAGCTTGCTGATCTGGGCGTCCTGGTCGGCCAGCACGCCGGTCACGTCGTTCGCCCGGGCCAGCAGGGTGCGCAGCGCCTGGTCGCGGGAGGCGATGGTGTTCGACAGCCGGGACAGCCCCTGCAGGCTGCTGCGCACCGAGGCCGGGGTGTCGGCGAAGGTCTGGGCCAGGGTCTCCAGCGACCGGCCCAGCTGGCTGGTGTCGATGGCGCCCACCGTCTTGGTCAGGTCGGAGAACGCCGGGTAGATGTCATACGGGGTCTGCGTTCGGTCCAGGCCGATGGTCGAGCCCGGCCGCTGCTTCGCGGTGCCGGCCGGATCCAGCTCCAGGTACTTGCGGCCGAGCACCGTCTTGATCTTGATGATGGCCTGGGTCTGGTCGCCGACGAAGGCGTGCTTGACCCGGAAGCTGACCCTGACGTCCTTGCCGTTCGGGCCGTCCAGCCGCACCCCGGTGACGGTGCCGACCTTGACCCCGGCGATACGGACCTCGTCGTCGGGCTGCAGGCCGGACGCCTCGGAGAAGATCGCCGCGTACGGCGTGCCGCCGCCGATGATCGGCAACTTGGCCGCGTTGAAAGCCGCCCACAGCAGCACCGCGATCACCACCAGGCCGATCGCCCCGATGGTGGTCGGGTTGCGGGAGGCGAAGGACCGCCCGCGCGGCGCGCGCTTCATCCCGCTAGCCACCGGCCACCACCTCCGCACTGCTCAGCCGGGCCATCAGTTGCACCTCGCCGGCGGAAAGATCGGGTTGGGAGTGACCGTGACGTTGCCCGGCAGGGTCACCGTGCCGCCCATCGAGCAGAGGTAGAAGTTGAACCACGAGCCGTAGGTGGCGGTCCGGGTCAGGGTGGCCACCTTCGTCGGCAGCCGCTGCAGCACGCCGTCGATGGTGCTGCCACCGGCGTTGAGGGTCTGGGCCAGCCCAGTCAGGTCGACCACGTCCTGCTTGAGCTGCGGCCGGGACTTCTCCAGCAGGCCGGCGGTGGCCGAGGTCAGGTTGTTGATGCCGGTGATCGAGTCGCCGATGGTGGTCCGGTCGGCGGCCAGGCCCGACACCCAGCGCTGCAGCTGGCTGATCAGCTCGGCCAGCTTCGCGTCGCGCTGGCCCACCGTGTCCAGCACTGAGGAGAGGTTGTCGATCAGGTCGCCGATCGCCTTATCCTTGTCCGCGATCGCCGAGGTGAGCTCCGCGGTCTGCTGCAGCAGGGTGTCCACCGTGCCGCCTTCGCCTTGCAGGGTCTGGATGATCTCCATCGACAGGTCATTGATCTCGGACGGGTCCAGGCCGACGAACAGCGGCTTGAAGCCGGCGAACAGGGTGGACAGAATCCAGCGCGTCCTCGGTCTGGCTGAGCGGGATGGTCGCCTTCGGCTTGAGGTTGGTCTGAGCCACCTCCGGGATCGCGCTGCCCTCCTCGACGGCCAGGTAACGCTGTCCGACCAGGTTGCGGAAGCGCAGCTTGGCCCGCGACCAGGTGGTCAGGTTGTGGTCGCTGGCCACGCTGAACCTGACTCGGGCCACGAACGGCGCGGTGGCCGGGGAGGCGGTGTCGGGCTCGCGCACCAGCGAGATGCTCTGGATGGAGCCGACCCGGACGCCGGAGATCCGCACGTCGTCGCCGGCCAGCAGGCCGGTCGCGTCGTGGAACAGCGCGTAGTAGGAAGTCGTCTTGCCATAGCCGGCGTTGGTGATGGTGGCGGCCAGCACGTAGGTGGCCATCGCGGTCACCAGCAGGAACGCGACCAGCTTGATCAGCGGAGACAACAGCCCTCTCATGCCGTCCCCTCCAATGCGCTCGGGTGCTTGCTCACTTGACGCTCACCACGCTTCCCCGCAGCAGCGGCGCGGCCAGCAGGCTGGCGATGGCCGGCACCTTGGCCGGGTCGTTGCCGTACTGGCCGGACAGCAGCCCGTCGATCAGCCTGGTCTCGGCCGGCGAGCCGACGCCGGCGGGTGCGCCGGAGCCGTAGGCCGCCCTGTCGGCGGTGGGCTGGCCGGGCGGCGAGGCCGGGCCGATGTTCGGCGCGCCGTCGTCGAACTGCACGCCGGGGAACGGCACGGCCGGCTGCGGCAGGCCGAAGCAGTGCGGCCCGTGCTGGCTGGAGTACCGCGGCTCGTTGCCGGCCACGTACTTGCCCTGGCTCTTCACCAGCTCCAGGGTGATGTGCAGGCCGGGCTGGCCGCCGCCGAAGGCCTGCTCCAACCGCGGCTCCAGGTCGGCGAAGCCCTGGGCCATGCAGGGATACTCCGGCGAGTATTCGGCCAGCAGCGCCAGGATCTTGGCCGAGGAGGCCGACAGCTGGATCAGGTAGTCGCCGTCGGCGTTGAGGAACTGATCCAGCGTGTTGGAGGTGCTGGTGGCGGCGGTCAGCAACTCCTGCAGCGCCTGCGGTCGCCGGGTGATGGTGGTCGAGGTGGTCTGCAGGTTGTCCAGGCTGGCCAGCAGATCCGGCGCGGCGTCGTTGTACTCCAGCGCCACCTTGCCCAGCTTGTCCAGGTCGTCGGCCAGCTCGGGAACCTTCGGGTTGAGCCTGGTCAGGTAGTCGGCCAGCGCCGCCAGGTTGTCGCCCAGTTGCTTGCCGCGGCCCTGCAGCGCGGTCGCCAGCGCGGTCAGGGTGACCTTCAGATCCTCTGGATGCAACGCCAGCAGCACCGGGTACAGGTCGTCCAGCACCCGCTCCACCTCGATGGCGTCCTTGCCGCTGGAGATGGTGGCGCCGGCTTTGATGGGAGCGGCGGCTGGTCCGGTGAGGTCGGTGGGCACCTGCAGGGCCACGTACCGCTCGCCGAACAGCGTCTTGGGCAGCAGCAGCGCGGTCACCCCGGCCGGGATCAGCTTGGCCCGGCCAGGGTTGAGCGCCAGCCGGACCCGGGCCCGGGTCTCCGGCTGCTGGTCGGCGGCGGCCGGCACGTTGTAGGTGGAGATGCCACGCACCTCGCCCACCACGATGCCGCGCAGCTTCACGTCCGACTGCGGCAGCAGCTGGGCGCCGGTGTGGTCGGTGTCCAGCGTCACCAGGGTGACCTTGGTGAACACCTGCCGGTAGGCGGCCACCGAGAGGCTGACCAGGCCGGCCAGCACGGCCAGGAACACCAGCCCGTACAGCCGAGCCCGGTAGCGGGCCATCCTCGACTCACTCGCCATGGCTCACCCCGCGATCCGGACGGTGGTGGTGGCGCCCCAGATGGCCAGGGACAGGAAGAAGTCGACCACGTTGATGGCCACGATCGCGGTGCGCACCGCCCGGCCGACGGCCACTCCGACGCCGGCCGGGCCGCCCTTGGCGGTGTAGCCGTAGTAGCAGTGCGTCATCACGATCACCACCGCGAAGACCAGCACCTTGAAGAACGACCACAGCACGTCGGTGGGTGGCAGGAACAGCCGGAAATAGTGGTCGTAGGTGCCGGTGGACTGGCCGTAGTAGGCGGTGGCGATGGTGCGGGTGGCCAGGTAGGAGCAGAGCAGCCCGATCACGTACAGCGGGATCACCGCGATGAAGCCGGCGATCAGCCGGGCGGTGACCAGGAACGGCAGCGACGGCACCGCCATCACCTCGAGGGCGTCGATCTCCTCCGAGATCCGCATCGCGCCCAGCTGGGCGGTGAAGCCGCAGCCGACCGTCGCCGACAGCGCCAGCCCGGCCACCAGCGGGGCGATCTCGCGGGTGTTGAAGTAGGCGGAGATGAAGCCGGTGAACGCGCTGGTGCCGAGTTGGTTCAGCGCGGCGTAGCCCTGCAGGCCCACCTCCGTCCCGGTGAAGAAGGACAGGAACGCGATCACGCCCACCGTGCCGCCGATCACCGCCAGCGCCCCGGTGCCGAAGCTGACCTCGGCAAGCAGCCGGAGCACCTCGCGCTTGTACCGGCGGATTGTGCGCGGGGTCCAGGCCAGCGCCTTGACGTAGAAGGCCAGCTGGCCGCCCAGGTCGTCCAGCATGGCGATCGGCCGCCCGGCGGTCCGGCGCACGGCAGCGAGCGCGGAGCTAGCCATCGGCCACGCTCCCCGCCCGTCCGCTGCGGCACTCAACCACGACGATCACGACCCCTTCGGTGGCACGACCTGGAAGTAGACGGCCGTCAGGACGAAGTTGACGAAGAACAGCAGCAGGAAGGTGATCACCACCGACTGGTTGACCGCGTCGCCGACCCCCTTCGGGCCGCCGCCGGCGTTCAGTCCCTTGTGGGAGGCCACCACCGCGGCGATCAGGCCGAAGATGACCGCCTTGAACTCGCCGGCGTACAGATCCGGAAGCTGGGCCAGGGCCGAGAAGCTGGCCAGGTACGCACCAGGCGTGCCGCCCTGCAGCACCACGTTGAAGAAGTAGCCGCCGGCCACCCCGACCACGCTGACCAGCCCGTTCAGCGCCGCCGCGACCAGCATGCAGGCCAGCACCCGCGGCACCACCAGCCGCTGCACCGGGGAGATGCCGAGCACCTCCATCGCGTCGATCTCGTCGCGGATCTTGCGGCTACCCAGGTCGGCACAGATCGCCGAGCCGCCGGCGCCGGCGATCAGCAGCGCGCACACGATTGGGCTGGCCTCCCGGATCACCGCCAGCACCGAGGCGGCGCCGGTGAACGACTGGGCACCCAGCTGGCGGGTCAGCGAGCCGAGCTGCAGCGCGATCACCGCGCCGAACGGAATGGCGACCAGCGAGGTGGGCAGGATCGTCACGCTGGCGATGAACCAGGCCTGCTGAACGAACTCCCGGCCCTGGAACGGCCGGCGGAAGCTCAGCCGGACGACGTCGAGGAACAGCGCGAACAGCCGGCCGGTCTGGCTGATCCCGGCGGTCAGCGAGAAGGAGCTCATTCGCCGCTCCTGCCGAGTTCGGCCGTCCGGTCCGTCCCGGCGCTCCGGTCCGCCCCGACCGGTTCGCTCGGCTGGCGGTGGTCCGCCTCGGGCCCGGAACCGTCGGCACGCTGATCACCGGACAGGCCCGGGCCGCTCGACCAGCCGGCGGCCGAGTCTGGCAGGGACTGCCGGATCGCCGCCTGGGCGGGCGCCGGCAGGGTGTGCAGCATCTCCAGCACCCGCTGCTGGCGCCGGCCGGCGGCCTTGCGCTCGGGCAACCCCTCCGAGGGCTGCAGCTGCGGCGGCACGCCGGCTCCGGTGGCTCCCTTCGGACCGGTGCCCGGCGCCGGCTCCTCCTCGGAGATGGCGGCCAGCTCGGCGGCCACCTGGCCGGCGTCCTTCTCCTCCGACATGCCGATCGGCCCTTCCTTGCGGCCGTTGAGGAACTGCTTGACCACCGGTTCCTCGGAGGTGAGCAGCACCTCCCGCGGACCGAACATGACCAGTTCCCGGCGGAACAGCAGGCCCAGGTTGTCCGGAACCGTGCGGGCGGTGCCGATGTCGTGGGTGACGATCAGGAAGGTGGAGTCGGTCTGGGCGTTGAGATCGACGATCAGCTGGTTCAGGTAGGCCACCCGGACCGGATCCAGGCCGGAGTCCGGCTCGTCGAAGAGGATGATCTCCGGGTTCAGCACCAGTGCCCGGGCCAGGCCCGCCCGCTTGCGCATGCCACCGGAGATCTCGCCCGGCAGCTTCTTTTCGGTGCCGGTCAGGCCGACCATCTCGAGCTTCTCGGTGACGATCTGCTTGATCTCCGACTCGCTCTTGCGGGTGTGCTCGCGCAGCGGGAAGGCGATGTTGTCGAACAGGTTCATCGAACCGAACAGCGCGCCGTCCTGGAACAGCACGCCGAACAGCTTGCGGGTCTCATACAGCTGGTGCTCGCTGCACCGGGCCAGGTTCACGTCGCGGATGAAGATGGATCCCCGATCCGGCTTGAGCAGGCCGACCAGGGTCTTGAGGAACACCGACTTGCCGGTGCCGGACGGGCCGAGCATCACACTGATCTCGCCCGGCGGCAGCGTGAGGGTGACGTCGCCCCAGATGACCTGCTTGCCGAAGGACTTGGTCAGCCCCTCGACCGTCACCTCGACACCCATGCGGCTCCTCCCGCGATCGTGCGCGTTGCAGCCGTGAGGCTTCGCCGTTTCTCGCGGACGAACGGCGCCTGACGGTTACAACGAGTGATCAGGCCTGCGGTTACCGACTGGTAGCCGGGCAGGCCGGACTAAACGCGAACCTTAGTACGACCAGCCGGGCCGCGACCGGCGGGTGGGAGTTCGGCGACAGGTGTCGCATGGCCGAGGCACAGCCGACAGCCAGTTGCCGGCAAGCGTCAGGGGCGGCCCGCACAGATGCGGACCGCCCCTGATTCTGCTGCTGGAACTACTTGACGGTCACCGAGGCGCCGGCGCCCTCCAGGGCGGCCTTGGCCTTCTCGGCGGCTTCCTTGTTGACCTTCTCCAGGACCGGCTTCGGCGCGCCGTCCACCAGGTCCTTGGCCTCCTTCAGGCCCAGGCTGGTCAGAGTGCGCACCTCCTTGATGACCTGGATCTTCTTGTCACCGGCTGCCTCGAGGATGACGTCGAACTCGTCCTGCTCCTCGACTGCCTCGGCCGGAGCGGCGCCGGCCGGGCCGGCCGGGGCGGCGGCCATCATGGGCGCGGCCGCGGTGACGTCGAAGGTCTCCTCGAACTGCTTGACGAACTCCGACAGCTCGATGAGGGTGAGCTCCTTGAACGCGTCGATGAGCTCTGCGGTGCTGAGCTTCGCCATGGTGTGGCGTCCTTTCTCTTATCGCCGGGAAAGCCGGCTGGGTTGGTGGTGCTACTCCGCCGGCTCGGCGGAAGCTTCGGTGGTTTCCTCGGTGGCAGGTGCTTCGGCTGCGCCGGCCCCGCCCCGCTTCTCCTCCAGCGCGGCGGCCAGCCTGGCCACCTGCGACAGCGGAGCCTGGAACAGCCCGGCAGCCCGGGTCGGCAGCGCCTTGAGCACGCCGGCGACCTTGGCCAGCAGGACCTCGCGGCTCTCCAGGTCGGCGATCTTGCTGACCTCGGCGGCCGACAGCGCCTTGCCCTCGTAGAACCCGCCCTTGATGATCAGCAGCGGGTTCGACTTGGCGAAGTCGCGCAGGCCCTTGGCCGCCTCCACCGGATCGCCCTTGACGAAGGCAATCGCGGTCGGTCCGACCAGCAGGTTCTCGTCGATGGCGACGCCGGCCTCGGCGGCCGCCCGCTTGGTCAGCGTGTTCTTCACGACCGCGTAGGTCGTCTCGCTGCCGAGCGCCTTGCGCAGTTGGCCGAGTTGCTTGACGCTGAGCCCGCGGTACTCGGTGAGCACGGTCGCGGCCGATGAGTTGAAGTGGTTGACGATCTCGGCGACCGCGGAGACCTTCTCGCTGTTCGGCATGGTCCTCCTCTCGTATTCGCTCGGCTGGTCCAAGCAGGCGGTTACGAGGCCGAACAGGCCCGTGAACGACGAAACGCCCCGGCGCAGGGCGTCGGGGCGTACAGCAGCACGCGTGCCGGCCATCCTGCGCGGGTCGCTCCGGCGCTCGCGGAGCTGTTAGGTCACATGCGCGCATGCGACGACCAGCGGTCTTCGGGTGGAACGGCTACCAGCGTAGGCGACAGCCCGACCGCCGGCCAAATCGCCCGGCCGGACGGACGATTTGGCTCAGCCGGCTCAACGGATGCCGGGTCGCCTGGCCCGACGGACGTCCGGTCCAGCCGGTTGCCCGATCCGCCGCTCAGACCCGCCAGGCCGCGCCGAAGCAGACGAACGGCGCCGGCAGGTCGTCGCTCAGCGCGCATGCCTCGGCCAGCGCCCGGTCGGAGTCGGTTCCGTCGGCCAGCGCCTTGTGATAGCGCAGCATGACCTCCGCGGCCACCTGGTCGTGCACCTTGGCCACTCCGGAGATCACGCTGCGGGTGCCCAGTCGCAGCAGCACGCTGGTCAGCCCGAGCGTCTCGTCGCCGGGCCGGATGGTGGCCTGGCCCAGCTCGCAGGCCGACAGCACCACGTGCTCGGCCGAGCCGGCCGTGGCGTCCAGCTCGTAGGCGAAGATCGGCCCGTCGGCCAGCCGCACCGAGGAGAACAACGGGTTCTCGGCATGGTGCGTGCCATGTGCTGCCAGGTGCACCATCCGGGCGTCGGCCAGGGCCGTCTTGACCGCGGCCCGGTCGGCGTCCGGACCGATCAGCACGCTGGCTCCCGACCAGGCCGCGGCCACCGAGGCGGCCTCGGCCTCGGCATGCGCGAGCCCCGGACCGGCGAAGGCCCGCACCTGGCAACGCTCCTGCGGCGGCCGGCCGGCGGCGAGCGAGCCCACCGGCGGGCCGTCCGGCCGCGCCATCAGCCACGCCGTGCCGGACGGCACGACCACCACCGGCCGGCTGCGTAGCGAGGGCAGCAGCCCCCACGGCAGCACCGCCAGCGGACCGGTCGGCGACAGCACCAGGCGGCTGTCCGGCAGCTCGAGCGGGGCGACGATGCTGCGATCCAGGCTGTCCAGCGACCGGCGCAGGCTGCGCCGCACCGCGTCGCCGATCGGCTCGGGCAGCCCGCCGTGGGCCAGCATGTCCAGGTCGGCCCGGATCCGGCGGGTCCATTCGAACACCGGCGCAGCCTCACCCAGCGGCACCACTCGCATGCCCTCGGACGAGGCGACCAGACCGTGCAGCTGCCGTTCGGTCGCGAGGTAGGTGACGCCGACGGCGCCCACCCGGTCCAGGCCGGCGAGGATCTGCTCCGGGCTGGCCGCCCGCTCGGAGTCACCGGTGCCCTGCCAGTGCCAGGACTGGGCCCGCAGCGACTGCTCGATCTCGGCGATCCGGCGTCGACCGGCGGCCACCCGGCCGGCAGCCGCCGGGTCGGTGGACAGCATCCGCAGCTCCTCGGTGAGCCGGCGCAGCTCGGCGAGCTGGTCGGCGACCGCCGGATCGTCCGGGGCCACCACCGGCTGGATCCGGTTGGAGGTGGCCCGGCTCAGCTCCACCGCGGCCAGCACCGCCCGCGGCTTTTCCTCGGCCAAGGCCAGCGTCACGTTCAGCACGGCAAGCGCCCGGCCGTGCACCGCCCCGGCCGTCTGCACGTCGATGCTGCCGAAGCGCGCCTGGTGCCGGGCCAACTCGGCCAGCCCGGTCCGGATCTCACGCCGGGCCGCCGCCCGGTCGCCGTCGGCCCAGTGCAGCCGGCCGCGCACCAGCCGGGTCTGCAGCCGGGACGAGATCGAGTCGCCGCCGCGGATCATGCCGGCGCCACGGGCCACCTCGCCGGCCTCGGCGGCCCGGCCGGCGCGCAGCAGCGCCTCGGCGGCGATCAACTGGGCCGTGCGCGCCTGGGTGTTCAGCGACTCGGCCCGGTACTCCTCCGCCAGCCGCAACGCCACCGGAGCCAGCCGCAACCCCGGCCGCCCGGCGGCCAGGTCGGCCTGCAGCAGCAGCAGCTCGGCCTCCCGCCGCGACCGGTCGTTGCCGCGCCGCCGGAACCGGTCCCGGGCGCTGCTGGCCAGCCGGCGGGCGGCGGCCACCTCGCCGTCGAGCAGCGCGCACTCGGCCCGGGCAAGCTCCACCTCGCCGACGTCCTTGGACAGCCGGGCAGCCCGGAACAGCTCGCCGGCCTGCCGCAGCGAGGTGTCGGCGTCGCGGTGCAGGCCGGCCTCGATCATCACCCGCGCCCGGTCGAGCAGGATGACCGCCGTCGAGACGTCGGCGTCGAGTTCCAGGACCTCGTCCATCATGCGCAGTCCGGTGACCAGGTTGCCGGCGAGGAACTCCAGGTAGCCCAGGTTGTGCTGGGCCTTGGCCTCCGCGGTCCGCATCCGCTCGGACCGGGCCACCCGCACCGCCTCGGTCAGGTCGCTTCGGGCGCTGCGCAGGTCACCGCGAAACAGATGGGTGGTGCCGCGGTTGAGCAGGATCGAATAGCGCAGCTGCGGCTCCACCTGCTCAAGCAGGTCCACCGCGGCGTTGAGGTGGGTCAGCCCCTCGGCGACCTTGCCGCCGCGCACCAGCATGTAGCCGAGCTGGTTGTCCAGCGAGGCCTGCAGGCTCGGTTGCTGCGCGACGGACACGTGCCGCTGCGCCTCGGCCAGCGCGGCCAGGCCCTTGGCCAGGCCGCCCAGCTCGGACTCGCTGGTGGCCACGCTGATCCAGATTCGGGCGAGCAGCTCGGCCGAGCCGGCCAGGCCGTCACTGCCCGGCACCGCCTCCAATGCCCGGCGCAGCAGCGGCAGCGCCCGGGCGGGCCGGCCGGCGTTGTTCTCGGCAACGCCAAGCCTGTGTAGCCGGCTAGCTTCGCGAAGCTCCGGCGACCCCCCGCGTGCAGACACCAAGCAAGCTCATCACGCCTGGGTTGGTCGATCAAGCTTGACCAGGGCGCCGACTGCCTGCCAGCCGCGACTCACCGCCGTCGAAACCTCCTGCTCGTCCAGGCTGCCCTGGGTGATCAGGTTCTGCGCGATCTCACCGGCCAGCACCGGCGCGGCGAATGACGTGCCGCTCCAGGTGGCGAAACCGCCGCGGTAGTCGTCCATGTCCATGGTGGATCGGATGCCCTCGCCCGGCAGCTGGAAGCGGGCGCTCGGCTGCAGCGACGCGTTGAAGGTGGTCGGCATGGTGCTCACCACCGCCACCCCGATCCGGTGGCAGCTCACCCACGGGCCGGCATTGCTGAACAGCGCGATGGTTTCGCCGTCGGGGTTGAGCGCGCCCACGCTGGCTACCGGCACGCAGTCCGGTTCGGCCGCGAACACCGGGCCCTGCTTGTTCGGGAAGAAGCCGGCCGGGTACATGTGCCGCGGCGAGGAGTCGTTGCCGGCCGAGGCCACCACCGCGACGCCGCGCCGGCCGAGCTCGGTCAACGGTGCCAGCAGCAACTGGTCGAACGCGGCGTCCGAAGGCGACTCGTGGTAGTAGCCGAGCGACATCGACACCACGTCCACCAGCAGCTCCGGCTGGTTCAGCCGGATGCCCAGTTCCTGCCGGAACACCAGCCGGTTGACCGCGCGCAGCAGATCGCCCTCGGCCACCACGCCGTCGGAGTACATGACCCGGACGGCGAGGACGTTGGCGTCCGGGCAGAGCTGGCGGATGATGCCGCAGATGAAGGTGCCGTGCCCGGCGTCGGAGTCCAGCTCGGCCACCAGCGGGTTGTTCAGGGTGCCGGTGTCCTCCGGCGCGGTGGCCGGATCGGTGAGCCCGAGCGGCAGCCCGAGCACCTCCGGCTCCCGGTCCACGATGCTGTCCGGCAGCCAGTCGTGCTTGCCGGCGCCGGTGTCGAGCACCGCCACCACCGGCCGCCGGGTCCCCATCATCGAGTCGTGGCACCGGTTCGGCGGCGCGCCCAGCCACTTCACCGGGGCCCGGCCGCCACAGCCGGGCAGCCCGTACTGCGCGACCACGCCGCCACCCTGCATGAACGGGCCGCCCTCCATGAACGGGCCACCTTCCATGAAGGGCCCGCCCTGCATGAACGGACCACCCTGCATGAACGGGTTGCCGGCAATGGCGCCGCTGCCGGACAGCAGGTGTTCCAGCGTGACCAGCTCCGCGGTGGGGTCGCCCTTGGGAAAGCCGGCGCGGTACTCCTGCAGCACGGCCCAGGCATCCGGCGGGGCGGACGGTTCGTTGTCGGTGTTGGACAGCGCGATCCGGTGCAGGAGGATCTTGTCGGCGAGTTCCTGCAGCCCGTGCCGCTCGGCCAGCCGGTACAGCTCCTGATCGACTGGCAGGTAGCGGGCCTGCAGACGCAGCTTCTCCAGCACCCTCGCCATCAGCGGCCGGACCGTGTCGAGGTCGCGGTCACGGACCAGCAGCTGGCCGCCGACGTAGACGGTCGGCCGGACCGCCGGCTGGTTGGAGCTTCGCACCGCGCTGCTCGGGTCGAGTACCCGGCCACCGTGCCGGTTCAACAGGTACTTCGGCGGGTTGAGGCTCGGTTCCTTGCGCGTCGGTCGGGCGGCGTTGCCGTTGGATTCTGGGCTCATCATTACCTCGTCTCATTCGCAGACTGAGCGTCGCGGGCAGATCTGCCGACAACGCCGACGTTGGGAAGTGATTCGCGCCAGGGGTGCGGTGCTGCGGAATCAGATCTCCACGGCGGGGGTTGCGACCGGCAGCGCGTCGGCGGACTGCGGACGGATCAGGAAACGGGTCAATGCATGCTCGACGTCGGTGAACACGAACCGGCCGTCCTCATCGGCCTGAACCTGACGGACCAGGCTGCCCTGATGCAGCTCGACCAGGCTGGCTCCGCCCGGGGCGATCCAGCCGTCGATCCGAACCCGGTCCGGGCCGTCGTTGCTGATGTTCACCGTCGTGGTCAGGCTGTCGCTGGTGAAGGTCAGCGTCTTGACCGCGCTGGCCGCCTCGGCCCGGGCCGCCACCAGTTCGCCTGAGCCGAGCTGCAACTCGGCCAGTTCCACCTCGAGGGCATCCAGGCTGATCGCGAACTGCAGCCGGTCCACCAGATCGTCCGGCACCGGATCCAGCTCGGAGTAGAGCTGTGCTATCCGGGACAGAACCTCGGCGTCGTAGGCATCCAGCGGCTCGTTGGCGAGCGACTCCCACGACTCCCCCCGCGGAATGTCGGAAATATTCATCGAGGCTCCCATCGAGCATCAGCGGTCAAGGAAGCACGCAGCTTCGCCAGGCACCGGCCGCGGGTCGGGCCGATACTGCCGACCGGCATGCGCAGTGCGCGAGCAAGTTCGGCGTAGTCAGGACGGTCGGCAAAGGCGATCACGCGAAGCAGCTCCCGGCAGCGCTCGGGCAACTCCGAGATGTGCGACCAGAGCAGCTGCTGTTCGACGCCACGCAGGGTGACGTTCTCCGGCAGCTGGTGATCCGGCGTGGCCATCGCGTCCTCTTCGATCTCGGCCGGGGTCTGCCGGCCCTGGCCGCGCAGCACCCGCCAGGCCTCCCGCTTGGCCGCCACCAGCATCCACTGCAGCACGGCCCTCGGGTCGCTGATCGAATCGGCGTGGCCGACCAGCGCCAGCCAGGTGGTTTGCAGCACATCCTCGGTCGATTCCCGGTCGAGACGCTGAGCGCGCACGGTGTGCCAGAGAATCGGGGTGAGCAAGGCGACCAGGTCGCCCATCGCCGCCGCCTCACCAGCCCGGTAGCGCTCGAACACTTCGCCTGCCCGGCTTGCGAGCGTGCCCTGTTCGGCTTCGGCATTGATCATGGCAGCCATCCAGATTCGCAGACTCAGCTCGGTGCTCGGCCCGGGATGACCGGAGCTGTGTTGTGAGCCTAAGACTTCCTCCTTCGTGCACAGAGAGGTTTTGGCAGCCGGTTCTGATACATCGGCGGTGCGAAACCCGACCTATCGGATTCGGCCGCCGGCGTCGACGAACCGGACAAAAAAATCTTGCGACGACATGTATCAGGCACCCCGACGACCGCTCTTGGACAGTCGACGGATGGAGCGGTGGCCAGCACTCTCATTCGGGGGGATGGACCTGGCCGACCCGCGGCACGGGCATGAGTGCCCGCCACTGCCCTCCGCCGAGGGATATGCCGGTACGGCACGCGGGCTACGTCGCCAGCCGGCAGCCGGTGTCGGATGGGCTGGGGGGAGCCGATCCGGCACCGGCGTTTCCCTTTTCCGGCCGGGTGCCTCCCGGCTCTGCAACCTGGAGGCGGTCGGTTTCCCGGGGCGCCCCTTCCTAGCTGAGTGGTTCCCGGCCGACCGGCTGCCGCGGCCGCGGGCCCGGGTCGGGCAGTGGCGGTATGTCCAGTTCCAGCGGCGTGCCGGCGGCCAGGATGTGCGACTGGCCATGGTGGGCAATCGTGATCGAGGCGTGCTCGGGCTGCTCGATGGTGTAGCGGACCCGCTCGATACCGGCCCGCACCCGCACCTTGCAGCCATGCCAGCGCACGGTGAACTCCAGCCGGGGCAGCTGCGGCGGCAATCGCGGCGCGAAGCTCAGGTTGCCCTCGTGGTCGCGCATGCCGCCGAAGCCGCATACCAGTCCGAGCCAGGAGCCGGCCAGCGACGCCACGTGCACGCCGTCGCGGGTGTTGTGCTCCAGATCCTCCAGGTCCATCAGCGCGGCTTCCCGCACGTAGTCGTGCGCCAGATCCAGCTGTCCGACCTCGGCGGCCAGCACCGCCTGCGAGCAGGCCGACAGCGAGGAGTCCCGCACGGTCAGCTGCTCGTAGTAGCCGAACGCCGCCACCTTCTCCCGCGCGTTGAAGGAGTCGCCGCACCAGTGCATGGCCAGCACCAGGTCGGCCTGCTTGACCACCTGCTTGCGGTAGATGTCGAAGTACGGCCGGTGCAGCAGCAGCGGGTATTCGGCCAGCTCGGCCGAGGTCTCGAAGTCCCACCACTGGCCCCGGGTGGAGTCGCGGAACTGCTCGGGCATGCCGTGCTCGTCGTGCGGCACCGCGATCGCCTCGGCCGCGGCCAGCCACCGCTCCGTCTCGGCGCGGGTGACGCCGAGCTGCTCGGCCTCGGCGACCAACTGCTGGGCGGTCAGCGCGGCGTAGCGCAGGTTCCGGGCGGCCATCAGGTTGGTATAGGTGTTGTCGTCCACCAGCGCGCTGTACTCGTCCGGGCCGGTCACCCCGTCGATGTGGAAGCGTTCGTCGGCGCCGAAATGCCCCAGCGACAGCCACAGCCGGGCGGTGTGCACCAGCAGCGGCAGGGCACAGTCCCGCTGGAACTGCTGGTCGCCGGTCCACTGCAGGTAGCGCACCGCGGCCAGCGCGATGTCGGCGTTGACGTGGAACGCGGCCGTGCCGGCCGGCCAGTACGCCCCGCACTCCTGCCCCCGGATGGTCCGCCACGGGAACGCCGCGCCCTTCAGGCCGAGCAGCTGCGCCCGGCTGATCGCCAGGTCCACGGTGGACTGGCGCCAGTGCAGCGCGCCGGCCACCGCGGCCGGCGAGGTCGCGGTCAGCACCGGCAGCACGAAGGATTCGGTGTCCCAGAAGGCATGCCCGTCGTAGCCGGGACCGGTCAGGCCCTTGGCCGGAATGGCCCTGCCCTCGGCCCGGGCACCGGCCTGCAGCACGTGGAACAGCCCGAATCGGACGGCCTGCTGGACCTCCACATCGCCGTCGAGTTCGACGTCGGCACCGTCCCAGAACTCGTCCAGGTACTCCCGCTGCTCGGCCACCAGCCCGTCCCAGCCGGTGTGCAGCACCGCTGCCAGCGCGGCATCCACCTGGTCGCGCAGCGCGGCAGCCGATCGCTGGCCGGACCAGCCGTAGGCGACGAACTTGGTCAGCCCGAGCCGCTCGCCGGGTCGCAACTGGGTGCCGATCGTGGTGCGCGCCCAGTCCGGCTGCAGGAAGTTGTGCACGCTCAGCTTGGCATCGCAGTCGATCAGATGGTCGGCGGCCGCGGCCATCCGCAGCCGGCTCTGCCGGGTGGAATGCACCAGCAGCGAGCGATTGCCGTCCTGGAACTGCTCCTCGGCCTCCAGCGGCCGCTCGAGCACCGCCGCCACCCGCGGGTCGCCGGAGGCGGTCGGCACCGACTCGTTGGCCACCAGCTCCGACTGCAGCACCACCCGGGCCGGATCGCCGACCGCCTCCACCTCGTAGTGGACGGCCAGGATGGCCCGCTGGGTGAAGGAGACCAGCCGGGTGGTGCGCACCCGGACGACCTGGCCGGCCGGCGAGGCCCACTCCACCACCCGGCGCAGCACGCCGGCGCGCAGGTCGAGGATCCGCTCGTGGTGCAGCAGTTCGCCGTAGCGCAGGTCGAACGGCTCGTCATCGACCAGCAGCCGGATCAGCTTGCCGTTGGTCACGTTGACCACCGTCTGGCCGGATTCCGGGTAGCCGTAGCCGGCCTCGGCGTACGGCAGCGGATGCTGCTCGTAGAACGAGTTCAGGTAGCTGCCCGGCAGCCCGTACGGCTCGCCCTCGTCGAGGTTGCCACGCACCCCGATATGCCCGTTGGACAAGGCGAAAACCGATTCGGACTGGGCCAGCGTGGCAAGCTTCAGGCCGACCTCGCGGACCTGCCACGGCTCGGCCGGGAACCGGGGATCGGGGATCATGAGGTGCCCTCGAGCAGCTGTGCCAGATCGGTGACCACCACGTCGGCGCCGTGTGCCGTCAACTCGGCGGCCTGGCCAACCCGATCCACTCCGACTACGTAGCCGAAGCTGCCGGCCCGGCCGGCCGCCACCCCGGCCAACGCGTCCTCGAACACCGCGGCATTCGACGGCGGCACGCCAGCCAGCGCCGCGCCGGCCAGGAACGAATCCGGTTTCGGCTTACCCGGTATGTGCTTCTCGGCCAGGGTCACCCCGTCGATCCGGCCCTCGACCAACTCGGCCAGTCCGGTGGTGCGCAGCACCAGGCCGGTGTTCGCGCTGGAGGACACCACGAACCGGCGCAGGCCGGCCTCGGCGGCGGCTCGCAGGTAGCGCCGGGAGCCCTCGAACACCACCACGCCGTCCTCGGTGATCCGTCGCTGCACCTCGGCGTTCTTGCGATTGCCCAATCCGTACACCGTGTTCTGCTCCGGTCCGTCGTCCGGGCGGCCGTCGGGCAGCTGGATGTCACGGGAGGCCAGGAAGTCCCGCACGCCATCCTCGCGCGGCTTGCCGTTGACGTAGCTGTCGTAGTCGTGCTGGTTGAACGGCCGGAAGCCGTCGCCGTCGCGGGCGTGCAGGAACTCGTCGAACATGTGCTTCCAGGCCGCTGCATGCACCGAGGCGGTGTCGGTGAGCACCCCGTCCAGGTCGAACAGGCATACCTTGATGTCGTCCGGCAAGCCGAGCCTCATGCCAACCCTCTCCTTCGCGCGTCCCCGCCGGCGAGACGACCGGCCGGTATCAAGCTAGTCGGCGCTGGTGCCCCGGCAGCGTCGCGCGTACGGTGAGTCGAAGGCCTAGCCCAACGCCTCAGTGCTACCACCGCGCGAAACGGCGCGCGCTGGCCGGGGCGGGTTCGGGCCGGCGGCGGTGCGGCGTTCGCCCATGGGAGATCCATGCTCGCCGAGAACGTAGCCGTATCCCTGACCGTCAATGGCCAACAGCGCACGCTGGAACTGGATCCGCGAACCACCCTGCTGGACGCGCTGCGCGAGCGGCTGCGGCTGACCGGCACCAAGAAGGGCTGCGACCACGGCCAGTGCGGTGCCTGCACGGTGCTGCTGGACGGCCGCCGGGTGAACAGCTGCCTGGTGCTGGCGGTCGCCGTGGACGGCTGCCAGGTGATCTCCATCGAGGGGCTGGCCGACGGGGAGCAACTGCATCCGGTGCAGGAGGCGTTCCTGGATCGCGACGCCTTCCAGTGCGGCTACTGCACACCCGGCCAGATCTGCTCGGCGGTCGGCATGCTCGGCGAGCTGGCCGAAGGTTGGCCCAGTGCGGTGAGCGGGGCCGCCGGCGAGCCGGCGCTGACGGCGGCTGAGATCCGCGAGCGGATGAGCGGAAACCTGTGCCGCTGCGGGGCGTACGCCAACATCGTGGCGGCTATCGAGCAGGCGGCGGCCGAATGAGGCGCTTCGAGTATCGCCGGGCCGACGACCTGGACGGCGCGGTGCTGCTGCTGTCCGAGCGACCGGGTGCCAAGCTGCTGGCCGGCGGCACCAACCTGGTCGACCTGATGAAGCTCGGCGTGGAACAGCCGGACGCGCTGGTTGACGTCTCGCGGCTCGGCCTGGACGAGGTCACCGAACTGCCCGACGGCGGGCTGCGGATCGGCGCCGGCGTGCGCAACAGCGACCTCGCCGCCCATCCACTGGTGCGCCGCGGCTACCCGGTGCTCAGCCAGGCGCTGCTGGCCGGCGCGTCCGGTCAGCTGCGCAACCTGGCCAGCACCGCCGGCAACCTGCTGCAGCGCACCCGCTGCCTGTATTTCCAGGACGTCAGCAAGCCCTGCAACAAGCGGCATCCGGGCACCGGCTGCCCGGCCATCGAGGGCGAGCACCACAACCTGGCCATCCTCGGCGCCTCCGAGCACTGCGTAGCCACCCATCCATCCGACCTGGCGGTGGCGCTGGCGGCGCTGGATGCCGAGCTGACCGTCGTCGGTGGCACCGGACGGCGGTCGCTGCGGCTGGCCGAGCTGTACCTGCCGCCGGACGACCGGCCGGATCGGGAGTATGGGCTTGCCCATGACGAGGTGATCGTCTCGGTGGAGGTGCCGGCGCTGGCCTTCGGTGCCCGCTCCGGCTACCGCAAGGCACGCGAACGCGCCTCCTATGCCTTCGCCATCGGCTCGGTGGCGGCCGCGCTCGACCTGACCGACGGCGTGGTGGCCGACGTCCGGATCGCGCTCGGCGCGGTGGCGCACAAGCCGTGGCGGGCCGAGCTCGCCGAGGAGGCGCTGCGCGGCCAGCCGGCCGGCATCGAGAGCTACGAGCGGGCCATCGACGCCGAGCTGGCGGCGGCCCGGCCGTTGCGCGACAACGCCTACAAGGTGCCGCTGATCCGGCGGTTGGCGGTGGCCACGCTGGCCAAGCTGGCCGGCGATCCGGAGCTGCGGTCATGACCGGGCTGCGGCCGCGTGAGATCGGCACCGAACCGCGGCGGACCGAGGGACGGGACAAGGTGACCGGCGCCGCGCGCTACGCCTACGAGTACCCGGTGCCCGGCGCGGCCTACCTGTGGCCGGTGCAGTCGGTGGTGGCTCGCGGCACCGTGCGGGCGTTGGACGACACGGCGGCGCGCGCGGTGCCCGGAACCATCGCGGTGCTGTGGCACCGCAACGCTCCGCCGCTGGCGCAGGGCGACGACGCCGAGTTGGACGTCCTGCAGAGCGACCGGGTTGCCTACCGCGGCCAGTTGGTGGCCGCGGTGGTGGCCGAGACGCTGGAGGCGGCCCGGGAGGCGGCCGCACGGGTGGTGGTCAGCTATGCCGAGCAGCCGCATTCGGTGGTGCTGTCGCCCAGCGACCCGCAGCTGTACGCGCCGGAGCAGGTGAATCCCGGATTTCCCACCGACTCCTCGGACGGTTCGGTGGACGAGGCGGTCGCTCGGGCGAGCTACCTGGTGGACCAGACCTACCGGACGCCGGCGCTGCACAACAACCCGATGGAGCCGCACTCCAGCATCGCCTCCTGGGAAGGCGATCGGCTGACGGTCTGGGACTCCAACCAGGCGCCCTCGGAGGTGGCGGACTCGCTGGCCCAGCTGTTCGGGCTGGCCGCCGAGCGGGTGCGGGTGGTGAGCGAGCACGTCGGCGGCGGCTTCGGCTCCAAGGGCACCGCCCGGCCGATCGTGGTGCTGGCCGCGATGGCTGCCCGGGTGACCGGCCGGCCGGTCAAGTTCGCCGCCAGCCGGCACGCAATGTTCAGCCTGGTCGGCTACCGGACACCGACCATCCAGCGAATCCGGCTGGCAGCCGACGAGAACGGCAGGCTGCTCGGGTTGGCGCACCAGGTCGTCGAGCAGACCTCGCGGATCTTCGAGTTCGCCGAGCAGACCGGCGAGGTGAGCCGCCACATGTACGCCGCGCCGAACCGGCTGGTCACCCACCGGCTGGCTCGCCTGGACGTGCCGACGCCACGCTGGATGCGAGCACCCGGCGAGTGCCCCGGCATGTACGCCCTGGAGTCGGCGATGGATGAGCTGGCGATCGCGGTGGGGCTGGATCCGATCGAGCTGCGCCGCCGCAACGAGCCGACGGTGGATCCGTTCAGCGGCGAGCCGTTCAGCAGCCGGCACTACCTGGACTGCCTGGCCGAGGGTGCCGAGCGGTTCGGCTGGGCCGACCGGCACCGGGGTGGCCGCCGCCGCGGCCGGTGGTTGGTCGGCTCCGGCGTGGCCGGCTCCACCTATCCGGTGAACATCATGCCGAGCACCGCCAGCGCGCACGCCGATCCGGACGGCGGCTTCACCGTCTCGATCGCCGCCGCCGACATTGGGCAGGGCGCGCGCACCGTGCTGCGCCAGATCGCCGCCGACGCACTCGGCGTCGAGCTGAGCCGGGTGAGCGTGCGGCTCGGTGACTCCAGCCTGCCGAAGGCCTCGGTGGCTGGCGGGTCGTCCGGCACCTCGTCCTGGGGTTGGGCGGTCACCAAGGCCTGCCGCGGTCTGCTCGGCCGGCTGCGGGACGGGGTGCCGGCCGGCGGCCTCACCGAGACCGCCGACATCACCGACGAGCTTGCCTCACCGCCGCCGGTGTCGCGCAACGCCTATGGCGCCCAGTTCGTCGAGGTCGCGGTGGACGCGGACACCGCCGAGGTCCGGCTCCGCCGGGTGCTGGGCGTGTTCGCCGCCGGCCGGATCATCAACCCGGTGCTGGCCCGGTCCCAGCTCATCGGCGGCATGACCATGGGATTGTCCATGGCCCTGCACGAGGAGGGCGTGCTGGATCCGCGCTTCGGCGACTTCGTCAACCACGACCTGGCCGAATACCACGTCGCGGTGAACGCCGACGTGCCGGAGATCGAGGCGTGGTGGCTGGACGAGCGGGACGACCAGCTCTCCCCGGCCGGCGGCAAGGGCATCGGCGAGATCGGCATCGTGGGCACCGCGGCCGCGGTGGCCAACGCGGTCGCCGACGCGACCGGCTGCCGGATCCGGGACCTGCCGATCCGGCCGGACAAGCTGTTGGACGCGACCACCCGCTATTCGCTCGGCGGCCGCTGAGCGGCGTCGAACGGGCGTGCTTCAGGCTGCCGTAGTGATCGGGTTCGGCCAACGTTGTTATGGGTAATCCAGGTCACTAGGCTATTGGCACTCCCGGTAGCAGAGTGCTAATCTCGGTCGTAGCACGGAGCTGCCCGCCAGGGTGGCGGGTGGCGTCTACGAGTGGTTCATTGTGTGGAGGTGAGCTGCCGTGCTTCGCTTTGACCCCTTCCGCGATATCGACCGGATGACCGAGCAGTTGCTGGGAGCCTCGGCTGGATCCAGCCGGGCGCCGCGCTTCATGCCGATGGATCTGTACCGGTCCGGCGATCACTACGTCCTGCACGCGGACCTGCCGGGCATCGACCCCGGCTCGGTGGACGTGCACGTGGACAACGGCACCCTGACGATCCGAGCCGAACGCAGCAGCCGCAGCGAGCAGGACGTGCAGTGGCTGACCAGCGAGCGCTTCACCGGCACCTTCCAGCGGCAGCTGTCGCTGGGTGAGGGCATCGACACCGATGCGATCAGCGCGACCTACGACAACGGCGTGCTGTCAGTGACCATCCCGGTTGCCGAGAAGGCCAAGCCGCGCCGGATCGAGGTGACCGCCCACACCAACAGCCGGCAGGTCATCGAGGCCGGCGAGCAGCAGTCCAGCACCGTCTGATCGGCGGCCCGGCAGCTGGCCTTGAATCGAGTAATCCCTTAGCCCACAAGCTGAGCGCACGGCCATCACCGGCCGTGCGCTCAGCCGTGCCGAATGACAATCGCCCGGCTGCCAACGGGCAGCCGGGCGATCAGTCAGTGACTATCAGGCCGAGACGGTGTCTTCCAGCAGGTTGCGGGTGCGGTTGACGTCCACCGGAATGCCCGGACCCATGGTGGTGGAGAAGGTGACCTTCTTCAGGTAGCGGCCCTTCGCCGCGGCCGGCTTGGACCGCAGCACCTCGTCCAGCGCGGCGCCGTAGTTCTCGACCAGCTTCTCGGCGTCGAAGGATGCCTTGCCGATCACCAGGTGCAGGTTGGCCTGCTTGTCCACCCGGAAGGTGATCTTGCCGCCCTTGATGTCGGTGACCGCCTTGGCCACGTCCGGGGTCACGGTGCCGGTCTTGGGGTTCGGCATCAGCCCGCGCGGACCGAGGATGCGAGCGATCCGACCGACCTTGGCCATCTGGTCGGGGGTGGCGATGGCGGCGTCGAAGTCCAGGAAGCCGTCGGAGATCGCGGCGATCAGGTCGTCGCTGCCCACCCGGTCGGCGCCGGCGGCCTCAGCCGCGGCGGCCTGCTCGCCGGTGGCGAAGACGATCACTCGCGCGGTCTTGCCGGTGCCGTGCGGCAGGCTCACCGTGCCACGCACCATCTGGTCGGCCTTGCGGGGGTCCACGCCGAGCCGGATGGCCACCTCCACGGTGGCATCGAACTTGGTGGGCGAGGTCTGCTTGGCGACCTTGGCCGCCTCCAGCGGGCTGTAGATCCGGCTGCTGTCCACCAGATCGGCGGCGGCCCGGTATCCCTTGCTGTGCTTGGGCATTTCGTGTTGCTCCTTCGTTGGTGGTCGTCGCGGACGCCGGCCTTCGGCGCCCTGCCACTGCCCGGCCGCGAACCGGGCATCGAGCTGCCAGCCGGCTGCTGCCGGCTTGGCGACTACTCGACGGTGATGCCCATCGACCGGGCGGTGCCAGCGATGATCTTGGCGGCCTGGTCGAGGTCGTTGGCGTTGAGATCCTCCATCTTGGTCTGGGCGATCTCGCGCACCTGGGCCATGCTGACCTTGGCCACCTTGGTCTTGTGCGGCTCGCCGGAACCCTTGGCCACACCAGCTGCCTGCAGCAGCAGCTTGGCCGCCGGCGGGGTCTTGGTGACGAAGGTGAACGAGCGGTCCTCGTACACCGAGATCTCGACCGGGACGACTTGGCCGCGCTGGGACTCGGTGGCCGCGTTGTAGGCCTTGCAGAACTCCATGATGTTGACGCCGTGTTGGCCGAGCGCCGGGCCGACCGGCGGAGCCGGGTTCGCGGCACCGGCCTGGATCTGCAGCTTGATGATCGCGGAAAGCTTCTTCTTGGGAGGCATGGCTATCTCTTCTTCTGGTGGGCTGACAGGCAGGTCGGGCTAGATCTTGGACACTTGGCTGAACGACAGTTCCACCGGGGTTTCCCGGCCGAAGATCGAGACCAGCACCTTGAGCTTGGAGTGCAGGGCATCTATCTCGGAGATGGTGGCGGGCAGGGTCGCGAACGGGCCGTCCATCACGGTGACCGACTCGCCGACCTCGAAATCGACAACCTCGACCGGCGCCGCGGTACCTCCGGTGCTGGTCTCCCCGCCGCTGGCCTTGCCGGTGGTCGCCGCCTTGTGGCTGGCCGGGGCGAGGATCTTGATGACCTCGTCCATCGACAGCGGGGACGGCTTGGAGGTGGCGCCGACGAAACCGGTCACCCCCGGGGTGTTGCGGACCGCGCCCCAGGAGTCGTCGGTCAGCTCCATCCGGACCAGGATGTAGCCCGGAAAGACCTTGCGGTTGACCAGCTGGCGCTTGCCGTTCTTGATCTCGGTGACCTCTTCGGTCGGCACCTCGACCTGGAAGATGTAGTCCTCCATGTCGAGCGAGGAAATCCGGCTCTCCAGGTTGGTCTTCACCTTGTTCTCGTAGCCGGCGTAGGAGTGCACCACGAACCAGTCGCCGGGAGCGCGGCGGAGCTCGGCCCGCAGCTGCTCGACCGGGTCGAGCTCCTCCTCGGCCACCTCGGCGGCGCCCTCCTTGGCAGCGGCATCGTCGGCGGCGAGTTCCTCGGCCACCTCGGCCGACGCCTCGGCCCAGGCAGCGTCGGCCATTTCCTCGGCCGAGGCGTTGTACTTCTCCTCGGCGCTGACCCCGTAGACCTCGTCCTCGACGTCCAGGGCCGGCAGCCCGTCGTTCAACCGCGGCAGCTCATCGCCCTGCGCGGCAGGCGCGGCGAACTGCGCTTCGGTTGATCCGGCATCGTTGTGGAACTCGGTCACGGCTCTCTTTCCTTGCTTGGGGTTCGCTGCGCCGCGCTGCTCGGCTGCGCCGCTCTGGGTCGGTCCAGGTCAACCGGTCTGCGGGGCTAACCGAACACCGCGATGACCAGCTTGGCCAGGCCCAGGTCCATCAGTGCCACCACGGTAATCATGATCACGACGAAGACCATCACCACGATGGTGTAGGTGGTCATCTCGCGGCGGGACGGCCAGAGCACCTTCCGCATCTCCGAGACGGTCTCCCGGGTGCGCCGCTGCAGTGCCCGCAGCAGCATCGGCAACCAGCGCCACAGCAAGCTCAGCCCGCCGCGGCTATCGTCCCGATCCGGGCGCGACGCCGGCGCGGGCGCTGCCTGTGTCTCAGTCACCGTTTCTCCTCTCGGGCGCCGTCCGGTCGCGGGGCACTTCCACCTCGCGGGCCGATCAGCGCTGCTGGCGCAGGGGCGACAGGACTCGAACCTGCAACCGCCGGTTTTGGAGACCGGTGCTCTACCAATTGAGCCACGCCCCTTCAAGCGTCCGGCCGGCGTGCGGGTTGCGCAACCGGTCGGGCACCGAAGGTGGATCCCGTCCGATCCGGACCAAACACGCAACCTGCCACGGAACGCAGCAAGATGCGCGCATGCTTGCGCACGGCCGACTCGGGACCCGAATAGCCAGTGTAGAGGGTGGGCAGGCGTGCGCCAAAAGCTCACCACCGCCGGCCGTTGCCAGCCTACGTCTGGAACCATTGAAGCTATGGGCACTCGCATCTCCGACCGGATTGCCGCCATCGCCGAATCGGCCACGCTGGCCGTGGACGCCAAGGCGAGGGCGCTGCGGATGGCCGGCCGTCCGGTGATCGGCTTCGGCGTCGGCGAGCCCGACTTCCCCACGCCGGACTACATCGTGGACGCCGCGGTGGCCGCCGCCAAGGACCCGCGCTTCCACCGCTACAGCCCGGTGGCCGGGTTGCCCGAGCTGCGGGCGGCGGTAGCCGACAAGACCGCCCGGGATTCCGGCTACCAGGTGGCACCGAGCCAGGTGTTGATCACCAACGGCGGCAAGCAGGCGGTGTACAACGCCTTCGCCACGCTGCTGGATCCCGGTGATGAGGTGCTGCTGGTCGCGCCGTACTGGACCACCTACCCAGAGGCCATCCGGCTCGCCGGCGGCGTTCCGGTGCCGGTGCTGACCGACGAGTCCGCCGGCTACCTGGCCAGCGTGGAGCAGTTGGCGGCCGCCCGCACCGAACGCACCAAGGCGCTGCTGTTCGTCTCGCCGTCCAATCCCTCCGGCGCGGTCACCCACCCGACCTGACCGCTGCCATCGGCCGCTGGGCCGCCGAGCAGGGGCTGTGGGTGATCGCCGATGAGATCTACGAACACCTGGTCTACGACGGGCGCGAGCACGTCTCGATCGCGACCGCGGCACCGGAGATCGGCGACCGGATGGTGGTGCTCAACGGGGTGGCCAAGACCTATGCGATGACCGGCTGGCGGGTCGGCTGGCTGATCGGGCCCGCCGACCTGGTGCAGGCCGCGGCCAACCTGCAGTCGCACGCCACCTCGAACGTGTCCAACGTCTCCCAGGTGGCGGCGGTGGCCGCGCTCACCGGCGACCTGTCGGCGGTGGCCATGATGCGGGGGGCCTTCGACCGCCGGCGCCGCACGATGGTGCGGATGCTCTCGGCCATCGACGGGGTCAGCTGTCCGGAACCGGGTGGCGCGTTCTACGCCTACCCGCAGGTCAAGGGCCTGCTCGGGCGGCCGTTGCGGGGCCGGACGGCGAGCACCACCGTCGAGCTCGCCGAGCTGCTGCTCGAGCAGATCGAGGTGGCGGTGGTGCCCGGTGAGGCCTTCGGCACGCCGGGCTACCTGCGGCTGTCCTATGCCTTGGGCGACGACGACCTCGTCGAGGGCATCAGCCGCCTGCAACGGCTGGTCGCCGAGGGCTGAGCCGAGCCGGCCGAGAGCTGAGCCGAGCCGGCCGAGGGCTGAGCCCGGGCTGGAGCCGAGGGCTGAGCCCGGGCTGGAGCCGAGGGCTGAGCGCGGCCGGGGCTCGCCCGGACGTCCCGGCTCAGTCCGCCAGCAGGTCGGCGTACTCGGGGTTGCGCTGGATGTAGTGCGCGACGAACGGGCAGGCCGGGTCCACCCGGCGGCCCTGCGCCCGGAGATCGTCCAGGATGTGGCGGACCAGCCGTCCGGCATAGCCCCGGCCGCCGAACGCGGGATCGGTCTCGGTGTGCGGCAGCACCACCACGTCGCCGCGCTGGTAGTAGGTCGCCAGCCCGACCCGCTGCTCACCCAGGTAGGCCTCGTAGCGGCCGGCCGCGTCGTTGCGGACGAACTCGAGCTCACTCATGCCGCCACCTCACCGTCGCATTCAGCTCAGCCGGACCCTGGCCCGGGCCTTGGCCAGCACCGTTGTCCGGCCACCGAGGCGCTGAGTTCCACCTCGGCGGTCCGGCTTTCGGGATCCACCGACCGGACCCGGCCGGTCACCTCCAGTTCGGTGGGCAGCCGTGCTCGACCACGACCGGCTTGGTGAACCGGACCCCGTAGGACAGCACCGCGCCCGGATCACCGAGCCAGTCGGTGACCACCTGGCAGGCCATCGCCATGGTGAGCATGCCGTGCGCGATGACGTCGGGCAGGCCGACTGCCTGGGCTGCCTCCTGGCTCCAGTGGATGGGGTTGAAGTCGCCGGAGGCGCCGGCATAGCGCACCAGCGTGGCGCGCTCGATGGGAAAGGTCTGGCTCGGCAGCGTCATGCCGACCGTCACCTCGGCGAGCGACACGGTCACGAGGCCTCCTGTTGTGCCGCGCCGCGCAGCACCAGCGTCGAGATGGCGGTTGACCACCAGTTCGCCGTCCACCGTGGAGATCTCGCCGCGGGTGGTCAGGATGTCGTTGCCGGCCACCGACCGGATGGAGTCCAGCGTGGTGCGCACCTGCAGCACGTCGCCGGCCTGGATCGGTCGCTGGTAGACGAACTGCTGCTCGCCGTGCACCAGCCTGGAGTAGTCCAGCACCGAGTTCCGGATCGCGCACCGCGACCGAGCTGGCCGGCAGCGAGAGCACGATCGGGAAGGTCGGCGGCGCGATCACGTCGGGATAACCGAGCGCCTGGGCCGCCGCCGGATCGCGGTAGGCCGGATTGGGGTCGCCGATCGCGTCGGCGAACTCGCGGATCTTCTCCCGGCCGACCTCGTACGGCGCGGTGGGCGGATAGCTGCGCCCCACGAACGACTGATCAAGCGGCATCGTCGCACGGTATCCCACGCCACTCGCCAGCCGGCCGAGCACTCCCCGGCTTGCGGGCACCCACGAACGCAACTGGCGCCGTCGATCTCCGACGGCGCCAGGCGATGAGAGGTGCGAGGGGTTCTAGCGGGTCTCGCGGTGGTCGGTGTGCTTGCCGCAGTTCGGGCAGAACTTCTTCAGGTCCAGCCGGTCCGGGTCGTTACGCCGGTTCTTCTTGGTGATGTAGTTGCGGTGCTTGCACACCTGACACGCCAAGGTGATCTTCGGTCGTACGTCGGTGGCTGCCACGTCTTGTGCCTTTCGATGCGCTCGTGCTCGGTTAGGTTCGGTAGCGAGGGCCGGACTTGAACCGGCGACACAGCGATTATGAGCCGCTTGCTCTACCAGGCTGAGCTACCCCGCCCTGGATGGTGCTCGGGCGTGGAGTCCACGACTCCAACACCGAGCCCCCTTACGGAATCGAACCGTAGACCTTCTCCTTACCATGGAGACGCTCTGCCGACTGAGCTAAGGGGGCGAGCCGCGGAACCGGTGCGAAACCGGTGTCCTGAACGCCGGATGAACTCTACCCGACGGCCGAAGCGATCTCGAAATCGGGCGCCGGTCGAGGTCGGGCTCCCGGTGCCCGACCCTTGGGCCGCGCAGGAACTGTCCGTCCGGACCCGTCTGCCGGCATCGCGGTCGCGAACCGCCGGGCCGGGACAAACGCTGTTGAATAAAAAAGGCCTTGGTGATCGCACGGGGGAACGACCACCAAGGCGCTTCAAGTATGAACCCTGGGTAGTCACTTGGCAACCCCTCGCTACTGATTTATCCGGACGAATTCCGCGGCGTGGGACAGCGACGGGCGCAGTGAGCGATCCCGGCGGCAGAGACGGTTCGACCCCCGAGGGGTTTCCCCTCGGGGGTCGAACCGGTGGCGGCTGTTGGATTCGAACCAACGTAGGCAGAGCCGGCAGATTTACAGTCTGCTCCCTTTGGCCACTCGGGCAAACCGCCGTGCCTCCCACCGTAGGACTCCGCGTCGCGGGGGCCGACCGAGTGGAGTTCGTGCGCAGAACAAGTTACACGACCGGTCGAGGCCGACCCAGCCCCGGGTCCGTCCCGCGCGCCCGGCACGCGCTACCGTTTCGGCGAGAACGCGCGCCACGCCGCGCCAGCCAGGTCACCGAGCAGCTGGCGGTTCGCCAGCCGGCAGCAGCAGCAGGGAGTAGCGATCGCCATGGCCGATTCGTCCTTCGACGTCGTCAGCAAGATCGACCGGCAGGAGGTCGACAACGCGCTTAACCAGGCCTCCAAGGAACTGGCCCAGCGGTTCGACTTCCGCGGCACCAACGCCTCCATCCAGTGGGCCGGCGAGCTCGGCGTGACGCTGCGCGCCGACACCGAGGAGCGGGTCTCGGCAGCCCTGGAGGTGTTCAAGGAGAAGCTGATCAAGCGCTCCATCTCGCTGAAGTCGCTGGAGGCCGAGGAACCGAAGGCCTCCGGCAAGCAGTACGTGATTGCCGCCTCGCTCAAGCAGGGCATCGAGCGCCGAGGTCGCCAAGAAGATCGCCAAGGACATCCGGGACTCGGGCCCCAAGGGGGTTCAGGCGCAGATCCAGGGCGATCAGCTACGGGTATCGGGTAAGAAGCGCGACGACCTGCAGGCGGTCATCGCGCTGCTCAAGGCCGGTGACTACGGAGTGGCGCTGCAGTTCGACAACTACCGTTAGTCGCACCAACCGGCCACGCCGCGGGGGCTGAGCAGAGAGGCTCGATGTGAAAGGCATCGTGCTGGCCGGGGGCGCCGGAACGCGACTGCACCCGATCACCCGCGCGGTGAGCAAGCAGCTGCTGCCGGTGTACGACAAGCCGATGATCTACTACCCGCTGTCGGTGCTGATGCTGGCCGGCATCACCGAGATCCTGATCATCACCACCCCGCACGAGCAGGACCAGTTCGTCCGGCTGCTCGGCGACGGCAGCGAGCTGGGGGTGCGCTTCAGCTACGCGGTGCAGCCGGAGCCGAACGGGCTGGCCGAGGCGTTCCTGATCGGCCGGGAGCACGTCGGCACCGACAGCGTCGCGCTGGTGCTGGGAGACAACATCTTCTACGGCCACGAGCTGGGCCAGATGCTGCTCGACGCGGCCGGGCTGCAGACCGGCTGCCTGCTGTTCGGCTACCGAGTGCGCGATCCGGAGCGGTACGGGGTCGCCGAGGCGGACGAGACCGGGCGGCTGATCTCGATCGAGGAGAAGCCGCTCACCCCCAAGTCCGACCTGGCGGTGACCGGGCTGTACTTCTACGACAACCAGGTGCTGGACGAGGCGGCGGCGCTCAGCCCGTCCGCCCGCGGCGAGCTGGAGATCACCGACCTGAACAACCGCTACATCGAACGGGGCACCGCCCAGCTGATCGACCTGGGCCGGGGCACCGCCTGGCTGGACACCGGCACCCACGATTCGCTGCTGGAGGCCGGCCAGTTCGTCCAGGTGCTCGAGCACCGGCAGGGCGTCCGGATCGCCTGCCTGGAGGAGATCGCGCTGGCTCGCGGCATGATCGACCGCCGAGCAGGCCCTGGCGCTCGGCCAGGCGCAGGCCAAGTCCAGCTACGGCGAGTACGTCATCGAGGTAGCCAACCGGGCCCTGAGCAGGAGGCGTTGAGAAGGTGACTGTGGCAGCGGAGTTGATCGCGGCAAACACCCGGTACGCCGCCGAGTCCTATCCCGCCTCGCTGGCGGCCGCGCCGGCCCGCCGGCTGGCGGTGGTGACCTGCATGGATGCCCGGCTGGAGGTGCTGCCGGCGCTCGGGCTGCGGATCGGCGAGGCCCACCTGATCCGCAACGCCGGCGCGCTGGTCACCCCCGACGTGCTCCGCTCGCTGGCGATCAGCCAGCGCAAGCTGGGTACCCGCGAGGTGCTGGTCATGGGTCACACCGAGTGCGGCCTTACCGGCTTCGACGACGCCGCGTTCCGGGCCGAGCTGGCCGAGCAGACCGGCCAGCAACCGGACTGGGACGCACCCGGCTTCACCGACGTCTCGGCCAGCGTCGCCGCCTCGGTGCGCCGGGTCCGCGACTGCCCGTGGCTGCCGGCCCGCGACTCAGTGCAGGGGCTGGTCTTCGACGTGCGGACCGGCAAGATCGCCGTGCTCGACTGACGGCTGCTCACCGGCCAGCTGGCCGACCCGGGTCAGGCCGGCCAGCACCGGCAGGCCGTCGGCGCGCCACTGCTGGATGCCGCCGGCCAGGTCGGTGGCATCCACGCCGAGCGAGCGCAGTGCCGCGGCGGCCAGCGACGAGGTGTAGCCCTGCGAGCACAGCGCGATCCAGCGCTGGCCGGGCACCGCTGCCGGCACCCGGGCCGGCGAGGCCGGATGCAGCCGCCATTCCAGGTGGTTGCGCTCGATGATCAGCGCGCCGGCGATCTCACCCTCGCCCGCCCGCTGCCAGGCCGGCCGGATGTCGACCAATCTCGCCCCGGCCGCGATCTCGGCTACCGCCTCGGCCGGCGACAGCCGACGCAGCGCGGCCCGGGCCGCGTCGAGCAGGTCCTGCACGCTGGCGAAGGTGGGATCGCCGGGAGTCCCGCTCATGCGGCTGGCTCCGTGCGGCCGGGCAGCCGGACCGACGGCTCCGGGTCGTCGGTGGCCACCGTCAGCAGCCGGCTCAGCTCGCCGGCCGGGCCGAGCTCGTAGTAGGTCATGCTGCTCAGCGGGGCCGAGTAGGCGTGCACGCTGACCGCCGGCCGGTCGCCGAGGTTGCGCACGTCGTGCACGTAGCGCGGCCCGAAGCCGACGCCGTCACCGGCCCGGCGCACCCGCTCGACCAGCCGGCCGTCGCCGGTGGGCACCGCTTCGGCCAGCTCGCCGGACAGCACCGTGAAGGCCCCGGACGAGCCACCGTGGTCGTGCAGTTCGGTGCCCTGTGAGGGCAGCCAGCCGATCAGCCAGACATCGACCCGGCGGTCGGTGTAGAGCCGCTGGTGCCAGCGTTCGGACTCGTCGTACCGGACGTAGGGATAGCGACCGGCCGCCACCTCGGCGGCGACGAAGCGGGTGAAGTCAATTAACTGAACAGGATTCAAGTACAGCGCGGAATCGCGCCGGGATGCGGCAGGCATGGGGAACTCCGAGCAGGAACTGGGCCGACAGCGGGCGTGGGGCTGGCAGTCAGCGACAGTGCTGGTCGAAGGCATCGGCACGGCGGGTGGCCCAGAAGCTCACCTGCCAGTAGCGCAGCGCGCGGTGGGAACTCCACGCCCGCTGCTCAGTTGCCATGGCTTGAGTATCGCAGAATCGGGCGGGGGTGGAACAGGGGAAGAACGGGGAAATACGCCTAGCTCGCCCAGCGGAAGGAGGCCATCAGCTGGTCGAACCGGACCAGCAGGTCCCGGCACTCGCAGCCGGCACTGAACTCGGCCAGCAGGGCCAGCTTGCCGTCCGGAGCCGGCACCACGTACCGGGCGGCGCCGATCATCTCGTCGAAGTCGATGAGCTCGGCCACCGGCGAGTCAGCATCGAGTTGGACGCAGTCCACCGGCTCGTCGAGCAGGCCCACGCTCAGGATGGCGCTGGCCGGCACGATGTCGTCCTCGCCGATCATCGCGGTGCTGAGCACCGCCACCACCGGCGTGCCGCCGATCTCTTCAGGGACGGAACCATCCTGCGGAGTTGCAATCAGCCAGTCGCGGCAATCCAGCTCGAATGCCGGCAGCTCCAGCGCGTGGAGTTCGCTCTCCATGACGCCCCCTTGCTCGTGTACTCAACGCAGTCCGACCCAGCACCGTTAATCGGCTGCCTGATGGTGGTACCCGCCTCGGCAGGCTTCTAGACGTGCTGCGCGAAAGTCCGAGGACACCTATACGTCGGTTTATCGAACCCCGCGCCGAGACAAAAAATACCACCCGGAATGCTTTGCAGCCAGCACCGCGAGCCAAAAACCTTCGCACTGGTCGGTTTATCCCAGATGGAGCTGACGCCAAGCTCACGTGAACGAACATGCCTGGTAGCAAAGGACATTGGCGAATCCGACCGAACGGTCTGAAACGGACGTTCGGTCGATCAGCGGCTCATCGCCGGGTAGCTGCAGACGCAACCGTGT
This sequence comes from uncultured Actinomycetota bacterium, assembly GCA_963697905.1. GTDB lineage: Bacteria > Actinomycetota > Actinomycetes > Mycobacteriales > Jatrophihabitantaceae > Jatrophihabitans_A. The sequence continues at coordinate 724,106 of OY969101.1, read as the reverse complement.
CGTTTGTCTTTTCATACTGAGCGACTATCCGCTCAACGTCGGAGGCCGTTTCACCCAAAAATGACTGCAGTCGAGATCGGTGCTTGACCCAGTCGTTCTCGACTCGCGATAGCCGCCCACTCAGATCTTGATCAAGAGCCGCGGATTGAACAAATCCGGAATGACTGCCCAGTTGGCGCGCAAGTTCGCGCAAACGGAACGCCAGCCCGCGCATTCGCTGATAGTCCACCTGGATCGCCACATCCGCACCAGGCTGCTCACCTTTGTCACGCATGCTCGGAAAGATAGAAGAAAGCACCTTTCCTGGCTAAGGTTTATCCACAGCAGGGCGCAGCTGGGACGAGCCGGTGAGGCATACCACCGCAGCATTCGGGCGTTACCTCACTACCATGGAACAGGCAGTGCCGGTGACTTCAGGCTTGCCACGGCTGGCCCACCCGCGCGGCACAGGAGGCGTACTTCCCGGCATGTCCACACAGGTACAGCAGCTCGACCAGGTTGTCATCCGCATCGCCGGCGACTCCGGCGACGGCATGCAACTCACCGGCGACCGATTCACCCAGGAGACCGCCAACTTCGGCAACGACCTGTCCACCCAGCCGAACTTCCCGGCCGAGATCCGTGCCCCGGCCGGCACCCTGGCCGGCGTGTCCTCCTTCCAGCTGCACTTCGCCGACCACGACATCCTGACGCCGGGCGACCGACCGGACGTGCTGGTGGCGATGAACCCGGCGGCGCTGAAGGCCAACCTGGGCGACCTGGCCAAGGGCGCCACCATCATCATCGACACCCGGGATTTCACCGAGCGCGCGCTGGCCCGGGTCGGCTGGACGAGTAACCCGCTCACCGACGGCAGCCTGGACTCGTTCACCGTGCACGCGCTGGACCTCACCCAGCTGACCCTGGACGCATTGGCAGCCCAGTCCGACCTGTCGCGCAAGGACGCCGGCCGGTGCAAGAACATGTACGCCCTCGGGCTGCTGTCCTGGATGTACTCCCGGCCCACCGAGGGCACCATCACGTTCCTGCGCGAGAAGTTCGCGCGTAAGCCGCAGATCGCCGAGGCGAACGTGGCCGCCTTCAAGGCCGGCTACAACTACGGCGAGACCACCGAGGCCTTCGGCATCTCCTACGAGATCAAGCCGGCAGCGCTGGCCAGCGGCACCTACCGCAACATCGCCGGCAACCTGGCGCTGGCCTACGGCCTGATCACCGGCGCCCAGCGGGCCCAGTTGCCGCTGTTCCTGGGCGCCTACCCGATCACGCCGGCCTCCGACATCCTGCACGAGCTGTCCAAGCACAAGCGGTTCGGCGTCACCACCTTCCAGGCCGAGGACGAGATCGCCGGCGTCGGCGCGGCGCTGGGCGCCTCGTTCGGCGGCGCGCTGGGGGTGACCACCTCCTCCGGCCCCGGCATCGCGCTGAAGGCGGAGACCATCGGCCTGGCGGTGTCGCTGGAGCTGCCGCTGGTGGTGATCGACGTGCAGCGGGGTGGCCCATCCACCGGCCTGCCCACCAAGACCGAGCAGTCGGACCTGCTGCAGGCGATGTACGGGCGCAACGGCGAGGCACCGGTGCCGATCGTGGCACCCCGGTCGCCAGCCGACTGCTTCGACGCCGCCATCGAGGCGATCCGGATCGCCACCCAGTACCGCACACCGGTGTTCCTGCTCTCCGATGGCTACCTGGCCAACGGCTCCGAGCCGTGGCGGCTGCCCGAGCTGTCCGACCTGCCGGATTTCACGGTGCACTTCGCGACCGAGCCGAACGGCCCGGACGGGCAGTTCCTGCCCTACCTGCGGGACCCGCAGACCCTCGCCCGACCCTGGGCGGTGCCTGGCACCGCTGGCCTGGAGCACCGGATCGGCGGCATCGAAAAGGCCGACCGGACCGGCAACATCAGCTACGACCCGGACAACCACGACTTCATGGTGCGCACCCGGGCGGCCAAGGTGGCCGGCGTCGCGGTGCCGGATCTCGAGGTGGACGACGCCGAGGGCGACGCCACGGTGCTGGTGCTGGGCTGGGGCTCCACCTACGGCCCGATCGGCGCGGCGGTGCGGCGGGTGCGCCGGGCCGGCTACCGGATCGCGCAGGCCCATCTGCGCCACCTCAACCCCTTCCCGGCCAACCTCGGCGAGGTGCTCGCCCGGTACGAGAAGGTGGTGATCCCGGAGATGAACATGGGCCAGCTGGCGATGCTGGTGCGGGCCCGCTTCCTGGTGGACGCCATCTCGCTGACCCAGGTCCGGGGCATGGCGTTCCGCGCCTCCGAACTGGCCGAGATGCTGCAGGGCCTGGTCACCAATGGCGAGTGAGCATCGCCAGGGCGCCCAGGCGACAGCGAGTGAGAGCGAGGTTGAGGCATGAGCCCGTCCGATCTGGGACTGAAGGCGAAGGACTTCAAGACCGACCAGGAGGTCCGCTGGTGCCCGGGTTGCGGCGACTACGCCGTGCTGGCGGCGGTGCAGGGATTCATGCCGGAGCTCGGGGTGGCCCGGGAGAACATCGTGTTCATCTCCGGCATCGGCTGCTCGTCGCGGTTCCCGTACTACATGAACACCTACGGGATGCACTCCATCCACGGCCGGGCTCCGGCGATCGCGACCGGCCTGGCCACCACCCGGCCGGACCTGCACGTGTTCGTGGTGACCGGTGACGGTGACTCGCTGTCCATCGGTGGCAATCACCTCATCCACGCGCTGCGGCGGAACGTGAACCTGACCATCCTGCTGTTCAACAACCGGATCTACGGGCTGACCAAGGGCCAGTACTCCCCCACCAGCGAGACCGGCAAGATCACCAAGTCCACCCCGTTCGGGTCGGTGGACAACCCGTTCAACCCGATCTCGCTGGCGCTCGGCGCCGAGGCCACCTTCGTCGCGCGCACCCTGGACTCCGACCGCAAGCACCTCACCGAGGTGCTCCGGCAGGCCAGCGCGCACCAGGGCTCGTCGCTGGTGGAGATCTACCAGAACTGCAACATCTTCAACGACGGCGCCTTCGACCTGCTCAAGGACCCGGGGACCCGTGACGAGTGGATCATCCCGCTCGAGCACGGCCAGCCGATCCGGTTTGGCGACGGCAGGGCGGTGGTCCGGGATCCGGCCACCGGCAGCCTGGGCGTGGACAAGCAGGTGGCCGAGGACGACCCTCGGGTGGTCGTGCACGACGCGCACGCCGAGGACCCGTCCTACGCCTTCGCGCTGTCCCGGCTCTCCCAGGCCGACAGCCGCCTCTCGCCGATGGGCGTGTTCCGCGCCGTCGAGCGGCCCAGCTACGACCGGCTGGTGAACGAGCAGCTCGACCTGGCCAAGCTGAAGGGCCCGGGCGACGCCGCGGCGCTGGGCGAACTGCTGCGCGGCAGCGACCCGTGGACGATCAACTGAGCGCGCGCCACCCATCGCCGCGGCCGGGCAGGTGACGGCTCCCCCGGCCACAAGGCGGGGTCTGGCGTACGGAATCGGTGCCTATCTGCTCTGGGGCCTGTTTCCGCTGTACTGGCCGCTGCTGGAGCCTGCCGGTGCCCTGGAGATCCTCGCCGATCGGATGCTCTGGTCGCTGATCTTCGTCGCGCTGCTGTTGACGGTGCTGCGGGGTTGGCCGGGCGTCCGGTTGCTCGCCGCCGACCGGCCGCGGCTGCTGCGGCTCACGCTGGCCGCCGTGCTGGTCACGGTGAACTGGGGCATCTACATCTGGGGCGTCAACAACGGCCACGTCATCGAGACCAGCCTCGGCTACTTCATCAACCCGCTGCTGACCATCCTGCTCGGCGTGCTGGTGCTGGCCGAGCGGCTGACCCGGCTGCAGTGGCTGGCGGTCGGCATCGCCTCGCTGGCGATCGTGGTGCTGACCGTGGACTACGGCCGGCTGCCCTGGATCGCGCTCAGCCTGGCCGGCTCGTTCGCCGGCTACGGCTTCCTGAAGAAGCGGGTCAGCGCCGGCGCGATGGAGACGCTGGCCATTGAGACCGCGGTGCTGGCCGGCCCGGCGCTGATCACGCTGCTGGTGCTGGCCGAGCAGTCCCGGCTCGTTCTCGGACACCACGGCGCGGGCAATGCCGCGCTGTTGGCCGGCACCGGCGTGGTGACCGCGATCCCGCTGCTGCTCTTCGGAGCCGGTGCCCGCCGGTTGCCGCTGTCCAGCATGGGCCTGCTGCAGTACCTGGCTCCGGTGCTGCAGTTCGCGGTCGGCGTGGGCATCCGGCACGAACCGCTGCCGCCGGCCCGGCTGGCCGGCTTCGGACTGGTCTGGGTTGCCCTGCTGGTGCTCAGCGCCGATGCGCTGCGCCGGCAACGGCGGCCACTCGGGCGGGCCGTCGCGCCCACCGCGGTCGGTTAGCGGCGCTGCCAGGACCGGCGGGTGCCGGCCGCGACCAGCAGCAGGCCGGCGATCATGATCACTGCCAGCACCAGCAGCGCCGGGCCGTTGCCGACCGACAGGCTGGCGGTGGCCAGCGCCACGATCGGCACCACCGGCGTGGTGATGATCCGATGCGGCAGCGGGTCGGGGGCAGGCTTGGTCGCCGACCGGTGGGTGACCGGGTGCTTCGGCTGTGGCTTGCTCGGCGCCGGGGCGCCGGCCGGCGTTCCCGCGGCCCTATTGCCGGATGACTGCGGTTGCCGCACGGCCGCCTGGACGGTCTCGTGCTGGACGGTCTCGTGCCGAGCGGTTGCTGGCTGGGCGTTCGCTCGGGCGGCTGCCTGGCTGGCCCGCAACTGCTGGGCGGCCAACTTCGCGGCCGCCTGCTGCGCAGCCCGTATCGCAGCGAGTTGGGCCGCGGCCGGCACGGCGGCTGGGGCGCTCTTGCTGCCCGCCGAGTCCGCGGTGACCGTGCGCTTGTTGGCGCTGTCCGCGGCGGCCTGCTTGCGGTCTGCGCCTGCCTCGGCCGCCTCGCGATGCTTGGTCCTGCGCTCGGACTGCCGCTGCAGCGCGGCTGCCTGCTGCGCTGCCTTGCGCCGCGCGGCGGCGTTGCTGGCGGCGGCCTTGCGCGAGGCAGCTTTGCGTTCGGCGGCCCGTACGGCGTTGGCTCGCGGGGCGGTCGCCTTGCTCGCCGCCGCCTTGCGCGCGGTCAGTGCCCGGGCAGCCCGGCGTTCGGCAGCCTTATGCTCGGCGGCCCTGCGCTGGGCGGCCTTGCGCTCGGCGGCTCGGTGCGCCGCGGCCTTGCGCTCGGCGGCTCGGTGCGCCGCGGCCTTGCGCTCGGCGGCCTTCCGCTCGGCGGCCCGATGGGCGGCGGCCTTCCGCTCGGCGGCCCGATGGGCGGCGGCCTTCCGTTCGGCTGCCCGATGGGCGGCGGCTGCCCGCTGCGCGGCGGTGGGGTGGCTGGCGGATGGCTTGGCCGGCGACCGGCTGGCCGCGCCGGCCGGCTCGGCGGAGAACAGCAGCACGAGGACGGCGACGAGCGCGCCGAAGATCACCAGTCGCCTTCGCCTTGTCGAAGCCGCCGGAGCTCGGTGCCGCGCTACCGCCACGTTGGTTCCCCATCCCTCTGGAGTACTGATCGGCCGCGCCCGCTCGCACATGACCCGCTGGCATGTGCAATTGCCGTTAATCTACCCACACCCCAAGCGGGATATACCGGTCCGACAGGCGGGTGCCGTCGCAAGAAATGGGTCCGGGCGGCGGCTGTGATTACCAGGTCAGGCGCTGCTCGCGGACCGGGCCAGGGCTCGTTCCCGCTGCTCCACGAACCGGCTGGCCTGCGCGTCCAGGCCGATCAGGAAGTCGGCGAGTTCCTGGCGCGCCTGCTCGCCGGCCGGGCCGAGGTCGGTCCGGCCGAAGACGTCCCAGAACTTCAGCACCGGGGTCACCACCGCGTCGTGGTGCAGCCGGAGGTCGTAGATGCCGGCCTTGGCGATGATCACCGAGTTGCGGATGAAGTCCGGCATGCCGGCGCCCGGCATCTGGAAGCCGACCACCTCATCGCGCACCGCCGCCATGGTGGCGTCCGGCGCGATCTCGAAGGCGGCCGCGATCAGGTTCCGGTAGAAGACCATATGCAGGTTCTCGTCCTGCGCGATCCGGGCCAGCAACTGCTCGGCCACCGGGTCGCCGGAGCGCCGGCCGGTGTTGCGGTGCGACACCCGGGTGGCCAGTTCCTGGAAGGAGACGTAGGCCAGCGCCTGCAGCGCGGTCTTGTCGCCGGAGTCGTAGCCGGCCGACATGTGCACCATCCGCAACTCCTCCAGGCGCACCGGATCCACCGCGCGGGTCACCACCAGGTAGTCGCGCAGCGCGATGCCGTGCCGGCCCTCCTCGGCCGTCCACTGCCCCACCCAGCTTCCCCAGGCGCCGTCCCGACCGAACCGGGTGGCGATCTCGCGGTGGTAGGAGGGCAGGTTGTCCTCGGTCAGCAGGTTGACCACCAGCGCGGTGCGCGCGACCGGATCCAGCCGGGACTCCCCGGGCTCCCAGTCGCTACCACCCAGGAAGGCGAAGTTGCGGCCCTCGCTCCAGGGGACGTAGTCGTGCGGCTGCCAGCCCTTGGCCACCGACAGATGCCGGTTCAGGTTCTCGGCGACCACCGGTTCCAGCTCGTCCAGCAGGCCAGCCGAGTCGGCGGAGAAGCTGCTGTCGGTCATCGGCTCTCCCTTGCCCGGGTCGATTGGCTACGCTCGCGTAGGTTACGCCTCCGGCCCCGCGGTTTCGCGGACCGCGAGGCGCCAGATCCCCTCAGCCGGTGCGCTCCACCACGTGATCGGTGAGCAGCTGCAGGGCGGCCCGGGCCGGCACGTCCGGCAGCGTGGTGAGCGCGGCCCTGGCCGCCTCGGCGTAGCCCAGCACGCTTTCGCGGGCCAGGTCCAGCGCGGCCGAACCCCGCAGCAGGGCCAGTGCCTCGGCAACCTCGGCGTCCTCGGTCAGCGGCCGGCTCACCAGCTCGCGCAGCCGCGCATCGGCCGGGTCGTTCGAGCGCAGCGCGTAGAGCACCGGCAGCGTCTGCACGCCCTCGCGCAGGTCGGTGCCGGGCGTCTTGCCGGACTGATCGGTCTCGGAGACGATGTCGATGATGTCGTCGGAGAGCTGGAAGGCGATGCCAACCTGCTCGCCGTAGGCCCGCAGGCTGTCGGTGGTGTCGGCGTCCACGCCGGCGAACATCGCGCCGAACTGGGCCGCGGTGGCGATCAGCGAACCGGTCTTGTCGGCCAGCACGGCCAGGTAGTGGTCGACCGGGTCCACGCCGGGCTTCGGACCGACCGTCTCCCGGATCTGGCCGATCACCAGCCGCTCGAAGCAGCGCGCCTGGATCCGGACCGCCTCCGGTCCGAGGTCGGCCAGGATGTGCGAGGCCTGGGCGAACAGGTAGTCCCCGGTCAGGATGGCCACCGTGTTGGTCCAGCGCTCGTTGGCCGCCGTCGTGCCGCGGCGGACGGTGGCCGAGTCCATCACGTCGTCGTGGTACAGCGTCGCCAGGTGGGTCAGCTCGCAGACCACCGCCGAGGCGATGACCGCGTCGTCCTCGGCGACGCCGAACTGGGCAGCCAGCAGTGACAGCAGCGGACGGAACCGCTTGCCGCCGGCGTCCACCAGGTAACGTGCCACCTCGGCCACGAACTCGTCCTCGGCGTGCACCGCGGCCCGCAGCGCGGTCTCCACCGACTGCAGGCCGTCCCGGATGCTGGCCTCCAGCTCCGGGTCGTCGAAGGTGACGCCGACGGACAGCATCGCCGAGCTGGTCACCCGCGCAACTTGGCCGCGTGGTCGGTCAGGTCGATCAGCCACTGCGGGAAGACGCCCAACACCGCGGTCAGCAGCACCCCGGCGAAGATCGGGATGTAGGCCAGCACCGTCGGCACGGTCACGCTCGGGCCGTCCTCGGCCGGCTCGGCGAAGAACATCATCACGACGATCCGCAGGTAGAAGAACGCGGCCACCGCCGAGCTGATCAGTCCGACCACCACCAGCGGGCCGGCGATGTGGTACGCGGCCCGGAACACCACGAACTTGCCGGTGAAGCCGCTGGTCAGCGGGATGCCGGCCAGTGCCAGCAGCAGGAAAGTGAAGGTGGCGGCGAACAGCGGCGAGCGCCTGGCCAGCCCGGACCACTGTGACAGGTGGGTAGCCTCGCCGTTGGCGTCGCGGACCAGCATCACCATGCCGAAGGCCGCGACGGTGGTGAAGCCGTAGGCGGCCAGGTAGAACAGCACGCTGGACAGCCCGGCCTGATCCAGCGACACCAGGCCGGTGAGGATGAAGCCGGCATGCGCGATGGAGGAGTAGGCCAGGATCCGCTTCAGGTCGGTCTGGGTCAGGCCGAGCACCGCGCCGACCACCATCGAAGCGATGGCGACCGCCCAGATCAGCGGCCGCCAGTCCCAGGCGCTCACCGAGAACCCGACGTAGAAGACCCGCAGGATCGCGCCGAACGCGGCGATCTTGGTGCACGAGGCCATGAACGAGGTGATCGGCGTCGGAGCGCCCTGGTAGACGTCCGGGGTCCAGGAGTGGAACGGCGCGATGCCGGCCTTGAACAGCAGCCCGACGACGAGCAGTCCGAAGCCCAGGTACAGCAAGGTGTCGGAGTGGCTGGAGCTGTTCTGCGCGGCCAGGATGTCGGCCAGATCCACCGAGTTGGCGTAGCCGTACAGCAACGCCACTCCGTACAGGAAGAAGGCCGAGGCGAACGCGCCGAGCAGGAAGTACTTGATCGCCGCCTCCTGGCTGAGCAGGCGGCGCCGGCGGGCCAGCCCGGCCATCAGGTACAGCGGCAGCGAGAGAACCTCGAGCGCGACGAACATCAGCAGCAGGTTGTTGGCGGCCGGGAAGATCAGCATGCCGCCCACCGCGAACAGCGCGAGCGGATAGACCTCGGTCTGGATCCGTCCGCTGGTGGCCAGCCGCTGGTCGGCCGGCGAGCCGGCGGTCACCGCGGCCGATGCGACGATGGCACTGCCCGGTTCCACCCCGCGGTCGGCGATCAGCATCACCGACAGCGCGGCCAGCACCAGGATGGTGCCCTGGATGAACAGGGTGGCACCGTCGATGGCTACCGCGCCGGACGCCGTGGTCTCCGACCGGTCGTGCAGGCCGATCACCGCGATCAGCGCGACCACCAGGGCGCCGAGGGTGAGCACCAGCTGGCTGGCGTAGCGCATCGCGCGCGGCACCATCGCCTCGATCAACACCCCGAGGCAGGCGGCGCCCAGCACGATCAGGATCGGCGCCAACCCCGAGTAGCTGATCGACGGCGCCTTGATGTACTGGGTCGGATCACCGGCCGCGGCGCTGGCTGCCTGGCTCAGGCTGAGCGGGCTCACTTCTGTCCTCCGGACTGTGCCACGTGCTGCGGCTGCGGATCGGTCTGGCCCACGTCGTGCATGGTGTAGCCGATCGCGGGGTTGATGATGTTGATGATCGGACGCGGGTAGACGCCCAGCGCCACGATCAGCACGATCAGCGGGGCCACCGCGAAGGTCTCCCGGACGTTGAGGTCACGGAAGGACCGCACCCTGTCCATCACCACGCCCTGCATGGTGCGTTGGTAGAGCAGCAGCACGTACAGCGCGGCCAGGATGATCCCGGCGGTGCCGATCACCGCGATCGCCTTGTGCCGGGTGAAGGTGCCCACCAGGGTCAGGAACTCGCTGATGAAAGTGGACAGGCCGGGCAGCGCCAGCGCGGCCAGTCCGGCGATCAGGAACGCGCCACCGAGCCGCGGGGTGATCCGGGCGGTGCCGCTGTAGTCGGCGATCAGCCGGCTCTTGCCCCGGGCCACCACGAAACCGACCACGATGAACAGCAGGCCGGTGGCCAGCCCGTGGTTGACCATGTAGAGCACGGCACCGGTGCCGCCCTGGGTGGTGAAGGCGAAGATGCCCAGCCCGATGAAGCCGAAGTGGGCCACCGAGGTGTAGGCGACCAGCCGCTTCATGTCCCGCTGCCCCATCGCCAGGAACGCCGCGTACAGCACGCCGATCACCGACAGGATCAGGATCGGCTTGGCGAAGTAACGGGAAGCCTCCGGGAACAGTGGCAGGCAGTAGCGCAGGAAGCCGAACGTGCCCACCTTGTCCAGCACGCCGACCAGCAGCGCGGCCCCGCCGGCCGGTGCCTCGGCGCCGGCGTCCGGCAGCCAGGTGTGGAACGGGAACAGCGGCGCCTTGATGGCGAAGGCGATGAAGAAGCCGAGGAACAGCCACTTCTGAGTCGCACCGCCCGGCACGTGCCCGACCAGGTCGGCGAAGGCGAAGCTGGCGGTGCCGCTGCTGACGTACACCCCGATCACCGCCGCCAGCATGAGCAGGCCGCCGACCAGGGAGTACAGGAAGAACTTGACCGCCGCGTACTGCCGGCGCGGGCCGCCGAAGCTGCCGATGATGAAGTACATCGGCACCAGCATGGCCTCGAAGAACACGTAGAACAGGAACACGTCGGTGGCCGCGAACACCCCGACCATGAACACTTCGAGCAGCAGCACCAAGCCGAAGTAGGCACGCGGCGAGCGCCGGTAGCCGATCGTCTCCTCGGCGTCCTCGAGCACGTCGAAGGAGTTCCAGGACGCCAGCACCACGCACGGCACCAGCAGCGTCGACATCAGGATGAGCACCAGCGCGATGCCGTCCAGGCCAAAGGCGAAGTGCACCCCGAGGTCCTTGATCCAGACCCAGGACCCGGTGAACTGGAACCGCTGCGCGCCGTTGCCGGTCTGAAACCGGAAGCCCAGCACCACCGCGTAGACGAAGGTGAGCACCGAGAACGCCAGCGCGGTCTGCTTGGCCACCAGCTCGCGACCGGCCGGCAGCGCGAAGATGACCAGGCCGCCGACCAGCGGCACCGCGAGCAGCCCGAGCAGGGACAGGTTGTGCATCAGGAGAACCTCACCCCGAGCAGGACCGCGAGCACCATCGCGGCACCGGCCAACATGGACAGTGCGTAGGAGCGGACGAAGCCGGTCTGGATCCGGCGCAACCGCCCGGAGCCGCCACCCAGCCCCGCGGCCAGGCTGTTCACGATCCCGTCCACACCGCGGTTGTCGAAGAACACCAGGCCTCGGACCAGCCACTGGCCCGGCCGCATCAGCACCGTCTCGTTGAACGCGTCGGCGTACAGGTTGCGCCGGGTAGCCACCGTGACCGCGTTGCCAGCCGGCTGGGTCTGCGGCACGTCGCGGGTGGCCACCCACGCGCCGCCGATGCCGAGCACGACTACCAGCAGCGTGATCAGGGTGAGCACCAGCGGCGAGATGGTGTGCACGCCCTCCTCGACCGAGGGGCCCACCGACGGGGTGAGCCAGTGCTGGACGCCGGCGCCGTAGACCAGCAGGCCGCCGCCGATCAGCGATAGCACGCCCAGGGCCAGCATCGGCAGCCGCATCACCGGACGGGCCTCGTGCGGGTGCACGTCGTCCTCCCAACGCCGCTTGCCCAGGAAGGTCATCACCAGCGCCCGGGTCATGTACGCCGCGGTCAGCCCGGCACCGAGCAGCGCGGCGATGCCGAGCACGTAGCCGGAGGTGCCGCCCTTGTCGAAGGCCGCCTCGATGATCTTGTCCTTGGTGAAGAAGCCGGTGAACGGCGGGATGCCGATGATGGCCAGCCAGCCGCAGACGAACACCCCGAAGGTGACCGGCATGACCCGGGCCAGCCCGCCGAAGCGCCGCATGTCGATCCGGTCGTTCATGGCGTGCATCACCGCACCGGCCGACAGGAACAGCGCGGCCTTGAAGAACCCGTGCCCGAGCAGGTGGATGATGCCGATCGCGTAGACGCCCTTGCCCAGCCCGACGGCCAGGAACATGTAGCCGATCTGGCTCACCGTGGAGTAGGCCAGCACCTTCTTCAGGTCGTCCTGGCCGAAGGCGCACAGGCAGCCGTAGAGCAGCGTGATCGCGCCCACGACGGTGACCACGGTGCGGGCGGCCTGGCTGAGGTCGAAGATCGGTGCCGACCGGGCGATCAGGTACACCCCGGCGGTCACCATGGTCGCCGCGTGGATCAGCGCCGACACCGGGGTGGGGCCCTCCATCGCGTCCGGCAGCCAGGTCTGCAGCGGGAACTGGCCGGACTTGCCGCACGCGCCGAGCAGCAGCATCAGCGCGATGGCGGCGACCGGGCCCTTGCCGAGTCCGCCGACGCCGGCGAAGACGTGCGCGAAGTCGGTGTTGCCGAGGTAGGCGAACATCACCATGATCGCGATCGACAGCCCGGCGTCACCGACCCGGTTGGCCACGAACGCCTTCTTCGCCGCGGTGGCCGCCGACGGCCGGTTGTAGTAGTAGCCGATCAGCAGGTACGAGGCCAGCCCGACGCCTTCCCAGCCGACGTAGAGCACCAGGTAGCTGTTGGCCAGCACCAGCAGCAGCATCGCCGCGATGAACAGGTTGAAGTAGCCGAAGAACCGGCGCCGGCCGTCGTCATGCTCCATATAGCCGACCGCGTAGATGTGGATCAGCGAGCCGACGCCGGTGATCAGCAGCACGAAGACCATCGCCAGCGGGTCCAGCAGGAAGCCCGACGTCCACCCTGAAACCGCCGACCGGCACCCAGCTGAACAGGTGCAGGTTGCGCTCGCGGGCGTTGCCGGCCTCGTCCTTCAGAGAGAAGAACAGGTAGACGGAGTAGACGAAAAGCAGGACGGGGACGAGCGCGCCGAGCAGGTGCCCCCACCGATCGGCCCGCCGGCCCAACAGCAGGAGCAGGGCGGCGGAGACGGCCGGCACCGCGACCAGCAACCAGGCCGCGGACTGCAGTCCGTGAGCGGAATTCAATTCGCCAACTCCCTCAGTACTTCAGGAGATTCGCGTCGTCGACCGAGGCCGACCGGCGCGTCCGGAAGATGGACATGATGATTGCCAGGCCGACCACGACCTCCGCGGCGGCCACGACCATGACGAAGAACGCCATGATCTGGCCGTCCAGGCTGCCGTTGATGCGGGCGAAGGTGACCAGCGTCAGGTTCACCGCGTTCAGCATCAGCTCCACGCACATGAAGACCACGATGGCGTTGCGCCGGATCAGCACACCGACCGCGCCGATCGAGAACAGCGCGGCGGACAGGACGAGATAGTAGGTCGGGGTCATGGGCTAACGCTCCAACTCGCGGATGCTGACCGGGCCGCTGACGTCGATCGGGGTGCCTCCGAGCAGCGACTCCGGCGCGGCCGTGCCGTCCGGCAGCAGCGCCGGCGTGCCGATCGCGCCGCCGGAGGACAGGTGGCCGGGGCCGGGCAGCGGCTGCGGCCGACCGGACCGGATCCGCTCGCGGGCCAGCGAGCGCTGGCTGCGGCGCGGGCCGTCCCGCTCGATGTGGGCCAGCACCATGGCCCCGACCGCGGCCACGATCAGCAGGGCCGAGGTGAGCTCGAAGGCGAACAGGTATTTGGTGAACAGCAACTGGGCGATCGCGTTGACGTTGGTGCCGCCGTCGGCGTTGTTCACCGCGTCCAGGTTCTTCACCGGCTGGTCGCCGAGGGCCCGGCCCACCGCGATCCCGACCAGCAGCGCGAAGGCCACCCCGGCCAGCAGCGCGGCGACCCGCTGGCCGCGCAGCGTCTCCACCAGCGAGTCCGAGGAATCCCGCCCAACCAGCATCAGCACGAACAGGAACAGGATCATGATCGCGCCGGTGTAAACGATGATCTGCACCAGGCCCAGGAACGGACCTTCCTCCACCAGGTAGAACAGCCCCAGGCACATCATGGTGGCGACCAGCGAGAGCGCCGAGTGGATCGCGTTGCGCAGCAGCACCATGCCGATCGCGCCGAGCAGCGCGATCGGGCCGAGGATCCAGAAGGCAACCGCCTCACCGGTGGTGACCTGGTTCGGCCCGGCGGCGAGGATCAACTGGCTCGCGCTCACGAGTGGTGCCCTCCGACCTCGATCGCGTCGCCGGTCACCGGCTTGCCGGCGGCATTGGCGGCGCTCATGCGGAGCGGCGTCGTCGGGGCGCGGCGTGTAATAGGCGGACTCGTCGTCGCCAAGCCGCATCGGGTGCGGCGGCGCCTCCATGCCGGGCAGCAGCGGCGCCATCAGCTGCTCCTTGGTGTAGATCAGGTCCTGCCGGTTGTCCAGGGCCAGCTCGTACTCGTTGCTCATGGTCAGCGACCTGGTCGGGCAGGCCTCGACGCACAACCCGCAGAAGATGCAGCGCAGGTAGTTGATCTGGTAGACCTTCCCGTACCGCTCGCCGGGTGAGTACCGCTCGGTCTCGGTGTTGTCCCCGCCCTCGACGTAGATCGCGTCCGCCGGGCAGGCCCAGGCGCACAGCTCGCAGCCGACGCACTTCTCCAGCCCGTCCGGGTGCCGGTTCAGCACGTGCCGGCCGTGGTAACGCGGAGCCGTCGGGAACACCTCGAACGGGTACTGCTGGGTGTAGACCTTCTTGAACATGGTCGAGAAGGTCAGCCCGAAGCCGGCCAGCGCGCGCAGCGGGCCGGTGCTCGGCTGGTTGAAGCCGTCCTCGTTCAGATGCTTGACCGGCACGTCCACCCGCGCCGGCATCCGGGAGCCGATGGCCGGCTCGGCGGCTGCCCGGTCGGCCGGCACCGCGGCACCGGTCGGGTTGGCCGCCTGGTCGGCGCGCGGGTCGGAGCCGGCGTCGCCGGCAGGTACGTTCTCAGCCATCGAGCGACTCCCTGTCGTTGCTGGCCCGGTCGTTCGGGTTTCCTCCGCCGCCGCCGAGCGGTGGCGGCGTCACCCCGGCACCCACCAGCCGCGGCGACGGAGGCACCACCAGATCCATCGGCGGGATCGGGAAGCGCGGCCCCTGCGCCTCGTCCTCGGCCCGCTCGGCTGCCTGCTCGGCCTCCAACTGGCTCAACCTGGCGCTGTCCAAGGCCGCCCAGATCGCGCCGAGCACCAGCACCGCGGCGATGACCAGCACCACCACCGCCCAGGTGTTCCAGCCCCGGTCGCGCAGCACCCGCATCGTAGTCACCGCCATGATCCACAGCAGGTTGACCGGGATGAGCACCTTCCAGCCGAAGTGCATGAACTGGTCGTAGCGCAGCCGGGGCAGCGTGCCGCGCAACCAGACGAAGCCGAAGATGAACAGCACGACCTTGGCGGTGAACCACAGCAGCGGCCACCAGCCGGCGTTCGCGCCGTGCCACAGCGACAGCGGCCACGGTGCCCGCCAGCCACCCAGGAACAGCGTGGTGGCCAACGCCGAGACGGTCACCATGTTGATGTATTCGGCCAGGAAGAACAGGGCGAACTTCATCGAGGAGTACTCGGTGTGGAAGCCGCCGACCAGCTCGGACTCCGCCTCGGGCAGGTCGAACGGCGCCCGGTTGGTCTCACCCACCATCGAGATCAGGTAGACGCCGAACGAGACGAACAGCGGGATGCCGTTCCACCAGTGATGGCGCTGGTATTCCACGATGCCCGAGGTGGACATGGTGCCGGCGAAGAAGAACACCATCACCATGGACAGGCCCATCGCCACCTCGTAGGACACCATCTGGGCAGCCGAGCGCAGCCCGCCCAGCAGCGGGTAGGTGGAGCCGGAGGCCCAGCCGGACAGCACGATTCCGTACACGCCGAGGGAGGAACAGGCGAAGATCACCAGCACGCCGACCGGCAGGTCGGTCAGCTGCAGCGGCGTGTGGTGATGGAAGATCGACACCACCGGGCCGAACGGGATGACCGAGAAGGCCAGGAACGCCGGCACCGCCGAGAGCACCGGAGCGATCCAGTACACCGGCTTGTCCGCCAGCGTCGGGATGATCTCCTCCTTGAAGGCAAGCTTGATCCCGTCCGCCAGCGACTGCAGAGTGCCCCACGGGCCGACCCGGTTGGGGCCGATCCGGTTCTGCATCCGGCCGACCACCTTGCGCTCGAAGACGATCGAGAACAGGGTCATCACGACCAGGAAGGCGAAGACGCCGACCACCTTCAGCAGGACCATCCAGATCCGGTCGTGGCCGAACAGCGCCAGCGTGCTGTTGCTGTCGCTGGCGGCGAGCACCAACCCGCTCATGCTGGACCCTCGCTCTTCGCGCACCTGCGATGCTCACTCAGTGCCGGAACCTCGCTCTTCGCGCAAGCGCTCATCGCCGAATTCGCTCCGCTCCTCGGGGCTGCGCCCCTGCGATGCTCACTCATGCCGCGCCTCCGTTCGGGTTCACTCGCTGCACCGTCACCTCGGCACCGTGCGCCGCACCGATCGTGGCGTCGGCGTGGCTGGCCGGCAGCCACACGGTATTGGGCGCGGCACCGTCCTGCAGTTCGGCCGGCGCGCTGATCGACTGGCCGGCCACGGTCACCGTCACCAGCTCGCCGTCGGACACGCCCAGGTCGGCGGCGGTCTGCTTGGCCAACACCACCCGCAGCGGCTTGGCGGTGCCTGCCAGGTTCGGCTCGCCGTCCAGCATCGAGCCGCGGTCGATCAGCTCGCGCCAGGTCGCCAGCAGCAGCCCGCTCCGGTTCGGCCGGTCCGGCGCCGGCACGTCCGGCACCGCCACCCGCGCGCTGCCGACGCCCAGCCGGTCCAGCTCGGCCCGGGCCGCCGAGGGGGTGGGCAGCCGCAGGTCCACGTCCAGCTCGTCGGCGAGCGCATTGAGCACCCGGCCGTCGGAGAGCTGGCCGGTGCCGGTCAGGGTCAGGTCGAACGGACGCCGGCGGCCCTCCCAGGTGACGAACCGGCCGGACTTCTCGACAGCCGCGGCCACCGGTAACACCACGTCGGCATACTCGGTCACCCGCGTCCGGCGCAGTTCCAGGCTCACCACGAAACCGGCTCGGTCCAGCGCGGCCTCGGCCCCAGCCGGATCCGGCAGGTCGGCCAGCTCCACGCCACCCAGCAGCAGCGCGCTGTCGGAGCCGGCCGCGGCCAGGATGGCCGGCAGATCCCGGCCGGCGGCCGATGGCACGTGCGCGTCCCAGATCCGCTCCACCTCGGCACGGGCGGCGTCGTCGGTGATCGGACGGGCGCCGGGCAGCAGCGTCGGCAGCGCGCCGGCGTCGAGCGCGCCGCGCTCACCGGCGCGGCGGGGCACCCAGCCCAGCCGGGCGCCGGTGTCGGCCGCCAGCCTGGCCACCGCGCTCAGCGCGCCGGGCACCGCGGCCATCCGCTCGCCGACCAGGATGACGCCGTCGGCCAGCGCTGAGCGCACCCCCGCCGGCAGTTCCCGCACCGCGGCCGCCTCGGCGCCGGGCGCGGTGGCGATCAGCTCACCGCCCAGCTTGGCCAGCCCGCGCGATGCCACTGCGGCGATCGAGTGGACGGTCGTCCGGCCGGATCGTGCGCCCTTGTGCAGGCGCAGGAAGACGATCGGCGACTCCTCCTCCGGCTCGCAGCCGACCAGCAGCACCGTCCGGGCGTTCTCCAGGTCGGTGAAGCTCAGCCCGCCGGTGTCCGGGCTGGTGCCGGCGACCAGCGCACCGAGGAAGGCCAGCTCCTCGGCCGAGCCGGCCCGCGCGCGGAAGTCGATGTCGTTGGTGCCCAGCGCCACCCGAGCGAACTTGCTGTAGGCATAGGCATCTTCCTCGGTGAGCCGGCCGCCCGGCAGCACCCCCACGCCGCCCGCCTGCTTGGCCCGGGCCAGGCCCTCGGCCGCCGCTTCCAGCGCCTGCGGCCAGGACGTCTCGACCAGCCGGCCGGAGCGGTCGCGGACCAGCGGCGCGGTGAGGCGGTCCGGCTGGGTGAGGTACTGGAACGCCCAGCGGCCCTTGTCGCAGTTCCACTCCTCGTTCACCGCGGCATCCTCGCCGGCCAGCCGGCGGGTGACCTTGCCGCGCCGCCAGTCGGTGCGCATCGCGCAGCCGGACGAGCAGTGCTCGCACACGCTCGGCGTCGACATCAGGTCGAACGGCCGGGCCCGGAACCGGTAGGACGCGCCGGTCAGCGCGCCGACCGGGCAGATCTGCACGGTGTTGCCGGAGAAGTACGACTGGAACGGGGTGTCGGTGGAGGTGCCGACCTGCTGCTGGGCGCCGCGCTCGAGCAGGTCGATGAACGGATCGCCAGCGATCTGCTCGGAGAACCGGGTGCAGCGCTGGCACAGCACGCACCGCTCCCGGTCCAGCAGCACCTGGCTGGAAACCGCGATCGGCTTGGGGAATGTCCTTTTGATGTCGGTGAATCGGCTGTCGGCACGGCCGTTGCTCATCGCCTGGTTCTGCAGCGGGCACTCGCCGCCCTTGTCGCACACCGGGCAGTCCAGCGGGTGGTTGATCAGCAGCAGTTCCATCACGCCCTGCTGTGCCTTGTCGGCAACCGGCGAGGTGAGCTGGGTCTTGATCACCATGCCGGGCATTACCGTGGTGGTGCAGGACGCGGCCGGCTTCGGCATGCCGCGGCCGTTGCCCATGTCGGTCACCTCGACCAGGCACTGCCGGCAGGCGCCGGCCGGCTCCAGCAGCGGGTGGTCGCAGAACCGCGGGATCTGGATGCCGATCTGCTCGGCCGCGCGGATCACCAGGGTGCCCTTGGGCACCGAGATGTCGATGCCGTCGATGGTGACGGTCACCAACTCCTCGGCCGACGCGGGCTTCTCGGGAGCGACGGTCATGAACAGGCTCCGATCACGAGCACACCGCGGGAGCGCGATGGTCGGAGACGACGGGCGAACACAGTCATACGGAGGCTCCGGTTAGTGCGGGTTGGTTCATCAGCGCCAGGTACTCGTCCCGGAAGTACTGGATGGACGACGCGATCGGGCTGACCGCACCGTCGCCGAGCGCGCAGAACGACCTGCCGAGCATGTTGTCGCCGATGTCCAGCAGGGTGTCCAGGTCCGCCGGCGTGCCGTCGCCGTGCCAGATCCGCTCCAGGATCTGGGCGGTCCAGTAGTTGCCCTCCCGGCACGGAGTGCACTTGCCGCACGACTCGTGCTCGTAGAACTGGGTCCACTTGAGCACCGCGCGGACCACGCTGTCGTCGGTGTCGAAGATCATGATCGCCGAGGTGCCGTTCATCGAACCGGCCTTGGCAACCGAGTCGAAGTCCAGCGGAATGTCCAGGTGCTCGGCGGTGAACAGCGGCGTGGACGAGCCGCCGGGCGTCCAGAACTTCAGCTCCTTGCCCCGGCTCATGCCGCCGGCCAGCTCCAGCAGTTCGCGCAGCGTGGTGCCCATCGGGGCCTCGTACTGGCCGGGGTTCTTCACCCGGCCGGACAGCGAGTAGATGGACGTGCCGGGCGATCCGTCCGGACCCATCCGCTTGTGCCAGCCGGCTCCGCCCAGCACGATGTACGGCACGCTGGCCAGCGTGCCGACATTGTTGACCACGGTCGGCGCGTCGTAGAGCCCGTTGGTGGCCGGGAACGGCGGCTTGAGCCGCGGCTGGCCGCGCTTGCCCTCCAGCGAGTCCAGCAGCGCGGTCTCCTCACCGCAGATGTAGGCACCCGCGCCGGCATGCACGGTGATGTCCACACTGATCCCGCTGCCCAGCACATCGGAGCCGAGATAGCCGGCGGCGTAGGCCTCGGCCACCGCGTGGCTGACCCGGCGGATGGCGTGCACCGCCTCGCCGCGGATGTAGACGAAGGCCCGCTCGGCGCGCACCGCGTAGCAGGCGATGATGATGCCCTCGATCATCGAGTGCGGATCGTTCATCATCAGCGGCAGATCCCGGCAGGTGCCCGGCTCGCCCTCGTCGGCATTCACCACCACGTAGTGCGGCTTGGTCGGCTCGCCCGGCTTGGCCTGCGGGATGAACTGCCACTTCATCCCGGTCGGGAAGCCCGCCCCGCCGCGACCGCGCAGGTTGGACTCCTTGACCAGTGCGATCAGCTCATCCGGCTGCATCCGCAGCGCCTTGCGCAGGCCGGCGTAGCCGTCCAGCTTCTCGTAGTTCTGCAGCAACCACGGCGCGTTCGTACCGAACCGCTTGGTGAGAACCGGAGTCAGCGGCATCGTCACTCGCCCTTCTCGATGCGTTCGCTCTGCCCGCCGGTCCGGGAGCCGGCGGCCGGATCGCTCTGCGCGGTCTCCAGCGGCTCGTCGTGCGCGCTGGAACCGGTGCGGGCGCCGGTGTTGTTGGTGGCCGCCCGCTCGGCGTGCTCGGCCGAGGCGTCGCCCTGCTCCTCGGCTCCGTAGCCGGGTGCCTGGTCGCCGCGCTGGTGCGCCAGCCGCACGCCCACCTCAGTGGGTGCGCCGCTGCCCGGAGCCAGCCGTGCCTCGGGCCGCTCGTCGGGGAATCCGGCGATCTGGCGGGAGATCTCGCGGAAGCTGCACAGCGGCGCGCCGCGGCTGGGCAGCGGCCGGTTGCCGGCGCGCAGCTCGTTCACCAGCTCGACCGCCGAGTCCGGCGTCTGGTTGTCGAAGAACTCGTAGTTGACGGTGACCACCGGCGCGTAGTCGCAGGCCGCCAGGCACTCGGCGTGCTCCAGCGTGATCGAGCCGGGCTCACCGGGCGTGCCCGACGTCTGGTTCGTGCCGACGCCGAGCAGCTCGGAGAGCGTCTGGAAGATCTCGTCGCCACCGAGCATCCCGCACAGCGTGTTGGTGCACACGCTGACCAGGTACTCGCCGGTCGGCTGGCGCTTATACATCGTGTAGAACGTGGCCACCGCGGCCACCTGCGCCTTGGTCAGGCCCAGCTGGTCGGCGCAGAACGCGATGCCGTCCGGCGTCACGTAGCCCTGCTCGGACTGCACCAGGTGCAGCATCGGCAGCAGCGCCGAGCGGGACTGCCCGACCGGGTAGCGGGAGATGAGCTCGGCGGCCGCCTCGCGCACCTCCGGCCGGAACACCTCCGGATTGCCGGGCCGTTCGATGTCCAGCAGCGCCAACCGGCCAGCCGGCATCCGGGCCGGACGATCGGTGCCGGCCTGATCGGGAGAACTCATCGGTCGCACCCACCCATCACCGGATCCAACGAAGCCACCGAGGCGATCACGTCGGCGATCATGCCGCCGATGGACAGCGCCGCGGTCGCCTGCAGGTTGATGAATGAGGGGTCGCGCAGGTGCACCCGGTACGGCCGGGTACCGCCGTCGGACACCACGTGCGCGCCGAGCTCACCGCGCGGGCTCTCGACCGGCACGTAGGCCTGCCCGGTCGGCACCCGGAATCCCTCGGTGACCAGCTTGAAGTGGTGGATCAGCGACTCCATCGAGCCGTTCATGATCTTGTTCACGTGCGCCGGCGAGTTGCCCAGGCCGTCCGAGCCGAGCGACAGCTGCGCCGGCCAGGCGATCTTCGGGTCGTCCACCATGACCCGGCCCGGCGTCTGCTCCAGCCGGTCCACCGCCTGGGAGATGATCCGCAGGCTCTCCCGCATCTCGGCGACCCGGACCACGAACCGGCTCCAGCAGTCGGCACCGTCGTCCACCGGCACGTCGAAGTCGTAGGTCTCATACCCCAGGTACGGCTCGGTCTTGCGCAGGTCCCAGGGCAGGCCGGCCGAGCGCAGCAGCGGACCGGTGACCCCGAGCGACAGGCAGCCCTCGACGTCGATCCAGCCGACGCCCTTGAGCCGGTTGATCCAGATCGGCTGGCCGCGCAGCAGCTTGTCCACGCCGGTGATCTCGGTATCGGTGGCCTTGATCCATTCGCGCACCGTGGCCAGCGCGCCGTCCGGCAGGTCCTGCGCCACGCCGCCCGGCCGGACGTAGGCGTGGTTCATCCGCAGGCCGGTGATCAGCTCCAGCACGTCCAGGCCACGCTCGCGAGCCCGGAAGCCGTTGGTCATCGCGGTCAGCGCGCCCAGTTCCATGCCGCCGGTGGCCAACCAGACCCAGTGCGAGTTGATCCGGTTGATCTCCATCATCATCACCCGGATCAGCGTTGCCCGCTCGGGCACCTGGCAGCCGAGCAGCTTCTCCACGGCCAGGCAGTAGGCGGTCTCGTTGAACAGCGGGGACAGGTAGTCACAGCGGGTCACCAGGGTCGTTCCCTGCGTCCAGTTGCGGAACTCGGTGGTCTTCTCGATGCCGGTGTGCAGGTAGCCGATCACCACCCGGGCGTCGGTGACCGTCTCGCCCTCAAGTTCCAGCACCAGGCGCAGCACGCCGTGGGTGGACGGGTGCTGCGGTCCCATATTGACGACCAGCCGCTCCTCGTGCAGCGGGTCGCCGCCGAAGACGGAATCCCAGTCGCCGCCGGAGACGGTGTAGACGCGGCCTTCGGTGGTTTCCCGGGAGGGGCTGTAGAAATCGGTCATCGGTAGGCCCTCCGATCGTCCGGCGGCGGGATCATGGCGCCCTTGTACTCCACCGCCACGCCGCCCAGCGGGTAGTCCTTGCGCTGCGGGTGGCCGTCCCAGTCGTCCGGCATCAGGATCCGGGTGAGCGCCGGATGGCCGTCGAAGATGATGCCGAACATGTCCCAGGTCTCGCGCTCCTGCCAGTCGGCGGTCGGGTACACCCGCACCACCGAGGGAACGTGCGGGTCGGCGTCGGTCACCGACACCTCGAGCCGGATCCGGCGCCGGTAGGTCATCGAGGTCAGGTGGTAGGCGACGTGCAGCCGCTCGCCCTCCTTGCCCTCGCGAGCCAGGTAGTCCACGCCGGACACCGAGGAGCACAACTCGAAGCGCAGCGCCGGATCGTCGCGGAACACCTGGCAGACCCGGGCGATGTGCTCGCGGGCGATGTGGATGGTCAGCTCGTCGCGGTCCACCACGATCTTGCGGATCGCCGCCGCGGCGTCCGAGTAGGCCGCGGTGAAGGCGTCCACCACCTCGTCGAAGTAGCCGCCGTAGGGCCGCTGGGCGGGCAGTTCCACCCACGGCTGGCGCTGCAGGCCGGAGAAGCCGGAGGTGTCGCCGGTGCCGGTCACCCCGAACATGCCGGGACGCTGCTGGCCGGACGGCAGCGCGCCGACCTCCTGGGCCAGCTCCACGTCGGAATGCTGGCCGCTGATGCCGGTAGGCCCGGTCATTTCGCGAACCGCTGCGAGGACGGCACCAACTCGACCTTCTGGCCGGCCAGCTTCTCCGCCCGCTTGGGACCGAGCGGCTCGTGCATGATCTTGTGGTGCAGCTTGAGCACCGCGTCGATCAGCATCTCCGGACGCGGCGGGCAGCCGGGCAGGTACATGTCCACCGGCACGATGTGGTCCACGCCCTGCAGGATCGCGTAGTTGTTGAACATGCCGCCGGACGAGGCGCACACGCCCATCGCCAGCACCCAGCGCGGCTCGGCCATCTGGTCGTAGATCTGACGGACCACCGGGGCCATCTTCTGGCTGACCCGGCCGGCCACGATCATCAGGTCGGACTGGCGCGGCGAGGGCCGGAACACCTCCATGCCGAACCGGGCGGAGTCGAACCGCGGCGCGCCGAAGGTCATCATCTCGATGGCGCAGCAGGCCAGCCCGAACGTCACCGGCCACAGCGAGGACTTACGGGTCCAGTTGACCAGGGTCTCCACGCTGGACAGCAGGATGCCGTCCGGCAGCTTTTCTTCTAGTCCCATATCGCTACCCCACTATCCAACCGTCGGCCCCGCCACTGCGGGCCACTAGTCCCAGTCCAGGCCACCGCGCCGCCACACGTAGGCGTAGGCGACGAAGACGGTGACTATGAACAGGAAGATCTCGACCAGGCCGAACAGGCTCAGCCGGTCGCTTTCCACCGCGTACGGGTAGAGGAAGATGATCTCGATGTCGAAGACGATGAACAGCATCGCGGTCAGGAAGTACTTGATCGGGAACCGGTTCGGCCCGGACACCATCGGCGCCGGCTCGATGCCGCACTCGTAGAAGTCGAGCTTGGCGCGGTTGTACCGCTTCGGCCCGGTGATGGTCGCGATGACCACCGAGAACGCCGAGAACCCGAACGCCAGCGCGAACAGGATCACGATCGGCAGGTATGTCGAGAGCATGCTTACCTGCTTCCCTTCCGCTTGCTCGCTGGAAATCGCGCCGTCGTAGCGTGCAATGCCCTGGATTCGGGCGGCAGCACCGGAAAACCGAACGTAGCCAGGCTAGTGCGCCGTGTCCCAACTTCTGTGCTTAGGCTTGCCTTACCTGCCCTCATGGCGATCACCGTACCGCCGGGGTGATTCTGCTCAGCGCGTTGATCAGCCGGTCGGTCGCGTCCCCGTCGCGCGGATCGGTGAGATTGGCCAGCAACTTCAGCACGAAAGCCATCAGCTTCGGATGCGGCAGGCCGTGCCGGGTGCAGGCCCGCATCACCTTCGGATTGCCGATGAGGTGGACGAAGACGCCGCCTAGCCGGTAGTAGCCGCCCCAGGCATTGCGCATCGCCGCCGGGTAGCCGGCCAGCGCCCGCTCCCGCTGCGGGCCGTCCGGACGAGCCAGCGCCTGCACGACGGACTCGGCGGCGAGCTTGCCCGACTCCATCGCGTACGGGATGCCCTCGCCGTTGAACGGGTTCACCGAGCCGCCGGCGTCGCCGACCAGCAGCACTCCGTCGCGGTAGTGCGGGGTGCGGTTGAAGCCCATCGGCAGGCCGGCGCCCTGGGTCGGGCCGAGGGCGTTCGGCTCCCGCAGCCCCCACTCGACCGGGGTGGTGTCCAGCCAGCGGGTCAGCAGGGCGCGGTAATTGGTCTTCTGGAAGCCGGCCGAGGAGTTGAGCACGCCGAGTCCGACGTTCACCGAACCGTCGCCCATGCCGAAGATCCAGCCGTAGCCGGGAAGCAGGTTGGCGTCGTCGGCACCGGCCTCGCCGTCCCAGAAGCTCCAGCCAGGACTCCAGGTAGTCGTCGTTGGTGCGCGGGCTGCGGTAGTACCGGCGCACCGCGACCCCCATCGGTCGCTTGACGTTGCGCTGCAGGCCCAGGCTCAGCGCGAACCGACCGGATACCCCGTCGCAGGCCAGCACGATCGGGGCGCGATAGCTGAGCTCCCGGCCGTCCGCCCTGGCGGTGACGCCGACCACCCGGCCGGCCGGTGTGGTGATCGGGCCGGTGACGGTGGTGCGTTCGTGCAGCCGGGCGCCGGCTCGGATCGCCTGCTTCACCAGTAGCTGGTCCAGGTCGGCGCGCGGGCGGACCAGGCCGTAGTTCGGGTAGGCGGCCAGCTCCGGCCAGTCGATCTCCAGCCGCATGCCGCCGCCGATCACCCGCAGGCCCTTGTTGTGCAGCCAGCCGGCCTGCTCGCTGACGTCGATGCCCAGCTCGACCAGGGCCTTGGTGCCGCGCGGCGTCAGGCCGTCGCCACACACTTTCTCGCGCGGGAAGGCGGCCTTGTCCAGCAGCAGCACGTCCACCCCGGCGGTGGCCAGCCAGTACCCGGCGGCGGCACCGCCCGGGCCGGCGCCGATGACGATGACGTCCGCCTCGTGGCGTTCCCGGTCGGCCGGCTGGTCGGTGCCGACGACCTGCGAATCCGTGCTCGCGGTCATGCCGGTCCCTCCTGTCCCCGGTGCGGAAAAGGCTCGTGAAACTTTTCACGAGCTCGTCCGGCTGCAAGTCTATGCCTCCGCTCAGCGGCCGCATGCCGGGCACCAAGTGCCGCCGGTGACCCCCGGCCCGGGCTCGCCACGGTGACCGGTTGATGTCAATTCCGAACGGTCTATTTACCTCTACCGGACTTACTGCTACTTATTGGACACCCTTGTCCTGATCTTGCTGGAGGAATCCGTGCTCAGAAGACGTCCCCTGCTGGCCCTGGCCGGCGCAGTAACCGCGCTGGCGACAGCCACCATGCTCGTCGCCGCACCGGCCAACGCCATGACGGGAGGCTACGTCGCCCTGGGCGATTCGTACTCCTCCGGCGTCGGCAGCGGCAGCGAGTCCGGCAGCTGCCTGCAGAGCCCAACCGCGTACCCGGGCCTGTGGAACGCCGCCCACCACCCGAGTTCCTACACGATGGCGGCCTGCTCCGGCGCCAAGACCACCGACGTCAACGCCAACCAGCTGTCCGCGCTCAGCTCGAGCACCGGGCTGGTCAGCATCACCATCGGCGGCAACGACGTCGGCTTCTCCAACATCATGACCACCTGCGTGCTCTACGGCGAGAGCCAGTGCGTGGCCGCGGTGAACGCCGCGGAGAACACCGCCCGGGCCAGCCTGGCCGGCTGGCTGAACACCACCTACAACGGCATCCGCAGCCACGCCCCGAACGCCCAGGTGGTCGTGCTGGACTACCCGGTCTTCTACCAGCTCGGCGTCTGGTACTGCATCGGCCTGAGCGAGACCTCCCGATCCAAGATCGACGAGGGGATCAACCTGGTGGACGGCATCATCCAGACCGCCGCGCAGGGCCACGGCTTCACCTTCGCCGACGTGCGCAGCATCTTCGTCGGCCACCAGCTCTGCTCCAGCGGCACCAAGTGGCTGCACTCGCTGAACTACACCGACATCACCGAGTCCTACCACCCGACCGCCGCCGGCCAGTCCGGTGGTTACCTGCCGGTGTTCAGCGCCGCGGTGCACTAGCCGGGACGCGCCGCGCGGCTTTGCTCCTACGCCGCGTGAACCACCGACGGCCCGCTCAGCCGGTGCGCTCGGTCCGCAAGGGCCGGGCCACCCGCCGAGCGGGCCGTCTGCGTTCGGCCGGCCCGCGGATGGATGCCCACCGCGGGCCGGCCGGAACGCCGGTCAGTCGTGGTTGGTGGCCAGCGCCTGCAGCCTGGCCCAGCTGCCGTTGAACTGGTCCTGGCCGCCGGGGAAGACGCCCGAGGTCGCGCTCTGCCACATGGTCCAGGTGGCGGTGCCGGCCGGGATCGAGGTCGGCGGGCTCGAGGTGTAGCTGTCCAGCCAGAACGGGTTGGTCGCGGCGAACGCGCTGGAGTTGCCGGTGCAGGTGTTCCACCAGGAGAACGAGGTGGTGATCATCGGGTACTTGTTCGTCTTGAGGTGCATCTCGTCGGAGAACGCCTTGATCCAGCTGACCATGGCCGAGGTGGACAGCCCGTAGCACTGGGCGCCGTTGGGGTTGTTCTGCAACGACAGCGCCGGCGGCAGCGTACGGCCGTCGGCCGACCAGCCGCCGCCGTGCGCCAGGAAGTAGTCCGCCTGGACCGTGCCGGTCGAGCTGTCCGGGTGCGCGAAGTGGTAGGCACCCCGGATCATGCCGATGTTGTAGGAGCCGTTGTACTGCTGGCTGAACGACGGGTTGGTGTACGTGGTGCCCTCGGTGGCCTTGACGTAGGCGAACCGGGCGCCGTTGTTGTACGCCGCCTGCCAGTTGACGCTGCCCTGCCCGCTGTTGACGTCCATGCCCTGACCGAGCAGGCCGCGGTTCTGCTTGGCGGTCAGCACCCGCATCGCCGAGGCGTCGATCTTGGCCTTGAAGGTGGAGTCGGTATTCACCTTGTTCAGCACGGCGTTGTACATCGCGGGCAGGATCGACGGGTCGTTCATCAGCGCCATGTCACCGCCGGCGTTGAAGAAGTTGATCCCCCGGTCGGCCGGAGTCCAGGACGACACCTGCGTCGCGCCGAGGCTGTCGCTGATGATCACGCCATTGAAGCCGAGGTCACCGCGGATCATGCCGCTCACCACGGTCGGCGAGAAGGCCGCCGGGTTGGCCGCGTCGATCTTGGAGTAGTAGGCGAGGGAGACCATCACGAACGGCACGCCGGCGTTCACCGCATCGGCGAACGGCGTGACGTAGGAGTCGTACCGGGTGGTCTGGTTGTCGGTCACGCCGGAGCTGGTGTCGGTGTTGGCGGTGACCCGGCCGAGGCCCGGGAAGTGCTTGATCGTGGCGTCTACGCCGGCATCGGCCATCCCCTGGGCGAAGGCACCGCCCTTGGTGGAGACCGTGGTCGGGTCGTAGCCGTACTCGCGCTGGTAGTAGCCGATCGGCTTGTTGGACGGCGCGAACGCCGCGCTCGGAACGGTGTCGAGCACCGGTGCCAGGTTCACGTTGACGCCGGCCGACTTCAGCTGCGAGCCCCAGGTCTGCGCGTCGGCCCGCAGCGTGGTGGTCGAGTAGCCGCCCTGGGTCAGCGCGGTGGGGATGCTGGAGAATCCGCTGCCGGACAGGACCTGGACGTTGCCACCCTCCTGGTCGGTGGAGATGAACAGCGGCACGCCGGCGGTCGAGGGGCCGTCGGCCTTTGCCTGCAGCGCCGCGCTGACCGCCGCGGTGGCGGCCACGCCGGCCGAGCTGCGTCCGGTCAGGATCACGTTGCCGACGTGGTAGGTCTGGATGTCGGTGACGGTCTGGCTGCTGACGCTGGTGGCCGGGGTGCCCACCATGAACAGCTGCCCGACCCGCTGTCCCTCGGTCATCGCGTTGAACGCGATGCTTGCCGCGTTCGGGTTGTTCGCCGCGGCGGTCGAGGCCCGCGAGGTCAACGCGGATCCGGCCATCGGGGCGATCAGGCAGCCGGCGGCCAGGCCGCCCAGCGCCGCGAACACCAGAGGCCGGCGGCCGAATGGGCGACCGCGCTGGCAGTTGGACATGGGCGTCTCCTTAGCTGTGCGCCGAACCCGGCCGTGCGGCCACGCCGCGCCGGGTTGTGGAAGCGGGCAGCATGCAGCGCGGCCCGGCTCTGCCCAATATGGACATATAACGCTTCTGGGTCAATAGGCGGCGTTGATCCCCGGCGTGGTCACGGTCGCGACGAGGCCGCGGGTCAGCGAGCCGTCCAGGCGTCGCCACGGTGCCGACACCTGGCCGACTGAGCCGGGTGGCGTGTCGTCCTCGGCCAGCAGCCTGGCGAGCCGGACCGCGCCGACTCCAGCGGCCGGCCGGACGTGCACCGTCGGGTCGAGGGTGTCGGACTCGTTCTGGGCCTGCGCCAGCACCTCGCCGCGCAGCAGCGCCGCCAGCTGGGTGCGCAGCACCGGATCCCGCTGGCCGTCGTAGATCCACCGGACGCCGAGCACTCCGTGCCGAGCGGTGCCGATCAGCGCGTCGGCGGCACCGTCGAGCGGCTCGCCGCGATAGGTCATCGGCACCAGGTAGGGCCGTCCCTCGCCGGTCAGCACGATCAGGAACTCGATGCCGACCTGGCCGGCCGGGTCGTCCAGCCGGAACCCACCGGCCCGGGTCAGCTGGTCGGCGGGACCCTGGAACCAGGGCTGGTCGGGCAGCCACCGGGCCAGCAGTTCCAGCTTGCTCGGGCGCATCCCGGCGCCGTGGTGGATGACGGCCATGCCGATCAGCGGACGGTGCCGGCCCGGCTGGCCGGGCGCACCTCGGCCGACTGCAGCAACTCCACCGAGCGGTACTCGACCAGCCGGCTGAGCGCGACCACCGAGGTGGATCGGGCCACCCCGGGAATCTGGGACACCTCGATCAGCACCCGCTGCAGGTCCTCGTGCGAGCTGGCGGCCAGCCGGCAGTGCACGTCGCCGGGTCCGGTGGTGGCGTAGGCCTCCACCACCGACGGAATGGCCCGCATGGCCGCCGTCACCTCGTCCAGCCGGCCCTGTGCGATCTCCAGGGTGGCGAAGGCCAGCACCGGGAAGCCGGCGGCGGCCAGCTCGACGTCCGGGCCGTAGCCGGTGACGATGCCGTCGCGCTCCAGCCGCTCCAGCCTGGCCTGCACGGTGGCGCGGCTGACCTGCAGGGCGCGCGACAGCTCCAGGTAGCCGGCCCGCGGGCTGTCGCGCAGCGCGGCCAGGATCGCGACGTCCAGTGCATCCAGCTCACGCGCCACGGCACTCGGCTCCCTCGCATCCGGCTGATCGCGTCAGGATTATCCACCCGAGTGGCCGAACCCGACCCGCACGCCGGAACTAGAGGTTGCCGCGGCTCTCCTGCTCGCGCTCGATCGCCTCGAACAGCGCCTTGAAGTTGCCCTTGCCGAAGCCCAGCGAGCCGTGCCGCTCGATCAGCTCGAAGAACACGGTGGGGCGGTCGCCGATCGGCTTGGTGAAGATCTGCAGCAGGTAGCCGTCCTCGTCCCGGTCAACCAGGATGCCGCGAGACTGCAGCTCGGCGATCGGCACCCGGACCTGGCCGATCCGAGCGCGCAACTCCGGGTCCTCGTAGTAGGAGTCGGGGGTGGCGAGGAACTCCACGCCCTCGGCGCGCATCGCGTCCACGGTGGCCAGGATGTCGTTGGTGGCCAGCGCCAGGTGCTGCGCGCCGGGGCCGTTGTAGAACTCCAGGAACTCGTCGATCTGGCTCTTCTTCTTGGCGATGGCCGGTTCGTTGAGCGGGAACTTGACCCGGTGGTTGCCGTTCGCGACCACCTTGGACATCAGCGCCGAGTAGTCGGTGGCGATGTCGTCGCCGACGAACTCGGCCATGTTCACGAAGCCCATCACCTTGTTGTAGTAGGTGACCCAGTCGTCCATCTTGCCGAGCTCGACGTTGCCCACCACGTGGTCGAGGGCCTGGAACATCCGCTTCGGCGCGCCGGGCCGCTTGACGTAGCTGCCGGTCGCCGGCACGTAGCCGGGCAGGTAGACGCCGGTGTAGCGGGACCGGTCGATCAGGGTGTGCCTGGTGTCGCCGTAAGCCGCGAGCACCGCCGTCCGGATGGTGCCGTGCTCGTCGGAGACGTCGTGCGGCTCCGCCAGCACGGTGGCACCCTGGCTGCGCGCATGCGCGATGCACTTGTCGACATCGGGCACCTCCAGCGCGATGTCGAGCACCCCGTCGCCGTGCGCCCGGTGATGGTCCAGCAGCGGGCTGTCCGGGGCCACGCCGCCGGAGACCACGAACCGGGCCGAGCCGCTGCGCAGCACGTAGGACTTGTGGTCCCGGTTGCCGGTCTCCGGGCCGGAATAGGCGACCAGTTCCATGCCGAAGGCCGACTGGTAGTGGTGCGCGGTCTGGGTGGCGTTGCCAACCACGAAGACCACCGCGTCCCAGCCGGTCACCGGGAACGGGTCGGTCGTCTCGTCGTAGGGCACCAGGCCGACGAGCTGCTTGAGCTGTTCCAGGTCGAGCTGGGCGGCCTTCTCATCCGGAGTCAGGGTGTCCTGGGTGGCGGTCATCGCGTCCTCCTGCTGCATCGACGATCGTGCGGGCACGTCAGAGCCGATGTTGGCGTGCCTCATCCGGATGCGCAACATGAGCAGGGCAAGCTAGTTCAGATGCACAGATTGCGGGGCAGCATGCCTAGTTAGCTGAGCAATTTGCCCAGCTAGCTAGGCACGCCTTCCTATCGGGACGCTTGCCGCCGGCCGGCGAGCAGCAACAGGCCGCCCAGGGCCAGCAGCCCCGCGCCCCAGCCCAGCGGGTCGGATGCGTTCGAGCCGGTGTTGGCCAGCGAGCCACCCTGCGAGCCCTCGGCACCCTCCGAACCCTGGCCACCCGCCGACGAGCCGGCCCTTGCCACCGTCACCGTCGCCGAGGGCACCGTCTCGAAGCCGGCACCGTGCGCGCTGGCGTTGTACGGCTGCTCGGAGGTCCTGGTCTCCAGATGGCCGGTCGCGCCGGCCACCTCGGCCCGCCAGGTGACCGCCAGCCGGACGGTCTGGCCGGCGGCGACGGTGCCCGGCTGCCAGTCGTAGGACGGGCCAGCCAGCAAGCCCTCGCCGCCGCCCTCCATGATCTGGCCGGGCCCGACCGGCTTCAGCTGGGTGAAGCCGTTGGCGGTGTCGGTCCGCACCCAGAGCGCCATATCCAGGCCCACCGCGGGATTCGGGCCGGCGTTGGTGACGGTGACCGCGAAGTGCACCAGGCCGTGCCGCGACACCGTGGTCCGATCCTGGCTCACCGTGATGTGCAGGTCGGCCGCGCCGACGTTGCGCAACTGGAAGGTGACCGCATTGTCGGACGGGAACTCGTCAACCCCGCCGGACGGCGTCAGCGTGATCGTCAGCGGGGTGAGGCTGCCCACCGGCACGCTCGGCCCGGGGGTCAGCACGAACTGGACGCCCCGTTCCACGTCGAGCGGGAAGGCGGCGAGATCGCACGTCTCGACCGCGCCGGCCGCCGAGCAGCTGACGTCGGGGTCATCGGTCGGCGGCGTCAGCGACCAGCCGGCCGGGATGGGCACGGTGATCGTCGAGGCCCGCGGCGTGGTGCCGTGGTTGTCGATCGCCACGTCGATGGTCGCGCCCTGAACCGGGTTGCCGGCCACCTCGTTGGTCGGGCTGCTGGTGCCGTTGGAGATGGACATGTCGATGGCCGGCGGCGACACCACCACGTCGTTGGAGGTCTGCAGGCCGCTCACGTCGACCCAGGTGGTCATCGGTGCCGGCGCGCCGCTGAACGGCGGGAGCACGGTCGCCGAGAAGGTCAGGGTGTCCGCCCCGTGCGCCGGCACCGGGAACGGGCCCTCGACGTCTGGATCGGTGCCCGCGCTGCCGACGGTGACCGGGTTGCCGTTGACCCGCACCGAACTCCGGTCCAGTTCCAGGTTGACGTCCAGGTGCAGCACCATGTCGAGCGCAGTGCCGTCGGCGTCGCCGCTGTTGGTGAGCGTGAAGGTGTAGCCGACGGTGTCCCCCACCCGGGCCGGGATTGCGGCGTGGTTGCTGGTGCCGCTGACCACGATGCACGGCGAGCCGGCCGGCGGCGCGGCGCAGTCGGCCGGCGTCGGGTTCTGGCCGGGACCGGCCCACGCGACGCCTGAGGCGAGGCCGAGACCCATCACCGCGAGACCGGCGCAGGCAAGGGTGCGAAGTCGGACGTTCATGGATCTCCCGTTCTGAACCGGCATGCAGCCGGCCGACTATGTCACAGCGTGCCGGGTCCCTCAACACGAGCGCGGCGGCTCAGACGGCCTGCCAGCCCACCACCGGGTACCAGACGCCGAACGGATCACCGAGGTAGTAGCTCCGGGCGGTGAACCGGCCGCCCGCGGCGGCACCGGCCAGCACCTGCCAGGCCGCCCGGCCGGCGACCAGCAGCTCGCCGGCCAGCCGCGGATCGAGCGCGGCCAGCCCGTCCGGGTCGGCACCGAGCAGCGCCGTCTCGACCGCCTGGTCGAACGCCGCGGCCCGCGGATCCAGATAGCCCGGCGCCTTCGGCCCGCGCCGCGCCGAGCCGTCGGCCATCACCAGCAGGCCGATCCGCCGGGCCGGTTCGTCGGCAAGCCGGCGGCCGGCAGCCAGGCATTTGGCCACCTCCGCGCCGGCCGGGATCATGGCCGTCCGGACCGGCAGCGGACAGCCGGCGTCGGCCAGCAGCGCCCGGCCGACCTGGATGCTGACCGGCTCGTCGCCGCGCCCCGCCTCCGCCGGCTGAACGCCACCGAGCAGCACCAGCGACTCGGGTCCGGCGGCCAGCAGGTCCGCGATCGCGGCCAGGCAGGCCGCGCGCAACTGCTCCACCTCGGCCACCGGGCAGCCGGTGCGGCCGGGCAGCAGCAACGGCGGCTGCGGACAGCTCACCGCGCCGAGGATCATCGGTCCACCACGCTCTTCGCGCGAGCGCTCATCGGTCCACCACGCTCTTCGCGCGAGCGCTCATCGGTCCACCACGCTCTTCGCGCGAGCGCTCATCGGTCCACCACGCTCTTCGCGCGAGCGCTCATCGGTCCACCACGCTCTTCGCGCGAGCGCTCATCGCCGCATTCGCTCCGCGCCCCGCTCGATGCTCACTCATGCCAGCCCCCGCACGACCCGGCGGGGCGGCTGGCTGCCGCGGATCGCGCCGACCATGTCCAGCACCTGCCGGGTCTCGGCCACGTTGTGCGCCCGGAACACCGTCGCGCCCTGCCAGGCGCAGACCGCGGTGGTGGCCAGCGTGCCGATCAGCCGCTGTTCCAGCGGCAGATCCAGTGCCTCGCCGACGAAGTCCTTGTTCGACAGCGACACCAGCACCGGCCAGCCGGTGGCCACCAGTTCGGACAGCCGCCGGGTCAGCTCCAGGGAGTGCCAGGTGTTCTTGCCGAAGTCGTGCCCCGGATCGATCAACACGCTCTCGCGCGGCACGCCCAGGGCAACCGCCCGCTCGGCCTCGCCGACCGTCCGGGTGAGCACGTCGGCGAACACGTCGTCGTAGTGGATGCGATGCGGCCGGGTGCGCGGCTCCACCCCACCGGCGTGCGTGCACACCAGCCCCACGCCTTGCTCGGCGGCCACCTCGGCCAGCCGCGGATCATGCCCGCCCCAGGCATCGTTGATCAGGTCCGCGCCGGCCTCGCAGACCGCCCGGCCCACCTCGTGCCGCCAGGTGTCCACCGAGATCACCACGTCCGGGAAGTCCGCGCGCACCCGGGCCACGAAGCCGGCGGTGCGCCGGATCTCCTCCGCGGCGTCCACCTCGTCGCCGGGAGCGGCCTTCACCCCGCCGATGTCGACGATCTCGGCGCCGGCGGCGACCACCTCGGCCACCCGCTCGAGCGCCTTGGCGAACTCGTAGGTGGCACCCCGGTCGTAGAACGAGTCGGGGGTGCGGTTGACGATCGCCATGATCAGCAGGGCGTCGTCCGCGAACTCCCGCCCGGCTAGCCGCAGCACGGCAGGCTCCGGTACCGCGGGCTGAGCTTGGCCGGCGGCCGCTCCACGGTCGGCACCGGCCGGTGCCGCCAGCCGTCCGGCTCGCCGCGGTCGTACTGCATCAAGGTGCCCGCCGGCTCCTCCGGCCGGAGCTGGCCGGGCAGCCGGCGCATGGCGGTGGCCAGGATCTCGGCCGCCATCACGCCGAGGTCGTGCACCGCCTGGTGGCGGTGGCCGCGCTCACCGAGGTCCACCTGCGCGATCGCCGGCAGGCCGTGCCGGGCGTAGGTGTCGGTGAGGGTGGCGAACTCCACCCCGTAGCCGACCGGCACCGGCAGCGACTCCAGCAGCGACCGGCGGATCGCCCACTCGCCGGCCAGCGGCTGCACCACGGCAGCCAGCTCCGGCCAGTACAGGTTGAGCAACGGCCGGGCGCACAGTTCGGTGACCCGGCCGCCCTGCGGAGCGGCCACCCCGGCGCCGGGCAGGTCGTCGGCCAGCCGGTCGTAGAAGCCTTTCACCAGCCGGATGTCCGGATCGGCCAGCAGCGGGCCGAGCAGGCCGCTGACGAAGTGCGGGCCCCACTCGGTGAGATCGGCGTCGATGAAGACCAGCAGCTCGCCGGAGGTGACGAACAGCGACTTCCACAGCGCCTCACCCTTGCCGGGGACCGGCACGGTTCCGGTGTCGATCTCCCGCGCGGCGAACACGCTGGCGCCGGCGGCACGAGCCACCTCGGCGGTGCCGTCGGCCGAGTCGGAGTCGATCACCACCAGCTCGTCCACCAGGCCGGACGGCAGCAGCGCATCGCGGATCTGACCGACCACCTCGGCCACCGTGCCGGCCTCGTTGCGAGCCGGGATGACCACGCTGACCCGGTGCCCGGCCGCCGCCTTGGCCTCGGCGAGGGCCGGCAGCGGAAACTCGGCCGCGGCGAAGGTGCGCTCGGAGAACCAGCGCCTGGCCCCCTCGTGCATGCCGGTTCCCTCTCGCTGCTGACTGACCGCTTCCGACGCTACACAGCGTCAGTGGTGCTACCCGTTCGCCGCGGCCAGGGCCGCCGCCAGCCGGGCGGCCACCGCCCCGGGATCCTCGGCCTCGGTGAGCACCCGGACCACCACCGCACGCCGCGCGCCGGCAGCCAGCACCTGCTGCATGGTGGTCTCGTCCACCCCGCCGATGGCGAACCACGGCTTGGCCGGCCGGGTCGCGGCCACCGCGCGCAGCGGCGCCAACCCGGTGTGCGGCCGGCCAGGCTTGGTCGGTGTCGGCCACAGCGGGCCGAGGCAGAAGTAGTCCACGTGCGGATCCGCTACCGCCGCCGCGGCCTGCTCGGTGCTGTGGCTGGACAGCCCGATCGCCACGTCGGGCCCGACGATCCGGCGGGCCACGGCCGGCCGCAGGTCGCGCTGGCCCAGGTGCAGCACGTCCGCCCCGCAGGCCGCCGCCAGGTCGGCCCGGTCGTTCACCGCCAGCAACGCCCCGTGCCGCCGGCAGGCGTCGGCGAACACCTCCAGCAGCGCCAGCTCATCGGCCGCCTCCAGGTTCTTCTCCCGCAACTGGACGATGTCCACCCCGTTGGCCAGCACCGCGTCGAGGAAATCGGCCAGATCGCCCCGGCCGGGCCGGGAGTCGGTGCACAGGTACAGCCGGGCATCGCTGAGCGAACGCATGCCCGGTATCCAACCAGCCCGGCCGGCCGGGTTGTGCCCGCCGTCCGACCCACCGGCTGTCCCCCGCTCCGGCCGGACGGCAAGATGGAGCGGTGGTGCTGGCGGCGCGTTCCAAACTCGACGCCGTGCCATCGCCGCTGCTGATCCTCGGCGGCATCGCGTCCGTGCAGTTCGGCGCGGCGTTCGCGACGACCCTGTTCGACCAGGCCGGCCCGGCCGGCGTGGTGCTGCTGCGGCTGACCCTGGCCGCCGCGATACTGCTGCCGATCAGCCGTCCGCGGCTGGCCGGCCGGACGCGCCGGCAGCTGCTGGTGGCGGTCGCCTTCGGACTGGCGCTGGCCGCCATGAACTGGAGCTTCTACGAGGCGCTGAACCGGCTGCCGCTGGGTCCGGCGGTAACTGTCGAGTTCGCCGGGCCGCTGACCGTGGCCATCCTCGGCTCCCGGCGGCTGCTCGACCTGCTCTGGGCCGCGCTGGCCGGTGGCGGGGTGGCGCTGCTGGCCTTTGCCGGCTCGGACGGTTCCGGCTCCTCGCCCGGGCTGAGCGCGCTCGGGCTGCTGCTGGCCCTGGTCGCCGGCACCTGCTGGGCCTGCTACATCCTGCTGTCCCAGCGGGTCGGCTCGATCTTTCCCGGCCTGCAGGGTCTGGCCATTGCGCTCGCGGTTGGCGCGGTGCTGATGGTGCCGGCCGGGGTGGCCGAGGGCGGTGGCGCGCTGCTTCGTCCGGCGGTGCTCGGTGGCGGGCTGGCGGTCGCGGTGCTGTCCTCGGTCATCCCGTACTCCTTCGAGTTGACCGCGCTGCGCCGGGTGCGGGCAGCCACCTTTGGCCTGCTGATGAGCCTGGAACCGGGCTTCGCGGCGCTCGCGGGGGTCCTGGTGCTCGGCCAGCGACTGCGGCTGGGCACGCTCGCGGCGCTGGTCATGGTGGTCGCGGCCAGCGCCGGCACCACCCTGCACGGCAGCCGTTCGACGCCGCCACCCCGGGACTAGAAGTGTGCGGTGGCCGGGCCACTGGACTCCGCCAGGCGTGCCAGGCCGGGCCGCCGGACTCCGGCGGCCACGGATTAGCCTGGCCGGATGGCGGCTGTGCTGATCGTGGGTGCCGGCGTGATCGGCCTTGCCTGCGGGTATCGCCTTGCCGAACAAGGCCATTCGGTACGACTAGTGGACAGCGGCGGTCCGGCGGCAAGCTGGGTGGCGGCCGGCATGTTGGCCCCGGTGAGCGAAGCCGGCTTCGGGGAGGCCGAGCTGACCCGGCTCAACCTGGCCGCGGTGCCGGCGTTCAGTGCCTTCGCCGCCGAGCTGGAGCGGCGCACCGGCGAGCAGGTCGGGCTGCGCGGCGAGGGCACCCTGGTGGTCGCCTTCAACGCCGACGACCGGGCGGGGCTGGATCGGCTGTCGGCCTACCGCGAGTCCTTGCGGCTGCCCGCCGAGCGGCTCACTGGCAGCGCGGTGCGGTCCTTGGAGCCGTACCTGGCGCCCGAGGTGCGGGCCGGGGTGCTGGCGCGCGGCGACCTGTCGGTGGACAACCGCCGCTACCTGGCCGCGCTTACCGCCGGTTGCCGGTTGCTCGGTGCCGAGACGACGCGGGGTGAGGTGACCGAGCTGCTGCGCGACGGCGGCGCGGCCGTCACCGGGGTGCGGCTGGCCGACGGCAGCGAGCTGCTCGCCGAGCTGGTGCTGCTCTGCTCCGGTGCGGCCAGCCGGCGGCTGGCCGAGGTGGCGGTGCGGCCGGTCAAGGGCCAGATCCTGCGGCTGCGGGTGCCGGAACGGCTGGGCACCGTGCTGCGGCACACCGTGCGCGGGCTGATCCGGGGCAGCGAGGTGTACCTGGTGCCGCGGGCCGGCGGCGAGATCGTGGTGGGCGCCACCTCGGAGGACCAGGGCTTCGACACCGAGGTCACCGCGGGTGCGGTGTACGAGCTGTTGCGCAACGCCTATGAGCTGTTGCCGGTGAGCTCGGAGTGCCTGCTTGCCGAGGCGAGCGCCGGCAGCCGGCCCGGCACGGCGGACAACGGACCGCTGCTGGGCTGGCTGGAACCGGGACTGCTGGTGGCCACCGGGCACTACCGCAACGGCATCCTGCTCTCGGCTGTCACCGCCGAGGCAGCGGCCGCGCTGGCGGCCGGCAACGAGTCGGCGCCGGAGTGGCAGCCGTTCGGCCCGGACCGGTTCGACCGGCACCGCACCGGAGCGGCCCCCGAGCCGGCCGAAGAGGCAGGTACTCCCGGCGCATGGCGGCCATGAGACTGGCTACCTGGGACAGGCTCGAGAGAGGGGTATCGGATGCGCGTCGTCGTCAACGGCTCACCGCGCGAGGTGGCCGGCGAACCGAGCCTTGCTGACCTGGTGAGCCAGGTCAGCAAGGCCGAGACCGGTATCGCGGTGGCGGTGAATGCCGCCGTGGTCCCGCGCGGCAGCTGGGCTGAGACGGCCGTCCGGGAGGGCGACCGTATCGAGGTGGTGACTGCCGTACAGGGTGGCTGAACGTGAAACGCCGTCATATGCGAATGGCGCTCGAGAGCCGCTTTCTTAATCAGCTCCCGGAGCAGTTGTGCCGTTCTTACAAGCGTCATACGAATGATCGCCTTAACCGCTCCTAAAGGCTCTAAGTCATTCGTCTGATCACGTTTCTCACCGCATCGAGATGGAAGCCTGAAACAAGCTCAGACCAACGCCGGCTGCCTATCCTGCGGCCTCCTTCCTCATTCCCGTTGACGGACATACCGGTGTCAACGCCTACAGAGCTGCCGGCCGAACGCGTGACACACCGCACTCGCCTCGGTACAGTCTGCGACTAGGCGCCTGATGTGGGACTCACAGCCATTCGTACTGACGCATGGCTCACTCCCTTCCGAGTCGCTTTCATCGGTCTTTCAGGGGGGAAGATACCTTGCTCCGAATGGTAGCGGCGTGGACCGTCTGGCAAATTCCTCGACAAGCCCTCATTCTGATCGCTGCCTTCGAATTGTGCGCCCTTTCCGTGCCCCTATTTTTCAACGAGCCGATTACCGGGGTGGGGCTGGGCACGGCCGTCTTCCTCACCTCGCTGAGCCTGACCTACTCCGCGATCAGCTACCGCTGGGAGCGTGCCCGGCGCACGATCCACCGAGCCGCCGATCCCGCCTCCTACCAGAACATGCTCAGCACCTGGACCTTCTGCGCGGCGTTGGTGCTGCCCATGAAGCTGGCGGCACTGGTCATCATCGCCGCTGCGGCGGCCGAGTGGCCGGCCCGCAAGATGGCCGGCCAGGCATACCTGTACCGCTACGTGTTCAGCACCGCGGCAGCCCTGGCGGGGACGGCGGCGACCCACTGGTGCAGCCGGCTGCCGCTGCCCTGCCAACTGGGCACGCTGGTCGGCGTGGCGGCCTACGTCACCCTCTGCCCCGCCGCCATCGGGCTGGCCATGCTGGCGGTCGGTTCGCGTTCGGAGGTCGCTGCCTACCTACAGCCGAGGACGCACCGGATCGAGTTGTCCACCATCGCCATCGCGATAGCCGAGACCGGTTTGCTGCACTCGCCATGGCCGGCGATGGCCTGGCTGTCACTGCCGGCAACCATCGTCCTGCAGCGACAGGCAGTCCGCAGCGACCTGCGCGCGATCGATGAGCCGGGAGCCCACCCGATGAACCAGGACGCCTGGTTGCTGATCGCCCGGGAGGTGATCGCGGCCTGCTCGGTGGGCGCGGTGATGCGGGTGGACACCGCCGATCCGATCGCGGTCAACTACCTGGCCCGGGTGCAGGCCGGCTGCGACGCGATCGGCATGGCCGGCAATTCCGGGCTTGCCGTGCTGCTCACCGAGTGCCCGGGCCCGAACGCCGACGCGCTGGCGGTGCGGTTGCGCTCGGTGCTGCACCGGCAGGGCATCGCGGCTCAGGTGGCGGTGGCGGCCAAGCCGCGCGACGGTCAGTCGCTGGACGACTTGTTGGCGGTATCGGAAGCGGAGTTGATCGCCAGGGTGGCCGCTACCCGGGTGGCTAGGTCGGACAGACCGGAGGCGTGAAGCTCGGCGATATAGCCCCGCACGTCGGCCTTAGCCTCGTCGGTCAGCCGGACCGCCGGTCCGACCAGCTCGGCGGCCGGCTCGGCCGATTCCAGCTCGGCGGACTCCGGCTCGTCGGCGTCGAGGTCGAACTGCCAGTTCACGGTGGCGCGGATGAACGCCTCCAGCGCCCGCCGTTGGCCCTGGTTGAGCCGGTTGGCCTCCTTCGGCGGAACCCAGACATCCTCCTCGCCGGTGCCCACCCGCGCCGCGGCGCGCAGATCGGTCAGGCTGGTGCCCGGCAGCACCGAGGCGAAGGCCTGCAGCACCGCGTCGCTTGGCGTGCGCGGGTGCCGGCCGGACAGGTAGCGATACACCGTCGCCCGATCCACCACGCCACGTAGCGCCTCGACCACCTGCGGCTTCTGCCAGTCCGCAGGCAGGTGCTCGTTCAGGTAGTCCGACAGCGTGGACACTTGGTTTCACAGGCCTTTCGTTCGGACGGCGGAGGCCACCGTAGTTGTCATCCGGCTGCTAGCCGAGGGGCGCGTGCAGCCACCCTACCGCGCATCGCATGTCGCATGCGACTATGCGATAGTGTTAGGTGGTTGCCCGCCGAGGGATTGCGGCCCTCGGCGGGCGTACACACTCCCACCCCGGACCATCAGAAAG
Source organism: uncultured Actinomycetota bacterium (assembly GCA_963697905.1). Taxonomy (GTDB): domain Bacteria; phylum Actinomycetota; class Actinomycetes; order Mycobacteriales; family Jatrophihabitantaceae; genus Jatrophihabitans_A. Next base: position 683,684 of record OY969101.1, on the reverse strand, counting down.
AGCGGACGAGTGACAGCTGACATTGTGGCACGCCCATGCCCGCCCCCCACCCGATCAGCGGGCCTGCCCGAGCCGGCCGGAAGCACCTCCGTCCCGGCCGGAACCGGCGCCGAGCCGGCCAGAAGCACCTCCGTCGCGGTCGGAAGCAGCACCGACCCGGCATGCCCACCACCCGGCGAGGCGTGCGATGCGGCTGCGTAGCCGGGAGGCGCTGGTGGCGCTGATCGAGGACGCCGAGATCTCCGAACGCGAGGTGGCCCGCCGGGCCGGCCTCGGCCACTCGACGGTGAACCACCTGCTGACCGGCCGCCGGCGCAGCTGCTCGATCAGCACGGCACTCGCCATCGAACGGGTCTTCCTGGTACGGCCCGGCACCCTGTTCGGGCCGGAATCCGTCGCCGAGGAAAACCTGCTCGACCAATACTCCCGCTCGCTGCGGACGGCTCGGAGTTCGCGGGCCCGCTGAGCGGCGTCAGATCATGCCGTCCAACATGCCGTCGTACGGCGAGGACGCCTCGGCCCACCAGCGCCGGGCGATCCGACCGGCCGCGCGGGACTGCCAGCCGGCCTCCACCGCCAGCCGCATGGCCCGCGCCATCCGTACCGGATCGGCGGCCCGGGTGACGGCGGAGGCGACCAGCACCGCAGCGCAGCCGAGTTCCATGGCCTGCACCGCGTCGGCGGCGCAGCCGATGCCGGCGTCCAGGATCACCGGCACCCGAGCCTGCTCCACGATCAGGGCGATGCTGTGCGGGTTGCGGATGCCGAGGCCGGAGCCGATCGGGGCGCCGCCCGGCATCACCGCCGCGCAGCCGACCTGCTCCAGCCGCCGGGCCAGCACCGGGTCGTCATTGGTGTAGGGCAGCACCACGAAGCCGGCGTCGGCCAACTGCTCGCAGGCGGCGACCAGCTCCACCCCGTCCGGCAGCAGGGTCCGCTCATCGGCGACCACCTCGACCTTGATCCAGTCGGTGCCGAGTGCCTCGCGAGCCAGCTTGGCAGTCAGCACCGCCTCGGCGGCGGTCCGGCAGCCCGCGGTGTTCGGCAGCACCGCGATCCCCAGCTCGGTGAGCACGTCCAGCACCGATCCGGACGTCCCGGCGGCGACCCGCCGCATGGCCACCGTGGTCAGCTCGGTGCCCGCTTCGGCCAGTATCCCGGCCAGCCCGTCCAGGCTCGGCGCGCCACCGGTTCCGACGATCAGCCGGGAGGAGAACGTCCGGCCGCCCAGCACGAAACCTTCGCGCGCCGGCCCGGCCTGCTCGCTCATCGGCGGCTGCCGGCCGGGGTTCGAGCGGCCGGCAGCGCCAGCAACACCGCTACCACGAACGAGGCGATGGAGGCCGACAACCAGGCATGGTCGAGCGTGTGCAGGTCGGTGCCCAGCCGGGTCCAGAAGTCGGACCACCAGGAGATGGAGCCCGGGTTGACCAGCTGGTAGACCACGAACCCGACCAGCCAGGCGACCAGCATGCCCGGCCGGAACGGCGCATCGATCGAGACGTCCCAGTCCCGCCACGGGGTACGCAGCCAGGCCGCGATCAGCACGCCGGACAGCGGGACGAACACCGCGCCGATCAGGCTGAGGAAGTTGGTGTAGTCGTTGATGTCGATGCTCAGCGCCAGCACGGTGGTGAGCGTGCCGATCGCCAGGCTGAGCACCCGCCGGTCCCAGCCAGGCCGTAGGTTCTGGATCGAGATGGCGGTGGAGTAAACGTTGGCGAAGCTCTGGTCGGTCTCCCGGATCACCAGAACCGCGAAGGCGATCGCGCCCAGCGGCAGCCCGACGAACAGGTCGAACATGCCGTTAACGTTGTCGCCCAGCTGGCTGAGCGCGACCAGGCCGACCAGCAGGCAGGCGACCTGGGTGAGCCCATAGCCGAGGAAGCCGCCGGCGAAGGCAGCACCCGGCGTGCGGGAATGCCGGGAGTAGTCGGCGCCCAGCGGCACCCAGGAGATGGTCAGCGCCATGACGTAGTCCACTGCCAGCCAGAAGCCGTGCCACGAACCGGTGAGCTGGTCGCCGTGCCGGCGCAGCAGGCCGATCGCCAGCACGATCAGCGCCAGCACTACCAGTACCGAGACGTACTTGCGCAGCGCGCGGATCCAGCCCAGCGGCCGGATGGTCAGCGCGGTGGTGACGATCCCGGCGGCCAGGATGCACAGCCAGCGCGGCAGGTGGCCGTGGCTGAGCGCGGCCAGCCCGGTGGAGATGACGACCAGTTCGAAGATCGCCCAGCCCAGGCACTGCAGGATGTTCAGCACCGTCGGCACCGCCGAGGCGCGGCCGCCCACCAGCCCCCGCAGCAGCACCATGGCCGGAGCGCCGGTCCGCGCACCCAGCACCAGTGAGGCGCCGAGGATCAACCCGCCCAGCACCGAGCCGACCACCGCCGCCGTCACCGCCGCGGCAAAGCTCAGCTTCGGCGCGAGCAGTGCGGCCGCGCCGCTGAAGCCGAGCAGGCTCACTCCGACGTTGCCCCAGAAGCCGAACTGGTCCACCATGCCGAGCGTGCGCGGCGCCGGTTCGTACAGCGTGGGTGGTGCCTCGGCCGGTTGGCTGACCGGCACGACTGAACTGGTATCGACGGCCATCGCTACCTCTCTCCCTTCGCCGGCATTACCCGGATCAGGTTCGGCGGTCGGTGGCACTGCTGCAGCCACCCTCTCAGCCCGTCCAGCCGGGCTCCCGCGGGGAACTCCCCTAGGTTAGTACGGTGACCGCAGCGGCTGACACCCCGATCGCGCTGACCATCGCCTCGTCCGACTCCGGCGGCGGTGCCGGCATCCAGGCCGACCTCAAGGCCTTCGCCCGCTGTGGGGTGCACGGCACCTCGGTGATCGTCGCGCTGACCGCCCAGAACACCACCGGGGTGAGCGCCATCCACGAGTGCCCGCCCGAGTTCATCGCCGCACAGCTGGCCGCGCTGCTGGCCGACCTGCCGCCGGGGGCGGTGAAGACCGGCATGCTGTTCTCCGCGCCGATCATTGCCACGGTGGCCGAGGCACTGGCCGGCGTTCGACTGCCGCTGGTGATCGACCCGGTGATGCTCGCCTCCTCCGGCGCCCGGCTGCTGCGCGACGACGCGGTCTCGGCGCTGGTCAACCGGCTGTTCCCGCTGGCCACCGTGCTCACCCCCAACCTGATGGAGGCGCAGGCGCTGACCGGGCTGGCGACCGAGGATCGGGCCGAACTCGCCGAGGCGCTGGTGGCACTCGGCGCGCCGGCCGCGCTGGTCACCGGCGGGCACGGCCGGCAGCCCGCCGATCACCTCTATGCCGACGGCCGGCACCTTTCCATTCCGGTCGTACGGCATCCGGTGCCAGCCACCCACGGCGCCGGCTGCACCCATTCGGCGGTGCTGGCCGCCTGCCTGGCCCGGGGCGACTCGCTGCCGGTCGCGGCCCGGCGGGCGGCGGCGCTGGCCGGCGCGGCCGTCCGCAACGGCCTGGCCGGGTTGGGCGCCGGGGACGGGCCGGTGGACGTGCTGGACGTCCGCGGCCAAGCCCTGCCGGAGTGCACCTGACGCCGGCCCTTTTCGTATCCGATTTGCTCGCCCTGGCGGGCAAATCGGATACTGGTCTAGGCCGCGACGTGCGCGGCGCCGACCAGTGGCGACCGCTCGGGTTCGGCCGCCACGCCGATGGCATAGCGGCATTCGGAGTGCCGGCACAACCCGGTACGCAGTGGCCGGCCGATCAGGTCCCAGGCACCGGCGATGGAACCGCCGATCACCAACTGATCGGCGCCGAAGCGTTCCAGCCACGGCCCGAGCACCTCGCCGAGCACTTCGAAGGCCGCGTCGAAGGTGGCCGAGGCGGCCGGGTCGCCAGCCCGGGCCAGCGCGGCGATCTCCTTGACGTCGAGATCGTCCACACCGGATGCCCGCCTGGCGGTATCGTCGCCGCGCGGCGCGACTCTGGCGGCATCCTCGCCGCGCGGCGCGATCCTGGCGGCATAGTCGCGACGCAGCGCCCGCCGGGAAACCCACTCCTCCAACGGCAATCCGTCGTGGCTGAGCAGGTGCACCTCGGCCTGCGGCGGCACGTCCGGCCCGCCGTCCACCACCCGGCCGCGGTCCAGGAACGCCGACCCGATGCCGGTGCCGAGGGTGACCGCGGCACACCTGGTGGCACCGCGGGCGGCCCCGATGAGCCACTCCCCGATCAGGAATGCGCTGGCATCGTTGAGGAAAGTGATGGAACTCGGTCGCTCGGGCAGCCGCTCGTACAGCGCCGACCGGACGTCCACCCCGGCCAACCCCTCGAACTTGCCGACCCCGGCGTAGTGGGCCACCCCGCGTGCGTAGTCGAACGGTCCGGGCATCGCCACCCCCCAGGGGGTGCCGGCGGGCGCGGCCAGCCGGGCAGCCGCCGTGGCGAGGCCGGCCAGCAACTGCTCGGCGTCACCGGCCGGATCCAGCTCATCGCGCGCCACCGCCTCGACCTGCCAGCCGTCCCGATCCACCCAGGCCGCGCTGACGTGGGTGCCGCCCACCTCGAGCACCGCGACCCGATCGGTCACGTCTCCCCCGGCCCCGGCTCGGCCAGCGTCTCGTTCATGCCGAGGGCAAGCAGCGCGTTCTCCACGACCTCCATCAGCGCCGGATGGATCCAGTACTGGCCGCGGGCGATCTCCGAGGCGCGCTGGCCGAAGGACATCGCCTGCACCAGCGGCTGGATCAGGTTGGACGCCTGGTAGCCGAGCAGGTGGGCGCCCAGCAACTGGCCGGTCCGCGCGTCGCAGATCAGCTTGCAGATGCCGGTGGTGTCCTCCATCGCCCAGCCATAGGCGGTGTCGCCGTAGTTCTGCACCGCGCACCGGTACGGCCGGCCCTGGGCACGTACCTGCTGCTCGGTCCAGCCCACGCTGGCCAGCTGCGGCGAGGTGAAGACCGCCGCCGGCACGAACCGCTGGTCGAAGGCGCGCAGGTCGTCCGGATGCACCAGGTTGTGCGCCACCGCCCGCGCCTCGGCGTTGGCAACGTGCTTGAGCTGGAAGTCCGAGGACACGTCGCCGAGTGCCCAGACGCCGGGCACCCCGGTGCGGCCGTACTCATCGACCTGCACCCGGCCGTCCGGATGGCAGCGCACGCCCGCGGCAGCCAGGTTCAGCCGGTCGCCGTTGGGCTGCCGGCCGGTGGCCACCAGCAGCAGGTCGCCGGTCACCGAACTGCCGTCGGTGAGCTCCAGTGAGATCTCGCCGTCCTGCTCGGTTGCCTTATTGACCTCCAGGCCGAGCCGCAGATCCCACTGGGTGGCCGCGATCGCGGTGAACCGCTCGGAGATCTCGTCGTCCAGGCTGCGCAGCAGTTGGGTGCTGCGCACCAGCAGGGTGACCGCCACCCCGAAGGCGGAGAAGATGTGCGCGAACTCCGCGGCGATGTAGCCACCGCCGACGATCAGCAGCCGGCGCGGCAGTTCCTCGATCCGCATGACGGTGTCCGAGGTGTGATACGGCACTCCGGACTCGGCAATCACCTCCGGGATCACCGGCCGGCCGCCGGCCGCGATCACGATCTGGTCGGCCGTCAGCGCCGTGCTGGTGCCGTCCTGGCCGGTCACGCTGATCGAGTTCGGCCCGAGGAACTCGGCATGTCCGAAGAAGGTCGTGGTGTTCCTGCCGTGTTCCCGGTACTGCCTGCCGCCGGCCGAGATCGGGTCGATCCGGCCGAAGATCCGGTCCCGGATTTCCCGCCACCGGACGCCGTCCAGGGTGGCGTCGATGCCGTACCGGCTGGCATGCCGGACGGTGTCGGCCACCTCGGCGGCATAGACGTACATCTTGGTGGGGATGCACCCGACGTTCAGGCAGGTGCCGCCGAAGACGCCCTGCTCGATGATGGCCACCCGGCGGTCGTCGAAGTCGGGCGTGACCAGCGAGTTGCCGGAGCCCGTGCCGATGATGGCCAGGTCGAAGTGCGGGTCAGTCACAACTGGTGAGCCTACTGGCGAGTCAGCGGCTTCGATCCGGTTCCGGCTCGACCAGCACCACCACCAGGGTGCGCGGGCCGTGCACCCCCTCCACCCGGGCGAGTTCGATGTCGCTGGTGGCGCTGGGGCCGCTGATCCAGGTCAGCGTCCGGCTGCCGGCCAGCCGGTCGATCGCCTCCGGCACGTTGAACACCACCTGCTCGGCCCGGACCACCGCCAGGTGGAAGTCGGGCACCAGGGTGAGCGCCCGCCGGCCCTGGCCGGGCCCGGCGTCCAGCACCAGGGTGCCGGTTTCGGCGACCGCCAGCGCGCAGGTGCTGAGCACCCCGCCGATCGCGTCCAGTTCGGCCACCGTCAGCGGCGGATCGTCGGGCCGCCAGCTGGCCACCTCGGTCAGCAGCGCCGGCGGGAAGTCCGGCGGCACCACAACCGGACGCTGCGCCACCAGCTCCCCGATTCGGACGGCAACCGCGCCGGCCGGGCAGCGGTGCACCGTGGCCCGGTAGTCCTCCAGCCGCTCGGCCAGCAGGTCCAGCAGGTCGCGGCCCGGGTCGGCGCCGGCCGGCCGGTAGTCGCGCGGCACCGCCGGCGGGCTCGGCCGGTCACCGAGCGCGGTGGCGATCCGGGCCAGGATCGCCTCCCGGCCGCCCGGACGGACGGTTTCCCGGCCGGTCATTCGTCCGCTCCGGTGCGCTGCCACCAGTCTCGGAACGTCTCGCGCGGCGGCACCGGCAACTCCCGGGACGCCGTCCAGGCCGACAGCGGTGGCGGCAGCAGCCGGGACCGGCGCAGCAGCCGGCCGAACCGTCCCAGTCGCAGCGCCCGGCGCCAGCGTCCGGCGTCGGCCATTGTCCAGGCCAGCGCAGCCATCGCCACCTTCTCCGGCGCGTACCGCGGTTCGGCCCGCACCGCCCGGGCGCGCAGGTGCACCAGCATGCTGGGAATGTCGATGGCCACCGGGCAGGCCTGGTAGCACGCTCCGCACAGCGAGGAGGCGTAGGGCAGCGAGGCGTTCACCTGGTTGCCGCCCAGCCCGGTCAGCTGCGGCGACAGCACCGCACCGATCGGGCCCGGATACACCGAGCCGTAGGCATGGCCGCCGGTTCGCTCGTACACCGGGCACACGTTCAGGCAGGCCGAGCACCGGATGCAACGCAGCGCGCTGCGTCCGGCCGGATCGGCCAGCGTGGCGGTGCGGCCGTTGTCCAGCAGCACCAGGTGGAACCGCTGTCCCTCGGTGGCACCGGTCCACATCGAGGTGTAGGGGTTCATCCGCTCGCCGGTGGAGGACCGGGGCAGCAGTTGCAGGAACACCTCGAGGTCGCGCCAGGTCGGCAGCAGCTTCTCGATGCCCATCACCGTGATCAGGGTGCGCGGCAGGGTCAGGCACATCCGGCCGTTGCCCTCGGACTCGACCACCGCCAGGGTGCCGGTCTCGGCGATGGCGAAGTTGGCGCCGGAGATCGCCACCTCGGCCTGCAAGAACTTGCGGCGCAGGTGCTTGCGCGCCGCCTCGGCCAGCGCCGCCGGCTCGTCGGACAGGCCCGGATCCACATCGGCCATCTCGCGCAGGAAGATGTCGCGGATCTCGGCGCGGTTGCGGTGGATCGCCGGCACCAGGATGTGCGAGGGGCGGTCGTGGCCGAGCTGCACGATCAGCTCGGCGAGGTCGGTCTCCCAGGCCGGGATGCCGGCCGCCGCCAGCGCCTCGTTCAGCCCGATCTCCTGGGTGGCCATCGACTTGACCTTGACCACCTCGCGGGCGCCGGCCCGGCGGGCCAGCTCCACCACGATTTCGTTGGCCGCCTGCGCGTCCGGTGCCCAGTGCACCGTGCCACCCCGCTCGGTGACCCGCTGCTCCAGCTGCACCAGGTAGGTGTCCAGGTGGGCCAGCACGTCGTCCTTGATCGCGGCACCGGCCGCCCGCAGCTGCTGCCAGTCCGGCAGCTCGGCGACCACCGCCGCCCGCTTGGCCCGGATGGTGCCGGTGGCCCGGGCCAGGTTGCGGCGCAGCTGGGTGTCGGCCAGGGCGGCCTCGGCCCGTTCCGGGAACTTCGTCGCGGTGCTGATGTTGCCCGCGCCGGTGGGCATGCCGAGGTAGGTCATGCGGTGCTCGCCAGGATCTCGGCCAGGTGCACCGTGCGCACCCCGGACCGCAACCGGCTCAGGCCACCGCCGATGTGCATCAGGCAGGACGCGTCACCGGCGCTGCACACCTCCGCCCCGGTGTCCAGCACCGCGCGCATCTTGTCGGCCAGCATGGCGGTGGACACCGCGCCGTTCTTCAGCGCGAAGGTGCCGCCGAAGCCGCAGCAGGAGTCGGCCTGCGGCAGCTCGACGAGTTCGATGCCGCGTACCTCGCGCAGCAGCCGCAGCGGTCGCTCGCCCACGCCGAGCAGCCGCAGCGAGTGGCAGGTCGGGTGGTAGGTGACCCGGTGCGGGTAGTGGGCGCCCACGTCGGTGACCGCCAGCACGTTGACAAGGAATTCGGACAGCTCGTAGCTGCGTCCGGCCAGCTCGCGGACCGCCTCGGCCAGCGCCGGGTCCCCGGCCTCGGCGGCCAGCTCGGCGTGCTGGTGGCGCAGCGAACCGGTGCAGGAGCCGGACGGCAACACCACGGCGTCGTAGCCGGCGAAGGCCTCGACCTCGTTGCGGATGAGCGGCAACGCGGCCTTCGGATAGCCGGTGTTGATGTGCATCTGCCCGCAGCAGGTCTGCCGCAGCGGCACGTTGACCTGGCAGCCGAGCCGGCGCAGCAGCCGGACTCCTGCCTTGCCGACCTCCGGGAACAGGCCGTCGACCAGGCAGGTCACATACAGCGCTACTCGCATCCACCCTCCGCCGGCTCGCTCGCCCGCCTCAGGCTACGTGCTGGCCGGCGGCCCGGCCGAGGCTGGCTGCCGGGCCGGACGTGGCCGCGACTTCCGGGCGGTCAGCCGAGCCGGCGTTCTCGCAGCAGCACGATCAGCTCCTGCTGCGAGCGCACCCGCAGCTTGCGGAACACCGAGGACAGGTGGTTGCGAACGGTGCTCTGGCTGACGAACAGCTGCCGGGCGATCACCGGCACCCGGTCGCCGTGCAGCAGCAGCCGGACCACCTCGAACTCCCGGCGGGACAACCGGTCGAGGCCGGGCACCGCCTCGCCCCGGTCGGCCATGGACAGCCTGCCGAAGCCGGTGCCGACCAGCCGGTGCCGGTCGCTGTCGTCGGGCCGGCGGCCGAGCTGCTCCTCAGGCCGGCGGCCGAGCTGCTCCTCAGGCCGGCGGCCGAGCTGCTCGTCAGGCCGGCGGCCGAGTTGCTCGTCTGGCCGCCGGCCGAGTTGCTCCTCGGCCGGCTCCGGGCGCTCCCGGCGCTCCAGCTGGCGCTCGGCCAACTTGCGGTCGGTGATGTCGTAACACATGCCGATGCTGCCGATGTAGCGGCCGGACGGGCCGTAGCGCGGAACGCCGGAGACCCGCAGCCAGCGCCGCATCCCGTCGCGGCGGATGAAGGAGAACTCGTACTGCTCCCGGGCGCCAGCCGCCCGATGGCCAAGCCGGTGAGCCAGGAACTCGGCGGCGGCAGCATCGACGAAGTCGAAGATCGAGCCGTTGGCCAGCCGGCTCTGATCCACGGCCAGCAGTTCGGCCATCCGGGCGTTGGCCAGCACCGTCCGGCCAGCGACATCGACCACCCAGACGCCCTCCAGCGCGGCATCCAGGAACTCGGCCAGCAGCCGGTCGCTGGCCTCGAGCCGGTCGATCATGCTGCGGGTGTCGGTCAGGTCGCGCAGGTTGAGCACCATGGCCGAGACCGCGAGGTCGGCGAACAGGTTGCTGATCCGCAACTGCACCCAGCGCCACTGCCCGGCGGCGTTGCGCACCCGAAGCTCCAGCTCGCGCTGCTCGCCGGCCGTGGCCATGGCGGCCTGCCACTCCTGGCGCAGCCGCGGCACGTCCATCGGGTGCACGTACTGCCAGCCCGGCGTGCCGATGACGTCGCGGGCACGGTATCCGAAGCTGGCATGCAGGGACGGCCCGGCGTAGGTCACGATCATGTTCAGGTCGCAGATCAGCACCAGATCGCTGCCGCGCTCGGCGATCAGCCGGAACGGTCGCTCACGCAGCGTGACCGCTTGGTGCTCCGGTGCGAACGGCTGCAGGGTGGCGATGAGCTCGTCGGTGCCGTCCGGGCCGACCGCCAGGGTGGCCGTCATCCGCGCCGGAAAGCGGTTACCGAAACGGTCGGCGACCAGCAGGTCGCGGGTCCACGCGCCATGCGCTCCGATGAATACGAACTCGGCGAAATCTTCGTCCGTCAAACCCAAGTCGACTAGTTCGCGCAAGTTCCGGCCGAGCGCTTCCTCTATCGCCCAACCGAACATGCTTTGGGCCTTGGCCGTCCAGACGGTTACCTGTCCGGCGAGGGTGGTGCCTACCACCGCCACTCCGTCGTGGGCGACGGCGGTCGGCGTCACCGCCGAATGCTGTTCACGCACGGTCACCGCTTCGGATTCCGGCGCTATATCGAGCGCCCGCACTGGATCCATTACCATAACTCCCCCCGCTCCAGGTGACCTGCTCACCTGAGGTTAACCGACAGTGTCGGCACTTCGGGCAGGCGCTGCCATAGACGATCTGTCCTAGCTCTTTCGACGCTTCGTCCGGAATGTATGACGAGGAGTTTTTATTGTCAGCGACGACATGAAAAGCTCTTTGACAATCGAAGCGGCACACTCGTGGAAACGAGTTAGCTTCGATACGGGGGTGGCTGACGTGCGCTGTGAAACTCCGGCCGAGCATCGATGGTCCGGCCTGCCGGTCGCTGATGTATGAGGGTATCGCGGCCGCAGGGGAGGCAATCCTGGTTTTGCGGCTGCCGGACGAGCGCATTCTGCTGGCAACCGATTCGGCGCGCGGGCTGCTCGCCCCGCAGGCCGGTGAGCCGGTCGGTCGTCCGCTGTCGGAGTTCCTCGGCGCCCCCCTCGGGGAGCCGGCCGAGTTGCTTCTGCGGGGACACCTCAACGGCTTCCAGCTGCACCGGGTGCGCGCCGTCGGTGCCGCCGCCGACCTGGAAGTCCGGGTTCGCGCGGCGGCCGACCGAGCCGGCAGCGAACCGGTGCTGGCGCTGCTGTCGCCGGCCGGCACGGAGGCCGCCGAGCCGGAGGCCGGCCGTCCACCGGCCGCGGTCGGCTGGGTGGACGGGCAGCTGGTGGTGCAGCAGGTCAGCGACGAGGCGGCCGCCCTGCTCGCGCGTTCGGCCGAGGAGCTGACCGGCCAGTCGCTGCTGAGCCTCATCGCGCCGGAGGATTCTGAGCGCGCTGCTGTTCGGGCTCGGTCAGCAGGCCGCCGGCCGGGAGCCGGTCAGCCTGGCCGTCCGGCTGACCGGTCCCGGCCAACCTCGCTGCCAGCTGGTGCTGGCACCGCTCGAGCCGGCCCCGAGCTGCGGCTTCGCGCTGTCCGCCGCGACCGCCGAGGATCCGATGCTGCTGCTGCGCGGGTTCGGCCGTGACATCGCCGCCGCCGCCGGTGCCCGCGGGCTGCTTGCCGCGGCTGGCCAGCCACTACCGGAACTGACCAGCCGGGAGCTGCAGATCGTCAGCCGGCTGCTGGCCGGCGACCGGGTGCCGGCCATCTCCCGGCAGCTTTACCTGGCCCAGAGCACGGTTCGCAACCACCTGTCGGCGGTGTTCGCCAAGCTCGGCGTGCGATCCCAACAGGAGCTGATCGTGCTGCTGCGCAAGGCCCAGTCACGACGGGACTAATCCTGGCCGGGCGTGGTCAGCCAACGCGGGCGAGCACGATGGCGCTGATCACCAGCCCGTCGCCGATCCGGTACCGCCCGTGCAGCTGCTTGAGCTCCGCCCCGTTGACGGTCGGGCCAGGCACCTGCAGCTCGGCGGTGAACCGCTGCTCGCCCGGTTCGATCTCCACCGACGCCCCGGAGAAGTCCAGCCAGCTGCGGGTGATCGGAAACCACACCTTGTACACCGACTCCTTGATGGTGAACAGCAGCCGGTCCCAGTGCACCTCGGGCCGGGCCGCGGTCAGCTCGGCCAGCCGCTCGCGCTCCTCTGGCAGGCTGACCAGCCGCAGCACGCCGTCGGGCAGCGGACCGTGCGGCTCGGCATCCACGCCGAGCCCGACCGCCCGATCCGCCGGAGCCACCGCCGCCGCGCGGTAGCCGTCGCAGTGGGTCATGGTGCCGACGATGCCGTCCGGCCACTGCGGCGCCCCTCGCTCCCCCGGCAGGATCGGCACCGGCGGCTGCCCGAGCTCGGCCAGCGCCTGCCGGGCGCAGGCTCGCACCGTGCTGAATTCGGCCCGCCGCTTGGCCACCGCCCGGACCAGCACCTCACGCTCGGCCGGGAACAGCCCGGCTTCGCCGACGTCGGTGGTGCGCTCGCGGGACGCCACCCACGGCGGCAGCAGTTCGGCGATCATGGCAGGCGGGAGATCATGCCGGTACGGGCAGGATCTGGCGTGGCCAGGACAGCCGCTGCTGGCGCGGGCGCCATTCGCGCGGGTAGCCGAGCGAGACCTCCTCGAACCGGACGCCGTCCTCGGTGGTGGTGCGCGGGATGTGCAGGTGGCCGTAGACCACCGCCGCGCTGCGGTAGCGGACGTGCCAGTCGCGGGTGTGGGTGGTGCCGCACCACTGGGCGAACTGCGGATAGCGCAGGATCTCGGTGGGATGCCGGGTCATCGGCCAGTGGTTGATCAGCACGGTCGGCAGCTGCGGATCGATCGCATCCAGCCGGGCCCGGGTGTACTCCAGCCGGGCGTGGCACCAGGCCGCCCGGCTGGGGAACGGGTCCGGGTGCAGCAACTGCTCGTCGGTGCACACGATGCCGGTGCGATAGGCCAGTTCCAGCGCGGCCTCGGCGGTCTCGGTGCCGGGCGGCAGGAAGGTGTAGTCGTAGAGCAGGAACAGCGGCGCGACCACCACCGGGCCGCCGCTGCCCCGCCAGATCGGGTACTCGTCCTCCGGGGTGAGCACGTCGATGGACCGGCAGGCCGCCACCAGGTGCTGGTAGCGCTGCTCCCCGCGCAGGGTCAGCGGATCGGACGGGTGGGTCCACAGTTCGTGGTTGCCGGGCGACCAGATCACCTTGGCAAACCGGGACCGGAGTTCGGCCAGGGTGGCCGTGATCGCTTCGGCGAACTCGCCCACGTCGCCGGCCACGATCAACCAGTCCTGGTCGCTGGTCGGCCGCAGCCGGTCGGTCACCTCGCGGTTCGCGGCATAGCCGGTATGCAGGTCGCTGACTGCCAGCAACTTCGCGTTCGGCGCGTCAGCGGTCATTTCGCCAGCCTATCCGGCCCTCTTGTCGGCAGATAAACGTTCCCCGGCCCGCCGGGGGAGCGGACCGGGGAACGTCAGGAGGGGTGAAACGAACTGGTGGAACTAGAAGGCCGAGGTGCCGTTCGGGGTACCCAGGCCGGTCGGGCCGTCCCAGCCGGTGCCGGCGTGGCACCAGATGCTCGGGCTGCAGGTGCCGTTGGAACCGCTGGTCACGTCGAACAGGCCGGAGGCGTGGCTCCAGGTGTAGGACGCCGGGTAGCCGGCGGTGTTGCCGGACAGCGCGTAGACGGCGCCGATGATCGGCGATGCCACCGAGGTGCCGCCCCAGACCGACCAGCCGCTGATGCCCTGGTAGGCGGTGGAGTCGTACACCGAGACACCGGTGTTCGGGTCGGCGACCGCGGAGACGTCGGCCACCGCGTCACCGGAGCACTGGGTGACCGAGGTCTGCCAGCTCGGCTTGGCGTTCAGGGTGGAGCATCCGCTGCCGGCACCGTTCCAGGCCGTCTCGCTCCAGCCGCGGGTGTTGCTGGCCTTGGTCAGGCTGGTGCCACCGACGCCGACCACGTCCGGGTAGCTGGCCGGGGACTCGATGCCGTAGCCGCTGTCACCACTGGAGGCGACGACGGCGATGCCCGGGTGGTTGTAGGCCGAGCTCTGCGTGGTGTCGCTGCCGCCGTAGCTGTTGCTGATGGCCTTGACGCCGGACACGCTGGCCGCGTAGTTCACCGCGGTGGCCAGGTTGCTGAACGAGGGGCTCTTGGCCTCGACCAGCAGGATGTGGCAGGTCGGGCAGGCGGCCGAGACCATGTCCATGTCCAGGCTCTCCTCCACCGCCCAGCTGGCGTTGTTCTGCGGCAGGTTGGTGGTGCTGCCGGTCTGGGAAACCCTCTTGAAGCAGCCGTTGGCGGTGGTGCAGGCCGGCAGGCCGAACTGCGACCGGTACACGCCCAGGTCGGCCTCGGCGTTCGGGTCGTTATAAGCGTCCACGATCGCGACGGTCGCGGTGCTGGAGCCGGAGAGCTTGTAGGCGCTCTGGATGTCGGCCGGGTTCAGCCCGGACGGGCTGCTGGCGTTCGGGTTGACGCCGCTATCACTAACCATGGTCTGCGCGAAGCAGCCCGCGGCGCCCTTGGCGGGTGCGGCACAGGCCTTGAGGGCGTGCTTGCCGCTGGCCTGCGGAGTGCTCGCGACCTTCTCGGCCGACGCGACACCGACCGTGCTCAGTGATGCGAGCGTCACGGCCACGCCCGTCACGACGAGCTTGGTGGAGAACTTCATTGAACCTCCATCGAGGAATTGGGTGGTCCAGCGCACCCTTCAGCTACCGGTCACCCGGTGGCTGGGGTGGTGGAACGTTTCGATAATGAACCGCAGATCGTAAAATTTTCATCAAGCGGCTGAATCAGGCATTTCGGCGTTTCTCGCCAGCGACAAACGACACAATCCCGCTGCGTGTAGGTTGGGTCCGCCGATCACCGCAGGCGGGAGGGCGCAGCGTGCACCGATACGAGATTCGCCTTGACTGGACGGGCAATCGCGGAACCGGCACCAGCGGGTATCGCGATTACGACCGGCGGCACGAGGTCCGGGCGGACGGCAAGCCGACGATCGCCGGCTCCTCGGATCCGACGTTTCGTGGCGACGCCGACCGGTGGACGCCGGAGGATCTGCTGGTCGCCGCGCTCGCCCAGTGCCACCTGCTGGCCTACCTGCACCTGGCCGCCGACGCGGGCGTGGTGGTCACCGACTACATCGACGAGGCGGTCGGAACCATGCAGCTGAACCGGGACGGCAGCGGCCAGTTCACCCAGGTGGTGCTGCGGCCGCGGGTGGTGGTCACCTCGCCGGAGATGGTCGGACCGGCACAGCGGTTGCACGAACGCGCGCACGCCATGTGCTTCATCGCCCGCTCGGTCAACTTCGAGGTCCGGACCGAGTCGGTGGCCGTGGCCACCGCGGCGACCGGGTGAGGCGCCGGTGACCGAACTCGTTCGGTTCACCGCACACGGGCATCCGGCCGTCCGGGCCACGCACGGCAAGACGCTGGAACTGACCGCAGAGCCGGCGATCGGCGAGCGGGCCACCTGCGTGGTCGGGGTGGCGGCCGGCCTGCCCGACGGCCCGGTGGCCGGGCCGATCCGGCTGACCCTGTCGGCGGAGGGCGAGACGGTGAGCTGCCGAGCGGTCGGTAACTCGGCCTGGTGGCCGGCCACCGGTTCGGCGGTGATCCGGCGCAGCGGGCAGCGGCTGCCGGACACCTTCGCCACCGATGCCGAATTGGCCGCGGCCGACCTGCCGCGGTCGCTGGCCCGGGCGCTGACCTCACCCGCGGCCATCCTCACCGTGCTGGTCGAGCGGGCGCCGGGCCCGGCCGGGGGCACCCTGGTGCGGTGCCGAGCGGCCGGCATCGACCTCGGCCGGTTGCGCGCCGAGGCTGCCGCGGCCGAACTGGTGCTGGTCACCGACCCGGCGGCCAGGCCCTGGCTGGCCGCGGCCGGCATCGATGCGGCCTCGCCGGGCTCCGCCGCGTCCCGCCTGTCCGGCGGCGGCCGGGTGCTCGCGGTGGACGGGAACCAGCCGGCCGACCTGGGCTCGCTGCTGGCCGCTGCCGAGACGGTGGAGGTGCTGGGCGTGCCGGCCGAGCACGCGGTGCTCGCTGCCGCTCCGGGCGGCGCCACCGCGGTGCTGCACGGAGGTGGCGTGCCGCCGCGCGAGTTGCCGGTGCTGGCGGCGGCCAATCCGGCGCTGCCGCTGGTGGTGCGGTGTCCGGCAGGGCGGCTGGCACGGTTGCTGGCCGACTGCGACCGTGCCGGATCCCAGCTGGTGCTGGCGCCGCTGGACGATCCGGAACGCCCGCACCGCGGCAGGCTGGCCGACCTGCCGCTGCCCGACCGGGGCGACGTCGCGTGCTGGGTGGCGGCCCGGCCCGGCGCCGAGCAGGCGGCGGTCATCGACCCGGCGGCGCTGGTGCGCCAGCTGCACGTGCAGTCGGTGACGCCGCGCACGATCGCGCTGGCGGTGGCCGCCCTGCCCGGCTGGTCGCGGCGCTCGGCGTACGAGTTTGTGCTTGCCCTCACGGACGAAACCTGATCAGCCTGGCGACGGGTTCACCACGCCGGTCAGCGCGAGCACGTCCAGCCGGTCGCGGGAGGAGTTCAGCCGCCGGGTCCAGGAGGTGGCGAGCGCCGCGATCCGCTCCTCGTCCAGGTAGTGGGCGGCATCGAGCCGCCAGCCGTGGCGGGCGTAGGTGCCGGCCAGTTCCGCCATCGCCGACTCCGGGGTCGGCTCGGCGTGCTCCCCCACCTCGGGCACCGGCGGACGCCAGGCGTGCAGGTTCAGCGTCACCAGGAATTCGGCATCGGCAACGCACCGTGCGGCCAGCTCGCCGAGCACCGGCGAGTTCTCGCCCAGCATCCCGCGCAGCAGGCTCCCCCACGGCATCAGCACGTGCAGCTCGCCGAGGCCGGTCAGCTCCGGCGGAAGCTGCTCGACGGCCGCCCAGACGAACAGCAGGTTGGCCGCATCGGTGCGAGCCGAGACCTTGCGCAGGTTGTCCTTGGCGGCGTCCAGGCCGATCACCAGCTGGTCCGGTCGCTGCCGCGCCAGCTGCAGCGCGTGCTTGCCGTCGCCGGTGCCGATGTCGAGCACCACCGTGCGATAGCGCGCGGCCAGCTCGGCGAACTCGGCCGCGGACAGCTCGACAACCTTCTTGCCCCGGACCCGCCGCACCGTTGCAGGGTAGCGGTGCCGGACGGGCCGGGGGCGGCGCTCGAGCTTGCACCCACTCCTCGGTTGCGCGAGCCGGCACGGCTCGTTTCACTCGACTGCATGGCACGATCCGGGGAGAAGCTGGCGAGCTACCGGCGCAAGCGGGACTTCGCGCGCACGCCGGAGCCAGCCGGCACGCCCGAGCCAGCCGGCACGCCGGAGCCAGCCGGCACGCCGGAGCCAGCCGGAAAGGTAGCTCCGGCCGGCGGCAAGGGCGCTCGGCGGTTCGTCGTGCAGCGGCATCGTGCTCGCCGGCTGCATTACGACTTCCGGCTGGAGGTCGGCGGGGTGCTGGTGAGCTGGGCCGTCCCGAAGGGGCCCACCCTCGATCCCGGCGTGCGCCGGGGCGCGTTCAAGGTCGAGGACCATCCGCTGGAGTACTTCGACTTCGAGGGGGTCATCCCGGCCGGCGAGTACGGCGGCGGCGATGTGATCGTCTGGGACGCCGGCACCTGGGCTCCGCACGGCAAGGACGAGGACGCCGACCCGGCAAAGGCCATCGACGCCGGTGAGCTGCACCTGGAGCTGTTCGGGCAGAAGCTAGCGGGCGTCTTCGTGCTGGTCCGCACCGGCAGCGATTCGGCCGGCAAGCAAAGCTGGTTGCTGCTGCACAAGCACGACGACTTCGCCGTTGACGGATGGGATGCCGAGGACCATCCCCAGTCCGTGCTGTCCGGTCGCACCAACGACGAGGTGCAGGCCGATCCGGACCGGCTGTGGCGCTCGGACCTGCCGGCCGACCGGGCCGCCGTGCTGCTCAAGCAACCGCCGGTCGAGGGGCCGGCTGCCGAGGCGCTGGCGCAGCTGGCCGAATTCCGCTCCTCCGGACACTGGCAGATCTTCGGCCGCGAGTTGCGGGTCACCAACCTGGACAAGGTGCTGTTCGGCGCACGACCGGGCGAGCAGCCGGTCACCAAGCGCGACCTGCTCGACTACACCGCCCGGATCGCGCCCACCCTGCTGCCCTACCTCGCCGGCCGGGCGCTGAACATGCACCGGTTCCCAGGCGGCGCCGAGACCAAGGGCTTCTGGCAGAAGGAGCTGCCGGGGCATGCGCCGGACTGGCTGCCGCGCTGGGACAATCCGGAGGCCGATCCGGGCGATAGCCGCACCTACCTGGTGGTGGACGAGCCGGCCGCGCTGGTCTGGGCGGCCAACTTCGGAGCCCTGGAGTGGCATGCCTGGACCTCGCGCACCGATCGCCCGCGCGCGCCCACCTACGCGCTGATTGACCTGGATCCGGGACGGAACACCAGCTGGCAGGACCTGCTAGTACTCGCCCGGCTGCACCGAACCGCCTTCGAGCATCTCGGCGTGCGGGCCTACCCCAAGGTGACCGGCCGGCGCGGCATCCAGATCTGGATACCGATCAAGCCGGGGCCGAGCTTCGACGACACCCGGGACTGGGTGGAGCAACTGTCCCGCACGGTCGGCGCGGTGGTGCCGGAGCTGATCAGCTGGAAGTGGCAGGTCTCCGACCGCGGCGGCCTGGCTCGGCTGGACTACACCCAGAACGCGATCAACAAGACCCTGGTCGCGCCGTACAGCCCGCGGCCGGCGCCGGGCGCCCCGGTCTCGGCACCGATCGGCTGGGACGAGCTGGACGACCAGTCACTGGCCCCGGATGCCTTCACCGTCCGCACCGTGCTGGACCGGCTGGCCGAGCGGGGCGACCTGTTCGCCGGCGCGCTGGGCCCGGGGCAGCAACTGCCGACGCTGCACTGAGCGGCCGGCTACCCCGGATTCGGCAGGCCGGCCAGGGCGTGCGAGCCGTGCCGGGCCTTGGCCAGCAGATACGGCAGGTTGGCGGCGGACAGGTGCACCCCGGTGCGTACCGACTCGGCGACGGTCAGCCCCAGCCCGGTCAGCGCGGCCGCCTTGTCCGGGTTGTTGGTCAGCAGCCGCAGCCGGCTCACCCCGAGGGCGGCCAGCATCTGCGCCGCGGCGGTGTAGTCCCGCTCGTCCTCGGCGTGCCCGAGCGCGCGGTTGGCCTGGTAGGTGTCCAGGCCGCCGTCCTGCAGCGCGTAGGCGTCGATCTTGTCGTAGAGCCCGATGCCCCGCCCCTCCTGGCGCAGGTACAGCAGGTAGCCGCCGGCCTGCGCGATCCGCTCGGTCGCCTCGCGCAACTGGCCGCCGCAGTCGCAGCGTTCGCTGCCGAACACGTCGCCGGTCAGGCACTCGCTGTGCAGCCGCACCAGCGGCGTGGACCGCCGGGCGCCCAGGCCCAGCGCCAGGTGCTCCCGGCCGTCCACCAGGCCGGTGAAGGTGAGCACCTCGGCCTGGGTCGCGTAGCCGTCGGCGAACCGCAGTGGCACGCCGACCCGCCGGCGGATCGTGGCCGCCGGCAGCGGCGGCGGCCCTTGCCCGGACGGCGGCTCGGCCGGCGGCTCGGGCGGTGGCTCGGTCATCAGCCGGCGCAGAACCGGGGCGAGAGGGCATAGCGCAGCAGCACCACATCGCCGATCTGCTGCGCCTCGGCCAGCGTGGCACGCCGGCCCGGATGCCAGGGAAAGCTGCCGTCTCCGACGAACCGCCGGGCTCGCGAATCGCCGACGAAGAACGGCGCGACCACCACCTGCAGCTCATCGGCCAGGTCGGCGGTGAGGAACTGCGTGTGCATGCTGCCGCCGCCCTCGACCATCAGCCGGTTCACCCCGCGTGCCGACAAATCCTCACTGATCGCCCGCATGTCCAGCCGCGCGCCGCCGTCCACCACGGTGGCCCGCTCGGCCAGCCGGGCCCGGACGGAAGCCACCGCCGAACTCGGGCAGTACACCAGCTTGTCCGCCTCGCCGGTGACGAAGAAGTCCGCGCCGGCATCCAGCTCGCCACCGGCGGTCACCGTCACCTTGATTGGCGAGGGCGGCAGCCCGCGAGCGACCCGCTCCCGCCGGCGCTCGGCGGCGCGGATCAGCAGCCGCGGGTTGTCGTTGCGGACGGTGGCCGCGCCGACCAGGATCGCGTCGCAGCTGGCCCGCACCGCGTCCACCCGGTCCAGATCGGCCTCGTTGGACAGCGGCAGCCGCTTGACGGTCGGCCCGTCCAGGTAGCCGTCGAGCGACATGCCGCAGCTGAGCAGCGTGTACGGGCGGTCAGCCATGGACACCGCAGCCGATCGGCTCCGGCTCCCACCGACCCGGATCGTGCCGTGCCGGATCGCGCCGTGCCGGGACGCTGCCGACCCCGACCGGTTCGCGCGAGGGCAACCGGCCGGCCGGCTGGTGTCGCCACGCGCGGCGCCCGGACGTCCGGCGCAGCCAGCCGGCGGCCAGCAAGGCGCCCCCGGGCAGCGTCGCGACGAAGGCCATCACGCCGTACACGGTAGCGGTGGTAACCCCCTGGCTCATGCCGAATCCGGCGACTCCGAAGGCCCAGGCCGCCACTCCCTCGCGCGGCCCCCAGCCGCCGACGCTCAGCGGAACCGCCATCGAGAGCAGCACCAGCACCGCCAGCGGCAGCAGGTCGGCGAGGGGGCCGGGGGTGCCGGCCGTCCGGGCAGCGATCAGGAAGATGGTGGCGTGGCCGGCCACCACCAGCGCCGACAGCAGCAGGATCAGCGGCCCGCCGGCCCGGTTGAGCAGGCCGCGCCGCAGGTCGGAGCGCACCGCCCGCACCGTGCGGGCCAGCCGGGACGGACCGCGTCGGGGCAGCCAGGCCAGCGCGACCGCGGCCGCCAGCAGCACCGCGATCCCGAGCCCGGCGATCAGCGGCGCCACCGAGCGCACCGGCGAGGCGATGCCGAGCAGCACCAGCACCGCCAGCACCGCCTGGACGGCCTGGCCGGCCACCCGGTCCCAGGCCACCGCCCGCAGCCCGACCGCGACGTCGCCGGCCTCCCGACCCTGCCGCAGCCCGCGGTGCACGTCGCCGAGCACCCCGCCGGGCAGTGCGCTGTTGAGGAACTGCGAGCGGTAGTAGTGAACGACCGCGGCGCGCAGCGGCAGCCGGACGCCGAGCCCGCGCGCGATCAGTACCCAGCGCGCGGCCGAGCAGACCGTGGTCGCGGCGGTGAGAACTGCCGCCGCCAGCAGTGGCCAGGCGTGCACGGTGCGCAGCCCGCGCAGGAACGGCTCGCTGCCCAGCCGCACCAGCAGGACGGCCAGGATCGCCGCAGCACCCGCAATCCGCGCCCAGCCCGCCAGTTGACTCATCCGGTTACCGACCTCCCTGCCCACTCCAGGGATACGCGTGGCGCATGGTCCAGGTTCAGCCATCGCGCGCCGGCCGCCCGGTTCAGCCATCGCTCGCCGCCCGCCCGGTGAGCCGATCCGGCAGTGCCACCCGGTCCAGCACGGCCGCGACCGCGGCGACGGTGTCCGGCCAGCCGGCCAGCGTGGCGCGCCGCTGCATCGCGGCGGCGCGCAGCCGGTCGCGCAGCCCGGGTTCGGTCAGCCACCGGCGCAGCGCCCCGGCCAGCTCCTCCGGCGGCACCAGCAGTCCCGGCAGCTGCCCGTCCGGCGTGCGGCCCAACGCCTCCGGCACGCCGCCGACGGCGGTGGCGATCACCGGCACCCCGCGCGCCAGCGCCTCGGTGAGCACCATGCCGTAGCTCTCGGTGCGCGAGGCGAGCACCAGCAGGTCCGCGCTGCGATAGGCCCGGTCGAGGTCGCCGCCGGTGCGCGCTCCGATCAGCCGGACCCGATCGGCGATGCCGGCGTCCTCGGCGGCGCGGCGCAGCCGCTCGACGAAGGCCGGGTCGCGATCCAGCGGGCCGAGGCAGGTGCACCGCCACGGCAGGCCGGCGAGCTCGCCGAGCGCGGCCACCAGCAGGTCGTGCCCCTTGTGCGGCACGACCGCCGCCACGCACAGCAATCGCTGCCCGTCGCCGCCGGCCGCGGCTGGCTCGGCCGGATCCACCCCGGGCGGGGCGACGTGCACCGCCCCGGCGGCCAGCGGGTGGCTGGCCAGCAGCCGTTGCCGGGTCCAGCGGCTGGTGGCGATCACCGCCGCTGCCGCGGCAAGCGCCGGGCCGTCGCCGGGCAGCGGCATGTGCACCAGCACCACCCACCGCAGCCGGTCGGCGTGAGCGGCCAGCACGTCCGGCGCGCTGGCCGCCAGCAACCCGTCCACTAGCACCACCGCCCCGGCCGGCAACGAGCCGGCCAGCTCGGCCAGCCGGCCGCCGGCCCCGGCCGACGGATCCGGCCAGCCGCCGGCAACCCGGTGCCGGCGAACGTCCCAGCCGAGCGCGGCCAGGCCGTCACAGATCCGCTGGTCGTAGCCGTTTCCGCCACTCGGCCGGGCCGGATCGTCGAAGCCGTCCGGCACCAGCGCGTGCAGGACGCTCACAGCGGCCGCTCGTACCCCGCCCGGGCCACGTGCGACTCGTGCAGCAGCACCGCGATGGACGCTATGCCGCGGGCGTTCTCGCCGAGCTCGCCGGCGTGCACCTGCTCGGCCAGCCGGTCGGCGATCAGCTTGGCCAGCACCTCGGTGGTGGTGTTGCGTCCGGCCAGGGCGGGCAGCTCGTCCAGGTTGCGGTAGTTGTAGTCGGCCAGCACGGCCCGCAGCCGTTCGCCGGCCAGCCCGATGTTGACCACGATGCCGTCCGGGTCGAGCTCCTGCCGGCGGAAGGTGGCGTCCACCAGGTAGGTCGCGCCGTGCAGCCGCTGCGCCGGTCCGAACACCTCACCGGTCAGGCTGTGCGCGATCATCATCGAATCGCGGATGGTCACGCTGAACACGCTTGCTCCTCGGCGTAGCTGATGGTGTGGCACAGGCCCGGCCGGTCGGCCAGCCCGGCCATCAGGTCGGGCAGCTCGGCGAACCGGGACGGGCCGGTGAGCAGCGTCTCGAACGCCGGGTCGGCAAGCAACTCCAGCGCCAGCGCCAGCCGGTCGGCGCTCGACCGGTTGGTCCGGCGGGCCGTGGCCACCATGCCGACCTGGCTGGCCCGCACGGACAGCCGCCGGGAGTGGAACGCGGCACCGAGCGACACGGTGGCCGGCGTGTCTGCGTACCAGCTCAGTTCGAGCACCGTTGCCTCGGTGGCGAGCAGGTCCAGCGACAGCTGCAGGCCGGCCGAGGTGGCGCTGGTGTGCACCACCAGGTCCTGCTCTCCGGGCGCCTCGCCGGGCAGCGCGAACCGGACGCCGAGTGCCTCGGCCACCGGCCGGCGACCGGGGTCGATGTTGACCAGGGTCACCCGGCTGGCTGGGAAGCGGGCCAGCAGCCGCGCGACGCAGCAGCCGACCATGCCGGCACCGACCACCGTTACCGCGTCGCCGATCAGCGGCGCGGCGTCCCACAGCGCGTTGACCGCGGTCTCCACCGTGCCAGCCAGCACCGCCCGCGCGGCCGGCACCTCCGCCGGCACCGGCACCACCGCGCTGGCTGGCACCACGTAGGCGGTCTGGTGCGGGTACAGGCAGAACACCGTGCGGCCAGCCAGCTCGGCCGGCCCCTGCTCCACTACGCCGACGTTGAGGTAGCCGTACTTGACCGGTCCCGGGAACTCGCCGTCCTGGAACGGGGCGCGCATAACCTCGCGCTGGCTGGCCGGCACCCGGCCGGCGAAGACGATCGACTCGGTGCCGCGGCTGACCGCCGACCACAGGGTGCGCACCAGCACGTCGTCCGGGCCCGGCTCGGGCAGCGGCACCAGCCTGATCTCGCCCCTGCCCGGCTCGCTGACCCAGAACGCCCGCGCCGTGGCTGGCACCGTTCGCGACCTCCTCCTGACGAGTGAACCGGGACGTTACCCGCTCCGTTTTCCAGGTGTACCCGATTCGCACCCGGAGGAGCGATGCGCAGCTGGCCCGCCGACTCGATCGTCGCCCTCGGCACCGGCGTGCTGCTGCTCTGCGTGCTGGCCGGCACGGCCGGGCTAGGCCCGCTCGGCGCGCTGGCCGGGCTGGCCTGCCTGCTGGCCTGCAACGCGCTGCTGGCGCACGGCCTGGCCTCGGCAGGCCGCAGCCGGCTGCGGCCGGCCGACCGGATCACCTTGGCTCGGGCCACCCTGGTCGCCGGGGTCGCGGCGCTGGTCGCCGGTTCGTTTCGCGGGCCGGTCAGCGTCGCGGCGCTGGCCACGCTGGCCGGTTGCGCCCTGGTGCTCGACGCGGTGGACGGCTACGTCGCCCGGCGCGACCGTTGCACCGGCCTCGGTGCCCGCTTCGACATGGAGGTGGACGCCTTTCTGATCCTGGTGCTCAGCGGGTACGCCAGCCACCAGTTCGGCGGCTGGGTGCTGGCCATCGGCGCGGCCCGCTACGGCTACCTGCTGGCCGGCTGGCTGCAGCCATGGCTGGCCGAGCCGGTGCCGCCGCGGCACTGGAGCAAGGTGGTCGCCGCGATCCAGGGCGTCGTGCTCGCCACCGCCGCCGCCGGCCTGCTGCCCGGGCCGGTCATCGGCGCCGCGATCGTGCTGGCGATGGCGCTGCTCGCCGAGTCGTTCGGGCACCAGAATCCGGGTGCTGGCCCGGCGGCGCCGGGACACTGCCGGCTCCCGCCCGCTGGTCGGCAGCGCGGCCCATGGCTGAGCCGACCGGCACCGGACAGCCGGTTGCCGCACGCAGCCGGCGGGCTTGGCCGCACCCGCTCGCCGGTCGGGGCCGGCTGCGACCGATCGCCGGTCGGCTGGTTACCGGACTGGCCTTCGCGGCGGTCTGGCTCGCGCTGATCCTGCCGAACCGGCTGGATCAGCTACATCCGGGCGTGCTGCTGCAGCTTCCGGTCGAGGGTGTTGCCCTGGTGCTGCTTGCCTTGCTGCCGCCACGTCCGCGGCGGCTGCTGGCGGGGGTGCTCGGCCTGCTGCTCGGGCTGCTGACGGTGGTCAAGATCCTGGACATGGGCTACTTCGAGGAGCTGGACCGGCCGTTCAACCCGGTGATCGACTGGAGCAGCCTGCGGCCGGCCGTCGGCGTGCTGCGCGACTCCATCGGTACCGGCTGGACCGACGTGGCAATTGCCGGCGCCGTGCTGGCGGTGCTGGCGGTCCTGGTCGGGCTAACCCTGTCGATGCTGCGGCTGAGCCGGGTCAGCGCCGGCCACCGTCGGACCTCGCTGCGCACGCTCGGCGTGCTCGGCCTGGTCTGGACGATCTGCGCGGCCTTCGGCGTGCAGTCGGTGCCCGGCCTGCCGGTGGCGGCCAGGTCGGCCGCCGCGCTGGCCGCCGAGCAGATCCGCGACACCAGCACGGCTGTGCGCGACCAGCAGCGGTTCGAGACCGCGCTGGTCGCGGCCGATCCGTACGCCCGGCTACCCGCCGCGCAAACCCTGGCCGGCCTGCGCGGCAAGGACGTTATCTTCGCCTTCGTCGAAAGCTACGGCGAGGTGGCGGTGCGCAACTCGAGCATCGCGCCGGGCGTCGATGCGGAGCTGGCCGCCGGCGGCCAGGCGCTGGCCGGTGCCGGCTTCGCCACCCGCAGCGCGTACCTGGACTCCCCCACGTTCGGCGGCATCAGCTGGCTGGCGCACTCCACCCTGCAGTCGGGGCTGTGGGTGAACAACCAGCAGCGCTACAACCAGCTGGTGGCCAGCGACCGGTACACGCTGAGCGACGCGTTCGCCCGAGCCGGCTGGCGCACGGTCGGTGACGTGCCGTCGAACACCAAGCCGTGGCCGGAGGGAACGTCGTTCTATCACTACGACCAGCTCTACGACGAGCACAACGTCGGCTACGCCGGGCCGAAGTTCAGCTATGCCTCGATGCCGGACCAGTACACGCTCTCGGCCTTCCAGCGCCTGGAGCTGGCCCCGGGCCACCGGCCGGTGATGGCCGAGATAGACCTGGTCTCCTCGCACACGCCGTGGACGCCGCTGCCGAAGCTGGTCGATCCGGGTGCGGTGGGCGACGGGTCGGTCTTCGACCCGATGCCGGCGCGCGGGCCGGCACCCGGCGTGGTCTGGCAGAACGCCAACCGGGTCAAGGCCTCCTACGGCCAGTCGATCCAGTACTCGCTGGCCTCGCTGGTCTCCTTCGTGCAGAACGCGCACGACGACAACCTGGTGCTGGTGCTGCTCGGCGACCACCAGCCGGCGACGATCGTCAGCGGGCCGCACGCCAGCCATCGGGTGCCGATCACCCTCCTCGCGCACGATCCGGCGGTGCTGCGCCAGATCTCGTCCTGGGGCTGGACCGACGGCATGCTGCCCGGCTCGCAGGCACGGGTGTGGCCGATGGACGCCTTCCGCAACCGGTTCCTCAGCGCGTTCGCAACGCCAGCCGCCGGGCACTGACCGACTGCGCGGCAGGTCAGGGCGATTCGGCTTCGAGCAACGCGGTGGCCTCGGCCAGCGACCGGCGCGCCTCGCCGGCCAGCGTGCGCACCAGGTCGCCGGCCGGCACCGATCGGGTCAGCGGATAGGCCTGGCCAGCCCAGAGGTTGACCAGATCCGGCTCGCCGGCCATCCGGGCCGCCCGGCGCATCGGCGCGGTCAGGTAGTGCACCTCGGGGTAGGCCGCCGGCGCCTGCCCGGCATGCCGGTCCAGGAACTCGTTGCGGATGCCGCGCGCCGTCCGGCCGGTGAACGCCCGGGTGTAGGCGGTGGCGGCCTCGCCCCGCAGGGCCTGCCGGTGCACCGCCGCCGTTCCGGCCTCCGGGCAGTCGAGGAACGCGGTCCCCAGCGCCGCCGCCCGGGCGCCGCAGCCGAGCACCGCGGCGATGCCGGCACCGGTGGCGATGCCGCCGGTGGCGATCAGCGGCAATCGCAGCCGGGCTCGGATGAGTTGGAGCAGCGCCAGCAGGCCGACCGCCTTTGCCGGGTCGTCGTTGACACCGCCGCGGTGCCCGCCGGCTTCGGCGCCCTGCACCACCAGCGCGTCGGCGCCGAGCTCGGCCGCTCGCTCGGCCTCGGCCACCGAGCCGACGGTGAGCCACACCTCGGCCGACGCGGCCTGGAACCGTTGCAGCACCGTGCCATCCGGAAAGCCGAAGGTGAACGAGACCACCGGCGGCGGATCGTCGAGCAGCAGCTCCAGCTTGGCCGGCCAGTCGTCATCGTCGTGCCTCGGTTCGCCCGCCGGGGCGCCGAGGTGGGCTGCCTCGGCGGCGACCAGCTCGGCATAGTCGGCCACCGCACTCGACGCCGCGGGCCGGCCGGGCACGAACAGGTTGACCCCGAACGGCCGGCTGGTCAGCTGCCGGGTCGTGGCGATCGCCTCGCCGAACTGGCCGGCGGTCAGGTAACCGCCGGCGAGGAAGCCGAATCCGCCAGCGTCGCTGACCGCCGCGGCCAGCTGAGGGGTGGACGGGCCGCCAGCCAGTGGCGCGAGCACGATCGGCACCGCGCAGTCGTCCAGGATCACAGCCGCCTCTCCGATCACCCGCCGGGAACTACCCGCACCGTCCGAGCGGATCCCGCGCGGTGGCGCCCGGTCAGGCAGGAGCGTCCAGCGGCATCCAGTAACCGCTGAAGATGGTCACCGGCTCGGTGCCTCGATTATGGATCACGTGCGCTTCTTCGCTGTTGAGCAGGAAGGCGTTGCCACTCGGCACCTCGGTGATCTGACCGCCGATCTCGACGTGGGCGGTGCCGGTGACCACGATCGACAGTTCCAGTTCCGGGTGGCAGTCGCGGGCACTGGATGAGGCCGCCGGAACCGTGTACCACATGGCGCCGAACGGCATCACGCCCTCGCCGATCTGATATTGCTCCCAACGGGCAACCGTAATGGGACCGACTTCCTGGAATTCGGTTTGCTCGGTGTAGAACGTGCGCATTTGTTCCTCGGTCTCCTTGTGCGGCAATTACCGGGAGTTTCACCCCGGCTACCTCGTGCTATCACCGGCGAAGAAACTGCCGGACGCTGTCCCCGGGTACCGATCCAGCTGAGTTTCTGGCGTCCGGTAGGGCCGATCAGGCCCGACCGGGCGGAGCTGTCGGTGCGGCCGATCGTAGTTCTTTACCGGCCCGTTCGGCCATCTTTTGCCATTGCTGTGGGTTTTTGGTGAGGGTTGGGGGAGTGTTGACACTTGTATCGTTTGCGGTTTACGGTGGGCGGGCCGTTATGGGCCGGTTGGTTCGTGTATCTCGGTGGTTGTTTTGTTTTCTGCCGCTGGTTGCGGTGGTGACTATTTCCTGAATGCGATGCGTCGTTGAGGTGGAGTCCGCCCATGCAGTGCCCGCTGGTGATGCGAAGGAATCCGCGGTGGCGCTGAGCCCGGTGAGCCAGCCCGCCCCGTCGCCCTCCAGCCCCGCTGCGAGCCCGGCCGGGCCGGGCCGCGCCCGGCTCGGGTCTGCTGCCGCGCCGGGGTCGGCGCGGTCGAGGTCGGGGTCGGTGCACGTGTCGTGTGTGGGGGTGGGGGTCGGGCCGGCGAATTTGTCGTTGGCGTGTCTGATGCTGCCCCGGGCGGGGTTGTCGGGGTTGTTTCTGGAGCGCCGTGCCGGGTTCGGCTGGCATGACGGGCAGCAGGTGCCCGATGCCGGGTTGCAGGTCTCGATGTTCAAAGACCTGGTCTCGCTCACCGATCCGACCTCGCCGTTCTCCTTCCTGGCCTACCTGCACGATCAGGGCCGGAT
This sequence comes from uncultured Actinomycetota bacterium, assembly GCA_963697905.1. GTDB lineage: Bacteria > Actinomycetota > Actinomycetes > Mycobacteriales > Jatrophihabitantaceae > Jatrophihabitans_A. Next base: position 655,235 of record OY969101.1, on the reverse strand, counting down.
CTATCACTACCTCAACGCCCGCTTCGATGCGGTGCCGCGGATGGAGTTCCGCAACTACCTGGCCTGGGCCGCGGCGCGTAACCCCAACGTGGTCTTCGGCGAGCAGGTCGAGGAGATCGACTTCGACGGCGTGTTCCGCATCTGCACCAACCGCCGGCAGCTGACCGCCGACCACGTCAGCGTCGCAGTCGGCAGCCAACCCTGGACCCCACCAGCCGCGGCACCGTTCCTGACCGAGCGGCGGGTGTTTCACATCAGCGAATTCACCACCGCCGCGGCCGAGCTGGCCGGCCTGCGGGTGGCCATCATCGGCGGCGGCCAATCCGGCGCCGAAGCGTTCCTCGACCTGATCAACCGCCCACCCAGCCAACTACCCCGCCGCATCGCCTGGATCTCCCGCCGCGCCAACTTCCTCCCCATCGATGACTCACCATTCACCAACGACTACTACATGCCCGACCACTCCGACTACTTCGCCAGCCTCCCCCTAGCCACCCGGCAAGCCTTCAACACCAGCCACCTACTCACCTCCGACGGCATCTCCGAATCCACCCTGCGCCAGATCTACCAACGCATCTACACCCACCACTACATCCACCACCGCCCCGACCTGACCGCCCTCTACCCCCACCGCAACCTCACCACCATCACCCCCAACCCCGCCGGCCCCGGCTACCAACTCACCCTCACCCACGGCCAACACCCCGACACCGTCGAACACCTCGACACCGACGCCATCATCCTGGCCACCGGCTACACCCCCCACCCCATGCCCTTCCTGCACCCCCTACACCACCGCCTGCACCAAGAAGCCGGCGAATACCAAATCGACCCCCACTACGCCGCCATCTGGGACGGCCCACCCGACCACCACCTCTTCCTCCAAAACGCCACCCGCACCCAACGCGGCCTCGCCGACCCCAACCTCTCCCTCCTCGCCTGGCGCTCCCAACGCATCCTCGACCGCCTCACCAACACCAACACCACCCCCCAACACCCCTCCTTCATCGAATGGACCACCAAACAACCCACCGGCGCCAGCCGTACCCGGAGATCGAGCATGCCTAGTCAGATAGAGTCCGCCGCCCGGAACAACCTGGCCACGGTGTTGGCCACGGACGTCTCCGCCGAGAGCATCGATCTCGATCGGGATATGGCCGCCGACTACGGGCTCACCTCGCTGAACAAGGTGCTGTTCATGATGTCGGTGTGCGGTGACACCGGGGTGGATCTCGGCGCGTTCACCGAGGCGGACGTCGCTGGCATGCGCACCCTGTCCGATGTGATCGACGCGCTGGCCGAGCATGCCCCGCAGGAGGTCTGAGATGGCCTTCTCCGCCGAGCCGATGGCGGTGTTGGAGAACGAGCACGTCCTGCTTCGTCCGATCAGGCCTGAAGACCGGGAGGCGCAGCGGGCGATCGCACTGGACGAGGCGATCTGGCGTTACTTCGTCATCATGATCCGGACCGAGGCCGACTTCGACGCCTTCTTCGACGCCGCGCTGGCAGATCAGGAGGCCGGCCGGCGGGTCGCGTTCCACATCGTGGACAAGTCGAGCGGACGGGCCGCCGGCAGCATGAGCCTGGGCAACCTGTCGCCGAACGACCTGCGGCTCGAGATCGGCTGGTCGTGGCTCGGAATCGACTTTCAGGGCAAGGGCATCAACCGCTGGGCCAAGTTCCTGATGATGCAGCACGCCTTCGAGAACATGGGGGCCGAGCGGGTCGAGTTCAAGACCGACGTGCTGAACCTGCAGGCGCGCCAGGCGCTGCGCAACATCGGCGCGACCGAGGAGGGTGTGCTGCGCAGCTTCAACCCGATGCCGGACGGCCGGCGTCGCGATGCCATCTACTACAGCGTGCTCAAGCGCGAATGGCCCGGCGTGAAGGAGCAATTGGCCAGCCGGTCCAAGATCGCCACGGTGGCCGCCAGCCCATGAGCCTGCCGTACGTCCGAGCCAGCGGAGATCCCTACCAGGTCGGTTACCGGCACGGTGCCGAACGAGCCACGGCACTGCGGGCATTCCTCGCCGACGGGCTGTGCCGGCTGGAGCAGCTGACCACCGGGCCGGTCAGCTTCAGCACGCTGGCCCCGGTGCTGGCCGCCTATGACGAGCAGCTCACCGCCACCGTCCCGGCGCTGGCCGGCGAGCTGGACGGGCTGGCCGCCGGTGCCGGCATCAGCCGGGACGCCGCGCTGCTGATGCAGCTACGCCGGGAGATCACCGGCTACCAGCGCATCCCCACGATGGGCGACTGCACCACCTACGCCAGACACGGCAGCGGCCCGGTGCTGGCCCAGACCATCGATCTCAACGGCGCGCTGGACGACCAGATCACCATCCTGGACGTCTCCCCGACCACCGCGGCGCACCGCAGCCTGGTGCTCAGCTTCGGTGGGCTGCTCGGCTACCTCGGCCTGAACTCGGCCGGCCTGGCGATCGGGCTGAACCTGGTGCTGGGCGGGCAATGGCGGCCGGGAGTGCCGCCCTACCTGGCCATCCGGCACCTGCTGGACCAGGCCGGCAGCGTGGACGAGGCGCTGGAACTGCTGGGCGGCCTTCCGCTGGCCAGCTCCCGCTCACTCACCCTGTGCGACCGGACCAGGTCGGTGTGCGTGGAGATCCTCGACAACCGGATCGTCGAGCTGGCCGGCGATGCCTGCGTGCACACCAATCACTTCCTGGACGCCGAGTTCGCCCGGCGCGACGAGCTGAACGTGTTCGCCCGCAATTCCTCGCTGCTGCGGCTCAAAGCCGCCCGCGCGGGCCTGGAGCAGCTGGCCGAGGACGCCGGGGTCGAGCAGCACTTCGAGTTGCTGTCCGCCGCTCCGATCTGCGTGGCCGACACCGGCGACATCCGCCGCGAGCGCACCGTCGCCGCGGTGGTGATGCTGCCCGATCGCGGCGAGCTGCACATCCGCCCGGGTGACCCGTCCCAGCACCCCACCGAGACCTTCCGGCTCGACTAGCGAGGACGCGTTCATGGCTCAGTGGTTTCTCTCCCAGCCGGATGCCAGCCGGGCACCGGCCCGGATCTTCTGCTTCGCCCATGCCGGCGGCAACCCGCGCAGCTTCCTGAACTGGCAACCCGCGCTGGCCGGCGACGCCGAACTCGTCGCGGTGCTGCCGCCGCACCCGCCGGATGGCCGGCTGCCGCTGGCCGACTATGTCGACGGCGCCGCGCAGGCGATCAAGCAGGCGGCCGCCGAGGACCCCCGGCCGATCTACCTGTTCGGGCACAGCCTGGGCGCGTTGGTGGCCTTCGAGGTGTGCCGCCGGCTGCGCGGCGAGCTGGCGCACCTGGTCGTGTCGGCGCTGGCCGCGCCCCGGCTGCTCCCCTCGGCGCGGGTGCGGGAACTCAGCCGCAAGGAGGGCAGCGAGTTCGCCGACGCGCTGGTGTTCTTCGGCGGCATGCCGCCGGAACTGCTGACCGAGCCGGAGCTGCTGGAAGTACTGCTGCCCGGCGTGCAGGCCGACTTCCGGCTCGCCGCGGAGTACCGCTACCAGCCCGCCGAGCCGCTGGAGCTCGGGGTCACCGTGGTCACCGGCGACAGCGACCCGCACATCGGCCCGGAGCAGGTCGAGCCGTGGCGTGCCGAGTGCGTGCGGGAGCCGACCATCCGGTGGGTGCCCGGCGGCCACTTCTACTTCGAGGAAAACCCGGCGCTGATCATCGACCTGCTGCGCGACGTCGTGCTGGCCGACCAACATGTCGAACTCATCTAGCGGGCCGGCAGGCAGCGCGGCCAAGGCAGCGGAATTCCGCCGGCTGCACCAGCCCGGCCGTCCGCTGCTGATGCCCAACCCCTGGGACGCCGGCACCGCCCGGTTGTTGAGCAGCCTCGGCTTCGCGGCGCTGGGCACTACCAGTGCCGGCCTGGCGCACAGCCTCGGCCTGCCGGACGGAGGCAACCGGGTGGATCGCTCGACCACACTGGCCAACGCCGGGGCGATCGCCGAAGCCACCGACCTGCCGGTTTCGGCCGATCTGGAAAGCTGCTTCGCCACCACCGCCGACGGGGTGGCCGAGACCATCGAGCTGGCCGCCCGGGCCGGCCTGGTGGGCGGGTCCATCGAGGACGCCACCGGCGAACCGGACGACCCGATCGACGAGGTGCAGCGCGCGGTCGACCGGGTGGCGGCGGCCGCCGAGGCGGCTCGGGCGCTCGGCTTCGGGTTCGTGCTCACCGCCCGGGCGGAGAACTTCCTGTACGGCAAGCCGGATCTGAGCGACACCATCGACCGGCTGCAGCGCTATGCCGAGGCCGGCGCCGACGTGCTCTACGCACCGGCGTTGCCGGATCTCGCCACCGTCCGGGAGGTGTGCCGCTCGGTTGACCGGCCGGTGAACGTGCTGGCCGGCCCGGCCTTCAACGTGGCCGAGCTGGCCGAGGCCGGCGCTGCCCGGATCAGCCTCGGCTCGGCGCTATCCCGGGCCGCGCTGGGCGCCGTTGACCGCGCCGCCCGGGAGTTGCTGGGAGCTGGCACATTCGAGTTCAGCGGGGCCGCGCTGCCCTACGCCGAGGCCAACGAGCTCATGTCGGGAAAGGCTGACAGATGAATCCAGTCCAGCTGAGCGCGCCCTGCTACGTCCTGGGTGAGCACGCCGAGGACCACACCAGCATCGCCAACCTGGCCGAGCGGGCGGCGGCGTTCCAACTGCTGCCCAAGCCGGCGCTGTGGGGCTGGGGCCAGGTCCGGCGCACCGAGCGGTCGCTGATCGAGCTGGCCGTCGAGTCCGGCCGGGCCACCCTGGACGCCGCCGGGGTGCGGCCGATCGAGGTGGACGGGCTGGTGCTCTGCTCGACCAGCATCACCGGACCGGCCGAGGATCACGGGGAATTCTTCGCCGAGCTGCTGGCCGGCCTGCAGCTCGGCGACATCGCCTTCTACGGCGTCGCGCTGAACCGCTGCACCAACCTGCTGGCCGGCATCGACCTGGCCGGCGCCCTGGTCGCCAGCGGCCGGTACCGGCGGATGCTGGTGATCACCGTGGACCGGGTGCTGGACGAGGCCGAGCGCATGGTCAGCTATGCGCTGTTCTCCGACGCGGCGGCCAGCTGCCTGATCGGAGCCGAGCCGGCCGGCCCGTCCTTCGAGGTGCTGGGTTGTGCCAACGCCCAGGATGCCGGCTCGCTGGCCGGCACCGCCGAGATCAGTTCCGAGCTGGCCCGCCAGGTCAACCACCGGCTGCTCGATCCGCACGGGATGAAGCTCGGTGACGTGTGCGGCGTCATGCACCTGAACATCTTCCTGCCGCTGGTGACCGTGAAGGAGCGGCAAGCCGGTTTCACCGCCGAGCAGATCTACACCGGCAACGTGTCCCGGCTGGGGCACTGCTACGCCGCGGATCCGCTGATCAACCTGGTCGACCGGCCGACCCACGCCGGCCACCACTACCTGCTGGCGGCCAGCGTGCCCGGCTCGCGCTTCGGCGTGCTGTTGCGCAAGCAGGACTAGGAGGTACGCCCGATGACCGTGATGGTGGAAAACCCGCACTGCCCGCTGCCCGACCGGACGGTGGCGCTGCCCTCGCTGCCGTTTGAGATCAGCCCGGCCGGCAAGGCCGAAGCCGATCGGTTGCGCGGGCTGCCGCCGGCCGAGCTGTTCCACCACCTGGTACGCGACCAGGAGTCCGACGCCGCGCTGCTGACCTGCCGCCGGCTGATCGAGGCTTTCCTGTCCGACGAGCCCGAGCCGGCGGGCGGCATCGCCTCGGCCCGCTCGCTGGTCGAGGCGGCCCGGGCCGAACTCGCCGGCACCGTCGCCGAACTGGCCGAGCTGCCCGCCGAACACCGCCAGCACGTGCTGCGCCAGCGGGCACCGCTGTCGCTGCTGGCCGGCTGCTGGCTGGATATGGTTTCCCAGCCGGCCACCCAGCCGTCGATCATCGTCAACCGGCTCTACGCCCAGCACTTCACCGAGCGCGGCGCGGGCAACCCGGCACGCAGCCAGGAACATCGGCGCCGGCGCGCCCTGGAGGCCGCCGAGATCACGCTGCCCACGCTGGGCGCGCAGAACTTCCTCGCCAAGGCCGAGGCCCGGCCGCTCACCGCGCTGCATGCCTGCTGGTACCTGGCGCTGTCCCGGCTGCCGGCCAACTTCCTGCCGGAGGTGGTCGGCCTGCACTACGCGTTCGGCATGCTCGGCGTGGACAACCTGCTGCTCGGCACCGAACCGGTGATCCCCGCCGAGCAGCTGGCGAGCATGCTGGCCGAGTTCGAGGAGCTGGCCGACGAGCGCGCGCGGGCGCGGCTGGCCCGGGCGGTCGCGCTGGTGGTCCGGCTGGAACGCGAGCACGTCGGCCTGCTGGTCGAGCTGGCCCGATGGCGAAGCGGGCTCAGCCTGGAATCCCGGGTCGCCGAGATCATCGAGCGGCACGCCCGGATGGCCGGTCGCCAGCACGGCCGGGTGTCTGTCGGCGGCCGCCTGCTGTCCGAGGCGTTCGCCGATGCCGATCTGGATCTGGCAGATTTTCTCGCCAAGTTCCGCGAGTCTGCCTTCGTCCGGCACGGCCAGCACGGCGACAGCCCGTTCACCACGGCGATGAAGTTCGGCGGCCCGATGTTCGGCATCTTCGACGAGCACGAGGCGTCGGTGTTCCGGAGCTGGGTTGCCTCGGCGCAGGCCGGTGAGCGCGGCCCGATCGAGATCTCGCACAACACCGCGGGCGACGAGGCGGCCGACCGGTGGCTGCGCCGGCTCGCCACCAGCGAGCCCTCGGACGTGCTGGTCGCCGAACCAGTCGTGGCCGACGACCGCGAGCTGTTCCACCGGCTGGTGAACATCGAGAACTTCCCGAACACCCTTGCACTGGCGGCTGATCTGGTCCGGCGCAACCTCGCCGAGGCCGAGATCCTGCTGCGGCACGGCGCGGCCGGACGCTACACCGACGCCAGCTACTTCGACTACACGCCGCAGGCGCTGTACGAGCGCGGCGAGCGCGTCTACTGGGACAAGCTGGTCAATCCGTACCGGCCGCTGGCCGAGATCCCCGACCGGGACGAGGTGATCTTCACCCAGAGCACCTACGCCCTGGGCTACCTGATCGACGGGGCGTGGCTGCACAAGCTGGCCAACACCGGGCACTGCGAGCGCGAGAGCGACCAGCTGCTGTTCTCCATCTACGCCGACGAGATGGGCCACGGCGATCTGCTGAAGAACCACCTCACGCTGACCCATCGGGTGCTGCACAGCCTGGGCATCGACCTGCCGCACATCCGGACCGCGGCCTTCCTCGACCAGGCCGACCTGCCGGATGACCTCTATGGCTTCTCCCTGCACCAGCTGGCCATGTGCCTGCTGCCGGACACCTTCTACAACGAGTTGCTGGGCTACAACTACGCGATCGAGATGTTCGGATCCGGCGAGCTGCGCCTGCACGAGATGCAAAAGCTTCGCCATCACGGCTTCGACGACTGTTACGAGCAGGCCCACCTGGCGATCGACAACTTCTCCGCCGGGCACACCAAGCAGGCCGCCGACATCATCGTCGCCTACCTCGACGGCGTCCGGCGGGCGGCCGGCGAGGACGTGGTCCAGCAGGAGTGGCGGCGGATCTGGCGCGGCTACGCCTCGTTCGCCCTGTTCGTCGAACACGCGCTGCTGAAGGAACTCGAAGGCGGCGCACCGGCCGATGCCGCCGGCAGCACCGACCTCGCCGGCACGGGCCTCGGCAGCGCAGGCCTCACCGGCGCCGATCTCAGCGGCAGCACGGGCCTCGCCGGCGACGATCTCAGCGGCGTCGACGAGTCCGAAGCGCTCGACCTGCTGATCTGACCGGCCGGCGGCAGCTCGTCAGCCGGCCTTCTCCACCAGCTGCGCCACCTGCCGGACCGTCTCCGGCCCCAGCAGCGAGTAGTGGTCGGCGTCCACCAGGTGCCGCTCCGAATTCGGCAGCAGCGCCGGCCAGCGCTCCTGCGCTGGCACGTTGGCCGACCGGCTGGCACCGACTACCACCGCGTGCGCGCGCAGCTGGCCGTCGGGTTGGTAGCCAGACATCAGCCGGCGATGCAGGGCGAAGGCTTCGAACCGCCGGGCCACCTCCGAGCGGACCGCCTCGCCGGTGCCGCCTTCGAGCAGCGAGGCCAGCCGATCCAGCTGCTGCTCCACCCCCTCCGCCTCGATCGGAGTCACCTCCGGCCGGCCGGTGGTGCGCAGCGCATCGGCCACGAAGTAGCGGGCCAGCTCCTCGGCATCGCCGTCGTCGTAGGCCATCGCGAACGGAGCGTCCAGCAGCACCAGCAGCTCGACCGTTTCCCCCTGCTGTTCCAGCAGTTTGGCCAGCTCGTAGGCGAGCAGGCCACCCATCGACCAGCCGCCGAGCCGGTACGGTCCGGCCGGTTGGAGCGCGCGCAGGTCGGCCAGGTAGCTCGACGCCAGCTCGGCCAGGCTGCCGGCAGCCCGGTGCTGCCCGACCAGGTGCGGTGACTGCAGGCCCAGCACCCGGTACCGCTCGGCAAGCTCGGTGGCCAGCGACGCGTAGCTGAACACCGTGCCACCCACCGCGTGCACCAGCACCAGCGCCTCGTCGGCGAGCGAGCTGGCGAGCTCGACGATGACCTCGCCGGCCCCGGCCGTGTCGGTGGCCGGATCGCGCGCCTCGATCCGGGCGGCCAGCTGGCGCACCGAGGGAGCCAGGAACACGTCGGTGATGCCGATGTCGGCGCCCAGCTCATCGCGCACCGCGCCGAGCAGCCGCATGGCCTGCAGCGAGTTGCCGCCGGCGTCGAAGAAGCTGGTTTCCACGCTCAGCTCGTCGCGGCCGAGCAGCCGCTGGTAGGCCTCGCGGAGCACCGTCTCGGTCCGACCATTCGGTGGCACGACGGCAGCTGTGGCAAGCGGATCCCGCTGCGGATCCGGCAGCGCCCGCCGGTCGATCTTTCCCGAGGCGTTCAGCGCGAACTCCGACATCGCTACCAGCGTGGGCGGCACCATGTAGGACGGCAGCCAGCCGCCCAGGTGGGTGCGCAGGTCTGCCTCGGCAACTTCGCCGCGGTAGTAGCCGACGAGTTCCGGGCCGCCGCTGACGCCTTCGCCCAGCACCACGACCGCCTGATCGACCGCCGGGTGTGACAGCAACGCGCCCTCGACCTCGCCGAGTTCGATGCGCAACCCGCGCAGCTGGATCTGCCCGTCGGCACGGCCCAGGTAGTGGATCCGACCGTCCGGCAACCGCTTGACCAAGTCGCCGCTCTTGTACAGCCGGTCGGCCGGGTCGTCGGAGAACGGGTCGGCAATGAAACGCTGTTCGGTCAGCTCCGGCCGGTTGAGATAGCCCCGGCCAACGCCCGCTCCGCCGATGTGCAACTCGCCCACCACGCCAACCGGCACCGGGTTCAGGTAGGCGTCCAGCACGTAGTTGCGGCAGTTGATCACCGGCCGCCCGATCGGCGGCGGCAGCACGCTGCCGTCGATCTCGTCCGAGGTGCTGATCACCGTGGTCTCGGTCGGCCCGTACCCGTTCGCCAGGCACAGCCCGGATCGCTGCCAGGCCAGCGCCAACGCGGTGGTCAGCTCCTCCCCGCCGGCGATGACAACCCGCAGCGCGGGCAGCTGCTCGGCGTCCAGCAGGCTCATCACCGCGGGCGGCAGGCAGGTGAGAGTCACTTCGGCCCGGCGCATCAGCTCGGTCAGCCGCGGCGGTGACAGCTTCGTCTGCTGGTCGGCGACCACCGCGGTGGCTCCGGACAGCAGCGCGGTGAAGATGTCGAGCACCGAGACGTCGAAGTTCAACGAGGCGTACTGCAACACCCGGTCGCCCGGGCCAACCTGCCATTGCCGGATCATCCAGCTGATGAAGTTCACCACCTGCCGGTGCTCGATCACCACGCCCTTGGGCCAGCCGGTCGAGCCGGAGGTGTACATCACGTAGGCGGCCGAGGCCGGATCCACCTCGGCCGGCCGGGAATCGCTGGGCAGCCGGTCCCAGTCCGCGTCCAGGCAGTACGCCGGCGTGTCCAGCGCTGCCAGCAGCTCCAGCGCCGCCGGATCGGCGACGATCAGGCTGGCCGCGGAGTCGGTTGCCATGAACGACAGCCGTTCCAGCGGCAGCGACGGGTCGAGTGGGAGGTAACCGGCGCCGGCGCTCAACACCCCCAGCACCACCGCCAGCCGGCGGCCACTCGGTGCCATCGCCACGCCCACCAGGTCGCCGGGTCCCACGCCGCGCTCGGCCAGCCAGCCGCTCACCCCGCTCACCTCCGAGCGCAGTTCGGCGTAGCTGGTCGTCGCGCCGTCGAACAGCACCGCCACGGCGTCGGGCGTGCGCGCGACCTGCTCGTGAAACAGCTGCGGCAGCGACCCCCGCGGCACCGGCTGTTCGGTGAGATTCCAGCCGACCAGCTCGGCGTACAGCTCCGGATCGGTGAGCATCGGCAGCTGGCTCAGCGTGCTGTCCGGATCGGCCATCGCCCCGGCCAGCAGCGTGCGGTAGTGCCCGAGCATCCGCTCGGCGGTGTCGCGATCGAACAGGTCGGTGGCGTACTGCAGCAGGGCCGTGCAGCCGTCGGAGTTGGTTCCGACGAACAGCGCCAGGTCGAACTTGGCGTAGTCCGGATGGGAGAAGCCGGTGAAGGCGTCCACCGCCAGCCCGGCCCGGTGGATGGTCTCCGGATCGGTTTCGGCGTGGGCGAAGGTGATCTGGAAGACCGGCGTGCGGCTGGCGTCCCGCTCGATCTGCAGCGCGTCCACCAGCTTGGCGAACGGCAGATCCTGATGCGCGTAGCCGGCCAGCGTGGTCTGGTGCACCCGGTGCAGCAGCTCGCGGAAGCTCGGATCCTGCGAGCAGTCGACCCGGATCGGCAGCGTGTTGACCAGGAAGCCGATCACCGGCGCCAGCTCGGGCCTGCTCCGGTTCGCGCTGGGCGTGCCGACCACGATGTCGGTCTGGCCGGTGTAGCGGGCCAGCAGCATCTGCAGCACGGTCAGCAGGGTCACATGCAGCGTGGTGTTCTCGGCCGCGGCCAGCGCTCGCGCGCCGGCGATGAGTTCCGGATCCAGCTCCAGCTGCGCCACCGCGCCACGGTGGCTTTCCAGTGCCGGGCGCGGACGGTCGGTCGGCATCGGCACGGTGGGCAGGTCGGCGAGCTGGCTGCGCCAGTAGGCCAGCATCTCCTCCAGCGTCGCACCGGTGAGCCTTTCCCTTTCCCAGACGGCGTAATCGGCGAACTGGATGGGCAGCTCGGCCAGTTCCGGCGGCGTGCCGTTGACCTCGGCCTCGTACAGCGCCGGCAGTTCGCGCATCAGCACGCCGAACGACCAGCCGTCGAAGACGGCGTGATGCAGCACGGCGATCAGCACGTGCTCGTCCTCGGCGAGCCGGACCAGTTGCCGCCGGAACAGCGGCCCGGCGGCCAGGTCGAACGGGGTGGCCGCGTCCGAGTCGGCGATCCTGGTCAGCTCGGCCGCGCGCTGCTCGGGCCGCAGGCCGGCCAGATCGACCAGCGGCAACGGCGCCGGCGCCGGCGGATCGATGTGCTGCAGCGGCCTGCCGTCGGCATCGGTCACCAGCCGGGTGCGCAGGCTCTCGTGCCGGACCACGAAGGCGTCGACGGCCCGGCCCAGTGCCTGGCGGTCGAGCGCACCGCGCAGCCGCAGGCCGCAGGCGATGTTGTAGCTGGCCAGCCCGGGGGCGAACTTGTCGATGAACCAGAGCTGTTCCTGCCCGAAGGACGCCGGCACCGGCTGGTCGCCGGCGCGCCGGCCGATCGCGGCCGGGGTTGCTCCGGTCCGGCCGGCGCGCAGCCGAGCAGCCAGCCGCTCGCGCTGGACATCGGACAACATGGCGCTCTCCCTACCTCGGCCACGCCCGTCGCAACGAGCTCTGGCCAGTCGTGGAACCGGTTCAGGCCGGCTCCGGTTCCTGCTCGATCAGCCCGCCCAGGCCGTCGTCGCCGAGCTCGGCATCCTCCAGCTCGTACCTGTCCCGCAGCAATGCCGCCAGCTGCCTGGCCGTCGGCGCCCGGAAGATCGAGGTGATGTCGAGATCGACGGCCAACTCCTCGCGCAGCCGGGCCACCAGCCGCATCGCCAGCAGCGAACTGCCACCCACGTCGAAGAAGCTGTCCTCGACGCCGACTGCCACCTGGTGGAGCAGGCTGGCGTACATGTCCGTCAGCACCGTCTCGACCAGGGTGCTCGGCGCCACGTAGTTCCGCACGTCGAGGTCGGGTGCCGGCAGCGCCGACTTGTCGATCTTTCCGTTGTGGGTCAGCGGAAACTTTTCCAACGCGACCAGCTTGGCCGGCACCATGGCGGTGGGCAGCCAGCCGGCCAGGTGGCTGCGCAGGTCCTCGGTACTGGTGTCGCCGCGGTAGTAGCCGACGAGTTCGGCGCCGCTGACCGGGTCATCGCGCAGCACCACCACGGCCTGGGTGACGCCCGGGTGCGACAGCACGGCCCGTTCGACCTCGCCCAGTTCGATGCGCTGCCCGTGCAGCTTGACCTGCCCGTCCGCCCGGCCGAGGCAGCTGATCCGGCCGTCCGGCAGCCGCTTGACCAGGTCGCCGCTCTTGTACAGCCTGGCGCCTTCGACTCCGGAGAACGGATCGGCGATGTACCGCTCGGCGGTCAGCTCCGGACGATTGAGGTAGCCGCGGCCGACGCCGGCGCCGCCGATGTGCAGCTCACCGACCACGCCGACCGGCACCGGGTTGAGGTAGGAATCCAGCACGTAGTTCTGGCAGTTGCTGATCGGCCGGCCGATCGGCGGCGGCAGCACGCTGCCGTCGATGTCGGCCCAGGTGCTGACCACCGTGGTCTCCGTCGGCCCGTAGGCGTTGATCAGCCGCAGCCCGGGACGGAGCCAGGCCTTCGCCAGCACGCTGGACAACTTCTCGCCACCGGCGATCATCACCCGGAAGCTGGGCAGCTGGTCGGCGTCGAGCAGGCTCAGCACCGCGGGTGGCAGGCAGGCCAGCGTCACCGCGGCCTGCCGCATCAGCTCGGTCAGCCGCGGTGGCGACAGCCGGGTCTCCTGGTCGACGAGCACCGCGCCCGCGCCGGCCAGCAACGCCACGAAGATGTCCAGCATCGATACGTCGAAGTTCGGCGACGCGTAGTGCAGCACCCGGTCGGAGGAGCCCACCTGCCAGTGCCGGATCATCGAGCTGGCGAAGTTCACCGCGTGCCGGTGCTCGATCACCACGCCCTTGGGCCGGCCGGTGGAGCCGGAGGTGTAGATCACGTAGGCGACGTCGGTCGGATCGACCTCGGCCGGCCGGGCTCCGGTGGGTAGCCGGTCCCAGTCGGCATCCAGGCAGTGCACCGGGATGCCCAGCGCCGCCAGCAGATCCAGCGACGGCTGGTCGGCGACGACCAGCCGGACCGCGGTGTCGGCGACCATGAAAGACAGCCGCTCCATCGGCAGGGACGGATCCAGCGGGACGTAGCCGGCGCCGGCGTTCAGCACACCGAGCACCGCGGCGAGCCGGCGGGCGCTCGGCGCCATCGCCACCCCCACCAGATCGCCGCGCCCGACGCCGCGCTCAGCCAGCCAGCCGCTCACCCGGTTCACGTCCGAGCGCAGCTCGGCATAGCTGGTGACCACGCCGTTGACCAGCACCGCCGGCGCATCGGGGGTGCGTGCCGCCTGCTCGTGGAACAGCCGCGGCAACGTCGCGTCCGGCATCGGCTCGTCGGTGCTGTTCCAGCCGACCAGCTCGCGGTGCAACTCCGCATCGGTCAGCATCCGCAGCTGGCCTATCCGCACGCCGGGATCGGCCACCGCCGAGTCCAGCAGCATCCGGAAGTGCTCCAGCATGCGGGCCGCGGTGTCGGCATCGAACAGCTCCGTCGCGTAGCCCAGCGCGACCCCGGATTCCCGGCCGCCGCAACCCACGAGCAGGCCCAGGTCGAACTCCGCGGCCCCGAACCCGGTTGGCTGGGCCGGAACGGCCGCCTCGGCAATGATCAGCCCGACCGGCAGGACGGGCGTCCGGCTGGGCCTGCGCTCGACCCGGAGCAGCTCTGCCAGCCTCGCGAACGGCAGGCCCCGGTGCGCCTCGGCGGCTGCCGTGGTCTCCCGCACCCGGGCCAGCAGCTCCTCGAACCGGGGATTGCCGGACAGGTCGGTGCGGATGGGCAGCAACTCGTCGCGGCCCTGGTCCGCCTTCGCGGTTCCCACCACGATGTCGGCCTGGTCGGTGTAGCGGTGCAGCAGCACCTGCAGCACGCTCAGCAGCACCACCTGCAACGAGGTGCCGCCGGCGGCGGCCAATCCCCGCGCGCCGGCGATCAGCCGCGGGTCCAACTCCTGCCGCACCACCGCACCGCGCCGGCTCTGCAACGGCGGCCGGGGCCGATCGGTCGGCAACGGCAGCGCCGGCACGTCGGCCAGCTGGGCACGCCAATAGGACAGCGACTCCTCCATCCCCCCGCTCCTCCCTGTCTCGGACAGGCTCGCCGCCACGAGCCCTGGTAAGCCGGCCGGCTCAGGCCGGCTCCGGCTCCTGCTCGATCAGCCCGTCCAAGCCCTCCTCGCCGAGCTCGGCATCCTCCAGGCCGTACTTGTCGCGCAGCAGGGCGGCCAGCTGCTTGGGCGTCGGCGCCAGGAAGATCGAGGGCACATCGACATCGACGGCCAGGTCGTTGCGCAGCCGGGCCACCAGCTGCATCGCCAACAGCGAGCTGCCGCCCACGTCGAAGAAGCTGTCCTCCGCGCCGACCGTCTCCTGGTTGAGCAGGGTGGCGTACATGTCCACCACCACCGTCTCGATCAGGGTGCTCGGCGCGACGTAGTTCTCCACGCTGACCGCGTCCGGCGCCGGCAGCGCCGACTTGTCGACCTTGCCGTTGTGGGTCAACGGGAAGCGCTCCAGCACGATCAGGTTCGGCGGCACCATGTAGGCCGGCAGCCGCAGCGCCAGCTCAGTCCGCAGGTCGGCGACGCTGAAGGTGTCCGCGACGGCCTGATCGACCCGCAGGTAGCCGGCCAGTTGCTTCTGCCCGGCCGGGTCGGTCAGCACCGTGACCACCGATTGCAGCACCCCCGGGAAGCTGGTCATCGCCGACTCGATCTCGCCCAGCTCCACCCGCAGGCCGCGGATCTTGACCTGCCCGTCGATCCGGCCGACGAAGGAGATGTTGCCGTCGGGCAACCGCCTGACCAGGTCGCCGGTCTTGTACATCCGGGCACCCTCGGCCTCGGAGAACGGGTCGTCGATGAACCGCTCGGCGGTCAGCTCCGGACGGTTCAGGTAGCCCCGGGTCACGCCCGGCGCCGCCGATGTGCAGCTCCCCGGTCGACCCCGATCGGCACCGGGTTCAGGTACTGGTCCAGCACGTAAGCCTGGTAGTTCGGCTTCGGCCGGCCGATCGGCGGCGGGAAGATGGTGCCGTCCATCTCGCCGAAGGTGGCGCCGATGGCCGCCTCGGTCGGGCCGTAGCCGTTGTAGAAGTGCAGCCCCGGACGCAGCCAGGACTTGACCAGTTCGCGCGGACAGCTCCTCACCTGCCGACAGCAGCACGTGCAGGTCTGGGAAGTCCTGGCCGGTCAGCAGGTTCACCACGGCGGGCGGCATGCAGGCGAAGGTGACCCGCTCGCTCGCGCATCAGGTCGGCCAGCCGCGGCGGCGACATCAGCGTCTGCCGGTCGGGCCAGCACCGCGCGTGGCACCCGAGCACAGGGTCATGAACATGTCCATGACCGAGACGTCGAAGTTGAGCGAGGCGAACTGCAGCACCCGGTCGCTGGTGCCGATCTGCCAGTGCTCGATCATGCCGAGCAGGAAGTTCAGCGCGTGCCGGTGCTCGACCACCACGCCCTTGGGCTGGCCGGTGGAGCCCGAGGTGTAGATCACGTAGGCGACGTTGGACGGCGGCAGCGGCAGGTTCAGGTTGTCCGCCGCCAGCTGGCTGATCTCCGGCCCACTCGGTGTGCAGCGACAGGATCGTCGCGTCGGTCTGCGGCAGTCCCGGCTCGCTGGCCGCGTCGGTCGACGATGACCGGCATCGCGGTGTCCTCGATCATGAACGACAGCCGCTCGCCGGGCAGATGCCGGATCCAGCGGTACGTAGCCGCCGCCGGCCTTCATGATGCCCAGCAGCACCGCCAGCCGCCGCACCGACGGCTGCATGCAGACGCCGACCAGCACCTCGGCGCCGACGCCCAGCTCGGTGCAGCCGCCGCGCGATCTGGTTCGCCTGCGCATTCAGCTCGGCATAGCTGGCCCGCTCCCGCTCCCCCTCGGCGGTGAACAGCTTGCCGGCGATGCTGTCCGGGTGCCGTTGTGCGGCCTGCTCGAACCGCTCGTGGATGCAGGTGACCGGGAAGTCGGCGGCGGTGTCGTTCCAGCCATACAGCTCGCGTACAGCTCGGCGTCGGTCAGCAGCGGCAGGTCGGAGATCCGCTGGGTCGGGTCGGCCACCGCGCCTTCGAGCAGCATGCCGAAGTGGCCGAGCATCCGCTGCACGGTCTCGGGATCGTAGAGCGCCGGCGGGTAGAACACCTGCAGCTCCAGCTGGCCGTCGCGGGCCTCGACGAAGAAGTCCAGGTCGAACTTGGCGACCAGCAGCTTCACCACCTGCAGCTCCAGCCTGACCCCGGTCAGCTGGATCGGCTGCGGCGCCTCGGCGAAGGTCAGCCCCACCTGGAAGATCGGCGCCCGGCTGGGGTCCCGCTCGACCCGCAGCATCTCCACCAGCTTCGCGAACGGCAGATCCTGGTGCGCGTAGGCGGCCACCGCGGTTTCGCGCACCTGGGCCAGCAGTTCCTCGAACGTCGGGTTGCCGGACAGGTCGGAGCGGATCGGCAGCGTGTTGACCAGGAACCCGATCAGCGGCGCCAGCTCGTTGCGGCCGCGGTTGGCACTCGCCGTCCCCACGACGATGTCGTCCTGGCCGGTGTAGCGGTGCATCAGCGCCTGCACCGCGGTCAGCAACACCACGAACGGGGTGGTGCCCTCGCGGCTTGGCCATCGCCCGCAGCTGGTCGTGCAGGCCGGGGCTGAGCTGCAACGTGGCGGTCTGGCCGCTGTGGTCGGCGATCACCGGACGCGGCCGGTCGGTCGGCAGCTGCACGGTCTCGAACCCGTCCAGCTTGCTCCGCCAGTAGCCGGCGAGCTCGTCCAGCGCGGAGTCCTTCAGCCGGTGCCGCTCCCACAGGGCGTAGTCGGCGTACTGGATCGGCAGCTCCGGCAGGCCGGCCGGCTTGCCGGTCACCTCCTGCTCGTAGTAGGCGGTCAGCTCCTGCAGCAGCACCCCGAACGACCAACCGTCGAAGACGGTGTGGTGCAGGCACACCAGCAGCGCGTGATCGTCGTCGGCCAGCTTGAGCAGCTGGGCGCGCAGCAGCGGCCCGGCGGCCAGGTCGAACAGCTCGAGCGCCTCGGCCTCGCCGATCTCGACGAGCTTGGCCGCGGGATCCGGCTCGCCGCTGAGGTCCACCAGCGGGATCGGCACGGGTGCCGGCGGGTCGATGACCTGGACGGGCTGGCCGACCGGGTTGGCGGTCAGCCGGGTGCGCAGCGCCTCGTGCCGTGCCACCACCGTGCTGAGGGCATTGGCCAGCGCCGTCCGGTCGAGGTCGCCGACGAACCGGAACACGCCCGGGACGTTGTAGGTCGGCAGGCTGTGGAACTGGTCGATGAACCACAGCTGCTCCTGGGCGAAGGACAGCGGCAGCTCGGTGGTCCCCGGTGAACGCCGCGGGATCGCGGTGGTGCTGCTGGACCGGCCCTTGCGCAGCCGCGCTGCCAACGCCTCCCGTTGCGCGGCCGACAAGCTACCTTGAAGCGATGGCTGACTAGTCATGACAGGTGTCCATTCATCTGGTTGCGCAGGCCTTCGATACCGGTTGCGTAGGGCGCGGGGTTGCCGATCATGCGGGAACCACCTCGTCCTCCGCCGGCCCGGTCGGCATGTCCTTCATGCGGAAGATCGGGGAGAAGAAGATCCACAGCGCGGGCAGCACCAACGTGATCACCGCGACGACGAGTGCCGGTCGCAGCCCGATGCCGGCGCCGAGCCAGCCGCCGAGCACCGCGCCAATCGGCCCGGTGCCGAACAGCACCAGCCGGTAACTGGCGTTCATCCGTCCCAGCAGCCGGTTCGGGGTGATCGTCTGCCGCAGCGTGATGGTATTGACGTTGAACACCAGCACGTTGAAGCCGAACACCAGCTCGATGGCGATCAGCACCGCCATCGTGCCCAGCCCGTTGCCGCGCGGCAGCAGCACCAGGCAGGGGCAGCCGGCGGCGAAGATGGTGGTCATCAGCACCGTGCGGCCGAAGCCCACCCGCTGCCGGAACCGGTTGGCGACGGTGGCACCGGCCACCCCACCCACCGAGATGGCGCCGATCACGATGCCCAGCTTCAGCGGGCTCAGGTGCAGGACCCGGATCGCGTACACCACGAAGATGGTGATGAACGCGTTCTGGCAGAAGTTGAACGTCGCCGACTGCGACAGCAGCGAGCGCAGCGTGCTGCTGCCGTACACCGCGTGCAGCCCCTCGGCGATCTCGGCCTTGAGCGACCGGCGCGTCTCCGGTCGTTCCGGTTCGGCCTCGCGCTGCTTGATGGTGATCAGCCCGATCGCCGAGCACAGGTAGGACACCGCGTCCAGGCTCAGCGTGACCGGCGCGGTGAGCACCCCGACCAGCAGTCCGGCCACGCCGGGCCCGGCGATGCCGGCCAGCGAGGTGCTGGTCTGGATCTGGCCGTTGCTGGCGCCCAGATGCCGACGTTCCACCAGGGTCGGCACGTAGGAGAGCACCCCGACGTCGAAGACCACGGTGAGCGTGCCGACCAGCAGGCACACCACGTAGAGCAGCCCGATGGACAGCACCCCCAGCCCGTAGCTGATCGGGATCAGGCCGATCAGCACGGCATTGCCGAGGCTGCACGCGATGAGCACCGGGCGGCGGCGGCGCCGGTCCAGCCACACGCCGGCCAGCAGCGACACCACGACGACCGGCGCATACCGGCAGGCGTTGAGCAGGCCGACCTGGAACACGCTGGCGCCCAGCGTCAGGATGGCGACCAACGGCAGGGCGAACTGGGTGATCTGGGTGCCGATCAGCGACACCGTCTCGCCGGACCACAGCTTGACGAAGTCGTGGTTGGCCCACAGCCCGGTTTCCGGCTGCGGCTCGACCGGCGCCGACTCGACGGCCGCCGCTTCGCTGGTCATCGAACCACCGCCGGAATCTGCTGGTGCTGCTGGCTGAACAGCGGGCAGCGAATGTTGCCGGACGGCCGGTAGCCGGCCTGATCCAGCGTGGTCGGGTCGAAGCCGGCCGCCAGCAGCCGGGACACCGCCGCGGCGGCGATGTCGATGGCCAGCGGCTCCCCCGGGCAGCCGTGCCGGGCGGCGCCGAAGGTGAACAGCACCGGCGCGCTCCGGTCTGGCCGGAACACGGCCGGGTCCGGGTTGGCGGCCGGATCCCGGTTGGCGGCGGCCAGCAGCACCAGCACCGGCTGGCCCTGCTCGATCCGCAGGTCGCCGAGGCTCACCGGCGCGGCGGCGAAGCGGCGGGTGTTGTGCACCGGAGAGTCGTGCCGGGCGACCTCGCGCACGAAGCCGGTCAGTTCGCCGTCCGGGATGCCCTCGCGGCCCAGCGCGAGCAGCGTGTTGCCGAGCAGGGCGGCCGTCGCGTCGTAGGTCTGGGAGAAGAATCCGACCGCGTTGGCCAGCAGGCCGGCCGCCTGCTCCAGGCCGGCCCGGCGGGCGGCCCGGGCCAGTTCCCCCAGCAGGCTGGTTGATTCTTCGTCCTGGCCGGACATCAGCTCGCACAGCCGATCGGCGGCGGCCGCCGCGCGCAGTTGCTGCTCGGCCGTCGCGGCCGGTGACAGGCACAGCACGAAATCGCCGGCAAGCCTGGCCGCCTCGGCGTCGGCGCCGTCGGTCAGGCCACACAGCTCGGCCAGCACCTGGGCCGGCAGCCGGAACAGGATGTCGTCCAGCGTGCCGGCCCGTTCCAGCATCGCGTCGGTGGTGCGGGCCGCCTGCTCGCGCACCCGGTCGGCGTCCAGGCCGGCCAGCGCGGCGGAGACGACCTCCTTCAGCCGCTGCTGCAGCGGACCGTCGGTCATCCGGACCAGCTGGCCGAAGACCTCCCGGGCGGTGCCGACGACGCCCGCCGGCACCGGCTCGGTCACCGGCCGGACCCGGAGCTCGGCCGCGGCCAGCGCCGCCGAGACCAGTTCGGCGCTGCTCAGCACGACGGCGTTCAACCGGTCGTCGAAATAGCCCGGCCGGTGCGCCACCAGCTCGGCGTAGTAGGGGTACGGGTCCGGTTGGACGACGGCCGTCACGGGGTCCATTCCACCGTCCCCGGCGTTACTGGCCATGGATCTCCGATCGGTAGCGGTCGAAAATCTGCTTGCGTCGAGGTTTGAACTGCCCCGATAGCATGCCACTGTCCGCGCTGAACCGGGGGCTGGCTATCACCACCCGCGACACCTGCTCATCGGCTGCCAGTTCGGCATTGCTGGCGGCCACGTGCTGAAGGATGGCCGCGGAGTCGGCAGGCTCGGCGGCCGGCGAGACGACCGCCACCAGCTGCGTCTGGTTCGGGCAGAACAGCACGCACTCCTCGATCGCCGGGCTGGCCTTCAGCCGCTCCTCGATCGGCCGCACCACGATCTTGCGGCCGTTGTCCAGCACGATCACGTCGTCGGCGCGGCCCCGGATGTAGAGGAAGCCGTCCTCGTCGAGGTAGCCCAGGTCGCCGGTGCGCACCAGCCCGTCGCCGGCGAACACCCTCGCGCTGTCGGCGGGCGCGCCGTAGAGGTAACCGGTGCTCACCGGGTAGTCACTGCGCACGCTGATCACGCCGTCGGCGTCGAACAGCACGGCCTTGCCTGGCAGAACCCGGCCGACGCTGCCCGGCCGGTGCGCGCTCGGGCAGTTCTTGGCGACGATGCAGGTCTCGTTCAGGCCGTAGCCCTCGAAGATCGGCAATCCGGCCGCGGCGAAGAAGCGCAGCATCTCCGGCCGGGCCGGCGCCGAGCCGGTCCACAGGTAGCGGATCCGGTCTCCGAACAACTCGATCGCGGCCCGGCTGACCGCCTGCTCGAACGGAACCTCGCCGTTGCGGCTGGCCCGCCCGCTGATGTGCTTCATGGCCGTCTCGAAGAAGCCGGGCACCCCCATCACCACGGTCGGCCGGGCCACCCGCAGCACCGGGAACGCGGCCTGGTAGGTGCTGATGGTCACGTCGTGGCCGAACCGCAGCGCCGAGTACACCCAGTACCGCTGTTGCAGCAGGGACAGCGGGAGGAAGAGGAACAGGTTGTCCGAGCTGGTGTGCTCGAACATGTCCTGCACGGCCGAGATGGAGCTGTCGATGCTGCCGACCGACGCGGCCAGGCCCTTCGGCTCACCCGAACTGCCGGAGGTGAACTTCAGCGCGCACGCCTCGTCCGGGCGGTAGCGCACCGGCGGCGGCGTGGCGTGCTCGGCCTTGTCGCACAGGCCCAGCACGTCGCTGATCGGCCGGATCGCCTCGTGCCCACCGGTCACCGGGCGGTCGGTGAACAGCGCGGCCAGGTCGTAGCGCCGCACCAGATCGGCGTCGGCATCGAACTTCTCCGGCTCGAAGCCGGCCACCACCAGCTTCAACCGCAGCGCGGCCAGGTCGAGCAGCACCCACTCCAGGCAGTTGCCGGCCAGCACGCCGAGCCGGTCGCCCGCCCGCAGGCCGGACTCGGCCAGCTGCACCGCGAGCCGGCCGGACAGCTCGTAGAGCTCGGCCAGGTCCAGCTCCCGGGTGCCGTTGAGCCGGACGAAGGAGATCCGGTTGCCCGGCCGCGGTGGCTGGCTGAGGAGTTCGTTGATCACCTCGCGGTGCATCAGGCACCCACCCGCGCCTTGGCCGCCCGCTCGGCGAGCAGCACCTCGATCGCGGCGGCCATCGAGCGAATGCTGGCCACCTGGTAGAACCGGTCCAGCGTGATGCCCACCCCGAACTGCTTGCGCACCCCGGTCAGGATCCGGGCGGCGGCAAGGGAATCGCCGGCCGCGGCGTAGAAGTCGCCGTCCAGCTCCAGGTCGGCCACCCCGCAGCGCAGCACCGAGGCCCACAGCGCCGCCAGCCGCTGCTGCACCTCGGTGGCTGGTTGGCCGCCGGATTGGTGTGCGGATTGGTGTGCGGCTTCCGGCTGCGGACCGGCCAGCTCGCTGAGCCGGCTGCGGTCGACCTTGCCGTTCCTGGTCAACGGCAAGCCGTCGTGCCACTGCAGCACCGAGGGCACCATGTACTCGGGCAGGTACTCGCGCAGGGCGCTTCGAATCGCCGCCTCGGAGGGCCGCTCGTCGCCGGCGGCGGCCAGGTGCGCGACCAGCCGGTCGCCGCGGGCGCCGCTCTGGCGCACCACCGCGGCCTGCTTGATGGCCGGGATGGCCACCAGCTGCGTCTCCACCTCGCCGGCCTCGATCCGGTATCCGTTGATCTTTATCTGGAAATCGCTGCGGCCGAGGATCGCGATGGTGCCGTCCGGCAGGTAGCGCCCGAGGTCGCCGGTGCGGAAGATCCGCTCGCCGCGCTCCTCGTCCTGGCTGAACCGGGCGTCGGTGCGGGCCTGATCACCCCAGTAGCCGCGAGCCAGGCCGACCCCGGCCGCGCAGATCTCACCGGTCACCCAGTCCGGGCAGTCCCGCCCGGCGGCGTCCAGCACGTAGGCCCGGTTGTTGGAGTTCGGCCGGCCGTACGGGATGGTCTGCCCGACGTAGCTGTCGTCGATCGGGTACAGGATGTTCCAGATGGTGGTCTCGGTCGGGCCGCCGAGCGAGCAGATCTCCAGCTCCGGCAGCAGGTCGCGCAGGCCCGCCGGCAGGGTGGGCGGAATCCGGTCGCCGCTCATCATCACCAGCCGCAGCGTGCGCAGCGGGTCCGCGCCGGTGGCGGCCGCCTGCTCCTGCAGCAGCGCGACGATTGCCGGCACCGAGTTCCAGACGGTTACCCCGGCCTGCTCGCACAGCTGCAGCCAGTGCGTCGGGTCGGTCGCCCGGTCCGCGTCGGGCAGTACCACCGCGGCGCCGGCCGACAGCGCGCCGAAGACATCCCACACCGACAGGTCGAAGTTGAACGCGCTGATCCCGAACAGCCGGTCGCTCGGGCCGAGGGCGAACCGGCGCTGGCAGTCCGCGACGACGTTGGCCACGCTGCGCTGGCTGACCATGACGCCCTTCGGCTCGCCGGTGGTGCCGGAGGTGTACAGCACGTAGGCCAGGTCGTCCAGGCCGGCGCCGGGCAGCGGGTCGAGTTCCGGCAGCTGGTCGCCGGCCGGCTGGCCGGCGGCCAGCAGCAGGGTGGGCCGGTCCTCGGCACACTCGGCATCGGCCACGTTGGTCAGCACGCAGCGCACCTTGCCGTCGGACAGCATGTAGCGCTGGCGGCTCACCGGCAGCTCGGCGGCCACCGGCAGGTAGGCCGCGCCGGCCAGGATGGTCGCCAGGATCCCGATCAGCTGCTCCGGCCCGCGACGCATCACCAGGGCAACCAGCTCGTCGCGCTGGACGCCCCGCTCGCGCAGCCAGCTGGCGGCCGCCGTCGCCCGCCGGCACAGCTCGCCGTAGCTGATCGCGCCGTCCGCGGTGATCACCGCGGCGGCCTCCGGCTGGGAGCGAGCGTGCCGGAGGAAGGCATCCTCCAGCCGGGCGACGTCCAGCGGGACCTCGGTCTCGTTGACCTGCCGGCGCACCGCCCGCTGGGAGTCGGGAAGCAGGTCGAATCGCCGGGCGGTCCAGGCCGGTTCCTCCACCAGGCTGTCCAGCAGGCTCTGGTACCCGGCGACCATCGCCTCGATCAGGCCGGGCGGGAACAGCCCGTCCACCTCGTCGAACTGCACCACCACGCCGCCGTGCTGCTCGAAGGCGAAGCCGTTCAGCCACACCTGCGGGGTCTGGCTGGAGGTGTAGATCTCCTGGCCGAACAGCTCGAGCGACGAACCGTCCAGGCTCGCGTCCACGTAACCGATCGCGCTGTTGAAGGTGTAGGGCATCCGCGCGCTCGCCGGGCCCTGCTGCCGGGCCAGCTCGCGCAGCACCTCGATCCCGGAGAAGTGCCGGTTGTCCAGGTCGCGGCGCAGCTGTGCCTGCAGCGCCTGGGCCCGCTCGGTGAAGTTCAGCCTGGAATCGAGCGCTATCTCGATCAGGATGGTTTCGGAGAAGTTGCCGATCGCCTCGACGATCCGGGGATGGATGGGTGGCCGGTTGGCCAGCGTGCTGTTCAGGCAGAACCGCTCGCCGGCGCCCCAGCGGGACAGCGTTTCGGCATAGGCGGCAAGCAGAACGCCGGTCGCGGTCAGCCCGCGGGCGGCCGCCCGCTGCCGCACCGCGGCCCAGGTCGGTGCGTCCAGCCGGGCGACGTGCTGGATGAACCGCGGCCTGCTGATCGAGGCCGGCGTCGCATCCAGCGGCAGGTCCGGGCAGGGGGCGAGATCGTCCAGCCGGTCCAGCCAGTACGCCCGCGACCGCTCGTACGGTGCGCGGGTGCGGGCCTTGGCCAGCGCCGCGACGTAGTCGGCGAACGACGCCTCGGCGCCGTCCGGCTCCGGCTCACCGAGGTAGCCGGCGTGCCACTGCCGGAAGAACAGGAACATGCTGATGCCGTCCATGATCAGCCCGTCGTGCCCGACGTGCAGCACCATCTGGTCGTCGGCCAGCAGCGAGACCTCGACCGCGAGCAGTGGGGCGGTGTCGGCCGGGAAGATCCGGTGCGAGCGCGCCTCGCGCAGTTCGAGCAACCGTGCCCGCTGCTCCTCGGCCGGCAGCGCGCGCAGGTCGTGCCGGGCGATGGTCAGCTCCGGAACGTGCCGGAGTTCCCGCTGCTGGCCGCCGTCGGTGAAGCAGGTCCGCAGCATGCCGTGCCGGGCGACCACCCGGTTCAGCGCGGCGGCCAGCCGGTCCAGGTCCCAGTTGCCGGCGATCTCGTGGTAGATGTGGCTGGCGACGTTGCCGAGTTCCACCGCGCCGCCACGGCCGATCAGGTAGCCGCGCTGCAGCAGGGTGACGTCGAAGCTGTCCTGCTCGGCATGCTGCTCGGCCTCCAGGTAGGCGATCAGATCCGGCTTGATCGCCTTGATCCGGCCCACCAGTTCGGGATCGATCCCGTCCCGGCGTCCCTGCAGTCGCAGGTCGGCGCCCGCCAGCGCCACCGACAGGCCGCGGCTTCTGACCTCGTCGAGGAGTTCGGTTACGGCAGTGGTGTTCACGCGCGGGGCACCTCGGTCAGTTCGGCGAGCAGATCCTCTCCCATGGCCGCCTCCAGGTAGCTGGCAAGCTCGGCCATCGAGCGCTCACCCAGCAGCTGCTCGATGCTGATGTCGACACCGGTGCGTTCCAGGATCTGGTACTGCAAGGCGATCGACTGCATCGAGGTCAGGCCGAGCAGCGCCAGCGAGCTAGTGCGATCGGCGGCCGACGGATCCAGCTGCAGGGCCTCGCAGACGGTCGAGTTCAGCCAGCCCAGCACGGCAGATTCGTCACCGGAGCCGCCGAAGAAGTTCTGCCGCGCCAGATCCACCCGAGTACCGGCCGGCAGGAACTCGACCCGCTGGGGCCAGCTTTCCGGCTCCTCCTGGGCCAGCGCGGCCGACAGCCGGCCGGCGAAGCGGGGCATCACCGGGGCGCTGACCAGCGACAGCAGCCGCGCGGCGGCCAGCTCCAGCGAGATCGCGGTGCGGGCCTCGTCCTGCCAGGTTTCGATCTCGGCGATGTACTGCTCGGCGGCGGCGAACTCCGTCGCGTCGGTGACGATGCCGACCAGCTCGCGAGCCGCCCGGTTCAGCGAGAAGCCGTCCTGGCCGAGCGCGTGGCTGATCGCCGTGCGCCGGTCCTCCAGGCGGGTCAGGAACGCCTGGTGCTCCGGCATCCAGGTGCCGGGCTCCGGTGCCTGGCCGCCGTACTGCTTCTCGACCCGGCTGCCCAGGTCGTTCAGCCAGCGCTGCCAGCCACCGATCAGCGTGTCGGCCACGAAGCTGTCGTACTCGGCCCGCACGAAGTTGGTGCGCCGGCCCTCCGGGCGCATCCAGGACAGGTAGCAGCGCACCGCGTCCACGGTGTCCGGGGAGAGGATCTCCTTTCCCCAGATGGCATGCCGCCGGCTGGTGGAGAACTTGCTCCCCTCCAGCAGGCTGAACTCGTTGAGGTTGTAGTCGATGTCCGGCGCCCATTCCGGATGGGCCAGCCGGTACATCGCCGGCACGAAGATGGTGTGGTAGAAGGTGTTGTCGAAGCCCATGAAGTGCACGATCTTCCAGTCCGGCTCCGGACGGTCGGCCCGCCACTGCTCGCCCAGCCTGCGACCGATCGACTCGATGCCGTGCAGGAAGCGGTAGGCCATGTCGATCCACACCCAGATGACCTGGCCGTCCACCCCCGGCTCGGCCGCCGGCGGCACGCCCCACTCGCTGGGGTGGGTGAGCGCGACGTTCAACTCCGGCCGCCGGAACAGCCGGTTGCTCAGCTCGCGCACCCTGGCCGGCACCCGGCCGAGCCGGTGATGTGCCTCCAGCTCCGCGCGCATCCTGTGCAATGCCAGCGAATACCGTGCCACCTCGCCCACCTGCGGCGGTGCCTCGGAGATGCCCGACACGGGTTCGATCAGGTCGGCGCAGAAGTTCGGCTCGCCGCACTCCTCGCACATGTTGCCGCCGGTCGGGTTCTGGCAGGTGGGACAGCGGCCGGATGCATCGACCTCGTAGAGGTATTCGCCGGTCTCGCCGTCCAGCAGCGCGGGATCGGAGCGCAGCGAGACCAGTTGCGACGCGGCGACCTTGGAGAAGAACCGCTGCACCCGCTCGGGATAGACCGGGTCGGCGTTGGACACCAGGTATTCGTCGATGCTGATGTCCATCAACTGATGGGTGGCCAGGATCTCGGCACTGTAGTAGGCGGCGGTCTCCGGGCAGGACCGGCCGTCGCGCCGGGCGGCACCGGCGACGTAGCTCTGGAAGTCGTCGCTGCCGGCGATGTGGAAGGCCCGCGCGCCGTTCATCCGCTGGAACCGGACGTAGGCGTCCGCGCCCAGGTACGGCCCGCCCAGGTGCCCCAGGTGCAGGTCGCCGTTGGGCGTGGTGGGCGAGGAGAACACGAAGATCGGACGGCTGTCGAATCCCCGGTTCGGGTCCTGGCTGTGGTTCACCCTGCACTCCTCAATTCGCTCGGAAGGTCAAGCAGCTCGGCGGCCTCGGCCGCGATGGCGGGCGCCAACCGATAGCCCGAACCGTTGGCCGCGCCGGCAAACACGATCCGGCCGGCGGCATCCAGCCGCTCCACCCGCGGTTCGCCGGTTGTGCTGTAGGCGTCGCAGAAAACTCGCCCGGCCTGGCAGTCGCGGGCCAGGCTCGGCGAGTAGCGGCGCAGGAAGTCCTGGGCCTGTGCCAGGTGGTCGGCCGACAGCCCGTCGGTCAGGTCGTCCGGGTCCACATCCCATTCCCGGCAGGTGTAGCTGAAGAGCCAGTGACCCCGGTTGGCCAGCGGGATCAGGAACGCGTCCTGGTCGTGGAAGATGATCGCCCGGTCCCGCTCGCCCGGCACCTGCTCGACGTGCAGGGCGACGATCTTCTTCACCCGGATGCCCAGCGGGGCGAGCAGAATCCCGCCAGGCCGGGGCGTGTACCCAGGGTCCCGGGGCCAGCACCACCCGGTCGGCCCGCAGCAGTTCCCCGGTGCCCAGCCGCACCAGCACGCCGTCCGCTGCCGGCTCCAGCCGGGTCACCCGGACGCCCTCGCGGAACCGCACCTCGTGCCGCAGTTCGCTGGCCAGCGCCACGCACAGGCCGGTCACGTCGGCCTGGTGACAGCCGTCCAGCTGCCACAGGCAGGAACCCTCGGCCAGCCGGATCCCGTCGTTCGGCAGCGTCGCCAGCGGTCGCAGCGCCGCCTGCGGAAGGTAGCTGCGCTCGACCTCGGCCAGCTGGCCGGGCGAGCTCACCAGCGAGGTTTCCGGCAGCGGATAGATCGGCAGCGATCCCTGATTGGCCAGCAACTTGCGGTAGAAATCCTCGCTGTAGCGCGACATCTCCCGGATCCGCTCGGTGCTGCCGCGGGCCACGTGCAGGCCGGCCGAACGACGGCTGGCGCCGGCGCCGACCGCATCCCGGTCGAGCACGGTCACCTCGCCGTGCGGCGCACGGGCGCGGAGTTCGTGGGCCACCAGCGTGCCGATGATGCCGGCGCCGATGATCACGGTGGACGGAGCGGCCATCGAAGGAGTCACTCCGCTGTTCCGGTGGGTTGTTTGGTGGTCCATTCGATGAAGGAGGGGTGTTGGGGGGTGGTGTTGGTGTTGGTGAGGCGGTCGAGGATGCGTTGGGAGCGCCAGGCTAGGAGGGAGAGGTTGGGGTCGGCGAGGCCGCGTTGGGTGCGGGTGGCGTTTTGGAGGAAGAGGTGGTGGTCGGGTGGGCCGTCCCAGATGGCGGCGTAGTGGGGGTCGATTTGGTATTCGCCGGCTTCTTGGTGCAGGCGGTGGGCCAGGGGGTGCAGGAAGGGCATGGGGTGGGGGGTGTAGCCGGTGGCCAGGATGATGGCGTCGGTGTCGAGGTGTTCGACGGTGTCGGGGTGTTGGCCGTGGGTGAGGGTGAGTTGGTAGCCGGGGCCGGCGGGGTTGGGGGTGATGGTGGTGAGGTTGCGGTGGGGGTAGAGGGCGGTCAGGTCGGGGCGGTGGTGGATGTAGTGGTGGGTGTAGATGCGTTGGTAGATCTGGCGCAGGGTGGATTCGGAGATGCCGTCGGAGGTGAGTAGGTGGCTGGTGTTGAAGGCTTGCCGGGTGGCTAGGGGGAGGCTGGCGAAGTAGTCGGAGTGGTCGGGCATGTAGTAGTCGTTGGTGAATGGTGAGTCATCGATGGGGAGGAAGTTGGCGCGGCGGGAGATCCAGGCGATGCGGCGGGGTAGTTGGCTGGGTGGGCGGTTGATCAGGTCGAGGAACGCTTCGGCGCCGGATTGGCCGCCGCCGATGATGGCCACCCGCAGGCCGGCCAGCTCGGCCGCGGCGGTGGTGAATTCGCTGATGTGAAACACCCGCCGCTCGGTCAGGAACGGTGCCGCGGCTGGTGGGGTCCAGGGTTGGCTGCCGACTGCGACGCTGACGTGGTCGGCGGTCAGCTGCCGGCGGTTGGTGCAGATGCGGAACACGCCGTCGAAGTCGATCTCCTCGACCTGCTCGCCGAAGACCACGTTGGGGTTACGCGCCGCGGCCCAGGCCAGGTAGTTGCGGAACTCCATCCGCGGCACCGCATCGAAGCGGGCGTTGAGGTAGTGATAAATCCGGCCCTGATCGTGCAGGTAGGCCAGGAAGGAGAACGGCGAGGTCGGATCGGTGAGCGAGACCAGGTCTTTGAACATCGAGACCTGCAACCCGGCATCGGGCACCTGCTGCCCGTCATGCCAGCCGAACCCGGCACGGCGCTCCAGAAACAACCCCGACAACCCCGCCCGGGGCAGCATCAGACACGCCAACGACAAATTCGCCGGCCCGACCCCCACCCCCACACACGACACGTGCACCGACCCCGACCTCGACCGCGCCGACCCCGGCGCGGCAGCAGACCCGAGCCGGGCGCGGCCCGGCCCGGCCGGGCTCGCAGCGGGGCTGGAGGGCGACGGGGCGGGCTGGCTCACCGGGCTCAGCGCCACCGCGGATTCCTTCGCATCACCAGCGGGCACTGCATGGGCGGACTCCACCTCAACGACGCATCGCATTCAGGAAATAGTCACCACCGCAACCAGCGGCAGAAAACAAAACAACCACCGAGATACACGAACCAACCGGCCCATAACGGCCCGCCCACCGTAAACCGCAAACGATACAAGTGTCAACACTCCCCCAACCCTCACCAAAAACCCACAGCAATGGCAAAAGCTCCATGCCTGCGCCACGACGAAGGCCCCGTCCTGCCTGGCTTTGGTGACGCTGGAGCCGCACGTCGATACCAGCGGGCGGGCACTAAGCGGCTTCTCGCTTCGCTCGGTTAACCGACCGAAACCGGTACTTTCTGCCGATCTCGACATAGTTGCAAGAGCACCGGAAAAGTGCGTGCCGCTATTTGCGTTCTGTAGCCGCACAATCTCGGTCCGCAGCCAATCTGAAGCCAATGGTTCGCAATTGCGGGCCCGCTCGGCGCGATATGGAGTGCAATTCAATAACCGTCGCAGACGGCCGGCCCGGCACCTCGGGGCGCTCGGCGGCCGTTGCGGTACGGCCCTAGCCGTACTCGGCCTAACCGACCAGCTCGGCGACCACCAGCTTGGCTATCGCGACCCGGTGCGGATAGATGAAGAAGTGGTCGCCGGCATAGACGTGCTCGGTCACTCCGACGGTGGTCTCCAGCGCCCAGCCGGCGGCCCGATCACCCTCCACGTACGGATCGGCGTCGCCGCGCACGATCCGGATCGGCAGCGCCAGCGGTGGCTCCGGACGGTACCGGTAGTGCTCGTTCAGGCCGAAGTCCGCGCGCAGGGCCGGCAGCAGCAGCTCCATCATCTCCCAGTCGGCCAGCAGCTCGGCCGGCGTGCCGCCGTAGTGGTGCAGCGCTCGGATCAGCTCGTCATCCGGCAGCACGGACATCCACCGCTTGATCGTGCGGGTCCGCGGCCCCTCGGCACCGGAGGCCCACAGGCAGCGCGGGCCGGGCAGTCCTCGCCGGCGCAGCTCGCGAGTCACCTCGAAGGCCACCAGCGCACCGAGGCTATGTCCGTAGAAGGCAAACGGCCGCTCGCTGAGGTCGGCGACCGCGTCGGTCAGCCGCGCGACGAGTTCCTGCCAGTCGTAGTCCGGCGCCTCCATGAGCCGGCTGCCGCGGCCGGGTAGCTGTGCCACCTGCAGCTCGATGGCGTTGCCCAGCTCGGCCTGCCAGGGCAGGATGCTCGCGGCATTGCCGCCGGCGAACGGGAAGTAGAACAGCCGGACGTCGGCGATCGTCCCGGCGTTCCGGCTGAACCAGGATGCAGGACTTCTCACATCGACCTTTCCGGACACGACCTTCGACCTCGACCGTACCGGAGAGGCCGGATACCCCAACGGGGCCGGTGACCGGTCAGGAGGCAGGGCGGAGCAGGTCGGCCGGAACCTGCAGGCCGTCCCGCTCGTCGTCCCAGGCGGCGGCGCTGATCCGCCAGCCCGCCGGCGTGCGGACGAACTGCAGGGTCTTCATGCCCCGGCCGGTGAATGGGGTTCCGTCCTGCACACCAGCCTTGGCGTAGCTGCAGAAGTGCTGGGCGATGTCGCCGAACACCTCGGTACTGCCCCACACCTGCCACTCGCGAAAGTCGACCAGCCTGCCGCCCGTCAGAAGTTGCTGGCGGGGCGCGATGAAATCGTCCACCCCGTAGACCGCCGGCTCACCACCGCAGGTCCGGACGATCACCGCTTCGGGCAGGAACACCGCGCGCAGCGCGTCGAGCCGGGCCGCGCAGTCCGTTCCGGAGGTGAACGCGGCGAAGAAGGTGGCCACGATGCCGGCAAGGGCGGCACGGTCGTCGGCTGGCGGTTCCTCGCTGGTCACGACGCTCACAGTAGCGACCGGCGATCAGTCGTTGCGCGCGGTTTCCGGGCCGGTGAGGCGCCGCAGCAGCGGCAACGTGGACGCGATGACCGCAAGCGATGCGACCAGCCCGGCGGTGACCAGCAGGTAGTACTGCGCACCGGGCGGTCGAAGGGTCTCCGACAGCTGGGCGCGCAGGAACAGTTGGGCCGCCAGCAGGCCCACCCCGGCCGAGACGAGGGCGGCCAGCAGCAACGGTGCCGCCGCCTCCAGCAGCACGACGCGGCGCAGCATGGCCAGTGGCGCGCCGGTGAGCCGGAGCAGGCTGAACGGCCGCCGGCGCTCGGCCAGGCCACCGGCCACGTTGACGGCCAGGCTGCAGCCGGCGATCGGCAGGCTGGCAAGCAGGACGACATTCGCCAACTGCCGGTAGCCGTTCATCCGCTGGGCGTCGAGGGCCTGGTACTCCTGCAGCGTCTGCGGCGCGAAGGTTTGCGGGTAGGCCAGGTCGAGGACGGTGCGGGCCTGCTCGACCGCCGCCACCGAGCCGTCGGTGCCGACGGCGATGGTGGCCAGTGGCAGCCCGGCCAGCTGCGCGCTGGTCAGCGGCGCGGCCGGCCAGATCCGGTCGGACATGGATCCGTGGTCGGCGATCGCGCCGCCGTAGTCGGGTTCGAAGATCGCGGTGTCCGCGCCGGGTGCGCACCGGCCCAGTGCCGGAATGCCGGCAAGCTGGGCGCAGGAGACGTAGTCCGGCGGCAGTTCGAGGTTCCGCTGCGGCAGGGCGTTGCCCGCGGCATCCGGTTGGAAGTGCACCGTCGCCAGCCCGGTGACGCCCGGCACCGCGGCCAGCTTGCTCAGCGTCGCGGCGTCGTCCGGGCCGATCGTGGTGCCCGGGTGCGGGCCGAAGCGGAACTCATCGATCAGGGTGGCCCTGGCCAGTGCCGAGGCCCGCGGCGTGCCCCCGCCGTAGGCGGCGACGGTGGTGATCACCGCCAGCGCGCAGGTGCCGACGAACACCGCCAGGACCAGCCCGCTGATCGCCCGAAAACCCGCCTGCGGGTTGTCGGCCAGCCGGCGGCCGGCGATCAGCGGCGCCGGCCGGGTGGCCCGTCGGGCCAGCAGCCGCGATCCGAGCAGGGTGAGCCACGGCCCGGCGATGACCAGCCCGAGCATGGTCACCAGGATGCCGGAGAGGAATGCCGCCGCCTCGACGGTGGTGTCGGTTCGAGTGTCGGCGCCGATGTCGTGGACGTAGGCGAAATAGCCGAGTTCGGCCAGGCCGGCCAGCAGCGGCAGCAGCCGCCAGGCGCGAGGTGGCCGCGGCGTGACCCGCCGGCTCACCCCAAGCGGTGAGATGGCCACCCGGCGCAGCGCTATCCGGGCCGCGAGCGCGGCTGCGACCGGGATGCCGACGGCGATCACGAGCACCTGGGTCAGCTGGAGCGACAGGTCGTGCGGGAAGAACGGGGCGCCGGTGAACGGAATGGCCGCCAGCGGCGAGCGGAACGCGTAGAACAGGCCGAAGCCGCCGATCACCCCGAGGACCGCCGCGATGCTGGATTCGACCGCGGAAAGCACCGAGATCTGGCGCGGCGTCGCACCGACCAGCCGCATGGCGGCAAAGCGCTGCTCCCGGCGCGCGGCCGACAGCCGGGTCGCGCCGGCGATGAAGACCAGCACCGGCAGCAGCAGTGCCGCGATCACGATGGACAGGATGAGCGTCATCCCGTTGTCGTCGATCCCCACTCCGACCACGCAGTCGTTGCAGTTGCTGGGCGTTGTGGTGCTGATCCGCTCGACCTGGCGCGCCTCGGGATTGGCCGACAGCTGCCCGACGGTGCGCCCGACCACGACGATCAGCGAGTTCGGAGCCGGCAGCGCCGAGTCGCCGATGGTGCCGACCTGCCGGCCCGGGTAGCGATCGCCGAGCTGGGCCGCGGGGACCTCGCGCAGCAGCGTGGCCAGGGCGGGTGAGGCGTAGAACTGCCCCGGCCCGGGCAACGCCGGAATGCCCGGCGGGACGGGCGATCCCGGTCCGGTGGCCGCGACGTCGATCCGTCCGATCAGGGTGCCCCGGTAGTAGTCGGCTCGCAGCAGCCACCACAGCGGGTCGGCCGCGGCCGGTCCGGGCGAGGACGCGGCGCCGTCGGAGCCGGTCTCCAGCCAGGCGTAGCGAGCGTTCTGGGTGCTCACCGCGTTCAGGCTGGCCAGCGTGGTGAGCAGCAGCCCGACGCCGACCGCCACGGCGAGCGCGATCATCACCAGGCGCAGTGCGGCCTCCCGGCCGCCGGCCAGGGTCAGTCGCAGGCCGAGGCGGATCATGGCGCGGTCGTGCCGACGGACAGCGCGCTCGTCCGGCCGTCCCGGACGATGACCTCGCGGTCGGCGTAGGCGGCCACCCTCGGTTCGTGGGTGACCAGCACGACCGTGGTGCCGTGCGCGCGCACCGAGGCGACCAGCAGCTCCATCACCTGTTCACCGGTGAGGGAATCCAGCGCCCCGGTGGGCTCGTCGGCGAACAGCACCTCCGGATGGGTGACCAGGCCGCGGGCGAGGGCGACCCGCTGCGCCTGGCCGCCGGACAGCTCGCCGCCCCGCCGCCGTTCCAGGCCCGCCAGGTCGAGCCGCTGCAGCCAGTCGCGCGCCTGTGCCAGTGCCGCGGCACGGCGGGAGCCGCTGAGCAGCAGCGGCAGTGCCACGTTCTCCTCCACCGACAGCTCCGGCACCAACTGCCCGAACTGGAACACGAAGCCGAACCGGTTGCGGCGCAGGGCGCTGCGCTCGGTCTCGCCGAGCGTGTCGAGCCGCCGGCCGGCGAAGTGGATCTCACCGGCGTCGGGCACCAGGATGCCGGCCAGGCAGTGCAGCAGGGTGGACTTGCCCGAGCCGCTGGGGCCCATCACGGCCACGATCTCGCCGGCGCTCACCGTCAGGCTCACCCCGCGCAGGGCCGGCGTCCGGCCGAACGACAGCGCCAGGTCGCGGGCCTCGATCACCGGGGCGCCGGTCGCGCCAGGCGGGTCGGCGGTCATCGCTTGACCGTTTCGGCCAGCGCGTCCAGCCGGGCGGAGGTCAGCTCGATCCAGCGCAGGTCGGCTTCCAGGTGGAACAGCCCGTAGTCGGCCAGCAGCGCGTCTACCAGATTGCCGTTGCGGCGCAGGTCGGTGAGTTCGCGCATCCGCCGCAGGTGCGCTGAGCGCTGGGCGTCCAGGTACTTCTCGGCGGAGTGATCGAGCATCAGCGCGAGTACGACCTTGGCGAACAGCACGGTCTGCAGGTGCGGTTCGGGCTCGACCGGTTCGCCGAGCCAGGCCCGCACCTCGGTCGCCCCCTGCTCGGTGATGACGTAGCGCTTGCGGTCCGGCCCCGCACCAGGCTCCGATTCCCCCATCACCACCTTGCCGTCCCGGGTCAACCGAGCCAGCGTCGAATACACCTGGCCGAAGGGCAGCGGCTTGCCGCGGCCGAAGTAGGCGTCGTAGTCGCGCTTGAGGTCGTAGCCGTGGCTGGGCTCTCGTTCCAGCAGGCCCAACAGGGTCAGCGGTACCGTCATACCCCGGTGTCTACACTCAGTGTGTACTCGCGGTCAATACCGCAACCGTTCAGACCGGCAGCCGGCCCCACGGAAAGCCGCCGTTGCTGTGCAGCAGCTGCCCGTTGATCCAGCGACCCCGCTCCGACAGCAGGAACCGGACGAGGTTGGCGGTGTCTTCCGGAGTGCCGAGCCGGCCGCTGGGTTGCATCGTGACCAGGCGGGCCCGCAGTTCCTCGCTCATCCAGCCGGTGTCGATCGGGCCGGGGTTGATCACATTGGCGCGCAGGCCGCGCGCGCCGAGTTCGTGCCCGGCGGCGAGGACCAGCCGGTCCAGGGCCGCCTTCGTCGCCCCGTACGGCAGATTGTCAACGGTGGCGTCGCTGGTCAGGGCAACCACCGAACCACCCTCCGGCGGGAGTTGCCGCGCGAACCCGGCCAGCAGCAGCCAGCTTGCCCGGACGTTGACGGCATAGTGGCGATCGAAGCTCTCCACCGTCGTGGTGAGCAGGCTGGAGTCGACGCTCTCGCAGTGCGACAGCACCAGCGCATCGAGCGGTCCGAGGCGCTGGACGGCCAGCTCCAGCAGCGCGTCGGGGCCCGTGGGGTCGGCCAGGTCGACCTCGGCGAGTTCGACCGTGACGCCGAGTTCGGAGAGTTCCCCGGCAATCCGCTGCGGATCGTCGGGTCCGGCTGCCAGCCCGAGGCGCTCGTCGTAGGGCCGCCAGAAGGACAGCAGCAGGTTCCACCCATCGGCGGCCAGGCCGGCGGCCAGCCCCGCGGCGATTCCTCGCCGCCTTCCCACTCCGGTGATCAGTGCGGTTCGGGTCATCCCGCTATTCTCACCTCAGCGGGCATCGACCCGTTTTCCGTTGCCTGTTCGGGTCGGCCGCGGTGCGCTGCCCTCAGCCGACATTGCCACCGGGCGGCGGTGGCGGCGGGGGGAGCGGTCCGCGCAGCGGCTGGACATCGTGCTGCGCCCTGATCGACCTGGCTCGCTGGCTGGCCTGCGGATCCACGCTGCCCCGGTCGTTGAGCCAGCGCCGGACGTAGGTCCGCGTGACGAGCCCAATGAAGAGCAGCGCGACCAATGCCACGAAGGCGATGAACATCGGGCAAGCATGCCTGGTCGAACACCCGCAGGCAAGCAGGCAGGCGAAAGTGCTGCGGCCTCATCGATCCGTTGGGCTGCCGAGCAACCCTTACACGGCATGGGCCAGGTCGAACTGCACCCAGACAGTCTTGCCCGGCGGCCGATCGGTCGGCTTTACCCCCCAGGCATCGGAGAGCGCTTCGATGATCCGCAGGCCCCGGCCGTGCACGCCCTGGTCGCTGACGTCACGCGGCTCGATGGAACCGGCACCGACGTCGCTCACCTCGATCCGCACCCCACCGGCCCGGATGACGGTGACGGTGAAGTCGCTGGCGGCGTGCAGCACGCAATTGGCAGCCAACTCCGAGACGCACAGTTCCAACGCGTCGCGCACCGCCCGGGGCAGGTCGTAGGTCTGCTCCACCACGAAGCGTCGTGCCTCGCTGACCGACCGCGGCAGCGGCGCCAGCCGAATCGTGTCAGTCACTCTGCTATCCGTAGCAAGTTGGTCAGGCCGCTGAGCTCAATGAGCCGACGAACGGCAAGCGAAGGCGTACGCACCTCCACCGAGGTCGCTTTGTTGGCCGCCGAGAGCAGCACGCCGAGGCCGGAGCTGTCCATGAACCGCACGCCGGCGAGATCGAAGATCAGCTTGGCCGGTGAGGCGAACAGCGCCTGTTCCACCACGGCATGGAAGCGCTCACGATTGGCCAGATCCACCTCGCCGATGACGGTGATCACCCAAGTGTCCGAGCGCGCGTGATCAGCGTAGAACTGCGCGTCGCCGCCAAATTCCGGCTCGGTGGTGGTCATGCCCATTGCACTCCCAAGATCGCAGTATCGTCGCTCGTCGAGGATGACTCTTGCAGGTCCCCGGCGACGAAGCTCAGCAGCGGCTCGACCTCGGCCGGCGCCTTGATGACCGCGCGCCGCAGGCGCTCCAGCCCGTCGTCCAGGCTCTCACCGCGGCGTTCGACAAGACCGTCGGTGAAGAGCAGCAGCGTGGCCGGCGCGGGCAGCCGCACGACCTGCTCGGTGTAGGCCGCCGGCTCGCGCGTCGAGCCCACCGGTGGGCCGACGGTGAGCTCGAGGTAGTCCGCCTGCCCGGCGGTGATCAGCAACGGTTGCAGGTGCCCGGCGCAGGCGATGGTCAGCGAGTAGTCCGCGCGGTCGAACACCGCCAGCAACACGGTGGCGAAGTGGCCGTCGGAGGCCACGTTGAGCAGCCCGGCGATCCGCCGCAGCACGTCGGCCGGCCCGTGTCCCTCGCTGACGAACGCGCGAATCGCCGAGCGCAGCGAGGACATCACCGCTCCGGCGCTGATGCCCCGGCCGGAGACGTCGCCGATGGACAGGAAGGTGCGCCCGTCACCGAGGTCGATGACGTCGTACCAGTCGCCGCCGAGTTCCAGGCCGGCAGCTCCGGGCAGGTAGCGGACGGCGATGTCGAGGCCCGGCACCAGCGGAGGCCGTGCCGGCACCATCGCCAGCTGCAGCCGCTCGGAGATGGAGCGCTGCTCCTGCAGCAGGCTCTGCACGTGCACGGCCAGTTCCTCGGCGGTCTGCCGGCGGCGCAACAGGCGTTCGGTGACCGCGCCGGCGGCCAGTGACAGCAGCACCCCGGCCAAGGCCACCATCCACCACAGCACCGCGCTGAGCGCGCCGCCGAGCCGCCCGCTGGCGGAGGCCACCAGGTCGAGCGACTGATCGCCGAACGGGATGACGACCGAGGAGGTACGCCGGCCCAGGTGGTTGACGTTGGCCTCGATCAGCCGGGACGGCGACGGATCAGATCCCAGGTAGAGCGCGAAGCGCAGGTCGGAGAACGGAGTGCCGCGGGCGATCGGCACCTGCGCGTCGGCGGGCAGCACGCTCTCGGTGTAGACCACGTACTTGCGCCCGGCCGTACTGGCCGCGTAGGCGTAGCCGAGCCGGCGGTTGGGCTTGGCCAGCAAGCCGATGACCCGGATCCCGGTCGTCTTCGCCGCCTGGCCGAGGAAGCCGTCGGCGCCGCCGGGGCGAGCGACCAGCTGCGGCTGCATGCCCACCTCGGCGACCAGCCGGGGCGTCGAGGTCGCGTCCAGCTGCCACAGCGATGCCGAGCCGAACTGCTTGTTCTCACCGACGTAGTCGGTGATGTAGCGCTCGAAGCCGGCGGCGGGGTCGTCGGTGGCCACCGCGAACTCCGCCGCCGATGCCATCGTCGTCTGCAACTGCGGGAGCACTTCCTGCAGGACGGTGCCGGTCTCGGCGACCTTCAGCCGCAGCAGCCGGTCCTCGGTGCGATCGTTCACCACGTAGGCGGCCGCGGACAGCGTGGCGGTGACCAGCAGCGAAACGACCACGACGACGATGGCGAACCGGTGAACCCGGACCCCCGACCACCCCATCGCGCGTCGTATCCTCACAGCAGAAGTTTGGCATGCCACCGCCCGCTATGGACGACATACCCGGCGAACTGACGATCCGGCGCCCGCCTTCGAGCATTCGGACGCCGGCCGCGCTGCACGACGGCCAGCTCGAGACCCGACGACGATCTCTCCGCGGAGCCGAACCAGCGCGCGCCGCCTACGCACGCCAGCCGACAGACCATCGACCCGCCTACCTTAACAGGGCACCGGTTATCTTATACTGTTAGGCAGCAGCGCTCGGCGTCCGCGCATACCCCCGCAGCCAGGCGGTTGCGCCGGCGCCCAGGTAGAGGGCGGCGGCCGTCGCCATGATGGCGAAGCTGACCTGGATCCGCGGGGCGGCGTAGGCGACGGTGATGCCGATCCAGACCGCCGCGACGGCCAGCAGCCCGGACAGTGCGAATGCCTGCCACGGCTTGGCGGTGAGCAGCCGGGCGGCGGCCGGTGGAGCTGCAAGCAGGCCGAACAGCAACAACGCCCCGATGGCTTGGCTGGCCTCGGCCGCCGCCGCCCCGACCAGCACCAGGAACAGCGCGCCGAGCAGCCGGACCGGCACGCCGCGGGCGGCGGCGACGGCCGGATCGAGGCTGGCGAACAGCAGCGGGCGGGCGACGGCGCCGAGCACGATCATGCCGGCCAGCGCGATCCACACCGCCTGCAGTGCGCCGCCGGCACTGATACCGAAGATCGAACCGAACAGCACGTTGACGTTCGCGGTGCTGTTCCCGGACGCGGCCGAGGTGGTGTAGACGCTCAGGAAGAACACGCCCAGCCCGAGCACCCAGGAGAAGACGGTGCCGATCACCACGTCGTCGGCACCGGCCCGGCCGCCGAGCAGGCCGAGCAGCAGCCCGACCCCGATGGTGGCGGCGAACAGCCCGAACCGCAGGTCGAGTCCGGCCGCGAGCGCGGCCAGCGATCCGGTGTAGGCGACATGGGACAGCGCGTCGCCGGCGAACACCTGCGCCCGCAGCACCAGGAAGTAGCCGACCAGCCCGGAGAACAGGCCGATCGCGGTGCCGGCGAGCAGCGCGTGCTGCACGAAGTCCGAGGCGAGCATGTGCTCAAGCCCGGCGGCCATCGCGATCATGCGGCGACCGTCCGGCTCGGCGCGACGGCCCGGGTACGGCCGAGCCGGTCGGCGATCATGCGGTAGCCGGTGGCCAGCAGGAACGCGCCGAAGCCCAGCGTGGTCACCCAGAAGCCGATCGGGTACGGGCTGAAGAACGCGATGCCTTCGCCCAGCCACACCACCGCGAGCGCGATCGCCACCGCCAGGGTGAGGCCGAGCCCCGGCCGCGCGGTGAGCCGCAGGGCGGTGGCGGCCGGGGCGACCAGCAATGCGAACACCAGCAGGCTGCCGGTGACCTGGCTGGTGCCGGCGGCCGCGACGCCGAGAATCACCAGGAACGCCGCCGACAGCAGCCGGACCGGCAGGCCGCGGGCCCGGGCCACTTCCGGATCGACGGACGCGAAGAGCAGCTGGCGTCCGATCAGGGCCAGCAGCCCGAGCGAGATCGCGCCGGCGATGAGCAGCACCAGCACCTGCCCGCTGGTGACCCCGGTGATGCTGCCGAACAGCAACCCGTTCAGCCCGGACAGGAACCCGTGGTACAGGCTGACGAACAGGAAACCGGCGGCCAGCGCCAGCCCCTGCAGGGTTCCGATGGCGGCGGACTCCTCGCCCTGGCCCGCGCGCCCCGCACCGGGCAGGGCGGCGATGACCAGCGCGCCGGCGACGCAGAAACCGAAGTAGCCCAGCGAGGCGTTCAGGCCGAGCCAGCTAGCGCCGGCCGCGCCGGGAAAGCCGATCACCGACAGCGTGTGCCCGACGAAGGATTGCCGGCGCAGCACCATCAGGTAGCCGATGGCGCCGGCGACCACCGCGACGATCGTGCCGGCCCGCAACGCATTGAGCATGAACTCATACGCCAGCATTTGCCGGACGTCCTCGATCAGGTTCCAGCTCAGGTGGGTCATTGGAGCGGTCCCGGATGGGCGCCGGGTGGGGCGTCCGGCTGCCCGACGACCACCAACCGGCCGGCGCGGTCGCGCAGCACGTCGATCGGCGTTCCGTACAGCATCGACAGGGTGTCGGCGGTGATCACCTCGGCCGGGCTGCCGTGCACCGCCGACCCTTGCGCGAGGTAGACGACCTGATCCAGATAGGACATCAACGGGTTCACGTCGTGTGCCACCAGCAGCACCGCGACCTGCTGGCTGCGACAGATCTCGCGCAGCAGCGCCGATACCGCGGCCTGGTTGGTCACGTCCAGGCTGTCCAGTGGCTCATCGAGGATCAGCAGGTCAGGACGGCGGACGAGGGCCTGGGCGATCAGCAGTCGCTGCTGCTCCCCACCGGAACACCGGCCGATCGGGCGGTCGGCATAGCCGGTCGCGCCGACCAGTTCGATCACCTCCGCGACCCGGCGTGCCGCGGCGCGGCTGCGCCGGCCGCCCAGCCGGGCCGGCAGCGGCAGCCCCCACCGGTCACCGTCCAGGCCAAGCCGCACGATGTCGATGCCGCGCAGCCTGATCGAGGCGTCGAACGTGCGCCGCTGCGGCAGGTAGCCGATGCGCCGGTTGCTGCCGCCGGGCCCGCTGCCCAGCACCCGCAGCTCCCCCTCGACCACCGGAACCAGGCCGAGCAGCGCCTTGAGCAGGGTGGACTTGCCGGCACCGTTCGGGCCGAGCACGGCCACGAACTCGCCGGCTCGCACCGCAAAGCTCACCTGCGACCACACCCGCCGGCCATCCACCGCGGCCGCTGCGCGAGCCAGCTGGAGCACCGGACTGGCCGATTCGACACCCCGGTCTTCGACACCCCGGTCCTCGGCTGCCGTGGTCTCCAACGCGGTGAGCTGGTCCGTCCCGGCGGCGCGCCTCACCTGCCCACCGCCCCGGCCAGCGCGGTGGCCAGCTGCTGCAGCTGCTGCGACTGCCACTGCTGGAAGCTGGCCGAGACCGGCGTGCGGGTCTCGGTGATCGTGCTGACCGGGATGCCGGCCCGCTTGGCCGCGGTCACCTGAGCGGCTACGTCCGGTGTCGCATTCTGCGAGTTGTACACGTAGACCTTGATCCTCCGGTCCGCGATCTGCGCGTCGATGGCGGCCTTGTCGGCCGCCGACGGGTCGGTGCCCTCGCTGATCGCCTTCAGGAAACCCGGCGGCGTGATCAGTCGCAGGCCGAGGGCGTCGGACAGCGGCGAGAAGATCGATTCACTCGCTCCCACCGGCGTACCGGCGTAGGCGGACCGGATCTGGCTGATTAACCGGTGGTATTGCGCCAGGCCGGTGATCTCGAAATCTCGGCGCCGGGAATCGAAGTACGTCGAGTCGGCCGGGTCGAGTTCCTTCAGATCCGCGGTGATGGCGTCGGCGACCGCCTCGACGGCCGGCGGGGAATACCACTGGTGCGGGTTGCCATCGGCGGGCACCCGGACGAGCTTGCCCACGTCGAGAACCTTCCGGGAGGAATCCGGGCTGGCCGCTACCGCCTTGCTCGCCCAGGAGTCGTAGCCGATTCCGTTGGCCACGAACAGCCTCGAGTCCGCGATGGTTCGCGCGTCGGCGACGGTCGGCTCGTAGTCGTGCGGATCGGTGGCCGGATTGGTGATGATCGAACTCGCCCTGACGTGGGCGCCACCCAGTTGTTGCAGGATGCTGCCCCACGCGCTGATGGACGCGGCCACCGGCAGCACTCCACGGGGATTCGGCGGCAGGGAGGTGGCGCAGCCCGCGAGCGCTCCCGCAACCACGACCGCCGCGGCCGCTGCCGCGGCTGCCTGCTGTCGTCGCACCGTGATCTGGTCCGTTCGGCGAGCGGAGGCGACCCGTCCGCCTCCTGGGATAGCCCACAGCCAATCAGTAATGACAACGGTTGTCAATACGCTCAGGGAGGCTCTCGGCCGCTTCGGCGGCACCGTCGCCGGCAGCGGCCACGCCTACCGCCAATGCGTTCGCGCGGGTGCCGGCCATACCGGTGCGGCATTGCGCGATTCGACGCCTGGTGTGCAGTCACTTTATGCAGGTCGGTTTCGGTATCGACTTCTTCCTGACCTTGTGAACTCGAGCGCCGGAATGCCTCGGCCGCCGCGTGCCGCGCCGTTGCGATCGGCCGCCGGTAGAGCAGTACGCCGAGGCGAACGCAACACCCGCGGCCGACTTGCCGAGATAGTGTGCCGCCCACCGACCAATGTAAGTTAAATGCAAGTTATTGCAGGCAACCTCTTTCGCTCGGCACGACTCGGCCTCCACAGCCCCGGCAGCAGGCCGCCAGCTGCTCTCGGTTAACCGGCGCATGCACACTATTTGAGGATACTTTGACGCATTGTGGTTGAAAAACCCCTGCATTTCAGCCACGCTTATATCGGGACTTGAGCGACATTCGAGGCGCGGTTCCACGCTTGCTTCTCCATGCCAGCGTCGTCGCGCGTAATACTGCCGCGCACATTTCGGCGGATGTGAATTCGGGCTGCTCGATTGACGGAAAGGGGCTTCTTATGCGGGCGCACTGGGACGTGCTTATTGCCGGTGCCGGACCGGCCGGGTTGATGCTCGCCGCGGAGTTGGAACTGGGTGGCGTGCACGCCCTGGTCGTGGAGCGGATGGACAAGCGGACCGGTCAGTCACGGGCGTTGGGCTTCACCGCCAGGACGATGGAGATCTTCGACCAACGCGGCCTGCTCCCCCGGCTCGGCCCGGTCGAGACCAGTCCGGTCGGCCACTTCGGTGGCATCCCGGTGGACTTCAGCTTGATCGAAGGCGGCCATTTCGGCGGTAAGGACATACCGCAGAGCCAGACCGAGCAGATGCTGGAAGGGTGGGCCATCGACCTCGGCGCCGAGATTCACTACGACGCCGAGTTGGTGGATTTCCAAGCCGGCGCCGACGGCGTCGACGTTGACGTGCGGTACCCGGCCGGCCGGCAGCGGATCCACGCCTCCTACCTGGTCGGCTGCGACGGCGGCCGGAGCACTGTGCGCAAGCTGGGCGGCTTCGACTTCCCCGGCACCCCGGCGACGATGGAGATGTACATCGCCGACGTGCGTGGCTGCGATCTCGAGCCGAGAATGATCGGCCAGACCTATCCCAACGGGATGGTGATGGTCGGCCCGCTCGGCGACGGCGTGAACCGGATCGTGGTGTGCGAGCGCGGTAAGCCGCCCCGGCGCCGGGATGAGCCGCCGGCATTCGACGAGGTGGCCGCGGGCTGGCAGCGGATCACCGGACAGGACATCCGGCACGGCCAGCCGTTGTGGGTCACCGCGTTCGGCGATGCCACCCGGCAGGTCACCCAGTACCGGCGAGGCCGGGTTCTGCTGGCCGGCGACGCCGCCCACATCCATCTGCCGGCCGGCGGCCAGGGGATGAACGCAAGCCTTCAGGATGCCTTT
Organism: uncultured Actinomycetota bacterium; assembly: GCA_963697905.1. GTDB lineage: Bacteria > Actinomycetota > Actinomycetes > Mycobacteriales > Jatrophihabitantaceae > Jatrophihabitans_A. The sequence goes on along the minus strand of OY969101.1, from coordinate 611,374 downwards.
AACCTCGGCTGGAAGTTGGCCGCCGAGCTACGCGGCGACGCCCCCGCCGGCCTGCTCGACAGCTACCACGACGAGCGGCACCCGGTCGGGCAGCGGCTGCTGATGAACACCAGAGCGCAGGGATTGCTCTTCCTCACCGGAAACGAGATGGAGCCGCTGCGCGAGGTCATGCGGGAGTTGATCCACCACGACGTGGTCGCCCAGCATCTGGCCGGCATGGTCAGCGGCCTGGACATTCGCTACGAGGTGGGCATCGACCACCCGCTGGCTGGTGCGCGGTTGCCCAAGCGGACGCTGCGCACGCCGGTCGGGCCGGTCGAAACCACCATGCCCATGCACCGCGGGCACGGGGTGCTGTTCGACTTCAGCAGCGCCGGCGAGTACTCGCCCCTGGTGGCCGGCTGGGCCGACCGGGTGAAGGTGGTCCGGGCCGAGCTGCCCGACGGCTCTGCGTATCGGGGACTCGAGGCGGTCCTGGTGCGACCGGATGGCTACGTGGCCTGGCTCGCGCCGAGTGACCTGCCGTTGACCTCCGCCTTGCGGGGATGGTTCGGCGAGCCCGCCACCGCACTCGGCCGCGTGGCGTCCTGACCCCCACTGGAACGTCCAACCTTGAGGAGCCCGCTATGCGAAGCACTCTGATCGTCGCCCGAATGGCGCCGGAATCCGCCGACGAGGTCGCGGCCCTGTTCAGCAAGTTCGACCAGACCGAGATGCCCGAGCTGATGGGCACCCGGCGCCGGCAGCTCTTCAGCTACCAGGGCCTGTACTTCCACCTGCAGGATTTCGAGACCGATGGCGGCGAGGCGATTGCCGGGGCACGCCAACATCCGCTGTTCATCGGTATCAGCGAGGATCTCAAGCCGTTCATCAGCCCCTACGATCCGCGAACCTGGCGTTCGCCGGCCGACGCGATGGCGACCAACTTCTACGACTGGTCCCGACGGTGAGCGGTCAGCAGCGCCGGGTCGCCATCACCGGAGTGGGAGTGCTCGCGCCCGGCAGCACCAACACCAAGGAGTTCTGGGAGCTGCTCAGCCAGGGCCGCACGGCGACCCGCCGGATCTCCTTCTTCGACCCGAGCCCGTTCCGCAGCCAGTCGGCCGCCGAGGTGGATTTCGACCCGACCGCGCACGGCCTGTCGGTGCAGCAACAACGCCGGATGGACCGAGCCGCCCAGTTCGCCGTAGTGGCCGCCGGGGAGGCGGTCGCCGACAGCGGGCTCGAGCTGTCCGAACTCGACCCGCGGCGCATTGGCGTGACCATCGGCAGCGCCGTCGGCGCCACCATGTCGCTGGAGCAGGAGTACCGGGTGGTCAGCGACGACGGCCGCCTGCACCTGGTGGACCATCGGTATGCGGTGCCGCACCTCTACGACTACCTGGTGCCGAGCTCGTTCGCGGCCGAGGTGGCCTGGCAGTTCGGCAGTGAAGGTCCGGCGACGGTGGTGTCCTCCGGCTGCACATCCGGGCTGGATTCGGTCGGCTACGCCAGCGAACTGGTCCGGGAGGGCACCGTCGATGTGATGATCGCCGGCGCCACCGACGCGCCGATATCGCCGATCACGCTGGCCTGCTTCGACGCGATCAAGGCCACCACCCCGCGCAACGACGACCCCGAACACGCCTCCCGGCCGTTCGACGCCAGCAGGAACGGCTTCGTGCTGGGAGAGGGGGCCGCGATCTTCGTCCTGGAAGAGCTGTCGGCGGCACGTCGCCGCAACGCCCCCATCTACGCCGAGGTGGCCGGCTTCGACAACCGGTGCAACGCCTACCACATGACCGGCCTGAGACCGGACGGCCGGGAGATGGCGGTGGCCATCAGGCAGGCGCTGGCCCAGGCCCGACTGGACCCGACCGCCATCGACTACATCAACGCGCACGGCTCCGGCACGGTGCAGAACGACCGCCACGAGACGGCCGCCTTCAAGCGGGCGTTGGGTGAGCACGCCTATTCGGTGCCGGTCAGCTCGATCAAGTCGATGATCGGCCACTCGCTCGGCGCGATCGGCTCGATCGAGATCGCGGCGTCAGTGCTGGCGATCCGGCACAACGTGGTGCCGCCGACGGCCAACCTGCACACCCCCGACCCGGAGTGCGATCTGGACTACGTCCCGGTCACGGCGCGCGACTGGCGGACCGACACGGTGCTCACCGTGGGCAGCGGCTTCGGCGGCTTCCAGAGCGCCATGGTCCTGCGCGAACCGAAGGAGCTGGCCGGATGAACGCGCCGATCGTGGTGACCGGCCTGGGGGTAGTGGCTCCCAACGGCCTCGGCGTGGACGAATACTGGGACGCCACGCTCGCCGGGCGGTCCGGTATCGGACCGGTGCGACGTTTCGACGCCCGTGGCTACCCGGCGACGCTGGCCGGCGAGGTGCCGGACTTCGAAGCGTCCGACCACCTGCCCGGCAGGCTGCTGCCGCAGACGGATCAGTTGACCCGGCTGGCCATGGTCGCCGCCGACTGGGCGCTGGCCGACGCCGGGCTGCCGGTGGAGTCGGAGGATCACTTCGACATCGGAGTGGTCACCGCGAACTGTGCCGGGGGTTTCGAATTCGGCCAGCACGAGCTGGAGAACCTCTGGAGCAACGGCAGCAGCTACGTCAGCGCCTACCAGTCCTTCGCCTGGTTCTATGCCGTGAATTCCGGCCAGATCTCGATCAAGCACAACCTGCGCGGACCGAGCGGCGTGCTGGTCAGCGACCAGGCAGGCGGCCTGGACGCGGTACGGCACGCCTGCCGGCAACTCGGCAAGGACAGCGCGGCCATGGTCACCGGTGGCATCGACGCCACCATCTGCCCGTGGGGCTGGGTGGCGCAGTTGGCCGGTGGCCGGCTGAGCACCGTCTCCGCCGCGGACCGGGCCTACCTCCCGTTCGACGAGGCGGCGCAGGGCTTCGTGCCCGGCGAAGGCGGCGCGATCCTGGTCGTGGAACCGCTGCCGGCGGCGCGTTCCCGCAACGCCGAGAGGATCTACGGACAACTCGCCGGCTACGGCGCCAGCTTCGATCCACGACCTGGCTCCGGCCGTGCATCGTCGTTGCGGTACGCCATCGAGCAGGCACTGGTCTCGGCCGGCGTTGGCGCAGCCGAGATCGACGTGGTGTTCGCCGACGCGGCCGCGGTACCGCAGCTGGATCGGATCGAGGCCGACACCATCGCCGAGGTGTTCGGAGCCGACGCGGTGCCGGTCACCGCGCCCAAGACCATGACCGGTCGGCTCTACTCCGGTTCCGGTCCCCTCGACCTGGTGGCAGGCCTGCTCGCGATCCGCGACCAGGTCATCCCGCCGACCGTCAACGTCACGCCGGCCGAGCAGTACCCCATCGACCTGGTCACCGAAGCGCGCCGAGCCAGGATCCGCACCGTCCTGGTGCTGGCACGCGGCTATCCCGGGTTCAACTCGGCGATCGTGCTGCGCGCGGTCGGCTGACTCGCCACCTGCCCGGTCGACCTTCCTCCCCTACTGCGATGAAAGGACCAATGATGAGCGAAGCATTCTCGATCAACGACCTCCGCCGGATACTGCTGGAGGGAGCGGGTGTGTCCGAGTCCGGCGCGTTGGACGGCGACATTCTCGACACCGAGTTCGAAGACCTCGGCTATGACTCACTGGCCCTGCTGGAGACGAGCGGCCGGATAGACCGCGAGCTGGGCATCCGGCTGCCGGATTCCGCGGTGATCGAATCCCGGACGCCGCGCGCACTGCTCCAGACCGTGAACAACCTGCTCGTCGGCGTTGCCGGCTGAGGCTGCGGCCAGCTCGGAAGGAGATTCACTATGACCAGCCAGGATATGCGCGCCGCGATCGTCACCGGCGCGACCAGCGGGATCGGGTTGGCGATCGCCCGCACCCTTGCCGCCGACCATCGGGTCTTCATCTGCGCGCGCACCGACGAGGCGGTGGCCGGCACGGTCAAGGACCTGCAGAACGACGGCCTGGATGTCAACGGGGCCGCCTGCGATGTTCGATCGCGTGAGCAGGTCGGGGTGTTCGTCAAGGCGGCGGTGGATCGGTACGGCCCGATCGAGGTGCTCGTCAACAACGCCGGCCGCAGCGGTGGCGGTGTGACCGCTGATATCCCGGACGAACTGTGGTTCGACGTGATCGACACCAACCTGAACAGCGTCTTCCTGATGACCCGCGAAGTGCTCACCACCGGTGGCATGCGCGGGCGTGACCGCGGTCGGATCATCAACATCGCCTCCACCGCTGGCAAGCAGGGAGTGGTGCTGGGCGCACCGTACTCGGCGTCCAAGCACGGCGTGGTGGGTTTCACCAAGGCGCTTGGCAACGAACTGGCACCGACCGGCATCACCGTCAACGCCATCTGCCCCGGCTACGTCGAGACACCGATGGCACGCCGGGTGCGGGCTGGCTATGCCGAGGCGTATGGCACCAGCGAAGAGGCAATCCTCCAGAAGTTCCAGGCCAAAATCCCGCTGGGCCGGTATTCCACCCCGGACGAGGTGGCCGGACTCGCCGGCTACCTGGTCACCGACGCGGCGGCCTCGATCACCGCGCAGGCGATCAACGTCTGCGGCGGCCTGGGCAACTTCTGAAAACCCCAGAACTTCTTCCCGACGAATCCCTAAGGAACGCAGATGGCCGATTCCACGACCTATCAGCTCGAACACGCAGTCGAGATCGATGCGCCGGCGGACCTGGTGTACGCGCTGATCGCCGACGTCGAGGCGTGGCCCCGGATCTTCCCGCCCACCGTGTACATCGAGCGCGAACCGCTGGCCGGCAACGATGAGCGGATCCGGCTCTGGGCAACGGCAAACGGCACCGTGAAGTCCTGGACATCGCGTCGGACACTCGACCCACGGGCCAGGCGGGTCAACTTCCGGCAGGAGGTTTCGGCGGCTCCGGTCGCCTCGATGGGCGGCAGCTGGCTGGTCAACGAGGCGACCCAGGACAGCTGCTGGGTGCGGTTGCTGCACGATTTCGCCGCCGTGTCCGAAGACGCCGATGACCTCGACTGGATCTCCCGCGCGGTGGACACCAACAGCCGGTCCGAGCTTGCCTCGCTCAAGGCCTATGCCGAGCAGGCAGCCGAGCAGCCGGAACTGACGCTGGACTTCACCGACACGATCCAGCTCATCGGGGCGGCCCGCGATGTGTACGACTTTCTCAACGAGGCCCAACTGTGGGACACGCGGTTGCCGCATGTCGCGCGAGTTGCCCTCACCGAGGAGCAGCCGGGCCTGCAGGTGCTGGAGATGGATACCCGAACCAAAGACGGTTCGACCCACACCACGAAGTCGATCCGGGTGTGCTTCCCCGAGCGAGCCATCGTCTACAAGCAGACCCAGGTGCCGGCGCTGATGACCGCGCACACCGGTCGCTGGTCGATCCGCGAGCTGGGCGACGGCATTGTCGAGGTCAGCTCGCAGCACGCGGTGGTGCTCAACCCGGCTGCGGTCACCCAGGTGCTCGGCCCGGCCGCCACCATCGCCACCGCACGCCAGTTCGTGCACGGCGCGCTCAGCGGCAACAGTTCGGCGACGCTGGGCTATGCCAGGGAATTCGCCGAGAGCCGGGCGCTGGCCAGGTCATGACCGGCCCGGACGTCGTCATCGTCGGTGCCGGCCCGGTCGGCCTGCTGCTGGCGGTCGAACTGCGCCTGGGCGGCGCCGAGGTGGTCGTGCTGGACAGCCTGGCCACGCCCAGCACGGTCTCGCGAGCGAGCACCGTGCATGCCCGGACGATGGAACTGTTCGACCAGCGTGGCCTGCTGGCGGCCTTCCGGGATGCGCCGGTCGATCACCGGAGTCACCTGGCGGGTATCGGACTGGATCTCGGCGTGACCGGCAGCCGGTACGCCGGGCAGTGGAAGGTGCTGCAGCAACGGGTCGAGCAGGTGCTCGCCGACCGGGCCGTTCTCGACGGCGCCCGGCTGCGCCGGGGAGTTCGGTTGACCGGGCTGACCGTGCTGGACGCCACGACCGGGGACGAGCGGGTGGAACTGTCCGTGCTCGGCCCGGCCGGCCCGGAGACGATCACCTGCCGTTACCTGGTCGGGTGCGACGGCGAGGACAGCACGGTGCGCGCTCTGGCCGGCTTCCCGGTCACCCGGTTCCCGGCCCGCAGGCGGCTGTTCCGGGCCGATGTCGAGGGCATCGAGATCCCCGACCGCCGGTTCGAGCGACTGCCGGCAGGCGTCGCCATCGCGGCCCGCCGACCGGACGGCATGACCCGGGTGATGATGTGCGATTTCGAGGTGACGCCTGTCGACGCCGGTTCGGAGGTCAGCTTCGAGGAGATCTGCGGTTCCTGGAAGCGCATCACCGGTGAGGACATCACCGGCGGGCGCCCGCACTGGTGCAACGCGTTCGACGACTCCGTCCGGCACGCCGACACCTATCGGCTCGGGCCGGTCCTGCTCGCCGGAGACGCGGCGCATGCGCAACCGCCGGTCGGCGGCCAGGCGATCAACCTCGGCCTCCAGGACGCGGCCAACCTCGGCTGGAAGCTGGCGGCCACGGTGACCGGTCGGGCACCGGACGGGCTGCTGGACAGCTACTCCACCGAACGTCATGCCGCCGGTGCGCAGACGTTGACGAACATTCGCGCCCAGGCGGCGCTGCTGTTTGGCGGCGAGGAGGTCGAGGGGATGCGCGGCGTGCTGGCCGAGTTGTGTGAACTTCCCGCGGTAGCTGCCTCGCTGGCGGATGCGATCAGCGGGACCGGAATCCGGTACCCGGCTCCCGCCGGTGCGCACCCGTGCGTGGGCAGCCGGCTGCCGGTGGTCGATCTGCCGGTGGTCGATCTGCCGGGTGCCGCCGGCAGCATGACCAGCGCCGAACTGCTGCGCTCCGGCCGTGGGCTGCTGCTGATGCTGGGCAGCCACCCGCAGCTGGCCCGGGAGGCAGTGCACTACGCCGGTGCGGTGGACGTGGCGACTGCCAGCCCGGCACCGCCGGAGTGCGACCTGGTCGCGCTGCTGGCCCGGCCCGATGGCTACGTCGCCTGGGCCCAGGAGCAAGCCGGTCCGGATCGGACGCCTGCGCTGCGCGCCGCCCTGGCGCGATGGTTTACCCCAACCCAGAGAGGGAGTTTTCGATGAACCGATTGACGGGTAAGACCGCCCTGGTCACCGGCGCCAGCCGCAACATGGGCCGGGCCATCGCCGAGCGCCTCGCTCGGGACGGCGCCCTGGTGGTAGTGCACTACGGCAGCAACGAGGAGGCAGCCGGCAAGACCATCGCGGCGATCGAGGAATCCGGCGGCAGCGCGTTCGCGGTGCAGGCCGAATTGGGCGTGCCGGGTGACGTGGACACGCTGTTCGCCGGCCTGGAGGCTGGCCTGCGGGAGCGAACCGGGAGTACCGAGCTGAACATCGTGGTGAACAACGCCGGGATCATGGGCGGCGTCAGCCCGCAGGAGATCACGCCGGAGCTGTTCGACCGGCTGGTGGCAGTCAACGCCAAGGCACCACTGTTCATCGTGCAGCGCGCGCTGGCCATCATGCCGGACGGCGGACGCATCATCAACATCTCATCCGGGCTGACCCGGGTCGCCAATCCCGATGAGGTCGCCTACGCCATGACCAAGGGCGCGGTGGAGATGATCGGCCTGCACTTCGCCAAGCATCTGGGCCCGCGCGGCATCACGGTCAACAGCGTGGCTCCTGGGATCACCCGGAACGACAACCCGTTGTTCGACGTGCCCGAAGCGGTGGAGTTCATGAAGGGCCTCACCGCCTTCGGCCGGATCGGCGAGCCCGCCGACGTGGCCGACATCGTGGCCTTCCTGGCTTCCGACGATGCCCGGTGGATGACCGGCGCCTTCGTCGACGCCTCCGGCGGAACGCTGCTCGGCTGACCAGCGGCGTCCGATCGGCCGTTCGAGGGGACCATCATGACGATCCGGACTGCCGGTGCGGGGCAGCGCACCGTCACCATGCCGGCAACGTTGCTGCTGGTGCTGTCGGGCAACATGCTGTTGGACGCGCTGGAGGTCTCCTCGATCTTCGTCGCATTGCCCGCGGTGGCCAGCCGATTCGCCCTAGGGCCGCAGGCCGCGCACTGGCTGCAGGGTGGCTTCGCCGTCGGGTTCGGTTGCGTGGTGCTCTACGGCGGCAGGCTGGCGACGGTGCTCGGCCGGCGCCGGGTCTACCTGGCAGCTTTGGGGTTGTTCGCACTGGCGTCGGCGGCCGCGGCGGCCGCTCCCACGGCCGGGATGGTGGTCGCGGCGCGGGCGCTCAAGGGCGGCTGCGTCGCGCTCACCGCGCCGACCGGGCTGGCGATCATCTCGGATCTCTTCCCCGACGGCGCGGCCCGGCACCGAGCCCTGCGGGTGTACGCGGCCTGCGGCGCGGCCGGGTTGGCGCTCGGAGCGGCGGTGTCCGGAGCGCTGACCGAGGCGAGTTGGCGCTACGCGCTGGCATTTCCGGTGCCGGCCGCGCTGGTGCTCGGTTGGTTGGCTGCTCGGGTGATCCCGGCCGATGGTGCGCCGGCGGAGCGGGCGGCGTGGCGCTCGACGGCCTCGCTGCCGGTGGCCTTGGCCGGCGTGTCCCTGCTGGTAGCCGCGATCGGTGGACCCGGCTCGCGCCGGGCGAGCGCCCTGCTCGGCATCGTCCTGCTGGGCCTGCTGTGCGGCCTGGAACGGGCCTCGGTCGGCGCGGCGGTCCGGCTGCTGAGCATCCCCGGCTATTGGCGTTCGGTCTGCGGGGCGGCCCTGTTGAACGGCTCGTTCTGGGGATTGCTGCTCGTGCTGAGCACGGCCACCCAGGCTCGCGGAGGCTGGCCGCCCGCCGCGGCGGCCGCGTTGGTGCTGCTGGCCGGCGCCATCACGTTCGCGCTGACCCTGCGAGCACCTGCCCGGCAGGCACGATTCGGAACCGAACGGCTCATCGCGGCCGGTTGGGTGGTAACCGGCACCGGATATGCGATCGGGCTGCTGCCGCCGGCCACCCGCCTGCAGCCGGCTGTCCTTGCCTGCGTCATGGCGCTTGCCGGCGTCGGTTTCGGTGTGAGCTTCAGCGCCCTGCACGTTCAGGCGATGCGGTGGGTGCCGCTTGCCGACCGTCGGCCGGCCGCTGCCTGCTACCAGGCCGCGGTGCAACTCGGCGGTGCGGCCCTGCTCGCCGGCACCGCCGCGCTGCTGGCCCATCCGAACACGCACCTCTCCTCGGGCGCGCCGACCGGCGGGCTCGTCCTCATCCTTGGCTGCGCAGCGGCGGGACTGGTCGTCGCACTGACCGGCCTGCAGGCTCCACGCGCGCCCGTCCATCGCACGCTCGAGAAAGGCTGACATGAAGGCGTCCGCGAATACCGCCGCTTCCCCGGTGCAAGCCGCCCAGCAGGTCCGGTCGCCCAGGCTGCGAGCGGTGCCGCAGTCAGCGGTGCCCGCCGACCTGCGGGCCCGCACCCGGCAACTGCTGGAACTCAAGGAACACGTCCGCTCCGGCGCACATCCCGAAGCGACCGAGCGGCAGCACGCGAAGGGAAAGCTGACCGCCTACGAGCGCATCGAATTGCTGCTGGACGAAGGCAGCTTCTCCGAGATCGAAGCCCTGCGCCGGCATCGGGCAAGCGGGTTCGGGCTGGAGGAACGCCGACCGCACACCGACGGGGTGATCACCGGATGGGGCACCGTCTGGGGTCGGAAGGTCTTCGTCTACGCCCACGATTTCCGGGTGTTCGGCGGCGCACTCGGCGAGGCACACGCGGCCAAGATCCACAAGCTGATGGATCTGGCGCTCTCCACCGGCGCGCCACTGATCAGCCTCAACGACGGAGCCGGTGCCCGGATCCAGGAAGGGGTCACCGCACTGGCCGGTTACGGTGGCATTTTCAGCCGCAACACCAGAGCATCCGGCATCATCCCGCAGATCAGCGTGATGCTCGGCCCGTGCGCCGGCGGTGCCGCCTACTCCCCCTCGTTGACCGACTTCGTCTTCATGGTGCGCGACATCGCGCAGATGTTCATTACCGGCCCGGATGTCGTCCAGGCAGTCACCGGCGAACAGATCAGCCATGACGGCCTGGGCGGTGCCGGGGTGCACGGTGCCCGATCCGGTGTCGCCCACTTCGTCTACGAGGACGAGCAAAGCTGCCTCGAGGACGTCCGGTACCTGCTTTCGTTGCTGCCGTCGAACAATCTCGAACTTCCGCCGTCCGTCGTGTGCACGGATCCGGCCGACCGGCCGAACGACGCGCTGTTGGACCTGGTCCCGGCCGATCCCAACCTCAGCTACGACATGCGTGAGGTCATTGCCGAGATCGTCGATGACGGTGAGCTGTTCGAGGTGCAGGCAGGCTGGGCCGGCAATATCGTGTGCGCGCTGGCTCGCCTGGGCGGCCAGCCGGTCGGCCTGATCGCCAACCAGCCGATGGTGCTGGCCGGCGTGCTGAATATCGAGGCCAGCGAGAAGAGCGCGCGGTTCGTGCAGTTCTGCGATGCCTTCAACATCCCGCTGGTAACGCTGGTCGACGTGCCGGGCTTCCTGCCCGGCGTGGATCAGGAGCACGACGGGATCATCCGGCACGGCGCCAAGCTGCTGTACGCGTACTGCAACGCCACCGTGCCACGGGTCTCGGTGGTGATCCGCAAGGCCTACGGGGGTGCCTACATCGTGATGGATTCTCGTTCGATCGGCGCGGATCTGTCCCTGGCCTGGCCCGGCAACGAAATCGCGGTGATGGGCGCCGAGGGTGCCTCCCGAGTGATCTTCCGCCGCGAGATCGCGGCCAGTCCGGACCCGGCTGCGACCGAGCGGGAGCGCGCTGCCGAATACCGGGACAGCCTGATGCATCCCTACTACGCCGCCGAGCGCGGCCTGGTCGACGATGTGATCAGTCCGGTGGAGACCCGCAAGCGGCTCATCGACGCGCTGGCCATGTTGCGCGCGAAGCGGGCCGACCTGCCCAGCCGCAAGCACGGCAACCCGCCACAGTAGCCATCGCGGCGGGCCGGTCCTCGGTCCGGTCCGCCGGCATGCGCCAGCGGCGGATCGCGCCGTTACCGCGCACTCCTGGTTGCCAGCGGAACTCCGGACTACCAGCAGACCGGGACGCTGCGGTAGCCACCGGTGAGCAACTCGCCCCGTGGCTGCAACTCCTCCTCGGCCACCGCTAGCCGCAGCTTCGGGAACCGCCGGACCAGCGAGCCGAACAACACCTGCAGTTCCAGGCGGGCAAGCGGAGCACCGGCACAGAAATGTGGCCCATGGCCGAAGGTGAGGTGCTGGTTGGGATGCCTGCTGATGTCGAAGTGCGGTTCGTCGCCGAACTGCGCGTCGGCATTGGCGTGGGCCAGGCCGAGCAGCACCATGTCACCGCGGCGCAGGACGGTGCCGGCCAACTCCACATCGGTGTTAGCCCAGCGCGGGATTGCCCCGCCGATGTCCGTCGGCCCGGGAGCGATGAACGGCCGGGCACGGGGCAGCGAGCCTCGCAGGATCTCCTCCACCGCGCTCGACAGCAGCTGCTCATCGGCTGCCAGCGCCGCGCGCTGTCCCGGGTTGCCGGCCAGCAGCACGGCTCCGCAGTCGATAGCGGTCACCGTGGTCTCATGGCCGGCGAACAGCACCGTCATACCCAGCTCGACCACCTTGTCCAGGGTGAAGCCCGCCGGCTCGGCGCGGTGCGCCTCCACCAACGCGCTGAGCAGGTCGTCGGTCGGCTCGGCGAGCCGCCTGGACACCAGTTCGGCGATGTAGGAGGACAGTTCGCCGACCCCGTGCAGGGAACGCTGCGCGTCGTACATGTGCGCCGCCTCGTCCGACCATTCCCGGAACTTCTCCCGGTGCTCGACCGGTACGCCGAGCAGATCGCTGATCACCAGCGCGGGCAACGGAAATGAGACCAGGGCATGGAAGTCGGCCGGTTGCGCCGAGTCGGCCAGCTCATCCAGCAGTCCGTCAACCAGTTCCTGTACCCGGGGTCGATAACCGGCCAATCGTCGAGCGGAGAAGCGCTTGCTGAGCAGCTGGCGCATCCGGCTGTGGTCGGCGGCGTCGGTTTCCCGGATGTGCTGCGGGCGGCCGAACACCACTGATTCCGACAGTCGAGGTGCTTGTTCCGGCTCGGGATGGCTGAGGCCGAACCGCGGATCCGCCAGCAGTTGCCGGACCGTCGGGTAGTCGGTAACCAGCCAGGCTGGGCTGCCGGCCGGGGTGACCGTCCGGTGCATCGTCGTCATGCGCCGACCCGCACGCGATCGGCGCTGCCCGGCGCGAAGAAGTCGCGCAGCTCGGCCGGAAAGGCAGCCGAGTGGGCAGCCCGATCGACCAGCCGGTGCACGATGTCGTGCAGGCGTTCCACTCCGGCCGCACCCAGTCGGCCGAACGGGATCCGGCTCAGCCGGTCGGTCTCCTGCTCGATGTCGTCCCGGCATCGCAGGCCGGCGGGAGTGAGCGTGCCAGCACCGTCCATCAGTCCACGTTCGCGCAGCCGCTGCTCGCTTGCTGACCAGTCCGCCTCGGTCCAACCACGCTTGGCCATCACCAGGGCCTTCGGCATGCCGGCCGGGCTGGCGCAATGGCTGACCAGGGCGTCCAATCCGTCCAGCTCCGCATATCCGAGGGCAACCAGGTGAGCATCGCCCCGGTACTCGCGCAGCATGGTCGCGGCGTGCCAGAGCCGCAGGTGCGCGGGCTCGGGAACCGGCAGATCGCGATTGGCCGAGTACATCGGACGTCCGGGCCGAGGTGCGGCGCTGGCCGCGGCGATCGCGAGGTCGGCGGCCTCGGCCATTTCGGTACCGGCCAGCACCGGCTCACCGAGCAGCCGGGTCAGCACCCGGTCGGCCGCCCGGAGACGCAATGCCACCGCCTGCTCCGGCGTGACCGATGACCACGCCGCCGGCAGGTGCCGAGCGATCAGTGCGGGCGCGAAGGCGTTGAAGGCAGCGGTGACGACGCCGGCTGAGACCGCGCCCAGCGGCGCGGATCGTCCGACCAGGTAGGCCGCCATGGCGTCTCGGATCCCGTAGCCGGCCAGTTCCCGATCGAGGTCATCGGCGAAATAGATGGTTGAGTGGAAAGAGTTCAACGCATAGCCGCAGGCACGTTCCACCGACTGGTTCATGGGTTCCTCCGCTGGCCGAAATCAATTCCGCGCCGGGAACTACACGTCGCGGTTGTGGCTTACGAGTTCGTGCGGTGCCTTATCCGGCGCATCGATGCCGAAGCTGACGATACGGTGCGGGTAGATGCGGATGATCTCATCATCCAGGTCGGGAAACGCCCGGGGTTCCGTCTCGACGGTGCCTTTGCCGCGTATCTCCAGGCACCGAATTCGCCATGGGTCGGTGGACACGACATCGTCCACCACCAGCGCCGCCCTGCCATTGGCCGCGATATTGCGGAATTTCCGGCTTCTGGCGAAGTTGAAGCCACCGATCTCGAACGCGTTCAACGTTTCGTTATATCGGTAACACACCGGGTTGACCTGCACCGTGCCGTCCGGCTGGACCGTCGCCAGCCGGGCGAGAAACTGTGACCTGACGTATTCGAGTTCGGGTTCGGTGAAGATCATTTCCTTCTCTTTCCGCACTGCGCGAAGTGGGGCGGCAGGTAGGATCGCTATTCCATGTTCGACGCTGGGAGCACAATGTGCAAACAGGATCGAGTCAAACCTTCCCTCGGGTACCTCAATTTTTTGTCATACGAAATTTGAGGAACGTTTGAGGTTCCTCGGAGGAAAGCCTTTCACGGTAGGCGTTGAACACGATTGCATCTACCTGGCATGGTGAATATAGGCGCGCGTCCAGGCGCTGACATAATCCGAAAGGCGGAAAGCGCAGTGACCGATACCCTTTCCATTCACTCCGATGAGCGTGGCCTGACGGCCCCTCGAACGGCGCCGCCCGGACCGGTCCGCTTCAGCGCCTCGACCTCGGTGGAAGGACCGGGCTGGGTTGGCCTGGCCAGGTTCAAGGACGTCCCGGACTGGCCGAGCTTTCAGGCCCACCTGCGTGACATGGTGTCCGACGACCAGTCTCGGATCCGGCGCGGCACCCCGGCGCTGCACTCCCAGGTGACCATGTTGGGTGGGGCGGTCATCCATCCCGACATCCCGGGAGAGTTCACCGTCGACCTCGCCCCCGGCGACTACGTCTTCTTCGACTATCCCGACACCGTCGCCTCCGAATCACCGCGCCGGCAGTCCATGATGGTGCGCGGCGAGCATCCCGGCGGATCCGCGGCGAGCGTGTCCGCCACCGTGCGCGCGGTGTGCGACGCCGAGGGCCGGCCGCGGTTCGAGGTGATCGGCAAGCTGGGCACCGGCCAGCCGGTCCGGTTCGAGAACGCGATGGACGAGCCGCAGTTTGTGGAGTACGTGATATTGCCGATCCCCGACCAGGTGGCAGAGCCAGAGTTGGCCGGCTACTTCGCGCGGTTCCAGGACGGCAGCAGCGCCTGGCCGGACAACCCGCCGTTCGACGTCACCCGCGGCAGCGGCTGCCTGCCGCTGTCGCCGGGACGGCAGGCGGTGATGAGCATGGCCGCCGAGCCAGGCCGCTACGTGGTGGTGAACTGGCTCAAGGCCGCCGCGACCGGAGTCCGGATGGCCAAGCTTGGCCAGTGGGCGATCATCACGGTCGAGTGAGGGAGTTCGCGCATGAGCACCAGTAGTGGCGCGCCGGATCGGTTGTCCATGGCGCTCGATCGGGCCGAGGTTGCCGAGTTGATCGATCGCTACATCCACCTGCTCGACTCGGCAGACGACCCGGAGCGTGACGACGAGGCATACCGGCGGGTCTTCACCGATGATGTCCGGCTCACGTTCCCGATCGGGCAGCGGCGGGGCATCGCCGGGCTGGCCGAGTTCCAGCGGGCGGCCTACCTGAGTTGGGGCAGCACCTACCACCAGAGCAGCAACCACCTGATCGATCCGGACGGCGAGGTGGCCCGGGTGCGTGCGCAGGTGTGGGCGTTGCACATCGAGCGCGGCTGTCAGCCGATGGGAGTGACCGAGCGGCATCGATTCGATGTGGGCGGCTACTACGACGCTTCGGCGGTGCGCACCCCTGATGGCTGGCGGATCGACGCACTGGAGTTCGTCGTGCTCTGGACGTCCGGGCAGGGCCGGCCGACGGCCGACTACAGCCCGGCGCTGCTGAACGGAGGGCAGCCGTCGAACCGATAGCGGAATACCGGGCGGGCCAGCCACAGTCGCAGAACGGGCAAATCGGGCGGGTGTACGCTTACAGCTGTCGTCCCCGCAAATCCGCCCGGATCGGACCCGCCTCGATGAGTGAAACACACACCTCGAGGGCCGGGGATTCACTCGGCGCGCCGGCTCCGAGCGGCCCTTTCGCACGCACCCTGTTGCTCGGCCTCTCCGCTTCCCGGGCCGCGGCCTTCGAGCAATTGCTGCGCCGGCATGGACATTTCGTCCACATCGCCGATGACATCAACGCCGCGAGCCGGCCCGCCGAGGTGGACCTGGTGATCGTCGAGGTCGACGACTCGGACGCGTCGCTGGGCCGGTGCACGGCGGTGCGAGCAGCCTACGACATTGCCCTGATCGGGATCTCCGGGCAGGACACCGAGCAGGAGCGACTCCGGGTCCTCGGTGCCGGCTGCGACGATCATCTGTACTGGGGGTACGGGCCAGCCGAACTGATGGCCCGCATCGACGCGGCGCTCCGCTGGGTCGGGCCGACCTTGGCCCGGCAGCCGGTGATCGAGCACGGCCCGGTCCGGATCGCACCGGCGACCCGCGAGGTCTGGCTGCACGACAAGCCGATTCACCTGACCCGCAAGGAATACGAACTGCTGCGCATGCTCGCCCAACATGAGGGCCAGGTCGCCAAGCGCAGCGAGGTCCTGCAGGAGATCTGGGGAGAGCAGTCGCCGGTCGCCAGCCGCTCGCTGGATACCCACGTCAGCAGCCTGCGCCGCAAGTTCGGTCGCTGGATCTGCGTCACGGTCCGGGGCTTCGGATTGCGGATGGGCAGGCCCACCGATGCCGGCGAGGCGTCCTGAACCGATCGGCCACTCTCCACTGCCGGCCTAGGGCTTGCTCAGCACCGGACGCGACGAGCGGTGCGGATTCGCATTGTCCGGAAGGCAGAACTGGAAGCCGACGCCGCGCCTGGTCCGAATGGCACCGGACTTGCCGATCTTGCGACGGATGCTGTTGACGTGCGTGTCGATGGTCCGGCTGCGTTGCATCCAGGCGTTCTGGTCGTCCCAGACCACGGAGAGGATCTGCTTGCGATTGACGATCGAGCCGTTCTTGGAAGCGAGCAGGTACAGCAGGTCGAACTCCTTGCGCGTCATGTCCACCGAACGTCCGGCGATGCGCACCTCGCGTGCCGCCACATCGATCTCCAGGCTGCCGTAGCTGAGCAACTCACGGGTGCTCGGCCGAGGTCGAAGGCGGCGGGCCACCACCTCGATGCGGGCGGCAAGTTCGGCCACGCCGACCGGCCGGGTCAGGCACATGTTGACACCGGCGCGCAGGCTGAGGATGCGTTCCAGTTCGGTACTGTCGGCGGCGATCAGGCCGAGGATCGGAACCTCGCTGGTCGCCCGGATCCGTCGGCATACCTCGGTGCCGTCCAGGTCGGGCAGTTCCAGGTTGAGAGCGATCATGTCGGCGTCGGCGTGCCGGGTTATCGCTTCGGCACCGGTCGGCACGCTGTCCAGACACACCCCGGCGCGAGCCAGGGCTGCCGTGAGCGCTAGGCCGGTCTGGCGGTCTTCCCCCACCAGTAACACGCGAATCACGAATCCTCCAAAGGTTCAGGGACTCAGAGAGTGAGCTGGCTCAGCCTTGGCTACGTGCGGAACCGGCTCTCGGCTCCCCGGCGGGCAGTCGCCAGGGATAGACGAGCAGCAGCCGAAGCAGTCGATCCAGGTGCTCGCGTTCCTCGCTGGGCAGTTCCAGCAACAGCTCGTCCTGCGCCGCGTTGACCTGGGCGTCCATCGCGTAGAGGGTGGCTCGGCCGGTCTCGGTCAGATGCACCTGGTTGCGGCGACTGTCCCGGGCGTCCTGCCTGCGTTGCGCCAACCCTTCCCGCTCCAGGGCATTCAGCGCACTCACCAGGTCGCCACGGTCGATGCCAAGCCGCCGGCTGAGTTCGGCCTGACTGAGCGCACCGTACTGCTCCAGGCCGGCGAGGATTCCGTAGCGCATTCGCCCACCGGCCATGCCGAAGTGCTCGGCAACGATGCGGTTCGCCCGGGCCGCCGCCTGGTTCAACAGCCAGGATGTCTGCTGCCACAGCCTTACCGGCGGATCGGCATCCGGTTCCAGAAGTGGTTCGGGCATAGGCCGACCGTACCCGATTGTTGGAGTTCCAACAATCGGGTATCGTTGGATTCCCAACGAAATCTCGGGAGGCCTCGGATGGGTGGTGAGCAGCGCCGCGGTCGGACCGCGCTGACCACGGCGGCCGAACAGGTGAACACCGCACGTACCGCCGGACGGCCCGATGCCGGACGGGCGGCCGGACGGCCGGCCGACCGTAACCGGGTGCCACGATCGGTGTGGCACATCGCGATCACGCTGGCCGCCGGCTCGGTGATGAGCGGGCTGGACACTTCCCTTGTCAATGTCGGGCTGAACTCGATCGGCCGCAGCCTGCACTCCTCGCTGGCCACCACCCAGTGGATCAACAGCGGCTACCTGCTCGCGCTGGCTGCCGCACTGCCGGTCTGCGTCTGGATCGGACGCCGGTTCGGGGCCGGACGGCTCTGGCTGTGGGCGCTGGCAGGTTTCACGGTGTTCTCCGGGCTCTGCGCGCTGGCTCCGAACATCCAGATCCTGGTCGCTGCCCGCATGCTGCAAGGTCTCGCGGGCGGCCTGCTGATCCCGGCCGGCATGACCATCCTCGGCGAAGTTGCCGACCGTGGGCATCTCGGCCGGGTGATCGCCATTTCCAGCGTGCCGTCGATCCTCGCTCCGGCGGTCGGGCCGGTGGTGGGCTCGCTCATTCTCGCCCATGCCAGCTGGAGCTGGCTGTTCCTGATCAACATCCCGATCGGAGTCGCCGGGGTGGGTCTGGGCCTGCGGTATGTGCCCCGGGGCGAACCCAGCGACCCCGGCCGGTTGGATCTGATCTCATTGCTCCAGGTCGTTCCCAGCCTGCCGCTGATCGTGTTCGCGATCAGCGAGGCCACCTTGCTGCGTACCATCGCCGAGCGATCGGTGCTGCTGCCGCTCGCGCTGGGAGCGCTGGGCCTGGGTGCCTTCGCGTACCGGTCCCAGCATCGTGCCGAACCGCTGCTGGATCTGCGGCTGGTTCGCAATCGCGTATTCGCCGCGGCGGCCACCGAAGTGTTCTTCGCCGGTGCCGCCCTCTTCGGCGGCCTCATCGTGATGCCGCTGTACTTCCAGCTGGCGCTCGGCAAGGGAATCGTCTCGGCCGGATTGCTGCTGATGGCGTTCAGCCTCGGCGCGGCCGCGGCGTTCCCGGTCGCGGGCAGCCTGAACGACCGTTACGGCGGTGGCATCGTGACCTTGTGCGGACTGGTGATCACAGCCCTGAGCACGGCACCGATGGCCCTGCTCGGCCCGCACCCGAACCTGCCGCTGGTCGAAGTGTTGCAGGTGCTGCGGGGCATCGGCCTGGCGCTGGCCGGCTCCCCCGGGGTTTCCTCAGCGCTTGCCGCGGTGCGCCCGCACCAGGTGCCGGATGCGAGCGCCGAGGTCAACATCCTGTCCCGGGTCGGTGGGGCGATCGGCAGTGCGATCTTCGTCGTACTTCTCTCCACCGGCGCCCATGGCCCGTCCCACGCGTCGTTCCAGGCAACGTTCTGGTGGCTGACCCTCACCGCGCTGCTCGCGCTCGGCGCGGCGGGCTGGCTCACCGCGGAGCAGCGGCGCCACTCCACTGCATCCGACAACGGCACCACGACCGGCCGCGACAAGAACGCGGCCAGGAAAGGAAATTGACATGATGCGGATCGGAATCGTCATCGGTAGCACCCGACCGGGCCGGGTAGGGGAAGGCGTCGCGCAGTGGGTTCACAAGCGGGCCACCGACCGCGAGGACGCCATCTTCGAAATCCTGGATCTGGCCGACTTCGATCTGCCCCACGTGGACGAGCCGGTGCCGGCCGCGATGAGCGACGACTACCAGCACGAACACACCAAGCGGTGGGCCCGGGCGGTCGAGGCCTGCGACGGGTTCGTCTTCGTGGTGCCCGAATACAACCACTCGATGAACGGCGCGTTGAAAGATGCGCTCGATTTCCTGTACCGGGAGTGGAAGAACAAGGCCGCGGGCTTCGTCGGGTACGGCCTGGTCGGCGGAACCCGAGCGGTGGAGCAGCTGCGGTTGGTACTGGCCGAGCTGCACATTGCGACGGTGCGTGACCAGTTGACCCTGTCCTCGTTCACCGACTTCGGGCCGGACGGCGCCTGCGAGCCGGCCGAGCACCACACCGAGATCCTCACCCGGCTGTTGGATCAGGTCGTCGCCTGGTCCTCGGCACTGGCTCCGCTGCGGGCGGCACATCGACCGGGCAGCTGACCGGCGCCGGCCTGCTCAGTCCTGCTGGAGCAGCTCGGCCAGCGGGCGGCGCACATCACGGCAACGACCCGAGGAGCCACTGGATCACGCACCCACCCCTCGAGAAAGAGCCCGAGTCAGGCACACGATCCGGTGCGGGCCAGCGTCGTTCACTTCTGTTTTGTGCGGATCCGACGGCACTTTCATGACCGAGTGCCTCGCGATCTAGGACCAATGGCCTCAGACGCCGAGGCCAGGATCTGCTGCACTGAGATGTAACGCATCTCGGAGGCGCAGATGACCCATGTCCACACCGTCGTAGGAGTTGGCAACCAGCTCGGCAGGCTTCGGTGACCAACTCCGAACAGGCGGTTCCGTTCGACCGCCGATGCTCAGACCGTGCCGCGGTTTCCGGACCTGCCGAAGCTGGAGTTGGACGAGCTGATCGACCAGTTGGTCGATCGGGCACAGGACGTGAAGCGGACCCAGGGCCGGTTGCGCAGGCTGCTGCGCGCCATCGAGACGGTGGCCGGCGACCTGGCGCTGGAATCGGTGCTGCGCAACGTGGTTGAGGCGGCGTGCGAGTTGGCGAACGCCAAGTACGGCGCGCTGGGCGTGATCGGCCAGGACGGCGGGCTGGAGCAGTTCATCCACGTCGGCATCGACGAGGTGACCGCCCGGCGGATCGGTGACCTGCCGCAAGGCAAGGGCCTGCTGGGAGCGCTGACCTCCGATCCCCAGCCGATCCGGCTGCGCAGGATGACCGACGATCCCCGCTCGTCCGGGTTCCCGCCCAACCACCCCCCGATGCAATCCTTCATCGGCGTGCCGATCCACGTCCGCGACGAGGTGTACGGCAACCTCTACCTGGCCGACAGCACCGCCGGGGAGTTCAGCGCCGAGGACGAGGAGCTGGTCTGCGCGCTGGCCTATGCGGCCGGCACCGCGATCAGCAATGCCCGCCTCTACCAGGAGTCGCGGCTGCAACAGCGCTGGCTGCAGGCGTCGGTGGAGATCAGCTCGCAAATGCTCAGCTCTGCCGGGGAGGATCCGCTGCGGCTGATCGGACGGCGGGCGATGGAGATCGCCGGCGCCGACCTCGTCGCGGTCGGCCTGCTCACGGCCGACGCCCAGCAACTGGTGGTCGAGGTGGCCCTGGGCGCCAACTCCGAGCAGCTGATCGGACGGCACTTCGCGGTGACCGACACCGCCGGCGGCGTCGTGATCCGGACCGATGAGCCGCTGCTGCTGGCCGACGCCGGCTCCTACACCGGCCCGCGGTCCTACCTGTCTGAGGTGACCGAGGCCGGCCCGCTGATGGTGCTGCCGCTGCGCGGCGCCGGCTCGCCCCGCGGCGTGCTCAGCCTGGTCCGCAACCGGGGTCGGCGCGCCTTCAGCCAGCGCGAGTTGGCGATGGCGGACGGCTTCGCCAGCCACGCCAGTGTCGCGCTGGAGCTTGCTGATTCCCGAGCCGCCGAGCAGCGCATGATCCTGCTCGAGGACCGCGACCGGATCGCGATGGACCTGCACGACCACGTGATCCAGGAGCTGTTCGCGGTCGGCCTCTCGCTCGAGGGGGCGGCCAGCCACCTCGGCCCACAGGATCTGGTCGGGCAGCGGGTCCGCCGCAGCGTCGAGGACATCGACCGGACGATCCGGCGGATCCGTACCAGCATCTTCCAGCTCCGCGGCAGCCTGGTGGTGCAAGGCCGCGGCGTCCGCCAGCGGGTGCTGGAAGTGACCAGCGCGCTGACCGAGCCGCTCGGCTTCCCGCCGCACGTCGCCTTCACCGGCGCGCTCGACCTGGTCGTGGAGGGCGAGCTGATGGAGGATCTGCTTGCCTGCGTGCGGGAATCGCTGGCCAACGCGGCCAAGCATGCCCGGGCCGCCAGCGTTACGGTCGACATCGCGGTGCGCGACGGCGAGCTGGCTGTGACGATTACCGACGACGGGATCGGGATGGCTGGCGCCACCCGCAGCAGCGGCACGGCCAACCTGCGTGCCCGCGCGACCAAGCGAGACGGCACCTTCGACCTCCAGCCGACGCCCGGCGGCGGCACCACCGTTCAGTGGAAGGTACCCGTGTCATGACCGAGAGCCAGCAAACCATCCGCATCTTCCTGCTGGACGACCACGAACTCGTCCGGCGCGGCATCGCCGAACTGCTGGCCGCGGTGCCCGGCTTCGAGGTGGTCGGCGAGGCCGGCACCGCCGAGCAGGCGCTGGCCAGGATCCGTGCGGTCAAGCCGGACGTGGCCCTGCTGGACGGCCGGCTGCCCGACGGCAGCGGCATCGACGTCTGCCGGCAGATCCGCTCGGAACTGCCCGACACCTACTGCCTGATCCTCACCTCCTACGACGACCAGGACGCGGCGCTGGCCGCCGTGCTGGCCGGCGCCTCCGGCTACGTGCTGAAGGAGGTGCGCACCGCCGGCCTGGTGGACGGGATCCGGCAGGTTGCGCAGGGCCGATCACTGATCGCCCCGTCGCTCATCGCGCAGGTGGTGGACCGGGTCCGGGCCGGCAACACCACCGAGAACCGGCTGGCCGTGCTGTCCCCGCGCGAACGGGAGGTGCTCGACCTGATCGCCGACGGGCTGACCAACCGGCAGATCGGCGAGCGCATGTTCCTGGCGGAGAAGACGGTGAAGAACTACGTGTCCAGCCTGCTCAGCAAGCTCGGCATGCAGCGCCGCACCCAGGCCGCCGTGCTGGGTGCCGAGATGCGCAACGGCGGCTGATTCGTCGAGATCGGCGGTCTTTTGCAGGATAATCTCGCTGCATCGGCTTGATGAGCTACGCCGGCATGGGTTGCGGTAGCGGGCCCACCGGCTCGGGGTCGGCGCCGCCCATGTCGAGCCGGAACGGCGGGTACTCATCGGTCATCAGCGCCACGTAGGCCAACACCCGGTAGCACCAGCGGTTGAGCCCCATCAGGAAGTCGAACAGCTGGCGGGGATAGCGACCGCGGACCAGCAGGATCACCGCCGACACCACGGCGAGGATGGTGATCAGGCCCGGTCCGTTGCCCATCCGACCGGCGCCCCAGCCGCCGGACAGTACCGCCACGATCAGGTAGTGCGGAATGGCCAGCAGCCACCACTTGACCAGCACCAGGCCGCGAGAGAGCCGCTGCGGATAGTCCACGGTGAAGTCGGCCGGATAGTCCGGAACCGAGCGCAGGGTCCATGGCGGGTAGCGATCAGTGGCCAGGGCATCGATGGTGTAGAACGCCACCCGCCAGGTCCAGCGCATCACCCCGACGTTGAAGTCGAAGATCCCGCGCGGGTACCTGCCGGTGAACAGGATGGCGAATCCGGCCACCACGGTGAGCACCAACGCGGCGATCCAGAGGAAGACCAGCACGATCACGTGCGGTATTACCAGCACCCATTTGACCAACCACAGCCAACGGCTGGTGCCGGGATCGATCTGGCCGGTGAGGCGAGCGGGATAGGTATTCGCGGTATTCGCAGTCATGCTCTGCAGGGTGCGCCCGCCTGCGCCGCGGGCGATAGGACCGATCGACCCTGCCGACCCTGGGACCGTCCCGCACGGTGACATCCGTCAGGGCGGCGTACCGGCGGCTCGGACCCTGCAACAAGTCCCGCGCCGACGGGTCCTTCGGCACTAGGGAACCCGGTGTCCTATCGAAGAGTGTGGTTGCAACGCTCCCACTCACAGATCGGACTCCAGTGATGGCCATCTCCGTTGCATCCCGGCAGGCCACCTCGCTGCGCCGGGCCGCCGTTCGAGCCACCCTGGCGCCCTCGGTACACAACACCCAGCCCTGGCGGATGCATCTGGCCGAGGGCCGACTCGACATCTACGCCGACCTGAGCCGGCAGCTGCTGGTGCTGGATCCGACTTCCCGGCAGCTGGTCATCAGCTGCGGCTGCGCGCTGTTCAATGCCCGGGTGGCCCTGGCCGGCGACGGTGTCGGCGTGCGGACCGAGCGCTTCCCGGTTCCCGGCCGGCTCGACCTCCTCGCCTCGCTGGCGCCCACCGACTCCCCGGCCGACCTCGCGCTGGCCACTCTCGATCCGGTGATCGAGCTCCGGCAATCGAACCGGCGGCAGTTCGCCGACGAGGCAGTGCCGGAGTCGGTCACTGCCACCTTGGAGGCGGCCGCCGCTGCGGAGTCTGCCCTGCTGGCGCCGATCACCGACAGTGAGGCGCGGGTGGTCGTCGCGATGCTGAGCCAGCGCGCGGACGTCATCGAGAACCGCAACCCCGCCTACCGCGCCGAGCTGCGGGCCTGGACCAGTGACGACCCGAGCCGCCGGGACGGCGTGCCGAGCCTCGCCGTGCCGCACGTGGACGGCACCGCCGAGGACGACGTGCCGATCCGCGACTTCGACACCCGGGGCTCCGGCGGCCTGCCGTCGCAGACCCGGTCCTCGCTGAAGCAGACCATGATGCTGCTGTGCACCGAAGGCGACTCACCCGCCGACTGGTTGCGTGCCGGCGAGGCGCTGGAACGGGTGCTGCTGGAGATCACCCGGCACGGCCTGTCGGCCAGCCTGCTCACCCAGGTCACCGAGGTGCCCTCGACCCGCGCCGAACTACGACGCGAACTCAGGCTGACCGGCCATCCGCACGTGCTGCTGCGCGTCGGCCGGGCTCCTACGACGCCGGCCTCCCGCCGCCGCCGGCTGGTCGAGGTGCTCACCGAGGAAGGCTGAGCCGCACGGGCCGATCACGAACGGCCGGATGGCGACCGGTCGGAGCTGTCCGTTGAGCGCGAATCCAGAACCTGCGCCGGTAGAACGGACGGCGTGGCATCTCCATCAGCGGGCTTGATCGCAGCCTGCCGGCAGTGGCTCGTGCCGCCGCTGGTCCCACCGTCGGGCGAGACGCCAACCGGGGCACCGGGCGGGGCATCGGCCGGGGTCGAGGGAAACAGCCAACTCACCTCGGTCAACGGCATGCTGCTGCTCGTCCTGCTTGCCGCCGAGGGGGCCACGATCCTCGACGTCCGGGGGCTGATCACCCCGCACATCTACCTGGGCCTGCTGCTGATCGGGCCGGTGCTGCTGAAGTGCGCCAGCACTGGCTACCGGTTCGCCGGCTACTACCGCCGCCGGCCCGCCTACCTGGACAAGGGTCCGCCGCTGCTGGTGTTGCGGCTGCTCGGGCCGGTGGTGATCCTGTCCACCCTGGCCGTGCTGGGCACCGGCGTCGGGCTGATCTTCACCGGGCCGGCCCATCGCGATCCGCTGCTCACGCTGCACAAGGCCAGCTTCATCGTCTGGTTCGCCGTGCTGACCATCCACGTGCTGGGCCATGTCGTCGAAGCCGCCGGCCGGACCTGGTGGGAACTGCGCGGGCGGGGTGGCTCACAGGCAGGCCGCCGCCGGCGATGGCGCGGTGTCGCCCTCGCCTGCTCGCTCATCGCCGGAGTGGGGCTGGCCAGCGCTCTGCTGCCGCCAGCCCACGGCTGGACCGGCCACCGTTACGAGCAGCACGCCCATTCGGGGCGGAAACGCTGAGCGGTCTGGGCCGGCTGTCCGCTACTCTGGCCCGCTCCTCGGCCAGCTCGATCCCCCAGAGCCGGGCCCGATCCAGCTCACCGGGCCGCAGCCGGCTCGACCGGCTCACCAGGAAGCTCCGCCGGTCGATCGGCCGGCTGCCCAGCCGGCGGGCGATCGCGGACGAGGCCCGGCCGGTGAACAGCGCGGGAGCGCCGATGCGGGTGTCGTAGACCGCCACCGGGCAGGCCGGCTTCGGCAGCCGCGCCAGCAACTCGCGGATGCCCGACTCCTCCGCCCGGATCTCGACCGGCGGGGTACCGCTTGCCGGATCGGTCACCGCGGCCTGGCGGGTCCTCGGCCGGCTCATGCTCCAGGCGTGCGTCGGGCCGCCCAGCACCAGCAGGTCCACTTCGGCCAGCTGGCTCGGGGTGAATTCGGTGGCGCGGACGGTGGAAGCGGGTCCGGCTCGCCGGCACCCGTCGGCGACGGCCTCGGCCACCCGGCGGGTGTTGCCGTAGATGGATTCGTAGACGACCAGGGTTCGCATGGCTTTCCTCCAACGAAGGCGTTGCGCTACAGGTACGTCCGGTGGCTGCCGTGCCGCCTCGGCACCAGCAGCTGGCGCGGTCGCCACGCCAGGTTCGCCCAGTCCTCGGATTCGTGGTGCGATGCCCGATCTGCTGTCGCCGAAACATCTTCTTGAACGGCAGGGTGCCGGGCCCCCGGTCCTTCATGCCGCGGGCCCGGCACCGGTGCGGGCTCCTGTTTAGCCGACCGACGCCGGGGCGCGCGACGCGGCGGCTGCGAAGACCTTCTCCTCAGCCGGTGTGCGACGGCCGTGCCAGAAGCCCAGCCCGGTCAGCACCAGCATCACACCGGCGGCGAGAAAGGCAGCGGCCGCCGCGATGCCGGCGATGGTGCCCATCGTGTCGAAGGCGTAGGCGTTGAGCAGCAGGCCACGCAACGTCTCACCGCGGAACATCGTCTGGACGGTCCCGGCCAGCTTGGTGTCGTTCGGATTGGCTTGGGCCTGCGCGCTCAACTGGGCGTAGGTCTTGCCGCCGCCGATCTCCTTGAGATGGTTGGCGATGAAGTGATCGGCGTAGGTCTTGGCCTGCGCGCCGGTGGTCAGTTGCTGCCCGGCGTACTTGCGCATCTGCTGGTACTCCGGCGCGGCGATGGCCTGGCTGTCCTTGGCTGGAAAGTAGATCTGCTGCGCCGACAGTTGACTGTGCACCTCGTTGCCGACGAACGTGTGTGCCCAGGTCAGCAGCGCCCCGGCTACCACCAATATCGCGGCCAGGCTCAAGCCGAGCCAGCTGACCAGCCGATCAAGTGCCTTGCGTTGCATGGCTGTAGTCCTCTCCTGACGAATTCACAGGCCTGCTGCCCGCGTCCTGATCGAGCATTCCGCCTCCTGACCGGCGCGGGCTTGCGCCGAAAGTCCCGACCACCAGCCAGCGGAAGTCCTGACTCGGCTCCCGATTCCGACCGATCGCAGGAGGTGACCATCCACCCGACCCGATGCCAGCTGAACCTCCGGCAACGGAGGAGCACCGCGAAGCTGATGACACCCGCGCCGCCGGCCAGCCGGACAGGTCACCGGGTGCGGGCGTAGGGTGAAGTCGGCTCAGCCCGCAGCCTCTTCACGTGGCTGCGGATCTCGGCATCCAGAGCACGCCCTCCGCAGGCTTCCAAGCCGTCAGGTTGACGACCGTCCGCCTACGCCTGAGCACCCCTGAGTTGGAGTCATCGTGCCGAACGAGCCAACCATTCCCGGCGCCCCCGCAAGCGTTCCGCCCAGCCTCGACCGTCCGGACCCGGCGCGCACCGCCGCGGCCCCGCCGCCCAAGCCGGATCAGGGTGCTCCCGAGCCAGTCTCGGCAACCGGTTCGCCGAGCGGTGCGCCGGAGCGCATCCGAGCCCAGTCCGGCACTCGCCTGACAACTGCGCTGGGCACCCCATTGCGCGACACCGACCATTCGCTGAAGGCCGGCGAGCGCGGACCAAGCCTGCTGCAGGACCATCATCTGCGGGAAAAAATCACTCACTTCGACCACGAGCGCATCCCCGAGCGGGTGGTGCACGCGCGCGGCGCCGGCGCACACGGGGTATTCCGCTCCTACGGCAACGCCGGCCGGCTGACCCGGGCCAGCTTCCTGGCCGAGGACGCCGAGACACCGGTGTTCGTCCGGTTCTCCACCGTGGTTGGTTCCCGCGGCTCGGCCGACACAGTGCGCGACGTGCGCGGCTTCGCCACCAAGTTCTACACCGACGAGGGCGTGTTCGACCTGGTCGGAAACAACATCCCGGTCTTCTTCATCCAGGACGGCATCAAGTTCCCGGACATCGTCCATGCGGCCAAGCCGCATCCGGATCGGGAAATCCCGCAGGCGCAGACCGCACACGACACGTTCTGGGACTTCGTCTCACTGCACACCGAGGCCACCCACATGGTGATGTGGGCGATGTCGGACCGGGCGATCCCCCGCTCCTTCCGGATGATGGAGGGTTTCGGCGTCCACACCTTCCGGCTGGTCAACGCCGCGGACGAGACCTGCCTGGTCAAGTTCCATTGGAAGCCGGTGCTCGGCGTGCACTCGCTGGTCTGGGAGGAGGCCCAGCTGGCGGCCGGCTTCGACCCGGACTTCCACCGCCGCGACCTGGCCGACGCGATCGAGGCCGGTGCCTATCCGGAGTGGGAGCTGGGGGTACAGGTGATGCCGGACACCGAGGAGCAGGCCTTCGAGGGCATCGACCTGCTGGATCCGACCAAGATCGTGCCGGAGGAACTGGTCCCGGTGCAGGCGATCGGCCGGATGACGCTGAACCGCAATCCCACCAACTTCTTCGCCGAGACCGAACAGGTCGCCTTCGACGTCGGGCATCTGGTGCCAGGCATCGACGTCACCGACGATCCGCTGCTGCAGGCCCGGCTGTTCTCCTACCTGGACACCCAATTGACCCGGTTGGGTGGGCCGAACTTCGACCAGCTGCCGATCAACCGGCCGCACGCACCGGTGAATGACATGCTGCGCGACGGCTTCCACCAGCATGCGGTGCACGAAGGCGTCGCGCCGTACCAGCCGAATTCACTCGACGCCGGTTGCCCATTCGCGTTGGCCAGCTCGCCCACCGCGTTCCGCGAGGTGGCCATGCCGGTGACCGGCAGCAAGGTCCGGCAGGCGCCGGCATCGTTCGCCGACCACTTCAGCCAGGCCCGGCTGTTCTATCTCAGCCTGTCCGAGGTCGAGCAGCGGCACTTGACCGACGCGATCATCTTCGAGCTGAGCAAGTGCTACGAGACGCCGATCCGCGTGCGCGAACTGCAGGTATTGGCCAATGTCGACCAGCAATTGTGTGCCACGGTGGCCGAGGGCCTGGGGCTGCCGGCGCCGGCAGCCACCGAGCCAGCGGTCGAGGTCTCGCCCAGCCCCGCGCTGTCCCAGCTCGGCCAGCGCTGGCCGATCGCGGGTCGGGTGGTCGGGTTGCTGGTCGGCCCGGAGTCGGACGCCACGGCGATTGCCCAGCTGCAGCAACAGGTCATCGCGGCCGGCATGCTCGGCCTGGTGGTGGCACCGATCGGCGGCACGTTGCCGGCCGGCGACGAGCAGCTGACGGTCCAGCGCAGCTACGCCACGGTCCGTTCCATCGAGTTCGACGCGCTGGTGGTCGCACCGGGGCTTGCCAACCCTCCGGATTCCCGGATCGCCATCCTGCTCAGCGAAACCTACCGGCACGGCAAGGCGATCCTCGGCTGGGGCGACGCCGAGACGGTGGTCGGCTCGACCGGCTACCTGCCGGACGGCGCGCTGCAAGCGGTGCCCGGACCGGACCAGGTGCTAGAACCTCTGCAGGATGCGCTGTCCCAGCACCGGGACTGGCAGCGAGCCGGCTGAGCCCCCGGCACACCGGGTTTCAGCCTGTCCCGGTTGCTCGGGTTCAGGGCTTCGGGCTTGGTTCTGTCGCGTCCCCACACGGCGAGGATGGTGCAGCCGGCGGAACTGTGCCGGCAGGTTTCGACTGGCTCGAGGTGCTGAGGTCGGCTACTGCCGGCCCTCGGCGGCCGAGGCCTGCGCTGGCGGCACGGCATGCACTACGCCGGTCGGGGTGAGTCGTCCTCGGAGGAGCGTGCGGCCAAGCTGTTCGCTCGGACAGCTCAGCCCTACGGCTCCGGTCGCACCGTCCGCATCGGCACCTTGAGCAGGGCCGCCAGCCCGGGCAGCGCGGTGGCCTGCACGGTCACCGAGAAGGCAACGACCAGCACCACGATGCCGAACAGCCGCTGACCATCGGCCAACTTGGCGTCCAGCAGGAAGGTGCCCAGCAGGATCGGCACTGCACCCTTCAGGCCGGCCAGCAACACCAGCAGGCGCTCGTTGCCGGCCAGCCGCGAGCCGAGCAGGCAGCCACCGACCAGCAGCGGACGGACCAGCACATTCAGCAGCAGCGCCAGCGCCAGGCCTGGCAGCCACACGTTGCGGTGAGCCAGCTGGCCGAGGTCCACCATCATTCCCAGCGCCACGAACGCCACGATCTCGCCCAGGCTGGCGGCGGCGTCGTGCACGTGCTCGATCTCGCGCCGGAACGGCAGCTCGGCCTCGCCGAGCACGATGCCGGCGACGAACACCGCCAGGAAACCGGAGCCGTGCGCCAGCGTGGCTCCCCCGAACAACACGAAGCTGCCGGCCAGCGTGCGCACCGGATACAGCGCGGCCGCCGGCAGCGGCAACCGGCGGATGAAGACCAGCAGCAGCCAGCCGCCGAGCACGCCGATCAGCGCACCGACCACCATCTGCAGCACGAACTCGCCGGCCACCTGCCCGAATGCCGAGCCGGACAACCCGCCGGCCGACACCAGGCTTGCCATCAACGCGATGCCGACCGGGTCGTTCGCGCCGGACTCGCCCTTGAGGATGGTGCCGCTCTCGCCGGCTAGTTCGCGTTCGCCGAGCACCGAGAACACCACCGCCGGGTCGGTCGGTGCGATCGCCGCGGCAACCAGCAGCGCCGGATACCACGGCAGGCCGAACAGGTGTGCCAGCACCGTCACGCCGCCGGTGGTGAGGAAGGTGCCGAGCACCCCGGTCAGCGCGATCGGCCGGATCGACTGCCGGAACCGCGGCCAGCCGAGCTGCCGTCCGCCGTCGAAGAGGATCAGCACCAGTGCGGCCGAGACCAGATGATCCACGTCGGCCACCGCCGGCCGGTGCAGTCCGGGCACCAGTTGGACGACCACCGCGGTGCCGACCAGCAACAGCGCCGGCGCCGGCAGCGGCACCCGCCGGGTGAGCCGATGAGCCAGCAACGCCAGCAGGCCGACCAACCCGATCAGCAGCAGCCGGCCGCCGAAGGCATAGCTGTCGGCCACGGCGGGGCTCCTGTCGTCGGACGGCACGGTTCATCGCTTGCCGACCAGACTTCCCGGCGCACCGCCGTCAACTGTAGTGGGCAGCCAGCGGATGCCAGCGTCCCGACGGGTCAGGACCAGACGACCATGGCGCCGTCGGCGAGCACGCCGAGGAAGAAGGACAGGGTCACCCGCCGGCCGGTGGCGGACCGGACCAGGTGGTAGTTGCGCGAGTCGAACAGCACCGCATCGCCCTGGCCGGCCCGGATCTCCACCCGCGGCTCCTCGGCGGCGAGGCCGGGATCGTATCCGTACCCGTCCCGGGCGACCTGCTCGTCGGCCGGCCGCCACCGCCTTCGGTACACCACCGTCTCACCGCCCGCCTCGGGGACGCATAGGTGGCAGTTGAAGGCCAGCTGTGCGATGGGTGCGTCGTCGAAGGTGTCCGGCATCTCCCGCACCAGCTCGTCGAAATGCATCCTGGCGCCGCCGTCGATCTCACGGATCAGGCCGCCGTACAGGGGCTGGCCGCCGCACGTCGCGTACCGGACCGGCCGTCCCCACGCCCGAGCCACCCGGTCGAGTGCGGCCTCCATCGGATCCCCGCCGCGCAGGAGCCTGGCACGGGCGGATCGTCCGCTCTGCGCGGCTGCCCAGTAGCGCGGCTCGAGCGTGCGTCCGGACTGGAATTGGAAGGCGGTGGGTCCCAGCTTGGCGATCCGTGGCACCACCACCTCCTCGTTGTAATAGTCAAATTCCCGATCGTCCAGGGCCGACATGATGTCGAAGCATTCGTCAGCCGAGAAGAAAGAGCGGACGCGAACGGCCCCTAACACTCCGCCGGCGAGGCGAACCAGGTGGCTCTGCCGAAGCTCCTCGGCCATCTCGACCTCGAAGAGTTCCGCTATCGATCCCGGCGCCACGTCCATAGGGTCCGCAGTGGTGGCATTCATCGGTCTGCTCCCTTCGAAGAGCCGACACTCGAGGGCCCAGCCAGGTCGGCATAGCAGGAACAGTCCACCAAGTCGGCGACTCGGATGCAATCCCCAATCTGCGGGCTAACGGCTGAAATACTGCTTGTTCCCATTTCGGGCTATCGGTGTTAATGTGCCGACGCCCGCGGGTGGGGCCACCTGGCAAGCCATCCCGCTCCGGTCAGCCGGGTCGCGGGTAGTGCCGGTCGAGGGCGAGGTTGAGCCGCAATACGTTCACCCGAGCTTCGCCCATGAATCCGAGGTCGCGGCCGGTCGTGTACTTGCCCACCAGCGCCTTGACCTGAGCGAGGGTGATCCCGCGGGCACGGGCGACGGCGGGTGCCTGCAGGTCGGCGTAGCGGGAGCTTATGTTCGGATCGAGTCCGGAGCCGGAGGCGGTGACCGCGTCGGCCGGGACGGCCGGCTGGGCCGGGGCGTCGCCGCGGATGGGCACGACCTGGCTGGCGGCATAGTCCGTGCCGGCGCGGGCGCACCGCACCGGGACACCCCGGAAACTGGCCAGGAACGGAGTGGCGGGGCAAGCCTGGTTAAGGCTGACCACCCCGGTGATCCGCCCGGTATAACCGGGCCCGGACCAGAAGAGGCCCAGCACCGCGCCGACGCCGTCCGGCGTGCAGAAGGGCCGGGCTCCGCTGACCCCGAACCGCTTGCCAAGGGCCAGGCTGCGCGAACACACCTGGCTGAGCAGGCTCAGCCTGCCGGGGTCGCCAGGAACGGCCGGATCCGGCAGCGTGTCGAGGATCGATTCCGGGCCGAGGTTGCTGGCGGCCGAGGCGGTCGGGTCGTAGCCGTCGCCAGCGGCCGACGGCCGGGGCTGGAAGTACCGCGGCAGCGGATTGCCCCGGTCGTCGGAGAACTGCTGGCCGAGTTGTGCCGAACCGACGGTGCGGCCGTTGACGTGCAGCAGCGAGCCGTCGGCGCGGGATTTCAGCCCGGGCAGTTGCGCGACGGCGGTGACGAACAGCGGGTAGGCGATGCCGAGGACGACCGTGAAGATCAGCAGCAGGCGCAGCGCGGCCCAGTGCTGGCGCGCGGCGGAGAGCGGATTGCGCATCGGATTCACCGGATTCCAGGGAGGAATTGGATGACCAGGTCGATCAGCTTGATGCCGAGGAACGGCAGCACGATCCCACCCAGGCCGTAGAGGTAGAGGTTGCGGCGCAGCATCGCGCTGGCGCTGGCGGGCTTGTACCGGACTCCGCGCAGCGCGAGCGGGATCAACGCGATGATGATCAGCGCGTTGAAGATGACCGCGGACAGGACGGCGGATTCCGGCGAGTGCAGCCGCATGATGTTCAGCTTGTCCAGGCCGGGATACACCGCGGCGAACATCGCCGGGACGATCGCGAAGTACTTCGCGACGTCGTTGGCGATGGAGAACGTGGTGAGCGCGCCACGGGTGATGAGCAACTGCTTGCCGATCTCGACGATCTCGATGAGCTTGGTCGGGTTGGAGTCGAGGTCCACCATGTTGCCGGCTTCCTTGGCCGCCGACGTCCCGGTGTTCATCGCCACGCCGACATCGGCCTGGGCCAGCGCGGGCGCGTCGTTGGTGCCGTCGCCGGTCATCGCGACCAGTTTGCCGCCCTCCTGCTCCCGCCTGATCAGGGCGAGCTTGTCCTCGGGCCTGGCCTCGGCAAGGAAGTCGTCCACGCCTGACTCGTCGGCGATCGCCTTGGCGGTCAACGGGTTGTCACCGGTGATCATCACCGTGCGAATGCCCATCCGGCGCAGCTCGTCGAACCGTTCGCGGATGCCCTGCTTGACGACGTCCTTGAGTTGGACGACGCCGAGCACCCGCGGCGGTGCGGCACCATCTGCCTCGGCCACCACCAGTGGCGTGCCGCCACCGGAACTGATCCCGTCGACCAGTTCGCCGACGCGAGGGGGGATCTCGCCGCCCTGCTCGCGTACCCAGGCCAGCACCGCTCCCGCCGCACCCTTGCGGATCCGGCGGATGTCGTCGCTCGCGGCCAGGTCGACTCCGCTCATCCGGGTCTGCGCGCTGAACGGAACGAACGTGGCGTGGCCGAGTTCGCCTGGCGCGCGCTCCCGCAAGCCGTAGCGGGCCTTGGCGAGCACCACGATGGAGCGGCCCTCGGGGGTCTCGTCGGCCAGCGAGGACAGCTGGGCGGCGCTTGCCAGCTCGGCGTCCGAGACCTCGCCGACCGGCAGGAAGTCGGTGGCCTGCCTATCGCCGAGGGTGATGGTGCCGGTCTTGTCGAGCAGCAGCGTGTTGACATCGCCGGCCGCCTCGACCGCGCGTCCGCTCATCGCCAGCACGTTGCGCTGCACCAGCCGATCCATGCCGGCGATGCCGATCGCCGAGAGCAACGCGCCGATGGTGGTCGGGATCAGGCATACCAGCAGCGAAACCAGGACGATGCCGGTGATCCCGTTGCCGTCCAGGGCCGCTGTGTTCGGGATGCCGGGCTGGCCGGCCTTGGCGAAGATGGCCATCGGCTGCAGGGTCACGGTGGCCAGCAGGAAGATGATCGTCAACGATGCCAGCAGGATGTTCAGCGCGATCTCGTTCGGTGTCTTCTGCCGGCTGGCGCCCTCGACCAGAGCGATCATCCGGTCCAGGAAGCTCTCCCCCGGCCGCTGGGTGATCTCGACGACGATCCGGTCGGACAGCACCCGGGTGCCGCCGGTGACCGAGCTGCGGTCACCGCCGCTCTCCCGGATGACCGGCGCGCTCTCGCCGGTGATGGCGCTTTCGTCCACGCTGGCGATGCCGTCGATGACATCGCCGTCGCCGGGGATGAGGTCGCCGGCCTCGCAGACCACCCGGTCACCCGGCCGGAGCTGTGGCGCGGGTACCGGTTCCACCGGCCCGCCGAGATCCGTCGGCTCGCGTAGCCGGCGCGCGATGGTGTCGGTCTTCGCCCTGCGCAGCGCATCGGCCTGCGCCTTGCCGCGCCCCTCGGCGACCGCCTCGGCGACGTTGGCGAACAGCACGGTGAGCCACAGCCAGACGATGATCAGCCAGCCGAACACGGTCGGGTTCGCGATCGCGAGCACCGTGGTGAACACCGCACCGATCTCGACGATGAACATGACCGGGTTGCGGTAGAGGGTGCGCGGATCGAGCTTGCCCAGCGCGTCCGGCAGCGAGGTCCAGAGCATTTTCGGATCGAGCAGGCCGCCGGCAACCCGGCGCTGTGCCGATTCGGGCCGGTGCAGCCGGGGCGACGGCGCGGTAGGAGTGGACGTGGTCATGTCAGTGCAGGCCTTCCGCCAGCGGACCGAGGGCAAGTGCCGGGAAGTAGGTGAGGGCGACCACGATGATCGTGACCCCGAAGAGCATGCCGGCGAACAGGCTCCGGTCGGTCGGCAGCGTGCCCTCGGAGACCGGGACGGGCCGCTGCCGGGCCAGCGAACCGGCCAGGCCGAGCACGAACACGATCGGCAGGAATCGGCCGATCAGCATGGCCAGTCCCAGCACGGTGTCGTACCAGGCCGTGTTCACCGTGATGCCCGCGAACGCCGAGCCGTTGTTGTTCGCCGCCGAGGTGAAGGCGTACAGCACCTCGGAGAACCCGTGCGGGCCGGCGTTCAACATCCCGGCCCGCTCGCCGGGCAGCGCCATGGCCAGGGCGGTGCCGACGAGCACGATGGCCGGCGTGGTGAGCAGGTACAGCGAGGCGAACTTGACCTCTCTGCCGCGCAACTTCTTGCCGAGATACTCCGGGGTCCGGCCCACCATCAACCCGGCCACGAAGACCGTGATGACGGCGAGGACGAGCATTCCGTACAGCCCGGAGCCGGTTCCGCCGGGCGCGACCTCGCCGAGCGCCATGTTGAGGATCAGCGTGCCGCCGCCGAGGCTGGTATAGGAATCGTGGAAGCTGTTCACCGCACCGGTCGAGGTCAGCGTGGTTGCGGTGGCGAAGGCGGCCGAGTTCGGTACGCCAAACCTGACCTCCGTGCCCTCCGTCGCGGCTCCGACCGCGCTCGGCACCGTGCCGTGGTGCAGGACCTGCGCGCTGTAGTTGAGCGACAGGCTGATGATGGCGATCAGTGCCATCACCGCGACGATCGCGTAGCCCTGACGCTTGTTGCCGACCATCACCCCGAAGGTGCGCGGCAACGAGAAGGAGATGCAGAGCAGCAGGAAGATCTCCAGCCAGTTCGTCCACGGCGTCGGGTTCTCCCAGGGAAACGCGGAGTTGGCGTTGAAGCTGCCGCCGCCGTTCGTCCCCAGTTCCTTGATCGCTTCCTGCGAGGCGTACGGCCCGCCCGGGATGGACTGGCTGCCCCCGGCGATGGTGTGCACCGTGGCGTAGTGGTGGAAGTTCTCGATCATGCCGGCGCCGACGAAGACGATCGCGAACACGATCGAGATAGGCAGCAGGACCCGCAACGAGATGCGAGTGAGGTCCACCCAGAAGTTGCCCAGCCGGTCGGTGCGGCTGCGCGCGAAGCCGCGCACCAGCGCGATGGCCACCGCGATGCCCACCGCGGCGGAAACGAAGTTCTGCACCGCCAGGCCAGCCATCTGCACGACATAGCCCAGGGCGTTTTCCCCCGAGTACGACTGCCAGTTGGTGTTCGTGACGAAGCTGGCCGCGGTGTTGAACGCCTGGTGGGCAGGCATCTGCGGAACCGCATACGGCGGCCACAGCCGCTGTTGGACGCGCAGGAACCCGTACAGGAACAGCACCGAGACGACGCTGAACGCGAGCACCGCGCGCAGGTACCGGCTCCAGCCCTGCTCGGCGTCCGGGTCGATGCCGGCCAGCCGGTAGATGCCCCGCTCGACCGCCAGGTGCCGGCGGCCGGTGACCACCCGTGCCAGGTAGTTCCCGAGCGGCTTGTGCACCAGGGCCAGCGCGGCAACCAGGCTGGCGACGAACAGTACCCCGGCCCAGACGTCCGACATCAGAACCGCTCCGGGAACAGCAGCGCGATCACCAGGAAGATCGTGATCGCGGCGGAGAGGATCAACCCGGCCAGATTCGCCGCGCTCACAGCTTCTCCACCCCTCCTGCTACCAAGGCCAGCACGGCGAACACCGCAATGGTCAGCAGCACGAACCAGACGTCGCTCATCGCAAGCTCCATGGGGACGAGATCGGCGTCCCTGGCCGGCAAGCACTGATCAGCCCGCACCCAGCAGCGTGCGTCCGGCCCGGAATAGCCCACAAGAGCCATACCGCTCGTCCTCACGCTTCCCTCACGAAACCCTCCCGAGCCATCGCGGCCGATGACGGAGCATGCTGGATACCCGTACGGCACGAAGGTTCTTCGAGGAGCGGGAGGGGCATGGCCAGGGGCACGCTTCGCGTCTATCTCGGCGCCGCTCCCGGGGTCGGCAAGACCTACGCCATGCTGGGCGAAGGGGTGCGCAGGCTGCACCGGGGCACCGACGTGGTGGTGGGGTTCGTCGAGACCTACGCCCGACCGCACACCGCGGAGCAGATCGCGGATCTGCCGGTTCTTCCGCGCAAGAAGGTGCGCTACCGCGACACCGAGTTCGAGGAGCTGGATCTCGAGGCGATCCTGGCCCGCGGGCCCGAACTCGTTCTCGTCGACGAACTCGCACACACCAACGTGCCCGGCTCCGGGCCGAACGACAAGCGCTGGCAGGACATCGAGGTTCTCCTCGAGGCCGGCATCGACGTGCTCTCGACGGTCAACATCCAGCACCTGGAATCGCTCAACGACGTGGTCGAGCAGATCACCGGCATCCACCAGCGCGAGACCGTGCCCGACGCGGTCGTCCGGGCCGCCGAACAGGTGCAGCTGGTGGACTCCACCCCCGAGGCGTTGCGCCGGCGGATGGCGCACGGCAACATCTACCCGCCCGAGAAGGTCGACGCCGCGCTGGCGAACTACTTCCGCCCGGGCAACCTCACCGCCCTGCGCGAGCTTGCCCTGCTGTGGCTGGCCGATCGCGTCGAGGAAGGCCTGCAGCGCTACCGCGAACAGCACGGCATCACCACCACCTGGGAAACCCGCGAACGGGTGGTGGTCGGCCTCACCGGCGGCCCGGAGGGCGAGACGCTGATCCGGCGCGCGGCGCGCATCGCGGCACGCAGCAATGGTGAGCTGATGGCCGTGCACGTCGCGCGCAGCGACGGGCTGCTCGGCGCCAGCGTGCAGGCACTCGCCCGGCAACGTGCGCTGCTGGAATCCCTCGGTGGCAGCTACCACTCCGTCGTGGGGGACGACGTTCCGCAGGCGCTGCTCGACTTCGCCCGGAGCGTCAACGCCACCCAGATCGTGCTCGGCACCTCCCGGCGCCGGCCGTGGCTGGCCGTGCTGACCGGCCCGGGCACCGGTGCGATCACCACCGCGCACTCCGGGGCAATCGACGTGCACATGGTCAGCCACGACTATGCCGGCCGCGGCCCCACGGTACCTCCGCTCGGTCGGGGCCTCACGCCGCGACGCCGGCTGGCCGGCGCGCTCATCGCGGTCGTGCTGCTCGCCGCGCTGACCCCGACCCTGGCAACGTTGCGGGGACCGCTCGACCTCGCGGCGGATTCTGTCGCTCTACCTGCTCGTCGTGATCGTCACCAGCCTGGTCGGCGGCTTCTACCCCGCCGTTGGCTGCGCCCTGGCCGGCTCGCTGTTGCTCAACTACTACTTCGCCCCACCGTTGCACACCCTGACCATCTCCCGGGCCACCAACGTCGTCGCCCTGATCGTGTTCGTCGTCGCCGCAGGTTTGGTGTCCCAGGTGGTGGACCTGGCCGCCCGGCGGTCCAGGCAGGCCGCCCGCGCGGGCGCCGAGGCCGAGACGCTGGCAATGTTCGCCACCAGCCTGCTCACCAGCGGCGATGCGGTGCAGGCGTTGCTGGAACGGGTGCGCGAAACCTTCGGCATGCGCAGCGTCAGCCTGCTCCGCCGGAACGCCGCTACCGCCGGCGGACGAGCCGGTGAGTTGCTCGCCTCGCTCGGGCCGGATCCGGCGCTGCGCCCCGCCGACGGCGACGCCTCGGCCGCAATCGACGACACCCGCGTGCTCGTGTTGCGCGGGCGGCCGCTATCGGCCGGAGACCAACGGATCCTGGCCACCTTCGCGGCCCAGATCGCCGTCGCCTACCGGCAGCAGGAACTCAGCGCGGCGGCGCAAGCCGCCGCACCGCTTGCCGAGTCCGACCGGCAACGCACCGCCCTGCTCAACGCGGTCAGCCACGACCTGCGCACGCCGGTCGCGACCGCCAAGACCGCGATCTCCAGCCTGCGTGCCCGTGACGTCCACTGGACTGAGGCACAGCGGAGCGAACTGCTGGCAACCGCCGACGCCGAACTCGACCGGCTCACCGAGCTGATCACCAACCTGCTCGACATGTCCCGGCTGCGGGCCGGCGCCCTGCCGGTCCTCGCTACCTCGGTACGCCTGGAAGACGTGGTGGCCCGCGCCGTCGACCAGGCAGCACCACACACGCCCATCCAGATCGACATACCCGAGGACCTGCCCGAGGTGCTGGCCGATGCCGGGCTGCTCGAGCGCGTCGTGGCCAACCTGGTCCAGAACGCGGTGCGATACTGCCCCGAACAGGTACGGATCACCGGCAGCGCCATCGCCGACCGCGTCGAGCTGCGGGTCATCGACCGCGGTCCCGGCATCCCCGCCGCCGATGCCGAAACGGTATTCACCGCCTTCCAGCGACGCGGCGACAGCGGCCATGACGGCGGTGTCGGGCTCGGCCTGGCGATCGCCCGCGGCCTGACCGAGGCCATGGGCGGCAGCCTCACCCTGGAGGACACCCCGGGTGGCGGCGCCACCCTCGTCATCAGCCTGCCCGCTGCCGGGTGATCCGGCATCGAAGGCGCTGGCGTCAGGAGATTTCGGTGCGCCAGGAGTGTTCGGGTTCGTAGCCGAGGACGCGTCGCGCCTTGTCGATCGACAGCAGCGTTTCGTGGCCCGAGACCGGCCGCGTGCGGCTGACCTCCGGGAACACCTCGTCCAGCAGCGCGGCGCTCGATCGCGACATGACGGTGTCGGCGTTGGCGATGATGAACACGTCCGCTCCGCGCGCCGAGTGATCGAGGGCGCGGCGGACCGCCTGCGCTCCGTCCCGGGCGTCGATGTAGCCCCACAGGTTCCACTTGCGCAGATGCGGATCGTGGTCGTAGCCGGGGAACAGCGAGTAGTCCTCGGGGTACATGACGTTGCTGAACCGCAGACCGGTCATCGACAAATCCGGGTGCCAGCGGCACAGCTGACGGGCCAGTTCCTCCTCGAGCGTCTTCACCAGCGAGTAGGTGCTGTGGGGACGGGGCGGGTACTCCTCGTCAACGGGTACGTAGGGCGGCGGTTCGTCGAAGGGCAGGCCGAGCACCGTCTCACTCGATGCCCAGACGATCTTGCGCACGCCCGCCTGCAACGCCGCGGAGTAGGTGTTGTAGGACGCCGTCATGTTGTTGGCGAAGGTCGCCGCGTTCGTGCGCAATCCCGGTGCCGGTATCGCCGCCAGATGCACCAGCGCGTCGAGGCCGTCGTGCCGATCGTCGATCGCGCTGAGGGCTTCGGCCGCCTGGCCGAAGTCGGTCAGGTCCACCACCGTCGAGGCCACATCGGCACGGGGAGAGGGAGTGCGATCCAGGGCGATCACGTCCCACCCGTGTTCGAGCAGGTGATCGACAACCGCGCGTCCGAGCTTGCCACTGCTTCCGGTCACCGCGACTCGTGCCATGAACTTCCTTTCGTCAGACAGGTGTGCGCCACCAGGCAACTTTCCCCGGTGTCCAGTGTTGCCCAGCCGAGCAGTGACCGCTATCAGCAGTCGGCGGCAACGTCCCGGGGCGCAAGCCCGAGATCCCGGCGGATCTTCGCCGCCAACCGCCGGTAGCCCCGGGCCGTGCGCTGGTCGGCAACGCAGTCCGCGAGTCCCAGCAGCGCCACTGCCTCGTCGTAGCGCTGGCCGGTGCGACGGGCCAGCTCCAGCGCCGTGCGATGTTCCACCAGCGCGGCGGGCCGGTCGGCCAGTTCGTACAAGGTTCGTCCGAAGGCGTTGCGGGCCCCGTTCTCGAACATCGGCGCGGCGGACCGGCCGATGATCTCCAGTGCCTGCCGGTGATAGCGGATCGCAGCCTGGTGGTTGCCGGCGCCGCGGCAGGCAACGGCCAGGTCGCTCAGCGCATCGGCTTCCCGGGTTCGGTCGTGCAGCTGCCGATGCAGCCGCAGCGCGCGCTGGAACAGCCGCCTGGCGGCGTGGTTGCGGCCGAGCCCGAGCTGAATCTCACCCAGCGTCTGCCAGGCTCGGGCGGCGGTCGCGGCATGCGCACCCGGAATGCCCAGCGCTTGGCGGATGCAGCTTCGAGCCTCGTCGTACCGGGCCAGGCCGCAGTAGGCCAGGCCGAGGTTGGCCAGCGATTCGGTTTGCGCGGCAGCGGCATTGACCGAGCGCGCGACCTCGAGCGCCTCAAGATAGAAGGAGGCAGCGCCGCCCAGGTATCCGATCCGATGCAGCACCCCGCCGACGGAGTTCAACGAGCGGATTTCGCGAACCGGATCGCCGAGCCGACGTGCAATGTCCAGCGCGTGTCGATGGTGCTGGATGGCCGGATCGATCCGGCCCTGGATCCGGCTCACGATGCCGAGGTTGCTCAGCGCGTCGCACTCGCCGGCGAGGTCGCCGACCGAACGGGCGTGCTCGCACTGACGCCGGGCCACGGCGAGCGCGTCGTCGAAACGACTGCTGCTCAGCAGTGGCCGGAACAGGATCTCGGCCAGCCGGCTGGCCGAGGCCGGCCAGCCAGGCCGGTCGGAGCGGTTAAGGGTCGCCAGCAGGTTGGCACGCTCGGACTCCAACCAGCTCAGCGCCGCCGCCGCGTCCCGGAACGGCGACGGCCGGTCCGGCACCGGCACCGGCCCGGGTTTGCCGGGAAAGGCGATCTCCACCGCCTGAGCCGCGGTGTGCACCTGGTACTCCACGAGCCGGTGCAACGCCGCATCGCGCGAGCTGGCGGTTTCGTGCACCGAGGCAAGGTCTTCGGCATAGTTTCGCAGCAGGTCGTGCAGTGCGTACCGGCCTGCCGATCGGACCTCGAGCAGGCTGGCCCGGCGCAGCGTCAGCAGCAGGTCGCCTGCCGTGCTCGGATCCTCCTCCGCGAGCGCCGCGGCGGTAGCCGGGTCGAGATCCGGCCCGGGGAGCAGGCCGAGCAGCCGGAACATCCGAGCCACCGGCGGCCGCAGCTGCCGGTAGGACCAGGAGAAGACGGCCCGCGCCGAGGTCTGCAGATCGCCACCGGCGCCCAGCACGGTGAGCTTGCGCTTCTCGTCGGCGAGCTCGTCGACAAGCTCGTCGATCGAGGTGTCCGGTCGGGTGGTGGCAAGCTCGGCCACCAGCCGAAGGGCCAGCGGCAACCGGGCGCAACGCTCGGCGAGGATGCGCATGGTCTCCGGCTCGAGCCGCTCCCGGGTGTCGAGCAGGGTCCGCAGCAGATCGATCGCGTCGGTCACCGGAAGCCGGCCGAGTTCGAGCCGGTGCGCGCCGTGCCGGGCGACCAGGCCGGCGAGGGTGTCCCGGCTGGTCACGAGGACCGCGCAGCTTGATTCGCCGGGCAGCAACGGCCGCACCTGTGCGGCGTCGTGGGCATTGTCCAGCACCACCAGCAGTTGCCGACCCGCCAGCGTGCTGCGATACAGCGCGGCCCGCTCGTCCAGGTGGTGCGGCACCCGCAGCACGTCGAGCCTTCTCAGCAGGCCTGCCAGCGCTTCGGCCGGTGCGACCGGCTCCCGCTGGTCGTACCCGTGCAGATCCAGATAGAGGCAGCCGTCCGGGAACTGCGGCCCGGCCCGGTGTGCCCAGTGTCCGACCAGGGCGGTCTTGCCGACCCCGCCGGTGCCGGACACCACCGCGATCGGAACGGTGCGCCGACGCCCGGAGGGAAGCAGCAGGCCGTCGAGGGCGGCCAACTCCGCTTCCCGTCCGACGAAGTCGGCCAGGTCGGCCGGCAGCTCCCGCGGCCTGGTTCGAGTGGTCTGCCCGGCGTGCCGGCGTTCCTCGATCCGGTCCCGGGCGCTGGCCAGCGCACCCTGCTCGGCGGAGTTGGCACCCAGCAGTTGGACCAGCACGTCGAACCGGTCGGTGGGCGGCAGCCGCTTGCCGCTGAAGTACTCGGCGATCAGCCCGTAGGCGTAGCCGGTGCGAGTCGAGAGTTCCCGGTAGGTCAGCACCGAGTCGTTGCGATCGCGGGCGTGTCGCCGTCGCAGTTGTCGCAGGGCCTGTGCCAGCTCAGCCGGTGACTGGATGGACTCCGCCGGCAGGCCAACTTGCGAGCCTGCTCCCTCGGTCATGCCGATCCACCGCGTGCGGCCGGCCGGACGGTCGGGGAAGGCCCGGGGCGAGGTTCGGTCATGTTCGACGCCGATCAAATTTTCGATGGCAGCGCCTGCCGGTCTGCCATGGTCGTCCTGC
This sequence comes from uncultured Actinomycetota bacterium, assembly GCA_963697905.1. Classification (GTDB taxonomy): domain Bacteria; phylum Actinomycetota; class Actinomycetes; order Mycobacteriales; family Jatrophihabitantaceae; genus Jatrophihabitans_A. The sequence continues at coordinate 568,753 of OY969101.1, read as the reverse complement.
ATTGCTAGGCATTGCTTACCCATCCCAGCCTGTTCCGGAAAAGAGCACAAGGAGAGAAATGATGGCATCGCGCACCAGCGGCTCGAATCGAGCCCTGATTCGAGCCGCGTCGACGCTGCTGGTCGGCGGCACGATGGTCGTTGCGGCCATGGTGCCGGCGTCCGAGGCGTCCGCATCGCCCGCGACCAACTGCAGTTGGGTCGGCTCCAGCTACGGAGGCGTCAACCCCCACTACTACGGCTTCACCGCCACCTGCACCGACACCCCGGACGGCGAGTGGCGCCTGCTGCTGTACTGCGAGAGCTACGGCGGCAAGGACGTGACGGCCTACGGCGGGCTGGTCTGGGGCAGCGGCAAGAGCATCGCCACCTGCCCCGGCTCGAACTACGAAGTCAACGGGTTGGACATCCAGAACCTGCAGTAGCCGCCCGACGAACCAGCCAGCCACAGCCGATTGCGCCAGCTGTGGCTGGCTGCTGTCCGCCAGCCGCGAGACCCGCCGGCGTTCAGGAGACCTGGCAGTTGACGGTGGCGAGGCCACCGGTGGTGATCTGGACGCCGGTTACCGTCCCGGTGGTGTGCCCCGGTGCCGAGCAGGTCAGGGTATAGGTGCCGATCGGATCCCAGTTTGACGTGTAGTGGCCGGTGGAATTGCTGGTGACGGTGTCGGTGGTCGGCAGGTTGCCGCCCTGCAGCGTCACGCTCGCCTCGGCCACCGCGGCGCCGCCGGTCGTGGTGACGGTGCCGGTCGCGCGGCCGGTGGTGGTGAGCTGGACATCCCGGGTGTTGGTCACGCCGGCGGTGACCGTGACGCCGGCATAGGTACGCGACTGGTAGCCGCTGGCGGTCGCGGTCACCGAGTACGTTCCGGAGTTCACCCCGGTGAACGTGTACCGGCCTGCCGTGTCGGTGGTGGTGGCACCGCCGCTGTAGCTGACCGTGGCGCCGCTGATCGCACCACCGGTATTGAGGTTGGTCACCACCCCGGTCAGCGTGCCGGTGTTGGTCAGGGCGCAGTTCACTCCTGCCAGGCCGCCAGTGGTGATGGCCACCCCGGTGACCGTCTGGTCGGCGTATCCGGCGGCCGAGCAGGTGACGGTGTACGTCCCGATCGGATCCCAGTTGGAGGTGTAGCGCCCGGTCGCGTCGGTGGTGACGGTGTCGGTGGTGGGCAGGTTGCCGCCCTGCAACGTCACCGTCGCACCGGACAGCGCGGCTCCGCCGGCTCCGGTCACCGTGCCGGTGACCCGGCCGGTGGTGGTGAGCCCGATGTTCTGGGTGGTGGACTGGCCGCTGGTGACCGTGACACCGCTGTAGCTGCGGGCCAGGTAGCCGCTGGCCGAGCCGGTGACCGTGTACGTCCCGGCCGGGATGCCGCTGAAGGTGTAGTTGCCGCTGGCATCCGAGGTGGTGCTGGCCGAGCTCGGGCCGCTGAGGCTGACGGTGGCGCCGGCGATCGCACCGCCGGTGTTGAGGTTGGTGACCTGGCCGGACAGCGCCGTCGTGGTGCCGCAGGAGTTGGGGTAGGTGACGCCGGTGGTCAGGTGGTTGGTGATCGACGGCTTGCCGACGGCCTGCACGTACAACACCGAGGTCGCCGGCAGGCTGGCGCAGTATTGCGACAGGTCCACGCTGTAGCTCGCGCTGGTGCCGGTGCCGGTGGGTGCGACCGTGGTGAGCGGGGCGAGCTGCTCGCCGGTGGTGCCGTCGGTGGAGTACCAGACGGTGTAGTGGTCGACGGTGCGCTCGGAGGCGCCGTTGCCGGACAGGCCGATCGTCCATTGCAGGCTGCTGCCGATGAGGGTGCGGGTGAACGAGCTGACGCAGTTGTCGATTCCGGTCTCGACCTCGGTGCCTTCCTCGTAGTCGTCCCAGGTACTCACCATCAGGAACGGTGCCTGGTGGCTGGTGTTGAAGTACCGTCCGGTCTCGGCGAACGTGTCGAGCCAGTTGGTGCCGCAGCGCTGCGAGGTGTCACGCGGATAGTTGCCGGACGGCACGGGCGCCGGGACCGGATTGCCATTCGACCAGGACGGGCTCCAGTTGGCCATCCGGTCGTCGAATCCCTTCCAGGCGCCGGCGAAATAGGTGATCGGCAGCCCGTTGGCGCCGGTCACGCCGCTGGCCAGTGCGCTGGATTCGGTGCTGAGCTGGCTGTCCAGCTGCGTCTTGTTGCCCCAGTTGTTCTGGTCGGCCGCGGTGCCGTCGGAACCGCCGGATGGGGCGACCCAGGTGAAGCCGCCGTCGGACTGCTCATGCGTGTGGTTGTGCCGGAAGATCATGTACGGGTTGTAGCCGTGGTTCTGGAAGTTCGTGCGCACGCCGTCCCACAGCGCACTCCAGCAGCCGCTGGCACTGGTGCAGGTGAACGAGCCGGTCAGGTGACACGGGTTGGTCGTCGAGCACTGGGTGAACGTGGCCCCGCCCGAGGTCTCGGTGACGAACGAGGCGATCACCGGCTGGTTGTTCACCCGCAGGTAGTTGGCGTCGCCGAACCAGCCCGACGCCAGCACGTTGAAGTCGGCGATCATCTTGTTCTGCACGCACTGTGGCTGGAACGTGTCCTTGGTGGCGCACTGGGTGAACTTGTAGGCCGCGTCGTCGTACATGATGAAGTGCGTCATGCCGGGGTGCCGGGTGTCCATCGCGGAGGCCAGCCGCTTCGAGGCCAGGTCCACGTTCGTCACGCCGGCCGAGTTGCACGCCGAGGCGAACGGCGCGTTGTTCGAGTACGGTCCGCTGCCGGACTTGCAGGTGTTCGGATCGCCGGACCAGTCCTCGACCACGCCGTCGATGCCGCGGTCCCACATGTCGTCGGCGGTGGCGTTCGCCTTGGCCAGGTCGTTGGAGCTGTACCCGTTGTCGAAGTGCGACACCGACCCGCTGAAGCCGAGGTTCGGGCACGCCTCGTACCGGGTGAGCACCTGGCTGTCCACGGTGACCGTGCTGCCGCCGCTGCCGTGGCAGAACCACAACTGGGTCTCGGCGAGCACCTTGGTCGTGTTGCCCGGGTAGAGCAGGGAGTGCACGTCGCCGGCCTGGGTGCCGCGGCCCTTGGAGATGTTCCAGGTGCCGCTGACCGCGGGGTTGTGCGGCTGGGTCAGCGGTTGGGTCGAGCTGCCGGTCGGCGACGATCGGTCGGTCCACCCGGCGAAGGCGGCACCGCAGTAGGAGGTGCCGCCCAGCCCGTAGCCGGCCGCCGAGCACGCCGCGGTGTTGTTGGTGGTCAGCGCGGTGTGCGTGGTGGTAGGAGCCGCCGCGGCAGGCTGCTGCGCGGCGGTCTGGTGCGCGAGCGCCGCCGAGGGGTGTTGCGCGGCAGGCTGCTGCGCGGGAGCCGCCGAGGGTTGCTGCGCCAGCGCCGCCGGGGGCAGCAGGGCGACCGATGCCAACGCGGCGGCGAGGCTCGCGAGACCGATCTTCAACGTGATCACTGCTGCACTCCCATCGCTTTAGTGGCAGTTGGTGCTGCCGCTGTCGGTCCAGGTCTGCCCGGCTTCCGGTACGAACTGCCAGTCGTAGCTCGACGCATGCAGGGTCAGCTTGATGACGCCGAACGTCTGGCTGTTCCTGCTCTCCACGTTCGGCGACGTGATGCGGAATCCGTCGAGATCCCGGCCGCCGGTGCCCACCACGATCTCCCGAACCCCGCGGGCGGCGTCGGCTTTGCCGTTCGCATCCTGCGGAGCGAACCGCTCGTAATCGTGGTCGTGACCGTTGAGCACGAGTTCGGCATTGTTGTTGTACAGCAGCTGGAACAGCGGCTTGACGTACTGCTCATCGACGTCCTGGTAGTGGCTGCCGGACGTGTACAGCGGATGGTGCCAGTACGCGAGCGTGCACAGGCTCGGGTGCGTGCTCAGGTCGTTCTGCAGCCAGTTGTACTGGGTGCTGCCGACCGCGCAGTCGGCACCGTTGGTGGTACCGGTGATCTTGTTGCAGTTCGAGTTGAGCACCACGACGTGCCAGGCGCCGGCGTCGTAGCTGTAGTAGCCCTTCGTCCGGTCGCCGGCCGGCCCAGTCGCGTTGCCGGCGCCGTTGAAGTAGTCGAAGTAGCCGCTGGGCGAGACGTTGTACTCGTGGTTGCCGATCGCCGGTCGGGTCTTGGCTTTCAGCCGTCCCCAGGTCGGGCCGTAGTAGTTCTGGAAGTTGGCCAACTGGCCGTTCTCGTACTGGTTGTCGCCGAAAGTGAGCACCACCTCGGGGTCGATGCCGAGCAGCAGGTCCGAAGTCGGCCCCTGCTGGCAGTTCGGCACCGGTGGCGGGTTGTTCGGGTCGCAGGAGATGTCACCGGCGCCGGCCACCACCACGTCGCCGCTGGGCGCCGCCGGACTCAGTGAAATGTCGTCGAACCAGCTGGGTGCGGTCGGGCTGCCGTCGGTGACCAGCCGCAGCGTCACGCTGGTGTTCGACCCGCTGTTCCAGGTACCCGACACCAGCTCCCAGGTGCCGGACTGCCGCGACGGCAACGTCAGCTCACCCGGGATATCGCTCATGTCGATATAGGCACCACCGGCGGTATTGGTCGCCCAGATATAGCCCGACAGCGTGTATGAGGTGTTCGCGGAGACCGCGATCGGATCGCTGCGAGTGCTGGTGCCAGAGCCGGTGTAGCTGGACTTCAACGCCCAACCCCCCGAATGCACCCGATCGCTGCTGCGGGCATGGCTGACACCCTCGGCCCAACTCACCGCATCCGCCGCGCTACCACCCGCGATCTCGAACGACGGGTTGACGACGTTGTTGGTGGCTGCCCGCGCGGCTGGCGCAGACCAGGCCATCAGGATCGTCGCCGCCGATGCAAGCAGGGCGGCGACCAGCGCGAATCTCCGGTGCTGACGGCGGCGAGTACCCGGTAGCGATCGGATCATCCTGCCGACCTTTCCCAGTCGCGACAGTCAGCGATTCATGCTCGCACCGATCGGCAGTTTGGGCAAGATGTCGGATTTCGTGTAATCGTGGCGGTCACAGCCAGCCACGCCGGACCGCCTCCGCCCCGGCAGCAAAACGACTGGACACCCCCAGCCGCTGCAGCAGGTTGGCGATCCGCCGGCGTACCTGGCGGTCGGAGATGCCGAGCCGCCGCGCGATCGCCTCATCGGTGCTGCCGGCCGCCATCCGCTCGAGCAGGCTCCGCTCGTCCAGCGTCGGCGTGTCCGGCGTGGCCCCGACACAGGCGGCCCAGGTGGCTTCGAACAGGCAGAGCAATCCCTGCACCAGCACCGGTTCCTCGACCACCATGGCGCCACCTCGGCCCGCGGCGCCCTGTCCGGCCGCGACGGCGACTGCCTCGTCGATGATGACCATCCGGCACGGCAACGGATTGGCGCTGTACCGCACCGTGACGCTGCCGTATTCGCCGGCTGATCCGTTCTCGACCACCAGCCGGGTCGGAATCCGCCGGGGATGGGCTCGGCCGGGCGTCCGGGCACCACTCCCGTCGGCGCGTGGCTGAAGCGCGCAGATGCTGTGCTGCGCCGAGCCGGCCAGCCGCTCCACCCGCTCGCGGATCCCCCTCAGGTTGGAGATCACCTCGATGCCTTCAGGCGGCAGGTCGATCGGCTCGCGGGACGGCGCTGGCTCCGCCAGCCACACCGGTTCTCCGGTCGGCCATCGGGCCGGGCTGGGATGCCGCCAGCCGGTCGGATACCGCTCCTGGTACCGCTCCCCCGCCACCGGCCATCACTCCCACGTGATCGTCCGCCACCGACCGATTTTGGTACCGGACCGGGCGCTGCACCGGATTGTTCTCAATCCGGCCGCATCGCATCTCCGGTCGATTCCCGATGGTGACGCAAAGGTCGCCAAACCGTTGTACGGCTCACGAGATTGCTACCTCGGCATCGTTATCGCAGGACAACTTCGCCGCTGCCAATCCGGACGTCCGGTTCCGGACATCGCCACCGGTTCGCCTTCCGGTGCCGGACATCGAGCTTGGAACTCGTCACTGCCCCGCTCAGCATGGCATCGGCGGTTCCAGACCGGTTCATCGATTCACAAGGAGGAATGCTGGTGAGTGGCGAGCTTCAGCACGGCCCGGGTGTGATGGGTCCTTGCGACGTTCCGTACGACGGTTATCCGCAGACCCGCACGGTAGATCAGCGCGATGACTTCCACGGCACCGAGGTGGCGGATCCGTACCGCTGGCTAGAGGACCAGAACTCCGTCGAGGTGGCCGGCTGGGTGCGCGCACAGGCCGACCTCGCCGATGGCTACCTGAGCCGGTTGCCGGGCCGGGACAGGTTGGCCGAGCGGCTCGGGCAACTCTCCGAACTGCCCACCTGCACCGTGCCACGGCTGCACGGCGGGCGCTGGTTCCGGCGGACCAACGACGGTTCGCAGCAGCAGGCGGTCTACCGGGTGGCCGATCAGCCGACCGGGGAAGGCCGGGTGCTGATCGATCCGAACGCGGCCAGCCCGGACGGCACCACGGCACTCGCCGCCGCCGTGCCGGCTCCCAGCGGGCGGCTGGTCGCCTGGTCCTACCGGGTGCTCGATTCGGACTGGTGCACCTGGCGGATACGCGACGTCGAGACCGGCGAGGATCTGCCCGATGAGCTGGCCTGGGCCAAGATCGTCGAGCCGATCTGGCTGGACGACTCCTCGGGCTTCGTCTACACGGTCTATCCGCCGGCCGACGAGCAGGACGTCTACTCCTCGGCCAGCGTCGAGCCCACGCTGCTGCTGCACCGGGTCGGCACCGGGCAGGACGCCGACACGGTGTTGTTCCACCGGCCGGATCAGCCGGGATTGTCATGCTGGCCCTCGGTGGATCGAGACCACGGCTACCTGGTCGGCATCCTGGACGACTCGCAGGCCGACACCCGCGCGATCTGGATCCAGGACCTCAATGACCCGGCCGACGAGCTGCATGAGCTGGTGCCGGCGTCGTCCGCCGAGTGGGAGTACGTGGGATCGGACGAGCGCGGCCTCATCTTGCGCACCGATCTGGAGGCCGAGCGGATCCGGCTGGTGCGGGTCGACCGCAAGACCGGCGAGCTCAGCACGCTGGTCGCCGAACGGGAGGCGTTGCTGCAGCTGGCCGGCGTCGCCTCCGGCCGGGTGATCGTCAGCTGGCTGGCCGATGCCTGCTCCCAGGTCACCGTGCACGACCAGGACGGTCAGCAGCTCGGCATCATCGAGTTGCCCGGGATGGGCACGGTGAATTCCCTCAGCGCCAGCGAGGACAGCCCACTGGTGCATCTGGACTTCACCGCCTACAACGCCGCCGGCCAGGTGCTGGCCTACGACCTGGGAACCGGCCGTACCGAGACGGTGTTCAGCGCCGCGCCGGCCGAACCGGGACCGGAACCGGTCACCGACCGGATCTGGATCACCTCCGCGGACGGCACCCGGCTGCCGGCCTTTGTGGTGCACCGCGCCGACATCACCCCGGACACCGGCCCGCACCCCTGCGTGCTCTACGGCTACGGCGGCTTCTACGTTCCGGTCACCCCGGCCTACTCGCCGGCCATCGCCGCCTTCACCCAGGCAGGTGGGGTGTGGGTGGTGGCCAACCTGCGCGGTGGCGGCGAGTACGGCTCGGCCTGGCACGACGCCGGCCGGCGGGCGAACAAGCAGAACGTCTTCGACGACGCCGTCGCCACCGCCGAACACCTGATCGCCACCGGCTGGACCAGCGCCGACCGGCTGGCCGCGAACGGCGGGTCCAACGGCGGCCTGCTGGTCGGCGCGCTGCTCACCCAGCGGCCGGACCTGTTCGCCACCGCGGTGGTGCAGGTCGGCGTGCTGGACATGCTGCGCTACGAACGGTTCACCACCGGCCTGATCTGCTCACCCGAATACGGAATCGCCGCCCGCAGCAAGGAGGAGTTCGACGTGCTGTACGGCTACTCCCCCTACCACCGGCTGGCCGCCGGGGTCGACTATCCACCCGTGCTGCTGATGACCTCCGACCACGACGACCGGGTGGTGCCGGCGCATAGCTACAAGTTCGCCGCCCGACTGCAAGCGGTCAACCCGACCGGTCTCTGCCTGCTCCGGGTGACCTACGGCGCCGGCCACGGGCTGGGCAAGTCCCGCGCCACCCTGTTGGCCGAACGCACCGACCTGCTGGCCTTCATCGCCGCGCACAGCGGCCTGGCCCTGGACTGAACGGTGATCACCTTGCCGTCGGTGCGTGGATACTTCGGCCGCGGATCCGGCGGTTGACGCGGTTCAGCTTCGTTCGGCCGGGACCCGATCGGGATCGGCCTGCAGGTTGTACAGCCTCGCGTAGTGGCCACCTGCAGCCAGCAGCTCTTCGTGACTGCCCTGCTCGGCAAGTCGCCCTTGGTGCAGCAGGAAGATCCGGTTGACCTGCTGGATCGAGGCCAACCGGTGGGTGATCAGGATGACGGTCCGGTCGGCGGCCAGCCGCCGCAGCGACTGGTAGACGGCATGCTCGGCCGCGGCGTCCAGTGGGGCGGTGGGTTCGTCCCAGATCAGTAACGGTGCGTCGCGGTACAACCCCCGAGCGACCGCGAGTCGTTGCCACTGACCGGCTGACAGCTCCCGGCCGTGACGGAAGTACTTCGACAGCAGTGTGTTCCAGCCATGAGGCAGGCTCGCGACGACCGCATCGGCCTGGGCGCGGCGGGCAGCCGCCTGCAACGCGTCGCGGTGCGGATCCCGGCGCTCGTGGCGTCCGATCCGTACGTTGGTCAGCGCGTCATGCGGCCAGCGCACCGGTTCCTGCAGCATGACCATCACCTGCGCCGCGAACTGGGAGCGGTCCAACTGCGCGAGATCCCTGCCATCCCAACGGATCTGGCCGGTCGTCGGCCGGTAGAGGCCGGCGATCAACTTGGCGAGCGTGGTCTTACCGGAACCGTTCTCCCCGACCAGGGCGATGATCTGGCCGGCCCGGATAGTGAGCGTCACCCCACTCAGCGCCTCCCCGTCGAGGGCCGAACCGGGGTAGCGGAAGCTCACGTCGTCGATCGCGATCTCGCACGGCGGCCCGATCGGCGGCCGACCGTGATCGGTCTGGGTTTGGCTCGCCGCGAGCTGCAGGAAATCGGAATAGTCATCGATGTACATGCCATGCTCGAGCAGTTGGCTGGCAGCCATCAGCAGGTTGCTGAGCGCTTCGGTGCTGGACCGGATCGCGACGACGGCCGTTCCCGCGACGGCCAGCGGGACCCATTCGGCACGGACCATCACACCCAACGCGACGAACGCGGCCGCGAGTCCGAGGCCCGACAGGACCCGACCAGCGGCTTTGACGTGGGCCTGCGCAATGCCGACCTTGGTGGTTTGCTCGCACAGCGCCGCGGCGAGTTCGCGATACTCGGCTTGCACGAACGGCTCGGCCTGGTTGGCGCGGATCTCGGCCGCGGAGGGGCGCTGGCTGATCAGATCCCCGATCATCCACAGCCGCCGGTTCAGCGTTATCGTCCGGGCGACGTTGCTGTGGCCGAGTTGGGCGGCACGGAGCACGGCCCAGCCGCTGGGCAGCACTCCGACCAGCAGCACGACGACCAGCAGCGGATGCAGCACGCCGAGCGCCGCCGACGCCCCGATCACGGCGGCCACCGAACCGAACAGCGCAACGATGCTTTCCGAGCTCTGCTGCAGGTGCGGCAGGCCGAAATCGCGAGCCCGGTGCAACCGATCATGGAATTCGGCACTGTCCAACGCGGCCAGGTCAACGCCCAGCGCCGCGGCGCACAGCCGTTCCTGTGCCGCGCGCACCACCGCGGGCCCGATCCGGGTATGCGCGAGGGCCACGCCGGTATCGAGCCCACCCCGAACCAGATATGCCGCCGCGACCGCGAGGATGGCCGGGATCGCGGCGCTCAACCGGGCCGGGGCCGTTCCGGGTGCGAGCAGTTCGGCCAGCAGGTGGGACGTCGCGAGCAACGCGACCGCTGAGGCCATACCGGAGGCCAGCTGCAGGCCGATCGTGCGGAGCGCGGCCCGGGGAGCCGTGTCGCGAATGATCCTCACCAGCGGCTGGATCGTCGCCGGCGCCTGCCGGAGCAGTTGGACAACGCCCAAGGACCGCTGCGCATCGGCAACAGCCCAGTACGGAGTGGCCAGTTCGTCGTCGTGGGTGCTCACTCGCGGCTCATCTCGATAGTTGCGCCGAGTGGCACCGTGGCGGATGCTGCCGCATCCGTCACGGTGCTCGACCGGCTGGCCGTCTCGGAGCAGGTGTCATCGTGCCGGCAACCGACGGCCCGCCGGTTGCCTTCAGTTGCCGACCGTCTCGGAGCAGGTGGTTATCTTGCAGGTAAACGACGGCCCGCAGGTCGTCTTCAGGCTCGGGCAGTTGATCGCGCCGGCGAGCGGAGCGTTCTCCGCGACGAAGCGCTGCAGATCACTGAGATTGCGTGACATGGAAATCACCTCCCTTCGTTCTCGGGTAATTGGCTATGGCCGCGTCGGCGAGCCACAGTCGTGGTCCTCCCTGTTGCAGTCGCAGGAGGAATCCGACAGCCCCGGCCAATCCGGTTTGGGCGTCGGCGGTAACCGCATTGCCGGTCTCGTCGGGCAGCACCAGCCGGTCGTCGCGAATCGCGTGCTGCGCGTAGAGAGCCGCGGCCAGGTCAGCGGCCCACGCACGGTAACGCTCGCGAGCCGCACCGGTGCTCGCGGCAGCCAGGTCGAGCAGGAACTCGCCACCTCCGGGCAGGCCGTGGCAGGCGGCGGTGCCCGCCATCCACCTGGTGCGATGCACGGCCAGCGCGGCATCCGCCGCGGCGGCCAGGTAATCGGCACCACCGGTAACCACGCCCAGCCGGAGCAGGAAGGTGCCGATGCCGGAACTGCCGCTGCACCAGTGGTAGTAGAACTCCCGCGCGGTGGGTGGGCCGTCGATGGAGGTTTGCCACCGAGCGCCGGGAAGGCTGCGATCAGCCGCCGCAAGTAGGGTGTCGCCGGCTCGGACCGCCGCGGCCAGCCAGTCCTCGCGACCGAAGGCGGCCGCCGCGCTCAACAGGAAGTCGGCGATCCCGGCGATGCCGTGGGCGAAACCGTAGTGCGAGATGCCGGCGAGGGAGGAATCGATGCCCTCGGGGATCGGCCAGTGGATCCGGCCGCGTTCGACATCCGCCGCCAGCAACAGCCCGTCGGCACAGTCGGCAACCCGCTTGGCCAGGTCGTCGTCCTGGTTTTCTTCCCACAGGCCGAGCAACGTCATGCCCGTTCCGGCGGCGCCGTGGCAGATATCGGGGATCGGCCAGCTCACCGGTAGCTGCCGGGCGATGGCCAATGCCCGCTCGGCAAGGTCACCGTCCCCCAGCCAGCGAGCACAGCTGTAGGTGGCCCAGATCGCGCCGGCCGAGCCGAAGTACAGGCCTGGCAGGTGTCGCTCGCGGGCCTGCAGTCGATCGATGGTCCACCGCGCGACGAACGCCATCGTGTCTGCCAGCTCGGTATGCCCCGCCTGCGCGGCGTACGTCAGCACGCCGAGCACTCCGCCCGCTCCGTGCTGGACCGCGCACTCGTCGGTGAGCCGTCCGAACGGACCGCTCGGCCACAACCGACGACGTTCACGTTCCAGATCGGCCAGCAGGACCGCGATGCCGTCGTCGATCATCCGCTGGATCGGCGTTACCGGCGCAGGGATCGGATGCCCACCAACCGGCCGGCCCGGTGCCAGCGCGGCTCGGGCACGTTCGAGGCTCCACCGGCTTTCCGGTGCCGCCGCGGTAAGCCCGACGATGACCTCGGTGAGGTGAACGGCCAGCGGCGAGCCCACCGCCGCGAGTCGTGCGGCATATCGTTCGGCGGGTGATCGGGGCTCGGGACGGTCGGCCAGCAGCAGCGGTTCAGTCCCGGTAGCCAGCAGGAACAGGGTGGTGCCCAGGCTGAATCGGTCCACCGCCGGACCGGGACAGCGGATGAACCGATCCGCGGCTGCCTGCTCCGGCGGTGCGAAGCCCGGCGTGTGCCCGCGGGACACCAGCGCACCCTCGCGATCGGTCAGCTCGGGATCGATCAGGCAGAGCTCGCCGTCCGGACGCACCATGATGTTGTTCGGGGTGAAATCCCGGCAGACCAGGCCTCGATCGTGGACCGCGCTGAGCAGCTCGATCAGCTTGCGGCTGATGTCCAGGCCGGCATCGAGCGGCACGACGGCCGGATCGGAATCGCTGGCATCGATCTGATCGGCGATCCACGACCGCAGGGTTTGGCCGGGCACCAGGCCTTCCACGAGGAAGCTGTCGCCGTCCTGATCGAAGATCGTGACGACCCTCGGCGCCAGGCCGTCCAGTGCGGACAGCATGGCAGCTTCATGCCGCAACGCATCGCGGGCGTCCTCGCCGGAGATCTGAGCGCCGGTGTGCGCGCGTGCCTGCTTGATGATGACGTCCAGGCCGGTCTGGTGATCCAGCGCGCGGTAGACACCACCGCGGTTGGCATGCGTGATGGCTGCCCGCACCTCGAAACGGTCGGCGATCAGCACGGTCCGCACGCCGGGCGGCTGGTCGTGGCTCGGTTCGGCCGGCTCCGCCGCGAACGGGCAGGCAGCCCAACTCGGCGGATCGAACCAGGCCGAGCGGGTGTCCTCCACCAGCGAGCCGTCGGGGGCCTCAAGGTAACTGACCTGGCGCCCGTCGAGGTTTTGCCTGGTGATGCCGGCGAATGCTCCGAACCGGTAGTGCACGATGCTGTCCGGGCGATATCGCTGGTCAGAGAGGATCTCCTGACCGGGCAGGCCAAGGGTCGCCTCGTGCAGGATCGCGGCGAGCTCGACGGCCTGCTCGTCATCGCCCGGGTATACCGTCAGGACCTTGCCACCGCTGGGCCGATCACAGCGGGCATCGGTCAGGGCATGGACATCCTCCAGGGTGGCGGCAAACTTGAACGACACTCCCGCCGACAACAGCCGCGGAACGCAGCGCGACAGCATGACCGCGGTGGACAAGGGAGTGGCCGAGACATGCAGCTTCCAGCCCTGGATCCGTCGCAGGCCAGCCGGCGGATCGGCCCGGCACCAGGGAGGATCCAGCGTCACCCGCCAGCCGGACAGGGCGCGCTCGGCGAGCAGTGCTCTCAGCAGATCGTCGAACCGCAGCTCGCCGGCCGTAGGCAGGATAGGTCGCTCGGCATTCACGGCTTACTCCATGGTGGGTGATTGACCAGGTAACTCATTGGCCGACGGCTACGTCGTCGAAGCTCGCCGTTCCTTAGGCAGGACCGGGATGTCGGCGCGGATCCGGGGCATACCTGAACTAGGGCAACATTGGGTAATTGCCCTAATCAATTGCGTTGTCGGCGATGTTATCGATGCGATGATCGCCTCGGTGGCTCGTCGAACGTCGCCGAACATGGCCGAACACCGGCGCGCGGCCGGCCCGGACGGAGCTGATCAAGACCGCATAGGGTGCAGTCATGGCAGCACCCGGGCGTCAGTTGATCTCGGTGGCCGAGCCGAGGTCGGCGGGCTCGGTGCGCGCCGCGGTCCTGGTGTTGCACGGCGGCCGGGATCGCAGTACTGAGCCCGTGCGGGCGCGGCAGCTGGCCGTGCTGCGGATGGTGCCGATCGCCAGGCGGATCGCAGCGGCGGGCCACGGCGGGTTGGCTGTGTTCCGGCTGCGCTTCGGGGTACGTGGCTGGAACGGGAAGGCGATGTCGCCGGTCGCCGACGTGACCTGGGCGTTGGAGCAGCTGGCTGAGCGCCATCCCGGTCGGCCGATCGGCCTGGTCGGACATTCCATGGGCGGGCGGACCGCGTTGCGCGCGGCCAGCCAGGATCAGGTGCGCAGCGTGGTCGGGCTGGCGCCCTGGTTGCCACCGGGCGAGCCGATCGACCAGCTCGCCGGCTGCCGAGTACTGCTGGCGCACGGCGACCGCGACCGCATGACCTCGGCCGTCGGCACCGAACGGTTCGCCGCCCAGCTGCGGGCGGCCGGCGTCCCGGCCAGCTTCGTCACCGTCCGGGGCGACGGTCACGCGATGCTGCGCCGCGCCGCCGTATGGCACGAACTGGCCGCCGGCTTCCTGGTTGGCACGCTGATGCCCGATGCCGACCCATCCAGACTTGACGCCGGGCAATCCGGGCACCGGGCCGCTCCGAACTACCTGCGAGAGGTGATCTCCGGCGCTGCCCGGGTCACCGTCTAAACCGACGGTGGGTGGACACCCAGGCAGGAGGAGCGCGCTGTGCGACGCAGGCAGATCGCGGTGATCGGTGCCGGCGTTGCCGGGCTCACGGCGGCCTACGTGCTGCAGCGAGAGGCCGATGTCACGCTGTATGAGGCCGAGGACAGGTTGGGCGGCCACGCCCACACCCATGAACTCGCCGATGAGGACGGCCGTGCGGTGAACGTCGACACCGGCTTCATCGTGCACAACCAGGCCACCTATCCCCAGCTGATGCGGTTGTTCGCCGAACTGGACGTCGCGACCCAGGACAGCGAGATGAGCATGTCCGTCCGCTGCGGCGGCTGTGGCCTGCTGTACGCCGGCGGCCGCGGCCTGCCCGGCCTGTTCCCGGTCGCCGGCAACGCGCTGAACCCGTCCTACCTGCGCATGCTGGCTGAGATTCCGCGCTTCCACCGCCGGGCCCGGGCGTTGCTGGCCGCCGGCGGGTCGGAGTCCGACACGATGCGGGAGTTCCTACGCCGTGGCCGGTTCAGCGAGTACTTCCAGAACCACTTCGTGACCCCGCTGATCTCGGCGGTGTGGTCCTGCGCGCCGCAGCGGGCCAGTGACTACCCGGCCCGCTACCTGCTGCAGTTCCTCGACCATCACGGCATGCTCTCGATCGGCGGCTCGCGCCAGTGGCGCACCGTGGTGGGTGGCTCGCAGCGCTATGTCGACAAGGCGGCCAAGCAGCTCAGCGCGATACACACCACCACCGCGGTACGAGGGGTCATCCGGCATGCCGACGGCATCGAGGTTCATGACGACGCCGATGATCGCCGGCGCTTCGATGCCGCGGTGATCGCCACCCACCCGAACCAGGCGCTGGCCATGCTGCACAACCCGACCGCCCTGCAACGACACACGCTTGGCGCGTTCGGCTACTCGATCAACCCGACGGTGCTGCACACCGACACCACGCTGCTCCCCCGGGCCCGCCGGGCGCAGGCCAGTTGGAACTACGCGATGCCGTCCTGCCGCGCCGATGCCGCGGCCGTGCGGGTCAGCTACGACCTGAACCGGCTACAGCGGCTGGACACCGGCACCCGCTACCTGGTCACGCTCAATGCCGAGAACCGGATCCGGGCCGGTTCGGTGCTGCGTCGGATGAGCTACGAACATCCGCTCTACACGCCGGAATCGGTCGCGGCCCAGCAGAACCTGCCGCGGATCAGCGACGGCCGGCTGGCCTTCGCCGGCGCCTATCACGGTTGGGGCTTCCACGAGGACGGCTGCCAGTCCGGGGTGACGGCGGCGAGCCGGCTGGGGGTCGACTGGTGACGGCCTGCTGCTATGACGTGCGGATCGTGCACCGGCGGCCGGCGCCGGTGCACTACCGGCTGTCCTTCCGCACCCGGCTCTGGCTGGTGGATCTCGACGACGTCCCCACGCTGCCGCGCGGGTTGCGCCGGCTGTGCCGGTTCGACAGCGCGGATCACCTCGGCGGCCGGTCGCTTCGAGCCGGCCTGGACGGCTGGCTTGCCCAGCACGGCCAAGCCGCCCCGGCCAGGGTGCTGATGCTGGCCAATCCTCGGGTACTGGGTTACGTCTTCGACCCGCTGACCGTGTACTACTGCCTGGACGCCGCCGGGGCGCTGCACTCGGTGGTGGCCGAGGTCCGCAACACCTACGGCGGACGGCACTGCTACCTGCTGCATCCGGACGCCACCGGCCAGGCGCGGGTTGACAAGGCGTTCTTCGTCTCACCGTTCTATCCGGTCGATGGCAGCTACCGGATGCGGCTACCGCTGCCCGGTGACCGCCTGCTGGTGAACATCAACCTGCACCGGCCCGGCGATCGGCCATTCACCGCGGTGATGACCGGAGTGCGGCGCCCGGCACCGACCAGGTTGTGGACCGCGTTGCGCACTCCGCTGGCCACCCGGGCCGTGATGTTCGGGATCCGGCGGCACGGAATCGCGCTGTATCTGAAGGGACTTCGCCCGGTGCACGAGAAGACGATGGCGCGCGAGGCAGGGCTGAACGCCCGATGACCATGACCCGCCAGCTGCCATTGGCCATCGACCCGCGGCGCTGGCCGGACGTCGCGGCCGTGCCACACCATCCGGTCCGCGCCCGGTTCGCCCGCCTGCTCACCCGCCGTGCGCTGTCCGCGCTACCCATCCAGGTGAGGCTGCCGGACGGGACCCAGTTTGGCGCGGGGGATCCCGGCACGCCGAGGTTGACGCTGCGCCGTCCGGACCACTTCTACCACCGCCTCGGCGCCGGCGGGCTGATCGGCTTCGGTGAGTCCTACATGGCAGCCGACTGGGATTGCCCGGACCTGACCGGGCTGCTCACCGTGCTGGCCGGCCGGCTGGCCACCCTGGTGCCGCCACCCCTGCAGCGGCTGCGTAGCGCGGTGCTGCGCAGCCGGCCCGTCGAGCAGGACAACACGCTGGCCGGTGCGCGCGCCAACATCGGTCATCACTACGACCTGTCCAACGAGTTGTTTTCGCTGTTCCTGGATCCGTCGCTGAGCTACTCCTCGGCACTGTTCGCCGGCGAACCACGCTTCTCCGCCGGGCAGAGCCTGCTGGAGGCACAACATCGCAAGATCGACCGGATCCTCGACCTGGCCGGTGTGCGGGCCGGCACCCGGCTGCTGGAGATCGGTACCGGGTGGGGTGAGCTGGCCGGCCGCGCGGCGGCCCGCGGTGCCCGGGTCACCAGCGTGACGCTCTCCACCGAGCAGGCCCAGCTTGCCCGCAACCGCATTGCCGCCGCCGGCTTGGCCCACCGGGTCGAGGTGCGGCTGCAGGATTACCGCGAAGTTGACGGGCAGTTCGACGCGGTGGTCAGCGTCGAGATGATCGAGGCAGTCGGTGCCGATCACTGGCCGGAGTACTTCACCAGCATCGCGCGGCTGCTGCGACCGGGTGGCCTGGCCGGCCTGCAGGCCATCACCATGCCGCACGACCGGATGCTGGCCAGCCTCAACACCTATACCTGGATCGTGAAGTACATCTTTCCCGGCGGCCAACTGCCCTCGGTGCGGGCGATCCGGGAACGTGCGACCGCGGCCGGGCTGGATTCCGATGCCGGCTTCGGCATGGGCAGCCACTACGCCGAAACACTGCGCCGCTGGCGCGCCCGCTTCGAGGCCGAGGCGGAGACGGTTGACAGGCTCGGCTTCGACGAGGTGTTCCGGCGGATGTGGACGCTGTACCTGGCCTATTGCGAAGCCGGTTTCGCCGCCGGTTACCTCGACGTGCGGCAGTTCCGCCTGAGCAAGCCGGTGGCGCGGTGATGACGGCGGCCGAGCGGCTGATCCGGCTGCTGTCAGGCGTGCTCGGCGGTGCACCGCCGATCCGGATCGAGGCGTGGGATGGCAGCTTTGCCGGGCCGGCGGATGCCCCCACGGTGCAGGTACGCTCCCGCCGGGCGCTGCGCAGAGTGCTCTGGCGGCCGAACGAGCTCGGCGTGGCCCAGGCCTATGTCGCCGGTGACCTGGAGGTGCCCGGGGACGCCGCGGCACTGGCCGAGGGGCTCGCCGTGCTGTGGCGGCACGCCCAGTCCCGCAACCTCGGCCGGCTGGCTCTGCCTCGTGCGCGCCGGTTGCGACTAGCCGGGTCGGCTGCCCGGCTGGGTGTCATCGGACCACCGCCGCCCGCACCGCACGGCCAGGCCCGGGTGGCCGGGCAACTGCATGGCCGCGATCGGGACCGGGCTGTGATCCGGCACCATTACGACCTGTCGAACGACTTCTACGCCTTGATCCTCGATGAGTCGATGGCCTACTCCTGCGCCTATTACGCCGAACCCGGCATGACGCTGGGCCGGGCACAGGTGGCCAAGCTCGACCTGATCTGCCGCAAGCTCGATCTGCGGCCCGGGATGCGCCTGCTCGACGTGGGCTGTGGCTGGGGCTCGCTGAGCCTGCACGCGGCGCGACACTTCGGCGCCCGGGTGCTCGGCGTGACCATTTCCGAGCAGCAGCACGCCTTTGTCACCGCGCGGATCGCCGAGCACGGCCTCACCGACAGGGTGGAGGTCAGGTTGCAGGACTACCGGGATCTGGCCGGGGAACCGTTCGATGCGGTCAGCTCGATCGAGATGGGTGAGCACGTCGGTGAGGCGAACTACCCGAGCTTTCTGAACATCCTGTTCAGCCAGCTGCGGCCAGGCGGCAAGCTGCTGCTGCAGCAGATGTCCCGGCACGTTGACGCTGCGCCGGGCGGCGGGCCGTTCATCGAGCACTACATCGCGCCGGACATGCACATGCGCCCGGTCCAGCAGACGCTCAGCCAGCTCGCGGCGGCTGGCTTTCAGGTCATCGCGGTGGAGGATCTGCGGGAGCACTACGCCGAGACCGTCCGGGACTGGCTGGCCAACTTCGAATCCCACCGGCCTGAGCTGCTGGACCTGGTCGGTGAGGAGGTCGCTCGGATCTGGCGGGTGTACCTGGTCGGCGGTGGATTGAGCTTCGCCGCGGGACGGATGGGGGTGGAGCAGTTGCTCGCACTCCGTCCATCGTGAGCCGCTTTCCGGCAAGTGCCTTCTGGCAGGCGCTGCCCTTCGTCGCCGCGGCCATCCTGCTCGTGCTGGCCGTCACCTATCTGGTCGGACGGATAGCCGGCAAGCACAGCGTGATCGACACCGCCTGGGGCCTGCTGTTCTGCGCGGCCAGTATCACCGCGTTCGCGGCCTCGGCCGGTCGCGGCGAGCCGGCCCGGCGGGTCCTGCTGCTGGCCATGACGCTGGCCTGGGGCCTCCGATTGGCCGTACGGATCGGGCGACGCAATCGCGGCAAGGCCGAGGATCCGCGCTATCAGCGGATGCTGGAAGGCAAGCCGGCCGGCTACGCCGTGGTCATGGTCTACGGCTTGCAGGGCCTGCTGGCGTTGCTGGTTGCGTCGCCGCTGGTAGTGGGCAGCTTCACCACCGGGCCGCTGACGATCCTCGGGTGGATCGGGCTGCTGGTCTGGCTGGTCGGCTGGGGCTTCGAGAGCATCGGCGACTGGCAGCTGGACCGCTACCAAGCCGATCCGCACCGCGGTGAGGTGATGGACCGCGGGCTGTGGCGCTACACCCGCCACCCCAACTACTTCGGCGATGCCTGCGTCTGGATCGGCATCTTCCTGCTGGCCGCCGAGCACTGGCCGGGCATGCTGAGCATCTTTTCCCCCGCCATCATGGTGTATCTGCTCGCCTTCGGCTCCGGCAAGCCCCTGCTGGAACGCCACCTGGCACGCCGGCCGGCCTACCGCCGATACATGCGCCGCACCTCTGGCTTCATACCGCTGCCGCCCCGGGTGTACCAGGCGCTCAGCCGAACGCGTGGCAGCGAGAGCGACGGAGAAGGCCCGCACGTGGCTTACTAGGCGCGGTGGCTGGTGATCAGCGAGGCGTAGGCAACGATGTTCGATTCGTAGTTGCGGGTGGTGAAATCGAACTTGCCGCCGCAGGTGATCAGCCGAAGCGCGGCGTTGCTGGTGTTGCCGTAGACCTGCAGGGTCGGGAAATGGTCCTTGGGATAGGACACGACCCGATCAACGCGGAACACCGCTGCGGTGTGATCGGCACGAGTGACGCTGACGGTATTGCCGGGACGCAGCGCGCCGAGTCGGAAGAACACCGCCGGGCCGTACTCGGCGGAGTCGACGTGACCGAGGATGACCGCCGGGCCGAGCTGGCCCGGGGTGGGTGAGTACTTGTACCAGCCGGCTTCGGAATGCCGGCTCAGCGGGGGAACCTGCACGCTGGAATCGGAATTCAGCCCAAGCTGAAGCAGATCCGTGCTCACCCCGATGGTCGGGATGTCCAGGTGCACCGGCAACGCGCGGGACAGCACGGGCCCGCTGACAACCGGCGAGCGGCGCGGCGCGGCCGTGCCGGCTTCCGGCGACTGTGCCAACGGCGCGGAGGCGGAGGCGAGCGGAACAGCGGCCGAGGCCGGTGGCTGCGGGGCGTGCCGCTGGCTGCGCAGCGCGACGATGACCAGCGCGGTGCCGGCGAGGAGCAGCACCACGGCCAGCACAGCCAACGGAGGCAGTCGGCGGTGGCCGTGGTGCTGCGGCTCAATCATTGGTTGCCTACCTCGCAGTGCTATCGGGTGGTCGCGGTCCGTCGGCGCAGCGCGAGGGTGCCGGCCGCTGCGCCGGCCAGCATCAGGCCGCCGCCGATCCCGATCCAGCCCTGGTGCTGCTCACCGGCGGTGCTGCCGCCACCGGTGTCGGCGCTGCCACCCGGGATGCTGCCCATCTGCGAGGCGACCAGCGTGCCGCACAGCGCCGGCGAGGTCGCAGCCAGCGGCAGCGAGGGCACCAGGTCACTCTTCTCCCCCTGCGCGGTCGTGCTCAACGTCGCCGGATCCAGACCGTGCACCACGATCACCGCGGTGCCGGCCTGCAGCGAGGCCAGCGTCTTGGAGTCCAGGCTGATCGTGCGGTTGTAGTCGGTGGACGCGCCGGCCGGCGCGACGGTCAGCGTGGTGCCGGCGGCCGGGCTGGTATCCCCGGAGGTTGACAGCGTGGTGCCGATGGCGCCGTAGGACGGAGCGCCCTCGGTGGTGGAGATGACGCCGTCACCGTTCTTGTCCGCCGCGGTGGTCGGGCACTGACCCTGCGCGCCGATATGGATGTGCTGCACATGCGGATACGGCTTACCACCGAACGTGGCGGCCAGGCCGGAGAAATGCTCGCTGACGGTGGCCTGCGACCCGTTCAGCGTGATCATCACGCTGCCCGAACCACTCGAATGATTCAACGCGCTCAGCTGAGCCTGATAAGAACTGCTGGCTGCCGAGGCAGCACCCGGCATCGCCAACGCGGCAAGACCGATCGCTGCCACGGGCGCTAACAAAAGCAGGGGTTTCTTCATTCTGGCTTCCTCCGGAAAAGTTGGGCGACCTCGACGAGGAGCCGTGGTCGGGAAGGGATTCGGTGCCGCGTCCCGATTCGGATTGCCTCGGCGACCACGGCTGATCGGACAGCTCATCGCACGATGAGCACACCGTGCATGTTGGAGTGGTAGTCGCAGTGGAACGGGTAGCTACCAGCTTGGGAGGGAGCGGTGAACGTCACGGTCTGGCCTGCCGGCACCTGAACGTCGAAGCCTCCGCTTGCGTCGGCAGTGACGGTGTGGGCCTCGCTGTCCATGTTCATCACCTGGATCTGGTCGCCGGGCGGCACCGAGGCGGGAGTGGTGTAGCGGAATCCCTGGATATGGATCGTGACTCGCCCGCTGGTCGCGGAGCCGGACCCCGATGCCGCGGTCGCGTTGGTAGTCGCGTTGGTGGTCGCAGCCATGCTCGTGCCCTGCTGGGCGGTCGGCGTGGTCGAGGAGCTGCAGGCATTCACCGCACCCAGCGCAAGCACCGTGCTGGCGACGATCAGCGACACCCTGCGCGCCGTGACGCTGGAACATCGTCTTCTCCGGGGAACTGTCGAGGATGGCATGCAAAGGCCTTTCTCCTGGGGGGTGATCTGGGTGTGGTTCGTAGCCGCGGTATGGCGCGGATTGGCTGACCGCGAACGGCACGGCCAGGTGCCAGGTGAGCAATCCGATTGGCCGGCTATGCCGAAGTACTCCCATGAATCCGTCGCGGTCCCGGCCGGTGCGGGGCGTGCAGCAGTGAGCGATCTCCGCTTCACCCGAACCGCCGGGACGCGCCGGCAGCCAGCGGCTATTCGCGGCAGCGCTCCGGAGCTGGCCGAGCTGCTGGCCGCCGCCGCCCGCGGCGACGAGCAGGCGTTCGCGACGCTGTACGACCAGACCAGCGCCCGGGTATACGGCATGGTGCTGCGAGTGGTGCGCGATCCGGCGCAGGCCGCCGAGGTCTCCCAGGATGTCTACCTGCAGGTCTGGCGAGAGGCCGCCCGCTTCGATCCCGGCCTCGGGTCCGTGCCCAGCTGGCTGCTCATGATCGCCCATCGGCGGGCGGTGGATCGAGTCCGGTCTGCCCGGTCAGCAACTCAGCGCGAGGACCGCTACGCCGTCACCCATACCGACCGGCCCTACGACGAGGTCAGCGAACGGGCACAGGCCAATCTCGACGCTCAGCGCGTCCGCAACGCGTTGCACGATCTGACCGACACCCAGCGGGAGGCGATCAGCCTCGCCTACTTCGGCGGCTACACGCACCGCGAAGTAGCTGTCCTGCTCAACCTGCCGCTAGGCACAGCCAAGACCCGAATCCGTGATGGATTGATCCGGCTCCGCGACGCTCTGGGAGTATCCGATGACTAGCCACGAGCCGAGTGCGCTGGTCGGCGCCTACGCTCTCGATGCCCTCGACGAGCCCGAATGGGAACTCCTCGAAGCCCACCTGGCCGACTGCGCGGACTGCGCCGCCGAGTTGACGAGCCTGCGGGCGGCCGCCCTCGAGCTGACCCACACCTCGGCCGCCGAAGCTCCGCAAGCGTTACGCGACGAGGTGCTCAGCGCGATCCGCCGGATCCGCCCGCTGCCACCTCGAGCTGGCATTACCGCCCTCCGGCCACCAGCCACCCACCGCTGGTCGTGGCCGGCGATGGCGGCCGCCTGCGCACTCATCGCCGTGATCGCCGCCGGCTGGAGCGTGCAGGAACACCGGCAACTGGCCGGCCACCGGATCGCCGCCACCGCGGTGAGCAGCGATTTCGACAGCGCCGACGTGGCCACCGCCTCGATGCCGGTGGGCAGCTCCGGACACGCCACCCTCATCTACACCAAGGCCAAACACCAGGTAGTGCTGATCGGGCAGGACATTCCGCTGCTGCCAGCGGATAGGACCTACCAGCTGTGGATGCTGGGACCGGGCGGCAGCGCCACCTCCGCCGGGCTGGTTCGACCGAACCGCAATGGCAGCGTCCTCGTGCAGGCCAGCGGCGACCTCGACCACACCAGCCAGATGGGGATCTCGATCGAACGCGCCGGTGGCGTGGCACAGCCGACCCTCGGCGCAATCATCAGCCGCGTCACCATCTGAGGCACTGGCATCCATGCCAACGGTGGCGATCGTGCTCAGCAGCCTCGACCGGTAACTCGGCAGATCAGGGACTTCGAGCCGGCCCGGGCTAGCTCTGTGTCCTCTCACTACGGCACTGAACAGGCACTGAGATCGTCGCCAGGCCGGCGGCGTCACCGGTTTGATAGACAGCGATCCAGCGCCCCGAGACAAGATCGGTACCGCCGAAGTAGCGCGGCTGACCGGGCTGAACTGTCACAGCTTCCTGCTCCCGCACGGCTCCAGTGGCTGGATCGGCGCATGCGATGGTGTTCGGGCCACCCAGCCAGACCACCCCGGCGGCCAGGGTGACGGTGGACGGTAACCCGCCACCGCCGGAACTGACGATCCGGCCGTGGCTGGGATCGGTTGACGGCAAGTACCAGACGCTGTCGGCGTGGCCCCCGCTGAACGTGGCCCAGATGCCCCCACTGGTCGCGAGCAGCGCGCTGACGTTGCCACCTTGAAGCGCGGTCTCGCTGAGGGTTGCCAGGTTGTGTTGGATGCCCAGCACCACCAGGTCGGCAGTGTTGCTTCCTTGCGGATTCACCCCCACGTCGAGCCGAGCACCGTCCGCGGATACCTCCACCGCACCGATGAGCCCGTCGAGCTGTAGCTGCTGAGTGATGTGACTGGTAGTCGGGTCGAGCACGAAGAGCCGGTCGCCATTGCCGAGGAAGATGGTCCCCCCGTCGGGGCTTGCGGTGAGGCGCGGTGCCCATCGCGGTCCGCCCGGGCTCGGGGTGGTGGCGTCGGCGATGGTGCGGGTAACGAGCGGTTGCAGGGTATCCAGGTCCAGCGACTGGACGGCGACGGCACCGTTGGCGGCGACCGCCTGCCAGAGCGCATGTGCGGTGACGATGGGCGGCCAGACCGCGTACGGGTCGAGCGCGGCGCGCTCCGAGACCGCGCCCGTCGTCGGGTCGAGCCGAACGATCTGGTCGCCTTCGCGGGCGTAGACGGCATCAGAGCTGCTGGCGATCGTCATGGCGATCGGCACGTTGCCGAGCGCCTTGGCCGACCATGGGCCGGCCGCCTCGGTCGGTGTGCTCGTGGAGCCTGCCGTAACCGCTGGGTGCGGTCTCAAGCGGGTAGTCGGCTTAGTCGTGGCTGCCCGCGATCCGGCCGGGGCGCGGACGAGCCAGCCGCCGGCCGCCACGATGAGAAGTATGCAGGCAACAGCCAGCGCCAGCACCCAGTGCGGCGCAGTCGGCTTTGACTGAGCGGCCTGCCTGTCCTCGGTCACGATGACACCTTCCTGAGAAGATGGTGACCGAGGTCCGGCTCGGTAGGCAAGCGGTACTAGCGGGCAATCCCGGCGCTGCGCGCCGACGCCGCGAAAGTAGTCGTCCGTAGGTTGAGGCTTACCCTGGCTGACACTCGGGTGAGCAGTTCCCAGTCGAGTTCTTGCTGGTCAGCAGGTCAGTCTGTTTGCACGCGACCGTAGTCGTCGTCGAGGCGGACGATGTCGTCCTCGCCGAAATAGTCACCGTGCTGAACCTCCACGAAGACGAGCGGAAGCTCGCCCGTGTTGTGAATGCGGTGAGCGGAATTCTTGGGGACGTCAACTGTGTCGCCGCCCTGAACTTCGCGGTTGACACCATCGAGAAGTACTTGGCCTTGACCTCGCACGATGAACCAGTGTTCAGCGCGGCGTGCGTGAGTTTGGTAGCTCAGCCGCTGTCCCGGATGGACTTCAATGGTTTTCACCTTGAAGCCATCACCCTCGGTAAGGACTGTGTAGCTGCCCCAGGGTCGCGAGGAAGTTTCATTCATGCGGGTCATAATACGGACCTGCCGCGAGAGGTATCGGCGACTCATCGACTGGGTGTGATGACCTCGGCCAGGTGGCCATCAGGTAGCTGCTCGCTGACACCTTCCAAGTGGGCGCTTCATCTCAGCGCCGCCGGGGAGTCCGGCTGCGTGAGGTCTGCCGGCACGTGGAGGGATACCGCGCCGCGCAGGTCGAGCCAGTGGCCAGCCGGAGTCCGCGCATAGCGCAGGACGATCGAGTCGCAGCCGGGACATCGCGCGACGAATCCCGGTTCGCCGCCGTAGACGCGCAGCGTCGCCACCTGATCTTGGCGACCGCACACCGAGCAGGTCGCCACCGTGGCGGTGATATCGAATACGAACACGTCGCTGAGCGGACCGGCCAGCGCGTTCCCGTCCTGATGCTCGGGCATGTCAACCTCCGTAGCGTTCGGTGCGAACTCGGCGCGCGTCGTGTCCGAGCTTCACCAGCGTGTCGGCGATCGTCTCGACGAACGGGGTGGAGCCGCACACGTAACAGGTGGGACCGAATTCGGCCGGCCAGCCCAGCGCGGCCAGATCGTGAACGTCGATTCGCCGGGCGGGACGCGTCGCTGGCGGCGGCGCGGTCCGGGTGTAGAGCAAGCTCACGTCCAGTCCTTGGTCCTCGCGGGCTCGACAGCGCAGTTCGTCGCGGTAATACACATCTGCTTCGCTGCGCACCGAGTACAGCAACCGGAACGGCGCTCGACTGTGCGCCTCAGCCCGCGCCCGCACCATCGCCATCAGCGGGACAACGCCCGACCCGCCCGCGACCAAGAGGATCGGCTCCGCCTGCGCCGCACGCCAGACGAACCAGCCGCCGAGCGGGCCGCGCACCTCGAGCTCATCGGGCACCCGCAGGTCGCGCGCGAGGAACGGCGAGACCTCACCGTCCGCCAAGACCTGCACGGTGAGGGCGATGCGGTCGTGATCGGCGGCCGCGGCCAGCGAATAGCTCCGCTGGGCCCGGTAGCCATCCTCGGCGGTGAGTCGTACATCGACGTGCTGCCCGGCCAGGTGTCCGGGCCAGCCTGGCACCTCGATGACCAGGGTGGTCGCGGACGGCGTCTCGACCACGCGGTCCACCAGCCGTGCCGGGCGCCAGCGCATGCCGCTAATCCCCCCGGTAACGCTGTTCGCGCCAGGGGTCGCCGTACTCGTGGTAGCCGAGCGTCTCCCAGAAGCCCGGTTCGTCCTCGAACAGCAGATCGATCCCCTGCACCCACTTTGCCGACTTCCACAAGTAGAGATGCGGGACAAGCAACCGCACCGGGCCACCGTGCGCTGGCTCGAGCGGCTGATCCTCATACTCGTAGACGAGCCAGGCTTGGCCGTCGAGCAGATCCTCCAGCGGCAGGTTCGTCGTGTATCCGCCGTAGGAACGCACGAGTGCGTAGTCGGCAGCCGTATCAACCGCATCGAGCAGGACGTCCAAAGACACGCCGCGCCACGTGGTGCGCAGCTTCGACCACCGGGTGACGCAGTGCAGGTTGACGGTCGGCGTCTCACTCGGCAGCGCTGCGACATCGCGCCAGCTCCAGCGGTGTTCGACTCCCGCCTCGCTGCGAATGACGAAGCTCCACCGGTCGAGGTCGATCCGCGGCGTCGGGCCGGCTGAGAGAACCGGGAAGTCGCGCGTCAGGTACTGCCCCGGCGGCAGCTGGGTGGCCGCGTCCTGCCGGCGGCCGCGGAATCCCCTAGTGACGACCATCGGCCGGCCCACCGTGCGACGTTGCGTGTTGGCGGCCGCGATCGGCGACCGCCGCAAGGGCGGACGAAGCCGCTGCGCTCGAAGTGTCCTGGTCGGCTGCCAGGGCGATCAACCGCTCGCCTAACGGCTTCATGGACCTACTCCTCGCCCGCTGACCGATGAAACCCAGCAGTATCGGCCGGCGCACCGCCTCGAGCCAGGAAAGGCTATGCCGCCGAGCCCATGCCGCCAGCTTACAGCGGCGCCAGCCAGCAGCTGAGATGTCGATCAGCGCCAGCTGGCTACTGTGCCCGGACAACAGCAAAAGCCAGGGCACGCGACTCTGGCCTTTGTATTGGTCCAGTCAGCAGCGTCCCGGCGGGCTACGGGACGTCAGCTCGAGGCGACGAGATCCACGAGCTGGGTGATCCGGCGGGCTAGACGCAGTGCCTCGCAGGCCGGGAGGCTTACCGGACACGAACCTGGTGCAGATACTGGCTCGGTAGCACGCCGATGATCAGCGCTGTCCCGCACGCAGGGAGGCGGCGCCAAGCGCGCAGAAGCTGTAGTCACACGGTTTACGTGGAGGCAACCGTCTTGGAGCGAATGACTCGCGAAAGACGCAAACCGGCAGACGGCGCAGCCACCGCGGTGCTAGCTTTTTGCTGGCTGTCTAGCACCACTAGATGTGAATCCGATCGTAATCGCTGCGGTTCGGCTGATCGCATGCTCAGGAGAGGTCGCAGGGTGCGCCGTCATCGTCACCGGATCGCCGCGCTGACGGTGCCTCCGTGCTGGCCTCTGGGTTGGTACGTGTTCTGCCGTCGATTAGCCGCGAACCGGCCGCGATCGCCAACACAGCTACCTGCGGGTAGTGAAGGACCGTTCCCAGTGGTTTCTCGAGATCGCTGGACCCGGCCAGGACGACTGGTTCGGACCAGCCGTGCGGCTGGCCATGCTCGACGGACAATTGCCTCCAGCGAACCTGATTCCCGCTGATGAACAAGCTGAGCTGGTCCTCCATCGGCTTGCCGAGATAGAACAGGCCTCTGCCGACGAATCCGGGCAGGTTCTCGAGCAACTCAGATCTTGGCAGGCGCGGAACGCAGCCGCGCACGCGGGCACCAGGCAGATAACCACGCGAGAATCTCGTCATGATTGTGGCTGACTCACGCGAGCACTCGTGACTACCCTCAGAAGGCCAAGATCGAGTGGCAGGACGGACCGGAACGCCGCAGGGTGGCTCTCGACACCGTCCATCTCGGCATTGCGAGCACCGGGGCAAAGAGTTGAACGGCTGCAGTGGGCCGGTTGCCCGTTTGGCACGCTGATCATGAGGCCGCCGCGCTTCCCCAGCCACCTGGCAGCGGTAGGCGGCCCAGACGGCGGCAATCAATCTTCCTACCGATATCGATTTCTCCTGGGTGATGCCATGTCCGACGAACAACCGTCTAGCACCGTCCTCGACTGGTTCGGCCGAACCGGCGGCGGCAGTTTGCGGTTGCCGAACGGCTGGTTCGGGCGCCCGTACGACAACCTGCACCAGCTGACATCTGCCCAGATGGTTGACGATCGGTTGGTGATCGTGCTCGACGACAGGATGATCCTCATCGTGACCGGACCCGTCACCGCCCATGTCGAGCCGGCGAGCCTACGCCTGGTCGGGTTCAACCAGGCAGTCTGGGAATGGACGGAAAACGGGTCGGCAACGCCCCACACCGAAACATTCGATACCGGCGAGATCGAGTTCGTCGCGCACTGAGCCCGGATAGACATGGCGCGGACGGGATTAGCCGAGGTATCCCGCCTCAGCGTGGCAGGCATACAACCGCAGCGAGCGCTCCGACATCCGAGCGTTTCAAGCAGCTACTTGGTCGTGTAGGTCAGTTCCACGCTTCGCAACGTGGTGCCATCGGCGGCTTGGGACTGGTACGAGCGGATGAGTCTCAAGTCCCGATCCAGCGTGGCGATGACTAAATGGGCGCGGCCGTTGCCCAGCAGTCGCGCAGCCGCCTGGTCAAGATTGACGGTCAGATCATCCCTATCGAGCACTCCGGCGAGGGCGGGATAGTGCTGCGGCCAGATCAGCTTGGGCAGGTCGAAGAAGTCATGATCATTGTCACCGGCCTCGATGCGCTCACCTGACTTAAGGATGATCCAGCCGTGACCGTCCGCTCGCCAATGGATTTCCAATGGCCTCTCTCCTACGGTGACGAACGCCGTCGTAACTGCATCGATCGCCATCCGGGACGCGTCGCAGACAAAGTCGGCCTTGAGCTGGTCTTCGACTCGGTTGGTTCTATTGACATCTGTTAGAGAACCGGTCAATGTCTGCCACATACCTGCGACCTTGTCTGGGAGATGCCGCGCTGAGGGGCTTTGTCTCGCTTCTGAGCATAGGGGTACTCGCCCCTCAGTCCCGTTACCCAGAGCGCAATAGCCGCCACGCCCGGCACCAAGCCGGCCGTCGTCCCATCCGTGGTGCCTCCACCCGACCCAGGCGATACCTACGCCAGCGTCTACGGCATATCGAATACCTGCAATGCCAACCACATCTGTACGGGATATTTCTCGGGCCGCGCCCAGCTGACTGGATGGGCGCCTGCGACACTGCACGTCTATGTCAATCTGTAGGCCAACGGCAAGAAGCTGGCTTCCAACAGCCACATCTGCTACAACGCCACCTCCTGTTCCGTCTCCGATGGGCCGGTCAGCTTCGACTACATCTTCGGGGAAGCGCCGCGAGTCTGCGTGACGGCCAGCGGACAAGCCCAGTACCCCAGCCGCCCGGCCGTCAGCGACGATCAAGAATGGGTGTACATCGGCGGTGGCGGTACGGCCATCGCGGGCCGGTAGGTCACCGTGCCGCCGCAGCCCAACACCTGCCGGGGGCAAGGATTTCCCGGCGCTTGTTCTGGCGCTACACCCTCTGCTACGACATGCCCGGCCATTACTGATCCGCGGCTCGTCTTCGGCTGCCGCGCGCTGGCCAGCAGACCTGTCGGATCTCGGCTCGCACCACCCCAGCGATAGACCGATCGCTGCGCGAGTCAGATCTGCCTTATTCCGTCCCCGCGCTTGGATGAGGCGATAGGCCGACCGCCGGCGGCCCGATGGTGCCAATTACCACTGCAAAATTCATGCCATGGACCGCTGCGAGTCACAAGATGAGGCGCGGGTATTTGACGGTGCCGAGGCCGGGGTCGGCGGGGCTCCCGCGCACCGCGCTGCGCTCGGCGCAGCATGCCCCCTGGAGCACTCGCCGCCGGTCGCACTGCCGCAGAAGAGGCGGTTGGCTCGAGTCGCTGGCATCCGCGGGTGGTTTGTATAGATACAACGCGGATTCGCGGTGTTCTGCGCATGCTTGGTCCAGTAATGCCATATGGTCTCGCCGGGGCTCATAGCGAGTTCCTACCGGCTGCCTGGTGGGGAAATTATGGCGTTGCGTCTGCGGTCACGGCTGTTCTGTCTCGTCGGGGTCGGTGCCTTGCTAGCAGGTGGTATGGCTGTGATGCCGGGCTCGTCTGCAACGGCCGGAAGCGTGGCGGCGGATACCAAGGCGGCCTCGAAGGCTGCAGGTACGGGTAGCGCCAGCAAACCTGCGGCTGCCAAGGTGGCTCGGGCGGCCGAGTCGAAGGCCGCCGAGCCGCGGCGGATTCAGGACCAGACGCTTCGTATCAGACCCGGCTACCGCGCCGGTCGGGCGGTCTTCGGACTGGCTGGGCGACCGGCGACCCGCTACACGTTGAGCTTGTCCGGCCGGGGCGCCGTGACCCCGCCAACCAAGTCGGTCTCCGTCTTCACCAACCGTGCCGGTTCGGCGACCGCAGTAGTTCCGGTGACCCTGACCGGGGATCGGATCGGTGGCATCCTCGCCGATATCAGCTCCACCGTGGCCGGGCAGCAGCAGGTCACCAGTACCTCCGTGTGGCTGCATCCAGACCGGACCGGCAAGGAGGTGGTCGGGCAGTCGGCCGTTGACGCCCTGCTGAAGGCCACCAAGAACGATCCGGCCGGCCGCGCGGCCGGGCTGGCCAAGATGGCCGCCGTGCCGAGCAGCGGGCCAACCGTGCGGCCCAACGTCCAGGCCAATGTCGCGCCTGACCAAATTCAGGTGCAGGGCACCGCCAGCTGGACCGACTGGGCCGTGCCTGCGCGCACTCATCCGGCAAGGCACATCGTCGTGCGGATCCAAGAGTCGGGTCAGCAGCCTCCGTACACCGACCAGACGACCACCAACGACACCGGTCATTACAGCTTCACCATCCCAGCATCGGGCACCGGCACCGACGTGCAGGTGACCTTCCTAGCGCAGAACGCTGCTGCCCAGGTAGGACTGGACGGTCTCGACCCCTTATGCTCCACGTGTTTCAGCCCGTATTCCAAGGTTGTTACGGCGCCGCAGATCGCCGCGGGCAGCTCGGTGCCCGTGAACATGACCGCCGGCATCAACGGCCCCTCAGACGTGTCCTTCGCGATCGCCGACGCGCTGTGGACGGCCTACCTGTTCGGCAAGCGAATCACCGGCAGCGGCGCTCCTCCGATCAACGTGGCCTATCCCGTGAAGGACAAGAATGGCAGCGACGTCGTCGCTAACACATTTCCCAATGGTCTGATGCAGATTGGTGACGTGTATTGGAGTGCTTGGGATGTGCTCAATCACGAGTACGGGCACTGGTTCGATTTCCAGCATCAGATCAGCGCGCCCATCTCCGGCACCTACGTCCATTGCGTCGATGACAACCTGGCTACCCTGGCGGGGAAGTGCGTCAACGACCCACCCCCGGCCCCCCTGGGCAAGGACAAAGGCACTAGAGTGGCCTGGACGGAAGGCTTCGCGGATTTCTACGCGATGAGCGCCGACCATTACGGCGTGTTGCCGGTCGGTCTGCCGGCCGACGTATACAACGATGCCTTCGATTGGGTCCAGACTCCATCCGCTGGCGGGCCCTCCACGAATTCGGGTGTGGGGGTGGACCTCAGTAACCCGTTGACGTATCACGGCGAGGACAACGAGCTCGCGATCGCGGGCACGCTGTTCAACTTGCTGGATCCCAACCGGTCGGCGTCGGTGTATTCGGAGTACACCGGTATCGGTGTCGAGCGGCTCTACGGCACGATCCTCCAAGCGCACGCTCAGCAGTTCTCCGACCTGGTGCAGGCGCTGTGGCCCTCGGACACCAGTACCACGCTGTCGCAGACCGAGCAGCGGGATTTCAGTTGCATGCTGTCCGCGGCGCGGATCGCGCCGTACTGGGGATCAGACGACAACCCGACCGCCCGGCCCAAGCTGACCGGTGACTTGGCGGTGCCTCCCGAGATCAGCTGGCACGCCGGTAATGCCGGCAAGTTCGTGAACGACAGATTCACGGTTCAGGTGCTCGATCGCGGTACCGGGCAGCCGTACTTCACCTCGGCCGAGCTGCACCTCACCCCTGACCCCAAGACCGGCCTCATCACCTGGACGCCGAGCGACGAGGAGTGGGCTGCGATGACCCGCGGCCACACCGATCCGATCATGCTGCGGGTGCTCGGCTCCAACGGCAGCGATCCGGCCACCGGCCCTTATCGCGGCTGTGCCGCCATCATGAGATTGGACAAGCCGGACTGCACGGGCTCGCAATTGCCGCCGACCGATGACGATTCGGCCCAGGCGAGCCTGCCGTTCCCGGTCAACTTCTACGGAACGACCTACACCTCGCTGTGGGTCAACAACAACGGCAACGTCACCTTCGGCTCTGACCTGGGCCAGTTCGTCCCGTTCACCCTGACCGCCTCCACGCCGCCGATCATCGCGCCGTTCTTCGCCGACGCGGACACCACCGGCAGCGGCTGGGTTGACTACGGAACCACCACTGTCGGCACCCACCAAGCGTTCTGTGTGAACTGGTCCAACGTCGGCTACTACGACCAGAACATCGACAAGCTCAACAGCTTCGAACTGCTGTTGGTGAACCGGCAGGACCGAGCGCCGGGCGACTTTGACATCATCTTCGATTACCGCAGCATTCAATGGGAATCCGGGGACGAATTCTCCGGCGGCTCCGGCGGCTTCGGCGGAAGGTCGGCCGCGGTCGGGTTCTCGGCCGGCACCGGCGACAGCAGCCAGTTCTTCGAGCTGCCCGGCTCGCTGGTCAGTCATTCGTTCACCAACGGTGACCCGCACGCGCTCGTGACCGGGAACTTCGGCGCCCTCTCCACGCCAGGCCGCTACATCTTCCCCGTCACCAATGGCAAGGCCCCGAGCTCGAACACCGCGGTGAACGGCACAACCACCGCCGGCGGCTCACCGGCGCCGGGCGGACCGATCCAGATCTGCCCGCAGCGCGGCGAGGCGTGCGTTACCCAAACCCGCAGCGGGTCGGACGGCACCTACACCGCGCCCGGCGTCCCCGCGGGCACCTACGATGTCACCGCCTTCCCGACCGCAGGAGTGACGGCGATCCCGACCACCACGACGGTGACCGTGGCCGACGGACAGCAGAGCACCGTTGACCTGGTCCTGGGCACCCTGACCGCCCCACCGGCCGGGACCACCATCGGCCCGCTGGTCGGCAGCGACACCGCATCCCCGCTGCCGGTGGTCAACTGGACCGACCAGCCCACCCTCAGCACCACCGGCTGCCCGGGCGGCACCGCCAGCTACCAGATCTCCGGCTCCGGGTCCGGCAGCCCCGACCCGAGCTGGGTTTCCGGCCCGCTGAGCGAGGTGAGCCCGGGCCAGTACGCGGCCACCGTGGCGTCGCTGAGCCCGCACTCCGGTTACGCCGAGGTGGACATCAACCTCCAATGCCCGACCGGCACCGCCAACCAGGCGGTCATCTTCGACATCTACCTCGATCCGTCCGGCACGGTGCTCGACCAGACCGGCCATCCGGTCGAGGGTGCGACGGTGACGCTGCTGCGCAGCGACTCGGCCGACGGGCCGTTCCTCGCGGTGCCGAACGGCAGCGACCTGATGTCGCCGGCCAACCGTGCCAACCCGGTGACGACCAGCCAGGACGGCCGGTTCGGCTGGGACGTGGTCGGTGGCTACTACCAGCTGACCGCCAGCAAGGCCGGCTGCCATGCCGCCGACGGCGGCGACACAGTGACCAGCCCGGTCTACGGGGTGCCGCCGGCGATCGCCGGCATCCACCTGACGCTGACCTGCCCGGTGGCCGACACCACCCCGCCGGCGATCACCACCACCCCGGTGACCCTGGAAGGCAACACCACCGACGGCTACACCGGCAGCCTGCCCGGGGTCACAGCCACCGACCCTGATCACCCGGATGACCTGGTCAGCCTGACCAACGACGCGCCGTCCGTGCTGCCGCTCGGCGCCAACACGATCACCTGGACAGCGACAGACACCGCAGGCAACCGGTCCAGCGCCACCCAGACGGTCACCGTGATCGACACCACCGCCCCCGCATTGACCTGTCCACCGGCGGTGGCCGGCAGCTACCCGTCCACCCCGGCACTCGGTAGCCCGAGCGTGCAGGACGTGGTCGACGCCCACCCGGTGCTCGGCAACGACGCCCCGGCCAGCTTCCCGGCGGGCACCACAACGGTCACCTGGACCGCCACCGACCACAGCGGCAACCAATCCGGCTGCAGCCAACAGGTCACGCTTATCCCGCCGCCGCCCACCGTGACCGGCCTCAACCCGGCCGGCGGCCCGCTGACCGGCGGCACCAGCGTCACCATCACCGGGGCCGCGTTCACCGGCGCCACCGCGGTGAACTTCGGCAGTCTCGCGGCCACCTCGTTTACCATCACCAGCGACACCACGATCACTGCCACCGCCCCGGCCGCGGCCAACGTCGGCACGGTGGACATCACCGTGACCACCCCGGCCGGCAGCAGCGCCATCACCGCGGCCAACCACTACAGCTACCTCTACGCCTTCACCGGATTCCAGGCACCGGTGGCCAGCCCGCCCGTCCTCAACCAGGTCAACCGAGGCCAGACCATCCCGATCAAGTTCAGCCTGGGCGGCAACCACGGCCTCGGCATCCTGGCAACCGGCTCCCCCACCGCCACCCAGATCAACTGCGCCGACGGCGCCCCGATCAACACCGCCACCCTGACCGACACCGCCGGCGGCAGCGGCCTGCAATACGACAGCACCACCGGCACCTACACCTACGTGTGGAAGACCAGCAAAGCCTGGGCCGGAAGCTGCCAGCAATTCACCCTCACCCTCACCGACGGCAGCAGCCACACCGCCAACTTCCAATTCAAATAAGACGAACCACGCCAGTGTCCATCCGGTTGGACAACGGCGCCCTACTACGGGCTGGCCCACCACTCCATCGACACCCGCCATACCCTTGTAGCCGTCCGCCGTCGGCCGATGGTGCCAACTACCAACGCGAAATCAGCGCCGCTTATCGCTGCACTGCACCGGTAGCCCCTACCGGGTGCCGCGCGCCGGCCCGCCACGCCGACGGCTGAGCGCCCAGGTGCTGATGTCAATTGCAGCCAGGTCGATCGCACTCGGCCATAACTGGGCTACCTGCGCCGCCCCGCCGACAACATCGTCAATGATGAATCGGAGGTAGCCGTACCAGTCCGAGCACTGTGACGTCATGGACGAAAGTTACCTAACATAGATCGGCTACCGGTTACCCCGTATTGCGGCCAGAAGTCGTGACAGGTCTCCGAACTCGGTAGTCACGCATGGCAACATCGCCGTATGGGCGATCTCGGCGACCACCGTAAGTTGCCGGCCGACTCGACGAGCACCGTTCCCTTCCACACAATGCCGCTAACCCCACCCCGTTGGCCGCCCTGTCCTACATCAACCAAGCACTCGGCGTATTGATCGAGCGCGGGTTGACACCCGATCAAGCCAAGCAAGACCTACACGCCCGAGCCACCCACGCCGGCACCGACATCCTCCAGGCCGCAATATCGATCCTCACCGCACTCAGGCCGCCCCAACCGCATCCGGCGGTCCTTGATCGCAGTGACGGACCATAGACGGCTCCGCGCGGCACCACCGATCCATCCGACTGGCTTGGCGCAGCCAACTGCCAGGCCTGCCCAGAGCTACTCTGCAGCGCAGCAGGTGGCGGCCGCCTCGCTCGATACGTCGTGGACGCCGCGCGTCGTGGCGGATATGGTGAAGGTGCTGGGTCACAGCCTTCCCGGGCCCTAGCTTCCACCGGTCGGTGCGAGCTATGTGGGCAGCACGCCGCCGCCGGGAAATCCGGGTCTATTGCATGGCCGCACCGGCAGGTAGCCCGTCATTGCTTCCCGATCCGCTATCTCCGTCCGTTGCAAACTCCGGGTGTCGCTCAGAAGCCCGGGTTCAGCGCTGCCCCGACCGACGCACCCGTCGAGGACATGCGCAATGCCGGCGGCAAGGCCCCGTGCCGAGCCGGCGAGAAAGGAGTGAGGCATGACCGTCTCCCCTATCCGTGATGCGGACGGCCAGAACGCCGCCCTTGACATGGCCCCTGGTCCGGCCACAGCAGCTTGTGGATGAGTCACTCAGGCGAGTTTTTGCGCCGGACCCGACCGATGCGGTAGCACGCTATCGAACAGAACTTCTCTGCCAAGGCGATGTGGAGGCCCTGCTAGAGCTCTATGACGAACTGGCGTCCACCGCCTACGGCTGGGCGCTGACGCTGACCAAGTCCCGCCGCCGGGCCGCCGAGGCGGTCCGGCAGGCGTTTCTCACCGCAGCCACCCATCCTCAAATGTTCTGTAATCACCGGCTCTCCAGCCGCGGCTGGATCCTGCTGGAAATCCATCACGTCCTCTGGACCCAGACCCAAACTCGCGCTCCGCATCAGGTCACGACCCGCCCCTACCGGCGGCAGCGAGGCACCGCGGCCCCACACCCATCCAGTCACTGAACCCCAGGGCCTGAGAACCGGTCGCCGCCGTGGTGGCCGAGCTATTCGCAGCTTGATCAGCGATGACGGCGACCGGGGCGCGGGCGCAGTTCAGGGCCCAGGGCGAGCCTGTGCTGGGCAAGCGTTCTTTGAGCCCAGC
Organism: uncultured Actinomycetota bacterium; assembly: GCA_963697905.1. GTDB lineage: Bacteria > Actinomycetota > Actinomycetes > Mycobacteriales > Jatrophihabitantaceae > Jatrophihabitans_A. The sequence continues at coordinate 532,256 of OY969101.1, read as the reverse complement.
GGGCCTCCGCAGCCGCCTACCGTCTGGACCGTCAGGCGGGGTCGTCGGCGCAGATGTGATCGTGAATCTGCTGGGCGAGCTGCGAGACGGTGGTGGTGAGGGCGGTGTTGGCCTGGATCAGCTCCTCCAGGCGGCTGGTGTTGGCCAGGGTGTGGAGGGCGACCTCGCTGCTGATCGAGTCGGCGCGTTTGGCCGAGATCAGCAGAATCGCGCCTTGCAGTCCTGCGATCATGGACAAGAACAAGTTCAGCAGGATGAACGGGTATGGGTCGAATCCGTGGTTGCCATTGAATGCGGCCCAGATGGCCATCAGCGCTAGGAACGCGAAGACGAAGGGCCAGGATCCCATGCCGTTGCGGACGAGGTCCGCGGCTCGTTCACCGGTGGTGAGCCGGACGCCGGTGCGGACGCCAGGATGCTGCGACCAGAGACTCATGAGGGAGCCCAATCTGTGAGGTTCGGCACGGGCGGCCGAGCAGCTCCGCACGCCCCCGGAACTTCCATCGTCCCTGTCGCCGGACGGCGAGGTTGACCCACACATCCATGCCCGCTTTGTGCTTAAGCATCTCCGCCATCCAGCCGCAGTGCCGGCTCGCCTGGCTGGCGTCCTGCGCGCGGCGGCGGGCTGGTAGGCGGAGATGCGTTGGGCCCGAGCATGGAGGCGAATCCTGCCGCAGCGGCGCTCACGCGGCTTGCTGCTTGCCGGCCGGGGGCGCAGTGCAGAACCCAACTAAGCACCCGAGTTACGGGGAAGCTGGCTTGATGCGCGACACTCGGTTGATCCAGCTATCGGCATCCGCATATTGAAACGACCGCCATCCGGCACGCACGGTTTCGCTGCCGCGCTCGCTACTGTGAGCGTGGCCGGCGGCTCGGATGCGGTAGATCAGCAGAGTCGGATTCGCCCGCGAATACCGGCTATTCGGTCAACGGGATCCTTCTGAACTTACTGACCCGACACGCCTCAAGACTCGGCTCGCACCTACGCGGAGTCGTCGCTGGAGACCGCCACCTGCTGGTTCCCGCTGATATTGGCGGTAGCGGGGCTTCCTCGAGACGGATTAACCGTTAGGTTGCCTGAGTTGTATGGCCGCCTCGACGTCGCTCTCCGGTCGGAAGTCGCAACCACCCGGATGGCCCTTGGGAAGAAGACACAGGCGCCCGCTGGGGAGATGTGTCGTTCCGCATAGGTCGGTGTGGACCTTCGGTTGATGCTTGACACTTCGTCTTCGGTTGATCCTTGACACTCCCGGTTACAGGTTAGGTCCGTGCGATGGGCACGGAGGCGTTCTTCTTGCGGACCTCGGCTCGTGATGTGCGTTGGACGGTCTTGATCAGTTCTTCGCCCCGCCAGACTCGCAGCAGTTGGTCAGCGACCTCGATGTCGACGTTGGCGCCGGCGTGGGCGATGCCGAGGCAGATCTGCTGCCAGGACGCGCTGATGACGCCGTTGGCTGCCACTCGGCGGGACACCCAGGCCTCGCCTCTGCGATCACGCGCGAGAGCGGTGAGGTTGGCTCTGGGCGCGGGCACGGCCCGGGGCGGTGAAGCGCTCGGCCGGCACAGCGCCGTTCAGTAACTGGTGCGGCCGCTCGGTGTCGTAGTGGGCGACCCATTCATCTAGGGCCTGCTGGGCAAGCTTGAGCGACCGAAAGACCTGTCGGGTGTCGAACTCGGCTCGCAGGGTGCGGTGAAACCTTTCGATCTTGCCGGTGGTGGTCGGACAGCGGGGCGCGGTGAGCAGATGCTCGATGCCGTTGTCCCGGCAGATCCGGTCGAAGAGCACCTCGGCCGGCGGGTGATTGAACCGGCCGGTGAACACCCGTCCGTTATCGGTCAGCAGCTGCGTCGGGCACCCGTAGACGGCCAATGCCGCAGCCAGTCCGTCACAGACCGCCCGGGTCCGCTCGGCCGGCATCAACCGGGCCGAGACGCAGAACCGGGAGTGGTCATCAATGCCGGTCAGCGCCTTGGCATGCGTGCCATCAGCCAGGGCGAACCCGCCGACGAATCCAGCTGCCACAACTCCATCGGCGCGGCCCGCTCCCAGCGTTTGAACCGCTCCGCCCGACGCCGGCGCCGGTCCGGCTCGATCAACCCGGCCCGCACCAGGCAGCGATAGATCGCCGACTCCGCCGGCAGCCCGGTCGGCACCAGGCCCCGCCAGGCCAGCTCCTGCCGGATCCGCCGCGGCCCCCAATACCGGTGCACCGGCGCATTTCCAGCACCAACGCCTCGGTTGGCGCCGAGATCTGGTGCGGACATCGCCTGGGCCGATGCGACCGATCGGCCAGCCCGTCCAACCCCTCGGCCTCATACCGGGCCAGCCAGAAATGCAGCGTCTGCCGCGACACCCCGGCCTTCTCCGCTACCCGCTTAACATCCAGCCCGTCGGCGATCACCGCCAGAACCGCCTGATACCGCAGCTCAGCCACCGAAAGCTCCCTCATGCCCAGGGAGTGTCAAGGATCAGCCGAAGTAGGTGTCAACCATCAGCCGAAACACTGTCAAGCATCACCCGACGACCATCCGTCAAGCATCAGCCGAAGTACTACAGGCCTGTGGAGCCGCCTTAGGGAATCGAACCCTAGACCTTCTCATTACGAGCGAGAAGCTAAAGATGGCTAGCTCCCCGTACCACGGCCATCCCGAGAGCTGTCGTCCTGAGCAGTATAGCCATCTGTATAGCCATTGATCATCGACCTAACGGGCTAACGCGCGCCAGGCTGCGTTGGAGAGTCGCTCGCCAACGAGCGGTTACGCCGCCGAGCCCATGCCGCCAGCTTATAGAGGCGCCAGCCAGCAGCTGCGATGTCGATCAGCGCCAGCTGACTACTGTGCCCGGACAAAGCAAAAGCCAGGGCACGCGACTCTGGCCTTTGTATTGGTCCAGTCAGCAGGATCCCGGCGGGCTACGAGCTGGATGATCCGGCGGGCTAGACGCAGTGCCTCGCCGGCCGGGAACCTAACCGGACGCGAACCTGGTGCAGATACTGGCTCGGTAGCACGCTGATGATCCGCGCTGTCCCGCACGCAGGGAGGCGGCGACCAGGCGCGCAGAAGCTGTGGTCACACGATTTAGGTGCAGGCAACCGTCTTGGAGCGAATGACTCGCGAAAAGACGCAAACCGGCAGACGGCGCAGCCACCGCGGTGCTAGCTTTTGCTGGCTATCTAGCACCACTAGATGTGGATCCGGTCGCACGCTGCGGTTCGGCTGATCGCATGCTCAGGAGAGGTCGCAAGGTGCGCCGTCATCGTCACCGGATCGCCGCGCTGGCGGTGCTCACCGTGCTGGCCTCTGGGCTGGTGAGTGTTCTGCCGTCGATCAGCCGCGAACCAGCCGCGATCGCCGACACAGCTACCCCCGGCTCGGCCGGTATGTTCGTTCCGGCCAGTGGGCGGCTGCTCGATACCCGCAACGGGACCGGCGGGTACGCGTCGCCGATGGTGGCCAACGACGTCCGGACGGTGCCGGCCGCCGGGCTGGCAGGCATTCCGCCGAGCGGCGTGAGCGCGCTGGCCCTGACACTGACGGTGGTGGGGGCGACCACGACAGGTGCGGTCAGTGTGTCGCCAGGTGACGAGGCCAGCCCGACCGGCACGGCGTTGGTGTTCAACCCGGGCGATTCGGTGTCCAACGCCGCTCTAGTGGCGCTGCACGCCGACGGCAGTCTGCACGTCGTCTCGAACGCGGCGGTCAACCTGATCATCGACGTCCAGGGTTACTTCACCGCCGGCAGCACCCCGGCGCCTGGTGGCTTCGTGCCGGTCGATCAGGCGCGCATCGCGGACACCCGTAGCGGTCTGAATGTCCCGCAGGCGCGGCTGGCGACGGGCGGTTCGATCAGCGTCACCGCCGCCGGCTTGGCCAACGTGCCGGCCGGCGCCAGCGCCGTCTACGTCAACCTGGCCGTGCTCGGGCAGACCAGCAACGGCTACTTGCGTACCTACGCCGCTGGTGCGGCGGTGCCGACGACCGGCGCGCTCGGCTTCGATGACAGCACCCAGACCATCTCGGTGGCCGTGCCGCTCAATGCCGACGGCCGATTTACGGTCCTGGTCGGCGCCGGTGGCCCGGTCGATCTGCTGGTCGATATCCAGGGCTACTTCAGCCCGGCGACGTCCGGCGGCGGCTTCACACCGCTGGCGGCGCACCTGCTGGACACCCGGGCCGCCCCGGTGCAGACCCTGGCCGGCAACGCCGTGCTCAAGTTGGCGGTGGGCGGGGTGGCCGGCATCCCGTCGATGGCCGACGGGCTTGGGGCGGTGGCGCTGAACTTGCGGACCGTGCAGGCCAGCACCAGTTCGCCGACCAGCGGCTTCCTGCGGGTCTGGCCGAGCGATGGGTTGGAGCCGGTGACCTCGAGCATCAATTACACCAGCGCCAACACTTACCGGACCGACCTGGCGATCGTCGTCCCGGGGGCGGACGGCATCGTGCAGATCCGCAACGGCGGCTCGGGGCCGATCGACCTGGTCGTCGACGTCGAGGGGTGGTTCGCCTACTCCCCCGGCCCGAAGCCGAACGCGGCCGACGCGACCGCCGATCAGCACGGCCCGGAACTGACCCAGAACCAGCCGACGCCTGGCACGACCGGCGACCCGACGAACAACGTCTTCAGCGGCGTCTTCACCAACGCCGCCGGCCAGCCAGCGGCCAATCTGCCGGTGACGATCAGCGTGCCGGAAACTGCGGCCGGCGACGGCAGCGATTCACCGCGCACCGTGCTGGCCACCGTCACCACCGACGCGACCGGCGCCTGGTCCTACCAGCCACCGGCCACCCTGCCGAGCGCGGTACAGGCGGTGGCCAATGCCAACCAGGGTGTGCTGAACCTCGAAGCCGAGGCAATGGGTGTCGCGCCGGACGGCACCGTGCTAACCGGCACGGCCGACGCCGCGGTCGGCGTGGCGACCAGCAGCGGGCCCACCGACGCGGGCGCGAGCGCCAACGAGGACAACCAACCAGAAGACGGCAGCGCTGCACGTCGCGCCGGCCAGTGGCTCGACGACCGATGGCAGCGCGCCGACCCTGAACACTGCCAGCGCGCCGACCGACAGCCAGGCAGCGCAGTCAGACGCCTCGACCGCGCAGGCGACCGGCAGTGGCTACCAGCCGCCGGCCTGGCAGACCGACAACGCGCCGAACGATCCCGCCTACAACCCAGATGTGCTGAACGGAGTGGACTACCGCGCTACCACGGTGTCACCGGCCACCTACGGTGGTTACTTCTGCTACGTCTACGACAACACCAGCAAGACCTCGATCGCCTACACCACGGTGGGCGAGGCGCACGCCTACTGGGACGCCCGGGCCAGCTTCACCTTCAGCACCAGCCTCTCCAACAGCATCAAGGTCGAGGTCAGCGCCGACGGTGTGCACTGGTCCGGTTCCGGATCTGTCACGTTGGAGAGCCAGATCGGCCGCGCCGTCGGCTTCGCCAACCAGGGCCCGTACTTCGGCCGGCAGTTCCAGGTGCCGATCAAATACCAGTGGATCAGGACCACCTACAAGTGCCTGCCGGAAATGGGCATCGGCCGTAGCTACTACAGCGTCTCCTACCAGATCCGCCCGCTCGGCTACTCGATCCCGCCCGGCGGCTACGTCAGCCGCTACGGCAACTATGTCGCCGACAACGACGGCTACTGGCACTGGCTGGCATCCAACCCGGCCTACCGCGCCGTCCTGCCGCCGAACACCTACTGGACGATGACCTGGGGCCGGTCGATCACTTACGGCGCCGGCGTGACCGTCTTCGGCGTCGGCATCGCCAGTCAGACCATCTACAACAGCAGCCACCAGCAACGCATCGACGCCGGCAACTCCCGGATAGCAACGCACGACATCTGGGGCGCACGCGGAAGTCTCAATGGCAACCCAGGCACGTTCTATTCCTGGTAAGGCGGCCATCCTGGTCGCCGTCTGCCTAGCGGTGCTGCTAGAGCTGACCCTCGTATTCACCCGCGACGACGGATCGCCAAACAGCGCGGCCGACTCGGCGGTCGGCCATGCCCTGACCGTCTTCGGACCGCCGGCGTCCGGCGAGATCGGCTTCAACCAGACCAGGCAAGGCAACACCTATCGCTTCGCCTTCCCCATACCGCACAACACCTCCTCAGACCCGATCATGCTAACCGGCGTGCGAGTTGAGCAGGTGCCAGCAGGCGCGCAGGTCCTCGACTATCCGATCTACTCACTGAAGGAGGTTGGCGCCTACCCACTCAGCTACGACGACTCCGACCCGACCGACCCCATGACGCTGCTCACCGCAAAGGATCACTCAGCAAGCGGCGTCACGATCGCAGCCCGCAGCGACAGCGACTACTTCGCCATGGTGCGCGTCAAGGTCGTCGGCCAAGTGGCCCAGGGGCTGAGCGGCTGTACCTACTACTACCGCCAAGGCGATCAGCCCTATCACCAAACCTTCCGCTGCGAGTACCAGCTCGGCGACGTAACTACCTCCCCATAGGCACGAGGGCTCGGGCCGCACAGCCTTCGAGCGGAATGCGTCATCTACCCCGCGCCGAATGCTGGATCGACTTGCAGCGACCGAGACTGCCCTCAACCGGCCGGTCTCTGACGCCCTATCCGAGACGAACCGTCGCTGCCTGCCCGTGGCATTCCGGGTCGGCCCGCCCGACCTCCTTTATAGGCGTCAACCCAGTTGATGAGTCCCTGGGTTCCCTAACCAGCCTGAGCGCGAGCACCGGGAATGTTGCGCCGCGGACGGCGACCTGCTAGTCGCCACCGATGCGGCCGGCGGACGCACCCTCTGCTGGGCACACCGAAGTGCACCTCGCCGCCGTTCCAGCACACTCTTGGACTAGCGACCGCTTTCTCCACCGACCGAGCAGCCCCGACACCGGCACTACCCATCTCGGCGCCGCGACTACCTCAACCAGTCCGATCCCAGCGGCAGGAACGCGGATCAGGTCGGCTCGGCCGGATCGCTCTTCGGCCAGCCCGGCGGCTGGACGCAGGTGCAATTGGCGGAGAGGATTCCTAACGCGAACTTCGGCGAGGGGGTGCTGCTCGACCCATGAGCGCGCAAGTACCGGTGTATTCGATCAAGGATCATCAGTTGGTCATCACCGATTCGGAGACTGGTGAGACCTGCTGGTCGGGGTTGCCTCTTGGCGCCCCGGTGAGCGACGCGAAGGCCGTGCCGGGCACGGACCGAGCCGTCGTGCTACTCGATTACCTGGCGCAACCCAACGGCCCGTTCCGCAATCTCATCTGTGTAGCAGCCGACGGCACGGTGATCTGGACCGCGGAGCTGCCGACGAGTTCGAGCACCGAGGCCTACGTGAGTTTCGATCTGGATGTCGACGGGCTTCACGCGAACTCCTGGGAGTGCTACTGGGCGCGCATCGCCCTGGACTCCGGCGAAATTCTCGACCAGGTCTTCATCAAATAGACCGGGCCGCGAAATGGCCCGGGGTGTCGCCGTATGACCGTTCCTTAGTGCTCGCACACCGAGCATGTCTGCCGTGAGACTCGACGCAGCTTGACGGAACGCTCGATCCTGAATGGGGCCAATGCGGTTGAGCGGGCAGCAGCAAGCCCCTGGTGGCGGCTGGCACGCTGGTTTATGAGGGCTGCGGCCCCTCAGCCGCCACCAGGCGGCGATAGCCTGCCCAGCCGGCAATCAATCGTCCTACCGATATCGATTTCTCCTGGGTGATGCCATGACCGACGGACAACTGTCCGGCACCGTTATCGACTGGTTCGGTCGAACTAGCGGCGGCAGTTTGCGGTTGCCGAGCGGCTGGTTCGGGCGACCGTATGACAACCTGCACCGGCTGACATCTGCCCAGATGGTGGGCGATCGGTTGGTGATCGTGCTCGATGACAGGATGGCCCTCATAGTGACCGGACCCGTCACCGCCCGGGTCGAGCCGGCGAGCCTACGCCTGGTGGGGTTCAGCCAGGCAGTTTGGGAATGGACGGAATACGGGTCGGGACTGCCTCACACTGAAACATTCGATGCCGGCGAGATCGAGTTCGTCGCACACTGAGCCCGGATAGACGTGGCGCGGACGGGATTAGCCGAGGTATCCCGCCTCAGCGTGGGGGCGTGTGGAGGTGGGGGCTGGGTTGTATGGGCGGCGCGGTCCGCGGGTCGGTGAGGGGGTAGGGCGGGTGGCCGAGGTGCGGGCCGCTGTCTTGCAGGGTTGAGTGCGCTAGGTCGGTGGTGGCGTGCTCGGCTCGGCGGAGTGCCTGCTGAAGGATGTGGAGGTCCTGGGCGTCGGCGATGACGGTTTGCCGTTGCAGGTGCTGCTGGATGCGCGATTCTCGGGCGGGGAACAGGTCGGCTCTGGTGTAGATGCGCCCGGCCATGCGGCGGACGTGGTGGGTGAGGCTGTCGGCGCTGTGGGCGACGTGCAGGAGCGTCTCGGTGAGCAGAAGCCGGCCGGACTGCTCGACGGGTTTCGCTGAGGCGCTGTGCGAGGTCCTGGTGGAGCTGAGCGGCGCGGCGGAGCAGGATTTCTGGTCCGTCGATGGCCGGTCGGTGGCCATCGCGCAGGAGCCGGGCGATGCGGTGTGCGCGGGCCCAGGCCGTGTCGGCGGCCTTGGCTGGTGTGTCCAGTGCCGCGGCTGCGAGTTGGACGGTGTGGCCGAAGGCGAGGGTCAAGGCCCGCACTTCATACAGGCTGGCGAAGCTGCGGCGGTCATCGGTGACCGCACGGGCGAGAAGGTTGTCGATCTGCGCTGCCGCGGTGGCCGCTCGTGTCAGTGGCTCGGATACGGCATGGGCGCGTCCTGGGATCGGCAGGTCGAGCAGGCCGCGATGGGGCCAGCGGGGTGGCATCTGCAGGCCGGCGCGGGCGACCTCGACGGCTGCAGCCCGGGCCGCTGCGATGGCCGGATCGGGCTCGGTGAGGTGGTTCATCGTGTAGGTGGAGCTGCTGTGCCGGACCAGGTCGGCGACGGCGAGGGTGATGCTCCAGCGGTCGATGGCGGGCACGCTCGGTGCGCACAGGACGCCGACGGCATCGGCCGTGGCGGCCATCAGAAGGCGGGAATGGGAGTATGCCCGCGGGTCGTTGCCGGCCGGCACCAGCGCGCAGGCGGCCTGCAGCCGCTCGGTGAGCTGACGAGCTGGATGCTGCGGTGTCCAGTCCGGGCGCCAGATCTCCAGCTTGCCGAGCACCGCAGCGGCCGCCCCGATGGTCAACCGGGCGTCAACGGCTGCGTCGGCGTTGGCGCGGCTGGACTGCTGGTTGAGATGCAGCTCAGCGACCTGGACGAGCAGGTCGCGGATGCTGGTCGTCACGGCGAATCCAGCGCGCTGGCCGCGGTAGTCAGTTCCGCTACCGCATTGAGCACCGGATCGGTGTCGAAGACAGCCTGCGGCAGCTGCTGCAGCGTGCTGGTGATGTCGATCAGCGTGACCTGGCTCGCGGTGTCACCGATCGGGGTGACGATGGCGCCGGCACGCTGAAGCTCGGCCGCGGCGCGCAGACAGCACAGCTCTACCTCAGCCGGCAGGCCGGGTGATTGCAGATAGGCATCCAACAGGCTGGCCACCCAGTCGAGAGTGGGCGGTCGTCCTTCACTAGTCATGGCTGCCACGCTCCAGACCCACGATGATCAACGGGAGCGCCCATACTGACACGCGAAGGACCGGTCGTTAATAGCTCTGCGCAGTGATGTGCACACCCCGATTCGGACCGGTCAAGACCGGTCTCGAGGACCGGAGTTGGCCGCCCGAGCGATGGTTCTCCGCTCACGCACTCGCTGGTGGACCGGGGTGTCTCGTCTGTCGAGGCGGCGACAAGCGCGTAGGGGGCCACGCAAACGTGCGCATGGCGATTGGCCGTCAGGATGTTGCGTCGGTCCGTAGTGGTGTACTCACGGAGTCAACGAGCTGTACGAGCCGTCTGGCCAACCGAAGGGCCTCTCCCACAGCCAGGCTCACCCGCACCGGTTCTTGCCCCGGCGCATCCTCGTAGCTTTCCAACACGATACGAACCTCCGCCCGAAGGGCCTGCTCCCGGGGCGTTCCGAATTGGAAGGCCGCCGCGGCGTAAAGCTCCAGTTCGACGGGCGCTCCGTGAAGGTCTCGTCGAGCTCCATCGAAGTAGCTGATGAGGGTGCGACATTCGTTCCATGGAAGGTGCGTGTCCGGATCGGGATAGCCACCTTCTGGACCGGGGTGCGCCGAGACAGCGGCGCACCAAGGTCTGCCATGATCGAAGAGCCGGTTGGAGTCGTTGACTTCCGGCCAAGGACCACGGCGGTTGGGCCAGTTCGGGGGTTGGGTAGCGTGTGGCATTGGGTCGCTCCTGTTCACGCAGGGTCGATCAAGGCCCGGTTGGGTGTTGGCGCACTTAGCCGGGCCGCCTCATTGGACGGCGCCGCGACACGGCGAAGATCCACATTAGAAGTGGCGCCCGCTAAAAGTTACCGAGGGCAAAATCTGTGGATAACCAGCCCAGCCGGGCCGTCGGTCCTTGTTCTACTAGTGGCGTGAGTGGCCGTTGGAGGGCAGCATGGCCGCGTTGGCCACGCCGCGGGATAAGAAGCCGCCCGAGGCTGCGGAGCTAGCCTAGGCGAGGAAGAAGACCGCGCAGCTGGAGCGGGCGTTGGGTCTTAAGGCCTACGAGCCCGATGTTGCGACACGGCCGAGGAACTCTTCGCCGCCGCCGACGAAACACCCACCACGGCCGCCAACAGCGCCCAGGATCGCTGGCAACCCCTCGCCGAGCGCATCCACCCGCAACTGGCCCAGTCGCCCAACTGGACCCCGCTGCACGCCGCCCTCGACCGGGCCGCGGCCGCCGGCGTCGACCTCCAATCTCTTGCGGCTGTCGAGCGATTCGTCAGGCGAAGCCGAGCTCGCTAACCGCCGGTGCTGATGAGGTGACCGGGAAGTTGGTGCGGCCGCGGTTGACGCCCGGGGCGGCGATAAAACCTAGCATTTGGAGGTGCAAGCCGACCTGTACTGCAGACAGTAACGGCGTTGCCAATTGATAAGCTATTGACCCGCTACCAGCGTAGGCGGCGCGGACACCCGGCCTCCACAACCTGATGCCCGCACCGCGCTGGAGCTACGACTTCATCGCATAGATCACCGAAGCGATGGCCAGGATCGTTGGTGTAAGCAACGACAACGCGACACGCCAGATCCCGGCCTTCTGCTTCGCGCGGTGAGAGCCATGGGTACACACCCTCCTTTTGACTGAGCCCCAGGCCGCTGCCTGCGAGCCCGAGCGGAGGGAGGAGCGGGAGCATCCTCTCTCCCAACGCGACGGCACTGGGGAGGCGACACGCCGGCCCGGAAGTTGTCACGCGTGCGGACCAGCGCAGATTAAGGATTGACAGGGCATTTCGCCCACCCTAGGTTGATCACCGACTAACGCAGTTAGTCAGCTCTGACAGCCCGGAGACTCGATCGCTCCGGCTCGCGCCGGGGGGATTTCTGGATGGCTGGGCGTCTGACTCGGGCTGTGTGCTGCGTTGCGCTGGTCGTAGGACTGCTTGAAGGCACGCCGACCGCCCTCGCGGCCGGCACGCCGACCACGCCAACATCCACGGTGGTGGCGGATGCTTCCTCGGCTGTGGATGAGCGGTCGGCGAAGGCGGTTGCGGCTCGGTACGGGCATGAGGTGGTCGTCGATTCGCTGGAGAGCGAGACGGTCGAGGTCGCGGCGGAGCCGGACGGCACGCTGAAGTTGACCGAGTCGTCGCAGCCGGTGCGGGTGCAGCGGGACGGCGGCTGGGTGCCGGTGGACGAGTCCTTGGTCTCGACGGGCGGGACGTTGCAGCCGGCTGCGGGTGCGGTGCCGGTGCGGTTCTCGGCCGGTGGGGCGATCGCGCCGCTGGTTCAGGTGCAGGCGCCGTCGGGAGAGTGGTTGACCGAGACCTGGCGGTTGGGCGGGCTGTCGGCGCCGGTCGTGTCGGGCGATACGGCGACCTATCAGGAGGTGATGCCGGATGTCGATCTGCGGGTGAGCGCGACGGCCACCGGCATGTCGGAGGTGCTGGTCATCAAGAGTGCCGAAGCGGCGGTTAATCCGAACCTGGCGCAGGTGGGGTTCGGTATCGATGACGGGGCGTTGACCACCGCGCAGGTGGCTGGCGGCACGACCCTGGCCAAGGACGCCGGCGGGGTGGTCCAGTTGGCGGCGCCAGTGCCGACCTGGTGGGATTCCTCCTCGCCGGGTGCGTCGGCGGCGGGTCCTGGTGGGCTGGGGTTGCCGGCACCGGTGCCGGCCACTTCGACGGCCACTCAGTTGACGATCGATGCCGCCTCGGTCACCCAACGACCGGACGTGGCCTACCCCGTTTACGTTAACCCGGACTACAAGGCGGGATCGGCGGTCAACTGGGCGTTCGTGGATTCGGCCTACAAGACGCAGGCGTACTGGAAGGATGCCGGCGCGTCGGACAGCTATCAGCACGTCGGCTACGTCGATTCCTACGACAGTGATGATCATCTGGATCACACGACGCAGTCGTTCTGGCAGCTGGACACCAGCTTCCTGCACGGCCGGATCATTCAGAAGGCGGTGCTGAACACCACCGAGGTGTATTCCTTCTCCTGCTCGCCGCGCAGTGTGGAGCTGTGGACCACGTCGCCGATCAGCCCGTCCACCACCTGGAATACCCGGCCGACCCCGTCGGCCAAGCTCGACACCGAGTCGGTCGCCTATGGCTACAGCTCGGCCTGCCCGGGCCACGTGGTGGGCTTCACCGCCACCGCTGCGGTGCAGCGGGCCGCGGACGCCTCCTCCGACGTGATCAACCTCGGGCTGTATGCCTCCAACCCGGCTGATGTGTATGGCTGGAAGAAGTTCGCCAGCGCCGCCAGTTTGGTGGTGTGGTTCGACACCAAGCCGACCGTGCCGGCCTACCGGTGGGTCGGGGGTTGCGCGTTCGTGTGCGGGATGGGCGCCTACACCAAGGACGACCATCCGGTGTTGACCGGAGCCGCGCAGGACGCCGACGGCGACAACCTCACGTATCACTTCGAGGTGTACTCCGGGCACGCAGACAACCCCGCCATCGGCCAACGGGTCGCCTACGGCGATTCGCTTCTGGTCCCTCAGGGCTTCCCGGCGTCCGGCAAGTCCACCGACGACAAGGGCAGCTGGACCGTCAGCGCGTCGCTGCCCGATGGTGACTATGAGTATCGGGTGCAGGCCGATGACGGGACCGCCACCAGCGCATGGTCGGGCTATCTGCCCTTCACTGTCGTGCACGTAGGTCGGCCAAGCCTGCCCACGATCACGGCCAGCGGCCCGCTGTCGACCGACCCGAATGTGTTCGCCGGCGTCGTCGGCGTGGACCGGGAGACGGTGACGATCACCCCGCCGGCGTCTTCGACGGATCCGGTGTATGCGTACGCCTACGGCATGTTCGTCGGCCAATCGGCATTCGGATCAGGTTATTCCGACTGCTCGATCACGCACGCGAACGGGATTAGCTACAGCTGTGGCGGGCTTACGGGACCGGTCTCGGTCACCGTCGCGGCGCCGGATACCGATTCGAGTTTCGCGGTGACGGTGTGGGACGCCGCCGGCAACCAGGCCACTACGCAGGACGGCCAGGGGGCGTTCGCCGGACAGGAGTTCTGGGCCAACCCGGACACCAGCACACCCGCGCAAACGGGTCACCAATGGTCGACCACCACCTCCACCCCGCCGGCCAGCTGTAGCCAGCCGTCCACGGTGACCGATGCGACCGCCAGCAGCGACGTGACCGAAGCCGATCTGTCGGTGTCGGCGAACAATCCCTGCTGGACGACCTCGGCTCGCACGCCCGGCGGCCCCTCGGTTCAGGTGTTGTCGTTCACCGGCGGCCCGAGCACGGTGGCCACCGGTTCGGCCGGCCTGATCGACACCAGCACGAGCTTCACCGTCGGCGCGTGGGTCAATGCCGCCACGGGCGGCCCGCCGGTCCAAACCTTCATGGATCAGGAAGGCACCAACGAGAGCGTCTTCTTCCTGGAACTGGTCAACCAGCACTTCTCCTTCTGCATGTCGAATTCCGATGCCACCAGCTTCGCCGGCGACTGCGTGACCGACCCGACACTCCGGCAGTTCAACACCTGGTACTACGTGGTCGCCGCATGGGATTCGATCAACCAGCAGCTGCGGCTGTTCGCCAGCTCGGACGGCACCACCTCCAGCCCAGCCGCGGTCGCTTATCACGCAGCTTCCTGGACGGCCGGGCAGAGCGTCCGGCTCGGGGTGGACCGGATCGGTGCGGCCCGCCGCTACTGCACCTGCCTGATCAGCGACCCCTACCTCACCGGCGGGATCCTCGACGGGTTGCAGCTGAACACGCTGAGCAGGCACAGCCTGAACAGCATGTTCGGCGCCTGACCCCGGCCTTCATCCACCAAACCCTCGGAGACGCTGATGCCTCGACCGCCCCGCGCCAGGATGTCCCGCTGGGTCGCCCTGCTCACCTGCCTGAGCCTGATCTGCGCCGGCTTCCAATCGCCCGGCTTCGCCTCCGTCCCACGTCCAGAAGGCGGCGCGCTGCTGGGCGCGCCGGCGTTGGGCAAGCCCACCCCGGGCCGGGCGCTGCCCGCGGTTCCGGCCGCGGTGGCGGATTCCCGTTCGGCCGCCGTGCCGGCCCGGCGCTGGCCGAGGCCGGGCAGTTATCGGTTGACTGGGTTGTCGGCTGCGGCCTGGCGCAGCGTCGGCGACGGTTCGCTGGCGATCCGCCCGCAAACCTCCGCGGCGACCGGGTCTTCGGCGGCTGGCCGGCCGGTCGGCGCAGTGTCGGTCAGCGTGCTCGCTGAGGCCGCGGCTCGGGCGGCGGGAGCCAGCGGGCCGGCGCTGCGGATCGCGCGCGCCGACCACACGGCTGCTTCCGGCCTGGTCCAGCTGCGGGTCGACACGGCGCTGCTGGCCGGCCTGTTCGGCGCCGACTACGCCGCCCGGGTGCGGTGGCTGGAACGGCCAGCCACCGGCGGGCGTGGCGCCACCCTGCCGACGCGGGCCGTCGGCGGCTCCCAGACGATCACGGCGACCGCCTCGGCCATGCCGATGCTGGTGATGGCCACCTCGACACCGACCGCAGCCAACGGTGCGGGCTCGTTCGCGGCCACCTCGCTGCGTCCCTCGGCGAGTTGGGATGTCTCGGCGCAGACCGGCACCTTCAGCTGGGACTATCCGATGCCCGGGGTGCCGGCCGCGGCCGGTCCAGAGCCGGGCCTGGCGTTGTCCTACAGCTCGCAGACGGTGGACGGCGAAACTGGCTCGACGAACAACCAGCCCTCCGCGGTGGGCGATGGCTGGAGCCTGGCTGGATCGGGGTTCATCGAGCGCTCGTATGCGACCTGCAGCGATGACGGGCAGGCAGGCTCGGCCGACCTGTGCTGGAAGAACCAGAACGCCACCCTGTCCATGGCCGGGCATTCCGGCCGGCTGGTGCAGATCGGCAGTAGCAAGATCTGGCGGCTACAGGACGACGACGGCAGCCGGATCGAGCAGCTGTCCAATGCCGGCAACGGAATGTCCGGCGGGGAGTACTGGAAGCTGACCACCACCGATGGCACCCAGTACTACTTCGGGGTCAACGAGATACCGGGCTGGACGTCGGGCAAGGCCGTCACCAACTCGGCGTGGGGGGTGCCGGTGGCCGGCAACGGCACCAACGAACCGTGCAACAAGACCACCTTCGCTACCTCGTTCTGCACCCAGGGCTGGCGGTGGAATCTGGACTACGTCCTGGATCCGAACCAGAACTCCGAGGTGCTCTACTACGCCGCCGAGACCAACCAGTACCGGCAGAACAACACCACCACCGTCAGCTACACCGCCGGTGGCAACCTGACCGAGATCGACTACGGCACCCGGGCCGGCACCGAACTGACCACGACCGCGCCGCAGCGCATGATGCTGGACTACGCCAGCCGCTGCACCGGCACCTGCGGTGCGACCACCCAGACGCAATGGCCGGACACCCCGCTGGACCAGAAATGCCCCGGCGCGGCCGGCTGCGCCAGCAACATCGCGCCCAGCTTCTTCACCACCAAGATGCTGAGCAAGGTGCACGCCCAGCTCAAATCCGGCACCACCTTCACCGACATCGACGCCTGGACGCTCGGCCACTCCTTCCCCGACCCGGGTGACACCACCTCGGCCGCGTTGTGGCTGGACAGCGTGCAACGCACCGCAGGCACCGGCACCGGCGCGATCACCCTGCCGGCGGTGAGCTTCACCAAGACCCCGTTGCACAACCGGGTCAACACCAGCGACGGGCTCGCGCTGACGGTGAAGTTCCGGATCTCGACCATCACCACCGAGACCGGCGCCCAGATCACCGTCGGCTACACCGCCCAGCAGTGCGATCTGGCCACGGTGAACACGATCAAGGCCAACCCCGAAACCAACAGCTACCGCTGCTTCCCGCAGTGGTGGACGCCGCAGACCACGCCACCCACCCCGGCGTTCCTGGACTGGTTCCACTCCTACGACATCACCACCGTCACCAGCAACCCCAAGACCGGCGGGTTGAAGGATCTGACCGAGGCGACCTTCTACGACTACACCGGCACGCCGGCCTGGCGCTGGGACGACTCACCGACCACGCCGGATGCCAAACGCAGCTGGTCGGTCTACGCCGGCTACAACAAGGTCCGGGTCAGCCGGGGCGACACCAGCCCGACCAGCTCGCGCGCCTCGACCGATTACCTGTTCTTCCAAGGCAAGGACGGCGACCACGGCGCCACCAGCACGGTCTATGTGACCGGCAGCGACCACGTCGCGGTGAAGGACTCGCGCTGGCTGGCCGGCCGGGTACGGGAGCAGACCGACACCCTCGGCGTCGGCGGCGCCACCGTCGATGACACGATCACCACCGCCTGGGTCTCCAACCCGACCGCAACCAACAGCCTCTACACCGCCTACCTGGTCCGCGACGGCGACGTGCAGACCTCGACCCCGTTGTCGGCCGGCGGCACCCGCACCACCGAGATCACCACCAGCTACGCCCAGGCCACCGGCCTACCGACCACCATCGACGACCAGGGCGAGAAAGACGTCCCCGGGAACCCCGCCACCGCGGCCGACGACCGGTGCACCACCACCAGCTACGCCGACAACCCCACCAGCTGGCTGCGCGACTACCCATCCGAGGTCAGCGTGGTCGGCACGCGCTGCGGGGCGGCGCTGAGCCTGCCCGCCGATGCCATCTCCGACACCCGCTACAGCTACGACAACCAAGCCTGGGCCGTCGGCGCAACCAAGGGGAACGTGACCGGCACCGACCAGGTCGCCTCCTACAACCCCGACCAGAGCGCCAACTGGCAGACCATCAGCACCACCACCTACGACGCACTCGGCCGGCAGCTCACGCTCACCGACCCACGCACCGGAACCAACCGCACCACCAGCACCGCCTACACCCCCGCCGGCGGCGGGCCGGTCACCGCGATCGCCGTCACCAACCCGATGGGCTGGACGAGCACCGACACCTACGACCCGGCCCGGCACAGCCTGCTCAAGCAGGTTGACCAGAACGGCAGCCTCACCGAAGCCACCTACGACGCGCTTGGCCGGACCACCGCGGTGTGGACACCGGATCACACCCGCACCGCGTTCCCGACCACCCCGGTCACCGGCTACGCCTACACCGTCTCGGCCACCGCAGCCAGCTCGGTCCAGACCACCCAGCTCACCGCCGCCGCCACCCAGATCGTCAGCTACCAGCTCTACGACGGCCTGCTCCGGCTGCGGCAAACCCAGACACCGGCCGAGGGCGGCGGCCGCGACATCAGCGACACCTTCTACGACGCGGCCGGCCGGGTCTATGACGCCAACACCGACTGGTACGACACCACCAGTCCGACCAGCACCATCTTCGACGCCACCACCACCGTGCCCAGTGAAACCACGACCAGCTACGACGGCGCGGGGCGCACCAGCAGCATCAGCTCCTACGGCGACGGCGTGCAGCTATGGCAGACGACGTACGCCTACGGCGGCGACCACATCGACACCACCCCGCCGGCCGGCGCGCCGGCCACCACCAGCTACACCGACGCCCGCGGCAACCCCAGCCGGCTGCTCACCTACCACGGCTCCGCAGTGAGCGGCAGCTTCGACACCACCAGCTACGCCTACACCCCGGCCGGGCAACTGAAAACCATGACCGACCCAGCCGGCAACCAATGGTCCTGGACCTACGACGTGCTCGGCCGGCTCACCGCCAGCTCCGACCCCGACACCGGCGACACCACCAACAGCTACGACCCGGCCGGCCGGCTGACCAGCACCACCGACGCCCGCGGCATCACCCTCGACTACAGCTACGACACCCTCGACCGCAAGACCGACGAATACCTCGACCCGCCCACCGCCGGCAGCAAACTCGCCCACTGGGACTACGACACCGCCACCGCCACCGGCGCACCGGCCGGCACCCTGGCCAAGGGCCAACCCGCCGACGCCATCCGCTACACAAGCGGCACCAGCGGGCCGGCGTTCACCACCGCGGTCACCAGCTACGACCAGGCCGGCCGGCCCACCGGCACCAGCCTCACCATCCCGGCCGGTTACGGCCCACTGACCGGCACCTACACCACCGCCATGGGCTACGCCGTCACCGGCCAACTCACCAGCAGAACCGACCCGCCGGTCGGCGGGCTGGCCTCCGAGACCCTCACCCTGGGCTATGACAGCCTGGGCCAGCCCGGCGGCCTGGACTCCGACCTCGCCTCCTACCTCGCCACCGTCGGCTACGACCACTACGGCCGGCTGACCACCCTCGGCCAAAGCTGGTCAGCGGCCACCCTCAACCACACCTACCACTGGCAGGACGGCTCCAACCGGCTCTTGGAAACCCTCGTCCAGCGCAACGCCGCCACCAACGCCATCATCGCCGACCGGCACTACAGCTACGACCAGGCCGGCGACATCACCGCCATCAACGACCCCACCCCGGCCACCGGCACCGATACCCAATGCTTCAGCTACGACTACCAGCAGCAACTCACCGAAGCCTGGACCCCGGCCAGCACCAACTGCGCCGACCCCCGCTCCGACACCAGCCTCGGCGGGCCGGCCCCGTACTGGCAGTCCTACCAATACGACGTCACAGGCAACCGGCTATCCCTCGACCGGCACGCCACCGACACCGCACACGCCGATGAGACCGACACCTACACCTACCCCGCCCCCGGCACCGGCCAGCCGCACGCGGTGCAGACCATCAGCCACTCCGACGCCAGCCCCACCACCAGCTACGGCTACGACCCGGCCGGCGACACCACCACCCTCCCCGGCGGGCAAACCCTCAGCTACGACCCCGAAGGACACCTCGCCAGCGTCCAAACCGGCAGCGCAAACCAACACAACATCTACGACGCCAACGGCAGCCTGCTGCTGCGCACCGACCCCAACGGCGACACCACCCTCTACCTCGCCGACACCCAGGCCCACCTCACCGCCGGCGCCAGCACCGCCAGCGCCAGCCGCACCTACACCGCACCCAACGGCAACCAAGTCGCCGAACGCACCACCACCGCCGGGGCCACCGGCAGCAAGCTCTACTTCCTCGACACCGACACCAACGGCACCATCACCGCCACCCTCGACACCGCCAACAACCCCACCCGGCGCCACTTCGACCCCTACGGCAACCCCCGCGACCCCGCACCACCCACCTGGATCGACCCCAACACCTACCTCAACAAACCCACCAACCCCACCACCGCCACCATCCACCTCGGCGCCCGCGACTACGACCCCACCACCGGCCGCTTCCTCACCCCCGACCCGATCCTCGACCCCGCCGACCCACCCCAGAACAACGGCTACAGCTACGCCCACAACAACCCCACCACCAGCAGCGACCCCACCGGACTGCACCAGGAATGCGAAGGCCCGTGCCACGGCGGTGACAAGTCCGCGGGCTCCGCTCCGCTGATCGGCATGCCGGGCGGCAGCGGGTCGTCGGCCGGACCAAGCGCGGGCTCACCAGCGCCGGGCGCCATTCGGCTCAGCGGGCATGTCTCAGTGGACGCCGGCATGCCGAACGCGCAGCAGCTGGCCGACGCCTTCCACGGCTATGCCGCCTCGGTCAACTACAGCGACGGTTACGGCGGCGGCTACGCCCAGCTGGCCAACGAAGCCGACGTCTGGGCCTCGTTCTGCAACACCACCGGCGAGTCGCTGTGCGGCCAACAGCTCCAGAGCCAATGGGACGCCGTCTACAGCTCCGTCCACAACATGCTCGCCCCCGGTGCTGACGCGGCTGCAGAGATCGCCCAGCTCAACAGCCTTCAGGTCAACCAGATGGTGATCGGAACGCCTGCGACGACCTCGAGCGCAGGCCAGCAGCAGTCCGCGAACGGCGGCCCATCGGCGGCCGCGGCCGCCGCCCCAATAGCCGGCATCTACATTCTCAAGACCAAAGCAGGCACCTATATTGGGCAGTCGAAGAACATCTCGCGCCGACTCGCCCAACATGTACGGAGCGGTTTGAACGTGCCCAAGGAAGATGCCGAGAACGCTCAGATCATTCCGGTAGGTGGTGACAGACTGAACCGTGAGGTACGGGAACAGATCGAAATCGATCAGTACGGAGGAGTCACGAATCTCCTGAACGAGAGAAACCCGATCGGGGAGGCACGGTTCTGGGCCATGCCCCAGCCCTACATCCGATGACGACCGCGCAGCACGCCGCCCATAACCAGGACGGCTTCCACATCGAAGACGACGACCACGGCCGCACCCTCGTCGTCACCGGCGACTGGTCCGAAGCCGCGGCCAATGTCCTCCGCACTGGCCAGGTCGACGGGCTGAACCTCAACTACGCCAAGGGATACCGCGAACGCAGCCTCGAGTTCCTCGAACCCTGGCCGATCACCCGGCTATCAATACTCACCCGCACCCTGACCAACATCGAACCCGTCTACCGGCTGGCGGACAGCCTGACCGAACTGAACCTCATCACCAGCCCCAAAGCGCTGCTGGAATGCGGCCGCCTGCCAAACCTTCAAACACTGTCGGTGGAAAACTGGAACCAGATCCGCGACAGCCTCGACGACGCACCGCACCTGCAAGCGCTGTTCGTCTACGCCTACCCCGAACGCGACCTCTACCCGCTGATCGGCCACGACAAACTGACCTCACTGCGAATGAAACCCTGCCCACGCCTGGAAACCCTCGACGGCCTCAGCGCATTTCCCGAACTCACCCACCTTCAAGTTGTGGGCGCCAAGCGGCTGACCGACCTCAGCGCACTACGGGAAGGACACCCAAAGCTCACCAAGCTCGACCTGATGGCCAGCTCCAACATCGGCCGACTCGACGACCTGCAGAATCTAACCGGCCTTATCCAGCTGAACATTGCGGAATGCCGACACGTCGCCTCCCTGGCACCCCTCACCGGCATGACGCGGCTAGAAGACCTATTCGCTTGGGCATCCACCCGAATCGACGATGGCGATCTATCCCCGCTCCTGAGTCTTTCGAGACTGTCGAGCCTGTACATGAAAGAGCGGCCGTTTTACGCCCCCAGCGTGTCAGAGGTCAAACAATCGCTAGGCATCGCCGACTAAACCTTTAGGACAAAGAGGCGACTGAGCCCGAGTGACGAGCCGCAGTCGCGACCACAATGGCCTGATCCGTGCCGCGCTTCAGAGGCAGCTGCCTCTCAGCTGGCCGCTTCATAGCGATTGCTGCGGTCAGCACGCTCGAGGCAGCCCGCTGCTGGCGATGCGGCCAGGACCGTCAGCTGCCGGCCGAGGCCGGAAGCTGGCCAGGGGAGTGGTGGCTCCCGGACAGAGACGAGGGCCGCTGCACTGTGCGTGCGGCCGACGTGCCGTCAAAGTGCCGAGGTGCTGATGGAGCTGGGAACAACCGTGAGTCGTGGCGGCGCAGCTGATTGGGTCAGCATGACGTCGTACTGTCTAATAAGCGCCGTCGCAGGCTTATGCGGGCACCGGCGAGTAGCGGAAGGGACACAGGCACGCGGGATGGCCGAGCGGCGGACGCCCACAGGTACTCAACCGGAAGCAGCTGAGGTCCCGAGATTCTGGTGTCGATTGCAGGACGGGTGCATACTCGACGACGCCGGCTACCTGATGGACCCGGAGGCCCTGTTCCTGGGGCACAGCCGGAACCCAGCGGCGATACCCACCGATCGACTTGCGCAAGATCGGGTGGTAGTGCTGCTCGGAGAGCCCGGCATCGGGAAGTCTCGAGTGCTCTATGAGCGTGGGCCGTTGCTCGCCGGCGATACCGGCCCTGTTCCGGTGGTCTGGAGGGACTTAGCGTCTCTCTCTGAGAACCGCCTCATCCGTGAGGTTCTCGAGGGGCCAGAGGTCTGCGAGTGGCTCGCGAGGGATGTCGGTGAGCTATGCCTCGTCCTCGACAGCGTGGACGAGGCCCGGACGCGTATTGAGCACCTACCGGCGCTGCTGGGCGAATATTTCGGCAAGTGGCCAATGCAACGGCTCATCATTCGCCTGGCCTGCCGCACCGCGGAGTGGCCGAGCAAACTCCATAAGGCGCTGGCCGACCGCTACGGTGCTGAACCCACGGTGGTCGAGCTGCTGCCCCTGCGGCGGCGAGATATTGCCGAGGTTGTCGGCGATCTGGTCGATCCGGAAGCGTTCCTGTCTGAAGCCGAGGCACGAGCCGCCGTGCCATTCGTTACGCGTCCACTGACCGCGCGCATGCTCGCGAGGTCCTTCAAGGACACCGGCAGCTTGCCAGATCGCGTGGCTGAGATCTACCGGCGGGCGTTGCTGTCGCTGTGCGACGAAGTCGACCCCGACCGCTGGGAAAGAAGAATTTCCGCGACCTCGGCGTCGCAGCGGCTCGCGGTTGCCCGCCGTATCGCTGCCATTACGGTCTTCGGCGGTCGGCTGGCGGTCTGGAGCGGACCGCTGCCCGAACGCCACAGGCTCGACGTAACGATCGATGAGTGCTGCGGCGGCAGGGAGCCACTCGAAGGTGCGGCCATCGAGGTGACCGAGAAGGTCATTAGGTCGACCCTGCGGACCGGGCTGTTCACTGGGCGCGGATCGAGCCGGCTCGGCTGGGCTCACGCGACTTTCGCCGACTACCTCACCGCCGATTGGCTGATCACCAATCGCCTCTCACACAAGCAAATTGCATCCCTCCTGCTCGCTCCGGACGGAAAGCTCTACCGACAGGTGCGGCTCACCGCTGCCTGGGCGGTATCCATCGATCCGGACCGCATGGGGTGGCTCGTCGAGGCTGACCCCGAAGCATTCGTCGGCGAAGTTGACGTCCCCAACCCGGAATTGCGCGCAGCAATAGTCACCTCGCTCTTTGATCTGGCAAACGCTGACCTCTGGAGGCCTGAATGGGGCACCCGATACCGAAATCTGGCCTATCCCGGACTCGCTGACCAGGTCCGCCTGCGACTTTCCGATGATTCGGATCAGGCCCGCCGGCTCGCTATCGACCTTGCCATCGACTGCGGTCTCACAGCGCTCCAACCCGATCTCGTTGCGATAGCCCTCGACCTCAATCGCACCGTGGGGGAGCGCAGTATCGCCGCGCGGGCCGTCGAACGGATCACCCAGCATGCACCGTCTGATGATCTGTTGCCGCTGATCAACGACCCGGCGATCTTGGGTGAGGATCCGGAAGA
This sequence comes from uncultured Actinomycetota bacterium, assembly GCA_963697905.1. Lineage (GTDB taxonomy): Bacteria > Actinomycetota > Actinomycetes > Mycobacteriales > Jatrophihabitantaceae > Jatrophihabitans_A. The sequence continues at coordinate 508,661 of OY969101.1, read as the reverse complement.
CCAGTTGCTGGGCGCCGCCTTGCTTGCCTTATGGCCCCACGCGTTGCCCACGACGCAGGCGCTCCATCATGTACGCATCCCCAAACGGCGAAACCTGCACGGCAGCTACGCGGTGTTCCTGTTCATACTCGCACAATCACTCACCAGCCAGGACCTACCTGCTGCCATGGCCTGGCTCGACGAACACGCGACCGGCGCGCCGTATCAACTGGCGCCACTGGTCAATGCGATCGTCCGGCTGGCGCTGCAGCACCTCGAGGATGCCGAGGTGTTGGACGTTCTCGTCGGATATGCCCGGCGCCGCGCCGCCGAGCACCAGCCCCTGCTTCTGTCCGGGCGCGGTGACGAGCGGGAGGGGCCGATACCGGACGAGCAACGACGACGCCTTGCTATCGCCGCGCTTGCCGATGGGTCGGACACCACGCTGAGCGGCGTCGTGGAGTACGGCGGTGGGCACGGGCTGCTCTCCGATCGCGACTTCCTCTGGCTGGTTGACCTATATCTGACTGCTGACCCAGCGACAAGAAGATCACTCGCCCGCGCCGCCGACTGGCTTTTCCGCAGCGACAACCGTACACACGTGAATGCGGTGCTCGAACTGCCTGAAGACCACCCTCTCCGACGCGACGTCACGGGCGCATGGCTAGAGCCGATCCGGCTGGACGCACCCGAGACAGTCGCGCTCAGGGAGCAGTGGCAGCGGATTCGCAGCCGACGCCACCGTGATCAACCGGACGACGCACCCGAGGTTGACGAGTGGATCCTGCGCCACCTCGATGGCGCGGAATCCGGCGACCTGTCTCAGTTCTGGCAGGCGCTCCGACTTCTCACTGTGCCGCCGGGCGTCCGCCAATACCGCGACGAGTTTCAGCCTGACCTCACTGCTCATTCCCGATGGAAATCACTCTCGGACACGGTCCAGAACCGGCTACTCGAGGCTGCCCTCCGGTACGTCCGCGAAGGGGAATGCAACCCTGACGAATGGCTTGACCAAGAGGTGCGCTACTTCCCGGCCGAAGCCGGCTACCGCGCGCTCATGCTGATACTGCGCCTCGCACCGCACGAACTCGACACCCTCCCACCCGAGGTTTGGCGGCGCTGGGCGCCCATCCTGGTGGCCTGGCCGGTGGCTGTGGACGGCGCTGCCTGGGACGACAAGCTGCTGCTGCTCCAGCACGCCACCCCGCATGCGATGCAGGAGCTCACCGACGCGCTACTCCGTGTGATCCGCCGGGATACGCGCGCCGGTAAGCGCTTCTTCGCCGAGGAGGAGAGCGCCTTTCTGTGGACGTCCGACCTTGCTATCGAGCTGCTTGACCTCGCCATTCAAGCGGCGACGCCCGATCCGCCACGTGCCGATCTCCTTGAACTGCTCGCACAACATCAACCAGGCCTAGTCCGTCCGACCTTGCTGCAGCGGCTGACTCCGGCCGCAATAGACGCTGACCCCGACGCCGGCATCATCGCGCTACGGCTGCTGCTCGCTTACGACGACACCGCGGCATGGCCGACCATCAAGCTGCTTCTCAACGAGCGCACCGCGTTCGCAGCCGATGCACTCCTCGGATCAGTCGATGTGGTCGGACGGAAGACTCCTGACCTGAGCGCCGCCGAGCTCGCCGAGCTCTACCTCTGGCTCCAGGATCAATTTCCATCCGCGGCCGATCCGGAATTCGACGACGTCCACTTCGTGGGACCACGCGAGTCCATCGGACGCTGGCGGGATGCCATTCTGCGCCGCCTTCAAACCCTGGGAACCTCGGAAGCCGTCGAGGCGCTCGCCTGGCTGGCGAACGCCGCCCCTCAGCACCGCTGGCTGCCCCGGGTCCTCGCCGCAGCACAGGATCAGGCGCGTACCGCGCGCTGGACCCCGGTCCCTGTCGATCAGCTCCGCCGACTCGCCGGCCACGCTGACCGCCGCTTAGTCAGGTCAAGCGAGGAATTACTCGACCTCACTACCCACGCGCTCGACCTCATCCAACAGCGCCTCCAAGGCCAAACACCCGAGGCGCACCTGCTCTGGGATACCACTAGCCGCCGGCCCAAGTTGGAGAACGAACTGTCCAACTACCTACGCCACCGGTTAGCCGATTTACTCGGAGGCCAAGCCGTGACGGTCAACCGCGAGGTCGAAGTCCGGCCGACGCACCCGACCGGTATCGGTGAACGCACCGACCTGCAGGTGATTGCCACGGCAGGCGGGCCTGCCGGCCATGAGCCGCTACATGCTGTCACCATCGTCGGCGAGGTTAAGGGCGCCTGGAATTCTGACATCCGCACCACGATGCGCGCCCAGCTCGTCGACCGCTATATGCGCGACATCGGCACCCGCCACGGCCTCTACATCGTCGCCTGGTTCGACTCGTCAACATGGGATCCCGAAGACCCACGCCGAGCACGCGCGGCTCGTTGGCCGACCCGCGCGAACCTACTCCAAGAGCTGAAAGCCTCCGCGGCGGATCTACGAGCCGAGGGAATCGAGGTTATTCCCGTTGTTCTCGACTGCTCCTACCAGCGGCCGTTGTCCTAAGTGTGGACACGTAGATGCAACTCCAGCACAACAGCTCAGGCCGCGCGCCCAGCCAAGCCTCACGCGGGTAATATGTCTCCTGCGACCGAACAGGCGGTAATCCGACCAAGGAAGTGGCTCGCGCTGGCCATATTCTTTGCTTCCGTTGCGAGGTACCTAACTGCATAGGGTCTCGCCGGGGACCCTCTGGCCGTACTGCACCCTCATGATCAACCGTGTCTAATGGTTCCACGACCCCCGACGCGACGAACGTCTCGCGCAAGGGATCTGCGTAGCGCTTCTAAGCTCGCGCGGCAGGCTTGGTGACGGCGAGGTTGAACGTCGCGAATCGAGGACAGACACGCAGCGGCCGCGGGATCGCCGCGGCGTCCCGATCGACGAGCTCGCGCATCAAGCTCGAATGTCGCGCGCGCTGCTGCAGGCGCTGCGTGGCTGCCCCCGACATGGGCACTACCGATATGACCATCACCGTTACCTGGACGGACGAGGCCGGTCAACCAGGCTGGTGGAGATACCCCCTCCCGTGTTGACCAATCGCGACCGCGGCCGGCATAAGCTGGTGATCGACAGCGAGCTCTTACGACGAGTCAACTCCGCTGCGCTTCGGTAATCGAAGCGCAGGTCGCTCGCCTAGCGGCCGAGACCCCTGGCTCTCGATAGCCTTCCGAGTGCACCATCGACCTCAAGTGCTCGATATCATAGCGATGTGAATTACACCCTTTCAGGTTCTGCGCCCATCGCAGATATTGTGCGTGCCCGCAGGCTTATGGCCGACGGGTGGCCGCAAGCCGACTTCACTGATCGGCCCGCCGGTGGTGCTCTTCGCCGTATTACCTGGTCGGTGGAGGCAACCGACTCATCAAGTGCTCGCCTCCGCGGGGTGGAGCGGCTGCGCGAGGTACTCGGCTCCGTACTACAAGGTCAGGTTGAAGTAACCTCCGTGACTCCCGACGATAGTCACGTTGATCGCAAGCCGATTGCTGTCGGCGATCCTTTTCCACTAGATGAGCGCGATGTAGGCGACTGCCCGGCTACGGTCTCGGGGATTCCGGGAGCTGTTGCCTTCTGCGTACTGGACGATGGACATCCGGGCCAGCATGTGGCGACCGACGGAGAGACGGTCGTCGAAGTGTGGGATTAAGCCCGACGTGTAGCAGGAAAGGCTCTACCGATCGATCGATCGATCGGCTCGGTAGCGGTGAACTACATGCCGTTCGCCCACACTATCCGCTGGGCCTAGCATCGACGCGGTTCGTAATGGACCCACACGCCGCCGTGCACCACCAGCGATCCCGTTCGCTCGCTGCCGGGCTGATGCTCTAGGACCAGTCGCTCTCGGCTAAAACGGTGCTCGCTCTTCTTTGTGCGCGATGTAGTCGAACCTTTGCTGACCCTACTGGAATGTCAAGCTTCTTGCTCATTTCTTTTAGGCTATAACCAAGTATCCGGAGTTCAAGGATCTCCATATCACTGGCGGTGAGGCCGTTTCGCAGCGTCCTCATAACTTCGGTTGAGAATACTCTCTCAGCCGGATCGCCATCATTTGCCTCGATATACTCCAACTCCCTGTCGCTGACGAACTGCACCGGCGGCAGTTCCTCTAACCTTACCCGCTCGGGCCGCGAAACCATGCCGCGGCTGGCACGGTCTACGCGAATATAGTCATGAAAAACATTCTTCATCGTGCGCACATAGAAGGCCATCGGAATCGGCTCGTCCTCCTCCTCTCTCTCCCAGAAGCGCTGTGCGAGCGTAGGGTTGCGCATCACCTTCATCACTGTTTCAGTGACGAGATCGTCGGCCTCAAAGGCTGAGGTGCGGTAGTTGGCGACTAGCAACCGGGCATGCGGAATGAGACGTCGAACGAGTTCCCTGACCTTCTCAGAATCTCGCGCGGCCGACTGCTTTGGGTTCTCGGGAACCTTCACTTGATTTCATGATCGGTCGGCGGTCGCATGCTGAACCGTGCATGGAATGAACCATCGGTCACTTCCACGTCGATGCTGGCACCTGGTTCGTAGCTTGCCATTTCACGTTCAAGAAATACGTGGAAATCACGCAGCTTTCCGCGGCTGTTATGTAGCGTCGACACCCAAGCTATCAACGCGAAAGCAGCGCCTATCACGCCCAAAGTGCCGTGTCCGGTGGCGGCGGCTGTTACAGCGCCGGCTGTTGAAAGGCCGCTACCGAATAGCCCGATCAGCCATGGACGCTGATTGGTGGGCTCCCGAACATTGGACTCCGTTGTTACCGGGGTAGCCGTCATTGCCACTCCTCGCTTCTTCGAAATGCCTGAAGAGCATCCGATAGGAAGGAGGTAGGTCGGCTACAAAGTCGTCACACCCGGTGCCGGCACCACACTTCCTGGGCGGAGCGTACTGCGCACAAACACCAATGGCCAGAGCGGAAGCCGCCCTGGCCCATTGGCTCCGATGCATCATGCACCGGGTGTGACACAACTATTGACGGACGGTCGCGCCCGAAAGTTACACCCCGGGCGAGTTGTGGCCCAGACCCGTCGTTCAGCCTGCCTAGCTGGCGCTCTACGTCACAGTCATAGTCGTGACCGTCTGTTTGCTAGCGCTGGGAACAGTGCCAGGCGCGGTGACCGCTGTGATGGCGGTGTGGAGGGTTCGCTGTAGGCGGGCTGCCCAGCCTCGTCAAGCCGATCGCGCTTCGAGCGGGCCGGCGTGCTGCTGCCCGACAGCATCTTATTAAAGCCCTGGTCGTCGCCTCCGTTCTGCTGGCCATCGGACCGGGCCGGACGAAGTAGACGTCGAGAAGAGCAAAGGACTGCGCCGGCCACGGCCGGCGCCGGCTCACCATGCTGCGGCACCGGCTGGCCGGCTGGGCGCCACTGCGCCGATGAGCACGGCCAAACCGGCGAACGCACCTGGACATGCTCGAGCCACTGACACCGGGCCGGCTCACCGCCATCGCCGGCGGCTGCGAGCACCAGCACCGCCTCCTGGAGGATCGACCAACACGCCTGGCCGAAGGCGCCTGCGGCTTGATCGTCCGCCGTGTCGTCGAGACGGTCCTGCAACCCGGCGTCGGCGTCTACACCATGCCGATCACTTGACATCGTCAGTAGTTGACGTGGATGGTCCAGCCGATGGTGCTGGAGTCCGTTTTCACGACCTCCATCGGGGTGCCGGTGGCCACGTTGCTACACAGCACTTGGAGGTAGTTCTGGCCGCCGGTGTGCCAGACTTGTCCGTTGCAGGGCTGCCATCCGTACGTGCTGCTCCATAAATAGCCCCTGTACCAGCCGTCATGCTTCGTCCAGGTGAGGTTGAAGTCGCTGCACCCGGGCGGCTGTTTGGTGAAAACGGTCTGGCTGGTGTAGCCGTCGCCGTAGGTGCCGCAATACGCGCCTGCTGAAGCGTTCGCGGCAGGCGTCGCTGTGACCGTAGCTGTGAGAGCGCATCCCAATGCCGCGACTGCGTACCCAGCCCTTCGTGCCTTGCGTGTGAGTCTCATGCGGGAATCACCTACCATCGTTATACGACCTAAGAGGGTCTTAGATCACGTGCGCCCAATATGCGCTGCCTTAGGTTGTATGTCAACAGCTACACCAAGGTGATACCTAAACGCCATTAAGGGTATTGTGGAGGCCCACTCCTCGGCGGCGAGTCCCGCGCGCGGGTACTGGACCTGAACGAGTTCGTGGACCTGTTCCGGCGGCTGCAGACGCCGTACTACGAGGAAGCACGGCGGCGCTTCGGCAAAAGCGAGGTGCGGTACCAGTTCAGCGACTCCAACGAGCACTACCCCTACACCCAGGAAGTGCTGCAGCGCATCGCGACCGACCAGATCAGTACCTGACTCAACCCGGGCAGCGCCGCGATGGTCGTGGCTGAAAACCCTGCTCCCTACCCGCGGTGTACCGCTGGCCCGCCTAGCGTGAGCACCCAACTCTCGATTTCGCGTCGTCAAGGACTTTCATGTCCATGTCGCTCAACAGCCTCTGCCGTCGCCGAATTCTCGGGCCTGGTGCGGGAGTACCTAGAAGTTTTGCCCTACCCTAGCCCTTGCCTAATTCCTCGGAGGTACATCTCGGTAAATCTTAGCTAGAATACTTCCGTGCCTAATGCGTCGCCTAAGCCGTCATCTTCCGTACTTGGCTGGTCAGAAATCAAGCGCGGGTTCCTTGCATGGGCCTGTGTCATCGGCCTTATTGGTACGGTATACGACACCATTCATTTTGTTAGAGCTCACGGCGTTCCCGACGCTTACCACTCGCCCAGTCTCTATCGACTCTTCGCGCACTCGTTGGTGATCATTACCATCACATTTATACTGATCGCGCGTCTATTAAGAGAGGTACACCCGCTAGTCGTAAATATCCTGACTATCGTATACCTTTATATCCTCATCATTACTTTTAGCGAGACATATTGGCAGCTTTCCCAGGTCAAGCCCGGAGAGTTTAGTGAACATCTCTCCAAGACGGATGCCGTCTATTTTACCGTAACGACGCTCTCAACAGTGGGCTTTGGCGATATCACAGCTACAGGGCACGACGCTCGTGTTTACGTCATCATTCAGGTCATTTTCGACCTTGTTTTCGTCGCCACCTGGGCGTCGGTTCTCGTCGCCGCAATAGCCCACGCAATTATCGCCCGAGATCCCTGATCGCAGCTGTGCGATGTGAATAGGTCTCGAGCGGACAGCTCTGTGAGCATCCCGGCTGTCTCTACCCGGCCCTGGCGCCGCCAATCTAGCCAGCCGCCGCAGCAGCGCCGGACCGCCGGGCGTGTTCTGCCGCAGCTGCCGGATCTGCTGGAGGATCTGACCTGCTACTCCTCACCATTGCGAAGGTGCGGGGCGGTACAACGTGACGGAACCCGCTTCTAATGGATGCGCTACCTAGAGGTCGCCCTGGCCGGCGGGCGCTGGCGAGTAATTCCGCCAGCTCACGCCGCGCGGCATCAGGCTGGGGTGGGGAGCCGTCTGGCCGGCCGCTGTCATCCCGGTGCTCCAGCACCGTCGGGATAACTACAGGTTGACATAAGCGCTGTCCCGGCTTGGTTTCGACTGGTGGCGTTCTTCTAGCAAACGCTGCGCAGGCCAGCACGCGAGCCATCATCATCGCCCAACACCGCAACGGTCCCATGGGCCATGCCGTCGTGGCCTTCCGAAGGCCACCGCGCCGCTTCATCGACATGCCCAACTAGACAGGCGGCGGGTGGCTATCGAAGAGCCTGTCGTTTGCGCACAGCTCGTCGTGTGGTGTACGACGACATTTAGTCGGATAGCAATTCCTCATTTCGCCGCTTGGACACCCAATACCGGCGGGTCGGTGGGTAGGTGCGTACGACTACCCGCGGCAACGGATTGGACGACAAGTCCACCGACCACACGTTGGGTGCATGCGGCTGCGGGGTTAGCGGTGAGCCTGCCTGCACGAACTGGTAGTTGTCTATCACCCCGTCGTCGTGCTCGTCGGAGACGATGATTTCTCCCCGGCCTTCCCCTCCTTCAGAAGAGGACGGCTTCCCACTCTGTGAAGGTCCGTACCGTGTCGAAGCGCGCATGGCAGCCGGCGGCGGGGATTGTGAACTCCCAACCCTCCAGCACGGGTTGCGGTCCCTCGAATAGAGGAGTGATGTTCGGAGAGTGGGAAACGGTGATGGGGCGACCATCGAGCGCGGCGACACGGAAGGTGCGTCGCACCGTCACAGTGTCCGGATAGCCCTCCATCGGCTGGGTCACGCCGCCCGACGTTAGGCGCACTGCTGATTGCCCACCATACGACTCGCGCAAGACCATCGTTGGACCATCAGGTGTGATCAAGAGGCCTCGCGCGCGGGCGTCGCGTCGCTGCATCGCCCCTTCGACCACTAGTCGGCGGGAATGTTCGAGAGCTTCGAGGGTTGAGCGCCGATCGTCGTCCTCTCGGCGCAATAGCGCGTAGGTAAGGGCAGCTAGCGCCAACGTCCCGACGCCAGTCAGGATGCCGGGCAGGGCCACCCGGGTGATCTCTCCATGAACGAACACGGCGAGGAGAATCAGGGCCGCCATTGTCGCGCCGACACCGGCAAGCAGCTGGTATCGGCGTGGTATCAGAGATCCGCGCATGCATCCCAGTTTGACGAGAGCTGGGCGTTTCTTCTTTGAATCTTGGCGTGACTCGCCGTTGCCAATTTCACTGGAATCGCGGCCTACTCACGGTCAGGCGTTCCGGCAGGCGGGCGCGCTAGTTGCCTGGCATCGAACGTATGTCTGTGGGATCGATGTTACCCACGATCACAGCAGGCACGTTACTGGCCCGAGCCCAGAACATCTCACGCAGTTCAACTTCTGATGCGGGAAGCGTGCGGTAGCGTAGGCATTTGCTGACCGCTCTATGGAGTGCCACCATGGCATTGAAATGTTCCTCTGGATTAGCCGGATCCGTCCCACCCAGTCCGCCTGCCATATAGGCCCGGAGCGCAGCGAACGACTCACCCTCGACGAGAGCGCTGAGGCGGAATGCCGCAGCATAGTACTGAGCTGCGCTGGTGCGTAGGAGGCTCTCGTCAACCGGCGTAAGTTGTGCTCGTCGATTAAGTGCCCATGCGTGATATAGATCAAAGAATGCCGCTGCGCGGAGATCGTCTCTTGCTTGGCGACGATTTTGTCGTGACTGATAGGCGACCGTTAGCAGCGAAGCAACCACGGCCGCAGCTGAAATCAATAAGGACACTGACACGAATGGATTGTTTCACTCCTCTGGCGGCACCGGTAGTAGTCCCAATCACCGTCCACCCGGAGTCCGAACGGCTGACCTGCTGTCAACGCCAGCGCGACCGTGGTTGCCCCTGAGCCTAAGTGCTTCCTGCGGCCCACCGGCGTCTGCGGCGGGATCCGATAATAAAGAATTATGTCAACCTAGCATGTCAGCAGCGCTATCCATATCCGCACTACTATCATGTTGGCATGGCGAAGTGGCGAGATGTGGCAGACGATCTGCGGCGGCGGATCAGCGCCGGCGAGTTCGACGTGGGTGACCAGTTGCCGCCGATCTACCAGCTGCAGGCCGAGTACGACGTGCCGAGCCTGACTACCATCCGCCAAGCCCAGCAACTCCTCGCCGCCGAAGGGCTGCTCGAGCCGCGCCGCGGCGTGGGCGTGTTCGTGGCGGCCACCAGCGCGCCACCAGCAGTAGAATCCCTGCTGTCCCGGCTTCGGGATGCGCGCGCGGCGCTGGACCGGGCGATCGCCGAGCTTGAGCGTGCAGGCGAGCACCGAGACCTCCTCTGGTCACGGGGTGGCCGCTCCCCCGCCGGGGGAGTTACGTGAGCTGCGGACGCGGCTGGCCACCGCCCGCGCTGGCATCGTCAACCTGCAGGCGGAGTGGGACGCTACGGTCGAACTCGCCCGACACCTCCGGTCACGCCGGCGACAAGCCGGTCAAGCTGACACCACCGCGGCGGTGCTGGCTGACCTGGAGATAAGCATGCGCTCCTCCGGCCCACTACCGCACGTGCTGCCTCCGGCAGCGCCGTTGGCTGAGCTGCGTCAGGCAGTCAACCGGGTGGAGCGGGACTACAACCGGTTGCTCAGTCAGCACCTGGCCTACGCCCACGCTGCACTCGACGGAGATCCGACATGAGCGGGGCCGCCGCCAGCCGGTCGGTCCCACGGCAAGATCAATCCGGTGTTGAACGGGTTTCCTCGGCCGTACTGGGTCATTCGGCCTCGAAGCCGCGCTGATTGATCAGACTAGCAATGCTTACATGCTAGTTGCCCTAAGATAGGTCATTGGATCCTCGGGCAAGCCGTCCATGGTCCGCTAACTCGGCCGGGTGTCTAACGCCAAAGTCGGCTACAGGTCATTTGACGCGAGCGCGGTGCCATGATCCGTGAATGGACCAGATCCGACCTGAGGCCTCGGCGGAGCTTCGGCTGCGGCTGATTCCTTACGGCCAGCCATTGACCGGCCACACCGGCACGGTGTGGTGGGGTGCCTGGGGCCGGATCGGTGAGCAGATGCTGCTGGCCACCGGCGCCGGGGACGGCACCGTGCGGCTGTGGGATCCGGCCACCGGCACCCAGCACGGCCAGCCGGTAACCGGCCACACCAGCCCGGTGCGGTGGGGTGCCTGGGGCCGGATCGGTGAGCAGATGCTGCTGGCTACCGGCGCCGAGGACGGCACCGTGCGGCTGTGGGATCCGGCCACCGGCACCCAACACGGCCAGCCGCTGACCGGCCACACCGGCCCGGTGTGGTGGGGTGCCTGGGGCCGGATCGGTGAGCAGATGCTGCTGGTCACAGGCGGCCTCGAGGGCACCGTGCGGCTGTGGGATCCGGCCACCGGCACCCAGCGCGGCCAGCCGGTGATCGGCCGCACCGGCTCGGTGGTGTGGGGTGCCTGGGGCCGGATCGGTGAGCAGATGCTGCTGGCCACCGGCGATATCGAGGGCACCGTGCGGCTGTGGGATCCGGCCACCGGCACCCAGCACGGCCAGCCGCCGACCGGCCACACCGGCCCGGTGTGGTGGGGTGCCTGGGGCCGGATCGGTGAGCAGATGCTGCTGGCCACCGGCGCCGGGGACGGCACCGTGCGGCTGTGGGATCCGGCCACCGGCACCCAACACGGCCAGCCGCTGACCGGCCACACCGGCCCGGTGCGGTGGGGTGCCTGGGGCCGGATCGGTGAGCAGATGCTGCTGGCCACCGGCGCCGAGGACGGCACCGTGCGGCTGTGGGATCCGGCCACCGGCACCCAGCACGGCCAGCCGGTAACCGGCCACGCCAGCCCGGTGCGGTGGGGTGCCTGGGGCCGGATCGGTGAGCAGATGCTGCTGGCCACCGGCGCCGAGGACGGCACCGTACGGCTGTGGCAGTTGGCACGTGAGGTAGTGGTGCCGCGGGTTCCGGGTTACCGCTCGGACACGGGCCCGGGTCGCGACCTGCTCGGGCGGGCAGTGGATGCGGTCGCCTTAGCTGACGTAATCACCGCCCGGTCGGCTCGACCACCGTTGGCGGTGGGCCTGTTCGGGCAATGGGGCGAAGGCAAGAGTCTGTTCCTGGAGTTGTTGGAGGAACAGGTTCGGCAACGCGCCACCGCTGCCGGGTCGAAGGATCCGATCGCGCACGGCTGGGTTCGGCAGGTGCGGTTCAACGCCTGGCACTATGCCGAGGCAGACCTGTGGGCCAGCATCGTGGCCGAATTGTTCAGCCAGCTCAGCGCACCGACCGCGCCTGATGATGCGGCGACCGAACAGCGGCAACGATCCAGATTGGCCAGCGAGCTGATCGCCGCCCGCGGAATCCGCGAGCAGCTGGCCGCGGCCGAGTCCCGATTGACCGACCTGAAGACGGCCACCCGCCAGAGCCGAACCTGGCAGGGCCTGCCAGAACAGGAACGGGCCCGCCTAGCGGCCGTCCTTGGGCCAGATGGTGAGCGGCAGGTGCGAAGGCTCTCCAACGGCTGGTCCACCATCGATGCGACCCACCGCACGATGGGTGGGCTGTGGCGTTCGCTACCCCGCCGGTACCTGGCGGCCGCGTCGGTGTTCGCACTTGCCGGCGTGGCGCTGCTTGTGTGGGGTCCGAGTCTGGCCCACTGGCTCGCGACGGCGCCCGCGGTGGCCCTGCTAGTGGTGGCTGGCCGCAGCGTCGCCGAATCCTGGCGGCGCACCAAACCGCTGCGCGCCCAGCTCGGCGCCGGCTGGCAGTCGGTGCAACACCTCCTCGATGAACAGGACCGCCGGCTGGCCACCGCTGTCGAACTCGCGGAAGCCGAAGTAGACGAGCTCCGCAGCCAACTAGGGAACGTCACCGCTGCAGGGCAGCTCGCCGGCCTGGTCCAGGACCGCGCCGGCACCGGCAATTACCGGCAGCGGCTGGGCCTGATGACCCAGATCCGGCAGGACTTCGAACACATGGCACGCCTGCTCGCCGAGGCCAGCAGCCCGGGCGGACGCACCGCCGACGCCGCCGGCGACGAACTACCGCGCATCGACCGCATCGTCATCTACATCGACGATCTCGACCGCTGCCCTCCGCACCGGGTCGTCGAAGTCCTCGAAGCCATCCACCTGCTGCTCGCGGTGCGACTGTTCGTCGTGGTCGTCGCCGTCGACCCGCGGTGGCTGCTGCGCTCCCTGGCCAGCCATTACCACCAACTGTTCGCCACCACCAGCGACCCAGCGCGCAGTGGCGGCCAGCTACGGGCCACCACCGGACCGATCAGCGAGGACGAGTTCTGGGCCTCCACACCAGCCCAATACCTGGAAAAGATCTTCCAAGTTGTACTCACCCTCACCCCGATGGACTCGGCCGGCTACCAGCGGATGATCGACGACCTGCTCAGCCTGCGTGCCGACGCCCCCCCTGAACCGACACCGACCACCGCACCAAGCAACCCAGATCGGCGGGAACAACCGGCTCCGCTGACAAGCACATCGCCATGTGCCAACCCGCGCTCACAGCCTGCTGAGCCGCAGCCGACGCTGAAGTCCCTGCCAGTGATCGAACGGGTCAACCCCCTTGCGCTGACGGCCGAGGAGCGCCGCTTCATTAGCCTGCTCGGACCGCCGCTGATCACCGGACCACGAGCGGTCAAACGGGTGGCCAACAGCTACGGACTCCTCGTCGCCACCTCCACCGCCCGTAGCGGCCAGGCCGAACGCCTCGACCTGCAGCCCATACCCGACCTGCCGCCACACCCCGACTGCTACCCCTACCGCGCCGCCCTGGTCCTGCTCGCCTCCGTCATCGGCTACCCCATGCTCGGCCCAACCTTCTTCCCCGGCCTTCACCACGCCGCGCACGCAGACCCCACCACCACCTGGACTGACTATCTTGCCCAGCTGCGGCCCACCGACTCCCCCACTCTGAGCAACCCGTTGGAACCCGACATGACCGCCGCACGCGCGCGCCACTGGGCCAACCTCCTCGACACCCTGCACAACATCACGACCAGAGCCGCAGAAGAGAACCTGTCCCTGCCCCACCGCCTCGACATCTGGGCAGCCTGGGTACAACCGGTCGGCCGACTCTCCTTCCCCACTGGCAGCGCGGTCAGCAATCTCCGACCCTTATAAGGACCAAGAACTGTAACCATGCGGCCCGGTCAATCCTGCCGGCCCTACTCGGGGAAGATCACGCCGCACGCCACGTCCGGAAGAGGATTCGCCCCTTATTCACGTTTGAACGTAAGGTAGATTATCGGATCTGCGATCGGTGACGGCTCGCTCGTGGCTCCTCCGCTGCTGCCGGTGGCTGCCTTTATTTAGGACTGTGGTGGTTGGGGGTCAGCCGGTCGATGATGGCGTGCCGGTCCGGTACGGCGAGCTTGCTGATCAGCGCGGCGATGTGCTTTTCGACGGTGCGGGGTGAGATGTGCAGCCGCTCGCCGATGGCCCGGTTGCTGAGGTGCTCGGCTAACAGTTGGCCGACCTCGTACTCGCGGGCGGTAACACCGAGCGCGCGTAACTCGGCCGGGACGGCCTCGGTGCCGGTGCGCCGTCGCGGTATCGAGGCGCCCAGGGTGCGTAGCACGTCTCGGCAGCCGCGGGCCGCTGGTGCGATGTCCTGCTGGTGGAACCATGCCTCGGCGGCACGCAGGTCCTCGATCGGGCTGCCCCAGCCGTCCGCGGCCGCAGCCGGCGCGACCAGCCGGGCGATCAGATGGCGGGTGACCGGGTAGACCTCGGCGGCGACCCGGGCCTGGGCGGCGTGCTGCTCCGCCCTTACTCGATCACCCTGCCGGCCGGCGTGTACGGCCGCTGCCGCGTGCAGGAACTGTCGACACCAACGCACTCGGCTGGCGGTCTCCAGGGCCGTTGTCACCTCGGTCGGCTGGACCGTCCCCGCGAGGGTGCCTAGCAATTGCTGCACCGCGCAGAGCCGTTCTAGGCTCTCGTCCGGGTTAACCGGCTGCGACTGGGTCAGGTCCTGCAGGGTGGTGAGCGCCTCGCTATCGCGGCCTTCCAACGTGAGGCAGATGGCGGCGGCGAGCCGCGCTGTCGCCGCGTGACTTAGATTGCGATAGCCATCGGCTGCCTCAAACCAGGCCATCGCCTCGGCCAAGGCCGCGCGGTCCGCGCGATAGCCGGCGGCCAACACCAGCCCGGTGCGCACCATCCGCTCGAGGCCGGTATTGCGCAGTCGGCGAGCCTGGTCCAGGCAGCCGGTCAGGCCGGCCAGCACTGGTGCGAGGCTGCCCTCGTCAAGCCGGACCCGCTCCTCCCAGAGAAATACTTCCAGGGCGAGCGCCTGGCCCACCATGCCAAGTTGCTGGGCTTGCGCATGCACCGCTTCCATCAGTGACAGGTCGCCTTCGGTTAGGACACGCTGATTGGCCGCATCGATCAGCGCGTTGAACCACCAGCCGGGCAGGTTGTGTTCCTCGGCCAGAGCGGTGATGCGTTCGAAGCATTCGCCGCATCCTTCGCCGGCAAATATGTGCCGCATTATCCAGCCTCGGCACGCCGCCTCGGCGGCGCTGCGCCGCTCGGCAGCCTCGGTGGCGGTCCGGGACAGCCGTTCGGCGGCCTCGGCGGCGGTCCGCATGCGGGGCGCGGCGGCTCGGATGGCGTGTCGGCTCGACCGATCGGTGGTCAGGCAGACCTTGAGCACGTCGTAGTGAGTTCGCGCCAATTCGCTGTCGATGCCGCCGATCAGGATTTGGGCGTCGGCCAGTTGCCGCTGAGCCTCTGGCCGCTCGCCCATGAGAGTGCAGCCCCAGGTCAGGTCGAGCAGCATCAGCGCCCGCCGCTCGCGGTCGGCGCCGCTGGCCGCTGGCAACCGGTTCGACAACCTCGAGGGCCCGGCCCAACTGCCAGGTATCGATCAGCACGCCGACCAGCTCACCCGCCAACGACTCGTCGGGCGGCAGTAGCCGTACGGCCTCGGTCAGGTCGGCCACCGCCAATTCCAAGGTGCCGGTGCGCTGTGCCTCGCGGCCGGCGCGCGCGTACAGCTCGCCTGCGGCGTGAGGTTGGCCGGCCTCGGCGAGCAGCCGGCCGGCTACTCGGCAGGTGGTGCCGGTATGCTCCGGGTCCTCGGCGAGCACCGCCTTCGCCAGCCGCTCGGCGGCTTGCCGGCGCTCGGCAGCCGCGCTCAGGCCCAGCACCGCGGCGTGCGTGAGCGGGTGGTGGAACCGGCACCAGCCGGGCTCGGCTGTGACGATCAACTGGGCCGCGGCAGCCTCCTGCGTCGCATCGTAGAACTCGGTCCCGCCGGCTTCCAGAGCCGCCTGCACCGTCGAGAGCGGGAAGCGGTCGCCATAGACCGCTGCGGTGAACAGCAGCTGTCTAGTCAGGCCGCCGAGCCGGGCGAGCCGGGATGCGATCAGCTGCAGCATGCTCGGCGGCGGCGCCTGTCCTGGGCCGGCTGGCAGCCACCACCGCCCGCTGTCCCGCCGGAGCTGGCCCCCGTCGATGAGGTCGTAAAGCAGTTCCTCGACCAGCAGCGGATTGCCGGCACTGTGCTGCCAGGCCAACTCGACCAGGTCATCCGGGGGCCGCGCGGCGGCAAGGCACGCCGCGACCAGGAGCCCGGTGTGCTCGCGATCCAACGGCCGAATCGGCAACAGCTGCGCGACGCCACGGAGCTCGGCCGCGACCAACATCTTCCTGGTGTCGCTCGGCTCCTCGCGCAGCGCACCCAGCAACGTCACCGGCGCTTCGGCGAGATGGTCGAGCAGGTAGTCCAGCACCGCCAGCGACTCCGGGTCGGCGTCCTGCAGATCCTCCAGCACCAGCAGGCAACCGGCCGGCGCGGCGACCACCGCCAGCACCCGCAACACCGCCTCGGCCAAGGCCACCGCCGGCACCGGCTCGCCGATGCCGAGCTGGCCGGACCCGGATACCTGCGGCACTACCCGGCCCAGCAGCGGCCGGTAACCGCCCAGGTCGTCTTCGGGCAGCAAGCCGCGGCGGTGCAGCGCGGCCAGCGCCTCGGCGAACGGGCGCAGCGGTGACACCGGACCGACCGAGCTGGCCCGGCCGTGCACCACCACCAGCCCGTCGGCGGCCGCCCGCCTGACGGCCTCGGCCAGTAACCGCGATTTGCCGACCCCTGGAGCGCCAATGCAGAACCACGCCCGACCGGCGCCGGGCTCAGGCAGCCACTGGGTCAACGTTGCCAGCTCGGCGCTCCGCCCGATGAGGACGGTGGACCTGGTGCGCATCAGCGCAAGCTACCCCAACTAGCCGTCGGGAACAGGCGACCGGATGAGCCGTCGATCCCGATCATGCCCTGCGACCAAGTGCCATCCGGCCTCTCGTAGCCCAACTGCGGCTCGATCCTGGTGAGGCTTGGAATGTTCAGTGCAAATACCTATGCCTCGGCAAACAGAGCTCGGTGTCTAGGGACTAATTGGGTATCCAATACCTATGCACCTATAGGTGGGATTGCCTTACAATTATCCGGCGGTCCGAGATCAATAGGGTTCACAGAAGAATCTCAAGCGGACCAAGCCGGAAACCAAGTCCGGATTCTCCGCCACGCGGTCGAAACTGGACCGGCGACGGAGCGTAACGATCGGATTCATTCATCGAGCATTGGGGAATCGGATGCGCGGCAGAGCAATAGCGAAGCAAGTTGTGGCCCTTGCTGTTCTTACTGGCGGGTTAGCTGGTGGAGCAGCGGCCGTGACAACGCAGTTGAGTGCAGCAGGGGTGCACGACAAGGTGCCGACGAATACGACGCACCGCACCGTCCTAGCGGTCACCCCCCTCTGTTGGCCAAACCCTCGGGACTGCCCCGAACACTAGAGTGAGCCGGCGGTCGGCACCGCCTACACAGGGGCCGGTTCATCTGCTGTCCAGCCCAGCCTGGCCCGGTTGCGCCGGACGACGGCGCGCTGGGCCCGGCGCGTTCGTCGGCATCAGCGGCTGACCGCGTCTGACCTGGCCCCTCAGTCCGTACCGCCGCGGGTGCCAACAAGCGCTAACAATTCCGTGCCATTTAGCGCTGCGATTCACACCACCGTTAGCAGCACTACCCGGCCCGGTCGGCACACCGGGAGCCCGCCCGCGGGGTGGTGACCCCGCGATTAGGCCGTCCTATCGCGCCCGGCCCGGCTTAGGCTTGCCTAGGTGATGCGCGCTGGCCCGTGGCCTGAGCAGCTTGATCTGGCTGGAATGGCCGAACACAGACGCAGTCGCAGGCCCAAAGGATGTTGTACCTGAACCTTCGGACTGGGCTGATCCAGTGAAGAGACGGCGCTACCTGGCGCTGGCGCGTGTCTGAACCTTCGCTGTCGGCGAGCTGGTCACGCCAGGCGTCCGCAGCTCGGCGTCGGTGATGGAGCCGGCCTGGCCCATCCGCAGCGGTCGCCGCAGGGCCGGTAACCATTAAGCGGCAGCCCTTTCGGTTGCAGCAACCGCGCGAGTTCCTCAAGCCGGGCACGGTGCGTCCTGCGCGGCGCGTGGCGATGGGTTGGTGCCGACTCAGGCCGGTCCTGAATAGGGTCAGCCAGCTGCGCCCCGAAGCCGCCCGGCACCAGCTGGCTTCCGGCGGACATCATCACGCGCCGGACACGAAGTGTCAGCAGCCTTGGCATCGACTGATCCGTGGGGTGACGTACGCCCCTTTCGTTCCGGCCGCCCGGGCTTCGCCGCCGGTGGCCCCGGCTCCCATCGGTGCGACTATAGCTGGCTGGGGCGCATGGCAACCCTCTACATCATCCCGGTCTGTGCTTATTGACTGGTGAACGCTGTTAGCCCAGAA
Source organism: uncultured Actinomycetota bacterium (assembly GCA_963697905.1). Classification (GTDB taxonomy): domain Bacteria; phylum Actinomycetota; class Actinomycetes; order Mycobacteriales; family Jatrophihabitantaceae; genus Jatrophihabitans_A. The sequence continues at coordinate 490,455 of OY969101.1, read as the reverse complement.
TGTGCAACGCTATGCGCCAGCGACTGTCACCGGCGGCGCCACCCGTGCCGGCTAGACGGGTAAGTAAAGGGGTTTCAATGTCGTTGTTTACGCGTTCACGGCATGGTGTCACTGTTCTGGGAGTCGTCGCCCTGGCCTCGCTCGCCGTCATGGGCGTGGAAGCTACGACTGGTGGTACTGCGACTGCTGCGACTCCCGCCACGGTCATCTCGCCATCCGCTGTGCACCAGACCCAGCGCCTTTGCGGTACGCCGAAGAAGGGCGCTGCGGCGTGCATGGCGATCCGCCTGGTCGATCCGCGCGAGCCGGCTGGCATCACTACCGGTTTGGCCAACCCGTATCTCACTCCGGCCGGCTACGGACCGTCCAGCCTGCAGTCGGCCTACGCGCTGCCCTCGAGCACCGCCGGTTCCGGCCAGACGGTCGGCATCGTCGATGCCTACGACGACCCGAACGCCGAGTCGGACCTGGCCACCTACCGCAGCCAGTACGGACTGCCGGCGTGCACGACGGCCAACGGCTGCTTCCGGAAGGTCAACCAGAACGGCGCCAGTTCCCCGCTGCCGTCCGGCAACACCGGCTGGGCCGGTGAGATCTCCCTCGACGTGGACATGGTCTCTGCGGTCTGCCCGAACTGCCACATCCTGCTGGCCGAGGCCAGCAGCGCCTATCTGACCGACCTGGGCACCGCGGTGAACACGGCGGTTATCTTGGGCGCGAAGTTCGTCTCCAACAGCTACGGCGCTGCCGAGAGCGGTAGCGAGAACAGCTATGACTCCAGCTACTTCCACCACCCGGGGGTCGCCATCACCGCCAGCACCGGTGACAGCGACTACGACGGCGGCTCCTACCCGGCCACCTCCGCCTACGTCACCGCGGTCGGCGGCACCAGCCTGCGCACCGCGAGCAACTCCCGTGGCTGGACCGAGACTGTCTGGAACACCACCAGCTACACCGAGGGCACCGGCTCCGGCTGCTCCCAGGATGTGGCCAAGCCGTCGTTCCAGTCTGGCATCAACACCGGCTGCAGCCGGCGCGCCGAGGCCGATGTCTCCGCCGTCGCTGACCCAGCCACCGGCGTCGCGGTCTATCAGACCTACGGCGGCTCTGGCTGGATGGTGTACGGCGGCACCTCGGCCGCCTCGCCCATCGTCGCCAGCGTCTACGCGCTGGCCGGGACGCCCGGCGCCTCCGACACCCCGAACGCCTACCCGTATGCGCACACCGGCAGCCTCAACGACGTCACCAGCGGCTCCAACGGCACCTGCGGTGCCCCGCTGTGCACCGCCGGTGCCGGCTGGGACGGCCCGACTGGCCTCGGCACGCCCAACGGCATCACAGCCTTCACCCCAGGCGGCGGGGATACTGCAAGGCATCTGCGGCAGTTCTACGTCGCCAACGGCAGCTGGGTCAGCTTTGACGTCTCCGCGGCCACTGGCACCGCTATCGCAAGCGACGTCTCCCCCAACCAAAGCGGCGAATGGGCGCGCGATACAGCCGGCCACCTGCGCCAGTTCTACGTCGCCAACGGCAGCTGGGTCAGCTTCGACGTCTCCGCCGCCACCGGCGTGGCCATGACCGGGGATCCATTCGCAAACAACGACGTGTGGGCGCGCGATACAGCCGGCCACCTGCGCCAGTTCTACGTCGCCAACGGCAGCTGGGTCAGCTTCGACGTCTCAGCCGCCACCGGCGTCACCATCTCCGGCAACCCTATGGGAAACGGGAGCGGCGTGTGGGCGCGCGATACAGCCGGCCACCTGCGCCAGTTTTATGTGGCGAATGGATCGTGGATGGCCTTCGATGTCAGCGCCGCCACCGGCACCACCATCGCAAGTGACGTTTCCTCAAACCAAAGCGGCGAATGGGCGCGCGATACATCCGGCCACCTGCGGCAGTTCTACGTCGCCAACGGCAGCTGGGTCAGCTTCGACGTCTCAGCCGCCACCGGCGTGACTGTCACTGATCGCCCGTATGCAGGAACTGGCGGGGAATGGGAGCGAGATACCGCCGGCCACCTCCGCCAGTTTTATGTGGCGAATGGATCGTGGACGGCCTTCGATGTCAGCGCCGCCACCGGCGTCGACATCGTCGGCAATGCATCCGAGAACTCAAGTGGCGAATGGGCGCGCGACCCCGCTGGCCACCTGAGGCAGTTCTACGTGTCCAACGGCAGTTGGGTCAGCTTCGACGTCTCAGCCGCAACTGGAGTCCCGATCGTAGGTGACCCCGCCGCAACCTCGGGTCAGGTGTGGGCTGCAGGTTAGAAGCGGCTATTCAAAAGCGGGAAGTCAGCGCTGGTGGCGCCCATTCGGCCGGTCTTACTCTTCATGTCAGGTACCCAGTCATATTCGTCAGGATGACCGGACAGAGCGATGGTTATCGGATCTGAACCAGCACCCGGGCTGAAGCAGTCTTTCGGTGTTTCGCCGGACATGATCCCCTAAATGTGTTTAGCTGTCGCCGCTTCGCATCCCGGCGATGGGGGTACATATGTCTGCGCGCGGTTGGGTCACGACGACGGTGGTGTTTGCGGTCGCTGTCTCAGGGTGGGTGTTGGTGGCTCCGTCGGCAATGCCAGCAGCGGCATCAGATGCCAAGCCGATAGCCGGCCAGACGCAGCACAACGCCCCTAGTGCCTCTCCGAGCAAGCGCTCGCAGCATGCCGTGGTTTCCTATCAGGTGACCGGTGCGCGGGCGGCTGGGAGACAAGACGCTGTCGATGGGCCGAGCGTTGGTATCACCTTCGAGGAGTTTCCGGAGGGCACGGTAGTCACGGATCAGTACGCCCCTGAAGGTGTCATCTTCGGCGGCAGCATTGGAGGAAGGCCGCCGGTCTTCATCACCAGTGATGCCAGGTCTCTGGACTCGCCAACGCTGTCGGGTACCCCCGGTTCTTTGGCGATATCTCTGCCATGTTTGTGGATGGCGACGGTGAGCAGCGCACCGTGTCCAGGTTCTCGGTAGTTGTCGGCGGTATCGACCAGACCAGGCTCGACGACTCTGTCAGTACTCGACGGTTCAGGCGCGATCATGCAGGCCTACCCGATTGAGGAGACCGGCTATCCCGTCGTCTGGATTAACGGCGACGGGATCGGCGGTTTCGTCGTGTCAAGCCAAGGGGATCCTTATGGTTTCGACATTGATGATCTAATTTTTCCACGTTCCGTGCAGGGAAGGCTTCAGGGGCCATCTAGTCAGGAGCAGGGCGGCCCGGATAATCCGAGCGAGGATGGCACCACGTGTTACACCGCTAAGCCGGTCAACTGCGCCACTGGGGATTTCGACCACAGCTTAACGACGTCTCGGTACCCGGCCGTGGCCCTGGGCTGGATCTGCAACGAACCTATAGCAGCTCCGCTGCCAGTGCCGCCGGGCCGTTCGGAGCTGGCTGGAGTTATTCCTATGGCATGTCGGCTACCACGCTGCCCTCCGGTGGGAGCTGGAGGGAATTGCTGTCAGCTGCTTGAAGCCAAGCGCTTGGCCGGGTATGGCGATGTAGCTCATGGCCGGCTCGCGCTGCTTCTGCTGGACAATGCCGCCGAGGTTTCGCTACGCCGAACGGCCGCAACGACGATGACCTGGGCGCAGCTGTACAACAACGCGGCGATCCAGCTGCGCGACGTCGATCCAGAGCAGGACGGTCTTCAAGAACTCCTGGACGAGATCGGCGCGCGTACCGTTTCACGGACCCTCGCCAAGCGGATCGACCGGGGCTATGACGCCCTGGTTGATTTCGTCGCGGACCGTGCGCCCGACAGCCTGCCTCCTGAGCACGCCGAGTGCTTCAAGATCGTGCATCGCTACCGGAACGCTGCCTATCATTGCAACGCCGTCCGAGCAGATGTCCTCAGACCGGCCGTCGAGATCTTGTTCTTCCTGTGCTGCCACCTCCTCAAGAAGGAGCGGCAGATCGTCCAAGAGCTTGCTCCACCACCAGCGCTGGTGCTCGAGTTTCTAGGAGATCTGCCCAGCGAGGTTGAGCCATCCATCAACGCTCACAGTGCGGTCGGCTTGTCCGGCCGGTTCGCTGACGCTCTGCTCGCAGACCTGCATCTGGACCACCTCGAGATCGCGAGAGCCCTATCGGACCACCTCGTCGGCCGGCTGGGTCAGCTTGAGAACGATCTCGACACGATCGGCACCAGCATGCGCACTCCGTTATCGACAACGCTTCGTCTCGTCCAGCAATCTCCGGAGACTCCAGAACAGTTTGCCGCGCCACTCGCGCACGACTTCTGGACCCGTGATCTACCGGTCACGGAGCCGACGCTGACCGACTGGCGAGAGCGCGCAAATCAGCTCGCCCAGGTCGGCGATGCGCGCGATGCCTTACGCGCGTTTGCCGCAGTCGAACGACCGATAGAAGACCTCGAGAAGCCAGTGGCGCGATGGATCGAAGATATCGACCGAGCGGAGCAAGCGCGCCTCGATTGGCTTCGCGGCAAGTAGTCGAGCAGCCTCTGCCGCGCGCGAGGGGCCGGCTGCGGGTCGGCCCGTTGCGGACCGCGCAGCGCTGGCTGGCGGTTACCGCGATGAGGGCTAGCTGGCTTGGCGCGTCCGTCGCGTCCGGACCGGGCGAGCCGTCGATTCCGACCGGAGCTGGTGGGCCTGGTCGAGGGGCTCTACCTGCGTCGGCCGGCGCCGTCGGTGGCGACCGTGCACCGGCCGTAGCCGCGGCCACCCGCCGCTCACGCCAGCTCCGGGCATCCGGGGCGGCATGGCGCAATGCCCCCCCGCAGGATTTTGGTGTACACCACTGCCAGATCGAGAAGTCGCCGGACGCAGCAAGAGGGGCGGTTGATGGAGTGGCTGGAGAGGCTGAGGCTTCCGCCGGAGTGCACCTCGCCGGAGACATGTTGGCCGCATTGGCTCGCGGCGACGAGGCCGAAGCACTCCGCCTGGTCAACGTGGCGGATGAGGTGTCAGCCCGCTACGCAGCTGCCTATCTGACCCGCGCCCTGCTCGACACCATGATCGAGCTAGCTGGCGATGAGGCGCGAGGCCGTGCCGCCGCCCAGAATATGGGGGAAGGAATCGCGGCGGATGCCGTCGAAACAGCGGCGCGAGTAGTCCTGCTGCATGCTGAGGACGACCTTGAAGAGGACGGGCCAGGCTGATGATGAGAGTACTCCGCACCCCAACGGGGTAGGCGCAAAGGCATGGTGGACCGAGGAGGGCACTCGGATTGAGATTCCGCTCAATGGCGTTTGGGCCCCCGGCAGGCATCAGCATCTAGCCCGCCGGCTCAGGCTCACCTACCGCGCGCCGCGGCTAGGGCATCCTTCGACTGGTGGGTCTCAGCGCTTGTTGGAGGTGGCGATCGGTTCCGGCAGTGCCGCTTCGGTGGCTGCCCACGTGGTGAGCAGCTTGAGTCCGTCGGCGCTCGGGGTGTGCGGGTCGGCGGTGTAGATGTTCAGGCGCAGGTCGGCGTCGGAGGGCAGCTCCATGGCCTCGAAGTTGAGGTCGAGTTCGCCGACGGCTGGGTGGCGCAGGCGTTTGCGTCCACTGCGGTGGAACTTGACGTTGTGCGACGCCCAGTGCTGACGGAACAGTTCGCTTTGGGTGGACAGTTCACCGACGAGGGTGATCAGTTCCTTGTCGTGCGGGTTGCGGCCGGCTTCGAGGCGGAGCATGGCCGCGGCGTCGACGGCCATGCGGTCGTAGTCGATGAAGAAGTCACGCGCCGCCGGGTCGAGGTACATGAAGCGGGTGGTGTTGGCGGGTCGCTTGGCGGTCGGGCCGGCGACCGGCGATAACAGCACTGGCGAGTACAGGGCGCGGGCTAGGTGGTTCATGGCGAGGATGTCGTGGCGTGCGTTGCGGACCCAGGCCGGGGCGTCGGTGATGGCGTCGAGCACTTGCTGGATGGCGGGCCGCACTCCGGTTGCCGCCGGCCGGGCGCGGCGTGTCGGGGCAGGACCGGCAGCACGAGCGAGCGCGAACAGGTGCTCGCGCTCGGCGTCGTCGAGTTGCAGCGCATCGGCGACAGCGTCGAGCACCGAGTCCGAGGCGCCGGCGAGGTTGCCGCGCTCCATGCGCACGTAGTAGTCGATGCTCACGCCCGCCAGGAGGGCGACTTCCTCGCGGCGCAAGCCCTTGACCCGTCGGTTGCCGCCGTAGGCGGGCAGCCCGGCGCGGTCCGGTGTGATGCGGGCGCGCCGGGAGGCCAGAAACTCTCGAACCTCAGCACGGTTGTCCATGCCTCCACGGTAGGCCGGACTGTCACGCTGAGGGAGGTACGGCCATTACCTGGAAGACCAGGCACTCCCCGGCCCTGGAGAGCGCGGCTTGACTGGGTTCCGTGAGCACTGAACCAGCCCCCCGACATATCCGAGCGATCCTGGCGATCATCTTGATCAGCTACTTCATGATCTTGCTCGACAACTCGATCATCTTCACGGCGCTGCCCACTATCGAGCGCGCCATGCGCTACTCCTCGGCCGGACTTGCCTGGGTGCAAGACGCGTACACGCTGGTCTTCGGCGGGCTGCTGTTGCTCGGCGCCCGCGCCGGTGACCTGCTCGGCCGGCGCCGGGTCTTCATCTTCGGCCTGGTCGTCTTCTCGCTGGCGTCGCTGCTCGTTGGAGTCTCGCCCACCGGCTGGTGGATGATCGCCGCTCGAGCCTTCCAGGGGATCGGGGCCGCTATCGTCGCGCCGTCGTCGCTGTCGCTGCTTACCGCCAGCTTCCCGGCCGGTCGCGAACGCGCCAAGGCCGTTGCCCTGTTCGGCGCAACCGCCGGGATCGGCGCCAGCCTGGGCCTCGTCATCGGCGGTGCGGCTGCAGATTTCGTGTCGTGGCGCGCGGGGTTCTTCCTCAACGTTCCGATCGGCCTGGCCATGATCGTGCTCGCTCCTCGCTACCTGCCCGAGACGGCACGTAGCCGCGGCCGGTTCGACCTCGGCGGGGCCATCAGCGCCACCCTCGGTGTGGGCGCTATCGTCTTCGGCATCATCCACGCGGCCGAGTCCGGCTGGACCTCCGCTGCGACGCTCGCCTCCATCGCCGTCGGCACCCTCCTCGTCGCTGTACTCGTCACCGGTGAACGCCGGGCCGCGCAGCCGATCATGCCGCTGCGCCTGTTCGCCAGCCGTGAGCGCGTCGGTGCCTACCTCGGCCGCTTTCTCTACCTGGGTGCCATGATCGGGTTCTTCTTCTTCGGCACCCAGTACCTGCAGGGCGTCCTCGGCTTCAGCGCTTTCCGCGCCGGACTGGCCTTCCTGCCCATGTCGGCGGTCAACTTCGCCGTCGCGATGGCCATCCCGCGCCTGACTCGCCGCCTCGGCCAGGGACTGCCCTTGGTCGCGGGCGTGGTCCTCACCCTGATCGGCATGGCCTGGTTCAGCCGTGTCGGCGCCGACAGCTCCTACTGGGCCGCCGTCGGCTTGCCCATGCTTCTCATCGGCGCCGGCCAAGGCTTGGCGTTCGCGCCGCTCACGTCTTCCGGCCTGGTCGGCGTCAGCGCCGAAGATGCCGGTGCGGCCTCCGGGCTGGTCAACACCTTCCACCAGATCGGCATGTCACTCGGACTGGGCGTCCTGGTCACCGCCGCTGCCCACGCCGCAACCTCGGGCGCTACAGCCCAGGACGTGCTGGCGCACCGGGTGGGCCTTGCCCTCAGCGCCGGAAGTGTCTTGTTGGCCGTGTGCCTGGCCGTCGTCCTCACCTTGGTCGTGCCCTCCGCACGGGCAGGACGACGCCAGCCGAACACGAACCTGGCGACCTCGCCTGACCTGGTGTCGGCCACCGCCGAGTGATCGACATCGTTCCAAGCCACCAGCAATGCGGAAGGAATCAGACCCATGCGAGCAATACTGATCTATGGCGCCGCCGACGTGCGCGTCGAAGAAGCCCCCGACCCCAAGCTCCTCGAGCCAACCGACGCCATCGTGCGCGTCACTCACGCCTGCATCTGCGGATCGGACCTGTGGCCCTACGGCTCGAAGGAGCACACCGGGCACGGCGACCGCATCGGACACGAGTTCATCGGGATCGTCGAAGACACCGGCTCCGACGTCACCGGCCTGGCCAAGGGCGACCTGGTGGTGGCGCCGTTCGTGTGGGCGGACAACACGTGTGACTTCTGCCGGGAGGGCCTGCAGACCAGCTGCCGCCACGGCGGTATGTGGGCACGCGACGGCATCGACGGCGGCCAGGGCGAAGCCGTGCGGGTGCCCCAGGCCTCCGGAACGCTGGTCAAGCTTCCCGTCGGCCAGGACGCCGCGATCATGCCGTCCCTGCTGACCCTCTCCGACGTGTTCTCAACCGGCCACCACTGCGCAGTGACGGCGGGTGTCAACGCCCGCACGAGCGTGACGGTGATCGGCGACGGCGCCGTCGGGCTGTCGGCCGTGCTGGCGGCCAAGCGCCTCGGCGCCGAGCGGATCATCCTCATGGGCCGCCACAAGACCCGCACCGACCTCGGCCTGGAATTCGGCGCCACCGACGTGGTCGCCGAACGCGGTGAGGAGGGCATCGAGAAGGTGCGCGAGCTGACCGGCGGCGACGGCACCCACACCGTCCTCGAATGCGTCGGGCTCAAGCCCGCCATCGAGACCGCCTTCGGCGTCGTCCGCAACGGCGGCACCGTCTCGCGTGTCGGCGCCCCGCAGTACCCCGACGTGCCCGCCGACTTCGGCGTGTTCTTCCGCAACATCACCCTCACCGGCGGTGTCGCTCCGGCCCGGGCCTACATCGACGAGCTGCTGCCCGACGTACTCGACGGCACGATCGAACCCGGCAAGGTCTTCGACCGCACTGTCGACCTCGACGGCGTGCCCGGTGGGTACCAAGCCATGGCCGACCGTGCCGCGCTGAAGGTGATGATCACGCCATGAGCGCCTGGGCCGACGCCGAACTTGACGTAATCGGCAACGCCGAAGAGCTACACGTCGCCACTCGAAGAACAGACGACAGCCTGCGCGCGACCCGCATCGTCTGGGTGGTCCGCCACGGCGACGAACTCTACGTACGCTCGGTCAACGGCCCCACCGCTGCCTGGCACCGCGGCGTGCAGACCCGCCACGCCGGCCACATCAGCGCCGGCGGAGTGACCAAGGACGTCACGTTCACCGAAGCCGATCACAACCTCGACGACGCGCTGGATGTCGAGTACCGCCGCAAGTACGGCCACTACGCCGGCCCCGCAGCCCACATCACCGGGCCGTTGGCGCGCCAGACAACCCTGCGGCTCCAACCCGCCTGAAAGGAAAGACTCATGGCCCAACCAACGACACTAACGCTGAACAATGGCGTCGAGATGCCCGCCATCGGCCTCGGGGTGTTCCAGACACCGCCCGACGAAACCCGCGACGCAGTGACGGCCGCACTGGCCACCGGCTACCGCCACATCGACACCGCCGCGGCCTACGGCAACGAACGCGAAGTCGGCGACGCCATCCGAGCATCGGGCATCGCCCGCGGTGACGTGTTCATCGAAACCAAGATTTGGATCAGCGACTACGGCTACGACCAGACGCTGCATGGCTTCGACAAGAGCGCCGACAAGCTGGGCGTCAACCACATCGACCTGTTGATCCTGCACCAGGCACTGCCCAGCGCGTTCGACAAGACCCTCCAGGCCTACCGGGCGCTCGAAACGCTGCTGGCCGACGGCAAGGTGTGCGCCATCGGCGTCAGCAACTTCATGGTCGAACACCTCGAGCAACTGCTGGCCGTCGCCACCGTAGTGCCCGCCGTCAACCAAATCGAGCTGCACCCCTACTTCCAACAGCGCGAGGTGCAAGCCGCCAACGCCGCCCACGGCATCCTGACCCAGGCCTGGTCCCCGATCGGCGGGATCACCTTCTACCGCGACAGCCAGCACACGAGCACCCTGGAAGACCCGACAGTCCGTCAGCTCGCCGACACGCACTCCAAGAGCCCCGCTCAAGTCATGCTGCGCTGGCACCTGCAACAGGGCCGCTCGGTGATCCCGAAGTCGACCAAGCCAACGCGCATCGCCGAGAACTTCGACGTCTTCGACTTCGATCTCAGCGCCGACGAACTCGCTGCCCTCGACGCCCTCGACACCGGCAAGCGCGGCGGCCCCGAGCCGAGCGACATCACGCTCGAAAACTTCGGACGAGAGATTCCGGAGGCCTAGTCATGCAACTGCAACCGCAACCAGCAACGGTCAAGACGTCGGCCGAGAACTTCACCGGCGACGTCTTTCTCGACTCAGTGTTCAACGGCGACGGCAACTCTCAGCTCGTCGTCGGGCTCGTTCGCTTCACGCCCAGGGCGCGCACCAACTGGCACAGCCACGCCAACGGCCAGCTGCTGCGTTGCATCGACGGTGTCGGCTTCGTCGCCACCCGCGATGGCAACGTCGTGCGCATGTCGGCCGGTGACACCGTATGGACGCCAGCCGGCGAAGAACACTGGCACGGCGCAACCGGAACCACGATGATGTGCCACTACGCCATCCTCGACGCGAGCGGCCAAGCAGAGGCGACCACCTGGCTCGAGCCAGTGAGCGAGGAGGACTACTCCAAAGCCCACACAGTCGAGACGTAGTCCTCGACTAGGCCGGGGGCGATCGGCGCTATCGTCGCCGGCAGCCGCCGCCTGGACTGGATGCCGCCACGCCGGCGATGCGTGCTAGCCGCTGCTCCCCCCTGCCGCCGCGGTAAGCGGACCAGGTGAGCGCCGCCGTCGTTTGTCGCGTCAGACAGCTACCGTCCCTCGCGGTGATCTTGGGCGAGTGAGGGGTTGGGTGCGTGGTGGCGCGTGGTCGGTCGAAGGGTGATCCGCCGAGACAGCTCGCACTCGGAGGTCTTCGTCATGTCAGCCAGCCACGCCGTCACCAACCCCTGTGGTCAGTACCGCTGCAGTCACAGCAGTCCAATCTAGGACAGCGCCGGCCGGTGTCCGGTCAGCGGGCGGCGCTCACCCGCAGGCTGGGCGGCATCGCCACCCCCACCGCCATCGCCAGGAAGCAGCCATCAAGCACGGCGAAGGTGACCGAGCCCGACGTCAGGTGCAGCAGCAGGCCGGCCAGGATCGGCGCCAGCGGCTGGGCGCAAGTGGCGAGCAGCCCGGTGGCGCCGGTGACCGCGCCCAGCACGTCCCGCGGGGTGAACATCAGCCGAGCGGTGCTCATCGCTGCGCCGACCACCGGGCTGGTGAAGACGACGACGACCATCGCCAGCGACCGGGTCAGCGGCCCCGGTGCCAGCACCGCCGGCAGCACCGCGAGGGTACGGATCAGGCAGCTGCAGATCACCACGTGGTGCAGCAGTAATCGGCGCTGCACGAATGGGCCGGCCATCGAGCCGAGCAGCCCGGCCAGCCCGGCCGCGGTGATCGTCAGGCCGAGCTGGCTGGCCGCGGTGCCACTGGCGCCGCTGCCCAGCATCACCGAGAAGATCAGCATCGAGACGACCAGGTTGGTGCTGGTGCCGAATAGCGTCGCCCAGCGCAGCATCCGGGTCTGCCAGAGTACGCTCCAGCCCCGGGCGAACGACATCCGGAACCGGGGACGTTCGGCGGCGTGCAGCGGGGCCAGCGAGGCACGGATCCGGGCGGTGCAGGCGGCGGAGAAGAGGAACGTCAGGCCGTCGGTGACGAACGGCAGCATCCGGCCGAGGGCGAACAGGAAACCGCCGACGGTCGGCGCGACCAGGCTGACCGCGTACGCGCGCCCCTGGACCAGGGCCGAGGCCTCAGCCAGTTCCCGGTCGGAGACCACCGCCCGCATGGTCGCTGTGTTGGCCGGGGTGGCGATCGCGAAGGCGGCCATGTTCAGCGCGGTCAGCGTGGTCATCAGATCGCTGCGGTACCAGTCACCGAGTGCCATCGCCCCGACACCGAACAGGCAACCGGCCCGCACCAGGTCGGAGCCGATCAGCAGCACGCGCTTGTTCACCACGTCGGCCAGATGGCCGGCCGGCACCTGGCCGACCAGGCTGGCCAGGAAGCTCACGGTGGCGATCAACCCCGCATTCAGCGCCGAGCCGGTCATCGCCAGCGTGAGCAGCGGGAACGCCAGCGACGAGATCGTCGTGCCGGCCTCGGAGACCGCCTGGCCGATCCACATCCGGCGGAAGTCCGCATTGCTGCTCAGCGCCCGGATCGAGGAGCGGACGCTGTGCGCGGCTGGTTCCGGGGCCGGAGCCGGCGGCGCGGCGGCGGGTTGCGCGCTCATGAGGCCAGCGCCTCGACCCGGGGTGCTGGCTCGGCGGCACCTGCCAGCCCCAACGCGCCGGCGACCGCGGTGATCGTGCGGCTCCTGTCGGCCGCGCCGAACTCGAGCGAGGTGAGCATCAGTTCGGCCGCGCCGGTGCTCGAGGCGAGCGACCGCAGCCCTGCCGCGACCCGTTCCGCATCCCCGATCAGAAAACCGCCGCCCGCGTACACGCTGGCCACCTGGGCCCGTTCCTCGTCGGTGCAGGCCGGGTCGGCGAGTTCGGCTGAGATCCGGCAAGGTGTTTCTCTCCAGGGCCTTGGCCACCCGCACCCGGATGAGCCCGGCCACCAGGGCGGCACGGTCCGCCTCGGCCTGGCTGTCGGCGCAGGTCACTCCGCACATCACCGACAGCGGCGCAGGCCCGGGACGGCCACTGTCAGACCAGGCCCGGCGGTATGCCCTGGTCGCGGGTGCGGTCAACCGCGGCGCCAGCTTGCGGCCGAAGACGTACGGATACCCGGCCCGGGCGGCCAACTCGGCGCTGCCGACGCTGGCGCCGAGCAGGTGGACTGGCGGCGGGGTGGCTGCGCGCGGGGTGACGATCTCGGCGTACGGGTGGCCGTCCGGCCAGCTTCCGGTGAGAAAACCGGCCAGCGCGGTGACGTCGGCCAGGAATCCCTCGTCCTGCTCGGCACTGGTCCGGCGGCCGAGCGCCTGCAGGGTGAGCGGGTCAGCGCCGGCCGCCCGGCCGAGGCCCAGGTCGATCCGGTCCCCGTGCCAGGCGGCCAGCAGCGCGAACTGCTCGGCCACGGTCAGCGGGCTGTGGTTGGGCAGCATCACGCCGCCGGAGCCGACCCGGATCCGGCTGGTGCGTTCGGCGAGCAGGCCGACCAGCATCGCCGGCTGGCCGCACACGCTGGTGACTGCGGCATGGTGCTCGGCCACCCAGAAGCGGTGGTAGCCGGCCGCCTCGGCCGCGCGGGCTACCACCAGGGCGCCCGTCACCGCGGCGCCCAGGTCGCCGGAGAGATCGGGCGGGACGGTGTCGAGCACCGACAGCCGGAAGTCGGGAGGTGTCATATCAAGCCCGCCGGCTCGGCGTGAGCAGCTCGTCGACGACGAAGTTGCGGTTGCTGCTGCCGACCGCGGCCGGTTGCCGCAGTCGGTGCAGGAACATCGCGACGCCGGCCGCGCCGGTCGCCAGGTCGGCACTCTCCCGGTAGCACTGCTCGCTCGGCCACGCGATGCCCGCCTCGCGCGGCACCGCGTAGAGGGCTACGCCGCAGGCCAGCCGGCGCGCCTCTCGCCCGGCGTCCTCGTCACCGATCAGCTCCGCGGCGTCCTGCAGGGCCATGCCGATGCCGGCTAGGCCGTGGTAGAGCTGCGGCAGCACGGTGTATTTGCGACACAGGTCGGGCCGCATCCGGGTCCACTCGGCACGCAATTGGTCGTCGTCGGCCACCACGCGGTAGCGCAGCAGCGTGGTGGCGATCCCGGCAGTGCCTTCGTCCCAGTAGCTGCGGATGACCGACGGGTCGGCGTCGGCATCGTGGGTGATTGCCGGGAACTGAACGAAACCGGCCGGCAACTGCCATGCCCAGGAGAGGTCGTGGGCCAGCGCCTGCCGGCCCAGCCGCTGCCATTCCAGCTCGCCGGTGGCCTGGCCGAGGTAGAGCAGGAAGAGCGAGATTCCGCTGGCGCCGTGGGCATATCCGACCGGTTGGTGGGTCTTGCCGGAACGGGTCGGGTCGGCGCCCGGCGCCCAGTGCGCGCCCCGGTCGTCGATGATCGCGGTGTCGGCCAGCCGCCGCCCGCAGTCCCGGGCCCAGTCCAACGCCGCCCCCGTTCCGCGCTGGTGCAACCGCAGCGCGGCCATGCCAAGCCCCGCGGTTCCCAACCGAAGGCCCGGTTCTTTGTGCGCCAGCGGGTGTTCCAGTGCGCCGGCCAGCGTGCGCTCGGCCAGTTGCCGGTAGCCCAACTCGTCCAGCACCCAGGCGATGCCGGCGGTTCCGGTGTAGAGCCCCGGTGGGCAGGCGTCGGGGTCCGGCCAGGTGCCGGCAAGCAGCCAGCCGATCAGCCGCTCGTCAACCTGCCCGTCCAGCTGGTGCAGCACGTGCAGCACGCCGGCGGCGCCGTACTCGACCGAGTACGGGTTCGTCTCGTAGGCCATCAGGTAGCTGGGGAAAAGCCGGTCCGGACGACCAGGGTCGGCGTCCGCGCGAAGCTGGGCGGCGGTGCGGGTGAGCAGTCGGTCGAGCTCGGCGGCCGGCAACCCGTCTTGCTCAGTGGCCGGTTGCGAGATCGGGACGGGGACCTGCCAGCCCGGGTCGCCGGCGAAGTCGAGGGCGGCCAGCCGCGCCCGCAGCTCGGCCGGATCCGGAGGTTCCGGACTGGCCGGCTGCATCAGCGAGGCGATGATCGCCGGCAGTTCGGCCGGCAGCGCCAGGTCGTCGGTGAGTGCGCTAAGCGCGGACTGCAATGCCGGCGGATGGTAGCCGATCAGGGAGTTGACCAGGAAGACCGAACCGAGCATGAGCGCGCCAAAGGCGTGATAGTCAACGGCTGGCTTCGCGGTGGTGCCGGAGTTCGGACGGGATACTCCGGGTGTGTGCAGCCCGACCGGCTCGTCCACCCCGATCCGCACTGCGGCCTCGAGGTCGATCAGCACCACCCGTCCGTCGTTGCGGTCGATCAGCACGTTGGTGAACGACAGGTCCGACAGCACCACACCGCGGGCATGCGCCGCCTCGATGGCGTCGAGCAGCCCTAGCCATTGCTGCCGCTGCTCCGTGTAGTACTCGATCAGGTCGGCGGCGCCGAACTGCCGGTTGACCAAGGGGTTGCGCCGGATGGAACGGGAGCTCATCTGGTCGCCGTCAATGAACTCCTCGACCAGGAAGGTGTGTTCCCACTGGCTGAACAGGTCCACCGGTTCGGCGAAGAACCCGGTGTCGGCGAGCAGTCGCAGGATTTCGTACTCCTTGGCGAGCATCTGCTGCGCGTCGTGTGCCCGGCTGCCGACCAGGATGTGCGGACGTGCCTCCTTGATCACCACTTCGTTGCCGGTGTGCTTGTCGAGGGCGACGTATACCCCGCCCGCGTTGGTGTAGGTCAGAAGCGCGGGAGACGGCGTAGCGGCCGCCGTTCAGGTCGGGGACGCCGGTCGGCGGGTCGGGGTCGCCGAACGGGTCGGCCGCCCAGCTGGGCTTGGTGAAGAACGGATTGCGCACGTCCGGGTAGGGATCACCGTCCGGACCGTTGATCATCAACGCGGTGCTGCCGTCGGGGAGCAGCTGGTTCATCGCGATGAAGCCGCCATAACGGTAAAAGAGGTTGCCGGTCTCGGGCACCCGCCGGTCGGAGAGGACGAACGGGCCCTCGGTGCCGGCGAGCGCGCGGGCCAGTTCCTTGGCCACGACAACGAATTCCTCGTCGTCCCGGGGGTAAATGGTGATGAATTTGCCGCTCGACCCCCGTGGCCAGCGCTTGGCCGAGCTGCGGACGAGCGAGGGCAGGTCGAGCAGGAACTTGAACGACACCTCCCGCTCGAACAGGACCTTGCTGGTCCGCTGGAGAACCTCCACGGCCGACCCGGGGACGGTGGAGACGTGCAGCTTCCAACCCTGCGGCGGCAGCGATTCCGCTGGTGGATGCGCGTTGAACCACAGCCCACGCCGGGTCAGCCGCCAGGCCGCCGGCGCTTGTTCGCGGTACGCGGCAAGCAGGTCCGGCTTCGGCGCATACCGGCTCAGCGGCTCGAACCAGCGCGGGTGCTGGTTCCCGTAGTTGGTCAGGGCGTCCCACATGGCGTGTCCATCTCGTCCGGTGCGGTGGTCGGGTTCGGGACCAGGCGGATCTGCGTTGCCTGACCGTCGAGGGTGGCGGGTGGCTCCGGAGCTCTCCCGGAGCCACCCACCGGCGGCGGTGTCGACGTCAGCGGAGCCCTACTCCGGCACTCCGCCCACTTCGGCTACTACCAGTAGTGCGATCTCAGCCGTTGCAGCTTCCGCTGTCGCACGAGGAGCAGCTGATGGCCGGCGGCTCGTACAGGTTCACGCCGTCGAGCTCGAGGGCCTGCAGGTTGAGGATGTCAGACACGATTTTCTCCTTACATGTGGGAACGTCGTCGATCGCCGGCTAACCCGAGTCGCTCGCGATACGACGGCGGGTTCCGGCAGTAGATCGGCGCAATGGGGTGGGAGCGGGATCGCTCCCAGCGGGCTACAGCTCGCACCGCCAAGGTAACTTAACTAGCTGTATGTGTCTATACTTCGGATGAATCACACTTATCGGATTAGTCCCTTATGACCCCTCAGTCATGAGCCAGAGGGTCGTGACGGTTCTGCACGCCTTCCACGACCTCGTGGCCGCCATCTCGGCCTTCGTGAGTTCGCTGGAGCATGACCTCGTGCTGGCACTCCCCTTCCTCGACTTCCCACGGACGATCTCACCAAGATCATCGGAGACCGCTGGGGCGAGAAGTGTCACCGGTGCCCCACGGACCCCTGGAAGGCCGGGCCGGCTACTTCACGGTGACCCGTGACTGGGACACCCTGCCGGGCGGCGGTCCGGGCTTCATCGTGCAGCAGATAACGCGACAGTTCTCTGCACTTGAGATCTACACCGATGGCGCCTGGATACCGGCTACTCCACGCAAGCTACGGAAATTCATGGGGGCGGGCGCTTACCAGCAGTTGTACTACCAGGTCACGAGCTACTGGGAGATCTTCCCGGTCCCGACCAATGGCGTGCCACTCAACGACGACACGTTTTCGCTGGGAGTCATCGCAAAACCGGGCAACGTCGCCGCCGGCGACTTCTGGGACACCAGCAGGGGTAGATTCACCCAGACCGGAGTGGCGCGCTTCGTGCGTACCACCATGCCGCTCAACCAGTTCACCATGCTCTTCAACCTGGCGACGAACGGGTGCCCCCTTGCCAACGGCCTGTACTCCAGGACAACAGGCGACTTGATCGACGAGCCCAGAAATGCCGCTGACCCCTGCCACCCACGCTCAGCTGTTCCCTGAGGTCTCAGCGCCTACGACGTTCCGACTGAAATCGACCTGAGACACCGACCGCACCAGGCCAACTGCCAGCGAATACGTCGAGGTGAAGATCACCGAGTCCCAGTGACAGCGGCGCAGAGATAACCGCTGCACCCAGGCGGTGTCGTCGCTGCAGGCCGCGTGTCACCCCAGGCGGTGCGCCGGTGCTCGACCAAGCCCAGGCCAGCGGTGAGCGATCGACGTTGCCCCTGCAACGTCCGGCGTGCCGCCTGACTCTCCTCCCCCGGGCTCGGACGGGTGAGCCCGCCCGACCCGATGGTGCCAATTACCGCTGCGATATTCGTGCCATTTATCGCTGCGATTCACACGCTGTGTGTTGGTCACAGCGCTAAATGGCGGCCGATCGAGGAACCGCCGGGGCTCAGCCCGCAGAGCCGGCAGACATCCACCGGTAGGCCAGCCGCCAAATAGCGCTGAGAAAACCCCGCCATTTACCGCTGTAATTCACACGAACTCGCGCGACGGTGCGATCAACCGTCACCGCCGGGTTGCGGCCTACGAGACCAGCGAGCTCGCCTGGGAATACCGCCGCAACGATGCCGGTGACTGGGTTGCTGTCGATGCGGCGGCGCGGCCTGGTCGTGGGAGGCATGGCGGGAATCCGCCGGCGGCCTCACCGGCGACCCCCTCAGAGCGCGCCGGAGGTTGCCGCTGCGATTCGCGGGAGGGGCCGATTGCGCCGAAGACGGCCAATCCTGTCAAAGCGTCTATAGACCACGCGTTTGCCCAACGGGATGATCGAGACTTCTCAGTCGCCACGCTTCCAGGAGCGCCCCATGCGTAAACTCTCCGCTCTGCTCGCCGCAGTCACTCTTTTCTGAGGGCTTTTCTTGGCCACCAGCGGTCCAGCATCGGCGACCTGGGGGTGGCTGGGCTGCCGAGTCTCGCCCGGCTCAGATACGACCTGGAGGCCGTGGTGCCAAAACTCGGGACCGGCTTCTTGGTACAACGCCGGTTTCCTCGTGCAAGAGGCACGGACGCCGCTGTCCTACAGCTGGAGTGTGCCGGCGGGCTACAGCATCTACGCAGACTGTGGCAGCAGCGACAACTCCTGCGGAGTGGTCGTACACCAGGGTGATTACATCACCGTCTCCGTCACCCTCGACTACGGCACCTACTCCGAGACCTACTCCGCGTCGGCCGACATCGAGCCCTACTGCGGCACCCAGTTCTGTTGACCGTGGCCCATCGAGGGTCTGTCCATCGACTACGGAGGTATCACCATGCAAAGTCGCACGAAGCGAATCATCACCAGCCTCGCGGTGACCGGTGTCGCCGTCACCAGCATTGTGGCTCTCGCCCCACCGTCGGACGCGACCATCGCCGGATGCCCCAACAACTACGTCTGCATCTGGGCCGGCACCAACAAGAGCGGCCAGATGATCTTCGAGGAGAACGGCACCACCATGCACAACTCCCCGACCACCTACTTCTACGACCCGAACTGGTTCGGCGTCCCGGGCTACAGCTCGGTGAACAACACCCTCGGCCGGTTCTGCACCTATGCCAGCGCCCCCGGTTCAGCGACCAACATCCTCGCAGCCCAGACCGGCGGCAACCTGGCCAACCACGCCACGAACTACGTCAAGGCCTGCTGATTCGACAGACAGGGCGGTTGCCGCCCAGCCGGCCCTTGGCCTTGGCAACCTTCATGCCCTCTCGACTGCCGCCGCGGCTCACCACCGCCGGCAACTACCTCGAGGTCGCCAGCTGCCCCAGGGTCTTGATGAGCATGCGGTGCACCTCACCGCGCGCTAGGGGCAACGTTGCTCGCCGGAACGGTTATCGCCGGTTCCGCAGCGCCATTCGAAAGAAGGTCAGCATGACCCGCAGCGCAACTCGCCGCGCCATCGCCATCCTCGTCGCATTCCTTACGCTCGGCCTTGGCTTCGTCATCCCGTCCGTCGCGCAGGCCGCCACCGGGTACCGCCTGAATTGGACCTACGGTGGCGGCGGCACCGGCTCACTCACCTACAGCAGCCAATACCAGTGGCTCGTCAACGCGACCCACGCCGACCAGCGCGCCTACGAGGGACTCAGCGGCGTGGTCAAGCTGACCATGACCGACCTGAACAACGGCGCCGCCGTCACCGCGACCTTCGACGCCAAAGGCATCCACACCTACTCCAACGGCAATTACGGACAGAACGACTGGACCGAGCTCAACTACTACCCGGACTGCACCCCTGACCTCGTGTACCCCGGGCACGAAACACCGGCCCTGGCGTACTACCTGACCGACGTTGCCTGGGATCTCGATGGCCGCACTGGTGGGGCCAGAATCTATGCGGCACCGACCGGGTCCGGAAATACCTTCGGCGTCAACTGCGGGGTGGTCGGCTGACACGCGACCGAGGTTCGGTTCAAAACCTGCGACCACTTCAACCTAGTACCCGACGGCTGGTAACTCCCGCCCCGTCAGCTATTGGAGCCGCCTTAGGGAATCGAACCCTAGACCTTCTCATTACGAGTGAGACGCTCTGCCGACTGAGCTAAGGCGGCGCACGGTGAACCGTGTCGGCAAAGTCTATCGGGTGTCGCCGCCGGTGTCCCAACGCGGTTGCTCCCGACACTCCGGCCCGCCGCTACGGCAGCCCGCCACCGACCTGCCCACCGACCCCACCGGGCTGGCCGCCGCCCGGCAACCCGCCCGGAAAGCCCGCTCCAAACCGGCCACCGGGCGCGCCGGGACCGCCGAGACCGCCACTCGGACCGCTCGACGAGGAGCCGGTGTCGGCATAGGACACACCCACCACGGTGACGGCTGCCACCATCACCGCCCCGACGATCGCCAGTGCGGTCCGGCGGCCCGACCACAGCGGCGGCCGGGCCGCCCGGTAGCTGCCTGGCGCCGGCGGCGTCCACACCATGGTCATTTTCGATCTCCTCGCGAAATTGTCGTCAGCATGAACCGGAAGTCACCCTTGCCACCGAAGCTGGCACCCCGCTGTGCCGTCGCTGGCGGGCGGCTGAGCCGCGCCAAAGGCACAGGTGGGTCACAGACAACTGCCAGCCAGCAATCAGCCGGCTGGCCCAGTCTCAACAGCATGACCACAACGAGTGCCTCTCGCTCACCTTCCCTCGTCCGCCCGGACGGGCAGCCGGTCCGGGTCCTGGTCGTGGACGACGAGCCCAACCTGGCCGACCTGCTCACGATGGCCCTGCGCTATGAGGGCTGGGAGATCCGCACCGCGCACGACGGCCTGAGCGCCGTGCGGGCCGCCCGCGAGTTCCGGCCGGACGCCGTGGTGCTCGACGTGATGCTGCCCGACCTGAACGGGCTGGAGGTGCTGCGCCGGCTGCGCGACGACGCACCGCACCTGCCGGTGCTGTTCCTCACCGCCAAGGACGCCGTCGAGGACCGGATCGCCGGGCTGACCGCCGGCGGCGACGACTACGTGACCAAGCCGTTCAGCCTGGAGGAGGTGGTGGCACGGGTGCGCGGGCTGCTCCGGCGCACCACCATCGCCATCGCGCACGGCGGCTCGGTGCTCACCGTCGGCGACCTGACCCTGGACGAGGAGAGCCACGAGGTCAGCCGGGGTGGCCAGGAGATCTCGCTGACCGCGACCGAGTTCGAGCTGCTGCGCTACCTGATGCGCAACCCCCGGCGCGTGCTGTCCAAGGCCCAGATCCTGGACCGGGTCTGGAACTACGACTTCGGCGGCCAGCAGAACGTCGTCGAGATCTACATCTCCTACCTGCGCAAGAAGATCGATGCCGGCCGCGAGCCGATGATCCATACCCTGCGCGGCGTCGGGTACGTGCTGCGCGCCGCGGGCTGAGCGTGCTCGACTTCCTGCGGCGGCACTCGGCACGCAACTGGACGCTGCGGGCTCGGCTCATCGCGAGCATCCTCGGTCTGCTGGTGCTCGTCTGCGCCGGCATCGGGGTGTTCGCCGATATCGCGGTGCGCAATTCGCTGACCAGCTCGCTGGATCGGCAGCTGTCGTCGGCCGGCACGAACTTCGACCGCAACGGCGACGACCCCGACCATCCGGCCGACCGCTTTCCGACCGCCGGGGGCAGGTTCGGCTTCCTGCCGCAGGGTTCGCCGATCGGCGCGGTCGGCGCGGTCGTGCGGGACGGCTCGGTGACCGACTCCCAGCTGCAGGACGCCAGCTCGACCAGCAGCCAATCGGTGCCGACCCGGGCCGCGACCGTGCTGGCTACGGTGCCGACCGACGGCCGGCCGCACACGGTCAGCCTGCCCGGCCTCGGTTCCTACCGGGTGGTGGCGACCCAGTTGGCCGACGGCGACGGCCGGGTGCTCGGCTTTCCGCTGCGCGACGTGCACGACACGCTCAACCGGGTGACGCTGGCCATCGTCGGACTGACCGCGATCGCGCTGGTGATCGCCGGCCTGGTCGGCGCGTTCATCGTCCGGTTCACGCTGCGTCCGCTCCAGCGGATCACCGCGACCGCCTCCCGGGTCGCCGAGATGAACCTCGAGGAGGGCGAGGTCGCGGTCGCCGAACGGGTGCCCGACGCCAACCCGCACACCGAGATCGGCCAGGTCGGGGTCGCGCTGAACCGGATGCTGGCCAACGTCAGCGACGCGCTGAACGCCCGGCACCGCAGCGAGCAGCGGGTGCGCCAGTTCGTCGCCGACGCCAGCCACGAGCTGCGCACCCCGCTGGCCGCCATCCGCGGCTACGCCGAACTGACCAGGCGCAGCCGGCAGGTGGCACCGCCGGACATCGCGCACGCGATGAGCCGGGTGGAATCCGAGGCCGGCCGGATGACCGCCCTGGTCGAGGACCTGCTGCTGCTGGCCCGCCTCGATGCCGGACGCCCGCTGGACCGCGAGGAGGTGGACCTCAGCCGGCTGGCGGTGGACGCCCTCAGCGACGCGCACGCAGCAGGTCCCGATCACCGCTGGGATCTGGAGCTGCCGGACGAACCGGTTACCGTGCAGGGCGACGGACCCCGCCTGCACCAGGTGCTGGCCAACCTGCTGGCCAACGCCCGGACGCACACGCCGCCCGGCTGCACCGTCCGGCTGGCTTTGAGCCGGCTCGGTGATGATGCGGTGCTGTCGGTGGCCGACGATGGCCCGGGCATCCCGCCCGATCTCATGCCCGACATCTTCCAGCGGTTCTCCCGTGGCGAGCAGTCCCGTTCGCGCAGGGCGGGCAGCACCGGGCTGGGCCTGGCCATCGTAGCCGCCGTAGTGGCCGCGCACGGCGGCCGAATCGACGTCAGCAGCGCTCCCGGCGACACCCGGTTCACCGTCACGCTGCCAGTGCAGGGGATCCGTTCAGACAGCTCACAGAGTCCGGCAAGCTTGGCCGGCCACGCTGTCTGACATGAGTTCACAAACCCTTATCCCACCAGGTCAAAGCTGGTCGCCTCCGCTGGCCTACCAGCAGCGACGCAAACGCCTCGCCGTGCTGCTGCGCGGCCGTGCCGCGGATCCGGCCTGGGTGCGCCCCGCCCTGATCGGCCTGCTGATTGCCACCGCGGTGCTCTACCTGTGGGACCTGGGCGCGTCGGGCTGGGCGAACTCCTTCTACTCGGCGGCCGCGCAGGCCGGCTCGGCCAGCTGGAAAGCCTTCTTCTTCGGCTCGTCGGACTCGGCCAACTCCATCACCGTGGACAAGCCGCCCGCCGCGCTGTGGATCATGGCGCTGTCGGTGCGGCTGTTCGGCTTGCATTCCTGGAGCATTCTCGCCCCGCAGGCACTTGAAGGGGTGGGCTCGGTAGGGCTGCTCTACCTAGCGGTACGCCGGACCTCGGGTGCGGTGGCCGGCCTGATCGCCGGCGCGGTGCTGGCGGTGACGCCGGTGGCGGCGCTGATGTTCCGGTTCAACAACCCGGACGCGCTGCTGGTGCTGCTGCTCATCGCGGCCGGCTATTGCGCGATCCGGGCGACCGAAACGGGATCGGGCCGGTGGTTGGCCCTGGCCGGAGCGCTGGTCGGCTTCGGCTTCCTGACCAAGATGCTGCAGGCGCTGCTGGTCGTGCCAGCGTTCGCGCTGGCCTACCTGATCGCGGCGCCGAACCCACTCGGCAGCCGGATCCGCCGGCTGCTGCTGGCCGGCGCCGCGATGATCGCCGCGGCCGGCTGGTGGGTTGCCATCGTCTCGCTGATCCCGGCCCGGGACCGGCCCTACATCGGCGGCTCGCAGCACAACTCGATCCTGGAACTGACCCTGGGCTACAACGGTTTCGGCCGGCTGACCGGCAACGAGACCGGCAGCGTCGGCGGCGGCGGCGCGGCGGGCGCGACCGGCGGCAGCGTGTGGGGCAGCACCGGCTGGAGCCGGCTGTTCGGCACCGACATGGGCAGTGAGATCTCCTGGCTGCTGCCGTCCGCGTTGCTGCTGCTAGCAGCAGGATTCTGGTTCACCCGCAAGGCGATCCGCACCGACCGCAGCCGCGCGGCACTCATCGTGTGGGGCGGCTGGCTGCTGGTCACCGCACTGGTCTTCAGCTATGCGAAGGGCATCATCCATCCCTACTACACGGTGGCGCTGGCTCCCGCGATCGGCGGCGTGATCGGCGTGGGCGCGACCCTGCTGTGGCGGCACCGGGATCGGATCTCGGCGAGTGCGCTGCTGGCGGCCAGCGTGCTGCTCGCGGCCGGCTGGCAGTTCGTGCTGCTGGACCGCACCTCGACCTGGCTGCCCTGGCTGCGCTACAGCATCCTGATGGCCGGCGTCGCCACCGCCCTGCTCCTGCTGGTGGTGTCGCGAATGGCACGCCGGGTCGGCATCGTGATCGCCAGCGTGGCGCTGATCGCCGGCCTGGCCGGTCCGTCCGCCTACGCGGTTGCCACCGCTTCACAGCCGCACACCGGTTCGATCCCGAGCTCCGGGCCGGCCGGCGCCGGTGGGTTCGGCGGCCCCGGTGGACAAGGCGGCCCGGGCACCCGCGGTGGCTTCGGCGGCACCGGCACCGGCACGGGCACCGGCACGGGCGCCGGCACCGGGACGGGCACTCAGGGCGGCATCGGCGCGCAAGGCGGCACCGGGTTCGGCCAGGGCGGTCCGGGCGGTGGCGGCCTGCTGAACGCCAGCACACCGGCCACCGCGGCGGTGCAGGCATTGCAGGCGAACGCCGGCAAGTACACCTGGGTTGCGGCAGCGGTGGGCTCGAACACCGCGGCGGGCTACCAGCTGGCCACCCAGTTGCCGGTGATGGCGATCGGCGGCTTCAACGGCAGCGATCCCTCGCCCACCCTGGCCCAGTTCGAGGCCTACGTGACGGCCGGCAGGATCCACTACTTCATCGGCGGCGGTGGGTTCGGCGCTCAGCAGGGCGGCAGCAACAGCTCGGCCGAGATCGCCAGCTGGGTGCAGAGCCACTTCACGACGGTCACCGTCGGCGGCACCACCCTGTACGACCTGACACAGCCGACCAGCTGATCCCTGGTCTCGGCCTGCATGTGCGGCCCGAGCCGATCCGTACCCTCCTGCGGATCGGCTCGGGCCGTGCTGTGTCCCACCCCGGGACACCTCCGCCGGACGTCAAGCAAACCCACAGCATCACCACAAGGCCACCGCAGGCCGGCCGTCAACAGTGAGAGCATGACCTCGCTAGCCCGTACCGATTCAGCCTTTGACAGCAATGAAAACGCCGCGCTGCAGGCGCCGGTCGTGCTGGATGTGACCGTGCCGGTCTACAACGAACAGC
Source organism: uncultured Actinomycetota bacterium (assembly GCA_963697905.1). Taxonomy (GTDB): domain Bacteria; phylum Actinomycetota; class Actinomycetes; order Mycobacteriales; family Jatrophihabitantaceae; genus Jatrophihabitans_A. Next base: position 465,616 of record OY969101.1, on the reverse strand, counting down.
GGGACCTCGCCTCGTGCGTGCGCCGGCTGCATCGGCACCTGGCGGGCCACTTTCCGTACCCGTACACGATCACCATCGCCGACAACGCCAGCACCGACGGCACCGACCTGATCGGCCGCCGGCTGGCCGACGAACTGCCCGGCGTGCGCTACCTGCGGCTGGAGCAGAAGGGCCGTGGTCGGGCGCTGAGCGCGGTCTGGCAGGCATCGACCGCCGAGGTGGTGGCCTACCTGGACGTGGACATGTCCACCGACCTCAACGCGCTGCTGCCGCTGGTGGCGCCACTGATCTCAGGGCACTCGGATCTGGCCATCGGCTCCCGGCTGTCCCGGCACAGCCGGGTGGTCCGCGGCACCAAGCGGGAGCTGATCTCCCGTTGCTACAACCTGATCCTGCGCGGCACCCTGCTGACCCGGTTCTCCGACGCGCAGTGCGGCTTCAAGGCAATGCGGGCCGAGGTGGGCCGCCGGCTGCTGCCGCTGGTCGAGGACACCGGCTGGTTCTTCGACACCGAGTTGCTGGTGCTGGCCGAACGGGCCGGGCTGCGCATCCACGAGGTGCCGGTGGACTGGGTGGACGATGAGGACTCCCGGGTGGACATCGTCGCCACCGCGGTCGCTGACCTGAAGGGAGTGGCCCGGGTGGGCCGGGCGCTGGCCACCGGCCGGCTGCCACTGGCCGAGATCCGCGCCCAACTCGGCCGGCATCCGCTCGGTCCGAACACCCCGGAGGTGCCGCCCCGGCTGTTCCGCCAGCTGGTCCGGTTCGCCGCCATCGGGCTGCTCAGCACCGCGGCGTACCTGCTGCTGTTCCTGCTGGCCCATCCCGCGCTCGGTGCGCAGGGCGCCAACCTGTTCGCGCTGCTGGTCACCGCGGTAGCCAACACCGCCGCCAATCGACGACTCACCTTCGGCATCGCCGGGCGGCAGCACGCCGGCCGGCATCAACTGCAGGGGTTGGCCGTGTTCGCCCTCGGGCTGGCCCTGACCAGCGGTTCGCTGGCTGCCCTGCACGCCGCGCAACCGGTTCCGCACCGGGCGCTGGAGCTCTCCGTGCTGGTACTCGCGAACCTTGCCGCCACCGTGCTGCGGTTCGTGCTGCTGCGCGGTTGGGTGTTCCGCGCCAGAGCTGCCTGAGCCTCGGGTTCGCCGTTCGCGCGCCGCAGAGTGCCTAGGTCCGACCGGCCCGGTACGGTCAGCCGCTACCGTGCGGGCTGGCTTGGGCCGAGCCGACCGTGCCGTCCCCGTAGAACTCGTCATGTGCCTTGCGCGATCCGCACACCGAGGCCATCGCGCAGGTGGTGCGCCGGCCGTCGGAGTTCATCCGCAGCACCACCGACTCCGACGGCACGGAATGCCCGACCACGGTTGCCTCGCCATCCGGCGTGGACACGCATGAGCCGACCGGCGGAGCCTTCTCGTTGAAGTCCTGGTAGAGCGGGTGCTCGAACTTCAGGCAGCACATCAGCCGGCCACAGGCCCCGGAAATCCGCATCGGGTTCAGCGGCAGGTCCTGGTCCTTGGCCATCCGGACCGAGACCGGCTCGAACTCCACCATGAACGTGGCACAGCACAGTTCCCGTCCGCAGGAGCCGATGCCACCGATCACCCGTGCCTCGTCCCGCGCCGAGAGCTGGCGCAGCTCCACCCGGCCCTTCAGGGTGGCACCGAGGTCGCGGACCAAGGCCCGGAAATCCACCCGATGCGGGGCGGAGAAGTAGATCACCGTGCGGTTGGCCGACAGCACGTGGTCCACGCCGACCACCTTCATCGGCAGCTGGTGTTCCCGGATCAGCCGGCGGGCGGCCACCTTTCCCTCGGCCCGCTTCTTGCGCGCGGCAGCCAGCGCGGCCAGGTCGTCGTCAGTGGCCGCCCCGAGCAATACCGGCAGCCCACCGATGTCCTCGGAGGTCCACTGCGGCGCCCACATCACCTGGGCCACCTCGGGACCGTCCTTGGTGGGGTACAGCACGTGGTCACCGACGGCCGGGGTCAGCGAGCCTGGGTCGGCGTAGTACAGCCGTCCCCGGTCGGTGAAGGTCACCGCGCAGATCAACCCCATACCGATGAGGTTAGCCTCCTCAGGGCAGCCTGAGCGCGGCCGTCAGCGCCTCCACCGCGATTTTCGGCTTGACGTTCAGCTCGATGGCCTCCCGGCAGGCCAGCACCTCGTCCAGCCGGCGCAGCGCCCCGGCCTGGTCGATCGAACGGGCCACCGTGGCGACGTCGGCCGCGAAGTCCGGATGGGACGGCGGCACCTCGGCACCGGCCTGCACCAGCAGCACGTCGCGGTAGAAGCTGGCCAGATCGACCAGCGCCCGATCCAGGGCATCGCGCTGCAGCCGGGTGGCCCGGGACTTCTGCTTGCGCTCCAGTTCCTTGAGCACGCCCGCGCTGCCCCGGGCGGCCGCGGTCGCGCCCTTGCCGGTGCCGCCGGCGCCGAGGGCCACCTTCAGCTCCTCGGTCTCGGTGCTGTCCATGTTCTCGTGCAGCGCCCGGGCCTCGGCCTCGGCGGCCTGCACCAGGTGATCGGCGGCGGAGAAACAGGCGCTGAGCGAGGTCAGCTGCGCCGGGATGGCCAGCACCGCGGCCCGCCGCTGCCGGGCGTCGTCGTCGCGTACCAGCCGCTTGGCCCGGCCGATGTGCCCGCCGGAGGCGTGCGCGGCCCATTCAGCGGTCTCCGGATCGACGCCGTCGGCGACCAACGTGCGGGCGATCGCCGCAGCTGGCGGGATCCGCAGGCCCACCACCCGGCACCGAGACCGGATGGTGACGATCACATCGTCCGGGTGGGTGGACGGCGCGCAGAGCAGGAACAGGGTCCGCTCCGGCGGCTCCTCGATGGCCTTGAGCAACGCGTTGGCCGCACCCTCGGTGAGCCGGTCGGCGTCCTCGATCACCACCACCTGCCACCGGCCGAGCGACGGGCGCCGGGCGGCCAGCCCGACCACCGCGCGCATCTCGTTGACTCCGATGGACAGGCCCTCGGGCACCACCTGCCGGACGTCGGGGTGCGAGCCGACCAGCACCGAATGGCAGGCCGCGCAGGTGCCGCAGCCGGCCGGCTGCCGGTCGCACTGCACGGCGGCCGCGAGTGCCCTGGCCGCCACCGAACGCCCGGAGCCGGCTGGCCCGGTGAACAGCCAGGCGTGCGTCATCGCACCGGGCTGGCCGGGCCGGCCGGCCAGCACGTCGGCGGCCGCCGCGGCGGCTCGGCTGAGTTCGGCGATCGCCTCGTCCTGCCCGACCAGGGCGTCGAACACGGTCACGACCCACTCCCCCGTGCTCGGCCGGCTTCCGGTGTTCGGCCGGTTTCACCGGCCAGCCGGCGCTGCACCGCCGAGGCGATCTCGCCGGCCAGCTCGTCCGCCGGCCGGCTGCCGTCCAGGACCAGGTAGCGCTCGGGATGCTGGCGGGCCAGCCCGAGGAAGCCGTCCCGGACCCGTTCGTGGAAAGCGAGCTGCTCGCGCTCCAACCGGTCCGGCCCGCTGGCCCAGGTCCGGTCGCCGGCCCGGGCCAGGCCCAGCTCCGGGGCGATGTCCAGCAGCACGGTCAGATCCGGAACCAGCCCCCGGGTTGCCCACTCCGACAGCCGGCCGACCTCGGCCACCGACAGGGTGCGGCCGGCTCCCTGATAGGCGATCGAGGAGTCGATGTAGCGATCACAGAGCACGTGGTAGCCGTCGGCGAGCTTCGGCTGGATCTCGGTCTCCACGTGGTGGGCGCGATCGGCGGCGAACAGCAGCGCCTCGCTGCGGGGCGTGATCCGCTCGTCGGTTTCCAGCAGCAGCGCCCGGATGGCCTTGCCGACCGGCGTCGCGCCCGGCTCGTGGGTGGCGAACACCCGATGGCCCTGCCGGACCAGGCTGTTGCGCAACCGCAGGATCTGGGTCGATTTGCCCGAGCCCTCGCCGCCTTCGAAGGCGATGAACAGCGGCATGCCCGCAAGCCTATCCGGCGGCGGGGACGTTCCTGCCCGAGCCGGTGGCCGCGGCCTTGCCCGAGCCGGCCTTGCTCGTGCTGGCGGTGGCGTTCCGGGCGGGGTCGGTGGTCGCGGCCTTGCCCGAGCCGGCCTTGCTCGTGCTGGCGGTGGCGTTCCGGGCGGGGTCGGTGGTCGCGGCCTTGCCCGAGCCGGTGGGGGCGTTCCGGGCGGGGCCGGTGGCCAGGGTGAGCAGCCGGCGCAGGCCGGCGGCCAGGCTGGCTCGCTGGCTCGCTGGCAGTCCCGCGAGCAGGGCCTCCTCCGAGCTCAGCAGCGCCTCGAACGCCGCGTCCACCCGCCGCCGGCCGGTGCCGGTCAGCCGGATGATCACCTGCCGGCCGTCGGCCGGGTGGCTCTTGCGCACGATCAGGTGCCGTTCGGCGAGCCGGTCCAGCCGGTTGGTCATGGTGCCGGAGGTGACATGGGTGGCCTCGAGTAGCTGCCCCGGCGTCTGCTCGTACGGCGGCCCGGAGCGTCGGAGCGCGGCGAGCACGTCGAACTCGTGGGCGGCCAGCCCGTGCTCGGCGAAAGCCTGGCTGCGCCGGTCGTCGAGCAACTGCGCGAGCCGGCTGATCCGGCTGAGCACCTGGATCGGAGCCAGCTCCAGATCCGGGCGTTCGGCCTGCCAGGCCGCGGCGATGACGTCCACCTCGTCGGTCATGTCGAACACCATACCGACTATCTCGACATCAAGGTATATTCTCTTGGCATCGAGAGATTGGAGAAAACGTGCGCTGGGATCCGATTCAGTACAACCGCTACGGCAGCGAGCGCGGGCGGCCGTTCTTCGAACTGTTGGACCACGTGGCGGCCGAGTCACCGGCGACGGTGGTCGACCTGGGGTGCGGCTCCGGCGAGCTGACCGCCGCCCTGGCGGCGCGCTGGCCGTCGGCGCGGATCACCGGGATCGACTCCTCCCCGGAGATGATCGAGCGGGCGGGCGAGCAGCGGGCAGCGCGGCTGGACTTCCGGCTCGGCGACGCCGCCGGGTTCGATGCCACCGGCGTGGACGTGCTGATCAGCAACGCCCTGCTGCAGTGGGTACCCGGCCACGCCGAACTGCTGCGCCGGTGGGCAGCGGAGTTGAATCCCGGAGGCTGGCTGGCCTTTCAGGTGCCGGACAACTTCTCCGCCCCGTCGCACGCGCTGATGCGCGAGCTTGCCGACGCGCCCCGGTGGTCGGACAGGCTGGCCGGCGTGCTGCGCCATGCCGACGCGGTGCTCCCGGCCCGGGATTACCTGCTGCTGCTGTGCGAAGCGGGGCTGCGGGCAACCGCCTGGCAGACCAACTACCTGCACCTGCTGGCTGGTGCCGATCCGGTGCTGGAATGGGTGCGCGGGACGGGCCTGCGGCCGGTGCTGGGCGCGCTGTCGGCTGGCGACGCGGCAGCCTTCGAACGGGACTATGCGGCCCGGTTGCGCCAGGCCTATCCCCGCACCGAGCACGGCACGGTGTTTCCGTTCCTGCGCACCTTCGTGGTGGGCCAGAAGGCGACGGCACAGCAGTGATCACCGGCCTGGACCACGTGCAGGTGGCCATTCCGGCTGGCGGCGAGCAGCAGGCCCGCAACTTCTACGGCACGCTGCTCGGCATGGCCGAGGTACCGAAGCCGCCGGCGCTGGCCGGCCGCGGCGGCTGCTGGTTCACCGCCGGCACCGCCGTGCTCCACCTCGGCGTCGAGGAGCCGTTCCGGCCGGCGGCCAAGGCACATCCGGCGTTCACGGTGACCGATCTGGACCTGCTGTTCGACCGGCTGGCCGAGCACGGCTATCCCGGCACCCGGGCCGACGGCGAGCTTCCCGGGGTGCGCCGGTTCCATGTCACTGACCCGTTCGGCAACCGGATCGAGTTCCAGCAGGCCTGAGCCCGGCGCTGATCCCGGCGCTGATTCCGGCGCTGATTCCGGCCTTTGCCCGGCTCGCATAATGGAACGATGCGTCGGCCCGATCCACTGCGGTGGCTGTGGTACTCCCTCGGTGGTGGCCTGCCGCCGGAGTACCGGGACTGGGTGCTGCACGACGTGACCTGCCGAAGCTGGGCGCTGCGGCAGGCGCTCCGGTCGCTGATGGTGGTGACTCCGCTGGCGGCGGCCGTGCTGATCTTCGTCCCGGGGCCGCTCTGGATCCGCGGGGTGAGCGTGCTGGGCGGCATCACCATGGGGCTGATCTACGCGCTCGGCTACCTGGTCGAGACCACCGAGCACCGGCTGGTCAAGGCCGGCTATCCGGTCGGCACCGGCGAGCGGGTGCGGGAACAGCGGCTGACTCAGGCACGCTCGGAGGCAGTGGCTCAGCGACGGGAGAAGATGTTCGAGCGGATGGACCGGCGCCGCCGGTGAGCCTGCCGTCTGGGCTGGTGCGCGTTCGGAGATCCGATTCTCGTTCTCGATGGGATCGCATGCCGTGCCACGGCCGCCGCGGTCTTACCGGAACCGTGGGTTCGTCAAGCCGTACACCGCTCGCTGTCCACAGATCGCTCGGCTGACCGTCGCCGACGCGTTATCGCTGCCAGCCTTGACAGGTGCCCACTCGAGAGCTCGGCCGACTTCGCCCTCGCCGGCTAGGCCTTTTTCGCCGCCGCTTTCTTGGCTGGCGCCTTCTTGGCGGCGGTCTTCTTCGCGGCGGCCTTCTTGGCCGGCGCCTTCTTCGCAGCGGTCTTGCGGGCGGCCTTCTTCACCGGCCCACGCGCCCGCCGGTCGGCGAGCAATTCGGCCGCCCGCTCGTCGGTGATGGCCTCCACCGAATCGTCGCGGCGCAGCGAGGCATTGGTCTCACCGTCGGTCACGTACGGGCCGAACCTGCCGTCCTTGACCACCATCGGCCGACCGGACACCGGATCCGGGCCGAGTTCCTTCAGCGGCGGCGCGGCGGCCGCCCGCCGTCCGCGTTGCTTGGGCTGGGCAAAGATGGCCAGTGCCTCGTCGAGGGTGACGGTGAAAAGCTGCTCCTCCGACTCCAGCGACCGGGAGTCGGTGCCCCGCTTGATGTACGGCCCGTACCTGCCGTTCTGCGCGGTGATCTCGACTCCGCCACTGGAAGCACTGCCGTCCGCGGCGGCCGGATCGATGCCGACTACCCGGGGCAGCGTCAGCAGCCGAAGAGCCTGCTCCAGGGTGAGGGTCTCCAGCGACATCGACTGGAACAGCGACGCGGTCCGCTCGCCGTCGGTCACGTACGGCCCATACCTGCCGTTGCGGGCGGTGACCTGCCGGCCGGTGGCCGGGTCCTCGCCGAGTTCGACATCACCGGACGGCGCGGAGAGCAGCTCCTCGACCTTCTCCCGGGTCAGTTCGTCCGGCGCAAGGTCCTCCGGCAGCGACGCGCGCCGGTCGGAGTCCGCGCCGCCCTGCTGGACGTACGGCCCGTACCGGCCCACCCGGACCACGATGTCGCTGTCGGGGCCGAACAACTGGATGGAGTTGACCCCCCGGGCGTCGATGTCCTCCAGACGCTCGGCAATCAGCTTCTTCAGCCCGCCCTGTGCCGAGATCCGGCCACTGCCGCCGTCGGCACGCTGGGCCCGCTCGGCCTCGGAGGACCCGAAGTAGAAGCGACGCAACCAGTCCACCCGCGAGGTGTTGCCATCGGCGATCGAGTCCAGGTCGTTCTCCACCGACGCGGTGAAGCCGTAGTTGACCAGCCGGCCGAAATGTCCCTCCAGCAGGCCGGTCACCGCGAACGCCACCCAGGACGGCACCAGCGCCGAGCCCTTCTTCCAGACGTAGCCGCGGTCCTGGATGGTCTGCATGATCGTCGCGTAGGTGGACGGCCGGCCGATGCCGAGCTCCTCCAGCGCCTTGACCAGCGAGGCCTCGGTATAGCGCGGCGGAGGGTTGGTCGAGTGGCCGGCCGGCTCCAGCGCACGCACGTCGAGCCGGTCGCCACGTGCCAGTTGCGGCAGCCGCTTCTCCGCGTCGTCCTTGGACGAGCCGTCCGGCGACTCGTCGATGTCCTCGACATAGGCGCGCAGGAAGCCGGGGAAGGTGATGGTGCGGCCGGAGGTGGCGAACTCGGCCCGTTCCCCGGCCACCGACTCGCCGGCGAGCCGCACCGAGACGGTGGTGCCCACCGCGTCGGACATCTGGGATGCCAGCGTGCGCTGCCAGATCAGCTCGTAGAGCCGGAACTCGTCGGCCGACAGCGCGCCGGCCAGCTGGCCGGGAGTGCGGAACGTGTCGCCGGCGGGCCGAATGGCCTCGTGCGCCTCCTGGGCGTTCTTGACCTTGCGGCTGTACCGGCGCGCCTCAGCGGGCACGTAGGCGGCGCCGTAGAGCTCGCGGGCCTGGTCCCGGGCGGCGGCCAGGGCGGTCTCCGACAGGTTGGTCGAGTCGGTCCGCATGTAGGTGATGTAGCCGTTCTCGTACAGCCGCTGGGCCACCCGCATGGTGACCGAGGACGACCAGCGCAGCTTGCGGCTGGCCTCCTGCTGCAGGGTCGAGGTCATGAACGGCGGGTACGGCCGGCGCCGGTACGGCTTCTCCTCCACCCGGGTGACCGCGAACTGGGCGTTCTCCAGCCGCGCCGCCAAACCACGCGCACCGGCCTCGTCCAGGTGCAACACCTCGCTGGAGGCGCGGCCGGTGGCCGGATCGAAGTCGCGGCCGGTGGCGATCCGCTCGTCACCCAGCGCCACCAGGTTGGCGGTGAAGGTGGACGGGTTGCCGGTGTCGCCGTCCTGCCGGGTGCTCGCGAAGGTGCCCTCGATGTCCCAGTACTCGGCGGTGTGGAAGGCCATCCGCTGGCGCTCCCGCTCCACCACGATCCGGGTCGCCACCGACTGCACCCGGCCCGCCGACAGCCTCGGCAGCACCTTCTTCCACAGCACCGGCGAGACCTCGTAGCCATACAGCCGGTCCAGGATCCGGCGGGTCTCCTGGGCGTCGACCAGGCCGGAGTCGATGTCGCGCGGTTCGGCCACCGCCCGGGCGATGGCGGCCGGGGTGATCTCGTGGAACACCATCCGGCGGACCGGCACGGTCGGCTTCAGCGTCTGCGCCAGGTGCCACGCGATCGCTTCGCCCTCCCGGTCCTCATCGGTGGCGAGGTAGACCTCGTCGGCATTCTTGACCAGCGCCTTGAGCTTGCTGACCTGCTGCTTGCGGTCCGGGCTCACCACGTACAGCGGTTCGAAGTCGGCCTCGGTGTTGACGCCCAGCCGGGCCCACGGCTCACCCTTGTAGGCCGCCGGCACGTCCGCGGCGTTGCGCGGCAGGTCACGGATATGGCCGATGGACGCCTCGACGGTGTACCCGGAACCCAGGTAACCGCCGATCGTCTTCGCCTTGGCAGGGGACTCCACGATCACCAGCTTGTTGCCGGTGCTCGCCTTGCTCCCGCGTCCCTGCGCCACCACCGCTCCTGTTCATCGTCCGTCTTCGGGCGTTCGTCGCTGATCATGCCTCAGCCGGAGCGGACGGTACCCCACCCGGGTCACGGAATGCTTAACCGAGGGCGTCAGAGCACCACGCTCAGTGCCAGAACCGCCGCTATACCGGTCACCGACAGTACAGTCTCCATCAGCGACCAGCTGACAATGTTCTCCCGCACCGACAGTCCGAAATACTGCTTGGTCAGCCAGAAGCCGGCGTCGTTGACGTGGGAGAAGAACAGCGAACCGGCGCCGATCGCCAGGACCAGCAACGACACGTGCGTCGTGCTCAGGGTAGTGGTGACCGGCTGCAGGATGCCCGCGGTGGTCACCGTGGCCACCGTGGCCGAACCGGTGGCAAGCCGGATCAGCACCGCCACGAACCAGGCGAGCAGCAGCGGCGAGATGGTGGAGCCGCTCACCCAGGAGGCGATCACCTTCGAGATGCCGCTGTCCACCAGCACCTGCTTGAAGCCGCCGCCGGCTGCCACGATCAGCAGGATGCCGGCTATCGGTGGCAGGGCGGTGTCCACCGTCGAGGACAGCTGCTGCTTGCCGAAGCCGGCGGCCACCCCGAGCGTGTACATCGCCAGCAGCACCGCCAGCAGTAGCGCGACGAGCGGCGTGCCGAGGAAGTCCAGCACTCGCTTGACGGCTCCGTTCCCGTCGGGATCCACCACGTCCACGACGGCTTTGGCGAGCATCAGCACCACCGGCAGTAGGACGGTGCCCAGCGTCACCCCGAAGCTCGGCCGCCGGATCGGCGCCTGTCGGCCGCCCGCATCGGGCGCCAGATCCAGCGAGCCGGCCGCCGAGCCTGCCTGCGCCCTCGGATCGGCCGGGGCACCGGGGTTGCTTGCACCCCGGTTGCCGGTGTCCCGGCTGTCTGCGGCGCCGGTGGCGATGTCGGTGCTGCTTGCGCCGCTGTCCGGGGCACCGCCGATGCTGGCATTGCCGCGGGCACCGGTGGCAGTGGCGGCTCCGGACGTGGCCGTGCCGCCACCAACCCGAGCGGCCGCCGGTTCGGCTGCGGTTCGCCCGGTGCCGGGTTCGGCCGTGCCGAGGAACAGTTCGGGCACCGGCACGTCCACCCACCGGGCGGCCAGCCTGGAGAACAGTGGGCCGCCGATGATCACGCACGGCAACCCGACCAGCACGCCGAGGGCCAGCGTCAGCCCGAGATCCGCATGCAGCGCGCCCACCGCGGCGAGCGGGCCGGGGTGTGGCGGCACGAAGCCGTGCATGGCCGACAGCCCGGCCAGCGCCGGGATGGCCACCCGCATCAGCGGCAGCCCGGAGCGTCGGGCCACCAGCAGGATGACCGGCATCAGCAGCACCAGGCCGATCTCGAAGAACATCGGCAACCCGATGATCATGCCGACCAGCGCCATGGCCCACGGCAGCGTGCGGGTGGTGGACCGGCCGACGATGGTGTCCACCAACTGGTCGGCGCCCCCGGAATCGGCGAGCAGCTTGCCGAAGATGGCGCCCAGCGCGATCAGCGTTCCGACGCTGGCAACCGTGCTGCCGACCCCGTCGCCGAAGCTGCCGACGGTGCTGTCCAGGCCGAGCCCGGCCAGCCCACCGACCAGCACCGAACCCACCGTCAGGCTCAGGAAGGGGTTCAGTTTGGCGAACGTGATCAACGCGATGATGACCGCGATGCCGACCAGTGCGGCGACGATCAGCCGGGTGTCGTGCGACCCGGACCCGCCGGCGGCAAGTAGGACTGCGTTCACTCAGACCTCCTTCAGGAATTGCTCGACGATGTGCTCCGGACCCAGAGTGAAATCCACCGCTACACCGAATTCATCCGGTTCCAGCGGTTCCAGGTCGGCATACTGCGAACCGACCAGGGAGGCCGGCATGTAGTGGCTGCGTCGGTGCGCCACCCGCTCGCTGGCTACCGCCGGCTCGCCGGTGAGGTGCAGGAAGCACAGCCGGGGTGAGCCGGAGCGGAGCACGTCGCGATACCGCCGCTTGAGCGCCGAGCAGGCCAGCACGCAGCCGCCGGTCTCTCCGGCCAGCCAGTCGGCCAGCCGGCGCAGCCACGGGGCCCGGTCGACGTCGTTGAGCGGGTGGCCGGCCGCCATCTTGGCCTTCAGCTCGGCGGTGTGGAAATCGTCAGCGTCGGCAAACGGCACCCCGAGCTGGTGGGCCAGCAGCAAGCCGATGGTGGTCTTGCCGCTGCCGGTGACCCCCATTACGACCACCGTGGGGTGAATGTCGACGTCCATCCAACCGAATCTAGCCGGCCGGCCAGTTTCCGCCCGCCCCGTCTGGCTGGCGGCCGATCAGTTCGGCGAGCCGGCGCAGCCGACGGGCCGAGGTCACCCGCCAGCCCGGAGCGCCGCGCATCCGCACATCCACCGCGGTCACCCCCAGCCTGGCCAGCTGGCCACCGGCAGCTCGGTGCAGCAAACCATCCGGATCGGACATGCCGAGCAGGTAGCCGGACTCGGTCAGCCGACCGGTCGCTATCGCCCACAGTCGCAGCCCGGACGCGGTGAGCGCCAGGTCGGCCGGCACTCGGTGCGTTGCGCCCACGATCCAGCGTGCGGCCCGGTCCACCAACTGCTCGGTGATCTCGGTACGCACCGCGATCAGGCCACCCGGGGCCTCCGCGGTGTCCGAGGTAAGCCCGCGGTCGGACAGTTCGGCGGCGAGCGCCTCGGTCCGCCAGTAGTCGTCAACCAGCACCGAGAGCCGGGCCGCGGCGTTCCGTTCGGTGCGCACCCAGTCCCCGCCGGCCAGCATCAGGCCGTCCAGGTCGGCCAAACCCGGATCCTCGGCCTCGGCACCGAACAGGGAGAACTGCACGCCGGTGATTGTCGCCTACCCAGCCGCCATCAACGACCAGGTTGGGCCAGGTCGATGGACGTGGCCGGGCGTCCTACCCGGTGCCGCCCTGCTCGGTCCGCGTCGCTCACCCTGGGACTACTCCCGAAAATGCCGGTGTCCCCGAGCGCTCGAGGCACTCGGGGACACCGGATGAGGCTTGCGCTCGGGTCAGGCGACCCGCTGCACCTCGGTCTGCTCGGCGGTCGCCGCCGGGTCGTCGTTGAGCGAAGAAGCCCGCCGCTTGGCGACCACGATGGCAGTGATGATGATCGCGACGGCGACCAGCGCCAACACGATCCGCACCGCGGCGTTGGCGTCCTTGCCGATCGACAGCTGCACCACCGCCGGCGCGATCAGCACCGAGACCAGGTTCATCACCTTGATCAGCGGGTTGATGGCCGGGCCCGCGGTGTCCTTGAACGGGTCGCCCACGGTGTCACCGATGACGGTGGCAGCGTGTGCATCCGATCCCTTGCCGCCGTGGATCCCGTCCTCGACCAGCTTCTTCGCGTTGTCCCAGGCGCCACCGGAGTTGGCCAGGAAAACCGCCATCAGGGTGCCGGTCGCGATCGCGCCACCCAGGTAGCCGGCCAGCGGGCCGAGGCCCAGCCCGAAGCCGACCGCGATCGGGGCCATCACAGCGAGCAGGCCCGGCGTGATCAACTCGCGCAGCGAGTCCCTGGTGCAGATGTTGACCACCCGGCCGTATTCCGGCCGCTCGGTGCCGTCCATGATGCCGGGATGGGTGCGGAACTGGTTGCGCACCTCGAACACCACCGCGCCGGCCGCCCGCGACACCGCGTTGATGGCCAGCCCGGAGAACATGAACACCACGGCCGCCCCGATGATCACGCCGACCAGCGTGTTCGGGCTGACGATGGTGTTCAGGAAGTTGGTGTTGTTCGCAATGTCGGAGGCCGAGGCGCCGGCCGACTCCACGCCCTGCCGGATCGCGTCCTGGTAGGAGCCGAACAGCGCGGTCGCGGCCAGCACCGCGGTCGCGATCGCGATGCCCTTGGTGATGGCCTTGGTGGTGTTGCCGACCGCGTCCAGCTCGGTCAGGATCTGGGCGCCCTCACCGCTGACGTCACCGGACATCTCGGCGATGCCCTGGGCGTTGTCGGAGACCGGACCGAAGGTGTCCATGGCCACGATCACGCCGACCGTGGTCAGCAGGCCGCAGCCGGCCAGCGCCACCGCGAACAGCGCCACCGAGACCGAGGCGCCGCCGAGCAGGAAGGCCCCGAACACCGCAGCCGCGATGACCAGGGCGGTGTAGACGGCGGACTCGAAACCGACCGAGATGCCGGACAGGATCACCGTGGCCGCACCGGTCAGCGAGGTCTTGCCGACGTCCTGCACCGGCTTGTGCTCGGTGCCGGTGTAAACGCCGGTCAGCCAGAGGATGATCGAGGCCAGCACGATGCCGATCAGCACCGCGATGATCGCGATCAGCGCCGGGTTGCCGTTGTGCCCGGCCAGCGAGGCGCCGTTGACGTCCACCCCGATGCCCTTGAGCTTGTTGAAGTGGCTCGGCAGGTAGGTGAACGCGGCGATCGCGCAGAGGACCGCGGAGATCCCCGCGGAAATGTAGAAGCTGCGGTTGATGGTGGTGAGGCCGCCCTCGTTCGGGCGGGACCGAGTGATGAACACACCGATGATCGCGGTGATCACACCGATGGCCGGCACGATCAGCGGGAACAGCAGGCCCTTGGTGCCGTAGGCGACCGAGCCGAGGATCAGCGAGGCGACCAGCGTCACCGCGTAGGACTCGAACAGGTCGGCTGCCATGCCGGCGCAGTCGCCGACGTTGTCACCGACGTTGTCGGCGATGGTCGCGGCGTTGCGCGGGTCGTCCTCGGGAATGCCGGCCTCGACCTTGCCGACCAGGTCGGCGCCGACGTCGGCCGCCTTGGTGAAGATGCCGCCGCCGACACGCATGAACATCGCCAGCGTGGCCGCGCCGAAGCCGAAGCCTTCGAGCACCTTCGGGGCGTGGTCGGTGTATACGAACACCACGATCGAGGCGCCCAGCAGGCCGAGCCCGACGGTGGCCATGCCGACCGCGCCGCCGGTCCGGAAGGCGATCCGGGTTGCCCGCTCCCGGCCGGTGCTGTTCGCCGCGGCCGCCACCCGCAGGTTGGCCCGGGTGGCCAGCCACATGCCGAAGTAGCCGATGGAGCCGGAGAACGCCGCGCCGATCAGGAAGAAGATCGAGCGCCCGATCCGCTCACCGGCATCGTCGGCCGGCAGCGCGAACAGGACCAGGAAGACGACGACCACCACCACGCTGAGCGTGCGGAACTGGCGCTTGAGGTAGGCCTGGGCGCCTTCCTGCACCGCCTCGGCGATCCGGATCATGTTCGGGGTGCCCTGATCGGCTGCGAGCACCTCCCGGAACAGGACGAACGAGAAGACCAGTGCGATCAGGGCTACCACCCCGACCACGGTGACCAGCCCCCGGTCACCGCCAGAGAAGGCAGCGGCCGATACCTCCCCGGCTGGGGCGGCAAGCGCCGGATGGGACAACGCCATAACGCAGAACTCCTTATGCCATCGAAATGGTGCCCGGATCGCCCGACAGTTTTCCGTCGCGGCAGCTCATGCCCGAACGAACGGGCGGGCGGCACGCAGCGCAGGCCGTCGTAGCGGCTGCGGCGCAGTCTATGGGACGGCTCGGACCATCGCGCGTAGCGGGCACCACCGGTGCGGCAAAACCCACCCATAAGGTGCAGCCTGCCGTTCGGCGGCGGTGAGTGAGCCGGCGCCTGCCCGCAGGCCCCGACGTCGCGGCCGGTCCCTCGTCACCACTTCCGGGCCGGGCCAGTGGGTACAAGGCGCTGGCTGCCGAAACCGGTCGTCCGGCTCGGGTCCTGAGCCGAAGCGCCTGGCGTCAGGCGGCGGCCTCGATGGCATCTTCGATGGTCGGGTGGATCTGGAACACCTCATGCAGGCCGGTGATCCGGAACACCTTCAACAACCGGTCCGCCTTGCATACCAGCTGGAATTTGGCACCGGCGGAGTTGGCGTGATTCAGCGCCGCGACCAGCGCGCCGAGACCGGTGGAGTCGATGAACTGCAGCCAGCTCAAATCCACCACCACGGACGGCTTGCCGGAGTCGATCACCTCGATCAGCCGGTCTCGCAGCTGCGGAGCGGAGTGCACGTCAACTTCGCCGCGGACCTCGACCACCTCATGGGAGTCCACGTCGCGTTCGTTCAAGATCAGGTCCATACCGGCCCCTCTCAACCCCGCTTCCGACAAGTTCACGATCGCGTGGTGCGTACTGCGACTGGATGTGACATCTGGCTAACGGGCATCATCGTGCCATAGCCGCGCGGACATGATCGCTGCGCCGGGAAGAAAGATGTGCGATCGCGATTACCATCCATCCCCTATTACATCAGCTTCTCCGTAACCGCCCGCCGGACGATGCCTCGCTGGTTCACCTCGAGCAGCTGCCGCCCCGCCTGGCACTCGCCGATGCGTGGCCGGAATGGGCCGACGATCGGCTGATCGCCGCGTATGCCTCGGCCGGAGTCGATCATCCGTGGCCGCATCAGGTCGCGGCCGCCGAATTCGCTCGGGCCGGCCGGTCTGTGGTGATCGCGACCGGAACCGCTTCCGGAAAGTCGCTGGCCTACCAGTTGCCGATGCTCTCGGCGGTGCTGTCGGATCCGCGGGCCCGGGTGCTCTACCTCGCGCCGACGAAGGCCCTCGCCGCCGATCAGCTGCGAGCGATAGAACGGCTGAACCTGCCCGGCGTGCGGGCCGCGACGCTGGATGGCGACACCCCGATGGAGGCGCGGGACTGGATTCGCCAGCACGCCAATGTGGTGCTCTCCAACCCGGATCTGCTGCATCGGACGGTGCTGCCCCGGCACGCGCAGTGGTCGGGCTTGTTGCGCCGTCTGCAATTCGTCGTGCTCGACGAGTGCCACCACTACCGCGGCGTGTTCGGTTCGCACGTCGCACTGGTGTTGCGCCGGCTGCGCCGCCTGTGCGGCCGATATGGCGCCGCGCCGGTGTTCCTGCTGGCCTCGGCCACCACGGCGGAGCCGGAGTTGGCCGCCAACCGGCTGACCGGCCTGCCGTGCGAGGTGGTGGCCGAGGATCTGAGTCCGCGCGGCGGCCGGACCTTCGCGCTGTGGGAACCGCCCTTGACCGCCTTGCGGGGTGAGAACTCGGCTCCGCTGCGGCGCGCGGCTGCCGCGGAGGCCGCCCGGTTGGTGGCCGATCTCACCGTTGCCGGTGCCCGCACGCTGGCCTTCGTCCGGTCCCGGCGCGGTGCCGAGGTGACCGCGCTGACGGTGCGCCGGATGCTGATCGAGGCGGATGCCGGCGACCTGGCTGACCGGGTCGCCGCCTACCGCGGAGGCTATCTGGCCGAAGAACGCCGGCAGATCGAGCAGGCCCTGGCCTCCGGGGAATTGTTGGCGGTGGCAACTACCAACGCGCTGGAGTTGGGTATCGACATCAGCGGACTGGATGCCGTCGTGCTGGCGGGCTTCCCGGGCACGCTCGCCTCGCTGTGGCAGCAGGCCGGGCGGGCCGGGCGTCGTGGCCAGGATGCGCTGGTGATCTTCGTCGCTCGCGACGATCCACTGGACACCTATCTGGTGCACCATCCCGCTGCCATCTTCGCCCGGCCGGTCGAGGCCACGGTCACCGATCCCACCAACCCTTACCTGCTGGCCCCGCAGCTGTGCTGCGCGGCCTACGAGATGCCGTTGACCGAGGCCGACCTGGCGCTCTTCGGCGGTACGCCGGCGCGCCAGATCGCCGACGAGCTCGCTGACCGGGGCGTGCTGCGGCGGCGGCCGACCGGTTGGTACTGGACCGACCGGCAGGCGCCCTCGGCCGATATCCGCTCCGGCGGCGGCCAGCCGGTGGCTGTGGTGGAGGGTGCGTCCGGAACGCTGCTCGGCACCGTCGATGCGGCCACCGCGCCGGCCACGCTGCACCCGCAGGCGGTATACCTGCATCGCGGCCGATCCTTTGTCATCGATGAGCTGGATCTGGAGCGGGGCACCGCGCTGGTGCATCCGGAGGAGCCGGACTGGACCACCACCGCGCGGGAGATCACCGATATCGCCGTCATCGAGACAGAACAGGTGCAGACGCTGGCCGGTATCGGGATTCAGCTGGGCACGGTCGAGGTGTCGCACCAGGTGACCGGCTACCAGCGACGCCGATTCAGCGGAGAGATCATCGACGAGACCCCGCTCGACATGCCGGTACAAAGGCTGATCACCAAGGCGGTCTGGTACACCCTCGAGGAGACCCTGTGCAGCGAGGCGGGCCTGACCGGCACCGACCTGCCGGGCGCCCTGCACGCCGCCGAGCATGCTGCGATCGGGCTGCTGCCGTTGTTCGCCTCCTGCGATCGGTGGGATATCGGCGGGGTTTCCACGTCCCTGCACGCGGACACCGGCCGGCCGACCGTGTTCGTCTATGACGGCCATCCCGGCGGGGCTGGATTGGCGGCACGTGGCCATGCGGTGTTGGCGGACTGGCTCACCGCCACGTTGACAGCTGTCGAGGCGTGCGAGTGCCGCGGGGGTTGTCCATCCTGCGTGCAGTCGCCGAAATGCGGCAACGGCAACAACCCGTTGGACAAGGACGGCGCCCGGCTGGTGCTGAGGCTCGTGTTGGACGCGCTGGCCGCCGGCTGAGCCCACAGGCCGGCCGAGCCCGCAGGCAGGTGGGGCCCGCAGTCCGGTCGCCGGCCGGTTGCCACCTGCTTGCAAGGCGCCGATCGCAGGCAAGGCGCCGATCGCAGGCAGGTCGCCGATCGCAGGCAGGCGGCCAGCCCGAGCCTTGGCTTGTACGGCGCGATGGCCGGCGATAGGCAGGCTAACTTCCCGGCGCAACTGGATCGCAACCGTGCCGCTGCGCCCGGACGGATCCAGGTGGGTGGAACAGGCCGTGATCGTCGCGGAATTCTCTCTAGCCACTCGGCGCGCGGCCGCGCACGGGTCGGCATCGAGGCCGATCCGCTGCGCCGCCGCCAACGCCGCCAGGTCCGCCGCCGAGTCCGCCCGGTGCCGGGCCAGCACGGCCAGCGCTTGAACTACCGCCAGACCGCTGGCCAGCACAACCAGGCAGACGAATCCGAGGAGCCAGATCGTCGCCGATCCGGCATCGGACGCATCCTCAGGTTGTGGGCCGGCCGAACTGGTGCGCTGGGCATCCCCCGTGGCTGCCCAACGCCGCCGGACGACCACCGGCAACACCCATGGGGCTGGTCGCGCCGTCATGGCTCGGCCGGCTCGGCTGACGGTTCGGTCGCCACCGTCGCGGTCTCCACGACGGTGACCGAACCGAGCCAACTGACCGGGCGAAGCGGCAGCCTCGCCGTCACCACCGTGTCCTCGCCGTCAATCCCCGCGGATATGCGTACCGACGCGCCGGCGACACGGTGGGCCAGCAAGTCAGCCGCCGCTGGATCGCCCCGTGCGATGGCGCGGGCAGCCACCTGAGCCGCATCCGCGCAGCGCACCCTGGCCTGAGCAACGCCCACTGCCGCGACACCAGTCAGAGCAAGCAGCACCAGGACCGGCAGCACCACCGCTGTCTCGGCTGTCACCATGCCGCGATCGTCGTGCAGGAGCCGATCCAGCCGGATCACAGCGACACGTTCAACGCCGAGGTGATGATGTGGGTCAGCGCGGTCTGCACCGCCGCACTGTGCACCACCTTGAACAGCACGGCGGCGAAGGCGACAGCCGCCACCGTGCCCACCGCGTACTCCGCTGTGCTCATTCCGGCATCGCCGGACAGCCGGCCGCGGATCCGTCGATAGATGCGGTACATGGCACGTCCTCTCGTGTGGTTGGGATGCCTCGACTCTGTCAACGGCGTGGGCCAAATCGGCAGCCCGCCGTGCAAATGTGGACAGCGGCGCGGCGCTGTGGACGGCGACCGGTTTCCCAAAGCGCGGGGTGGCCAGCGACTACCATGGCCTGATGCCCGAATCACCCGCCGCCGACGACGGATTCCACCCTGTCCTGCGTCATGTCCCGGCCGCCGAGATCGATGCTGAAACCGCCCAGACCGCCGGTATGCAGCGGTTTGCCGCAATTAGCAATGCCAAAACCGGTTCCCGCCGGCTCTGGATGGGTCAGACCCATGTCAAGGCCGGGATGCATTCGGACAACCATCACCACGGCGAGGCCGAGACCGCGATCTATGTGGTTTCCGGCAGGCCGGAATTCGTATTCCTGGATCCGGAGTCCGGTGCCGAACGCAGGGTGGTCGCTGAGCCCGGCGACTACCTGTTCATCCCGCCGTATCTGCCGCATCGAGAGGAGAACAATCAGTCCGACGCCGAGGCGGTGGTGGTGATCGCCCGCAGCACGCAGGAAGCGATCGTGGTCAATTTGCCATCTCTACAAGGCTGAACGGGCACGTCGGCCCGAGCCGGCGCAGGCCGTCGTCAGCATCCCGGCAGGACGCCGCTGCGTTACGGTGAGGTCACCGAAGCAGCACCTGACCGGCGATGCCGATCACCACCGGCACCACGCCGATGCATATGAAGGCGGGCAGGAAGCAACACCCGAGCGGCAGCAGCGCCCAGACGCCGGCGCGCTGGGCGCGGGTCATCGCCTGCTGTATCTGTTGGGTACGCAATTGCTCAGCGGTATCGGCCAGCGCGCCGGCCAGCCGGGCACCGCTGCCAGCACAGCGGCGACCGGCCGTGGCGACTGGCACCAACTCCGGCAGCTGTTCCAGCACCGTCCAGGCCTGCTCCGGCTCGGTACCCAGGCGCAGCAACCTGCCCACCACGGTGAGCGGTTCCACCGCGAAGCGCAGCCGGTCGCCGCCGCGCTCACGTACCGCAACTGACACCGCCTCGATCGCTTGGTCGGTCGGCGCCCCGGACCGAAGCACCGCCGCGAGCAGGTCGAGCAGGAACGCCACTGCCTGACGATCAACCGGCGAGGCCGAGGCGCGGGTCAACCGTCGGACGAGCGCAAACATGCCGACGGCGGCCGGCAGTGCGAGCACGGCTCCGGCCCGACCACCCAGCATTGAACCGGCAAAAAAGGTCGCCAGGCTTGCGATCTCGGTCAATCCGAACCGCTGTGAACGTCCGATCGGCCGATGTCGGCCGCCTTGCCGGCCTGTGCGGCGGGCCAGCAGCAACGCCATTGCCAGTAGCAGCCAGCTCATCGACGGCCGAATGGAGATGCGCGAGCGGGCTGCATCGGTAACCGCAGCTCAGTCAGCCGCAGCACCCAGCAGATGCCGATGAGGTTCAGCACCACACCGGCCGACAGGGCCGCGAGTCCCACGGTGGTGTGCAGCAGCACCCGCTGCGGGTGAGTTCCGAGGGCACTGCCCATTGCCAAACCGGTCACCGGCAGCCCGGCCAGCAGCAACGCCGAGGACCGGGCACCGGCAACTGCCTCACCGATGGCGTGCCGGATCCGTTGCTCGGCCCGCAGGTCGGCACGTACGCCGGCCAACACCTCGCCGACCGCGGCACCCGAGCGATCGACCAGCGCAGCCGCCACTGCTATCCGAGCCAGCTCTGGCTCGCCGGCCAACGCCGCGGCCGGTTGCTCACCTACGGCGGCCAAGCTGCCCGCATGCCGGAACAGCGGCTCATGGCGACCGGCGCTCGGCGCCGCGCGGGTCAGCGCCGAGGCCAGGGTGGCTCCGGCAGCGTGTTCGGCGACGATGGCCGCCACCGTGTCAGACAGCGCGGCAGCCTCCGCCGCGGCGGCGCGTTCCCTGCCCAGCCGCTGCCAGCAACGACCCAGTACTGCGCAGGTCAGGCAGGCCAGCAGGCCGGGCACCGCACCGGCGAGCGGTCCGATCAGCAACCCGGCTGCCGGCGCCGCCATGGCCGGACGTGCCACCACCTGGGCGCGCAGCCAGCCGAGCGGTCCCGGGGCAGGTCGTGAAGTGTTGGCCTGACTTGGCGACCATCGATGAGCGGCCAGCCAGGTCAGCCGGCGCCCGACACCGGACGCCGGACGCAGCAGGCCCAGGGCCGCCGCGGCCAGTGTCAGGCTGGTGGTCATCGCCATGCCTGTGGGCCCGCTCCAACTCCGTCGGCCAAGCCGCCGGAACCGCCGAAGCCAGGCGTCAAGAGCCGAGGGCAGCTCAGCCCGGCCTCGGCCAGCCGCATCCGGACGTCATCGGCGGCAGGACCGAGACCGCCTGCAGCCGACCAGACAAGTCCCGGCGGCGTTCCGGCCCGGCGTTGCCATAAGGCCAGTTGCTGTACCTGCCTGCGGCCGGCGGGATTCCGGCCGACGTGGATCAGCAGGTCCAGGGCACTGGCGGCCTGTGCCAGCAGGACTTCGGCCGGCATGCCGCCCAGCGCCGCCAATGCAATGAGCCGGGCCGGCACGTCGCGGACCGAGTTGGCGTGTACGGTTGCGGCGCCTCCGGAATGCCCGGTGTTGAGCGCAGCCAGCAGCTCGACGATCTCCGCGCCGCGAAACTCGCCCACCACCAGCCGATCGGCTCGCATCCGCAGCGCTTGGCGCACCAGCTCGGCCAACCCGATCGCGCCGGCCTGCTCGACGTTTGCCCCGCGTGCGATCAGCGACACCACGTGCGGATGGTTGATGGCCAGCTCTGCGGCATCCTCGATGGTCAGGATGCGGTCGGCCGGATCTGCTTCGCCGAGCAGCGCGGCCAGCAGCGAGGTCTTGCCGGTCCCGGTGCCGCCGCTGATCAGCAGGCTCAGTCGGGCCCGGACCAGCACACTGAGCAACTCGGCCAGCGGCTCGGTCATCGCGCCCAACCGCACCAGCTCCGGCAGGCCGAGTCGCCGCCGGCCGAGCACCCGCAATGAGATGGTCGGATGAGCGGCCAGCGGCGGCAGGATCGCATGCAGCCTGGTGCCGTCCGGCAGGACCGCATCGACATAGGGCACCGCGTCGTCCAGCCGCCGACCCGCCTGACTGGCGAGCCGGGTGGCCAGCCTCCGTACCGCCGCGTCGGAGGAGAACCGCACCGGCGCTCGCTCCAACCCGCCGCCGCGGTCCAGGTAAACCTGATCTGCGGCGTTGACCAGCACGTCGGTGACATCGGGCTCGGCCAGCACCGGCTCCAGTGGCCCGGCGCCCACCAGCTCCGCGCGAAGCTCACCAGAAGAGTTCGGCGAGCGCCGCCTCGTCCAGCAGCAGCTCCGGCTCGGTGCCGGTCGGCTCGGCCAATGCGCCGACCTCCGCGGCCAGCCGCAACCGCAGCCGCTCGAGTAACGGTTCCGGGGGTCTCGTCACCGCCGGCACCGCGCAGCCATCAGGTTGGCCGCCGGCCGACATCGGGTAGCTATCGACCGGCAGCCGGTAGCTGTGGGTAGGCACCGAGTGGCCGCCGCAGTCACCACCGGCACCGCCCAGGCATCGGCGGACTCACCTAGCCACCGCCGCCGTCTCATGCCGCATCCAAGCCGTCGGTCGGTGACCCGGGCTGCCCCCGCCGTTGGTCGCAGGCCTGCCACACGAGGGCGGCCGCCTGCCTGGTTCGCCGCTGCACCCGATGCATCCGCAGCCCGTCCGGATGACGGCTGGCCGGGTCGTAGGGCAGCTCGGCCAGGACGGGTAGCCCGAGCAGCTCGGCCAGTTGCTCGGCCGGCAACGCTCGGGATGCCCCGCGCACCACCAGGCAGGTTCGCTGCTCGTCCAGCCCGCTGGCGACCATTGCGGCAGCGGTCGCCGCGCGCACCTCGGCCGGTGTCACCAGCAGCACCAAGTCGCAGCGGCGCACTGCGGCCGACCGCATCGGCGACTCGGCTCGCGGCAGGTCGAGCACTGTTGGCGCTGCCGAGGCGGCGGACTCGATCAGCGCAGCCACCGCCGACTCGCTCGGCGGTTGCTGACTGTCCGCAGCCAGGAACCGGACCTCGTGCCACCGTGGCAAGCCGGTCAACAGCAGCTGCGGATCCAGCGGGCCGCCCCGCAGCCGCACCTGCCGCCAGCGCGGGCCAGCCACCTGTTCGCAACCGAGCAGCACGTCGATGCCGCCGCCGAGCGGGTCGCAATCGAGCAGAAAGGCGGGTGCGGCGGCGCAACCTGCCAGCACGGCAGCGAAGGTGGAGGCGCCCGCCCCACCGCAGCCGGCCAGCACGCCGATCACAGGTTCATCGCTCATGGCTCTACTCCACCGGAGAGGCCCGGCACGCAGGGCTTCGGAAAGAAATCTGTGGATGGCATGGGCCCGCTGTGGACAACGACACAGCTCGACCGGTCGCATCAGCAAGCACAGGGCAAGCAAGAGTCGTGGACGCTGGCTATTCTCGCGAGCGTGGCAGGAACAGCGGCGTTCTTCGACCTGGACAAGACGATCATCGCCAAGTCGTCCACGCTCGCGTTCGGCCGACCGTTCTATCAGGGCGGTCTGATCAATCGCCGGACCGTCCTGCGCAGCGCGTATGCGCAGTTCGTCTTCGCCCTCTCAGGGGCCGATGAGGACCAGATGGACCGGATGCGGGACTACCTCACTGCGATGTGTACCGGGTGGGACGTCCAGCAGATCCGCGACATCGTCAACGAGACGCTGCACGAGATCATCGATCCGCTGGTCTACGACGAGGCGGTGGAGCTGATCGCGCGACACAAGGAACTCGGCCGGGACGTCATCATCATCTCCTCCTCGGGCGAGGAGGTGGTGCGGCCGATCGGCGAGATGGTCGGCGCCGATGATGTGATTGCCACTCGGATGGTGGTGGCCGAGGGCCGCTACACCGGGGAGATCGAGTTCTACGCTTACGGGCCGAACAAGGCCGCCGGCTTGCGATCGCTGGCCACTGAGCGCGGCTATGACCTGGCCGAGTGCTATGCCTACTCCGATTCGATCACCGACGTGCCGATGCTCGAGGCAGTGGGGCATCCCTGCGCGGTGAATCCCGACCGGGCGCTGCGCCGGCTGGCCACCGAACGCGGGTGGCCAGTTCTGTCATTCACCAATGCCGTACCCCTGCGTGAACGACTCTCCGGTTTCCGCGCGCCGCCGCCGACTACCAGCGCGGTGGTTGCCGGCGTCATCGCCGGCCTCACGGTGCTCGCCTGGTACGCCCGGCTGCGCCGCACAGCCCAGCGGCACACGACGCAGCCCACCCGGCCGCTCTGGCCGACCGGTGCCCTCTCGCTCCGTCGCCAGGGCGAGGAGAGGGTCTGAGCGGCGGGTCGGCCGCCGGCGGAGATGAGCCGGTCGAAAGCCCGCCGTGATCAGGCCTTGATCTGAAAGGGCATACAGGCGTACGAATAGACCCACGGAAGCTTCGGCTGGCTTTGGCGGCCCGCCCCCACCAGCCGGGGATTCCGCCAGTGGCAACACGGGCACCCACGCGGCGACTACGCCTCGCTGAAGGTGGTCGGCACGGAGCCTGACCGGCCTGTGCCTGACTTGGTCATGATGCACGCTTGGTAACCCGTCCAGCCGCAGAGGGCGTCGTGCTCGGCACGGCGCCCTCACCGTGTTGTCACATCGACCGGCTGCCCTACCCACGCTGAATGGCTTCACAGATCGCGACCGACTCACGGGCGCCCAGCGCCACCGCATCGGCGCAAATTCCGATCCAGGTCGCTAGCGCCTCGGGCGCCGCGCCGACGTAACTGGCCAGCGCCTGTTCGAACTCAGCGCGCAACTCCAGTTGGCCGACCTCGAGGACCACCAGCGACTTCGGATCCAGGCCGCGATCGATCAGCACCAGCCGAGCGGCGGCTCGAGCAACCACGCCGGAGACCGGTGGAAACGCATCCAGGCTGACCAACTCGGCCTGCACGATTGCCGCCACGACAATCGCGGGTGCGGCGGTGCGGGCGAGTACTTCGGCCAGTAGGTCCAGCCGATGCGCCACCTCCCGGTCCGATCGCGGACGCCCCAGCTCCGACTCGGTTACCAGCCCGCGTGCCGCCAGCGTATGGAGCCGGGCCAGCACCTGTCGTTGCGCGCTCGGCCAGGTACCGGCCAGCCCAGCCAGCTCGGCCGAGATCCGCAGCGTTCCCTGCAGCACGGGGTCGTCGTTGTCGCCGACACGCACTTCGGCCAGCGTCGCCGCTGATCCGGCCAGCACGGCGGATGCCCAGGCCCCGCGCAGCAGCGATTCGGCAGAGACGTCGGACGACCGCCGGCGCAGAACCCGGTGGTTCAGCAGGCCGTCCACCGCCTGCCGGCTGCTGAGAACCGCCTCGGTGACGCCAGGCAGGTCGAGTAGCGGGGCGAGCGGATCGGTGGGCATCCCCGCACGTTATCGCCCCGCATGATCGAGCCCGGCCGGTTGTCCACAGCCGGCCGGCGTTTATCCACAGCAGCAATGCTCGCCTTCCCGACAGCGGGTCCGCGCGCTAGCGTCGAAGTACACCTGATCAGCCGAGGAGCGCAGATGACCGAGAGCGAAGGCCTGTCGAACCTGCTGCACGAGGAACGCCGCTTCCCGCCACCGGAGGAGTTCGCAGCCGCAGCCAATGTCAAGGCCGACGCCTACCACGAAGCGGACTCCGACCGCCTGGCCTTCTGGGCCAAGCAAGCCGAGCGGTTGAGTTGGGCGGAGAAGTGGACCGAGGTGCTCGACTGGTCTGACGCCCCCTTCGCCAAGTGGTTCATCGGCGGAAAGTTGAACGTCGCCTACAACTGCGTCGACCGGCACGTCGAGGACGGCCACGGCGATCAGGTCGCCTACCACTGGGAGGGCGAGCCGGGCGATACCCGCTCGATCACGTACGCGCAGCTCAAGGACGAGGTCAGCAAGGCGGCGAACGCGCTGCTGGAACTGGGCGTGAATACCGGGGATCGGGTGGCGATCTACATGCCGATGATCCCGGAGACCGTCATCGCGATGCTGGCCTGCGCACGGATCGGCGCGCCACATACCGTGGTGTTCGGCGGGTTCTCCTCCAGTGCGCTGTCCGACCGTGTGATCGACTGCGATGCGCGGCTGGTGATCACCGCCGACGGCGGTTACCGGCGCGGGGCTCCGTCCGCGCTCAAACCGGCGGTGGACGAGGCGATGCAGAAATGCCCGGATGTCCGCTCCGTGCTGGTGGTACGGCGAACCGGGCAGGACATCGACTGGACCGATGGCCGGGATGTGTGGTGGCACGAGATCGTCAACAGGCAGTCAACCGAGCACACACCCGAGCCATTCGACTCCGAGCATCCCCTCTACGTCATGTACACCTCCGGCACGACCGGCAAGCCGAAGGGTCAGCTGCACACGTCCGGCGGCTACCTCGTCCACTGCGCGTATACGCACTGGGCAGTGTTCGATCTGAAGCCCGACCAGGACCTGTACTGGTGCGGCGCGGACATCGGCTGGGTGACCGGCCACTCCTACATCGTCTACGGGCCGCTCGCGAACCGGGCGACGTCGTTCATGTACGAGGGCGTGCCCAACAGCCCGGACGAGCACCGCTGGTGGACCATGATCGAGAAGTACAAGATCTCGATCTTGTACACCGCGCCGACCACTATCCGGACATTCATGAAGTGGGGCGAGGACATTCCGAAGGCGCACGACCTATCCTCGCTGCGGCTGCTCGGTTCGGTTGGTGAGCCGATCAACCCGGAGGCCTGGATCTGGTACCGCCAGAACATCGGCGGCGGCCGCACGCCGGTGGTGGACACGTGGTGGCAGACCGAGACCGGTGGGATCATGGTCAGCCCGCTTCCCGGTGTCACCGAGTCCAAACCTGGCTCCGCGATGCGCGCACTTCCCGGCATCAGCGTCAACGTAGTTGACGACCAGGGAAAGCCGGTGCCGAACGGCGGCGGTGGTTTCATCGTGATCACCGAGCCCTGGCCGGGCATGACGCGCGGCATCTGGGGTGATGACCAGCGGTTCAAGGAGACCTACTGGGCCCGATTTGCCGACCAGGGTTACTACTTCGCTGGCGATGGCGCGAAGAAGGACACCGACGGCGACCTGTGGCTACTCGGCCGGGTGGACGACGTGATGAACGTGTCTGGCCACCGGATCTCGACCACCGAGGTGGAATCGGCGCTCGTCTCGCATCCCTCGGTGGCCGAGGCAGCCGTGGTGGGCGCGACCGACCCGACCACCGGCCAGGGGATTGTGGCATTCGTGATCCTGCGGGGCGGCAAGGCCGACGAGGGCGAAGAGATGGTTAAGGAGTTGCGTAACCACGTCGCCAAGGAGATCGGCGCCATCGCCAAGCCACGCCAGATCATGATCGTGGCCGAGCTGCCCAAGACCCGGTCCGGCAAGATCATGCGTCGGCTGCTGCGGGACGTGGCCGAGCACCGGTCCATCGGGGACGTCACCACCCTGGCCGACAACACGGTGATGGATCTGATCAGTGAGGGGATGAAGGGCGGCAAGGCGACCGAGGACTGAGCCGGCGGGGTTCGGTCGGCCCCGCGCCGAAGGACCGCCCCAGCGAGCCGAGCGCCCCCGACCAACAGGGGTCGCCCAAGCGGACGGGCTGCCCGGACCGGCGATGCTGCCCGGACCGGCGATGCTGCCCGGACCGGCGATGCCGCCGGACCGGCGATGCCGCCCGAACGAGCAGGGCCGGCCGAGCCAGCAGCGCTGGCTACCGCCGATTCGGCCTAGCGACGCGCATCCGGCGAGGAGGGGCCCGGCTGGCCGGCGGGTCGCAGCACCAGATCGGTGATCGTGCCGTCAGCCGGCAACTGGAGCACCGAGACGATCACGGCGGCAACCGTGTCCGGCCGCAGATAGTCGGTTGCCCGGTATTCGCCAGCCTCCGCCGTCCGCACGGCGTGCTGCATGTCGGTATCGGTACGCCCCGGATACACCGTGCTCACCCGGATGCCCGGCTCCTCCTGCCGCAGCGCCTCGGCGTAGCCACGCAGCGCGAACTTCGACACCCCGTAGGTGGACAGCGGCGGCCGGGCATTCAGTCCGGAACCGGAGTTCACCAGCAGCACGGTGCCGCGTGCCGCTCGCAAAGCAGGCAGGCACCACCTGGTCAGCTCGGCTACCGCGACCACGTTGAGCGCGAACTGCTCGGCGAACTCGGCCGGCTGGGCATCGGCCAGCAGGCCCGGATGCACCATCCCGGCACAGTGCACCAGTCCGTCGATAGCGGGAACCGCATCCAGCAGCGGCCTCAGGGCGGCATCGAAGGCAGCCGGCTCGGCGAGGTCCAGCACCGCGAACCCGGTCAAAGCCAACTCCGGCAGCGGCCGCCGGACGATGCCGTACACCTCGTGCCGTTCGGCAAGCAGCCGTTCGGCAACCGCCCGCCCGATGCCCCGGGATACGCCGGTGATCACATAGCTCGCCACGCCGGCAAACCCTAGCCTGCGCCCGCACCACTCCCCAGCCCGCGCAGGCTGCCGAACGGATGTGCCGACCGCGTAAGGTTCTTTCCAGCGTACGGTCCAACAGCGGCCACCCAGCGGGAAAGGACCACCTCGGTGACGGTGAATCACGACCTTGCAGGTACTGGCGAGCAGCCCTCCATCGGAAGCCTGGTGGCGGACGCGACCGCGAGCTTCTCCACCCTGTTGCACGGCGAGATCGAACTGGCGAAGTTGGAGATCAAGTCCTCGGTGCGCAACGCCGGCACCGGCGCGGTGATGTTCGTGGCGGCCGGAGTGCTCCTGGCGTTCTCGCTGACCTTCGGCTTGATCGCGCTGGCCGAGGGCCTGGTCGCATTGCACATCTGGCGATGGGCGGCGTACCTGATCGTCTTCGGTTTCCTGGTGCTGTTGGCGCTGGTGCTCCTGTGGATCGGGGTGCGCAAGGTCAAGCGGGTCCGTGCCCCGCAGCAGACCATCGACACCACCAAGGACACCATCACCGCGCTACGGGGAGCCACCTCGCACCAGCCCAGCCACCGCGCCTAACCCCGCCGCAACAGCAAACCCTTAACAGCCGACCCCACACCGAAATCCCTACAGCAGAACCCGTCCGCAGCAGGAACCCGGCCCGCAGCAACAGCCCGCCCGTCGCATCCGGCCGGGCCAGCCGCCATCCGAACCGAGCGCCAGCCAATGAGGAGGGCAGTGCCCGACGAATCCGTGGTGCTGATCGATGGCCCATGGACCCACCGGACCATCCGAGCCAACGGCATCGCACTGCACGTGGTCGA
Source organism: uncultured Actinomycetota bacterium (assembly GCA_963697905.1). Classification (GTDB taxonomy): domain Bacteria; phylum Actinomycetota; class Actinomycetes; order Mycobacteriales; family Jatrophihabitantaceae; genus Jatrophihabitans_A. The sequence continues at coordinate 436,383 of OY969101.1, read as the reverse complement.
AGCCGGATCGGGGCCGCTCGTGCTGCTGCTGCACGGCTTCCCGACGTTCTGGTGGACCTGGCATCAGCAACTTAACGACCTGTCCGCCGCCGGCTACCGGGCGGTGGCGGTGGATCTGCGCGGCTACGGCGCCTCGGACAAGCCACCGCGCGGGTACGACGCGGCAACGCTGGCCGCCGACATCGCCAGCCTGGTCACCGCGCTCGGCGAGAGCACGGCGGTGCTGGCCGGCAACGACCTCGGCGGACTGCTGGCCTGGACGGTCGCCGCCCGGCATCCGCAGGTGGTCCGCCGGATCGCGGTGCTCGGCGCCGCGCACCCGCTGCGACTGCGCACCGCGGTGCTGACCGACCGCGCCCAGCGGCGCGCCTCGGCCTACGCGCTGACCACCTTCCAGCTGCCGCGCTACGGCGAGCGGCTGCTCACCCGGGACGAGCGCTTCCTGCGGCAACTGTTCGACCACTGGTCCGGCCCGCGCTGGCGCGGCACGCCGGACTTCGTCGCCGCGGTGGCGCGCTGCGCCGAGGCGGTCCGGATCCATCCGGTCGCCCACTGCTCCCTGGAGTTCTTCCGCTGGGCGGTGCGCTCCCTCCCCCGACCGGACGGGCGCAGCTACGCCGAGTCGATGCGGCCTCCGATCGAACGGCCGGTGCTGCAGCTGCACGGCGACTTCGACACCTGCGTGCTGCCCTCCACCGCGCACGGCTCCGGCCGGCAGGTGAACGCCGACTACCAGTGGCAGCTGCTCACCGGGGTGGGCCACTTCCCGCAGCAGGAAGTGCCGGATCGGGTGTCGGAGGAGCTCATCCGCTGGGCCGGTGAGGATTGATCGCTCGCACCCGCGAGCCAGCAGCGGGCAGTCGCCCTTCCCAACACCGCCAGGCCGCCGACACCGCCAGGACGTTCCTAAACCCCGCCGGCCGAGACCTCGCTCCCAGCAAAGAACCCGAGCAGCACGGCTGCGCCCGACCGTGCGGCCCGAAAATCCGGTCCTCATCCACCGATCGTGGCCGGTAAGGTGCGAAGCCAACCGGCCAACCGGCCAACCGGCCAACCGGCCAACCGGCCAACCGGCCAACCGGCCAACCCGGCCAACCCGGCCAACCGGCGGGTGGACGCTGCGACGGAGGGACGGCGTAGTGGCTGAAGGGCCGAGCGCAGCCGAGGCACGTGCCTTCGGCGAGGCCTTCCGCTCCTTCCTGGACTGGGTGCATTCCGATGCGGCTCGAGCCGGCAACGAGGTGGTCGAGCTGGTCTGCCGCTGGTTGGGCCCCGACGGTGCGAGCCGGTCGGTCGTCTCGCGCGAGCTGCCGGCCTTCGAGCAGGTGAACTTCCAGACGGCGGTGAACGCCTGGTCGGCCGCCGACGAGCGGAACGTGGCCGCGCACGGCATCGCGCTGCCGCCGCACTACGGTCCGATCTCGCTGCAGCAGCTCGTCGGTGGGGAGGCGTTGCCGCCGTTGCGGCTGACCGCACCGGCGCTGGTCAACCTGCCGAGCGGACCGGCCTCGACGCTGGCCTGCCTCAAACTGGCCGTGCTGCTGGTCAGCGACCCGGCCGGCCAGTACGTCATCCTGGTCACTGGCCCGTCGGACCATCATCCGGGCTTGATCATCGAGGTCGCCGGCCTGCCGACCGAAGCGGCGCAGGCCGTGCTCGCCGAGCTGGACGCCCTGCGCTCGAAGCTCAACGTCTATCGCGGGCACGTCCTCGACGTGGGCGTGAACCAGATGGGCGGCGTCGTGCTGACTTTCGTCGAGCTGCCCGCGACACCGCGAGCGGCGGTCGTGCTGCCCGAGGCGGTGTTGCGCCGGGTGGAGCGCCACGCGCTCGGCATCGCCGTGCATCGCGCCCAATTGCTGGCCTCCGGGCAGCACCTCAAGCGCGGGCTGCTGCTGTTCGGGCCACCGGGCACCGGCAAGACCCACACCACGCGCTACGTCGTGGCCCGGATGACCGACTACACCCGGCTGCTGCTCACCGGCCGGTCCCTGCACGCGATCGGCTCGGTCGCCGAGCTTGCCCGGGATCTGGCGCCGGCCGTGGTCGTGCTGGAGGACGTGGACCTGGTCGCCGAGGACCGCTCCTACGGACCGGGATCCAGCCCAGTGCTGTTCGACTTGCTGGACGCGATGGACGGCGCGGAGGCCGACGCGGACCTGCTCTTCCTGCTCACCACCAACCGCGCCGACCTGCTCGAACCCGCGCTCGCCGCACGACCCGGCCGGGTCGATGTCGCGGTCGAGATCGGGCTGCCGGAAACCGAGGCGCGCCGCCAACTGCTAGCCCTCTACAGCGCTGACGTGCCCGTCGAGTGGAGCGAGTCCGACATCGACGAGGTCCTCGAACGCACCGCCGGGGTGACCGCCTCCTTCCTGAAGGAGCTGGTCCGCCGGGCGGTGCTGGAATCGCTGCGGGAAACCTCGCCGCTGACCACGGTGACCGGCGACCAGCTCCGTCGGGCGGTCGAGGACCTGCTCGACGGCACTCAGCAGATCACCCGCAGCCTGCTCGGCGTCGGCGCGAATCCGGGCGACGAATCGGCGGGTCCACCGACCGGAGTCGGCTTCGCCGTCCCGGCCGCGTACGGCCCGTTCCCGCAGGCCACCGGGGAGTTCCGCTTCGCGCCCAGGCGTGATCGGCCCTACCGGTGAGCCCGAGCGCCTTCAGTCGCAGTCGCCGGTGCCCACGTCCCTAATCGCGCTACGGCCCGCCGCCGCGTCCGTGGCCGCCTCCTGCGCGGTCAGCACGAACCCGGTGTCGGCCGAGTCCAGCGCGGAGGCGAAGACGATGCCGAGCACCGCTCCGCGGGTGTCGATCAGCGGGCCGCCGGAATTGCCGGCGCGCACCACCGAGCGGATGGTGTAGATGTCGCGGTCCACCGACAGCTGGCCGTAGATGTCGTGCCCGCTGATCCGTTCCCGGTCCCGGATCCGGGCCGGCCGGACGTCGAACGGGCCGTCCTGCGGGAAGCCGAGCACGATGGCGTCCTGGCCGGAGGATGCGACGGTGCCGGCCAGCGGCAGCGGCCGCGCGGTCAGCCCGGGCACCCACAGCACCGCGATGTCGCGTCCCGGATCGAACAGCACCACGTGCGCGGCCAGCGGGCCGGTCGGCGTCTGCACCTGCACCTGGTTGGCGCCGGCCACCACGTGCGCGTTGGTCAGCAGCCGTTGCCGGGCGTAGACGAACGCGGTGCCCTCGATGCCGCGGTCGCAGGACCGGGCGACCGAGCGCACCTTGAACACCGAGCCGCGGCTGGCAGCCACCGCTGGTGAGTGCAGCAGCGCCGGGTCGGCCGGCGGCACGTCCACGATCCGGGTCGGCTGCAGCGCTCCGAACACCTGCGGGAAGCCGCTGCGGTCCACGAACAGCCGCAACGAGCTGTACAGGTTGCGCACCTGGTCGGGCAGCACGTCGTCCACCGCCCGGATCAGCACCGACCGGCGCACCTGGCCGGCGATCGTCGGATACGGCGCCACCGCCAGCGGCACCGCGACCATCCAGGCCACCAGCAGCACGGCGGCGGCCGAGAACACCGCGCCGAGGCCATGGTCCAGCTGCCGGGCCGGATGCCAGGTGAGCCGGGAGCGCAGCCGGCCGGCGACCCAGACGGCGAGGAGTTGGCCGATCAGCGCGAAGAACAGCACGCAGACGATGGCCACCGGCACCTGCGCGGCGCCGTCGGCCAGAACCCGACCCAGCGGCCGCGCCAGCTGGGCGCCGGCCGCCGCCCCGCCGAAGAAGCCGCCGAGGGACAGCGCGCCGACCAGCGCACCGTTGCGGAAGCCGCCCACCGCGTACCCGATCGCCACCACGATCAGGACCAGGTCGAGCAGGTCGAGGGAGTGCACGACGCTAGCTGGGCAGCACGATCAACGTGCCCGTCTGGCCCTGGGTGACGTGGATCGTGCAGACGAAGGTGTATTTGCCCGGCGCCGGCGCGGTGAACTCGATCGACTTCTGCTCGCCCGGCGTGACCAGCGGCACGAACGCGGCCGGGAAGCCGAGCAGCGACCAGTTGTGCGGGGCGCCGGTGCCCGTGTGTCGCAGCACGATCCGCACCTTGCCCGGATGCACGGTGATCGTGGACGGATCGAAGCGGTAGCTCTGGTCGGTGGTGACGGTGACCTGCTGCACGCCGTCCACCGCGACGGCGGTGCTGCTGCCGGTGTGTGGCTCACGGTTAATCGCCGACTGGCTCTGGCAGCCCGCCAGCAGCGTCACGGCCACCAGCACTGCGGCCGACAGCGTTGCCGCCGACAGCGTTGCCGCCGACAGCGATGCGACCGGCGGGCGGGTTCGCAGGAGCACTCCGCGACCGTACCCGGCGCGGCTGAGCGACACGCGTCGTGCACGCCGGCCCCAGCCCGCAAGGCAGCACCAGCCGGTTACCGCACCGGACGGACCACCTCGCGGTCCCACGGCCGCTCCCAGCCGGCCAACCGCAGCAACCGGTCGAGCAGGCCGGCGGTGAATCCCCAGATGAACAGCCCGCCCACCTCGAAGCCCGGACCCCGGAAGCCGGAGAAGTGCCGGACGGTGAACCGGTTCGCCGGGTCGACCAACTCGGCGATCGGCAGCCGGCGCACCCGGGCGACCTCGGCGGTGTCCACCACGCCGACCGGATGCGGCTCCCGCCAGTGGCCCAGCACCGGCGTCACCACGAAGCCGGACGGCGGCAGGAACAGCGCGGGCAACTCGGCAAGCACGTCCACCGTGTCCGGCCGCAGCCCGACCTCCTCGCTCGCCTCGCGCAGCGCCGTGGCGGCCGGGTTCGCGTCGGTGGGATCGGTCGCCCCGCCCGGGAACGCCACCTGGCCGGCATGGCTGCGCAGCGTGGCAGCCCGCTGCAGGAGCAGCACGTCGGCCGCCGCCTCCCCGTCCGGCGAGGCGAACAGCATCAGCACCGCCGAATGCCGGCCGCTGCCGTCCTCCGGCGGGACGAACCGGGACAGCTGCTCGGCACGTACCGTCCGCACCGCCTCGACCAGCGGCCGCAGCCACGGCGGGGCGAGTTCGGTCACCCGGTCAGTTCCGGATTTGTCTGCGACGGACTCTTGACCAGCTTGGCGGCGGCCACCGGATCCATCTCCCCGATGCCGTAGGACGGGCACAGCTTCGCCAGCGGGCACACCGCGCACGCTGGGCGGCGGGCGTGGCACATCCGGCGGCCGTGCCAGATCACCCGGTGCGACAGGATCGTCCATTCCTTGCGCGGGATCAGCGCGGCGACGTCCTGCTCGATCTTCACCGGGTCGTCGTTGGTGGTCCACCGCCAGCGCTGGGACAGCCGCAGGAAGTGCGTGTCGATGGTCAGGCCCGGCACGTCGAAGGCGTTGCCGAGCACCACGTTGGCCGTCTTGCGGCCGAAACCGGGCAGCGTGACCAGCTCGGCGAGGGTGTTGGGCACCTCCCCGTCGAAGCGTTCGACCAGCTGCTGGCCGAGCTTGATCAGGCTGTTCGACTTGGCCCGGAAGAAGCCGGTGGCATGGATCAGATCCTCCAGCTCGGCCCGGTCGGCGGCGGCATAGGCGGCCGCGTCCGGGTACTTGGCAAACAGCGCCGGAGTGACCTCGTTGACCTTCTTGTCGGTGCACTGGGCGGACAGGATGGTCGCCACCGCCAGCTCCAGCGGGTTGCGGAAGTCGAGCTCGCAGTGCGCATGCGGATACAGCGCGGCCAGCTCCTTGTTGATCCGCCTCGCCCTGCGGGTCAGCGCCAGCGGGCTTTCCTGCCAGCCGTCGGCCTCGGCCGGCCGCTGCCGGGTAGCCGGTTGCCGCCTGCCGCCGCTGGTCGCCGTCTCACCGGCCGGATCGATCGCTGCCTTCGCCACTCGGCTAGCTTATTAGGGCACAATGACAACGCCATGATCGGATTTCTGGTTCTGCTCTTTCCGCTGCTGCTGCTGGCGTTCATGCTCGTCATGGAGCGCATCGAGGTGCCGCTGACCCGGGCCGCGCGCGCCGACGAGCAGGACGTCGAGCAGTTCCTCGACCAGGCCAACTCCGAGGAGCTGGACACCCTGGTGCGCGAGGGCACCGACACGGCGCTGCGGCGGTTCCGCAATCGGCTGCGGATCCTGCCCGGCGCCGGCCGGCGCAAGCGCTGATCCAGGCCCTCGCGGACGGTGCCGGCCGGCCGGCCGGGGCTCGGTTGTGCGGGTCGCCGGATGCCCCGCGCGCACTACCCCTAGAATCCGCCATAGCTTGCCGCCGCAGTGACGCACGGCATACAGAGGAGGAGCTGGCGTGGACGAAGTGCTCCGCAGAGCCGGAATGTTCCAGGGTGTCGATCCCGCGGACGTGGAGGCGCTGGGCAGCCAGTTCGAGATCTTCGATGCCCCTCGCGGCACCACCCTGTTCAACGAGGGCGAACCCGGCGACAGCCTCTACATCGTGTTGTCGGGAAAGGTGAAGCTCGGCCGCAAGTCCTCCGACGGCCGGGAGAACCTGGTGGCGGTGATGGGCCCGGCCGACCAGTTCGGCGAGCTGTCGCTGTTCGACCCGGGGCCGCGCACCGCGACCGCGATGGTGGTCACCGACGCCCGGGTCGCCCGGCTGCCCAAGGCCGCGCTGACCAACTGGATCACCGAGCGCCCGCAGATCGCGCTGCAGCTGCTGCGGGTGGTCGCCCGCCGGCTGCGCCGGACCAACACCATGCTGGCCGACCTGATCTTCGTGGACGTGCCCGGCCGGGTCGCCAAGCAGTTGCTGCAGCTGGCCCAGCGGTTCGGCTCGGTGGACGGCGGCCAGCTCCGCGTCACCCATGACCTGACCCAGGAGGAGCTGGCCCAGCTGGTCGGTGCCTCGCGGGAGACGGTGAACAAGGCCCTGGCTGACTTCGCCCAGCGTGGCTGGCTGCGGTTGGAAGGCAAGAGCGTGGTCATCCTGGACCGCGAGCGGCTGGCTCGCCGCGCCCGCTAACGCCCCAGCGCGATACCGGCGCGCCCGCTGACGCCCCAGCGCGATACCGGCGCGCCCGCTAACGCCTCAACGCGCTAGCGGAAGACCGTCAGCGCGCCAGCGGAGGACTGTCCGTCCGGGCTGCTTTAGAGCCGGTGTCTCAGCACCAGCGCCCGGCCGCCCAGCCCGGCCGCGAACATGGCGAGCCCGGCCAGCACGCTGGCGACCGGCAGGCTGGCCACCAGCACCAGGCAACCCAACCCGCCCAGCACGTTCAGCAGCCGCGGCCAGCGTCGCTGGCTGGCCGGCTGGCGGAACGCCGCCGCGTTCGCGATCGCGTAGTACACCAGCACGCCGAAGGAGGAGAACCCGATCACGCCGCGCAGGTCGGTGCTGAGCACCAGCAACCCGACGATCACGGCCAGCGTCAGCTCGGCCCGGTGCGGCACCCGGAACCGCGGGTGGACCGCGGCCAGCCAGCTCGGCAGATCGCGGTTGCGCGCCATTGCCAGGCCGGTGCGGCCGATGCCGGCGATCAGCGCCAGCAGCGCGCCGAGGCTGGCCACCGCGCCGCCGATCCGCACCACCGGCGCCACCGACCCGGCCCCGGCGGCGTGCACCGCGGCGGCCAGCGGGGCACCGGCAGCGGCCAGCCCGGACGGTCCGGCGGCGGCCAGCGCCGACACCCCGACCACCGCGTAGACGGCCACCGCGATGCCCAGTGCCAGCGGAATGACCCGCGGAATGGTGCGGCCCGGGTCCCGCACCTCCTCGCCCATGGTGGCGATCCGGGCGTAGCCGGCGAAGGCGAAGAACAGCAGCCCGGCCGCCTGCAGCAGGCCCGGCAGGCCACCGGAACCCGGGAACTCCCACCGCCCGGCGGAGTGCCTGCCGGTCCAGATCGCGACCACCAGCACCGCCAGCGTGACCAGGCTCAGGCCGACCAGCAGCCGGCTCAGCGCGGCGGTCTTGGTGACGCCGCGGTAGTTCAGCGCGGCCAGCGCCAGCACCGCCACCACCCCGACCAGCCGCTCGACCAGCGGATGGCCCGGCACCGCGTAGGCGGCGAAGGTCAGCGCCATCGCCGCACAGGACGCGGTCTTGCCGACCACGAACCCCCAGCCGGCGACGAATCCCCACCACGGCCCCAGCAGCCGCCGGCCGTAGATGTACGTGCCGCCGGACTCGGGGTAGCTGGCCGCCAACTGCGCCGAGGCGACCGCGTTGCAGTACGCCACGGCTCCGGCCACGAGCAGCGCGGCCAGCAGCCCGGCACCGGCCGCCCGGGCGGCCGGCCCGAAGGCGGCGAACACGCCGGCGCCGATCATCGAACCGAGCCCGATCACCAGCGCGTCGCCGGGGCCCAGCCGCCGCTCCAGCCGGTCGCCTGCGCTCACCGCTCAGGTCTGCCGCAGGTAGGCCAGCTGTGCCCGCACGGACAGCTCGGCGGCCGGCCACAGCGCCCGGTCCACCTCGGCGTAGACCCGTTCCACCACCTGCCGCGCGGAGGCCTCCGGCAGCTCGGCCAGCACCGCGCGTACCTGCTCCAGCCGCTGCTGGCGATGAGCCAGGTAGTGCTCGGCGGCTGCTCCGGCGTCGGCCAGCTCGTCGCCGTGTCCGGGCAGCACGGTGACCCCGGACAGCTCGGCCAGCCGGCGCAGCGAGGCCAGGTAGTCGGCGAGCACCCCGTCCGGGTGGGCGACCACCGTGGTCCCCCGGCCGAGGATGGTGTCGCCGGTCAGCACCGCCCGGGTGGGCCCGGCGGCCGGCAGCAGGAAGCACAGCGAGTCGGCGGTGTGGCCCGGGGTGCGCCACACCTCGATCCGGACGCCGGCACCGCCGAGCACGCTGCCCTCGGTCAGGCCCTCGGCACCGAGCCGGTGCGCCGGATCCAGGGCATGGACCGGCGCGCCGGTCAGCTCGGCGAACCGGCGGGCGCCGGCCGAATGGTCCGGGTGGCCGTGGGTGAGCAGGATCAGCGGCACCGTCCCGGCGGCGGCCAGCACCGCCTGCAGGTGTGCCTCGTCCAGCGGCCCGGGATCCACCACCACCGCCGAGCGCCGGGACGGGTCGTCGCGCAGCAGCCAGGTGTTGGTGCCCTCCAGCGTCATCGGCGACGGGTTGTCGGCGAGCACCACGCCGGCCAGTTCGGTGACCTGCCGCAGCCGTTCGTAGGCCGCGCTCACTGCAGCCGTCGTCCGGTGGCGGTGATGAACTCGGCCGGCAGCGGCAGCTGGGTGCCGTCGCCCAGGTCGGCCACCCAGCCGCCGGACTCGAGCTGGCGCAGCTCCGGCGTGATCGGCCGGATCACCCGGTGCGCGGCCGCGGCCAGCGCGTCGGCGGCTCGTTCGTAAACGGCCAGTTCCATCAGGGTCCGGACGGTGGGCGGCAGCATCGGCCGCTGGCCGTTGCGGTACTCGGCGAGCGCCTGGGCGACCGGCACCCAGCCGGCGGCCGACGCCTCGGCCGAGATGGCGGCGGCCAGTGCGTCGGAGGGCAGCGTGGCCACGAAGAAGTAGGCGTCGTAGCGTCGGGATTCGGCCGGTGGGGTGATCCAGCGGGCCCAGGGCCGGATGGTCTCCAGCGGCAGCCGGACGTCGGTCTCCTCGGCGATCTCGCGGGCCGCCGCGCGCAGCAGGACGCCGGCGTGCTCGGCAGTGACCCCGAGCTGGCTGGCCACCGCCGCTTCGGTCGCCGAGCGGTCGCCGGTGGCGTCCACCGGATCCACCCCGCCGCCCGGGAACACCGACATGCCGGGTGCGAAGGCCATCTTCGGCACCCGCCGCATCAGCCAGGTCTCGATACCGCCAGCGCCGTTGGCGCTGTCGCGCAGCAGCACCACGGTGGCTGCCTCGCGGGGCGGCACCTCGGACACCGGTCAGGCCACCTCGACGATCAACTCGACCTCGACTGGTGCGTTCAGCGGCAGCTCCGACACGCCGACGGCCGATCGGGCGTGCTGGCCCGCCTCGCCGAACACTTGGCCGAGCAGCTCGGAGGCGCCGTTGACGACGGCCGGCTGCCCGGTGAAGCCGGGTGCCGAGGCGACGAAGCCGACCACCTTGACCACCCGGACCACCGAGTCGATGCCGACCAGCGCGTGCACGGCGGCCAGCGCGTTCAGCGCGCAGGTCTGGGCGTGCCCGGCGGCCTGCTCGGCGGTCACGTCGGCCCCGACCTTGCCGACCTCGGGCAGTTTGCCGCCGACCGAGGGCAGCTGGCCGGAGGTGTAGACCAGCGAGCCGGTGCGCACCGCCGGCAGGTAGGCGGCCACCGGGGCGGCGACCGGCGGCAGCTCGATGCCGAGCTCGGCCAGCCGGGCGGACACAGAGGGCATAGCGGTCACCTTCCGAAAGGCGGGACGCATCGGCCGGGCCGATCCGTCGGGACGTGACCGCAACCTACCGCGCTGGCTTTGTACGCTGGTCGGGTGGCCGCATCCCCGCACGATCCACGCCTGCACGTGGTGACCGGCAAGGGCGGCACCGGAAAGACCACGGTCGCCGGCGCGCTGGCGTTGGCGCTGGCCGGACGCCGGCAGCGAGTGCTGCTGATCGAGGTCGAAGGCCGCCAGGGGCTGGCTCAGCTGTTCGACACCCCGCCGCTGCCCTACGCCGAGACCCGGTTGGCGGCAACCCGGGGCGGCGAGGTGGTGGGCCTGGCGGTGGATGCCGAGGCCGCGATGATCGAGTACCTGGAGCTCTTCTACAGCATCAAGCGGGCCGGCTCGATGCTGCGCAAGATGGGCGCGATCGACTTCGCCACCACCATCGCACCGGGCCTGCGCGACGTGCTGCTGACCGGCAAGGTCAAGGAGGCGGTGACCCGCACCGGCCGCGACGGTCGGCCGGCCTTCGACGCGGTGGTGCTGGACGCGCCGCCCACCGGCCGGATCGCGCAGTTCCTGCAGGTCACCCAGGAGGTGGCCGGCCTGACCAAGATGGGTCCCATCCACCGCCAGAGCATCGGGGTGATGGAACTGCTGCGGTCCGAGCGCACGGCGATCCACATCGTCACGCTGCTGGAGGAGATGCCGGTGCAGGAGAGCCTGGACGCCGCCGCCGAGCTGCGCGGGGCCGGCTACCGGATCGGTCAGGTGATCGTCAACCGGGCCCGGCCGGAGCTGGTCGGCGCCGGCGTGCCGAACACCGCGGAGCTGGCCGAGGGGCTGGCCGCGGTGGGCTTGAGCGCCGAGCTGGCCGCCGGCCTGGCCACCGAGATGGTCGACTACGGCGTCCGCCAGCGGGTGCAGGCCAGCGCCGCGGCGGAGCTGGTCACGATCGAGGCGCCGCTGCGCCGGCTGCCCGAGCTGGCCCCGCCGGTCGATCTGGGCGGCCTGTTCGAACTTGCCGAGGCGCTGGAGCTCGACGAGTGGCTGGGACGGCCGGCATGACCCGGGTCGGTAGCGGCCGGCAGCTGCCGCCGGTGTTCGAGGTGGACGCGCTGCTCAAGGATCCCGAGATCAAGGTGATCGTCACCTGCGGCAGCGGCGGGGTCGGCAAGACCACCACCGCGGCAGCGCTGGCACTGCGGGCGGCCGAGCAGGGCCGGCGGGTGGTGGTGCTGACCATCGATCCGGCCCGCCGGCTGGCCCAGTCGCTCGGGCTGGTCGAGCTGGACAACACCCCGCGGCCGGTGGCCGGCATCGGCAACGGCGCGCTGCTGGCGATGATGCTGGACATGAAGCGGACCTTCGACGAGGTGGTGCTCGCGAACACCACCGAGGAGAAGGCCGAGCAGATCTTCGCCAACCCGTTCTACCAATCGCTGTCCGCCTCCTTCGCCGGCACCCAGGAGTACATGGCGATGGAGAAGCTGTCCCAGCTGCGTGGCCAGCTGGTCGAGCGCGGCAAATGGGATCTGATCGTGGTGGACACCCCGCCGTCCCGGTCGGCGCTGGACTTCCTGGACGCTCCGCAGCGGCTGGGCCGGTTCCTGGACGGCCGGATGATCAGGATGCTGAGCGCGCCGGCCAGGGCCGGCGGCAAGGCCTACCTGAAGGTGGTCGGGGCGTCCTTCTCGCTGTTCAGCCGGGTGCTGAACCGGATCCTCGGCAACGAGCTGCTGGGCAACGTCTCGGCCTTCATCGCCTCGCTGGAGACCATGTTCGGCGGGTTCCGGGAGCGGGCCGAGCAGACCTACCGGCTGCTGCAGGCGCCAGGCACCGCCTTCGTGGTGATCGCGTCGCCGGAACCGGACGCGCTGCGCGAGGCGTCCTTCTTCGTGGAGCGGCTGCAGGCCGAGCGGATGCCGCTGGCCGGGGTGGTGCTCAACCGGGTGCGCCGGGTGGCGGTGGACCTCACCGCCGGGCGGGCGCTGGACGCCGCCGAGCGGCTGGCCGCGCTGGATCCGGCACCGGCCGGCGCGGCGCTGGCCCAGGCGGCGCTGCAGGTGCACGCCGAGACGGCCGAGGCGGCCCGGCAGGATCGTTCGATGGTGGCCAGGTTCGCGGCGGCGCATCCGGACGTGCCGGAGCGGCAGGTGCCGGCGCTGCCGACCGATGTGCACGATCTGGCCGGACTGCGGCTGATCGGAGCGGCGTTAGCCGGCGAGGAATCGTGACCCTGCGGTAACCAAGCCGGGTGGCGGCAACAGTTCGACCCCGCGGCTGGCGGAACGGGGCGAGGCAGTCGAGATCGGCTAGCGGACGACCTGCATCGGCTGCGGCAGGCTGGCCAGGTTCTCGGCCCGCTGCCCGCTGGAGAAGAACGCGCGCCAGGACTTGATGTCCGGCCGCCGGCGCAGCAGGGTTCGCCGCTCACGCTCGGTCATGCCGCCCCACACGCCGAACTCGGTACGGCTGTCCAGCGCGTCGGCCAGGCAGTCGAAGCGCACCGGGCAACCCATGCAGATGGCCTTGGCCTTGTGCTGGGCGGCACCGACGACGAACAGCGTCTCCGGGTCCACATTGCGGCAGGCGCCGCGCGAGGCCCACTCCGGATCACCGGTGGCTCTCACCCGCTCGGGCAGTTTCGGTGCGCTCATTGCTGGCCCCCCGTGGGTCGGCGGTCGGTCCCGAAGGACCCGATCGTGTCTTCAACTTCGTAAAACTCACACGGACATGATGTGACTCGTAGGAACGGACGGTAGGTGAGAGTTTCACAACTCGCAATAGTCCGATATGAAATTGACGTCTTCATGTTCCTGCCATCTCAAACACCGAAAAGCGGCTGATGAGGGTGCGCGGCAGGCCGGCGTGGCCGGCAGACGGCTCGCTCTCGCGTACTCTGTACCCCTGTGGCGCGTGCATCCGGTTGGACCATCCTGTCGAAGCTGACCACTCTCATCGGGCTGCTTGCTGATCGCCGGCGTCCTGGCGGCCGGCTTCCTGCTCCCCTATATCGGCGGGGTCGGCTGGCAGCTAAGGCCGGAGCGGACAAATTTCTGAACACCACCTGCAACCTCACCGAGGAGCCGGTGCAGCAGAAGACCACCATGTACGCCAATGACGGCAAGACGGTGATCGCCACCCTGTTCGACCAGAACCGGCAGGTCATCCCGCTGAACCAGGTGCCGAAGTCGGTGACCAACGCCCTGATCGCCACCGAGGACCGGCGCTTCTACTCCCACCACGGGGTGGACATGCGCGGCCTGCTGCGCGGCGCGCTGAAGACCACCAACGGCGACACCCAGGGCGCCTCCACGCTGACCGAGCAGTACGTCAAGCAGGTGCGCTACTACGAGGCGAGCACCGACGCCGAGCGGGCCGCCGCGATCGACCAGAACATCGACCGCAAGATTCTCGACGCGCAGTGCGCGCTGAAGATCGAGACCCAGAACACCAAGGCCGAGATCCTGCAGAAGTACCTTAATATCGCCTTTTTCGGCGAGAACTGCCTATGGAATCCAAACCGCCGCCCAGACCTACTTCGGGGTCAACGCCAGCAAGCTGACGATTCCCCAGGCGGCGATGCTGGTCGGCCTGGTCAAGGCGCCGTCGGACTACGACCCGTTCGAGCACCCGCAGGCCGCCCGGGACCGGCGTGACCTGGTGCTGGACAACATGGCCAGCCAGAGCTACATCACCGCCACCCAGGCCGCCGCCTACAAGGCCCAGCCGATCAAGCTGGCCCCGCACAGCACCCCGGCTCGCGGTTGCGCCTTCGCCAACAAGGCGGTCAAGAACGTCGGCTTCTTCTGCGACTACGCGCTGGACTGGCTGGAGAACACCGGCGGGCTGAACAGCCAGCGGATCAACACCGCCGGCTACAAGATCATCACCACGCTGGACGCCAACCTGCAGAACTACGGGCAGAACAACATCTGGACTCAGAGCGGGCTGCACCCGTCGCACAGCGGCGGCTACATCCTGGCCATGCCATCGGTGACCCCGGGCACCGGCGCGGTGACCACCATGATCACCGACGTCAAGTACGGGGTGAAGAAGGGCGATCCGGGCTACTCGGTGGACAAGCTGTTCACCAAGGGCTACGCCGGGTCGGGTTCGACGTACAAGTACTTCACCGCGCTGACCGCGCTCAAGATGGGCGTGCCCACCAACTACACGCTGACCACCGACAACAACGAGTGGACGACCAAGAACTGCCCGGTGGACTCCCAGACCGGCAAGGCCTACACCGTGCACAATGCCGGCCACTACAGCTCCACCATGCCGCTGGACCACGCGCTGCCGGCCTCGTCCAACACCTACTTCGTGGCGATGGAGGACCAGACCTTCGACTGCCAGCTCGGCCCGATCGTGAACACCGCGCTCGGACTGGGCATGAACCAGTTGAAGAACCACGTCTACGACGGCAACGGCAACGACACCGGCCGGACGATCGCGCAGAACATCGTGGACGGCCGGCAGGCGACCTTCACCCTCGGCCAAGACCCGACCTCGGTGCTGGAGCTGACCGGCGCCTTCTCCGCACTGGCCAACGACGGCGTGTTCTGCCCGCCGACCCCGATCAGGTCGGTGACCGACATCAACGGCAAGCCGGTGCCGTTCAAGCGGCCGGGCTGCAGCCGGCAGTTCGACTCCTACACCGCGCGCACGCTGGTCAACATCATGACCAACGACACGCACAGCGGGTACGGCACCGCCGATCGCTACTTCAGCGACTACTACGCCAGCGGCGGCAGCCTGGTCGCCGGCAAGACCGGTACCAACAACAGCACCAAGTTCGACCCGACCACCGGGCAGAACGTCGATGACGAGGGCAACTCCGCGCTCTGGTTCGTCGGGATGACGCCGAACCTGGTATCAGCGGCGGCGGTGGTCAACCCGCTGCATCCGACCCAGCGGATCGCCAACGTGCCGGGCATCACCGCCAACAACGACGGAACCGACACCTTCGGCGCCAGCGCGGCGCGGTTCTGGCTGATGTCCTACCAGCAGACCCTGCAGGGCCAGCAGTGGACCTGGCCGACGGCGGACTCCGCCCCGGGCCAGCAGGTGCCCAAGGTGGACAATATCGATCCCAGCGAGGCGACCAGCAAGCTCACCGAGGCGGGCTACAAGGTGAAGGTGCTCAGCACGCCGTGCGGCAGCAAGGCGCAGCAGGGCGAGGTCGCCTTCTACGGACCGCACGTCGCCGAGCAGGGCGCCGTGATCACGCTGTGCCTGTCCACCGGGGTCGCGCCGGTCGGTGCCGGCGGCTTCAACAACGGCGGCTCCAACAACGGCGGCTTCAACGGCGGCGGCGGTAACGGAAACGGCGGCGGCGGTAACGGAAACGGCGGCGGCGGCGGCGGGAACGGCGGCGGCGGGGGTAACGGGGGCGGTGGCGGTACTACTTCGCCCAGCCCAGGTCCGACCTCGAAGCCGACCAAGCCCAAGCCGACCCCGACCCCGAAGCCGACCAAGAAGCACCCTTAGTCAGACTTGCCTTCAGCGATAGCCCGGCGCTTTCGTATCCGATAAGCACGCCCTGGCGTGCAAATCGGATACGAAACCACGGGTTGCGATAGCCGGGGCTGTCCACGGAGGTCGTCCGGGCTTGGCCGGATCACGGCCCCGTCGACCTCGGGCCGTGACTCCTCGTCCGGCACGTTCGGTGCGGAGGTTCAGGCGGTCTTGACCGCGCCCCCGGTCAGCCACGCGCCCCAGGACACGTTCCAGTCGCCGTAGCCGCTGCCGAGTTGCATCTGCGGGCCGTTGGCGTTCGGGTAGGACACCACGTCGCCGATCCGCATCAGCCCGTACAGCCCCTTGGCCACCGCCGGACTGAGGTTGGTGCAGCCGTTGGAGGTGCTGCGCTTGCCCAGGTTGGCGACGTTCCACGGCGCGGAATGCAGGTATTCACCGCTGTAGGTCAGCCGCTGCGTCCACTGCACGTGCGGGTCGTAGTAGCCCGGACCGCGCATCGGGATGTCCGCGCCCTTCTCCATGATGACCTTGATGCCGCGCATGGTCCGGGTGTTGGGCGCGCCCAGCGACACCGGGTAGACGCCGACCACCCTGCCGTCCGACTTCACCGTCATGCGCAGGGTGGCGGCGTTCACCGTGGCGAAGATGGCCGGCCCGGTGGTGATGTCGAGGGTCAGGCTGTCGTCGAAGGACAGGCCCGGGCCAGCGGACAGGCCCTGCACCGGCAGGTCCACGTGGATGCGGGCATGGCCCGGCCAGTACGACTGGGGCCGGTAGTGCGCCTCGAGGGCGGCTCCGGCGTGCGAGGTCTGCTCGAAGTACCAGGCGCCGGGCACCTTCTTGCCGTTGACCGTCACCGTGGTGGCCTTGGCGAACGCGGCGCCGCTGGTGGGCGCGACGTTGAACCAGGCGATGACCGGCATGCCGACGCCGTACTCGCCGCCGTCACTCTCCAGCACCGAGACGTGCACCGGACGGGTCGGGGTGGCCGGTGACGAGCTGGTCGCCGGAGCGGAACTGCTGGCGGTCGTGCTGCTCGTGCCGCTGGTCGGGGCCGAGGAACTGGTGGTGGGAGAACCAGCGGTCGAGCCGGCCGGACCGGCCTGCGGAGCCTGGGTGCAGCCGCTGATCAGCAGCAGGAGCGGGATGGCACAGAGGACGATCCGACGAAGCACCAGGCCACCGTACCCGAGCAGCATGAGCGTTTCGGCCGTGCGAAACGCGGCTGTGGACTTCGGGGCAGGGCTGTGGACGGCGCCGGATTTCAGTCGGCGAGCTGCCGGCGGGCCTCCTCGGAAACCCGCTTGCCGTCGGCCCGGCCGGCGATCTTCGCGGTGGCCGCCTTCATCACCTGGCCGAGCTGCCTGGGCCCGCTGGCGCCGGTTTCGGCGATCGCCTCGGCGACCAGCGCGGCCACCGCGGCGTCGTCGAGCTGGCTCGGCAGGTACCGGGCGAGCACGTCCTCCTCGTCCCGCTCGCGCTGGGCCTGCTCGGCCCGGCCCGCGGCGCCGAACGCCTCGGCCGCCTCCCGGCGCTTCTTGGCCTCCCGGTTGACCACCCGCAGCACCTCGTCGTCGGTCAGCTCGCGGGCGCTGGAGCCGGAGACCTCCTCCGTGGTGACCGCAGTCAGCAGCATTCGCAGGGTGGCCGTGGTCAGCTCGTCCCGAGCCTTCATGGCGGTGGTGAGGTCGGCGTGCAGCTGCTCCTTGAGGGTGGCCATACGGTCCAGGTTAGTGGCCGTAGGGTAAGGATTATGGGCCGCCTCGTTCGCTCCGCCGCCGTCGTCGGGCTGGCCGGGGCAGCCACCGTGGCCTACGGCGGGTTGATCGAGCGGAATCTGTTCACGCTGCGCCGGTTCGCGGTGCCGGTGCTGGAGCCGGGAACCCGGGCGCTGCGGGTACTGCACATCTCGGACCTGCACCTGACCGCCGCCCAGCGCCGCAAGCAGGCCTGGGTGGGCGAGCTGGCACGGCTGCGGCCCGACTTCGTGATCAATACCGGTGACACCAGCTCGGATCCGGAGGGCATCCCGGCGGTCCTGCGAGCGCTGGGGCCGCTGTTCGACTTCCCGGGCGCGTTCGTGCCGGGCAACAACGACTACTACGTGCCCAAGCCGAAGAACCCGGCCCGGTACTTCCTGCCGGACCGGGTGGGCGACCTGTCCGGGCGGCGACGGATGCCGTGGGACGAACTGGCGACCGCCATGGCCGGCCGCGGTTGGCTGGATCTGACCCACGTTCGGACCTCGGTGCAGGTGAACGGCGCCCCGGTCGCGCTGGCCGGCACCGACGACCCGCACCTGCGCCGGGCTCGGTATGCCACAATCGCCGGGCCGGCCGAGCCGGACGCCGCGGTGCGGATCGGCGTGATCCACTCCCCCGAGCCGGCGCTGCTGTCCCAGTTCGCCGGCGACGGCTATGACCTGGTGCTGGCCGGGCACACCCACGGCGGCCAGGTGCGGGTGCCGTTCGGGCCGGCGATCGTCACCAACTGCGGCATCGACGTGCACCGGGCCCGCTGGCTGCACCGGTGGGACGACCGGATGTGGTTCAACGTCTGCGCGGGGCTGGGCACCAACCCGTTCGTGCCGGTCCGGATCGGCTGCCGGCCGGAGGCGGTGCTGCTGACCCTGCTGCCGCGCGACCTGCCGGTGCGCTGAGCTTCCCGGACGGTTCCGGCGCTGGCTGCCTGCGGTCAAACCGCTCGCGAGCGTCGGTTATGCTGGTGCGGTTGCCGGCTCGCCGGCTTCGGGGTGTGGCGCAGCTTGGTAGCGCGCTTCGTTCGGGACGAAGAGGTCGCAGGTTCAAATCCTGTCACCCCGACAGCAGAAGAGGGCCCACCGCTTTTTGGTGGGCCCTCTTCTTTTGGTGGGCCCTCTTCTGCTGTTCAGTTGAGCCTGACGCAGGATTTTGGAGGAGCGAGCGCAGCGAGCGACGGCTCCTGTCACCTTGACCAGTAAATCCGGTGCCTCGATCACTTCAGCAAGTCGTTGTTCAGCTCATCGGCACTGTCGTCGGTAATCTAATCTCGCTCCGACGACGGTTCAGAGCTGGTGATGGCGGGCGACGGCTGACGGAGTTCGCGGTTAGGTTGCTGGAGGTGCAGGTGCTGCGTCTGTGGATGGGATTGCTTGTCGTTGCCGTGGTCTTGACGGGATGCAGTTTTTCGGATCCGTCGGGCACGACTATCACGATCCAAGGGAGCAACATGGAGAACACGCTCCATCGCGGCCAGCGAGTTCACTTCACGAACACGAGCGCTCACTACCCGCCGCAGGTGGGCGACATCGTCCTTTACGCAATGTCGGCCGATTGGGATGCCCGTAAACCGGAAGCGATCTCGCGCGTCATCGCTGTTGGCGGCCAGACCGTGCGTGGTGTCAACAATAAGGTTGAAGTCAGTACCGACAGCGGCAAGACCTACCGCACGCTCGCTGAACCATACGTGCTGCTCGATGGCACCGATGACAGTGCCAACTTTGGCCCCGTCACGGTGCCCGCCGGCCGATTATGGCTCATGGGCGATCACCGCAACTACTCCGCCGACAGCCGGTTCCATTGCGCTGACATGAGCGGGCCGGCTGACCCCAACCAGGCATGCGACCCAGAAAACAGCACAGTGCCATCGTCAAGCGTGATCGCATACCGACGCACCTAGCCGCTGAGCCAAATCCCCGAAATTGTGGCTCGCATCGAACTTCAGTCTTCGCCCTCGAGCCATCGCTCCAGATCGTCCACATCGAAGTCTGGTTTACGGCGCTCAAAGAGAACGTTTCGTCCTTGCCAGATTCCATATGTGTCGCAGGAGTCGTAGGTGATGCTTAGAGAAGCAATCGGAAAGCTTCGTCACCCATAAGCCCCGCCTGTCCACACCCCTCCGCTGCAGATGCAGCGAAGTTCAAGCTAGAAATCTCAACAGCGCGCCGCAGCAGCGAAGAAACTGCAGAACAATCACGTCGATCCAATTCACTTTGCAAAACCAAACTCATTGCAAACGCTGCGGATACCAACGTCCTCCGCGACCGGGCCCGAACAATTCGACTCGCCGCGACCTCGATCCACGACAGAAGACTCCAGGCGTGTTCGTCACTCAATTCACCGATCCTGGGAACTGCCGCGACCCCATCATCGGGACGTTGTAAGGCACTTTTGACCTGCGGACCTGCGACCCCTGGTCCGCCACGGCTCGAGCCAGCCACACCGGCGTGCAAACCAACACGTCGAACGACTCCGCACCCGGCCCATCCAGCGGCCCCACCAGCATCGCAGCCAGAACGAGTCATCCAGCGGATCCGGCGACACGTAGCCCCCGGCTTTTCACCGTCAGGGACCCTCGAAGCCCTTGACCACCGCCCTCACCGCGGATTGAACTCCGAGATCACCGCGCCTGCCGCCTGCCATCGCGCACGAACTACGGCGGCATCGGCCGGTGCGGACTGCAAGACGACGTGGAACGGCACGGCCGGACGGTCCCACCACTCGCCGGATTCGATCGGCTGCGAGTACGTCTCAGCAGCGTGTGCGATCGCCCGCACCAACACCGCCAACTCAACCTCGGCCGCGTCGGCGAGCACGTCAGCAGGGTCGAAGACCGCGATCACGATGCCGGCATTCATTGGTAGCCAATCCATGTCGGACAGGCATTCATCGAACGCTGGCCAGTTCTCGCCGAAGTAGTGCGGGAACTGGAGTGCCGCAGCCACCTCATCGAAGAGTGCATTCACGTTGCGCATCTTGCGACCGCGGACAACCCGTGCCGTCAGACCAGCATCACGCCACCCCGAGATCGCCTCGGCGGCAGCCTTCGCTTCCTCGGCGAAGATCAGCAGCGGCACCGAGGGATCGACCGCCAGCAACGGACGAGGATCGGTCATCCGCCTGGACCCCAGAACTGGGTGAACGTCTGGTAATGATCATTCGTGTAGTAGACATTGCCGTTACTGCCGGTGACGATGCGCTCGCCACCGCGGTCGACGCCCTTCACGTTCGGGTTGACGTCCCACTCGCGGTAAGTAACGCCGTCGCCACGAGGGAGTATCTGGCTGCCGTTGCTGCCATCGTTCGCGAACGTCGAACCCCCCTTGTACCCAGGCAGCGGAGAGCCCTTAGCCTCTACGCGCTCGAACGTCTGCCACGCATTCTCGGGCGCCGGCCCAAACGCAACATCTGCCCCACTCGCCGCTGTTTCTGCGGCAACACCGTCAACAATTCCCGCCACGGCGCTCTTATAGATCGCGCCGACGCCGAGCGTCACGATCTCATCCTGGATGAACTGGCCTACCGGGTCGGGCCTGACCACACCTGACATGTCGTCCCACCGTGCGGCGCAGTAGGTGGCCATATCGCCGCTCGCCTCGCAAACGGATCGCGCGGTCGCATCTGCCTGAGTATCTGTCATGTGCATACCGAGACCGACCTCGAATGCATCGATGCAGTACCCGATATCGCCGCCGCATTTGGTGTGGTAGTTCTCCCATTGCTGCAGTTGAGGTGACATTGCCGGCCGGCTGAACGGGTCGCCGGTGTAAGCCGCGCCTGCGTACGCAGCCGCCAGCTTCGTCATATGCGCCTGCACCCCGTTGTACAAGCCCTGGAAGCTCCACTCGACCGCCTGCGCTGCTTCGGCAGTACTCTCAGTCTTCTCCCAACTGCGCAGGTCGCTGCCGGTGATTCCGCCGGAGTCGTCGGCCGGTCGCATGCCGGTCGGATCCGGGTTGGTGACGGGGTTGTTCCAGCCGTAGTTGTAACCGTTGTCTTGCTGCGGCTTGCTGGCGTCGAGCACTGGATCGACACTGAGGAATCGGCCAACAGCCGGGTCGTACTCCCGCGCGCCCATGTCGGTCAGGCCGGTTGCCGAATCCACCGGTTGCGCAAGGAACCCGTGCGCGTCGGGCCACGCCGGCTGAGTGCCGATGGGCTGGCCGTACGGGTCGAGGTTCCGGCGGACGGCGGCATAGGTGGTGGAGTTGATGTAGGTATCTTGGGTGCCGTGCGCGTCAGGCGCAAGGTACAGCGGGTTGCTGCTGCCGCGGCGCATGTTGAGCGTCACGCCGTTGTGGCTGTAGTACCGGATGCCGAGCATCGCACCGGTGGAGTTCGTTCGAGTCAGTTCTATGTCACCCAGGAACAGCGTGGTGGTGGTGGGGTCGCGGCGGATCAGCGTCGCGTCATCAGCTGAGGTGACGTAACTGGTCACTGCGCCGGCCGCCGACGTGACCTTGTTGAGCTTGCCTTCGACGTCGTAGCCCAGCACCTGCGTGCTACCCGAGATCGTCCGGCTGATGGTGTTGCCTGCGGTGTCGTACCCGTAGCTCGTGGCCGGCGAGGTGGTCGAACTGAGCGCGTGTGCGTGGCCGGTGGAACCGATGGTGTAGTTGGTGATCGTGTTGCTGCCGGTAGCGCCGGCTACCACGTGTTGCGTCTGCTGGGTGCGGGACCCGCCGGCGTCGAATACCCAGGACTCCCAGTAGGGAGCGGGTCCACCGACGGTGCCGTTGCCCGAGACGTTGGGGTCGGCTGCGCAGCCGTCGGTTGCAGTCCAGGCCTGCTTCAGCTGGATCAGCGCGTCGTACTGGTAGCACTCGGTGCGGACAGGGGGGTTGGAGTTGGCGCCGCCCTCGGTGTCCACGACCTTCGTCACGTTGCCGGACACGTCATAACTGTAGGCGGTGTTGTCGATCTGTGGATCAGCCAGCAGCCCGGAGTAGTTCGTGCTGGTGACCCGAGCCGTCTGCGGATCGTAGGTGTACGCGAGCTTGGCCAGGTGGGTATTCACACCGATGGAGTACTGCAGTGGCTGACCCCACGGACTGTAGGTGCTGTTGGAGACGTAGGTGTTGTAGCCTGTCTCGCCCAACGGTAGTCCCAGAGGCGTGTAGCTGTGGGTGATGGTCTCGGAAGGCAAGCCACCCATGACCGCGGTATTCGGCGGAGACAATGCCTCCGTCAGCAGTAGGTGGGTGGTGGAGTAGGTGTAGCTCCTGGTGTAATCGCCGGCGAAACCGGTCTGGGAGGCGGGGATCGTTGTGGTGGTGCCGGTCTGGTTGCCATAGGCGTCGTAACCCGTGGCCTTGATGGTGTAATCACCGGTCGGGTCGTGCCGGACCGACGAGGTCAGCTTGCCGTATTGCAGTGTGTCGTAGGTCCACTCTGCCAACTTGGTACCGGTGGCTACGGTGCCCGAGTACAACGCCGTCTTACGTCCGAGCTTGTCATAGGTGTAGCTCAACGTCTGCTTGTTCGCATCGGTCGAGCTGATCACCTCGCCGAAGTCGTCGTAGGACCTGCTCTGGTCGCCGCTATCCGGATCCGTCGAAGAGAGGATCCGACCGGCGAGGTCGTAGGTGCTGGTCCAGGTCGCCGCCTGTGGAGTGCCGACAGCGGTCATCAACTGGTTCTGCTGACCGAGGGCGTCGTATTGGTAGGTGGTCTTCTGTGCGGTGCCGCCACTGATGACGTTGCCGTTGTGGCCTGGGTTGGTGATCCATTGGTCCAACTCGGTGGTGCGGCCGAGCGCGTCAGTGATGGTGGTGGTCGGGGTCGTTCCGGTGGGTGGGAAGACTGTGACTCGGTCGCCGCCGTAGAGCGTGCTGGCCGCCCAGGTCGAGCTGGTCTGGTGATATTCCGTAACCAGGGTGGCGCGACCGTAGCCGTCATGTGCGGTGGCGGTCCAGTCATCGACCGAAGCGTCCGGGACCGTCAGCAGGCTCGTCGCCGGGGCTCCGGTGGTTGACCAGCGGTTGTTCGTCCGAATGACCCAGCCGTGCGAATCGTAGAACGTGTCGGTAACCGTTACGGCTGTTGCCAGACCAGGACTCGGGTATGCCTGGGTCTGGGTCTGTCGGACCCTGCCGAAGGCATCGAGCAACTGGACAGACGTCCGGTAAGGCTTTGTAGCCGCGCCGGTGTCGATCAAGGCGTTGGTGGTGACAGCAGACGGACCGTCGTTGCGCAACAGATAGCTGTAGGTGGCCGTTGCCGGATCGGTACCCTTGACCTGGCCGGGCTTCCAGACGGCGGTGAGCCGCCCGAGGGCGTCGTAGGTAGCGTCGGTCCTCAGGTTCGCGGCGTCCAACGTGGACAGAACCGATCCACGGCCGGGGTCAACCGTGGTCGTCGTAGTACGTGCTTGAGCATCGGCAGTCGTCGTCAACGTCAGTGGCCCGGGTCCGGCGGGTGTATAGGTGATGCTCGTAGTGCGATCCGGAATGGTCGCATCCGAGCTGTAGATGGTTAACGTTGCCGGCCGGCCCAAGCCGTCGTACGTGGCCGCGGAGGCAGCGAAGTGCGTGGACGTAGTGGCCTTCTCGGTGCGTGTCACGTCGCCCAGCGTTCCAACAAATCCCAGGGCGGTCCTGTCGTAGTAGGACCGCTTGTCGGACAGGACGGGACTTTGTGCGGTGCCGCTGGCCGGGCAGGTCTGGCCGGAGACGATCGTCTCGGCGACCCGGTTGCGAATCCAGGAGGTTGTGTTGTCGGCATAGCTCTGAGTGGTGCACACGGTCGGTACACCGTCGCCGCTCTCGGTCTTGGCGATCATCCGGCCGAGACTGTCGTAGCTCATCGCGCTGGTGACCGTGCGTACCGTGCTCGACTGGACGACGTCGGTCAGTGTTCGGGACTTGGCCGTCACGATGATGTCGGCGGTGAGCGCCGGTAGGCCGGTACGTGCGCGGCTGGCAGTGCTGGGGAGAGCGGATAGATCGGTGATGGTGCTGGACAGCCGGGTTGAGGAATCTCCCAGATAGACAGCCGATTCACGTTGTTGGTCGGCGAATCGGTTGTCGTCCGTCACGGACTCGGTCAGTCCGGAGAGGGTATCGGCGAGCTGCCCACCCATGCCCCGGTAATAGGTCGTCTTCGACAGGGTCAGCGCATCGGCGCTGCCATTTGACTGGTTCTGGGTATTGCCGGTACGCACGTCGACTTCGCCGTAGCCGCGGAACTGGCCGTAGGTGCGCTCGGCGGGCTTGGTGACCTCATTGTCATCAGCGTGCCAGGCCGGCGAGCCGATGTAGGTGTAGGTGGTCAGCATGGTTGGCGAGATCGCGTTGTTGTCCGACACCTGGACCGAGTTGACGACGTACTTGTGGAAGTAGTCGAGAATCGGGGCGCTGTTGTTCGGCGGCGTCCAGTAGACCGGGAAGCAACGCATGGTGTTGCTGGTCGGCGAGGCAGGCAGGTTCGTCAACGTGCACTGGGTTGCGCTGTAGCTGATGGCCGTGGTCTGTCCGGTCTCGCTGACGATCTGGGTCAACCGGTGGTGCAGCATGGGGCCGAGGGTGTGATAGCCATCGACGCGATTGGCCATGTTCTGCAGGGTGAAGCTCACTGGCGGCATGGTGATCGTTGAGCCATCAGAGCCGTGACCGGTGCGCACCAGCTTGTCGAGCTGCAGCTCCGGATCCCCGTCAACCGGCAACGATTGGCTCAAAACATAGCTGTCCAGCACGGCGTACCCGGTGCCGGTGTAGTACTGCGTGGTGATGCCGGTGAGTCGCTTGGTGGACCAGAAGGTCGGTGCGGTGTTCACGCAACTCGCGCCGGACGCACAACTCTGGTCTTGTGGGGTGTCCGGCCAGTTGCTGGCGTTGGCTGCGGTGAACTGGCTCGGATCGCAGGTGAAGGTCGAGGACGGGATACACCGCTCGGCCGTGTTGAACACGACCTGTTCCCCGGCTTTCGTGGCATAGACCGAGCCGTTGGTCAGCTGCATACCGTAGTCGATCTCGCGCAGGGTGCCGCCGCGGATGTAGCTGGCAGTGCCTGTCGTTGCGTTGTTCGCCGCGTAGTAGTTTGTCTCAGCGTTGTAGTAGTACACGGCTGCGTTGCCGTGCGGATCGACGACGTAGTCGAGATTCCAGCGCCAGGCCTGAGCGCAGGACGACGACCCGAAGCCGGCCGTGCTGTAACACGGGTCGCTGCTGTGCGCGCCATACACCGGGACCGTCCAGGTGGAGTGGGTGGCGTCGGCGCTCTGCCCGCCCGGTGCGAGACCTATTCCGAAGTAGTACTGGATGCCGTCGGTGCTGGTGACCCGCCAGTACTCACCGTTGTGCGCGCCATTGGTCCCACTGCTGTTGGTCAGCAGTTCCACCTTCTGGCCGCTGTCCACGCTGGGATGCCACTGCTGGGTCGTGTCATCGAGAACCAGAGGTATCGACTGGCCATTGAGGTTCATCGTGACGATGGGCCCGGACCAGCACAGGTCATCCGTCTTGGGCGCGGTGCCGGCCGGATCGTCACGGCACGAGCGGTAGGTGCGCTCGATGTAGCCGGGGCTGTAATCCCAACCCTCGCCGATCCACGACGACTGGTTGTTGGTGGACGAAATCCGACCGTCAACGGAGGACGAGTTGTAGGACAGCGCCACCGATGGCATGACGTCGGCACCCGCGCCTGCCTTGGGCAGGGTGATCGGGTAACTCCAGCCGAAGGCCCCGGATGCGCCGGAAACCGACCAGGTGCCGGACGGCGCCAACGAACTGGCGGTGAACGCACCCTCCGACCCGGATGGTCCGGAGGTCGCGGCCATCACGGCCGTCTGCTGCTGTCCACGCGCGGCTGCGGCCATAGTGAGCGTGCCCGTCAGCGTCGTAGTGGAAGCAGAATTGGCCGAATCGGGCATCGATGTGGCCTGCCGGCAAGACGCGAGGTTCGGCGTCGTCAGCGCGCAATTCGGCAGTCTCACCAGGCGCAATCGAGATCCGAAGTCAGCACCGTAAGCCTGACTGAATGCACCGTAGTTCAGGCCGACTGCTGCATTGAATCCGGTAGCTGCGGTACTGGACACGGCGAAGAGGACACCGCTGACACCGGCACGGCGCGCCGCCCGCTGATCCAAGATCCGTACCTTGGCCGGCACCGGTTGACTGGTCGGCTTGTTCAGTCCCAATGCGACTGGCAGCGGGCCGGCCTGAACCGCTCGGCCCGGCGAACTGAGGGTTATGGCGCTGGCAGCCGCGGCGGGAAAGTCGATAGCGGTTGGCCGGTTGATCGTGGGCGCGGGCGTTGCGGACCGGCGCGGACTCACGAAGGTTCTGCGTGGTGCGACATGGGCTCGTTGCAGGGCCGGAGCATGTCCGGTTGCGGCCCTCGCCGGCAACTCCGTCGCAGATAGGGTTCCGGCCACCGCCAATGCCATCGCAATTGACGTGGCGATGAGTTTTCGGGCAGGCGAAGCTGGCCAGGTGGACATAGCGTGAGCCTCAATGGGTAACAAGCCGACAGAAAGCCGAACGCCTTTTGACAGGGGGCGGTCGGGGATGCGACGGTACCACGCCTGCCCGGCGCATGACACGAAATATACGATTTTATTCCTTTGCCCGGGCCGGGCCACATGTGATATTCATACGGCCCCGGAACGCCGTTCCTTCTCTCCCACGCGTAGCGTCCCAAGCTGGATGGTGTACTTGCATGGCCCCTATTCGTCACCCTAAAAACCGCTCAGGCCACGGAATTCATATTGGCCGGAGGCGCCTTGCGGTTGTTTTTGCGCTCGGTGGTCTGTTGACCGGCCAATTGGTGTCAGTGGGCGAGGCTTCAGCTCAGGTCGGCTCCGCCAAGGCAACTGGGTCGGCCAGCACTGCCTCCCAGCATGCGGATACCACGGCCCCGCCGGCACAGGCAGCCGCCTCGACGCAGGCCGTTGCCAATAACCACCCGGTGGAGGTGGCAGCCCTGACCACCGAAACGACGCAGGTCATGGCGAATCCCGACGGCACGTTCACCCTGACGACAAATAGGCAGCCTGTCCGCGTCAAGCAAAACGGTGCGTGGCACCCGATCAACACCAACTTGCAGAAGAATACCGATGGCACGTTCTCGGCCGTCGCAACGACGCAATCCCTGCGCTTGTCCGGTGGCGGCACAGCACCCCTCGCGACGTTGGCAGAGGGCTCCAAACAACTGTCCTTCGCGTGGCCCACTGCACTGCCCCGACCTACGATCACCGGAAACGTTGCCCTCTACAAATCGATCCTGGCCGGGATCGACCTTCAGGTAACAGTCTCAGTTGAATCGTTCACCGAGGTATTGGTGGTGCACGACGCCAAAGCTGCCGCCAACCCGGCGTTGCAGGCTCTGCATTTGACGGTGAGCAGCCCGACGCTGTCCGTCGGCACCGGCCCAGATGGTGGCCTGCAGGCTACCGATGCGAAGGGTTCCGTGGTCTTCCACGGCGCGCCGCCGATCATGTGGGACAGCGCGTACAACCCGCAGCTCGGCGGCAAGCCCGGGCCGGCCGATTCCGGTGGCGCGGTGCCGCACCGAATCACCATGCACACCACGAAGCATCTGGCGCCCAAGGCAGCGACTTCGACAGCGGGCGGTTCCAGCATGGACGTCGAACTGATGCCGCCCGCGGCAGCCCTCATCGGGCCAAAGGTTACCTACCCGGTGTACCTGGACCCGTCCATGAGCGCGAGCAAGCAGCACTTCATGTGGGTCGCCGACAACGGTTCGAGCGCCTACGACTCCGGCTCCGACCTCAAGGTCGGCTACTGCGGTTGGTCCACCCCAGCTGGCGATTCCTGCGGTACGCCGTACTGGTACGCCCGCTCCTACTTCTCGCTGGACACCACGACACTGACCGGGCAGAAGACCGAGGCGGTCATCTCCAGCGTTGACTTGCACGTGAGCCAGATCCACAACGCGGTCTGCAGCTCCACGGCGGTGTGGCTGGCAGCCAGCGGCGCCTTCTCCTCCAGCACCACCTATCCGGGACCTTCCGGATCGTTGATCGAGTCGGAGTCCTCAGCCGCGGGCAGCAGTTGCAGCCCGAACGCGGCCGATGTCGAATTCACCTCTTCGAACCTGGTTGCCAGCGTGCAGGCTTTGGCGCACAGCGATACCAAGTCGGTGACCTATGCGTTGAGCAGCCCGTACGGGACGCAAACCGACAACACCTACTGGAAACGTTTCGGCACCGCGCCCTACATGACCGTCACATACAACTTCCCGCCCAGCACGCCCACCGGTCTGACGGTGGTGGGGGCGGTCAGTTGCAACGGCACGAACTACGCGCCGACCGGTGCGCAGACCTTCTCGGCCAGTGCCACGGACAACAACCCGAAGCAGGACGGCACCGCGGGCGCGTTGCAGCCCGGCCTGTGGTTCGAGGCTCATGAGTACCTGAACTCTGCCGTCTACGCCTCGAATTCGACGGCCGTCCGGATCAACTCTGGCGCCACCGGCACCTGGCGAACAAGCTCGTCAACCCCGTTTCCGGCCGGCACCTATCAGGTGATAGCCCGGGCAGACGACATACCCGGCAGCAGCCTGGATCAATGGTCCAGCTACACGCCTTGGTATCTCTTCAACACGCTGGCGCAGATCACTCAGACGCCAACGATCTACAGCCTCGACTATCCGCAGGCAAACTGGGGAAAACCGCACGGCACGCAGGGCACTTTCACCCTGAACGCGAACGGAGCAACCACGGCCGCGGGCTTCAGCTACTCCTTCGATAACACGTCCACCCCGGCTGTCACCGGGACGGGCTGCGCCACTACGCAGAGCGGCATCGTGACCGGAAGTGGCTCCACGACCATTTCGCCGCCCTCCACCCTGTCGGTGGGTCGGCACGTGTTGTACGTACGCAGCTTCGACAATGCTCATCAGTTGTCGGCTTCAACGGCGAGCTATGTCTTCTATGAAGCGCCTGACCTGACCAGCGGTTCCGAACCGGTGCGGGACGAGGCGGAGGCAGCCACGGTAACGCAGCCGTCAGGGCAGAACATCCCGACGCCGGACCTCGTCGATCTGTCCCGCGACACCAACGGCACCGACAAGATCACCATCAACAACGATCAGAACCCGCCGACCGGTTACACGGTCGACAGCTTTGCGGGCGTGCCGTACGTCGAGCTGGGTTCCGCGCTGACAACGCAGATTGCCGGCACACACCCGATCTACGATTGCAAGTCCGGCACCGACAACTTCACCTCGGAAGACGTGGGCTGCGAAGAAAAGACGCTGGTCGGGTTGATCGGCTATCTGTTCGATGCTAATTCCACGACGGCGCCTACCCAGCCGCTGTATCGTTGCCGGATTTCCACCGAACATTGGGACACCGCTTTCGACAACTGCGAGAACAGCAGCGCCACGCTCGAAGGCATCCTCGGCTACGTGGTGCAAACCTCGGGACGCCCGTTCTCGAACAACGGTTCTGTGTTGCTCCCGGCTACCGCTGCCGGGCAGACGTTTAGCATCCAGTTCACCGCTCCCGTCAACGCCTACTACGCCATGGGCGCCGAGATCGAGGCCAACGTTCGCGGCGGCAACCTGACGTTCACCCTCGACGGCGATCCCACCCAGCCGCTGTCCGGCACGAACACGAATCCGGTTGGCACCGAGTTCTATACCGACAACTGGTATGTGCCATTGGGCGGACATCACTTCGACGCCGGGTCAACGCACACCATCGACGTGACCATCGCCAGCGGTGGAAGTATCAACCACGGCTTTGCGGCGATCGTGGACTTCCTGTCCATGCTGCCGATCAACACCGTCAAATACCCGACGCTGAACGCCGCCATGAACAATCACGGCATCAGCAGCGACGGCTCCACCGCCAACTTTGATCTCAACTATGGCAACTCGCTATCGGCACAGGCGATGGGCGCAGCGGGGATGGCACCTGGCCAGACCGTCACTTTCGGGACCGGGGCCACTGCCGCAACCTTCACGATGCCGTTCGCGCACACTGGAACCAGCGGCGCCGTTACCGACAACGTGATCGCATCGGGGCAGATCATTCCGCTACCGCACGTGAAGGCGACAAAGGTTTCGATGCTGGTGACCAGCACCTGCGGCGACAGCACGAGCCAGGCAGCAGTGGCCAGCACCTTCACCTTCAAGGAGCTTGACGACGATCCGTTCAGTGGTACCGGCGCGGCGTACTACACAGATGTCACGATGCCGACCGTGCCAGACTGGTCCTCGGGTGCCGCTGTGAGCAACTCTCCGAGCCCTGCACCTCAAGTCAATCTGGCCACGAGCCTGCCCTACTACAACAAGTCTGACGGCACGAAGAGCAGCACGCCGGTGAACCTGTACGCGGTGACGTTCACCCTGAACGGTACGTACACGCTCGACAGCGTCACGCTGCCGAACCAGGGCAGTGATACCGCGAGCTGCACCGCGCCCACGCTGCACATCCTTGCGATGTCGGTCGGCGCCAACACCGACACGGTGGCGGTGCACCGGCCGTCCAACGGCAACTTCTACCTACGCCAGTCGAACGGTACGGCCACGGTTGTGCCGGCGGGCATCGGAGCTGCTGCTGGGCAGGGCGTGACCGGCGACTGGGACGGCGATGGATCCAAGACCGTCGGCACCTACGACGCCTCCACCAAGACGTTCACCTGGTCGAACGACAACCAGACCGCCTCGCAACACGTGACCTTCCCCAATGCCGTCGCCGGCGACATCCCGATAGCCGGTGACTGGGAAGGTGACGGACCCGCGAGTCTCGGATTCTGGCGCCCGTCGAACCAGACGTTCTACCTGTACGGCGATCTGGATCCGAACGGTGCTACCTCGCCCACGCTGTGGAAATCGATCGTCTTCGGACTGTCCGGTGACATGCCGATCGCTGGTGACTGGGACGGCAGCGGAACGACATATGTCGGCGTGTGGCGACCGTCGAGCCACCTGTTCATCTTCAATGACACCGATACCGCGAACGCCATTTCCGGCACGTCAGCCCTCGGTCTGAGCGGTGACGTTCCGCTCGCTGGTGACTGGGACGGAAACGGCACCACCACGCCGGCGGTGTTCCGACCCTCCGCCGACGCGTTCTACACGAGCAACGATCTGAAGACTGGCTCCTACTCATCGCTTGCCTTCGGGCTAAGCGGAGATCAACCGCTAGCGGTGAACAAGCAGCAGTAGCGGGTAATTCGCGTCGGGGCTGGGGTCGATTCGGGATCCCGGCCCCGATGACATGTGCGAGTCATGGAGCGCATCGGGCCGCAATTGAGTGGGCCAACGCTGCCGGTCGCATTACGGTGCGGCAGAACGCCTGAACGAGCGGGGACGCGTTGTATCGTCATCGTCGCCTCCGTTGCGCCCTTGGTGAGCATCATTAGTAAACTCCAGGCGATCGGACATACCGTCGAGAACGGGATCGTTCATGGTATTTCCTGAGCCCGTGCCTGGACCTCGCCGCCGGTGAGGCTCAGCTCAGGGCCATCGCAGGGCGAGCCGACCGGCGCTACCGCTGCGCTGAAGTCAAATACCGACTTTCGGCTGCTCTGGAACGGCTTGGCGGTTAGTCAATTCGGTTCGGCCACCGGCAACACAGCACTTCCGGTCGTCGCCGTCTCCGTCCTGCATTGCTCCACCTTCCAGGTAGCCGCGCTCGCCGCGTTGACCGCGATCGCGACGGCACTGCTGGCGCTTCCGATCGGTGCCGGCGTGGAGTTCCGAGCCAAGCGGCCAACGATGATCGCCGCCGACCTGTCCCGGTTGGCCGCCACGCTCAGCGTGCCGATTGCCTACCTGTGCCATCAGCTGACGTTCGTGCATGCAGCGTTCTGAACGTAGAGCGTCGCCTCAGGCGCTGCCGTGCCCGGACATGCCGGCCTGCAGAGCCCAGTACTCGTCGTTGGCCGAGCCCGGCGTGTGCTCGCGACCAGGCTTGATCAGCGGATGCCGGCGCAGCGCTCGCAGTGCAACCAGTGCGGCAGTCCGGTCTGCCTGCCGGCCCCTGCGCCAGAACCGAATCCTCATCGCTGCCTCCTTGCCCGAATATACGATCCCGACCCAAGCTGAATGTCCCGCCCAATGTGAAGAGTTGATTTCAGTCCGGCCATGACTAGTCCGACAAGCGCTGAAGCCCCGATCATGCCCATACGACCGCGTCGATCCGCCGCATCGCAGCAGGCCTCACCGTGCTTGGCGTGCTGCTGGTTATCGCGGGGTTGGTCGCCGGGTTGCACGGCAGCGGCCAGGGCCCGGGGGCCTGCGAGAACCTATCCGGCCAGCCCGGCGTTGCCGTACCCGCGGACGATCCGTGCGCACGCGGCGGAAGCGCCTGGAACGACCTTGGCTACGCGCTCATCGCACCCGGCGTGCTCGGCCTCATCGGCGCCGCCACCCTTCGGATCACCGCCCTGCCCAGGACCCGGACCGCAGGACGGTCCTAATCCCCCGTTCCCCTCGCCCGCCGAGCTGCCGAGCAACGACTGCGTCCGATTCGTCTCTTGACGAAGAACCCTGCGCCGGCTCACCGTTCCGGTATCCGTCGGCAGGGGATCCGATGCGATTCGTTGGTCAGCCGACTGCCCGCCACGACAGCCGCAATGGCCGGTCCGCCGTTCTCCGCTGATCCACCTGAACTTCCACAGTCCACCGGCACAATTCGCTGCCAAAGGAGCAAACCATGCTCGCCATCGTCAACAAGTCCACACTCGTCAGCAATGCCGAGGTGCAAACCATGACCCGAGCCTGCGCTACCCAACTGCGCCTGCATGCCTCTCCACTGTGGGGGCTGCTGCCCGTGCCGGTCGTCTACTACGCCGACGAGACGCAGGCCCCGCCAGGCGCCATCGTGCTCGGCGTGATGGATGACAGCGACCAGGAGGGCGCGCTGGGTTGGCACACCGAGGATCCGGATGGCACCCAGTACGGCCGCATCTTCGCCAAGCCGATCCTCGACAACGGCGGTGACGCGCTCACCAAGGAGTTGTCGGTCGCCAGCGTGCTGTCCCACGAGGTTCTGGAGTGGTACGTTGACCCTCGCTGCAACGGCTGGTGGGACAGCGGCAAGGGCAAGCTGTACGCCGCCGAGGTGTGCGATCCGGTGGAGTCGGATTCCTACGTCATCCCCGTCACGCACGGCGACCGGTCGCCGACACCAGTCACCGTCAGCAACTTCGTCACGCCGGCCTGGGGGGATCCGCAGGCACACCAGGGAGCGACGCTCGATTACCTGACGCGCTGCCAGCATCCGTTCGAGATGACCAGCGGCGGGTACGTCATCGTCCGCACCGGCTCGGCGGAGAAGCAGGTGTTCGGCGAGAACTATCCCGACTGGCGCGCCGGCATGAAGAGGTCGATCACCGGCCGGACGTCCCGTCGAACCGGCGAGCACGAAGTCTCCGGCGAGTAAACGGGGTACCGCGCCAGCCTCCCCGCGATCGCACTCGGTAGCGTCGTTCCGGTCAGCCCCCGCCCGGCGAAGGCGAGCCAGAATGACAGCGGACATCGCGGCCTACCGCACCGAGGTGCGCGCGGCGGTGCTGCGTGACACCAGCCAGCCGGTCGCGGTGGAAACCATCCGGCTGCGCGACGTCGGCCCGGACGAGTTGCGGGTTCGCATCGATGCCACCGGGGTGTGCCACAGCGACCTGTCGCTGGCTCGCGGCAAGCTGGCGCAGCCGATGCCGGCGGTGCTCGGCCACGAGGCCTGCGGCACCGTGCTGGAGACCGGCGCCGCGGTGAACAACGTGCGCACCGGCGACCGGGTGGTGCTGCTGTGGATCAGCCCGTGCGGCCGGTGCTTCTTCTGCCAGCGCGGCGAGCCGCACCTGTGCGAGCACGGCGCCGACCGGGGCAGCGAGCCGTACGCGATGGATGAGCGGGACCAACCGGTCTATCCCGGCCTCGGCATCGGATCCTTCGCCGAGCAGACCGTGGTCCGGTCCAACGCGGTGGTGGCCGTGCCGCCGGACATTTCCGCCGCCGATGCGGCGCTGCTGGGTTGCGCGGTGACCACCGGGGTGGGAGCGGTCACCAAGGTCGCCCGGGTACCTGCCGGCTCCTCGGTGCTGGTGATCGGCCTCGGCGGGGTGGGGCTGTCCGCGGTGCTCGGTGCCCGGTTGGCCGGCGCGCGACAGATCATCGCGGTCGATCGCAATCCCGCCCGAGCCGAGCTTGCCCACCGGGCCGGCGCCGATGAGTTCCTGCCCGCCGACGACGGCCTGAAGCGGGCAGTACGTGCGCTGACCGGTCACGGCGCCGACTACACCTTCGACTGCGTCGGCTCGGCCGGCACCATCCGTACCGCGTGGAGCCTGGCCAGGCGCGGCGGCACGGCGTGCGTGGTCGGCATCGGCGGCAAGGACGAGATGGTCCAGTTCAGCGCGCTGGAGCTGTTCCACTTCGCCCGTACCCTGGTCGGCTGCGTGGGCGGCTCGTTGAACGCGGCGGAGGATCTGCCACGCTATTTCGACTGGATCCGTAACGGCAATCTGGATTTGTCCGGACTGGCCACCGGTACCGCCGGGATCGCCGACGTGGAACGCTGCTTCGCCGACCTGGAGCAGGGTCGGGCGGTACGGACGCTGCTGTCACCGGCCGCCGTGGGCCGGTCGGAGGCCGGTCGGTGAACCGGGAGCGGCGACTACAGTGAAGGCATGAGCCAGCCGCTGCCGAGCCAATCGCATCTGGGTCGCCGGCATCGGGTGGTGATCATCGGCTCCGGCTTCGGCGGCCTGTTCGCGGCCAAGGCGCTGCGCGCCGCCGACGTCGAGATCACGCTGATCAGCCGGATCAACCACCACCTGTTCCAGCCGCTGCTCTACCAGGTGGCGACCGGCATCCTCAGCGAGGGCGAGATCGCGCCACCGACCCGTGACGTGCTGCGCCATCAGCGCAATGTCCAGGTGCTGCTGGGCGACGTGACCACCATCAACCTGGCCAGCCGCACCGTGCACTCGACCGCCGCGGGCATCGACACGGTCACCCCGTACGACAGCCTGATCGTCGCCGCCGGGGCGGACAGCTCCTACTTCGGCCATCCGGAATTCGCCAAGGACGCCCCCGGCCTGAAGAGCATCGATGATGCGATGACCCTGCGCGCCCGGATCTTCGGCGCCTTCGAGGCCGCCGAGCTGGAACCCGACCCGGTCAAGCGGGCCGAGTGGATGCGGTTCGTGGTGGTGGGCGCCGGGCCGACCGGGGTGGAGATGGCCGGCCAGCTCACCGAGGTGGCCAAGCGCACGCTGCGGGACAACTTCCGCTCGATCAACCCGGCCGACGCCCAGGTGGTGCTGGTCGATGCCGCCGACTCGGTGCTCGGCACGTTCGGCCACCGGCTATCGGCCCGCACCGTGCGGCAGTTGCAGCACCTGGGCGTGGAGGTCTGGCTGAACGCGATGGTGACCGGCGTGGACGCCACCGGAATCGAGGTCCGGGACACCCACGGCGGCACTTCGCGGATCGCCAGCCGGTGCGTGATCTGGGCGGCCGGCGTGCACGCCTCGCCGCTCGGACAGCAGCTGGCCGAGCAGACCGGGGTCGCCATCGACAAGGCCGGTCGGCTCGCGGTGAACCCCGACCTCACCCTGCCCGGGCATCCCGAGGTGTACGTGGTCGGCGACATGATCTCGCTCAAGCACTATCCCGGAGTGGCCCAGGTGGCCATCCAGGGCGGCAAGTACGCCGCCGAGCAGATCCAGCGACGGGTCAATGGCCGCGGCCTCAAAGGCGACTTCCGCTATTTCGACAAGGGCAGCATGGCCACCATCAGCCGGTTCCGGGCGGTGGCCAGCGTCGGCCGGTTCCGGTTCTTCGGCTTCACCGCCTGGCTGCTCTGGCTGGGCGTGCACATCGTCTACCTGGTCGGCTTCAAGAACCGGGTTTCCACCGTGTTTCAC
Source organism: uncultured Actinomycetota bacterium (assembly GCA_963697905.1). Classification (GTDB taxonomy): domain Bacteria; phylum Actinomycetota; class Actinomycetes; order Mycobacteriales; family Jatrophihabitantaceae; genus Jatrophihabitans_A. The sequence goes on along the minus strand of OY969101.1, from coordinate 400,064 downwards.
TGGGCGGTGAGCTTCCTCGGCAACTCCCGGGCGCAGCGCTCCGGCGTGCTCCAGCAGGCCGAGGTGCGCCCGGCTATCGACTCCGGCGGTTCGGACTCCAAACCGGGTTCCTCCCCCACCTAGGCGCACGCCGAGCTACCAGGACCGATCGCCGTCCTGCAAGAGTCCTCACGGACGAACGCGGATGATTGTTTTCCCCGTGCGCCGCTCGGTCGGATTGAGGGCGGCGACGGCGTCGTCCAGGGTCGCGATGGTGCCGATGTTCGTCCGCAGTCGGCCGTCGCGCACCCGCTGGACGATCTCACCCAGTTGGCCACGGTTGGACTCGACGACGAAGTCGATCGCCAGACCGTCCGCGGGCCGTTCCTCGATCGGACCGACGACGGACACCAGTGTTCCTCCGGCACGAACCAGGCCTGCGGACCGTCGCTGGATATCGCCGCCGATGACATCGAAAACCAGATCGACGCCACCGACGTCTTCCAGGGCGTCGCTGTCGAGGTTCACGAACTCCTGCACGCCGAAGTCGAGCGCCTTCTGACGGTCGGCCGCGCGGCCGGTGCCGATGACGTACGCACCGGACTCGCGCGCGAGTTGGGTGACCATCGTCCCGACCGCGCCGGCAGCGCCGTGCGCGAGCAGGCTCTGCCCCGCCCGAAGGCGGCCGTGTTCGAACAGTCCCTGCCACGCGGTCAGTCCCGAGATCGGCATGCTCGCGCCGACGGTGAAGGCGACGTCGCCGGGCAGCGGCGCGAGGTTGCGCGCCTCAATCGCCACATACTCCGCCAGGGTGCCGTCGCGATGCCAGTCCGCGAGGCCGAAAACCCGCTGCCCCACCGAAAGCCCGGTCGTGCCGTAGCCGAGCGCGGTGACCACTCCCGCCAGCTCGTGCCCGGGGATCGACGGTGTTCGGTCACGGTCGGCGCGATCGGCCCAGGTCGAAGGCCACTCCATCTCGGTCGGGACGAATCCCGCCGCATGAATCGCAACGATGACGTCGTTTATCGCCGCGGCCGGCTCGGGCCGCTCCACCAGCGTCATCCCGGCCGTTCCGGCGGCCTGGTCCGTCACCACGATCGCCTTCATGTCCGACGCCTCCCTGTGTCAGCCCTTGCCCACTGCCCTCTCCGCCAATGGCAGTTACGTTACGAGCACCTGAACCGACGCAGCACCGCCTACCTAGCCGATCACCCCTCGGTGTCCGCCCGCCGCTTGAGTTCGTAGAGCACCACGGCGGCCGCGGCGGCCACGTTCAGCGACTCGGCGGAGCCGGTCATCGGGATCCGGACGGCCGCATCGGCCGCCGCGAGCAGCGCGTCGGGCAGGCCGGTGCCCTCGTTGCCCAGCAGGATCAGCGATGGCCGGGGCAGCGGCGCACTCCACAGCTCGGCTGCCGCGCCTCCGGACAGGGCAACCAGCGGGACGCCGTGCCCACCGGCCCAGGCCAGCAGCTCGTCAAGTTCGGCCGCGACGACCAGCACCGCGAACAGCGAGCCCATGCTGGCCTTGATCGCGGCCGGCGCGAGCGGGTCGGCGGTATTGCCGAGCAAGATCACGCCAGCCGCGCCAGCGGCATCCGCGGTGCGGACGATGGTGCCGATGTTGCCGGGGTTCTGCAGCTCGTGCAGCACCACGAACACCGAATCAGCCGTCACTGCAAGCTGATCCAGGCCACCGATGCCACCCCGGACGATCGCGGCCAGGCCGGCCGGACCATCCCGGTCGGACAGCCGGCCGAAGAGCTCGGCGCTGACCCGAGTCACCGCGACGCCGTCCCGCTCGAGCCTGCCGACCATCTCCAGTGCCGCCGGGTTGGTCAGCAGCTCCGGCGCCAGGATCACCGCCTCCAGCTGCCATCCCGCGCTGACCGCCCGCCAGACCGGCTGCAGCCCCTCGACCACGAAGGCGTTCTGCCGGCGTCGGTGCTTGCGGTCGGCGAGCTGGCGGATCCGCTTGACAACCGGATTCGCGGCGCTGGTGACGATGGGCTGCACAGCATGCAGGATGTCATGAGCCCCGGGCAGGCAAGCTCGCCGCTTGGTCCGTCAGCCCTTACCTCGAGCGTCCAAACGCTTGAGCGCCGTGGTTCGCGGGTAGCTGCTCACAACGGCAAGGCATGCCGCGATGACCAACTCGATGGAGACGACGGCAGGTGCCTATGGCCCAGGCCGCCGCGTGCCACCGCCTCCAGCGAGGCGCCTGCCATCGCGCGGCCGAGCATGAAGAAGGCTATGAGGACAAGCTAGACCCTCTTATTTGCCGAAACCACGCGCTGCCGCGCCGCAAGCCAGAGCTATAGTACGTAATCTTAGTATTTGAGATTCGCCTGGAGGTTGCAATGGCGGCCCGGTCGAAGGCATTTCGCTACATCTCACCTATGCAACTCGGCTGGGTGGTAGGCGGTGGTCTATTGGTAGCGGTCCTCGGCGCGGCGAAAATCCCTACGGTGTTGCTAGCGGTTATTGCTCTCGCGTGGGCCATCGTCACGCTGATCATCGTGGCAGCCTTGTTCTCAAAGACCCGAAATTCTCGTTCTCGCGAATGAAGACCTTACTTCAGAGCGCTCACTAACAAGAGTGCCACTCCCGCTACCAAGCAGATCACGGCGATGGGCCAAGCCTTGACTGCCGAACTGGCTTGGCGCCGCTGCATGTCGAGCCCGTCATCGCGACGCTTCTGACGCTCCGCGGACGACATGGAAACCGGTGGAGGGGTTCCGCTACCCCGCAGGTTCAAGTCCATTCCCAGCTTGGCCGCGCGACCCATGAAAGCTGCCAAGCTTGTCCATACGACCCAGACCACGAACAGGCCGCAGAGGATGGCTCCAGCAATCTGCATCTCGGACTCCCCTGGCCGTTCCGGCTAACGAGCTTGTCGGTGCATGAGCGACGACCACTCTCATAGGATCACCGGTGTACGTTAGCAAAACCCGAAGCAACTGGTGGCGGCGCTCACGGCACCGATCGTAGAGATAACTGCTCCCACACCTATAGTTGCGATCCCCAACTCCGATACGAGTTCTCCGGCACCAACCAGGCTGAAGATTGCTCCGGCGCCAGCCAGTCCTATTCCGCCGGTTGCAGCGATGAGCGCTCCGCCAACGATGATTTCTGTATTACTGAGCTGGCCGGTCGGGTCGGTGTGGTTGGTGGGGTCGTCGCTCGCGTAGGGGTAGGGGCTGGTCTGGTTGACGTCGCCGGGGTGGGCTTGCGGGTCGGGTTGGGTGAACCGGGCTTGGGTGGGGTCGTAGTAGCGGGTACCGAATTTGATGAGCCCGGAGGGGTCATCGAGGTAGCCGCTGGCGTAGCCGAAGGGTTGAACGACGGATGCGGTCGCCGTCTGCGCACCGTAGGGGTCGTAGGTGTAGGTATTCTTCACCGCGCCGGTGGCATCGAGCAGGCGCAGCACCGACTGCTGGTTGTCGGTTTGGTAGTAGTAGTGGGTGGATCCCAGGCGCATACCGATGAGGTTGCCTGCCGGATCCCGGGTGTAGTACTTCGGGTTCTGCGGGGTGCCGGAGTGGCTACGGGTGGTGGCCGAGATCCCCAACGGGCTGGTGAGGAAGGCTTGGTTGTCCGTGGACGAGATGTCGCTGGTGTAGCGCTCGGTGTTGTCGATGCCGAAGTGCAGTTGGATCAGTGCGCCGGCGCCACCGACGTTGAAGCTGTGGACTTGGTCACCGCGGGTGTAGCCGGTGGTGCGGGACTGGTTGGTGCCGGTCGCGGTGGAGTCGGCCTGCGTTTCGTTGCCGTCGGCGTCGTAGGCGTCGGTTCCGGCGGGTGAGGTGAGGATCTCGTTGGCGCCGTCGTAGGTGTAGCCGGCGGCGCCGGGGCAGGACGCTCCGATGGTGGCCGTGGCCAGGGTGAGGTTGGCGTTGCTGTCATAGCAGTACGTCCAGGAGGCGGTGGTGGTGCCGCCGCTGGTCTTCGTGATCGCAGTAGCCAGCCGGGTTTCCGCGCTGTAGCTGTAAGCCAGGTAATTGCCGGTGAGGTTGTCGGTGCGGCGAATGATGTGCGCGGTGTCGGCGCCGCCGGGCACGCCGGTGCTGGAGTAGCTGTAGCTGTTGTCGAAGGTCTTGGTGGCACCGCTGCCGTCGCCGACGGTGTAGCCGGTGACTTGGACGGTACGACCAGAGGTGTCGTAGGCGTAGGTCTGATCGGCGACATCGCCGGGGTGGACGGTCTCCAGGCGGCCGCCGGACTTGTCGAGCCGGAACAGGGTGCAGCCGCTGCCGGTGGTCGGGGGGACACGCGCGGCGGGATTGAGTGAGAAGCCGGCGCAGGAGCCACCTGGTTCGGTCAGTGACGTCAGGCCGCCGGCCGCGTCATAGCCGTAACTGACGGTGCCGCCGGGGTCGTCGTAGCTGGACAGCCGCGAGTTGCCGTCCCAGGTGAGGGTGGCGGTGCCGGCCGTCCAGTTCTGCTTGGTGGCCAGTCGGTTGAGCGGGTCGTAGGTGTAGTTGTCGTAGTTCTGCGCGACGTGGGAGGCGTTGTAGTCGGTGTTGGATAGCTGGTTGCCGTCCTCGTCATAGACGAATTCGGCGGGGCCGAACCCAGGAACGTCGATCTTGATGAGCCGGTCCAAAGCGTCGTAGTGGAACCCGGTGACGTCGCCGTCGCTGGAGGTGATGGAGATGATCCGGCTCTGCCCGTCATAGGTCGCCGTGACGTTCGCCGGGGTGGCCCTGGAATGGTCCGGCTGCGGCGGCGTGGTCGAAACCAGTTCGCCGAGGGAGTCATAGGAATACAGGGTGCGGTGCTCAGCGGGCAGCGATGCGTTGTAGTCGGCGTCGCGGCTTTCGCAGACGGCGCCTGGGTAAGCCGCTGCGCCGGACGGCCCGCAGTGCTGCGTGGGTGAGCCCTCCCCGTCATGGATCGTGGTCAACGTCGCGGCCCCCTTGGCCACGGACGTCGGCTGGCCCGCGGCGTTGTAGCTGAGCGTGGTTTGGTGAGTGGTGCCGGTGCCCAGATCGTCGGTAATGGTGTTGGGCAGGTAGGTCTGCGCGCCGGTGTAAGTGGCGCTGACCGAGGCACCGGTCGGCAGTGTGACCGCGGTCAGGTTGCTGTTCGGGTCGTAGCTGGCAGTGGTTTTCGGATCCGAACCGCCGCCGGTGTAGTCGTTTGGGGTGACCGATGCGGTGACGTCGTCGTTGAGGCTGTACCCGGTGGTGCGGGTGTTGCCCAGCGGGTTGACAATTTTCGTAACCCGGTCCGCGGTGTCGTAGGTGTAGTCGGTGTGCTGGTTGTAGGGGTCGGTGAACCGGGTGACGCCGGTGCCGCCGGCGGTCAGTGCGGTCTGGGTGGCAAAGGTGACTGTGATAGCCGCCCCGGTGCCGTTCTCGTAGCTGATCGAGGTGACGTGGCCGCCCGAGTCGTAGCCGATGTCGATGACGTCGGTGCCCATCGTGGTAGAGCACGTCGCGCCGGTCGCGCTGCCGCGGGCGGTGATCAACTTCGACAGCAGGTTCGTGGCGCCGCTGTAGCAGTAGCGAGTGACCTCGCCCGCCGCATCGACGTAGGTTGACAGACGCCCAGAGCTGTCGTAGGTGTAGGACCACGACCGCGGTGTGCCGGAGGCCAGGTTTTCGGTCATTCCGGTGACCTTGCCGCCGGTGTAGCTCAGCGACGCCGACCGGGAGCCGGTGGTGTCGGTAATCGCGGTGGTCACCAACGGAGAGCCGCTGGCGGTGTAGCTGATTGTGTTGCCGTTGGCATCGGCAACGCTGGACAGCCACCCGGTCGTCGCACCGGCCGCCGGCAGCGTGAACGTGTCCACCTGCTTGGTCTTGTTGAACGTCACTGTGTAGTGGGTCGAATCGGGCATGGTCATCTTCGCGTTCAGGCCCGGGGGCGGAGCGAAGGCCGTCGGCAGCGTCAGATTGGTGACCGTGAAGTTACGGGTGAACTCCGCCTGCGCGCCGCCGGGTTGGGTGAGCGCGACTACGGTCCGGTTGATCGTCAGCCCGGTGTCCACACCGCCATTCATCAGCCAACCGGGCCCGTAGCCGCCGGAGCTGCCGCTGGCCGCGAGCAGGCTGTTGTAGGTATGCCGAACCAGCAGCGATTGGCCCGGCCCGCTCAGTTGCTCGGCGAGGTCGTTGACGACCAGATTCCGGTCGGCCAGATCCACATGCAGATCCAGCCGGTCAGAGACCCGGTGGTCGTAGGCGGCGATCCAGGCCTGCTGTCCGACCGGCTGCTGCCAGGTGACCGTCAGCGTCGGATGGTAGGTGGCATTGGCGAGGCCGTAGAAGAACAGCGTGTTGGACACCGCGTCGGTGGTCAACTTCAACTCCAGGCCGTAGTTCGGCACGCCACCTCCGACCCAAGCCGCCACCAGGCCTGGGATGTGGAAGTCCGTCGGATTGTTCACCCCCGGCGGCACCACGCTGACGTTGTCGAACTGAGTACCGGAATTGGCCGGCTGGGTGGCGTAGGTGATCGAGGAACTCCAGGCCGACACCGGCCGGTAGATCGAGGTCGGCAATGGTGTCGTCGGGCTGCTGGCGTTGGCCTCCGTCAACCTCAACCTGGCGTCGCTGATCACCGCATCGGCAGGCACCGCGGAACCAGCCGCAGTCAGATCTCCGAAATTCAGGTACACATGGCGTACGTAGGCAGTCGATCCGTACAGCAGCTGGTTATCCGTGCCGGTGTTCGCGGCACACACCGTCGAATCCCCCGCACCGGGAGAGGCCACGTAGCAACCCAGATCCGAGGCCGTTCCGAACGTCGTAGACGGATCCAATGACACCGGGAACACCCGGGCCGGATCGTCGAGCCAGTTCCCATCGATCGAGATCGTCACGACATACTGCGGTGCCGTGCCGGTGATCGTGTAATGCGCGGCGGTGGAAGTGCTGGTGTCCGGATCCGTGGAGGAATCTCGCAGCACCGGTGCCGGCAGCGACCCGACCACCGTCCCGGCCGAGTCGATGAGCGAGGCCGCCCGGTCGGCCTCCAAGCGCAGCGACACGCCGTGGGACAGGGTCACCGACCAGGTGTATGAGCGCGGCACCGACGGACTCGCCAGCCGCAGCGTCTCCTCGATGGTGTCCGGACGGACGTCGAACACCGCGTCCACCCCCGGCATCACGGTCGCGTAGGTCGCCCGGTTCCCCGCGGCGACCACTGGCACGTCCGCCCCGCCGACCAGCCGGGAGGACACCGACACCGCATCCTTGGATGCCACCGTCGCGCTGGCTGAACGCGCCGGGATGCTGACGGAGAAGTCATCGGCCGCGTTGCGGTAGCCGCCACCGGCCTGCTTCACCAGCGAGTCATCGATCGGGAGCCAATCGCCGGAGGCGTCGCGATAGTTCACCGGCATTGTCGCAACCACGGTCTTCATCACGCCTGAGCGCTCGAACGTCTGTGAGGACCGAGTCCGCAGCGAGGGCACTTCGCCATTGGCGTTCACCAACAGCGCCGGCCCGGCAGGCACCGCCCGCGCCGCCATCGGCCCGGAGGAAACCCCAGTCTGCCAGGGCCGGTCCGTCGGGCCCGAGGCCCGGCCCGCTGAGGTGGAGGCGGCCACCGCACCATGCACAACCACCGCTTGGAGCGAGCTGCCAACCAGTACCACCGCGGCCAGCAACGCGATCTTGGGCAAGCGCCATCCACGCCTCATAGCAACGCCTTCCGTGAGCCCGTCTCAGGCCATCGCAGACTGGACGGGGCTCACGGAACGTAATCCTTTGATCACACTATGTAAATAAAATTAGGCGGAATGCCCTGCTTCACCGGCAGCCGAACCGGTCAGTCAACCGGCGCCAGCTCAGGCTCGGCGATCACCATCGGTCGCGGCGTCCGGACCGTGACCGCCACCAGCGCGATGGCGGCCAGCAGGAACAGCGTGCCGGCCACGAACGCCCGGTCGGCTGCGTAGACGAACGCGTGGTTGGCCTGTGCCAGCTGGCCCAGCCCGGCCACCGGGTGGCTGGCGGCGTGCTTGGCCGCCGACCCGAACACGGTCACCAGCACCGCCACCCCGACCGTGCCGCCGAGCTGCTGGGTCACGTTGACCAGGCCGGACGCGGCTCCCGCGTCGGCACCGGCCACTCCAGCCAGCGAGGCGGTGGTGAGGGTCACGAACGACAGCCCGTTGCCCATTCCGAACAACAGCAGGCTGGCCAGGATGGTCAGGTAGGACGAGTGCGTGCTCAGCTGGCTGGACAGCGCCAGGCCCGCGGCCGACAGTCCGATGCCGGCCAGCATCAGCGCCTTCTGGTTGACCCGGCCGACCAGCACCCGGCTGGCCAGCTGAGAGGACAGGAACACCGTCAGCGGGATCGGCAGGAACGCGAATCCGGCCCGCAGCGGCGAGTAGCCGAGCACGTTCTGGGTGTACTGGGTGAGGAAGAAGAACATCCCGAACATGCCGGCAAAGACCAGCATCCGGGCGGCGTTGGCACCGTTGCGGCTGGCGTTGCCGAACAGTCGCAGCGGGGTGATCGGTTCGGCGGCGCGCAGTTCGACCAGCACGAAGACCGCCAGCAGCAGCAGGCCGGCGACCATCGAGGCCGCGCTCAGCGGATCCGACCAGCCATCGCTGGCTGCCCGGACCAGGCCGTACACCAGCGAGCCCATGCCGAAGGTGGAACTCAGCGCGCCGGCCAGGTCGAAGGCACCGGTGCGCCGCTGGGTCTCCGGCAGCACCAGCCGGCCCACCAGGTAGACCACGGCACCGATCGGCACGTTGACGAACAGCACCCAGCGCCAGGACGCCCACTCGGTGAGCACGCCGCCGCTGATCAGGCCGATGGCGCCGCCGCCGATGGACACCACGGTGTACAGGCCGATCGCCCGCACCCGCTCCCGGCCTTCCGGGAACATGGTGGTCAGCAGGGCCAGCGAGGACGGCGCGGCCAGCGCACCGCCGACGCCCTGCAGCGCCCGGGCGGCCAGCAGCAGCCAGCCGGAGGTGGCGAAGCCGCCGGCCAGCGAGGCCAGCGTGAAGATCGCGATGCCGGCGAGGAAGGTCCGGCGGCGGCCGAGCAGGTCACCGGCTCGGGCGCCGAGCAGCAGCAGGCCGCCGAAGGTGAGCGTGTACGCGTTGAGCACCCAGGACAGCTGGGCGTCGGAGAAGTGCAGGGCTGCCTTCATGTCGGGCAGCGCAACGTTGACGATGGTGGCGTCGAGCACCACCATCAGCTGGCTGGACAGGATCACTGCCAGCACCAGCGAGGCTGGGTTGAACCGCCGGGGGCGGCTGGGCATGCGGTGCGCGAAGCCGCGCGAACCGCTGGCCGCTGGGCGGTCGAGGACTGTGTTGGAGGACATGCTTGGTTTCGGCCCCTCGAGCTTCGGAACGGGTAATCTGATAAACGGAAGCTTCCTCCGGAAACAATACGGAGGCAGGCTCCGGTTATGCAAGTGAGTTGCTGATCCGTCACACCGCCCGTTCACGAGGAATAATCGAGAAATGACCACCAAGCCCGCGCCAGCGCCGTCGCGGACCTCGGACACCGAGCCGCGGCCGACCAAGCCGATGCGTGCCGACGCCCGGCGCAACTACGAGCGGCTGCTGGCCGCCGGCCGGAACGTGCTGGCAGCCCGCGGCAGCGAGGCCTCGATGGAGGAGATCGCCAAGGCGGCCGACGTCGGCGTGGGCACCCTCTACCGGCATTTCCCGCGGCGGATCGACCTGGTGGAGGCGGTCTACCGGGAGGACGTGGACGGCTTGGCCACGCTGGCCGGCGAGCTCGCCGAGACGGCCGAGCCGTGGGATGGGCTGGTCGAGTGGCTGCAGGCGTTCGTCCGGTATGCCCAGTCCAAGCGGGTCTTCCTGACCGAGCTGCACGAGGCGTTCGAGAAGAACCCGAACTTCAAGCTGGATTCCCGCGACAAGATCGCCACTGCGGCGGCAACCGTGCTGCATCGCGCCCAGCAGGCCGGGATGGCCCGGTCGGACATCGACGAGTCGGACCTGATGCAACTGGTGGGCGGCATGTGCATGGCCCGTGCCAGCGGCATACCGCAGAACGAGCGGCTGCTCCGCCTGGTGCTCGACGGCATCCGGCAGGTCGATCAGCCGGCGGCCGGCTGAACCGGGCGTCCTAGACTCTGCGGCTATGGCAGGTTCCGCTTCCGGGGCAGGAAGAGCTCGTCCCGTCGTCATCGTCGGCGACCCGGTGCTGCACACCGCCACCGAGCCGGTGACCGAGTTCGACGAGGAACTGGCACGGCTGATCGAGGACATGTTCGCCACCATGTACGTGGCCGAGGGGGTCGGGCTGGCCGCCACCCAGATCGGCGTGTCTCGATCGGTCTTCGTCTACGACTGCCACGACGCCGACGAGGTGCAGCACAAGGGGCACGTGGTGAACCCGCGGATCGTGGCCACCGCCGGCCCGGAGCAGAAGCTGGAGGAGGGCTGCCTGTCGGTGCCCGGCCCGTACGCCACGCTGGGCCGGCCCTACCAGGTGACCGTCGCCGGGCAGGACCGGCACGGCGAGCCGATCGAGGTCACCGGCACCGGCTTCCTGGCCCGCTGCCTGATCCATGAGACCGAGCACCTGCAGGGCACCCTGTACATCGATCACCTGAACCGGCGCAGGCGCAGCCGGGTGCTGGCCGACATCCAGCCGTTTCCCTGGAACGGGCCGCTGCCGACGGTCGCCGCGACCTGAGTCCGGCGCGATCTGCCCGGCGCGACGCTTCGTCTCAGCCGGAATCCGGCACCGAAGCCAGCACCAGATCGGTGATCCGCTCCAGCGAGGCCAGCGTCTCGGCCAGCTCGTGGGTCGGCTGGATCAGGTGCGACAGGGTCAGCCGAACCAGCGCCTCGACCAGCTCGCCGAACAGCGGGCCAGGCAGCTCCGGGAAGTGCTCGCCGAACCAGCCGGTGAGCGCCGCCACCGCGATCGGCAGCACCGGGCCGGACTTGAAGGTCAGCAACTGCAGCAGATCCCGGTCACCGGCGTTGGTCAGCACGCCGTGCAGCAGCGGGTTCTCCGTCGCGGCCAGCATGGTGTAGCGCAGCGCGGCCTTGGCCGCCTCCCGCACGTCCGTCCGGTGATCGGCCAGCGCGGCGGTCAGCCCGGCCAGGAACGCCTCGGTCTCGGCCAGCACCAGCGCCTCGCCGAGGCCGGCCTTGTTGCCGAACTCCGAGTACATGGTGGGACGGGAGACGCCGACCGCGTCGGCCACCTCCACGAAACGAACCTGCTGCCAACCGCGCTCGACGGTCAGCCGGCGGGCCACCTGCAGCGCCCGCTCCCGCACTTCCCGGCGGAAGGCCTCGTTGACCGGGTAGACCACTGCGGTGCCCTGCGCGCGATCGGTGGCCGGATCAGCTGCCGGCAACGAGCAGTTCGGCGATCTGCACCGCGTTCAGCGCCGCGCCCTTGCGCAGGTTGTCACTCGAGACGAACAGCGACAACCGGTGCTCGCCGTCCTGCCGGATCCGGCCGACGTAGCTGGCATCCCGGCCGGCCGCCTGCAGCGGTGTCGGAATGTCGGTGAGCTGCACGCCGGGCGCGCTGGCCAGCAGTTCCAACGCCCGCGACACCGACAGCGGCCGGGCGAACTCGGCATTGAGCGACAGCGAGTGGCCGGTGAACACCGGCACCCGCACGCACGTCCCGGACACCTGCAGCTGCGGGATGCCCAGGATCTTGCGGCTCTCGTTGCGCAGCTTCTGCTCCTCGTCCGTCTCGAACGTGCCGTCGTCGACGACCGAACCGGCCATCGGCAACACGTTGAACGCGATCGGCCGGGCGTACTTCGACGGCTCTCCGAGGTCCACCGCCGAGCCGTCGTGGGCCAACTCCGCGGCGTTACCGGCGGCCTTGGCGAGCTGGCCGTCCAGCTCCTCCACGCCGGCCAGGCCGCTGCCGGAGACCGCCTGGTAGGTGGAGGCGACCAACCGGACCAACCCGGCCTCGGCATGCAGCGGCTGCAGTACCGGCATCGCCGCCATCGTGGTGCAGTTGGGATTGGCGATGATCCCCTTCGGCCGGCGGGTCAGCGCGGCCGGGTTGACCTCGCTGACCACCAGCGGCACGTCCGGATCCATCCGCCAGGCCGAGGAATTGTCGATCACGGTGACGCCGGCCGAGGCGAACTTCGGCGCCAGCGTCCGGGAGGTGCTCGCGCCGGCCGAGAAGATCGCGATATCGAGCCCCGCCGGGTCGGCGCTGGCCGCGTCCTCGACCGGAACGTCCCGGCCGCCGAACGATAGCGTCGAGCCCGCCGAGCGCGACGAGGCGAAGAACCGGATCTCGGCGATCGGAAAGTCGCGCTGCAGCAGGATGCTGCGCACCTTGGCCCCGACCTGGCCCGTCGCGCCGACCACACCGATGCTGACTCGACTCATGGCTGTTCGCTCCTCGCCCAAGCGCTCATTGCTGGTTCGCCGGTTCGATGCCCGGTTACCGGCCGGTGCCGCCGTACACCACTGCCTGCTCGTCCTCGCTGCCCAGCTCGAAGGCATCGTGCACGGCTCGCACCGCGACATCCAGGTCGGTGTCGCGGGTGACGACCGAGATCCGGATCTCGGAGGTGGAGATCATCTCGACGTTCACCCCGGCGTCGGCCAATGCCGCGAAGAACGACGCCGAAACCCCGGGATGCGAGCGCATGCCGGCACCGACCAGGGAAATCTTGCCGATGTGGTCGTCGAACAGCAGTTCCTCGAAGCCCACCAGCTCGCGCACCTTGGTCAGCGCCTGCACCGCGACCGGGCCGTCGGTCTTCGGCAGCGTGAACGACACGTCGGTACGACCGGTGCCCTTGGTCGAGACGTTCTGCACGATCATGTCCAGGTTCAGTTCGGCCTCAGCCAGCACTCGGAACAGCGCTGCCGCCTGGCCCGGCCGGTCCGGCACACCGACCACGGTGACCTTGGCCTCGCTGCGGTCGTGGGCCACGCCGGAGATAATCGCCTGTTCCACTGCGGAATCCTCCATGTTGCCGGCGACGATGGTGCCGGTCAGGTTCGAGAACGAGGAGCGGACGTGGATCGGCACGCCGTAGCGCCGGCCGTACTCCACGCAGCGCAGCATGAGCACCTTGGCCCCGCAGGCTGCCATCTCCAGCATCTCCTCGTAGCTGATCGTGTCGAGCTTGCGGGCGTTCGGCACGATTCGCGGGTCGGCGCTGAACACGCCGTCCACGTCGGTGTAGATCTCGCAGACATCGGCCTTCAGCGCGGCCGCCAGCGCCACCGCGGTGGTGTCCGAGCCACCCCGGCCGAGCGTGGTGATGTCCTTGGTGTCGGGCGAGACGCCCTGGAAGCCGGCCACGATGGCGACATTGCCCTCGGCCACCGAGTTCTCCACCCGGCCCGGCGTGATGTTCACGATGCGCGCCTTGCCGTGCACCGAGGTGGTCAGCACGCCGGCCTGCGAGCCGGTGAAGGACTCGGCCGGATAGCCCAGTGACTGGATCGCCATCGCCAGCAGGGCCATCGAGATCCGCTCGCCGGCGGTGAGCAGCATGTCGAACTCGCGGCCGGACGGAACCGGCACGATCTGCTTGGCCAGGTCGATCAACTCATCGGTGGTGTCACCCATCGCCGAGACCACCACCACCACGTCGTGGCCGGCCCGCCGAGTGCCGACGATCCGCTCGGCCACCCGCTTAATGCGCTCGGCGTCGGCCACGGAAGAACCGCCGTACTTCTGCACGACGAGAGCCACGGTCCATCCTCCGGTTGCACGTGCGCCGCCCGGCCCGGCACCACAACGAGACGGCAGCGGCGCTGCGCCGCTGCCTGCCGACAGTCTAACCGCCCGGTTTCGTATCCGATCCGCACGCCAGGGCGTGCAAATCGGATACGAAACCGCGATCAGACTGCGCCGGCGAAGGCCTGTTCCAGGATGTCCAGGCCTTCGGCCACCAGCTCGTCGCCGATCGACAGCGGCGGCAGGAACCGGAACACGTTGCCGTAGGTGCCGGCGGTCAGGGTCACCAGGCCCTGGGCATGGCAGGCCGCGTTGACCCGGCCGGCCAGTGCGGCGTTCGGCGTCTTGTCGTCCGGCCCGGCCACCAGTTCGATGGCCAGCATCGCGCCACGGCCGCGGATATCGCCGATCTGCGGGTACCGCTCGGCCAATTTCCGCAGCCGTGGCAGGAACATCGCCTCAAGCTGCCTGGCCCGCGCCGGCAGATCCTCCTCGCGCATCGTCTCGATCGCCCCCAGCGCCGCCGCGCAGGCCACCGGGTTGCCGCCGTAGGTGCCGCCCAGGCCACCGGCGTGCACCGCGTCCATCACCTCGGCACGACCGGTCACGCCGGCCAGCGGCAGGCCGCCGGCGATGCCCTTGGCGGTGGTGATCAGGTCGGGCACCACGTCCTCGAACTCAGCCGCGAACCAGTCGCCGGTCCGGCAGAAACCGCTCTGGATCTCATCGGCGATGAACAGGATGCCCTGCTCGGCACACCAGTCGGCGACCCGCTTGACGAAGCCCGGCGCCGGCACGATGAAACCGCCCTCGCCCTGGATCGGCTCCAGCAGCACCGCGGCGGCGTTCTCCTCGCCCACCTGGGCGTGCACCAACTCGACAAACGCCGCGAAACACTCTGCCGCGCAGTTCTCCGCGCCACCCGGCCAGCGGTACGGATAGGCCATCGGCACCCGGTAGATCTCGTTGGCGAACGGGCCGAACCGGTGCTTGTAGGGCATGTTCTTCGCGGTCAGCGCCATGGTCAGGTTGGTCCGGCCGTGGTAGGCGTGGTCGAAGGCCACCACCGCCTGCCGGCCGGTGTAGTGCCGGGCGATCTTGACCGCGTTCTCGACCGCCTCGGCGCCGGAGTTGAAAAGCGCCGAGCGCTTCTCATGCTCCCCCGGGGTCAGCTCGTTCAGCGCCTCGCAGACCTCCAGGTAGCCGGCGTACGGGGTGATCATGAAGCAGGTGTGGGTGAACTCGGCGACCTGCTGCTGCACCCGGGCGACCACCCTCGGCGCCGCGTTGCCCACCGTGGTGACCGCGATGCCCGAGCCGAAGTCGATCAGCTGGTTACCGTCGGCATCGACCAGGATGCCGCCGCCGGCGCGCTCGACGTAGATCGGCAGGCTGGTGCTGATGCCGGCCGAGACCGCCGACAGCTTGCGCTTGTGCAATTCGGTCGAGCGCGGTCCGGGGATCGCGGTGTGCAGCACCCGCTTCTGCGGGACGGCTGGATCGGTCATCTGGAACACCTCGTCGTAACGACTGGAACGGGGGATTTCGAGCGCGGTCAGAAGTCGATGTTGTGCATGACGTGCTTGATCCGGGTGTAGTCCTCCAAGCCGTACATCGACAAGTCCTTTCCATAGCCGGAATGCTTGAAGCCGCCGTGCGGCATCTCGGCCACCAGCGGAATGTGGGTGTTCACCCAGACACAGCCGAAGTCGAGCCGCTTGGACACCCGCATCGCCCGCCCGTGGTCGCGGGTCCACACCGAGGACGCCAGGCCGTACTGCACCCCGTTAGCCCAGCGCACCGCCTCGTCCTCCTCGGAAAAGGCCTGCACCGTGATCACCGGACCGAAGATCTCGGTCTGGCTCTGCTCGTCCTCCTGGCGCAGCCCGGAGACCACGGTGGGCTGGTAGAAGAAGCCGGCCTCGCCCTGCCTGCTGCCGCCCGCCAGCAGCCTGGCGTGGTCGGGCAGCCGGTCCACCAGGCCGGACACGTGCCCGAGCTGGGTGGCGTTGTTCAGCGGGCCGTACAGCACGTCCTCATCGTCGGCCGCGCCAGTCCTGGTGGCCGCCGCCTGCTCGGCCAGCGCCGCCGCGAACTCCTCGGCGAAGCCGGCCGGCGCCAGCACCCGGGTGGCTGCCGTGCAGTCCTGGCCGGCGTTGAAGTAGCCGGCCACCGCGATCGCCTCGGCGGCGGCGGCCACGTCCACATCGTCGAAGACGATCACCGGCGCCTTGCCACCCAGTTCCAGGTGCACCTTCTTGAGATCCCTGGCGGCGGCCTCGGCGACCTGCATGCCGGCCCGCACCGAACCGGTGATGGACACCATGGCCGGCGTCGGGTGCGCCACCATGGCCCGTCCGGTGTCCCGGTCGCCGCAGATCACGTTGAACACGCCTGGCGGGAAGAACTCCGAGGCGATCTCGGCCAGCAGCACGGTCGAGGCGGGAGTGGTGTCGGACGGCTTGAGCACCACCGTGTTGCCCGCCGCCAGCGCCGGCGCGAACTTCCAGACCGCCATCATCATCGGGTAGTTCCACGGCGCCACCTGCCCGCACACCCCGATCGGCTCGCGCCGGACGTAGGAGGTGTGGCCGGCCAGGTACTCCCCCGCCGAGCGTCCCTCCAGCACCCGGGCGGCGCCGGCGAAGAACCGGATCTGATCGACCATCGGCGGAATCTCCTCCGAGCGGGTCAGCGCGATCGGCTTGCCGGTGTTCTCGCTCTCCACCGCGATCACTTCCTCGGCGCGCGCCTCCAGCGCGTCGGCGAACCGCAGCAGCGCCCGCTGCCGGTCGCTGGGAGTGCTGTCGCGCCAGCTCTCGAACGCCTCGGCGGCGGCCGCATAGGCCCGGTCAACGTCCTCCTGGCCGGACAGCGGCGAGGTCAGGTACACCTCACCGGTCGCCGGATTGACCACGTCCAGGGTGCGGCCGTCGGCTGCCGGTACCGACCGGCCGTTGATGAAATTGGACACAGAGCTGGCCATCGCGAACCTCTCAGCGGGGTCGTACAACGATTTCAGTACCTGTTCTACCGTTACGGCGACGAAAAGGCCATGTCAACACCTCACCGGCGGCGGCCCGGCCCAATGGTGTTCGTCGGCGCGTTTTGGGGCGCGGGCGGGTCAGCCCGCTAAACTTGCCCCGGCCGTCCGGTCGCCGCCGCAGGTGGCACGAGGCCGCACCCGTCCAGACGGCCGCCACCGGCCCAGGCCCCCGGCTGGCAGCCACCACCGGCGAGGAAACGGATATCTAGCGCATGGTCACCGGCTCCACCCCATCCTCCTTCGATTTCGATGTCGTGGTTGTCGGCGGCGGCGGGCACGTCGGCCTGCCGCTGGCCATCGCCTTTGCCGACCGCGGCCTGAAGGTAGGCATTTACGACGTCAACGACGTCGCGGTCAAGACCGTGCTGGCCGGCGAGCTGCCGTTCCGGGAGGACGGCGCCGCCGAGGTGCTGCACCGGGTACTGGCCGCCGGCCGGCTCGATGCCACCACCGACCCGAGCGTGGTCAGCCGCGGCGAGCACATCGTGGTGGTGATCGGCACCCCGGTCGATGAGCACCTCAACCCCGACCCGCACGCGGTGCCGCGCGCCCTGGACGAGTGCCTGCGGCACTTCCGGGCCGGCCAGCTGCTGGTGCTGCGCTCGACGGTGTACCCGGGCGTCACCCGTCGGGTCGAGCGGATGCTGGAGGAGCAGGGACTGGCGGTCGACGTCGCGTTCTGCCCGGAGCGGATCGCCGAGGGCAAGGCGATGGAGGAGCTGTTCTCGCTGCCGCAGATCGTCTCGGCCCGCACGCCGCAGGTGCGCAAGCGGGCCGGCGCGCTTTTCGGCAACCTGACCGACAGCATCGTCGAGCTGGTGCCGGAAGAGGCCGAGCTGGCCAAGCTGTTCACCAACACCTGGCGCTACATCAAGTTCGCCGCGGCCAACCAGTTCTACGTGATGGCCAACGAGCAGGGCCTGGACTTCGACCGGATCCGGTCCGCGCTGGCGCATGACTACCCGCGCGCGGCCGACATGCCGGGCGCCGGCTTCGCCGCCGGGCCGTGCCTGTTCAAGGACACCATGCAGCTGGCCGCGTTCACCGACAACTCCTTCATCCTCGGCCACTCGGCGATGCTGGTGAACGAGGGCCTGCCGCTGTACCTGGTGTCGAAGCTGGAGGCCAAGTACGACCTGGCCAACTCCCGGGTCGGCATCCTCGGCATGGCGTTCAAGGGCGAGAGCGACGACATCCGATCGAGTTTGTCCTACAAGCTCAAGCGGATCCTGGAGTTCCGGGCCAAGGAGGTGCTGTGCACCGACCCGTACGTGACGGTCGATGCCAACCTGCAGCCGCTGGAGACGGTGCTGGCCAACTCGGATCTGCTGATCATCGGCGCACCGCACAAGCAGTACCGCTCGCTGGCCCCGACCGTGCCGGTGGCTGACGTCTGGAACATCCTCGGCAACGGCACGACGGTCTGATGAGTGAGCAGCCGATACAGCCAGCGCCCGCGCTGGCGGCAGAGTGCGAAGCGAGGGCGGCGATGAGCGCTCGCGCGAAGAGCGAACAATTATGAGCCTCGCGATCTCGGTGGTCATCCCGGCCTACAACGAGGGTGAAGCCATCATCCCGGTGCTGGACCGGATCTTCGACGCGGTCGAGTCCGAGTGCGAGATCCTGGTGGTGGTGGACTTCGCGGAAGACACCACGGTGCCGGTGCTGCAGGACTACAGCGAGCGGGAACCGCGGCTGCACACGCTGGTCAGCACGTACGGACGCGGGCCGGCCAACGCGATCCGCTACGGCATCGACCAGGTGAAGAACCCGGTCGTGGTGGTGACCATGGCCGACGGTAGCGACGACCCGCGCCAGATCGACGCGCTGGCCCGGCTGGTCGATCGCGGCGTGGTGGTGGCGGCGGCCAGCCGCTACTCCGCCGGCGGCCAGCAGGTGGGCGGCCCGATGCTCAAGTCGTTGCTGTCCAAGACGGCCGGCCGCTCGCTCGGCACGTTCGGCCGGGTCGGCACCCGAGATGCCACCAACTCGTTCAAGGCCTACTCCACCGAGTTCATCCGCGAGGTCGGCATCGACAGTCGCAGCGGCTTCGAGATCGGCCTGGAACTGACCGCCAAGGCCCGCCGGCTGCGCCGGCCAGTCGCCGAGGTACCCACCATCTGGCTGGACCGCACCATCGGTGAATCCAACTTCAAGTTGGCCGCCTGGATCCCGCGTTACCTGCGCTGGTACCGGTTCGCCTTCGGCAAGCCGCTGACACCTCAGCAGGTGCACCGGGCCGCCCAACAAATAGCCCTGCAGAACAACAAACCGACCAGAAAGCGATAGCCGTGAGCAACGAGAAGGTACTGGTGTCCGGCTCCGCCGGATTCATCGGCGGATACGTCTGCGAGGAACTGCTGAACCGCGGTTACTCCGTGGTCGGCATCGACAACTACTCCAAGTACGGCCCGGTGAAGAAGTCCTACGACGACCACCCGGACTACGACTTCGTCGAGGGTGACGCCCGCGACGTCGAGCTGATGACGAAGCTGCTGTCCGACTGCGACCACTTCATCGCCGGCGCCGCGCTGATCGGCGGCATCTCCTACTTCCACACCTACGCCTACGACCTGCTCGCCACCAACGAGCGGATCATGGCCGCCCAGTGCGACGCGGCGATCGAGGCGCACAACCATGGCAAGCTGAAGAAGGTCACCTACCTGTCGTCCTCGATGGTCTTCGAGTCCACCGAGCACTGGCCGTCCAAGGAAGGCGACGAGCGGAAGATCCCGCCGCCGCTGTCGTCCTACGGCTTCCAGAAGCTGGCCGTGGAGTACTTCGCCAAGGCCGCCTGGGACCAGTACAAGCTGCCGTACACCATCGTCCGGCCGTTCAACTGCGTGGGCATCGGTGAGGGCCGCGCGCTCGGCGACGTGGAGATCGCCTCCGGCAACGTCAAGCTGGCGATGAGCCACGTGGTGCCCGACATCGTGCAGAAGATCGTCAAGGGCCAAGACCCGCTGCACATCCTCGGCGAGGGCAACCAGATCCGGCACTACACCTACGGCGGCGACCTGGCCAAGGGCATCGTCGAGTGCATGTCGCAGGACGCGGCCTACAACAACGACTTCAACATCTCCACCCCGGAGAGCACCAGCGTCCGGGAACTGGCCGACGTCATCTGGCGCAAGATCAAGGGCGACGCGCCGCTCACCCTGGTCAGCGATGAGGCCTTCGAGTACGACGTGCAGAAGCGGGTGCCGGATGTGACCAAGGCCAAGGAGGTGCTTGGCTTCGAGTGCACCACCTCGCTGGACGTCATGCTGGACGAGGTCATCCCGTGGGTGACCGAGGCGGTCAAGGACGGCCGGCTGTAGCCGTCCAGATCTTCAATCAAGCGCCCGGACGGGATCATTCGTCCGGGCGCTTGATTGTCTCCGGCAGTAGCAAACGCTCGGCATCGGGGGCAGCTGGTTGACCTCATAGACCTCCACCGCTCGCAACAGCACGTCCCGGTCGGCGTGTCGCGACTGGGCCTCCAAGTGCCCGGCATACCGTTGATCCATGAAGTTGGACTTACCTAACAAGTCGCTAACTGGCTCGTAGGGGCAAGTCTGGCCGGATAACTGTGCCGTACTGCTATTCCTTCCCTACGCCGCCGGGCTGCGCCGCGACCGCGATCAACCAACTTCTACTGGGGCGGCATCCCGGGCAGCGTGCACGGTGAGCACCAGGTGGTGACGTGCGGCTTCTGGCTCTATGAGCACACCCGCAGCGTCATCTGCTACGGCCACGCGGAGCCTAGCCCTCCCCTTGTAAAGCTCGGCGGTGGCCCGCTCCGGCTCGGCAGCGGCCTGTCGGGGGCCATCTGTCTCGACGGGGTCGATAGTGGCCGCAGCTAGTTGTGTCCAGGACGTTGGAAAGCGGCTCTAAGGGCTGGAAGGTGGGTTGTTCCCATTTCGGGCTACTGGTGTTAGCGTGCTGTTGCTTCCATGATCGCTTCCAGGTGGCCAGAACAGTCCGGCTTCGCAACCCGGTGGCGCGTGATCGAGAGTAGTGGGGGGACGTGCCATGCGGCGATCACTCAATGTCCTCTGGATTCTTCGACTAGGGATTGTCAATGGGGCGGTTGATAGTAGGCATTGTTTTAGTCTTTGTTGGTCTGTATGTGATATGGACGGCGTGGTGTCTATTCCAGAGGCGCGATGATGCGTCCAAGTACGGTATCCGGCTAGGGATCGCAGTCGCGATCGAACTGGTGTTGCTGATCTTGCTCGGGCGCATCCCGGCATAGCGCCCTGCCTATCTAGTGGCGATGTCCAGGGAGGTTGGGCAGGCGGCTGATCGGGGTTGGGCTCCGATGGGGCTGTGAGCTCGGGTGT
This sequence comes from uncultured Actinomycetota bacterium, assembly GCA_963697905.1. Taxonomy (GTDB): domain Bacteria; phylum Actinomycetota; class Actinomycetes; order Mycobacteriales; family Jatrophihabitantaceae; genus Jatrophihabitans_A. The sequence goes on along the minus strand of OY969101.1, from coordinate 379,066 downwards.
GGCGTGGGACCCCCTCGCCGTTGTCGGGTCAGGTCGCCAGGGCTTGTAGTTCCTTGGGGTCGGGCCGCCAGGTAGCTGCGTTCTCGGGGCGTTCAGGTAGGCGATCCCGGAGTGGGGTCGGTGGTGATAGCGGTCGATGTAGTCGGCGATCTCCCTCCTGCCTAATCGATACTCTCCCCTTCCGCCCGCCAGGCGCAGCGCTTCTTGAATTGGCCGAACCAGGACTCGATGAAGGCCGGGGATTCGGGGCCGCGGTAGCGGCCACCAAGCCGATGCCGATCCCGCTCAGAAGAACAATCCCGCAGCACCCACTAGCACCGCAGCAGAAGGGACAGACGGTTCGGATCTCGATGTAGTCGGAGATCGCGTTGGCCAGCTCGACCCGCGTCCTCCATCTGCGGCGGTTGAGCCGCTCGATCTGCATCGAGGACTAGAAGCTTTCCATCATGGCGTTGTCTAGGCCGTCACCGACGGGCCGAAGCTGGCCAGCAGCCCCGCGGAGCGGACTTCTCCCTGAAGCCCATGAGCTGCATTGCGTGCCTTGGTCGGCGTGCACGATTCCGCCGGGGGCGGGTCGCCGATTGCGGATGGCCATGTCCAGGGCGTTGACCACAAGGAGGGCGTCCTGTTTGGAGTCGATCGACCAGCGGCACCAGCCGGGTCGCTGGACCACTGCGAACCCCAGAACACCAGATACACCTTCGGAGTGGGTGAGACGACACCCTGAGTACCACTGGATCGGACGGTCAGCGTGTTACGGCTCGGGCTGGCCGCGGTCGCCGCGCGCACCGGCTTGACCCTGACCGGCCATGCGGCTGAACCTGATAGCTATGCCCAGCCACCCTGACGGCCTGGCTGCCCGCCCGGAGCAGGCGCCGGCGCCGCGGATGTGCTTGCCATCGGTAGATCACGCAGGAAAGCTAGGTGCGTTCGATCCAGGTGACGATGGCGGCGACCGCTTGGCCGCCGCCGCCACGGCCCAGTAACGCTGCCAAACCGGCAACCATCATCATGGCCGCGACGGCAGCCGACGTCCATTTCCGACGCCCGGCCATGAGCCTCGCTTCCGCCGCTGGCGGCCGTTCTTGCCCGCGGCACCGCCGTAGTGGGGTAAGGATGAAGTCAGCACTGTTAGGTCCAGGAGCCGAACGGCCAAACGGCTGCCTTCTGCGCTGCAGGAGGTGAATGCGGGTGTCAGCAGTCGGTTGGGCACTTTTCTTCTGGTTGGTCTGGCTGACCTACCAGAGCGTCCATGCCTAGGGCGAGTGAGGCGGTGTTGAGCGCTGTGCTCAACTTTTCGTAGTCGCCGACGGTTTCTAAGACTCCACCGGGGAAGCCGAATGCGAACGCAGCCATATCTAGGTAACACTGCACGGTGGAAGGGTTCTGGACGCAGTCAATGGCCATTGCGACCCCTCCGGCGGTTACCGCGACGGGGACGAGAACTTCTGGAGCAGTTACACCGGCTAAGCCGAGGAGTAAGTCGGTGCCACCGGCTCCCAGCCCGATCAAAGCGGCCAGCTGGGACGCGTCTTCAGCGAAGCACAGGCCCGTTGGGTCGGTCTTGTTGAGTGGGTCGTCGCCGGCGTAGGCGTACAGGCTGTGCGTGAGGTTGACGGCTGGGTCTACGGTGGTGAAGCGGCCGGTGGCCGGGTCGTATTCGCGGTGGGTCATCAGCACCAGGCCGGTGTCCGGGTCGGTAAGGGCGCCTGCGAATAGGAATGGTGTGCTGGCGGTGCCGGAGGTTCGGGTGGCGGTGCCGTAGGCGGTGTAGTCGTAACTGGCGGCGACCGCGCCGGAGGAATCCAGCAGCAGTCTGGTGCTGCCGTTGGGGTCGGAGACGAACCAGTTGGCAGTGCCGTCGGCGGCGATTTGTTCGATCGGCCGGCCGGCCGGGCCTCTGATCACGTCCAGTCCGTCGGCGGCGATGAGTTGCGGTGTCACGCTGGAGGTGTCCCAGACGTCGAACTTGACGCCGGTGGGGGTGTCTTCGGTGCGGCGCAGGCCGTTGAACGTCATAGGTGTAGTCGAACTCGCTGGTCGAGCGGGGGGCTGGCGGAACAGAACCGGGTGGATAGGTGAATTGGTCCGCGTGGATAAGCGGGCTGGTGCCTTTGGGGCTGGTTACGGTGATGTCGACGGTGCCGGTTCCGTTGGGTATTACGGCGTTGATCTTGCTGGCGGATTCGATGGTGAACGATTGGGCCGGCTGGCTGCCGAAGGTGACCGCGGTGGCGTTGCTGAATCCTGAGCCGTCGATCTCGAGGGTTTCGCCCACGCCTGGCGCGCCTATCGGCGGGATGCTTGTGACGGTGGGACCACTGGAATAGCCATAGTGGGCGCCTGGGGTTGCGACGGAGCTGCCTTGCGGGGAGGTCACGGTGACGCCGACGGTGCCGGGACTGGCCGGGGGTGGGACGGCGGTCAGCTTGCTGTCGTTGACGACGGCGAACGACGCCGCGGGGGTGGCGCCGAAGTTCACCGCGGTGGCGCCGGTGAAGCCGGAGCCGGTGATGGTCACGGTGTTGCCGCCGGAGACCCGACCCGCGGGCGGGCTGAGGGCGGCTACACCGATGCCGGAGTAGCTGAACGACACCTGGTCGGACGTTCCGAAGCTATCGCCCACCACGATGGGTTCGGTGCCGGTGCCAGCCGGCATGGTGACCTGCAGATGCTGGTCATCGACGTGGGCGAAGGCGATGTTCCAATGGTTGGCGACCTCGACGTTGTACACGTCGTTGAGGTGCTCGCCGGTCAATGTCACGGTTGTTCCGGCCGGCCCCGTCGTTGGGCCGGCTGAGGTCACGAGGGGGTTGAGGCCTGCTTGGATCAGGATCCCTTGTGAGTCGTATTTGAAGCTGCCGAGCGTGCCCTCCGAGGCGCCAGTGCGCGAGCCGATGCCGTTGACGTAGTAGATGTTCGGGTCGGGAGTCAGGCCGGTGGCGCGGGTCAGTGCGCCGGCGCTGTTGACGGTGAACCGAGCGGTACCGGCCTTGGTCAGCTCGCCCGCGCGGGTGTAGGAGAAGGCCTGCCCGGCCCAGGAAGTCAGCTCGCCGCGGGCGGAGTAGCTGCCGGTGGTGGTAGTGCCCAGGGCGCCGGTGTCGGTCTCGGCGGTGATGCGCTGGTCGGCATCTCGGCTCAGCGTGGTGCTGGCCAGATCGCCCGCGGTGCCGGTGATGTTGTCGCCCAGCACGGTGTCGTCCGGGCTGTAGGCGATCTGGCTTACGGTGCCGCCCGGGTAGCTGGTCGAGACCACGTTGCCGTCGGCGTCGTAGCGGAAGCCGGTGCTGCGGCCGGCTGGGTCGGTGATCGAGATCAGTCGCCGGGCGCCGTCGTAGCTGCGGCTGACCTGCCTCCCGTCCGGGTAGGTGATGCTGATCTGGTCACCGGCGGGGTCGTAGCGGTAGCTGACGGTCTGGCCGTTCTCGTCGGTGGTGGAGGTGAGCCGGCCGTCGGCGTCGTAGGTGTAGCTGGTGGTCTTGCCGGTGAACTGTTCTTGGACTGCGAGCCGGTGGCCGTCGGCGTCGTAGGTGAAGTAGCGGTTGGGGGTTTGTAGGCGTCCCATAGATCCCAGCCGGTCGTCGGCGTCGTAGGTGTAGCGAACCTGGCCATGGATCGCGTCGTATAGCTGGTACTGGTCCAGGGACTGGTTGTAGTAGTAGGTGGTCCGGCCGCTGACCGGTGCCTGTTCGGCGAGCAGTTCATGGCGAGGTCCGTACCAGTTGACGGTGACCGCGCCAGTAGGTGAGGTGATCGTCGAGCAGGTGAGCGCGATATTCGAGTTGACGTCGTCGGTGCAGGGGTCGGTGCCGGCCGGCAGGTCGTATTTGTAGGTGGTGGTGGCCGCTGCCGCCTTGCCGGCGGCGAGGGTGGAGGTCAGCACTCGGCTGTCGCCGTCGTAGCTGCGGGTGGTGCGGGTGCCGAGGGCGTCGGTGGTTGTGATCGGGTTGCCGTCGCCGTCATAGCTGGTGCTGCTGGTGTGCCCGGCGGGATCGGTAGTGGAGGTGGTCCGTCCGTCGCCGTCATAGGTGTAGCTCGTGGTGCCGGCTACCCGGGCCCCCTGGCTGTCGCACTGGTGCCCGGCCGCGACCGCGTCACCGGAGGCGAGGCACAGCAATTCCCCGTCGGCGTCATAGACACCCTGGGTGCTCATGGATTGACCAGGTGCGGGGTGGGTCGTCTGACCGACCGCGTCGCCGTAGGCGTCGCGGGTGATGCCGGTGATCCGGCCGTCGGCGTCCACTGTGCCGGTGACGTCGGCCGGGTGGGCGGAGTCGCCGTGCTGGTAGCTGGTGGTTGCCCCGGTGGGGTCGGTGATCTGCTGCAGGACGCCCGGCGAGCTGTAGGTCCAGGTGGTCGTCTCGCCTTTCGGGGTGGTTTGGCTAATCTTGTCGTCGGCTGCGTCGTAGGTGTAGGTCGTGGTGTAGCCGAAGCCGTCCATCGTGGACAGCACGTTGCCGTCGGCGTCGTAGGCGGTGTAGGTGGTCCGGCCGTTCGGGTCGGTGACCGAGGCACGCCCGAGCGTCCTGGGATCGTAGGTGTAGCTGGTCACCGCGGTGCTGTAACCCTCCGACTTGCCGATCGACATCAGCTGCATATGGACGTAGGTGTAGGTCGTGAGTTCACCGTGCGGGCCGGTGACCGTGGTCGTGCCGTTAGCGCTGGCCGGATCGCCGGCGTAGGCGAAGGTGCTGGTCAGGGCGGCCCCGTCGGTCTGACTGGTCACCCGGCCCTGATCGTCATAGACGTTGGTGAGCGGGTGACCGTTCGGGTCGGTCATGCTGGTCAGCCGATGCTGGGCGTCATAACCGAAACTCCAGGTCGCGCCGGCCCTGTCCTTGGCCGAGATCAGGTCGCCGGCGTCGTCGTAGCTGTAGGTCAGCGACCGGCCCAGCGGGTCGGTGACGCCGGTGATGTGGCCGCCGGACCAGCTGAAAGTCAACCTGCGGCCCGCTTCGTCGGTGACCGCGGCCAGCGTGCCGTCATCGGTATAGCTCAGCGTGCTGGTTTCACCGGTGCGCGCAGTGATCGCGGTCAGCCTACCCGTGGCGTCGAAGTGGTAGGCCGTGCCGTCCGGGCGGCGGGTGAACACCAGGCCCCCGTCATCGGTGCCGGCCAGGCTGGCTAGCACCCGGCCGGGCGCGGTGTAGCCGCCGGAGCTATCCGGGCTGAAGGCAACTTGGCTGCCGTTTTCCTGATCGATGTCAACCTCGCCTGAGGGCAGCGTCGTGGCAGACATGCCGTAGGAGTAGTTCCAGCCGTGCCCGAATGGGCCGTCCGCGCTGGCTGCGGCGCTGCTGTAGGTGCGCTGCAGATTGAGTCCCGGGCCGCGGCCGGGTATCGCAACATCGTTGAAGGTGTGGTCGAACTCCCCCGTAGCGCAATTGACCGGCATGGCGGTGTAGCAGGTGGTGTCGGGCTCACTGGGGTTACTCGCGCCGGCTTGGTCCGCGGGTACTTGGGGATAGCCGGGGAAGGTCAGGTTGTCAATCGCGAAACCGTGGTCGTCATCGACGGTAGTTACGCGGAAGCCGGCGAGCGGATTGCCGAGGGCGTTGACGTTGGCGGTGACGATGCCGGTCTGCTCAATGACATAGGACTCGAGGACCTCGCCATCGAGGGCGATTAGTGAGAGGGTTGTCGTTCCTGGGCTGTCGATGTAACCGATGTTGACCGAGAATCCCGGTACCACGCGAAGGTCGCCGAAGTCTGGGTTCACGAACGCGACGTTTACATCGCCGAAGAACCTTGGGGTGCCCGAGAGCACTGGCGCGGTCGGATCCGCGGCATCGGGGGACGTGAACGCCGTGCTTAGGCCAGGCTCTCCAAAGGTGACCCCCTCGTCGAGATACTGATGGTCGATCACCGTGCCCGGTGGAAACTCCGAAAAGCCGATCGTCACGTTTTGCAGGGACGGATCTTGCGCTGCGGCCATGTGCGCACCGGGCAACCGGTATGAGACCCGGCTGCGGCTCGGGTGTTTGCTCTGGTGGGAACTGCTGGCAGCGTGCAACGGCGTGCTGGTCGCCGGCTTGGCGACCGGAGATGCCGGTGCCTTGGCGGCTCGCGGTGCCGGGGCGGCTGTCAGCGCGGCGGGATGCCCGGCAGTGGATGAGGCAGGCGGTGGCGCGACCAGCATCGAGAGGACAACCGCGGATACCGCCGCAGCCGTGACCAATCCGCGTGAAGCCATATCAACCCCCACTGCCCCGGCCATTAAACGGCGATAGTTAAGCATGGATAGAGGCCATCAAGAGGGTAAAACGCAGGAATATCACTTCAGCTGACGTACGAGTCAACTGCACTGCGCACGGACTTGGTGCCTAGTCAGGCTGTGTCTAGCACGTTTGGCAAGTTAGCGGCTGCTAGCTAGCCGCCGTCGCCGGCTGGGATTGGACGCCGGCCCAGTGTGGCACCGCAGTGGTCATACTTGCCGAATCGCGACACCGGCGCGCTACCCCGTTGGACGAGGGATCGCCTACCCGCGCGGCGCGGTCTGACCGGGCACGGTACCGCTGAGCTGCGCTGACGTTCGAGTCCTGGCACTCGCTGACGGCAATCCGCCTGGTTATCGCTGGCGTCCCCGGGTGAGCTTGGGCTGACGTCACCACGCGACTGCTGCCGGCACGCCCGCCACTCCCCCCATTTGGTGAGCCACCTGTGGCTGGCACCCGCAGCCAGGTGCAGCGGACTTTGGCAGCTGACCGCCGCCGAGGGCCAGGCTTACCGCTCGCTGGATCGCGACCAGCGAAGCCCTATCCTGACACTGGGCATCGAACAGATACTCCTCGACTTGTCCTTATCGTTGTGGATGAAACTGCTGCTGGGACCGGTAAAGAGGACGTTCGGGCACAGGTTGCGAACGTCGGAGCTGCCACCGCCGGAGAGTTCGACCAGGTGATCAAGCTCGTACGTTCCTGTGACTGCGGGTGGCGACGTTGATGGCGTGGATGCACAACGCGAGGCGACGCTGCGTGCTCAAACGCGATGGATTCAGATGCTACGCGACGCCAACCACAGGCACCGGTACCAACAGCGCAAACAAAGTCGAGGCTACGAATTCACTACTGGGCCAGCACACCGGTGCGTTGCCGCACGACCTTGGCTTGCTTGGCTATTTGTATTTGCTAGACGTCCTGCTCAACCTTGAGCGGCTTCCCCGCCTGATCGACAGGAGATAACCCCCGATGAAGGTCACCAGGCCACGCAGCTATACAGCGCATGTCAACGCAAGTGGATGGGCCGGTCGCAGCAGCCACTGCCGACCCTTGCAGATGACGCAGGGCCGGTCGGCAGGGGTTTCAGGGTGGGGTCAGGGTGTTACCTGATGTGTGGCTGAGCGTCGGCGGAAACCATTACGGCATGTTTCTATTCGCGATAGCGTCAGGTCGCCCCGGGTTCCGGGCAACTGCATGTTATGGAGGCTGCCGACCGTGATTGACGCGCGGAAAGCATCAGGCAGGGCGGGCCGCTGTCGGCTGGGCCGGTGCCCGTGACCGTGACGGACGTGGTTGCGGCGCCTGCCGAACATGCGGCTGATAGTTCGTGGGCGGTCGAGACTCGTGGTTTGGTGAAGCGTTTCGGTTCCAATGTCGCGGTCAATGGGGTGGACCTGCGGATCCCGCGCGGCTGCGCGTTCGGGTACCTCGGACCGAACGGAGCGGGTAAGACGACACTGATCCGGGTGTTGCTCGGGTTGACCCGTGCCGACGCGGGCACGATGTCGCTGCTGGGCTATTCGGTCCCGAGCCACCGGGACAAGGCGCTGGCGCGGGTCGGGGCGATCGTCGATGAGCCGCGGTTCCACGGCCATCTGACGGGACGGCAGAACCTGCAGATATTGGCTGCCGCGCGCGAGCCAGCGGCAAGAACTCGCATCGATGCCTCGCTGAAACGCGTCGGGATCCTGCACCGCGCCGACGATCGGGTATCGAAGTACTCGATGGGCATGCGGCAACGGCTTGGCGTGGCCGCGTGTTTGATCGGCGATCCGGAACTGTTGATCCTGGACGAGCCGATGAACGGCCTCGATCCCGCTGGGTGCACGAGATGCGCGACATGATCCGATCGCTGGTCGCCGAAGGTCGCACCGTGGTGTTGTCGTCCCACTTGCTCGATGAGGTGCAGCGGACCTGCGACGCGGTGGCCATCGTGGATCGCGGCCAGGTCATCCGGCAGGGACCGATCGCCGAGCTTCTCGCGGGCACCTCCATGGTGCTCCAGGTCGATTGCTCCGAACCCGACCGAGCCCGAGCCTTACTGACCGAAACCAATCTCGGCGCGAGCGTCGCCATCGAGGCGGCCGGGTTGGCGATCACGCTGCCGGCGGGCACGACCCGCGATGTCATCGCCGAGGTCGCCCGCGTCCTGGTCACCGGCGGCATTGCGGTGTATCGCCTTCAACCGCTGCAAGCCTCGCTGGAGGCGTGGTTCCTTCAAGTCACCAGCCGCTTGGGTGATTCCCAGTGACAGCCATGCGCGACGCCGGCGCATCCGCGGTCCCGCCGGTGTCGCTAGAGCCGAGACGCGATCACCGTGGCTCGCCGATCCCGACCGGCGCGATGATCGCGACGCGGTTCATGGAGTTGCGCAGGCGCCGCGGTCTCATGATCACCCTGGTGCTCGTGACGGTGGGCTTGCCGACGGTCTTCCTGGCGGTGCGGCTGTTGCTGCACGCGGTCGCCCCGAAGACCTATGGTCCGGCCGGTGGATACGACATCTACACCGCGATGTCCGCCGGGGTGCTCTACACGTTCGGGTTCATCGTGGCCGCCACGCTCGGCTGCACCGCCGGATCTGCGGATTTGTCGGACGGAATGTTCCGGCACCTTGTGATCACCGGCCGCTCCCGACTTGCGCTCTACCTGGCCCGGATCCCGGCCGGGCTGGCAATCATCGTCTCGCTGGTCGCGATCGGCTTCACCATCGTCTGCGCCGTCTGCGTGTTCGCCGCCCCCACCAAGCTGAGCTACGACGGCGTGGCCGTGCCTGCCGGCCTGACGCAAAGCGGCCTGCAAGACTGGGCCGCCGACCACCCCACCGAAATCCTCTGCAACTTCACCTACAACTACAAGCAACCATCACAACAGGACGTCGGCTGCGACAACCCACCGGGCCAACCAGCCCAGATCGTCATCGCCGGACCCGACCGACGCCCCGTCCCAGCCAGCGCCGCCCAAGCCAGGGCCGCAGCCATCGCCATCGCCGAGCAGAACTACCCGGACTACAAGAAGCAGTTCCTCTACCCCTCAAACTCCCTCATGATCAAGACCGGGCTGTGGCTCGAACTCGAAGCAACGATCGGGTTCATCGTCGGCGTCGGGCTCGGATCCCTCCTCGGCCAACGCACCACCGCAGTGATGCTGATGATCGTGCTGGAAGTCATCCTGACACCGATCGCCATCCGAACCCGAATACCTCATTTCATCAACGGGCAACGCGGTATCGTCGGCGTCGCCACCTCACACCTCGAACCCGGACAACTACCGCTGGCCTTCGGCGGCGGCGGACAAGACTTCCGAGTCACCGAATCCACCACCACCGCCATCTGCGTTATCCTCGCCTGGCTCATCGGATGGACCGTCCTCGGCGCCTGGCGAATGATGACCAGAGACGCCTAACAGCACACGGCTCCGATAACGCCCGGTTCTCGCGGCCACCGTGATCGCCGCCATCGGGCTCGCACACCAGCTTGATTCAGTGATCGTAGGTGTCCGTCCAGCGCCTCGACTGGGCCGCGTTGTGGAGTGCGGTGACGGCCAGTCGTGCTTGCATCCGGTCGTAGCCAACGATCCGGTTGCTGAAGCAGTCCGTGATCGCGTAGAGGTAGAGCTTGCCCTCGCCGGTGGGGTGTTCGGTGATGTCGGCCAGCTCTTCGAACGCCGGTCACCGCACGCCGTCGGCACCGACATCGGCTTAGCCTTCGCCCGCAGCCTTGCCGAGGCCGAGGGCGCCCGTCTCAGCCTTACCAGCCGGCATCCGCCGACCTTCACTCTGCTGGTGCCGGCCGATCCTGGTTTGGACCCTGACCAGGCGTGGTCGGCAGTACGACCGGGGTGCCCGTGAGTTCGGCCTGCTCCACCCTGCCGAGCCCGACGATGGAGATGGCGAGCAACACCAGCAGGCCGAACAGCACCGTGCCGCCGAGTGGTCCTCGATGCACCTGCTCGTCATAGACCAGTACGCCGATTGCCACACTGAGCAGGGGGTTAACGGTGGCTATCGCTGGCAGGCTGGCCGCCAGTGGTCCGGCTTGGAAGGCCAGCTGGGTCAGGAACAGGCCGATGCCGCCTAGCACCACGGTGGCGTAGAGCTGCCAGGCGGTCAGCACCGCTACCGGGCCGTGTGCTGCCAGCACGTTGGTAGTCGCCTTGATCAGAGCAGCGGTGGCGGCGTAGATCGCGCCGACAGCGGTCCCGATCAGCGCCGCCCGACCGGCAGGCGGTACCTGGCCTCGTGCGAGTGCCAGGCACAGCCCCGCGGTGAGGAGGCCGACCGCCGCCGCGATGGCCGCCGGCAACCGGTCGATGTCGGCCGAATGGGTGGTACTGGAGATGGACCCTGACAGGATCAGGAAGCCGATGAGGCAGCAGGTCAGCACGACTGCCCACAGCAGTTCCGGTCGGCTGAAGCGTCTCACGCTGCCCTGCCGGACCAGCAGCGCGAACACTAGGCTGGTCACCAGCAGCGGTTGAACCAGGGCCAGGGCACCGAGATGCAGCGCGATCACTTGCAGCCCGAGACCCAACGCGTCCACCAGAATGCCGGACAGCCACAGTGGGTGCTTCAACGTTCGCCCGACGAATCCTCCGATGCCGCCAGCATGTGCATGCCTGGCATCGGGAATCTGGGACGCGCTGGCCTTCTTCAGGTTCGTCGACACCGAATACGACAGGGCCGAGGCCACGCTCAGGCCGATGACCGGCCAGTTGTTGCTCACGCCGCCTCCGGTGGAGTCTGCGAGCCGATCAGCAGGTGACGTTCCTCGTGGTGAACCGGCCGTAGGCGAGGCTCAAGAAGATCGCGGCATAGGCAAGCTGCAGCCCCGCTCCACCGCAGCAGGCCGGTGGTGCGCACCCCGCACGGCGCGGAACTGGAGATGGTCACAGTGTTGCCCTGCGGCGCGGCAGAGCCAGACAGTTCCTCCGGCTGGCCGAAGCTCACTTAAAGGTTCCGGCAGCCGCGTCCTCGAGCAGCTCTGGTGAGACGGCGCCGAGGAGAATCCTGCCGTCCACGCTGAGCAGGGCATTCACCACCGAGGTGTGCAGCAACCGGTCGCCGTTGTTGCCCACGGGCGTGGTCGCTGACGAGCGGCGCGAGTCGCGACCGAGCCGACGTGGCCCGTTCCGATCCGGGCTTGGGCGCCGACGTGCCGTATCTGCAGGAGTCGCATGAGATCAGAGTGCGCGGCGAGCGCTGAGAGTGGGATAAGCGATCCTGTCCATTGGCGCTGAGCCGGCTGGCCTGCCCTCGCAGTAGGAGCGGTCCGCTCGCGCCTCGTCAGTCACCTGGTCGAGCAGCGCAGGTAAATTGATCTGTGGAAGCTGCGCCGCGGCCGCCTCCGTGAGTTCAGCTGCCTCGGCGGCCTTTTGTTCAGCAAGCCAATAAGCGATCCGATCAGGTCGTTCCCGGCCTGCCAGCTGGAACCCGCTACAGGCCGTGCGGTACCCGGCAGCGGTGGCTGAGATCAGCCGCATCGGCCCTGCTGGGCCGAGCCTCGCCCATGCGGTGCGCGGCTCGGCCGAGCAGCCGGCCGTCTCGGCGGTTGCTAGCTGATGGGCTGGGCCGCGTTGACGAAATTGTCGGTGTAGGTCTTGCTCAGGTCGATGGTCTTGCCCTTGACGCTCTGGTTGAAAGCCGAGAGCACCGCCAGGCAGGTCTGCGGGCCGTCCGGCGGCATGAGGCCGTCCGGGTTGAAGATTCCCTTTTCGCTGTCTAGCGCCTTGGCGTAGGCGTCCTTGCCGACGCCGGCGTAGTAGTCCGGCGGAACCTTGGCCGCGACGTCGGCGCCGGTGTGGCCCTGGATCCACTTCAGGGTTGCCACGTAGGCGTTGACGAGTCTCTGTACGACGTCCTTGTGGCTGTTGACGTAGCTGGTGGTCATGTACAGCGAGGTCGCCGGGTAGGTGCCGCCGAGGGCCTGCCGCGCGCCCTGGGCGGTGCGCATGTCGAGCAGGATGTAGCCGAGCTTCTGGTTGAGGATCTGGGATACCGTCGGTTCGGTGGTCATGCCGCAGGAGATCGCCTTCTGCTTCAGCGCGGCGATGAAGGTGGTGCCGGCACCGACGCCGCGTCTGATCGTGGTGGCCGGATCGACTCCGTTCTTGGTGGCCAGGTACTGGGTGAGGAAGTCGGTGGAGGAGCCAGTGTCGGTGATACCGAGGGATAGGCCCTTCCAGTCGGCTGGCGACTTGATCTTGGCTTGCAGGTCAGTTCGGCACAGCTCGACCTCTCCGGGCACCTGGAGCATCGAGACCACCGACTCGGAGCTCTTGCCCTGACCCTGCAAGGCGATGTTGTGGTCGTAGAAGCCGCCCACTCCGTCCACCTGACCGGCCAGCATGTTCTGGGTGGCATCGCCGCCGGCTGGCTCGTTCTCCAGTTTGACGTTGACACCGGCCTTGGCGTAGTAGCCGAGGTCCTGGGCGAGCATGAAGGGTAGGTAAATCTGCTTGCTCAGGCCACCGACCATGATGGTCACCGTCGGTGACCCGGCGGCCGCCCTCGCTGTCGAGCCGGTGGTGCCTGAGGTGGCCTTGTTCGCGCAGCCGGTGGCCAGCGCGACGGCGGCTGCGGCGGCGGCCGCGGTGGCGAGAATGCGTTTGCTTGGCATGGCACTCCTATTCCTGAGGTGAGGGCTGTGCTTGGCGCGCTGCGGTCGCCCGGGTCCGCGCTCGGTGGTAGCGATGAGGCTGAGAGTTGCTAGAGGGAGCTGAGGTTGACGGTGTGCTGGGGCGGTCGCCACCGCAGCACCCGCCGTTCGAGCACGGTGATCAGGCTCTCGGCTACCAGTGCGATTACGGCCACCAGCACCATGCCGGCCAGCACGCCGTTGATATCGGTGTTGTTCTGCGAGTTCTTGATGAGAAGGCCGAGGCCCTTGTCGGCGCCGAGCAGCTCACCGACCAGTGCGCCGATCAGCGCGAAGCCGAAGCTGACGTGCAGACTGGCCATGATCCAGGTGAAGGCGGATGGCAGCACCACCTGCCGGGTGGTCTGCCAGCGCGAGGCACCGAGGATCCGGGCATTGGACAGCAGGTTTCGATCCACCTCGCGGGTGCCTTGGAAGGCGTTGAAGAACACCCCGAAGAAAACCAGCACGACGGCCAGGATCACCTTCGACTTGATGCCGTATCCGAACGCCAGGGTGAAGAAGGAGCCGAGCACGATCCGGGGAATCGAGTTCGCCACCTTGATGAAGGGCGCCAACAGATCGGACAGGAACTGGTTGCGGCCGAGCGCTACGCCGAAGAGCACGCCGAGCACGACGCCGATCAAGAATCCGTACAGCGCCTCCTGCAGCGTGACCAGGATTTGGCTGCCAAGTGAGCCCTGCGAGGTGCCGTTGACAACCCAGGTGCGCAGCTGGTGATAGGCGCCGTCCGGCGATCCCCAGAAGAACTCGTCGATGTGCTTGCTGTTCACGCCCAGCTGCCAACCGCCGACTAGCAGCACGACTAGCAGCAGACGGGCGATGTAGACGATGCCGCGCCGGCGCCAGCGTTGTGCGCGCAACCCTCGACCCGGTCGTCCGGGCGGCAGCATGACCGGTTGCACAGGCTGGCTCACGGCCTGGGTCATGACGCCTCCTGGCTGGTCGTGCGGGCGTAGGCGGTTTCCACCTCGGAGCGCAGCGCGTCCCAAATCTCGGAGTAGAGCCGGACGAATTCGTCGGTGAACCGGATTTCCTGAGCACGACGCGGCCGCGGCAGCTCCACTGCGAACACCGCTTTGACCCGGCCGGGGCCGGCGGTCAGCACGATCACCTTGTCGGCCAGCGAGATGGCTTCCTCCAGGTCGTGGGTGACGAATACCACCGCCGGCCGGGTCAGCTCCCAGAGCGAGAGCAGCTCGTCCGACATGATCGAGCGGGTCTGCACGTCCAGCGCGGAGAATGGCTCGTCCATCAGCAGCACCCGCGGCTCATTGATCAGGCTCTGCGCCAGGGCCACCCGTTTGCGCATACCGCCGGAGAGCTGATGCGGGTACCGGTCTTCGAAGCCGGCCAGGCCAACCCGGCGCAGCCAGTCCTGGGCCACCCCGATCGCGTCGGTGCGGCGCATGCCGCGGAACCGCGGCCCGGCGGCGACGTTGTCCAGCACCGTCTTCCACGGAAACACTGCATCGTTCTGGAAGACGTATCCGACGCCAGGCGTGAGGCCGGTCACCGCTCGGCAGTTGACCTTCACCGTGCCGGCGGTGGGCTTCTCCAGGCCGGAGATCATGGTCAGCGCGGTGGATTTGCCGCAGCCGGTTGGGCCGACGATGGCGCAGAACTGGCCGGTGTCCACCGTCAGCTCGAGGCCTTCCACGGCGGTGTAGATGCCACCGGCCGGGGTGGCGAACTTTTTGGTGACACCGGCCAGCTCAATGGCCGGTTCAGCCTTGGGTGTAGTCATCTGCTGCGGCTGCCTCCTTCAGCGTTCGTTGTCGCAGAAGGGTGCAGTGGTCCTGCCGGGCAGCACCAGGCTTACGCTCGTTAGCCCGCTAACTCGCGATACTGGTCCTTGCCCGATGAAGAGTGCATGACCTGTGCGTTACCGCGGCTTTAGTGCGTTGTGTTCACCGGCGCTGGGCAAACGGGCGCCGAAATGATTTCATGCCGCTCAAGGAGCGGAGGATGAAACGAGTACCTGTCGCTCGCCGAGCGGAGGATGTCCGAGCGCGCGGCGGCGGGAAGGAGGCGCTCAATGTGGCGGCAAAGGACGCTTGCATCGCAGATCATGATCGGCATGCTCGGGATCCTGCTGGCCACTGTCACACTCGGCGGCCTGCTGGACATCCAACTGACCCGCCGGTCGATGGATCAGCAGTACGAGGCCCGCGCCAGCGCCATCGCTAGCGTGGTCGCCGGGATGTCCGAGATCCGGGACGCGCTCAGCCGCGCTGACCAGTCCGGCACCGTGCAGCGGCTCGCCGGACAACTAGCCGGATCGGCCGGCGCCGCTTACGTCGTGGTGACCGACCGGTACGGGGTGCGCTACTCACACCCGAACCCGGCCCTGATCGGCAAGAAGCTCGAGGAACCGGTCGCGGTGCTGGACGGGCGCAGTCACGTCGGCATCGATCACGGCAGCCTGGGCCGCTCCGCCAACGGCAAGGCCCCGGTGCTCTCCGCCGACGGACGAGTCATCGGTCAGGTTTCGGTCGGCATCCTGGAGACCCAGGTGGCCCAGCAGGTCAACGACGAGATCGCCGCGATCGCGCTGTACTCCGCCCTCGCGCTCGCCGTCGGAGCCGGCGTCGCATACCTGCTCAGCCGAGCGATCAAGCGAGTGACGTTCGGCTTGGAGCTGCGTGAGATCGCCGCGTTGCTGCAGGAACGCGAGGCGATGCTGCACGGGATCCAGGAGGGTGTGATCGGCTTCGACACCCGGAACCGGGTCACCTTGATGAACAACGAAGCGCGCCGATTGCTGCAGATCACTGGAGGCGGCGCCGGATCGCCGATCAGCGAGATGGTGCCGGCTGGCCGGCTGCGCGACGTGCTCACGGGCACGGTCAGCGGCGTGGACCAGAGCGTGCTCACCAAGGACGCCCTACTACTGGTCAACCGCCGCCCGGTCAGCATCGCCGGACGGGACGTGGGCAGCGTGGTCACCCTGCGGGACCGGACCGAGATGGAAGTCTTGATCCGCCGGATGAATGCAGTCACCGGCCTGACCAGCGCGCTGCGAGCGCAGGAGCACGAGTTCACCAATCGGCTGCACGTCATCGCCGGCCTGCTCGATCTCGGCGAGATCAGCGAGGCGCGCGCCTACCTCGCCTCGATCGCTGAGGAACTCAGCGTCTCGGCCGAAGGGCTGCGAGCCCGGATTAGCCCGCCGGCAATCGCAGCCCTGTTGCGAGCCAAGATCGCAGTAGCCGCGGAACGCAGCGTGGACCTGATGATCACCGAGGATTCCCACCTCGAGGCAAGCCCGGATGAGCAAGTGGTGCTGCTGGCGGTGATCGGCAATCTCATCGACAACGCCATCGACGCCACCGCCGGCGTAGCCGATCCGCGAACGGTCACCGTGCGGCTGGAGCAGGCCGACAATATTCGGATCACCGTTACCGATACCGGTCCGGGCGTGGCACCGGAGGCCATCGAGGACATCTTCACCGACGGCTACACCACCAAGGCGCCGCGCGGGGATCTCCGCCGTGGCGTCGGGCTGGCGTTGGTGGACCGTCTGGTCAGCCGTGCCCACGGTCAGGTCAGCGTCGAACCCGGCCCGGGTGGTCATTTCGTGGTCGTACTGCCACGCGCGCAGGCTCCTATCCAGACGCCGGT
The DNA here is from genome assembly GCA_963697905.1 of uncultured Actinomycetota bacterium. Lineage (GTDB taxonomy): Bacteria > Actinomycetota > Actinomycetes > Mycobacteriales > Jatrophihabitantaceae > Jatrophihabitans_A. The sequence goes on along the minus strand of OY969101.1, from coordinate 362,571 downwards.
AGCCGCCGTGACCCCAGCATGATTACCACCCTGGTGGTTGATGACGACTTCCGGGTCGCGCACCTGCATGCGGTCAGCGTCGAACGGGTCGAGGGATTCCGCTGCGTCGGTGAGGCACATACCGCTGCCAAAGCCCGAGAGATGATCCGGCAACACAAGCCAGACCTGCTGGTGCTGGACATCTATCTTCCGGACGAGGACGGCTTGTCGCTGCTACGTTCGCTCGCTGCCGAGCCACAGCCGCCACCGGACTGTATCTTCATCACCGCGGCCCGCGATGTCGAATCGGTGCGCTCAGCGATCGGCCTCGGTGCCGTCTATTACCTGGTCAAGCCGTTCGGCTTGCAGCAGCTGACCCAGCAGTTGGACGCCTATCGACGCTGGCGCCGGCAGCTGGCCGAGACAACCGGCGAGGCCGATCAGAACACCATCGACAACTTCTACGCGCTACGTCGTCCGGCACATCCGCGCGCCACCCAGCCCGAATTGCCACCCACCATGAGCCACGTGCTGCAGATCGTGAAATCGGCCGAGGAACCGGTCAGCGCCGAACAGGTCGCCACCCGGCTCGGCATCAGCCGACCCACAGCCCAGCGCTACCTCTCCGAACTGACCCGGCGCTCCCTGCTGACTTTAGAGCTGGAATACCGCACCACCGGCCGCCCGGTACACCGCTACCGCTCCTCCAGCCAGCCCCGTTGATCCCGGCCAAACTCCCGTCCGGGTGATCCTCCCGCGCGCTGCCCGGGTCGGCCGTACAGAGGAAAGGTGGAGGTATCGACGGCACGGACCAGTGGCTCTCCCTCTGCGAGGCAATCCAACCGCGACCTAATCTGAAGATCGTCAGCTCACTGTCGGATCACCGCGAAGATGGCTAGAACGAGCAGGGGCTTGTGATGAGCCGGATTCACTGCCACTTTTCAACGGGTGCACGCAGAGCAATACGCCCGGGTCAATCGAGCTTGATGACGGAGAACCAAACCCGGCCCGGCTCGCTGAAGCTCACCGTGCGGTAGGCGGTGCCGCCGCCGTACCCGGACGGCCAGCCGGTGGCCAACGGCAGCGACACGATCAGTGGCCCGTCGGCCAGGGACCGTGGCAGCCGGAAGCGGGCGCCGTCGGCGGTGACGGTCAGCGGGTGGAAGCTCTTGTCCAGCAGCCGCCCGAGCCGGACGGCCAGGTTCGGGTCGTCCGGCACGAACGACATGGTGACCAGCGAGTCACCATCGGCCGTCGGCACGCTGACCTGCTGGCCGGCTGCCACCCGCACCGCCGGCTCGGGCTGGGCCGGACCGCAGCGATCGGCCGCCTTGGCCAGCAGCATCCACCGTGCATTGGTGACCTGTGGTCGGTAGTCGCACAACTCGGCCAGCTGTTGCCTCGGTGGATCCCAGAGCCGGTTGCGACCGTTCGACGGAATTGGTGCCGGTGGCTCGCAGGATCTTCTGATCTGACGGCGCCTGGCTGAGGAACGCCGCGTTCAACTCATCGAGTTGGCCAGTGTAGGCAACGTAATTCTGAAACACCGGCGCCGGCCGCCAGTTCAGGCCATAGGCCCAGGCCAGCGTCGTCTCCCAGGGTTCCACCGAAACCGGCTGCCCGGTCAGCGCTGCGCGCATCTCGGCAGACAACGCGTAGTAGTTCTGGGCGACCGCCTGCGCCCGCCGCACCTGGGCTGTCCGGTACTGGGTGTCCACCAGCAGTTGCAGTTGGACGCCCCACTGGTTCGCCGCATCGGTCGGGTAGGGCGGCAACCAGCTGTTACCCACGAGCAGAACGACAACGACCAGCACCCCGAGCCGAAGCGCCACCCTGCGACCAGCCGCGACGGACCAGGCCAGGATCGGCAGCGCGCACACGTATTCGGCGCGTTGATGGCCGGCACCGTGTCGGGTGGTGCCTTCCCGGAATCCGATGTACAGCGCGAGGACGGCAATCACTGCCACGCCCACGGTGACCCGGGCCGGCCGGCCCCTGCCGACCCTCACCAGATAGCCGGCGACCAGCCCTGCCAGGGCGGCGATCACCAGGTATGGCAGCACATTCGGCCTGGCTTCCAGCGAGATCGCGTCGGAATAGCCGCTGGAAATCTGGAGCATCCCGCGTAGCCATGCCGGCAGGTCACTCACCGACTGCCCGATCAGGATCCAGGCGAGCAGCGAGCCGCCGCCGAGGGCGACGACCGATGCCAGCAGCCGCCGCCATCGCCGCACCGGGCCGAACAGCGCAGCGGCCATGGCACCGGCCGCGAGCAGCGCCCCCTCGTAGAGCTTGACCTGCATCAGCAACGCCGCACAGCCAGCGGTTGTGGCCGGTATCCAGCGACCGGTGCACACCGGCATGCCGGTATCCAGGTAGCACAGCACGACCAGCAGCATGGCGGCCATCAGGATCGCGCTCGGCTCGAGATTCAGCGCGCAGATGATCACCAGCAGGCTTGCCGCCACGTCGGCCACGTGCTGGCCCAGCCGGACCCGCAGCGCTGCTCGGAACGCCAGCCATGCAGACCCGACCGCAACGGTCGAGAACAGCACGCCGGATGCCAGATTGAACCGGCTCGCCATCGACGGATGGTCGAGAAAACCCCACGGTCCATAACTGAAAACCAGCTCTGGCCCGAACCGCAGCCGGTGCAGCCGGGCGATATTGAGACCGGTCGCCCAGCTGGTGTCCAGGCCCGCGAGCGGAGAGAGCGACTCGTACGGCGCGATCGGCGCGGCCAGCGCGATGGCGGCCAGCAGCATCCAGGCCGACAGGGGTGGAACCGCCCGCACCCGCGCTACCAGGCCAGCCGGCGAGGGAAGCCATAACAGGCTGAGGAAGCGCTCTCGGCTGGAGGGTGCAGCGGGGACGGCCTCCGACGGCGCCGCTTTGGCCGTCTGAGCCCGTGCAGTCTTCGGTTCTGTGACCGGGTGCACGGGGTGCAGGCTACCCCTGTTAGAGGCTTACGTCCCGCTCATCACCGTTGATGCGAACCTGTGAATTAGTTGATCTTGTATGGCCAAACCGGCCCGTGAGTCAGTCCGCGACCGGAGTGGCCACCATGAACGCCTGGGCGCCGAGCACCCGCCACGCCAACGGCACCTTGAGATAGAGCCGCACCAGCGCCGGCCCGGACGGCAGCCGGCTCTTGGTGGTGTAGGGCAGGAACCGCGGAATGTTCTTCACCACCCGGTAGCCGGTCTGGGCGAACGCCTCCACCATGGCCCGGTCGTCCACCGGCGTGATGTGGTCGAAGAACTGCCAGTAGTCCTTGGCGCAGTAGCGCACGTTCGGCTGCAGCAGCAACAACTGGCCGGACGGCTTGAGCACCCGGCGCACCTCGACCAGGGTGGCCAGGATGGTCTCGTGGGTGATGTGCTCGAAGAAGTTGGAGATGAACACCCGGTCGATCGAGTCGGAGTCGATGCCGGTGAGGCTGTCCGAGCGCAGCACGTGGGTCTCCACCCCCTGCGCGGCGCGCACCTTCACGTCGGGGTTCAGGTTGACCGCGATCCGCCGGGCCGCGCTGATGTTGTTGATGAACTCACAATGCCCGGCAGCCAGGTCCAGCACGGTGGCCTCGGCCGGCACCCAGCGCTGGAAGAAGTCCGAGCACAGCACCTGCCAGATGTCCTGGCGCTGCTCGGACTCGGCATTGAAGCGGTTGCCGTAGAGGGTCTTGAGGCTGTCCGATTCCAGTTCCACGGGCGCCAAGACTACCGGGGGCAGAACCGCCCACCTAACCGGCCGCGCCGGTTCGCACCGTTCGCTGCCTGCGCCCACCCAGCTTTGCAGTCGGCAAGCAGACCAGGTGGATGCGATGGTATCCGCCGAAGTAAGCCTGCCGACCACCGAGAGCAGCCCGATGAACCGGGCAAATATCTGAAAGAGCGTGCCGATGCCGGACCGACTGACCACCCGTGGACGGTTGCGGATGCCAGGCAGCGCAACACCGGTCGCGCTGGCATGTGCACTGACCATGAGCCTCGCGGCGTGTGGCACGTCCCCGGCGAAGTCCCGCAGTCCGCAGACGGTCCTCGGCGGCTACGGTCAACAGCTCACGGCATATGGTGCTCACTCCAACGAGAAGCTCATCCTCATCCTTGAGCCAGAGACCTCCGTCGGTCAGCAGAATCTTCAGCTGCTCGGCGACTTCAGCGTCCGGATCGGTTACACCCAAGGCAGTAGCGCGTCCGTCGTCCTGGACCCGGCGCACAACGCGATCCTGTACGACAGCAACGAACAGACCTACCGCCCGATGGCTACCGCCCCTGACGGGTTCCCACCGGCGTGCAACTACGCCACCGCGTCGGTGGATCAAGGCAAAGGCGGCGGTGGCGGGTGTCAGTCGTACTTCCACGTCGGCTCTGCCGCCCCCTCCCAGCTTCGCCTGACCCTTGCCAACGGCAAGGGCGACACCGTCGAATGGGCCGGCCTGTAACCTGGTCAGTCCGACTCGCCGGTTTCGGAACCCGCCCGGCGCGGGTAGGGTCGAAAGCATCATGCGCGCGCTGCTCCTCCTCGGCGGCCGTGACGAGGCTTCCGGACCCGGGTTCTAGCCGCAGGTCCAGTCGGCCCCCTCGTCGCGGGTAGCGCGCTACGCCGACTCCCGTCGTCCTTTGCAGGTCCACGACTGAGGAGAGCAGTTCCATGTCCCACCCTTCGTTCGCCGCCGGGACGCCGTCTCGTCCCCGCCGCACCGCACAGCGACCGTCCGGCATGCCGATCCACCGCTATGGCTCGTTCCGTCCGATCGACCTCCCCGACCGGCAGTGGCCCTCGCGCACCATCACCCGGGCGCCGCGCTGGCTGTCCACCGACCTGCGCGACGGCAACCAGGCGCTGATCGACCCGATGAACGTCGCCCGCAAGCGCGCCATGTTCGACCTGGTGGTGCGGATGGGCTACAAGGAGATCGAGGTCGGCTTCCCGGCCGCCAGCCAGACCGACTTCGACTTCGTCCGGGAGCTGATCACCTCCGAGCGGATCCCCGAGGATGTGACCATCTCGGTGCTCACCCAGGCCCGGGAGGAGCTGATCGAGCGCACGGTGCAGTCGCTGGCCGGCGCCCACCGGGCCACCGTGCACCTGTACAACGCGGCGGCGCCGGTGTTCCGCAAGGTGGTCTTCGGCTTCGCGGGCGACGGCCGCGCCGAATGCCGGGCGATCGCCACCCAGGGCACCCGGGCGGTGATGAAGTACGCCGAGCAGTACCTCGATGCCGGCGGGACGATTTTCGGCTACGAGTACTCCCCCGAGATCTTCATGGACACCGAGCTGGAGTTCTCCCTCGACCTTTGCAGTGCGGTGATGGACGTCTGGCAACCGGACGCCGAGCGCGAGATCGTGCTGAACCTGCCGTGCACCGTGGAGCGCTCCACGCCGAACGTTTACGCAGACCAGATCGAGTGGATGAGCCGCAACCTGCCTCACCGGGAGCACGTCGCCCTCTCGGTGCACACCCACAACGACCGGGGCACCGCGGTGGCCGACGCCGAGCTGGCGATGCTGGCCGGCGCCGACCGGGTCGAGGGTTGCCTGTTCGGCAACGGCGAGCGGTCCGGCAACGTCGACCTGGTCACCCTCGGGCTCAACCTGTACAGCCAGGGCATCGACCCGGAGATCGACTTCTCCGACATCGACGACATCCGCCGGACGGTGGAGTACTGCAACCGGATCTCGGTACCCGAGCGGCATCCGTACGCCGGCGACCTGGTCTACACCTCGTTCTCCGGCTCGCACCAGGACGCGATCAAGAAGGGCTTCGACGCGCTGGCCGCATCGGCCGCCGCCGCCGGCCGGCCGGCGTCCGAGCTGCCCTGGCAGATCCCCTACCTGCCGATCGACCCCAAGGACGTCGGGCGGTCCTACGAAGCGGTGATCCGGGTCAACTCCCAGTCGGGCAAAGGCGGGGTCGCCTACATCATGAAGAGCGACCACGCGCTCGACCTGCCGCGGCGGCTGCAGATCGACTTCAGCCAGGTGATCCAGCGGCACACCGACGACGCCGGCGGCGAGGTGGACGCGGCCCAGATGTGGAAGATCTTCGAGGCCGAGTACCTGTTCGACTCCGAGGCCACCTTCGCGCTGCGGACGTTCAACTCGTCCTCGGAAGACAACGGGATGACCCGGGTATCGGCGAAGGTGCAGGCCTTCGGCCGGCTCTGGGACGTCACCGGAGTGGGCAACGGACCGATCGCCGCCTTCTGCGCCGCGATCTCCGAGCCGGACATGGGACTGGGCGGCATCGGGCTGCGGGTGCTGGACTACTCCGAGCACGCGCTGACCACCGGTGGCGACGCGGAGGCCGCCGCCTACCTGGAGATCGAGGTGGGCGATCAGGTGCTGTGGGGCGTCGGGATCAGCGAGTCCATCGTCGGCGCATCCCTGCGTGCGGTGATGAGCGCGGTCAACCGGATCGCGCGCCGGATGCGCCCGGACGCGGTGGCCGGCCGCTGATCCTCCGGCGCCGATTCGACAGCTCGGTCGAGTCAGTCGGCCGATCGGTAGGCGGGGTCAGCCGATCGGCCGGCCGGTTGCGATGCCGGCGATATGCCGCCCGATCTCCAGCGCGCTGGTGGCCGCCGGCGACGGGGCGTTCAGCACGTGCACGTTGCGGCCGTGCCGCTGGATCAGGAAATCGTCCACCAGGGTGCCGTCCAGGCGCAGTGCTTGTGCCCGGACGCCGGCCTGGCTCGGCGTCAGGTCGGCCGCGGTCAGCTCCGGCACCAGCCTGGCCAGGCTGGCGGCGAACCGTCCGGCCGACAGCGACCGGATCACCTCGGCCGCACCGGTGCCCAGGTTGCGCCGGGCCAGCCGCCAGAAGCCCGGGTAGCGGAGCACCTCGACCAGCTCGGCCGGCCGGACTTCTGCCCACCGGTAACCCTCGCGGGCCAGCGCCAACACCGCGTTCGGGCCCGCGTGCACCCCGCCGTGCACGGTTGCGGTCAGGTGCACGCCAAGGAACGGGAACCGCGGGTCGGGCACCGGATAGATCAGGCCCTTCACCAGGTGCCGGGCCACCGGCCGCAGCTCGTAGTACTCACCCCGGAACGGCACGATGCGTGCCGGTGGATGAGCGATGCCGTCGGCCATCGCCAGCCGATCGGCATACAGGCCGGCGCAGTTCACCAGAACGTCGGCGGTCAGCGGGCCGGCCGAGGTCTCGACGACCGTGCCGGCGCCGCTGCGGACCAGGCCGGTCACCGTGGTATCCAACCGGAGTTCGGCGCCGTCGGTGACGAGCTCGCCGGCCAGCGCCAGGCAGACCGCCCGGTAGTCGATGATCGCGGTGCTGGGAACCCACAGCGCGGCGACGGCGTGCACGAACGGTTCGCGTTCCCTGGCCTGCTCGGCGGTCAACCGCTGCACCGCGATGCCGTTGGCCTGGCCGCGAGCGCTGAGCGCTGCCAACCGCGGCAGCTCCGCCGGGTCGGTGGCCACAATCAACTTGCCGGTCCGGCGCACCTCGATACCGTGCTCGCTCGCGTACCGGGTGATGGAGGCGGCGCCGGCCCGGCACATTCGCGCCTTGGCCGAGCCCGGCGGGTAGTAGATGCCGGAGTGCACCACGCCGGAATTGCGCCCGGTCTGGTGCCGGGCCAGCTCGGCCTCCTTCTCCAGGACGGTAACCGGCGCGCCCGGCACGGCGCGCTGGATCGCACGGGCGGTGGCCAGCCCGACGATGCCGCCACCGACCACCACGTACCGGGTCATCCAGGTGCCGGCCAGCCCAGCTGCGCGGGTGCCCGGCCTCGGCGGCGGCGCAGCCAGCCGATGAACGCCAGCATCGCCAGCAGCAGGAACAGCAGGGTGAACCCACCCAGCAGGTACGCCCGGGCGCTCAGCCACCCGGCCGGCCCGGTCACCGGCACGGCATCCCGGGGCTCGGTGGCCGAGCCCGCCGCAGCCAGCGGCTTCGGCCCGGTCGCGCTGCCGCCGGACAGCAGCGGCTTGGCGCCGTCCAGCACCGGATTGGCCACGGTGGCCGCCGGCACAGCCGCCGCGATCGCCGCGGCCGGATTGATCACCCCGTAGCCATAAGCCGGATCCCGGCCGTGCGGGCCGCGGTCGGTGGCGGTGGTCAGCAGCCGGGCGAGGATCTGTCGGCTGCTCTCGGTTGGGTATCGCGACCACACCAGCGCCAGGGCCGCGGAGGTGATGGCGGTGGCCTGCGAGGTTCCCTCGCCGATGTAGGCCGAATCCCGGCTGAGGCTGGGGATGTTGTCGCCGGGCGCGGTGAGCGTCAGGTACGGATGCCGGGAGGAGAACGATGCCACGTTCAGGTTCCGGTCCACCGCGCCCACCGAGACCACGCCGAGGCATACCCCGGGCTCCTCGACCGGGGAATCCTCGTCGCCGGAGTTGCCGGACGCGGCGACGACCAGCACGCCGCGACGCAGCGCGTGCAACACCGCCTGCTGTACCCCGCTGGGGCACGGGTCGGGACCGTCGGTGCTCTCCTCCCGGACTCCGCCCAGGCTCATATTGATGATCCTGGCGCCGTGGTCGACCGCGTAGTCGATCGCGCTGGCGGTGGCTCCGGTGGCCGGCGTGCCGTGCCGGACGACCCCCTTCAGCGGCACCGAGATCGGCAGGATCCGCGCGTTGGGCGCCAGCCCCTCGATGCCTGCGTAGCCCTTGCTGGCCACCATGATGGAACTCATCGCGGTGCCGTGCGAGAAGTCGTCGCTGTCGTAGTCGATGCGCCCGTCCGAGCCGTTGCCGATGAAGTCGGCACCGGCCAGCACCTTGCCGCGCAGTTCGGGCAGGCTGGCCTGCACCCCGGTGTCGATCACCGCGATGGTGATGCCGTGGCCGTCCGCGCCGCCGCCCCACAGGGTTGGCACCTGCCAGCTGTCGAACCACCATTCGGGTGCGGCCGCCGGGCCGGGTGCGGCCACCGCGGCCACCGGCAGCCCCAACATGAGCAAGCCCAGCACCAGCAGCGCCGCGGCCAGGCCGGCCAGCAGCCGCCTCACGAACTGCTCCAGTAGACGGTGTTCAGGTCGGCGACCGAGGCGATGGCGTCCACCGTCACGTCGGTGTCGCCGGTGTGCCGTACCGGCTGGTTGTTGAAGTCCCAGTCCTGCCAGCTGCCGTGCACCGGAACGGTGCCGCTGAGGTGGACGGCCCCGCCCACGCCGAGGTACATGTCCAGCGGCTGGCGCAGCGGCAGCGCGGTGCCGCGCAGGCTACCGGGAACCGGCCGGCTGTCACCGGCCTGCGGGCAGCCGGGCTGCTTGGCGGTGCCGGCCAGGCAACGTGCCAACGCGGTGCCGAGGCTGCGCTGCAGGCTGGCCCGGGCAGCGCCGGTCAGTACCACGGTGAGTTCGGTGGATTGCTGGTCGGAACTGAGCCCGACGACCGGCTGGTCGGCGACCCGCACCGCCGGATAGTCGGTGGCCAACGGCAGCGCGCCGGGGAAGACCAGCACCGGCTTGGTGGGCAACCGACCGCCGGCCAGCGTCACCCGGTCAGCACCGGGGGTGGTCACCGTCAGCTCGGTCATGACGGCCACCCGGTCCAGCCGCCAGGACGAGCCGTGCCGCACCACCGGCACCGAGTCGGTCAGCCGCTGGTCGCCGCCGGCGGCGAACCGAAGTCGGTAGGAGACCGAGACGGTACCTCGGGTCCCGGTCAGTTCGGTCCGCTGCACGCTCAGGTCGGTGATCCTGGCCAGTGCGAGCTGCTGGTGCAGCACCGAATCGGTCAGGTAGCCGCCGCGCGGTGGAGCCTGGCCGTAGCCCAGCGCCGCGGCGGCATCTCCGGCAGCAAGTGCGGCGAAGTAGTGGCGGACCACCGTCTGCGGCGAGCGGTCGGTGCGGTACTGGGCGGCGGTGAGCAGCCCGCACACCAGGGCCGCGAGCAGGCAACCCACGGCGGCCAGCAGCAGCGAACGGCCCGATCTCGAGCGGCGCGGCGGCGCGGGCGGTACCGGCGCGACAGCCGGCAGGGGCAGGCCGGCCGGCAGCTGCGCGGCAGGTCGGCCCGGTGCCGGTGGCGCCCAGTGCGGATGCGGCGGCACCGGGCCGTCGACCTCGGTCCGGACACCGGACGCCAGCCAACCCGGCGCAGGCGGATCCGGTGGTGAATTCATGGTCGACACTTTCTGCCCGAACGTCGGTGAGAGCTACTCGACCGACCGGCGGCCGGTGAAGGCCCTGCCGAGGGTCACTTCGTCGGCGTACTCGAGGTCGCCGCCGACCGGCAGCCCGCTGGCCAGCCGGCTGACGGTGACGCCCATCGGCTTGATCAGCCGCGCCAGGTAGGTGGCGGTGGCCTCCCCCTCCAGGTTCGGGTCGGTGGCCAGGATCAGCTCGGTCACCGTGCCGTCGGAGAGCCGGTGCAGCAGCTCACGCACCCGCAGGTCGTCCGGGCCGATGCCGTCGATCGGGCTGATCGCACCGCCCAGCACGTGGTAGCGACCGCGGAACTCCCGGGTTCGCTCGACCGCGACGACGTCCTTGGGCTCCTCGACCACGCAGATGACGGTGGCGTCCCGGCGCGGGTCACGACAGATCCGGCACTCGTCGGCCTCGGCGACATTGCCGCAGATCCGGCAGAACTTGACCTCGGCCTTGACCCGCCGCAGGGTGGCGGCAAGCCGCTCCACGTCTACCGAGTCGGTGGCCAGCAGGTGGAAGGCGATTCGCTGGGCGCTCTTGGGACCGATGCCGGGCAGCCTGCCCAGTTCGTCGATCAGGTCCTGCACCGCGCCTTCGTAGATCATGGGCGCATCACAAGCCAGGTATCCCCAGCCCCGGCAGGCCACCGGTGAGCGGACCCATCTTGTCGGCAGCCAGTTCGCCGGCTCGGCGGGTGGCGTCGCGGATCGCTGCCACCACCAGATCCTGCAGGGTCTCCACGTCCTGCGGATCCACCGCCTGCGGGTCGATGGTCAGCGCGATCAGCTCGCCGCTGCCGGTCACCGTTGCCGTCACCATGCCGCCGCCGGCCGAGCCATCGACCCGGGCTTCGGCAAGCTCGGCCTGCGCCGACTGCAGCTGCTGCTGCATCTTCTGCGCCTGCTTCATCAGCTGCTGCATGTTCGGCTGGCCGCCTGGTCGCACCGTGAAACTCCTCGACGATCGGGAATGGTTCCGCTGCTGCCCGGACGGGCGGCGAGCATCGTCAGCCTAACCGGCCGGACCGTCAGTTTCGGCTCAGCCGGCCGGTTCGGTCGACAACCGGGGCCGCAATGCGGCCAGCAGGCCGGCACAGGCACTTTCGATCTGGTCCAGCACGGTGTCGAAGCCGCGCTCGTCGTCGTGGTACGGGTCGGGTACGTCCAGCTCGCCTGCCAGCACGGCCGCTGGGTCGTAGGCCCGCAGCAGGCTCAGCGAGGCGACTGCGGCGGTCGGGTCCTCGGCGAGCAGGGCCAGCCGGCCAAGCCGGGCCAGGTGGCCGGTGTCGAGGGCGAGCACCAGGTCGCGCCGGCCGAAGTCCGGGGGCAGGAACTGCCGGGCAACGTGCCGGTCCGGGCGAAAGCCACGGCTTACCAGCGCCTGCCGGGCGCGCGGGTCCATGTCGTTGCCGGCGTGCCACGGCCCCGTGCCGGCGCTGTCCACGAGTACTCGATCGGCCAAGCCGGCGTCGGTGAGCAGCCGCCGGAAGACCACCTCGGCGCTGGGCGAGCGGCAGATGTTGCCGGTGCAGACGAAGCAGACGCGGATGGTCATGGCCGTTCGACGGGCGGGCGGGTGACGGCGGTTCGATGGGTCGGGCCGGTCACGGCCGCTCGATGGGTCGGGCCGGTCACGGCCGTTCGACGGGTCGGGCCGGTCACGGCCGTTCGACGGGCCGGGCCGGTCACGGCCGCTCGACGGGCCGGGCTCCGAGGCCGCTCTGCAGCAGCGCGATGGCGGCTGCCTCGGCATCGCCGCCGGATGGACCGGCGTCGCTGACCGCGTCGGTCTCCTCGTCCACCTCGCCGGCCTCGTCCATCGGTGGCGGGCTTGCCGCCGGCTCCCTCGCCGGGGTCGAGGTGGCTCCGCCGGAATTCGTCCCCGCCGACCCCTGCGCACCGGCGGTGCCGGCCGACGAGCCGCCGTCGGTGCCGACCTCGACCGTCCAGCCTCCCCCGACCAGCGCGGTCAGTGCTTCCCGCAGCACCACGAGGTTGCTGTCGTCGCCGATCATCTTGGCGATCGGCGCGGAGCTGGCTGCCAGCCGGATGACCGTGCCGTCCACCGAGGCGATCGAGGCGTTGTCCAGCAGGGCGCGGGTGCGCCGGCTGCGGGCGCGCACCTGGTCCAGCACCTCCGGCCAGAGCCTGCGCAGGCCGGCGGAATCGGGCTGAGCCGCCTGTGCCGGAGCGGAGCCGGTTGGCGCGGGCGGTTGGACGGCTGCCGCAGACTCGGCCGATGCAGCCTCGACCGGCGCGGGCTCGGCAGATGCAGGCTCGGGCGCTGCCACCGGCTCGGGCTTGGCTGCCGCCGGCTCGGGCGCCGCCACCGGCTCGGGCTTGCTGGATCGAGGCGGCGCCAAGTTCGCCCCGGCCCGCGCCGCCTCCGTCGGTGCCGCCTCCGTCGGTGTCGTCTCCGCCGGTGCCGCCTCGGCCCGCACCGGTTCGGCGCGGGCGGACTCGACGGCTACCCGCTGCGCATCGCTCGGTTCGGCCCGCGCGGATCGGGCCGGGGTTGCCTCGGCGGCACGCGTCCGCGCGGCCGGTGGCTGGGCGACGGCGGCCGGCCGGGCCGCAGCCGGTTCGGACGGCCCCGACGCTGCCATGCCCTGCCGGCGCTCCAGCCGTTCGATCCGCTGCAGCAGCGCGGCCGAGTCGCTGGCCGCGTCCGGCAGCAGCATCCGCGCCGACAGCAGCTCCAGCATCAGCCGCGGAGACGTGGTGCCCCGCATGTCGGTGAGCGTGGTGTGGGTGATGTCGGCATAGCGGACCAGGGTGGCCAGGCCGATCCGGCGGGCCTGGTCGGCCATCCGCTCGGCCTGGTCGCCGGAATAGTCGATCATGCCGCGCTCCACCGCATCCGGCACCGCGTCGAGCACCATCAGGTCGCGGAACCGCTCGAGCAGGTCGGCGGCGAACCGGCGCGGGTCATGGCCAGCCTCCACCACCCGGTCGATGGTGGAGTACACAGCGGCCGCGTCGCCGACCGCGAGCGCGTCGGTCATGTCGTCGAGCAGCGTGGCGTCGGTGACCCCCAGCAGCCCGACCGCGTTGGCGTAGCGAACCCCGTCCGGGCCGGCACCGGCCAGTAGCTGGTCGAGCACCGACAGCGAGTCCCGGGCCGAGCCGGCACCGGCCCGGACCACCAGCGGGAACACCGCCGGCTCCACCATTGCCCCCTCGGCCTCGCAGATCCGTTCCAGGTGGGCACGCAGCGCCGACGGCGGGATCAGCCGGAACGGATAGTGGTGGGTGCGGGAGCGGATCGTCTGCAGCACCTTGTCCGGTTCGGTGGTGGCGAAGATGAAGATCAGGAACTCCGGCGGCTCCTCCACCAACTTCAGCAGGGCGTTGAAGCCCTGCGTGGTGACCATGTGCGCCTCGTCGATGATGTAGACCTTGTAGCGGTCGCGCACCGGGGCGTAGTAGGCACGTTCCCGCAGGTCGCGGGCATCGTCCACGCCGCCATGGCTGGCCGCGTCGATCTCGATCACGTCAATCGAGCCCGACCCGTTCGGCGCCAGGTCGATGCAGGAGCCGCAGACCCCGCACGGGGTGGGCGTCGGACCCTGCTCGCAGTTCAGCGACCGGGCCAGGATCCGGGCGCTGGAGGTCTTTCCGCAGCCACGCGGGCCGGAGAACAGGTAGGCATGGTTGATCCGTCCGGCGGACAGCGCCTGGATCAGCGGACCCGTCACGTGCTCCTGGCCGATCACCTTGGCGAAGGTCGCCGACCGGTACTTGCGATAGAGCGCCAATGCCACGTCGAACACCATAGTCCGCTCGCCCGACAGCGCCTTGCGCTCGGGCCCGGGCAGCGAAGGACCCCCCGCGTACCCGCCAGAGCCTGCTTATCCTTGCTGCCTTCCGGCCCTGGGGAGGTTCGCAGGAGGAGCGCCACGCGAGGGGTCTGCGGCCAGTCTAGCCCTCGGCCGGGCCTCCTCCGGCGCCAGCCGGCACGCGGGCACGGCGGCACTGCGGCTACGGCACGGTGGCTACGGCGCCAGCCGGTCGCCCTGCTCGGGCTCCAGGCCCTTGGACACCTCGGGCGCCGGCTTGCCCTCCTCCCGCCGCCAGGCGCCGAACGCACCGGCCATGCCGAGGAACCAGGCCGTCCCGATCAGGTAGGCCCCGATCACGTCGGACAGGTAGTGCACGCCGAGCGCGATCCGGGAGAAGCCGATCAGCGCCACCATGGCCGCCGCCGCAACCACCAGCCAGGGACGGCGGCTCCGCGGCACCGCGGGCAGGAACACCGCGACCAGGATCGCGTAGCCGACGATGGCGGCCTGGCTGTGCCCGCTCGGGAAAGACTTGCCGGCCGCCACCGCCACCGGATCGGTCAGGTGCGGCCGGGCCCGTCCGACCAGCAGCTTGACCAGGTTGTTCAGCAGGGTGCTGCCGATTGCCGTGACGGCCACGAAGGCCGCCAGCTTCAACAGCCGGCGGTGGAGCAGCCAGAGCACCACTGGGGTCAGGATGATCAGCCAGGCCAGCGTCGAGCCGGTATCGGACACCAGCCGCATCACCGAGGTGAACCCGGAGTGGCGCAGCGCGAAGCCGTGCAGGCTGTCGTCGGTGCGCCGGTCCGTCCGCAGCACCGGGCCGGCCGCCGAACGGACCAGGGCGGCCAGCACCGCGAACACCAGCGCGCAGCAGAACGCGATCGCGGTGCGGACGCCGAACCGGCGCCTGGCCGGCTGCGGGCTCACCGCTTCGGACACCTCAGCAACAGCGCGCCGGGCAGCACTTCGACCTCCAACTCCGAGCGTTCGCCGACAAAGTCCCCGTCGAACTCGTAGGGCACCGGACGCTCGGCAACGATACGCACCCGGCGTCCGCGCAGAATGTCGGCCTGCCGGCCGGCCGCCGACCGGCCGGCGAGGATCCGTCCGGCCAGCACCGGCCAGTCCAGCAGGCTGCGCGGCACCAGCACGATCACGTCGAGGATGCCGTCATCCGGCGCGGCGTCGGGCAGCAGCGGTATGCCGGCCTCCAACTGGCCGACGTTGCCGATCAGCACGCCGATCGCCCGCCTGCGCACCGGCGGCCGGTCGTCCAGCGTGATCTCATAACCGGTCCGCCGGTGTCGCCGCAGTGCGCGGGTGAAGCCTTCCAGGTAGGCCAGCCAGCCGACCCGGGCCTTGAGCCGCTCGTCGGTGTCGCGGATCAGCGCGGCATCGAAGCCCAGGCCGGCCATCACCAGGAACCGCTGGTCGCCGGCGGCCAGGACGTCCAGTTGGCGATCGCTGCCGTCGAACGCGACGTCCAGCGCCTCGGCGAGCTCCAGCGGTATGTCGAGGTTGCGGGCCAGCAGGTTGCCGGTTCCGTCCGGCACCACCGCCATCGCGACGCCGGTGCCGGCCAGCACCGCGGCGCAGGCGGTGACGGTGCCGTCGCCGCCGCAGACCAGCACCAGCTTGGCGCCGTCGGCCACCGCCTGCTCGGCCTGGCCGGTGCCCGGATCCTGCTCGGTGGTCAGCCACCAGCCGATCGGGCCGCCGGCCCGGTCGGTGATCGCCTGCCTCAGCGCGTCGAGGTCGGCGACCTTCACCGGATTGACCACCGCGGCGACCAGGTTCATCGTCCCGGCCGCCGATCGACCCGGAGCGGCCGCCGATCGACCCGCAGCAACACCGTGCCGGCCACCACCAACCAGCAGCACGCGAACAGGGCGCCGGCCAACACGTCCGTCGGGTTGTGCATGCCCCGGTACAGCCGGGACAGCCCGACCCCGACGGGCATCAGCACCGCCAGCGCGGTGGCCACTGCCCGCAGCCAGGACGCCCGCGCCGCGTGCCAGGCAATGATGGCCAGGCCGCCGTAGAGCGCCACCGAGGCCGCGGTGTGCCCGGACGGGAAGCTCGACGTCGGCGGTGCCCCGTCCAGCCTCGGCACCGCCGGCCGGTGCCGCTCGACCAGCAGGGTGGCACCGAGGAAGATCGTCGCCTCGCCGGCCAGGCTGACCGCAAGGAACATCGACTCCAGCCAGCGCCCGAGCCGCCAGCGCAGGACGCCGAAGAAGACCAGCCCGATCAAGATCACGGTCTCGGTCTCGGCCGAAAAGGTCATCGCCTTGGTGAGGTCATTCCAGCCGGACGAGCGATGCCGGGCGAACCAGCGCTCCACCGAGCCGTCCCAGCGGACCAGCCCGCCGTGTTGCCAGCCGTGGGTCAGCAGCTGGCCGATGCCCACCAGCACCAGCAGGATTGCCAGTGCGGCGACAAGCAGCCGGAGCGCCACCGAGACGATGGCCCGTTCCGGTCGCCAGCCGGTGGCCCGCAGCTCACCGGACGGCAGCGCCGCGTCGTTGCCGGTCATCGGCGAGGCCGGCTGCTCGGCGCCGCCGAAGGGCCACCATCCACGTCAACACCCCTGTCCGCCGGCACGAAGCCGGCCAACCGTACTGCGGCGGAGCGGGAACATGGTGGATTTTCGCTATCTTGAGCACCGAACGGACCTCTCGAAAGCGACGATGACCACACTCGACAGCAATCCGGCAGACGACCGGCCGGCCGGCGAGGACGCCGCGCCGGCGCTGGTGCACGCCGCCGAGCGGGCCGCCGACGAGCTGGACCGGCTGGTTCCGGTCAGCGACGAGGCGGCCAACCGGGTGCTGCCGGACAACGCCAGGCTGGTGCGCTGGGCCGCGCCGCTGTTTCTCTGCTGTGCGGTGATCCTGCTGCCCTGGATCGTCATCGCCGGCATCACGCTGCCGGCCCGGGAGCTGTCCCGGAACTACGACGTGGCCTGGGCCGGCTACGACGTGATCCTGCTGATCGGGCTGGTCAGCACCGCGATCACCGCGCTGCGCCGGTCCCGCCGGTTGCCGATCGCGGCGGCCGCCACCGGTGCGCTGCTCACCGCCGATGCCTGGTTCGACGTGCTGACCAGCTCGCCCGGCTGGAACCTGACCCAGGCGATCGCGATGTCGTTGCTGGCCGAGCTGCCGCTGGCGTTCACCTGCTTCTGGCTGGCCGGGCACAGCCAGGAGATGACCGAACGCCGGCTGCTGCTGCTGACCCGTCGCCGGGACGCTGGCGGCTGAGGGGGCTGCTGGCGGCCGATCCGCGACCCCGTATCCTCTTCGACGGAGGATTCGCATAGTGGCCTAGTGCGCACGCTTGGAAAGCGTGTTGGGTGCAAGCCCTCAGGGGTTCGAATCCCCTATCCTCCGCCAGTGTGATCGAGCCGGGTCGGCCAGGCAGACCGTCGCCTTCAGCGTCCGGCTACTTGTGGCAGGTGATGTGCATCCCGGACGGCCGGGCAAGGTATTCCTGCCAGAAGCCGTCGCCCCGCCGGCTTTCGGAGTCCGGCGGGATCAGGAACGGCTCGATCGTCCACGAGCGGAAGCCGGCAGCCCGGAATGCTTCCTCGTACGCCTGCCAGGGCAGCCAGTGGAAGTCGAATTCGACCGTTTGCTCGCCGAGGAACAGCGTGCCGCGAAGCCGCGCCCCCTCGTGCAGGGTTTCATCCACCAGGCGGAAGGAGAACCCGTACTTGCGCTGATCGAAGACGGGTTCCGGCGGCTGCAGGATGTTGGCGATGCTCGCCACGAAGTGCTGGCCCGGCTTGAGGTTGGCATAGACCGTCCGCACCAGCTGGCGTAGGTGATCCCGGTTCTCGGCGTAGTGCAGGAGGTAGGCGGCGCAGACCCGGTCGAACTCGCCGACCTTGCCCAGCGTCGCGGCGTCCGCGACCCGGTACTCGATCCCCAGGGGTTCGGCGTCTTCCCGCTGCTGGGCCAGCGCGATCATCTGCGACGAGATGTTGACGCCCAGCACCCGCGCGGCTCCCCACCGGCTGAGCAGGCGGGTGCCCATCCCGTCGCCGCAGGCCAGGTCAAGCACGGACAGGCCGGTGAGGTCGCCGAGCCGGGTTCGCAGGGAGTACCACTCGGCCTCGCGCAGCGGCACGGCGGCGGAGATCTTCTGATATTCCAGCGCAATTGCGTCGTACTGGGTCACGCATCCCCCGGTGCGTCGGCGGTACCGTCCGGTTGAAATCTAGCGCCGGAGTCCAGTCCCGGGGCGCGAACCGGCAACAGCTCAGGACGGCCGCTTGGGCCGGCCGCGCCGCTCGGTCGGCTGCCGGGTCAGCTGGATCCGCCGCCCGGAGATCCGGGTGTCGCGCAGCGCGTCCAGGGTGGCGCTGGGCAGTTCAGCCGGCAGTTCCACCAGGGAGTGATCGACCCGGATATCGATGTGTCCGAAGTCCTGCCGGCTCAGGCCGCCCTCGTTGGCGATGGCGCCCACGATCGCGTTCGGCTGCACCTTGTGCCGCTTGCCCACCCCGATCCGGTAGGTGGCCATCGGCGCGTCCGAGCGAGCCCTGCGCTGCCCGGCCACCCGGCTGGCCGACCGCTCCCGCGGCCGGTCGTGCTCCCGGTGCCGATCATGCTCGCGCCGATCGTGCTCGCGTGGCCGCCGGGGCGGATCCGGCTCCAGCAGGAAGCTGGCCGCGTCGTCCTGGGCCAGCACCGCCAGCGCCGCCGCGACATCGGCCAGCGCGACGTCGTGCTCGGCGGCGTAGGCGGTGATCAGGTCGCGGAACAGCGGCAGTTCCGGCGCCTCCAACCGAGCGGTGATCGAATCGGCGAACCGCGCCGTGCGGGTCGCGTTCACGTCCTCCGCGGTGGGCAGCGCCATCTCGGTCAGTGGTTGCCGAGTGGCCTTCTCGATGGCGGCCAGCAGGTGGCGCTCGCGCGGAGTCACGAACAGCAGCGCCTCGCCGGCCCGGCCGGCCCGGCCGGTGCGTCCGATCCGGTGCACGTAGGACTCCGGATCGGTCGGGATGTCGTAGTTCACCACGTGGCTGATCCGCTCCACGTCCAGCCCGCGCGCCGCCACGTCCGTCGCCACCAGCAGATCCAGCGCGCCGCTGCGCAACTGGCCGATGATGCGTTCGCGCTGCGCCTGCACCAGATCCCCGTTGATGGCCGCCGCGGCGAAGCCCCGGGCCCGCAGCCGCTCAGCCAGATCCTCGGTCGCCTGCTTGGTCCGGACGAACACGATCATCGCCTCGAAGCTCTCCACCTCGAGGATCCGGGTGAGCGCGTCCAGCTTCGCACCGCCGCTGACCAGCAGGTACCGCTGCCGGGTGTTGGCCGCCGTGACGGTCCGGGTGCCGACCGCGATCTCCATCGGATCGGTCAGGTAGCGCTGCGAGATTCGCCTTATCTGAGAGGGCATGGTGGCCGAGAACAGCGCCACCTGCTTGCCGGCCGGTGTCTCGGCCAGGATGGTCTCCACGTCTGACTGGAAGCCCATCTGCAACATCTCGTCGGCCTCGTCCAGCACCAGCAGGCGCAGCCCGGACAGGTCGAGGGTCTTGCGCTGCAGGTGATCGATCACCCGGCCCGGCGTGCCGACCACCACCTGGGCACCGCGACGCAGCCCGGCCAGCTGCACCGGATAGCCCTGGCCGCCGTAGACCGGCAGCACCTGCAACCCGGCCAGGTGATGGCCGTACCGGCCGATCGCCTCGGCCACCTGCAGGGCGAGCTCCCGGGTCGGGGTCAGCACCAGCGCCTGGGTGCTCCGGTCGGTCACGTCCAGCCGGGACAGGATCGGCAGCGCGAAGGCCGCGGTCTTGCCGGTGCCGGTCTGGGCCAGGCCGACCACATCCCGTCCGGACAGCAGGGCGGGGATGGTCGCGGCCTGGATGGGTGTCGGCCGCTCGTAGCCCAGTTCGGCCAGCACGGCCAGGATCGGCTGGGCAACATCGAGGTCGGCGAAGGCCAGTTCGGTCTGCTCGGAAGGGGATGACATCGCCCATCCAATCTAGCCGAGTGGGGCTACTAGCCCAGGCGGTCATCCCGCAGCACTGTCAACACCCCGTCGGACAGGTGCAGTTCGGCGTCGCAGCTGGCCGCCGCCTCCGGGTCGTGGGTGGCGACCAGCACCCCGGCGCCACGGCTGGCCTCGGCACGCAGCAGCGCCATCACCCGCCCCCGGTTGGCCGCGTCGAGCTCGCTGGTCGGCTCGTCGGCCAGCACGAACCTGCCGCGCTGGGCCAGGCCGCGGGCCACCGCCACCCGCTGCTGCTGGCCGCCGGACAGCTCCTCCAGCAGCTGGTCGGCCGCCTCGCCCAGCCCGACCGAGCGCAGCGCCGCCTCGGCGCGATCGGCCACCGATCCCGCGCCGGACCCCGGCTCGCCGGCCAGCCCGGCGACCAGCGGAACCGCCACGTTCTCGATGGCGCTGAGGACCCGCAACAGCGCATTGCCTTGCGGGATCAGCACAATCCCCCGGGACACCGCATCGTCGCGGTCCCGCACCGGCTGCTCGTCCAGCAGCGCGGCGCCGGCCGCCGGACTCAGCACACCGGCCAGCGCGGACAGCAGCGAGGTCTTGCCCGCGCCGGACGGCCCGGTCAGCCCGACCAGCTCCCCCGGCCGGACGGCCAGCTCCGCCTGCCGGACCGCCATCACCGCACCGAAGCTGACCCGCAGCTCGCTCGCCCGCAGCGTCATTGGCCGGCCTCGCGCGGATCCAGCAGCACCGTGCCGTCCGGGTTCTGCCGTACCCGCAGCAGGGTGCCAGCCGGCAGCCGCTCGCGGATGTCCGGCGGCAGCTGCAGCGAGCCATCCCGGCCCACCACCGCGAAGTCCTCGCCACCGTGTCCCTCGGCACCGATCCGGCCGTCCCGGATGGTGATGGTGCGCGGCATCCGCGCCGCCACCTCCGGATCGTGGGTGACCGCGAGCACGGTGGTGCCGACCTTCCGGTTCACCGACGCGATCGCCTCCAGCACCTCGTCGCGGTACTGCGCGTCCAGCTGGCTGGTTGGCTCGTCGGCCAGCAGCAGGCCGGGCAGCGCAGCCATCCCGACCGCCACCGCCAGCCGCTGCAGCTGGCCCGGGGTGAGCTCCACCAGCCGGGCGTCGGCGTCGTCGGCCATGCCCAGCAGCTCCAGCACCTCGATCGGCTCCGGCAGCTCGCCGATCCCCTTGCTGCGCGCCGCCTTCTGCCCGAACGCCACGTTCTGCAGTGGGGTGGCATAGCTGAGCAGGTTGCGGGTGGCGCCCTGCAACACCGCACCCACCTCGACCGCGCGCAGCCAATCCAGCTCGAGCTCATCCAGCGTGGTCAGGTCCTTATCGCCCACCCGCAGCCGTCCGGCGCTCGGCCGTTGCAGGCCGGCCAGCAGCGTGATCAGGGTGGACTTGCCGGAGCCGGACGGCCCGAGCAGGCCGACCAGTTGGCCGGCTGGCACGTCCAGATCCACGCTGGTCAGGGCGACCACGTCGTTGCCCTCCAGCCGGTAGATGTGCACCAGCCCGTGCGCCGAGACCGCCAACCCCGCCAACGCCTAGTCCCCTTCCCGCAGCCGGTCGGGGCCGAGTCGGCGACCGAGCACCCGGGCGGCCGCCAGCCCGGCGCCGAACAGCAGCACCAGCACCACCGCGGTGGCCACCGTCACCGGCAGCCACGCGGTGTCGTAGCGCGGCCGTGGCACCGCCGGCGGATCCACGAACAGCGGCACCGCCGGCAGCGACAGCCGGGCACCGAGTACCCCAATCGACGCTCCGACGACCACCGCGAACAGCACCGCGGCCAGCTGTTCGGCCAGCACCGCCCGCCGGATCACCCCCGCCCGCAGGCCCACGAGGCGCAGCGCGGCGAGGTCGTAGCTGCGCGCCCGCTGCGAGGTGAACGCCGCGATCACCACCATCAGCGCGGCGATCACCGCGGCCAGCACCGCGGCGGCCAGCGCGGCCCGGATCGCCCAAGCCGGCGGCGAGGCATCATAGCCGGCCCGCTGGTGGCTGATCGTGGAGCGGCCGAGCACCGGGATGCCGGCCGCGGCCAGCGCCCGGACCAGGCCCGCCTCGGCGGTGCGGTCGTCCCTGCCCAGCCACACGCTGGCGGTGCTGTTGGTGAGCACCGGCTGGGACGCCGCGATCGCCAGATCCAGGTCGGTGACCAGCACGCCGGCTCCCAGCCGGGGCAGGAAGGCCATGCTGCCGGTCGGTTGGCACTGGGCGGACTGGCCGTCGATGCCGTGCATGGACAGCGCGGCGGCGTCCTGGCCGTCCTGGCTGTCCACCGCAACCGGCCCGGCCTGCAGGCAGGGCAGGTCCACCGGCACGTCCAGGTGCTGCAGGGTGGCGCCGGTGCCGTGGCTGACCGCCTGCAGGAGCAAGCTGCCCGCCGGTCCGGGGCTGAAGGAAATGGTGGCGGCGGTGCCGGCCGCGGCCGCCGCCGCGTCGGAGTTCTCCCAGTCCCGCGCGGTGCCGAGCGGCACCGGCGTCATCGCACCAGGCCGGCCGGCGGCCAGCCCGAGGATCCGGATCGACACCTCGGCGGAGCTGAAGTCGCCGACCGCCCGCACCAGCTCGATCCGGCTCAGCGTGCAGCCGGCCGCGCAGCCACCGAGCAGCGCGGTGCTAACCGACTCCGCGCTGCCGCTGCGCACCGGCAACGTGGCGGTGGTGAACGACCCGTCCGGCAGCTGCAGCCGCAGCGAGAGCGAGACCGGCTGCGGACGGTCGTGCGACCCCGGGTCGGCGGTGCGCACCGTGCTCTGCGCGGTACGCAGCTGCAGTTGGCTGCCGGCCAACCGGATCGGTGGCGGCGGCGAGGCGGGCAGCAGCCGGTCGATCACCTGCTGGCTCGGGGTGTCGCGGTCCGAGCCCCAGCGGGCGATCCGACGCAGCCGGGCATGGTCCACCGCCACCACGGGGGTGTCGCCGCCGTCCGGGCGCTGGGTGATCACCGCCATCGCGTAGTCGCCGGACGGGTCGAAGCGGTCCACCACGGCGCGCAGCTGGGCGGCGCTGGCCGGGTCCACGTCCAGCACCACCGGCGCGCCGACGCTGGCCGCGGCCCGGGCGTCCCGGTTGGTCGCCGACACGCTCTGCAGATCCACCGCCGAGACGAGCAACGCGACGGCCACGCAGACCAGCGTGACCACCCGGCGCACGCCCGGCCGGCGGGCCACCTCGAAGGCAGCCAGCGCCAGGCTCAGCCGGCCCCGCCAGAGCGCTCGGCGACCCAGCCGGCGGGTGAGCAGCAGCAACAACCGGCTCAGCACCAGCCCGGCCAGCACCGCCAGCAGGCTCGGGGTGATCAGCGACACCGCGCTCGGCCGGTCGCCGGTCAGGGCCACCACCACTCCGGCCAGGGCAGCCACCGCCAGGCCGACCTCGGCGGCACCCAGCCTGGCGGCCGGCCGGGGCATCGACACCGAACGCAGCAGCTGGCTGATCGGCTGGCCGGCCGCCCGGCGGGCAAGGCTCACCGCGAGCAGCACCGCGACCACGGCCACCGCCAGGCCGGCCAGCAACGCCGGCCAGCGCAGCTCGACCGGGGTGCCGGGCGGCAGCCACCAGCGGGCCAGCAGCGCGCAGCCCAGCCAGCCGAGCAGGATGCCCGGCACCAGCGCGACCAGCACCAGCGTCGCGATCTCGGCAACGAACAGCCGGGCGGCGGCCGGGCGGCTCAGGCCGCGCAGCCGGGCCAGGCCGATCTCCGACCGCCGCTGGTCCACCCCGACCGCCAGCACCAGGCCCAGCACCACCAGCACCACCAGGGCCAGTTGCACCGCCAGGGTCGGGATGATCACCCGGGTCTGCCGCCGGCCGATGTCGGCGGTGCGCAGCAGGTCGGCCAGCTTGGAATCCACCCGGCCCCGCAGCGGATCGCCGTCCGGGTGCGCGGCAGCCATCCGCCCCCGGATGCCGTCGATGGCGGCCAGCAGCCGCCGGCTCTGCTCGACCCCGATCCGCGAGGGCGGCACGGGGAGGTCGATCGCGTAGTCGAACGGCGAGCCGCCGGCACCGGCCGCCGCCGCCTGCAGGAAGCCCAGCCCGGCCGGCGTCACGAACATCGCGTCGCCGACCAGCAGGTCCGGTATCGCGTCCCCGCGCGGCACCCGGCGCACGCCGGCGGCCGAGGAGTACGCCCGGTTGAACCAGTAGTCGTCGCTGGCGTCGAACGGCCGGTACAGCCCGGCGATCCGCACCGTGCCGATCCGGTATTGGGCGCTGCCGCCCAGGCCGGTCAGCTGCAGGCTGTCGCCCACCGCCAGCCGCAGCGCGGCCGCGCTCGAGGTGCTGACCAGCAACTGCTGGCCGCCGTCCGGGCAGTGGCCGGTCGCCAGTTGCAGATGCTGGCAGACGTCGTCGCGGCCGGCCACCACGGCGTTGAACTGCGAGTGCGGGGCGGTCACCGCCACCGTGGCCTGCACGCCGGCCACCGGGGTGCCGAACAGCGATCGCTGGCTGCCGCTCGGCAGGTAGCCGCTCGCCTCGTCCGCCGAGCTGGCGTGGATGGTCACGCCGCGGTCGGCCGTGCTGACCTGGGAGAGCTGTGCCCGTACCGCTGCCTGCTCCACCGCACGCTGATACATTGGCCCGGCAGCGCAGGCCGCGATAGCGACCACCGACAGCAGCAGCAGGACGATCGACTGGGCCCGGCGATGCCGCAACGCGGTCAGCGCCAACCAGCGTGACGTACTGAAGGCGGTCGGCACGCTGGGCACGCTATCCCATCCCGCACTGCTACCTGATCATCGTCGTAAGCCCGTAATCGAGTAGGAACCGTAGTGACAGCAGATCGGCCGACCATCCTGGCCACATCCGGCGGGGCGGTGCCCAGCCGGCGGGTGCGCTGGGAGGTCGGCCCGCTCACCGATTACGCGATCGAGCTGGCCGGAGTGACCGGTCGGGCGCCCCGGGTGTGCTTCCTGGCCACTGCCTGCGGCGACAATTCCGAGCCGATCAAGGCCTTCTACGACGCGGCCCAGCTGCGCGGGCTGGCGCCGAGCCACCTGGCCCTGTTCCCGATGCCCAACCTCACCGACTTCTGCGAGCACCTGCTGGAGCAGGACGTGATCTGGGTCTGGGGCGGCAGCGTGGCCGGCCTGCTGGCCATGTGGCGGCTGCACGGCTTGGACGAGGCGATGCGGCTGGCCTGGCAGGCCGGCGTGGTGCTGACCGGTGTGTCGGCCGGTTCCATCTGCTGGCACGTCGGCGGGCCGACCGACTCCTTCGGCACCGAGCTGCGCCCGATAGCCAACGGCCTTGGGCTGGTCCCGTACGCCAACGGCGTGCACTACGACTCCGAGGAGCAGCGCCGCCCGCTGTTTCAGCAACTGATCGGCGACGGCACGCTGCCGGACGGCTTTGCCACCGAGGACGGCACCGGGGTGCTGTATCAGGGCACCGAGTTCGTCGAGGCGCTGACCGAGGTGCCGGATCGCGCCTGCTACCGGGTCAGCCGCAACCCGGACGGCACGGTGACCGAGGAGCGGTTGCCCACCAGGCTGCTGTGAGCGCTGGATCGGGCGTGCCCGGCGACCTCGGCCGGCTGGCCGGCACGCTGGACGACGACCCGGACGTGCTGTTCGAAGCCTTCGCCGGCTGGGCCGGTGAGCACGGCCTCGGCCTATACCCGCACCAGGTCGAGGCGCTGATCGAGATCGTCTCCGGCGGCAACGTCATCCTGTCCACCCCCACCGGCTCCGGCAAGTCACTGGTGGCGACCGGGGCGCACCTGGCCGCGCTGGTGGCCGGCCGGCGCAGCTTCTACACCGCGCCGATCAAGGCGCTGGTCAGCGAGAAGTTCTTCGCGCTGTGCGACAGCTTCGGCTCCGAGCGGGTCGGCATGCTCACCGGCGATGCCAGCGTCAACCCGGACGCTCCGATCATCTGCTGCACCGCCGAGGTGCTCGCCAACCTTGCCCTGCGGCAGGGTCCGGCGGCCGGCATCGGCCTGGTGGTGATGGACGAGTTCCACTACTACGGCGACCCGGACCGCGGCTGGGCCTGGCAGGTGCCGCTGCTGGAGTTGCCGGCCGCGCAGTTCCTGCTGATGTCGGCCACCCTCGGCGACGTGTCCTTCTTCGCCGAGGATCTGCGCCGGCGGACCGGCCGGGACACCGCGGTGGTGAGCGGCACCGAGCGGCCGGTTCCGCTGCACCACTACTACGCCAGCACGCCGCTGCACGAGACGATCGCCGAGCTGCTGCAGACCCGGCAGGCGCCGGTCTACGTCGTGCACTTCACCCAGGCGGCGGCGGTCGAGCAGGCCCAGGCGTTGACCAGCGTGGCGGTGGCCAGCCGGGCCGAGCGGGATCTGATCGCCGAGGCCATCGCCGGCTTCGGGTTCCGGTCCGGCTTCGGCAAGACGCTGTCCCGGCTGCTCCGGCACGGCATCGGGGTGCACCATGCAGGGATGCTGCCCAAGTACCGGCGGCTGGTCGAGCAGCTGGCCCAGGCCGGCCTGCTCAAGGTCATCTGCGGCACCGACACGCTCGGCGTCGGGATCAACGTGCCGATCCGCACCGTGCTGCTGACCTCGCTGAGCAAGTACGACGGCCAGCGCACCCGGCAGCTGCAGGCCCGGGAATTCCACCAGATCGCCGGCCGGGCCGGCCGGGCCGGCTTCGACACCGCCGGCACCGTGGTGGTGCAGGCTCCCGAGCACGACGTGGAGAACGCCCGGCTGCTGGCCAAGGCCGGCGACGACGAGCGCAAGCGCCGCAGGGTGGTGCGCAAGAAGCCGCCGGACGGCTTCGTATCCTGGTCGGCGGCCACCCACGACCGGCTGCAGGCCGCGGCGCCGGAACCGCTCCGCTCGCAGTTCGCGGTGAGCCCGGCCATGGTGCTCAATGTGCTGGCCCGCCAGGGCGATCCGGTGGCCGCGCTGCGCCGGCTGCTGACCGACAACCACGAGCCGCTGGCCCGGCGCAAGCACGTGCGCGCCGCGATCGGGGTGTACCGGTCGCTGCTGGCCGCCGGCGTGGTGGAGCGGCTGGACCAGCCGGACGAGCAGGGCCGCACGATCCGGCTCACGGTGGATCTGCCCGCCGACTTCGCGCTCAACCAGCCGCTGTCCACCTTTGCGCTGGCCGCCATCGAGCTGCTCGATCCGGCCGGTGAGTCCTTCGCCCTGGACGTCCTCTCGGTGATCGAGGCGACCCTGGACGATCCCCGCCAGGTGTTGCAGGCCCAGCAGTCCAAGGCCCGGGCCGAGGTGATCGCGCAGTTGAAGGCCGAGGGCGTGGACTACACCGAGCGGGTGCGGCTGATCGAGCAGGTCAGCTACCCGCAGCCGCTGGCCGAGTTGTTGGAGGCGGCGTTCACCACCTACTGCGCCGGGCATCCCTGGCTGCTCGGCGAGCGGCTGTCGCCGAAGTCGGTGGTGCGCGACATGTTCGATCGGGCCATGTCGTTCAACGAGTACGTCGCCTTCTACGGCCTGAGCCGCTCGGAGGGGCTGCTGCTGCGCTACCTCAGCGACGCCTTCCGGACGTTGCGATCCAGCGTGCCGCCGGCCGCCCGCACCGAGCAGGTGGAGGATCTGACCAGCTGGCTCGGCGAACTGGTCCGCCAGGTCGACTCGAGCCTGCTGGACGAGTGGGAGCGGCTGGCCGATCCCGCTGCCGCGCCGGCCGGGCGGGTCGAGCCGGACGCCCCGGCGGGCAACCTGAGCGCCAACGTCCGGGCGCTCACCGTGCTGGTGCGCAACGCGATGTTCCGACGGGTGGAACTTGCCGCCCGGCACGCGTGGACCGAACTGGGCGAGTTGGACGCCGGCTCCGGCTGGGATGCCGAGGCCTGGCAGGCGGCGCTGGCCGACTACTTCGCCGAGCACGGCACGATCGGCATCTCCCAGGCCGCCCGCGGTAAGGACCTGATCACGCTGGAGACCGGGCCGAAGCGATGGCAGGTGCGCCAGATCCTGGATGACCCGGCCGGTGACCGGGACTGGGCGATCACCGCCGAGGTTGACCTGGCGGCCACCGACGAGGCCGGTGAACCAATCATCGTGCTGATCGGAGTGGGCAACGCCTGAGCCGTCCGGCCCGTCGAAGCGGCGTACCCGCTCATCGGCTAATGCGAGATTAAGCGGTAACTGATCGATAATGCACAGCTGTTACGCAGCGTGACTACAACTGCCGGCGGAGAGTAATATTAGGACAAACAAATTTGCGTGCTGCGTGACAATTTACCCGGTATGGAAGTGGGACGTCTTCAGGCGCCGGATTTTTTAAGCGGTCATTCCTTTCGTGAATGTCTGCAACCGGTTAGCGTGCGAACCGTTTGGTTTCTCGCAGGCAGGGAGGCTTCTTGCTCATTCAGGGCATGCGGAAACGGGGGAAGACAGGGCTGAGCTGGGAACGGACGGTAGATCGTGCGTTGGTGCATCGCGATGCCATCGCGGAAGTGCTGCTGACCGACATTGTCCAGCTCGATGAGACCAGTTTCGAAGTGGCCGCCCAATGGTCACGCTCCCACCGGGTCTACCGTCCTGATCGCGACGGCAGGCACGATCCGATGCTGTTGCTGGAGACCGTCCGGCAGACCGGGCTGGCCGTGTCGCACTACGGGTTCGGCGTCCCGTTCGAGTTCAAGTCGGTCATGCACGACGTCGGATTCACCCTGGAGCCCGATGTCGAGCCGCGCGCCATCCGCTCGGCCACCAACGTGACCATCATGGTCGAGTGCGAGAACGTCGTGCTGCGCGGTGACCAGCTGCGCAGCATGACCGTGATGCTGGCCATGTCGGTCGACGGAACGCACTTCGCCACCGGCAGCGGCACGCTGAGCTGGCTGCCCGAGCGCACCTTCCAGGCACTGCGGGCGCGCACCGGCGGCAGGCCGTCGGCAGCCGACCCGGCAGCGGTCATGGCCGGCTCGATGGCCAGCCCGATGGCCTCCCGCAACCGCACGCCGGCCGATGCGCTGATCGTCGCCGAGGATCCGCTGCCGGACCGGCGGCGGGTGCTGATCCCGATCGACCACCCGGTCTACTTCGACCATCCGCTGGATCACGTACCCGGCATGCTGCTGATCGATGCGGCCTGGCAAGCGGCGAGCGCCACCCGGCCGGGCGAACTGCTACGGCTGGTTGAATGCTCTATGAAATGCCCGGCTTTCACCGAACTCTTCGGCGAGGCGTGGGTTTTCCTGAAACCCATTGCGACCGGTCAGATTGATTTCCGGATCGAACAGGACGGCCGCACGACTGCGACAGGAGAACTGCGCTACCACCGCCTGGTGGCAGCCGCGGCAGTTAGCTGACTGCGCCGTTCAATTCGGCGGTAACGCTTTCCCGGCGCATTGTCGTGCGCACCTTGCGGACCGCGCGCTGCATCGCCGGCCAGTCGGCGTCGACCGCGATCCCGGCCAGGAAGATTCGCCAGAATTCGTCCAGTCGGGATTCCAGGTCCTGCCGACTGGTGAGCATCTCCGAGACGTGCTGGATGCCGAAGAACGAGCCGACCAGGGCGCGGGCGGTCGGTGTCGGCATCACCCCCGGGCGGAGCAGTCCCTCCCGGCGGGCCCGCGCGAACATCGTCTGCAGCTGCGCGATCCAACCCACGAACGGCGTGGGCATGTCGGCGTTCACCAAGCCCCGCTCGAAGGACAGCCGCACTCCCGCGGTGACCAGCACGTCGTCCCGGAACCGACTGCCCACCTCGTAGGTCAGCGCCACAACGCTCACCAGCGCGTTCGGCGAGTGCCTGGCCAGCGCGTCCACCATCGTCGGCCACTGGTGGAACTGCTCCTCCACGATGGCCACCGCGAGCGCTTCCTTGCTCGGAAAGTGGAAGTACACCGCACCCTTGGTAACCCCGGCCTGGTTGACGATGTCGTTCATGCTCGCGGCCAGGAACCCGGTCCGCGCGAAAACCTCGGCGGCGGCAGTGAGCACTCGGGCGCGGGTCAGCACCGCACGCTGCTGGATCGCCACAGGCCTGGCCTCTCCCCGATGACCATCGACTGCGGCAAAGTCTAGCGGCAGCCCAGTACGGACGTTGCTAGCCGAAATTGCCCTAGTTTGCCCGGCGGCAAAAAAAGACCGGCTGGTCGGTTTACTTAACCGTCCCGACGCGCTATGGTAAGTCCAGCGGCGCGCGGAGGCAGGTCAACTCCAGCAGCGCCGCGTCAACTTTTCCGGGGCAGAACGGCCCGAGCGGTAAGTGAATTCGCTGTCAAATCAGGACATTCGCGCTTCCTGAGAGCGCGCTATCGCGCCGTAATACACGCAATCGCAGCCCTCCGACGCTTGCGTGCCTGTTGTCGCGATTGCGATTGTTTCTCCCCTCCAGCGGCCTTATCGAACTTGACAACGACTTTCATGAGAGTTAGCTAGCCAGTGAACTCGTCCTCTCGCGGAAGTAGTCGACCATGCCTCCTCGCCTGCCTGCGGCCTCCGCGCCACGGCCTGCCGATGACGCGGAGCACGGGCAGACGCGGACCCCAGCGGTGGTTCGGCTGCGCGATGCCGAGGCGCGCGTCGGCGGCCGGACGATCTGGTCGGGACTGAACCTGAGCGTGCGCGCCGGCGAGTTCGTCGCTGTGCTGGGCCCGAACGGGGCCGGCAAGTCCACCCTGCTCAAGGCGATTCTCGGCCTGCAGCCGGCTGCCCGGGGCACGGTCGAGGTGCTGGGCCGGCCAGCCGGACGACGCAACGCCGCGGTGGGCTACCTGCCGCAGCGCCGGGCCTTCGACGCCAGCACCCGGATCCGGGGCATCGACATCGTCCGGCTGGGCTGGGACGGTGACCGCTGGGGGCTGCCGCTGCCGGCGTTCCGGTCAGGCAGCCGCAGCCGGCAGGCGGCCGAACGGGTTGCTGAGGTCATCGCCCTGGTCGGCGCCGAGCGGTACGCCCACCGGCCGATCGGCCAGTGCTCCGGCGGCGAGCAGCAGCGGTTGTTGATCGCCCAGGCGCTGGTCCGGCAGCCGGCGCTGCTCGTGCTGGACGAGCCGCTGGACAGCCTCGACGTGACCAACCAGGCCTCGGTCAGCGCGCTGATCCAGCAGGTCTGCCGGTCACAGCAGGTGGCCGTGCTGCTGGTCGCGCACGACGTCAATCCGATCCTGCCCTACCTGGACCGGGTGCTGTACCTGGCGCACGGAGGCGCGGTGAGCGGAACGCCCGAGGAGGTCATCACCGCGGACACCCTGAGCAAGCTCTACGACACGCCCATCGACGTGCTGCGCGACCGCACCGGGCGACTGGTCGTGGTCGGCCAGCCGGATTCGCACGCCGGCCATGAGCACCATCCGTGAGGCGGAAGCCATCCTCGACCGGTGAGCCGGGGCCGGCCGATCAGCGCGCCGAATGCACCGGGCACAGCCCGAACACCTCGACGGTGTGGCTGATCTCGGTGTAGCCGGCGGCCCGCGCGACCCGTTCGGCCCAGGCTTCCACCTCCGGCGCCGACACCTGCTCGCTGCGCCCGCAAATCCGGCAGACCACGTGATGGTGATGTTCCTCGGCCGGCTCGGCGTGGCTGCCGCACAGCCGGAACTGGGCCTCCCCGTCCGCGCGGTGCACCACGTCGGCCTGGCCCAGATCAGCGAGCAGGTTCAGATGCCGGTACACCGTGGTCAGGCCCACCTTCTGGCCGTTGCTGCGCACCTGGTCGAACAGTTCCTGCGCGGTGCGGAAGCCGTCGGCCTCGCGCAGGGCGTCCTCGATCGCGGCCGACTGCCGGGTCGTCCGGGTCCGTCCGGCCGCCCGCTGCGCCGCGGTCGATGTCTGTTCAGCCACGGCTCCAGGCTAATGCACCGCAACCGGTCGGCTAGAGCCCCAACTCCGCGCCGACCGAGCGCATCTGGTAGTCGAAGTGGGCGGTGTAGTCGGTGATCACGTTGTGCAGGTGGCCGAACAGCTCGAAGCTGATCAGGCCGATCAGCTGGCCCCATGCCTGCAGCGCGCGTGCCAGGTAGCGGTCGCTCAGCTCGGGTGCCACCTGCTGCCGCAGCCGCCTGAAGTCAGGCTGCACGGCCCGCGGCATGGCAACCTGCGAGCTGCTCGGCGCCCGCCCGGCCGCCGTCGCGTCGGTAAGGATCGCCAGCAACAGCAACGGGATCCGGGCGGCCGGATCGATGGTGGCGACCGGCGCCTGGTAGCCCGGCACCGGGCTGCCGAAGATCAGCGCGTACTCGTGCGGGTGCTCGATCGCCCAGCGCCGAGTGGCCCGGCAGGCGGCGAGCCAGCGTCCGGCCAGGTCCGAGCGCCGGACGGCGGCCTCGGCGGCGGCAGCCTGCTCGCCGACCGCGGTGTAGGCATCGACGATGAGCGCGGTCAGCAGTTCGTCCCGGCTGGCGAAGTACCGGTACACCGCGGAGGAGACCATGCCGAGCTCGCGGGCGACCGCACGCAGCGACAGGCCGGCCGAACCGGTCTCGGCGAGCTGCCGGCGCGCCGCCGCCTTGATCTGCTCGGTCAGCTCTGCCCGTGCGCGGGCGCGGGCGGTACGGGGGGCGCTGTCGATCACCATCGCGCCAGTATGGCGGGCCCTCTGCCGGCCGGCAACAAAACCGAGAGCACTGCTCTTGACAATCGGTTCGCTCTGTTGGCAGCATTGCACTCATCCGAGAGCACTGCTCTCGAAATCTCAAGGAGAGACGACATGTCCGCATCGCAGCGTTACCTGGCACCCGGCTGGCTCACCCGCAACCTGTTCAACCGCGCGGTGCGCCGGCTGACCCGGCTCGGGATCAGCGTGTGGGGTTCCCGGGAGCTGCGGGTGCGTGGCCGCTCGACCGGTGCCTGGCGCTCGGTGCCGGTCAACCTGCTCACCGTGGACGGAGTGAGCTACCTGGTCGCGCCGCGCGGCGTGACCCAATGGGTGCGCAACCTGCGGGCGGCCGGTGCCGGTGAGTTGCGGGTCGGGCGCCGGGTGCAGCCGTTCACCGCCGAGGAACTGCCGGACGAGGCCAAGCCGGCGATCCTGCGGGCCTACCTGCGGCGCTGGAAGTTCGAGATCGGCGCGTTCTTCGACGGAGTCGGGCCGGACGCCGGCAACGAGCAGTTCGCGGCCATCGCGGCGGGCTACCCGGTGTTCCGGGTGGTCACCGGCTGAGTGGCGGCTGGACTTGCCGGATCAGCCCGGCGTCTCCCGGAACACGCCCCAGCTGCCCCGCCAGCCCCGCCCCGGCTCCAGCACGATCACGCCCTCGCCGGTGTTGAAGGCGTCCGGCCCGCAGGTCATCGCCTCGATGGCCAGCGAGCGGCGCACCCGGTCCTCGCCAGCCGGGAACCGGTCGCCGGTGTAGACCTGCCACCAGCCGAAGCTGTGGTCGGCCCAGACGCTCAGGCTGGCCGAGGCGGAGCGCAGATGCAGCCAGCAACGGCCGTCCGGATCGCGTTCGAGGTCGGTGTAAGCGGTGTCCAGCTCCACCCCGGCCAGGCTGCGTCCGGTACGGAATCGCTCATCGGTCCCGACGAGTTCCACCGGCAGCAGCCGGTCGTCGGTGCGCAACTGCCGGCGGGCCGGGATGGTCAGCGTCAGCTCGTCCACCCGGTGCTGCTCGAAGCCGAAGAACGGATGGGTGGCGATCCCGAACGGAGCCGGCCGGCTGCCGACGTTGCCCGCCGACAACTCGCAGCGCAGGCCCCGGTCGGTGAGCTGCCAGGTGACACCCAGCAGCAGGTCGAACGGGTAGCCAGGTTGGGCGGCGACCCGGCAGGCCAGGCTGATCGCCGCCGCGCGGTGGCTGACCAGCTGCCAGTCCGACCACATCACCAGGCCGTGCAGCGCGGTGTGCCGGTCGGTCTCGTTGATCGGCAGCGCATGCTCGGTGCCCGCGAAGCTCCATCGGCCATCCCGGATCCGGTTGGGCCAGGGCGCCAGCACCGCACCGTTGAAGGCCGGCGGCAGTTCCTGGTCCGCCCAGCCGTCCACCACCTGCGCCTCGCCGACCTGGTAGCTGCGCAGCGCGCCGCCGCGGGCATTCACCACCGCACGCTGCTCGCCGTGCACCAGCGGCCATTCCCGCTCGGTCAGGATGGCGGGTCGAGGAAAGGGCACCTGGGGATAGTGGCATATCCGGCTGGCGGCGCTGACCGCCAGTGACGCCGGATCAGCCGACCGCGGTGCCGAACAGCGAACCGATGGCGTAGGTGATCGCCAGCCCGACGCCGCCGCCGATGACCATCCGCAGCACCGCCCGGGACACGCTCGCCGCCCCCAGCCGGGCCGACAGCGCGCCGGTACCGGCCAGCGCCAGCAGCACCACCACGACGGTGACCGGCACCCGCCAGTGCTCCGGTGGCAGCAGGATGGCCAGCAGCGGCAGCAACGCCCCGACGCTGAACGAGATGGCCGAGGCCGCTGACGCATGGAACGGATTGACGAAGTTGTCCGGATCCAGGTTGAGCTCGGCATCCAGGTGGGCGGCCAGCGCATCGTGGGCGGTGAGCTCGGCGGCGACCAGTTGTGCCGTCTTCGGGCTCAACCCCTTGGTCTCGTAGATCGCCACCAGCTCGGCGAACTCCTCCTCCGGCGTCTCCTCCAGCTCACGCTTCTCCTGCGCCAGCTGCGCTGCCTCGGCGTCGCGCTGGCTGCTCACCGAGACGTACTCACCGAGCGCCATCGACACGGTGCCGGCGACCAGGCCGGCCAGCCCCGCGGTGAAGATCGGACCGCGCGAGCTGGTCGCACCGGCCACTGCCACCACGATGCCGGCCACCGAGACGATGCCGTCATTGGCACCGAGCACGCCGGCCCGCAACCAGTTCAGCCGGTTGTTCAGATCGGGAGAATGCGGCTCGGCAGCGTGCGTCGGCCCGCCGGTGGCGGCAGCCGCGACCTGGTCGGGCGTCGGCACCGCCTGAGCTGGTTCGCGTCCCACAGCGCAGAGTCAACTACACCGGCCGGAGCCGCTCCAACGAAGGCAACCCTCACCGGCCGAACGATGCCTTCAGCCACCGTAGCCGCCGTAGCCACCACCGCCGTTCGAACCGCCGGAGGAACCGGTCGGCGCCGCCGCTGAAGAGCCTCCGGTGATCGGCTTGCCGGACGGATCCACCAGCCACCACTTGGCGCCGAAGTCGTTGAGCCCCTGGCCCTTCGTGTCACCGGCCGCGCTGTCCAGCGCGAAGTAGTAGAGCGGATGACCGTCGTAGCTGACCTGGCGCGCGCCGTCCGAGCGGGCGAAGGTGGCCAGCAGCCCGGCGTTCACGCCGGTCGCTGCCGCCGGCTTGCCGTTGCCGGCCAGCGCCGGCCAGTAGGTCGAGCAGGTGCTGGTGCAGGACGAGCTGTTGGCGCCGTCGGAGGTGAACAGGTACAGCGAACGGCCGGTGCCGTCGGCGAGGTAGCTGCCCAGCGGTCCGCTCCGCAATCCGATGGTGCCGGCCGCCGCGCCGGCCGCCGCCGAGCCGCCGGCCGCCACTGGGACGCCGCTCGGGGCCTTGCCGGTACTCGAACTGCTGCAGGCGGTGGCCAGCAGCGCCACCGCGACCGCGATGGCCGAACCGGTGAGTGCGGTGCGGGTCGATCGTGCTGTGCGAGCGCGCATGGTCGCTCACTCCTTCGTGCGTGTCTGGGTCGTGCCCGGGTGACCGGCGAGCGTCGGTACAACTGCCCTGGGTCGGCACGGCACGCGATAGTCACTTCGCAGGTACGCGCTGGCCGGACGGCGGGTTCACTGTCGGTCTCGTGGGCGACAGTGCGAGCCGGCTTTGAACCGAATCGCAGACTCCCTCGTAGGCAGGTAGTAGTCCGAACGGCTGATGGCGGCTCGTACCCGCGATGCGCGAGAAAGGTTTCGACATACCCGAACGCACAAGGAGCGCATCGTGAAACGTCTTCTGCTCATCCTGACCGCGACGGTCGCCGCCGGCGGCGTGGCCGCCGCTCCGGCGGTGGCCGGCCTGGCCGGCAATCCGTCGTTCAGCCATCAGCTTCCGGTCCGGGTGCCCAGCCAGGCACAGAGCCCGCAGCTGATCGACGATCGGAGCCCCGGCAGTGCCGCGCCGACTCGCTCGGCCGAGCCCGGCGACGACCGCGGCGGCGCCACCCAGCACGTGGAGCCCGGCGACGACCGCGGCGGCGTGACCCGACACCCCGAACCCGGAGACGACCGCGGCGGCGCAACCCAGCACGTGGAGCCCGGAGACGACCGCGGCGGCGCAACCCAGCACGTGGAGCCCGGAGACGACCGCGGCGGCGCAACCCAGCACGTGGAGCCCGGCGACGACCGCGGCGGCGCAACCGGACAGACCGAACCAGGAGACGACCGGGGTGGCGTTACGCAGCACGCCGAACCCCGGGATGACCATGGCGGCTCGACCGCACACCCTGCACCCGGCGATGACCGGGGCGGTGCGGGCCGCCATGGTGGCGGCGATGGGTGACTTCGAGTCATGACGGCACCCTCAGCCGCGGGTGCCGTGGCGAGCAACCCCGCGCTCGCCACGGCACCCCTCGACGGTGAGCCGGTCGGCCCGCCGGGCACCGCCGTCGAACCGGTGGTGCTGGTCGATCCGGCAGCGACCGGGCAGGTTCGGCCACCGGCGCCGATGCGGCGCATCGCCACGACGGTCGCGGTGGCCGCGCTGCTGGTAGCCGGCGTCGTCGGCCTGGCCGGTTCGCTGGTCAGCAGGCGCATTGCCGAGCAGCAGGCGGTGCATGACGTCGCCCAGCTGACCGACGTGCTCGCCGACAGCGTGGTTCAGCCGGCGCTCACCGACTCGATGCCGGGCAACCCGGGCGAGGCCCGGCTGGTGCTCGACCCGCTCGTGCGCGGCCGGCTGCTGTCCGACTCACTCGTTAGGGTCAAGCTCTGGACGCCGTCGGGCACCGTGCTCTACTCCGACCAGGCCGGCCTCATCGGCCAGCGGTTCACCCTGGAGCCGGATGCGCAGGCAGCGCTGACCTCGCCGCGCACCGAAGCCGGCATCAGCGACCTGCGCCGGCCGGAGAACCGGCTGGAACGCAGCGAAGGAAAGCTGCTGGAGGTCTACCGTCCGGTCTGGACCCCGGACGGCCAGCCGCTGCTGTTCGAAACCTACTTCCGCTACCAGACCGTCAGCGCGCGCAGCCACCAGCTCTGGCGCGGCTTCGGCGGCATCATGCTGAGCAGCCTGGCAGCGCTGCTGCTGCTCATGACACCGCTGGTCTGGGCGCTGTTCAGCCGGGCCCGCCGGTCCAGGGCGCAGCGCGAGCGGCTGATGCGCCGGGCGCTGACCGCCTCGGAGGAGGAACGCCGGCGGATCGCCGCCACCCTGCATGACGGGGTGGTGCAGCAACTGGCCGCGGCCTCCTTCACCGCCGCCGCGCACACCGAACGCGCCGCCGCCCGTGGCGATAGCGAGCTGGCCGCCAGCCTCGGCACGGTGGCAGGCACGGTCCGCGACAGCATCGCCGGGCTGCGCTCGCTGCTGGTCGACATCTACCCGCCGAGCCTGCGTACCTCCGGCCTGGCGGTGGCGCTGCGGGACCTGGCGCGTACGGCCGGCGGCACGACGCCGGTGCACACCGACATCGACGCCGAAGCCGCCGACGAGCTTGCCGTGCCGGTGCAGGAGGCAGCATTTCGAGTCGCGCAGGAAGGGCTACGCAACGCGTCCCGGCACGCTGCCGCCAGCCAGCTGACGCTGCGGCTGCGAGTGCGCGATGCGCGCTGGGCCACGCTGGAGATCCTCGACGACGGCAGCGGATTCGACACCGGTGTGGCCTCGTCCGGCGGCGCCGAGGGGCATTTCGGCCTGCAACTCATGACAGATGCCGCTCAGCGGTCCGGTTGTCGGCTGGAGCTGGCCAGCGCGCCGGGCGCCGGAACCCTCATCCGGATGGAGCTCCCCCGGCCATGATCCGGGTGCTGGTGGTCGATGACCATGCCCTGGTCCGGGCCGGTTTGGCGATGATGCTCTCGGCCTCCGGCGAGTTCGAGGTGGTCGGCGAGGCCGCCGACGGTGCGCAGGCCGTCGAGCTGGCTCGCACCGGCTGCCCGGACGTGGCGTTGATGGATCTGTCCATGCCGGTGCTTGACGGCGTCGGCGCGACCCGGCAGCTGCTGGCGGTGTGCCCGACCACGAAGGTGGTGGCGCTGACGTCCTTCTCCGACCGGCAGCGGGTCGCCGATGTGCTGGCCGCCGGTGCCGTCGGCTACCTGCTCAAGGACTGCGCCCCGGATGAGCTGCTGGCTGCGGTCCGGGCCGCCGCCTCCGGGCAGGTGCCGCTGGATCCGCGCGTCGCCGCGGTGCTGCTGCCGGGCAGGCAACCGGCCCCGGACGAGCTGCTCAGCGAGCGGGAGCTGCAGGTCATCCGGCTGGCCGCGGCAGGCTTGGCGAACAAGCAGATCGGCCGCAAGCTCGGCATCAGCGAGAGCACCGTGAAGGTGCACCTGGGCAACATCTTCCGCCGGATCGGGGTCAACGACCGCACCTCGGCCGCACTCTGGGCGCGGGAGCATCTGGCGCAGCGCGACCACGGCAGCCACGGGTCGCAGGTCTGAGCTGGATCGAGTAACTGATAGACATCTAATAGTTAGACGTCTAAGCTTCTTGGCATGGGACCTCCCGCCACCGAACCCATCGGCCTGCAGCTCACCCGCACCGCCAAGGCGGTCGGCCGGGCGTTCGACGAGGCGCTCGTCGAGGTCGGCGGCACGCTGCCCACCTGGTTGATCCTGCTGTCGCTGAAAGGCCAACAGCACGGCGCGCAAAGGGACATCGCGGCCGCGGTCGGAGTGGAGGGGCCGACCCTGACCCACCACCTCAACCGGCTGGAGGACCAGGGGCTGGTGCGGCGCAGCCGCGATCCGGACAACCGCCGGGTGCAGCGGGTGGTGCTGACCGAGGCCGGTGAGGCTGCCTTCTTCCGGATGCTGGGTGCGGTGCAGGCCTTCAGCCGCCGGCTGCAGGCCGGGCTGTCCGAGCGGCAACTGGCCGCTCTCGAGCAGACGCTCAGCCGGCTCCGGGAGAACGTCCTGCCAGCGAACTGATCGACTCCAGAAGGGAATTCTCATGACCGGACCAGTTCCCGCAACCCGCATGCGCCGGCAGGCGCGGCTGATGCGGATCGTCAACGTGCCGATGCGCCGGCTGCTGAAGCTGCCGTTCCCGACTCCGCTCGGCCGGCGGCTGATGCTGCTCACCTACACCGGACGCAGGAGCGGCAAGGTCTACCAACAACCGGTCAGTTACGTGCCGGATGGCGATACCCTGCTCAGCCCGGGCGGCGGCCGATGGAAGCTCAACCTGAGCAGCGACCAGCCCATCCGGATCCGGCTGCAGGGACGGGATCGGCGCGCGGTGCCGGAACTGGTCCACGAACCGGCTGAGGTGAATCGGTTGCTGCACACGATGCTGACGGCCAATCCGCGACTGGCATCGTTCGTGCCGGTGGTCGGCGCCGACCGGCAGGTGGATCCGGCCAAGCTGGCCAACGCGGTCGATCACGGTTTCTGCATCGTGCGCTGGCATCTGGACGAGCCAGCCGGCCGCCGCTGATCGGTCGAAGCAGTGAACGGCCGGACCCGCGACGGGTCGAGTTGAACCCGGCCCGCCGCGGCATGGTCAGGCGCGCTGCCCGGTGGCGGGATCCAGGATGAACGGCACGGCGTTCGGCGCCCGGCCGTTTCCGTGGTGGGTGGCGAAGTCGAACATGCCGTCCAGCGATCCGGCGATCGAGTCGAAGCTGCCGGCGATCCGTGGCAATCGCCAGTTGTCCTCGACGAACCTCAGGATCGAGGACTGGTCGGTCAGCGTGTGATCGACGTAGTTCTGCTTCGCCCACGGTGAGACGACCAGCAGCGGCAGCCGCGGTCCGTAGCCGCAGCGACCCTGCTGGCCGGCCATCGGAGCCCCGGTGCCGCACAGCCCGGTGCCGGTCAGCGCGTCGGCCACCGTGTCCGACGGGTTGCGCACGCCGCTGTAGGCGTGGTCGTACCAGCCGTCGCTGTCGTCGTAGGAGATCACCACCGCGGTGCTCTGCCAGTCCGGCGTCTTCTGCAGCGCGTTGATCTCATCGACGACGAACCGCTGCTCGTCGATCGGGTCGGAGTAGGCGGCGTGCCCGTCCTGGTAGCCCGGCGCCTTGAGGAAGCTCACCGCCGGCAGCGCGCTGGCCGGCAGCCGGCCGTGCCCGATCGCGGCCACCAGTTGGTCGAAGTCGGAGGTGTCGTACTGGTGGTTGGGCGTGTCGAACTGCGGCTGGCCGTTCCGGTAGTGCTGGGTGTCCCGGCCGATGCCGGCCAGCGCCTTGGTCGGCACCGCGCCGTGCGAGTCGGTGGGCAGCGTCAGGTGGTGCGGATTGGCGGTCGTCGCGTAGTACTGGAACGGCTCGTGGTGCGGGATGTAGTCGTCCTTATAGCCATACTGGCCAGTGCCGGTGGCCAGCGGCGCGGGCAACCCGATGCCGACCGGGTGCACCGCGTTGCAGGTGCCCTGGTTGGACGAGTGCGGCACCGAGTTGTTGAAGCCGGCGGACTTGAACTCGTCCGGGATGAAGCTCGAGGTCGGCTGGCCGGTGTGGCCGGTAGCCTTCGTCGCGTCGGCGAACGAGGTGGTCGGCCGGAAGCCGCCTTCGAACCAGCCCCAGCTCAGGCCCCTGGCGTTGAGCAGGTCGCCCACGTTCTGGCCGGACATGGCGACCGCGTCCCGGGTGGAGCAGTCGTCCCAGTACGGCTGGGCGTCGCTGGTGAGGGAGTAGCCGCCGTGGCCGTCCGGGGTCAGGTCGGCGTTCGGCGTCGCCGCGGTGGCCACTGACGGCGCGTTCGCGAGGTGGCCGGTGTCGACGCCGCCGGTGTCTCCGGAGGCGAGGTTGACCGCGCCGGGCGAGGACGGTCCGAAGGTGGTGCCGTAGGAGTTGTCGCCCATGGCGTAGCGCTGGGCGTAATTCCACAGCCCGGTGACGGTGTTGCCGTCGTAGTAGTTCATCACGTCGCCGGCCTGGCACTTGCCGCCAGTCGGCGACGTGCCGCTCTCGTTGCCCACCGTCAGCGGGAACCGATCCATGTTGCCGAGGTCGAATGCCCTTTGTTCGTCGGTGTAGTTGTGGTCCTGGTCGCAGGTCAGCACGTCGTTGACGTTGCTCGGGTCGTAGCGGCGCGGGTTGACGCCGTTCGGGTTCGCGGTCAGCAGGCTGCCGGACAGCCCGTTCACGCTCGGCGTGCCGGGCTTGGCGGTGAACGGCTGGCCGGAGTTGCCGGCCGCCGTCGGGTAGGTGGCGAAGTAGTGGTCGAAGGAGACGTTCTCCTGGAAGATCACCACCAGGTGCTGGATCGGTGTGGCGGTGACGGCCTTGCCCGGATGGCTGGTCTTGCTGGATGAACTTGGCTGGCTCGGCCCAGCCTGGGCGATGCTCGCCGGCAGGGCCAGCGCCATGGCCAGTCCAGCGGCCGCCACGGCTGGCAGCGCGATCCGCTTGGCCAAGGATGCTTGGGGCATCGAAAACCCTTCTGCTGCGATGAATACGACTCCGCCATCGCAGCGGACCCGAGGCACCGACAGGCTGCAGCGGGGTGAACTTGGCCTGACCATCGGATGACCATGTCCTGCGCCTGGCGGCCGTACCCTCGGCCGGGTGGCTCAGATGCTCGTCAGCCGGATGTGGACGGTGGTCGCGAATCCGTCCAGGCGGGAGATTCTGGACATCGGCGCTCTTCAGCCGGGGCACCAGGACGATGGCGGCCAGTCCACCGTCCTTGGTGTGCGCCTCGGCGCCCACCCGCATCGCACTCGCCGGTGTGATCTGGACGGTGGCGCCCGTGCCGCAGTCCTTGCTGACCTGAAGGATTACGCCGGCCGGGGTCAGCCCGGTCACGGTGACCGTGCCCTGCCGGGTCGCGTCGGTCACTCCCGATCCGGCCGCTCCGGCAGCGACAGTCTGGCCGCAGACGACGGTAGGTGGTGCGCCGCTGCTCGAGCGGGTGTCGCTATCGCAGCCGGCAATCGAGCAGGCCGTCACCCCCAGCGCGGCCGCCATCGCCACGCGCCGTGCCCACCGATGCAATGCCATGGCCGGACGTTAGCGCCGTCCTCGTCCGAGCGGCGGGCTGAGCGCCGTTCCGTGACTGTGGGGAGATGGATCCGAAACGTACCGGGCAGAGTGTTCAGCCGCCTTCCCAGGATCGGGTGCGGCGAGTTACCGTCGTGTGGTCACGACACACGGGGGATGTGCGATGCACAAGAAATTGTTTCTGCCATTGATCGGTGTCGTTGCCGCCGGCTTGGGCCTGGTCTCCTCGACCTCCTCGGCGGCCACTACCAATGTCGACCTCAGCCTCACCGGCGGCACGGTGACCGGCTTCACCACGGCCAGTTCCGATCAGGAGCTACCGGTCTCCTTCACCATGCGCAACCACAGCGCGACGTCGGTTCCGGTGGACTTCTTCTTCACGCTGACCAACGCCACCGCGGACGCGACCGATTACGTGTGCCCGGCCGGCCATGCCCTCATCAGCCCGGACACGCCGGCCTGCGAACCGGGTTTCCTGGCCGGTGGCCGGACCACCAGCGCGGCGATCCTGGTGACACCAACCATCTCCAGCGGCACGGTCACCGTGCAGGCCTGCGCGAACAACGAGAACAACAACCCCGACCCGAACCGGAGCAACAACTGCAAGACGGTCCACATCCGGATCCAGTGACCTGTTCAGGATTGGCTTGTCCGAAAGCCTAGCCGCGATGTACTCATCGAGCGGCCACGCTGATCGATGCGGACATCAACCTCTGTATCGCGCTACCGCTGAGCCACCTTGGCTAAGTAGTGGTTGCGCTCGCTGCGCTGGATCTGCTCCCACCTGGCGGCGGCGACAAAGGTTTCCTGGCGTGCATTGCCGACGTGGATCGTCCCAAGAGCGAAGATCAACAAACTCTCGATGTCCTGAACCGTGTTGTGGGAGTTGGCGAGGAGTTGCTGTGGCAGCTTCCGAAATCGTTGAAGTCCGCGTTCGTCGGTGCTTGTGAGGGTGCCGCGCCACCCGAACCACGAGAAGCGGTCCCA
The DNA here is from genome assembly GCA_963697905.1 of uncultured Actinomycetota bacterium. Classification (GTDB taxonomy): domain Bacteria; phylum Actinomycetota; class Actinomycetes; order Mycobacteriales; family Jatrophihabitantaceae; genus Jatrophihabitans_A. Next base: position 319,763 of record OY969101.1, on the reverse strand, counting down.
TTTCCCGCGATGCGGGCTGCCGTTGACCCCGAAATGATGTTGCCGCAGCCGCTTCCCCAGGTTCATGCCTGCACCAACCGTCTGTCCAACGTAATACGGGCCGTAGTCGTTATAGAGCACATAGATGCCCTGCTGATCCCAGAAGTTAGCGACCTCCAGGCCGGGCAGATTCTTTCCGACTCGACCGAGCAGTTCCCGGTACCGACCGGATTGGCTCCCGGACCAGTTCGACCTCCTCGGCCTGCCAAAACATGCCATAGGCCCGAATGAATCCCGCTTTGGATGTTGCCTGCCGTTCAAGTTCGTGAGCAGCCACAAATTCCGCCTTGTATCCGGCACGGCTTCGTCGCCGCAGCATTGGTGATCTTGCCACCCGCTGTTCCGCTGGCCGCAGTTTCGATCAAATTCGCAAGCCTGGCAGCGCCGTGTACCTCCTGAGAGACGGCGCGCATGGAATCACCAAAGCCCTGGCTGCGCTGTCCCAGAGGGCCAGCTGTCGCGGAGTTGCTTGGCGGTGGCGCAGGGATTCGAACCCTGGGAGGCTTTCACCTCACACGCTTTCGAGGCGTGCTCCTTCGGCCGCTCGGACACGCCACCGGGCAGAACAATACCGTCAGCGCCGGCGGCCGAAGAAATCGGTCAGCAACTTGCCGCACTCCTCGGCCCGGACGCCGCCGTAGACCTCGGGCCGGTGGTTCAGCCGGCGATCGCGGACCACGTCCCACAGCGAGCCGACGGCGCCGGCCTTGACGTCCCAGGCGCCGAACACCAGCCGGGCCACCCGGGCCTGCACCAGCGCGCCGGCGCACATGGTGCACGGCTCGAGGGTGACCACCAGGGTGCAGCCGATGAGCTGCCAGTCCCCCACCGCGGCCGACGCCGCGCGCAGCGCCGCGATCTCGGCGTGCCCGGTGACATCCCGTTCGGCCTCCCGGCTGTTGCAGCCGGCCCCGAGCACCGCGCCTTCGGGTGAGAGCAGCACCGCGCCGACCGGCACGTCCCCGGTGTCGCCAGCCCGGCCGGCCTCGGCCAGGGCACGGCCCATCGCCTCGTCCAGCCAGGCCCTGGTAGCCGGAAGGCTCAACCGCGCAGGACTTCGATCTCAGCCGAGCAACCCAGCCGCTCGCAGACCGAGTCCAGCAGGTCGGCCGGCAGGGTGCCCTCGTGCACCGCGAGCTCGACCAGCTCGCCAGCATCGACACCCAGGTCGCCCAGCAGACGTGCATCGCCGAACGGCGCCGCGTCGTGCGCGCCCACCGGTGCGTCCTCGTCGCCGTCCAGCGGGTCGCCGCCGATCTCCTCCAGCCCGTCGGCGAACAGTTGCGCCATCGGATAGTCGTCGGCCGCGTGCCCGTTGGACAGGAACACCCGGATCGGCACGTCCTGCTCGTCGTCTGCCATGTCCAGCCGGGCCAGCACGGCGTACTCGTCGTCTTGCTCCACCCCGAGCAGCCGCACCGGCTCCTCAAAGTCACGCAGCAGATCCGCCACGTCGTCGATGGATTCACAATCGGCCAGGTCCAGCTCCTCGACGGTGAAGGAACCGGGCTTGCCGACCAGCGCGAAGGCGAAGAGGCTCACGAGTGCACCGACCCCGCCGACCTCGCTCGCTGGAACTCCGCCTCCAAACCGATCCGTTCCAGCACCTGGTCCAGCATCTCCTCCGGATAGGCATCGAGATCGTCGAGGATCGACTCCATCTCCTCCTCGCCCAGCTCCAGATCGCTGAACAGGTCCAGCTCGCCGATCGGCCACACCTCGTCCAGCTCGTCGTCCTCCGGCGGATCCTCACCGAGCCGTTCCAGCACCTGGGCCGCCAGCGGGAACTCCACCGAGGCGGTCAGGTCGGACAGCAGCAGGTCGATCCGCGGGCCGTGCGAGCGGGCGATCAGGAAGAACTCGTCATCGACGCAGGCCACCACGAACGGGCCGCCCTCCGGCGGCTGTGACCGCAGCGCGGACAGCAGCACCCCAAGATCGTGCAACACCCCGCTGGGCAGCGCGTCGCAGTGCCACATGCCACCTTCGCGGTATGCCGCTACCGCGTAACCGGCTTGTGCCATGACTGAACTACCTCTTCCGCCTCGCCGGATCGCTGCTGGTTCCTCAGTGGACGATCCTGGCACGGATCCGGGACGCGGCAAAGCCTGAATGCAACTCCGGTTCGGGCGAGGCGCAGCTCACCCCGCCCCGCCGGTTCGTTCCTATCGAGTGTCGGGCTGGCATCGGAACGATCACGCTCCGCCACCAGACCGCGACCCGGCGCCACCACCGGAGCTACGTTGGTCGGGTGCCTCCCCAGTTTCGTCGGATTGCCGTGCTCGGCCTCGGCCTCATCGGCGGTTCGGTGCTGCAGGCGCTCGCCCGCGGCGGCTACCGGGTGGTCGGCTACGACCCCGACCCGGACGAGTCCGGGCTGGCCCGCGGCGCCGGCTACCAGATCGCCGGCAGCGCCACCGAGGCGGTGACCGGCGCCGACCTGGTGGTGCTGGCCATGCCGCTGCCGCAGCTCAGCGAGGCACTTGCCGAGATCCGGCCCGCGCTGGAGCCGGCCGCCGTGGTCACCGACGTCGGCACCCTGAAGTCCCCGGTGCTGCCGCTGGTGGCCAAGCTGCTGCCCGGCTGCCGGTTCGTCGGCGGCCACCCGCTGGCCGGCACCGAACGATCCGGCTTCCTGGCCTCCGATCCGATGCTGTTCCGGGACGCTCCGTGGTCGCTGGTGCTGGAGCCCGACACCGACCTGGAGGCCTGGCTGGCGGTCACCGTGCTGCTCTGTGACCTGGGTGCGCGTCCGGTGCCGACCACGGCCGTCGAGCAGGACGTCGCGGTGGCCCGGGTGATCGGCCTGCCACACCTGCTCGCCGAGACGCTGGCGCTGACCGGGCTGCACGGTGGGGCACTGGGCCTGTCGCTGGCGGCCGGCTCGTACACCAGCAGCAGCCGGGTCGCCCGCACCCGGCCCGAGCTGGTCGCCACCTGGTGCGACGGCAACGCCGCCCTGATCAGCGCGCTGGACGACGCGATCGCCTGGCTGGCCAGCAGTCGCGAGTCGCTGGTACGCGGCGAATCGATCCTGCCGTTGGCCCAGGCCGGCCACCAGGCCCGGATGAACTGGGAGAACCGCGAGTTCGGCCCGGTGGATCTGCCGGCCGACCCGGACGCGCTGCGCAAGCACGGCAGGGCCGGCGGCTGGATCACCGCGGTGATCGAGAAGGACGGCCCGGCCATCGGCGAGCTGCGGCTGCTCGGCATGCGTCCGCTGTAACCAGGGCATCGCCGTAACCAGGGGCATCGCCGTAACCCAAGGCATCGCCGTAACCAGGGCATCGCCGTAACCAGGGGCCTCGCTCCCGAGACGGCCGCAGCCCACCAGCCATCCGGTCGCGCCCTCAGCCCTACCCAACCAGCCGTCCGGCCCCGCCCGCAGCCAGCGGACCCGGCCAGGCAGAATCTGGCAGGTGATAAGTCTGTCCAGCGGCGCCCGGCTGGTCGAGGTGGAACGCAACGGCGTGGTGGAGTCGGTGCACACCGGCCATGTCGTGGTGCTCGGCGCCGACGGCCGGATCCGCTTCTCCGCCGGGCAGCCGGAGCAGATCGTGTTCGCCCGGTCCTCGCTCAAACCGCTGCAGGCCACCGGCATGCTGACGGCCGGTGCCCGGCTGAGCCCGACCGAGACCGCGCTGGCCGCGGCCTCCCACTCCGGCTCCGAGCAGCACCGCGGGCTGATCGCGCAGTCCCTGCAGGCGGGCGGGCTGTCCGAGGCCGACCTGGCCTGCCCGCCGGCGCTGCCGATCGGTGAGCAGGAGCGGCGCGATTACCTGGCCGCCGGCCACGCCGAGTCCCGGCTCGCCATGAACTGCTCCGGCAAGCACACCGCGATGCTGCTGACCTGCCTGGCCAACGACTGGCCGGTCTCGGGCTACCTGGCTGCCTCCCACCCGCTGCAGCAGCGGCTGGCCGAGGCGGTGGCCGAGTTGGCCGGCGAGCCGGTGGCGGCTACCGCCGTGGACGGCTGCGGCGCACCGCTGTTCGGGATCAGCCTGCTCGCGGTGGCCAGGGCCTTTCGCCGGATCGCTACCGACGGCGGGCCGGCCGGCTCGGTGGCCGAGGCGATGCGCCGGTACCCGGAACTGGTGGGCGGCGAGCAGCGGGCGGTCACCGTGCTGATGCGCCGGATCCCGGGCCTGATCGCCAAGGACGGCGCCGAGGGCTGCTTCGCGGCGGCCCTGCCGGACGGCGGTGCGCTGGCGGTGAAGATCGACGACGGCACCCCTCGAGCCGCCGAGTGCGCGACGGCCTGGGCGCTGCACCATCTCGGGGTGGATCCGGCGCAGCTGGCTGAACTTACCGAGGCGCCGGTGCTCGGTGGCGGCAACCCGGTCGGCGCGATCCGTCCGGCGCCGGGCTGGTGAGAATGCCCGCATCAACGCGCCGGCCACCGGCCGGCCCGGCAACGTCGTAGCCTTTTCGCCATGACCCCTGAGCAAACGCCGCGCACCGAACAGGCGGCAGCGCCGGCGCTCGCCTCCACCGTGTCGGTGCCCGAACGGCTCGGCTACCGGATCAAGCGGGTTCTGCTGGGTCCACCGCTGGTCAGCTCGCAACTGACGGAGGAGAAGCTGTCCAAGCGGCTGGCCCTCGGCGTGCTGTCCAGCGACTGCATCTCCTCCTCGGCGTACGGAACCGAGGAGATGCTGATCGTCCTGCTGGGCGTGTTCGGCCTGGCCGGCTTCCACATCCTGGCACCGATGACCGCGGTCATCCTGGTGATCCTGGTGCTGATGACGCTGTCCTACCGGGAAGTCGTCATGGCCTACACCCGAGCCGGCGGCTCCTACGTGGTCTGCCGGGAGAACTTCGGCTACAAGATGGCCCAGGTCGCGGCGGTGGCGTTGCTGATCGACTACGTCGTCACGGTGGCCGTGCAGACCGCCGCGGCGGTGGCCGCCATCACCTCGGCGGTGCACGGGTTGGTGGCCTACAAGGTCGAGATCTGCGTCGTGCTGATCGTCCTGCTGGCCTACGGCAACCTGCGCGGCATCCGCGAGGCCGGCAAGGCGTTCGCGTTCCCGACGTACTTCTTCTTCGCCTCGGCCACCGCGGTGATCCTGATCGGGATCGCCCGAGAGGTCTTCGGTGACCTGCCGCGCTACGCCACCAGCCGGGTGGTCGGCGGCGAGCACCAACTGCCCATCCACGACGGCGGCCACTCGATCCTGTCGTCGATCGCGATCTTCTACCTGCTCAAGGCCTTCGCCAACGGTGGTGCGTCGCTGACCGGCCTGGAGGCGATCTCGGACGGGGTGAGCGCGTTCAAGCCGCCGAACGGCCCGAATGCCCGCCGGACGCTGGTCATCATGTCCTTGATGCTGGGCTTTCTGGTCTGCGGCGTCGGCTACCTGTCGATGGAGACCCACGCGGCGCCGTTCGAGGGCGGCACCCCGACCGTGATCAGCCAGGTGGCCGAGGCTGCCTTCGGCAACGGCCTGATCGGCCACATCGGCTTTGCCATCGTGCAGATCGCCACCGCGCTGATCCTGATCACCGGCGCGAACACGCCATTCACCGGGTTTCCGTTCCTGGCCAACTTCGTGGCCGAGGATTCCTTCCTGCCCCGGCAGCTCACCCGGCGCGGGCACCGGCTGGCGTTCAGCAACGGCATCATCATCCTCACCTTGCTGTCGGTGGTGCTGCTGATCGTCGGCAAGGCGAACGTTGACAAGCTGGTGCCGTTCTACTCCCTCGGCGTATTCACCGGCTTCACGCTGGCCGGTTTCGGCATGGCCAAGTACCACACCATCCATAAGGAGCAGGGCTGGAAGCGCAAGTGGTGGATCAACGCCTCCGGCGGCGCCCTGTCGCTGGCGGTCGTGCTGATCACCGCGGTGGTGAAGTTCACCGAGGGCGCCTGGGTGGTGCTGCTCGTCGCGCCGCTGCTCTGGGTGCTGCTGCTGCGGCTGAACCAGCAGTACCGGGACGAGGCGCGCTCGCTCGATCTGGTCACCAACGCGATGGGCGCCAGCGGCGCGAAGCTGCCGAACTATCCCCGGCACGTGGTGCTGGTGATGGTGGACCGGCTGGATCTGGCGGTGGTGCGCGCGCTGCGCTACGCGGGCAGCCTGCGTCCGACCGACCTGCGCGCGGTGCACATCTCGCTGGACGCCCAGCGTGCCGACCAGTTGCAACGGGACTGGATCGACCGCGGGCTGGGCGAGAAGGTGCCGCTGGAGATCGTCGAGTGCCCGGACCGCCGGCTGATCCGGGCGGTGGCCGAAACCGCGCTCAGCGCGGTGATCGGTGACCGGGCCGAGGTGACCGTGCTGCTGCCCCGGCGGACGTTCCGGCGGGTGTCCCAGCGCATCCTGCACGACCGGACGGCCGACCGGATCGCCGCCGCGATGGCCAAGATCCCGCACGTGTCGGCCACCATCGTGCCGTTCGACACCACCCTGGACGAGCGGCAGGAGCAGGAGCTGGAGCGGCAGCGGGACAAGGCGCAGCAGCGGGCCGCGCTGACCGACGAGGCCCGGGAGGTGGCCGACGTCGAGCCGGCACCGGGCCCGGCCGCGCTGCCGCATCCAGACGAGAACGGGGTCACCCCGATCTCCTCGGTGGCCTGGAAGCAGCGGGTCACCATCGAGGGCCGGATCAAGATCGTCCAGATCGGCACCGCGGCCGGCAAGTCGCTGGAGGCGCAGGTGTTCGACGACACCGGCGGCATCCGACTGCTGTTCTTCGGCCGGACCCGGATTCCGGGCATCGAACCGGGCTCGCTGGTCCGGGTGAGCGGGACCGTCGGTGAGTACAAGGGCCACCTGGCGCTGGCCAACCCCCGCTACGAGCTGCTGTCGCCGGACGCCACCAAGGCGCACTGAGCCGGCCGGTGCTCGTGGTCGGCCCGGGTGCCGGTCGGGGCTGTCGCCGGCCGATCGCTACCATGGAGCGGCTGATCCTGGCCCCCATCGTCTAGTGGCCCAGGACGCCGCCCTTTCACGGCGGTAGCACGGGTTCGAATCCCGTTGGGGGTACGGCACCGGGCCTGGCGATGTCAGCCCGGGGTGACCGGTCCGGGGTGATTTCCGGCCGGTCCGGCGCAGGTAGTACTGTCTAGTCGGTACGCGCGCGGTGCGCGTGTGCGAGCAAGGCCCCGTAGCGCAGTTGGTTAGCGTGCCGCCCTGTCACGGCGGAGGTCGCGGGTTCAAGTCCCGTCGGGGTCGCAGGTGCGAAGGCCCGGTCGCTGGAGTTACAGCGACCGGGCCTTCGCGCATCCCGGAGCCTTCGCACGTGGGCGTATCGATCTAGCCTGGGACGGTGGCCGCCACCCTGCTCGCCGTCGCGCACGGCACCGCTGACCCGGCCGGGCTGGCCGAGGTGCGCCGGCTGGTCGAGCTGGTCCGGGCGGCTCTGCCGGAGGTTCCGGTCGAGCTCGGCTGGCTGGAGGTGGCCGAGCCGACGGCCGCCACGGTGCTCGGCCGGCTGGCCGGGCCGGTGGTGGTGCTGCCGCTGCTGCTGTCCACCGGCTACCACGTCAAGGTCGATATCCGGCGGCTGGCCGGAGACCGGCCGGAGACGGTGATCGCCGAGCAACTCGGCCCGGACCCGCGGATCGTCGAGGTGGTTCGGCAGCGGCTGCTGGCTGGCCGCACGCCGGGTGCCGAGGTGGTGCTGTTCGGCGCCGGCTCGTCCGATCCGGAGGCCTACCGGCAGCTGGCCGACGCGGCCGCCGGGCTGCGCCGGGCGCTGGCGGCCACCGAGGGGGCCGAGCCGGCCGTGCATGCCCGGTTCCTCACCGACGACGGCTGGCACGACGGACTGCCGGCGGGCTCGGACGTGGCCAACTACCTGCTCGCGCCGGGCTTCTTCAACGACCGGCTGCGGGCCTACGCCGAGCGGCTGGCCGCCGGCTTCGCCGCCGCGCCGATCGGTGCCCATCCGCTGCTCGCCGAGCTGATCTGGGACCGCTACCAGCTGGCGGCGCTGGGCCTCGATTCCCGTTCCCCGACGGCGCCCGGGTAGACTCCTCTCGGCCCCGCTGGTGAACGCCGGCGGGGAGCACGGCCAGGTAGCTCAGTTGGTACGAGCGACCGCCTGAAAAGCGGTAGGTCGGCAGTTCGATCCTGCCCCTGGCCACCTTCGTAGCGAGACCTGACTGGTCCTGTCTACCAGGGCCGCAGGACCTTTCTCCCAGAACCGGCCCCGACCACAGCCGGACGTGCGCACGGGGTGACCACCCAACCAGTCGTGCGACGGTCGGGGGCCTTATGGACCGCGTACCAGGCATGGACAAGATCACGAACGCGCGTGATCGAATCGTTGAACGAGGTTCGTGAGCAGCTCAGTTCGGGTCAACGAGAGGCGACCGCAGTTCTCTATCGATCCGAGTTGCCGGTTGTATCGCGCCTCGAAGTGACCGCCAAGCGAATCCGAAAAGAACTCGAGAGGTCGGATTATCGAGTCATTGGCATGTCACAACCGGCGGGTAGCGACACAGTGATATTCACGGTGCGGTGCCGTTAATGCCGCCGCGGTCATCATCCGATGGTCGGCCGTAACTACCTTCTCCGTAGACGGCGGGCCAGTCCGAGGGTGGTGTCCCCATTCGGCTCGCAGGTCGGCGAGCCGGCTCGGGCGGTGGCCAGCCGCATCCGTCGCTTGTGTAGCCCTCCGCAGTCGTGTCCCGCGGACATGGTGACGATTATTGGCTGAAGCTCTGGCACATCGGCTCGCGGGACTCGAACCTGGGGGTTCCGGTTTCGTCCAGATAGCTCACCGTGATGGGTATTCTGCCAGGTGAGCAGCTGAAGTCTATTGTGTTACTGCCATTCCCTGGGGTGTACGGGTTCCCGAAGATCGTCCACCGCTGAGCGCTGAACTGGCTTTCGATCCCGTTGTCCCACAGGCCACAAGACATGAAGAACGCGCTGGTGTTGTCGCAGGTGAGGTATGTGCTCGACGCGGAGGCAGGTTGGGCAAGGGATATGGCTCCAGTGGCGAGCACAGGTAACAAGCATCCAACCATGAGCGATTTGGCGATCTTCGACATAGATACCGTCCTTACGGTGCCAGCCGCGCTGTACGCGAGGTATGCCGGGAATCTACGTTTAAGATCGAGCTAAGGCCATAGACGAAAAGGCCAATCTCGGAGCTACTGGTCCGCGCCGGCTGGTTGCGCGGTCAACGGTCTAGCGCAAGGCCAGGCCTCGTCGCTCCTCATCGAGGCTTTCCACCCTGGCCTACAGGGCGTCAAGACTCTCACTCTCTTGGATCAACCAGACGGGCCACGCCACCAGTAATGACGCGGATCCAGTGGGTCGTTGACGATTCCCTTGTTGGTGGTGGTCAGACGACGCGATAGCGCGGTCCGTGGCTTCGTCGCACGCTTCGGCCACCTCGGGAATGTTCACCTCGGCGATCGGTAACCGCTTAACCTCGCGGCCGACGTGGCGATGCAGGCAAGACTGGCCGTTGCGGTTGACGAGATCCCATGCCCGCGCACCCCCGCCGAGCTAGCGATAGCCAGGAGCATCCAGTGCTGACAGTGCTTCATCTTCTGGCTGACTCAAGACCGAAACCAGATCAAGGCGTCTCGGTAAGGCAGTTGAGGACGGCTGTCGCGACGACAGTCGATGTCGCGTCGGTGAGGGTGGCCCGCACACCGGCATTGCGTGTTGTCTGACAGCCCAAACTGATGTCGGCTTGGCCGGTACTTACATCCTCCGCGCCGATGTCCGTGTAGGCCGTAGCCGGTTGGAACGTCGCGGTAACTGGCCCGGTGCCGCCTGCCCAGGTGAAGTAGCACTCAGCGTAGGCGTAGTAGTACGAGCCTCCGGTCTGTTCACACCAAGCGCTGGTGAAGTGAAGCGGGTCGTCGGCGTTGGCGGCGGGCATAGTGAAGACAGTCGCTGCGGACAACGATAAAACCGCTGCGGACACGAATCGGAATCGCATGACTAATGGTTCAATACGCTCTAAGAGATGTCTATAGATGATCTCGCCCACTTTTGAGCGGCGCCGCCGATTCAGAATCAGCGACGGAACAGCCAGGCGCTACATCACCGCCGCCCACCCCGAACGCTCCGCCGACCGCCCCCAGTAACGACCTCCGACAGCGGCAAACAGGCGAGGATGGCTGAACCCCCGGGATACCCGCGGCCTAGACGATCATCGAAGGCGACGGCCAGCGACGAACCCGGTAGGGCAGCCACCACGCCAGGTCACCGGCAGTGCCTACCAGGCCTTCGGCGACGAACTCTGCCAGCACGTCGTCCGGTACCTCCTCGGCGGTGGTTCCCTCAATGAGCTTCTCGATGGCGGTGAGGTATTCGGGTGCGTCGATGACGAAGCGGGCGAGCACTCCGTTGCGTCGGTCGCGCACCTCGACGAAACCGGGCCCGCGCCGGTAGATGCACTTGCAGAGGTAGAAGGTCCTGCGCCAGTCGGCCAACACCCGCTCGGAGTCCGGTTGGTCGATCAGGTCGGTGGGCGGGTAGAGGTGTTTGAACCGTTGCCACATCTGGTGCTCGCCTGGACGTAGCTGCCAATCGACTACCAGGCCCCAACTGGTCAGCTCACGCACGAGCAGCATGGACCAGACCGGGGCGGATTGATCCATCCGGCCGGTCAGGTTGACCGGCCGGCTGAGGGCTACCCGCCGGATTCCGTCCTGGTAGAGCGCGGCCGCGAGGTGACTGGGGTTACCGTCGGCCGGGATCGGCGGCAGTGCGATGCCCGGCTCATCCAGGACATCCGGGTCGCGCCAGCGGGCGAGGGTGAGGTCGTGACCGGTGCAGGTGGTGATGCTCATGAGCTGACTCCGGCAAGGTCGGCCTGTTCGAGCGTCTTGGTCATGTCGATGCGCATCAGGTGTTGGTTACGCGATTCCGGTGCCACGTGCACGTAGTGCCCGGACTCGGTGAATACCACGCCCAGTGCCAGCCAGTCAGCCATCAGCCGGTCCAGGGTGGGCACCGGTAGCTCGTAACCGGCTTCGGCGAGCTTGCGGCTCAGCGCGGGCAGGGTATGCGGCAGGTCGAGCAACCGGAACGTCGCGACCTGGGCAGGATCGATGATGCGGTGGGTGGTCCAGTCGAAGCCGGCTCGGCGGCTGACCAGCAAGATCTCCTCCCCCAGCACGGTGTGGCTAAGCCGGCTGGTGGCGTATTCCTGCTGCCATCTGGTCGCCGCGGCACGCAGCAGATCGGCGACCTGCTCGTCGATGCCTTGATGGGGCACCGAGAAGACATAGGCCAAATCCATCAGTTCGGCTTCGGGCAAATCGTAGTTGGTCAGGTACTGGCGGTTGGGCCGCAGCTCGCTGAAACCGAGTTCGGGCCGGTTGAAGAAAGGGCTGAACCGTTCGATGGCGATCCTGGAGATTCCTTCCACCGGAGGCAGATGATGCAGCGCGGGCATCTGCTCGATCACCGGCAGATAGTCCTGGGCGGTCTCGCCGGGAAAGCCATAGAGATAGTTCCATTCGATCGACAAGCCGGCGCTGACAGCGTCACGCAGCATCCGGACGTTCTGGCAGCCGGTGACCCCCTTGTCCATCAAGCTCAGCACGCGGCTGTGCAGGTTCTCGATGCCCGGCTGAACCTGCACCAGCCCGGCCTCGGCCAGGGTTTGCAGTTGTGCGGTGCGCATGTTCGATTTGATCTCGTAGTGCATGCGCAGGTCGTAGCCGGACTCGACGATCATGGGCAGCAGCGACTTGACGTAGGACATGTCGAGGATGTTGTCGACCACGTACATGTCCAGGATCTGGTGCCGCTTGACCAGGTGCAGGATCTCCTGCCAGAAACTTTCGGGGCTCTTGCTGCGGAACTGCATGAACGAGCCGTTGAGGCCGCAGAACTTGCAGTGGTGTTTCTCGCCCCACCAGCAGCCGCGGGCGCCCTCCACCACGAGTTTGGGCTCGACCCAGTCCCGGGCGGCCGAGGAGTCCAGCCGTTCGAAGTAACCGTCGTAGTTCGGCGCCACGATCTGTGCCGGGGTGAGTGGTTGCTTGCTCATCGGGTTCACCTGGCTGGTGCCATCCGAACCGCGCCAGCACAGCCCGGCGATGTCGCTCAGCGATACCTGGTTCCGCAAGGCCAGCAGTAGCTGAGGGAAGGATGCCTCGCCCTCACCACGGATGACGAAGTTGACGAAGTCGAAGTTGCGATGCAGCGCCACCCCCTGTTCTCCGTCGCAGTTGGCGCCCCCCATGGCGGTAAGCACGCCAGGCGCTGCCTGCTTGATGGCGCGGCTGACCGCCAGCGCGGCAATGTTCTGCTGGAAAGTGGAGGTGAAACCGACCAGGTCCGGCTCGCGAGCCAGGATTCGTGCGGCGGTCTCGGCAACGAACTCCGGTGCGTCGGCGTGCAGGTCGAGGGAAAGTTGCCGCTGAGCAGCCGGCATCGGCACCGCGTCGAGCAGTTCCTGCACTCGCCACTGCGGGTCGTCGTATAACGCGGAGGAGAACACCCAGTCGCCGACGCCGGAAAAGTAACTGGCCAGCGAATAGTAGTCATAGTCGTTCACGCCGAAGGCATGCTTGCCGGTTACCCAGTTGACGTAGTCGAGGTTGGCTGGGACGACTTCGACCTCGGCGTCGGGCACGGTTTGGATAACCGCTTGGCGCAGAATGCCCAGCGACAGGGAGGGCACTTCGATCATCGCCCACGGCATGTTGACCAGTAGCACGCGCATGCGGTTCCACACTCTCTTGTTGGTCGACCTGATGTCCGATCCTGGTTGCGATAGGGAGACGGGCTGGGGCACCCGCCTGCGCTGCCCCAGCCCGCATCCGATCAGTACTTCGCGTCGCGGATGATCGCCCGGCTGCGGTCCCGGTTACCCCCGAGGGGGTTGTTGTCGATAACCTTCTTATGCATGTAGCTCACCTCCCTCGTGCTCCGGTTGACTGCGTCACAGGAGTTCCCTGTGCGGGTCACAGATGAGGTCGGCCCCGCCGGTCCTGACCGTGCCGAGCACACCGGCTATCAGCGGTAAGCGACCGAGGCTGAGAACCAGCGGCGGCGATACCGCGCCGGAAGCACGTGAGCCGAGCCGGCTCGCCGCGCCGTTGAGCCACAACAGCCGGGAAGTCACGCTGCCGACCCACTTGGGAAGGCTGACGGACGCTAGCTAGCATGCGCCGCTCCATAGTGGTGCTAGATGCCGGGATGTTACGCAAGCGCAGAAGATGCGTAAAGAGTGTTTGGGAGGAAGCAGACACTTCGTCTATCTAATCAGAAAAGGGGCTTAGCCACCTGCCTGGAGATGGCTGCAGGCCGTCAATCTCTCGGGGCCAGGCCTCGGGAGTGGCGCCGCTGTCGTCTCCGGCTGCCTCGACCCGGCCGTGGTGCTCATCGACGCCCGGCGCGACACCACCCAGGTCGCGCCCGTCATCCCGATCGGGCACGCTGGCCCGCTACGACCGACCAGCACCCACCCTCACTGACTACGACGACTTACTGACTCGGAGCGGAATATGATCACCACGACTACCGCAGCGAGGCTTGCCGTCGTAGCGAATCGTGCCCCTTGTGAAGTTTCGATTCTTCTGCCGCACATGGTTATGCCTGCCTTGCCGCTTACTCACCTCACGGGGCAGGGGGCGTGTGTGAGTCGTCAGGGGAATTTGTCGGGTGGTAATGCCTACCTGGTTCCGGGTAGGGCGGGAGACCAAAGCCGGCGCGGTGCACGGCGAGAGTCAGCAGAATCCATTTGACCCAGCGCGCCATTTCATCTAAACGTTCACGATTCTCGTTATAGTTGCCTTCTAACTGCTTCGGCGTCTGCGCCTGTAGTTCCGGCAGCTGCCTGACCCAGTCCGCGTGCTGAATGAAGAAGTCGCGAACCATGGTGACACGGTTCATTACCTCTAAGTCCACGAGGTCGGGGTTAGACACCGCCACCGTCCACAAGAAGTCGTCGATGGGCAGTACCACGCCTGGCTGAAGGTTGCCCACTTTCGGGAGAATGGATCCGAACGCCGACCGGAGCTGGGAGGCAGCCTCGTGCGAGCGCTTTACCCGCTCGTCCTGGAGCCGCTCCTCCCGTTCAACGCGACGCTCAGCGGCCCGATCCGCTCGTTCCTGCTTATACGATGCTGCAGCCGCCTCGCGCTGGATCTCGGCGTTTCTATTCACCGTGAACTTGGCCACGAAGAATGCGACCGATGCCGCTACGAGCGTTGTCAGGAACGGCACCAACCCCATGAACAGGAGGTCATGAAGCCACGGCGTAGCGGGCTGGTGGACAACCTCAACCGGCAGCGGCCCACTCACCATCACGACGTAACCGTAGCGGGCCCAGGCAGATAAGGAACTGGCCATGATGCGGAATCGCTCGCCGGGTTGATCAGCGATCAAACAATGCCGACGTACTCGCGGGCGCGCCGTCTCCTCCGTTCGCGCCGGTCACTTGTACGGCACCCAACAGGCAGCGCTGTCGCAGAAGCCAGCGATCGTCGTGTGGTTTGACCTGCTGATCCGAGGCATCACTGGTCGCAAGTGGCTACTTCGAGGCAGCGGCGCCGACCACCCGGTCGTGAATGCCGAGCATGATGCCCGCGGCCGTCTGTTCGGTCAGCCCGCCGGTGCGCAGCCGGAGCCGGATGGTGTCCGCGGTGGTGTGGAACACCCGTAAATAGCAGCCGGACCGGATGTTGTTGAACACCGGCTCCCAGTGCAGCTCCGGCTGCTCGCCCTCGGCCAGCTCGGCCGGGAACTCGGCGGGCGCGGAGTTCATCACGTTCAGCATGCACAGCACGCCGACATCGCTCGGCTTGAGATCCAGTCCCAGTGCGGCTGGTGTCACCTGATCCACGTCGAACATGCCCAGCCGGTAGGCGCGCATCGCGCTCACGCCCACCTCGGGAAGGCGACCGGCGAAGTCGGCGCCCAGGTCTCCGGTGATCAGGATCGGGATCAGCTGGTTCATCGAGGTAACGTAGTAGCGCCACCGATCGGTGAACCGGTTGTTGGTCATCAGGCCCATCCGGATCTGGCCGGGCTCGCAGTACGGGCTCACCGCATCGGCCAGCGCCAGCGTGAACACCGTCGATAGCGACACGTTGTGCTCGTCCATGATGCTGTGCGCGGCCCGGTACAGCGGCGCCGACTCGAGCGCCACCTGCAGGCCACCCCGCTCCGGGACCTGATCCCGGAAACGGGTCACCTCGGCCTGGTAGTCCGCGCGAAGGTAGCGCTGGGTGGACTTCAGCTTGGTCCGCCAGAACGCGGAGGTGCGTTGCTCCTCGGCGGCCGCGATCAGGCTGGTCGGCGGCTTCGGCTGCGGCTCGCCGCCGAAGCCGAGCAGCGCGAGTACATCCTTCACCAGCAGGCCGAGTGACCAGCCGTCGCAGGCAAGGTGGTGCCAGCACAGGACGATCCCGGTGATGTTCTGCGCCTCATCGTCCTCGGTGGGTTCACCGGTCGCGACGGCGAACCCCCGGATCGGCCGGTCCACCCGCAGGTCGAACGGCTGGCGGTGCAGGGCTTCGGAGCGCGCCTCGAGGTCCTCCCGGTCGGCATACACCGTCTCGACATCGGTCACCGGCTGCGGTGGCAGCAACCGCTGGCGGGGCTGCTCGGGATCGTCAACCTCGTACACGGTTCGCAGCGACTCGTGCTTTTCGTCCAGTTCGGTCAGCACCTGGCACAGCTGGTGCCGGGTCACCGGTTTGGGGAATTCGAAGTGGAAGATGAGGTTGGCTTCCTGCCAGCGCTCGCGTGGCAGGCTTGCGATGTCGCGCCACACCGACATCTGGCCGTAGGTCAACGGCCCGCTGTTCACGGCGCCATCGGGAGCGGTCGTGCTAGTCATCTTCTGCAAACCCCGTTCACTGCTGCGGCCACCCGGCGGACCGCCAGGCCAGCTTAGTTCCGAACC
The DNA here is from genome assembly GCA_963697905.1 of uncultured Actinomycetota bacterium. Classification (GTDB taxonomy): domain Bacteria; phylum Actinomycetota; class Actinomycetes; order Mycobacteriales; family Jatrophihabitantaceae; genus Jatrophihabitans_A. The sequence continues at coordinate 303,884 of OY969101.1, read as the reverse complement.
AGTCAGGGAAGTCAACATTCAGCGATCTTCATTGGACAAACTCGATCGACAAGATAATGCGACCGCCGGCGCTACGATGGGCGGATGCGGATACAGGCACTGATCGTGGTGGACGTGCAGGTCGGCTTCGATGACCCGGCCTGGGGCACGCGTAACAATCCGGCGTGCGAACAGAACGTCGCCGCGCTGGTGAGCCGGTGGGAGGCGCTCGGCTGGCCGGTGGTGATCGTCCGGCACGACTCGACGGAACCGCAGTCACCGCTGCGGCCCGAACTGCCCGGCAACCAGTTAAAGGAGTTCCTGCGCGGGCGCGGCGACCTGCTGGTCAGCAAGTCGGTGCACTCGGCCTTCCACGGCCAGCCTGATCTGCATGCCTGGCTGGCCGAACGCGGCATCGACTCGGTCGCCATCTGTGGCATCACGACCAACCACTGCTGCGAGACCACCGCGCGGGTGGCCTGCGACCTGGGCTACCGGGTGAGCTTCATCGGCGATGCGACCGCCACCTTCGGTCGGCATACGCTGGCCGGCACGATGATCGATCCCGACACCCTGGCCCAGACCACGTTCGCCAACCTGGCCGGTGAATTCGCCGAGGTGAGCGGCACCGCCGAAGTGCTCGAGTCGCTGCCCGCGCTGGCCGGCTGATCAGCCGGTCACCGGGCAACCCGACCCGCCGGACGCCGGACAGCCCGCTCCGTCGGCCGCTGCCGACCGGTAGGCCGGCGGCACCGCGTTCTTGAAGAAGTTCGGCCGGATCGAGAAATCCGGGGTTTCGAAGGTGCGGTGGAAAGTCGGTGTGGTGCTTGCCGACAGTGGCGGGTTGATCCAGGACCAGTCAGTGGCCACCACCCGGCCGAGCTTGGCCTCACGGTCCACGTGGGTGATGAACTGCGCCGCGGCGGTGTGGTGATCGACGATGTAGACCCCCGCCTTGTCGTAGCTGTAGAGGACGGCGCGGTTGAGCTCGACCAGCGCGCGGTCCTTCCACAGGTCGGCATTGCGCTTGGTGGACAAGCCCATTCCCTGCGCTATCCGGGGCAGCATGTTGTACCGCGCCTCGTCGCTGAGATTGCGCGCGCCGATCTCGGAGCTGACGTACCAGCCGCTGAACGGGGCGGCCGGGTAGCGCACGCCGCCGATGTCCAGGGTCAGGTCGGCGATGGCCGGATTGGCGTGCCAGCGCAGTCCCAGCTCGGCGAACCAGCCGAACTCGGGATGTTCCAGGGGCACCTCTAGCACCGCATCGGCCGGCACCTCGAACATCCGGGCCGGCGAGTCGTCGACCGAGATGAACAGCGGCAGCACGTCGAAGGCAGTGCCGGCACCCCGCCAGCCCATCGACTCGGCGTACTCGGTCAGCTGCACGTGCAGCGGATCGCCGATCACGCCGTCAGCGGTGCGGTAGCCGGCGTAGCGGATCAGCTGCGGGTTGTGGATGCGCGGGCCCGGCTGCCCCGGCTGCTCCGGCGCGAACACGGTGATCACCGAGCGCAGCCGGCCGCCGTTGGTGGACCGCCGCAGGTGCTCGAAGCAGCCGTCGGCGATCTGCTCAGCGGTCCTGCAGTGGCGCAGGTCCAGCAGCTTCAGGCTGCGCCAGTTGTACCGCCCGGCGCAGCGGGCATGGTTGCGCCAGGCCAGCGTCGCACCGGCGAGCAGTTCCCGGCTGGTATGCAGGTAGGTGCCGGTGTTGAGGATCTGCGAGACCACCTCCCACAACCGGTGCGGCTCGGTGAACTCGGCAATCTCCGGTTGCTGGAAGAACGCCATCGCCTCGGCCAGCACTGCCTCGGTGCGCTCGACGGCCGAACCGGGCCTGGCCGACAGCGCGGGCACCATGCCCATGGCACACCCCTCTCTGCAGACGTTGCGAACGTGCGCACGAACCGAGCTCCGTTGCCGGGCAGTGCCTTGTCGGACGTTTTCAGTTGTGAACTACTCGAAATGCTTTGCCGGTCAGCGCACCCGCTGGGAGAACAGCCGTACCGACCACCACATGATGGGCACCACCAGCACGAGCATCAGCAGGAACCCCTTCCACACCGAGGGATCCGAGGCATGGCCGCCGAACAGTGCCCGGGTGGCATTGGTCGACCAGAAGAACGGGTTCCACCGGGCGATCGATTTCAGCCAGTGCGGGGCCAGGGTGAGCGGCAGCAGCACGCCGGACAGCAGCGCCAGCGGCTGGGCGAAGGTGTTGATCAACGGGCCGAGCGCGGCCGGGCTCTTGATCAGCATCGCGATCGCGTAGGACAGCGAGGCGGCCAGCAGGCCCATGATGATCAGCAGCACGTAGGCCAGCAGCAGCGGGCCGATCCGCACCGACAGCCCGAACGGGATGGCCAGCAGCGTGATCAGTATCGCCTGGCCCATCAGGGTGGCGACCTCGCTCATCGCCCGGCCGAGCAGCAGCGCGAACCGGCTGACCGGGGTGACCCGGGCGCGTTCGATGATCCCGGCGCGCAGTTCGGCGAGCAGGCCGAAGCCGGTGAACAGCGAACTCAGCAGCACCAGGATGACGAGCAGGCCGGGCACATAGATCCGGTAGGCGTCGGCGGTGCTGTGCGCGCCGACCGAGGCCAGCGCCGGTTTGAGCAGCGGGGCGAACAGCAGCAGGTACGCGATCGGCTGGGTGATGCCGATGACCAGCCGGATCGGGGTGCGCTTCACGATCAGCATCTGGCGCTGGAAGACCAGCCACGTCTCGCGGGCGAACTTCATCGGGCTGGCCGCCGACTGGTTGCGCATCGGCCGGTGCTGGGCGATCGCGGTCATGATTCGCGCAGCGATCGTCCGGTCTTGGCCAGGAACACGTCGTCCAGGCTTGGTCGCTGCAGCTCGATCTTGTCGAACTCGATGCCGGCCGCGTCCAGGCTGCGCAGCACCTGCGGGATGGCGGTGCCGGCCTCGTCGACGTAGAGCCGCAGCGCGGTGTCGTCGGAAGCCTCGACCTGCCGGACGAACGGCAGGGCGCCGAGCAGCTCCACCGCCCGCTGGCTGGAGCCGGCCAGGCCGACGGTGACCACGTCGCCGGAGATCTCGTGCTTGAGCTGGGTCGGGGTGCCCTCGGCCACGATCTCACCGTGGTCGATGATGGCGATCCGGTCGCACAGCATGTCGGCCTCTTCCAGGTAGTGGGTGGTGATGAACACGGTCATCCCCTCCCCCCGCAACCGCCGGATCTCATCCCACACCCGGGCCCGGCTCTGCGGGTCCAGGCTGGCGGTGGGCTCGTCCAGGAACAGCAGCACGGGCGAGTGGATCACGCCGAGCGCGATGTCCACCCGCCGGCGCTGGCCACCGGAGTAGGTCGTGCAGCGCCGGTCGGCGTACTCGCTGAGGTCGAAGGCGCTCAGCGCGGCATCCGCGCGGCGTTCGGATTCGGCGCGGCTCATGCCGTACATCCGCGCCTGCAACACCAGCTCCTCGCGGCCGGTGACCTCCTCGTTGGTGCCACCGCCCTGGGCCACATAGCCGATCCGGCGGCGCACCTGGCCGGGCGAGCGCAGCAGGTCTATCCCGGCGATGGTGGCCACCCCGCCGTCCGGCTCGATGAGCGTGCAGAGCATCCGCATGGTGGTCGTCTTGCCGGCGCCGTTCGGGCCCAGGAAGCCGAAGATCTCACCGCGCCCCACCGACAGGTCGATGCCGCGCACCGCATCGACCGTGCTGGTCTTGCGCTTGTGCTTGACCGTGTAGGACTTGCGCAGGCCGCTGACGGAGATCATCAGATCCGGCGCGGCTGGCGGCAGCTGCTCGGCGGTGGCCGCTTCAGTGGTGCTGGTCATCAAGCCTCTCCCTCAGCGAAGGCGAGTTGGGAATTCGATCTCGGCATCGTGGCCAATTCCTCCAAGTGCTCGGCGGCGGCTCGGCTGCCACCGGCGGCGGCGAACGAATCCGCGATCTCGGCCGCGGCGGTGCGGTAGCGCGGGTCGGACAGCACGGTCTCAAGCGCGGTGCGCAGATCGGCCGGGCTGAACCGGTTGAAGCCGATCCGCAGGCCGGCGCCGGCGGCGGCGACCAGCGAAGCGTTCACCGGCTGGTCGTGCCGGATCGGGGCCACCACCAGCGGAACACCGTGGGCCAGCGCCTCGGACACCGTGTTCAGCCCGCCGTGGCAGACCACCGCGGCCAGCCGGGGCATCAGCGCCAGCATCGGCACCCGGGCGACCACCCGGACGTGCGCCGGCGGTGCCGGCACGGTGGCCGGGTCGGTGACCAGGATGGCCTGCCAGCGATCGCCCATCCCGGCCAGCGCGGCCAGCGCCCGGCGGTAGAAGTCGTCGGCCAGTTCGGCGGCCAGGGTGCCGGTGCTGATCAGCACGAGCTGCTTGCCGTCGTCCAGCCAGTCCCAGTCGAAGTCGGGGTCGTCGGACCGCGGCCCGAAGCATGGACCGACCTGCTGGACGCTGGCGACGGCCCCGACCGGCCCGTCGGTTATCGGCGGGCCGGCCAACCGTGCGGTGGTCATCGAGAGCACCAGGTACGGCGAGTAGCGAAGGTCGAAACCCAGCGTGGTGGCATCCACGCCGGCCTCGGCGCGGATCCGGTCCAGCTGCCCGGCGATCCACGCCTCCACCTTCGGCAGCGCCCGGTACGGCCGGGTCAGCTCGATGGTGGAGCAGGCCAGCGTCGCCCACGGCAGCCCGGCGGCGTGCGCGGCCAGCGCGCCAGCCGGCGTGTGCTGGTCGCTGATCACCACGTCCGGCTGGAAGTCGGTGATCGCCTTGGTCACCGCCGGCCGGGTGAACTTGGCGTAGGACACGATGAACTCGCCCCACAGCGAGCGCAGCGAGGCCAGGCCCCGGTCAGCCTGCGGACGGTGGATCCGCGAGCCGGTCTTGTAGATCAGCGCGTCCTCGCCGAGCACCGGCCGCAGGGTTGCCATCGAGCCGGTCCAGGCCACCTGATGGCCGCGGCGGGTCAACTCGCTGGCGATGCCGCGCGCCGGTTGCAGGTGGCCCAGCAGCGGCGGCACCACGAACAGGAAGCGACTCACGAAATCACCTGGGCCGCTAGGTACTCGGCGAGGTCACCGGAGGTCAGCTCGATCAACTCCTCGAGTTCCAGGCCGGCCAGGTACCCGGCGAGATCCACCCGATCTCCGAACCGGTCGCGCAGCTCCGCCGCCAGGGCCGCCAGCTCCAGGCTGTCCATGCCGAGGTCGCTCTCCAGCCGGGCGTCGGCAGCGACCGGTGCGCCGGTGACCCGGCCGAGCGCAGCGAGCACTTCGGCCGCCAGCAAATCCGGGGCGTGCGTCGAATTCACCGAGTCACTCCGGGATCTGTGGATGGCGGTCGATAAATGAACTCTGCGGTGATATCTCAAGCGGGCACAGTACCCGGAACTTGTCCGGCAGTCACGACATAAGTACAAGGTGCTGGCATGAATCGGACAAAGCGCCGCAGTCGCTCGTTCAAGCCCAGTTTTGCCGGTCATTACAGCCAATTCGCCGATCTTGGTGGCGCGCCGCGGAGGCCTCGGGCAGTCTTGTCGAATCGCATAGGCGCAGTCAATGAGCCGGCGGATGCTATTGACACTCGTTGTCCGGCTACCAACAATGTGCTCCAAGCGCAGCGAAAGGCCGCATTGCGGCTTGACTACACATGTGGGCGAGGAGCGTTGATGAACGACCGCGTCCTCGTCCCATTTTCCGGGCCTGGCGAGGGGATCGAGGAGCTCTCCTGGGGCCAGCGCAGCATGTGGATCACCATCGGGCTGGAGGGCAAGTCGGTCACCCTCGGTGGCGCCTCGCCACTGCGGCCGGGCGTCACCCTGGACCTGCTGAAGGATTTGTTCGCCTTCATGATGGGCCGGCACCAGGCGCTGCGGACCAAGCTGGTGTTCGGGCCGGAGGACTCGATGCGCCAGCAGGTGTTCAGTTCCGGCACCGCGCCGTTGGACGTGGTGGAGGCCGGCGACCGGGACCCGGACGAGGTTGCGGCCGAGATCTACGAGGACTACACCAGCCGCGACTTCGACTACGCCGACGAGTGGCCAATCCGGATGGCGGTGGTCTGCCAGCACGGCGTGCCGGCCCGCACGGTGGCGGTCTACCTGCACGTGCAGCTGGACGGGATCGGGCTGCAGGAACTGGTGGCGGATCTGGCCAACATGGACCGGCAGACCGGCCAGCCACTGTGCCCGGTGGATGCCCTGGGCCCGCTGGACCAGGCTCGCTGGCAGCGCACGCCGGCCGCCCAGCGACAGTCCGACGCCTCACTGCGGCACCTGGACAAGGTGTATCGCAGCGTGCCGCTGGAACGCTTCCCACTGCGGTATCCGGATGCGCAGGAGCGCTACCCGATGCTGCGCATGGACTCCCCCGCGCTGCTGCTGGCCAGCCGGCTGCTGTCCCAGCAGCTCAACATCGACAGCTCGCCGATCCTGCTCGGGCTGCTCGCCGTCGCGGTCGGGCGGCTGCGCGAGCAGAGCCAGTTCGTAGCGCTGCTCGCGGTGAGCAACCGGTTCCGGCCCGGACTGGCCAAGTCGGTGAGCGGAGTGGCCCAGGTCAGCCCGTGCCTGTTCGAGGTTGCCGGCATCAGCCTGGGCGAGGCACTGGGCCGGGCCCGGCGGGCCTCGGTGAGCGCCTACAAGTACGGCTACTACGACCCGGTGGCCCGGCAGCAGGTGGTGCAGCGCATCACCGCCGACCGGGGCGCCCGTCCGGATCTGTCCTGCTTCTACAGCGATCGCCGGGCCGAGCGCAGCACGGCCGGCCCGGTGAGCCCGACGCCGGCAGACGTCCTGGCCGCGCTGCCGGCGACCACCATTCGGCAGCCGCCGCAGGTCGAGGAGATTCCGGCCAAGCTGTACCTGACGGTTGCCGATTCCGCCGACGGAATCGGCCTGGAACTCACCACCGGCAGCCGGTACTTCTCCCTCGAGGAGGCGCACGAACTGCTGCGCAGCATGGAGGCCATCGCCGTCGAGGCCATCACCGACCTGGCGGCCAGCACCGGCATCGGCGCCGTTCCGGTGGCGGTGTGAGCCGCATGCCCGCCCCGGCCGTCCGGCACCGGCGATGACCGCGCTGGAGGCGGTGGCCGCCTACCTTCCCGAAACCAGGGTGCCGATCGCCAGCCTGACCGAGCAGCTTGCGCTGCGCGAGCGCGACATCCAGCTGTTCCAGCGGTTCTACGGCCTGTCCGAGGTGTGCCGGGATCCGGGTGGCTCGCTGACCGACCTGCTGCTCGGCGCGACCGGCAAGCTCACCGAGCTGGCCGGCAGCGAGCACCGGGTGCGCTACGTGCTGTATGCCCGCGGTGCCAGCGCGGTGGTGCCCTATCCGCTCAACCCGCTGCACGAGGTGTGCGCCGAACTGGGGCTGACCGGCGCCACCGCCTTCACGGTGACCCACCATGCCTGCGCCAGCACGCTGCTGGCCATCGACGTGGCCGGCCGGCTGCTCGCCACCGACGGCGACCCGGATGCCCTGGCGCTGGTGCTGGCCGGGGAGAAGACCTTCACCCGCGACGCCCGGCTAGTGCCGGAGACGTCGCTGTTCTCCGAGGGAGCCGCCGCCTGCCTGGTGTCGGCCGGCGGCACGTCCGACCGGTTGCTGTCCTACGCCACCAGCATGCGCGGTGATTTCGACAGCTGGCTCACCACCCCGGAGGAGGCAGCCAGCCGGTACGGCCACGCCTATCCGGACTGCCTGGCAGACGTGCTGCACCAGGCGGTGGACGAGGCCGGCCTGACCCTGGACGACCTGACCCTGGTGTTGCCGCACAACGTCAACTCGGTGTCCTGGCGGCGACTGTGCAAGCGGATCGGCCTGCCCCGCGAGCGGGTGCTGCTGGACAACGTGCCGACGCTCGGGCACTGCTTCGCCGCCGACGGCCTGATCAACTACCGGACCGCGGTCGAACGCGGCCTGCTGCAGCCCGGCGACACCTATCTGATGGCCGCGGCCGGCCTCGGCGCGGTGTTCTCCGCGATGGTTTTCCGGCATTGACGCAGCCACCCGCTCATCCAGCGATACAGAGGAAGTGACATTGTGACCGAACAGGTGATCGGCGCCGACTTGCGCGAGCGGGTCGTGGACAGCATCGGCACCCTGCTGCCCCGCATCCTCAAGCGGGACATGGCCGCGCCGCCGGAGGACAGCCGGCTGTTCGACGAACTCGGGCTGAGCTCGTCCAGCACCCTGGAGCTGCTGCTGGAACTGGAGGAGGCGCTGGAGATCCAGATCGACGTCGAGGACATCGAACAGGACGACCTGGAGACCATCGGCACGCTGGCGAGCTTCGTCGCCGCGCACGCGCTCACGGACGACTGAGTGTTTCGGTCGGGGCCGCCGCAGCCAGCACCCGGCGGCGCGCTGCGCATCGCCGGCGGCCGCCGCCAACTGTTCTCGGAGAACTCGGCGACGGCCGAGGACATCCGGCTGGAGGTGTACCTCTCCGACATGGTGTCGCCCTACCAGGTGGCCTACCACGACGAGGTGCGCCAGGCCGGCCTCGGCCAGTCCTACAGCGAGATGTGCCAGCCGCTGATCGAGTCGCTGGTGCCGGCCGACGAGCTGGTCGATCTGCTGGTGCTCGCCTTCGACCTGCATGACCTGCGGCCCGGCCAGGCCACCTCGATCTACCTGAGCCATGTCTGCCCCGGCGACCCGCTGGCCCTGACCGTCTGCGACCAGGGAACCGCGGCCGCCTTCGCCGGGCTGCGGCTGATCCAGACCTATGCCCGCACCGGCACCGTGCGTCGGGCGCTGCTGCTGGTCGCCGAGCAGTCGGTGGTGCACTACGACCTGCCCAGGCCGGCTCCGGTGCCGCGGCGGCATGCGGCGGCGGCACTGCTGCTCAGCGCGGACATCGGCCCCGAACTCGGCCCGGTCCGGCAGCACGCCGCGGTCCGGCCCGAGCAGGTTTCTGCCGTGCTGGCAGCTGAAATCGCTGCCGGCGGCGACGATCCGGGCGGCCGGATCCTGCTGCTGGGCAACGGCTTGCAACCGGACGACGTGGCCGGCGTTCCGGCCGACGAGGTGCTGCCGGCGCCGGCCGGCCAGCCCAGCACCGGCGCCTGGTGGGAGCTGGCCGGTGGGCTGGACCGGTGGCCGGAATCGGCGCGGGTGCTGGTCGCCGACTACGAACCGGCGCTGGGCTACCTGTCCGTCGCGACGGTGCAGCCGGCCCACCAGCCGGCCGGTGCGGGGGTCTGAGCAATGACGCGCCTGGTCTCGGTATGGCTGCTGGCCACCGACCTGCCCGCCGAGCAGGTCGACCGGCTGGCAGCGCTGCTCGACGAGCCGGAGCAGGCCCGGGCAGCGGCGATGCCCGAGACGCGGGTGCATGCGGAGTTCGTGGTCAGCCATGCGGCCACCCGGCTGATCCTGGCCGAGCTGCTCGGCGTGCCGGCGCGGGCACTTCGCTGGCGGTACGGTCCCAGCGGCAAACCACAGCTGGCCGAGCCAAGCACCGATCTTCGGGTCAGCCTGTCCCACTCCGACGGCCTGGCCGCGCTGGCGGTGACCGCCGGCTTCGGAGTCGGGATCGATGTGCAGGCCGTCCGGGCCGCCACCGACCTGGTCCGGATGGCCGAGCGGTACTACCCGGCGGCCGAAGCCCGGTTCGTCGCCGAGGCAGCCGACCCGGCCGAGGTCGGCCGCCGGTTCGGTCAGCTCTGGGCCCGCAAGGAAGCCTGCGCGAAAGTCGGCGGCGGCCGGCTCATCCCGGCCCTGGCCTGGCCCAGCCGGCAGCCCGCCGATCCGGATTCGACCGATGACAACGGACCGTTCCGCTCCGGCGACCCGGCCTCCGGCAGCCAGGTGCTGGTCCGCGACCTGGCCGTGCCGGCAGGCTTCTGCGGCGCGGTCGCGATGGCCGGCAGCGCCGACTTCCAGGTGGTCTCGCGGTGGTGGGTGCCGGAACCTACCCGGTTCACGCCACCCTTGCGACCCCCAGCTCAACCAGTTGCTCAGATTGGAGTTCCGATGGCGGTGCCCGGATGTTGAACAACCCGCTGGATCTCGCCGGCGCCGGCGCCGCGCTTGCCGACGGGACCGAACCGAGCGTGGCCGGGGAACTCTCGACCTCGGGCCTGACCGAGCTCGACACGCTGCCATTAGCTACCGACACCCCCGGCGTCTATCTCTTTCCGGAGGGCTTCGAGCAGATCATCGCGGCGCTGCGGTCGGGCATCGCCAACCTGGGCGCCGGCCAGGGTTACCGCTGGCTGGCCATTCCGCCGGTGATCTCGCGCCGGATGATCGAGCGGGCCGGCTACGTCAACGCGTTCCCGCAGCTGCTCGGCACCGTGCACAGCTTCGCCGGCGACGGCCGGGGCTGGAACCGGCTGGCGCCGCTGGTGGCCGAAGGTGGTGAATGGCATGCCGAGCAGCAGATCAGCGACCTGGTGCTGCTGCCGGCCACCTGCTATCCGGTGTACGCCTCGATCGCCGATGCCGAACTCGCCGCGCCGGTCCGGTTCGCCGTGTCCGGCAACTGCTTCCGCCAGGAGGCGACCAGCGAGGCGGGACGCCTGCGCTCGTTCCGGATGGCCGAATACGTCACCGCCGGCACCGAACAGCACTGCGTGCAGTGGCGGGCCGACTGGCTGGAGCGGGTGGAGGGCTGGCTGACCGGGCTCGGCCTGCCGGTCAGCGTCGAGGTCGCCGACGACCCGTTCTTCGGGCCCGGCCGCAAGCTGTACCAGGCGGCTCAGCGCGCACAGGAGCTCAAGCTGGAACTGAAGGTGCCGGTGTCCGCCGACCGGGTGCAGGCGGTGGCCTCGGCCAACTACCACAAGGACCACTTCGGCGAGGGATTCGGCTTCAGCTGCGCCGGGCAGGTCGGGCACACCGCCTGCATGGCTTTCGGCCTGGAGCGCATCGCGATGGCACTGGTGCACGCGCACGGCGAGCGACTGGCCGGCTGGCCGGCCGACGTGCTGGCACTGCTGGGCCGATAGGGAGTCGCGCAGAATGGCAACGGCCGAACAGCTGTACCGGACCATCAAGTTCATCCGCCGGTTCGAGGAGCGGTCCATCGAGCTGGACCGGCAGGGTGAGATCGCCAGCGGCATCCATCCGTGCATCGGCCAGGAGGCGGTCGCGGCCGGCGTCTGCGCCGCGCTCCGGCCGGACGACATTCTGCTGTCCACCCACCGCGGGCACGGGCACTTCCTGGCCAAGGGCAGCGACCCGGGCGTGGTACTGGCCGAGATGCTGGGCCGGGCCAACGGCATGGACCGCGGCCGCGGCGGCTCGTTCCACCCATCCGACTTCTCCCGCAACATCTACAACGCGACCGGCACCGTCGGGCACAGCGTGGGGATCGCCGCCGGGGTGGCCTGGTCGGTGGTCAGCTCCGGCACCGGGCAGGTGGTGGTGTGCTTCTTCGGCGACGGAGCGGTCAGCCAGGGCGCCTTGCTGGAGGGACTGAACCTGGCCGGGCTCTGGCAGCTGCCGGTGGTCTACGTCTGCGAGAACAACCAGTACGCGACCACACTGCCGGCCAGCGCGGCCATCGCGGGTTCGATCACCGGCCGCGGCGAGGCGTTCGGCATCCCGTCCGAGCAGGTGGACGGCCAGGATCCGCAGACCGTGCTGGCCGCCACCAGCCGCGCGGTGGACCGGGCTCGCGCCGGCGGCGGCCCGTCGCTGCTGCAGATCGACACCTATCGCTACTTCGGCCATCACACCTTCGAGTTCAAGGTCAGGCTGAACTACCGGCCGGAGGGTGAGCTGGAACGGTGGCGGGAGCGCGACCCGGTGGAGATCGCGGCGGCCCGGGTATCCGAGGCGGACCGCGCCGCGATCGACGCCGAGGTGGAGGAATCCCTTGAGGCGGCAGTGCGATTCGCGCTGGCCGGTGAGCGGCTGGATCCCGCCGACGCGCAGGCCTACACCTTCAGCGACGGACTGGTGCCGCGGGCCGGGGTGTCGGCATGAGTGAGCATCGCAGGCGCGCAGCGCCGAGGAGCGGAGCGATCCGGCGATGAGCGCTCGCGCGAAGAGCCCGATCAGACACATGAGTGAGCATCGCAGGCGCGCAGCGCCGAGGAGCGGAGCGAATCCGGCGATGAGCGCTCGCGCGAAGAGCCCGATCAGACACATGAGTGAGCATCGCAGGCGCGCAGCGCCGAGGAGCGGAGCGAATCCGGCGATGAGCGCTCGCGCGAAGAGCCCGATCAGACACATGAGTGAGCATCGCAGGCGCGGAGCGCCGAGGAGCCCGATCAGAGGCACGAGCGAGCATCGCGCGGAGCCGAACGGAACTGGAGTGATCAATGCCTAAGCTGTCCTACCTCAAGGCGCTCAACCGGGCACTCGGCGAGGAGATGGAGCGCGACGAGTCGGTGTTGGTGCTTGGCGAGGACATGAACTTCGCGCTGACCAACGTCACCGCAGGCTTCCTGGAGCGGTTCGGGCCGGCCCGGGTGCTGGAGATGCCGCTGTCCGAGCAGGGCTTCACCAACTTCGCCACCGGTGCCGCGCTGGCCGGCCGGCGTCCGGTGGTGGAGTTCCAGATCCCGTTCCTGCTGTTGCTGGTCTTCGAGCAGATCACCAACCAGGCCAACAAGTTCCGGCTGATGAGCGGTGGCCAGACCAGCGTGCCGGTGACCTACCTGATGCCGGCCGCCGGCGCCCGCACCGCCTGGGGTGCACAGCATTCCGACCAGCCGTACAGCCTGTTCGCGCACATGGGCGTCAAGACGGTCATGCCGACCACGCCGACCGATGCCTACGGCCTGCTGCTGACCGCGATCCGGGACGACGATCCGGTCGTGGTGTTCGGTCCGCTGGCCTGCCTCGGCCTGCGGGAGGACGTGGAATACGCCGACCTGGCCCCGATCCCGCTCGGCCAGGCACGGCTGCACCGGACCGGCTCCGACGTCACCGTGGTCGCGGTCGGGCAGTTGGTCCAGGAAGCCATCGCGGTTGCCGATGAACTGGCCGACGAGGTGTCGGTGGAGGTGTTCGACCCGCGCACCATCTACCCCTTCGACTGGGCCGCGCTTGCCGAATCCCTCGATCGAACCGGCCGATTGGTGGTGTTCGACGACGGCAACCGGTTCGCCGGCTTCGGCGCGGAGGTGCTGGCCACCGCCGCCGAGGAGATGCGGTTGGTCGCACCACCGCGCCGGATCACCCGCCCCGAAGCGGCCATGGTCGGCGCGTCGCCGCAACTGGATCCCGGCCTGCTGCCCAACCGGGCGCAACTGGTGGACGCGATCCAGCGCGTGCTGAAGTAACCCGCCCGGACGGGCCGGATCAGGCGGGGCTGCCCATCACCCGCAGGGTCTTGATGAGATCGCCCTCGAATTCGAAGTGATTCGTGTTGAAGGGCATCACCACGCGGGTGCCGTCGGGCCGGACGATGGTCATCCGCTGCTCGGTCACCGCGCGGTTGTCCTCAATCACGACCGCCAGGATCTCGGGCTCGATGTGGGGGAAGTCCTGGAAGAGCTGGGCGTAGAAGCCGCGGATGGCCTCCTTGCCGTAGCAGGGCTCCGGCGCGACCACGAAGGTGGCGAAGGCGTCGTCGGTGAACATCGCGACGACCTCCTCCAGCCGGTTGCTGTGCGCATACTCGAAGTACTTGTTGACGAGCGCGGCGTAGTGCGCCCGGTTGTGCGGGCCGTGCGCCCCTGCTTCATGGGGGTCTTGAACGGTGCGAACGTCGTCCTGGGACATGATTCCTCCTCTACTCGTCCGGGTTGAAGTTGCCCGGGCTACCGGTTGACCTCGACGTAGATCGTCTCGTCGTTGCGGATGGTCTGGTCCAGCGCGGCGACGTCGGGCTGGCTGCCCTCACGGTAGGAGCACTCGCGGACCGCCGCCGGATCGAAGCCGGCTTCGGAGAGCACGTGCTGCAGTTCCTGCAGGTCGTACAGCCAGCGGTGCCCGTAGAGGTAGAAGATCTGGTTGAACATGAAGGCGTTCCGCGCCGGCATCGGCGGTGCCACCCCGATCGCCAGGTTCACCCGGCGGCGGTGCTTGGCGAAGAACTTGTTGCCGGCGAGGTAACCCTCGACGTACTTGGCCAGATCCGGCGTGGTCAGCCGGAGCAGGCCGTCCGGACGCAGCACCCGGCGCACCTCGGTCAGCCAGCGCACCGCGGTGGCCAGCGGCACGTGCTCGATCAGGTGCTCGGCGTAGACCCAGGACACCGCGCCGTCGGCGAACGGCAGCGGTTCACCGATATCGAGCTGCACGAAATAGCTCTTGCCGTCGATGCGATACAGCTGGCCAGGCTCGGTGTGTGCCTGCCCGCTGCGCACGCCCACCAGGTCGGCGGCCAGCCCGGTCGGGTGGTCGGTGGTGAAGGCGGCGAACTCGATGCCGGTGATGCCGAGCCGATCCAGCTCCGCGGCCGAGTACGGCCGGTCGGCCGGGATCGCCTCGACGCTCTGCACCTCGGCGAGGGTCTCGGTGAAGGAGTCCATCAACGGGTTCAGCGTGTCCGGGTTCTCCCAGTCCCAGCTGGCGAATCGGTCCTGTTGGGTCATCGGGAGCTCTCCGCCAGCTTGTCGTAGATCAGGTCGGCCAGCCGGTCCAGCCCCAGCTCGATCTCCTCCGGGGTGACCACGCTGCAGGACAGTCGCAGCGAGTTCACCGCGCTGCCGGCGGCGTAGAAGTGATGCATCGGCGTCCACAGCACGCCGTAGTCGGCGGCCGAGCGTTCCAGCAGTGCGTCGTCCACCTCGAACGGCACGTTCACCACGACGAAGAAGCTGCCCGCCGGCGCGTTGAAGCTGACGCCGACGTGCCGGTCCGGGAACCGGAGCGCCAGGCCGTCCAGCATCAGCCGCAGGTTGCCGGCATACCTCGCCCGGTCACTCGCGGTGGCAGTGATCAGGCTGCAGCCGTGCTCGAGCAGCTTGCCGGCCACGATGGCCTGGCTGATCGGCGAGGTGTTCACGGTGAGCATGCTCTTCAGCTTCGACAGCTGGTCGGCCAGCAGGCTGCCGCCACCCGCCGCGTCACGCACCGGCTGGTCGGCGATCAGGTAGCCAACCCGGGCGCCGGGCAGCGCGGTCTTGGCGAACGAGCCGAGGTAGACCACGGTGTGCGAGTCGTCCAGCGCCTTCAGTGTGGGCAGCCGGTCGTCCAGTTCGAGCGGGAACAGCCCGTACGGATTATCTTCCAGCAGAAGGATGTTCTCCGCCCGGGCCAGCGCCAGCAGCCGGCGGCGCAGGTCGAGATCCATGGTGAGGCCGGACGGGTTGGCGAAGTCCGGCATCAGGTAGCAGGCGCGCGGTCGCAGGCCCTCGGCGCGAGCCCGGTGCAGTTGCTCGGCCAGATCGGTCAGGTCCACGCCGCCCGGGCCGGCCTGCACCGGTAGCACCGGCAGGTCCGCCAGCCGGGCCGCACCGGTCAGCCCGACGTAGGTGGGTGCCACCGCCAGCACCACGTCCTGCGGCCCTCGGCGCAGCGCGCGCAACACCAGGTACATCGCCTCCTGGCAGCCGACCGTGACCACGATCGCCTCGGGGTCGACCGAGATTCCCTCGTCGTGCGCCAGGTTGGCCGCGATCAACTCGTGCATGATGCCCTTGGTGCGGCCGTACTGGAACAGCGTCCGGCGTACCAGCTGCTCGGAGTAGCCGAGCTCGGTGCGCAGGTAGCCGCAGAACCGGTCCAGGTAGCGGCCGAGCGCGGCCAGGTCGAAGGAGTCCTCGCACGGCCGGCCGGCGGCCAGCGACACCGCGTGCGGGTAGCGGTTGGCGATCTCGTTGAGCAGGTTCATCGAGTTCAGCGCCGGGTCGTCCAACGCCTCGAACAGCTCGCCCAGCGCCAGCTCGGTGACGGCCGGCTCGGTGACGGCCGGCTCGGTGAAGGCCGGCTCGGCGACGACCGACGTAGTGATGGCCAGTTCCGTAACAGCCGGCTCCGTAACGTCCGGCTTCGTAACGTCCGGCTCCGTAACGTCCGGCTCCGTAACGTCCGGCTCCATAACGGTGGGCTCGGCAACGGCCGGTCCAGCAGCGATCTGCTCGATGATGCCGACTGGTTCCTCCGGCACGAGTTCGGAAACCTCGGTCCCGCTCATGGCCTACCCGCCCGTCCGGTACGCAGCTGCCTGGCCGCGGCAGCCGTCCGGCACCCGGCCAGGGTCAGCGTGTCGGTCAGGTCGGCGGCGAGCAGTTCGAGGGCCTGGCCGGCACCGACCGCGCCGCCCACCGCCAGTGCCCACAGCATCGGCCGGCCGAGCAGCACCGCGGTGGCACCCAGGGCGAGCGCGCGCAGCACGTCGGTGCCACTGCGGATGCCGCTGTCCAGCAGCACCGGACACTGGTCGCCGACCTCGGCAAGCACCGCACCGAGCGCATCGACACTGGCCGGTGCGCCGTCCAGCTGCCGGCCGCCGTGGTTGGACACCACTACCCCGTCGGCACCCAACTCGACCGCTTGGCGTGCATCGACCGGGTCCAGAATGCCCTTGATGATCAGAGGCAACCGGGTACGCGAACGCAACCAGTCCAGATCCGCCCAGGTGAGCACCGGGCCGATCAGCTCAGTGGTGTGCGCGGCGATCGCCGATCGGCCGGGCAGCATCCGGTGCGCGCCGGTGTCCTCCGGCGCCGCCTCGCCGGCGTGCAGGTTGGCCGCCACCACGCCGGGCGGCAGGTGGAAGGCGTTGCGCACGTCGCGCAGCCGGCGTCCCTGCAACGGCAGGTCCACGGTCACCAGCAGGGCCTGGCAGCCGACCGCCTCGGCACGCTCGACCAGCTGCTCCACCACGGAGCGTTCGCGCAGCCAGTACAGCTGGAACCACAGCTGGCCGCCGGCCTTGGCGATCTCCTCCAGCGCATAGCTAGACAGCGTGCTCACCACCATCGGGACGCCGGCCTGCGCGGCTGCCTCGGCCATCGCCAGCTCCCCGTCGGGATGCAGCATCCGCTGGTAAGCCATCGGAGCCACCGCAACCGGCATCGACATGCTGGTGCCGAACAGCTCGATCCGCGGATCGGCCATCCCGCCCGGCAGCACCCGCGGGAACACCGTCACCGCGTCCAGCGCCGCGCGGTTGGCCGCCAGCGTGGTCTCCTCGCCGCTGCCGCCGGCCACGTAGTCCCACACTCCCGGTGGCAGCAGCGCCCGGGCCCGCTGCTCGAAATCGGCAAGCGAAACAGGCGGAAACTCCATCGCACCGGTCACCGCGCGAACCGTTCGGAGAGGAATTCGGCGGCCTGCCGCAGGGCCCGTTCGGTGTCGTCCAACACTCCGGACATGGTGAAGAAGCCGTGCATCACGCCCTCGTAGCGGTGCTGCTCGACCGGCACGCCGGCCTCGGCCAGCCGCCCGGCGTACTGCTCGCCCTCGTCGCGCAGCGGATCGCACTCGGCCGTGATCACCAGCGCCGGCGGCAGCCCGGACAGATCCGGTGCCAGCAGCGGCGAGGCCAGCGGGTTGCGGCCGTCGTCCGGCGAGTCGAGGTAGTGCTGCCAGTACCAGGCCACCGATCGCCGGTTGAACAGGCTCTCGTCGTCGAACTGCATGGACGGCGTCTGCGCGCCGTAGAGGGTGTTGGGGTAGACCAGCAACTGGCCGGCCAGCGGTGGGCCGCCCCGATCCCGGACCAGCAGGGTCACCGCAGCCGCCAGGTTGCCGCCGGCGCTGTCGCCACCGACCGCGATCCGGCCAGGATCCAGTTCCAGCTCGCCGGCCTGCTGGGCGAGCCAGCAGACCGCTTCGTAGCAGTCGGTCACCGCCGCCGGGAACTTGTGCTCCGGGGCCAGCCGGTAGCCCACCGCGACCGTCAGGCAGCCGACCCGGTTGGTCAGCGTCCGGCAGATCGCGTCGCAGGTCTCGATCTGGCCCAGGGTCCAGCCGCCGCCGAAGAAGTAGACCAGCACCGGCAGCGGGCCGGGCCGGTCCGGACGGTAGAGGCGCAGCCGGATCGGCCCGCCGCTGCCGGCACATTCCCGGTCGCTCACCTGATGCACCGGTTCGGGATCGGCGCTGCCGGCCTGGATGTCGGCCAGGTCGGCCGCTCGGGCCTCGGCCAGCGTCCGGGTGTACAGCGGCGGGGTGCCGTCGGCCTGCCGGCGCTGGCGCACCTGTTCTGCCTGGGGATTCAGTGGCATGCCCGGTTCAGCCCAGCGTGACCGGCACGGAGTTCATCCCGCGCAGGAAGAGGCTTCCGGTGCCCACCGGGTCACCGGCCAGGGCCAGCTTTCCGAACCGCTCGAACAGCCTGGGCAGCGCGATCCGGCCCTCCGCCCGGGAGACCGCCGCGCCGACGCAGTAGTGCGGGCCGGCGCCGAAGCTCAGCGAGGTGAGTTTCTCCCGGCCCGGCTCGAAAAGGTCTGGATCGGTGAACCGGGCCGGATCCCGGTTGGCCGCGCCGAGCAGCAGCAGGACCACGCCGTCCTTGGGGATCGGCACGCCGCCCAGTTCGGTGTCCTCGGGCGCCGCCCGGTTCAGGAACTGCACCGGTGACTCGCAGCGCAGGATCTCGTGCACGCAGTCCAGCGCCAGCTCGGCGTTGCCCGGCAGCTCGGCGACCACGTCCGGGCGCGACAGCAGCAGCGGCAAGCCACTGCCCAGCATGTAGATGGTGGTCAGGAAGCTCGCGTTGAACAGCACGATCATGTTGCTGATCAGCTCGTCGTCGGTGAGCTGGTGCTCGCCAGCGTCGATGGCGCGGATCAGCGCGCTCAGCAGATCCTCGCGTGGATGCGCCCGCCGGCTGTGGATCAGTTCGGCGTAGAACACCCGCAGCTCGCTGGTCGCCTGGTCGGCGGCGGCCAGTGCCTCGGCGGTCTTGCCGTCCAGATCCAGGAAGGCGTCGATCGGGCGCACCCGATCCCGGTACCAGTCCAACTCGTCCTCGGGTATCCCGACGAAGGCTGCCATCACCAGCGCCGGCAGCGGCGCGGCGAAGTCCTCGACGAAGTCGACCGGCTGGCCGCCGGCACCCCGCTCCTCCATCCGGTCGAGCAGCATGTCCACCACCCTGAGGATGGTGGGATCGATGGCCGCCAGCCGGCGCGGCGTGAACGTCCGGCTGAACAGGTTGCGCATCCGGCTGTGAGTCGGCGGGTTGGTGAACATCATGGAGGTCTCGAACGTGCGCAGCAGCACGTGGTCCTGCCAGTTCACCAGGCCCTTCTTGTAGAAGCTGGCGTCGCGCAGCACGGCGTCCACCACGTCATAGCCGGTGGCCACCGCCGCCAGATCCCGGACGCCGCTCTGGTCCGCAGTCAGCGGCGAGACCGGCCCGAGCTTGTGCAGTTCGCGGTAAAGCGGGAACGGATTGGCCCGTGCCTGCTCGGTGAACAGTTCGGCGAGAATCGCGTCCGCAGTCACGTGCTTGTCAATCCCTTCGCGAAACATCGATTCCACCCGCACATCGCCGGACACCAGGCGGCATCCGGCGATGTGCGCCAAGCGGGTGATTGCTGCCGAATTCTAGCGATCCAGCAGCGAGAGCGGAACCGCGTTCGCCATTGCCTGGTTACCGAGATCGTTCGGGTGGATGTGGTCACCGGAGTCGTAGGCCGGCAGCAGCTCCGCCCGGTCGGCCGGGTCGGCCAGCACCTTGTCGAAGTCGATGACCCCGTCGAACTCGGTCTGGTGCCGGATCCAGTCGTTGACCGCCTGCCGGGTTGCCTCCTTCTCCGGCGTCCAGACACCCTCACCGCCGTTGTGCTCGTACGGGCCGAGGGTGGCCACCAGGCTGGTCAGCCCGTGTTCCTGGATCTGGGTGTTCAACTGGCGCAGCGTGGCGATGATGGCCGAGGACGGGTCGTCGGACATCCAGATGTCGTTGATGCCCAGGTCGGTGATCACCGTTTGCGGGTCGATCTCGGAGAAGACGTCGTCGCTCAGCCGGGCGATGGCGTTGCGGCCCAGCTCGTTGAAGCCGGGGAAGCCGCCGGCGCCGGGCTCGTTGCCCGCGTGGTTGAGCCGGTTGCCGGCCAGGCTGGCGTTCAGCACAGCCGGGGCGTTGTTGCCCTTGCGATCAGCCAGCCGCGCGTACAGCAGGTTCGGCCAGCGGGTGTTGGCGTCCAGCGTGCTGCCGTTGCCTTCGCCGATCGAGTCGCCGAACACCACGATCGGGCCGGTGGCGTGCGTGCGGTAGACGTCCACCCCGGACAGGAAGAACCAGCAGCAGGTGCGGGTGATGGTGAAGCCGCTGCCGGAGACGTCGCCGGTCAGGTCGGTCGGGCCGACGAAGTTGGTCTGCCGGCTCGTCGAGTGGAACGTGGTCGGACCGGTCGGAGTCGGGAAGTACACGGTCACCACCAGATCCTGCTGGCTGCCCACCGGGATGTTCACCGGGTCGCTGAGCAGCGTGTCACCCTGCTGCACCAGCGCCGAGGACTGGCCGTTGAAGCTGAGCTGATGCAGGGTGGCCGGGTCGATGTCGGACTCCGAGGCGGTGCTGGTGTTCGGCTTGGCGACGGTGGCGTGCCCGACGGTGATCGAGTGGTCACCGTGCTGGTTGGTCAGTCGCACCCGGATCGCCGAACCGCTCACCGTGGTGTGAATGATCAGTCGCACCGACTGGTCGTTCAGGCCGGCATTGGTCGATCCGGTGGCGTCGCCGTGGGTGACCGCGGCCATCCAGGTGTTGGCCCAGCTCGGATGCCCGTTGGCCTGCCCGTGGTTGTCCGGTGCGGCCGAGGCCACCAGGCCGCCGGAGGCCAGCACGGCCGAGCCCGCCAATATCAGGGCAGTGGTGAGGGTGGTTGCTTTCCAACTCATTGCGCGAATCATTCAGTTTCCTTCCAACGGCGTGGCGCCCACACCCCGTGAATGTGTTTGAGTCACCCGCCGGCTAATGGTGACGAAACGTAGTGCCGGTTGGCGCAAGCAGTCAAGGACTACCAAAAAGCTATTTCTTCACGTAGAAACCTGAGCAACGATGCAAGATATCCGCAACGCTGCCGGCTGGCCGGCGGACTTTTGCGGCGCCCGGCCGAAAGGGACCTGATGGACATGCCGACCGGAGCGGACGATCGGGAAAACTACGTGCTCGGCGCGTTGCGGTTGTTCGACACCATCGCGGATCGGGAAGCGATCGTCGGTGACGGCAACCGGCTGACCTACGCGCAGGTGAGCCGATCCATCCTCGACCTGGCCGGCCACCTGCGCGCCGGTGGCGTGCGGCCGGGCAGCGCGGTGCTGGTCATGATCGGCAATGCGGCCGAGGGCCCTATTGTGCAACTTGCGCTGCATCTGATGGGTTGCCGATCAATGTGGATTGCGCCGGTGACCTCGCGCCGCGAAATTACCGAATTCGCGCAATTGGCCCAGCCTGACGCCTTTATTTATGACAGCCGCAGCCAGCCGGAATTGGCGAGCCAGCTCATCGAAACCCTGCCCGGCGTGCCGGTGTTCTGCCTCGGCCCGGACGGCGCCGGCACGGATCTGACCGCGCCGCTGCCGGCTGGCTGCCCGAGCTGGGATCCGGCCACCCCCACGCCGGCCCCGGAGTCGTTCCTGCAGACCAGCGGCACCACCGGGACGCCCAAGCTGGTGCACCACCGGGCAGGCTTCTACGCCCAGATCCTCACCCTGGGCCAGCAGTTCATCGACGCCGGCCTGCCGGTGCTGCGGCACCTCTCGCACTCTCCGATGTGGCTGGCCAGCGGGCAGATCACCACGCTGTTCAACCTGTTCACCGGCGGGGTGCTCTTCCTGCGCGAGGAATGGGATCCGGCCGCGTTCCTTCGGCTGGTCGGTGCCGAGCGGCTCAACTCCACCTTCGTCTCCCCGCCCATGCTGTACGAGGTGCTCGACCATCCGGACCTGGCACAGGCCGACTTCTCCAGCATGTTCATGTTCAACGTGGGCGCCGGGCCAGCCTCGCCCAGCCGGCTGCGTCAGGCGATCGCCCGGTTCGGGCCGGTGCTGCGCATCGTGTACGGGCTGAGCGAGGCGGTGGTGATCACCGCCTACCCGAACCTGACCGACGATCCGGAGCATCCCGAACGCATCTCCTCGGCCGGACTGCCCTACGGCGACGTCCGGCTGGAGATCCGGGCCGGTGAGAACGGCACGGAGGCGGATCCCGGCGTGCCGTTCGGCACCCCGCTGCCGGCCGGCGAGGTGGGCGAGGTGTGGGTGTCGAGCAAGCTCAGCTTCTCCGGCTACTACGGCCAGCCCGAGCTCACCGCCAGCACCATCGTTGACGGTTGGGTACGCACCCGCGACATCGGCTACCTCGACGCCGACGGCTACCTGTACCTGGTCGACCGGGCACACGACATGATCGTGACGCATCGGCGGAACTGGGCCATCTTCTGCCGGCCGATCGAGGACGCGCTGGCCGAGCACCCGCAGGTGCTGGCCGCCGCGGTGATCGGAGTGCCGGACGAGGTGGTTGGCGAGGTGCCGCAGGCCTATGTGGTGCGGGCCGAGGGCAGCGAGGTGGACGAGGCCGAGCTGGTCGGGCTGGTCACCAGCACGCTGAACGAGATGTGGGCGCCGCAGGCGGTGACCTTCCTCGACCGGCTGCCGCTGAACCGCTCGAACAAGGTGGACAAGCAGGCACTTCGAGCCCGCTGGCTGGCCGAGCACGAGGCAAGCCACGCCGCCGCCGGACGTTCCGGTTGAGCCCGCGGGCCCGCTTCATCGCGCTGCTCGGCGCCGACATCGGCTCGACGCTGGGCAGCCGGATCTCGATGGTCGCGATCCCCTGGCTGGTGCTCACCCTGACCGGCAGCGCGACCGACCTGGGGTTGGTGGCCACCGCCGAGTTCCTGCCGTACCTGCTGACCAGCACGCTGCTCACCCCGCTGGCCGAGCGCTACGGGCTGCGGGCCAGTTCGGTGGCCTGCGACCTGCTCAGCGCGCTGGCCACCGGTGGCATCGCCGCCTATCCGCATCAGGGCATCGGCACCCTGATGGCGCTGGTGGCGGTGGCCGGTGCGCTGCGCGGCGTCGGCGACCGGACCAAGCACGTGCTGCTCCGGCCGGCGGCACAGTTGGCTGGCTACTCGATGATCCGGGTCACCTCGCTGTACGAGGGGCTGACCCGGCTGGCCATGCTGCTCGGGGCGCCGCTCGGCGGCCTGCTCATCGTCTGGTTCGGCGCCCGCGGCGCGGTCTGGGTGGATGCCGCCTCGTTCGCGTTCTGCGCCGCCCTGGTGGCCGGCTTCGTCACCGCCGCGAAGTCGTCGGGCCCGACCCGGACGGGCTCCGGTGAGCGGTACCTGGCCGCCCTGCGCGGTGGTTTCGAGTTCCTCTGGCGCGACCGGGTGCTGGCCGTCATGCTGGGCACCGTCTTCGTGCTGAACGTGTTCTCCAACGCGGCCAACGTGGTGTTCCTGCCGGTCTGGGCCGACGAGGTGCTGCACTCGCCGGAGGCATTGGGCCTGACCCTCGGGGTGTTCGCGGCCGGCACGCTGCTCGGCACGCTCGCCCTCGGGGTGCTGGCGCCCAGGCTGCCGCAGTACCTGACCTTCCTGCTCGGCGCGCTGATCAGCGGGGCGCCCCGGCTGTTCGCACTCGGCCTGAGCAGCAACCTGGCGCTGGTGCTGGCGGTCAGCCTGGTCAGCGGATTCGGCCTGGCCTCGGTGAATCCGATCCTCGGCGTGGCGATGTACGAGCGGATTCCCGATCGCCTGCAGGCCAGGGTGATCGGACTGTGCACCACGGTGTGCTTCGCGGGCCTGCCGATCGGCACCTTCTTCGGTGGCTGGTCGGTAACCGCCTTCGGGCTGCGCAGCACCCTGATCGGGGCGGCCGTCGGCTGCCTGCTGCTGACCCTGGCGCCATTGCTCGGTCGGCGCGACTATTCGGTATCGGCCGAGCCGGTGCTGGCCGCGCCGGTGCCGGCCGTCCCCGCACCGGACGAGCAACCGGTGCGGCCCTCATGACCGCGGTGACCGACCGGCCGGCCGAGCTGGCCGATCCGGACTGCCTGTCCGACGGCGAGGCCGCCGCGCTGCTGGCCGACCATCCGTGGCGGCGGTTCGCGGTGCTGGGCGACAGCGTGGCGAACGGCCCGGTGTTCGAGGTGCCGGGCTTCTGCCCGCTGCGCTGGACCGATCGGGTCGCGGTGGAGCTGCGGGCCTGCGCGCCGCCGGGCTTCGAGTATCGCAACTTCGGAGTCCCCGGCCTGCTCACCCGCGAGGTCCGCGACACCCAGCTGCACCGGGCGCTCGCATTCGAGCCGGACCTGGCGCTGGTGCTCTGCGGCGGCAACGATGCCTTCCGGCGCAGCTACACCGAGCAGCGAGCGAGCCAGGTGGACGAGGAATTGGCCGAGATTCTCGGGCCTTTGCGGGCCCGGGGGGCACAGCTTGCCACCATCTGCATCTTCGATGTCTCGCACAGCCCGGCGGTGCCGGCCGGTTTCCGGCCGGAGCTGCGCGAGCGGCTGGCCCGGCTGGCCGAGCACGCGCGGGCCGGCGCCGCCCGGTTCGACAGCGTGCACATCGACCTG
This sequence comes from uncultured Actinomycetota bacterium, assembly GCA_963697905.1. GTDB lineage: Bacteria > Actinomycetota > Actinomycetes > Mycobacteriales > Jatrophihabitantaceae > Jatrophihabitans_A. The sequence goes on along the minus strand of OY969101.1, from coordinate 279,531 downwards.
GCCCGGCACCGGCGCACCGACGATCCCAGCCTGTACAGCCCGGACGGCCGGCACGGCAACTCACGCAGCGACGCCATCGCGGCGGCCGAGATGGTGCGCGCGCTGGGCGCCCGGCTCCGTGCTCGGCATTGCGCGCCGGAGAACCGGCCGCACCCGTGATAGACAGCACCGGTGGACGACGAGCTGCCGCCCGGCTTCACCATCACCGACTACGGCCCGGAAGCCCCGGCCGCGCGGTATCACCGGCCGACGGCTGCGCGATCGCCGTCCCCGCTGACCTGGCTGCGGATCGGCGGCTGGCTGGTCGCGGCGGGCTTGGCGCTCGGCTCGGCCTGGGCGCGGGTGATGCAGCTCAGCATGTTGACGCCCGCCGATGAGGCTTACTACTTCCGCCTCAGCTATGACGGCTGGGGCCGGCCCACGCTGGTGACCAGCGACAGCCTGGATCTCGACAGCATGACAAGCGGGCCGAACTTCGGCGTGCTGCTTTGCGTGGCCGCCGCCGGGCTGGCGGTCGCTGCCGGTTCGGAATGGTTGCCGCACCGGTTTCGCCGGCAACCGGGTGGCCGCATCCTGGCCGGCCTGGCGGCCGCCTTCCTGCTCGCCGTGGTGCTGTGCGAGGTGGTCACCAACCTGCCGTATCGGCACTCGTTCGGAACGCCTTCGCCCACCCTCCGTTTCGGCCTGGCGCCCTGGCTGGGCGGCGCCGGATGCCTCGTCGCGGCGCTGGGATGCCTGCTCGCGCGCCCGGCCGGGGATCCGGCAGCCGGTCCGGCCGGCGCTGCGGGTTCCGGTGAGATCCTGGCAGCAGGCGAACCCGCGCTGCCGATGGAGTAGGGACGAATCAGCCGTCCAGGATGGCGAATCCGTCCACCAGCGCGCCCCGGTCGACGTTCATGATGGCGCCGCCGCCGGGAAAGCCCATCCGGACCTCACCGCCCGCCTGCCGGCGGCCGAACAGGTACGGCCCGAAGCAGCACGGCACGCCCTGGGAAACCACTTCGCCGGTGTGGATGTCGAGGAAGTGCATCGGCAGCAGGTCCGAATCGACCAGTTCCTGCACCAGGAAACCGCCGGCAGCCAGCGCCCGATCCAGCGCCGCCCGCCACCGCGCCGGATCGGAGTCCCGGCCGATCAGCACGTCCCGGCCGCTGCTGCCGTCGTGCGGCTTCAGCACCAGTTCGGCTTGCCCGGCAACGGCATCGGCGACCAATCCGGCGGTGAGCAGGGCCGTGCGCGGAATGTGCGCGCGCACCACTTCCCGATCCGCCGGCTCCAGCAGCGGAAGGTCCTGCCAGAGCCAGGCCAGCACCAGCTTGTTGCTGAGCAGCCAGGTTGCCGAGGAGGTGAAGCAGCGCACCCGGCCGGCCCGGACCAGGCCCTCGATGGCGGCCAAGCCGGCCGACGCGGGCGCGGTGTCCGGCACGAACATCCGCAGCACGTTGCGGATCGACCGGCCATCGACCAGCAGCCGCTGCCGATCGTCGGCCGCCAGCCAGTCCAGCCAGTACGGAACCAGTTCGAGGCCGGCCAGTTTCGCCCGTTCGGCCACCGGGTCGAGGTAGCGCAGGAATTCCCGCTGGTCGGCCGGGCCCGCGTGCCCGACGCTCCAGTCCATCACCATGGCCACCGTGCGATCGTCCGGATCCCCGGCGGCGGCCAGCCACTCGCCGACGGCGCCGAACCGGCCGTCCACCGCCGAGGCCGGCGGCCGGATGCCGATTGCGGTATCCAGGCCGTCGGCGGCATAGCTCGCGGCGAAGGCGAACGCCAGGTTGTCCGAGTCGAACGCGCCGCCGAGCGCCCCGTCGATGTTGAACTCGACGAACTTGGGCACGCCGCCGGCGAAGAAGATGTCCGGCCGGCTGGAGTCCAGCAGCCGTTCACCGAGCGGCTCGGCCTCGTCCAGCAGCGCGATGCGCCCCTCGGGCACGCCCAGCGCGGCGCGCAGCTCACCGGCGGTGGCAGCCCGGCGCTGGCAGGCCTGCAGGATCAGCACGGCCACCCGGTCGGACAGCTGGTGCAGGGCGGTCCACTGCGCGCGGGTCATCACGATCGGCCGCAGCGGCCGCCACCGGTCGTTGTAGGTCGGTACCGGATCGTGCACCTGGTGCCAGTGCCGCAGCCCGCACTCGATGAGTTGCCGTTGCTGCTCGGCGGTCAGGGTCTCCCAGCCGGTGCCGGGCGTACCCCAGCGGAAACCGGTCGCCGGATCCTGCGCAGTCGCGCTCACTGCTCCTCCACTGTTCCAGCGGCCGACGGGAAGGCGATCGAGAATCAGGCGTCGATAAGGGAGAAGCCGTCCATCAGCACGCCGTGCGTCACGTTCATCACCGCGCCGCTGCCCGGAAAGCCCATCCGCACCAGGCTGCCGCACTGCCGATGCCCGAACAGGTACGGCCCGTAGCAGGCCGGCACGCCCTGGGAGACCACCCGGCCGGTGGCCATCTCGATGAACTGCATGGTCAGCAGGTTGGACACCACCAACTCCTGCAGCAGGAAGTCAGCGCTGCCCACCGCGGCTTCGACGCCGGCCCGCCACACCTCCGGCGGCTCGTCGCGGCCCATCAGCACGCCGCGGCCGGCCGAGCCGTCGTACGGCTTGAGCACCAGCCCCTTCTGCTCGGCGATGGCGTCGCCGGCCAGTTCCGGGGTGAGCAGCCTGGTCCGGGGAATGTGCGCCCGGATCAGCGCCTGATCGTCCTCGGCGAACTCGGCGAGGTCGTCCCACAACCAGGCCAGGGTCAACTTGTTGGACACCAGCCAGCTCGCCGACGGGGTGAAGCAGCGCAGGTTGCCGGCCTGCACCACCGACTCCAGCGCCGCCAGGCCCGAACTCGGCGGCGGGGTGTCCGGTACGAACAGCCGGAACAGCTGGCTGATCGGCTCGCCGGCCACCAGCAGTCGCTGCTGATCATCGGCCTCCAACCAGTGCAGCCAGTACGGGATCAGCTCCACCCCGAACTGGCTGGCCCGTTCGCGAACCGGATCGAGGAACCGCAGGAAGTCGGCCGGATCGGTCGGGCCGGCCGGGTGCACGTTCCAATCCATGATCATCGCAACCCGCCGGTCAGCGGCGGTGCCCAGCCACTCGGCCAGCGCCCGGTTACGGCCGTCCACCGCCGACGGCGGCGGGTACAGCCCGGTCTCGTCGGCGATTCCGGTTTCGCGATAGACCGAATCGGCGTTCGTGGTCATGGTGTCGGTGTCGAACGCGCCGCCCAGCGCGCCGTCGATGTTGAACTCCACGAACTTTGGCACGCCGCCGCAGATCAGGATGTCCGGCCGGGCGGCGACCAGCAGGTCGTCGGCCAACGGCTCGTTCTCATCGAGCAGGTGGATCCGGCCCGCGGGCACGCCGAGCGCCCGGCGCAGCTCGCCGGCGGTGCCAGCCCGGCGGCGGCAGCTGCGCAGTATCAACTCGCCGATCCGGTCGGAGATCCGGTGCAGCTCGGCCAACTGCCGGCCGGTCAGGATCACCGGACGCAGCGGCCGCCACTGCTTGTTGTAGCCGGTCACTCCACGATGCAGATCCCGCCAGCGCTCGGTGCCGCATTCGACGATGCGCCGCCGGGCCTGCTCGGGCAGGCTGTACCAGCCGGTGTCGGGGGTGCCCCATTCGGCACCGGTCAGCCGGGGTTGGGTTCAACGCGCTCACGGTTTCTCCACGCTCTTCGCGCGAGCGCTCATCGCCGCGTTCGCTCCGCTCCTCGCTCGCTGACGCTCGCTGCGATGCTCACTCGAAACCTCCACGCTCTTCGCGCGAGCGCTCATCGCCGCGTTCGCTCCGCTCCTCGCTCGCTGACGCTCGCTGCGATGCTCACTCGAAACCTCCGCGCTCTTCGCGCGAGCGCTCATCGCCGCGTTCGCTCCGCTCCTCGCTTCGCTGCGATGCTCACTCACATCCTCCACGCTCTTCGCGCGAGCGCTCATCGCCGCGTTCGCTCCGCTCCTCGCTTCGCTGCGATGCTCACTCACATCCTCCACGCTCTTCGCGCGAGCGCTCATCGCCGCGTTCGCTCCGCTCCTCGCTCGCTGGCGCTCACTGCGATGCTCACTCACGAGTCCTCCAATACCTCGTCGATTGCGGTGATCAGCAGCTCGCGGCCGGGCTGCACCGCGCGGTCGAGTTCCGGCGCGAAGGCCAGCACCGCCCCGTCCGGCCGGCTCACCCGGCGCGGTGCCGCCGCCAGCCGCACCTGCTCCACCACGCTGGTGATGATCTCGGCACCGATTCCGCAGGACCGGTTGGAATCGTCGATCACCACCAGCCGCCGGGTCCGGCGCACCGAGCCGATCAGGCCGTCCCAGTCGAACGGGTACAAGCTGCGCGGGTCGAAAACCTCGATCGACGCCCGCCCGGACACCTCCTCGGCCACCGCGAGTGCCTCGGCCACCAGGTGGCCGACCGCGACCACGGTCACGTCGTTGCCCGGCCGGCACACGCTGCCCACCCCGAGCGGCACCGGCCGCAGCGCGGCGTAGTCCTGATCGCAGCGCAGATCCAGCGTGCCGGCCGGTGCGAACACCACCACCGGGTCGTCGTCCCGGATCGCGCTGCTGAGCAGCCCGTAGGCGTCGCTCGGGTTGGCCGGCACCGCGGTCTTGATCCCGACGTGCGCGAACAGGCTGTACGGATGGTCGGAATGCTGGCCGGCCCAGCCGGTGCGCGAGCCGGAGCCGGTAATCAGGTAGGTCACCGGCACCTGCGTCTGGCCGCCGGTCATCAGCGAGAACTTGTGCGCATGGTTGACGATCTGTTCGAAGACCAGGAACAGCAGCGACGGGATCTGGAACTCCAGCACCGGTCGCAGGCCGGCCATCGCCGCGCCGGTCGCGAAGCTGGTGAACGCCTGCTCCGACAGCGGCGCGTCGATCACCCGCTCCGGGCCGAACCGCTGCACCAGCCCGGCAGTGACGTGTGAGGCGGCGGCCCGGACGTCCTCACCCAGTACGAACACCCGCTCGTCGCGCTCCAATTCGTCGCCGAGCGCCCTGGTGAGTGCCTTCTTGTACGACAGCAGGGTCATCTCGAACCGTCTCCCCGCCGTGGCTTCAGCCCGGTCGCGTAGAGGTAATCCAGTGCACCTGCCGGATCCGGTGCCGGGCTGCGCAGCGCGAACTCCACCGCGTCATCCAGCAACCGCTCCACCTCGCCGTCGATGGCTTCCCGCTGTCCCTCCGCGAGCCGGTCGCCGGCGATCCGCACCGGATCCCGGTCACGACCCCGCGCCAGCTCCTCGGCGGACCGGTAGTCGGTGCGCACCGCATGCTCGTAGGTGTGGTGGGCGTCGAACCGGTAGGTGGCGCATTCGACGAACACCGGCCCGGACGTGGCGCGGGCCCACATGCTGGCCTCGCAGGCGACCTCGTGCACCGCCAGCACGTCCTGGCCGTCAACCTGCAGCACCGGCATGCCGAACGCGGCAGCCCGGCCGGAGATGCTGCCGGCCACCGCGCTGGAGACCGGCATGGTGGTGGCGTAGCCGTTGTTCTCGCAGACGAACAGCACCGGCACCTGCCACAGCGCGGCAAGGTTGAACGCCTCCAGCAGCGCGCCCTCGTTGACCGCGCCGTCGCCGAAGAAATTCACCCCGATCTGGTCACCGCCCTGCCGCCGCAACGCCCACAGCGCGCCGGTGGTGATCGCACCGGACGCGCCGACGATGGCGTTGGCCCCGTAGATGCCGAGGCTGAAGTCGGCGGCATGCATCGAGCCGCCCCGGCCGCCGTTCAGCCCGGTGCTGCGGCCGGCCAGCTCGGCCAACAGCCGGGCCGGGTCGACCCCCTTGGCCAGCACGTGGCCGTGCCCGCGGTGCGTGCTGGTGATGATGTCCTGGCGACGCAGCACCGCGCACACCCCGGCGGCGATGGCTTCCTGCCCGATGTAGGGGTGGATTCCGCCGACTATGTCACCGTTCCTGACCAGCTGGATGGCACGTTCCTCGAACCGCCGGATCAGTCGAACCATCCGGTAGAGGCAAGGCAGGTCGGGCTCGGTCACTCCCGCCACAGCACGGGGCAGTACTCCGGATCGGCGTAGTCGGGCCGGCCGTCCTCGGTACGACCCACCAGCGCGTCGTGGTTGTAGCCGGCCAGCTTCCCGGTCGAGAGCCGGAACTCGCGGAAGGCGTTGTCGCCGTCCTGCATGTGCAGCGAGATGGCCCGGCGCGGCCGGTCCGACACGTTCGGCCCGCTGCCGTGGTAGGTGCGGCAGTGGTGGAAGCTCATATGTCCCTTGGGGATGTCCATCTGGATCTTGCTGACCTCGGCACCGTTGTAGGTGGCGTTGTCGATCAGCATCTGCTCCAGCTTCTGACCTGTCCCGCTCGGCGAAGTGCAGCACGGTGCTGTCCCGGGAGCCCACCTCGGCCCACCGGTGGCTGCCGTCAACCATCGTGATGGTGCCCATCTCCGGACCGCAATCGTGGAACGGGATGAAGGCGGTGAGCATCTTCTCCGAGGAACTGGACGACCAGTAGTGCTTGTCGAAGTGCCACGGCACGATATTGGTCGGCTCACCGGCGATCGGTGGCTTGTAGATCATGGTGCTTTGGAAGATCCGAATCTCCGAGGCCTGGGCCAGCCGGGCGGCCACGGCGCCGATCAGCGGCTTGCGCAGGATCTTGGCGATCGAGTCGCTCTCGTAGTGCACGTAGTCGTTGTGCCGCTGTACCTGGCCGTGTTCCGGCCGCCAATAGGCAATCTTCGGCGGGTGGAACGGCAACTGGTGATCGCGAGCACCGGCGTAGAAGTCGTCGCTGGCCGCGGTCAGCGCATCGACCTCCTCGTCGGTCAGCAGCTTCTTGGTCAGATACCACCCGTGCTCGGCGTAGAACTGGACGTCTGCCTCGGACGGCAGCAGCGCAAGCTCCTCGTCGGTGAGGTCGAACTCGTTGTTCCGCATCTCCTAGACTCCCGTGGTCTGTGCGTCGGGTTGGGCAACCAACGGCGTCGGCGCGTGCACCATCTCGCGTTCCTTCGCCTCGTAGAGCGCTTTGATGTTTCCGCTGCCGAACAGCCGGGCACCGCGCCGCTCGATGACCTCCATGAAGAAGGTCCGCCGGACGTGGCTGGACTCGGCGAAGATCTGCAGCAGCTGGCCCCAGTGGTCGCGGTCGACCAGGATGCCGAGCCGGCCCAGCTCGGCAACCGGGGCCTCCACCGGACCGACCCGGGACTCCAGGCTCTCGTAGTAGCTGGCCGGGGTCTTCAGGAAGCGCACCCCGCGCTCGGAGAACCGGCCGACCGTGGTGACGATGTCGTCGGTGATCAGCGCGACGTGCTGCACTCCGGCACCGCCGTGCCCGTGCAGGAAGTCGTCGATCTGGCCCGGCCGGCGGCTGGTGTCCGGCTCGATCAGGGTGTAGGTGACCAGGCCCGACTTGCTCTGCACCACCACCGAGTACATGCCCTGGCCGGCCACGTCGATGTACTCGGAGAAGATGTCGTCGAAGTCGAAGACCCGCTGGTAGAACTCCACCGTGGCCTGCAACTGGCCGGCCGGCACGCACACCGCGAAGTGGTCGATCAGCTGCACCAGCGGATCGGCCAGGGTCGGTGCGGTGGCGATCGGCTGGATCGCTCCGGGCAGGAAGCTGGTGCTCGCCGCGTGCGCGTCGAAGGCCGGCGCCGATGCCGGGCCGGCCGGCCCGCGCCGCTCCACCAACCGGTGGATCACGTCGCCGAAGCCCGCCACCTCGGCCACGATCACGGTGCTGTCGAAGTCGGAATAGGACTGCGGCGCCGACAGCGGCGTGGCGCCCCGGCTGACCAGCTCGGCGAAGGTGGCGGCCGCGTCGTCGGTCTCCATCGCGATCACCGCGACGCCGTCGCCGTGCCGCAGCACGTACTCGGTGGCCGGGTGCTCCGGGTACAGGCCGGAGGTGAGCAGCAGGTTGATGCCGGCGTGCGTCATCAGCAGCGAGCGCTGGCCGACCAGGCCGGTCTCCGGGCCGCCCTGGCCGCTGACCGTGAACCCGAACGCGGCACTGTAGTAGAAGGCGGACTGCTGCGCATCGCCGACGAACAATTCGATGTGATCGATGCCGTGAATGTTCATGTGCCGCTTCCTTGCTGCTCGCTGTGGAGCTGATCGTCGGGGCGGGCGCCGGGAGCGTCGATGCTCGGGACGCGGGGGGATGCGCTGGTCCGGCCCAGCAGCAGGCTCACGTTCTGGCCGCCGAAGCCGAAGGAGTTCGACAGCGCGTACTGGACCGGGAGCTGGCGGGGTTCCTTCACCACGTGGTCCAGCGGGCACTGTGGATCCGGATCGTCGAGGTTGTAGGTGGGCGGCAGCAGGCCGGTGGCCAGCGCGGCCGCGCTGATCGCCGCCTCCACCACGCCGGAGGTGCCGAGCATGTGACCGGTCAGGGCCTTGGTGGAGCTGACCGGCGGTCCGGCCGAGCCGTCCGAGCCGCCGGAGCCAGCAGAGCCGCCGGAGCTAGCCGAGCCGTCCGAGCCGAAGACGAGGCCGATGGCCACCGACTCGGCGATGTCGCCGAGCTTGGTGGAGGTGCCGTGCGCGTTGAGGTAGCCGACCTGCTCGGCCGAAAGCCCGGCCCGGGCCAGCGCCTGGCGCATGCAGTCGGCCGCTCCGGTGCCGTCCGGCCGCGGCATGGTCGGATGGTGGGCGTCGGTGGTGGCGCCCCAGCCCAGCAGGTCGGCGTAGGCGCCGGCACCGCGGCCGATCGCGTGTTCGGTGCGCTCCAGCACCAGCAGCGCCGAGCCCTCGGCCAGCACGAAACCGTTGCGCCGGCGGTCGAACGGACGGCTGGCATCCGCTGCCGAATCCCAGTCCCGGGCCAGCGCGCGGGCGTTGCCGAAGGTCTCGGCGAAGGTGGGGAACAGGGGCGCCTCGCTGGCGCCGCAGATCACCACGTCGGCGTCGCCGGCCTCGATCAGCCGGATGCCGTCGGCGATGGACTGGGCGCCGGAGGCGCACGCGGTGCCGATCGAGGAGCTGTAGCCGCGGATGCCGTACTCGATCGCGATCCGGGCCGCCGGCATGTTCGGCAGCACGCCGGTGAGCAGGTACGGGCTGATCGCCACCCGGCCACGCTGTGCCCGGTCGAGCACCTGCGCCTCCAGCGTCGCCATGCCACCGACGCCGCCGACGATCACTCCGATCCGGTCGGCCGCGACATCCTGTCCGACCACCAGTCCGGCGTCGGACAGCGCGGCGCGGGCGGCCAGCAGCGCCAGCACGATGATCCGGTCCTGGGTCTTGAGCGCCGGCCCGCTGCCGATGCCGGTGGCATCCACCTCGCCGACGAAGCCGGCCACCTCGATGGAGCCCGCCACCGGGTGGTCGGCCGGTGGAACCGCCAGCCCGGACCGGCCGGTGCAGACCGCGTCGAACACCTCGCCGATGCTCCGACCGACCGGGGTCAACATCCCTATGCCCGTGATGGAAACGCTCATGCGATCACACCGCTCTTCGCGCCAGCGCTCATCGCACCCTTCGCTCCGCTCCTCGGCGCTGCGCGCCTGCGATGCTCACTCATGACCAACACCGCTCTTCGCGCCAGCGCTCATCGCACCCTTCGCTCCGCTCCTCGGCGCTGCGCGCCTGCGATGCTCACTCATGACCAACACCGCTCTTCGCGCCAGCGCTCATCGACTCGCGCAGCGCCACCTTGCGGACCTTGCCGGTGGCGCCCTTGGGCAGCGCCCCGGTGTCGGCCACCGCAACCCGCCGGACGGTCGCCGCGGTCCGCTCGCCGATCGCCTTCTTCACCCGCTCGGTGAGTTCGGCCAGTTCGTAGCCGACACCCTCGGCCAGCTCCAGATAGATCTCGCTGACCACCTGCCCGTCCTCGCGGCTGATCACCACGGTGCAGTCGGCCACCTCCGGGCACGCCGCCTGCACCCGTTCCTCGGACAGCGCGGTGTAGTAGCGGGTTCCGTCCGAGCCGGTGACCGAGTCCGCGGCCCGATCCAGGTGGTAGAACCGGCCGTCGGGGTCCCGCCGGACCAGGTCACCGGTCAGGTAGTAGCCGTTGAGCCGGAACCGGTACGTGGTCACCGAGTCGTTCCAGTAGCCCGGTGACAGCGACGGCGACTTGATGCCCAGGTGGCCGACCTCGCCGTCCGGCAGTTCGGTGCCGTCGGAGTCGAGCACCGCCGCCTGCACGAACCGGTACGGCCGCCCGATGCATCGGTCGTAACTATCGGTGTCGGACCGATGGGTGATGTGGAACATCGAATGGCCCATCTCGCTGGAGCCGAGGCCGTCGATGAACATCGAGCCGGGACGGCGCACCACCCCTTCGCGGGTCACCACGTCGTGCGAGCCGACCGCGACCAGATGCCGGACGTGCGGCTCGTGGGTGCTGTCGCCGGTGTTGAACCAGAGCCGGACGCTTTCCAGGTCGTAGCCGGACAGCTCGATCCGGGACAGCTGGGACCAGGTGGTGGAGAAGCCGAACACGCCCTCCGGCCGCCAGCGTTCGATCGCCGACAGCACCCCCTCGCCGGACTGGCTGGACAGCGCGTAGAACTCCGCCCGGTTGCCCAGGGCCTGGTTGACCATGAGCACGGTGGCGGTGTGCGCGGCCGGCAGCGCGTTCAGGATCCGCCGGCTGCCCTGCGCCTGCGGCATGGTGAGCAGGTGCTTGGTGGCGGCGAAGATGGTCGAGTGGGTGTGCAACACCGCCTTCGGAATGCCGGTGGTGCCGGAGGTGTGGGTGATCACCACCGGGTCGTCGCGATGGTGCCGGTAGGCGGCCGGCGCGCCGGCCGGGTCCGCCTGGCCCAGCTCGGCCGCGGCCAGCAGCTCGGCGCCGCCGAGATCCCGGCCGGCCAGCCGGGCAAGCCGGTCCTCGTCGGCCACCGTCGCCGCCGCGCGCAACCGGGCGACGTAGGCGGCCACGATCTCCGGTGCCAGATTGCCATTGATCAGCGCGGGAATCGCGCCCAGCCGGGTCAGTGCGAGGAAGCCCAGGATCTGGTCGGCGGCGGTGCCCGACCAGATGGCCACCGGATCCCGCGGCCGGATACCACGCTGGTGCAGCCACGCGGCCCGGGCGGCCACCCGCGCGTCCAGCTCGCCGAGGGTCAGCGGATGCTCGGCGGGGTAGCCGTCCACCGCGGTGTCGAAGGTCAGCCCGGGGCCGTCCGGATCCGCGCCGAGGGCGAGCAGGGTGCCCAGCACGTTGCCCGCACCGATCTCCGGATGGGCCGCCAGCGCCGCCCTGGTCACCGTGCTCATGCCGTCCGCCCCTCCCCCGCCACATCACCCGTCATCGCCGAACCGGTCATCGCCGGGTCATTGGTCGGCGCGTGCTCGGCCGGCCAACCGAGCAGCAGCGCGTGCGCGCAGTCCACCGCCGAGTCGTCGGCGGTGGCCGCCTGCTCGGCGATCACCAGCAGCACCTCGTCGGCGTCGCCGTCGGACATCAGCACCGCTGCCTCGGCCATGCCGTCGGCAACCGGCGGTCCGACCGGGCTGACGCAGACCACCGGCCCACCCAGCCCCCAGCGCGCGGCCACGTGGCCGGCGATGCTGTTGGGCACCGACTGGAAGAAGAACAGCGGGCCGAGCCGGCTGCCCTCGGCCACGGTCTGCCGGACGTGCTCGGCCGACACCCGGTCACCGCCCCGGCTGACCAGCACCAGCCCGGTCCGCTGCCGGTCACTCGGCGGCTCGGGTGGTTTGGCGTAGTGCTCGGACAGGCAGCGATCGGCCGCCGCGGCTACCAGCGGGTTGAACGAGGACTGCACGAAGCCCGGCACCACCGGCGGGGCGCCGTCCTCGGCCACCCACCACCACGCCTCGTGCCTCACCACGGGTGAGATCGGCTCGGTCGTCTCGCATACCGTGCTCATGCCGCACGCACCAGCAGGGCGGTGTTCGCGCCGCCGAACGCGGAGTTCAGGCTCAGCGCGTACGGCGCGGCCAGCTGCCGCGGCCCGTCGCTGATCACGTCCAGTGGGCAGTCCGGGTCGGGACCGAGGAAGCCCGCGTTGACGCCGAGCTTGCCCTCGGCCAGCGACAGCACGGTGATCACCAGCTCCAACAGGCCGGAGGCCTCCAGCGCGTGGCCGTGCATCGACTTGGTGGAGCTGATCGGCACCCGCCCGGCCACCGGCCCGAGCGCGCTGAGCAGCGCGGCGGCCTCGGCACTGTCGCTGAGCGCCGTTCCGGTCGCGTTCGCATTGATGTAACCGAGCTGTTCGGCATCGATGCCGGCCCTGGTCAGCGCCGCGCCGATAGCGCGCGCCAACCCGCGCCCGTCCGGAGCCGGCTGGCAGGGGTGGTACGCGTCGCCGGCCCGTCCCCAGCCGGCCAGCCGGGCGATCGGCTGGTGGCCGCGGGTGGCCGAGCTGCGGTCGGATTCCAGCACCAGCGCGGCCACCGCGTCGCCGAGCAGCAGGCCCTGCCGGTCCCGGCTGAACGGCCGGGCGACGCCGTCGGCAGCCAGCGCCTTGCCCGCGTCGAACAGCGCGTACTGGTCCGGCTCGACCAGGTAGCCGGCGGCCACCACCGCTCGGTCCAACTCGCCGCGGCTGATCAGCGAGGCCGCCGCGGCGACCGCGGTGCTGGCCGAGACACAGGCCGCGGTGTAGACCCGGCAGACCCCGGCCAGCCCAGCCGCCTCGGCCAGCCCGACCGCCTGCGCGGGTACCGAGGGATGGCCGTGGATGGCCAGGAACAGCGGGGTGGACGAGCGCTCCGGACGACCCAACCCGGCGTCGGTGCAGGCATCGGCGACCGCGACCGCGAGTTCGACCGGCAGGCTCGCCACATCCGGCAGCGTGGCCGCGACATTCACCCGCCGTCCGGTGGTGTCGAACCGGCTGATCGGGCTGAACGCGGCGTTGCCAGCCAGCACGGCGGCCAGCTGCGCCTCGCAGCCCCGGCCCAGCGCGCTGGTCACGGACAGGCCGGCGATCGACACCGATGCCAGGTCAGCCACGTCCGGCTGCCACGGAATCGTTCAGTAGTTGCACGGCGTCGGTGAGGGTCCGCATCTTGGCGAGCTGGTCGTCCTCGAGATCCAGCCGCACCTGGTAGCGCTGCTCGACCTGGTGCACCAGCCAGGCCACCTCCATCGAGTCCAGCCGCTCAGCTTCGGGATCCCGGCTGCGATGGGCCAGCGGCGCCAGCATCGAAACCAGCTGCCCCCGATCCAGCGGTGCCACGTTCGTCATCAGACCTGCTGACCCGCGTGGGCAATCCGAGTTGCCACGGCGTTGGTGAATTCACCCACGTTCATCAGGGCAAGCTCTTCCGACTCGTCCTCGGCGAACCGGATGTGGTACTGGTCCTCCACTCGCATCAGCAGGTCGGCGAGGGCGAGCGACTCTAGGTCCAGGCCGGCCGGTCCGAGCGTGGTGGCATCGTCCACGCCATCGACGTCATAGTTCATGTCCTTCAGAGACGACACGACGAACGCGCGAACCTCTTCTTGCATGGAACGTGTTCCTTCCTGTGCTGACGCACGGATCCCGGTTGGATGCCGTGTACGCCGTGCCCGGGTCGTTCAGGACACCGCCGCGCGCAGCGCGGACTTGTCGCGGACGAGCTTGCCGGTGGTCGTCCGCGGCAGCTGGGCAAGATGTGCATAGTTGCGGGGCAGCTTGTAGCTGGCCAACCGGTCGGCCAGCCCCGACTCCACCTGCTCCACCGAGGTGCCCGGAGCCAACTCCAGGTAGGCGGAGATGACCGAGTCGAAGACCACGACGGCAGCCGCCACGCCGGGCAGCGAGTTGACCGTGTGCTCAACCTCGGCCAGATCCACCTGCAGGCCGCCGATGGTGACCTGCGAGTCGAGCCGGCCGAGGATGGTGACCAGGCCGGTTTCCGGATCCACCCGGCCGGCGTCCTTGGTCCGCAGCCAGCCGTCGGCCCACCGCTCGGGCACCGGCGGCCCGAGGTAGGGCGAGCTCGGACGGGCGATGTGCAGCTCACCGTCCACCGACCGGATGTCGATGCCGGGCGCGGGGCGGATCGCCGGCCGGTGCTGGCCGTAGAGGTCGGTGCCGATCACCCCCACCTCGGTCATCCCGTACATGTTGCCGAGCGGAACCCCGTACTTGGCGTCGAACGCCGCGGCGATGCTCGGCGGCACCAGCTCACCGCCGGTGGTCATCCGGCGCAGCTGGCCGGGCCGGCGGTCGGACACCGTGGAGGTCAACAGGCTGATGTGGAACGGCACCCCGAGCACGGTGGCCGGAGCGCTGTCGGCCTCCACCGCGTCCAGGATGCTGTCGCCGGTCAGCCGCTCCGGCGGGACCAGGCACACCCCGGCGTGCAGCCCGTACAGCAGGCCGCCGACCAGGCCGAGCACGTGCACCATCGAGGGCAGCAGGATGATCCGCTCGCCGGGAAGCGGCACCCCGTCGATCTGGGTGTAGCGGTGGATCTCGGCGACCAGGTCGGCCGCGGTCCGCCCGATGATCTTCGACGGTCCGGTGGAGCCCGAGCTGAGCTGGATGACCGCGTGTTCGCTCTCGGCCGGCCGGTCCCGGTATTCGGTGACCACCACCTTCTCCACCTCGTGGAACACCCGCAGGCCGCCGGCGATCCCGGTCGCCGAGACGATCACCTGCGGCGAGAGCCGGTCGGCGGCGCGCTCCACCTCGAAGTCGGTGAGCCGGTGGTCGAGCAGGATCGCCTGCGCCCCGAGCTGCCAGGTCGCCAGCAGGCAGGCCACGTATTCGATGGACGGCGGCAGCCGCAGCGCGGCGGCGCCTCCGGGACGCAACCCGTGGCCGGCCAACAACTGCCGCCGCTCGGCCACCAGCCGGCGCAGGGTGGCCCGGTCCAGCGGCGCGGGGCTCGCAAAGCACAGCTGGCTGTCCGGGCCGGCCAGCAGGGTTTCATCCACCCAACTCGCATCAGTCACCGCGACGCCATTCTGCGTCTGCTGCGTCGTCATACGTGCTCCAAGAAACTTAGCCGAGGTAACCAAATTCGGCATTAAGGAGGTTGATTTCCAGGTGGGCATATTCGGGGTTGCCGAGACAATACGTTAGGAGAGGCGCATCGGGCTATACCTATCTGAATCTCGTCCATTGGCCCGAATGATGGTCCAATTTGTCCTTGTTTTGTCGATAGAAGGCGGCCCAAGCCAAGGTAGTTGAAAGTCTGTCGGCAACTTCCCTTGACAAATACCGGAGCACGGTGCATGACTGCGCCACAGCCCGGCAGCGGAACTGCGAATTATTTCCGACCGAGCCGATCGGAAGGTGCCGAACACAATGGGTGCGGACAGCGACACTCAAAGTGATCGGACATTTCGCCCTCGCGGTCCGGCTTCTCCATTGGCTCGCCCCGGCTATTCACCGAGCCCCTGCTCGCTGCTCGTCGCCGCACGCGAGCCGCCCGCGACCCGGACGGGATTCCGGCCGGCCTAGGCTCACTAACGGGCCGCGGCTGGAAGTACCGCAACGCGCCGCCCGGAACCGACACGTTGAGGAGAACGCGGCATGGCCGACATCATCGCGCTGATCTACGAGGACCACGACTGGCTGCGCCGGCACTTCTTCTACCTCGACGATGCGCGCACGGAGCAGGAACTGACCGCCATCTGGGAGCCGCTGGCGACCAGGCTGGACACCCACGCCGCGGCCGAGGAGGAGGTGTTCTACCCGGCCCTGCTGCAGGCTGGCCGGGCGGGCGATCCGACCGAGGAGACCGAGGACGCGATCACCGACCACAACGCGATCCGCGACGCGATCCGCGAGGCCCGCGAGCACCGGCCGGGCAGCCCGGAGTGGTTCGAGGCGGTCGGCAAGGCCCGCACCGAGAACGGCGAGCACCTGGACGAGGAGGAGCGCGAGGCGCTGCCCGACTTCGCCAAGAGCGCCAGCGCCGAGTTGCGGCACGAGCTAGCGATGCGGTGGCTGCAGTTCTACCACCGGCACCCGGCCGGTCGCGGGGTGGACGAGCGGGACAAGGACGCCGACGCCTACCTTGCCGAGCACCAGAAATAGCCCGCTCGTCGCGCCGGCGCGAGGGCGCGGTAACGGCTGGATGAACGCGGGCGTGTCGCTCGCCGGTCCGGCCGGCCGATCGACCTAGCGTCGAACGCGGTGGGCAGAACCAGAAGTACGCACGGAGGATCTCGGCAGATGGCCATACGAATCAGCAACGACCGCAAGACCGGAATGTCGAAGATCCAGTTCGTGCTTCCCGACGACGTGCATGACGGGCCGGTCTCGGCGGTCGGTAACTTCAACGGCTGGCAGCCCGGCGCGCACAAGCTGGTCCGACGCAGCAACGGCACCCGCAGCGTCTCGATCACCGTGCCGGCCGGCCAGCACGTACACTTCCGCTACCTGGGCTCGGGCGGGGTCTGGTTCGACGACCCGGACGCGCACGCGGTGTCCGAGGTCGGCAGCTTCGTGCGGGCCGACTGAGCCAGCCGCCGGCTTCGGCTACTACCCGGCTCGGACCGCGCCCCATCGCCTGCGCGGTCAAGCGCTCAGCGCGGCCACCCCGGCTCCCGCCGGGAGTTGATGACCAGATTCTGCACGAAGGAATCCCCCGGCAACGCCAGCATGAACTCGATTGCCGAGGCGACGGTGTC
Source organism: uncultured Actinomycetota bacterium (assembly GCA_963697905.1). Classification (GTDB taxonomy): domain Bacteria; phylum Actinomycetota; class Actinomycetes; order Mycobacteriales; family Jatrophihabitantaceae; genus Jatrophihabitans_A. Next base: position 262,993 of record OY969101.1, on the reverse strand, counting down.
CGGGGCCATCATGACCTCCGGCGACAGTTGCCACTGCTCCATCATGGGTGTGTTCATCGCGCTGGGCATCAGGCCGTGGATGCGGACCGGCCAGCGGTATTCATGCGCCTCCCGCTGCATGATTCGGGTCAGCATGGCCAGCGCGGCCTTGGAGGAGTTGTAGGCGGCGGCCTCGGTGCCCACCGTGATGGCCGAGATCGAGATGACGTTCACCACGTCGGCCGGTGGCTGGTCGGCCGGCCGGCCGGCCAGTGCCCGGACGAACTCCCGGGTGGTGAACAGCGGGCCGGACTGGTTGACCGCGATCACCGAATTCCAGTGCTCGTCGGTGATGTCCAGCAGCCCGGCGCCGCGATCGGTGCCGGCGTTGTTGACCAGCCCGTCGAACCGGCTGCCGAACCGCCCGGCGATGCTCGCGATGGCTTCCCGCACGCTCGCCGGGTCGGTGACATCCAGTTGCATCGCGGTGGCCTCGCCGCCGGCCTGCTCGATCAGTGCCACGGTTTCCTTCGCCGACCGCTCATCCAGGTCGGCGGCCACCGGATGCGCGCCGGCCCGGGCCAGCCTGGTGGCGGTGGCCCGGCCGAGCCCGCTGCCCGCGCCGGTGATCAGGATCGTCCGACCGGTCAAGGCTGTCATCGCCGTCCCTCCTCATGCGGTGTTGATCAGGCAACCGCGCTCGGCGAGCCGGCCAATGCCGGCCAGCACTTCGGACACGGTGATGCGCAGCAGCGCCGGATCCGGCTCGCTGCCGTGCGGGTTACCGGTGCCGTCGCCGTGCCAGAGCACCACGTGCGGTCCGCCGGCCGGTGGCCCCCAGCGGCTGGGGGCGACCGGCCCGAACAGCACCACGCTCGGCGTCCGGTACAGCGAGGCCACGTGTGCCACTCCGGTGTCGCCGCTGATCACCAGCCGCGCCCGGGCGATCAGGCCGAACAGCCGGCGCAGGCCGAGCCCGGTCAGTGGTCGTGCTCCGGTGGCCCCGGCCAGCCGCTCGACCAGCGGCCGCTCGGCCGGCGTCCCGGTCACCACCACCCGATGCCCGCGGCGGACCAGCCAGTCCGCCACCGCCGCGAAGCGGTCGGCCGGCCAGCGCCGGGCGCCGGACGCCGCCCCCGGTTGCAGCACGGTCAGCCCCTCGTCCCTTACCTCCGGCCTGCCTGGCAGCTCGCCCGGCATCGGCTCGTCCGGTATTGCCAGCGTGGCTGGTTGGCCGGTCAGCAGCTCCCGGTCCAGCCCGAAGCCCTCGACGATCAGCCGTTGCCAGCGGATGATTTCGTGCTCCTCGGCCAGCCAGGTCGGCCCGGTCAGGCCACCGGCCGGGTGCGCGAAGCCGATCAGCCGAGCCGGCCGCAAACGCTGCAGCAGTCGCCGGCTGGCCGGGCCATTGCCGTGCAGATCGATCGCGACATCGACCGGCTGGTCGGCAGGTACCGGCTGCAGCTCACCGACCGGCAACAGCTCATCGACCGGCACGCCGAGCTCCAGCAGCGGCTGGAAGACCGCCGGCGCGGCCAGTACCAGCCGATGCTGCGGCAGCGCCTGCCGGAGCAACCCGAGCGCGGGCAGTCCGGTGACGAAGTCACCCAGCCCGAGCGCGCGCAGCACCAGCGCGGTCGGCATCATGCCGGCATCCCGGCGCCCCGGCACTCTAGTTTCCCCTGCCGCGAACGGCTGATCCGGCCAGTTCCACCAGGTTGGAGGTGGAGCGGCCGGGCTGGTACGGCACCGTCACCGCGATGCCGCCCCACTCCGCCAGCACCTCGGCCTCCGGCAGCTCGATGCCGGCGTAGTCACCACCCTTGACCCAGAGGTCGGGACGGATCTCGCGCAGCACCTCGGCCGGGGTGTCGCCGCCGAAGACGATCACCTCGTCCACGCAGCGCAAAGCGCGCAGCACGGTGGCCCGGTCGCGTTCGTCCTGCAGCGGCCGCGCCGGCCCCTTCAGCCGGCGCACCGACTCGTCGGAGTTGAGGCAGACGATCAGGCAGTCTCCCAGCCGGCGCGCGGCCTCCAGCACCGAGATGTGGCCCGGGTGGATGAGGTCGAAGCAGCCACCGGTGGCCACCACCGTGCCGCCCCGCTCGCGCACCCGATCGATCGTCGCGAGCTGCCCGACCGGATCCGGTTGCTGCCGCGCGGTAAGGCCAGCCACGGCAATCGAATCCGGTTCCTGCCGCACCGCGAAGCCGGCCGCGGCGCCGGCCCGGACGAACTCAGCCGCCGAGCGAACCGCTGCCTGGACCGCCTCGCTGGGCAGCGCGCCGTCGGCCAGCGCCGCGGTCACCGCGGCGGCGAAGCAGTCCCCCGCGCCGCAGGTGTCGCGGCCGGTCACCGGTCTCGCGCCGACCAGCAGCGGCGTGTCACCGTCGTGCAGCAACGCTCCCCGGCTGCCCAGGGTGACCGCGAGCCAGGGCAGCTGCCAACCGGCGAGCAGCTCGGCGGCCGCACCGGCCACGCCGGCCACGCCACCACCGGAGGAACCGGTGGTGCGGGCGCGCAACTCGGCCTCGTTCGGGGTGGCCAGCAACGTGCCGGGCACCGGCGCGGCGCCGCGCGGATGCGGATCCCAGACCACCGGCCGGCCGGTGGCCGCCTGCCGCAGCAGCGTGCGGATCCGTGGATCGGCGGTGCAGCCGCGTCCGTAGTCGGCCACCAGCACCGCCGCGGCACCGGCCAGCGCCCGCTCGGCCGCCGGCGGAACGGACGACACGCTGACCCGCTCTGCCCCGGCGTCCAGCCGCAGCAGTGGATGATCGCCGGCCCGAAACCGGGTCTTGACCGCGGTGGCGCCGGTGCAGGCCAGCGCGATCAGCTCCACCCCGGCCGGCAGCAGCCGGCGCAGCTCGGCGGCCGGCTGGTCCTCGGCCAGCGGCGCGATCAGCACCACCGGCCGGCCGCCGCGGGCAGCCAGCGCGGCGGCCAACGCCGCCCCGCCGGGCCGTCTGAACTCACCGGCCCGGCTCAGCACCGGCACCGGCGCGTCCGGGGCCAACCGCTCGGCCGTGGCGACCACATCCACGTCCAGCAGCGCGTCGCCGACCACCACGAGGGGCGGCTGCCGGGCGGTGGCAGTCACGATGCGACCTCGATGCTGCGGCCTCGGTTCAACTCCTCGTCCATCGCCTCGCAGAGCATGTGCAGGGCGACTAGGTGCAGCTCCTGCACCGTCGCGGTGTGCGGTGAGTCGACCACCAGCACCTCGTCGGCGAGCGTGGCGAGCGGGTTCGGCGCCGGCCCGGTCATCGCCCAGACGGTCACCCCGCACTCGCGGGCGCGGCGGGCGGTGGCCAGCAGGTTGCGGCTGGCGCCCGAGGTGGACAGCAGGATGCACACGTCGCCCCGCCGGCCGTGCGCCGAGAGCTGCCGGGCGAATACCTCCTCCGGCCCGTAGTCGTTCAGGATCGCGGTGAGTGCCGACGGCTCGGTGTGCAGGGCGATCGCGCAGAACGGCGGCCGATCGTCCCGGTAGCGCCCGACTATCTCGGCGGTCAGGTGCTGGGCCTGCGCGGCGCTGCCACCGTTGCCGGCGGCCAGCAGCTTGCCGCCGTTCCACAGCACCCCGGCCAGCGCGATCCCCCAGCGAGCGGCGGCGATGCCGGCCGGGTCGAAGCGGTCCAGCGCCTCGACCAGTGCGGTCAGGTGGATGTCGCGCTCGCTCATCGGGCGGCTCCCAAGGCGATCCGGGACGCCCGCAGGGCATCCAGCGTGCGTTGATAGGAACGTTCGGTGGCCAGGGCGATCGCGTCCCAGCCGTAGCGGGCCCGGGCTCGGCGGACGCCGGCCGAGGCCATCGCCCGCCGGGTATCGGGCTCGGCCAGCAACCCGGCGATCGCCGCCCGGATGGCTGCCGGATCCTTCGGCGGCACCAGCAGTCCGGTCCGGCCGGGCCGCACGGTGTCGAGCATGCCGCCCACCGCGGTGGCCACCACCGGCACGCCGCAGGCCATCGCCTCCAGCGGCACGATCCCGAACGGCTCGTACCACGGTGCGCTGACCACCAGGTCGGCGGACCGGATCAGGCCGGGCAGCCGGTCGTGTGCCACCTGGCCGAGCAACCGCACGTTCGCCGAGCCGCCGGCCACCGACCGCAGCCGGGCCGCCTCGGGATCGCCGGCCAGCCGGTCGGCCGCCGGGCCACCGGCGACCAGCAACTCCACCTCCGGCAACCCGGCCACCGCACGGATCACGTCGTCCACGCCCTTGCGCGGAACCAGCCTGCCGATGCAGAGGATCCGGAACTCAGACGTGCGTGGCTCGGCCGGCCCGTCCGGGGTGAACAGCGCGGTGTCCACGCCGCACGGGATCACGTCCAGCGTGGGCTCGGCCGCACCCAGCCGGCGCAGCTCGGCCACCTCCTCCGAGCAGGTCGCGATGATTCGCGAGGCTGAGCGCGCGATCCGGCGCTCGATGCCGATCCGCTCGGCGGGGCTGGTGTCGGCCTCCGGCTGCCAGCGCCGCTTGACCGAGCCGAGGGCGTGGAAGGTCTGCACCACCGGGATCGGCGCTTCGCGTGAGCCTTCCAGCGCGGCCACCGCCGAGAGCGCGGCGAGCCCGCTCATCCAGAAGTGGCTGTGCACGACGTCCGGCTGCCACCACCGCCAGCGCCTGCACAGCTGTGCGGCAAAGGCTTCCATGTGCGGCAGCAACTCATCCTTCGGCACCGGCCGGGCCGGGCCGGCCGCGATGTGCTCGACCGCGGCGCCGCCGACCATCGGCACCCGGTCCGGCAACTCGGGGCTGTCCCGCCGGGTGTAGACCACCACCTGGTGGCCGCGCTCGGCCAACGCCGCCGACAGCGCCGCGACGTGGACGTTCTGGCCGCCGGCATCCACCTCGCCCAGCCGGGCGAGCGGGCTGGCGTGCTCGGAGACCATCGCGATCTTCATTGCGCCGCGCTCCTTGTCGATGCGGTCCGGTCGAGCAGCCGATCCCAGTCGGCCAGGAAGCGGGCCAATCCGAAACGCTGCAGTGCCATCGAACGAGCCGCCTTGCCGGCCAGCCGGGCGGCCTCCGGTTCGGCGAGGTAGTACCGCGCCGCATCGACCAGCCGCGCCACGTTGGTCGAGATCACCCCGCAGGACGGATCCACCACGTCCACCGCCTCGGTGCCGGCCAGCACCACCACCGGCATGCCGAGCATCATCGCCTCGATCAGCGACAGGCCCAGCGACGTCCAGCGCATCGGATGCAGGTAGAGCCGGCGCCGGGCTAGCTGCGAGTGCAGGTGGTCCTGGGTGGACAGATCCTCATGCGCGACAACCAAATTTGGATCGAAGCCGGACTCGGCGACGAAGTCGGTGACCCGCATGCCGAACAGGTCCAGCGGCGCCGCCGGAGTGAACCGGCTCAGCAGGTCGGCGCCGACCACCCGGCCGCGCGGCAGCGGGTCGTTGACCACCACGCCGATCCGGGCCAGCTCCCCGGTGTAGCGCTCGCCCGGGTCGGGCACGCCGTGCTCGATCACCACCGTCTCGGCCCGCCCGGAATCCCAGTACAGGTCGTTGAAGTGGGTGACGTGCACCAGCGGCACCGCGCGCTGCTCGGCCAGCGGGTGGCGCTGGTTGACCGGGGCGGCGTCCGGCGTGTTGTGCTCCAGGTAGATCGCCGGCAGGTCGACGCCCGGCCTGCGGCGCAGCCATTGCCTTGCCAGCTCGAGCTCCTCCGGTCGCTGCAGCAGCACCAGGTCGATGTCGGCATCGGCCAGTTCGGCGGGTGGCAGCTCCACCACCGAGGCCGGCCACTGCCAGGTACGCGCCCGGCCCAGCCCGTACGGGCCGCGGTCCGGGGTCACCGGCACGATGTAGTCGTGCCGGCCCTGCACGAAGGCGGTGGTCCAGCTGCCGTGCACATGCCAGAGCAGGATCCTCATGCGGCTGCCCGGCTTTCGGCATCCGGCGCGCTGATCATGCGAGAACCCGGCTCGTCGTGGGAACCACGCCCAACTCGCTCAGCGCCGCCAGCACCTGCCCGCCGGTGATCGTGTCGAGGCAGGGGTGGCCGGGCACCGGGCAGTCGCGCGCCCGGCCGCCGGCACACGCCGCGTGCTGATCTCCCAGCAGAACCAGCCGATCGGTGAACGGAGCCCAGCGCACCGCCGGCACGACCGGGGCGAACAGGCTCACCACGGGCGTGCCGACCGCCGCCGCCAGGTGCGCCGGGCCGGTATTGCCGACCACCACCGCCCGCGCCGCCGCGAGCACCGAGGCCAGCGGGCCCAGCTCCAGCCGGCCACCCAGATCCACGCCGGACGGCACCGCGCGGGCCAGCCCGGCCGTTTCCGCGCCCGAGCCGCCGGTCAGCACGACCGGCCAGCCGGCACCGGTCAGCTCGGCCGCGATGCCGGCCCAGACCCCGGGCGAACAGGTCCGCGCCGAAGCGGTCGCACCGGCGTGCACCACCAGGTAATCGGCCGGCAGCGCAACGGGAATCTCCGGTAGGTCGGTGGTGATCGCGAGATCGCCGAGGTCGCCGGGCGGCAGCCGGTAGCCGGCCGCGGCGGCGATCGCCAGCATCCGGAGCGGCTCGGGCCCGTCGGCCGGTTCGGCGATCCGCTGATCCAGCAGCGCACCGGCATAGTCGGTGCTGCAGCCGGCAATCCGGCCGATGCCGGCCAGCCGCAACAGCAGCGCGGTGGGCAGCGCCGACTGGTGGAAGGAGGTGAGCACCAGCGCCTCGGCAAAGTGCCGCCGCGAGATAGTGCCGATTATCCGGTTCAGCTCGGCGCGCTCCACCGGCGGCGGATCGGCCGAGATCCATGGGCAGTCCCAGACCAGCACCTCGCTGACGCCGGGCAGCAGCCGGGCCGCGGCCGCACCGTTCGGGCCGGCCAGCACGCTCACCTCGGCACCGCTTGCCGCCACCGCCCGGATGGCCGGCCCGCAGATGAGCAGGTCGCCTATGCTGTCCAACCGGACCACCAGTGCCCGCCGGCTCATCGGGATCGTCCGGGGCCGGTGAGGATTTGCCTGACCGCAGCGGGCAGATCGGGTGCCAGCCGGGCCGCGGCCGCGACCTCCTCCGGCCTGGTCGCGGCAGTCGGCACCAGGATCGCCTGGGCACCGGCGCCGGCCGCCGCGGCCACGTCCGCCCCGATGTCGCCGATCACCAGGCACCGCTCCGGTCGCACGCCGAGCGAGCGGGCGGCGGCCAGCACCAGGCCGGGCGCCGGCTTGCGGCAGGAGCAGCCGTCCTGCGCGGTGTGCGGGCAGACGAACCAGCCGTCGAACGGGCCGAGCAGCCGCTCGATCCGGGAATTGACCGCCGCCACCTGGGCATCGGTCAGCAAGCCTCGCCCGATGCCCGACTGGTTGCTCACCACCGCGATCGGGATGCCGGCCCGGCGCAGCCGGCGCAGCGCGCGGCGGGCACCGGGAACCGGCTGGACCGCTGCCGGGTCACCGTTGTACGGCACGTCGCGCACGATGGTGCCGTCCCGGTCGAGCAGCACCGCGTCCGGCAACCCCGCCGGACGTACCGAGCGGAAGCGCAGCTCGCCGGCCAGCCGGTGCCAGCACGCGGCGACCGGAATCACCGCGCTGGTCAGCGCCATGGTGGTCAGCTCGGCCCGGCTGCGCGGACCGGGAGCGATCCGTCGCCAGCTGAACTCCGCCCAGTTGGCCCACCAGGCCAGCCCGGCAACGGTGGCCAGCCGGGGCCGCCGGGCCCCGACCGCGGCCAGCCAACCGAGGGCCGCCGCTGTGCTCAGCACGTGCTGCGGCAGCCGGCCTCCCGGCGCCTCGGCCCGGCCGCGCCAGCCCGCTCCGTGCAGCCGGCGCATCAGCGCGTCGTCGGCATTGCCACGCTGTTGCCGGACGCTCACCCAGCGATCGGCCGGCCGCACCGGGTGGATGGTGCCGCGGCTGCCCCGGCGCAACAGGTAGCCGGCGCCGAGCATCCGCAGCGCAAGATCGGAATCCTCCCGGAAAGCACGGGGAAACCGCTCGTCGAAGCCGTTCACCGCAAGCAGTGCCGAGCGCCGGTAGGCCATGTCGGCGGTGATCCAGCGCGCGTCCCGCAGCCCGGCGGTGGTCCGCTCGAAGTCGGTCGGGCGGCGCCCGCGCGGCAGCGGCACGGTGATCCGGCCTTGCACGCCGGCCACCTCGGCCGGTACGTAGCGCAGGTCGGTCAGCAGCGCCGGCCACCAGTCGGTGCCCACCTGCACGTCGTCGTCCAGGAACACCACCCAGTCGGCCTCGCTCGCCCGCCAGCCGACGTTGCGGGCCGCAGCCGGCCCCCGCTCGCCGCTGTGCAGCACCCGCACGCCACCCCGCTCGACCACCGGGCCGGTCCGGGCGGCGGCCGGCCGGTCGTCCACGACCAGCACGCCCGGCGCCGCGACGGCATCCCGGGTAGCCTGCCGGACGCTGTCCAGCAGCGCGGCCAGCGATGGCCGGCCTATGGTCGGCACCACGATGTCGATGCTGAGGGTCACCGCGCCTGCCTGCGCAGCGCGAACGGGCCGATGGCGAGCAGGTCCACCGGCGCCGAACCGAAGCATTCCAGCGCGTCCCGAGGCGAATCCACCATCGGCCGGCCGGCGGTGTTCAGGCTGGTGTTCACCACCACCGGCAGGCCGGTGCGCCGTTCGAACTCGGCCAGCATCCGCGCGACCAGCGGCTTGTCCTCGGCCGCGATGGTCTGGATCCGCGCGGTGCCGTCCACGTGCACCACGGCCGGCAGCCGGTCAAGCCAGTCCTCGGCGACGTCGTGCACGAACAGCATGTGCGGCGACGGCAGCGGACCGCGGCCGAAGATCGCAGCTGCCCGCTCGGCCAGCACCATCGGCGCCACCGGCCGGAACTGCTCGCGACCCTTGACATCGTTCAGCCGGGCCAGGTTGGTCTGGAAGCCGGGATGGGCCAACAGTGATCGGTGGCCCAGCGCACGCGGACCAAACTCGCTGCGGCCCTGGAACCAGGCGACAATCTGGTTGTCCGCCAGCGCCTCGGCCACCGTTGCGGCGATGTCGGCCGGGCGGGTGTAGGGCACTCGAGCCGTCCGCAGCTGCGCCTCGATCTGCTCCTCCGACCAGCTACGCCCGAGGTCGGCGCCGGGAAACGGATCCAACCGCTCGCCGAGTTGCTGCGCGACGAACAGCGCGCCGCCGAGCGCGGTGCCGGCGTCACCGGCCGCCGGCTGCACCCACACCTGCTCGAAGGGCGACTCGGCGAACAGCGCGGTGTTCGCCACGCAGTTCAGCGCCACCCCGCCGGCCAGCGCCAGCCTGCGACTGCCGGTCTGCTCGTACAGCCAACCGGCCAGCTCGATCAGCACCTGCTGCAGGCGCAGTTGCAGGCTGGCTGCCAGGTCGGCGTGCTCGGCCGTCCAGTCCTCGTCCGGCTGGCGGCGTTTGGCCAGTACGTTCCAGTCGATTCCGGTGGTGTGGAAGCCGCCGTCACCGGTGCTGTGGAGGCATTCGCGTAGATAGTCCAGGTGCCGGGGCTTGCCGTAGGAGGCCAGCGCCATCACCTTGTACTCGTCCGAACTGCGCAGGAAACCTAGGTGCTCGGTGGCGTCCTCGTAGAGCAGGCCGAGCGAGTGCGGCAGCTGCTGGCTGTGCAGCGGCCGGATCACCCCGTCCACGCAGTGCCCGGCCAGCGAGCTGTGCCGCTCGCCGCGGCCGTCGAGCACCAGCACCGCGCAGTTGCCGTCGAACGGAGCCGCCAGGGCGGCCGACGCGGCATGCGCCAGATGATGCGGCACGTGGCGCACCCGGGACGGATCCAGGCCCGGCAGCGCCTCGGCCAGGAAACCCGGTGCGGTCTCGGCGTAGCGCAGCCGCAGGCTGTCCCACGGATCCTGCACGCCCAGCTGCTCCGGCGGCAGGTACAGCGCGGGATCAAAGGAATAGGTCACCGCATCAAGGTCATCCGCGGACAGTCCGGCATGTGCCAGCGCCCAGCGGGCGGCCAGCTCTGGCAACTCCCAGGCCGCGAACGGCACCGGACGCTTGCCGTGCTTGCGCCGGCTGAAACGTTCTTCCTCCGCGGCAGCGACCGTTTTACCATTGACCACCAGGGCGACCGAGGGGTCGTGGTACAGGGCGTTGACGCCGAGAATCCGCAATTCCGACTCCGGGTTTCCACGTGGAGGCATGACGAGCCAGCCAGCAGGCCGCCGGCCGGCAATCGACTTTATGCCGTGTTTCGGGGCATGCTGACGCACCCGTCTGCTGGCTGCTCAGCTGTCACTGCGAAGCGAACGTCAGGGTTCGCTCTACCTTTTGTGAAATAAAGGTTCGCTGCTCTTCAGCTGGCTCCGACTCTAGGCGGCGAAGTGCTTCTTGGCCAGTGGTCAAGTTGACTTCTTCACCACGACCGAGAATCACCCTGTCTGCACAGCTCAATCGCCTCCGGCGGCAAACCACTCGATGGTACGGGCGATGCCCTCGGCCCAGGGCACTTCGGCGTGCCAGCCCAGTTCACGCTCGATCAGGCTGGTGTCCGGCCGGCGCACCAGCGGGTCGTCCTGCGGCAGCTCGACGAACTCTACCGGCGAGGACGAACCGCATGCCTCGATGATGCGCCGGGCGATCTCCAGTACCGGCAGCTCGTCCGGGCTGCCCACGTTCACCGGCCCAGCCAGCTTCGAGGCGGCGACCGCCAGGATCCCGTTCACCGTGTCGTCCACGTAGCAAACCGACCGGGTCTGGCTGCCGTCGCCGGCCACCGTGAGCGGCCGGCCGGCCAGCGCCTGGCTGATGAAGGTGGGAATCGCCCGGCCGTCGTCGCGGCGCATCCGCGGGCCGTAGGTGTTGAAGATCCGCACGATCGCGGTGTCCAGGCCGTGGCTGGAGCGATAGGCCATGGTCAGCGCCTCGGCAAAGCGCTTTGCCTCGTCATACACCCCGCGCGGCCCTACCGGGTTGACGTGGCCCCAGTAGTCCTCCGGCTGCGGATGCACCTGCGGGTCGCCGTAGGCCTCGGAGGTCGAGGCCAGCACGAACCGGGCGGACTTCTCCTTCGCCAGCCCCAGCGCGTGCAACGTGCCGATGCTGCCGACCTTCATGGTGTGGATCGGCAACCGGAGGTAGTCGGCCGGTGAGGCCGGTGAGGCGAAGTGCAGCACCAGGTCCACCGGGCCGGGCACGTGCAGGTAGTCGGTCACGTCGCACTTGACCAGTCGGAACCGGGATTCCGAACGCAGCCGCTCGACGTTGTCCGGGCTGCCGGTGAGGAAGTTGTCCAGGCAGACGACCTCGGCGCCGGCCAGCAGCAGACGCTCGCACAGGTGCGAGCCGAGGAAGCCGGCACCGCCGGTTACCACCGCCGAATGGAATGCAGCCATCGCCACTCCAGACTCGGTTGACCGAGCCAGCGGGCAGACCCGGCCGGCTCGACACGGGGCTGCTATTCAGCCCGACGGGAGCAGTGAGCCCCCGTGGCCGCCGTCCTGCGCGAGGTCGGCCGGCTAGCTGTCGAAGCTAACACGATCCAGCGTCCGCCGGGCAGCCTCCACCGAGGCGGGCAGCCGCCGCCGGCCGCCCAGTGCCCGCGGCAACCGCGGCAGCGCGGCAAGCACGCCGGAACGGCTGACTGCCAGTTCGGCTCGGACGATTCTGGCCACTTCCGGCCACGGCCGGCGCAGCACGGCGGTCAGCACCCGGTTGCGGCTGGCCAGCACGCTTCGGCCGGCGGCACCCGGCTGCGGATGGTGGTGGGCTACCACCTGCTCGACATAGGCCAGCCCCCAGCCGGCCGCTGCGAGGTCGAGCGCGAGGCGCTCCTCCTCACCGAAGAAGAACACCACGTCGTCGAACCCGCCCGCCCGCAGGAAGGCGTCCCGGCGCACCACCGCGCCGCAGGCGAGAAAGCCGAGCACGCTCGGACCCGGCAGATCCGGCTGGACACCAAGCGGCGAGTCGGCCATCAGCCGGCAGGTCGCATCCAGCCGCTCGTCCGGCCCGACCAGGATCCGGCCGGCCAGCAGCGCCAGCCGCCGGTGCCGCTCGAACAGCGCGGCGGCCAGGTCCAGCGCGCCGGGTGCCCACCAGGAGTCGTCATCGGCGAACGCGACGTAGGGCGTGGCCGCCCGCGCCACCCCGACGTTGCGAGCCACCGCACCCCGATTGGCCGGCAGTGGCACCACCTCGACGTGCGGGAAGTGCTCCCGCACGCGTGTCACGGTGCCGTCGGTGGATCCGTTGTCCACCAGGATCACCGGGGCGGCGTGCCGAGCCAGCGATTCGCGCAGCCGCGGCCAACGATTCCGGGTGGCCACCACCGTGGTGACCCGCGGCGCCAACCCGCTCAGCCGCTCAGCCCGGTCGCACCGTGCGGCACGCCGGCCGAGCAGCCAGCCAGCGACAGCGCGAGCGCCGGCGTCCCGATTGATGGAAGTCGCACGGCCCCACGGTAAGCGACCGGGCGCTCGCGCCGGCACCGGGTGCCGCGTGCTGTCCGGAGTTGATCATCGATTCGTTATAGCGTCGGATGCGTGTCGGCTGCAGCCGATTCTTCCTCGAGCGAGTCCTCGCGCGCCGACGACGCCTGGGATGCCGAGGAGCGGCACGAGACGCCGACCGAGCGGCTGGACCGCAACTGGACCGAGCTGCTGCAGGAGCTGCGGGTGGTGCAGACCGGCGTACAGCTGCTCACCGGCTTCCTGCTGACGCTGCCGTTCCAGAACAGGTTCAGCCAGCTTTCCTCGGGCAAGCAGGACATCTACCTGGTCACCATGGTCGCCGCGGTGGTCGCCACCTGCTTCCTGATCGCTCCGGTCGCGCTGCACCGCATGCTGTTCCGCCGGCACGCCCGGCGGATCACCGTCGAGGTCGCGCACCGGCTGGCGGTGGCCGGGCTGGTGCTGTTCGGCGCGGCAACCGTCGGGGTGGTGCTGCTCATCTTCCAGGTGGTGCGCAGCGTGCCGGCCGGGGTCGCCGCGGCCGCGGCGGTGCTGCTGCTGCTCGTCCTGCTCTGGCTGGCGTTGCCGCTGTACCTGCGCCAGTCCGACCGGCGGTAAGTTCGGCTTCGCGCATAGGGTGATGCCATGACCGAGACGAACGAACCGGACGGCCAGCGGCAGTCCGGCACAGAGCAATCCGGCATCCAGCAATCCGGCACCGCGCAGCCCGGCACCACCGTGCCGGCCGCCGTCGACCCGGACGCCAACTCCGAGCCGGCCGGCGACACCAGCGCTGCCGGGCCCGCCAGCGACACCACCGGTGCCGCCCCGGCCGGCGACACCATCGGTGCCGGCACCCCCGGCCGGGCCAACACCACCGAGAAGGACCCGAGTGAGTGGGTGACCGGTGACGAGCCGATGACCGGCGCGCAGCGCAGCTACCTGGACACTCTGGCCAGGCAGGCCGGCGAACAGCTGCCGGCCGACCTGACCAAGGCCCAGGCATCCGAGCACATCGACCGGCTGCAGCGGCAGACCGGCCGGGGCGCGCCGGACGGCACCGCCGGTTGAGCCGAGCCTCAGACGTATGACCGATGATCGGCGGGCCCGCCGCACCTACCGCTGCTAGAGAATGCATTGCCGGTACCAACCCTGCGGGTTACCGTGAGAGGCGCAGACGGTTGACCGGGCAAGCGGGCAACCGTGAGGCCATCAGCAGCCGCTGAAAATTGGGTGCCGCATGACCAAATCCCTCGAAACTCAATCCCTCAAAACAGAGTCTCTCGATACCGGGCTCATCGCACCGTCCGAGCACGCGCCGGTGCTGGACGCTTCGCTGTTCGCCTCCTTCTCCGCCGACACCGAGTTCGAGCTAACGGTGGGCCTCGCCGAACTGACCCACCAGCTGGCCGAGGATCACACGTTGCCCGGCACGGAAGCCATGGTCGCCCTGCTGAACCGGTTCGTCGCGGGGCTGCCCGGAGCGTCCTGCGGCTCGCTCACCAGCCAGCCGAACCCGTGCAAGCCGCCGGTCACCTACGCCGCCACCGGGCTCCGGGCCGCCAAGTTCGACGAGCTGCAGTACACGACCCGGCAGGGACCGTGCCTGGATGCGCTCGGCGGGGCCGAGTTGGTCCGGGTGGACGACCTCGCCGAGGACCAGCGGTGGCCAGTGCTGCGCCAGGCCGTTCGACCGCTGCCCTTCCGGTCGGTGCTCAGCGTGCCGGTGAACACCGCCGACGCCGCGTCCCAGTCGCTGAATCTGTACGCCGAGCAGCCGGGGACGTTCGACCGCTGCCACCACCCAGCTGCCTACCTGTCCGCGGCGGCCGCCGGCCTGGCGCTGGCCGCGCTGCGCGAACGGGAACGGGCGCTGAACCTCAACGCCGCGCTGGACAGCAACCGCCAGATCGGCGCGGCGATGGGGATCCTGATGGCCCGGCACCAGCTCAGCTACGACGGGGCGTTCACCGCGCTGCGGGTGGCCAGCCAGCACCTGCATTACAAGCTGCGCGACATCGCCGAGGAGGTCGTCCTCACCGGCGCGCTGCCGTCCCGGCATAACCACCGGCCACCGGCGGCCGGCTGACGACGCCCGGCTGCGACGGGCAGGTCGGCGCGGCCCCGCGATCGCGCGGCGGACGGCTGGGTTGGTGCGCCGGGTCATGCAGCAGCACGTCGGCGAACGGCACGTGCCGATCGCCAGGCCGAAACGACGCGTCCGGCACCTTGTGTTGGCGAACAACCACCGTGGAAAGGCACGGGCCATCTTGGTGAAGCGGCCCACCCGGATCGAGCGGACGGTCGCATCGAGAGGTGGAGGGCTCAGCTGTGTAACTGGCAGATGCAGCCTCTGGGCAGAACGCGCTGCTGGGTGGCTAGGCAGTATCGCCGGCCGATCGGGTCGTGGTCGGCCAAGGGATGATCGCACACGATGCAGCGAAGCTGGCCATCCTCGTCGGCTTGCGTACCGCGCGCCTGAAGTTGCGCAAGCTGGGTGCTGGTCATGCGCTGGCCTTATCGCTGATCGGCCTGCGGGCTCTGGCTAAGATTTCCGCTGCCCGGTCAGGATCGTTTGCCTCGCTGGCGAATAGCAACGCTCGCTGGGCCACGTCCGGATCGGTGTCCGGCGCGATGATAAGGACATCGATGCGATCGTTACGCCAGGCGTCGGTGAGCCTGATGGTGAGCACATCACCGTCGGCGAACCCACCGAGGCGGACCATGCGCCCGGCAACGCGTATCCGGCGCGGCGCAGGATCCCAGCCGGCGATGCTGTAGGTGACCCGGCTGATCTCGCGGCCCGCAGTCCACACAACATTCAACAGCGCCGGCAGTTCCGCGGTCAGGTCGACGCTTCGTGGCCACCAAGCGGCGTCGATGTGGCCGCCGATCGAGACAGGTTTCCGGAAGCTGATGCGCGCCGCCTCGCCGGGCGACGCGGCCGCGTCGTCATGCAGCCGTGCGGCGGCTGGCTTGAGATGCTGGAGGGTGGTCATTGCGCGCCTCATGGCTGACCCGGGACGGGCCTGACTGCTGGTTCGCCGAGGGCGAGGCCAGCATTGGGCTGGCGTACGACAGAGCCTCAGTGATCACCACTCTACGCCGCCCACCGGTGGCGTAGGTCCGGTTCGATGAGGGTTGCGATGCTGGCACCGAGTAGCTGTAACCAACACCCACTTCGCACCAGCCAACGAAGGAGCCACAGCCACCATGCCCGCAGCCGTCAGCGCTTGGCCTGGGTGGCGATGCCGTCCATGATGTGCCGCTAGGCCAAGGCAAACATCACGATCAGCGGCACGGTCGACACCATGCTGGCTGCCATGATGATCTCCCAGTGCTGCTCGCCGCCGTTGCCGAAGGTGTCGATGACCGCCTTCAACCCGCGGGGCAGCGTGTAGAGCGACGGGTCCTGCAGGTAGATCAGCGGCTTGAGCAGGTCGGTCCAGCTGGCCTGGATCTCGAAGACGAACACCACGATGAGCGCTGGCCGGGCCAGCGGCAGCGCGATCCGCCAGAACACCCGAAGTTGCTGCAGCCGTCCATCCGCGCCGCTTCGAAGAACTCCCGCGGGATGGAGAGGAAGAACTGCCGGAGCAGGAAGATGTAGAACGCCGAGCCGAACAGGTTCTGCGCCCACAGCGGAACTGCTGCGGGTCGAAGTCGCCCTCGTTGATGTGCAGCGAGACGTTGGGGTAGGCCGCCTTGAACGCGTCGATCCGGGCCTGCCCGACGTCGTCCGGCTTGGCGAAGCCCTGGGTGCTCAGCGAGCCGGAGCTGCCGGAGCCCGACGAGGACGTGGATTTGTTGCCCACTCCTCCGCAGCCGGCGAGCAGCACCACCGCGGAGGAGCGGACAGCTGCAGGAACGACCTTCGGTTGACGTGCATTCGAACCGCTCCTGTTCATTACCTGTGAGCAGCTCGCTTCCGAACTCAGCACGAACTTTGCGCAGATGTCTCACTCGAGAAACCTGTGATCCTGGTCAGACATTTTGCCAGGGAAACTATAACCTTGAGCAAGCGAAAGCAATGAGCAGTAACGTTATCGGCGAACCCACCCGTGCCGCTCAGCAGCGAGCGTGAGAGCGCGTGGTCTGGCGGAGGAGGGCTCGATGGCTGACACCGTTGCCGATGTGCTGCTGTCCCGACTGCGGGAATGGAACGTCCACCAGGTCTTCGGCTACCCCGGCGACGGCATCAACGGCCTGCTGGCCGCCTGGGGTCGGGCCGAGAACAAGCCTCAGTTCGTGCAGGCCAGGCACGAGGAGATGTCAGCGTTCGAGGCGGTCGGCTACGCCAAGTTCTCCGGGCACGTCGGGGTATGCGCGGCAACCAGCGGGCCGGGGGCGGTCCACCTGTTGAACGGGCTGTACGACGCCAAGCTCGACCACGTGCCGGTGCTGGCCATCGTGGGCCAGACCGAGCGCTCGGCGATGGGCGGTTCCTACCAGCAGGAGATCGATCTGCTCAGCCTGTTCAAGGACGTCTGCAGCGAGTATGTGCAGATGTGCACGGTGCCCGAGCAACTGCCCAACCTGATCGACCGGGCCATCCGGATCGCGCTGACCGAGCGGGCGCCGACCTGCCTGATCTTCCCCTCCGACGTGCTGGACCTGGAGTACACCCCGCCGCAGCACGCGTTCAAGCAGGTGCCGTCCAGCCTCGGGCTCAGCGAGCCGACGGTGACCCCCGCGCCGGACGGGCTGCGCCAGGCGGCCGAGATCCTCAACGCCGGCAGCAAGGTGGCGCTGCTGGTCGGCCAGGGCGCCCGCGGCTGCCTGGCCGAGATCAGCCAGGTGGCCGACCTGCTCGGCGCCGGCGCTGCCAAGGCATTGCTCGGCAAGGACGTGCTACCCGACGACCTGCCGTGGGTGACCGGCTCGATCGGGCTGCTCGGCACCACCGCCTCCTACGAGCTGATGATGGGCTGTGACACCCTGCTGACCATCGGCTCCAACTTCCCGTACACCCAGTTCCTGCCCAAGCTCGACCAGGCCCGGGCGATCCAGATCGACCGGTCGGGCAAGTGGATCGGCATGCGCTACCCGTACGAGCTGAACCTGGTCGGCGACGCCAAGGCCACCCTCACCGGGTTGATCCCGCTGCTGCAACGCAAAACCGACCGTTCCTGGCGGGAGCAGATCGAAGCCAAGGTGGCCGACTGGTGGTCCGACACCGAGCGGCAGGCGCTCACCGACGCCGACCCGGTCAACCCGATGCGGATCTTCCACGAGCTGTCCAGCCGGCTGCCGGCCAACGCCATCGTCGCCTCCGACTCAGGCAGCGCGGCGAACTGGTACGCGCGGCACCTGCGCTTCCACGGCGACATCCGCGGCTCGCTGTCCGGCACGCTGGCCACCATGGGCCCGGCGGTGCCGTACGTCATCGGAGCCAAGTGGGCCCATCCGGACCGGCCGACGATCGCGCTGACCGGTGACGGGGCGATGCAGATGAACGGCATGGCCGAGCTGATCACGGTCAGCCGGTACTGGCAGCAGTGGTCCGACCCGCGGCTGATCGTGGCGGTGCTGCACAACGACGACCTGAACCAGGTCACCTGGGAGATGCGCTCGATGGAGGGCTCGCCGAAGTTCGTCGAGTCCCAGTCACTGCCTGACGTGGACTACGCCGCGTTCGCCCGCAGCCTCGGCCTGAACGGCGTTAACATCGATTCCGGTGACGCCCTGGGCGGCGCCTGGGAGCAGGCGCTGTCGGCCGATCGGCCCACCGTGCTGGACGTCCGCTGCGACCCGGACGTGCCGCCGATCCCGCCGCACACCACGTTCGAGCAGGCCAAGGCCACCGCCGCCGCGATCCTGCACGGCGACGAGAACGCCTGGGGCGTGGTCAAGCAGGGGATCAAGCAGAAGGCCCAGCAGTACC
Source organism: uncultured Actinomycetota bacterium (assembly GCA_963697905.1). Lineage (GTDB taxonomy): Bacteria > Actinomycetota > Actinomycetes > Mycobacteriales > Jatrophihabitantaceae > Jatrophihabitans_A. The sequence continues at coordinate 244,764 of OY969101.1, read as the reverse complement.
TGCCCGGCGACAAGTCCGAGGATTCGGAGGGCAGGGCCTGATGCCCGGCATGGTTTCCCGGGCGGTGCGCGACGTCCGCACCGGACGGTTCGAGCGCACCATGGCCGGGCTGACCGCGGCCGGCGCCGGCATCACCGCGGCCGAGATCTACCTCTCCCACGACGGGGCGAGCTTCGGCAACAAGATGATGTGGTGGCCGATCGCGGTGCTGCCGGCCGCGGTGCCGGCCGGCATCGCCGCGGTGTTCTCCCGTCGGGCGGCTCGCACCGTGCTGCCGCTGGCCTCGGCGGCCATCGTCGCCAACGGCCTGCAGGGCACCTACCTGCACCTGCGCGGGGTGGCCCAGCGGCCGGGCGGCATCACCCGCTACAACCTGGAGTCCGGTCCCCCGGTGTTCGCGCCGCTGCTCGCCTCGGTGGTGGGCGGCATGGGACTGCTGGCGGCGCTGCTGCGCCGTGAGGGCCAGCCGCCGCAGGGGGATGCCTGATGCCCTACCGCAGCCCTGGACGGCATGCGATTACCCCACAGCACAAAGGACGTTTTCCCGGCTTCGACGTGCTGGACCAGGTCGATGCGTGGGATGACGTGACCGCCGGAGTGGTGTTGCGCCGGCTGGCGCTGCCCGGTTCGCTGGCCTTCTTCACCCCCACCGAGGTCGGCATCGCCGGCCCGCTGCTGGACCTGCTGCTTGCCCAGGATGCCGACCCCCGGGTGCCGGTGCTGGAGTTGATCGACGAGCGGCTGGCGGTGGGCGAGACCGACGGCTGGCACTACGACGACCTGCCCGAGGATGCGCAGGCCTGGCGGGACACGCTGGCCGCGCTGGACACCGACGCGACCGAGAAGCATCACCGTGGTTTCGCCGAACTGATCACCGCCGAGCAGGTGGCGCTGGTGCAGTCGGTGCAGGATCTGGCCGGCGACGGCAAGCGGTGGCACGGCTGGCAGGCCAGCCGGGTGTGGAGCCTGTGGACCCGCTATGCCTGCACCGCGTTCTACTCCCACCCGTGGGCCTGGAACGAGATCGGCTTTCCGGGCCCGGCCTACCCGCGCGGCTACCTCAACCCGGGCGTGGATTCTCGCGAGCGGTGGGAGGTCGCCGACCAGCACAGCATCGACCCGGTCAGCTTCGGCGAGCGGAAAGAACGAGCTCGCCGGCAGCACGACGCGCAGTTCAAGGGCTGAGGCCCCGATGCCGCGCGAGAACGTACGCGATCGCAACAACTCGGCCTGGCTGCTGCCCAACGACGGCAACCGGGTCAACCACCAGCTGCGCCAGGACATGCGCCGCTACGCACCCGGTGACGAGGTCGACCTGGTGGTGGTCGGCGCCGGAGCTGGCGGCAGCGTGCTCACCCAGCGGCTGGCCCGGGCCGGCTGGCGGGTGGTCTGCCTGGACGCCGGCCCGTTCTGGGATCCCGACGCCGACTGGGTGAGCGACGAGCGGGGGGCGCACACCCTGTACTGGACCGAGCCGCGCCAGATCGGCGGCGCCAGCCCGGTGCCGCTCGGCTCCAACAACTCCGGCCGGGGCGTCGGCGGCTCGATGGTGCACTACGCCGGCTACACCCCGCGGTTCCACCCGTCCGACTTCCGTACCTACAGCCAGGACGGGGTGGGTGCGGACTGGCCGATCTCCTACGCCAACCTGCGGCCGTACTACGAGGCGCTGGAGGCCGAACTGCCGGTGGCCGGCCAGGACTGGCCGTGGGGCGACCCGCACCGCTACCCGCACTCACCGCACCGGGTCAGCGGCAACGGCGAGATCTTCTTGCGCGGCGCCCGGGCGGCCGGCATCGAGGCGCGGGTCGGCCCGGTGGCCATTCCCAACGGCCGATTCGGCAACCGGCCGCACTGCATCTATCGCGGTTTCTGCCTGCAGGGCTGCAAGGTGAACGCCAAGGCCAGCCCGCTGATCACCCACGTCCCGGACGCGCTGGCCAACGGCGCCGAGGTGCGGGCGGACAGCCACGTCAGCCGGGTGGTGGTGGACGACCGGACCGGCCTGGTCACCGGCGTGGAGTACTTCCGGGCCGGCCGGCAGTACTACCAGCGGGCCCGGGCGGTGGCGGTGGCCGGCTACTCGATCGAGACGCCGCGACTGCTGCTGCTCTCGGCAACGCCGCGGTTCCCCGACGGTCTGGGCAACGACCACGACCAGGTGGGCCGCTACCTGATGGTGCAGGGCGCACCGCAGACCGCCGGCAGGTTCTCCGCCGAGATCCGGATGTACAAGGCGCCGCCGCCGGAGGTGAGCAGCGAGCAGTTCTACGAGACCGATCCGCGGCGGGATTTCCAGCGCGGCTGGTCCATCCAGACGGTCAGCCCGCTGCCCATTACCTGGGCCGAACACGTCGCCGCGCAAGGACATTGGGGCGAGCCGCTGCGCGAGTACATGCGCGACTACGTGCACTGGGCAACCCTGGGCGCGCTGTGTGAGTACCTGGCGCAGCCGGACAACCGGGTGACCCTGGCCGATGAGAAGGACCGGCACGGCCTGCCGGTCGCGCACTTCTCCTACACCCAGTGCGACAACGACAAGGCGATGACCAAGGCAGCCACCAGGTCGATGGAGGAGATCCTGCATGCCGCCGGCGCCGAAGAGGTGATGACCATCGACCGGTACGCCCACCTGGTCGGCGGCGCCCGGCTGGCGGAGGCACCGCAGCACGGCGTGGTGGACCGCGACCACCGCGTCTTCGGCGTGCCGAACCTCTACGTGGTGGACGGCAGCACTATGCCCACCCAGGGCGCGGCCAATCCGGCGCTGACCATCATGGCGCTGGCCGCCCGTGCCGCGGACCGGCTGATCCGGCTCGGCCGGCGCGGCGTGGCCGAACAGGCGCAGCCGCGATGACCCGCAACGGTGCCGCGATCGAGGACGTCCGGCTGGCCTGCTACCAGATCCCGACCGAATCCCCCGAGCAGGACGGCACATTCGCCTGGGACGCGACCACGGTGGTGGCGGTGACGCTGACCGCCGGCGGGGTGTCCGGGCTGGGCTGGACGTACTCCTCGGCAGCGGCAGCCCGGTTGATCGAGGACCGGCTGGCCGACGTGGTGCGCGGCGGCGATGCGTTCGACGTGGCCAGTGGCTGGTCGCGGATGCACCGCGCGGTACGCAACATCGGCAACCGCGGCCTGGCCATGCAGGCGATCAGCGCGGTGGACATCGCCTGGTGGGATCTCAAGGCCCGGCTGCTGGACGTCCGGCTGACCGGCCTGCTCGGCCGCTGCCGGGATGAGGTCCCGGTATACGGATCCGGTGGCTTCACCAACCTCACCGACGAGCAGCTGGCCGGCCAGGTGGCCGGCTGGTCGGCCGCCGGCTGCCGGTCGATGAAGATCAAGATCGGCCAGCACTGGGGAACCGATCCCGGTCGGGATCTGCGCCGGGTGCGGCAGCTGCGCGAGCTGGCCGGCCCGGACGTCGAGCTGATGGTCGATGCCAACGGCGGATACTCGATCGGCCAGGCTCGCCGGGTCGGGCGGCAGCTCGACGAGCTCGGCGTGGTGTGGTTCGAGGAGCCGGTCTCGAGCGACGACCTGGCCGGGCTGGCCGAGCTGCGTGGCTGGCTGCGCTGCGACATCGCGGCCGGCGAGTACGTCTCCGACAGCTACGAGGCGGCGCGGCTGCTGCCCTCACTCGACTGCCTGCAACTGGACGCGACCCGGTGCGGTGGCTACACCGGCTGGCTGCGTGCCGCCGCGCTGGCGCTGGCGCACAACCGCGAGGTGTCCGCGCACTGCGCGCCCGCGCTGCACGCCCCGGTGGCGGCCGCCGTGCCTCACCTGCGGCACGTCGAGTGGTTCGCCGACCACGCCCGGCTGGAGCCGATGCTGGTGGACGGCTGCCCGCCGGTCTCCGACGGCGCGCTGCGGCTGACCGGCGAGCACCCCGGCCATGGCATGCGGCTGCGCCCGGACGCCGACCGCTGGCGCATCGACTAAAGCCATCGACTCACCGGCCTCCGCGTGTTCGGAGTTTGAGTGCCGGGTCGATCCGAACTAGGGTCGAAAGCAGGGGAAAGCAGTTGCCCTCGCAGACCCGACAGGGGTGTTCTTCGTGAGCCTTCCCGCCGACATCCGTCAGCTGTACAAGCATTCCGGCCCGTTCGCGACCGTCTACTTCGACGGCTCCCGGGTCACCGAGCAGGGCCAGCACGAGGTGGAGCTGCGCTGGCGGGCCCTGCGCGCGGAGCTGGAACGGGCCGGGGCCGGCCAGCCGGTGCTGGCGGCGATGGACGGCGCGCTGAACTCCGACCTGTCCGCGGGCGGCCAACACGGGCACCTGGTGGTGGCCAATGCCGACGGGGTGCTGCTGGATGAGACCACCGACCTGCCGCCGCTGCGCGAGTACGCGAGCTGGTCGCCGCTGCCGCACCTGATGCCGTTCCTGGCCTGGCGGTCCGAGGTGGTGCCGCACGTCGTGGTGCTGGCCGACCGCACCGGGGCGAACATCTATGTCAACGCCGGGCATTCGCAGACGAAACTCGATCGGGACGAGCGGGAGACGCTGACCGGACCGGATCAGGAGCCGATCCACAAGACCGGCCGGGACACCTGGTCGGAGCGGCACTTCCAGAACCGGGTGGACAACAGCTGGGCGGAGAACGCGCACGACGTCGCCGAGTCGGTCAACCATCAGGTCGCCGAGGTCGGCGCGCGGCTGGTGCTGGTGGCCGGCGACGTCCGGGCCCGCACGCTGGTGATGGACGCCGTCGCCGAGCGGGCCCCGGCCGGAGTGGACATCGCCGAGACCACAGCCGACGGGCGGGCCGACGGCGCCGCGCTGGAGCCAATCGAGCAGGCCGTGCACGACGCGATCCTGCGCATCCGGTGGCGGCACCGCCGGGCGGTGCTGGACAAGCTCCGGCAGGGCGTCGGGCGCGGCGACTACGCGGTGACCGGCATCGAACCGGTGCTCGACGCGCTGCGCAGCGGGCAGGTGGAGACCCTGGTTCTGTCCGACGACCCGTCCTCGACCGAGCGGGCCTGGATCGGCGAGGAGCCGCTGCTGCTGGCCCGTGACCGCGAGCAATTGCACCAGTTCGGGGTTGCCGATCCGCTGCAGGACCGGCTGGACTCGGCGCTGGTGCGGGCCGTCGCCGGTTCCGGCGCTGATCTGCTGATCACCCCGAACGCCCACTCCTACCTCGACGGCGGCATCGGCGCGACCCTGCGCTTCCCGGTGCCGCCGGCCCCGGCACAATAAGAGTCGATCAGCGGGAGGCGATAACCGATGACCGCATCCGAACTGCCGCCCGAGGCAGCCGAGGCCGACGTGCTGGAACAGAGTGCCGAGGTCCGGCCGGCCTCCGACGAAGCGCCGGTGGGCGGCGATCCGAGCTGGGAGGCCGATCCCGCCGACGTGGCCGAGCAGGCCTGGTCGGTCGAGGACGACGAGGAATATGCCGACGAGTAGGTCAGCCTAAGCAGAAGAATGGGCCGTACCTAGCCGGGGCGGGCTGTACTTAGCCCGACCCAGGCCGGGCGGCTCGCGACGGCGGTGATCGGCCTACAGATGGATCGTTGTGAGCACAGGTCAGTCGCGCTCGGGGCAGCGAGCAGATCGGTCTGGATGCGCCAGCCATCGAGTGCATGTGGCCTATCACGAGGATCCCGAGCGGTAGAACGAGCCTTCGCCGCCAAGGGCTGACGGGAGCCCAGCGGACCGGGTCAGGAGATGTCGCCCGCAAGGACCGCATCGAGCAGGCCCGGAAAGCGTTCGTCAACTTCCGTCCGGCGCAGGGTGATCGTGCGTTGCCTGCCCGCCGGCTCGTTGCGAACCAGGCCGGCTTCGCGGAGCGTCTTGAGGTGATGGGAGAACGTCGACTTCGGCACGTCGGGGTCGGTGGCCTGGCATTGTGCGACGGTCAGCGAACCCTGTGCGGCAAGTTGCCTGATCAGGTCCAGACGGGCCGCGTCGCTCAGGGCGAAGAGCACTGCGGGAAGCTGAACATCGGCCAGCTCCGGATGCGGCATCTCTCGTGTGGCAGGCATCACAGTTCGACTTCCTTGGAACTTTCGGTCAGGGCCGCTGGTTGCAACGGTTCGATACGACTCGAACGATAGGCCGCTTGGAGCGCACGATGACAACGCTGCTGTCAGGATCACAGATTCCCGCTGCCGAGTCCGGACCCCGCCCGCGCGGCCAGCTGCTCGCCCGCGGAGCACGCGCGCGCGGAGCGCTTGCACGCGGAGCGGCCTTCTGGTTGGTGGCGGCTATGATGGCGAGCCTGCTTGCCGCCTCCAGCGCGCCGAGCCCGCTCTACCCGGTCTATCAGGCGCAGTTCGGGTTCTCCACGATCACCCTGACCGCCATCTTCGCGATCTATGTGCTGGCGTTGCTGACCAGCCTGCTGACCGTCGGACGGCTTTCCGACTATCTCGGCCGTCGCCCGGTGCTGGCTGTGGCGCTGGTGGTCGAGGCGGCCGCGATGGCGATCTTCTGGGACGCGCACGGTGTCGCGGCGCTGTATGCCGCCCGGACCGTGCAGGGGTTGGCGACCGGTGCCGCGGTAGCCGTGCTCGGTGCATACCTGCTCGATCTGCAGCCGGCCACCGGTTCCCGGCTCGGATCGCTGATCAACAGCGTCACCGCCACGGGCGGCCTCGGCCTCGGCGCGGTGGCCTCCGGACTGCTCATCCAGTACGGGCCGCATCCAACCCGCCTGGTGTTCGCGATCTTCACCTCCGCCTTCCTGGCACTCGTGGTCGCCATCGCGCTGCTTCCAGAGACCGTCGAGCCCAAGCCCGGCGTGCGAGCAGCGCTGCGGCCGCGGATCTCCATCCCCGACCCCGCCCGGCGCGCATTCCTACGCGCGGTGCCGATCATGGTGGCGACCTGGATGCTCGGCGGCTTGATCCTCTCCGTCGGCGGATCCCTGCTCACCGTCGTGTTCGGCCAGCACAACCACGCCCTCGTCGGACTGGTCCTCGGCGCGTTCGCCGGCTCCGGCGCCGTGACATCCCTGCTGCTCCGGCAGTACGCACCGGAGACGATGACCAAGATCGGCACTGGGTTGCTGTTCGCCGGCGCCGCACTGTTCGTGCTCGCCCTTGCTAGCACCACGTTGGCCGTCTTCGTGCTCGGCGCGGTGACCGCCGGTGCCGGATTCGGACCCGCCTTCCTCGGTGCGTTCCGGACGGTGAGCCAGCTTGCCGAGCCGCACCAGCGAGCAGGACTGATCTCGGCGATCTACGTGGTGAGCTACCTCGCCTTCAGCATTCCCGCGCTGATAGCCGGCGTGCTGATCACCGACACCGGCCTGCGCGGCACCTCCCTCGGCTACGGTTCGGCCGTTGCCCTAGTCGCGGTCGGCGCGCTGATCTATGAGACGACTCCGATGCGACGGCCGGCCACGCCGTAAGAGCTCAGTATTTCAGCCAGGATGATAACGCCGATCGCGATAAGCGCAGACCAGGGTCATCACATCACCCCCCAGCCGCGGGATCACGGCACCCCAGCCGGCGGATCGCGGCGACGATCGCCGAGTCCGCCTCAGCAACGGGGCCCTCCCGTCGGAGATGCCGTATCAAGGCGTTCGCGGCGCAGCAACGGGATAACCCTGAGACCCACGCCATTCAGACGCCCACCGGCGCGCTGACGCACGCGTCAAGTACGCTGCCCATCGCCCTGCCTGAGCTTCCCAACCGAGGCAGCGCGCTATCCGTCGATGGGCGCGCCCCTGGGTGCGAGGGCCTCGGCGGGCAGACGGGTTCAGTATGCGCGCGAGAGCAACCGGCCCCCACACGGTCGTGGCGGGTACAGGCGACCGGCCTCGATGGTCGGATCGGCCGGATGCCAGACGGCGCCAAACCGTGCGATGCTGGATCCATGGTGTTCAACATGAATGTCGGCGGCGGGCAGTCGATCTTCGCTCAGTCCTCGTCACGGCTGAACGAACTCGATGCCGAGTTGCGCGACAAGCACACCGGCAAACCCGCCGAGGACATCAAGCTCCTCGCACTCCTCGCCCTACGGCGAATCGGTGTCAGCCTGCCTGACGCGGAGCTCGTCGCGTATGCCGAAGCGGTCTCGCGCGGCGAGAAGTTTCAGTTCCACGTCAGCTAACGCGCGCTCAGGGGTTGAACCGGGAATACGGTCTCGCCGCGCATTGTGCAGTCCGCGCCACGCGCGTAACCGTCGATCTGTGCGGCCACTGGTTGTGGCGGTCCCAACGCTGATCAATCGCTATGCGCCGCCCGTTGGAATACTGTTGGAGGACTCGTCGATAACCTCAAGGTGCGGCATCTCCGCGAGCCGGTCACCCCAACCGTCCCAACCGTCGGGACGCGGTTCACCGCTGTCCTCTCGGCCAGGATTCATACCAACGTAGACGGCGTAATCACGCGCCTCCAGTCGAAGGTTGGCTGCGAACTGGACTGTCATCGTCTCCTCCGGCTCAATAACGAGCTTGTCGTCCTCGAATCGAGCCGCCTTGATACGCGAATGCCACCGGAGTGTGGGAAACAGCTCACCTTCCACCCCGAGGTTGAGAGGATCAGACGGCGTATCGCTCACGATGAAACCGGTGAACTGGCGATAAAGCGGGGATATATCGATCGGCTGCCGAGACATCAAGAACTCAGTGATTGAGATGGAGAGCGAGGGGACAAGCGATAGGATCGCTGAACGCACCAGATCAAAGAGCTCACGCGTCACGGTCAACGCTACCTGCCGCACGTTTGCCAGATCAGCCTTCCCATGTTCGAAGTCATCACTCGCCTTTCGCGCCGCGTCATAGATATCCTTGTCGCCCTCAAATATGTACTCGCGCCTGGTGAACGCCTCGGCAATGTGCTTCCAGTTGCCTTGAGTGACATCGACGCCCAGCAGCGCAGCGTGCTGCATGGCAGTGAGGCCGAGGCGGTGCTCGTGAAGGCGCTGCACGGCCTTTGTCAACACCTCGCAGGTGATATATAGGTGCGCAAGCGCGAGGATCTGCGATCCAGTGTTCCAATACCGCAGCGCGACCTGATACTGCGCGAGGGCGCGAAACAGTCGAGCAGCATGCGGGCTCTCAGCGGCTTTGATGCCGAACGCAAACAAGCTCTCGTGGTCAACCCACCGGCCCATAGCGCCTAGGCCATCTTCGTCTCGTAGAAAGACCTCCATGAACTCACGTCGTGTGAGGCCAGGACTTGAGTTGAAGGCCACGTGCAGCGCAGGCGGCTCAACAACGACGTTCGTGCAGAAGCTAACGAGCACGGCGATGCTGCTTGCCACATCGAGTGATATACGGACGGCATCGTCGATCGACTCTGCGCGGCTTCGCACGGCGATCCACAGCTCCCTCGGCAGCGGAGCCTCGAGGCCGATGTCCTCCCATCGGGTTGACATGAGCGCTTGCACGACGCCACCCCGCCCATCGGGGTAATCGTTGAACTCGATGTTCTGCCCGAACCGCACACGGGCACCGGACTTGCCTCGCAGCAACACCGTGTATTCGGGAACCTGGGTAGGCTGGCTCATCGTCGTAGAGTGCCACGACCCGTCAACAAATTTACCTGCTGTGGCCGAGCCGCACAGAGCGGGTCGGCGTCGCAGTCCTCGAGGTCCGCGCCTACGACCGGACAAACCGGGCAGGACCCCCCTCGGAACGCCCGTATTGCGGCTTCGGCCCCAGCCCGTTAAGCCTAGGCAGCCGACTTCCACCGAGTCGCATCACTGCCTGTCGCCGACACCAACGTTCGACGTTCGCCTAATGATGATCTCTCTCTATATCCTTCTCTAGCATCTTATGGCGCACAAGCAGCTTCTGTTCTAAAAGAGACTGCAAACAACCTGTATGATATGTCGCAAATTTTTAGCATTTCGCCTTGACTCTGGGAGGCTTTCGGTGAATCCGCCAGTGCAGCGGCCGGAACTGATTGAGGATCACGAGGTGCGCTCCTCCGAGCAGGACGCGCTGGGGCACCAGCCTGTCGCCGAACAAATCCTTGAACTTATCGCTGAGGTGCCAACGCCAGCGAACATAGCGTTGTACGGTCCGTGGGGCTCGGGCAAGACGGGCATTGCCAATCTCATCGAAGCCGGGATGGGGGCAGATCGCCAGCGCTACCACCGATACCGCTTCGTGAGGTTTGACGCGTTCAAGTTCGCCGAGACCCCGCTGCGTCGAAATTTCATCAACGCGGTCGCGACGGGCCTCGACGTTGACAAAGCCAAATACCATGCCGACTTGTACACCGGCGTCACCAAGACCAATTTCTCGCTGCCCAAGCTCGATATCTGGGCCGCGGTTAAGGTGTTCGTGCTGATGCTTTTCGCCGTTTGTGTTGTCCTTGGTGGCCTGGCAGCGCTCGTCGCCTGCGCGCAGAAGGGCGCATGGCATGCCAACTTCACCACCAATTCGAGATCGTTTCTGCTCGCTGGCTTTCCCTTTGCGGCGCTCCTGACTGGCATGTTCGCACTGGCGACCAAAGCCTTCGGGCGTGAGCATCGGACGGAGCGGGCCGACAGCGACGAGCAGTTCGAGCAGCTTTTTCTGGATCTCGTCGCCGATAGTGGGGCGCAGAAGATCGTGATCTTCGTCAACGAGATCGACCGCTGCTCCCCCAAAGACGTCGTGTCAACGCTTGAGGCGATCCGGACGTTTCTTGGTGTCAACAGGTGTGTCTTCGTCGTCGCCGCCGACCAGCAGGTGCTGGAGACGGCGCTGACGCAGAGCGCCCGTCAAGCCACACCCGAGGATGTGCTCAATCCCTACTACAGCAGCGGCAGCGCCTACCTCGACAAGGTCTTCCAGTACCAAGTGGCTGTGCCGCCCTTGCCGAACCAGAGCGTCACACAGTACGCCGTCGAACTGGTCGAAAACCGATCGGGCATCTGGCGATCGGAACGTCGCGACACGATCGTCTCGGTACTGGTGCCGTCACATGTGCGCAGCCCTCGCCGGGTCAAGCATCTGCTCAACAGCTTCGTGATAGCCCACCGCGTAGCATCCAATCGCAAGGCGTCCGGGCTGCTGGATACTTGGAACGAGGGCCGCGCGATCGAGTTGGCCAAGCTCGTCTGCCTGCAGGTTGAGTTTCCAATCTTCGCCCGCAGCATGATCGAAATCCCTCGATTACCTGAGTACGTGTTGGCAGCGGCTACGCTGAATGAAAATTGGGCGGATGCGTTTCCGTACATCAAGGAACGGGAAAGGAAGCTCGCTACCGAATACGCGACCGGACAGCGCGCCGTCAACATGGTGCTGGCCGATCTGGACGAGACATCGGACGACGAACGCTCGACGGGCGCGGTCGAGCAGGCTCATAGCTTGCAACTTGTCAACTACCTGTCTCGTACCGCATCCATCCCGGGCCCACAGCGTGACTTGATCTTTATGCAGGGCCTCGGTGCGCCGTTCGGCCTTGCAAGCGATGTCGCCGACCGCATCATCGAGGCAAGCCAGAATGATCGGCTGTCGGCTGTCGAGGAAGAGATCACCGAGGAGACGGCGGACGCCGTGCTGGACCTGGTGATCCAGGAGCTCCGGTCCGCGGTCGGCGTAGAGCGTCGGAACGTCGCCGCGGTCGGGCTCAAACTACTGGCGGGTGACAGATTCGATCTGGCAACTCGTGCAGACAGCATCGTCACCAACCTCGCGCCGGCGCTCAGCGGAAGCCCGGAGCTGATCGACAAGTCCACGGTTCGAGGCCTGTGGCGGCTGGCTGCGGCCAGCACGCTGCCAGAGTCCGACCGGCTGGCCGAAATCGTTCTGCGCAACCGCGCCGTACAGACTGACCCAGCGCTGGCAGCAGACATCCTCCGGGAGCCCGAGCGGGTGGCCACGGTATCTGACGACGTTGCGGACCAGCTGATCACTCACCATCTCATCGGCCCCAACGCGGCGGCTTTCATCGACGGTCTCGGAGAACTCGACGCGGACGCTACGGCGCAGCTGGTCGATAGAGCGCCGAGCCTGCCCAGTGCATTGGTGAAGGCGTGGACCGATAGCAAAGCTGCAGCTACGCGTCTGGAGGCAGACAAGAAGGCAGCCGCAGACTATGCGGCGCTCCCGCCCTACACCCAGCAACAACGTCCAGCTCCGGAGCCAACGGCGGGGGCGAACGACGATGCCGTGGCCAGCCTCCCCCAGACGTTGATGACCGTACTTGATGCGTGGTGCCAGCGCCTCGCATCCCTGCAAGACAAGGCAGGCCTGCAAGCAGTCTTGCGACTACTTATGAAGGCGGATCAACAGGATGCGCGTAACGTCGTCGCTCGCTACCTTCCGGCCTCGGGAACTTGGACGGCAGCCGCCGACAACGATCTTATCCTGAAGAATGCGATTCGTCGGCTTCCGCAGTTCGCTGAGCCCTGGCTGGGTGCAGTGGACGTACGGCGGGCTACACCAGCCAGCGTGGTGGAGACATTGAGTAATTTCGGCCGAAGGCTCTGGGACGCAGACGAAAAGGTGGCAGTCGTCTCCAGCGTTGGAGCCTTGCTCGGACACCTACTCGTCGAATGCAGCGACGAAACTCGAGACGCCGTCGAAAGTACGATGCTGGAGTCGATCGACTCGGCTGTAACCGACGATGACGAAGCGACGAGCCGCATCGCCGAACTCGACCGCGCGGCAATCATCGTCGGCAGTGGCGCGGTCCGCCCGCAGTCGATCTACCGAGTCGAGGCGAACAATCTCGCCTCACTGCTCAAGACCGAGCGAGACGCCGAGAATCCGGACGGCCCGATCGTGGCCTACGTCAACGCGAGCCTGAGAAAGCTCCTCGAATCGTGGGGCTCGCCCGACCCTATCCCGCTCCTCGACGACTTGTACCAGGCCATTCAGGACTGCGACTGGCTCCCGGAACCAGCGGCAACCCTCCGCCGTCTGGAAACGCAGGCCAGAACGAATCAGTCAGAAGAGCAGCCGACACTTGAAGTTGTTCTACAACTTATCGCTGACCACACTGCTGAGGCCGCAGCCCTTGGCGCGGCCTGGCTCAACGCACGGCCGCGAACCGCTTCACCGGCAGATCTTGTGCGGTTGCTGAACCAGCTGCAGGTTCACAATGCCTGGCAGGTCAACGGGGTCACCAATGCGGTCGGACGGATCCGCAACCGCATGTCGCCGTCCGAACGTTTGGCGCTCGTGCAGGGACTACTCGCGAACAGGATGACCCTCCCGACCAAATTGCTCTCGGCAAGCGGCTTCCCGGACCTTCGCGATGACGACATCCTCGACATCCTCATCGACCGCATGAACCAAGCAACCCGCAACTCTGACCGGAAGGAAGTGCTCAATCTGGCCGCTACGCGATCGTATTCGTCTCGCCCCACGCGCAGCCGCTATGTCACCGACCTGATCGTCCCGCTCATGCCCTTGGGTGTGGAGGCGACCAATCTGGCGATCGATGCGCTCATCAGACTCGGCAAACCGATCACACCGGAGATGCGTCAGCAGGTGCTCGTCGCGCTCAAGCCTGCGATCGAAGGCAATGAACGATTAACCAAGAAGGCGACCGAAGCGCTGGCGCCACTCGGATTTCCGACGCGAGGCAAGGGCCCGTTTGGCTTCGGTGGTCGTGTGCTGAAGTTCGACTAAGGCGTTGTAGATTACCGCCGCGCGAGCGCACGAGCAGACTAGCCCGCCCGCACGGGAAGACGCTGCGGCGGAGCGCCCTCGCTTAGCGCATAACACGTTCGCTGTCGCGAAACACCCGCCCGACGCAGTGCGCCTATTCGGCGTTACGGGCGTAGTCAGGTCAGACCCGATCCTGCTGCTAGTCAGCGGTAGCTACGCCATCTATACGACAAGAGGACACCGACGTCGAGCCTTATCCCTCGCCCGACGGCGAATGATGTTCAGCTCGACCGGTCGCCGCCCAGCCGGCCCAGCCCGGGCAGCTGAGCCAACCGGCTCACGCCGGGCAGCTTGCCCAGCCGGTCCACTCCGGGTAGTTCGCGCAGCCGGTTCAGGCCGGCCCGCGGGGTCAACGCCGGGCTGGCGGTACCTCGCCCTTCCTGCAGCGCGTCCAGGAATTCCCGCAACACCTGCTCGGCGCCGCGCTCCGGTCGCCAGCCGAGCTCCCGGATCCGGCTGGTGCTCAGCACCGGCACGTTCGCGGCCAGGTCGATCCAGCCCGGATCCACCGGCTGCAGGTGCGCCGCCCAGCTGGCGTGCACCAGCGAGCGGAGCGCCGCGATGGGTGCCGGCGGCAGCACCCCGCCGAACATGGACCGCCAGCTGTCCCGGTCCACCACCGGCTCGGTGGCGACGTTGAACGCTCCACCGGCGCGCTGCTCCAGCACCAGCAACACCGCTCGAGCGACGTCGCGGGCGTGCACGAACTGCAGGTGGATCCCGACCGGGAACGGCACCAGCCGGAGCATCGACTGCCGCAGCAGGCTGACCGGCACCGGCCTGGGCAGGAAGTACCGGGCGATCTCGGAGGCGGCGGCGGCCTGCAGGATCAATCCCGGACGCATCCGGGTGACCGTGGTCGTCGGGCTGGCCTCACCCGCGAGCTCGGCCTCAAACTCGTCGAGCAGCTGCTCCACCGCGGCCTTATCCACGCTGTACGGCGAGCTTGCCACCCCACCGTGCGGATAATCCTCCGACACCGGCTGGGCATCCTCGGCCGGTGAGTAGGTGCCGACCGAGGAGAAGTGCACCAGGTGCGCCACGCCGGCCTGCCGCACCGCCTCGATCACCCGGGCCGAGCCGCCCTGGTTGGTTCGCCTGAGCAGCTCACGGTCATAGGACGGCTGGATCAGCCACGCGAGATGGACGACGGCGTCGGCACCGGCACACGCCTCGGCCAGCACCGCGGTGGACTCCGGCGTGGCCAGGTCGGCGCTCACCCACTCGGCCCGGTCGTACGGCGGCTCGGCCGGGCCCGGCCGGCGGCTGATCCCGACGACCGAGTGGGCCGGATCCTCGGCCAGCAGCTGCAGCAGGGCAGTGCCGACGTTGCCGGTCGCCCCGGTGATCACGATGCGCATGCTTCCCCCTGACGGTTTTCCGCGTCCCTGACGATGGCCCCCTGCTGGTCAGGCCCGGCGCTCGGCCTCGGCCGGCTGCGGCCGGTGCTCGTCGCCGTGCGCCTCGTCTCGAGCGGCCCGGCGCTCCAGTGCCACATCGATCAGCGCGATCACCAGGGCCAGCGCCACGAAACCGGTGGCCACCGTGATTCCGACCTCGAAGGCGTGCGCGAACGGTGTGGCGGCCGGGGAACCGGCGCCCGGCTGGCCACCGCCGGCCGCCCCGCCGAGCCGGGAGAAGAAGACCGAGCCGACCGCCGCGATGCCGATCGCCGAGCCGATCCGTTGGCCGGTCTGCAGCAGCCCGCCCGCGGTGCCAGCCCGCCGTTCCGGCACCTCGGAGAGGGTGAACGTCTGGTTCGGCGAGATCACCATCCCGCCGCCCACACCGGCCAGGAACAGCGGCAGGGCGGTGGCCCAGCCGGTGTGCCCGGTCGGCACCGCGGCCACCGCGAACCGGGTCGCCAGCAGCCCCACCCCGACGGCTACCAGGCCGTACGCGACCAGCGGCCGGCCGTACCGCAGGGCCACCCGGCCGGAGATGTTGGCCGACACCGCACCACCCAACGCGAACGGGATGGTGGTCAGGCCGGCCAGCAGCGCCGAGTAGTGCAGGCCGATCTGCAGGTACAGCGTCAGGACAAAGAACAGCGGGGTGAAGCCGGCGAAGTAGGCGGTGGCCAGCGCGGTGCCGAATCCGTAGGAGCGGAACCGGAACAGCGGCAGCGGCACGAGTGGTTGCCGGTCGCGGGCGTAGCGCAGTTCCCAGCCCACGAAGCCGGCCAGCACCAGCAACGCGACCGGAATCAGCAGCCACTTGGCCTCGCCGTGCCACTGCTGGGCCTGGACCAGCGGCAGCAGCAGCACCACCACGCCGGCGCCGAGCAACACCACCCCGACCGGATCGAGTTCCTCCCGCCTTCCCCGGCTGACCGGTCGCGGCGGTGGCAGCAGCTTGGCGGCCAGCGGCAGCAGCAGCACGCCGACCGGCAGGTTGACGTAGAAGACCCAGCGCCAGCCTTCCCGCTCGCCGAACAGCTCGATGAGCACGCCACCGAGCAAGGGTCCGATGGCGGTGGAGATGCCGATCACCGAGCCGAAGATGCCGAACGCCTTCCCGCGCTGCTGGCCCTGGAACACCTGCTGGATCACCGCGCTGATCTGCGGGGTCAGCGCACCGCCGGAAAGCCCCTGCGCCAGCCGGGCGATCGCCAGCCAGGTGCTGGACTGGGCGATGCCGCACAGCGCGCTGCAGACGGTGAACAGCACCAGCCCGATGATGAACATCCGGCGGCGGCCGAGCACATCGCCCAGCCGGCCGGCCGGCACCAGGGCCAGCCCGAAGGTCAGCGCATAGCCGGACAGCACCCACTGCAGCGCGCTCTCCGAGGCCGACAGGCCGCTGCGGATGGACGGCAGCGCGACGTTGACGATGGAGACGTCCAGCAACACCATGCCGCCGCCGGCCAGGCACACGGCCAGCGCCCGCCACGGGTGCTCGAACTGCGGTGGGGAGTCGCTGTGCTGATCGGACATGCTGGCGCCTCGTTTTTCCGTGGTTCGTACGAGTGCGTCTTTGCTGAGCAGTCCGGTTCGAGTCTAGGCGGTGGCCTCCGATCCCCGCCGCCGGCCGGCGGCCGGCCGGTATCCACGTATGTTCGCAAAGATTCCATTCGCTCGGATGTCGGGCTTCGGCCCTGGTCTACTCAGGGCCGCCGATTCTCCGTGCGCGAAGGGAGGCAATCATGCGAGTCATCCGCGAAGCCTGATTGCTACGGCATCTCTCCGGGCGGGTCGTCGTGCCCACGGCGGCCCGCCCGGCCTCTGCGCGGCGGGCCGGGAGGATGCCGGCTATCCGCGAATGTTCACAAACGTTCCGGTAGGCCCGATTTCGAGCGGGCGACTGCTCTAATCGACCCGTTTCTCTTATTCCGTTCGGCCACCGAAAGGAGGCAGTCATGCGACGCCTCGCAGACGCCTGACAGCTAAGCAGCATCCCGCCGCGGTCCGGCGCAGCCGGTACCGCGGAGAGCCGGCGCCGTCCCACGGGGACGGCGCCGGTTCGTCGTCCGGTGGCTTAGCCGGCGACGGCCGAGCGGGTCGGCGCGATGTTCACCGTGCCGGCCGAGCTGACGTACACCTGCACCGGGCTGTCGGTCCAGGACAGCTTGCCGTGCTTGGTCAGCTGCACGCTCGGATCGACCCGCACGCCCGACTCGCCGACGTGCTCGGCGAACACGTCGGCGGCCTTGCCGGCGACCGGCTTGCTCGCGGAGATGCTGACGGTGAACCGGCCGTCCGGAGTCTCGGTGAGGATCGCGTATCCGCGATCGGTGGGAATGGCCATCACGTACCTCCATTGTCGTCTGGTCGCCAGCCGGTCAGCGGCGAACCATCGGTGTAGACGTTTCCGAACAGCACCCGGCGCCAGTCGCCGACGTAGCTGAACACTCCGGACTGGGTGCTCACCTCGAGCTGGCCCGGCACCCGGGCGGCCAGCACGTGGCTGGAGATCTCGCCCATGCCATAGATGTCATCGGCGCTCTCCCACAGCGAGATGCTGATCAGCTCGCCGCCCCACCAGTCGGTCAGCGTGGTGACGCCGAGGCAGCCGGGCAGCTTGTGCCGCACCTCGCGCTTGACCCGCCGGTGCAGCGCATGCAGGACCAGCAGCGCCATCCGGTGCCGGCAGCGGAACCGGGTCACCACCAAGTGGCCGCCGGCCGGCGCCAGTTCCAGCCGGGGCGCTACCCGACCGCGAGGCCGGCGGTAAGTACCGCGACCGCGAGCAATGCGGAGCCGCTGAACATCCGGGTGCGGGTCATCCACGGTCGTCGGCGTTTCACCAGGCATTGTGTGTCATTCCTAATCCGGCTGGCCCAGAGCACGATTGCCAGCGAGGTGGTCAGGCCGATGGAGATGACGCACACCGGAACCAGTGCGGGGTTGACCAGCACCGCGCCGCCGATGGCAAGCCAGCCCAGCGAGGTGACCTTCTTGGTGGTCACGATCAGGCCGAGGTCGAAGCCCCAGACGCTGCCGAGCACGCCCGGGCTGAGCTCGCGCACCAGCCGCTGCGGGACCTGGCGGAACAGTTGCGGGGTGCGATCGGCCAGGTCTGCCAGCCCGAACAGCACCGCCAGGCCGATCAGCATCACCATCCGGCCAGCCAGCGGCACGGCGTGTTGCAGCGTCATGCTCAGCGTCACGCCGACGGCCGCCAGCATCGCCGAGCCGGCCAGCCCAGCCAGCGTCAGGCCGATCAGGAAGCGGGTGCCGTCCCTCACCGAGTCGGCGAGCAGCGGGCCGGAAACTCCGACCATCGACTTTCCTCAAGGGCTGTAGGCCTGCAGCATCGCGCCGGCCAGGCCGACGCTGAGCAGGCACAGCTGGAGCAGCATGGCTCAGTACTGGCATTGATATCCGGAGGCGTTGTAGCCACCGCTGGAGTTCTTGCGCTCGCAGCAGTTGCAGTACTCGAACCCGGACGGCATCGTGCACTCCCACATGTAGTGGCTGGCATTCATGCAGGTGGAGTACGAGATGGTCGGTGGGCAGTACACCAGGCCGCAGCAGCCGCAGCTGGCATCCGGCGTCACCGCCGCCTCGGCCGCGGTCTGCTTGCCGAAGACCGCCATCGCGGCGGTCAGACCACCTGCGCCGAGGGTGCCGAGGAAGCCGCGACGGCCGAGTCCGCTGACGGCTCGTTCTGATGTGTGTGCGTTTCCCATTCCATTACCTCCGTAAAGGTGGTCCAGAGCGGATCCAGGTGGTTGAAGACGTAGCTCTCCTCGAGTTCGCCATGCCGGAAGACCAGGCCGACCGGGCTCAGCGACAACCCCAGCGCCGCGGTCACCCAGTCGCCGCCGAGGTCGACGAACAGCGGAAACTCCTCCAGGCCGTACCTGGCGACGAAGTCCGCGCCGAGATCCGGATCCGGCGTGGACAGCAGCACGCCGAGCCGGCCGGTGGATCGTTCGGCCCAGCCGTCCTTGCCGAGCTGATCCATGATCGTCGCGCAGCTGTTGCAGGAGGTGCTCAGCACCAGCAACAGGAAATCGGGCTCGGCGCGCAGGGCAGCCAGCTGGGCCGGCCACGTCACCGCATCCCGCAGGTAGATGCTGGATTTGCCGAGCGGCCGGACGTAGCGGGCCGGTTCGGCAGCGGCCGTGCCGCCGGCACCGACCCGGCTGGCCAGCTCGGCGCACATCGCGTAAAGCAGCCCGACGGCGCCGGCGAGGATGAGCAGCACGAACGCGAAGAGGATCAGCATGTGTCGAAGGCCTCCTAGTTCAGTGGACCCTGCGCCAGCGCGAGTTGCGGTGGACGGACGCGAAGCACGCGACGACCGGTGAGCAGGCAGGCCAGCAGCAGCAGCGCGGCGGCCAGCAGCGGAGGCGCCGCCCGCGCGTTGTCGGTGAGCCGGTCCGCGGTCACCAGGTTGGCCACCCCGACGGCGGCCAGTAGCAGGCCGAGCACGATGTTCTGGATGCCGAGCGGTTGTTGCGACGCGGCCCCGAAGCAGCCGCACGGTTCGTTCACCTTGCGCAGCCGGCCCAGCGTGCCGAGCGCGACGAAGGACAGGCCCAGCAGGCAGAGCAGCCCGCTTGCGGCCAGCCGGACGGATTCGATGAGCAGGCCGAACGCGACGGCCGCCTCGGCTATGCCGACGGCTCGCGCCGTCGCGGGCGAGGACAGCGCGCGGGCATCGGTCATCTGTCGCAGCGATCGGGACAGGGCGGCCGGTGACACCAGCTTGGCACAGGCCGCGAACAGTAGGATGGCCGCCGCGACCGCGTCGGCCGGAACCGTCAACCACCCGCTGGCAGGCATGCCCACCATCCCTATCTCGGCACCGCCGCCGACTGAGGGTTCGGGCAAGATGCCCGAATTAGACGAAAGTTCCACTAACGGGCGGGAATGTCAAGAGTTGCGGCTCAAGCCGTCATGCCCTTCGCCTGGTGCCTGGTGCCGCCGGGGCTGCTACCTCTGCCAGGGTGGCGTCTCGCCCATCTTCCGGTAGTACCTGGCCAGGTGGTTCTTCACCCGGCTGATGTCCTGCTCGGGCAGGTCGATCCCGCCGCGCGAACCCTGCATGATCGCGCCGGCGGCCAGCACGCCGCGCGGCATCGCGACGAGCCTGCCGTCCACCACATCGGCGATCAGCAGCTTGTAGGCGGTGAAGTTGTCCTTGGCCTGCTTGTCGTACCAGACGTGCGCGTTGCGGTACTTCTGGTTCGGTGCCTCCTCGGCACCGGCCCACTTGCGCACCCGCTTCTCCGCGGCCGCGCCGTCCCACCGGCGGTCACGATCGCCCAGTGGCAGATCCTGGAAGCTGGTCACCGACATCGTCGTCTGCGCTCCTTTCCTCGCCGGCTGAGTACCGGCCGGTCAGTGGTTGCTGGCTGCTCGGGCCCGCAGGTCGGCGGCGCGCTGCAGCTGTCGCTGGTAGAGCACGCCGTAGCTGAAGCCGTTCTCCCCCGGCGTGCTGCCGGCGATGCTGCCCAGCCGGCGCAGCAACTCGGCGCTGACCAGGCTGTCCTGATGCTCACCCAGCAACTCCTGCAGCGCCTCGTTGCGGGCGGCCTGGTCACCCGCCGCCCGGTTGCCGGACAGCCCGACCAGCTCGCCGGCGTAGCGAGCCCGCTTGGCCGCCTTGCGGGCCCGGTGCAGCAGCTCCGGATCCTCGGCAGCGACCGCCTCGGCCAGCCGGCCGGCCGCCTTGCGATCGGCTTTGCGCATCAGCTTGCGCAGCCGCTTGGGCCGGGATCGACCCGACAGCGCCTGGCTGAACCCGAACACCGAGTCCAGCAGTCGCAGGTACCGGTCGCTGCTCAGCGCCTGCTGCAACCGGTCCCAGTGCTCGGCCTGCTCGCCGGCCAGCTCCTGCTCGATGCGGGCCCGGACCGGCCCGAGCACCAGGGTGTCGTCCAGTTCCTCGACCATCGCCAGCAGCTTGCCGCGCTGCACCTGCCGGTCGCGCACCTCGCCGAGCAGCCCGGCGTACCAGCGCAGCTCCGCGTCCAGCCCAGCCGGCGGGTCGAGCAGCGTGCCGAAGCTGCGCAGCGTGCTGCGAAACCGCCGGACCGCCACCCGCGTCTTGTGGATGACCGACTCGTCACCGCGACGCAGCGCCAGGTCGCCGGCCAGCAGCGCCCGCTGTTGTTCGATCAGGTAATTGCGCATCGGCTCGTCCGGTCCGGGCTGGCCCGGCAGCGCCCGGGCCAGCTTGGAGCTGCTTGCCGACGGCTCGGCACCCGCGCGGCACAGCACCTGCGCCACCTCCTGCAACAGCTGCTCGTCCCCGGCGCCGAGCTCCACCTCGATCTCGCGCCAGCTGCTGGCCGTTGCCGCCGGCCCGGTCGCCGAGACCCGCACCAGGTCGTCGGCCACCTCGGCTAGCTGGCGGCCGTCGGCATCGAGCAGCTGGGTAACCGTCCGCTCGGTCTCCAGCAGCGCCACCGGCTGGAGCGGCTGCCCGCGGCGGACACCGAACAGCAGCCGGCTGAGCTCGGCGGGCACCTCGTCGGTGTCCTGAAGCGGCAGCCGGATCTCCTCCCGGGCCGGCGGGTGCGGCACCTTCAGCTGCCAGCCGGTGTCGTTGTCGCCGGTCCGCCTGCGCAACGTCATCTGAGCCTGCTGCAGCGCGTGGTCGGCGGTGTCGTAGTACTCCGAGCGCAGCCGCCACGCCGGGTGGGCAACGCGGCTCACCCGGCTCACCATGCTGAGGTCCGGCAGCACGAAACCGTCCGGAACGTCGAACTTCAGCTCTCGCTCGAAGTAGCTCTGCGCTGCCATGCCCTCATACTGCCGAGCGGCGGCGCGGTGGCATAGCGCCGGGCAGCGCTCAGCGGCGCAGCAGGGTGGCGCGCAGCCGTGCCAACCGGCCCGGCTGGTCGAGACCCTGCGCCACGGCCGCCGTCACCAGCCCGTAGGCCAGGTGCGGCCCCAGGTCGCTGAGCCAGTCGGCCGCCGACCACTTCCGCGGGTCGGAGATGCCGAGCAGGGCCATCGGGGTGTCGCTGCCGGCCATCGCGGCCAAGCCGACCAGCGCCGCGGACCGGCCGAGCGGCAGCCGCCAGCCGGCCGCTCGCGCCATGCCCAGCACGCCGCCCACCCCGACGCCGGTGGCGATGCCGAGCAGCGCGCCCAGCCCGGACGTCCGGTTCTGCCGGCCGTCCTGATCGCCGGGTAGCTCGATGCCCAGCTTGCCGGCGAGGGTCTGCACCGCGGTCTCCGGCGCGGTGCTCGCCGGCCGGCCGCGCATCGCCATGTCCAGGTAAGTGACCGCGTTCAGCGCGGTGGTGCCGGCCGCGCCGGCGGCTGCACCGGCCAGCAGGCCGCGTCCGATTCCCATGCCTCGACCGTACGCCGGGCACGGTCGGTGTCGGGCGACTGGACCGCTACCAGAACCGGCGCTGCTCCGGGATGGTCTCCAGGTCGGCCAGCAGTAGCCCCCGCTCCTCGTCCTCGACGATGTCCTCGGCGGCGGCCAATGCCCGCTCGGTCCACATCCGGGCCGCCTCGGCGTCGCCGGCCACCGCCGAGCCGCGCGCCAATGCCTCATAGGCGAAACCCAGATCCCAGTCGCCGATGCCGTTCTCCTGGCAGATGTCGAGCACCCGCTGGGCATGGTGCAGGCACGGCTCGGCCCGCCGGAGCACCGCGTAGACCCGCGAGCACTGCCACTCGCCGCGCGCCAGGTTCGCCGCGGTGCCGACCTGCTCCCAGTGGTAGCGGGAGGCGTGCGCGCTGTGGATCATCCGGTCGTTCTCGGCGGCGGTGCGATCCTCCTTCTCCATCAAATCCCAGGTGGCGTTGAACAGCCGCGCGGCCATCCGGCGTTCGGCCTCCCGGCTGAGCAGCGGCTCCTCGCTCGATTGGGTCATGGGATGATCCACTCCTTCACTGATCAGGTGGGCCAACTCGTGCAGGTCGCCGGTCAGCCGAGCCACCCGGCTCTCCAGCCGGGTCCGGTGGTTGAGCAGGATTCGCAGTGCCGCGTCGGGATCCTCGGCGGCCAGGTAGCAGCGCACATCATCCAGCGGCAGGTCCACCGCGCGCAGCCGGGCTATCCGGCAGGCCAGCACGACCTGGTCGGCGGCGTAGAACCGGAAGCCAGTGGCCGCATCCACCCGCGCCGGGCTGAGCAGCCCCAGCCGGTCGTAATGCCGCAGCGCCTTGGCGGTCAGCCCGCTGAGCCGGGCCAGCGCGCCGATGCTCAGCTCCGCGGGAGGTTCCACGCCGGACACGCTAGAACCCTGCCCCGCGACAAGGGCAAGCGGGACACGCGCGGGCCGAGAAGCCTCCCGGCGGTCAGCCGGCCGAACGGGCCAGTTCCGGCGCCGGCTCGAGCCGCTTGGCCGGCGTCCGCCGGCGGCTGAGCAGCGCCATGCCGGCCGCACCGACGATCGCACCGACCACCAGCAGCGGCGTCGGGGCGGACAGCAGGGCGAGCGCGGAGGCAACCAGCACGCCGGAGATGATCGGCCGGGTGAGCCAGGACGGCGCCTGGGCCGAGCATCGGGCGCCGAGATAGACCGCCGGCAGCGCGCCGATCAGCAGCGAGACGGTGACCGCGAGGCGCACCTCGCCGAAGAGCAGGTGGCCGGCCGCCGCCGCCGCGACCAGCGGGATCGCCTGCACGATGTCGGTGCCGACCAGCTGGGACGGCCGCAGCCTCGGGTAGGCGATCAGCAGCAGCGCGATGATCAGCGAGCCGGCGCCCACCGAGGTCATGCCGACGGCGAATCCGCCGATCAGCCCGATCAGCACGGTGACGACCGGCCGCACCACCAGCGGGCCGGCGGCCGGCCGCTGGGCCCGGCGGTCGATGAGGGTGCGGGCCACGGTGGCCGACAGCGAGAGCAGCAGCACGATGCCGATCAGCAGCTTCAGCTCGCTCTGGACGGCCTTGGACCGGCCGATGTTGCCGATCAGCACCGCGCCGGCGAACGCGGCCGGCACCGAGCCCAGGGCCAGCCAGCCGAGCAGCGGCACCTGCACGGTGCGCCGGCGCAGGTGCACCGCGGCGCCGACCGGCTTCATCACCAGGCTGGTCACCAGGTCGCTGGAGATGGCAGCCAGCGGCGGCACGCCGAAGATGAGCACCAGGATGGGGGTGAGCAGCGCGCCGCCACCCATCCCGGTGAGGCCGACGAGCAGGCCCACCAGAGCACCGGCAACGGTGAGGGTGAAGTCGAGATGCATGGCGATCGGCCTCCGGCCAGCTGGCTTACTCCGGGTGGGATGAAGCCGCCGGACAGCCCGCGATGGAGCGCCGCATCAGGTCGACATGCAGCCGGCGGATCGGGCTGAAGGTCGCGGATGCCTGGATGAGCACCCGTTCAGGGTGCCGAGCCGGCCGCCGGTTTGTCAACCACTTCGATAGGCAAAGCAATCCGGGTAGGCAAGGTGCGGGTGGCCGGCACGCTCAGCCGGTCGGCGCGCCCCGGCGCCGGAGCAGCACCAGGCCCAGCGCGGCCGCACCCAGCACCACGCCGATCGCACCGAGCACGATGCCGGTGACCGCCGAGGCCTTGCTCGCGACGTGGCTGCTGTCGGTGATCGACACCGTCGCCGGCAGCGGCGAGTCCGACTGGGCCGACCCGGCGCCCGAGGACCCTGCTCCGGCCAGGCTCAGCACCGGAGCGGGATGCTCCGGCTCGGCGCTGCTGCCCGGGGCCGGCTGCTCGATCCAGGACACCGACGAGCCGTCGGAGTACTGCTGCACCGCCTTGAAGGTCAGCTGCGCCACCCCGTCCGGCAGCTTGCCGGCAATGATGGTGAACTGGCCGAAGAAGCCGGGCCGGATGCCGCCGCCGGCCTGGGCGGTCCAGTCGATCTCGGAAACCACCTCGCTGATGTCCCCGTCATCGGTCTTGATCGGGGTGGCCAGCTTGGTCTGCTTGACCACGGCGGTCCAGCCGGGCTGCGGGGCCACCAGCACCCCGGCGATCGGGTGATCGGTCGGCAGTTGCAGCCGCAGCCCGGTGGTGCTGGCGCCGGCGCTCTCGTCCGGCACCCGGACCGTGATCTCGGCATCGCTGCTGCCGGCCGTCACGCCGGGCGCGACCACCGTCACGTGCGCCCAGGCCGGCGCGGCACCGAGCAGCAGGGTGCCACCGGCGGCCAGCAGCACCGCGCCCGTCCTGACCATCCGCCGACCAGTCCGCATCCGACCTCGCTCGCTCCTGCCGGCACCGACGCTCGGCACCGCCTGCGAACAGACAAGTCGCTCGCGCCGGCCGCCCGGTTCCGCGACGTGACGCAAGCTACACGGGAGCTACCGGTCGAGCGCCGCGATGAGCTGGGGGCGCAGCTCGGTCGGCTGGATGACCGCGTCCACCGAGCCGACCTCGACCGCCCGGCGGATGCTGTGCACGGTGTCGAACTCGGCCGCCACCTGGGCCAGCTTCTCCACCCGGACCGCCGAGCGCAGCTCGCTCAGCTCGGTGAGCAGCTCGGCCCGGCGCACCGCCTCGGTTTCCGAGGCCACCCGCGCCTCCAGCTCGGTCACCCGCGGATCCCGCGCCGCCCGGCGGTCCACGTCGCCGGCGAAGACCACCGCGGCGGCCGGCGCCCCGCCGATCACCGAGGCGAACGAGCCCTCCACCGCCAGCACCGTCATCCGCGGGTTCAGGGTCTTGGAGAAGACCACGAAGGCTCCGCCGTGATAGCGCGAGACCACGCAGAAGACGATCGGCCCCTCGAAGTTGACGATGGCCCGTCCGATCTCGGCGCCGTACTCCAGCTGCAGGTTGCGCATCGAGTCCGGTGAGCCGTCGAAGCCGGACAGGTTGGCCAGCACCACCACCGGACGGTTGCCGCTGGCCGCGTTGATCGCCCGCGCGGTCTTCTTCGACGAGCGGGGGAACAGCGTGCCGGCCGTCCAGATGTCCGGCCCGTCGCTGGGCGGGAAGCCGCGCCGCGGGATCGGCCGGGACTCGATGCCGATCAGGCACACCGGATGCCCACCCAGATAGGCGTCGAACACCACCGAGGTCTCCGCATCGGCCATCCCGGCCCAGCGCTCCAACACCGGCAGATCCTGGTCGGCGACGGCGCGCATCAGCGTGCGCATGTCGAAGGCCTTCTTGCGGTCCGGGTTGGTGGCCGCGGAGAAGATCTCGCCGATGGTGCTGAACTCGCTATCCGGATGCTGGTGCGGGAACGTGGTCACGTCCCGGTCGGGCAGGTCCTCGGTGTGGGCCCGGCGCGGCGTCGATTCACCCGGTGCGACATAGCAGAACGCGTAGTGGTCGGCCAGCAGCTCGCAGGCCGCGGCGAGGTTGGGTACCCAGTACTGGGCCTGCCCGTTCGGGCCCATCACCCGGTCGTAGCCGCCGATGCCGAAGTTGTCCTCGGCCGACACCCCGCCGGAGAAGTCCAGCGACTGCTTGCCGGTCAGCACCATCGCGCTGTCCGGCGTCATCACCAGGATCCCCTTGGTGTGCATGAGCATGGTCGCTTCGGCGTTCCAGTACGGCTGGGCGCCGACGTTGATGCCGGCCACCACCACGTTGATCTCGTAGCCGGCCTGGGTGAAGGTGACGATGCGCTTGAGCGCGCGGGCGACCCAGTCCATGTTCTCGGTGCCGGAGTCCATCGAGATCCGGGCGCCGGCCGACAGCGCGAACCACTCCACCGGGACCGCCATCGACTCGGCCAGATCCAGGGCCGCGATGATCCGGGCGCACTCGGCCTCCGAGACCGCACCGAGGGCCCGGGTCGGGTCGCCGAGCAGCACAACCCGGGTAACGCCCTCCGGATGCCGCTCGGTGGGGGTGCTGGCCACCCCGACCACGATGCCGGCCTTGTTGCCGCCCGGCGGGCGGTCGACCGGCACCAGCCGCAGGCCGTCGGCGGTCGGGTCCAGGTCGTGCTCGATGAACCGGCCACCGCGCCCGGCGATCATCCCGACCAGCTCGTACGGGTAGACGTTGCCGCGCCGCCGGGCCCGCTGCACCTTCTGGTCGTAGTCGGTCAGCGGCTGCAGGCGCTCGGTGCTCGGCCGGGACACCGTGAACACCACGCCGGCGCCGGGCTGGAAGGAGAAGGTGGCGGCGACCTGCTGCACCCGGCCGTCCGGGGTCAGGATCCGTCCCTCGGCCTGGACGCTCTCGATGCCGGCACCCACGGTCAGCGGTGAGATCGTCTTCTGCAGCGCGGTCAGCTCGTCCAGCGGGGCGTCGATCACCGGCCAGATGTGCAGCGAGACGATGTTCATGTCCAGCCTGGCCTCGCCCAGCGCGACCCGGGCCCGCCGGATCGCGTCGCCGCAGCTGGCCACCGCTCGCTCGGCCTGCGGCAGCGACACCACCCGGCCGGAGGAGTCGCGCACCACCGCCAGCTCGCGCAGCTGGGCCAGCGCCACCAGCCGCTGGTCGGCGTCGTTGCCGCGGGCCACGCAGTGGTAGAGCAGCACGTCGTCCGGCGCGTCCAGCCGGGTGATGGAGAAGTTGCGCAGCCGCCACAGGTTCAGCCGCCGCCCGACCATCGGGTGCACGCCGCGGACCAGGTCGTCCTCGGTACTGCCGCCGTCCGGCGTCGGGCGGTAGGTGTAGTAGCCGACCGGACGGCCACCGCCCGGGCAGGTGGCCACCGCGAACCGGCGGACCTGGTCGACCAATCCGAGTTCGTCCACCCGCTGCTGCAGCTGCGCGGTGGCCTCGGCCGGCGAATCCGGAATCTCCGGCCAGAGCAGGTAGAGGTCGATCACGCTCTGATGACCGGCCGGCTGCTCGTCCAGCTTGGCCTGCAGCTCCCGGACCAGCTCCGAGCCCGGCACCAGCTCGGAGAGGTTGGCGATGGTGCTGATCAGGTGGCTGGGCCGGGCGTCCAGCGTGTAGTCGCAGGTGACGAACGGCCGGCCCGCCAGCACCTCGCAGGCCAGGTCGTGCAGCTCGTACTCCCGGTAGTGCCGGCGGGCGAGCACCTCCAGCATCGGCTCGTGACCGGCGATGCCGCGCTCGATCCGTTCGGCCAGGAACCGGACGATCCGCTCGGGGATCTGAACCAGCCGGTCCAGCCGCTCGGCGTAGTCGGCCGCCTGCGGGTGGGCGGCCAGGTAGTCGATCTCCTCCCGCACCCCGGCCAGCAACTGAGCCCGCTCGGCCTCCACCAGCGGCTGCTCGAACCAGCGGAACCGAACGCTGCGCGCCAGGTCGCCAACCGCCGGGTAGCGCAGCTGGGTGGCCGACACCAGCCGATCCAGCGCCTCGTGCACCTCGTCGGCGTCGGCCGGCAGCGGATCCAGCATCCACTGCTGCAGCAGGGTGGTCACCAGGTGCAGGTGGGTGGGCGCACCGGGCTGGGCCAGGAAGATCCGGTACACCGCCTCTTCCAGCGCCGGAGTCCGCTCCAGCGCGGTGACGCCGTAGTGGGCCAGCGCCCGGCGCAATCGGTCCCGGAACGAGTCGGGCAGCAGCTCCCGGTCCAGATCCAGGCTGTGCAGGTAGGCATGGAAGTACTCGCGCGGGCTGTGCACCCGGTCGCCGGCCGGCTCCTCGCCACCGGGCCGGTTGCGGCCCAGCTCGCACAGGTCGGCGAAGGCGGTGAACACCTCCAGCTCGCCCTCGACCGGCCGCTGGCCGCGCTCGGCCAGCATCGCCCGGCTCTGCTGGTAGTCGGCCAGCGTCTGGCTGGGGTCGGTGAGGTCGAAGCCCAGCAGCAGATCCCGCAGGTCGCGCAGCTGGCCGGCGGCACGCACCTGCACCGGCTCCTCGCGCTCGCCGGGCAGCTCCAGCTCCGGGCCGCCGGCGGTCACCGCCTCCTCGGCAACGTCGCCGACCGGTTCCAGCCGGATCATCGGCATGCCGGTCTCCACCTGGCCGCCGGCGGTCACCATCAGCGCGCGGACCCGGGCCGGGAACGGCGCGGTCAGCACCGTCTCCATCTTCATGCTCTCCAGCACCAGCACCGGCGCGCCGGCGGCCACCTCGTCGCCGACCGCGACCGGCACCGAGACCACCAGCGCCGGTGCCGGCGAGCGCAGCACGCCGCCCTCGTCCCGGGTGACCCGGTGGGTAGTGCCGTCCACCTCGATCAGGCTGACCGGCCCGTGCGACGCGCTGGTCACCCGGAACCACGCGTCGCCGACCTCCAGCCGGCTGGTGTGCGCGTCCAGCCGCTCGATCCGGGCGTCCACCTGGTGGAACCGGTCACGCTCGGCCAGGCCGATCCGGAACCGCGCCGGGCCGAGCTGCGCCACCGACAGCCGGTAGCCGGCGCCGCGCAGCTTGAGCTCGATGGTCTGGCCGGGCCGGTGCCGGGCCTGCGGCCGGCCGCCGTGCGCGGTGGCCAGGAAGTGCTGCCGCTCGGCCGCCTCGGCCACCTCGTAGGCGTCGATGGCCGCGGCGATCAGCGCGATGCCGGCGTGCCGGTGGGTGACCAGGCCGCCCTCGGCCCGGGTCCGATCGATCCAACCGGTGTCGGCCGAGCCGTCGATCACCGCCGGTTCGGCCAGTAGCTCCAGCACGAAGCTCTTGTTGGTGGTGCCGCCCTCGATGATCACCACCGTGTCGGCGACCGCGCGGCGCAGCCGGGCCAGCGCCTCGTCCCGGTCGGCGCCGTGCGCGATGATCTTGGCGATCATCGAGTCGAAGTCGGCCGGGATCACGTCGCCGGCGTCGAAGCCGGTGTCCACCCGAACCCCCGGGCCGGCCGGCAGCTGCAGCAGCTCGATCCGGCCGGGTGCCGGCGCGAAGTCCCGGTCGGGGTCCTCGGCGTTCAGCCGCGCCTCGACGGCGTGACCGCTCTCCGCCGGCCGGTCGCCGTCCAGCTTGCCGCCGGCGGCCACGTGCAGCTGCGCCTTGACCAGGTCCACGCCGGTGGTCAGCTCGGTGATCGGGTGCTCGACCTGCAGCCGGGTGTTCACCTCCAGGAAGGCGAACATCCGCTGCTGCGGCTGGTAGAGGAATTCCACGGTGCCGGCGCCGCAGTAGCCGACCGCGATCGCCAACCGCTCGGCGGCTGCCTTCAGCTCCGCCGCCTGCTCGGCGGCCAGCACCGGCGAGGCCGACTCCTCGATGATCTTCTGGTTGCGTCGCTGCACCGAGCAGTCCCGCACGCCGATCGCCCAGGCGGTGCCGTGCCCGTCGGCGATGACCTGCACCTCGACGTGCCGGGCGCCGGTGACCAGCGATTCCAGGAACATCACGCCGCTGCCGAACGCCCGCGCCGCCTCCTCGCTGGTCTGGGCGAACACCGCCGACAACTCGGCGTCGGAGTTGACCCGGCGGATGCCCCGGCCGCCGCCGCCGGCGCTGGCCTTGAGCATCAGCGGGTAGCCCAGCCGGGCCGCCTGCGCCAGCGCCTCGTCCAGGTCGCGCACCGGGCCTTGGCTCCACGGCGCGACTGGTACGCCGACCTGCTCGGCGAGCAGCTTGGAACCGATCTTGTCCCCCAGCGAGCGCATCGCTTCGGCGCTGGGTCCGATGAAGACCACCCCGAGCCGATCACAGAGCTCGACGAACCCCGGCTGCTCGGCCACGAAGCCCCAGCCCACCCAGGCGGCCTCGGCCCGGGTCTCGACCAGGGCGCGTTCCAGCACCGCCAGGTCGAGGTACGGGCGGGCCGCGGCCGGGCCGAGCGGATAGCTGATGTCGGCCTCGCGGACGAACTTCGCCGTGCTCTCGGCGTCGGTGTAGAGCGCGATGGTCTGGATCCGGCGATGCTCGCCGGTCGCGTTGAGCTCTCGCACGGCGTGGATGAGTCGCATCGCGGCTTCGCCGCGGTTGATGATGGCGACCCGAGTGAACACCTGGTTGCCTCCTCACCAGCTGGGCCTGGCTGTCCTGCGAAGACCCAACCCTAACGGCTGGCCGAGGGACGTCCTGCTCAGCATTGCCCCGCTTCGCACTACCGGCCAGTAGGACGGCCCGCCACGGCAGTTCGCGCGATGAGTCGGGTACGGACGGGCAGGGTCTCAGCGGTAGCCGGCGGACACGCCGCCGTGGTGGGCACAGCCACCCCGCCCGGCGTGGCTGACGCTGCCGTCGGTGCACAGTGCGGTCGGTCCCGGGCCCAGCACCGGGGGCTCGGAACTGGCCGGCGGGCTCGGCGACAGCGCGGGTGCCGAGGACCCGGACACCGCCGGTCGGGATGCCGAGGTCGAGGCCGTGGCCGTCGCGGGGGCCGAGACCGTCGCGGGAACGCCGATCGGCGACATCGGTAGCGGCCTCGACGCGGTGCTGGTGACGACCACGGTGATTGTCCGGGTGGCGGTGTGCAGGAGGGTGACGGTCGGGCCGGGGGCCGCAACGGTCACGGTGATCCGCGCCGGGCCGGGCACCGCCGAACCGCTGATCGGATGGGTCGAGGCGGCCGGCAGCGACTGGCTGGCGCCGCCGATGACCACGCCCGCCACCACGCCGCCGGCGCCGGCCAGCGCCACTGGCCGGCGCCACCAGCTTCTGGTCGGCTCCGATCCGAACATGGACCCATCGTGCCTGTAATCATTCGACTACAGAGGGTGATTGAGCAAAATTAGACGATCCGCCGATGGACGCCATCCGGCGAGGCAGTCAAAATGCCGCGTTCAGCCCAACTGCGAGTCCACGTAGCACCAGCGCCAGGCCTCGCCCGGCTCCACGCTGCGCATCACCGGATGGCCGGAGCTGGCGTAGTGCCGGTCGGCGTGCTTGCCCTCTGAGGAGTCACAGCAGGCTATGTGCCCGCAGGTCAGGCACATTCGCAGGTGCACCCAGGTCAGCCCCTCTGCCACGCACTCCGAGCAGCTGCCCGGGGTGTCCGGCCGGCAGACCCGTGGCGCGGCGGCCAGGTGCTCGCACTCCTCGACCTTGGTCCGGGACTGCAGCGGCTCCTCCGGCAGTTCGTCCTCGGCCTCGGCGAACCGGTCGATCAGCGACTCCTCCAGGTCGAGGATGGCCAGCACCGCCTGCAGCACCTCGTGGTCGAGCGTGCCGGCATCGCGCACCTTGAGCAGCTCCTCCCGCTCGGCCCGCAGCATTACCAGCCGCAGCCGGCGGTAGTGCTCGCTGGGGGTGAGCACGGTGGACTCGTCCGGGCCGAGCCGCTCCCAGGCCGCGTTCACCTGCTGGCGGACCCGCTGGCGCAGGCTCTCCACCACATCCTCGGGGGTGTTGGCGTCGGTGTGCTCGTCCAGTGCCAGCAGGCCCGCATCGCCCACCTGCTGCATCAGGCCGGCCTCCTGCAACGCGTCCTCGGCCCGGCTCGGGCCGCGCAGGTGCAGCAGCCGGACCAGCCAGGGCAGCGTGGTGCCCTGCAGCAGCAGCGTGCCGCCGACCACGACCAGCGCGGCCAGCACCAGCACGTCGCGGTAGCGGGTGTCGCCGGGCAGCAGGAACACCGCGGCCAGCGTCACCGCTCCGCGCATGCCAGCCCAGGAGATCACCGCCGGCACCTGCCAGGGCGGGGACGGATCCACCTCCCGGACCCGGCGGGATACCCAGCGCGGCACATAGGTAGCCGGGTACATCCAGATCGGCCGGGAGACCACGCAGGCGGCCAGCACCCCCAGGCAGCCGGCGACCAGCCTGGTGTGGTCCATGCCCGAGTGCCAGGCGTGCTCCACGATCGTGCGCACCTGCAGCCCGATCAGCAGGAACACCGAGCTTTCCAGCAGGAATTCGATGGTGCGCCAGTTGGTGCGCTCGGCCACCCTGGACGCCGCGCTCTGCTGGGCCGTCGCCCGGTGGCCGAGCAGCAGCCCGCACACCACCACGGCGATCACGCCGGAGGCATGCACCTCCTCGGCCGGCAGGTAGGCAGCGAACGGAGCCAGGAAGGACAGCGTGGTGTCCAGCACCGGGTCGGTGATCCGCTGCCGCAGCCGGCCCAGCACGCTCGCGGCCAGGTAGCCGACGGCCAGCCCGCCGCCGGCCGCCAGCAGGAACCGGCCGACGGTGTGCCAGATGCCGACCGAACCGGCCGCCGCCGCGATCGCGGTACGCACCGTGACCAGCGCGGTCGCGTCGTTGAACAGCGACTCGCCTTCCAGGATCGTCACCACCCGGCGCGGCATGCCGACCCGGCGGGCCACCGCGGTGGCCGCCACCGCGTCCGGCGGTGCGACCACCGCGCCGAGCGCGACCGCGATCGGGAACGGGATCGGCAGCAGCCACCAGGCGACCAGGCCGACCGCGAACGTGGTGAACAGCACCAGGCCAACCGAGAGCAGCCCGATCGCGCGCCGGTTGACCTTGAAGTCCACCAGCGAGGTCCGGATGGCGGTGGTGTAGAGCAGCGGTGGCAGCAGGCCGATCAGCACCACTTCCGGCGAAAGCACCACATCCGGGATGAACCACAGGTAGGAGCCGGCGATGCCGGCCACGGTGAGCACCAGCGGCTCGGACAGGCCGACCCGGCGCGCCCCCGCCGCCAGCACGGTCGCCGCCGCGACCAGCAGGACCAGTCCGAGCGCGAGGTGCACCGCACCATCGTGCCAGTCGGAAACGGCCGGCGACGAGGCCGGCGGCGGCTAGATTTGGCCGTGAGGAGGACAGATGACCCGGGCACTGCTCATCGTTGACGTGCAGCCGACCTTCTGCGAGGGCGGCGAGTTGCCGGTCGCCGGCGGGAACCTGGTGGCCGAGCGGATCGCCGGCTACCTGGCCGAGCACCGCGGCGACTATGCGCTGGTGGCGACCAGCCAGGACTGGCACTCCGAACCCGGCGCGCACTTCTCCGACAACCCCGACTACCAGCACAGCTGGCCGCCGCACGGCGTGGTCGGCACCGCCAACGCCGAGCTGCATCCCAGCCTGGCGCTTGCGCTCGGTGAGCGGGGTGCCGACGTGTCGGTCAAGAAAGGCCTGTATTCGGCAGCCTATTCGGCCTTCGAAGGCCATGACGAGCAGGGCCGGCCGCTGATCGAGTCGCTCACCGCGGCCGGCGTCGACGCGGTGGACGTGTGCGGCATCGCCGAGTCGCACTGCGTGCGGGAGACGGCGCTGGACGCGATCGGTGGCGGGCTGGCCGTCCGGCTGCTCACCGACCTGACCGTGCCGGTCAGCCCGGAGTCCGGCGCGGCGGCCCGGACGGCGATCGAGGCAGCCGGCGGCGAGCTGGCCACCAGCGGCCTGGCGGTGCCACCGGTCGGCGACTGATCGCCGGCAGGCTCCCTGCCGGTCCCGCCGGCTCGGCCATGGTCATCCGGCCCTATCAGCGGGTGGAGATCATCCTTGGTGGCCCGGGCTCCTTGAACGTGCCCCTGAGGTGTGGCTTGCCGGACCGTACCCCGCGCACCTCGAACTGCCACTCCGGCTTGTCGGGGGTTGCCCCCCGCACCTCGAACTCCCCCCAGTCCAGCTTTATGGGCCTCGCCTGCAGCTCCACGGTGCTCGGCAGGTAGAGCGGCGTCTTGAACGCCACCCGCACCGAGAGCTGCTCCGGCAGCCGGCCCTCGAAGGCAGCCAGCGTGCGGGCCTTCAGCCACATGCCGTGCGCGATGGCGCCGCGGAAGCCGAACGCCTTCGCCGACAGGCCGGACAGGTGGATCGGATTGCGATCACCGGACACCGCGGCATAGCGGCGGCCGATATCGGCGGCAGCCTGCCAGCGGATGACCGGGCCGGGCGGCAGTTCGGACGGCGGCTTGGGTTCGCCCTCGGGGATCTCGCGAGGATCCGGCTTGCTGCCCCGGTGCAGGTAGCTGCTTGTCTCTTCCCAGACCAGCTCGTCGCCCACCAGCACCTCGGTGACCAGGTCGATCACCCGGCCGGACGCACGCGAGCGCAGGTTGGTCGCCCAGGTGCGCACGGTGACCCGCTCGTCGGCGCGAACCGCCCGGCGCTGGCTGATCTCGTTGCTGAGGTGGATCAGCCCCAGCACCGGGAACGGGAACCCTGGCCGGGTCATCACCTCGAGGCTGAGCGGAAATGCCAGTAGGTGCAGGTAAGTGGGCGGCAGCACATCGCTCACCCGGTACCCGCACAGCTGCTGGTAGCGCCAGAGTCGGTCGGCGTCGATCGGCTGGTCGACCAGCCGCAGCGTGCCGGCCTGCGCCGCGACGCTGCCCCTGCCGCTGCGACTGCCGCCGCCGCTGTCCCCGCCGCTGCCGCTGCCGCGACTAAGGATCGCCTTGCGATACAGCGACAAGGTCGATGGCGGCGCGGCCAGCGAGCGGTCGGGCTTCCAGATCGTGGGGTCGTCCATGGTCATCCCCCGACCGAATTTCTCTCGCGTCTACTCATGCCCCCACCAGGTTCTGGCCGCACACCCGCAGCACCTGCCCGTTCACCGAGCCGGCGCCTGGCTGGCTGAGGAAGGCCACCGCCTCGGCGACGTCCACCGGCTGGCCGGCCTGCTGCAGGCTGCTCAGCCGGCGCGCCACCTCGCGAGTGAGCATCGGCATCGCCCTGGTCATGTCGGTGTCGATGAAGCCCGGCGCCACCGCGTTGATTGCCGCCTGCCTGCCGGCGAACTCCGGCGCATAGGAGCGCACCATGCCGATCACTCCGGCCTTGGACGCCGCGTAGTTGGTCTGCCCTCGGTTGCCGGCGATGCCGCTGGTGGAGGCCAGGCAGACCACCCGGCCGCCGTCGCGCAGGCAGCCGGTGGCCAGCAGCGCGGCATTGATCCGCAGCTGCGCGGCCAGGTTGACCGCGATCACCGAGTCCCAGTGCTCGGGTTTCATGTTGGCCAGCAGCTTGTCCCGGGTGATGCCCGCGTTGTGCACCATGATGTCCAGCCCGCCGTGCCGCTGCTCGAAGTAGGAGACGACAGCCTCCGGCGCCTCGGCGCCCGCGATGTCCAGCTGGAGGCTGGTCCCGCCGATCCGGTTGGCCACCCGGGCCAGGTTCTCGCCGGCCGCCGGCAGGTCGGCGACCACCACCCGGGCTCCGTCGCGAGCCAGCACCGTCGCGATCGCGGCGCCGATGCCGCGCGCGGCGCCGGTGACCAGGGCAACCTTGCCGGCCAGCGGCTTCGTCCAGTCCGCCGGTGCCGAGCCGGATGCGGGCCCGACGGTGAGCACCTGCCCGTCGACGTAGGCCGAGCGGGCGGACAGGAAGAACCGCAGCGCGTTGTCCAGGTCGGCGGCGCTCGCCTCGCCGGACAGCTGGATCAGGTTCGCGGTGGCGCCGGCGCGCAGTTCCTTGGCCAGCGACCGGGCGATGCCCTCCAGCGCCTGCCGGGCGGCGTCGGCGGCCGGGTCGCTGCCGTCCGGGGTGCGGCCGAGCAGCACCACCCGACCGGACGAGCGCAGCCGGCGCAGCGGGCCGTTGAAGAAGGCACGCAGCTCGGCCAGATCCGCCGGATCGCGGGCAGCCGTGGCGTCGAAGAGCAGGCCGGCCCACCGGCGCCCGTCCTCGTCGACGGTCGCGGCCTGCACGCCGGCCGCCGCCAACAGCTCGGGCAGCCCGTCCAGGCCGGCCTTGATCTCGCCGGACAGCAGGTCACCGGCCAGCAGCGGATCGCCCGGGGAGTATCGGCGCAACACCGCGGGCCGGGGCAGGCCGAGCCTGCCGGCCACCGACTTGCCGAGCCCGGAGTTGACCAGTTCCAGGTAGCGATCTGCCATCTCAGGCCTCCACGTCTCGGTCGGCCATTTCAGGCCTCCACGTCTCGGTCGGCCATATCAGGCCTCCACGTCTCGGTCGGCCATATCAGGCCTCCACGTCTCGGTCGGCCATATCAGGCCTCCATGATCGCGACGACGCCTTGGCCGCCGGCCGCGCAGATCGAGATCAGGCCGCGTCCGGAACCCTTCTCGTGCAGCAGCTTGGCGAGGGTGGCGACGATCCGGCCGCCGGTCGCGGCGAACGGATGGCCGGCCGCCAGCGAGGAGCCGGTGACGTTGAGCCTGTCCCGGTCGATCGCACCGAGTGGTGCGTCCAGGCCGAGCCGCTCGGCGCAGAACCGGGGGTCCTGCCAGGCCTTCAGCGTGGTCAACACGGTAGCGGCGAATGCCTCGTGAATCTCGTAGAAATCGAAATCCTGCAAGCTCAGCTTGTTGCGTTCGAGCAGCCGGGGCAGCGCGTAGGCCGGTGCCATCAGCAGGCCGTCGTCCTTGCGGTCGCCGTGCACGTAGTCCACCGCGCCGGTCTCGGCATCCACCAGGTGGGCCAGCACCGGCAGTCCTCGTTCGGCCGCCCATTCCTCCGAGGACAGCAACACCGCGGCGGCACCGTCGGTCAGCGGCGTGGAATTGCCTGCCGTCATAGTGGGATCCGGCAACCGGGTGCCGAACACCGGTTTGAGCTTGGCCAGCTTGTCGAGCGAGGAGTCCGGCCGCAGGTTCTGATCGCGGGTCAGGCCCAGGAACGGGGTCACCAGGTCGGTGAAGAAGCCACGCTCGTACGCGGCGGCCAGGTTGCGGTGGCTGGCCGCGGCCAGTTCGTCCTGTTCCTGCCGGCCGATTCCCCACTCGGTGGTGGTGATCGCCTGGTGCTCCCCCATCGACAGCCCGGTGCGCGGCTCGGAATTGCGCGGGATCTCAGGCTTGAGCTGGGCCGGCCGCAACCCGGCCAGCGCCTTCAACCGGCCCGGCACGCTGCGGGCCCGGTTGGCCTCCAGCAGCACCTCGCGCAAGCCTTCGTTCACCGCGATCGGCGCGTCCGAGGCGGTGTCCACGCCACCCGCGACACCCGACTCGATCTGGCCGAGGGCGATTTTATTGGCCACCAGGATGGTGGTCTCCAGGCCGGTGCCGCAGGCCTGCTGGACGTCATAGGCCGGCGTCTGGGCCGACAGCGACGAGCCGAGCACCGACTCGCGAGTGAGGTTGAA
This sequence comes from uncultured Actinomycetota bacterium, assembly GCA_963697905.1. GTDB lineage: Bacteria > Actinomycetota > Actinomycetes > Mycobacteriales > Jatrophihabitantaceae > Jatrophihabitans_A. The sequence continues at coordinate 207,071 of OY969101.1, read as the reverse complement.
GTCGCGGCTGTGCTTGAGCACCGCGCCGGCGGCCACCTCGCCGAGCCGCTCGCCCTGGAGGTTGAACCGGGCGGCTAGGCCGTCCAGCGCGGCGGTCAGCATGTCCTGGTTGCCGGCGTGCGCGTACCGGCCGTTGGATCGCGCGAACGGAATTCGGTTACCGCCGAGGATGGCGGCGCGACGGGCGGGCATGGCAGTTCCCTCTCGACGGCTGGAGGCCTCGACGGCTGGAGGCGCAAGTTGTCGATACCCACGGTATCGGGTACTTGGCCGGACCGCAGCCCGGGTTGGCCGCCACCCCGGGTGGCGATGACCGCGCGTGCCTGCTGCAATGAGGGAGCCATGGAGAGCTTCGAGCACCTTCGCCGAGCCCACACCGTGCTGTTGAGCACCCGGCGCAGGAACGGCCGGATCGTGGACACTCCGGTCAGCCTGGCCATCGACGCCGAGGGTGCCGGTTACTTCCGTACCTGGTCCACCGCGGGTAAAACCAAGCGGCTGGCCAACTTTCCGGGCGTCCGGATCGCCCCGTGTACCCGCACCGGACGGCCCACGGGTTCCGACCAGCCCGCGCTGGCGACCCGGTTGCGCGGCGCCGAGGCCGACCATGCCCGCCGCCAGCTGGCCTCGAGCTTTCCGGTGCTCCAGGGCAGGCTGGTGCCGCTCGTGCACCGGTTGACCGGGCGGCACACCATCTACTACCGGTTGCTGCCGGCCGCTGAGCCGACGCCCTGGCATGGCGAGTCGGCCTTGTCTAACGAATCGACGCAGCCGGACGAATCGACGCAGCCGGACGAATCGACGCAGCCGAGTGAGTCGTCGCGGCCGAGTGAGTCGTCGCGGCCCGGCGAGCAGGCCCCGGTCGAGCCCCGGTCCTAGCGAGTAAACGCCGTATTCAACAGATAGTCCCTATAGTCCCAGCGGGCAGGCAGCGCCCCGTATCGACCACTGCATTCGCCGGCAGATCCAGCCCGGCGAATGTCGCAGCAGAGAGGATGCAGCAGTGACTCTTCGTAGACGTGCCCGCCTGGGCGCGGCAGCCGCACTGGCAGCCGGCTTGGCACTGGGCGTGACGGCAGCGGCGAATGCCTCGCCGTCGCACAACACGCGACCCGAGCATGGCCACTCCCAGCAGGCAGCTCTCGATCACATCTTCGTGATCATGTTGGAGAACCATTCCAAGTCGAGCGTGATCGACGACCCCAACTCGCCGTACCTGACCAGCCTGGCGCACAGCTACACGATGGCCAGCAACTACTACGGGGTCACCCATCCCTCGATGCCGAACTACATCGCCAGCATCGCCGGTGACAACTTCGGCCTCCAGGACGACAACGACCAGAACGTGGTGAACCTGGACCGGCTCAACCTGGTCGACCAGCTGGAGAAGGCACACATCTCCTGGGGTGCCTACATGGACACCCTGCCGGCCAACAAGCTTGACCGGTTCGGCCCGACCGTGAACGGCACCCAGATCAGCCTGTACGCCAAGAAGCACAACCCGTTCGTGCTGTTCGATGACATCAAGAACAACCCGGCACGGATGGACAAGGTGCGCGACTACAGCCAGCTGGGCGCCGACCTGAACGGCAACCACGCGCCGCAGTTCGTCTGGATCACCCCCAACCAGTGCAACGACATGCACGGCGGCGTGTACGTCGCGGTGGCCGGCCATCCGGAAACCCCGTGCCCGTACGGCAGCACCAAGGACGACGCCAACGATGCGGCGTTGAAGCAGAAGGCCGATGTATTCGTGAAGGGGGCGGTCAACACCATCACGCACTCCAAGGCCTGGACCAAGCGCTCGGCGATCGTCATCGTGACCGACGAGAACGACTTCACCGGCAACAGCGAGACCGGCGGTTGGGAGAGCGCCGACGGCTGCTGCGACTCACCGTACGTGCCGGCCGGCGACCCGCGGGTGTCCACCAGCTGGCCCGGCGGCACCTACGGCGGCGGGCTCATCCCGGCAATCATCGTGACCGCGAACGGGCCGCGGCACTTCGTGGACCGCACCGACTACAACCACTACTCGCTGCTGACCACCATCGAGGACAACTGGCACCTCGGCCACCTCGGCCACGCCGGTGACCGGATCAACGGCGTCCAGCCGATGTGGGCCTCGTTCGTCAAGCACGACCGCGACTAGCCCGGATCGCCCGGCGAGCCCGCGTGCGTGCCATGCGCGCGGGCTCGCCGTATTCTTATGCGCAGAAATCCCTTGCGCTAAGTACCTGCTGGTCGTCGCGCGCAAGGCGGCCTGGAAGCTCAGCTGTGGTCTATGACGCAGAACTCGTTGCCGTCTGGATCGCGCAGCACCACGAAGTCGGCGTCGGCCGGGTAGGGCCAGTTCTCGGCGCGAGTGGCACCGAGTTCTACCAGCCGCTCGACGTGGCGTGCCTGCTCGCTGGTGTAGAGGTCCAGATGTACCCGTACCGGCTCGCGAGGCGCTGAATCGGTGAGCTGGCAGGACACCGAGGGCCGCCGGCCGCTCGGGTCGATGAGCATCATGAACTCCGGATCCCAGTCCCGCTCGCGCTGCACATAGCCCAGGGCCGCGGCCCAGAACCGGACGGCTCGAGCCATGTCCCGGACGTTCAGCACCACGGTCGCCAGGTGCAGGTCGCCCACCCCGCTGCCTGGCTGGTCCTGGTCTCTGTGGTTCGCCTCGTCCCTGTGGGTTGCCTCGTCCCCGGCCATGGCCGGGAGGTTACTGCCCCGGCCATGGCTGGGAAGCTACTGGTGCGGACGGCCGCGCCGCGCTGCTCCGGTTCCGCGGCCGGTCCCGGCGGGCATGGTAGGACTGGGGTCAACGGTTAACCGTTAACGCGACGGCGGAGCGAGGTGGATCGATGGCGGGGCGGCGGCAGCCTGGCGTTCCCCGGATCCGGGGTGAGTTGAAGGCGAGCATGCGCAGCTACCTCGAGTCCCGCGATGGGCAGTCGGCCACCATCGCCGAGATCCAGGCCGCTGCCGAGCGGCGGTTCGGGCCGGTGCCGCAGTCCTCCGTCCGGTCCGGCCTGCAGGACGAGCGCTACTTCGAGCGGGTGGCACGCGGCGTGTTTCGCCTGCAGTCCGCCTCGTGAGCCCCACGCCTGCGGACGAACCGGCGCCTGCGGTCGAACCGGCGTCGCTGCCTCCGATTCCGACCGAGGCCGAGCTGGTCCGGCTCGCGGCGGCGCTCGGTGCCGGGCAGGTGGCCGGCTGGTCGGCCGCCGAGACCGCCCTGGTGGCCACCGCCGCCGCGGCATCGCGAACCCGGGTTTCGAAGGCGGAATTGGCCATGTTGCGCGAGCGGATCCGCGCCGGCGAGGACCCGCTGGGAGCCGCGTTCTGCACGCTGCGCAGCAGCGAGCGGCGCCGGCCGCTGGGGCAGACCTACACGCCGCCCGGCGTGGTGAGTTCGATGGTCGAGTGGGCCGCCGACCGGCTCGATCCCGCGCTGGTCATCGATCCGGGCGCGGGCTCGGCCCGTTACCTGATGGCGGCCTCGACCCGGTTCCCACGGGCCCGGTTGCTCGGAGTGGACGTGGATCCGCTCGCCACCCTGATGGCCCGGGCAAACCTGGCGGTGCTCGGCCATGCCGATCGGGCCGAGATCCTGCTGGCCGACTATCGTGACCTGCCGCCGTGCGACTCCGGTGGCCGGCGGCTCTACCTCGGCAATCCGCCCTACGTCCGGCACCATCAGATCGAGCCGCGCTGGAAAGCCTGGCTGCTCGCCACGGCTCGGCGTCGGGGGCTGTCGGCCTCCGGGCTGGCCGGCCTGCACGTGCATTTCTTCCTGGCCACCGCCGAGCACGGTCGGCCCGGGGACGTCGGCGCGTTCATCACCAGCGCCGAGTGGCTCGACGTGAACTACGGCTCGCTGGTTCGCGAACTGCTGCTGGATGGACTGGGGGGCCAGAGCCTGCACATCCTGGAGCCGGAGGCGGCGGTCTTCACCGACGCCATCACGACCGGGGCCATCGCCTGCTTCGAGCTCGGTAGCCGGCCCAGTTCGATCAGGCTGCGACGGGTGAAGCAGGTGAGCGCGCTGGGCCGGCTCGAGGGCGGCCGGCCGGTGGCACGTTCCCGGTTGATCGAGGCCGGTCGCTGGTCGGTGTTCACCCGCAGCGCACCGAAGCCGCGGGACGGCTACGTCGAACTCGGCGAGCTGGTCCGGGTGCATCGCGGAGCGGTGACCGGAGCCAACTCGGCCTGGATCACCCGGCTTGCCGACTCGCCGGTCCCGGTGCAGGTGCTCACGCCGGCGGTGACCCGGGCGCGGGAGCTGTTCGCTGCCGGTGACCGGCTGGCCGATCCAGCGCCGCTTCGTCGGGTCATCGACCTGCCGGTGGATCTGGATGTGCTCGAGCCGGACGTCCGCAGGGAGGTCGAGCGCTACCTCAAGGTGCTCAAGAAGCAACGGGTGCACGAAGGCTACATCGCCTCCAACCGCAGGGCGTGGTGGAGCGTGGGGCTGCGTGCCCCGGCGCCGGTGCTGGCCACCTACATGGCCCGCCGTCCGCCGGCCTTCGTGCACAACGATGCCGAGGTCCGGCACGTGAATATCGCGCATGGCCTCTACCCGCGCCAGCCGCTCGGTGCGGTGGCGCTGGACCGGCTGGTCAACCATCTGCGGACGGCGGTCACCCAGGCCCAGGGCCGCACGTACGCCGGCGGGCTGACCAAGTTCGAGCCTAAGGAGATGGAGCGGTTGATCATTCCCGGACCGGAACTCCTCGGCGCGGGCGAGTAGGCCGATGAGCCAGGTTCGACCGCCCCGATGGGACGATCAACGTTTCGAGCAGGACCGGCAGTTCGCCATCGAGCAGTTCCGCAAGGTGCGCATGCGGGAGCCGCTGGAGCAGTATCTGGTCGCGTTCGAGCAACATCGCCTCGCTGTCGAAACGCTGCTCGAGACGACCGCGGACCTGTCCCGGCTGTCCGAACTGGCAACCGAGGTGCTCACCGATCCGGTGAGCCTGCAGGCAGTTCGGTACCTGGCCGGGCCGGCGGTATCCCAGGACGACCTCAAGGTCCTGGCCGAGGCGAGCCTGGCTCCCCGGCGGCTGCGCGCCGACGAGCGGATGGCCGGGCGGGTCATCGACACCGTGTTGCTCGGCCTCGACCGCAGCCGCTTTCCCTGGCTCGGCCAGGGCCGGCCGCCCACCGAGGCGGAGCGCGAGGCGGCCATCGTGGCGACCGCGGCGCTGATGGCCGGCCGGCGGGTGATGACCGATCGCGCGAACGAGTCCAAGGTCGAGCAGGAGGACTCGGTGGCCTCGGCGCTGGAGGCTGCCGGCTTCTCCCGGGTGGCCACCCGGATCGTTGACAACCTCTCCCAGGCGCCCGGCAAGGGTGAGTTCTGCGGCGAGTGCTCGTTCGGCGGCCGGAAGGCCGACATCGTCGCCGGACTGTGGGACGGGCGGGCGATGCCCATCGAGTGCAAGGTCTCCAACTCCTCCACCAACTCGGTGAAGCGCCTCAACAACGATGCCGCCCAGAAGGCGACCATCTGGCTCAAGCGCTTCGGCGACCGGGGCATCGTGCCGGCCGCGGTGATCAGCGGGGTGTTCAAGCTGGGCAACCTGCAGTCGGCGCAGGAGGAGGGGCTTACCATATTTTGGGCACACGACCTGGGCGCCTTGATCGACTTCATCGAGTCCACCCGGTGATCGCCGCCGCGGTCGAGGAGCCCTGTAGCACAATGTGCAAGCATGCGACCGGCGCTACCTCGTCGGGTCGTAGCGCAAGGGGCCTCTAGCTCAATGGCAGAGCTGCGGACTTTTAATCCGTAGGTTGTGGGTTCGAGTCCCACGGGGCCCACTGTTTTACGGGAATTCCTTAAGAGCTTCGGCCGGCTAACCATCGAAAACCCATCATTTATGCCACACTGTGGCCATGGCCAGACCGCCCACACCCATCGGCAGCTACGGCAAGATCACCACGCTGCCGACGCCAGGTGGGCAGTTCGAGGCACGCTGCCGGTTCCGCGACTACGACGGAGTGACCCGGCTGGTTGGTCGGCAGGGCAAGACCAAGACCGCCGCCGAGAACAACCTCAAGGCCGCGCTGCGCGAGCGCCAAGGCCGGGCCGGCGCGCAGATCAACGGCAACACCCGGCTGTCGGTCGTGGGCAAGGCGTGGCTGGCCGAGATCAAGGCAGACGAGGACATGGCGACCGGAACCAAGCAGCTATACAGCTACGTGCTCAACTCCTATGTCGAGCCGGCCGTGGGCGCCCTGCGGATCCGGGAGGCCACTGTCGAACACCTTGACCGGGCGCTGGTAACGATCCGAGAGCGGCATGGTCGGGCCTCGGCGAAGTCCGCCAAGACCGTGCTGTCCGGGATGCTCGGCTACGCCGCCCGCCGCGGTGCGATCAACACCAACCCGATCAAGTTCACCAGCTCCATCCGCCGCGGCCGGAACAACACCAACCGGCCGCGGGCGCTCACTCCCGAGGAGACGCAGGAGGTGCTGACCTCGCTGCGCGGTATGACGCGTGCCGTCGACCTCGACCTGCCCGACCTGGTGACTCTGATGCTCGGCACGGGCTGCCGGATCGGCGAGGCATGCGCCCTGCGGGATGCGCTCAACGCCGAAGGCAAGCAACTGCTCGATCTTCAGGCCGGCACTTGGGAGATCAACGCCACGGTGATCCGGGTGCAGGGCGTCCGCCGGCTGGCCGAGCTACAGGCCAAGGGCCGGTTGAGCTGGGAGGAGCAGGAGGAACTGGCCGCGCTGCTGAAGCACCCGCCCGGCCTGCACGTTCAGGAACGGCCCAAGACGGGCGCCGGATGGCGTCGGATCGCGTTACCCGCGTCGGTGGTCGAGATGCTTCGCCGGCGCGAGCGCGAGCTACGGTTGCGCGGTCCGGTCGAGGTGATCTTCGGTTCGCCCCAGGCCCGTGCGTTGCGCGATCCGTCCAACACCCCGGGAGATCTCCGGGAGGTGCTCAACGCGATCGGATGTGCCACGTGCGGCGGCACTGCACGACTGCCTGGCAAGGCCGGTCGGACCCGTCGCTGCACGGACGCCGGCCCGTACGCCTGGGTGCACTCGCACACGTTCCGCAAGACGGTTGCGACCCGTTTGGAGGAAGCCGGCTGTACGCCGCGGCAGGTCGCGGACCAGCTCGGCCAGGCCAACCCGTCGATGACCCTGGAGGTGTACTTCGGCCGGGAGGTGGTCACCACCAAGGCCGCCGCCATTCTCGACCTGCCGATCGCGGCGTAGCAGTTCTTCTTACGTACTGGGACTATTCAGCTGGCGCGCCCGGCGCTCGCCTCCTGCTGCAAGACCCATTCGAGGAGCTTCGACTTCCGATAGACGACGCGGAAACCGTTAAGAGAAAAGCACGGAGGGCCTACCGGCGGTTGTTGGGAGCGCCAGCGCCGGAGTGTGCCTACCGGTACCCGGATGATCGCCGAGACCTCTTCGGTCAGCAGTAGCTCGTCTGGCTCGTCGTCATCAAAGCTAAGTTCGGGCATGGTCACCGACCTGAGCTAAGCCAGACGCTCGGGCGAAGCTTGCACCACTGGCTATGCCACCTCCGTCAGGCGGGGTGGGAGCCGGCTCGCACGCGCTCGCTTGACCTGACAAAGTCACCGGCTCCGCTGTCGATTACCCACGCTTGTAAAGAGAGTAAGGACTTCCGACGCTGTAGCGCGATTCTAAAGTTGCATCCCTCGGAGGACGAATTCGCTGCCAACGTTGATGATTGGCGACTGCAGCCGACTGGTCCAGACCTGGCGGATTACTGCTGCGACGCTCGCCAAGGCCCAATGTGACCCATGTCATAGAGCCGAGACCGGATCCGATCAGCCGAAGGGCGCCGTCCGCGATATGGACGGCGCCCTTCTTGCGTTATGAGATCGAGAGCCCGAGCCTTTTGGCCGAACTCTGCCTCTAGTCGATCGCCAGGGACCCACTGACCAGGTTGACGAGTTGGCCTATGCGGCGCGCTAATCGCAGCGCCTCGCCAACCGGCAGGCTCACGCGCACGGGCTCCTGTCCGGGCTCATCGACGTAGGTTTCTAGGACTATGCGAGTCTCACCCGGCAGCGCTTCGCGCCGAAGAGTGCCGAACTGGAAAACAGCCGCCGCGTACAGCTCCAGCCCGGCCGGCGTACCGCTGAGGTCGTGTCTTGCTCCGTCGAAGTAGCTGACGAGCGTGCGGCATTCGTTCCAAGGAACGTGACGGTTGACGTCGGGGTAGCCGTCCTCGGGCTCAGGATGGCTGTGCGCGGTGGAGCACCACGGTTTGCCGTGGTCGAAGAGGCGACTGGTGTCGGTTACTTCGGGCCAGGGTCCGCGCGGGCTGGGCCAGTTCGGGGGTTGGGTACGGTCTGACATTGGGTCGCTCCTGTTCCGGCAGGGTCGATCAAGGCCCGGTTGAGTGCTCCAACACTCGACCGGGCCGCCTGACTTCAGCGGGGCCGCGGAATACGGCGATCGTCCACGCTAAGAGCGCCCTTCCCGTCACTTCGAATCGAGCATCAGATCTGTGGATAACAACGGACCTCAGTCCAACCTGTGGATAACGATGGGCCTGCCGTCTGATCGACCGCGGTAGGCCGTAGAAGTAGACGCCAAGCGAGGCCTCCTCGAGGACTTGCGACGTGGCAACCGAGCCCGCTTGAGAGCGCTAACTCAGATGGTTTGGCGAGCAGTCTGGACCTGACTGGACCCATGCCAGACAGCAGAATTCGGTCTTGATTACGGCTATCGAGCCGGCTGCAGCGCCTGACAGGATGGGCAGAAATGATCATCAATTTCGGTAGGCGCTCATGACATCAGCTGAGCCGACCACCATCGACCTGGTGGCGAGTCTGCTACATGCCTACCTGGACATGCCCGATCTGCCACCCGAGGTGGAATTCTACTGCCTGGACGCGGCCGCCGAGTTGCAACGTGCCGGCGCAACCGTCGTTCCCTTGCCGCCCGACATCGGCCGGGTTCGACTCGCCGACATCGCTGACGCTCTAGACCGATTGCCGGCTGCCGTGTTCGGAACCGACCCAGTGCTCAATGCCGTTGCTCAAATCACGGCAGCAACCAGCGCCTGGGCGTCCCGTGAGCACTAGCATTCGCGACCTACTCGGCCAAGTCACCAAGCTGCAACTGCAGCATCAGACGACCCGTGCCAACCCGGCAGCGGCCGACGATGCCCGACTCGTCATTGGTACCGCCGGCACGGTGCTCAGCAAACTCGAGGTATGGCGTCCGGACTGGACATCGAGGCATAAGTTCCGGCAGCTCACCGATCAGTTGCAGCGGGCCTGCGCGGCTGTGCACGCCGGCAACCCGCCGCCAGCGACGAGCCGTTCATACATCCTCATGGCCACCGCAGCCGATGCGGTCGGCGTTCTCTGCGCATCCGCCATCACTGCGGCCGATCGATGGACCATCGCCGTCGCCGTTGCGGATCTCGTCCGACATGGCACCACTGCGTACGCGCTGAACGGCCCCGTGATTACAGAGCCTGCGATTGCCGCAGCGCGCACCGCGGCCATCAACGTCGCGCGAGCCGGCCTGCACGTGCCATCCCAGGCGCCCCGCCGAAGCCTGCTCGATCTGCCGATACCGGTTCCACCACACCTGCTCCCCGACCCGTTGCTGCGAGCAGAGGCCGCAGCCGCAGAGATCGACCACCTGCTCGCTCGCACCGCCACCGACGAAACACGGGAGTCCATCAGCCTGTATGAGCTACGAGCCGTCGCGCTCGCATTCCAGCACACCATCCAGCACACCGCATCAGCGCTCGGAGAGCCTTCCCAGAGCACTGCCGCAGCCTGGGCCAAGGTACGCGGACTCGCACGACTCCTCCAGGACGGCCAGCGACCAGCCATCGGCGCACCCGAAACCCTCGTCCGGAGGGCAGCCCAACTCCACCACGAACTCGATCGGCCTTCTGATGCCGATCTGGATGCCGGCGACCGGCTGGTCTATGCCGAACTTCTGCTGCATGCGGCCAACAGCGCCGACAGCCTTACCTACCACGTCCACCGCATGGCCGGACGGGTGTACGCCCGAGCCGATCAGTATCCGACCTCCGAGTCACGCATCGAACAGCGACTTCTCCGGCAACCCTTCATCGCTGACATCAACGACCTGGTGGTCCTGATGCGTGCACTGCAAACAGCCGAACGTTCCACGACCGTCCTTGCCTACATGCTCGCCGACCCGATCGAAGTCAACCTGCGGATCGAGCCATATCCACTCACTGATCCGCGTTGACCAGGCGCGCCTACCACCGCACCCACAAGGTCGGTTACATCGCCGACGTACTGAGATCATCGCCGACAGGCGATGCACCACGCGGGATAGCCGTCCGCAGTGCGTTAGCGAATCCGGCTGGCATCAAGCGCAACCCGTGTCCAAGGTGCATCAGCTGGCCGGAGCGCTAGCGACGGCCGACCCGGCATCAGGGCTACTGCCGGGTGTGCGGCTGGCTCGCAACGGCTCAAGCCGACGCGCGGCACCCCTGATGTCATGGCTACGCGGCTGCGACATCTCGACCTCGATGGTGATCCAGCTGGTGAACCGCATGCGAAGCGCGAAGGATCGGGGGCGCAGCCGGAACAACAGCCACCCGCAGCCGGTGGTGATGAGGGCGAGCAGCCCTGACAAGAGCCGCATGGCCAAGGCCATTTCTCGCTCCGAGCATGTGCTGACGTGCGTGGACGTCGTGGATCGGCCACCTCGGGTCCGGCTCCTCATTCGACGCTGACCGTGTCACCGGCCGCCGAGACCTCGGATCAGCGACCAGTTCGGCCGGGACGCGGGCCCGCTCGGAACCGCGGTGACCCGTTTGCGGACGATGGGTGCCCGGGGACAGCTTGAGCCGGCGTTCGCGCAGGCGTTGGCTGCCGATCCGGCGCTGTTCGCCGCGGTGGTGCGAGCGCTGCTGGACGGTAACTTCCCCGCCTCGATGCATGAAGATCTGCTCGTCGCGGCGGGCCTGGACCTCGACGAGCCCGAGACCGGAATACGCCCAGCCCCAGTTCGACGCGGGCTCATGCGGCAGCGGGATCGGGCGTTCCGCAGCCTGGTGCTGATGGCGTACGAGTACCGGTGCGCGATGTGCGGATTCGACGGCTGGCTCGATGGAACGGTGGTCGGTCTGGACGCAGCACATGTCCGTTGGTGGATGATCGGCGACCGGACACCGTTGACAACGCCCTCGCACTATGCACGCTGCACCACCGGCTGCTCGACCGCGGTGTACTGGGCCTGGCTGAGGAGGGGGGCCGTGTTGGTATCGCAACTCTTCGCCGGCCGCGCTCCTGCCGCCCACCGCCAGGTTCTCGACCTTGCCGGGCAACCGATCATCAAGCCTCAGGCCGGCCACCCATCTGTGGCCGGTCCGCACCGAAGCTGGCACGCGGCCGAGGTATTTCGCGCCCCAGCCCGTATCGCAAGCTGACCGGACGGACAACCGATGAGTGCACACCTACCAGACGCCGAACACGTGCCTGTACATCCGTTGCTGCGGCCAGCCAAGCTCTTCACGCGAGAAGAGGTGTTAGCACGGGCATGCCCGGTGCCAGCCGAGTCCGGCGTCTACGCCTGGTACTTCGACCGTCCGCCGGGTCCGGCGCCGCTCCACGGCATCCACTCGGTAGACGGCTGGTCGCTGCTCTACGTCGGCATATCCCCACGAGCGCCTCGGCCGGAGGGGACTTGGTCGAGCCGGCAGAGCCTCCGGTCACGGCTCCGGTACCACTTCCGCGGCAACGCCTACGGCTCCACCCTCCGGCTGACCCTCGGCTCCCTGCTATCCGAAGAGCTCGGCATCGGGCTGCGGCGGGTTGGCAGCGGAGCCCGGTTGACCTTCAGCGCAGGCGAGGCCATGCTGTCGGAATGGATGGCCTCTCACGCCCGCGTCTGCTGGCTGCCCACTGGATACCCGTGGAGGGTTGAGAGCGAACTCATCAAACGGCTCACGCTTCCACTGAACCTCGATCAGAACCAGCACAGCCCGTTTCGTGCAGCGCTCTCAGCAGCCCGCGCCGAACAACGCGCCGCTGCCCGGACCTTGCCGGTGCTACCACGGTAAAGCCCATCGGCGCGCCGCCACACCCGCAATTCGGATCGATGCTGGCCGGCCCGAATCCGTTAGCGAGGACGTCCTGCCGACCGAAACCTCTTCCGACCTCGATGACGTCCGGGCCGGCGTCCGCTGGCAGCCGAGGCCGACGGCCGCGCGGTTAAATGACAGGGTGATCAGGCACCTGACCGTCTCCTTGACGGCGCGTCCGCCGCGGACGGCACTGCTCGTTCCGGAGCCGCAGCTGCTAGGGACGGACCTGCTGGGCGGCGACTGGCATCAGGTCGTGATGCGAGCTCTCGAAGCGTCAAGTTCGTTCTGGGGCGGAAGCGGGTCGTTGCTGGTTCCGGTGGGGCCACATGGCATACCGATGGTGTTCCAGCGGCTGCTCGCACGATTCGACCCGGACGTGCTGCTGGCCTATGAACCCACCCTTGATGGCCTGGCCCGCTCGGACCAAGGGGCGTTTGCTGCATGGGGTGCGGCGAACCCTGGTGTTGCAAGCCACCAAGAGGTACGCCCTACCACATTTCTCGCACGCAACTGGGCCGCCGAGCCACTGTCTGAGCTGTATCGGACCCTCTCGGCGCACCGCCTAGAAGGCTTGGAACATTACGTATCCGGCCATCCACCGCTACCCGCGCACCTGACCGGACTACCTGCTCTGCTTTCGCGCGATCAAACGATGCCAAGCGGGGTGTCCGCCCTATTCCGGGTGCACCAGTCAGGCGAACCAGCGCCAGTCTGGCAGCCGGTCAGTCTGTTGGATTTCGGTGCGCTGCCACCTGAGATAGCGGTATGGGCGGCCGCCCGGGTCGGTGTCGTTGCGACGGTAATGCAGGCCGATGGGACAGGGCAGACACCGGATGGTCTTCGGATAGCTCGGTTTCCGGTGGCCGCTGCCGACGAAGCACTCGCGCTCGAGCTGGCCGTGCTCGGTACTGCTTCTGGTAGCTCCACGTGGGGCTCGGCCTTGTCCCTCACACCGGTCGCCAGATCTCAGACCGGGATCCAGCCGGTGGTACGTGGGGTGTCGCGATTCAAGCCGGCTGTCATTGTCGGCGGCGAGATGGCCGACTTTCTACTCACCCTCGGGCTCGACCGGACCTACGGTGACGGTGCTGCCATCTGGGTACCGCCCGGTCTGATGCCGAATGCAGGCAAGCCGTTCGCGGAACCGTACGCGGCTTGGCTACGGCAAGTAGCTCCGAGCGGTCCGGTTCGAGTGATGTCCGTGAGTATCGGGGAAGCTGCACGGTCACCAGTGGCCACGCAGCTGCATCAGGCGACGCTGCCCCTGGGTCAGGGCATGCCAGTGCATGGTGTGCAGTTTCTCGGGGCCACGGATGCGGATCAGGTCAGCTTGCCGCCGGCCCGGCGCCAGTGGGTATTACCCGACTGCCTAGACGAGACATCCAACGTGCCGTTCGAGGACGGCGTCAGCGTAGCGGAGGTCTCGGGGCCGGTACCGAGTCTGGCAACGAACATCGTCGGTGAACTCGAATGGGTCGCTGACGCGCTGGTAGAGGGAACCCGGCCCGTGGCGTCCCCAGCCGGTGTTGTGCTGGCGTCGTCGTCACCCCAGGTGCGTGCTGGCCGAGATGGCGCCAGCTGGTTCGCGCTCGACAAGTCGGTCCTGCTGCCCGCTGACTTCGGGATGCAACTTCGCCTCGAACGGGTCCGAGTCGTCGACCCGGACCTCCATCATCTGCTCTCCTCTTTGGCTGCAACGGATGGGAAATCGGTGGAGCTGTCGAACGCAGGACGGTTTTACACCGAGGCGATCTCCATGGCCGGCGGCCTGGCCTCGACCGCCCGATTCCTGCAGGATCCACTGACCGGTTCGCTCCTGAACTTGTTTCTCAAGACGGGTGAATCCGGTTTTCGGGCGGCCGGCCGACGCTACCTACGGTTGGCCGACATCAGAAAGGAGCTCGGGTGGTTAGGCATCCCCACCCGGACAACCGATACGCGGGAAGTTCTTGACGAACTCACAGCGTGCGGGATCATTCGGCTCGGACTTGTGCTGAAGTGCCGACGCTGCCTGCACACGGCGTTCTATCCGCTCGATGATGTCGGCACGTACTTCAAGTGCGGGCGATGCCCGGCCACGCCCTTGGTCGACTCTGCCGCTTGGTGCCGCACTCCACCGCATCAGCCAACCTTGTTTCACGCTCTCGACGAGCTGTTCTACCAAGCTTTGGACCAAGGGATGGCCGGCCCGGTTGGAGCGTTGTCCGTACTCGAGCGCACGGTGTCTGGGTACGGATTCCGTTACGCGCTACCCCACGTGTTCACCGACTTGCTCACCGGCCGACAGATCGCGGAGGCAGACTTCTTCACGCTGCGCAACGGAGTCTTCGCCATCGGCGAGGCCAAGTTGAACGGCAAGCTGGCAGCCACGGCCAGGAACGCGGAACGGGAGGCGGCAAAGCTGCGTGACCTGGCCATCCGATTGCAGGCCCATGAGGTCGTTTTCTATGCTCCCGATCCAGGCTGGGATGTCAAATCGAAAGAGGCCGTCCGGAAGACTTTCCCGATGGGCAGCATGCCGACGTCCCACCTGATCTAACATCCCGCACCGAGCGCCTCTGTCTAGCCAGTCATCGATCAGCTACTGCCAGCGCGGACACGGTACTAGGAGTAGCTTGCAGCGTGCATCAGTTCGTCCATGTACGGATTGGCTAAAACGGCCGACCACACGGGGGTGGCGGCCGGCCGCCAGCGACCCATATTAGCCGCTTCTGCCGTCCCCAGAGAGCTTGGGTCATTCACTTATTGCGATGCATCGATGGGGATGTTGATGACGCGGGCGTGGATCGCCTTCGGCGGCTGGGAGAGTCGGCCGGCCTCGGCCGATAGGTACTGGCGGAGCTGGTCGGGGTCTCGTTTCTCTGCCGTTGCCCGCCTGCTATCCGCCGTCAGCCACAGGTCGCCGCGGAACGCCCCGACGACGTAGATGCCAGTGAACGTGGCGCTTCCCGTGAGGTAGCGGTCGTGAAGCTGTGTCTCGATCGCGGTCTCGACCTCAGCGTGCCAGATGCCTTTGCCTTCAATGACTACCGAAATGTCCTGCGAGCCGGTTTGAACGATCGCCTGGATGTCAGCTTCGGAGCCTTCGACTGTGCCGAATCGATGGTTGAGTTCCACCTCATGCCGCAGGCTCACACCCTTCAGGAACCGCGAAAGGTGCCAGCCGAGTCGGATCATGAACTCGGGCTCATCCAGCGGGATGTATGCCTTGGGCGAGGTGCCGTGCTGGCGATGCCAGTAAAGCGTTCGGTGGTTCGTGTCCTGTCGAATGTCATCGGCCACCGCATCCAATGCGTCGAGGAGCACCCGGGCAAGTTGAGCTTCACTGACGATTACCCGCTTATGCGGGTTGTCGAGTACCTTCAGCACTTCTCGCGGCTTGATCGGCTCCCACGCCGATCGTCGGAGCTCAACGGTGAGGTCGGCTGCCTCTTCGCGCAACCAGGAGTCATCCAGCTCATCTGCTGCTCCGTACAACGCTGTTACCGACTCTTCAGACACGCGGCTAGTCAGCATCCTGCGGATCCGTTTTGGGAATTCGTACACGGGGATCACGTCGTAAACGCCGGGCGGTCGGTCTGGCTCCGGTGGCAGATTTCGGATTGCCCATACATAAAGGTGCCCGAGCTGCGTGGAACTCAATATTGACCACGGCAAGCGTCGCTCATCCCACGGGTCGGCTTGGTCGATGACCTCGCTGGCGAAGTCGGTCGATGCTGCCATGGCCTCGAGCAGCTGATCCAGGTGCTCACCCAGCATCGACGAGCCGGCGAGAGCGGCTGCAGCCCCGACAGCTCGATCCCACGCAACCTCATCCGGATGCGCGGGTTCAGCGCCACCCCCATGCGGCGGCTTGGCGGCTGGTCGCTCCCGGACGAGGTCGAACATGGTCGTTGTCGCTCGTGTGGCGTCACGTACGGCGAGCGCCCTCAGCGCCTCGCGGACAAGCAGTCTGCCGGCCCCTGCGCGGGCGATGCGATCCAGAAGGTCCTCGATGCCGCCGCTGGTGAAGTGCCCGAGAAGGTCAACGTTGCGAGGAAACCCGCTAGTTAGATCAGATTCGAGAGCCGCGATATATGCAGCCTCCAGCTGCGCAGTGTGTGTGGCCGCCAGCCGCTGAGCTATCGCTAGAACGGCTAGGTGGTGTCCGGGCTCGCCGAGTAGCACCGGGAACCATACTGAGAAAACGGCTGGATCAACGGCTTCGAGTGCTGCCGGCACCGATTCGGCAACCATCGTATATGCGTGGCCCACCAGGTCCACGGCTCCGGGATCGACTTGTGCGGTCAGCGAGGCCAGGAAGTCTATAGCTACAGCCATCACGCCGCCTTGCACGGTTGCAGGCAACTGTTGCCATCCCGGTGCGGCAGTCAGCGATGCGCCGCCTGCCCAATGCCTACGGCCGATTGGTTTGGATAGCTCGCTGACTACGTCAGGCCATGTGCCGCCTTCGAGCGCAAACTGCAAGCGCCCAAGGTCGAAGTTTTCCCGCTGGTTCCGCTGCGCTTCGTCCTGGGCTGCCTGCTCCTGCCGGACAACCTCGTCCGCGTACAGTTGAAGAGCTTCGTCCGAGAACAGCGTCCGGACGAAAGCGGCGGATCGCTCGTTGCCACCTGCCAGAGCAAGTACGGCGTCTCGGTTTTCCGCAGTCGGGGCAGGAGCCAACATCCGGATGACCACCTCGTACGCATCGGCTAGCGCTCCGGGCTCCAGTTCTGCATATCGATCAAAAGCCCACTCGAAGTCATCGGTGTTGAGTAGACCCATCCGGACGACACGGTAGGTCGCCATCCTTTCCTCAGTTGCCGCCAGCACTATCGACGCGATTCGGCGACGGCCTTCCGCCGGCGCATCACGGAGCAGTGTTGTGCGCTCATAGGTTCGGTAATCCGAGCATTGAAGGATATCTGCGGTCGTTGCTGCCAGGTTCTCGAGTTGCTGGTCAGTGAGCTGAGCGGGCTGTGCTGCGGCGACTGCAGCACAAGTGATGACAAGTAGGTAGAAGCCGTTGGGTAGCTGCCCTTTGCTCGCGACTTCTCTCAGTGACGAGGCTGTGCTGCCGGCCGGGCGTGGCATGCCGTTGCTGGCCAGCCAGTCGATCATCGTGCCCACCTCAAGATGGTGGTTCGCAACGGCGTTCGCCATTGCTCGACCGACGCCGTCAAGGAACCAACTCGGGCTGCCGTCAAGTCCGCCAGCTGCCAGGGCATCGAGAAAATCAGGTGTCGGCTGCTGCTCGCTCAGGACCTCAATGCTGTAACTGCGGATCCTGAGCGGCGCACCCTGGTTTTGAACCACAGCGAGCAACCGGGCCACCGCGTCATCATCCAGATGTCCTCCGATGCCGGCGAGGATGGTGGATGCCAACCTAACCTCGTCGCCATGGTTATCCGGCTGGCCGGCGGCGGCGCCTTCCACGATGCTGACGAGCTCGTCATCAAGGTCAGACCTGCCGGTGTCATGGAGGAGGCGCGCAGCAGCACGGCGCACCCAGACTGATCGCTCTGCGTCAAGATACGGCGCGATATCCTCGGCGAGCTCGGGGTAGTCCAGGCGTGGACCTAGCTGCGGGATGTCGATTCGTGGCGCCGTCTCGACCCGGTCAAGCAGGGCCTGCACCAGACGCCGCCTGATCGCCGGCGACTGCTCGCCGATATCAGATACCGCGAGCAGCTCAGGCTCGCCGACCAGCAACCAATCGAAGACGTCCGGGTTCAGCAGGGCTGTCCAGGTCGCCGTCCCCGCCAGCTGAGGAACCACGCTGCCAGGAAGGCTGGGGTCAGCGAGTAGGGCTATCACATCCGGCGCATCCATGGCTGCCAACCGCTGCGCGGTGAGAAACTCGGCGAAATCGCGGTGCGTCCACCGGACCGTGCAGCCAGGGCCAGCAGCAAATAGGCTCGACGCAGTAACTTGTCGCATCAGGCCGGCGTCGATGGTGTCGGCTGCTAACTCGTCTAGGGCAGGCGGTCCATCTGGGTGGCTCGGCCGCTTCTGGACGGCGATGGATTGCTGCCCTGCTAGGACGGTTACAGCCGCGAGTTTCTGAGCAGCTCGGATGAGGTCATCAAGCGGGATCGTCACTTCGGCGGTGTCGAGGACTCGTTCGTTTACTTCGCGCACGAGACGTTCGGTGCCCTGTCTATACAACTCCGTCCTGCTGGTCGGCAATGGCGCCTGAGCGTCAAGGTCGAGCAGCATCCGTAATGTGATGGGCCGCGCGGCCAATACCCCGATGTTGCGTGCGTTGACAGCGTTGAGGAAAGCTGATCCATCTCGACCATGCGCCGCCGCCGCGGTGGCGACGTTCGACCGCGTCAGGGGGACCAGCTCGAACTCGGCGGCGTTGGCGTCGAATAGCTTTTCAAGCTGTTCCCGCAACCGCGCTGGGAACGCGTATGCCCGGCTGGCAACGCGCAGCCGCAAATTGTCCCTGGGTAACTGTTCAAGCACCTGAGGCAACTTGTCAGCCAGCACCCTCATGGAGACCGCGACCTCATCGACACTGTCGATCAGAAGTACGAACGGACCATCCGGCTGCTGCCGCCATGCGCTGAGCGCGCGGTTACTGAGCAGCGCATCCTCGACGTCGGCCCAGCGTTCCTCCGCGCCTAGGTCGAGGAGCAAGCAGGGCGTTCCGGATGCTGTGTGCCGGACCTCGTCGTCCGCTAACTCGGTCGATTTGCCCATGCCGGCGTCTCCGAGCAGCACCAGACAAGCGACCTCATCAAGGTCCTTCAGGCGTTGGGTCGGCAGATCGAGGTATTCAGCGTAGGGACCTCCGGGGTCTTCTGGGAACCCGCCAGTTACCGGGACGGCCTGCCCGAGCGGAACCCACCATCGGGTCCACAGATACTTCTCCTGCGCCGTCACGCCAGACACGTTACTGAGGCGAGTCGGGCGGTTATGGAAATTTCGCTTCGATTGGTCTAGACGGCGAGGCAGGCGGCCACAGACACGCTCGGTTGCGGTCGCACTCGATCCCCGCCAGGCGATGCTGACGGCGTGCGCCCGGGGGCCGGTCCACCCTGAGTTCGAGGACCCATCGAGATAGCAGCCAGCTGCTATGACGAGCCGGACAAATTGTGCAGACCATCGCTAAGTCTTACAGCCGGATGCAGCGGCCCCGTAACTTGTCAGACCCTCCGACTACCGTTGTCGGTGCGGAAGTCACAACGGTGTGATTCCCTCCGGGGGAGCGCCCCACTACCGGATCAACGGGGTGCTCGACCGGTGTGACAGTTCGACCGACACTGAGACAGGACCGCAGCATGACCATCGACGGAGCTTTCGATCAGTACCAGAAAATAGTTAACGCCAACGTAACGCAGGTGCGGCTCGCCCGGGAGCGTCGTGACGTCTTCAAGAATGCCTTAAACGGCGAGGATGATGTTGACAAGGCATTCGGGTCGGGTTCGCTTGCCCGCAGCACCCAGCTCAAGCCGGTCCACGACGTTAACCTCATCGTCGTTTATGACGCCGGCGCACACCCTGATTGGGGACAGCCTGGAGACTCGGCCGAGGCAGCGCTGCAGCATGTCCAAGCTAGGGTAATCACCTTGCTGGGCCCAAACGGCACAGTCGATCAGCTTGTCCGCCAGACTCGAGCCGCCGATCGCAACCGTGCCGTCAAATGCTTCATCGATCCGCCAGAGGCAGATGATGCGTTCACCGTTAACGTCATGCCCGCTCTACGGCTATCGGACGGGACGCTCTTGCTGCCGAACGTGGGCAACCACCGCTGGGATCAGGCCGATCCGGAGTACCTGATCGAGCAAGTCGCAAAGAAACAAGCGGACTGGCGGCACTTTAGGGAGATGGTCCGGGTGCTGAAGGATTGGCGGCTCGACCAGACGACCGCGATCAAGTCCCTGGTCATGGAAGTCCTGGCCCTTAAGTGTCTCCCGACCACTCAGAACCGGGCGACGGCTCTGCGAGACTTCTTCGCCGCAGCCGCTGTGGAGGTGTTCTACGGCGTCGAAGACCCGGCCGGGTACTGCGGTCCGATCCAACGCGACCTCGATGTCACGGCCGTAGCCGCAGCGCTCTCGGCTGCCCACGACCATGCGAGGCTGGCCTGTTCAGCCGCCGAGGCGGGCGACACGAACACGGCTAAGTTCTGGTGGCGCGAGGTCTTCGGCGCCGACTTCCCGGGGCCGGACAAGCTGACGGTAACGCCAGCCGCCGCTCCCGCCGTCGCCGCACCGCGGCGGGTCCGCGACTCGCCGCAGGGATGACCGAGCAAGACCGGGTCAATGGCGGAGTTGGTTGGTGGATACACGACCGCGCGCGGCGCGAGCGTGATGTAGCCGAGATCCCACCGATGTTCCCTGATCTGCAGTGGACCGATGCGGCTTCCGGCGGATGGGACGGCACGCTGCCGCTGTGGCCCTTCGAGCGACCTGCTCCGGACCTTCTGGAGCAGCTAACAGGTCCCACCGGTCTGCGGATCGAGCTGCGGTACCCGCAGGCCTATCCGATGGTGCCACCGAGGATCCGCCCACTGGCACCCGAACCGGAACTGGTCGAGTGGACTGTCCACGCATGGCACGTCAACGGCGACGGCACCTTATGCCTGCTTCAGTCCACCGCCTTGTGGGACCCCCGTGCCTCTGTCGTCGAGCTGTTGCTCAAGGCGGCTGGCTGGGGCATCGAATACGCTCTGATGAAGGCCGGGGCTATCGAGCAGATGACAATCAACGGCATCGTTTCCGACACCGTTCTCGACGCACTTATAATTGAGACCGCCCGTTCTGAAAGCGGCGAGTCGTGACCCGGCCGCTGCTGCTCCTGTCAGCCGAGGCCGCTGAACGGATCCGTAGCGGCGGACGCTGGGGGACGATCGTGTGCCGGACCTCCAGCGTCGAACAGGTTCTTGCGATCACGCGGATAAGCATGGAGCACGACCCTATCCGTCCGGTTGACCTACCCAAGTACCACTGGTTGAGCACCGCGCAGGAGACGCCAAAGGGACGGTGGTACCGCGTCCCGGCCGAGCTACATGCCGCGTGGTTGCACTCCGTGGTGCGCGCCGGAGCCGGTATCCCGAAGCAGGAATTCCAAAAGAAGGTCGCGACGTCGTTCTACGGTGGTACGCACACCGCCGTCACCTACGCCCCAGACGTCGAAGAGGTCTACCCCGGCGTAGGGCTGCCAGACTTACTTGCCTGGCAGTTGGGACCTGACGGCGCTACGCCGATGGACGTCGAGATCACACCCACTGTGCTGGGCATTGAGCAGCTCCGTCCGGGCTGGCCGGTTGACGTGCTCGCCGGTGCGACGGTGATGGTTGTGGGTACAGGCAGCATCGGCGCGGCAGCCGCGATCGACCTTGCTACGTATGGGGTTGGTCGGTTGCTGCTCGTGGACCCTGACCGGCTGCGATGGCACAACTTGGTCCGTCACGTCGGCGCCGCTCGCCATGTCGGCCGACTCAAAGTCACCGCCCTGAAGGAACAGATCGAGGCCCTGCGGCCCGACACCGCCGCCGAGGCGCATCCCCTCGACGTGGTCGCCGACACCGACCGGATTCGTGCTCTCCTGGCCGTTACCGACGCGGTTCTTTGTGCGGCCGATGGCGTTGCCCCTAGGCGCGTTGTCAGCCATCTCGCACGTCAATCCAGGATCGATGCTGTGCTCGCCTGTGTCTTGGAGGACGGAGGCCTCGGGGAAATCCTGCGTCTGCGCCCCTGGCCCGGGCGTGGTTGCCTCTTGTGCCATCGGCAAGGCCTTGTAGACGCCGGAGGCATGGATCCTGAGCCCACCCTCGATGCCGGCTACGGAACCGGCACCTCTCACCAACCCATGACGGCCGTCGGCGGCGATCTGCATCTGGTCGCGTCGTGGGCCGCCAAGATGACCATTGCCTCCATCCTTGAACGGCGCGGTCATACGGAGCAGCAGCTGCCGGGCGAGCAGGTCCTGATCGGACTGCGACCACTCGAGCGATGGGCGCCTCCGTACGATCTGGACCGAGCGGGTGAGTTTCGATGGTGCGGCCCTTGGCCCGCACGTCCGGACTGCCCCACGTGTGGAAACCTGTGAGCGAGCGGCCGCCACTTATCATGCTGTCGGCTCGAAGTGCACTAGTCATCCGCCGCGAAACGGCCGCTGTCACCGACGGCTGTGAGACGGGCGGCATCCTGCTCGGCACCGTGAAACCGGTCATTGCCACCGTCCGGCATGCGGGCGCCCCTGGTCCTGGAGCGGTCAGGACACCGACCTCGTTTCTTCGTGACCGTCAGTTTGCGCAGCGGTTTGCGGATGCCTGTTGGGCAGCCGACCGTAGCGAGTGGATCGGCGAGTGGCACTCGCACCCCGGCATGGCCCCCATCCCGAGTAGCCAGGACATAAGTACTTACCGGTCGCTGCTCACCGACACCGAACTCGGCTTCGACGCGCTCGTATCGTTGATCGTCACTGACACTCCAACTGGGCTCGTGCTGGCTGGGTGGTGGTGCGACCGCGCCGGCGTCCATCCAGCGACTGTCCTCATCGAGGAAGGCGACACATGATCGGCGACAAGCCCGCTGCGGGGAAGCGGTCCGCCTCCGGGGTTCGCCGCGGCGGAGACCACTTCCAGGACCTGTTCGTCTGGATCGCGGCAATGGAACTCCTGCGCCCGACGGTCCGGTACACCCAGGTTGGGGTGGAAGTCAACGACGCTGGAAACGTCGATGACGTCGTGCTCCTAACGCCTGGCGAGGATGGTGGACTGTACGGCCAGGTCAAGTGGGCGACCAAGCTCGCCGATCCCGTCAGCGAGAGCTACTTCTTTGCGGTTAAGGGCAAGGGACGCTCGATCTTGCAGAAGCTCTACGACAGCTGGATCAAGCTCAGCGGCAGCGGGGGCAACCCGACGTTGCGTTTGGTGACTAACCGGGCCCTCGATCCCGCCGACCCGCTCCTAGGCCACGTTGACGGCGGGACGGAGCTGATGACGCCATTCGCCCGCGCCGTCAGCCCTGGTTCGCCGGCCTATGATGCTTTGGGCCGATGGGGAGAGCACGTCGGCGCATCCCGCGAGCAGCTGCTCAACATGCTCGACCATCTGCACTTCCAGACCGGCCGGACGGTGAACGCCGAAGTCGAATACGCCCGTGCAGTAATGCTCGCCGCTGGCCTTGATGACAGCGACGACGCCTTGACCAAAGGCCTCGCGACGGTAAGGAAATGGGTCGTCAACGGGGTTCGCACCCGAACCACCGAGGACGTCCTGCAAGCCGTTGAGGATCTCAAACTGCGACGTATCGAGCCATCGGTCGTCCTCTCAGTACAGGCTATCGACACTGACCCCCGAGCCGACGCCGCCGACCACGTCCTGAACTGGCTCGAGCACTACGATGGCGACACCGCCCGCACCCGCATCGTTCCCACGGACCCCGCAGCGTGGGAGCACATGGCTGCCGAACTCGACGAAGTCGCGGCCCGGCTCGAGGACCTCGGACAGCGCTCGGTCATCGTCCGAGGAGCAATGCGCCAGGCAGCCTTTTTCAAGATCGGTACGGCCCTACCCCAAACTCGCAATTTCGAACTGATCTATAAGCAAGGACAGCAGACGTGGGCGAGTACCTCCTCCAAGGCGGCGATAGCCCACGCGAGTCAAGACATCGGCATCGGTGCAGGCTGCGACCTCGCCGTGGCCGTGGGAATCAGCACCGATCCCACCGATGAGGTGTTGCGGTTCCTCAGCGATACAGCCATGCCGGTAGGCCAACTCCTGCTCGTCGCTCCGACAACCGGTGCCGACGACCAAGCTATTGCCACCACCGGGCAGGCCGTCTCACTCGCCGAACGCATCCGCAACGATGTCCGGCAGGCACTTGGCCGATACCCCGAGACACAACACATCCACCTGTTCCTGGCTGGCCCAGGCGGACTTGCGCTGCTACTCGGTCATCGCTGGAACCGGCTCAGGCCCACGACGGTATACGAGCACCGCGGGATTGGGCAGGGTTACGAGCCGGCATTCACCATCGACATGTAAAACAGCGCGAGGCTCCGGTATACCAAGCGCGGCACTCCCTGGGGCAACCCGATCGCGCCGCATGGCTCCAGACGGTCGGCATTGGCCGGGCGAAATCCCCTCGACTGGGACGGATAATTGAACGATGCCCTACCTGCGCGACATCGCGCTGATCGCCGCCGCATGCGACTCACCGTTCGCGTCGCACAGAATCCCTACCTTGCAGGTCGCGTTCGCGACAGCGCTACTTGCCGATGCACCGGTTACCGACGGCGAGCCGGTCAACCTCGCATCGGTGCTCGATCGGGCCGTGCTTGCCGCGCCGATGGCCCGCACTTCGGAGGGCTGGTGGCCGTCTGATGCGCGGCTGGTCGTGACGGCGAAACACGCCGGCCGACGGTGGCGACTGCATCCGGGTTGGATGCGAACGCCTGTGGACGTCATGGCGACTGCTCGTGACGTAGCGGCCGCGCTCGATCCAGCCGTCGAATCCGCTCTGGGATTCCATGCCTCGGACCTAGTCGAACTCACCCTCCGCTACTGTGACGCCGCGACTCGCCACGCGGCAAATGTTTGGCCACGTGGCCCTCGAACCGGACCTCATCTCGATGAACTCAAAGACGATCCGGAACAGTTCTCCCAGCAAACTCGATCTGTTCCCGCGATCGTGACAGCCAATGAGGTGGCGGCCGCTCGGCGTTGGTGGTCTGCCGACCGGCTGGGGGATGCCGCGTCTCAATGCATCGACCGGTCGCGTGCCGCGCTCGCCGCAGACTGGGCGACCGCCGATTGCGGCGCATTCGCAGACGCGGAGTTCACCGGCTATCTGGCCGTCCGTTCCGGAGGGCGGCGCTGGGCCTATCCGGCATCGCTGACCCTAGCGCGACTCAACGAGATGCTGGAACGCCTCTATCGCGAAGCTTGTGACGAGTCGTGTGATAGCCGGCTCGCCGATGCAGGCCTCGACCGTCTGAACCGGTTGCTGCACGCCAGTTCAACCATTCCGCTGCTCACCAAACCGGCGACCGTAACCGATCCACAGCCTCAGCTGCCCATGGCGTCCGGGACCGAATCGGACGATGCATGCACCGCCGAGTCACCGGTCGGCCCTGTATCGGAGGTCGGGCCTGCGTACCCCGGCATTGACCTCATGCCGGCCGGCGAGCAGGAATGGCTCACCGGCGAGCCGCACACTGTGCTGCGGCTAGGTAACCGGGTGTTCAGCTTCCTGGTTGTACCCACCTATTCGAACTCCACCGCGATGGATCTACTTAAGCGGGCTCACGAATCGATCGCCGACCTAAGCCCATCTGACCTGTTCACCGGAATGGGTCTGAATCCGATTCCGGGAGCGGTGCACATCCCAGTGCTGCTCACCCACGGTCTAGCCGACTTCCGCGCATTTCACGGCCAGGGCTACGCGGTGCTGGACCTCATGACGTTCCGGCAGATCCTCCGTGACGCCGACGAGCACCGGGACGGAAGAGACCTCGTCTGGCAGTTTCTCGAAGACCTTGCCGAGCCTCTCGTCGAAGTAGCGCGCATCCTCCCAGCCGCCCCGGACGATTTATGGGCTCACTGGCTCCAGCACGGCGGCTTCCTACCGTTCCACTCGCCTGCGCATCCGGAACCGATCGACGTGCTAATCGGACCCACCCTGTGGGATCCCACCTGGGAACGTACCGCTGCCCTCGATGGGGTTGCTGACCTGGTCGAACGTGCCGGGTTACCGGACATTGCCCTGTTGTCTTCACTGCATGATGACGGCAACTCCCAAGCCACGGCATGGGATGCCGACGCAGGCTTTGCGCTGTCCGTTGCTGCCCCCCACATCGTGGTCGGCGGCCCAACGAACGATCCCGATCTGCCCGCTCAGACCGAGCCTGCCGCGGTGCTGGGGCTGGTGGTCGGGATACGGAATGCACTCGCCAACAGTGGGCTCGGTGCTGCTCTGGCGAACGCCGAAGGCATCTACCGGTTGCACGTGCAGCTCGTAAGCGAGGTGTCACCCGACGATCCCAGGGAGCTGCGTCTGGCGGGAAGCGACCTCAACGGCTACGAGTTGCTCGTGCCAGTCAACGCGTTGCGGCTGTTCCTGCTCGAGCCACAAGCCATTCATGACAGCATCGGCTACGGACTGGCTAGCCCACACCTCGACAACCCGGACGTCGCCCAGGCACTGGTCCGCTGGCAGTCCCTACCACCATTGGTGGACCTCGACGCCACTCCCCGCATTGCGGACGAGCCGCCCGCTCACCAGTGGACCGAACCCACGATCGCCTCCACGAACCGTGCCCAGCGGGCGTACCGTGCACGCATCCTCGACGCCGACCTCCCACCAGACGGAAGCCTAAACGGCCGCCCGGCCGTTGACTGGGTCCGTCGCGTCGCGCTCCCGGCAGCCTTCGCAGCATTGAACGACCAGATCCACCGCTATGACCCGTCCGAGATGCTCGTGGCCGCCGCTCGAGCGGTTGACGCGGCCCATGCCGAACGCGCCCGCCGTCAACGCGTTATGCAACTCGGCTTGCACTCCGCGCATGCAGATTCGATCCGTCACATGAGCCTGGCACAGCCCGACACCGCGCAGCTGACCCGACCAGCTGAGATCCTGTTGGACCACGTGCTGCGACGCAGCTCCGCCCAAGGTGGCGCGGAGCGGCCCGATCGGTTGGACATCGCCGAGATGACCAGCCTCGCGATGATCGCTCTCGAACTAGCAATCGGTGCTGACCTAGCTGCACGTGGCCTCGGTGGTCTCACGCTCGCCGTCAGATCAAGAAGCTTCATCACCGCCGTCTCCCCGAACCGCACCGGTATTCACCTCGATGACGACGACATGACAGCCGGGGCCCAAGACCTCCAGGAGTCCGGCCTCTCCCAGACCGGCAACCCGCCAGTCGGTCATACCGAGGCGCCAGACATCTCCGTCTCCGTC
Source organism: uncultured Actinomycetota bacterium (assembly GCA_963697905.1). Lineage (GTDB taxonomy): Bacteria > Actinomycetota > Actinomycetes > Mycobacteriales > Jatrophihabitantaceae > Jatrophihabitans_A. Next base: position 180,095 of record OY969101.1, on the reverse strand, counting down.
ACTCGATGGCTGCGCGCGGCGCGTGCCCGCAACCTGGCTGACACCCCTCTGCCTGTCCTGCACGACCCGACCGAACCGATCAGCGACAGCGGTTGGAAGCCGATCATGTCGGACCCGGAAGTGCCGGGCAAACTGCATGCGCTGGATGACGCCATGCGGCGCGAACTCGGATGGGGACTCGATGCCATCTTCGCGACCCTGTCCGTTGTGGCAAGCCACGAACCCAGCTTTGTGCCTGTTACCACCATCGGCCGACTCGCCCAGACCGTGACCGACTGGGCCGGCGTGCCGGATAACGAGGCGCGTGCTGCGGTCGAATTCCTCGTCCACCGACCACGCGAGGATGAGACCGACTACTCGTTCTATGAGCAGGAGCGACGCCCGCAACGTACCTTTCTGCGACCCCTCACCCCGCTCGACGCAGAGCGGATCCTCCTCCCCCGCCATCTCACCCGGGCGCTGCAGGAGGTCGCCGCCGACATGCTCGGCGAAGGTCGGCTGGTGTGGCCCTACCTACCAACTGCCGTCACCAATGCCGCTGTCGAGTTCCGTAAGTGGACCACTGAAGCCTTCGAAGGTGTCGTTGAAGCAATCGTTAACGGGTTTGGCCTGCCGTTCCGCCCTGGCCTCGAACCTCACAAGGCCGAAGCGGCCGGAGTCTCCGGCCTCGCAGGCGAGATCGATATCTTGGCCTGCGACCAAGCCAACGGCCGACTATGGCTGCTCGAAGCCAAGGAGCACATCGAGAGCGCGTCGCCCTACAGCATCACCATGCGTGTGCGACGGTTCCTCAAGTCCGGCAAGGGATACGTCAACAAAACTCTGGCGAAGGTGGAGGTGGTGCGCGCACATGCCGACGCTTTCGCCGCTATCGCATGTAATCGGTCGGTCAGCCCGCCCGCCGGCGGATGGACGGTACTTCCGGTCATGGTCACCAGAAGAGTCGAACCGGCTGCCTTCCCGCAAGGACGCGATTCCGCCATTCCGTTCGTACTCGCCGGCGATCTCGCCCGGCACCTCGAAACCTTGGACCAGAACTACGATCAGTCGTCCTGAGGGGTGCCTAGGCCTACATACCGCTGTTCCGGGAGTTTACTTGTAGCGCGGTCAGCGTTCGTCGTTAGGGTCCTGGTCGGCTCCGTGTCAACGGCGCGTTCGCCTGGCGATCCCGTCAGCGAGCTTGCCTGTCATCGATCTGGCCCGGTCGAGGCTCTCGTTACCGAGACGCCTGGCGGTATGAGACCTTCTGCTCCGGTCTCAAGTACCTTGGCCCGCACCTTCGCGGCTGCGTCCACCCATCGTCTGGCCTCCAACGACTTGCGATCGCGCACGATCCCGAGCCGGCCGTGGAAGTCCACGACGGCGCTTGAGACATGGTTGCTCGCATGCACCACATCACGGGACGCGGTCGGATGCAGCAGCACCTTTGCGTTGGCGGTGCCAGCAGCCGCATTCATCCGAGCCATCAGCCGTTCGGTGCTCCGTGCGATGAGTTCCAGCCGGTTCTGCCGGGCAGTCCGAAGCGCCAGGCGATGCCGGTCAAGCTCCTCCGGAGACGCGTCCAGCACCCGGTCGAGTTCCAGCACGGCGATCGCATCCTGCAGTTGGAAGCAACGAGCCAGCACGGCGAGCCATTCCTGAACCTTGGCCTCGGTTTCCCTCGACGTCTTGGCGAGATCACCGAGCTTGTTCTTGTTCTCCAGCTTCTCGGCGAACGCGTCGAGTTGCCGCAACGCGTATGCCTGGGTGCGCGCGATCGTCACCGACGTGGCCTGCACCTTTGACCACGTGACCTCGGAGACCCGGTCCACCTGCTCTCGGATGGTCATGGCCTCCTCGATCACCCAGCCCACCCCGATCAGGCCCGCCAACACAGCGTCCTTCTGAGCGCGAAGCACGTCGTCGAGCTTCTCGTTGATCGTCGCGAGATAGTCGGTGATCTCATCCATGGTCTGCTGCATCGCGAGCTGCGCCATGAGTCCCGCGGCGCCGGCGAGCAGGGCCGGATTGGTCAACAGTGATCCGGGCGTGCGCACGACTTCGAGGAATCCGGAGACCTTGCCGTTCTGCGTCAGCACAGCACGGCTGACATCCTCCTCCGAATCCTTCATCAGCTTGCTGTGCTTGAGAGCTTGCGCGGACTTTCTCGGTCAACTTCACCCAGCGGCCTGAGTTCGCGGCAGCCTCGGAACCTGCCTGAGCGATTCCAACAGCGGCACCGAGGGCGGATCCGAGGCGATGCAATCCGAGGTCTTTCGAAGGCAGGCCCTCGGCGACGAGGAATCGTTCGACAGCTGTCGGTTCTCCGATGACCGCCAGACCGTCGCCGTCACTGATCAGCTGGATCTCGCTGTCTATCGTTGGCTCCTGAAATGTAGGCGGGGAGGTTAACGGCACGAGCGGGTCCCGGTGAGACGCCAGGACACTGCCGGCCAACAAGCTTACGGCCAGCATGACCACGAAGGGTAAACGATGCCTTAGAGCTCTGTCGGCAGGGTGAATTGCAGCCGAAAGCTCCGATCGACGAGGTTGAAGTAGCGCATTCCCGCAGCGAGTGGGTTTGGCAGCGGATACAGGCGCTGCCGAGCTGGGTCCAGGACGTGGGTGATGAACAAGATGCGGTAGTCCTCATCCTCGGCGAGGTCGCTTGCTCGGCGGACTTCGGACTCGCCCAGGATCAGTTGCGGGAAGTCGTCCACGGTGGACTTGACCTCGTAGAGGATCTTCCCGGCGCTGGTGACGACTTCGAAGTCGTAGCCCAGTTCGTCGTTGCCTTTCCCGTCCGCCAGGACATCCTGCCGATAACCGGAGACCCAGGTAACCTCGGGAGGCAGCCCGTACTGGTGCTCGATCCACTGCCCGGCGAGGATCTCACCGGCCAAGCCGATTGCTTTCGTCTTTCCCGGAGAAGGGCTCTGCCCTCGCCACGCCCCGCCCCAGGTGCTGCTCCTGTCTCCTCCCGCCGTCTTCTCTGGAAGGGGCGGCAATTCGGAGAGCACCGGATCTGTAGGGGTGTCGAGCATCGTCACGCTGATGCTGCCCCGAACGACGTCGGCGAGTGCGGCGAGATCTTCGGGCTCGGCGCCGAATGTTTTATCGGCATATGTCACGTAGGTCGCCTGGCGCCGGATGCTGTCGCTGCTCGCCTGCAGCCGCCGGCCGGCCTCATCGATATCGCTGGGGTCGAGGCCGAGCTGGGTCAGTTCGGTGCTCAATCGCATGTCGGTCGGCCACTGGCCGTGGTTTCGAAGCCAGGCAAGGACATCGCGGCGACGCAGCGTGCCGAAGTCCATTTGCCCCGCAGCGGTGATGGCCGCAATGACGGCAGCGGTGTCGTCTGGCCTTGGCCCGGTACCGACCGTGTTCTGGTGCAGCCACGCATCGACCAGCGGGCGAGCTCGGGACAGCGTCTCGGTGACGGTGCGGCGTCCGCGATCGCGCAGGACGTCAACTGCAGGCAGCGGAGTATGTGCCTGCGTGGTAGTCGGAGCAGGTGGGCAAGCACCGTTGATCCAGGCATCGACGTGCGCGGTAAGCAGATCCTCCGGCAAGTCCCAGTACTCGTCGAGCCAGTGCGGGTCCGGCTCCAAGCCGGGTAGCTCGCGAAGCCGCAGGTAATCGTCAAGTGGTCGCTGCTGGGCATGCGCTTCACGGAACCGATCGCGAATCCGGTCCTGTATCTGCGCCCGAGCACGGGCGAGGAAGGCATCGAACTGCTGACGCTGCCCAGACGCGTTGTGCAGCGGGGCGAGGCCGAGCATACGCAGTCCACGGTTGGCCATGCCAAGCGAGAGGTTCAGCTGCCGTGCGGCAGCGAGGAGGTCTTCTCCTTCGGCCAGTTCAACCAGGGTCTTCGGCTCCGGAGCGGCCGGTAGCTGCGCCGCAAGCCATTGCAGCAAAGTCGCCTCGTCAGGCAGCGCTTCGGATTGAACAACGAGGCTCTCGGCTGCTGCTGGGTCAAGCATTGCCAGAACGGGGACCAATCTCTCTATGCTGCTGGCGACCGAACTATGGCTGGCGTGCAGGGCCTCGATCTCGTCGACGCTGACGCCCAATACCTCAGCGAGGTCACGGTCGGTCGGGTCGTGACTTGCGCAGCGCTGTTCGAGGGTTAGCAGGGCGAGTTTCAACTCTCTGGACAGGGTGGTGAGCTCGATGAGCTGCGCAAGCCCGTCGGCTGCCGCAGCCAGCAGCGCCCACCTGTCGGCAGGGTCGGCGGCTACCGCGAGGCGGTCGGAGGGAGTGCTGAGCAGGTAGGAGGACCCGCCGGCTTGATCCGATGTGGCATGCCCGTCGACAACGGTGGCGAGCCTGTTGCCAGTCACGACCGTGGCGTCGCGAACCCTTCGACGCGCTTGGGCGACCTTATCGTCGGGAATCGGCGGGAACCCTTGGTAGCGGAATTCGATGACGCCAGCGACCAGCAGCTCAAGCCATTGCCCACCCCAGTCCCCCAGCGGACGGGCTGGCAAGCTCGCAGCGTCGCCCCCGTCAACGGTGACGATGACCGCCGCCTGCGAGGTGCCACGCACGGTGCTCAGCCCAACGGCGCGCAAACGATCCAAGACACGATCGCCGAGCGCAGCATCTCTAACCGGGACGAGGCGCGCGGATGTCTGGGATAGCAGCTGACGCTGGGCTTCGCCGAAGCGATCGCCGATGTAGACGGTGCCTGGGTCATGATCGAGATCAACGACGGCGTAGTGACCATCGGCCGAGACGAGCACGTTATGCGGAGTCAACGTGCTGTCGGATGCGAGCAAGTCGCCCCAGGCACGTTCGTAGGCCTTGCGGACGGCGTGGCGCAACGAGGCGTTGAGCCGCGGTTCTCTCTCGGCTATGACGTCTGCGAGCGTGACAAGTCGTGCGGCTGCTGTATCGGGGATGTCCCAATATTGCAGACCGGAGTTGGCTAGGCGGCGCCCCGCTATTGGGCCGGTAAATGCCCGCAGCGCACTGGGCTGCGCGGGTAAGAAGTCAGGAGTTTGCTCCGTCTGCAACCACCAGGCCTGCGTCACAGGCAAAAACTGGATGGCGGTACGGTCTTGCGGCGTGGTCTGTGGGACCCAGGCTTCGTTGGCCAGGAAGCTGGAGACGTAGGTGGGCCACACTGACCGGGTGCCGTCCCCCTGCCTGACGTAACGGAACTCCAGGTCGCTGTCCGGCCAGCTCTCCAGCCCACGCAGGACAAGGCTCACGTAGTCCAGACGTGCCCGCTGGTCCAGCTGGTCCCAGTCGAATTGGCCGGGAAGGTAAGCGACATCGGTGTCCGGCCGGTAGGTGACTGTGCTCCACGCCGGGGCTGCCGGCGCCCAGTCGGCGGCTGTGTGCCGCCAAGCTTGCTGGTGAGCCGGGGGTACCGGGAGGTAAAAATTGGAAAGTCTCTCGGGATGAGCGGCGGCAAGCCCGGCGATTTGGAAAGTGACGCGTGAGAAGTGTGCCGGGACAAGACCGTGTTTGGCGCCAAGATCTTCGCAGAAGTGTCGCAGCTCGACGGTCTCTCCGACATTGGCCAGATCATGTGGCTCGAGCAGTGTGGCTGCAGCAAGTTTGCGCAGGCTGGCTGAAACGTCGCTGGCACGCTCCAGCAGCTGGGCCAAGATCTTGTCTGTATCGCCGTCGGAGCCGCCCCATCCGGCGCCGAAGACCGTGTCAGCTGCCGGTAGCCATCCACTAGGGGTGGGCAACAGTAACCGCGCGGCGGCGGCGGCATGCGGGCTGATGTCGCGGCGGGCGTCCCGCCAGATCTGATAGCCAAACTGGAGACACTCGCGCAGCGCGCGATCATTGGTGTTACCCGGGTTCTTCGCTGCGAGGGCGCGCATGGTGGCACCCACCAACTCCAGGATGGCGTCGGTACGGTACTCGCGCACGAGACGCTGGCTCTCGAGCCACGCGCGGCCGCGGCCTGGTGCTCGGCGGCCTCGGCCGGCCGGTGCGATCTCCGGATGGAGGAAGGCCAGTCGTGTTTTGACGGCCGCCGGCGGCGTGCCTGGGCTGGTGCTGGGTACGAAGTAGGTCATTCTGGCACCGTCGCCGCTGTCGCTGCCGGGATTACTGTCGGTGCCGGGATTATTAGTCGCGGTCAGACTGCCATCTGAGTCGAGCAGAATACGTCGGCCTCGCAGCGCCTCGCCGTTGGGAACCTCGGCAGCAAGGTCGTCCAAGAAGGCAGACCAAGCGCGCGGCTTCGCTGCCCGTGCAGCCAGCCGGGTGGCGTAGGACTCCGCAAACCGTGCGACGTCAGTGGGCCGTGGGCGGGGGTAAAGCAATAGCGACGATGCCAGCTGAGCGAGCCGTCCCCAACGGGCGACCCCAATGGCCGGATCGACGAGCCCCTGCTGTCCGCCGCGCGCTACGCGTTGCGGGGTGAAGGTCTTGCCCTTGGGTTGCCACATCCAGCAGTCGGACAGCGAGGCGCGGGGCTGGGTCCCAAGAACGGGTAGCACCCGGACATCGGCAAGATCCGTCCCGCGCTCCTGCAGGGCGGCCCGCAGCGCCGGTAGCTGCTTGGCGTCGCAGGTGAGCAGGTCAATCACGCTATGTTCCGGCAGCTGCAGGACGCCGTTCTGGACTTGCACCAGCACCTCGGCGCACAGCGCGGCGATCGCGTCGAGCAAGAGGCGGTTCAACGGGGACGTTGCATCCAGGCTGCGCCGGTCGAGCCGAGCGAAGAACGGCGCGTTGACAAATCCCGGCAGCACCGCTCCCGCCGCCTCGTCCATGGGCAGGAACGTGTAGGTGCGGCCCTTCTCCAGCTCACGATCCAACGGGAGCGCGATGCTAACCCGCGCATCACCCTTCCATTGGTCCCAGCCAGTGTTCAGGCGGCCAGCACTGCGGGCTTGCTCAATCGCCGCCAGCATTTGCCCCTCGGCGACGGTGCGCTCAAGCAACAAGTAAGCGTCACTGTCCTGCAGGTCGACCTGGTACAGGTCGATGCCCGTCGGGCTGGGGAGCCGCTTCCGGCGGTAGTTCAGCGCATACCGGGCAGACGCGTTGCTGCTGCGGGTTCCAATGACGATAGAGGCCAGCCGTGGCAGGAACAGGTTGATCGGCACGTCCGAACTCGCCAGCTCCTCAAGCTGGTGGCGGGCAGCCTCCAGCGCGGCCGGGGATCGAAGCTCCAGGCGTATCACGGTCGAGTACCCCTCGCGCGCGAAGCGCTCGACATCCGGCGGCGTCACCTCCAGCGGCAGGGTGATTTTCAGCGACGAGACGTTCTCTCGTAGCTTCTGGCCAAGCCTGGAGTCAGCTGGGCAAATGCGCTGGGCGACGGTGTCAAAATCTTCGGGGCGCGCGAACCGGAACCGGTACCCGGAGAAGGAGTCGGCTCCCTCCGCTACCGCGCTATAGACCTCGGGGTTGTCCGACAACTGCAGCACGCTCTTGAAACCAACGCCCTTGTTGCCGATCCCTGCATCGGGCCGCTTCTCGCTCATCGCTATACGGCACATGCCGGCAAAGTCCTGGTCGCTGACCGGGTTGCCGGCGTTAGCTACATACAACGTGCCATGTGGACCGCGATGTTCGTCGAGGAGGAACTCGAGTCTGCCGTCCGACGTGTCCGGCGGGTGAGCGTCGTGACCGTTCTGCAGCAGCTCGATAACCGTGCGGCCGTCATAGTCCGCCGCGATGATGCCTTCAATGAACTGCTTCTGCTCGCGCGTCATCGGCTGCCTGTGCCGCTCACCCTCCAGATACATCCGCGCGACAGACTCGGCCTGCTCCCAAACTGCGGCAGCGTAATGATCCGGGTTGGCAGCCCGCTCTAGCTGCTCAGCCTCTTGCAGCACGGTCGACATTGAGTCCACGTGCTGATCATCGCGCACGGCACCGACAAGAGGATGCGCTAGGCAAATTGCGGTGACTGACCCATATGAACAGCTCAGGTAATGCGCGTCGACCTGCTGTGGAGTATCAGGCACCGCACCGTCATTCCGCAGGGCGGGCAGGGCCAGCGGCTAAGGCTCTGCGCGCGCATCCCGGTTCCGCGGATGAGCCCTACCCGGCTGCTGGGCCGCATCGATCGGATGCAACGTGCGGCCCTTCTTGTCGGCCCATGCCTGGATGTCCGCGTAGCGGTAGAGCTTGCCAGCGATGAGCTCGGCGATGGGCTCTGGCCAGTCCGGTTCCTTCTGTAGCTGCACCAGGCGGGTCGGGCTGACGCGAAGCAGTTGCAGGAGTTCGGCGCGCATCACGAACTCGGGCGTATCCGCCGACGTCCTGCCAGCCATGCAATGGACTGTAGCAAGCCGCACTGCATCTTGCCGCATTCACAGCACTCTCTTACTGTCGCCACGCCTCTGTATCTTGCTACACTGTAGCTAGTGACAGTTCGCATTGGGCGGACGTCCTGAACGCAGGAGGTACTAATGGACGACGACAGTCGGCGGTCCCAGCCGCCGGCCACCAACAGCGACTCGCAGGCCAGCGCACTGCTGGACCGGCTGGGCGCCGAGCGACTAGAGCCGCACCGAGAACTGCGCGGGCATGACTTCTTCCCGTCCGCCGAGCAGCTGGCCCAGATTCCCGCCCTGTACGCGACGGACGGCCTGCCGCTGGCGGAGAAGCAGATCATGCTGCACTACTACGCCGCCGGATGCGACTGGTGGGTGTGCGAGGTCGACCCGCGCACCGGCACCGCGTTCGGCTATGTCTGCCTGGGCGATCCGTACAACGCCGAGTGGGGCTACTTCGAGCTGAACGAGTTGTGCTCCACGCTCATTGCCACCACGCCGCCGGTGATCGTCGAACGCGACCTGAACTGGACCCCCAAGCCGGTCAGCGCCTGCGCCCTGCCAGGCCGCCGCGTCGGCTAACCCGACAGTGCCCAATAGCAAGGATGCCCGGCCTACTCGAATTAGGCCGGGCACCGCATCCGAAGAATCCCACAACGGAAGGACCCGAACCAACATGACCACCCAGGCCACCAAGACTCCCCGTACCCGCACTAACCCTCCGGCCGAGGAGGCATCGGCAAACGAGCAGGCCGCTACCGGCGCGGCGGCAGTCGATCCCATCGCCGTCGATGTGACCACCGAGCTGGTGCATCTGGACCCGCGCACCCTGCTGATCGAGGGCAACATCCGCCGCAAGGCCGCGCTGGACGACCAGTTCGTGAAGTCGGTGCGCGAGCACGGCGTACTGATGCCGATCGTCGCCATCCGCACGGAGCAGGGCGTGCAGGTCCGCTACGGCCAGCGCCGCACCCTGGCCGCGATCGAGGCACTCCGTCCGACCGTGCCGGTGATGCTGTTCTCCGCCGATCCCGGTCAGGAACTGGACCGGATTATCGAGCAGTGGCATGAGAACGAGCACCGGGCCGGGCTGTCGGTCGCCGACCAGGCAGCAGCCGCTCAGCAGCTCACCGCGTTCGGCCCGAGCGCCGAGCAGATCAGCCAGCGCCTCGGCGCGTCCAAGCACCGGGTCGACAAGGCGCTGCAGATCGGCGGCTCCGAACTGGCCACCAGGGCAGCCGAGCGCTACGACCTGACCCTGGACCAGGCCGCCGTGGTGGCCGAGTTCGAGAACGACAAGGACACCGTCACCGCCCTGGTGGTCGCGGCCAAGGAAGGCCCGGTCCGGTTCGCCCACACCGCGCAGGCCGCTCGTGACGCCCGCGAGAAGGCCGCGAAGGTCGCGGCCGCCGTCGCCAAGCTGGAGAAGGCGAAGGTCCGCATCATCACCAGCGACCAGGCCGCCGGCGCGAAGCCGCTGACCGACCTGACCGCGGACCAGAAGCGCGATCCGATCACCCCGGCCCAGCACAAGAAGTGCCCCGGCCACGCCGCCTACGTCACCGACAGCTGGCGCGGGGTAGAGACCATCTACGTCTGCACCGACTGGCGCAAGAACGGCCACCACAGCCGGTACGGAAGCTGGCAGGAAACCCCCGCCCCGGCCGCGATGAGCACCGAGGAGGCCGACGCCCTCACCGAGCAGCAGCGCCAGCAGCGCCGCACGGTCATCGAGAACAACAAGGCCTGGGCCAGCGCGGAGACGGTCCGCCTCGAGTGGCTGAAGACCTTCCTCACCCGCAAGAGCCTGCCCAAGGGTGCCGTCATCTTCATCGCCACCGAGCTGGCCCACGGCGACTACGCGCTGCGCAGGGCGATGGAAAGCAACGGCCTGCTGCCTGAGCTGCTCGGCTGCAAGGGCCGCCTCGACCTAGCCGGCACCGCCGAGAAGGCCACCGACAGTCGAGCCCAGGTGATCGCCCTCGGCATCATCCTGGCCGCGCTGGAGGGCAGCATCACCCGCGAGGCCTGGCGCACCCCGCAGCCGTGCGACAAGCGCTACTTCCGCTTCCTCATCACGCTCGGCTACCAGCCCTCCGACGTCGAGCAGTTGGTTCTCGGCCAGAGGGAGCCGAGGCGGAGGACCAGCCGCACGGCACCGGTCAGCGACGCAGCGGACGCGGCTAAACCCGGTATCAAGGGCAACAGCGACCAGGCCCCGACCGCCGCTGAGGACGCAGCCTGATGCCTAGCTAGCCGAACGGTCGTTGTGCCGCAGCGAATCACCGGGCCGCCAGCACTTCGGCATGCACGCGGGCCAGCCCGTCCGGACTCCGGTCGGTGCTGGCCCGCAGCGCGTTTCTGGAATGCTCGGACGTGCTGACCCGCCACGTACAAGGTGGGCCGCATCCCATCTGGCCGCGTCGGCATCGTGACTGAGCCAAGGCGACACCGCTCGGGGCGCTACGTCGTGGTGGCCGCCGGCGTCGTACTAGCATCGTCGCGGCCCGGTGACTCCTCGGCCAGCTTCAGTAGGCGCTGCACTTCGCTGACCGGCAACTCCAGCGCGTCTGCAATCTCCTGCGGTTTCTCCCCTAGACCCCGCAAGTCGGCGAGAGTGGCCGCTAGCCGCAGGTCGGCAGCTGTGACGGCCAGTCGCGCCGCCTCGGCCGCCCCGAGTTCTTCAAACGCCACCGTGAGCGCATCCTCGACCCGCTTCTCCTTGGCGCGCCGCGCCTGCAGCTTCTCCGCCTGAGCGGCCCTGGCCCGCTGCCGGGGGCTCGGCCCCTTCGCGGCCGAGCCGGTCGCCTTCCTGGCCTGCGTCATCCCGAAACACTCCTCAAGTCACTAGCCGAACCTCGACCGACGCATCATGACCAGCCCGCACGATAGATCCCCGCTTCACGAGCACTTCCAAACAGATCCGAACCCGCACTTCAGCTCAACGAACTCGCCCGTCTACGTCCTACACACCTCTTGCATCACGGCAACAGATCGATAACAACACACACTTTCTTGCACGGTCAGTGAATCGACCGGGCTCCGTAGCGTCCGGCCTGTGAGGTCGCCGAAGAAGCTCACCGCCGGCGACGGATACACCTACCTAATTCGGCAGGTTGCCGCTCACGATTCCACCGAGCGTGGCTATGACTCGCTGTCTGACTACTACTCGGAGAAGGGTGAGTCGCCGGGCCGCTGGTGGGGTGCCGGACTGGCGTCGTTGGGCGTGTCGGGCGAGGTATCCGAGACGCAGATGAAGGCGTTGTTCGGAGAGGGCCGTCACCCGGACGCCAGCAAGATCGAGGCATCTCTTATTGCACAAGGCCATTCCGCAGCGGCAGCGTTATCGATGACCAAGCTCGGTCAGGCCTTCCGAATAACCGAGGGTACGACGGAGTGGCAGCGCCGACTCGGCCGCGCCTACACCGAGTTCAACACCGCACGGAAGGCGAAGTGGAACGCCGCCATCCCGGAGCAGGACCGAGCCAGCATCCGTACAGAGGTCGCGCTCACCTACTTCCACGACACCTACGGCAGAGCCCCGCTGAACCAACGGGAACTGTCCGGATTCGTCGCGCGAGAGTCGCGGCGGACGAGTACCGCGGTGGCCGGGTTCGACTGCACCTTCTCCCCGGTCAAGAGCGTCAGCGCGCTCTGGGCGGTCGGTCCGGCCGAGATTCGTGACGCCATCCGGCAGGCGCACGAGACGGCCGTCGACCGGTCGTTGACATGGCTGGAACGCCATATCGCCTACACCCGAATCGGTGCGGGAGCCGGCCAGGTCGAGACCAGGGGCCTGCTGGTCGCCGTGTTCACCCACCGCGACTCGCGCAACGGCGACCCGCAGCTGCACACCCACGCCGCGATCAGCAACAAGGTGCAAACCCTGGACGGCCGCTGGCTGGCACTGGACGGCCGGCTGGTCTACGAGCTGGCCGTATCGGTCTCGGAGTTCTACAACACCGCGATGGAAGAGGAGTTCACCACACGTCTGGGCGGTGAGTTCGTCGAGACGGTCAGCGGCTCCGGCCGGCGCCCGATCCGGGAATTGCGCGGAGTGGATCGGCGCATGATGGAGCTGTTCTCCACCCGCCGCGCGGAACTGGTCGAGCGCCGCGAGCAGCTGGCTGCCGACTTCCACACCGTGCACGGACGGCAACCCACGCCGCTGGAGATGATCGCCCTCGCCGAGCGGGCAAACCTGGAAACCCGGCAGCAGAAGCACGAACCGCGCTCGTCGCGCGATCAGCACCGGTACTGGCGGTTCCAGGCCGGCCAAGTCCTCGGTGTGAGCCCCGAGCGGGTCGGTGCCGAGCAGGCCCGCGCCGCCGGCGTCACAGTCGACAACAGCAGGCACCCGCCCGCCGCGGTAGGCCCCGACCAGTTGCACGTGCTGGCCGCCGAACGCGCCGAGACGGTGCTGCGCGTGGTGTCGCGGGAGCGTTCGACCTGGCAGTGGCGACACGTCTACGCCGAAGCGCAGCGGCAGTTGCGCGCCGAGAAGGTGCCGGCCGAGCTGCGCGAGCAGTTGGTGCTCGATGTCACCGACCGGGTGCTGGAGTCGCGGTACTCGGTGCCGATCGGCGCCGATGTTGACGCCAACCTTGCGGTACCGGCAGGGCTTCGTCGGCGTGACGGGTCGTCGGTGTTCACCCGAATCGGCGGCCAGAAGTACACCTCGCAACACGTTTTGCAAGCCGAGCGGCGGGTCTTGGATGCGGCTGGCCTGACCGGCGGTCGAGCGGTCACGTCAACGGATCTGCTGGTGGCGGTGGCCGAATGGCAGGCCAACGACCGCTCCCGGGTACTCAACTCGAGCCAGGAACGTCTCGCCCGGGAGATGGCCTGCTCACGGCGGCGGGTGCAGCTGGCGCTCGCACCGGCCGGTACCGGCAAGACCACCGCGATGGGGATCCTGGCGACCGCGTGGCGGAACTCCGGCGGTGACATCGTCGCCCTCGCTCCGCAGGCCTCCGCCGCGCATCAACTCGCCAAGGCGCTCGGTGGCACGAAGGCCGACACGCTCGACAAGCTCGTCTACGAGATCGAACACACCCGGCTGCAGGAACGGCCCGGCTGGGTGCGGTCGATCGGGCCGGACAGCCTGGTGTTGATCGACGAGGCCGGCCTGGCCTCCACCCACAACCTCGACGTCGCAATCCGCTACGTGCTCGGCCGGGGCGGATTTGTGCGGCTGATCGGCGATGACCGGCAGCTCGCAGCCACCACCGCCGGCGGGCTGCTGCGTGACATCCAAGCCACCCACGGCGCGCTCACGCTGCACCAAGTGGTGCGGTTCATCGACAAGACCGAAGGCGCCGCCTCCCTCGCATTACGAGCCGGCGACCCGTCTACGCTTGGTTACTACCTCGACCGCGGCCGCATCCACGCCACCACCGTTGACGCGGTTGCCGGCCAAGTGTTCGCCGCCGCCCAGGCCGACCTGGCCCGCGGTGCGGACGTGCTGATGATCGCCCCCGACCTGCCAATGGTGGCCGCGTTGAACGCTCGTGCCCGCGCGGTGCGGCTACAACAGGATGGCCTACGCGGACTCGAGGCGCGGATTTCCGGCGGCGAAACCGCCTCCACCGGTGACCTGATCATCACCAAGAAGAACGCGCGTCGGCTCTCCTTCGGCGGCACCGATCACGTAAAGAACAACGACCGATACCGGATCACCGCGGTGCACGAGGACGGATCGCTCACCGTCCGCCACACCAGCCAGCACCGCAGCGTCACGCTGCCGCCCGACTACGTACGTCAGCATGTGCGGCTCGGCTACGCCGCCACCCTCCGCTCCGAACAAGGCGACACCGTCGGCTCGCAGACCCGCGCCGGCATCGTGCACGTCGTGATCACCGACCGGCTCGGCGCGGCCGAGCTGTACATGGGAATGACCCGAGGCACCGGCGAGAACCACGCCTGGGTGATCACCAACGGCGACGGGGATTCCCACTCGGTCATCTATCCCGAAGTCCAAACACCCGCCACCGCGGTCGAGATACTCACCGCCATCCTTGGCCGCCAGGACGAGAACCGCTCCGCGCTCACCGAGTTCGCCGAGGCTGGCGATCCTTTCCGGCGGCTGGCCGACACTGCTGCCGCATACCGGCACAGCTACCAGACCGCGGTGCAAGATCTCACCGGTCCGGCGCGACTGCGCGAACTCACCGAACTCGCCGAGAGGGCCGTGCCCGGCATCACCACCGCACCGGACTGGCCGTACCTGCAGGCGCACTTGGCTGGCGTCAACCTGACCGGCGTCGATCCGATCGCCGCACTGCTCCGCGCCGCCGAGAGCCGAGAACTCAACTCGGCCAAGGATCTGGCCGCCGTGCTCGATTACCGGCTCGACCCGAACGGGACGGGCTCCGTCGGCAGCGGCCCGCTCCCCTGGCTGCCTCCCCTACCCGCAGCAGTCGGTTTCCACCCTGACTACGGCCGCTACCTGCAGCAGTTGGCCACCCGAATCGGCACACTCGTCGCCGAGATCGGCGAGCTGGCCGCGGGCTGGACGCCGGCTGATGCGCCGGCGTGGGCACTGCCCTACCTGGAGCATCCGGGCCTGGTTCGCGAACTCGCCGTCTGGCGGGCCAGCACCGGTGCCAGCCCCGACGACCTGCGTCCCGCCGGCGCTCCGGCTCCGACCATGGCCCTGCGTGGCCACCGCGCCCGCCTGCTGGAGCGAGCCCTCGCCGTCTCCGGTGTCACCGCCGGCGACGCCACCGCGCGATGGGCAGCGCTCATCAAGGAACTCGACCCGCGGATCGCCAGCGACGAATCCTGGCCGATCCTGGCCGGCCGGCTCAACACCGCCGACGCGCTCGGCCTCGATGTTCCGCACCGGATCACCGCGGCCTTCCGGCAGGGTCCGCTCCCGGTCGAACGGCCGGCGGACGCGCTGTGGTGGCGGCTGGCGCCACACCTGGCCCTGACCGGAACCGAGGCGCCTCCGCATAGCTACCGTGCTCGACCGCCCTGGACCAGCCAGCTGGAGGCGATGCTCGGCACGCAGGCCACTGGCCGGATCGTGGCCGATCGACTCTGGCCGACCATCGTCTACCGCATGGATCTGGCGATCCGGCAGGGCGCCGACCCGATGCGGCTGGCCAGAGACGCCGCCGGCATGATCGCCGGCCACCTCGCTGATCTCGCCCCGGCCCAGTACGCCACCGCGGCGCTGTGGCAGCTCAGCCTGCTGACGGATCCCGAGCCTGTCCGAGAGGAATGGGGCGACGAAACCGCGCCCGTCCTTGACGAGACGACGACCGACCAGGAGCCGCCGGCCGACGCCGCTGCAGTCCTAAACGACCTCGCCACTGGCCGGTTGGAGCAGCTGCGTCTGCCCACCTTTCCCGATCCCGCCGATGCTGACCTCGAACCGCCGCCCGATGCCGCGACGGTCCTCGACGAACTGGCCGCCAACGACGCGGCCATCGTCAGTCCCGAGCTAGTCAACCAGCAGCTCGGCCGGGATGCGCAGCCTGTCGAGGAGGCACCACAGCTGCAGGCTGCCCGCACCGCGCTTGCCGACGCAGCCGCCTACTACGCCGAGCAGACGGCCGGTTCCTGGGTGCCCGGCTATCTCGCCGAGCGCGGGCTCGCCGGTGTACAGGCCGGCCATGCTCCAGCCGGCTGGACCAAGCTAGTCGACCACCTCCGTCGGCGCCGCCATACCGACCGGGCGCTCCTCGATGCAGGACTGGCCAAGATCTCAAGCCGCGGCAGGCTGATCGACGTCTACCGCGACCGCCTCGTCCTCCCGATCACCACTCCGGCTGGAGAGGTAGTTTCGTTCATCGGCCGGCGCAACCCGCTCTTCGACGGGGATCCCGGCATACCCAAGTACCTCAACGGTCCGAGCACCGACCTGTACAACAAGTCCGCACTCCCTTACGGCCTCGACGACGAAACCGCTGCCGCGATCGCCGATGGCGCAGCCATCGCGCTCGTCGAAGGACCCTTGGACCACGCGGCCGTCCGGGCCGCCATCCCGCTCAGCACCGCGGTGCCGGTCGCAGTCGCCGGTACTGCCCTCACCAGCCGGCATCTGCAACTGCTGGCCAGTCTCGGCCCGCTCTCCGGTCGTACCGTGATCGTTGCCTTCGACAACGACGCTGCCGGTCGCCGCGCCGCCGTCCGCGCTCACCAGCTCCTCATCGACGCTGGCGTCACCGAGCCGTTGCGGCTGAACCTGCCCACCGGTGCCGACCCGGCCCAGACCTATGCCGAGTTTGGCCCGGCTGCGATCGCCGAGGCAATCACCAGCGCCACCCCGCTGCTCGACCTGGTCGTCGACGAATGCCTTGATCGGCTCAAGCCATTCCATCCGCCCGCGTCCGAGCTCGAGCGCGGCCTAGAAACAGCTCGGATGCTGTGGCAAACCGTCGAGCACACCCTGCTCATCGACGGCCAGCTCCGGCCCGGATATGAACTCGCTCGTCAAGCACGGCGCATCGCCGCCGCGCTCGACCGCCCACTCGTACAGGTAGCCGGCGCTCTCGGCGCGAGCGCCTTCCCGGGCGAATGGTGCGGGATCGATCCGGTCAACTTCGCCCCTGACTTTTGGCTGTACATCCTGGAAAATGCTGGCGAGAGCGCATTCCTGCCCTACCTCGGCGACCTTGCCGAGCCTGCGGTCGTTGGTCCGGTGCTCGATGAATTCCGAGCCAAGGACCCACACGCCACCTCACTTGAGGACATCCCGGAACCCGCATTGAGCACGCCGTCGTTGCGGACCCGCTATCAGGCAGCACTCACCGACTACCGCACCGCCCGCGATGCCTACTACAACAAGGACAGTCGCTGGCACCGGCATGCCCGCGAGTCCATCGACCAAGCCGCCGAGCGCGAGGAGAGCCTGGGACCGCTCCGCGACGCGGTGCAACAGGCGCAAGCCGCGGTCGAAGCCGCGCGCCGCGACGACGATCGCGTTGGCCTCAGCACCGCCCAACAGCAACTCCGCGATGCCGAACAAGCACTAGAGAACAGTCATCCAGGCGGCCTGCGTCAGGCAGACGTGGTGGCGGGAATCATGAGGTTTGCAGACCAGATCGCCCTCGACGAACTTAGCCAGCTCCACCATCGGCTCCTTGAGTTGCAGGCAGAGATCGACGGGACGACCGCCGACGTAACCGGCCACCTCGGCGCCGAGGAACGCTGGCAGCAGCTCGTCGCAAGCATCAATCCCAACCTGGTTGCTGACCCGACGTACACCTTGCTCGCCGCGGCGATCGACCGTGCCCACAACGCCGGTGACGACATCATTAGCCGTCTACACGGCCTCGCTGCTGAGCACCCTCCTGCCGATGCCGGTAACCTGCTATGGCGCCTCTACGACGACAGCGAAGACGCCATTCCAGCCTTGGGCAAAGCCATCGCCACGGACCGGCCAAGCACTCCAGCTGACCCATCGTCTACCGCGGATCACGAGGCGTTCTACCGATCTGCACGAGAGCTGGACGGCCCGACCTACTGACCCCTGTGACTGGCTTGCGTGTTCGGCCAGTTCCGCGCTTTCGCTGCCTGAGGTCCCACGCATGATGTTCCTCGGCTGCTAAGTTGCAGCGTTATGGAGTACAAGCACTCCGCTCTTAACTTCCGCCACCCCATCTTCGCGGATGCCGAAGCCTATCCGAATCCGGATATGGACGCGCCTGCAGGAGTGGGCCGACGCCGGCTACGAGCTCGTCACCGCAACCCAACGTTCCCGCGACGGCGGCTCTCACGCAGAGACCACGTTCACCTTCATTTGGCGTCGCCCACGCCAGACAGCGACAAGGGCCATCCCCTAGCTGGCCAGCGCGGGTAGCGCGCCGGCAATCCCGATCCCGCCCTTCGGGTCTTGTAGGCAGGCACCCACGAGCGCCTCGCCGACCCGCACTGGTGCTCCTGCGAGGCGCTCGACCACCTCGATCGTGCTGACGTGCCCCGCGGTCATCACCCTATCCGCCTGTAAGGATCTGTTCCGCTCGGGTCATCTGTGCATGGAATGCGGCCTCGTTGGAGGCAACGGCTGCCTTGTTCTGGGCGATCATCGTCGTCTGAATCCTTGTCTCGACCTGGGACCAGATGCTGATGAGGTCCGTGGTGGTCTTGCAGCCGATGTCGGTGAGCGCCGTCGTCACTTCGCCGTCGGCGACGTGGGGGCCGGTCCAGCGGGGATCGGAGCCGGCGGTGATGGGGTCGGGGTAGTGGTAGCCATGGCCGGCCATGCACTGCGACCACGCTGCGAAGGCGGCGGTGACGCGCGGGTCCTTCATCGATTGCTGGAAGCTGTCGTGATCGATGGTGGCGCCGATTGCTGAATGCGCGTATTCGCCGTTGCCGGCGATCGATCGGGTGGCCTGGCCGAGGCAGCCGTCCGGAGCCAGCGGCTTGCCCTGAAAGCTTGCCAGCCGGGCATTGTTGTACAGCACTGTTTTCTGGGAGTCGTCGAGTTGCTCGATCAGCGGCGTCCCCCCGTTTCCGTCCAGAGCGGATGGGTCGAGGTGGTAGCCGAACTTAGCGGCCTCGGCAGGGTCGGTAATGCCGTACCGGCGGTTCTGCTGGAATGCGATATCGCGTTGGCTGAGCGGGGCGATCGGGAGGTCGGGAAACGTCAGGCCGAACGAACGCAGGCACGAGGCCTCGGCCTTGAATCGGGCCACGTTCACGATCCGGGCGTCGGCGAGGGTGAAGGACCTCAGTTGTATTGGGAGCCAGGGAACGAACACGCCGTCAGTGCTGCGATCCAGCGCTGTCCGCGGAGGAATCGCCGTTGCCCTGGGAGAGCTTGATGCGGGTCGTTGCGATGCGGATCGTTGCGATGCGGGTGGCTGGGATGCGGTGTGGCGCTTGGCCGTGCATCCGCTGCTCACCGCGAGCAGCGTCAGTATCGCGATCACGCAGACGACCCGAGCGCGGGCACGCGTGGTGGCGCTGCCCGACCGTCCCCGCCGGACAGCTAGAACCATGGTCCGCCGGATGCTTCGTCGTTCCAGGTGAGATAGAGGTTCCCGTACGATTGCGGGTTCATCCAGTCCTGACTCCCCTGGTAGTTCTCGTTGTAGTACGTGCTTGCCTCGACATTGCCCTGGTCCTCGGCGGACGCGGCGTTGTTCTTGACCGCCGTGCCGTGACCGGTTCCGTTGTTCGGGAAAACATAGCCGTAATAGTTGGCTACCTGCGAGTTGAACCCGATGGCGGCGCCACCCTCGTTCCCGTCCCAATACAGGCACAGGGCGAAACCGCATCGCCCCGTCGCGCCGTAATGCGTCCCAACGTAGTAGCTGCCGGATGACGCCGCGACTTGGGGTGCTGTTCGTGGCGACGCGGATGAGGCTTGAACTCTGCCTTCAGCGAAGTACCCGTCGCCGTTGGGGACCAGCGATCGTGGGGTCTTGCCGTACTCGGCCGCCTTGCCCGGGGAATACACGCCGAGCGTGGCTGGGCCGCCACTCGTACCGTGTCCAGTCTTGGCCGGTGCCGGTGCGGGTACCCCGATCGGCTTGGCACTTGCCGAAACGGTCCCGGCGAACAGAAGGAGCCCGGAAACGGCGATGCACGATGCAATGCCGACCAAACGTGAACGCTTCAATACCACGATGAACTCCCCTGCCTCCGCTTGTTTGACAGTCTGTGCCTATATGGGCAATGTAGAGGTATATCAAACCAGCAGTCCGAACGACACCCATTTTCCAAAAATTGTGCCAGTTCGTTGTGCCAGTTCGTTTCTCGACAGCGAACTACCCGCTGCCCGTCTGCATGAGGAGCACCCGCCGTAGGCGTAATGCCGAGGACGGCGTGGAGATCACGGTGAGCAGCGCTTTGAGTCACCTTCCGGTGATGCGCTATCCGCGGGTCTCTCAATGCGCGATCCGCGTACATAGTCGGCGGGTCAGCTGGCGACGCTTCCGGCAACACCGCGGCCGCACGCACTCTCGTCGATAGGCGCGTTGCTCGCTGCCGAGACTGAGCGCGCAGATGAAACGTTAGGCGTGTGCTCAAGGAAATCGACCGGATCTCCATAACTAATAGTGGGAGTGAGCGGCGTGCCGACCGCTCCGGTCCGAGTCGCCACCACTAGCGTCGAGGGCGAACCGGCGCGCCCGCATTTGGGGCGCTAGAAAGGATCGAGAATATCCATGAGGGTGTGTCGGCTTCGCCTAATGAACTTCCAGTCGTTCGGTTCTGAGCCGACCACCATCGAGCTCGAGGAACTTACGTATGTCCTCGGCCCGAATGGGGCGGGGAAGACGGCTGTGCTGGAGGCGCTGTCCCGGCTCTTCAGCCCGCTCCGAGGCCAGCGCAAGATCCGGATCGAGGACTTCCACGTCCCGTTTGATCGAAGCGCTAGCGAGGTCCATGCCGAGCAGCCTGTCCTCTGGCTTGAGGTCAACATCGAGTTTCCGGAGGCCGAAGGCAGTGATGTGCATGCGTCGGTTCCGCCAAACTTTTCGCATATGGCAATCGCGACTGAGGACGGCGTTCCCCGTGTCAGAGTTCGCCTGACGGCTATCCTCGCAGCGGACGGCGAGATCGACGAGAAGGTCGAATACGTCCTTGCGGTTGACGCGGAGGACGAGCCGACAAGTCGTGCCGACATGTCGCGATACGACCGCGGCCATATCGAGGTTCACTATTTGCCGGCGAGGCGTGACCCGGCCGACCATATCTCGTATACCACCGCATCGCTGATCGGCCGTACCCTGCGCGCGGCCGATTGGAGTTCCGAACGCGAGTCGCTCAACGACCTTATGGCCGAAATGACCGAGGTGCTCGTCGGCAACGGTGCCGTTGAGACTATCGGCACCCAACTGGCCCAGGAGTGGTCGGGTCTCCACACGGGAAAATTCTTCAGTGACCCGTCTATCGCCTTTGGGCGAGGCGAACTTGAGGGAGTTCTTCGCCAGTTGACCGTAACGTTCTCGCCGACCCACGGCAGCACGCCACTGCCGTTTGAACGTCTGAGCGACGGACAGAAGTCGCTGCTGTACATCTCCATGGTGTTGGCCTGGCAGGCGCTGGCTCGGCGCGTGCTCGCTGGCGAGGAGGCGGCACTCGATCCCGACCGGCTGCGTCCGCCTGTACATACAGTGATCGCGTTGGAGGAACCGGAGAACAGCCTCGCGCCGCAATACCTGGGTCGGATCATTCGTCAACTTCGCGGCGCCTGTGAGCAAGGCGAGGTTCAAGCCCTCATCGCGACGCATGTGCCGACTCTGCTGCGCCGGGTCAATCCTGAGTCGATCTGCTTCCTTCGGCTCAACGCTGATCGCGAGACGACGGTGCACCGCATTGTCTTGCCTGAGAATGACGAGGCGGCTACCAAGTACGTGCGCGAGGCCGTTCAGGCGTATCCCGAGCTCTACTTCTCCCGGCTAGTTGTTCTAGGTGAGGGAGACAGCGAACAGGTCGTCTTGCCACGAATCCTGGCGGCGTCCGGCATTGCAGAAGACGACGCGTCTGTTTCAGTTGCGCCTCTGGGTGGGCGTCACGTCAACCACTTCTGGCGGTTGCTAAGCGAGTTGGAGATCCCATATGTGACGCTGCTCGACCTCGATTCGGGGCGTCATCAGGGAGGCTGGGGTCGCGTTCGCAACGCCCTCCGGCAGGTCAACGCAGTCAGTGCGAAGCCTCCCTTCAAGAAGGAGGCCATTAATGCACTTCCGAAGTGGAACGATGAGCATGACTTCCCGCAGCTCGATGATCCCAACTATCCGGCTGGCCGGAATCCGGTCGCGGCTCTGGAGCGTCGAGACGTCTTCTTCTCGACGCCTGTCAACCTCGACTTGATGATGCTCGACGCCTACCCGAATGCATACGATGTTGATCCATCCACGCCTGAAGAATCAACCATTATCGCCGTGCTGGGCAAGAGTCACGTCAACGAGACACGGCTCGGTGACGACCTCCTGGATCTGTTCGACGACTACCACGCCAAGTTCGATTTGAAGAGCAAACCAGCGACACACCTCGCAGCCCTCTCTGCGCTGACTGATGAGGAACTCCTCGAAGGGCTCCCCCATGTACTCGGCAGACTCATCAAACGGGTGCAGGCAAAGCTTGCAGAGTTGCCCGAGTGATTCGACCAGAGGACTGGCGGCCAGTCGACGACCTCAATCTCGAACCCAACGCGCTTACCGCAATCAAGACTGCCCTGAACACAGTGGTTGCTGCTGGTCCAGGAGCGGGCAAGACCGAACTCTTGGCACAGCGAGCGGATTTCCTGCTTCGCACGGGCGCGTGCCCCTATCCACGTCGAATCCTCGCCATCGCGTTCAAGGTCAACGCAGCTTGGAACCTACGAGACCGCGTTCGCAAGCGATCAGGATGGCAATACGCAGCGCGGTTCGACAGCTTCACCTTCCATGCCTTCGCCAAGCGCCTGATCGACAGCTACCGGCCCGCCCTGACCGGTCAGAACGAGCTGCGGCCCGATTATCGGATCGATACCAACACTCGCGTCCACGGTCAGCAGATCACGTTTGATGACCTTGTTCCGCTCGCTCTGGACATTTTGGAGAGCAATCGGTACGCCCGAGGGGCGCTCCATCAGACCTACAGCCACGTATTCCTCGACGAGTTCCAGGACGCCACTAGGAACCAGTACGTGTTCGTGAAGGCTGCATTTCTCGGCACCGACGCGGTCCTCACCGCCGTTGGGGACGTCAAGCAACGCATCATGGCTTGGGCGGGCGCTCTCGACGGGATCATGAAGAGGTTCTCCGAGGATTTCCACGCTGCTTCGTTGCCCCTCTATCAGAACTTCAGGTCGGCGCCACGCCTTCGCAGGATGCAGAACCGCATGATTAAGGAGCTGGACCCCGCCGCCGCCAGCCCTGATGACGATCTCGTCGGCGATGAAGGTGTCATTCGTGTTCTCCACTTCGATAGCCAGGTCGAGGAAGCAGAGGCGGTAGTTGATCTCGTTGAAGGCTGGCTCGATGAGGGCGTACCGGCAAGCGAAATCGCAGTCTTGGTCCGTCAACAGTCCAAGGAGGTGTGTGAGGCACTCGGCGAGGAGTTGCACGATCGTGGCATCCCGTACCGGAATGAGCAGGACAGCCAAGACCTTGCCGCCGAGCCAGCTGCAGCTCTGATTTTCAACTTCGTGTGGGTCGTAGCCAGCGACCGTCGCCCCGATGCGTACGCCGAACTCATGCGCGTCGCGTCGCGCTCAAGCGCCACAGATCAGGCAGCGCTTCGGTTCGATAGCCAACTCAAGCGCCTGCTCCGCGGCGCGCGAGCAGAGGTCCGCCGCCCCTCGTTCGCGAAGGGAGACCTTAGGGCATGGCGGCCAGTCATCGCCGACTTCTTGGACGTGGTGTCGCGACCGGTGCTCAATGCGCTTTCGCCGGGGTATCAACAGGGCACGCGACTCGACGAGGTCATCGAAGGTGCTCTCGATGCGCTCGGCCGGGAACTTGCCGTTGACGGTGATCCCGTCGAGGCGCTCAGGCGGCTGTCTGAACTCGATGCCGTACGGATTCTCACGATCCACAAGTGCAAAGGCCTCGAATTCCAGAAGGTGATCGTGCTTGGTGTCGAAGAGGACCTCTTCTGGGGTAGTGCCGCAACCTCGGAGTTCTTCGTAGCGATCTCACGAGCAAAGGAAGAACTCGTGCTGACGCATGTAGACTTCCGGGCGCGGCCGAGTGCGCCTGTTAAATATTGGCGCGAAAATCGAACAGCTCATGCCAGGTTTCTTGCATACGCCGATGATCAGCCGGGTTACGACGAGGTACCGGTTCACGAGTCGCCGTTCTAGATCGGCAGTCACATGTAGTACGCGTATCGCGGTTGCGGAGAGTCACTCGGGCCGAGGTGTTTGAGGATGCCCCCGATCGAGTCAGCCGTTCGCAAGGTGATCGGCACGCGGCCGTCGAGCTGGGTCGCGTTCCAGTTCATCTTGGTGAGCATCAAGAGTTCGGTTGCGATCTCGGTTGGACGGGACTCTGCTCGGGCGATCCGGAACGACAGAACGGAGGGCACGTACATCCCGGCGTAGGTCTTATAGAGCGGAACGCTGCCACGCGTGTAGAGCAGGTGCCGCTCGTCGCTCAGTGAGAGCATCGTGCCGCGCAGCGGCGGATGCTCGCCCTGGCGGAAGAGTCGGAAAGGGTCGCTTCGAGGGATCCAGATCAGTTCGAGTTGGTCGATCCGCTCGTTATCGGCCGCTGCCTGGAACCCGTCGAGTTCCGCGGGCGTGAACGACGATGTCTTGTGGAGGATGACACGGGCAGGCATCGTCCGGTGCTCGCTTCGGTAGCGGGCCAGCGACTGTTCGAGCAGGTCTTTGGCGTCGACCCCAGTCAGGTGGGGCTGCCGGTCGTCCTTCGACTGGGTAGCCTGCGCACCCCGCACGATCACGCCGTCGCCGCGCTCGTTGAATACCTGGGCAACGCTGGTCTGGAGCGTCGCTTCGTCTGCGCTGCGGTAGAAGGCCACGCCGACGTAGCAGCTCGTCAGGTCCTCCGCCGAGCGGATCATCCGCCACGGCACACCGCCAGCCTTGTAATAGAGCGCCGTGTGCAGATTCCAAGCCTTAGTGGCCTCGTCTTGCTGCTGCCGCTTCTTGGAGTCGTCCTTGGGCTTGAAGGACTTGTCCCAAGTCTGGCGTCGAATGATCTGGATCGGGCGGCTCATCCGAAGCGAGCGTGCTTTGAGGAGGGAGTGGAAGTTGACGCCGAGGTACTCACGACGAGGTTCTTCCCATGGCCGGGACACTTCCAGCGCCGCCGGCGCACCGACCGCCCGAGCAGCTTTCAGGTAGGCCAGTGCGTCGAGCATCGCCGTAGGGCCGTCGAAGTCCGCCGCCAGCCATCGGCAGCGGTCACCATCGAGCATTGGATAGAGGCCGATCTCGATCTCACCGGACAGATGCGCAGTCAGCACCTCACTGGTGAGTGGCAAATATTCCCGTTCGGCGGCGGGGCGACCTTTGCGCCATCCGCCCCGCACCGCCGGCATCCACCCCGAGCGGCCAGTGCGGGCGTTGTCCCAGCGCAGCGCATACACATCGGTACGGGCGCCGAAGAGCGACGCATAGAACGCCACCTTCGCAGCCGGCGAGGAATCAACGCTCACGGTTCCGGGCGCCGCATCGAAGATCGCCGTCTGAGTCGGACCAGGAAGACGGGCCTCGCGCGGGGTCAGGTCGAGCAGTCGCAGTAGCCTGGCGTTCTCCGCCCGCAGCCGAGCGACCTCGCGACGCAGTCTTGCGAGTTCGCTGTCCAGCGCCCGGACCATGCCGTCTTCGCGATCCGGGTCAGCTGCTGTCGGCATTGGTCGATCCTCCGCCAACCCTGGCTCCTAACTGGTGCGGCGGATTAGGTCTCAGGTAGCAGCGTGAGGGCCTCGACGTGCCGCGGCCGGACCACCGCGAAGTGCCGGCGGTCGAGAGTGGCTACCTCGGACAGCTCGAGCTGCTCACATAGAGCGATCACGCTGGCATCCGTCGTGCCCAACG
This sequence comes from uncultured Actinomycetota bacterium, assembly GCA_963697905.1. Classification (GTDB taxonomy): domain Bacteria; phylum Actinomycetota; class Actinomycetes; order Mycobacteriales; family Jatrophihabitantaceae; genus Jatrophihabitans_A. Next base: position 154,403 of record OY969101.1, on the reverse strand, counting down.
GCAGGTCCTTGTAGGTGAGCACGAGTTCGGCCGAGCGCCGGTAGTCCTCGGCCGTGAGCTCCACCGGCCACAAAGTCCGCTCGGCCAGCGACGTCAAGAACTGCGCCTCCACGCGTGCCCCGCCCTCGCGAGCGAGCAGATAACCGACCTCCGCGACCACCGGACCCGGAACCAGGATGCGCCGGCCAGCCAGATGCAAAGCCGTGAACAGATCGACGCACTCGCGGTGACGGGCGTCGTCCTTGATTGCGGCAGCCACCAGTGGGCCCGTGTCGCAGACGATCACCAGTTAGCGACCGAAACCTTCAGCCAGCAGCTCATCGACGCGTTGCGAGGTGTCCGCACGACCTGCCGTGATTGCCCCGAACCAAGCCGGCGGCCACGGTGCTAGCTCAGCCTCGCCCACCAGCCGCTGTACCTCGATCAGGGCAGCCGGCAGCTGATCCTCGGGCAGTTGCTCGACCAGGCGGTGGAGCTCGTCGCGGGCGGCGGTCATGACCGCCATCATACGAGCCGGCGTCCCGTACCTGACGCAATTCACTCTCTCTGCGTTCAGGTACCCGGATCAGTCTCTGCCGATCTGATATGACCCTGGGCAGGGTTCGAAAGCTGTCCCAAGAGGTCCACTTTTTATGGGATTTCTTCAACGCTGCGGCCAGTTGCCCATCGGAAACCCATCAGTTGTGCCACACCACCGCCTGGGTCTCCAACCCGCCCGCGACCGACAGCCTCTACTCAGCGCGGATGGTCCGCGACGGGGACGTGCAGACCTCGACCTCGCTGTCGGCCGGCGGCACCCGCACCACCGAGATCACCACCGGCTACGACCAGGCCACCGGCCTGCCGACCACCATCGACGACCAGGGCGAGAAAGACGTCCAGGGCGAGCCCGCCACCTTTACCGACGACCGGTGCACCACCACCAGCTACGCCGACAACCCCACCAGCTGGCTGCGCGACTACCCATCCGAGGTGAGCGTGGTCGGCACGCGCTGCGGCGCGGCGCTGAGCCTGCCCGCCGATGCCATCTCCGACACCCGCTACAGCTACGACAACCAGGCCTGGGGCGTCGGCGCAATCAAGGGGAACGTGACCGGCACCGATCAGGTCGCCTCCTACAACCCCGACCAGAGCGCCCACTGGCAGACCGTCAGCACCGCCACCTACGACGCGCTCGGCCGGCAGCTCACGCTCACCGACCCGCGCACCGGAACCAACCGCACCACCAGCACCGCCTACACCCCGGCCGGTGGGGGGCCGTCACCGCGATCGCCGTCACCAACCCGATGGGCTGGACTCTCACCGACACCTACGACCCGGCCCGGCACAGCCTGCTCAAGGAGGTCGACCAGAACGGCAGCCTCACCGAGGCCAGCTACGACGCGCTTGGCCGGGTCACCGGCGTGTGGACACCGGATCACACCCGCACCGCGTTCCCGAGCACCCCGGTCACCGGCTACGCCTACACCGTCTCGGCCACCGCCGCGAGCTCGGTCAAGACCACCCAGCTCACCGCCGGCGCCACCCAGATCGTCAGCTACCAGCTCTACGACGGCCTGCTGCGGCTGCGGCAAACCCAATCACCGGCCGAGGGCGGCGGCCGCGATCTCAGCGACACCTTCTACGACGCGGCCGGGCGGGTCTATGACGCCAACACCGACTGGTACGACACCACCAGTCCGACCAGTACCGTCTTCGACGCCACCACCACCGTGCCCAGTGAAACCACGACCAGCTACGACGGCGCCGGGCGCACCAGCAGCATCACCTCCTACGGCGACGGCGCGCAGCTGTGGCAGACGACGTATGCCTACGGCGGCGACCACATCGACACCACCCCGCCGGCCGGAACACCCGCCACCACCCGCTACACCGACGCCCGCGGCAACCCCAGCCGGCTGCTCACCTACCACGGCTCTGCAGTGAGCGGCAGCTACGACACCACCAGCTATACGTACTGGCCAGCCGGGCAACTGAAAACCATGACCGACACTGCCGGCAACCAATGGTCCTGGACCTACGACGTGCTCGGCCGGCTCACCGCCAGCTCCGACCCCGACACCGGCGACACCACCAACAGCTACGACCCGGCCGGCCGGCTGACCAGCAGCACCGACGCCCGCGGCATCACCCTCGACTACAGCTACGACACCCTCGACCGCAAGACCGACGAATACCTCGACCCGCCCACCGCCAGCAGCAAACTCGCGCACTGGGACTACGACACCGCCGCCGTCACCGGCGCACCGGCCGGCACCCTGGCCAAGGGCCAACCCGCCGACGCCATCCGCTACTCAAGCGGCACCAGCGGTCCGGCGTTCACCACCGCGGTCACCAGCTACGACCAGGCCAACCGGCCCACCGGCACCAGCGTCACCATCCCGACCGGCTACGGCCCACTGACCGGCACCTACACCACCGCCATGGGCTACGCCGTCACCGGCCAGCTCACCAGCAGAACCGACCCACCGGTCGGCGGGCTGGCCTCCGAGACCCTCACCCTGGGCTATGACAGCCTGGGCCAACCCGGCGGCCTGGACTCCAACCTCGCCTCCTACCTCGACAGCGTGCGCTACGACTACGGCCGACTGACTTCGACGGACCAGAGCTGGTCAGCAGCCGACCTGACCCACACCTACAGCTGGCAGGACGGCTCCAACCGGCTGCTGGAGGCCCTCGTCCAGCGGATCGCCTCCTCCAACGCCATCATCGCCGACCGGCACTACAGCTACGACCAGGCCGACGACATCACCGCCATCAACGACCCCACCCCAGCCACCGGCACCGACAGCCAATGCTTCGCCTACGACCACCAGCAACAACTCACCGAGGCCTGGACCCCGGCCAGCACCAACTGCGCCGACCCCCGTTCCGACACCAGCCTCGGCGGCCCGGCGCCGTACTGGCAGTCCTACCAGGACGACCCGATCGGCAACCGGCTCTCGGCCACCCGGCACGCCACCGACATCGCACATGCCGATGAGACCGACACCTACACCTACCCCGTCCCCGGAACCGGGCAGCCGCACGCGGTGCAGGCCATCAGCCACTCCGACGGCAGCCCCACCTCGACCTACGGCTATGACCCGGCCGGCCACACCACCAGCCGCCCCGGCGGGCAAACCCTCAGCTACGACCCCGAAGGGCGCCTGACCGGCGTCTCCACCGGCGGCAGCAGCAGCCAAAGCGACATCTACGACGCCGACGGCACCCTGCTGCTACGCACCGACCCCACCGGCAACACCACCCTCTACCTCGCCGACACCCAGGCCCACCTCACCGCCGGCGCCAGCACGGCCAGCGCCAGCCGGACCTACACCGCACCCAACGGCAACCAGGTCGCCGAACGCACCACCACCGCCGGCACCACCGGCAGCAAGCTCTACTTCCTCGACACCGACACCAACGGCACCATCACCGCCACCCTCGACACCGCCAACAACCCAGTACGGCGCCACTACGACCCCTACGGCAACCCCCGCGACCCCACCCCACCGACCTGGATCGACCCCAACACCTACCTCGGCAAACCGCCAACCCCACCACCGCCACCATCCACCTCGGCGCCCGCGACTACGACCCCACCACCGGCCGCTTCCTCACCCCCGACCCGATCCTCGACCCCGCCGACCCACCCCAGAACAACGGCTACAGCTACGCCCACAACAACCCCGCCACCAGCAGCGACCCCACCGGACTGCGACCGGCCGACGACACCGGGGCGATCACCGGATCCGACCTGCAGACCTGGCAGCACACCGAGAACCTGACCCAGACCGTCGCCAGCGACGAATACGCCTACGCCAAAGCCCAAGCCGGCTGGGCCAAATATGTCGCCCAAGAAAACCGGCACGAGCAGGAATACCAAGCCTTCATGCTCGGCCTCATGGCCGCCACCGTGTGTGGCTCCGCCGCGGCATTCGCGCGAGGAGGCGGTTGTGGCAGCGGCACCTACCTACCCAACGCACTCGAAGAACGAATGGACCAACAGTCCCTCCGCGGCCAAGCAGGCATCGACCGCTACTACGACAACTTCGCCCTGCGCAGCGACGAATACCAGACCATCACCGCCGCCGACCGCGCACTCCAACAAGCCCAACAAGCCCTCACCGCCGATGCGGCGGGGGGAGAGACCACGCCTGGCAAGGAACTCCTTCCGTACTACCCGCCGAACGGTGGATTCCTAGGCCAGCCGGAGGCAGAAACTCTCGACGTCGGAATCCACATCGACCGGTACGGCAGCTCATACGGCAAATATGCTTCGCCGGCGGGAACCCCCTACCCGCAACGTTCACTCCCGCCGGGAAGCGAAACCAAGCCCTACTCGGTCTACGAAGTCCTCAAACCACTTCGTGTCAAGGCCGGCCCTGCCGCACCAGCATTCGGCGAGTTCGGTGGAGGCACCCAGTACCTGCTGCCAAGATCTGTCCAAGCTCTTATCGACGAGGGCTTTCTCAAGGAGGTGTCGCCGTGACCCGTGACGACCTGGCCCGCATTCTTGAGGCAGAGGGGTTCCGCCCCGACATGTACTCGCTCACCGGCGGGCTGCCGAACGAGGCGCACTGTCTTGAGGACCGCGGTCGCGAATGGACCGTCTACTACTCAGAACGAGGCGAGCGGAGCGAGGAACGTACCTTCGCCCACGAGTCCGAGGCTTGTGAGTTCTTTCTACTGCGAATTCGCAGTGATCCGACCGCGAAGCCAAGAGGGTGAGTCCTTAAGGTACAAATAGTTGTCAAGGCGTATGGAGCATCTCCGGGACGGTCGTCAACTCACGGCGCCTGAGATTAACGAGACATCGGAGCTAGCCACTACCTCACAGCTGTCATCCCGTCGCGGTCGCGGGGCGTCTAGGTGTTGTCGGGTCGAGGTGGGTGGCGGTGTTGCCGTGATGGGTCATGTGGTCGCTTCCTCGCCTCGTCGCAGGCTCCGGACGTTCGGTTGGTTTTGCCGGCGCATCTGAGGGCGTGGAGCGCTGTGACCGGCGGTGATAGCGCACGGCGGCGATGGTGGTGGCGGTGACGTCGCGGACGTGGGCGCGGTGCTGTCGTGGAGCTGGTGGCTCGGGTCGTGGCCGTTCAACACGGTTGATTCGCGGCTTCGGGTTGGGTGGCCAGGAACTGTAGGCACTCGGTGAGTGTCGGGAATCGTCGGGCCAGTGGGTGGAAGTAGAACACCGTCTCGTGGGTGAGCTCGCCGACGATGCACACGTGCCGCAGCAGCCCGAGCTCGGCCCTCAGCAACGCTGCTCCGAGCTCGACGTACATCCCCCTGCCAGCTTCCTCGGCATGGGTGGTGAGCATCAAGAACGCGTCGGCTGCCAGGATGCCGTTGATGTCCTCCCGCGACACTCGCCCTGCGTCAAGGGCGCTGTCTGCGAACCCGTCGGGGATGACGTCTCCCTGGGACCAGTCTTGGGTGATGGAGTGCCCGTGCGCGATGAGCTCCTGCTGCGCGCGCCGCACGAGGGTGGTGCGGTCATCCATGTGAGCTGAGACGAAAACCTTCATCCGGTTGCGATGCTCCTCGAGGTTGCGGTAGGACGGGCCTGGCAGGTCACTGTGGGTTCGGTTGGCCTATCACCTCGGTTCGGGACATGTCGGCGACCCTGCGCGTCACGAACGCTCCCGCGGCAGCGAAGAACGTGGCTACCAAGAGCCATCCGAGCCAGTTCTCGGTGAAGATCAGGGCCGCGAACAGGGCTGGGCACAGGGCGCGCATTGATTGGAACGAGGACCGCCACACAGCCTGATACTCGCCACGTGCTGCTTCTGGTGAGGCTGCCAGGAACAGCGTCCAACTGGCTGAGGCCATGACTATCTCGGTGCCCGTCAACGCGATGTAACTGGCCACTAGGAGCGTGACGGTCCACACGCCGGCGGTGGTCGACGCCGACGCGGCCGCGGCGCAGGTGGCCATCATGCCTGCGACCGCTACCCGCGCCGCCACGCGCGCGGCCGGTACTGTGTCGAACATCTTCGCCACCGGGACTTGCAACACGACTACGAGCACCGTGTTGACCGCGAACAGGACCGGCACCCACGCCGGATCAGCATCGGTTCGCTGAATGATCCACAGCGGAATCGTCACGTTCAGCAACACGTCGAGCGCCTCCAGGCCGCCCACACCCACGGCCAGCTGCAGGAAGCGAAAGTCGCCCAGTGCGCCCCATCTCGAAGTCGTCGGGGTTGCGCTGCGCGCTGCGGCCGCACCGGGCAGCCGATGCACGAGCACGGCATTGCCGAGCAACATCGCGGCGGCCACCAGCGGTCCTACCAGCAGCGCGTGCCGGTTCTTGGTGAGCAGGGCCAGGGCCGAAACGCCGGCGCCTACGGTGAAGCCGATATTCAGCGCGCTGCGGATGTAGGCGTATGCCTCGACGCGTGCGGTCTCCGGGACGCGCGCCACGATGTAGGTCGTCCTGGCCGAACTGCCTAACGCCTCGACTGTTGACAGCAGCGCTACCACGCCCGCGTATGCCGCGAACGACCCGACCAGCGGATAGCTCAGGTACATCAGGCACTCGAGCACGCACGTGAGCGACCACACGTTGCGCGGTCTGAATCGGTCGGACAGTTCAACCCATCGGGGGGCCGAGAAGGATGCCGACTGTCAACCCTGTGGTGAGCCCGGCGCCGATGGCCGCTGGTGATAGTCCGGCGTATCGCAGGAAGAAGATCGGGCTCATGCTGAGGAAGGTGCCTGCACCGACCGAGAACAGCAGGGTGCGGATGAAGAGGGCGCGGACCAAGCCTGGTGGGGGTAGCAAGGCTAGGCGGGGCCGGGCGCGTCGCCGGGTGGCCGTCTCAGACATGCTGGCTGCTCGTGTGCACGATCGCCTTCAGGGCGGCCGTATCCGACTTTCCCGACGGCGACAGGGGGAAGGAGTTGACCCATAGCAGGCGATGGGGCCTGGCATAGGGTCTGAGCGTCGCGCAGTTCACTGGCTCGTCCTCGCAGTCCGAACCGGGAGCGCGTTCCAAGACCGCGACGACACGGTCCTCAACTACCTGCACGATGCTCGGGCGACGCGAGCATCTTGTGCGAGGACCGTCTCCACCTCCTCCGGGTCGAATCGCTGGCCCAGAACCTTGGCCAGGTCCAGCCTGGTGGTCTCGCTGCGCGTCAACTCCAGACGATTCGGTCCCGTACGCCGCTGCGGCGGCAGTTCGGGCATACCGCGGGCGAGTTGGGCCTCCCACCGCTTCCGCGCGGGCCCGACAGCCTCGGCGCTGCTCAGCTCGCGTAGGTGAGCCAGCCATCCGGCGAACGAAGGAGCGGCGCGGCGAAGGCCCCGGCCTGTAAGCAGTGCATCCAACTCCTCCAGCAACACATGCAACGACAACCCGTCGAACACCATATGATGGAACGCCAGGTACAGGTACTCGGCATCCGTCTCTGTGACGTGGACCGCCCGCATCATCGGCGCCCGGTCCATACGGAGATCCGGTCGCGCTACCAAGCCCTCAAGGCTGGTGGCCCGCTCCAGCACCACCGTCGGCGGCCGGCTGGCAAGCCACTGCTGCCAGCCATCGTCAGTCCGGGTGAAAAACACGCGGAAGGCGTCGTGCCGGCGCGCTAGCTCCTGCAATGCGCCAGATAAAGCCTGCCCCCCATAACCGGGCGCAGCGAGGCGTAACAAACACGCAAATGCCTGACGATGAATGTCTGGAAATATGCGCAACGTGAGCTCCTGTTCGGGGCTCAACGGCAACAGGTGAGCGTCCGGCTCGAGATTCCTGGCATACCTGCTCATGCTGCAGTACGCCCCTCCCCAACAGGCAGCCCGTGCAGTGGCACGCCAGGGAGCCCACACGCGGAACGTTACGACCGGTGAATGCAAGGAGTCTCATTTGTCGTGATCGTCTTGTCAATGCGGCGCGCGCTGTGTCCGGAAGCCACCGTTAGGCGTCGTGATCAATGTCTGCGACCACTAGAGTTCGGGACGCCGCTGACCAGGTTGTCGATCCCACATATGGATCTGTCATGTGCGCAACCGATTGTCGATGAACGTGCGGAGCTACTGCGCGCCTGCAGAGCCTGAGCTGGCGGAATCGACGCCAACCGTCAGATCGTCGAAGTCTGCCAGAGTATTGAATGCGACTACTTCGTCGACGATCTCCTTGCCGCCGTCACCGAATTTGCCCGAGTGACCAGACCCGGCGGACGGATCGTCCTCGGCATCGACGATCCCGACGCGATGGCCGACATGCCCTTCGCCAAGCACGGCTTTCAGCTCCGACCACTGCCGAGATCCTCGACCATCTCACCGCAGCCGGGGTTCCACCTTTCGAGGACATCCGCGTCGGCGACGACGCCCGGCCCTTCCACGTGATCGTCGCCGAGGTCCCTCGACAAAACTGATGCAACGTCCTTCCAGACGAACAACAGCGCGACGCTGCCGTCGCGATCGGCGTGCGCACCACCTACCCCCGACGCACGGAAGCGACAGATCGAGACACCCGTGCGTCAACAGGGACGGTAACTGGCCAGCTATCGAGACGCTACTTACCGTCCAGGGGGCAGGATGATCGGAGCATTCGACCGAGGAGGCAGGGTGACCGGAGCGTTCGACTTCGCCGAGGTCGGTGACCAGTACCAGGGCTATTGCGGCAGCGCTCGCGGCCGGCTGCGACATGACATGGTCATGAGGAAGATAGCTGAACTGTGTCCACGGCCCGGTCGGGCCTTGGACATCGGATGCGGTGACGGCGAGATATCGCTGCGGCTCGCCGCGCTGGGCTGGCACGTTGACGCGTTTGACGAGTCCGAGGACATGGTTCGACGTGCCCGTCGCCGGGCATCGGCGCTCCCGGCCGGCAGCGCCCGGTTCGACAGGGCCTCACTGGCCGAGCTATCGCAAGATGCCGGCACCGCCGAATACGACCTCGTCTGTTGCCACGGTGTGTTGATGTACCTACCCGAGTCCGAGGCCGCCATCCACCAACTCGCTACCTTCGTCAAGCCGGGCGGTTATCTCAGCGTGCTCACCAAGAACGGTGCGGCGGTGGGTTTCCGGGAGGCGCTGAAGCGCCAGTACGACGTGGCGACCACGCTCATCCAGCACGGCGCGCCAGCCAGCGTGGGTCACCTGGGCATAGCGACCCGAGGCGATTCGGCGGACGCGCTCGAACAACTGCTGCGACAGGCCCAGTTGGCCACCGTGGCCTGGCACGGCGTGCGGATCTTCCACGACCACGAGGTCGGCTGGGCTCCCAGCGAATCGGAATACGCAGCCGCTCTGGAGCTGGAATGGGCCGCGGCCGAGAGGAGCCCGTTCCGCGATGTGGCGCCGCTCATCCACATCCTCGGCCGGCGCTGAGGCCCACCGGAGGCAGGGCGCTGCCTTACCGCGCCGTCGCCGAGTGGCTGGCCGCGCTCACCAGCGACCGGCGGCTGGGCACATAGCGACACAGCACTACCTGTTGTCTCGGGCCGTGTGAAGCTCGGGTCCGGTCGCACGGAAATCATCCAAGCCGGCAACAGCGCACGCGACGTACGGTAGGTGTTAATCCGTCGATCCCCCACTAAATATCGATTTTATTTGTTGCCTCAACGATGTGAGGGCTGTACGGCCTTTGCACGATCCGGAGTCTTTAGGTATGTTCGAATGAGAGCTCCAACCCAGGTCGTTGAGCCGGGGGAATCCCAGCAAATCTGCACTCCCGCTCGACTGTCTTTGGCGTGCCCGAAAATACCGAAGCGAAAGTGTTGCCATGCTGTCCGCAGAAGAGAAATGCAAATTCGAGCAGGATGGGTATCTGCTCCTACCGGAGTTGTTCGGCGCGGCCGAGGTGGCGACGTTACGCGCCGAGCTGCCGACGGTATTCGGCGAGCCCGGCGAGCACCGCACCCTCGAAGCCGGTGCCGGGGCGGTACGTGGAGTGCACGGCGTGCACCGCACCAACCGGATATTCGGTGCGCTGATTGCCTTACCAAGGCTGGTAGAACCCGCTCGGCAATTGTTGGGCGGAGAAGTCTACGTGCACCAGTTCAAGATCAACGCCAAGCTCGCCCTGGTCGGCGACGTGTGGGAGTGGCATCAGGACTACCGCTTCTGGCGAGACGAGGACGGCATGCCCAGCGACCGGGCGATCAACGCGGCCATCTTCATGGACGAGGTAAACGAATTCAATGGCCCGCTAATGTTGGTGCCAGGTTCGCATCGCGACCAAACATATGACACGGCCATTCAAATGGACGCGGAATGGTCGCAAACGCTAGCGGCAAAGTTGAAATACTCGTTGTCTGCGGATACCCTCGCGCGCGCTACTCAGGAGCGTGGAATCGTCGCACCGAAAGGACCGGCGGGCTGTGTATTGCTGTTCCACAGCAATATCTTGCATTGCTCGGCGCCGAATATGTCCCCGAATAATCGCACCCTGGCTCTTATCAGCTACAACAGCGTCACCAACCAGCTCGCCGAGGTAGCCCATCCGCGGCCGGAGTTCCTGGCCAGCCGCAGCTTCGAACCGGTCCACACGGTAGCCGACGACGCGCTGCTGGCCCTGGCCGGCCGGAAGGCGAGCGCTCGATGACCGGTGACTCGCCGGAACGCCGGATCGCCGAACTCCTCGCCCTGCGCGGCCTGCGCAGCACCGGCGACCGACCGGCCCATACCGAGAACCGGAACGCCGGCCCGCTGGCGCCGGGGCAGCAACGGCTCTGGTTGCTCGACACCCTGCAGCCGGGCAGCTGCCAGCACAACGTGCCGATGGCCTGGCAACTCGACGGCCCGCTGGACGAAGCCGCCCTGATCCGGGCACTACGCCAGCTGGTGCTGCGCCACCAACCGCTCCGCACTGCCATCCAGGTCGTGGACGGCATCCCGCAGCAGCGCATCCACGACGACCTGCCGCGCGTCGAACTGGTCGATCTCAGCGAGTTCGACTCGGCGACGGCGACCGACCGCGCCGCCTGGCTACTCGACCAGGATGCGAGCACGCCGATCGAGCTTTCCCGACCGCCGCTGCGGATCAAGCTTTACCGGCTGGGTGAACAGCGCTGGACGCTGTCGCTGATCGTGCACCACATCGCCTTCGACGACTGGTCGTCCGGCGTACTGGCCGATGACCTGGCAGCCCTCTACCGCGCCGAACTCACCGGCTCGGCCGCAGGCGCCCATGCCGACCCGGACGGCAGCCTGCCGCCGTTGCCCATCCAGTACCTGGACTGGGCCGCCGCGGCAGCCGATGCCAGCTGCGCTGCCGACCAGCAGCCGCACCTGGACTTCTGGCGGACCCACCTGGCCGATGCACCCGCCGCCATCGACCTGCCGCTGCGGGCCTGCGCAGGCACCGAGTCCGGCCTAGGTTCGGCGCCAGCCCGGCACCGGCCGGTTCCGATCCCGGCAACGGACCTCGACGCACTCTCCGAACTGGGCCGCGCGGAGCGATGCACCTGGTTCATGAGCCTGTTCGCCGGCTGGGCCGCGCTGCTGTACCGGGTCAGTGGGCAATCCGACTTGGTGGTCGGCACGCCGTTCGCCCAGCGCCAGCAGGTCAAGGCGCAATCGTTGATCGGTTACTTCCTGAACACCCTGGCGTTGCGGGCAGATCTGAGCGGTGATCCGACATTCCGCCAATTGCTGCAGCGCACCCGGGCCACCGTGACTGAGGCGAGCCAGCATGCCGAGCTGCCCTTCGACCACGTGGTGGCAGCGCTGCGGCCGCAGCGTTCGAGCAGCCGGCACCCGCTGTTCCAGGTCTGGTTGGCTGCCGATGACACCACCGATACCACGCTGGCACTGCCCGGCATCACCGCGACTCCGGTGGCATTCACCGGTGGCGACGCCAAGTTCGACCTGGCGCTATTCGCCGGCCGCGGTCCGACCGGCGAATCGGAACTGGTGCTGGAGTACGACAGCAGCCGGTTCGACGACCGGATCGTCGAGCAGCTGGCCGGCCAACTGGCCCGGCTGATCCGGCAGGCGATCGCCGACCCGGACGCCCGGCTGTCCCGGCTGGAACTTCTCAGCGCCGCGGACCTGACCTCGGTTCTGCACACCTGGAACGGCACCGACCGGCGGCTGCCGACCGAACCGCTGGTACAGAACTGGTTCGAGCGACAGGTCGATCGCACGCCGGACGCGGTCGCCGTGGAGTTCAACGGTAAGGCCACCAGTTACACCGAACTGGCCGCCCGCACCGAGCAGGTGGCTGGTGCGCTGCAGGATGCCGGCGTGCGCCCGGGCGAGCTGGTCGGCATCGCGGTCGGCCGTTCGGTCGGCATGCTCGCCGCGGTGCTCGGCAGCCTGCGGGCCGGCGCCGGCTACGTCCCGCTGGATGTCAGCCACCCGGCCGAGCGGTTGTCGCTGCTGCTGGCCGACACGGCGCCGGGGGTGATCCTCACCGACGCCGGCACCGCCGACCGGCTGCCGCCTTCGACGGCCCGGCTGCTTGACGTGAACGAGCTGCCCGCGGCCGGGGGTCCGGCGGCGCCCGTCACCGGCGACCCGGGCAGCACCGCCTACGTCACCTACACCTCTGGATCGACCGGCCGACCCAAAGGCATCGTGATGTCGCATCGGGCGGTCAGCAATCTGGTGGCCTGGCAACTCGACCACTACCGGCAGTGGCTGCGGCCCGGTGCGCGAACCCTGCAGTTCGCCTCGCTGAGCTTCGACGTCTCGTTCCAGGAGATCTTCTCCACCCTGGCCGCCGGCGGCACGCTGGTGCTGATCACCGAGGACGAGCGCCGGGACCTGCACGGCCTGGCCCGGCTGCTGGACCGGTTGCGCATCGAGCGGCTGTTCATCCCGGCGGTCGCATTGCAACAGGTGGCCGAGGGCTACCGGAATCGTGCCGACCTGCCGGCCAGCCTGCGTACCGTGATCGCAGGTTCGGAACAGCTGATCATCACCGACGACCTGCGCGCACTGTTCACCGCGCTGCCGGAGGCCCGGCTGCACAACGAGTACGGGCCGTCCGAAACCCACGTGTGCACGGCGTACACGTTGCCGGCCGAACCCGCCGACTGGCCGGAATGGGTACCGATCGGGCGGCCGATCGCCAACGATCGGATCTACCTGCTCGACGCAACCGGCAGGCCGGTCGCGCCCGGCCTGCGCGGCGAGGTGCACATCGGTGGAGCCGGATTGGCCGACGGCTACCTCAACCGGCCCGGCCTGACCGCCGCCGCCTTCGTCCCGGACCCGTTCGGTGACCGGCCCGGCGGCAGGCTGTACCGCACCGGCGACATCGCCCGGCACCTGCCCGGCGGCGAGCTGGAGTTCCTCGGCAGGTCGGACAGCCAGGTCAAGATCCGGGGCTACCGGGTCGAACTTGGCGAGGTGCAGGCGACCTTGGACAGCCACCCGGACGTCCGGGCCAGCTTCATCCGGGTCAACGGTGCGAGTTCGGCCGAGCGGCGGCTGGTGGTCTACGTCGTGCCGCAAGTCGGCCGGCAGCTGATGAGCGCCGACCTGCGCGAGTACTGCCAGGCCCGACTGCCGGACTACATGGTGCCGTCGATGTTCCTGCTGCTGGATAAATTTCCCCTGACGGTTAACGGAAAGGTCGATCAGGAGAAGTTGCCGCCGGCGATCGCCGACGACACCGGCATCGATCACGCCGAACCCCGCGACGAGCTGGAGCGTACGGTGGCCGAGCTGATGGCGGCCCTGCTGCCGGATACCAAGATCGGTCGCGACCAGGACTTCTTCGCCATCGGTGGCCATTCTCTGCTGGCCACCCGTTTGCTCTGGGCGGTGCAGGACAGGTTTGACATCGAGCTGACCCTCGCCGACTTCTACCGTCGGCCCACCGTGGCCGGCTTGGCCGCGGCGGTGCGCACCGCTCCGCACCGGCCCGATGAACCCATCGCCACTCCGAGCGACACCGATCACGCCGAGCAGGACTTGGACGCGCTCTTCGACGAGCTGCTCGGCCCGGCGCAATGACCGTCCCGTTCGCTGGTCAGCAGCCGGCGAGCGACCCGCACAGGACAGGTATTACTTTGGAAACCCAGCATTTGGAAACCAAGCACATCGACACCGCACACCTGGTCGTCGTCAACGACGAGCAGCAGTACTCGATCTGGCCGGCCGATCGAGCCCTGCCACTCGGCTGGCAGCCGGTCGGCGAGCCGGCCACCCGGGACAGCTGCCTGGCCTACATCGAGCAACACTGGACGGATCTACGGCCGCTGTCGGACCGGGCCGGGCGGTCCGCCGGCTCGCCGATCGTCCCGGCGGCAGGATGTGGTCGCGATGCCTGACCGAACCGCCGTCGTGGAACTGGAACTGACCGCCGCCGAGCGCGACCAGCTCACCGAGCTTGCCCAGCAGGCTTGCGATGGTGCGACCGACCAGCTGACCGACGAATTCTTCCACCTGGCCCCGGTGCTGGCCCAGCAGCTGCCGTTGCGATTACGGGCCGCGTTCACTGAGATGCGGCAACGCGAACTCGGTTACGCCCACATCCGAGGCTTGCAGGTGGCCGACAGCGCGATCGGTCCGACCCCGGACCGTTGGCGGGACCCGGCCGCACAGCTCCGCACCCGGCTGCACGAGTGCCAGATCACCCTGCTCGGGTCGCTGCTCGGCGAGCTGTTCGGCTGGAGCAGCCAGCAGGACGGGTCGATCGTGCACGACGTGCTGCCGATGCGGGAGTACCAGGACACCCAGATCAACTTCGCCAGCAAGGAACCGATCTGGTGGCACACCGAGGATGCCTTCCACCCCTACCGTCCTGACTACGTCGGGTTGATGTGCCTGCGCAACCCGCAACGGGCGGCCACCACCGTAAGCTGCGCGGCGGACTGGGACCTGTCCGACCCGAAGTACGACGTGCTGTTCGAGGAGCACTTCGAACAGCGCCCGGACCACGCGCACGGCCGGGAAACCCGCACCATAAAGCCGCGGCCGGTGCTGACCGGTGACCGGGACGCCCCGTACGCCTGCCTGGACCCGTACTACCTCGACGAGCCGGCGGTCGAACGGGTCGCCCGGGTGCTGCGCGACTTCTACGAGGTAGTGGACGCGGCACTGACCGATGTCGTGCTGGCGCCGGGAGACGTGCTGTTCGTCGACAACCACCGGGCGGTGCACGGCCGCCGGCCATTCGCTGCCAACTACGACGGCCGGGACCGCTGGCTCAAGCGAGTCTCGGTCAGCCGGGACCTGCGGCACTGCTGGCCGGCCTGGACCCGATCGCACCAGGTTCTCGATGGCACCCAGTGCTGAGCCGACTTTCCTTCTCACGGACAGGGAGATGACCATCGTGTCTGACCCGCAGCCGGCTGACCACCCGTGGCAGTCGGTGGTGGAATGCTTCGCCGCGCGGCGGCAGGCAGACCCGGACGGTATCGCAGTAACCGGCAGCTACGGCACCCTCACCTTCGACCAGTTGGGTTCACTGGCCGACCGGGTGGCCGGCAGCTTGATAGCGGCCGGCGCCGGACGCACCGGCTATCTCGGCGAGCGGGACGTTCACTTTCTGGCAGCGTTTCTCGGCGTGTTCGGCGCGGGCCTGGGCTACGTCCCGCTCGACCCGGCCTGGCCGGCGGCCCGGTTGGCTGAGATAGCCGCCGGCGCGGAGTTGAGCCACGTCCTGACCGACGACTCGCACGCGGAACTCGCCGATGGGCTGGGCTCAGTATGCCGGGTCAGCGAGTTGCTGACCGGAGGCATGGTGCCGCCGGCGACCACCGTGAACGCCAGCACGCTGGCCTACCTGGTGTTCACCTCCGGCTCGACCGGCCATCCCAAGGGCGTGCTCATCGAGCACGGCGCGCTGCTGAACAACTGCCTGGGCATCGCCGGGCGGTGGCGATTGGGCCCGACCGACCGGGTGCTGCAGTTCACCACCCTCGGCGTCAACATCACACTGGAAGAGGCATTCTGTGCCTGGTCCAGCGGGGCCGCCCTGGTGCTGATGGAGCCGACGGTGCCCAGCGACCTCGTCCGGTTCACCCGGTTCCTGGCCGAGCACCGGGTCACCACGCTCGATCTGCCCACCTCGTTCTGGCTGACCTGGCTGGACGCGCTGGAAGCCGGTGATGTCCCGGCACCGCCGTCCTGCCTGCGAGTGGTGGCCGTCGGCAGCGAGGAGGTCGGCTCGCCCGACATCGCCCGCTGGCACGCCCGACTAGGGCCGGGCACCGAGATCTACAACATGTACGGCTCCACCGAGCAGGCCATCACCTCGATCGTGGCCGGCCCGATCGGTGCCGACGACCCGGTCGGTACCGGCGTGATAGGTACCCCGTTGCCCGGCGTGCTGGCGTACGTGCTGGACGGTGAGCTCCGGCGGTTGCCGGCCGGTGTTCCTGGCGAGCTGTTCGTCGGCGGTGCGGCGGTCGGGCGCGGCTACGTCGGACAGCCCGGACGCACCGCGGCCAGCTTCCGCCCGGACCCGTTCGCGGGCGTGCCCGGTGCCCGGATGTACGCCACCGGTGACCGGGCCGTAGCGCTGGTTAACGGCAGCTTCCGGTTCGCCGGCCGGCTTGACGACCGGCTCAAGATCCGCGGTTTCACCGTGCAACCGCGCGAGATCGAGTTGCTGCTCGCCGACCTGGCCGGCGTCCGGTCGGTGACGGTGAGCGCCGAGGCCGGCCCGGACGGCCGTGACCATGTGGTGGCCGAACTGTTGACCGACCTGGCAGAGGAACAGCTGGACGGCCTGGTCGCCGAAGCCCGCTCGCGTGCCGACCAGCGGCTGCCCGAGCCATCCCGACCGGTGCGGTACCGGTTCCGGCTCGCCGGCCAGGACGCCATCATCGCGCGGCCGGCCCATCAGCCGGTGCAATCGACCGGCCGCTCCGAGCCGGCCGTTGCCGGCTGGGCGCACGAATCGGCTCTGCGGCTGTGGCAGGAGCTGATCGGGCAGCAGCAGGTTGCGGAGTCCGACAGCTTCCTCGACATCGGCGGCAACTCGCTGATGGTCACCCAGCTGCTGACCAGGCTGCGCAGCCGGCACGGGGTGCGGTTGGACTTCGCGCAGTTCATCCGGCAGCCAACCCTGGCGGTGACCGCGGCGGCGATCGCGGCGGCAGGCGACCGGCCAGCGGACCCGGCCGCCGTACAACGGCTGCCGCGCACGGACAGCCGGACCGGACCGTGCTGGTCGGGCCAGCGCCGGATGTGGCTGCTCCAGCAGCTGCTACCGAGTTCGGCTGCCTACAACCTGCCGCTCTGCTTCGAGGTGACCGGCGAGCTGGATCGCGACCGGCTGGCCGCCGCGCTGAACCAGGTGGTGGCTCGGCACGAACCGCTGCGCACCGCCCTCCGGCTGGTCGAGGGGGAGCTCCTCCAGTCCGTGGTTAACCGCACCGTGCCGGTGGAGCGGCTGGCCGGCGGCCGGACGCTATCCGCGGAGTTGCAGGACGCCGACAGCCGGCTGACCGGCTTCATCGCCGAACCGTTCCGGCTTGCGGACGGCGAGGTGATCCGGGCCGCGTTGATCGACTGCCGGGACGGCCGGACGCTGTTCGCGGTGGTGCTGCACCATGCCGCCTTCGACGAGTGGTCGGCACCACTGCTGGTGGCCGAACTGCGCATGGCCTACGCGGCGTCCGAAGCGGCACCGTCCGAAGCGGCACCGTCCGAAGCGGCACCGTCCGCAGCGGCAACGTCCGAAGCGGCACCGTCCGAAGCCTTGCCCGAGCTGCCGGCCCGGTACCTGGACTTCAGCACCTGGTACGCCGAGGACCGGTTCCGGGACACCGCCCTCGAGCTGGCCGGGTTCTGGCGTGACTACCTGGGTGGCCTGCCCGGTCCGTTGCCGCTGCCGGCAGACCGAGACGCACCGCGCCGGCCGAGCGGTGCCGGCGACCAGATCGCCTTCGAGATCGGCTCGGGGCAGGCTGCGGCGCTGCGGTCGCTGGCCCAACGCGAGGGCGTGACGCTGTTCCACGCGCTGCTTACCCTGTACGCCACTCTGCTGTCCCGGCACACCGGCCAGACCGACTTCGCGGTCGGGGTGCCCACCAGCACCCGCCGGTTCGAGGAGGTCGAGCAACTCATCGGGCTGTTCGTCAACACGCTGCCGGTCCGGGTGGATCTCACCGACAACCCGCGCTTCGCCGAGGCCGTCCGGCGACTGAGCGAGAGCACGCTGGCCGCGCAGGCCGCCGGCGAACTCGGGCTGGACGAGATCGTCCGAGCCACCGGATCGACGACCACCGACGGCCAGAACCCGATCTTCCAGACCATGTTCCTGATGGACGAGGCGAAGCTGACCGAGACCTCGCTGGCCGGCGGGGCACGGCTCGCTCCGTTGGAGATTCCGGCCCGGACCTCGACCCAGGATTTGACCCTGATCCTCGGGGAGGACGGCGACCGGCTGGCCGGCCGGCTCTGGTTCGCCACCGACCGCTTCGATCGGAGTTCCGCCGAGCGGCTGGTGCGATCACTGTTGGAACTGGTCACCGAGGTCACCGCCGATCCTGATCAGCGGGTGCAGGAATTCGGTGCGGTGACCGCCGCCGACCGGGCACTGGTGGCGGGGCCGGCAACCGCGCCGGACGAGCTGCGACCGGTGGCCGTCCAGGTCGCGGCGGTCGCCGAGCGCTGGCCGGACCGGATCGCGGTGATCGACGGGGACCGGACGCTGACCTACGCGCAGCTGCTGCGGTTGGTCGGGCAGCTACGGCACCGGTTGCATGCTGCCGGGCCGGGCACCGGCTTCGTCCCGCTGCTGCTGCCCGGCGGGGTGGCCATGCTGGCGGCGATGCTGGCCGTCAACAGCCTCGGGCTGGCCTTCGTCCCGCTCGATCCGCAGTGGCCGGCTGCCCGGATCGAGCAAGTGCTGGAGGAGTTGGACAGCCCGGTGCTGGTGCTGTCGGACGACCAGCCGGCGCCCGCCGGGAATCACCGGCTGGTGCCGGTCGAGCCGGACGGACAGCCGGTTGCCGGACTCGACACGCCCTGGCCGCGGACCGCGCAGGAATTGGATCGCCCGATGTACGCGATCTACACCTCGGGTTCCACCGGGCGCCCGAAGGGAGCCATCGCACTGCATCGCGGCATTGCCAACCGGTTCGCCTGGATGAGCCGGGAGTTCGGTGAGCAGGCCGCCGAGTCGGTGCTGCAGACCACCGCCCCGGTCTATGACAGCTGCGTCTGGGAGTACCTGTGGCCGCTTACCACGGGCGGCCGGACCCTGCTGTCGGGCCCGAGCCTGCAGGCCGACCCGCACCGGCTACTGGACACCAT
This sequence comes from uncultured Actinomycetota bacterium, assembly GCA_963697905.1. Classification (GTDB taxonomy): domain Bacteria; phylum Actinomycetota; class Actinomycetes; order Mycobacteriales; family Jatrophihabitantaceae; genus Jatrophihabitans_A. Next base: position 135,247 of record OY969101.1, on the reverse strand, counting down.
CGCTCGCCACCGGGTGCGCACGCTGGACCTGGTGCCGAGCATGCTGGACGGCCTGCTGCGCGCCGCGGAATCCTCCTCGGTGGCACCGCTGGCCGGGCTGGCATTGGTCGTGGTCGGCGGCGAGGAGCTGAGCCGGCAGGTGGCCCGGCGCTTCGCCGAGCTGGAACTGCCGGCCCGCCTGGTGAACCTCTACGGGCCGACCGAGGCGAGCATCGGCTCGATGTTCCACGAGGTCGGCGGCCAGGAACGGGGTCGCGTGCTGATCGGGCTGCCGATCGACAACACCGGGGCTGCGGTCCTGGACGCGCGTCGGCAGGTGGTGGCTCGCAACGTGGTCGGCGAGCTGTACCTGGCCGGTGACTGTGTCGGGGCCGGATACCTCGGCGGCGCCGGCCTGACCCGGCGCCGGTTCGTGGAGAACCGCTACCCCGATGCGTTGCCCGGGCAGGTGCTGTACCGCACCGGCGACCTGGCTCGGATGCGCGCATCCGGCGAGGTCGAGTTCCTGGGACGGGTCGATGAGCAGATCAAAATCCGTGGCGTCCGGATCGAGCCGGCGGAGGTGGCGGCCGCGCTACGCCGCCACCCTGCCGTCGCCGAGGTGGCGGTGATGGCGCTGCCAGCCCCCGAGCCGGCCGTTGACCGGGGCCGGGTCCGTGCTCTGCTGGCCGCGGCCGAACCCGGGCTGGCCGCCGCCGCGCTACTGCGGGTGCGCGCCGGGACGACTAGTCGAAGGGACGAACATGCTGCGGCGCACTAAGGATTTCACCATCGAGGTGGACCTGCATCGAGCCGGTTTCATCGATGCACCCCGGCCCGAACAGCAGCACTGGGTGGTGCAGCGCGCGGTGGACGAGCTGGCCGAACAGTTGCGCTACCTCGATGTCATCGCGCCGACCTTCATCGGTGGCCGTACCCGTGGCGAGATCGCCGAGGCCTGGCACGACAGCGCCGCCGACTACCGGGCCGGCGAGCTGATCATCGAGGGCCAGCAGGTGATGCAGGACTGGGAGGCCGAGCTGATGCGCCGGATCGCCGAACGGGTCGCCGGCAGCCACGGGGACGTGCTGGAGATCGGCTTCGGCCTGGGCCTGTCGGCCGGCTTCCTGGAGGACCAGGGCGTCCGTTCGCACACCATCGTGGAGTACAACGCCGAGGTGATGAGAAAGGCACGGGCCTGGGCGCGGTCCCGCGACGGCGCCGACATCGAGCTGATATCGGGACCCTGGCAGTCGGTGCTGCCCGAACTCGGCGATTTCGACGGCATCCTGTGGGACGCCTTTCCCACCAGCGAGGAAGAATTCGACCAGTACGTGCTGCGCGACAGCACGGTGGCCGAGGCGTTCTTCTGCGAAGCGGCCGCGCACCTGCGTACCGGTGGCGTGTTCAGCTACTACACCAACGAACGGGACTCGCTCAGCCGGCGACACCAACGCAGCCTGCTGCGGTACTTCAGCTCGTTCTCGGTCGAGGTGGTGGACGGCCTGGTGCCGCCCCCGGACTGCGAGTACTGGTGGACCGACCGGATGACCGTCGTGACGGCGAGGCGCTGAGATGACCGAACTGCATGCCCCGACCGATCCGCTGGCCGGGTTGGACGACGACCAGGTCCGCGAGCTGGCCCGCCTGCTGGCCAGTGAACCGGCTCCGGCCGGACCGTCCGAACTGGTGGCGTTCTTCGTCCCGGGCGGCCCGGCGGTGCCGGACGCGGCTGCGCTGCGCGCACACGCGGCGGCGCTGCTGCCCCCTGCCCAGATTCCCACCCGGTTCGTCCCGGTTGCCGAAATACCCCGTACCGCAAATGGCAAGCTCGACCGGAGGGCATTGTCGTACAGGCTGGCCGAAGCGGGACCGGACGTGGCCGGGCCGGACCGGACGACACCGCTGGCCGACGACCTGGAACGCTGGATCGCCGCGCTCTGGTCGAGCGCCCTGGAACTGCCGGTGGACGGCGGGCAGACGGATTTCTTCGCCATCGGCGGCAGCTCACTGGCCGCCTTGCGGGTGCTGGCCAGGCTGACCGCGGTACTGGACATCGAGATCCCGTTGATGAGCCTGTTCCAGCACTCGACGGTGGCCGGGTTCGCCGCCGAGCTGCGGGCGCTGGCCGCCGACCTGCCGAACTTCGAGGAGATCGTGGCGGTGGCCGCGCAGGTCTACGCCGACGAGCAGCTGACGGCCGGACGGCGGGCGAGCCGATGATCGCGCAGTGGACCTTTCCCCGGCCGCGCTACACCGGATTGGCGCTGTACGGCAGTTGTTACCAGCAGTGCGTGATCAACCTGCTGGAATGGCAGGGCCTGCCCGACGCCGAGGCCAAAGTGGGGCTGAGTTGGGGCTACTCGTGGCCGGCGGCCTCGGCCGACCCGGCGCTGGAGGGCAGCGGCCGCTGGCTGGCCACGGTCGGCGCGGTGTTCGGGGTGGAGCTCAGCGACCGCCGCTTCGACTCGGTGGACGAGGCGATCGAGTACGAGCGGGCGCTGCTCGCCGAAGGTTGCCCGGTGGCCAGCACGGTGGACGCCTACCTGTTGCCGTCGCCATTCCAGGGCGTCCGGCACATCACGCACTGCGTACTGCCGGTGGCGATGGCAGCCGCCTGGGTCAGCATCGTGGACCCGATGAACAACCCGGAGCCGACCAGCTATCCGTTGACCGATTGGCGGGCGATGCGGGCGGCTGACTGCGCGCAGGACGCCCGGGTGTTCGCGGTTCGCTCGGCACCGACCCGGCCGGACGGCGAGAAGCTGTTGCACGCGCTGGCGGAGGAGTTTGCCGGCACCATCGAGCAGGATGAGGCGGTGCTGGACGGCTACCTCACGGCCTGGGATACCGGCCTGCTGACCGGCATCCCGGACGTGAGCGGGGTTGCCGCCGAGCGGCGCTACCTGGCCAAGACGCTGACCGCGCTGGCACAGCGTTGGCCGGCACTCGAATCGACCGCCCGGGCCGCCGACGGTCTGGAGGCCCGGTGGTACCTGGCACACACCCTGGCCGTCGAAGCCCAACAAGCCACGGCCGGCCCGGACGACCAGGCGGTGAGCGAACGGCACGTCCGGTTGATCCGCGACCTGGGCCGGCGCGACCTGGACCAGCGGCAGGCGGCCGCGGCCGTCCTGAGCGAACTGGCGGCTACCGCAGGGGAGGCATCGTGACCGAGTCCCGGCAGGACTGCGAGCAGCTGGTACGGGAGGTGCTCGGCCAGCAGGGCGGCCTCGGCGAGCACGCCCGGACGCTCGGCGACCAGGAACCGCTGTTCGATCACGGCTTGACCTCGCTGGCCTCGGCCCGGGTGATGCTCGGCCTGGAGCATCGGCTTGGTGTGGAGTTTCCGGAGCAACTGCTGAGCCGCGAGACGTTCTCCTCGATCGGCCGGCTGGCCGAGGTCTGCGCCGAGCTGCGGGCCGGGGTGAGTACCCAGTGAGCGGCCTGATCCACGGCGGCACGGTGACCACCGTCGAGGACGCCCTGGCCGCCATCGCCGACGCCGCGCCGGTTCTGGCGGAGGAAGCCGTCCTGGCCGATCGGAACGCGACCGTGCCGCAGCGCAGCATCGAACTGTTAGCCGAGGCCGGCCTGTGGTCGGCGGCGGTGCCGGTGCGCTACGGCGGGCAGGGTTTCGGCGTCGAGGCGATGGCTGTGCTGGCCGCCCGGCTCGCCACCAGTTGCTCGGCAACCGCCATGATCTGGGCGATGCACCAGTTGCAGGTGGCCTGCCTGGCCCGGTGCGCGGAACAAGCCGCGCTGGCCGACTATCTCAGCGAAGCGGCCCGCGACCAGCGGCTGATCGCCTCCATCACCTCGGAGGCGGGGATCGGCGGCAACCTGCGCACCAGCGACGCCGCGCTGGAGCCGGATCCGAGTGGGTTCAGGGTGACCAAGCAAGCCACCACCATCTCTTACGCCTGCGTCGCGGACGCCTTCCTGCTGACCGCGCGCCGGAATCCGCAGGCACCGCCGTCGGATCAGGTGCTGGTGCTGATCCGGGCCGAGCAGGCAGAGCTAACCCAGACCGGCGCCTGGAACACCCTGGGCATGCGTGGTACCTGCAGCCCGGGGTTCGCGGTGCAGGCGCAGGTCCCGCGCGAGCAGGTGCTGGACGAGCCGTTCGGGACGATCGCGAGCGGCTGCATGGTGCCGCTGTCGCACGCGCTGTGGTCGGCGGTCTGGGCCGGCATCGCGGCGGACGCGCTACGGCGAGCCAGCCGGTACAGCCGGGTTAAGGCCCGGGCGGCGATCGGGGCCGGCGGCAGCTACTCCGATGCCCGGCTCGGGTCGGCGTTCGGCAAATTGCGGCTGCTGCAGGGGGCGGTCCGCGACTTCGCACGCGACTACGCGGCTTGGGACGGCCAGGACTCGGGTGCTACCGGCATCGCCATCCGGGCCAACGCGCTCAAGACCGGCGCGTCCGTGCAGGCATCGGCGATCGTCGAGGCGGCGCTGGAGATTTGCGGCATGGCAGGTTACTCCGAGGACGGGCCGTATTCGGTCGCGCGCCACATCCGCGATCTGTACTCGGCCCGGTTGATGATCGCCAACGCGAGCATCGACCGGGCGAATTCCGAACTGTTGCTGTCCAGCGAGAGGGTGTTCGACCTGTGAGCACGGCCCGTACCGAAGCCGACCAGTGGACACGCCCGACCGGCGTCCCCGGCGCCACGGCGTTCGGCCCTCGTTTCGAGGCGGTGATCGGCATCCTGCAGCGCACGCTGACCGGCCTGGCCGCCAGTTCCGGACCGGACTGGTACCCCCCGGTGATGGCGGCCGCCCGGATCGAACGTGCCGAGTATGCCGAGACATTCCCGCACCTGCTCGGCCGGGTACGCGCATACGCCGAACAGCCGACCGAGGCACAGCCGGAGGAGGTGGTGCTGGCTCCGGCGGTCTGCTACAACGTCTTCGCCGAGTGGGCGGATCGGTCGCTGGACGGCCTGACCACCCGGGACGCGGCCGGCTACTGCTACCGGCACGAGGCAACCAGCGAGCTCGGCCGGTTCCGGACGTTCCGGATGCGCGAGTTCGTGGCGGCCGGCGATGCCCGGCAAGCCGAGCAGTGGCGCGCTGAATGGCTCGAGCGAACAGGGCGATTCTTCACCGAACTGGGGGTAGCGGTACGGGTCGAGGCGGCCTCGGATCCGTTCTTCGGACCGGGCGGGCGACTGTTGAAGCGCAGCCAACTGGAGCAGCAACTGAAGTTCGAATTCGTCGGCCGGGTGCACGGTGGCGATCCGGGTACCGCGCTCGCCTCGGCAAACCTGCACAGCGACCATCTGGGCAGCCGGTTCGCGATCACCCTGGCCGACGGCACGGTGGCGCACAGTTCCTGCATGGCCTTCGGCCTGGAGCGGATCGCGCTGGCGCTGCACGCCAGCCACGGCCCGGACGAGCGGAACTGGCCGGACGCGCTACGCGAACCGGTGCTCGGGTAGCCGATGACTGCCGCTGGTTACGAACGGTTTGCCCAGCTCAGCGAATCCCAGCGCATCGAGTTCCTGGCTCGGCTCGCCACCAACCCGGCCGCGGCTGAGCGGCTGCGGCTGTCCGATGCCCAACGCCGGGTGTGGTTCCTGGAGCGGATCAGCGGCGGGGCCGCGCTCTACAACCTGCCCTCGGCGTTTCGGTTCCGCGGCCGGTTCAGCGTGGCCGCCGTCCGGTACGCGCTGACCGAACTGGTGCGCCGGCACGAGGTGCTGCGGATGCGCTACGCCGACGTGCTGGGTGAGCCGGTGCAATTGCCGTCCGGGGTGCTGCCCGAGTGGCCGGTGATCGATCTGAGCCGGCTACCCGAGGACGAGCGGGAGCGAGAACTGAGCCAGTTGACCGAGGCCGACCTGCGAACCCCGTTCGAGCTGGCCGGCGGCCCACTGATCCGGGCCAGCGTGCTTCGGCTCGGTGAAAATGACCACGCTTTGCTGGTGAATCTGCATCACAGCGTCGGCGACGGCTGGTCACTGGGATTGTTCTTCGATCAGTTGGAACAGCTCTACGACGCCCACCTCGCCGGCCGACCCGCGCCGCCGGCTCCGGTTGGGCTGCGCTACCTGGACTACGTCGGAGCTCAGCGCCGGTGGCTGGCGAGTCCCGCGGCGGACCGCGCGCTGGAGTTCTGGCGCGCCGAATTGGCCGATCCACCGGTCGCACCGTCCGCCACCCCGGTCGCACCGTCCGCCACCCCGGCCGCCCGGACGGGTGGGACGGCACCGGCCGAGCATCCCGACGCCGAGCACGAGCGCGGTCGCATCGTGTCGGCCCGGCTCGAACCGGCCGCCACCGAGGCGTTGCGCGCGCTGGGACGCGATCATGGGGCGACGCTGTTCATGGTCCTGCTCGGGGTGTACACGCTGGGTTTGCGTAGTTGCTGGGGCCGCGACGATCTGCTGATCGGCTCCCCGGTCGCCGGTCGGACCGAGCCCGGTTCGGCCGAGACCATCGGCCTGTTCGTGAACACCGCGGTGTTCCGGGTCCGGCTGGATCGCGCGGCCACCTTCGAACGGCTGCTGGCCGAGATCCGGCAGACCGCACTCGGCGTGTACGCCCACCAGGACGCCCCGTTCGACTGGCTCATCGACAAGCTCGGTGCGCCGAGGTTCGACGGCCGCAATCCGCTGTTCTCGGCCTTCCTCTCGGTGGAGGGATTCTCCGAGCGGACGCTGCGCCTGGGCGGCACGGTTGGCGAGGACATCGAAGCCTACGGCGGCAGCTCCTGGTTCGACCTCAGCCTGTGGATCGGCGAGCGGGCCGACGGCGGGCTGCGCATCGACCTGAACTACGCCGTTGACCGGATCGACCAGGCCACCGCCACCGGGCTGATCGACACTGTCGTCGAGCTGGCCGGACGGGTGACCACCAGCCCGGACCTGCCGCTGGCCGAGCTGGCACCCGGCGCGGCCGAACCCGCAGCGGCACCGGCGGACAGCCCGACCAGGTTGGCTTCACCCGAGCTGGAAAGGACAAGCTCGATCGCGCAGCCCCGGCCGGATACCGCGCTCCCGTTCGGCGGCGCTCAGCGGGTCGTCGCCGAGACCTGGGCGGCCCTGCTGGAGCTGCCCGAGGTGACGGCCGATGACGACTTCTTCGACCTGGGCGGCCGATCGCTGGTCGCGCTGCAGGCAGTGGCCCGGATCAACGAGGTGTGTGGCACCGAACTGACCCCGATCGAGCTGTTCGAGGCACCGACGGTCAGTGCCTACGCACGGCTGGTGGAGCAGCACTCGACACGGGCGAGTACCGCGCTGCGCACCCTGCGGGCGGGTTCCGGCCCGACGATCCTGTGCCTGCCGCCGGTCGATGGAGATGTCCTCTGCTACGCCGGCCTGGCCGCGGCGTTGGACACCAGCCGACCGGTCCGGGCCGGCGTACTGCCCGGCAGCTACGGGCAGGGCAGCCCGCTCGGCAGCATCGAGGAGCTGGCCGAGCACTATCTGCGGCTGTGCCGTGCCGAGCCGCCCGCGGTCCTGCTCGGCTGGTCCCTGGGCGGGGTCATCGCCGTGGAGTTGGCCAGCCAGCTGGCCGCTGTCACCGGTGCCCGGCCGGCGGTGTTGTTGCTGGACAGCCCGGCGCCCGGTCCCGGCGAACCGCTCGACCTGATCGCCGACTTCAGCTACTACCTCGCCAAGCTGGCCGGTCGCGAGGACTACGTGACCACCGAGCAGATCGGCGACGCGGCGGCCCTGCGACGCTGGGCGATCGAAACCGGAGCGCACGGGGCCGAGCTGCCCGAGGAGCGGTTCCACGCACTGTTCGAGCTGTACGCGACCAACCTGCGCGCGCTGCGGGAGTACACCTTGCCCAGCTATGACGGCCCGCTCGGCTACTTCGCCGCGGCCGAGGACGCTGCCGAGGCCCGATGGTTGCCCTGGCAGGACGCATTCGGACCCGACCTGGCGCCGCGGCTGGTACCCGGTGACCATTACAGCATGATTGTCCGGCCCCAGGTGGGCGTCCTCGCGGCTGAGCTGGGCCACTGGTGCGCGGCCGAGGTGCCGGCATGAGCGGCGCCGGCGCACTCGGGCCGCAATACCGCAAGTTGCTTGCCGGCAGCGCGGTATCCAACTTGGGCGACGGAGTGAGCTTCGTGGCCGTGCCGCTGCTCGCCGCCACCCTGACCCAGCGGCCGGAGCTGGTGGCCGGCTTGTCGTTCGCGTATACCCTGCCGCGGCTGCTGGTTACCTTCTTCAGCGGGGTGGCTGCCGACCGGCTCGACCGGCGCCGGCTGATGGTGGCGGTGAACGCCGTGCGCGGCAGCCTGCTCGGCGGCCTGGCGGTGCTGGTGGCCCTAGGCCTGGCCTCGATCTGGCTGCTGTACGGGATCTTCGTGGTGCTGGGCCTGTTCGAGACGCTGGCCGACGTCTCGGCCTTCACAGTGCTGCCGATGGTGGTCGAGCCGGACCGGCTGGACCGCGCCAACGGCCAACTGGCCGGAGCCCAGACGATCTGCGACGAGATCGCCGGGCCACCCCTGGGCGGCCTGCTGTTCGGAGTGGCGGCCGCCCTGCCGCTGCTGCTCGACGCCAGCTCATTCGTCCTCGCGGCAACGTTTTTCCTGTGGATGAAAGGTGATTTCCATCCGCGGCTGGACCACGACAAACCGGCCCAGCCGGCGGGGGTGGTCGAGGAAATCGTGGTCGGGATGCGCTACCTGGGCGGCCACCGCACGCTGCTCTCGCTCGCGGTGATGTCGCTGATCACCAACTTCGCCTACATGTTGCCGTTCTCGGTGCTGGTGCTCTACGCGACTCGAACGCTGGGACTGAGTTCGGCCGGTTACGGCCTCGTGCTGACCATCTCGGCCGCCGGGAGCCTGGCCGGCAGCGCGGCGGCACCGGCAATCCGGCGGCTGCTGGGCGTGCGGGTTACGGTGCGCGGCACGCTGCTGCTCGGTGCGGCCGCGTACCTGGTGCTGGCACTGACCCGCTCGGTGGTGCTGGTTACGGTGCTGCTGGCGGCCTACTTCCTCTACACCTCGGTCTGGACCATCACGGTCACGTCGGTGCGGCAGTCCCTGATCCCGCGGCAGTTGCTCGGCCGGGTCAGTGGAGTGACGCGGTCCTTCAGCCTGCTCGGCCTGCTGTTGGGTTCGGTGGCCGGTGGCCTGGTGGCCGGCGGGTTCGGACTGCGCGCGCCGTTCTGGTGCGCGGCGGCGTTGCTGGCGTTGTCGGCCCTGCTGCCGCTCGGGCAGTCCGTCGACCGCGCGCCGGTGACGCCGGTGCCTCTGGAATCGGATGAGGCGGGACAGTTGCTGTGACCGGGACGTCCTGGCAGCGCACCACAACCGAGGTCAGCACCTCGGATGCGATCGCGTTCTACGCCAACGGCTGGTTTCCCGCCGGCCGGGTGTCCGGGCCGGCCACCCCGCTGCGCTGGCAGCATCCGAATCCGCGCTGCATCGTGGACCTGCGCGCCCGTACTTGGCGGCACTTCCTGGCAAACGCCCGGCGTGCCTGCCGGACGTCGGGTTTCCAGTTGCGCCGCGACACCGCTTTCGACGAGGTGCTGGCCAGCTGCGCGGTCGGCCGCACACCCGGCGAGGGCACCTGGCTGGACGACGCCGTACTCGATCTGTACCGGCGGCTGTTCGAGGCTGGCGTCGCGCATTCCACCGAGGCCTGGCGCGACGGTGAGTTGGTGGCCGGCACCCTGTGCATGAACCTGGGACGCTGGTTGTCGATCGAGTCGATGTTTCACCGGGTATCCAACGGTGGACACGGCGCGCTGATGGGCGCCTCCGAATTGCTGGCCGAACGGCAGTGCGTCCTGCTCGATCTGCAGGAACTGCACGGGTTCACCAAGCAACTGGGCGGAATCGAGATTCCCCGGGATGGCTATCTGCGGTTGCTGCGCGCCGCGCTCAGCCCGACCGACCCGATCAGCTGACCATCGAGGCGATCGGTGTGTCCGGGCGCCGGGACACCACCTGTCCGGGTGCTGGGACACCACCGGCCCGGGCAGGGCAATGAGGCCGGTCGGTCTCCCAGTGGATACGGTGAGCCGGTGAGTGCCAATCTCTTGGAAGGAACCCCCGTCGCGAGCGCGATACTGGCGGAGTCGGCGGAGCGCGCTCGCACGTTCGAGGAGGCGGCCGGTCGGAAGGCCTGCCTGGCCACCGTGTTGGTCGGTGACGACCCGGCGTCGGCCACCTACGTGCGCATGAAGGTCAACCGGTGCAAGGCGATCGGCATGGATTCGCGACGAATCGACCTGCCGGCCTCCTCCAGCACCGACGAGGTGGTCGAGGTGGTCCGGAGCCTGTCGCTGGATCCGATGGTGGACGGCATCCTGGTGCAGCACCCGATGGGCTCGCACGTGGACGAGTCGCGCGTCTTCGAGGCCATCGACGTCGCGAAGGATGTTGACGGCGTGACGGCCGGCTCGTTCGCGTCCGCGGCCTTCGGCACGCCCGGGTTCCACTCTTGTACGCCGGAGGGGATCATGCGGCTGCTCGCGGCCTACGACCTACCCGTCGCCGGCAAGCGCGCGGTCGTGGTGGGCCGCAGCGCGATCCTCGGCAAGCCGGTGGGAATGCTGCTGCTCGGCGCGGACGCCACGGTCACCTTCTGCCATTCGAAGACGGACGCGCTGCCGGAGGTCGTGGGCGAGGCTGACATCGTGGTCGCGGCCGTGGGCAAGCCGGCGCTCGTCCGCGGGGCGTGGATCCGGCCCGGCGCGGTGGTCGTCAACGCGGGCTACAACCCGGGAAACGTCGGTGACGTCGAATACGAGGCGGCGGCAGCCAGAGCCGGTTGGATCACGCCGGTGCCGGGTGGTGTCGGGCCGATGACCATCGCCGTCCTGCTGTCGCAGACCCTGGACGCCGCCGGGGCGCTGGCAGCCCAGCGGGAACGCCAGCTCTGACGACGCGTCGCACTCCCGGTCGACGGGCGTCGTGAGCGTCACCGATCCGGCGTGCTCTCGTCTGACTGCTGGTTCGCCGCGTCCCTCGCCGCGACGTCCCGGCCGGACGCCGCGATGAACGAGCCGCCCTCGGGCCGGATCAGGGCCGAGACCATCTCCACCTCGGCCAGCAGCAGCACCAGCAGGGTGATCGCGACCAGGCCGGCCGGCTCCGACGATCCGTTCTGGGCCTTGACCAGGCCGAGCGGATCGACGTGCAGCGAGATCCGCTGGCCGGCCGACAGCGGGCGCTCCGGGCGGATCAGCCCGGAGACGGTCGAGCCGTCGGACAGCCGGGCCCGGACGTCGGTGTAGCTGCTGATCTGGACGCCGGGCAGGTTGGCATACAGGCCGGTGATCTCGTGCGAGGTGGCCGAGACCACCGTGACCTGCTTGCTGGGCATCGCGACCGCGCGGTAGGCCCCCCCGAGCGTCACCGGCCCAAGGAACAGCAGGCCGGGCAGCAGAACCACCAGCGCCAACCCGTGGTAGAACGCCGGCAACCGGGATGAGGCTTGCAGGATCAGGCCAACGCCGAACACGAAGCCGAGTACCAGCAGCAGGAACGACGGGTTGCCGGTGGTGGAGTCCAGCGCCGTGACCAGAGCCCACCAGAGCACCGCGTGATAACCGAGGAACCACAGCACTCGAAACGGCAGCCGCATGCCGCGGCTGCTCGATCCCGACCGGGGCGCGGTCATAGCGCGCTGGGTTCGGTCCAGGCGAGCTGCACGACCTGCAGGCCGTGGCCGCGAGTCACCAGCCGGCCCCGTCCGGGTGGCGCGACCACCGGGCGGACGGATCCGATCAGCGGGCCCTCCTCGGGACTGCCGGACAGCAGCAGGCCGGGCGAGCCGAGGTCGCGCAGTGCCTGGATCACCGGGTCGTAGAGCACCCGGCTGGCGCCGCCGGAGCGCCGGGTGAGCACCAGGTGCAGGCCGATATCGCCGGCCTGGGCCAGCAACGGCACCAACGGGGTGAGCGGGTTGCCGGCCGAGGTGGCAACCAGGTCGTAGTCATCGACCAGCACGAAGACCTCGGCGCCGCTCCACCAGGTGCGATGCCGCAGTTGCTCGGCGGTGACCTCCGGACCGGGCAGCCGCCGCTGCAGGATCTCGGTCAACCCGGCCAGTTCCGTGCTGGCCTGGTTGTGGGTGGCCAGGTAACCGGCGAGGTAGTCCTCACCGACCTCGCCGAGCAGCTGCCGGCGGTAGTCCAGCACCAGCAACTGCGCCTCGGACGGGCTGTAGCGGCGCATCACCTCGCGGGCGTAGCCACGCAGCATCGCCGACTTGCCGGAGGACACGTCTCCGAACAGGTACAGGTGCGGCTGGCTGGCCACGTCCAGCTCGACCGGGGCCAGCGCCGCCTCGTCGATGCCGAGCAGCACGCCGCGCGCGTCCGGCGCCTGGGCGCGGATCTCGTCCAGGTCGATCCGCTCCGGCAGCAGCCGCAGTTTCGGTCCGGTCGGTCCCTGCCAGCCGGCGTTCACCTCGTCGATCAGGTGGTCCACGCCCTCGCCCAGGGTGTCCGGGTCGCGGCTGCCGTCGATGCGCGGCAGCGCGGCCAGGAAATGATGCCTGCCCGCCGTGATGCCACGGCCGGGACGCTCCACCGGCACGCTGGCCGCCACCCGCCGGTCCACCTCGGAGTCGGTCGGATCACCCAACCGCAGCTCCAACCGGGTACCGAACAGGTCCTTGAGCTGGGAGCGGAAGTCCATCCACCGGGTTGCCGCGGTGATCAGGTGCAGCCCGAAGGTGAGGCCGCGACCGGCCAGGTCGGAGATCTCCGGTTCCAGCGTCTCGAACTCGGTGCGCACCGTGCTCCACCCGTCGACCACCAGGAACAGGTCGCCGTATCCGTCATCGACCAGGCCCTGCCGCCGCCGCTGCCGGTAGGTCTCGATGGATTCGATCCCGTGGGCGCGGAAGAACTGCTCGCGGGCGTTGATGATGCTCTTCAGCTCCGCCACGATCCGGCGCACCACGTCCGGCTCGCCGCGGGTGCCGACCCCGGCCACGTGCGCCAGCTTGGTGAACGGGCTGAACGTGCCACCGCCGAAGTCCAGCACGTAGAACTGCGCCTCCAGCGGCGTCATGGTCAGCGACAGCGCGGCCAGCAGGCTTCGGGCCAGGGTGCTCTTGCCGGTTCGCGGCGCGCCGATGATCGCCACGTGCCCGGCAGCGCCGGCCAGATCCACCAACAGGGTGTCCCGGCGCTGCTCGGCGGGCCGATCCACGATGCCGAGCGGCACGGCCAAGCCGGCGCCGTCCTGCCGCCAGCGCGCGCTACGCAGGCCGGCGTCGGCGTTCACCGCCAGATCGCCGAACAGCTCGTCCAGGCTGCTCGGCTCGTTCAGCGGCGGCAGCCACACCTTGTGGGCGGCCGGGCCCTGGTCCCGCATCCGGGCGATCGCGATCTCGAACACCGGCCGCCGGTCGGCCGGGTCGGCCGGCTGCTCGACGGGACTGGCGACCGAGGGTTCGAGCCTGGCCCGGCTCAGCACGGGCGCGGCGGTGAACGGCAGGATGCCGTCGATGGTGGCCGACGGGGTGGGGTTGGCCCGGCTGCGGGCCGGCGGCGGGTCGGAGACGTAGGCCGCCTTGAACTTGACCGCGGTGTTGGCATCGGTCTTGAGGAAACCGAGGCCGGGCACCCCGGGCAGCTCGTAGGCGTCCGGCCTGCCGAGCACGATCCGGGATTCCTCGGCCGAGTTCGTCTTCAACCCGATCCGGTAGGACAGGTGGGATTCCAGGCCGCGCAGCCGGCCCTCCTCCAACCGCTGCGAGGCCAGCAGCAGGTGCATCGACAGCGATCGTCCCAGCCGGCCGATGGAGACGAACAGGTCGATGAACTCGGGCCGGGACGACAGCAACTCGCTGAACTCGTCGCAGACGATCAGCAGTGCCGGCAGCGGCGCCAGGTCGTCCCGGCCACCGCTGACCCGGGCCCGCTCGTAGTCGGAGACCTTGGCGAAGTTGCCGGCGGCACGCAGCAATTCCTGCCGGCGCACCATCTCGCCGTTCAGCGCGTCCTGCATCCGGTCGACGAGGGTCAGTTCGTTCTGCAGGTTGGTGATGATCGCCGACACGTGCGGCAGATCAGCCATGCCGGCGAATGAGGCGCCACCCTTGAAGTCGGCCAGCACGAAGTTCAGCGTTTCCGAGGAGTGCGTCATCGCCAGGGCCAGCACCAGGGTGCGGAGCAGCTCGGACTTGCCCGAACCGGTGGCGCCGACCACCAGGCCGTGCGGGCCCATGCCCTGCTGGGCGATCTCCTTGATGTCCAGCGCCACCGGCGCGCCGGCCCCGTCCACCCCGATCGGCACCCGCAGCCGGTCCCGCTGCAGGCGGGGTCGCCAGCCGGCCTGCACGTCGAAGTCGCGGACATCGCCGAGGCCCAGCAGGTCGACCAGCCCGGTGGAGGTGGTCAGCGCATCCCGCCGGCGCGGGCCGGAGGCGGTGTAGAGCGGGGTCAGCCTGCGCGCGAACGCCTCGGCCGTCTGGCAGCTCAGCTGATCAGCCAGCCCCTGGAAACCCCGCGCGTTCGGCAGCACCACCTCCAGCGGCACCTGACCGGCTTGCGGGCCGCGGGTGAACGCACTGCCGAGGGCCAGCCGCGCCCGGCTGGGCACCGTGAGCTGCTCCCACTCCTCGGGCAACTCCAGCACGGTGACGCCCAGCACCCCGTCGGTGGTGATGATCGGGTGGTCGAGCGGGATGGGCTGGCCGTCCACCACGATCAGCACGTGCGGCAGGGTGGGCGCCGCGTGCTGGGTGAACCGGTCCCGTTCGGTCAGCTCGGCCGGCAGCAACGCGTCCAGGTCGGCGACCGACTCAACGATCATCCGGGCCGGGCCGACCCCGTCGCGTTCCCGCCGACTGTGGTTGTGCGGCAACCACTTGGCCCAGTCCCATTCGCCGATCGCGGACGGCCCGGCGACGACGGCAATCTGAAGCTCGTCCGGTGAGTGCCCGGCAGCCGCCGAGCACACGATGGCCCGGGCCAGCGATCGGACGGTCGCCTCGTTGCCGGTGATCTCGATGCGGGAGAAGCCGCTGAGCCGGACCGTCGCCGGCAGATTCTGCTGGACCCGGTGGGTGTTGAGCAGGCGATGCATCGCCGAGGCAGCCACCGGATCGAGCTGGGCCATCGGCGGGGTCTCCGGCGGCACCAGTTCCAGTGACAGCGGCTGGCTGGATTTGCCGAACCGCACCTGCAGGAAGTCGCCGTCGACCGCCGAGCGCTCCCAGAGCCGGGCGCGGTCCTCGGCCAGTCCGGGCAGTGCCTGCGGGTCGGGGTAGTTCCAGTACAGGTTGGCTCGCTGCTGGCGGGCAGCCAGGCGGGCCCGGTCACGTACCTCGGCGAGCAGGGCGAGGTACTCCCGCCGCTTGTGCAGCACCTCGGTGGTGTGCTGCTGCCGCTGCCGCCAGCCGTTGACGCCGACGAAGCCGAGCGAGGCGGCCAGGAACATGCCGGCCGCCAGCATCCCCTTCACGCCGGGCGTGGATGCCGCGACGAACACGATGGATCCGAGGCTGCCCAGCATCGGCAGCAGGTTCATGAGCAGGCCGGATGACCCCTCCGCCGGGGTGAGCTCGGGTGGCGGCGGCAGCTGCAGATGGCCGGTCAGCTGTTTCGGCGCCGGCAGGCGCTGGCCGCGACTGAGGGTGGTCGTCATGAGCTTGGCTGGCGTCCCTCTGATCGAGTGTTCTCCGACTGGCGAGCGAGCGGGGCGGCCTCGCGGTGAGGGGCGCCGACGTGGTTCCACACTATTGCCAGCGCCCTTCCTCGCTTCGGCGCAACCCCGAGCTGCGATGTCGAGCATGCATTGCCGGTTGCCGCTGGATATCGTGACATGACCCGGCAGCCGATGGACGGCGTACCGGGACGGTTCGCTCCGGACCGGCCAAGACCGTGTCCGGTTGCCTGATCACTCGGGGTGGGAGATGACGACGACCAGCTCGCCGGTGCGGCTGCTCAGCGTCGTCGTCGACGGCAACCGCCACGACGTGGCCGTGCCGGCCACCCTGACCCTGGCCGAGCTGGTGGCGCAGGCCGGACGCCGGCCGGACGATCCGCTGCTGCGGGTCAGCACGCTCGGCGGCGGGCCGCTGGAGCTGCGCGCCGCCGTCGGCGAGCTGCTGGCCGACGGAGCGACCGTGCTCATCACGGCTGCCGGTCCGCCACCCCGACCGTCCACCGCTCGCGGGAGCGCGGACCGCGGCCGGCCGGCGCCGCTGGCAGCCGGTGAACTGGCCCTGTCCGGTGCCGGCCTGCTGGCGGTCGTCCTGATCGGACTGCTCGCCCGGTTCGAGGGATTGACCATGGCCACCCGGCTCATCGTTGCCGGCGCGGCGCTGGTCGCCGGCGTCGCCGCCGCGATCGGCAGGGTGCGGCCGGAGTTCGGCCAGCCGGCCGCCGCGCTGTTCGGCTTCGGGGCCGGCTTCGCGCTCGTTCCGGCCGGCTTCGCCGGCCAGCTGGAGCTCGCGGTGACGGTGGGCTCGCTGACGGCCGCGGTGGTCCTGGCGTTCGCCCGGTCCGGCCGGACGGACGGCGAGGCGGTGGTGGCCTCGGTGCTGCTGCTGGCCGCGGTGGGCACGGCGCTGGCCTTCGGCATCGGGCTCACCCTCGGTGGCTCGCCGCGGGTGCCGGCCGCGATCCTGCTCGGGCTGCTGCCCGGCGTGCTGCGGGTGCTGCCGTCCTACAGCCTGGACGTGCCCGACGAGCAGCTGATCGACGTCAACCGGCTGGCCGTGACCGCGTGGACCGCGCGAACCAGCCGCACCCCGGCCCGCCGGATCCGGCTGGCCGAGCTCCGGCGGGAGGTGGCTGACGCGCAGCGGACGGTGAGCGCGGCCGCGGTGACGGTGTCCGCGCTCGCGGTGCTGCTGGCCGGCCTGGTGCTGGCCCGGCCAGGCTCGCCGACCGCCCGCTGGGGCAGCATCGCGCTGGTGTCGCTGGTGCTGCTGGCCCTGGCACTGCAACCGCGCTCGGCCAGGTCGCTGGTCAACAAGGTGGCCCCGCGGCTGGCCGCCGCGCTGCTGCTCGGCGAGTTGGCGATCGAGCTGGCCGGCCGGCACTCGCCAGCCGGCTCGCTGCTCGGCGCCGCCGGCCTGCTGCTGGCCGGCCTGCTCGGCTGTGCGGCTGCCAGCGCCGTCGCAACCGGCTGGACATCGCTGCGATTGTCCCGCTCGGCGGACTTGCTGGAAAGCCTCGCGGTGCTGCTCGCGCTGCCGGCCGCGCTGATCGCGGTGGATGCCATCAGCACCTTCCGGCAGCTGACCTCGCGCTGAGGCCACCGCCTGGGCATCGCTCGCCGCGCACGGTATGAACCTGCGTGGCATCGGCATCATCGTGCGGCGCATCAGCGTTCCCGGGCGCGGCATCAGCGCCGTCGGGCGCGGTCAGCCGGAGTCGCCGGGCGCGGCATCAACGTCGTCGGGCGCGTCAGCCGGCGGTGCCGAAGGCGTGGCTGGCCGCGGCGTCCACCTTGGTGGTGTTGGAGATGTCGGTGCCGCCGGCGAAGGCGTTCAGCGCGAACTTCAGCCGCATCAGCTGGTTGGCGACCAGGTTGAGCGCGTTGATCACCTCGCGAACCATGTTGACGGCCTTCTCGATCGCCTCGTAGGCGGCGCGAGCCTTGGACCAGAACTCCTTGATGTGCAGGCCCACATCCGCCGCACCGGCCAGCCATCCGATGACCGGCACCGACGCCTCGACGATCAACCGCTCCAGCAGGTCTCCGACGAAGCCGACCACCATCGAGACCACCATCGCCGCCGACTTGGAGACGTTGTTCAAACCGTCGGCGACCTTGCCGATCTCGGCGCACCCCTCGGCATACTGGGCGTAGTTCTCGGCGACGGACTCCATCCGCTCGCGGAACTTGTCACCTGCCTCGCCCTGCCAGGCATCGACCGACTGGCTCGTCATCGCCTTGAAGTTCATCCCGACGCCGGATGCGGCCTGGCCGGCCGCCACCCAACCCTTGGCCGCCTTCTGCAGCGCCTCGTAGTCGCCAGCGAACGGCTTGATCACCCAGTCCTGCAGGGGTGAAACCCCGAACGTCTCCTGGGCGAACCAGTCCACCCCGCCGAGCAGCAGCCCGGCGTTCGCCCGCAGCGTCAGCGCGAACGTGCCGTCCGCGCCGGACACGCCCTTAAGGGCGCTTTCCGGCGCCACCGTCTCCGAAATAGCTGCCATCGCTACCACTCCCCGCCGCTGTTGTCCTTGGTGGCCCACCGGTAGCTGCCCACGTTCGACGGGCCGGCCGCCGTCTGGTCGAGTTCGGCCGAGGTGTCCTGCGCCTCGTGCAGGTGCTGGCCGGCCTCGATCAATGCCGGAGTCGCCGAGACGATGTTGAGGACCTTGCCGCCCTCCTCGACGCCGGTGTGCAGGGTTTCCCGGCCGTCCTCGCTCAGCCAGGGCGAGTGGTACAGGTCGGTCGAACCGGCGTGGGTGTTCAGGTGATCCTGCGCGAAGGACTGCCCGGAGGCGAAGCCGTGCTCGAACCGGTCCTGCTGGGAAAGCAGGTGCTGCTCGCGGAAGTACGCGGCGTCATGGCCACCGGGATCCTCGGCCGCGAGCCGTTCGTAGTAGGCGTCCTGGGCGCTCACGCTCCACTTGCTGATCTGGTGCTGGATGAGCGAGCGCGGATCGAGGTACTGATCCGGTGTCAGCTCGCCGGGCTTGAACGGCTCCAGCGGATCGGTGAGCGCCCGGTTCGCGGCCTTGCTGCCGGCCTCGTACCGGGACCGCACCCATTCCAGCGACTTCAGGAAGGCGCTCTCGTCCTCGCCGCTCATCGGGCGGCCTTCGCCCAGCGGGCCGGTGCCGCCGGCGGGCGCGTGCCACGGCGGCATCGGGTGTCCCCGCCGCTTGGCCAGGGCCGCCATCCGGTCGTAGGCGGCCTTGTCGTCGGACAGCACCTGCTGCTTGGACTCGCTGATCTTGCTGGCACAGTGCTGGGCGATGGTGGCGCCGTCCCGCATCCCCTGCTGGGCATCGGAATAGGCACCTTCGTAGTGGCCGGCCAGCGGACCGATGATGCCGCGGAAGGCGCCGGACGCCTGGCAGTTGGCTGCCACGTAGTTGGAGATCGCGCCCATGTGCGAGTCCTGCCTGCTGAACAGCTGGTTCATCAGGTCGAACGCGTGCGGATCGTACTGATAGCCACCACCCACGACGGCCTCCTCTCGTTACGGACGGAATCTGGCGGTCAGGCTTCGTCCAGCGGGGCGCTCGCCCGGATCTCGCTGAGGCTGATCGAGCCCCACGGCTGGTTGCCCAGCGCGACGGCCTGCTCCATGGCCGAGCGCAGCTTGTCGATCTCGGCCCGGGTGGCGGTCATCGTCGAGGCGAGTTCGCTGGGCTGGTCGGACTCCAACGCGGCCACCTGCTCGGCATACAGCTCAGCCGCCTTGTCCCGGGCCCGGTGCCGGACGGAGGTGGCCTCCGCCGAGGTGTCCAGCCCCGAGACGATGTCGGTCATCGAGGTCTCCCCCAGGTCGATCCGCTGCTGCAGCCGCTGCCACTCCGGGCCCAGCTCACCCCGGCGGGCCAGCCGGGCCCGTTCGGCGTCCTCGGCCGCCCACACCTCGCGCTGCCGTACCAGGTCGCGCGCCTGCTGCTGGGCCAGCTCGTCCAGCTCCTCGGTGGCCTGCGCCAGCCTGCCCAGGATCCGCCCGAGTTCCTCGCGCTCGGCCGCGAACGCGCCGTCAGCCGCGGTCATCTGCGTTCTCCCCGCTCTCGTCGCAACAACGCCGGATCAACCGATCGAGCCGGGCGTCGCGGCTTCGTCGTCGTACCAGTTGTCCTCGTCCTCGTGGGTCAGGTACTCGAGCTCGCCCTGCTGCGGATTCGACCGCCCGGCGGCGGTGCCACCGCCGCCGAGGTAGCCGCCACCGCGGGTTCCCGGCCCGGCCGCCGCGGACGGCTCACCGGCCGGGGCCGGCTGGGACTCCTCGGCCATCGCGGGCAGGCCGTACCGGCTGGAGGAGGTACCGCTGCCGAGGCCACCGCCGGCGCCGCCCGCCCCGCCGCCGGTTCCGCCGGCCAGGTAACCGCCGCCGCCGCGCGCACCGGCACCGCCGGCCCCGCCGTTGAACTCGGCCTCGGCCGCCGCCCCGGTGCCACCGGCCCTGGCGTTGAACTCGCTCTCCTCCGCGGCCGCCGAGCCGGACGTGCTGCCGCCGACCCCGCTCCGGCCGCCGGCGCCCACCTGGCCGTCCGCGCCGACCCGGCCACCGGCGGCTCCCCCACCGCCGCTGTACGAGCCGCCGTAGGAGCCGCCGCCGAAGGACTCGACGCCGCCTGCTCCGGCGGCGAAGATCTCGGTGCCAGCGGCACTGGCGGCATCGCTGGCACCGCGCCCGGCGAGCTTGCCGAGCCGGCCGCCGAGCACCCCGGCGCTGCTGCCGGCGAGCAGGCCGCCGGTGTCGCCGATGCCGCCGCCGGCGTGGTACGTCGCGGTCCCGTCCGGGATGACGCCGCCGGTCAGCGTGCCGTCCGCCGAGGTCAGGCCGTCGTCGGTGCCTGCGCCGTCGTCCACCGGCAATGGATCGCCCACCGCGCCGGCGCTGGTCGGGTTCTTGCCCGGATAGAGCCCACCGCTGGTGCCACCGGCCAGCGGCCCGACCCCGGCGCCCACCAGCCCGCCGCTGCTACCCCAGCCGGGTGCGCCGCCCGGACCTGCCGCCGAGAAGCTCTGCCCGCCGGCCGGAACGCCCCCGGCGCCGCCGCCGGCGGCAGGGGTGCCGGTCGAGCTGTAGCCGCCCGCGCTCTGGCTGCCGGTCCGCACGCCGTAGTCGGTGGCGGCGGTGCCGGTGACCTGGTTGGTGGCCCTGGCCATTCCGCCGTTGAGGTTGCTCAGCGCGGCCTTGGCGGCCTCCTCCCGGCGGGCGGCGGCCTGGTTCTCGGCGGTGCGCACCTGCTGGTCGTAGGCGTCGGCCTCTGCCTTGGTCTTGAAGGTCTTCGCCGGCACGTAAACGCTGCCCGGCGGCAGGTCGTGGTAGGCGGCCTTGGCCTGGCGAACCTGCTTGGACGCGGTCGAGATGGCCACCGTCAACTGGTCCAGGGCGGTGATGTGGGCGTGCACCTGGCTGGCCAGCTCGGCGAACGCGTCCCTGGCCGCGTCGGCCGACGAGCCCTCCCAGTGCACCTTGCCGGGAGCGTCGCGCAGCGTGTGCGCGACCGTGGTCAGCTGCTTGTAGGTGCTGGCCAGGTGGTCGCTCACCGTCTCGATGTGGTTCAGGTCGGCGTCGAGAACCTTACGCAGTTCCGCCTCGTAGGACATTGTCTCCGCGCTCCTTCGCTACCGAGCCGTGCTGTTCTGGGAGGTGGTGCGTCGCCCCGGCGACCGGCCGCGCACGACTGCCACGCCGATCCCGGCGGCCAGCAGCAGCACCAGCACCACCGCGGCCACGATCAGGCCCGGGTTGCCGCCTCCCGAGCCGGTGCTGCCGGCGGCTGCCGCCGCGCCGGACGTGTTCGCCGTAGCCGGCCCGGACGAGCCGGCCGCGGGGGTGGTGCTTGAGGTGCTGCTGGCCGAGGCGCTGCCGGCCGTGGCGCCGAGCGCGCTCGGATCCGGCGTGCCGTCCGCCCGCACCAGCGGGTTGCTGTCGGGATAGCCGGCCGGATCGTGCGCGAGCATGGCGAGCGGGTCGATGATGCCGTAGCCGTAGCCGTTGCCCTGCTGGTAACCAGCCGGCGCGTCCGGGCTGCGGGTGAAGGCGTTGGTGTAGGTGGGCTTGCCGCCAGCGTCCTTGCCGACCACGATCCCGGTGTTGTTCAGCAGATCCTGGATGACCTGGTTGGCCGTCGCGTGCGGGTACTTCGACCAGACCAGGGCCAGCGCGCCGCAGACCATCGGAGCCGCGAAGGACGAGCCGTCGCTGATCGCGTCCGACCGCCAGTCCGGGAAGAAGCCGCCCACGTCCATGCCCATGCCCGGCGCGGCGACCGACACCTGGCTGCCGCCGGCAGAGAACGGTGCCAGCCGACCGGTGGAATCCACCGCGTTCACCACCACCGAGCCATTGGTGGTCGCCGGTGGCTGCACCGATCCGGGGGTGGTGCGGTCGTAGGTGCTGGCCACCACGATGACCCCGCGCCGCTCCGCCTCGCCGAGGGCGAAGATCAGCGGTCCCTGGTAGTCGCTGCCGGCGAAGGACAGGTTGAGGATCCGCACGCCGTCATCGACGGCCTGCCGCACCGCGTCGGCCGCCTGGGTGCTCGGATCGCTGCCGGGTGCGGTGCAGGAGAAGTTGCCGTCGTTGCCGCCGCCGGTGCCGATCGCGTACGTGCGCACCGTCGCGCCGGGGGCGATGCCCTTGATGCCCTGGCCCTGGTAGGTGCCGTGCCCGTTGCCGACGAGCAGCGAGGTGACCGCGGTGGCATGCGAGCTGTCCGGCCCCGAGCCGGTGGCCGGATAGCTGCCGTCGGCGGCCCGGCAGTACCCCTTGTCGTGCGGCAGCACGTGCTGGCCACGCAGATCCGGCACCGCGGGGTCGACCGGGTTGTCGAGCACCCCGATAATCACGCCGGCACCGGTGGACTGTTGGTGGGCGGCGGCCAGGCCGAGCTTGCCGTAGGCCCACAGTCCGGAGTCGTACGAGGGCGCGGCGGCCGCGCCGGACCTGCCCGCGGTGGCCAGCATGGTGGCGACCGCGAGGACGGCGAGCAGCTTCTTCATGGCGACGTTCCCGGCTGTGGGGTCAGCCTCCGCTCGGAGTCGGGCTCGGCGTCGGGGTCGGAGTCGGGCTGGGCTGTGCCGAGCCGGACGGGGCGGGGGCAGACGGCGAACTGGTCGGCGCCGGCGCCGAGGTCGAGCTGGTGGGCACCGGATTGCCGGTCCGGGCGTCGTAGGTGGTGCTGCTGCCCGACGGCGCCGGAGCGCTGGTGCTGCCGGTGGGTGCGCCGTCACCGCCGTTACCGTTACCGCCGTTGCCGGCACCGGGATCGTCCGGCGACTCGACGGTGGGGGCGTCCTCGGCCCTGCCACTGTGCAGCACGGAGTGCTTGTCGTAGGCGTGCCGGCCGGCGGTCATCGAGTGCAGCGGGCCGTGCAGGCGTCGGGCGATCGCGGTCATGCCGGCTGCCGCCGACTCGTCGTCGGCGTGCAACCGCTTGGCGGTCTCGGCCAGCGCGGTGCGGTAGTTGTCCACGTCCTTCCGCACGCCGTCCACCGCGGCCGCATAGGTGTCCACCGCGGCGGACAGCGCGTGCATGAACTGCCTGCAGGACGCAATCTCCGACAGCGCCGTCGGGTCGATACCACCGCTCAGTTGCTTCATCCGGTGGGACGCGCCGTCGGCGTCGTGCTGCGCGTGCTTCATCGATCCGTCCGCCAGTGACTGCAACTGGTCAACCGACGCGTCAATATCCCGCTTGCCCACTCGGCACCTCCCTGTGCTGACCACACTGCCCGCCGCCGTGCTCGGACCGGCATCGCGTCGCGATCACCGGCCCGAGCCTCTAGGTGCGCACTACCAGCGGTTGGTGTTCTGCCGCTCCCCGGCCTGGTAATCGTCGTGCGAGGTGGACACCGCGCCGCCGATGTCGGCGAGCAGCATCCGCATGTCGGTGATCGCCTGCGTCCACTGCGCCTTCGCGGACTGGTAGGCCTCGGAGGCCGAACCGGTCCAGTCGGCGCGCAGCGGCTGCAGCGCCGAATCCATCTGGTCGAGCTGGCTCTGGATCCGGTTGGCACCGGCGGTGATGTCGGCGGCGGCCGTGCTCAGCGCGCCGAAGTCGACTTTCAGGTCACTCATCGAATTCTCCGCTCGGGAATCGGTTTGCTCGGCCCGTCAGCCGAGACGCGACTGCAGCTTGCTGAAGGAGGAGCTCTGGGTGTCGTCGGTCGTCGTGTACGTCGACTGCGACGCGGTCAGGTTCTCCTCGAAGCGCGACAGCGCCTGGATGATCTTGTTCGAGTCCTCGTGCCACCGGCTCATCACCGACTGGAATGCCGTCGAGCCGGATCCCTTCCAGGCCGAACCGATGCCTGCCAGCTTGCCCTCCAGCGACGACAACTCCTGCGTGAGCTGCTGGCGCGCATCGCTCACGATCTTCGCGCCTCGCTGTAGGGCACCGTCGGCAGCGGAAACTTCTCCAGCCATCACGCCTCCACGTGATCAGGCCCCGCGTGAGGGGCTCGGCGGGTTCTGCGGTCGCAGCCCCCGAATAGTGCGACTGATCCGGTCAGCCGTCCCCTGTGCCTCTGGGTATGCCCTTCCGACCTAGGTTTTTAACCCTCCCTCAACATTGATGCATGTGATCTATCTCCCACACATCGGCTGCTAGCCGTGCTATCGCCTGTTCAGGACAGTTCAACGAAAGCAGGATGCGAACCGCTACGCTCTTCGTCGGCCCGAATCCAGGAGGCATGTTGACCCACGCGGCACCACGGCGCGGCGAGCCGGTACCTCGCTCGGGGAGTTCGGAGACCGGACCGGACGGCCACTCGACCTCGACCGCGGTCACCGCCCCGGCCGTAACCGCCACCACCGTCCGGCTCACCGTGATCGCGCGCGACCGGCGGCAGGACGTGGCGGTGCCGGCCATCCTGCCGGTGGCCGAACTGCTGCCCGAACTCGCTCGCGAACTGGGCGTGCTGACCAGCGAGAACGCCTACGGCGGGTTCACCCTGCGCCGCGCCGACGGCCAGCCGGTGGCGGCTGAGCTGAGCCTGCTGGCCCAGGGCATCGCGGACGGCTCGGTGCTCACGCTGGCGGTGGGGGCGGACGAGCCCGCGGGGCGGCTCTACGACGATGTCGTCGAGGCCGTCGCCGAGATCATCGAGTCGGAGTTCCAACCGTGGTCGGCCGCGCGCAGCGCGCTGGTCGGCTACGCCAGCGCCGCCGCCTTCCTGATCGCGGGGGCCGCCGTGCTCGCCCTCGACCGGTCCGACCATGTGCTGGTCAGTGCGGTGGCCGGCACCGTCGCGCTGGTGGTGCTGGCGGCCGCGGCCGTGATCGAGCGGCGGCGGCCGGACGTCCCGGCGGCCGGCCTGCTGCTGGCTGCCGCCGCGGCCGCGCTGGCGGCCACCGCCGGGCTGCGCGCCAGCGACGGCACCGGCTGGGCCGGCGGCCCGCTCGCGCTGGCGGGCGGCGGCGTCCTGCTCGCCGGGGTGGTCGGCTACCTCGCGATGGTCCGGCAGCGGGAGCTGTACCTCAGCGCCGTCGCCGGCGGCGCGGTGGTCGGGCTGGCCGGCCTGGTGGTGCAGGCCTCCGGCTACCGGCCGGCGGCGGTGTTCGCCTTCGGCCTCGCCCTGGTGGTGCTGACCGGCAACACCCTCGGCTGGCTGTCGGTCTCCTGGTCCAGGGTGCGCGCGCCCAGCCCGCGGACCGAGGCGGAGATCTATGCCGAGCCGGAAGAGATTCACCGCGAGCCGCTGGCGGCCGCCGTCCGGCAGGGCCACCGGCTGCTGGTCACGCTCGGCGTGACGGTGGCCGCGACCGCGCTGGTGTTCGGCCCGGTCGTGGTCGGCAGCGGGGTGACCGGCACCGTGCTGTGCCTGCTGGCGGCGACCGCCCTGATGCTGCGCACCCGGCACAGCCGGACCACCGCCGACGTCGCGGTCGGCCTGCTGGCCGGCGTGCTGCTGCTAGCCGAGACCGCGCTCGCCGCGGCCCTGCAGCACCCGGGCTGGCGCTCCGCGCTGGCGATCGCGCTCGCGGTGGCGGCGGCGCTGCTGGTCGGCTACTCCGCCCTGGCCACCCGGCTGAAGGTGCGCCTCGGCGGGCTGGCCGATGCCGTTGACGTGCTGAACCTGGTGGCGCTGCTCCCGCTTGCGGTGGTCACGGCGGGTGTGGTGGGAGCCGTCCACCGCTGACCGATGTGCGACCGGTGTTTAATTCAGGCCTGACCAGGGCACAACATGGCACGAAGTCCGACCGCACCGAAGTCCGGGCAGCATCGCTGTCCGGCCGACTCTGCATCCATGGGGGAAACCACAGTGACCGCACGGCATGTCCTACCCGTCCGATCACCGCGGCTGGCGATCGCCGGCCTGGTCGTGAGCACGGCTGCCATCCTCGGCATCTTCTTCAACGTCGGAGCGGCCGGCGCCGACGGCACCGATCCGGGCCTGCCGGGGCCGACCGGCACCTGCATCCCGGTCATCGACCCGGGCTGCGTGCTGCCGACCGACACCGCGACCGCCACCGGCACGGCAACCGATACCGCGATCCCGACGGACACCGCCACCGACACCGCGACGGCCACCGACACCACCACGGTCACTGCCACCAGCAGCATCCCGGCGCCGACCACCGCGCCGCCGACCACCGCCAGCAGCACGGCGAGCTCCATCGCCACCTCGGCCGCGCCGAGCAGTTCCTCGGCCGTGCCGGTCGGCACCCTGGGCACCCAGAACCCCAACCAGGACGCACCGATCTCCGCCGGCCAGTGCGGCGGCCTGCTCTGCGCGAGCAGCGGGTTCGAGGCCGGCTCGACGGCACAGCCCACCGCTGCCGGCACCGCCCCGACGCTGGCCAGCACCGGTTCGGCCAACCGGCTCACGCTGGAGCTGTCGCTCGGCCTGCTGGCCGCAGGTGCCGCGATGCTGGCCGGCAGCAGCCGCCGGGTGGCGACGGCCGTGCGCCGGCGAGCCCGCCGGCGGCACTGACAGCCTGACCGGGCACGGGCGAGCCGTGCCGTTGAACCAGTAGCGAGATCGGACGGCAATCAGTGGCGACGAAGAAGGATCTCGTCGATGCCCAAACGTTCCTGCGGCGGCGGCTGATCACCGCCTTCGTCAGCGGGGCGCCGGCGGGCCGGGAGATGGAGCCGCGCAAGCCGTTCCGGGCGGTGATCGGCGGCCTCGCGCTGTCCGGCCTGATCGTGGCCGGCGGCGCGGCGGCCGGCCTGCTCGCGCCGTCGCTGCCCAACGGCTGGGACAACAACACGCTGGTGGTGGCCAAATCCAGCGGCGCCCGGTTCGTCGCGCTGCAGGGCAAGCTGTACCCGGTCATCAACACCACCAGCGCGCGGTTGATCATCCCGGCCAACGAGTTCCGGGTGGTGACCGTGCCGGACAAGAAGATCGCCACCACGCCGCGCGGGATCACCGTCGGCATCCTGGGGGCTCCGGACGTGCTGCCGGCCGCGGACCGGCTGACCCAGTCCGGCTGGGCGGCTTGTACCAGCAACACCGGCGGGGTGCTGACCGCGATCAACCGCCAGCCCGCCGCGACGCCGGCGGCCGACCGGGCGGTGGTGGCCAACTCCGCCGAAGGCACCTGGGTGGTGACCGGCAACTACCGGTTGCCGGTGCCCGGCGGCGACCGGTCGGAGGTGCTGCGCGCTCTCGGCTTGGACACCGCGCCGGTGGTCAACGCCTCGGCGACCTGGCTGAACCTGTTCCCGGCCGGCCCGGCGCTCACCCCGCTGACGGTGCCCGGCGCCGGTGGCCGGCTGACCGGCAGCGCGCTGCCCGATCCGGTGGTGGTCGGCTCGGTGCTCTCGGTGTCCTCCGGTGCCGGCAGCAGCCGCCGGTACGTCGTCGATGCCGCCGGCAAGCTCGCGCCGCTCACCGCGGTCGGCTACGCGCTGTACCGGATCGGCGGCGGGGCCGGGATCGGCAACGACGTCACCGTGTCGGCCGCCCAGACGGCCGGCATTGCCACCGAGCCCCAGCCGATCGAGCCGACGCAGTGGCCGGACGCGGTGCCGGCCGCGATCACCTCGGGCGTGCCGTGCGCGATCCTGACCGCCGGCACCAGCAGCGACGCGACGGTGGCGCTGGGCGTGTCGCACTCGGTCCAGCCACCGGCCACCGGCACCGGCACCCAGGTGGCCGGCGGCACCGGCGCGCTGATCCGGGTGACCGGCGACGGCGTGATCAACCGCGGCCCGGTCGAGCTGATCGACCAGTCCGGCCAGGCCTTCGCAATCCCGGATGCCACCTCCGCGCTCCCGCAGCTCGGCTACCGCACCGATCGGGTGGTGAATGTGCCGCAGCCGTGGGCGGAACTGTTCCGGACCGGCCCGGCGCTGACCGGCGACGCGGCGCGGCGCACGCCGACCGCGAACGGGCCGTGATGGCACGCGGCGCGCGTGCGCTCGGCCTGCTGGTGCTCGCCGGACTGCTGGTCAGCCTTCCGTCGGGCAACCGGGCGGTGGCAGCGAACTCCACCGAGTGCAGCCCGAACAACCCTCAGCTGGTGAACGATTACCCCTATGCGATCAAGCGATTCGCTATGCCGCAGGCGTGGCAGTACGCAACCGGGGCGGGAGTCACGATCGCGGTGGTGGACTCCGGCATCGACCGGGCGAACGCCCACCTGAGCAGCGCGCTGCTACCCGGCACCGACCTGCTGCCGGCCAACCAGGACCCGAACGGCTGGCAGGACGCGGCCGGCCACGGCACCGCCATCGCCGGTGAGATCGCCGCCCGGCCGGTGAAGGGTTCCGGCGTGGTCGGCATCGCGCCCAAGGCCATGTTGCTACCGGTGCGGGTCTTCTACTCAGACGACCAGGACAGCCGCAACGCCGGGGTCGGGCCGCGCAGCGACCGGATGGCCGCCGGCATCCGCTACGCCGCCGACCACCACGCCCAGATCATCAACGTTTCGATGAGCACGCCCACCGACGATCCGGGCCTGCATGCGGCGGTGCGCTACGCGACCGCCAAGGGCTCGCTGGTGATCGCCAGCGGCGGCAACCGCGACACCAGCAGCGACAAGAGCGACAGCCCGCGCTACCCGGGGGCCTATCCCGAGGCGCTGGCCGTCGCGGCCATGGACGACTCCGACCAGGTCACCGACGATTCGATCCACGGCCCGCACATCGGCGTGGCCGCGCCCGGCACCGACGTGCTGACCACCTACTTCGCCGCCGGCGACTGCGACCTGAGTAGCACCGGCAACGTGTCGACGAGCTTTGCCACCGCCTACGTCAGCGGAGCCGCCGCGCTGCTGGCCCAGCGCTATCCGCATGAGTCCCCGGCCGAATGGAAGTACCGCCTGGAGGTGACGGCCGCCCGCACCGACCGGTCCCACCGGGACGACGACGCCGGCTGGGGACTCATCCAACCGGCCCAGGCGCTGACCCTGGTCGCCGACGGGACGGCCGCCGGGCCGCCCGACCCGGCACATCCGATCGCCAGCTCGCCGGCCCCGGTCGCCTCACCGCTGCATGCCGAGGCGACCGCGGATCCGCTGCGCACCGCCCGCCGTGCATTGCCGTGGGCGGCGCTGGGCGGCGGCGGGCTGCTGGCGGTGCTGCTCCTGCTGACACCCGGCGTGCGGCGTCCGTTCCGCTCGTAAGCGGCCTGCCTAACGGGCTGCGCATGCGGCCCTGATTGCTCGGCAGCGGCGAGGTCAGCCGACGCGGCGATACCGGATGTGGGTGGCCAGCGGGGAGTGCAGCACCTCGACCGGCTCGAAGCCGAAGGACTCGGCCCCGTCGAAGATGCGCTCACCCGAACCGAGCAGGACGGGCGCGATGTCCAGGCTGAACTCGTCGATCACACCGGCTTTCAGTGCCTGCCGGACGGTCGAGGCTCCGCCGGCGATATCCACCCCGTTGTCCCCGGCTGCCTGGCACGCGGCGGAGTAGGCCGCGTCGAAGCCCTCGGTGACGAAGTGGAAGGTCGTTCCGCCGTCCAGCTGGATCGGATCATGGGCATGATGGGTCAGCACGAACACCGGCGCGTGGTAGGGCGGTTCCGAGCCCCACCAGCCGGTCCATTCCTCGTCCCAGTCCCCGCGGATCGGGCCGAACATGTTCCGGCCCATCACGTAGGCACCCCGCGGGCGCAGAAGCCACTCGGCCGCGACCCTGTCGGCGTCGTTGGCTCGCGGGTCACCGATGTGCCAGCCGTGCAGCTCCAGCCCGCGCTTGCCCAGCGGGTTCTCGCGGCTCTGGTCCGGCCCGGCGACGAAGCCGTCCAGCGAGATGGACATGTGGCAGGTGGTGTCCGGCACCGCGAACCCTCCTGAGCGATTGCGAATGACGAGCGGACGGTAGCAGGTGCTGGCGAAGCGCAACCTGCCGGACGGGATTGCCGTTGCCGGCAGGCCGGATCCGGATCGGGTCACGACCGGGCAGCGGTAGCCCTGGTCGAGCCGCGTGCGATAGTCTCCGCTGCGCCCTGCGCAACCGCGTGGGCAGGCGGCGTTCGTGACCGCGGAGGCCGCCGAAGGGTGTTCGTGCGCCCGACGCCGCTGAAGCGGCGCTCGAGATCAACTGCAGATACCATCGCCGCCAGTGGCGCCATCGGACGGAGAAGATAGTTCCATGTCCAGCGATACGCAGCCGCAGAGTGCGGGCATCTGGCAGACCTTCAGCGAATCGCCGCTGGCAGCCAAGGCCATCTTCGCCGGAGCGTTCGTCAACCGGCTTGGCGCCTTCCTGAGCATCTTCCTGGTCCTCTTCGTCGCCAGCCAGGGCCACTCGGCAGCCGCCTCCGCGGCCACCCTCGGCGCCTACGGGGTGGGCGGCGTGCTCGGCTCCCTGATCGGCGGGGTGCTGGCCGACCGGCTCGGCGCCCGGACCGCGACGTTGTTCAGCATGGCCTGCTCGGCGGTGCTGACCGTTTCACTGCTGTACCTGCCCAACTACGGCGTGCTGTTCGCCGTGACCGCGGTGCTCGGCCTGGTCAGCCAGATCTTCCGGCCGGCCTCGGCCACCCTGCTGTCGGAGCTGACGCCGGAGAGCCGGCAGGTAATGGTCTTCGCGATGTACCGGTTCGCGGTCAACGTGGGCACCACCGCCTCACCGCTGCTCGGCTATGCGCTCTACGCCGCCGGCCACCACCACTACACCCTGCTGTTCTGGGGTGAGGGGCTGGTCGCGGTGGTCTACGGCATGCTGGCGCTGTACGCGCTGCCCCGCAAGGAGCGGACGCCGCGTGAGGCTGGCGCGGTCGACGACAAGCCGTCCGACAGCCTGATGGACGTGCTGCGCGACCGGCGCTACGTGGTCTTCCTGCTGGCCGCCTTCTTCAACACCGTGGTGTACATGCAGTACCTGAGCACGCTGCCGCTGGACATCGAGGCCCGGCACGTGGCGCTGGTCTGGTACACCGTGGCGGTCGCGCTGAACGGGGCGATCGTGATCGCCTGCGAGCTGCCGCTGACCAAGATCTCCCAGCACTGGCCGCTGAAGCTCTCGATCGGCTCGGCCTACCTGCTGGTGGGGTTGGGGATGGCCAGTTACGGCCTGCCGCTCGGGCCGATCGTCATCGTGGTCGGCACGCTGATCTGGACCACCGGTGAGATCGTCGGCGCGCCGGCCATGTTCGCCTATCCGGCGATTGCCGGGCCGGCCCGGTTGAAGGGCCGCTACATCGGCACCTTCCAGTTCATGTTCGCCGCCGGCTCAGCGATCGGGCCGGTGATCGGCGGCCTGCTGTTCACCGTCCTGGGCCACCGCGTCTGGCCGGTGGTCTCGGTGGGTTCGTTCATCGCCGCGCTGTTCGTGGTGGCCGCCGTCCGGCAGCCGGCCAAGGACGCCGAGCCCGAGCTGGCCGAGGCCGAGCTGGCCGAGGTGCCGACCCCGCTCGTGCCGCCGGCCGTCGAAGCACCCGAGGCCGCCGAGATCCCGCCGGGCACGGCGGCCGGCGAGGTGACCGGCGCCGAGACCCGGTGACGCCGGCTGCCTGCTGAGGACGGCCCAACCCGCCGGCCAGCCAACCCGACCCGCCGGCCAGGCAACCCAACCCGCCGGCCAGGCAACCCGACCCGCCGGCCAGGCAACCCGACCCGCGGCTAGGAGAGCCCCAGCCCGCCGGCCACGGTGACCACCTGTCCGGTGAGCGACGGACCGCTGCCGGTGAGCAGGTGCCAGACGGTGTCGGCCACCTCGGCCGGGGTAACCAGCCGGCCGAGCGGCACCCGGGACAGGTAGCGGGCCAGCGCGTCGTCCAGGTCGGCGGCCACCGTGCCGAGCACGTCGTCGCGCAGGCCGCCGTCCACCAGCGCGGGAGCCACCGCGTTGCACCGGATGGGCAGGCCGGCCCGGGCGCAGTGCAACGCGACCGAGGTGGTCAGGTGCTGCACCGCGGCCTTCATCGCCCCGTAGGCGATCATCCCCGGGGTGGCCAGCTGCCCCGCCGTCGAGGACAGGTTGACGATCGAGACCGGGTTCGGCAGCGCTCGGCTGATCACCTCCCGGCAGCCCAGCCAGGCCCCCACCACGTGGGAATCCAGCAGCTCGTGCCAGGTCTGCGGAGAAGTCGACAGCACGTCCTGCGGCGTGCTGCCCACGCCGCCGGCGGCGTTGACCAGCCCGTCCAGCCGGCCGTGCCGCTCCAGCACCGCGTCCACCACCCGCTGCCAGCTGGCCGGGTCGGACACGTCGTGCTCCAACCCGCCGGTGCCGGGGTGGCGGCCGGTGCGTACCGCGGTCGCGCCAGCCTCCTCGGCGCGGGCGGCGATCGCGGTGCCGAGGCCGCCGAAGCCGCCGGTGACCAGGACGACGGTCATGCCGAAACCTCCAAGGTGAGACGGGCGCGCAGTCGACGGCTTGCTTCGGCCAGCGTGGCGGGTTGCTTGCAGAGCGCGAAGCGAACCACGCCGGCCACCTCGGGCACCGGCTCGGTGTAGAACACCGACAGCGGCAGGCCGGCCACGCCCTGGTCCAGCAGCATCCGCTCGCACCAGCCGACGGCATCCTCGCCGACGTCGGCCAGCAGGTAGAAGCCGCTGTCGGGCATGGCCGCCGGGATGCCAAGCTCGGTCAGCGTCTCGGCGAACGCGCCCACCCGCTGCGCCATCGCCGCCGCGGTGCCCGCCACCAGGTCGGCGAAGTCCGGGCCGTCCAGCACCCGGGCAACCGCCAGCTGCAGCGGGGTGGCCGGGCAGAAGGTGACGAACTGGTGGGCGGCCCGGATCCGGCGGGTCAGATCCGGTCCGGCCATCGCCCAGCCGACCCGCCAGCCGGTGACGGCCAGCGTCTTCGACGCCGAGGAGATCTTGACCCGCAGCTCCGGATCCGGCACCAGATCCAGCACGCTGCGGTGCGGGCGGCCGTCCAGGTTCAGGTGCTCGTAGGTCTCGTCCGAGACCACCACCACGCCCCGGCTCTCGGCCAGCTGGATGACCGCCTGCCACTCCTGGTCGTCGAGAGAGCGGCCGAACGGGTTCCACGGGCTGTTGACCACGATCACCCGGGTGGCCGGCGAGGTCACCGCCGCCAGCGCCGCTGCGTCCAGCCGGTCCTCGGGACTGGTCAGCCGGACCGGCCGGACGATGCCGCCGAGCCTGGTGATCACCGGCGCGTACTGCTCGTAGGCCGGTTCCACCACGATCGCCTCGTCGCCGGTGCCGATCAGCGCCGCCATGGTGCTGTAGTAGGCCTCGGTGGCGCCGGCGCAGACGGTGACCTCGGTGTCCGGGTCGAGCGCGCCGTACCGGCGGGCCAGCGCGGCCCGCAGCAACGGGTGCCCGGCGCTGGGCGCGTACTGGTGCTCACCGCCGTCGCCCACCGCGGCCAGCGCGGCCAGCACCTGGGCCGGCGGCCCGTGGTCGAAGACGCCCTGGGCCAGGTTGACCGCACCGTGCCGCAGCGCGGCCGCGGGGATCCGGACGAAGACCGACTCCACCGGGGTGGTGGAGGGGTTAGCGATGTGCACCATCGACGCTCCTCTGGGGGCCGGCCGGCGCCGAGGCAAGCCGGCGCCGGCGGATGAGTTGCAGGGCAAGGCTACCGGCCAGCACGAGCACCCCGTAGACGGTTCGCCAGCCGGATTGGACGAGGCTGGCCACCATCACGACCAGCAGCAGCAGGTTCGGCGCCGAGCGCAGGGTGAGCCGCCGGATGCGCAGGTAGGACACCACGCTGAGCAGGTACATCAGCAGGAAGATGGCACTCGCGGTGGCCACCGCGTCGACCAGCAGGCCGGGGTAGCCGACCAGCACTGCGGTGCTGACGGAGAACAGCGCCGCCAGCAGCAGCAGCGCCCGGCGCGGCACCCCGGCGGCGTTGGTCACCGCCAGGCCGGCCGGCAGGATCCGGTGGGCGCCGGCCTGCGCGACCAACCGGGACACCCCCCACACCCAGGCCACCGCGTTGAGCGTCATCGCGAACAGCGCGATGGCCGTCACGCACAGCGCCACCGGCCGGTGCGGCCGGATGGTGTCGGCCAGCTGCAGCAGCCCGGCCACCTGATCGACATGCCCGCGATCCACCCGGACCGCGATCGCGATGGTGAGCAGGATCGTGAACACGCCGTACGCGGCCAGCGCGATCGCGCTGACCGGCAGGAAGTCCCGCTCCGGCCGGCGGAACTCCCGGCTGAGGAAGGTCAGGTTCTCGAAGCCCGCGAACGCCCAGAAGGCCAGGATCACCGCGGGCAGCACCGGGCCCAGGTGAGTGGTGTCCGGGGTGAGCGTGTGCACTCCGGATCGCGCGGCCGGCAGCGCGGAGACAAGCAGCAACGTCGCCATTGCCATCAGCGCCCAGGTGGTCGCCGCCTGCAGCCGGGTGTTGGTCTTGACGCCGACGAGGTTGGAGGCCAGCGCCGCCAGCAGCACCACGATCGCCGCGGCCACCTCGACCGGGCGGCCGGCCTGCAACGCCTGCCCGACGTAGCGGCCGGCCACCAGCGCGCCAGCCGGCAATCCGACGACTACCAGAGCGAGGAACAGCACCGGCACGCATCGGGCGACGGCGTCGCCCAGGCCGTGCCGGATGAAGGCCTCGATGCCGCGACCGTCGGGGTGGCTGCGCACCATGTCCTCGAGCATGAGCAGCATCGGCAGGCACAGCACGGTTGCCAGCGCCCAGACCAGCAGGCTGTCCCGGCCGGCCGCGACGTAGACCGCCGAGGGCAGGAACAGGATGCCGGAGCCGGCCACCGAGCCGATGGCGAGCGGGATCGCCCGGCGCCGGGTGAGGCCGGCCCGCGCCGGCTGATCCTGCGCGTGCCCGCTACCCGGGCTCATGCCGGCTCGGGCTCGTCTCCCCAGGTAAACACCCGGCCGCGGTTGAGGATGCCGGCCGGATCCAGCAGCGCCTTCAGCGACCGCATCAGCGCCACCTCCTCCGGCGAGCGGGTGTAGCCGAGGTACGGCCGCTTCTCGAACCCGATCCCGTGCTCGGCCGAGATCGAGCCGGAGTTGGCGGCCACGCTGCCGTACACGATGTGCTCCACCTCGGCCTTGCGCTTGCGGGTCTGCTCCCCGGTGACCACCGCGATGTGGACGTTGTCGTCGCCCAGGTGGCCGAACACCAGCAGCTTGACCTGCGGCCACCGCTCGGCCAGCTGGGCGCGCATCTGGTCCAGGCAGGCCTGCAGGTCGCGAGCCGGCACGCTGACGTCGAAGCCGAACAGCGGCTGCATCCGCAGGATCTCACTCGGGATCCGCTCGCGAGCCTGCCAGAACACCGCCAGCTCGGCTGCCGTGGTGGCCACCGCCGAGTCCAGCAGCACCTGCTCGATGCCGGCCAGGCAGGACAGGAACGCCTCGGTGTCCGCCTCCGGCCGGCCGCCCTGCACCTCGGCGAGCACGTAGACCGGATGACCCAGCGGCAGCGGCAGCCGCAGATCCAGCCCGTCCAGGACCGCGTAGGCGTCGGCCCAGACCACCTCGAAGGCGGTCAGCATGCCGGGTAGCTGGGCCTGGATCGCGGTGAACAGCTCCAGCGCCCCGGCCACGTCGGCCACCGCGCAGAACGCGCCGGTCCGGGTGCGCGGCGCCTGGCGCAGCGCCAGCGTCGCCGCCGTCACCACCCCGAGGGTGCCCTCGCTGCCAATGAACAGCTGCTTGAGGTCGAAGCCGGCGTTGTCCTTCACCAGCGAGGTGGACAGCTCCAGCAGCCGGCCGTCGGCCAGCGCCACCTGCAGCGACCGGACGTGCTGGCGGGTCATGCCGTAGCCCACCACGTTCACCCCGCCGGCGTTGGTGGCCACGCAGCCGCCGATGGTGGCGCTGCCCTTGGACGCCAGGTCGATCGGCACCATCAGGCCGTGCCGGGCCGCCTCGTCCTGCAGGTCGGCCAGCGTCACTCCGGCGCCCACGGTCACGGTGGCGACCGCCGGGTCGATCTTGCCGATCGAGTCGAGCCGCTCGGTGGACAGCACCAGCTCCTCCGGGCCGGGGACGCCGCCGGACACCAGGCCGGTCATGCCGCCCTGCACCACCACCGGCTGCCCGCGCTCGGCGCACAGCCGCAGCACCCTGGCCACCTCCTCGGGCGTGCCGGGACGGACCACGACGCTGGCCACTCCCTTGCGGTCGCTGCCCCACAGGTCCTGCACGTGCCGGGCGGGCACCTGCTCGCCGACCAGCACGTGCTGGCGGCCGACGACCTCGGCGAGCGCGTCGACGTGCCGCGGCACGCCGGGCTCGGCGGTCGCGGTCATGCCTGCTCCGCGGGCAGGTCGTGGTTGGCGTGCACCGCGCGCAGGCTGGTGCGGACGTGCACCAGGTAGCCGTCCGGGCTGGCCAGCGCCCGGTCGAGCGCCGGGCCGACCTGCTCGGGCCGCTCGACCAGCTCACCGGGCACCCCGAAGGCGCCGGCCCAGGCCACGAAGTCGGGATTGGCCAGCGCGGTACCGCAATCGGAGCCCGGGAAGTGGCGGGCCTGGTGGTCGCGGATTGTGCCGTAGCTGGCGTTGTCGGCGACGATCACCACCGGGGCGCGCCCGGCAGCCCGGGCCACCGCCAGCTCGTTGCCGGTCATCAGCAGCCCGCCGTCGCCCACCACCGCCACCGCCGTCGCGGCGGGATCGCGCAGCACCGCGGCGACGGCTGCCGGCACGCCGAAGCCCATCGCGCCGCTGGCCAGCGCGAGCAGCCGCTGGCCCGGACGGGTCCGGACGTAGCGGTGCACCCAGCTGCTGAAGTGGCCGGCGTCCAGGGTGAGCACGGCACCGTCCGGCAGCCGGGCGTCCAGCTCCCGGGTCACCAGCGCGAAGTCCAGGCCGTCCTCGGCGGCCCGGATCCGTGCGGTCGCCAGATCGGCGGCCAGCTCCTGCCAGCCGGCCTGCCAGTCCGGAGCCCGGTCCGGCCAGGGGTGCTCGGCCAGCTCGCGCAGCACCGCCAGCGGCTGCTGGTCGTGGACGGCCAGCCGGTGGCCGGCGTGCCAGCGCGACAGCTGCACCTCGTCCGGGCGGCCACCCAGGAAGACCACCAGGTCGGCCTGAGCCAACCGGTCGCGAAGCTGCTGCGGGGACCCCAGGTGCAGGTGGCCGGCATAGCCGGCATGCCGGTTGTCCATCAGGTCCTGCTGCTTGTTGCCGGCCAGCACCGGAACCCCGCTGCGCTCGGCGAACCGGGCGAGCAGCGCGGCCACCTCGGCGCCCGGCCCGCCGGCCACCCGCAGCAGCTGCCCGGCGATCAGCACCGGGCGCCGGGCCGCGGCCAGCGCCTCGACCAGGGCACCGGTGTCCCCGGCCGCCCGGTGCGGTTCGGCAAGCCGGGCCTCGGGAAGCCGGGCCTCGGGAAGCCGGGCTTCGGCAAGCCGGGCTTCGGGAAGCTGGGCCGGTTCGGGCAGCCGGGCCTCGGGCAGCCGGGCCGGTTCGGGTACCAGGTCGGCGAAGACGTCCTCGGGCACGATCAGCGACACCGGGCTCGGTTCCGGCCGGGTCAGCAGCGCCGCCACCTGCTCCAGCACACCGGCCAGGGCCGCCCCGTCGGGGACGCTGAACACCGGGGCCAGGCCGCCGAGGAAGCCGGTGAGGTCGGTGCCCTGGAACCCGGTCGCCGGGTCGGTGCCCCGCTGCGGTCCGCCGACGATGAGCAGCAGCGGCGTCGGGTCCGCCCGGGCGGCGTCCAGCGCGATGCTGGCATTGGTCGCACCGGGCGACCGGTTCACCGCCACCGCCGCCGGCCCGCCGCGCAGCCGCGCGTCGGCCAGCGCGCACAGCGCGGCGCCGGCCTCGTGTCGGGACGTGACCAGCGCGACGCCGGCCTGGCCGGCGTGGCCGAGCAGCGGCAGGAACGCCTCCCCCGGCACCGTGAACAGCCGGTCGCAGCCAAGCGTGCCATGCAGGAACGCCAGCAGCCGCTCGGCCACCGACCGACCGCCGGAGCCGGCCATCGCGGCGGGCACGACCGCCTCGGCCGAGGCCAGGTCGGAGGTCATCGGCCGCCCCGCGGGTCGAGGTATTCACCGGTCGCGGCCTCCGGCGGCCAGACGATGACCGCGTCGTCGGCGCTGTCGCCCACCGCCCGGTAGTGCTGCAGCACGATCTCCGGCGGCTGGTGGTAGCCGTCCTGCTCCGACCACTCGAAGCTCACCGGGCCCCGCCAGGTGTCGAAGGTGCCGCTGGTCAGCGCCGCGTGCAGCCCGGCGCGATCGCCGGCACCGGCCGCCTTGGCGGCCTGGGCCAGGATGGTGACGTCGGTGAAGGAGTTCAGGGCGTTGTCCGGCGGGTAACTGCCGAAGTCGCGGTGGTAGGTCTCGACGAACCACCGGCCGATCGGGGTGAGGCCCTCCCAGCTCGGGCTGAACCGGGTCGCCGGCCACACCACGCCGGCCCCCGCCTCGCCGGTCAGCCGCCAGTAGTCCTCCGAGCGCATCGGGAACGGGAAGCACACCATCATCGGGGTGCCCGGCAGCAGCCCGGCCTCCCGCGCCCCGGCGATGACCAGGTAGTTGGTGCGTACCACGCCCACGTTGAGCAGCAGGTCCGGGCCGAACTCGGCGGCCTCGCGCAGTTGCGCGTCCAGGTCGCTCACGCCGTCCTGGGCAAAATCGATCCGGTGCAACTCCACGCCGGGCACCACGCTGGCCAGCTCCTCGCACAGGGTGTCGGCCAGCATCTGCCCGAACACCGTGTCGGCCGCCAGCACCGCCACCCGCCGCCAACCCCGGCTGGCCACGAAGGCCGCCATCATCGGCGCCCGGTCGGCGATCGAGAAGTAGGTGCGAAAGATCTGCCGCCGGCCCCGGGTGATGGTGTTGTGGCCGTTCTCGATGAAGACCGGCAGCCCGATCTCCTCGGCCATGTCCGCCACGGTCGGGACGGTGCGCAGGTGCCACTGGCCGACCATCGCGCTCACCCGGTCCAGGAAGGCCAGCTTGGCCAGCCCACCGACGGCCGAGCGGGACATGTGCTCGACGTCGGCGCCGCGCTGGTCGTTCTCCAGCAGCAGCCGGACTCCGACGCCGAGGTGCTCGGCGGCGTACCGGGCACCCAGCACCGCGCCGCGCACCACCAGCTCGCCGGCCACCGGGTCGCCGGGTCCCGACAGCGGCGTCAGCACCCCGATCGGCAGCGCCGACTGGCCGGCGTCACGGTTGTGC
Organism: uncultured Actinomycetota bacterium; assembly: GCA_963697905.1. Lineage (GTDB taxonomy): Bacteria > Actinomycetota > Actinomycetes > Mycobacteriales > Jatrophihabitantaceae > Jatrophihabitans_A. The sequence continues at coordinate 96,154 of OY969101.1, read as the reverse complement.
TCGGCGACCAGGGCCCGGGCGCGGGTTTCCTCATCGGTCAGGACGGGACCGGTCAACTTCTGCTCCTTCGAGGGCTGGTCTGACGATTCGATGCTCTGCGCGTTCGGCTCCATGCTCCCCGGAGCTGCTCGGCACGTGGGTGCCCGCACCCCTAGACGCCGAAGCGGCTGCGGTAGTCGGCCGTGCCAGCCAGGATGCCCTCGGCGGTCAGGCCGAACTCCTCCGGGGTGTAGCGGTGCGCGCCGTGCGCGCCGGCGCGGTGCCGGGCCAGGTGCTCGGTGATCGCCGCGTCGTACTGCTCGGTGTAGGGCAGGTCGAGGAACTCGCACGCCCGGCGCATCGTCGCGTGCGGGTCGGCGACCAGCTCCTTGTAGCGCACGTCCAGCACCGGACGGCCGCCGATCAGCTCGTCGCGGGCCTCGGCCAGCTGCTGGGACCGGGTGCTGATCCGCCGGTGCCACAGCTCGCCGATCTCGGCCAGGTCCAGGCTGTCGCTGCGGGCGCCGCGCACCGTCCGGCACAGGCTCGCGGTGGAGACCACCGACTCGACCGGGTCGCGGTGCAGGTGGACGAACCGGGCCTCGGGGTAGGCCCGGACCAGCTCGGACAGGAACCAGGTGTGGAACGGGCACTTGAGCACCGGCAGCGGCACGCTGCCGTCGTCGCGGCGGTGCGCCGACATCAGCGCGTTGAGCTGCCTGCGGTGCCAGCGGTAGGGCTCGGTCAGGTCCTGGGCGTGCAGCCACTCGCCGTAGGAGGGCACCCGGTAGCGCATCTCCAGCACCATGCTGGAGAAGGTGTTGGCCAGCAGCCGGTGGCATTCGTCGGGCATCGCGGCGTCGATGTAGTGGATGCTGGGCAGGCTCGGCGCCAACCGGAAGTAGTCCTCGACGTAGGCCCGGGCCTGCTTCTCCAGCAGCGTCCGCTCCTCCGGGCCGGCCAGCGCCGTCTCCACCGGGTTAGCCAGCTCCCACAGCAGCGGGCTGTGCACGTCGGGGTGCAGGCCGAACAGGTTGTGCACCAGGGTGCTGCCGGTGCGCAGGAAGCCGATCACGAAGACCGGCGAGCCGAGGTCCAGGGCGGCAATGTCGGGCCGGCTGCGTTCCAGCGCCTCGGTGTCGGCGATCACCTGCAGGCCGCGCAGCAGCGAGCGGCGCACCGGTTCGGCGTCATCCGGCCGCAGCCGGGCCTCGGAGTCCAGGGCGGCGCAGAACTGCTGCAATCCCTCCAGGAACGGCAGGGTGGTGGTCAACTCAGGCTTCCTTCCAGCATCCAGCCGGCGCGGTCACGGGGAGCCTGCCCGCGGCGCAGGTCATCGAGATTGTCGAGGAAGGCGGCGGCCACCGCGGCCGGCTCGCCCGGGAAGCGGAACGCGCAGTGCGGCGAGACGACCAGGCCGGGGACTCCCCAGGCCTCGTGGTCGGCCGGCAGCGGCTCGATGTCGTGCACGTCGAGGAAGGCGCCGGCCAACCGGCCGGCCCGCAGCGCCTCGTACAGCGCTTCGGTATCGATGGTGCTGGCCCGTCCGACGTTGACCACCCTGGCGTGTGCCGGCAACCCGGCAAGCACCTTGCGGCTGAGCACGTGCACCGTGCCCGGCCCGCCCGGCAGGCAGCCGATCACCGCGTCCAGCCCGGCCGCCTCGGCGGCCAGGCCCGCCACGCCGATGGTGCGAGCGGCTTCGGCCACCGGTTCGGCGCCGTGCCGGGTCACCGCCACTGTGCGCGCGCCGAGTGCCGAGAGCCGGGCCAGCACGGCACGGCCGATCCGGCCGGCTCCGAGCACCGCGACGGTGCTGCCGGCGACCAGGTTGGCCGCCGAGGAGAACCAGGGCCGCCGCTGGCCGGCCGCCAGCCCGACCAGGTCCTTGGTGAGCAGGAACAGCCCGGCCACGGCGTACTCGGCGACCGCGGTGACCGGCGCCCGGCTCGAGGTGGTCACCAGCACGTCCGGCTCCAGCCTGGCCGGTTCCAGGTGATCGACGCCGGTACCGGTCAGGTGCAGCCAGCGCACCCCGGCCAGCCCGCGCAGGCTGCCGGGGCCGAACTGGTAGCCGATCACGGCGTCCGGACGGTAGCCGCCGAGGCCGGCCGACACCGGATCGGTCGGCGCGGCGCCCTCGATCACCCGCAGTCGCAGGCCGGGCTGCCCGTCCAGCGCCGCGACCAGCTCACCGGCCATGCCGCAGTGCGTGACCAGCACGTCGAGGCAGTTCCAGTCAGACACCCGCGCTCTCCGCGCGGCGGGCCGCGAGCAGTTCCGGGATCGGGTCGGTGTCGTGCCGGGTGGCGATCTCGAGGACGTCGCGGGTGTTGCGCCGGACCTGCTCGCCCACCCAGTCGAACATCCAGCGCACCAACTCCTCGGTGGGGACGTCGGACGGCGCGATCCCGGTCAGGATGCAGCCGGTGACGGCGGCGCCGCCTACGTTGGCCACCACGTCGGGAACCACCACGGTGCCGCCGGCCCGCAGCGCCTTCTTGGCGGGCGTGGTGCAGCACAGGTTGCCGCCCTCGACGACCACCTCGGCGCGCAGCCGGCTCAGGTTGTCCTCCCGGATGGCGGCACCGCCGGCGGCCAGCACCAGCACCTCGGCATCGACGTCCAGCCAGGCCTCGGACCCTTCCAGCACGGTCACCGACTGCGGCAGCCGGGACCGGTCGATGGTGCCGTACGCGTCGGTGATCTCCAGCAACTCCGTGATCGGCAGGCCCTCGGGTGCGCTGACCGTGCCCAACACGTCGGCCACCGCCACGATCCGGTGCCCGTGCGCCTGCAGGTTCTTGGCCACCGAGCGGCCGACCGTGCCGAAGCCCTGGATGGCCACCCGGCGCTGCTGGTCGTCCGAACGCAGCCGCAATGCCGCCACCGCGCTCTCGGCCACCCCGTAGCCGGTGATGTCCTTCAGGTGCCGCCACAGCTCGGTCCAGTCCGAGTTCATCCTGGTGATGCCGGGCCGGTTCCGGATGTCGTAGCCGGCCTCGACGAAGAAGATGTCCCGGTCGTCGTGGGTGGTGCCCTGGTCGCATCCCAGGTACACCCCGCCGTGCAGCAGCGGCGAGACCGAGCGGCCGAAGGCGCGCAACACCTCGTCGCGGTGCTCGGGCTCCGCCACGATGCCGGCCTTGGCGCCGCCGATCCGCAGGCCGACCAGTGCCAGCTTCACCGTCATGGCGGCGGCCAGGTCGCAGACCTCCGACTCGGTGACGGTGGAGGTCATCCGGGTACCGCCCATGGCCATGCCGTCGACGAGTGAATCCACCACCACCCATCCGGTGAGGTGGTGGGCCTGGTCGCGGATGGCGGTCGACAGCAGCGGCGAATGCTCGAGCGCATCGAGCCGGTTGTCAAGAAGCTGGGTCACGCAGTCCCCCAACATTTCAGTAGGACGATTCCCTCGATCACGGGGTAGCCTCGGGCAAGGCGTGCACATTCTTGCAGACACGACGGACCGTGCGAACCCTTCACCGACTGTGCGCTGTCTATCAACCCGCTGGCTTGACCTCGACTACACGCGGCCCCGGCGCACGCTAGCTCGGGCTGGCGGCGGCGCTGAGCTCGGCGAGGTCCTCCTCGACCTGGCGGCGCGGATACAGCCACGCCAGCAGCGGACCGGCCATCGTGGTGGTGATGACGGCCATGACGACCATCAGCGAGTACAGCTGCCCGTCGAGGAAGCCGAGCTGCAGGCCGACGCTCAGGATCACCAACTCCGTCAGCCCGCGGGTGTTCATCAGGGTGGCCAGCACCGCGGCGTCCCGGTTCGACGCACCCTGGACCCGGGCCCCCAGGTAGGCGCCCAGGGTCTTGCCCAGGATCGCCACCAGCATGATCAGGGCCAGTTCACCCCAGGCGGCAGCGCCGAGATCGGACAGGTCCACGTTGAAGCCGGCGACGATGAAGAAGATCGGCAGCAGCACCAGCGTGGCGACCGGCTCGATCCGGCCGACGATCTGCCGCTGCACGCCGGCCAGGCCGTCGCGCGGCATGATCGCACCCATCAGGAACGCGCCGAAGATGAAGTGCACGCCCATCCACTCGGCGGCCCAGGACGACAGGAACAGCCCGACCACCACCGGCACCAGCAACTCGGCCGAGGACGTGCCGCGGCTGCTGCGGAACGCGACCAGCCAGCCGAGCAGCGGGCGGACCAGCAGGAACATCACCGCCACGAAGACCGGCAGCAGCAGCGTGCGCCACTGGCCGGACCCGCCGCCGCTGACGGTGACCGCCACCGCCAGCAGCGACCAGGCCAGCACGTCGCTGATGGCGGCGCTGGCCAGGGCCACCGCACCGAGCCGGGTCTGGGTCATGTTCCGGTCGGACAGGATCCGGGCCAGCACCGGGAAGGCGGTCACCGACATCGCGGCCGCGAAGAACAGCACGAAGCCGATCCGGCTGCCGTGGTTGTGCGCGGAGTAGAGGTAGAGGCCCAGGCCCGAGCCGAACAGGAACGGCAGCGTGGTCGAGCCGACCGCGACGCTGATGGGCATCAGCTTGCGCTCCGCCACGGCGGTGTGTTCGAGCTCGCAGCCGACCATGAACATGAACAGGGCCAGCCCGACGTCGGCCAGCGAGGACAGCAGCGGCCGGATGTCGTTGGGGAACAGCGTCGAGGCGATGTGGCCGTGCAGCAGCGAGGGACCCATTGCGATTCCGGCGAGGATCTCGCCGATCACCGGCGGCTGGCCGAGCCGCGCAGCCAGCCGGCCGAGCAGCCGGGCCAGCACCAGGATCGCCGCCAGGCCGAGGAAGAGCGCTTGGATTTGATGTGCGGGCACAGACCAACCCTTCGTTGCCGCGAGTGCGCAGATTAGCCCAGCCCGTACATCGGACGGAACCCGTACGCCTCCCGCCAGACCACCCGAACCCGGCAGCCGGCGCCCCGATATGGTGCCCTCCGGTGTATTCTGCTCCTAAAGATCCATTCATTCTTTGTGCACCGAGATGACGAGTGTGCGTATGCCCTGTACGCATATCGATTACCCAAGCCCGGCGCTACCCTATTTCGGGGAATTCTCGACAATGGCGGAGCGGGTGCGCCACTGCGTGGGTCAGCTAGAGCGCTATACGATGCCTCGGCCTGATCCATTCGTCCCACCCGGTCGCCGGTTCATCTAGGAGCGCAAGCCCGTGTACGACACCAGCACCGCGGCGCTGTCGGCCAGCCAGCAGCGCGCGTGGTTCATGGATCAGTTCATCCCCGCGCCGATCAACACGATGGCCGGGGAGTTCCGGATCAGTGGACCACTCGAGCGGCAGCCGGTGCAGGACGCCTTCGCCCAGGTCGTCGAGCAACTTCCGGGCCTGCGGCAGGTGATCCGCTCGGTGGACGGCCACCCCGTCCCGGCCACCGTCCAGCATCCCGGCCTGGAGATCGTCGGTCTCGCTGAGTTGCCGAAGGCCGAGCAGGCCGACCGGCTCGACGCGCTGCGGCGCGAGGCGGCCGGCCACCGATTCGCGATGGCCGATGCGCCCATGATCCGGGCCACGCTGGTGCAGCTGGCCCCGCAGGAGCACCTCCTGCTACTCAGCGCGCACCGGGCGATCCTCGACGAGACCAGCCTGTTCCTGCTTCCCGCACTCATCAGCGACAGCTACCGCACGCTGCGCTCCGGCCAGCAGTGGCGGGCCCGGCCGAACGACCTGGCGCCCTACTACGCCGCCGAAGCGGAGCTGCGGACCACGCCGGCGGTCCAGCAGCGGCTGGCCGAGCTGCAGGCTCGACTCGTCGAGTTGGCCCCCCTGGAACTGCCCACCGATCGAACCCGGCCGGCCCAGGCGGGCTATGCCGCCGGATCGGTCAGCCGGCCGCTCGGCCGACGGCTCGCCGACCGGCTGCGGCAGGCCTCGCAGGAGCTGCAGGTTCCCGCCGCCGCCCTGCTGCAGTCGGCGTTCCAGGCCCTGCTGCACCGTTATACCGGCCAGCGCCAGCTGGCCATCGGCACGCTGGGCGGTCGAAACCAGCCGGGATCCGGCACCCTGCTCGGCCCGCTGAGCTCCTGGCGGCTCGAGCTGTCGGAGATCGAGGACCTGACCACCTTTCGCGACCTCGCGCTCGCTCCCGCGGCGCAGCCGGTCGCCTTCGAATGGCTGGTGGAGGCCGTGCAGGGCCCCCGCGATCCCGGCCGCAGCCCGCTGTTCCAGGCATGCCTGCGCCAGCTGGACGAGCCCGCGGTGGCCAACTTCGCCCCGGCCCGGCTGACCTCGGCCAGGCTGCTGCCACCCACCGCGACCCAGTTCGACCTCGACCTGCTGGTCGAGCCCGGCCCGGCCGAGCAGCAGCTCAGCCTGACCTACCGGCAGGACCTGTTCGACGCGACCACGGCGCAGCGGATGCTCGGCCACTTCTCGGCGATGCTGGACGCCGGGCTCACCCAGCCGGCGGAAGAGGTGCTGTCGCTGCAGTACCTCGACCCCGACGAGCGGCTGCGCATCGAAGCCGACTTCAACCGCACCGAGGTGCCCTACGCCGACACCGCCACCATCCAGGATCTGTTCGAGGAACAGGTGCGGGCCAGGCCGGAGGCCCGCGCGCTGACGATGGACGGCGAGCACCTGAGCTACGCCGAGCTGAACCGCCGGGTGAACCAGCTCGCGCACTTCCTGCGCGGGCAGGGCGCCGAGCGCGGAACGCCGATCGGGCTGTGCCTGGAGCGCTCGTTCGACATGATCATCGCGATGCTGGCCGTGGTGAAGGCCGGCGCCGCCTACGTACCGCTGGATCCGGCCAATCCGTCCGACCGGCTGCGGTTCATGATTTCCGACACCGGCCTGCGGATATTGCTGACCAGCGAGAAGCTCGACGGCACCGTGGCACCGGCCGAGGGCGGCATCGTCGTGGTGCTGGATCGCGACAGCGATCGCCGTACCATCCAGGCGCAGCCCGAGAGCAACCCGGAGAACCTCAACCAGCCCGACGATCTCTGCTACATCATCTACACCTCGGGATCGACCGGACGTCCCAAGGGGGTGCTGTGCACCCATCGCGGCATCTCCCGGCTGGTCACCAACACCGACATCCTGGAGTTGGACGGCGACACCAGCTACCTGCAGACCTCGCCGCTGTCCTTCGACCCGAACAGCCTGGAGATCTACGGCCCGCTGTGCAACGGCGGCCGGGTGGTGCTGCCGCCGCCGGGCGTGCCGACACCGACGCTGATCGGCCAGCTCATCCGGGAGCAGGGGGTGAACACGCTGTGGCTGGCGGCGCCGCTCGCCGCGCTCACCATCGAGACCAACCTGGCCGACCTCGCGGGGCTGCGCCAGTTCATGGCCGGCGGGGACGTGGTGTCGCTGCCGCACATGCGGCGGATGCTCACCGAGCTGCCGCATGTCCGCCTGGTCAACGGCTACGGCCCCACCGAGGTCACCGCGTTCAGCGTCAGCCACCAGATCACCTACCTGGATCCGGACTGGCCCTCGGTCCCGATCGGACGCCCGCTGCACAACACCACCGCCTACATCCTCGACGACCGGCAGCAGCCGGTGCCGGTCGGCGTGTGGGGCGAGCTTTACCTGGGTGGCCCGGGGGTCGCCCGCGGTTACCACAACCGGCCGGAACTCGACGCCGAACGGTTCCTGCCCGATCCGTTCCGGCCGGGACCGGACGCCCGGCTGTACCGCACCGGTGATCGCTGCCGCTGGCTGCCGGACGGCCTGATCCAGTTCCAGGGCCGGCTCGACACCCAGTTCAAGATCGACGGCGTGCGCATCGAACCGGGCGAGGTGGAGAGCCTGATCACGGCCGACCCGGCGGTCGTCGCCGCGGTGGTCGCCGCGCCGGTGATCGACTCGCGCCGGTCCCTGGTCGCCTACATCGTGCCGGCCGGCCCGGACTTCGACGTCGCCGCGCTGCGCGGCCGGCTGCGCTCCAGCCTGCCCGGCGTGATGGTGCCGGCACACTACGTGCTGCTCGACGCGATTCCGCTGACGCCCAACAACAAGGTGGACTTCGCCAAGCTGCCACCGCCTGAGGTGGTGCGGGGCAGCGGCAGCGCGCCGAGCACCCCCACCCAGATCCAGCTGGCCGAGATCTGGCGCGAGGCGCTGGGCACCGAGCAGATCGGCGAGGAGGACAACTTCTTCGACCTCGGTGGCCAGTCGCTGCGTGCCATCCCGGTGCTCGCCGAGATCAGCGCCCGGTTCGGTATCGACCTGTCCATCCAGGACATCTTCGAGATGCCGACCCTGGCCGGGCTTGCGCAGCGGATCGAGGACCGGATGCTGGCCGCGGTGGATCCGCAGGAACTGGCCCAACTGCTCGGCCAGGCCAACGACTGATCCTGTGGTGCGCATCGAGCGACTTCAACCGTGGCGGGCCGGCCGCCGTCCAGCTGCCACCCGGTAGCCCAGCACCGCAGTAGACCACCAGCCGACGCCGACCGCGCCGGCCACTGGAGGAGGAGACATGGAAGACCTCTCGCAACGGCTGGCTGGCCTGTCCGCCGAGCAGCGCGCCGAGCTGCTCGCCCGGCTGAGCCGCAAGCTGACCGAGGAGCGCAAGCCGGCCGCCGAGATCCCGCGGCGGACCGAGGACTCTTCCGCTATCCCGCTGTCCTACCAGCAGGAACAGCTCTGGTTCCTCGAGCGGCTGGCGCCCAGCCAGCCGACCTACAACATCCCGATCGCGTTCCGGTTGGCCGGCCCGCTCGATGAGACGGCGCTGCGGCAGGCGCTGCTGCACATCGTGCGCCGCCACGACGCGCTGCGGACCCGGTTCACCGAGGTCGCCGGGGTATCGCAGCAGATCGTGGATTCACCGGAGGACTTCCAGGCCGAACTGGTGGTCGAGGATCTGTCGGACCTCGATCCGGCCGGCCGGCCGGAGGCGGCACACCGCCGGCTGCAGGAGGACATCCAGCGGCCGTTCGACCTGCACACCGGTCCGCTGTTCCGCTCGCTGCTGCTCCGGCTGGCCGAGCAGGAACACCTGCTGGCGATCACGATGCATCACATCTGCTCCGACGGCTGGTCCACCGCCCTGGTGAAGGCCGAGCTGGCCAGCTGCTACAACGCCTTCCACGAGGGACGCCAGCCCGACCTGGCGGAGTTGCCGGTGCAGTATGCCGACTACGCGACCTGGCAGCGCAAGCAGTTCGGCAAGGACGTCTTCGAACAGCAGTTGGAGTACTGGGAACAGCAACTGGCCGGGCTGCCGACGCTGGAGTTGCCGTCCGATCGGCCGCGGCCGGCGACCCTGTCCTACCGGAGCAGGTCGGTGAGCAGCACGCTGCGTCCCGGGCTGCTCACCGAGCTGCGGACGCTGGCGGCCAGCCGCAACGCGAGCCTGTTCATGGTGCTGATGGCGGCCTACCTGACGGTGCTCGCCCGGTACAGCGACGCCGAGGAGCTGGTGGTGGGAACGACCACCACCGGACGCGACCAGGCCGAGCTCCGGCCGCTGATCGGCTACTTCGTGAACATGATCGTGCTGCGCACCAAGGTGGGCGACGATCCGTCGTTCGCCGAGTTGCTGGATCGGGTGCGCGGCACCGTGCTGGAGGCGTGGCGGCACCAGCAGGTGCCCTTCGACATGGTGGTGCAGCGCCTGCAGCCGCCTCGCGACCCGTCCCGCAACCCGTTCTTCCAGGTCGGACTGCAGCTGCTGGGCAGCGAGACCCAGGGCATCGAACCGGCGCTGTCCGGCCTGGCCGTCGAATCCGTTGACGTCAATCCGGACGGCCACCCCTTCGACATGTCGATCACCGCCTCGGAAAGCCGGGACGAGCTGCGGCTGCTGCTGGAGTACTCGACCGACCTGTTCGACGAGCCGCGGATGCGCCGGCTGCTCGGTCACCTGGAGACGGTGCTGGCCGCGGTGGTGGCCAAGCCGGACACCCCGCTGTCGGCGATCCAGCTGCTCACCGAAGCCGAACTCGACTGCCTGCTGGACAGCTGGCAGGGCCCGCCGGCGCAGCGCTTCACCGACCCGGTACACGCGCAGATCCATGACTTCGCGGTGAGCCACCCGACCGCCATCGCGGCCAAGGTGGGCGATCGGGAGTACACCTTTGCCGAGCTGGACGAGCGCTCGCACCAGCTCGCGCTCGCCCTGCGCGAGCACGGCGTCGGGCACGGCGACATCGTGGCCCTGTTCATCCATCGAGGTTTCGAACTGATGGTGGGCATGCTCGCTGCGCAGAAGGCCGGCGGCGCCTTCGTCGTGCTGGACATCACCCATCCGGAGAACCGGCTGGAGTACATCCTCAGCGACACCGCCGCCAAGGTAGTGCTGACCAGCGGTGAGCTGACCGACCGGCTGCCTGCCGAGCAGGGCTGGCACGCGGTGCTGTTCGAGCAGGCGCTGGCCACCGACCATGCCGGGGCCGAGCTGGTGGAGTGGGCCGACCAGCACAGCCTCGCCTACGTGCTCTACACCTCGGGCTCCAGCGGCCGGCCGAAGGGTGTGCTGGTCGAGCACCACGCGCTGAGCACGTTCATCCACTGGCTGAGCCGGCTGTTCGACTTCGGCCCGGGCGTCCGGCTGCTGCAGCACATGGCGCCGGGCTTCGACTTCGCGGTCGGCGAGTTCTTCACCTCGATGGCCTTCGGCGTGACGATCGTGTTCGTGCCGGAGGGCTATCGGACCAATCCGGAGGTCATCGGCGAGCTGCTGGAACGCGAGCGGATCAACTACGTCGGTGGCCCGCCGACCATCCTCGGCCGCGTCCCGATGCGCGAGTTCCCCGACCTGCGCTACCTGATCGGCGGCGGCGAGGCGCTCACCGGCGAACTGGTCAACCGGTGGAACACCCCGCAGCGGCGATTCATCAACGGTTACGGTCCCACCGAGGCGACCATCGGCTGCAGCTTCTACGAGTGCGAGCACCGGGTGTGGAGCGGCCAGCCGCCGATCGGCCGGGCGATGCCGAACCGGGTCGCCTACGTGCTGGGCCCCTCGGACACGCTGCAGCCGGTGGGCGTGCCCGGCGAGATCGTGGTCGGCGGCGAGGGCCTGGCCCGCGGCTACCTCAACCTGCCCGAGATGACCGCGGAGAAGTTCGTGGACAACCCGTTCCGGCCGGGCGAGCGGATGTACCGGACCGGCGATCTCGGGGTCTGGACCGAAGACGGCCAGATCCAGTTCCTCGGCCGGGTCGACACCCAGGTGAAGCTGAACGGCCTGCGGATCGAGCTGGAGGAGATCGAGTCGGCGCTGGCGGCTCATCCGCTGGTGCGCGAGGCGGCGGTCGCCGTCCGGGACGGTGCCGGCGGTCTGGCGACGCTCATCGGCTACGTGGTCCCGGCGGGCTCCGAGCAGCCGGCCGGCGAGCAGCTGCGCGAGCACCTGCTGCACGAGCTGCCGCCCTACATGGTTCCGTTGACCTACCTGGTCCTCGACGAGCTGCCGCTCACCAACGTGGGCAAGGTCGACCGCCGGGCGCTGCCCGATCCCGAGCCGACCAGTGACGCGGCCAAGCCCTTCGTCGAGGTCGAGACGGCGGCCCAGCGGCAGGTGGCCGACATCTTCCAGCAGGTGCTGGGAATTCCGCAGGTGGGCGCCGCGGACAGCTTCTTCGACATCGGCGGCAGCTCGCTGGACGCCGCCCGGGTGCTGTCCCGGATCACCGAGGCGACCGGCGCGGAGATCACCATGCGTGATTTCTACGCCAATTCCCGGGTGGACCAGGTGGCGACGTTGCTCGACCAGCTCACGCCGGCCACGCCGGCCGAGCTGGACGAGGACGGCGAGGAACTCGACTCCGAGATCGCGGAGCTGGAGCGGCGACTGGCCGAGGCGCGCAATCGCCTTGCCAAGAAGGAGAAACCGGCCGCCCAAGCGGCCCGGCGGTTCCAGCCCGGCGAGCATGCACCACTCTCGCCGGCCCAGGAGCAGCTGTGGTTCCTGGATCAGCTGGCACCCGGCGAGCCGACGTACAACATGGCGGCGCCGATCCGGCTGACCGGGCCGTTCGACCTTGAGCTGGCCGAGGCGACGCTGGCCCGGCTGCTGGCCCGGCATGACGCGCTGCGCACCCGGTTCGGTTCCGATGCCGAGGGTCCGTACCAGATGATCGTGGAGGATCCGCCGGTCCGGTTGCCGCTCACCGATCTCAGCCACCTGGCGGCCGACCAGCGGGAGGCCGAGCTGGAGCGCGAGCTGCGCGAGGATGCCCGGCAGCCGTTCGACCTCCGCACCGACCTGCCCTTCCGGGCGCGGGTGATCCGGCTGGACAGCGACCAGCACGTGCTCAGCCTGGTGATGCATCACATCTGCTCCGACGGCTGGTCGGTCGGCGTCTTCATGCGAGATTTTGCCGAGATCTACGACGCCTCGCACAACCAGCGTCCGGTGCGGCTGCCGGAGCTGCACGTGCAGTACGCCGCCGCGGCGGCCCGGCTGCGGGAGCAGGCCCGGGCAGGCGAATGGGATGCCCACGTTGACTACTGGGTCGGCCGGCTCGCCGGTGCGACGCCGCTCGAGCTGCCGACCGACCGACCCCGGCCGCCGGTCGCCTCGAACCGGGGCGCGTTGCTGGTCTACCGGATGCCGTCGGCACTGCTCGAGCGCCTGCATGCCTTCAGCAGGTCGGAGCAGGTCAGCTCGTACGCCACCTTGCTGACCGGCTTCACCGCGCTGTTGCAGCGCTACAGCGGCCAGGACGACCTGCTGGTCGGAACCAGCAGCAGTGGCCGGGATCGCACGGAGCTGGAGGATCTGGTCGGGTTCTTCGTCAACATCCTGCCGCTCCGGCTCGACCTGTCCGGCAGCCCCACCTTCCGGGAAGCCGTGCGGCGCACCATGGGCACGTTGCTGGAGGGCTGGGAGCACCAGGCCGCGCCGTTCGAGCAGGTGGTGGAGCGGCTGAACCAGCCGCGCGATCCGTCCCGCAACCCGGTGTTCACCGTCTCGCTGGACATGCTCAATGCCAACCTGATCGACCTCGCCGTCCCCGGCCTGGACACCGAATTCCTCGACATCGATCCGCTGGTGTCGCGCTTCGACATGGCGATCAACTCCTACGACGGTGCGGACGGCCTCACCTTCCGGGTCGAGTACTCCACCGACCTGTTCGATGCCGAGCGGATCGAGGCGATGTTCGGCTACCTGGAGCATCTGCTCGACGATGCGCTGGCCGATCCGGATCATCGCCTGGACACGATCGCCCTGCTCACCGAGGCCGAGACGTCCCAGCTGCTGGCCTGGGGGGACGGTGGCCGCGGGCCGGCCGGCGCCGCCGACCTGTGCCGGATGTTCGCCGAGACCCTCGACCGGCATCCGGACCGGATCGCGGTGCGGCAGGACGGCCGGGACTACACCTACCGGCAGCTTGCCGGCCGGACCGCGCAGCTGCTGGACGAGCTGAAGCAGGCCGGGGTGCGGGCCGGCGACCTCGTGCCGGTGCTGCTGCCGCGCGGGCTGGACGAGGTGGCCGCGCTGCTCGCGATCCAGCACGCCGGCGCTGCCTACCTGCCGCTCGATGCCGACTGCCCGCCGCATCGGCTGGCCCGCCAGCTGTCCGACGCCGCCACCCAGTGGCTGGTGACCACGTCCGGGCACGCCGAGCGGCTGACCGGGCTGAAGGCATCGCCGATCCTGCTCGACCTGCTGCCGGCTACCGACGACGGGCGCTCGCCGCAACCCGCGCCGGAGGTGGACGGCCGGTCGCTGGCCTACGTGCTGCACGCCTTCGATGCCGGCGGGGAGCCGAAGGGCGTGCCGATCGAGCACGCCATGCTCACCAACTACCTCGCCTGGATGGTCGGACAGGGCGGCCTCGGTGCGGAGGACCGGATGCTGCACTGCGCGGCACCGGCCTCCGACCTCGCCATCGCGGAGGTGCTGGCCGCGGTCTGTGCCGGCGCCACGCTCGTGCCGGCTTCGCCGGCGGCGCTGGCCGACCCGGCGGCGCTGGCCGAGCTGGTGCGCCGGGAGCGGGTGACCCATCTCCTCGGCGACCCGGCCGTGATCGGGCGGTTGCCGGCCGGGGACTACCCGGAGCTCCGGGTGGTGATGGTCGCTGGTGGGCAGGTCGATCCCGAGCTGATCAACCGGTGGACGGCCGACCCGGCCCGCCGGGTGTTCCACCTCTACGGGCCGCCGGAGGGCACCATCGCGTGCGCTTGGTTCGACTGCACCGGCGGCCAGTACCACCGGGACGTTCCGATCGGCCGGATGATGCCGAACCGGCACTGCTACCTGCTGGATCCGTCGGGCAATCTCGTGCCACCGGGCCTGCCCGGCGAGCTGGCGCTCGGCGGCGCCGGGGTCGCCCGCGGCTACCTGAACCGTCCCGAGCTCACCGAGGCGGCCTTCGTTGCCGACCCGTACCGGCCGGACGGCGCCGTCTACCGATCGGGCGATCTGGCGCGCTGGAACTCCGACGGCCAGCTGGAGTTCGTCGGCCGGCGGGATGGCCAGGTCATGCTGCGCGGCCTGCGGGTCGAGCTCGGTGAGATCGAGCAGGTGCTGCGCAGCCATCCGTCGGTCGGCGATGCCATGGTCGCGCTGCGCGACGGGGGCACCGAGCGGGCCGCCCTGGTCGGCTACCTGGTGACGGCCGAGCCGCTGGCCGAGCCGTCCGCCCTGGCTGGGTATCTGGCCGAGTTCCTGCCCCGGCACCTGATTCCGAGCAGTTGGCTGGTGCTTGAGGAGCTGCCGCGCGGCAACGACGGAAAGCTCGACCGGAGCGCACTGGCCGGCCCGGTGCCGGCCGCCGGTCCACAGACCCGGGTGCCGGCCAGGACGGCGACCGAGAACGCCGTAGCCGCCGTGTTCGCCGAGCTGCTCGAGGTCGCCGACATCAGCGTCGGCGACGAGTTCTTCAGCATCGGCGGCAACTCGTTGCAGGCGATCCGGGCGGTCAGCCGGATCAACGAGGCCTGCGATGTCGAGCTCTCGGTGCGCGAGTTCTACTCCGGTGCCTCGGTTGCCGGGCTGGCCGCGCTGATCGACCAGCGGGCCGAGCAGTTGCGCCTGGAGCAGGAGCAGCTGCTGGCGTCGGTGGAGAACATGACGGATGAAGAAGTGGAGCGGTTGCTCAGCGGTGAATGACCGGCCGCGCCGGTTTTCCGACACGGGTAAAGGAATTACATGTCCCAGGACTTCGATGCACGGGTAGCACATCTGTCCGACCGCAAGCAGGAACTGCTGCGCCGGCTGGCCAGCCAGGCGGCGCGCGGCCCGGCTCCGGCAGCGGGCGGCGATGCCGCCGGCCCATCGGCCAAGCAGGAGCAGGCCGCCGAGCGCTCGCCGCTGGTCCTGCTCGGCGAGGGCGGCAGCGCCACCCCGCTGTACTGCCCGCATGCGGTGTCGGGTTCGCCGTACTCCTACCACGCCCTGAGCCGGGCGCTGCTGCCGGAACGATCGGTGTACGGCTTCGAGGCACCGGGCCTGGAAGGTGAAGCCAGCCCGATCGCGGAGGTGATCGAGCTGTCCCGCCGGTACAGCGCGGAGGTTCTGCGGCAGCCGGGTTCCTGCCAGTTGCTGGGCTGGTCGATGGGCGGCTACGTGGCCTTCGAGATGGCGCGGCAGCTGACCGCGGCCGGCCGGCCGCCGGCCCTGTTGATCATGGCCGACAGCCACGATCCCGGCCCGCACCAGATGCCGCCCGAGCCCGAGATCCAGCTCGCCTTCCTCAACGAGCTCGCCGCGGTGGCCGGCCAGCCGTCGATCCCGTCGGACACCGCCACCGACGTGCTCACCGAGCCCGAGCTGGGCGGGCTGATCAAGGTGGCCACGTCGGCCGGGCTGGTCGCCGCCGATGTACCGGCCAGCTTCGTCCGCAACCGGTATCGCGTGTTCCGCGCCAACATGCAGGCGATGTACGGCTATCAGCCCAAGCTCTTCCCGGGCAAGCTGATCATGCTGCAGGCCGCCGACGGAGAGGACCGGCTCGGCTGGGCTCCGTTCGCCGAGGGCGGGTTCGAACGGATATCGGTGCCGGGCAACCACTACACCATGTGGTCGGAGGCGAACCTGCCGGCGCTCGTGGAGGCCGTCCGGGGCATCCTGGCCCGCTGATCGAGCCGCCTCGGGAGGGCTAGACCGGCACGTCGCCCGGAATGCCCCACTGGGCGGTGACCACCCCGCGGATCCACCAGGTTCCGGTGGATGGCCGCCACACCGCCAGGTCGCTTTGCCCGTCGCCGTTGTAGTCACCGACCAGCGGCACGTCGCCGGACCGGCCCCACTGCACCGTCTGCACCCCGCGCACCCACCAGGTTCCGGTGGACGGCCGCCATACCGCCAGGTCGGCCCGCCCGTCGCCGTTGAAGTCGGCCACCAGCGGCACGTCGCCGACCCGGCCCCACTGCACCGTCTGCACCCCGCGCACCCACCAGGTCCCGGTGGACGGCCGCCACACCGCCAGATCGGGCCGCCCATCGCCGTTGAAGTCGGCCACCAGCGGCACGTCGCCGGACCGGCCCCACTGCACCGTCTGCACCCCGCGCACCCACCAGGTCCCGGTCGAGGGGCGCCAGACGGCCAGGTCGGGCCGCCCATCGCCGTTGAAGTCGGCCACCAGCGGCACGTCACCGGACCGGCCCCATTGCACCGTCTGCACCCCGCGCACCCACCAGGTCCCGGTGGACGGCCGCCACACCGCCAGATCCGAACGCCCGTCACCGGTGTAGTCGTGCGCCACCGGCACGTCGCCCGGCTTGCCCCACTGCACCGTCTGCACCCCGCGCACCCACCAGGTCCCGGTGGACGGCCGCCACACCGCCAGATCCGAACGCCCGTCACCGGTGTAGTCGTGCGCCACCCCGGCGATCAGGCCGCGGGCCTGCTTGACCTTGAGTACCAGCAGCGCGGCCGCGTTCACCTCGGCCCGGAAGGCCGCGTCGCTGGCCGCCAGCGCCGATACCGTGCCGACCATGCTCGGGATGAGGCTGGGGTCGACGGTCAGCACCATGTCGCCGCCGGCGTTCAGGAAGTTCACCGCCCGCTGTCCCGGCGACCAGGCCGCGACCTGCTTGGCCGAACCCAGGTCGTCGCTGATCACCACGCCGCGAAAACCCAGTTGGCCACGCAGCATCGAGCCGATGATCGTGGGCGAGAAGGCGGCCGGACGGTCGGGGTCTATCAGGTGGTAGTACGCCGAGGACATCATCACGAACGGCGCACCGGCCTGGATGCCGGCCTGGAACGGCGCCAGGTAGGCGTCGGTCGAGGTGGTGACGTTGTCGGTCACGCCGGCGGTGGTGTCGGTATTGGCGGTCACCCGGCCCAGGCCGGGGAAGTGCTTCAGGGTGGTGGCAACGCCCGCCTGCGCCATGCCGTGCACCACCGCGGCGCCGTGCGTCGCGACCACCTCCGGGGTGTGGCCGTACTCGCGGTTGAAGGACCCGATGGGCGGATTGACCTGACCGACCGGCACGGTGTCCATCACCGGTGCCAGGTTCAGGTTCACCCCGGCCGCCGCCAGCTGGCCACCCCATTGCCGCGCCGCGCCCTGCAGCGTCGCCGTTGGCCAGCCGCCCTGGGCCAGTGCCTGCGGGATGGTCGAGAAGCCCGGCCCGGACAGCACCTGCACCTCGCCGCCCTCCTGGTCGGAGCTGACGAACAGCGGTACTCCGCCGGTGGCCGCCGAGCCGGCCCGGGCCTGCAGCCCGTCAGTGATCGCCCGGGTTGCGCTGACTCCCCGGGCGCTGCGGCCGGTCAGGATCACATTGCCCACGTGATAGCTGCTGATCGCCGTCAAGGTGGCCGAGCTGACCCCGGTTGCCGCGCCGCCGACCATGAACAGCTGGCCGATCCGCTGCGCCTCGCTCATCCGGTTGAACACCGCCTGGGCGCCGCCGGCCGGCACGCTGGCAGCCGCCAGCGGTGACGCCGGCAGCAGCAGGGCGATCCCCAGCAACGTGCCGGTCACTCGTGAAAGCTTCATGCCGCCCCCACCCTTCCTGACCCACATCAGACACCTGGGGCAGCGAAACTGTTGCGAAGGCGGGGTCCGGCGCGCGGTATTTGTCGCTCCTACGGGAGCGGCGACCGGTAGCCGCGCTCCCGGGTTACCGCCTACCGGGGGCGGCGACCGGATCGAATGCGCAATTGACCAGGTGGCACTCCGGGCGCAGGCGAATGCCGAACGCGGTTTCGACCCCGGCACGGAGATGCCGTGCGAAGGCCATGACCTCCTCGGTGGTCGCATCGCCCCGGTTCGACACGGCCAGGGCGTGCTTCGTCGACAGCCGCACCGACCCTCGCCCGAACTCCGCACCGTAGCCAGGCGGGAAGCCGGCGCGGTGGATCAGCCAGCCAGCCGGCAGCTTGATCCCGTCAGGGTCCGGGTACTGCGGCACGCCCGCCTCGCGTGCGGCCGGCGGAACCTCGGCAAGCACCGGATTGATGAAGAAGCTGCCGGTTCCCCAGGTGTCGAAGTCGTCCGGGTCGTAGATCGACCCCTTCTCCCGTCGGAGCCCCAGCACGGCGCTGCGGACGTCCGCGGTGCTCGCCGTGCCGCCCGGCTCGATCCGCAGCCGGCCGGTCAGCGATTCGAAGGTGAGCGGCCGCGACTGATCGGTCTTGCGCAGTGCGTAGGTCACTCGAAGCACGACGTAACGATCGGTGTGCTTGAAGACCGACTGCCGGTGGCTGCCGAACCCGCAACGGGCTACCGGCCACTCCTCGACCGCCTTGGTGTCCCGGTCGTAGACGGTCACCGAGCTCAGCACGTCGGAGGTCAGCGCGCCGAACGCTCCGACGTTCTGCACCGGCGTGCCGCCGACCAGGCCCGGGATGCCGGACAGCTGCTCGAAGCCACCGAGACCCTGTTCCAGGGTCAGCCGAACCAGGTCCTCCCAGTTGACGCCGGCATCCGCCGTCACCGTCGTGCCATGGATCTCCACGCCGGTCGAGGCGATCTTGACCGTGAGCCCGTGCCAGCCGTCGTCGCCGACGACCAGGTTGGAACCGCCGCCGATGATCAGCAGCGGTTCGCCGGATGCGTCCGCGGCCTGCACCAGTTCCAGGAGCTGGCTGGTGGTCGTCGCTACCGCGAAATCGCGCGTCGGGCCTCCGACGTGCATCGTGGTGAGTTCGGCGAAGGTTGGCGTCACCGGAGATCCCATATAGCTACCGGGAACATTCGGTCGCGAGGGCAGGGTTCGGCGAGGTCGCCCGTCGGCGGCGCGGAGGCGACTGGGTCACGACTGCATGCTACCGGACAGGCTTATCACCATTGGCCGATCGACTTCGTGGGAGCGCGATGTCCTTGATCGCATGGCGCACCGATCAGCTCCCGCGGGCGACCTGTTCGGCGTCGCCCAGCACCCGCACTACGTTGCGGTGGGTCAATGCGGCGATGTCCTGCTCCGACCAGCCACGGGCCAGCAGTTGCTCGACCAGCCTCGGATAGGCCGCGACGTCGGCAAGGCCGACGGGCATCGACGGGCAGCCGTCGAAGTCGCCGCCGAGGCCGACGTGCTCGACGCCGGCAACCTCGCGCACGTGCTCGACGTGATCGGCGACCTGCTCGACGGTGGCCACCGGCGCGGGCTCGCGTTCGGCGTGCCGGGCCGCCGCGGCCATGTGCGCCGCCCAATCTTTCGGATCCTCACCGCGCTCGACCATCTCGGCCAGCACGGCCGCATCCCAGTCCATGCACTCGGTCGAGACGAACTGCGGCACGAACGTCACCATGCACACACCGCCGTTGCCGGCCAGGGTCTGCAACACCTCGTCGGGCACGTTGCGCACGTGATCGCACACCGCACGCGCCGAGGAGTGGCTGAAGATCACCGGCGCGCTGCTGGTCGCCGTGGCGTCCCGCATGGTGCTGGGGGCCACGTGCGAGATGTTGACGAGCATGCCCAGCCGGTTCATCTCGCGCACGACCTCGCGGCCGAAGTCGGTGAGGCCGCCGTGCACGGGCTGGTCGGTCGCGGAGTCGGCCCACGGGGTGTTGTCGTTGTGCGTCAAGGTCATGTACCGCACGCCCATCGCGTGCAGGATGCGCAGCACGGCGAGCGATCCGCCGATCGAGTGGCCGCCCTCGGCTCCCATCAGCGATGCGATGCGTCCCTGTTCGAGGGCTGCGGTCACCTCGGCGGCGGTCAACGCCAGCGCGAGCTGGTCTGGGTAGCGGGCAACCATGCGCAGCACGAAATCGATCTGCTCCAGCGTCAGCTGCACCGATAGCGGACCCGCACCGCACGGCACGTACACCGACCAGAACTGGCCACCGACTCCGCCTGCCCGTAGGCGCACCAGGTCGGTGAACGTCTGCCGCTGCTCGACGTCGATGGGGTAGGCGTCGAGGTCATAGCCGTTCAGCTCGCGCAGCGCGTAGGGCAGGTCGTTGTGCCCGTCGATGATCGGGTACCGCGCCAGGACGTCACGGGCGCGACTGGAAACCTGAACGGGCACCGGTGGACGCCCCTCGGCATCGGGAGATGAGCTCACCCGATGATCGTCCCACTCCGGCGCCGGGCGATACCTCCGGCCCGAGGATCTTGCAGTGCTCGGCATGACCGGGCGGGCAGGGATCTCGCTACTTCGGGGCGCGGCGCGATCCCAAGCCCATCCCCTTATCAGATCATCGGTCGGCCGTGCCGCTGTCGCCTTCGAGGTCGATCTGCTCCTTGCGGACGCTCTCATCGACCTGCTGCTGGTCGGTGACGGTCTCGGTGCCCAACCGGACGCGCTCGACCGGCACGGTTTCCTTCTGCACGACCGGTCGTTCGGCGTGCAGGGTGACCTCGTGCTCCTCCTCGCTGATGGCCGGACCGTCCAAGGCCTGGTCACGATTGGCGTCGGTGATCGGTTCCCGTTCCAGCCGGACCTCCTCGTGGGAGACCGGCACGGTCTGGGTTACCTGCTCGGTGACCACGTATTTGCGTAGCCGGGCACGCCCGGTCTGCACCTGCTCGGTGCCGACGTGCAGTCGTTCCTCCGAACGGGTCATCGCGTCGTCGGTGTTCGGGCCGGACACGTCGTGACCGGCACCGGACATGTCGTTACCGACGTTGGTTCCGCCACCGAGGTGATCGGCGTAGTAGCGATACAGCGCCTCCTCCTCGGCCGGCTCGAGATGGCCGTCATTCTCGACACCGGGAGCGTCCTTTACGACGTCCTTGCTGACCGGCACGACGACCTCGTCGCCTGAGTAGTCCGCGCCGTTCAACGGCGCGAAGCTTTCGCGGGTTCCGAACAGCCCGGTGCTGACCGTCAACCACTCGGGCTCCCCGCTGGCGTCGTTGAGATACACCTGGCCGATCTTGCCGATCTTGTCACCGTGCTGGTTGACCATCGTGCGGCCGACGAGTCGCTGGGCGAGTTCGTTGCTGGGATAGGTCATGACAGTGGTGCTCCTTCGCTTAGATCAAGCGGTGGAAACGGGACGATGCTGTCCCGATGAGCGGCCCGGACCACCACAGGGCGGACGACGGGTCGAGCCGGCCGAGACGGCCGTGCCACCGAAGCCGGATTGAAGTCGGTCTAACGGGGGTGTGGCTACGCGAGTCGGTCGCGCTCACGCCGGTAAGAGGCCGTCCGTTGTGGAAGCATTTCCTGGGCAGGAAAGGACATTCGCACCCTGGCGCCACCGTCAGGTGCATCGATCCTGAGACGGGATCCCTGCTCGCCTGAGGCAAGGACACCGGCCGATCCAGGCGTGGTGGTCGGGGCCGGCTATTACTTAGCCTCGCTCGCGAGCTGAGCTTGTCATCCAACGTAAGCCACCGAAACGCGAACGCGCAACCACCGTCCGCGTCGCGATCGCACCGCAGCCGGCACTGCCGGCGACGTTGTGTCTATCTCTGCGGCATTCCGGCCCGCCGTACGAGCGCAGCGGGCTACATTAAGCCGCTGTTAACCAACCTTGAGGCAGTCCAGATGAATGATTTCTCCGATAATCCGGTCCGGCTCCGTCCCGGCCTCCGGCCGCTGATGGCGGCGGCTGCCGGGCTCCTGATGGCGGTCGCCGGCTGCGGAGCTGCGAACACGGCTTCGTCCCGGCAGCATGCGCCAAGCACCTCGCTCACCTCCAGCGCGGGAATCGACGACGCCGCGACCTCGAGCAGCGCGGCGGCGGCATCGGCGCAGGCTGCCGCGGCGCAGGCTGCCGCGGCGGCAAGTTCCGCCACCGCCCGCTCGGCAGCGGCGTCCCGCTCGGCGGCGGCTGCCCGCTCGGCGGCGGCAGCTCGCTCGGCAGCGCAGGCCTCCGCCGCTGCACGCTCGGCAGCGGCATCTCGCTCGGCGGCGGCGTCCCGGTCGGCTGCCGCGTCCAGGTCCGCGGTGGCCCAGGCTCCCGCCTGCGAGCCGGGCTACAGCCCGTGCATCCCGCTCGGCGTGGGTGACATCGACTGTGCCGGCGGATCCGGAAACGGGCCGCGCTACGTGCAGGGACCGATCCGGGTGACCGGCAGCGACCCCTACGACCTCGACCGCGACGGTGACGGCATCGGCTGCGAGTAGCCGCCGGCCGACCAGAGCGTGCGGGCGTCACCGGCCGGACCGGTCGAGGTCAGGCGGTCAGCGGGTGCACCGAGGCCGAATCTGCCGGCCTGGCCTCCCCCGGCCGGGGCTTGGTCTCCGCCGCCGGGTGCTCGACCAGGGCGAGCACCCGGGCGGACATGAATCGCGCGGTACGCACCGGCGTGCCGCCCCGGGTCACCTCGGTGACCTCCACGATGCCGCGGCCGTAGCTGGTCTCCACCCGGCGGCCGGCCCGGGTGGCGCCGATCGTGTAGGTGCGGCTGCCGTCTCCGGCGTCGATCACGATCTCGACGTAATCCCCCATCATGGCGGGAACTCCTATCGTTGCGAACCGAGTTGGCGACCCGTGCGGGCCGGCGCCGAGGGTCTCTCCGGTTGGAACGATCGCCGACGACAACGCTTCACCACCGACAGCCGCGAACCGACATCGGACGCACTTTGTCCAACGTATTCAAGGTAGTTCGCATTCCTGCCGGAGTACAGCGGTTGGCGCCGACCGCCTCAGCGCGGCGGCCCGCCGTTGCCGGCCGGATCGCCGGCGCCCATGCCGTCCTCCACCTTGGTCACCGCCAGGTTCTTGTCGAACTTCACGGTGACCAGGCTGCCGTCGGACTTGGTCATGTGGGCCTCGTACGCCGCGTCGCCGGCGTCGGTCTCCACCCGGTACACCGTGCCGCCCGGCACCGCCTTCAGCGCGGCGGCCTTCAGGGTGGCGGCGATGCTGGCGCTGACCGCCTGCTCGTCGCCGCGCACCGGTGTTGACTGCGTGTCCGGGGCGGACGAGCTCGAGGTGGTGCCGCTGGAACCGGGCGCGGATGAGCTGGTCGCGGCTGCCGCACCGATGGCCGACACCGCGATGCCACCGGCGCATGCTCCGGCCAGGATCAGGCCGACCACCTTGCCGGTGCGCCACCGGTTCGGGCGGAAGTCGTGGGATATCGACATGTTCTCTCCTCGGTACTCGGGGCCGCACTTCTCGGGCGGCTGGTCAGCCCACCTTCGCCGGCCGGCCTTCACCGGCACTTGCCGCGAGCTGGCGCCCGGCTGTGAGGTCGGCCGGAGCGAAAACGGCGCGCGTGACCCGCGCGAGACCCGTTGGGCAACCCGGGCGCCTAGACTCTGTCCGTCAACGAAGCCAACCGGAGGTAGCGGATCCGTGATCGTCCGACGTCCTGCCCTTGTCGCAGCCAGTGCCGTGGTAGCCGCAGCGCTGGCCCTGAGTGGCTGTGTGAACAACGCCAAGTCCAACGGCCCGACCACGTCCAACTCGGGCGGCACAGTGAGTTCGGTCAGCAAGGACCAGGCGGCCGCGGCGCTGCTGCCGGCCTCCGTCAAGACGGCCGGCAAGCTGGTGGTGGGCATCAACGTCCCGTACACGCCGAACGAGTACCGCGACACCTCGACCAACAAGATCTCCGGCTGGGAGGTCGACTTCCTCGACGGGGTGGCCAAGGTGCTGGGCGTGACCACCGAGTACCGCGAGTCCGGCTTCGACACGATCCTGCCCAGCGTCACGCACAACAAGTTCGACGTCGGCATGTCGTCCTTCACCGACACCAAGTTGCGCGAGCAGCAGGTCGACTTCGTCAACTACTACACAGCGGGCATCCAGTGGGCAGCTCCGGCCGGCAAGACGGTCAGTCCGGACAACGCGTGCGGACTGCGGGTTGCGGTGCAGACCGGCACCACCGAGCAGACCGCGGACCTGCCCACCAAGAGCAAGGAATGCACCGGGGCCGGCAAGAAGCCGATCACCATCCTCAAGATCGACAGCCAGGACGCGGTGAACCAGGCGGTCATCCTGGGCCAGGCGGACGCCTTCGACGCCGACTCCCCGATCACCCAGTACGCGGTGAAGCAGTCCAAGGGCAAGCTGCAGCTGGCCGGTGACATCTACGGCGCGGCGCCGTACGGGCTGGCGGTGGCCAAGACCAACACCGGTCTCGAGCAGGCCCTGCAGAAGGCCGTGCAGATCATGATCGACAACGGCACGTACAAGCAGATCCTGTCCAAGTGGGGCGTCGAGGCCGGTGCCATCGACAAGGCCACCATCAACGCAGCCACCGACTAGCCATGCGGATCAGGCAGCGCGGCGGTGCCACGGTCGCTACTCCGGTGGCCGCGGCTGACCCAGCCGACCCGGAGCTGATCAACGCGGTACCGCTGCGTCGGCCCGGACGGCTGATCGCGGCGGTTGTCGTGATCGTGCTGCTCGCGCTGTTCGTCTACGGCGCGGCCACCAACTCCGCCTACGACTGGAATACCGTCGGCAAGTACCTGTTCGACCAGCGGGTCAGCCAGGCCGCGTTCATCACGCTGCTGCTGACCGGCCTGGCAATGACCGGGGCAGTCATCCTGGGCGTGATCCTGGCCGTGATGCGGCTATCACCCAACCCGGTGCTGAAGTGGGTCAGCTGGCTCTACCTCTGGGTGTTCCGCGGCACGCCGGTGTACGTGCAACTGGTGTTCTGGGGCCTGGTGTCGACGATCTACCAGCGGATCGACCTGGGCATCCCGTTCGTGCACCAGTTCGCCCACATCAAGACCTCGAGCTTCTTCTCCTACTTCTGGCTGGCCGTGATCGGGCTGACCCTGAACGAGGCGGCCTACATGGCCGAGATCGTCCGGGCCGGCATCACCAGCGTGGACGAGGGCCAGCACGAGGCCGCGGTCGCGCTCGGCATGTCCTGGGGGCAGACCATGAGCCGGATCGTGCTGCCGCAGGCCATGCGGGTGATCATCCCGCCGACCGGCAACGAGCTGATCTCCATGCTCAAGACCACCTCGTTGGTCACCGCGGTGCCCTACAGCTTCGAGCTCTACAGCCGCACCCGAGACCTGGCCATCGAGACGTTCAACCCGATCCCGATGCTGATCGTGGCCTCCATCTGGTACCTGTTCTTCACCTCGATCCTGATGGTCGGGCAGTTCTACCTGGAGCGCTACTTCGCCCGCGGTGCCTCCCGCACCATGTCGGCACGCCAACTGCAGGCGCTGGCCACGGCGCAGAACATGCCCGCCGGCCATCCGTTCGGCGGTGAGCAGCGATGACCGAACCGATGGTGCGCGCCGAGGGCGTGCGCAAGGACTTCGGCGCCCTGCAGGTGCTCAAGGGCATCGACCTGCGGGTGGACCGCGGCGAGGTGATGTGCCTGATCGGGCCGTCCGGCTCGGGCAAATCCACCTTCCTGCGCTGCATCAACCATCTGGAGCGGTTGACCGGCGGCCGGCTCTACGTGGACGGCGAGCTGGTCGGATACCACCAGCGCGGCGACAAGCTGCACGAGATGCACCCGCGCGATGCGGCCAGGCAGCGTCGTGACATCGGGATGGTCTTCCAGCGCTTCAACCTGTTTCCGCACAAGACCGCGCTGGGCAATGTGGTCGAGGCACCGATGAAGGTGAAAGGGCTCAAACGAGCGGCGGCGGTCGAGCGGGCTCGCCAGCTGCTGGAGCGGGTCGGGCTGGCCGAGAAGGCGGACGCCTACCCGGCGCAGCTGTCTGGCGGCCAGCAGCAGCGGGTGGCGATCGCCCGGGCGCTGGCGATGGATCCGAAGCTGATGCTGTTTGACGAGCCGACCTCGGCGCTGGATCCCGAGCTGGTCGGCGAGGTGCTGGACGTGATGCGCCAGCTCGCTCAGGACGGCATGACCATGATCGTGGTGACGCACGAGATGGGCTTCGCCCGCGAGGTGGCCGACTCCCTGGTGTTCATGGACGACGGGGCGGTGGTCGAGGCCGGCGACCCGCGCGAGATCCTGGCCAACCCCCAGCACCAGCGCACCAAGTCCTTCCTATCCAAGGTGCTCTAACTACCTCGAAGGGTCTCTCCCGCGGCTGCATGGGGCAACCCACCCACGGCGTTGGCCACCGCTCGCCGACGGCAAAGCCACCTCGTTGCATATCTCACCTACCAGTAGTTGACGACCTTGCCCTGGAACTCAGCCGGCGGAGGTACGGACGGGGTTGGCCGCACGCCCTGTCCGCGTGAATCGTGAGAGCGCGCGGCCGTGCTTGTTTACGGCCTCCAACCGAGGTCTTGCTCTGCTCCTAGAACTCCGCCATAAAGTCCTCCCAGCAAATCACCGGCACCGGCACCAAGTAGGGTCTCGGGCACGCTAAGGGTCCCGCCAGAGTCGATAATGCTGGCTACTGCTCCAGCGACGGCGCCGATCCACTTTCCTTCACGGCCGTAATAATCAGAGCAGCCCCCGATTCCCTGACATGGAAGAGGCGGAATGGGCGGAAGAGGCGGCATGACGGGGTAAGGGCTCGGTTCAAACTTCGGTGGCGTCTTAGGAGTGGGCGGCTTCGGCGGCGCCTTAGGGGCCGGCGGCTTCGGCTTCGGCTTCGGTGGCGTGTTCGTGCCGGGCTTAGGTCCGTCGCCGGTTGGGTCGGTGAAGTTGATCGGGTCGCCGCCGACGTAGGCGTAGGTGTTGATGCCGCCCAACTGGCCGGTGGGGTCCTGGCTGATGAACCGGCCGAGCATGGGGTCGTAGTAGCGGTCCCGGTTGTATTGCAGGCCGGTCACCGCGCTGGTCGTCCGGCCGGTGAAGCCGGGCGCGTCGGCGGACGCCGAACCGCTGGTGGCCTGTTGGCCGAACGGGCTGTACGCGTTCTGCATCTCGACGGTGCCAGTCGGGTCGACGGTGGCGATTACCGAGCCGAGCTGGTCGGTCAGCTGGGTGTGGTTGCCGGTGCTGTCGGTTCGGACCAGGGTGTTGTCGAGGCCGGCGGTCATGTCGTGGGCGATGACCGATCCGCCGGAGAGCTCGGCCACCTGGTTGCCGGCCAGGTCCCAGAGGTAGGAGGTGCTGTTGCCGCCGCTGGTGACCTGGTTGCGCAGTCCGTCCGGGGTGTAGCCGTAGCTCTCGGTGCCGCCGGGTCCGGTCACCGAGGCCAGCTGGCCGCGGTCGTTCCAGCTGTAGGCGTTGCTGCCGTCGCTGGTCAGGTTGCCGGCGCCGTCGTAGGTCCGGCTGATCCCGTTGACGGTGCTGGCCTGGTTCAGGGTGTTGTAGCTGGCCGTCATCGCGGCCGGCAACGGCAGCCGGGCCCAGCTGCCGGACTCACCGACCACCCGTCCGGCCGGATCGTAGGTGTAGCTGAGCGACTCCAGCGCGGTGGATCCGCTGGTGTAGCCGATGCTGCTCAGCTGGCTGGCCGCGTCATAGCTGTAGGCCTGGGTGGCGCCGGGCAGTGCCGCACTGGTCAGCCGGCCGTCGGAGTCGTAGCTGTAGCTGGCCGAGCTGCTGCCCTGGCTTACCGAGGCGAGTTGGTCGGCCGCGGTGTAGCCGTAGCTGATCGGCGTGCCACCGGCCACGGTCTCGCCGGTCAGCCGACCGCCAGCGTCATAGCTGTAGGAGATCGTGCCCTGCGGCGTGCTGACCGACGTCGGTTCACCGAAGTCGTCGTAGGCCACGTTCGTCGTGCCGTCGGCCGAGTCGGTGATCGAGGTTGGCCGGTCGTCGGCGTCGTAGCCGTAGCTGGTCGTGCTGGTCGCGCTCGAGCCGGTCACGCCGTATCGGACGAGCGACACGCGTCCGAGCGCGTCGTAACCGACGGTGGTTTTCTTTCCGCGTCCGTCGATGGATGAGGCGAGCCGGTTGGCCACGTCGAAGGTCTGGGTCAGCGACGGGCCACCGGTGCCCTGCGTCCATCCGGTCGGGTTGCCGTTGACGTCGTAGCTGTAGCTGGTGGTGTTGCCGGCGGCGTCGGTGACCGAGACCAGGTCACCGCCGGCGTCGTAGCCGTAACCGGTCTGCCCGCCGTCCGGCGCGGTGACCGCGGTGACATGGTTGCTGGCGTCCCAGGTCTGGAAGGTGGCCGCTCCGTCGGCGTCGGCCACCATTACGGGGCGGTCGGCGGCGTCGCTGAAGTACCGGGTGACCCGGCCCAGTGGATCGGTGGTGGCCGTCCACTGACCGAACGGGTTATAGCTGTAGCTCGTCGTATCGGCTGTGCTGTCCGACGCACTCGCAAGCTGGCCGTCACCGAGATAGGTGTAGGACTCGACGTGCGAGGCCGGGTCGGTGACCGAGGTCAGATCGCCCAGCGCGTCGTAGCTGAGGCTGGTCTGGTGGCCGAGCGGGTCGGTGACCGAGACCGGCTGGCCGTACGGGCCGCTGGTATCCACAGTCGTCGTCCGAGCGCTCGAGGTGCCGGCCAGCACGGTTTGCTGCGTGATGTTGCCGTTGCTGTCATAGCTGTAGCTGGCGTGGTGCCCGAGCGGGTCCACCACCTCGGTCACATAGTCGGTGACGGCGGCACGGGTGTAGGTCCAGGTGGTGGCGTCGGAGGTGCCGGGGGCGCGCACCATACTGGTCGTTCCACCGGCGGCGTCGAAGGTATAGCGGGTGACGTCTCCGGCCGGATCGGTGACGTCGGTCTGGGTGACGTTGTCGCCTGCGTCGGTCTGGTAGCTGAACAGGTAGTGACCGCCGCCGCCGAGCTGCTGGTCGATCACCCGGTCGTCGCCGTCATAGGTGTTGCTGACGACGGTGTGGCCGCGGGCGTCGATGACGGTGAGCAGGTTGTTGTTGGCGTCCCAGGTGTAGTGGGTGACTCCACCGGTTGCCGAGGTCACCTGGCTCAGCCGTCCGTTGCCGTCATAGTCGTAGGTCACGGTGTGGCCGCTGTTGTCCACGGCCTGGGTGACCTCGTGTGCGCTGTTGTAGGACAGCTGGATCCACATCCCGTGCGGCGAGGTGATCTGGGTGATGTCACCGGCCTGGCCGCCGCCGGGCCGGGTGATGGTGATCTGGTTGCCGTACCGGTCGCGGATCGACTGTAGCGGTTGGTGATCGCCGAAGACGTAGGTCAGCCCGGAATGGCCGGTGACGTCCCAGCCGCTGCCGTTCCAGGTCTCGAGGGCGTTGGCGAAATCGCCCCAGCCGTTGACCGCGCGGAACACCGCGTCGGTCCAGCTGGTGCCGGGACTGATCCGGACGAAGTGGATGCTGCTGCCGTCCGGAAAGACCAGGTCGGACTGCTGATATTGCTCGGCCGACCACTGCCAGATGCCGTAGGTCCAGTTGAACCCCGGTCCGAAGGCGTAGCTGTTGATGTCCGCCTGCCGGTAGCTGCGGCTCAGCGTGATCGGCAGGACATCGGATTCGGACAGATCGGTCTGATCGAAGGTGAACAGCCCACTGCTCGGATCGATCGGGTCGCCCGCCTTCGGCCCGGGCTTGTGTGGCGGCTTCTTCTTCGGCGGTGGGTTCTTGCCATCTTGATTGATCATCGCGCCGGTGAACGTCCATACCCGCACGCCCGGATCCGGCACGACCTGCTTGCCGTCAGGGGTGACGCTGCCGCCGCCGTAGATGTACCAGCCGCGCCCGGACGGGTCGTAGTTGTAGAACTGCACCCGGCTACCAGGACTTCCGTGCAGGCTGTTCGGGTAGATGATCTGCGCGCCCTGCGGGAAGATGTAGGACCCGCCTGGCTGCACGGTGAAGTAAGCCGGGGTGTTCACTCCTGGCGGCAGCGGGAACGGTGGCCGGTCGGTCGGCACCGCCGTGATCGACAACTGCCGGACGACGTGGCCCTTGAGGTCGCGTACCACCGTGCCGGCCGGCAGGACAACCTCGAAGCCGGGAATCTCCGGCGTCGTCAATATGGTCTGCTTCTTCGTCGGCGACAGGATGGTGCTGGCGTGTGCCATGTCCAGCCTGGTCAACCAGATCGTGTAGCCCAGCGGCGTGGTGCGGCCGGCGACGGTGTGCACCGAGACCTGGAAGATGCCGAACCGCCGGCTCGGGGTGCTGGCGGTGCCGCCGTCGATCAACAGCACCCGCTGCCCGGCCGAGATGCCGGATAGCAGGAACCGGCCGGTCCGGTCGCTGCGGGCGCTGTGGCCGTCGGCCGACAGCGTCACCCCTGGCAGCGGCGTGCCGCCGACAGTCAGCACCTGACCGGCCAGCGCCGTCACACCAGGCGCCGCTGCTAGCGACGGCAACGACGCGGCCAGCGCCGGGGTGCGGTGCGACAACCAATCGGCGCCCGCCAGGTTCGACCGGCTTGGCAGCCAGGCGTCTCGGCTGCTCGGCGTGGTCGTGATCCACGCCGGCAGGGCGGCGACCGGCTGAGCGGGGTGGCGTTTGACAGCTTGTCGTGGACGCACCGTGTGAACCGGACGCAGCTCATCGGCCATTGCCGCACCCACCGCTGGAATCGGCTGGGATTTGACAGCGGGGTGTCGTGGATGTGCCGCGTGTAACGGCCGAAGCTCGTCGGCCGTTGCCGCGCCCAGGGATCGGTTCGCCGTTGTCGTGCCCGAGGTTTGGTTCGAGGCCGACCCGGCGGTGACATGACTGGGTGCGGCGCCGCCGGAGACGGTGTTGACGGCGACGGTGATGCTGCCGGTGTCAGTCCCCCCGGGATCGATGCGCACGCTGTAGGTGCCGGCGCTGGCCAGGGTGGTGGTGGGGATGCTGGCGCTGCCGCCGCAGTACCAGACGTAGTTGAGCAGAGCGCCGGCCGGATTGAGCAGCAGGACCGAGAAGCAATGCGGGTAGCTGCCATTGGAGACGTTGGCGGACACCCGCTGCCCCGCGGTGCCGGTGAAGGTGAGGTCGGCGGCCTGCCCGAGAGCGGTGGAAGCGGTGGTCGCGGTGCCGTCAGTGGTGACCGGGACGCTGGGATCGGCCGCGACGGCGTTGACGGCGATGGTCACGCTGCCGGTGTCGGTGCCGGGTGGGTCGATGCGCAGGCTGTAGGTGCCGGCCGTGGCCAGGGTGGTGGTGTCGATGTAGCCGGCACCGCCGCAGTACCAGACGTAGTTGAGCTGGACGCTGGCCGGATTGCGCAGCAGGATTGAGAAGCAGTGCGGGTAACTGCCGTCGGAGACGTTGACAAACACCCGCTGCCCCGCGGTGCCGGTGAAGGTCAGGTCGGCGGCCTGGCCGAGACTGGTGGTCACCGTGTGCGCACTACCGTCGGCGTTCGCCGGCGTGCTGGAGTCGGCCGCGACGGTGTTGACGGCAACGGTGATGCTGCCGATATCCGTCCCGCCGGGGTCGATGTGCACGCTATAGGTGCCGGCCGCGGCCAGGGCGGTGGTGTCGATATAGCTGGCACCGCCGCAGTACCAGACATTGTTGAGCTGGACACCGGCCGGATTGCGCAGCAGGACGGTGAAACAACTGGGGTAACTGCCGCTGGACAGGTTGATGAACACCTTCTGCCCCGCGGTGCCGGTGAAGGTCAGGTCGGCGGCCTGGCCGAGGCTGGTGGTGATCGTGGTCGGGGTGCTGTCGGCGTTCGCCGCCGTGCTGGAGTCGGCCGTGACGGTGTTGACGGCCACGGTGATGCTGCCGATATCCGTCCCGCCGGGGTCGATGTGCACGCTATAGGTGCCGTCACTGGCCAGGGCGGTGGTGTCGATATAGCTGGCACCGCCGCAGTACCAGACATTGTTGAGCTGGACACCGGCCGGATTGCGCAGCAGGACGGTGAAACAACTGGGGTAACTGCCGCTGGACAGGTTGATGAACACCTTCTGCCCCGCGGTGCCGGTGAAGGTCAGGTCGGCGGCCTGGCCGAGGCTGGTGGTGATCGTGGTCGGGGTGCTGTCGGCGTTCGCCGCCGTGCTGGAGTCGGCCGTGACGGTGTTGACGGCCACGGTGATGCTGCCGATATCCGTCCCGCCGGGGTCGATGTGCACGCTATAGGTGCCGGCCGCGGCCAGGGCGGTGGTGTCGATATAGCTGGCACCGCCGCAGTACCAGACATTGTTGAGCTGGACACCGGCCGGATTGCGCAGCAGGACGGTGAAACAACTGGGGTAACTGCCGCTGGACAGGTTGATGAACACCTTCTGCCCCGCGGTGCCGGTGAAGGTCAGGTCGGCGGCCTGGCCGAGACTGGTGGTCACCGTGTGCGCACTACCGTCGGCGTTCGCCGCCGTGCTGAAGTCGGCCGTGACGGTGTTGACGGCCACGGTGATGCTGCCGATATCCGTCCCGCCGGGGTCGATGTGCACGCTGTAGGTGCCGTCACTGGCCAGGGCGGTGGTGTCGATATAGCTGGCACCGCCGCAGTACCAGACATTGTTGAGCTGGACACCGGCCGGGTTGCGCAGCAGGACCGAGAAGCAGTGCGGGTAGCTGCCGTTGGACAGGTTGATGAACACCTTCTGCCCCGCGGTGCCGGTGAACGTCAGATCGGCGTTCTGCCCGGAAACGGTGCTGACTGTGTTCGAACTACCGTCAGCATTGACCGGGCTGCTGAGATCGGTCACGACGGTGTTGACGGCAACGGTGATGCTGCCGATATCCGTCCCGCCGGGGTCGATGTGCACGCTGTAGGTGCCGGCGGCCGGCAGAGTGGTGGTGTCGATGCTGGCGCTACCGCCGCAGTACCAGACGGAATTGAGCACGGCGCCGGCCGGGTTGCGCAGCAGGACCGAGAAACAATCGGGGTAGCTGCCGTTGGACAGGTTGATGAACGCCTTCTGCCCGGCGGTGCCGGTGAAAGTGATATCAGCGGCCTGACCCAGGCTCGTGGTAACCGTGTGCGCACTGCCGTCGGCATTCGCCGCCGTGCTGGAGTCGGCCGCGACGGTGTTGACGGCCACGGTGATACTGCCGGTGTCGTCGGCGGCTGGGTCGATGTGGACGCTGTAGGTGCCGTCACCGGCCAGGGTGGTCGTGTCGATCCAGTTGGTGCCACCGCAGTACCAGACGGAATTGAGCACGGCGCCGGCCGGGTTGCGCAGCAGGACCGAGAAACAATCGGGGTAGCTGCCGTTGGACAGGTTGATGAACACCTTCTGGCCCGCGGTGCCGGCGAAGGTCAGGTCGGCGGCCTGGCCGAGACTGGTGGTAACCGTGTGCGCACTACCGTCGGCGTTCGCCGTCGTGCTGGAGTCGGCCGCGACGGTGTTGACGGCCACCGTCACGCTGCCGGTGTCGTCGGCGGCTGGGTCGATGTGGACGCTGTAGGTGCCGTCACCGGCCAGGGTGGTGGTGTCGATCCAGTTGGTGCCACCGCAGTACCAGACGGAATTGAGCACGGCGCCGGCCGGGTTGCGCAGCAGGACCGAGAAACAGCGGGGGTAACTGCCGTTGGAGAGAGTGATGAACACCTTCTGCCCGGCGGTGCCGGTGACGGTGACATCCCCGGCCTGACCCAGGCTCGTGGTAACCGTGTGCGCACTGCCATCGGCATTCGCCGTCGTGCTGGAGTCGGCCGCGACGGTGTTGACGGCCACCGTCACGCTGCCGGTGTCGTCGGCGGCTGGGTCGATGTGGACGCTGTAGGTGCCAGCGCCCGGCAAAGTGGTCGTGTCGATCCAATTGGTGCCACCGCAGTACCAGACGGAATTGAGCACGGCGCCGGCCGGGTTGCGCAGCAGGACCGAGAAACAGCGGGGGTAACTGCCGTTGGAGAGAGTGATGAACACCTTCTGCCCGGCGGTGCCGGTGACGGTGACATCCCCGGCCTGACCCAGGCTCGTGGTAGCCGTGTGCGCACTGCCATCAGCGCTGACCGGGACGCTCAGGTCGGCCGTCACGGTGTTGACGGCCACCGTCACGCTGCCGGTGTCGTCGGCGGCTGGGTCGATGTGGACGCTGTAGGTGCCAGCGGCCGGCAAAGTGGTCGTGTCGATCCAGTTGGTGCCACCGCAGTACCAGACGGAATTGAGCACGGCGCCGGCCGGGTTGCGCAGCAGGACCGAGAAACAGCGGGGGTAACTGCCGTTGGAGAGAGTGATGAACACCTTCTGCCCGGCGGTGCCGGTGACGGTGACATCCCCGGCCTGACCCAGGCTCGTGGTAGCCGTGTGCGCACTGCCATCAGCGCTGACCGGGACGCTCAGGTCGGCCGTCACGGTGTTGACGGCCACCGTCACGCTGCCGGTGTCCGCCCCGGGTGGATCGATGTGAACGCTGTAAGTGCCAGCGGCCGGCAAAGTGGTCGTGTCGATCCAGTTGGTGCCACCGCAGTACCAGACGGAATTGAGCACGGCGCCAGCCGGGTTGCGCAGCAGGACCGAGAAACAGCGGGGGTAACTGCCGTTGGACAGGGTGACGAACACCCGCTGACCGGCGGTGCCGGTGAAGGTCAGGTCGGCGTTCTGCCCGAGGCTGGTGGTCGTCACTGTGTGCGCACTGCCATCGGCGCTGACCGGGACGCTCAGGTCCGGCGCTACCAGGTTCAGCGTCACAGCCAGCGAGCCACCGCTGCCGTTGGTAGCTAGCGCGACGGTGTAGCTGCCGGCCGTGAGCAGCGGCAGATCCTCCATGAAATTGTTGGTCCAGACGCAGCTGTCCGAGCCGACCGACACGCCGTGCGGGTCGTAGATGGTGAGCGTGCCGCTGCAGGATGGAACAGTGGAGGTGCCCTCCTGCATGAATAGCCGACTGTGCGCGGGGGCGTCGAGGATGGCCAGCGCGACATGGCCGGAGCCGGCGGTTGCCAGCGTCACAGTGGCCGGCGTCGTTATCCGCTGACCGGAATCGAAGGTGCTCCCCGCTAGTGCGGGCGGCAGCACATACAGGTCCGATGTGCTGGTAGCCACCCCGGCCGGAGTGGAGACCATCACCTTGCCGGAGCCGGTCGCGGCCTGCGGCAACGTGGCGGTGAGGCTGCTCGCGCTGGCCGTGGTCACCGTTGCCCGGGTCTGGTTGATCTGCACCACGTCCCGCGACGGATTCGGGTCGAAGTGGCTGCCGCTGATGGTGAACGTGCCGCCGAGGTTGACCTGGCTGGCGCTGAAACCGGTGATCGTGGGCGCCTGGCCGGACGGATCGACGGTGAAGCTGGGCCCGGTCGCGGTCAGGCCGCCGACGGTGACGGTGACCGCTCCGCTGGTCGCGCCCGACGGCACGGTGACCGTGAGCGACCCGGCCGCGGCCGCGGCGACCGTCGCGGCGATCCCGTCGAAGCTGACCTGGTCGTTCGAGGCGGTGCTGCTGAAGTTGGCACCGCGCAGGACCACGGTGCTACCCGGGCTGGCGTGCTGCGGCGTCACGCTCATCAGCTGCGGGTCGGTGCCGGTGCTGGGCGTGGTCGCGGTCAGGTTGCCGGCCACGTCGTAGCTATGGGTCACCGCTCCCACGCCCGGCTCGCTGGCACCCACCAGGCGGCCCGATGCGTCGTAGCTGTAGGTCACCGGACCGGTCGGCGGCAGCGCAGCGCTGGCCGGCGAGCCGACGGAGGACTCGAAGCCCACCACCAGGCTTGCCACGACGACCAGAGTTGCCGCGGCGCGTAGGCGGGCGAGGGCATGGCGAGGACGCATGGGGGCTCCAGGGATTCACAAGAGCGGTGCGCGGCCGCTAAAGGGTGGTGAGATCAAAGCATTAAGTCGGCGTTACCACAAGATGTTTGTTTAATACCGTTTCAGGGGTACAGTCGCTCCTCATGCCCGTTTCCTCGCTCGGTGAGGTGTCCCGCCGGGCGATGCTGTCGGCCGCGGTCGGCGCCGCCGCGGTGGGCGTCGCCGGCTGCACTGCCTCGCACGCCCAGCCGGCCGCGGCGACGAAGAGCACCGGAAGTCCCGCCACACCAGCCGCCGAGATCGAGCCGTTCTACGGCGAGCACCAGGCCGGTGTGGTGACTCCGGCGCAGGCCTGCCAACTCATTTCGGCCGTGGATGTGAAGGCGGTCGGCGCCGCCGAGTTGCGCCGGCTGCTCGACGACTGGACCGCCGCGGCCGCGCTGCTGACCGCAGGCAAGCCGGTGCCCGCTCCGGCGGATCGTCCGGCGCTGACCGACAGCGGCGAGGCGATGGGGGCGTCGCCGTCCAGGCTGACCATCACCATCGGCTACGGGCCGTCGCTGTTCGATGCCCGGTTCGGCCTGGCGCGTCGCCGGCCCGCCCCGCTGGCCCCGTTACCCCGGTTCAGCAATGACAATCTACAACCGGCCTGGTGCGGCGGGGATCTGGTGCTGCAGGTGTGCGCCGACGATGCCCAGGTCGCCTTTCACGCACACCGGCAACTGCTGCGGCTGTCCGGAGGGCTGGTCGAGGTGCGCTGGTCCCAATCCGGTTTCCGCGGACCGCAACTCGGCGATCAAGCCAAGCCGCTCACCCGCAACCTGTTCGGCTTCCACGACGGAATCCGCAACCCCGCACTGAACGACACCAAGGCGCTGGACACCGTGGTATGGGCCGGCGGCCCGGACTGGATGGCCGGCGGCAGCTACCTCATCACCCGCCGGATCCTGATGTTCACCGACGGCTGGGACGACGTACCCGACGACGAACAGCAACGCATTTTCGGACGGAACAAGAACTCCGGCGCCCCGCTGTCCGGCGGCACGCTAGGCACCCCACTCAACTTGGCCGCCCCCGCCAGCGACGGCAGCCCGGCGATCCCGCTCGACTCGCACGTCCGGCTGGCCTCGGCCGAACTCAACGGCGGTGCGCAGATCCTGCGGCGCAGCTACGCCTTCACCGAGAACACCCCCACCGGTGTGCAGGCCGGGCAACTGTTCTGCTGCTACCAGGCGGACCCACGCACCGGGTTCACCCCGATCCAGCGTCGCCTCAGCCAATCCGACGCACTCAACACCCACACCCAACACGTCGGCAGCGCGATCTTCGCCATCCCACCCGGCGTACGGACCGGCCAGAGCTGGTCAACGGCCCTGTTCGGCCAGGCTTAGGCCTATTCGCCCGGGGCGACCAGGATCTCCGCGATCGGCAGCCGGCCGAGCTGACAGCCGGCCCGTCCCTCAAGATCGCTTGGCGACACCTGACGATCAACGGTGATCGCGCTGGGCAGGAACTGCCGCGCCGCCGGCGTATCAACCCATCTGCCGACCTCTCCTTTTCCCTGTCATCGCCTTATGAGGAAAGGAAAGTGTCACCGTGCGGGGAATCTTCAAGGTTGCAGCCGTCACCGCGGTTGCGGCATTCGGCGTGCTGACCGCCACCATGGTCGGTGCCGCTCCTGCGCTGGCCATGAACCCATGCGACAGCGACAACCCACCGGACTACTGCTACGACCAGCCGCCACCGCCACCGCCGGCCCCGCTGGCGCCGTCGAACCTGGT
This sequence comes from uncultured Actinomycetota bacterium, assembly GCA_963697905.1. GTDB lineage: Bacteria > Actinomycetota > Actinomycetes > Mycobacteriales > Jatrophihabitantaceae > Jatrophihabitans_A. Next base: position 58,761 of record OY969101.1, on the reverse strand, counting down.
GGCCACCAGCATCCTGCAGACCTCGGTGACGCTGCAGTGGACCGACCGGGCCACCACCGAGACCAGCTACGTGGTCCAGCGGTCGGTGAGCGGGGCTACCACCACGCTGCCCGACCTGCCGGCCAACTCCACCGGCTTCACCGACAGCGGCGCCCCGGCCGGGCGCTACATCGACTACTACGTGTTCGCCAAGCGGTGCGACCTGGACGGTAACTGCTCCACCAGCGCGGCGGCCCACCTCGCGGTGTCAACGCACCCGCAGCCGGCGAATCCGACCTGGGGCTCCTTCACCAGCTACCTGTACGGCTCGACCTACTACTGGTCCGGCTGGACCATCGACTGGGACACCACCGCGCCGCTGCAGGTCGCGGTGACCTCCGACGGCGTCGTCCAGCGGACCTACACCGCGGGCAACGCGGCCAGCATCAGCGTGGAGCACACCGGCTACGGCGACAACCACGGCTTCAGCGTGACCGCCACCAAGTCCACGGTGAAGGGCAACCACACGCTGTGCCTGGTGGCCTACAACGTCGGCGGCGGATCGGACGTGAACCTGGTCTGCCAGCCCTACACGGTGCCCGGCCCGCCGTCGGCGGCGACTAACCTGCGGCTGACCAACACCGGCACGTCGATCGTGATCAGCCTCACCGACAATGCCAATGATGAGACCGGCTTCTGGCTGCAGCGCAGCACCGACGGCGGCGCCAGCTGGCTGTCGGTGGGCAGCCAGTACGCACCGGTCAGCGGCAGCGGCAGCACCGGCACCGCGACCGACTACTCCAGCCCGGCCGCCGGAACCCAGTACCGGATCCTGATGATCAACGCCTCCGGCAACACCCCGAGCGCGGCCATCACGGTCTGAGCAGTAACACCCCGCTAAGCCAGGAGGAAATGCTGCCCGCCACTCGGCGGGCAGCATTCCTTGTCAGCACTGGCCGTCGGCGATCACCCAGTAGTCCGGGCCGGTCTGGCGCAGCGTGTGGGTGACGTAGGTGTTCCACAGCCCCATGTTCTGGTTCGACCCGTCGGCGTAGGTGGTTCCCGAGACCTGATGGGCCCGGCCGGCCTGGGTGTGCGCGTAGTTGCTGGCCGTCACGCACTGCCCGGTCGGCGTCGGCGTCGGCGTCGGCGTCGGGCTGGGGCTCGACGTGGTCGGCGTCGGGGTCGGCGTGCCGCCGCCGGTCAGTCCCCAGAACTGCGCGGTGTAGTAGGACGAGCAGATGTAGTCGAGGAAGTACGCGCCGGTCGAACCGCAGTTGTCGGCGCCGGTGCCCGGATGCACCGCGGTGCCGTGCCCCATGCCGGCGATGGAGAATAAGGCCACCTGGGCGGTGCCGGCGGAATCGTTGTAGGTCGTCTCGGTGGTGCCGCCGGTCAGCGTGCTGGTGCTCGAGGGGGTCTGGCTCAGGCCGTGTACCGCGGTCCACTGGTCGCGCAACTCGGTGCCGTTGACCGGGTAGACCACGTAGTCCCCGGTACCCTGCCAGATCGCTACCCGCGGATAGCTGCCGGAGTAGCCCGGGTAGGCCGCGGAGACCTTGGCGGCCCACTGTGCCGGGCTGAGATTCTGGTTGTTCTGCTGGCAGTTCGTCGCCTGGGCCTGGCTGGTCGCGCACTGCGCGGGCAGGCCCGAGTCGGTCGCACCGCCGGCGAACACATCCGGGTAGTCGGCGAGCAGGTTCGCGGTCATCGCACCACCGGCGGACAGCCCGGTGACGAACACCCTTGCCGGGTCGATGGAAAGGTGCGACTTCTGGTAATCGACCATCGACTTCACCGACGCCGCCTCACCGGCTCCGCGACCGTCGTCGGCCGGCGTCCACCAGTCGAAGCACTGCAGGCTGTTGTTGGCACTGGGCTGTTGCGGGAATACCACGGCGAAGCCGTACCGATCGGCCAGTTCCGGCCAGCCGGAGTGGGAGAAGTAGTCGTTCGCCGTCTGCGTGCAGCCATGCAGGGCGACCACCAGCGGCGCCCGGGCCGGCAGGTTGGCCGGCGTGTAGGTGTACATCGCGAGCGCGCCGGGATTGCTACCGAACGAACTCACCGCGACCAGCGAGCCAGCGGCGGCGTCGGCCGGATGGCGGCTGGACAGCGCGGAAATGCCCAGTATCAACAGGATGAAAGCGGCAGTTGCCGCGAGGACGGGCCGTATTCGGGCAGCACGGGATAGGGACATGAGCCGGCAAACCTTTCTCGGGGGAGGGTGGGGTGTGCGCTCAGCCGCCGACCTGGCCGGCGGTTGGTGCGGGGGAAAGCCGTTCGGCGATGGCGGCGCTCACCGCGGCCGCGCCGGCGTCGCCCAGGGTGATCGTGTAGTGGTTCACGTCCGCGACGGTCTGCCAGCCGAAATCCGGATACTGCTGCTGCCACCGGCGCAGCACCGGCTCCGGGTAGAGGCCGCCCGGCTCGTCCAGCAGGCCGCGCGGCGCGCGCAGGAAGCTGATCGGCGCTCGCAGCCGGGGCCACGCCAGGTCCACCGGGCCACCGGAGAACTGCTCGGCGTGATCGGCGAGCATCGCCTCGGCCGCGCTGCTGCTGCGCCACGGCGGGCCGTCCGGGCGCAGGTCGTAATCCACGTAGTCCTGCACGGCAGCGGAGAATCCGCCAGCAAACGCCGGGTGTTCTCGCCAGAAGTTGCGGTACTCGGCAGCGTCTGCGAAGGTGCGTTCGAGTCGTGCGGCGGCCGGGCCCAGCCCGACCCGGGCCGCCTCGGCCAGCGACCAGCCGGCCGGCAGCACCAGCGGCACGCCACCGTCCACCAGCACCAGGCCGCTGACCAGGTCCGGTTGCTCGGCGGCCAGCTGGACCGCCACGAAGCCGCCCATCGAGTGCCCGGCCAGCACCGCCGGCCGGTCCGGGGCGCAGCTGCGCAGCACCGCGCTGAGATCCTCGGCGTGCGAGGTCATGCCGTACGGGCCGGGCAGATCCGTGCTACGGCCGCGGCCGCGCAGATCCGGTGCTAGCAGCAGCGTGTCCGGCTGCTCGGTGAGCCGCTCGGCCACCAGCGACCAGGCCCGGTGCGAGGAGGTGATCCCGTGGATGGCCAGCACCACCCGCCGCGGCGCACCGTGTTGCCAGCAGCCCACTCGCAGCCGGCCGCCGCGTACCGGCACGTCCTGGGTGCGATATTCGGTCATCGGGCGCTCCAGCCGCCGTCCAGGGTGAAGCTGGATCCGTTGGCCAACCCGGCATGTTCGCCGCACAGCCACACCACCAGGCCGGCTACCTCCTCCGGCTCGGCCATCCGCTTCACCGCGCTCTCGGCCAGGAACACCCGCTCCAGGACCTCGTCCTCGCTGATGCCGTGCGCCCTGGCCTGGTCGGCAACCTGCTTGTCCACCAAGGGTGTTCGCACATAGCCGGGGCTGATGCAGGTGCTGGTGACGCCGCGGCCGCCGCCCTCCAGCGCGATCACCTTGGACAGGCCCTCCAGGCCGTGCTTGGCCGCGACGTAGGCCGATTTGAACGGCGAGGCGCGCAGGCCGTGCACCGAGCTGATGTTCACGATCCGGCCGAAACCCGCCTCGTACATGCCCGGCAGCACGGCCCGGGCGAGCAAGAACGGCGCCTCCAGCATCAGGGTGAGGATCAGCCGAAACTTCTCCGGCGGGAATTCCTCGATCGGGGCGACGTGCTGGATGCCGGCATTGTTGACCAGGATGTCGTATCGCAGCCGGGCGGTGGCCAGCCGCTCGGTGTCGGTGAGGTCGACCTGCCAGACCTCGCCACCGAACTCGGCGGCCACCCGGCCGGCGGCCTCGCCGTCCACGTCGGCCAGGGTCACCTCGGCGCCGGCGGCGGCCAGCGCCCGCGCGGTGGCCGCGCCGATCCCGCTGCCGGCACCGGTCACCAACGCACGCCGATCACTCAACACGTGTCGCCCGTCCCTTCCTCGATCTGCCTGCCCGAGTCGATCCGGTCGGTTCGGCAGCCGCGACTTCGGCCGTTGCGGCATCGGTCGTCGCGGCGGCTTCGGTCGTTGCGACCGGCTTGGCGCCCAGCGCACGCTGGATGAGCGCCATCACCTCCTCGAACACCGGCTCCGGCAGGCTGGGCGTCCCGTCCTCCCAGAGCACCCAGCGCATGCCGACCAGCTCGCCGATGCCCATCAGCGCCCAGGCCGCCACCGAGGTGTCCAGCTCGGTGATCTCACCGTTGCTGCGCGCCTTGTCCAATCCGGTGATGTAGCCCTCGACGATCCGGGTGTAGTGCATCCGCAGCGCGCCCGGTGAGACGAACTCGGCCTGCCGGATGATCCGGTACAGCGCGGGATGCTCGGCGGTGAACCGGAAGAAGGCTCCGAAGCCGAGCCGTTCGGACTCGATCCGGTTGGCGCCCTGCGCGGAAGCCTCGCTCATGGCGTGCCGGACCCGCCGGTTCAGGTCTTCCACCAGCTCGTCGAAGATCTCCTGCTTTCCCTTGAAATAAAGGTAAAAAGTGCCCTGCCCGACACCGGCCGCATCGGTGATCTTGACGATAGAGGCATCGTGGTAGCCCAGCTCGGCGAACACCTTCTCCGCCGCGTCCAGCAGCCGGGTGCGGGTCCGGTTGCCCCGCTCCGTGAGGCTCATGGCCGCACCAGCCGGTCTCGCAGGCCGCGGCGCAGTACCTTACCGACCGAACTGCGCGGCAGCTCGGCGACGAACTCGATCCGCTTCGGGATCTTGTAGCCGGCCAACCTGGCGCGACAGTGCTCGATCAGCTCCTGCGCATCGGTGTGGCAGCCGGCCCGCATCACCACGTACGCCGCGCCGACCTCACCCCACCGCGGGTCGGGCTCGCCCACCACGGCCACATCGGCCACTGCCCGGTGGGCGAACAGCGCGCTCTCCACCTCCGCCGGTGAGACGTTCTCGCCGCCGGTGATGTAGACGTCGTCCAGCCGGTCGAGGATCCGGAAGTAGCCGTCGCCGCCGCGCTCCACCAGGTCGCCGGTGTGCAGCCAGCCGCCGCGCAGGGCGAGCGCGGTGGCGGCCTCGTCGCGCCAGTAGCCGCCGAACACGTTCGGCCCGGCCACCAGCAGTTCGCCGACGGCCGGCCCGTCCAGCAGCGCGCCGGTAACCGGATCGGCCACCGCGACGTTGACGTGCGGATACGGGGTGCCGGCCGAGCCGGCGTGGTCGCGGGCATCCTCCGGCCGCAGGCACAGCACGTTCGGGGCCGCCTCGGTGAGCCCGTAGCCCTGGGCCAGCCGGACGCCGCGCGCCAGCCAGGTGCGCAGCAGCGGCTCGGGCATCGGCGCCCCACCGACCACCGCGTAGCGCAGGCTGGACAGGTCCGCGGTGGCGAAGTCGGGGTGCTGGGCCAGCATCAGGTAGTGCGCCGGCACGCCCATCATGGTGGTGATCTGCTTGCCGCTGATCAGCCGCAGCACCCGCTGGGCGTCGAAGGTGCGTTCCAGCACCACGGTGGCGCCGGTCCACCAGGCCAGCAGCGGCTGGATGGTCCAACCGCCGACGTGGAACTGCGGGAGCACCGAGAGCACCCGATCATCCCGGCCGATTTCCAGCGTGCGGGACAGTGACAGGCTGGTCCAGAAGCAGTTGGCGTGGCTGAGCAGCGCTCCACGCGGGCGCCGGGTGGTGCCGGAGGTGTAGATCATCAGCAGCGGATCGTCGTCGGCCACCGGGACGTTGCGGGTGTCGGCGATCCCCTGCTCCAGGTCGGCCAGCGCCAGCGTGCTGGTCGGCAGCCGGCCCGGCAGCAGTGCCAGCGCGGCGCGGGCCGGCACCTCGAACTCCTCGTCCACGCACAGCAGGCCGGGCTCGGCGTCGGCGAGTTGCTCTGCCAGCTCGGGCGGGGTCAGCCGCCAGGACAGCGGCACCAGCACCAGCCCGATCCGGGCACAGGCGAAGAACAGCACGACCTGATCGGCACTGTTGCCGCTCAGGGTGGCGATCCGGTCGCCCGGCCGGTAGCCGGCGGCCAGCAGCCGACCGGCCAGCGCGCTCGATCGCCGCTCCAGTTCGGCGTAGCTGACCCGCACGCCGCGGTCGTCGATGGCGATCGCTGAGCCGTCGGCGCGAGCCCGGTCCGGTATCCACCGGGCCAGGGTGTGCACGCCGGAGCCGTTCATTCGGCCTCCGCCGCGGACAGTTCGGCGAGCAGCGTGCGGTGTCGCGGGCTCTCGGCACCGGGTTGCCGGGCTCGCCGGCCGACCAGCCGGCCGATCGAACCGCTGATTCCGCCCGGCAGGAACAGCACCACCAGCACGAACAGCGCGCCGAGCAGGAAGGCCGGCTGGGACAGCGGGATCCGTAACGCGCCGGGCAACGTGGCGATGTGCGAGGAGGCGGCCAGCACGCCCAGGCGCTGGTCGAGCAGGGTGTACAACACGCCGCCCAGCATGGCCCCCCATCGGCTGCCCAGGCCACCCAGCACCACCATGACCAGCAGCGTCAGGGTGAAGCTCGAGGTCGTAATCTGCGGATTCGCCCCGCCCTGCACCAGCAGGTACGCCATGCCCAGCAGGGTAGCCAGCGCACCGGCGATGCTGAACGAGATCAGCCTTACCAGATAGGGCCGAACGCCCAGCACCCGAACCCGGAGCTCGTTCTCCCGGACCGCCGGCATCAGGTGCCCGGCGCGGGAGGCCACCACCAGCGCGACCACCGCCAGCACCAACCCGGCCACCGCCAGGGACAGCCAGTACAGGTTCTGCGTGTTGTCCACGCCCAGCAGCGCCGCCGGCAGCCGGGCGGTGGTGAGCCCGATGCCCTCCTCGCCTCCGGTCAGGCCGCCGGTGTTGCGGGCCACCAGCACCGAGCCGGCCTGCGCGAAGGCCAGCGTGACCATGGCGAACGCGATCGCGGTCACCCGCAGGCTGACCAGGCCGATCAGCACCGCGGCGGCCGTCCCGATCAGCAGCGTGAGCAGCGCTGCCGGCAGCATCGGCAACTGCTCCCGTTCGAGCAGGATGGCGAAGACGTAGGCGCCGAGGGCGAAGTACAGCGCGTGCCCGAAGGACAGCAGGCCGGTGACGGCGAACATCAGGTTGTAGGTGACCGCCAGCGCGCCGATCAGCAGGCAGCTGGCCAGCAGCTGCTCGGTGCCGGCCGTCCAGGTCGGGCCGGGCAGCACGCCGGGCAGCGAGATCTGCAGCTCCGGCAGCAATGCCAGCAGCACCGCGACCAGCACGATCACCAGCGGGCGCAGGAGTTTTGCTCTCGACGTCATGCCAACCGCACCTGCCGTCCGACGAAGCCGGCCGGTCGCAGCAGCAGCACCACGGCCAGCGCCGCGACCACGGTCAGGTCGCCGATCCCGGCGCTGGCGTAGTAGTTGGCGAACTGCTGCAGCAGCGCCACCCCGGCCGCCGCCACCGCCGATCCGGTCACCGAGCCGAGGCCGCCGATCACCACCACGATGAAGGCGAAGATCAGCAGCGAGTCACCCATGCCAGGGCTGACCGTGCTGTTGTACAGCGCGGTCAGCACGCCGCCGAGGCCGGCCAGCGCGCCGCCCAGGCTGAACACCGCGGTGAACGTGCGGCGCACGTCGATCCCCAGCGCCGACACCATCGCCCGGTTCTCCACCCCGGCCCTGATGATCAGCCCGTACCGGGTGCGCCCGAGCAGCAGTTGCAATCCGAGCAGTACCAGCACCGCGGCGAGGATGCAGACGAACCGCAGGTTCGGCACGGCCGCACCGAACACCGAGGTGGTGCGAGCCGTCCAGCCCGGCGCTGGGAAGGTGCGGGCGTCGGAACCCCAGATGCCGGACACCAGTGCGACCGTGGCCAGGCCCAGGCCCACGGTGACCAGCACCTGCTCGATCTCCCGCTCGTACAGCCTGCGGATCAGCACGACTTCGACCAGCGCGGCCAGCACCGCGCCGGCCAGCGTGCCGACCGCCAGCATCAGGAAGAACACCGGCCAGGACGTGGCGTGCGAGCCGAACCGGCTGCCGACCTGGTAGCCCAGGTAGCCGCCCACGGTGAGGAATGCCCCGTGGGCGAAGTTGAGGATGCGCAACACGCCGTAGATCAGCGACAGCCCTGAGGCCACCAGGAAGTACAGCGCACCGAGGCCGAGGCCGGTCACCGCCAGCAGGATCACCGTGCTCATGGGGCGGCTCCGCTCACGCCGAGCAGCCGGCGCACCTCGGCCCGATCACTGAGGAAGTCCGCCGCCGGGCCGGCGTGCACCACCCGCCCCTCGGCCAGCACCACGACCTGCCGGGCGAGCCGGCCGACGATCGCCAGGTCCTGTTCCACCAGCAGGATCGGCAACCGCTCGGCAGCCATGGTCAGCGCGTCGCCGACCTCGTCCACCACCCGGGGCGCCAGGCCCTTGGTCGGCTCGTCCACCAGCAGCGCCAGATTCTCGTTGAGCAGCGCGCGGGCCAGCGCCACCATCTGCTGTTGGCCACCGGACAGGGTGCCGGCCGGTTGGGCCATTCGCTGCAGCAGGTCCGGGAACAGCTCGGCGACCAGTTGCTCACCGGCCGCCGAGGTCTGCCCCCGGCGCGCCAGGCGCAGGTTCTCGGCAACCGTCAGGCCGCCGAACACCTCCCGGTTCTCCGGCACGTACCCGATGCCGCGCCGCACTATCCGGTGCGTCGGTTCGCCGTCGATCCGGTGGCCGGCCAGCCGCACCGTGCCGGTTCGGCGGACCAGGCCCAACACGGCCCGCAGGGTGGTCGTCTTGCCGACCCCGTTGCGGCCGAGCAGCGCGGTGACGCCCTGGCCGGGCACGTGGAAGCTCACCCCGTGCAGGATCTGCTGCACGCCGATCCAGGCATCCAGGCCTTGCACGTCGAGGATCTGGTCGGTAACGGGCGGCGCGGTCGCGGTCATGCCGCCCGGCCCAGGTAGGCGGCCTGCACCTCGGGATTGGCCATCACCTCGGCAGGGGTGTCGCAGGCGAGCAGCCGGCCGTGATGCAGCACCGCCACCCGGTCGGCCAGCTGCAGCACCACCTCCAGATGGTGCTCGACCATCAGCACGGTGCGGCCCTGCCGGTGGATCGATCGGATCAGCTCGGCCAGGCCCGCGACGTCGCCGCTGGCCACTCCGGCCATCGGCTCATCGAGCAGCAGCACCGGCGGGTCGGCGGCCAGCAGCATGGCGATCTCCACCTTGCGCTGCTCGCCGTGCGCCAGCGCACCGGCCGGCAGGTGTGCCCGGTCGGCCAGCCCGACGGCGGCGATCCGGTCCCGCGCGATCTGCGAGGCGCGGTCGCCCGGCCGGGGCCGGGACAGCAGGCTGAGGCTGCGGCCGAGCGCTGCCTGCGCGGCGATCCGGACGTTCTCCGCCACGCTCAGCTGGCTGAACAGGCTCGAGGTCTGGAAGGTGCGCCCGAGCCCGGCTCGGGCCCGCGAGGTCACCGGACGGGATGTGACGTCCTGGCCGTTCAGCTGCACCCGGCCGGCACTCGCCGGCACGATCCCGCTGAGCACGTTGAACAGGGTGGTCTTGCCGGCACCGTTCGGGCCGATCACGCCGAGCAGCTCACCGGGCGCGGCCGCCAGGTCGATGCCGTCCAGGATGGTGGCGCCGCCGATCGTGAGCCGCAGCCCGCTGACCGCGACGGCCGGAGCCAGGTCGGCCGGCAGGCTCACGCCGTTCCCGGCGCTGTGTCGTTCTCCGGCACGGTGGTCACCAGCGTGGGCGTCCAACTGGTTCCGGAGCCGGCCAGCTTGGCCTGGAACATCGGCTGCAGCATCGCGTGGTCGCTGGCCCGGATGGTCTCCGATCCCTTCGGCGCGTCGAAGGTCCAGCCCTCCAGCGCGCCGATCATGGACTGCACGTCGTCGCCGTTGCCCTTCTCCACCGCGTGCACGATCATCTGGGCGGCCACGAAGCCGTCCGGCGAGAACAGGTCCGGGGTGCCGCCGGCCCGGGTGATGGCATCCTTCATCGCGGTGTTCACCGGGTTGTCCGCCGCGGCGGGGAAGTAGTAGCTCAGGAAGTTGATCTTCGCCGAGGCCGGGCCGTACGCGCCGTAGGAGGCGGTGTTGGCCAGGCCGGTCACCACGGTGGTCGAGCTGAGCACCTTCTGCTGGTCGAGTGCCTGCCACATCGGGCCGGTGGTGGCGCCCGCCCAGGCCACGAAGACCAGGTCGGCCTTGGCATGTGCGGCCTGCTGGGCGAACGGGGTGAAGTCGGTCGCCGACTCGGGCACCAGCAGCTGCGAGACGGTGGCGCCCTTGCCGCCGAGCACCTGCTTGACCGCGGCGGCGTTGCCCTGGCCGAAGGTGGTGTCCTGGGCGAAGACCAGCACCTTCTTGCCCTTCGGGTCGCCGATGAAGGTGCCGGCCGTCGCCACGTCCTGGTAGGTCTGCCGGCCCGAGCGGAAGGTGTATTTATTGATCCCGGTGATCTTGTCGGTGGCGGCCGGGCCGTCGATGTAGAGCACCTTGTTCTGCTCGGCCAGCGGCGCCAGCTGGGTGGCGATGCCGGAGTCGGTGGTGCCGGCGATTATCTTGTAACCCTGGCCGATGTACTGCTTGGCCGCGCCAACCGCGGTGGTCGGGTTGCCGGCGTCGTCGGCGTAGGTGACCTCGATCTTCCTGCCCCCGGCGCTGCCAGTGCCGTGGGTGGCGTAATCGAGGCCGGCCTGGAAACCCTGCAGGTACTCCTGGCCGTAGGCCGACAGCAGGCCGGTCTTGCTGTAGATCACGGCCACCTTGACGGCGGAGGAGGAGCTACTGCTCTGCTGCTTCTTGTCCGCGGCGCAGCCGCCGAGCGCGCCGACCAGGACGACGGCCAGCGCGAGTGTGCCCAATTTCTTCACCGACGGCTCCTCAAACATGACAGGCGATTCAGGTTTCAGATAGTTAACCTGAACCACCTGTCATGTCAAGAGCCGATCGAGCTCACCTTCACCGACAACGCCGATGACGAGACCGGCTTCTGGCTGCAGCGCAGCGCCGACGGCGGCGCCAGCTGGCTGTCGGTGGGCAGCCAGTACGCACCGGTCAGCGGCAGCACCGGCACCGCGACCGACTACTCCGGCCCGGCCGCCGGGACCCGGTACCGGATCCTGATGATCAACGCCTCCGGCAACACCCCGAGCGCGGCCATCAAGGCCTGAGCGGTAGCAATCCCATAGCGAAGGAAATGCTACCCGCCATTCGGCGGGCAGCATTTCCTTGTCAGCGTTCACCGTCGGCGATCACCCCATGATCTAGGGATGATCCGGCACCGGCGTGGATCGGCTCATCGATGAGCCATGCGGTTTCAGTGTGAAATCGAGTCCCGCAGCCGATCGACGATCCCCGCGAGCGGGCCGGCGATCTTGTTGCCCGGCGGGGTGTCCGGCGCGCTCGGGTGGGGATGGGTCGGGCCGGCCTTCTTGGTAGCACGGGCCTTCTCGCCGAGTTCGAGCAGTTGCTCCGGCGGGCAGGTCGCCCGCAGTTGCGGGAAGATGTTCTCTTCCTCATCTTGGGCGTGGTGACGCACCTCGTCGATCACCTTGTCTATCTCGACCTGATACCGCGGATCCGCAGGATCGAGCTGTTCCAAGGCCTTCAGGGCTTCCTCGACCTCGGCATGCTCGCTCAGCTCGTGCTCGGCGATCCGGTCGCCCTCGGGGAGCGCCTCACGGACCAGCGGGTAGAGGTGCGCCTCCTCGGCAATGCTGTGCTTGACAATCTTGAAGATCATCTGACCGACCAAGTCTTCGCGTTCGGCACCAGCGGCACCACCCTCGCGCAGCCGGGTGAAGATCGTTCGTGCCTCGTCGTGGTCTTTCACGAGTTCGGTGATCAGGTCATCGGTGTCGCTGCGTGGTGCATTCGTCATACTGTCTCCTCCGAGGGAATCTCTTCATTTCGGGTGGTTGCTGATTGCCGGGCTGAAGCCGGTTGCACCCGGGTGGCATTGAGCGATGCTCGGCGGCACCGAGGATGGTCAGCTGCCGAGGTCCGGGGTGTAGACCTCGTCCCAATCGCGCCGCTCGACCTCGAGGTCGAGGCCGGCGTCCTCGCCCTCGACCGTGACATGCGACATCGCCGTGCTGGGCGTAGCGCCGTGCCAGTGCCAGCCGCCGGGCGGATTGGTGATGACATCACCCGCGCGGACCACGTGCACGGCGTTCTCGTCGGCCACCACACCGACGCCCGCGGTGACAACGATGTGCTGGCCGTTCTCATGGCGGTGTGGCACTGTCCGGGTGCCGGCGCTGAAGTGGACACCCATCGACTTCTCATCGGGCAGTGCGCAGGGCAGCGGCTGTACCCGAACGCCGTTGGCGTCGTTGAACAGCGCCTTCAGCTTTTCCGGAACGGGGCCGCCCTCATTGACGTCGGCGCGGGCGAATTCATCCATGGTCTTCTCCTTTGTCGGAACCACTGCGAGAAACGCTGTCGGAACTCGCCGAGGACCGCTGCTCCCCACAGTAGGAGGCAGCAGTCGCCACCGGAGGTGGCTGAACCGACGTCTTTGCTGTCATTTCCGACACGGAGATGACGGAGACGATGCAAGCGCGCCATGAATCCGTCAGCCGGGGGTGCGGCTCCTGGCACCCCCGGCTGACGAGCCCAGGCTATTAGTTGAACAGGGAGAGATTGATCGAGTTGCCCATCAGCGCGTATCCGGCATCGTTGGGGTGCAGGTTGTCAACACTGGCATACACGGGGTTGAGCGAGTCCGGATTCAGCGGGTCGCGCAGCAGCGCGTCGAAGTCGATCACGGCGTCGGCCGCTCCGCTGGTGCGGATCCAGTCGTTGACAGCGTGCCGCTTGGCCACCACCTCCGGCAGCGAGTAGGTCTCGAACAGCCCCCGGGCCGGGTTGGCCAGGTTGCCGCTCGGGGTAATGGTGGTTGCGTAGACCTTCACACCGTGGGCATGGGCATCGTCGATGATCTGCTGCATGCCGTCGATGACCTGCTGGGCGCTGATCGGCTCGGGATGGCGGCCGGGGATACCGATGAACGGCGGGTTGGCAAGGTCATTGATGCCGGATTCGACGATGACGTACTTCACGTCCGGCCGGGACAGCACGTTGAGGTCGAGGGAGTGCAGCGTGCTGGGACCGATGTTGTCGTACAGGACGCGTTGCCCGGCCACGCCCTCGTTGAGCACCGACACGTCCCGGTAGTACGGGCTGGCTTGCAGCCGCCGGGCGAGCGCGTCGGGATAGCGGTGGTTCGCATTGATGGTGGACATCAGCCCGTCGGTGATCGAGTCGCCGAGGCTCACCACGGTGCGAGCGGCCAGGCCGCCGACGACGTTGACGCCGCTGAGGAAGTAGTAGGAGATGCCGTTGGGCACGAACGGCGCCGAGCCGATCGGCAGCACCGGATTGGCGTTGGACACATCGCCGAGCGCCAGGTAGTTGATCTGGTTACCGATCGTGTGCTGGGTCGCCGCCCCGGTGAAGGTGGGCAGGTAGAAGCTGACCACGAGATTGTGCAGCGCCTGCACCGGGAACGCGATGGGGTCGCTGTAGGCGTCCTGCCCGGGCGCGATCGTGATCGAGCCCGCGCCGGCAAACGTGACCGGCTTGTTGCTGCCGGGCACGACGGCCGCGCCCTGAACCGCACCGGCCAGCGTGGCCGCGCTGACCAGTTGGCCCGGGAAATTGGTCACGCTCGTCGGAAGCGGTGGCACGCCCAGGCCGGCCGGCAGCGTGTCGGTGCCGGGAACCTGCTGCCCGAGGTAGACATCGCGGAAGGTCACTGGGACGGTGCCGTATCGGTTGGACAGCCGGATACGGGCCGTATCCCCACTGATGTGCGGGTGGATGATCTGCCGCAGCGTCTGGTTGGTGAAGGTGAGTGGCGTCCCGAGTGTGTTGTCCGGTCCCAGCGCGGCCATCGGAGTCGCCGACCACGCGCCGACCCAGTTGGCTCCGCCGAAGGTCTGCGGGGCGTCTGCGCCTGGTGTTGCGGCGGCCGATCCGCTCGCGACCATGCCGGCGGATGCCAGAACGGCAATCAGCACACCCAGCTTCGTCGGGATCAGCCTCGACACAGTCGTTCTCGGTCCGATCGGATGCCGGTCGCCTCCGGCGGCCGGGATCGTTCTGCTTCCTCTGGATTTCTTGAACACGACTCTCCTTCTGATTGACGGCGGGCACCCGCCGCGGTCGCGTCCACCACGATGGTGTCCGCGCTGAGGGATTACCTGCCGCTCTCGCTGAGGGCAGGCTCTCGGCATGGCAGCACGCCGCCGAACTGATTCATATGCTTCTCGCGCCTGACACCCACTGTTAGGGACTTTCCAGCAGGCAGAACTAACCCGAGCGGCGTCAGATAGGGAGCTGATTTGGCGCCGAGCGGAATAGATTTGCTATTTCGAATAAACAGTATGAGGTGAGCCATACAGGAAGGACGAGCAGCTAAAGCGACATCTTTGTTACCATCTACGTCGTGGCAGTTCCCCGGTGATATCGCGCGTAAGGTGCGGCTGTGGATATCGCCGTGCTGACCCTCGACAATGTCGCTGATTTCGGCTTATGCGCGATCCATGAAGTGCTGGGCACGGCCGATACGCTTCGCGAGGAGATAGCGGAGCCGCCTCCGAGTTGGACGTTGACCAACGTCGGCATCGGTACCAGCGTCCGCACCGGCCTGGGACACACGGCACCAACCACGCCGTTCAGAAATCTCACCCGATTGCCCGACATTTTGATTGTTCCTGCCGTAAACGTCAGGCAGGCCGGCGGACTGATCGAATTGATAACGAGTCCGCGGAATCGTCCGGCACTGGAACTGGTTCGAGAAGTCCGGGCGGAGGACCGCGAAATAGCGGGCGCGTGCACGGGCACATTCTTCCTGGCCGAGGCAGGGGTACTCGATGGCGCGACAGCGACCACGAGTTGGTGGTTGGCACCGGTGTTCCGGCGCCGTTACCCACAGGTCGATCTTCAGGACGGGCTCACCGTGTGCCGCAGCCAGCGGCTCACCACTGCCGGTGCCGCCGTGGCGCACATCGACCTGGCGCTCGCCCTGCTGCGGGCCATGAGCCCGGCGCTGGCCGACCTCGTTGACCGCCATCTGCTGATCGGGTGGCGAGCCAATCAATCCGCGTTCGCCATCCCCACCACCATCGCCAGTCATGACCCGCTCACGGCGGAGTTCGAACGGTGGGTACGCAAGAACATCGACCAGCCCATCCAGATATCGGCCGCTGCGCGTGCCCTTGCCGTCTCCGAGCGCACGCTGCAGCGCGCGACAGCCACCACCCTCGGGATGTCTCCGATGGATTTCATCAATGAGGCCCGGATCGAACAGGCGGCACACCTGCTCGCCACCACCGACCTGAGCGCCGCCGCGGTCGCCGCGAAGGTCGGCTACCTCAACGTCAGCACCCTGCGCACCCTCGTCCACCGCCGGCGGGGGATGACCCTGCGCGAACTCCGCAGGTCGGCGGGCGGCTCGAGCTGACCTCCGGTCAACCCGAGGTCGCCGACGGCGAAGCCGAACCACTCGGCGCGGACGAACCACTCGGCGAAGCCGAACCACTCGGAGAAGCCGAACTACTCGGCGCGGACGAGCTGCCCGCCGAGCCGGCCGCTGGCGGCACCGCGTTCGGCGAGGCGACCGTCATCGTGCGGCAGCCCAGCAGCGAGTTGCTGCCCGGCCCGACGTTCACCCCGTACGCGCAGACCGTGCTGTTGCCCGGCGGCAGCGTCACGGTGGTGCTGAAGCCATGCGTGCCGGTGATCCCGTAGACCTGGTTGACGTCCGGACGGTTCACCGAGGTCATGCCCCAGGCGGCATGCGTGCTGCCCACGTTGATCACGAAGCCATTCGCCTGCGAGGTTGCGTTGTAGTCGAACGTCCAGCCGCTCACCGTCGCCTGATTGCCTTGCACCGTCACGGTGTCCAGCACGCCGACCGGGGAGATCGGCACCTGCAGCGTGGCGCAGCCGAGCCGGCTCGGCGAGCCCGGACCGACGTTGGCCGCGTCGAGGCAGACGCCGGTGCTGCCGGCCGGCAGCGGAACGTCCAGCCGGAAGCCATGCAGGCCGGTGCCGTGGAAGGCGGTGTTGATGTCCGGCCGCGACACGTTGGACACCACCGAGGCGGCAAACCGACCGCCGATGCCGGCCACCACGGTGAGCGGGGTGTCCGGTGCGTCGTAGTCGAATGCCCAGCCGGTGAAGGTGGCCACATTGCCCCGCTGGCTGACCGTGCTGATGCCGCCGAGCGGCGAGCCGGTCAGGGCAAAGGTGCGGCAGCCGAGCTGGGTGCTGGAGCCGGCCCCGACGTTCGCCGCGAGCGCGCACACCGTGTTCGTACCGTCGGACAGGGTGAGTTCATCGGTGAACCCGTGGTTGCCGGTGGTGTGGAAGTGCGCGTTGATGTCGCCCCGGTACACCGTGCTGTCCACCACGTCGGCTCGTTTCCCGTTGACCAGGAAGAGGATGCGCAGCGCGCTGCTCAACGAGTTCGGATCGACCGCCCAGCCGGTGACGGCCAGGTACCGGCCGTGCAGCGACCAACTGCTGACCCCGCCGACCGGGTCGTCGTTGGAGATTCGCCCGCCCGGCATGAGCAATCTGGCCTCGCTGGTCAGCATGCCCGCGATCGCAGAGCCGTACGTGCCGCCCTGGGTGAGGATGACCACCGCGAACCGGTCGCCGTTGACCAGGCCGGTCGAGTTGAACTCCGGTCGCCCGGCCGCGTCGTCACCACCCCAGCCTTGCTTGATCGCGGCTCCGCTGGTCGCGCTCGGAATGCCGAAGTACTGGTAGGTGCCGTCCGAGCCGTACACGGTGGCGTGGTGCATGGCGTTGCCCAGCCAGTTCCAGACGGACGGAAGGTGGCGGACCTTGTTGTAGAAGGTGGCCATTCCGGCCGCGGTGATCCGGGTGCCGCCCCACCAGCCGGCACGAATCGGTGGCGCTCCCAGGTTGGGAATGTCCAGCGCCTGCTTGACCCAGTTGATCACCCCGTCGCCGCCGGTGCGCCCGTACAGCGCGTTGGCCGAAGCGTCGTCGGACTGGGTGATCATCTTGTAGGCGGTGGTCGCGTTCCAGCCGCTCATCTGCCCGGTCATCAGCAGCCTGGTCGCGATGAAGACCTTCATCACCGATTCCGAGGCGTAGACGCTGTTGTAGTCGCCGGCTCCGGTGAAGGCTCCGGTCTGGGTGTCGAGCACCCCGATCGAGGACCGGTACCCGTGCGCACCGGCATAGCTGACCGCGCTGGCGGCGTTCGTCGCCGTCGAGGCACTCGCCGGTGGCGCAACCGCCACCGCCACCCCGAGCGCCAGTGCCGCTACCCCGAGCCCAGCCCACAATCTGGAACGCATGCGAAGCCAACCTTGCATCTATGGTCGTCGGGCGGCGGTTACCGCCCGATCATGGTGTGGACGCTGCTGTCCACGATGTGCTCGTCTCGCTCAACCGGCCGGCTCGGCCACCCGTACCCGGCGCCGGGCCGGCGAGCCCGGCGCGGTCAGTGGCGGCAACAACCGGCCGAGCGCCACCGCCGCCATGGTCAGGCCGGCGATCATCGCCAACCCGGCGACGGTGCCGTCGGCAACCGCCAGCGCAAGTCCCCCGGCCAGCTCGACCGCCATCGCCAGCCGCAGCGAGGCCGGCTCCAGCCGGCTCAACCCGGCATGCAGCCGACCGAGCGCGGCGGCGGTGCGGCACCGGCTGCTCAGCAGCACGGCCAGCCCGCGAACCAGCCCGAACAGCAGGCCGGCCTGCACCGCGAGCACCGGCGATCCGGCCAGTCCCGACAGCAGCACCACCAGGTAGGTCGCCGCGGTCATGATGTAGGTGGCGAATCCGACGCCGATCTGCAGGCCGAATCCGGCCGCGTACAGCCAGCGGCGATACCGCATCAGCCACAGCTCGTTCACCTGCCGCGGATGCAGCGGCAGCCGGAATCCGGCCACCCGCAGGTCGGCGGCGAGCGCGACCAGGCAGCCGGCCGAGGCGATTATCAGCGCCGGACGTTCGGCCAGCGGACGCAGCGCGAACGCCAGCACGGCGTTGCCGGCGCCGAGGACGGCTCCGCCGGCCAGCGCGCCGGCGAGGAACCATAGGGTGGTCAGCCAGTACCGATTGCCGCGCGAACGCTCCGACAGCGGGTTGATCGCCGACACCATCGACAGACCGCAGGGTGACCAGGTTCCCCGGATGCCGGCGACGACCGCCACCGCGAGCAGCACCGCGACGGTCATATCCGCACCTCCAGGCTGCTCGGCAGAGCGTCCGGCTCCAGCGTCCCGCCGCCGATCAGCACCTGACGAGCGGTCGGCTCGCTGCCCAGCGCGTAAACGGTGTAGCTGTGCGGACCGGGCGAATCCGCAATGCTGATGTCGAAGCCCGGCCGGCCGAGGGCGCCGTCGGTGCCGGCCAGCCCGGGATGCTCGAGCCCGGTGCGATGCCGGCTCAGCGGCGCACCGTCCCGGTACACGGCCAGGGCCAGCCGGGCGGCTGGCCGGTCCGGGTCGTAGGCCCAGCCGATCAGCCGGACGGCGTCGCCGAACCGCACGACCTGCTCGACCTGCCCGATCGGGCCGGCCTGGTTCACCCGCACCGTCTGCCGGCCGAGCAGCGAGCCGTCCGGGTCGTAGGCCGGATCCAGCACGTGCACCGAATAGCTGTGCACGCCGGTGCCGGCCGGAACGGTGATGTCGAAGCCAGCCGCCTCGGCGAGATCCGGACGGGCGATCCCGGTCGAGAAGTGGTGCAGCACCGCGCCGTCCTCGACGACGCCGATCCGCAGCGGCGTCCCCGGCCGAGCCGGATCGACCGCCCAGCCCACCAGCCGGACGGAGTTGCCGGACGCCACCACGGAGTCCAGCCGACCGGCCAGCCGGACCGCGGCGTGCTCGGCCGGCTGCTCGGCGCCGGCGGCACCCCGCACCACCGTGCTGTGGTTGCCGATCAGGGTGTTCCCGCTGCCGCCGCCGGCGTTGACCGCGTACACCTTGTAGTTGTGCGCGCCCGGGGTTGTCTTGAAGGACGCGCTGAACCCGTGGTTTCCGGTTATCCCGTAAGCAGAATTGACATCCTCGCGGGGCAGGCTGGCATGGATGCCCATCACCGGCTTGTCGTCCTGGTAGATGGCCACGCCGATCGAGGTGCTCGGCACGTCACGGTCGAACGCCCAGCCGGAGAGGTAGGTGCTGTCGCCGGCCGGGTCGCACCGCTCCAAGTGCCCGATCGGTGCGCTACCCGCGTTGACCACGATGGCGCGGCCGCCGATCTGCGGGTTGCCGCTGCCGTTGCCGATGTTCATCGCGAACACGGTGTAGGTGTGGCGGCCGCTGCTGGCGGTGAAGCTCGCGCTGAAGCCGTGGTTGCCGGTGATGTGCCGGGAGGAGTTGACGTCCGGCCGCGGCAGGCTGGCGTGCACGCCCATCAGCCCGTGGCCGTCGGCATAGATGGCCACGTTGATCGAGGTGCTCGGCGAGTCCGGGTCGTAGGCCCAGCCAGAGATGTGCACGGTGTTGCCGGTGCTGCTGATCTGGTCCACCACGCCGATCGGACGGCCGGTCAGGCAGGGTGCGGAATGGGTCGCGGTGTTGTTGTCGGTGGCCGAAGAGGAGGAGCAGGTGCCGCCGAACTGCACCCAGGGCGGCGTGCAGGAGACCACCCGGCACAGCACCGGGCCGGTGTTCGACCACGGGATCTGGGTGTTGCACTGGCCGTAGCGGAACTGGTTGCAGGCCACCCGGCGCTGGTCGCAGGTGGTGGTGTTGCAGTGACAGGTGTAGTGGCCGTCCCGGTAGGCGTTGCAGTCGATGTAGTAGCGGGCGTTGCCGCCGCAGAACGAGGAGTTGTCCGCCTTCCACCAGCCGCCGATGAAGGAGTCCGGCGGGCAGCTGTTGTTGCCGCCGTTGATGGTGCAGCAGAACACGGTGTAACCGGCCGCGCAGGTGTTGTCCGCCCCGCACACCGCGTCGTACGCGCTGGCCGGCCGGGTCAGGTAGCCGAACGGGTCGACGGCCAGCGCGGCACCCATCAGCGCCGCGCCGCCGAGGAAGCTGCGCCGGCTGGCGCGCCAGCGGGTGGTCCGCTCGGCGAGCCTGGTCACCAGTCGCTCGGCCAGGCCGGCGCCGACGTCGGTCATCCGGGAGCCACCTCGATTCGTTCCAGGATCCCGTTCACCTGCTTGGTCAAGGCCACCGCCGATCGGTGCGAGCCGATCACCACGTACAGGCAGAACGGCCGGCCCGCTTCGGTGAAGAAGTGCTGGTAGCCCGCCTGGCCGGCAACCCGGCGCTGCATGCCGTTCGGATTGAACTCCCCCGGCGTCAACCGGGGCAGGCCGAGCGGGGCGTAGAGCGCGGTGCCCAGGCAGTCCGCGCCGAACTCCAGCAGCGCCAGGAAGATGTGCTCCGGCCCCATCCGCTCGACCGCTCCGGTGCCGTAGTCGCCGCGGATGGCGGGCAGCGGGAAGTTGGCCAGGTGCAGCACCGGGTGGCTGAGCTCACCGGGCCAGCCGGTCACCTGTGGCTGGGCCTGGGCCCGCGCGACGTTGCCCTGCTCGATCGTCCGGCGATAGATCCGCGCCTCCCACTGCGGCGGCAGCCCGACCGTCAGGCCGTGCCCGGACAGCTGGCGTGCCGCGGTGGCCGGCATCAGCGCTCCTCCCGCTCGTCACCGGCATGCAGGCTCGGATCGTTCGGGCCGATGCCGGCGCCGAGCAGGATCCGGTCGATGTCACGCTCACGGCGCCGGTCCGCGTCCGGCTTGTTCATCGCCGGATGCCGGCTGTCGGCGACGGACTGCCGGATCAGCCCGCCGACCTGGCTGAACGAGCCGCCGGAGCCCTCGCCCTTGACTCGTCCGGTCCGGCCGTCGGTGACTACCACGTACGGCGAGCCGGGCACCGCGTAGTCGGTCCAGGCCTGGCTGGACATCACCAGGTCCACGTCGGGCGGGCACAGCTGGGAGAGCACCGACGGGCTCTCGGCCTCCGCTCCCTTGGTGACCACCAGCAGCCGGCTGCCGGCCGGGGCGGTCCAGTCGCGGTCGGCCAGCTCCTGCCAGAACCCGACGCAGCCTTCGCAGCTGGCGGACAGGAAGGCCAGCACGGTGTCGTGCGGCACCGCGACGGTGCGCACCGAGACGATCTCGCCGCGCAGCGACACGCCTTCGATGTCGTGCGCGGCCGCCCACTCGTCCCGGCCCTCGATCCGCTGGCCGGCCGCCGGCTCGACGATGCCCGGCTCGACAACGCCCGGCGCGGTGCGGAACGGCGGCGGCCCGGGTTGGGCAGCGACACCGCCGTCCAGTTGGTGCAGCCGGCGCAGCACGCTGGCGTAGCCGCGCAGCAGGCCGGCGACCAGCACGCAGAGCACGGCCAGGATCACCGTCTCCACCACCAGCAGGGCGGTCACCGCGACACCAAGCGGGTCATCGGACCGCTTCCAACTCGGCGACTGCCGCTCGCAGGGCCGGCAGGGCGGTCATGGTCAGGTAGCCGAGATAGGCCAGCAGCCCGGCAGCGAGCATCACCGGCGCGCCTGGCAGCGGCTGCCGGAGCAGTTCGGCCAGCGGCGAGCCGGCCGGCAACGCCAGCCCGAACAGGCCGATCAGCAGGCCGGCGCAGTTCACCGCGGTGTGCCAGTGGGTGACCGGGCTGGGCCGGCTGAAGCAGCCGCAGTCCTGCCCGGCTTCCACGGCCACCATCCGGGCGGACAGCATCGCCAGCATCGCGTAGCCGAGCGTGATCAGCAGCGCACCGAGCCGGCCACCGAGGCACAGCGCGATAGCCGCGACCACCAGCTCGGCAGCGCCGGCAGACCGGCTGGCGACGACCGGTGGCAGCCGCTCGGCACCCGGAATCGCGGCCGCGGCGAAGGCCGAACGCAGCGGGGCGGGACGGCGCAACTTGGCCAGCCCGGCCGCCGCCAGCAGCAGCGCTGCCGCGCTCAGCAGACCGATCAAGATTCCCCCAGCGGCTCGATGCTCGCCCAGCCCGCCGACGATAACCACACCACGGCCGGGGCGATGCTGCAACAGAAGTACATTCCTCAGCCGCCCCGTACCGCCACCTTGGTGACCCAGAACTTGCCGTCCGACTGCTTGGTCACCGTGACGTCGATGGACTTTCCGTTGCCCTGGTAGCCGAAGATCGTCGGTCCGTCGACGCCGTCGCGAGGCAGGTAGACCGCCGTGCCCTTGACCGTGGCCAGCAGCCCGCGGGTGACCGCGGCCGGTACCGTGCCGGGCAGCACGCAGGCCGTCGCCTGCTTGAGGTTGCCCGCGCTGAGCGCACCCATGTAGGCGTCGGCGGCGTTCTGCGCCAGGTCGGTGGCTTCGCACAGGTACGGCGGGATGCTCACCGCGCTGCCGGACGGCGTGCCGGTGCCGGACGGTTGGCTGGCCGGAGCGACGCTGCCGGGTCCGCTGGCCGAGGTGGTGCTGGACGGCGGCGCCGAGACCACCGGCGAATCGGCGGTTCGGTGGGACGAGCCGCAGCCGGCCACCGCGACCGCCAGCAGCACGGCGCCGGCGATCGAGAACCGTGCAAGCATGTACCGCGACTCCTCATTGCCCCACCGACCCGGCGACGCGTCTTGCCGCTGGGTCCGGCACAGCATAGCCAGCCGGACGGGCAGCCGCCCGCTGTGCGGCAACAGGCCGGGCCGCTCGCGGCGGTTGAGCGGCAGCCGGTCCGATGCTGCCCAGGCCGCGCCGGGCCGGATAGCCAAGGGGTCCCGCCATCAGCCAGCGCCAGGGTTCCGGTTCCGGGATGGCGCATCCGGGTAGCCATCGGCGAGTTGCTCGGCGACCGGCCGCTGCGGCCGGATGCCGTGCAGGCAACGCCGGCGTCACAGGGAATTCCTCAATGTCGTTAAAGTGCCAGCGGTTATTGGTCAGCGGGGCCTCGAACTCGAGTTGAGAATTGACACCGCGTGACGGAATGTCGGCCCAGCAGCCGGCATTCCGCCACGGTTGATCAGCAGTGGTAGATAGATCCGCCATCGTCGAGGTTGCCGTCATAGACCCAACCGTCGATGTTCGTGCCGATGATCCGCACGTTGGTCCAGCTGTTGCCGGCGGCGTTGAAGACGTAGCAGTGGTAGTAGAGCGTCACGGCGGTGCCGACGGTCGCGACCACACCGCAGCTCGCCTCGGGCCCCGTCCGCACGGGGGTGGAGCTGGAGTTGCCGGTCCCCGAGTTGTTGTTGTCCTTGTCCGACCAGGCGGGGTGGGTGCAGGTTTCCGCTCCGGCGGGGCTGGCGGAGATGATGCTCAGGCCGCCGATCAGCAGCGGGAGAGTGGCCGCACCAGCCAGCCATCGGCACGTTGGCTTTTTCAACATGGAAATGCCCTTTCTGTGTACCTGCGATGAGATCGCAATTGGAGCACTGCACCTATTGGTGCGCAATAGGTCATGATTTCCGTTACTGGAATAGCAGGACAAGTAACGCTCAAGTAAAGAAGCGGTGCAAGTCATGAATTCCTGCCTTCAGGTGAAATCCGGAAAACCGGCAGGATGACCCGGGCCGGGACGGGTGTCGCCGATCGGTCGCTCGCCCAACCTGGCCAGTGATTACCCGCCCGCGTGATCGGGAATACCGAGAACAGCGAGCGCTGAGCAGGCAGCCGAGTCCAGTTGGGGAGGTTTCATGCCAGCCAAGAAAGAGATGCCGTCCACCCTGCACCGCTCGCCGAAGAAGGCGCAGGAGACCTGGTCCAAGACCCACGACTCCGCGGTCGAGGAGTACGGCGAGGGCGAGCGGGCGCATCGCACCGCGTTCGCCTCGCTCAAGCATTCCTTCGAGAAGGTGGGCGACCACTGGGAGCCCAAGGCGGGCGGCAAGAAGGGCCCGTCCGATCCCCAGGCGGCCAAGGGCGGGGCGGCCGCACGCCGTGGCGGCAAGACCGCCAGCGGGGTGGACGCGAACTCGACCAAGAAGCACCTGATGGACATCGCCAAGCGGCTGGACGTCCCGGGCCGGTCCCGGATGACCAAGGACCAGTTGGTGGACGCGCTGAAGAAGGCGAACAACAGGGCGACCGCGAGGGCACGCAAGAAGTAGCAGGCGGGGCAGCACGACCGGCCGGCGAGATTCCTCGAAAGCTCGCCCGGCCGGCCGTCGAGGCTGCTAAATTCTAGTTAAGTTTTGCCGGCATGGAGGCCGGCTGCGGAAGACAACGGAGTGTCGCAAATGGGCCCGTCCCCCGCCGGGCGGCCGATCCGGGCTGGGTTGTTCAGCCTGCTCGGCGCCGCCATCCTTAGCTGCTCGTTCACCGCGCCGCTGGCACTGCCGGCGCCGGCCGCCGCCGACACCGTTCCCGCCGGCGTCCAGCAGCTGTGCGGCACGCCCGCTCCGGGGCAGGCCCGCTGCCTGGCCGAGCGGCAACTGCCCGGCACCGCGCCGCAAGCCGGCACCGCGGCACCGGCGCTCGGTTCCGCCACCCCGGCCACCCCGGCCGGGCTCGGCCCGACCGACCTGGCCGACGCCTACCAGCTCGACACCAGCAAGGGATACGGCCAGACGGTGGCCGTGGTGGACGCCTACGACGACCCCAGCGCCGCGGCCGACCTGGCCGTCTACCGCAGCCAGTACGGGCTGCCCGCCTGCGGTGCGGGCTGCTTCAGCAAGGTCAACCAGGCCGGGGCGGCCGGGCCGCTGCCGGCCTACAACGCAGGCTGGGCCGGCGAGATCGCCCTGGATCTGGACATGGTCTCGGCGGTCTGCCCGCAGTGCAACATCCTGCTGGTGGAGGCGAACAGCTCCTACCTCAGCGACCTCGGCACGGCGGTGGACACCGCCGTCCGGCTGGGTGCGCGGTTCGTCTCCAACAGCTACGGCGGCTCGGAGTACGCCGGGGTCGGCGGCAACGACGTGCACTACAACCACCCCGGGGTGGCGATCACCGCGAGCACCGGCGATAACGGCTACGGCACGTCCTACCCGGCGTCCTCGCCGTACGTCACCGCGGTCGGCGGCACCACGCTGTCGCGCGCCGGCGGCGGCCGGGGCTGGACCGAGACGGCCTGGGCCGGTGCCGGCAGCGGCTGCTCGGGCTACCTCGGCCAGCCCGCCGCGCAGGCCAACGCCGGCACCGGCTGCGCCAACCGGGCGATGGCCGACGTGTCCGCGGTGGCGAACCCGGCGACCGGCGTCGCGGTGTACGGCGGCGGAGGCTGGGGCGTCTACGGTGGCACCAGCGCCTCGGCGCCGATCATCGCCGCGGTGTACGCGCTGGCCGGCACCCCGGGCGCGACCGACTATCCGAACAGCTATCCCTACGCCAACTCCACCAGCCTGTTCGACGTGACCGCCGGCGGCAACGGAAGCTGCGCCGTGCGCCAGTGGTGCACCGCTGGCGCCGGCTGGGACGGGCCGACCGGGCTGGGCGCGCCGGACACTGCCGCCGCGTTCAGCGCCACCGGACAGGTGGCCGGTGCGCCGGTGCGGTTCGGCGCCACCGGACGGATCACCAGCCCGATGGTGGCCGGCCTGCCGGTCTCACTCAGCCTCACCCCGCAGGTGCCGGACGGAGACGCGCTCGGCTCGGTCAGCTGGACGGCGGCGCGACCGGACTGCACGGTGGCCGCGCCGGCGGCCGAGCAGACCACGGTCTCTTGCCCGGCCACCCTGACCGGGACGACCACGGTGACCGCCACCGTCACCGACGTCCTCGGCGCCAGCAAGACGGTCAGCCTGCCGCTCAGCTTCTCCACCAGCGCCAGCAAGCGCCTGATCAACCTGAGCCTGTCGGTGGCCGGGCAGTCCGGGGCGGGTCAGAGCCTGTGCACCGCGGCCAGCACGCCGCTCCGGGCGGTGGTGCTGGACGCCGCCACCGGGCAGCCGGTCAAGGGGCTGCCGGTCACCTTCACCCGCCAGGCCGGCACCGGGGCGGCAGCCGCCGCCGGCGCGGCCAGCAGCCAGGCCGACGGCGCGGCCACCTTCAACCTGGCCAGCACGGTCGCCGTCACCCTCGGTGCCCGGACGGCAGTGGCCGGCTCGTTCGCCGCCGGCACCGCGGCGTCCGTGCCGGTGACCGTCGCCAAGTGCGTGCCGGCGGTGACCGGCGTGGCGGACCGGGACACCAGCTACTACGGCGACCCGGTCACCGTCGCCGGCCAGCTCAGCCGCGCCGCCGGCGCCGGATCCGTGCCGCTGGCCGGCGCGAGCGTGCAGGTGCTGGAGTCGGTGAACGGGCGGACCGTCCAGCTCGGCAGCACGGTGGCCGGCGCGGACGGCGGCCTGCACGCGGTGGTGCACCCGACGGCGTCCGGCACGCTCAGCCTCGCGCTGCCGGCGGCCACCGGCTGGACGGCTGCCAGCGCCGTGCTCGGACCGGTCAGCGTGCTGCTGCCCGGCACCACGCTGACCGCCGCGGCCGACCGGCTGGACGTCGGCTACCTCGATCCGGTGGTGGTCTCCGGCACCCTGCTGCGCAACGCGGGCGGCTCGGATTCCGGCGTGGCCCGGGCACTGGTCAGCATCCGCGGCACCAGCGCGACCGGTGCGGTCAGCACGCTCGGCTCGGCCACCGTGGCGGCTGACGGCCACTGGTCGGCCACCGTCAAGCCGCGCACGGGGGGCACCCTGTCGGCGGCCTATGCCGGCGGCCCGGGACTGCCGGCGGCGAGTGCGAGCGTGGGCGCGCTCACCGTCGGCACCTGGACCACCTCGCTCAGCTGCACCGTGCAGAACGGCCAGGTCGCGGCCGGCGCGGCCGATCCGGTCAGCGGCACGGTCAGCCGCCAGTACGGCGGGCTCGACTCGAACGCGCCGGGGGTTCCGGTGGGCATCTACCTGCTGAACTCCCTCGGCGGCAGCAGCCTGCTGCGCACGGTGACCAGCACCGCCGCCGGCACGTTCAGCACCACGGTCGCGCCGCTGGAGAACGGCACGCTGATCGCCCGGGTCGCCTCGGTGCCCGGCTACACCGACGCGGCGGCCACCCCGGTCCCGGTGGCGGTGACCAGCAAGCTGACGCTGACCGGACCGGCGGTGACCAGCGGCGGCCGGCCGGCCGCGCTCACCGTGCAACTCACTGCCAGCCGGGCCGGCACGGTGAGTGTGCAGGAACTCCTCGGCGGTTCCTGGACGACGCTGGCCTCCGCCACCGCGACCAGCACCGGACGGGCAACGCTGTCGCTGACCGGGTTGGCGCTCGGCACGCACACCCTGCGGGCGGCCTTCGGCGGCGACAGCCGGGGCGGCGCGGCGGTCAGCGGCAGCATCTCGGTGATCGTGCGCGCCTGATCGCCTGCGCCTGATCGGCGCGCCTAATCATCCGTTCGGGCACCGATCGTCCGTTCGGTGATCCTTCGTCGCTGACTTCGACGACGCGGCGATGCGGCCGCGGGCACTGTTTGTTGCGCCGCCCGTTCGCACGCTCTACGGTCGAGGTATAGCTCCGCGTCAACCGAGGCTCAGTAACGAGCTGCGACCGGTCGCGGATGCGCACGAGCCGTTGCGCCGCGAGGGCGGCCGGAATCGTGCGGTCAAGTTCCGCTCGGCGAGCCTGCCGGGTCCGATGCAGCCAAGCAACGTGCTGAAAACAGCAATCTCTGCTGCGCACTAAGCCGTACGGCCTTCAGCCGCTGACGCGCTGAACACCAGCCGCGAAGCGCCGAACACCCAGCCGCGAGGCGGCCGAAGACCCGGCCGCGAACACGGTCGGCCCTCGGGTCGAACCCGTCGCCGCCAGCCGCACACCACCGGCAAGCATCGCCGGTCACGCATCATTCGACAGCCCGCCGCCACACCGCAGGCGAGCTTCTTTCGACAGGGACGAGGAATCACATGACTGAGGGATATCAGCCCTACCCGTCGAGCGATACCGAAACCGAGTACCTGCCGCCGGTCCCGGCCACTGCCGACCCGACCACAGCCATCGGCGGCAGTCAGGCAGGCAGTGGCAGCCAGCCCAGCAGCGGCGGCCAGTCCGATGGCGGTCAAGGCACCACCGGGGTCGCCAAGGACCAGGCGGCCGATCTGACCAAGGGCACCGTCGAGGCCGGGCAGCACGTGGCCTCGGTCGCCAAGGACCAGGCCGCCAATGTCACCGCCGAGGCCGGCCGGCAGGCCAGGGATTTGCTCGGCCAGGCCCGCTCGGAGCTGGGCCAGCAGGCTTCGACCCAGCAGCAGCGCGTCGCCGACGGCCTGCGCTCGCTGAGCCAGCAATTGCATTCGATGTCCCGGCACAGCGACCAGCCGGGGGTCGCCGCCGACCTTGCCCGGCAGGGCGCGCAGACCACCGAGCAGGTCGCTTCCTGGTTCGAGGAGCGCGACCCCGCCGGCCTGGTGAACGAAGTCCGCTCCTTCGCCCGGCGCCGTCCGGGTACCTTCCTGCTGCTGGCGGCCGGCGCCGGGCTGCTGGCCGGTTGACTCACCCGCGGCCTCACCGATGACGCGCGCGGCGGCTCCGACGACGAACCCGCGAGCGGCGACTACGGCCAGACCAGCCTGACCGCTGGCTATCCGGCGACGACCGAGCTGGCGACCGGCATGCCCGGCGGTGCCGGCCTGACCGGAGCGGACGGCCCGTACGGGGCGACCGACCCGTACGGGGCGACCGACCCGTACCAGGCGACCGGTCCCTACGAGCCAACCGGTCCGTACGAGGCAGTCGGCCCGTACGAGGGACAGCCGCCGGTCGTGGGTGGCAGCCAGGCTGGCTACCCGACGGGCAACCAGCGATGACCACACCACCCGACGCCCGACCGGGCACCACCGGAGGCCGGGAGTCGATCGGCGAGCTGCTGAGCGACATCACCACCGACCTGTCCACCCTGATCCGCCAGGAAGTGGAACTGGCCAAGGCCGAGATCAAGCAGTCGGCCACCCGCGCGGGCAAGGGCGCCGGCATGCTGGCCGGCGCCGGAGTGGCCGGACACTTCGTGCTGCTCTTCGTCTCGATCGCGGCCTGGTGGGGCATCGGCGACTCCATCGGCCACGGCTGGTCGGCGCTGATCGTCGCCCTGATCTGGGCCGTGATCACCGCGGTGCTCAGCATGCTCGGGCGAAACCAGCTCCAGACCGTGCAGGGCGTGCCGCGCACCACCGAGACCGTGAAGAAGATCCCGAGTGCCGTAGCCGGAAATGAGGACACCAGATGACCAGCGATCCCGACCAGATCCGTGCCGATATCGAACGCACCCGGGCACGGCTGTCCGATGACGTGAACAACCTGTCCGACTCCGTCAACCCGAAGAACGTCGCGCGCCGGCAGGCCGGCCGGGCGCGCGAGGCCGTGGCCGGCGTCAAGGACCGGGTGATGGGCACCGCCGGCGATGTCGGCAGCCGGGTGAAGGGCACCGCGAGTGACATGACGAGCAAGGTGGGAGACACCGTGAGCGGCATCGGCGACAGCGCCTCCAACGCCGGATCGAGCGCCGGTTCGGCGGTGTCCTCGGCCGGTTCGGCGGTGAGCAACGCGCCGAGCGCGGTCCGCGGCCAGGCAGCCGGCAATCCGTTGGCCGCCGGGCTGATCGCCTTCGGCATCGGCTGGCTGGCCGGCTCGCTGCTGCCGGCCAGCCAGGCCGAGCAGCAGACCGCCGTCAAGGCCAAGGAGTCCGTGCTGCCGCTGGCCAGCGACGCCGCCAAGGAGGTCGGCCAGAACCTGAAGGAGCCGGCACAGCAGGCCGCCCAGAGCGTCCAGCAGGCCGCCGCCGACGCGGCATCGACGGTCAAGGAGGAGGGCCAGTCCGCGACCGGCGATCTGAAGGATCAGGCCAAGGACGCGAAGGATTCCATCCAGCAGAGCGCGAGCTGACCACCGTTGAGGGGCGGGTACCCGGCTGCCCAGCCGGGTGCCCGCCGCCGGCACCGCCGAGAATCGGACGGCCGGCCATGCCTGAACGGCGCTCGAGCGCGAAGCACTATCGTTTCTCGATATGGCGATGTCTCGACTGATCCTGGTCCGGCACGGCGAGAGTATGGGCAACGTGGCTCGCGAGCAGGCCGAGGCCAGTGCCGCCGACGTCATCGACATCGGCCAGCGGGATCCGGATGTGCCGCTGTCCGAACTCGGCCTGCGGCAGGCCAAGGCGCTCGGCTGCTGGCTGGCCGAGCTGGAACCGGCCGAGCAACCCACCGGCGTCTGGTCCTCGCCCTACCGGCGCGCGCTGCAGACCGCCGGTGAGGCGCTGACCGCGGCCGGGCTGACCGTGCCGATCCGGCAGGACGAGCGGCTGCGCGACCGCGAGCTCGGCATCCTCGACCTGCTGACCAGTGCCGGCGTGCGCAACCGGTACCCGGAGGAGGCCAGCCGCCGCCGCTGGCTCGGCAAGCTCTACTACCGGCCGCCCGGAGGCGAGTCCTGGTCGGACGTGGCGCTGCGGCTGCGGTCCTTCCTGGCCGACCTGGAACGCCGTGCTTCCGGCGGCCCGCCGCTCGTCGTCTGCCACGACGCGGTGATCTTGCTCTTCCGCTACATCCTCGAAGACCTCAACGAAACCGAGCTGTTCGCCCTCGCCCGGACCGGTTCGATCCGCAATGCCTCGGTGACCGTGCTGCGGCAGGCCGGACCGGATCGCTGGCAGGCCGTGCTGGAAAACGACGACGACCACCTGCGGCGGTTCGGCGTCAGCCCGGCAGAGCACCCCGGCGAGCAGGAGGGGCTCCATGGCTGAGCCGCTGCCCCTCTCGGCGCAGGCCTTGCGGGATTGGCCGCTGCCGCAGCCCCATGGCAACAAGCGGTCCCGAGGCCAGGTGCTGGTCATCGGCGGTGGCCGGACCACTCCGGGCGCGGCCATGCTGGCCGGGCTGGCCGCGCTGCGGGTGGGCGCCGGGGTGCTGACCCTCGGGGTGGCCGCGGCGGTCGCCGCGACGGTGGCCGCCGCGGTGCCGGAGGCCGGCGTGCTCTGGCTGCCGGAGAATGACCAGCAGGTGCTGGACGGCCGCGCGGTCGAGGCGGTCACCGACCGGCTGGCCAAGGCCGACGCGCTGCTGGTCGGGCCCGGACTGGACGATCCGGACGGCAGCCGGGAACTGCTGCGGCGGCTGGTGCCGCGATTGCCCCGCGAGCTGCCGGTGATCCTGGATGCCTTCGCCATCGGCGTGCTGCCCGACCTGGACCAGCAGGCCCAGGCCGCGCTGCGCGGCCGGCTGGTGCTCACCCCCAACGACACCGAGGTCCGGTACCTGAACGAATCCACCGACGAAGACGGGCACAACGGCATCGAGCTGGACGAGCTGCGCACGGTGGCCGAGCGCTACCAGGCGGTGTTGAGCTGCAACAACACGGTGGTCCGCCCCGACGGCAAGGCGTGGAACGTGCCGGCCGGCCACGCCGGGCTGGGCACCTCCGGCAGCGGTGACGTGCTGGCCGGCGCGGTCACCGGGCTGATCGCCCGGGGCACCGACCTGGACCAGGCGACCTGCTGGGCCACCTACCTGCACGCCACCGCCGGCGATCGGCTCGCCGCCCCGGTCGGGCCACTCGGCTTCCTGGCCAGCGAGCTGCTCGGCCAACTGCCGTTGATCCTGGCCGAACTGCGTCCGTGACCAGCTGAACCGCGCGGCACCCGATAGGGTCACAGGTACTGGGCCGCCACCCGTCGCCGAGCCCGCCGCGGCGGTGGCCAGGGCAAGGAGACGCAATGTCCACCGACGCAATCGTGCTGTTGAAGGCAGACCACAAGGAAGTCAAGAAGGTCTTCCGGGACTTCGAAAGAGCCGGCGAGGACGAGCAGGCCAAGGGCCAGCTGGTGAAGCAGATGATCGAACTGCTCACCGTGCACACCTACCTGGAGAACGAAGTGATGTACCCGGAGGTGCGCAAACTGCTGCCGGATCTCGAGGACGACGTGCTGGAGTCCTACGAGGAACACCACGTGGCCGACGTGCTCTGCATGGAGCTGTACTCGATGAAGCCGTCCGACGAGCGCTTCGATGCCAAGACCACCGTGCTGATCGAGAACGTCCGGCACCACATCGAGGAAGAGGAGCAGGAGTGGTTCCCCAAGGTGCGGGAGGGCCTGGGGCGCAAGCAACTCGCCGAGCTGGGTGAGCGGATGGCCGAGATGCGCAAGTCGGCGCCGCGCAGCCCGGCCCAGCCAAGCGCGCTGAAGAAGTCGGTGGACGCCGTCCTCAAGTAGCGGAATACCCCGCGCCCTGCGGGACGTTGACCGCGACCTCGAACAGCGGCCGGACGTCCTGCAGGGCGCCGAGCGGGCGCACCAGCGAACGGGGAATCACCCGATGCCAGCAGGCCGTTCGCTGATGGATCAAGCCATGTTCGTCCTTGGGCACGAAGGCGTAATCACCGGTCACCTCGCCGGCCAGCAGGCTGGCACCGGCCATGATCGGCACCGCGATCGCGCTGCCCGGCCGCAGCTCGCCGGCCAGCGTGGCCAGCGCCCGCAGCGCCCGGTTCTTGCCCCGGGTGCCGGCCGGCAGCAGGCCGCGCAGCTCGGCCGGGCCGAGGCCGGCGGCGTCGGACAGCACGCCGGTCTCCGAGCCGAAGCCGATCAACCCCAGCCGCACGCAGCGGCCCAGCGCCAGCTCGGTCGCCGGCTTGATCACCCACAGCCGGTCCAGCCCGACGGTCTCCTCGGCTACCGCGGCGGCGTCCGGCGGCGGCCAGAAGTAGTCGAGGTCGGCCTGAATGTCGCCGAACAGCGGCCGGTAGTAGCCGGCGTCCTTGGCGATCAGCCGGCTGCGGTGGGATCGGTGCAGCCGCTCGTCGCCCAGCCAGCTGGGCAACAGGCCCCGCCGGCCCAGTTCCGCCTGCGACAGCCCGGAAACCTGCGGAGCGAACTCCGCGATCTGCTCGGCGGTGGTGTCGGCGTGCCCGCGTTCCCGCCAGGCGGCGACGCACCGCAGCCCGTAGCTGACCAGGGCCGGCACCCGGCCCCGCCACATCAGCACCGCCGGATGGTTCTGCCAGCCGTAGTCGGGAAGCTGCAGCGCCCGCAGGATCTGCAACGTCTCCACCCGCTGCTTGCCGAGCCGGGCCGGATCCAGCACGGCCGCCGAGTCGGCGAATCCCGGGTAGGGCAGGAAGGTCTGCACCCTCGCGCAGGCTAGCCCGATTCCGGGCTGCCACCGGCACCCGGATCGGGATCCCGGGCGCCGGCCCGGCCGCCGACGCCACCCACCGCGGCCGCTCCGGACCGCTCGGTCTGCCGGCTCGGCCGGTGCGCATGCGCCTCTTCATCTAGCCGGCCGATCAGGTGCGGGTAGTGCGCCTCGAAGGCCGGCCGCTCGGAGCGGATCCGCGGCATCCAGGTGAAGTTGTGCCGCGGCGGCGGCGACGAGGTGGCCCACTCCAGCGAGTTGCCGTGGCCCCACGGGTCGTCGGCCAGCGCCAGCTCGCCGTACCGGTAGGAGTGGTACATGTTCCAGAGGAAGGGCAACATCGATGCGCCCAGGATGAACGAGCCGATCGTCGAGATGGTGTTCATGGTGGTGAAGCCGTCACTCGGCAGGTAGTCGGCGTACCGGCGCGGCATTCCCTTGGCACCCAGCCAGTGCTGGATCAGGAAGGTGGTGTGGAAGCCGATGAAGGTCATCCAGAAGTGCAGCTTGCCCCACCGCTCGTCCAGGTAGCGGCCGGTGTACTTCGGAAACCAGAAGTAGATGCCGGCCCAGGCGGCGAACACGATGGTGCCGAACAGCACGTAGTGGAAGTGCGCCACCACGAAGTAGCTGTCGGAGATGTGGAAGTCCAGGGGCGGCGAGGCGAGGATGACCCCGGTCAGGCCGCCGAACAGGAAGGTCACCATGAACCCGAGAGCGAACAGCATCGGGGTCTCGAACGTCAGCGAGCCCTTCCACATGGTGCCGATCCAGTTGAAGAACTTCAGCCCGGTGGGCACCGCGATCAGGAAGGTGAGGATCGAGAAGAACGGCAGCAACACCGCACCGGTGACGAACATGTGGTGCGCCCAGACGGTCAGCGACAGGCCGGTGATGCTCAGGGTGGCCAGCACCATGCCCTTGTAGCCGAACAGCGGCTTGCGGCTGAACACCGGGATGATCTCGGTGACGATGCCGAAGAACGGCAGCGCCACGATGTAGACCTCGGGATGGCCGAAGAACCAGAACAGGTGCTGCCAGAGCACCGGGCCGTTGTTCACCGAGTCGAAGACCTTGGCACCCAGATGCCGGTCGATGTAGAGCACCAGCAGCGCGGCGGTGAGGATCGGGAAGGCCAGCAGCACCAGGATCGAGGTGGCCAGGATGTTCCAGGTGAAGATCGGCATCCGGAACAGGGTCATCCCCGGCGCCCGCAGGCAGATCACCGTGGTGACCATGTTGACGCCGCCCAGGATGGTGCCCAGGCCGGACAGCGCCAGGCCGATGATCCACAGGTCGGCACCGGTCTGCGGCGAGTGCTGGATGCTGCTCAGCGGGGTGTAGGCGGTCCAGCCGAAGTCCGCCGCGCCCTGCGGGGTGAGGAAGCTGATCGAGGCGGTCAGCGCACCGAACAGGTACGCCCAGTAGGAGAAGGCGTTCAACCGGGGAAAGGCCACGTCCGGCGCGCCGATCTGCAGCGGCAGCACCAGGTTGGCGAAGGCGAACACCAGCGGGGTGGCGAAGAACAGCAGCATGATCGTGCCGTGCATGGTGAACAGCTGGTTGTACTGCTCCGGGGACAGGAACTGCATGCCCGGACGGGCCAGCTCGGCCCGCATGATGAGCGCCAGCACGCCGCCGAACATGAAGAAGACGATCGTGGTCAGCAGGTACATCTGGCCGATCAGCTTGTGGTCGGTGGTGCCGAGCATCCGGACGAACAGGCTGCCGCGCGGCTGCCCGACGGTCGCGTGCGGCCTGGCGACGATGGGCTCCGGCTCGATCGTCTCGACGATTCGGCTGAACTGGTCGGTGGTCATGGGCGGGCACCTCGTCGAAAGCCGGTGGCAGACGGCTGTTCTTATCAACCGAGGCTTTCCCGCCAAGGGTAAACCCCGCCGCGGGAGCATGCCAGGGTGGCGAGGCGTCATGCTGGCGCGATCGATGCCGACGCTGTGTCCATTCCTGCCGGCGATGTGTCCATTCCTGCCGGTGCCAGCCCGATCTATGCTGGTGCTGCGACCGTCGCAGGTGTTCGACCTCGAGCAGTACGACGTCTGTCTCGTGCCGAGGTGCCGTAATGACCCTGTCCACCGATGACCACCGGTCCAACGAGGATTTCGCCGTGCGGGCCGCGCAGCGTCCGGACGCACCCTTCGCGCTCGTTGCCCGGGGCAGGTTGACCGCCGCCGGCGGCGAGTTGCTGTACGGCGCGGTCGTCAACCTCTGCGAGCAGGCCGGTGACCGGCTGGTGGTTGACCTGACCGCGGTGACCGGCGTCGAGCCCGCCGGCTGGGCATGGCTGCTGCCGGCGATGCAGCGGTGCCGGTCCGCCGGCTGCCAGCTGTTGATCGAGCCGCCGGGCGGCGGGGCGAACCCGACCGACGCGGACGAAGCACCGCAGCGCGACGACTCCAAGCCGGCGCCGCCGGGCAGCGATCATGACCCGGTGCTGCCGGGCGGCGATCATGACCCGACGCCGCTGGGCGGCGAGCCTGCCACCCTGCGGTGCTATCCCGATGGCCCGATCCTGGTGCGCGGCAACTTCGAGCTGCTGGGCCGGGACAGCCAGCGGTTGCCGCGCAACCGCTCGGTGCTGGCGCTGTGCCGGTGCGGCGGCTCGGCGATCAAGCCGTTCTGCGACGGCACCCACAAGACCACCCGGTTCAGCGACGGCTGAGCCCGGCAGCAAGGTGAGCTTCCCGTCGGATGGCGGATAGCCTGCTACCGATCTACCACACTGTGGAGAGTCGGTCATGGACGAGATGATGCTGTCCGGCAGCTACGCCGACGTGGACGGCGCCGTGCCGGTCGTCTGGAAAATCGCGTCCTCCGGGCGAGTTGGCTGGGCCGGACGGTTCGAAGTGTCGGCGACCATTCGAGGCATTCGAGTCTCCGGCGTGGGCTTCCACGGCTTGGCGTGCGACGGGCCCCGCACCGGGCTGTCCACGAACGCGGCTGGCGAACTCGACAACTGCACACTCACGGCTCGGATCCCCACGACGATTGCGGACGGACGCCGCGAAGATGGCGAACTCGTTCTGCAAGTCATGCTCGGTGCTGGTCGAAACGAGCCGATCAGCCGAGCCACCCTGACGTTCGGTCAGGACTCGTACAGCCACCAGCAGGAGGAGGTGCTGGAAGCGGTGCTCGGCAACGTCGTCGAACAATTGAAGCCCGTGCGATGGGAATGCTGCCTGACTTGCCTGCTCTCCGATTACCACCCCGCCGGCCAAGACCTGATGGGCATGCGCTGCCATCGCGGTGCACGGGCGCAGTACCTCGCAGTCACGTCCAAGGCTGAGTACTGGGCGGTGCCGGTAACCGAGGAGGTGCCGGAGTTCTACCGATGCAACGCCTACGAACCGCGAGTACCGGGCACCGGTTACCGGGGCTGAGGCACAGCTCCCACCGTGCTGCCGGACTCAGCGACGGCTGAGCCGGCCGCCTGCCGCTGCCGCAAGGACCGCTTGGAGTGCGCGGCGACCCGGATCCGGTTATCCGAATAGCTCACCCCGCCGGCCAGCCGCAGCGCCAGCGCCAGCCAGCTGCAGATGCCGCGCTCGGCCAGCCACGCCGGTGCCCACAGCGGAACGTCGGCCGGGAAGTACCGCCGGCCGGCCCGCAGCCGGCCGATTCCGGCCAGCCCGACCGCCAGCGCGGCCAGCAGCCAGCACCTGCGGCGCAGGAGCAGAACCGCCGGAAGCACCGCGAGCTCGGCACCGAATCGCGCCGGCTGCGCCAGGCTGTCATAGGCCTGCCGCAGCCGTTGCTGGGCGAACCGGCCGCCGCTGGGTGGCAACCGGCGCACCACCAGCCGGCGATCCCGCAGCTCGCGGGCACCGGCCACGGTGAGGGTGCGGATCAGTTCCAGGTTCTCGAACAGCACGTTGCCGTCATAGCCACCGGCCGCCCGGTAGCAGTCGGCCCGGAAGGCGAGCGTGCCGGGATAGTCCGCTCCGACAGCGCAGTTGACCAGCGTCCGGGCGCTGTCCCAGCGCGCGTGCCACGGCATCGGGTCGAACACGTTCAGCGGCCGGACCAGCTCGGCCCGGTCGAGCAGTCGCTCGACCAGCGCCAACTCGGCGAGCCGGTAGCGGACGTCGTCGTCGGCCACCACGACGTAGGGCTGGCCGGCAGCCGCCACCCCGGTGTGGACGCCGACCACCTTGCCGTTCCGGCAGGCCCACCGCGGATCCGGCGGGAGGTGCCGGACGTGCTCGCCGAACGCCCGCCGGTGCGCGCTGAACAGCGGCTCGGCGGAGCCGTCCACCACGATCACCTCGACCACGCCGCGCAGCAAATCCAGGTAGCCGGCCAGCTCGGCGAGCCCCTCGTCGCCGGTCCACTTCAGCGGCAGCACGTAGCTGATCGGCAGCGCCTCGGTCACCGCAGCGAGGACCGGCCGTCCTCCCAGCAGGCCAGCACGTGCCGGGCGAAGGCCGCGTCCAGCAGCAGCGCGGCCGCCCCGCCGAACAGGATGTCGCCGGCCAGCTCCGGCTCGGCCAGCGCCAGCGATCCGCACAGGTCGAAGGCCGCCACCTGCTCGTGCACCGCGTCGGCCTCGACGTGCTCGTCGTAGTAGCGGGCCGCCTCGTCCGAGCCGCCGAGCCGCCGCAGGCCTCGGGCGTACCGGCTGTTCGGGATCGAGGAGGTCATCTCGAAGACGGCCAGGTGGCCGGCCAGCGCGCCACGCCAGCGGCGGTGCAGGCCGAACAGCGACATCAGGTTGCTGATCGCCAGCGTGCAGCCGGGCACCACGTCGAGGTAATCGCCGTAGCCGTCGGACAGATCCAGCCCGCGCATGGTCGCCCGGAACAGCTCGGCATGCATCCGCTCCGGCCGGCCACCGCCGTACTCGTCGGCCTGGATCTCCACCAGCGCGACCTTCGCCGCCCCGGCCAGCCGCGGAATGGCCCAGCTGTGCGGATCGGCCTCCTTCAGCTGGTACAGCGATCGGTGCTGGACGAACTCACGGAACTGCTGCAGGGTCGCCGCGCGCTGCAACTGCTTGGACAGCGCCGGCCCGTCGTCCTCGGCCACCAGCTTGGCCAGCCGGGCCGGCACGTCGGCCGGCGGCACGTCCGGATCGAGCGGCACGCGGGCCTGCAGCGCGGACAGGAACCGGGCTTCCAGCGTCCGCCGGAAGGCGAGGATGCCCGGATCCCACTCCAGCTCGGCCGGCACGCCGGCCAGGCCGCGGTAGTGCAGCTCGTAGGCCAGCCAGAGCGCGAGTTGCAGGTCGTCGTCGGCCAGCGCCGACTCACACCCGATCTCCGGCACCGGGCCGGCCGGTTCGCCGTTCAACAGCGCGAGCATCCGCCGGGTCAGCGGGCCGCGCTCGGCCGGCAGGCGTGGTTGGCTGGGTCGGTCAACGAAGGTCAGCATCCGCCGTCCTCGGGTTCGCTCAACGGTGAGCGGGCTGGTCGGCTGCTTCTAGCCAGTCGTTCTGTGAGCAACCATACGGGGTTCGGCTGCGATCAGCACGCACTGTCCAGTGGCCCACCGGGCAGCCGCGAGACGACCGAGCGGGTGGCCGCGAGGGTGCCCTGCTCACCGCCGGCGGAAGCCGATCGCTCGGCGAATAACGATTCGGTCAACCCGCCCGGTGTCCGATTGATGAGGATTGAATGGGCCTGCCTGGTTGTCTGATGTCTTATAGACGATATGTCGTTCACGCTGTGTGAAGTTCAGCGTGACGCTCGGTGCCCTAACGCAGTTTGAGCCGACAACGCAAGGAAAAACCGCTCAGCCATGACCGTGCGCGCCCGATTCCTCTAGTGCAGCAGGACCGCGGAAAACGACCGCGGCCCGTCCGATGGAGAGGATCCGTCATGGCTCGTCCCTCTCGCCGTACCGCACGCCTGCTCGGTGCCGGCGGCGCGGCCGCCTGCCTGGCCGCCAGCGCAGCGGTGGTTTGGCAGGCTTCGTACTCGGCCTTCTCCGCGCCGACCTCCAACCCGTCCAGCAACTGGGCGGCGGGCTCGGTGGTGCTGGCCGACGACGACGCGAACACCGCGATGTTCAACGCGAGCAACCTCAAGCCGGGCAGCACCGGCACCCGGTGCATCGCGGTGACCTCCACCGGCAGCCTGCCGTCCGCGGTCAAGCTGTACGGCACCGGTTCGGCAACCACCAATGCGCTGTCCTCCTACCTCACCCTGGCCATCACCCAGGGCAGCGGCGGCAGCTTCGGCTCGTGCACCGGCTTCAGCCCCCTCGCCTCCGGAGCAAGCGTGTACTCCGGGACGCTGGCCGCCTTCGCCGCCTCGGCAACCGGCTACAGCAACGGCGTGGGCAACTGGGCACCGACCGGCTCCGGCAGCGACACCCGGGTCTTCCAGATCAGCTACACCTTCGACTCGGCGGCACCCAACACGACGCAGGGCGGCACCGCCAGCATCGGTTTCACCTGGGAGGCACAGAACACCTGACCCGCGGCGCGACCGCTCCGACTGGTGAATCGAGCCTGAGGTGATCCGTCCCCACGATCTGGTGAGCCTGTCCGACCTGTTCTCCGAATTCGATGAACGGGCCGCCTCGACCGAGCAGGCCCGGGGAACCGGGCAGTCCGGTGAGCGGGCGGCCCGGGTCGCGGTCGACCGGACAACCGCGCGTGCCGGCTGGCGGGCGGGCTGGCCGGCGCTGCTGGTCAGCTCCGCCGCTCGGTCGGTGCTCGCGTTGCTGCTCGGCATGCTGCTCGCCTCGCTGGTGCCGGCGCTGCCGGGCTGGCACCCGAGCGTGGTGCAGACCGGTTCGATGCGGCCGCTGCTGCAGCCGGGCGACGTGGTGGTCGCCCGGCCGGTGCCAGTCAGCCGGCTGCGTCCCGGCCAGGTGCTGCTGGTCAGCGATCCCGACCAGCAGCACCGGCTACGGCTGCACCGGCTGGTCCGGTTCGCCGCCGACGGCAGCCTGGTCCTGCGCGGCGATGCCAATCCGGCCGATGACTCCAGCCCGGTGCCGGTCGCCGCCGTGCACGGCGTCGCGGTGCTGCGGATTCCGGGCGTCGGGCTGCCGATGCTGTGGGCCCGCCAGGATCGCTACCTGCGACTCGGCGCGCTCGGGCTGCTGCTGGGCTGCCTGCTGCTGCTGGCTGTCGCCTACCGGCCGCCCGAGGCCGGCTCATCCCAAGCCGACCCACCCCGAGCCGACCCGTCCGAGGACGGCTCGTCCGGGAGGCGTCGGCGGCACGGCCTGCGCCGCGCCGCCAGGCCCGCGGCGGCCAGCGTGCTGGCCGTCCTTGCCATGCTGCAACTGGCGCACCCGCCGCCGGCCCAGGCCAGGTTCGTCGGCAGCACCGCCGGGCCGGCCGACCAGTGGTCATCGGCTGCGTACTACAGCTGCCGGCAGGCGGTGCTGGCCAGCAACCCGGTGCTGTACTACCGCCTCGAGGAGGCCAGCGGCAGCACGGTCAACGACAGCTCCGGCGCCGCTGCCACCGGCACCTACAGCAGCTCCGGAGTCAGCCGCGGCCAGCCGGGCACCTGCGACTACGACGGCGGCAGCGCGGTGCGCCTCAACGGCAGCACCGGATACCTCTACCGCAACAGCCAAACCAGCGCTCCCAGCACGTTCAGCTGGGAGCTGTGGTTCGCCACCAGCACCGCCAAGGGCGGCTGGTTGATCGGCATGGGTTCCAGCCAGACCGGATCGTCGAGCACCACCGACCGCCAGCTGTACCTGACCAACGCCGGCGAGGTCGGCTTCGGCGTCCTGAGCAGCAACAAGATGAGGACGGTGCTCAGCGCCGCCGGCTACAACGACGGAGGGTGGCATCTGGCCGACGCCACCTTCTCGGCGAGCACCGGCATGCGGCTCTACCTGGACGGCCAACTGGTGGCCAGCAACAGCTCGGTGACCAGTGCGAAGAACTACTCCGGTTACCTGCGCATCGGCTACGACAACCTCACCGGCTGGACCAGTGCGCCACTCAGCAACTTCCTGGCCGGCACCATCGACGAGGTTTCGGCGTACTCGACGGTGCTCAGCGCGACCCAGATCGGTTACCACTACGCGGCCGGTAGCTAGAGTCGGCCGGGGTGTGGCCGCACGCCCCGGAGCTGCCTGCAGAGGAGGGCGCTGGGCGTGGAACTCGGGACGCTGTACCTGGTGCCGACACCGATCGGCCACCCTCGTGACATCACGCTGCGCGCTCTCGACGTGCTCGGCTCGGTGGACCTGATCGCAGCCGAGGACACCCGGCATGCGCGCACCCTGCTGCAACCGCATGCCATCGGTACCAAGCTGGTCAGCTACCACGACCACAACGAGCAGTCGCGGACCGGGCAGTTGCTGGAAGCGCTGCGGGCCGGGCAGAACGTCGCGCTGATCTCCGACGCCGGCACCCCGATGGTGAACGACCCCGGCTACCGGTTGGTGACCGCGGCCATCGAGGCCGGCCTGCGGGTGGTGCCGCTGCCCGGGGCCAGCGCCGCGATCAGCGCGCTGGTGGGCTCCGGCCTGCCGGTTCATCGTTTCTGCTACGTGGGATTCCTGCCGCGCAAGGCCGCCGCCAGGCAGGCCGCGCTGCACGAGCTGCGAGGCATCGACGCCTCCCTGATCCTGTTCGAGGCGCCGCACCGGTTGCTGGAGACGGTGCGCGACGCGCGCGCGGTGCTCGGCGACCGGCGGGCCGCGCTGGCCCGCAGCATCAGCAAGCCGGACGAGCAATTCCTTCGCGGCACGCTGGCCGAACTGGAAGCCGACCTGGCCGGCATGGACACCGTGCGCGGCCAGTACACGGTGGTGGTGGCCGGCGCCGATCCGGTGGCCAGCACCGCGGATCGGGCCGAAGCCAGCCGAATCGCCGGCGTGCTGCTGGCCAACGGCGCGGATCCGCGGCTGACCCGGGCCGCGGTGCAGGAGTTGACCGGGCTGGCCCGCAACGAGGTGTACGACCTGGTCGCCGGCCTCGCCGCGGACCGACGGATCGCCGAGCGCCCAGCATGACCGGGAGGCTGTCATGAATGCCGAGACGATCGCCTCGCTGACCACCGCGGCCGGCACCCTGGTGCTCGCGGTGGCGACGTTTGCCTCGGTGCGCTCGGCCAATCGGGCATCG
The DNA here is from genome assembly GCA_963697905.1 of uncultured Actinomycetota bacterium. Taxonomy (GTDB): domain Bacteria; phylum Actinomycetota; class Actinomycetes; order Mycobacteriales; family Jatrophihabitantaceae; genus Jatrophihabitans_A. Next base: position 16,836 of record OY969101.1, on the reverse strand, counting down.
CGGCTGGCCGAGCGCAGCCTGCTGGCCGGCGTCCGGCCGATGCTGGTGCATGCCCGGCTGGACGACTCGCCGCAGAAGATCGGCTTCGCCGACAACCACTGGGTCCGGCTGGAGGGCAACCACGCCGCGCTGGAGGAGGTGGGCGGCGTGCTCTACCTGGCGATGGCGGTCCGCAACGCCGGTCCGGGCGCGGCCGTGATCGAGGCGTGGTCGGTGGTGCCCGAGCCCGACGGCGAGGCGGTCGCGCGGCCGGGTCCGGCTCCGCTCGCGGAATTCCGCCATCACAGCCGGGATCTGCTGGTGCCGCCGTTCGACGTCGGGTTCTGGCAGGCGGCGGTCCGGGAACCCGACGATGCCTACCGGCCGCTGCTCCGGCGGGCCATCGCCGAGCGGCGCCGGCTGCTGGTGGACATCCTCTACACCGACCTGTACGGCAGCCAGCGCGCGGTCAGCCGGTTCAGCCTGCTTCCGGTGGGTGAACAGCAGTGGCTGAGTTCAATGAACCGCAACTTCGTGCTGGACGGGCCCGGTTCCCGCTGAGGCAGCCAGGCGACGGGCGACGGCCGCCCGCGTCGGGGGTTGCACAAAAGTTCGGTAAATCCCATTCCCACGCGCGCAACTGCGCAAGTACTCTGCCTCCGGGCAGCTTCACGCAGGTGGTTCGGAGGCAGCGATGAAGAGGTACGCCCGGCTGAACGTCCTGCTGGATGAGATGGCCGAGCACGGCCACGTTGACGTCGAACAGATGGCGCGCCGGCTCGAGGTATCGGCCTCCACCGTGCGCCGCGACCTGAACCAGCTCACCGAGCAACAACTGGTCACCCGCACCCGCGGCGGCGCGGTGGCCGCCGGGGTGAGCTATGACCTGCCACTGCGCTACAAGGCATCCCGGCGAAGGCCGGAGAAGCTGCGGATCGGCCAGGCCGCTGCCCGGCTGATCCACCCCGGTGACATCGTCGGGCTGAACGGCGGAGCCACCACCACCGAGGTGGCTCGCAGCCTGGCCGCGCGCGGGCCGGCCGGCGCGGCCGGCGACATCACCGTGGTCACCAACGCGGTCAACATCGCCGGTGAGCTGATCATCCGGCGGCACGTCAAGCTGATGCTGACCGGCGGCCTGGCCAAACCACAATCCTTCGAGCTGATCGGGCCGTTCGCCGCCGACACGCTGAACCAGCTAGACCTGGACGTGGCGGTGATCGGCGTGGACGCGCTCGACCCGGACGCCGGCGTGAAGGCGCTCGACCCGGACGAGGCCCAGATCAGCCGGCTGATGGTTGCCCGCAGCCGGCGCACCGTGGTCGTCTCCGACAGCTCCAAGCTGCGCGCCCGCGCCCTGGCCCGGATCTGCGACTGGTCGCAGGTGCAGGTGCTGGTCACCGATGTCGAGGCACCCGAGCCGGATCTGGCCCAGATCCGCGCGAACGGGGTCGAGGTGATCCGCGTCTGACCGTCCGGTCAGCCGGCGAGTAACTCCCGCAGCTTGGCGACCGACTTCCAGTTGCGGGTGGTCGCGGCCACGCCGGTCAGCTTGGCCAACCGGGCATTGTTGAGCTTGCTCCTGCCGTAGCCGTCCGGCATGTGCAGGTAGATCTCGCGGCCGACCAGTTCCAGTTCACCGGTCTCGCCGGCCGGTGGCTGCAACGTGGCCACCCGGTCCGCGGCCGGTTCGGCGGCCAGGAAGGTGACCAGCAGCTTCGTCGGGTCGTCCTGCCGCTCGGAGAACGGATTGCCGGCAATCACCGCGTCCAGCTCGGGCAGGGTTCGCAGCAGCACCTCGATCTGCCAACCGAACGCTGACGCCAGCGCCGGCCGGATCGCCTTGAGCAGTGCGGCCTCGGAGTCGGTGTCGGCTTCGAAGACGACATTGCCGCTCTGGATGTAGGTCTGGACCTGCTGGTAGCCCAGGCCGGTGAATACCGTGCGCAGCTCGGCCATCGGCACGGTCGTCCTGCCGCCGACGTTGATGCCGGCCAGCAGTGCCACCCAACGTGTCATGCGCCGTCCTTGTCCCAGAGGTCGCTATCCCGGGCGTCCTGCTCCGAGAACCCGTCCTGCTTCGAAAACCAAGGGGCGGGCCCGGCGGCGGCATGGCTCGCGCACCGGGCCCACCGCGATCAGCTGGCGACCAGGCAGAACGGGTGACCGGCCGGGTCGAGGTAGACCCGCCAGCTGTCGCCCGGCTGTTCCTTGGCCGCGGTTGCGCCGAGGCTCAGCACCCACTTCTCGGCCTCGTCGAGATCCTCGACGGTGAAGTCGAGGTGGAACTGCTGCGGCACGTCCTGGCCCGGCCACTCCGGCGGACGGAAGTCGGCCACCTTCTGGAATCCGATGGCAGGCCCGCCGGCACCGTCGAGGCCGGCGAACTCATCGTCGCTGTCGGCGATCTTCAAGCCGGTCAGCTGGGAGTAGAACTCGGCCAGCTTGGCGGGATCCGAGCAGTCCAACGTGACCCCGTAGAACTTGGTCAAGCCCATCTGCGCAAAGCTCCTTCCTGGATGGAATCGAACAGGTGCGACCGGCCGACCCTAACAACAGGACGCTGTCGGGTTCGACAGCGTCCCGCGCCGCGGCCAGCTCGCTCATCGCCGTTTCGTATCCGATTTCCACGCCCTGGCGTGCAGATCGGATACGAAACGGCGCGGGCCAGCCCGGTCGCTGCGGTCGATCTTGTCGGTGGGATCGGCCAGGATGGAGCCATGCGCACCGCTGACACCGGCTCCGCCGATTCCGAGGCCCAGTGCCTGCTCGCCTTCCTGCAGGCCCAGCGCTCGAGCGTGCTGGCCATCGTCGAAGGCCTCGACGAGCAGGCGATGCGTACCGCGGTGGTGCCCTCCGGCTGGACACCGGTGGGCCTGATCGGCCACCTCGGCTTCGCCGAGCGGCATTGGTTCCAGCAGGTGGCAACCGGCACCGCGGCGGAACTGCCGTGGGCCGAGGAGCAGCCCGACCCGGCCGGTGACGATGCCGGGACGGAAGATGCGGGGACAGAGGATGCCGGGGCCGACGATGCCGAGGTTGACGATGCCGGGACGGAGGATGCCGATCGCCGCCGACCGTTCACCACCGATCGGCCGGTGGCCGAGGTGATCGGCTTCTACCGGAACCAGTGCGCGCGAGCCGACCAGGTGTTGGCCTCGATGCCACTGTCGGCGGCTCCGCGAGGCGCCCTGCACGGCGAGGCGGCCGAGGAGGTCACCGACCTGCGCTGGATCGTGCTGCACATGATCGAGGAGACCGCTCGGCATGCGGGCCATCTCGATATCGCGCGAGAATTGCTGGACGGCCGGACCGGCCTCGGCCCGCGATGACCGGTCGGCAGGGTGGGTCGGCGCCAGCAAGCCAGGCCGGCAGCTGCGAACGAGGGAGGTGGCGGGTGCGCATCGAGGACACCCCGGCACGGTGACCGAGCCGCTGGCTCCGGTCGAGGAGGACTGGTCCACCGGGCTCGCCATCGTGGCCCATCCGGACGACCTGGAGTATGGCGCGGCGTCGGCGATCGCCCGGTGGAGCGCGCAGGGCAAGCGGATCGCGTACTGCATGGCATCGCGCGGCGAGGCGGGCATCGACACCATGCCGCCGGAGCAGGCGGGCCCGGTGCGCGAACAGGAGCAGCGCGACTCGGCGGCGGTGGTCGGCGTGACGGAGGTGGAGTTCCTCGACCATCCGGACGGCACGATCTGCTACGGCCTGCCGCTGCGCCGCGACGTTGCCCGGTTGGTCCGCCGGCACCGGCCGGAGGTGGTGATCACCGCCAACTACCAGGACAACTGGGGGGCGGGCATGCCCAATCAGGCCGATCACATCGCGGTCGGCCGGGCGGTGCTGGACGGCACCCGGGATGCCGGCAATCGCTGGGTCTTCCCTGAGCTGGCAGACGAGGGGCTGCAGCCCTGGCGGGCTCGCATGCTGCTGGTCGCCGGCTCGCCGCTGGGCCAGCACGCGGTGGACGTCAGCGATCACCTGGCGGCCGGGATCGAGTCGCTCAGCAGGCATTCGGCCTACCTGGCGGCGCTCGGCCAGCAGCACCCGATGGCGGATCCGGAGGAGTTCCTGGAGTCGTTCGCCCGGCCGGTCGGCAGCCGGTTGGGCACCCGGTTCGCGGTCGGTTTCGAGGTGATCAACCTCTAGCGGAAACCGGCGTCGCCGGCTACAGATCGCTCGGTCCGGCGCGTCGGCGGTTGCGTCCCGATCCCACCGCGTTGACCCGTTGTCGGCCGAACTGGTTGCGCGGTGAACATCTCATGCGGTATGTGCCGCTGCCGATGGAAATCGCGTGACCCCTAGTGAGATGCGTCTGCAGCATGCTCGCCGGAGCACCGATTCCCGGCTGCACCGGTACGTGCTTCAGGTCACCGGTCCGATGGCGCGATCCTGGGATCCCGCGGCCGGTGGCCAGTTGATGCTGGTCAGCAGCGGCCTGGTGGTCATCGCGACGCTCCCCCTGCTGGACCACCCGGTCTGGCGCTCGGCCGGGCTGTTGGTGCTCATCGTCACCACAGCCGCCTGGATTCTCTCCGCGCTGGTGCCCTGGCGCCGGCTACCGCGGGCCTGCACCCTTGCCTTCCCGATCTTCGCCTGGACGGCGCTGGCCATCCTCGGCCACACCACGCACGGCATCGGCGGAAACTACAGCGGCCTGTACTCGCTATGGTTCGCCTACCTCGGCCTGACCCAGCCGCCGGGCACCAGCATCCTGATGGTGCCGATGGCGATCGCGGCCTACCTGGTGTCCTGGGGAGGACCGTCGCTGCCGCTGATCGCCCGGTTGCTGATCGCGGTCGCGGTATGGCTGATCCTCGGTGAGTTGCTCGCCGCGCTGATCCAGCGGCAGCGCAGCCTGGCCGACGAGATGCGAGTGCTGGCCCACGTGGACACGCTGACCAAGCTCGGCAACCGCCGCGATCTCGACCTCAGGCTGGCCGAGGCGAACCCGGGCGACACCCTGGTGCTCTGCGACCTCGACCATTTCAAGCAGCTCAACGACACCCTCGGCCACGCCGCCGGCGACTCGGTGCTCACCGAGTACGGTCTGGTGATCCGGGCGACCCTGCGCCAGCAGGACTATGCCGCCCGGTACGGCGGCGAGGAGTTCGCGCTGCTGCTGCCCGGCACCTCGAGCGCGCAGGCCGCAACCCTGCTCAGCCGGCTGCGCCGGCGCTGGGCCATCCTGCATCCTGAGGTCACCTTCTCGGCCGGCGTGTCCACCTGCCAGGACGGGGTGCCGGTCTCCGCCACCCTGGCCGAGGCGGACCGGGCGCTGTACGCGGCCAAGGACGCCGGGCGCAACCAAGACCACAGCAGCACCGGGCCGCTGGTAGCCCCGGCGGGTTCCGCCGAGGTGGCCAGCGAGTTCGTCTGAGTCACCTGGCTGCTGGTCGCGTTCCGGCCGGGGGTCAGCTGATGACCGGACTTCGCCGCTCGATCAGCAGGACGTCGCGCCACCGCCCATGCTGTCGGCCGATGCGTTCCCGGATGCCGATCCGGCGGAACCCGACCCGTTCGTGCAGGGCGAGGCTGGCGGTGTTCTCGGGGAAGACGCCGGCCTGGATCGTCCAGATGCCGGCGGCCTCGGTGGAGGCGACCAGCGCCTGCAGCAGGACCCGGCCGACGCCGCGCCCCCGGGCGGTGGGACACACGTAGACCGAGTGCTCGACCACGCCGGCGTAGGCGCAGCGGTCGGACACCGGCACCACCGACACCCAGCCCAGTACGGTGCCGTCGCCCCCGAGTGCGACGTGGCTGTGCGCTGCCAGGTGGTTGTGCCGAAAGGCGTCCCAGGTGGGTGCGGAGGTCTCGAAGGTGGCGTTGCCCTCCTCGATGCCGGCCTGGTAGATGGCCAGCACGGCCGCCGCATGGTCGTCGCGCATCGGAGCAAGCGTCAGCATCGTGCTCACCGGGGCTCCCGGCCCGGGAAGGGCCAAGCCGACCGACAGGGCCGAACCAGCCGACGGGGCCGAGCCGTTCGAAGGGACGGAGCCGGCCGAACCAGCCGACGGAGCCGAGCCGTTCGAAGGGACGGAGCCGGCCGGCCGGGGCATATCCGCAGGCTGCCACAGGTCCATGCACGCCACCAACCGCTCGAGGCTCGCCCCTAACCGCTCGCCGCCCCCCGCTCGAGCGCACACTGTCGGCGGCCGATGGCAGGCTGGTGCCATGCTGCTCGCCACGCTGGCTGCCGCGTCCGCGGAGCTGACCGCCACCTCGGCCCGTTCGGCCAAGGCCGCCCGGCTGGCCGAACTGCTGGGCGAGGCCGAGGACCCGGCCGAGATCTCGGTGGTGGTGTCCTGGCTGTCCGGCGAGCTGACCCAACGCCAGATCGGGGTCGGCTGGGCCGGCCTGCGCAGCCTGCCGGCGCCGGCAGAGCAGCCGGGCCTCACGGTCAGCGAGACCGAGCAGGCGTTCACCACGATCGGCACGCAGTCCGGCACCGGCTCGCAGGGTCGGCGGCAGCGGCTGGTGGCCGAGCTGTTCGGGCGCGCCACCGCCGCCGAGCAGGCCTTCCTGCGCCGGGTCATCACCGGTGAGTTGCGGCAGGGCGCGCTGGTCGGCGTGATGACCGACGCCATCGCCGCGGCGTCCGGAGTGCCGCTGGCCGAGGTGCGGCGGGCCGCCATGGTGAGCGGCAGCCTGCCGGCGGTGGCGGCGGCCGCGTTGGGCGCCGGGGTGGCCGGCCTGGCCGAGTTCCGGCTACAGGTCGGCCGGCCGATCTCGCCGATGCTGGCGCAGACCGCGACCAGCACCGACGAGGCACTGGACACGCTCGGTGAGGCGGCTCTGGAATGGAAGCTGGACGGCGTCCGGATCCAGGTGCACCGATCCGGCGAGCAGGTTGCCATCTTCACCCGCACCCTGGACGACATCACCGCCCGGCTGCCCGACGTCGCCGACTCCTTCCGCACGCTGCCGGCGACCGAGTTCGTGCTGGATGCCGAGGCGATCGCGCTGCGCCCGGACGAGCGCCCGCTGGCGTTCCAGGACACCGCCTCCCGGTTGGCCAGCCGGTCCGGCAAGCCGGTGCCACTGACCACCTTCGTCTTCGACCTGCTCCAGTTGGACGGGGTGGATCTGCTCGACCGCCCGGCCGATGCCCGGTACGCCGCCCTGTCGGAGCTGGTGCCGGTCGACGGCCCGGTGCGCACGGTGCCCCGGCTGGTCACCGCCGACCCGGAGCAGGCGCGCGCGTTCCTGGCCGCTGCGGTGGCAAGCGGGCACGAGGGCGTGCTGGCCAAGGCGGTAACCGCGCCGTACCAGGCCGGCCGGCGCGGCGCGGCCTGGCTGAAGGTCAAGCCGGTGCACACCCTGGATCTGGTGGTGCTCGCGGTCGAGTGGGGCAACGGCCGCCGGGCCGGCAAGCTGTCCAACATCCACCTCGGTGCGCTGGCCGAGGACGGTGCCGGCTTCGTCATGCTCGGCAAGACCTTCAAGGGCATGACCGATGCCATGCTCGCCTGGCAGACCGAGCGGTTTCTGGCGCTGGCCGATGGCCCGACCGACGGCTACGTGGTGCGACTGCGGCCGGAGCAGGTCGTCGAGATCGCCTTCGACGGGGTCCAGCGCTCCAGCCGCTACCCCGGCGGGGTGGCGTTGCGGTTCGCCCGGGTGCTGCGCTACCGGGATGACAAGAGCGCCGCGGCGGCCGACAGCATCGGCACGGTGAGGAAATTCTTAACTTAATCTGATCATTTGGTAGCCGCCACACCTTGTGGGGCGATTCGGGCAGACTCTACGATTCACCCGACCAGGGTTTCTGCCACTGCCCAGTGGCAAGACATCGCGAGGACGCGCTGCGGCCCCGCGATGCCGCGCGAACCCATCGTGTGGAAAGGACAAGCCTGCTGTGCGAACCTTCCCCCTGCGTGTGATCGCCCCGGTGATCGCCGCCTCCGCCGCCTGCGCGGCACTGGCCCTGATGCCGAGCGCCGGTGCTGCGGCCCCCGCTACGCACACCTTCGCCAACGGTGCGGCCACCCCCGGCCTGGCCGCCGCGCACTTCGGCCACGCCGGCGGTACCGCCAAGGCCAAGGTTGTGGCCGGTAGCAAGTACAACATCAACGGTTACAACTGGTCCGGCGCCGCCGCGACCGGCAGCGGCTTCACCTCGGTCACCTCCACCTGGACCGAGCCTTCGGTGACCTGCAACAGCACCAACGACCTGATGGCGCCGTGGGTCGGCATCGACGGCTACGGCAGCAGCACCGTCGAGCAGACCGGCGTGGCCACCGACTGCTCCTCCGGTCATCCCGTCTACCAGGGCTGGTACGAGATGTACCCGGCCGGCCCGGTGTACTACTCCAACGCGGTCTCGGCCGGGGACAAGTTCACCGGCAAGGTGACCCGTAGCGGCTCCACCTACACGCTGACCCTCACCGACAGCACCAAGGGCTGGACCAAGACCACCACCAAGTCACTGAGCAGCGCCCGTAACGCCAGCGCTGAGGTGATCATCGAGTCGCCGACCGCCGCCTACCCGAGGTTCGGCACGGTGAGCTTCAGCGGCTCGCAGATCAACGGTTCCAACCTGAGCAACTGGAGCCCCACGCTGATGGACGCCAGCAACAACTACGGCTACGAGGACCACACCTCCGCGGTCAGCGGCGGCAGCTTCTCGATCAGCTACATCCGCGAGTAGCCACCGGCTGCTAGCTTGCGCCCCGGGCACGCATCGTGCCCGGGGCGCATCGCGTTCCGGCCCCGGACAGCACGCGCGTGCCCCGGGGCCGCATCACGTTCCGGGCCCGGACAACGCGCCGGATCGGCTACGTTGTGTGCACAAATCGGCCTCAGGGTCTCGACTGGCGTCCCGTCGCGTGTTCGAATCGAGGTATGACCAGCGCGGGCGACGACGGCATCGAGGTGGAGCTGGCCCGCACCCGTGCGCTGGAGCCGGACTTCCTCGGCCTCGAGCTGGCCGAGGCGCGGACGCTGGCCGACCAGCTCGGCCTGCAGCTGCGGGTGATCGACGAGCAGCACCCGATGGTTACCGCCGACCTGCGACCGCGGCGGATGACCGTGGACGTCCGCACCGGCACCGTGAGCCAGGCGACGGCTGGCTGAGGCCATGCTGAAAAGAAGAGCCTCGGCGGAACCGTTGCCCGCGCCGGCACGTCAAGGGGGTATGACGGCAGCCCGGCGTAGCCCCCTTGCGATAGCCGCCGGGCTGTTCGTTGCGCTGCTGGTCGGAGTGTTGCCCGCCTCGGCCGCCGCGGTCGCGCCGGTAGCCGGCTCCGCGGCGGGTGCGGTGGTTCAGCACCACCTCATGGTGCCCGGCCTGGTGCGGGCCGAGGTCATCGGCTCCGAGCTGCATGCCGACGCTGTCCTGGGCGTGGTCGCGCTGGCCGGCGTGGCCCTGCTCGGCTGGGCCGCCCGCCGGCCGACCCGGCTGCCGCTGGTGCCCGCCAGGCTGCCCACCCTCGGCGGCCGGGGTCCGCCCCGGGTGGCCTGACCGGTCAGCCGCCGCAGCGTGCGGCAGTTCTCGCGTAACTGAGCAGCCGTGTGGACCGCTCAGGCCGCTCACCGGTCCCGAAATCCAGCTCCAACCGGTGCGCACGCTCGCGTGCGCCGGCCCAAGGACTTCAGCCATGGTCATCCAGTTCTATTCCGGGGCAGACGGCGGCGTGGCTGCCGCCGGGCATGCATCCCTGCACCCTCGCCGCGCCGATCGGCTTGACTTCGATCCGCAACAGCTCGCCCAGTTCCGCAGCGCGTTGCTGGAGCAACGCCGATTCCGTACCGAGCAACTGCAGCAGCTCGGGGCGGACGAGCCAGCTGCCTCCGACCAGCTCGAGGAGGTGACCGCCGCGCTGCGCACCGCGGCCGAGGCGGCCCTCACCGACATCGACGCCGCGCTGGTTCGGCTGCGGGACGGCTCGTACGGCCGCTGCCTGCGCTGCCGGCAGCCGATCCTGCCCGAACGCCTGGAGATCCTGCCGGCCACGGCGATGTGCATGCCGTGCCAGCAGGCATCGGAGGTTCCGGCACGCTGACCAGCCGACCCGCCGACGCCGGCGGCACCCTTCCCCGGATTGGTGCTGCCGGCCCGGCACGGGTAAGACTGCTAAGCGGTAGCACTGCTCAGCGGCGGGCCTGCTCGGCGGGCGCGGGTGGCCGTTGGCGGAGAGGGGAACGGACGTGTTTGCCAACTATCGGGAGTTCTTCCCCTACTACGTGGCGATGCACTCCAAACCGCTGACCCGACGGCTGCACTTCCTCGGCACCACGCTGGGCCTGATGCTGAGCCTGGTCGGGCTGCTCACCGGGCGGCGTCGCCTGATGCCGGCGCTGCCAGTGCTCGGTTACGGCGTCGCATGGCCGAGCCACTGGCTGGTGGAGGGCAACAACCCGGCGAGCTTCGGGCATCCGCTGTGGTCACTGCGTGGTGACTTCGAGATGATCAGCTACATGCTGCGCGGCCGGGACGCGGAGTTGACCGTGATAGCCCGGGATTGGCTGACCGAGCATCCCGAGCACCGCACCGGCAAGAACTGGCGCCAGCCGCTGCGGCTGGTCGCCTGAGCACGGCCGGGCAGCCGGCTACCAGCGCGACGGACCGCTTATCTCCTTCACCGCCGGGCGGACATCGGCCAGATACACCGAGCTGACGATGATGCCGATGTAGGACAGCAGGAACGTCACGTTCCTCGAGATCAGCACCATCAACAGCGCCAAGGCGGTGAGCAGCACCCAGGTGGGCTTGGTGAGCTTGTTGGCCGCCGGGAAGGCCGGTGCCTTGCGGGTGATGCAGTCCACCAGCGCCCACAGCTGCAGTGCGAGCACACCGATCCAGAGCACGAGCAACAGCCATGACTCGAAGCGGTGGATGGCCTGCACAACTAGAGCCTAGCCAATGGATCGGGCCCGGTTCGCAAAGCCGCGAACCGGGCCCGAGCGCTGCCGAGGCCGCACCGGCGTACCGGCGGCCGCTCAGCCATGCCGCGAATAGGCCCTGCCGGCGGTAGCCGGCGATCAGGGCCTGCCGGCGGTAGCCGCGAATTAGGCCTTGCTGGCGGTGGACTTGCTGCTGGCGGTGGACTTGCGCGCCGTGGCCTTCTTGGCGCCCGACGTGCCCTGGCCCGGCTTGCGGGCGGTGGCCGGCTTGCGCTGCGCGGCCGGCTTGGAGGCGGCCGGCTTGCGGGCGGTGGCCGGCTTGCGCCGCGTGGCCGGCTTGCGCGGGATGGACAACTCGGCCACTGTCGGCTCGGTGTCTGCAGGCGCAGCCACCGCGTCGAAGGCGGACTTGGCCAGCGGCGTGACGGCGTCACGCACCTCACCCGCGGTCTCTCCGGCCCGGCCGACGGCCACCCGGGCGCTGCCGGCCAGGTCGGCGGCGCGAGCAGCACCCCGCTCGGTCAGGGAGGCGTAGACGCCCTTGGCCACCTGCAGGTAGCTCTCGCCGGTTGACCTGGCAACGGTCAGGTAGTTCTCGGCGGTGCCCGGCAGCGTGCTGGCCACCTGCCGGCTGGCCGCGATGCGGCTGCGCAGCTCACCGATCCGGGTGGCTGCCTCGCTCTGCGCCCGGGTGATCAGTGCCTGGCCGGTCTGCTGGGCCTTGCTCACGCCGGTCGCGGCGTCGGCCGGAAGCTCCTCGGCCCGCTTGGTCACCGAGGCGGCAACCAGGTCGGCGGCACCCAGCGCGGCGTAGACCGGCTTCGGCGCGTCGGCGAGCAGCCTGCGGTTGACCGCGCCGAGCGCGATCCCGGCCTGCCCGAGCGCGGTGCCGGCGTGGGCCAGCGCGGACTTGCCCTGTGCAACGGCGCTGTCTGCGTACGTGCGGGCGTCGGTTGCGATCGACATGGGTTTCATTCCTCCTCGGATATCCCCGCCGCGGTGGCGGTGACTGCCGGGTCGGCCGCGCCATCGGTGGCGTGGTTTTCCCGGCAGAACGACTGGTAAATCTCGATCAGCACGGTCTTCTGCCGCTCGGTGAGCCGGTGATCGGCGAGAATGGCCTGGATCAGCTCGGTGCTGCCGGCCCGGTGTTCCAGGATGCCGGCCTGCAGGTAGAGCTGCTCGGCCGAGATCCGCAGTCCCTTGGCGATCTGTTGCAGGATCTCCGCGCTGGGCTTGCGCAGCCCCCGCTCCACCTGGGACAGGTACGGGTTGGACACGCCGGCGAGCTTGGCCAGCTGCCGCAGCGACACCTGCGCCTGCTGCCGCTGCTCGCGGATGAAGTCGCCGATCGAGCCCACACCGGGCGCCTTGGCGGCTGCTTCCTTGATCCCGTCGAGGTCCACAAGGCCAGCCTGCCAGCCAGTGCTAGCAATTGCAAGCGCAGAGCTAGCAGGGCGGCGTGTCCTCGCTCACCGGGCGAACTCCACGCCCCGGAACGCGGTGGTCAGCCGGGTTGGTGCACCAGCAGCGAGCCGTCGGCCACCCGTTCGGCGATCGTCCGAGCGATTCCGTCCGGCTGGTCGGGCGGGATCCGATGCCTGGCATCCACCTTCGCGCGGACGAAGTCGGCGTGCATGTGCCGGGTGGCTTCCGAATTGGTAAAGCCGTGCCCCACCCGGTTGCGCACCCGGTCCAGGCAGGTCTGCTCGGACGGCAGCAGCAGCGCGTAGTGCAGGCGATCAAGCCCCGTCATGGCTGCGTACGCAGACAGCAACCACGGCCCGACGACCCCGTCGAAGACCACCGTGATGCCGCCCCGGACCAGCCGGCCGGTGGCTAGCGCCGCCGCCTCGGTGACCGTCTCGTTCTGCGCAGCGGCGGCCGGCAGCCACGGCGCGATGGCGCCGCGAGCCAGGAAACCGAAGAAGGAATCGCCGGCGACCAGCGCGCTCGGCTCGTAGTATCCGACCAGGAGCGCGGCGACGGTGGTCTTGCCTGCACCGGGCGGTCCGGTGATCACGATCAGCTCGCTCATACCAGCAGTTTGCAGCAGCCGAACCCGCTCGCGTTGACTGCGTGCGCAGCCATGTGATGCAATGCGGGGGCTGTTGGCCCAGTCTGGGGGAAGCCGGTCCAAGTCCGGCACTGACCCGCAACCGTAGGTCCGCAAGGGCGGACGAGTCGGAACACCTGAGCTGGGCTTGTCACATAAGCGCCGTCGTGGTCTGCGGTGCGGAGTGAATCACCGCCCGTTCAGCGAAACGGGATTCGCCTCCGTACCGCCGGTTGCCGGCCGTACCGGGGATGGGTTTATGCCGAGCATGAAATCACGAATCGCTGCGGTGCTCAGCGTGCTGCTGCTTGCCGCCGCCGCTAGCGTGATTCTCCGGCCGGCGAGCACGCCAGCCGCCGCCACGCCAAGCCCGACAGCCGCCGCCTCGGCCTACCTGGCCGCTCAACTGGTCAACGGAGATCACCTCACCAACAGCTTCGGCGACGACTACGGCTTGACCGCGGATCTGGCGATTGCCCTTTCCTCATCGAATGATCAGGATGCGGTGCTGGCCAAGGTGGTGGGTTACCTGGCAGCCCACGCAGCCGGCTACGCCGACCCGGCCGGCAGCTCGACCGACTTCCCGGGCCCGTACAGCGGAGCGGTCGCCAAGCTGGCCCTGGTGGCCGAGATCACCGGCCAGGATCCGCATCATTTCGGGGGCTTCGACCTGCTCACGACGCTCACCGACCATGTCTGCACCGCCGCCGACACGGCCGGTTCGTGCACCGCACCGGGCGACTTCTACCAGGCGTTCTCGACCATTTCGCAGGCATTGGGAGTGCTGGCGCTGGCTCGCGGCGCGATCACCCCGCCGGCTGCCGCGGTCAGCCGGCTGGAAAGCCTGCAGTGCCCGGACGGTGGGTTCTCCTCCGTCCTGCTCGGCCCGACCGACACCTGCACCTCCGAGGTGGACACCACCGGCTACGCCGTGCAGGCGCTCAACCTGGTGCCGGGTGCGAGCAGCGCGGTCGCGAACGCGCGAAACTACCTGCTCGCCGCACAGCATCCGGATGGCGGTTTCAGCGGCGCCGCCGGTGAGAACGCCAACTCCACCGGCCTGGCGGTGCAGGGGCTGATCGTGACCGGCACCGGCAGCCAGCCACAGGTTGACGCCGCGACGACGTTCCTGCTCGGTTTGCAGCAGAACAACGGTGGGTTCGCCATCAACGCGGCCACTCCGGGCTCGGACGTCCGGTCCACCACCCAGGCGCTGCCGGCTCTCGTCGGCGCCACCCTCGCCACGGTCAGCGACGCGGTGACGCTGCCCGTCGCGACGCCCACCCCCACGCCGACTCCCACCCCCAGCGCGACCACCAGCCACAGCACCCGACCCACCCCGTCGGCCAGTTCCAGCGCCCCGGCCGTCGCCGGCTCCGGCGTGCTGCCGGTCGGCACCGGTCAGCTGGCCGCCACCGGCTCGCACACCTCGCGGCAACTGGTTCTCGCCATGTTGCTGATCCTCGCCGGCCTGGCGGCGCTGTGGCTGGCACGCCAGCCCGTCCGCCGCCGATGAGGGCATTGTCGCGCCTGCTGCCGGTTGCGGTTCTGCTTTGCTACTACGACATATTCGGTTCCGGATCGGCGGCCGCGAGTGCCCTGCCGATCGACCGGTGCACCACCAGCTCCGGCGTGGTGGTCGCGGTGGACTTCAGCCACTGGGGTGGGCCGATCGTGCGCGGCTGCGGGTCCACGCCGACCACCGGCTACCAGCTGGTGAACCAGGGCGGCTTCGCAACCACCGGCACCAAGCACGACGGAGCCGGCTTCATCTGCCGGATCGCGTACAGCGGCTTCCACGGCGGTGCCGGGGAGCCGGCCGACCAGGCCTGCCTGACCACTCCACCGGCCAGCGCGTCCTGGTCGTACTGGACCGCCGGCCCAGGCCAGCGCAACTGGACGCTGTCGGCGACCGGAGCGGCGAACACCAACCCGCCCGGCGGCGCTGTGCAGGCCTGGACGTTCGGTGGCGGCTCGCCGTCCTTCTCGCCGGACGCGGTGCGGGCGCACAACAGCACGCCGGCCGGCGGTGCCACCGGCAGCCACAGCGGCACGAGCTCTCCGAGCGGCAAGCCGACTCCGGCCAGCCAGCCAGCCGGCCAGCCGAGTGCCGCCGGCACCGCGGCTGGCACGACGGCCAGCTCGACCGCCGGTGGCAAGCAGACCAGCCGGCCGGCCACCCGCGCACCGGCCACCGCCCAACCCTCCCCCTCCTCGGCCGTCGCGGCCTTGGGCATGGCAGGGGTGCCGCTCAGCCGATCCTCGGCGCTGTCCTCAAGCCCCAGCGTTGTTGACGCCGAACCGGATCAGGCTGTGCACCGGAGCGGCACGGATTCGCCGCTGCCAGAACTTGCCGGCGGGGCGATCGTGCTGGCGCTGGTCGCGTTGGCCGGCTTTGCCGCCTGGCAGCGCAAGCAGGTCGGCTAGCCGGGCATGCTGGAGCGACCACCAGCCGGCGGCCGCCTGCCACGCGGCCTGCATCCGGTGGCATGGTGGCTCTGGGCGGCCGGGCTTGCGGTGGCGGCCAGCCGGACCAGCAACCCGCTGTTGCTGGCGATGACGCTGGCCGTGTTGGGCTACGTGGTGAGCGCCCGGCGCACCGAGGCGGCCTGGGCGCGCGGCTTCAAGTACTACCTGGGTTTCGCGTTGATCGTGGTGGCGATCCGGGTGCTGTTCCGGTCTGTCTTCGCCAGCCCGGTCACGCCGGCCGACCACGTCCTGTTCAGCCTGCCGCGGCTGCCGATGCCCGGCTGGTACAGCGGCGTACAGCTGGGCGGTCCGGTGTCGCTTGAGGCAAGCCTGTCCGCGGCGCTGGACGGGCTGCGGCTGGCCTGCATCCTGTGCTGCGTCGGAGCGGCCAACTCGCTGGCCAATCCGAAACGTGCGCTGCGGGTGCTGCCCGGCGCGCTGTACGAGCTGGGCGTGGCGGTCACCGTCTCGATCAGCGTGGCTCCGCAGCTGATCGACAGCGTGCAGCGGGTGCACCGGGCCCGCCAGCTGCGCGCCGGCCGGCGATCCGGGCTGCGCGGGCTGCGCAGCATCGCGGTGCCGGTGCTGGAGGACGCGCTGGCCCGCTCGCTGCAACTGGCCGCCGCGATGGACTCCCGCGGCTACGGCCGGGCTGGCACGGCCAGTCGGACCAGCCGGCGGCTGACCGCCGTGCTGATGCTGCTTGGCATGCTGGGGCTGGCCGCCGGGTGCTACGGCCTGCTGGATCCCACCCTGCCCGGCACGTTCGGGCTGCCGGTGCTGCTGGCCGGTTCGCTGCTGTGCTGCGGTGGCCTGCTGTCCGGCAGCCGCCGGGTGAGCCGGACCAGCTACCGGCCGGATCCGTGGCGACTGCCCGAGTGGTTGGTCAGCGGCAGCGGTCTGGCCTGCGCGGCGTTGCTGGTGGCCGCCACCCGGATCCAGCCGGAGGCGCTGAACCCGGCGCTGTACCCGCTCGGCTGGCCGCCGCTGCCGGTGCTGCCGGCCGCCGCGATCCTGCTTGCGGCAACCGCAGGCATTACCGCGCCACCGCCGCCGGCCCGGCTGCCGATGGCCGGCCGGCCGGCCAGCCCGGCCCAGGTGGCGGCGTGATCCGCTTCGACCGGGTCAGCCTGACCTACGACGGCGCCACCGAGCCGGTACTGCGCGACGTCGAGCTGGACATCGGCGAGGGCGAGCTGTGCCTGGTGGTCGGTCCGACCGGAGCGGGCAAGTCCAGCCTGCTCGGTGCGGTGAACGGTTTGGTGCCGCACTTCACCGGCGGCACGCTGAGCGGCCGGGTGACCGTGGCCGGCCGAGACACCGCTCGGCATCCACCGCGGGAACTGGCCGAACTGGTCGGGGTGGTCGGCCAGGATCCGCTGGCCGGCTTCGTCACCGACACCGTCGAGCAGGAACTTGCCTACGGCATGGAGCAGCTGTCGGTGCCGCCGGAGGTGATGCGCAAGCGGGTGGAGGAGACGCTG